>NZ_PZOX01000033.1 GCF_003044305.1 Vitiosangium sp. GDMCC 1.1324 | reverse complement strand
GGCCCAGGACGCCGAAGACTGGGTCCTGGGCCTCTCTGCGCAGCAGGCGCTGCGCAAGGCGGGAGTCCTCTCCCTCCACTTCTGGCTCCATTCCTTAATGTAAAGGAACTTTTGCCTACCTACTTAGCCTGGCGCTCCAGCAGGTTCGCGCGGTGTACGAGCCCCCTCTGCAGCATTCGATCTATGGCTCTCTCCACCTTCGGCGTGTAGTGCTGCGGCCCCCAACGCCCCGCCAGCCGCCTCGCTGCCGCCTGGAGTCGGTCACCCAGGGGGTCAGAGGCGGGAATGTCGTTGACGGACGCGCCTCGTGGCAGGTGCCACCGCTCGCCGTTCCTCTCCACCTGCCTGTTACCGCCGCGGTGCCGGTACACCTCATTGGCCTGAGACCCACTCGAGCTTGAGGACGCCGCACTGTTGCGGTTCATCATCGCGCCGGCGACCGCACCCTCGGGCCCTACCGTTATCGCCAGGGCGCCCTCTGCCGAGGCAGCCACCGTCTGCACCTGCTCCAACCGCACGAGCACCCACGCCGGGCCTCCCTGCCCAGCGAGTTGCAACTGCGCGAGCCGGAAGCCTGGCAGCGAGCGCAACACCGGCCCCACCTCCGCCAGCGTCCGCCCCGTCAGCGCCGTCACCGCCATGATCATCGCCCGGGCCGCGTCCGTCCCCAGCACCTTGGCGAAGCCCGCCCCGGCCTCACGCAACTCGTCAAAGGTGGTGGCTACCCGCGCCTTCATGACGAGCTCCGCCCAGCCGTCCATGAGGCCCCACACGGTGTCGATGCCGAGCCAGGCCACCAGCGCCACCGTGAGCACCGCAGCCATCCCCTTCGTCACCGGCTCCGGCAACAGCCACAGGCCCATGTAGATGCCCGCCATCCACACGATAGAGGCCAGGATCGCCTTGGGGTTCAGCTCCCGCCCGAGCGCCGCATACGTCTCGTCCAGGACTGAGCCGAAGGCCAGGGCCAGGGCGAGCGTGCTCCGGTCGTCCGAGCGTAGGTACGGGCCATCAACAAACAGCCCGAGGCAGTCACCGCCCCCTCGGGTAATGCAGAAGCGTTCGTACCTCGCCCGAAGCTCCGCCTCCGCTTGGGGCTCGAGCCGAACGGGCCCCCACTGCTCTTCCGGCAGCAGGGCGTCAATTCGCCCCCGTCCGTCATCAGCCCGTGGATCCCACTCCCCGGTAAAACTCCCAGCCCCTTCCACATCCGAGACTGGTCTCACTTCACGGGCCTGACGCAGCAGCTCCTTGACCTTGAGCACCTGCTCGGCCACCTCCTGAGGGCTGCCCTTGAGCCGGAGCCCGCGGGCCAGCCGCTCCACCCGCTCCCGAAACTCGGCCTTCGTTGTCGGAACCGGCCGTGTCCTCACTCGCCCAGGATCGAGCACCACCACATCGAACACTGGAGCGCCCTCAAGTCCCCGCTCCGTGGCCGGCCCGGCCCGCGCCGTGTCGTCATCTGGCGCCTCACGCCCGTATCGGCTCTGCCCCCCGCCCATCCCCGCCATGGGTGCCTGCGTCGCACACGCCGCGAAGAGGAAGAGCACGATGAGCCCGAACGCCCCTGCTGGCGCCCACCGCGGCGGGCCTCCCGTACTTCCACTCCGAGCATCGAGCTGCGTACCGCCGCCCTCCCCCGCCCAGGACTTCGGTACTCATTCGCCATGGCGCTGGCCTTTCCCCCAGGAGAAACAACCCTGAAGGATAGGATGCAGGACGCCCCACCTTACAGGGGAGGGGCGCACCCGCACCGGCCCGGAGTCTCAGCCACCCCTACTGTGCGCCCCTGGACGCGCGCTGCCCCTTGGCCAGAAACCCCGACGAAAGGGGGTGCACGGCGCGGTGGCAGCTCAAGTCAGCGGCGCACTGGCACTCCAGGCGCCGCGACGCCTTCACTTGATTGCTCGAGCGACAGCTGCGCCGGCTCGAGCCTCGCGCTCTTGCCGACCTGGCCCAGGTGTTGCGGCAGCTACGCGCCGCAACGCCCCTCGCGACACTCGCCGCCTGGTTCCGCCGCTGCCTCTCCTTCCCTCAACGCAACTGATCTCGGCGTTAGTAGAAGCGCAGCGAGGTGGTGAGGTTGTCGAACGCGAGCGGCATGTTGGCGCTGGTCGGCGCCGCGAACGACGCTCCCGTACAATTGGCCCCGTCGAAGAAGATCACCCCACAGTTGGCGAGGCGGAAGGATGTGGTGAGGTTGTCCGAGGCCGCCGGAAGGTTGATGCACTGGCCCACCACTCCCGTCACCGGCCAGGGGTTGAGCGTCGGCGGGGAGAAGTTGGCGCTATCGAGCAGGTACGCGTAGCACGTGGCCATCGCGTGCACCTCTCCCGGCTTCCCGGCCGTCTCCGTCTCCACGGGAGCCGCCTCGGGGCTCGAGTCACTCCCACCGCAGGCGGCCAGTGACAGGGTGCACACAACCATCAGGGGCAGGCGAAGCGTCTTCATGGGCTCGGCTCCAGGTGTCCTGGATGGATCAGTCCTCCAGGTTCACTCCGAGTATCACCCTCCGTTTCCGGTTCTTTCAAGGAAGAAGCGGTTATGTCTGGATATCTGGAAGCGCGTCTCCGAGGCCCTTAAACAGCCCCGTCATGAGCGCACCCACCGCCGAGCTGGAGCTCCTCCCCTCGCACCTCCTCGCCGCGCGCCGCGGCATCGCCCCCTACATCCGCCACACCCCGCTTGAGCCCAACGCGTCGCTCTCGAAGCTCGCGGGCTCCCCGGTGCTCCTCAAGCTGGAGAACCTCCAGGTCACCGGCAGCTTCAAGCCGCGCGGCTCGCTCCACAAGGTGCTCTCCGTGCGCGCCTCGCGCCCCGACGCCGAGTTCATCGCCCCCACCGCCGGCGGACATGGCATCGGGCTCGCCTACGCCGCCGCCACACTCGGCGCGAAGGCCCACATCTACCTGCCGCGCTCGGCCGACCCCGACAAGCTGCGCATGATTCAGGAGTACGGCGCGCACCTCGAGTACTTCGACGACGTCCCTCAGGCCCGCGAGGCCGCCCGCCGCGTCGCCTCCGAGCGGGGCTATACCTTCCTCTCCGCCTACAACGACCGCCACATGATGGAGGGCGGAGGCACCGTGGCGCTCGAAATCCTCGAGGACTGCCCCCATGTGGAGACGGTGCTCGTGGGCGTGGGCGGCGGCGGGCTGCTCGCCGGCATGAGCGTGGCGCTCAAGGCCGCCAACCCTCGAATCCGCCTCATCGGCGTCCAGCCCGAAACCTCCGCCGTGCTCGCGCTCTGGCACCGCGAGGGCCACCCCGTGGACGTCCAGGATGTGCGGCCCTCCATCGCCGAGGGCATCGGCGCGCGGGTGGAGCGGGAGCTGCTCCCCTGGCCCTACCTCCAGCGCCACGTGGATGAGTTCGTGCTCGTCTCCGACGACGAGCTGCGCGAGGCCATGCGCTGGTGCGTGGCGGATACGAAGTACATCCTCGAGCCCTCGGCCGCGGCGGGACTCGCCGCCCTGCGCAAGCTGATGCCGCGCCCGCTCGGCCCCACCGTGGTGGTGCTCACCGGGCGCAACGTGTCCTGGCGCCGCTTCGAGGAGCTCGTGCGGTAGCTACGGCTGCGGAGGCTGGGGCTGCGGCTCCGGCGGGGGCTGCCCCTGCGGCTGCTGCTGCGCCCGGCGGTAGTCCTCGTACCCCTTGGAGTAGGTGCCGCCAAAGAGCCTGTCCAGGTAGGCGAAGAAGCCGGCGTAGTTGCCGAAGAACCGCCGGTGGTGGAAGTCGTGGTACACGGGCCCCTTGTAGAAGGGCACGAGCAGCGCCGGGTTCCACGGCACGTCGTAGCCCGAGTGCCCGTCGGCCGCCTCGAGCTGCCGGAACACAATCCATACCCACAGCGTCACCACGTGCGCCCCCACCAGCGAGGGCCCCGTCATCACCAGCGTCGAGGTCAGCATGAACTCGATCATGTGCATGTAATTGCCGGTGAGCGCGAAGGGCGTCGTAATCCGGTGGTGCACCGAGTGGATGTGCTTGTAGAGCCAGGGCCGGTGCAGCGTCCGGTGCATCCAGTAGTAGAGGAAGTCGTCCAGGACGATGAAGAAGGCGACCTGCCCGACGATGACGTACCAGGGCGGCAGCGGACCCGCGTGGATGCCCGACAGGCGCAGCAGCGGCCACGTCAGCACCACGCTCAGGAAGGACACCAGGTTGTTGAGGGCGAAGCGCTGCAGCGACGGCACCAACCAGCGCTTCACCGGGAACTCCCGGCCTTGAATCCGGTACTTCCGCAGCGACTCGGGATTCATGTAGGCCACCCACGTCCAGGGCAGCGCGAACGCCAGGAACGCGGTGATGCTCAACAACGAGGAGCCGACGGCGATGTAGAAGAACCGCTCCTCCTGGTACATGGCCAGGATGCCGTTGAGCGTAGTGCTGGCGCCGTCCATACCGCCCTCCCGCGGTGACGCACACGGGAAGCACGAGAACCGGACTTGCCGTGAAGCCTCCCTGTCGAAGAACACAGCTTAGCCGGTGAATGGACGGGCCGCGAGTGGCTGGCCGGCTCAACCCGAGGCGGCACGCAGCGAGAAGCTCACCGGGATGACGAACTCGGCCGATTCGCGGGGCAGCTCCGCGGGCAGCGGAGAGAAGGGCGCGGCGGCCTCCACCATGCGCAGGGCCTCGGCGTCCAGCACCCCGAAGCGCGAGGAGCCCTCGAGCCGGGGCGGCCCCGCCAGAGAGCCGTCGCGGTTGATACGTACACGTACCAGGGCGGTGCCCTCCATACCGAGCCTCACGGCCTGCGCCGGGTAGCGTCGTTGTCGGGTGACATGCCGCGAGAGCCGCTCGCGATAGGCCCGCAACTCCGAGCCCACGTCCACGCCCGGTGTGCCTCCTCCCGGGAGACCCGGCCCCGGAGCCATCCCTCCTCCTGGCGCCCCTACCCGCGAGGTCTCCTCCGAACCACTCCCCGGCACGCCCTCCCCGGCTCCCCGTGGAGCCGCCCCGACCGTGGCCTCTGGAAGCCCGCCCGCGACGGGCGCCGGTTCCGGTGTCTGTGATTCATCGGAAGGGAGGGCCGCCTGCCGGACGTCCGGTTCAGGCTCGGCCCGCTCCACGAGCGAGGTGCCAGCCACCTCCCCACCGGCTCGGGGTGGGGCCTTCTCGTGGCTCCGGCTCGCCGGGGCCGGGCGCCGTATCCGCTCGGGCGGACGGGCGGGCGCTGGGACCTCTGGCGCCTTCTGCCCGGTGCCCTCGGTCCCGGATGGTCCCGACGCATCGCGCCAGACGAGCTCCACCTCGAGCGGCCCGCCTGCCTTCCTCACGTGCTCCGGCTCCGACGCACCGCGCCAGAGCACCGCGGCCCCGAGGACGTGCAGCACCACCGAGGCACCGAGAGCCAGGGGCACGAGCGACGGGGAGCGCCCGGGTCCGGCCCCTCGTGAGGCGTCCCGCGGTGTGGCTCTGTCCAGGGCTCCCGGCGTCATCTCCCCGCAGCCTGTATGCCATGGCGCGCCGGCCATCAACGGGCCCCATGGGACAGACGGGCGAGCGGGGTGTCGAGCGGGGTGTCAAAGGTATCTGCCGAAGAGCACCATCACCCGCTCGGACAGCCGCTTGAAGAGACCCCGCCGGCGCCACGAGTCCCAGCGGATCTCCACCGAGTGGCGGAGGTCCTCCTCGAAGTCCCGGGCGAGCCCCGCCGCCAGGTCCGCGTCGTCCACCACCATCGAGCCCTCCTCGGCGCTGAGGGCCAGTGGATCCAGGTTCGTCGAGCCCACCACCGACAGCCGGTCATCCACCAGCAGCGTCTTGGAGTGCATCATCGACACCTCGTACTCCCAGATGCGCACCCCGTTCTCCAGCAGCCGCTCGTAGGTGGCGCGCTGGCCCTCGTGCACCGGAGGGATGTCATGGTGCCGCCCGGGCGTGAGCACCCGCACGTCCACGCCCGCCTTCGCCTTGGCGATGAGCATGTCCTGCATGGGGCCGGTGGGGATGAAGTACGAGTTCGCTATCCACAGCCGCTTCTTCGCCGAGGCGATGGCGAGCAGAGCCATACGCTCGGCGTTGGTGAGCACGGGCGCGGCGGTGTGGGTGACGAAGCCGGCGCGGGCCTCGCCCATGGCGGGGATGGGCTCGGGGAAGACGTCGGCCGGCAGCATCCCGCCCCCCGCCTCCTGCCAGTTCTGCGCGAAGGCCAGCTGCATGCCTCGCACCGCGGGGCCCTGCACCCAGATGTTGGCGTCGCGCCACTCGTTCGGTTTCTTGCCATTACCCTCCCAGCTCTTCCAGATGCCCCAGCCACCGGTGAGCCCGGACACCCCATCGCGCACGGCGACCTTGCGGTGCAGCCGCGCCTGGAAGCGCTGCATGTTCAGCGAGGAGATGGTGCCCTGCAGGGGGCGGAAGACGCGCACCTCGCAGCCGGCATCCACGAGCTTGGGCCCCACCTCGTCCTGGAAGCGGATGCTGCCCAGCGGGTCCACCAGGATGCGGCAGACCACTCCAGGGTGGCGCTCGCGCAGGGCCTTGATGAGCCGGTTGGACGGGTCTCCCGGGCGCCAGATGTAGACGAGGATGTGGATGCTGGAACGGGCGGCACGAATCTCCTGTTCGAGGACATCGAAGACGTGGCCGTTGTGGACGAGCTGCACCTGGTTGCCCGGCTCCAGCTCCACGCCCAGCGCCTGGTACCAGGCGAGCGACAGGCCCTCGGGCGTGTCGGGCACGTCGTCGCGGATGCGCAGGGCGAGCCGATGATTCGGCAGGGGACAGCCCGCCAGCACGAAGGCGAGCACCAGCAGCGGCCAACGGTTCTTCACCCGCGGAAGCTAGTCACGCCCTCCGTGGCTGCCTCCGGGAGCGCGCACTCCGTTCACGGGCCGACACGGATGGAGCCCCTCTGTCCGCTGGGACGCGCCTGGCGAGGTGCACGGGTGGACGAAGTGGGAGGGCGGTTCCATCCCTGCGCGGTACGGGTCCGCCGCCGGGTCCCCTCGGTCCGGGCGTCGGGCTGGGGCACCGGCACTCGGAGCCTCGTCTGGAACACCATGCGCCTGCCTGCTTCTCCGCCTTCGTGTCTGGCCCCTATCGCGCTGCTCGCGGCCGTGCTCGCCTCATCGCCGACGTACGCAAGGCCGCTGTCGGAAGTGCTCGAGCATGAAGGGCCACTGGCGGCGCGGGCCCGCGGAGTCCCCGTGGCGCTCTCCCTGCTCCCCGCCGAGGACGCCGAGTCCCCTCCCCTCCCCGAGCAGCCTCGAACGGAGCCGCCCAAGGTGGAGCCGCCCCGGCGGCCCGAGAGCACGTCACCGCATGTGGCGGCGGACGCGCCCATCACTGCCGCGGCCTGGATGGCGTATGGGACGGTCGCCCTGGTGCCGCTCGCAGGCGTGTACGGCGCGAGCCTCCTGGGTGGAGAGCGGCTGTGGGTGACGGCGGCGGAGACGGTGGCCGGGAGCGTCGTGGGCTCGCTGCCCGGCGGGCTGCTGTTCCTGCAACCGGCCGATGCGGGCGGCCGGTGGTCGGAGCTGGATGTGGCGGGGTTCGGCGTGGGGCTGGTGCTGACGCCCCCCGTCGCGGCGCTGGGCACCTGGGGACTCGGGGAGCTGGCCTTCCACGGCAGCAAGGAGCGGGGAGACGCCTTCCTGGGCGCCCTGGGGGGAGCGGCCGTGGGCATGCTGCTCGGCGTGGCCGTGCATGGGTTGCTGGAGGAGGTCGTCGGCAACCGCGACGCGCTCATGTGGTTCCGAAAGACGATCGCCCTGGGATTCATCGGCTCGGGCGCCACCGTGGGCTACCAGTGGGCAGGCGGCGGCCCGCGCGACCACTCCCATTGAGCCTCTGGGCCGCGCTCCTCCCCTTGATAGGCTCGCGCGCCCTTCACCTCCCAAGAGGCTCCCACCCATGAACCGTCTTTCCCTGCTGCTCTCCGCCTGCCTGCTGCTCCTCGTGTCCGCGTGTGGCTCGGACTCGGGAGACCCCACGAAGGTGACGTTCGCGCCCTCGCTGGGCGTGGACCTCAACGCCATGAACCGCAGCGCCTCCGGCCTCTATACGCAGGACCTGGTGGTGGGCACCGGCACCGAGGTCACCACCGGCCGCAGGCTCCAGATGCACTACACCGGTTGGCTCCCCGACGGGTCGATGTTCGACACCAGCCGCGACGGCAACGAAGGCTTCGTCTTCACCCTGGGTCAGGACCGGCTCATCGCCGGCTGGGAGGAGGGCGTCGTCGGCATGAAGGTCGGAGGCAAGCGCCGGCTCGTCATCCCCTCCGAGCTCGGGTACGGCGAGTCGGGTAGCCCGCCCGTCATTCCTCCCAACTCGGTGCTCGTCTTCGACGTGGAGCTGCTCAGCGTGCGCTGACGGCGCGGCGTGCGTCCCCAGGAGCCGCGGTTACCTGGAAGCGGGCCTGCAGCCCCACTGCGTCATGTCTTCCGAGACGGAGACGCAGCTCCAGCCCTCGCCACAGGACCGCGGCTCCACCGGGTCGCACTTGCGATAGCAGGTGCTGACCGTGGCACTGCCCGCTCCGCAGACGTGGTCCGCGGGGCAGCTGTCCGCCACGAGCGGGTTGCACAGGCGGGCACACCAGAACACGCCATGGCCCCGGAACAGGCGCATGTTGCAGCGCTCGCCTTCACCGCAGGGTGATTCGGGGCAGTCCCCTCGGACACTCGCCAGACATTGATAACCCTCGCTGGCGAGACGCTTGCAGCTTTGCCCCTCGGGACACCCGAGCGCGCGGCAGTCCGGGTAGCAGCCCGGTCCGTCCAGGCTGTCCTGGCACGAGGAGCCAGCGGGACAGCTCGACGGGTCCTCCAGCCTGCACGGGACGCCGCAGACCCCCTGAACGCATACCAACCCCTCACGGCAGGTCCCTGCCGGCGAGATGGGCAATGTGTCGCAATGCTCGCCCTCGCGGCGCTGCCCTTCGGGCACGCAGCGGCGGATGGTGGCGGAGCCCGTCGTCCCCAGATTGACCCGGCGGCAGACGGAGCCAGGGAAACAATGCGTGTCCTCTTCGCACTCGGAAGCCATGCATTCGAAGCGGCGTGTCTGCCGATTGGCCACGCACCCCTTGCCCGCCGGACAATCACCATCCGTGCGGCAGCCGCCGCACTGGAGGGAACCTCCGTCATAGGTACAGCGCAGTCCCGAGCTGGGAAGTCCATCCGGAGCGAGCTCCTCGGAGGGAGCCGACGGCATCGAGGCCAGCGGCAGAGCTTGCCCGCTGGCCTCCGCTTTGACGGGCGGGCCCTCCCGCCGCCTGCTGGCGGTCTCGCGCCGGGAGCCCACCGGGACACTGGACGTAACGGAGGAGAACTCCGGCGCCACACTGGAGCTCAAGACCTCGGCACGCGGCGGCGATGGCGCGCCACCGGCTGGCCGCGCCTCATCCGCGCCTTGGGCCGAAGCCAGGATGGCACCCGGCTCCGCCGTGTTGACGAGCGCCCGTCCCATCAGGCTCGTCACGGCCACCGATACCACCAGAACCGTGAGCGCCGTTCCGGGGCCTCCTTGTCTCGCGTGCCGCAAGCAGGTCTCGAGGCGAGGCGTGGGTGGCTAACAAGAGCCCGCGAAGCAACACATGATGTAGCCACCGTCCGAGGCACAGCCACAGGGCTCGCAATCCCAGCACTCCGACGGCATCGCGGCCGCAGCTCCGCCCATGAGCGCGCCCAGGACTCCCGTGGCAATCAACCACCGAAGAAGCGTCTGCTGACCATTCTTCATGCGACCCCCCGACGAAGCCATTGTAACGCCTGGACCCTGGTCCCAACGCTCTGGAACCCATGGCCTCCAAGAGTGAGTCGGAAACACAACTGGAGCAGGGCGCCCCCGGGGACCGAGGCTTCGCGCCGCGGTCCCTGTTGTCTTCGCGCGCTCTCCGGGAGCCCAGGCAGCCAAGGAGAAGCAGCGCCCTTCCCGGGTGCGTCCTATAATGCCCCCGCCCCCATGACTGACTTCATCGAGGTTCACGACAACGTCCTGGCCCCCGCCTTCTGCCAGGAAATCATCCAGCTCTTCGAGAAGAGCCCCCACAAGCACCGGGGTCAGACCGGAGGCGGTGTCGACACCACCAAGAAGGACAGCTACGACCTGTGCCTCAATGACTTCCCGGAGTACCAGGCCCTGCTGCGCCGGCTCCTGGACGCCGCGTTTCCCCCGCTGCGCAGCTACATGCGCAAGTACCTCTACACCCTCATCGGCGCCGTCTCCCTGGCCACCAAGAACCCCAAGACGGGCCAGGTGACGACGCTGACGCAGGAGAACTTCGCCGAGCTGGGGGACCCGAACATCGACCGGCTCATCGGCACGCTCTACCGCTACGGCACCCTCCAGGTGCAGAAGTACCTCAAGGGCACGGGCGGCTATCCGCACTGGCACTCGGAGGTGTACCCGAAGGATGCCAACTGCGATGCCCTGCACCGCGTCCTCGCCTTCCAGTTCTACCTCAACGACGTGAGCGAGGGCGGCGAGACGGAGTTCTTCTACCAGGAGAAGAAGGTCCAATCGAAGGCCGGCCGGATGCTCATCTTCCCCTCGGGCTTCACCCACACCCACCGGGGCAACGTGCCGCAGTCGGGGGACAAGTACATCATCACCGCGTGGGTGCTCTTCCACCGCGCCGAGACGATGTACGGCGGCAACCCGCCCCCGTAGGGCTCAGGCCTTCTGCTTCCAGGTGGCGCGCAGGGTGACGCCCTTCGGGTCCACCTGGAGGATGTCCACCTGGGGCTCCTCGGCACCGCCCACCCGCATGCCCGCGAGCACCAGGCCCGCGGTGAAGTGGCGCAGCGCGTCCTCCGTCTCGTTGAACCAGAGGTCCATCGCCGTGGGGGAGACGTCGGCGGTGCGCACCTCGGTGTAGTTGTTGCCGGTGCGGAAGTTCTTCTGGGCGCGCAGCAGCATCCGCCGCGGCCCGAGCAGCCGCAGCATGGAGAACATGGCGCCGCCAATCATCGAGTCCTGGTAGCCATCAATCATCCGCTCGCCCAGCTTGCGCCAGGCCACCTCGCGGCGGTCGCGCGGGAAGGCGACCGGGGCGCTGAACTCCACGCACCGCGCCCACGTCTGCACCGGGTAGGCCGGCAGCAGAGGCTTGTCCAGCTCCACGCCCACCGTGCGCAGCTTCGCCTTCAGCTCGGCGGGCACCCCCTGCGGGAAGGTGCGCGCGAACAGGCCCTGGAGCGTGTGATTGAAGATGAGTGGCGTTTCCGACATGCCGCGTCACCCTAGCGCGATGACCTCGGGAGTGGGAGGACTCTCGCTAGGGCTCCCCCGCATTGGAGACTGGAAGGGCGCCCGGCGGCCTGTCGAACAGCGACGGCGGCTCCCCCGCCATGAACGTCGCGAGGTCCGCCAGCGCCTGCTCCTCCAGCGGGTGGTGGGTCTCCACATAACAGCGGGCGCGCACCGCGAGGTCCTCCAGCTTCCATCTGACGTGGGGCTCGTTGGGCGCGAGCGCCTCGACGCACAGCCCCGGGAAGTCGAGCTGGCGGGCCAGTATCAGCCGGGCCGCCACACGCGCCTGCTCCGCGGCCTGGCTGGAGAAGGGTTCGACGATCGCTGCGTAGAGACGCCGGCCCAGGGCCGCGTCCTTGCGAGCGATCTGCGGGCACTCCATCAGCATCTCCGGGAGCAGGGACTGCAAGGCCCAGGGTGAGCCGCGCAGCAGGGCGAAGGCCCGCTCGAGCGCCTCCGTTGCCTCGGCGTACCGCGCCTGACGGGAACGCAGCCGCGCCAGCATCAGCTCGGCATCCGCGGGCCGGAGGGCACGCAGCCGCTCGATGAGCGGCAGGGCGGCGTCGTCTCCCACCTGTGCCAGCAGCTGCCCCACCATCACCGTATCCGTCAGACCCTTGGGCTCCCATCCGCCCTCGCGCCACGCGCGCACGGCCGCCGCACGCTCCCCCCGGTGGTACGCCGCACTGAAGGCCCGGAGCTTGCGCAGCGCCTCGCCGTCCTGGCCCGCCCGCCCCACGGAGGCCGCCGGGGCCATGAGCGTCCTCAGCTCCGCCACCCGCTTCCAGTCCACCGTTCCGCGCTCCACCTCCGGGTGCTCCGCCTCCAGGTCCGCAGCGGCCCGCCGCAACACATCGGAGGAGAAGCCCGTGTTCTTGCGCCCCACGCTGCGGGCGAAGGCGAACTCCACGTAGGAGAGGTCATCCGTGTTGATGAGCGCCTCCTGGCCCTCGGCCAGGGCGCGGGTCAGCCCGGGGCCGCCGATGAAGTGCGTCAGGACGCCCTCCAGCTCGTCCGTGCCCCAGGTGGCCGCCAGGGCCCGGCGGTAGGGCTCCTGCGCCACCCGGGCCCGCATCCGCTCCATGTCGTGGCGCGGCGGCTCCACGGTGGCCACGAGGAGGGCGTCCGAGCCATCCGCGTCCAGCTGCCACGTCTCCACCGAGCCGAACTCGGAGGCCAGCGTGGCGTAGACGCTGCGCACCGTGCGCGCATCCACCTCGTACATCTGCAGCCACTGCAGGAAGACGCCCCCGGGCGCCAGCCGCTGCTTCACCGCCCGGTAGAATTCGCGGGAGAAGAGGCTGGAGATGCCGGCCCGGTAGGGGTTGGAGGGCTCGGAGAAGATGATGTCGTAGGACTCCTTGGAGGCGAGCAGCACCTCGCGGGCGTCGGCGATGTGGAGCTTCACCTTGGGGTTGTCCAGCACCCGCTCGTTGACGCCCGAGCTCTGGCGCGCCACCTCGCGGATGGCGGGCTCTATCTCCACCACGTCCACCCGCTCCATCTCCGGCACCGCGCCCAGCCACCCGGCCGTGCTGCCCGTGCCCAGGCCGATGACCAGCGAGTGGCGCGGCCGCGGGTGCATGAGCGCGCCGACGAGCCCCCCCATCACCTGCGTGTCCGCGTCGATGATGCTGTTGCCATCCGACTTGCCGTTGACGAAGAACGACTGGCCATACGAGCCAACGAGGCCCACGGAGCTCTCCACGCCGTCCGCCTCCCACTGCAGCCAGCGCCGGTGCTCGGTGCTCCATTCACGCACGGCGTTGGAGTCGGACCAGGACAGGGTGCTGCGCCCGGCGCCGATGCCGCTGTGACGCCAGGCCGCCGAGGGCCCCTCCGCGCCGAGCAGCAGGGCGGCCACCACGGCCACCCCCACCGGCGGCACCAGCCCCGCCAGCGACGGGCGAGACTGGCGCGAGGACACGAGCAGCGCGGCCAGCCCCAACCCCACCAGCACCGCGCCCACCAGCCGCCAGACGCCGGGCGCGGTGAGCAACGGCAGCAGGCCGAAGCCTCCCGCCAGCGAGCCCACGATGGAGCCCACCGTGTTCCACGCGTAGGCCAGGCCCACCTGACGCCCCACCTCCTGTCCCCCACGCCCCAGCAACGCCAGCAACAGGGGGAACTGCACGCCGGAGACGAAGGCGGCGGGCAGCACCACCAGCGCGCAGATGAACGCCCAGCTCAGCACGAGGCCCCCGAAGCCGAAGACGGACAGCGGCTGCACCACCATCGCCAGCAGCGCCACCCGGTCCCCCAGCGCCAGCGGCACGGCGAGCAGCAACGCCTCCAGCAGGCACGTCAGCGCGAAACCCCGCAGGGTGGCCGGACGCTGCTGGCCCCACGCCGCGTAGGCCGCCCCGCCCAGGCCGATGCCCACCAGCGCCACCACCAGGATGAGCCCGAAGGTGAAGGTGGAGCCGCCCAGCAGCGGCCCCAACATCCGGTACCACACCATCTCCATGAGAAAGAAGGCGAAGCCCACCAGCGCCGCGGCGGCGAGGACGAAGCGGCGCGGCGGCAGGGCGGCGGAAGCGGCCTCCGGGGTGGACACCGGAGCGGAGGACTCCTCGTGCTCGGGCAGCCCCCGCGCCACCGTGCGGGCCACCAGGGCCACCAGGACGTTGACGAGGCTCGCCAGCCACAGCGTGGTGCGCGTGCCGAACACCTCGAAGAGGAAGAAGGTGGAGGCGGCCGCACCCGCCACCGCGCCCAGGGTGTTGACGCCGTAGAGGACCGCGAGCGCCCGGCGCCGCACGTCCTCCCCCGTCTCCGCCGCGCGGGCCGCCGCCGGCAGGGTGCCTCCCATGAGGAGCGTGGGCACCGCCAGCACCAGCGCGGAGAGCACCAGCCGCACCACGGAGCCTCCCGCCAACCCCAGCGCCACCGTGCCGCCCAACGCCACGTAGACGGTGCGCGCCAGCCAGACCAGCAGCGGCGTCACGGCCGCGCTCAGTGAAACGAGCAGCTCCAGGTGGGCGTAGAAGGCCAGCGGGCGCTTGTCCCGGTCCACGCGCGCCCCCAACAGCGCGCCTCCCAGCCCGAGCCCGCCCATGAAGATGGCCAGCACCGCCGCCGAGGCCGCCGTCGAGGCCCCGAAGATGAGCCTCAGCTCACGCTGCCACGCGGTCTGGTACACCAGGGCGCAGAACCCCGATCCGAACAGCAACGGAGCAATTCTCCAGACACGAGCGTTCATCCACACCTCGGAGGGGGTCTCGGCAAAGCGGGCGGATTGAACCAGTGCTCCTCTCGGGTGCCAATTTCCCGGTTGGGACCGGCCCCACGGCGGGCGAGCGGGCACGAATCCGCCACGGCTTTCTTGACGCGACGCGCTGGCACGCCTCGTCGTGGGAGAGATGCATGGGAGACCCGGACCCCTCCTTATGCCCGCCCGGCGGGGGGCCTTGTTGAGGAGAGCGGCCAGCCGTTAAGGGAGCGCCCCTTCCCCACAGAGACGAAGTTCCCCCCCCCATGAAACAGTACGAGAAGAAGTCCGACGCGAACGGCCGTCCCTACCTGGAGACGAACCTGACGGGGCTGGTGCTCACCCGGCTCCCCCTGCTCAACAAGGGCACCTCCTTCACCCTGGAGGAGCGGCGCGAGTTCGGGTTGCTGGGCCTGCTGCCCACGCACGTGTCCACGCTGGACGAGCAGATTGAGCGCTCCTACGCCAACTTCCGCTCCTTCCGCTCCGACCTGGAGAAGCACGTCTTCCTGCGCGCCCTGCAGGACCGCAGCGAGGTGCTCTTCTACGCCCTGCTCCACCGGCACATCGAGGAGATGATGCCCATCATCTACACCCCCACGGTGGCGCAGGCGGTGGAGCAGTTCAGCCGCATCTACCGCTACCCGCGAGGGCTGGTGGTGAGCCCGGAGAACATCGGCGACATCGACGCGATGCTGGCGAACACGCCCTTCCCGGACGTGCAATTGATTGTCGCCACGGACAACGAGGGGATTCTGGGAATTGGAGACCAGGGCTTCGGCGGCCTGGCCATCTGCATTGGCAAGCTGTCGCTGTACACGGCCGCGGCGGGAATCGACCCGGCGGTGACGCTGCCGGTGGAGCTGGACGTGGGCACCAACCGCAAGGAGCTGCTCGATGATCCGCTCTACCTGGGCGTGAAGCGCCCGCGCATGGAGGGCAAGGAGTACGACGACTTCATCCACACCTTCGTGATGGCGCTCAAGCGGCGCTTCCCCAACGTGCTGGTGCAGTGGGAGGACTTCAGCAAGCAGAAGGCCTTCGACGTGCTGGACCGGTACCGGGACGTGCTGCCCTCGCTCAATGACGACGTGCAGGGCACGGGCGCGGTGGTGCTGGCGGGCCTGCTGTCGGCCACGCGGCGCAGCCAGACGACGCTCGGGCAGCAGGTGTACGTGGTGCACGGCGCGGGCGCGGGTGGCGTGGGTGTGGCGCGGCAGATTGTCCGCGGCATGGAGCGCGAGGGCCTGAGCACGAAGGAGGCACGCGAGCGCATCTACCTCATCGACTCCAAGGGCCTCATCCTGAAGGACCGCAAGGGGCTGGAGCCGTACAAGCTGGAGTTCGCGCACGAGCCGTCGCGCGTGGCGGGCTGGAAGGTGAAGGGCGCGATTCCGAGCCTGCTGGAGACGGCGAAGGAAGCGAAGGTGACGGTGCTGCTGGGCCTGAGCGGCCAGCGCGGGGCGTTCGGCGAGGACGTAGTGAAGGCGGTGGCGGCGAACACGCCGTACCCGGTGGTGTTCGCGCTGAGCAACCCCACGGCGAACAGCGAGGCGGTGCCGGCGGACATCTACCAGTGGACGCAGGGCAAGGCGCTGGTGGCCACGGGCAGCCCCTTCGAGGACGTGGAGTGGGACGGGGCGCCGCACCCGGTAGGCCAGGGCAACAACGCCTTCATCTTCCCGGGCCTGGGACTGGGCGTGCTGCTGACGCGGGCGAAGCGGGTGACGGATGGGATGCTGACGGCGGCGTCGCTGGCGCTGGCGGACTACACGGACGGGGCACGGCTGGCACAGGGCGCGCTCTACCCGCGCATGGACCGGCTGCGCGCGGCGAGCCGACAGGTGGCCATCGCCGTGATGCGCCAGGCGGTGAAGGAAGACGTGGCCACGCGCAAGCTGCCCGAGGACTTGGAAGGCCTGCTCGAGGCGGAGATGTGGAAGCCCGAGTTCCTCCCCATCCGGCGCACGCCGGGACCGTGAGGAAGTGGGACTAGCGCCGGGAGGTCTTCGCGGACTTCCGGCGCGAGCCTCCGGTGGACTTGCGCTGAGCCGTCTTCGCGGAGGTCCGCCGGAAAGCATGGCTGGGCTTCTTCCGCGAGCCTTTCTCCCCCCGCCAGGCAGGCGGGGTGGGAGGCGTATCGGTCTCCCCGGCATAGTACGGCGTCAGCTTGCCCTCTGGCGTATGGATACCGGCCCGCACCGAGGTCAGGAAGATCTCATGCGGCGTCATGCGCTTGAGCTTCGCCATGAGCCGCTCGTGGATCTCCTCGTCGGCGTGAGGCTGCAGGCTGTCCAGTCCTCGCAATGAAAAACGTGGCTTGCTCATGTTTCCTCCGGAATGGGACGAAAGACCCCGAGAATGCAGTTCGGGTTGCGTACGGCCAGCTGGATATGGGTCTGCTCGAAGATGCCTGAGCCCGGGTAGACCGGTTTTCCCTCCGAAAAGCCGCAGCGCACGGTGTCGTAGCGTCGGCCTTCCTCGTGCTCGGCGAAGTCCAGGAACCAGTTGAGCGCCGCGCAATCCAGACGCCGGAGCTTGTGCTCGGGGGTCCGGCCTTCGTTCCGGGGAATGGGCACTCCTTGGGCTTCGAGGCCTCGAGCCCAGGACTCATAGGCCATCACCAATTCCTGGGTGAAACGCGTATCCAGCAAGTCAAAGCAGTTGCCGAGGTGAATCAACGCTCCGACGTGGACCGGGGTTCGGACCTTGCCGCGCTTCACCTGCTCTCTGGCGAAGTGCAGCGCCCGATCGGCCCCAAACTCCCAGAAGTAGATGCCCCCGCCCAGCCAGTCGTAGTCGTTCCTGCTGGGCGTGAACGAATCCCCCTGCAGGAGCCGCTCGGCAATGCTCACGTCACAGCCATGGTAGGCGACCACCATCCGGTCATAACGCATACAAGACACCCTACCTGAAAAGTAATCCCCCTTCAAGGCGGTGCCAACCTGTCATGTCACGTCGTCCGGCATTCCCTCGCCTGCCCCCGCGCCTCCTTACTTCGTGGAGCCGGGGCCGCTGCCGCGAGGCACTCGCACGTTGAAGGTGGTGCCCGCGGCTCCGGTCTCCACCTCCACCCGTCCGCCGTGCCCAGCGAGCTCGCCATCAGCGGGTTGCGCAACCCATGACCGCCCCTCCGCTCCCCAACACGGCGAGCACCCGGAGGCTCACCCCGAGTGCCGGGAGGAGCCGCCAGGCGGGTCCTCTCCCAGACCCGGCAGCTCCAACTGGTCCGAAGTCCGCGGCGGGCGCCGCCAACCGGGACGACCCGAGGGCCTGCGGGGCGGAGCATCGGTGGGCAGCAGCTCGGTGACGTCCTTCCACCCGGCCTGGACGAGTTCCTCGAAGGAGGGGCCCGTGGCCGTGGACTCGAGCCGGCGCGCCTGCCGGTCCAGCTCGCGAAGGGCCTGGAGCTTCTCGTCCCTGCCGAGCCTCGCCGCGTCCACCGCCGCGCGCAGCACGCGCAATGTCTCGTCATAGACATCCAACCGCACCGGGAAGGGCTGCCGATCCTTGCCGCCCTGGGCGAACGCGAAGCGCGCCGGATCCGTGAAGCGTGAGGGCGAGCCATGAAGTACCTCGGCGACACTGGCCAGCGCGGCCACCGTGCGCGCGCCCACGCCCGGGGTGAGGAGCAGCTCGGCGAAGTCCCGAGGGCCCTGCTCGGCCGCCGCGGCCAGCGTGCCGTGGAGCTGGCGCAGGAGGACATCGTCGCGCGTCACCTCGTCGTGCAGGGGGAGCTGCAGATGGGGCAGAAGCGGGGTGACGGGCGTGGGCGCGGGTTGGGGACGCAGCTTGCGCAGCGCGCCCAGCACCACGTCCGGCCCCTGGGACACGAGCTCCACCTGGGCGGCCCGAGCCCTCGCGGCGCGCACGTCCGTGAGGTTGAGGATGACGCCCTGGTTGGGCCCTTCGATGGCGGCGTGGGGCGACTCCACGAAACTGCCGAGGCCCTCGGACAGCCAGTGGTAGCGCCGGGCCTGACGGGCCTCGGCGTTCATCCCCTGCTGCACCACGGCCCACGCGTTGTCATCCGAGAGGATGAGGCTGTGGGCATACAGCTCGAAGCCGTCCTGCACCGCGGCGCTGTCCACCTTGGCGGCGAGGCGGCTCACGCGGATGAGCGCATCGGCGTCGATGCCCACCCGGTCGCCGATGAAGCGCAGCTCGTCGGGGGTGCGCCGCGCCTGCACGCCCTTGCCGCCCACCACATACAGCCCGAGCTGGCGCCCGCCCGGGGTGAGCCCGCGCTTGAGCGCGCCGAGCACGGTGGTGGTGACGCCCGAGGAGTGCCAGTCCATGCCCATGACGGCGCCGAGCGACTGGAACCAGAAGGGGTGAGCAAGCCGGCGCAGCACCTCGTGGCGGCCGTAGTGGAGGACGAGCGCCTCCACGAGCACGCGGCTCATGCGCGCCATGCGCTCGGCGAGCCAGTCCGGCACGCGGCCGGAATGGAGGGGAAGGTCTGCACTGCCCGTACGGTCCATGGTGACTCCGGAGGTAACTTCCTGGAGTCAACCTCTGGCCTCGGATGGTTCTTCACGGGAGGAGTCGGGGTGGCTCGAGGCTGGCCGCCCCGCATGCGAGCACCCGGCGGATGACGGGACGGGCCAACTGGGGTAGAGACACCGGCGCTTTGATCGCAGCCCCTCCTTCCGTCCCCATGCCGCTCGTCGTCCATCCCCACTTCCACCGGCGCCGCACTGGAGTCACCGCACACACCGAGCTCATCGTCCCCGAGCTGGCGCGGTTGATGGAGACGCGGGCACTGGGCCAGCACCTGGCCGCGGACGTGCCGAGGATTCCGTGGGGCGAGCTGTGGAGGCGAATCCGGCAGGAGCCGGTGGTGTGGCACGCGCACCGCAACAACGAGCTGCTCTTCGGCTTCCTGTTGAGGATGCTGGGGCGGCAGGTGCGGCTGGTCTACACTCGCCACGGCCCCTACCCGCCGAGCTGGTTCACGCGCTTCATCGCGCGCTACGCCGAGCAGCTCGTGACGCTCAATCCGCAGGGCGCCGAGTGGATGGGAATGCCCTCGCGCATCGTGACGCACGGGGTGGACCTGGAGCGCTTCGTGCCCCCGGCGGACCGGGCGGCGGCGTGGAGCGCGATGGGGCTGGGAGGGCGCTACGGAGTGGGAGTGGTGGGGCGGGTGCGGCCTAACAAGGGCCAGGGCGACTTCGTGGAGGCCATCCGCCCGCTGCTGAGCGAGTTCCCCGAGTGGAAGTCGGTGGTGGTGGGGCTGGCGAAGGGCAAGGACGCGGCGTGGGCCGAGGGCCTGCGGAAGTCCACGGGCGGGGAGCTGGTGCTGGCGGGCGAGCACAAGAACGTGGTGCCCTGGTACCAGGGGATGAGCATCCTGGTGCACCCCTCGTACGGGGAGGCCTTCTCCATGGTGCTGGTGGAGGCGATGGCGTGCGGGTGCTGCCCGGTGGTGACGCGGCTGCCGCACGTGCCGGCGGTCATCGAGCATGGGCGCACGGGCTTCATGTACGAGCCCGGGGACGTGGCGACGCTGCGCGAGCTGCTGCGGATGCTCTTCCGCGAGCCCGAGAAGGCCCGGCAGGTGGGGCTCAACGCGGCCGAGGAGGCACGCAAGCGCTTCGGCGTGGCCCACGAGGCGCGGGCGCTCGCGGGCGTGTACCAGGCGGCACTCCAGGCTCAGGCGGGAGCGGCCTCGAGCTCGTAACCGGCGCACGCCCCGGAGTGCTCTCGCGACAGGCTCCGGAAGGACCAGGCCAGAGAGGACGCCGGGCGCCTCGGCCGCTGCTTCGTCAGGAAGGACTCGATGAGGCTGGCCTCGCGCACGACACACTCGTCCCCCGCGTAGTCCATCCACCCGCGCTCACGCGCCCGGCGCGCCACCGCGTTCATCGAGCGCCGGTACCGGCGGCTCGCCGAGGCAAACACCCCGTCCTGGTCCCCCACCCACCGGCTCAACCACCCCGGCACCCGGCCGAGCCCCAGCGCCTCGAAGTCCCCGCACTCGCGCCACAGCACCCACTCACGCCACCGGGCCGGCAGCGCTCGCAGCTCCGGGAAGACCTCGGGCGCGTTGCGCAGCACCGCCCGCTCCGCGTCCTGGAACACCCGCAGCCATGCCTCGTGCGTGCCGCCCAGCGCGGGCCCCGCCAGCGCCAGCGCGTACTCCAGGTCCTCGTGGTGCGTCTCCAGGAACGCCAGCGTCGCCCGCTGCTTGCGCAACAGATTGCGCGCCCCCACCGACCCCCTCCGCCACCACCTCGACGGTGCGGCGATGTGCCGCAACTCCCACACCTCGCGCCACGCCGCCACGTCCAGCCGCTCGCGGATGGGCGCCAGCGCCGGCGCCGTCTCCAGCATGTGGCGCTCCTCGGGCGAGAGCAGGTCCGGGTACTCGGCGCGCACGGCCTCGATGATGCCCAGGCCCGTGAGCAGCTCCAGGTACAACCCCACGCGCACCAGCCAGCGCGGGTCCGGCAGGTGCGTGGTGTGCTGCGAGACATCGCTCTCGATGGCCTCCAGGTACAGCCGTGCCTTGTCCATGCCGATGGTCAGCACCGGGTACCAGGGGTGATGAGCCACCGAGAGCCCCCGCGTCCCGAGCCGTGACGCCTGTGCCCACGCATCCGGCCGCACCAGCCTGTCGAGCATCCGCTGGTACAGCGAGCCGAAGCCCCCCACGTCATAGAGCTCCACCTCGGTCTCGTCGCACGAGAGCACCGCGTCCCCGGAGCACAGCTCCAACATCACCCGGAAGCGGCGGTGGAACAGGTGGGCGAGCGAAAAGGCCTCCACGCCCTCGGCGCCGAGGCGCGCGAGTCCCTCCCGGAGCGCGCCATACGGGAGTGCCGCCACGGAGCGGCCCTGGTGCGGCGCCACCTCGCGGCGCACCAGACCTGGCACCGCGAGCGGCATTCCCTCCGTCGGCGAGTCCGGAAGCAGCCACACGGACATGCGCACGTGCACGGGCCCACTCACCCGGTGCGGCCCGAGCCCCGGGTGCAGCTCGTAGAAGAGCCAGAGCTCACCCAGGTCGGCCGCTGGGGCCCTGCGCGAGTCGAACAACCCCAGATGCAGGCTGCCCCCCTGGCCGGGAGACGGCGCCTCGGACCCCGGATGCACTCCCGCGCGGAAGGGGAGCACGCGCAACCGGGGACGCGCGTCGGAGAGCGGGATGACCTGTCGGAAGGTCCTCGGCTCGGTGGATTCAGTTTCGGCGGAGCGGACGGGCGCAGCGGTGACAGCGGCAGGAAGCGACAAGTGAGACCCCCTTCTTCGTCGCACTCCTGTGATGAAGGGAGTTCTTCCCAATTGTGACATCATGAATGTCAGTTAGTTTGAGTCTTCCCTCGGGAGCGGAGGGATGGCGCGCACGGCACTAGGCGTCCAGCCCACCGCCCACGGACTCGACTGGTCATGTCATGCCGACCAGGAGCCGGGTCATTTCCATCTTTGCCAGCAACCCATCCATCCGTCGTCTTCATCCACGGACGATGGATGCACACGGACTCCTGGAAGCCCTGGGGAGGCCCATCGTCACGCGAGTAGCTGGCCAGCAAGGGCCTGGGCCCTGGCGCGGCGGTGAGGCCCGAGGCAAGGCCAGGGCAGGCCTGTGCCCGGGAGGCGGTCAGGCCCTGCCCTGGAGCGCCCGGCCGCGCCTACTTCTTCGAGCGCGACGAGCGGCTCGACTTGCGCGAGCGCGACGTGGTGCTCGGCTTGCGCGAGCGCGATGCGCTGCTCGACTTGCGCCCCGTCCGGCCACTCGCCGAGACACGGCCGCGAGACTTGGTGCCTCCGCTGGCGCGCGTGGTGCGGGCCGGCTTCGCCCGGCGCGACGAGCCCTTCGTCTCACCGGCCTGGCTGCGCTGCTTGTTCACGGTGCGGGCGGCGATCTCCTTCGCCCGCTTCGTGCTCGTCCCACGCTTGCGCGCGGACTGTTTGATCTTCTCGTACTGACGCGTGCGCTTCGGGCTCTTCACTCCACGGGGTGGCATCCGGTTCCTCCTCCATGTGTCGGATGGCTTGCTCCGACATCATGGGGATGCCTGTTTCCCGACGCTCGGCCCGTGGGGAACTTCACGAGACCGAACGTTGAACATCGTGCGCTCGCAAAGCCCTTGCGGCCCGCGGATGTCAGGCGGCGGACTGCTCGGTGGTGTCGGCGCTCTCGTCCACCGGCAGGGTGATGAAGAAGCAGGTGCCGCGGCCCACCTCGCTCTCGACGCGAATGTCCCCGCCGAGAGAGGTGATGATGCGGTGGCACACAGACAGCCCCAGCCCCGTGCCCACACCGACGGGCTTGGTGGTGAAGAACGGGTCGAAGATGCGCCGCAGGTGCTCGGCGGGGATGCCGGAGCCGGTGTCGCGCACCTCCACGGTGACCAGACCGGGGCTGGAGATGCTCGCCACCACGCGAATCTCGTTCTCCTGGACCCGGCCCGGCTCGATGGCGTGCGCCGCGTTGATGAACAGGTTGAGGAACACCTGCCCCAGGCGCGCCGCGTTGGCCCGCACCGGAGGTACCCCGCCGCACTCCTCCACCAGACGCGCCCGGTCGCGGACCTCGTGCCGGGCCATCTTGGCCGAGCCCCGCACCACCGACGCCACGTCCACCGGGCCGAGCGCCACGTCATCCGGCCTCGACAGCGACTTGAGGTCCTGCACGATGAGGCGCACGCGCTCGGCGCCCTCGCTCGCCTCGGAGAGCGCCGCCAGCATCTCCTGCCGGGTGTCCTCGGCCGGAGCGCCAATCAGGTCGCGCATCTCCTGGTGGACGTAGCGGAGGTTGCTGAGGATGAAGGCGAGCGGGTTGTTGATTTCATGCCCCACGCCCGCGGCGAGCCGGCCCACGGAGGCGAGCCGGTCCGCGAAGAGCAGCTGCTCCTGGGCGGCCTGGAGCTGCTGGATGCTGTCCTGCAAACGGGCGTTGGTCTCGGCGAGCTCGGCGGTGCGCTCGAGCACCGTCTTCTCCAGCAGGGCGTTGTAGCGGCGGGCCTCGCGCTCGGAGACCTCGGCCTCGGCGCGGATGAGCCGTTGCTTCTCCTCCAGGGACTCGCGCAGTTCCCGGGCCATCCGGTCGAAGGCGCGCGCCAGCACGCTCAGCTCATCGTGGCCCACCCCGGAGGTGTGGATGTCGAAGTCGCCCCGCCCGATGCGCGCCGCCACGGAGGTGAGCTCCTTGAGCGAGCGCCGCATGGGGGCGATGATGGCGAAGGCGAGCGCCAGCACGAGCACGAAGCACAGCACGGGGAAGAACATCGCCAGCATCTGGCCGAGCCTCGCGCTCTCGTCCCACCGGCGCCGCAGCTCGCCCAGCTCGGCGCGCTCCTCCCTCTGAAGGTCTTCGATGTGCACACCCACGCTCTGCTCGAAGCGCGTGTACAACAACCACTCCACCGTGGACCCCACCGAGGTGCCCTCGGGGAGGGCGCGCACGCGCGACTCGGCCCACTCCGCCCAGGCCTGCAGGGCCACCCGGAGCTCCTGGTACTCGTGGCGCTCGTGCTCGGTCGTCCGATCCTCCAACCACCGGAACTCCCGGGACAGGGTGTCCTCGAGCCGCACCATCTCCGCGTCCACCCGGGCCATCAGCTCGCGCCGCACGAGCGCGGTGTCCCCCCCCGACAGCCGCGTCTGGGCAAGCTGGTTCAGGTAGGGCCAGGCGAGCGCGTGCAACCGGCCATAGGTGTCGAGCTGATCCTGGGCAATCGTCACCTGGTCGCGGATCATCTGGCTTCGACGCGAAGCGTCGAACAGATGGATGCCCATGAGGCAGACGAGCACGACCGCCAACAAAGCGAACAGGAACACCTTGGCGCGAATCGTCATGGCCCGTCCCCGGGTCGACCCACCAGCACCCGCCCATGCTCTCATGGAGGACCCGCACCACGCGAGTGGGGGTGCCCGAGTATTGGGAGGAAGGGGCGGTCAGGACGCCCGAACGCCCCCCGTCAGCGCCCCGCCATGACCGAGCAACCCCTCCCCTCCTTCGAAGCCATCCCCGTCCCGTCCGCGCTGGGACACCTGCGCCGCTTCCCGATGGATGGCGCACTGCTGCTCTTCGAGCGGGACAGCGGGCTGAACGCGCTGTGCGAGGGACAGGAGACGGCGCACCTGCGCCAGCGCGCGCCGAGAGCACTCCAGTTCGGCATCACCAATCGGTGCAACCTCGCGTGCACCTTCTGTTCACGGGAGGTGGGAGCCCAGAGCGCCTGGACGGCGGACGAGGCCTTCACGATGCTCGCGGGCCTGGCGGAGGCGGGAGTGCTGGAGGTGGCCTTCGGAGGGGGTGAGCCGTGGGTGTTCCCCCGTTTCGAGGAGCTGGTGTGTCGGCTGTACGACGAGACGCCGCTGGCGGTGAGCTTCACCACCAACGGGCTGGCGCTCAATGCACGGCGGCTGGCGGCCATCCGGGGCCGCTACGGGCAGTGCAGGCTGTCGCTCTACGATGACAATGATTGGCGGCGGAAGGTGGCGGAGCTGGCGGACGAGGGAGCGCGCTTCGGCGTCAACTACCTGGTGACCCCCGGACGCCTCGAGTCGATGGAGACGGTGGTGCTGGAGCTGGTGTCGCTCGGCTGCCGGGACGTGCTGTTGCTCAGCTACAACGGAGCGGACCGCTCGCTGCACCTGTCTCCCGGACAGGCGAGGGACCTGGCACGGCGAGTGGGCCTGCTGGGGCGGGGACTCGAAGGCCGATGCCAGCTCAAGCTGGACGTCTGCTGGGGCGAGCGCATGGAGGGAGTGCCCCGGCTGTTCCAGCGCTCGGACTGCGGCGCGGGGCGGGACTACCTGGTGCTCACGAGCGACCGGAAGGTGATGCCGTGCAGCTTCCACCACGTGGCCATTCCGGTGGGGGACGCGGCGGACGTGATGCGGGTATGGCACGAGCGGCGGACGGAGCTGTCCTCGCCCTCGCGCCTGCCGGGGTGCGCGCGCGTGTCTGGCTATGGGCTGGAGATGTACGCGGGAGCCGGGTCATGAGAATCCACCTCTGGAACGCCTTCGCGAGCAACAACAGCGGCAGCTTCACCATCGTTGGCCGGTTCCCCTCGGAGGAGCTCGCCCGGCAGGTGGCGGCCGAGCTGTCCGAGGTCCTCTCCGCGCATGCGAAGTGGCGCATGGCGACGGCAGGCACCCGGAACAGGGAAGAGTCGGAGACCGTCTCGCCGATCCGGACCTTCGTGCGGGAGCACAGCCTCACGGAGTGCGAGAACGACCTGGCGGACCAGGGCCAGCTCCACGCCTGGAGCACGGGTCATCAGGTCTTCCTCTATGACCCGAACGCCCTCTGGCTGCTGGACTCCTTTACGGAGTTCCTGCGGATCCGAGGCGGGAAGCTGGAGACGCGCATCAACCATGCCCACGGCAACATCGTGAGCATCTTCGAGCTGCGTGGAACACCGCCGAAGAAGGAGAAGTCCGCGATGGTCTCCACCCTGGTGGAGGAGCTGCACGCGGACGATGGACCCCTGTTGAAGTGGGCGGCCTTCCGCATCCGCCCCACGTGGAGGGAGGGCTTCAAGCCGGGCGAGCCGGTGCTGACGCTCGGCACGGTGTTCCGGAACCTCGCCGCGGGCTTCACCGGCGTGGAAGAGATTGCCCGCCGCCATGGCTTGGAGGTCTCGGTGCGGCTCTTCGAGGAGCATCACCCGAAGGATCCGCTGGCCTCGCTCCGGCCGAGCCGTCCGCCGCTCAAGCGCAAGCTGTTCGACGTCTGGATTCTCGATGCAGGGCACTCGCCGAAAGAGGTCGCGCACCGGTTGGTCCAACTGAGGTCCGGTGAGCACATCAGCCAGGGAGACTTGTTGAGGCTGATTCCGGAGGCGATGCTGCGACGGCTCGGCAAGACCCGGGCCGAGGAGGCCGTGCGGTTGCTGCGCGAGGCCGGCGCGGACGCGGAGTCACGCCCCTCGGACCTGTAGGACTCAAGGACGCGGGGCCCGGACGATCCTCCCCTGCAATCGCTTGTAGATGTCGAGCACGAGCCGCAACTCGTGCTCGGTCCGCTGCTCGATGGCGCCGTAGTCCCGGCTCTCGTAGCTCTCCCAGACGCCCTTGCTGGAACCCTTGCGCTCGCGCAATCCCAGACGCCCGGCCATCTCCCGCGTCGTCTTCGGATAGAGGACGGGCTCCTCGGGGAACAGGAAGCTGGCCTCGTTGGCGAGATCGATGGGACGCGCCTTGAAGAAGACCTCGAACAACTCGTGCGGACTGGCGATCTCGTTGAAGAGGGCCCGGCAGTAGAGCGCCGGCAGGTCGAACTTGGCGATCCCCGCGCCACAGACGACGAGGTCCACCGCCGGCTTGCCAAGAATCCGGACGTTCTCCTCGCGCTGCCGCCTCCACTCCTCCTCGAACCGCGCCTTGATGGCCGAGAGCAGGGCGGCCTCGGAGCCGAAGTTCCAGAGCCAGAGCCCCTGGAACTCGGGGGCGTCCGGGATGGGGTCCTCGAAGCGCTTGCTGAAGAAACAGCCGCCCAGCAGCACGTGTCCCGGCCGCGCGGGGTTGACGACGAGCGAGCTCAGGCTCGCGGTACGGTCGTCCGGAGGCGCATAGGCCTCCAGGTCCAGGAACAGCATGAGACACCTCGCCGGAGCGGGGGAACACCGACAGGACGAAGGCTACCACTCCGCTGGCACGCGGGGAGCGGCGTGAGACTGACGACACTCGCGGCGCCTGGGTTCAGGACATGGACACTCCCCTTGTCCTGCATGCGTCACCCGTTCGGAGAGTGGCGGCCGGGTGGATCGGAAGATGTTTGGATGAATCGGCGCGGACCCGCATTCCCAGGAGGACCCCCGTGCCGACCCTCAAGCAGATGCTGTGTGCCGCGGTTGCGGCAGGGTGTTTCTTCAGCCCCGCTCCGGCCGGGGCCCGTTTCGGCAAATCGGGTGGCTCCGGCTCCTCCGGTTCCCGCCCGTCTGGCGGCTCCGGCGCCCGTGCTTCCGGTGGCGCCAGTGCCTCCGGCTCTCATGCCTCCGGCCGCTTCACCGAGTGGAGGGTCCGTGAGCACCGCAGCAGCGGCGAGCAACAGAGGGTCCACGACGCCACGCCGGTGGGCCAGGAGTCCAACGGCGGCTCCACTCCGGACAATGGAGGAGGACGCCCGGACCGGGGTCCTCGACGGACCATCATCGTTCCGACTCCGGCGTGGATTCCTCCCCATGGAATCTACGCCTCGCACTACCGCCAGAGCGGCCCGTATCCGGTGGAGACCGAGGAGCCGGACGAGCCGAGCCATCCAGTCATGGTGCGGATGGGCGTGGAGGGCAACCGCCTGAAGGATGGCAAGACCATGAGCTTCAACCTGGGCATCGAGGAACGGCGCTGGGGCGTCGCCACACGGCTCACGGCGCTGACACTGCATGCGGACGACGGCTCGGACGAGACGGACCACATCCAACTGGTGGAGGCACACGTGACGCTCGCCCCGCTCGTGGGCGAGCACGGCCGGCTGAGACTGGAGGCGGGCGTGGCCGCGGCACGGGCCCCGGACGTCACCTTCGTGGGACCGAGCATGGCGGTGTCCTTCGAGCGCTGCCTCATCGGCGCGATGGACCTGGAGGGCCGGCTCCAGTGGGTCCCCATGCCGCACCTGCAGTTGGACGGACAGGCGGGACTGGCGGTGCACATGGGTGTGATGACCGTGCGCGCCGGCTGGCGAGGGCTGCTGCTGGATGATCGCGGCCTCGTGGACGGCGTGGTGCACCGGGACACGCTGGGCGGCCCGTTCGCGGGAGTCGGCCTGAACTTCTGAGCGAGTCATTTTGCCGCCCCGCGTGAGGGCCTCTCCCCCTGTCTGGTTGGGTGCCCTGCATTCTATTCTTCAGGGTTGTCTCACCTGGGGAAAGGCCAGCGCCATGGCGAATGACTACCGAAGTCCTGGGGCGGGGGATGGCGGCGGTACGCAGCTCGAGGCTCGGAGAGGGAGGACGGGGGGCCCGCCGCGCTGGGCACCCGCAGGGGCCTTCGGGCTCATCGTGCTCTTCCTCTTCGCGGCGTGCACGACGCACGCACCGATGGCGGGGATGGGCGGAGTGCAGAGCCGCAGCTGGCGGGAGCAGCCCGAGGACGACGCGGCCCAGGCCGGGCCGGTGACGGAGCCGGGACTCGAGGGCGTTCCAGTGCTCGATGTGGTGGTCCTCGAGCCCGGGCGGGTGAGGACAAGGCCCGTTCCCATCACCAAGGCGGAGTTTCGGGAGCACGTCGAGCGGCTGGCGCACGGCCAACAGGGCCAGGGCAGTCCCCAGGAAGTGGCGGCGGCAGTGCTCAAGGTCCAGGAGTTGCTGCGCCAGGCCGGTGAGGCGAGGCCGGTCTCGGACGTGGAAGGGGCGGGGAGATTTACCGGGGAGTGGGAACCGTGGGCCGAAGGAGGACGGGGACGGGTGAACGCCCTTTTGCCCGAAGAGCAGTGGGGGCCCGTCCGGCTCGAGCCGCAAGCCGAGGCAGAGCTTCGGGCGAGGTACGAGCGTTTCTGCATCGTCCGAGGGGGCGGTGACTGTCTCGAGCTGTTTGCGGATGGTCCCTACCTTCGCTCGGATGACAGGAGCACTCTCGCCCTGGCCCTGGCCTTCGGCTCAGTCCTGGACGAGACGTATGCAGCGCTCGGGCGGGAGCTGAACCCCAAGGCGCTCCTGGCCTCTATCGTGTGGATGGCGAGCATCTACATGGGCCTGTGGCTGTTGCCGGAGCCGGTGACGAAGGGCGTGGCTGCGGTGCTCACGGTGGCGCTGGTGGCCTGGCTCGGCATCGACACCGTGTGGGGCCTCATGGACGGCTGGGCGGAGCTCGTCATGAAGGCGCGGGTAGCCACCACCTTTGACGAGTTGCGTGAGGCCGGGGCGGGCTTCGCCAAGGTGCTGGGGACGGACGCGGCCCGGGCGATGATCATGGCGGTGACGGCGCTGACGGGGCGGACGCTGGCGGAGGTGGGCCCGGCGTTGCGCTCGCTGCCGAGCTTCCGGCTCGCGCAGGTGCAGCTCGCTGAGCAGGGAGGCCCGGCGTGGGTGTTCGTGCGGGTAGAGCAGGTGCAGACGGTGGCTGCCTCGGCGGAGGGCGCCCTGGCGATGACAGTAGGGCACGAGGGTGCACTCGCTGGCGCGATGATGAGCAGCAACAGCGCGGCGAGCGCCACCTCAAACGGGTCTCCCGGCAACGAGGTGTACCGGCACCGCAGTGGCAACAGGCAGGTGGAGCGAAACGGCGAGCGGTGGCACCTGCCACGGGGAATGTCCGTCAACGACATTCCGGCCTCGGACCCATTGGGAGACCAACTCCAGACGGCGGCGAAGGAGGTAGCGGCCAGCTGGAGCAAGGAGACTTACGGGCCGAAGGTGACAGCGGCGATCCAGCGAATGCTCAAGAGAGGACTTGTGCATCGTGCGGAGCTTCTTGAGCGCCAGGCGCGAGGACGCTGGGTGGAGGAACAATTGCGGCTACGCTTCCCCCATTTGAAGTGGAACAGAAGGGGCGTTGACGTCACCGGACCTTCGGGCCAGAAGTACCACTACGAGATTCTCTCGGGCACCGAGTCGAACTTCGAGATTCATGGGCGGCGGTTGGCGAGCACGTTCTTTCGTATGATCTTCTTCTGAGGGCCCGTGACTCCGAACATCCACTACGAGAACCGAGAGATTGAAGGGGAGCGGCTGGAGCTGACGGATAACACCGCCATCTACTGGCTCGGGCCGAACATCACGCTGCGCGGGTGCACCGTATTACTCGGTGTTCCGGGACGGTGGCTGAGCCTCGTGTCGGGACGACTGATCGACTGCACCATCCAGGTGAAGCGAGAGCTCGCGGACTCACGCTGGACAACGATGGGATTGAAGGGCTGTCGTTTCAAGGGCCGGTTCAGCGGAAACGAGTTCGGGCACCGCCGCGGGCACCTGGACAATTGGCAGTTCGGGGGCGTGGAGGACTGTGACTTCTCCGAGGCCCGGCTGGATCTGTGTCGATTTCACGGCTGTGACATAAGTACGGTTCGCCTGCCGAAGTGGCCCTGCTTCACCATTGTGGACCCTCTCAAACACGGGCCGGAGCTGCTGAGCGTGCCATGGCCTGGGGACTTTACTCCGGTCATCCTCGAGGGGCCGCTCCAGGAACAGCCATCCACGGTCGCTCTGACGTTCTACGCACCTGCGGAGGCCAAGCGCTCGAGGGCGACGCTAGAGGAGTTCAAGGCGGCCGTGGAGCGGTTCGACTTCATCGTGCGGTGATGGGCCGGTGAGCAACGATGACCACTCGAAGTCGCCTCCATTTGACTGAGCGTCTACGCGCCAGCGTGTTGGCGGCTTCCTGACCCCTCGTTCGCACCAGGCGCCTCGGACGTCATCCATCGAATCGCCTCCTTGCCTGCCTGGGCGGCCAGGGGGGACCCCGCCTCCGCCACCGAGGAGGACTCCCGGAGCGGGGGCTTTCACGATATGTGGGGCGGACCCCAGGAGCCCGCCGCCATGACCCACCGTCCTCCCTGCCGCCCGCTGCCCGCGGATGGCCGTTTCCTCCAGGCGATCGCCCCCACGCCGCTCGTCCCCGTCCGACTGGAGGCGGAAGGCCCGACCATCTGGTGCAAGCTGGAGTTCCTCAACCCGAGCGGCTCCACGAAGGACCGCATCGCGCGCTACATGCTGGAGAAGGCGTGGCGGCTGGGCGAGCTGTGCCCGGGCGGCGAGGTGGTGGAGGCCTCGAGTGGCTCGACGAGCATCGCGCTGGCGCTGGCGTCGGCGCAGATGGGCTTGAAGTTCACCGCGGTGATGCCCGAGGGCGTCACGGGCGAGCGCGTGCTCACCATCCGGGCCTACGGCGGCAACGTGGAGCTGGTGCCGCGCGACACGGGCATCCGGGGCGCCATCGCGCGAGCGGAGGAGATTGCCCGCGAGCGCAAGGCCTTCGCGCCGCGCCAGTTCGAGAACCCGGACAACGCGGAGGCGCACCGGGTGTGGACGGGCCAGGAGATTCTCTCCCAGGTGCCGGGCGGGCTGGTGCACGCGGTGGTGAGCGGCGTGGGCACGGGCGGCACGGTGGTGGGGCTGTACCAGGCCTTCGCCGAGGCGGGCTGTCCGGTGGTGCCCTTCGTGGCGCGGCCCATCTCGGGGCTGGGCAGCGACATGGAGTGTTGCAGCTTCAGCTCGCGAGTGCCGGGCGTGGTGGACGGCCTGTCGAGGCTGTACCGCGAGGCGGACCTGCCGGGGCTGGTGGAGCTGAACGTCTCGGACGAGGTGGCGGTGTGCACCGCGCGAGCGCTCATCCGCCGGGGCTTCCCGGTGGGGCCCTCGTCGGGGCTCAACTACGCGGCGGCGGTGGAAGCGGCGAAGCGGCTGGGTCCGCAGGCGCAGGTGGTGACGCTCTTCCCGGATCGGATGGAGCGCTACTTCTCCACCGAGCTCATCCAGCCCGAGAGCGTCGCCTGAACACGGGACGATGAGGGGGCACCCATGACCGTCACCCGGGCCACCACGGTGGCCGCTGAATCCGAGCTCGAGGAGCTCCGCATGCTGCACGCGCTCAACCGCCAGGTGGACTCGCTCCTCGAGGAGTGCATGCGGGAGCAGTGCTCGCTGGCGCAGACGTTCCACCGGGTGCTGCCGGCGGTGTTGCGGGAGCTGGGCGCGCAGGGCATCGCGGTCACCACGCGCAACGAGGAGCTGACCGAGCAGACCTTCCACGCGGGGGACTTCGGCGGCGTCTTCCCGGGCACGCTGCTCACCGGGGCTCGCGGCACGCGGCGCGAGGGCGACGGAACCCTCGTGAGCCAGGACCTGGACGTCATGGGCCAGACGGTGGGGCGCATCGGCCTGTACCTCGCGGGAGACCACACCCGGCCCGAGCAGTCCGAGCGCCTGGAGCGCATGCTGGACACCGTGGCCGAGCAGCTCGACACGGTGCTGCTGCTCGTGCACACCGCGTGCGAGAAGCAGGAGCTGATCCTCCGGCTCAACCACCTGCTGTCCAACCCCGTCTTCGAGGCGGGCATGGATCAGGTGGTGCTGACCCTGGCGCAGCGGGTGCGGGTGCCGGGCTTCCTGCTGATGTACCGGGACGCGGTGAGGCCCTCGGTACTGCACTACCGCACGTACCGGCACGGGCACCTGGAGCATGAGTCGGGCGACAAGCCCTCGCCCGAGCTGGACGCCCTGCTGCGCGCGCACGGCACGGAGCTGATGAACCCCGGAGACGAGCGGCTCAAGCGAGCGCTGGGCGAGCCCCGGGTGCTGGAGGCGGTGCTCATCGCGGGCCACCTGCAGAGCAACCAACTGGGCCGCATCCTGCTGTGGTCGGGCGAGGAGGGCTTCTCCAGCTACACGATGGACCTGGTGCGGGTGCTGGCCTCGACACTGAGCCAGCGGCTGGTGGACTACAACCGCGAGCGCACGCACCTGTCCCAGTTCTTCTCGGCGGACACCATCGACGAGCTATTGCAGTCCGCGGACTACGCGACGCGCTACCTGACGAGCCGGGACGAGGAGGTGGGAATCCTCTTCGCGGACATCAACGGCTTCACGCGGCTGTGCGAGCAATTGGAGAGCCCGGCGCGCATCGGCCGCTTCGTGGACCGGTGGAGCGCACGGATGGTGGAGCTGCTGTGGCGGCACGGGGGCGTGTTCGACAAGATGGTGGGCGACTGCATCATCGGCCTGTTCGGCCCGCCGTTCTTCCGAGGCACCCGGCGCGAGCGGGCGGAGGCGCTGGTGCGGGCGGCCTGTGACATCCAGCGCGTGACGGCCTCGATGAGCACGGACCCCGAGGTGCGGACCATCTGCGAGCGGGTGGGGATGCAGGGGCTGGGAGTCGCGGTGGGACTCAACCTCGCGCCGACGCTGTGCGGCCTCTTCGGCCCGAACCAGGACTACACGGGCTTCTCGACGGGGATGAACCAGACGGCGCGGCTGCAATCGCTGGCGGGCTTCCGTGAGACGTTGGTGATGGAGTCGGTGAAGCAGGCGCTGGAGGGAAGCCAGGACCCGTTCATCCACTCCCTCACGTACGGCCCGCTGACGGAGACGCCGGTGAAGAACGTGGCACGTCCCCTGCGCCACCACCGCCTGCTCCTGCCGGATTGAGCCCGGCAGCCCGACGCAGCACGCGCACGCGGTGCAGGGGCAGCACGAGCGCCGTCAACTGCACCTGCAGGAGGCACAGGGGCACGAGGCTCACCAGGCCGGAGCCTTGCCGTTGCAACACGACGGCGTACGAGGCCACGACTCCGCCGACCACCGCCACGACAAGCCACATCACCCGGGAGCCCATCTTCATCGTCATCGTGCCAACCTCGTGAGCAGGACGGCCGGGTACATTGCGACCTGCGTGCCACCCACGCCCCGCCTCGGAGGCGACCGATGCGAGGCGGGAGCACCGAGGCGTTTCGCCACGGGGAGGGGTGCGGCATTCTGGGAGACTGTGGCGATACGCCACAGTGCCCTGGGGTGAGCCAGCGCCTACGTGCGGAAGGGCCCGGTCACCTCGAAGGTGATGCCGCCGCTGCTGGAACCGGAGGTGCCACGCTGCGAGCTGAAATACAGCCGTTTCCCATCCGGGCTGAACGCGGGGCCGGTGATCTCCGAGCTGTTGTGACCCACGAGTTGGATGAACGGGGCCACCACGCGGTCCGGAGTGATGATGCAAAGCTGCAGGTCGCCCCCGTCCTCGGCCACGTAGATATCGCCGAACGAGGACACGGTGACGTTGTCCACGCCGGTGAGGGGCGAGTTCGGATAGAGGTTGTCGTCGTAGATGATCTCCAGCCGCGAGGTGGCCACGGTATAGGCCCACACGCGGTTGTCGCCCTTGGTGGTGAAGTAGACGGTGCCGCGGTCGTACCAGCAGCCCTCGCCGCCGTTGAAGACAGAGGTCTGCGAGGCATTGGACTGCTGCGAAGCGGGCTTGGAGGCGGACACGGCCACCCACGTCACGGTGGCGCCGGTCAGGGGGTCTCCCGAGACACGAGCGGCCTCGAGCGTGCCAGCGCTGAGCGAGGGATAGGAGGACGGGGTGAAGCGGTAGAAGCGGCCGCTGGTGCTGTCCTCGGTGAGGTAGAGGCGGTGGTCCACGGGGTCCACGGCGACGGCCTCGTGGGCGAAGGTGCCGAGCGCGGAACGCACCACGCCCTGCGAGGACTTCGTGGGGTCGCACTCCCAGACGCGGCCGCCGGAGAACTCCTCGCACGAGAGCCAGGTGCCCCAGGGAGTGGGACCGCCGGCGCAGTTGGAGGTGGTGCTGGAGAGGATGCGGTACGCGCCGACGATGGAGCCACCGCCGTCGAACTTGATGGCCGAAACGCCACCCGAACCGGAAGACAGCTCGGAGTTGGAGGTGTAGATCCACCCGCCGCCCGAGACGGGGAAGCACGCACCACCATCCGGCGCCCCGTGCCAGGTGTAGCCGGTGCTGGCCACCTTGGAGCTGGAGCGCGCGACGATGCGCGAGGAGAAGCCGGCGGGCAGGCGAACGCCGTTGGCATCGGCGGAGCCGGACATGGCGCCGTAGGGGCTGTTGCCAGGCTGGGCGGGAGCGGCATAGGCGTTGCGCCAGAAGGACGGCCCCAGGGCGAGTGCCGCTCCACTGACCGTGGAGAGACGCAGGAAGTTGCGACGGTTGAGCTGCATGCGAGCCTCCGGTTCGACGAGGAAGACCAGACTCACACGAGTTCACGGGAGGCTCGGGTCAACTCCCCGTAAGCAATGGCTGACAGGAACGTCACGCGGTCGCGCGGCCCACGGCGAGGAGGCCCGCCGCGGTGTTACGGGAAACAGGGAGCACCAGGCCGGAGCGCTGGGACTGGAGGCCCGGCCAGAAGAGGGAGCGCCATGCCGCCACTGTGGGAAGCAGACGTCACCCTGACCCCAGAGGGTGCCGCCCGTCTCGTGGAGCGGCAGTTTCCGGAGCTGGCACCGGCGAGACTGGAGCCGCTGGGGACGGGCTGGGACAACACGGCGTACACGGTGAACGGACACTGGGTGTTCCGCTTCCCGCGCCGGAAGATCGCCAGGGGATTGCTGGAGAACGAGGCCCGGCTCCTTCCCCTGCTCGCGCCCCACCTGCCGCTGCGCATCCCCGAACCGGTGTGGCTCGGCCATCCCGAGGGCGACTACCCCTATCCGTTCGCCGGATACGCGCTGCTGCCCGGGCGCACGGCCTGCGCGGTGGCGTGGACGCTCGAGGAGCGCCTGAGCAACGCCGCGACACTCGGCAGATTCCTGGCGGCACTGCACGGCATTCCCGTGGACGATGAAACGCTCACGCGAGGCCCGGGGGACGAGCTCGCCCGCGCGGACCTGAGGAAGCGAGCACCGATGATTCTCGAGCGGCTCGAGAAGCTGGAGACCGACGGCGCGGACGTGAACGGGGCGGCGGTGCGCACCTGGGTGTCACGGCTGGTGGACACACCGCCGTGGACACGGCGCGCCTGCTGGGTGCACGGAGACCTCTACGCGAGGCACCTGCTCGTGGACGAGCACCACGCGGTGACGGGGATGCTCGACTGGGGAGACGTGCACCTGGGGGATCCGGCAATCGACCTGACGCTCGCCTTCAGCTTCCTGCCGCCGGAGGCGCGAGACGTATTCCGCGAGGCCTACGGAGACATCGACGAGGCCACGTGGGACCGGGCGCGCTTCCGGGCGTTCCACTACGGGGTGGCGCTGCTGCAGTACGGGCGAAGCGAGGGAGACGAGGACATTGCCCAGGTGGGCCGCGACGCACTCCGTTACGGAGCCGCCGTGTAGCCCCCGCTCCCTCGTGGCTCAGTTGTTCGACCGCTGCCGCTTCACCAGGTGGTCGCCAAAATCCTCGCGCAGCTTCGACTTGAGGAACTTGCCGGTGGAGGTGCGCGGAATCTGCGGCACGAAGACGTAGTCATCCGGCAGCCACCACTTCACGAAGCGCTTCTCCAGGTGGGTGGCGAGCTCCTCCCTCGAGGCCGATTGGCCCGGCTTGAACACCACCGCGGCGAGCGGACGCTCGTCCCACTTGGGATCCTTCGCGGCGAACACGGCGGCCTCGAGCACGGCCGGGTGGGCCATGAGGGCGTTCTCCAGGGCCACGGAGCTGATCCACTCGCCACCGGACTTGATGACGTCCTTGGAGCGGTCGGTGATGCGCACGTAGCCCTCGGCGTCGAGCGTGACGACATCCCCCGTCTTGAACCAACCATCCGGGGTGAACCGATCCGCGCCCTCGCCGCCGTAATACGAGGAGGCGACCCAGGGCCCACGCACCTCCAGCTCGCCCATGGTCTCGCCGTCCCAGGGGAGCACCTGGCCCGAGTCACTCACATGCCGCACCTCGACGAGGGGAATGGCATAGCCCTGCGTGGCGCGGAGGGCGAGCCGCTCGGCCTGGGGGAGGTGCTCATGCTGGCGGCGCGGGCGCGCGAGCGTCCCCACGGGGTTCATCTCGGTCATGCCCCAGGCGTGCGTGACGACGAGACCATGGCGGTGGAGGAAGCCCTCAATCATGGCGGGAGGAGCCGCGGAACCACCGATGGCCATGGTGCGCATGGCGCGCAGGTCCCAGCGCTTCGGCTCCTGGTCGAGCAGCGAAAGGATGCCGAGCCAGATGGTGGGCACGCCGGCGGCAAGGGAGACACGCTCATCCGCCATGAGGTCCAGGATGGACTTCGGGTCGAGGTGGGGCCCGGGGAAGGCGAGCTTCGCGCCGGTGAAGACGCCCGCGTGGGGCATACCCCAGGCGGCGGCGTGGAACATGGGCACCACGGGAAGAACGGTGTCCGTCTCGCAAATGCCGAGCGCATCGTTCATGCACAGGGTGAGCGCGTGCAGCACGCAGGAGCGGTGGCTGTAGAGGACACCCTTGGGGTTGCCGGTGGTGCCGGAGGTGTAGCAGAGCATCGCCGCGGAGCGCTCGTCGAGCTGGGGCCAGGAGAACGAGTCCTGCTCGGGGGCAATCAGCTTCTCGTAGTCGAGGCGGCCCTCTGGGGTGGGGCCGTCATCGGGGATGACGATGACGTGCTCGACGGAGGGAACGGAGGCGATGAACTTCTCGAGCAGCGGGAGGAGCGAGCGGTCCACGACGACGATGCGGTCCTCGGCGTGGCGAGCGATGTAGGCGAGGTCGTTGGGGTGGAGACGGAGGTTGAGGGTGTGGATGACCGCGCCCATGGCGGGGACGCCGAAGTAGAGCTCGAGGTGCTGGGAGTGATTCCAACAGAGCGAGGCCACCCGGTCGCCAGGCTTCACGCCGAGCCGGGCGAGCGCATGGGCGAGCTTGCAGGTGCGCCGGTAGAAGTCGGCATAGGTATAGCGATGGAGCGACTTGTCCGGCTGGCGGCTGACAATCTCCGAGCGGCCGAAGTAGGTCCGGGCGCGCTCGAGGAAGTGGGTGAGCGTGAGCGGGAAGTCCATCATGCGTCCGGTGAGCATCGGTGCGTCCCCCTGATGTGAGAAGGAGGTGGATGCTAGCGATTCGCTCACCGGAGCACACGGAATGACATGTCCATGCGCCCGGATGGCGCACTGAGTCAAACGCGGACCTACTCCTTGCGCACGCGCAGCACGACCTTGCCGGTGGCCTTGCGCGAGTCCAGCTCACGCAGCGCCTGGGCGGCCTGCTCCAGGGGGAACACCTGGCTCACCACCGGCTCCACGAAGCCCTTGTCCGCCAGCGCCGCCAGGTCCTTGGCGATCTCCGCCGTGAGCTTGGGCTCCTGCATCACGAACGCGCCCCAGGCCACGCCCACCACATCCACGTTCTTGAGCAGCAGCCGGTTCACCTTCACCTCCGGAATCCGGCCGCCCGCGAAGCCCACCACCAGCAGCCGGCCCTCGGGAGCCAGACACTTGAGGCTCAGGTCGAAGATGTCCCCGCCCACCGGGTCCATCACCACGTCCGCGCCCCGGCCCTGGGTCGCGTCCTTCACCTGCGACACCCAGTCCCCCGTGGACAGCAGCGCCTTGTCCGCGCCCGCGCTCCGAGCCACCTCCGCCTTCTCCTCGCTGCTCACCACCGCGAGCACCCGAGCCCCCGCGCCGCGGGCAATCTGGATGGTCGCCGTCCCCACGCCGCCCGCGGCGCCGTGCACCAGCACCGTCTCACCTGCCTTGAGCCGGCCCCTGCGGTGCAGCGCGAAGTGCGCCGTGTGGTAGTTCATCACCGTGCCCGCGGCCGCCTCGAAGCTCCAGCCCTCGGGGACGCGGAACGTCATTCCCGGAGGCGCCGCCACCACGTCCGCCCAGCCCCCGAGCATGGTGAAGGCCATCACCCGGTCTCCCGGCTTCACCCCCGAGCCCGAGGGAGCGCTGCGCACCACGCCCGCCACCTCCACGCCCGGCACGAAGGGCAGCGGCGGTTTCATCTGGTACTGGCCCTTCGACAGCAGCAGGTCCGGGAAGCTCACTCCCGCCGCCACCACGTCGATGAGGACCTGCTCTCCCGCATCGGGCTCGGGCACGTCTACCAGCTTCAACCCCTCGGGACCGTCCAACCGCTCGAGATGCAACGCGCGCATGGTGTTCCTCCTCGCGGACCCGCCGCCAAGCGGACCGCCTGGGTGTGAATTGGAGACGCTACACAGCACGGCATCCGCGCAGAACTCCGCAATGCACGCACCGAGCGTCATCCAGCCAACGTCCCGGCGCCCACGGGGGCCCTCTCATGCATAGAGAAGACCCCCTCCCCTGCCCTCTCACCGGGGAAGATGGGGGCACACACGGGGACACCACGGATGGCACCGCCCACCCACGCCTACGAGCTCACTCGGAGCCAGAAGGCCGTCACGCTCACGGGCGTGCTGCTCGCCCTGCTGCTCGCGGCGCTCGACCAGACCATCGTCGCCACCGCGGGCCCGGCCATGCAGGTGGACCTCCACATGGATGCGGCCCATTACCCGTGGCTCACCACGTCCTACCTGGTGGCCTCCACGGTGATGCTCCCCATCTACGGCAAGCTGTCGGACATCTTCGGCCGCAAGCCCATCCTCATCGCCGGCATCGTGCTCTTCGTCACCGGCAGTGTGCTGTGCGGGCTGTCGCGCACCAGCCTCCACGTCATTCTCGCCCGAGTGGTGCAGGGCCTGGGCAGCGCCTCGCTGTTCACCTCGGCCTTCACCGTGGTCGCGGACCTGTTCCCTCCCGCGGTGCGAGGCAAGTACCAGGGCCTCTCCGGTGCGGTCTTCGCCCTCGCCAGCGTGGTGGGCCCGCTGCTCGGGGGCTTCCTCACCGACCAGCTCAGCTGGCATTGGGTCTTCTTCATCAACCTCCCGGTGGGCGTGGTGGCACTCACCTTCATCCTCCTCAAGATGCCCTCGCTCCTCCCCACGGCCGGCGAGACACGCCCCCGGCTCGACCTTGCGGGAGCCCTCGCGCTGGTGCTCGCCGTGGTGCCGCTGCTGCTCGCACTCAGCCTCGGCCGAGGCCGCGGCACACCGGCGTCCGAGGGCGGCTACCCGTGGGGCTCGGCGCCCATCCTCGGCCTCTTCGCGCTGTCGGCCGTGGGCTTCGTGCTCTTCGTGCTCGCCGAGCACCGGGCGAGCGACCCGTTGCTCGACCTCGAGCTCTTCCGCAACCGCGTCTTCGGCGTGGGCAACGCCACCGTCTTCATTCTCGGTGCGGGCTTCCTGTCGGCGGTCGTCTTCCTGCCGCTCTTCATGGTGAACGTGGTGGGCCTGTCGGCCACGCGCTCGGGGCTCACGCTGACCCCGGTCACCCTGGGCGTGGTGGCGGGCAACGTGCTGGCGGGCCAGCTCGTCTCACGCATCGGCCGCTACAAGGCGCTGATGCTCGGCGCGCAGGTGGTGCTCACCGTGGGCTATGCGCTCATGGGCTTCACCCTCACGCCCGAGTCCACGCAGGCCGAAGTGACGGCGAAGATGGTGCTGTTGGGGCTGGGGATGGGACCCTCGCTGCCGCTCTACACGCTGGCCATCCAGAACGCGGTGCCACCGGGACAGGTGGGGGTGGCCACCTCGACCGTCACATTCTTCCGGCAGATGGGCTCCACGATAGGCGTGGCGGTGCTCGGAACGGTGTTCGCGGCCACCCTGTCCTCCTCGGTGACCGAGGGCATGGCGAGGGCCACCGCGAACCTGCCGCCCGAAGTGCGCGAGCGGCTCCAGGTATCAGGGACCGGAGGGAGCGGAGGCGAGGGAGTGGAAAGCGGACAGGCCTTCCCGGCGAAGCAGCTCGAAGCGGACCTGCGCAACAGGTTCGCGGCGAGGGAGCGAGACGTGGAGGCGAGGCTCGAGGGCCCCGCGAGGACCGAGGCGATGTCCCAGCTGCAAGCCGAGGAGACGCGGGTGATGGACGCGGTGGCCGAAGTGGAACAGGCGCAGAAGGAAGGCTTCACGCGGGCCATCTCGGCCATCTACCGCCTCGCCATCCTCGTCTCGGTGCTGGGCTTCATGCTGACGTTATTCATCCCGGAGCGCCCCCTGCGCCGCACCAACGCGCCCCTGCCGCCGGAGTAATCCTCCACGAGCGGGCAGCCAGGCGCTCGCGCAGACATTCAGGGCAGAACGGTGCCCATCATCATGACTGTAGCGCTTCAGGTGGAGAGGATGGCTATCAAGGGGTTCAGCCCATGGCTTGGTAGAGACTGAAAACTGACAGCAGCATGACCAGTACAAGAGCGTGAGCTGTCGGTTCGAACCTGAAACCGACCATGCACAGCACCTGTAGCTCCGGGTTTTCTCTGTGCCCGCCGGGTCCAACCAAGCGTGTGGACAGGCCTACCGCCAGCCCCTACCATCCCGCGCCATGCACCCCTCCTCGCGTCATGCGAGCCTGATGCTCGCCATCTGCACCCTGGCCATGTCAGCCACGCCAATGGCTGCTCACGCGCAGAACACCTTCAGCCATTACCTCACCGCCGCAGTGCGGCTCTATGACGCGCTGGAGTATGAGCAAGCGCTGGAGCAACTCCAGCAAGCCAAGGGGTTGGCCCGTGACGCAGAGCAGAAGGTGACCATCGCGTTGCACGAGGGCATCATCCTCGCGGACATGGGCAAGCGGGAACAATCTCAAACAGCCTTCAAAACAGGGCTGCGACTCGACCCCAAGGCGAAACTCCCGCTTGAGGTCTCGCCCAAGATCGCGCATGACTTCGAGGAACAGAGGGCTCGCGTGTACCAGGAATTGGCCAGCTCCCTCGAAGAGTCGAAACAACCCGCCATTGCCAAGACGGATAGGCCCGAGCAACTGACGGAGGGACCCGATCTGCGTGTACCTGCGCCGGTGACTCCCACGCCGTATGCGACGGGTGTGGTGGAGCATTCGCGCAAGCGGGTACTCGTAGCGCCGCTTGTGCTTGCGGGCGTGGGCATAGCCGCCATGGGTGTGGGGGCTGTCTTCGGTCTCCAAGCGCGCTCCAGCGTGAACGATGCTCGCAGAGCCTCCTTCCAGGATGAGACCCACGCCCACCGGGACGACGCCGAGAGCAGCGCTCGTGTGGCCAACGTGATGTTTGGCACGGCGGGACTCGCGGCAGTGGGAGCGCTCGTTACCTGGGCGCTCTCTCCGACGGATCGCGCGCTCTCGAAGGAGGTTCGCTGATGCGCCGCCTGGCAGGATGGATGGGCTTGCTGTGGCTCGTGGCCGGATGCACGGTACCTGGCCTGGATGATCTCCTGAAGGAGAAGACACGCGACTGCAATGAAATGCACCCCTGTGACAAAGGATACCTGTGCATCCAAGCAGTATGCGTCTTGAATCCTTGCGGTGAGTCCATGGCGACAGTGGGGTACCCTGATGCGGACGTGGATGGGTATGCCGCGAAGGACTCGGCCTATGAAATCTTCTGCGGCCACATGCCGGCCGGTCATACCACCCAACTCGGCGATTGCGATGACGGTGACCCGAACAGCTGGCCCAGCGCTCACGAGGTGTGCGACGGACGGGACAATGACTGTGACGGAACCATCGACCAGGGCACAAGTTTACCCTGGTACCCCGACAAGGATGGTGATGGATTTGGCGACCGGGACGCCACACCACTCTGGAGCTGCACTCAGCCGCCGGGTTCGGGTACCTCCCGCTACGTGCAGAACGCCACGGATTGCCGGGACTCGGACGCGCGGACGTACCCCCGCTCGGATGCCAACGAGGCGCGGTGCGATGACCTGGATGACGACTGCGACGGCACCGCGGATGAAGGCTTCGCCAAGGGCACCGCGTGCAGCACGCCCTGTCCCGGTGGGCAGTACGTCTGCAACACCAGCCATGACGGACTGGCCTGCAACGCCCCCGCCCCCACGTCCTACTACCCGGACGCGGACGGTGATGGCGCGGGCGACGAGCGCGCGGCCCCGGTCCCGGTGTGCCCCGGTGCGACGCCCCCCGCGGGCACCGTCGCCAACAAGGACGACTGCGATGATCAGGACGCTCGCAACCGGCGCGGCAGGGCCGAGGCATGTGACGATCGGGACAACACCTGCGACGGGCAACGGGACGAAGGCGGCGTCTGCGGAGGCAAGGGATGGAGCGTGCTCTCGGACCCGGCGCTGACCGGCACCCGGCAGTGGAAGACCGTGGCGCTCGGCCCGAACGGTCTGCCGGTCTGGGTGGCGGGCAGTAACGGCGCGCTCGCGGTGCGCACCGCCGCGGGGCAGCCCTTCAAGAGCCTCGATGCGAGCTGCGGCAACACCAACTGGCGTGCCGCGTGGGTGCGGCCCGACGGTCACGTGTTCCTGGCCGGCGACACCGGGAGCGTGGCCGAGCACGACGGCAACACCTGCTCCAATCAAGCGACCATCTCCCTCAACCTCGTGGGCATCCAGGGATTCGGGACGACGACGCCGCTCTACATGGTGGACAGCCAGGGACGGATGTACACGTGGACGCCGGGCAACACGCCACAGGAGCACTACAACGAGACGCCTCCCACCTACTACGGCCTCCACGGCCTCTCGCCCACGCAGCTCATCGCCGTCGGTGACAAGAATGGCAACGACACGGTGCCGTACATCATCAGCTACCCCGGCAGCGGCGGTCTTCCGGCGAGGACCCAGCACACCCTGACGGGCGTGCCCGGAGGCTACAGCGGCGCCCTGCGTGCCGTGTGGATGGCCAGCGCCAGTCTCGCCTATGCAGTGGGGGACGCGGGCCTGGTGATGAAGTGGAACGGCGCCACGAACTGGACGCGCGTGAGCCCGCCTTCGGACGGCCCCTCGGCCGCCTTCACCAGCGTGGTGGTGCTGGACCCGTCCTCCATCTACACCACCGATGCCAGCTCCCTCAGCACCGGTGTCATCCGACGGCTAAGTGCTACGGGCTGGGTCACTGCGCGAACCGTGGACAAGCCCCTCCGGGATCTCGCGCTCAACTCGCCGGACGACATCTGGGCGGTAGGCGACGACGGCCGCGTGGTGCACTTCCCGGAGTAAGCGCACGTACATCTCCTCGGGCAGAGCCTCCTCGGCGCGCAGACGCGCCTCGGTGACCTCGAGCGCCTCAACGCAGATGTCGGTGCCCCGGAAGCCTCGCCCGAGCCGCGCCTCCGCCACGCCCCCCGAGCCCATGAACGGATCCACCACCACGTCTCCGGGCGCACTGCTCTGCCGGGTGCGCACCTCGCTCACGCCGGTGGGCTTCTCCGCCGGGTAGCGTCCACCAACTGCTGCATCCGCTCGGCCGTCAGCATGAACTCCGTGATGCTGACGCCCACGTTGTCGATAGACACCGTGCGCCCAGAGCCACCTCGTCTACGAGCGGGCAACCAGGCGATCGACCAGGCGTTCAAGGAGGAAAGGTGCTCGTCCAAGACCCTGGGACGCGTCCCCAGGCCTATCTTCTGGCCATCCAGGTGACCATGAAGCCGCTCCATATCTCAGAGGACATCCTACCGATCGCCGACTTCAAGGCCCGTGCATCTGAGGTGGTCCGCCGCCTGCGGGAGCACCGGCGTCCGGTCGTCATCACCCAGAGCGGCAAACCCGCCGCGGTGCTTCTCTCGCCGGAGGAGTTCGACCGGCTCACCTACCAGGCGCAATTTCTCGGGACGGTCGGTGAAGGTCTTGCCGATGCCGAGGCAGGCCGCGTGGTTTCCGATGAAGGGCTCGGCAAGTTGCTGGATGACGAGTTCGGGAAGCGTGAGAGTTGGAGACGGGGGCTTTGAAGGAGGGAAGGTGACTCCGGACCGCGCGAGCGGTGAAGGCCGTGTCTCCGTGCTCACGGCAGGCGTCGTCGGATGCGCAGCCAGTCGATCAACTCGGGGTGCTTCCGCAACACACCCGATTTGCAAATGGATCTCAAGACATTGAGCGCATTCTTGATGCTGCGCAATTTGCGGATCGTATCAATGGGGGTGATCCGCAGGTCCAGTGGGGACACCAACTGGACCACCTCCTCAAAGGACAGGGTAGCGGTTCGCCGGAACCATGCCACAATCACCGCGGGATCCAGAACGGTGTCACCTTCCCGCGCACCGAGTTCGCAGATCATCCACGCTCGCAGGTTCATTGCCGAGTATGTGAGAGATTCTGCGATTCCATCGGGTGAGCGTTTGGCGATATCGCCATACACCAGCAGGGCGATGTTTGCCCATGACAAACTCCGCTCTTCTCTTGCCCGCGTCGCGGCAGCAAAAGCGAACAGATCCCAATTGAAGAACTCGCCGTCTATGGGCTCACCAATGATGAGCCCGTCGAGCCATGCCCACACCCTCTGGTGGGGCCACTTCAAGACGGTTTGCAGAAGATCGCTCTTCGTTTCCATCAGTCCCTTTCAAGGAGGGAAAGTGATTCCGAACTTGGCGAACGCCTGTCGCCCGATTTCCAGCGCGTTGGCGCTCACGGCCCTGGACGCCCCTTTCAGGAAGTGACCACTGTTGGGAGTGATTGCAATGCCGAAGCGCGTGGACCCATGAATAGCGATCTGTGCTTCACCGGCAGCCAGCACAGGTTGACCGCCACTGGCGACAGCATGTGAGATCTCAAGGGCGCGCCAAGTGTGTGGAATGATCTTCAGCTCACCTTCTTGGGTAACGACCCACTTGATTGTTCCCTGGTTCGCATAGTCCAGGAATTCGGGTGAGTCAACGCCAACGGGTCGGACACCAAGCCGACGGGCCAGGTCCAGTTCCCAAGAGAGGTCATCCGGCAACTGGTTCTTGAGGAGCCTCTTTGGAGGAGCGTTGTCCGCTGCCGGCGAGCTCACGCTGCCGCCCGGACCCCGCGAGGACATGGCCACCGCGCCCGGCGCAAGGGCGATGGTGAAGCCCTCGGCGGACACGGCCACCGACTCCACCTCTGCCACCGCCGCCAGCTGGAAGCCACCCTGCGTCTCCGCTAGCACCGCCGCTCGCGAGTAGCCGGGCAGCCCCGGCCCCGTCATCGCCAGCCCCGCCGTGTTCCCGATGGCCGCTGTCACCAGCATGATGAAGATGCGCGCGACGTTCTTGCTCATCACCCTGCCGAACCGCTCGCCGACCTCCCGTAGCTGGGCAAAGGACGTGACCCCCTTCACGTCCTCCACCAGTTGCATCCAACCCTGCATCAGGCTCCAGACCGTATCGACTCCCAGATAAGCGATGAGCGAGGCCGTCAGGATGGCAGCCAGGCCCTTGGACGCCGGCTCGGGCAGCAGCCAGAGCGTCATATACATGGCCATCGCGGAAACGATTGTCGCCCGCACGGCCTCGGGATTGGCCATGTCCTTGAAGGCATCCATCGTCTCGTTCCACACCGCACCCAGGGCGAACTCCATGGCCAGTGCGTACCGGCCATCCTCATTGAGGAGGGGTCCATCCTTGAGCAGCGAGAGGCAGTCCCGGGGACGCCCCTTGTGCTCGCACCAGCGTCCGTAGGCCTGCGTCAGCTCGAGGTACACCCCGGCCATCCGCTGCACGGATTCCGCTTCGGAGTCCAGCAGCAGTTGCCGCCCCGTCCACTTCAGGTAGACCTCTTCCTGCCAGGGGGAGTCGAACATCAGCCTCCGGGCGTTTCGCAGGGGATTCGAAGCGGGCCGCACATCCCGGGCCAGCTCCGCGAGCGCCTGTTTGAATTCGCCCTCGCGCAGCTTCACCGGCTCCTCGCCGCCGCGCGGAACATGGACGAGGAGCTTTCCCCGCCCCGTATCCAGTCGCACGGCACGGGTGGTGGTGCCACACCCGACGAGGAGCAACAACAGCACGGCCCAGGAGCACCGCTTCATGAGATTCACACCCGGCATTGTTCTCTCCCATTGGGTAGCCATACTCATTCTGTACCCATAGGGTCTGACGGAACCCGGAGCCGGGAGTGTCACGACAGGAAGCAGCCCTCCGCGCCTTCTTCCCCTCTGGTGAACAAGACGGGGTCAGTTCTCTGGGCCAGGTGGGGGGCTCACAGCGCCACGCGCTTCTTGCCGCGCACGAGCACATCCCACCACTTGAAGGTCACGGCCAGGATGGAGTCCAGCTCGCGCGTCTCGTTCGAGGGCGCGAGCGTCTTCGCTCCAGGCAGGCAGTACGCCGCGATGGGGGAAGCGGAGAGGATGTGGAGGATTCCTTGCGAGAAACCATCCCCTGCGTAGGAGACGCAGACGGGAATCCGCATGCTCTCCAGGTCCTGCAGGGCGAAGGGAATCTTCTCGTCCACGGTGCCGACTGTGCCCTGGTACTTGCACTCGATGGCGAGCGCGGTGCGCGTGTCGTGCTCGAGCACGAAGATGTCGACGCGCCGCCCGCGTCCGGTGAGCGTCTTCCCAACATGCACCTCGCGGTACACCTTCACCCCGCGCGAGGCGTAGTTCTTCACGATGTATCTGGCCACCAGGTCCGCGTATTCGTGTCCAGTCATCCGAGCCTCCCACGCCTCTGGCAACTCACCCGCTCCGGGCCAGGCGCATCGCGCGCATCTCCGCTGTCTCCTCGGACACCGCGCCCTCGGCGCGCAGACGCGCCTCGGTGACGGTCAGCGCCTCGTCACAAATGTCGGTGCCTTGGAAGTCCCGCCCGAGCCGCACCGCCGCCACGCCCACCGAGCCCGAGCCCATGAACGGGTCCACCACCACCTCTCCGGGGGCGCTGCTCTGCCGGATGAGCACCTCGCTCACGCCGGTGGGCTTCTCGGCCGGGTAGCCCCGGTGGACGCGAGGCACCGGGAGCACGTCCGCGACACCGAGGTCGCTCAACCGCCGCCGGCCCTTCTCGAAGAAGAGGATGAGCTCGTAGCGGGAGCGGTAGTGGTAGCCCATGCCGATGTGCAGCTTGTCCCAGACGATGGGCTTCCAGAACCGAAAGCCCGCGGCCTCCGCGAGCGGCTTGGCGATGAACATCGTCTCGGGGTCACAGAAGAGATAGAAGTGCGAGTCCCGTTTCAGGACGCGCCAGACCTGGGCGAACAGCTCGGGGAAGCGAGCGTTCGGGAAGATGCGGAACCAGTGGTTGCTGGACGCCTTGCTGCGCTTGAGGCGCGTGGTGGTGCCGATGGCGCGGTGCTTCTCGAGCGACTCATAGGCGGGATCGGTGATGACGAGGTCCACCGAGGCATCCGGAAGGGTGCGGAGCCACTCGACGGCATCGCTGTGCGAAAGACGGAAGCGGGACATGAGGGTGTGCGCACCGGGGACAACCGGCGCGGGGGCCAACGTATCCCGGCAGTATGACGTCTCTCGCGCCCACCCTCCCCAGCGGGTCGGAAGAGATATTCAGGAGCGAGCAGATGGGTGGCTCAGCCCGCCGCCCGCGCCGGCGCCATCCGGTCCGCGTTGCGCGCGAGCCACTCCGTCGTGGCGAGCACTCCGTTGTCCACCAACTGCTGGATCTGCGCGTCCGTCAGCGTGAACTCCGTGGTGCTGACGCCCGCGTTGTCGATGAACACCGTGCGTCCCAATGCCACCTCGTCCACGTGCAGCAGGGTGGACGCATGCAACATGAAGCTGAAGAGCGCCTGGGTGTAGCTCTTGATTCCCGTGATGGGGACTGGCAGCAGCTGCCAGTTCTGGCGCGCGGCTTCTATCTGCTGCGCGGTGCCCAGGAAGAAGCCCAGCGTCTCGGAGCTCACACCCACCTCGGGAGGCACGGCCGGGGACCCGAGCGCCGGCTGGCGCCGCACTCCATCGAACAAGTCGATGGGGTAGTTCCACGACACGCCCCCATCCACGTACACGCACTGCTCGAACTGCACGGCCTCGAAGAAGAGGGGGATGCTCATGGACATGCGCACCGCGAGCCACAGCGGCACCTCCGGCCGGGTGCTCGCGGAGAACACCTCCGGGAGCTGACGGGTCAGGTTCGTCGCCACCACGAACAGCTTGCGGAAGCGGCCCGGCTCGCGCTGCGCCAGGGCCTCGAGCTGCGCGAAGGTGAGGTCCGACTGGGACTCGCCCAGCACCCGCTGGGTGATGCGGCCGATCTGCTCCCGACACCACTGCTCGAAGACGTTGCCCTCGTAGAGCCCGTAGTGCTCGACGAGCCGGCTGGCGTCGCGGAAGACCCAACCGGGCCCATCCATGAAGGTGGCGAAGTCGGTGCTCCCCAGAACGGAGCTCAGCTCCTCCGCCGTCGCGCCCACGGCCAGGAGCGCCGCGGTGATGGCCCCCGCCGAGGTGCCCGCCACGTTCTCCACGCCGCCCAGCAGGCCCTTCGCCTCCAGCACCTGGACGGCGCCCACGTAGGCCATGCCTTTCACACCACCGCCTTCGAAGACCAGATTCCGGATGGGCATGGCCCGGAAGCTAGCCTCCTCACGGAGAGGAGGTGAAGGCCATGGAGTCCGACGGGAGCCTGTCCGTCCGGACACCGAGGCCCACGCGCTCCACGGAAACGCCCGAATCACTCGCGTCCTTCACGTAGCTCGCGGGAACGGCCGTGACCCTCATGCCGCGCGGCTCACCCGGCTGCTGCTCCGCCGACTTGTCCGCGATGCGCTCCCGATTCGAGGAGGACGAGGAGCGCCACAGGGCCAGGTCCGCGGCCAGGCCGACGGCAAGGACCACCAACATGGCCATACCGCCAAAGGCTCTCTCTTTCATGGACACGTCCCCCAGGCAGCCGTTGGACTCGGTGCTGACAGGAGGATCGTGCCCTGTGTGGCAGCGCGGAGCAAACCCACGCAACGTGCGAGGTCCGCGCGGGCCGCTGAGACGCAGCGCGTAAAACCGGGCGGGCATGGCGCACCGTGTCGTCACGGGCGCCAGCGCCGAGGCCTTCAACAGCGGGAAGGACGGTTGCTCAGTAGGTGGTCGCGCGCACCGTCAGGCCCGAGAAGGCGGAGTAGGCGCGGGCGGAGATGTACCAGGTGCCCGCCGCGGGGTTGGGGATGTGGTGGTGGGCTGGGAGCCCTACGGACGTAGATGTCCGCGTCACCCGAGCCGCTGGAGATGTGCGCGTTGAGCACCGTGGTGCCGGCGGGCACGGTCACCGTGAAGTGCTTCCAGGCGCTCGCGCTGGCCGACCACGAGTCCTTGCCGCCCACGCCCATGACGCCCGCGGCGAGCTGCTCCGCGGTGATGTCCTCCGGGTACGCGGCGTCCGCGTCCGCGTTGGAGACGATGGGCACATCGACGGTCTGGAGCGTGTCCGGGGACGAGCCGCCGGAGGAGAGCGAGCCCCAACCCGTGACGGTGGAGATGACGCCCGCGTTCGTCAGGGGGCCACCTGAGCCAGGACGTGCAGGTGCGCGTCCGCGTCGGCGGCTGACGCACCACCCGCCCCGTGTCACGCCGGAGCGGGCGCCTGCTCGGACGCGGGCTGGCGCCTGCGCTCCTCCGCCTGGGTGATGGCCCACGCCGCGTTCACCATCCCGATGTGGCTGAAGGCCTGTGGGTAGTTCCCCAGCAACTCTCCGCTCTCCGGCTCCACCTCCTCGGACAGCAGCCCCACATCGTTCACATACTCCACCGCCTGCGTGAACGTCTCCCGAGCCCGCTCCACCTCGCCCGCCAGCGCGTACGCCTGCGCGAGCCAGAAGGTGCACAGGAAGAACGTCCCCTCCTCTCCCAGCAGTCCATCCGAGGCCCGGTAGCGGTACACGAGCCCCCGGTCATCCGTGAGGTCCGTGGAGATGGACTCCAGCGTGGCCCGCATCCTCGGGTCGCTCGCCGGCAGGAAACCGGCGATGGGCAGCATCAACACCGACGCATCCAGCACGTCCGAGTCGAACGCTTGCGTGAACGCGCCCACCCGCGCGTTCCACCCGTGCTCCAGGATGGCCGAGCGGATGTTCCGCCGCACCCGCTTCCAGCGCACCACGCGCTCCGGATCCGGGTGCAGCAGGTCCTTCATGTCCAGCGCCCGGTCCAGCGCCACCCAGCACATCAGCTTCGAGTAGAGGTGGTGCCGAGGCACGTCCCGCATCTCCCAGATGCCCTGGTCCGGCTCGGCCCAGCGGTCCGCCGCCGTGTCCGCCAACGCCATCAGGAACTCCCGCCCGGCCTCGTCCAACCCCCCCAGGTACTCCCGCAGCCGGTGCGCCGCTCCGAGCAGCTCGCCATACACATCCAACTGCCGCTGCTGCCACGCCCCATTGCCCACCCGCACCGGGAAGCTGCCCCTCCACCCTGGCAGGTGGGGCAGCATGCGCTCGCTCAAATCGTGCTCACCGCCAATGCCAAACATGATTTGCAGGTCCTCGCCCCGGCGCAGCTGCGTGATGGCCGAGGTGAGGAAGTCGAAGAAGCGCGAGGCCTCGTCCGGACAGGCGGCCACCCAGAGCGCCTCCAGCGTGAGGCTCGCGTCGCGCAGCCACGTGTAGCGGTAGTCCCAGTTGCGCTCGCCGCCCACCGACTCCGGCAGGGACGTGGTGGGCGCGGCGACGATGGCGCCCGTGGGTTGGAACGTAAGCGCTTGCAGCACCCGGCCGCTGTGGTGCACCAGCTCGCGCCAGGGGCCCTCGTAGCGCTGGTGCAGGGAGGACCAACTGCGCCACCCCTCCACGGTGTCCTGGAGCCACGCGTCTATCTCCTCCTGGCTCCAGGCCCGCAGCGGCGGGTGCCACCACGCGCGGTGCTGCAGGGCGAAGCCCACCGACTCCCCGGCCCGCAGGATGAAGCGCCCGAAGGCATTACAGTCTCCGAACTGAAACCGCACCGGCGAGGACAGCCGCAGCATGTCCGCACCGCCCTGCGCCAGCACTCCGCCCTCCACCTCGCGCAGCAACGGGTGCACCAGGCCGTACTCGGGCCGGGGGCAGAAGTCCGTCTCGAGCTCCACCTGGCCCTCCACGCATGCCACCCGGCGCAGCACCAGGCCGCCGGGCGACTCCGCTCCCAGCTCGTGCCCGCGCTTGCCCCGGCCCAGCGCCATTGCCTCCACCTGCACCGCGATGCCGGTGGGCGTGTAGTGCAGTGTCTCCAGCACCAGCGTGCGGTCGAGGTAGCGCCGGTGCGAGCGGCCCTTCACCGGCCGGAGCACCCAGTGCCCGGCGGCCGGCCCCAGCATCCGGCCGAACACGGAGGGCGAGTCGAAGCGTGGGCAGCTGAGCCAGTCCACCGAACCGCGCCGGCTCACGAGCAGGGCCGAGTGGCAGTCGGACAGCAGGGCATAGTCGGAGATGGGCGGCGCGCGCATGGAAGGGTCTCCCGCCCGTGAATCTAGGAATGCCCGGGTGCCGCCACGGCCCTCGCCTCTGGAGGAAGGAGGCGGCCTCAGCCCGGGAAGCGGAGGAGGTAGGCCTCGAGGTACACGGAGGGCGTGTCGAGGTCTCCCGCGGGCTCCCGCACGAAGCCTCGGCGCTGGTACATGCGCGCGACGCCCTCGGCGCCCCGGCGCACGTGCAGGCAGATGGCGGGCACACTCCACTCGCGAGCCACGCGCTCGGCCGCGTCCAGCAAAGGCGTGGACAGCCCCCGGCCATGAAAGTCCACGGCCGTGGCCAGGTGCCGCAGGTCCGCCGCGCCAGGCACCCACGCCTCCGCTCCCGGGGCTCCCGGCGGCCACAGCGCCACCGTGCCCACCACTCTCCCCTCCAGCTCCGCCACCAGCACCTTCGCCACCGCGCGCTTGCTCGCCACGTCGCGCAGTTGCCGCTTGCGCTCCTCCGTGTACTGCACCTCCGGCAGCTTCTTCGCGTACTGGGTGATGAAGGCCTCCACCAACAGCTCGCCAATGGCCGCGTCGTCCTCGGGCCGCGCCTCGCGGATGACCAGCCGCTCCTTCCATTCCGTGCTCATGTGCTGGCCTCTACCACGGACGCGCCTGCCCCGTGGCCATTCCGAGCACCCGGACCCACACCCATGCCCTCAAATCCCTTTCATCTCCACGCCACTCTTCCAGCCATACAACCCGACGTGTTGGGTCCGATGTGGTGGCACGCCCTACCGGGTAGCACCCGACCCGGCGGGTCCTCCTCCACTCCGTCACCCAGGCTCGAAATGGGCCGGTTTCACTCCCGGGCCCACCCATCCCTACCCGAGGAGTGAGCCCCTGCCTAAAGCTTTTCAGCCTCACTGCGTCGGCCAATGGCTTGCACTCAAGTCGTTTCGTCAACTGCAAATCAACTCAGGACAAGATCGCCAGAGTTGATTATCGTGTCAGAACCGTGCACCCAGGCGATCCATCCGAGGAAGGAACCCCTATGGCGAGCGCAGCCCACAAGCTCGAGCTCAACCCCGTCGCTCCTGAAAACCTCCTCGATCCGGTGCCCCTCTATCGGGAGTTGAGAGAGAACGACCCGGTGCACTGGTCGGAAGCGGTGCAGTGCTGGTTCATCACCCGCCATGAAGACGTGGTGAACGGCTTCCGGGACCCGCGCCTGAGCGCCAACCGGGTGAAGTTCTACGAGGCGCAGCTCCGGGGCCAGGGCCCGGAGATCCTCCCGGACTTCCTGAAGGTACTCCCCAACCAGATGTTCATGCGGGACGGCCGCGAGCACATCCAGATGCGCCGGCAGGTGGCCGGGGGCTTCTCGCCCCAGGGGCTCGACACCTGGCGCCCGGCCATCCGCCGCACCGCCGAGCAGCTGGTGGAGCGGGTCCAGGCGCAGGGGTGGATGGACGTGGTGGAGGCCCTGTCGAACCAACTGCCCCCGCTCGTCATCGCCGAGGTGCTCGGCGTCCCGCTGCAGGACCGTGAACAGTTCATGGAGTGGGCCGAGCCCCTCGCGGACTTCAACGCGCCCGCGGCAGGCACGGACATGCTGGCCCTGGCCCGCCGGGCCAACACGGCCATGCGCGAGCTCTCCGGCTACCTGGGCAATGTCATCGAGGAGCGCCGGCGCGCCCCGGGCGAGGACCTGCTCAGCAAGATGATCCAGTCCCAGGAAGAGGGGCAGATGACGCCGGAGCAGCTGGTGGCCAACGCCATCCTCATCCTCGTGGCCGGGCACATCTCCACCACGGATCAGCTCAGCAACAGCCTGCATGACCTGCTGACGCACCCCGATCAGTTCAAGAAGCTGCAGGAGGACCGCACGCTGGTGCGCTCGGCGGTGGAGGAGATGATGCGCTTCAACACCGCAGTGCCCAACATCCACCGCATCGCCACGGAGACCTTCCAGCTGCGCGGCAAGACAATCCGCAAGGGGGACGTGGTGTTCATGTGCATGGCCTCCGCCAATCGCGACCCCGAGGCCTTCCCCGACCCGGATCGCTTCGACATCACCCGCGACAGCAACCACCAGAAGCACATGAGCTTCGGCTTCGGGCCGCATCACTGCCTGGGGGCGGGCCTGGCCCGTCGCGAGCTGGAGATCGCCTTCGAGGTGCTGCTCGAGCGTCTGCCCGGCCTGAAGCTGGACACGGAGGAGCTGCCGCAGCTCAAGTGCCACAGCCTCATGTTCCGCGGCTTCGAGAAGCTCTCCGTCCGGTGGTGACACGGCGCGAGGCGCGGGCGTAGGCGGGGGCTGTCCGCCGCGCGCCGAGCGCCACCGCCACGAGTGCGAGCACCCCGGCCAGGGCGCTCGTGCCTCCGCTCGAGCCGAAACCGCTGACGCGCACTCCATCCACAGCCGCGGAGGCGGCAACGCTCGCCAGGGACTGGGGTGCGGAGCTACCCAGGGACTCCGAGCATGTCCTCCGCACACCAGACAGCCGTGAGGACACGGAATCGTCCGGGATGGAGGCCCGGGTGGCATCGACGGCGGCCCCATCTGACACGTCACCCGCGCGGAACGTCACACGGGACTGCTCGTACCAGACAGACGGGCTGGCGTGCGCTGCGGCTGGGAGCACGGTGAGGCGCAGGACCAGGGGAGCGAGGAGGCGGAGCGAGAAGGACATACCTGGGTTGAACCGGCACCGCGAGCCCGTGACTTCCCCGAAGAAAGGGGGGCCCCTCGTTCTCCTGTCCGCTCCGTGGCCCGGGAGGCGGAGACGAGGATGCGATCCGCCGGGCACCGGAGCAGAGTGCCCCAACATGAGAGTCCCGCTCGAGCTCCGCCGCGCCTACAAGCTGCTCAACCACGGCCCCACCACGCTCGTCACGAGCGCGGCCCACGGCCGCACCAACGTGATGGCCGCCGCCTGGGCCATGCCGCTCGACTTCGATCCGCCCAAGCTCGCCGTCGTCATCGCCGAGGGCACCTTCACGCGCGAACTGGTGGAGGCCTCGGGGGAATTCACCCTCTGCGTGCCCACGCGCGCGCAGTTGGAGCAGGTGTACGCGGTGGGCTCGGTGTCCGGGCGCGAGGAGGACAAGTGGGCGCTGTACGGGCTGCGGCCCTCGCCCGCCTCGCGCGTGCAGGCCCCGCTGGTGGAGGACTGCGTGGGCTGGTTGGAGTGCCGGGTGCTCAGCGAGCCGGACGTGCAGCGCCGGTATGACCTGTTCATCGCCGAGGTCGTCGCGGCCTGGGTGGAGGACTCGGTGTGGAAGGACGGAGGCTGGGACTTCAGCGGTGGAGATTCACAGCGCTCCGTGCACCACATCGCGGGCGGGGTGTTCTTCACCACGGGCGAGCGGGTCCAGGCACAGAAGCCCACGAAGAAGTAGCGCCTCCCGCTCACGGGCTGTCGCCCAGGGTCCAGGCCGAGAGCGACAGTATGCTGGCTCTGATGAACCTCGGCGGAATCGATACGAACCTGGTCGTCGCACTGCACGCGCTCCTGAGCGAGCGGAACGTGACCCGAGCGGCGAGACGGGTGGGACTGGGTCAATCCGCGATGAGCCATGCACTCGCCCGGCTCCGCGACTGGTTTCGAGATCCGCTGCTCGTGCGCGTCGGGCGGCAGATGGTGCTCACCGAGCGCGCCCAGGCCCTGCTGGGACCCGCCGCGTCCGCGGTCTCCTCGCTGGAGCGGGTGTTCCAACAGCCCGAGCCCTTCGAGCCGAGAACCAGTAGCCGGGTCTTTCGCATCGCGTCGACCGACAATCTGGAGCTCTACGCGCTCCCGAGGCTCGCCGCCATCCTCGCGAAGGAGGCCCCGAACGTCGATCTCCGGTTCCATCATCTGCCCAAGGACTGGATGACCGCACTCGAGCGCGGGGACTTCGAGCTGAAGCTCGGCCGCCAGTACCCGATTGCGCCGACGCTGCGCGAAGAGGAGCTCTTCCGGGATCAGCTCATCTGCGTGGTGCGGCGCGGACATCCGCTCGCGGGAACCCGTCTCACGCTCCGTCAGTACGCCGCGGCCTCCCATGTTCTCATCTCACCCGGAGAGACGGCGCGCAGCACCATCGATGAACTGTTGGCACAACGCGGGCTTCAGCGGCGGATCGCCATCACGGTCTCCCACTTCCTCGTGGCCCCGTTCGTGGTCGCGGCCTCGGATCACCTGCTGACGATTCCAAGCCGTCTCGTGGAGGCCGTAGCCCCCGCCCTGCGGCTGGAAACGGTGACAGCTCCGCTCCGCACCGAGGCGTACACGATGACCCAGGTCTGGGCCGAGCGGTCCGAGAGTGACGCGGGGCACCGATGGCTCCGGAACGCGCTCCGGCGCGCAATCGGTGCATGACGGGAGGCAGGAATTCCCAACCATCGACGCCATCGATTCCACCCATGCCAACAATCGGTTGGACGGCGAGCCAGACCACCGCCTATAGCGCCCCCCTCTGGCAGGTGGAACCAGACGAGGTCCAGCACGATGATCGTCGAGTACATTCGTTACAAGGTAGAGCCCGGTACGGGCGAGTCGTTGATCCAGGCCTATGAGGCCGCGAGCGAGAGCCTGCGCGCATCGCCTCATTGCCAGGGCTTCGAGCTGACGCGCTGCGCGGAGTCACCCGAGACGTTCATGCTTCGGATTCTCTGGGATTCGGCGGAGGGGCATCTGAAGGGCTTCCGCACCAGCCGGGAGTTCGGTTCGTTCTTCCAAGCCGTGAAGCCGTTCGTGAAGAGCATCGAGGAGATGCGCCACTACGAACTGACGAACGTGCGCTGGACGCGCGGATGAGTAGCGAACAGCAGGTTCCGACCCTCTTCGAGTGGATGGGAGGGATGCCGGCGCTGGAGCGGCTGATGGAGACGTTCTACCAACGCGTCCCGGGAGACGCGCTCCTGGCCCCGGTCTTCGCCCGGATTCCCGCTGAGCACGCGAAGCATGTCGCGGCCTTCGTCGCGGAGGTGTTCGGGGGACCGAAAACCTATAGCGCGACGCTCGGGGGGCACCCGAACATGGTTCGTCACCACATCGGGCGCGCCCTGAGCGAACCGCAACGGCGGCGATGGATGCAGTTGCTGCTCGAGTGCGCGGACGACGTCGGGCTCCCGGACGACCCGGAGTTCCGTTCCGCGCTGGTCGCGTACCTGGAGTGGGGGACGAGGCTCGCGGTGATCAACTCGCAGCCTGGCGCGGCCGTGGAGAGCGCCGCGCCGATGCCGGTATGGGGCTGGGGCGAAGTGAAAGGCCCCTACGAGAAGGGGTGATGGGCGTCACGGGCCCGCGCTGTCCATCCCTCCCTCCGCCGTCACTTCTGGCCGGGCGATGGGGAACTCGCGCGTCTCGCACGGCAGCAGCTGGTGGCGCTCGCCCCGTAGCGCGAACTCGAGGGGCTCGGAGGACTGCCACCGGCTGTTGAGCACCAGCTTGTCCTGGGTGATCTCCACTTCCACCAGGAACCTTCGGTAGCGCAGGGAGAACTTCAGCCGCGTCATGCCCTCGGGCAGGTTCGGGTTGAAGTGCAGCACGTCCCCGCGCACCTCGATGCCCGTGTACGCCCGCTGCATCAAGTCCACCGTCCCCGACATGGCGCCCAGGTGGATGCCCTCGGGCGTCGTCCCGCCCTGCACGTCCGAGATGTCGCTCTTCAACGCCTCGCTGAACAGCTTCCACGAGCGGGGGCGATCGCTGCGCGCCAGCACCCACGAGTGCACCACGCCGCTCAGCGTCGAGCCGTGGGACGTGCGCTGCAGGTAGTACTCCACCGTCCTCGGAATCATCCCCGGCTCGAACGGGTATCCCAGCCGCTCGAAGAGCTCGCGCAGCTCCTCCGCCGAGAACAGGTAGAGCAGCATCAGCACGTCCGCCTGTTTCGACAGCTTGTAGCGGTTGGGCGAATCCCCCTCCGCCTCGAGAATCCGGTCCAGCCGCTGGATGTCGCTGTAGCGCGTTCGGTACGCCTCCCAGTCGAACTCCTGGAGCTGCTCGTAGCCCTCGAACTGGCTCAGCACGCCGTCCGAGTGGAACACCAGCCGCATCTTCCGGCTCACCTCGTCCCAGTGCGCCAGCTCGGCCGGGCTCAGCGCCAGCGTCTCGAGCAACTCGTCCCGGCGCTCGCCGGGCAACAGCTTCAGCACCTCCAATCCCTTGCACAACACCCACACCGCCATGAGGTTGGTATAGGAGTTGTTGTCCAGCCCCGGCCCGGCCCGGTTCGGGTAGCCCGTGTGGTACTCGTCCGGCCCCATCACGCCCTTGATTTCGTAGCGCCGCAGTGCCGGGTTCCACAGGGCCATGCTCGCCCAGAAGCGCGCCAGCTCCAGCAACATCTCCGCGCCGTAGAAGTACAAGAACTCCACATCCGCCGTGGACTGGTAGTAGTGCCAGACGTTGTAGGCGATGGCCGCGTTGATATGTCTTTGCAGCCACGTCACGTCGGGGACCCATCTGCCCGAGCGGGGATTCAGGTGCAGCCGCTGGCTCTCCTCTCGCCCGTTGCTGCCGCTCTGCCAGGGGAACAGGGCTCCGCGGAAACCCTCCTCACGAGCCGCCTCGCGCGCCCGCCGCAGCCGCCGGTGGCGGTAGCGCAGAAGCGCCCGCGTCAGGGCCGGCAGCCGCAGGTTGAGGAAGGGGAAGACGAACAGCTCGTCCCAGAAGACGTGGCCCCGGTACGCCTCGCCGTGCCACCCGCGCGCCGGCACACCCACGTCCTGGTCGATGGAGTGCGGCGACACCGTCTGTAGCAGGTGGAAGATGTGCAGCCGCAGGGTCCGGTGGATGTGGTCCGCCTCGGACAGCTCCATCTCCAGGTCGGCCCGGCGCCACAGGTGTGACCACGCCTGGACGTGCGTCGCCACCAACTCATCGAAGCGCCCGGGCGCCACCGACACCGCGTGCTGGGCCTCCATCGCGGCCTCGGACACCGCGAGGTCCCGCGACGAGTACAACGCCACCACCTTCTCCACGGCCAGCCGCTGACCCTCGCGCAGCTCTAGCGTGAACTCGTGCGCGAGGTAGCCCTCCTCCTCAGCGAGCCCCCGCCGCGCCCTAGCCGGTTGCCCGTCGACATACAGCCGCGTCCGTGCCGCCTCCGCCACATCCAGGCGCGACTGCACCGTCTCCACCTCCAGCAGCAGCGTCTCCGCGTCCACCTCCTCCGTCATCAGCGTGCGCAGGTGTTTGCAGTTGAGCTGCCGGTAGCGCGGCACGCCCCCGTTCACCACCCGCCCGTCCAGCGCCGAGCGCACGTGCACGCGGCCACTCCAGTTCTCCGGCACCAGCACCAGCTCCTGTCCCGCCAGGTGCTTGTCACGCATGTGCACGAAGCGCCGCTGCTCCACCCGCGTACGCCGCCCCTGCCGATCCTCGAAGCGCACCGTGCGCAGCAGCAGCCCGCGCGCCAGGTCCAGCACCTGCCGGTACTCCAGCAGCGCCACCGCTCGCGCGTTGAACCAGTCGCCGCCCTCGAGCCGGAAGGTGAGCGGCAGCCAGTTGGGCATGTTCACCAGGTCCTCGTTCTCCACCACCCGCCCGGCCAGGTCCGTCTTCAGCCGGTTGTACCCGCCCGCCAGGTATGTCCCCGGATAGTGCGTGTCATCCGCCTCGGCCTCCGGTGCCGCCCCGCGCGTGGCGAAGTAGCCATTGCCGAGCGTGCAGAGCGCCTCGCGCAGGCCCTCTCGCTCTGGCTCCAGGCCCTCGTAGGTGAAGCACCAGTGCTCGCGCCTCATCGCGTCGTCCCTCCAGCGCGAGCGATGAGCAGCTCCAGGAACTGGCGCACCTCCTCCACGTTCTTCAGCGCGAAGTCCGCCGCCGTGGGCCGCTCCACCTCGCCCCGCACCACCAGCCCGAGGCCCCGCCCCCGCAGCATCTGGAAGGCGTTCTCGTCCGTGAGGTCGTCCCCCACGTACACCGGCAGCACGCCCTCGCCTTCCAACCCCAGGGCCCGCAGCAGCCACTCCACCGCCCGGCCCTTGTGCCAATCGATCGCGGGCAGACACTCGAACACCTTCTTCCCTCCGCCCTTGCGCAGCCGCGGGTGGCGCGCCAGCACCGCGTCCACGCCGCGCTCCACCTCGGGCACCCGGGCCTCCTCCACGTGCCGCCAGTGCACTGCCACGCTGAAGCGCTTGCGCTCCAGCTGCACGCCAGGAATGCCCCCGAGGGCCGCCTTCAATTCCCGCTCCGCCGCGTCCAGCTCGGGCAGCAGCGCCCGGGCTTCCTCCACCTGGAATTCGCGCCCGTCCGGCCCCTCGATGTCGAAGCCGTGGCTGCCCGCGTAGAGCACGCCCTCCAGCCGAACGAAGCCCTTCAGCACGCGCAGATCCCTCCCGCTCACGATGGCCACCGGGTAGCGCCGGGCCAGCTCCGCCAGCGTGGACCGCATGGACTCCGACAGGCACGCGGCGTCCGGATCCGGAACGATGGGCGTCAGCGTGCCGTCGTAGTCCAGGAAGAGGGCCACCTGACGGCCCTCCATGCGGCGCAGCAACTCTTCTCGCCGAGCCAGCGCCGAGGGCACTTCCTGCATCGGCCGCATCACTGCCCTCCTTCTTCCACCGTGACGGTGGACAGGTCCGTCACCTCCAAGTGCGCGCCGGCCCGTACCAGCGCCCCCACCGGCCCCGCGCGCCGCACGCCGATGACGCACCCGAAACGGCCTCGCCGGCCCGCCTGCACTCCAGCCTGCGCGTCCTCCAGCACCACCGCGCGCTCCGGCGGCACGCCCAACCGCCGCCCCGCTTCCAGGAACGTGTCCGGCGCCGGCTTGCCCGGCAACCCGAGCCTCCCCGCCTCCACACCATCCACCCGGGCGTCGAACAGGGGCTCCAGTCCGGCCGCTCGCAGCACCGCCTCGCAGTTGCGGCTGGCCGACACCACCGCCGTGCGAAAGCCCGCCGCCCTCAGCCGTTCGAGCAACGCCACCGCATGCGGGTAGACCTCCACGCCCCGCTGCTTCAACGTCTCGAGGAAGTAGCCGTTCTTGCGCTTGCCCAGGCCCCAGACCGTCCGCGCATCCGGGCCGTCCTCCGGCGAGCCCTCGGGCAGCGAGAGGCCCCGGCTCGCCAGGAAGCAGCGGATGCCGTCCAAGCGCGGCCGCCCGTCCACGAACCGCTGGTAGTCCTCTTCCGAGAACGGTTGGAACGGCTCGCCACTGCGCTCCAGGTACGTGTCGAACAGGCGCTTCCACGCGGCGGCATGCACCTGCGCCGTCCGCGTCACCACCCCGTCCAGATCGAACAGGGCCGCGTCGAACTCGCGGCGGGACAACACGACGGCAGCACGCTCGGGCGGCGGAGAAGGCATGGCGGTGACCCCTACGGAGGACCCATTACGTCCCCTCCGCACCGTGTACACGCCATCCCCCTACAGGTAGGGGCGCGTGCGTGCCGCGCCCCGAGGACGGACTGGTGTCACATACTGATTACACTCAAAGTATAAAAATTCAGGGAGGGTTGACGGATTTCAAGACAACCCTTTACGCTGAGCGCAGCGGCTTCAGCGGGGGTGCGTCGTCTGAACAGTCGAGCATCCCCGGCTTCTTGCCGACGTCACGGTCCCCTATCATGGATCCGTCGGATGTCGAATCCAGGGAGGGTCTCCATGCGACCCGCATCTCAAGTTGACGTGACATCCAGCGAGCCTCCCTCCACCCCTTCGCAGGCCCATGCGGAGTCCCAACCCAGCGGGTTGGCTCCCGCCGAGACACCGCCCCCGCTGCTCGGGTCGGAGACGCCTACGGAGAAGTCCCTCTCGGTGGTGAACGCCAAGACGGCCGAGGCTCCGCCCTCGCGCTTCGCTCCGGGGTTCGCCGCCAAGATGAACATGGTGGCGGATCTGCTCCTGGTGGTGGCGGCGCTGCTCATCTCCACGACGCTGATGGGGCATGATCTCCATCTGGAGCGCACGGACGTCTGGGTGCTGCTGGGCGTGGGAGTGGTGGCGTGGCTGGTGGTGGGCACGGCGCTGTGCCTCTATGACGTGCGGTTCGCGAACCGCGAGCGGCTGGATGACCTGGCGCTCATCTCCATCCAGGTGATGGTCGTCACGGTGGTGCTCTTCCTCACGCGGTTGGTGCTGGGCACCGAGTCGTGGATCGTCGCGCTGAGCCTCTTTCCGCCGCTGCTGTGGCCCTCGGTGGCGCTGCTGCGCCTGTACTTCTTCCGCAACCTGTCGGTGCAGGAGCAGCCGCTGGACGAGGTGCTCATCATCGGCGTGGGGGCCATGGGCCGGCTGACGGGCGAGGACCTGAACTCCAAGCATCGCCGCAAGGTGATTGGCTACCTGGGCTTCAGCAACGAGTCGGCCTCGGCGGCTCCGCCGGCGCCGCTGCTGGGCGCGGTGAAGGACCTGGAGCACATCCTGTGCACGGTGCCGGTGGACGAGGTCTACATCGCCGGCAACATGCTGAAGCACTCGGCGGAGATGCAGGCGGCGGTGAAGCTGTGTGAGAACTTTGGGATTCCCTTCGCGCTGCCGGCGTACCACTTCCGGTTCGACCGGGCGCGGCCGGTGGATGACCATGCGATCTCGGACGGCTACCTGCATTTCATGACGCATGCCTTCCAGCCGCACCAGATGGCGCTCAAGCGGCTGTTCGATATCGTCAGCTCGGCGGCGGCGCTGGTGGTGTTGTCGCCGCTGCTCATCGGGGTGGCGCTGGCGGTGAAGCTCACCAGCCGCGGGCCCATGTTCTTCAAGCAGAAGCGCGTGGGGCTGCACGGCAAGCCCTTCCACATGCTCAAGTTCCGCTCCATGGTGGTCAACGCCGAGGAGCTGAAGGCGAAGCTGGAGGCGCAGAACGAGCAGACGGGCCCGGTCTTCAAGATGAAGAACGACCCGCGGATTACGCGGGTGGGGCGCTTCATCCGCAAGTACTCCATCGACGAGCTGCCGCAGCTCATCAACGTGCTGCGCGGCGAGATGAGCGTGGTGGGGCCTCGGCCGCCCATCCCCAGCGAGGTGGAGAAGTACTCCGCCTGGCAGCGGCGCCGGCTGTCGGTGCGCCCGGGCCTCACGTGCATCTGGCAGGTGTCCGGCCGGAATCAGATCTCGTTCGAGGAGTGGATGTACCTGGACATGCAGTACATCGACCACTGGAGCCTCAAGAACGACATCAACCTGATCCTCAAGACGGTGCCGGTGGTGATTACCGGCAGCGGCGCGAGCTAGGTCAGTGGGGCGCGGGGCCCCGAGTTCGGGGCTCAGCGCACGGGCAACTCGCGCAGGGAATACTCCTCGAAGCCGAGTCGGCGCAGGGTATCCGCGAAGCGCTCGGTGATGACGATGACGCCGTGGTGGTCGCGCAGGCGGAAGATGTCCAGGTGCTCCGGCAGCGAGGCCTTGTCGAGCATGGGCTGTTTCGACGGACCTGAATCGTAGCCCCCACACGTCTTACATGGTTCGTTATTGCCCGGGGGTAGGCAGTCCGGGTGGTACAGACCGTGCTGTTCCATCTCCAGTTCCATCAACTCGGGTGCATTGCGCTGCCGGAAGCGCAGCTCGGTGCGGCAGCCCTTCAGTCCCCGGAGTCCTTCGGCCTGGAGCTGCTCCAGCGCATCCCGGCGGATGATCACCCTCCACGAATACAGCATGTAGAGCTGGGCGAAGTTGCCACGAGCCGAACCGATGAGCGGCCCGAAACCCGTGCCAGGAGTCAGCCGCGCCCAGGCGGGAACCAGGGGCCGCACCATCGCGCGCAGACGCTCGAACTTCTCGAAGTCCTCTTCCAGCCAGGCCTTCTCAAGCTGCTTCGCCTCTGGCAACCCCGATAGATCCACACTCGGATAGACCTCTGAGATGCCACCCCAACTGGAGTCGCACGTGGGGCAATGCACGCCGGGCAACCCCCACTTTCGCTTCGCATTGTACTCGCCCGTGTACCGCATGCTGTCGGCCGGAACGGAGTCCAGTTCGTAGAACTTCATCTTCTCCTCAGAACTCGATGGGGGGAGGAAGCCATGGCGCGCGCCCCCTGGAGAGGGCAAGACACACCCACCTCCACTCTGGTGCTCACGATAGCTCACCCGGTGAGATGCACCGGGCCGGAAGGTGCCGCGCTCAGGCGCTCTTGCGCACTCCGGCGACGTCCTCCACTCAGGCCGCGGGCAGATGCTCCAGCTCCAGGTCGATGTGCTTCGCCTCCGGAATGACGGCTCGCACCTCGGCCTCGATGGGGTCCGGGCTCAGCGCACGGGCAACTCGCGCAGGGAATACTCCTCGAAACCGAGCCGGCGCAGGGTGTCCGCGAAGCGCTCGGTGATGACGATGGCGTTGGTGAAGTTGCGCAACCGGAACACGTCCAGGTGCCCTGGCAGCGAGGCCTTGTCGAGCAACGGCTGCTCCGGCAGAGAGAATCTGTATCCACCGCACGTCACACAGGGCTCCGCCTTGCCCGGCGGTAGGCAGTCCGGGTGGAACAGGCCTAGCATCTCCACCTCCAGCTCTATCAACTCCGGCGCGTTCCTCTGACGAAAGCGCAGCCCGGTCCGGCCCCCCTTGAGTCCCCGCAGGCCCTCGGCCTGGAGTTGCTCCAGAGCATCACGGCGAATGATCACCCTGTCGGCGTACAACATATGGAGCTGCGCGAAGTTGCCCCGGGCCGAGCCCACGAGCGGGCCAAAGCGGGCACCAGGAACCAGTGGCGCCCCCGCCGGCACCAGGGGCCGAACCATTTCGCGCAGGTGTTTGAATCTCTCAAGGTCCGTTTCCAGCCAAGCCTTTTCGAGCTGCTCCGCCCCAGGCAGGCCCGACAAATCCACGTTCGGGTAGACCTCCGAATCTCCGACATAGGGGACATTGCATGAGGGGCATTGAAGGCCGGGCAGGCCCCACTTGCGCCTCGCGTTGTACTCGCCCGTGTAGCGCAAGCTCTCGTACGGAGCGGAGCTCAACCGGTAGAACCTCATTTGCTCCTCAGAACTCGATGGGCGGCGGCAACTTCGTCTTGCCATAGTACGGTTCGAGAGGTGCCATCAAACCGAAACGCACGCATAGCTCCCACGCGTGCTTCCAGATTTCCTCCTTCGTCACGTAGCTGGAACCTTTCTCCAGAATGAACTGCCGCCACGCCGCGTTCCAAGCGCCACCGCTCGCTCCTCGGTGAATGCTTTTGTGCAGCGATGTCTCGATGAACATCGTCCATTGATGGATGTCGATGCCCTTGCTCTCGAACCACGCCTTGAACTCCTGCGGGAAGATGTGGTGCTTCTCGTGAGGCCGGTTCGCCTTCGCATCGATCTCCGCCAGCAACTTCTGCTGACTGGGCAGCAGGTGGCGGAGATGGTGGTTCCTCCACGGGATGATGAAGACGGCGCCCTCCTCCTGCGGCCAGGGCTGCGGACGGCCCCAGTACCGCATGGGTGAGTTGCCGGCGCCCGGCAGGTACACCCCCACCGCGCCCGAGCCCCGTGTCTTCACCACCTGCCCGGACGCCTCGTCCTCGCCCCCGCTCTCGGCCAGCTCCGCCACTGCCTCGCAGCGGAAGAAGCCGCACACCTCCTCATCACAGAAGAAGGCCAGGCACGCGTCCGCCTCCTCCCGCTCCGCCTCTACAGCAGTGGCTTCGAGCCTCTCCTCCTCGTGCAGCGACGGGCCTGAGGCCGCACACCCGGACAGCAACACCCCGAGCAGCAGCCCCCAGAGTCTCCACGTCTTCATGGCGTGCATCCCCCTGGAGAGGGCAGACCCCCCCTCTCCACTCTGGTGCTGACGATAGCTCACCCGGTGCGCTGCTCCGGGCCGTAAGGTGCCGCACTCAAGCGCTCTTGCGCACTCCGGCGACATCCTCCACGGAGGCCGCGAGCAGATGCTCCAGCTCCAGGTCGATGTGCTTCGCCTCCGGGATGGCGGCTCGCACCTCGGCCTCGATGGCGTCGATCTCCTCGCTCAGGGCGCGGATGAGGTGCTGGGCAACAGGCCGCAGCGCCTGCTCACGGGCCTCGCCCGAGGGCAGCTCGCCCAGGCCCCTCAGCGCCTCGGTCAGCCGGGCCGTGACGAAGGTCTCGCTGAAGCGAACCTCCGCCTTGAACTGGAAGACCTCGGGCGTGAGCTGGCGCGTCTTCACGTCGTGGATGTCCGCGATGCTCGGCCGGGCGCGCACCATGTCCACGAAGCGCTGCTCCACCTCGTCTGGCACGGCCCGGCCCAGCAGCAGCGAGCGGTTCTCCAGCACGAGATAGATGGCGATGAGTCCCAGCAACAGGCCCACGATGATGGAGGCCAGCGAGTCGAAGACGGGATTGCCAGTCACGTAGGCCAGGGAGATTCCCGCGGCGGCGAGCACCAGGCCCAGCACCGCCGCGCCATCCTCCAGCAGGATGGCCACGGTGGCGGGGTCCGCCTTCTCACGCACGTAGCGGAAGAAGCCCATGCCGCCCGACTGCTGGAACACTCCGCGCACGGCCATCAGCAGCACGCCGCCCTCCACCAGGAAGGAGAAGCCCAGCACCGCGAAGGTCACCGCGCCGATCTCCGGCTGGTGCGGGTGCAGCAGCGACGTCAGCCCGTGGTACACGGTCACCCCGCAGCCCACGAAGAAGATGCCCGCGGCGGAGAGGATGCCGAAGATGAAGCGCTCGCCTCCGTAGCCGTAGTGGAACTCCTCGTCCCGCTCGCGGACGGCGCGCTTGAGGCCCAGGAACAGCAGCACCTGGTTGCCCGTATCCGCCGCCGAGTGGATGGCCTCCGACAGCATGGCCCCCGAGCCGGAGACGGCGAACGCGAGGAACTTCACCAGCGTGACGAGCACATTGCCGGACAGCGCAACGAGGACGGCTTTGACCGAGGAGGCGGGAGCGGACATGTCGTGAGATTCGAGGAGTTCAAACAGTATCACGGCACCCCGCCTGCGCTGCTGGAGTCTGGAACGGACCCGGCGCCAGGGAGGGAGAGGTGCACGCCCGCCCGCTCTACAGCCCTGTAGCCGTTTGTTTGACGGGGGAGCATCGCTGTCGTTCACTGCACGCTGCCTTTCCAGTCGAGGACTCCGTCATCGAAACGCCCCAGACGAGCGCGGCGGCACCACGGGCCGAGCCCGCCCAGGTGGACGCCCATACTTCCCTGCGCAACGCCCTCAAGCTGGGCGGGTCGCTGATGGTGACGTATGGCATCGCGCTCGTGATGAGGGTGGTGCTGCCGCGGTACCTGGGGCCGGAGAGCTTCGGCCGGTACAACTGGGCGGACGGTTTCTCCGGGGCCTTCTTCGTGCTCAGCGCGATGGGCCTGGACGTCTACATCCGCAAGGAGGTGGCCGTCCGGCGCGAGCACGCCAGCGAGTTCTTCGGCGGCACGCTGCTCTTGCAGCTCGGTCTGGCGCTGGGGCTGATTGGCGCCATGCTGCTGGTCATGCGCGCCGGAGGCGAGCCGCCGGAGGTGCAGACGCTGGCTCTGCTGCTCGGCGTCTACCAGTTCTTCTTCCGCCTCAACGCCATCCTCGCCGCGGTGCTGCACGCCCGCGAGAAGGTGGATGGCCTGTCGGTGGCGCACGTCGTCATGAAATGCATCTGGGGCGGAGGGCTGGCGCTGGTGTTGCTGCTGCGCGCGCCGCTGCCGTGGCTGGCCGCGCCCTTCATCGGTGCCGAGGTCTTCAAGGCCGCGTTCCTCTTCCACCTCACGCGCGAGCACGCCGGGTTGAAGATGCGGCTGGACGTGCGCTCCACCGTCACCGCGCTGCTGGCCGCCCTGCCCTTCTTCATCAACGAGGCGGCGCTGGCCACCAACGGCCGCGTGGACGTGAGCATCCTCGGCCTCGTCGCCAACAAGACGGAGGTGGGCTACTACGGCGCCGTCTGGGGCATCGCCGGCATGACGATGCTGCTCTCGCCCATCCTCAGCTGGGTGCTGCTGCCGATGATGTCGCGAGCGGCGGCGAGCTCGCGCGAGGAATTCACCCGCATCCTCCGCCGGGGGCTCGAGGGCGTCGTCTCCGTCTCCATTCCCGTGACGCTCGCGATGGCGCTCGGGGCGGAGACCTGGGTGAAGCTGCTCATTGGCGAGGCCTACCTGCCGGCCGCGCCGGTGCTGCGGCTGCTCGCCCCCATCTTCGTGCTCACCTACGTGGCCACCGTGTGCGGCAGCTGGCTGATGGCCGACAACCGCACCTGGACGGTGACTCGCACCTCCATCCTGGCCGCGGTGCTCAACCCGGCGCTCAACCTGCTCCTGATTCCACCCTTCCTGCGCTGGCTGGGACCCGCGGGCGGCGCGAGCGCCACCGCCATCTCCCTGGCCACCTGCGAGGTCATCGTCACCATCATCCTCGTGTCCGCCATCGGCTCGCGCGCCTGGGACGCGCGGGGGCTCGCCGTGCTGGGCAAGACGCTCGGGACGTGTGCCGCCGTCGCCGCCGTGCACCTGATGCTGGGCCGGCTGGGGTTGGACTCGCGCGACCTGGCGCGAGGGCTGGCCCGCATGGTGCTGGACGGCGTCCTCTACGTGTCCCTCATCCTCCTCACTGGCGCAGTGCGCAAGGACGAGCTGCTCGGGCTGGTGCGCATGGTGCGCAACCGCCGCAAGCCCCAGACCGCCCCCGAGCCGCCTCCCTCCGAGGCCCGCGCCGCATGAAGTCCCCTCTGCCCGCCATGAGCCGAACCTCCCTCCGCTCCCCTGCCCTCCGCCGCTGGCCCCTGCTGGCCTCGCTCCTGCTGCTGTCCGCCTGCTACCAGCCGGGCCGCTTCGTCTGGGTGGACGACTACCGCGAGCCGCAGCAGCAGCAGCAGGACGAAAACTATCTCATCCGCAAGGGCGACGTTCTCACCGTCAACGTGTGGAATCAGCGCGACATCTCCGCGCGCATCCGCGTGCGCGATGACGGCCGCATCAGCCTGCCGCTCCTCAATGACGTGGACGCCGCCGGGCAGACGCCGGCCGCGCTCGCCCGCGCCATGGAGCAGAAGCTCAAGGACCTGGTGGCCAACCCCGTCGTCACCGTCATCGTGGACGAGGCCCAGCCCATCAAGATCGCCGTGCTCGGCGAGGTGCGCAACCCGGGCAAGAAGATGCTCGAGTCGGGCTCGGGGCTGCTGCAGGCGCTGTCCGAGGCCGGTGGCTTCACCGACTACGCCCGGGAGGACGCCGTCTACGTGCTGCGCAGGGAGCCCGGCTACCCGGCGCCGGTGCGCATCCGCTTCACCTACGCCGCGCTCACCCGGAGCGAGGGGACCGCCCCCACCTTCCGGCTGAAGACGGGCGACGTGGTGGTGGTGGAGTAGACATATGGCGCTGCCCGCACTGGCCCTCGGCTGGCTGCTGGTGGCCTCCGCCCCGGCCGTCAAATACAAGGCCTCGGCCCGCATCGAGTCCGTCGTCCGCACGCCGCTGCTCACCGAGCTGGCGTCCACCACCGTGGTGTCGGACCTCATCATCGCCCCGCGCCTGGACGGTGTCCTCTACACCAACCTGCTCGAGGTGAAGTTCGCCTACGAGCCCCAGTTCCTCGTGCGTCAGGTGGCCATGCGCCCCACGCTCGAGATCCTGCAATCCGTCTACACGCGCGCCGACTACAAAATCCGCCGCGACCTCACTCTGCTGGCCGTCCACACCACCACCTTCGGTGACTTCCCCCTCGACCAGTTCGGAAGCGGCGCGGGGACGGGCAGCCTGCCGGTGACGCCGGCCGCCAAGTCGCTCGGCAGCAGCGCCTACATCTACACGGAGACCGCGGCGGGCTTCTGGACGTCGCTCGGCATCAAACGACTGTCCATCGCCGGCACCCTCGGATGGGTCGTCAACGGCCTGTTGGATCCACCGGTGCGGCCGCTGCGGCGCGGCAACGCGGCCTACCCCCAGCAGCGCTACCCCGAGCTGCGCCTCCAGTCCTTCTATGGCGCCACGCGTCGCGACTACTTCACGCTGTCGTTGTACGGCCGTGATGTGGCCTTCTCCACCGGCAACCGGGACGCCGTCCTCCAGTTCGCCCCGGGCCTCCAGCACCAGTTCACCCCGCTGGTGGACCTGAGTGTCGAGCCTGGTATCGCCGTGGGTAGGACCTACCCGCGCCGACCGGATGAGTTACCCACGAACATGGTGATGCCAACCCTGGAAACCACGCTCAACACGCCAGTGCCGATCGGCAACCACTGGCCGGTGAAGGCCAAGGTCCGGGCGCGCTACCTGCCGTACATGGATCCCCTGACGACGAAGCTCATCCCCCGGGGAGGATGTAGGCCTGGACCTGGAGTGGAAGGGCCGGCGCGAGGCGAAGGTGCTCGGAAAGCTGCGGTATGCTCATTCGCTCACCTCGGGCGTGCACCGCAATGACGCCGAGACCCGGGTGGAGCTCGAGGCGCTCTACCCGCTGCCGCTCTCCCGCTACCTCTTCGTGCAAGGGAAGGGGTGGTTCACCTGGATGAACCACGTGGTCCTCGACGCGGCGCCCGTCGTCCAGTGGTACACAAGCGTTGGATTGGTGGTCCGCTATGATCGTGGTAGGCTTTAGGCGCACCAGGTCATGAAGAAATTCATCCTGATGTCGGTGCTGTACGCCATCATCGTGTTGCCCATCCTGGCGGCGAGAGAGCGCAATGCGGTTCGCGGCGTAAAACGGGCGGTGGCGATGTTCGTGGCGTACAACTTCCTCTATGCCTTCCTCGTCCTGGTCATCTGGACGTCGATGGAAGACTGAGAACAGGCACGAGAGATTCTATGGCGCAGCAGCAAGGAACCGTCCTCGTCGTCGAGGACTCGCCCATGTTCCGCAAGATGCTGAGTGACATGCTCCAGGTGCTGGGCTTCACGCGCATCCTGGAGGCGTTCAGCGGACAGACGGCCATGGAGCTGCTGGAGGAGCAGCGCCCGGACTTGGTGTGCCTGGATCTGACGCTGCCGGACATCTCCGGCTACGAGGTGTGCGAGTACATCCGCGCCACGCCGGCCCTGAAGGAGATTCCGGTGCTGATGATCTCCGCGCGCACGCAGACGATGGACCGGGCGCAGGCCGAGGAAGCCGGGGCGAGCGGCTACCTCATCAAGCCCTTCACCCCCGAGGACCTCCAGCAGCAGGTGGAGCGGGTGATGGCGGCGCGTCCTCGGAAGGAGGGGTAGCGCCATGGCGCCCCTGCGCGACGAGCTGCCCGAGGTGGAGAAGGCCCAGGCGAACATCTTCGACTGGGAGGCGCTGCGCGACTACTTCGGCTACGTGAAGAACGCCATCCTGCGCCACAAGCTGCTGGCGCTGGGCACCTTCGTGGTGACGGCGGCGCTGGGGCTGGCGCTCGCCAAGTTCCTGCCGCGCAGCTACTACTCGGAGGCCTCGCTGCTGCCCAAGCGCGCCTCCACCATCGCCGCGCTGGTCAACCCGGACCGGATTCCGGCGTTGGATCCGGACCCGCCCAACCCGCTGCGCCCCCCGGGCGAGGTGGACTCGGTGACGCGCTCGGCCGCGCAGGCGGTGATGCGGCGCGAGAACCTGGTGGCCCTCATCAAGCGGGTGAACCTGCTGGACCGCTGGGACGCCACGCGTGCCCCGCTGCTGCGGCTCAAGGACCAGGTGATGCACCTCATCTCCGGGCGCCCCACCGAGGACATCAAGCTGGATGCCATGGTGGGCATGCTGGAGAAGTCCCTCTCGGTGAACACCGATGACGGCAAGGTCGCCATCGGCGTCATCTGGCCCGACCCCCAGCTGGCCTACGAGCTGGTGGATGCCGCTCAGCAGAGCTTCCTCGAGGCCCGCCAGAAGGAGGAACTCGCCAGCATCACGGACGCGCTCGGCATCCTCGAGGAGCACGAGAAGGTCGCCTCGGAGAACTACAAGAAGGCCTTCCTGGAGTTCGAGAAGATCTTCGAGCAGATCATGATCGAACGCCGGCGCGCGGTGGGAGACCCGCGCGTGGGCGGCTTCAACACCGACCAGCACCTGGCGGAGCTGCGCTTCCTCATCCGGGCCAAGCGGCGCGCCATCGGGGACTCCGAGGAGCAGCACAACCGGCGCCTGGAGGGGCTGAACGCGGAGCTGGTGGCGCAGAAGAAGCTCTACGGGGACAACCACCCCGCCATCATCGAGCTGCAGCAGCGCATCGTGGGTCTGCGTGCCCAGGGCTCGCCGCAGACGAAGGTGCTGCAGGGCGAGGAGAAGGAGCTGAACGCGGAGTACACGCGCTTCGGAGGTGGAGCCGTGCCCTTCCCCGACGAGCCGATGCCGGACCCGTATGGCCTGGAGCGCGTGCTGATGGGCATCCTCCCGGCGGTGTCGGAGAATCCCAAGGCGGCGGTGTCCCTGGACGAGGTGCGCGCGCGCACCATCATGATGCAGCAGCTGCGCAAGCGCATCGACGGCGCGAAGCTGGAGCGAGACATCGCCCAGGCCTCCTTCAAGTACCGCTACACCCTGCTCACCCCGGCCGAGTTCCCCCGCACCCCGGTGAAGCCCAACGCGAAGGTGATCGCCATCGGTGGCATCGTGGCGGGCCTCATCCTGGGCATCTTCGCGGCGCTCGCGAGGGATGTGCTCAGCGGCCGGTTCCTCCAGGCCTGGCAGGTGAAACGCGGCCTGGGGCTCCCCGTGCTGGCCGAGCTCGAGGCACAGCAGCCTCCGATGGAGACCCAATCTCAATAGCGCGGAGCCCCCGCGCCCCACCCGAAGTCCCCCAGAAGCCGTGATGCTGCTCGATCTGCTGCTCGTCCTCCTGGCCCTCCCGGTGCTCGCCGCCGCGGGCTATCTCCTACTGCTCACGCTCCTGTCGGGAGAGAAGGCGGCACCGCCCCGGGTGACACCGCGGCTCAAGTTCGACGTCATCATCCCGGCCCACAACGAGGAGGCGGGCATCGCCCGCACGGTGGCCAACCTGTCGCGGGTGGACTGGCCGGTGGAGCTGCGGCGCATCCTCGTGGTGGCGGACAACTGCGCGGATGCCACGGCGGATCGGGCGCGCGAGGCCGGCGCCACGGTGCTGGTGCGCCACAACAAGGAGCTGCGCGGCAAGGGGTACGCCCTGCAGTACGCCTTCGAGCAGAGCCTGAAGGACGGCTTCGCCGACGCGGTGGTGGTGGTGGACGCGGACACCGAGGTGACGAGCAACCTGCTGCACGCCTTCGCGCTGAGGCTGGAGGCGGGCGCCCAGGCGGCGCAGGCGCACTACGGCGTGCTCAACCCGCATGCCTCGTGGCGCACGAAGCTGATGGCCGTCTCCATGGCGCTCTTCCACAAGGTGCGCTCCCTGGGCCGCGAGCGGCTGGGCGTCTCGTGTGGTCTGCGCGGCAACGGCATGTGCTTCACCCACGCCATCATCCGCCAGGTGCCGCACGACGCCTTCTCCATCGTGGAGGACCTCGAGTACGGCATCCGCCTGGGCCAGGCCGGCCACCGCGTGCACTACGCCTGGGAGGCCGAGGCGCTGGGCGAGATGGTGTCCTCCGAGAAGGCCTCGCGCTCGCAGCGCCGCCGCTGGGAAGGCGGACGCATGGCGATGATGCGCAAGTTCGGCCTGCCCCTGCTCGCCGAGGGCCTGAGCAAGGGGGACAAGGTGCTGGTGGACCTGGCCATGGACCTGCTGGTGCCGCCGCTGAGCTGGGTGGTGCTGGGCGCGGGCGGAGTGACGGTGGCCGCCGCGGCGCTGTCGCTGTGGCAGGGGCACGTGGCGCTGTCCGCGTACGCAGGGGCGGCGAGCGTGCTGGCGCTCGTGCTCTACGTGATGCGTGGCTGGTGGGTATCCGGTATGGGCCTTGGCGGGCTGTTGGCCCTGGCACGGGCGCCTTTCTATGTGGCCTGGAAGATCTGGCTCATGATGAGCCGCCCCGAGGAGAAGAAGGGCGAGTGGGTGCGCACGGCGCGCGAGACCCAGAAGCCCTGATGTAACAGCGGGAGGGGGTACCCGCTTCGGACGACGATGCAAGCCTTCCTCTCGCGCACGCCCGTCTTCATGACGTTGCTGGCACTGCTGGTGCTGGCCACGGTGGGGCTCGTCATCGCCGCCCCCGCGATCGCGATTCTTCCGGTGGCGGGCGCCGCCTTCCTGTGGTGGGTGTGCCATCAGCCGCTGCGCACGCTGACCTTCGCGATCTTCGCCATGGCCGTCACGGTGGACCTCGTCCCCGAGGTCCCCTACGAGGGCAAGTGGCAGTCGCCGCTGTACTTCCCCGGCAAGCTGATCTTCACCATGCCCGGCATGTCCCTCCCGCTGATGGACCTCGCCGTCGTGGGGCTCATCGGGTTGATGATCTACCGGCGCGCCACCGGCATGAAGATAGACCCGCCCCCGCTGCCACTGCCCAAGCCGGTGGTCATCGCGATGCTGGTGGTGCCGGCCACCATCCTCTGGATGCAGGTGTGGGGCATCTACATCAACGGCGGCGAGGCGCGCGTGGCCAGGTGGCAGTGGCACCAGATGATGTCGCTGCCGCTGATGGTGATGTGCTTCAACTCCGCGGTGCGCGGCCCCAAGGACTTCCACATCCTCGGGCGCATCATCGTCGTGGCCTGCTGCACCAAGGCCATCCTGGGCGCCTGGTTCATCGTGATGATCGCCCGGCCCCGGGGCTACTACTTCGAGTACGCCACCACGCACTCGGACTCGATGCTGTACGTGACCGGCCTGGCCTGCGTCATCTGGTCCTGGATGGAGCAGCCCACCCGGAAGCACTTCTGGCGGATGGTCTGGGTGGTCTCCATCATCATGATGGGCATGCACTACAACGACCGGCGCCTGGGCTACGCCAGCTTCCAGCTGTCGCTCATCTTCGGGTACTTCATCAGCCCGTGGAGCGGGATGAAGCGCAAGCTCACCCGCGTCGCCCTGCTCCTGCTGCCCCTCTTCCCCTTCTACGTGGCCGTGGGCTGGGCGAACCCCTCGGGCATCTTCGCGCCGGTGGGCATCTTCAAGTCCATGCTGGTGGGCGAGAACCTCGCCAAGGGCCAGATGGACTACCGCGACATCGAGAACCTCGATGACGTCCACACCTGGAACCGCAACCCCATCCTCGGCTCCGGCTGGGGGCACCCCTTCGACGAGGTCATCAAGCTGCCCGACATCTCCCACGCCTTCGCGGACTACCTCTACCACCCGCACAACTCGGTGCTGGGACTGCTCGCCTTCGGCGGGGTGGTGGGCTTCAGCGGGCTGTGGATGTGGATACCCATCGCCGTCTTCCTGGCGGTGCGCGCCTACCACCGCGCCCATGAACCGCTCCAACGTGCGGGTGGATTGGTGGCGCTGTCGGTATTTGTGGCCTATACCCAGCAGTGCTTTGGCGACATGGGCAGCATCAGCTGGCTGGGGGCCCTGCTCGCGGCGATGGCCATCACCTGTGCCAGCCAGCTGTCCGTGGTCACCAACGCCTGGCCAGCATCCCAGCCTCGGCGAAATGAAGTCTCAGAGCCCGAGAATTCGCGCAGCCCGGTAGGAAATCTGGTATGATACCGCACCGCAAACCGAAGAGGCCACGAAAATACGACAGTAAGGGCTCGAGTCCGGTCTCTTCCGTGGTGCCAAACGCCCGGCGACGCGGTAACATGGGCTTACCCATGTTCGAGCCTCACGACAAGAAGACGAAGGGTGGCTCGCGAAACGGGGGTCCGCCCAACCCACCGGACCAGCGGCGAGTGGTGCAGCCGCTGTCGGTGGTGCGAGGCGCCCGTCCGCAGGCAACCCCTCCGTCTCCTCCGGGTCCGCCGCCCCCCACCGGGGAAGTCGCGGCGGCCGAGGTCGTCGAACAGCAGAGGCCCGTCAGTACCACTCCCTCCAGCACGCTGCTGCACCTGTGGGCGATGCTCAACCAGCGCGGCCGTTGGTCGTCGCTGGTGGTGGTGCCCTCGCACGAGGGCGGCTCGGGAGTGCAGGCGGCGCAGGCCATCCTCGAGGTCGCCAGCAAGCAGGGCAGCACGCCCGTGCACTTCCTGGATGCCGAGGGGCTGGAGCTGGGCGCGGCCCAGCACGTGGTGGCGGAGATGATGGCGTACGTGGAGCAGGGGGACCGGGTGGTGGTCCTCATCGACTCCGTCGTCGCCAACCCCGTGGGCCTGGAAGTCGCGCTGGCGGCCGAGCGGGCGCTGCTCACCGTGTCGCTCGGCGCTTCGGATTACACCTCGGCTCGCCGTACGCTGGACCTGATTGGGAAGGAGCGCTTCCTCGGAAGCGTTACTCTCCAGCCCTCGTCCGGAGCCCCGAAGAAATGAGTGCAGCCCCCGGCGCCTCTGGCGCCGTTGTTCCTCCCCGGCCCGTGGCCCAACGCCCGCGGCTGAGCGTCGTCGTTGCCACCTACAACCGCACGGACCTCATCCAGCGCCTGCTCGGGCAGTTCGCCCGGCAGACGCTTCCGCCCTCCGACTTCGAGGTGGTGGTGGTGGACGACGGCTCGCGCGAGCCGGTGGCGCCCCACCTCGAGAAGTTGACGCTGCCCTTCACCCTGCGCGTGGAGACGCAGGCCAACGCCGGTGCGGCGGCGGCCCGTCACCGCGGCGTGCTCGCGGCGCGCGGCGAGGTGGTGCTCATCACCGACGACGACATGCAGGTGGCCGACGAGTTCCTCGCCCGGCACCTCTCGCGCCACCCGCCCGGCTCGCGCAACGTCGTCATCGGCAGCATCCGCCCGGACCCGGCCGTCTCGGACATGCCGCTCTTCGAGCGGTGGTACGCGTGGCTCAACAACCGCATCGCCGCGAGCATGAGCGGCCCCAAGCGGCGCGCCCGCGGCTGGCAGCTCTTCACCGGCAACGTCTCCTTCCGTCGCGAGGACTACGTGTCCGCCGGCGGCTTCGACAAGAGCCTCGGCCAGTCCGAGGACATCGAGCTGGGTGTGCGCCTGGAGAAGGCCGGCTGCCGCTTCGAGTTCTGCACCGAGGCGTACGTGCTGCACGGCTCGGATCACACCAGCTTCGAGAAGTGGCAGAAGCGCGCCAACCGCTACGGCGTCTTCGACATGCGCGTGGCGGCCAAGCACCCGGACGTGCCGCAGGTGGACCCCTGGCGCTACCTCTTCGAGATGAACCCGCTGGCCCGGCCGCTGCTGGCCGCCGCGGTGGTGGCGCCCGAGACCTCCCGCCCGGTGACGCAGGCGGTGATTGGCGCGGCGCGGCTGGCGGACAAGGCCGGGCTGACGAAGGCGGCCTACGCGGGCACCTCGGTGACGTACGTCATGGAGTACCTGCGCGGAGCGCGCACCGAGGCGGGCTCGCTCGCGAAGGCGGCCCGGCACGTGGCCCGCTTCGCCTTCACCGCCGGCAAGCCCGGCCAGGTGCTGAAGCTGGCGAAGGCGCTGAAGGATGACGCGCTCGAGGTGGCTCGCTCCGAGTACGGCCAGCCCGGCGTGAAGGCCGTGGCCGCCATGGTGCTCACCTCGGACGGCTACCGCGTGCTGGCGCTGCAGCGGCTGCGCGAGGCGGCACGCGCCCTGGGCATTCCGCTCGGCAACCACGCGCTGCGCGTGGCCCAGACGGCAGTGCTCGGCGTGGAGATTGGCAAGGACGTGGAGCTGGGCAGCGGCGTGTACTTCGTCCACAGCCTGGGCACCGTGGTGGGCGGCGACGCGAAGGTGGGCGACCGCGTGCGCTTCTACGGCAACAACACCGTGGGCACCGCCAAGGACGACGGCTACCCCGTCATCGAGGATGACGTGTGGGTGGGCGCCGGCGCTCGCATCCTCGGCCCCATCACCATCGGCGCCCGCTCGCGCATCGGCGCCAACGCGGTGGTGCTCCAGGACGTGCCCCCGGACAGCGTCGCCGTGGGTATCCCCGCTCGCATCGTCCCCCGGAAGGACGTGGACGACGAGTGATGCGCGGGTCCGGCAGGAGCGCTTCACCCAGGCACGGCAAGCGGGCCCACGTGGCCCTGCTGGTCGGCGTGTGCCTGTGCGCGCCCGTGCTGGACTCGTGCCGGCAGAACACCTCCCAGGCGGCCACCGGAGCGCAGACCTCGCCCTCGGGTGTCTACAACATCCCCCCGCTCACCGAAGCGGCCTGGGCCGGTGGCCTCCAGGCGGGATGGAAGGACGAGGGCTGGGCCGAGCGCGATCTGAAGAACCCCGGCCCCGCGAAGCTGCGCATGGCCAACCTGGGCGGATGGATGCTGCAGAAGACGGGCATCCAGGGCGAGTTCGGCGGGCTCGCGCTGCGCTACCGCGCGCCCTCGGGCTTCGGAGCGTTCCTCGAGGTACGTCTGGACTCCGAGGGCGAGACGCTCTTCCCCCGCGTGCGCGTGGATGACAGCCACGTGGCTCGCCGCGAGGGGGATTGGGTGCAGCTCTTCGTCCCCTTCGCCCAGCTCAACCCGGAGAAGGTGCCCTTCACCCGCATCGTCATCCGCGCCTTCAAGAAGGTGAGCAACGACTGGGTGGAGCTGGACCAGGTGGGCCTCACCGCTCCCGGTGGCATGACGCCCGTCGAAGGCTCCGCCCTGGCGCAGCAGCAGATGCTGATGCCGGGCGAGGCTCCCAAGGCCATCGTCGAGCCCGTGGACCTGGCCTATGACAATGGCTTGCAGGCGGGCTGGGAGGACCATGGCTGGTCCGAGCGCGAGCTGAAGGGCGCGACGCCCGCGAAGCTGCGCATGGCCAACCTGGGCGGCTGGATTCTTCACAAGAAGGGCCTCCAGGGCGAGTTCGGCGGACTGACGCTGCGCTACCGCGCGCCGGCCGGCTTCGGGGACTTTCTCGAGGTGCGCCTGGACTCCGAGGGCGAGATGCTCTTCCCCCGCGTGCGGCTGTCGGACACGTACGTCACCGCGCACGACGGCGAGTGGACGCAGGTGTTCGTCCCCATGGACGAGCTCAACCCGGAGAAGCACCCCTTCACCCAGCTCGTCCTGCGCGCGCACAAGAAGGTGGGCAACGAGCAGGTGGAGTTCAACCAGGTGGGCCTGGCACGGCTCGTCACCACCGCCACCGTGGCCGTGGCGCAACAGCAGCAGCAACAGCAGCAGGCGCCCCAGGACGCGGCCTCGGTGGGCGGTGGCCGCGTGGCCTTCGGCGACGCCAAGGGCACCAAGGTGGTGGTGGACTGCACCGCAGCCGGCCACCCCATCAGCCCCCTCATCTACGGCATCGCCTTCAACAACCTGCGCGAGCTCAAGGACAGCCACCAGTGGGAGCTCGGCGCCACCGCGCGCCGCTGGGGCGGCAACCCCACCTCCCGCTACAACTGGAAGCTGGGCAACGTCTGGAATACGGCCAACGACTACTTCTTCCGCAACATCGTCCTCGGCACCAGCCCCCAGTACACCTACGACAGCTTCCTCCAGGCCAACCTCCAGCACGGGATGCAGTCCGCCCTCACCGTCCCCATCATCGGCTGGGTGTCCAAGGACTCGACGTCTGTCAGCTTCCCCAGGTCCCTCTTCGGCGCGCAGCAGAAGATGGACCCGGATGTGACGGAAGCCGGTAACGGCATCTCCCCCTCGGGCGAGTCCCTCACGCCTCCGCTGCCCACCCAGACGAGCGTCGAGGCGCCGCCCTCGTTCATCCACGAGTGGGTGCGCACCCTCCGCGAGAAGGACAAGGCACGCGGGCGCAGCGTGCAGATGTACATCCTCGACAACGAGCCGATGCTCTGGAACACCACGCATCGGGACGTGCACCCCGAGCCCGCCTCCTACGACGAGCTGCTCGAGCGCACCATCGCCTACGGCACCGCCGTGCGCCAGGCGGACCCGGACGCCGTCATCGCCGGCCCCGCCGAGTGGGGTTGGACGAACTACTTCAACTCGGCGGCGGACGTGGCGCCGGGCGGCAACAAGAAGGACCGCAAGGCACACGGCAACGTCCCGCTGCTGGCCTGGTACCTCAAGAAGCTCAACGAGTACGAGAAGCAGACGGGCACCCGCCTGCTCGATGTGGTGGACGTCCACTTCTACCCGCAGGGGGACGGCGTCGGCTTCGAGGAGCGCGGCAACACGGACCCGGAGACCTCCGCCCGGCGCATCCGCTCCACGCGCGCCCTGTGGGACCCGAAGTACAGGGACGAGTCCTGGATCGACGACACCGTCGAGCTCATCCCCCGCGTCAAGCGCTGGATTGCCGAGAACTACCCCGGCCGCGGCCTGTCCATCGGCGAGTACAACTTCGGCGCCACCGGCCACATGAGCGGAGGCCTCGCGCAGGCCGAGGCCCTCGGACGCTTCGCCGAGTACAACCTCACCTCGGCCTTCCACTTCACCTACCCGCCCTCGCGCAGCCCCACCTTCTGGGCCTTCCGCGCCTACCGCAACTTCGACGGCAAGGGCGGGCGCTTCCAGGACAACTTCGTGCCCACGAAGTTCGACAGGGAGTCGGACACCCAGGGCATGTCGCTGTTCGCCTCGCGCAGCGACGACGGCAAGCGCGTGGTGGCCATCGCGCTCAACCTGGAGCCGGACGCCGCTCGCAACGCCCAGGTGGAGCTGCGCGGCTGCGGCAACGTGGCCAACGCCCGGGTGCTCGGCTACGCCGGTGAACCCTCGGGCTTCTCCGAGAAGAAGTCCTTCATCCAGTCCGGGAGCAACATGCAGGTGATGCTCCCGCCCTGGTCCATCACCGTGTTGGACCTCACACTCACGAGGCCCTGAGCGCCCTCACCCGAGCGCCCTCAGTTGGAGCAGAGCACCACCGAGGGATAGTCCGCGAGCCCGCTCCGGCGATGCGCCACCCCGATGATGTATTGGTTGTCGGCGCACTGCCCCTTGTGCTGGCCCACGCTCCAGTCGCCTCCCGAGAGCGACGTGCGCTGGTCTCCTCCCCAGAAGTCCTTCGCCGACCTGCTGTTGAGAGGGATTCCACCGGTATTCTGCTCGCAGAGCAGGCCCGCCAGCTCCAGGTAGAACGGGTTCGCCGTGGAGATGCCCACCGCGTAGGAGCCCACCGGGCACTCGAACTTGATGCTCTGGTTGGCCCAGTCACCCGGGTAGCGCAGCGGGGAGACCTCCTGGGTGACCGTCTGATAGCTCCCCGTGCCCTGCTGCGCGGGAACGGCTCCCGCGCTGGTGCAGAGGATGGAGAAGCTCGCGCTCACTCCCACCAGCCGGTAGCCCCTCGGACAGCTGATCTTCGCCTTGCCCGAGTGCCAGTCGAAATCCAACGAGTTGTTGTCCACGTAGTACGTGGAGCTCCCGTCCTTCAGGAGGACGGTCATCGGCAGGAAGCGCGTCGCATCCACGGCTCCCGTCCGCCCGTCCGCTCCGAGCAGCCGGCCCAGGGGACCCGTCCCGAGCCGCCAGTCACCGCTGCGCACGCCGTTCCAGTCCGGATAGCTCAACAGACCGTACGTCTCCTCCTCCCCCTGTACCGAGCTCTGGAGCTTCGCCGCGTTGATGGCCCAGTAGGCCCAGTCGACGTCCTTGTCGATCAGGTAGTCCGCGAGGTTGCTGAACCACGCCCGGGAGTTGGCCGCCTGCTCGTTGTAGCCTATGCCGAACTCGCTCACCCAGACCGGGGCGGTGTACGCCTGATTCGCCGCGAGCACGAAGCCCCACTCCTGGTCCAGCGTGCTGTAGAGCGTCGGCTTGTCCATGTCGCCATACTTCGGGCCACTGCCCAGCGATCCTCCCGACTGCTTCGGCCCGGTATAGCCATAGTTGTGCACGGCGTAGACGAGCTTGTCTCCGCGCAGCAGGGCGATGGGCCGCTGCCTCATGGGCTTCAGCTGCGGGCGCTCTCCGTCCAGCAGCCCCCACCAGTTGACCGCCTCGACGACGATGAGCAGGTCCGGGTTCGTCCGCAGCACCAGGTTGCCCATCGTCTGGGCCGCCATGTGCCAGTCATGCTGGTTGCGCCAACCCCAGTTGGGACTGTCCAGTCCGTCCGGGCGCACCTCGTTGCGCAGGTCGGCCCCGACCACCCACTTGTTGCCCTGGTAGCGCCCGGCCATCATCACCCAGTCGTCCTGCCACCGCTGCAGGGCCTGGCTGCTGTCCCAGAAGCCATTGCCATCCCAGCCGCAGCACCACATGGACTTCGTCGTGTGGTTGTTCAGGATGACCACCAGCCCCTGCCGCGTCAGCTCCGCCACGACGGCGTCGTAGACCTCGAGCGCCGTCTTGTTCTGCAGCTCCGGGTTCTTCGTGGTGTCGATACAGGTGACGCCGAACTTCTCCAGACACCGCTGCGCCGCAGGCTTGGTGTCGTCCGGGTGCAGCATGTTGTTGGAGAACGGCAGCCGGACGGAGTTGAAGCCCAGCGCCTTCATTCCGGTGACGAGGTCCGACAGCTTCTGCTTGTCCAGACCTCCCACCACCTCGAGCTGATCACTCGCGCCGAACCAGTTGAAGGACTTCAGCTTGAATCGCTCTCCGCAGCGGTCGACGATGTACCGACCACGGGTGCTCAACGGAACGCGAGGGCTGCACTGCGCCGCGGCCAACCCGGTGCTCGCGGAACCTTCGAGGCGGCCTGGCTCGGCATCGGCCACGCCGGTCCGGGCCAGGGCGGCTGTGCCGCAGAGTTGGAGCGCCGCCAACATCAACAGCAGGGGACTGTTCTTCATCGGGAACGGCTCCTGATGCGAGGGGAGCCGGAGACTGAACTCCCGAACACCCGGAGAGGTCCAGCCAGAACGCCCGGTTGGCGACCCGCCGGGGAAGAGCGGACGGGGCGTTTGACCCCCTTCCCGAGGCGACAGGTGCTATCACTCCGACGCCATGTCCCAGTCTCCCGCCCCCCTGTTCGCCACGGTCCCCAACGAGATCGACTTCCCGGCTGACGAGCGCCGCATCCTCGCCTTCTGGAAGGAGCGCCGCATCTTCGAGCAGACGCTCCAGGGCCGCGACAACGCCCCCACCTTCGTCTTCTACGAGGGCCCTCCCACCGCCAACGGCCTGCCCCACAACGGCCACGTCCTCACGCGCGTCATCAAGGACCTCTTCCCCCGCTACAAGACGATGCGCGGCTACCGCGTCCCCCGCAAGGCGGGCTGGGACACCCACGGCCTCCCCGTCGAGGTCGAGGTGGAGAAGGAGCTGCGCATCCACGGCAAGGCCGAAATCGAGCGCTACGGTGTCGAGCCCTTCACCGAGCGCTGCATCGAGTCCGTCTTCCGCTACACCAACGAGTGGGAGCGCCTCACCGAGCGCATCGGCTTCTGGGTGGATCTGCCCGAGGCCTACGTCACCTACCACCGCAGCTACGTGGAGAGCGTCTGGTGGGCGCTCGCCGAGCTGTTCCGCAAGGGCCTGCTCTACCGCGGCCACAAAATCGTCTGGTGGTGGCCCCAGGGCGGCACCGCGCTCAGCTCGGGCGAGGTGGGCATGGGCTACCGCACCGTGGATGACCCCAGCGCCTATGTCGCCTTCCCCCTGCGCGACTCGCCCGACACCGCGCTCCTCATCTGGACCACCACCCCCTGGACGCTCCCGTCCAACATGTTCGCCGCCGTCAACCCCTCGGTGGACTACGTCACCGTGGACGCCGGCGACCGCAAGCTCATCATCGCCGCCGCCCTGCGCGAGGAGCTCGCCAAGAAACTCAAGAAGGACCTGCCCGTGCTCGCCACGCACAAGGGCAGTGAGCTGGTGGGCCGGCGCTACTCGCCTCCCTATGACGTGTATGCGCGGCGCGTGGGCAACACGGAGCTGCCGCTCGCCAATGGCGGCACGGACTCGCCCGCCTGGCGCGTCATCGGCGCGGACTTCGTCACCCTCTCCAGCGGCACCGGCATCGTCCACACCGCCCCGGCCTTCGGCGAGGACGACTACGAGGCCTTCCGCCGCGAGCGCACCCGCTTCGCCCACCCCGAGTCCCTCGAGATGTTCTGCGCCATCCGCCCGGATGGCACCTTCTCCGAGGACCTCCCGCACCTCACCGGCCGCTTCGTGAAGGACGCGGACAAGGACATCCAACGCGAGCTCAAGGAGCGCGGGCTGCTCCTGCTCATCGAGCAGTACCGCCACGAGTACCCCTTCTGCTGGCGCGCCGATGACGACCCGCTCATCCAGTTCGCCCGGCCCGCCTGGTACATCCGCACCACCCAGGTGAAGGACAAGGCCATCGCCAACAACCGCGAGGTGAACTGGGTCCCCGAGCACATCAAGGAAGGCCGCTTCGGCGACTTCCTCGCCAACAACGTGGACTGGGCCCTCTCGCGCGAGCGCTACTGGGGCACTCCCCTGCCCCTCTGGGTGAACTCGGAGACGGGCGAGGTGGAGGCCATCTCCTCGCTCCAGGCGCTGCGCGCCAAGCCCGGCAACAACCTCGCCGCCGTCGAGGCCGAGCTCAAGGCCTTCCTCGCCACCCGCCCCACCGCCGCCGCCAGCGCCGAGCACCTCATCGTCCACAAGCCGTGGATCGACAAGATCACCTACGAGAAGCCCGGCACTCCCGGCCGCTTCGTGCGCGTGCCCGAGGTGGTGGATGTGTGGTTCGACTCGGGGTGCATGCCCTTCGCGCAGTGGGGCTACCCGCACGCGGCCGGCTCGCGCGAGAAGTTCGCCCAGGCCTTCCCCGCCGACTTCATCTCCGAGGCCATCGACCAGACGCGCGGCTGGTTCTACTCGCTGCTGATGGTCAGCACGCTCGTCTTCGACGAGGACACGCAGAAGCGCGAGGGCATCCTCCCCCAGCGCGGCTGGCCCATGCCGTACAAGAGCTGCATCGTGCTCGGCCACGTGTCCGACAAGGAGGGCAAGAAGGAGTCCAAGTCCAAGGGCAACTACACCCCGCCGGAGATCATCCTCGACGAGGTCCGCATGGACTTCGCCGTGCTCGATGACAAGTTGGCGGGTGCCCCCGGCGTGGCCGGCGAGGCGCTCATCGCCCGCGAGGACCTCGAGGGCCTGGACCTGCAGGAAGGCGCGAAGCTGCGCGTCTTCCGCCCCGACGCTCCGGAGAAGGCCATCACCCTCACGGTGAAGGCACACAAGAAGCTCAAGCGGCGCGTGGTGCTGCTGGCCAAGAAGGAGCTGGAGGCGCTCGGCGTGGCGCCCTCGGCACTGGGCGCGGACGTGAAGCCGGTGGAGGTGCCCCGGCTGGCCCCCTCCGAGCGCGTGGTGCTCCAGGATCCGGCCACCCGCTCGCCGGGCGCGGACGCGTTCCGCTGGTTCTTCTTCGCGGCCAGCCCCACCTGGTCCAACACGCGCCACTCGCTGAGCAACGTGCGGCTCCTGCAGAAGGACTTCCAGGTCAAGCTGCGCAACGTCTACTCGTTCTTCACCATCTACGCGAACATCGACGGCTTCTCGCCGGCCCGGGGCAACCCGGACTCCACCGAGGTGCCCTGGCGCGCCATCCGCCGGAGCACCGGCTGGCGCGAGCCGAAGCAGCGCACGGTGCTGGACCGGTGGATTCTGTCCGAGGTGCAGCTCGCGGTGCGCGACGTCACCCGGGCGCTCGACACCTACCAGGTGTACGAGGCCGCCCAGCGGATGGTGGTGCTCGTGGACGCGCTCTCCAACTGGTACCTGCGCCGCAGCCGCGAGCGCTTCTGGGGGCCGGGCCTCGAGCAGGACAAGCTGGACGCGTACTTCACCCTGTACGAGGCGCTCACCACCATCACCGCGCTGTCGGCGCCCTTCATCCCGTTCTTCGCCGAGGAGATGTGGGGCAACCTGGTGGGCAGGCCCTGGCCCACGAGCCAGCCGGCGAGCGTCCACCTGGGCCACTTCCCCGAGGCGGACGTGAGCCTCGTGGACGAGGGGCTCTCCACGGAGATGGGCGCGGTGCGCGAGCTGGTGTCCCTGGGCCTCAAGGTGCGCACGGACAACAAGCTCAAGGTGCGCCAGCCGCTGTCCCGTGCGGATGTCATCCTCGCGCGTCCGGAGCTGCGCGAGCGCGTAGCCGTCTACCAGGCGCTCATCGCGGACGAGCTGAACGTCCACGAGGTGCGCTTCCTGGAGGAGGGCCGGGAGACGGACGTGGTGCGCTACAAGGTGCGGCCCAACCTGCGCGCGATGGGCAGCCGGCTCGGCCCCAAGCTGGCGCCGGTGCGCAAGGCGTTCGACGCCGCGGACAGCCGGCTCCTGCAGCGCGAGCTGTCGCGCGCGGGCAAGGTGGCGCTCACCGTCGAGGGTGAGTCCATGGTGTTCCCCGCCGAGGAGTTGGAGGTGCTGGTGGAGGCCAACCCTGGCTACGCCGCCGCGGGCGCGGGGGTGGGCGTGGTGGTGCTCCACACCGAGCTGACGGAGGCGCTCGTGGACGAGGGCCTGGTGCGCGAGCTGCTCGCCCGGGTGCAGGGAGCGCGCAAGGACATGGCGCTCGGCTACACGGATCGCATCCGCCTGTGGGTGGACGGAGACGCGCGGGTGCGCAGGGTGACACAGGAGGCGCGCGACTCCATCTCCCGCGAGACGCTCGCCTCGGAGCTGCACGTGGGCCCCGAGGGACTCACCGGCCAGGAGGAGGAGCTCACCCTCAATGGCCTGCCCGCGCGCATCCGCGTGGAGCGAGCCTGACAGGACAGGCACTGCGGCGGGTTCGATTCCCGCCGCCTCCACTGGAAGTAACCCGCCGCTCTGAGCCGCGCCCCTCGCCTATCAAGGGGGCGCGCCCCCCGGGACCCTGGCTTTGCCGTAGTGGGCGCCGAGAGGGAGCCGGGGCAACTCGCCTGCCCCTGCACCCTCAAGCTGTGGGAAGCGCAGGGGCCCCGCACCGTCACCCTCGGGAACGTCACGTTCCCGCCTGTAGAGCAAGGAGGCGAGCGCGAGTGAGTAGTTGGGCACCTCACCAGACCCGACGGATTGACCTAGCCATCAGCCGTTTTCTGTAATCGGCGGGTTTGGCTTCCAACCCGAGCGGCTCGCCCGGAGAGGTGCGGCAATGTCTAGGCATTCTGTCGATACTCACCCCGTGGGTACACGGCGGCCCTTGCGCGTGGGGGCGCTGGCGCTGGCTGCGTTGATGCTGGTTACGGCGTGCGCCACAGGGGCCCCCATGGGCACGGCGTACCGTAACCGTCCGCCCGTGGGGCACGACTCGTCCGAGGCGGGGGCCCCGGAGTCAGAAGCCGAGGCCGGGGGACAGGGAGAGGCTTTCTTTACGAAGCTGCCCACGGACTTCGCGCCTGTGCAGGTGAGCGACGCCGACTTTTCGGCGGCCATGACAAACCTTTGGCTTAACATGCCGCTCCGGGTGGCCGCGTCCCGCCCCCCTCTGTATGTCGGGCGTAGGCTGGCGTTGGCTTCCGCGCCCTTGAGTGGCGAAGCGTGGCAATCAGACCTGGCCCGATCCTATGGCCAATTTTGCGAGCGGTGCGGCACTCCAGGGGATTGCCTGACACTGTTTGAAGACGGGCCCCGCTTCCAGGATGACGACAAGCGCAGTCTTGCGCTCGCCCTGGCAGTAGGGCCAGCCCTGGAAGGCGTCAACGCGGAAGTGCGGGCCATGCTCGACCCTACGCGAATGCTCGCGATGATCAGCATTAGCATTACCGTTTATATGGCGCTGCTGCTGGCGCCAGTGCCCGAGCCGGTGACAAAGGGCGCGGCCCTGGTGTTTAGCGCCGCCCTGTGGGGTTATCTCGGTTACGAATTCTTCGATTTGCTGCGGGCCTATGCACGGCTTTACGAAGATGCGCCCCGGGCCTTTACCTTTGCGGAGTTGCGCGAGATTGGCGAGCGTTTCGGGCGTGTCATCGGTCCTGACAGTGTGCGCATTCTCGTCATCGTTGGGACGGCGGCTATTGGTGAGACGGCGGCCCTCGCTTCCAGGGCCCCGAAGCTCCCCGGATTCGTGCAAGCGTCGGAGAGAGTCGCGACTCGTACCGGGTTGGGCCTGATTGAGACGGCGACCGGAGCCGAGCGCTTTATTGTCTCTGTGCCCGAGGGGACGATCCGCATGGTGTTGGCGCCTCATGCCGTGGCCATGGCTGCCCGGGGCGTTGGCGCCGGGAGCCCTGCGCCGAGTCGGGGTAAACTCCTCCCCAATGGACACAGGGCGTGGGGATCGTACGGTGGTTATAGGTCGGCCATGGGGCCAGCGGGAAAGGGCAAGGACTGGCATCACATCGTGGAGCAAACCCCAGGCAACGCGAAGCGGTTCGGGGGCGAGGCCCTACACAATACGGAGAATGTTACCGCATTAGACAAGGCTCTCCATACCCGCATAAGTGCCTTCTATTCTTCAAAGTATCTCCGGGTTACTGGATCACGAACTCTAACAGTGCGGCAGTGGCTCAGCACTCAATCCTACGAAGCACAGCGCGAGCTTGGCTTGCTGGCTATTAGAAACATCCAGAATGGAATTTGGCCTTGACGAGTCTTGAAAAGCTGGTTGAGGAGTTTGCGCGGAATGTAGAGGCGCAGACTGCGGCGATTTGGCGCGGAGACGCCAAGACCGGGAATAAGCATGCGAATCGATGCTTGGCTGCGTTCGACAAGTTGTGCGCGCATGGGGATGCCGGGCGGGATGCGCTCGCAGCTCTGTTTGTGCATCCCAACATGGATGTAAGGACTACGGCGGCGGCATTTCTTCTGCGTCACCGGACAGCGGAGGCCAAAGCAATTCTAGAAGAGGCAGCGAAAGGTGAGGGGTTGGTAGCATTTGCCTCCTCTCAGGCGTTGAAACGCTGGGAGGAAGGCACTTGGGCCCTAGACCCTGCCGAGGATGTGGCGGGGCCGCCAGAAGAAGCCCGCCCGGCAACGCCTAGCAAGCGCAGCCGACCGCGCACGGAGCGCGCCACGCCTGACAGACGGAGGGGGAGCAAGCGGGACAAACCGGGCGGTTGATCTTGAGAAGAGCGCTCCAGGTCCGGGCAGGCGAAGCTCGGGCGCGGGTGGAGGCCGCCAGGGCCCGGCAGCCGAAGCTCGGGCCGGTGGAGACCACCAGGGCACGGCATTAGTAGGCTATGGCATCGGCGCCAGAAGCCAGAACGGGGGGCGAAGGGCTCACCACTTATCGCCCGGCGAGGGGTCCAAGGGGACCAAACGGAACGAACGCGCCTGGACTCGCCCGGACAGATGGGCGCCCCATTTTCAGAGGGAAGACGGAGGTGGGCCTCTGGTCCCGAGCGGAGGCGGATCCGCCCTTGGCTGCTTCGATTCCCGCCGCCTCCACTGGAGCAAGGCCCCGGCCGCCATCAGGCGAGCCGGGGTTTTTGATGCTCGGCACAGCGCCGAAACGGCTCGGACCAAGGCTCGGAGGTGCCTGAGGACATCGTCGCCGCCATCCTCAGGAGAAGTGCTGCTCCACCCGGACAAACAGGGGCCCGGCCGTCCCGTCTTCCCATCGAGCGCTGCGTACTGAGGGAACGCAGGCGCGTACTCCGAAGACGCAGCGGCGCATGACTCCGACCTCCGCCAACGACTCCTCGAAGGTGATTCCTCTCTGAAATGGCTCGGGGAGACGCGCTGGCATGTCGCTTGCTGAACCCTTGTCGCGTGGGGCTCGGGCGAATGCCAGGCCCCGCGAATCACGACCTCTGCTCGTGAACGGCTGCCTGGGCGTTCCGCTTTTCCCAATACACCACGATGAGGAGTTCCCAGATGACAGCGAGTGTTGCGTCCCATTTCAATGAAAAACAGGCAGTCGCGAAGGCCCTGCCAGACCTGATGACCGTCCGTCAGGATCCCCGGTATGCGCGTATCGACGAGCTCCTCCAGAAGCTGGCAAGAACGGACGAGGTCGTCTTCGACATCCAGGTGGATGGCTCGCGGCACCGGCTCGAATGGCCCGTCGACTTCTCAGGGTATCGTGTCATCGCGAGCACGTATCCCGTGTCCCTCGAGTTGAGTGGGCGCGGGCATTTTCCGGAGTTGGAGAAGCTCCGCTCGCACATGCTCCAAGGTGATTTTGATTTGCTCACCTATTTCACGTGCAGCACCGACTCCCCGCTCTATCTACAGAACAGCCAGAATCGGATGGACTGGTTCTTCGCCCTCGACTCCTTCGTCGATGGGCCCTCGGTGCCGCCGGAACTGCGCGAGGAGGTGGTATGCGACCTGTCGACCTGGCTCGATGACCGGCGCCACGTCAGCCGGCTGCCGTGGGTGAATATGATCAGCGCCCTGCTGCGCATCGTCCTGGAGGACATCGAGCGCGAGGGGCTCGATACCTCGCTCATCGTGCGTGAGATCCGCGGCTACTACGAGGGTTTCCTGCTGGAGTTCGATCAGAAGGTTTCGCTCCAGCGCTACCTGGAGAACCGGAGCATGACGATCGGCATGCGGCCCGAGCTCGAGTTCTGTTTCGCCTACCTGGACAGGCCTCGGCCCGCGCACGAGCGGGACGTGGCCGAACGGATGAAACATGCCGCGGCCGACCTCGTCGCGTTGCAGAACGATGTGCTGTCCCTGTGCAAGGAGGAGGCGCAGGAGCAGGAGCACCTGCGCTTGAAGTCCTATTTCCCCGTCAGCCACGATTACGTGTCGTTCGTGAATGACTTCTACCGGGCCCGGTTCGGCGATTTCCTGGCGATGCGTCCGCGCAGCCCCGGTACCCTGGAGGAACTCTGGAAGATGTGCGCCCAGTGGATCTCCGGCAGCCTGCTGTGGCACCTCACCAGCCGGCGCTACAACCTGGGGCAGTTCGAAATCCTGGCGTGAGTCCTGCTCCCGCTCGCCCCGCCGAGCGGGTATCGCCGAGCGGGTGTCAAAGCATTCGAGCGGCCTGGGGTGTCCGGCCCCGGGAGGGCACCTGCTCATGCGGCCTCGTGGGCGGGGAGACAGGGGAGCTGTGAAGGTGGCTCCGTGTCCCGTCCCTTCGCTGTGGACGGTCAGGGAGCCACCCAGTTCCTGGGCCGCGATGGCACTGGAGTGTAGGCCGAAGCCATGCCCCTCCTCGCGGGTGGTGAAACCGTATTGGAAGATGCGGGTGAGCATCTCCGGTGCGCTGCCCATGCCGTTGTCGTGCACCACGATGTGCAGGCGCTCGGCACTGGTCAGCTCCAGCGTCACGGTGAGAATACGCTCGGCCGGAGGCATTCCATCCATGGCGTACTTGGCGTGCTGACCAGGTTTGACCAGGATCATCAGCGTCTTGTGCTTGTCGGTGAGCACGGCGGGCAGGGAGCCCAGGTGGCGCACCAACCTTTACCTGGTGGCGGGTGAGCCCGGCCGAGTTGATGCGTAGCGCGTCCTCCACCAGGTCCGCCAACCGCACTGAGCCTGCCCCGGTTTTGTGGCGCTCCCGCACTTCGCGTGGTTGAGCGGCGGCGAGCAGGCGAGCATCTCTCGTGCAACCGACGCGATGACCGCAGGTTTCACACAAACTGCGGGAGCGCCACGTAACCGGGTCAAGCCCACGGCAGCTGTTCGGAGTACCCGAGCGAAGCGGCTGGTTCCGGTACGAAGGGAGGAGCCTGCGGCTCATGCCCACGGAGCCGGGGAACCACCAGAACCTGCGCCTGTTGCCAGAAGACGAGGAGTTGAAGCGCTGCTACCTCCTGTGGTGCGAGCGGACGTGGGGACCCGGGGATTGCCTGCGCCTGCTGGTGGACAGGCCCTTTCTGGATGGTGATGCCAGGTACGCCCTGGCCATGGCGATCGCCCAGAACAAGGTCCTGGGGGCCATGAAGGGCCGGTGGAGGACAAGGGCACCCTCGTCATCCTCACCCCCGAGCGGTTCACCGCTTCCAACCCGGAGCACGTCGCGCTGGCCGCTCGCGCCTACGAACTGCTGGACCGAGCCGGGCTGCTGCGGCCGTTGCAGCCCTGGCCAACAAGTTGACTGCATGGCTGGAGGCGCCAGCGTCCGGCCGCCACTCCAGCATGTGAAGCGAGGGCATCGTGATTCTCACCCGCCTACCCAAGGCGTTCCATGTCCGATAATTGGATTATCTTGATCCCGACCCGTCCGAACTATGTGCCGGATCCGCAAGCCCAGGAGGCGGCCCGCGCCCTGCTCGCGGAGTTGCTTCCCCAGGCCGAGGTGACGGCCTCGGTGAGCCCCGAGATAGAGTTTGTGCATCCATTCGGGAACTGGTCAGGCGTCCGCTGTCCGCTGTGCCACGCTGATATCGAGGAGTGGTGCATCGAGGCCATCACGCTGGCGTCCGAGACGGCCTTCGCGAACTTGACCATCATCACGCCGTGCTGTGGCGGGACGACAAGCCTGAATGACCTCGACTACATCTGGCCAGCAGGCTTCTCGAGGTTCTGTTTGGAGGCACAAAACCCCAACGTCAAGGATCTCGATGTCCAGGCGGTGAAGCGGCTCGAATCCATCCTGGGCTGTCCGCTGCGGCGAATCTGGCGGCATCTCTGAACTGCTGAGGCGCATGCTTCCAGGTCGCCACCGGGAGCCCGCAAGAGAGAGGGGGCCGTATGTGCTCCTGTGTTCGTTTGGCCACCGTGGCCATGGGGAACACGGCGGCGGGCATGGCGACGACGCCGAACGGCAGCTGCTCTCTCTTCATGGGACGCAGAGGGACCATCACACCTACATTGGATTGTTGCACCATCCATGCACCTCTCTCTACGATGGGAGGACCCCCGCTGAGCAGACTCGCGCTGCCTGGCGAGCCCCGGATCGAACCATGAACCAGGCACAGAGCCGTCGTCTCCGCACGAACTGTCTGCTGCTGCTGCCGTTGTTGGTGGTCGGCACGCCCCTGCTCTCCCTGGCGGCGACCATCCCCATCACCACCGCCACGACCCACTTCGAGCTCAGGGGTCTGACCACGGACGCCTCCGTGCTGGCGGGTGTGGCACTCCACGTGACGGTGACAGCGATGACCGCGTCGGGCACCGTGGATCCGGACTACGCCGGCACCATCCAGTTCTCCTCCTCGGCGTCTCGCGCGCTACTGCCCGCCAATTACACCTTCAATCCCTCCGTGGACCGCGGCACGAAGGAGTTCCTCGTCACGTTCCAGTTGCCCGGCCAGTGGGACCTGCTGATCCAGGACGTCTACACCCCCGCCCTCTCCTCCAAAGTCCCGAGGTTCACCGTGACGCCCGGTCCGCCCGTGCGCTTCACCGTCGTTCTCGACTCGGCGACGTTCGCGGGAACCGTCTACACCCTCCAGGTGACTCCGGTGGACGAGGCTGGCACCCCCACCAGCTACACCGGCCAGGTGCACTTCGAGACGACCGTTCTCTCGGCGAGGCTCCCGTCTGACACGGACGTCAGCTTCAATTCCGAGCAGCCGACGCCGCTGCTGTTCCCCGTCACCTTCTTCAGCGCCGCTCCGGACCCGAAGACCCTCACCGTCACGGATGTGCGCCAGAGCCTCTCTGGGAGAGCCTCCACCGTGGTCGGGGCCGGCCCGTTCGCTCACGTGGCGCTGTCCACCACCGTCCCGGACCCGACCCCCACCTGCTCGGAGGCGACGCTCGTGCTCACGGCCGAGGACGCCTGGGGCAATCCCGTGACGGAGATGCCTACCACCCCGGTGACGCTCTGCGCGGCATCGGGCAGCTCGGCCACGTTCGTCAGAAGCACCCTCGAACGGTCGATGTCCGCCAAAAATTGTGTCACGGGCAACCTGACGAGCACCGCGCAGGTGGTCTGGAAGGACACGAATCCAGAGGACGTCGAGTTCACCGTCTCCGGCGTCGCCGCCAAGGCGCCGCTCACCCTCCACTTCAAGGCGGGGATTCCCAGCCCTCAGACCTCGAACTTCTCGTTCAGCCCGAGCACCAGCGAGCCCGCTTCGCTGCTCGTCCGCAGTGGACTGCTCACCGCCCAGCTCACCCTGCGCGACCAGTGTGGAAACCCGGCGACGCTGCCCGCGGACAAGCGCCTCTCCTTCGCCGCCAGTCCGCCCCTGGCCGTCACCTCGCCCGTCGAGGACTCTCCCGGCCGGTGGACGACCTCCGTGAGCTTGCCCGAGTGCCCCGCCGATGCAACGAAGACCCTGGCCGTCTGGCCGCTCATCAACAACGAGGTGCTGAGGAAGCCGAGCGGCGAGCAGCTCCAGCGGCTCGTCCTGCCGCAGTGCTCGACCGTCGCGACGCTCTCGGTGCTGTCCTCGGCGGACAGCCTGGCGGCCGAGCCCGGTGACATCGTCGAGTTCCAGGTGCAGGTGTCGACCGAGGGGGACCTGACCGTGACGGGCGGCGTGCTGATGCTGGAACCCCAGGGTCTGACGGTGATGGGGGCGAGCAGCAGTGGCCAGGCCCTACCGGCCAAGGGAGGCGGGTTCGGGCTCCCGGAGCTGCGCAAGGGCTCGCCGCTGACGGTCAAGGTCACCGCCCAGACCACCACCCAGCTCCACCAGACGGTGAGCACGCAGGTCTGGGTCGTGAGCCCGGAGGGGACCCTGCTCACCCAGAAGGAGCGCGTGGACTTCCAACAGAAGGACCTGGGTGTAGACGTCGGGTGCGGTTGCCAGACCGCCCGTCTACCGGGTCAGCTCGTCACCTGGCTGGCCCTGCTCCTGGTGGCATCGCGCCCCTGGGGTGGATTGCGTAGACTGCGGCGCGGCGAAAGGACCGACCACTAGGCGCCATGGCGGCAGCGACTCTCACTCTCCTGGTTCTGACCCTGACGGGTCAGGCTGTCGCGCTGCGTTCCGACAAGCCTTTCGTCACCTCCGAGGACAGCGCGCAGCTCGAGCTCCGCGTGCTCGATGAAGCGGGCCGTCCACTGAGTGACGCGCGGGTCTCTCTGAGCGTCAACGCCGGCTCCGTCACCGAGCCCGCTCCCGCGCAGGACGGCACGTTCCACGCCACCTACCGGCCGCCCTCGCAACAAGGCCCCCTGGTGGCCCTGTTCCATGCGACGGTGAAGCGGGGAGCCAGCAGCTCCGGGGCGTGGCTCGCCCTGCCCGTCCACGGCCCCTACTCGCTCCGGCTCCAGGCGCCGCCTCGCTCGCGGGTGCAGGTCTCGATAGGTGCCGCCTCCTACGGGCCCGTGGTCACGGCGGCCAGCGGAGAGGCCGTGGTGCCGGTGCGGCTTCCACCCGGAGTCACGAGCGCTCAGGTGACCATCTCCGAGCGCTCGCGCAAGAGCCGCACGCAGAGCGTGCCGCTCCCCGCGCCCAGGTTCCCCCGCGTCCAGCTCGTGGCGATGGAGACTCCGCTCCAGGGGCGGCCTGTCCGGCTGCAGGGGTTCGTCGTAGATGACAGCGGCAACCCCGCCGTTGCGCTCCCGCCCCTCGCCGTGAGCGCCGAGCGGGGCACACTCGGCCCCATCGAAGCAAAGGAGGGCGGCGTCTTCGAGGTCCCCTTCACCGCTTCCACCGCGAGTGCGGCTCCGGTGAACATCTCCGCGTCACCGCTCGACGAGGCCGATCGCTCGTCCACGCTCCAGGTCGAGCCTCGTCCGGCGCCACCCGGCACGCCGACGGGGCCGGCGCCCCCCGCCGCGGTTGCATCCCCCGAGCAGCACCTGCGCCCGCCTTCCCCGGGGTCGCCCTGGCAGCCCACGCTGGGCGCCTTCCTGTTCGGGCACAGCAACACCGCCCGGGCCAATGGCGCGGGACTCCAGCTCGAGGGCGCGCTCCGGCTCGCCACGCTGCCCGTGGAGGCGCTGGTGCAGTTCGAATTGCGCGGCAACACCGCGGAGAGCGTCACCCTCGAAGACGACAGACCGAACCCGGTCACCAAGACGTTCACCCTCGGCGGTGGAGCCCTCCGGCTCGGGGCCCGCTGGAGCCACCCGGTCCTGTCACGGGGCCTGCTCTTCGCGGACGCGAGCGCGGGTGTCCTGAGCATGCAGGGCAACCTGGAGCTGACGAGCCAGGAAGGCACCGTCACCGAGAAGCTCCGCTCGACGGGCCCTGACGTGACGGTGGGAGCCGGTTTCGCCTGGAGGCTGGGCCCGGGCCGCGTGGCCGGACAGGTGCAATGGAGCTACGCGCCAGGAACCCAGCAGGTGAGCGGAAACCTGGGTGGGTTGTCTGTCGGAGTGGGCTACCAGCTCACGCTCGCAGGAAAGCCCATCCCATGAGACCGTGCGCGATGACACTCGTGCTCGTGCTGCTGAGCACCGGCGCCCTGGCCGCCGCGCCCACGCCGGAGACGTCCGGGACGGTGTGGATCACCCTGCGGCCCCACCCTTCCCTGCCGCTGAAGAGCCCGCGCGTCCAGGCCGGTGGCAAGGAGGCAACCGCCACGGGGGAGGCGTTCCGCGTGGAGGGGCTTGCCTCGGGCTGGGTGGCCATCAACGCCTCGGCCGAGGGCTATCAGCCCGTGGAGCGCAAGGTGCTCGTGCCCTCGGGAGGCCAGGCCAGCGTGTTCCTGCCGCTCGAGCGCATCCCAGGTCCCGGCACCGTGAAGGGCCGGCTCCTGTGGGAGCAGGGCAACGATGGCACGAAGGTGCCCGTGGCCGATATCGAGGTGCAGCTCGGCGGTCAGGTGGTCGCCCGGAGCGCTGTGGACGGCTCCTTCGTGGTGCCCGAGGCGGGCCCGGGCCCCGTCACCTTGAAGCTCACCGGCGCCGGAGTCCGGCCGCAGGAGGAGGTCGTGGTCGTGCCCTCCCATGGCGAGGCCTCGGTGGAGGTCCTCCTGCAGAAGGCCGCGGAGGTACAGGCCTGGATGCGCGGGCACGTGCGCTCCACCCAGGGGCGCCCCGTCCAGGCCACCCTGCGTGTCGAGGAGGCCAGGCTCCGCGCCCGCACCCGCGCGACGGGAGACTTCGAGTTCCGCCTGCCCGCGGGGCGCTATCACGTCACCTTCGAGGCACGCGGCTACGTGCCGCAGACGAAGGTGGTGGACGTGGGCGCTGGAGATCAGGCGCTGTTCTACGTGGATCTCTCGCCTCTGGAGAATTGAGTCGTGCGCGTCCTCTCCCTCACGCTTCCGCTCCTCCTGCTCCTCTGGGGGGGATGCGGGGGATGTGACAAGAACCCCCCAGCCGGACCCGGCGTGCCGGAGCTGGCGAAGCTCATCCAGCTCCAGGGCCAGGTCACAGTGCAGCAGGATGCGGCCTCCCGCCCCGGCCGCGTGGACGAGCCGCTCTACCCGGGCGAGACCGTGGTGACCGGTCCCGGGAGCACCGCGCACGTGCGCTACGTCAACGGCACCGAGGTGGAGGTGGCCGAGAACAGCCGCTTCCGGGTGAACGGCGCACCGGGAGCGCTCACCCTGGAGCTGGAGGAAGGGAGGATCGTCTCGACCTCGCCGAAGACCGGCGGCAACGGGCTCACCGTCACGGGCCGCTTCGGCCGGGCGGAGCTGGTCACCGCGTCGGAGATGGTGTTCGACCTGCGCGAGAAGAATCCCAAGCTGATGCTCCAGTACGGCGACATCCGCGTGCTCGATCCGCAGGGCCAGCCCGTACCTGTCGTGGTGGGCGAGGAGCTCGCGCTCTCGCTCAGCAAGCCCAAGCAGGCCCCGCCGCCCGTGGTCGCGGAGGAGATCGTCTTCACCCTCAAGCCCCAGGGCGGCAAGGCCCGCGTGCGTGGCGCCCAGGACAGCGCCTTCGCTGACGTGGCCCCTGGCCAGAGCCGGGAGCTCGGTCGCGGCGCGGCGTTCGAGCTCCCCGCGAACTCCAGCGCCCGCCTGTCCTCCAGGTTGCTGCAGGTGAGCCTCGCCGGGGACACCGCCGGGACGCTCGAGGAGGCCTCCCGGCAGGGAGACCAGAGCTCCTACACGCTGCGGCTCAGCCGCGGAAGGGCGCGGCTCCAGTTCGGCACGGGCAAACAGTCGCTGAAGCTGGCGGACGCTCGCGGTGAGGTCGAGCTCAAGGTCTCCGAGCAGAGCACGCTCTCCGTGAGCAACCCCGAGGCAGGCGCCACCGTCACCGTCCTCGCCGGGCAGGCCGAGCTGGTGGCCGATGGGAAGACGACCCTCCTCAAGGCGGGCGAAGGAGTACGCCGCGCCTCGGAGTCTCCGCGGGTCGAGCAGGCCTCGGCGCCCCTGCTCGTGCTGCCTCCGGAGGCGAAGGGCGCGCGCGTGTTCACCGACGGGCTCGGCGAGGCGGGGATCTCGGTTCCCTCCGCGTCCGGAGCGCCCCTCCGGGTGGAGGTGGCGGAGGAGCCCTCCTTCCGTGAGCCGCTGCTCGCGGGGCGCGCGGGCGCGGACTGGGTGCGGGTCGAACCGCCGGCCCGAGGCGAGCTGCACTGGCGCTTCCTCGGTGAGGACGGGAACGTGCGTGCACAGGGCTCGGCCCGGTTCCAGCCGGATCGCGGCCGCTCCGCGCTGGCGGGCTCGAACCCGAAGGCCGAGGTGCTCGAAACCGGACTCAAGGCCACCATCTACTTCCAGAGCGCGGTGCCCTCGCTACACTTCAGCTTCGAGCCCCGGCCGGGGGCACGTTCGTATCAGCTGCGCATCTACCGAGCCGCCAACGTCCAGACGCCGCTCCTGCAACAGGTGACGACCCAGAACCAGTACAGCCTGGAGCCCGGCACGCTCGGCGAGGGGAGCTACCTCTGGTACGTGGCGGCGCTCGGCCCTGGAGGAGACGAGCTGGCAGGCGGCCGGATGAACAAGCTGGAGCTCGTGTATGACAATGAACGCAGCGGGCTGGCGCTCAGCCGTCCCCGCCCGGGGGAGCGCTTCGGACGCGAGGGTGTACCAGTGGAGGGCGTGGTCCCCCGCGGCTCCCGGCTCTTCCTCAATGGGCAGGCGATGAAGCTCGACGCCAAGGGCCGCTTCTCCCTGCGCCTGCCGCCCACGGAGGCACTGGTGTTCCGTCTCGTCTCGGGTCAAGACGAGGCATACTGGATCCGAACTCTTCGGAAAGCTCGGCCATGACGGCTACCCAACCCGCCTTTCCCCTGTCCCGGCCGGTCACGCCCTTGCACCGCTTCGGCAAGTACGTGCTCATCCGCAAGCTCGCCGAGGGCGGCATGGCGGAGATCTTTCTCGCCAAGCAGCTCGGCGCCGAGGGCTTCGAGCGGGATGTGGTGATCAAGTGCATGCTCGATCACTTCACCCGGTATCCGGAGTTCGTCTCGATGTTCCTGGACGAGGCGCGGCTGGCGGCGCGGCTGCACCATCCGAACATCGTCCAGATCACCGATCTGGGCGTGGCGGACAACCGGTACTTCATCTGCATGGAGTACCTGGCGGGTGAAGACCTGGAGGCGGTGTTCGCCGCCACCCACGCCAAGGGCCAGGGCGTGCCGATCCCGATCGCCGCCCGCATCATCCTCTCCGTGCTCGAGGGCCTGGAGTTCGCCCACGGCTATCAGGAGCAGGGGCGGCCCCTGGAGCTCGTGCACCGGGACATCTCCCCCTCGAACATCTTCGTCACGTACCAGGGCACGGTGAAGGTGCTCGACTTCGGGATCGCCAAGGCCTCCTCGCGGATGACGCAAACCCAGCCCGGGCTCCTGAAGGGCAAGTGGGGCTACATGTCCCCCGAGCAGGCCCGAGGCGAGCAGCAGCTCGACGCCCGCAGCGATCTGTTCTCGCTGGGCGTCACCTTCCATGAGCTGCTCACCGCGCGCCGCGTCTTCGAGCGGGACACGGAGCTCGGCGTGCTGCTGGCGCTGATGGATCAGCCCATCCTCCCGCCGAGCACCCACCGGCCCGACGTGCCTCCCGCCCTGGAGCGCATCGTGATGAAGGCGCTGGAGCGCCGCCGCGAGGACCGTTACGCGAGCGCGGCCGAGATGCGCGCCGACCTGGAGGAGTTCCTGCGCGGGACGCCGTCGATCCCGGGCGTGTCGCAGCTCGCCCAGTACATGCAGGGCATGTTCGGCGCGGCCGAGGTCGAGCGCAAGACGAAGATTCCCTCGCTCTCCGAGCTGGGCGCGCACACGCTGCTCCAGCAGCAGCAGCAGGAGTCGCAGGAGGAGTCGCTGGGCACCGAGAGGACCCTGGTCCGTCCATCGGCGCGGATTCCCGCCGTCACGGCCCAGGAGCCCCACACCCACGAATTCCAGGAGCCCCACACCGCTCCCCCACCCGCCGCCGTTACCGTCCCCGCCAGTCCTCCTCCCGCGCGGAGCACGGGGCTGTCGGTGGCGATGGGCGCCCTGGGGGCCGTGGCGCTGTTGGCGTTGGGTGGAGGCGTGGTCTGGTACTTCATGCCTCGGGCAGCGCCTCCTGCTCCCGTCACCGGGGTGACCGCGCCGGCCCCGAGCCCGGCTCCCAAGGTGGAGCCCACGCCTACGCCAGCGCCCCCCACGCCCACTCCCACCGTGGTGCAGAAGACCGAGCCTCCACCGACGGAGCCTCCCGTGGACACGGCGCCCAAGCCCACGGTGACGCCGAAGCCAGCCTCCGCGTCCGTCCTGCTCACCCCCGAGGGCGTGAACCGCGTCATCATGAAGAAGAACGCGCAGAAGATCATCGAGTGCGGAGAGCAGTTCCGCGCCGAGCTTCCCGCGGACCGCCGAGTCATGCTCCAGATCACGATCGCTCACTCGGGCGACGTGAGCGCCGCCAAGGTGACCGAGCCCGCAACCGTGTCGCCGAGGCTGGCGAAGTGCCTGGAGGGCCAGATGAAGCGAGTGGTCTTCCCGCGCAATACCAACCAACCCGAGCTCACGATCCAGCTCCCGGTGCGCTTCAACGAGCAATAGCTCCCCACCCGTGGAGAAGGTCGCGGTTTCCACTTCGGCGGAAGTCGCTGGGCCAAGAGCGCGTAGAAGAGCGAGCCGCCAGAAAAGTGTCAGAGGATTCGAACCGTACAAATCCTCCGTACAAATCCTCTGACACCTTCTGCCGGATTCGGCGACTGATAGAGGATCTGGCGGCAGGACGGTATGCGGAGATCGCAGCGGATGGTCGAGCAGGGCGCCTGACCGAGGCGGAGTTGAGAGCTGCTGTCGAGCAGTATGGGCGGACTCTTGTTCCCTTGCCAGCTGACGGTGGGATGCTTGTAGCTATCTATGAGCAGACGTCTCAGCCGGATGCGGTCACTCTTGATGTACCTCTGTGGACTCGGGAGGAAGGCCGCAGCGACCTGACACTTTCGGTGACGGCGATCAAGCAGGGCGAAACCTACACAGTCGAAGTGGACGATCTGCACGTTCTTTAGGGTCTGTTGGCCCGGGTCAATGGGTCCAGACGACCGAGTCCATGTCCGAGAGCGCTCGGAACTATCAAGCCCAGGTGACGGGGGCTCCCAAGGGCTACGCCTACCGCGTGAAACGGGGTAACGAGGAGGTGGACTTCGATGGTTTCGACCCGCCAGAAAGGTGTCAGCGGATTCGAACCGTACAAATCCTCTGACACGCATCCAGCGCGAATGCGTCCCCACCTCGATGACGACATGCGCGGGGGCACATTACTGCTCGCCTTGACGGCGAATGCGGTCGAAGCTGCGCCCATGGCGAACTACAAGGTCAAGCTCTCCCCGGCGCCCGATGGTCACGAGATTCCACCGCTGCTCACGGAGTTCGGTGCGTGGTTGGGCAATCAGCCCCACGGAACGCTGAGCGGGTTCGATGTACTGGAGGCCGAGGCCATTCCGAAGGAGTGGAGTCCGGAGAAGGCAGATCGCCTTCGCCGCGACGCCTTTGCGTTCCTGCACCTCCCTGACGGCTCGCTGCTCGTCCTCGTGAACACCGGCGCCAAGGCGCCCCCCGCAATCGCACTGCTCGGCTCGGAGGGCGAGGTGCGCACCGTCGCGAACAGCCTCGAGGAGTTCCTGAAGCTGTGGTCCCAGGGCGAGACGGGGATTCACGAGCTCGACGACGAGGAGGGGGCATCCGGCCGGAAGGCGCTGGCCGCGTGGCTGAAGGAGAAGAAGGTCAAGGCGCCGAAGGCGAAGGACTTCGACTTCGCGGCCTGGCTCGATGGCGAGGCCCCGGTGCCTGCGGCAGCGCAGGCAGTGGCCGCCCCGGCGTTCCAACCCACCGAGGTGATGAAGCAGCTCGGACCGAAAGCGCAGCGCCTCGCGTCGGTGCTCGGGCGGCGCGCGGATTCTCCCGAGGTCATCGCCTATGTGACGGAGGTGCTCGGCAAGAAAGTGCCGCAGTCCACCAACGAGAACAATGACTCGGCGAACGTGTCGGCGCCCAAGCTGGGCGTCGAGCTCGTCTTCTCGCATGACGTCCTGAATGAGGCCTTTCCGCCCATCCCGAAGACGTCCAAGACTTTCATCCCCTACGTCACCCATACATGGGTGAAGGAGAAAATTGGCGAGACGATTCTGGGCGTGCCGTGGAAGGCGTCCTCGGAGGAGGAGGTCACGAAGGTGCTCGGGGCGCCCACCGGCCGCACGGCGGCCTTCGCGGACGAGGATGAGCTCACCGTCGCATTCTGGGCCTATGCGCTCGACACCTCGGGGCACGTGTGGCTCACGCTCGAGTTCGATGACGGTCTCTCCGTCACTGTCTCCGTGAAGCGCGCCCGCGAGCTCGAGCAGCATCCCAATGTCACGACCGGGCTCTTCGTCGCCTATGCCGCGACGCGAGGCCTGCTCGATGCCTCCCGCTTCGCGGCGCACCGCGAGCTGCTCGACGCGGTCTCCAAGCGCCAGGCGCGGGGCTCGGAGCTCGTGAAGCGGGCGCTCCCGCGCGGCCTCTGGGACGACCACCTCCGGGATGCGCCCGGGCTCCGGACGCTGGCCTACCGCTGGTTCCACAACATGAATGGCCTCTGGATGACGGCGGACCTCAAGGAGATGTTGGGCAAGCGCGCGGGTCCGTTCGGTCACGATGAGCCGGTGCTGGACGAAGACACCTGGGACGCCGTCGACAAGGCGGCGCCCCTCCTCGACAAGCGCTTCGCGGCATGGCTTCCGAAGTAGCAGCGCCCACAACAGGGAGCGGCGAGGCGGTGTGGCCTCGTCCTCCCCGCGGCTCGTGGCGGATGTCGAGTTGAAGGAGTTACTTGCTCCCCCAGAAAGGTGTCAGAGGATTCGAACCGTACAAATCCTCTGACACCTTCTGCCACCTTCTGCTGGAAGGAAGGAGCGGGACGTGAGGATGACGCCAGGAGCCAATGTGTTATGCTTGGCGCACGGTCCGCAGTTCACCGAGGCGTCGCCGCCCCGAAAGGGGAGCTAAACCTGCACCCTGATGTGGCACGCACTTATCCCCGTGCCGAGTCGTAAGACGGCGACCAGCGACATCCTTTCTGGAACGGCGCACACGAGGATAAGCCATGCCCCGACTCGCCCTCCCCTTCGAGGTCGCCGACCTTTCGGCGTTCGCCCGCTCGCTTCGCGGCCAGCTCGACCAGTTCGACCACAAGCCAGGCCATCTCGAGCTGCTCAACATGCTGTGCCGCGCGGCCGGCTTCCGGAACTACCAGCACTTCCGCGCCAGCGCAGAGGCCAGACAACGTCTTGCCACACCGAGGGAAGCGCTGCCCACCCCCGACTACCAGCTGGTCGAAAAAGCCGCGCGGCACTTCGACGCGGAGGGCCGCCTGCTGCGCTGGCCGTCCAAGGCCCCGCATCTGAAACTCTGCCTGTGGGTGCTCTGGGCGCGCATTCCGAGCAGCCGCGTCCTCACCGAACGTGAGATCAACGAGCTGTTGAAGCGCTGGCACGTGTTCGGCGACCCCGCTGTGTTGCGCCGCGCGATGTTCGAGGCGAGCCTCGTCGACCGGACCCAGGACGGCCGTCAATACCGGCGCATCGAGCAGAAGCCTCCGGCCGAGCTCAGCGCGCTGCTGGCCCGTGTAACCCCCGCTGAAGATATCCGCACGGGGAGTTGACCGGGAGGAATCGCCAGAAAGGTGTCAGAGGATTCGAATCGTACAAATCCTCTGACACCTTCTGCCGGCTCATTCCTTCTCGAAGACGCCCACGCTCTGCAGATCGCGGTGCATGAGGTGCACCTTCAGGATGCCGGCGAAGGCGCGGAACCCCAGCGCCTCGTAGGCGTGCATGAGGAGCGCCCCTGCCTCCTCGCGCAGATCGCCCGCGTCGAGCCAGTGCAGATACAGGCCGAGCGCGTGCGCATACGCCGCGCGACCCTCGGCGAGCTCGCGCCGAGCCTCCTCGATCCATGCTTTTCGCTCCTCCACCGAGGGCGTTTGCTGGGAGGCGGCACCGAAATCGGGCACGTGGGCTGGCACCGTCCCCGCGTCCGGCCGCAGGGCGAGCCGCGGGCTGCCCACGGGATACCCCTGCGTGCGCGGCCATGGGCACGTGGGCTCGTCGTCCCACGTGCGCTGCGACATCCACGATTCGATGGCGTCGAGGTGGGCCGAAACCACACGCAGGGCGCGCCATCGCTGCAATGGATACTTCCGCACCTCCTCGTCTTCGACGTCCATCAACTCCTGCTGGGCGTCGGAGATGGCGTCGGCGATCTTGTAGCGTAGCAAGAGGAAGATCTTGCCTTCCGCGTCGAGCCACATCTCGGCGCTGTCGCGCGCGTAATTGTGGGCGATGACCGGAAAGTGGTCCGGGCTATCGTACCAGAAGCCCCAGTGCAGCCCGTCCGAGTTGCCGCTCAGGAACGAGACGAACTGCGGCGCGTCGGCGCGGTAGCGCATGTCGAGGCGTGGATCGAGGGGGCCTTCGCGCCCAGGCGGGACCTCGTCGTACATCCGTGAGGCGTCGATGAGCTTGCGCTCGAGCCCTCCCGGCGCGAACCATTCGGTAATCCCCGCCATTCGCATCGAGAGCGTCGCCTCGAGCCACGCATTGCCGCGCGGCAAGCCCGGGGGCGGTTCCCAGTAATGATCGGGGGGGTTCTCGGGTAGCTCCCCCAGGGCCGCGACCAGGGCCGCGAGGCTCGCGATCCTCGACGGGAGCTTCAGCCCATAGATCTGCTCGTAGCGCGCGCGGACCGCGGGGAGCGTGTCGCAGGCCGCCTCGACGATGGGCGCGACGCGCTCTGCGAGGGTCTCGGGCGAAAGGCCAATTCCCTCGGCGAACGCCTCCCAGCCCTCGTCCTCGGCCGCTTTCGGCGGCGGCGGGAGCTCCACGCAGACCTCCTCGGGATAGAGGTCGTCGGACCGCTGCCCCCATTGCGCGCGCCGCGCGTCGAAAGCGGCGAGGCGCGCTTCCCAGTCGTCCGCCTCCAGGATGGCGCGCGGGATGACGAGGTTCTCCTGCTCGGCCCCGTAGCCCCTCGACGAGGATACGCAGACCAGGGCCCAGAGCCCCTCGTCGGTCCAGAGGGGATGCGCCGCGGGGTGCTCGAGCCTGAAGAGTATCCTCTCCTCGCCGCGCTCGACCTCCATGGAGAAGCGCGTGGTGTAATCGTAGACACGGCGCAGCTTCGGTCCGAACGTAAACAGCGCCGAGAGCTGTTCCATGATGTCGTCGTCGACGTCGGTGAGGATCAGGGACTCTGGCTTGAGGATCACCGCACCGCCGCTCGCGAGGGGCAGGGTGGGATGGCCCTCCTCGGAGATCGTCACGGAGGTGGGGCCGGCGGGGCCGAGCAGCGAATTGATGAGGTCTTCGAAGATGTCCATGATCCTCCTGCGCGAGCGCGCGCGAGTTGCCGAGGAGGAGGGAGGTTAAGAGACGATGCCGCGAAGGACCAGCGCCTTCCGCCGGCGGACGCGCCCATGCGGGCATCGTGTAACTTCCGTCGCTCCCTGACGCCCCGGACAGCGACGCCGCTCTTCCTCTCTTCCTGCGCGTCGATCACGTCCCGTGGGGGGTGAGCAATCCCTGCTTTCCGCCGGATAGCTCGGGCGCTTACGTCTGTCGCGAATGGCTCCAGGAAGCTCCTGGGCATCGCGCACGAAGCGCGAGCCTCGGGAGGGACCTCATGAAGGCCAGAAAGGTGTCACAGAAAGGCACAGAAAGGTGTCAGAGGATTCCCAGAAAGGTGTCAGAGGATTCGAACCGTACAAATCCTCTGACACCTTCTGCGCCCCTCTACGGCCGGGATGGAATACGACGTGGAGCACGCACTGACGCCCTGGTGTCCGCGTCGCCCTGAGCGAGAAGCGGGCAGGCTCGCATTGACGTGCATTCGCAGTGCAGCGCCCGGTGGAGGAGAGCCCGCATTCTCCGCAACCGCGCGATCTGGGCGTCCACCTCGCTCAACTTGCGAGCAGCCAACCGCCGCCAGCGCTGGGGGGCAGGTTCTCCGTCACCGAGTCCTCGCTCTAGCAACTTCACTTCCTGGAGGCTGAAGCCCGCAGCCTGCGCCAGAGCAATGCGCTTGAGTTGCTCCAGCGCTTCGGCACCGTACACTCGCCTGCTGCCCTGGCGCTCGGGCGCAGGCAGAAGACCAATCTCCTCGTAATAGCGAATCGCCGAGGTGCGCAGCCCTGCCGCCTGTGCAAGTTGACCGATAGAAAGGCTTGACTTCAAGTCGACTTGAAGAGGCATGACTTCACCATGCGCTGGCCACTTCGCCGACACAATCGCCGCCCGGGGTGCCAGCCCTACGGGTTGGAAGGAGTCCTGCGATGAGTTCAGTGATCCAGAGTGCCGAATCCCCCGCGTTGGCCTGCACGCTGCCACCACCGGAGCTGCGCAAGCGCCGGGCGGAGGTTCTGTCCACCGTGCGGAGCAAGGTGCGGGAAATCGAGGAGACGCCAGAGGGCTTCGCGTTCCGGTTCGCTCGCACACCTGGGCTCGCAGAAGAACTCGGCGAATTCGTCCGCTTCGAGTCGGTCTGCTGCGCCTTCCTCCAGATGGAGGTGACCCAGCACGGGGAGGATGGGCTCGTGCTGCTCATGAGGGGCGCCCCTGAAGCCAAGCCCCTGATGCGGTCCCTCTTCGTGGAGACGACCGAGGGCCTTCCGGCTCCGACCAGCACCCAGGCTGCTCCGTGAGGCTGCAACTCGGGCGCGCCATCTTGCTCTCCAGCATAGGCCCGCCCGTCACCTCTGCGGCTCACTTGCAAAGCCGGCACACGCCATGGGACGGAGTGTCTCATGTTCGTCCTCCTGCGGGCCTTGGGCCTCTTCGTTCTGACGGCAATCGCGGAAGTGGTGGGCTGCTACCTGCCGTACCTCTGGCTACGCGAGGGCAAGTCCCCGCTACTCCTCGTGCCAGCGACCGCGAGCCTTGCCACCTTTGCATGGCTGCTGACGCTCCACCCCACGGGGGCCTCGCGCACCTACGCCGCCTACGGAGGCGTTTATATCGCAGTGGCGCTGCTGTGGCTGTGGGCTGTGGAGGGTGAGCGGCCCAGCGCATGGGACATTGCAGGGGCCTTGGTGGCGTTGACCGGTATGGCGATCATCGTGCTAGCGCCCCGCAGGTAATAGGGCCCCGGCTACGCGGGGTCCCACGCCACCATCAGTCGCCGCGGGCCGCGGTGGGAGAAGTTGGGCAGGTAGTCGAAGCCCTCGCCCGGCAGCAGCCGCAGATTCCGCAGCCGCTCGCCCAGCAGCTCCAGGGCCACCCTCGCCTCGAGGCGGGCCAGCGGCGCGCCGATGCAGTAGTGGATGCCCAGACCGAAACCGAGGTGCTTGGAGATGTCGGCCCGGCGCGGGTTGTAGCGCTCCGGCGCGGCGAAGACGTTCTCGTCCCGGTTGGCCGAGGCGAACAGGATGACCAGCCTCGCCCCCGCGGGAATCCTCTCCCCGCCCAGTTCCACCTCGCGCGTGGTCGTGCGCATGATGCCCTGCACGGGCGAGTCCATGCGCAGCGCCTCTTCAATCGCCTTGGGCAGCAGGCTCCGGTCCGCCTGGAGCTCGCGCCACCGCTCCGGCTCCTGGAGCAGCAGGACCAGCATGTTGCCGAGCAGGTTCGTCGTCGTCTCGTGCCCGGCGAAGTGCAGGTTCTTCAGCAGGTTGACCAGCTCCGCGTCGCTCATCGGCGCAAGGTCCCCGTGCCGCGCCTGGAGGATGGCGCTCACCAGGTCGTCCTTCGGCTCGCGCCGGCGCTCCTGGACGAGCTCCCCCAGGTAGCGCTGGAAGGCGACGAAGCTCCGGGCGCACTCCACCTGCTTCTGCGGCGAGGCCGTGCCCGCGGTGAAGAGCGTCAGGTCCTCGGCCCAGCGCTTGAGCTGATCCATGTCCGAGTGCGGCACGCCCATGATTTCGCCAATCACCAGGGCCGGCAGCGGATAGGTGAAGCGCGAGACGAGGTCTCCCTGCCCCTCGTGCGCGAAGGCATCGAGCAGCGAGCGGGCCAGGGCGCGGATGCGTGGCTCCAGGGCCGCGAAGCGCTGCGGCGCGAAGGCCTTGCCCACCAGCGTGCGCACGCGCGTGTGGTTGGGCGGGTCGTCATCGATGAGCGACGGCAGCCCCTGGGGCCCCTGCATCAGCACCTCCAGCACCTCGGGTGGCGGAGGCACCGGGCTCTGGAAGATGTTGAGCGAGGAGAACGTCTCCGGCGCCATCAGCACCGCGCGCACGTCCTGGTGGCGCGAGACGATCCACAAGTGGAGCGCCTCGTCGAAGAAGACGGGGGCCTCGCGGCGGATGCGCCCGTAGAGCGGGTAGGGGTTCTCCAGGTGGGGAGACTCGAACCGGTTGAAGGTCGGCCCGGAGGCGGTGGACATGCGGAGCTCCTCGCCGGCACCCGAGGGCCCGGTACGGCAGGGGTTGGGGGGAAGATGACTTCATCCTATTGGGCCTGCGAGGCGCTGGACTGCCTGGTGCGCTGTGCGGCGAGCACCCGTTTCACTCCCAGTGGATGACCGTCCAGGATTGAACATTCGTGTTAGCGTGAGCGGGTCCTGCGCGTCGTGAGTCATCGAGACGCGTCGGGGGGGGACGCGTGCGAACGCAGGTCGAAGCTCGACGGAGAGGTGGCATGCGTTTACCAGAAGCAGGGGCGGATCCCGAGGTCGTGGCCGGTCAGGTCAACGAGCGCCTGAAGTGGTTCGTGTTGATGCTGGTCATCCTCACCCACCTGCTGCTGGTGCTCTCCATCTGGGGCAAGTGGGGGCGAGTGGGCATCGTCACAGGCGCGTTCGTGGTGGTGACGGGCCTCAACATGGTGCTGGCGCAGCGCTTCTTCTCGGAGCGGACGCGGCTGGCCGAGGCCCTCCGGGTGGCTCTCAACCTGCTGGCCACCCTCATCTATGGCCACTTCTCCGATTGGGCCTTCCCCGTCTGGATATACCTGCCGCTCAACAGCCTCTGGGTGGACAGCTCCGTGGACCGGCGGGCGCCGGTGCGCCTGTACGTGCTGCTCGCGCTGGTGGTGGGCGCCGCGATGCTCGACGGGTGCCCGCCGGCCATTCCGCTCACCTTCCTGGTGCTGTCCGTGCTCATCGCCTCCATCTCGGATGCACGGGTCCAGCTGACCCAGTTGGCGCTGCGCAGCCTGGCGCAGCGGAACCAGGAGCTCACGCGGGCCCTGTCGGAGTTGGAGGAGCGCACGCGCGAGCTCAAAGAGGCCCAGGCGCGGCTGGTGGACACGGCGCGCGAGGTGGGCATGTCCGAGGTGGCCTCCAACGTGCTGCACAGCGTGGGCAATGTGCTCACCAGCGCTGTCATCGGCCATGAGACCATGTACAGGGCGGTGGGCTCCTCTCGCGTCGGCCGGTTGAAGCAGGCCACGGCCCTGCTGCTGGAGCACCGGGAGCACCTGGCGGACTTCCTGGCCCCGGGAGCGCGCGGCAGTCACCTGCCGGACTACCTGTCAGCGGTGGCTGACGAGCTGATGGGCGAGCAGACCCGCTTGCTGGACGACCTGGATGCGATGGGCCGGCACATCGAGCACATCCGCGCCATCGTCCAGGTGCAGCAGAACTACGCCAAGACGGCGCTGATGCCGGAGGAGTGCGACCTGGCTCAGCTCATCGATGACGCCCTGCGCATCCAGCTGGCGGCGCTCCAGCGGCACGGGGTGTCCGTCTGGCGCAAGCTGTCACCGGTGCCCAGGCTGAAGGTGGACAAGCACAAGGTGCTGCAAATCCTCGTCAACCTCATCAGCAACGCGAAGGACGCGCTGGACGCGGTCCCCGAAGGGAGCCGCAACCTGAGCGTGCGGCTCTCCGCGCAGGGGAAGCTGGCGTGCATTCAGGTGATGGATGATGGGAGGGGAATCGCGCCGGAGATGAGAGAGAAGCTCTTCGTGCACGGCTTCACCACGCGCAAGGACGGCCACGGCTTCGGCCTGCACACGAGCGCGCTGGCGGCGCAGCTGCTCGGGGGTCGCCTCACGTTGGAGAGCGAGGGACCTGGCAAGGGCGCCGTGGCCACGCTGGAGCTTCCGCTCCCCTGATGAGAAGCGCTCGAACGCGTCGTCCGTGCTCCTACGTACAGGCGACGGGTTTCTTCGGGGACTCCGGATTCAGCATGGCGGGGAGACTATACCCGCCGGCGCAGGGGCTCCCGGGCCGAGCGCCACGCCTTTGGGACGGAGGAGAGACCCGCGCTCAAGGCGACGATTCCTCCCACCATGGCGCAGGTGGTGTCCCGGTCCCCGAAGCCCGCCACGGTGGTCCAGAGGGCCTCCTCGTAGGAGTCGAGGTGCCTCGCCGCGCACCACACCGCGAAGGGCACGGTGTCCTCGGAGAGGACCTTCTGCCCGCTGCCGAGCGCCCTCGCCGCGGACGACGGAGTGGCCTCGAGCGGCCACGCCCGGGCCTTCTCCAGCCCCTGACGTGTCGCCCCGGCGGGCGTGGCGTCCAGTACCACCTCGAAGAGCTGGCTGGCGGAGCCTCGGGACTCCGGCCACTGACAGGCCCACGCGGCGGCGACCGCGATGGCAATCGCCCCCGCCTGCCCCTCGGGGTGCATGTGGGTGACCTCCGCGGAGGCGCGCGCCTCGGACACCACCCGGGCCAGGTCTCCCGCGAAGTACGCCCCCAGGGGCGCCACGCGCATGGCCCCGCCGTTGCCCATGGAGCCCTGGCCGTCGAACACCTCCGAGGACACCTCACGCCAGGGCAGCCCGAGCCCAATCTTCTGGAGAATGTCGTGCGCCGTGCCGCCGTAGCCGCGGTTCCTGTCCTTGCGGTAGCGCGTCGCGAACAGGCGCGCCAGCACGTCCTGGTGGACCTGGCCGTGGTCCTCCAGCACCTGGACGACGGACAGGGCCATCTCCGTGTCGTCGGTGTACTTCCACGGTGCGCGGGGCACGTCACGCTGTTCCACCAGAGGCTGCATCACCTCGTGCGGGCCGAAGAAGCGCTCGCCGAAGGCATCCCCCACGGACAGGCCCTCCAGCGAGACGAGCGCGCGCTCCAGCCGCGCCGCGGAGTCGTCGGGTTTCCGGGGGATGTCGTTCAAGGCGGAGCCCTCCTCATCGGGTCATGAAGCCCCTGCCTCCAGGTCTGGCAGGCGAGCCCGGTGAGAATAGCCGTAACGTAGAGGATCGACGGCGTGCAGCGGGCGTCCCACGGCGCCGAGCGTGGAGAGTCCAGGGGGTGGTGACAGCAGTCACTAGTGATGACGGGAGTCACCACCCCCAGCCCGGACCCGCGACCGGCTCTTGCGTGTCCCCCTGCCCCCAAGCCCCTGGAATCCCAAGGGATTCCCACCCGTGATGGGCTCGACCCACGGTGGCACGGGACGAGCATTCCAATCCGGTACGGCAGTCACACCTTCTCTTCCTCCTGCTAGGGGTACCTCCATGGGTCTGGGTCGTTCGTCCAAACTGGGTCTCGGTGGCTTCAAGTTCCCTACCTCCTCGCCGTCGACCTCGACGCGGAACATTTCCCCTCCGCCCAAGCGGCAGCGCACGTCATCACCCGACCCCACCCCCTCGGGTGGCAACAACCTGCCCGGTTCCTCCACCGCGCCCGGGTCGACGGCACCGACGACGCCGCCACGAGTCCAGGCGCGGATCGATGATCGGCAGAAGGTTCATCTGGCCAGCCAGGACAACCCGGCGACGCGCCTCCAGCACAAGAACGACTACTTCTCGATGGATGGGGGCGATTTCGTCAATTTCAAGAACGGGGGCAAGCGCACCGGCAGCAACAAGGTGACGGATCCGCTCACCGGCAAGAACTACGCCTACGACAAGCAGTCGGGGCAATTCTTCGAGTTCGACAAGACCCGGCCCGGAAACAAGGGCACGCCTGTCGATGCCCAGAACAACGCCGCGCTCAAGCAGCAACTGGACAACAAGCAGTTGCTGGATCGCTCGCGCGAGGATCGCAACAGCACGAACAATCCGCTGATGCCCGGCGATGTGGGCCCCTACGCGAAGAATACCCTGGTGGACCCGAACAATCCCAATTCGCAATTGGTCCGGGTCAGTGACGCCCGTGCGGATTTCAATACCAACAGAGATCACGTCCCCTCGGGCGAGTCCCTCAATCAGCGGAACACCCACCTGCTGCCGAGCAAGGACCCGTACACGCAGGGAGTGACCGTCGCCATTCCGGACGACAACCTCCACAAGCCGCACAGCCTCACCTATGGCTCCCGGCAGAAGGCCAAGGACACGCTGGCGGGTCAGAATCCCACCGAAATCAAGCGGCTCCAGTACGACACGGCCAACCCCTCGAGTGCCTTCCACCGGGATACGAATCACCTGCTGGACAAGACCTATCAGCAGGATCTCTTCAATCCCGCCAAGGACTCCCCCGCGCTCAAGCATCAGCTCGACATGAACAACGCCGATAGCCGGCTCAACTTGATTGGAGCCTATCGCTATGCCGGCAACACCAACGTCAAGCTCAACCAGAACTACGGCGCTGGCCGGGGATACAATCCACAGGATGCGGGACAGACGTCGCAAATCCACCATACGACCCCCGCGGGCACGAAGAAGCTCGTCAACGATCAACATCAGCTCACGTACACCCCCACCACCACCCCGGGGCAGACCCAGGGCCAGCTGATCTCCAACTCCTTCCGGGACAGGCTCATCAACGAGGGCTTCGCCCAGCCCGTGCCAGACATCGGCGGTTCCGGGACGAAGCGGCCCCTCGACGAGTAACGCGCCGGGAGGGAGGCGGGGCGCTCCAGGGGGAACTATGTTGCCGTGATGCTTCTGCCCCCCCTGGCTCCCAATGCCTCCTTCGCCCCGCTCGTGCTCGACTCCGACGAGCCCCAGGCCCGCCGCTTCCGCATGAGCGCGGGCTTCGAGGCCTCACGGAGCGGCGAAACGCACGGTCCCCCCCACTGCTCGGGCAGCGCCCAGTTCTCCCTGGCGGGCTGGGACGACATCCAGGAGCGGCTCGGCCGCCCGGCTCCCGAGCGCCTCTACGTGGTCGATCTGCGCCAGGAGACCCATGGCTTCCTCGACGGGGCGGCGGTCAGTTGGTACGCCCGGCACAACTGGGGATGTGTCGGGCTCGCAGGGGACGAGGTGCGCCAGCTCGAGGGGCTGCGGTTGCGGCTCCTGGCTCGCGCGGAGACCGTCTGGGTGGGGGATGCCCGCGCCATCAAGGAGGGCCGCGAACCCCACTTCACTGAATGGAAACCGGGGCACGTTCGGACGGAACAGGAAGCGCTGGGCCTGCCAGAGGGGCACTACCTGCGCCTTCCCGTCACCGACCACCTGCGCCCCGATGACGCCGTCATCGACCGCTTCATCCACTTCGTCCGGGACCTGCGGAGCGAAGCGCATCTGCATTTCCACTGCCGGGGTGGCAAGGGCCGCACGTCCCTCTTCCTGACGCTCCTGGAGCTGCTCTGGAACGCGGAGCACGTGGCGCTCGAGGCCATCCTCGAGCGCCAGCAACGGTTCAACGATTACGACCTGCGCAAGCGGCCCGCCCCGGACAGCTACAAGGCGGCCTTCGCCCCCGAGCGGCTCGAGTTGCTCACGCGCTTCCACGGCTACGCCCGCGCGAACCCGGGGGGTGGCCCCCTCTCCTGGACGCAATGGTTGCAGTCGGAACGAAGCCCCTGACACCCGCTCAGCTATGATCCAAATACACAGATGCTGAAATCCAGAAGTAGCGGTTCGGGTGGGCAATAGCGCTGGAGGCAAGCTATGGAACGTTCAGACCAAGATGCCGTATCTCTTCTGGAGAGCCTGCGACGAGAGGGAATATCGGTTGAGGACGCTGTTGCTCGACTGAAGGAGATGGGCTTTGGGCTCATTTCGCTCATGAAGGCGTTGCGAGATGTCGAACGAATGAGTCTGCGGGAGGCTGCAGGGTTGATGGACAAGTGCGGCATTGTTCGATAGCCAGCGGCGAAGGTGTCAGGCATCTCGTACGGCTCCAGAGCGTCGCGAAGGTGGGCCAGGGTGCATTCTACCGTGCGAACAACGAGGCCGAGCTGCGGAACTCCCTGACGACTTGAGTAGGGCCGGGGCATGTCGCACCTTCATCATGAAGCAGCCCTGCCTTTCCAGGCGGGCACCGTCTGGGTGATTCAAACCTCCTCGAAACGGGCGCCCGTCACGCCTGGTCGTTGCATCGCCTCCTTGATGCTCTCCGAGACGATGAGGGCAATCTCCCAGCCCCAGGGACGGAAGAGGTGCACGCCTCCGACCTGAGTGGGATCGATCCTCAAGCCGTACACGGAAAAATATTGCCCGGTCTTCTCTGGTACTCCGTCTTCGGGCGTCCAGTGATTGACCTCTTCGCAAGCGGCATCATCGATACATTTCACGACGCGCAGCACATTCAAGAGGCAATATTGCTCAGGCTGTGTATCAACGTTCGCCGGGATGAGCTGTACTCGTGTCGCCGTAGGCGGGGCTTGTCCCGAGCAGAAGCGCAGCCACCGCGAGCCATGCCCTGAGTGCCTTCGCTGACATTTCAGTCTCCTTGGAGTACGCGAGCGTAGACGAGCACCGGGCTCACCCATCATCAAGCGACCCGACTGACTCCTTGCGCATCTTCTCGTCCAGCGGGGCGTCGTGTTCCTTCAGTTGCTGCTTGATCTACGCACTCTCCTCGAAGGACTTGCTCTGCATGGCGCGCTCGATGGCTTGCGTCTCCCGGTACTCGCGGGCCTCCACCGAGCTCTCCTCCTCCGGCCCCGCCTCCGCCCCTCTTGAGGGAGGCGCGCTTCTACGCGGGCGTATGATGACTCGAGCTGGTTCAAAGAGTGGCTGGGTGGAGCCCTTCCGGGCGCGCGTCCGGCCACCATGTTGGCGCACCGCGTCATTCCGTGACATCATGCTCCACCGGGGGTGAACCTTGATGACGTCCAAAGACACTGAAGCGCTGGCCTCGGCGCCGGGAACTGAACCGGCCCCGCCCTCCCTCGCCGGGGAGACCGCCGCGTCACCGCCTGCCGCACGGGCCGGTGGCGGCAAGCTGGAGTTCGCCATCGGGGTCCTCAACGGCGTGCTGGGGGACTACCTCCACCGCCAGGGCAACGGGCTGGCCACGCCAATGGAGCTCTTCCTCGATGGGCAGCCGGTGCGGCCCGACCGCGCGTCGCTCCAGCGTGCGTACCCCGCCCCCACGGGCCGGCTGGCGCTCTGGGTGCACGGGCTCGCCGTCACTGAGGCCGTCTGGTCCTTCCCGGAGGAGCCCGCGGTGACCTACGGCGCGCTGCTGAAGCGGGACCACGGCGTGACACCGCTCTACCTCCGCTACAACACGGGCCTGCACATCTCCGAGAACGGCGAAGCCCTGGCCCGGATGCTGGAGGCGCTCGTGGCCGAGTTCCCCGTCCCGGTCGAGGAGCTCATCCTGGTGGGTTACAGCATGGGCGGGCTCGTCGTGCGGAGCGCGTGCCACGTGGCCACCGAGGAGGGGCACTCCTGGCTGTCCCGCGTCCGCCGCGCCATCTACATCGGCGTGCCGCACCTGGGCTCCCCACTCGAGCGGATGGGCAAGGTGGTGACCGAGGCGCTGCGAGCCATCCCCAATGCCTACACGCAACTGGTCGCGGACGTCGTCAATCTGCGGAGCAGCGGTGTGAAGGATCTGGGCCTCGCGAACCTGGGCCGCCACCACCCCATCCCGCTGCTCCCGGAAGTGTCCCATCACCTGCTCGTCGGGTCGCTGGGCCCGGATGAGCGCCATCTGCTCTCGCTGCTCTTCGGCGACGGCGTGGTCCCCCTGGCGAGCGCCGCCGGACGGGCGGGCGCGGCGGACCCCCGTCCTGTCTTCCCGCAGGAAAACGTCAAGGTCGTGGCCGGGGTGAATCACATCGCACTGGCCCACCACGCGGACGTCTACGCCCAGGTCCGGGCCTGGTGTGAGAAGGAGCTCCCATGAAGAAGTGGCGCGGACTGAAGGACCTGGTGCAGGACGCGGTGGACAAGGGCGCGACGGCGGTGGAACAGGTGCACAAGCGCACCGCCGCGAGGCCCTTCGAGCTGCTGGAGAAAGTGCCCCCGCTCACGGCCCCCGTCCGGGGCGTGCACGGGCTCCATGACCTGGCCGTGTCGGGCTCGTACGGGATGGTCCGGCTGGTCAACCGCGTGGTCGGCAAGACATTGGATGTCGCGCTCGACGTGCTCGAGCAGCAGTCCCGCGAGCCCCCCCGCTGAGAGTCAGAGCCGCATGCCGATCTGCAGCCCAGCCCAGGCCGGCTTCCCAGGTGGGGCGCGGCGATACTTCATGATTCATGAGTCGCAGGAGTGCGTGTCGCAGCATGACAAGGCTTCGGTGCGGCCCTCCTGACGCGCGGGCTCCTTGACGCGCGGGCCCCTGGATACGGCGTGAGCGAGCAGCTTCACCAAGGCCGCGCTGTGCTGTGGATGTGCATGCACAGGGTGCACAGGCGGGGCGGTGATACGAGAACAGCCACGTCTGGCATTGCGGTTGCAGCCCTTCACTTCCGCCATGCCCTCTGGAACTTCCTTGCGCCCCTCCTGCTTCCACGCGAGCCGTCTGTCGGCGTGCCTCGCGCTCGCCGTGCCGCTCCTGGCCGGACTGCCCCTGCCCTCCCATGCCGCCGAGAGCGCGCTGCTGCGGGACATCCGTCCCGGACACGACGACACTCCCAAAGCCTGCGGTCCCCTCTTCGCCGTGGGCAACACGGTGTACTTCTCCAACCAGAGCGCGTCGGCGGGCTCGGAGCTGTGGAGGTCGGACGGGAGCGCGGAAGGCACCCTCCTCGTGAAGGATGTGCAGCCAGGCCCGGAGAGCTCGAACCCTTCCCTGTTCGGGGAGCTCCATGGCTCGAGCTTCTTCATCGCCCGCGGGAGCACCCTGAACACCGAGCTGTGGAAGACGGACGGTACCCCCACCGGCACCGTGCGCCTGCTCTCCGTGCCCAGCAACGGGGAGATTCCCACCGGCGTGGCCATCTCCGATTGGGAGCGCGTGGGCAGCACGCTCTTCTTCGCCGCCCAGTTCATCGGAAACCAGGAGCTGTGGAAGACGGATGGAACCCCGGCGGGCACCACACGAGTGAAGGACATCGCCCCGGGCGACCTCGGCTCGTTCCCCACGAGCCTCACGGCACTGGGCTCCACGCTGTACTTCGGCGCGAACGCCACGGGCAATGCGCCCTCCGCCCTGTGGAAGTCGGACGGCACGGAGGCCGGCACCGTGCAGGTGTGGTCGCCTCCCTCGTCCGGCAGCGTGCACGGCATGGATGAGGTGGGCGGCTCGCTGCTCGTGCAGGTCGCGACCCGCTCATCCCCCACTGCCTCTCTCTGGAAGAGCGACGGGACGGAGGCCGGCACCGTGAAGGTGGCGGACCTGCCGTACCAGGTGTGGAAGCGCGCCACCCTCGGCGACCGGCTGGTGATGTGGATGGACAACGAGGTGTGGGTCACGGACGGCACCGCCGACGGCACCCGCCGGCTTCAAACAGTCTCGATATATCCGTGGCAGCCCCCGGTGGTCGTGGGCGGTCAGGTCTTCTTCCTGGGAAGCGACCCGAGCCACGGCCTGGAGCTGTGGACGACGGACGGCACCGAGTCCGGCACACGGCTCGTGAAGGACGTGCGCCCGGGAGGCAACGGCGCCCTGGGCGCCATGGCGGCCCTGGAGGGGAGCCTGTACTTCCTGGGCGCGGACACCCAGCGCGCCCTCCAGCTCTGGAAGACCGACGGCACCGACGCCGGCACCGTGAAGGTGGCGGAGCTGAATGCCGAGGGTGCCCCCTCCAGCTACAGCATGGTGAACGCGGGCGGCCGACTCTTCTTCACCCACGCACGGCGGCTGTGGGTGAGTGATGGGACGGCGGCCGGCACCGTGCGGCTCGTGTCCTCTCGGTCCGAACCCCGTGACTCCTTTCCCGGCCAGATGACCCGGCTGGGAGGGCTCGCGCTCTTCATCGCGTACGACGACGAGTACACGCAGGTGCTGTGGAGGACGGACGGCACCGACGCCGGCACCGTGCGGGTGAAGAACCTCCGCGAGGGCTCGACGCTCCTCCCGTACGTAGACCCGAGTAAGCCCTGGGTGGTACGCGGAGGCGAGGCCTTCTTCATCTCCAGTGACGTGCTCTCTGCCGGTGGGTGGCAGCTCAGCCTGTGGCGGACGGATGGCACCGAGGCCGGAACGTCGCGGCTGAAGGTGTTCAAGAACCCCGGCATCGCGAGCGGGCCCCTGGTGCTCGTGGGCGACACGCTCTTCCTGGCGGGCACTGACGCGGAGCACGGCCTGGAGCTGTGGAAGTCGGACGGCACCGCGGCGGGCACGGTGCTCGTCAAGGACCTCGCCCCCGGCCCCCGCAGCTCCCAGTTCATGCAGTGGGAGGCCCTGGGCAACCGGCTGTTCTTCTGGGCGGATGACGGCACGCACGGGATGGAGCTGTGGACGAGTGACGGCACCGAGGCCGGCACGGTGCTGTTCAAGGAGTTCGCCCCGGGCTCGGCCACTGGCTTCGGGGTGCCCGAGGTGCGGCGGCCCCTGATGGCCGTCCTCGATGGGACGCTCTACTTCGGTGCGAGGGACACCGAGCACGGCCTGGAGCTGTGGAAGACGGACGGCACCCCGGCGGGCACGGTGCTCCTCAAGGACGTGAATCCCGGCCCCGAAGACTCGCTCTCCAGGATGATGGTGGCTGGCGGGCGGCTCTACCTCTCCCTGGATGACGGCACGCACGGCCTGGAGCCCTGGGTGAGTGACGGCACCGAGGCGGGGACGGTGCTCCTCAAGGACGTGCAGCCCGGGGAGGACAACGGCTTTCCCCTGGGCTTCACGCGCGTGGGCGACACGGTGCTCTTCCTGGCGCGCGACGCGGAGCACGGCGCGGAGCTGTGGAAGACGGACGGCACCCCGGCGGGCACGGCGCTGCTCTCGGACGTGTGGCCCGGTCCGGACAGCGCACTGCGATTCGACCCCCAGACGGGGGTGGTGGCGCTGTGGGGAATGGAGGAGCTAGGGCTCGCCTTCTTCCAGGGCGCGGATGCCGCGAGCGGGCAGGAGCTGTGGGTGACGGATGGCACCGCGGCGGGCACCCGCCGGATGGAAGACCTCGTGCCCGGCGAGGGCTCCTCCACGCCAACGAACCTCGTGCGCCTGGGGGAGAAGCTCGTCTTCGCGGCGACGGACCTCCTCTCCGGCAACGAGCCACGCGCCTTCCCGTTGGCGGAGTTCCTGCCCGATACCACCGCGCCCGTCCTCACCTGTCCGGCCTCCCTCTCCGCCACGGCGCCGGACGCGAGCGGCGCGGCGGTGTCCTACCCCCCGGCCACCGCCACGGATGACCGGGACCCCCCCGTCATCGAGTATGGACAGGCGTCGGGCAGCACCTTCCCGGTGGGCACCACGGTGGTGACGGTGACGGCGACGGACACGGCCGGCAACCGCAGCCAGTGCACCTTCGAGGTGACGGTGACGCGGAACGCGGTGCCGGAGGAACCCGGGCCGCAGCAGCCCGAGCCGAAGGCCGAGGGTTATGCGTGCTCGTCCGGTGGACCCGGGGCGGGCGCCTTCTGGAGCCTGCTCGTGCTGCTGGCCGTGGCCTGCGTGCGCCGCCGTGCGTCCCCGCTTTGATGGGATTCCTCGGCGCCCTGACGGATGGGCACCCGGGCACTCATGCGCCTCAGCTACGGAATGCACCTCTCCACCCTGTGCCGCGAGGAGGTGTCCGCCACCAGCCCCGCGGCGGTGAGCGCGGGAGCGGCCGGAGCGCTGCCGGAACTCCAGGGCTTCTTCCTGCCCACGCAACTCGGCATGTTCAGCACCTGCGCCCAGTGGCCCTCGGGCGCCGCGGACCCGTCCTGGTACGAGCCGGTGGTGTCCAGGGTCCCCACGCTGCTGCTCTCGGGAGACTTCGCTCCCGTGACCCCGCCGGCATTGGCAAGCGCCGCGACGCGGACCCTCGAGCGCGGCCACCACGTGGTCATCGCCGGAGGTGCTCACGCGGTGCTCGACACCAACACCTGCGCGGCGGACATCGCCCGGGAGTTCCTGCGCAAGCCCACGGTGCGGCCCGACACCTCCTGCGCGGCCGCGAGCCGCATCGAGTTCCTCGTCGAGCCTGCGGCCACTGCCGTTCCCCAGCCAGACGAGGCTCCGTGAGCCACGACCGGGAGGGTGTCCGAGTCGCTCGAATCAAGAGCTCAGAAGGGCATCCGTTGGAGCAGGCTCACGCTCGCCTCCGCCAGCAGCGTGGCGAGGTTGTCCCTCACCGCCGCATACAACACTGCGCGCCCCACACGAGGCCGGTCCAAATTCCCGCGCTTCGTCATGCCCGAACAAGATAGAACCCTTCCGCCATTCGCCTCGCGACCTCCCTCGCGGCGCAGACTGGACGGAGCCTTTTCAGAATGATCCTCCGCAACGTCACAGATGAGGACCTTCCCATCTTCTTCGAACACCAGCGCGACCCAGAAGCGCTGCGCATGGCCGCATTTGAATCGCGGGAGCGCGATGCGTTCATGACCCACTGGCGCACAAAGGTTCTCCGCCCTGAAAACGTCACCCGCACCATCGTGATGGGCCGCGTGGTTGTTGGGAACATCGGCAGTTGGGAACAGGATGCCAAGCGCCTCGTCGGCTATTGGATTGGTCGCGAGCATTGGGGCAAAGGCATCGCCACTCGGGCCCTCTCTGAGTTTCTCGTGCTCGAGCCCGTCCGGCCGCTTCATGCGTGGGTCGCTCTCCACAACCTCGCGTCGATCCGCGTCCTCGAGAAGTGTGGCTTCCACACCATCATCAACGAGAACCAGCATCACCCGGGTGGAGTTGCCGAAGTCCTCATGAGGCTTGGTTCGACGTAGCGAGTGTGGCTCGCGCTATCTCGTACAGCGCTGGCGGAGTAAACCTCAACACCCCGCGGCCAGGGCTAGCGGAGGTTCTTGCAGTCCAGGAGCAGGTTGGCCTGGTAGCTGACATGGGGGTCCTCGGGCTCGGGGAGGACGATACTACGCGTGCAGTCGAGCCCATAGGCATGTTGCAGCAATCGCGGGTAGCTCGTGCTCGCCTCCTCATAGGAGGTCCACTCGAGGTTGACGACGCAGGTCGTGGTCCTGCAATCAATGTTTCGCACCCGGAAGGCCGCCTCGCGTGAGAGCGACGAGAGATCCGCCGCGAAGGAGGAGTGGGCCTCCTTCGCCCAGACGAAATCGAGCGGCTCTCGCTGATGCGCCTCGAGCTGTGCCCGTTGCCGCTGGAGGATCCGCTGTTTCGCCTCCTCCGGAGAGGGCGGAGGAGGAGGCGGCGGGCGACTGGGCCTGGTTTGCTCGCGGGGAGCGGCCCGGGCCGAGAGCTCCGCCACCTTCTGCTCCAGGGCTCGGATCCTCTCGTCCTGTGGAGAGGACACCACGACGGGCCGCGGTGGGGGCGGGGGCTCTGCCGCCGTGGCCATCCCCTGCCGCGAGCTCGTCGGCCCCGTGGCCTCGGGAACGTCTCCTCCAGGAAGGAGTCGCGAGAGCGCGACCCCCATCATCCCGAAGGCGAGGGGGAGTGCCAGGGTGAGTCCAACCAGACGTCGTCTCGAGGGCCGCATGTGATTCTCCCGTTCAATCCATGAGGATGTAGCCGTGCATGGAGCTTGGGAGGCGTCCGGCCTCGAGGACCGGCAGGGTCACGACGATGAAGCCATACTCATAGGGATTGTCTTCCCAGACACTGGGGCTCGGGATGAGCACTTCCATTCCGACGCCGCTTTCGCTGGTGGCGGCACCAGGGCCGCAGGCGCCGCCCGTGCTTCCCATATAGGTGACGCACGCGCGCGCATCCACGGCCTCCCTCGTCGAGCCGTCATACACATCCACGAGGATCGAGCGGACCAGATCCTTGGACAGGTAGGAGTCATCGTTGACGGCGCAGACGAGCCGCATGGTGGTCGAGGAGCCGCCATTTCCGATGGCGCCAGAGTCGTTCTTGACGTTCAGGGAACTGGCGGTGATGGGCAGGCAGCCCGTCGCGGACTGTCGCCGGTAGGCCTCCTGTGCGAAGGCCTCCTCCGACAGACCCATCACGAGGCCCGCCACCGCAATCGTCGAGAGTGCGATCAACTTCTTCCGAAGCATGGTCTTGTCCTTTCGTCCACCGTCCACCGTCCCGCGGACCCACGCGGGACCAGGCGCCAGGCCTCGCCTGTCACCCGAGGCCCCAAACTGCCCATGGCGGGAAAAGACAGCAATGGCACTACCAGCGCGGCGTCTGTGGATTCTCTGAAAGATGGGCGCGACCTGAGAGAACCGCTACCCAGGAAGACTCGCGCGCTTCCCTCGACAGGTAGACGCGTGACACGGCGAGCAAATCCTTCGGAACACCGCTCCCACCCTGATCGACATCTTTCCGTCCTCTTCCAGAGATGGTCCTGGCCTTGCTCTGGGTGCGCGCTGCGGTGAGAGGCACCACAGAAGCGATTCACGAGCTGGGGGGACGCGATATGAGAAAGAAGACGGGACGAGTCACATGGTTGTTCGTGGCGGCACTGGCCCTGGTGCTCGCCTCGGGTGAGGCAGGAGCAACGGATCCCACCGGAGTGACGCCGAGACTGGAAGGGTGCCGCAACGATGGCAGCATCACCCTCCCCGATGGTTCGGGGAAGTTCATCTGCCCGGACTCGGCGTATACCTCGGGCAACCTGGGCAAGGGGTGGAACGAGCTGGATCTGGTGCCCTATCGGCTGACGCTGTCGGCCGGCACCTCCGCTCCCGCCACGCAGACGTACACGCTGGCGATCGCCGTGGATCGGGAGGATGCCGGCAGGCCCGGCTATGACGTCCTCTCCGTCCCCGTGCTCAACACGACGCTCTCGTCTACTTCCTGCGCGGCTCCCATGGTCGGGGCCGCGACGGAGGTGACCCCCGGGGTGGGCGGCATCCACACGACCCTCTACCGCCTCGTCACCATCACCCAGGCGAGAAACACCACCTGCGTCTACGATTACTACGCTCGCCTGGCGCTGGGCTCACATCTCTTCCCCGGCTCCTCGCTGCACGCCAACCTGTTGAACGAGGACTTGAGCACCTCGGGTATCGGGGCGCGCGACGTGTCCATCCCGGTGAGGGAGATCCTCCCGCAGGAGCTGCGCAAGACCATGATCGCGACGCAGGACCGGGACGTGGTGTGGAACATCGTCAAGGCCCCCACGCCAGCGCGGCTGACCTTCCCCAACACCTGCAGCCCCGCGCCCGCGGACCGGGAGCAGGATGTGTCGCTCACCGTCACGTGGACGAAGCAGGCCGCCACCCCGAGCGGGGACATCACCGTCATCACCAACATCTACGCCAAGAACCCGGCCAGCCGGACCATCACGGTGAACGTGACGGATGTGATCCGCTCCGGTACGACGGCGCTGAACACGGCGATGTCGGGGCCGGTGAACGTGCCGGCCAACACCGAGCAGCTCGTGCTCACCCACACGGCCGTGGTGCCGGCGGGGAGCACCGGCCTGAACGATGTGGCCGTCGCGACCTACACAGACCCGGTGACCAGCGTCCCGGTGCCGGGCACCACCACGGCCACCGCCTCCGCCGTGGTGCAGCCGTCGGGCATCATCCGCAATGACACGGCGGTCATCACCGACCTGGAGCACATCACCGGTGACTTCCTGGAGTTCGCGGCGAACTCCTTCTCGGGTGCCACGGGCTCGTTCCTGAACGGCTACGTGCCCGGTACCTTCACCACCATGCCCATCACCTGGCGGTCGGGCACCCAGAGCACCAGCGGGTCGGTGTCCTTCTCCAAGACGGTCCGGGTGACCCAGCCCTCCTCCACCAGCGGCCATCTCCTCGACACGGCCCTCCTGGAGGGCGCGGACGGCTTCACCACCCTGGCCGATGTCGACGTGGACATCTCCACCTTGGCCCGGGTCGACCTGACCATCTCCAAGAGCATCCCCAACGTGTTGTCCGGGACGGAGACCGAGACCTTCTTCTTCGAGGTCGTGGACTCCACCAATACGGTGGTGGCCTTGCCGTCCATCGGGTTCACCGCGGGGGAGACCTCCGACTCGGTCACCGTGGGCGGCCTGATGCCAGGGAGCTACACGGTGAGGGAGGTGGGCTCGACCAGCGGGAAGTGGGAACTCCAGCCGTCCAAGACGGTCACCATCATGCTCCCGAGCTGCGCGGGGACCGTCACCTTCGCGAATACGTTCCACGAGGCCCTCGCCAAGGTGCGCAAGGTCACCCAGCCCGCCGGGAGCGAGGCCGGGTGGACGTTCACCCTCCAGGGTCCGGGGCTGCCGGCGGAGGGCGTGTCGGTGACCACCACCGGCACCGGCTTGGAGACCTTCCCCTTCGAACTCCTGGAGGGCGCCTATCACATCGAGGAGACGGCGAGGCCCGGGTTCGAGTTCGTGAGCAAGGAGGGGTGTGACTTCACGGTGGACTATCCGGCCGATGCGGGGCGGGTGTTCGAGTGCACCTTCACCAACCGGTTCGTGCCCACGGGCAAGGTGGCGCCCACCGAGACCACCTGCCAGGACTTCACCAGCGGGACCGCGGGTGACATCACCCAGGTGATGTATGGGACGAGAATCGGGAGGATCAACAACACCTCGCCGGGCGTGTTCTTCTACTACTCGCGGGTGACCGCGCCGAGCAGCAGCTTCATCATCGATGTGCGGGAGACGAAGACCCACCCGACCTTCAACGCGCTGTTCGCCGTCCAGAACATCAACCAGATCCGCGTCTACAACGCGGACTGCACCAACAGCCCCCTGGCCACGGTGAGCATGCCTGGCCCGGGTCAGGCTCGGATCTCCATCACCGGCGCCACGCCCGGGCAGGTGTTCATCGTCTCGGTGAAGTACGACACCTCTTCCGTGGTGGGCCAGCCCGTGCCCTCCCCGAACACGGTCCACTACGATTTCGATACCCTGGTGAACGCGACCGTCGTCGACTTCGACGTTGACGGCGTGAATCTGGTGCCGCGGCCTGGCGGCTCCGGATTCTGATGAGGGGAGTTGAAGAGAACTGACTCCGGGAGCTGGGCCCTGGTCACCCCACGGGCTCGGCTCCCGGATGCGTTCGAAGTGCGCCACGACATCTCCAGCAGACACACCCCTGCCCAGCCCAGGCCGGCTTGCCAGGTGGGGCGCGGCACTGGATGAGGCCAGCAGTGGTGCTGGGAGCAGCGGCCACTGCTTTGGCTCAACACCACTCGCTCTGGGGTGGTCCCCGCGCCGGGGCCAGCCTCCCAGGCAGCGCGGGCAACTCCAGGTGCTCCACAATCGCGCGCCCCCCGTTAGGTGCCGTCAGCTACGCCAGCACTCGGCACCTGCCGCCACAGCGCTCGCGCAAGCCGCGTGAGCCGCGATCCATCCAGCCGTGAGCCCACGGACGAAGGAGCGGCGAAGGTGTCAGGCATCTCGTACGGCTCAGAGCGTCGCGAAGGCGGGCCAGGGTGCATTCTACCGTGCGAACAACGAGGCCGAGCTGCGGAACTCCCTGACGACTTGAGTAGGGCCGGGGCATGTCGCACCTTCATCATGAAGCAGCCCTGCCTTTCCAGGCGGGCACCGTCTGGGTGATTCAAACCTCCTCGAACCGGGCGCCCGTCACGCCTAGTCGTTGCATCGCCTCCTTGATGCTCTCCGAGACGATGAGGGCAATCTCCCATCCCCAGGGACGAAAGAGGTGCACGCCTCCGACCTGAGTGGGATCGATCCTCAAGCCGTACACGGAAAAATATTGCCCGGTCTTCTCTGGTACTCCGTCTTCGGGCGTCCAGTGATTGACCTCTTCGCAAGCGGCATCATCGATACATTTCACGACGCGCAGCACATTCAAGAGGCAATATTGCTCAGGCTGTGTATCAACGTTCGCCGGGATGAGCTGTACGTCGGTTGGCGCCAGTTCGGCCAGGACCGAGGCCACCTTAGCGTGGACGACTGGTGCTGTATCCGCCAGGGAGAAGTCGAGCGCTCTTCCGGGCTGGCGGAAGGGAACTCGAACAGGTCCGGTGACGCGTAGCGGCTGGCCCTTGAGGAATACGCCACTTAGAGGCTGGCCCGTCCGTGCATCGGTCGGGGTTCCCAGTATCCACCCACCCAGGACATTCACGTCGTCCATCAGTTGGAAGTAGCGCATTCGCCGTGTATCCCTATCCTGCCGCAGGTGTTGTAATCAACTGGTTCAGTCTTGTTCCAGGAGTCGAGCACTCCACGCCCAACCGCCAAAGCGCTCGCGTGAGTCGTTCACGGCATTGCACCACGCCGACGCAGTCATCCGTGGCGAGCTTCAATACGTCACGAACCTGCCGATGGTACTGCTCGGGATGCGGGCCCCGGTGGCCTTTGACCCTCACCGTGTTGGCGGGGTCGTTCAAAGTCATTCCCGCCTTTTCGAATATCTCTCGGAACCTTGGCGTCCACGGCCCTCCACGGGCGTCGGACGTGTCATTCTTGTTGGTTGCGATGTGGTGGATGTCTCCGTCCTCGGCCTCCTCCTCGTCGAGCCTGGCGGGCTTGGGGACAGGGGTCTTGCTGGCCTGCTCGATTTCCGATTTGACCTGTTCGGCCGCGCGGCCGATTTCCCGGAGTTGCTCTTCCAGCACCCGTTTCTGACGGGATTCGTAGAGCGTGGGGTCGTCATCGCTCTGGATGGTGACCAGGGAGAGGAAGATAACGCCCACTCTCCCGAGCACCGAGACCGTGCTTCGGGCCGCCGTGGCCTCGCCTTCGGCCGCGAGAACCTCGGAGCTTGCCGCAGTGCTCGCTTTGGCGGTGACCATCGTTCGTCCCGTCTTCGCGACGAGCTGGTTGTAGTCCGCCAGGGCCTTTTCCGCGCCCGAGAGCTTGCCGCTGAGCAATGCCCACTGTTCCGGCGTGAGCTGGCCACGAGTCGCCGTCAATGCCGCCTTCGCATGGTCCAGACGCGCGGCGATCTCCGCGCTCGTGTCGCCGTAGGCGGGGCTTGTCCCGAGCAGAAGCGCAGCCACCGCGAGCCATGCCCTGAGTGCCTTCGCTGACATTTCAGTCTCCTTGGAGTACGCGAGCGTAGACGAGCATCCCAGAAAGGTGTCAGAGGATTGAACCGTACAAATCCTCTGACACCTTCTGCCGAAGGGGCCCGGGGTCAAGGAGGTGTAGCAGTTGTCAGGGACCGGCATCGGGTGCCGGCACGGTGCGCAGGCCGACAGCAGTGCGGCGACGAGAAGGGTGTGCAGCGCCGTTCCGCAACGGCTCATATCACTTCAGCGCCTGCCCGGCATCGACGATGTCCACGCCTAGCATCTGCCCGAGCAGGTTGTCGAACCAGGGTTTATGCGAGGCGCCAACGATCGAGAGTACACGCGCGCCCGGGTATTCGCGGAACGCGGCGCGGATATTGGCCACCATGCGCAGATTGCGGGTTTCCCAGCCGGCCACGTACAACTGGCCGTAGCGTTGAGGCGACCGCTCGCGCAGGGCTGCAGCGAAGTCGGCTTCGGCCGCGCCTTGCAGCCAGGCGGGGTTGTTGATGTAGCGGTACAACGCGAGCATGTCGCCGCTTTTCGACAGTTTCGACCGCGTGGCATCATAGTCGCGAAACCGCTTTACCTGCGGCGTGTCCGCATTCCATGCGCCCTGGAGCGCCTTGCCGTACGCCGCGACGTCCGGCAAGTTCTGGATGGCGTCGCCCGTGTGATCGTCGGTGGCGAACACACGCTGCAACCCGAGCCGGGCGGCCAGCCGCGCCGCGATCTGGTAGCTCTCGTCGTTGGCGGATTCGCTCTTGCGCAGCGCCGCCACCAGCGCATCGTCCAGGCCGTCGCCGACGCGGCGCTCGGCTTCGGGCAGCTGTAGCCACTGGACCAGCGCCGAGGCGCTGTCGTCCGCCGCCAGGAACAGTGCCGCCAGATGGCGGCGCTGCGCAGGCGCGGGCGCCGTTGGCCAGTCCTTCAGTGCCTTGTGCACCTCGGCGATCGCTGCCGACACGTCCAGCCCGGTCGCCGTCCGCGCCGCAGCGGTATCGCGGCAAAAGCGATTCTCCTCGACGGGCCCATACACCAGGGGATGGCGCGCCATCAGGTCGCAGCCTTCGCCGGAGATCTTCTCGATGGTGATGATATCGGGTTTGAAGGCAGCCAGGCGCTTCAGCACCGGTTCCAGCGATTGGGGCTTGAAGTCCTTGGGCATCTCTCGCAGATGCACCGTGCCCAGTACCAGCACCTGCGCGCGCGATCCGGCTATTTCCCTGTCCAGCGTGGACAGATCGACTTGCGCCGCCGCTTCGTCGGCCCAGGCCAACGCCATCACCAAACCCAGAATCTTCCGCCATTGCCGCATACCGCGTAGGGCCCAGCACCCAACCAGCTTCTTCTTCATGTATCAGTCTCACGGATATGCTGTTTTGGCGTGATACGCCGATTGCGATGGGATGAGCACGTGGCGTGCCAGGCCGCCTGGAGCGGCAAGAGCGCGAAAACACGGCGCCTCGAGCCGCGGCGAGGATGTCATCCCCACATCGTGATGTCGTGGGGTGATGTGATTCTGACACGTTCCAACCACCCGGGTCGCATCGTCACGCGGTGGTGTCCCCCAAGCAGGTGCGGAGGATGCGAGCGTGGCGCCCCAGGCAGCCAGACAGGTGTCAGAGGATTCGAACCGTACAAATCCTCTGACACCTTCCGCCGACACCTTCCGCCGGCCCAATCCAATCGCGGCGTGCGCTCCTTCGTCGACTCCACCGTCGCGGCCACCACCGGGCTCTCCTCCTCCAGCCCCGGCTCCGCCTCCGCTTGAGGGAGCCCAGAGGGGGTTCAACCGCCGACAGGGATGTACCGGAGCGGCAGCGCGACGGGCCCGCGCGTCGTGAGCGCGCACTGGTATTGAATGTTCCCCGGGAGCCGCTCCACCCGCTGGAAGCGCGCGAGCACCGTCTCCAGGACGATCCGCACCTCCATCCGAGCGAGCATCGCACCCAGGCAGAAATGAGCGCCTTGTCCGAACGCGAGGCCGCCCTGGGAGCCCCGGTTCAGGTCGAAACGATCCGGATCCGGAAATTTCCGCTCGTCTCGATTGGCGGAGGACATGAGCGGGAACACCATCGAGCCTTGCGGAATGGTCACCCCCGCGAGCGTGACGTCGCTGGCCGCGAGCCGGGGAACCCCCGGCGCCACGCCGTCGTAGCGGAGCATCTCCTCGATGAACGACGGAATCAGCGAGGGCTCGAGCCGCAGGCGGGCCATCATCTCGGGATGGTCGGCGAGGAAGAGGAGCGAGTTGCCGAGGAGGTTCGTGGTGGACTCCAGTCCGGCGATCAAGAGGAGGATGAGGAAGTCCTTGATCTCCACGTCCGTCAACCGCTGTCCCTCCACCTCCGCGCGCAGCAGATCGCTCACCGTGTCGTCCGCTGGCGCGCGGCGCCGCTCTTCGATCACCTTCCCCACATACTCGGTCAGCTTCGCGATGGTGCCGCGAATGCGCTCGGCGGCCTCGAGAGACGCGGGGGAGGGAGTGATCGCGACGATGTCATCGGACCACTGCTTGAAATAGGGAAGGAGCTGGTGATCAAGCCCGAGGATCTCGCTGATGACATACGCGGGCACGGGCAACGCCAGCGTCTGGATGAAGTCAGCGCCGTCCACGAGACCGCTCGCGAGCCTCTCGGCGTTGGCCCGCACGCGTGGCTCCAAGCGGGCGATGGTGGCGGGTCCGAACGCACGCAGCAGCAGGGCACGCAGCCGCGTGTGCTGCGGCGGATCCCGGGTAATCATTGAATTGGCCATCGGGTTGTAACCCACCCAGGCCGGCTGCCACGCCACCGTGAAACCCGACGACGAGAAGAGGGATGGGTTCTTGAGAACGAAGAGCACGTCCTCATAGCGGGACACCGCCCACATGCCATGCGGCTCGACCTGACACACCGGGCCCAGGCGCCGCAGCTCCGCGTAGTAGGGGTAGGGATTCGCGAGAACTTCGGGTGACATCAAATTGATTTGAGTCATGGTATCTCCTGGGATGTGCCTGACCGATTCCACCCAGCGGAGGGAATCGGAGCCGTGTCGGGGGGAAACCGGCCCACTCTGAAAAATGGCCCGGCTGCCTGGGTGCATCTACCTTGTGCTGGGTCGGTTGCAGGGGACCACTATATCTTGGGCCTGCTTACCTCTTCTCAACACCCTCTCACGTGCCCACACGAGGAGCCGCTCCTCGCCGTCCAGCGTTGGAGTCTCCTGATACCCCTCATGCGGTTCAAGGTGTCCACCATGTCCTGGCGCATGGTCGTTGTCTTCCGCATCCTATCGCTGCTGCCCCCCCAGGCGGTGGCCCAGGAGGCGCGTCCGGCTGGAAAGTCCGTGCTCCTGCTCCTTCCCGAGGATACGGCGCTGCCCGCCATGGCGACGCTCGTCAGCGGGCGGGAGCAAAGAGGGAGGTGATGGTCCACCCGGGCCTCCAGGGTGGTGGGAATGGTCGGCGCCTCATGGAAGCGGTCGACCGGTACGGTCGCACGCTCGGCTACGAGGCGCTGCACCTGACGCTGCGGGGCGGGCTGGGGTTGGAACGGAGGTCGGCCGGATGCCGGGGGCCATTCGCGTCGCCGCGGGCGATGACCGCGACGAGATGCACATGTGGCGCCGGTTGCGCTGATACAACCTCCCCACTTCACTTCCTGCAAGGACGACTGATGCCCCGCCCCTACAACTTCGCCCCCGGCCCAGCCACGCTGCCCGAGCCGGTCCTCACCCGCGCGGCTGCCGAAATGCTCGACTGGCACGGCAGCGGCATGAGCGTCATGGAGATGAGCCACCGCGGAAAGGAGTTCGGCGAAATCATCGCGCGCGCCGAGGCGGACCTGCGCGAGCTGCTCGCGGTGCCGCCGCCCTTCCGCATTCTCTTCATGCAGGGGGGCGGTCTCGGTGAGAACGCCATCGTCCCGTTGAACCTGTCGCGCGGCGGCACGGCGGACTTCATCGTCACGGGCTCGTGGTCCCAGAAGTCCCAGAAGGAAGCACGCCGTTACTGCACGGTGAATCTCGCGGCGACCACGGAAGCGACAGGCTTCACCGCCATCCCCGATGCGGCGACCTGGTCGCTGTCGCGCGATGCCGCCTACGTCCACGCCTGCACCAACGAGACGATTCACGGCGTCGAGTTCCAGTCCTTGCCCGACCTCAAGGCGCTGGGCAGTGATGCGCCGCTCGTCATTGACTGCTCGTCCCACATCCTGTCGCGCCCCATTGACTGGACCAAGGTGGGCGTTGCGTTCGGAGGCGCGCAGAAGAACGTTGGCATGTCAGGGGTGACCATTGTCATCGTGCGCGAAGACCTGCTCGGCCGCGCACTGCCCATCTGCCCGAGCGCGTTCGACTACCAAAACGTCGCCGACAACGGCTCGATGTACAACACGCCGCCGACCTATGCGGTCTACATCGCAGGGCTTGTCTTCCAATGGATGAAGGAGCAGGGCGGCGTCGCGGCCATGGAGCGCCGCAACATCGAGAAGGCGGCGCTGCTGTATGACTGCATCGACGCGTCTGGCTTCTACGTGAACCACGTCGACCGGGCGTGCCGGTCCCGGATGAATGTGCCGTTCTTCCTGTCTGACGAGCGGCTCAACGAGCCCTTCCTCGCGGGTGCCCGAGAGCGGGGACTGCTTCAGCTCAAGGGACACAAGTCGGTCGGCGGAATGCGGGCGAGCATCTACAACGCGATGCCGCTCTCCGGCGTGCAGGCCCTGGTGGCCTACATGCAAGAGTTTGCCGCGCGGCATCGCTGAACCCAGGGGGCCGAGTTCCCCGCGGCGAAGGCCTGCGGACACCCGCTGGCTTTCCCGTGGCCGAGGCCTGTCAGGCTGTCCAGCAACCCGACGATGCCGATGCCGAAGACCCGTCCGAACGCTCCAAAGACGAGGCGGCGGCGACTCCGAGAGAATGGCCGGCCAACGCCACGAATGCGGTCAGTGCCCACGCCCCCTGCGACCGCGGTGTCCGCCGCTTGCCACCTGCTTCCGCTGACCCTTGAGGGGGGGCTCCGTGCGCTCGTGGCTCCGAGCGCCGATGAGCGAAACGAGGGTCTCGCGGATCCAGCGGTGTCCGCTGTGCCCGTGACTGCGTTCGTGCCACACCATGCCTACCGCGAACCCCTCCACAGGGAACGGGCAATCCATCAACCGCAGCTTGTCGGCACAGTCGTGGACGAGCCTCTCAGGGACCAGGGCCACGAAGTCCGACTGGGCCACGAGCTCGGGAACGAACAAGAAGGAAGCCGCGGATAGCACCACGTTGCGACGGTGTCCGAGTGCCGCGAGCGCGTTGTCCACGGGGGTGCTGAAGTCGCCTCCGCCTGGCGACACGATCACATGCTCCAGTCGAGCGTATTCCTCGACCGTGAGCCCGCCCCGCAGGCGCGGATGATTCCGGCGGCCGATGAGCACGTAGCGCTCGTCGAACAGATGCCGGGCTCGAAGACTGGGCGGCGCGACTTGCGGCGTCATGAGTGCCAGGTCGACATCGCCGCGCACCATCTGTGCTTCCAACCGTGCCGGATCCAGGTTGAGCAGCGCCACACGCACCCCGGGTGCTCGCGCTCGGAGCGCCACGACGAGCGGCTTGACCACTGCCGCCTGCAGGTAGTCGGTGCAGGAGATGGCGACAGTCAACCGCGCCGTCGCGGGGTCGAAGCTCCTGTGCGAGGCGACGGTGGCCCGAACCTGGTCGAGGGCCTGGCGCAGCGGCTCGAGCAGCTCAAGCCCCTTGGCGGTCGGCGTCATCCCCCGCTGGGCGGGAACGAGCAGGGGGTCGTCGAACATCTCTCTCAGGCGACTCAACTGGGCGCTGACGGCGGGCTGGCTCAGGTGCAGGCGAGCGGCCGCCTTCGTCACGTTCTGCTCCGCCAGCAACACCTCCAGTGTGATCAGCAGATTGAGGTCGGGGCGATGGCTATCCATGCCATGGATGGTAGCCAAGACGTTTCGCGATTTCACAAATAGCTCGCGGACGCGCAGATTCCCTCCACACGAGATGGAGGGTGAAGTCATGAGGCAGGACGGGATGTGGCTTGTGCGTTCCGGAGAAGCGGCCCGTGCCGCGACCCGCTCTTGCTCAGCTGAGTGGCATTGAGCTTTGGAGGGGGTGTTTCGCTTCGGGGAGGCGCATGCGGGACGCGACATCTCCCCCTTGCTACTTCCAGCTGTATGCCACGACCAGGGGATTGCCACAAGCCCCCCTCTGTGAGGCACAGACGCCGGCCGCACGCGAAAAACAGCGGGCGCGGAGGAACCAATGCACAGCGAATCCGGACGCAGTGTGGCCACGAACAACCATGCAGTGCTGATCGCCGGAGGCGGCCCGACGGGCCTGATGCTGGCAGCCGAGTTGGCGTTGGCGGGGATCGACGTCGCCGTCGTCGAGCGTCGCGTGGACCAGGAGCTCCCCGGGTCACGCGCTGGCGGCCTGCACGCCCGCACGATCGAGGTTTTCGATCAGCGGGGCGTCGTCGAGCGCTTCCTCTCGCAGGGGCAGCTCATGCAGGTCGCGGGCTTCTCGTTCATCCCGCTCGACATCAGCGACTTCCCGACGCGCCACAACTACGGGCTCGCGCTCAGGCAGGCTCGCATCGAGCGCATCATGGCCGAGTGGGTCGCCGAGCTGCCGGTGACGTTCTATCGAGGGCGTGAGGTGACGGGGTTCGCGCAGGACGACACCGGCGTCGACGTCGAGCTGTCGGACGGCGCCTCGCTCCGGGCGACGTACCTCGTCGGGTGCGACGGAGGTCGGAGCCTGATTCGCAAGAAGGCCGGGATCGAGTTCCCCGGCTGGGACGCGTCGACCAGCTTCCTCATCGCCGAGGTCGAGATGACCGAGGAGCCCGCGTGGGGCATCCGCCGTGGAGAGAAGGGCGTCAACGCCATCGGCAAGCTCGACGACGGGAAGCGCGCCGGCGTCGTGCTGGTCGAGCCGCAGGTCGGCAACAGAATCGAGCCGACCCTGGATGATCTGCGCGCGGCGCTGATTGCGGTCTACGGGACCGACTTCGGTGTTCGCAATCCGACCTGGCTCTCCCGATTCTCCGACATGGCTCGGCAGGCGGCGTCCTACCGGGAGCGACGGGTGCTCCTCGCCGGCGACGCGGCGCACGTGCATGCCCCCACGGGCGGACAGGGACTCAACATCGGCGTGCAGGACGCCGTGAATCTCGGCTGGAAGCTCGCGCAGGTGGTGAAGGGCATCTCGCCGGAGACCCTCCTCGACACCTACCACGCCGAGCGGCACCCCATCGGTGCCCGGGTGCTCCGCCTGACGATGGCCCAGATCGCGCTCGGCCGCGGCGACGATCGCACCGAGGCCCTGCGCGAGAACATGGCCGAGCTGCTGAAGATGGAGCAGCCTCGCAAGCAGTACGCCGCGATGATGTCGGGCCTCGACGTCCACTACGACCTCGGTGCGGGGCACCCGCTGCTCGGGCGTCGCATGCCCGACCTCGAGCTGAGCACGGAGAGCGATCCGAAGCGCGTGTTCTCGCTGCTGCACGAGGCCCGGCCGGTCTTCCTCAACCTCGGCGAGCCGGGCGCCTTCGACATCACTCCGTGGGCGGAGCGGGTTCGGCGGGTCGATGCCCGATACACGGGCGCGTGGGAGCTCCCGGTGTTCGGTGCGGTCGCCGCGCCCTCGGCCGTTCTGGTTCGGCCCGATGGCCATGTCGCGTGGGTGGGAGACGGCACGGATTCGGGGCTGCGTGACGCGCTCACCAGGTGGTTCGGACCGCCCACGCCGGCGTAGCGCTGCTCGTACCAACGACAAAGCCCCTCTCCGAGTGGAGAGGGGCCGTCGGAAAGCCGGAGTTGGACTCAGCCGCCGAGCATCAGAAAAATGGGAGGCTGGTTGAAGGTGAGGGCTGGAGCGGAGGGGCCGAGGACGGGGGCCGCCCGAGCAGCCAGGGGCTATCCGGTGGCCTGAGCGATTCCGGGGAAGGTCTGCTCCGCCAGCAACACCTCCAGAGTGACCAGCAGATTGAGGTCGGGGCGAGTGCTATCCATGCCATGGATGGTAGCCAAGAAGTTTCGCGATTTCACCAATAGCTCGCGGACGCGCAGATTCCCTCCACACGAGATGGAGGGTGAAGTCATGAAGAAGAAGGTCCTGGTCGTCTATGCGCACCCCGAGCCCCAATCGCTGACTCGCCAGCTTGTCGACGTGTCCGTGGGGACGCTTCAGCAGCATGGGCACGAAGTGCTGCAGTCAGACCTGTACGGCATGCGCTGGAAGGCTGTATTCGACGGGGACGACTTCCCGACCCGCGCGGATCCGGAGCGTCTGGGCTTCGTGACGGAGTCGGGCCATTCCTATTCCAGCGGAGAGCAGGCCCCCGACATCGCCGCCGAGCAGCAGAAAGTGCTCGCCGCCGATGCCGTCCTCTTCCAGTTTCCGCTGTGGTGGTTCGGGATGCCGGCCATCCTCAAGGGCTGGCTCGACCGCGTGTGGGCCTACGGCCTCGCGTACGGCTACAAGGGTGCCGGCAATCGCTATCGCTACGGCGACGGCGCCTTCAAGGGCAAGCGGGCCCTGCTGAGCGTGACGGTGGGAGGGCCGGCGGAAGACTATTCGCCGCGTGGCATCAACGGCCCGCTCGAGCAGCTGCTCTTCCCCATCACCCACGGTGCGCTCTTCTTCCCCGGCATGGATGTGCTGCCCACCTATGCGGTTTATGGAACCGGACGCATCACTGCGGAAGGCGTCGCCGCGGCGAAGGCCGCCTGGAGTGCTCGCCTCGAGCGCCTCTTCGAGGACGCACCCATCCCCTTCCGTCCGCAGAACGGTGGGGACTACCCCGATCGACACGTACTGGCCCACCATGTCGCGGTTGGACAGACCGGGCTGGCCGTCCACGTCGCCGAAGCGGAGCCCTCCCTTCCTCCATTGGAAATGGGAGCGGGCACGTGGCCTTGAGGGGGCGTTTGCGCTGGTAGGGTTCTTGCTCTACGGCGAATCCCATGACCGGTAACGCATCGCTCAGCACGAGGACGACGTACTCGCGACGAGCTCTTCTGGCCCTGGCTTTCGGGGGGCTGCTGGCCGTTGGCCTCTGGTTCGGCTTCCGCCCCGAGAGTGCGGCTCGTCAGCCACAGGTGCCGTCAGGCCCACTGCGGGCCTCCGCCAGCGGGGAGGTGGGCGCCGGTGGAGAGAGGGCCGGCTCGACGGAAGGGAACCGGAAGCGCGCGCTGACGGAGTTGCCCCCGCCGCAGCTCCAGTTCGCGGCGCAGGACGTGGCGAACACGCCCATCTCCATTCCCTGGCTCAGTCGATTCGACGCGAGCATCCAGTTCGACGAGGAGCTCGACATGAGCTCCCTGGAAGGCCGGATGACCGTCGTGCCCGAGACAGCCATTGCAGGACTGCAATGGGTCCCGAGCCAGTCGGTGACTGAAATGCGCCCGATGGGTGAACCGACCGTCACCCGGTTCACCGAGGTCCAGTTCTGGCTGGTCCGCTCCATTTCGAGCGACCCCATCGTCATTACCTTCTCGCCGGGGATTCGCGGCAGGAGTGGTCGGCTCTTGGCGCAGGAGGCCCGTTTCGAGCTGGTGGTGACCTGGAAGGTGCCGCCGGTGATGGTGCTCGAGGGAAGGGGCTACGAGGCCGCCGGTGAGTCCCTTGGGACGGTGAGGGCCACCAGCGAGTCTTCCGAGCGGGAGCCCGTCTTCGTCGCGGGCCCGGCCACCTTGCACATCGACTTCCGCATCCCGGTCGATGATACCGAGAAGGTCGGCGCGGCCGTTGCTCGGCACTTCACCGAGCGCGGCTTCACCGTGGATCCGCCACAGTGGGACGCCGAGGGACGGGCCCTGACACTGCCCATTCAAGACATGCCTCGGGAGACCCACCACTCCTTCAGCACCAGAGACCTGGCCGAGGTGCCGGGCCCCCTCTTCGAGAGCAGCA
>NZ_PZOX01000032.1 GCF_003044305.1 Vitiosangium sp. GDMCC 1.1324 | reverse complement strand
CGCCGCACACAGCAGGACCAACGACACCAACCACGCCTTCATCGACACCCTCTTGCGCACGCACATCCTCCGTGAATCCATTGGTTTGACTTTGCCCGTCGAAAACGGCCGCGCAGTGTACTCGTACAGGGCTCCTTGGGGCCCTTTTTGCCGTGCTCCATGGAGTGCGCTCGGCCAGCACCGAGCTCACCCGAGAGCATGGTACGAGATGTCGGGAAGAGCATAGGAAGGACAGGAGCCCTCTTGGGCGTAGCGGGCGGGAGCAGAGCGGGAGGTGAGGGACGCTGACGGGGAGCCCATGAGCCGCACGCCGAGCCGGCGCACAAGCCTTTCATCTCCAGCAGACACACGCCTGCCCAGCCCAGCCGCTTTCCCACGAGGGGCGCGGCAGGTGCCTGGCTCTCTTGGCTGGCTGTGGCGGCTTGAGCTTCAACACCACGCGCTCTGGGGCGGCCCTCGCGCAGGGGCCTGGTGCGCACTCGCCGTGGGCAACCCCAACTGCTCCACCATCGCTCTCACCCCTCCTGCTCCCTTCTCGTACGCCAACACCCTCCGCCTGCCTCCACACCTCAAACACGCGAACACATCCAGTGCTTTCCGTCCTGCTCAGCAGCCCGGCCCAGTCCAAACGGGGTGTTCGCTCCTTCCAAAGGCTCCTCCACCGTCGCTGCAAAGGCGGGGCTCTCCTCCTCCTGCCCCGGCTCCGCCCCTGCTTGAGGGAACGGTAGCGTGTGCCCTGGCGAGGTGTGGCTGGGGAGGGGCTGGTGGAGGAGCGCGGGTGGGGCTGGGGCTTGAGCAGTATTTCCCAGTCCATCGCATAAACTGCACGCATGTCGCTTACGATTTGTGAACGAGTTGACCTGCCCAGCGACACTCTGAAGTTCCTCTCGATGACAATTCTTGGGTCGATGTGGAGAACTAGTGGCCGCCTCTGACGGTCAATTTCTGGATTCTTCGGCATCAGCCCGCTCGGAGTGAAGCCGAGAAAGACATCGTCAAGAACCCCCCGTCGATCATCGAGGTATCGAGTTAGATCGTTGCCCCCTGGCATAGCTGGAAATATTCCGCGTGCATTCGCCTCGCACTTCGACAAAAGCCCGTGCTCGTCGATTGAGGCGGCATGCGCCCAGTCCGTTAGATGGTAGAGCCTCCCCCCCAGAATCCCGTTGATCGCCTCGTATAGCTTGTAGTCGCCCCATTGTTCGCGTGGTTTCTTGGCCATGGTCTGCTTTCTGATTCCTCATGTACTTCTGGTCACCTCTAGGAGGTATTCAGCCGACCTCGGTGCTCGTTACGGTCGTTACTAGGGCGTCCCCCCGCACACGCACGCCGCGAGTTTACCTCGAACACCGCTGCTGGCTGCAGCGCAGGGGCCACCCCAGCACGCGTGGTGTTGAGCCTCGAGCAGTCACGATGCCAAAGACGCCCACGCCCCTGCTGCCTCCCCCTGGGGAAGCCACTGGGCCGATGTGTGCCCCATGGGGCTGCACCGCCTCTCCACCGGCCCGGCGCACATCCTCGTGGCACCCGTCAGCACCCCTCCTCCACCCCTCGGCTCCAGCCCTCTCCCTCAACACCTCCCCCATCCCTCCTATACGCGCAAGAGGAGGACGAACAGCACCAGGGACACGGCGGGCATGGGCGGTATCTAGCTCACGGCCCTTCGCGGGTGTCGCGAATCCGTGAACCCCCGGGCGCTCACGGGCCCCGCATCCAGGCGTCCCAGGTGAGCGGCCGGGAGAAGTGTTCGACCAGCAGGTTGATGAGGGTGCGGACCGTGGAGGGCAGGTAGCGGCGGCTCGGATAGACGGCGTAGAGGTGGAGCGGGGTGAGCGGGTAGTCCGGCAGCAGGGTCACGAGCCGGCCCTGGCGCAGGTCTTCGCCGACCAGGAAGGTGGGCTCCCGGATGATGCCCCGGCCCGCCAGCGCCGCTTCCCGCAGCAGGTCCCCGTTGTTGGTGGACAGCGTCCCCTGGATGGGGACCCGGACACTGCCCGTGGGCCCCTTGAACTCCCAGCTCCCCGGCTGCGAGTCATCGATGTGATGGAGACATTCATGGAGCCGCAGGTCGTCGGGCGTGTGCGGCATCCCCCGGCGTTTGAGATAGGCGGGCGAGGCGCAGGTCACCAAGCGCACCGGCGCCAGCTGCCGGGCGATCAGCGTCGTCTTCACCTCCCGGGTGATGCGCAACGCCAGATCATGCCCCGCCTCGACCAGATCTACGATGGTATCGGTGAGCGACACCTCCAGCTTCACGTCTGGATAGCGCGTCATGTACTCGTGGAACGGGGCCGCGAGGTGATGGAGGCCGAAGGACAAGGGGGCGTTGATTCGCAACACGCCCCGGGGGTTCTCCGCCGCCGAGGAGATGGCCAGCTCCGCCTCTTCCACGTCCTTGAGGATCCGGGTACAGCGCTCGTAGTAACTCCGCCCCTGGTCGGTGAGATAGATCCTACGGGTGGTGCGCTGGAGCAGCCGTGTTCTCAGCCGCGCCTCGAGATCCGCTACCTGCCTCGAGGCTGCCGTGGCGGAGATGCCCATCTGCTGCGCGGCCCGCGAGAAGCTCTCCAGTTCCACCACCTTCGTGAACATCCGCATCGCTTGGAAGACATCCATCGCGCGCATTATCCCGTTTCGCGGGAGAGACTTTTAACCAAAAGCCTATTTTTCCCGCCGGCGTGAAGAAGGTATCGATCCAGGACAGCCGGACAATCTCTCTTTCCCAGCCCAACCCATTGCTTGCCCACCGGGCAGTGACAGCCCAGCGCCCCTTGCTTGGAGGAACACTGTTGTGACAGCCGATCTCTCGCGTGATGGTTTGCGCTCGATGAAGCCCGCGTTCAGCTTCCCGACCCGGTCCGAGGACCGGGGGATGGTGAATCTGAGGGATAATGAGAACCCGTTCGGTGGTGCGCAGAACCGGTATCCTGACAACATGGCCCTCGGCCTGGCGGTGCGGTACGTCGACGCGTTGGACGTGGTCGAGCAGACCCGCTCTGACAGCGGGACACCCGAGACATTGATATTGACTCGTGGAGCCGGCGATGCGCTCGACCTCGTGTTTCGCGCCTTTTTCGAACCAGGCAAAGACGCGATCGCCATCACGTCGCCGACCTTCCGTCTGTTCGACGAACTCGCGGCCGTTCATGGACTCGGATTGCACCGCATTGCTCTGCAAGGCGACGCATTCGACCGACTCGACGTGGAGGCGCTCTGTGCGCTGCCCGTCAAGGGCATCGTGCTGTGCGATCCGAACAATCCGATGGGGACGAGCCTCCACCCCGACGACGTGTCGCGGTTGCTGTCCGCCTTCAAGGGGCTGGTGCTGATCGACGAGGCCTATGTCGAATATACGAAGCGGCGCTCCTACCGCCATGTGATCCATTCGCATCCAAACCTCGTCGTCGTGCGGTCGATGTCCAAGGCGCTCGGCATGGCCGGCCTGCGGCTCGGTGCCGCGTTCGCCCAGGCGCCGCTGATCGCGGCGATGCGCAAGGTGCGTCTGCCTTTCGCGCTGCCTCGGCCCGTGATTGAGCAGGCACATGCCGAGCTGGCCGATGCCAAACGGCTCCGTGCGCAGATCGATGCGTTCATCACGGAGCGCGACCGCTTCGCCGCCCTCCTGCGGGGCTGTCCCAACATCGAGCGCGTGTACGCCGATGCTGGCTTCGTGACCATTCGCGCTGACGCCGCGCTCGGCGCGCATCTGGCGCACGCCGGCTTCGACACCGTTCCCAATCCGATGGGATGGCCGGGATACATCCGTATCTCCATCGGCACACCTGAAATCAATGACCGCGTGATCTCGGCGCTGACAGGTGACGTCCCGCCGTCCACGTCGCGATGACCGCCCCTCCCAAGCCCCACACCCTCCGCGCCACAGGAAGCATCGCAATGACTGCCCCCCTCTCTCCCCCCATCCCCCTCCCCGAACACCTCCAGCCCATCACGTCCGTTGGGAACGAAGACACGACCCGCGGTCCGCACCGTGCGGGCGATGGCGCAACGGCCACTCTGATCTCTCCTGCCGTCACCCGCTCCGCCGAACAGCTCCAGGCCATCGCCTCCATCGAGCTCGACGGCAAGAGCCGTGATCCGCACCTCGCCGGTGATGGCGCGACGGCTGCGGCCCATCTTCCCGTCCTCACGATTGCGCGTGAACAGATACGGGCCATCACGTCCGTTGAGATGGACGGAGAGATGCACAACCTCGGACAGCAGCGCGATTTCCGCCGCCACGAAGGTCTGGCCGCCTTTCTGCCGGAGCTGGCCCGACCGTCGTTCGCCTGGGTGCGCCTGCGTGATGGCGAGACGCTCGATGTGCACCAACACCCGACGAAGTCGATGATCCTCGTGTGCAGCGGCTCGGTGCTGCTGACCGGCGACAATCCGAAGCAGCTGGTCGAGGGCGACACGGTCTGTGTGTCTCCGTTCAGCAAGCACGGATTCAAGACGCGCCCTGGCGAGGTGTTCCATGGCCTGTCGATCCAGTTCGAGGGCGATGGTCTCTACGAGAAGGAGGACGCGGCGCGCGTTGCCTTCCATGGCCAGCTCAACAATCCGCTGGACGCGCTCTACCGACTCAATGATGAGCTGCTCGAGAAGCACACCCGCAACTCGCTGTTCACACTCTTCAACAGCCGCCGCTTGCAGAACGACCCCCAACTGCGTGCCCGCTTCACCACCGCGCTCTACGTCTGGTCGAGATACTTCCAGCGAATGATCTACGCACGCCAGGCGGTCTGCTCCAACCCGGTGATCCGCGATGAGTATCGCAAGCACTTCGAGGAGGAGTTCGGCCACGACCAGTTGCTGCGCGACAACTACAACGTCGTCGACGAGGCCTATGATCCCGCGCTCGAGGCGGCCTCCAGCTGGTTCCTGACACAGATGTATCAGCTCGACGAGGCCCAGAAGATCGTCGTCGTGCACCTCGTCGTGGAGTCCAGCGGGCATGCCTTTGGCCTGGCGACCGCGGAGATCTTCGGGAAGGCGGCGCGAGCCAGCAATTACTTCGACGTGCATGCGATCGCCGATGATGACCACCGCAATATCGGCCGTGATTATCTCCGGACCCTGCCCGCTTCCGCCCTGCCGCAGTTGATGGACATTTGCCGCCGCGCCTGGGATCAGATCGATCTGGTCCATTCGCGCATCGCAGCGTGGACCCTGGGTCAGGAATGAACATGGATGCTCGCCCGCCACCGCATGCTGGCACGCTGCACCCCCTCACCCTGTTGCGCGACGAGATCATCGGATTCTTCGAGGGCCTCGGCTACTCGGCGGCCGAGGGCCCCGAGGTCGAATCCGAATGGTTCAACTTCGACGTGCTGAACATGGGCGCGGCGCACTTCGCCCGCGCGGCGGATCACACGTACTATGTCGCCTACCCGCGAGGGCAAGGGCCGGACAGCGGCAAGCCCGCTGAGCGCTCCGGCCTCGTGATGCGCGCGCACACCTCGCCTGTGCAGGCGCGGGCAATGCTTCACGAGACGCCGCCGCTCTACAAGATATACATCGGGCGCACATTCCGGCCCGATCCGCTCGACGCCACGCACAGCCCGGTGTTCAATCAGCTCGAGGGCCTGGCCGTGGACCGTGGCCTGACGATGGACGACCTGAAGCGCACGCTGGACCGCCTGGCGGAAGCGATGTTCGGTCCCCGCATCGTCACGCGCCTGCGACCCTACCAGTTCGCCTATGCGGAGCCCGCGGCCGAGATCGATGTGCAATGCAAGGTCTGCCATGGCCGCTCCACCGACTGCCGCACCTGCGGCGGTGAGGGCTGGCTGGAGTGGGGCGGCTGCGGCATGGTTCATCAGGCCGTATTGGCCAACTGTGGCATCGACACCTCGGTCTACAACGCCTTCTCGTTCGGCATGGGCGTGGAGCGCACGCTGATGCTGCGCGAGGGCCTCTCCGATCTGCGCCACATCGTCGACGGTGACATCCGCTTCGCCCTGTCGGGGGCCGGCCGCCCGGTGCCTGCGGTGCGCGCACGCGGCATGCACGAGCTCGGGCGCGCACTGGTCGACCTGGGCTATGTCGAGACGACCTCGTTCCCGTTCACCGATCCGGCCATGGCGGACCGTCTTGGCCTGCCGCACGATGACCCCCGCCGCCGTCACCTGACGCTGACGGATCCGCTGCCTGGCCAGGGCGCCGCATTGCGCACGACGCTGCTGCCGGGCCTGTTGGAGACCCTGCGGCGCAATGCCGAGCGCGGTGTCCTGGAGGCCTCGATCCTCGAACAAGGCCGGGTGTTCCTTCCCCCCGAAGGACTGCGGCGCGCGCCGCACGTGCCGCCGGGCCGCCGACCGACACCCCAGGCGCTGCAACGAATAGACGCCTCGCTCGGGGCACAGCCCTGGCACCTGGCCGCCATCAGCACCCAGCCGGATCGCCAGAACCAGCTCATCGAGGCCGCCGCGGTCGCGCTGCAACGCCTGGGTCGACAGGTGAGCCTCGCTGCCGCGCGCCGCGCGCCCTGGATGGATGGCCACTGCGTCGCGCTCAGCGCCGACGGCACGCCGGTTGGATACGCGGGGCGGCTCATTCCCGAAATCCTCGCGGCTTACGGACTCCCAGCCGCCACCTGCGCCCTCGAGATCGACCTCGATGCTTTGTCAATTCTCCCATCACCCCAAGGACAGACGTGAAATCCCACATGACAAGGACAGACATGAAGCCCCACATGACCCCCGAGCAGATCGCGAAGACCTATCTCTCGTCCCTCGAGAAGAGCGATCTCGCCACCATCCTGGAGTTGTACACGCCTGATGGCGTCGTCCACTCGCCGCTGTACGGTCCGCGTCGCGCCGCGGACTTCTACACCGCACTGTTCAAGGATACCGGACGCGCCAAGATTGGCTTGAAGGGTGTCACCGAGGGCAAGCAGGTCGACGGTCGGCCGCTGATCACCATCTGGTTCCAGTTCGACTGGACTCTGCCTTCGGGTCAGCCGGCGCATTTCGAGTGCGTGGACGTGCTGGAGGTCGACGAGAACAGCCGGGTGGCCGCGCTGCACATCATCTATGATACCGTGACCGCACGCCCCGCCTACGAGGCCGAGCACGGCCCGGGCAGCTCCTGGCGGCCCACGTTCAAGCCGCTCGAGTAACCGCCACGCTCACCCGGATGTCGAACGGGTGAGCGTGACCGGCCGCGTCTACTTCACACGGCCTTCCTTCCAGGCCTGGAGCCGGCACGACTCCTCTGACACCTCCCCCGCGGCGGAGCCCAAGGCGACCGGTCGGCTGCGCAGGGGAGGGGTATGCCTGGAGCGCGACGGGAGGGCCTCCTCGGGGCCCTCCTGCACCGTCCAATGCGTGTCGCGCGGCCCTCCTGGACGACCACCTACCCCGGCCCTCGCCCACAACAGGGCTCCCATGCCGCCTATGCTCTCGGCCGGGCGCTCCAGGGACGGCGCGACCAGGCGCTCATCTCCGTGAAGTTCGGCGCGCTGCGTGGGCCGGATGGGGCGTGGCTGGGCTATGACTCGCGCCCCGTGGCGGTGAAGAGCGCGCTCGCCTACACGCTGCCCACGCGGCCTGCTTGCGCTGGCTGCAGCGCAGGGGCCACCCCAGCACGCGTGGTGTTGAGCCTCGAGCAGTCACGGTGCCAAAGACGCCCACGCCCCTGCTGCCTCCCCCTGGGGAAGCCACTGGGCCGATGTGTGCCCCATGGGGCTGCACCGCCTCTCCACCGGCCCGGCGCACAGCCTCCTGGCACCCTTCAGCACCCCTCCTCCACCCCTCGGCTCCAGCCCTCTCCCTCAACACCTCCCCCATCCCTCCTATACGCAGCACCGCGCCCTGGAAGGTGGCCTTCTTCCACCACCCGCCCTGGTCCAGCGGGGAGCATGGCTCACAGCTCGCGGTGCGCAGGGAGTTCGGCCCTCTCTTCGAGCGCTACGGCGTGGACCTGGTCCTCACCGGTCATGACCACAACTACGAGCGCAGCAAACCCATGCGCGGGAGTGAGGTGGCATCCGCGCCGACGCAGGGCGTGAGCTACCTCGTGGTGGGAAGTGGTGGCGCGGCGCTGAGGGCCTTTCCCGAGAGCCAGCCGACATGGGCCGCCTACCGCAACAACACGGCCTACGGGTACCTCGACGTCGTGGTGGAGAATGGAGCGCTGCGCGCACGCTTTCTCAATCCGGGCGGCGTCGTGCTGGACAGTCTGACGCTCAGCAAGATGGACAGGAGCGCCGCGACCATCTCCGGCTCCTCCCGTCGCGCCACGAACAACGCTCGCGCTTCCTGGTCGGACATGGACTGGAACACGAGCGGCTCGCCGATCACTGCACCGATCCGTGCGGTCATCTCTGCATAGCTCAGCGCCTCCGGCCCGGTGATACGCAGTGCCTGCCCCTCGTAATCCCACCGAAGCAGCGCATGTGTCGCGACCTCGGCGATGGAGCATAGGAAGGACAGGAGCCCTCTTGGGCGTAGCGGGCGGGAGCAGAGCGGGAGGTGAGGGACGCTGACGGGGAGCCCATGAGCCGCACGCCGAGCCGGCGCACAAGCCTTTCATCTCCAGCAGACACACGCCTGCCCAGCCCAGCCGCTTTCCCACGAGGGGCGCGGCAGGTGCCTGGCTCTCTTGGCTGGCTGTGGCGGCTTGAGCTTCAACACCACGCGCCCTGGGGCGGCCCTCGCTCAGGGGCCAGGTGCGCACTCGCCGTGGGCAACCCCAGGGGAGCCCCACGTCCTTGAGCAGCACCCACCGCACCCGATGCGGAAAGGACAGCGTCCACTGCCGGTAGGGCACAGTACCGGGCGCAGTCCCGCTCCACGTACCGGGGCAGGCCGCGCCCCACCTCGCTCGCCTCCGCCAGCAGCGTGGCCAGGTTGTCCTTCACCGCCTCGTACAGCACCGTCCCCTCCGGCTGCCTCCGCCGGTACGCCCACCCGCGCTCCTCCACCCGCTCCTCCCCTGCCACACCTTTCCAGGGCACACGCTACTGTCCGCCTCCCACGGGGTTCTCGTGAGCCCTGGGAGACCGGGGAACTCAGGCCGCTTGCGTCCAAGCAGATTGCCCCTGTTGGGCCGCATGTGCCCCCAGTGTGCCCCTCCAGCGGGGAATTGAACGGGACGAGATGGGACGGGATGACGAACCCGAGGGGGATCAAGGCGATAGCGGGTAACAGCGCGTCCTGCCTGAGGTTTTCCATCACCTGATTCACGGGTTCGATTCCCGCCGCCTCCACTCCATATCTCCCGGAAAGGTTCAGCTTCCGGAATGGACAATCACCTGCTCCGCGCCTTCTCCTGTGCTGCAATTCTCTCCTGCTCCCTCCGCCAGTCCTCCAAGATGGAGATGGGGTGCAGCGAGCGGTAATCGATCTTCTTGTGATACAGCGCGAGATGGTGCTCGCCCGCAATCTGCACGAAGACCGACAGGGGCGGAACAGGGTGACCCTTCCACCAGACCACTGCCTCCGCAAGGGTGTCGAACGAGGCCGCCGAGGTAGGCAACCCACGTGACGTGACGGCCTCGATGAATCGTTCCAGTGCGTAATCGCGTCGAAGGGCACGCACGCCCCTCTCACGAGAATAGAAGACCTCCAGATATTCATTCCCCACCAGGATATATGCGCTGCTGGGCGGCTCGGGGAGGTTCCTCAACCAGGTCTCCGCCTCGTCGCGCGTCTCGAATCGGGCGATGACCGGAGGAGGATTGCGGTAGAAGGTCTTCAAGTAGTCGTGAAATTCCTCGCATTGGCCTGTTGAAGCAATGAATTCGAGCTGAGCCCTGGCGACCTGGATGAGCTTCTTCTTCTCCGCGGATCGCAGGGTGTCGCCGATTCGAGAGAGAGTGTGCCAGGCCCCGCTTGCCTCCTCGCCATTCTCGCCACGCCAGGAGGTTCTCACATCGACAGCACGGTCTGCCGAGGGGCGTGCGAGATAGTCCTCGAAGCGATAGAGCTGGCCTGTTCGCCAGATGAAGAAGCCTGCCTCTTTCAGGAGACTGTATGTCTTGGAGTCGCCGGGCGACTGGAGCTTCTGCCACTGGTCGGCAACCAGTGCTTCCGATGCGGAGAGCAGTTCGGAGATCGTCATGGTGTCTCCGGCATCAGTTCGAACCCCGAGGGGTTACCTGAGGAAGCCACCAACACGACCGGTACGAAGACGAGCGCAGCCCCACCTGAAGCGCCGACCACGGCAATGAAGGCGGTACCGGCAATGACAATGACCGTACCAGCCAGGATCTTGGTTCGATGTCGCTTGACCCAATCAACCGCTGTGTCCATGGCTTCGAATCGCACGGGACTGGCCTCCGCCTGTGCGAGGCACGTGGCGAGCTGCTTCATGCATGCCTCCGGGCAGTACCGCTTCTTCCCAGTCCTCCACTGTCCATACTGACTTGAATCGTATACATACTTGTCGACCTGGAAGATTCTGGTGCTTGCAAGACAGGTAGGGACGCAGACCTCGTATTGATGGTGACATTCCTGGTCCGTGAACACGACCTGTTCAAGCCGCCCATGGAAACCGTCGGCGTACACCTGCCTCGGATACATCGCCAGGTCGAAGTCCCTGAGGGGTTTCCAGGAGTGAGTCACCCGCCCATCGGGCGCCTCCTCAATGATGAGCACGTACCTGGACAGATCATGTATCCCAGTGGGACCGAGGACTGGGGAGCGAGTCGCACTACAGGAAACAAGGATCAGGCCGAGCAATGATGCGCCAAACCTCTGCGGAATAGAAGGTTTATTCATTGAGGGAGTTGTCTGTGAAGGGGGGCCATGGGTGAGTCTCAAGAGAGAGTGTCTTCGGGACGAGTTTGCCGCTTGAGTCGCTCACAAAGCCGGTGTGGAGAGTAGCAACGGCGCCAGGGCCCGGCAGGTGAGGTGGGGTCGCCAGGGCACGACGGCCGCCACGGCGGGCCCCGTGGGCTCGTTCGTTGGCAGCCACCAGGGGCCCGGCAGGCAACTCGGGCTGGTGGGGGCCTCCGGGGTTGATGGCAGCAGGTTCAGATATCGGCGCCAGAAGATGGATTTATGGCTGGAGGGTTCGCCTCTCTCGCCCGGCACAGGGCTCAAGGGGACCAAAGCGAACGGACGCGCCTGGACTCGCCCGGACAGATGGGCGCCCCATTTCCAGAGGGAAACGAGGAGTGTGCCTCTGGTCTCGAGGGAGGGCGGAGCCGCCCATAGCGGCTTCGATTCCCGTCGCTTCCACACGTGGAGCTCGAGGCTGGCGTGTAGGGCTATTGCGGATGCGGCGTCGAGGCGGAGGAAGCCCCGCGCCGCAACCACCCGGTGGCCAGTCCCGGCAACAACACCAACGCCACCGCGGCGCTGATCGCCGTTCCCAGCCCCGTGGAAACTCCGAGGGCGCGCATCGCTCCGTTCTGCGCGATGGCGAGGGTGCCGAAGCCCGCGAGTGTCGTGAAGGCCGCCAGGAGTACGCCCAACTGCTCCACGCCGTCGGGCTGGTGCTCGGACAAGCCCTCGAGCGCGAAGATTCCGTAATCCACGCCGCACCCGAAGACGAGCACCAGTCCGCCCGCCGAGACGAGGTTCAGCGGCATCCCGAGCAGCGCCATGAGCCCCACCGTCAACACCAGCGCCACCGCGCACGGCAGGCACGTCAGCACGGCCTTGGGAATCGAACGGTAGACCCACGAGAGGAAGATGACGTTGCCGAAGATGCCCAGCATGCACAGCAACGCGATCTGTCTGGGAATCTCCGCCACCGCCCGGTTCGCCAGGGCCTCGCTGTCCACCAGTTGTGCCGCCTCGGGAAGCACCGCGCTGATGGTCTCGATCGAGCTTCCCGGGGCCCGCTCCAGCATGGTGACCACGCGGCAGCCCGAGTCCTCGCACCGGACGGCGCGCGAGAGCAGCATCCCCACCGCCGTCTCCTGGAGCTCGGCCGGTTCGAGCGGTGCGACCTCTCCCCGAGTCACCGCGGAGAGCTCGTCCCAGAAGCGCCCGAAGGCCGTGGCCGAGAACCCTGTCTCCGCGCTCGCGGTCGCGAGCCGCTGGCGGGCCGCGTCCAGGTCGAGCCCCCGCAGCTTCTCCGCCCGCTCCCGCTGGGTCGCCACCGCCGGAACAAGCCCGGCGAGGCTGCTGGTGGAAGTGATGACCCCGCTGCGCCTCAGGGGCTCGAGGGCCCGCGCCACCTCATCATTCACCCGCAGCGCGTCCTGCAGTGTCTTTCCACTCGACACCACCAGCGACGAGCTCGACGGCTGGTTGAACAGCGCGAGCACCTCCTGGTAGTCCGCCAGGGTCCGCGCGTTCTGGGAGTCGAGCTTGCGGAGATCGCCATCGAACACGAGGCTCCGCGCCAGCCATCCTCCCAGGAACAGGAGCACGATCGTCGTCACCAGCGCCACGCGCGGTGGCAGCGCGAACCGCAACAGCCGTGGTGCCATGCTGGAAGGAGACGGGCCCTGGGGCCCCAGGCGGGCACAGAGCGGCGGCACCAACAGGAAGTTACAGACGAACGCCAGGATCAACCCGATGCTGGAGAACCAGGCCAGTTCCCGCAGGGCCGGGAAGTCCGAGAGCAGCAGCGCGGCGAATCCCATGGCCGTGGTGAAGAAGCCCAGGCAGAGGCCCTGGAAGACCGCGCGCGTCGTCGACTCGTAGGCCTGCGCCCGATCCCCGGGTTGGGCGGCCGCACAGTTGATGAGGTGCAGCGGGTAGTCCATCGCGATTCCCACCAGCGCGGACCCGAAACCCAGCGTGAGCCCGTGCATGTGCCCCTGCAGGAGCACCATCGCGGCAATGCCTCCCACCACGCCAAAGGCCAGTGGAACCGAGGCGAGTATCAGCAGCCGCAATCCACGGAAGCGCAGCAGGAAGACGGCGAGCATCACCGCGGTGGACAGGATGAAGTTGTCGGAGATGTCCTGGCGGATCGCCGCGGCGCTCTCGGAGGCGAAGCGGGGCCCGCCCACCCAGCGCAGCTCCGCGCGCCCCGAGCCGTGCTGCTTCAGCTCTCCGGCCACGCGCGAGAGCTCGTTCATCAGGGCCTGGGAGGCATCGACATCGAGCGCGCGGTGCTTGGGCGTGGCGACCACGAGCAGGTGCTCCCCATTGGCCGACAACAGATGTCCCCGCTCGAGCTGGAGGTCGCCTCCCTGCCGCGCCAGCCTGGCGAGAAGATCGCCGTTCAGGCCCAGCGGGTCGGACAGCAGCATCTGCTTCATCCCCAATGCCTGCGGCGAGGTGAGCGAGACCTTCAGGTCGGAGAGACTCTTCCGCAGCCGTTCCGGAGCGAGGCGCGATTCAATCTCCGCGCGAGGATCCTCGAGCAGGAAGAGCCGCCTGGGGAGCACGACGCCCCCGAGCTTCATCAGCTCGTCCTGCCTGGGCCCGGTGTAGAGCTGTGCGAACTGTCCCGTCGCCCGCAGCCGCTGGAGGAGATCATCGCCGAGAGAGACGAGCTCGTCCCGGGAGCCGCCGGGAAGCGACAGATCGATGAGCAGGGTGTCCAGCGCGCCGAACTCGGAGAGGAGCCTGGCGGCCTCGCCTGGCGAGCCCGGTCCCCCCGGGAGCAGGGAGGCGATGTTGTCGTCGAGGCGGATGCGGCTGGCCACCGCACCGGTCAGCCCCAGCGTGAGCAGGCAGATCACGACCGTCCAACGGGTATGGGCGCGAATCTTCTCGTGAATCGAAAACAGCCGGGACAGCGCATTCATCGGTACGCCCATGCTCCTGGGGAAGTGCAGGGGCGCACCGTAGCAGAGCGTGGAGCGGAGAACGCGAAACACGTGCCTCCCGTCCCCGCCACGGCGCTCGCCGGAGAGGCGAGCGGCCATGCTGGACGCACGAGCCCTGTCGCGGCTGGACGTGTCGCATCCGAGACAACACCTGTCTGGGATTCCTCCCGTCTGGTGTTGCTCCGGCGGCTACACAGACATCGCACGGAGCCGGAATGTGCCTCCCTGGCGACAGGGATTGGCCTTCATGCACAGGGATTGCATAGAGTCCCAGTCTGCTTCACCCACCGTGGAGGTTGCACATGAGCAGGTTCTGGAAGCGGAGCATGGGACTGATGGCGGTCGTCGCGCTGGCCGGCTGTGGCGGGCCCGCCGCCGAGGAGTCCGAGGACACCCTGATGCAGAACGGGCAGGAGTTGAAGCAGTGTGGCGTGGACCTGCCTCCCTGTGGGACGGGCTGGTACTGCGACACCGGGACCTCGGGAGGCACCCGCGGGGTGTGCCGGCCTGCCCCCATCGACTGATGGATGGACGGCCACCCACCGGGAGCCCGCGAGCCCCGGTGGGATGCCGCTCGCCGCTCAGCCCGCGTGCTTCTCGATGAGCCGGGCGAGGCGGGGCACGGCGGCCTCGACGTTCTTCTTCGCCGAGCCGCGCAGCTTCTCGTAGGTGCCCTTGATGAGGCCGCTCTTCGAGTGCTGGACCTTCCCGTCGGTGATGGAGAGGAGCGCATCGGCGGCGCGCCCGGAGTTCGCCTGGAGGTGGGCCCCCACCGGCTTCCCGCCCGTCTTGGCCTCCTGGTAGAGCGGATCGAGCGCCTTGGCGAACTCGGGGAGGAGATCCGAGACGGCGTGCTTGATGAAGCCGGGCTTGATGCCCTTCACGGCGCTGTAGCCCGCCTTGATGGCGAGACCCGAGATGCCGCTCTTGTCGGCGACCTCGGCATCGATGAGCGAGCAGCAGTCGTCGATGACCGCCGCCTTCCTGGTCTCGTTGGTCAGTGTCTCGGTGAGTGACGCCATCCCAATCATGCCTTTCGTTCACCGGGTGCAACGCCCCGGAGGCCGCGGAGTCCCGTCCGGCCCGACCGGGCGCATACCACATCCCGCGCACCATAGGGCCCTCGCTCCTCGGCGGAGGCCGTCAGGTCAACATCCACCCGTGCCGGAGCGGGGTTTCGCCTTCGCGCGTCATGACGTCATCCGCTTCCGCCGGAGGCCCACGGGAGCCAGGAGGAGCGCGAACCCCAGCGGCAGCAGGCCCGCGCCCACCAGCATCGGGGACGTCCCCCAGGCCTCGAGCCCTCCGCCCACGAGCGCGCTCCCCACCGCCACGCCCAGGGACCAGCACGCGCTGTAGAAGGAGAAGGACTCCGCGTGCCGAGCGGGAGGAACCGCCTGCTGCAGCAGGAAGGTCAACATGCCCGTCAGGGGCGCCAGGAAGAGCCCGGCGGCGAAGAGCCACCCCGCCAGTCCCCTCACCGAGGTCATCCACCCCAGCGGAAGCAGCAGCACCCCCCACATCAACAACAGACCGTGCGCGCGCCAGGTGCCGTCCAGGCGGCTCCGGCTCCCCGGGAGCAGCGCGTGGCCGAGCCCTCCCGCGACACTCGCCGCCGAGAGCAGCGCGGCCAGCACTCCCCAGAGCGAGGCACTGGAGCCCGTCTCCTCGAGGCGCTGGGGAATCCCCGCCTCCATCGCGCCCCAGCTCACGCCGAGGATGATCACCATCCCCAGCACCCGTGCGACTCCAGGCGCCCGCCATACCGGCGTGGCGGAAGGGAGCGTGGCCGCGGCGGACGGAGCCTGGCGCTCGGGAAGCCCCAGGCAGCACACGCTCGCCACGAGCGCGCTCGCCCCCATCAACCCCAGCGCCAACACGGGCGAGCCCGCGGCGGACGTCGCCCCCACCAGCAGCGGGCCCACCACCCACTGCACCTCCACCAGCACCGCGTCGAGCGCGAAGGCCGCCTCGAGCCGCGCGGCCGGGGCCACCGAGGAGAGCAGCGCGCGGAATCCGCCCTGGATTCCGGAGGGCATCACCCCGAGCAGCAGGGCCAGTCCCCACAGCACCGGCGGGGGCGCCCTCACCCCGGCCGCCACCGCGAGCCCCAGGACGAGCACGGCCTGCCAGAGGAGCGCGCGGCGCAGCCCCACGTTCAGCCCCGTGCGATCGAGCATGCGTCCACTCCACGGCGCCACCACGGCGGCTCCCACCGCGTGCGCGCTGGCCATCCACGCCCCCAGTGTGAAGGAGTCACTCGCCCACCGCCCGGTGAGCAGCAGGACGAACGTCGTCATCGTTCCGGGCAGCCGCGCGAAGAACGCCGCCCACACCCACCGCCGCCAGACCCGGTCCCGCCAGAGGTCCCGGGCGGGAGCCACTCGCATCGTCGCGGCCATGGAAGGCCACCTCCTCGCTCGAAGAGCGGTGGGAAGGATGCGCGCGGCCCCCCGAGGCAACAATCGATTAAGGTGCCCGCGTACGGTGAGTTTTTCTCACAGCTCCTGCCCGCCATGACTCCTCCCCTCCCCCCTCTCAATGCCCTGCGCGCCTTCGAGGCGGCCGCACGCCATCGCCACCTGGGACGCGCCGCGCGGGAGTTGGGCGTCACCCACGGCGCCGTCAGCCGCCAGGTGCATCACCTGGAGGAGCACCTGGGATGCCGGCTCTTCACGCGCACCGGACGCGGCCTGGAGCTCACCGAGCGGGGACGGGAGCTGGCCGAGCGCTCCACGCGCATCTTCGCGGACCTCGCCTGGGCGGTGGACCGCGTCTCCGCGAGCCCCACGCCCGCCACGCTCGTGGTGGGTGCACCCCGGGCCTATGCCACGCGGTGGCTCGCGCCGCGGCTCGGCGCGTTCTGCGAGGCCCACCCGTGGATCGAGCTCCGGCTGGATGGCTCTCGCGACGAGGCGGAGCTGGGCCGGGGCGAGGCGGACGTGAGCATCCGTTTCGGAGAGGGCCCCTGGCCCGGTGTCATCGCGGATCCGCTCGGAGAGGAACGGCTCTTCCCCGTGTGCGCGCCCTCGCTGCTCCACGGCTCGCGGCCCCTGCGGAGCGTGGAGGATCTGCCGCGGCACACGCTCCTGCACTACGCCGACACGCCGGACTGGTCCCACTGGCTCGCGGCGGTGGGCGTCTCCGGCGTCGAGGTGACGCGGGGGCCGCGATTCAGCGAGATGACCGCGATGCTCTCGGCGGCCGAGGCTGGCCAGGGCCTCGCCATCGCGCGCACCTCGCTGGTGCAGCATGAGCTTCAGAGCGGCCGGCTCGTCAGGCCCTTTCCAGGAGAGGCGACGGATGGGAGGGCCTACGTCCTGCTCACGACGGCGCGTGCCAACCGGCAGCCCAAGGTGAGCGCCTTCCGGACGTGGCTGCTGCGCCAGTACGGGAGCACCCGCGAGGAGCCCACCCGCTCACCCAGAATGACGTGAGTCCTCGTTCCCGGAAGCGGCGGGCAGCAACACCCGGAAGCAGGAGCCCTTGCCCACGGTGCTCTCCACGGTGAGCTGCCCCTGCATCGCGGTGATGATGCCGTGGCAGATGGAGAGCCCCAGGCCCGTTCCCACGCCCACCGGCTTGGTGGAGAAGAACGGATCGAAGATGCGCGCCAGGTTCTCGGCGGGGATGCCCATGCCCGTATCGCGGATCTCCACCACCACGTTGCCGCCCTCCGCCCGCGAGCGGACTTCCACGGAGTGATCCCCGGGCGCTCCCTCGGGAATGGCCTGGGCGGCGTTGAGCAGCAGGTTGAGGAACACCTGCCCCAGGCGCGACTCGTTGCCGCGCGCCGTGGGCACTTCTTCCAGGTTCCGGATCAGCCGCGCCCGGTGCCGGAGCTCGGGCATGGCCATGTTGATCGACGCCTCCAGCGCCCTCCGCACGTCCGTCGGCCCCACCAGCGAGCTCGCATCCTCCCCTCGCGCGAACACCTTCAGGTCCCCCACCACATCGCGGATGCGCGCGGTGCCCTGACGCGCCTCGTCGAGCGCCTCCGCGCACTCCTTCAGTGAGCCCCGCAGCCGCTCGCGGGCTTCCGGCCCCACCTCGCCGTCCAGGGCCTGCCGCACTTCCGCCAGCCCCTCCGCGATGAAGTTGAGGTTGGAGGTGATGTAGCCCAGGGGATTGCTCACCTCGTGTGCCACCCCCGCCGCCAACGTGCCCAGCGCCGCCAACCGGTCCGCCTGCTCCAGGTTCAGCTCGAGCGTCTTCTGCCGGGTGACATCCCGGACCAGGAAGGCCACGCTCTCCCTCTGGGGCACCAGCATCCCGTCGGCGCTGAACCAGCGGCGCCCGCCCGGCACGTCCAGGGAGTACTCGAAGCGATCGGGCTGCTTCGTGGCCAGGACGCGCTGGATGCGCTCCATGAAGGGGGCCGCCACCTGGGGACCGAGCACCTCGGTGAGGGTGCGTCCCAGCATCTGCTCCCGGGGCATGGCGAGCAGCCCCTCGGTGCGGGTCAACACCGCCAGGTACCGGCCCTCGGCGTCGAACTCGAAGACGATGCTGTCCGTGAGGCCGAGCACCACCCTCAACCGCTCTTCGGCTGCTTCCAGTTGGAGGGTCAGCGACTCGTCGGATCCATCCATGCTCACTTCTTAGGAATGCCACACCTGCCGGGTTCATCCCAACCCGGGCCCGGGCCCGGCGCCTCCCCAGGCATGAGGGCCATGCGCCCACCCGGCCACGGGGTGAGAAGGGTTCTCCTGGGGGTGAGAATTTCCGCCTCCAGGCCTCCCCCCTGTCCCCGGGGACAGGCCCGAAGACTGTAAGAACTACCGAAAAGGGGGCCTGTAAAAACGACCGATTCCCGGCCTAGTCACGATGGGCCGTTCGTGCAAGTGCCTGCATTCACTGAGGGACGTTCCGCTCGGTCAGCTGGCACCCCGATTGCTGAAGGCAATGGGCAAGAAGTCGGAACGCCAACCCCACCGTCATTCTCACCCCGAGAGAGCCCATGCAGACCACCGCCTCCTTCTCCGCCGACACCCTCTCCACGTACCTCTCGGACATCAACCAGTACCCCCTGCTCTCGCAATCTGAGGAGCAGGCGCTCGCGCGGCGCTTCCGTGGAGGCGACCTGGCCGCGGGCCACCGGTTGGTGACGAGCAACCTGCGCTTCGTCGTGAAGGTCGCCTACGAGTACCGCTCCTACGGCATCAAGATGTCCGACCTCATCCAGGAGGCGAACATCGGCCTGATGAAGGCGGTGCAGAAGTTCGATCCGGACAAGGGCATCCGCCTCATCTCCTATGCGGTGTGGTGGATCCGCGCGTACATCCAGAACTACATCCTGAAGAACTGGAGCCTGGTGAAGCTGGGCACCACCCAGGCGCAGCGCCGGCTGTTCTTCAGCCTGGCGCGCACGCGGCGCGAACTGGAGAAGCTCGGCGGGGCCGACGGCAGCATCGTGGACGCGGAGGAGATCGCCCGGAAGCTCAACGTGAAGGCCTCCGAGGTGCGCGAGATGGAGCAGCGCATGGGCGGGCGCGACTTGTCGCTGGACGCGCCCGTGGGCGAGGACGGGGACGCCACGCACCTGGACTTCGTGGAGTCGGACGCCACCTCGCAGGTGGACGAGGTCGCCGACCGGCAGCAGGCGAAGATGACCCATGATCGCATCCAGCAGGCGCTGATGCGGTTGGATCCGCGCGAGCGCTTCATCATCGAGCACCGGGTGATGGGTGATTCGGAGATGACGCTCAGCGAGCTGGGCGAGCACTTCGGCTTCTCGCGCGAGCGCGCCCGCCAGCTGGAGATCCGTGCCAAGGACAAGCTCAAGGCGGAGCTCGCCTCGCTGGTGGCCGAGGTGGGCCTGGACGAGACGGCGGACGCCCGGTAACACCCGGACCCGAAACGAGCCCCTCCGGAGGGCTCGGGGACGGGGACGATGAAGCCGTGGAAGGTGATTGAGCGGGCGCCCGCGCCGGGTGGTGGGGAGCTGGTGCTGCACCAGCGGGGCGAGGAGTTCGCCATCCGAGTGAACGGCCGCGAGCTGATGTCCAGCCGCCAGCATGGTTCCGAGGAGCGGATGGCCGAGGTGGCCTGCGCCCGGCTCTCGGGCAAGCGTCCGAAGGTGCTGATTGGCGGCCTGGGGCTGGGCTACACCGTCCGGGCCGCGTTGGACCGGCTGTCCCCGGGCGCCGAGGTGGTGGTGTCGGAGCTGGTGCCGGCGGTCGTCGCCTGGAACCAGGGCGTGCTGGCGCCCCTGGCCGGGCGGCCCCTCGAGGATCCCCGGGTGAAGGTGGAGCCACGGGATGTGGGGGAGCTGCTGCGCGCGGCGGAAGGGCACTACGACGCGATCCTCCTGGACGTGGACAACGGGCCCGAGGCCCTCACCCAGGAGGGGAACCGCTGGCTCTACGGCGAGCGCGGGCTGGCCTCCATCCGGCGGGCGCTCAAGCCGCGCGGGGTGGTGGTGGTGTGGTCCGCCTCACCCGACCAGGCCTTCGCCAGCCGGCTGAAGCGGGCGGGGTTCGACACCGAGGTGGTGGAGACGCCGGCGCGGGGCAAGGGGGGTGGACCCCTGCACACCCTGTTCATCGGACGGCTCTGAGCCCCACTTGGCCCACGATTCCCACCCCTGAAATGAAGAGGGGGCTTCCCTTGTTGCGCCAAAGCTGCCACATAGGGGCATCCGTTCGCACAGTGCGGCGGAATTCCGGCGCATTCCACCGCGTCCGGACGAAGAAAGAAGACAAGTAATGGCGACTGGTACCGTGAAGTGGTTCAACGACGCGAAGGGCTTCGGTTTCATCAAGCAGGAGAGCGGTGGCGAGGATCTGTTCTGCCACCACACCGCCATCCAGACCGACGGCTTCCGCACCCTGGCCGAGGGCCAGCGCGTTGAGTTCGACGTGGCCCGCGGCCCCAAGGGTCTGCAGGCGCAGAACGTCCGTCCGATCTGATTCGGACCCGAGCCACTTCACCTAGAAAGCGGCTCACCCCGGGGCCTGCTTCCCATGCGAGGGAGCAGGCCCTCGGTATTTCTAGGGCTTGCGGCCCGAGACCTGGGGCTTGCGCCCCACCCAGGGGCGGGCCTGCTCCAGCTGCGCGGCCAGGCGGAACAGCGTGGCCTCCTCTCCGAAACGGGCGGCGAACTGCACTCCGATGGGGAGTCCCGCGGCATTCCAGAAGAGCGGCACCGACATGGCCGGCTGCCCCGACAGGTTGAAGAGCTGCGTGTTGGGGGTGCGCTCCAGGCTGTTGGCGGCGAGGTCGTCGAGCAGCTTGATGAAGACGGGCTTCAACGGGAGCTTGCGCAGGAGGGCCAGCGCGGCGAGCTCCGCGGGCTTGAGCGCCAGCTCGCCCACGCGCACCGGCGGATAGGCCAGCGTCGCATCGAGGAAGACGTCGTACCGCTCGTGGAAGGCCGCCGTCAGCCGGCCCGAGCGGTGGATGGAGTCGCGCGCCTTCTGGAGATCGGCCGCGGAGAGGATGTTGCCAATCTGCGCGAGCGCCCAGGTCGAGGCCTCGACGTCCGCCGGGCTCACCGTCTTGCCCATCTGCCTGCCAATTTCCTCCAGCTGCACCGCCACGCTGGCCGCGACGGTCACGAGGTAGGCGCGCACCAGCTCCTCGCGGTCGAACCGGGGAGCGTCCTCGACGACCTCGTGCCCCAGTTCCTGGCAGAGCTTCACCGCGTCCTGGACGGCGGCCTTGCAGTCCGGGTGCACGTGCTTGCCGAAGAGCGAGCCCGTGGAGAAGGCGATGCGGAGCCGTCCCGGCGGGGTGCCCACCTCCTGGAGGAAGGGCCTCACGGGAGGAGCCACCCCATAGGGAGCGCCTACCTCCGGCCCCTGGGTCGCATCGAGCATGGCGGCGCTGTCGCGCACGGTGCGGGTCAGCACGTGCGCCTGGACGAAGCCGCCCCACGCTTCACCGGCATCCGGGCCCACGGGGTTGCGGGCCCGGGTCGGCTTGAGTCCGAAGAGGCCACAGGCCGACGCGGGGATGCGGATGGAGCCGCCGCCATCTCCGCCGTGGGCCATGGGCACCACCCGTGCCGCCACGCATGCCGCCGAGCCTCCACTGGAGCCGCCAGGCGTGTGGTCCGGGTTCCAGGGGTTGCGCGTCGGCCCGCGCAGCGCGGGCTCGGTGACGCCGAGGATGCCCAGCTCGGGCGTGGCCGTCTTGCCAACGAAGACGACGCCCGTGCGGCGGAAGCGGGCCATGAGCTCCGAGTCGTGATCGGGCACGAAGCCCACCAGCGCCCGGCACCCGCCCGTGAAGGGCTCGCCCGCCAGGAAGCCATCCAGGTCCTTCACCAGGAAGGGCACCCCGGCGAAGGGGCCGTCGGAGAGCGGGCCCGCGGCGGCCTTGCGCGCCTGCTCGTACATCTTGTGGACCACCGCGTTGAGCATCGGGTCCACGGACTCGATGCGCGCGATGACCTCTTCCACCAGCTCGGTGGGATGGAGCTCCTTCTTGCGAATCAGCGTGGCGAGCGCGGTCGCGTCGAGATCGTCGTATCCCTGGATGGCCATGGGCTGGCTATCTACCATGCGCCGCCATGGCGAAACCCCAGTATTGGCTGATCAAGAGCGAGCCCTCCGTCTACGCCTACGCGCGGCTGGAGAAGGACGGCAGGACGGAGTGGACGGGCGTGCGCAGCTTCGAGGCCCGCAACAACATCCGGGCGATGAAGCCCGGGGACCTGTGCCTCTACTACCACTCGAACGAGGGCAAGGCCGTGGTGGCCGTGGCCCGGGTGCTCACCCAGCCGGGACCGGACCCCACCGCGCCCGGGGAGGACTGGGCCTCCGTGGAGGTGGGACCCCTGGTGGCCCTGAAGGAGCCGGTGACGCTCGCCACCATCAAGTCCACCCGCGAGCTGAAGGACTTCGTGCTCCTCACCCGCAGCCGCCTGAGCGTGGCGCCCACCACCGCCGAGCACTTCCAGCGCATCCTCGAGATGGGCGGGACGAAGCTGCCTCGGGCTCGCTGAAGCGCTTCAGGCGTTGGCCGGGTGCAACTTCTGCTGCAGCAGGTTCGCCCGGTTGCGCGCCGAGAGGATCTGCTGTCGCAGGGACTCGGCGTCACGCGACACGTCGATGAAGTCCTGGGCCGCCGCGTCGGTCGCCAGCGCTCCGGCCTTCTCCGCCACCTCCAGCATCCGCTCATTGACCATCTGCAGCGAGGAGATGATGTCCTCCGCCTTCACCGGCTCGCCCTGCTGCGTCCGGCTGGCGAGCTCCTGCATGAGCGTGCTGAGCGAGCCCGCCTCCTGCCCCATCGCGGCGAAGCGCTCCATCAGCGACTGGTACACCTTCGTGCGCTCCTGCAACTCCAGCGCACGGCTGTTCACCTCGGCCGCCAGCGCCTGCTGACGCTCCCTCCAGACGTTGAGCACCGACAGCAGCGTGCGCATGTTCGCCACCATCCGCTCGTCGCAGTCCGCCACCTGGTTGAGCAGCTTCCCCATCTTCTCCAGCTGCTTCTGCGAGCGGAGCTGCCCGGTGCGCACCTCCTCCGCGAGCACCTCGAACTCGTGCAGCTCCTCCTCCATGGCCTTCGCGGCATTGACCATCTCGGAGGCTTCGGACTGCGGCCGCTTGCTCATAGGCGCTGCTCCGCTCTGAAAGAAGGGACCTCGAACCACGTTCCTAACAGATCCCACCCGGACTCACTCTCCACAAGTAGCCCGGACGGGAGCCGACGCGAGCCGCCCCAGCTTCGGCCCCACGAAGGTATGCCGCTGAAATGCCACCCAGTAGACAGTCAGCAGGACCAGGGCCCCGGCGAACGTGTACCCGGCCAGCTCGTTGGGAGGCAGGACGAAGAGCACCATCACCACCGCGCACCAGCCGAGCGCCACGACATTCACTGGCGTGGAGAAGCGCCCCAGGTCCCACGGCCCCCGGTGCGACCACGTCCCGTTGCGCCGGGCGCGCAGGCCCACCAGCACTGGCAGCGCATACGAGGCATAGAGCGCCAACGTGCTGAGCGCCACCATGGCCGCGTAGGCCCCGCTCCAGATGGCCACCACGAAGGCCGCCACCACCGACACCCAGATGGCCACGTGAGGGCTGCGGTAGCGCGGCGACACGCGCGCGAGCAGCGCCGAGGCCGGCAGTCCTCCATCCCGCGCGAACGCGAAGAGCATGCGCGAGTTGGACGTCACCGAGGACAGCCCGCAGAACCACATGGCCCCGATGGCGATCCACACCAGCGCCCCGCCGAGCGCCGGCCCGAGCGACTCGCGCAGCACGTACAGGAAGGGATTGGGCGCGGCGGCCGCGGCCGGCAGGTCTCCAATGGCCAGCGTCACGCCCACCAGCAGCACGTACCCCACCACCGCGCTCACCGCCACGGACAGGAAGATGCCCCAGGGGGCGTTGCGCGTGGGATCCAACGTCTCCTCGGAGATGTGGGCGCTGGCGTCGTAGCCGGTGAACGTCCACTGGGCCTGCAACAGGCCGATGAGGAAGCCGTAGGTGTAGACGTGGCTCTCCGAGGAGAAGCGCGTGAGGAGGAAGGCGGCGTCCTGCTTGGGCGCGAAGACCACCAGCGCGCCGATGACCACCGCCACGCCGGCCACGTGATACCAGGCCGACAGGTTGTTGAGCAGCGCCACCGCTCGCACGCCCACGTGGTTGAGCACCGCGTGCGACAGCAGGATGGCCGCGTAGAGTGGCAGTACATAGCCCCGCTCCCGCGGCCACCCGAGCATGTCCGCCACGAACTCCGCCAGGCCGTAGTCGATGCCGGCGGTGATGGCGAACTGACCGATGGTGTTGAGCCACGCCGTGAAGAAGCCCGCCCTCACGCCCCCCAGCATGGCGGCCCAGTGGTAGAGCGCGCCCGCCGTGGGGAACGAGGAGGCGAGCTGCGCGAGGCTCGCCGCCACCATGAGCGTCATCACCGAGACCAACGGCCAGCCCACCCCCATGACGAATGGCCCGCCGAAGCGCAGACCATGGCCATAGAGCGTCACCGCTCCGGTGAGGATGGAGATGATGGAGAAGGAGACGGCGAAGTTGGAGAAGCCGCCCATGTCACGCAACAACTGCTGCGCGTACCCCAGACGCTGGAGTTGGGCCGCGTCCGCCTCGAGTTGCTGCTTCTTGTCGGCATCCATACCCGGCACCATGGTCCCTTCCCCAGGAGGATGGGAAGAGGCGGCGGCGCGGAGTGTGGGCTCGTCGGCGATCCGGGGAAGGCAGCGTTACCGCTTGCGCTCCTCGCGCTCCTGGCCGGCGGCACCCGGAGCCGGGGGAGCCGGGGGCGCCACGATGCGCCGCTCGATGCGGATCTGCCTCCCCGCGCCCGGTGTCATGGGGCCCATCTCCGCCTCCAGCTTCTGCCAGAAGTCCGGGCCCAGCGCCTTCTTGATGGCCACCATCAGGCCCACCCGGTTCTGGCGCACCGCCGTCTCCGCGCGGCCCACCTTCTCCACCAGGTCCTTCACGCTCCCCTCGTTGGGGGCCGGCTGGCGCAGCTCCTTCTCCAGCGCGAGCTGGTTGCGCTTGAGCTCCGCCTCCAGGCCGATCAGCGCCTCATTGGACTCGAAGGTCAGATCCTGCACCTTCTGCACGAGGCTCTGCGGCAGGCCGATCTTCGCCGCCACCTGCGGAGGAATGCCGTAGGACGGAGGCGACAGCGGGGCCTCGGGCGACAGCGGGGGAAGCGGCGCCAGCGGGGCATTGCCGGGTCCGCTCATCACGACGACGTGCATCTCATCGGACTTGTCCTTGTCCTGCGCGAGAGCGGGCACGGCGGTGAGGACCACCAGGGCACACAGCAGCTTCTTCATCATGGTTCTGCTCCTGTCTTTCACTGTGACTCACTGCGACTTCGACTCATTGCGACTTCGACTTCGACACATGGAAGGCCGCGAGGGCCGTCTGGAAGGGCTCGGCGTCGAGCGCCGTGGAGTCCGGCGGACGCACCCACACGGCAAGAGCGCCGAACGGCAGGTACATCTCGTCCTCGATGCTCGGGCGGGTGCGCGTGTAGCCATGCACCTCGCCGAACAGCTCCCCGATGGAGACGACCTCACTCCCCTGCCCCGGCGACGCCGTCCGCGCGGGCTGTTCGGCGCGCAGGGAGCCCTCGACGGGGCCACCCACCACCGGTTCGACCCCGTCGGACACGGGCGTCCTCACGCGCGGCGCGACGAACAACACCAGGGCGGCCACGGCCGCGGTGGCGCTGGCACTGGCCGCCATCCGGCGGCGGTGCTGACGGCGGCGCACCTCACCAAGAATGGCCTCGCGCGGAATGGCGGCGGGGGCCTGGGGCTCCGGCAGGCGAAGCGCGGTGGCGGACGCGTGGAGCCGGGCGAGCGAACGGCATGCGGCGCACTGCTCCAGGTGGGCCTGCAATCCCGGAGGCCGGGGCAGGCGCTCGTCCACGAGGGCCGCGGCGAAGTCCTGGCAGCTCATGGGGTGTCTCCTTGGAGCGCGTCCGCGGCCTTGAGCTTCTGGAGCGCCCGGTAGAGGTGGATGCGGACGGTGCCGCGGCCGATGTTCATCGCATCGGCGATGGCATCGAGGTCGAGCCCCTCCAGGTACCGGAGGGAAAAGGCCGTGGCCTGCTGGGCCGGGAGTGTCCGCAGCGCCCGGCCAAAGGCACGCCAGCGCTCGACGCCGGCGAAACGCTCCTCGGGTGAGGGCTGCGGTCCCGGACCCAGGTCCAGCACCTCGCGGATGACGCTCCACACCCGGCGCCGGCGCAGGTGGCCCATGGCGCGCGAGACGAGGATGCGCCGCAGCCAGGCGGGGCCCGCCTTGGAGTCCCTCAAGGTGTGGCGTTTCTCGTAGGCATCGGCCAGGGCGGACTGCACGAGATCCTTCGCCTCCTCCCCGTCCCACACCAGCCGGCGCGCCAGCCGCAGGAGGGCCGCCTGCTCCCCCTCCACGAGCGCGTCGAAGTCGAGGGGGGTGACCCTCTCATCCATCGGCGTCTCGTCCATGACGGCGGTGCCCTTCAAGGTTGGACCTCGTTGCCCGGTTTCCATTCAGGAGGACGCACGAGCCCCCTGGGCGGCATACCGGTGATTTTCCCCCCATTTTTCCGCCCCTCCGGGAGAATCCCCGGCCCCATGCCCCCGTACGAGCTCCGCCAGATTCCGGCCACCGAGACGCGCCACCTGCGCCACGTCGTGCTCCGCCCGCACCAACGCCCCGAGGAGCTCGTCTATCCGGGAGACGACGCTCCGGACACGGTGCACCTGGGGCTGTACGTGGGCGGCACGCAGCACGGGGTGGCCTCGCTCTACCGGGAACCCCCACCGGGCTCCAGGTCGTCCACCGAGTGGCGCCTGCGTGGAATGGCGGTGCTCGCCCCGGATCAGGGCAAGGGCTTCGGCGCGGCGCTGCTCCAGGCCTGCATTGATCACGCGGCGCGTCAGGGCGGCACCCGGCTGTGGTGCAACGCGCGCACGACGGCCTCGGGCTTCTACCGGAGGCTGGGCTTCAACGTGGAAGGGGGGGAGTTCGAGCTCCCCGGCATCGGCCCGCACTACCTCATGTGGCGAGCGCTCTGAGTCAGCTCCCGGAGGCGCGCATCAGTCGGCCCGCGAGCTGGGTGTACTGGTCGCGCTTCTCCGTGTCCCCGAGGTGCGCCCACACGTCCGCGAGCGCCTTGGCCGCCTCCGTCAGCCCCGGGTGCAGCTCCAGCGCCATCTCCAGCACATGGCGCGCGTGCCGGTAGCGCGCCTTGCCCGTCAGCCCGATGCCCCGGGTCCGGTGCTTGCCCGACTCCGTCAGCAGCGCCTCGCCCAGGTTGGCGATCTCCACCGCCGTCCCCTCGCGCCAGGCCTGCTCCGTGTTGAGCTGCAGGGCCTCCTCCAGCAGGGCCCTCGCGTCCTCCGGCTCGTCCAGCTCGAGCTGGCAGAGCGCCGCGTTGCGGTAGTTCTCGGCCGTCTCCGGGTCCAAGTCGATGGCGCGCTCGAAGCACTTCAACGCCTCGCGCGGACGCCCCAGACTGGTGAGCGAGGAGCCCTTGGCGCTCAGCGCCAACACGTGGTTGGGATCCTGGGCCAGGACCCGGTTGAACACCTGGATCGCGGCCTCGTGGTTGCCGGACATCGAGTGGCTGACGCCCTCGTTGAACGCCGCTAAAAGAGTGGACATATGTCCCCTTCTCACCGGCCGAGACGCCGGCCCGAGCTGCCGGCCGCGGAGTGTACGGCCGGAGACGGAAGCGTGACAGGAGAGGGAACTCGCTGGGAATCCGAAATCTGAAGCGCGCTCTCAACTTGTGGGACGGGCTACATCTCCACCTGGACTCCGTCTTCTCCGGGCGGAAAGCCCTTCTTCTGCCCGCGCGCTCCCGAGGGCAGGGCTCGCGTCAGGGAGCCTTCTCCAACGTGACGGAGGTCTGTGAGAGCTGCTCCGGCAAGGGCAGCGGCTGGTTGCGGGCGCTGCCGGGGTCCTGGGCCAGCTGGCGCGCCGCATCCATCAGCGCGTTCACGTCGAAGGGTGCATCGCTGGTGACGAAGAAGAAGCGCTCGAAGGCGGGGGCGTCGTCCAGCTCGTAGGCGCTCGGCAGGGACACCGTGCCGCCCTTCAGCTCCAACGAGCCCGTGAGCGACTCCGGGAAATGGAGCGTGACGGAGCCCCGGCCGTCCACGGACAGCACCGCGCCGTAGCGCCTTCCCGCGGACACATAGCTGAGCTGCAGCACGTCGCCCTGCCGCGCCCGGGCCGAGTCCACCAACGGCTCGGGGGCCCCGCCCTGCGTCTGGCGGTGGACGAGCAGCTTCGGTTCCAGGCCCTTGGTGCGCGTCGTATCGAGCAGCGCCACCTGCTGGGGCCGGGCCTCCTCCTCGGGCAGCTCGTGCAGGGAGAGGACCATCAGCAGCGCGAGCCCCACCACCACGGGCACTCCCAGCGCCACGGCGGGCAGCCAGCGCCGCGAAAGCGTGTCGGCCCTCACCGAGCGGGAGGCCTCCAGCACCCGGCGGCGGCGGGCGATCTCGGCGGCGACCTGGGACGGGGGGAGCTTCGCCAGCGTGGCCCCATCATCGGACTCCAGCCGGGCGAGCCGCTCGAGGCCTCCGGGCTCCTCGGCCAGACGCGCTCGGGCGGCGGCGAGCTCCTCGGGGGGCAGCTCTCCCAGGGCGATACGCTCCAACAACCAATCGGGCGTGCGTTGGGACATGTCAGGCGGCCTCCAGTTCATGCAGGTGGGCGCGCAGGGTGCGCAGGCGCTTGCGGACGCCGGAGACGGAGAGGCCCACCTCCTTCGCCACTTCTTCGTACGTCATCCCGTCCACCAGGTGCAGCACGGCGATGGTGCGCGTGGACACCTGCTCCCTTCCGAAGAGCCGGTCCAACACCGCCGCCGCCCCCGTGCGCGCCTCCATGTCCTCCAGCGAGGAGATGCGCACCAGCAACTCCTCATCCGCGTCCGCCGGACGCCGGCGCTCCGAGCGCATCCGGTTGAGGCACACGTTCGTCGCCATGCGGTGCAGCAGGCTGGAGGGTGCCGTCTGCGTCAGCGCCTCCTGGTGATCGAGGAGCTGGACGAACACGTCATGCATGGCGTCCACCGCCCGATCCTCGTCACGAAGGAGGAAGCGGCAGCGCCGGAGCACCATCGGTCCATACCGGCGGTAGCAGGCTTCCACATCGATGGCCAACGTTGGACCCTCCGTCCCTTGCGCGCACCTGAACACCGCGGCGGGCACGAACTGTTACCGCGCGCCGCATCACCTGGGTGCGACGGAGTGGTGAGTGGCCGTAAGTAGCTGGAATCACACCCGTGAGCAGGGGTAGTGGGGGACCCATGTGTCGTAAACCGGATGCCCGTTCGCGGGGGCGCGCCAGCGAGAGGCGCCGCGACGTGGCAGCGTTCGTCTCGATGAAGTCAGATCGCACCGCGCATCAGGACCAACTCCGACTCAAGAGGAGGATCTTCTTCGTCTCCGCAGCGATGATGATGATGGGACTGGGGCTCCACAGCCTGGTCGCCACCACCGTCGACCCGAGGCTGGTGCTGGTACAGGTTGCCTGGAGTGTGGGCTTCGTGCTGCTCGGAGTGGGTGTGGGCTCGGGACGGATGCCCCCCTGGGCGTCCGGCTCCGCGTCCGGGCTGATGTGCCTTACCGCGATAACGGCGCTCGTCCACTACACGGGTGGGCCGGCGAGCCCCTACTTCGTGACGATCATCGCCGCCCCCCTCATTCTCTCCATGTTCACCCCGGACTCCTGGCTGCCGACGCTGGTGTGCGTCGGGGCGATGGTGGGTTCAGTGGCCCTGTTGAACGTGCTGGCCGGAATCCCGCCGCATACCTTCCTCCCGCAGCTGGTCTTCTTCGGCCTCATCGGAAGCTTCGGGCTCTACGGAGGGCGGACCTACCGGCGGCTGCGCGAAGCGGAGAAGGTGGCCCAGGAGGAGAGGCTGAGCGCTCTGGAGCAACTGGCCGAGAGCGAGCGCCTGCGGCGGCGCGCCGAGCGAGAGCGCGCGGAGGTGGAGCGGCTGGCGTTGGTGGGACAACTCGCCTCGGGAGTGGCCCACGAGGTGAACAACCCGCTGGCCTTCGTGAAGTCCAACCTGAATTACCTCGAGCAGGAATTGCTGGACAGGGGCAAGCCACCGGAGCCTCCCGAGCTGCGCGAGTTGCTGGACGAGACGCGGCAGGGCGTGCTGCGCATCCAGCAGATCGTCGCCGACCTGCGGCGCTTCTCCCGGGAGGGGAACGGGAACGAAGAGCACGGCTCGCCGTTGGATGCGATGGAGGAAGCCCGGCGGTTGGCGTCGGTGCGCCTGCGCAGCCTGGGCGAGGTGGAGCTGGACGCCCCGCCGTCATTGCCGGCGGTGCGGTTGGACCAGCGGCATCTGGTGCAGGTCCTGCTGAACCTGCTGCTGAACGCGGCGGATGCGGTGGAGGCCGCGGTACCGCCCCGCCCCGCCCGCATCGTGCTCCGAGCCCGGCGGACGGCCGGAGGTGTGCGGCTGGAGGTGGATGACAACGGCACGGGGATTCCTCTGGAGGTGTTGCCGCGGCTCTTCGAGCCCTTCTTCACCACCAAGCCACCGGGAAAGGGCACCGGACTGGGGCTGGCGCTGTGCCACGAATACGTCGTCCGGGCGGGAGGCACCCTCACCGCCGAGAACCGGCCCGAGGGGGGCGCCCGCTTCATCCTCCTGCTGAACGAGGAGCCGGCAGCCGCCTCGACGGCTGAGCATTCGTGAAATGACACCTGGGGGCCGAGGCAGGAGACCTTCGGGAGGCTCGGTGGTACAAGCCGCCCCAACGTGAGCACCGCCACCGACACCATCCCCACCTTCGAACAACTGGGCCTCGGGCCCGCCCTCGTGGAGGCGCTCAGTGCGCTCGGCTACGAGGAGCCCACTCCCATCCAGCGGGCCGCCCTGCCCCCGCTGCTCGCGGGGAAGGATCTGCTCGGCATCGCCGCCACCGGCACCGGCAAGACGGCCGCCTTCTCCCTCCCCCTCCTCCAGCGCCTCACGCTAGGCGGCAAGCGCGAGCCGTTCTCCACCTCCGCGCTCGTGCTCGTCCCCACGCGCGAGCTGGCCATGCAGGTGGCCGAGGCCATCCACCGCTACGGCCAGAAGCTCGGCGTCAGCGTGCTCCCCCTCTACGGCGGCCAGCCCATCGGACAGCAACTGCGCGTCCTCAAGCGCGGCGTGGACGTCGTCGTCGCCACCCCGGGCCGCGCGCTCGACCACCTCCAGCGCCAGTCGCTCCTGCTCGACTCCCTGCACACCGTCGTGCTCGACGAGGCCGACGAGATGCTCGACATGGGCTTCGCCGAGGACCTGGAGGCCATCCTCGAGGCCACCCCCGAGGGGCACCAGACGGCGCTCTTCTCCGCCACCCTGCCCCCGCGCATCGCCTCCATCGCCGAGCGCCACCTGCACCAGCCCGTCCACGTGCGCATCGCCAAGGAGAAGGTCGCGCCCGGCACCGGCCCCCGCGTGCGCCAGACGGCCTACATCGTCCCACGCGCCTTCAAGGCCGCCACGCTCGGGCGCGTGCTGGACGTGGAAGCCCCCACCGCCGCCATCGTCTTCTGCCGCACCCGCACCGAGGTGGATGAGCTCACCGTGTCGCTCAACGGCCGGGGCTGGCGGGCCCAGGCGCTCCACGGAGGCATGGACCAGACCCAGCGCGACCGCGTCCTCAAGCAGTTCAAGACGCACGCCGTGGAGCTGCTGATCGCCACCGACGTGGCCGCACGCGGACTGGACATCGAGAAGCTGTCCCACGTGGTCAACTACGACGTGCCCAACGCCCCCGAGGCGTACGTGCACCGCATCGGCCGAACGGGCCGCGCCGGACGCGAGGGCGTGGCCATCACCCTCGCCGAGCCGCGCGAGCACCGGCTGCTGCGCAACATCGAGAAGCTCACCGGCCAGCGCATTGAAGTGGCCACCGTGCCCACCGTAGCGGACCTGCGCGCCCGCCGGCTCGAGCTCGTGCGCGCCTCCCTGCGCGAGGCCCTGGTGGCTGGCGAGCTCGACTCCTACCGCCCCGTGGTGGAGAGCCTCGCCTCCGAGTTCGACCTGGTGGATGTGGCCACCGCCGCGGTGAAGCTGCTCCACGACGCCCAGGTGGAAGGCCAGGAGCACGAGGAGGAGATCCCCATGATGCCCCCGCCCTCGGAGAAGCCCGCCCGTCCGGGGAAGAACGCCCGGATGGCGGAGCGCGCGGAGCGCTTCCGGCCCGGAGAGCGGCCGGCGCCGGGGGCACAGAAGGGGCCGAAGCGCCGCACGGGCCCGTCCCAGGACTTCGACATGGCGCGGATCTTCATCGGCGTGGGCCGCCAGGCGGGCGTGCGGCCCGCGGACCTCGTGGGGGCCATTGCCGGCGAAGCGGGCGTGGAGGGCCGGCGCATCGGCGCCATCGACATCGGCGACAACTACTCCCTCGTCGAGGTGCCCGAGTCCCTCGCCGATCAGATCATTTCCGCGCTGAAGCAGGCCACCCTGCGCGGCAAGAAGGTGCAGGTGCGACGCGACCGGGGTTGAGACATATGAGGCGCACCTGCTACCCAGCGCCACACGAGCTACACCACGGCTCGCCGTTTGGCGCGTGACAGGTGCTCCTCGCCGCTCTCCGCGAAGCGCCGAGCCAGTTCATCCCGCCCCTTCTTCCCATGCGCCACCCGGTACGCCAGTTCCGACGGCAGCAGCGCCTTGACGGTGACGAGCCGCACCTCTCCGCAGGGTGTGGTGAAGTGCCCCGGCAGCGTGTGCGACTCCAGCCCGAGTAGCACACCTACCCGGCCCTCCCCGGTGACGAGGGACTTGGGCATTCCCTTCCCGGACACCTCCATGGTCAGTTGGCCCGTCAGAGCGGCTTTGCGCACTCGCTCATGCTCCGCAACTTCGTTCGCAACGCGCTGGAGGATCAAGAAGACCCAACTCCCCTTGACGTCCTTGACAGCGTCGTCGGTTTCAATTGCGAGCTCGAGGCCGAAGCCCACGGACGGCGCCTCGTGTCCGGGGAAGGGATCGGAGAGGCCGTCCGTCACCAATAGGAGCCGTCGCTCTGCACGGTGGATGACGCGCCATGCCTGCCGGTGGCCCGGCCACGCAGGGCCGCCGGGGACAATAGGGACGATGGCTGTTTCCTCCAGTTCGCCAAGGGTGCGCCAGAACGCTTCGCGTGCGGCGTCCACCTGCCGCAGCCAGTCTGTGTAACTCGCGAGCGATTGCTGCTCGACCCTCTGGCGTCCAGGACCTGTGACCTCTCTGAACGACAGCCCCGTGGCGCCGGTGCGCTCAAGGGCCTCCTTCACGTCCTCGGCGACGATGAGGGCCACTCTCCATCCCCAGGGACGGAAGATCTTGGCATCGCCCACCTGGGAGGGGTCGATACGCATGCCGTACACATCCCGGTACTGCCCAACCTTTTCGGGTCGCCCATCCTCCGGTTTCCAGTACAGCACTTCCGTGGACGCCTCGTCGTCGATGCACTTCACGAGGCGCGCGACGTTGACCAGGAAGTAGGCCTCTGGTCGCGACTCCACTTCCACGGGGAAGAGTTGGACGTCACCCGGAGCCAGCTCGACCAGGACGCGGGCCACCTTTTCGGTGACGACGGGGAACCCCCCCGTGTCCGCGATTGAGAAGTCGAGCGCACTGCCAGGATGATAGATGGGGACTCGAAGGCGACCGTCAAAGCGAGTGGGCTCTCCGCTCATGAACTGCCGCGTGCGCACTTCGTTCCCCTGCTCATCAATAGGATCGCCCAGCAACCAGCGATCCGAGCTGTTCATATCATCGGTCAGCTCAAAGTACCTCTGCGCCATGCCGCTCTCCTACCCTCACGGGGTCCGGGTAACCAGTTTGTTGAGCTCGGAGCCCGCCTGCTTGAGTTGCTCGGCGAGACTCTCCAATTCCCGGGTGAGGGCATTCCGACACTGCTCCGTGGTTTCGCAGTTCTGCACTGCAGCCTTGAGCCGCTGATAGATTCGCTCATGGTAGGCCCTCGGATGAGGCCCCTTGTGGCCCGGGATGCGGACCTTGTTCGCCGGGTCCTCCATCGACATGCCGGCCTTGTCGAAGGATCGCTTGAGCCTCGGGGTCCAGGGCCCGCCCCGATGGGTGGACTTCTCGTTCTCCACGGTGGCGATGTGGTGGATGTCCCCATCCTCACCCTCCGCCTGCTGCATCGCGAGGATGGCACCCGAGCCAGAGGGAAGTGTGAGAACCAGTCTGCCCTCGACCACGGACACCGACGTCGCTTCGGAAGCCGCTGCGGGCAGGCGGAAGCGGCCTGCGGCGGCGGCGTTCTGCACCGCCTGGGAGAAACCCGGCAGTCCACTCCCCGTCATCGCCTCCTTGCCCTTGGCGCCCGCCTTCCAGGTCGCCAGGATGATGAGAACACGCAGGGTGTTGGGTCCGAGCACCTGGGCGTACCGCTCGCTCGCGTCGCTTAGCTCGTGGAACGTGCCAGCGGCCTCCGCCTCGTCCCAGAGGTCCTTCGTGGCGGAAATCAATCCCCAAAGCTCATGGCCCAGGTAGCCCCAAAGGAAGAGGGTCATCGCCAGGGCGAGGCCCTTAGAGATGGGCTCGGGTGCCATGAGCACCACGAGGTAGAGGGAGAGGCCGGTGAGCAGGGTCGTCATGGCATTGGCGGAGAAGTCCCGGAGGACTCCCGTGGCCGCTTCCACGGCTGGCGTGAGGGCAAGGCTGAGGGCCAGCGCGAACCTGTCGCTGTGGCTGAGGGTGGTGTCGTTCGGGCCATCCCCCAGCAGCCAGAAGCAATCCCCCGGAGAGCCGCGCTTCACACACACGCGCGCGTAGCCCCCTTCGACACTGGCGTCCCTCGCGCTACCAGGTGGCCAGGACGCCAACACCATGCGGCCGGCCAGCGGCCTGGCGGAGCGGGTAGCCACCCGCAGGGGGACCTCGAGGACGAGCTGGGTGAAGGCTTCGCGGAACTCCGTGTCCGAAACCTGGACAGGCACGAAGTCGCTGCTCAGCGTGAGGGTGACGTACGCCCTCGGGGCCGGTGGGGGCACAGGTGACCTGTAGCGCTCGCCCGCCGAGGCTGCCCCGAGGGACGCCCGAGGCGCACGCGGACAGGAGGACGAGCACGATGAGGGCCCAACAGCTCAACCAGGGACACAGCCGTGCGCCCACCGGGCGCGGCCCAATAAGACGGGAAGACACGGCGCACCTCGCAGCAAGCCACAGGGCCCGGAACCATAGATCATCTCCGCGCTGAAGCAGGCCACCCTGCGCGGCAAGAAGGTGCAGGTGCGACGCGACCGGGGTTGAGCGCCGGCACCTCGGGTGCGTTCACGATTCCCGGAAAAGCTCTACAATGAAGAGTCATGCGCGGACTCGCATTGTTCTCCACTGCACTCTTCGTGCTCCACGGGGCCGGGTGCCTCCCCTGGGCGTCCGAGGCGGCCGTCCGGGTAGAGGTGTCCTACCACTTCAAGGCCGGATGCATCACCGTGAGCGCCCGGGATGCGGAAGGCCGGGACCGGGAGGCGAGCGAACGGCTCGAGGTGCTCGATCGCGGGCCCTCGACGGTGGTGCTCGCCGTGTTCCGCCGGCAGAGCTGGAGCCACACGCTGGAGATCACCACCACGGCCCATGAGCAGTCCTGCGAGGGCCCCGAGGTGGCCCGGGACGTGCGCACCGTGAAGCTCGAGAAGAAGGGAGACATCGAGCAGCTCGCCATCAGCCTGGACGCGCCAGACGCGGATGGGGACGGCTATGTCGCCCTGGCCGGCGGCGGCACGGACTGCGACGACGCGGACAAGAACAGTCAGCCCGGCGGCATCGAGGTGTGCGATGACCACGACAACGACTGCGACGGGACCGTCGACCAGGCCCAGGGACTGGGCTCGCCCTGGTATCCCGACGTGGACGGGGACGGCTTCGGCGACCGGAGCGCCGCGCCGGTCATGAGCTGCAGCCAGCCCCCCGTCTCGGGCACCACGCGCTACGTGCAGAACGCCACGGATTGCCGGGACTCGGACCCGAAGACGTACCCCCGCGCCGATGCCAACGAGGCGCGGTGCGACGACCTGGATGACGACTGCGACGGCACCGTGGATGAAGGCTTCGCCAAGGGCACCGCGTGCAGCACGCCCTGTCCCGGTGGCCAGTACGTCTGCAACGCCAGCAAGGATGGCCTGAGCTGCAACGCTCCCGCCCCCACGTCCTACTACCCGGACGCGGACGGTGATGGCGCGGGCGACGAGCGCGCGGCCCCCGTCCCGGTGTGCCCCGGTGCGACGCCCCCCGCGGGCACCGTCGCCAACAAGGACGACTGCGATGATCAGGACGCTCGCAACCGGCGCGGCAGGACCGAGGCATGTGACGACCGGGACAACACCTGCGACGGGCAACGAGACGAGGGCGGCGTCTGCGGAGGCAAGGGATGGAGCGTGCTCTCGGATCCCGCGCTGACCGGCACCCGGCAGTGGAAGACCGTGGCGATCGGCCCGAGCGGACTGCCGGTATGGGTGGCGGGCGACAATGGCGTGCTCGCGGTGCGCACCACCGCGGGTCAGTCCTTCAAGAGCCTCGATACGAACTGCGGCACCACCAACTGGCGCGCCTCGTGGGTGCGGCCCGATGGCCATGTGTTCCTGTCCGGTGACAACGGGCGGCTGGCCGAGCACGACGGCAACACCTGCCTCCTCCAGACAACCGTCGCCACCTCGACCAACAGCCTCACCGGCCTCCAGGGATTCACCTCGGGGACAACGACGCAGTTCTACATCGCGGATCAACAGGGACGGATGTACTCGTGGACGCCGGGCAGCGCGACCCAGGAGCACTACAACGAGACGCCTCCCACCTACTACGGCCTCCACGGCCTCTCGCCCACGCAGCTCATCGCCGTCGGTGACAAGAACGGCAACGACACGGTTCCGTACATCATCGGCTACCCCGGCAGCGGCGGACTGCCGGCGAGGACGCAGCACACCCTGACAGGAGTGCCCGGCGGCTACAGCGGCGCCCTGCGTGCCGTGTGGATGGGCAGTTCCAGCCTCGCCTACGCCGTGGGAGACGCGGGCCTGGTGATGAAGTGGAACGGCGCCACGGACTGGACGCGCGTGAACCCGCCTTCGGACGGCACCTCAGCCGCCTTCACCAGCGTGGTGGCCCTGGACCCGTCCTCCATCTACACCACCGATGCCAGCTCCCTGACCACCGGTGTCATCCGCCGGCTGAGCGCGACGGGTTGGGTCATCGCTCGCACCGTGGACAAACCCCTCCGGGATCTCGCGCTCAACTCCCCGGACGAGATCTGGGCCGTGGGCGACGACGGCCGCGTGGTGCACTTCCCCGAGTAGCGGCCTCCGCTCAGCGCCAGGGCACCCAGGACTCCGACTCCGCGACGGCCGCTTCCAGTGCATCAAAGAGCGGCCGCGCGGCCAGACTCCCGTCGTAACGCTGTCCGTTGATGAAGAACGAGGGCGTGCCCGTGACGCCGCTGCGCGCTCCGCCCAGGAAGTCGGCGCGCACGCGCTCGGCCACCGCACGGCTGCCCGCGTCCTGATCGAACCGCTCCAGATCCAACCCCAGCAGCTCCGCATAGCCGATCAGATCATCGGGCTCGAGCGACTCCTGGTTCTCGAAGAGCAGGTCATGCATCTCCCAGAAGCGGCCCTGGGGCGCGGCGGCCTCGGCGGCAAACGCGGCCAGACGCGCATGCGGGGAGGACTCGGAGAGCGGGAAGTTGCGAAAGATGATGCGCACCTGGGCACCCAGCCGCTGTTGCACCGTCTTGATGATGGGGTAGGCCTCGCCGCAAGCGGGGCATGCGTAGTCGCCGTACTCCACCAGGGTGACGCGAGCCTCGGCCGGGCCGAGCGCATGGTCTCGTTCGGAGACCGGAGGAATGAGCCTTCCCATCATGGCGAAACCTCCTGAGCGGCACCCAGGCCCACGCGAACCCGGGCAGCGGACGGTGGCTTGTCGGGAACTCTCGGGCGAGGCCTCATGCGTCTCCCTCCCGTGGTGGAACCAAGGCCACGGGCTCATCTGGCTCAGCGCAAAAGGTGCGCCGACCTGCTCTTCCCGACGACCTGCCCTGAAGGCTTGCCCGTGTGGAGAGGAACACGACGAGGGCTGAAGCCGCCCGCCGTGTCTTCTTGTCACCACCGCTCCAGCCTTCCTACCCATACGGATGGACACGACGCACCTGGGGTAGCGAGCGCCAGGATGAACCCTGGCGAGCAATGAAGCACTCGACGCCCAGCCAGGTCGTGGCACCACTTGGAACAGGGGGAGCCGTGAACCGGGTGGAGGTCTCTTCAACGCAGCAAGAGCCACCTGTCCCCCAGGTGCTGGGTCCCTATCGCATCCAAGGGGTCCTCGGCAGAGGAGGCATGGGAATCGTCTACCTGGGCCTCCATCAGGAGACGGGCGAGCGTGTGGCCCTCAAGACGGTGCGCGTCACCCAGGCCCCCACGATGGCCAGCATCCGGCGCGAGGCCCAATCGCTCAGCCGGATCCACCATCCTGGAATCATCCGGATCATCGACTCTGGAGTCTCCAGCGGGCTCCCCTGGTACGCCATGGAGCTGCTGGAGAACAGGACGCTCAAGCAGCTCATCGAGCGCTACTACAGCCAGACCTCTACACGGTCCTCGCTCTCGCCGATGAGCGCCAGCCTGCCCGCCTGGAGAGAGGAAGAGAGTCACCAGGGCCCGGCGCAGGGACTGCCTGCCCGCCCGCTGCTGGAGTGGGTGCTGAAGTTGTGCGCGCCCCTGGCCTATCTGCACGGCTGCGGGCTCGTCCACCGCGACCTCAAGCCCGGCAACATCTTCATCCGGAAGAATGGGACCGTGGTGCTCGGCGACTTCGGCGTGGCCGTGGAGTTCGGAGCGGCCCGGGGGCGCGAGGTCCTCCAGGTGGAAGGGGCCGGGCTGGGCACCCTGCTGTACATGGCGCCCGAGCAGATCCGCGGAGATCTCGTGGACGCCCGCGCGGACCTCTACGGGCTCGGTTGCATCCTGTACGAGTGCATCACCGGCTTCGTCCCCTTCTTCGGGAGCACCAACCGGATCGTCACACGCCGGCATCTCCGGGAGCAGCCCACGCCCCCGTCCCAGCTCGTCGAGGAGCCCATCCCCGAGCGGCTGGAGTGGCTCATCCTCAAGCTGCTCGCCAAGCGCCCCGAGGACCGGCTCGGCTATGCCGAGGACGTGGCCCGGGTGCTCGAGGAGCTGGGCGTGAAGGTCGACGAGCCACCAGATCTCCCCAAGGCCCGGCCCTACCTCTACCGCCCGCCCTTCACCGGACGGAAGGAGGCCATGCGCAAGCTGCGCGCGCTGCTGGACGACATGCTCTTCTGCAAGGGCAACCGGGTCTTCATCGGGGGCGGCAGTGGCGTGGGCAAGACACGGCTGGCCCTGGAGCTGGCCCGCGAGGCCCTCTACCGGGAGCTCCCGGTGGTGACGTGCGAGTGCATCCCGCTCGGCCTCTCCGGCACGCAGGTGGATGCCGACGTGAGGGCGCCACCCCTCCACCCCTTCCGTTCGCTGCTGGCCGCAGTGGCGGATCGCTGCCGGCTCGGGGGCGAGAAGGAGACGGCGCGGCTGCTCGGGCCGAAGGGCAAGGTGCTGGTCGCCTACGAGCCGACGTTGGACGAGCTCCCCGGCCAGCGGGAGCTGCCTCCGCCTCCCCTGCTCTCCAATGCCGAGGCCGCTCGCGCCCGCATCTTCACCGCCCTCCGGGACGTCCTCTTCGCCTTCGCCCAGGAAGACCCCGTGCTGCTCATCATCGACGACCTCCAGTGGGCCGACGAGATGAGCCTGACGTTCCTGCGGCAGCTGCGCCACGACGACCTGGTCGAGCGAGGGGTGCTGCTGCTGGGCACCTATCGCATGGAGGAGATGGGCGACCTGCTGCGCGAGGTGGTGTCCGTGCCAGACGCGCTGCGGATAGAACTGGGGCAGCTCGACGAGCGCAGCATCGAGTCCATGGCGCGCGGCATGCTCGCGCTGCAATCCCTCCCACGCGACTTCGACAAGCTGGTCCGCCGCTCCGAGGGCAACCCGTTCTTCATCGCCGAGTACCTGCGGGCCACCATCTCGGAAGGACTGCTCCACCGCGACATCTCGGGCCAGTGGCGCCTGGATGAACGGTCCCGGACGGGCGTCTGGCTCCAGGGCCTGTCGCTGACCGGCGCCATCGCGGAGATCATCCAGCGGCGTCTGCGCGACCTGGACCCCAGGGCCCAGGCGCTGGTGGAGAGCGCCGCGGTGCTCGGGCGCGAGTTCGATACGGAGCTCCTGCTGGACACGGTGCCGCTGGAGCACGCGGCGGCGCTGGAGGCCCTGCAGACCCTGCGGGTGCGGCAGATCCTCGAGAAGGCCGCGGGAGGCCGGCTGCGCTTCCTCCACGACAAGCTGCGCGAGCTCACCTACGCCAGCATCACGCCCCAGAACATCCGCCAGTACCACCACCGGGCCGCCCAGGCCGTCGAGCACCGCTACACCCAGGAGCTCGACTTCGCCCTGTACTTCCCGGGTCTGGCCAACCACTGGGCCAAGGCCGAGGTCCACGATCAGGCCAGCCGCTACTTCCACCTGGCGGGAGATCGCGCCCGAGTGGTCCATGCCAACACCGAGGCCATCACCTTCTACCGGGCGGCTCTCTCCGAGGCGCGCGAGCACCTGAAGGCGGAGCGGACCGAGCCAGGAAACTGGCTCCCGGCCCTGCTGTGCATCCACGAGAACCTGGGGGATGTGTTGGCACTCACCGGGCAGCAGGAGGAGGCACGCTCGGCCTATGGCGAGGCGCTGGCGCGGCTCCATTCCGGCGCGCGGATCCATCGGGCCTGCATCCACCGCAAGCTGGGCAAGACCTGGGAGACACGTCACCAGCACGAGGACGCCTTGCGCTCCTATGGCGAGGCCGAGGCCGCGCTGGGCTCCGTCCCCGAGGAGCGTCGCGGCACGGAGCCGAGCGTGTCCGCCTGGTGGCAGGAGTGGATCCAGATCCAGGTGGATCGCCATTGGACGTACTACTGGATGGACCGGCGAGAGGAGATGGCCGCGTTGGTGAGGAAGCTGCGCCCGGTCGTGGAGACACGGGGAACCCCGCTCCAGCGCGCCAGCTTCTTCGTGTCGCTCCTCAACACGTCCTTCCGGCAGGAGCGCTACGTGGTCTCCGCCGAGACGGTGGAGTACGGCCGTCTGGCGGTGCAGGCCGCCGATGCCTCCGGGGACGTGGCCCAGCGGGTGTCGACCCGCTTCAGCCATGCCTTCGCCCTGCTCTTCCACGGAAGGCTCGACGAGGCCGAGCGGCAGAGCCTCGCCGGGCTGGAGATGGTCGAGCAGACCGGAGACCTGACGCTGAAGTCCCGACTCCTCACCTACCTGACCCTGGTCTACCGCAAGCGAGGCCAGGTGGATCGGGTGCGCGAGTTCAGCGCGCAGAGCCTGGAGGTGGCGCTCGCCGCACGCATGCACGACTACATCGGGGCGGCCCGGGCCAACCAGGCCTGGGTGGCCTGGCGGCAGCAGCGGGTGGACGAGGCCGAGCACGAGGCCCGCGCGGCGCTGGAGTGCTGGGGCAAGCTCTCGCCGCTCTATCCCTATCCCTTCCAATGGCAGGGATTGTGGGTGCTCCTGGCGGTGGAGCTCCAGCGCCACGAGGTGGTGCAAGCGGTGGAGCATGCTCGAGCCTTGTTGGACCCGACCCAGCAACTCCTGCCAGGGCCGGTGCGCACCCGGCTGGAAGGGGCACTCGGCGCCTGGAACAGGGGTGAACGAGAGCTGGCGAGGGAATACCTGGAGCACGCCGTGGAGTCCGGCCGCCGGCTGGGATTTCTCTGAAGGAGATATGCCTTTGCGTACATCTTCCATCTCGAACACAGCCGCCACACCCTTCCCCATGAAGGGCTCTCACCCGGACTCCCCGGGCCCGATGGGTGACGGGAATACGGGCGGCGGAGGCAGGAGACCATGAGGCATCCCATCACAGCCGTGGTAGGCGCCACCGGAATGCTGGGCGGGGAGATCTGCAAGCGCCTGGCCTCCGAGGGTGCTCCCGTGAGAGCACTGGTCCGGCCGACAGCGAATCCCAGCCGGCTCGAACAGCTGAAGCAGGCAGGCGTCGAGTTGCGGTGGGGAGACCTGAAGCATCTGCCCTCCCTGGACGCATTCTGCGAGGGAGCCCAGGCGGTCATCTCGACGGCGTCCTCATCACTCTCTCGGCAGGAGGGGGACTCGATTGAATCCGTGGACCGCAAGGGCCAGCTCGCGCTCGTGGACGCCGCGCGCCGTGCCGGAGTGGAGCATTTCGTCTTCGTCTCCTTCGCACCGCTCCAGGGAAGCTTTCCCCTCCAGGACTGCAAGCGCGAGGTGGAAAAGGCGTTGATGGGGAGCGGAATCCCCCGCTACACCATCCTCCAGCCCACCCACTTCACCGAGGTCTGGCTCAGCCCCGCCCTCGGCTTCGACTTCCACCATGCCCACGCCCGCCTCTTTGGAACGGGGCGCGGCAGGATGAACTGGATCTCCTTCGAGGACGTGGCCCGTGCCGCCATCGCCGCGCTGGAGCGGCCCCAGGCCTGGAACGCGGTCCTCCAGCTCGGGGCCGAAGAAGCCCTGAGCCAGCTCGACGTGGTCCGCATGTTCGAGGAGCGGAGCGGGCGCACCTGGACGCTGGATTTCATTCCCGAGCAGGAGCTCCGCGATCAGTTCAAGGAGGCCACGGATCCGCTCCAGCGCTCCTTCGCGGCGATGATGCTCAATACCGCTCTTGGAAGTCCGGTCGATCCCAGACCGGCGATGGAGGCACTGGGGCTACGCCCCAGACGGGTACGCGATTACGTGGAGCGCGTGCTGGCCGAGCAGCCGGCGGCGCCGCGGGAATCCGAGCTGCAATGACTCCACACCAGCCAGAACTGGGTGTCGAACGAAGGAGGATCACATGAACCGGAATGGGCATGGCCCTTCGGCGCGGGACAGTCAATTCGAGTCGAGTGCTCAGTATCTCCTGTTCACCAGCAAGGTGAAACACGGTCATTTCTTGCGTTATCTCCTGGCGATCCAGGCACGCAGACGGCTGCTGGAGACCTACAAACTGTGGCGGCAGGTGAAGTCCTCCGCGCTCACGGGCGACCCGGACCAGGTGTTCGAGGTCTATTACGTCGAGGGCTCCCACCGGCTGAGCCAGGACTCCCAGCCCTTCGACGCCCTGCTCGAGCTGATGAGCAGGGAGGACGCCGTCCGCTACAGGGCCATCCAGGAGGCCATCGATGCGGAGAAACAAGATATGCAGGAGATGATGGAGCGCGACCGCCCCGTCATTCCCCACAGCCGGATTCTCTTCCAGATGCCCTATATGACCCGGCTGTCCAGCCAGGAGAGCCAGGGAGGGGAGTTCACCCAGGAGATAGCAACGGACCCCTACCTCCTGAACGTCATCTGCGTCCTGAACCACGAGGGAAACAGCGAGGGCAATACGAGAGACCTGGAGAGTGTTGTCTCGGAGTTCGATGGCTACATGACCCGGCTCATCCCTTCCTTCGCTCAATCGGGCTTCTCCCTGCTCGTCGGAGGCCGGTTCAAGGATCACCCCGACTGGCTCCTGAACATCTGGCAGTTTTCCAATCTCGAACAGCACACGGACCTGATGATGAAGCTCGCGGACAATGAGCTCTACGGCAAGCTCGATGAGCTCTGCCTCCAGGAGCAACACATCTGCAGGAACGTTTCACGCTATCAACAGCACCAGCCGCTCTTGATGTTGACCTGACACAGGTAGAGCGGAGCATGGGAGCTCATGCCATGGGCGATGAAAGAACAGAGCAGAATCGATCCGCGCAGGTGTACGACCCGGGGAACCTGCAACTCGAACAAGACGATCTGATGATCTTCGGCGAGGACGGGAACTTCTACTACGTGAAGAGAGACCAGTACATGAGATCGGCGCAGCGGCTCCCGGAGCATTTCAGGAGCGCCCCCGAGTTTCTCGTGGGACTGGGAGCGATGGCCGCGGACATCTCCGTCTTCCACGCGGTCCAGTCGAATGGCTCGACACGGGCCCAGACGCAGGAGCCGGAGCCCTTGACGGGCAACTGCTCGTGCATGCTGCTGAACGTCGCCGCCATCCGGCAGGAGAGCGAAAAGAAGAAGCGAGCCCATCCGCCTCTCAAGAACGACAGGAAGATCCCCCCCACGAACTACGACACCCGGAGCGCGCCAGAACCCCAAACACAGGATCTGGTGATCTTCGCCGACGACGGGGAGTTCTATCTGGTGGAAAGAGCGCTCTATGAGAAGCAGCGGCTCCCGAAGGGCATGGAAAGCGCCCCCCTCCTCATGGTGGAGCTGGGAACGGTGGTCGCGGACATTCCACGCCTGCCGACGGCGGGCAGTGCCTGCGTCCTGGTGAACCTTGCATCCATCCGGTCGGGTCCCGGGAAGACCCTCCGGAGCATCCGGACCCTGAAGGCATCCGACACAGACACCAGGCGCCGCGCCCAGCCCAAGGCAAGACGTAGCGAGCCGCCCCGCGCCCGGGGTTCTCGCAAGCGAGGCTGAGCCCGCCGCCCTGCCAGGGAAAACCTGGGACACATCACGGACCTCGAGGAGGGGAGAGGATGAGCGTCTCGCCCGACAACCCTGATCTGAACCGTGCGGCCCCCAAGCGGTACCGAGCGGGGACGCATCGGCTGTGCTCTCCGGAGGAGACCCTGCGGCGCGTGCGCCCATTGATGGGGGTGATGGGCATCACCCGCATCGCCAACATCACCGGACTGGATCGCCTGGGCATTCCCGTGGTGACGGTCTGCCGGCCCAACTCGCGCTCCCTGGCTGTCTCCCAGGGCAAGGGGTTGGATCTCCTCTCCGCCAAGGTCTCCGGGCTCATGGAGGCCGTGGAGGCCTACCACGCCGAGCACATCACCCTCCCGCTCATGCTCGCCACCTACAACGAGCTGTGCTTCAGCCACACGCTGGCCGACGTCACCCGCCTTCCCCGGCTGTCGGCCGGCGCCTTCCACGCCTCCCTGCGGACGCTGTGGATCGAGGGCCGCGAGCTGCTCCGCAACACGCCCATGTGGCTGCCCTTCGAGCTGGTGCATACCGATTTCACCCTGCCCCTCCCCTCCGGCAGCGGCTCGTTCTTCATGAGCTCCAACGGGCTGGCCTCCGGCAACCACCTGCTGGAGGCAATCAGCCACGGCATCTGCGAAGTGGTCGAGCGCGACGCGACCACTCTCTGGCACCTGCGAACCGCCGAGGAGCGGCACCGGACGCGGCTCGACCTGGACACCGTGGACGACCCGGGCTGCCGGGAGGTGCTGGAGAAGTTCGACCGGGGCGGCGTGGACGTGGCCGTCTGGGAGACGACATCGGACGTGGGTCTGCCCGCCTTCTTCTGCATGAGCGCCGAGCGCTCGCCAGAGCCCTTGCGCCCCCTCTACCCAACGACGGGAGCGGGGTGCCATCCCACCCGCCAGGTGGCCCTGCTCCGAGCCCTCACCGAGGCGGCCCAGGTCCGCGCCACGCTCATCTCCGGCTCCCGCGATGACCTGGACGTGGCCCGGTATTACGAGACGCTGCAGGACCCGACCCTCTGGGCCCGCGTCCACAAGCTGATGCACAGCGAGCCCGTGCGGCGCTTCCACGAGGTCCCCACCTTCGAGGCGGACAGCTTCGATGAAGACGTGGCGTGGGAGCTGATGCGTCTGGCCTCCGCGGGCTTCGAGCAGGTGGTGGCGGTGGACCTGTCCAAACGCGCGTTCGGCATCGCCGTGGCGCGGGTGGTCATTCCCGGCCTGGAGGCCATCCATGACGCTCCCGGCTATGTGCTGGGGGCCCGGGCCCGGCGGATCGTGGAGGAGCGGCTGCGATGATCTACATCTTCACGGGACCGACCCTCTCCGCCGAGGAAGGAAGGGCGGAGCTCGACGCGGTATTCCTGCCACCCGCGACCCAGGGAGATGTGTACCGGGCCGCGCTCGAGCGCCCCGAGGCCATCGGTCTCATCGATGGCTACTTCGAGCGCGTTCCCGCCGTGTGGCACAAGGAGCTCCTCTGGGCCATGGCCGAGGGCATCCATGTCTACGGGAGCGCCAGCATGGGGGCGCTGCGCGCGGCGGAGCTGGCCCCCTTCGGCATGCGGGGAGTCGGCGCCATCTTCGAGTCCTTCCTGCACGGCGATCTCGAGGACGATGACGAGGTGACACTGGTGCATGCCCCGGAGGAAGCGGGCTTCCGTCCGCTCTCGGAGGCGATGGTCGACATCCGGGCCACGCTGGCGAGCGCGGAACGGACGGGAGTGCTCCGCACGGCGACACGGGTGGCCCTGGAGCGGATCGCCAAGGCGCTCTACTACCCGGAGCGGAGCTACCCCACCCTGCTCGCCCAGGCGGCCCGCGAGGGTGTACCAGCCATCGAGCTCGAGCGGTTCCGCGCCTGGTTGCCACGCGGCCGAGTCAACCAGAAGCACGAGGATGCGCTGGCCATGTTGCGCACCCTGCGCGAGGAGCTCGCGGCCCAGCCCGGTCCGAAGCAGGTCTCCTATTTCCTCTCACGGACCGATGCCTGGGAGGAGGCCTGCCGGCGCGTGGACGAGTCCTCATGAAAAAAGGCCCCACGCCCCGTGCAGCATCAGAATCCTTCAACTCAACACCCTCTCAGACTTCCTCGTCGGGCAGGAGCGTGAGCAGCAACTCGTCGTCGGGCCCGAGCGGACGCCAGCCGGGCGGTGGTGGCTTGGCGAGGAGCGCTGCGCTGACCTGTCTTGCTCTGTCCTGATGAGTATCTGGGGTGTAGGCAATCCACGAGCTGAGCGCCTTGGCGACTTCGAAACGGTTGGCGTCATTCAACACGGCCGGCCAGCCGTTGGGGAGACCTTCGGACAACTCGCGCACAAGCACGTCGCGAACAAAGCGTGAGACCTGCTTGCGCTGCTCCGCTTCGCCAAGCAATCCGCTCAATACTTGCACTGCTGCAACGTCATCCTTTCCAAGCTCTTCGGCCAGCAAGTACAACGGGACGGCAGGACGCGCCTCGGCAAAGGCGGTGAGCGAATCGTAACCGCGCTCGCGGACCCGCTCATACAGGCGCGCCTTGATGTTGCCCTGCCAGGCACGTCCGTCGCTCATGGCCCTCTCCATGGAGGAGGTTCAGACTTCCTCGTCAGGAAGGAGCGTGAGCAGCAATTCATCGTCGGGGCCAAGCGGGCGCCAACCGGCGGGCGGTGGCTTGGCGAGGAGCGCATCACTGGCCCGGTCGGCGCGTTTCTTATGGGTTTCTGGGGTGAAAGCAATCCACGAGCCGAGTGCGTGGGCGACATCAAAACGGTTTGCGTCGTCCAGTACGACCGGCCAGCCGTTTGGGAGGCACTCGTAGAGCTCGCGCACGAGTTGCCCGCGCACGAGACGAGTGATCTTGCCGCTTCGCTCCGCCTCAGCAACCAACCCACTGAACACCTGCACTGCCGCGATGTCATCAGGGCCAAGCTCATCCGCAAGTTCCACAAGTGTAGCGGTAGGGCGCGCATCGGCGAAGGCGGTGAGCGAATCGTAGCCGAGCTCGCGGACTCGCTCATACAGGCGCGCCTTTACGTTGCCCTCCCAAGCACGTCCGTCGCTCATGGCTCCCTACACAAATCGAAGTTCACGCTTCCTCGTCAGGAAGGAGCGTGCGTAGCAACTCGTCGTCCGGGCCAAGAGGGCGCCAGCCGGGTGGCGGCTGCGAGGCCCAGAGGGCCGCTCGGGCCTGCCTGACCCGCTCCTTGTGCGTTACTGGAGTGTATGCGGTCCACGTACCAAACGCCATGGCAACTTCTCCACGGTTTGTGTCGTCCAGCACGGCCGGCCAGCCACTAGGGAGGCTTTCGGACAACTCGCGCACAAGCACGTCTCGCACAAAACGCGTGACCTGCTTGCGTTGCTCTGCCTCGGCGAGCAAACCGCTCAATACCTGCACTGCTGCAACGTCGTCCTTTCCAAGCTCTTCTGCCAGCAAATACAAGGGAACGGCAGGACGTGCCTCGGCAAAGGCGGTGAGCGAATCGTAACCGCGCTCGCGAACCCGCTCATACAGACGCGCTTTTATGTTGCCCTGCCACGCACGTCCGTCGCTCATCACCCTCTCCACGGGGGAGGTTCAGACTTCCTCATCAGGCAGAAGCGTGAGCAGCAACTCATCGTCGGGGCCGAGCGGACGCCAGCCGGGCGGTGGTGGCGTGGCTCGGAGCGCTGCCATGACCTGATCGGCGCGCTCGCGGTGGGTTTCTGGGGTATAGGCAAACCAAGAGCCGAGCGCCTCAGCGACCTTGAAACGGTTGGCGTCGTCCATCACAGCCGGCCAGCCTTCGGGGAGGCTCTCGGCGAGTTCTCGTACGAGCACATCGCGCACCAAACGCGTGACCTGCTTGCGCCGCTCTGCCTCGGCGAGCAATCCACTGAACACCTGCACCGCAGCGACGTCGTCCTTGCCAAGCTCATCGGCCAGCACGTACAGCGGGACGGCAGGGCGTGCCTCGGCGAAGGCGGTGAGCGAATCGTAACCGCGCTCGCGGACCCGCTCATACAGGCGAGCCCTGATGTTCCCCCGCCAAGCACCTCCATCACTCATCGCCCTCTCCCGGAGACGAAGTTCATCGGGATTTTATAGTCCCTCATGTTCTTTGCGACGATGCGCAGGACTTCATTCCGCGTCAATATCCGGCCTGCCTCACTCTCGGCTTTACTCAGCCTATCCATGATCATCCGGTTCCATTCACCGGGCCATGTGCGTCCCAGCTTCCAGTCGCCCCCGCCGTGGATGGCTTGGTGGTGTGCTTCCTCCAGCTCGACGCAGAACTCGTTGATGTCCATCTCGCCCGTGAAGCCGCGCCTCTCGAACCACTCGCGGAACTCCTCGGGCATGACGTGGTGCCGGGGCGGCCTGGCCATGCCCGCCCCCGTCTTGCCCGTCACGCGCATGGCCCGCACCTCGGGCCCGTCTCCGAGCGCCTCGCGCACGCCTTGCGGCAGCTCGTCATGCGCCTGCGCCAGCATCACTCCGCCCGCGTGAATCCGCACGGCGGCACCGACGGCGGGCATCGAGAGGACGCCCGCGCGCACCAACTGCCGCATCATCTCCACCCATTCGGCGGAGACGACCAGGCGCGTGCCCATCATCACTCCGCCGCCACCCACCGTCAGGCTCGCGCCGAGCAGAGCTGAGGCTGACGGTGCCTCGGACGCCAGCAGGGGCGCTTCCAGCGCCAGGGGAAGCGACAGGAGGATGTCTCTGAGCACCAGCACCTTCCCGGTGAGTTCCACCCCCTTGCGCACGTTGGTAACTGTGGTGACGAGCGCGTCCGAGAGGTGGCCCACCAGGGCGGGGGCGTCTTGCGCCGCGGCCTCCACCTGGTCCGGCTCCAGCGAGGAGAGCGCCCGCATGGGGGGCTCGAGCATCCCCTGCCAGTCCAACAGGTCGCGGTGCATTCTCTCCGCGCTGTAGAGGGATTGGTCGAGCAGGGCGTCCACGAGGCGCAGGCAGTCGAGCCAGGCAGCGAGCAGGAGCGAGCCGAGCATGGCGGCTTCCAGCCGGGGGCCCGCCGTGCTCAGCAGGGCGAGCTGCATGTCCGGGTCGTCCACCTCCGAGGCGGCGTCGGCAAGGCGGGTGGCGGCAGCGAGCTGGGTGTCCATCCACCGCATCTGCTCAGTGCCAAAGTCGATGAAGCGCACGAAGAGGTCAGCGTGCATGCCCGAGAGTCCTCTCCCACTGACCTTGAGCCGGGAGAGCTCGCCGGAAATGCGGCGGGCGGAGCCCGACAGCTCGCGAAGGGCACCGCGAAACGCCAGCTGGGCCTCGAGGGCGCTCTGCCGCGCCTCCCTTTCCGCGCTGTCCGGGCCCACCGCCGTCACCTCCACACGAGAGGCCCGGCGCCGGTGTAGCCGCTCCGGTGCCTCGGCTTCAGGCGTTGAGACGAGGAGGCGCGGAGACTCGACACCAAGCCCCTGAGTCGAAGCGGGTCCCGTGGCCTCGCGAGGTGTGTAACGCAGGCTCGTCCCCTGGCGGGGTGGTGGCGTCAGCGAGGCACAGCCAGTGGACAGCAGCGCCAGGGCGAGCAGCAGACCCGCCCACACGGCCCGGAGCGAGTCAGTGCGCATTGTCCACCCACAGACCCACGGAGGCGAAGGCCCCCGGCCGCACCGTGCCTACGCCTTCCAGAAACAGCAGAGAGAGGACCAGTAGCACCAGCAGCGTGGACGTCATCAGCGCCTCCGATGGGTGCCTCCCATTCTATCGGGCGCCTCCGACAAGTCCGGACAGCCTGGACAGCGCGGGCAAAAGGAGCCTCGCGTCGTAGGGTCCGAAACCCAACCGACTACTTCCTCGTCTCCGTGCCCGGTCGCATGACAAAGAAGCAACTCCTTCGCCTCGTCATCATCATGCAGGGCTGGAGAACCGGGTTCGATTACCCCCAGGCCCATTCCCTCTCATCCCTCCTCCCAAGGGAAGAAGGGATGTCAAGAGAGGGAATGTCTGTTCATGCTCACAGCTCGGCCGTGGCCCTCGGGTCCACGATGCCGCACTCCTTGATCTTGTAGAGCAGCGCCTTGTAGCTGATGCGCAGCTTGCTCGCCGCTCGCCGCTTGTTCCACGCCGTGCGCTGGAGCATCGCCAGGATTGCCTCGCGCTCGGCCAGCATCGCCGCGCGCTTGCCAATGTCCTTCAGGGACATCTCCGCCTCGGGCACGCTCGGTGGCGGAGGAGGCGGCTGCGGCACGTCGAACGGATTCGTATAGCGCGGCGGCGGCACCACCTGGTTCACCGGCACCTCCGCCGCGGGCGCGTTCCCCCGCGACGGCATCTCCAGCACCTGGACCTGCACCGAGCCGCCCGGGCCCGCGGCCGCCACCGGCGTGCGCACCGTCGGCGCGGGCGGCTCCACATCCCCGTCCCCCGCGTATGACGTGGGCAGCGAGGGCGCGCTCGCCGGCGCCCGGCTCCCGGCCCGCAGCTCGTCCAGCACCAGCGTCGGATCCTTCAGCACGCACAGCCGGCGCACCATGTTCTCCAGCTCGCGCACGTTGCCCGGCCACTCGTACTCGGTGAAGGCCCTCAGCACCTCGGGCGGCAGCTCCGCTACCCCGCTCATGTACTGCCGCCCGTACTTCTTCAGGAAATGGTCCGTCAGCGGCACCACGTCCTCCGGGCGCTCGCGCAGCGCCGGCAGCCGGATCGCCACCACGTTCAGCCGGTAGAACAGGTCCTCGCGGAAGTTGCCCAGCTCGATCTCCCGCTCGAGATCGCGATTGGTCGCCACCACCACGCGGCTGTCCACCCGGACGCTCTTCTTGCCTCCCACCCTGAAGAACTCCTCGTCCTGCAGCACCTGCAACAGCTTGGCCTGCAGCCGGATGGCCATCTCGCCAATCTCGTCCAGGAAGATGGTGCCCTGGTCCGCCAGCTCGAACTTGCCCGGCTTCTCCGTCGTCGCGCCGGTGAAGGCACCCCGCTCGTGGCCGAAGAGCTCGCTCTCCAGCAGCTCGCCCGGCAGCGCCGCGCAGTTCACCTTGATGAAGGGCCGGTTGCGCCGGTTGCTGCGCGCGTGGACCTCGCGGGCAATCACCTCCTTGCCCGTTCCGGACTCGCCCAGCAGCAGCACCGGCACGTCCGTGTCCGCGATGCGCTCCACCAGCGCGCGCACCCGGCGCATGGCCGGCGAGTGCGAGACGAGGATGCGCTCCCCACTCGCGTCCTCCCGGGCCGCCGCCGAGCCCGCTCCCTGCGCGCCCGAGGCTCCCTGGCGCGCCGGCATGCGGCTGCCCAGGGCCCGGCCCATCGCGTCCTCGAGCTCGTCCGTGCTGAAGGGTTTGGACAGGTAGTCGCTGGCGCCCAGCTTCATGGCGCGCATGGCGTCATCCGCGCCCGAGAGCGCCGAGAGGACGATGACCGGCGCGCCGCCGCCCGAGGCCCGGTAGCGCCGCAGCACCTCCAGGCCGCTCATCTCCGGCATCATCACGTCCAGCAGCACCACGTCGAACGAGCCGCCGGCGAGCATCTCCAGCGCCTGGGAGCCACTCGACGCGCAGCGCACCTGGTACCCCGAGCTGCCCAGCAGCTCGCCGAGGAACGTCCGCACCTGCTCCTCGTCGTCCACCACCAGCACCGCGATCCGATCCATCCCCTCGCCTCCCCTCACCCTGTCCATCTCGAATCACTCCGTGGGACGCCCCCGTGGGTCCGCCCCTCGTCAAACCGTCAGTCCCACCCCTACGCCCCGGCGCTCGTCGCGAGCCCTGCGCAGGGATTGCAGCGCGCTGCTCAGCAGCTGCACCGGCGACCCCACCACATCCGGATAGCTCACCGCTCCCAGGGCCAGCGAGGGGCGCAGCACCCGGCCCTCCACCTGCAAGCGAGCCAGGGCGAAGCGCTCGCGCACGCGGGTCATCACGTCCGGCACGCCCTCCGCCGGAGTCCCCGGCAGCAGCACGGCGAACTCCTCCTCGCCCACGCGCGCCACCACGTCCGCCTCGCGCACCGTCTGGCCGAACACCACCGCGCTGTAGACGATCATCCGCTCGGCCAGGGAGCGGCCGTTCTCCTTGCGCAGGGCGTGGAAGTCGTCGAGTGCCCCCGCCACCACCGAGAAGCTGCCGCCGAAGCGCTCGGTGCGCCGCGTCTCCATGGCGATGAGCTCCAACAAGAAGGTGCGGTTGTACAGCCCGGTGAGCGGATCATGCAGGGCCGCGGCCCCCGAGTCCTCCGGCAGCATCGCCCGGCGCACCGCCGCCTTCAGCCGCAGGTGCGCGCGCAGGCGGAGCACCAGCTCCTCGCCCGAGCCGGTGCGCGGCACCATGTCCACGCACAGCCCCTTGTCCAGGCAGTGGCGGTATGCCTCCGAATCCCCGGTGTCCACCAGGTACAGCAGGGGGACCGCGCCGCGGCCCATCTGCCGCAGCCGCCGGGCCACCGACACCGCCGCGAAGTCCGGGGCCTGGGCTGCCAGCACCACCGCGTCGGGCCGGATGGCCTCGAACAGCGGCCCCGCCGCGTCGAAACGCGTCACCGGCACCACCCGGAAATCCGCCTCGCTCAGGACGACCCGCGTCCGCTCCAGGTCTCCCGCGCGCGGCTCCACCACCAGCACGGTCAGCGGCTCCCCCGCCCTCTTGTGCTTGCGCCTCAACGCCACCCGTCCCCCCATCCGGCCAGAACCTTTTTCCTCATCGTTCCTCCGGCGTACTCCCCAGGTTTACAGCCCTACCCGCCTCTGCCCCTTCCATCCCCCTGTTTTTCCTGGGGTTGGGAAGGGACTTACTCCCCATGTCCACCCGGTTCAGCAATGGGCGTGCCATTTATCGCCCGCCGGATGGATGCCTCGACCTCGGATTCCTCCAAGCGGAGCTTGAAGGTGTCACGGCCGTCGATGATGACCACCGGGATGTCGTAGCGCCAGGCGGCGAAGGTGGCGGGATCGGCCCGGATGTCCTCTTCCACCAGGTCGAAAGGGAGGCGCTCGCGTACCCGCTCCAACACTTCCTTCGCCTGGTCACAGAGGCAACAGTTCGGTTTCGAGTAGAGTCGGACAATCATTCAGTCGAAGGATGTGATGCAATGCGCGGCCTGTCAGGTGACTTCTCGACGATGCCGTTGAAGGATCTCGTCGCGTACCTCGGCAGCCGGCGGGCCAGTGGCACCCTGCGGGTCATGCGGGCGGGCGTGCGCAAGCTCATCCTGCTGCGCAACGGACAGGTGCTGAGCGCCAGCTCCAACCAGCCGCGCGAGTTCCTCGGCCAGTTCCTCATCAACATGGGCCACCTGAACGAGGAGCAGTTCAGCACGGCCTATGCGACCCAGCGCGAGACGCGGGTGCCGCTGGGGAAGATCCTGGTGATGGCGGGGCTGGTGAGCGAGCAGACGGTGCGCGGCACGCTCAACCTGAAGTTCCGCGAGACGCTGCTGGACATGTTCCGCTGGGAGGACGGCGAGTTCTCCTTCGACGCGGGGGCGGTGCCAGCGGCGGAGGGGGTGGATGCGCGCGTGGAGCTGGCGGACATCCACCGCGAGGGCGAGTTCCGGGAGACGGCCTGGCAGGCCATCCGGGCGGCCTTCCCCTCGGGGAACCTGTACCTGACGCTGGACGAGAGCCGGCTGCCGGAGCAGCCCAAGCCGGGCACGCTGGACGCGAAGCTGGTGAGGCGCATCCGCGAGGGGTTGAGCCTGGACGAGATGGCCAAGGCGCTGCATGCCTCGGACTTCCTGGTGTACCAGCGGCTGTACGCGCTGTACCGGCTGGAGGCGGTGAAGGTGCAGAGCACGCCGCCCGTGAAGCGCAAGCGGACCACGGAGGACGAGGGCGAGACGCAGGTGGTGGACGTGGACGTGATTGGCTCCGAGTCCCCCGCGGCCGAGGTCATCCAGGCGGCGCAGTCGTTCCTGGCGAACGGCAACTTCCGGGACGGCGAGGCGCTGGCCCGCCGGGCGCACGAGATGTCGCCCTCGCCAGAGACGGAGACGCTGCTGCGCTCGGCGGAGGCCGCGCTGGTGGGGGCGCTGCGCCGGGAGATGCTGGAGACGCCGCAGGTGCCCTCGCTGCTGGTGTCGGCGGCGCAGCTCAAGTCCATGCAGCTCAGCGCGCCCGAGCGCTACCTGCTGTCGCGCATCGACGGCAAGCGGGACCTGGGCGCCATCATCAGCGTGTCTCCGCTGAAGGAGCTGGAGGCGCTGAAGTACTTCCGGGCCTTCGTGGACACGGGGCTGGTGAAGCTCACCCCGCGGTGAACCCAAGGCGCCCGGGCGACAGTGAGCCATTGAATTGACACACAAGTCCTTTCGGATCTTCCAGGACTGACAGTGATGCCCCCTGTGGATGGGCGTGCGATCGCGCATCGCGCGCCAACACCTGAGGCGACTCTGTTCGGTACCTGATATTTAGCACACCAACCGTGCAGGCTTGCGCTCTCGCCCCTACTCGCTTCTTCGCCTCTGCGACGAGCACGAAGCCCGGCCCTTGTCTGGAGGTCGAATGAAGGCAGTACTCATCGCCGCACTTCTGTTCACGAGCCTGGCCGCAACCCCCGAGGCTTCCGCGGCGCCCTACACGCTCTTCGAGAGCGGACAGGTCCGGCCGCTGGCGCTGTCCCCGAGCGGCAGGTTCCTCTTCGCCGTCAATACACCGGACAGCCGCCTCGAGGTCTTCGAGGTCGTGACCAGCGGACTCGTTCACCGGGCCTCGGTGCCCGTGGGGCTCGAGCCCGTCGCGGTCGCGGCACGGAGTGACACGGAGGTGTGGGTCGTCAATCACCTGTCCGACAGCGTGAGCGTCGTGCAGTTGGGTGTCACCGGGCGCGGCACCGTGGTGCGGACCCTGCTCGTGGGTGACGAGCCGCGCGACATCGTCTTCGCCGGACCCGGGAAGAACCGGGCCTTCATCACCGCCGCCCACCGCGGTCAGAACGTGCCCTTCGATCCCCAGTTCACCACGCCGGGCATCGGCCGGGCCGACGTCTGGGTCTTCGACGCCAACAACCTGGGCACCTCGCTCGGCGGCAACCCGCTGAACATCGTCACCCTCTTCAGCGATACCCCTCGCGCGCTCGCGGCCACGCCCGATGGTTCGCGCGTCTACGCCGCCGCGTTCCACTCCGGCAACCGCACCACGATCATCCACGAGCTGCTCGTGCCCAACGGTGGCGAGGTGGCCGGAGGCGTGCCGGGTCCGAATACCAACTTCGAGGGGATTCCGGCGCCCGAGACGGGCGTCCTCGTCAAGTTCAACGGCCAGGACTGGGTCGACTCGCTGGGCCGCCCGTGGACGAGCCAGGTGAAGTTCTCCCTGCCGGACAAGGACGTGTTCGTCATCGACGCCACCGCCAACCCGCCGGAGCAGCTCTCAGGCTCGGCCGGCTTCTACTCCGGCGTGGGCACCATCCTGTTCAACATGGCCGTCAACCCGGTGAGCGGGAAGGTGTACGTCAGCAACACCGAGGCCCGGAATGATCTGCGCTTCGAGGGACCGGGCACCTTCGCCGGGACCAGCCTCCGCGGGCACCTGCACGAGAGCCGCATCAGCGTGCTGGGCTCCTCGGGCGTCACGCCGCGGCACCTCAACAAGCACATCAACTACAACGCCTGCTGCGCCGCCGTCCCCAACGCCGAGAACGAGAAGAGCCTCGCGCAGCCGCTCGGCATGGCGGTGACCTCGGACGGCGCCACCCTGTATGTGGCCGCGTTCGGCTCCTCGAAGATTGGCGTCTACGCCACCGCGGCGCTCGAGGCCGACACCTTCGTACCGAGCACGGCGAACCAGATCCTTCTGAGCGGTGGTGGCCCCACCGGCATGGTGCTGGATGAGTCCTGCGGGCGCATGTACGTGCTGACGCGCTTCGACAACTCCATCTCCATCGTCAACACCGCCACGCACCAGGAGATCGCCCACCTGCCCATGTACAACCCCGAGCCCGCGAGCGTGGTGGCGGGGCGTCCGTTCCTCTACGACGCGCGGAAGAGCTCGAGCCATGGCGACGCGTCCTGCGCGAGCTGCCACATCTTCGGCGACTTCGACAGCCTGGACTGGAACCTCGGCAACCCGGACGGCACCTACAAGCTCAACCAGAACCCCATCGCCCAGGTGCCGCCCGAGTTCGGCACGGATCCCACCTTCGGGCAGGACCCCAACTTCCACCCGGTGAAGGGGCCGCTGTCCACCCAGAGCCTGCGCGGGATGGCGAACCACGGTCCGATGCACTGGCGCGGAGACCGCACCGGCGGGAACGCCGCGCCGAGCGCTCAGCCCGACAGCGGGGCATTCGACGAGGTCGCCGCGTTCAATCAGTTCAACCCGGCGTTCATGGATCTGCTCGGGCGCAACGCGCAGCTCACGCCCACGGAGATGCAGCAGTTCTCCGACTTCATCCTTCAGGTGATGTACCCGCCCAACCCGGTACGCAACCTCGACAACTCGCTCACACCGGCGCAGCAGGCGGGCAAGGACTTCTTCATGAACACCGTGAGCTTCTTCCACGGTCCCTGCAACTCCTGCCACCAGCTGGATCCCAACGCCAACCCCAGCGCGGGCCCCTTCAAGGGCCTCTTCGGCACGGACAGCAAGTCGGCCTTCGTCGGCACGGCGATCTTCCCGAAGACCCCGCACCTGCGGAACATGTACCAGAAGGTCGGCATGTTCGGCGTGGGCTACGACTTCGGCTTCACCAGCCCCGACCCCTTCCTCGGCGATCAGGTCCGCGGCTTCGGATTCAACAGCGACGGCTCCATCGACACGCTGTTCCGCTTCAACAGCGGCTTCGACTTCCATCCCATCTTCAACTCGGTGGGCATCCCGAATACGCCCGAGGCCGTCCAGCTCAAGCGCGACATGGAGCAGTTCCTGCTCGCCTTCGACAGCAACCTGGCGCCGATCGTCGGTCAGCAGGTGACGGTCACGGCCAACAACCACTCCGTGGCGGGCCCCCGGCTCAACCTGTTGATGGCGCGTGCGAGCGCCGGCGAGTGCGACCTGGTAGCGAAGGGGCGGCTCGGGGCAGGCACGGTGGGCTTCCTCTACCTGGGCAGCGGGCAGTTCGCCCGCAACCGGCAGGCCCTGCCCCACGTCTCCGATACGGCCCTCCTCACGGCCATCACCACGAGCGGCGGCGCGCTGACGTTCACCTGCGCACCTCCCGGCTCGGGCCAGCGCATGGGGCTGGATCGCGACCTGGATGGGTTCCTCGACGGCGACGAGCGCGCCGCGGGGACCAACCCGGCGGATCCCCTCAGTCACCCCTGAGAGGACCCGGTGGCACGCTCCCGCCCCAGCGGCGGGAGCAGGCCCCCTTCACTCAGGGAGCCGTGCCAGGCGCCTCCGGCTCGCCCGCCTCGGAAGCGCTGGCGGGTGCCGGCTTCTCGGGACTGGCGGACTTCTTGGCGCCCTGCGCCGCCTGCCGCGCCTGCTCGCGGGCCCGCTGGGCCACCTTTGGCGTGGGCGCGAGAATCATGAACATCAGGCGCCCTTCCATGCGGGGTGGCTGCTCCACCACCGCCACTTCCTTCAGGTCCTTCGCCACGTCTTCCAGGATGGCGGTGCCCTGCTCCTTGTGGGTGATCTCCCGCCCTCGGAACTGGATGACGACCTTCGCCTTGTTCCCCTCTTCCAGGAACCGGCGCATGTTGCGGACCTTGAACTCGTAGTCGTGCTCTTCCGTCTTCGGACGGAGCTTCACTTCCTTGAGCTCGACCTTGAGCTGCGCGCGCTTCGTTTCCGAGGCCTTCTTCTTCTCCTCGTACTTGAACTTGCCGTAGTCCATGATCTTGCAGACCGGTGGACTGGCCATGGGGCTGATCTCGACGAGATCGAGACCCTCGGACCGGGCGCGCTCCAGGGCTGCCTCGAGCGGCATGACTCCGAGCTGCCCGCCGTCAGAACCCACGACCCGGACCTCTCGAGCGCGGATACGACGGTTGGTCCTCTGGTCGCGGCTACCGCCGCGGCTGCTTCTCTGTTCGCGAATAATGTGACGCTCCTTCGTAATGGGTTTCAGGCCTGACCCTTCAAAGGTGGGACAGGTCACTGCGGTACGGCAGGGTGACGGGTGCGGATGCGAGGCAGCCCGCCCGCCTCGAATCCGCGCCTGACAGGGGAGGACTCCCTGAGGAGTGCCTCCGGATGCCCGCTCGCTCGGTAGGAGGAAAGGCCCCAGGCGACTCTCCCTGACCTGGAGCGGCAACGCCAGGGATAACGCCCGGCCACCGCGCCCGCCGCGAAACCCGGCCGCCCAAGCGAACCCGGAGTGGGTACGCTCCGGGCGCCGGTTCACGGAAGGTAGGAGGCCCCATGATCGAGAGCACCCCGTCCCGCCCCGTCCAGTTCCTACGGACGGCGCTGGCCGCGAGCTGGTCCATGCTCTCCCTGGTGGTGTTCATTCCCCTGGCCCTGGTGGCGCTACCGGTGGATCGCCGGCAGCGAGTGCATGACGTGTGCTCCATCCTCTGGGCCCGAGGCATCCTCGCGCTGCTGGGCGTGAGGCTGGTGGTGCGAGGCGCGGAGCGGGTCTCCCGGGACGAGCGATACATCATCGTCGCCAACCACCAGAGTCTGCTGGACGCGGCGGTGGTGGTGGCGGCGCTCCAGCCGCTCACGCCCGTGCGCATGGTGGCCCGGCGCAATGCCTTCCGGGTTCCGCTCATCGGGTGGGGCATGCGGCTGTTCGGTCATATCTCGGTGGATCCCCGCAGTATCCGCGCATCGCTGCCCGGCCTACAGCAGGCGCAACAGCAGGTGGCGAGGCGCTGGTCCATTCTCTTCTTCCCGGAGGGCGGGTACAGCCCGGATGGGAGGATGCGTCCGTTCTACAACAGCGCGTTCCACATCGCCGCGCGAGGGGGTGTACGCGTGGTGCCCGTCACCCTCTCCGGCACCTTCGACATCCTCCCCCAGCACCTCACCGTCCCGGTCCGGGGGGGCGACGTCCTCGTCACCCTGCACCCGCCCGTGGGGCCGCTGGAGCAGACCCACGAGGCGGCCCTGGCGGCATCGGCGGCGTGCCACCAGCTCGTCGAGGCGGCGCTCCCTCGCCCCTGAGTCCGGAGCCTCTCGGAGGCCCCCGCCGGTTGTCACACCCGCGTGCCGGTGAGCTGCCCGGAGGCGATGGCCTCGGAGATGGCCCGGCGCTTCAGCTTCCCGCTCGTCGTCTTGGGCAGCAGGCCCGGAGCCACCAGCAGCACGTAGTCGATGGCGATGCCGTGGGCCCGCAGCCGCTCGCGGATGCTCTCGCCCAGCGGGCCCTGCGCCTCGGGCTCCAGCTTCGTCTCCGCCAGCACGTACACCTGCTCCGTCTGCCGGTGCTCGGAGCGCACCCCCACGGCCGCCACGCACCCGGCGCGCACGCCCTCCACCTCGGAGGCAATCTCCTCGAGGATGGAGGGGATCAGGTTGTGCCCCCCCTTGATGATGAGCTCCTTCTTGCGCCCGGTGATGAAGAGCGTCCCGTTCGCCAGGTAGCCCAGGTCTCCCGTCCGCAGCCAGCCCTTCTGCAGACAGGCCGCCGTCAGCTCCGGCTCGCGGTAGTAGCCCTCCATCAGCGTCGCCGAGCGCACCAGAATCTCTCCTTGCGTCCGCTCGGGCACGGGCTGCTCGTTCTCGTCCACCAGGCGCAGGCCGGTGTGGGGAATGGGGCGACCCACCCCCGTCAGCTCCAGGGCACCCAAGCCTCCGGTGGACGGCACCGCGCGGCCCTCGCGCTCCAGCGTGGCCCGGTCCACCCGGTCCACCACCGTAGGCGCCAGCTTCTCCGGGAACGTTACGGCCACCGTGGCCTCGGCCAGGCCGTACACCGGGAAGAAGGCCTCCGCCCGGAAGCCGCACGGCAAGAACCGGTCCGAGAAGCGCCGCAGCAGCTCCGGCGAGATGGGCTCCGCGCCGATCATCGCCACCTCCCACGCGCTCAAGTCCAGCCCCGCCTCCTTCGCCCGGTTGGCCAGTCCCAGGCAGATGGCATAGGCGGAAGGAGGCGCCGCGCAGATGGTGGCCCGGAACTGGCTCATGGCCTCCAGCCAGCAGAACGGCCGCTGCCGGAAGTCCAGCGGCGAGAGCAGGTGCGCCGGGAAGTTGTTGAAGAGCGGGAAGAGCAGCCCGCCCAGGAGCCCCATGTCGTGGTGCAGCGGCAGCCAGGACACCGCCGCCGCGTTCGCGGGGGATGGGAGCGCCTGGCTCATCGCCGCCATGTGCAGCATCACCCGCTGGTGCGAGAGCACCACGCCGCGCGGGTGGCTCGTACTGCCGCTGGTGAGCTGCACCAGGCACGGCCCGAGCGCCGCATCCGGCTCGGGCCGGAACGTCGTCCCCCGGCCCTCCTGCACCAGCGTGTCGGCGACGATGAGCGGGAGGCTCTCGTCCTCGCTGGCCATGCCCGCCAGCGCGCCCGAGAGCACCAGGGCCCGCGCATCCAGCTTGCGCGCCGTGCTTCGCAGTTGCTCCAGATACGCGTCGAGGTCCGCCAGCCGGTACGGGACGCCCAGGATGCTCGGCACCGCGCCCAGCGCCCACACCCCGAACAGGGTGCTGACGGAGGCATGCACCTCGGGGACGAGCAGCAGCACGCCGTCTCCAGGACGCACCCCGCGGGAGTGGAGTGCGGCGGCCACCGCTCGGGCCTCCTCCCACGTCTCGCCCCAGGTGCGCGGCAGCCAGCCGTCCTCTTCCTTGTAGCGGATGGCCAGCTTGTCTCCCTGCGACTGCGCCCGGGCCCGTAGCAGCCCGGCCAGCGTCCTCGGCGCGCTCACTTCGCGTCCCCGGGAATGGGCCAGCCGGCCACGTGCACCTTCGGCGGCCCCTTGGTGGCCAGGAGCATGTACTCCAGCGCCGTGCGCCGCGCGAACGACACCTTGGCCACCGTCATGTAGCCCTGCAGCACGCGGGAGAAGCCCGGTGCGAGCGCCTCGATCCGGTCGCGGTTCGCACGCACGTTGTTGATCCAATGCCCCAGCGTCTGCACGTACGAGCTGGTCAGGTCCTCCACGTGCAGCAGGTCCAACCCCGCGCGCCCGATGAGGGCCAGCTCCTCCGAGAGGCTGAGCAGCCGGCAGTAGCCCATGGCGGTGACGAAGATGTAGCGCGTGGCGCTGCTGTCGCGGTCCCCTCGCGCCTGCTCCGGGAAGTAGCAGTCGGAGATGAACAGCCGGCCGCCGGGCTTCAAGGTGCGCGCCACCAGTTGGTGGATGACCTCCCGGTTGTGCATGTGGACGATGCTGCCGGAGAAGAGCACCACGTCGTAGCTCTCCGGCGCGGGGGCCAACTCCTCCACATGCGTCAGGTCCACCCGCACGCGATCCGCCACGCCCCAGTCCCTGGCGCGCTGGAGCGCCACCTCGCGCTGCTTGCTGCTCAGGGTGATTCCGTGGAACTGCCCCTGGGTGTGCTGTGCCAGGTACAGGAGCAAGCTCCCCCAGCCGCAGCCCACATCCAGCACCTTCTCTCCGGGTTGGATGTTCAGCTTGGCCGCCACGCGGGCGAACTTCCGCGCCTGGCCCGTCTCCAGGTCCTCGTCCGGCGACACGAAAACGCCGGTCGAGTACGCCAGCCGCTGGTCGAGCACCATGCTGAAGATCTCCGGGTGGTGCTCGTAGTGCTGCGCGACCTCGCGAGCCTCATGGGCCCGCTGCTCCTCCGGGGTGCGCTGGGCGGCGACGCGCTCGTCGGGGTGCCGCGGCTCCAGGGGCAACGCGGTCATCCGGCCCTCCGCTTCTGGAGGTCGAGCTGCGCGGCGACGAAGCGCGCCAGGTCCTCCACCGTCTGGAGGTTCGCCTCGGCGGGAGACGTCATCTCCGGCATGGCGAAGCGGAAGCGCTCCTCCAGGGCGATGTTGATCTCGATCATCGCCAGCGAGTCGATGCCGAGCCCGCTCTCCAGCGAGGCCGTGAGGGGAACCTGCTCCACCGGGCGACGGAGGGCGCCAGCGATGATGGCGCGCACCTCCCGGCCGATCTCGTCGATCGGGATGTTGGATGCCATGTTGCACTCCCGCGGTTGGCCCTGGGCTCCAGCAGCGCGGAGGCCCTCGTGCCGATTGAAGCCCTCGACGTTAGGCGGCGGCGTCGGAGGCTGGCAACCACGGGAGACGGCTCAGGGCTGCGTCATCGCCGCCTTCGTGCCCGGCGCTGCGGGCGTTCCGGCGACCTCCTCGGAGGAAGGCTCCTCTTCCGAGGACTCCTCTTCCGCGGGGGACTCCTCCACGGGGGGCGTGGCCTCGTCCTTGACCGGAGCCAGGGAGCCCGGAGGCAGGCGCGCCAGACCCAGACGCATGGCCTCGCGGCCGAGCCAGGTGGCCCGGATGCGCCAGATGGGGTCGTTGACGATGAGGGCGGCCACCGCCACCTTCGGGTTGTCCTTGGGCGCGAAGCCCACGAACCACGAGTAGTCCCGGAAGGGCGAGCGATCCGCCAGCGTCCCCGTCTTGCCCACGGCGCCGGGCACACCCATGCCCCGCTCGCGGAAGATGCGGTGCGCGGTGCCCTTGGTCACCGTGGCCTCCATGAGGGTCGTCAGGTCTCGAGCCACCTCGGGGGACAGCACCTGCTCGCCGGGCGGGGGCGGCGCGTTCGGGTCGGGCTCGAAGAGGATGGGATCCTTCCAGACGCCCTTGTTGGCCGCCACGCACGCCAGCAGCGCACCGTGCAGCGGTGAGAGGTACACGTCTCCGAAGCCGGCGCCCGTCTGGGCGAACCGGAACGCGTCTCCCTCCGGCACGGAGGCGAGCGACACGTCCATGGGCACCGGGAAGGAGATCTCCCGGTTGAAGTGGAAGCGGGCCGCGGCGCGCTTCAGCGCATCGGGAGACAGGTAGCGGTGCGTCAGCTTGGCGAAGATGACGTTGGCGCTCTTGCCCATGGCCTCGGCCAGCGAGTGGCACTGGCTGTCGCGCGCGCTGTCCTCCAGCAGCTTCTCGGAGAGCCGCCGCTTGCCGCCGTGGAAGCACGTCTCGGCCATGGGGGTAACGCCGGCCTCGAGCAGGGCGGAGCCAGTGATGATCTTGAAGACGCTCGCCGCGGGGAAGGCGGCGCGCGTGGCCAGCCCGCGCAAACCCGGCTGTGCCTGGGAGTGCTCGGCCATGGCGAGCACGCGGCCCGTGGAGGGCTCCAGCACCACCGCCGCCCCGTAGGGCACCCGGTATTCCGTGAGGATGTTGGTGAGCTGGGACTGGAGCGTCGGGTCGATGGTGAGGGGCACGTCACCCTTGGGCCCCGGCACCACCAGCCGCCCCTGGGCATTCTTCCTGGCCCGGGCCAGCACGTCCTGCTTCGCGGACAGCGAGCGCAGGTGGGACATGGGAGGATCCTGCTCGCGCGAGGGAACCGGCACGGGCGGGACGAGCCCCAGCATCACCCCGGCATCGGTACCGCCCGCCGCCTCGGCCCCTGCCGCCTCGGCTACTTGGGAGTCAGGCGTCCCGGCGTCCGGGAGAGCGGCCTCGGCCAGCGGCGCCGTCCCTCCATCCAGGGTGGTGCCCTCGTCCGCGCCGACGAGGAGGAAAAGCAAGGGGAGGATCAGCGTCGCGGGGAGGGCTCGGGAGAGCGTCATGCGGAACCGTCGCGAGGGTGGGGGTTGTGGGGGGTGGGCATGGTACCCGCCCCAACCGGGACGTCCATTCCTCCGTGCGAGTTCCCTTGGAGGGCGAGAATCCTGGCGAGCCCCCGCTGGGCCCGATAGGGTCCACCCGCCTTGAATGTCTTGAATGAGACCGCAGTGATCTGGAGCGCCGAGTGCCGCCGCACGCTGCGCAGTTCGCGCGTGGTGGCGCTGCTGGGGCTCTACAGCCTGTTCACCGTGGGGGTCTTCCTGCTGGTGGCCCTGTTCCGCTCGCTGGCCCAGCAACTGACCCAGTCCGGGATGCTCTCCACCACCGAGGAGATGCCGGTCTCGGTCCTGGGGGTCTTCTACCTCAGCCTCTTCTTCCTGCCCCTGTACGTGGCGCTGATGGGGTTCGATCAGATCAGCGGAGAGGTGGGCCCGCGCTCCATCCGCTACCTCACCGTACGAGCCCGCCGCACGTCGGTGCTGCTGGGCAAGTTCCTGGCGCAGGCCACGATCCTCCTGGTGCTCGTATACCTGCTCGACCTGGCGCTCTGCGTCTACGCCTGGGTCACGACACCGGGCTTCGGCGCGGCGACCTTCGCGCTGAACGTGCTCCGGTTCTGGCTGGCCTCCACGGTCTTCTCCGTGGCCTTCCTGGCGCTCACCTCGCTCTGCTCCTCCCTCACGCCCACCTCCTCGGTGAGCCTGATCTCCAACTTCGGAGTGCTCCTGCTCTCCTTCGTCCTCTGGCTGACGGCCTTCTGCGACCCGGCCAACCCGGCGCGCTACCTGCGCTTCCTCTCGCCGTTGAGGTACTCGCTGAGGCTGATCTACCCGGATGCGGCGCAGGTCGCCGGAGGCGTGGCGGCCTATGTCGTCTTCACGGCGCTGTTCCTCGGCAGCGCCCTCTACGTCCTGCGCACGAGGGACCTGTGAGCGAGCCAGCCATCGAGCTCATCGAGGCCACCCGGCGCTTCGGCCCCAAGGTGGCGGTGGATGGAGTGAGCCTCACCGTGAGCCGCGGCCAGGTGTACGGCCTCATCGGCCCCAACGGCGCGGGGAAGACGACCACCTTCTCCATGATGTGCGGCTACCTCCGGCCCACGGGAGGCAGCCTGCGGGTGATGGGGGTCAACCCCACCGAGGATGGGGCCCTCAAGGGGAAGCTCGGCGTGCTGCCCCAGGACGCGGTGCTGCCCGGTGGCTGGAAGGTGGGGCCACTCCTCACCTACTGGGCGCGGCTGAGTGGCCTGGACAAGCCCGAGCAGGAGGCGCGCGGCGCGCTCGAGAAGGTGGGCCTCACGGAAGCATGGGGCGTGGAGACGCACGCGCTGTCCCACGGCATGGCCAAGCGCACGGCCCTGGCACAGGCCCTCATGGGCAGGCCGCCGCTGATCCTGCTCGATGAGCCCACCGCCGGGTTGGATCCGCGCATCGCCAACCAGGTGCGGCAGGTCATCCACGACATGCGGGGTCAGCACACGGTGGTGGTCTCCAGCCACAACCTCCAGGAGCTGGAGCAGCTGTGCGACGCGGCGGCCATCCTGGACCGGGGCAGGCTGGCCCAGGCGGGCACCATGGCCGAGCTCACCAGCCAGGCCTCCGAGTTCCACGTCCAGATCGCCCGGGGCACCGTCATCGCGCCGGAGCTCCAGGCCCTGCCCGGCGTCACCTCGGCGCGCATGGAGGGCGAGACGCTGCTGCACGTCCGCTTCGACGGACAGACCCACCAGCCCGAGGAGGTCATCAGCCGCGTCGTGGGCCACCTCCTGCAGACGGGGGTGCTCATCCTGAGCGTGTCGCGGGGCCGGCGGCTGGAGGAGCGGGTGCTGCAGCTCACCTAGGGGGCGGGAGCCCTGGCGGAAAATCCCCCGGAAATTCCCAGGTGAAACTCCGGGGCGGCTCGTGTCACCACCGGGCGGATGCAGACCCGCTTCTCCTCACGCCCCTCCGCCCGCCTTGCGGACCCAGGCCACCCACGCCGCGCCGCGTTGCTCCAGGCTGAGCAGCGCATGGCCGGTGGCCTCGCACCAGGCGGGCAGATCCTGCTGGACGCCGGGGTCCGTGGCCACGAGCTCCACGAGCGTGCCCGGTGCCACCCGGCGCACGGCCTTGGCGATCTCCAGGATGGGGACGGGGCAGTAGGTCCCCGAGGCGTCCACGCGCACGTCCGGCTGCATGGCCTCAGTGTAAGGCCCGGCGTTCGCGTCCCACCGGGGGAATTTTCGCCAAAAAACATTGTGTTTTCGGGGCCCTGGGTGGCGTCATCACCCTGGCCGGTCACGCCTGCCTCGTCTTGCGTGCTCGGAAGGGGCTCTGTTATCACCCGCGCCCTGCTGATTTGACCAAGGCCCGGAATCGCAGTCGGACCTGACGACGTACCTTAGGAGCTGAACAGACTCATGAAACCCAATGTGCTCGTGGCCCTGGTGTTGGGCCTGATCCTGGGATTCGTTGGTGGCCGTGCCTTCACTGGCGGCTCCACGAACACCGCCGCTGCCAACAAGCCCGCCGCCGCCGCCAACGCCCCCAAGCCGGGTGGCCGCGCGGTGGACCCCACCGTCTTCAAGGTCCCCATCGACGGCTCGCCCCTGAAGGGCAGCTCGGACGCGCTCGTCACGCTCGTCGAGTTCTCCGACTACCAGTGCCCGTTCTGCTCCCGCGCGAACGCCACGGTGGATCAGCTCCAGAAGGACTACGGCAACAAGCTGCGCGTCATCATGAAGGAGAACCCGCTCTCCTTCCACCCGCGCGCCAAGCCCGCCGCGATGGCCGCCCTGGCCGCCGGTGAGCAGGGCAAGTACTGGGAGTTCCACGACAAGCTGTTCGCCAATAACAAGGCGCTCGAGGACGCGGACCTGGAGAAGTACGCGACGGACATTGGCCTGGACCTCACCCGCTGGAAGGCGGACCTGACCAACCCCAAGCTGTCCGCCGTCATCGACCGTGACCAGGCCCTGGCCGGCAAGCTCGGCGCCAACGGCACCCCGGCCTTCTTCATCAACGGCCGCTTCCTCTCTGGCGCGCAGCCCATCGAGAACTTCAAGTCGCTGATCGACGAGGAGATGGGCAAGGCCGAGGCCCTGACGCGCTCGGGGACCCCCGCGGGCCAGGTGTACGCCGCCATCATCGCCAAGGGTGTGGACGCCGCTCCCAAGCCCGCGCAGCCCCAGCAGCAGGCGCCGGCCCAGGCCTACCGCAAGGTGGACGTGCCGGCTGACTCCGCCGCCTTCGGCCCGAAGAACGCCAAGGTGACGATCGTCGAGTGGTCCGACTTCCAGTGCCCCTTCTGCAGCCGCGTGGCTCCCACGCTCAAGCAGATCAAGGAGACCTACCCCAACGACGTGCGCGTGGTGTTCCGCCACCAGCCGCTGTCCTTCCACGCCAACGCCAAGGCCGCCGCCGAGGCCGCCGAGGCCGCCCATGAGCAGGGCAAGTTCTGGGAGATGCACGACAAGCTGTTCGCCAACCAGGGCTCGCTGGATCGCGCCACGTTCGAGAAGCACGCCCAGGACCTGGGTCTGAACCTGGCCAAGTTCAAGGCCGCGCTCGACTCGGGCAAGTTCCGCGCGAAGGTGGAGGCGGACTCGGCCGCTGGCTCCGCGGTGGGTGCCAACGGGACCCCGACCTTCTTCATCAACGGCCGCGAGTTCGTGGGCGCCCAGCCCTTCGACAACTTCAAGAAGATCATCGACGAGGAGAAGGCCCGCGCGGAGAAGCTGCTGGCCTCCGGCACCAAGGCGGATGAGCTGTACGCGAAGGTGATCGAAGAGGGTCTGAAGCTCAATGGCGCCGCGCCCGCGGCCCCGGCCGAGCCGGCGGTGCAGAACATCGAGGTGGGTAGCGCTCCGGTGAAGGGCCCGAAGAACGCCCCCGTCACCATCGTGGCCTTCTCCGACTTCGAGTGCCCCTTCTGCGGCCGCGTGATTCCGACGCTCAACCAGATCGAGACCGAGTACAAGGGCAAGGTGCGCGTGGCCTTCAAGCACTCGCCGCTGCCCTTCCACGCGAACGCGAAGCCCGCCGCCATGGCCGCGATGGCCGCCAACGAGCAGGGCAAGTTCTGGGAGTACCACGACAAGCTGTTCGCCAATCAGCGGGCCCTGGATCGCGCCTCGCTTGAGAAGTACGCCCAGGAGCTGGGCCTGAACATGGGCCAGTTCAAGGCCGCGCTGGACAGCAACAAGTACGACGCGCAGCTGTCCGCGGACATGGCCGAGGCCTCCCGCGTGGGCGTCAACGGTACCCCCAGCTTCTTCATCAACGGCCGCTCGGTCGTCGGTGCGCAGCCCTTCGCTGCCTTCAAGAGCATCATCGACGAGGAGCTGAAGAAGAAGGGCGGCTCGGTGGTGGCGGACCAGAAGTAGTCCCCGCCGCCTCCCACGAGGCGCTCGGATGAAGAAGGCCGTCGGACCGAAGCGGGTCCGGCGGCCTTTCTCTTTTCCCGCTCAGTGCACCGTCCGGGTGCGCGGCGCCTCTTCTTCGTCAGCCCGCTCGCGGGGACCTTCACCGCCCGCGAGCAGCGCGAGGAGATCCTTCGTCGTGAGCCGCGCCGCCATGTCGGTGCCCTCGAGCACGCCCGCGACGAGCGCCCGTTTGTCCGAGTGCAGCGAGAGGATCTGCTCCTCGATGGTTCCCCGCGCGATCAACCGGTACACCGTCACCGGCCGCGTCTGCCCGATGCGGTGTGCGCGATCTGTCGCCTGATCCTCGACGGCGGGATTCCACCAGGGCTCCAGGTGGATGACGTAGTCCGCGGCGGTGAGGTTGATGCCGGTGCCGCCCGCCTTCAGCGAGATGAGGAAGAGCTCCCCCTCTCCATTCTGGAAGGCGGTAATCCGCTTCGCGCGGACCCCGGCCGGGGTGGAGCCATCGAGGTAGAGGTACGTGAACCCCGCGCGGTCCAGCTCTTCCCGGACGAGCGCCAGGTGCGAGGTGAACTGGCTGAAGACGAGCGCGCGGTGCCCCTCGCTGCGCAGCTCCTCGAGGAGCTCGATCAGGCGCCGCATCTTCGAGGACGCGAGGGGGGACTCGGCGTCGTACAGGCGCGGGTGCGAGGCGAGGAGGCGCAGCCGGGTGAGCGCCGCGAGCACCTCGAAGCGCTGCTGCTCGTTGCGGACTTCCCTGCCCTGCTCACCGAGCTCGGCGACGGCCGCCAGACGCGCGTCCTCGTACAGTGCCCACTCCTCCTCGGAGAGCGCGACCGGGACCTGGATCTCCGTCCTCGGAGGCAGCTCGCGCGCCACCTCCTGCTTCGTCCGGCGCAGCAGGAACGGACGGATGACACGGGAGAGCGCCGCTCCGGCTTCGGGATCCTTTCCGCGCTCGATCGGTGCCGCGAAGCGCTCACGGAACTGATCCCAACTCCCGAGCAACCCGGGAAAGACGATGGTGAAGAGGCTCCACAGCTCGCCGAGATGGTTCTCGAGTGGCGTGCCCGAGAGGGCGATCCGGAACCCCGCCTGGAGCTGCCGCGCCGCGCGAGCACGCCGCGTGTTCGGGTTCTTGAGCGCCTGGGCCTCGTCGACGACGAGCGTGCTGAAGGAGATGGCCCCGAGCTGGGCGGCATCGCGCACGAGCAGACCGTAGCTCACGATGAGCACGTCGTTCTTCTTGAGCTTCGCGAGGCACGCCAGCCGATCCGGCTGCTCCGCGTAGAGCACGGGACGAAGCGACGGAGTGAAGCGCTGGGTCTCCTGGATCCAGTTGAAGGCGACGGACGTGGGGGCGATCACCAGCGCGGGACCGAGGCGGGCGCGGTCGAGCAGGATCGCGAGGGCCTGGACCGTCTTTCCGAGTCCCATGTCGTCCGCGAGGCACGCACCGGCGCCCCACGCGGCGACACGGCTGAGCCAGGCGTGTCCTTCCACCTGGTAGTCGCGCAGTACCGCGGCGAGCGAGGCGGGTGGCTTGGGCTTGAGGGAGAGCGAGGTCGCGAGACGCTCGGTCAGCAACTGCCACGCGGGAGGGGTCTCGACATCGGCCCCGGCGTCGAGCAGCGCGCGGATCGCCGGGACGGCGCCCGGAGAGAGCTCCATGCGGTTCTTGCCGACGAAGGTGTGATCCGCCACCGCGAGCAGCCGGTGCCGCAAGGTGTCGCTGAGCTCGACCCAGCGGTTCGCATCCATGCGCACGAAGCGCTTCTGTCTCCGGGCCGCATCGAGCAGCACCGCCAGCTCGAGCCTCCCCGCCTCGATCTTCAACTCTCCCGAAACGCCGAACCAGTCGCGCTTGCGCTCGATCTGCACCTTCAGCTCTTCGAGACCGGGCGATGAAGAAATGAAGGGCTTCTGGTCGAGCCACTCGACCTCGAGCCCTGGCGGAGGCTTCTGGAGCGCGGCGATGAGCTCCAGCGCGGCGTCGGTGTCGCCGATCTGGAAGCAGAACGTCGGACCCTCCTCGGCCCCAGCGAGCGGAAGCGAGGTCAGCGCGGCACGGGCCCGCTCCTCCTCGAGCATCAACTTGCGGCGGACGTAGCCACGCTCACCGCCTCGGGCGAGCAGCACATCACGCGGCCCGGTCCCGGGCAGGAACAGCGGCGCGCCCGGTCCGGGGCGCACGAGCAGCTCCAGCTCGAGGGACACATCGGGAAGAAGGCGGAGCCGGACGACGGTCGTCATCTCCGACGGAAGCTCCCGGCCCTTGAGGGTGTTCGGCACGACGAGGGGAAGCCGCGCTTCCAGCCGCGAGAGCCGCTCGAGCAGTTGCTCGTGGCTCTCCGGTGGGAACCGGTCGCCGTGCTTCTCGAGCACGGTCCACACCTGGCGCGCCTCGTCATTGACGTCGATGAGCAGGCATCGGCCCCGCTGCTCCTCGACCGTGAAGAGCGGCTCGCCCGGCACGAACGAACGAAGCAGGGACGCGAGCAGCTTCGGGTTGAAGCGCTCTCCCTCGATCGACGGCTCGAGGTGGATGTGGTCCTCCGCCGCGAGCGCGGTGAAGCCAAGACGCACGCGCGTCACCTCGATGGGCTCCTCGGGACGCAGGTCGAGCGCCACGCGCGGATGCCCCACCAGTGCGATGAACGCCCGTGAGGGGTAGGTGCCCGCGGCACGAGAGGCGGGCGCCCAGGACGCGAGCTGCTCCGCGATGCGGAGATCCGCCTCCGAGAGCAACTCCCGGTGCTCCTCGAGCAGACGAGCCGCCGTCATCCGGGCCCCCGGGCTGAGCATGCCGCGGCGGGTCTGCTTCTTCACGAGCGGCGACACCGTGAGCGTCCCGAGCTCATGCTCGATGCACCACCAGACCTCGATGGACGCGCGGGGCTTCGCCGCTTTGACCTCGAACAGCTCGAGCTCCTTCAGCGCCCGGGCCCAGTTCGGACGAAGCAGCTCCTCCGCCATGGCCCGCGCCTCCGCGACGCGGGAGGGCACCTCGAGGACGTCGAGCGTCGTGTCGATCAGCGCGAGCGCATGGGAGCACCCCCGAAACCGCGGCGAGCAGCTGCACTCGATTCGGGCCTCGCCGCCGCCGTCGAAGGTCAGCCGAGAGAGGGGGGCGACCGTGCTGTAGTCGGGGCCCGAGCGCACCATGCGATCGCGCTCCTTCCACGAGAGGGTGCACATCGAGGCGTCGAAGGCCCACGTTCCCGCGGCTCGCCCCTCCCGCGAGCGAGGGAAGGCCTGTGCCCGAACGGCACGGCGGGCCTCGAGCAGGCGAGCCCAGAGCGGAGCAATCGAGGCGTCGGCGTGCACCTCGCGGCGGCCGCGCTCCTCCTCGAGGCCCCGCTGGACGGACGCCGCCTCTTGATGGAGGTACGCCCATGCCGCCTCGGCGAGCGCGGTCTCGAGTCCCTTGCCCCGCGCGCCAGCGTAGCGGCTCGAGCCCTCCTTCGAGCCGACATCGCGCACCGCGAGTCCGCCGAGCGCGTGCCGGAGCCCGTTTCGCTGGGCCTCGTTGAGCGGCAGCTCCGAGAACAGGACCTCGGCGGAGAGGGCGAGCGCATACGAGACGAAGTGGGCCTCCGCCCAGACCTCGAGCTCCTTGCGGGTCGAGAAGAAAAGCGCGTCAGGGGGCACGGCCTGCTCCGGTCACGAATGCTCAATCCAGGGGGAGGGTTGGGTGAGGGAGGTCTCCCCCACCCTCGCGCCCATCAGGACACGGCGATGGCGTCGATCTCCACCTTGGAGCCGCGGGGGAGCGCGGCCACCTGCACGGTGACGCGAGCCGGGGGCGCGCCGGTGAAGTAGCGGCCGTAGACCTCGTTGACCTTGGTGAAGTCGTTCAGGTCGGTGAGGAAGATGGTGCTGCGCACCACGTGGGAGAAGTCCAGGCCGGAGGCCTTCAGCACCGCGCTCAGGTTCTTCATCACCTGCTCGGCCTGGTCGATGACATCTCCCTGGACGATCGTCATCGTCTTCGGGTCCAACGGAATCTGTCCGGAGAGGAAGGTCATCTTCCCGGCGTCCACCTGCACCGCCTGCGAGTAGGGGCCAATCGCCTTGGGCGCGTCGTCGGAGTGCACAACCTTGCGAGCCATGAATTCACCTCGGGGGGTGAGGCGGCCGGGAGTGGCCGCGCGTCCGCGGCGGCTCTACCACCTGACCGGCGGGCGGCCAACCCCTCGGAGCCCTGGCACGAAGATGGATGACACATGGGGTGAACCCCCCTCTCCGCGAGGGAGAGGCGGGTCCCCTCAGATGCGCTCGACGGAGTAGACGCCCGGGAGGCGCTCGATGGTGCGCATCAGGTCGGTGAGCTGCTTGAGGTCGGAGATGGTGACCTCGAAGGTGTTCACCGCGCGGTCATCTCCGGTGGCCCGGCAGTTGGCCTGGGAGATGTTGACGCCCTTCTTGGAGAAGGTGTTGGAGATGTCCGCCAGCAGGCCCGTCCGGTCCGCCGTGAGGACGCGCAGGGTGACCGGGCGCTTGAAGTCGCCGCGCACGTCCCACGACACGTCCACGCGGCGCTCGGGGTCCGTGGCCAGCGCCTTGTCACAGCCCACCGTGTGCACCGTCACGCCGCGGCCGCGGGTGATGAAGCCGGCGATGGGGTCTCCCGGCACCGGGTTGCAGCACCGCCCGAAGCGCACCAGCACGTCGTCCACGCCGCCGATCTGCACCCCGCTGCTGTTCTGCTTCCCCACCAGCTTCTTGGCGAAGTCGGTGACCCGGGACAGGCCCGGCAGCATGCTGCTGCTGGAAGTGGCCGCCTGGCTCTCCGCCGCATGCGAGCCCTTGCCCTCCCCCGAGGAGGCCGCCAGCTTCTCCGGAGGAACCACGCGGGTGATGACCTGGTTGGGCACCACCTTGCCGTAGCCCAGGGCCACCAGCAGATCGTCCTCGGTCCGGTAGCCGAGCTCCTCGCAGACCTTCTTCAGCTCGCCGTTCTTCAGCAGCCGGTTGAAGTTGAGCTGGTAGCGCTTGAGCTCGCGCTCCAGCAGCTCGCGGCCCAGCTGAAGGCTCTTGTCGCGCTGCTGCTGCTTGATGAAGGCGCGGATGCGCTGCTGGGCGCGGCTCGTCTTGACGAAGGTGAGCCAGTCCTTGGACGGGTGCGCCTGGGGGCTGGTGAGGACCTCGATCGTGTCACCGTTCTTCAGCTTGTAGCGCAGCGGGACGATCTTCCCGTTCACCTTGGCGCCCACGCACCGGCCGCCCACGTCCGAGTGGATGGCGTAGGCGAAGTCCACCGGCGTGGCGCCTCGCGGCAGGCTCTTCACGTCACCCCGAGGCGTGAAGACGAAGACCTCGTCGGTGAAGAGGTCCACCTTCACCGTCTCCAGGAACTCCTTGGGGTCCTTGAGGTCCTGCTGCCACTCCATGAGCTGGCGCAGCCAGGCGAACTTCTCGTCGTCCTTGCTGACGGAGACCGCCTTGCCCTCCTTATAGGCCCAGTGCGCCGCGATGCCCTCCTCGGCCACCTTGTGCATGTCCGGGGTGCGGATCTGCACCTCGATGCGCTCGCCCAGCGGCCCCACCACCGTGGTGTGCAGCGACTGGTACATGTTGGGCTTGGGGATGGCGATGAAGTCCTTGAAGCGCCCCGGTACCGGCTTCCACAGCTGGTGCACCAGGCCCAGCGCCTCGTAGCAGCTGGGCACCGCGGGCATGATGATGCGGAAGGCGATGATGTCGTGGATCTGCTCGAACTCGATCCCCTGCGACTTCATCTTCTTGTAGATGCTGTAGACGTGCTTGAAGCGGCCGCTCACGTCGCCCTTCAGGCCCCGCTCCTCCAGCTTCGTCTTGATGAGATTGCTGACGTCCTCGATGTACTTCTCCCGCTCCTTCTTGCGCTTGTTGAGCTTGTCCTGCAGCGCGAGGAAGTCCTGGGGCTTCACGTAGCGGAAGGACAGATCCTCCAGCTCGGTCTTGATCCAGCTGATGCCCAGGCGGTTGGCCAGCGGGGCGTAGATGTCCAGGGTCTCCTGGGCAATGCGCCGCTGCTTCTCCTCGGACATGTGGTCCAGGGTCCGCATGTTGTGCGTACGGTCCGCCAGCTTCACCAGGATGACGCGGATGTCCTGCGCCATCGCGATGATCATCTTCCGGAAGTTCTCCGCCTGCTTCTCCTCCTGGGAGAGGGTCGCGGAGGCGGAGAACTTGGACAGCTTCGTCACCCCGTCGACCAGTTGGGCGACCTCGGGGCCGAACAGCTCGGTGAGCTCCTCGGCGGTGGCGAGCGTGTCCTCGATGGTGTCGTGGAGCAGGCCGGTGACGATGGACGCTTCGTCCAACTTCAACTCGGCCAGGAGCCCGGCGACCTCGAGCGGATGGATGAGGTAAGGCTCACCCGACTTGCGTAGCTGGCCCTGGTGCACCTTGGCCGAGTAGACGTACGCCTTCTTGATGATGTCCAGATCGGGGTCCGGGTGATAGGAGGAGACCCGTTGGAGGATGTCGTTGAGGCGAATCATCGAAGCGTCAGCAATGGTAACTGCCACAACCAGGGGGGGCAACGTCATGCCCTCGGGATTTGCTCGGGATTCGCTTTCGTTGACCCCGCGTCGCGCCCACTTCTAGAGTCGAACCGCCCATGTCACAGCTCCTGCTGTCTGCTCTCGCCGTGGTCTGCCCGAACTGTGACGGGTACAATCCGCCTCGTGCGGAGGTGTGCGCCAGCTGCGGCACCCCGCTGAGCGAGGCACCGGCCACGGCCAGGCCTCCACCTTCCCGGTCCACGCCTGCTTCCTCGGCGGGCAAGCCGGTTTCCGGAGTATCCCGGACTCCGCCGGGTGCCGCCCGCCCGCCCGAGGCCCCGCCCGGCCTGCGTCCGGCCTCCTCTCGGACCCCGCCGCCCATCGCCTCGGCCGGGGGCATCCCCCTGGCCGCCCGGGTTGCTCCGGGAGTGGCGGCGCCTCGGGTTCCGGCCGCTCCCCTGCCCCTGAGCCGCCCCGCCGCGCCCGCTGCAGCCCCTGCCCCTGCACCCAAACCGGCCGCACCGGCCACCGCGCCCGCCGCCGGGGTCCGCCCTCCGGCACCCGCCGCCTCCCGCTTCGGGCTGGCGGTCATCGCCGGCTCGGCCCGGGGCCAGCGCTTCAAGCTGCCCGTCACTGGCTGCACCGTGGGCCGCACCCGGGGCGCCATCCTCTTCGCGGACGATCCCTTCGTCTCCGCCCAGCACGCCACGTTCCTCATCAAGGACAACGTGCTACATGTCCGTGACGAGTCCAGCGCCTCGGGCGTCTACGTCACCATCCCCGCGGCCGAGACGCTCCAGCCCCTGTCCTTCTTCAGCATCGGCCAGCGCCTCTTCCGTTTCCTCGGGAAGCTCGAGGCGCCGCCGCCCCTCGCCGGGCGCCCCACCGTCTATGGTGCTCCGGTACCTCCCGGCCAGCAGGGCGTCTATGGTGTGGAGGAGGTGCTGGTGGGTGGCCGCGCCGGCCGCACGGTCGTCACCTCCGCGCCGCTGTTGACCATCGGGCAGGCCAACTGTGACTTCAGCTTCCCCCAGGAGGAGGGGCTGGCCGGCCGGCACTGCGAGCTGAGCTTCACCGCCACCGGGGCCCAGCTGCGCGATCTCTCCGGAGGCCTCGGCACCTACGTGCGCATCCCCTCGGGGGTGGACCGGCCGCTGCGTCTGGGAGATCGCGTGCGCCTGGGCCAGCACATCGTCCAGGTGGAGCTGGTGGGCTGAGCGCGGCTCCGCGGGACTACCGGCCCGCGTCGAGGGAAGCCAGCGCCGGCTCCTTGCTGAGGATGGTGGCGCGGGCCTTGGAGCCCGGCAGATCCCGCAGGTGGCGCTTCCACCAGCCGCGCGCATCGTCGTGGCTGTCGAGCGCCCAGTACACCTCGCCGAGCATCAGCGACAGCTCCGGAGAGGGATCCAACAAGAAGGCGGAGCGGTACTCGTTGGCGGCCAGGCCCAGGTTGCCGCTCTTGAAGGCGGTGTAGCCCGCCTGCCGCCGCTGCTGCGCCTGCCGCGGATCGCGCTGCTTCACCGGGATGTCCTGCTCGTACGGAGGGATGATGCGGGGGGCCGGTACGTTGGCGCCGGACTCCTGTCCCGGGATGGGCGCGTTCTTCGGAGGGACGAAGGGCTTGTCGTGGGTCTGGTTGCGCCACGTGGTGTAGAACCACCAGGCGACCAGGCCGACCGTGACCAGTGCCAGGGTGAGCACGAAGGCCTTGAGGAAACCGAAGCCGCCTCCGGCGTCGGGCACGGTGGAGACCATCGCCTCGGTCTTGCCGTTGATCAGCGCCTGATCGACGGTGGGCGCCGGAGCCCGCTCGGCGGCCAGGAGGGAGCGCTCGGTGGTGACGCGCTCGGACGGCACGGGACGCGCGGGGGCGAGCGGCACGGGCCCCGAGCGCTCTCCACGCTCACGCTCCGGTGCGGCCCGGCTCGGAGGGGCGAGCTGCGTGCGCTCCGGCGCGGCACGGGACATGGCGGCACCGGGAGGCATCCGCTCGGGCATGGCGCGCACGGTGGCCTCGGACTCGCCGCCCCAACCCGGGTCGGTGACTTCCGTGCTCATGCCACTCGGAGGCGGCGTGGCCCTGCGAGGCAGCGGCGCGAGCACGGGTCCCGCGCCGGCCGCGGCACGCCGGCCGGTGGAGGAGGACGGGTTGGTGCGGCGCTCGCGCTCCTTTTCCACGGCGATCAGCTCGGCCTTGAAGGCCTCCGCGTCCTGCGGCCGATCATCCGGGCTCTTGGAGAGCGTCCGCATGATGAGCCGCTCCATGGCCGGGGAGATGCGGATCTCCGGGCGCTTGCGGGACGGAGGGAGGGGCTCCTCGGTGAGGTGCTTGGTGGCGTACCCCACCGCGGTATCGGACTCGAAAGGGAGCCGGCCGGTGATGAGCTGGTAGAGGATGACGCCCACGGCGTACAGGTCCGAGCGGTGGTCCAGCGTGGCGCCACGCGCCTGCTCGGGAGACATGTACTCGGGGGTGCCGCAGACGAAGCCGGTGCGCGTGAGCGCGGGCCCCTCGCCGTCGCCGTCCTGGATCTTCGCGATGCCGAAGTCGAGCACCTTCACGAAGTCCGGCTCGTTGCGGCGCTGCTCCACCATGATGTTCTCGGGCTTGAGATCCCGGTGGATGACGCCAGCGTTGTGCGCGTCGTAGAGGGCGGAGAGCACCTGGCTGACGATGCGGATGATGCGCGACTCGGGGAGCGGGCCGTCCTTGCTCAGGACGGTGTGCAGGTCCTGCCCCGGGACGAACTCCATCGCGATGAAGAGGGAGCCATCCTCGGTCTGGCCGAAGTCGAGGATGCTGATGGAGTTGGCGTGGTTGAGGCGGCTGGCGGCCTTGGCCTCGCGCTTGAAGCGGGCCACGGTGCGATCGTCGCCGAGCAGCGACTGGCGCAGCACCTTGAGCACCACGAGCTTGTCGAGGGCCACCTGACGGGCACGGTACACCTTGCCCATACCGCCCTCTCCAATGAGGGCTTCCACCTGGTACTTCTGGGCGATGGTGCGGCCGATGTAGTCGTCCTGCTCCGCGCGCGCGAGCGTGGCGCCGCAGGAGAGGCAGAATCTGGAACTGTCACCGGCGTCGGCGCCGCAGCTGGGGCAATGCAAAGGGGGCATCCCGAATGCAGGGGTCGGATGTTGGCCCCCGAACTTCCCACGAGCGTCGGGTTGCCCGCAAGGTGGACGGTCACCATGCGAGCATTGTTCGCGGCCCACGCAACGTCTCGCCGGGCTTGATATGTACAGCCGTCCGCTATGGTCTACTGCCCCCGCTGCGACGCCGACAATCCCGACTCCGCCTCCTCCTGCCACGCCTGTGGCTCTCCCCTGCGCTCCGGCACGATGGTGATGGCCGCGCCCAAACTGGCGGCCAGGCCCCAGGTGGCCCTGCGCGTGGTGCGAGCCGACGGCGGTCCCGAGTCGGTGGTGCGGATGACCCAGGACACCCTCACCTGCGGCACCCAGGGCGACCTGCCGCTGACGGATGACCCCTTCATCATGCCCGTCCAGGCCCGCTTCTTCTTCTCGGGGGGGCGGCTGGCGGTGGAGGACGTGGGGGGCGCCAACGGTGTCTTCGTCCGGCTGCGCCAGGAGCGCGAGCTACCGGTGGGCGGCGAGCTGCGCCTGGGCCGGCAGCGGCTGGTGCTCGAGCCCATTCCCGCGGCGGCGGTGGGTCCGGGCGGCGCCCATATCTGGGGCTCGACCGATCCGGGCTACCGGCTGCGGCTGGTGCAGATCCTGGAGGGGGGAGTGAGAGGGGCCGCCTTCCCGCTCAAGGAGGGCGACAACAGCCTGGGGCGCGAGCAGGGCGATCTCTCCTTCCCCGTGGACGGCTTCGTCTCGGGGCGGCACGCGATGCTGCACGTGAAGCAGGACAGGCTGAGGGTCAAGGATGTGGGCTCGTCCAACGGCACCTTCATCCGGCTGACCGGTCCCGTCTTCGTGGACAACGGGGACCACTTCCTCATCGGCCGCCAGCTGCTCCGGGTGGAGATCCAACTGGCGGCCTGAGGGCACAGGGAGGTCTCACGCGGGCCCGTACGCGAGAGCCCCCCTGGGCACCTACGGCTCACTCAGCCGTAGGACTTCTCCTTCTTCTCCTGCTCTTCCTTGCAACGGATGCACAGCGTGGTCACAGGCCGCGCCTCCAGCCGCTTGGGAGAGATCTCCTCTTCGCACCGCTCGCAAATGCCGAAGGTGCCGTCCTCGATACGGGCGAGCGCCCGATCGATCTTCTGCAACAGGAACTTCTCCCGGTCACGCAGACGGAACACCATCGACTGGGCGTACTCGGAAGAAGCCTGGTCGATCTCATCGGGGAGATCGTCGGTGTCGAAGCTGGACTCCTCCACCAGGGTCTTCTTGGCGCTCTCCAGCAGGCTCGTCTTGCTGTCCTCGAGCATCTTCTTGTAACGCTTGAGATCTTTCTGGTTCACAGCCTTAAGCTCCCGTACTGCGGGGAAATGGGCCCTGGTGCCTCGAAAAAAATGGCCGGAAAGCTTTATTCACGTGCACTCTGATGTCAAGGAGACCCTGATCAACAACCGATAACAGGCGGCGAGGCCGTACCCCATGAGCGATACGTCGAAATTCGATCGGGAGTTCCTACGCGCCGCCCTCTTGCTTGCTGGGAAGGGGGACGTGGACCACTTTCTCTACATCAGCGACGTGCCCATCGCGCCCGAGGACCTGCGCCGGCAGCACGCCAAGCGCAAGCTCGTCTACGCGGTGACCTCGCCAGCGGTGGCGCAGGATCTGCTGAGCAAGAAGCAGCGGGCGCTGGTGATTCCCGCCTACGACTACTCGCGCACCGAGCGGGTGAAGGTGGCGCTCGTGTCGGCGCTGTCACAGGGGGCGTTCAAGGAGGGGGACCTGGTGCTGTGCATGACGGGCAAGCTCGGCCGTCCCCCGGACACGCTGATGCAGATGCGCATCGGTGGCTCGCTGGACGACCGGCTGACGATCGAGGGCGTGAAGCTGGGGGACGAGTTCAACTCGCAGGTGGTGGACGCGCTCATCCAACTGGCGCTGCAGGTGGGCCAGGAGGGCTTCGAGGGCCACCCCATCGGGACGATCATCACGATTGGCGACCACACGAGCGTGATGGAGAAGAGCCGGCAGATGACGATCAACCCGTTCCAGGGTTTGTCGGAGGCCGAGCGCAACGTGCTGGATCCGAAGATCCGCGAGGCCATCAAGAACTTCTCGGTGCTGGACGGGTCGTTCGTCATCCGCGAGGACGGCGTGGTGCTGGCGGCGGGGCGCTACCTGTCGGCGTCGGACGAGGCGGTGAAGATTCCGCTGGGGCTCGGAGCGCGGCACGCGGCGGCGGCGAGCATCACGTCGACGACGAAGTGCATCGCGCTGGTGGTGAGCCAGACGTCGGGAGCGGTGAGGCTCTTCAAGGGCGGCAACATCGTGCTGGAGCTGCACCAGACCGCGCGCCGCACGTAGCGCGGTGGACCTTCACGCCACGGAGATGCGTGCGAGAGCCTCGCGCAGGCGCTCCGGTATCGCCACCGCCTTGCGGGAGTCCCGGTCCACGAAGACGTGCACGAAGTGCCCGTGGGCGGCGGGTTGCTCCTCACCCTCCTTGAAGATTCCGATTCCGTAGGTCACCGAGCGGTTGCCGAGCTTGTCCACGCGCAGGCCCGCCCGGAGGCGGTCGGGATACGCGAGCGGGGCGCGGTACGAGCACCGGGACTCCACCACCAGGCCGATGACGGGGCTGGTGAGGATGTCCAGGCCGCCCTCGTGGATGAGGTAGTGGTTCGCGACGGTGTCGAAGTAGCTGTAGTAGGTGACGTTGTTGATGTGGCCGTAGACGTCGTTGTCCATCCAGCGGGTGGTGATGGGCAGGAAGTAGCGGTAACGGTCTGAGGTCTCGGCTTCGGACATGGGGGTTGTCTCCGCTTCGATTACCAGTAGCGCAGCGCCTGGCGGAACAGCTCGGTGAGGACGGGCCGGGTCATCTCACGAGGGGCGTTCTGCAGCAGGCGCTGCTGCGGAAAGGCGCCTTCCGTGAGGGCCGCCAGGTCCGCTTCGCCGTAGCCGACTCCCCCGAGTCCGTTGGGTATGCCCACGGCGCGCATGATCTGGATGAGCTTTCCGGCGAGCACCTCGCCAGCATCGCCGGGCGAGGCACCGCGCATGTCCGCCCCCAGCCACTGCGCGGCTTCCAGGTGACGCTCGGGACTCACCTCCGAGGTGTAACGGAACACGGCCGGGGCATTCACGATGACGGCCATGCCGTGCGGCACCAGGGGCTCGCCCTCCGGATAGCCGGAGGGATGGAAATCGCGCACGAGTCCCGCCACGGCGTAGGCCATGCCGTGCGGCGCGTGCACCCCCGCGTTTCCGAAGGCGATGCCCGCCAGCGTGGCGGCCCACATCATCTGCTCGCGAGCCTCATGGTCCTCCGCGTCCGCCACCGCGCGCACCAGGAACAGGCCCATCAGGCGCAGCGCCTCGCGGCAGCCGAGGTCACTCCACGGGTTGGCGCCCTGGCTCATGGGGCGCAGGCTCGGCCGCTGCGGGGCGGGACGGCGCACATACGGCCGAGCGGTATAGGACTCCAGCGCGTGCGACAGCACGTCCAGCCCACTGGCGGCGACCACTTCACCGGGCAGGGTCGCGGTGCAGTCCGGGTCGATGAGCGCCTCGGTGGGCCGCAGCGCAGGCGAGGCGATGCCGGTCTTCGCATGCATCGACAGCAGGTCGAAGATGGTGATGCCGGTGACCTCGCTGCCGGTGCCCGAGGTGGTGGGGCACGCGATGTGCGGCTTGAGCGGGCCGGGCACCGGGCGCCCCTCGCCCACCGGCGCGTTGACGTAGGCCAGGAAGTCCGCCGGATGTGTGGCGTAGAGGTTGGCCGCCTTGCAGGTGTCGATGACCGAGCCGCCGCCCAGGGAGATGTAGCCATCCGGGCGGGTCTCCGCGGCGAAGCGCGCCGCTTCCAGGAACGACTGGTCGGTGGGCTCGACGTGCACGTGGGTGTAGACGACCACGTCCAGTCCGGCGGCGCTCAAGGACTGGTGCACCTTCTGGAAGTGCGGCAGCCGGGCCAGGCGCTCGTCCGAGAACAAGGCCACGCGCTTCATCCCGAGTGCCCTGGCACGATCGCCCACCTCCGCCAGGCAGCCGCGGCCGAAGGTGATACGTGAGGAGTCTACGGTGAAGGCGTTGTCGCAGCCCTCTCCGACGTGGTGGTAGTGGCAGCAGCCCATCGCTTCCCTCCTGTCCGTTCCCGCCGCACCGTACCGCAACTGGCCGGCGCGAGCGGATGGTGCGGATGACGACAGTGGAGGAAAGTGGCGGGTTGCATCACTCGCCGCCGCTCAGGCCTGGGCCACGGGCGCGGTGGGCCGTGGCGCCTCGCACTCACCGAGCAACGCGTCCACCCGGGCGAGGTCCAGGCCGAACATGGTGCGCACCTCCTCCAGCGGCCGGTCCATCAACTGCTTCCAGTCCGTGCCGATCAACCGTTTCGCCCGCCGCCCCAGCAACCACCCGCGGGTCACGCGCGTCATCATCGCCTCGTGCCTGTCGAACCTGTGCAGGAACGTGGAGATGACCCCCGTCATGATGATGCTCAGCGCCACGCGCGAGTGGTTCTGCGCGAGGTAGAAGGCCTGCAACCCCAGCTCGTCCACCGGGTCCGGACCGAAGCCCGTCACCACGTGCCACAAGTCGTGCGTCTCGAGCAGGTGGGCCTGCAGGTAGCTGACCGCGTCGTCGGCCTCGCGCACGGGCAGCGCGTTCGGATCCAACCCGTTCTGGCGCAGGAAGCCCACGAAGGCGCGCCCCAGTGTGCCCTCGGGCAACTGGGCCAGGGCGTCCATGTCCACGCGTCCCAGGCGGGGGCGCTTCAACACGGCATGGGCGAGTTGCGAGTCCTGGGCCACGGTCTCCATCAACCGCCGGGCCGCGTCGGGCTGCGCGTTGACCGCGTCCACCAGCTCGAACACCTGGTCGAGCCGGTCGGAGTCCTTGATGAGGGATACGACGGCGCGGCCACCACGGACCAGATTTCGGATGTCGAGCATGTCAGGTCTCCTGGGGTGAGAACCCCGGTGCACAATGTTCCCGACAAGGGTAAGAGCCGGACCTGGAGCGCGAAATTCGCATCGGGCTCGAGTCCGGCTCAGTTTCTGGAGAGGAGGTGTCATGGCCACGCGAGACCGCGCCGTCCCTCGGAAGAAGCCGCGCCAGGAACGCGCGAAGGCGACGGTGGAGGCCCTCCTGGAGGCGGCGGCTCAGGTTCTGGTCAGCTCCGGCTATGAAGGCACCACCACCAAGCAGGTGGCGGAGCGGGCCGGGGTGAGCATCGGCACGCTCTACCAGTACTACCCGAGCAAGGAGGCGCTCGTGGCCGCGCTGGTCGAGCGCCTGAGCCAGCAGCTCCTCGCGGCCCTCACCGAGACCCTCGTCCCCCGCCAGAGGGGGGGCATGGAGGAGGTGACGCGCGAGCTGGTGCGCACCTTGATGGGTGTGTACGCGGTGAATCCGCAGCTCCAACGGGTCCTGCTGGAACAGGCGCCGCGCATCGGCCCCCTGCACACCGTCCAGGAGATGGAGGTGCGCGTGGAGTCGATCGTCCGCAACTCGCTCTCACGCGGTCTGGAGACGCTGCGTCCGCGCAACCTGGAGCTGGCCGTCTTCCTGCTCACCCGCGCCGTGCGGGGGGCCACCTGGGCCACCGTCATCGAGCGGCCCGAGCTGGTGGGGGACCCGGAGCTCGAGGAGGAGCTGTGCGCCATGGTGCTCGGCTACCTGCGGCGCGAGGGGAGTCCCCCGCCTCACTCCGGCTTCACGGACTCTCCACGCTCCTCGCGGTAGATGTCCGCGAGCGCATGGGCCCGTTCGATCTCATCCCGGGCGGCATCCACGGCGAGCACCTTCTCGAAGCGCTCCACCTGCTCGCGCAGGGCGGCGGAGACCAGACCTCCCACGGCGAGCCGGGCGGAGGCACTCTCGCGCTCGGTGCGCAGCTCGACCACCCGGTTGCCGATGTCCGCCGCGGCCTCCAGGAGCAGCTTGCCGTCCTGCTCGGCGCGGTTGAGGGCTTCCCGGGTGGTGCTCAAGAAGGATTCGGTCTGGACGCGGTCCCTCTCGAGCGCCAGGGCGATCTTGCTGTCCCCCTGCTCATCCGCGGCGGCACGCCGTTTGGCGATGTCCTCCAGCCGCTTCAAGTACCGCCCCTCGTGGCGGCCCAGGTCGCCCCTGACCGCCAGCAGCGTGGCGGCGGACTTGCGGATCTCCGCCGCCTGCCGCTCCAGGTCCTCGATGAGCTGATCGAAGGCCGCGAGCGGATCCTTGGGCCGCTCGGCCTGCTTGGGTGTCGTCTTCTTCTTGCGCAACCAGTCGAAGAGCATGTCCGGGGACAGCCTACTCGAAGGGACGGCAGAGGAGGCGCACGCGAGCGAGGCGCTCGTGCACCTCTGAACCTCCCGCGGCGAGCGCGGCCAGGTAGCGCCCCGGGGTGAGCTGGTACACCCCGAGCAGGTGCTGCAAGAGGGAGAGGCTCTCGGTGGCGCGGCGATCGGCGGAGGCGAGCGCGGAGGCCTCGACGATCGCGTCCAGGATGTCGGCCACGCGGGCAATCACCTCGGGGCCGGGCACCTCTCCCGCCATCTTCTGGGAGCCAATCCGCTCCGCTTCCGGGAAGAGGGCATCGAAGGAGGCCTCGGAGATGACCGGTGCGGGAGAGGAGACCGCGCGTCCGGCGGCGAGCGCCTCGAGTGCCTGGAGGTGCGGGGTGAGCGCGTCGATGACCTCCGGGGTGACGGGCACCTCGTGCGGCAGGAGGGTGCGCCAGGGGCTGTCGAACTCGGTCTTCGCCCACTGGATCTCCTGGTCGGAGAGGTGGTGGTAGAAGGCGCGGCCGCCGCGGCCACGCTGCTCCTGGACCAGAGACTTGAGGTCCGGATTCTCCTCGCCGAGCGAAATGAAGCTGAGCGCGATGTCCAGCGCGTCCATGGGGGCGCGGGTGCGGCGGATGAGGTCCAGGTCGACGCGGTCCTCGCCGTCGGTGATGAGCACCACGGTGGCGCGGGCGAGGTACGGATCCCTGCCCCGCGCGGCGCGGATGGAGTCGAAGGCGGACATGAGCGCGAGGGTGATGTCCGTCTGCCCCTCGGCGGGCGAGTCGCGGAAGAGCTTCTCGATCTGCCGGGTGGCTTCGCGGGCGGTGTCCACGCGGGCGAGCTCGGTGGGCGTGTCGTTGAAGAAGGAGAAGTAGAGCGGGTCGAAGGGCAGACCCTGGCGCACCTTGACGCGGAGGTTGTTGAGCTCGGCGATGATGATGGCGTCGCGGAAGCGGGCGCGGGAGCCATGCATGGAGCCCGAGGCATCGCAGACGTACACGCGCACGGCGGTGCGCTTCATCTTCTTGGGCTGGGGAGGCGGCTCGTCCTCCAGGTAGGCGCGCACCGTCTGGCTGTGGGCGGCCAGGTCGTAGACGAGCAACCGCGGGTCCGAGATGACGAAGTTGTTCACGTCGTGGAGGCCGCCCGTGCGCTCGAACGTCATGTTCTGCGTGGGGTACGGCACCCGGCGCGGCACGGGGCGCACCTTCCGGGTGTTCACCTCGACGATCTCCTCCGTGAGCGAGTCCTCCACGTCGAAGTAGCGGGCACAGCCGGCCGCCAGCTCGAACGCGGAGAGCTGCTCGGGCCGCAGCGAGAAGGCCAGGTCCGCGAGCAGGTCATCCGCGGTGGAGGCCTTGGGGCTCTCCCGGAGCCCCTTGGGGCCCTCGATGGCGGGAGGCTCCTCGCCGAACCAGCGGGTCAGGTTCTCGCGCTCGGAGGACTCCAGCAGGGCCCGCATCGGCTCGCGGGAAGGCATCATCGGCTCGAGCGCCGCGCGGGCCGCCGCCGCCAACTGGGGGTCATTCGCCTCCAACGCCCGCTCGTAGAGCCCTCTGAGCGAGCGCCAGGCCATCTGCGGATCCCTCCGAGCGGTGCGCCGCACCTCCTGGACCAACGCATCCAACGAGCGCGTCGCCGGCTGCTCCCGGACACGATCACGAGCCTGGGCCACCTCGTTGCGCAGGGCCACGCCGCGGTCGCGGTCGTGCTCCATGCCGATGCGCAACAGAATCTCGTGGGCCATGTCCAGGTCCCGCCGCTTCTGGACCAGGTCCTCCACGTTGTCGCGCGCCCGATGGGCGAGGAACTCGGCCACGGCCATACGGGCCTTGCTCGGGGCCCCGCGGGCATTCCAGAGCGGACCGGGCTTCTCGAAGATCTCGAACCCGCCCTCCTCCTGGGCCGGAGGCGGCGTGGGGGACAGGAAGAGCTCCGCCACCCGCAGCACCCTCGCGAGCCGCACGAAGCCCCGCTCCAGCGCCGTGCGCGCCCCCGGAGGAGAGCGGCCCACCCGGAGCATCTTCTCCACCGCGCCCAGCGCCTGCTCGAACTCCTCCAGCGCCTCGGCCGCCCGGGACTTCAGACCCGTGGCCAGTTCACCCACCCTGCCCTTCTTCACGCCGAGCTCGAGCAGCAGGCGCGCGTCCGCGAGGGTGTGCACCCCCACCCGATCCAGCGCCCGATCGAGCGCCGTCACGGTGGGCAGGGACACATCCACCTCGGACGGGGCGGTGAGCCCGAGCCACCAGCCCCGCAGACCCTCGGACTGGGACGGGCTGCCCTGGAGCGCATCCAACCGGAGCCGCAGGCGTGCGAGCCGCGAGCCGAGCACGCGTCAGTCCCTCCTCACAGCGACGCCCGGAGCTCCAGCAGCTGCTTGCTGAAGCGGGTGAAGTCGTCGTCGATGCCGCGCAGCACGCTCTCCAGCTTGCGCGCGCTGTCGCCCAGCTCGCCGGGGATGGCGCTCAGGATGCCGAGCACACCCTTGATGCGCACCAGCTCGCCCTCCTTGAGCGCGAGCAACGGGAAGCGGCTCTTCACCAGACGATCGAAGATCTGATCCGCGGAGGCACGATTCTGGGCGTTCTGCAGGGCCGGCAGCGCGGTGAGGAGCTGGGTGAGCCAGCTGCGCAGGTATTTGATGCGCGTCTGCACGAAGGACAGCTCCACCCGGGCCACCGCGTCCCGGATGTTGTCGGAGAGGAAGGACGCGGCGGAGGCCGGCCGCGCGAAGGCGAGCTGCCCATCCAGGCCGAGCAGCGCGGCGAGCTCGCCATCCCGTACATGCGCGGAGAAGTCCCCGCGATAGAAGTTGTAGGCCTCGCCACTGACGGCCGCATGGGGAGCGGGCGGAGGGCTCGCCACCTCGCGGCCGATGCCTCGCACGTACTCGCGCAGACGCTCCTCGAGGATCTCCCGGCACTCGGTGAACACGGGCTCCGGAGCCAGGCCCTCGCGCCGCAGGTTCTCCGCCACCGACTGCACCGTACGCGAGAACTGGTCGATGCGCTCGAAGGGCGTGGTGGACAGCACATCCTTCGCGTAGGCGAACCCGAGGGGCTGCAGCAGCTCCTGCTTGAAACCGCGCTGCGCCGCATCCAGCTTGCACAGGGCCGTCTCGAGCTGGGTGAGCCGGCGCGAGTCCGCCGCGAGCGCATCGAGCGGATCCCTCCGGCCGCGCGTGCCCGGGAAGGAGCTCGTCGCGCGCTGACGAAGGGCGGCCACGGCACGCCGCCGCGCCTCGGCCTCCGCGGCCCGCAGACGCACCACCACGGCCGAGCTCCCCTCGGCGAGCAGCGCCAGGAGCTCCCCCACCCGGCCCAGCTCCTCGGAGAGGTTGTCCGCGAGCCCGACGAGCGCCTCCAGCACCACCGACTCGTCGAAGGCGAGACTCTCGGCATTGAGCGCCATCAGCTCGAGCGCCTGCACGACGAAGCGGGCCACCGCGTCGCTCACGGCGGGCAGCCGCTGACGCAGCTCCGGCACCTGGCTGCACAGGTCCACCGACTCCACGAGTGCGGAGAACACGGCCACGCCCGCACGGGGCTCGGTGCCCTCGATGGGGCCGCGAGCCAGCCGCTGCTCCACCACCGCGAGCAGCCCACGCGCCGCGCCCAACAGGGCCACCCGGTTGTCGGGGTGACGAGGCCCCGGGACGAGCTTGATGCGCAGACGCTGCGCCGCGGTGGTGACGATGCCGGGCTGGAAGTTGCGCGCCAGCGCCTCCACGGTCTTGAGGTCCTCGGCCGCGCTGAGCGCCGCCGCCTCGCGCTCCACACCCGTGCCCAGCTCCGCGCGCACCTTGGTCAGCGCGGCGTCGAAGGCCTTCTGCTCGATGCGGACGATCTCCAACTGCGCGCGCTCGCGGGGATCCACCGCCACCTTGAGGAGCGCCTCGGCCTCCTCTGCCGGAGGCCCGCCGAGCAGGAAGAACCAACGCAGCGCGTCCAGGTCCTCGACGGTGGCCTCAAGCAGCCGATCCGGACGGCGATAGAGCTGATCGCGCACCACCGCGGCCTTGAGGGCCCACAGCGCCTTCACCACGGAGCGCTGGGAGAAGTACTTGGTAGGCACGTAGTCGGGCAGCTTGGACACCTGGGCCGTGAGCGCGCGCTCCAGCTCGTCGGCGAGCATCTCGATGGCCTCGAGCAGGTGGCTGGACACCGTCACCCGCTCCACGGCCTCCTGGAGCACGTCCAACTGCTGCAGGGTGAGGGAGGCGCGCAGATCCGGGCGGATGCCATGGGCGAACCGGTGCAACATGGCCGCGCGGCTGGGGCGCCGGGCGAAGGACTTGGGCACGAAGGAAATGAAGCTGAGCCGGTCCGCGAAGGCCAGCAGCAGCTCCGGCGAGCGCGCCAGCACCTCGGAGAGGTAGCGGTTGCTCGTCATGATGGCGCACTCGGTGCGTCCGCTCGTCACCCGGCGCCCGTGCTTGAGCTCGCGCTCGTGCAGGACGTTGAGGATGGAGCGCAGGAGCATGTCGCGCCCGTCGAACACCTCATCGAGGAAGGCGTGGGTGGCGCCCAGCATGCCGTCCTCGGTGATGTACTCGGTGCGGCCCGTCTCGGTGAGCACCTTGAAGTCCACCGGACCGATGAGGTCCGTCTGCACGGTGGACTCGGCGATCTGCTTGGCGAAGAGCGAGGGCTGTCCGGTCTTCTCGTCCAGGATTCGCCCCAGCACCGAGGAGGCGATGGCGCTCTTGGCCGTCCCCGGAGGCCCCACCACGAGCACGTGCTCGCGGCACAGCAGCGCCAGCTCGATCTGGGTGAAGAGCGTCTCACGCTCGAGGTAGGCCTCGCGCAGCTCCTGGAAGAAGTGGCGGAAGGCCTGCGCGGCCTGGGGATAGAGGTGCGTGGGAGGATGGATCACGGGCTTTCGGCCTGGGAACAGGAGCCGCCCATCGTAGTCCTCCCCACCGCCCTATTTGAAGGGTGGCTCGACGGAAGGGGGCCTCTACTTGAAGTGCACGGCGCACGCGCCATCGGTGCAAGCCCGCCCCGCGATGCGGAAACGGTAGCGGGCGATGACGCCGTAGAGCCAGTCCGCCAGCTGCCGCAGCCCCGGCACGTAGTAGACGAAGAGCAGCTTCCCGAGCGGTCTGCGCCCCAGCGCCTGCACCACGGCCTCGGCGCCCTCGAAGACCCGCCCATCCGCCTGGACGAGCTGCATCTTCAGCTCGCACCGCTCGGCGGAGACACCGGGAAACGCGGCCAGCACGCCCTCGTCCCGGAACGAGCGCAGCTCCGTGCCACTGCCACCCAGCAACCGCTCGAACTGCTTCGCGGCCCCGCGGCACAGGCGGCAGTACCCGTCGAACAGGATGACGTCATGCCCCGGGGGCGTCGTCGCCAGCGCCATCATGGGTCTCCTCTCGCGGTGCCCGGCAATCCGAGCCCTGGTCTCTTTCATATGCCGTCGGAGCCCTCGGGGTCCCGAAAAACAGAAGGGCCGGACACTCCCTCACGGGAGCTCCGGCCCTTCTTCAAGGGTTCAACCCGGGATTACGACTGACGGAACTCGGCGTCCACCACGTCGTCCTTCGGCTTGGCCGAGCTGCCCGGAGCCGCACCCGCCTCGGCGCCCGGAGGAGGCGGAGCCCCCGCGCCAGGAGCGGCGCCCGTGGCCTTGTACATCTCCTCGGCCACCTTGTAGCTGGCCTGCTGCAGGCGATCCAACGCGGACTTGATGGCGTCCTTGTCCTGGCCCTCGCGCACCTCGTTGAGAGCCTTGATGGCCGACTCGAGCGTCGACACGGAGTCCGCCGAGAGCTTCTCGCGGTTCTCCTTGACCATCTTCTCCGCGGCGTACGCCTGGGCCTCGGCCTGGTTCTTCAGCTCCACCAGCTCACGGCGGGACTTGTCGGCGGCCTCGTTCTCCTTGGCCGCGTTCACCATCTTCTCCACCTCGTCCTTCGCCAGACCGGACGAGTGGGTGATCTGCACCTTCTGCTCCTTGCCCGTCGCCTTGTCCTTGGCGCTGACGTTGAGGATGCCGTTGGCGTCGATGTCGAACGTCACCTCGATCTGCGGCATGCCGCGCGGCGCCGGGGGCAGGCCCGTCAGGTGGAAGCGGCCGAGGCTCCGGTTGTCACCGGCCATCTCGCGCTCGCCCTGCAGCACGTGGATCTCCACCTGCGTCTGGCTGTCGGCCGCCGTGGAGAACGTCTCCGACTTGCGGGTGGGGATGGTGGTGTTGCGCTCGATGAGCTTGGTCATCACGCCGCCCAGCGTCTCCACGCCCAGCGACAGCGGGGTGACGTCCAGCAGCAGGATGTCCTTGACCTCGCCCGCGAGCACGCCGGCCTGCACCGCCGCGCCCACCGCCACCACCTCGTCCGGGTTCACCGAGCGGTTCGGCTCCTTGCCGAACAGCCGCTTCACCGCCTCCTGCACCTTCGGGATGCGCGTGGAACCACCCACGAGGACCACCTCGTTGAGGTCCTTCACATCCAGGCCCGAGTCCTTCAGGCACTTGCGGCACGGCTCCAGCGAGCGCTCGACGAAGGAGTCGATCATCGCCTCGAACTTGGCCCGCGTCAGCTTGACGTTCAGGTGCTTGGGACCGGTGGCGTCCGCCGTGAGGAACGGCAGGTTGATCTCCGTCTCCATCGTGCTGGACAGCTCGATCTTCGCCTTCTCCGCCGCCTCCTTCAGGCGCTGGAGGACCATCTTGTCCTTGGAGACGTCGATGCCGTTGTCCTTCTTGAACTCGGCGATCAGCCAGTCCATGAGGGCCAGGTCGATGTTGTCGCCGCCCAGGTGGGTGTCACCGTTGGTGGCGAGCACCTCGACCACGTTCTCGCCCACCTCCAGGATGGAGATGTCGAACGTGCCGCCGCCGAAGTCGTAGACGGCGATCTTCTCGTCCTTCTTCTTGTCCAGGCCGTACGCCAGCGCCGCCGCGGTCGGCTCGTTCACGATGCGCTTGACGGTGAGGCCGGCGATCTCGCCCGCGTCCTTGGTGGCCTGGCGCTGGGCGTCGTTGAAGTAGGCCGGAACGGTGATGACCGCCTCGGTCACCTTCTCGCCCAGGTAGTTCTCGGCGGCGCGCTTGAGCTTGAGCAGGATCTGCGCCGAGATCTCCGGCGCGCTGTACTGCTTGCCGTCGAGCTCCACGCGCGCGTCGCCATGCGGGCCACGCACCACCTTGTAGGGGACGAGCTTCGCCTCCTCGGTGACCTCCTCGTACCGCCGGCCCATGAAGCGCTTGATGGAGTAGATCGTGCGCTCCGGGTTGGTGATGGCCTGACGCTTGGCCACCTGCCCCACCAGCCGCTCACCGTCCTTGGTGAACGCAACGACCGAGGGCGTGGTGCGATGACCTTCCTCGTTGGTGAGAACCTTGGGCTCGCGACCCTCCATGATCGCCACCACGCTGTTGGTGGTGCCCAAGTCGATGCCAATAATCTTGCCCACGGTGTGTAACCTCCCGAAATGACTGTGGAAAAGTACCTCGAAACCCTCGAGTACCTCCGATGTGTGACCAACGTAACCACCCACCTGGAGGTGTCAAACGACGCCGGGCTGCGTCACGAACGCGCCACCGGGCAGCGACGGGTGCGTAACGCGCTCTCCACCTCCGCCACCTGCTGGTAGCAACCCGCCAGGCATCCGATCAGAACCCGACGCGCCAACCCCTCGGAAATATTGGGGCGAGGTCCAGGTAACGCCTCGCGTCAACCCTTGGCTGGGAAAGTGCACAAGGCGGCAGTCGCGTTGCCGCGAGGCAGCGACGTGCCCCTACCCCCTTGGAGGCAGCCCCCATGCTGGTACAGCCACTCCGCTCCGTGGATCCGCGCCAGATTCCGTCCGTCACCGGTGCTCCCGAGCACAAGGTCGCGGTGCTGCTCAACGCCAATGCCCGCAAGGTGGACGCACGGGTAGTGAAGTCCCTCTCACACGTGGTGCCGGAACAGGATCTGTTCCTGTCGCGCTCGGAGCTGGACTGCCGCCGCATCGTCCAGACGGTGCTGGAGCGCAACTACCCAATGGTGTTCACGGGAGGTGGCGACGGCACGTTCCAGTGCTTCGTGAACGAGGTGTTCCGCCAGTTGGAGCCGCGGGGCCGTTTCGCCGGCAGGCGCGCGCCGCGCTTCGGCGTGCTGAAGCTGGGCACGGGCAATGGCCTGGCCACGTTCCTCAACTCGGGCGGCGGCTCGGACGGCATCCTCCAGGACGTGGTGCGGGCTCGCGCGGGCGAGGTGCCGGGCTACCGGCGGATGGATCTGCTGATGGTGGATGGCCACCGCGCGCCGTTCGCGGGCCTGGGCGTGGATGGGAAGCTGCTCAACGACTACATCTGGGTGAAGAGCAACCTGGGCCGCGGGTTCTTCAAGAAGATGATGTCGGGCCCGGGCGGCTACTTCTCGGCGGTGGCCTTCAAGACGGTGCCGCACTACCTGACGAACTCGACGTGGGTGGAGTGCGAGATCATCAACGGCCAGGCCGGTGAGGCGTACCGCGTGGGTCCGGATGGCAACCCGGTGGGAGCGCCCATCGCTCCGGGGCAGACGATCTTCAAGGGCGAGCTGATGATGGCGGCGGCGGCGACGATGCCCTTCTACGGGTATGGCTTCCGGATGTTCCCGTTCGCGGGCGAGCGCCGGGGGATGATGCAGCTGCGCCTGGGCCAGCTCCAGGCCACCAGCATCCTGGCGAACCTGCCGAAGCTGTGGGCGGGCCGCTGGTTCCCCGAGGGCCTCCAGGACTTCTACGCGAGCGAGGTGCACGTCCGCTTCGCGAAGCCGATGCCGTTCCAGGTGGGTGGGGACGCGGCCGGCTACCGCGAGGAAGTGAAGCTGAGCGTCGCCCCCGAGTCGGTGGAGGTGTTGGACTTCCACGGCGCGGTGAACTGAGCCCCCTGCCCTGCCGGACGGCCGGCTTCCCGCCGGCCCGCTACCCGCGATCGCGAGAGGCCGGAGGCTTCTCGCCGGGCTCCCGACGGCGGCCCACGGCGAACGCATAACTCGCGGTGGCCTTGCCGCTCTCGTGGTGCAGGGCCATCTCCTCGCGCAGCCAGTTGGCCTGCCCGGACGGGGCCTTGGCGAGGTGGGGCTCCAGCTCCCGGTAGAGGGTATCCAGCTCGGCGTCCTGCAGGGACTCGACGGCCTCGGGCTCGAAGCCGGCGAGCGCCAGGTGCTGGAGCAGCTCGCGAGGAAGAATCATCGGAGCCCCCAGGCGGCGCTCCCAGAACTCGAGCACCGCGCGAGGCGTCACCCGGCCCACGCGCACCGGCCAGGTGATGCCCAACCGGCCCCGATGGGCCAGCAGGGGCCGGAGGGTGCCGAGCGCATCCGGCAGCGACATCAACACCCGGCCCTGGCAGAGGATGGCGTCGAACTCCCCCTCCCGGAAGGCGGGCCGGCCGAAGTCCACACGCCGCACCTCGACGCGCCCATCCAGCGCGAGCGAGCGCACCTGCTCCCTCATGCCGATGAGCAGCGACTCGTCCGAGTCCGCGGCCACCACCGAGCAGCCGAACTCCTGGGCGAGCACCACGCTGGCCGGGCCAGACGAGCCGCAGCCGAGCTCGAGCACACGCCCACCCTCCTCCAACTGCGCCACCTTCGCGAAGCGCCGGGTCGAGGCCTCGGAGCTGAAGGGGCGCCGAGCATCACCAGGGAAGTAGAGCGGGAAGGGCTCGGCCGGGCTCATGAGAAGCCACCTTGTACACCGGCGGACCCGAATCGCCAATTCCCCCCCACCTGAGCGGGAGGGCGGCGAAACGGGCCGCCTTCAAAGGTAGTAGACGATCCGCGGCTCCTGCCGGAGCCGCTCGTAGATGGAGCGGCGGTGCTCCTCGGACAACAGGTACACGGACACACTCAGCGACACATAGGTGCCCTTGCTGCTGGGCTGCTCCCGGATGGAGTCCGGGGAGATCTCCGAGCCCATGAGCCGCCGGAAGAGGTCGCGCACATACTCGACGAAATCCGGCGCCTGCCTGCCCATGACCTTGAAGGTGTAGACGGTCGGGTACTCGATGAGCGGCTTCTTCTCCTGGACCTCGCCCGCGCCCTGGATGGCGCCCTCTCCCTGACCGTCTCCCTTCATGACCGCTTCCTCGTGTGGCGCAGGGGGCTAGAGAAGGTTGGCCGCGAGCTCGGCCAGGGCGCTGCGCTCGCCCTTGGCCATGGTGATGTGACCCGCGATCTTCTCGTTCTTGAACCGGTTGACCACGTGCACGAGTCCGTTGCTGGTCGCGTCCACGTACGGGTTGTCTATCTGGAACGGGTCCCCGGTGAGAATGATTTTCGTGTTGTCGCCCACACGGGTGATGATCGTCTTGACCTCGTGGGGCGTGAGGTTCTGCGCCTCGTCGATGATGATGTACTGGTTGGGGATGCTGCGCCCGCGGATGTAGGTGAGCGCCTCGATCTCCATCAGCCCCAGGTCGATGAGCTCATGGTAGCCCCGGCCGGCCTTCTTGTCGGCGCGACTGAGGTTCATCAGGAATTCCACGTTGTCGAAGATGGGCTGCATCCAGGGGTTCATCTTCTCTTCCAGGGTGCCCGGCAGGTAGCCGATGTCCCGGCCGAGCGGGAAGACGGGCCGGCTGACGAGCAGCTTCTGGTACACGCTCTCCTCGGTCACCTTGTGGAGCCCCGCGGCGATCGCCAGCAGCGTCTTGCCCGTGCCCGCCTTGCCCACGATGGTGACGAGCTTGATCTCGTCGTTCATCACCAGATCCAGGGCGAAGCTCTGCTCCATGTTGCGAGGACGGATGCCCCAGACCCCCTCCTTCAAGCCGCGCAGCAGCGGCACCACCCGGCCCCGGGACGCGTTGAAGCGCCCCATGGCGGTGTGCGAAGGGTTGGTCTCGTCCTTGAGCAGCACGAACTGGTGCGGCGAGAGCAGCTCCTGCCCGGAGATCTCCACCTCGGCCCCGGGCCTGTACATCTGGTCGACCATCTCGCGGGGGACCAGACGCTCGGTGTACCCGGTGTACAGCTCGGTGATCTCCACGCGCTCGGCGTCGTAGTCCTCGGCGATGAGGCCCAGCGCGTCCGCGCGGATGCGCAGGTTGGTGTCCTTGGTGATGAAGACGGCCGGGGACTGGGGCTCGCGCTCCATCAGATCGATGGCCACCGAGAGGATCCGGTTGTCCATCAGGTTGCTGTCCGCCATGGAGAGCGGCAGGTCCCTCTCGGTGAAGCACACCCGGAGCACGCCCCCATGCGGCAGGCGCACGCCGTCCTTCAACGAGCCCTCCTCCCGGAAGGAGTCCAGGTAGCGCGCCACCAGACGCGCGTTACGCCCCAGCTCGGAGAGATCGCGCTTGAACTGATCGATCTCCTCGATGACGTAGATGGGGATGATGACGTTGTGTTCCTTGAAGTTGTAGATGGAGCGGGGGTCGTGGAGGAGGACGTTGGTGTCGAGGATGAAGTTCTTTCGCATCGTGTGGAGCGCGACCTCGATGTGGGTGCGACCGCTGGAACGACCGTGCGACGGGACTCCGACTGACGGACCGCTTCTGCGTCTGACTGCTACCCCGAATTATAGATCTGGCCTCCCACGGAGGCAGCCCACCGGGGCTACTTGAAAGCCTACCGGGGGTTAACGCACACGCGCACCCGAGGAGTCCCGGAAGACCCCCCCGGACGCGGGATCACTGGACGCCGGGCACTTCCGGGCCTCCGAACAGCCCGAATGTCCACGGGACGACACCCTGGGGACGGACAGGAGGGCGAGCGGCGGAGGGGCCACCTGCGGTCAGGTGTAGCGGATCTCCACGAGGGTGTACTCGATCTCCCCCCGGGGGCGGATCACCTCGACGGTGTCCCCGCGCTTCTTGCGCAGCAGGGCCCGCGCGATGGGCGACTCCACGCTGATGCGGCCCCCTGCGGTGTCGATCTCGTCCGAGCCGACAATCTGGTAGGTGACCCGGGCACCGTCCTCGTCCTCGAGCGTCACGGTGGCGCCGAAGTAGACGCGCTCGGTGTCCGTCTGCTCGGAGGGCTCGACGATGGTGGCGGTGTCCAGGCGCTTCTGGAGGAAACGGATGCGCCGGTCGATCTCCCTCAAGCGCTTCTTGCCGTAGATGTACTCGGCGTTCTCCGAGCGGTCCCCCTGGGCGGCGGCGGCGGACACCTCGGCGGTGACCTTGGGGCGCTCCTCGTTCAGCAGGCGCAGCAGCTCCTTGTGCATGCGCTCGGCCCCTGTCCGGGTGAGGTAGCGGCGGTGCCCGGAGGGCTTCTCCTCCTGCTCCTCGTCTCCCCCACCCTCCAGCTCCAGCTCGTCGTTCTCCTCGGGGGCTTCCTCGGAATTCCGGACGTCTCGACCCATGGGCTCTGTATAGCGCCTCCCAGCGGTTGAGACAGGAGGGAGTCTCGGGGGTGGACCGTCAGGCGGGGGGCTGTCAGGTGACGGGGGCTGCGATCGCCAGTAGAACTCTGGAACGACTACTGGTAGAGAGCGCCCGGAGCCGGGGGTTGCGGATTCCGGCGGGCAGCCCAAAAAAGAATAGTGCGAGTCGCTAGCTCAGCTGGTAGAGCACCGGCCTTTTAAGCCGAGGGTCGGGGGTTCGATCCCCCCGCGACTCACAGAGGTCCCCGTCGTCTAGAGGCCCAGGACGCTGGCCTTTCAAGCCGGTAACACGGGTTCGAATCCCGTCGGGGACACTAAAGCCGAGGCCGGAAGCCGCTGAGCAATCAGGGGTTTCCGGCCTCGGTGTTTTCAGGCCTCGGCTCGTCTCCAGAATGTCTCCACGCCGGAGACTCCCCCACCCCTCCTCCAGCATCTGGATGGCGGCCGGACTACTTCCTGGCCGCCTCCCCAGCCCCGGCCTTGGCGAGTGTTTCCTCCACCCAGACCCTCCACGCGTGAGGGTCCTCGCCCAGATCACGCCCTGCCAGGGCTTTCAGCGCGAGCAGTGCCCCTTCCCGGTCCGTCCGCTGCCGCAGGGCCACCATCTCCAGCAGCACCGGTCCAGCATCCCGCAGGGCCGCGAGCCTCAAGGTGGAGTCCTTCTCCACCAGCGCTCCGAGCAGGACCGAAGCCTTGTTGCGGTCCGTCAATGCGGGGCCATGCAACGCGCGCAGCACCGGCGCGAGCGGCACCAGGGCCTTCGAGGCACCGCGCTGCGTCTGCCAGAGAACCCGCATCGCGCTGTTACGCACCGCGCTGCTCGAATCCCGCAGCGAAGGCAGCAGCGCTTCCGCGACCTCTTCGCGCGTCCGCCCGTAAGCGAGCAGGAAGGGCACCAGCGAGCGCCGGGATTCATCCTTCTCGGTGCGCAGCACCCTCACCAGCGACTCGAAGTGTGCGGGCACGCCGGTGATGAAGCGCACCTCCAGGGGCGCGAGCGTGGGGTGATCGAAGCCCGCCCCGCAGTGGAAGCCCTTGCAAGGGTGGTCTCCCACGGGCAGTTGCCCCGCGCGGTACAACGCGCCGACCTGCTCCTCGTAGGCGGCCCAGGCGGCAACCAGTCCGTCAGGATCCTCCGGTGCACCGTCCGGAGCGGGAGCAAAGTCGAGGCGCCACTCGTCCCCGACGTCCACGAGGCTGACCATCACCTCCACGGTATGCGTGTCCTCGTAGTTGGTGATGCCACAGCGAACCTGTGCGAAGGCGAAGCGCGACAGCAAGCGCTCCTTGCCCTGCTTCACCTCACGAAGCAGTTCGCCCCCCGACAGGTCCACGTCCCGGCCCTCCGGGACACCGAAGGCGGCGAGCACCTCCTCATGCGAGTAACGACGTGAGCCGAAGACCTCGACGCTCACCAACCGGTAGCGCGAAGGAGCGGATGGTGCCGAGGGCTTCGTGACGGGTGCGGCCGCCGGAACCTCGGGAGAAGGCGCCTTGACGTGAGGAGACGGGACACAGCCCACCAGCAACGCCAATGCAACCCACAGGGAATTGGAGCGCATGCCCTGAATCCACCACAACCGCTGTGACGCCGAAATCCAACCGAGGTGAACACGCGGGCTTGCCGGATTCAGGCGGCCCCCCCTCCACGGGTTCGAGTCCCGTCGGGGACACACAAACCGAGGCCGGAAGCCGCTGGAAGCTCAGCCCCGGCTTCACCTGAAGGCGCCTCTCGTGCTGGCGCCTCGAGACAACACGTTGGCAGCCACGCGTAACCGCGTCCCATTCCCGGGTCGGCACGGACTTCCTACGCTCCCGCGCCCACCCGCCGCCGGACGCAAGAAGGTGCTGGCCCCCTGACTTCACCCTCCGTGCTCTTGATTGCCCCACCCGCCTGCGAGAGCCTCGTCCCCTGCCCGTGAGCCCTCCCCGCTTCTTCGTTCCCCACTCCGCGAGCCCCGCCGAGCCCGTAAAGGCCGATGCCGCCTCCGTGACGCACGCGGTGGACGCGTTCCAACTGGAACCCCGCTACCTCGGGGAGCAGGAGTGGTTCGTCTGCACCGACGTGGTGGGTCAGCTCGTCGTGGTGCCCGCGAGCGAACGGGACGCGCTGCCGCCCTCGGTCCAGGCGCAGCTCGCCCACCACGAGATCGCCTCCGGCCGCCCGCCCCGGCGCATCGCCGCGGCCGAGCTGTTCTTCTTCTCCCTCGAACTCATCGAGCACCCGGCGGACGCGGAGGGGCTCAATGATCCGGTGTACCTCTACGGCACGCTCATGGGGCCCTGGCCCGGGGACTCGGTGGTGCGCGTGCCGGGCCAGCTCACCGTGACGCGAGGCGACATGCTCGCGGGCCTCGTGCACGGCGCCGCGGATGCCTTCCACTACGTGAAGGACGCCGAGAGCCGCGACGCACCGCGTAGCATCCACGCGCTCCTGCCGGGAGACCGCGCTGAACGCCTCGCGGAGGGTCGCGGCCTGGTGCTCGCCTACCCTGCCGTGCCCGTCGAGCTCCAGACGAGCCACGCCGCCAACGGCTCGCAGGTGGCGAACATCCTCCACGACGTGCTCACCCAGCTTCAAGAAGACGCGCGCGCGCACGGAGGCCCGGAGGTGCTCACCACCCTGGACCTGCCCGTGCCCAGCCGCGCCATGGCCATCGCGGAGCTGGAGTCGCGCGGCTACGAGGTGAACGGCGACATCGCCACGCAGAAGAGCTCGAGGCCGGGGCTGATGGGCCGCATCGCGGAATGGGTCCACGGCGACAAGGTGAAGGTGCCCCGCGAGGCCGCCACGCCCGAGTTCCTCGAGCTCGCGCGCCGAGCCCTCACCTCTCTGCCTGGCTGGCCGAGCGACACGGAGCGCGCGCTCCGCTCCCTGGTGCGTGCGGGCAGCGGCGCCCCGGTGCACCACCCGGGCATCATCCGGACACCCGCAGCGCCGAAGCAGTTGCCCCCGCGCGCGCCGCCCGCGCCCCCGCGCCCGAGCGACTGGATGAAGGACTTCCTCGACGCGCACGAGCGCTCGGGCGGTGCGAAGCCGAAGCTCACCCGCATGCAGGCGCCCCCCGCGGCGACTCCGGCGAAGAAGGCCTCGCCCCCAACTTCCGGCACGCCGGAATGGCTCTCCGACTTCGCACCGGGCTCGCCTGTGCCCCGGGTGCGCAAACAGCCGGAGGCGAAACCCTCCGCGCCGCAGAAGAAGCCGGACTGGATGTCCGACTTCGACGACTGACCTCCCGTTGCGGGGCTCGCACGGGGGCGATACCGTTTCCACCACCCAGAAAGGCAGACGATGGGACACGAAAAGCCAGTCGAGCCGTTTTCGGATCTCCACCTCGAGGATGGGCGCGTTCGCGCGGTGCTGCTGCACGACCCGACCGTCGAGGGCCTGGACATGGCCATCTACATGGACGCCTCCGGCAGCATGAAGGACGAGTACGAGTACACCCGTCCTTCACGCACCTTCCTGGAGTGGATCCGGGGCGCCCCGTTGAAGGAGGCCGCCAACCAGGTCGAGCCCCAGGTGCAGTGGATGCTGGAGTACCTGGCGACGAAGGATCGCAACGGCCTGCTGCGCGTGGCCTACTGGGCCTGTGGCGCGTACGGCAAGGCCATCGAGGTCGTCGGCGAGCTGAAGGGCACGGACGTCAAGCAGTACAAGTTCCCCGGCGCCCAGTATCTCGGCGGCTACACCTACCTGGAGCCCGCGCTGCGCGACTACGTGCAGTACCTCAAGGAGCAGGTGAAGCACGGCGCGAAGCGTGGCTGCGCCATCATCGTCACCGACGGCAAGCTGCATGACGCCGAGGAAGTGGAGCGCTTCTCCGAGTCGGTCGCCAAGGAGATCCGCGCCGGACGTCTCCCCCGCCTCAACTTCGTGCTGGTAGGCGTGGGCGATGGCATCGACGAGGAGCAGCTCGAGAAGATTGCCCACCAGGAGTACCCGGGCGTGGGGCACCTGTGGTGCCACCGCATCGCCAAGGAAATCACCCAGGTGGCGGAGCTGGTCGCGGTGCTCGTGGACGAGACCATGACGGTGGCCGCCGGCGGCACCATCTACGACGACAAGGGCAAGGTGCTGAAGACGTACGAGGGCCGGTTGCCCGCGGTCCTCGAGTTCGACGTGCCCGAGGGCACGAAGAGCTTCACCCTGGAGGTGAGTGGCCAGCGCTTCACCCAGCCGCTGCCTGACGAGGACGAGCACCACGACGAGGGCGAGGAGGACCACCACTGATGGCCGGCCACGAAGTCATCGCGAAGCCTTTCTCCGACGTCCATCGCATGGGCACCAAGGTGGTGGCCACGCTGCTGCACGACCCCACGGTGGAGGGCCTGGACGTGGCCCTCTACATGGATGGCTCGGCGAGTATGGAGGACGAGTACGGCCCGCGCGGCGTGCTCGCCAAGCTCGCGCCGGTGAAGAACCTGGTCGAGCCACAGATGCGGTGGATGCTGGAGTACCTGGCCAACAAGGACCGCGACGGCAAGGTGCGCGTCGCGTACTGGGCCACGGGCGACGGCACCCAGCTGGAGGTGGTGGGCGACCTCACCGGCCCTCAGGCCAAGGACTACCGCTTCCCCGGGCCTCGCTTCTACGGCAAGGCCACGGTGATGCTGCCCGTGCTGCGTGACTTCGTGGCGCACATCAAGCAGCAGGTGCAGGAGGGCGGCGCGAAGCGAGGTCTCGCGGTCATCATTACCGACTCGCAGATCAACGACGCCAACGACGTGACGGCCTACGCCACGCAAGTGGCGAAGGAGATCGCCGCGGGCCGCCTGCCCCGCATCAACTTCGTCTTCGTGGGCGTGGGTGACCAGGTGGACGAGGAGCAGATGGAGGAGGTCTCCCACACCACCTACCCGGGAGTGGGTCACCTCTGGTGCCACCGCATCGCCGACCGCATGGAGGAGATGGCTGAATTGGTGGCGGTGCTCGTGGACGAGACGATGACGGTCGCCGCGGGCGGCACCGTCTACGACGAGCAGGGCAGGATCCTGAAGACGTACGAGGGCCGGCTGCCCGCGGTGCTCGAATTCGAGGTGCCGGCCACCTGCAAGGCCTTCACCCTGGAAGTGGCGGGCCAACGGTTCACGCAGCCCATTCCCGAGGACCACGGCGACGAGGATCACGACGAGGACCACGACGAGGACGAGCAGCAGGCTCCCGCGCCCGCTGCCCCCGCGCCCTCCCGCAAGCACGGCGGCCACCGCCACTAGGACCCAGGACCACCATGTCGGAGCAGAAGAAGAGCGGCACCCGGTTCGGACAGCTGACCATCAAGAGCGTCAAGACCGTGCAGGCCCACGGCAATGCCGTGCACGTGCATGGCCCCTCCTGCTCCCATGATCACGACCACGGTCATGACCATGCCCACGCGCACGGCCATGACCACGGCCACGAGCACGGCCCTGGTTGCTCTCATGACCACGACCATGGCCACGAGCACGGCCCTGGCTGCTCGCATGGCCACGACCACGGCCATGACCACTCGCACCGGCGCATCCATCCTCCCGGCCACCGGGCCGCGGAGGGCGGCGGCGTCGCGCTCCAGCTGGATCTGGAGGGCACGCTGCCAGGCGAGACGGACGACCAGGGCCGCTTCGCGATGCTCGAGGCCGCGCTCGAAGCGCACCGGGGCATCATCGACGTTCACCTCCGCCGTGACGCCGGCCACGCGGAGGTCTGCATCCACTACCAGCCCGAGCTCGTGAGTGCGACGCAGCTCCTCTCGCTCGCCCAGCGCACGGGGACGGTGGTGGCGGAGCGCTACAAGCACTTCACCTGGTTCGTGCGCGGCATGGCCTCGGCCGACGCGGCGACGCTCATCGAGCATGGCGTCGGGAAGATGAACGGCATCCTCACCGCGAGCGTGGCGTACGCCAGCGAGCGTCTGGTCATCGAGTACGACAGCCAGGCGCTGACACTGCACGACGTCGAGGCCCGGGTGAAGTCGCTCGGGTACGCGCTGGAGGTGCCCACCGCCGGCCATGTCTGCTCCCACCACGCGCACGGGGGCGGCCTCGCGCCGAAGCTGGAGCTACCGCTCGTAGTCGTCTCCGGCGTACTGCTCGCCGTGGGCCTCGCCGTGGAGAAGCTCTTCACCGCGCCCGCCTGGGTGCCCACTGCCCTCTGGGCCGTCTCCATGGCGAGTGGCGGCTTCTTCGCCATCCGCGGCTCGGTGCAGTCCATCCGCCAGCTGCGCATCGACATCGAGACGATGATGGTGGTGGCGGCCCTGGGCGCCGCGGTGCTCGGTGCATGGTTCGAGGGCGCATTCCTCCTCTTCCTCTTCAGCGCGGGCCATGCGCTGGAGCACCGGGCCATGGATCGGGCGCGCCGCTCCATCGAGGCCCTGGGCAAGCTGCGCCCCGAGGTGGCACGCGTCCGTCGCGGCAACGACCTCGTCGAGCTCCCCGTGGCCAACGTGCAGCGCGGCGAGCGCGTCGTCGTGCGCCCCGGCGACCGCATCCCGCTCGACGGCATCATCCGCGAAGGCAAGAGCTCGCTCGACCAGGCGGCCATCACCGGAGAGTCCATCCCCGTCGCGAAAAAGCCGGGGGACGAGGTGTTCTCCGGCACCATCAACTGCGAGGCCGCGCTGGAGGTGGAGGTGACACGCGTCTCCTCGGAGTCGGTGCTGGCGCGCGTGGTGGACATGGTGGCGCAGGCCGAGGCACAGAAGGGCCGCCGGCAGCGCTTCGCCCAGCGGATGGAGCGCACCTTCGCGCCGCTCGTGATGGGGACTGCCGTGGTGTTCCCGGTGGTGCTCGTGCTCACGGGCACGCCTCTGCAGCAAGCCATCCTCCGGGCGGTGGCGCTGCTCGTGGCCGCCTCGCCGTGTGCGCTGGCCATCTCCACGCCTTCCGCCGTGCTGTCCGCGGTGGCGGCGGCGGCACGGGGTGGCGTGCTCATCAAGGGTGGCCTCTCACTGGAGCTGCTCGGCGGCATCCGCGCCATTGCCTTCGACAAGACGGGAACCCTCACCGTGGGGCGGCCCCGGTTGCTCACCACGACCCCGGCGGCGGGCGTCTCCCGCGAGGAGTTGCTGGGCACCGCCGCCGCCGTCGAGTCGCTCTCCGCGCACCCGCTCGCGCGCGCGGTGGTGGACGCCGCCACCGAGCAGCACATCTCCGCGCCCGCCGGAAGGGATCTGGAAGCCATCCACGGCAAGGGCATCCGCGCGAAGGTGGGCGAGGAGCCGGTGGAGGTCGGCAGCCTCGCGCTCTTCGAGGGTGAGGCGGTGCCGGAGGACATCGCCGCCGAGGTGCACAAGCTGGAGGAGGCCGGGCAGACCACGATGGTGGTGCGCCGGGCGGGGCGCTACCTGGGAGTGCTGGGCGTGGCGGACACGCTGCGCGGCGGCGCGCGCCAGGTCATCCAGACGCTGAAGGAGGCCGGCATCGAGCGCACGGTGATGCTGTCCGGCGACAACGCGCGCGTGGCCCGCTCCATCGCCGCACAGGTAGGCCTGGATGAAGCACGCGCCCCGCTGATGCCCGCGGACAAGGTGACGGCCGTGAAGGAGCTGGGCCGCGAGCGCGCGGTGGCCATGGTGGGCGACGGTGTCAACGACGCTCCGGCGCTTGCCGCCGCCGCGGTGGGCGTGGCCATGGGTGGTGCCGGCTCGGACGCCGCGCTGGAGACGGCCGATGTGGTGCTGATGAGCGACGACCTCTCCCGCCTGCCCTTCGCGCTGGAGCTCGCCCGGAAGGCCACCGGGGTGATGCGGCAGAACCTCGTCATCGCGCTCGGGGTGAGCGCGGTGCTCATCGTCGCCGCGGTGCTCGGCCTGACGAAGATCTCCCAGGCCGTGGTGCTCCACGAAGGCAGCACGCTGCTCGTCGTCTTCAACGGCCTCCGGCTGCTCGCCTTCCGGCCTCGCACTCCGGCACCCGCCCTCGAGCCCACTGCGGGCATCCAGCCCACCGCCGGATAGACGGGCGCATTCGTCCTGCACGGGGCCAGACGGTCGCGGCCCCGTGGTACCTTGCCCCCTATGCAACGGTCGCTTTCAGCCGGCACCGACGCGGCCGGGTTGTGCATCTTCGATCCCGCCGCCATGCCCGGCGACTTCGATGGCCGGCTCCGCGAGGACCCGCCGGCAGCGCTCGATGAGTTGGCGGCCGCCGGCAGGCTATACCGGTGGGAGACGGGAGCGGATGGTTCCTACACACTCGGATTGTGGGTCGACAAGGCGATGCCGTCCGACCTCCGCCCGCACGCACAGCCCCTCGCGCAGCTCCCGGCGTTCCAGATTCCCGGCGGGCGGCTCTACTTCGCCGGCATCGAGTACGTGTTCCGGGATGACGACGCGTTCCTGAAGAAGCACCCGCACATGGGCCAGTCGTCCGATGTGCCCGCAGGCACCTACGGTTTCGAGCTGTACGAGCTCGCATATCCCGAGGGCTACCACGAGGACCTGCTGAACCACCGCCTCACCCACGCCGAGCGGCGGGCCCACGCTGCGATCAACGTGCTCTTGCCCGTCGGCGGTGTGCTCCTCGCCGTCGCCACGGTGTTGATGTTCGTCCTGAGCTTGCGCTCCTGGGCAACGATGGTGCTGCCGTTCGCAGCCATCGTGTTGCTCGTCATGCTCGCGTCGACGCGACTGCCTGCCTACCGCCGGGCGCGCCAGGTGAAACGAAGCATGGCGCTCGAACAGCCGGATTACGCGCTCGTCCTCCGTCGGCAGGATGAAAGCAGTCGAGGCGCGAGAGCACAGCCCTGAGGTGAGTGCGCACCCTTCCTGGTTCTTCCCGTGAACTACACGGCCCGTGCCGCCTAGTTGGCACGGAGGGCCTCGCACAGTTCCACTCGCACCAGCGCGTCCACGTCCGCACCAGGTAGAGCAACGGTTGCCGAGAAGAGCCCCGTCATGGCGTCGCGCTCGAAACGCCGCGGCGCCAGCGCCACGTTCCACATCCAGCGCACCAGCTCCACCACGCTGCGTGCGGCGGCGTGGTGACCGAACTCCAGTGCGGACCAATCCCTCTTGCACTGGAGCACCTGCTCACGGTGTGTCCGGCAAGGACAGCGCCCCCAGGACTCCACCGCGACCAGGGTTTCGGAGAGCAGCCTCATGCCCTCCTCCCCGTGGATGAAGCGGCCGCCCTGGTTCGAGGCGCCCGGGGTGCCCGACTGGTAGACCGGGAGTGCACGGCGGGCGAGTGCCGCCATGGCCCTCAGCACCGGACCCTTGCCCACATGATGGAGGACCCGCTTCCAGAAGCGCTGGGCCTCCAGGGAGTGCCACAGCGCGGGGAGGACGGGGGGCACCGCGTCACCCAGTTCCGCTCGCGCGCCAGCGTCCCCGAGCAGGGCGAGCACGCACCGGACATCGGCCATCGCGAGCGACGAGAGGACTTTGGACGACATGAGTTGTTACGCGCGCTTCTTCGCCGCCGGTTTCTTCTTCGCCGCCGGTTTCTTCTTCGCCGCCAGCTTCTTCTTCGCGACTGGCTTGCTCTTCGCGGCGCCCGGCGCCTTCTTCTTCCCCGGTGGCCGAATCACGGACTCGTAGTGCGCGATGTATGCCTTCGCGGGCGCACGGCGGACGGCCTCGCCGATCACGTCGAGCGCGACGTCCTCGAGCTTCTTGAAGCGCACGCACGACTTGCCCATGTCGAGCTTCTTGCCCGTCTTCGCCCACGCCTCGCGGAACCACTTCTCCTGCTCCGGCTGGCCATAGACGCACATCAGATAGACGGCCATATGGCTCTTCTGCGAGGCCAGCGACGCGAACGGCAGCGGCTGCTTCGGATCACAGTGGTAGCCCGAGGGGAACACCTTGTGCGGGACGTAGTAGCCGATCATCCCGTACTGCATGCCCTCCTCGTATTGCTCATCGAGGTTCTCGAGGATGACGTTGCGCACGGCGGAGATCGCCGCACGGCGGTCCTCCGGAAGCGAGGCGAGATACTGATCGACGGTGGTGGCTTTGCTCTGCATTGCCGCGAGTGTAGCGGCCGAGCAGCAGGGACGCAGCAAGGCAAGCGAAGCAGTGCTCGCACAGGCCGTGTCCCCTACCGCCCCGTCGCCTATCCGGCCTTCGACAGGGCACGCTCCTCCTCGGAGGCGGAGGACACTCCCCCATCAGCTCGGAAGATCTCGCGCCCGGACTCCATGACGAAATCGAAGTCGACCCAGGTGGCCGCGATGGCCGCCTGACCCCCAGGCTCGAGGCCGAGATCGGTCGTGAAGGGGTGGCTGGCGTGATCGCCCCAGCTCACCTGGAACGTTCCAGGGATTGGGCCATACCCCCGCAGGGTCTGTACGGCCGCCTTCGCCTCGATGATGGCCTGATAGCAGGCACGATCGGTGTGCTGCACGTCGCGGAACTGCTTCAGGAACGCGATCGTCACCTCGTTCGCGGTGAAGCTCCGCGCGATCGACGAAGCCCACTCGCCCGATGGATCGAGCGGCCGGACGACCTCCCCGATCACCTCGGCAACGGAGCGCAACGGGCCCGGGGAAGCATGGCTCCGTGCCACTTCGAGAATGCGGGCCCGGGTGCCACACGTCTCGGGTGTGTTCCGTTCGAGGACCTCACCCACCACCGAAAGGTAATCAAGCGCGTGTCCCGAGCGGCGTACCTCCGTCTCCACCACGCTCTTGGGAAAGCCGTAGATCTCTCGCCCGGCGGCCGCGGCGGCGCCCGTCGAGACGAAGACGTGTGGCAGGAACCAGACCAGCCGCTCGGGGATCAGCCCCCTCTTCCCAGAGCGCATGGCCCAGGCTGGCACCCAGAAGGCCACATCGGTCTCGGGCATGTAGCCCAGGCGACGGTGCTCGGGATCGCCCGAGAACGCGCGCCCGGCGAAGGCAGCGGCGAGCACGACGAAAGGGGCCGCGGGCACGTAGCGGACGTGCCCTCGCGCGGGGACGTTCAAGTACCGATCGAGCAACGCGCCCAGGGCGTCCCGCCGGGCCCGCAGCACGAGCGCGGTCATCGAGACTTCTTCCATCACATAGGGCGAGCGGAGTGCCATCTCGCCCGGACGGTCGACATAGCGCGGCAGCGCGACCGCGGGCCCGGCACGCCGCCGAGGAACCTCGCCAACGAGAGACACGGGCGCACCGAGCGCCTTCGCCGCCATCAGTCCGGACATCGTGGCCGCCTCGATGCAGCCAAGGTCATAGCCCGTCCGAGTCCAGTCGCCGGCCAGCACGAGTCCCTCGAACCCTGACTCATCGGGGGCGATGCGGTGCTTCTGCGAACCTGGCAGTGACAGCACGTAGCGGTCCGAAGGCTCCGCGTTGACGCGCAGGTATTGGGCGCGCAAGCGCTCGGGCCCGGTGCGCCCTTCCGGATCGAAGAGCCCCTCCCACTGTAGACTCCCGCTCGGGTCCGCACCGCCCGGCCAGATGTGTCCCAGGTGCTCCTCGAGAAAGCCGCGTGCGACTCCCTCCAGCGCCGAGCGGTCGCCGGCTCGTGGATCACTCGCGGAGACCGGTTCATCACCATTCCCGAGCTGACCGCAGGCGTAGAGGATGCCCCGCACACCGTCGCGCTCCTTCCAGCCCTCGATCGGGATGAGATGCGACATGTCCGCCCAGGTCTCGAGCGGCACCTGATAGGCGGTCGTGACGGGCGCGTCCGCGTTCGAGGCGAGCTGCCCGATGGGCGTGGTCACCCAGAGCTGCATCGACACCGTGCGCACCGTCTTGACGTGCTCGACCATGCGCTGCCACCTCGGGCTCGCCGCGATGAGCTCCGAGGCAATGAACGGAAGCGCTCCGAGGGAGATCCCGAGCACGACATGCTGGAAGTCCTCGCCCAGGTGCAGCGTGCGTTGCCCGACGTGGGGCCAGTTGCTCCAGAAGGAGGCGAGCTTCGCGCCATGGCGAGCGAGCGCCTCGCCCTCGACGAGCTGGTCATAGAGGGGTTGCTCGGGCCAGCACGGCAGCCCCCCGACATCGATCAGCGGGTGATACTCGCCGGCTCGGGGGGTCGCCTGCCGGCCGATGACGATGCGCTCGACGCGCCGCTGGTCGGTGGAGAGCTCGAGCCTCTCCACGCGGTGGAAGAACTCGAAACGGACGCCGCGCCGCCGCAGCACCTCGTACAAGGGCGCGAAGACGGTCTCGCCCATGCCCGCGCGCATCTTGTAGAAGATGGCGCCACGGTAGCACGTGAACATCCGGATCATTCCGAGCAGGGCGAGGCCCGCGCCCGCACCGGCACCGTCGCAGAAAGCCAGGTGGTAGAAGGCGCGGATCAGCCCGCTGGACACCGTCATCTCGGAAGCACCGTGCTTGCGCAGCCAATCGCTGAAGTCGAGCTCGTCGAGCGCCTCGAACTCATCGGCCGGTCCGAAGACGCCGCCGCGTAGGATGCCGATCAAGGCGACAGTGCTGAACTCGAGGACGACCCACAGGCGCCGCAGGTGGACGTCGGCCTCGAGGTCGCGCCGAGCCAGGGCCCGAAGCCGGTCGAGCAGGGACCGCACACTGTCCGCGAGGGCGCGCGCCGCCTTGCCGACCAGCAGCGACGCCTGGATCGTGAGCACGTGCTTGAGCAAGCCACGGAGCTGCCCGGCCACATCGTCGACCCCGGGCAGGACACCTCGCCTCTGGTTCCACCAGTCCATCGCATACCGGAGCACCTGCACTGTGGCGCGGCGGATCGACTCCGTGGGGCCCGGCAGCGGGCGCCCGTCACCGGGCCACTCATCGCTCTCGGGGAAGTTGACGCTCCAGTGATCCCAGCCTCGCGGGGTCTGCTCGCCGACGACGATGGCGCTGTGCTTGATGAAGGCGTCGCGCAACGTGCGCATCGCGGCGCCAGGTGGACGGCCGAGCTCCTCATAGCAGCGGCGCAGCAACGTGAAGGCGTTCTCGTAATACCCGAGCCAGACATGCAGGCCATGCTCCTCGATGCGTCCGTGCGCGTCCCGGTTGCGTACGCTCGCGCCCTTTCCTCCGAGCAGCCATCCGTCCTGGTAGACGGTGAGCTCGTAGCGCTCTCGGAGCGCTGCCGTGTCCGTCAAGGCGAAGGCGGCCGAGAGCGAGGCCATGCCTCCACCCAGAATGGCAATCTTCTCGCGACGGGGCGTGGTTCTGCCCGTGGTGGAGCGATGCGAAGGTGGGTGCATGGCAATGAATTTCCCAAACGAGAGAGGAAGTGTCGAAAAACGCATAGCCAGGAGAGGGGCTGGTATGGATTGTGTGAGATTCGCTCCCCGCCCTGCACGCATGCCTGCTCCTAGAGCGTGAAGGGGCGCACAGTTCTCTGAGACGAGGCTGATGAGAGGAATGTACGCGACAGTGATCTCCCCCCAACTCATCGACTCGGGCTGGCCCAACCGGCGGCCAGCCACGCCCTGGCCCGTCTGCGTGATCTGTTCAACCTCCTAACGGTCCTCGCCACCGCGGGCCCCTTCGACGTGTGACAGGAACCGCTCCAGTGACTGGTTCACCGCGTCCGGGCGATCGAGCTGGATCCAGTGGCCGGAGCCTTCGATCACCTGGTGCGGCACGCCACCGCCCAGCCGGTGCAGGCTGCGCGGCCCGTCATTCTCCGCGATGACGAGCGAGAACTTCGGCCCCGGATAGCGGGCGAGCGCGGCCTGTAGATCGAAGTGCACGCGCGAGCGGTGCACGCCCACCACGGCATCGATCGGCGTGGCCTCCAGGTCGCGCAGAAGCCGCTCGCGTATGGCGGCTTGGGGCCCGGCCATCTCCGCCCAGTCCTCCCTCAACACCCGCGCGACGTCGGGGGCATCCAGCGAGTCCAGGTAGGACCGCACCTGGGCCTCGGGGAGCATCCGGGCGTTGGTCATGGGATCCACGAGGAACAGGCCGGCAACCTGCTTCCGGTGGTCGCCCGCGTACGCCAGCGCGACGCCGGCCCCGATGCTGTGGCCCACGAGGACGAAGCGGCGCAGGTCCAGGGCCCGCACGACGGCCGCGATGTCATCCGCGAGAGACGTCAGCGCGTAGTCCTCGTGGGCCGGCGCCTCCGAGCCTCCATGGCCACGCAGCTCCAGGGCAATCGCCCGGCGCCCCGATGCGGCCAGGTGCTCGCACTGCGCCTGCCAATGCGACGCATTCCCCGCGAGCCCGTGGACGAAGACAACCGGCAGCGCATCGTCACGTCCCCCGCCGGTGTCGAGGAGCCGCAGGTCTCCCGCCGGACCCGGCACCTGGAAGGACTCCAGCCGGGGCCCGGTGCCGCCGCCCGTGAAGGCGATCCCCTCGGCGAAGGGGACCTCGTAGTGGGTGACGTGCAGGTCTCGGTCGATGAGGTAGCGATCGTCCTCGGGGAAGAAGACGGCACGCTCCGGGGTGTCACCCGCGAAGCGCCGCACCGCGTCCATCGACTCCCAGAGGGTGACGAGCAGGAACTCCGCGCGTCCCTCCGCGATGCGCCGCAGGCAGTAGGCCGCGAGGTTGCCCGGCGTGTTCCGATAGTGAGCGAGGCCGGTCTGATGGAGGTAGGCCAGATAGGCGTCGGCGTCCTCCGCCTTCGTCACCCCGCGCCACGTGCGTGCCAGCATGTCATTCTCCATTGTTGAAGACAGTGCCTAGCGCAATCCTCGACATGTACCCAGTCCCGCATTCGTGAGCTTCCACTTCGGAGCCCGGCCTGTCAGGCTCTGGTCATGGCTGACTTGATACTCACCGGTGCTTCCCGCGGTATTGGTCACGCCCTGGCCCTTGCCCTCGCCGAGCGGCGTGAAGATCGTCTCGTCCTCGTCGCCCGCGACCGCGCCCGCCTCGACGAGCTCGTCACCGCCGTCGAACAGAAGGGCGGCCGCGCCACCGCGGTGCCAGGTGACCTCTCGTCGGTGGCCGAGGCCCGGGCCCTCGGACAGCGCCTCGCCGAGGCCGTCACTCCCGGCGCGACACTCATCCACAATGCCGGGCTGTGGCCAACGAAGCGGGTCCTCACGGCGGATGGCCTCGAGACCGCATTCGTCGTCAACCACCTGGCGCCCCTCGTCATGCAGCAGGCACTGCTCGACGCCGGGCGCCTGCGCCGCATCATGGTGGTGAGCGCCGGCTTGATCGTGAAGGGGCTCTTCGACTCCAACCGCACCCCCACCGGCGACGACTTCTCCGGCATCCGCACCTACTGCACCACCAAGCTCTGCTTCGCCCTCGCCATGCGCGACCTCGCCGCCGCTCGGCCGGAGCTCGATGTCGTCATCCTCCACCCCGGTGTGGTGCGCACGGACCTCGGGGCCCGCACGGGACTCCTCGGCTGGCTCCTGTCGCTCGTGAAGCGCGGCTGGGAAGCCCCCGAGGTGTGCGCCGCACGGCTCGCGCGGATTCTCTCGCGCGAGCGTTGGTCTCCTCCTGGAGAGGCCCGCTGGCTCATCGAGGAGAACGAGCAGCCATGGCCCGCCGTCGCCGAGAACGAGGCCACCCGGCGCGCGGTACGGGACACCACCGCGCGTCTGCTCGCATCCGCGTGACGCCCGGAATATGAGTGGGGCAACCATGCCCACTCCGACTTCCGCCACCTCGATCGATGTTTCCCTCCAAGCCGCATGGCAACAGCTCTCGGCCATCCACTTGTCCTGGGAGGGCCTGACCGCGACGCCCCTCACCGCGGCGGTCGCCCTGCTCGGGGCGGTGACGCTGCTGTGCTGGGTGTTGCAGGCCGCGACCGGCAACTACTCCTGGGTCGACCGCCTCTGGTCCGTGATGCCTCCCGTCTACGCGTGGATCTTCGCCCTCTGGGGTGACAGGCCCAATCCGCGGCTCGTGCTCATGGCCGTGCTCGCGACGCTCTGGGGCGCACGGCTCACGTTCAACTTCGCGCGCAAGGGTGGCTACATCCCCACCGAGGAGGATTATCGCTGGGCCTTCGTACGTGACTGGCTGGCGAAGCATGATCCGCTGCATCCGCTCGGACGCGAGCTCTTCAGCCTGCTCTTCATCGCCGTCTACCAGCACCTTCTCATCGGACTGCTCATCATCCCCGCCGCGTTCGTCGTGCACGGGCTGGGACACGGCGTCGCGCTCGGCGCCGGGGACATCCTCGCCGCCATCGCATTCCTCGCGTTCCTCGCGGGCGAGACCCTCACCGACGAGCAGCAGTGGCGCTTTCAGCAGCACAAGGCGCGTCTGTCACCCGAGGAGCGCACACGGGCTGGTGGCGACCTCGCACGCGGGTTTCTCACGACGGGCGTGTTCCGCTACTCGCGCCACCTGAACTTCTTCTGCGAGATGAGCATGTGGTGGGTCATCGGCTGCTTCACTTGGCTGGCGGGGGCGCCCGCGCTGAACTGGACCTGGGTGGGACCCGTCCTGTTGACGCTGCTCTTCCAGGGCTCGACGGTGCTGACCGAGGCTCTCTCGATTCGCAAGTACCCGGCCTACCGTCAATACCAGCGCGTGACGTCGCGCCTTCTCCCGCTGTGGCCGCGTGGGTCGCTCGACCTGCATCCCGCGCAGGAGTCGTCACGGACGCAGCAGCCGGGCTGATGGTTGTCTCGGGGCAGGCCTTCGCCCCCGTGCATTCGCCAGAGCGCAGTCATTGCAGCTCTCGCAAGTTGTCGAAGCGGCTCCGGTCAACCCGGGTGATGTAGGGGTCGACCGCGACGACCGCCGGCTTCGCGTCGACGACGGCCGAGAGCTCGTTGAGGCCGCTCCGCAAGGCACAGGGTTGCAGGTAGAGGATGTGATTGGACCCCGATGCGGAGTCGGGGTGCGCGCTGAAGATGCCGACCGGGATCTTCTCATCCAGCCCGACGGGTGACTCGTTCCCACTGCCATCGGCCCGGCTCCTCGCCGCGGCAATCCGCATCTTCACTTCGTACCTTCCGCCCGGAAGCGGCGTGACGGCCGCGGACTCGAGCTTCAGGTCGTAGAGGGTGATCTCCTCGAGCCAATCGTTCACGAGCGGGTGAAGCTCCCGGGGAGCAACCGCGTACAACTGCGCGAGCAGGTCGCGGGTGGTCGGGGCTCCCCCCGGGCCTCCCTGCACGCGCAGGAGCTCGCGTAAAGCGCGGTTCACCGGCTCCTCGCCCAGGAGCTCCTTCAGGGCGTACATCACGAGGGCGCCCTTGCCATAGTAGATGTACGGCTGGTCCCCTACCCTCGCGAGCGGCATCTCCCGTCCCTCCTCATTCGAGCGGCCAGAGAGATAACGATCGAGCTCGAAGGACAGGAAGTCACGGACGCGCTCCCGGCCGTACATTCCCTCCATCACCATCAGCTCCGAGTACTTCGTCAACGACTCCACGAGCGTCGAGGCTCCCGCTCCCCGGACGGGAGAGAGCTGGTGCCCCCACCACTGATGGGCGACTTCGTGCGCGATCCTCCGCGAGACGAGGTCGAGCCTCTCCGGGTCCGTCGAGTCGGTGAGGAAGCCGCGATTCTCCACGAAGAAGATGGTGCCCGGCATCGCCAGGCCCCCGAACCTCCAATAGGAGGGAACCTCGACGATTCGCAATTGCTCGTGCGGATAGGGCCCGAAGTGTTTCTCCATGTAATCGAGCGTCGCCGCGGAGGCCCGGAGCATTCGCTCGACGTTGTAGCCATGTCCCGGGTGGGAATAGATCTCGATGGTGATGTCTCTGTGCTGGAGCTTCGAGACCTCGTACCGCGCCGATGCGAACGCGAAGAAGTTCGTCATCCGAGACTCGGATCGATAGTGGAAGTAGCGTCGGCCGTCCTTCTCCCACTGGCGCTCCAGCCGCCCGGGGGCCACGGCAATCTGGTCCGCGGACGTCGACACCGTCGCATCGAAGTCCAGCCACTCCGTCACCTCGGGCTCCTCGCCATGAGGAGAGTCCTCGCGCTGCGTCCCTTCCGGCAACCCGCGCTTGCGGCGCTCTCGTGGCTCCTGGAGCTCGTAGGTCGCGCGATAGCCCATGCTCGGGAAGCCGCGCAGGCTCATGATGAATGAGCCATTTCCCACGAGAGAGGTATCCGGCTCGTCGTCGACGAACCCCGGGTTCGAGAACTCGAACGCGAAGTGGAGCTCGGTTCGTCCACCCGGGGCGAGCGGCTCATCCAGCTCGAACCTGTACATTCCGAACCGTTCGTCCCGTGAGGCGAGCTTCGCTCCTGGAACGGAGAGCTCGACCTGGCGGGCCCGGCGGCCCACGGCGACGAGCACCTCGTGGATGTCCGTCTTCGTCTCGTTGACGAGCTGGTAGCGGCCGGACACACGAGAGCGGCGATCCTCCGGGTACAGCTCGACGTCGGTGGTGACCGAGGAGATCGTCGGCCGCGGCAACTGTGCGAAAGGCTTGTAGGCCTTCTCGTAGTCCGCCTTCCAGTCGAGGAGCTCCCTGGCGGACATGCGCTCATTCAAGCCATCGGTGTTGTAGAGAATCCAGCCACCGGTGAGGGCCCAGACGGCGAGCAGCAGGACGGACACGGGGCGATGGGTCCGAGCCCAGCCGCGCCGCAGGAACCGGAGCCGCTCGCCGAGCGTCGAGCCCACGGCGCTTCTCCACAACACCGACGCGCCGACTCCCAGGAGCAGGCCGAGCGCCCCCCAATGGATCATGAACCAGTGGAACGGCGTGGCAAGGTGACCAAAGCCGTTCATGTCGGAGTACGGCACGCGCGGCGCACTGGCGAACCGCCAGAGATGGTGCTCGAGGCCGAGTGCCCCACCCTGCTGCCGCAGCAGCCCGGCGAGGAGGACGAGCAACATCCCGACGTACCTGCCAGGGCTCAGCGCATGCAGGAAGACAGCGGCGGCGGCGAACAGGAGGAGCGGGACTCCCTCGAAGTAGAACAGGGACAGGTAGAGCCCCGGCTCGAAGTTCCAGTAACCGTGCGAGACCTGCACGGCCAGACCGACGAAGATGCCGGAGACGATGATGCTGAGGATCAGCACCGCGAGCGCGGTCCACTTGGACGCCACGAAGGCTGAGCCCAAAACAGGCGTGGCGGCGAGCGTGTCGGCGAACCGGAAGCGCCGCTCGCGCCAGATGAGCTCCGTGCTGTAGTAGACGAGCACGATCATGCCCATGAGGGAGAGGGGCTGGCGAAGGGAGGAGAGGATGAGGCTCGTCGTAGGATGGGAGAGCGAGCCGTACTCACCCCCCTTGAGGTCGGAGAGGATCTCCGTCGCCACGAGCGCCACCCAGAGCAGCAGCACGAGCAGGAAGGGGATGCTCTTGAGGAGGGTGCGCAGCTCGAGCTTCACCGCGGAGCCATAGGCGGCGAGCCACGGACCAAGCGTGCCCCTGTCCGCCGGAGCCGGCGCTCGGGTCAGTGCACGGAGACCCCGCTCCGGGAGCATGTGGGGAAACACGGGCCCGCTTCCCTCGGAGACACCGTGCACCCCGCTACCGGACCCCCCAGCGCCCTTCGACTTCCTCAGGACCCGGAAGGAGAAGAGACGGTAGACCCCCACCAACAGCAGTGCGGCCGCTGCCAGGGTCACGAGCCGGTTCAACAGGAACACGCCACGCAGAGCGACGAAGCGGGTGTTCTGCTCGGCCGAGGTCCAGTAGCGCGTCTGATCGAAGAAACCGGAGAGGCCGAACGGATCCACCAGGGCGGCGAGTGCCAGTCCATCACCACTCCCCGGAGCCGACCCGGCCATCAGCGGCGAATCGGTGAGCGCGGCGCAGATGAAGTACAGGACGTAGACAGCCACCGCGCCCACGTGGCTGGCGAGCGTGCTTCGTGTGGAGGCCGCGAGCGAGAACAGCAACGCGGCGGCGAACAGCATGTTCGGCAGCACGAGCACGGCGAACGCCCACAGGTAGCTGAAGACGTTCACTGCCCCGGCCCGCTCGGCGTCCTGCCACGGCATGAAGCTGGCGACGAGCATCCCCACCACCGAGAAGCTGAAGGCACAGAGGGCGGCGAGGAACGAGCCCGCGAACCGGCTCGCCAGGTACTGAAACTTCCCGACCGGGGTGCAGTAGAGGAGCTCCGCCATCCGGTGCTCGTCGTCCCGCGTGACCGCGTTCGCGGAGAAGATGGCGAGGGCGAAGACCGAGAGGAGCGAGAGGAAGCCCAGCGACTCCGCGACCAACCAGGGCGCGTGGAGCTTCACGCTGGCCGGGCCGAACCCCGTGGCGGTGAGGGCGAAACCGAAGAAGAAGAAGCCCAGCGCCGCGGCCGCGAAGGCCGCCTGCCGCGAGTGGTAGCGCCACTCGAACCGGATGAGCTCGCTCAGCACGTCACCGCCCCCCGTCGCGTCCGCTGGTCTGCGAGGGAGGAGAAATAGACATCCTCGAGATCCGGAGGAATCCGCTCGAAGCCGGGCCCGGGGCTCTCCTCGGACTGGATGTGGACGCGGATCCTTCCCCCGAAATGGTGCGCCGAGAGCACCCGTTGCGCGGAGCGGTACTCCTCCAGCTCGGCCTTCGTGACGGTCTTGCGCCAGAGACGCCCTTCGAGCTGATCGATCAGCCGCGTGGGATCTCCCTCGAGCAGGATGCGCCCGCCGACGAGGATCGCCATCCTCGGACAGAGATCCCTCACGTCTTCCACGATGTGGGTGGAGAGGATGACCACCACGTTCTCGCCCACCTCGCTCAGCAAGTTGTGGAAGCGGTTGCGCTCCTCCGGGTCGAGCCCCGCGGTGGGCTCGTCCACGATGATCAACCGCGGGCTTCCCAACAGCGCCTGCGCGATTCCGAAGCGCTGCTTCATTCCTCCGGAGAACGTGCTGACGTCCTTCTTGCGGACGTCGTGGAGATTCGTCAGGTGGAGCAGCGCGTCCACCTGATCGGCCCGCTCGCCCCGGTGGGTGATTCCCTTGAGCACCGCGAGATGGTCCAGCAGGTGCACGGCCGAGACTCCCGGGTAGACGCCGAAGTCCTGCGGCAGGTATCCGAGCTGGTGCCGGACGTGCTGCGGCTCCTGGATGATGTTCCGTCCGTCGAAGAGGATCTCCCCTTCATCCGGCTCCTGGAGCGCGGCGATCGTCCGCATCAGGGTGGACTTCCCGGCGCCGTTCGGCCCGAGAAGTCCGAAGAGCCCACTCCCGATGGTCAGACTCACACCGTCGAGCGCTCTCACTCCGTTCGCATAGGTCTTCGACAAGCGTGAGATGGTCAGCATCCCGCAGCCCTACGGTGGCCGTGCGAAGTGATTGCAGGGGGCTCGCCCGCCCCGAGGCTCAGGCCACCTTGGGGGTGATGCCCAGCGTGTCCGCGTAGCTGTGGAGCCCGCGGATGTGATTGCCCCCATCGACGGCGAGGGTGTCACCGGTGATCCACGACGCCAGGTCGCTGCACAGGAACGACACCACCTTGGCCACGTCCTCCGGCTCGCCGCAGGTCTTCCCAAGCGGCGTGTGGGCGAGGAACTCCCGTCCCATGGGTCCCTGCATGAGGCCGGCCCCCTCGGCGAGCGGCGTGAGGATGGCCCCCGGAGCCACGACGTTCACCCGGATCCCATACCGCCCCAGCTCCGAGGCCGCGACCTTCGAGAAGTTCGCCAGCCCCGCCTTGGAAGCACAGTAGTGGGCCAGCCCATCCGTCACCGCCGTCTGGTTCAGCGAGGAGATGTTGACGATCGACCCGGGCTGCTTCGCCTTGACGAGCGCCCGCGCGAGCTCCCGGGTGAACAGGAAGGGTCCCTTGAGGTTGATGTCCACGACCCGCTCGAAGTCCTCCTCCGACAGATCGAGGATCGGCGTGATCGTGGCCGTCCCGGCGTTGTTCACCAGGATGCCCGGCAGGCCGAACTCCCGCGTGGCGACCTCGATGGCCCGCGTCACGTCCTCCACCCGGACCACGTCTCCCGCGAAGGGCACCGCCCGCGTACGTCCCTCCGCGGTACGGTTGAGCTGCTCGGCCGCCGCCTCCACCTTCTCCCGGGTCCGGCCAAAGAGCAGCACATTGGCTCCGTCCCTCATGAGGCGCGAGGCGATTCCCAGCCCGATGCCCTGTCCTGCGCCCGTCACGATCGCACTGCCAGATACGAGCTTCATCCTGACTCCTTTTTGTCCGGGTGTTAGGGACAGGCTACACGGGCCGTACGGGGGGACAAGGCATTGGCTCTGACTCGGGTCTCGCGGTTACGATCCGTCCACGCCCACTCACGCGGCGCCTATGAATCAGCCCTGGAGATACATGAGGGACCCGCGAGTCCTCGCCGCGCTCGTGGCCTGTGTCATCGGCATGCCGCGCCCTGCCCGGGCCGCTGACTCCGTCACACGCCCGGCCCCCCGCGTCTTCGAGCACCAGGCGGATGGGACGGCGCTCGAACACAACGTCACGTTCGCGGGCGCCGTGCTCGACACACCACCCGCCCGGCTGCTTCAGCGATTTCCCGAGCGCTACTCGGATATCCCCGGCGTCTTCACGTTCCGCGGCGGCCCCATGCGCACGGGCGGCTCCTGGGGCACCTGTCCCCTGCGCGAGCGGAAGTTGGAGATCGCCTGGGTCGCCACCACCGGCCGCAGCCGCTCCCACTGGGGCGGCGGTGCGGGTTGGACGGGTCAGCCCGCCATCGTCGAGTGGCCCGCCGTCATGCGTCACTCCATGAGCCGCCTGGGCCCTCGCCGCTTCGAGGACGGTCTCGTCGAGGTCATCCAGGGCTCGCTCGATGGCTCCGTGTATTTCCTGGACCTGCGCACCGGCCGCCCCACGCGCCGCCCCATCCCCACTGGCAATCCCATCAAGGGCAGTGTCTCGCTGGATCCGCGCGGCTATCCCCTGCTCTTCGTCGGCCAGGGCATCCCGGAGAGCAGACCCATCGGTCTGCGCCTCTACAACCTCATCACCCACCAGGAGGTCTTCTTCCTCCCCGGACGAGACGCGGAGTCACCTCGCAAGGACTGGGGCGCCTTCGACAGCTCGGGCCTGCTCAACCGCGCCACCGACAGCTACATCGTGGGGGGCGAGAATGGTCTCTTCTACGTCCTGCGGCTCAACACCGACTTCGACTCCATCGCGCTCACGCTGAAGGTCCGTCCGGAGATCCTCCGCTACCACTACGCGCCCCCCGGCAGCGCGCACTACGGCATCGAGAACTCCCTCTCCGTGGTGGGCAACCTGGCCCTCTTCGCCGACAACGGTGGCACGCTGCAGGCGCTCGATCTGCAAACCTTCAAGCCCGTGTGGGCCTTCGCCGCGGGTGATGACACCGATGCCAGCCTCGCGGTGGAGCTCGAGGGCAATCGCCCCGTCCTCTACACCGGCACCGAGGTGGACAAGACGGGCCCTCGGGGCCGCGCCTGGCTGCGCAAGCTGGACGGCCTCACCGGCCGCGTCCTCTGGGAGCGCGCCTATCCATGCCAGGGCGCTCGCGAGCCGAAGAAGATCGACGCGGGCGTCTTCGCCACCCCCCTGGTCGGCACGGGAGATGTCGCGGGCCAGGTCGTCTTCACGCTCTCGCGCTGCCCGGACTTCACCAGCGGCCTCATGGTGGCGCTCGACAAGGCCACGGGCGCGGAGGTCTGGCGCCGCCCCCTGTCCCGCTTCGCCTGGTCCTCCCCCACCGCCTGCCGGGACGAGCAGGGCCACACCTTCATCCTGCAAGGCGATATCCGCGGACAGGTGCACCTGCTCGATGCGCGCACCGGTGAAGTGCTCCACTCCGTCCAGCTCAAGGGCGGCATCGAGGCCTCCCCCGCCGTGTTCAACGACATGGCCGTGCTGGCCACGCGCGGCGAGTGGATCTATGGCCTGCGCCTGCGCTGACCCGGGCGTTAAGCTGCCTCCATGCGACTGCTCCTCAACATCCTCTGGGTCATCTTCGGAGGCGGCTTCATCATCTGGCTCGAGTACGTGATCGGCGGCCTGCTCCTCTGCCTGACGATCATCGGCATCCCCTTCGGCGTGCAGTGCTTCAAGATCGCCGGGCTCGGGCTGCTGCCCTTCGGCAAGGACATCCTCGACGCGCCGGGAGGCAGCGCCGTCGGCTTCGTGCTGAACGTCTTCTGGCTCATCGTCGCCGGGGTGTGGATCTTCCTCAGCCACATCGCGCTCGCGCTGGGGCTCGCGGTGACGATCATCGGCATCCCGTTCGCCATCCAGCACGTGAAGCTCGCGATGCTCGCCCTCGCGCCCTTCGGGAAGCTCGTGCGCGAGACGCGGTAGCCGGCTTCAGAAGGCCACGCCAAAGGCCAGGCGGGGCGTGGGGACGAGCACCACCCGGAGCGCTCCCTCCGACGCCTCGAGGTCGGGGATGGATCGGTACTGGGCGGAGAAGCCCGCCGCGACCGTGAACCGGTCGAACAGCACCAGGTTCCAGCCGACCGTCCCACCGAGCCCCAGCCCCACCGCCTGGCGCCGCTCATGGTTGGCGAAGCGGATCTGGTAGTTCGCGCTGAACTCGGGTCCGAAGTAGATGCCACTCGGAGCATTGCCGAGCACGAAGAGGCGAATGCCGAGCGTTCCCGCCAGCGTCAGGTGCCACAACTCCGGCGTCTGGCCATAGGCGAACTCCGGCCCCACGTAGACCGAGAAGCCCTTGCCGAAGGCCCGCTCGTACTCGACGCCGAGCTGCGAGTGTTGGAGCGCCAGTGGGTTGAGGGTGAAGGTGTTGCGGGCCCCCAGGTCCTCCGGTGCCGGAGGCTTCGGCTTACCGAGGTTCTCGACCCAGTCCCGGAACCGGGTCAGGACGTCGTCATTCGCCAGCGCGGCCCGCGGGCTGAGGACACACAACGACAGGAGGAAGATCAGCGCAGCACGAAGCATGGTCATCCTGGGAAGGGGGCGTGCCCACCATCATCGAGCACCCCCGGGTCCGCCTCAAGACGCCCCGGCCCGGTGCTCCGGACGCCGCCCCGAAGAGCCAGGTTGCCTGACCCCCGAGGGTCCAGCGGAGGACCCTCCAGAAGACGCGCCCGGGAGCACGGCATGGCGTTCCCTGTCCTCGAGCCACGCGGAGATGGCCTTCTCACACGCCTCATAGCGATCGAGGAAGGCGAAGTGGCCGCTGTCGACCTCGACATAGGTGGCGAGGGGGCCGGCGCGTTGCGCGTAGTCACGCATCAGACGCGCGGGCATCATGGAATCGCGTCTCCCCTCGACGAGCAGCACGGGGACACGCGGGGGCGGCGCTTTCGACGAAGCCCCCGAGATGAGCACGAGCCCCCGCAACTCCAGCCCGGGGTGCGCGGCCCGGCCCACGAGCACGCTCGCGCCCAGCCCGCCGTTGGAGAGTCCTCCGAGGTACACCCGCCGGACTCCACGCCGCGCGAGCCACGCGAAGGTGTGCTCGAGGGTCTCCTCGCCCCTGCGCGACCACCAGTCCCCCGCAGGGCCCACCGAAGGACACACCGTGAGCGCCGAGATGGCCCGGGCCGAGCGCGCCATCTCCCAGCAGTACACGGCGAAGTTGCCGGTGTAGCCGTGGAGCATCACGACGGCGACCTCGGAGGAGTCCCTCCCCTCGGGAGGAATGACGACGGCATCGAAGGACTCGGGAGACTGGAGCCCGAGCCACGTCGCGATGGCGGGCGTGGCGATCTGTCCCTCGGAGTCACGAAGCCGGGCGAAGGCCCCTTCGAGCGCCGGAACGAAGTCGCGAGCATCCGCCGCGGGGAGGCGTCCGGAGAGGAGGAGCGCATGCGCCGCGAGCAAGGTCCCATCCCGCTCATCGACGAGACGGTTCACGAGTCTCCATCCCCCATCCGGCAGACGCGCGGTGTGCAGGCCCTTCCCATCCGAGAACAGGAGCCGCGCACCGGCGACGATCAGCAGGAGGCCGAGCCCCACCCGGGTCAGGCCCCGCCACCTCCGCCAGCGCTTCGTCAGCAGCCCGGCCGAGGTGACGACGGCGCCCACGACATATCCCCAGCCCGACGAAGTCGCTCCGATGACGGTGGCCGCCACGGCGAGAAAGACAGCCACGGGGCCCACGAGGAGGCCCAGGAAGAAGGCAGACCCCGAGGCCATGGTTCGGGACGGATGCTGGCCTCTCGATGTGTCCATGGCCCCAGTATGGGGCTCGCCCGGAACCGGAGAGACCTGCCCGCCCGAACGGCCCGAGGAAGGCGCCGAACGGTCGTCTTCAACCCCTGAAGCACCGGGCGAATGTCCGCATCAGGGCAGTGCGCCCCTCGATGCGGATGCGCCGGCGGAGCACTGCCCACCCCAAGCGCTTCTCCCTGCGCAGGAACCCGAGCCACGTTCCCGCATCCGCGGTGACACGGACATCCGCGTCCCCGTGCAGCCCCTGCTTCACGGTGAGCTTTCCCCGGCGGATCTCGACGGTGGCCTCGGCCTGCTCGGCCCCATGGAAGCGGAAGTGGAAGCAGGCCTCCACGTCCTTCGCGCGGCCCGGCTGGAACACGAGCGGCAGACTGCGGATGAAGCCAATGACACTCGTGGGGCGCCTGCTCTGGCCCACGCGGCGCACCGTCTTGGCGGGGAACCGCTTCGCGACGATCTCCTCGGCGTCCGAGCCCGGCACGACATAGACGGGCTCCGGCTTGTCCTGCAGCGGCCGCACCACTGCATCCAGGAACTTCTTGCGCTCGCGCAGGAACGGGCCGATGACGTCCTCGCCGGCGGGGCACACGGCCATGCAATACGCCGCCTTGTAGCTGGGACCGAAGGCAAGGCTCTGCCACATCGAGGCCGTCTCCGAGTCCGAGAACCGGCGCCCGTACTCCTCCGTCCCCCGGCCACTCGCGAGCTGAGCCGTCCAGTCCGCGAAGCCGCCCATGAACTCGCGGTAGTTGTGCGTGTAGCAGGCCGAGAAGTTGAAGTGTCCCTCGGGCGAGATGGCTCCCACCGGACAGGCCGCGACGCACAGCTTGCAGTCCAGGCAGGGGTTGTAGTCGATGGGCTGGCCCTCGGCGGAGACCTCGGCGTCCGTCAGCACCGTGCCGAGCAGGATGAAGTTGCCGAAGCGCGGATGGATGACGTTGCGGTGCAGCCCCATCTGCCCCAGCCCCGCCGCCACGGCCACCGGCTTGTGCGCGACGACCCACGAGCGCCCGGGGTACCTGTCCATCTCCATGGGGAACCCCGAGGCAGGTGCCATCGCCCGGGCCCCTCGGCTGGTGAGCACCTGGACGATGCGCCGGGACACCTCGTTCGTCTCGTCCGTGGCGTGGTGGAATTCCAGATTGGCGACCGAGCGCGCCGGTGACTGGATGCTCGGCGGATTCATCCTCACCACGAACGCCACCAGGGTCCTCGTCCCCGGAAGCGCCGAGAGGATGCCCTCGCGCTCTCCCGCCAATTCCGGGCGATCCAGCCGAACGAAGCCCACGTCATCCGCACCCGCCTCCAGACAGGCCTGCCGGAGCCACTCCGTATCGAGCACCGATGTCCGCTCCCCGGGTGGCTCCGACTCGAGCGCCTTCACCTTCCGCACGGTGGGATGCTCCGCGAGATTCCTCATGTCCGGCCTCCGTTAGTTTCAATATGAAACCAACCTACGCGCGACCCGACTTGGTTTCAAGTTGCAACTCATCCCCTGCCCGCTCCGGGAGCAGGTCCATTGCATGATGCAACCCGGGTTGTTATCTGTCCGGAGACCATGCGGCGTACGAGCTTCGCGGACGAGATCTGCCCCATCGCGAGGGCCCTGGAAGTGGTGGGTGACTGGTGGACCCTGCTCGTGGTGCGAGAGGCGCTGACGGGCACCACGCGCTTCGACGACTTCCGCACGCAACTGGGCATCGCGCGCAACATCCTCGCCGCGCGGCTGGAGTCGCTGGTGGAGCACGGTGTGCTGGAGCGGCGGCGCTACGAGGAACACCCGCCTCGGGACGAGTACGTGCTGACCGACAAGGGCAGGGACTTGTGGCGCGTGGTCTCGTCGCTCGCGGCCTGGGGCATGCGCTGGGAGGGCGAGGGCGCGAAGGTGGGGCTGCGCGTCACCCACGCGGACTGCGGCCACTCCGTGCGCGTGAAGACGGTGTGCCCCCACTGCGAGCAGGAGGTGGACACGCCCCACCTCCAGACCTCCCGCCGCAAGGTGTGACGAGGCCCCGCCCCCCCGGGTGACTCCTTCGAGGTCACCCCCTGTCCGACCCTGGGACAGTCCGGTGCCGCATGCGAACCCCCCAGTATCACGGAGGAAAAGGCTCGCGTGCGTAACGACTCTTTACGCTCGGTGCACCGTGAAGGTGGAGCCCCGCTGCTCCACCGCGGCGGAGCCATGGCTCCAAGTCCGCGTTTCTATGAAAGCGAGAAACTGGCCTGGCGCTTGCTTTGACGGAGGGCAGCAACCCCCCAGCAAAGGAAGTCCGCCGCATGCGCGAGAACGTTCGAGGCAGTTTCAAGTGGATGGCCGGTTGGCTCGTGGGCGCGTCCCTCCTGGGCGCCTGCGGTGCCCCCACGGACGAGGCTCAGGCTGACGTGGCCCAAGGCGCGCAGGAGCTCGCCGCCGGAGACGTGTCGGTGCGGCTGTCCGCGGAGAAGGCCACCCTCGGCGCCAGCGAGAAGGCCTCGGTGACGATCACCCTCACCAATGACTCGCGTCATCCGGTGAAGCTGCTCAAGTGGTACACGCCCGCCGACGGACTGGAGGAGAAGCTGCTCGAGGTGACGCTCAACGGCGAGGCCGTGGACTTCATGGGTCCGCACTACAAGCGCCCGGCGGCCTCGGAGAAGGACTTCCTCACCCTGGCCCCCGGCGAGAGCCTGACGCGCACGGTGGACCTCGCCGAGGTGTATGACCTGTCGCGCACCGGCATCTACGGCATCCGCTTCGCGGTGGCCCCACGGCAACTGCACGGCAACTCCGCCAAGGCGGGCGGGCTGCTCAAGTCCAACGATGTGACCTTGTGGATCGAGGGCCGCTCCAGCGCCAGGGCCTCGGACGGCCCGGTGACCGCGCTCACCGGCAGCATCTCCTACACCAACTGCAGCAGCACCCAGCAGCCCACGGTCCTCCAGGCGCTCAACGCCGCCAGCACCATGGCGAACGATGCGTCGGGCTACCTGAACACCACCACGCCCTCGGGCACGCCGCGCTACACCACCTGGTTCGGCGCCTTCTCGAGCAGCGGCTGGAACACCGCGAAGAGCCACTTCGCCGCCATCAAGGACGCCTTCGACACCAAGCCCATCACCGTCGACTGCAAGTGCAAGAAGCAGTACTACGCCTACGTGTACCCGAACCAGCCGTACACCATCTACGTGTGCAGCGCGTTCTGGTCCGCGCCGATGACGGGCACCGACTCCAAGGGCGGCACCCTCATCCACGAGATGAGCCACTTCACGGTGGTGGCGGGCACGGATGACCACGTCTACGGACAGAGCGGCGCCAAGAGCCTGGCCATCTCCGATCCGGCCTCCGCGCTCGACAACGCGGACAGCCACGAGTACTTCGCCGAGAACACGCCGTTCCTGCAGTAATCCAACGGTGCCCTGACGAGGACGCGGGAGCGGCGACGCTCCCGTTCTTCTCGTGGGCTCACTCGTCCTGCTTGGGAGGCGTCTGGTTCTTCTTCTTCTCCTTGTCCTTCAAGGTGCCAAGGCTCGAGCTCCACCACTCCGGCCCCAGCCACAGGACGAGGGCGGTGAACACCACGATGCCGATCAGTGACTCCCACAACATGTCGTCCTCCCATGCGGCCTGTCGCGGCCACCCCTGCCATCCCTCATTGTAATCGTGCTAAGGGCGGGCCATGGCCAACAAGACGATCATCGAGGGGCTCGACGGACTTCGAGCGATAGCCGGACAGCAGCTCGGGTCCTCCGAGTGGAAGGAACTCACGTACGAGGACATCGCGCGCTTCGCCGAGGCCACGGGTGACCACCAGTGGATCCACCTGGACCGTGAGCGATGCAAGCGCGAGTCCCCCTTCGGAGTGCCCGTCGCGCATGGGTACTTCACCGTCTCGCGCATTGGGGGAATGTTCTTCGAGGTCGTCGACATTCGGGGCTTCAGCCTCGTGCTGAACTACGGCCTGAACAAGGTCCGCTTCCCGGCTCCGCTCAAGCTCGGGGCCCGCTACCGCCTGAGCCTGAAGCTGGCCGAGCTCAAGGACATCCCGAAGGGCGTCGAGGCCCTGCTGATCGCGAACATCGAGATCGAGGGCGAGTCCAAGCCGGCATGCGCCGCGGAGGTGGTCTACCGGCTCATGCTCGGGTGAACCACGGCGCGGGTCCGCTGCACACTGCCTCAGAGGGGGACCGGAGCGCCCACCCCAGGGCGCCCCGCCAGAGGACCTGCCCCGCTACCCATCAGGCCACGCCACCTCTTCACAACCCGGTACGCCAGGGCTGCCAGCAGGCTCCGCCAGGCCTCACTTTTAGAGGAGAGCCCACCCCGGAAGCCGGTCATGTCGACGCTCCAACCCGCCCCCGTCCCTCACCTGTATCTCCTCGCCTTCGACCACCAGCAGCCCTTCGAGCACTCGCTGCTCGGGCTGTCCGCCCCTCCCACGCCCGACGAAGCGGACACCATCCGCCACCTGAAGACGCTCATCTACACCGGCTTCCTGTTGGCCCGCCGGCAGGGGGTGGAGCATGAGGGAGCCGGCATCCTGGTGGATGCGCACTACGGAGCGGACGTGGCGAAACACGCTCTCGACGAGGGCATCCTGCTCGCCCTGTCCGTGGAGAGAAGCGGCCAGGACGAGTTCGACTTCGAAAACGGCGAGGACTTCGGCACGCACATCGAGACCTTCGATCCGGCCTTCACCCAGGTCCAGGTGCTCTACAACCCCGACGGAGATCAGGCGATGAATGCCCGGCAGCGGGAGCGGCTCGCCCGTCTGACGGACTGGCTGCAGACGCATGGGCGCCGCTTCCTCTTCGAGTTGCGGGTTCCGCCGACGCAGGAACAGCTCGACGTCGTCGAGGGTGACACGGACCGCTACGACCTCGAGCTGCGGCCCTCGCTCATGGTGCGCGCCATGAGCGAACTGCAAGCGGGCGGCGTGGAACCCGATATCTGGAAGGTGGAAGGCCTGGACCGGCCAGCGGACTGTCTGCGCGTGGCCCGGCAGGCCCGGAACGGAGGCCGTGCTCACGTGTCGTGCATCGTCCTGGATGGGAATACGGACTGGGAACGGCTGGAGCATCGGCTGCGGGTGGCCGCGCCCATTCCCGGGTTCATCGGCTTCGCGATCGGCCACACGACGTGGTGGGAGCCCCTCCAGGCCCTGCACGAGCGCCAGCTCACCGCCGCCGAGGCCGCACAGCGGATCTGCGAGAACTACCAGCGTGCCCTCATCACCTGGAACAAGGCCGTGCTCCACTCGGCCGTTCAGGTGCGGGAGGAGCTCTCGCCCTCCTGAAGCCCATGCACCATCTCGAGCTGGGTGAGCGCCTGGCGCCGCAGTCCCATCGCGGTGAAGAAGGGGGCACCCAGCTCCTCGGGAGAGATGGCGGGAACCTTCCACCGGCGGCCTGGCAGTCGAGCGGCGAGCCCTCGCACGAGGCGGCTCCCCTCCCCCTGCCGGCGCTTCTCCCTGGCGACCACCAGCGAGCGCAGCACCACGTCCTGGGGCCCGGCCTCGGTGATCACCGCCACGGCCGAACCGAGACGGAAGGCGCGCGTGGGAGCAGTGAGCCCGGCCAGGGTCTCCGGTGCGAGCTGCCAGGGGAGCCCCGGCTCGCCCTCCCGTAGAACGGCCGCCACGGCCGTGGTGAGCGGAACCTCCTCCAGGGGCGCGGAATGTTCGGGAAGAGTCCCCTCCCAACCCACGAGCCGGCGGCGGACCTGGAAGCCCGTGCGCTCATAGAGGGCCACCGCGGGAGCGTTGCTCTCGATGACCTCCAGACCCACCGAGCGGTCCCCGCGGCTGCGTGCGTCATCGAAGATCCGTTGCAGCAGCGCATGGCCCACCCCGCTGCGCCGCAGCTCCGGCACGATGCCCATGGCCGCCACGCGGCTGACGTCTCCCCGGCGGGCCACGAGCCCCAGTGCCACCACGCGGCCCTCGCGAACCATCACATGGCTGTCGGCGAGGTGGACGTGCTCGGTGCGCAACCGCTGCTCGAAGGCACGTACGTCCGCGGAGATGGGCACCACGTATCCGGCGAAACAGGCCGCGAAACCCTCGGCGAGCCGATCGAGTGGAAGGAAGAGCGCGGAAGAGAACTCGGGAGCAGCCATGCCCAAAAGCGTACCCGTGGTGGAGAGGACCCGCCGGGAAAAAAGGCGGAGGAAGAGAATCTCGACACCGCGGTGTTGAAGAGGGCGAAGTGGCCGTGATCCGAAGGCTGCTGCACGTGGTGAACACCGAGTGTCCAGCACACGACGTGGCGCCAGGGCCGCGAGGCCCATGGGCCGTCGATTCGAATCGCGTTTGAAGGTGCATGCACCGTCGCAGGCACGGCACTTCCCCGGAGGGGGGCGGAGACGCCCCCCTTCGTCGTTTTCGGAGCCAGCGCTCCTCTACTCGTCGTGGCAGTCCACCCAGCTCACGCCCGAGCCGCGCGTATCGCGCCAGATGCGCGGGAGCGCCTCGAGGGCCTTCGGGTGGATGTCGTGGAACAGGATGGTGCCATGCCGCCACAGCAGCATGAGCGACAGCACGCGCCCCGCGGCCTTCGGGCCCGTCGTGCTCGCATGCCAGTCCTGCGAGTCGATGTTCCACAGGATGTTCTTCATCCCGGCGCGCTCGAGCGCCTGGAGGATCTCCGGGTTGCGCTGACCATACGGCGGGCGGAACAGCGTCAACTTCGACTGGCCCTCGGGCAGGGTCTCCGCGAGCTTCGCGTGGAAGGACTCCATGCCCGCCACCGCGCCGGCCCACGTGGCGTGGGAGCGGTGCTCCTGGCCGTGTGAGCCCACGCACATGCCCGCGTAGAGCGCCCGGAGCTGCTCCACCGAGGTCGCCTTGCGCCGGGTCTCGTAATTGTTCCCGAGCAGGAAGAAGGCCGCGTGGATGCCCTCGGCGCGGACCATCGCGGTGACCGCGTCCGTGCCCCCCTTCGGCGTGGGGCTCGTGGGGCCGTCATCGAAGGTGAGCAGGAAGCTGCGGTCCGGCAGTTCCAGGCCGAAGCGCTCGGAGGGAGACAGGGGAAGGATCTCACTGGTCGTCTTGGGGAAGAGCCCCGCCAGCCGGACCAGCTCGTACAGGTAGCCCTGGTAGAAGGGCTTCTGCTCCGCGTACCAGGGCGCCAGGTCCGCCGGCAACTTCGCGAGCCCCATGCGCGAGGTGGCAACCAGCGTCTCCCAGTCCTTGGGCACCGAGCCCTCGCAGAAGAGCGCCCCGGTGGCACACGTCTCGCGGGCCTTCGCGAAGTTCTCCACGAGCACCTTGTGCATCCGCTCCTTCCACTTCGCCACCGACGCCGCGTTCCCCTCGACCTCGGTGCTCGCGTCGGAGTCGGCCAGGACCTCGGTGAACACGGCGATCTCCGCGCGCGAGGCCACGTCGAAGGACTGGGGAGAGGTCAGAGGCGAGCGCCACTGGGAGCGCTCGGTCAGTGACACCTTGAGACCCGCCGCATGGGCAGAAGGTGCGAGCAGGGAGGTACAGAGAAGAGCGGTCAGGATGCGAAACGAGCGGTGCATGGTGGAATCCTCTTGGGGAGCGTGGAAACCGGGGCCCTACTCCGCCGCCTCGGCCTGCTTGCGCTGCATGCGCAGGATGGCGTCATCGTAGACCTTCATCGACCGGTTCTGCCGAGCCCACCAGAAGTTCTGCTCGGCCTGCTTCCAGTCGCCCTGGGCCTCGAAGATGCGCGCGATGTTGTAGTACGAGCTCGCCATGACCCCGTTCTTCCCCGACCCTCGCGCGAGCGCGATGGCCTTGCGGTTGGCCCAGATGGCGTTCGGCAGGTCGCCCACCTTCTGGTAGGACAGCCCCAGGTTGCTGAAGGCCTGCGCGTGCGCCGGGTCCTTGTCGATCGCCTGCTGGTAGAGCGTGATGGACTCGCGCAGCTTGCCCTGGTGGTAGAGCTGCTCGCCCTTCTTGTTGAGGGAATCGGCGCTCTCGACCGCGGCCACCGTACGGCGCGAGCGGGAGATGCGCTCCAGCAGCGCCGGCGTGCTCCCGGTGTACACCTCCACCTCCGCGAGCCCGGTCAGATCAGAGCCCTCGTGCACGCTGACGAGCTCGAGCTCCAGCGAGCCGGCGGTGACCGCGGGGGAGATCTCGAACTCCTGCTTGCCCTTGCCCTTCTCCAGGGTGACCACCTTGCTGAAGCTCCCGAGAGTGAGGCGGACCTCCTTGGGGCACCCGTAGCCGGCCGGCGGAGGCGTGAGGGCCACGCGGCTCACGCTCTCCTCCTTCTCGAAGCGCAGGTTCAGCCACTCGCCCACGCCCGGACCGGGGACGCCCTCGGCCCACACCGTTTCGGGTGAACCATCCACCACGTGAAGCGGCGCGTAGCGGCTCTCCTCGCCCGCGAAGAAGTCCATGCGGGAGCTGGCGGTCACCCAGCTCGGCGCCTGGTACTGCGTCACGTCCAGCCCCGAGTCCTTGCCCACCTTCACCCGGACCTCCACCGCGCGGCGGGTGGCGTCATCCGCGGGCCGGGGGCTGCGGTAGCTGACGACGTAGTTCACGGCGACGCCGCCCGCGAGCGAGCGGACGATCTCCTGGAAATCACCCGAGTCCTTGTCGAAGAAGGAGCCACCGAGCCGGCCCGGCATCCAGTGATAGGGCTCCAGGTCCGGCCCCACCACATGGAGCTGAACGCCCTTGGACTGGAGCACCTCCACCACGCCCTTCGCGGTACGCGACGAGACGCTGTCGTTGGAGTGGAAGGACGCATCGGTGATGAGCAGGAAGACCTTCTTGGCCCCGGGCCGATGGGGAAGCTTCGAGGCCTCGATGAGCGCATCGAGCTGGTTCTCCGGCTCGTCATCGCCGCCATGGGCCTGCAGCTTCGAGAGCTGCCGTTTGAACGCCTCGACGTCCGACGTGTACCCGGACACGCGCTCCACGCGATCCGAGTAGGAGACGAGCGCGAGCCGGAAGTCGAAGCCGCTGTTGCCGAGGATGTCCGCGAACTGCCGGGAGCGCTCCACCAGGCCAGCGAGCTCCTCGCCCATGCTGCCGGTCTCGTCGAAGACGAAGACCACGTCCACCGGCTCCTTGGAAGCGGTGCCCTCCTGGCGCTGCTCCTCGAAGGAGACGATCTCCCCTGGGACCATGTCCTCGCGGAGGGAGAAGGCCTCGCGGGTGAGCCCACCCACGCGCTTGCCCGTGGCGCGATCGCGCACGTTGACGGTCAGCTTGACGATGGGGAACTGGCTGCTCTGCGGGGTGATGATGACCTCGGGCGCCGCGGCTCCCGCGGTGGAGGCGGCCAGACAGAGGGAGACGGAGAGGGACTTGAACCAGCGCATGGTGACACCTGTGGGACCTGGGAAGGTCGGGCGAAGGAAAGGTCGGGCGCCGCAGCGCCCGGACAGGCCCAAAGCACACCGCGTGCCGCTCACCAGGCAGGCAAGCTCCCTCGGAAGAGGGGCTGTCTGGCCACAGTCCTGGTGACGGCAACGCGTCCGGCGCGGCCAGTGGGCCACACGGTGTGGATCGCCGACCTCTGGACCCCCGAGGGGACCACACTACTTCGCGCGCTTCTCCAGGATGCCCGAGCGGGCGATGCGCTCGACGGCCTCGGCCAGCCGCGCCTCGCTCTGCACGAGTGCGAGGCGTACATGGCCCTCGCCCATGGTGCCGAAGCCACTGCCCGGCACCACGGTGACCCCGGCCTGCTCCAGCAGGGCCATGGAGAAGGCGAGGCTGGACTCGAAGCCACGCGGCACGGGCGCCCAGCAGAACATGGTGGCCTTCGGCTTGGGGATGGCCCAGCCCAGGCGGTTCAACCCATCCACCAGCACGTCCCTGCGGCGTTGGTAGGTGGCGGCCATATCGGCCACACATTGCTGGGGTCCGGTCAGGGCGGCGACGGCGGCGAGCTGGATGGGCCGGAAGAGCCCGTAGTCGAGATGGGCCTTCACCTCCGCCAACAGGCCGATGAGCCGCGCATTGCCCACGGCATAGGCGACGCGAGCCCCCGCGAGGTTGTACGTCTTGGACAGGGAGTTGAACTCCAAGCCCACCTCGCTCGCACCCGGTGTCTCCAGGAAGCTCGGAGGACGGTAGCCGTCGAAGGACAGCTCACTGTAGGCGGCGTCATGCAGGATGACGGTGCCGTACCGGCGCGCGAAGGCGACCGCCTGCTCGAAGAACCCGGGCCGGGCGACGGCGGCCAACGGGTTGCTCGGGTAGTTGAGGACCAGGAGCCTCGCCCGCCGCTTGACCTCCTCTGGTAGCGCCTCCAGGTCCGGGAGGTAGCCGTGCTCGGCCCGCAGCGGCACGGGATGGAGCTCCGCGCCGGCCAGGACGGGACCGGCGGTGTAGATGGGGTAGCCGGGATCGGGCACGAGCACGAGATCTCCCGGATCCGTGAGCGCCTGGGTGATGTGGGCCAGACCCTCCTGCGAGCCGGTCAGCCCCAGCACCTCCGAGTCCGGATTCAGCGCCACGCCGAAGCGCCGCTGATACCAGCCAGCCACCGCCTCGCGGAAGGCGGGCAGGTCCTTCATCGGATAGCCGTAATGGCCCGGGTCGCGGACGGCCTGGGCCATGGCCTCGATGATGTGCGGGGCGGGAGGCAGGTCCGGGCTGCCGATGGAGAGGTTGATGACGTCGGCACCGGTGGCGAGCTTGCGCTTGCGCGCCTCGTCCATGGTGGTGAAGACGGCAGCGGCGAGCTTCTGGAGACGCTGGGGCTTGCTCATGCGCATGGGACGGGCGTCCCTCTATCACGGCACGGGCGTCTCCGGTGCACCCGACCCGACCCGGCAGACGACCACGGCCACATCGTCAGGCAGCTTCCCCGAGGGGTAGCGGACCGACTCGAGCAGGCGGAGCGCAGCCTCCTGGGGTGAATGCTGGAGGGCATCGGGCACCCGCGCCCATCGCACGTACTTCCAGAGTCCGTCCGAGCCCAACACGAGACTTCCCTCCCCCCGGACCTCGAGGGAGAAGCCCACCGGCACGGCCTCGCCACTGCCCAGGAGCGGTTTCCTCCGCTGCCCCTGGGTGAGCGGGTGCTCGGTCAAACCATCGAACCACCAGGCCTCCGAGTCACCCACGCTCGCCCCCGTGAGCCGAGTGGGACCCACCGCGACGATCACCGCGGTCGTCTGCCCTGGCGACAGAATGGAATCCAACCGCCCGAGCAGGTCCACCCAGGTGCTGACCTCCGGCGACCACCCGAGGCGCCGCACGGCATCGATCACGCCCTGAGCAGCCTCCGCGCCCCGCCCAGTGCCTCCAGCTCCGTCCGCGACGACAACGACAACGCCATCCTCGTACTCGAAGAGCGCGGCGCGATCTTCCCTCCCCTCGACACGCACTGCGCCCTGGAGCTCGCGCACGGTCAGGCCACTCGCAGCAACGCGACGCCTACGAGGATGAGCACGACCGCCAGGACGCGCGCGGGCGACAGCCCCTCATGGAAGAGCACGATGCTGAAAACGAGCGCCAGCGCCGCTTCCAATCCGAGCACCGCGATGTACACGACTCCGAGATCGGCACGGCGCATCGCGAAGGCCTGGAGCAAGGCCCCGACCAGGAAGAGCGCCAGGAAGGCCAGGATGGGTAGCGGGCGGGACACCCCCGCCGAGAGCTTCATGAAGATCCCGCCGACCGCGAAGCACGCGGCCGCGAGGAACATCAGCACCATCTCTTTGCCTGACACCATGCTGCCCAGTATCCACTGAAGTGGTCTCGGGATGCGCGGCTCACGCGTCAGACGGGGACTGGGGCTCGTCCCCGCACGACCCCTGGCCACTCACCGGAAGGAACAGGGAGAAGGTGGTGCCACGACCGGGCTCGCTCCGCACCCGCATCTCGCCCCCCATCTTCTGGATGATGGACTGGCTGATGGACAGGCCGAGCCCGGTGCCCGAACCGGCCGGCTTGGTGGTGAAGAACGGCTCGAAGATGCGCGACATCACCTCGGGAGGAATCCCGTGGCCCGTATCCGAGATGTCGATGCGCACCACCCCTCCCTCCAGCGCGGTGCGGACCCGGAGGACCTGGTGCTCGGGCCCTCCGGACCTCATGGCCTGCACCGCGTTGATGATCAGGTTGAGGAAGACCTGGCTGAGCCGGCCCTCGCACCCGGGCACGAGCGGCAGCGCATCCGCGTACTGTTGCTCCACCCGCGCCGTGTGCTTCAGCTCGTTGTGCGCCATGCGCAGCACGGCATCCAGGCACGCATGGATGTCCACGGGCACCAGCTCCTCGCTCCCGGTATGCGAGAAGACGCGCATGTCGCGCACGATGTCCCGGATGCGCCCGGCGCCCACCAGACACTCGGCGATGACCTCCTTCACCTCGGGGAGCGTCTCTCCCAGGTGCGGCGGCAGCCCTGGCAGAGCCCCCAGCGCCGTCTCCAGCTCATCCCGCCACTCCTGGAGATAGGTGAGGTTGGAGAGCACGTAGGAGGTCGGGTTGTTGATCTCATGGGCGATCCCCGCCGCCAGCGTCCCCATCGAGGCGAGCCGGTCGTTCTGGATGCTCTGATGCTCGAGCCGCCGCTTCTCCGTGAGGTCCGCACCGACGACGAGCAACCGCCAGGTCTCGCCCGTCACCTGGAGTGAGGCGGCGATACCGACGGCCACGCGCTCTCCGCTGGCCGAGCGCAGGCCCTGCTCCTCCAGGCACACGGTGCCACGAACACGCAGATCCTTGAGCGCCTGGCGCAGCGGCTCGCGCTCGTCCTCCGGGGCGAGCGTCTCGAAGGAGGTGCCCAGCAGCTGCTCCCGGGACATGCCCAACAGCCGCTCCGCGACGGGATTGACCTCCTCGATACCGCCGGCCGCGTCGAGCACGAAGACGGCCTCCCCGGAGCTCTCCATGAGCTGGCGGTTGCGCTCGTGGACCTCGCGCACCTGTTCCTCCAGATGGGCGACATTCCGTTCGATGACGCGCCGGGCCTCCTGCATCTCGGCCTCCTGGCGCCGGCGCTCGCTGATGTCGGCGTAGATGCCGAGCACCCCCTGCACCGTCCCCTCCGCGTTCTTCAGCGGCACCTTGCTGGTGAGTGCCCAGAACTTCGTCCTGCCGTGGGGCTGGATGGGCTCCTCGAAGGCGAGCTTGGGAATGCCGGACTCCATCACCGCGCGATCATCCCGGCGGTAGGCGTCGGCGTGCTCGTCCGGGAAGGGCATCTCGAAGTCCGTCCTGCCGATGACCTCCATCGGAGAGGCGAGCCCCATGTCGCGGGCGAACTGCTCGTTGCAGCCCTGATAGACGCTGTTGCGGTCCTTCCAGAACACCGAGTGGGGAATGTGGGCGAGGATGCTGGAGAGCAACGACTGCTGCTCGAGGAGCTGGTGCTCGACACGCTGGCGCTCACGCATCTCCGCTTGCAGGTATGTGTTGAGGGAGCGCATGCGCTCCTGGGACTGCTCCAGCTCGACGTTGCGCTCCTTGAGCTGCCGCACCTGGGAGCGCAGGCGGAGCAGCAGCTCGGCCTGACGCTTGAGCGCGAGCAGGTTGCGGAGCTGGGAGTCCGCCAGTCCCCGGGGGCGCCTGTCGAGGACACACAGGGTGCCAACCGAGAAGCCATCCTCCGTCTGGAGGGGCGCGCCCGCGTAGAAACGAATGAATGGCTCGCCCTGGACGAGCGGGTTGGTGGCGAAGCGCTCATCGGCCCGGGCGTCCTCGATGAGGAAGACGCCCTCCCGTTCGATGGCATGGGTGCAGAAGGAGATGCACCGCTCCGTCGCCCCCACTCCCTGCAGTCCCACGTTCGCCTTGAACCACTGCCGATCCCGATCCACCAGGCTGATGAGCGCGATGGGCGTGCCACACGACTCCGCGGCGATCCGGACGATGTCGTCGTATGCGGGCTCGGGTGGCGTATCGAGAAGGCCGGAGCGCTCGAGTGCCCGCAGGCGCTGCGCTTCATCTCTCTTCAGGGCTGGAGAGGGCGTGTGCATGGCTTTAGGGCAATCTTGCAGCACAGAGGTACTGCCATTCACACGGTGTCCAACACGCATGTAGGTTCCAGCACCCGAAGCACGCAACGGGCCTGGGAACCTGCACTCGCATTGCACGGCCATCTGCACACTATCTTTCAATTGCTGTCAGCCGTGGGCGTGGCGGTGATCACGAGGCCACCTTCGCCAGCATCGCGGATTGTGGGTGGCACCCACGGCACGCAATCTCCTCCGCGCGTCGCGCTCAGGCCCGCTCGCGCGCTCGGAGGACACCGCCATGAACCGCAGGGAATTCCTCGAAGCCACGCTCGCGCTCATGGTTGCTCCGAGCGCCTTCGCCGCCGGCCAGCCATCCACAACCCAGGCGGTTCCGCGCCGGAAGCTGGGACGCACCGGCGAGCAGGTGTCCTGCATCGGCGTCGGCGGCTTCCACATCGGCATGCAGAAGGACGAGGCCGAGAGCATTCACATCATCCGGCGTGCGCTCGACAGCGGCATCAACTTCCTCGACAACTGCTGGGACTACAACGACGGGCAGAGCGAGCTCCGGATGGGCAAGGCCCTCCAGGACGGCTACCGGTCCAAGGCCTTTCTGATGACCAAGATTGACGGCCGAGACAAGAAGACGGCCGCGAAGCAGATCGACGAGTCGCTCCAGCGCCTGCGGACGGACCACCTGGACCTGCTGCAATTGCACGAAATCATCCGCGACACCGATCCGGATCGGGCCTTCGCCGAGGGAGGCGCCATGGAGGCGATGATCGACGCGCGCAAGGCGGGCAAGGCGCGCTTCCTCGGCTTCACCGGGCACAAGTCGCCCACCATCCACCTGAAGATGCTCGAGACGGCGAAGAAGCACGGCTTCCGCTTCGACACCGTGCAGATGCCGCTCAACGTGATGGATGCCCACTTCGACAGCTTCGAAAAGCGCGTCCTGCCGGTCCTCGTACGCGAAGAGATCGGCGTGCTAGGCATGAAACCGATGGGGGGCGGCATCATCCTGGAGAGCAAGGCCGTGAGCGCGCCGGACTGTCTGCGCTACAGCCTGTCCCTGCCTACGAGCGTGGTCATCACCGGAATGGACTCGACGGACCGGTTGGAGCAGGCGCTCTCGGTGGCGCGGGACTTCAAGCCGCCCTCGGAGAAGCAGGTGGAGGCACTGCTCGCGAAGACAGCGAAGCCCGCCAGGGGCGGCACCTTCGAGAAGTACAAGGTCAGCCAGCACTTCGATGGCACGGTCCAACACCCGGAGTGGCTGGGCTAGCGCGCCCGAGTGAAATCGAGGAGCCGCGGCTCGCACCTGTCTCAACCGCTGAGAACGAGGCCGCATTGGGGACCAGACGGACAGCTCCCCCGTCCGCGTTGTTCCTCTGCTCCACACTTCTGCCCTGGCTGTCCCATTCGCCCCTCGGCCGCCAGCACTCCAAGCTCGCGATTTTATTTGAGCAACAAAGAGTTGCACTCTCAGAGGTGCGGCTCAATCCCCTGGAATTGCTCTGATTCCAGCATCCGCCTGGAGAATGGCACGAGAGCTGCTACGGGCCGGAACGCAGCGCGTCAACTCCAGGAGGGACATGGAAGTGGAGTCCAGGAAGTGGTCCACAGGAGGAGCACGTGCGGCGTGCGTACTCGCGGCACTGTGGGTGGTGGTGGCGGGAGCCGAGACGAAGCCCGCCGTCGCACCGCAAGCGAAGCCCCCCTTCAGCGCCGAGCTCGTGCGGCAGCGGGCCCGGGAGCTGGCCGGCCGCCGCTACCAGGCCCCGGAGTCGAAACTCCCGCCGGACTACGCACGGCTCTCGTACGACCAGTACCGGGACATCCGCTACCGCAATGACCAGGCCCGGTGGCGCGACGCCGGACTGCCCTTCCAGGCGCAGTTCTTCCACCCGGGCTTCCTCTACACCTCGCCCGTCACCGTGCATGAGGTGGACGGCGGACGGGTGGAGACGGTGCGGTTCTCGCCGGAGCTCTTCGACTATGGCGCGCTCGTGAAGGCGCCGGCTCCCGCGCAGCTGGACGGCTTCGCGGGCTTCCGGCTCACCCATCCGCTCAACCGGCCGGACCACTTCGACGAGGTGGTGTCGTTCCTGGGTGCCAGCTACTTCCGCTCCCTGGGCCGGGGCAATGTGTATGGGCTGTCCGCGCGAGGACTGGCCATCGACACGGCGCTCCCCGAGGGAGAGGAGTTCCCCTCGTTCCGGGAGTTCTGGCTGGAGAAGCCGGCGCCGGGTGCGGACCGTGCCGTGGTGCATGCGCTGCTGGACAGCCCGAGCGTCACCGGCGCGTACCGCTTCGTCATCATCCCCGGCGAGCGCACGGTGGTGGAGGTGGAGGCGGCGCTCTACACGCGCAAGGCGGTGAAACGGCTCGGCGTGGCGCCGCTCACCAGCATGTATCTCTTTGGAGAGAACGACCGCGGCACCCAGGACGACTTCCGGCCCGAGGTGCATGACTCGGACGGGCTCGTCATCTGGATGAAGAGCGGCGAGCACCTGTGGCGCCCGCTCCAGAACCCCGCCCGCCTGAGCGTCTCCAGCTTCCATGTCGAGGGACTGCGTGCCTTTGGCCTCCTGCAGCGCGATCAGGCCTTCTCCAGCTACGAGGACCTGGAGGCGCGCTATGACAAGCGGCCCAGCGTCTGGGTGGAGCCGATGGGCGACTGGGGCCGCGGCGCGGTGCAGTTGGTGGAGATCCCCACCCCCCAGGAGGTGCACGACAACATCGTGGCCTTCTGGGTGCCCGAGACCCCCGTCGGGCCCGGCGCCGAGCTGCGCCTGGGCTGGAGGCTCTCCTGGGGCAGCACACCGCCCGAGCGCCCCACGGTGGGCCTCACCACCGCCACGCGCATCGCGGCGGGCAGCACGGCGGGAGCGCGGCGCTTCGTCCTCGAGTTCTCGCGCGGTGGCGCGGAGGGAGCGGGCCCGGTGGAGGCGGTCGTCACCACCTCGAAGGGCCAGGTGCTCCGCCCCATCGCGCAGCGCAACGACGTCACCGGCGGCTGGCGAGCCACCTTCGAGCTGGTGCCCGAGGCAGGCGCCCCCGCCGAGCTGCGCTGCTTCCTCCGACGCGGATCCGAAACCCTCACCGAGACCTGGAGTTACCTATGGACACCGTGAAGACGCCGACCCCCTCCCCCGCCCTTCCGCTCGCGACCGGAGTCACCCCGGAAACGCGCGAGGCGCTCGACGCCTTCTTCCGGTCCTTCGGTTTCACCACGGACGACGACCTCTCCCGGTTGGCGGCGTGGGTGCTCGGCACGCGCGGCGCACTGGCGCGGGACGCCGTGGCGCTCGCCCGGGAGCAGATGGAGGCGTGGCTGGCCGGAGCACTGGGCCTGGCCTCCACGGGCGGAGGCTCGCTGCTGGCCCGGGGTCGGGCGGCCTTCGTGCTGTGCGAGGGGGTTCGCTGGGGCGCGGGTGTCCTCACGGCGGCTCCGAGCGCGCTGCCCGCGGAGCTCGCGAGGGCCCTGCGCGCCGCGCTGCCCGTCCCCGCCCCGCGCGAGCTGCCCACGACGATGCCGGAGCAGCAGTTGGTGCTGTGGCCGCTGGGTGAGCTCTTCCGCCGCTGGTGGCGTGCGGGTGAGCCGGACGTCTCCATCTCTCGCTGAGCCTGGGAGCCCACATGAACGCGCATTCGTTCTCGCCCGAGACCGCCGGGCTGCGGCGGGGGTGTGTCCTCGGTCTGGCCGCGCTCTCCACGGCGCTCGGAACGTGGGAGATGCTCCAGTTGCTGAGCGTCCGGGGCCTCACCCCGCCCGAGTGGGTGATGGCGGGCCTGTTCGCCCTGTGCTTCGGGTGGATTGCCCTGTCCTTCTGGACGGCGGTGGCGGGCTTCCTCCAGCTCGCGTTCGGCGGGCGGGTGCCCGGCCTGCGGTGGCCGGGTGCGGAGGAAGCGGCGGCCCCGCTGAAGAGCCGCGTCGTGGTGGTGATGCCCATCCACAACGAGGATCCGGCATCGGTCTTCGCCAACGTGCAGGCCACCTACGAATCGGTGGCGGCCACGGGGCGCCTGGAGGCCTTCGACTTCTACGTGCTGAGCGACTCGACGCGGGCGGAGGCCTGGGTAGCCGAGGAACTGGCGTGGGCGGACCTGTGCCGGCGGGTGGGCGGACAGGGACGCATCTTCTACCGGCGGCGCTCGGACAACACGGGCAAGAAGGCGGGGAACCTCGCGGACTTCTGCGAGCGCTGGGGCCGGCACTACGACTTCATGGTGGTGCTGGACGCCGACAGCCTCATGGCGGGCGACACGCTGGTGAAGATGGCGCGGCTGATGGAGCTGAACCCGCGCGTGGGCATCCTCCAGGCCCCGCCGCTGTGCGTGGGGCGGAGCACGCTCTTCGCGCGGCTGCAGCAGTTCGCCGGCCGGGTGTACGGGCCGGTGGTGGCGGCGGGCGCGGCGGCCTGGCAGCTCGGCGAGTCCAACTACTGGGGCCACAACGCCATCCTGCGCGTGTCTGCCTTCACCGAGCACTGCGGACTGCCGGTACTGCCGGGGCAGCAGCCCTTCGGCGGCCACATCCTCAGCCATGACTTCGTGGAGGCGGCGCTGATGCGGCGGGCGGGCTACACGGTGTGGCTGGTGCCGGAGCTGGGCGGCAGCTATGAGCAGCCCCCGCCCCACCTGCTGGCCTACGCGCAGAGAGATCGGCGCTGGTGTCAGGGCAACCTCCAGCACCTGCGGCTGGTGGCGGCGGGCGGACTGCATCCATCGAGCCGGGGACACTTCCTCATGGGAGTGATGTCCTATGTGGCCTCGCCGCTGTGGCTGATGTTCCTGCTGGCGGGCCTGGGGGCGGCGCTGCACGACCGCTTCGTGGACCCGGAGTACTTTCCCCAGCACCGCACGCTCTTCCCGGAGTGGCCCACGTTCGACTCGGAGGGCGCGCTGCGGCTGATGGGGGTGTCCCTGGCGATGCTGCTGCTGCCCAAGGCCTTCGGGCTCGCACTGGCGCTGACGCGGAGGGAGGAGGCGGCGCACATGGGTGGCCGGACGCGGCTGGTGCTGAGCGTGCTGGCGGAGAGCCTGGTGTCCATGCTGCTCGCCCCGGTGATGATGCTCTTCCAGTCGCACTTCGTCTTCGGGACGCTGCTCGGGTACCGGGTGTCCTGGTCGAGCCAGCAGCGCGACGACGAGGACCTGCCGTGGGCGGAGGCGGCCCGGCGCCATGCGGTACACACGTTGGTGGGGGCGGTGCTGGGGACGGTGGCGCTCGCCTTGTTCCCCGAGCTGCTGCCCTGGCTGTCACCGGTGGTGGTGGGGCTGCTGCTGTCCATCCCGCTGTCGGTGTGGACTGCGCGCGCATCGCTGGGCACGTGGGCAGCGCGGAACGGCCTGTTCCTCATCCCCGAGGAGTCCGCCCCTCCGCCGGTGCTGACCCGGGCGTTCGAACTCGCGCAGCGCGAGCTGGAGCCGGTCGAGGACGCACTGGAGCGGGTGCTGACGGACCCGCGGGCCCACGCGCTGCACCTGGCGCTGTTGGAGACCGTGCCGGGTCAAGGCGCGGCATCGGTCGCGCTCGCCTCGGCCCGCCGCAAGCTGTTGGAGGGCCAGTCGGAACCCCTCTCCGCACAGGAAAAGACGGCGGTGCTGCTGGATGCGGAGACGCTCGAGGAAGCGCGGAGCCGGCACGCCCTCCGGCTCACCGGAGCCTGATGGCGCCCATGCTGTCCGGGCGATGAAAAGCCCAGAGCACCAGAGAACCAGGAACCCCGACGAGCGGAGGCGGCGGGAATCGAACCCGCGCCGGGCGGTGCGAAAACCCCAACGGAATCGCGCCCTTACCTCGTAACCGCCCGGAATGATTGGGAGTCGAGATCCCGCCGCATCCCTTGTAGTCCCGCCCCGTTCCAGCCCGTTCCGCACTCTCACGCGACATAGACGCAACAAGGGGGCGGCTTCCTTCTGCTCCCCTCGCGTGCTCGTCCCTTGCTGTCGGGGCGCGCTTGCATACTCCGAACGGCCCCGCCAGGACCCTCTAGGTCCTGACTCGATTGGAGGATGTAGCCATGCGTTTCCGAGCGTGCATCGCCCTGCTCCTCTACGTCTCAGCCTGCGCTACGTCAGCGCCGAGCCCAAGAGAGCCAGCGGCCCGAGACCCGAGGCTCGCCAACCTCCAGCGAGCGGCGACGCTGCCCTGGACGGACGGGGGGCGTTGCGCCGTCCGCGAAGCTTCCGAGCCCTGGCCCGTGCTGGCGGAGCGGTGCTATCAGGCCCTCGACCATGACCGGCTCGAGTTTCACGACATCACGGGAAGATGTGCGATTGCCTCTGCTGGGGCGGCGGCCATGGGGCTCGGGGTCTGTGTCCTGGCGGCACCGGAGATCGTCGTGGGAGCGGTGATCGTCGCGGGCGTGGTGGTGGTGGGCTTCGCGATCTCAGAGGCGCTGGAGGCTTACGAGAAGAAGGGCCGTCCCCAGGTTCGGCCGCCGCCTACGCTGCCGGTGCCGGAGACGCGGCCGGTGCCAGAAGTGAAGCCCGTGCCCGAAACAAAGCCCGCTCCGCAGAAACCCTCGCCGAAAAAAAGGCCCAAGCCGGAGCCAGCAGGGCAGGACTGGCCGCCCCCGTTGCCACCCGAAGTCACGGAGCGAGACCGCCGCCCTGATTGCACCCCCCGCCCCGTGCCGCACCGTGGCGGTCATGACCCGCACAACCAGTGCGCCGACAGAATTCCGAACAACAACTTCACCGGCTGGGATGTGCGCGTCAATGGGAAGGATTACGACGGGCTGCAACTGGCCACGCTCACTCTGTGGGACGTCAAGACGGATGACTTCGACAAGCACAGTCGTCGTTCTCAACAATTTTTTATCGAAATGAAGCTACCGGAGATACAACGAGAGCGCAGGCTTGCGGAAGAATGCGGTTACGAATTTGTCCTCGGCGTTCGCAGCGAAGCGCACAAGGCTGCACTGGAATTGGTGGATAAGACCCTTAAAGTTGTCGTCATGGATTGGTGCTGACATGGTGGTAGACCCGACAGATGTTCGTATTTCGGTTTATGCGCCTGCACTCGTGCGTGGCGATGCGCGACCTCTCACCATCATCCACGGGATAGAACGCGCGCTTCCGGGCTTGAGTCTGGGATGGACGACTTCCGGAAAGGAAGACCTTATTACGTTGCCTCACCGCGATGAATGGGTCGCGGCGAATAGCACGGACGGAGGGCTTCCGTTCCTCTGCAACGATGACGATGACCACCTCGTGACTCTTGCTGGGTCGGAAAACCCGAATGGCCTTGCAGCAGGGAGCCCGCCGCATTTTGAAGTCCGTGCAACGCTGCTACTCGATGCGGCCGGCATCACTGCGGCAGCGGATGTGCTGGAAGCCGTAGCGGAGGGCGCACGCGCGTTCTGGGGGCACGCGACGCCGTTCAACGCAGCCGTCGAGATTTCGCGGCAGACGAGAGATCCGGCGCGTAAGCCGGGGGTCCCGCCGAGAGGGCTGCCAGCGCTCAGGTTCCCCAATTACATCCGCGCGCCTGAGATTCCGCACTGTCTCGGATGGCTCAACTACTGGTCGGATGCTGCCGCACGGACCATCGGCTTTCCGGACCCGGCCCGAGACTCCGAGCTGCTCACGCGAGCGCGGCGTACCTCAACAGGCGGGTGGGTCGTCCAGCTCACCGATGCGCCGCTCGATCTCGACAACCCCGCCCACCTGGACGCGCTAAAACGGGCCTACGAGCGCTTCCCGGAGATCGGCGGGCGCTCGGCCCCTTGAGGTCGGCACGGCTCGCAATGGCCGTGCTCATGGTTCCTTCTTCTGACTCGCCGGGAATGTGACGTTCCCAATGGTGACAGTGCGCGGCCCCTGCGCCTCCCAGAGTTTGAGGGTACAGGGGCAGCCGAGCTGCGCGCGCTCCCCCTCGATGCCCACCACGACGGCACCGGCACCATTCGCGGCGATGGGTGCCTCTTGCCACACGGCAAGCGCCACTTCTTCCCCCATCGTGTCCACCAGCGCCGCCCCCGCCAGCGTCCAGGGCTCAGCGCCGGGGTTCGTAAGGCCCAGCCGTACAGCTACGCTTGCCGGGCGGCTCTCGCCCGTGGGCGTGTAGCTGTAGCTCCGGGCTCCTACATCTAGCCGCAGCGCGTTTGCAGGCTGCTCCCTCAGCGTTTCAAGCTTCTTAAACGCTATGACCCCGGCCCGCTCCAGCCATGCGGCCCCCATGAGCCCGCCCGGCCCCTTGCGCTCGGCCAGAAGCCGCGCCTTGTCCTCCTGGCACTGGCGCGCTTCGGCTTGTGCTTCGTCCCTCTCTTTCTTGAGCACGTCGGGCGGGCGCGGTTGGCGGAACACCTCCACGCGACGCGTCCCCCGTGCCGCATGGCCCACGAGCCAAAAGCTCGCGCTCGCCGGTGCCGCGCCATCCGCGAAGCGCACCGTCACCTTTACCCGCTCCCCTGACAGATAATCCCCCTTGGGAATGACGTGGAGACTCAAGCCCTCTTGCCCCAGTGCCCAATCCGCGAGGCGCCCCCCTGGCTGAAACTCCACCGTCCCCACGGCGACGCGGGAGTCAAAGAAGAAGGTCGTCGGCTCGTCCGCGCTCACGCACACGTCGCGCGCCCCCTCCGGGGACTCCGCCGCCAAGTCAAAACGAGCCGTCGCGGCGCAGCGAAAGAGGGGGGCCGGCTCTGAGGCTTGCGCGGCGCCAGCGAGAAGGGCAACCACCAGGAAGACACCGGGAGACGGGGGCAGCACGGAAACTCAACCTCCAAGAGTAAGGCAATGATCAGGGCTGCCCGGCGGGCCGAACGAGAGGAACGCGCGTGTTTATCTTGGCGTTGCCGGGCTTGCTTCCGGGAGCGAGGCAGGTCCCCAGGCCGGGGGGGCACAGATATTCCTTGCCGCGTTCGTCCAAAAAGGCCGTGTCAGCATCCAGGCTTGTAACCAGACACACGGGGACGGTCCCCATGCCTGGAATCTTCGCCTCGGTGAAAGTGCCGAAAAGGCGGTCGTCGCCAAGCTGCCACGTTCCGAGAAGCAGGGTCCCGGCAGGCAGCCCCCCAACCCTACCGTAGACACCGACTTGGAGGCTGGCGGGGCCATCCTTCACCCTGGCCATCTCTTCGGGCTCCCCCTTGGACCCTTTCACCGTGGCAATGCCTTCAAAACCAACGTTGAATCTCTCGTGGGTATCCCGCCAACCCTGGGGGCAGGTAATCGCCGGGGGCTCGGGGCGCACCTGGGGAGTGCTCGCGGTGCATCCCCCGTCGAGCAGCGAGCAGGCCGCGACGACTGCCGGCAAGGTGAACCCCGAGCTTTTCGGCTGCGGTCTCGGCGTTTCGTTCTTAGGTGTCTGAGCAGGCGTGCGAGGCATGGCGTTGGCGTTGGACGCGGAAGGTTGAGCCCCATCGGGCGCCGCGTCTCCTCCGGGGAGAGATTCCAGCGGCTTTGGGTCGCGCGCCACTTCACGACCACGCACGCCCCCATCAGTCGAGCCAGGGTCAGGGAACGTCGACGGTAGCGGCAACTCTGATTGCGCCGTGCTCGTGCTGCTCGCCGAACCAGGTCCCCAAAGGTCTGCGCCCAGGGACAGGACAGCGGCGGTCATCGCCAGAACGGCCGCCACGAGCCCTAGACGCCACACGAGGGGCCGGGAGTGGGGAGCCGCGGGCGGGTCGATCTGCTCGCGAGCTGCCGGCAGCGGAGGGGCCATTACGGGCGGCTCATGCTCCCTGGGGGGCGGGGCCGCTTGCGGCGCTTCCGCCATGGAGATCCTGTCAGGATCTACCGCTGCGGCCGGGGGCGAGGCGCCTGCAACCTGCGCGGGCAGAAAGAGCGCGGGTGCCTTGTCCGGGAGGGGCCGCCCGCGCCGGGGGCGTTGCTTAGTCAGCTTTAGGAACGTGCGCCGCGTTTCGTTCGGCTCCCACCGTTCCGGGTCGTCGACTGTCGTCGTTAGCTGCGGATCGTCCGGCTCAATAAGCGGAAGATCCCAGGCGGCGTCATTCTCGGCGTTGGACAGCGTCTCACTGAGTGCCGCACACAACGGCGCGACAGGAAGGCGGTCCTCCGGCAGCTCCGCGAGCATCCTCATGCACAACAGGGAGG
>NZ_PZOX01000031.1 GCF_003044305.1 Vitiosangium sp. GDMCC 1.1324 | reverse complement strand
TGCTCGCTGGAGCCGGACGCGGTCGTACCTGGTCAGCCCCCGCTGGGCGGGGCCCAGTGCCTTCCTCATCGGCACACCGTAGGCCCCGCCGCGCTATTGTGTCAGGAACTTTTGCCTACCTACTTAGCAGGTGCGAGCGACCGTTCCAGACCACCGCCCGCCGTGCAGGCCATTTCACCTGACGCTGCTCGAGGGGAATCCCCGGCTGGTGGAGTACGTCAAGCGCCACACCCAGCGTCCGGCCGTAAGGAAGGCCGTCTCGGCCTGAGCCGCGGCGGCGTGAGGAGCAGGCCGGCTCTGGTGCTCCACCTCACCGAACGGCACCGGCGGCGTTGGGCACAGTTGCCCGTCCCGGGTCCGACGACACGAACGCACGGATCTCCGGGATCATCTGCTCCGCGGTGTCCTCGAAGAAGAAGTGGTTCGCATTGGGGAACTCGATCGTCTTGTGGTTCGGGAAGGTCTTTTCGAACCGCTCGAGATCGGCCCGGGGAAACCCAAGGTCCTGGAGCGCCCAGAAGATGAGCGCCTTCTTGTCGGCCAGGCGAGACAGGCCAGCTTCGACCTCCGCGAAGTACTCGGTCGCGGCGGTGATCTGCCCCGGGTAGAACGCCGCGATGCCGCGACGCTCCAGTGGAAGAAAGGGTCGCAGGTAGACATCGAGGACATTGGAAGGGAACTCGCGCACGACTCCGTTCTTGAGCCCGAACGCGGCGAAGCCGTTGAAGTTCACCTGCACGAACTCGCCGACGGGTCCGCCCGCGATGACCGAGAATTTGCCGCGCGGTACGCTCGTGTTTGTCGGCCATGCCCACGTGCTCCCAAGAACCACGCGGCGCACGAGTTCCGGACGGCGCCCAGCGAATCCGAGACCGATGGGCCCACCCCAGTCCTGCATGACCAACGTCACGTCGCGAAGCCCCAGGCGCTCGACGAATTCCTCGACGACGAGGCTCTCCTCGCGAGGAGTAAAGCCAAAACCGGGGGGTGCCTCGGACAAGCCGAAGCCAGGGTAGTCGAGCGCGATGCAGCGGTACGAGCCCCGAAGCCCGCGAATGAGGTCGCGCCACTGGAACGACCACGCCGGGTTGCCGTGCAAGAAGAGAAGTGTCTCCCCCTCACCTTCATCCACGTAGTGGACGCGAGCTCCACTCGGGAGATCGACGAACTTGTGGTCGGCGTCGAACATCGCGCGAGGGATCTCGAACGCAAGACCCTGCGGGCCGCGCGGGGCGGCGCGTTCACTCGAGAGCGCCCCAACGACACCGATGATTTCAAGCACGCCGAAGGCAACGATCGCGAAGGTGCCTACGCGCGAGCGTCGCGGGCGATCGACGAAGCGCGGGATGAGCAAGACCAACGCAACACTGGCACCAAGCAGGGCTGGGAAGGCCGCGGCAGCGAGGCCAGGAGGTCCGGCTACCGCCATCCCAACAAGGACGACCAGCGCGAGCCCGACGAGCGCTGCCGCCAAAGTCACGCGAGGGCGAGCGGAACGCTCGGCGAGGACGCGGTACAGAAATGCCGACGCGACCGCGACGGCAACGCATACGGGCGTGACGACCGCGTAGCGAAGCGCCGGGAAGAACGCGATGCCGCGAGCGTGCGGCGTTGCGAGGACGGCGATCGTGGCCAGCACCACGACGGAAACGGAGGCGGCCCACCCGGACCAGAGCGCGCGGAGAATCGCTGCGCGCGACCACGGAGCCGCCTTCGTGGCGGAGGGAGTTGCGGAAAAGGCAGACATGGATTGCTCCTTGGCGTAACGAAGTCGCGCTCAGCGGAACGCGTTGACGTTGTCGTGTGCCCACTGTTGGAAGGTCCGGGCCGGAACACCCGTGAGCAGCTCCACGGTGGAGAGGGGGCCTGGACTTTCGAGGCCGCACACGCCCGGAATCATCAACTTCGCGGACACCTCGTCCGGCGCCTGCCGTGCGAGCTGCTCGAGCGCCCGCGGGTCATCCTGTTCCACGAACGAGGGCTCGCGGCCCATCGCCGCTCCGATGGCCCGGACCTTGTCTTGCGGCGTCAGGCCCTGCGGCCCCGTCAGCGGGTAGATCGCCCCCTCGTGACCATCTTCCGTAAGCACCCGGAACGCGACCGAGGCGATGTCGGCGGGATGGATGGCAGGAGACGGCAGGCCGGACGTGAGCACGCGCACGATCCCCTCGGCACGGATCGCGGGCGCCCAGGCCAGCACGTTCGAGGCGAACTCCCACGGCCGCAAGAGGGTCCAGGCGAGGCCGCTGTCCCGGACGATCTGCTCACCCTGCAAGCTGCTCCGGCCCGGGAACGAGTCCGGATGAGTCTGCGCCAGCAGGGATGACACCAGCACGACCCGTTTCACGCCCGCGCGGCGCGCCAGGCCCACGACGGCGGCCAGGTCCACGCGGTTGGCCACATCTCCGGCGGTCATCAGCAGGAACAACGCGCTGGCCCCCGAAAACGCATTCTCGAGCGACTCCGGCTTCGTCAGATCGCCCTCGGCGACCTCGACCCCCACCGGCACGGCCGCCCGCTTCGCGTCGCGAGTCACGGCCCGCGCTGCGACTCCAGCCTCCTTGAGCTGCTTCAACAGTGCGCTTCCAACGCTTCCGGTTGCTCCGGTCACAACGATCATCGCTCGCTCCCTCTTGCCGCCGATGCCGGCACGTCCTTCCTTGTTTGTGCCCCATGTCTAGGCCCGTGAATTTGGACGTTCCATGTGCAATCCTCTGATTTTCTGGTTCGATCGTCTGATCGGGAGGAACGGATGGACGTTCTGGCGGAATCGCTGCGCAGCCTTCAGCTGAAGACCGAGGTCTATGGCCGGCTGGAGCTGAGCGCGCCGTGGGGGCTCAAGCTCGACCTCGGACATCCGGGATTCTTCCATGCGATCTCTCGCGGAGGCTGTTGGCTGGAGATCGAGGGAAAGCGCATCGCACTGGCCGCGGGCGACTGGGTCTTCATCCTGGGTGGCACGCCCCATGTCTTGAGGGACTCACCCAAGACACGCCCGTATCCCCTGCCGGAGATCTACGCGGCCCACGGCGGCAGCTGCGGAGGCGTCCTGCGCTACGGCGGGGACGGGACGCAGACGACGCTCATCTCCTTCAGCTTCGGGTTCAAGGGGACGTGGCTCAACCCCGTGCTCGCGGGCCTGCCTCGGGTGCTGCACGTCAAGGGAGATGGGATCGTCTCGTCGCGTTGGGTGGAATCCACCGTCCAACTCGTCGCAGCGGAGATGGAGGCGGGACGGCCCGGGCACGAGATCGTCGCCACCCGGCTGGCCGACGTCTTGTTCATCCACGCGCTGCGGACCTACGTCGAAACGCTACCCGAGGACCAGGGCGGATGGCTTCGAGCGCTGGAGCACCCTCAACTGGGACCAGTCCTTCAGCAGTTGCACGAGAGGCCCAAGCATCCGTGGACGGTGGAAGCCATGGCGAAGGTCGCCAGCATGTCGCGCTCGATGTTCGCGGCCCGCTTCCAAAGCGTCATTGGAGAGAGCCCCCTGAACTACCTCACGCGCTGGCGGATGCACACGGCCATGCAGATGATGACGGAGAGCGATGAATCCATGACCGCCATCGCTGAGGCCGTGGGTTACGAAACCGACAGCGCCTTCGGCAAGGCCTTCAAACGGCACGTCGGCAAGACCCCCGGAGCGTACCGTCGTCAACTCCGCCACAAACCCAGCCCGGCGAGCCAGAACGCATAGGAGGGCCGGCCTCCGTGAGTACTGCGGACCGGCACGGAGCGGGGAAGCTACCGGGCGGCAGCGGGCCCGGGCTGGGGTTTACCGCGTCCCCAGCGCAGCACCACACCAAGCCAGATGCCGATGACCAGGCCCGCCAGATGGGCAGCCCAGGCGACCCCTTCCACATCGAGGAGCATCATCAAGAGCTGGAATCCGGATTCCATCACGGCGAAGGCCCAGATCGGCACCTGGATCACCATGCGAATCACCACCCTGGCCCTGGGCTGGAGGACGAAACAGGCCCCCATCACCACGGCCACACCGGCGCTCGAGCCGGCCGTCAGCGTGGGGTGCGTGCTCAGGAGTCCGTCCACCGCGGTCGCCACGGCTCCGCCCAGTACGAACGCGCCCAACATCATCGGCCGTGACATCTTCTGCTCCACGCCGTCTCCGAACGCGATGAGGAAGTAGACGTTCCCGAGCAGGTGCAGCCAACCGAAGTGAACCAGGTTCGCGGTGAGGGCGGCGAGCACGCTCGGCTCGTCGCTATGGAAGCCCATCTCGGAAAGGAAGGAAGGATCCCCACGGCCGTAGAGAAAGATGGCGACCAGCACCACCGCGAGCGCCCAGGTCAGGACCGGCGTCCGTCCGCCCTCGGTCCGAGTCACCACCGGCAACCCGAGCATCGCCAGGGTGGTATGCACTGGCGAGAGCGACGGCCCGGTCTCGGGCACCACCGCGAGCTCGCGGGCAAGCTCCTGGCGCTCCTTCTCCGGCATGCTGGCGACGACGGACCGCCGCGCCTCGCGCTTGGAGAGCATCTGGAGTGTGCGTCGGTCCTGCCGATCGGCCCAGTAGAGCTCGCATGCCGTGCAGTGCTCGAGCCAGGCCTCGAGCCTGGCCATCCGAAGGGGCGCCATGACGGCGCCGCACCCGGGGCACAGCCGGGTACGGGTGAACGCGCCGCTCGTCTCGCGCGTCTCCACTCCCAGTTGCTCGCGGACACCCGGTGCGGCCTTTTCGAGCTCCGCGAGGGAGAGACAGCTACCACCGCACCCGGGGCAGGAGAGCTCGGCGCCTCTGGCGACCAGGGGCTTGCCGTCGTCGGGACAATGACTCATTGCCCGGAGAATCCATCCGGATGGAGCGCTGAACAAGTCGGAATCGCGGTCCAGCCCCGCCGCTTCATCCTCATGCCCTGTCCGATATCGCTCCCGTGCCGTGGCGTCCTCGTGCGACGTTCGTGGCGATGAGCATTGTTGATCGAGTGTCCGCTTCCATCACGAAGCATCCCGGGTTGTACCGTGTTCCGCTCGTGCTGGTGGCACTGGCCGACATGGCCTGCGGCATCTGGCTGTTCCGAGTGGGACGCAGGACGTTGACGTCAGGCTTGTCCGAAAATCCCTTGGAGCTCGGGGCTGCCATGATCGAGGCCTTCCTGGGCCTGTCCACGTGTGCGATGGGGCTCGCAGCGCTCTGGTGGACCTGGCGTGCCGGAAACTCCACCCTGAAGTCCTTCCCGCGGCGCCTTCTCACCACCACCCTCCTCTTCATCGTCACGGGCTGCCTGCCGTTGGCATTGACGGCCTGGCTCGTGCTGTGAGCCGGGTGCCACCAAGGGCTCCATGGACTACTCGGCGCCGCGCTGACGCGGATTCCAATCAGGCTGAAGAGACAGGGATGTGACGGCGCGTCAGATGGGTCTGGTATATGGGCTGCCTCCCTTCGTTGTATCCCCCCCAGAAGGAGTCCCCAGATGCGTCGTATCGGCCAAGCCGTTCTTGCCGTGAGTCTGTTCGCCGGTTGTGGTGGTAGTGAACTCGAGCCGTCCTCCAAGTCCATCGAGCAGCAGCAGGCGCCGCTCACCACCACGAACATGGACGTGGCCCCGGAGTGTCAGGGCATCCTCACCTTCGTGAATACGGCGTCGTTCCAGAAGCTGGACGCGTACCTGCCGAGCAACGTCGCCACCAACCTCGTCAACCGGCGCGCGTCGTCGCCGTTCGTGTCGCTGGCGGACATCTCCTCGGTCCCGCTGGTCGGCCCGGCCCGTCTCGAGCAGCTCGCGGGCGGTGCCCGGACCGAGGGTTTCATCGGCTCCAGCTGCGTCGGCATCCTGGACGGCCTCGCGGTCTCCACCGATGACGCCGCCGCCATCGTGTCGCTGGTGAACACCATCGCCGACTCCGAGCTGCATGACGTCCTGCCGGACGCGTGGAATGGCGCCGTGAACCTCCTCAACCAGCGCCCGTTCACGTCGGTCCAGGCCATCTCCAATGTCGCGGGGATTGGCGATGTGAGCCTCCGGAACATCCGGAACTCGGCCACGCTGAGCCGGCCCCTCGAGGCACTCATCACCGCGGTGAACGCGGTGCCGCAGGGTGGTACCTACGGCGCGAGCATGGCCCGCCACTTCGACTGGTGGCAGGTCGTGACGGGCAACGGCAGCTACCACGGCTCGCTGGAGTGCTTCGGGCTCGAGCCGAGCAGCGTCCCGTCTGGCGCGACCGTCCGGCCGTACCCGGCCGACGCCGCCGAGGTGCGCGCCGAGATCGTGAGCACGGTGTCCACCGCCAACCGGAACAATCAGATCTCCAGCAGCGTGATCTCCGCCGGCCTGGCGAACCTCGACGCGCTGAGCGCGGGGCGCTCGTTCAAGGGGTGCTACTTCAGCTACGCGAATGACCCCTGGAGCGGGCACAACGCCGCCATCTTCGTTGACACCGTGAACGGCTTCAGCGTGATGACCGATACCTACTGGGCCGAGTGAGCTCACCGCGCTCCGGGGCGAGGTGACCTCCCTCCCCCGGAGTCCGGTGGTCTCGTCAGTGGGTGAGGCTCTCCAGGTCGAGCTCGCTCGGCGCCGCGGCGATCGAGCCGGCATCGGCTCGGAGCATCCTGGCCCGAGCCGTCGTCTGCCGAGCTTCCCGTGCGTGCCTACCGTGTTCACAGGCAATGCCGCACAGGAGGAAGGCATGGTCCAGGCGAGCTGGCGTCGTGTTCTCGTGGGAATTTCCGGAGCGGTCCTGTTGGGACTGGGAGGTTGTAGCTCGACCCGCTCCAGCGCGAGGGTGAACGAGGAGTGGTTGGCGCGCGTCCCCGAGGCGCAGTTGGAGGGCGTGAGGCAGGCGCAGCTCGTCCAGAAGAAGGCCACCGACGAGGTGACACGCGCCAAGGTGGCCATCCAGGACGCGAAGCACGCACAGGAGATCGCCCGTCGCAACGAGGAGGCGGCGCGTGCCCACAAGAAGGCGAGCGAGGTCGCGATGGCGGGGGCCCGTTCCAAGGGGCAGAGCACGGACATCGCCCAGGCGCAGGAGTATGTGCGAAGAGCGGACCAGGAGTCCTCCGTGGCCCAGGCCGAGGTCGGCTTCCGCGATCAGGCGGTGTCGACCCTGGAAGCACTCGAGCGGATGAGGGCTCGCGAGCTGGCGGTGGCCGACGCGGAGCTTGCCCAACAGCAGTACCTGGCCCTTCAGCGCAGTGGTGATCTCCGGGCGCAGCAGCTCTCTGGCGCGGACTTCGCCAAGGCGGTCGCGGATGCGAAAAGCAAGGCCGCTGAAGCCCAGCGGGAAGTGGACGCCCATCTCCAGAAGGAGCGGCTGGCCCAGGCCCAGTGGCAGCAGCTGCGCGACCAGACCCAGGGCTACGGAGGCAGCGGGACTCAGGGGCCATCGTCCGTGCCCCAAGGCCCCGTCAAGTAGCCCGCCCCACCTGCCGGGCCCGGTTGGTCAGCGTCACCCCGGCGAGAGCCAGCACGCCGCCCACCACCATCGAGACCAGGACTGGTTCGCCGAGAATGGCCGCGGCGAACACGACGCCGAACCCCGGCACCAGGTTGTTGAAGATGGCGGTGCGCGACGGTCCGATCGCCTTGACGCCTTCGTTGTACCAGACGAAGCCGAGCACGGTCCCGAAGACACCCAGGTAGGCCATCGATAGCCACACCTGCCAGGTGAACCTGGACCCGTCGAGCGAGGGGAACTCGAGCGCCGCGCCGCACGCGAGGAACGCCAGTCCCCACATGCCCGAGTACGTGGTGGCGGCAATGGGCGTCAGACCCCTGAGCGCGAAGCGCCCGATGATGGTGTAGGCCGCCCAGCAGGAGATGCCGCAGAGCATCAGGAGCTCGCCCAGGCCGATCGACTGGCTGAGGTCGTGCAGCGCGGCCACCGGGTCACCCCGCGTGATCACCACCGCCGCGCCGAGGAAGGCGATCGCGATGCCCAGCCACCTGGAGGCACTCAGGCGCTCACGCAGCACCACGGCCGAGGCCAGGGCGGTGACAATGGGGTTCAGCGCGATGAACAGCGCCGTACGCCCCGCCGGCATGCGTGAGAGCGCGCCGAAGAAACACACGTTGTAGAGGAAGATGCCGGTCAGGCCGAGGCCGGCGGTGGCGAACAACTGGGAACGGGTGAGGCGCGGCAGGCCACCCTCCAGCCTCCACGCGAGCACCAGCAGCAGCGCGACCGCGATGGCGAAGCGTCCGGTTGCCGCCGTCATCAGCGGAACCGCCTGCGCGAGGATGCGCCCGGCGATGAAGGTTCCGCCCCAGAAGACGGCCACGAAGACCAGCTTGACGTAGACCCACGGACGGACCGGCAGCGCGAGTAGAGGTTGCTCCAGCGGGAGCATCGACTTCATGGAGGGCGACGAGGAAGGGGTCATGGCAGGTCCCTGGTGCGGTTCGCGGGCATCTCGTGACGTCCGGACCTGCACATATTGAAGGTCATGGCACTTCATGGAAAAATGAGTAAATGCTCATGAGCCGCATGAACCGGTGGGAGGCATGACCTTCACCCAGCTCGAGATCTTCTCCCTGGTAGTGGAGCTGCGCGGCTTCACCGCGGCCGCGCTGCAACTGTCGATCAGCCAGTCGGCGGTATCGCATGCGATCAAATCGCTGGAACAGGAGCTGGGCGTCGACCTGCTCGAGCGCAACAAGGCCAGCGTGGAGGTCACCGAGATCGGCCGCCAGCTGCTGACGCGCGCGCGCGAAATCATCGGCCTGGCGGAGGCGATGCGTCAGGAGGTCGCGGACGCACGCGGCCTCAAGCGCGGCTCCTTGCGCATCGGCTCATTCGGCCCGACGTCGTCGCTGAGGCTGCTACCGGCGATTCTCGACGCCTATACCCGGGCCTATCCCGACATCGAGGTGAGGGTCGACGAGAGCGACGATGCCGAGGTCGTGCAGTGGCTGCAGGAGCGGCGCGTCGACGTCGGCTTCGTGGTGCTGCCGGACGAGCGCTTCGACACGGTCGAGCTGGTGGAGGACCAAATGATGGCGCTGGTGCCGCGCGGCAACACGCTGGCGAAGAAGTCCGCGGTGCCGCTGGACAGCCTGTGCGACGCACCGTTCATCATGAGCGGAGCCGGTTGCGGTCCCCTGATCGAACCACTGTTCGCGTCGGCACAGCTGGCCCCCCGGGTACGCTACCGGGTGGCCCAGGTGATGACGATGCTCGGGATGGTCGAGCGCGGGGACGGCGTCGCGGTGGTCGCCGAGCTCGCCCTGCCGAGCAACGTCGCCACCACGCACCCGGGCCTGGCGGCGATTCCGTTGCGGCCGGCGGTGAAGCGCCGCGTGGGATTGGCGACACACGACCTGCGGCAGGCCACCCCGGCGGCACGTGCCCTGCTGGAGGTCGCCCGGGAAGTCAGCCGGCGGAATACGTTCCGGTAGGAGGTGCCAGCCTCCCTCACGCGGCAGTCCACCCGCCGCCCCACCCTTGCTCGTGCCAACTGTTGGCGCAGGACACCTCGGGTCGCGGGGCGGACTCCACGGTTGGGTCTGACCGATCCCCGCGTGTTATCTCTCGCTGGAGCGGCGTCACGCCACCGGAGGAGGAACTCGGATTGGACATCAGGTTTCTGTCTCCTACAACCGTCACGCCGCACTCGCCTGACGAGCTTGCCGCCCTGCTCGGCCGCGACGACGGGTTGGTCTGGGTGGACATTCCCACCTGGGATGCAGAAGCGGAGCGGGTCCTGACCGATGTGTTCAAGCTCCACCCGTTGGCCGTTCGTGACTGCCGGGAGCGCAACACGGTTCCCAAGGTGCACGTGTATGCCGACCACGTGTTCGTCGTCCTGCATGCTCCCGAGTTGGGAGCGAGGGGACATGTGCACTACGTCGAGCTCGACCAGTTCATCGGCCGCAACTATCTCATCACCGTCCACGGTCCGCTGAACCCGGCAGTCAGCCCCGACGCCGCCATGATCGAGGTCCGGGCCGTGCTGGCGCGCATCGAATCGGGCCGTCTGCGCCCGACCTCCCCGCAGCGGCTGTCGCACGCCATCGTCTCCGCGCTGACGGCCCGGCTGCGCAACCACACGGCGGCGCTCACCCGTGAAGTCTGGTCGCTGGAGCAGCGGGTCACGGCGGGGCAGCTCGAAGATCCCGAGGAGTTCCTCGAAGAGATGTTCAGGACCCGCCACGGCCTGCTGAGCGCCCGAACGATGTGCGCGCTCAGCCGGGAAGTCTACGGGCGGATGGCCACCATCGCGGTCTTCCGTGACACGGGCCAGTCGTATGTCGAGGACATCGTCGATCAGTTCGATCGCCTGCGCGCCATGGCCGACGCGCAGAAGGATTATCTCCAGGGAACCATCGAGTTCTACCAGGCGCGCACCAACACCAAGATGACCATCGCCGCCGAACGGCTGACCGTCATCGCCGCGATCACCCTGCCGATCACCGCCTTGTCGTCGATCCTCGGGATGAATGTCATCGTCAGCGAGCGCTCCCATTTCGGATTCCTGATGATGGCGCTGGCGGTCATGCTGGCGATGTCCACCGCCCTGCTCGTCTGGGTCAGGCGCAAAGGATGGTGGTAGCGTCACAGGGAGGTGGCGGGCAGCTCCGCGGCCTCGGCGGCGCCCCAGAACCACTCGACACGGGCCCGGCGCCGTCCCTCGGTGAGCCACTCCTCGAAGAGCACGTCCCGGACCTGTTCACGAGTGGCCTCGTCGAACCGGGCGGGGAGGAAGCGCAACACGCGCACCAGCTCGTAGCCCTTGCCGCTGGGAACGGGCTCCGAGAGCCGCCCCGGCTCGGTCGAGAAGAGGCGCTCGGCCTGTTCGGGCTCGAGCTCCCCCCGCCGCAGCGTGGCGAACAGCTCGCCCGAGCCGCCCCGCTCCAGGAAGTCCACCTGGGCGACCTCGAGGAACCGCTCGGGGGTCTCGATCAGCCGCTCGTACAGCCGCCAGGCCTCGTCCCTGTCGGAGACCCGCAGCCGGGCGACCTGGACGCGCTCGAAATCGGCGCGGTGACGCTGGAACCAGTCCTCCTCGCGGCCCGCGGCCACCTTGCGCCGCAGCTTCTCGCGCGCCACGTCCTCGCGCAGGTGCTGCTCGAGCTGCACCTGGGTGGTGCCGTGTTCGGCCATCCAGTGCTCGACCTGCTCCACGCTGAAGAGCCGCCGCTTGCGCCGGAAGTCGAGCAACGCCCCGGCGAGCTCCTCGTCCGTCACCACCAGCCCGCTGTCGCGGATCTCCTGGTCGATGAGGCTCATGTTGATGAGGTGCCGGCCGAGGTGCAGCGTGCTCCAGGCATGGTCCAGCGAGGTGATGACCTGGGTGATGAACACCGGATCGTCGTTGACGCGCAGGACGAGCGACTCGTTGACGCGTTGGAGCCCTCGGGCCGGCCAGGGAATCTCCTCGTCCGCGCAGTAGCTCAGCGAGTACGTACCCGCCTCGCCGGCGACGAGGATGTCGTAGTGGACCGTGCCGCCGTAGGTCTCCTGCTCCCAGACCATGTTCATCCAGTGGGCCGGGTAGCGCGCCTTCAGCGCCTGGAAGGACTCCTGGGTCTCCTCGGGGGGCAGGCGCTGCTCGCGCCACTTCGTCAGCACCGCGAGCGCATCGCGAACGGCTTCGGACAGGGACTCAGTCATGGACAGGCCTCCAGGGGGACGTGCGGGAGCGGGGTGGGGGCGTGGCCAGCGGGGTTCAGGAGCGTGTCGCAGATGGCCTCGGCGATGGGCAGGCCGATCTCGTCTTCGATCCACATCCACTGGCCGTTGGGGTTGATCTCCAGGAAGACGTAGCGGTCGTCGGGGGTGACGATCATGTCGATGGCGCCGAAGCGCAGCCCCAGCCGAGACACCAGCTCCAGACACGCACGGCGGATGGGATCCGGCAGACGGTGCACGCGGTACGGGGTGTGCCCCCAGTCATAGTGACGCCAGTCGAGCTGGGTGCGCCGGGTGGCCTGGGAGTGGATCTCCGCGGCGAGCACCTGGTCGCCCACCACGGTGATGCGCAATTCGAAGCGCTTGGGAATCCGAGCCTGGAACAGCATGGGGCTGTGACGCAGGCGCCGCGCATAGCCCACGTCGCGGGTGGTGACGGCCTGGGTGAAACGCATCAGCGCGCCGCCGGTGCGCTGGCTGGCGGCCATGACGGTGCTGGGGAACTTGTCGATGAGCCGTCCACCGTGCTCGCGGTAGAAGGCCAGGAACTCGTCGGGGTCACTGGTGATGAGCGTGGGCGGAATCCCGAGCCCGAGCGCGGTGGCCAGTTGGAGCTGGAGTTGCTTGTTGTCGGCGCGCCGGATGGAGTGGATGGGCCCGGGCAGCCAGGGGATGTCCAGCGCGTTCCAGGTGTCCTGGACGAGGCGGAAGCACTCTTCCTCGGCGTAGTGCCTGAGCAGGGGATCCGGAATGCGGTCCGAGGTGAGGGGCTTGCCCGGCCGGCGCAGCCAGCCCGCGGTGCATGCGGTCAGGTCGAGCCTCTCGCCGCCCCGCTTCAACCAGACGTGCTTGCGGCCTCCGCGGTATTCGAGCGACAGCGACGCGGTGCTGGGAAATTCGCTCCAGTCGAAACGGCAGATGCGGGCACCGCGCTGTCGCAGCCTGGCCTCGACGAGGTTGGCGTGCAGGTCCTTGGGTTCGGTCAGGATGAGGATCATGGCGTGTTGGGGGGACGGATGCGGCGGAGGCCTCCGCCCGGCGGACATGTGCCATCGGTCCGGAGCGGGCGGAGACCTCTCTACGCCGCCTGTGCATCGGCCGCCTGGTCTGCGTCCTGGCGGCCCAGCGGGAGTGCCGCAAGCGCGGGCTTACTCGTCGCAGTCACCACAGGTGGAGCAGGTGCCACCCTGGGTCGCCATTCCGCCCGCGACGACCTTCAGCTCAACTTCGCTGAGCTCCCGCTCGCCCAGCTTCTTGTGGGTCTGCTCGATGTCGGTCATCTGCAGGCGGGCGCGCTGATTCTTCTTCATGACGTTGTCCTCGTGTGGATGGTGCGGCTCCCGGAATTCCCACCTGGGAGCCCCGGTCACCGCGCGTTACCTGCGGATGGACAGGGCCGTTTCCGGATGTCACGGAGCCAGGTTTTTTTCCTGATCGTGCGCTCGCCCACAGGGCCCCGGTTCCCTCGTTTGCAGGATCAACGAGCGACGGAGTAGCGTCCCCCGGCGGTTCTCAGAACATGGAGCAATTCCCCGGCTACACGTTCGCGCAGAGCCTTCGCCAGGACTCGCGCGTCGTCTTCTACCGGGGCCTCCGGCTGGCCGATCAGCGGCGCGTCCTCGTCAAGCTCCCTCGCTCGCGGCCCACCTCGCCTCGCGATTCCGCCGAGCTGCGTCACGCCTTCGAGCTGAGCCGTACGCTCGAGACTCCCGCCATCGTGCCCCTGCTGGCCCTCGAGACCTTCGGGGACCAGATGGGACTGGTCTTCGAGGATGAGGGAGGGAGCCTCTTGAGCGAGCTGCTCGGCGCCCCCATGGAGCTCGGGCAGGCGCTCGCGCTTGCCATCGGCGTCACCGGGGCGCTCGCCAACCTGCATGGGCACGCGGTGATCCACAAGGACATCCGCCCCGAGAACCTCGTCGTCCATCCCGAGACGGGACGCGTCCAGATACTCGACCTCGCCCTGGCCTGTCGCGGCGTGTGCGAGCCCCCCTCGCCCCAACCCCCCGACCAGCTCCTCGGGAGCCTGCCCTACCTCTCTCCCGAGCAGACGGGACGGATGGACTGTCCCATCGACGCGCGCACCGATCTCTATTCGCTCGGTGTCGTGCTCTATCAGCTCTTCACCGGCCAGCTGCCCTTCCAGGCCGAGGATCCCCTCGAGTGGATCCACTGTCACCTGGCCCGAACGCCCCGGCCGCCCTCGGAGCTCCGGCCCGAGTTGCCGGGCGTACTGTCGCAGCTCACGCTCCGCCTGCTGACCAAGGCCCCCGAGGCGCGCTACCAGACCGCGGCGGGGCTGCTGGCCGATCTGTCACGCTGCCAGACCCAATGGGTGGCCACCCATCACCTCGAGCCCTTCCCGCTCGGCACCGCGGATGCGCTCGGGCAGCTCGGCATGCCCCGGCTGCTCCACGGCCGGGACACCGAGCTGCGGCAGCTTCATGCCGCCTTCGCGCGCGTCGCGGCCACGCGCAAGCCCGAGCTGCTCATCGTCACGGGTGAGCCGGGAGTCGGAAAGTCCTTCCTGGTCACCCAGCTCGAGGGCACCGTCCACGCCGAGGGTGGCCTGTTCCTGCAAGGCAAGTTCGAGCAGCAGCTGGGCACCCCCTACGCCGCCTTCGCCCGTGCGCTGCAGCCCTTTCTCCGCCGCCAGGCCGCTGGCGATGTCTTCGAGCGGGCGCGCTGGCGCGAGCGGCTCCTGTCCTCGCTCGGCACGAGGGGTCAGCTCATCGCCGACCTGATACCCGAGCTGACCCTTCTGAGCGGCCCGCTGCCGAAGAGAGGGGCCGAGCTCTCGTCCGCCGAGGCCCAACTCCACGTCCCCACCGCCTTCCGCCAGCTGCTGGGGGTGCTGTGCGAAGAGAGGCCGCTCGTTCTCCACCTCGAGGATCTGCAGTGGGCCGATGCGGCCAGCGCCCGGCTCCTGCTGCACCTGCTCACCCAGCCGGCTCCGTATCCCCTCCTCCTGCTCGGAACCCGCCGCGACCACGACCCGGATCCTTCCGCCCCACTGGCGCTCACCCTCGCGCAGCTCGAGAAGGCCGCGGCGCCCATTTCCGAGATGGTCCTGTCCCCCCTGTCGCGCGAGGACTTCGTGCCCTTCCTCACCGAGGTGCTCGCGACCCGGGAGCAGGCGCTGGCGCCGCTGGCGGAGCTCGTGCACGACAAGAGCCACGGCAATCCCTTCGTCGCGCTGCAGATGCTCTCCGCGCTGCAACGCGAGGGGCTCCTCGTCTTCGACTGGGGCCGCTCGGCCTGGCGCTGGGATGCCTTTCGCATCCGCGACCTGGAGCTCAGCCACGACGCCGTCGACCTCGTCATCGACAGATTGCGGCGCCAGCCCGCCCTCATCCGCGACACGCTGGTCCTCGCTGCCTGTCTGGGCTCGAGCGTCGAGCTGGAGACCCTGCAGGTGGCGAGCAGCCTGTCCGAGGAGCCGCTCCGGACGGCCCTGGACGCGGCGGTACACGAAGGGCTGCTGCTGCGTGCCGACCGCGGCTATCGCTTCCTGCATGACCGCGTCCAGCAGGCCGCCTATGCACTGCTCGCCCCCGAGGCACGCGCCGCGACACACCTGAACATCGGCCGCCGGCTGCTGGCACGGCACTCCGGTGACCTGGGGCCCGAGCAGACTTTCGTCCTGGTGAACCAGCTCGACCGGGGCGCCCATCTGCTCGAATCGGAAGGCGAGCGGCTCGCCATCGCGCGGCTCAACCTGCGCGCGGCCCGGTGGGCCAAGGCCGCCTCCGCCTATCGCGAGGCCCTCCGTTACCTCGACGCGGGCATGACGTTGCTCGCCCCCGAGCCCTGGCGGCACCAGCACGCCCTCGCCATGGAGCTCGCCCTGGAGGAGGCCGAGTGCCGGATGTGCGCGGGCGAGCTCGAGGAGGCCGAACGCGAGCTCACCGCCCTCCTGGCGCGAGCGAGGACTCCCTCGGAGCGCGCGAGCGCCCTGCGGCTCCAGGTCTCCCTCCACACCACACGCGGAGCCTCCGTCCAGGCCATCGACAGCGCCATCGCCTGCCTCGAGCAGTATGGCATCGTCCTCGTCCATCACCCGTCGCCCGAGCAGGTAGAGACAGCCGAGCGGACGCTCGAGCAGCTCCTGGCCGAGCGTCCCCTTGAGCGGGTGACCAGCCTGACTCCCATGAGGGCTCCCGACATGGAGGCCGCCATGAGTGTCATGGCGGCCCTCCTGCCCACGGCCTACTTCAGCGACGTCCGCCTGCATCGCCTGGTGGCCTGTCAGATGGTCATCCTCACCCTCCAGTTCGGCATCGTGCCGCCCTCGGCCATGGGCTTCGCCGCCTACGGGCTCGAGCTCGTCTCGCAGCGCGCTCACCATGCCGAGGGCGCGCGCTTCGGCCACCTGGCCCTGGCGCTCGTCGAGCAGCATGGCTTCGCCGCCTACGAGGCCAAGGTGTGCAATGTCGTGGGAGGGGCCATCCTCCCCTGGACCGAGCCCTTGCGCTCGCTCTACCCCTATCTCGAGCGGACCATCCTCTCCGGTCAGCGCAGTGGGGACCTGCTCTTCGCCGCCCTGGGGCACCATCAACTCGTGGCGATCAAGCTCGACGCCGGAGAGCCGCTCGGAGACGTCGAGCGGCTGGCCCAGGCCACCATCGACTTCTGCCGCCGGGTGCAGTTCGAGCCCCTGGCCGAGGTGGTGGACATGCATCGGCACTACATGGGGGAGCTGCGCGGCCAGCCCATTTCCTCTCCTGGAGAGCCGTTCGCCAGCGAGGCCTTCGCCGAGCGGGTGCGCCACAGCGCATTGCCCGCGACCCAGTGCTGGTACTGGCTCCGGCGCCTGCAGCTCCACCTGGTCTTCGGCGACCGTGCCGCCGCGCTCGCCGGACTCCGGCAGGCCGCCGGGCTCATCGTCCACCTCCGGGGACAACACGTGGACGCCGATTTCGCCGTCGCGGCAGCGCTCACCCTGGCGGCCAACTGGGACGAGGCCCCCGCGGAGACACAGGCCGCCTGGCTGGCTGAGATCGAAAAGCACCACGCCTTCCTCCAGGAAGTCGCGGCCGTCTGTCCGGAGAACTTCCTCACCCACGAGGCGCTGGTGGCCGCCGAGCTGGCGCGGCGACGTGGACAGGCCGAGCATGCCCTGCTGCGCTACGAGCAGGCGCTCCAGGCCGCACGGGACAGTGGCTTCACCCAGTACGCGGCGCTCGCGGCCGAGCTCGCCGCGCGCTTCCTGCTCTCGCGCGGGTTGCGCATCAGCGGCGAGGCCTTCCTCGAGCAGTCCTGGCGGGCCTATCACCGCTGGGGTGCCGAGGCCAAGGTGCGCCAGCTCGAGCAACTCTATCCCTCCCTCCAGGAGCGCCTGGGAGGGCGTGTGCCTTGGGAGGGCCAGTACGTGGAGCCGGCCCGGCTCGACACGCGCGCCCTGGTGCGCGCCTCACAAGCCATCTCCCAGGAGATCGTCCTGCCACGCCTCCTGGAGGCGCTCATGCGCAGCGCGCTGGAGGAGGCCGGCGCGGAGCGCGGCTGGTTGCTCATGCTCGAGGGTGAGCAGCCCCTCGTCCGCGTCCGGGCGAGGATGAACGGGTCGGGCACCCAGGTCTCGCTCGAGACCGGGCCCGAGGCCTCATCCAGCGAAGTGCCGGACTCCATCCTCACGCACGTGCGGCAGACGCGACAGCCCCTCCTGCTCGATGACGCCTCCCAGCCAGGCCCCTTCTCTTCCGAGCCGGGCTTCGCCTCGAGACACGTGCGCTCGGTGCTCTGCCTTCCCATTGTGAGGCAGGCGAAGCTGATTGGCGTGCTCCATCTCGAGAACGGCCAGCTCACGGGAGCCTTCACCCCGCAGCGGCTGTTCACCCTGGAGGTGCTGGCGGCGCAGGCCGCCATCTCGCTCGAGAACGCGCGCCTCTATCAAACCGCCCAGGAGGCCATTCGCACGCGCGACGACTTCCTCCGGTCCGCCTCCCACGAGCTCAAGACGCCCATCGCCGCCATGAAGCTCCAGCTGCAGGCGCTCGCCCGGCACATCTCGGCCAGGTCCGGGAAGCCCACGGACGCGCGCCTCCCGGAGCTGCTCAAGACCTTCGATCGCCGTCTGAGCCGGCTCGCGCACCTAGCCCAGCAAATGCTCGACGTCTCGCGGGTCCACACGAGCCCGCCCGAATTGGCGCTCACGGAGGTCGATCTGGCCGAGCTCGTGCGAGAGCAGGTGGACCTGGTGACCAGCCAGCCGCGGGCCGCGCCGTGTCCGATGGAGCTCGACCTCGAGGCGCCCCTGGTGGGGTGGTGGGACCACGACCGGCTGGAGCAGCTCGTCACCGATCTGCTCCACAATGCGATGAAGTTTGGCGCTGGACGTCCCATCACCCTGCGCCTCCGCTCGCGGGGAGACAGGGCGCGGCTCGAGGTCCGGGACCAGGGCATTGGCATCGAGCAGGCCGATCAGGCGCGCATCTTCGAGCGCTTCGGCCAGGCCGCTTCGACACAGCATTACGGTGGGATGGGGCTCGGCCTCTATCTTGCTCGCGAGACGGTCCACCTCCACGGAGGAACCATCACCGTCGAGAGCCGCCCCGGGGAAGGCACGCTCTTCGTGGTGGAGCTGCCACGCGGTGGCCCGCCCTCACGTCCGGCGGCTTAGTCTCCATTTCGCGAAAACAATCTCTTCCCAATGCAAGCGCGTTTTTCGCACCGCCTGGCATTGTTGCCGTTTGAAGAATAGATACATTTTGAGAAATCAATCAGCAACACCGCGTTCCAGTGAATGACCCTTTTGAGGCCTCTCTTGCTGGCACATACTTTCTGACCTGTGACCAGGGCATCTTTTACCCATCGTGGGTCCACATCGTCCGCCAGGGCTGGCAGAGAGAACAGTGCAACCATTGCGAGTGCTATGTATTGAGTCTTCATGGGTCTCCTGTTGAGTGGGGAGTGTTTCTCATACTTGCAGTTCTGTTCCCCGCTCTTCCGACGGCGTCAAGCGCGATATATTGGCGCGGGGATTCCGCACCTGGAGTCCACCCAACGCCACTGGAGAATGCATGAACCCTCGACTGTCTGGCTTGCTCACCCTCGTTTCCCTCACCGCCGTCACGGGCTGCATGCAGGTCCAGCGCCCCTATCAATTCAGCGTCGGCTCGATGGCGGAATCGCCCACCAGCACGGTGGCCCGGACGCTCGCCGCGAGCGGACAGGAGCCCGTGAATGTCGACGAGAAGCTCGGCGTCGTCCAGACGCGGTGGCAGGACACCTCCTTCTTCTTCGGCTCCGTCGGTAAGGTCCAGGCCACCATCGTCCGGCGCTACACCGTCACCGTGGCCCCGAGCACCAACGGGAACACCGTGAGCCTCCGTGCCGATCTGAAGAAGTGCCCGCAGGGCGGCTTCTCCATCGGCGACACGGAGGTGCGTGGCCTCTGCCAGGCCATTGAGGGTCTGCCCGAGTCGTTCCAGCAGGACATCGACGCGCTCGGCTTGAAGCTGCAGCAGTCGCTCGCAGCGGCGCACTGAGCCGGGGAATCCGAACCCGAGCCGCCACTCCCGTGACGTACGCCACCCGAGCAAGCACCGCGAGCACGTGGTGCGCTGAGGGGTAAACCGAGCGACTGGCGGTTCCACCCGCCGATCGGCAAGCGAGCAGGGGTGGCACGGAGTCGCTGTCCGTCTGTGCCCGTGCTGCCCTTCCGCCCGATGCCCGCCCCGCGGGGACTCCCTAGAGTGAGCCCATGGACTGGGGCGAGGCGCCGCAGTACTGGCTGACGCGGTTCTGCTTCCAGCGGGCGTTGGGCTTCATCTACCTCATCGGCTTCCTCGTGCTGATGAGACAGGGGCGAGCACTCATCGGAGAGCGGGGAATCCTGCCGGCGCCGCTCTTCGTGAAGCGAGCTCGCTTTCGCGATTCACCGAGCCTCTTCTTCCTTCGCTGCACCGATCGCTCCCTGACCCTCGGGGCCTGGGCGGGGCTCGTCCTCTCGGTGGGGGCGATGAGCGGGCTCTCGGAGGCGTACGGCTTCGCGCTCTCGGTGGGGGTATGGGCCTCGCTCTGGGTGCTCTACCTCTCGTTCGTCAACATCGGGCAGACGTTCTACGGCTTCGGCTGGGAGTCGATGCTGCTGGAGGCGGGCTTCCTCGCCATCTTCCTCGGGCCCTCGCGCGCGGAGCCTCCGGTGCTGGTCATCTGGCTGCTGCGCTGGATGCTCTTCCGGGTGATGTTTGGCGCGGGCCTCATCAAGCTGCGCGGCGACGAGTGCTGGCGGAAACTCACCTGCCTCGACTTCCACTTCGAGACGCAGCCGCTCCCCAATCCCTTCAGCCGCGCGTTCCACCGGCTGCCCCGGCCGGTGCACCACGCCGGCGTGCTCTACAACCACCTCGTCGAGCTCGTCGTCCCGTTCGGCTACTTCTGGCCGCAGTGGCTGCGCTACCCGTGCGCCGCTCTCACCCTCCTCTTCCAGCTCATCCTCATCGCCAGTGGCAACCTCTCCTGGCTGAACTACCTCACCCTCGTGCTCTGCATCCCCGTGCTCGACGACATGCTGCTCTCGCGGTTGCTGCCCCTCGCGCCACCGGCGGTTCTCGAGCGCTCCGCGATGCACCACGGAGCGGCGCTCGCCCTCACCGCGCTGGTGGGAGTGCTGAGCATCAGGCCCGCCCTCAACCTGCTGTCACGTCAGCAGGCCATGAACCTCAGTTATGACCCGCTGCACCTCGTGAACACCTATGGCGCTTTCGGGGGCGTGACGCGCGAGCGGCTGGAGGTGGTGCTCGAAGGCACGGATGCGCCGGCCCCCACTCCCGACGCCCACTGGAGGGAGTACGAGTTCAAGGGCAAACCCGGGGATCCACGGCGCCGCCCGCCCGTCGTCTCGCCCTACCACCACCGGTTGGATTGGCAGATGTGGTTCGCGCCGATGTCCTCGTACGCACAGCACCCCTGGATTCTCAACCTGGTGGCCAGGCTGCTGCAGGGGAACGAGGCCGTGCTGGGATTGCTCCGGAAGAACCCCTTCCCTGACACGCCGCCGAGGCACGTGCGCGCCGAGCTCTACCTCTACCGCTTCAGCCGCTCGGGCGAGGCGGGCTGGTGGGTGCGCACCCGCCTGGGCTCCTATCTTCCACCGCTCTCGCTGGAGCATCCGGGCTTCCGCCTGGTGCTCCAGGAGATGGGGTGGCTCGAAGAGGTGGAGCAGGCGCGGAGGACAACGACATGATAGCGCGAGACAGACGGGTATCCTCACCGCATGGACGCCATCAAGACGCTGACCACCGTTGCCACCGCCGCGATGAAGCCCATCGCCAAAGCGGGTGGCTTCAAGAAAAAGGAGCTGACCTGGCGCCGCCGCCACGGCGAAACAATCCAGGTGCTCAACGTGCAGCGCTCGCACGGCAACACCGCGAGCGAGGCAAGCTGCTACGTGAATGTGGCCATCTCCTTCGACGCCCTCTACTGCCTGGGGAACCGGCCCATTCCCGAGGAACCGAGAGAGTACGAGTGCCACTACCGCCAGCGGATGGAGCACCTCGTCCCGGGGGCCCCGCCCGCCTGGAGTGTGGACGCGAACACCGATGAAGCAGCCCTGACGGCACGGCTCTCGGCGGACCTCGCGCGCGCCATCGCGTTCCTCGACGCGGTGGATAGCCCGGCGAAGCTGCTGCAGCACGAGGTGCTGGATGAAGGCTCCGGGCTCTTCCTGCGCGCGCAGCTCCGCTACGTGACGGGAGACCCCGACGGGGCGCTCGCCGACGTGAGCCAGGGCGTGGCGCTCTTCGCCGATCGCGGGCTCACGCTCGGACGGCAGCTCAAGGTGCTCCACCTCGCGCCGCTCGCGTCCAGGTAACAGGACGGAAGGCGCCCCAGCCACCCTCACGGTGTGAATTCTCTGACACCTTCTGCGCGTCTGCTCGAGCCCTCCAGCAGGCGTGACGTGTATTTCGCAGGCACCGAGGTGCGCGGCATGGCGGTCTACATCTCATGCATCGCGGGCAACTCCTCGCGGCAGTTGCCCCATGCCTGCCAGCAGGTGCTGAGCTTCCGCTGAGCCCCTGGCGAACGCTAGAAGTCAGACATCTACACCTCAATGAACGTTGTGCCGGTGATGCCCTCACCTTCTATGGCTACTTTGACGCGCTCGGAGACGATGAGGGCCACGGGCCAACCCCACGGGCGGAAGATATTGGCGTCTCCGACCTTTGTCGGGTCTATTCTCAATCCTCTGACGTCGCGATACGCCCCCACCAACTCAGGCTCTCCATGCCTGGGCTCCCAGAACGCAACTTCTTTACATCGATCCTCATCAATGCACCGGATAATGCGGAGGGCGTTGAGGACAAAGAAGGGCTCAGAGTAGCCTCCCGCACGTGCCGGGATGAACTGTACCTCGTCCTGAATGCCTAGCCGCTCGCACATGGAAACAAAGCGATGGCTCACAACAGAAGCAGCCGCTGTTTCCGTATAATCGAGCGCTTGCCCGGGATAGCGAACAGATAAGAGTGGCATCCCTTCCAGATGCACAGGCTTCCCTTGCTGGAGTTCCCAAGGAATGATTCTGTGTCCCTGAGCGTCCAGGGGGCCCTGGAGATACCAGCGCCCCGGAACATGCACATCGCCCAGCAAGTCATAATATCTGTATTTTGCGCTCATCATGGCTCTCTCGTGAGATGCTTGTTGAGGTCCGATCCGGGCTTGCAGATCTCGCTCGCGAGCTCGTCGAGTGCCTCATTGAGCCCTGTCCTACATTCCACCATTGTCCTACATCTCCCGAGTGCGTTTCTCAGCTTGTTGTAGACAATCCGGTGGTACTCCTCGGGGTGAGGGCCCTTATGGCCAACGACAAAGAGCTTGTTCGCTGGATCATCGAGGCTCATGCCAGCTTGCTCGAAGAACTCCTCAAACTGTGGAGTCCAGGGACCGCCTCTGACTTCGGCTTTGCCATTCTTGTTGGTGGCAATGTGATGTTCTGGAGCATCACCCTTGCTGTTGTCTTCCCGGCATCCTCCCGTCGTCCGTGCCGCCTTGATGGCTGCCGTGGCCGCGGACGCCTCCGTGCCCACCAGAGCCCCCATGAGCAGGACTGTCCCGTTCGCCACTGAGGTCTCTGCAGTCGCCGCCTCCCCCACAAACACCGTCACTTGCGCTCCGGCCCCCTGCACGACCGGTGTCCCCTGCAGCGTGACATTTCTCGCCAGGGCGTACCGGGGTGTGCCGAGCCTGCCCCACAGCCCACCTCCACCCGGCGCCTTGGGCACCTCTGGCAGTTTCCCCGCCAGCCGCCCGATGGCTATCGTCACCAGGACTCTCAGCGCCGTGGCACCTACCTTCGGGCCAAAGTTCCGGGCGGCCCTGTCCAACTGCTCGAAGCTCTGTGCCGCCTCGGCCTCCTCGTACAACTGCTTGACCGCCATCGCCACGTTCAGGAGCTCCGTCGCCCCATAGGTCCACATGAGCCAGAGCGTGAGGGTCGCCACGAACCCCTTGCTCAGGAAAGGCTCAGGCGCCGCGAGTGCCACGAGGTACAAAGTCATGGAAGCAGCCATGGAGACGATGAAGACGGGGGAATTGAACAGCTCCATGGCCGCCTCGCGTGCGCCCTCTCCCATGTACTGAGGAGAGAGCCGAAGCGCCTGGAAGAAGCGGCTGTTTTCCAGGTTGTCTGGCAACGCAAGGGCGGACTTCCCTGTCCCGTAGAGCGCTTCATGGTCCTTGCGAATCTTCTCCTGCCACTCTGGCGCTCCAGCGCTGACAGATTGCGTCCCCACACTCGCCACCCTCGTCCCGCTGGGGTAGCGCGGTGGAGGCAGTGGCTCCTGTTTGCCGTATTCCGCTTCGAAGGCGGCGACAATGGCCCGCCCGTCCTCCCGGGTAAGCGGCGCCTGCTCCCGGTCGGGCGGCAGTCTCTTGAAGGTGAGCTGGACCCCCTTACGCCCCCAGCCACCGTCGTACTCGCGCACTTCGACGGGCGCGAGTGCTCGGCCGGGCGGGGCGCCTCGAGCCAACATCGGGATCAGAACCAGGCACAAGATGGGGGTGACGAGCTGACGCATGACCGGCTCCTCCTGTCCTTTGGAGCACCCATGGGGCGTGAGCCGGTGATTGTCCACTCCATGGAGCAGGGAGCCAAGGCCCCATTTCCAGGATGCAAGGGGGACGCATGGGTTTGTTAGGGATTGGCAGATGTGGTTCGCGCCGATGTCCTCGTACGCGCAGCACCCCTGGATTCTCAACCTGGTGGCCAGGTTGCTGCAGGGGAAGTGCGCACCCGCCTGGGCTCCTATCTTCCACCCCTCTCGCTGGAGCATCCGGGCTTCCGCCTAGTGCTCCAGGAGATGGGGTGGCTCGAAGAGGCGGAGCAGCTGCGGAGGAGAACGACGTGACCACACGAAACAACGAGGACAAGTCATCACCCACCCGGCTCCCTCAGAAGCCCTCGCGACGTGGTTGCTGCGTCACTGCCTGGGAGCGTGGAGTGGTCCGTTCGCGAAGAAGCGCTGCTGGAAACGCTCGCAGTAGCGCACCAGGTTCTGCTGCTCCAGCGTGTACTTCCGGAGCGGCGAGTCCACCGGAAACGCGATGATGCTCACGATGAACGCGTAGAGCGCCGCGTCGAACGAGGCGGGGTTCTCTCCCAGGAGGAACGGCTTGTCGCCGAGCACCATCGCCACCGCGGAGACATCCGCCTTGCCCATCTCCAGGATCTCCTCCGGCCGGTGGCGGCCCAGGCCCTGGGTGTGCATCGCCTTGGTCATCCCTCGGCGAATCATGGGCACGATGAGCTTGCCGACGACAGGCGGAAAGATGGCCTCGAAGACGGGCTTGTAGACCTGCCACCCCTCCTGTGTGACCCAGCGCTCGTAGACGATGTGCCAGTAGAGGCTGTCCTCCAGCACGCGCCGCACCAGATGGCCCCTGGCGACGTCCTCCTCGCCGAGCTTCGCGTCGAGCGGGTCTCCGTGCTTGCGCTTGAGGTGCTCGATGATGAGCTGGGAGTCACCGAGGAACGAGCCATCCTCCTCGATGAAGGGGATTTTCCCCTTGGGGGCCTTCCCGTAGTCGGCCGCCTTCGCCGTGTAGGGGACGCCGGTCATCCGGAGATAGCTCTCCAGCTTCAGGCAGAAGGGGCTGATGTTACCGATGCCGAACGCGGCGGGGGCTTGATGGAGGGTGAGCATGGGGGAACCTGTCGGGAGTCTATCCCGCGAAGGGCAGTTCAACCTCATCCACGAAGGTCCGCAGACGCGCCCAGCCCAGCAGTCCGGTGGTCAGTCGGGACAGGCGCATCCTACAAGGAGGCCCCTCCATGCGCATCGAACGTCTCCTGCTCGCTAGAGAGCACCCCGCACCACCTCCTTGGCGGGAGCTCAACCGAGCGGCTGGATGCGTTCAGCGAGCTTCCCGGTGGCGAGCAGCTCGCGGAACTCGTCTCCCATCCGCTCCCCTTCCGCCAGCACCTGCCGCCAGGCGCGCAACCGCTCGGCGTCCGGCACCCGGACGAAGTCCTCCCGATCCGGAATCTTCCCGTACGGCAGACGGGCGACGAATTCGGGCGACGGTGAGATCAGCAACGCCCGGCGGAAGTTGGCCGGCCCCGCGCGCCTCCAGCGCAGCGACTTGTCGAACCAACCGGGCACCACGTACGGGTAGAAGTGTGGATAGAGCACCAACCCCTCTCCCGGGCCGAACTCCAGGTCAAGGTGGTAGTCGATCACTCCGCCATCCCGGTAGATGCCACTCCCCGCTCCCGGGACGCGCACCCCGCTCAGCACGAGGGGAATGGACCCTGACGCCATCAACGCGGGACGCAGGTTCTCCCGGGTCAGTGGCAGGTGGACGGAGGGCAGGTCGGCCAGCCCGGCGAACGGACTGGTATCCCCCGCGCTGTGGAAGATGACGCGCTCCATCTGGAGCCCCAGGGTGCGGCGGCTCACCAGATTGCCCAGGGCGCCCAGTGCGAGCCCCAGCATCTGCGCATGGCGCTGCTCGCTGGAAACGAGCCCCCGGCAGCGGGTGGTGAGCACGTGCAGCCTCGCCCACGGGTGGCCCAGGATCTGCGCCTCGCCCTCGGGACCGAGGAGCGCATCCAGGATGCCCTGGCTGGTGGTGCTCACCAGCGATGGAGGCGGGTTGGGCGGATAGCGCTGCTCGACGTACGCCTCCGCGAACCGTTCCAGCGCGGCCACGGGGTCCTTCTGGGCCAGGCACGCCAGCCGCCAGCTTCCAATCGAGGAGCCGATGAGGTGCAGCGGGCGGGTCCGGGCCTGGAGCACTTCCCCGAAGAGCACCCGGTCGAGCCCGGCCAGTACCAGCCACTTCGGCCCGCCGGAGGCACCAGGAAGGACATCGATGTCGTCCGCGCGCAGGCCGCGTTCACGAATCAGGCGCAGCGCGTCGGGGCCAGCCAGGAGGGTGAGGCTCGAGCTCATGCCGGGGTGGGATATAGAGGTGTAGATCTTTTTCCAAGGGCGTTCGTTGAAGCCCTCATGCTCAAGCGCTCGATCCTCTGCCTCGGCCTGTTGTCGCTGCCCGGACTCGCTTCCGCGGAGCCCAACCCTCCCGCCAACAAGCCCGCCGTCCAGCCCCGTGCCCCCGTGTCCGCCGGGACGCTCGAGGCGGCCATCTCCGCACCCCGGGTGCAGATCGCCCTGCTCCTGGACACCAGCAGCAGCATGGACGGCCTCATCGAGCAGACCAAGCGCCAGCTCTGGACGGTGGTCAATGCCTTCCAGAACGCCCGGCGCGAGGGACAGGCGGCCCGGTTGGAGATCGCCCTCTACGAGTACGGCAACGACACGCTCTCGGCCGAGAGCGGCTACATCCGCCAGGTGGTGCCGCTGACCACGGACCTGGACCGGGTGTCCGAGCACCTCTTCGCCCTGAAGACCAACGGCGGCAGCGAGTTCTGCGGCCAGGTCATCCAGAAGGCGACGCAGCAGCTCGAGTGGAGCAAGGAGAAGAAGGACCTCAAGCTCATCTACATCGCGGGCAACGAGCCCTTCTCACAGGGTCCGGTCTCCTTCAAGACGGCCATCGCGTCCGCGAAGGAGCACGGCATCGTGGTGAACACCATCCACTGCGGCCCGTCCGAGGTGGGGGCGAGCTCCGGCTGGGCGGAGGGGGCGAGGCTGGCGGGCGGGCAGCCCTTCAACATCGACCAGAACCGGGCGGTGGCGATGATCGCCGCGCCCCAGGACGAGGAGATCGCCAAGCTGGGCGTCGAGCTGAACAAGACGTACCTGGGCTACGGACGCTCGGGCGCGGAGGCCAAGAAGCGGCAGGCGGCCCAGGACGAGAACGCCAGCACCAACGCGGTCAGCGCCACCACGCGCGCCATGTCCAAGGCCTCGCGGCTCTACGACAACTCGAGCTGGGACCTGGTGGACGGCACCAAGCAGGGCAAGGTGAAGCTCGAGGCCCTCAAGGACGAGGAGCTGCCCGAGGAGCTGCGCGGCAAGAACGCCGAGGAGCGCAAGGCCGTCCTCGATGCCAAGGAGAAGGAGCGCACGGCGCTGCAGGCGCGCATCCAGCAGCTCAGCCAGGAGCGGCAGAAGTACCTGGCCGGTAAGGAGAAGGAGCAGGCCGCCGAGGGCAACAACACGCTGGACAAGGCCATCCTCCAGTCCGTCCACACCCAGTCCAAGGAGCAGGGCTTTACCCTGGAGTAACGGGGGGTTGAATGACGCGTGGCGTCGAGCGGGGGGCTATGACAAGCTGCGCGCCCCCCCACCTCGTACGTCGAAAGGAAGCGTCTTGAGTCAGTCGCGCCCCCTGGAGTTTGCCCGTAGCACGGAAAAGGAACCCCACCTCGAGCGAGCCCGCGCCATCCTGCGCGCGCACCCCGAGATCAAGGACCTGTGCGGCCCGACGCCCATCACCGCTCTGTTCGTTGTACTGCTGGTGGTGGGGCAGGTGGGAATCGCCTGGGCCCTGCGTGATTCACCCTGGTGGGCGCTGCTGGCCACCGCGTGGCTGGTCGGCGCCTTCATCGATCACGGCCTGTGGGTGCTCATCCACGAGTGCACCCACAACCTGGTCTTCCGCAGCCCGCGCCTCAACGCCGCGCTGCAGCTCTTCACCAACCTGCCCATCCTGTTCCCCGCGGCCGCCTCGTTCCGCAAGTACCACCTCATCCACCACCGCTTCCAAGGCGACGTGGAGCTGGACGCGGACCTGGCCACCCCCTTCGAGGCGAAGCTGGTGGGCAACTCGTTCTTCGGCAAGGCCTTCTGGCAGCTCAACTTCTGGGCCTTCCAGGCGCTGCGCGTGCCCCGGCTCAAGCGCGTGCCCTTCTTCGACCGCTGGTACCTGGCCAACATGACCATCCAGCTGGCCTTCATCGGCGCGAGCTGGGCGCTGCTCGGGCCCCGCGCGCTCATCTACATGTTCCTGGCGTCCATCTTCGCCATCGGCTTCCATCCGCTGGGCGCCCGGTGGATCCAGGAGCACTACCTGGTCAAGCCGCCCCAGGAGACGTACTCGTACTACGGGCCCCTCAACTGGGTGGCCTTCAACGTCGGCTACCACAACGAGCACCACGACGTGATGCGCGTGCCCTGGACGCGTCTGCCCAAGGTGCGCCAGCTCGCCCCCGAGTTCTACGACTCGCTGCACTACCACCGCTCGTGGACGGCGCTGTGGTTGAAGTTCCTCTTCGATCCGTCGCTGTCGCTCTACAGCCGCATGACGCGCAGCGGCGGCTCGGGAGACAACTCGGTGCAGGCCGAGGAGATGTCCAAGGCGGCCTGACGTGGGCGAGGCCCGGGCTCCGCGCGGCACGCTGGAGCGCTGGGCCCGCCGCCCCACTGACACCCACGGACGCTCGCCCTTCGCTCATCCTTCCGCGGCGAGGGGCGACTCGGAATAGCGGGTGAGCAGATCCTGCGGCGTGCCGAACACGGAGAGCGCGCCGGCGGCTCGCAACTCCTCGTCCGTGAAGCCGCCGCACACCAGCCCGATGCACCGCATTCCCAGGCGCACGGCCCCCTCGACGTCGTAGGGCAGGCCGGCGATCGTCAGCGTGTCGTCGGTCCCATCGAGCCCCAGCAGGCGGATGGCCTCCGCGGGAATCTCCTCGTTGAGCCGGGTGCGGTTCACCTCCGCGTCCGTGGTGCGCGCGTCGATGAGGTCCGCCACCCCGAGCAGCTCGATGTAGTGCTCCAGCTCATCGGGATCCCCGGTGGAAGCCAGGGCGATCTTCCACCCCTCTTCCCGCAGGTGCTGGAGCAGCTCGGTGGCCCCGGCGAAGGGCCTCACCCGGGAGAGGTACTCCTCCTCGAAGATGGCGCGGTGGAAGCTCGCCAGCTCATCGGCGTGGCGGTCGTATTCATCCTCCGGAAGGAATACGGAGAGGAACTGGTCACCCTTCCGGGCCATCTGCGCGAGCACCCGTGGGAGCCGCACCTGGCGGCCATAGCGCGCCAGCGCCTCCTGCCAGGCACGTGCGCGCAACACGTGGCTGTCCACCAATGTCCCATCCACTTCGAAGACGATTGCCTTGGGCAACGCACATCCTCCGTTAAGCAAGCTGCGCACTCCCAACGCCTGTCACCAGACAAGAAAGTCCGCGGACGGGGCAGGATGCCCCGCGGGCCTTTGGTCCCCCTCGCGGGAAGGCACTCGCGCCCGCTCTGCACATCTCCAGGCGGGCAGGCGGATGGGCCATTGGCATCCATCGAACGTTGGGATCCGCGGGCTCCAGGCCGCAACCACGCGTCCGCCCGGCCGCACTTCCCGTGCGGCTGATGCCCCTCTGGGGTGGCCTGACGATTGCTGGTATGAGGAGTGACCGGCCGTGCTCATCCCCGCGCGGCGCCTCGGACCGAGGCCCTCATGCCCCTCTCACCGCTGTCGGTTTCCCTCCTGCTGCTGCACGCCGTCAGCCTCTCGCCCGCCTCCGTCCCGGCGCGAGGCAATCAGGAGACGCTCGTCACGCTCGACCGCGCCTCGCGCGTGGTCATCTCCGCGCGCACGCCCGCGGGCACGTCCTGTGAAATCGTGGACCAGGTGCGCGGGCCCTTCGCTCAAAGCGGCGCCGCGGGCCGCGCCAACTGCGAGTTGGATCTGCTCCTGGACGCGGGCACCTACAAGTTGCGTCTGGCCTCCACGACCAAGGGCAAGGGCACGAAGGGGAAGGTGGACCTCAAGGCCGTGGCCTACACGGAGGACAACGCCCAGCTCGTGCTGCTGGAGCCGGGCCGCGAGGTGCGCCAGTTGCTCGCCCCGCACCACCAGGCCTCCTTCTGGCTCAAGCTCGACCAGCGCCAGCCCGTCACCGTGCGCGTCTCCGGCCGCACCGCCGGCGACGTGCGGCTGTGGCGCAATGGCTCGTGGTTGGAGCCCGTCGAGGTGAAGGATGCCTCCACGCAGCCACGCGGCGGCCAGCCCCAGTACGAGTGGTGGCTCGAGACCACGCTCGACCCGGGCAACTACCTGCTCACCACCTACGGCACGGCCCCCAAGGCCTGGACCGAGGGCCAGGAGGACAACACCCTCTCGGTGGCCTATGGCTTTCCAAAGGCTCCCGCGGGCCGCTCGCTGAGCGTCACCCTCCCGCCCTGGGGCCTGTCCTCCGTGGAGCTGCCCTCGGGGCCTACCGCCCTCTTCCTGTCGCGCGAGGGCTCGCAAGCCACCAGCCGCGTGAGCGTGCATGCGCTCTCCAACGACGGCGCCAGCAACGTCACCTCGGGTGCGGAGGCGGGCTGCCAGATTCAAAACAAGGCGCTCGTTCCCGAGTGCAGCACGACGGTGGGCGGCTCGGGCCGGCATGTGGCCCTCCTGCGCGGCGAGCCCGGTGCTCGGCTGACGTTGCAGTGGGCGCGCCTCGAGACGGATGACACCTTCGTGGATGGCAGCTACGGCTCGGGCTCGGTGACGCCGCGCTTCGACGCGCCCGCCACGGGCGAGTACCTGGTGGGCCTCCACGAGGTGCCCCTGGACCCAGACAGCACGCCCCTGGGATGCATGCTGGAGAGCTGGCTGCCCAACGGGAACTGGGCCCCCGTCACCTTCGACGCGCCCGAGGTCGGCCCCGACCGCCCGTTCCGCCGCGCCTTCAACTACGACGGCTCCAACGCCACCGTCTGGTTCCGCGTGACGCGCTCCGGGCGCTACGTCTTCTCCACCAGCGGTGAGCGGAAGGGCCGCTGCGAGCTGTACCAGGTGGATGGCTCCAAGCGCATCCGGCTCATCGAGACGGACCCGAAGGCGGAGGCGTGCCGCGTGGCCTACACGGCCTCGCCCGGCGTGTACGAGCTCAAGCTGTACGGCGGCACCGAGGGCATCGAGCGGCTCACGCTGGCCGCCGAGGGCAAGGAGCCCAAGGAGGACACGGCCACGCGCACGTCCTGTCTGATGCGGGGCGTGAAGTTGCAGAAGGGCGGCACCTATCACCTCGTCGCCAACCGGAGCACGGGCAGTTCCATGCGGGGCCTCGTCCTGCGCCCGATGCCCCTCACCCTCTCCGAGCCCCTGCCCGTGGTGCTCGATGGCCCGGGTCCGCTCGAGCTGCCCCTGGCCCAGGGAGGCGCCGCCGAAGTGCGCTCGTCCGGCGGCGAGCCCTTCACCTGTACCGTGGGCGGCAACCGGGTGGAGGCGCGCGATGGGCGCTGCCAGCTCCCGTCCACGGGCGGCACGCTCTCGCTGTCTCAGGCGGGAGGCGCGTCCATCAACCTGCTGGTGCACCGGCCCGCGCCGCCCGCGCCGCCTCCGCCGCCGCTGAGCGCGTACTCGCCGACCTTCCCGCCCCTGCCCTCGCTGCAACCCTCCGAGCCCGCCTGGTTCGACTTCGAGCGCGGGCAGTCGCACTCGCTCACCTTCGACGTCAAGAAGGAGGGCCTCTACCACGTGACGACGCAGGGCCTGCTGGCCACCGAGTGCAGCATCCGCACACCGGTGGTGCCTCAGGTGGGCAGCGCCAACGGCGGAGGGCGCGGGCGCAACTGCCTCGTGTCCACCTATCTGCGGCCCGGCCGCTACCTGCTCACCGCGCGCACCACGGGGCAGAGCAAGGGCCGCGGAGCCGTGTTGCTGGAGCGGCGCGACGTGAAGACGGCCGAGGGCGTCATCGCCGACGGTGAGGCATTCTTCCGCGTCGACGCGGGCGACCTCATCCAGCAGCGGCTCACGGTGCCGCGGACGACGGACTACACCCTGTCCTCCACCGCGCTGGGAGCGAGGCTCCAGTGCCGCCTGGACGACGCCAAGGGCTGGCCGGTGGTGACGGTGCCCACGGCCTGCCAGCAGACACTGCGGCTGGGCAAGGGCAACTACCTGTGGACGCAGCTCCCGCTGACGGTGGAGTCCATGCGCCGCACCGCGCTGGAGCGCGTGGAGCCCCCGGTGGTGCTCAAGGGCAACAAGGTGCACCCGGTGCTCTTCAACAAGTGGTACCGGGCGGACCTCGGCAAGGACGGCAAGGACGAGTTCTCCTTCGAGGTGCCGGCAGTCATGAAGGTGGCCTTCACGCTCACCCATGGCATGCAGGGACGGCTCTACTCCGTGGGCACGGACGGCGCGCTCAAGCCCGTGGAGGTCATCGCCCCCCAGACCCCCGCCACGCCCCCTCCACCCCCACCCGAGCCGGAGCCCGAGCAGGAGAGAGAGTCCTCCGAATACTCCGAGGGCGGAGAGGGAAGCGGAGAGGAGTCCTCCGAGTCTCGCGGTGAGGAGGAGTCTCCCGCGCCGAGCCAGGAGGAGAGCGAGCCCACCGCGATCGCGGAGCCGCTGCCGGCGGAAGACGCGCCGCCCCCCGAGGGCCAGTCCCTCACGCTCGAGCCCGGGCGCTACAAGCTGGTGGCCGAGCACAGCCGAGGAGACGTGGCCATCTCCTACGCGCTGTACCTGCGCACCGAGGTGCTCGCGCCCCCCATGGTCAAGGACGTGAGCGTCCCCGGCCGCATCCCGCTGCTGTTGCCCGAGGACGGCACGCTGCGCCTCTTCACGCGCGGCAGCACGGACGTGCGCTGCCGCCTCTTCGACGGCTCGGGGCGGCTCGTGGTGGAGAGCTCGGACCATGGCGCCGACTGGAACTGCGCCATCGCCGAGCCGCTCCCCAAGGGGGATTACACGCTGGTGCTGGAGAGCCAGACGCAGCAGCCAGGCGCCAGCCGCGTCTCCGTGGAGCTGGCCCAGGTGTCCGACGCCGGGGTGCTCGCCGAGGGCGGCACGCTGGAGGTGGGCACCGGCGTGGTGCGCGCCACGCTGCCTCCCGTGCCCGCGGATGCACTGCAACAGGTGTCCCTGCGCGCCAAGGCCCCCTTCTCGTGCGCCCTGGAGGACGAGCGCGGCGCGGTGGTGTCGCGGAAGATGGACGTGCGCGAGTGCGTGATGCTGCTCAAGCCGGGCCCCTCGCCCTGGCGCGTGCGCGTCTGGACGCTCGGCCAGCCCACCAAGGTGAGCACGGGCGTGGCGGCGCGGCCCCTGCGTCCCTCGGGAGGAAAGATTCCCGCGGGCGAGGCCCTGAGCGCCCAGGTGCCCAGGCCCGGCCGCTACGAGACGGGCCGCGGCGTCTACTGCCTGCCGGCGTCCCAGCAGGGCCCCCTGCGGCCGTGCGGCCCCGAGGCCTCGCTCGAGGCCGGTGACTGGGTGTTCGGCGTTCCCGGCGCCACCGCCGAGACGAAGCTCTCCCTCTCCGAGCGCGTGGACACGCTGGAGAAACCCTTGGAGGAGCGCGCCTCGCTGAGCCGGGACGTCACGTTGCTGCGCCAGCGCTCGAAGCGCGACGCCCTGCACCTGCTGCGCGTGAACGTGCCCTTCGGCGATCCGGCCTACCCGGCGTGCCGGCTGGACGGGGGCGTATCGCAGCAGCGCAGCTCCGCGTGCTTCGCGGCCACCGGCCCCACGGAGGAGTCGCTCGCGCGCTGGTGGACTCCCGGGGAGGGGAAGGGCGAGGCCACCCTCGAGCGGCTCGCCATCCCGGTGCCCACCTCGTCCGTGCCGCTCACGCCCGGTCTGCAGGACCTGACGTGGAGCGGCGGGCCCGGCCTCCGCCTGGTGATGCCCGGCGAGCCGGTGCGCGTGCAGCTCTCCCTGCCCCAGGGCGCCTGGGCCGTGCTGGTGGATGGCAAGGGCGCCGCGGTGGACCTGTGCTCTCCGGGCACCACGCTCTCGCGCTGCGTCCTGAGCGGCACGGGCGGCGCGGTGTTCGTCTGGTCCCCGGCCGAGTCCCGCATCCAGACGGAGGTGCTCGCAGTGGAGGCGGCGAAGCCGGCCACGTCCCTCGCGGCCCTCTTCGAGGCCACTCCCCGCGTCCCCGGCCAGCAGCTTCTGTCCTTCGGCGCGTCGAACGGCCCGCGCGAGCTGAAGGTCACGGGCGCCGAGCGGTGCGTGGCCTCGCTCGACGACGGGACGCGGCTGGAGGGCTGTGAGCTCCAGGTGCCCCCGGGCCACAGTGGCAACCTCCTGCTGGAGACGAACCCGGGCGGCGTGCGCGCGGTGCTCGCGCCTCCGGCCGAACTCGCCACGGCCCTGCTGCCGCCCGTCTCCAAGGGGAAGGTGACCGACCTGCCCGCCGCGAAGGCCCTGCGCCTGTCCGGTGAGACGATGGAGCGCGCCCTCACCCTGCCCTCCGATGCCGTCGTCCACATCCGGAGCGACTCGGGAGTCTGCGGCCTCACCCGGGACACCACGGTGCTCGCGGTGGCGGGCCTGGAGCGCGGCTGCGCCTTCGACCGGTTGCTCGAGGCTGGCACATACCGCCTGCTGGTGCGTGGCTTCGCCGGCCAACCCCTCTCCGGCTCCATCACCTGGACGCACGAACCGGTGAAGGAGCTCACCGAGGGCGTCGCCAAGGAGGAAGGCTGGGTGCCTCCGGGTCAGACGCGCTACTTCCGCTTCACCACCGCCTCGGCCGGCCACGTCGGCCTGGGGCTGCAGGTGCCCGCCGAGCTGCTCCAGTGCACCGTGCTCGACACCACCCAGCGCGTGCTCGGCGAGGGCTGCCAACAGTTCCTCGCCCTGGAGAAGGGCACGTACCTGCTCGCCATCCACGCTCCCAGCACGCTGGAGCGTCCCCTCCCCTTCAAGCCCGTCCTCGTGGGACTCGCCGGCACCAAGACCGAGGTCCCCGAGGAGTTCCTGCGCGACTTCTTCAATCGCATCGGAGCCAACCCGTGATGCGCCTCGTGAACTCCGTTCTCTGCCTGCTCCTGCTGCTCGCGGCCGTCCCCGCTCGGGCCCAGGAGTACCGTCCAGCCGACGAGAGCCAGCGCCCTGAAGGCGGGGGGGTGAAGATCCTCCCCGACCAGTTCCTGCGCGGGTTCGATCCCGTCACCGTCTACTTCCCCGACAACGTCGGGCCGGGCAAGCAGAGCGCCGACGATGGCGCGAAGCTGCTCAAGGTCGTGCCCTCGTGGCCCGGCCAATGGTTCTGGGCGGATCGCAAGACGCTCCAGTTCCGCCCCGCCGAGCCCTGGCCCGCGCTGGCGCGCTTCTCCTTCGAGGCGGGCAGCGCGCGCAAGATCCTCACCACGATGATGTCGGCGCCCTCGGGGATGTCGCCGTCGTCCGACAGCACGGACCTGCGGCCCTTCCGCACCTTCACGCTCACCTTCCCGCAGGCCCTGCCGCTCGACTCGCTGCGGAAGATGGTGCGGCTGGAGGTGCGCGACCTGCCGGGCCTGGCGGACTCGCCCACGCGGGTGCTGAAGGACTGGACGCTGTCGCAGCTGCCGCGCGCCAGCCAGCGCGATCAGGCCGTCTACGCCATCACCCTCGAGGAGGACGTGCCCGAGGGCAAGCAGCTGCGCGTCAATGTCAGCCTCGCGCTCGGCGACGAGGACAAGGTGCTGTGGGTGGGCCGGCTGTCCACGCGCCCCGCCTTCCACCTCCAGCAGGTGCAGTGCGGCAGGACCCAGTTCTCCCTGACGGGAGGCGCCTCCACGCCCCGGGACATGGCGCTCGCGTGCGGCAACCAGGGAGACCTGCCGCAGCTCGTCTTCTCCGCGCCGGTGGAGGGCCTGACTCTCACCGCGCTCAAGAAGCTGGTGCGGCTGGAGCCCGCGGTGCCGGACCTGCACTTCCAGTCCTACGGCTCGCGCGTGGCGCTGCGCGGCAGGTTCGTGCCAGACACGCTGTACCGCATGCGCATCGGCGCCGCGCCCATCCGCGACGACAGCGGCCGGCCCCTGAGGGACCCGGGGGAGCTCCAGGTCTTCTTCCACCTGGACTTCAAGCAGCCCTTCCTGCGCTGGATGCAGGGCACCGCCGTGCTGGAGGCCAAGGGCCCGCGCATGCTGCCGCTGCAGGGCTACGGCGACGCCCGCGCGGACGTGCGCATCTACCGGGTGGATCCGCTCCACCCCGGACTGTGGCCCTTCCCCAACCGGCCCATCTCCATCAACGAAGAGAGCGCGCCGCCCTTCCCTGGCGAGGAGCCCGAGGTGAAGTCCACGCCCGGCTACATCGGCGAGGACGAGCTGAAGGCACACATCCGGCTGCTGGGCACGCCGCTCGTCTCCACGCTGGTGGATCTGCCCCTGCCCAAGCGCGGCGGCACCACCACCTTCGGCCTGGACCTGGCGCCCCTGCTCAACCCGGTGGTGGGCAAGGCCCGTCCGGGCACGTATCTCGTCGGCCTGCGGCGGCTCACCGGCGCGCCCGAGCGCTCGTACGTCCGCGTTCAAATCACCAACCTGTCCCTCAGCACGGTGGAGGAGCGGGACAAGGCCGTCTTCTTCGTGCGCACGCTGGACGAGGCGAAGGAAGTCCGCGGCGCGCGCATCGTGCTCGAGGGCCATCGCCGCGTTCCGGACCCGAAGCACAAGGGCTCGTACCTCGAGGAGCCCTTCAAGCACGAGCTCACCACGGACTCGGGTGGCCGGGCGAGCCTCGGCCCGCAGACGGACTGGGTGCGCATCGAGCGCATCTCCGTGCAGAACGGCGAGGACCTACTCGTGTTGGACCCCCGCGAGCCTCCGGCGTCCTTCGCCAACAACCACTGGTCGCCGTCCTCGGGCTGGCTGGAGTGGCTGTCGCAGCAGACGCCGCCGCCGCCGAACGACGGGCTGCGCGGCTTCCTCTTCACCGAGCGCCCCATCTACCGCCCGGGCGAGAAGGTCTACATCAAGGGCTTCCTGCGCAACGAGGTGGGCGGAGACTTCGTGACCCCCGAGGAGGCGAAGAAGTACACCCTGCGCGTGCAGGGCCCGGGAGACCAGGTCTGGAACCTGCCGGTGGCCTTCACCGCGCTGTATGGCTTCTCCGCCGAGTTCCAGGAGAACGACATCCCCACCGGCGACTACCAGGTGGTGCTCGACGAGGTGCGCACGGGGAGGACGCTCGCGCACCGGGGCTTCAAGGTAGAGGCCTACCGCATCCCCACCTTCGAGGTGCAGCTCTCCAGCCCCGCGACGGCGCGCCTGGACGGGCCCTTCAAGGTGAAGGCGGTGGCGCGCTACTACGCGGGTGGCAACGTGGCCGGGCAGCCCATCTCGTGGACCGTCACGCGCCGGCCCTACTACTACGTGCCCAAGGGACGCGAGGGCTTCCTCTTCGCCTCCAGCACGCAGTTCGCCCGCGAGGGACAGAGCCGCGCCCCGGAGTCCATGACGCGCAACGCGACGCTGGACGACAACGGCGCCGACGAGATGAGCGTCAACCCGGCGTTGGACCTGGACGGCTCGGCGCGCATCTACCGCTTCGAGGCCACTGTCACCGGCGCGGACAACCAGCCCGTCTCCGCGGCGCAGGAGGTGAAGGCGCTGCCGCCCTTCGTGCTGGGCATGAAACTGCCGCGCTACTCGGACAAGCCCTTCACGCTCGCGCCGGAGATCCTGGCCGTGGGCGTGGACGACAAGGCGGTGAAGGGCCAGGAGGTGCTGGTGCGCCTCTACAAGCGCATCTGGCACAGCCAGCTGCGCGAGACGCACTTCGCCACGGGCGAGGCCAAGTACGTCACCGAGACGGAGGACGTGAAGCTCGCGGAGAAGACGATCAGCACGGAGGAGAAGCCCGTCGCGCCCGCGCTCGAGCTGAAGGAGTCCGGCGTGTACGTGGTGGAGCTGGTGGCGCGCGACAAGCTGGGGCGCGTGCAGACGCTGTCGGCGGACCTGTACGTGGGAGGCCAGACGCCCATCGCCTGGCAGAAGTCGCGCCAGGGCGTCTTCGGGCTCGTGCCGGACAAGTCCTCGTACAAGCCGGGCGAGACGGCGCGCCTCATCGTGCAGAGCCCCTTCCAGGAGGGCCGCGCGCTGGTGGTGGTGGAGGAGCCGGGCGGCAATACCTACACCTGGCACGACGTGTCCGGTGGCAAGGCGGTGCATGAGCTGGCCATCCGTTCCCAGCATGTCCCCAACGTGCCGGTGCACGTGCTGCTGATGCGCGGCCGGCTCGGCGAGGGAGAGAAGGACGACTCGCGCTACCGGCCACAGACGCTCGGGGCCTCGGTGGACGTGAAGGTCGAGCCGGTGCGCAACCAGGTGGCGGTGGAGATCAAACACCCGGAGACGGCGCGCCCCGGGGCCACGGTGCCGGTGGAGCTGACGCTCAAGGACGACCAGGGTAAGCCCCTGGCCGGCGAGGTAACGCTGTGGCTGGTGGACGAGGCCGTGCTGTCGCTCGCGCCGGAGGCGACGCTCAACCCGCTCGACGAGCTCATCAAGGACAACGCGCGTGGCACCACGCTGCGCGACACGCGCAACAGCCTGGTGGGCAAGCTCTTCGAGCAGGAGGAGGAGCCCGGCGGTGACGGTGCCGAGGAAGAGGAAGGCGCCGGTGGCAGCAAGCGCGTGGTGCGCAAGAACTTCCAGACGGTGCCGTACTACCAGGCCACGCTGCAGGTGCCGGCCTCCGGCAAGCTGACGGTGCAGGTGCCGCTGTCGGACGACCTCACCAACTTCCGGGTGCGCGCGGTGGCCATCTCCGGGTTGCAGCGCTTCGGCTACAAGCAGACGGTGCTGCGCGTGCGGCTACCGGTGCTGGTACAGCCGCAGTTGCCGCGCTTCGTGCGCCAGGGCGACCGCTTCTGGGGCGGCGCGGTGGGCCGCGTGGTGGAGGGCAATGGCGGACCCGGCTCGGTGCAGGTGCGGCTGTCCGGCCCGGCCGAGCTCCAGCCCCTGAGCCAGAACGTGGAGCTGCAGGCCAACCGGGCCATGAGCTTCGTCACCCCCATCACCGTGAAGAGCGCGGACGTGTCCGAGCCCCAGTCCCTCAAGGTGCGCGTGGACATCGAGCGCAAGGCGGACAAGGCCGGCGACGCCTTCGAGGTGCAGCTGCCCGTGCTGCCGGACCGCACGGTGGAGCACTTCGCGTACTTCGACACGTTGAAGGCGGGCAACGTCACGCTCAAGCCGTTGCCCGAGCCCGCGCGTCCGGGAACCGCCTCGCAGGATCTCTTCATCACCTCCATCCCCGGCGTGCTGGAGATGATCTCCGGCCTGGAGTACCTGGCCGAGTACCCGCACGGCTGCCTCGAGCAGAAGCTGTCGCGGCTCTACCCGGACGTGGCGATGGCGGCGGTACTCCGCGAGATGGGTGTGCGTACGCCCTTCGGCAAGCAGATCTCCGGCAACGTGCAGCGGATTCAGGAGGAGATGGGCCTCTACCAGGACGAGCAGGGCCTGTTCGCCTTCTGGCCAGGAGGACCGGGCGACGTGCAGGTGACGGCGCAGGCGGTGGAGTTCCTGGACGCGGCGCGGCGCGCGGGCCTGAAGGTGGACGAGAAGCTGCAGACGCGCGGGGTGGAGTCCCTCAAGCGCTCGCTGCGCAGCGACTACCCGGGCCTCGTGCAGGAGTGGCGCTACAACCAGCAGACGGCGGCGCTGCGCGCCCTCACCCGCGTGGGCTCGCTGGACGAGCACTACCTCATCGACCTCTTCCAGCTGCGCGAGCGCCTGGACATCGAGAGCCTGGCGGACCTGGCTTCCACCATGTCCACGCAGCCCTCGGTGTACCGCGCCAACCTGGAGGTGCTGCGCAAGGAGCTGTGGGACAGCGTCATCATCAAGCTGAACCGCGGCAAGCCCGTCTTCGAGGGCCTCAAGTGGCGCCGCGCCTCGTGGTGGGGCTACGGCTACCTGAGCTCGCAGCCGTCGAGCGTGGCGGCCGTCTTCGAGGCGCTGATCCGGCTGGACCCGTCCGAGCCACGGCTGGACCAGCTGCGCGACGCGCTCCTCTCGTATGCGAACGCGGAGACGGGCTTCGGCAGCACCTATGAGAACCGCCGGGCCATCGCCGCGCTGGCACTGTACCTGGAGAAGGCGAAGCCGGAGGTGCCGGACACCTCCGTGACGCTGTCCTCGGGAGCCACGCTCAAGGTGGGCAAGGACGCGAAGACGGCCCGGGCCGAGGTGGCCAGCGACGCGACGCTGACCGCCACGGTGAAGGGCGGGCCGGTGGGACTGCGAGCCGAGACCCGGTACGTGCCGGCCACGCCGGGAGACAAGGTGGCCCCGCTCAAGCAGGGCTTCATCGTGTCGCGCAGCGCCACCTGGCTGCACGCGGATGGCTCCGAGGAGACACGCTTCGACGACAAGGCCGGAGACGTGCAGGCACTCAAGGTGGGCGACATCCTGGAGCTGCACGCGCGCATCGTCACCGAGGAGGACCGCAACCACGTGGCGCTGGTGGTGCCCTTCGCCGCGGGCCTCGAGCCGCTCAACCCGGAACTGGCGAACGCCTCGTCGGACGCGAAGCCCTCGCAGTCGGACTCGCTCTCACCGGCGTACGTGCAGCGGCTGGACAACGAAGTGCGCTACTACTTCCTGCGCATGCCGCGCGGCACGCACACCTTCCACTTCCGGGTGCGCGCCGCCACCGAGGGCTCCTTCGTGCACCCGGCGCCCTACGCCGAGCTGATGTACCGCGAGTCGGTGCGCGGCCGGGGCGAGGGCCTGCGCATCCAGGTGAAGGGAGAGCATGAGAAGTAGGAGGACACGCTGGAGGTGGGCGGCGGCGCTCGCCGTGGTATTGGCGGCGGGCGCGTGGTTCGCCTCCAGCCTCCAGGACGGGCTGCTCGGCTATGAGCCCTCGCGCCTCGTGCTGGACCGGCGGGGCGCGTACCTGGGCGAGGTGCCCGGAGCGGGCGGGGAGCTCGGCTACTGGCCAGTGCCGTACGTGCTGCCCGAGCGCATCGTCCAGGCCACGCTCGCCACGGAGGACCGGCACTTCTACGAGCACCCGGGCGTGTACCTGCCCTCGGTGGGGCGGGCCCTGCTGCAGAACGTGCGCAACCTGCACATCATCTCCGGAGCGTCCACGCTGGCCATGCAGGTGGCGCGGATGCAGACGCCCGGCGAGCGCACCGCATGGCGCAAGGTGCGCGAGGCGGTGGAGGCGCTGCTGCTCGTGCACGGACACGGCCACGAGCGGGTGCTCCGCCAGTACCTGGCCATCGCGCCCTATGGCAACCGGGTGCATGGGGTGGTGCGCGCCGCGCGCCTGTACTTCGACAAGCCGGTGGAGGACCTGTCGTGGGCCCAGGCCGCCTTCCTCGCGGGCCTGCCACAACTCCCCGGGCGGATGAACCCGTATGACAAGGACGGCCTGCGGCGAGCCCTCAAGCGCAGCCACCGCATCCTCCGGGCACTGCACGCCCAGGGAGCCCTCTCTCGCGAGGAGCTGGAACAATCCCTCCAGGCGAACCTGGGGCTGGTGCCTCGGCCGCGGCGCATGCCCGAGGCACTGCACGCGGTGCTGGAGTGGAGCGAGCTGGCCCGTTCCCGTCCGCAGCCCATCTCCACGGCGACGCTGGACCTGGAGATCCAATCGAAGGTGGCACACATCCTCCAGCGCAACCTGAACCAACTGGACGGCTCGGGGGCGGGCAACACGGCCGCGCTGGTGGTGGACACGGAGACGGGCGACATCCTCGCGTACGTGGGCTCGCGGGACTTCTTCAGCGAGGAGCACCGGGGAGCCATCGACTTCGTGAAGCAGAGGCGCTCGCCGGGCTCCACGCTCAAGCCCTTCCTCTACGGACTGGCACTGGAGAAGGGCATCGTCACCGCCGCCACCGAGCTGGCGGATACACCCATGGACGTGAGGGTGGAGAACGGCCGGAGCTACGTCCCGGAGAACATCAACCACGCCTTCCTGGGGCCCATGCTGCTGCGCGAGGCACTGGGCAACTCGCGCAACATCCCCGCCCTGCGCGTGCTGGAGCAGGTGGGGGTGGAGCCCGCGCTGCGCTTCCTGGAGAAGGCGGGCGTGGGGGGCATCTCGTACGACCCGGATCGCTACGGGCTCGGGCTGGCGGTGGGCAACCTGCACGTCACACTGGAGGAACTGACGGGGCTGTACATGGTGCTCGCCCACGAGGGAGAGACGCGCCCGCTGCGGCGCTTCGCGGACGAGCCGATGGCGCCCTCGCGCCGGTTGATGACGCGCGAGGCAGCACAACTGGTGCGCCACATCCTCGGGGATCCGCTGGCGAGGCGACCGTCGTTCCCCGTGGGCAGCGCGCTGGACTTCCCGTACGCGGTGGCGGTGAAGACGGGCACCAGCCAGGGCTACCGGGATGCATGGGCGGCGGCCTTCAGCGACCGGCTGCTCGTGGTGGTGTGGGTGGGCAACCATGACTGGCGCCGGATGAACGGAGTGGGCGGACTGCTCGGGGCGGCGGGCGCGGTGCACGAGATTCTCGACGCGGTGATGCCCGGGTGGCGCCCGTACCGGCCGGTGCTCGACAGCTTCCCGCCACCCACGGGGGCACTGGCCATTGACGTGTGCCCGCTGTCGGGCCGGCTGGCGGGGCCGGACTGCCCCCACCGCAAGAGCGAGTGGTTCGTCCCCGGCACCGCGCCAACCCAGACATGCCCCTTCCACACGCATGTCCGGTTGGACAGGCGCAATGGCCTGCGAGCGGGCCCCACCTGTGCGGAGCGGGAGGTGGTGACGCGGGTGATGCTGGCCCTGCCCGAGGAGTACGAGCAGTGGGCGCGCAAGCAGCACCTGGACATCGCGCCGCTGCGGGAGAGCCCGCTCTGCCCGAGCCGGCCCGAGGAGCTGGAGCCGAAGGTGGCCATCCGCGAGCCGAAAGGACTGGTGCGGCTGCTCTACGATCCGGGGACGCCGGCATCGGCCTCGACACTGCGGCTGGCGGCGGACGTGACACCGAGCACTGAGCCCATCGTGTGGCTGGTGGATGGAGTGCCGGTGGCCACGGTGGGATACCCCCACGAGTTCCGTTGGAGCCTGCGACCGGGGCAGCACGTCATCACGGCGGCCATGGTGCACCGTCCCCAGGTGAGCCAGCCGGTGACGGTGGTGGTGGAGGACTGACCTGATCAGACCCCGTTGAGGGGGGTTGCATTCCCGAATGCACCGTGTCACTCCGGAAGCCGAGATGATTCTCCAGGGTACGGAAACGGGGTATCCGCGCCACGTCCACCGCATGGCAGCGGGCGCGCTGTTCTTCCTCCATGGGGTGTGCTTCGCGAGCTGGGCGTCGCGCATTCCGAGCATCCAGCAACGCCTGGGCCTCACCGAGGCGGCGCTGGGGTTGGTGCTGCTGGCGCTGCCCGTGGGGTCAATGACCTCCCTGCTGTTCTCGGGCTGGTGGGTGGCCCGCTGGGGCAGTGCGATGGTGGCGCTCTCGGCGCTGGTCTTCTATGGACTGGCGCTCGTGGGGCTGGGCCTGGCGGGATCACTCCCAGCGCTGCTCGCGGTGCTGTTCGTGTTTGGCTTCATGGGCAACGTCGTGAATATCGCCGTGAACACGCAGGCGGTGGGCGTCGAGGCGCTCTATGGGCGCTCGGTGATGGCGTCCTTCCACGGGCTCTGGAGCCTCGCGGGCTTCGTCGCCTCGGGGGTGGGAGCGGGGATGATCGGCACCGGAGTGCCACCGCTGCCCCACTTCCTGGGAATGGGGCTGTTCATGCTGGCGGTGCTCGCCGCGTGCTCGCGCTTCCTGCTCTCGGATTCGACTGGAGATACCACCGGGAATCGGGTGTTCGTGGTGCCGGACCGGGAGCTGCTGGGCCTGGGCGTCATGGCCTTCTGCTCCATGATCTGCGAGGGCGCCATGTTCGACTGGAGCGGAGTGTACTTCCAGCGGGTGGTGGGCGCGGATGAGGATTGGGTGGGCTCGGGCTACGCGGCGTTCATGGCGATGATGGCGTCCGGGCGATTCCTCGCGGACGAACTCACGCGCCGATTCGGCTCGCGGCGGGTGTTCCAGGTCAGCGGCGTGCTCATCATGCTGGGGCTCATGTTGGCGGTGGTGCTGCCGCGTCTGCCCACGGCGATCGTGGGCTTCATGCTGGTAGGCCTGGGCGTGTCGAGCGTGGTGCCGCTCGTGTACGGAGCGGCGGGCAGGTCGCGTACGATGTCCGCGGGAATGGCCCTGGCCGCGGTGTCCTCCATCGGCTTCCTGGGCTTCCTGGTGGGCCCTCCGCTCATCGGTCTGGTGGCGGGCGTGACGAGTCTGCGCGGCTCGTTCAGCCTCGTCGCCCTGCTGGGTCTGGGCGTGGCGGTGCTGGGCAGCCGCAGACCGGCGTGACGGTCGAAGAAACTCCCAGGCCCTCCGTGGATGACACGTCACACACATGACAGGGATTGCGGCCCCGTCGGACATGGTTAGGCTGCCGGACCATGAGAGTGATTCCCTGGCTTCTGGGTGCAGTCTTGTTCACAGCCTGTCACGCCCCGCGAGCGGGCACCGCCCCGAGTGAACCCCCGGCCTGCGCGCTCGATGCACAGCCCGAAGTTATCGTGGTGGAGGATCCCAAACCGGGCGAACTGAATGAGTTCTTCGATCTCCCCGACTCGCCCGCGTGGTGGGCCCCGGCTCCGATAGACGCCGAGCGCGAGCAGTACCGCGTGGCGCTCGTGGCCCGGCTCGGAGGGGAGCAGGGATTACAGCAGCGCGCCCTGCTCCAGCGGCAGAACGCCGTCCACGCCGCGATGGTCGGCAAGCCCATGCAGCGCGAGGCGGAGAACACCGGGCGCGTCCTCGATGGCAGCGCCGGCCAACCAGGCCCCGCCAACTGTCTGGAGTGGCGGCTGTTCCAGCGTCAGGCACACCGCTACCCCATGATCGAGCACCCCACCGAGCTCGGCGCTTACATCCTGCGCGGCCACGGCCGCCTCCGGGTGTACCTCTCGGGAGGCGACAGCGTGGGCGGGCGGCTGCGGCACGAGGTAAGCGACCGGGTGGTGGCCGACGTGGCCAACGGCTTCGAGCCCGTGGCCCACCTCCACAACCACCCCTTCATGTTCGACCGGAAGCCGGGCGATCGCCTGTACACCACCGAGGACTCGAAGAATGACATCGGCGGAGCGCTCGCCCCCAGCCTCACGGACGTGCAGGCCTACCGCAACATGCGCGAGCGTTTCGGCCTGAAGGGGGCATGGCTCACCAACGGCCTGGACAGCATCCACTACACGTCGGAGGACTTCGACCGGCTCTCCGCCTGGGATTGAACCCCCCGCCAGCCGCTCCCCTCACGCCGAGCGGAGCGGCCGAGAGACCGAACCGGAAGCGGCTCAGCCCACCCGATTCCTTCACCGCCCTACCTGAAGCTCATTAGCTCAGGCGTACCTTCAGGTGCTCCTCAGCGGCGTTGGGCCGCCCCAGGAAGGCATCGAGCAGGCGTTCTTCGACAGTATCTTGTTCCCAGATCGCGGCCCGCTCGAGCCCCACACATTCCTGGGGCTCGGCGGCTCTCTTGTTGCCAGCGGTGTCGAAGATGGTGCAGCGACGGAAGTCTCCCACGTCCTGCCTGAACTGAACGAGTGGCTGAGTCAGGTGTTCCTCGAGCGTTCTCCATCCGATGAACTCCCACGCATTCAGGGCCAGCAGGTTGACAGCAATCTTGAAGAGGACGGGCTTTGACGCAATCCCGTCCAAATCAAAGTCTGGGTTCGTGGTTCTGTGATTGTAGAAGGCAACATAGGGTGATTCAAGCAGTCTTCCGTATCCGAAGGAGCCATCGGCGAGCTCCAGTCTGACAAATGTGCCTGTCTTGTATTTCTGTTTGCCCATCTCTCAGTTTCCGGTGTAGGGGTGGAGCTGCCCCCTGTGCTTCGTGGCGGCATCGTGGAACAACCTGCCCAGCGGATTGTCTTTCGCCACGCCGCGCTGGACGTTCTCGGTGCGATACGGTGCTGGATTATCGGACTGAGCGCCCCCATGGAAATCCATCAACTGCTGCTCTCTCCCGCGGATCCGCCAGTAGGCGACGTCGAGCGGTAGGACCAGCCGCTCCCCTCGCACGGAGCGGAGCGGCTGTGAGGATTCCTGCCCGGAAGTGACTCAGCCCGCCCGGCCCAGCGTGACGAGCGAGACTCCCGCCCCCGAGGTGAGGCCACCGTCGATCGGGAAGTCCTGGCCGGTGATGAACGAGGCCTTGTCGCTGAAGAGGAAGACGACGAGCTCGGCCACCTCCTCGGGGCTTCCCACGCGGTTCATCGGGTGGAGCGACGCGGCGAAGGCCCGGCCCTGGGGATCATCGAGCCGCCATCCCGAGGTGCCCATCTCCGACTCGATGACGCCGGGGCTCACCGAGTTCACCCGGATGCCCTTCTGTGCGTACTCGATGGCGGCGCTGCGCGTGAGCGACACGATGGCCGCCTTGGTGGCGCTGTAGATGGAGATTCCGGGCAGGGCCCTCGAGGCCCCCACGGACGCGCAATTGACGATGGAGCCTCCGCCACTCGCGAGCATCGCGTTGATCTGATGCTTCATGCACCAGAACGTCCCGCGGAGGTTGGTGTTCATGAGGTAGTCGTATTCCTCATTCGTCACCTCGGCGAGTGGCTTCATGATGCCGCCTCCCGCGTTGTTGAAGGCTCCGTCGATGCGTCCATACGTGTCGAGTCCCGTGCGCACGAGCGCCTCGACATCGCGCTCGACCGTCATGTCCGCGTTGACCCAGGTCACCTCTCCACCACGCTCCTTGGCTCGCGCCACGAGTTCCCGGCCCCGGGCTTCCCGTCTTGCGCTCGCGACGACCCGGGCTCCCGCCCCGGCCAGCGCGAGCGCCGTTGCCCAACCGATACCCGAGCTCGCTCCTGTTACGAGGATCACCTTGTCCTTCAACATGCCCATGTTGGTCCTCCCCTACCCATGCACGGCGTGTGAGCGGGTGCCACGGCGATGCGCAGCCAGGCCCCCGGTGATGCGGAGGCGAATCGTAGCCGGGCCGGATGACAGAGGTCTGGCGGGGGGGGATTGACGCGGCCCTCCCTCACTTCGGAGCATGAGGTCAACTCATGCAAGTACCCCCCGTCTACCGCCGTTGGGTGACCTGCCCCGAGCCTCGCCCCAAGGCGAGTCTGCGCCTGTTCTGTTTCCACTTCGCGGGAGGGGATGCCTCCATCTTCCGGCTGTGGACCACCAAGCTCCCCGCGTCCATCGAGGTCTGCCCCATCGAGCTGCCGGGCCGCGCCACGCGCCGCACCGAGCCCCCCATCACCCGGTTCCCCGAGTTGCTCGAGAAGCTGGCGAGCATGGTGCGCCCCTTCGTCAAGCCGCGCCCCTTCGCCTTCTTCGGGCACAGCTTCGGCGGCATCACCGCCTTCGAGCTGACGCGCTGGCTGCGCCGCAACGGGGAGCCCCTGCCAACCCGCCTCTTTCTCTCGGCCTGTCCAGCGCTGCACATCCGCCAGCAGCCCGCGCCTCGCATCACCCACCTGTCGGACCAGGAGTTCCTGGAGGAGGTCGCCACCCGGTACGGCACTCCCCGGGAGGTGCTCACCAGCGAGGACGTCCGGGACACGGTGCTGCCCGCGTTGCGCGCGGATCTCCAGGTCGGTGAGAGTTACCGCTACCAGCCCGAGCCTCCGCTGGACGTGCCCATCTCGTCCTTCGGCGCGCTGGAGGATCCCGAGGTCAGTCAAGAGGAGGCAGCGGCCTGGCGCCATCAGACCACGGCGGACTTCCGCCTGCGCATGTTCCCGGGCAACCACTTCTTCCTCGCGGCCGAGCGGCGCCGGCTGCACCAGGCCATCGTCGAGGATCTCCAGTTCAAGGCCTGAAGCAGCGGTGGGGCTCCGCAATTTCCGTGACGGCACCGGCGTTTCCGGTCATCTACCGCCCGCGCCCCCGAGCCTCCCGGGTCACCCGGCAGGCGGCCTGCGAAGGACCCCCGTGCTCAGGTACTCCGAGTGGAAGAAGCCCACCGACGCGGCGTACGCGTTCCAGCTCCGTCCCTCGGGCTCCGGGGAGGCGGGCGGCTTCACTCCGGAGATTCCCGGCCTGGGCGTGCGCCGTGACATTCGGGAGGTCGCCCGCGAGGTCCTCGGGGAGGAGGAGGCGGAGCGCTTCGAGCGGCGGGTGCACCGGTGGTCCGGCCCGGAAGACGTGGTGGGAGACGCGGGCGAGAAGCCCTACGAGGGCCAGCAGCTCACCTTCGAGGAGTCCGCCTGGAGCGGCACGCTCACGATGCGAGACATCGACGCGGTGCTCCGGGGCAACATCCGGGTGATGCGTGGCCGCTCGGGCCAGGCCGACTACCTGCTGCGCGATCACCACATGCTCGACGTGGCCCTGTACCACTACCGGACGACGGGAGAGCTGCCGCGGACCCTGTTCCACGCGGATCGCCACTCGGACTGGTGCAAGGACAGCTACCTGGAAGCGCGCGTGCCTCCGCAGGCGGCCACCTGGTGGAGGCTCTTCGAAGGCTTGAAGCGGCCGGGCGACCGGGCCCCCGTGCTCAACGAGCAGGACATCTTCTTCACGACGGCGAAGGCCGAGCCGACGTCCAGGATGACGGGCCGCGACGTGGGCTTCTCCACCGTGGTGCCCTGGTTCGTGGACACCTCGGCACTGCACTGGCCGCAGGTGCTCGCCCAGCCCGGCGTCACCCAGGCGGATTGGCTCTCACTGGACCTGGACTACTTCCAGCCCTCGCCGCAGCTCCGGCTGTGTGGCGGCCTGCTGCGCGACCCGCGCTTCCACGGGATGATGGAGAACGCCCGGGTGCGGGTCTTCGTGCTCTCGCCCCAGTTCACCAATGGCGGAGACAAGATCGACCCCTGGGAGATTCAAGGCAGCATCCACTCGTCACTCCGACTGCTGAACCTGCTGCGCCAGCTCCCCGGCAAGGTGCGGCTCGATGCCCCCTGAAACACGACGGGCGGCCCCCTCGAGGAGAGCCGCCCGCCGTTCAACCCATCCTGTCCTTCGAGACTACGGCTTGGTGTAGCTGACGGTCAGGTTGTAGGTGGCGGTGCCCGAGCCAGCGCCGCGAACCAGGACGTGCGCGACGCTCTGGCCTGCGGGCACGGTCAGCGTGCAGGTCTCGGAGGCGCCGGACGTGTTCGAGCGGCAGTCGTACTTACTCGTGGTGGGCGCCGTGCCGAAGCGCACGTACAGGTCGGGGTTGCGCGTGCCCGTCATCGTCACCGTGAAGGTGGTGCCGGCCAGCACGCTGTACGGACCGAACGGGTCGTTCTCGTTCTTGGTCACGGTGCCGCTGGCCGTCTCGGTCGTCGGCGTGCCCGTGCCACCGCCGGTCCCGTCGTACGAGCCCTTGAGCGTCACGCCCGAGTAGGCCGAGTAGGCGTTGACCATCACGTACCAGGTGCCCGCCTGCGGGTTGGTGAAGGAGCAGTTCTCCGCGTTGCCGCTCGCGTACGGGCGGCAGTCGTAGGTGCTGGAGCTCGGGACCGCGCCGTAGCGCACGTAGAGGTCCGCGTCACCCGTACCACCGCTGATCGCGAACGACAGGCTCGGCTTACCGGCGGGCACCTCGAGCGCGTAGTACTTCTTGTTGCCGGAGCTGCCGGAGAGGCCCGTCACCGGCACGCCGTTGGTCAGCGGGTCCACCACCGGAGGCGGAGGAGGCACGCCCACGGCCTTCCAGGCCTCGGTCACGGCAGCGGCCTCAGCGGAGCCCGTGCCGTAGAGCGCCTCGGCGGCCTGCACCGTGTACGTCTTGGCCTGCTCGAAGGTGGTGGAGGCCGTGAAGAGGTCCGTGTTGGCCTTGTAGAAGATGCGGCCGGCCTTCTCCGGGCCAATGGCGGGCACGGTGTTGGTCGTCTTGCCGCGCGGGTGCACGCCGCCCTTGGACAGCAGCGAGAACACCAGGTTGCTGATGCCCGAGCTGTAGTGCACGTCCTGGCCGCCGTAGTCCGCGTAGAAGTCGAGCGACGCGCCGTCCTTGGCCGGGTCGTCCATGTAGCGGAGCGCGTCACCGGCGGTGCCCGGCGTCCAGATGTCCTCGCCTACCTTGAAGACGTCCGCGTCCGTGGCCCAGTTGCGCGTCCAGCTCTCGCACACGCCGGCGAAGATGTCGGACATGGACTCGTTGAGGCCGCCGGACTCACCCGAGTAGGTGAGGTTGGACTCGCGCTCCGTCACCGCGTGGGTCAGCTCGTGCGTGGTGACGTCCGAGTCCAGGCCCAGCTCGATGGAGTCCACGCCATCGCCGTCGCCGTACACCATCTGGGTGCCGTCCCAGTAGGCGTTCACGTAGTTGGTGCTGTAGTGCACCGTGCTGATGAGCGTGGCGCCCGCGTTGTCGAACGAGTCGCGGCCGAACAGCGTCTTGTAGCAGTTGTACGTCTCGCCGAGCTTGTCGTAGTTGGTGTCGACGTGGTTGTCGCCCACGGGAGCCTGGCCCTCGGAGCGCTTGAGGGTACCCGGCGTGGTGCTGCCATTGTTGGCGCTGTACACCTTGCGGTTGATCGCGGTGTGGATGCGCGGGTTCACCAGCAGGATGCCGCCGCGCTCCGCGTCCACGTAGACGAGGTCATCGGCGGGCATGCCGTCGCGCTCGCCCTTCACACGCACCTCGAAGGCCAGCCGTGGCTCCTGGCTGCCCTCGGAGCGCAGGTAGACGAGCTTCGCGCCGCTGGCGGAGGCGCCCCGCGCGGAGGAGCCGTCCTGGGCCACCTTCAGCGCGGACTCGGGGGCCACCTTCGCCTCGGCGGAGGCCTTCGAGCCGTCGCGGGCCGAGCCGTTGGCGGCGTAGACATTGCCCGCCTCGTCCACGTGGAGGATGAGCTCGCCGCCCACCACCTGGAGCCCGTTCTTGGTCTGCTGGAAGCGCAGGTGCCGGTGGCCCTTCGCGTCCACCGTGGTGCGCTTGAGCACCAGGTCGTTCTGGTTCAGCCGGAACACCGGAGCGACGACGCCCAGCGCCTCGCGTACGTCGACGTCCGCCGAGGAGCGCAGCGCGCCCTGCACCTGGGACGCCCGGCCGAGCTGGCCGCGGATGGAATAGGGGACCTCGCCTTCAGTGCCGAGCACCCGGGCGCCCTGGATACGGGCCAGCGCGGACTGGACGTCCGAGTCATCGCCTCCCTGTACGGGTGACGTGCCCTCCTGCATGGAACCGCACGCGGCCAGGCTGGCGCCAAGCCACGCAGCGCAGAACATTCTCGAGAACCGATTGCTCACGAAGCACTCCTCTGAAGAAGAGGGCTCTTTCTTGACATGCGCACTGCTTGGCTTTCAAGGCGTTTTGATGTTTTTCAGGAATTTTTCTGATTACGGTGTGTAAACGCGAACGCGAGTTCACTTGGCCGAGCGCGTGCGCGGTGACACGGTGAACGGTTTTACACAGTCCCGCCCCTCCCCTTCCCCGGCCACACTGGGAGTCGAAGAGCCCGCCATGAAGCTCACGCAGCTCAAGATCCACGGGTACCGGGACGTCGCGCCCGGCACCGAGCTCGTGTTCAGCCCGTCGCTCAACCTGGTGCTCGGAGAAAACGGCAGCGGCAGGACCCAGCTGCTGGAGCTGCTCTCCCGCGTGCTCGCCTCGGACTTCTCCGGGCTCATCCACGAGGAGTTCTCCCTCGAGTACGCCCTCACCTTCCCCGGGATGGAGCTCCACGTCCGCGTCCACAACGCGCGGCCCTCCGCCGCTTCGAGGCCCTCCGCCGCGCACGGCACCTCGGCGCTCCTGCCCCTGCGTCCCCCGGAGAGCGAGACCGGGCTGGAGCCCTTCATGGAGCTGAGGCTCCAGCTCGATGCGCCCTCCTCCCTGCTGGTGATGCGCGCCGATGCCGAGGGCGTGTCCTGGGAGGTGGAGGGACAACCCACCTGGTCGCAGACGATGCACTGGTCGCTGCTGGATCGCACCGTGTGGGTGGTGCTCTTCATGACGGCCCAGCGGCTCGAGCCCGACATCAAGGAGCGGCTCAAGGAGCTGCTGCGCCGCACCTTCCTGCTCGCCCCAACGCGGTTCGACGAGTCGCTCGGGACGTTCCAGCAGATGGGCACCACGCAGTATGGAATGGAGATGCACGGGGACGAGGTGTTCCCCCTCGGTCTGATGGCGCTGCCCCGGTGGCTGCCGGGGTTGTTGCGCGAGCGGGCCGAGCAGGCCAGCGCCGCCGGCTTCCTCGAGTTCCGCCACGACGAGGTCGAGCAGGGGTTCCTCGCGAGGTTCGTCTCCCTGGCCGGGTTCACCTCGGGGCGGTTCCGGGTGGAGCTGCTGCAGCGGCGCAGCTACGAGGACGGCGGGCGCCTGGAATTCGGCCGCTTCGGCTTCCGCTTCACGCGGCGGGATGGCGTGGAGCTCTCTCAGGAGCAGCTCGGCTACGGGCACAAGCGGCTGCTGTCCTTCCTGTACTACCTGGACCTCAACGACGACTTCGTCATCGCCGACGAGCTGGCCAATGGCCTGCACCCGCGCCTCGTCGAGGCCTGCCTGCGAGGCCTGGGCACGCGGCAGTCCTTCCTCACCAGCCAGAATCCGCTCCCGTTCGAGCACGTCCCGCTCGGGTCCGCCGAGGAGGTGCGCACCTCGCTCATCCACTGTGAGACGGCGCTGCGCGAGGGCCGCGAGTGGAAGGTCTGGGCCCATCCGGCCGCGGAGACGGCCACGCGGCTCTTCGGCGCGTACCAGCGGGGAGACACGCCCCTGGGCACGCTGCTGCGCACGCACGGACTGTGGTGAGTCAGCCCCCGGCCTTGCGCTCCCGCTCGAGCTCCGCCCGGAAGAAGGCGCTGTGCTGGGCGAGCGTCTCCATGTAGGGCCGCACGTCCTCGCGGGCCTCCGGGGACAGCAGCGCGAAGGGCGTCACGTGCGCGTCCGGCACATAGCGGAAGGTGAGGTTGATGCGCCGGGTCCTGAAGTCCGGCATCTCGGGCGGGAGCAGGTGGCCCGCCCGCGTGTCCACCCGCTGCACCCGGTGGAAGGTCTGATCCTTCCAGCGCGCGCCCCCGAAGAGCTGCAACGCACCGTCGTCGAGCCACTGCTCGAGCACCACCTCATCGCGCTCGCCCGGGCGGGTGGAGGTGACGAACTGGAGGAGCGCACGCTCGCCGAAGGACAGCGAGGCCACCGGTCCCGGCTCGAAGTCCTTGTGCTCGCCCACCCGCGCGGTGTCCACCCAGCGCCCGTCCTCGAGCCGGCTGCCGTAGAAGTTCACCAGGCAGGTGTTGAGGTGCCAGCCCGGGGGCATGTCCGGGCCGCGGAACATGCGGCGCGCGAGCTCCTCCACCTTGTCCACCTGGCGCTGGAGCACCGCCGGGAAGGGCTCGGCCTTCACGCAGCGGTCCTTCACGCCCTTGGGCGGCCGGTAGTAGTCCAGGCACGCGAACTGCCAGTTGCCCAACCAGTACACCGGCCGCAACAACCGCCGCTGCGCCTGCCCCGGCGGTGGCGGGAAGTGCTTCGAGTAGCGCTCCTCCCACAGCGGGTGCAGGGAGCCCAGCCAGGCGAGGATCTCCGTGCGATCCGCTGCCGACAGGAAGCTCGCGTTGTAGTGGTGGCCCGGCGTGCGCTGGCGGGCCTTGAGCGCCAGCGAGCGGCCGTAGGGGGGAGGACGCGCCATGATCGCTCTCGCACTAACACTCCACCCACGGTGAATTCCATTGGAATTCCGGGCGATTGTGAACACTCCCCGCCTGAAAACCGGCTGGTCACCGAGGCGATCCAGAACGGCCCCTCCGGCTCAAGGTAGAATCGGCAGCGACCGCGGTATCCAAGGCGTGTGAGCACCCGGAGTGAAGCTCCCGGGGGGGAATCGAGGGGGGCCGAGCCCTCGTTGATGGGTCCAAGCCATAATCCGGGATGCCGCGCTAAGCCGAGGGAGGAGTACCGTGGGAGAGAGCTCGAACCTTGCACTGGATTTCCACAACATCGATCGGGCCGCGACTTCCACCGAGGCAGTCCGTTTCCTGGACGCCCTCAACACCACTCAGCAGGTGCAGGAGATGCAGCGGCTGACCCACCGCCTTCTGGGGGCGTGTGAGGGGGCTCGCATCCTGGATGCCGGCTGTGGGGTAGGCGAGGTCACCCGGGAGCTGGGCGCCTTGGTGGGAAAGACGGGCCGTGTCACGGGGGTCGACCTGAGCGAGAACATGGTGACCGAGGCCCGTCGGAGGACCGAGGACACGGGGCTGCCCGTGGACTACCACCAGGGAGACATCCACCAGCTGGACTTCCCCTCGGAGAGCTTCGACGGCTGCCGCGCCTCCCGCGTCTTCATCTACCTGGAGGACCCTCGCCAGGGACTCAGCGAATTGTTGCGGCTCACACGGCCGGGCGGAGCGGTGGTGCTCTTCGAGCCGGAGCTGGACAGCTGGGTGCTGGACGGGCCGGACAGGAACGTGGTCCGCAAGCTGGTCCACTTCTGGGCGGATCAGCTGCGCAATCCCTGGATTGGCCGGCGGATTCCAGGCCTGTTCCGCTCCCTGGGGGTGAAGGAGCTGTCGATCACCCCCGTGGTCGGCACCTGGGTGCTGAGCATGCTGGAGACATTCGGCATCTACCAGGTGCTGGAGAAGGCCATCCAGGCAGGGGTGGCGACCGAGCAGGAGGTCGCTGACTGGGTCCACTTCATGAAGGAGGGCGAGCGCACGGGGAGCTTCTACGGTGCGATGGCGGGCATGGTGGTCCGCGGCATCAAACCCATCCCCTGAGCCCATCCCCCGAACCCGGCGTGCTCGCCTAAGATGGCCGCAATGGTGATGGAGCACGCGGAAGAGACTGTCGAAAGCACGGGCGGACTGAAGCTGTACGCCCAGGTGTGGCGGCCCCCGGGAGAGCCGCGCACGGTGGTGGCCATCGTCCATGGCATCGGTGAGCACGGCGGCCGTTTCAAGAACATCGTCCACCACCTCGTGGCACGAGGCCACGCGGTCTACGCAATCGACCTGCGGGGCCATGGGCGCTCCCCGGGCCAGCGGGGACACCTGCTGTCGTGGGCGGAGTACCGGGAGGACGTGAAGGCCTTCCTGGAGAAGGTCTCCGCCCGGGAGCCCGGCCGTCCCCTCTTCATCTACGGCCACAGCATGGGAGGGCTCATCGTCCTGGACTACGTGCTGCGCCACCCGGAGGGCCTGAGCGGGACGATCATCAGCGGACCCCCCTTCGAGTCCGTGGGCGTGGCGACCCCGCTGATGGTGGCGTCGGCGCGGATCCTCTCGCGCCTCTGGCCAACCTTCAGCCTGGAGGTCCCCCTGGAGCCCGCGGCGCTGAGCCGGGAGCCCGCGATGGTCACCCAGTACCTGGAGGATCCGCTCGTCCACCGCAAGTGCTCGGCGCGCTGGGCCGCGGAGGCCATCGACGCCAACCTCTGGGTGAAGGCCCACGCGACGGACCTGCGCGTGCCGCTGCTGCTGCTGCACGGCGAGGAGGATCGCATCAACACCGCCGCCGGCACCCGCCGCTTCTTCGAGTCCGTGACCTTCCCCGACAAGGCGCTGTACGTGCTGCCGGGCGGCTACCACGAGCCCCACAACGACCCCGGCCACGAGCAGGTGCTGCAACGGGTGGAGGAGTTCCTGCTGTCGCACGCGCCGACGACGGCCCGGCCCCGGAGCGTGAGCACCGCCTGAGCGGCCGCGGTCCCGCGCTCAGTGGTCCGCGACCACGACGAAGCGCTCGTGCACGTGCCGGACGTCCGACATGTGCCACAGCCGGAACTCGTACCGCCCGGGCTTGTCGATGCGCACGCGCAGCGGCTCGGCGGTCGCCCCGGTGTCGGCGGTGAACTCGTGGATGCAGCGCTCGGCGTCACAGCCCACCAGCTGCATCGAGGGAAGAGTCCGGGTGTGCTGGTGGAAGTCGAGCCCGGCGGGAGTCTCCAGGCGGACCATGGCCGGCTCGCCGGAGTGCACGCTCCGGCTCCAGGGAAGCTCCAGCCAGCCCGCCCCCTCCCCGGGAAGCCGGAAGGAGACCTGCCGGGACGGAAACTCCTCCCGGTAGACCCCCGTGCCTCCACCCAGACCGTCGACCCCATCCATCCGCCCCGCCACCACGAGCAGCGCGATGGCCAGGGCCGCCCCCATGAGCATCCGGGCCTGGGGATGATAGGCGTGGGTGCGCATGAGGAATCCCCTGCGACACCCCGACCGGGAAGCCGCGCCAGAGGCTCGGGCTGCCTCGGCCGCCTGGAGCGCTGTCTGGAGGCGGTGCTGAAACCGCGGGGAGGGCCGCTCACCCCGGAGCGCGGAGAGGGCGGAGTGGGCCTCCTCGGGCAGCGGCGGAAGGTTCTTGCCATCGTTCGAGCTCATGGACGACCTCCTGCGCTGACAATCTGCGCTTGTTGGGCCACCAGGGCCCGGAAGCACTCTCCCAACTGGGCGCGTCCGCGGTGGTGGCGGCTCTTCACCGTCCCCATCGGAATGCCGAGGGCCTCCGACACCTCCTCGTAACCCAGCTCCTCCACGTCACAGAGCAGCACCACCAATCTGAACTTCTCCGGCAACGTGTGCAGGCAGCGCATCATCAGCTCCGCCTCTTCCGACTGGCACACCTGCGCCTCGGGATCCGGCTGCTCCACCCCTCCCGTGAAGAGGGAGCCGAGCACCGACGTGGCGCCCTCGAGCACGGAGTCCAGCAGCGAACGGCGCCGGGCCACCGCGCGCCGGTTCTCGATGAACTGGTTGCGCACGATGCCGCACAACCAGCCAAAGAAGGAGCCCCGCTGCTGATAGCTGTCTTGATGGAGGTAGGCACGTACCAGGGCGTCCTGAAGCAAGTCCTCCGCCTCCTGCTTGTCTCGGCACAAGGTCAAACAGAGCCGGTGAAGCCGCGGCAACAGGGGCTCCACCTCCGCTTCGAAGCGCGCCCGCTCCCCGCCTAGCTCATCCTTTGCACTGCTCACGCCCCCGCTCATCACCGATCCACCCCGGGCGTACCGCGCTTGTCACGGCGCTGTGTCACGACGTTGTCCATGAGATGGAATGACCCGCGCGCTGGTTCCCGAATTTCGTTTTCGTTCATTTCGAGTCCACATCCGAGCCACGCCAACCTTTCAACCAACTTCCCAACCGATGAGAAGCCGCCTGCAGGGCAAGGCAGACATGGCTTGCTCGTTTCTAAACACAGCAAGCAGCCAAAACCGCAAAACATTCAGAAATAGTGAGTGCGGGAACCCGCGTGTGGCTCGTTCCGTCCCTCCGTTTTCGTATGGCAGGCGCTGCGCTCAGCGGACAGCGGCCTGCATGAATCAGGAGGTTCGACCCCCATGCATCCGCAGCAGACCCCTTCGTCTTCCGGTGCCGAGCCGGCGGAGCGCTCCACCTGGAAGAGCGACATCGTCTCCGGCTTCCTCGTCTTCCTCATCGCCCTGCCCCTGTGTCTGGGCATCGCCATGGCCAGCGGATTTCCGCCCGTGGCCGGCATCCTCACCGCGGTCATCGGCGGTGTCGTCTCCTCGTGGCTGGGGAGCGCTCGTTTGACCATCAAGGGGCCCGCCGCGGGCCTCATCGTCATCGCGCTGGGCGCGGTGACGGAGCTGGGAGCGGGCGATGGGCAGCTCGGCTACCGCCGGGCGCTGGCGACCATCGTGGTGGCAGCAATCGTTCAAATCCTCTTCGCGGTGTTGCGCACCGGAACGTTGGGGGACTTCTTCCCTTCGTCGGTGGTCCACGGAATGCTCGCGGCCATCGGCGTCATCATCTGCTCCAAGCAGGCGCACACGCTGCTGGGCGTGGCGCCGACGGCCAAGGAGCCGCTGCCGCTGCTCGCGGAGATTCCCCACAGCGTGGCGAGGATGAACCCGGAGATCGCCATCATCGGTGTCGTCAGCCTGGCCCTCCTCTTCGGCCATGCGGCGCTCTCCAAGCGGGTGGCGATCCTCAAGCGCGTACCGGGGCCGCTGCTGGTGCTGCTCTTCGCGGTGCCCATGGGCCTGTACTTCGATCTGGACCACGAGCACACCTTCAGCTTCTCGCGTGACGTCTTCACGGTGGGGCCCAAGTTCCTGGTGAACCTGCCGGGCAACCTGATGTCAGCTGTCACCTTCCCGGACTTCTCCGCCGTCTTCTCCACGGTCTCCATCAAGTACATCGCCATGTTCGCCCTGGTGGGCAGCATCGAGTCGCTGCTGAGCGCCAAGGCGGTGGACATGTTGGACCCCGAGAAGCGCCGCTCGGACCTGGACAAGGATCTGCTCGCCACGGGCACCGGCAACCTCATCGCCGGCCTGCTGGGAGGCCTGCCGATGATCTCGGAGATCGTCCGCAGCTCGGCCAACATCGGCTACGGGGCGAAGAGCCGGCTGTCCAACTTCTTCCACGGCCTGTTCCTGCTGCTGTTCGTGGCGTTCGCGCCCATGCTCATCCACCGGATTCCGCTGGCCGCGCTGGCCGCCATGCTCATCTTCACGGGCGTGCGGCTGGCCTCGCCCAGCGAGTTCGTGAAGACGTTCCGCATCGGCGCCGAGCAGCTGCTCATCTTCACCTTCACGCTGGGCGTGACGCTGGCGACGGATCTGCTGGTGGGCGTGGCCTCGGGCATCGTCCTGAAGGTGGTGGTGCACCTCATCAACGGCGCGCCCGTGGCTGGCCTCTTCCGGCCCCTCATCGAGGAGCACGAGGCCGGAGGCCAGGTGGTGCTGCGCGTGCGGCACGCGGCCGTCTTCACCAACTTCCTGAAGCTCAAGAAGCAGCTGGCGCGGCACGCCCAGGCGCGGCACGTCGAGGTGGACCTGACGGACGCGAAGCTGGTGGACCACACGGTGATGGAGCGGCTGCACGAGCTGGAGGGTGAGTTCTCCCGCGAGGGCCGCCACCTGCACATCCGCGGGCTCGACCAGCACCGCAGCCTCTCCGCGCACCCGCTGTCCGCGCGCAAGAAGGGACCCAAGAGCACCCTGGGACTTTCTTCCTGAGCTGAACCCGTTTTCCAAAGACACCCATGAGCCACTCCCCCTCCCCTACCCCGCCCGCGGCGGACCGCGGCCAGCGGCTGAGCGATGTCCTGGCCCACGCGGGCCACCTGCTGCCGGCGCAGGGTCCCATTGGCGTGTTCGTGCACCACAACACGCTGCACGCCTTCCAGCACCTGCCCTTCCACGAGGCGCTGGCCACCGCGAGCGCCACGTTCGAGACCGAGGCCTACCTTCCCGAGTCGCGCTACCGCGAGCTGTACCGGCGCGGCCGCATCACCGACGAGGACCTGAAGGCGGCCCTGGCCGAGCGTGAGGCGGGGGAGACGCAGGTGGACATGGCGCCGGTGTCGCTCTCGCGCATGGAGCTGGAGCTGCTGGCCCTGCTCCACCCCCTGCCCGAGGAGACGGCCGCATCCCTGCGCTGGCGCCTGGCGGAGCTGTCCGCCTCGTACCGGCTCCGGCCCGACGTGCCGGAGGCGGCCCGCCAGCGCCTGCTGAAGCGCTCCACCGAGGGCCTGCGCGCGTGGATGGAGCGCGTGGGACGGGACTGGACGATGACCGACCTGGCGGTGGCCCTGCTGGAGCCCTCGATGGAGGCGTCCGTCCGCGCCGCCGCCGCCGAGCCCCACCGGGCCATGGCCTCCGAGGCCGCGCTGCGCCGTCTGGGCATCCCCGACGCGCGCGCCGCGGCCTACCTCGAGCGGGTGAAGGCCCGCCTCGGTGGGACGACGGTGCTCACCGTGGAGGGCTGGCTCGGGGCCGAGGCGACGCTCGTCATGGACGCCCTGGCCGCCGCCTTCGGTGGAGATGGGAGTCTGCGCTCACTGCGCGAGCATCTGGAGCGTCAGCCCGAGCCCTTCGCCGTGAGCGCCCTCTGGGCCGCCTGCCGCGCTCCACTGCTCCCGGCGAAGACCGGGGCCGGGGAGACGGTGGAGCCCGGGGCGGTGCGCAGCCATCGCGAGGTGCTGCGGACGGCGACCGGGGAGGACGTGAATGACCTGGTCCACCCGCACCTCATCCGCGCCTGCTCGGCCTTCCTGGACGAGGGCGTGTCCCACTGGAACATGCCCGGCCGCGAGCACGGGCTGTACGCCGCCTGGTCCGCCCTGAAGCGCACGGGACTCGGCGTGCTGCCGGACTGGCTCGAGGGACTGGAGAAGGAGTTGGAGCAGGCCGAGCACGCCCAGCGCTCCGCACGGGACGTGGTGCTCGCCGCGCTCGACGAGCTCGGCGTCCCCGAGGCGCAGTGGGAGCCCTACCTCACCCGCGTGCTGCTCGCGCTGCCCGGGTGGGCCGGCATGTTCCACCGGCTGGAGCACACCCCCGCGGATCGTCCCGCCGGGGCGCCTCCCGCGCGGCTCATGGACTTCCTCGCCGTGCGCCTCACCCTCGAGCGCCATGCGCTGCGCGCGGTGGCCCGGCGGCGGCTGGACTACCGGGGGCCCCTCTCGGGACTGATGGAGCACGCACGGCGCGCCACCGCCCACCAGCCTCCGGCCCTGGAGCGGGCCGCGGAGGAGGGCAGCTGGCGTCTCTTCCAGCTCCTGCAGCTCGCGGGGCTCTCCGCGATGGAGGTGGCGGACTTCCCGCTGGCCCGGCGTCAGGCGCTGCTCGCCTGGCTGGAGGCGTTCGACGAGCACGCCCGCCGTCGTGTGTGGCAGGAGGCCTACGAGCACCACTACCGGATGGACGTCCTCCAGGGCCTCGCGCAGAACCGGCTCCGTCCGGAGTCGGCACGCACGGTGAAGGACGCACGCTTCCAGGCGATCTTCTGCATCGATGACCGCGAGGAGGCCATCCGCCGGCACTTCGAGGAGCTGGATCCCCGGCACGAGACGTTCGGCGTGGCGGGCTTCTTCGGCGTGGCCATCGACTACCAGGGCCTGGACGACGCGAAGCTGGTCTCGCTGTGCCCCGTGGTCGTCACCCCCGCGCACGTGGTGGAGGAGCACCCCCACCCGGAGCACGGGCACCTGGCCCAGGCCCGCGCGCGGCTGCGCGCCCTGTGGGCCCGCTTCGACCACGGGCTGCACAACGGCACGCACGCGCTGGAGCTCGGCTGGCTGCTGACACCGCTGCTGGGCCTGCTCTCCGCGCTGCTGCTGCCCCTGCACATCTTCTTCCCGCTCACCGTGAGCCGGATGCGCCGGGCGCTCGCCGCGAAGATGCTGCCCGCGCCACGCACGCGGCTCGCGAGCCTGCGCGAGCAGGAGCAGGCCGCCACGGCCGCCGTCAGCGAGAAGGCGAGAGGCTTCACCATCGCCGAGAAGACGGCGCGAGTGGCCGCCACGCTGGAGAACATGGGGCTGGTGGACGGCTTCGCCCCGCTGGTGGTGTTCCTGGGGCACGGCGCGGTGAGCGTCAACAACCCGCACCAGTCCGCCTATGACTGCGGGGCCTGCGGCGGGCGCCACGGTGGCCCCAATGCACGCCTCTTCGCGGAGATGGCCAACCGGCCCGAGGTGCGGGCGAAGCTGCGCGAGCGCGGCATCCACATCCCCGACACCACGTGGTTCATCGGAGGCCTGCACAACACCACCACCGACGAGGTGGTGCTCTACGACACCGAGACCTTGCCCGCGGCCCTGCACGGTGAGCTCGCGGCCCTGCGCGGGGTCATGGACACCGCGCGCACCCTGTCCGCTCACGAGCGCTGCCGGCGCTTCGAGTCCGCTCCGCTCAGCATCTCCCCCACGGCTGCGCTGCGGCACGTGGAGGAGCGCGCGGCGGACCTCAGCCAGGCCCGTCCCGAGCTCGGCCACGTCACCAACGCCGCGTGCATCGTGGGCCGCCGCTCCCTCACCCATGGCCTGTTCCTGGATCGGCGCGCCTTCCTCGTCTCGTACGACCCGAGTCGCGATGATGCCAACGGCACCATCCTCGAGCGAATCCTGCTCGCGGCGGGCCCGGTGGGTGCGGGCATCAACCTGGAGTACTACTTCTCCTGCGTCGACAACGACCGCTACGGCTCCGGCACCAAGCTGCCCCACAACCTCACCGGCATGCTCGGGGTGATGGATGGCGTGGAGAGCGACCTGCGCACGGGGCTGCCGCGGCAGATGATCGAAATCCACGAGCCGGTGCGCCTGCTCATCGTCGTGGACGCGAGCGTGGCGATGCTGTCGGCCATCTACGCGCGCCAACCGATGCTGCGCGAGCTCATCGGCAACGAGTGGGTGCAACTGGTGAGCGTGGACCCGGTGACGGGCGAGCAGCAGCGCTTCACGCCCCGGGGCTTCCAGCCGGTCACCCCGTCCCAGAAGCCGCTGCCGGTGGTGGGCACCTCGCCCGAGTGGTACCGCGGGCACCGGGACTTCCTGCCTCCGGCGCTGATCGACAAATCCCAGGGACGCCCGGCCGCCTCGCGCCGCGTCCCCTCGCATTCTGGAGAGCCCGTCCATGCCGTTCACTGAACTCGAGGTGGGGTGGCTCGCGGCCACCGTGCCGCTCTGGCCCCTGCTGGCCTTCCTGGTGCTGGGAGGCGTGATGCTCGTGCATCGCACGCCGAGCGAGCGCACGGTGGCGCGGTGGGTCCTGGGAGCGCTGTGGCTGTCGCTGGGCTGCTCGGTGGTGACGGCGGCCAGCCGGCTGCTGCACCACGAGGACGTGCTGGAGGTGGAGGTGGGCCGGTGGTTCTCCGCTGGCGACTACTCCTTCCTGGTGTCGCTCTTCGTCGACCGGCTGTCGGCGACGATGATGGTGCTGACGAGCGCCATCACCCTGCTCATCGGGTGGTTCTCGGTGAACTACCTGCACCGCGAGCCCGGCTTCGCGCGCTTCTTCCTGCTGCTGGCGCTGTTCGCCACGGGGATGCTGTTGCTGGTGGAGAGCGGCAGCATCGACCTGCTCTTCGTGGGCTGGGAGCTGGTGGGCCTGACGTCGGCGCTGCTCATCGGCTTCTTCCATGAGCGGGCGACGCCGGTGCGCTCGGGGCTGAGAGCCTTCACCATCTACCGGCTGTGTGACATGGGCCTGCTGGTGGGCGCGGTGCTGCTGCACCACTTCGCGGGCTCGGCCGAGTGGGCGGACGCGCTCGGAGAGAGGGCCTGGCCGGGACCGGCGGTGGCGCTGGGCGTGGTGCCAGCGACCGTGCTGGCGCTATGCCTGATGCTGGCGGCCATGGGCAAGTCGGCGCAGCTGCCCTTCAGCAGCTGGCTGCCCCGAGCCATGGAGGGGCCCACGCCCTCGAGCGCCCTCTTCTACGGTGCGCTCTCGGTGCACGCGGGTCTGTACCTGCTGCTGCGCGTGGCCCCCCTGCTGGAGAGCGCGCCCGTGGCCCGCGCGGCGCTGGTGATTGTGGGTCTGCTGACGGCCGTGCACGCCACGCTCGTGTGGCGCGTGCAGACGGACGTGAAGAGCTCGCTGGCCTATGGCGTCCTCACGCAGGTGGGCCTGATGTTCGCCGAGGTGGGCCTGGGGCTGTACCGGCTGGCGCTGGTGCACCTGGTGGCGCACGCGTGCCTGCGGTGCCTGCAGTTGCTGCGGGCGCCGTCGGCCCTGCGCGAGGTGCAGGCGCGGCGTGCGGCCCTGCGCGCGGCGAAGCCTCCCAGCGTCGCGGTGGCCCACCAGGTGCTGCCCGAGGGCCTGCTGCGGCGCTTCTACCGTCTGGCGCTCGAGCGCTTCTCGCTGGAGGTGCTGCACGAGCGGTGGGCGATGGGACCGCTGCTTCGCGGCGGCCAGTGGATGGACAGGATGGAGCGGCGCTGGGTGGGCGCGCTGAGCGGGTGGATGCCGCGCAACGAGCCGACGCTTCCCCAGCAGCAGCCCGAGATGCGGCCCGCGGAGCAGTCGTCGGGCGGCCAGTCGACAGGAGCCGTGTGATGCAGACGACCGTTCCTCTTCTCTCGATGCTGGTGGCACTGCCAGCACTGGGCGCGGTGGCGCTGCGGTGGGTGCGTCAGCCCGCGCGGGCCCGGCAGGTGACCACGGGCGTGGCGGCACTCACCCTGGCCCTGACGGCCGCCGGGGTGCTCCTCTTCCGGAGCGGACAGCCGGGGCCGCAGTTGCTGGAGTCGTGGTTCCGGGTGCCGCTGCTCGGCATGGTGTACCGGATGGGCGTGGACGGAGCGAGCGTGCTGGCACTGCCGCTCACCGCGCTGCTCACCCTGGGCCTGGTGGCGGCCGGGCCGCGCCAGTCGATGGACCGGAGCACGCTCGCCGTGCTGCTGCTCACCGAGAGCGCGACGCTGGGCTTCTTCTGCGCGCAGGACCTGGCGCTGATGCTCGCCTTCTTCATCGCCGCGCTGGTGCCGGGAAGCGTGCTCGTCTCGCGCAGTGCCCGGGCCCGGCCGGAGGCACGAGCGCTGCGCACCTTCCGGACCTACATGCTCGCGAGCACGCTGCCGCTGGTGGCGGCCACGGTGATGGTGGGCGTGGCGGGCTGGCGGGCGGGAGCGGAGACTCCCTTCGCCCTGACGGAGCTGGTCGCGCGTGGGGTGCCGGCTTCATGGCAGCAGGCCCTCTTCGGGCTGCTGCTGCTTTCGGCGGTCGTGCGCATGGCGGCCGTGCCCTTCCACTCGTGGCTGCCCGTCCTCATGACGCGAGGGCCTTTCGGACTGAGCCTGCTGCTGGTGAACGTGCACGCGGGGCTGTACCTGCTGGTGCGCGTGGCGATGCCCCTGCTGCCGGCGCAGTGGACCCACGCTGGACCGCTGCTGGCAGCACTGGGCCTGTGCGGCGCGCTCTACGGCGCGGTGCTGGCGCTCGCGCAGGTGGACCTGCGGCGCATGGTGGGCTTCCTGCTGGTGAGCCAGGCGGGCCTGCTGCTGACGGGGCTGGCGATGGGGAACACCCAGAGCATCGCCGGAGCACTGCTGCAGAGCGTGGCCGCCGGAATCGCGCTCACGGGACTGAAGCTGGTGGTGCGGTCCATCGAGGCGCGCACCGGCACCACGGACATGACGAGGCTGGGCGGTCTGGTGCGCCGCAGCCCGCGCATGGCGGCCTTCTTCTTCCTGCTGGGCTTCGCGAGCCTGGGCTTCCCGGGGACGATGAGCTTCGTGGGCGAGGACCTGCTGCTGCACGGAGTCCTCGGGGCCCACCCGCTGGTGGCGCTCCCCATGCTGCTGGCCACCGCCATCAATGGCATCACCTTCTTCCGAGCCTTCCAGCGCACCTTCCTCGGGGCGCCGGCCCACGGACATGCGACCGCGCTGGAGACGGTGGAGGACCTGCTGCCGCGCGAGCGGTGGGCGGCGCTCGGAATGTTCGCGCTGGTGTTCCTGGGCGGGCTGATGCCCGGGCCGCTGCTCCGCCTGCGCGAGTCCCAGGTGGAGTCACTGGTGGAGCGCGTGGCCCCGCCCTCCGCAGCGGCTCACGGAGAGAGCCTCTCCGCTGGAGCCCACGCCGAGCCGTGAGGCAGCGGAGCGGGACTCCCTGAACAAGTCTCGAATGGAATGGCGGGCTGGAGTCCTTCGGGTCTCCAGCCCGTTTTCATTCGCGAGCCCGGGACAGCAGGCGCAGGCCACCGAGCAGCAGTCCCACCCCCACTACGGCCATGCGCAGGCCCCAGCGCGGGGGAGGCCTGCCCAGGCCATTGGTCACCCAGCCGCGCTCGGGGTATTCGCCCGAGGGGCCTGAGGCCCCATACGCCTTCGCCATCCGCACCACCTGCGCCACGTGCAGAGCCTGGCGATCCGTGTTCTGGGCGATCTGCTCCCGGCAGCTGAAGCCATCGGCGATGAGGAGCGTGTCCTTGGGTGTCTCGCGCACCTTCGGCAGCAGCACGCGCTCCCCCACCTTCTGGGAGATCTCGTACTTCTCTCCCGCCTCGAAGCCGAACGAGCCCGCCATGCCGCAGCAGCCTGTCTCCGGTGCCTCATAATCCAGGCCCAGCTTGTCCAGCAGGGACGTCTCATCGATGAGCTGGAAGAGCGACTTGTGGTGACAGTGCCCATGCACCACCGCCTTCTTCTCCAGGCGGGGCAGGTGCGCGCCCTGGGCATACTTGTCGAGGAACTCGCTGAAGAGGAACGTCTGCCGCCTCAGCTGCTCGGCCAGCCCCGCGTCCGGGAAGAGGTTGCGCAGCTCGTCGCGGAACACGGACACGCAGCTCGGCTCCAGCCCCACGAGCGGCACCCCGTCCTCTATCTCCTTGCGCAGGCTCTTCAGCGTGCGCCGCAGCAACCACTTCGCCGTGGGCAGCATGCCGAAGTCGTAGAGCGGCCGGCCGCAGCACAGGAAGCCCTGGGGCACCACCACCTCGAAGCCCGCGTCCTCCAGCACCTCCAGCGCCGACGCCGCCGTCTCCGGGAAGAAGTGGTTGTTGAAGGTGTCCGGCCACAGCATCACCCGCCGCCGGCCCTTGCCGCGCGACACCGGCCGGCGCGCCACCCAGTGCTGGAAGGACTCGGGGGCGAAGCGGGGCATCTTCCGCTCCGTTGTCATGCCGCCCAGCTTCTGGAGCCATTCCTTGCTCGGCGAATGCTGCGTGAGGAAGTTCACGGCCCCCGGCGCGAACATGGCCGCTCGGGCCCAGAACATGATGAGGCCCATTGCGTAGGCGGGCCGCGGGCGCAGGCGCCCCTGGTAGTAATGCGAGAGGAACTCCGCCTTGAGCGTGGCCAGGTCCACCTCCACCGGGCAGTCCCCCTTGCAGCCCTTGCACGCCAGGCACAGGTCCAACGATTCCTTCACGTTCTCGTCGCGCCAGCCCTTCTTGACGACCTCGCCCTGCAACATCTCGAACAGCAGGTGCGCCCGGCCTCGAGTGGTGTGCTTCTCCTCCTTCGTCACCCGGTAGCTGGGGCACATGGTGTCGCCGCTCTCGCGCCGGCACTTGCCCACGCCCACGCAGCGCTCGGTGGCGCGGTGCAAGCGGCCGTCGTCATCCGGGTACTGGAAGTGCGTCCGGGGCTTCCACGTCCGCGCCTTGTAGTCCCGGCCCAGGCGCAACTCCTGGTCGATGGGGTTGGGGTCCACCACCTTGCCCGGGTTCATCTTCCCGAGCGGATCCCAGATGCTCTTGAACTCGCGGAAGGCGCGCACGAGCTCCGGGCCAAACATGCGCGGGAGGAACTCGGCACGCGCCTGGCCGTCGCCGTGCTCGCCCGACAGCGAGCCCCCCATGGACACGCACAGGTCCACCGCATCGCTCATGAAGGAGCGGAAGTCGCGCAAGCCCTTGGACGAGACGAGGTCGAAGTTGATGCGGGTGTGCAGGCACCCCTGGCCGAAGTGGCCGTAGAGCGAGGCGTCATAGCCATACTTGTCGTACAGCTTGCGGACGCCCCGGAGGTAATCGCCCAGCTTCTCCGGAGGCACCGCCGAGTCCTCCCACCCGGGCCAGTTGTCTGGCTGACCGGGCACGCGCGCGGTGGCTCCGAGTCCGGACTCGCGCACCTTCCACACGTGCTCGATGTCCTTCATCTCCGAGTACAGCTTCATGGTGGACGCGAGGCGCTCCCGCTTCACGGTGTCCATCACCTCGCGCGCCTTCTCCACCGCCTCCTCCTTCGTGTCCGCGCCGAGCTCGAGCATCAGGTAGCCCTTGCCCTCCGGAAGCAGGCGGACGAACTCGGCGTGCGAGCTCTTGGGGTGGAGGGACTCCATCCGGGTGATGTCGCCCTTGAGCAGCACGTAATGGATGAGCTTCTGGTCCAGCCCCTCCAGTGCGAGCGGCTTGAACCGCTCGGAGAACTCGGCGGCGTGGTCCGCCGCCTCATAGACGTCAGGGTAGCCGAACAGCACCACCACCCGGTGCGGCGGGCTGTGGACGAGCCTCAGCTTCGCCTCGAGGATGGTGACGCACGTGCCCTCTGAGCCCACGAGGGCGCGCGCCACATTGAAGCCGTGCTCGGGCAGCAGCGAGTCGAGGTTGTAGCCGGAGATGCGCCGGGGGATGCGTGGGTAGCGGCGCCGGATTTCATCCGCGTAGCGATCCCGGAGGTCGCGCAGCTTGCGGTAGATGTCACCGCGATGGCCGCCGGCCCGGATGAGCGCCTGGAGCTCCGCCTCGGAGGTGGGACCCACCTTGAGGCGCAAGCCGTCATAGGTAAGGACGTCCAGTTCCAACACGTTGTGGGAGACGGGCCCGGCCATCTGCGCGTGCGAGCCACACGAGTTGTTGCCCAGCATGCCGCCCAGCGTGCAGTGGTCATGGGTAGCCGGGTCCGGGCCGAAGGTGAGGTGGTACTTCTCGGCCTCGTTGCGCAGGGTATCGAGCACGGTGCCGGGCTGGACGCGGGCCGTCTTGGTGCCCGCGTCGATCTCCAGCACCTTGTCGAGGTACTTCATCCAGTCGATGACCACGGCCACGTTGCAGCACTGTCCGGCGAGGCTGGTTCCGCCGCCGCGCGACAGCAGCGGGGCGCCGTACCGCCGGCAGACGCGCACGGTCTGGAGGACGTCGGCGATGCTGCGCGGAATGACGACGCCGATGGGCACCTGGCGGTAGTTGGAGGCATCGGTGGCGTAGAGCGCGCGGCTGCCATCGTCGAAGCGGACCTCGCCTTCCACGGAGCGGCGCAGCTCCGCCTCCAGGCCACGCACATCCACCGTGACATCACTGCCCTGCGAGCCTGGGAGCGAGCGCGGACCCGGCCGCTTGAGTGAGACCTTCGAAAGGGTGCGTTGGATGGCGTCCATGGGCCGCATGCCTGGCTCCTCCCCCGTCCAGCAGGTGCCTCGCGACGTGCGGGCACGGGAGTGAAGCTAGGCACCCGGCGCCCAGGAAGGGCTCAGGCGAGACCCGGGGCGCGCGCTCGCCCGCCCGTCCCACCGGCGACGCTCACGGCGGTGGGAGGAGCGGGGCCAGGGAGGGCGCAACCAGGTTCTGCTTGGCCTGCTCCACCGTCACCCAATCCTCTTTCAGCAGCCCGCCGGTGTCGCTCGAGTTCGGATTGAGGCACCAGAAGGTGAAGCTCAATCGGTTGTCCCGGATGTAGCCCGTGAGCGTCTGCATCCACTGCACATCCGATGGCAGCTCCAGCTTCGAGCCAAACTCGCCCACGAACACGGGCGCGATGTCTTCCTTCGCCAGATAACCCCAGGTGGCATCCCAGACACCGGGCAGGTTGGCGGGGTAACCGGTGGACGCCTTGTCCTTGAACCACGGCTGGGCGAAGACGCTCTCGGGGTAATCGTGCGTGGAATAGACGAGCTGCCCAGGCACGCTCAGCCGGACGGGAAAAGCACGCGCCCCTCGCTGGTTGCCGCCCCACCAGTACCACTGCCCCTCGTGGACCTCGATGCCCCCGACGATGATGAGCAGGTGCGGGTTCTCCTCGAGGATGGCATTGCCCACACGCTCCGCGGCCAGCCGCCAGTCCGTGTCCAGGTTGCCGTCGCCCCAGGTCGCCGCGCCGTGCGGCTCGTTGTACAGATCGACAGCCACCACCGTCGCGTCTCCCTTGTAGCGCCGGACCAGCGTCTTCCAGTCCTCGATCCACACCGCCTCTTCGGCCGCGCGGTTGCTGCGGTACCAGAGCTCGGATTGGCCCGAGGAGTCCGGACGATGGCGATCCAGGATGACACGCAGCCCTCGCTCCCGAGCCCCGTCGATGAGCTTGTCGAGCACCTGGAGCGAGGTGAGCCCGGAGAGCTCGGGGTTGTAGGTGCTGTAATTGATATAGGTTGGATCCGGAGACACGCCCGGGCGCAGGATGTCGTTGGAATAGGGAATGCGCAGCACGTTGTAGCCGAGCGACTTCACCTGATCGAGCACGCTCCCCAACGAGCGCTGGTGCAGCCCATAGGGCACACGGGAGGGGCCCTCGAACCCGAACCAGTTCACTCCCGTCAGCCGCACCTCCTTGCCCGAGGAGTCCAGGATGCGGCTGCCCTGCGTGTGCAGGTAACCCGAGCCATCGCCTGCCGGCCGCGACACCTCGGTACAGGCCGAGCTCAACAACAGTCCCAGGATGAGCAGATGGCGCATTGGCAATCACTCCTCGAGCGAGGGGAACCCACCTGGGCCACCACCGTAGTGCTCGCCGAGATGCGCTGTCCAACCGGGTTTCCCGACGGGGCTCGTGGAACCTTCTCCCCTCGCTGTATCGCGGCAATCGATTCCGCCACCATGCGTGAATGGGAACATGCGAGTTCCCCTCCTGCTGCTCACCTTGACGCTCGGTATGGCCGGCTGCGCGCGGCATATCGGCTCCACGCGCCCTGTCGCGCCCCAGGCCCCGCGGACACACTGGACGCTCGAGCCCTCCCAGGCTTTCGATGCCCTGGCCGTCGTCAACCTGCTGCGCGATGACCCGTTCTACGTCACCCGCTACCCGGAGGCCGCGCGCCGATTCTCGGAGAGGCTCGGCCCCACCGAGCGCCGTGCCCTGGAGCACCTCACCCAACGTCTGAAGGTACAGGCGGGCGAGGTGGTGCCCGCGAAGCTGATGCTCGTCTTCTCCACCGCACAGGTGGCCACGCTGGAGGACCTCGTGCGCACGGTGGAGGACGATGCCGCGTGGGGGCGGCTGCGGCAGGCCTATCTCGCCACGTCCTACGGTGAGGGCGAGGACTTCTCCGAGATGAACGACGTGCGCGAGGACCTGCGCGTCCTCCTGCGCTACCTACGGGACATCGGCTTCGCCCAGACGTGGACCCAGGAGGATCTGCCCGCCCTCCAACGCTTCATCGAGGAGAGCCAGCCGCGGCTCTCGGCCTACGACGTCATCGCCCTGGACGAGGAAGTGCTGGGGCGCCGTCTGCCCACCGAGGGCATCACCGCCTACGTGCTGCGCTACGCCAAACCTCACGGCATCCGGGTGGCGGGCTGGCGCTTCGTGACGGACGTCACCTATCCGCTGGAGGTCACGGTGAAGACGGCGCTCCACGAACTGCTCCATCCGCCCTTCACGCGCACGGGGGAGCTGCACACGGGACTGTCCGCGATGGAGCGGGACCCCTTCTTCCAACGGCTGGTGAAGGAGCACGACCCGGCCTTCGGCTACACCACGCCCGAGGGCCTCACCGAGGAGGACTGCGCCGAAGCCATCGACGTCTTCAACGCGGAGCGGCTCGGCCTGCTGCGGACGAAGACCGGAGAGTCCCTCACGGGCGCACAGTTCTTCGCGCGCCACGACGACGGCATCCACGTGGTGGCCTTCATCCTGTACCAGGAGCTGCGGCGCGTCCGGGACTGGTCCACCTGGAAGGGATATGAGGACTTCCTGTTGGGTCTGCTGCGCGATGGGCGGCTCGCGCCCGGCCAGCTGGAGGCCACGTTCCGGTCCTACCCGGACGCGTACGAGGTGAAGGCACTCGCGGGCAGGCCCTGAGCCTCCCCGGAGGAGAAACCCGAGGCTCCCAGCCCCCGCCGGAGGGCAGGCGGGCGGCATGCACCGAGAGGGGACAGACGAGCAGGGCGGAAGCTCCCGGTGCCGCGAGTTGTCCCCCCTACTCAACTCGAACGAAAGGAACGCCGTTTGAAGAAGTCCTGGATGCTCTCCGGTCTCCTGCTGCTCCCCACGATGGCGAGCGCGAGTGTGCTGTGGAAGGGCGATTTCGAGACGGGTAACGCTTCGCAGTGGAGCAAGGAGGAGAGCGTCAGCAGCAACCGGCTCCTCGTGGAGACCGACCGGGTGCGCGAGGGCACCTACGCCCTGCGCGCGCAGGTGAACCAGGGCGACAACCCCATCCATGCCAGCGGCAACCGCAATGAGCTGGTCTACATGGACGACTCGCTCCTGGACGGCAGGGCCGAAGGGGCCGAGCGGTACTACAGCTGGAGCACGCTCTTCGACGAGAGCTACCCCAGCGAGAACACGTGGCAGGTCTTCACCCAGTGGCACCACACGGGGCTGAACGGCTCGCCGCCGATGGAGTTCTACGTCATGGGCGAGGAGATGAGGATGCGCGTGGGCGGGGAGCGGGCGCAGGACTTGTGGAAGACCCCTCTGCAGCGCGGCGTCTGGAACGACTTCGTGGTCCACGTGAAGTGGAGCTCCGACCCGAACGCGGGCTTCGTGGAGCTGTACCACAATGGCCAGCTGGTCGTTCCGCTCACGCCCATGGCCACGCTGTACCCGGGCCAGGGCGTCTATGTGAAGCAGGGCCTCTACCGGAACGCGACCATCGCGCCCGAGGGCGTAGTGTTCCACGACGGCTTCACCGTGGCCACGGATCTGGCGGACGTGCTCCCCCCCACCACGACCGCCGCGACCAACTGACCTGTCCAGCCTGCCTTCGTGAGAGGATGGCGGGCATCGTGAAGACACTCCGCGCCTCTCTGTTCGCCACGCTCCTGCTCGTTCCCGCGGCTCCGACCCTCGCGCAGGAGACACGCCCCGCCGGGACCGCGGCACCGGCGCCCCCCGTGACGGATGCCTCCCTCTCGCTGCTCGAGCCCTCGGGCGACGGTTGCGAGTGGGCCCGCTTCGAGCCCCTCTCCTCGGCGCGCCAGGTCCTCGCGAAGCTCGCGGTGGACTGCCAGGGCGGAGCGACCGCGTTGAGCCGGGATGGCAAGCGCGGCGCGGTGCGGTTCTGGCGAGGCGGTGTCAGTGCCCCCGTGGTGGGCAGGCCCACGTACCCCGAGAAGTTCCCCTCCTCCGCCTTCCGCGACCGCTTGTTCCTCGTGGACCTGGTCACGGGAGGTGTCGAGGAGCTTCCCCTGCCGTCCTCGGGCGAGCTCATCGAGTTCGGCTTCGATGCCGGAGGCCGGCTGCTCGGGCTCAGCATCCAGAAACCCACGCCAGAGCAGGAGCGGGCGGGCGCGGTGGAGGTCGATGGCACCCGAATCCTGTTCGACCTCGACAGCAGGGGGCACCCGCTGCTGGCCCACGCCTTCACCTGGCAGGGGGGAGCGTGGACACGGCTGGACGTGAAGGCGACCAACGAGAGCAGCGGTACCGGGGTCCTCGCGCTCCGCAAGGAGCTCGGTGAACGCGCGAGCCGCTCGTTGGATCCACGCATCTCCCCCGAGGAGATCGAGGACGATGCGGTGCTCGACCAGTTGTATGCCTTCACCCCTGAGCAGCCCGATGGTGAGTGGGTCAGGCTCGAGCGCGGCGGCAACACGCTGGCGTTGTGGGGCACGCCCTTCGGCGACGGACTGCTGGCGACCGGCCTGCTCCGGCGGGTGGAGAAGAGAAAGGCCATCCCACTCCCCGGCTTCACCTACCGCGCGAACGACCTGATCAGCATCCAGTCCCGAGGGCCCTTCCTGCTCATGTCACTCGCGGACTCCGGCGGACATCCGCGCATGTACCGAGGCAGGAAGCTCGTCTGGAGCTCGGAGACCGCGCGGGCGGTGACGTTCTGGCCGAAATGAGTCCACCCTCGGAATGGGGCCGTGCGTGGTGGGCGCGCGTGCCCTCACCCGGGAGGAGGATGTCTGTGGCCAACCCCAGCGCGCGCAGCAGCGCGAGGAACCCCCACCCCAGGTCGAGCTCCCACCAGCGGATGCCCAGCCGGGCCGAGCGCGGGAAGGTGTGGTGGTTGTTGTGCCAGCCCTCCCCCATGCTCAGGGCGCCGAACAGCAGGCTGTTGAATCCCTGCACGGCCGCTCCCGCGTTGTGCCAGTCGCGATAGCCGCTCCGATGCGTGACGTAGCCCACGAGCCAATGACCGGTGGTGCTCACCGTCACGCGCACGAAGCTGCCCCACACCAGCCAGGGCAGTCCCCCCAGGGCCCACAGCAACACCGCCCAGGGCAACTGCTGCAACATCCAGGTGCGCTCGAGGAAGCCGTGAAAGGCATCCGCCTCCACTCGGGCGTCCAGGCGGGGCTCGAAGGGCCGGGCGAACTCGAAGCGGCAGTGCAGGTTCCAGAAGTAGTCGCGCCAGGCGGACTGGCGATGCGCGAAGTAGTCGTGGCAGTCGGGCTGGTTCTGGTGGAAGTCGCGCGTGTTGTGCATGCGCACCAGGCCTCGAGGTCCGCCCAGGCCCACCAGCACTCCCAGGTAGGTGAGCGTGTATTCCAGCCACCAGGGCACCCGGTAGGAGCGGTGGATGAGCCCCCGGTGGATGCCCACGGAATGCCCCACGCACAGCGTCAGCGCCGTGCTCACCGCGAAGAGCACGAAGGCCGACAGGGTGAACGTGGGCACCGCCCCCACCAGCGCCACCAGCGTGATGAGTCCGAACCAGAGCGACCGCCCCGCGCTCCACCGCACCCGCCCGTCTCCTGAACCCATCGTGTTCGCACCAGACATGGCCACCTCCGCCCGGCAGTACCGGAAGAAGTGGCCGCGGTTGCGGGCCGAACGCTTCTCGGTGGCCCCCCTCGTGGATAGATCAACCTGTGACCGCGGTGCGCATCGCGGAAAGAGGGAGGACACATGCGCGAGAGCATCCTGGCAGCCACGATCGCCGCGGTGTCGTGGGGAGTGGCGGGAACAGCCAGCGCCCAACAGCAACCCCCCGCTGGCGCCTACCAACTCCAGCAGCCCCCCGCCGGCACCTATCAACTCCAGCAACCCCCCGCTGGCGCCTATCAACTCCAGCAGCCCCCCGCTGGCGCCTACCAACTCCAGCAGCCGCTCTACGGCACCTACCAGCTCCAGCAACCGCTCTACGGCACCTACCAGCTCCAGCAACCGCTCTACGGCACCTACCAACTCCAGCAGCCGCTCGGTGGCGACAATGGCGCCCAGGTTCTCCCGGAGGGCTATTACATCCAGGAGGCGCCCCCCGGCGGCTACTACCTCCTGCAGGGGGGGCCCTATGGCTATGACTTCGTGCAGACCCCCTTCGGCGGCTACTACCTCCAGCAACCCATCGAACCGCTGCCTCTCGAAGGAGATGAGCCTCTCTACTGAGAGCGTGTTCCTCTGAAAGGCGAGGCGCGATACACCTGGGGTCGCCATGGCAGAGACCCCGATGAACATTCCCACCGTCGACCTCACCGACCTCTCGTCGAACGACCCCGCCCGCGTCGAACGCGGCGCGGCGGCCCTCCGGGAGGCCTTTGGTGTCTTCGGCCTCGTGTACGTGAAGAACCACGGTGTCGATGCCCAGGCGCTCGCCCGGTACTACGACGCGTTTGGCGAGTTCGTCGCCCGGCCGCTTGAGGCCAAGCGGCCCTACGGCCGCGCGGACATCTGGTACCAGCGCGGCTGGACGCCTCCGAACACCGAGGTGGCCGTCGCGAGCAACGGCCAGCCGGACTTCAAGGAGTGCTACTTCGCCGCGCCCTACCCGACCGACGAGAGCTCGGCGCTCGAGTTCCCGCACATCTACCCCGAGAACGTGTGGCCCTCGGATGCGCCGCCGTACTTCCAGGAGGGACTCCTCACGCTCGGCCGGTCGCTCCACGAGGCCGGGCTCCAATTGCTGCGCGGTGCCGCGGTGGCGCTCGGGCTGCCGGAGACGACCTTCACGGACGCCTGCCAGCGGGGTCCGCACGTCACGCGCGCCCTGCAGTACCTGCCGCTCGGCCCATCGCAGGTGAACACGGGCATCCTCTGGGGCGAGGAGCACACGGACTTCAACCTGCTCACGCTCCTGCCCGGGGGCCGGTTCCTGGATCCCCAGGGACAGCCATCCAAGAGCGGGCCGGATGACAAGAGCGGGCTCTACCTCCGCACGCGCGCAACGCCCGAGGACCCGAAGGGGCAGATGGTGCGCGGCACCGCGCCCGCGGGGTGCATCGTCGCGCAGGTGGGCCAGCAGCTGGAGATCCTCACGGGCGGCACGTTCCTCGCGACGCCGCACGTCATCACCGCGCCCGGTGTGCCCGGCTGGCAGCGTCAGTCGGCCGCCCACTTCATGCACGTGCACACCAGCACGGTGCTCTTCCCGCTCTCGAAGTTCCGGACCCCCGAGGCCATCCAGAACTACGCGCCGCCCGTGCTCGCGGGCACGTACGACATCAAGACCCTGGTGGACATCGGCCTGGCGCCCACGAGCGCACTCGACCAGCTCGGCTACCGCCACTACGACCGGCTCAACCGCATGCGCGCGGGCGCATAGCGGCGAATGATTCCAGGGCCCGCGGACGAGGCCACAGCCCGGCAGTTGGGGAATGGACGACCCGGCGCAACGCTTCGCCCGGATGGGCATCGGCGTCTGTGCTGACAACCTCACCGGAGGGGGGAACCTTGGCCACATTCGTCCTGGTCCACGGAGCGTTCTACGGAGGCTGGTGCTGGAAGCGCGTCCGGCGCCTGCTGTGCGAGGCCGGCCACGAGGTCGCCACCCCCACGCTCACGGGCGCGGGGGAGCGCCACCACCTGCTCACGCGGGAAGTGGGACTCGCCACCCACATCCAGGACATCCTCAACGTGCTCGAGTACGAGGACCTGCGCGAGGTGGTGCTGGTGGGCCACAGCTACGGCGGCATGGTCATCACCGGGGTGGCCGACCGCGTGCCCGAGCGGCTCCGGCACCTGGTCTATCTGGACGCGCACCTGCCGGACAGCGGCCAGGCCGCCAGCGGGGCCTTCTCCGAGGGGACCAGCGACGTGCTCCAGTCGCTCTCACAGGCCCAGGGTGATGCCTGGCTCCTGCCGCCGCTCCCGCTCCACGCCATGGGAGTCACCCGGCCCCAGGACGTGGCTTGGGCACAACCGCACCGGGTTCCCCATCCGCTGCGCACCCTCAACGAGCCCCTGTACCTGACCCGAGGGCCCTGCCCCCTGCCCTCCACCTACGTGCGCTGCACCCAGCGCAACGGGCTCATCCAGGCGTTCGGCACGGACCCGCTGACGCCCTTCTTCGAGAAGGCACACCAGCGCGGCTTCCACTTCCGTGAAATCGACGTCGGCCACGACGCCATGGTGGCCGAGCCCGAGCTCACCGCCCGGGCCCTGCTCGACGTCGTGGCGCGGGCCTGACGCACGGCGGCAAACCCGCACGGACCGTGCTAGGACAGGGCCATGCGCCTGCGCTCCCTGCTCGCCCTGTTCCTCGCCCTGTCCCTGCTGCCGGCCTGCAAGAGTCAGAAGGAGGAGGCTCCCGCTGCTCCCGCGAAGCCCGCTACCGCCGCGGCGGCCCCCACCGCCCCGCCCGCCGCCCAGAAGCCGAAGATCGGACTCGTGCTGGGGCTCGGTGGACGCGGGGACCAGGCCTTCAATGACTCGGCCCTGCGCGGGCTGGAGGTGTGGGCCGCGGGCGTGAAGTACGAGGAGGGTGGGTACAAGGACGCCTCCGCCGAGGAGCGCCAGGCTTCGATCCAGGACTCCCTCGGGCAGGACCAGGCGCGGCGCAACCTCCAGGTGACTCCGCTCGGCATCACCCCGGTCGTCCTCCAGAGCCGGGTGGCCGAGGACTACGAACCCAACCTGCAGCTGCTGGTGGACCAGGGGGTGTCGCTGTCGCTCGGCGTGGGCTTCATGCTGGAGAACGCGGTGGAGGCGGCGGCGAAGCGCAATCCGGAGATGCACTTCCTGCTGGTGGACAGCCCGCTGCTGTCCGCCCAGAACGAGCCGTACACACTGCCCAACGTGCGCACCGTCGTCTTCCGCGAGGAGGAGGGCTGCTACCTGGTGGGCGCGCTGGCGGGGCTGGTGACGAAGACGGGCAAGGTGGGCTTCGTGGGCGGCATGGAAATTCCGCTCGTGAAGCGCTACGAGGCGGGCTTCCGCGCGGGCGTGGCCGCCACCAACCCCAAGGCCACGGTGGTGGCCAACTACACGGGGAGCTTCACCAACTTCGCCCTCGGCAAGCAGGTGGGGCAGGACCTGCTGGTGAAGGGCACGGACGTCGTCTTCGCCGCCGCGGGCGTAGACGGCCTGGGTGCCATCCAGGCGGTGAAGGAGGCGCGCGACGAGGGCAAGCCCGTCTACGTCATCGGCGTGGACTCGGACCCGTCGCACCTGGCGCCCAAGGCCGTGCTGTCCGCGGTGGTGAAGCGCGTGGACCTGGTGGTGTACGAGACCATTCGCGACCAGGTGCAGGGTCACTTCCAGGGAGGCAATCTGTCATTGGGTCTCCAGGAAGGTGGCATCGCCTACGCCCCGGTGCGGCTGGACTTCCCCGGCAAGGACGAGGCGCTGCGCAAGCTGGAGGAGCTGAAGGCGAAGATCATCTCCGGCGACATCAAGGTGCCCACCCACCCGGATCAGCTCCAGACGGCCAAGGCGGGCAACGGCAGCCACTGAGCCGGAACCGGGGAGCGGTTGATATGCTCGCGGCGCATGAGCACGAGCCTCTGGTTGAAGCTGGGTGACTTCCTCGGTGACGCCTACTTCATCTACACATTTGGCCTCTGGCTCGGATGCCTGGGGCCTCATGTATTGTTGCTCCTGGGCTACTTCTGGAGCGTCACGCGGAAGCCGGGCTTGTGGATCCACACCGCCCTGGAGCTGATCTACGGGCTGCTCAACCCGGTGTTGTACCTGCTCGTCTTCGAGCCGGCGCTCCTCCGCTCCGTGTCCTCCGTGTGGCTGGCGGCGCTCTGCTGGAGCCTCCTCATCGGGTACTGGGGCCTTCGGCTCATCGGCCGCCTGCTTCCCATCCCGCGTGAGTCGCTGAGGTCACCGATCCGGCTCCTGCTCACGGCATGCATGGGGCTCGTCCTCATCATGGGCCTCCGGGACCTCTTCTCGAACCCGACCGGCCCCTGGTACGCGGCCCTCGGGCTCAGCCCGCTCTTCCCGCTCTACCTCATGCCCATCGCCATCGCCGAGCGGCAACGCCGGTGGACGCGTGATGCCGAGAGCTGGACCAGAACCGATGCGTTCTTCCTGTCCTCGGCCCTCTCCCGGGTGGCCGTGGTGCTCGGCGTGCTGGGGGTGGTCCTGATGTGTCTGGCCGCGGTCTGGCGGCCCTCCGAGCGCACCACGCGCGAGCTGCTCCTCGCGCATCGTGACGACATCCTCTCCGCCTCGGCCCGGGCCAACGTGGACCCACGCCTCGTCGCTTCGATTCTCTTCGTCATCCAGCGGGAGCACACCACGCCCTTCCACTCCGCGCTGGAGGAGACCGTGGCCGGAGCATGGCTGGTGGATCCAACGAGCCATGCGCTCATCTCCAAGGCGCTCGATCCCTCCCTGGGGCTGGCGCAGATCAAACCCAAGACGATGCTCACGGCCCTCTGGATACGCCGCGCGAGCGATGGGGTGCCGGGCATGCCCAACAAGCACTATCGCGACGTGCCGGACGAGGGAGATGCCCATCAGCGGATCCCCTCCCCGGGCCTGCGCAAGGTCCAACACCCCGTGATCTCGAGCGCTGCGCGCAAGCCCGAGGTGGTCCAGGCGCTGCTCGACCCGAAGCAAGGCATCGCCCTCTGCGCCTTCCTGCTCGATCTCTACGCGACGCAATGGGAGACGGCGAACGCCGACTGGGGCATCCGGCACCAGCCCGACATCCTCGCCACGCTCTATCAGATCGGCTTCCAGCGCTCGCACCCCAAGGCGGATCCACGGCCCAACGCGTTCGGGCAGCGCGTCCGGGAGGTGTTCGACGAGCCGTGGATGCGGGAGCACTTCGCTCCTCAGTGACGGGCTCAGGGAGCCTTCGGAGCGGCCCCGAGCGCCTGGCATGCGGGAGCAAGCCCGAGCCCGCACGCCTTCTGGATGAACTCCCGGGCGCGCTCGGGATTCTTGGCCACGCCATTGCCATTCTTGTGGGCGATGCCGAGGTTGAGACAGCCGCCCGGCACCTCCGCGCCGCAGGCCTTCTCGAAGAACGTGACGGCCCGCTTCATGTCCCGCGCCACGCCATTGCCCGCCATATAGGACACACCGGCACTGTTGCACGCGGCCATGTTCCCCGCATCGCACGCCTGTGAGAGAAGCGTCGTGGCGCGCGCCGGATCCTTGTTCACCCCGGTCCCGTTCGCGTAGGCGATGCCGAGACGGAAGCACCCATCGGCGTGCCCCTTGCCACAGGCCTTCTCATAAGAGGTGACGGCGCGCGATGGATCCTTCTCCACGCCCAGACCCGACTCGTAGGCCTGGCCGGCGTTGAAGCACCCCTTCGCGTCCTCGGCCTTGCAGCTCTTCTCGAAGAGGGCGAGGGCCTGCTTCGGATCCTTCTTCACGCCCGTGCCTTCCGCGTAGGCGATGCCCAGGTTGTTGCATGCGTCCTGATAGCCCTTGTCGCACGCCTTCTTGAAGAAGGTGGCCGCGCGGGCCTCGTCCCGGGCCGTGCCCACGCCCTGCGCATGCGCCAGCGCCAGGTTGAAGCACTCCATCGCGTCGCCCTTCTTGCAACCCGCCTCGTGGGCCTTGAACTGGCGGACCAGCTCCTCATGGCCGAAGAACCCTTCCGCCTTCTCCGCCTCCTTCGTCGGTGCCGCCGGCTTTGACGCCTCTTTCGGCGCCTGCTGCGCGACACCGGGCGCTCCCAGCAGGGTGATGGCCAGGGTGAGACCGATCACCCACGGGCGCCGGCCGTCCTCGATTCCAGAGCGAAACATGCGGAAGTCCTCCCGGGCGTGAGAGCCCGTCGTGGGAGGAGGGATATACCCAGGATCCCCACTCCCGCGAAGAGACCGGGAGTTCCTCCCTCCGCCGGATTCCCTCAGCGCGGCAACCGGACGCGCCGGGCCCGCACGGCCTCCGTGCCGCCCAGGGACTCGAGCACGTCCGCCAGGAGCTTGTGCGCCTCCTCCACGGCACGGCTCCCATGGCGGCGCCGCAAGCGCTCCTCGAGCCCGGCGCGCACCGCCCGGCCCTTGTCCACGGCGGCACGTCCTCGCGCCGACAGCCGCACCCGCCGCACGCGCGCATCGTCGGATTCCGTCTCCTCGACGTAGCCCAGCTTCTCGAGCTCGGCGACCGTCTTCGACGCGGCCTGCTGCGTCACCTCCAGCAGCGCCGCCAGCTCGCTGATGGACCGGGGGCCACCGAGCAGGTGCTGGAAGACAAACCCGTGCGCGTAGCGCAGGCCCGTGAAGCCCGCCGCGTGAATCTCCTCCAGGACCACGTCGTTCACCCGCATCCCCACGAAGAGGGCGAGGTGCCCCAGGTCCAGGGACTCGAGCTCCACGGTCGCTGTGTCGGCTTCCTTCCGGCGCGGCATGCTGATCATCTTGCATTCACAACCTGGGTTGTGCAAATTGCATTTCACAACCACGGTTGTGCATCAGACAGGAGGAAGCCATGTCCCAGACGAATCTCGAGACCGCTCGCCGCTACCTGAGGGCCCTCGAGGAGGGGAAGACGGGAGACGCGATGCTCGCCTTCTTCCACCCCGAGGTGATGCAGCGGGAGTACCCCAACCGGCTCGTCCCCTCCGGGGTCACGAGGGACCTGCGGGGACTCATCGAGTCGGGAGAGAAGGGACAGAAGGTGGTCTCCAGCCAGCGCTTCGAGGTGAAGCACACCGTGGCGGAGGGCGACCACGTGGCGCTCCGGGTCGAGTGGAGCGCCACGCTCAAGGTGCCGATCGGCTCGCTGCCCATCGGAGGAACGATGCGGGCCTCGTTCGGCGTGTTCCTCTCCTTCCGGGACGGCCGCATCATCGAGCAGCACAACTACGACTGCTTCGAGCCGTTCTAGCGAAGGCCCAGACGAAGGCTGTTAGGCTGGCCTCCCGCCAGGAAGCCAGCCGCCCCATGTTCACAGCCAGATCGCCGCGGCCCGAATCGCACGCCGCCGCCCCGGAGCCCCTCTCCCCCGCCTCGTCCGGCGTCGAAGTGGTGGGCGTCAGCAAGTCCTACCGCCGGGGCCAGCGCGTGCTGTCGGACGTGAATCTCCACATCCGCGCCGGAGAGAGCTTCGGCATCATCGGGCCCAACGGGGCCGGAAAGACGACCCTGTTCGGGTGCATGCTCGGCCTGCTGTGGCCGGACACCGGCTCCGTGCGCGTCGCGGGCCTGCCGCCAGACCACCTCGAGGTGCGCCGCGCCACCGGCTATCTCCCCGAGCGGCTCACCTTCGACCGGGAGCTCACCGCGCGGCAGTTCCTCGCCTTCCACCACGCCCTGGCTGGCCGCCCCTCCCGGGAGTGCCCCCACGAGGTGGAGGCCCTCCTCACCCAGGTGGGGCTCGACAAGGACGTGTGGGACCGCAACACGCGCAAGTTCTCCCGCGGCATGATCCAGCGGCTCGGCCTGGCCCAGGCGCTCGTCGGACAACCCCGCTTCCTCTTCCTCGACGAGCCCACGCTGGGCATCGACCCCGAGGGCGTGCTGCACCTGCGCGCCCTGCTGCGCGACATCAAGTCCCGCGGCGTCACCCTCATCATCAACTCGCATGACCTGGCGCAGCTCGAGCGCGTATGCGACCGGGTGGCCCTCTTCCGCGCCGGCCGCGTGGAGGCCATCGAGGACCTGAGCTCGCCCCACCCCACCATCACCCGCCATGAGCTCGTGGTGCGCTGGGCCGGCGACAATCCCCTTCCGCCCGACACGCTCGCCTCCGTGGCCCGGGAAGCGGGCGCCACGCTGCTGGACACCTCGGAGGACTCGCTGCGCTTCTCCGTGGAGGATGACTGGGGCGCCTCGCGCCTCCTGGGAGCCCTGCTGCGAGCCGGACTCCCCGTGGCCAGTGCCTCCCGCGAGGAAGGGCGGCTGGAGCGCTTCTTCCAGCAGAACGGAGCCCGGACCCCATGAGCTTCATTCTCTACCAGGCCCGCGTCCGGCAGAGCTTCCACCGGCTGCTCACGCTCGGCCTGCCGCTCGCCCTCGTCTTCACGTGGCTGTCCGTCGACGTGTCGATGCTGCTGTACACGAAGTTCAATGCCCCCCCGCTGCTGTTGCGGCCCGGGGACATCTTCCTCATTCCCCTCTGCCTGGGCATGGGCACCATCGGCCGGGACGTCTCCGAGGGTCTGCTGCCCGTGCTGCTCACCCGCCCGATGCGGCGATCCTCGTATGTGCTCAGTCACTGGGCGGCCCTGGGCACCGTGGCCTCCTTCTGGGCCCTGCTCCATCTGCTGCTGCAGTGGGGGCTCATCCAAATCGCCACCTACCAGCCCCCTCACTCGATCGAGCTGCTGTACAACGCCCTCGGCCGGGTCTCGCTGTGCTTCGGCATGGCCGCCACCCTGGTGTGCTTCTCCTCGCGGCTGCCCGCCTTCGGCAACCTCGTTCTGTGGGGCGTGCTGTATTACCTGATGGATCAGGTGCTGCCCGGCTTCGGACAGACCCCCTCCATCCTCGAGTTCACCTTCACGGCGCGCCAGTACCTCAAGGGGCTGCTCCTGCCCGAGCTGGACTTCCGCAGGACGTTCGCCGCCACGCCCATCTCCTGGTTCCGGCTCACCACCTACGCCTCCAACGTCTCGCTGCTCTTGTTGCTCGCCATCTACGTCTTCAACCGGCGCGAGGTGTCCTATGCATCGCGATGAGTCCGGCTCCACCCGCGCGCTGCCCCGCTGGCTGGTGGTGGCCGTCCCCCTGCTGCTCGGAGCCCGCGTGGCCAGCGGCCTCTACGAGAAGGCGCACCCCTCCAACCCCGCGAGCCTGGTGGTCTGGGCTCCCCTGGAGGAAGCCGAGGCCCTCTCCGTCGAGCGGGGACTGCCCATCCTCTATGACTTCTCCGCCGACTGGTGCATGCCGTGCCAGGTAATGGATCGCGAGGTGTTCGAAGACGCCACCGCGGCCCGCTACATCAACGCGCGCTACATCCCGGTGCGGGTGACGGACCGCAGGGAGGAGGAGGGCGAGAACCACCCCGCGGTGCAGGCCCTCCTGCGCAAGTACCAGATCCTCGGCTTCCCCAGCCTCGTCGTCGTGCCTCCGGACGGAAAGAACGTGAGGCAGAAGCGAAGCTATGACGGCTACACGGAGACGCTGAAGTTCCTCCGCATCCCGACGCCGTCCAGCGGCAGGCGCTCCGCACCGCTCAGCCGTCCAGGCTCTCCGTGAGGGGGCCGCGGGATTGACCTCAGGTGAAACCCCACCCCACGTCCCACACGCATATTGGCTGGCGCTCGGGCAAGCGCCCGCTTAGTTGTGAAGCACCTGGAATCCGGCTTTAGCGCCAAATTCCAGTTGAGACCACAACCATGTCCATCATCCAGTCGCTTCGTTCCCGCCTGCTCCTCGCTGCGCTCTCCCTGGGGCTCTGCGCGCTGAGCATTCCCACTTCCGCTCAGGCCGCCACCTCCGCGGCGTGCACCAATGGAGGATTCACCATCACCCTGCCCAGCGGCCAGGTGCTGTCCGCGAAGAGCGGCTACAAGATTTCCCGCTCGGCGCTGCCCACCAACAGCCTGGTGCGCGTGCGGGGCCGCTATATCGAGTTCGACCTGAACGTCTCCACGTTCGCGGTCTACAACTACACGCTGACGGGTGCGTCCAACCCCCTGGACATCACGGGCGGGGTGCGAACGGTGCTCTTCACGCGCAAGGAGCCGAACCTGGGCGGGCAGAAGGTGGACGCGGGTGACTTCGAGGTGACGCTCTCCGCTCCCGACCTGGAGTTCCGCCGCCAGGGGAGTGCGCTCAAGATGAAGATCCAGGCCAAGGACTGTGCCCAGGGCGGCATCTTCCAGATGGAGCCGGAGACCAACAGCGGGGCGGACGTCGTCATCACCCACACGCTGGCGTCGCCGGGCATCTTCTATTTCACCAACCCGTACACCGGGAAGGTGAACTTCGGGAACTCGGACCTCATCCGCGGCAAGGACAGCCCGCAGGTGGCCGCGAAGCTCTCCCAGAACGAGTTCGAGACGGTGTGGAGCGTCGCGTCCGGCGGCCGCATGGGCGGAGTGCTCGGCGAGGACGCGATCGAGTCGTCCCCGCCGGCCACGGCGTGCGTCCAGGATTGCCAGGCACAGAACCGCATCCACGGCAGCGTGCCGGTGCTCGACCCGGTCTACGAGAGCGACGGCGGCGAAGACTGAGTTGCGTGACCGGGGCACCGTCTCGGCCGACAGGCGAGCCACGGTGCCCCCGGGCCCAGGCGGTCCCGGTGCTCCCGCTCAGCAGCAGCGTCCGCCGCCGCCTCGGTAGCGCGCCCGCATGCGCTCGTTGAAGAACTCCTCGTAGCTCATCACGGGCCGCTCCGGGTGATGCAGGCGCATGTGCTCGACATAGGTGTCGTAGTCGGGCACGCCGATGAGCAGGCGGGCGGTCTGCACCGCCCGGCGCCAGAGCCTCATCCACCTGTCATTCAGGGTGGGGCTCATCTCACGGGCCCGCCGTCGCCACGGGGACATACGGCGACTCCTGCGCGGTGGGCGTCGCCGCACGACGGGCCGCCAGCGCGGCGCGGAGGCCGAACACGAGGGTCGTCACGACCAGCAGCATGAACAGCACCGTCAGCGAGGCATCCACGTAGTCGTTGGTGATGACCCGCTGCATGTCCTCCACGGACTTCGCCGGTGCGAGCACCCTGCCCTCCGCGGCCGCCGCGGCGAACGCTCGCGCGTGGGCGACGAAGCTGACCTTGATGTCACTGCCGAACACCTTCTGACAGCCGGCGGTCAGCGTGCAGCACACCAGCCACACCGTCGGAATCGCGGGAATCCACAGGTAGCGCTCGCGCTTCATCTTCACGAGCACCACGCAGGACAGCGTCAGCGCGATGGCGGCCAGCATCTGGTTGGCGATGCCGAACAACGGCCACAGCGTGTTGATACCGCCCAGCGGATCCACCACGCCCTGATAGAGGAAGTAGCCCCAGCCCGCCACGCAGATGGCCGTGGCGATCAGGTTGGCGCTCCAGGACTCGGTCTTCCGCAGCGGCGCGTACACCAGGCCGGCCAGCTCCTGAATCATGAAGCGGCCCACCCGCGTGCCCGCATCCACCGTGGTGAGGATGAACAGCGCCTCGAACAGGATGGCGTAGTGGTACCAGAAGGCCATCATCCCCTCTCCGCCCATCAACCCGTGGAGGATCTGCGCCATGCCCACCGCCAGGGTCGGCGCACCACCCGCTCGCGACAGGATGGACGACTCGCCGATCTCCCGGGCGGTCTGGGTGAGTATCTCGGGGGTGATCACGAAGCCCCACTGGCTGATGGTCCGAGCCGCCTGCTCGGCGGTGGTGCCAATCAGCCCCGGCGGAGAGTTCATGGCGAAGTACACCCCCGGCTGCAACACCGTGGCGGCGATGAGCGCCATGATGGCGACGAAGGACTCCATCAACATCGCGCCGTAGCCCACCATGAGGGCCTCGCGCTCGTTGGCCAGCATCTTCGGCGTCGTGCCCGAGGCAATCAGCGAGTGCCAGCCCGACACCGCGCCACACGCGATGGTGATGAACAGGAAGGGGAACAGGTTGCCGGAGAACACCGGGCCGGAGCCATCGACGAACCGGGTCACCGCCGGCATCTTCAGCTCCGGCGCGGCCAGGATGATGCCCACCGCCAGCACCAGGATGGTGCCGATCTTCAGGAAGGTGGACAGGTAGTCGCGCGGCGCCAGCAGCAGCCACACCGGCAGCACCGAGGCACAGAAACCGTAGCCGATCAGCATCCAGGCCAGCGCCCGGCTGTCATAGGTGAACAGCGGCGCCAGGGCCGGCATGTCGGCGACCTTGCCCCCCATCCCGATCGACAGCATCAGCAGCACGAAGCCGATGATGGACACCTCGAGCACGCGCCCTGGACGGACGTAGCGGAGGTAGAGGCCCATCAGCAGCGCGATGGGAATGGTCATGGCAACGGTGAAGGTGCCCCAGGGGCTGCCGGTCAGCGCCTTGACCACCACCAGGGCCAGCACCGCGAGGATGATCATCATGATCATCAGCACGCCGATCATCGCCACCACTCCGGCGGCCGGCCCCATCTCCATGCGCACCATGTCGCCCAGGGACTTGCCATCGCGGCGGATGGACAGGAACAGGATCACGAAGTCCTGCACCGCGCCGCCCAGCACCACGCCGAAGAGGATCCACATCGTGCCCGGCAGGTAACCCATCTGCGCGGCGAGCACCGGACCCACCAGGGGTCCGGCACCCGCGATGGCGGCGAAGTGGTGGCCGAACAGCACCCACTTGTCGGTGGGCACGTAGTCCAGGCCATCGTTGCGGCGCTGCGCGGGCGTCGCTCGGGTGGGATCCAGCTGCAAGGCCTTGTTGGCGATGAACCGGCCATAGAAGCGATAGCCGATCAGGTAGACGCAGACGGATGCCACCACCAGCCAGGTGGCGTTGATGGTCTCGCCCCGATGCAGCGCCACCGTTCCCAGACAGAACGCACCGACAATGGCAACCAGTGCCCATCCCAGTTTGCTCACGACGCTACCCATGGACCCCTCCACTCGAGCTGATCGCGGCAACGTTCGCCTCGGAGCCGGGCCGGGTCAATGTCCGAGAGCGTCCACCTGTGCTCCAGCGGTAGCAACCGCCGGGTGGGCCTCGGCGCGTGCGGGCAGCCCTACTCCTCGGTTCCGGAGCCACCGCGCTCGAGCTCGCGGATGATGTCCGACAGATCGTCGTCCGCCTCCTGGATGACGAAGACGCCGTCCTCGGCCGAAGGTGGACGGGAGGGGGCAGACTCCTGCGCGACACGCTTCGGCCTGGACGGAGGCGGCGGCCGTGGGAGCGGCTCGGGATGGGCCGGAGACGGGACGCGGAGCTGCGGAACAGGCGTGGGAGGAGGCTCGGCGGGGACGTCCTCCGCAGTGGAAGGCAGGTGCCAGTCCGTCTTCCGGCCCAGCCACTCCGCATAGCGAGTGAACGTCCAGGAGCCATCGGCGGCCCCCGTCTCGATGGCGGAGGGGAGCTTGAAGAAGAACCCCTGGCGCACGAGGCTCTTCACCGGCGTGCTGGCCATGAGGACCTCGCACTCGGGCACGCGGATGCCGAGGTCCGGGCGGTGGCGCAATCGCTGACACACCACGCCGACGAGGCAGTCCGCGAGCTGGGCACACACCGCGCCCTGGATCTCCGGGGGAAAGGCGGACACCACACGCTGGAGCGCCTCGGGGGCGCTCGCGGAGTGCACGGTCGCGAGCACGAGGTGTCCCGTCTCCGCCGCGTTCAGCGTCAGCCGCATCACCTCCGGCTCGCGCATCTCCCCCACCATGAGCACATCCGGATCCTCCCGAAGTGCATCCACGAGCGCTTGCGCGAAGGACGGCGTGTCTCGGCCCACCTCGCGCTGGCGGATGAAGGACTGGCGTGGCACCAGCGCGTACTCGATGGGGCTCTCCACCGTGATGATGTGCCGGGCCTCGCTGAGATTGATTTCCTGCAGCAGCGCCGCGAGCGTGGACGTCTTGCCCACCCCGGTGGGTCCACACACCAGGACGAGCCCATGAGGTGACTCGACGAGGCGGCGCAGCTCGGGGTGGAGGTTGAGCTTCTTCAACGTGGCCTGGGCGGAGGACAGCAGGCGGATGGCGAAACCCACACCGCGTGCGCTGCGCAGGATGTTGATGCGGCAGCGCTGGCCCTCCACCGTGCGCGAGACATCATGGGAGCCGCGCTCGATGAACTCGGACCAACCGGCATCGCCGGTGACGTCACGCGCCATGGCGATGAGCGTCGCCGCCGGGACCGCTTCGCCCACGAGCTTCAGCACGCCGCGAACGCGGAGCGCCATGGGCATGTCTCCCTCGAGGTGGATGTCGCTCGCCCCCTGCTCACGGGCGAGTCGGATGAAGGCTTCGAGTCCCACGGGTGTCCCCTCCTGCCAGGCGCTCATCAAGCAACCGACATGCCGTGCTCCGGCCAGGGACCAGCGTAGGGCGAGAAGCGCCCAGGGCTGCCCAGATGTCCGCGGCACGCGTGAGCGCGACGACACTTTGTCCCGGGCCGAGGTGCCGCCCGGCAGCGCCCCCACCGGGCGAACAGGCCCCCCCGATGGCACGCGAGCCCGTATAGTGCCCCCCCGAATGGCGCCACGAACGTTGGTTGCGGGTCTCGGCCTGGTGCTGCTGGCCTGCGTGGGCGGGCTGGCCGCCCTGCGCGAAAAACCCCTCGTGGCGACCGGGGCCACACGGCCACCGCCCCCCGCTGGGCAGGGTGAGCGGAGTGGGCTCCGGGCCGGCCCCACCGAGCGCGGCTTCCTGGGCGTCGTCACCTCGGACGAGTCGGTGGACCTGGCCACGCGATTCGAGGGCCGGGTGGAGAGCGTCCGCGTGCAGGTCGGGTCGGAGGTTCACAAGGGAGACGTGGTGGCCACACTGGACGCGAAGACGCGCCAGCAGGCGCTCGCCATCGCGGAGGCGGAGCTGCTCTCCCGGAAGGCCGAGCAGCAGATGGCGGAGCTGTCCCTGGAGGAGGCCGGAGAGAAGCTGAAGCGGCGGGAAGCGCCGGGCCAGCTGAGCACCGGTGCCATCTCCGAGGAGGAGCTGTCCGCGGCGCGCTACGAGCACCGCATGGCGAGCGCGAAGCTGGAGATGACCCGGAGCCAGGTGCGCGAGCGGGAGGCCCGGGTGGCCCAGCTCCGTCAGGAGGTGGAGGAGACCACCCTGCGCGCCCCCTTCGACGGGGTGGTGGCGGGCCGCTTCGCGCACCCGGGGGCCCTGGTGCAGGCGGGACAGGCCATCGTCCACCTGCTGCACCGGGGGACGCCCCAAGTGCGCTTCGCGATCCCCGCGGCCCAGGAGCATCACCTCTCCGTGGGAAGCCCGGTGCGGGTGGAAGTGCCGGAACGAGGCGTGGTGCTCGGGGGACGGGTGGCGCAGGTGGCGCCCGAGGTGGATGTCGCCTCGCTGATGATCTTCGCCCTTGCCGAACTGGAGGCGCAGGGCACTCCGTTGCCCGCGGGCACGGTGGTGCGGGTGTCGGCCGTGGCCGGGCAGGAGCACTCGGCGAGGGAGTAGCTCACTCCTCCCCTTCGCTCAGGGGACGGCTCGAGCCCGGATGCCCGGCCGCGAGCGTCTCCCCTTCCCGCTCCTGCGTGAACCCGGAAGCACTGGAGAGCTTCGTGTCCTCGTGCGGGTTGTCCGCCCTCATGACGGAGTGCGAGTGCGCCCGCTCGGGCCGGGCCTCGGACAAGGGGTGGTGACTTCCCGGCCGGCCCTCGGCGAGCGTGTGACGGCTCGGGTCGAGGTGGACGTGCTCGAGCAGCTCCTCGGGCTCACGGGGAACGAAGAGGGCGCTCATCGGCTCGGGCAGGGCCTCGCGCAGCCGGTGCAACGTCCCGGCAGACACCGCCTCCGCGATGACCTGGCAGACGACGCCCGTGTGCTCCACGGCGAGCCCGAGCCGCACCTGGGTCCGGGCCGCGACGCGCGCATGGAGCTCCGCGAGATTGAAGACCTGATGCGGAATGACCCTCCGCAGGCTCACGGCCAAGGCATCGGGAAGGTCCTCCGCCAGTGCCTGGATGATGGGCCAGCTCAACCGCTCGCCGATGACCTCCAGCACCGCGCGAATGGTACACTCCGACGCCTCCACACCAGGCAGCCCGGCGCGCTCGGCGACATAGGACAAGAATTCGTCGTACGTCATGGTCGTCCTCCTGGAGAACCTGCTCACGAGGAGCAAGACATGCGCCCGGCATGCGCACGCCAGCCCGTCGGGCAAGCCCCCGGGGACGGGTTTCACGTCCTCCAGGAGAAGTCGTACTCGCTGTCGAGCGGCCCCAGCACCCGGCCCTGGACCCGCGCGTCCTGAGCACCCAGCCGCGCGAGGGCCTCCAGCATGGCGCCCTCGTGGTACGGCATGGGCAGGAAGCTGCGCCGCACGGTGAGGCGGCCACGAGCGGGGCCCACCCACTCCACCGAGCGCTCCCCGTAATTGGAGATCACCTTGTAGATGGCCTGGATGCTGGAGGCGATGTGCTCGTTGCCACCGCCGGCCTGCGTGTGCATCGCGGAGCCCACGGACGAGGTCATGACGCCCACCGCGGCCTTCTGCCCCAACATGCGCAGCACCTGCTCCGCGCCTCCATTCCGGGGCCCCAGCTCCTGCACCGCGGCAATGGTCAACCGGACGAGCAGGGTGACGGGGTAATTGACGAAATCCAGCAGCCGTTGCGAGCCGAGCACCGACTGGCACCGGGCCAGTGACTGCTCGTCGCCGAGTTCCCGGACTGCATCCAGCGTGCGGGAGAGGAACAGCCCACGCGCGGTGTCCTCGGAAGTCGCCAGCTCCATCATCTGCTCCAGCGCCTTGACCCAATCCATTGGCATCGTGTTCCACCGGCTCGTGCTCATGTCCTCCCTACCCGCCTGTCCCGTCTTCCGTCTCGAGGGGAGCGCGCCAGCATAGAGCAGGGCCATTCCAGGTCCAGGTTCCCACTGCGTCGCACGAAATCAGCTTCCTCATTCCAGTGACAGCGGCTGACGGCGACGGTGTTCCATCCACCAGTGCCGGCGCTGAAACCTTCCCCCTGGGAGTTGGAACATGAATGTCTTGCATCGAGGATTGTGGTTGGGCGCTTCGCTGCTGGTGGTGGGCCTTACCGGAGGAGGCTGCGGACCGGAGGAGCCGGCCGCGACGGGCGTGGACCCCCGTCAGACGGCCCTGGAGGTCCGTCAGGAGTCATTGCCCCCTCTGGACCGCGAGGCCCTGCGCCAGTCCATCGCGAACCTGCCGGATGAACAGACGACCGCGGCCCTGGTGCGAGTGAGCGGCAGGGATGGGCACTGGCTCGGCACGTCCGGGGTCGCCGACATCCACACCGGAGCGCGGGTGCCCATCGACGCGCGGTTCCGGATTGGCAGCATCACCAAGACGTTCACCGCCACGGTCGTGCTGCAGCTCGCGGCCGAGCACAAGGTCGATCTCGACCGGGCCATCCAGGAGTACCTGCCTGGCCTGTTGCCCGTGGACTACAAGCCCATCGCCGTCCGGCATCTGCTCAACCACACCCACGGCATTCCGAAGACGCCCCTGGACTCGAAGGATCCCCAGTGGTTCTTCGAGAACCGGTTCCGCACCTGGACGCCGGCCGAGGTGGTCGCCCTGTCCGTCTCTCGAGGGCCCAGGTTCGATCCAGGCACCCAGCAGGAGTACGGCAACATCGGCTACATCGTCGCGGGCCTGCTCATCGAGAAGGTTACCGGACACCCCTACGGGCAGGAGGTCCGCGACCGCATCCTGCGTCCCCTGCACCTGCGGAACACCTCCGTCCCCGGAACCGACACGACGATTCCCGGGCCGCACGCCCGTGGCTACGAAGCCGTGGTGCAACCGGATGGAACGACCCAGCTCGTCGATATCACCGAGGCCAACCCGACCCTCGGATGGTCCGCGGCCGAGATGATCTCCACCACGGCCGACCTGGACCGCTTCCTCACCGCCCTGTTCAGGGGAGAGCTGCTGCCCCCCGCCCAGCTCGAGGAGATGTTCACCGTTCCGGACGTGCCCACGTGGAACGGAACCCCCCAGGATCCCACGGGCGGCCGCGCCTACTACAGCGCGGGACTGATGCGCTACACCCTCAACGGCATCGTCCTGTGGGCCAAGAGCGGCGACCGGCCCGGCTACAACAGCGGAATGGGAGCCACCCGGGACCTGCGGCGCCGCATCGTCTACGTGGTCAACACCACCCACATGGGCCAGGATCGGCCGGAGATCGCCGACCGGATCGTCATGGCCACCTTCGCGCCCCACTGAAGCAGACGCGCAGGGCAACCGGCCCCCTCCCCCGCCGAGGCATGGGAGGGGTGCCGTACCCGAAGCGACACACGAAGCGGCTCAGTCCTCGCGCGGGACGCTGCGCATGTCCCTGAGGATGACGTCGTGCACACCGCCCTCGTGGATGCTCACGGCCGAGGCCACCGTGAGCCGTGCGCGCTGGTAGAGCTCGCGGAGGTTGAGCGCGCCGCAGTTGCACATCGTGCTGCGCACCTTGGCGAGCGTGACGTCCAGGTTGTCCTTGAGCTTGCCGGCGTACGGCACGTAGCTGTCCACGCCCTCCTCGAACTCCAGCTGCTTCTTGCCGGCACCACTCGCCCCACCGTGGTCGTAGCGCTGCCAGTTGCGTGCGCGGCTGCTGCCCTCGCCCCAGTACTCCTTCATGGTCTGGTTGTTGATGCGCACCTTGCGGCCGGGCGCCTCGTCGAAGCGGGCGAAGTAGCGGCCCATCATCACGAAGTCCGCCCCCATCGCGAGCGCGAGGGTGATGTGGTAGTCCTGGCTGATTCCGCCATCCGAGCAGATGGGCACGTAGTGCCCGGTCTTCTGGAAGTACTCGTCGCGCGCCCGCGCCACCTCGATGACGGACGAGGCCTGGCCGCGGCCAATGCCCTTCTGCTCGCGGGTGATGCAGATGGAGCCGCCGCCGATGCCCACCTTGACGAAGTCCGCTCCGGCCTCCACCAGGTAGAGGAAGCCCTCGCGATCCACCACGTTGCCAGCACCCACCAGGCCGCGAGCCCCATAGCGGGACTTCACGAACTCGATGGTGTCCCGCTGCCACTCGGAGTAGCCGTCGGACGAGTCGATGCAGAAAACGTCCGCGCCCGCCTCCATGAGCGCGGGCACCCGGTCCGAGAAGTCGCGGGAGTTGATGCCGGCGCCGATGACGAGCCGCTTCTCCGAGTCCACGTTCTCCAGCGGGTACTCCTGGTGGGCGTCGTGGTCCTTGCGGAAGACGAGGTGGACCAGGCGCTGCTGCGCATCGATGATGGGCAGGCAGTTGAGCTTGTGCTTCCAGATGAGCTCGTTGGCCTGCTGGAGCGTGATGCCCGCGCGGCCGCCGTGAATGGCCTCGAACGGAGTCATCAGCTCGCGCACGGTGGTGTCGAGCGGCGTGTGTCCGATGCGGTAGTCTCGGCTGGTGAGGATGCCCAGGAACCTGCCGGTGGGCGTGCCGTCCTCGGTGATGGCCACCGTCGAGTGTCCGGTGCGCTCGGTGAGGGCGATGGCGTCCAGGAGCCTCGCGTCGGAGCGCAGGTTCGAGTCGCTCACCACGAAGCCGGCCTTGTAGTTCTTCACCTGGCGGACCATCTCCGCCTCGGACTCGATGGACTGCGAGCCGAAGATGAAGCTGAGCCCGCCCACCCGCGCCAGCGCGATGCCGAGCTCCGCGCCGGACACCGACTGCATCATCGCGCTCGTGATGGGGATGTTGACGGTGAGCGGAGACTTCCTCGGGTCTAGTGGCGCTCCACCGGGCTCCGCCTTGAAGCGGGCCACAGGAGCGACGAGGTCCACATTGGCCGGGACGCACTGCTTGGTCGTCAGGTTCGGGATGAGCAGGTACTCGCCGAAGGTCCTGCTCGGTTCGTCGTAGATCAGTGCCATGGCCGCAGCTATTGCGGCGGCACCGGATTGTCAAATCCTGTTTTCGCCCCCTGGATTCCGTAGGGCTTCCCGAGGGTTGTGCCAGCAGGCAGCCGGGCGGTCCACGGTCGGCGGCCGAGTGGCCTCCCCCCTCACCGCCCGCAAGGCCTTCTCCCACCTACGCGGAGGGCCGCTGGCTCAGCGCCACGCTGCCCAGAATCAACGCGCCCGCGATCAACATGGAGAGCGTGAGCGGCTCGCTCAACAGCAGCCAGGCCCAGGCCACGGCGAACAGCGGCACGAGATAGGTGACGGTGACCGCCCGGGCCGCGCCGATGCGCTGAATCAGCCGGTAGTACACGGTGTAGGCGAAGCCGGAGCAGATCACCCCGAGCGCCGAGGCCGACAGCCACGACACCACGGGAATGGAATGCGACGGCCATGTGGCGGCTGCGAACGGCAGCATCAGCAACGCCCCGCAGGACAAGGTGGCCGCGGCGACCGCGCCAGCCGGCAGGCCCGTGAGATGGCGCCGCACCATGTTCGCGCCGATGCCGTACAGGAACGCGGCCGTCGTGCCCGCCACCACCGCCCAGCCGATGCTCGCGCCCACGACCTTGCCGCTGGCCAGCACCACCACGCCGACGAAGCCCGCGAACAGCGCCACTCCACGCCGCGTGCCGATGCGCTCGCCGTAGAACAGGAACGCCACCAGGGCGGTGAACAGCACCGCCATGCTGTTGGTGATGGCTCCGACGCCGGCCGGTGCGCGCTGCGCGGCCCAGGCGAACAGCACGAACGGCACCGCCGAGTTGATCGCGCCGATCAGCGCCAGCTTCGGCCACAACTTCAGAGTGAAGGCCGCGCGTGCTCGCCACAGGAAAGGCAACAGCACGAGCGCTCCGAGCGCGAGCCGGATCTCCACCAGGGGGAGCGCCCCGAAGTCCTTGGCGGCGATGCGCATGAACATGAAGGACGCGCCCCAGATCGCGGCCAGCAGCCCCAGCTCGAGCGGCGTGAGCCACGCACCTGCGTGGGAGGGAAAGGTCGTACGGGCAAGCGCGGGAGAGCTCATGGCGGTGCCAGATCCTTGGGATGGAGGAGCCGAGCCATCAATGTGGCTGTTGTCTGGGCTCTATTGTCGCCACCCGGGCTGTCCTCACAAGCGCATCCTTTTGCGGTCAGCCACAAGTGTGATTTGAGGCTCGCCATGCTCCATCGGACGGAATGGCTCCCGGCCCTGGCGGCGTTCGAATCCGCCGCCCGCCACCAGAACTTCGCCCACGCGGCGGAAGAGCTGCATCTGACCGCCAGCGCGGTCAGCCACCATGTGCGCAAGCTGGAAGCGCGGCTCGGCGTGGCCCTGTTCCAGCGGCACGCGCGGGGCGTATCGCTGACCGCGGAAGGCCGCCAGCTCGCCGATGCCGCCGGCAGTGCGATGGCCGACATGGAAGGAGTCCTGCGTGGACTGCGCACCGCGCGTGACGAGCGCGCTCGCGTGCGCATCACCACCCTGCACTCCCTGACCTACGCCTGGCTGCTGCCGCGCCTGCCGGGCTTCACCGCCGCGAATCCTCATATCCTCCTCCATGTCGACACGGAAGCGGCGCTGACCCGCTTTGATGAAGGAGGCCCCGACGTCGGCATCCGCTACGGCCAGGGCCATTGGCCGGGAGTGACCACGCACCACCTGATGGACGACGCGATGTTCCCCGTGGCCTCGCCGACGTTGGCCGGTATCGGCGACGTCCACGAAGCAGCCGACATCACGAAGCTACCGCTGATCGCGGACCTCGCGCGTCAGGGCTGGCAGGACTGGTTCCGCGCCGCTGGCGTGCGCGGCGCGCGGTTCGAGGAGCGCTACAGCTTCAGCGACACCACCGATGCGATGAAGGCCGCGACGCATGACCTCGGCGCCGTGCTCGCACGCGAGCAGATCGCCGAGCCCTACCTCTCCGGCGGCCGCCTCATCCGGTTGCCCGGGCCGGCCATGCCGACGCGTTACAGCTATTACGTGGTCTATCCGGCACACCGGCGGCTGCGGCCGGAGGCCCGGACCTTCGTCGATTGGCTGCTCGCGCAGGCGGTCCGGTGAGCGCTCATGTCATGCTCGGGCGCCCTGTGCAGACGGCGCCTCCACCGGCAGCACCACCGTGAACGTGGAGCCCTCTCCCGGACGGCTCTCGACGAAGATGGTCCCCCCGTGGGCCTCCACCAGTTGCCGCGCGAGGTAGAGCCCGAGCCCCAACCCCCCATAGTGCTGCTCCGACACTCCGCGGCTGAAGCGGTCGAAGACATGGGCCCTGTCGTGCTCGGACATGCCAATGCCCCGGTCCCTCACCACCAGGAGCACCGAGCCATCCCGCGGCTTCACACTCACGTCGATCGGGCGGCCTTCGCCGAACTTCAGCGCGTTGCGCAGCAGGCCCTTCACGACCTGCTCCAGCCGGCGCCGGTCCCACGAGCCCACGGCTGGAGCATGAAGCTCCTGCCTCACCTCCGAGCCACTCGCGTCCAGCTGCCGCTTCATCTCGTCGAGCACGCCGGCCACCACCTCGCACAGCTCCACGCGCTCGCGGCGCAGCGTCAACGGGTTGCCCACGCTGAGGTTGGACACGTCCAGCAGCTCGTCCACCAACTGTCCCAACTGCTTCGTCTGCCGCTCCGCGGCGGCGACCTCGCCCAGCAACATGGACAACTCCACGGGGGAACCTCCCCGGCTCCTGCGCAGCAGGCTCTGCAATCGGAGCTGGAGCGGCAGCAGGGGCGTGCGGAGCTCATGCGCGGCCACGGACAGGAAGGTCTCCCGGAGCCGGATGGCCTGATCCGCCCGCCAGTAGAGCCGCGCGTTGTCGATGGCGATGGCCGCGCGCCGCGCCAGCTCCTGGGCCAGCGAGAGCTCGGCGGGCCCATAGCGCTCCGGCTTCGCGGAGATGAGCGAGATCGAGCCCATCACATGCCCTCGAGCCACCAGCGGAACGATCAGCAGACTCTGGGTGCCGAGTGCCGACGCGAGCCGGAAGTGCTCGTCGTCCCTGACCATCGTACGAAGACTGGCCTCCGAAACCCGAGGCTCCAGCACCGGCTTGCTGGAGAGCACGACCTTGACCACCGGGGACGCCGAGCCCTTTCCGGGAGGGTAGCGGCGTTGGAGCTCGTCCAGCAGGGGCACCTTCGCCGCGTCCACGTGCGCGCCGCAGACCCGGCGCAGCTCCCCGTCCTCCACCAGGTCGATGAGGCACCAGTCGGCCAGGGAGCCCACGCACAGGGAGGCGATGCGCGGGAGCACCTTCCCCAGGTCGAGCGATTCCAGGAGGACCTCGCCAGCCTCGGACAGGAAGGCGGCAGCCATCTCGGCACGCTGGCGCTCACCCAGCTCCTTGCGTAAGGACTCACGCATCTCGTTGATGGCCGAGGTCACCTCGTCGAGCTCGTCGGGGCCGCCGCCTCTCGGCGCCTGACGATGGAGCACCAGCGGCGAGTCCAGGTGCCCCACATCCAGGCCGCGCGTGTAGGCCGCCATGGTCGTCAGGTGCTGGGTCACCAGGCGCTGGAAGATGAACAGGACGAACAGGGCGACGAGCAGGGTCTTGGCCGCCTGGGTGGCCAGGATGACGAGCACCCGGCTGCGCAGGTGGGCGAGGATCTCCCTCTGGGTGGCGCTCACCCGGAGCGTCCCGAGGTGCAGCGACTCGTAGGACAGCGGGAAGTCGCGGGTGAGCATCCACGCCGAGGAGCTGGGAGCGGAACCGGCCTCGTAGTGGGTGTCGAGCGTGCTGTCCACGCGGGCGTACGTGATGCCCCGCAGGGTCGTGATGCCCTGGAGTTGAATCTGGAGCTGGGCCTCGTCGAGCGACCAGAGGCTGGAGGCGAGGCTCTGGGCATAGCTGGAGCGGATCTCCTCGAGCTGATCCTCGAGGGCCCGGATATCGCGCCGGTAGTCGGTGACGAGCTGCACCAACGTGCCGAGGAGGCTGACGATGGCGCTGAAGAGCATGATGTCGAGGAGCAGCCGACGGCCGAGCCGGTTGCGCTCGCGGAACCACCGCGAGCCCGGAAACCACCACGGCACGTGGTCAGGCCGCTCAGGGTTGCTGTCCATGCGTGTCCGGGAGGCGGTCCGGCGAGCGGCCTCGCCGCTGCGCGAACAAGGTCTTGATGGAGAAGTCGTAGTGCTTCAAGCGGGGGTTGGCCACCTTCGAGAAGGCGCGGAAGTCGAGCCCTTCCCAGTCCGGCTCCCGGAAGCGGAGGTACGCCTCGACGTCGACACGGGTGAGGGGAACCATCTCCGAGCGCCAGTTGAGCCGCTCGGACGCGAAGTCCACGCCGTGGTGATAGTCGTACAGGAGCACCAGCGCCCAGGCCCCCTCCAGGTAGTGCCCGCCGACGCTCGTCACCAGCTCGCCCTCGCGCAGGGCCTGGAGCGACTCGGGTATCCAGTCGATGCCCCCCAGCAGCACGTCCACGCCGGGACGGCGGCCGGACTCCTTCAAGGCCCGCAGAGCACCCAGGGCCATGTCATCGTTGGAGGCCCAGACGACCTGGACCTCCGGAAAGCGGCGCAGCAGGAGCGTCGTCTTGCGCTGGGCCAGATCGCGCAGCCAGGAAGCGGAGACACTCTGGAGGAGCTCGACGTTCTTCCGCTCAGCCAGGGCTCTGTTCAAGCCCTCGAGACGAAGTGTCGCGGACATGTCTCCCCGGGCGCCCTCGAGCGCGACGAGCCGCACCGGAGCGTCCGGAGAGGCTCCGCGCGACGCGGTGGCCGCGTCGATCAGGCGCGAGGCCAGTTGGTAACCCGCCCCCTCGTCATCCGGCAACATCTGGCCAATCCACTGCTTGAAGTGCTGGCGCGGCCCCCCATAGCGGGCCTGCTCCGCGGGCGGAAGACCGGAGTTGATGACGAACACCGGAATGCCGGCCTGTTCGGCCACCTCCAGGACGCGCACGCCGATGCCACGATGGATGGAGATGATGAGGTAGTCGGGCTTGTCGGGCGCGGCCACCACCTGGCGCGCCAATTCGAGGAGCGATCCCGGCCATTGCCCGGACCCGGCGCTGTAGTCGACGAAGTGGATGCCGAGATCATGGGCGGCGGCCCGCATGACGCCCAGGATGTCGCGCAGCCAGGGATTCTCCGGCGGCCCCATGGCATTGAGGAGGACCACCCGCATCGGCCTGTCCGAGCGAGCGGAGGAGGTGGGCCGCTCGGGCGCCGGAGCCGCATGAGCCCACGCACCCGCCAGGACCAGGAGCAGCGGGACGATGGTGCCGATGAACCGCCGGAGGTGATGGGACATAGGCAGGGAGAACCTCGTGATGAAACGAGCGTAGCGCGGCGGGAACCCTCGAAACGAATCCCGAAAGGGAGTTGACGATCGACGGACACAATCCGAGCTCCGCGCGTCCGGGAGAGAGTCGTGTCCGGCGGGGGCTCGGCTGTTAAGGTGCGCGAACCGTCATGAGCGCCACCCTCACCTTCGACGATTCGCTCTGGCCGCTGATCGTCTTTCGCTTCACCGGAGTGATGACGGGACCGCAGTACGAGCAGTTCCTCACCCGCTCGAGCGCCTATCTGGAGCGCGGGGAGAAGTACGTGTGCATCACGGACGTGAGCCAGGCGGGCCTTCCCCCGCTCGCGCAGTGCCGCCGGCTGGCGGAGTGGATCCGCACCCATGACGCAGCGCTACACGAGCGGGTCCTCGGCAATGCCGTCCTCGTGACCACGGCACCCCTCCGCCTGTCGATGAGCCTCGTCTTCCACCTCAAGCCACCGCCCATGCCGCACGTCGCGGTTTCCAACATGGACTCGGCCGTGGACTTCGTGACCGGCAAGCTGAGGGAGGCGGGATTCCTCGCCGAAGCCGAGCGCATCCGGCGGCACCTCGCCGCTCCCAGCAGCCGGGTGGGCTGAGCCCTCGGCCGCGTCCGGGGAACCTCTCGCGAAGCTCCCCGGGCTCGAGGGGACAGCGAACTACTGCACGTTCAGGAAGATGGCGGTGGGCACGCCCCAGTTGCCGCTGGCGTCCTGGCTCTCCACGAAGAGCGTGTGCCGGCCCGGAGCCAGCCCGGAGGTGAAGACCGTGGCCTGCACCGACTCGGCCGTGCTGTTGAAGCCGCCGTCCACCGCGCTCAGGGCGTACGTGGGTGTCCCCGATTCCCACGACGGCGCGTCGATGGAGTAGCGCGCGGCGGCGATGGCTTGCGAGGCCTCGGTGCCTCCATTGGTGCCGTAGCGGGTGTCATCCGCCCGAGCCGTGAGCGTCACCGGAGTGCCCTGCGTCACGGTGGCCGCTGACAGCGCGAGGTTGATCGAGTCCGGGCCCGCCGCCACCTGATACGGCCGCCGCGCCGCCTTGAAGGCGTAGTAGAGGGCCGGCATGTTCTTGGGGACGATGGTGTTCTCGAAGGTGGTGCAGCTTTCGAAGAAGGCGCCGCCCATCTCGAAGGTGAACGCCGCGACGCCGAGCTGCCCGTAGGCGAACGCATCCGTGGAGCCCGAGGCCGAGTACAGGCACAAGCTCACCTGGCACGCCTGGTAACCGTTGAAGTAGTTGAACTTGCGCCCCAGGGTGCGCAGCTGGGTGGCGTTCGGCGGTGCCGCCGTGGTCGCGGACCAGGGATAGAGCACGTAGCCGCCATAGCTGTGGAGGCTGAGCATCAGGCCCGAGGCATCCGCGGGGGCGGGATCGTTGGCGCCAGGACCGCGCTGATCCGGGAAGATGGAGAGGATGTAGTTCTCCAGCGTCTGCGTCTCCGGCTCGGAGGCCGCCGAGCGCCCGCGGTAGGTGTCGTTGCACGCGCTGGTGCTCGCGCCCGCGCCACCCCAGTCGAAGCTGCTGTTGCGGTTGAGGTCCACGCCGTACGTCGCCGTGGAGCAGGAGCCCTCGTTGGTGTTGGTGTTCTTGCGCTTGGACACACCCGTCTCGGCCACGCGGCGGCCATCCGGGTTGGACTGCACCACCACGTGCAGCTCGTAGTAGTCGAGCAGCCAGGTGGCGTCGGCATCCGTGCCGTAGCGGCTCGCGAGCTGCTCGGCGAAGCGCGTGGCCAGCTCCGCCGTCGTGTACTCGCGGGCGTGGATGCCGCCCATCAGGAAGAAGCGCGGCTTGGGGCCCGGGCGCGACTTGTTCGTCAGCACCAGCACCCGCATGTCATCCCCCGGCTTGCCGCCGGCCGTCACCTTGTCCCAGGTGTCGCCAATGTCATTCCACGAGGCGAGGTTCGGGTAGGTGATGGGAAGCTGCGCCATGGCGGCGTAGCTCTCATCCACGGTGCGGTAGCACGAGTAGCCCGGGATGCCACCCGCCAGGGACACGAGCCCCTCGCGAGACGCGTTCATGCTCCGCGTCGGCTCCTCGAGGAGCTCCACGCGGCGGCCCTCTTTCACCAGCGCGTCGTACTCCTCGGGCGACAGCACCGCTTCCACGGTCTTCCGCTCATGGTCCACCGCGGCACTGAGATCCAGTCTCTCCGCGAGCCGATCCAGGTCCGCCCGGGACTTGAACGGCACCCGGGCCACGATGACGGACGGGCGGGACGGCGCGGAGCCCTCTGACGGGGCTCCTGCCTGAGCGGCGAGCGGAGAGAGGGCAAGCGCTGCAGCTGCGAGAACTCCAGTAGCAAGCGACGGCATGGGGGATCCTCCACTGCAAGGGAGGGCTCGCAGGATAATTCCAGTTTTTCCGTTTATCCAGCTATTTATCCTGACCCGTGCCCTGCCTCGAGAGGGTTCTGGACCCACGGCGCTCAGCCTGGCCGGGCCTACGGACCGCGACCCTTTCCCTCGGGCGCGAACCACCGGCGTAGCACCTGGGGCGACACCGTGCGGTAGATGTTGTCGTGGCGCAGGTCGGGCCGGGGCTCGTACTGCCAGCGCAGCCCTGCCGGCGCATTCGCGCGCAGCGTGTCCGCCAGGCGTGCCGCCGCGGGGGCGATGTTGTCTTCGTTCGCGGACGACAGGTACAGGCCGTTGCGCAGCCCCGGCTGGGCCTTGAGACGTTCGCTCGCCTTGCGCACCAGTTCCTCGTTGTTCCACCACAGGCTCGGGCTGAGGGCGATGTACGTGTCGAACAACTTCGGCTCCAGGAAGAAGGTCTCGACGATGAACAGACCCACGAGGGACTCGCCGATGATGCCGGTCTCGTTCGTCACGCGGTAGCGGCGGCGCACCTGCGGCATCAGCTCGTCGCGGATGAAGGCGCGGAACGCGGCCGAGCCTCCAACGCGCGGGGCAATCTTCCGGTCCTCATCGACGGAGGTCGGCCCGGTGGTGTCGCGCCGCCGCTCGGTGTTCTCGATGCCGACCACGATCACCGGCCGCATCTCGCCGGCCCGGATCGCGGTGTCGATGTCGCTGGCGACGTGCGGAAAGTCCTCCTGCAAGCCGCCGTCAGGCATGTACAGCACCGGATAGCGCGTGCCACCGGCCGCATCGTAGCCGGGCGGCGTGTAGACGTTGATGCGCCGGGTCTCCTTGAGCGTCGCGGACTTGAGCGTGAACGTCTGGTGCGCTGGCACCGGTTCATCGGCGGCAGCGCTCCCTCCGGTGGAGAGCACGGCGAACAGAAACAGACAAGCCAGATTGATCGACAGTCGCATCACAACCCTTCCTCTTGGAGCACCGGCGCGTGAGGGTGAGACGTTACTCGTCCATGCAGCGGCCGGTACGGGTGGGGTTGATATGCTCGGCGGCCACATGAAAGTCGAGCACCTCCTGGTCCTGGCGGAGCCCACATCGCCCTATCTGAACCACCTCGAGCGGCTGGCGCCGGGAACCACGGTCACCGTCGGCCTCTCCGAGGAACGCCTGGGTCCGGCCATTGAACGAGCCCAGGTCCTCTTGATAGGTGCGCCGAAGAGGGATCTGCTGCGCACGCTGCTGCCACGGGCCAGAGCCCTTCGATGGATCCACGCCCTCTCCGCGGGTGTGGAGAATCTCCTCTTCGAGGAGTTCATCCACAGTCCACTTCCCCTCACCAATTCCAGAGGGGTCTACAGCGGTTCGCTCGGCGAGTTCGCCCTGGCCGCCATGTTGTTCTTCGCCAAGGAGCTGCGCCGCCTGGTGCGCCAGCAAGCCGAGGCACGGTGGGACCAATTCATGCCCGTGGAGCTCCGTGGACGGACACTGGGCATCCTCGGGTACGGAGACATCGGCCGCGCCGTCGCGGAACGGGCCAGACCCTTCGGCATGCGCATCCTGGCCTGCCGGCGCCGGCCATCGCTGAGCGAGGGGGATCCGCTCGTGGACGAGGTGTTTCCCCTCGAGCGGAGGCTGGAGATGATCGCCGCCTCGGACTACCTGCTCCTGGCCATGCCCCACACGCCCGGAACCTATCGGCTGATGGGTGAAGCGGAGCTGCGGGCCATGAAGCCGCACTCCGTGCTGATCAACATCGGCCGCGGCAGCACCGTTGACGAAGTGGCGCTGGTGAAGGCCCTGGAAGAAGGACGTCTCGGAGGGGCCGCACTGGATGTCTTCGAGACCGAACCGCTGCCGGCGGGGCATGCCTTCTGGAGGCTCGAGAACGTCCTGCTCTCACCCCATTGTGCCGATCAAACGCCCACCTGGAGGGATGACGCCATGGCGCTCTTCCTGCGCAACCTCGACCGCTTCGAGAAAGGAGAGCCGCTGGTGAACATCGTCGACAAGGAGGCGGGTTATTGAGCAGCACCCGGCCCTGGGTCCGGAGGAGAGAGAATGGTAGATGGCCCGGCATGAGGAGCTCACGGTGGATCTGATCTCAGGCGTGTGGGAGTCGCTGAAGGCGGTGCGGGAGCGCTCGCCGCTCGTGCACAACATCACCAACTACGTCGTGATGAACAACACGGCCAACGCCCTGCTCGCCGTGGGGGCCTCGCCCGCCATGGTGCATGCACGGGAGGAGGTGGCGGACTTCGCGGCGATCTCGCAGGCACTGGTGGTGAACATCGGCACGCTCTCGCCGGACTGGGTGGAGGGCATGCGGCTGGCCATCCACTCCGCGCGCCAGTCTCGAGTACCCTGGGTGTTGGATCCGGTGGGCGCCGGGGCCACGCGCTACCGCACCACCACCGCGGCCGAGCTGGCGCGACAGGCGCCGGCGGTCATCCGCGGCAACGCCTCGGAAGTGCTCGCGGTGGCGGGCGAGGCCGGTGCCACGCGAGGCGTGGACAGCACCCAGTCCTCCGAGGCCTCACTCCAGGCAGCACGGCGGCTGGCCTCCAGCCTGGGCACCGTGGTGGCCGTCACGGGCAAGACGGACTACGTCACCGATGGCTCCCGCGTGGTGGCGGTGGACAACGGCCATCCGCTCATGGCCCGGGTGACGGGCATGGGGTGCACGGCGTCCGCGCTCGTGGGCGCCTTCCTGGCGGTGGAGCCCGATGCGGTGCTGGCCGCCGCGCGCGCCCTCGTCGTGCTGGGCCTGGCCGGGGAGCTCGCCGCCGAGCAGTCCAAGGGGCCGGGCTCGTTGCAGATGCACCTGTTGGACGTGCTCCACACCCTGGACGAGGCCACTGTGCGGGCCCGCGCCCGCGTGCGCTGAGGAGACCTCCGCCATGTCCCGCCGTGTGCCCGACCTGTCCGTCTACCTCGTCACCGACCGCCTGCTGTCACGGGGGCGCGAGCTGGTGGACGTGGTGCTCTCCGCGGTGCGCGGTGGGGCGACCGTGGTGCAGTTGCGCGAGAAGGAGGCCTCGGCGCGCGAGACGCTGGAGCTGGGCCGGGCCCTGCTCGAACGGCTCCGGCCGCTCGGGGTGCCGCTCATCGTCAATGACAGGGTGGACCTGGCGCTGGCTCTGGGGGCGGACGGAGTGCACGTGGGCCAGGGAGACCTGCCGCCCGAAGTGGCCAGACGTCTGCTGGGACCCGGTGCGCTGGTGGGCCTGTCCATCACCGGGCCAGGAGACCTGCCCACGCTGGACCCGGCGGTGGTGGACTACGCCGGCGTGGGTCCCATCTTCCCCACCGGCTCCAAGGCGGATGCCACCCCGGCCCTCGGGCTGGAAGAGCTCGCCCGGCTGCGGCGCCTGCTGCCCGTGCCGGTCGTGGCCATCGGCGGCATCACCACCCACAACGCCGCGGACGTCATCGCCGCGGGGGCGGACGGAGTCTCGGTGGTGTCCGCCATCTGTTCCGCGGATGACTGTGAGGTGGCCGCGAGCGCCCTCGTCAGGGCCGTCCGGGAGGGGCGCCACCGCCGGACGTAGCGAAGCGAGGCCGCCCCGCGCCAGGAGCCCGTCACCGCTGCGACGCGATGGGGCGGCGGGGGAAGCCGCCATGTTCGGCCAGCCACTGCTCGACCTGCTGAATGTCCGAGGCGCGCGTCCGGGAGAGTCTTCGGTAGTCCTCGAGGGCGACGCCCGCGAGCTGGCGCGCCTTCTCCAGGTCTCGCGGCTCGCTCGCGAGCGCCCGGGCGAGCGCGAACCGCGCATCCGCCAGGTTCTCATCCGCCTTCCCAGCCGCCTCACGCTCGAAGATGGCCACCGCGCGCTCCAGCGGGGCACACGCCTTGGCCGGCGCGTTCATCCCCACGAAGTCTCCGCCCAGCCCCAGCAGGTCGATGCCCACCTGGAAACTCTCCGGCCCCAGGGCCTTCTCCCGGATGGACACCGCGCGTTGGTGGTACTCGGCCGCCTCCCGGTAGCGCTCCTGCTTCGCGAGCGCACGCCCCATGCCGGACAGGGAGGACGCGAACTTCGGGTCCGCGGGCCCCAGCTGCTTCTCTCGAATCCGGGCCGCGCGCTCGAATGTCCGGAACGACTCCTCCGCCCGGCCCAGCTCGAGCAGGATGCCGCCCTGGTTGTGGAGCGTGCCCGCCGTCATCAGGTGCTCGTCGCCATGGACCCGCCGGAAGATGGCCAGGGCCTGGCCCGCGTACGCCAACGCGCTCGCGGCGTTGCCCGACCGCACCTCATGCACGGCGAGGGAGTCCAGGACGACCGCCAGGTTGGGGTGCTCCGGGCCGTACGTCTTCCGGTAGATGGACTCCGCTTCCCGGAGGAAGGGCAGTCCTTCCTCGTGACGGCCCAGGAGCCCGAGAATCTGTCCGGCGCTGAGCAGGGCGGTGGCGAGCTCCGGCTCCTCCGGGCCGTAGGTCTTCCGAGCCATCGCGAGCGCGCGCTGGCTCTCCGCCAGTGCCTCGTTCAGCCTGCCCCGGGCACGGTGGAGGCTGACGAGATTCCGGGAGAGCATGGCCTCGATGCGGGCATCTCCACCCAGGCGCTTCAGCGCAGCCGCCGCATGACGCGGAGTCTCCTCGTCAGGATCCAGGCCCGCGTCCACGAAGCTGAGCAGGCGGACCAGCCCGGCCCATGACTCCGCGGCCTGCCGGTCGTGACGGCTCGACTCCGCGGCCTGGATGGCCCGGTGCAGCGTGCGGATGGCATCCCGGGGCTGACGAGCCTGACCCTGCGCCTCCGCCAGGAGGTCGAGGATCTCGGCCTCCAGCGGCTCATAGCCCACGTCGTGGGCCTCCCGGGCCACCGCCGTGGCGAGCTCCAGCGCGGGCTTCACCTGACCGGCGTTCAGCTTCGCCCGCACCGCGGCGCGCCGCACGCGAAGCTCCTCCATCCGGCGCCGCGTCCCCTCCTCCGAGGAGGGCGGCTCCGGCGAGGCGAGCGTCGAGATGTCCGAGCAGGGAGCCAGGCTCTCCAGACCATGGGCCGCGCGCACCGCGTTCTGGATGACATCGGCATCCGCCGCCGCCAGCGTGTCGACCACGGCCGACAGGTCCTTGAGCCGCTGGTCCAGGCAGATGACACGCCGATCGAGGAGCCGCTCCGGCTGGTGGCCCTTCACGCGCGTGGCGACACACGCCTCGTGGCTCGCCTCCACCCAGTCCCGCGAGTAGGAGTCCAACGTGCGCTCCACCTCGCGCCATGCACTCGCCGCGAAGGGAAGCGGGCTCGCCGTGAAGGCGGCCTGGACCGTGCTCTTCCGGGGCGCGTCCCAGACGCCGACGAGCGACTGCTCACTCCCTCCGCAGGGGTCTCCCGACGTGGACCGATGCAGCGCCGCTCCCCCCGCGACGAGCACCAGGCCCGCGGCGGCGGCCATGCCCACCCGGCGCCACGTCGCACCCGGCGCGTCGCTGAGCCGCCGGAGGAGCGCGTCCATGGAGGCGTGGCGCGCTTGCGGTGACTCCGAGAGCCCCTGGAGGATGGCCCGATGCACCCAGGCCGGAACTCCGGACTCACGCGGGGGGCGCGGCGGGACGGCCGAGCCCGGGGTGAAGGGGCGCTTCCCATACAACGCCTCGTAGAGCGCGACGCAGTAGCTGTACTGGTCGCTCCGAGCATCGGACAGCTCCCCGCGCTTCTGCTCGGGGGCCATGTACGCCGGCGTGCCCAGCACCACGCCCGAGCGCGTGAGTGATGCCTCGTGGAGGTCCCCCGAGGCCAGCGGGGGCGCGGACTCGTGGGGACCACTCAGGTCCTCGGCGGTGCGCGCGAGGCCGAAATCGGTGATGCGGGCGCGCCCATCCCGGCCCACCAGGACGTTGTCGGGCTTGAAGTCGCGGTGGACGAGCCCCTGCGCATGTGCCGCAGCGAGCCCCCGTCCCGCCTGGAGGAACAGCCCCAGCACCTCGCGCCAGTCCCGCCGCTCCTTGAGGGGCGCCATGTGCGCGCGGAGGGTGGTGCCATCCACGAGCTCCATGGCCAGGAACACGTGCTCGCCGAACCGGCCCACGTCGTGAATCGTGATGACGTTGGGGTGGACGACGCGGGCGGTGGCCTGGGCCTCCCGCAACAGCCGGGCCTGCGCCTGCTCCCGCCGTGCGGGACTCGTCGAGTCGATGCGGATCAGCTTGAGCGCGACGCGCCTGTCCAGCTCGGGGTCGTACGCGGCATGGACGACGCCCATGCCTCCCGCCCCGATGCGGTCGAGCACCACATAGCGCCCCAGCAGGGAGCCCCGCGCGAGCAAGGGGTGCACCGGCCCTCCCGCTGGCTGCCCGGACTCGGAGTGCTGGGACTCCGGGCCGCCGCTCGAGCGTGCGGCTTCCGCCATGAGCGCTCGACAGACGGAGCAGAAATCAAGGTGCTTCTCCACCGACCCGGCGGCTTCGGCGTCCAGCTCACCTTGTGCGAAGGCGAAGAGTTGTCGCGTGTCGAAGCAGTCCATGCCAGGAATACAATATCCGACGCGGGCGGCCATGACGAAGAGCGACACGAACCACCAGGAAGAGCGGGCCTTCTCGCACGCATGCGCGCGGGGAGAGGCGGAGGCGCTCGCGGAGTTCGAGGTGCGCTTCGTCCCCTCGCTCCGCAAGGCCCTGGTGCAGCGGGGGCTGGACGTGGCCACGGCGGACGAGGCCCTCCAGCTCCTGCGCGTGAAGCTCTTCCTCCCCAGCGGAGAGCGGCCCCCGCGCATCGCTGACTACAGCGGGCAGGGCTCGCTGCTGGCTTGGCTCCGCGTGGCCGCCCTGCGCACCGCCCTGAACATGATGCGCGAGCGGAAGCTGTCGTTCGACCTGGACGACACCCGGCTCGAGGAGGCCGCCGCGCCCCTCGACGAGGCCGACCGGCGCTTCATCAAGGAGCGCTACCGCAAGGACTTCACCGAGGTGTTCCAGGAGGCGCTGAAGGACCTGGAGCCCCGGGGCCGGACCCTGCTGCGGCTGCACCTGGTGGACGGCCTGGGGACGGCGCAGATTGCCCGCGTCTACCGGGTGGACCGCTCCACGGTGAAGCGCTGGCTCGCCCAGTCCCGCGAGTGGCTGCGCGACGAGGTCCGCGTGCGCCTCGCGGCCCGCATCGGCGTGGACACGCCCGCGCTCGGCAGCCTCCTGCTCGAGCTCCAGAGCCAGCTCGACCTGAGCATCCGCTCCGCCATGCGCGACCCGACTTCCTCCTGACGGAGGGCCGCGCCGGACACCAGAAGTGCCCTGATTCCATGGGGTTGGCACGCGGCCCGGGAATTATTCCGGCCGAAATGCGCCACCCGGGCCCTACGTGTGTCCTGGAATCGAGGTCCCCACAGCTCTCCGCGCACCGAGCGCTCACGCCCCTTCCGGAAGTACCCGGGCGCGAGTGTATGGCTTTGCATTGTCTTTGATGAGCTGCCCAGGTGGAGCTGCTTGGGATTGAGAGGATTTACGCAACTCAAAATCCCGACAAGCGACAATCCATTTCGAAATCACCTCTCCCCCCCGGAGCCTCTCATGCGACCCGTCTTGGATGCCCCCAGGAAGATCCACAAGCCTGTCAAGAAGGCCGAGTCGAAGCCCAAGCCCAAGTCCCCGCCGAAGCCCTCCGCCCTGACGGTGGCGGCCCAGGCGGCGAAGCAGAGGGCCATGGACGCCTACGACGCACGCAGGGATCCGGCGAAGGCGAAGGCCGCGCCCAAGAAAGAGCCCAAGAAGGACGCCATCGACCGCCTGGCGGACAAGAACGACGGGAATGGCCTCCGCGCCAACGGCGTGAAGAGCTTCGCCGACCTTGGGATGATCGCGAAGGGCGGCCGCGACGTGCGAACGGAGAAGCTCAAGTTCGGCGACTGGAACCTCCCGCTCGTCAACAACAAGCCCCGCCAGACGGTCACGGCGCGCAACACCCGATTCACGCGTTTCTCCTCGGGCCTGGGTGGCGGACTCGGCGCCGTCCAGCTTCCGTTCGCCGGGGCCTCGATGATCAGCGACGTGCGCGCGGGCTTCCGCCAGGGGTGGAACAAGGAGCGCGCCAACAAGGCCCTGGGCTCGACCGCCAGCTTCGCGTCCGTGGGCCTTAACACCGCGAAGGGCTTCGCGGAGCTTCGAGAGGCCCGGAAGCAGGTGAAGGACGTGACGAAGGGCTTCCGTAACGCCATCGACCGTCAGGTGGGCTCGCGGCAGCTGAACGTGGCCGGGGATACGGCCGCGCACAACCGGCACACCATCCGGACGAAGGCCTCCGGCACGGCGAAGGCGATGGCCCAGAAGTACCTCCGGGCGGGCAGTGACGTGTCGGTCCGGGACCTCAAGCACATCGCCGATTCGCGGATGAAACGCGCCGTCGCCGGCGGCGTCTCGAAGAAGATGGCGACCGGTGGGCTCAAGGCCGCGAAGCTAGCGAGCAAGGCGGGTGGCCGCTTCGTCCCCGGAGCCAACGTCGCCATCGCCGCTGCCGACACCGCCGCGTTCGTCTCGACGATGCGCGACAAGAACGCGTCCGTGGGCAAGAAGGTCACCGCGGGTATCACCGCGGCGGGCTCGGTCCTGGCGGCGACGAACATCCCCGTCGTCTCCCAGGTGGGTGGAGCCATCTCCACGGTGTCGAGCATCGTGGGGGCCGTCGGTCCGAAGAAGATCGCCGATGGCGCGAAGAAGGCGCTCAAGAAGCTCAAGTTCTGGTGAGCGTCCCGAATGAGGCGGGGACGGGTCCGATGAGGGCCGGTCCCTGCTTCCGGCGCACGAGCCGCACGTCCTCACGATTCAGGAAGGAAGTCCCATGCCGACGCAACCTGACGCCTCCGCTGCCGGTGCGGAGTACTCCCTGGGCGACCTCCAGGGCCTGATGTTGTTGAAGCGCTCCACTGGCGCCCTCGCGCTGGACGGCACCGCCGCGATCCGGCTCCCCTCCATCCAGGCCCCCTCCCTGGAGGGCCTCTCCGTGGCGGTCCCCGCCCCCGCGCCCGTCACGGAAGACGACATCATGGAGCGCTTCGATGCGCTGTGCCGCGAACGCGCGCCACGCCGGGAGCGCACGCCCGGAGAGGAGGTGGCGGAGGGAGACGACGTGCTGCTGGACGTCCTGGGCTACGCCGACGGCAGGCTCATCCCCTTCTCCGTCCGCACGGACTGGTCGGTGGAAGTGGCGCCCGAGCCACTCCTCCCCGGCTTCTTCGAGGCGCTGGTCGGAGCCACGGTAGGCCTCTCCATCGGAGTGGAGCTGGTTCTCCCGGAGACGTATGCCGTCGCCTCCCTGCGAGGCGCCACCGCCCGGTTCATCGTCGACGTGAAGGCAGCGCACGAGGTGACGCCCCTGGAGGCGGACTCGCCGGAGTTGCTCACCCTGCTCGACGCTGGAGCCACGATCGAGGACGTCCTGCAGCGGCTGGCGGAGGAGCTCTTCGAGGAGCGTGAGACGGAGGCCCAGCGGGAGCTCCAGGAGCGGGTGATGGATGCGCTCATCGAGCGGACGCACGTGGCGCTGTCCCAGGGTCTGATCGACGAGGAGATCCGCCACCAATGGGCGGTGGTGGAGTACCCGGTGCTCGTCGGCAAGGGCTTCACCCCCGAGGAGCTGGACGAGGCGTGGGATGGCTGGCGGACCGATATCGCCACGCGGCTCGACGCCGAGTGGCGGCTGAGAGGGGCGCTGGCGCTCCAGGCCATCGCCGAGCGGGACGAGGTCCGGCCCACCTTCGAGGACGCGGAGGCGTTCCACGATGCCATCACCGGGAGCACGGAGGTGTCCTCCGAGGAGTTGGAGAAGCTGTTCGACACCAGCCCCACGGTGCTTCAGCGATTCGAGAACCTCGTCATGCACGCGGCGACGCTGGACCATGTCCTCTCGAAGGTGGAGGTCACCGTCGGATGACGCGGCCGGCGCCGCTACGGCGGCGTAGGGACTTCCCGGTGGAACAGCCCGGGCCGCGGCTCTTCCCAGCGGACAGACAAGCGGTGGCTTGAGGGTGGATGCGTCGCGTGTTTGAGTACGGCGCGCCAGCCAGAAAGGAACCGCGATGGCTCGCAGTACGCGTTCGGATCAGGTCGAGGTGTACGGAAGAAGTGTCCAGGCCCTCCTCAACGCAATGGAGTTCTTCGAGTTCAAGGCGCACCGGGTGCTGGCCGCCCATGGGATTGAGCCGCTCGAGCCGGAGAAGTGGTATCCCCTGCCGAGCGTCCTCGACAGCTTCGAGGACATCCTCAAGCAGGTGGGGCCTCACACCACCCGCGCCATCGGCCATGCCGTGCCCGAGAATGCCGTCTTCCCTCCCGGCATCCACTCGTTCACGTCGGCGCTCGCCGGGCTCGACGCGGCCTACCGGTTGAACCACCGGGGCACCGGGGACATCGGCGGCTACCACTACCACCCCGAAACGGAGCGCACCGCACGCATGGTGTGTGACAACCCCTATCCGTGCGAGTTCGACCTGGGCCTGCTGGAAGCCCTCTACAAGCGCTTCAAGCCCAAGGGCTCCATCCTGCTGCGCATCGAGCACGACGGCTCGGGCTGCCGGTCCACGGGAGCCGAGGCCTGCACCTATCAGCTCAAGTGGTGAACGGGTGGCCCTGGCGGAGGGCCTGGGCTCAGGCGTGTGTGGAGAGCATCGCCCTGCCCGACACGGCGGCAAGGTGCGCGCCAGGCCCGGCGCACAGCCCGTCAAACATGGAATGGAAGGCGGCGTAGACGCGGTCCACCAGCCCGAGGGCCTCGGCCCGCAGCGCCGGTGAGAGCTCGATGCCGTTCAACATCGCCTCCATCTGCGCCTCGAAGACCTCGTGCTGCTCCTCGGCCTCCATGTGGTGGCCGGAGAAGTACTTGAGACGCTTGCCGGCACCGAGCGCCTGGGTGACGGAGGAGACACGGCTGAAGAAGGTATGACTGGTGGACTCCAGCGCCAGCACCAGCACCACCCGCAGCCGGTCATCCATCGGACGGAGCACCTCGGCGAGGAGGGCATAGCTCGCATCCCGGGTGCACTCGTGTGCCAGGTCCCAGGGCTCGTCGAGCGTCAGGGAGCGCCCCGTCAACAGGGCGAGGTCCTCGAAGAACCAGTGGTCATGACCACGCTCCTCGGCGCGGTGGCGGCGCATGAGCCGGGCGAGCTCCGGATCCTTCACCCGCTGGGCGTTGAGGCGCAGCACGTCCTGGAAGCACATCACCCAGAAAGACAGACGCGGGGCGAACGCCAGCATCTCCCCGAGGGGCCGATCCGGCCGGAGCTCGTCGAACAGCGGGTGAGCCTGGAACCGGGACTGCCGGACGCGGATGTGCTTCAGCACTGCCCTCATGGTCGCCTCCCTCACGTGCGGCGAGGTCTCGCGTCCCGCTGCCGTGGATGGGGCGAAGAGGTAGGGATGGGGTTCCCGGAAGGGAAGTGTTGGCCAGTCCAGCAGTGCAATGAGACCCCGGGCGGGGCCCCCGCGAGACGGGGAGGATGTCCTCCACCCGACACCCCGGGCCGGGGAGCGGCTCAGTGCCCGGGCTTGCAGCGGCCCAGGAAGTGGACCAGCTCGGTGTGGAACCACTGCGGCGAGTCCAGCATGGGCCAGTGGCTCGCGTGCGGCACCACGGAGTGGGAGAGCGTGGGCCGCTGGGCCACCAGCGTCTCCGAGCCGGTGGCCGCCGCCAGCGCGTGGGTGGGCCCGGTGAAACGCTCGAAGGCCTCGCCCGGGTCGTAGCCGAAGAGCGACTCCAGGTTTCCGGCGATGACCTCCCGTCGCGAGGTGCGCAGCGTCTTCATCACGAGCGTGCGCGTCTTCTCCCGGGCCTCGAGGAGCAGCGGCGCCAACCAGTGCTCGTGGAAGGCGCCGTACTTCGCCGGGCTGAAGTTCTCGAGCCATGCCTCCGCGTCGGACTTCGTCCAGCGGCGCATGTCTCCCGCCGCCTCGACATAGAGCAGCCCGGCGAGCCGCTCGGGGAAGTACGAGGCGAAGGCGCCGGCCACCGCGGCCCCGAAGCCATGGCCTACCAGGACGAACTGCTGGGGCAGCAGCGCGTCGGCCACGGCGGCGACATCCTCCACTCCAGCCTCCACGCCGAAGGGGCCGTGGGCACCACCGCTCTCGCCCAGCCCGCGCAGGTCGAACGCGACGCTGCGGGTCGCGAGGCCATGTTGCGTCTCGGTCCAGTGCGTCCGGTCACCGGCGAGATCATGCACGAAGAGGACGGGCACACCGCCGAGGCCCTCCTCCGTCGCCATCAGCCGCCCAGCGGGTCCGGGGACGGCCACCGTCGTCGGGTCCTTGCGCTTCATCGGTCTGGCTCCCGGCCCCCGGAACGGGCACTGCCCACTCCAGGGCCTTTCTCCCAAGTCTGACCGACTCCCCCCTGGAACGCGCTGCGGCCGGGCGTCTCGCGCCCACTGCCGAACAGAGTGCGCGGCCCCGTCTCGAACAGGTACAGCACGGCCGCTGGCACGTGCCCCGCCGCATCTGCCGTGGCGCTACGCGGGCGCGAGGGGCTTGTACATCACGCTGGTCGACCCCAGCGACCCATCCGGCATCGCCGCATAGTTCGGGATCGTGCCGCACAGCTTGAAGCCCAACCTGGCGTACATCTTCTCGGCTTCGTAGCCGGTGCAGGTATCGAGCACCAGCAGCGTGCGCCCCAGCTCGCGCGCATGAGACTCGGCATGCAGCATCAGCGCCTGCGCGATGCCCTGACGCCGGGCGCGCGAATGGACGAGCATCTTGGAGATCTCCGCACGGTGCGCACCGTTCGGCATTCCGGACAGCACCAACTGCACCGTGCCGCACACCACGCCTGAGCTGTCGCGCATCACGAACAGCCTGCGTTCGCCGCGCTCCAGCGACGGCACCAGGCCAAGCCAGAAGGCCCGCGCCTCTTCGTGCGGGAACGGCAGCACGAAGCCGACGCTCGCGCCGTTCAGCACGCAGTCGCGCAGCACTTCCGCCAGTGCGTCCGCTTCGGCGCGCAAGCCCGCACCGTCCAGTTCGTCTATGGCTCGCATATCGCAATCAGGTAATGGGCCTCTGCCGGCCCGGGACACACAAAGCGCGTGGCGCCGAACAAGTGGAAACGCAGGCAGTCGCCACGCTGCAGGCGGTGCCGCACGCCATCTACGGTGTATTCGAGCACGCCGCCCAGCATCCACATGTGCTGCTCCAGGCCGCGCACGGGTGGCTGCTCGTAATCGATCACGGCGCCCGGAGGCAGACGTCCCTCGACCAGCTCGACGCGGAAGCCCTTGGCAGGCGGCGACACCATGCGGCGGCGGAAGCCGGTGGCCGGATCCTTCCACTCCGCCTGCTCCGCGGCGCGGATCAGCTGCGCGGGTTGCACCTCGACCTCTGCGATCAGGCGCGACATCGGCATGCCGTACACAGAGCACAGCTTGCCCAGCAGCGCGGCCGTCGGACTGGTTTCGCCACGCTCCAGCCGCGACAAGGTGGCGCGGCTGATACCGCTTGCCGTGGCCAGTGCCTCCAGCGACATCCCGCGCTCTTCACGCAATGCCGCCAGCCGCTGCACCAGCCTGTCTTCCAAGTCGTCTCCCACATTTGAGAGAATATCTCAAATTCGAGACGAATCAAGCGCAACGGACCGGCGCAACCAATCCAGGGCTCTCGTGTTCTCAGGCGTATCCCTTTTTCCAGGAGCCTCCTCAGTGCACCGCTTCTCGTCCAACCCCCTTCACCTGCTCGCCCTCTCGAGCGCAATCTGTCTGTGCGCCTGTGGCTCTGGCTCGCTCTCACCAGGCGGGCCCGATGACCAAACAGTGACCTCCGTGTCGGCCCAGGAGAGCGTCAGCGGCACCGCCCAGTGTGCTGTTCCCCCCGTGCAGTTGACCCATACCTCGACGGTGACGAATGACGTGACGGTGCGGGTCGTGCCCAAGTCCGTGTACCCGCTCGCCATCTGCAATGACGGCACCCCTGCGACCTACCTCTTCCGCCCCGGCGTCGGCGCGGGCGCGAAGCGGTGGCTCATCTATCTCGAGGGGGGCGGCAGTTGCAGCACGGCCGCCGACTGCCAGGAGCGATACAAGAAGCAGCGCTCCCTCATGTCGAGTGGAGACCCCGTGGATCACCAGCCGTTCACCACTCCGCTCGAGGGCATCAAGTCACCGCTGCCGGGCGAGAACCCCGACTTCTACGACGCGAATTTCGTGCAGCTCATCTACTGCTCGAGTGACTCGTGGTCCGGAGATCGCGCGGGGAATGACCAGCTCCCCACGGGAGACCTGGCGCGCTGGCACTTCCGAGGGCGCCGCATCCTCGAGGCCGTCTTCACCGAGCTCCAGTCGCAGGGGTTCAGCAGCGCGGAAGAGGTCTTCCTCCTGGGCTCGTCCGCGGGAGGCGTCGGGGTCATGAACAACGTCGATGCCGTCCATGCCCGTCTGCCCGCCTCGGTCCGCTTCGTCGCACTGATGGATGCGGGCTTCATCATCGACTACCCGGCGTATGACCTCGACACCCACAGCGAGAGCACCGCGATTCCCACCACCCGCGAGCAGGAGCTGGCGACCACGGCGACGGTGTGGGCTGCCCGAGGCGATTGGAGCTGTGAGGCGGCCGCGACCGACGCCACCTCCAAGCTGATGTGCCGCAGCCCGGAGAAGGTCATCGGCGGCGGGTACATCTCGAGCCCCCTCTTCATCCGCCAGTCCCAGGCGGATGGCGTGCAGCTCAAGGGACTGATTCCCCCGAGCGAGAACGACGCGAACGCCAATGCCTACCGGCAGCGCTTCACGGAGAGCATGCGTGCGCGGCTGTCCGGTCTCCAACAGGTGGCCGTCTTCGCGCCGCTCGACACCGAACACGGCGTCATCAACGACACCGACGAGTGGAATGCCTCCATCGTCAATGGCACGCTGCTGCCGGCCGCCATCGGAGCCTGGTACCGCGACCCGTGCAACTCGATGCTCCAGCGCATCGAGCAGCCATAGCGGCTCTTGCGGAGCCTCCCGGTGCGGGGCCGAGAACATTGCAGTGCACTATTGGCAGGTTGCCAATAATATGGCCCCATGAGTCTTCCGGTGCGTGCCGCGGTGTTGCAGGTGGCGAATGGTCCCTTCGCCATCGACGAAGTAGAGCTCGACTCGCCGCGGACGGGCGAGCTGCGGGTACGGGTGACGGCGAGCGGCATCTGTCACACCGACCTCACCTACCGGGCGGGCGCGGGCAGCTTCCCCCTCCCCGCCGTGCTCGGCCACGAAGGCGCGGGCATCGTGGAGGCCGTGGGTGACGGCGTGACGGACTTCGCGCCCGGCGACGCGGTGGTGCTCAGCTACTTCTCGTGCCGCGCGTGTGGCACGTGCGCACGCCGCCATCCCGCGTATTGCGAGCACGGGTACGCGGGGAACTTCTCCGGTGCCAGGCCGGATGGCTCCTTCCCCATGCGGTGGCACGGTGAGCCGATTCGCTCCAGCTTCTTCCACCAGTCCTCGTTCGCCACGCACGTGCTGGCGCACCAGCACAACGCGGTGAAGGTCGACGCGTCCGCGCCGCTCGAGCTGCTCGCGCCGCTGGGCTGCGGGTTCCAGACCGGCGCGGGCGCGGTGCTCGAGGCGTTCCGGCTCGAAGCCGGGCAGCAGCTCGCGGTGTACGGAGCGGGCGCCGTTGGCCTCGCGGCCATCATGGCGGCGCGAGTCGCCGGCGCGGCGCGCATCATCGCCGTGGACATCAACGCGGAGCGGCTCGAGTTGGCGCGCGAACTGGGCGCCACCGACACCTTCCTGGCGCACGAGCCCGAGCTCACGAAGACGATTCTGAAGCGAACCCGGGGCGGCGTGGACTTCGCGCTGGAGTGCGTGGGCTCACCCCAGGTGCTGCGTCAGGCGTTCGACGTGACGAGGCCCCTGGGCACCTGCGCGTTGCTCGGCCTGCCGGGTCGCGGCGCGGAAGTCTCGCTCCCGATGACCCCGCTCCTCTCTGGGAAGAAGCTGGTGGGCATCCTGGAGGGGAATGCCGACCCGAAGACCTTCATTCCGCGCCTGGTCTCCCTGCACGCGGAAGGACGGTTTCCCATCGAGAAGCTGAGCCGCCCCTACGCCTTCGAGGCCATCAACGACGCGGTTCACGACATGGAGACGCGCACGGCAATCAAGCCGGTGCTGCACATGCACGGTGGAAGGACGCCATGACGTTCGACGAAGCAGTGAAGGCAGGGAAGCTCAGCACCGAAGCAGCGCTCTCGCTGTTCGACAGCCTGCCCACGGTGGAGCTCGCCTTCATGAGCGGCAGGTGGAAGGGCAGCGAGCTCCAGACGGGACACCCGATGGACGGAATGCTCAGCGCGACCGGCTGGTACGGCAAGCAGTTCATCGACACCGAGAGCGTGCACCCGCTGCTGTTCTTCACGGAGGACCGCGCGTCGGTGTTCCCGGTGGATCCACGCAAGTGGCCGTCGCCGGGGATTCGAGGCTTCGTGGGCCCGCACCGGGCCGATGTGGAGACCGGGAAGTTCAAGGCGCGGCTGCGCATGACGGAGTACCGCGGGAAGCTCAGCGCGACGATGATCTACGATGACCGGCCCACCCTCGACGTGTTCCGGAAGGTCGACGCGGACACGGTGCTCGGCGCGATGGACGCGCGAGGAATGGCGGTGCCGTACTTCTTCGTCCTGCGCCGCGATTCCGGCGTCCCTCCCCTTTCGGTGAGGGACGGCGCATAGGTTCCAGGCCCCCCTACCCCCGCTGCCCATTCACAAGAAGCGCTTGAAGAGGCCGAGCTTCCCGCCATAGGGCGGGTAGCGCAGCTTCATGTCGAGCGCGAAGGGCCGCTTCACCACACTCTTCTTGTGACTGAAGGCATCGAAGCTGGACTGGCCGTGATAGCCGCCAACCCCAGACTCGCCTACGCCCCCGAAAGGAAGCCCCTCGGCGGCGAAGTGGACGCACACGTCGTTGGTGACCGCTCCGCCGCTCGAGGTCTCCTTGAGGACGCGCTCATTCACCGCCGCGTCGCGCGCGAAGCTGTAGAGGGCGAGCGGCTTCGGACGAGAGCGCACGAAGCGGATGGCGTCGTCGATGCTCGGACAGTCGACGAGCGGGAGCAGGGGACCGAAGATCTCCTCCTGCATCAGCGGACTCGACAACGGTGCATCGGTGATGACGGTGGGCGCGAAGTAGCGGCTGGGCGCGTCGCGCTCGCCGCCGAAGGCGATCTGACCGTCGGCCGCGAGCGCGGAGATGCGCTCGAAGTGGCGATGACTGACGATGCGGCCATAGTCGCCGCTCGTGAGCGCATCGGCACCGTAGAAGCTTCTGACGGCTTTCTGGACCAGGTCGATGAAGCGGCCCTTGAGCTCGGGAGGAATGAGCACGTAGTCCGGCGCGACGCATGTCTGTCCGGCGTTGACGTACTTGCCCCAGGCGATGCGTCGCGCGGTGACCTCGAGGTCCGCGCTCCTGTCGATAATGCAGGGGCTCTTTCCTCCCAGCTCGAGAACAGTGGGCGTGAGGTGCCTGGCAGCGGCTTCGGCCACCACCCGGCCCACCTGGGTTCCACCAGTGAAGAAGATGAGGTCCCAGCGCTCCGCGAGGAGCGCCTTGCTCACCTCCGCGCCCCCCTCGACGACCGAGACGACTTCCGCCGGGAAGGCCTCGCCCAGCATCCGATTGAGCACCCCCGAAGTCGCGGGTGACAGCTCGCTGGGTTTCAACACGGCCGTGCAGCCCGCGGCGAGTGCTCCGATGAGCGGCGCCATCGCCAACTGGTAGGGGTAGTTCCAGGGCGAGATGATGAGCGTCACGCCGAGCGGATCCGCGTATTGGTAGGCCCGCGCCGGCTGGATGATGAGAGGCGCCGACCCCCGCCGCGGCTCCATCCACGCCTTCACGTTCTTGAGCGCGTTCTTGATCTCGCCGTAGATGTTCCCGACTTCGGTGAGGTAGGCCTCCTCCGGGCTCTTCGAGAGGTCCGACTTGAGGGCGGCGAGAATCTCCGCCTCGTACTTGCGCGCCGCCCGGTCGAGCGCCTGCAACTGCGCCCGCCGCCAGTGGAGCGGGAGCGTGACGCGGGTCTCGAAATAGGCACGCTGTTTATCGACGAGCGCCTTCGTGTCGAACGAAGGCGGAACGGCGGCGAGGTTGCTGAGACTCCGAGCCATGGGACTTCTCCTTCAGTGGGAGGGGGCTACTTCAGGAGCTCGCCTCTTTCGGCCTTCGCGACGAGCGACGCGGGCGGCAGGAAGTGCTTCCCGTAGCGCTCCGCGAGCTCGCGTGCGCGGATGACGAAGCCGCGCGGCCCCGTGCCGGTAGGCCCTTCGTAGCCGTTGATGTATTGCACGACGCCTCCCGTCCACGGCGGGAAGCCGATTCCGAGGAGGGAGCCCACGTTCGCGTCGGCGGCGGAGCGGAGGACGCCTTCGTCGAAGCACTTCACCGTGTCGATGGCCTCGGCGAACAGCATCCGCTCCTTCATGTCCTCGAAGGGGATGGTGTAACCGGGCTTGGTGTAGTGCTGGGCGAGCCCCGACCAGAGGCCCGTGCGCTTGCCATCCACGTAGTCATAGAAGCCACCCCCGGTGGAGCGGCCCTTGCGCTGGTACTGGTCGATCATCGCGTCCATGACCGCGTAGCTGCCATGGTCCATCCACGGCTGGCCAGCGGCCTCGGCGGCGGCCTTGGTCTCGAGGCGGATCTTTCGCGGCAGGGTCAACGTCAACTCGTCCACCAGCTGGAGCGGAGCCGCGGGGTAGCCCGCCTGGAGGCCCGCCTGCTCGATGGAGGCGGGCGAAATCCCCTCGCCCACCATGGCGATGGCCTCGTTGAGGAACGTGCCAATCACCCGGCTGGTGAAGAAGCCCCGGCTGTCGTTGACGACGATGGGCGTCTTTCCAATCTGGACCGCGATGTCGATGGCCTTCGCCAGCGTGGCGTCGCTCGTCGTCTTGCCCGCGATGAGCTCGAGCAGCGGCATCTTGTCCACCGGGGAGAAGAAGTGCATCCCGACGAAGTCGGCCGGCCGCTTCACGCCCTCGGCGAGCAGGGTGATGGGCAGGGTCGAGGTGTTGGAAGCAAGCACCGCGTCCGGGGCGACCACGCCTTGAATCTCCTGGAAGACCTGGTGCTTGAGCTTCACGTCCTCGAAGACCGCTTCGATGACCAGGTCACAGCCCGCGAGCGCGGCGGCATCCGCGGCGGGTTGGATTCGAGCGAGGAGCGCGTCGCCCTTCTCCTTCGTGGACTGGCCCTTCTGGATGGCCTTCTCCACCAGCTTGACGGAGTACTGCTTGCCCTTCTCGGCGGAGGCGAGGCTCACGTCCTTGAGCACCACGTCGATGCCGGCCTTGGCGCACACATAGGCAATGCCGGCGCCCATCATCCCGGCGCCGAGGACACCGACCTTCTTCGCCGTGTGCTGCGGGAAGCCCTTGGGGCGGTTGCCGCCCGAGCTGATGTGCTGCATGTCGAAGAAGAACGCCTGAATCATGTTCTTCGCGACCTGGCCGGTGACGAGCTCGGTGAAGTAGCGCGACTCGATGGTGAACGCGGTGTCGATGTCCACCTGCGTGCTCTCGACGGCCGTCGCCATGATGGCGCGCGGCGCGGGCATGTTCGCGCCCTTGAGTTGCTTGCGCAGGTTGGCGGGGAACGCGGGCAGGTTCGCCGCGAGCGAGGGCGAGGACGGGGTACCGCCCGGAATCTTGTAGCCCTTCTGCTCCCACGGCTGCTGCGCCGTGGGGTTCGCCTTCACCCAGGCCCTGGCCGCGGGCAGGAGTGCGTCCACCGACTCCACCACCTCGTGCACGAGGCCTATCTCCTTCGCCTCCTGCGGCCGGTAACGCTGGCCCTGGAGGAGGACCTTCATCAGCGCGTCCACGATGCCGAGCATGCGCACCGTACGCACCACGCCTCCGCCTCCGGGAAGCAGCCCGAGCGTCACCTCCGGCAGCCCGACCTGCGCGCCCTTGACGTCGGCGATGATGCGCCGGTGACACGCGAGCGCGATCTCGAGCCCGCCTCCGAGCGCCGCGCCGTTGATGGCCGCGACCACGGGCTTGCCCAGGGTCTCCAGCGCCCGCAGCTGCGCCTTGATCTCCAGTCCGAGCTCGAAGACCGGCTTCGCCTCGTCCTTCTTCACGTTGCGCAAGTCGTTCAGATCGCCCCCCGCGAAGAATGTCTTCTTCGCCGAGGTGATGATGACGCCCGTGACGGTGTCCTTCTCCTTGACCAGACGGTCCACGGTCGCGCGCATGGACTTCACATATGCGGCGTTCATCGTGTTGGCGGACTGGCCCGGATCATCCAACGTCAAGACCACGATGCCGTCGGCGTCTCGCTCCCAGCGGATGGTGTTCTGCTCGCTCATGGGTTCGCTCGAATGTTGTCGTAAGAAGAGGGGGAAGAGGTTCAAACGCGCTCGACGAGGGTGGCCACGCCCATCCCGCCGCCGACGCACAGGGTGACGACCGCGCGGCGCGCCTTCCGCCGCTCGAGCTCGTCCACCACGGTCCCGAGAATCATCGCGCCAGTGGCCCCGAGCGGGTGGCCCATGGCGATCGCACCGCCGTTGACGTTGAGCTTCTCGCTCGGGATGGCGAGGTCCTTCTGGTACTTGAGGACCACGGAGGCGAAGGCCTCGTTGAGCTCGAAGAGGTCGATGTCCCGGATGGAGAGGCCGGCAATCTCGAGCAGCTTGCGGGTGGCCGGAATCGGGCCGGTGAGCATGATGGTGGGGTCCGCACCGGACGTGGCGACGGCGGCGATGCGCGCCCGCGGCGTGAGTCCGAGCGCCTTGCCGACCTTCTCCGAGCCCAGCAGCACGAGCGCCGCGCCGTCCACAATGCCGGACGAGTTCCCCGGCGTGTGCACGTGGTGGATCTTCTCCACGAAGTGGTACTTCTGCAGCGCCACCGCGTCGAAGCCGCCGGCCTCGCCAATCCCAACGAAGGACGGGTTGAGCTGACCGAGCGAGGCCACGGTGGAGTCCGGGCGCATGTGCTCGTCGCGCTCCAGCACGGTGAGTCCATTCTGGTCTACCACCGGAATGACGGAGTTCTTGAAGTATCCGGCGGCCCAGGCCTTGGCCGCTCGCTCCTGCGACTGCACGGCATAGCGGTCCACGTCCTCGCGGGTGAAGCCTTCCATCGTCGCGATCAGGTCCGCGGAGATGCCCTGAGGCACGAAGTAGGTGTCATAGTTGGTGGCGGGGTCCTGGGCCCAGGCGCCACCGTCCGAGCCCATCGGGACGCGCGACATGCTCTCCACTCCGCCCGCGATGACCAGGTGCTCCCAGCCCGAGCGCACCTGCTGGGCGGCCATGTTCACCGCGGTCAGGCCCGAGGCGCAGAAGCGGTTGAGCTGGACTCCACCGGTCGTCTCCGGGAGTCCGGCCGCGAGCACCAGGGTCCGGGCGATGTCCGCGCCCTGCTCCCCGACCGGAGAGACCACGCCGAGCACCACGTCGTCGATCCGCTGGGGATCCAGGTTCGGGTGGCGTTTCTTGAGCGCATCCACCAGGCCGACGAGCAGCGAGATGGGCTTGGTTCCGTGCAGTGCGCCCTTCTTGCCCTTGCCGCGGGGAGTGCGAACAGCGTCGAAGATGAAAGCTTCCTGGCTCACGGAGAGCCTCCTTGCGAAACGATGGGAGTGGTTCAGAGGGAACGGGCGACGAGCTCTTTCATGATCTCATTCGCGCCGGCGAAGATCCGCAACACGCGGGTATCGGCGAACAGGTGGGCAATGGGGTATTCCTTCATGTACCCATAACCGCCAAACAATTGCAGGCAGCGGTCCACGACGATGCAGGCCTGGTCGGTCACCCAGTACTTGGCCATGGCCGCCGTGGTCACGTCGAGCTGTCCCTCGAGGTGGGATTGGATGCAGTCATCGATGAAGGTGCGGCAGACACGCTTCAGGGTCGCGCACTCCGCGAGCTCGAAGCGCGTGTTCTGCAGTTCGAGGAGGGGTTTGCCGAAGACGCGACGCTGCTTGGTGTACTCGACCGTCAACTCCACGGCACGCTCGAGGCTCGCCATCCCGATGAGTGCCACGCTCAGCCGCTCCTGGGGCAGCTGCTGCATCATCTGGACGAAACCACGGCCCTCCTCGCCACCGAGCAGGTTGACCGCGGGGACCTTCAGGTCATCGAAGAAGAGCTCGGTCGTGTCCTGGCCCTTGCCGCCGAGCTTGTCGAGGATACGGCCCCGCTCGAAGCCGGGCGTCGTGTCGGAGACCTCGGCGCACAACAGCGAGATGCCGGCGTGACCCTTCGCGTCCCCCGTCCGCACGGCAATGATGATGAAGTCACAGACATGGCCGTTGGAGATGAAGGTCTTCGCGCCGCTCACACGGTAGAAATCGCCGTCCCGAACCGCACGGGTGGTGATGGCCTGGAGGTCCGAACCGGTCCCCGGCTCGGTCATGGCGATGGCTCCCACCCACTCGCCGCTCGCGAGCTTGGGCAGCCACTTCTGTTTCTGAGCCTCGGACGCATAGGCGAGGATGTAGTGCGCGACGATGGAGCAATGCACCGAGAAGCCCATCGAGGGGTCCCCGGCGCGGATCTGCTCCTCGATGAGGACCGCCTCATGCGCGAACGTGCCGCCTCCTCCGCCGTAGGCCTCCGGAATGGACATGCACAGGAGCCCAAGCTCGCCCGCTCGCCGATAGAGCGCCTTGTCTGGATAACCCTGGGCCACGTGCTTGGACACGTTGGGAAGGACCTCTTTCGTGAAGTAGCTGGCCGCGAGCCCGCGCACCTGTTCGAGCTCGTCCGAGCTCCATGGGGAACGTTTCGTCATGTCTGCCTCCCTCCTCTCAGGTTCCGCTCTAGAGCCCGAACGTCTTGCCGATGATGTCGCGCTGGATTTCGCTCGTGCCGCCATAGACGGTGGAGATCACCGTGGCGCGCAGATGCGACTCCATGTCGTATTCGAGGGCATAGCCGTAGCCCCCCATCATCTGCATGCCTTCGAGCGCCACGCGCTTGGCCGTCTCGGTCGTCTTCAGCTTCGCCATCGACGCCTCGCGAGGGAGCATCCGCTCGGGCGCCTCGTCCGCCATCGCGGCCACGCGGTAGATGAGCAGCTCACAGCAATCCAGCTCGGTGGCGAGGTCAGCGATCCGGTGCTTGAGCGCCTGGAAGGAACCGATCGGCTGGCCGAACTGCTTGCGCTCCTTCACGTACGCAACGGCGTCATCGAAGGCGCGCCGGCCGCGGCCGAGCATGGCCGCGGCGAGGATGAGTCGCTCGCAGTTGAGCCCCGCCATCAGTTGGCGCCAGGCCTGGTCCACGGCTCCGACCACGGCGCTCTCGGGCAGGAAGCAGTCGGTGAAGTAGACGTCATTCACGTCCTTGCCGCCCAGGGTGGGGATACCGCGAATCTCCATCCCCGGCGTGCCCGCGGGGACACAGAACATGGTGAAGCCCTCGTGCCGCCCGCCCGAGGGGTTGGTGCGAGCCACGAGCAGAATATGGTCCGCGATGTGCGCGTTCGAGCACCAGGTCTTCTGCCCGTTGATGATGAATCCTCCCGAGGTCCGGGTCGCGCGGCAGGTGAGCGCGGCGACGTCCGAGCCGGCTCCGGGTTCGGACATGGCGATCGCCTCCACGCGGCCGCGGATGATGCCGCCGAGGATCGTCTCGCGCTGGCTCTCGGTCCCGAACTTCATGTACGGACCGGCGGCGACCGCCGTGGTGACGTAGCCACCCACCGGGGCGAGTCCGTACGAGGTCCGCTCGGCGAAGAGACACATGTCGGACAAGCCACCGTCCGAGCCGCCATACGTCGACGGGATGCCCACTCCGAGCCAGCCGAGCTCGGCCATCTGCGCATAGAGGGCGGCGTTGTGGGCCTCGGCGCCGTGATGAGTCAGGGCGTCGCGCTGCGCGCGCGTACCCGTCTTGTCGCGGCAGAACGCGTCGATGGCGGCGGCGAACGAGGCTTGCTCCGGTGTTCTCACATGCATGGGGAGTCTCTTGGGTGGTGGTTCCAGGAGGTGGGGAATCAGGCGTTCGCGTAGAGCGTGGCGATGCGCTCGGCGTACTGCTCGAGGATGACGCGGCGCTTGAGCTTGAGGGTGGGCGTGAGCTGGCCCGTCGTGGGAGACCACGCCTCGGGGACCACCTCGAAGCGTTTGATCTGCTCCGCGCGGGAAAGCCGGGCGTTGGTCGAGGCAACGAGCGACTCGAGCTCGGCGAGAATCGCTGGCTCACGCGAGAGGTCGGCGAGCGGCCGCGGCGCGAGGCCATGGGCCTTGGCCCAGAGCGGCGCGGCGTCCGGGTCGAGCGAGACGAGTGCCGTCACGTAGGGCCGGCGGTCGCCAATCGCGATCGCCTGACCGACGAGTGAATGGGCACGCAGCATGCCCTCGATCCGGGATGGCGCGATGTTCTTCCCGCTCGAGGTGATGAGGAGCTCCTTCTTGCGGTCGGTGATGGTGAGGAATCCGTCGGCGTCGAGCGTGCCGATGTCGCCGGTGGCGAGCCAGCCGTCCGCGTCGACGGCGCTGACGATCTGGCCCTCCGCGGCGAGATAGCCGAGGAACACCACGGGGCCACGGACGAAGATCTCACCGTCCTCGGCCAGCCGGAGCTGCATTCCGGGAATGGGCTGGCCCACGGCACCAACGCGGAAGTCCGCGGGCGTGTTGATGGTGGCACAGCCTGTGGTTTCGCTCATGCCCCAGACCTCGAGCACCTTGATCCCGAAGCCTCCGAGGTACTCGAGAATGTCGACGGGGATGGGCGCCGAGCCGCTGCTCGCCCACTGGAGCGCGTCCAATCCGAGCGTCCGGCGCAGGGGCTTGAGGACCCTGGCATCCACCTCCGCGGCCTTCTGCTGGAGCTCCGAGGGCACGGCTCTTCCGGCGCCTTCGAGCCGGAAGGCCTCCAGGACCACCGCATAAGCGGCGAGGATGGCCTCGCGCTGAGAAGACTCGAGCGTGCCCAGCTTCGCCCGCAGGCCCCCGGCGAGCTTCTCCCAGACGCGCGGCACTCCGAAGAACGCGGGGGGAGACACCTTGGCCATCAGCGGCACCACGCCCGCCGGATCCGCGCAGATGTGCACATGCAGCGCCTTGTAGAGTGCACGGTAGAAGCCGAGCTCGCGCTCCGCGATATGCGCCAGCGGGAGATAGGCGATCGACGGGGACTGCATGGGGACGGGGGCGGCGAGGTCCACCGAGATCGCCTCATAGAAGGCATTCCGGTGGCTCAGCACCACGCCTTTGGGATCGCCCGTGGTGCCCGAGGTGTACATCATCGCGATCGGATCCTCGGGCCGGATGGTTTTCCAGCCGTCCTCGAAGACCCGTGAATCCGCCTGATGCAACCTGCGTCCCTCGGCCTCGACCTCCGCGAAGGAGACGAAGCGCGCATCCCCGGCGGGGATGGCTGATGAATCGAGGACGATGATCCGTTTGAGCGTCAGGAGCGTTTCGAGCACCGGCCGCCACCGTGCGACCTCCTCCGCGCCCTCCAGCACCACCACCGTGGCCCCGCTGTGCCGCGCGACGTAACCCACCTGCTCGGTGCTCAGGGTCTGGTACGCGGTACAGGGAATGGCGGCGAGGTGGACTGCGGCGAAGTCGATGAGCCAGTGCTCGGGCCGGCTGGACATCATGATCATCATCCGCTCGCCTCGCGTCAGCCCGAGCGCGCCGAGCCCGCGGGCGAGCGCCGCGGTCTGTTCGCGCAGCTGTGCCCAGGAGAGCGTCTTGTCTCCGGAGCTGAGAGCGGGAGCGCCCGCGTATTCTTCGGCATTGCGTTTGAGGAGCAGCGGCAGCGTGAGCTTGCTTGCCTGTGATTGACACTGCGCTTCCAAGGCTGCGAGCGGCGGACCCATGGGAACCTCCTCGAGTCAATGGACAAACGTGCTGTTGTGTTCCTCTTCAGGGGTCGACGTAGAGGTCGAGCAAGACGTCAGGGCCGCCCCCATAGCGGCTGAAGTCGGTGATGCCCTCGGAGCGGAGGACGTCCTCATCGATGAAGGTCTGCCCCGTGCAATCGCGCGGCGGGCGCTGGAGGATGGCCACGGCCGCGTCCGCCATGATCTCCGGCGAGCGGGCCCGCTCCATCGATGCGTCGCCCCCGAGGATGTTCTTCACGGCGGCGGTGGCGATGAGCGTTCGGGGCCAGAGGGCATTCGCGGCGATGCCGGCCTCGGCCAGCTCCGCGGCCCAACCGAGCGTGAGCAGGGTCATCCCGTACTTGGCGAGTGTGTACGCCGGATGCAGGCCCATCCAGCGCGGCGCGAGGTTGACCGGTGGCGAGAGCGAGAGGATGTGCGGGTGGGGGGATCTCCGCAGGTGCGGAATCGCCGCGCGTGTCAGGAGGAACGTCCCCCGCAGCTGGATCTGCTGCATCAGGTCGAAACGCTTGACCGGCAGCTCTTCGGTCTTGAGCGGAGCGAGGGCGCTCGCGTTGTTGACGCAGAAGTCGATGCCGCCAAAGCGCGCCACGGTCTCATCCACGGCCCGCTGCACGGCCGCTTCGTCGCGCACGTCACCCACCACCGCGAGCGCCTGGCCGCCCGCGGCTTCGATCTCCGCGGCCGCCGTGTGCACCGTCCCGGGCAGCCGTGGATCCGGCGTGTCGGTCTTCGCCAGGAGCGCGACATTGGCCCCCAGGCGCCCCGCCGCGACGCCGATCGCCAGCCCGATTCCGCGGCTTCCTCCGGACATCAACAGCGTGCGTCCCGCAAGAGGCCTCGAAGTCATCACTCGTCCTTTCCTCGCTTGCGCCCTACCCCTGCCCCCCGGGAATCGCCGCGCTCGGGGTGGGCGTCTTGATGAAGCTGGGGGAACACGTCACGCACGATCGTGATGAGCGCTTCGCTCAAGAGCAGGTGCGCGTCCTCTCGCGAGAGTGTCCCGCCGCGGATCCACTCGCGGATGGTGGCTTTCACCAGACCACCATAGGAGCGCATCATCGCCCGCTGCCGCGCGTCACTTCCGACCTCGACCTTGAGACCCAGGAACTCGAGCGTCTTCGAAGCGGCCACGTCGTCCGCCTCCGAGATGATGCGCTCGACCTCCGGATCCGCGCCGATGCCCCCCGCGCCGGTAACCGCCACATAGGTCTTTCCGTGGGTCGCCACCGTATCGAGGTACCACTCGACACTGCGCTCCACCCGCTGCCGCAAGGTTCCCGTCATGGGCACACTCTCGTCCAGGCCGGGCATGAGCAGCATTCTCTTCACGACCTTCAAATAGAGATCCCGCTTCTGCCCGAAGTAGTGATTGAGCAATCCTCGGGCGACGCCCGCCTCCCGGGCGATGTCCGTGGTGGAGACTTCCGCGTACGGGCGCTCGCCGAACATCCGCGTGGCGCACTCCAGAATCTGCTCCCTGCGCGTGTCAGGCTCGAGCCGTTTCCAGCGAGGAGCTGCGGCCGGGCTCATGACTTCTGCTCCCGCCAGGGCAGGAACGCCGGCAGGTCCCGCTCCAACGTTCGAGGGAACTTCGCGGGCCGCTTCTGCAGGAACGACATCACCCCTTCCTCCGCGTCCGCGTTCTGGGCACAGCTCGCGATGAGCTGGCTGTCGAGTGCGAAGGCGGGCTCGGGCGAAGGGAGCGCGCTCATCCGGTAGAGTGCCTGCCGGATGACGGCCACGGACACTGGCGCGGTCGTCTCGACCAGTTCGCGGGCGAGCGCATAGGCGGCATCGAGCAGAGCCTCAGGCTCGTGGAGGGACTTGATCAGTCCCGCGCCGAGCGCCTCTTCCGCGGGAATCAGACGGCCACTCACCATCCAATCGAGCGCACGCCCCATTCCGACGATACGTGGCAGGAACCAGCACGAGCCCGCTTCCGGATAGATGCCACGCCGACTGAAGACGAAACCGAAGCGGCTGTCTTTCGCGGCGAGGCGGAAGTCCGCGGGGAGGATCATCGTCGAGCCCACGCCCACCGCGGCGCCGCGGACGGCGGCGATGACCGGCTTCCGCAGCGCGAACAGCTTGCGAGTCACCCGGGTCGCCGGCTCGACCCAGCCGCGCTCCAGGTGCTCGATATTCGACACTTCGAACGAGCGGCCGCTCAAGTCCGCGCCCACGCAGAAATCCTTGCCGGCGCCGGTGAGGACGACCACGCGCACGTCTTCATTTGCGTCGGCGTGGCTGAGCGCGTCGCTGAGCTCGTCCGCCATGGTCACGGTGAATCCGTTCCTCGCCTCGGGACGGTGCAACTCCAGGGTAGCGACCCGATCCGCAACCGAAGACCGGATGTGTTGGTAGCTCATGAGTGGGGCCTCTATCCGCGTGATGATGGTGGCTTGTTGGCACTGTGTCAACAACAACAGGCTTTGACGCACTCCCTGTGAAGCCATGCCTGGTGTCCGACGTGTTGCGTCATCCTGGTCGCATTCTTCTCGTTGCGGCCGGTAAAACGGCCCATGTGCTGGCGGGATGTCGGGGGCTGGACACGCGCGGCCAGGGATGAGTACGACCGGGCCACTGGAGTAGCGCCCGGTCGAGCCGCCCCGAAATGCGCTGCCGCAGTTGGGGGCCCGGATGCTGAACACCTGCGCTCATACACCTGATCGTTTTCAAAGGAGACCCCATGGACTTCCAACATTCGCCCCGCGTCACGGAGCTGCAGAATCGGCTCAATGCCTTCATGAAAGAGCACGTCTATCCGAACGAACACACGTTCGCGCAGCAGGTGCAGAAGAACCGCTGGGCGTCGCCGCCGATCATCGAGGAGTTGAAGGCCAAGGCGAAAGCGCAAGGGCTGTGGAACCTGTTCATGCCGGGCACCGAGCATGGCGGCGCCGGCCTGACCAACCTCGAGTACGCGCCGCTGGCTGAAATCATGGGCCGCGTGTTCTGGGCACCCGAGGTCTTCAACTGCTCCGCGCCCGACACCGGCAACATGGAAGTGTTCGCGCGGTACGCGACGCCCGAGCAACAGAAGAAATGGCTGGAACCGCTGCTGGAAGGCAAGATCCGCTCGGCCTATGTCATGACGGAGCCGAATGTGGCTTCCAGCGACGCGACCAACGTCGAGCTCTCGATCCGCGCGGAAGGCGACGAGTACGTCATCAACGGCACCAAGTGGTTCGCCACCGGCGCGATGCACGAGAACTGCCAGATCTTCATCGTCATGGGAAAGACCGATCCGGACAATCCGAACCGCCACCTGCAGCAATCCCAGGTACTGGTCGAGCGCGGCACGCCGGGCATGCGCATCAAGCGTCCGCTGTCGACGCTGGGTTACTGGGAGGAGCCGCACGGCCACGCCGAAATCGTGTTCGACAACGTGCGCGTGCCGAAATCGAACATCCTCCTCGGCGAGGGCCGCGGTTTCGAGATCGCCCAGGGCCGCCTTGGCCCAGGCCGCATCCATCACTGCATGCGCGTGATCGGCGCCGCCCAGCGCGCACTAGAATACGCCTGCAAACGCGTGGAGAATCGCGTGGCCTTCGGCAAGAAGCTGAGCACCCAGGGCTCGGTGCGCGAGGCCATCGCGGTCATGGCGTCCAAGGTCGAAATGTGCCGTCTGATGACGCTGCGCGCGGCGGACAAGATGGATCGCGTCGGCAATAAAGATGCGAAGGACCTGATTGCGATGGCGAAAATCATGGTGCCGCAGCTCGGTTTCGAAGTCATCGACATGGCGATCCAGATGCACGGAGCCGGCGGTCTGACCGGGGACTACTTCCTCGCCGAGGCGTTCAACTACGCACGCTGGTGCCGCATTGCCGATGGTCCCGATCAGGTCCACATGATGGCGCTCGGCAAGCAGGTCATCCAGGAGCTGTCGGCGCTTTGAACAGGGAAGCGACTTCGTCCGGCATCGCAGTCAGTGGGTTCACGAATTTTCAAGGAGGCATATTCATGTCCGAGGCAGTCGACACGCTGAATGTCGAAAATCTGCAGAAGTATCTGGCTGCGCGGATTGCCGATTTCGGCACGATTCAGGAATGCACCAAATTCGCGGACGGTCAGTCCAATCCGACCTTCATGGTGCGCACCGAGAAGAGCAGATACGTGCTGCGCCGGAAGCCGCCCGGATTGCTGCTGAAATCGGCGCATGCGGTCGACCGCGAATACCGCGTGATGAAGGCGCTGGCTGCGACCCGGGTGCCGGTGCCGAGGATGTTCGCACTGTGCGACGACGACAGCGTCATCGGCTCGATGTTCTATGTGATGGAATTCGTCGAGGGCCGCATTTTCTGGAACAGCGCGCTGCCGGAACAGACACCGGCCGAACGCCGCGCCATCTACGATGAGATGGTGCGCGTACTCGCCGCGATGCATACGGTCAACCTGGAGCAGGTCGGGCTCACCGACTACGGCCGCCCCGGCAACTATTTCGAGCGGCAGATCAAGCGTTGGACCGAACAATACCGAGCCAGCCAGACCGGCACCCTGCCGGCAATGGAAAAGCTGATGGAGTGGCTGCCCCGCAACATGCCGGCCGACGACGGACAGGTCGCGCTGAACCACGGCGACTACCGCATGGACAATGTCATGTTCCATCCCGCCGAGCCGCGCATCGTCGCGGTGCTCGACTGGGAGCTGTCGACGCTCGGCCACCCGTGGGCGGATCTCGCGTATCAATGCATGCATTTGCGCCTGCCACCGGATGCGGCGATCCCTGGTCTCGGCGGTCTCGACCGCCAGGCACTCGGCATTCCCTCGGAAGAAGAGTATGTCGCGCGCTATTGCGAGCTGACCGGCATCAAGGCCATCCCGAACTGGGACTTCTACATCATCTTCAGCTTCTTCCGCATCGCCGCGATTCTGCAGGGCGTCTACAAGCGTGCCCTCGACGGCAATGCGTCGAGCAAGAAGGCGATGGACTACGGCGCGCTGGCCGGTCCGATCGCGGAGATGGCCGCGGCGATGATCAAATGACACCAGCCGACACGAAGGAGGACTCCATGAACAAGAATCGTTTTGATCTGACGGGCCACGTGGCGATGGTGACCGGCGCGTCGAGCGGTCTCGGCGAGCATTTCGCGCAGGTACTGGCCGAAGCCGGCGCCAAGGTGGTCGTCGCCGCGCGCCGTGTCGATCGCCTGCGGCAGCTGGCCGATCGCATCAAGACTGCCGGTGGTGATGCCGCGACCGTGACGATGGATGTCACCGATCGCGACAGCGTGAACGCCGCGTTCGCGGAGGCGGGCAGGTTCTTCGGCCCCATCGATGTGCTGATCAACAACGCCGGCGTCGCCCGATCGATGCTCTTCGCGAAGACGCAGGAAGAAGACTGGGACTACGTCGTCGACACCAACCTGAAAGCGGCGTGGCGCGTCGCCCGTGCGTTTGTCGATCAACTGAGCATGGCCGGTAGGCCCGGCAGCATCGTCAACATCTCGTCCATCCTCGGCCTCGGTGTCGGCTATGGCGAATCGCTGTATGCCACGTCCAAGGCGGGCCTGATCCAGCTCACCAGGCACATGGCGCTGGAGTTGATGCGCAACAACATCCGCGTCAACGCACTCTGCCCCGGCTACATCGAAACCGAGCTCAATTCCGACTACTTCAAGTCAGAGCGGGGTCAGACCTACCTCAAGAACAATATCCCGTCGAAGAAGCTGGGTTCGATGGAAGACCTCTCAGGCGCACTGCTGCTGTTGGCCAGCGGCGCCGGCGCCTTCATCACCGGTGTCGCACTCCCCGTCGATGGCGGTCATCTGCTGCACTCGCTATAACCACCGCTGCCTCTGGCCCGGATTGAGCCGGAGGCAGCGGCTCTCTTCAGGGGTTCCAGTTGGCCTGGAAGGCGTCATCCCGGAGCTCTAGAGCGTCTTCAGGTACTCGATGACGGCCCAACGCTCGTCGTCCGTGAGCGACTGCGTGAAGTCATGCCCGCCGTTGTCAAGCCCATAGAGATGCGAATTGAAGATCATCCGCGAGCGAATCTGCTTCTGGGTGACGGGCGGCGGTGACTGGTATGCGAGCGAGTTGTAGTTGGCGACGAGGTTGGCGATGTTCGCGAAGAGGATGTCGGCCGTCGCCATCTCCTGGCTGCAGGGGATGAACGGATCGTTGCTCGGGACATCTCCGCAGGCAAGTGCCGTCACCTTCCAGCCGAGCTTCGCGAAGTCATACGAGGCATGGCTCGGGTCGTAACCCGCGTTGGTTCCCAGCACGTTGGCGGAGGTCTGCTGGCGCTTCCACACCGACCGGCGATCCGACGGCTTCAGCACCTCCCAGATGGTGGGCACGCTTCCGTTGTGGAAATAAGGCGCGGAGGCCCACGAGCCGTAGAGCGGCGGCGCCATGTAGCCGAACGGCTCGATCCACGTGTTCGGCCCTTCGGGTGAGTAGACGGGCCCGAGGCCGTTGTCGTACGCGCTGCGCGGCACGCGGCGCAGGGCGCTCGAGATGAGGTCGTCGTAGAAGGGACCGTGGTTTGGGGCCTGGTCGTTGTAGGCGAGGAAGGACGTGTTCCAGGCTCTGCGCTTACGCTCGTCGGCCATCAGTTGCTCGCGCGCCGGATCCGTCCGGATGGTTTCGATGGGCGTGATGACGCCGGCAATGCCCTTGAGACGGGGATCGGGCAGGTACGCGGGGTTGGCGGCGTAGCGTGGCGAGTAGACGCCATGGCAGCTCGCGCAGGAGCCATTGCCTGCAGCCTTCGGGATGTTGGCATTGGCGCCGTTCGCCCAGAGGTCACGCTCGTGAAAGAGCACGGCTCCTTGCTCGGCGAGCGCGGTGTTGATCGTCTTGGGATAGACGGGGGGCGAGAGCGAGATGAAGAAGTTGTCGTTGTCCTCGAACTCGGCGGTCAGCGCGCGGCGCTGCGCGGGCGTGCGGCCCAGGTTCGCGATTCCAAATGCCATCTCCGAACGGACGTTGTCCGAGGTGAGCGCCCCATCCCAGAACTGGCGCGTCTTGAACGCGCGGTACCACCAGTTGGGCGCACGGGACATGCCTCCCGCATGGGTCGGGAAATACTCGAGCAGGCTCGGTGCCAGGGCGAGCGAGTCCATGTCGAAGAGGGCGGGCAGGAGGTCGACGATGCCAATGGCGTCACTCGTGCCGCGGCCCACGCTCCAGGGCACGGGCGCGAGTTGGAGCACCGTCCCCACGCCCGTGGACCGGAAGAAGTCGGACTGGATCAAGCCGGGATCGATCGCGTCGTTCGAACGGCCCCACACGAAGCTGGCCTCCTGCTCGGTCCCGAGCCGCGAATCGTGGCAGCCCGAGCAGCCGGAGCTGATTTTTCCCGTGTAGAACCCGTTCTCGTCCCGCTCCTGCACGATTCCCAGCGGAAGCTGCCCGCTGCCGCCATTGGTGAGGTTGGGGTTCTCCCACGGCAGCGGGTAGGGGTTGCGGAATGGCGCCTTCGCGAGCCCATAGCGCTTGATGATCTGATCATCGAAGTCGGCGGGGCGGATGAGGTAGCCCCAGAGCAGATAGAGGTTGTAGTAGGCGAGCGAGGTGGTGAAGGGCTGGAAGTAGGCACGGGTCTCGATGTTCGTCCGGCCCCGAGCGACGCTCGCGCGAAATTCGCCGCAGGTCTTCGGATTCGGAGCCAGGTTCGAGACGAACGGCGCCGGCGGCGTGTGCAGGTCCACCCAGTAGGCATTGAACTGCACCGCGGCCCCAGGCTTGTTGACGCCGGGCACCACCAGGGTGCGCGGATCCACCGGCAACGGAGTGGAATCCGGTTGCCCAGCACATGCCGCCGCGAACGGCGACCGGATGGCTGTCGACTCCAACAACGGCAACGGGTCCGCAGCCGCCCGAGAGGCGCTCAGGGCGCTCAGGGCGAAGATCAGAAAACTCGAAAACGCCAACTCACGGTTCCACCGCAATCTCATGGCGCAGCCCTCCATTACGTATTGGCACAGTGCCAACAAGGCGTTCTTTAGGCCGCTGGGGTGGGCGTCCACAATGCGCAGCGCGTCAACGAGCGCCATCGCTTACCGCATCATCCGGTGGACAACAGAGAAAGCCGACCCATGCAGTTGGCCGAAGAAAAGGCACTGCCAGGTTGGATTCATGCGTATCGCCACGGCAAATGTCTTGGATTCACGCGGCATTGGAGAGCAGGGCAATGGCAAACAACCTGCATGACCCTGCTTTGAGAGGGAGACGGGCGGCCTCAGCCCGTCCGCCCGAGGACGAGCCGCTCGGAGTGCTGCCGGATGCGAGCGGCCTCCGCGGTGAGCCCCGCGGCCTCCAGGCGTCCGATGACCCAGTCCAGCGCCGCCTGCATGGAGGGAGCGATGAAGTACGGGGTGGGCATGGGCTTGAGGTGGAAGACGACACTCACGACCAGCCGGACCATGGGCGAGGTGATGAGGAGGCAGGTGCCGAGCGTCACCTGCCGGAAGAGTTCCTCATGCTCCCGCAGGAACTCCGCCATGCGCTGGCGTTGCGCGGCGGGGATGCCAGCAAAGGAGCGGGTGTCGATGATGCTGACGTACTTCTGCCCACGCCGAAGGCACGCGCTCAAACGGGCCTGGTACTCCTCCTGTTGCTCCGGCGAGGGAGTGCCCACGTAGCGCACCAGGAGCAGCGGCCACAGCGACTCGTCATCGAAGTCGACACGGCCAGCCATGCCCTACCTCCCCAGGGTGCACGAGGGCCTCCCCGTATCGCGGTGTCACACTGCACTCTGACTGCCCCCGGCCTTCCCTGCAATGGCAGCCCCCTCCGGGAAGGTGTCCCGGGAAGCAGGCGATTCCCACCCCACTCCCACCTCTGTCAGACGCGGCCCACTCCCAGTGTCGTCCGCCTGCGCTCCGTATCTTTCCCTGGAAGGATTGCCAGGGCCCTGCGTGCCACTCACCGAGTGGCCGCCAGCCCGAGGAGCGAGCCATCATGACGGAGAAGGAACTCTACGCTCAGAAGTTGGAAGGGGAGAAGCAAGCGCTGGATGCGCGACTCGCCGAGATGGAGGCCCAGAAGGACGTCGATGCCGCCGATGAGAAGCTGTACGACCTGCGGGTGGCCCGGGAGAAGCGGGAGGCCTTCGCCAAGAAGCTCGAGGAGTTCCGGGCTCAGGGCCAGGAATATTGGCAGGGGGTGAAAGCAGACGTCGACGCGGCCGTCCAGGACTACGCTCGTGCCCTCGAGAAAGAGCGTCAACGGAGCGCTCAGCGGCGGGAGGTTTCCTCCCAGAAGCGCGAAGCCGAGCTCCGGCAGTTCGATGCACAGGTTGACCAGATCTCGTCCCTGCTCAAGCGGAACTCGGCCGAGGACCTGCTGCTTACGGGCCAGGAGTTCGAGCTCATCCGGGGCTCGCTCAACACCGTCCGGCAATTCCTCGCCCGATTGAGGCACACCGAGGGCAGCAAGAACTGGGATGAGACCAAGGCGCAGTTCGAGCAGGTCTGGCGCGACTTCCTGGAGCGATCCCGGAAGATCACCAGCGCATCCGCCGAGGAGCAGCCTCCGGCGCACCCGTGAGTGGCCTACAACATCCAGCTCGCCGACGTCGAATGAACCGGCTCACAGCCGCACGAGCAGCTCGCGGAGGATGGAGAAGCCCTGCCGGAAGTCCTCCAGCCGGGCCTGCTCGTTGGGCGCGTGGTAGTACGCCATCTCCCCGAAGCCGGTGATCTGCACGTCGCAGCCCTGGCGTTGCAGATCCCTCACCAGCGGCAACGAGCCGGTGAGAGAGAACGGCGTGGGCGCCACGCCGCGCACCGCCTGCATCGCCTCCTTCAGCGCCCGGAGGCCCGGCGAGTCCAGCCGGCAGGCAATGCCTTCCATGCCGCTGCCCTGGAAGCGGAACTCGAGCGAGCCGCGCTTCCCCGCCGCCGTGCGGGTGCGCGGGAAGCCGGGGATGGCCTCGTCGCGCTCGAGGCGGGCATCCAGCTCGCGCATGAAGTCCGTCACCGCCTTGCGCACTTCATTCATGTCGTAGAAGGGCGTGAGGCGGAGGTCACCGCGCAGGGTGACGTCGGCGGGAATCTTCGTCTCCTTGGTGTTGGAGCCTTCCACCACGGTGGCCTTGAGGCTGGACGAGGACAGAAAGCCCCATGTCTTCTCATCCTCCGTGGGTGGGAAGCGCGCGTGGAACCAGCGGGCCAGCTCCAGCGACGCGGCCATGCCCAGCTCCAGCGCGTTGACGCAGTTCTGCGGCATCCCCGAGTGCCCGCCCACTCCCGTCACCTTCAACTCCCACAGCGAGATGCCGCCGGTGCCCAGCGTGGGGCCGAAGTTGGCGCTGTCCAGCCAATACACCGGCTCGCCGGCCAGGTCCTTCAGCCGCCCCTGCTCGGCCACGTAGCCCAGGCCCAGGCCTGGCAGGTCCGAGGACTCCTCATTGGAGATGAGCACCACCTTCAATGTCCGGCGCGGGCGCGCCCCACGCTCGGCGAGCTGCGCCAGCAGGTCCGTCAGCACCGCCACGTGGCCCAAGCAGTCGGTGACGCCGCGACCGTAGAGGACGCCTCCGGGCCCCTCCCACAGCGCGAAGGGGTTGCGCTCCCAACCCTCGCCCTTCTCGTCCGCGGGGACGACGTCGAAGTGCGCGCCCACGAAGCCGAGCGCCCCCTCGCCCGTGCCCTTCACGGTGAGCACCAGACTGGGCCGAGACTCCTTGCCCGGAGCCGCCAGCGACTCGGCCTGGATGAAGCCGCTCTGGAGGTGCGGTGCGAGCGTCTCCAGCACCACCTGCGCGGCGAGCCGTTCCTCGGGCACCAGCCCCGCGCCCGGGTTGTTCTGCAGCCTCGGCGTCAGGGCGATGAGACGCCTGAGCACTTCCAGGAAGCGGTCTTCACGGAGCGAGAGCGAGTGCATGGGCGCGGATTGGAACCCAGGCCCCCGGCGAAGTCACTGGAAACCATGATGCTTCAGTCCGTGCGGCCCGATGGCCCGCCCGGGTATAAGGCGCGCGATGACCACCGTCCTCTACGTTCACGGACTTGAGTCGGGCCCGCGCGGAAACAAGGCGCGCACACTCGAAGCAGCGGGTTTCACGGTGGTGTCCGCGCAGATGCCCTGCAATCGCGCTGCGACGCTCAGGGCCCCCGCGTTCCTCTTCATGGTGCTCGCGGCGCTTGGGTTGCTTGGGGCACTGACATGGGCGGGCGGCGCGCTCGGCTTCGTCATCGGCATCGTCGCGGTCCTCGTGTTGCGGCGCTTCGCGAGGCCGCTCCTCGTGAGGAACATGGTCCGCCGCTGCGTCGACGTGCAGCTCTCCATGTTGAAACAGCATGCCGTCGATGTGGTGGTCGGCTCCTCGTTTGGCGGCGCCATCACCCTCGAACTCCTCGCTCTCGGGGCGTGGAAGGGCCGAACGCTGTTGCTGTGTCCCGCGCAGCGCCTGGTGGCGCAGCGTTCGGGGTCTCCGGAAACGGCGCTACCGGATGACGCGTCACATGTCGTGGTGGTGCATGGCCGGCAGGACGAGACCGTGCCGTTCGAGCATTCGCATGCGCTCGTACGCGGCAGCGCGGCGAAGCTCATCGAAGTCGATGATCAACACCGATTGTCCAATACCGCGACGGCGGAGAACTTCGAGCGATGGATCGCGCTCACCGCGTGACGTGGCCCAATGGCAATCCGTGCCATGAACAGGATTGTGCACTGGTGAACGAAGCACGGGGCTCCGAGATTTCCAATCGAAGCCGCGAGCGGCAAGCCGGGCGAACCGGCCGCCCCCATGATGTTGGACCTTGAGCGTCGAGACTTCGGCCCAGAGGCCCTCCCAGGGGTACGTGGTGTAGAGGTCGAGGGTCCATGAATGCCCGACTTCGTCGCGTGGCAGGGGAGCTCTCATGACCGAGGGTGAGCGAAATCAACGGCTTGCACTGGCACGTGCCATCGAGGAGTACCGCGGTGGGCGGATGCGCCGCCGAGACTTCCTCCGGCTGTCCGCGGCCACGGGGTTTGGCCTGACTGCGTTCAACGCGTGTCGTTGTGACAGGACCCCGACAGCCCCCACCGGCCCTGCAGCGCGCGGTGAGGGGCCGCTGTCGGCCATGGAGCCGAGGAACGAGCAGCACCGCTTCCTCAAGGAGGCCGGCAAGCGTTTCAAGGGCACCCGTCTGTCCATTGTTGGCGAGGCAACTCCGCCCGCCCAGGCAACCCTCCAGCTCCTCCAGCAGGAGTTCGTCCCCCTGACGGGCATCGAGGTGCAGTGGGATCAGCAGCCCCTGGACCGCGTCCTCGCGATGGTGAGCACCGACACCGCGCTCCAGCGCGGAGCCTATGACATCTACTACCTGGACGGCTCCTGGCTCGGCCACTTCGTCAAGGACACGGCCAACATCCAGGAGCTCCTGCAGCGCTCCGACCTCGCCTATCCCGATTATGACTTCGGGGACATCCTGGAGCCGCTCGTCAAGTACACGGCCTCCTACCAGGGATGGCTGATGGGCATCCCGTTCGATATTCCCATTCACATCATGCTCTACCGGCGGGACATCTTCGAGAAGATGAGGCTGCCGCTGCCCAGGACCATGGCGGAGTACATGGAGGTGGCGAAGATCATCGACTCGAAGTCCGCACCGCGCCTGCATGGCACCACCGGAATGTGGAAATCAGGTCACTATTCGCTCCTGATCGACTTCAGCACCTACCTCTGGGTTCATGGCGGCTCCTTCTACGGTCGCGAGGGCAAGTCCGCGGTGAACGATGCGCACGCGCTGGCCGCCGCGGAGTACATGCTCGAGCTCGGCCATTACATGCCTCCGGAGGTCACCACCTGGGACTGGTATGGCGAAGTCCAGAGCTTCGCCCAGGGGCAGTCCGCCCTGCTCATCCATGCCGGCGAGTGGGTTGCGCTCTTCGATGACCCCGCCCACTCCAAGGTCGTCGGCCTGGTCGAGGCCGCGCCCTGTCCTCGAGAGTTTTCCCTCCGGCCCCAGGAGGAATGCAGCTTCGACGAGAAGCCAGGAAGCAGCCGGCAGGGTGGCTCCTGTCTGGCCATCTCGCGCTACAGCAAGAACATCGACGCAGCGTGGGTCTTCCTCCAATGGGCCACCAGCGCGGATGTCACCACCCGCGCCTCCACTCTCGGCGGCGGCGGCAGCCCCATCCGCCGCAGCAACTACAGCGACCCACGCATCCTGGAGCGCAAGAAGGTCATGCCCGGCTCCACCCGGTGCTTCGACGTCACGTTGGACGCCATCCTCCATCGGATGGGTTCGGAGCCGCACATGGAGACCTGGACCTCCATCGTCCCGGAGCTCACAGTCGAGCTGGGCAAGATGACGACAGGGCAGCAGTCCGCGCAGGTGACCCTGGACAAGATGGCTCTCATCATGGCCGTCTTCGAGGAACGGAGACAGCGCCCCAAGCAGTTTCAGGAGTGAGCCTGCCGTGAGCGCTTTGAGGTAAAACATTCGCCTCAATCACAGACACCACGCCAACTCCTCTCAGCACCAACGATTGGCCGCAAGCCAGAGCCCTCCCGGCCCCCCTGACACGTCCATTCCCACCCCTGACGTGTTCATGCCCACCCCTGACGTGTCAGGAGCCTCGCGCGTGCCGCCGATCCCGGAGCGGCGCCGAGGGAGAACCTCACCCGGAGGCCACCGCGGACACTGGCACGGGGATTGATTGAGCATGGGTTCGCCGCTGCCACAGGGCGAGCTGTTGCCTCCATCCTCCATCACCCCAGGGAGTCCGACCCCATGAAACACTTCGTGTTCATCCTTCTTTTCACCGCGGCGACCGCGCATGCCGCAACGCCGTTCGCGACCGACAAGGAGCGGGACAGCTACTCCATCGGCCAGGACCTCGCGAGCTCGGTCAAGCAGCTCGAAGTGGACGTGGACGTCAACGCGCTGGTCCAGGGCCTGCGCGACAGCCTGGAAGGGAAGGCCCCGCAGGTGAGCGCGGCGGACCTCACCCTGGCCCGTGACCGGGTCCAGAACTCGATGCTCCAGAACCGCAAGAAGAAGCGCGACGCGGACTCGGCGAAGTTCAGCAAGGCGGGCCAGGACTTCCTCGCGAAGAACAAGGCGGAGAAAGGCGTGGTCACCACCGCCAGCGGTCTCCAGTACCTGGTGCTGACCCCCGCCACAGGCGCGAAGCCCGGCCCCACGAGCCGGGTGGTATTCGACTACAAGGCCTCGGTGGTCGGCGGCGCGGAGTTCGACAGCTCCATCTCCCGTGGCAAGCCCGCCACCCTGGGCGTCAGCGACGGCATCAAGGGATGGACGGAGGCCTTCCAGCTCATGCCCGTGGGCAGCACGTACCGCTTCGCCGTGCCGCCGCAGCTGGCCTACGGCGCCCAAGGAATCCCCGGCAAGGTCCCGCCGAACGCGACGGTCGTCTACGAAATCACGCTGCGCGAGATCGCGAAGTGAGCGGACGGAGACCTTCCATGACCTTCCTCCAGAACAGATACATCGGGCTGGTCGCCGCGCTGCTGTTGATGGGCACGGCAGCCGCCGCACAGACGCTCGACTGCCAGACCACCCAGGAGCGGATGCCCGCCTCGGGGCTGACCCCCAATCCGAAGTCAGTGGCGACGGTGCCGCTCGACAAGCAGAAGGCGGGCTACGTCCGGGTGGGCGGCGGGTGCGAGGTGTCCCGCTTCGGCTTCGAGTCCGTGCACGCCGCGGTGATGGTCCAGAACGCGCCGGACGGGGACTTCGGCTGGCGGTGCAAGGGCGCGGATCCGGCGCTCGTCTCCAATCCGGCCTGGGCGCGTGCGTCCGTCACCTACTGCCGGGCCTCCGATGCGAGCGGCGCCACGCTGCCGTTGCAATGCACGACGCTCACCAAGAAGACGGGCCTCCTGCGCAACCCCACCGTCGAGGTGACGCTCACGCCGGCCCTCGTCTCCGACGGCTACGTCGTGGTCTCCGGAGGCTGTGACACCTCGCACTTCGGCAACGGCTCCGTGCATGCCGAGAACGTGGTCATCTCCCGGCCCACGCCTGGGGGCCAGGGTTGGTACTGCCAGGCGGCGGATCCGCCGAACAACGGACAGGACGCCACGGTCGAGGCGTCGCTCGTCGCCTGCCGCGTGGGCCCCACCGCGGTGACCCCGAAGCCCAGCCTCCAGTGCACCGTGACGCAGGGCACCCAGGGCACGGGGGCCTATCCGAAGTCCATCACCAAGGGAGCGTCCAAGGCGCTGGGCGGCGGCTGCGAGCTGTCCTACGCCGGCAACGGCTCCGCCCACGCGGAGTTCATGGTGCAGCAGGGGCCCCAGGCAGACGGCAGCTGGGCCTGTCTCGCCGCGGATCCCCCGCTCATCTCCAACCCCGGCACCGCGAAGGCCAGCGCGGTGAGCTGCAACCTCACCACCAGCACCCTGCCACCGCCAGTGACCGTGCCGACGACGCGCAAGAACCCGATCATCATCGTCGGGGGCACCCTGGCGAGCGAGATCATCTACTGGGTCCTCGAGGGACGGCTCCGGGCGGACGGCTACTACGTCGAGTTCTTCGAGCTGCCCGGAGGCGGGCTGATCGACATCCGCGAGGGCGCGCAGGCGCTCAAGTACCGGATAGCGGACGTGCTGCTGAAGACGGGCGCGGAGAAGGTCAACCTCATCGGCCACAGCCAGGGTGGCATCACGGCCCGGACCTACGTGCACGACTACGGCTGGCGCCTGGTCGACAATCTCATCAGCCTGGGCACGCCCCACAAGGGCACCCACGCGGACCCCCTGCTGGCCGCGCTGCTGGTCGGGTGCGTGGGCCAGCCCACGGACAAGCCCATCTGCACCCAGCTGCGCGCCGGCCCCTTCCTGGATGAGATCAACAAGCGAGCCTCCGACGATGACATCGCCTACACCAACATCAACAGCGTGAAGGCGCTCGACGTGTTCACGGACGGTTACACCAACGGCCGCATGGACAACTGCGACCGCACGAACGCGCAGGGCCAGACCCTGAAGTGCAACGTGACCGTGCAGGAGGACTGCCCGGGCAACCTCGTCGAGCATGTCGGGCTCGCGTCGAATGGCGTCGTCTACAGCGGCGTCCGTCAGGCCCTGAACCGCCAGCCCATCAAGCTCGATTGCTCGGCGCTCTGAGAGGATATGGCCATGAGTGACAAGAAATGATTGTCCCGGCTGCTCCTGGCAGCCGAGTCACATCCAGGCGACGGCGGTGCGCGAGGCGGCCGGCCAGACGGACGCCACCTCGCACTGACGTCCACTCGTCCCCCCGGGTCCCGCCCTCCTCCTGATGGGCGGGACAGGAGACGGCGCTCCTGGCGTGAGCCTCAGCCCTGACGACGGCGGAGCAAGGGCAGGAAGGCTCCGGTCATCGCGAGGAGCCACACGGGCACGCCCCCCGCGGTGGAGCAGCCTCCACCGGGCTCATCCTCCTCGTGATCGCCGCCCGTGCCCGCGTCGGGTGAGCCCGTGCCCGCATCGGGCGAGCCGTTGCCCACGACCACGCTCCACCGGGCGGTCGAGGACCTGTCGCCACTGCTGCCCAGGTCCGCGTTGGTGGAGTTGCCAGCGCCGAAGAGCGTGAGGGTGACGTCGGTGGAGGGGGCGACCAGGGAGAAGTCGAAGCGCAGCTCGTCGCCGACGAAGTCCCTGGGCTCGAAGTGGGAGAGCTCGGCGCCCAGCTTCTTCGTGCCCACGCCGGCCTGGAGGAGCGCCGCCGCATGGCTCACGGCGATGTTCACGCCGCCCTTCTTCGCGGCGCCCCCCCGGATGATGAACGAGTACTGGCCCGTCTCACCCGGAGCGAGCGTCGCGGGGCCGGAGAACTCGACCGTGGGCGCCGCGCCCCCCGAATGACAGGTGTTGCACGTCAGCCCGTCCTTGCCGGACTGACCGGTGATGCCCGTGCTGGTGGCGAAGGCCGGAGCCGCCAGCAACGAGAGGGCGACCACCCCCGCGAGATGGAAATCAGAACGCATGGGACCTCCAGGAGCTTGGCTCTGGCTAGCGCAGTTGGAGGAAGGAGAAGGAGAGGCCCTGCGTGGACACGGTGGCCTTGCCGCTCTCGCCCAGCACGTGCAGGGTCGTCGACGCGGCGCCCGCGGCGAACTCGGTGTAGAGCGTCTGATTCTCCGACTCATAGAGGAAGACGCTGCCCGTGGTGGACGGGAAGTCGGTCATCCGCGTCGCGGCCAGGGTGTCGAGCTTCAATTGCCACCACTGCCAGCCGGTCCCGCTCGCCACGATGCGCGGATGGGTGCCCTCGGACACTGGGGCGATGGACTCGTCGAGCACGCGCACATACGCCGTCCCCTGGGGGCCGGGAATCAGCGCGCCCGCGGTGCCTCCGCCCACCAGCGCACTGAGCTCCTTGTAGAAGGAGGCATCGAAGGTGTGCGACTGGGGATCGAACTTGAGCAGGCACGGCACCGGCGTGTCTCCGCCCGCCACCCGGTATACCGCCGCGCCATAGACCTCCGTCGCGATGTAGACCTTCCCATCGGGACCGACGGCGGCATCGTGCGTGTAGCCACACCGGTTATCCGTCGTGATGAAGGCCTCATCGGTCCGCGTGTCGATGGTGACGACGGCCGCCTTCTTGGTGATGCCCACGCCCGAGGTCGGACGCCAACCCACGGGCATGATGATCTGGTTATCGAGCACCAGGGGCGCCCCCGAGAAGGCCATGGTCGTCCCCGGAATGGTCAGCTCGTCGAGAGCGATGCTGCCCGTGACCTTCATCTCGGTGGGGTTCCAGATGACGACCTGCGCCGTGGTCCCATCGAAGTAGTACGCCTTGGTCGCCGAGACGAACTGGAAGTTGTTCTGGTACTCGCCGAGCGACGAGATGCCCTTGCCCGAGAAGCTCACCGTGCCGGACTCCTCCAGGCATCCGCCACTCGTCAGGGTGTAGCGGGTGACCGTCGCGTTCTCGTCGCTCACCACGTAGAGGGAGCCGGACTTGGGAATGCCCACGCCGAGCGCGCGGCCGGGCACCTCGGTGGCGTTGTCCAGGGAGAGCGTTCCCGCCTGCTCCGCCTTGTCCGTCAGGATGACGTAGCTCTGGGGCGTGTCCGTGGTGAGCAACTGCGTGGTGACGGCGTACAGCGGCCCGGTGCCAGCGTTGCACTGCTTGATTGGGTCTTCCTTCTCACCGCAACCGGCGAGCAGGGAGAGCGCGAGCGCCGCGGAGGTGAGCTGGAAGGAAAGCAACGAAACAGGACGCTTCATGTGGACTGCCTTTCTGCTGGGGGGGAAACGGGGTCAGTGCTCCAACAGGAGCTTGGCGAAGACGCCCCGGCCGGGGCGTTGCACACCGAAGAAGTCGTACGCGGGCGCGTCGGTCAGGTTCTCCACGTCGACCGTCCAGCCCAGGGTCATGGCCGCTCCCCGGATGACGTAGGAGAGCGCCAGCGAGTGCAGCAATTGGGAGGGAATCACCTGTTTGGTGTCCTTCTGGCCCACGCCCTCCCAGGAGCGGAAGAAGGCATGCACGTAGCGCACGTGCCAGGTCAGGGACAGCTCGTCCTGGGAGCTCAGCAGGCCGCTGGCCTGGAGCCGGGCGGAGCCATTGGCATGGAAGTAGGGCCGGTTGGGGATGCGCTGGCCCTCGAAGAAACCGAAGGCCCCCTCGCTCGAGGTGTTGCGGAAGTCCTGCCAGGTGATGTTGCCCTCCAGGGCAAGGTACTGCCCCGGAGATGTCCAGCGCCCCATGCCCGCGACGCCCAGACAGCGGGCCATGAAGACATTCTGGTAGGTGAAGAAGTTCTCGCGGCCGATGAGGACGATGAGTTGGTCGGCGAACCGCCCGAAGCCCACCACGCTGGCGCTCATCGTCCCCGCGCGGCCCGGCGTGCCATCGAAGGCGAGCTCCAGATTGAGGTTGTGACTGTGCTCGGGCTTCAGGTCGAGGTTGTCATTGACGAGGAGCCCATCTCCGAAGATTTCGTCCGGACGGGGCAGGCGCGTGGCGAGCTCATAGGAAGCCTTCGCGTACAGCTCGTGCCCCAGCCGCACGCGCACCCCGTCCCCTACTCCCACGCCATGCAGATCCCGGTCGACTGGCGTGAAGATCCCCTCGGGGAGCAGCTTCCGAGCGCTCGCCAGCTGGAGGTAGTCCTTGAGGAAGACGACGTTCTCCAGCCGACCCTGGAGGGCGGCGAGCGTGTACTCCAGGCCCGTGACGAGCGAGAACAGCCCGCGCCCGGGAGTGAGGGGATCCGTCTGCCCCAGCGCGCGCAGCTGCAGATCCTCCCCCGTGCGGGTCACGGACGTCGGCGCGAGCGTGACGCGCAGTGTCTGGGCATCCGAGGGCACCCACTCCAGATGGAGCCGGGCGAAGCCGGTGCCCTGATCCACCCGCCGCTCCACCGCCCGTGATTCGATCTCCCCGGGCTGGGGACGCCGCCGGACACAGCGGCCAAACCAGTCGTAGGCGCACGTGCCGAGGTCGTCGAAGCGCGTGTGCCGGAAGGTGTAGCCCGCCAGCAGCTCGGCCGAGCTCTCTCGGGACAGGCGCAATCCATAGCGGAGCGTGGCGCCAGCCGAGAGCGCCCCCGTGGTCACGGCCCCATAGGGCACATCCATGGTGATGTTGTGCTGCAACTCCTTCTCGTACGCGTTCGCGAAGACGCGCAGCAGCAGCCGCCGTGCCCAGGGCTTGTCCAGGAAGCCCGCCTCGAAGCCTCCACCCCACGCCCGGTAGGCATCGTGGAAGCGGTGGACGCGCGCCGGGACGAGCCGTCCAGACTCGTCGGCCACCTCGACGTCGATGGGGTAGTCGTTCCGGGTGTCGTCGAGGAAGGCCTGGGCCCGCAGGAGCAGTCCACTCGGCTCATCCAGGTGGCGCGCGCTCGCGGTGAGGCGGTGCGTGTCGAAGGAGCCCAACTGGTAGGACACGGCGGCGCCCGTGCCCTGCACCCGTGAGTCGGTGAGCAGTTGCACCGCGCCGCCCAGGGCATCCGTTCCGAAGCGGATGGGCACCACCCCCTGGTAGAGCTCCACCCCCTGCACGAGGTTCACGGGCACGTTGGAGAGCTCGGGCCCGAAGCCGGCCAGCTCGAGCGGCACGCCGTCCACGAAGAAGCGGATCTGCTCGTCCGTGAGTCCGGCGAGCGAGAAGCGCGTGGCGCTGCCGAGCCCTCCCGAGCGGCGCACCCCTACGCCCTCGGTACGCGCCAGGGTCTCGCCCAGATCTGCCGCCTCGCGCCGCACATGCTCCGTGTCGAGCACCTGGACCGACTCGGCCGACTGGCGCCGGCGCTGTCCCTCGGAGGTGCCCTCGACGGTGATCTCGATGGCCTCTTCCCCCTCCAGGGTGGGCTCGGACGGCTCTTGCGCCAGCACCGGGCTGGCCAGGAGACCCCCCACCAGCGCGGCTACCGCCCAGCGGGCGCCAACCCCGTGACGGGCGCCTCCGGCCCAGCGCCGGAACATGAAAATGATAACCATTATCATTTTCAAAACGCTTTATGCTCATAGGAGCCCGCTGTCAAGCGGCACGAAGCGTTCGGAGCCGGAGATGGTGGGAGAGGCACTTCGAAGTCCGGCCTCATGCCCGCGAAGCAAACCGCTTTGCCTCGAAGCAGGCGGGAGCCGATACGGCCTGGCTCGACCTTGGAACAGTCTTCAGGATTCGCGACAACATCTACAGCGGCCTGCTCCGGTCCCGAAGCAGGCCGCGCGCTGCCGTTACGCGCTCAGAAGCACTCGGTTTCGGGGCGGATGTACTTGGAATAGACGGTCCGCGTGCCTTGATGAACAAAGGGAGCGCCGCAGTTACAAAGGTCCCTGCCGACCTGGTTGATCATCTCCGGCTCGCTGTAGAACCGAAGGTCATACGACGTGTCGCACGGCGGCGGGAGCGCGTCCGCTCGGGTGTCGAAGCTGGACTGCTCCTCCACACTCGCGGCCTCGGTGCCTCCGCACCCGACAGAGAGCAGCCCAGCCACCAACATCAGCCCGCCAATGATTGGCACTCGCATACATCCTCCTGGAAGTGGAATCCGTGGTTATACGGTAAATCGAGGAGTATATCCAGAACTCAGGAGAAAGTACGGAGGGCTCCCGGCCCAGGAGCCGGCAGGGGGGAGACCCGGCGCTCTGGGGAGAGCAACCGTCTCCCCTTCCCTACCCAGCGTTGTTCTTGATCCAGTCGACGTAGTTGCCGACCCGGGTGTAGATGCCCGGATAATTCGGCAGCGCGCAACCCCGGCCCCAGCTCGAGATCCCCACGAGCACGCCATTGATGACCAGGGGGCCTCCACTGTCTCCCTGGCAAGTGTCCTTGCCTCCCTCCGTCAGCCCCGCAGCGATCATGTTGTCCGTGATGGCCGAAGCTCCGTAAGACGCCCTCGCGGTCGCACGCGCGACGATGGGGACCTTTACACTCATCAGATTGGCCGGTATCGACGAACTGCCTGACGAGGTCACTCCCCAACCCGAGGCCAGTGCGAGCACGCCCACCGCAGGATCCGAACCTTGAGTAGGCAGATTGACGGCCTTTGCTTGGGTTGAGCCCAAGGTCATAGGAGCGGAGAGTCTGACCACCGCGATGTCGTTGTCGATGGTTGATGAATTGTAGGAATTATGCACAACGATCGAGCTGACGGAAACGAGCGTTCCCCCGGACCCATGCTGCAGACTGCTATATCTGACCGAGAGCGACGAAGGTTGCTTTCCGCTCACGCAGTGGGCAGCCGTGATCACCGTTCTGGAATTATAGATCACACCTCCACACATGTGAGAAGTCGTCCGCAGGGAAACCTGATAGGGAGCCTCGCCTGCTGGGGACGTATACCCACCGACGATTTCTTCACCCACGCTTCCAACACTCTCGAGCCCGCTGACGTCGTCCGTGTCCGCCCCACCGCAACCCAGCAGACCCATCGCGACAACCATTCCAAACATGAAACGCATGCGGTGTTTCTCCCTTCCTCGTGTTCACCTGAAGTGCCCGGGGATGCGTATGCAGGCAGCATGCCGCCCGAAACGAGCCGTCGTCCCAGCGAAGGCTCGCGGACGAAACAGCGGCGGCCAGGGGTGTGGCGTGTCAGTGACGTGTCAAGCGAGGCGGTGACGCGTCAACGGCACGACCAGGGCTGACTTCTCCATGGGTAGCGCTATCCTGGGGCCTGGAGGGTCTCGCCATGCGACATGTGTCGTGGATGCCCGTCGTACTCGCCGCGCTTCTGCTGGCACTTCCCGCGTCGTCTCAGGTTCCACCGCCGCTGACCTGGGTGGACCTGGGCGTCCGGGAGCTCGGCTTGCGTGCCCAACTCGTCTCCAGCCGGACAGACGAGGACGTGTGGCTCATCGCAAGCGGCAGGGGCTCCTCCTCCCAGGTGCTACGGAGTGCGGACGCCGGCCGTTCGTGGCAGGTGGACACGAAGGCGAGCAGAGCCCTGGAGCGTGCCCTCATCGCCAGTTCGCATGTCACCATCGACCACCTCGTCTGGGTTACACCCGAGATTGGCATTGCCGCCGGTTACCTCGGTGCGCGGGTTCTACGAACGACAGATGCGGGGCTCTCCTGGCAGGCCATTCCACTCACGGACAACCCCTGGGTGTACGAAGTGGAGCGCGCGGGCAAACGGGTCTGGCTCTGTGGCTCGTCCGGGCACATCCTCCGCAGTGACGACGCCGGGGCGAGCTGGCAGGAGCTGAAGGGCTCGCCATTCAATAGCGATGACCGCTGCATGGAGATGTCCTTTCTCTCCCCGGAGAGCGGATGGGCCGTGGGAATGCATGGGTCCCTCTGGGCCACGGAGGACGGCGGAACGAGCTGGCAGCGCCTGTCTGCTCCCGAGCAGGCACCGCTCCGGGATGACCCCTCCTCGCTCCCGCCAGAATTACGCCACGTGGTGCGCCTCACGGCCCTGGTCGCCTGGGTCCAGGGCTCGGGCGGGCGGTTCCTCACGACCGACGGTGGGAAGACCTGGCACTCCAAGCCCACGGCCCAGAGCGAGAAGGACGCTGTCCTGGCGGTTTCGCGTACTCCCGGTGGCCAGCAGGTCGTCACCGTCGGGCCCGCCGGCGATGGCGTTCCGGTGGAGCAATGGGTTCCCTTTCTCGGTGAGAGTGAAGGTGTGGCCCCGCTGGGTGAGAACACCGTCGTGGCCCTGGGCCAGAGGGGACTGTCCACCTTTGTCTCGGGCCAATTGCTGCGCGCGGGTCCCCCCGTCGGCAAGGGTTCAGACGTCCTCACCCCACTCGAAGGCATCGCCCGGAAGGCTCCCGATGCATGGCTGGGATGGGTCGGCGAGCAGATTGTCGCCTCTCACGATGAGGGCCGGACCTGGTTCCGGGTGGGCCGCGTTCCCCAATCACCCCTCCGGGCACTCGCCTTCCTGAAAGAGGACACGGTCCTGGCCGAGAGCGGCGCGGGAACGCTGCTGCGCTCGGACGACTTCGGGCGCACCTGGGCACCGAGCACGAGTCCTCTGGATGCCTACGACTTCGCGCTCGCCTCGGGCCGTACCGCGTCCGCCGAGTCTCCCTTCGATTGCGTGCTCACCACCTCGCCCGCATCGATGAAGGTCCGCTTCGACATCCAAGGCTGCTTCGATTCCTACACGGGCGTGATCTCCGTGAAGCTGTCTCCGGACAGAGCCGAGCTCTCGGGAGAGCGGACCGTGGAAAAACCTTTCGAGCTCGAGCGGAGGACGATCTCCCGCGGTGAAGGGGAGCGCATCGTCCGTGAGCTGGTGGCGGCGGCGACCCGTCAGGAGACGCCGCTCGGCTGTGACTCCACCACGTGGTACACGGCCACCATCGAGTGGTCCTGCCCCTCGGGCCGCATCAAGAAGGGGACGGTGGAGCTCCGCGCCCCAGGCTGTGGGGCACTCACCCGGGGTACCGCGACGACCACGGGCTCCGCCGCTCCCGACGGCTACGCGCGCGCCCTGGGCATCCATCAGGTCACGTCCGAGGTGTTCGCGGGCGCGTCACACTGAGCGCGACATCAGCGCATTCAGGCTGGGATAGTTCAGCGTCGGCGCCGGTGGCGCGAGGATTTCGCCACTTTGCAGGAAGTGCCGCATGGAGTTCGAGACAAAGCTGAACATCGTCTCCGAGATATCGGATCCCGCACTGAGGCGCCGTACGCCCAGTTGCGCGAGCCGTTCTGGCGATGGGAAGCCCGGCCGTACCAGCACGTTCAACGGCAGCGTGCAGCCGGCGGCAATGGCGGACATGTCGGCTTCCTCGCGCACACCCGGCACGAACAGGCCGCTCGCGCCAGCTTCCTTGTAGAGCTGGGCGCGACGCAGCGTTTCCACCACCCGTGCACCGGCATCGACCAGCGAGCGCAGATAAACATCGGTGCGGGCGTTGATGTACAGGTTCACCCCAGCAGCCGCTGCGGCCCGGCGCGCGGCAGCGATCTTCCGGCACAGCAGCTCAGGCGCTTCGGCGCCGTCTTCGATGTTGATGCCGACCACGCCCGCCTGCACCAGCTCCGTCACCAGCGCGGCAACGCGTTCCGGGTCCGACGCATAGCCGTCCTCGATATCGACACTCAGGGGCAGTTCGCTCACGCGCTTGATGCCCTTCACGGTCGCCAGCAGCAAGTCGGTCGGTAGCCGGCTGCCGTCCGCAAAGCCATGCGACCACGCCACGGCGGCGCTGCTCGTGGCAAGCGCCTTGCTACCAGCCGCTTCGGCAATGCGGGCGCTCCCCGCATCCCAGCAGTTGGACAGCATCAGCAAACCTTCCGCATGCAGGGCATGGAATATCTCGTCGTGACGGGTTCTCATGGGCACCACTTTCAAGGTCGAGCGGGTGATGCTACCCGGCAAGGAAAGCTAGCGAGGGAGCAGGCGGGAAAGCGAGGGAGCAGCACCGGGCTACCGCCGAGGTCATCTTTCAGGGACTACTCCGGAGGGAAGGACCATGGCCCTAGAAGCTGTATTCGAGCGTTTCACGAAGAAAAGCCCGTTGACGGTCATGGCGCGCCTGCTGATGCAGCAGGCACTGAGCCGTGAGTGGCTGGACGAGCTGTTCGAGCTGCATCGCGACAAGCAGTACACGCGCGAGTTGTTCTTCTCCACTGTGGTGGACCTCATGGCGTTGGTGGCCCTGGGACTCAGGCCGTCGCTGCATGCGGCGGCCCAGGCGAGCTCTGAGCTGGGGGTGTCGCTCACGGCCCTGTACGACAAGGTCAATCACACCGAGCCGGAGATTGTACGCGCGCTGGTGCGCGGGGGAGCCGAGAAACTGACGCCGGTGGTCCAGTTCATGAAGGCGCAGCAGACACCGTGGGCCGCGGGCTATCGGATGCGAGTGCTGGATGGCAACCACCTGGCGGCGAGTGAAAAGCGACTGAAGCCGTTGCGAGGCTTCCGTGGTGCGGCCCTGCCTGGGCAGTCGCTGGTGGTGTATGCGCCGGAATTGGACCTGGTGCTGGATATGGTGCCCGCCGAGGATGCTCACGCACAGGAGCGCGCCCTGATGGGGCCCGTGCTTGAGCAGGTGCGTAAGGGAGAGCTGTGGTTGGCTGACAGGAATTTCTCCACCACGGGCATCCTCTTTGCCTTGCATGACAAGCAGGCAGCCTTCATCATCCGTGAGCATGGAGTCTCGCCCAATCCGACAGTGTTGGGGCCCCCGCGGGAGGTGGGGCGAGTGGAGACGGGCTTCGTCTTCCAGCAAGATGTCCGGATTGAGGAGGAGACAGGGCGACAGTTGGCACTGCGGCGCGTGGAGTTGCATTTGGATGAGCCCACCGAGGACGGAGAAACAATCATCCGCCTGTTGACGAATGTTCCGGTGGAGCGCATGGCGGCGCAGGACGTGGCCAGACTTTACCGACGCCGCTGGAGCATAGAGGGCATGTTCGGCCGGCTGGAGTCAGTGTTTCAAAGCGAGGTGGCCGGGTTCTGAGGCATCCCCTCATAAAAGGCCAAAGGCTTCACGGAAAACGAGCTGCTCGTAGACGAGTTGGGCGAAGCGTTCAATGAGAGGGCGCAACCGGGTTTCGGGCATGTTGGGAAGAGCCTGGTAATA
>NZ_PZOX01000030.1 GCF_003044305.1 Vitiosangium sp. GDMCC 1.1324 | reverse complement strand
TCTTCTATGACGCCGATGGTGGTGCTCCCCCCTCGGGCTGTTCCGCTCCCACCTTCACCCAGGGCCGTCTGCGTATGGCCAGGGACAGCGGTGGTGACACCTGGTACTCCTATGACAACCAGGGCCGTCTGATGAGTGAGCTGCGCGTGCGCCCGGGTGCCACCACCTGCAGTGAGACGCACTCGGAAGCCAATCCCCACATCCGCTACACCTATACGGACAACGGCAACCTCGCCTCCATCACATACCCCCACGGTCGCCGCGTGGAGTACGTCTATTCCACGAGCCTCGAGCGCGTGGACCGCATCGACTCCATCTCCGTCTCCATGTACACCGGCACTCCGGCGGCGTGGACTTCCAGGATGCTCGTCTCCAACATCTCCTGGGAGCCCTATGGCGGGCTGCGTGGCTACCACCTCGAGTTCCCCACGTCTGGCACGACGGCCTCGCTGGAGTACTTCCTGGGTGACAACGCCGGCGTCGCCCCCACCTCCGGATGCCCCGCCACCATGCCCTCCCAGTCCTCTTCCGACTGGACGGGTCGCCTCCGTGCCTTCTGGCTCTCCTCCGGCGCCCAGCCACTCGGGTCCGGTACCGGAGACATCTTCAAGCGCACCTATACGTGGCAGGCCAATCAGGTCTCCCAGATCAACACCTGCGTCCGCAACGCCTCCAGTCAGGTGGAGCAATTCGGCTATGACAGACTGCAGCGTCTGACGAGCGCCAGCATGCCCTCGTTCACCACCACCGGTGGTTCCTACCGGGTGAAGAGCCCCTCGTACGACGCTCGCGGCAACCGCACCTACACCTCGGTCGACGAGTTCGGCAATGGCATCACCTACGCCTACTCCGGCGACAGGCTTCTGTCCTACGCGGCCAGCAGTCCAGGCACGTTGCTCAAGCGCAGCTACTCCTACAACCGCGACGGTCGCGTCGACCACATCCTCTGGCCCAACGACTCCAGTGGCCAGCCCGCCCGCACGTTGGACTTCGCCTATGACATGAATGAGCGGAGCGCGGGCAATCTCAACGTGTTCCGCACCGTCCAGGTGGCACCCGGCGCATACTTCAATTACTGGTACGACGCCCAGGGCCGGCGCCGTCTCAAGGTCCATCCCACCGATCAGACCGAGGAGTACTTCTACGACCAGGAGCGCCACCTGCTCGAGGACCGCGGCTTCGCCTCCCTCTCCCAGAACGCTCCCTACCCTCTCGACGAGTACGTGTGGTTGGACAACCGTCCCCTCCTCATGCTGCGCTCCAGCTTCGACGCCTCCTGGAACCGCCAGCCCGATTCCGAGGGTAGCTGCCAGCGTCTCGGTGGCAACGAGCGCTGCGGTGTCTACTTCATCGTCTCCGACCACCTCGGCAAGCCCGTCCTCATGCTCGACGGCTCCGGCCGCATCACCGGCACCGGTGAGTACTCTCCCTTCGGCGAGCTCAACCGCGCGGAGTACTGGGGCGAAACCCAGCACCCCTACGCCAACAACCTCCCCGTCACGCAAGTCGGTAGCGTCTCGCAGCCCACCCTGGGACTGTCCATGGACGTCCGCCTTCGTTTCGACCTGATGGATACCGAGGCCTGTGGCGGCTACTACTACGACCCCACCTATGTCGTGGATGCCTCCACCAACGCCCAGGTCGCCGGCCCCTTCGGTGGCCACCACCTCGGCCCCTACGTCAGCTCCTGGCTCAACTACCCCTCCTCCAGCTCCCTCGCCGTGAAGTTCCAGTCCGACTCCACCAACCAGGCTCCCAACTCCTTTGGCTGCATCGAGGACACCGGCGTCAACTTCCCCTACTCCGGCGTGTCCCTCCGCGCCTATGAGTACCGCCGTTACGACGGGGCCCAGGGCGCCGCCCCCATGTGGACACCCCTGCGCTTCCCCGGCCAGTACCACGACCCGGAGACCGACCTCTTCGAGAACTGGAACCGCTATTACGACCCGACCACCGGCCGCTACCTCCAGCCGGAACCGCTCATCCAGCAAGCGTACACGCTCAAGTCCGACGCCCTGTCGGGCTCGGTACCGGCGACCTACACCTACGCGCAGGCCAATCCCATCAATGAAACGGACAGCTCGGGGCTCTTCTCCACGGACGGCAAGTGCGACGAGTTGACCGAGAAGCTGAAGGGGGGCGCGGAGTGCAAGGAGCAGGCAAAGAAGATCACGAACGAATGCTTGAGGAACTGCGTCATCAACCAGTGCGACAGCATCAAGGTGATCTGCAACCCGAACGAAGAGGACGGAAAGCAGTGCAAGAAGAAAGGCGTCCTCGGCGCCGCGCCCCAGATGCTGAGAGAACTGTTGCGGTGTGAGGTGAAGGCCAACGGCCGCATGCACCCTGGAACCGAGGTGGTGTGGTGCAAGAAGAACCTCCTGCGCAATGAGGACAGGTGCACCATCGAAGGCCTCGTGCATGAAATGGCGCACTCCTGCGGAATGCGGCACGACGATGATGGCGGAGACCCGGCCTTCAACGAAGGCGTGCCGGGGCATGAGGGCAATGGTCTCGAAAACTGCCCGATCTTCGGCGAGTAGACGAGGAAGTGAGAAGTGAGGGTGGGAGGAGCGGGGTTCGCACCCCGTTCCTCCCCTACCGGCGGCTCACCCCGTGTTGCGCATGCCCGCGGCGATGCCGGCCAGCGTGAGCAACAGCGATCGATCGCAGTTGGCGCACCCCGACCTCTTGCGCCGCAGCAGCTCCACCTGGAGGAAGGACATGGGGTCCACGTAGGGGTTGCGCAGCGCGATGCTCTGCCGCAGTTGCGCGTTGTTCTCCAGCAGGCGCGCCTCGCCCGTCACACGTTTCACCCAGCGACGGGTGCGCGAGAACTCGGCGCGGATGCGCTCCCACAACGGACGCGTGGACTCGGGCGCCAGCGCCGCGTAGCGGGATGCGATCGCCATGCGGGAAGCGAACCCGTGTGCGCGACGGCGGGGACGGTGGAGGACGGCGCACCGTGTACGTACTCGAACGACTGCCGGCCGGGGAGCGCGTGCGTGAAGGACGGAGCGGCCCTGACGTGCCGCCGGTTGTGCCGCGCCCCATCGGGAGAGCCCGGTTGCGCGAGCGGGCACTGCCAGCCGCTGCAGGGCTCCGCGGGAGTGGGGGCCTGCGTGCAGTGACCCCTACCCTCTCGGATGCCCAGGTGAGGAAGCTGATGGAAGAGATGGCGAAGCGCGGTCGCCTCGGAAGTGCAGACCCACGGCCCGGAAATTCTCCTTGCCAATGCGACCGGTCAGTCATATGACTGGTCGGTCGCATGCCTACGAGCACCTTCTTCCGACTCACAGATGAGCGCAGAGACCGTCTCGTGAACGAGGCCATCGTCGAGTTCTCCGACCTGAGCTACACCGAGGCCTCGCTCTCGCAGATTGCGCGCCGCGCGAGCATCCCCAAAGGCAGCTTCTACCAGTACTTCGAGGACAAGCTCGATCTGTACCGCTGGCTCCTCACCGAAGAAGCCCCGCGCCGCAAGCGCGAGTTCATCGGCGCGGCCCCTCCGGAGGGCGACTTCTGGGCTCGCCTCGAGACGTTCATCGAGCGTGGCATGGCGTTCCTCGTCGAGCATCCTCGCCTCGCCCGGCTCTCCGCGGCGGCCGCCGCTCCGACCGCAGTGGTGGAGGTCCGCGGTCTCTACAAGACCATCTGCGAGGCGGGCATCATGGAGCTCCGCGCCGTTCTGGAGGAGGGCACCCGAGACGGTGCCCTCGAAGCTCCGGACCTCGACATCGCCACCCGCTTCGTCGCCACCGTCATTGGCCCCGGCCTGACGGATGTGATCCTCCAGGAACTCGGCGCCGAGCTCCACGAGGTCCTCGCCTCGGACTCCCTGCGCAAGCGACTGAACCTCAAGCGCCGGCAGGCCCTTGCCCGCCAGGCGATCCTCTTCATTCGCAACGGACTGGGCTCGGAAAGAAAATCACGGTGATTCACGATGCTTTCGCCGGACGCGTCTTCGGAGGCACCTCCGGAAGCCTCGAGTCCAGGTGTCATAGCGCTTCTCAGTTGCGTTGAGCCCATCTGATTGGCTCTGTGCGAGCTGGATGTGAGCCGCGCTCGGCCCACTCAACCTGCCTGCGCGAGCGTGTTGCCATGAAAGCAATCACGCCACACGACGCAATGGGTCGGCTCCTGAATTGCGGGCGTTGGGCTCAACGCAACTGAGAAGCGCTATCAGACCATGAAAAAGACATCCACTCACAGCGATTTTCTAGCGCTGGTGTGTGCTCATTGAAAGGAAACCCCATCGTGTGCGCATCACGAACCTTGCTGCCCTGTCTGTGTTTGCTGTTGATCGAACCGGCGTGCAGCCCCGCTACCTCTAACGACTCGGCCAGCGACAGAGCCGGCAACGTGCTCACCGAGCGTCAGCCCCTCCAGGCCTCTGCCCGCGACAAACTGCTCGGCGAGGACTGTACGCGCGCCGGCCGCTCCGAATGCCAGACGGGACTCTGCCTCCACCACCGTCCCAGCCCCCATGAGGGCTACATCTGCTCTGACTTCTGCTCCGACTCATCTGACTGTCCTGACCGCTGGGAGTGCGTCACCCTCATCCCTGGTGCCCCCGAGCGCGTCTGCACTCCTCCTTCTGACTGGGCTCCCTCGGCTGTGTCCAAGCGCGGGAAGGGCACCGCTCGCCCCCGCCCCGCTGAGCTTCCCGAGTCACTCCCCAGCAACCCTCGCGGCGACAAGCCCTCGCCCTGAGCCCTCTGGTTGATCTGATGCCCACACATTCAATGGCAGATGTAACCCGTCCTCACGGGCGGCCGTCCCATGCCCTGAGGTGGATGACCACGCTGTGGCTCCTGCTCCTCGCGCTCCCCGCCTCCGCCAGGGACGCCTGGAGGGAATCGCGGGTGCTGGCATTCGGCGAGGGGCGGGACTGGATGCTGGTCCACGTACCCGGCCTCCAATCCGAGCGCGTCGTCTTCCCGGTGGGTTTTGAGCCGACGTCGCTTACCGTGACGCGGGACGGGCGAACGATTGTCTTCACCTCGCGAGATGCCCACCACCTATTCGACGCGCTCTTCGCCTGGGACTGGAAGTCCAAGACCGCCCCTCGCTCCATCGGCATGGACAAGGGACGTCACGGCGAGCCGGCGCTTAGCCCGGACGGACAGTGGGTCTACTTCGCCCACCACCCCGAGTCGGATGGCCCGCCGGGACAGCACACGTCGAAGGCCACCGCGCAGCTCACCCGGGTGCGGATCGACGGTCTCAACTACGAGCGGCTCACGAACGCACCCGGCTGCCATTTCGCCCCCGCTCCCGCCACATCTGGGAAGGTCATCTTCCTGCACACCCCATGTGATTTCACACGCTCCATCAAGGTGCTCGACACGCGCAGCCGTCAGGTCACCGCGCTCCGGACCACGGGGCTCCGCATGGAGCAACTCTCGCTGTCTCCGGACAGCAAGCGCGGCGTGTACGCCGAGATGCGGAGCGACACCCTTGCGCTCATGGAGGTGGACGTGAGTACCGGCGAAGTGAAGCAGCTCCACCAGTTCGACCGCACCGGCCCCCTCGCCCGGCCGCAGTACGGCCGGAGCACGAACGAAATCCTCTATCAGCATGACGGCGCCGTGTGGCGTTTCGACGGAAATACCGCCACCCGCCTCTTCCCCTTCATCTCCCAGGAAAACCAGCCATGAATCGGTTCACAACAGCAACCGCGCTGCTCCTGCTTGCCGCCCTATTCGTCCCGGCGAGCATGAGCGCCGCCCCCTACTGCCCCAACACCGGCACCACCCTGGACTGCAAGAAGGACAAGTCCTGCAAGTGTTCCGACATCATGGTCGGTGACCCCGTCAACCTCGCCGACGGCAGTTCCTACCACCGCGCCGAGGACCTTCCCCTCACCGGTATCTCCGCGGACCTCGGCTTCCTACGCGCCTATGACTCCGAGGACTATGCCTCCAATCATGCCGACGAGATGGTTGGCCTGCCCAAGCCCTTCGGCTCCAGCACCACCAACGTCAACGCCCTCAAGTGGTATCACAACTTCTTCTCTTTCGTCTTCAAGCCCTCCTCCGGCTCCTGGTGGGTTCGCAATCTCGACGCCCAGCGCATGGCGTACACCCCCTGCGCTTCCTTCTGGTGCTACGCCCCCAACTCTTCCGGTAACTCCGCTCGCAAGGACCGGCTCCAGTGGACTCCAGAGGGATTCACCCTCTACGAGTTCGACGGCCGCAAGCTCCTTTTCAACGCCGCCTTCGGCTCCACCCACTACTTCCTCACCGAAATCATCTCCCCCAACGGTGTCTCCGAGGTGAAGCTCACCTACGTCCGGCCCCCCGGATGCACCGGCTCCTTCGACGCCCCCTACCTCAGCACCCTCCTCACATCGAACGGCCAGCTTCTCTCCTTCTCCTACAAACCCCTGGTTCGCTCCGGCACCTCCTCCACCGAGTGTGTCCTCTCCAAGGTTACCTCCGGCAGCGTCAGCAGCGTCGTCCCCAACAGGCAGGTGGAGTACGCCTACGTCCAGGACTCCGGCGGCGTCGAGCGCCCCGGCCGCATCTCCTCCGCCACCTGGTCCTCCCCCTATGACTCCCGCTCCGAGCTCTACGTCTACGACGGTGGCTTCGGCATCTACCGCGATGGCTTCTGGCTCCTCTCCCACTCCACCGACAGCTCCGGTGAAACCATCGCCATGTCCTCCCGCGACATGATTCGCGTCTCCTGGGATACCTCCACCGGCGCCTGTGACGACAAGTCCACCTGCTGCTCCCCCGGTAACCTCAAGGTTCGCACTGTCTCCGAGGAGATTTTCGACGGCGGCGGCAATACCTCTGTCGGCTACATGCAGCACAAGTACGAGCTCATCAACGGCATCGGCTTCACCGGTGGCCACCTCTACCGGCGCACCGACAGTTGCAACATCGCCAATGCCTGTTCCGCTGGCGAAGTCCGCCACGAGTGGGAGTGCCCCTCCGGCTCCACCCTTCGCGCCGAGAAGGGCGTCAAGAACAAGCGTGACTTCTGGGAGGTTTACCAGAACTCCCTGCCCCCCGCCGGCCAGCCCCAGGAGCTCGTCGAGCGCACCGCCATCCTCCGCGGTGCTTCCTCGCTCGCTGGCACCGACGCCCTCGAAGTCAAACGCATGACGTACTCCTACCCCGTCAACGCCAACCAGCGTCCGGCCACCGAGTCCGTCCCCAGTGTGCTCAACGCCTCGGACTCTGTCGTCACCCACAAGTACGACAACCGCGGCCTCAAGCTTGCCACCTACAAGCGCGGCTGGACCGTTGACCTCAATGGCAACCGCATCCCCCGCGTCGTCGCCACCTTCTACAGCGAGTACCGCCTGCCCTGGGCCTGTGGGGATGGGACGGCCGACCCCAAGGGCCGCACCGTCACTGTCGCCGGCCCCTGCGAGGTCGCCAACGAGAATGCCCTGCAGTGCTCCGGCACCAGCTTCCCCGTCACCCTCTCCACCTACTGGCAGGGTGAGACCGACTTCAACCGCAACACCAATCTCAAGAAGGAGGTGCGCCATCCCAACGGCTGCTCCAGCACCCCTCTGGAAACCTATTACGACAAGTACGACGCCTCCGGTAACGCCACCCGCATCGTGGGCCCGGACGGTGTGGCCACCGAGTACGTCTACGGTGTCAATGGCATGGTGAGTAAGTCCGTGGGCGGCGCTCCCCCCACCACCTACGGCTACGACAATGGCGCCCTGGCCTGGATTCGCCGCCCCCAGGGCAACTACGACGTCTACTGCCACCGCAGAAATACCCCCACCTCCGCCTGCACTGGCGGCCAGTGGCACCCCCGGGTGCAATGGGAAGCCAGGTCCGACACGGCGGACGGCGCCACCTGGTCCGAGAAGGTTGTCTACAAGTACTGGGGTGGAAGCGCCTACCCGAACGAGGTGGGCCCTCTCATGTCGGAGACCTACCTCAGCGCCACGGGCCAGGTGCGCCGCATCAAGAAATACGCTGTCGATGGCCAGGAGCGCCCCTCTCGCGCCGGCTGGGGCGACATCACCGCCACCTACCAGTCCTACTACACCAGCCCGCTCACCCATGACGGCGCCGACAACCTCACCGGCGTAGGCCACCCCGCCAACGACGCTCCCGCCTGGTGCGGCGGTGCCACCGACTCCAAGACGGGCCTGCCCCTCTCCCGCCGCTGCGACGCCCTCCAGTACGACCGCGCCAACCGCCTCGAGTCCCTCATCGAGTACACCTCCGACGACTCCTCCGTGGCTGGCATCAAGACATGCTTCGCCCATGACAAGCAGGGCAACCTCAAGACCGTCGTCCCGCAATGCCAGACAACCCTCGCCTGCACCCTCTCGGACGGCTCCCTCAACCCCTCCCTGCCCGCCGCTTGCCTCAGCCAGGCCATCGACTACCAGTACGATGACTTCGGCAACCTCGTCGAGTACACCTCTCCGGCTGCGACGGGCAGTGCCACCAACGGCCGAGGCATCACCCGCTACACCTACGACGGCGCTGGCCACCAGACCGCCCAGCAGACCGAGGCCATGCGCCTGGCCTCCGCTCGCCTGGAGTACTCCAGCGACCAGCTCCGCCGCAGGACGAGTGCCTCCTACTGGGACGGTTCCTCCTGGAAGACTTTGTACCAGTTCTTCTACGACGGTGACGGCGGTGCTCCCCCCTCGGGCTGCTCCGCGCCCACCTTCACCCAGGGCCGTCTGCGGATGGCCAGGGATAGCGGTGGTGACACCTGGTACTCCTATGACAACCAGGGCCACATCGTCAGCGAGCTGAGGGTCCGCCCGGGTGCCACCACTTGCTCCGAAACCCATTCTGACGCCAACCCGCACCTGCGCTACACCTACACCGACAACGGCAACCTCGCCTCCATCACCTACCCCCACGGTCGCCGCGTGGAGTACGTCTACTCCAGCGACCTCAAGCGGGTGGACCGCGTCGACTCCATCTCCGTCGCCCTCTACACCGGCTCTCCCGCCTCCTGGATCCAGAAGACGCTCGTCTCCAACATCTCCTGGGAGCCCTTTGGCGGCATTCGCGGCTACCACCTGCGCTTTCCCACTTCCGGTACCACCGCCTCTCTCGAGTACCTCCTGGGTGACAACGCGGGCACTGCACCGTCTTCCAGCTGCCCCTCCACCATGCCTTCACAGGCATCCTCCGACTGGACGGGCCGCCTGCGCGCCCTCTGGCTCTCCTCCGGCGCTCAGCCTCTCGGCTCCGGCACCGGCGACCTCTTCAAGCGCACCTACACCTGGCAGGCGGATCAGGTTTCCCAAATCAATACCTGTGTCCGCAACGCATCCAGCCAGGTGGAGCAATTCGGCTACGACAGACTGTTGCGTCTGACGAGCGCCACCATGCCCTCCTTCACCAGCACCGGTGGCTCCTACCGCATCAAGAGTCCCGCCTATGACTCTCGCGGCAACCGCACCCGCCTCTCGGTGGATGAGTTCGGCAACGGCTTCACCTATGCCTACTCCGGTGACCGGTTGCAGTCCTACGTCGCCAGCCGAGCCGGCACCATGCTCGCCCGCAGCTACTCCTACGACCGCGACGGCCGTATCGAGCAGATTCAGTGGCCCAATGACTCCAGTGGCCTTCCCAGCCGCTCGTTGCGCTTCAACTACAACACGGCTCCCCAGAACGCCGGCAACATGACCGTCTTCCGCGCTGTCGAGGTGGTGGGTGGCGCCTTCTACAACTACTGGTACGACGCCCAGGGCCGCCGCCGTCTCAAGGTCCACCCCACCGACCAGACCGAGGAATACTTCTACGACCAGGATCGCCACCTGATCGAGGACCGCGGCTTCGCCTCCCCCTCCCAGAACGCTCCCTACCCTCTCGACGAGTACATCTGGCTGGGCGAGCGCCCCATTGCCATGCTCCGCTCCAGCTTCGATGCCTCCTGGAACCGCCAGCCCGATTCCGAGGGTAGCTGCCAGCGTCTCGGTGGCAACGAGCGCTGCGGTGTCTACTTCATCGTCTCCGACCACCTCGGCAAGCCCGTCCTCATGCTCGACGGCTCCGGCCGCATCACCGGCACCGGTGAGTACTCTCCCTTCGGCGAGCTCAACCGCGTGGATTACTGGGGCGAAACCCAGCACCCCTACGCCAACAACACCCCCTCCACCGAAATCGGTCGCGTCTCCCAGCCCACCCTGAGCCTGTCCATGGACGTGCGACTGCGCTTCGACTCGCTCGATACCGAGGCCTGCGGCGGTAACTACTACGACCCCACCTACGTCGTGGACGCCAACACCAACACCCAGCTCGCCGGCCCCTTCGGTGGCCACCACCTCGGCCCCTACGTCAGCTCCTGGCTCAACTATCCCGCCTCCAGCTCTCTCCTGGTGAAGTTCCAGTCCGACTCCGGCAACCGGGCTCCCGATGCACCTGGCTGCGTCAACACCGGCGTCAACTTCCCCTACTCCGGCGTGGCCCTCCGCGCCTACGAGTACCGCCGCTACGACGGGGCCCTGGGCGCCGCTCCCATGTGGACGCCCCTGCGCTTCCCCGGCCAGTACCATGACCCGGAGACCGACCTCTTCGAGAACTGGAACCGCTACTACGACTCCTCCACCGGCCGTTACCTCCAGCCCGAGCCAGTGATTGCCACGCGGCCGGGCCTGGTGAAGACCGAGGCGACCCGAGGCATGGTGACGCCGCTGTACGCGTACGCGAACAACAACCCCCAGGCGTACACCGATCCGACCGGTCTCTTCTCGACGGATGATGGTTGCAAGAACTACCCTACGGCGGCTGACATCCTCAACAAAACATCCATGATCGAAGATCGCTGCTTGAGGGAGTGCATCATCGGTCAGGTCGTGAACGCCCGCCTGAAATGCGATGACTGGCGCAGGAGGGAGTATTGCCGCAGGAAGCCCAATGTGGGCGGCTCCAGCCCGCTGGGCAGCTACAAGGAGCCCGAGGAGGACATCACCTGGTGCTCGAGGGACATCGACAGCGAGTGCCAGATCCTGGCGTTGATGCATGAGTTCGCCCACTCCTGTGGTTGGGATCACGGCCAGGGCAAGGGCGTCCCCGGGGACAGTGGAGCGCTCGAATGCGGCTCGCTTTAGAACTGACCCCCCCAGCCCTCGCGCGCTCATGGCTCATCTGGAGCATGGTCGCGGGCAGTCTCGCTGGATGCAAAGAGGACTGCCCCGAGGTCGATATCTGCCAGGAAATCTGCGCGGGACGTCCAGGGCCGCAGCTCCCCCCGCATTGCCCAAGGCCCGTCTGCATCTGTAAGCCGCCGACGGGCACCAGGCAGGATGCCGGTCAGTAGGATTCCCGAGAAGCAGACTCCCCACCTCCTGCCCTTTTGGAGCTGGAGGTGGGGAGAAGTCCATTCAAGAAGCCCGTCGCGACTCACGCGCCGAGGAAGAATCATGAAGAGGCCCGGATGCGCTCCCTCAAGGGACGCGTGGACTCGGGTGCCAGCGCCGCGTAGCGGGATGCGATCGCCATGCGGGAAGCGAACCCGTGTGCGCGACGGCGGGGACGGTGGAGGACTGCGCACCGTGTACGTACTCGAACGACTGCCGGCCGGGGAGCGCGTGCGTGAAGGACGGAGCGGCCCTGACGTGCCGCCGGTTGTGCCGCGCCCCATCGAGAGAGCCCGGTTGCGCGAGCGGGCACTGCCAGCCGCTGCAGGGCTCCGCGGGAGTGGGGGCCTGCGTGCAGTGACGCCCTCCCCTCTCGAGGCCCCGGCCGCTCCCCGATCATGGGGAGCGGTCCTGGAGTCAGCTCAGCTCACGGGTAGCAACCCACCGGCTCCTTGCACTGGTAGGTGAGCAGGACATCGGCATTGAAGCCGTCGGTCTTCCTGCTGGAAACGGGCGTGCACCCCTGCAGCGTGAAGGACTTGGAGCAGGTGCGACCGGGGCAGTCGGAGTACTGCTCCGCGTTGGCGCGCGCGTTGGTATAGGCCTCGCCGCACGTGGCCCCCCAGGCGGACCCGGATTCGGTCTTCACGGTGGGGCTGCAGGTGCATGCCGGCGGGCAGTAGATGCGCGCGCCTCCATCACACTGCACATAGAGGCCGCTGCCGTCCTGGTCCGCGATGCACACGGTGCCCGTCCCATTGCAGGAGATCTGGGCTCCGCTCGGGCAGTTCTGGGTCGCGGTACACAGCGCCTGGGAGACCGTGCCGGTATCCGAGAGGGCCTCCTCGGTCTCGGCGCCCTGACAGGCGGAGAGCGCGACGGCGGCGATGAACAGCACACTTCGGGAGAGGAAACGGAGGAGAGGTGTCATGGTGGAAAAACCTCATACCCGGAGTGAACCCTCTCATCAACGACGGGCCGAGCGCCGAAGATACAGCGGCACGGGGGCGAGCGAGTGCGGCTCGCCCCTGGCCGACCCGCGGAATCACCCCGTGTTGCGCATGCCCGCGGCGATGCCGGCCAGCGTGAGCAACAGCGAGCGGTCGCAGTTGGCGCACCCCGACCGCTTGCGCCGCAGCAGCTCCACCTGGAGGAAGGACATGGGGTCCACGTAGGGGTTGCGCAGCGCGATGCTCTGCCGCAGTTGCGCGTTGTTCTCCAGCAGGCGCGCCTCGCCCGTCACACGCTTCACCCAGCGGCGGGTGCGCGAGAACTCGGCGCGGATGCGCTCCCACAACGGACGCGTGGACTCGGGCGCCAGCGCCGCGTAGCGGGATGCGATCGCCATGTCCGACTTCGCCAGCACCATCGCCACGTTGTCGATGACGGTGTGGAAGAAGGGCCACTGCTTGTACATGCGCTTGAGCAGCGTGAGCCCCTCGGGCCTCGAGCCGATCTCCTCCAGCGCCGAGCCCACGCCGTACCAACCCGGCAGGATGGCTCGGTTCTGCGTCCACGCGAACACCCAGGGAATGGCGCGCAGCGACTCCAGGCCTCCGGCGGCGCGCTTGCTCGGCCTCGAGCCGATGGGCAACGCGGCGATCTCCTCGATGGGCGTGGCGGACTGGAAGAACGGAACGAAGCTCGGATCCTCCCAGACCAGCGAGCGGTAGGCGCGGCGGCCAATCTCCGCCAGTTCGTCGAAGGTCGACCGGAACGTGCCCTCCTCCTCGAACGCCACGCGCGGCTGCGCATCCAGCGAGTGCAACAGCACCCCGCCGAGCACCAACTCCAGGGTGCGCCGGGCCAGTTCGGGCCGGGCGTACTTGTGGTCCAGGGCCTCACCCTGCTCGGTGGCCTTGTACGTGCCATCCACGCTGCCGGGAGGGAGCGCGAGGATGGCCTCCTGGGCGGGACCACCGCCCCGGGCCACCGTCTCGCCGCGGCCGTGGAACAGGCGCAGGCGCACGCCCGCTTCATGAGCCACCTGGGTGAGCGCGGTCTGCGCCCGGTAGAGCGCCGCACTGGCGGCCAGCAGCCCCACCTCCTTGCCCGAGTCGCTGTACCCCACCATCACCTCCTGCACGCCCCGGGCTTGCAGGTGCTGGCGGTACTCGGGATGGGCGAACAGCTCGCGCAGGACGCGGGGACCATCGTCGAGCGCCCCGAGCTGCTCGAAGAGCGGTACCACGTCCACGGTGGCGCACCCGCGAGCATCGTCCCACAGGCCGGCCTTCTTCGCGCAGGTGAAGGCCGCCAGCACGTCCTCCGCGCTCGAGGCCATCGAGAGGATGAGCGTCCGGCAACACCCCTCACCCGACTCGGCCTGGGCCTCGCGCATCCGCTGCAACACGGCCAACAGCCGCGCCCCACCCTCGGTCGGCGCGGGGCCACCCGCCAGGGAGGCGGCGGCGCTGCGCGCATCATCGGCGGGCGCGCGCACCTCCAGCTCGGCCAGGTGGAAACCCATGGCTCGCACCAGCGCGACGAGGCGGCGGACCTTCCTCAGTCCGGCCTGACGCGCCTTGGCCTCGATGAGCGAGCGCTCGATGAGCTCCAGGTCGCTCAGGAACTCCGTGGGCGAGCGGTAGGCGACGGGAGGAAGGGGCTCGGTGCGGCCGGCGCGGCGTCCCTCGACGTAGGCCAGCGCGGCCTGGAGGCGGCCCTCGATGAAGCGCAGCTTGCGGCGCCAGGGCTCGCCGGTGGTGCGCGAGCCGTAGCGGGCCATCACCTCCGGCAGCTCCGCGGCGTCCTTCTCGAGCGAGTCCCTCAGCTCCTTCGAGACGAAGGCATGCCGCTCGGACTGGGTGAGCACCCAGCCCAGCCGGGCCACGGCGGTCATCAAGGCCCGGATACCGCGAGCGCGGTGGGCGCGCAGCGTGTCCGCCAGCACGTCGGGCGTCACCAGCGGATTGCCATCCATGTCGCCGCCCACCCACGAGTGCAGGCGCACGGGCGTGGCGAGCACTCCCAGCGGCTCGCCGTAGGCACGCTCGAAGGCCCAGTCGAGCGACTCCGGCATGAGCGCGAGCTGCTGTCCGAGCACCTCCTCCACGTACCAGAGGACGTTCTTCACCTCGTCGCCCACGGTGGGCCGCTCGCGGCGCAGCTCATCCGTCTGCCAGAGCGAGGTGATCTCCTCGCGCATGGACGTGTGGAGGTCGGCCTTCTCGCGGGGGGTGAGGTGGCTGCGGTCCCGCTCCTCGAGCAGCCGGGCCAGGCGGTAGGTCTTCTCCAGCACCGTGCGGCGCGAGGCCTGGGTGGGGTGCGCCGTCAGGGTGAGCGTCACCCGCATGGACAGCAGCAGCTCCCGCACCCGCGAGGCGGGAATGCCGGCCTGCTTCAGCGTCTGCATCACCGCCTCGAGCGAGCCCCGCTGGGGGCCCTGCTGACCATGAATGGCCACCTCGCGGGTGCGGCGGATGCGGTGGTTCTGCTCGGCGAGGTTGACGAGGCGGAAGTACGTGGAGAAGGCGCGCAGCACGGGCTCCGCCTGCCCCAGAGGCATCTCCCGAAAAAGCTCGGCCAGTTGCGTGGCGGCGGCACGGCGCTCGGTTTTCGGCCCGCGCCGGCGCTGGATGGAGAGGCGCCGGACACGCTCCTCCAGATCGAAGAGGGACTGGCCCTCCTGCTCGATGAGGACATCCCCGAGCAGGCGGCCCAGATGCCGGACGTCCCGGCGCAGCTGAGGATCGACGTGACGGATGGGAGGCATGGGGGACACCAAAGCTAGTGCCGCACCCGCGCCCCGATCCACTCCCATGTCGGAGTTTTCAGATTTTTCAATCCTGCAACGTTCTCAGGTGCCGATACGACGTAGGGTGAGCAGCGGACCGTCGTCCACCTTGCGCCCGGTGAGGTCGATGACACAGTCGAGCATCCAGTCGCCGTGGCCCTCGGGGTCCAGGATGCGCTGCTGGGCCTCCCACTGCCGCTCGCCCGTCTCCTTGAGGAAGGTGTTGGCGGGCCGGCGCGCCTGGGGCGTGAGCACCACGGTCTTGTGCTCCTCGAAGTAGGGCGTCATCGCCTCCCCCAGCTTCGCCACCGTCCACTGATCCCCTCCCTCGTCCTGCCGCAGCAGCGCCAGCGCGTCCGGGTAGCGCCTGTAGGCGAGCGCCCGCAGGAGCCGGTGCAGCTCGTTGCGCACGTGCGCCGCGAAGGCCCGGGGATCGTCGGAGAGGTCCGTGGGGCGGCGATCCGGGGCCTCCGCCCGGCGGATGACGACCTCGCCCGGGTTCTTCATCCGCTCCCACTCGTCCAGCAGGCTCTGGTCGACGTGGCGGATCATCGCCCGCATCCAGTCGATGATCTCATTGACTTCCTGGTTGCGGTAGCGCTCGGGCACCGTCTGGGTGAGCGCCTTGTAGACGTCACCCAGGTAGCGCAGCAGCACACCTTCGCTGCGCTGCAGGCCGTACTCGCGCACGTAGTCGTGGAAGGACAGGTAGCGCTCGTACATGTCGCGGACGATGGACTTGGGCCGGATGTTCTCCGCGCCCACCCACGGGTGCTTCTCCGCGAAGGCGTTGAAGGTGGTGTAGATGAAGTCCCGGTTGGGCTTGGGCCACTCGAGCTTCTCCAGCTCCTCCATCCGCTCGTCGTACTCCATGCCCTGAGCCTTCAGCTCGTTGATCTTGTTGCCCTTGAGCTCGTGCAACTGGGCGTAGAGCACCACCTCCGGGTTCTCGCAGATGGACTCCACCAGCGTCACCACGTCCAGCGCGTACGTTTCCGCCTCGTGGTCGAGCTTGTTGAGCGTGTCCAGCAGATAGAGCGACAGCGTCTGGTTGAGCGAGAAGTCGCGCTGCAGCCCCGGCGCCACCGACACCGTCGCCCCCGAGCCTCCCTGTCCCTTCTGCACCAGCACCAGGCCCGCGTGGCGCAGGGTACGGAAGCACGCCGCCGCCTCCTTCAGGTTGCGCCGCTTGATGTAGTCCGAGCCATGCGAGCGGAAGATGAGCCGCACCAGCCGCTGGTAGCCCTCGGCACCGCCCACCATCTCGCTCTGCAGCAGGTTGAGGAGGAAGCCGTGCGTCACCTCGAAGCGGGACTCCAGCGGCTCGGGGAGCCCGGTCTGCAGGCGCTCGAAGGTGTTCTTGTCGTAGTTGACGAAGCCCTTCTGCGGCGGAGGCTTGCGAGGCAGGCGCTTGCCGCCCTTGGCCTCCTTCTGGGCGATCTTCACGTTCTCGATGACGTGCTCGGGCGCCTGCGCCACCACGCTGCCCTGCGTGTCGAAGCCCTTGCGGCCCGCGCGCCCGGCGATCTGCTGGAAGTCGCGCACGCTCAGCGTGGCCAGTTTCTCTCCATTGAACTTGAAGAGCTGCGTGAAGAGCACCGTACGGATGGGGATGTTCACGCCCACGCCCAGCGTGTCCGTGCCGCTGATGACCTTGAGCAGGCCCGTCTGCGCCAGCTTCTCCACCAGCAGCCGGTACTTGGGCAGCAGGCCCGCGTGGTGCATCCCAATCCCGTGGCGCAGGAAGCGCTGGAAGTCCTTGCCGTAGGGCGTGTCGAAGGGAGCCTCCAGCAGCGCCTGGCGGATGGCCTCCTTGTCCTCCTTTGCGGAGAAGTCCACGCTCATCAGGTTCTGTGCCTGCTCGGCCGCGGCGCGCTGCGAGAAGTTCACCAGGTAGATGGGCGCCTTGCCCTGCCGGATGAGCTCCTGGATGGTCTCGTGCAGCGGCGTCTCGCGGTACTCGAAGTCCAGCGGCACCGGGCGCTGCGCGCTGCGCACGCTGGCCACCTCGCGGCCGGTGAACTCCTGCAGCCGCTCCTCGATGAGGTGCGTGTCCCCCAACGTCGCCGACATCATCAGGAACATGGTGGACGGCAGCGTAATGAGCGGAATCTGCCAGGCGATGCCGCGCTCCCGGTCCGCGTAGTAGTGGAACTCGTCCATCACCACGTAGTCCGCGCGCAGCATGGCGTCGCGCAGGGACAGGTTGGCGAGGATCTCCGCGGTGCAGCAGAGGATGGGCGCCTCGCGGTTGATGGCCGCGTCACCCGTGAGCAGGCCCACGTTCTCCGGGCCGAAGGCCTCGCACAGCGCGAAGAACTTCTCGTTGACGAGCGCCTTGATGGGACAGGTGTAGAAGGACACCTTGCCCTCGGCCATGGCCTTGAAGTGCAGCGCCATGGCCACCAGCGACTTGCCCGAACCGGTGGGCGTCTTGAGGAACAGGTGCTTGCCCCCCAGCAGCTCGAGGATGGCCTCCTCCTGCGCCGGATAGAGGGACAGACCGGTGGACTCCACCCAGCCGACGAAGCGGCTGAGGATCTCATCGGAGTCCAGGGGACCCTGCGAACGGTCGGGCAGCAGCGCCGCGAGCGGCGCACGGGGGGTTTCGATCGTCACCATTGGAGTGGACTCTAGGCGTCAGGACGTGCGGGCCGGCGGGAAAAGAGCAGCAGCGGCATCCAGTGCCCCATTGAAGCGCAACCGGTGCCGTCCGAGGCGGATTCCCCGACGAGACCTCGTCGACTTCCTGACGGGACGGACTCGAGCCGCGGGAAGTCCGCGCGTCCCGGTTCCTCCGGGTCGCGCACCTCCTGGACGCTCCAGCACGAGGGCCACCGGGGGTCATCGCGAAGCTCCCGCCACGTCATGCCATCCGCGCTGCGGAGCCCGTGCACACGCATGTCCGCGTGTCCGCGCGCAGCGCTCGCGTGCGCCATCGACCCCCGCCATGGCGCCCCGCAACGGGATGCGACAAATCACTCACTGGAGCCCTTCTACCCACATCCCCCGACTCCGGTGAGAGGTAGAAAATGTTCATCCATCGTGCATAACTGCACGCTCCCTGAACAGGCATGTAGCGCGGAAGACCGCAGACCGGATATACCGAAAACCCTATGACCAGCGAAAAGCTTGTCTATGCCGAAACCATCGAGGCGCTCTTCGTGAGGGCGCTCGAGAACCGTCTCACGCCGGCGTGCCTCATGCGCCTGCGCGAGGCCGGCCTCGACCTCGAGCAGAAGCTGTCTCCCACCTACACACTCGAGCAGTGGAAGCAGTTCCTCCGCGTCGCGGCGGACCACGTCTACGCGGGGATGCCCGCCGAGGCGGCCTACTACTCGCTCGGTGAGCGGTTCATGGAGGGTTACTTCTCCACCCTCTTCGGGCGGGCGCTGCTGGGCATGGCCCGGCTGCTCGGTCCCCGGAGGGCCCTCACCCAGGCCCGGTTCGCCTTCCGGACGAGCGCCAATTGCAGCGAGGTGCGAGTCGTGGAGCGCGGGCCGACGGAGGTGGAGGTCTGGCTGACGGACATCGGAGCGGACCAGCCGACGTTCGTGGCGGGCGCGCTGTCCCGGGCGACGGAGCTGGCGGGCGGCCAGCGGGTCGTCGTCATCCCCGAGGGTTTCGACGGCCAGTCGGCCACCTACCACATCCGCTGGTCCGAGCAGACCGATGCGGTGGCCGACGCCGGGCTCACCGCGAGGACCACTGCGGGTGGGCAAGCACCCGCGCCTCGGCCTCCGGCGTAAGCGGCTCTCCGTGGGGGGCGCGGGACGAGGAGCGGCGCCATCGCTCCAGCCAGCGCTCCCCCAGGGGTGAGGCCAGGGACTCCAGGCGCGTGGCCGCCACCGTGGTCTCCCCCTTGGTTCCCGTGGACACGCCGGCGCCCACGTAGAAGCCCGCCAGCAGCAAGGTGACGCGCGTGGGGGTGGCCGCGCTGTACGTCAGCAGCAGCGCCCCCTCCCCGTCCTCCCGGCAGCACGCCCTCACCCGCGACAGCACCGCCGTCGTCCACATCTCCGGGTTGGAGGCCGGGGAGAACGGATCGAAGAACACCAGGTCCGCCTTCGGCAGCCCCGCGTCGATCCACCCCCGCGCATCCCCGAGGTGTAGCCTCCAGCGCAGCCCCTCCGCTTCCCAGACGCCGTCGCGCATGAGCGCCTCGGCCGCCTCGCGGAAGGGTTGCAGGAAGGGGAAGCCCGCCGCGTCCGCCAGCGCGAGCCGCAGCGGCGCCAGGTCCACCTCGAAGCTCACCAGTTCCAGGGCCCGCCGCCGCTCGGGGCCCAATTCGCGCGCGCACGTGAGCGCCGCCACCGCGTTGGTGGCTGCCCCCAGGCCCACGTCGTGGATGACGAGGGGCTCGCCGGGAGAGCGCAGGCGCTCGGCCAGGCGCGGCTGATCCACGTAGAGGCGCAAGGCCTCCTGCCACGGGCCCACCGAGGGGTGCATCACCTCCCCGTGCCCGAGGTGCCGCACCGCCCGCGAGCCGTTGCGCAACGTCACCAGCTCGAAGTCACCATCGCGAGGATTCTGGGAGTCCACGCGCTCAGCCCACTTCCTTGAGGGTGTTGGCGCCAGCGCCCACCGCGAGCTTCGCGTCGTTGAGGTCCTTGGGCGTGGCGACGAGCTGCTTCAGCTCGCGGTAGGCCTGCGCGTAGCTGCCCTGGAGGATGGCGTCGCGCATCTTCCAGGTGAGCTGCTGATAGTGATGCACGTTGTGCACGGAGAGCATGCGAGAGCCCGTGTGGTGCTTGCCGCTCATGAGGTGCTGCAGGTAGCCGCGGCTGTAGCGCTTGCAGACGTAGCAGTCGCACGTCGGGTCCAACGGCTCGTCAGACAGGCGGAACACCTGGCGGGTGATGCGGACGAGCCCCTGGAAGGTATAGGCATAGCCCTGCTGCGCCATCTTCGTGGGGATGATGCAGTCGAACATGTCCACGCCGCGCAGCACCGCCTCGAGCAGGTCCGTGGGCGTGCCCACCCCCATGAGGTAGCGCGGCTTGTCCTGGGGCAGCGACGCGGCGGCGCGGGCCGTCATGGCCTTGCGCTCCTCGTTCGTCTCGCCCACCGCGAGCCCGCCAATGGCAAAGCCGTCGAAGGGGTGCTGGGTGAGGAAGGCGGCGCTCTCGTCGCGCAGGTTCGGGTGCACGCCGCCCTGGACGATGGCGAACAGGGCCTGGCCGGTGTCCACCTTGTTCTTGGCCGCGAGGCTGCGCACGGCCCAGCGGTGGGTGCGCTCCATGGCCTCGCGCGTGCCCGCCTCGTCCGTGCGCGAGTCGATGCACACGTCCAGCACCATCATGATCTCCGAGTTGATCGCCTGCTGCATGGCGATGCTGGACTCGGGGCTGAGGAGCTGGCGGCTGTTGTCGTGGAAGCTGCGGAAGTGGGCACCCTTCTCGGTGATGAGCCGGTCCTCGGGGAGGGAGAAGATCTGGAACCCGCCCGAGTCCGTGAGCACCGCCCCGTCCCACTGCATGAAGGGGTGGATGCCGCCGAAGCGGTTGAACACGTCGATGCCGGGCTTGAGCATCAGGTGGTACGTGTTGGACAGGAGGATCTTCGACCCGGTGGCCTTCACCTCTTCCATGCCGAGGTGGCGGAAGGAGGCGTGGGTGGCCACGGGCATGAAGACGGGCGTGGGGATGGAGCCACGACGGGTGTGGAGCACCCCGGCGCGGGCCCCGGTGGGGTCGGTGGTGACGAGCTCGAAGCGGACGGCCATTTCCGAGCCCTTATACCCGCGGCGGGCGCGGGACATGCCCGCTATCTGCTCGGCCGCCCACCCGGCATGCACTCACTGAGAGCCCGCCCTGTTGATTCCGACTGTCAGACCTTCCGCGTAATTCAGGAGTAATGGCTTCAAACTCCTGTGGCTTACGGGAAGGGGTACGACATGTCTCCGCGTTCCGGCAGCCGGTGGCTCCAGTCCTTCCACGGCCTGCGCCAATGTCTTCACCGCGCAGGGACATGGGTGCTGGTGCTGACAGCGTTGATACTCCCTGTTGGGTGCGCCTCACAGGAGTCCATGAGGCCACTCCGATGGGGCCTGCTGTCCAACGACAAATACCGGCCGCCCACCCCCTCGTTCTTGGCCCATCCATCCACCGACTTCACACCCGTGCAGGAGGGGCCCGCGAGGCTCGCGGCCAATCAAGGGCCCGGCCATGCGGATGTCCATGGGTCGAAGCCCGTGTTCCGGCCAGGCCCTCCACCGCCGGTCCTGGACGCGCCGGGGGAACCCTCTGCACCCCCACGCATCGCGCCGAATATCCGGCCGGGCGTCCCCATCCAATCACCTACGCCGGGCAATACGCCCCTCCAGTCTCCGCCAGTAAGAGTTCCCCAGCCGCTCGTACTCCCCATACCTTTCTGGGCCCAGGTCGCCGCGCTCGTCCTGCTCCCGGGGACGGCCCACGCGCCCGACCAGGTTCCGGATTGCGAGCGGACCCGGTCGCACAAGAACGAGCACCTGGCGGGCCAGAGACATCCGGTGACGGGGGTGCTCTTCATGGAAAACGGATACCCTGCATTTGACCCCATTTTTGAAGTCACCATCCCCGAGGAGCTCCGCGGTCCCGAGGTGAGCGACACCCGCCAATTTGCGGATGCCGCACGACAGCTCCGCGAGGAATTCGCGCGCAATCCCACGCTGGAATCCATCTTTTCCCCCGAACAACTCGAGGCCATCAAGAAGGGCTGGCCACGCATTCCGGGGTTGACCTGGCATCACCACGAAGATGGCATGACACTTCAACTGGTCGATCGTGACACGCATGTCAGGACGGGCCATTCTGGGGGCCGGGAAGCTTCCGGTGGACGTCCCAAGTAGAGAGGAAAAGAAGTGCGTTGCACCATCTACAGCCCGGTCGTTGATCGTCAGGCCATCGAGTCCGTGCGGGATGTCCTTCCCGGGTGGTTGCTGCACTGGGAAGGCGAACCAGAGCGATGGAGCTCCGCGAGCTTCACGAGTCCCCATGGAACTCTTACGTTCAATTCCCTGGAGTTCACCGGACCGATGGATCAGTTCGGCAAGATCATCCTCGGTAGCTACAGCTACTTCGGGCGGCGCCAGGATCTTCCCGAATCCGTCAGGAAAGAGTTGCAGGACTTCGTGGCGCAGACCAAGTGGTTGGTCGGCGTCGTGGGAACCTCCGAAGTCCTCTCCGAGGACGTCTTCCTGAAGGCCGCGCTGGAACTGGCGCGCCGCTTGAACGGAAGGGTCTTCAACGGTACGGACCTCATCTCCCCTGAGCCACGGAGCTGGCCCGGATGATCCACCAGGGCCCGGTGAGGAGACGGGCGGGGCCGTTCACGGTTCGACGCCGTCCTCCTTCACGGAGCTGGGCAAGCGAGGCAGGCGCACGGTGAAGGTCGAGCCCTCTCCGGGGCTGCTATCCACGTGGATGGTGCCGCCATGCATCTCGACGATCTGCCGCACGATGTAGAGCCCCAGGCCGAGCCCCCCATAATTCCGTGACGACACCGCGCGCTCGAACCTTCCGAAGATGAAGGGCAGACGCTCGGGGGCGATGCCGATGCCCTGATCTCTCAGGGTGAGCACTGCCGAGCCCTCCTCGAGGGCCACCGTCACCACGATGGGTGCCGCCGCGCCATACTTGATGGCGTTGTCGAGCAGGTTCGTCACCACCTGCTCGAGCCGGAAGCGATCCCACCGGCCCACCACGGGTGTGTCGGCCCGCAACGAGAGGGGCGTGTGCGTGCGCGCCAGCACGCCCCCGAGTTGGGCCACCACGTCGCGGACCAACTCCGAGAGATCCATCTCCTCCATCTCGAGCTGGATGTGGTGGGACTGCAGCCGCGAGACGTCCAGGAGGCTGTCGATGAGCAGGGTCAGGCGCCTGCCCTGCCGTTCGACCCCTTCCAGGGAGGCGGCCACGGTCTTCCATGCGGGCTCCACGCCACCGCGGGCGAGTCGGAACAGGCGCTGGATGCCCAGCCGCAGCGCGGTGATGGGCGTGCGCAGCTCATGCGAGGCAATGGAGAGGAACTCGTCGCGGGCCAGGATGGCCTCCTGGGATTCCCGGTAGAGACGGGCGTTGTCCAGCGCGAGCGCGGCGCGCCAGGCCAGGTCTCCGGCCAGCATCACGTCCTCGTCCTTGTAGCGATCCGGAACCACCGAGATGAAGGTGAGCGCCCCCATGGTCCGCCCCCGAGCCACCAGGGGAACCGAGAGCACCGAGCGCAACCCCATCTCCCGCACGGCGTCCAGGTGCGAGCCCCCATGATCGCACAAGGGCAGCCCCCCCTCCTCCCCAGGATGCGCGGTGAGCACACGCGGGTTCCGGGTGCGGATGACCTCCGCGATGCCCCCTGGCGCCTCCAGGTCCGGCACACACTCCTTCAGCCGTCTCGCGAGCGGCTCCTTCGAGGGCTCGACGTGGACCGAGGCCACACGGACGATGCGCTGGTCCTCTCCCGTCAGGTCCACGGCGCACCACTCTCCGAGGAAGGGCAGTCCCAGCCGGGCCACCGTCGCGAGCGTGGCACCATAGTCCAGCGAGTCCGCCAGCATGCGGCTCGCGGAAGAGAGGAACTCGGAGCGGCGCCTCGCCTCCTCCGCCGCGGCGCGAGCCTCCTTCTCCTGGTGCAGTAACCGATCCCTCTCTTCCTCGGCCAAGCGGCGGCGGGTGATGTCACGTCCGAGGACGACGAGCCCCTTGCGCTGCCCATTGGGATAGAACAGCGGAACCTTGGCGACATCCACGATGCGAGAGCCTCCGCCCGGCTGGGGGATGATCTCCTCCTGGCGCGTGGGACCTCCCGCCGCCCACGTCCGCTGATCGCTCTGGTAGCAGGCGATGAGCGCGTCCCGGAAGAAGTCATCGAGCCGGGAGAGCTCGAGGTCCGTCAAGCCCTGGTATTCCGAGCGAGGCAGGCGGAAGAGCTGGAGCCCCGCATCGTTCGCCTCGAGCCAGCGGCCCTCGCCATCCTTCAGGTAGATGGCATCCGAGGTCGTCTCCAGGAGCGTGCGCAGGCGCTCCGCGCTCGTCCGCAGCGACTCCTCCTCCCGCCGCTGCCCGGTCACGTCGACCGCGAAACCGATCGTCCCCACGCACCGCCCCTCCTCGTCGAAGGCCGGCTCGACACGCACCTCGAGGGTGCGGTGGGACCACAGCGTGTCGTAGCGCGCCGGTTCGCCTCGGAGCGCACGGCCGTGGGCGGAGAGCGCCAGAGAGGACTCCTCACCCGCTCCGAGTACGTCGTGCAGCAGCCTCCCCTCCAGCTCGACCCCCGGGCCGGCCAGCTCCGAACCCGCGGTGGCGATGAAACGCAGCTCCCGGTCGGTGAGGTACAGGAAGACGGGCACCTGGGCGAGCATCCGCCGCAGGGCCGACTCCCGCTGCTGGAGCGCCTCCCTGGGCAACAGGAGACCCCTCATGGGCTGCGTCACGCCCGTCAGCTCCTGGACCCGCCCGGACCCATTGCGAATCCCCCGAATCGAGGTCCGGCACCAGTGCGTGCTCCCATCCGACGTGGCGGGCCGGTGGACACATCGCCGAGCCCTGCCGTCCGCCGCCACGGCCCGCAGTACTGCCAACGTGCGCTCCCAATCCGCGGGATGCACGAGGTCCGCCAGGAACATGGGGAGGAGGCTGACCAGTCCCTCTGCGGGTTGCCCCGGAAGCAACCAGGAGACCGGCTCCACGGAGAGGATGCGTAAACTCTCTGCGTCCGCCTTCCAGCAAAGGGTGGAAGGCGGTGGGGGTTCGCGGTGCGGATGTTCCCAGTTCATCTCCAGCGATGAGTGCGCCACCGGCTGAAGATGGCAACCCCGCGACGCGGCTCCACCCGACTGGCTGGCAAGCCCCAGGATGTTCTCTTCGCCCTCAAAGCACCAACAAGGTCTGCTCCAAGGGGCGCGCTGACACACCTGGGCTCCTCGTCTCCTGAGCGAAGGGTGGAGGCACATCCTCCTCCCCGTCTACCGGACAGGCGGTCATGGACCCAGCGGACACCTGCCCCTGATGTAACCCGGGGTGGGTTCCCGCCGGGACGGAGGAGGAGTCCCACACCTCCCAGCCCGGGTCCTGGCCTTTCGGCGGCATAGAAAACCCCCTCTCCGGGGTTACAAGGGGTCCTCAGCACCGGTCCCGGCGAAATCCACGTGTCGCGCGCCTTCCGGCCGCCTCCCCCTTCCGCTAGAAAGCGCCCCCCATGTTCACCATCGTCAACGTCTCCAAGGCCTACGGCCCCAAGAAGCTCTTCGAGGAGGTCAACGTCGCCTTCTCGCCCGGCCGCCGCTACGGCCTCACCGGTCCCAACGGGGCGGGCAAGTCCACCTTCATGAAGATCCTCGCCGGAGACGAGGAAGCGGACATGGGAACCATCTCCCGGCCCAAGAAGCTGGGCATCCTCCGCCAGGACCACTTCCGCTACGAGAACGATCGCGTCCTCGACGTCGTCCTCATGGGCAACAAGGGCCTGTGGGACGCCATGAAGGAGAAGGACACCATCCTCGCCAAGTCCGACATCACCGAGGACGACGGCAACCGGTTGGGCGAGCTGGAGATGGTCATCGCCGAGGAGGACGGCTACAGCGCCGAGTCCGAGGCCGCCTCGCTGCTCGAGGGCCTCGGCATCCCGACGGAGTCCCACGAGGGGCCCATGAAGCAGCTCACCGGCGGCCTCAAGCTGCGCGTGCTGCTCGCCCAGGCGCTCTTCGGCAAGCCGCAGGGCCTGCTGCTCGACGAGCCCACCAACAACCTCGACATCGACTCCATCCGCTGGCTGGAGAGCTTCCTCATGGCCTTCGAGGGCGTGCTCATCACCATCAGCCACGACCGGCACTTCCTCAACTCCATCTGCACGCACATCGCGGACATCGATTACGAGACCATCATCCAGTACACCGGTGGCTACGATGACATGGTGAGGCAGAAGGCCCAGGTGCGCAGCCGGGTCGAGTCCGAGGTCTCCGAGAAGAAGAAGAAGATCGCCCAGCTGCAGGACTTCGTGGCCCGTTTCCACGCCGGCACGCGCGCCTCCCAGGTGCAGAGCCGCATCAAGCAGATCGACAAGCTGAAGACGGACGATCTCAAGCGCTCGAACATCGCGCGGCCCTTCATCCGCTTCGATCAGAAGCAGGCCAGCGGCAAGCAGACGCTGCAGATCGACGGCATCGCCAAGAGCTACGACGGCCACAAGGTCATCCGGCCCTTCAGCTCCCTGCTGGTCAAGGGCGAGAAGGTCTGCGTCATCGGCCGCAACGGCGTGGGCAAGTCCACCCTGGTGAAGATGATCGCCGGGCAGATCGAGTCGGACGGCGGGAAGATCACCTGGGGCCACCAGGCCTCCATGGGCTACCTGCCGCAGGATCACCACGGCACCATCCGCAAGGGCACCACCGCCTTCGAGTGGCTGCGCGACATCAACACCAAGCTCACCAACGAGGAGATCTCCGGTGTGCTGGGCCGGATGCTCTTCTCGGGCGAGGAGCGGATGAAGCCCACGGACACCCTCTCCGGTGGTGAGACGGTGCGCCTGCTCCTGTGCAAGCTGATGCTCAACCAGGACAACGTGCTGGTGTTCGACGAGCCCACCAACCACCTGGACCTGGAGTCCATCAGCGCGCTGGCCGAGGGCCTCCAGAAGTACGAGGGCACGGTCATCGTCGTGACGCACGACCAGGAGCTCATCTCCGAGGTGGCCACCCGCATCTGGAGCCTCGAGGAGGGCAAGCCGGTCAACGACTTCAACGGCAACTTCGCCGAGTTCCTCGAGAAGAACCCCTTCCACGCCGCCCAGCGCCGCTAACGGCTGAAGCGGCGCAACAGGAACACGCCGAACCCGAGGCCCGACGCCCAGGTGACCGCCGCCGCCAGCGGTGTCAGCCGGGGCTTCCCGGGCGGTGGAGGAGGCGGGGGGTGCAGGAGCGCATCGATCTCTCGTTCCTCCTCCCGCCGCTTCTCCCCCTTGGTCATGGCGGGGCCGGACTCGGCCAGCTGCTTCTTCCCCGGGGCCTTGCCCTCCGGCGACTTGTGCTCGAGCAAGGCGTTGATCTCCGCGCCCAGCAGGATGACCTGCGAGGAGATGTACATCCACAGCAGCATCACGATGACGCCGCCGAGCGCGCCGTAGTTCACGTCGTACTTGCCGAAGTTGCGCACGTACACGGAGAAGCCCCAGGACGCGATCAACCAGAAGAGGACGCCCACCACCGAGCCGGGCGTGATGAACCTGAACTTCTGCTCCACGTCCGGGAGGAAGTAGTAAACGAGGGCCAGGACGAACATCATGATCAGGCCCGCCACGGGCAGGCGCAGCCACATCACCAGGGTGCCGAACGGCTCGCCCAACCATTTGGCGAAGGCCGGCGTGACCACCATGGCGAGCGAGGCGAGGATGGAAAGCACTGCCCCCGCCAGCGTCACCAGGATGGCGATGCCCCGCACCTTCCAGAGGGGCCGGGACTCCTTCACGTCATAGACGGTGTCGAACGCGTCCATCAGCGCCACCACCCCGCCCGAGGCCGCCCACACCGCGCCCACGGCGCCGATCGTCAGCAGCCCCACGTTGTTGCTCGCCGCCAGGTCCTTCAGGCGCTGGCCCAATATCTGGGTCACCGCCTCCGGAGCCACCTTGCCCAGCTCCTGGATGAGCACCTGGGCCTGGGCGGGATCGATGATGAGGCTCGCGAGCGCCACGAGGAACAGCAGGAAGGGAAACAACGCCAGCACGCTGGAGAACGTCACCGCGGCGGCCACGGTGCTGATCTTGTCGTTCTGGTACTCGTTCTTCAGCTCCTTGAAGAACTCCTTCCAGCTCATCCCCTTGCCTGGAAGAACCATCGCGCCTCCCTCCGAGTGACAGAGCAAGGATGCGCATCGCGCCCGCCTGCCCCACCCCGCTCCGCGCGAGCCCGCCCGCCCGGCTCCTCCCGGAGCAGGCAGGGGCGCTACATCCGAAGGAGCACGCGCTCGCCCGTGCGCTCAGCCCGCGTAGACGGGCAGCAGCGGCGCATCCTCGAGGCGCGGCGCGGCCAGGTCCTTGGGCGACAGCAGCGGCGCCGTCACCGGCCAGGCAATGCCCAGCGCCGGATCGTTCCAGGCAATGCCGCGCTCGGAGGCAGGCGTGTAGAAGTCCGTGCACTTGTAGTGGAAGTCCGCGCTCTCGGAGAGCACGCAGAAGCCGTGCGCGAAGCCCGCGGGCACCCACAATTGGCGCCGGTTGTCCGCGGACAGCTCCACGCCCACCCACTTGCCGAAGGTCGGCGAGCCCCGGCGGATGTCCACCGCCACGTCGTAGACGGCGCCCGCCAGGGCCTGCACCAGCTTGCCCTGCGCATGGGGCTCCTGGAAGTGCAGCCCGCGCAGCGTGCCCTTCACCGAGCGCGAGAAGTTGTCCTGCACGAACGGGCCGGGGATGCCGGCCTCCGCGTAGCGCTGCGCGTGGAACATCTCCATGAAGAAGCCGCGGTCATCACCGAAGCGCTTGGGCTCGAGGATGAGGACGCCGGGCAACTCCGTCGTGAGCACCTTCACTTCACCGCTCCGCGGTTCTCGATGAGCTGCATCAGGTACTGGCCGTACTCGTTCTTGCGCATGGGCTCGGCCAGCTTCGCCACCTGCTCCGCGCCGATGTAACCCATCCGGTAGGCAATCTCCTCCGGGCAGGCCACCTTGAGCCCCTGCCGCTGCTCGATGATCTGGATGAAGCTGGAGGCCTGCATCAGCGACTCGTGGGTGCCGGTGTCCAGCCACGCGAAGCCGCGGCCCATCAACTCCACACCCAGCTGCCCGCGCCGCAGGTACTCCGCGTTCACGTCGGTGATCTCCAGCTCGCCACGCGTGGAGGGCTTCAGCCTCGCGGCGATGTCCAACACCTCATTGTCGTAGAAGTACAGGCCCGTCACCGCGTAGTTGGACTTGGGCTGGGCCGGCTTCTCCTCGATGCTCAGCGCCCGGTTGTCCGCGTCCAGCTCGACCACGCCGTAGCGCTCCGGATCCCTCACGTAGTAGCCGAAGACGGTGGCGCCCTTCTCCCGCGCCGCCGCGCGCTGCACCAGGTCCACCAGGCCGTGGCCGTAGAAGATGTTGTCCCCGAGGATGAGCGACACCCGGTCCCTGCCCACGAACTCGCGGCCGATGAGGAAGGCCTGTGCGAGTCCCTCGGGGCGCGGCTGCACGGCGTACTGGAAGCGCATGCCCCACTGCGCGCCGCTGCCCAGCAGCTCCTCGAAGCGCGGAAGATCCGCGGGAGTGGAGATGATGAGGATGTCCTGGATGCCGGCCAGCATCAGCGTGGTGACCGGGTAGTACACCATCGGCTTGTCGTAGATGGGGAGCAGCTGCTTGCTGACCACGCGCGTCAGTGGGTACAGCCGCGTTCCCGAGCCACCCGCCAGCACGATTCCCTTCATGTTTTCCTCACCGAGCCCGCAGGCCGTTCAGCAATCGCTCGACTGAAGACGAGAGCTCGAAAGAGATGCGCCGTCCCAGAACGCGCTCCAGGCGCCGGGTATCTCCCACGCTCACCGGCACGTCACCCGGGCCACGAAGCAGGTGCTCGGCGGTGCGGACCTCCACCCGTGAGCCCACCTGCCGGAGGATCTCCTCCAACAGAGAGCCCATGCGCACGGGGTGGCCGGAGCAGATGTTGAGGATCTCCTCCTCCGGATCGCGCTGTCCGAGCGTCCAGAGGGCATCCACCACGTCCGCGAGGTCCACGTAGTCCCGGACAGGCGTCAGATCCCCCACGGTGAGGCACCCGCCGCCCGCGGCGGCCAGGGCGAGGGACTCGCGGGCGAAGCGAGCAGGCGCCAGGGAGCCGGGCATCCCGGGACCGATGATGTTGAAGAAGCGCAGCACGCCCACACGCAGCCCGCGGCGCCGGGCGATCAGCGACAGCCGCGTCTCGGCGAGCTTGGCCACTCCGTACTCACCCACGGGGCGCTCGCGGGCATCCTCGGAGATGGGCTCGGGGCCCAGGTCTCCATATTCCGCGGCCGAGCCCGCCACGAGGATGCGGGGCTGATAGCCCGGCACCGCCTGGACGGCCTGGAAGAGGTGGAGCGTGGTGGAGACATTGGACGCGAAGACGCCCTGCGCCCCACCCGCGGTTCCGCCGGCCAGATGGTAGATGAGCGATGGGCGCTCGCGGGAGAGCAACTCCGTCAGGGGACCCGGCCCCGCGGCCAGGTCGATGGAGTAGTGCCCCGGCTCCTCCTGAGGAGTCCGACTCACGCCCAGGCACGGGCGTCCCTCGGCACGCACCCGGGTGGAGAGGGCCCGGCCGACGAAGCCGGCGCGCCCGGTGATGAGGACGGACTCAACCATGGCGGGGGAGAAATTGATCCCGACGCTTCTGGAACTCGTCCGTGGCGACCGCGTAGTCGTCCGTGCGGCCGATGTCGAGCCAGTAGCAATCCTGGCGGGCGCAGTCCACGCGCTCACCGGCCTGCTTCAGTCGCATCATCAGCTCGGGGATGTCCAGCCGCTTGCCGCGCTCCATGTAGCGGAGCGCGCCCCGATTGAAGAAGTTGATGCCCATGCTCACGCTGTACGAAAGCGTCGGCTTCTCGATGTAGCGGCCGAGTTGCCCGGGCGGGTCCTCCTCCACCACGCCGAAGTCGATCTTCACGTCGCGCTTGTAGAGGCTGATGGTGGCCAGGGCCCCGCTGGCCACGTGCGACTCGAAGGCGCGGCGGTAGTCCATCGTGGTGAGCAGATCCCCGTTCATCACCAGGAAGTTCTCGTCCAGGCGATCTTCCACCAACGACAGCGGCCCGGCCGTTCCCAGGGGCTCCTCTTCGTGGGAGTACTGGATGTTCACGCCCCACTTGCTGCCGTCGCCACAGAAGACGCGGATGAGCTCGGCCAGGTGGCCCGTGGTGACGATGAGCCGGTCGAAACCCGCCCGCGCCAACTGCCGCACGACGATCTCCAGGATGGGGAGATCATCGATGGGCATCAGCGGCTTGGGAAAACTGGTGGTGTAGGGCCGCAGGCGCGTGCCCTTACCACCCGCGAGAATGATGGCTTGCAAGGTGGCGTCCTAACGGTTGTAGACGTCCGGCCGGAAGCTGCCGGCGTGGTTGCGGATGAACTCGATCGTCTCGAGCAGTCCCTTTTCGAGCCCCATCCGAGGCTGCCACCCGGTGAGCGCCTGCGCCTTACGGGAATCCGCCAGGAGCGTCATCACCTCGCTCTTCTCGGGGCGGGTGCGCTCGGACTCGCAGACGATCTCCTTGTTCACCCCCGCCAACCGGAGGATCAGCTTCGCCAGGTCGCCGATGCTGATGGCCTTGCCAGAACCGACGTTGATCACCTCGCCTATCGCCTTGTCGCTTTCCGCGACGGCGATGAATCCCTCCACGGTGTCGGCCACGTAGTTCAGGTCACGCACGGGCGTGAGCGAGCCGAGCTTCACCACCGGCGAGGAGGACAGGGCCTGGCTGATGATGGTGGGGATGACGGCACGCGCCGACTGCCGGGGCCCGAAGGTGTTGAAGGGCCGGATGGTCGCCACCGGCATCCCGAAGCTCAGGTGATAGCTCTCCGCCAGTTTGTCCGCGCCGATCTTCGACGCCGAGTAGGGAGACTGGCCCTGCAGCGGGTGCTTCTCGTCAATGGGAGTGTAGAGCGCGGTGCCGTACGTCTCGGACGTCGAGGTGTGAACGACGCGCGCCACCTTGTGCGTGCGCGCGGCCTCCAGGACGTTGAGCGTCCCCTCCACGTTGGTCCGCACGTAGCTGGCAGGTGCCACGTACGAGTACGGGATGGCGATCAGCGCCGCCAGGTGAAAGACCACGTCCTGCCCGGCCACCGCGGACGACACGAAAAAGGGATCCTCGATGTTGCCGGAGAGCACCTTGATCTTCGAGCGCACCGCAGCGGGAGCCATCTCCAGGTTGGAGAGATCCGGCCGGGCATCGTAGTGCACCATGGCCGTCACCTCGGCCCCCCGCGCGACCAGCGCCTCCACCAGGTGGCTCCCGATAAATCCACCCGCCCCCGTCACCAGAACCTTCGCACCCTGCACATTCACGTCATCGACTCCCTTGCATGACGCCGCTCGCCGCCCCTTTGGACGCCAGCTGGCGGAACACTTCGTAGTACTTCTGGCGCGCTGTTTCGATGGAGAAGCGCTCCTCGACGCTCTGGCGGCACGTACGCGCCAGGCGTGTGCGCTTCGCGTCCAGGCTCAGCGCGCCACGGATGTCGCGCACGAAGCCGTCCACATCCGTGGGCGGCACGAGGAAGCCCGTGCGGCCCGACTGGATGACCTCGGGCAGCGCCCCCACCTTCGACGCCACCACCGGAGTGCCCAGCGCCAACGCCTCCAGACACACCAACGGCAGCCCCTCCACATCCGAGGGGATGACCACCACGTCCGCCCGGCGCAGGTAGGGCTTCGAATCGTCCACGATGCCCAGCAACTCCACGCGGTTGCTCAACGCGTGCCGGTGGATGAACTCCTCCACCTCCGGCCGCTGCGGCCCATCACCCGTCATCGCGAAGCGGACGTGCGTGTCGCGCCGCATGCGGCGGACGATCTCCACGAAGCGCATGACGCCCTTCTCCTCGGAGAAGCGGCCCGAGTACAGGACCAGACGCTCGCCCGGCGCCAGCGCCAACCCAGGCAGCCCATCGGCCTCATAGGGCACCGCCTCCTGCGAGAAACGCTTCATGTCGATGCCGTGGTAGATGACGCGGATGCGCTCCGGCGACTCACCTCCCCGCAACAGCGCGTCCCGCACCTCCTCGTTGGCGACGATGTGGAAGTCGATCTCGCTCGCGTGCTTGCGGTTGTTCGCCAGGTGCCCCACCGTGTTGTACAGGTGATCCACCACCCGGACGTGCGGCAGCTCCTTGCGGATGCGCGGCAGCAACGCGTACGTCTGCGGCGAGCCGACGATCATCAGCACGTTCACCTGGCGCGTGCGCAGCAGGTGGAGGATGGCCTCGTCGTGGGCGGAGGCGGGCAATTCCCTGGACAGCTCGAAGACATCATCGGTCAGGCGCTGGAAGGCGCCCGCCGAGCTGCCCATGCTGGGAGGCGTCTCGATGGTGGAATAGACGGTGAGCCGCGCATCCTCCTGCTCGCGGGTGGCGAACACCTGGAGCATGAGGCTGTCGGAGCCGCCCATCACCATCCACGGCTGGGCCAGGGCGATGCGCAGCGGGTTGCGCACCGGCAACAGGCTGCGCGACAGGTCCGGGCTCGGCGGCTTCGCCTCGAGCGGCAGGGTCTGCTCACGAGAGACGCGCGCCACGCGGCGCGGCCCCAGGTAGCGCCGGTGCTTCGCCAGCGTCTTGCGGTAGGCCTGCTGCAGCTCCGGCCTGATCGCGTCCGACAAGCTGTTGCCGTGGATGCGGTAGAGCATGAGCGGCTCGCGGATCTTGTACCCTCGCGCGCCACGCTCGGCGAAGCGCAGCCAGAAGTCCCAGTCCTCGATGGAACCGTCCTTGTTGCTGCCGTAGCCGATGTTCTGCGACTTCCACGTCTCGTAGCGGAACATCGCCACGGTGGACACCGTGTTCGTCTTGCTCAGGTTGGCCAGCGTGAACTCGTCCGCCGTCTCCCACACCCGGTTCTCGCGGCCGAAGAGCTGTACGGAGGGATAGACCACGTCCACGCCCAGCAGCTCGAACGCCATCACCGCCTTCTCCAGGTACGTGGGCTCGAGCTTGTCGTCCGCGTCCAGGAAGGTGATGTATTTGCCACGCGCCAACTGCAGCCCCGCGAGGCGGTTCTCCCCCACCAGCGTGGGCTGGGGCTGGAAGAGCTTCCGCACCTTTGGATGGTGCAGCGCCCGCACCTGCGCCTGGGTGGTGCCGTCCGTGGAGCCTCCCTCCACGAGGATGATCTCGAAGTCCTGCAGCGTCTGCCTGTCGAGGCTCGCCAGCGCGTCCGGCAGGAAGCTCCCGTAGTTGAAGCAGGGGATGATGACCGACACGAGCGGCTGGGTCTCCGGCCAACACTCGCGCCTGGTCTCGTAGCGCCGCACGCCGAACACGCCCTGCTCTACCTTGCGGTAGAGCGACGTCACCCCATCCACCAGGGGGTTGGGATCCGGCAGGCGGCGGAGCGGCTGCTCCAAGGCGATTTCCAGGACGTGCTCACCGACCTGCCGCATCGGATGCACCACCTTCTGGGCGAGCCACGTGCGAGTCTGCTTGGGCACCGCCAGCCGCGCCATGGCCAGCGGCAGCCGCCAGGCCCGCGTCGGCTCGTCCTTGATGTCCACCAGCTCCTGCGCGAACTCGAAGGCGCGGTGCGTCTTGTAATTCCGCACCTCCTGCTCACGGTCGCGGAGCTCCGCCTGAAGCCGATCGTTGGTGGATTGGAGTTGCAGCAGCTTGCGCTCCATGTCGCGCAGGCGCTCCTCCCTCATCTGCACGGCCTCCTCCATCGCCAGCTTGCGCGAGGAGCGCCGGCGCTTGACGGCCGGCTTGGGCTTGGGCCTGGCGGGCGCGACCTTCTGGCGCAAGGGCAGCACATCACCCAGCGGCGCGTCCGACAGCTCCTCCGGTGCCGGAGATTGTGCCCCTCCCTGCACCACGGTGGCGTCCAGCGATTGCTTGCTTCCCTGGCGATTCATGACCATTCTCACTCACCGGCGGCACACCCGCCCCCACCCCGGAGGGGATGGCGAGTGACACGGAGAGGAATCGGGTCCAGCCAACCGCCGCGTTCTGCCGCGGGAGATCCGGCCCTACCCACATGCCCCGACGCGGCCCAGCTCCCCGACCCGGCTGGCCGCGCGTGTGTTACGGGATCGGTGCTGTGGTGTCAAGGCAACCCACCCCAGTAAGCAGGCTGCGCGGAGCCCCTGTTCCAAGACCTCGAAACCGAGTGGCAAGCCCCTCGGGACCGCGCGGAGAGACCCCTGCGCGGCCCTGTTCCAGCACTCAAGGACAGCCCCTCATCTTGGACGAGGAAGGCCCCGGCATCACCGGAGATCAGACTGGAATTTTCCAAGAGGAGTGGATGCATCTGCCTCGATCCGCTGGCAGCTCATGCATTTCTTGAGTTGTAGTCCAAGTACTCCCATATTGATGTGGGGGAGCGGCACGGCCGGGTGCTCGTTCAAAGAACGCGAAATCGCTCAATGACAGTGCAAAACACCCGGTTGTTGACCCTCCTGCCGGAACTGGCACTGGGAGGACTGCTGCGGCATGCGTGCGGTCTGACGAGGCAGGACGAGTTCCACCCAGCCAGCGGCCCAAGAGCGTGGACCCGGAGTGAGCTGAGCGGCCGGGCATGCGGCGCCGCGTCGCCCCTCCAAGCGAAGAGGTTCCACACGTGATCGCGTCCGCCTCTCCGCAACCCGATCCTTCGGGCACGGCAATCGCGCCCCCCCGGCCGCCAGAGGGGACGCGCTTTGCCCTGCCGCTGCTCGGAGCGCTGTCCCGGCGGGAACTGCTGCTGTTCGCGAGCACGTTCTGCCTCCTGCTGATGACCTGGACGCCCAGGCTGTCGCAAACGTTCTACGCGGGGGACGACTATGGGATGTCGCGGGTGGAGGGGCCCCAGGAGATACGGGGGTTGATGCTGGGCCAGGGGCGGTTCGGATTGGCCCTCGTCCTGTGGTTGCAAGATGAGCTCGGGGCTCCCTATAGCCACACGGTCACCCTGTACACCTGGATGGCGCTGCTGTTGATGTCCCTGGCGAGCGTCCTGCTGGTCCGGCTGTGGCGGTTGACAGACGAAGGCTGGCTGCCCTTCGTCGTCTGCCCCCTGGTGTTCATCCACCCCTACTTCGCGGAACTGTGGGCGTTCAGGGGCATGCCGGGTCTGGCGTGCCTGTCGCTGGTCCCGGCGATGCTGGCCACGGAACGCGCCCGCCTTCACGGGTGGAAGGGGCTGCCAGGAGCAACGCTGCTGCTCGCCGTCTCCTTCAGCGTCTACCAGACGAGCTTCAACGTCCTGGCGGCGGTCATCGCGGTGGGGGCACTGCTGGCGCTGGGACGGTCGGAGGGAACCAGGCTCGAGGCGCGTCGCGTCCTCCAGGAGTGGTTGCCGATCGCGTGCCTGCTCCCCCTGGGCAGCCTCTGCTACCTGCTGGTGAACAAGGCGGTGCAGCTCATCTTCCGGCCGCCCACGCTCACGCGCACGGCGTTCCTGGACTTGAACGACGCACCGGAGCGCCTGAGGGCCCTGGATCAGCTGTTCACGCACGTCATGCTGCACGACCAGGTCTTCAGCACGCGGCTGTTGACCGGACTGCAGGTGGCACTCGTCGTAATCGCGCTGATGCTCACCGCGGTCCAGGTCTGGAAGCAGCGAAGTCCCACCAAGGGCGCGTGGATGTTGATTCTCTCCTGCATCAGCGTGCTGGCCACCGTGGGCCTGCTGCTCCTCCTCAAGGAGTGGTGGCCCACGCCCAGGACGCGAGTCGCCTTCGCCTTCGCCATCGGTGGACACCTGGCGCTGGCGTACACGCTCAGCGGCCCCCGCCTGCGCCCCGTGCTGGTGACGCTCTCGAGCCTCCTGCTATGGGGGTTCGCTGGCGTCAACCAGCAGTTGTCGGCCGACCAGTTCCTGGTCAACCGGATCGATCGCACGACCGCCCAGAAGGTGTCCTTCCTGCAAGAGCAGAACCCCGAGCTGAGGGACTTGTTGAAGGTGGGCTTCGTGAACCATCCATACGCGTATCCGGGCACCCGGGTGGATGGCGACACGAACGTGTCGGCACTGGCCATCAGCTGGAGTCACGCCGGGTTGATGCAGGTGGTGACGGGACGCCCCTACAAGCCCATCGACGGGAGAGAGTCCGCGCTGGGAGTCCAGGAGTGCGCCAACGGCCCGAAGTGGCCAGATGAGCGGTCCCTTCGCCACGTGGAGCAGCTCCTCTTCGTCTGCTTCTAGCTCGACCGCCTACGCGCCCGCCCTCCGACAATCCGCGTGAAAACGGGCGAGCGACTCGGCCAGTGCCAGCGGCCGGGCGTGCAGCTCGCGCCGCGCCTTGTCCGTTCGCAACCCCGAGCGCAGGGGGCGCGGCGCGGGCAGCTTCAGCTCGGCCATCTTCACCGGCACGAGCAGTCCTGGATCGAACCCGAAGACCTCGCACACGGCTCGGCCGAACTGCACCCGGTCGACCACCTCGGCCCCGCAGGTGTTCCACACCCCACCCAGCCGGCGCAGGCCCAGCTCGGCCACCATGGCGGCCACGTTCTCCGCGTAGCTGGGCGACACGATCTGATCCTCGAAGAGGCGCACGGGCTGCCCCTTCTCCAGCGCGCCCACCAGCCATGCCCCGAAGTTCAGGCGTCCCGCCACCGGAGGCCAGCCATACACCACCGCCGTCCGCGCAATGGCACAGCCGGGCGCGAGCACTCGCGCGGCCTGCTCACCCATGTGCTTGGTGAGCGCGTACACGCCTCGCGGATTCGGGAGGGCCTCCTCGTCATACGGGCCCGCCTCGCCGTCGAAGACGTAGTCCGTGGAGACATGCACCAGGTGCGCCCCGGCGCGGCGGCAGGCCCGGGCCACGAAGGCCGTGGCCTCCACGTTGGCGGCGAAGGCCCACTCGGGCTCGCGCTCGCACGCATCCACCTCCGTCATGGAGGCGCAGTGGAGGACCACCTCGGGGGATGCGTCCGCGAAGGCGGCGGACACCTCCGGCTCGCGGGTGAGCTCACACGAGAGGTACCGCCAGCTCCCGGTGGCGCGTCGCTCGCCCCGCCCCAGTCCCACCACCTCGTGCCCCTGCTCCACGAGCAGCTTGCACGCCCGGCTCCCCACGAGCCCGTTGGCTCCCGTCACGAGGATCCGCATCGGCTCAACCCTCCGCCTGGAGGCGTCCGCGGTACTGCGTGTCGAAGTAGTCCCGGTAGGCGCCGCTCATCACCCGCTTCCACCAGTCCGGGTTGTCGACGTACCAGCGGACCGTCTCCGCCAGACCCTGCTCGAAGGTGTGCGCCGGCGTCCACCCCAGCTCGGCCTTGCTCTTCGAGGGATCGATGGCGTAGCGCCGGTCGTGCCCCGGCCGGTCCTTCACGAAGCGGATGAGGGACTCGGGCTTGCCCACCAGCGACAGGATCGCCTTGACGATCTCGATGTTCTTGCGCTCGGACCCGCCACCGATGTTGTAGACCTCGCCGGCCCGGCCCTTCTCCAGCGCCAGCAGCAGCGCCCGGCAGTGGTCCTCCACGTGGAGCCAGTCGCGCACGTTGGCGCCATCGCCGTACACCGGCAGCGGCTTGTCGTGCAGGGCGTTGACCACCATCAGGGGGATGAGCTTCTCCGGGAACTGGTAGCAGCCGTAGTTGTTCGAGCAGCGCGTCACCACCACATCCAGGCCGAAAGTGTGGTGCCAGGCCAACGCGAGCAGATCCGCGCTCGTCTTCGAGGCCGAGTACGGGCTGGAGGGCTGCAGGGGTGAGGTCTCCGTGAAGGCGCCGGTGGGCCCCAGCGAGCCGTACACCTCGTCGGTGGAGACCATGAGGAAGCGCTTGACGCCCTGCTGCCGCGCCGCCTCCAGCAGGCGCTGCGTGCCGAGCACGTTGGTCTGGACGAAGACCTCGGGGCCGAGGATGGAGCGGTCCACGTGGCTCTCCGCGGCCAGGTGCATCACCGCGTCGATGGCGTGCTCGCGCATGACCTTGCCGATGAGCTCCCGGTCACTGATGTCCCCGCGGACGAAGACATGACCCCGGTCGGACTCCAGGTCGATGAGGCTCTCGAGGTTGCCCGCGTACGTGAGCACGTCGAGGTTGACGACCTTCCACTCCGGACGCGTCCGGCGCAGGTAACGGACGAGGTTGGAACCGATGAAGCCGCAACCACCTGTGACGAGGATGTTCATGGGGCCTGCCGCGACAGCGAGTCAGAGCCCCGAGTAGCGGAGCCCCATCCGACCGTCAAGACAGTCGCACCGGCGGCCTTGTGCGGCACGCGGTACGGGTTGTAAGGGAGCAGGCGCCTTGAGTCATCCGCGACGAGATCAGCGCTCCGCCGCTCCCCCGCCCCGCGCCATCCACCAGCTCGTTCCCCGGCTCGCCTGGGGCGATGCGGTGGGCAACCAGGTCCGCTACCTGCGCGAGCTGCTGCGCGGCTGGGGCTACGCCTCGGAGATCTACGCGGACCAGTGGGACGAGGAGTGCCGTTCCCAGGTCCGCCCTGCCCAAGATTATCCGCGCGAGGCGGATGCGGACTCGGTGCTGCTCATCCACCACAGCTACGAGTCACGGCTCGTCCCGCTCGTCCGGCGCTCGCCCGGCCGTAAGGCGCTCGTGTACCACAACGTGACGCCCGCCCGGCTGCTCGAGGGGTTCGAGCACAAGGTGGCGAACGGGTGCGTGGCGGCCCGGGAAGAGTTGCTCGCCCTGCGGCCACTCGTCGAACGAGCGTTCGCATACTCGCGCTTCAGCGCCGAGGAACTGGTGGCGGGCGGCTTCCCTCACGTCTCCGTCATCCCCTTCGCGGTGGACTGGCGCGTCTTCGACGTGGCGCCCGACCCCACCCTGCGCGCCGAGCTGGACGACGGCTGCGCCAACATCCTCTTCGTGGGCCGCGCGGTGCCCAGCAAGCGAGTGGATGACGTGCTGCGCGTCTTCACCGCCTACCAGCGGCTGTACCAACCTCGCAGCCGCCTGCTGGTGGCCGGCTACATCAACCGCGACTCGCCCTATGGGGCGTGGCTGCTCGGACTGCGGGACGTGCTCGGCCCGGAGCGGGTGCTGCTGCTGGGGCGGGTGAGCGCGGCCCAGCTCTCCGCCTGCTTCTCCGTGGCCACCGCGTACCTGTCCATGAGTCGGCACGAGGGCTTCGGCGTCCCTCTCCTGGAGGCCATGTACCGGGGAGTCCCCGTGGTGGCCTACGGCGCCGCGGCCGTGCCCGAGACGATGGCCGGTGCGGGACTCGCGACGTTGTCGGGAGATCCCCTCGAAGTGGCTCAGCTCCTCGCGGTGCTGGAGCGCCAGCCCGCCCTGCGCGCCCGGGTGGTGGCGGCCCAACGCGCCCGGCTGCACGGCCTCGAGCAGGACGCGGTCGCCAGCGCCGTCCGCGAGGCCCTGCATCCGCTGCTCGAGGGAACGTCCTCCCGCCCCACCCCTTCTCCCCACCGGCACGCGGTGGAGCTGGTGTGCCCTGGCTTCTCGTTGGCACCGGACGCCCCTGCCTCCCGCCTCGCCCGAGGGCTGGTGGAGCGGTTGCCCCAGGCGCGCGTGCTGACGCTTCACGCGGGTGCTCCCCTGACGTCCACCGCCCCCGAGGTCGACACCCTTGGAGCGGGCGAGGTGTGGCGCTTCAGCCCCGACCTGCCCGCTCCACGAGAGGCGTCTGGCGAGCTGCCGGGCTCCTCGTCCCTGGAGACCGCCGTCTGCGTCTCGGACGCACCGGCCTTCTTCCTCGGCGCGAGCACCCAGGTGGCCCGGGACACGGTGCCTCGCATCGGGGAGCGGGCCTGGGGCATCACCGTCTCCTCGGAACGCCCGGCCGGAGCCCCGGACTACGGCAACCGGTGGCTCACCCTGGATGCGAGCCGCCTGGACGATGCCGCCGAGCACATCACTCGCATCCTCGACTCCCGCGGAGGCCCGCGTGCGCGCTGAAGATCTGCTGACCCGAGAGCCCTCCGCCGAGGCCGTCGCCGCCGAGACCGCCCGGCTCCCTTCCCCTTCCGACGCCACGCTGGCCGAGGTGCGGCGCCTGCTCGAGGTCTCCGAGCGCGCCCCCACCTCGCCGGAGTGGCCGCCCATCCTCCAGGCCCCTCGGAACAAGAAGGACAGCCGCTACGCGGACCCCCCCTCGTCCCATCGTCCCGTGGTGGGCCCGGCGCTGGTGCTCGCCAAGCGTGCCTTCCGGCTCGCCTTCCAGCCCTTCATCAACGAGATGATGCGCCGGCAGGTGGAGTTCAACGAGGCCATCCTCGAGTCGCTCGCCACCATCTACGAGCACCAGAAGGAAAGCGCACGCACCCAGGCCCTGTGGCGCCAGGAGCTGGAGCGCCGGCTGGCCCGGCTCGAAGCGGAGCGCGGCGCGGCGGACGCGCGGCCCGAGCGAGACGAGGCTCGCACCGCGCGGAAGTCGAAGAAGCCCTCGGGTGAGCCCTCATGAAGATCGCCTTCCTGGCAGGCGATGTCGGCAACATCTCGGGTGGGGCCAACGTCATCATCGAGTACGCGTGGAGGTTGCAGGCGCTCGGCCACGAGGTGGTGCTCGTCACCCAGCGGCCGGTGCGCATCTCCTCGCCACCGTGGCACCCTCGGCTGCCGGAGCTGCGCTTCCAGACCTTCACGGAGGCGGCACAAGAACGCTTCGACTTCGCCTTCGCCACGTGGTGGCTCACCTGGTTCGACCTGTGGCGGGTGAACAGCGCTGTCTATGGCTACCTGAACCAGAGCCTCGAGTCGCGCTTCCACGCGGAAGACCACCTCAAGCACCTCAACCGCATCACCTACTCGCTGCCGCTGCTCTTCGTGACCGAGGCGCGGTGGCTCGCCGAGTTCATCCGCACCGTGCAGCCCGCGGGGCGGGTGCTCTACGTGCGCAACGGACTGAGCCGCGAGCACTTCCCCTGTGTCGAGGCCCCCGCGCCGCGCACTGGACCGCTGCGAGTGCTCGTGGAAGGCCCCTGGGGCATCGACTTCAAGGGCGTGGCCGAGACCTTCGCGCTGCTCGAGGAGGCACGTGCCCGGGTGGAGCTCGAGGTGGGCTGGCTCACCTCGAGCGGTGGCGGCCAGGTACCGGTGGTGGGAGGAGTCCCCGTCCGGGTGCACGAGCGCATCCCCATCGACCGCGTCCGCGAGGTGTACCAGCAGTACGACGTGCTGCTGAAGCTGTCCCGCGTCGAGGGGATGTTCGGCCCGCCGCTGGAGATGTTCTCCCAGGGGGGCACGGCCATCACGTACACCGTCACCGGATCCGATGAGTACATGGTGCACGGGGAGAACTCGCTCCTGGTGCCACCGCATGATCGCCGACAGCTCCCGCGCTACCTGGAGAAGCTCTCGGCCTCGCCCGAGTACCTCGAGCGCCTGCGTGGTGCGGCCCTGCGAACCGCCCGGGCCTTCCCGGACTGGGAGACCAGTATCGGGCAGCTCGAAGGTGAGCTGCGCAAGCTCCACGGCGAGGGCCTGAACCATGAGCACCTCCGCCCCGCGCTCGCCGCGATGGCGACGATGAAGGAGCACTGGCTCGACGAGGTCCGTCACGCGACGGAGGTCTCGCTGAATGCCGGCCCCGGCGAGCGGCTGCTGCTCGAGAGCTACCGGAAGCTCAAGCGCAATCCGGCCCTCGATGCCTTGAAGCGGCTGGTGCCGGACTCCCTCAAGCACTCCGCCCGCGCGTTCTTTACCCGGAGGCTGGAATGAGGGTCCTCTCTCCCTCTGCACGGATGAAGGTGGCGTTGCTCGGCCGGTCGGCGTTCGAGCCTCACGTTCCGCGCACGGCGGAGTGGGCCGAGCTCCGGTTCTTCTCCCTCGGCGAGGACGGTGGAGCCACGGCCACAGCCGCGGACGAGGCGCGCACCTGGGGCGCCGAGGCCTGCCTCATCTTCGAGCCACAGCGGCTCGGGGAAGACGTCGTGGCGCGGCTCCCCGGGATGAAGATCGGCATCGTGCCGGCCCCACTCGAGGACTTCGAGTCCTTCGCGAAGCTGTCGACGCTCACGCGTCCGGGGGGCTCGGGGTTGCGCTGGCTCACCTGGCCGGAATCCCCCGTCCCTGCCGAACTGGCCTCGCTCCCGTGGCTGCAGACACTCCCGCTGCCCGTGGACACGCGGCGCTTCACCGAAGGCCCCCGGCTGCAACGGACCGGCATCCTCGTCCCGGAGTGGGCCTCGCCCGCGCCGGCCGTGCTCGAGCGCATCCGTGAGCAACTGCCCGTCGAGCTGCTCCCCAGGGGACTGGAGCCCTCCGCACTGCAGGAGCGGCTGGAGGGCGCGGGCGTGCTGCTCTACAGCTCTGGCGAGCCACTGGGCCGGAACGATCCACTGCCGATGCTGGCGCTCTCGCGAGGTCTACTGCTCATCGCCGATACGGCCTTCCCCGCCGACTGGTACGTGGAGCCCGAAGACGAGTTCCTCGTCCGCAGCGGAGAGGCCATGGTGCGAGCGGTGGATGCGCTCATGCGGAGGCCCGGCTCCTTCCACGCGGTGCGCGTGCGCGCCTGGCAGAAGGTGCGAGAGACCTTCGATGCCTCCGCGCTGTTTCAGCGGCTCCTCCACGACGCCTCGTTGATGAGCGCCGTGGAGGAGCGAGGACCTACCGGGCCCTCAACAGGCTGAGCGTATTGCTCGCGGCATTGGCGGCCACGATGTCCGGTCGGCCGTCGCCATCGAAGTCACCCGTGACCACGGCGTGAGGGTCCTGACCCGAGTAGTACGCGAGCTCCGGCCGGAACGAGCCATCGCCATTCCCCAGCCACACGGCCACGTCGTTGTTCCCGAGGGCCGTGTATTGAGGGGGCCGGGGACGACCACTGCCGATGCCCTGCCCTCTCGCTCCCACGAGATCGAGGAACCCGTCTCCATCGACATCCACCGCCACCAGGCTGGGAAGGAGCCAGGTCTCGGAAGGGGTGATGGCCTGGTCCACGAACGTGCCATCCCCGTTCCCGCGCAGGAGGAGGAAGTCTGGCCCCACGACGAGATCCTTCTTCCCATCCCGATCGAAGTCGCCCATGACGAGCACCTGCGGCCGGTTCGGAAGGCCCATCAGGGCATGGTTCCTCGCGGCCTGGAAGGTGCCGTCCCCGTTGCCCAGCAGCACGCTCACATCGCGGCTGCCATGATTCGCGGTCACGAGGTCGACCTTCCCATCCGAGTCGACATCACCCGCCACCAGGGCCATGGGCTCCGTGCCCGTCGCAAACGCCGTGGCGGCCTTGAAGGTCCCATCGCCGTTGTTCGGCAGCACGCGCACGTCGTTCGTGGCACGGTTCGCGGTGACGAGCTCTGGCTTCCCGTCCGCATCCAGGTCGATCGCCACCAGCGACACGGGCCCCGAGCCCACCGCGACGGAGACCGGTCCGCGGAAGGTGCCATCCTTGTTCCCCAACAGGACGCTCACGTCCTTGCCGTCCTCGTTCGCGGTGACGAGGTCCTGCTTGCCGTCCCCGTCCACATCCGCCGCCACCAGGGCCACGGGCTTCGTCCCCACGCCCACGGGGGTCAGGGTCTGGAAGGTCCCGGTCCCGGAGCCCATCAACACGCTCACGTTGTTGCTGCTCTCGTTGGCGGAGGCAACGTCCAGCAACCCGTCACCGTCCAGGTCCATCATCGCCAGGGCCACGGGACGCGTGCCCGACTGCATGTGAGACGGCATCACGAACGTCCCGTTTCCCCGTCCTCGGAGCACACTCACCCCCGAGGTTCCATAGCCGGAGCCCCGATCCAACGTGACGACCTCCTTCTGTCCATCCCCGTCGACATCCACCCCCTTCGCCGAGCTGGGCCAGGCCCCATGCGACGAAGTGAGGGCGGCCTGGAAGGTGCCATCTCCGTTGCCAGGCAACACGGCGAGGTCACCGGAAGAGGTCGTGACGAGAAGGTCGGGCTTTCCATCATTCGTCAGATCCGAGATGTCGTCGACCCTGGCCGGTGAGGCGACCGTGGGACTGAGCTCGACAGGCTCCTGAAACGTCCCGTCTCCCTGGCCTCGCAGCAGGAAGAGACGTGGGGAGGAGGCGTGCTTCGTGACGAGATCCACCTTCCCATCCGCGTCGAGGTCCCCGAGAACAAAGGAGGACGTGGGGTGGCCGACGATTTCGGTGCTCCGGAAGGTGCCGTCCCCATTGCCAGGCAGCACGCGCAGCTTGTCGCTCGAATCGATGACGACCAGATCCAGGCTCAAGTCCTCGTCGAGGTATGCCGCCTCCACCCGCTCGACGTACACGGGCTCGGAGGAGTCCACGGGGCTCTCGAAGACGAGCACCGGAGACTGGAAGGTGCCATTCCCCTTGCCGAGGAACAGGCTGACCTGCGGGCTTTGGACACGCGTTGTCTTGTTCACCGTGACGACGTCCAGGAACCCATCCCTGTTGAAGTCTCCAGTCGTCATCGACGCCACGGTGAGCTCACCGAGGGGCATGCTCGGCAGTGCTTCGAATGTGCCATCCCCCTTTCCCAGCATCACGTTCATCGCGTGCTCGGTGTAATAGGTAGGAGGAACACTCTCGAAGTACCCACTGGTCGCGAGGTCCAACCGGCCGTCTCCATTGAAGTCGCCCGCGATGATGTCCGAGTAGCCAGGACCCGGGACCAGCGTCGCCTGAAGCTGGAAGTCGCCATTGCCCAGACCTCGCGCGACGCTCACGGCGCCGAACTCCTGCACCATGGCGACATCCCACTTGCCGTCACCGTCGAAGTCCTCGAGAACTCCCTTCAGGGGATAGCCATAGAAGTTCTTCATGGCCACGAAGTCCGGCTCGCACCGGCTCGCGTCCAGGCCCCGGTTGTCGAGGGAGATCGTCTCCGTCCGGGAGGCACCCGCCCTGCCCTCCACCGAGGCGATGAGCCGCAAGCGCACCTCGGCGAGGGTGCCCGGCAGATCTCTCGCGGCATTCCAGAGGAAGACGTGGGGCTGGCCCTCCGGCACGCTGGAGCTGGTGACACCCACCACGCCCTCGTGAACCGAGCTACCCGCCTGCGTGGCGCGCTGGAAGCGCCCCGTCCCATCGGCATCGAATTCCACCCGGACGTCCACCCGCCGCGCGGACTCCTGCCGCACGGAGTAGGCGATGGGAACGCAGCCGGCGCGCTCCCCGCTCTGCCTGGACAGCGACACGACGTCTGGAGGAACCGGCTCCTCGAGTGACACCGGAGCCGAGGACGCGGACTCGGGCCCCTCCTTCTGCTCGTTCGCGGCCCGCACGGTGAAGGTGTACGCGACACCATGCCGCGCCCCCCGCACGACGGCGAGCGTGCTCCCGTCCGTCACCGCGGCCTGTCCACCGGGTGAAGCCGTGACGATGTAGCGGTTGATGGGACTGCTGCCTTCGCGTGTGGGCGGTGCCCAGCTCACCGTGATGACCTCGTCGGTGGCGGTGACGCGCACCTCCCGAGGAGCACCGGGCTCGTCTCGAGTCCGGCACGCGAAAACCATGACCCCCAGCCACAGCAGGAGGACTCTCGCGAGGCCGCGAGAGAAGGTTTGGAGTTGCTGATTCATTGAAGGACACTCCCTTGTTCAGGGAGAAGCCCGGCCACTTCCCGGCGAGGAGCGGCCTCATGGGCATCGGCTCCTCGCAAGTCTCGACTTAATCCGTGCGAAGGATGGGACTCAAGAGTCCACGCGCGAGCCCTGGCCCTCTGTTCACCGAACCAGCCGCCCCGCCAGGGACTTCAGCGCGCCGTGCAGACGCGGTGCCCCTTCGCGGAAGCGATTGTTCAGCTCATCGATGACACGGTGGCGCATGCCCTTCGCGCTCGCGCCATCGGCCCGCGCCCGCGCCACCCGCTCCTCCACGGTGCCCAGCGACGTGAGCATCCGCAACTCGGGGAGCGCATCCACGGGCCCTTCCTTCTCGGAGCCCGTGAAGCGCTGCTCGCAGGAGGCGATGCCGCCCAGGAAGGCGGGCTCGAAGAGAGCCGCGAGGCGCAGGGGCAGCTGGAAAGCACGCTCGGCGGTCCGCTCGAGCGGAAATGGCCCCAGGCGCGAACGGTCCACCACCAGGGCGAACAGCAGCGAGGGCTCCCGGTACAGCTGCGTCGGCTCGAGATGCTCGCCGAGCGGCAGTGGCCGCTTGTGGGGCACGAACCGCTCCGAGCCCTCGATGGGCGTCCGCCGCGCACGGGACACGGCCCAGGCGGCCGGGCCTTCGCGCAGTGTCTGGACGAGCTTCACGTAATGGTCCGGGTAGACGACGCACGCGGCATCGAGGAAGGCCAGATACCGGCCCCGGGCGCGGCGAGCCCCTTCGGCGAACGCCCCTCCGGCCTCCGCCTCGATGAGCTCGAACGTGTAGCCACCGATGGCCTGATAGCGCTCCAGCAACTCACGCGCGGCCTCATCCCGCTGGGGAGTGACGAGGAGGATCTCCAGCGGCTGGTGCTCCTGGCACGCCAGCGAGAACAGGGCCTCGTCGAGCAGCGGGCGCGCCTGCGTCTCACCGGCCCACAGCACCACGCTGAGAAGCTCCGGGACGAGGGCGCGCGAGGCAACCTCCTCCCGGCCCCCAGCGGGTGCGAGCGCGTACAGCAACACGTCCGATTCCGTCCTCGGGGCGAGCTGGGCGAGGAGACCTCTCAGCGCGGCCTCCGTCCCGGTGGCGAGCGTCGTCGTCCGGGGCTGACAAGGCACCTCACGGCGCGCCAGCACCTTCAGCCCGAGCGCCGCGAAGCAACGCGCCAGGGACTCCTCGGTCACTCCAGGGACCACAGGAGCCTGGCCGGAGAGCATCTCCAGCAGCGCGGTCGAGGAGGCCGCGTTGCGAGCCCCCAGCAACAGCGTGGCGGAAGGCACGGCCACGGAGAGAGTCCTCAGCAGCGCCTCGAGCCCCTGCGGGCCCACCTCCCCGGGCAGCACCACATGAGAGGGAGCCAGCCCCGCGAGCCGCTCCTCCAGCGGACTGTCCGGCCCCGAGCCCCGCTCCAGAGCAAGAACGGAACACCCGGCGGCCACCAACCGCTCCGCCAGCACCGCATCGGGCGCGAGCAACAACACGCGAGCCCCCGCCTCCACCTGCTCCAGCACCCAGGCGTGCAGCGGCACCTGCTCCACGAAGGCGGGAACTCTCACCAGCGAGCCCCCGCGAAATCGAGCCGATGGGAGAAGTCCGCCACGCGGGCGAGCGCGCGGGAGGGCCGTTCCAGGGCGGGCTCGGGGAAGGGAGGCCCACCCAGCTCCGCGTACTGCTGCAGGCAGGCTCTGGCAAAGGCCGCGTTGCCATACTTCGCGCCGAGCAGCGCGCCGCTGCGGCGAACGCTCTGCTCCCGCCGGGGACTCACCTCGCGCGTCACCGTGTAGTGGTGGGCGAGCGCCGCGGGCGCCACATGCGTGGAGAAGCCCGCGGCACGGGCGCGCCAGGAGAGGTCCACGTCCTCGCAGTACATGAAGAAGCGCTCGTCGAAGCCCCGCTCGGACTCATACAGCGCGCGGGTGATGAGCAGCACACAGCCCGAGCACCACGGCGTCTCATGCGAGACGGGGTGGTAGGGCTTGGGGTGCTCGTCCGGGAACATGCGGGCCTCGACCAGGCCCGTGCGCGGATGGCGTCCCGCTTCGGCCACCAGCTCGCGGATGCAGTCCGGGTGCAGCACGGCATCGGGGTTGACGCACACGTAATGGCCCACGCCGGGCTCGGCGAACGCCCGCGCCATCATCTGGTTGTGCGCCACGCCGAAACCCAGGTTGCCGCCGGAGGGCCGGTAGTCAGCCCCGGGATCCAGCTCCGCCAGCACCGCGCCCAGCGACGCATCCGGCGAGTTGTCGAGCCACATCACCTCGAACGGAGGCACGCCCGGCGAGCGCCGGTTGAGCCCGAGCGAGGCCACCAGCCGCGACAGCTCGCGGCGGGAATTCCGGTACAGCACGACGCCCAGGCGGACGCCGCCGGCTTGGCGATTCACCCATTCCTCCTGGCCTGACTCACGAGACCGCGCTGTGCTGGGACTCCGCCTGGGACTCGATGATCCACCGGTGGGGCGGGCGCACCAGGCCCTCGCTCTCGATGGGCGAGCGCACCTCGAAGGAGCTCGGCTGACTGCCACTGGAGTACGCGGTGCCGTTGGAGGAGCGGGCCGTCACGTCCAGCAGGTACCGGCCCGGGGACAGACCCACGCGATCGATGATGAAGCGCATCGTGCCGCGCTCCGGCAGCGGGGCGGGCAGCGACACCGACTCGAGGAAGGTGTTCGTCCCATACACCTGCGTGCCGTCCTCGCGCCGGATGTCCACCGCGAAGCCCGCGTCCGACAGGGGCCGCAGGGTGGCGAAGTCGACGCGCACCTCCAGGCCCTGCTCGGTGTCCACCACCACGCCCGTGGGCCCCTTGGGAGCCACGAGCTCCACCGACCGGAGCTCCACCGGAAGCCCGGCGCTGGCACCGTTCTCCTCGGACGCCCCGGGAGCGGACGCGTCTGCATCCTGGAGCCCCGGGAGCGCACCGCCGCCCGGGCTGAGGGCCGGGGCCATGAGCGGAGTGCCCTGGGCCTCGGCCAGGCGCAGCGCCTGCTGGTAGTGACGGATGACCTTGGCCGGCTCGCCCACCTCGCGGATGCGCCCACCATCCAGCCACGCCGCGCAGTCGCACCAGTTGGCCACCGTGCCCAGGTCGTGCGTCACCAGGACGATCGTCTTCCCCTGCTTCTTGAACTCCGTCATCTTGGCGAGGCTCTTCTTGCTGAAGTGCTCGTCGCCCACGGCGAGGATCTCATCGATGATGAGGATGTCCGGGTCCACATGCGTGGCCACCGCGAAGGCCAGCCGCATGTACATGCCGCTGGAGTAGGTGCGCACCGGCTCGTCGATGAAGTCGCCCAGCTCGCTGAAGGCGATGATCTCATCCATCCGCTCGCGCACCTCGGAGCGGCTCATGCCCAGGATGATGCCGTTGATGAGGATGTTCTCCCGCCCGGAGAAGTCCGGGTGGAAGCCGGCGCCCAGGTCCAGCAGCGCGGAGATGCGGCCGTTGATCTCCATGGTGCCGGAGGTGGGCGCGTAGATGCCGGTGATGATCTTGAGCAGGGTGCTCTTCCCCGAGCCGTTGCGCCCGAGGATCCCCATGGTCTTGCCCTTGGGGATGGTGAGATTGATGCCGCGCAGCGCGGTGATGAGGCGCGCTTCATCCGCCTGGCGCTCGCCTCGCAGCCAGCGCAACAGCTCGGACTTGAACGTCGTGTACTCGCCCCGGATGGTGCGCTTCCGGAAGCTCTTCACGACGTCACGGATGACGATGGCGTCCTTGGATTCGTGCATGGGAAACTAGATGGACTCCGCGAATTCCTCGCGGCGAGACTCGAAGAGCCACGAGGCGCTCCACAGCAGCGCCACCGAGGCAACCGCCAGGGCCACCAGGGGCATCCCGTTCGGCAGCCGGTGATCGTAGAAGATGGCCTGGTAGGAAGTGATGAGGATGGCCACGGGGTTGGCCAGGGTCACGAGATCCCTCATCTTCGGATCCGCCACGGTGCTGACCTGGTACAGGACCGGCGAGGCGAAGAACCAGAGCGTGAGCAGGTTCTGCACGATGTGCTGCAGGTCGCGGAACGTCACGTTGATGGCGGAGATGATGTAGACGAGCCCCATGGTGAAGACGAGCTGGATGGCGACCACGAGCGGGAAGACCACGATGTGCCAGCTCGGCCACACGCCATAGAACGCCCCCAGGGCCAGCAGCAGCGGCAGGGAGAGGACGTAGTTGATGAGGTTGGTGGCCACGACCGTGGTGGGGAGGACCTGTGCCGGAAAGCGCACCTTGGTCATCAGATCCCGCCGGTCACTGATGGTGCTCGCCCCGGCGCCCACGGAGCTGGAGAACCAGATCCACGGCAGCAGGCCCACGAACATGAAGAAGGGATAGTTCGGGATGTTCTGCCGCATCACCACGGTGAAGAGCAGTGCGTACACCAGCATGTGAAGGGTCGGGTTCAGGAACGTCCAGAGAAACCCGAGGACCGAACCGCGGTAGCGTGCCTTCAGCTCGCGTTGGACGAGGCTGATGAGCAACCCCCGGTATTGGTACAGCTCACGGAAGTGGCGAATCATGTGGGCGGCCTTCATATAGCAGGCCGGAGCCGGGAAGCGAGGCAGGCGGACACACGGGCTCTTGCCTCTCGCCTCTCACTCGCGGCGGCGGAGGAGGGTTGTCTGCGTGCTCGCACCCATGAGCAGCAAGCATCTGTCATTGCACGGCCGAGGCAACCCCAGCCACGGCCGACCGTGCGCGTCGCGGGATCGCCCAGAAACAAAAAGGCCCCCTGGTTTCCCAAGGGGCCTTCTTTCTGGAGCGGGAAAAGGGATTTGAACCCTCGACCCTCGCCTTGGCAAGGCGATGCTCTACCGCTGAGCTATTCCCGCATCAGGTCGGAGTGTGGAGCGGGAAAAGGGATTTGAACCCTCGACCCTCGCCTTGGCAAGGCGATGCTCTACCGCTGAGCTATTCCCGCGTCTCTCGACTCCTGATTACCTCCGGCGTTGCCTCGCGGCGCCGTCGAAAGTGAGGGGGGATATACAGTTCGGTCCCAGATGCGTCAAGCCTTCTGTGCGTCCGCTCCGCTGCCCCGCCTGGCCAGCATGGAGAGGAAGGCACGGAAGTAGACGACGGCACTCCACACCGAGAACGCCCCCGACAGGTACACCAACACCTGGCCCACCTTGTTGAAGTCCACGGGGGACGCGTAGAAGCCCACGTCGATGACGTGCTCGTAGTGGACGCAGAGCGAGATGATTCCCACGAGCTGGAGGGACGTCTTCCACTTGCCCTCCTGTCCGGCGGCGATGACCATGCCCTCGCTCGCCGCGATGGTGCGCAGGCCGCTGACGATGAACTCGCGCGCCAGCAGCACGATGACGACCCAGGCCGCGATGCGTCCCAGCCGCACCATCATCACCAGGGCCGCCATGGCGATGAGCTTGTCGGCCAGGGGGTCCATGAACTTGCCCACCACGGTGATGAGGTTCCACCGGCGCGCCAGGTAGCCGTCGATGACGTCCGTGATGGAGGCCACCGCGAACACCGCTCCCGCGTAGAGCGAATAGAGCGGATCCGCGTCGTAGGTGAACCAGACGAAGACGGGAATGAGGAGGATGCGCCCCAGCGTCAGGATGTTGGGCAGGTTCCAGAATTCCTGGACGAGCACGCTGGGCTGGCGCGCCGCCCGACGCCGCGCCCGCTCCTCCTTCTTCTGCCGCTTCCGCAACGCACGCTCTGCTCGGTCCATGGAGGTGCTCTTCTACCGGACTGGCAGGGAGATGAGGGCAAATCCTTCACCACTCAGTTCCACGGCGACCAGAGGGAGCTCGCTCCCGCCCGGCAATTGAACCATCCGGGGAGTCACCTTGCCCTGCCAGCCGACCAGATGGGTCAGCGGCACCGTCACCGGTATCTCCCCGGAGACGGCCACCGAGCGCAACACCCCGGTGAGACTCAGCACCACCCGGCCCTGCCCGCGCAGGTGGACCAGATCCAGGTCCGGCGCGATGTCCGAGGGCACCTTGCCATTCTCGAAGGCCACCGCCTCCTCGAAAGCGAAGAGGCATTCCTCGCGCAGGTAGGCGCCCTCGTCCCCCAGGTCCAAGGCCAGGAAGCAACGCGACTCGGCAGACTCGATGAAGAGAACCCCCGTGCCGCTGGCGCGCACGACCTGGCCCTCTCCCTCTCCGAAGAACTCGTCCGTGGCGCGGCCCCGGAAGCGCTTCATCTCTTGCTGGAACTGGAGCTGTCCCGCGTAGGCCACCAGCCCCTGCAGCCGCGTGAGCAGCTCCCCCTGCACGTACGCGGAGAAGCTGGTGGTGCCCACCCGGAAGGGATGAGCCTCGGTCGCCCCCGCCAGCGCCACCGCCGGAGCCCACTCGGTCAGCACCGGCACGTCCGCTCCAAACCGGAAGGCCACGGCCTTCGACGGCAGCTCGGGGGTGGCCCCCTCCAGCGACTCCGGGAGCGGCTCGCTCGCCGCCACCGCCGAGGACGTCTCCTCGAAGGCCGCGTCGGTCTCCGCCTCGACGTTCCCGGCCGGCGCACTCGCGCCCGCCCCCTGCGTCGGGGAACCCGGTCCCTCGTCCTCGGCGAACCGCAGCTCCTCGTCCGCATTCTCAGCGGCCGGACTGGCGGCGGGTGTGTCGTCCAGGCCGAACTGCGCACCCCACTGGCCCTCGGAGGGAGCGGCCGCTGGACGGGCGGCGGTCCCCGAGGCCCGGGGAGTGAAGGCCGTCCGGGCGGGGGCGGGCCGGGCGAACTGCTCGCCGGCGATGGCCCGGGCCATCTTGTCCGCCATCACCTCGCTGCCCGCCTGGATGAAGTGCTCGCGGGCGCGGCCATACGCCCCGGCCTGCGCCAGCGCGAGCCCCAGGTAGTTGTGCGCCTTCTTGTGGTCCGGCTGCAGATCCGTCGCGGCCTCGAACTCGCGCATCGCGCGTTGGAGGGCGTTCGTCTTCAGGTAGACCAGTCCCAGGTTGACGCGCAGCGTGGCGTCCACCGGGTTGTCGCGCACCAGCGCCTCGTAGATCTCCGCCGCCCGGTCGAAGAGGCCCAGCTTGAAGTAGGCCAGCCCGAGCAGGTTGCGGCCCTTCTCATTCCTCGGTTGAAGCTGGTGGGCCCGCTCGAGCAACTGCCGGGCCTCGTCCGCCCTGCCCTGCGCGAGCAGCTCGCCACCCTGGTAGAGCTGCTTGAGAAAGTCCTCATCAACGGGGCTCTTCGGCCCCCGCCCCGTCACGCGCGTCGTCGCCATCGGAATCCGTCCCGCGGGGCTCGCCCTTCGCGAGCCGTTCGCGCTCTTTGTAATGGAAGTAGAGCTGGAGCACCTTGCGAACGTAGGCCTGCGTCTCCGGATACGGTGGCACCTGCCCCCCGTACTTGCGCACGGCGTCCGGGCCCGCGTTGTAGGCGGCCACCATCTTCACCATGTCACCGCCGAAGGTGTTGGCCAGCACACGCAGGTAGCGCACGCCCCCCTCGATGTTGTCCCGGCTGTCGAAGATGTCCTTCACGTACATGTCCGAGGCCGTCCCGGGCATGAGCTGCATCAACCCGCTGGCGCCCTTGGGGGACACCGCGTTGGTGTTGAAGTTGCTCTCCGTGTGCATGATGGCCCGCACCAGCGCGGTGGGAATGCGGTAGCGCGTGGCGGCCGAGACGATGTGCTGCTCGAGCTCCTCCGGGGTGCGCGCCCGGCCCTTCACGGGAGCGGTGGGCGCAGGCGCCTCGGTGAAGGTGCCCTTGAGCTTGCTCGCCTTCTTCGCGCCCGAGGGTGGGACGTTCGTATAGACGATGGTCCCGTCCTTCTCCACGTACCTGTAGATGCCCTCGGCCGCCCGGGCTCCCAGGGGGGCAAGCAGCAGCGAGGGCAGCAGCAGAAGGAAATGGGGTCGCATAGCGGCCCCCCAACCTTAGATCTCCGCCCAAAAGTCCTCAAGAAATCGCCTTGTTTCCGGCACTTACAGCCATTAAGGGTCTGACACATGCCCCATCGGTTCGACTTCCTGGTTTTAGGTGGTGGTGTAGCCGGCCTCTCGTTCGCCCTCCAGGCGGCCAGGCACGGCACCGTGGCGGTCCTCACCAAGCGCGAGCGGTACGAGAGCAACACCGCCTATGCCCAGGGCGGCATCGCCAGCGTGCTGTCGCCCACGGACTCCTTCGAGGCGCACATCCAGGACACCCTCGAGGCCGGCGCCGGCCTCAACCACCTGGACGCGGTGGAGGTGACGGTGCGCGAGGGCCCGGAGCGCATCCGCGAGCTGGTGAAGCTGGGCGCCGAGTTCAACCGGGGCGTCTCCGGTGAGTTCGACCTCACGCGCGAGGGGGGCCACTCGCAGCGGCGCATCATCCACTCCGGGGACATCACCGGGCGCGAGGTGCAGCGCGCCCTGGTGGAGGCCTGCGACGCACAGCCCAACATCACGTTCTTCCCCAACACCTCGGCCATCGATCTGATTCTGGACAGGAGGCCGGGCCCGGGCATCCCCAGCCGGTGCCTGGGGGTGTACGCGCTCACGCCCTCGGGGCACATCGAGCGCTTCATTGGAAAGGTGACAGTGCTGGCCACCGGAGGGGCGGGCAAGGTGTACCTGTACACCTCCAATCCGGACGTGGCCACAGGCGACGGCGTGGCCATGGCGTACCGGGCGGGCGCCGAGGTGGCCAACATGGAGTTCTATCAGTTCCACCCCACCTGCCTGTACCACCCCGAGGCCAAGAGCTTCCTCATCAGCGAGGCCCTGCGCGGCGAGGGCGGCAAGCTGCGGCTGAAGAACGGGCAGCAGTTCATGGACCGCTACCACCGCCTGGCGGAGCTGGCTCCGCGCGACGTGGTGGCGCGCGCCATCGACGCCGAGCTCAAGCGCACCGGTGACGACTGCGTCTACCTGGACATGACGCACCTGGGGCGCGCCTTCCTCATGGAGCGCTTCCCCAACATCTACGCCACGTGCAAGGCCTTCAACATCGACATGGCCGTGCAGCCCATCCCCGTGGTGCCCGCGGCCCACTACATGTGCGGCGGCGTGGTGACGGACCTGAAGGGCCGCACCACCCTGCCCGGCCTCTACGCCATTGGCGAGGTGGCCCACACCGGCCTGCATGGGGCCAACCGGCTCGCCTCCAACTCGCTGCTGGAGGGGCTCGTCTACGGCCACCGCGCCGCGGCCGTCTGCGCCGAGGAGGTGCGCACCCTGTCCCCGCTCAAGGAGGATCCGCCCGAGTGGGACGAGGGCAGCGCGGTGGACTCGGACGAGAGCGTCGTCGTCACCCACAACTGGGATGAGATCCGCCGCCTCATGTGGAACTACGTGGGCATCGTCCGCACGGACAAGCGCCTGATGCGGGCGCGCCGCCGGTTGGAGCTGCTGCGCGAGGAGATCCGCGACTACTACTGGCGCTTCAAGGTGACGCGCGACGTGATCGAGCTGCGCAACATCTGCGAGGTGGCCACGCTGATCGTGGACTGCGCCAGCCGCCGCAAGGAGAGCCGAGGCCTGCACTTCACGCTGGACTACCCCAACATGGACGACCACCGGTGCAAGCGTGACACCGTCGTCCGCCGCGAGCTCTGAGCGCCGGATGACCCACCCGTCCGATCCACCGGGAGCGCCGGAGCCCTCCGGCCCCGAGACTCCCGACGCCGAGCCCGCCGGCCCCTTCGAGCAGCGCCGCTGGCCTCCCGTCTGCGCGGCCATCATCGGGGGCTCGGTGGTGCTGTACGTGCTGGATGTCCTCCTGAGCCAGGGCGCCACCCTCAAAGGCGGCCTGGGCCCCGTGTTCCAGTGGACCGCCCTCTATGGGCCCCTCGTCCAGGGCGGCCAGTACTGGCGCGTGCTCACCTGCGTCCTCTCGCACGGCAGCCCCCTCCACCTGTTCTTCAACATGGGCGTGGCGTACTCGCTGGGTGTCCCCCTGGAGCGGAGCATCGGCAGCGGGCGCTTCCTGCTGGTCTCGCTCGTCACCGCGATGGGCGCGTCCGTCTTCTCCCTGCTCTTCGATTTCAAGGTGCCCACCGTGGGGGCCTCGGGAATGATCCTCGGCTGGGCGGGCGCCATGTTCGTCACCGCCGGGCGCGAGTTCCGCCGCAGCCTCCTCTTCTGGTTCGCCCAGGTGGCGGTCATCAGCCTGCTGCCGGGAGTGAGCTGGTCCGGGCACCTCGGCGGGCTCCTCTTCGGTCTGCCCATGGGCATCGCCCTGCGCTCCGGGCCCCGCGTCTTCGCCCGTGCCGCGCCGTTGCTGCTCGCCATCACCGTGGCGGTGGTCTACATCGCCGCCCACCCGGAACGTTTTAGAGGGACTCCATGACGGCGGAACTCAAGTCGGTGTGCGTCTTCTGTGGCTCGCGGATGGGCGCCCGACCGGACTACCTCGAGGGGGCCAGGGCCCTGGGCACGGAGCTGGCCCGGCGCGGGCTCGCCCTCGTCTACGGCGGCACGAGCGTGGGGCTGATGGGCGCCATGGCGGACGCGGTGCTCGCCGGGGGCGGCAAGGTGGTGGGCGTGCTGCCCAAGGTGCTGAGCGATCGGGAGATCGCCCACCCGCGCCTCACCGAGCTGCACCTGGTGGACTCCATGCACACGCGCAAGGCGATGATGGCCGAGCGCGCGGATGCCTTCATCGCCATGCCCGGCGGCGTCGGCACCTTCGAGGAGCTCTTCGAGATCACCACCTGGGCCCAGCTCGGCATCCACCACAAGCCCATCGGCCTGCTCAACGTGGCGGACTTCTACGCGCCGCTGCTGGCCCTCATGCGGCGCGCGGTGGACGAGGGCTTCATCCCCGAGACGCGCGCCCAACCCTTCGCGTGCGAGGCCTCGCCGGCCGCGCTGCTGGATCAACTCCAGAAGGTCGGACAGCCGCTCGCCGCGAGCAAGCCGGTGCTGCGGCCCGAGCAGACGTGAGCGCCGGGTGCGCGCCTCAGTGCGCGTGCACCCGCATCTCCACCTTGCCGAGCGACGAGGACATGCGCAGCACCACGCGCTCGGTGTTGGGGGTGATGACGGGCTTGCCGTCCGCGAACATGGTGGGGAAGCGCACGCGGTAGCCCACCCAGAAGGTGCCCATGTACGGGTAGTAGGCGCGCATCTCCATGTCCGCCCGGCCCAGCCGCTCCACGCTGACGGGCCGCACCTCGCCCGAGGGCGTCACCATCACCATGTTCCAGATGGACGAGGGCCGATCGAAGTCCTCGTAGCGGTAGTTGAAGACGTGGACGCCGAGGAAGAACTCGTGCGTCTTCACCGCCTCCGCCATCTCCTGTGTGATCAACTCCTGCACACGCTCCTGCGTCAGCGACTTGAAGACGGCCGCCCGGTGGAGGCGGGCCTCGCGGAACGGCTGCGTCTGCAGGGTGGCCGCGGCGAAGAGCACGGTGTCGAAGCCGGTGTAGAGCTCGTCGCGATCCGAGAACCGCTCCATCACCTGCTGGTAGGCGAGCTCCTGGCGCTCGTCCTTCAGGGCCGGAGGCGGCTCCCCCAGCGTGGGGGGCGTGGAAACACAGCCCACGAGCGCCAGCATCAGCGCCGCGAGCCGCAACTGCATCTTCATGGAATGAAGTCCTTGCGGGTGAACAGGGTGAAGAGCCGGTGACCGGCGGCCTCGACGGCCTCGCGTCCGCCCTCCAACCGGTCCACCAACGCGAACGCCCCGAGCACCTTCAATCCTTCCAGCTGCGCCCGCTCGATGGCCTTGAGCGTGGAGGCGCCCGTGGTGACCACGTCCTCGAGGATGGCCACGGGAGAACCGGGGGCGAGTGCCTTCATGCCCTCGATCCACTGGCCCGTCCCATGCCCCTTGGGCTCCTTGCGGACGATGAAGGCATGCAGCGGAGTGCCCGCCAGGTAGCTGGTGAGGCTGACGGCCGAGGCGAGTGGATCCGCGCCCAGCGTCAACCCGCCCACCGCCACCGACTCGGGAGCCTCGCGCCGCACGGCCTCCAGCAGCAGCCGGCCGATGAGGTAGTGCCCCTCGGCCAGCAGCGCCGTGCGCTTGCAATCGATGTAGAAGTCCGACTCCTTGCCGGACGACAACACCACCTTGCGCCGCTCGAAGGAGCGCTCGGTGAGCAGCTCCAGCAGGCGGGCCCTGTCACGCCCGGGCGCGTCCACCTTCACAAGCGCTCCAGCCAGGCCACGAGATCCGAGGAGTAGCGCAGCTGCGTGAGCAGCTCCTGCTTCCGCGTCTCATCGAGGTCGGCGAACACGTCCGCCAGCAGCGCGAGATCCTGATTGATATCCACCAACCGCTGGGTGGCCTCCGCGGCGAGCTCGTCCGCGTCGACCTCCTCTTCCACCGTCTCGGGCGCCAGCGAGTCGTCGGTGGCCAGCGCCTTCTCGAACATGTCCCGGGCGATGGGCGTCAGCTTGCCCTCGGCCTCGAGCTGCTCCCGCTTCGCCTCCAGATCCTCCCGGCTCACCGGCGAGGCATGGATGGCGGAGGCCAGCGCCATCAGCAGCGCGTCCTCGTCCGACAGATCCGTGTGCAGGCGGGCCAGCACCCGATCCCTCTTGAGGAAGCGCAGCGCCGCCACCCGGCGGAAGCCGGAGATGACCTGGAACCGGTCCGGCGGCTTGAAGCGCACGTCCACCGGGTAGAGCTGCCCCAGCCTCGCCAGGTCCGTGGCGAGCGCGGACAGGTCCCCCACCGGGCGGATCTGGAAGGTGGAGTCCTCGTCGATCCGCTCCAGCGGGATGTGGGCAGGAGCCACGTTCCCCCGGCGGCGCGGCGCGACGGGCTCCGCGGCCTCGGCCGGAGCCGCTGGCTGCTCGCCCTGCGACGGCGCACCCGTGGCGGGCTCGGTGGACCCGGACGCGGAAGCCTCCACCGTCCCCTCCTGAGAGGAGGCGGCGGACGACTCGGGAGTGGACTCCCCGGGCGACTCCTCGGCCGGGGTGCTCGGCTTCCCGTCCACCTCGTCGATTCTGTTCTCGGCGTTCATGGCGTTCATCGGCACCCCTGGATCGGCCCGTCGTAGCGCCGCGGACGGCGGTGCGGCGGCGCAACGGCGCCACCACAACGCTTTAACGACCCTTCTTCTTCACCACGACCTTCTTCCTGGCACCCTCGCCCACCGTCGGCGGGACTGGCGCGGCGGCCGGCGGCCGGGGCGGCTCGGGGCGGGTGGGCTCGGCGGCCCTGGCGGCGGGCGGAGCAGGGGGCGCCGGACGGGCCGCCATGGTGGCCGCCGGAGCAGGCGGAGGCGCCGGACGCGCGGGTGCAGCGGCCGCTGGACGAGTGGCTGCCGGAGCGGCCGGAGGTGCCGGACGCGAGGCGGGCAGCGCCGGACGGGCCGGCACGTTGGAGCCCGGACGCACCGCGGGACGCACGGTCGCCGGACGCGGCAGCGCCGGACGCTCCGAGGGCACGCGGCCCGGTTCCACCTCACCCATGTCCACGCGGCCGCGGAAGCTCGCACCATCCACGATGATGACGCGCGGGGCATGGATGTCGCCCACCATGCGGCCCTCGCGGGTGAGCTCCACGCTCTCGGTGGCGTTGATGTTGCCCACCACCACCCCGCTGACGATGGCGTTCTTCACCGCCACGTTCGCCTTCACCACGCCCGTGGGCTCCACGATGAGGGTGCGGCTCAGCGTGAGCTCGCCCTCCACGCGGCCGCGCACGGTCAGGTCCTCATCACCCGTCAGCTTGCCGCTGATGAGGATGGACTGACCCACCACGGTGTTGTTGACGGCCCCTGGGGCCAGTTCCTTCGCGGTGGCCAAGGATCAGCGCTCCTTCGGAATGTCCATGTCGACGTTGCCCTTGAAGGAGGCTCCGTCGGCGATGAGGATGCGCGGGGCCTTGATGTCGCCCACCACGCGGCAGTCCGTCTTCAGCTCCACCTTGTCGGTGGCCGCGATGTTGCCCGTGACGCGGCCCGCGATCTCCACGTTCTGCGTCTCGATGTCCGCCTCAACGACGCCGCTGCCCTCGACGAAGAGGCTCTCCTTGAGGGAGATCTTCCCCTTCACCGTGCCCTGGATGACCAGATCCTCGTCACCGGAGATCTCACCGTCGATGACAATGCTCGAACCAATGACCGTATTCGCCATGAGTGTTGTCCACCCCTCCCGAAGGGTTCAGCCGGCCCCGAGGGCCGCTTAGATGTCGTCCGGCAGTTTCACGTCCATCTCGATGGAGCCGTTGAAAACGGCCCCATCTTCGATGACCACGCGCGGGGCCTTGATGTCCCCCGCAACCTTCGCCGAGGCATTGATGGCCACCCGGCCCGAGGCGTCGATGTTGCCACTCGCCTCGCCGTTGATGGTCAGCTCCTCGGCGCGAATGTCCGCCTGGACCTTTCCGGTGCCTTCGATGGTCAGGTGGTTCTTCAGGGAGATCTGCCCCTCTACCCGACCCTCGATGATGAGATCGCCGCCACCGGTGAGATTGCCCCGGATGACGATGCCCTTGCCGATGATGCCCGTCTGCTCGCCCTGTGCCATGCGGTGACCCTCGGAAGCGTCCTCGCCAATCGAAGTGTGCTCTGTAAGGAATTGGAACCTACGTCAGAGATGCGCGGAGATCCAGTTGGAGATGTCTCGCTGGACCTCCTCCTTGCCGAGCTCGTTGAGCGGCTCGTGACGCATCCCCGGATACACCTTGTACACCTTGTCCTTCGAGCTCACGGCCTCGAAGAAGGCACGGCCCGTCTCCACGCTCGCCACGCCGTCCTCCGCTCCGCTGAGCAGGAAGAGCGGCAGCTTCACCTCCGAGGCGAGCGTCATCACCCGGGCCTGGGCCTGGGTGGACTCGATGAACCAGCGCGGGGTCACGATGTGATTGTAGAGGGGGTCCTGACGCACTGCCTGCTGCACCGCCTCGTCCCGGCTGAGATCCTTGGGCGTGAGCTCCGTCTTGATGGGCATCCACGGAAGGACCTTGCCTACCGCCCGGGCGGCCACGAGCTTCAGCGCGGGCGGAGTGATGGCCAGCTTGAAATAGGGTGCTGACAGCACCATGCCGCTCAAGCCCTCCAGGCCGCCGCGCCCCAGCAGGTGCACCGCCATCAGCCCGCCATGGCTGTGCGCGAGCAGGAAGACCTTGCCCCCGTTGGCCGCGCTGCGCACCCGCGCCCAGAAGCTCGCCAGGTCGTCCAGGTAGTCGGGCCAGGAGTTGCAGAAGCCGCGGCGACCATCGGCGCGGCCATGGCCGCGATAGTCGAAACCGTGGACAGCGAACCCCTGGGCCGTGAGCGCATCGAACGTCGTGCGGTAGCGGCCGATGTGGTCGCCATAGCCGTGCACCACCGCCACATGGGCGCGGGGCTGCTCCGGCTGCTCGGACATCCAGTAGAGCCGGAGTCCGTCCTTCCCAGTGAAGAAACCCTCGTCGAAGCGCGCCATGGTGTCTGCGGAAGACATTAGCGACCTGAAGCACCGGTGGATAGAAACTTCAGCTTCCGTTCGATGAGCGCCCGCTGATCGGGCGGATCGGCGGCCTCCGGATTCAGGGCCAGCACCTCGAGCGCGCGCCTCCAGGCTCCGGCGGCGTCACCCGAACGCGACACGCGGTGGTAGGCATCGCCCAGGTGCTCGAGGATGACGGGCTCCTCGGGCTCCAGCTCCGCCGCCCGCTCCAGCGCCTCCACGGCGCGCGGATAGTCGCCGCGCTGGTAGTGGATCCACCCCAGTGAGTCGAGGAAGGAGCCGGTGTCCGGACGCAGCTCCAACGCGCGCCGCACCAGCCGCTCCGCCTCGGCGTAGTCCCGGCCCCGCTGGGCCAGCAGGTAGCCGATGAAGTTCATGGCCGCCGCGTGGTTGGGGTCTACCTCGAGCACGCCGCGCATCGAGGTGATGGCGCCGTCCTCGTCCCCCTGCTCCAGCAGCACGGTGGCGAGCAGGTAGCGCAGCGACGTCTCCCGGGGCTCCCGCGCCACCGCGTCCCGAAGCAGGGTCACCGCCTCGGCGGAGCGCCCCAGGCGCCGCAGGGTGGAGGCGAGCGCCTCGTAGAGCTCCGGCCCCGGTTTGCGCTCGAGGGCCTCCCGCAGCGAGGCCACCGCGCGCTCCGCCGCTCCACTGCGCTCGAGGGTCCGGGCCTGCTGCACCTGGAGCTCCGCGTCGTCGGGATGCTCGGCGAGGGCGTCGCGCAGCAGCTCGAGCGCGGCCGCGTGCTGCCCCGCCAGGGAGAGGCAGACGGCGCGGCGGGTGCGCGCGTCGGAGAAGAACTCATCAGAGGAGGCAGGCACCTCGGCGTAGGCGGCGGCCGCAGCCTCGTAGTGGTGCAACCGCTCGTGCACCACGCCCGCGTAGAAGGAGGTGCGCGGCGATGCCCCCTTGCCCTTCCGGGCGGCATCCAGCACCTCGACGGCGGATGACGTGTCCCGCGCGGACAGGAAGGCCATGGCCACCCGGACGGCGAGCTCCGGATCCCCGGAGAGCGACAGCAGCCGGTCGAAGTACGCCCGCGCCCGCGTCGACGAGTCGAGCCGCAGGGCGATCCGGCCCGCGCTCAGCAGCACCGCCTGGTTGTCCGGATCCCTCTCCAGCGCCCGAGCCAGGCAGTCCTCGGCCTCGGCGAGGCGCCCGGCCTTCTCGTGGAGCTGCGCGAGCGCCGTCAGGGACTCCGCGTCACCCGGGTCCCGCTCGACGGCCCGCGCCAGCATCTGCGCGGCCCGAGCGGCATCACCACGCTCGGCCAGGGCCAACCCGAGGCGACGGTAACCGGAGGCCTCGCCCGGCAGCGCCACCGCCAGCTCCTCCACCACCTTCACGGCCTGCTCGTTCGCGCGGCCGTCCAGATGGAGCTGCGCGAGGACGAGGTAGGCCTCGGGCTCGCGGGGCTTGAGCTGGATGGCCTGGCGCAGATGCACCCGGGCGCGCGCGGGCTTGCCGGCCTCCATCAGCACGCGTCCCAGCATCAGCCGCCCGGCGTAGTACCGGGGGTGGCGATCCACCACGCGGCGCAGCTCGCGCTCGGCGCGCGTCAGGTCCCCCAGACGCGCGTATTCCTCGCCGAGCTGCGTGAGCAGGTGCGGATCATTGTCGTCGGTGGCCAGCGCCAGGCGCAGCGCGTCCGCCGCCTCCCGGTGATTGCCCTGGAGGCTCAGCAGCTTCGCCCGCAGGTAATGCGCGTAGCTGGCGGACGAGGCGATGCCGTCATCGTGGGCCGCCGCGGAGAGGGCCTCGCTGATGGCCGACCGGTCCACCGGGGGCCGACGCGAGGCGGGCGCCGCGGCTGCACCCAGCCCCACGAGGGCCAGGAGGGGCACGGCTCGGGTGAGGGTTCGACGCAGGCGCACGCCGCCGAGTCTAACCCGGGCCTACAGCTTCGGCACGGGGGTGGGCGCCCCCAGCCGCTCCAGGATGCGCTCCGCCGGCTCGCTGTCGTGGCTCACGTCCGCCACCGCCGACCGGTACTCCACCCCTGTGTGCTTTTCGACATCCGGCAGCAGGCGGCCGATGACGTTGCGCCCCGCTTCAACATTGCACTCGGGCAGGACGACGGCGAGCACGCCCTCGCCCAGGTGGCCGAGGATGTCCTGCGTGCGCAGGCGGGCGCGCATCACGTCGGGGATGCCTCGCAGCATGTCCTCGAGCACGGGGCGATCCGGGCGGAGCACGGCGAGGCTCACCGGCCGGCTGTAGCGCCGCCCGCGGCTCACCTCGTGGTCGAACCTCAGCATGAGGCCCCGCCGGTCATAGAGCCCGGTGAGGGGATCGTTCCCGTTGCGCCGCATGAGCGAGGAGGAGCGCTCCAGCTCGCTCTCGGCCTTGCGCAGCTTGAGGGCGCGCTCGGTGCGGGCCAGCAGCTCCATCGCGTTGAAGGGCTTGCTCATGTAGTCCACCGCGCCCAGGTTGAGCGCGCGGACCTTGTCGGCCACGCCCTGGTGGGCGGACAGCAGGATGACGGGGATGCTCGCCGTGTCCGAGGAGGACTTGAGCGCCACCGCGGCGTCCAGGCCGTCCAGCTTGGGCAGGAAGACGTCCATCACCACCAGATCCGGCTTCGCCGAGCGGGCTCGCGCCAGCCCCTCGGCGCCATCGCGAGCCACGTCCACGCGGTAGCGAGAGCGCAGCACCTCCACCAGCACCGCGGCGATCTCCGGCTCGTCCTCCACCACCAGCACGCGCGGCTGCTCGGCCGTCTCCTTGTTGGGGAGTGCCTGCACCGCGCGAGAGACCTCCTGCGCCAGCGGCAGGGTGAAGATGAACGCGGCGCCACCCTCGGGCGGGGCCTCGGCCCAGATCTCCCCGCCGTGCAACTCCACGAACTCCTTGCAGATGGCGAGCCCCAGTCCCGTGCCCCCACCGCCCTTGGCACCACTGCGGTAGCGGTCGAAGACGAGCGGCAGCTCCTCGGGGGGAATGCCCTTGCCGTCGTCCTGCACCACGATGCGCGCCACGTCCCCGTCCGGCCGCGCCAGCCGCGAGGCCTTCACCACCACCTCGCCCGCGTCCTGCGCGTGGTGGATGGCGTTGGTGATGAGGTTCTGCAGCACCTCGTGCAGCTTCAGCTCATCGCCGATGAGCATCATGCTCTCGGGGGCATCGGCCTTCAGAGCCACCCCGCGCTCGGCGGCCAGAATCTCCAGCTCGGTGACGCTCTCCTTGCAGAGCACCGCCATGTCCAGCACTCGCGGCTCGATGGACAGGCGCGCCACATCGCCCTTCCCTCGCTCCAGCAACGACTCCACCAAGCCGAGAATCTTCCGGCCCTGGCGGATCATCGCCTCGGCGGACTGCTTCTGCTGCGGATCCAACCCGCCTTCCAGCAGCAACCGGCCATGGCCCAGCAGCACCTGCAGCGGGGCGCGCAGGTCATGGCTGCACACGGCGATGATCTCATCCTTGAGGCGGTTGAGATCCTTGAGGCGGCGGTTGGCCTCGGTCAGCTCGCGGTAGCGCTCCACGTAGGCCAGCTCGAGCTCGTCGCGCTTCTTCTTGAGCGCGGTGTGCAGGCGGGCGTTGCGGATGCAGTTGGCGAGCGCCGCCGCCACCGCCTGGGCGAACTCCTGCTCGTCCCGGCCAAAGCCCTCGGAGCCACGGGAGATGCGCAGGAAGAGCGCGCCGAGCAGCTCGTCCTGGCACACCAGCGGCTGCACGAGGATGGAGCGCACGCCGAGCGGCGCGATGGTGGGACGCACCTCGGCCATCAGCGGATCCCGCTGGGCCTCCTCCACCAGCACCGGCTGGCGCGTCTCCAGGGCCCGGCGCAGCTCGGGGTAGCGCGCCAGGTCCACGTCCAGCGACAGACCGGGGTCCTCCAGGGTGGCCACCACGCTCGCGGTGCGCGAGTTGATGTCCTCCACCAGCACCACGGAGCACCGGTCCGCGTTGATGACGGCGCCCACCTTCTCCACGGCGAGGCGCAGAATCTGATCCAGCTCCAGCGAGCTGGTGGCGGCCTGGGTGATCTCCAGCAGCCGCTCGGTGCGGTTGCGGGTGCGCTCGATGAGCCTGCGCTCGCGCAGCGCCGAGTCCAGCCGAGGGGTGAGCTCCTCCAGACTGCGCACCCAGTCGTCCACGGGCAGCTTGCGCAGCACCTCCGAGCGCGAGCGGGTGAGATCCGCCAACACCCGGAGCTCGCGCAGCCGCGAGTCCTGACGGACGACGGAGAGCGCCTCGGTGGCGCGCTTGCCCGTGGCCGACATGAGGATGGCATCCGGCCGCAGCGACTCCGCCAGGCCTCCCAGCTCCTGCATGTCCTCGGTGATGGCCCACTGGAAACCGCTGTCAGTCAGATGCGCGAGCAGGGCCTCGGAGGCCGCCCGCGCGCCGACCACCAGGACACGACCACGTGACCCCGCGAGCTCTGCCCTCACGAAAACCCTCGGCGTGCCTGATGGTGCGTGTCCATGTGGAGAGGCCGGAAATTTTTCAAGAAAGCGTCAACCTTCATACGCGGGTCCGAATCATGCCGCTGAAGCTGGCTGGGGGCCAGCGTGTCGGACTCGACGGGTCTGGGCAAGAATTGTGAGCCGGGTCCCCCCGCGTATACTCGGCCGCCGTGCGACTTCCGCGAGATTTGTCGTCCCCCTCCCCTCTGCGCTCCCTGCTGCTGACGGCCCTTCTGGGTGCTGGCGCGGCCCGGGCCGAGGGATCCCCCGCCTCCGCGACGCCCTCGGCCCCCCCTCCCTCCAAAGTCGAGGCGCTCGCCCCCTCGTCCGCCCAGGAGACGCCCTCTTACGAGGCCCACAGCCCCGCGACGCTCGGCAACAGCTGGACGGATGGAAACAACCTGCGTCATGCCTCCACCTCTACAGGCGGTGTGGGCCTGCTGCGCGTGACGGGCGCGGACCCGGGACGCAAGGGCGTCCTGCGCTTCTCCGCGATGGGCGAGTTCTTCTCCAGCAGTGACTTCCCCGTCCAGGGCGCCAACAACACGCGCACCTCCGGCACCTTCTCCATCGGCTACGTGCCGCTCGACTTCCTCGATGTGTCGCTGTCCTACACGGCCTCGACCAACACCAACACGCGCTCCTCCCCCACCCTCATCCAGGCGCTCGGGGACGTGACGCTGGGGGCTCGCGTCGCCAAGCAGTGGCTCCCCGGACTGTGGGCCGGCGCGGACGTGCGCGTCATGACCTTCTCCGGCGTGGGCGACAAGCCGATCGCCTTCGGCTTCTCGCCCCGCGCGGTCGCCACCTATGACGCCCGCACGCTGAGCCCCCGCGTGCCCCTGCGCGCCCACGCCAACCTGGGCCTGCTGCTGGACGGCACGGGCTCGCTGGTGGACGCCGACCGGCTCAACGCCTCCGAGGAGTATGCGCTGGGCATCAACCGCTACACCCGCCTCACCCTGGGGCTCGGCGTGGAGGCGCCGCTGCCCGTGGTCACCCCGTTCCTCGAGTACGGGCTGACGTCACCGCTGGGCGTGCAGGGCGGCCAGCTCGTCGCACCGGATGGGACGCTCGTGTCCGTGGGCAGCGTGGCTCCCCAGACGCTCGGACTGGGCGTCCGGGTGACGGCCCTGCAGAACATCACCTTCACCGCCGCGGGCGAGTTCGGCCTCACGCGCCAGGTGGGCCGCGGCGTGCAGCCCGTCCCTCCTTTCAACCTGCTGCTCGGCGCCTCCATCAACGTGGACCCCTCGCTCCAGGCCACCGGCGGTACGCGCGTGGTGGAGCGCGTCATCCGCGAGCCGGTGGTGGTGACGCAGACCGCCACCGCCCCCCAGACGGCCCAGGTGTCCGGCGTGGTGCTGGACGCGAAGACGCGCCAGCCGATTCCGGGCGTCTTCGTGGCCATGGTGGACTCGACGCTGCCTCCGGTGGCCTCCGCTCCGGACAACGGCCGCTTCCTCACGTACGCGCTGCCGAGCGGCCCGGTGAAGCTCTCCGTGCGCAAGGAGGGCTACCTCCCCCTGGAGAAGGAGCTGGTGCTGAAGGCGGGCGAGACGGCCAGCGTGGAGCTGGCGCTCGTGGCGGAGGTGAAGCCCGCGGTGCTCGCCCTCGCCGTCACCTCGAAGCGCAAGCCCGTGTCGGCCACGCTGGCCTTCCTGGGCGGACCCGAGCCGCGGCAGGTGGCCTACTCCGAGGCCAACGCCGCGTCCCACTCGCTGCAACTGCCGAACGGCCGCTACACGGTGGAGGTCACCGCTCCCGGCTTCCTGGCCCAGACGCGCTCCGTGCAGGTCACCGACGGCGCGTCGCTGGAGCTGGCGTTCGACCTGGAGCCCGAGCCGAAGCAGTGGCAGGTGAAGCGCGAGAACGACAAGCTGGAGCTGCTCCAGCCCGTGCGCTTCACGGATGGCAAGGCCACGCTGCTGCCGGACAGCCACCCGCTGCTCTCGCAGGTGGTGGACCTGGTGGTGCGCACCGGCATCAAGCGCATCCGCATCGAGGGGCACACCGACAACCAGGGCGACAAGGCGGCCAACCTGGCCCTGTCGAAGGATCGGGCGCAGGCCGTGGCGGACTACCTCATCAAGGCGGGGTTGGATCCGGCACGCATCGAGTCCGAGGGCTTTGGCGACAGCCGTCCCGTCGCCCCCAACCTCACGCCCAAGGGCCGCGAGCTGAACCGGCGCGTGGACTTCGTCATCCTCGAGCGCTGATGCCCGGCGGGTGGCGCCCGGGCTAGAGTGGGCGCCACCATGGCCACCCTCCCCCCCCCGACCCGGGCCCTCGTGCGCCCGGCGCTGCTGCTGTCGTTGCTTTCGCTCGCCTGCAACACCCCCCCGCCCCCGACCACGCCGGACCCTCCGCAGATCACCATCGGCGTGACCGAGTCGAACGTCGTGGGCAAGAGCGTCAAGCTCTCCCTCACCGTGTCCGGCTGCGACCAGGTGCAGGGCCTGGAGGTGCTCGACAACAACACGGTGATCAAGCGGGTGACCGCCAGCGCCAACCCCACTCCCGTGGAGCTGGGGATCAGCGAGGTCGAGGGCGCGTTCAAGCGGGGCATCGCGGCGAACCTGTCGCTCACCGCGCGAGTCACCTGCTCCGATGGGCGCACCAATATCTCCGCGGCCCAGCCGGCCACGTTCTTCCCGGTGGAGGACGTGGTGGAGCCGGTGGACGCCAACTCGCCCGTGGTGACGACCTACTTCGCCGCCGAGGGCAGCGGAGCCGGCACGGCGTTCATCGGGTGCGGGAGGAAGGGCAACCTCTCCATCCTCTACAAGGTGCTGAAGAGCAATCCGACGAGCCCCCAGGAACTGGAGATGCCCATCCCCTGTGACGAGACCACGACCGTCACCGACCGCAGGCCCGCCGGCACCGGTTGGCGCTGGGTGTGGACGCGCGACCAGGGGGCCTTCGCGATCGACAAGGACTTCAAGATCACCAGTGTCACGCTCAAGACGCCGGATTTCGTCACGGTGGCCCCGGACGGCAACGCCTTCGTCTGCGACAACCAGAGCATCCAGCTCACGCTGCCCACGGTCCCCACGGGAGGTAGCAACGTGAAGTGGGCCTACGAGCCGCTCGAGCTCCCCGGTCAGCTCATCGGCGAGCCGCTCGTACGCACCGGCGGCAGCACCAGCAACACCGTCGTGGTGCCGCTCGCGTCCACGATAACGAGCCCGTCGGGAGACAAGGTCAACCTCCAGGTGGGAGTCATCGAGTACTCCACCGGCGACTGGAAGAACACGTACGACATCGATTCGCTCCCCTCCAGCCAGACGGGACCCGTGGCGTTCGATCCCTCCGGCACGGTGCTGTACGTGACCACGCAGGGGGACAAAGCGGCGAACGTGAAGGCCTGCGACATCGGGGCATCGAGCACGGCGAGCCTGTGCACTGCGGGGTCGACGTCCCGGCTGTGGATCTCCGCGGATCTGACGGGGTCCATGGCCGCGCTGATTCCGTACAACAACGGCACGCGGCTGGCGGCGCTCACCACGAACCGGTTCTGGTTCCTGGATACGAAGAACGGCCCGACCGTCGGGCGCGGCCCCGTGAACAAGGAGCAGCAGCCGATCACCCCGAACGGGACACTGCTGACGCGCTTCGCGCAGCCAGGCCCGCCCCCTCCCAGCGCATACAGCGGCAGCTTCTATCTGTTCAACAGCTCGGCCTCCACGACCGCCAATCCGTTCCCCTTCCCCGTGGAGATCGTCGCCACGGACCTGGCCGAGAATGGCGAGCTGTTCCGCTACCAGATCCCGGGCGGCAGCCTCTACGGGGCACTGGATGACTCGGGCGCGCTCTGGATGCGCGTGGGCCCCAGGCTGGTGAAGCCGTACGCCCCGGATTGGTATCGCACCCGGCGCTGAGCGGAGGCGGAGGACAGGTTCGTGATCACGCATGTCGTCTTTGATTTCGACGGAACGCTGGCCGACTCGAAGGAGGCGGCGGTCCGGCTCTACAACGAGGTCGCCGGAAAGAGCGGCTACGGCCTGCTGACCGCCGACAATCTCGAGACGATGCGGAACCTGTCCGTGCTCGAGCGGTGCAGGCAGTTGGGAGTTCCGCCCTACAAGCTGCCCTGGCTGATGGTCCAGATCACCCGACGCTTCCGTCAGGCGATGCAGTCGATCGAGTTCAACGAGGGAATCCCCGAGCTTCTCCAGGAGCTGAGAGGCCGGGGTCTCAGGTTGATGATCCTGTCCTCCAACGACGAAGGGAACATCCGCGCATTCCTGAAGCGGCACTCGGCCGAGGAGTGGGTGGAGGACGTCTATTGCAGCAGCAGCATCTTCGGCAAAGCGAGGCTGCTGCGCGCGCTGATGAAGAGGGCCGGGCTGAATCCCGACCAGCTCGTCTACGTGGGCGACGAGCACCGGGACGTAGAGGCCTGCAAGGAGGTCGGCGTGAAGGTCATCGCCGTCCGCTGGGGCGTGGATGCCGATGCCCGGTTGCGGCAGGCCGGGCCGAACCACATCGCCGATCGTCCAGCGGAGATCGTCGAATGCGTGAGCCGTTGGTCGACGGCTCCCTGAGCACTCACCGCATCACGGCTTGTCCGCGACGAGCAGGGCCTCGATGTTTCCGGCAGGGCCCGGCACGGTCGAGTCCATCACTCCGCGCACCGACAGGCCCTGCTCCCTGACGAAGGCGGACACGGAGTCGATCGCCTCCTGACGCGCGGCCTGGTCCTTCACCACACCGCCCTTGCCCACCTTGTCGGGCCCCACCTCGAACTGCGGCTTCACCAGCGCCACCAGCAGGCCCCCGGCCTTCAGGAACGGCAGCACCGCGGGCAACACCTGCGTCAGCGAGATGAAGCTCACGTCGATGACCACCACGTCCACGGGCTCGGGCAGGTCCTCGGCGGTGAGGTAGCGGGCATTGACGCGCTCCCGCGAGCGGACGCGCGGATCCGTGCGCAGCTTCTCGTGGAGCTGGCCATAGCCCACATCGATGGCGTGCACGTGCGTGGCCCCCTCCTGCAGCAGGCAGTCGGTGAAACCACCAGTGCTCGCGCCGATGTCCGCGCCTACCCTGCCGCGCATGTCCAGGCCGAAGCGCTCGATCGCGGCCTTCAGCTTCAACCCGCCTCGAGACACGTAGGGCAGCACCTCGCCCTTGAGACGCAGCTCGGCCTCCACGGGCACCAGCGCGCCGGGCTTGTCCACCCGTTGGTCGGCCACCACCACCTGGCCGGCGAGGATGAGCGCCTGGGCCTTGGTTCGGGACTCGGCGAGCCCCCGCTCCACCACCAGCACGTCCAGGCGCTCCTTGCGAGGCTTCACCGCGCACCTCCCTCCGCGAGCAGGGCCTGGGCGGCATGGCGCAGGCCCGCGGCATCCAGGCCCAGCTCGGCTCGCTGCACGCGCGCGTCCCCATGCGGCACGAAGGTGTCCGGCATTCCCAGCAGCTTCACCCGTGCGCCCACGCCCCGCGCGGCGAGCAGCTCCAACACCGCGCTCCCCAGCCCACCGTGCGTCGTCCCCTCCTCCACCACCACCACGCGCCCGCACGCGGCGGCTTCCAGCACCGCCGCCTCGTCGAGCGGAGCGACGAAGCGCGCATCCAGCACGCTCCAGCCCGGCTCTGAAGATGCGGCCTCCAGCGCGTTCAGCCCCAACGGTCCGAGGGTGATGAAGGCCACCCGAGTCTCCGCCGCCCGCTTCAACCAGCGCGCCCCGCGCACCGGTCCCTCGCCCGGGTGCAGCTCTGGAGGCAGCGTCGGCAGGGTGCCCCGAGGAAAGCGCATGAGCGAGGGCCCGGGCAGCGCGAGCGCGGTGGCGAGCATCGCCGTCACGTCCTCGCCCGTCACCGGAGCCATCAGCGCGAGGCCCGGAATGGGCCGCAGCGAGGCCACGTCATAGGTGCCCTGGTGCGTGGCGCCATCCGCGCCCACCAAGCCGGCACGGTCCACCGCGAACAGCACGGGCAGGCCCGGCAGGCACACGTCATGGATGACCTGGTCGTACGCGCGCTGCAGGAAGGTCGAGTAGATGGCGCACACGGGTCTCAGTCCGGTGGCGGCCAGCCCCGCGCAGAAGGTGACGGCATGCTGCTCGGCGATGCCCACGTCGAAGACGCGCTCGGGGAAGCGCTGCTTGAGCCCCACCAGTGCCGAGCCCTCCAGCATGGCCGGCGTCACCGCCACCACGCGCTCGTCGCGGGCCATGATCTCCTCCAGCGCGGAGGCGAAGGCCTCACTGAAGGTGCGCTGGCCGCCTCGCGAGCGCACCAGCTTCCCGTCCCGCCACTCGTAGGGCCCCATGGCGTGGCCGCGCGTCTGCGTGTCCGCCTCGGCCGGGGGAAAGCCCCTCCCCTTCTGCGTCAGCGCGTGCACCACCACCGGGCGCGTGGAGGCGCGGGCCTCGCGCAGCGCGTGCGTGAGCGCCCCCAGGTCATGCCCCTGCACCGGGCCCAGGTAGGTGAAACCCAGGCCCTCGAAGAAGCCACGGGCCTCGCGCGTGCGCAGCAACGCTGGGATGGCGCCCACGTTGGCGGAGATGGACATCTGGTTGTCGTTGAGCACCACCACCAGCGGCAGGTGCGTGCCCCCGGTGTTGTTGAGGCCCTCGAAGGTGAGCCCGCCCGTGAGCGCCCCGTCCCCCACCACCGCCACCACGTGCCCGGGCAGTCCTCGCAAGCGCCGGCCCTCGAGCATTCCCAGCGCCGCGGACACGGCCGTGCTCGCGTGGCCCGCGGCCAGCGCGTCATGGGGGCTCTCGCGGGGATCCAGGAAGGGCGAGACGCCCCCGGCCTGGCGCAGGGTGCCCATTCGCTCGCGCCGGCCCGTCAACAGCTTGTGCGCGTAGGCCTGGTGCCCCACGTCGAAGACGATTGCGTCCTGGGGCGAGTGGAAGACCCGGTGCAGGGCGACAATCAGCTCCACCGCGCCGAGCGAGGCCCCCAGGTGGCCCCCCACTCGGCCACACAGGGAGATGATGTCCTCGCGCAGCTCCTCGCACAGATGGGGCAGCTCGGATTCGGGCAGGGCCCGGACGTCCCCAGGAGATTGGATGCGCGGCAGCAGCCGCTCCGTCACGAGCTGCGCTCCACCGCGTAGCGCGCGAGCGCCGCGAGCGGACCCTCCACCGGCTCCAGCGTCTGCACGGCGGAGATGGCGTCGGCCACCTTGCGCGCCGCGAGCTGCTTGGACTGCTCCAGCCCCAGCACCGCCGGGAAGGTGAAGCGCCCGGCGGCCGCGTCCGCGCCCACCGGCTTGCCCATGGAGGACGCGTCCCCCGTGACGTCCAGCACGTCGTCGGCGATCTGGAAGGCGAGCCCCACCGCGTCCCCGTACGTGTCCGCGCGCGCCAGCGCATCCGCGTCCCCACCGGCGGCGAGCACGCCCATGCGGCAGGCGGCGCGGATGAGGGCGCCCGTCTTCAGCCGGTGCATCCGGGTGAGGTAGTCGATGTGGGCCGGGCGATCCTCGGCGATGTCCAGCACCTGGCCGCCCACCATGCCCGCCGAGCCCGCCGCCAGGGACAGCTCCCGGCAGAGCAGACCGCGCACCGGCTCGGGGCCCCCCGCCACCAGCGCGAAGGCGTCCGTGAGCAGCGAGTCTCCCGCCAGGATGGCCATGGCCTCGCCGTAGACCTTGTGGTTGGTGGGCCGCCCGCGGCGCAGGTCGTCATTGTCCATGGACGGCAGATCGTCATGCACCAGCGAGTAGGTGTGGATGTACTCGAGCGCGCACGCACAGTCCTCGACCACGCGCGACACGGTGCTCTGGCGCAGCACTGCCTCCGCGAAGGCCAGACACAGCACCGGCCGCAGCCGCTTGCCTCCGGCCAGCAGCGAATAGCGCATGGACTCCAGCAGGCGCGGAGGCACCTGGGTACCCATCTCCGCCGAGCGCGAGTCCAGCAGCTTCTCCACCCGCTGCTGCTGCGTGTTCAGGTAGGACTCCAGATCGAAAGCCGACATGTCAGGGCACCTCGGAAGCGGGCGACTGGACGAGCTCGCGCAGCCGCTTGATGAGCGCGTTGAGATCCAGGGGTTTGACGAAATAGTCCGCGGCACCGGCTTCACGCCCGCGCCGCTTGTCCTCGGGCTCCCCGCGCCCGCTGATGAAGATGATGGGAATGTCCCGGAACTGCTCGTTCTTCTTCACCGCCTTGCACAGCTCGAAGCCGTCGATCCAGGACATGTTCACGTCCATGAGGATGACGTCCGGCCGCTTGAGTTGCAGGGAGGCGATCAGCCGCAGGCCATTGGCCGCGGCGTTGACCTCGAAGCCCTCCGACTCCAGGGCGAACGAGAGCAGTTCCCGCGTATCGCGGTCGTCGTCGACGATGGTGACCTTGGGCTTCGGCATGGCGGTACCGATAGGTCTACACGCGAGGGTCTAGAACGGCACATCGTCCTCGGGGGGCGGAGCGGACCGGGAGGCCCCCGAGCTCCCCCGCGACGGAGCAGGTGACGGAGCGGAGGGCACCGCGGGGGGCTTCACGCCCGCCTGGAGCGGCACCACCGCGTCCCGGCCGTCCTCGTTCAGCAGCTCCTCGATGCGCTTCTCCGCCGCGTTGAGCAGTTGCTCGCCGCGGCGCACCAGCTTGATGCCCTCCTCGAATGACTTGAGCGACTCCTCGAGCGTCAGGGTGCCGCCCTCCAGCCGCGCCACCACGTCCTCGAGACGCTGCACCACATCCCCGTATTGCTCGGGGACTTCCTCCGCCGCCTTGCCCTTGCTGTCCTTCGCCACTGCCAGTCCACCTCGACGAGAAAAGAGCCGCGGGACTCTAGGTGAGGCGTGGGCCCGGGTGCCAGGGGGACGTGCACCCGGACGTCAGCAATCCACCGGTCCCTTCACCGCGGTAACGGTGGCCTCAATCTCCTCGCAACCCTGGAGTGTCTTCGCCCCGTGACTGGCGAACTTGATACCGAGCACCTCGCCGGGCCGCACGTCCGAGATGGAGCGCACCACCCCGCCGTCGCTCTTGCGGAAGGTGACCGCGTAACCGCGGGACATGACCTTCAGGGGACTCATGGCGTCCAGCCGCCCTTCTAGACGCTGGAAGTGTCGCTGTGCCGACGCCAGGGTGTCCTTCTCCAGGGCAACCAGCCGGGCCTTCTGCTCGGCCAGCCTCGCGCGCAGCTCCACCACCCGGGCGATGGGGGAGACCCGCTCCAGCTCCAACCGGGCCCGGGCCGTGCTCGCCCGCCGAGCCGCCACGTCCGCCCGCACCGAGTCCTTCAGCCGAGCGGAGAGCTGGACCAGCCGAGCCCGCTGCTCGGCCAGCCGGGCCTGGGGCCGCTGACGCTGCAGGTGCTCGGTGTGCGTCCGGAGCTGCTCGCGCCGCTCCCGGAGCACCTGGCGCAACACCCGCGTCATCGCGTCCTCGGCGTCCGACAGCCGCAGCCGCTCCGTGGAGAGCCGCCGCCGGGGATCCACCAGCCGCCCGCGCGTGGAGCCCAGCCGCTCGCGCAGTTCCAGCACCCGGCGCTCGGCCGCCTTGCGCAGGCGCACCGACTGCGTGGCCAGGGCGTACTCCAGATCCTGCAACACCGGCGCGAGCCGCTCGGCCGCCGCGCTCGGGGTGGGGGCGCGCCAGTCCGCCACGAAGTCCGAGATGGTGAAGTCGATCTCATGCCCGATGGCGGACACCACCGGCACTGGCGAGGCGAAGATGGCGCGCGCCACCCGCTCCTCGTTGAACGTCCAGAGGTCCTCCTTCGAGCCGCCGCCGCGCGTGACGACGATGACGTCCACGTCCGTGCGGGACAGGCGCTCGATTCCCCGGGCCACCTCCTCGGCGGAGCCCTCGCCCTGCACGCGCGCATCGCACAGCAGCACGGACAGGCGCGGGTTGCGCGAGTGCAGCACGCGCAGGAAGTCCTGCAGCGCCGCGCCGGTGCGGCTCGTCACCACGCCGATGCGCTGGGGCAGGAAGGGCAGCGGGCGCGGCGGGCGGATGCGGTTGTCGCCAATGAGACCCTCGGCGGCGAGCCGCGCCTTGAGCTGCTCGAAGGCGAGCGCCAGCGCCCCCTCCCCTTCCGGCTCCAGCCTGGAGGCGATGAGGCTGTAGCGGCCGGCGGGCGAGTAGAGGTCCACACTGCCCTCGGCCACCACGGCGAGGCCGTCACGCAAGGCGAAGCGCAGCCGCGCCGCCTGCGAGGCCCACATCTTCACGTCGAGCGACGCCTCCGAGTCCTTCAGCGTGAAGTACAGGTGCCCGCGGGCGTTGGGGCCACGAAAGCTGGACACCTCGCCGCGCACCAGCACGCGAGGGAAGCGCGATTCAATCGTCACCTTGAGCTGCTGGGTGAGCTCGCCCACGGTGAGCACCGTGCGCGTCGGAGCCGGGCGCGAGGGGGCACCGGGCAGCGAGGGCAGCGACGCGGACACGTCCTCCAGCGCCGAGGGAGCCGGAGGCGTGGCGGGCCTGGGAGGAGGCTCGGGTGGTGGCTTCGAGGCCGCGACCACCCCGGCCTTCTTCCGTGCACCGAACGAACCGCTGAAGAGATCTCCCTGTCCGGGGAGGACCTCGTCAGGCGGAGCCTCTCCCGCTCCTCGCCGCTTCTTCATTTCGAGAGCTTCTCGACCCAGGTCTTGGCCTTCTGGTACGTCTCGTCTTCCGGAGGACTCATGGCCATGACCTCCTTGAACTTGGGCACGGCGTCCTCGGGATTGGTGTCCTTGAGGGCGTAGGCCTGCAGGTAGACGTCCTTGGCCTTGGCGCGCATCTCGCTGACGATGTTGGAGGCGCCGGCGTGGGTGGGATCGGCCTGGAGGGCGCGCTGGGCGTTCTCCATGGCGCGGCCGTACTGACCGGCCGCCTTCGCCGCCGAGGCGCTCTTGAAGAAGATGTTGGCGGCGCGCGTGCCCGCGTTGCGCGACAGCTTGCTGCCACGGCCGTTGGTGATCTTCTTGTCCAAATCCAACAGGCGAGCCAGGCCCTTGGCGTCCAGCTCCTCCAGCTTCTTGTAGAGGTTGCCGAAGTCCGTCAGCTGACCCATCAGCGCCTTGCACTGGGAGTGCTTGGCGGCGCAGGCGTTGGCCATGGCCACCGCGCCCTGTAGATCTCCATCGCGGAAGCGGTCCACGGCCTGATCCCAGGGCTTGGGAGGCTCCTTGACCGTCGGAGGCGGAGGAGGCGCATCACGGATGGCGATGGCGCGTGCCGCCTGCTCGTTGATGACCTTGGCGTCGCGGTGCTCCGGGAAGGCCACGAGCACGTCGTCGGTGACGGCCTTGGCCTGATCGATCTGCTTCTGCTCCAGCATGCCCTGGGCGGCACGCACGCGCTTGTCGGCCTTGTCGGTCAAACTCGTCCGGAGGGTGCGCACCAGCTCGAAGAGCTGGGTGTCCTTGCTCACCTTGCTCAGCGAGGTGGCCGCCAGGCCGAGCTGATCCTTGTCCAACGCCGCCTTGGCCGCGTCGAGCGCCGCCTGGTTGGGGATCTCCTTCTCCACGCGCGCCAGGTAGTCCGGCAGCTGGACGTGCTCGGGATCCTCCTCCTGAAGCTCGAGCAGCTTCGCCTTGGCCTCGACCCACTTGCCGTCGCGGATGAGGTTCTTGGCGTCCTGGAAGAGGGCGCCGAGCTGCTCGCGGCGATGCTGAGCGGCCTGCGCCTTCGCGCGCTGGGACTCCTCCGCCTTCTGCTGCTGCATCTTCATGATGGCCAGCACGCCCACCAGCAGCACGAAGACGCCCGCGGCGATGATCAGCATCCGCTTCTTGCGCTGCTGCGCCGCCGGATCCGCCGGGGTCACCGCCGCGCGCCCACGGGCGGAGCGCACGCGGCCCTCGGGGCGCGGAGGCGGACGGCGGGGAACGGCCGGTCCGGATGCCTCCTCGGCCTCGCCCCCAGCATCGGCGGCGGGAGCAGCCGCGGGCCTGGACCGAGCCGGGCGCGACGGAGGAGCCGACGGCATCGGCATCATCATCGTGGCGTTGGAGGAATCGTTGAACGTCACCTCCGTGTCGCCGAGCGTGAGGACGTCGCCGTGGGACAGCGGCGTCTCGTCGGTGAGGGGCTCGCCGTTGAGGAGGGTGCCGTTACCGGAACCCAGGTCGTTCGCGGCCCAGCCTCCGCCCACACGGCGGATGAGCACGTGCTTGCGGGACACCGAGGTGTCCGGGATGCAGATGGGGTTGTCCGTGGCGCGGCCGATGACGTACTCGCCATCCTCCAGCGCGAACTCGTCACCCGCGCGGGGGCCCGCGGAGCACACCAGCTTCGTCCCCATCACCGGCAGGGGCGCGGACTCGGGCTCGTCCCGGACGGAGGGAGAAACACCCGTGGAGGTCCTGCGCACCGCGGGGCGCGAGCCCGTGGTGGCACCACCAGAGGAGGAGCCTGTCGAGGAGCCTGTCGTCGGACGACGGCGGGCGGGGGGGGAACCGTTCGACATGGGAGGTCACCACTTCGTTGCTGAACCGGGCACGGGCCTCACAGCCCGTACTCGCTGGCCTTCTCGGCCGCCAGATTGTGGCAGCGATGCGCCGCTGTAGGGAAGCGCCTGTTGATCTCGTCGAGCACCTGGGCCGCCCGCTTTCTTTCCTTGAACTGGATGTTTCGTTGGAAATCCAGCATCAGCTGCCCACACTTCAAGTCCAGGTCGGCCGCCACCTGACCCAGCATGAAGCGGACGTCCTGGTAGAGGTCGGGCTTGTCGTCCAGCGCCTCGAGGGTAATCCACGCCGAGCGGTAGTTCTCCCAGGCGAGGGAGAGGTTCTCCGAGCCGACGTCCCGGCGCTCGTAGAAGTTGCGCGCCCTGGCCACATAGCCGCGCGCCGCCTCCAGGAGCTCCTCCGGGCGCAGGTCCGGCACGGGGATGACCTCCAGGCGCAGGTTCCACACCCGCCAGCTGTCCTCGCCCGGGGGATTGCGCACGTTGTCGAAGACGATCTGGTTGAGCTCGTTGCGCTTGAGCACGGACGGCGAGAGGATCTGCTGGATCTCCCGCTCCGAGGAGTTGGTCGTATCCGGAGGCACCCAGCCCACGTTCACCGCGTTGACGGTGAGGGAGACCTCCTCCTTGGAGATACCGCTGGCCTGGAAGCGCAGGACGGCCACCGCGCGAGTAGGCGAGACGAACTCGAAGTCGAAGGCCTTCATGTCCGGCTGCGGCCACGTCACACCCTCCCCCAGGCCGAACGAATCCGGCAGGACCTGGAGTCCCAACGACCTGGGCTCCGGCCCGCGGGAACCCGCCTCCAGCTGAGGACGGAAGGCGACGGCGAGCGCGCCCACCATGCCCACCAGGAAACAGACCGCCACGGTGAGCAGCGCGCCCTTCCCGCCGCGAGGCAGCTCGAGCCACCACAGCGAGAGCTGGCCGCCCAGGGTGTCGCTCAGCTCGCGCCGGCGCCGGGCCTTGTCCGCGGCGGACAGACCTCCAGACGCTTCGCGCGAAGCACGCGCGGCGGAAGCGGAGCCCACCCTGGCCGGAACACGAGACTCGGGCCGGGGAACCACCGCCGTATTCTGCTCGGGCTGCGAGAGAGCCTCCGGAGCACGGAGCTCGGGGCGGGCAACCACCGCGGTATTCTGCTCGGGCTCCGAGGGGACCTCCGGAGCACGCGGCTCAGGACGGAGAACCACCGCGGTATTCTGCTCGGAGAGCGAGGGAGCCTCCGGAGCACGGGGCTCGGGGCGGGCCGGGGCCACCGGTGCGCGCAGCTCGGGACGGGGCGCCACGGGCGCATAGGTCTCGCGCCGGGAGGGAGGAGCCGCCGGCGGGGGCACCACGACCTCCATCTCCCCCACGGTCTCCGCACGGGAGAGCACCGCCCGGGACTTCCCCTCCGGCACGGGATGCAACACGGGCGGTCCCGAGGGCTCGGGACCAACCGGAGAGGACTCCGACATCGGAGCCACCATCTCGTCATCCGTCTCCGCCCGCGACAGCGCGTGGGTGTTGCGGCGGATGGGCCGGGTGACGTCGTCATCCTCCTGCACCGTCGGCAGCTCGAGCTGGGTGGCGCCGTCCGGATCCGCGATCTCCTTGAAGACGAACTCCACGGGCCCCAGGGAGATGCGATCCCCGTTGCGCAGCTCGTGCTCGCCAGAGAGCGGGCTGTCGTTGATCAGCGTGCCATTGGAGCTGCCCATGTCCTGGACGAAGTAGCGCCCGAGCCGATCCAGGATGCGCACATGCTTGCGAGATACACCGCCGTCCTGCAGCACCACATCGTTGTCCGTGGTGCGGCCGATGCTGATCTCGTCCTGCTCGAAGAGAAGCTCCTTCCCCTGCTGCAGGCCCTTGGCGATGGTGAGCTGGAAGCTCAGGGCACTATCCCCCGACGTCTCCGAACATGAACTGGAACACGATGGGCCCGAAGAGGACCATGAACACCGTGGGGAAGATGCACGCGATGAGCGGGAAGAGCATCTTCACCGGTGCCTCGCCCGCCAGCTTCTCGGCGCGCTGGGTGCGGTCGATGCGCAGCTGGGTGGACTGGATGCGCAGCACCTTGCCGAGGCTGGTGCCCATCTTGTCCGCCTGGATGAGCGCGGTGACGAAGGTGGTGAGGGCGGGCAGATCCACGCGGAGGATCATCGCCTTGAGCGCTTCCTCGCGCGTCTTGCCCATCTTCAACTGCTTGAGGACGATCTGCAGCTCCTCGCGCAGCGGACCCGCCTTGCCCTTCTCCACCACCTTGGCCAGCGCTCCGGTGAAGTCCAGACCGGCCTCCACCGACAGCGTCAACAGGTCCAGGCTGTAGGGCAGAGCCCGGGAGATCTGCAGGTGGCGCTTCTTCACCTGGTCATTCACCCAGATGAGCGGGTACCAGAGGCCGAACGCCGCCAGGACGAGCGACCAGGCCAGGTTCTCGTTGACGGCGTTCATCAGGATGAGGCCCGCCAGCAGACCCACCGTGGCGCTGATCTCCTGCAGCGCCATGATGTCCTCGGGCTTGAAGGCCTGGGGCTCGCCGCCCTTGATGAGCTTGCGGCGCATCTTGGACTCGTAGCCCGGCCACATCAGCCGCCGGTTGAGTGCTCCGAGCTTGCGGATGGTGACCGAGCCGATGCCCTTCATGCCACCAGCGGACTCATCCCGGAGCTCGTTCACGAAGCTCGAGAAGTAGTTCTGGTAGACGGTGATGCCGACAAAGCCCGCGGACGCCGCGAACATCAGCGCCGAGCCCCCAATCAATGTATCGGTGAGGAGGTCGCTCACGGCCGTTCCTTCAGATGTCGATGTTGACGATGCGCCGGATGATGATCACGCCGAGCACTTCCATGATGGCGATGACCGTCACGAGCACATAACCGAACCAGTGGTCCATCATCGGCTCCATCAGGTCCGGACGCATGTAGTTGAGCACGATGCCGAGGATGGCGGGCATGGCCGCCACCACCCAGCCCTGCAGCTTGCCCTGGGCGGTGAGCGCGTCGATCTTTCCCTCGAGCCGGAAGCGCTCGCGGATGACGCTCGAGATGGTCTCGAACATCTCCGCCATGTTGCCGCCGAGCTGGCGCGCGATGTTGGTGGCCACGACGACCAGCTCCAGGTCGTCACTGCCCACGCGGCGGCCCATGTTGATGAGGGCCTCCTCCAGCGGCACGCCCAGCTTCACTTCCTTCACGAAGAGACCGAACTCCTGCGCCAGCGGCGGCTGCGCCTCGCGCGCCACGTGCTCGATGGCCTGCGGGAACGTGAGACCCGCCTTGAACGCGTTGGCCATGGCCTGCAGCGCGTCCACCAACTGCACGTTGAACTTCTTGATGCGCCGCTTGCGGTAGTGCTTCACCAGGATGATCGGCAGGAAGAAGCCGAAGATCGTGGCTATCACGCACAGGATGGGGTTGAAGATGATGTACGACAGGATGCCCAACAAGCACATGCTGGCGATGTTGAGCACCAGCAGCTGACGGGCATCGATGAAGAGGAACATGTCGCTCAAGTCGTTCATCGACTTGACGACGTACCGCTCCTGGTACTGCTCGTAGGCCTTCGCCAGGATGGTGAAGATCACCAGGCTGAAAAAGAAGACCGACCCGGTGACGAGAAGTAGGACGATTCCGGCCAGCATGCGCGTGGACTTCCTTCAGCTGCGGGGGGGAGGAAGTACGGCGGGGATTATGGAGCGCCCGCGGCGCCCACCGCGCTCTTCTCGGAGGAGCCGCCCTTGATGATCTGGATGATCTCTCGGCGCTTGGCCTCGAGCACGCGGGTGCGTTCGCCCGACAGCAGCGTGCTGATGGTGGCGCGGCCACGCTCTTCGATCATGTCCACGTCCTCCTCGTTGCGCAGCGACAGCGTGAGGTTACCCAGCTCGCTGGCCAGCGTGAGGATTTCGGCTTCCTCGGGGATGACCATCAGCGTGATGTTGGTGTACTCGCGCTGGTGCTCGGGGATGAGGTTGACGTTCGTGGTGCCCGTCACCTTGCCCGTGGCGAGCACGATGACGTTCTGCAGCAGCGTCACGGCGACGTTCTCGTCCGTCTGCGGGTCGCGGAAGGTGCCAATCACGTCCACGTGATCGTTGGGACGGATCCACCCGCCCACGGACGTGGTGGGCTTGGACTCGATGGTGATGGCGCGCACCTTCTTCTGCACCTTGGTGGAGAGGCGCTCGGCGGCCTTGGTGGTCTCGAACTGGCTCCACAGCAGCGGATCGCCCGACTGCAGCGCCACCAGCACCTTCTGGCCCACCACGTAGGTGGCCGAGTCCGGCTTCACCACGGAGGAGGTGACGAACTGCTCCGGAACGGAGCGCTGGTTGATCATCTCGAAGGAGATGACGGTGCCCTCGGGGATATCCTGGGAGGCGACGACCACCGGTACCAGGTTCCAACCGCGGCGCACGTCCGCTTCCTTCTTCTTGATGGCGGACCACGCGATGATGCCGGCCAGCAGGCCGAGGCCCAGCGCGATAAAGAGCGGAGTCTTTCCCTTCAACATTTCTCGAAGACCTCCAAAAGCGGGGGGCGCCCGGGTGGGCGGAACTCGTAGGTGGAGGAGCTGCTTTGCAAGGTGGGGGCCCGGGGCACCAGCAGGTAGGATGTTATCCGGCAGACACGTAAAGTGTCAAAGTCACAGTCTCAAGACTGACGGGCTCCTCCGGTTTGGCGGGCTCCCGTCCCGAACGTGGGCAGGGTCATCTCCCCTCTGAGACACCCCTTCCGGACGCGCTTCTGACGGACGCAAGCGCTGGCACGAATGTCGCTCCTGGCTGCGTCCATGAGTGAACATCTCCCTCCGGAAAGGGAATCGGGACAGGCCGCGGTCGAGTCGGCGCTGGTGCTGCCGCTGATGGTCTCGCTGGGCCTGGGCCTCCTGCAGCTGACACAGATGCAGCACGCGAAGCTGATGACCGAGTACGCGGCGTACTGCGCGGCTCGGGCGGGCATCGTGTGGAACGGCAACAACGAGCGCATGCAGGACGCGGCGCGCGTGGCGCTGCTGCCCACCCTGGGCCGCACGGACGACCTGACGAACCTGGCCAGGACGTGGACGCGGGCGCGGCGCCAGGACGAGGCGCTGCAGTTGCTGGCCTGGCCGACGAAGGACTCGGTGGTACCGGCGTCGGTGAACGGCGCCAACCTCTTCGGACAGGTGCGCGTCGATACGGTGAACCCGTCCTGGTACTCGCCGGTGCGCAGCGTGTGGAAGCTGCGCTCGGCCATGAGTTGGGAGGAGCTGGACTTCGATGGGCCGGACGCCTACCCGCAGGTGCCCGCGCTGGAGACGAAGCTGGCGAAGTTCTTCAACCTCCCGCTGCCGGACGATGACGAGGAGGTCTACCGCAAGGCCACCGTGCTGAGTGTGCGGGTGCGCTACTGGTACGAGCTGCGGGTGCCCTTCGCCAACTGGTTCATCTTCACCTCGTGGTGGGCGGCCAACGCGGGCATGGCGTTGGGTGGAGCCCTCGACAGGCCCACGCTGGATTCGAAGGCGCGCATCACCCACCGGAAGGGAGGGACGCGCGACGTGGGCCTGGCGCCCGTGCGCGGACTGGCCCACCAGCGCGGCTACGACACGCTCTACCGGTCGGAGATGGCCGTGCTTTGGGGACTGGCCACCGGCGCCCTCCCGCTCCTCTCGAGACGGGAGGGCAGGCACTACTTCATCCCGCTGACGGCCACCTACAGCATGCGGATGCAGTCGAACTTCTATTTCAAGTGGCTGATGCACTTGAACCCGGACTGGGGGATGTGACGCCATGCTGACCCGCGCCCTTCGCCAGGGGTTCGAGCGCCAGGAAGGTCAGGCCCTGGTGCTCGCCTGCGTGCTGATGCTCATCCTGAGCATCGCGCTCATCACGACGGTCAACATCGGGTACGGAGTGCACGAGCGCATCCGCCTGCAGAACACGGCGGACGCGGCGGCGTACTCCACGGCGGCCATGGAAGCGCGTGCGTTCAACTTCTACGCGTTCACCAACCGCACGCAGGTGTCCCACTATGTGTCGGCGATGATGTGGCAGTCGCTGGACTCGTTCCTGTTCTCCGTGCAGGCCTTCCTGACGGACCTCTACGGGTTCATGCGAACCATCGGCCCCTGCTTCCCCAGGGACAGCCGGGACGGCGTCTTCTGGACGGCCGTCTGCACCCTCCTCGACCACATCCCCGCCATCAACGGGGTGATGCAGGCGCTGGAACTCGTCTTCACGGTGCTCAAGGGGATGTTGCTCATCATGAAGCCGGTGATGGAGCCCATCGATCGGGCCATCGGCAGGGTGGTGGTCCCCGGACATCGGGCGCTCAACTCGGTGATGGCGGGCGCGGCCACCGCGGTGATGCTGTCCACGTCCTCGTACGTGATGGGCACGTCCAACGCCATCATCGCGGCGAACGATCCCGACGTGGACTCGCTCGTCCCGCAGACACTGGCGGGGACCATCAACCAGTGCCTCTACAACCGCGCGCACTTCAAGGAAGCCAACGGCACGCCCTCGAGCCCGGTCGACCCCTTCGCGCCCTTGGATCCCACGAAGCATGGCGAGTCCGACAAGGTCGCTCGTGCCAAGCGGGTGATGGCGGGCATCACCAACGCCACGCGCTTCCCCTGCGACGCGAAGGGCGGCGCCTGCCCGGAGACGATGGTCACGAACCGGCAACTGGGGAGCCTCATGCCCATCCCCAGATGGCTCGAGCCACTGAAGACCGTGCTCGACGACTTCCCCAAGTGGGGCCAGACGCGCTTCCTCAGCTACCGGCTCGGCCATGGCGGCATGGAGGCGACCCGCGGCAAGGCCTCCAGGAGCCGCAACAGCATCCGCGAGTCGAGAGACCTGCCCCATCTCCCCATGGGAATGCTCGCCCAGGGCGACGTCATCGGGGCGGATGACCCCTACTCCATCCAGTTCCCGGGACCGGCCTCTGTCGACATGGGGGGTGTCCAGCTCCTCAACCCCTTCCGCTGCCCCAGGCAGCCTGGCGCGAAGGATCCGCGGACGTGGCGCGACTGCTGGGGCGACCCGCGCGGGAACAAGAACGACACGCTCAAGACCAGCATCTGGGCCATGAGCCGCACGGACCTGCGCGAGGGAGGCATCCACTGGCGGGTGGTGTTTCCCGGAGAAGCCTCGAAGCAGGAGGACCGGAACGTGGGCCTCTACGAGTCCAAGTCCTGCCTCGCGAGGCTCGCCGGCACGTGCCTCTTCGAGATGTCCGTGTACGTGGCCAACGTCCGCATCGACCCGAAGGACCGCAACCACCCCTGGCAGGGTCTGGCGCCCTTCCCGCACTTCGAGCCGGGTGACTACGCGAAGGACTGCACCCAAGGCATGAACGAGACCCCCAGCATCGCCGCCATGGCCGAACGCCGGGACGACTTCAATCAGCCCTCCACGTGGGTGATCCTCAACAAGAGACCCGAGGCGTTCCGCAACACCCCGGGCCAGCTCAACGCCCGAGGCAGGCTCACCTTCGCCTTCGACAAGTCGCCCGAGACGCTGGACCTGAAGAATGATCGCAAGACGCTGGAGCTCGGTGGCCTCGGGCTGGCGTCGGGGATGACCGTCATCTCACGTGGCCAGACGTACTACCACCGGCCCGGCAACTGGACCGAGCAGCCCAATTTCTTCAACCCGTACTGGCGACCTCGGCTGGCGGCCGTCTGGCAGGGCAAGGACTCGCTGCCGTTGATCGGCACGATGACGGATGCACTGCCGGACGAGCTCCGGGAAACGCCCACGAAGCTCATCACCCACTGAGACCCGCCATGCTCCGACCCCGTGTACATACGAAGGCCCTCCGGCGAGGTGCCGCCATCGTCGAGCTCGCGCTCGTGGTGCCACTGCTCGTCTCCCTCCTGATGTTCAGCGTCTTCCTGAGCGACGTCATCCGCGCGAGGCTCAAACTGCAGGAGGCCAGCCGTTATGCCGCCTGGGAGATGAGCAGCTACACCCTGAGCGACTACGCCACGGCGGACCACGGCAAGGCCTTCGAGGTCGCCAGGCAGGCCTCGGTGAAGGAGGCCGCCGAGCGATACAAGGACCTCGACTCCCTCGAGCCCGAGGGCCGCTTCGGCACCCTGCTGCGCGCCGAGCCCGCGCAGGTGAGCATCCGGAACCAGGCCGTGGCGGGCCTCGACCTGAGCCGCGTCTTTCCCGGTGGCGCAGGAGGCACCCGCCCCGAGGAGGCTGCCGCGGTGGGCAAGCCACTCGACTTCTTCCTGGAGCGCTTCCGCTTCAATACCCAGGGGCAGGTGGAGGTGGAGGTCACCAGCACACTCGCCAGCCACATGCTGCCCCGGCGCTACCTGCAGAAGGAGCAGCACGGCTTCTTCGACGTGGACAATTGGGGCGGCAGGGACCTGAGCCATCTGCCCGTGAAGAGCCGCTACACCCTCATCGCCAACGGCTGGCACCTGCCCGACGGAGGAGATGCCCTGATGAAATCCAAGCGGGCTGGCGTCCACGACGGCGGCTCCCCGCACGGACTCTCCCTGCAGGTGGGCCGGATGAAGTTCCTGGGCGTGGGAAGCTACCTGGACCAGGTGGGACTGGGTCGGCTCGATGCCGTGGCCCGATTCATCTTCCCCGACTTCGCGGGCACCTTCGTGGTGTCCCACAACTACGTGCCCGGAGAGAGCGCTCGCGGCTGCAACAAGACCCGGCATGGCGCGCCCATGGGCCTCAACAACCTGAACACCTACCCCGGCCTGGACGACCCCGCCCAGCGCTGCTTCGACACCGCCCCGTTCCGCGACACCCAGGAGTACGACCACTCCCTCTACCGGAAGATGTTCCGGGCTCGCGGGGGCAACTTCATGGGCTGCAAGCACGCCCAGGCGGACATGCCCAACCTGCCAGACCTCGATCCCCGAGCGTCCCTGGACAAGAACGCGCAGAGGATCCCATGCGAGTAGGTGTCTTCTCCCTCCTGATCCTGCTGTGGGCCGCTCCCGTGCGCGCGGAACAGGAGCTCGCGGTCTACCCCGGCGTCGTGCACACGCGGATCGGCCAGGATCTGCTCATCGGCGGCCAGTACCACCGCATGGCCTACTTCACCACGACGGACTCCCTGGTGAAGGTGGCGAAGTACTTCCATGACTCCTGGACGAAGCAGGGCTACCCGGTCGTCGTGAATGGAGACCTGAAGCAGGAGGCCGTGGTGTCGGCCTTCTCCACGCGCGAGGGGCTCCAGCGAGCCGTGGTGCTCCGCGGCCACCTGGGAAAGACCGTGGGCTTCACCGTGCTCAAGGACCTCTGGCTGTACGAGAAGCCTCCCGATGCGGGCAAGCAGCCCTTCATCCAGGTGGAGGGCGCGCTCTTCAGCGCGGAGGTGGGCGCTCGGGACGAGGCCGGAGGCTCGCTGCACCGCACGCAGGTGGTGGAGCGCGGCATGGATGCGGTGCGCCAGGAGCTCGTCACGCGCTTCACCGCCGGGGGCTACACGCCGGTGCGGGAGTCCGGGGGCCGGCTGGATGGACAGCGCACCCTCGTTCTCGAGCACGCCCGAGGGGCCGAGCAGATACTCATCACGCTGGTGGAGCTGGAACCCACGCGGGTGGCTGTCTCGCAAACATGGGTGGCGACGGATCGGCCCGGCGCCCACCTGGGGCGGGAGAAGAAGCCATGAGCGCGCTCGTCTGTGTCCTGGCCCTTGCGCTGATGGGCGCCGCTCCCTCCGGGCTGTCGCGCGAGGGGCGGATGCTCTTCGAGGCCACTCCCGAGCGGCTGGACGCGCGAGTGGGCGAGTGGGTGACGTACCAGATGGACGGAGGCCCCCAGCAGGGCTTCCTGCGTCTGGCCGTCGTCGCCGAGCAGAAGGACTCCCAGGGCCGGGACGCGGTCTGGGTGGAGCTGGAGCTCGGTCAACACGCGGAGCTGAAAGCCCCGCTGGCGCAGTTCCTCATGTTGGTGGCCCGCGACACGGGGCTGCGCGCGGAAGGAGTCTCCCGACTGCTCGTCACCCAGGGATTCGAAAAGTTGCAGGAGGTAGCTCCGGATGCCCTGCCCTTCTTCCTCGGCTCGCCCGGGAACCCGTCCCGCCCTCCCCTTCCGCCGCCCTCGCCACGGCTGTCCGCGGAGCAGGGTTCCACCGTGAGCCGGGGCAGGCCCGCGCGGCTCATGACGCTCGCGGGCACGGTCACCGCCGAGCCCCTGGAGGTCCGCCACCGGCAGCTCGTCCTCAAGCGCTACTGGGTCAGCCGGGAGGTCCCCATCCTTCGCCTGGCGAAGCTCGAGTTTCCGCCCATACGGTACACCCTCGAGGTCCGTGACTACGGCGTGGACGCCCAGCCTCGAATGGTGCCTCCCGCCCCGGGCGACAAGAAGATGACCCTGGAGCCGGCCAGTCATCTGCCCCCCCACTTCCAACTCCCGCCAGAGTCTGGTACCGCTTCGGGTACGGAGGTGACCCCCCCATGAAGACCCCCGCCCCCCGCCCCCAACTCCGCCGTCGTCGCCGCCGCGGACAGGCAATGGTGGAGTACTCCTTCCTCAACTATGCGCTCGTCGTCGCGCTCATCGTGGCGATGAACGTCAACTTCGGTAGCGGAAAGCAGGAGATGAACGTCATCGACGCCTTCCTGCGCGCGTACCAGATCTATTACGACTCGTTCTATTTTGTGCTGAACCTGCCGTTCCCGTGAAGCCATCCCCTCCGGGCTCGCAGCCCCGCTCCCCGCTCGCGCTCCGGGCCATCCATGGGATCGTCTTCGGAGGCTTCACCGCGATCTGTCTCGCGGCGGACTGGCCGGAGGTGGAGCACCTGATCCGCACCCAGCTCCAGCCCTTTCACTCCGGACCCTCGCCTCGTCTGGAGCTGCTGGTGGCCATGCTCGCGGCGGTGGTGGGCATGGCGGTCGTGCTGGTGCGGTTCATGCGCGGGCACAGCGCACGGCTGCACTGGTCCCTGCTCATCCTCGGCGCCCTGGTGCTCTCCCTGTGGGGCAACCGCGAAGGTGTTGGCGTGGGACGGAGCGCCCACTCGGCCAACCTGAAGATCCTCCAGGTGGCGCAAGAGCTCCACCGCCGGATGGCCGACACGATGCAGGCCCAGGGTGCCGCCCCCGAGGATGTGGGCTCCTGGCAGGCGGCGCTGGAGCAGGTCTCGCAAGGAGCACCGACCCCGGTGCGTACGCGCTCGTTCGAGCCCCTGCCCTTCCTCGTCCGGAAGGTGGATTCGCCAGACGCGCTCCCCGTGGATGCGCCTCCCGGCACGCTCCTGCTTCATGTCCTGGAGGGAGGGGTGGCCTATGAGCTCCATCCCGTCGGCGTGTCGCTCTCGGGCGAGTCCTGGCCCCTGCGAGAGCCGGGGGGAGAGCCCATCGTCTTCCGCGGCGCCTTCAATCCGGACCTCCCGCAGCATCCTGATGAGAACGCGCACGACGCACGGTGACGTGGCAGCGATGCTCCTCGGCCCCGCCTTCCGGTAGGTGTCGCTCTACTGCGTCACGGGGGAACCAGCCTTGGACTCGCTGTCGGCCTCGTCCATGAGGGCCTGCTCGCGCTTCAGACGGCGCTGCGCCACGTTGGCCTCGCTCGAGCCGGGTGCGATTCTCATCACCCGATTGCAGTTCTCGATGGCACTCCGCCGGTTGCCCAGCGCGAAATCCGCATCACACAACCGGGAGAGCACATCCACCAGCTGCGACCCCTGGACCCCAGCAGCCAGCGCCGCGCGCAGCATGGCCGCCTCCTCGTCCCTGTTCCCCGAGCGTCTGGCTTCATCCGCCTGCCGCAACAGCGCCGAGAGAGGGACAGGCGTCCCGGCCGACTTCTCGCGGGGCTTCTGCGCCACATTGGCGGCCTTCTTGGCTTCCACACGCTCCGTCTGCGCGAAGGAGCTGGTTGCGGCCGCGGGAGGCTGGGACTGGGTGACAGGGGGTGGTGGAGGCGGCGCGGCGCTCGGCGCCTGAGCGTGCCCAGGAGCCTGCTGCACCAGGTCATCCGCCGAGTCCTTGCTCGCCATCGGCGCCGAACGTGAGGCTGAGCCAGAGATCTCCTGCCTTGGAGCAGGCGCCCCGTACTGCGCGGCCTGGCTCTCCTCAGCACGAAGCTCTCGTGGCGCGGGTCCCGCCGCCTCCGCCAGGGCTTCCGGCGGAGCGGGCTCGGCACGGCGCGCGGTCGACACGGAGGGCAGGCTCTTGCCAACGGCCATGTCGCTCTCGAGCTTCAACGACCCCTTGGCCCCTCGCCCCTCGTAGGTGATCGACTCCGCATCGCCAGCCGCCACGTCCTTCTTGGGCGGGAATCCGCCACCGCTCCCCGCGTTGGACCAGTCCGCCCTCGAGGGGAGGCGCACCGACTTGGGCGGCGCCAGCTTCGTCGGCTTGGCCTCGGCGCGCTTCAACATGTCGCGGGACTTGGACTTATCGTCGAGCGCGTTTTGATACGTCTCGGCCTCGGCGGTCACCGGGGCGCCCGTGGGCGCGGGCGCCGGGGGCGTTGCCAGCTCGTCCGCCGATACAACCTTGGGGCGAGGAGCCTGTTCCTGCGCGGCCTCCTTCTTGAGAGCGGGGCTGAGGTCCACGTCGCGGTTCACCTGGACGACGACGACCCCGAGGACACTCATGGCCGCCACACCCAGGGCGGGCGCGAGCAGGCGGCGCCACCAGCGAGCAGCCGGAGCGGGACCCGCCGCGGACCGGCGCGCGGACTGCTGCGCGTACGCCAACAGGGACTCCAACCCCGTGTCCGGCGCGGACTCCAGCGGCAACCGGGACATGGTGGTGCGCACGCCCCGGATACCGTCGAGGGTCTCCGAGCATCGCGAGCAGCCTTCGACGTGCTGCTCCACCAGCCGGGCCTCGGCGGGCGGGAGCTCGCCATAGACGAAGTCCAGCAGCCGATCCTCGTGTGCGTGGGCACCCTGGGGCTTCATCCCGCCACCGTCCTTCCGTCCTCGGCCAGGTCGCCGTCGACTCCGAGCTCGGCCAGGCGCCGGCGCAGGCCCTCGAGGGCGTAGCGCATGCGGCTCTTCACCGTGTTCTCGGACACACCCGTCACCTCGGCGATTTCCTTGAAGGGGACGCCGCTGTACTCGCGCAGGACGAACACCTCGCGCTGCTCCTCCGGGAGGCCGGCCAGCGCGCGCTCCAGCAACGGCCGCACGCGGGCGTTGTAGGCGCCGCGCTCGGGGCTGGCACCCTCGTCGGGGAGGGACTCACCCAGGGGCCGGCCCTCGTCGCCCTCGGCGCCCGTCACAGACGCCTCCAGCGAGGTCGCCTGCCGGTAGCTCTCTTTGCGCGCGCTGTCCACGCAGAGGTTCCTCGCAATCGTGTAGAGCCAGGTGGTGAACTTCGCCTTCGCCTCGTACTCCGAGGCGCTCCGCACCACCTTCAGCCACGTCTCCTGAAGCACGTCTTCCGCCCGAGCACGGTGGCCTGTGAAGCGGAGGATGAAGTTGAACACCGGTGTCCGGTGCTTGCGCACCAACACCTCGAACGCACGTGCATCCCCCGCCCGGAAGGCGAGCATCAGCCGTTCGTCTGAGGTCTCCGGTCCCAACACTCCCCCGTTTCAGGGCCCCTCGTGCCTGTCCTCGCCCTTCCCTCCCGCATCTCAACGGGCGAAGGACGAATCGGGTCTACACGTATTTTGGCCCTCTGTAAGTGGCGAGAATGACAGGGAGCGAAGTCCCTGTCATCAGGCCAGCGCGAGCACCGGCAGGGTTTCCGCACGCAGGTGCACGGCGAGCAGCCGAGCGGGCATGTCCGGCGGCGGCACCGGCGGATGGGCGACACCGGCTGTTCAACGCGCCGAGGAGACAGGCGTGGCCGGAACCTCGGTCTCGGTTGGAACGATGAGCCGCGAAGCGCCCTCGCCACCGAGCACCACGGTCTGCGCGGCCACCACGGGCGTCGTCTCCTCGTACCAGGGGCGCGCCGTGTTCAAGTGCACCGACAGCATGGGATGGCTCGACGAGGACACCCACACCCCCAGCCGGTGTCCCTTCGAGAGCACCCAGGAGGCGGGATAGAAGTCGATCTCCACCTCGCGCTCGCTGCCCGGCACGTAGGGCACGAGTGCCGGAGTCTCGACGGTGGGCCAGCGCAGGGTCGCCGCGCCGTCCGTCACGTGGAGCGCGCGCCCTCGGGCGTCCACGTCGACGAGCTTGGCGACGAAGGCGGTGTCCTCCGCGCTCGAGCGCACGCGCAGGCGCAACCGCGCTCGGCCCGCGATGCGCATGTCACCGGAAGCCTCGGGGCCCAGGAAGCGCAGCACGTCCTGACGCGAGCACGGCCAGGTCTGCTCCACGGGCCCGGGCTTGACGCCGTCCCCTCGCAGGAAGGCGAACGCGATTCCTCGCGCGCCGCCCTCGCTCCTCCACGGCTCGCGCGGGTCATAGCGGTAGCTCCGCTCCGCCTCCGTGGCGGCCGGCTCGGCACTCAGCGAGGAGGAGGCACAGGCCCCCGGTGCCGCGGGCGCCTGCCTCGCATCCAGGTAGAGCACCTGCTCTTGCGTGGGAGGAGGCCATGCGGGCAGCTCGCGGAAGCCCGAGTCCCCATGCCCCGCGACGCGAACACGCCCGGTGTCATAGGGCAAGGGCACGCCCTGGAGTGTGTGGCGCAGCCAGGGAATCACCGCTCCCCACTGAGCCAGGTCGTCCGTGACGCCCGAGACCTTCACGGCACCGCTCTGTTGTCCCAGGTGGTTCCACGGGCCCACCACCATGACGCTCTGGTCCCGGGTGGCGAGCGACTCCCAGGTGCGCAGGGTCGCCGGGAGGAAGGGATCGTCGAACCCTCCAATGAGGAGCATCGGAATCCCGAGGTGCCCCGGGCTCTGGCGCAGCGCCTCGGTCTCCGAGCGCTGCCACAACGGCCCTCCAGGACCCAGGGAGGTCAACCACTCGCGGTAGAAGGGAAGCGGGGCACCGAAGCTCGCGACATCGGCCTCGAGGTGGGGCCGATGCGAGAGCATCTTCCGGTACGCGGCCCCTGCATTGCTCGTCGACTCGCGCCCCGGCATGTAGGCCGCCCACGCCGTCAGCAGCTCGTGGGTCATCAGCCCTCGCTCGGAGACCACCTCGCGCAGGTCGGTGCCGAACACGGTGACGACCACCGTCTTCACTTCCACCGGGAGCTGCCCGGCCGTGGCCGCGAGCGCGGTCCCTCCGAGGTACGACATGCCGTAGAGCGCGACGTGGCCGTCGATGAAGGGCTGCTGCACGAGCCAGCGCAGCGTGTCCTCGCCGTCGGCGATCTCGTTCACCAGGGGCCACCACTCACCGCCGCTGTCGAGCCGCCCACGCACGTCCTGGAGGACGCAGCCCATGCCGTAGCGGGCGAACAGGTCACAGTCCAGCTCGAAGAGGAAGCGGATGTCGTAGGGGTTGCGGATGAGCACCACCGGTGCGCGCTCCACGCCCTCGGGCAGCAGGATGCGGGTGGACAGCTCCACCCCATCGCGCATCCGCACCCGCTCGGTGCGCCAGGCACCCGCCCGGTGGGTGAAGGCTGGAAGGTGATGCGAGTCCCGGCGGTCCGCCTGGACTGCATTGCGCACGAGGCCACAGGCGCTGGCCATACAACCCAGGAGGAGCAGAAGACCCCATCGGGTCCACGAGCGGAGGCTTTTCATGTCGAATTTCCCGAGCGAGGTCGCTCGGACAGGAGAGAACCCCGCCAGGACCCTCGAATCAAGGCCCGGCCAGGGCACGCAGTCCGGGCTTCGGAGGGAACGTCGGGCCTACCCGCGCTTCGGCCCTCGGGAAGTGATGAGGAAGACAGGGAGCGCGACCACAGTCACGAGGACCGCCTGCCACACCAGCACCGCCGGCAGGGGCCGCTGGACGTGGACGAACAACGAGCGCCCGAGCGCCATGCCCAGCAGCACTCCGGTGAGAGTGCGAACCGCATTGGAGCCACTGGCGGGACGGAAGCGGCCCACCGCCCAGTCCACGAGCGCTGGCACCGTGAGCCCGAGCACCACCGGCACATCCCAGCTCCACACCAAGGGTGCGCGAGCCTTGAAGAGGCCCACCATCACGGCGAGCAGCACCGGGTACGTCCCCAGACAGCGCGCGCACACCCGGACTCCACCGAGCAGGTACGTGCGGTTGTACTCGTCCTCGTGGTGGTGGCTGAGCCAGAACACCCTACCCTCCCGAGTCCCGGAGCGCGCCAGCCTCTGGCCCGCCCGGAGTGGTCTTGCGCGCGTCGTCCTCAACCAGGAAGCACGCGGCGGTGTGCCCGTTTCCCAACGCATACAGCGGTGGCGTCTCGCGCCGGCACCGCTCCATGGCATGCGGGCAGCGCGGGTGGAAGGGACACCCGGGCGGCGGTGCGAGCGGAGACGGCACGTCCCCTTGAAGAATGATGCGCGTCCGCTTGCGCTCGGGGTCCGGCACCGGCACGGCCGACAGCAGCGCCTGGGTGTACGGATGGCGCGGCCTCCGGTAGAGGTCCGCCGCGTCCGCCAATTCCACGATGCGGCCCAGGTACATCACCGCCACACGGGTGGAGACGTACTCGACGATCTTCAGGTCGTGCGCGATGAAGACGTAGGTGAGTCCCAGCTCGCGCTGCAGGTCCACCAGCAGGTTGACGATCTGCGCCTGAATGGAGACGTCGAGCGCGCTGATGGGCTCGTCGGCGACCACCAGGTCCGGCCGCAGCGCGATGGCCCGGGCGATGCCGATGCGCTGGCGCTGTCCCCCCGAGAACTCGTGCGGATAGCGGTCCAGCGCGTCGCGCGGCAGGCCCATCAGGTCCAGCAACCCAGCCACCTTCGCCTCGCGCTCGGGGCCTCGCTCCAGTCCGTGGATGGCGAAGGGCTCGCCCAGGATGTCGCGCACCGACATGCGCGGGTTGAGCGAGGCGTACGGATCCTGGAAGACGAGCTGCATCCGCCGCCTCAAGGGGCGCAGCTCACGCGGGGAGAGGCCCGTCAGCTCCCGGCCCTCGAAGCGGATGGAGCCAGCCGTGGGCTCCACGAGCCGCAACAGCGTCCGCCCCAGGGTGCTCTTGCCGCAACCGCTCTCGCCCACCAACCCGAGCGTCTCGCCGCGCCGCACGTCGAAGCCCACCCCGTCCACCGCCTTCACGGTGCCCCGCACGCGCCCCAGCAGCCCACCGCGCACCGGAAAGTGCGTCTTCACGTCACGCACCTGCAACAGGGGCTCGGTCATGGCGCGGGCACCGGGTTGTGGCACGCGGCCTCCTGGCCCTCGCGCTTGGGCTCCAGCACCGGCTCCACCCGCGCGCATACCTCCAGGGCTCGCTCGCAACGGTCGCGGAAACGGCAACCGCCGGGCAACCGGCGGAGGCTCGGCACCATGCCCGGAATCGTCTTCAACCGGGGACGCTCCGCCCCGCCCGTCTCCTGGAGCGCCGGAATGGAGCGCAGCAACCCCGCCGTGTACGGGTGCGCCGGCTGACGGAAGAGCGCCTTCACCGGGGCCCGCTCCACCACGCGCCCCGCGTACATCACCACCACCGCGTCACAGCTCTCGGCCACCACGCCCAAGTCATGGGTGATGAGCATCACCGCCATGCGGCGCTCCGCCTGCAACCGCTTGAGCAGCTCCAGGATCTGCGCCTGGATGGTGACGTCCAGCGCGGTGGTGGGCTCGTCCGCGATGAGCAGCTCCGGGCCGCACGCGAGCGCCATGGCGATCATCACCCGCTGGCGCATGCCGCCGGAGAGCTGATGCGGATGGCTGTCCACGCGCTGCTCGGGAGCGGGGATGCCCACCTGCCGCAGCATCTCCACCGCGTGCTCGCGCGCGGCGGCCCGAGACAGACCCTGGTGCAGCCGCACCCCCTCGGCGATCTGCTCGCCCACCGTGTAGACGGGGTTGAGCGAGGTCATCGGCTCCTGGAACACCATCGAGAGGTGGCGCCCGCGCATGCGGCGCATCTTCCCCTCGGGGAGCGCGAGCAGGTCCTCGCCCTGGAAGCGGATCTGCCCGCCTACGACCCGGCCGGGCGGCTCCGGCACCAGCCTCATCACCGAGAGCGCGGTGAGGCTCTTGCCACAGCCGCTCTCCCCCACTACGCCCAGCGTGCCGCCAGGCGCGATGGAGAACGACACGTCGTCCACGGCCAGGACCGGCCCCTCTTCCAGGGAGAGCTGGGTCCTCAGTCCACGGACGTCGAGAAGGGGCTCGGGCATGGGGCTCACGGCCGGGCGAGAACACCCGGCCCGGGGCATCACTTCCGGGACAGCTCCTCCAGGAACTCCTCCTCGCGGATGACGCGCTTGCGGATGAGGAGGCGGATGAGGCTGGCCACCATGCGCGCGGGCTTCACCTTCTCCGTGTGCAGCGTCGCCTCGGCACCGTCCGCCATGCGCTCGATGTCCTCGAGCACCTTCAGGTCCTCGTCGGTGATGTCGGGCAGCTCCGGAGGCGGAGGCGGCAGGGGCGTGCCCTGGGCGGCACCGCCAAAGACGACCACCGGCACGCCCTTCTTGTTGGGCGCGGCGGGGGGCTTCGTCGGAGGCGGGGGCTCACCGTCACCGAGCAGCTCATCGAGGACCTCCTCGCTCTCCTGCGGGGGCGGAGGCGGAGGCTTCGCGGCGGCCTTCGCCCTGGGCGTGGCCCGGGGCGTGATGAGGGTGATGTCGTCGTCCTCCTCCTCGAATGGCGGCGGTGCGGGGGGCGCCGGCGGCTTTGACTTCAAGGCGGACCTCGGGGTGATGAGGGTGATGTCGTCGTCTTCGTCGAGCAGCGGGGGCGTCGGCGACGTCGACAGCTCCCCGTCGAGCAGGGCCGAGAGGGCGGCGGAGGGGGACGCCGGAGTATCCTCCGCACCGAGCCAATGCCCCTCGGGGCTCCCCTGCTCCAGGAGCGACTCGCCGTCGACTTCTTCCAGTGCGAGGAGCCCCAGCGCCCGGCCACTCACGAGGTCGAGCGCGCGGTCGACGTCGTCCTCCGCGGCCACGTGGACATGGACGGGCTTGTTGAGCTGGTAGCTCACCTCGTCCACCACGGTCAGGTCGGAGGGATCATCCACCGCGACGTGAAGCCGCTCGGTGCGCCCCTGCCGCTCGAGCCGGAACAGGACGATGCGGTGCTCGGCCTGGAAGTCGAGCGAGACGAGTGAGCGCACCTCCTCGGGAATCTCCGGGAGCTCGACGAAGGGCAGTTCGAACTGGCGCGCCAGGGCACGGGCCACCTCCGCGGGAGAGGTGAATCCCAGGGTGACGATGACCGAGCCCAGCCGCTGACCGCTGCCATGGACCCGTTGCTGACCCAGCGCCTTGTGGATCTGCTCCTGACTGACGGCGCCGGACTCGATGAGGAGCTCGCCGATCTTCTTGCGCATGAGAACCGGGGGGAGGACGGATTAACGCTTGACCTTCGCCAGGTACTCGTCGCGGGTGAAGACCCCCTTCTCGATGAGCAGCTCCACCATGGCCTTGAGGGCGGCCACCTCCTTGCGCTGCACCTCTTCCACGCTGCGCAGGAGATCCACCGGGCTGCCGCCACCGCGCACCGCTGGCGTCTCACGCGAGGGCGCGGTCGGCATCGGGGCTGGAGTCGGAGCCGGGGCCGGGGTTGCCGCCGGAGCGACCTGGTTCAGGTTCTTGACGACCGTGCGGCCCTGGGCGTCCACCACCTTGAAGTTGGTGTCCGCGTCCGCCAGCTCGCCCTGGTCCTCATAGAAGCGCGCCATGGCCCGCGCGATGGCCGTCCGTCCGGCCACGTTCGGGACGATGCGGCACTTGGTGACGGCGCGCAGCTCGTCCAGCTGCCGCACGTTGAGCGGGTCGGCGATCGCCACCACCAGCGTCTTGCCGTCGTCGCGCAGCTGCAGCGGCAACACCGCGAAGTCCCGCGCCGTCTGCAGCGGGACGCGGTTGAGCACGTGCGGAGGTATCTCCTTCACGGCGTCCAGGTTGACCGCGGGAATGGCGAGCTGCTTGGACAGCGCCCTCACCAGGATGTCCTCGGACACGAGGTTCATCCGGACCAGGATCTCTCCCAGCTTCCCGCCCCATTTCGCCTGCTCCGCGAGCGCCGCCTTGAGCTGGCTCTCCTGGAGCACGTTCGCCTTGATCAGCAGTTCACCAAGCTTGATCTGTGCCATGTCGCAGTCGCGGGGAGTCCGAACGGACCCGCCGGTCCACCCACTCTACCTGAGATTCCAACGATTGCTGAGTTCTTGAACCAGCCTGCTCAAGAACCAGGCGAGGTGGGAGGCAGCGCGACCGGAGGCAGGGCCTGCCCCCCCTCATCCACCTCGACCACGGGGACGCCCTCGGGGGCGGAGAGGTCGAAGAGGGTGAGGTCCGGGGACTCGTTGAGGGTGATGTCGGTGTAACGCAGGCCCAGCGAGGTATCGGACGTGGGGGCCACAAGCTTCACCTCGTGGGGGAAGACGAGCTCCCCGCGCTCCTTGAAGTGGTCGTACTCGAGACCATAGGCCGGAGCACCCCGCACCTCGCTGCGCGTGACCAGGAGATACCTGGGGTGGATGTGGAGCACCTGGGTCACCGAGTCCTTGTGGAGCGTGAGGACGTACAGCCCCTCCCTCGAGTCCAGGGCGAGTGTCATCCGCTCGGCGGGGATGAAGGGCACCTTGCCGAGCATGATGGAGACCAGCTCCTGGCTGGGCAGGGAGATAGGCAGGAAGCGCGACAGGTTCCGGGGGGTCGCCGGCCCCTGGTAGAACTTGTTCTCCTGGGCCTGGAAGAGGCCGAAGCGTTGCCCATCCGTCACCAGCACGGCGATGGGCCGGTTGAAGAAATCGAACATCTCCACGCGCAGCAGGCCGGGCCGGGAGGCAGCCAGGTAGACGGAGACGGTCCCGGAGCCCTGGGGCGACTCCACTCGGAGCTTCCCGTCCCCCTGGAGGGTCGCCACCCGGTCCTGGGCGGCACTCGTCAGCCGGAAGAGCTCCTCGGCCCGCGTAATCTGGCCGTTGGGACCAAAATCAATGCGCTTGGGACAGCCTGAACAGATGATGACCAGGAAGATTGCGGCGGCTGCGCGGTTCATGGCTTAAGTCTCGCGCCAGGGCGCCCTTCCTGGCCACCACTTGCATGAGCCTTTCCGACATCCTCCACTACCTGCGTATCGGCGGCTTCACGCTCGCCTTCCTTCTCCTCGCCTCCGTGGTGGCACTGGGTGTGGCCATCGAGCGGTTGATCGCTCTGTGGGGGGTGAGCGAGCACTCCCGGGCGCTCGGGGACACCGTCCACAAGCACCTGCTGCGGGGGGACGTCGCCGCCGCCCGCACGGCCACCGAGCGCTCGGACGCCGCGGTGGCGGACATCTTCCTGGCCGGCTTCGACCGCTTCGAGCGCACCCGTGGAGCATGTGACGGGGTGGACTCGGCGGTGGAGCGGGAGCGCGCCCAGGTGGGCCTGCGGCTGCGCCGCAACCTGTGGATACTGGCCACCATCGGCTCGCTGACGCCCTTCGTGGGCCTGTTCGGCACGGTGGCCGGCATCATGAAGTCCTTCAAGGACCTGGGCCTGGACGTGTCGGCCGGAGGCACCGGCGGTACCGGCGCGGTGATGACGGGCATCTCCGAGGCCCTGGTGGCCACGGCGGTGGGCATCCTCGTCGCGGTGCAGGCCATGGCCTTCTACAACTACTTCCAGGCGCGGCTGTCCCGCGTGCTCGTGGAGCTACGGCTCCTGGGTGACGAGTTCGTCGAGTTGCTGCGCGAGCGCCCCATCAACCCGCCCTCCACCACCGCCTCCACCGCCACGTCTCCGGCCCCGGTGGAAACGCGTCCCCAGCCGGAAGCCTGAGGTCCACTCACATGGCGATGGGCAAGGTACCGGGGGACGGAGATGGCAGCGGCGAGGACGTCGGCTTCGCCGAGATCAACATCACCCCGCTGACGGACATCTTCCTGGTGCTCCTCATCATCTTCATGGTGACGAGCTCGGTCATCGTGCAGCAGGCCCCCGGAGGCGGCGCCCAGGCGGGTCTCAAGGTGAACCTCCCCAAGGGAGGCACCACGGACGTCACGGCGCGAGCCACGGATCTGTCCGTGGCCATCCTCTCGGACGGACGCTACGTGCTGGGCGGCAACGTGGTGAGCGAGGACGAGCTCAAGCGTGCCTTCACCGAGGCCCAGCAGAAGAACCCGGACACGATCGTCATCGTCCAGGCCGATGAGGGAGTCCCCCACGGCACGGTGGTGCAGGTGATGGAGCTGGCCAAGAGCGTCGGGCTCGGGCAGCTCGCCATCGGCGTGCGCGAGTCCAAGTAGGTCCGGCGCCCGGCCGGGCTTCACGGGGCCCTCTTCCAGCTATGCCCTGAGCTCTTGCGGCGAGCCCCGCGCCGCCGCCAGGTCGGCCAGGAAGGCTTCCGGGTCCTCAAGGGAAACGAACACGCGGCGAGCCTTCACGGGAATGCCCATGACACGCACCCGGTGTGGCTGCCGCAAGGTCACCTCGACGACGTTCTGGAGCGAGCCGATCAGCCCCACGGCCCCAGGGCCGATACGCCAGCCGATGCCACCGAGGAGCGGCCAGTGCGCACGTGACGCGCCGCTGACATCCGCGAGCGGGATTCGAGCCACGAAAGCGCCGAAGCGGAAGGTCACGGAGTCAGGCGCCACTTCGACATAGGAGCGAGAGGGAGTCCCCCCGAACAGAGTCAGCAGCGGGCTCCAGGCCCCGAGTTTCATGGCGTGTCGCATCGTAGGGTCCAGATGGCGGCGTGAGGAGTGGGAGGGAAATCTACGCACCACCCTACCCCTCCTCAATCCGGCTCGAGGAGCAACTTCCACAACAACGCGACGGACGTCGCATGGGGAACGAATCCACACCCGAGCGCTCCCGGCGTCCCGGGTGCGACGCCGCGCAGTGCAGCCCGGCCCAGGTAGATGTCCACCGCCACCTCGTCCACCCGATCCGCGCCAGGGCGTCGCGTTGGGGAGCCCGCGAGCCTCAGGTGAGCGGAAGCTCCAGCGTGGCCACGGCGCCCTTGCCGGGTCCCTCACTCTCCAGGGAGAGGCTCCCGTTCAGGAGTTGCGCCGCCAGCGCGCTCGAGTGCAGACCGAAACCATGGCCATCCTTGCGCGTGGTGAAGCCATGCGAGAACAGCTTCTCGCTCGTTTCCGGCGCGATTCCTATCCCGTCATCCACCACCTGGATGCGTGCCACGTCCCCCTTCGCCACCAGCCTCACCCAGATATTGCGATTCCCCTCGGGTGTCTCATCCAGCGCGTTCTTCGCGTTGCTGATGAGGTTGATGAGGATTTGCAGCACCTTGTGTTTGTCCACCTTCACCCGGGGCACCGCCGACAGCTCGCGCCGGACGCTCACCCCGTGACGTTGCAGCGCCGCCATCTGGATGCGCAACGCGTCGTCGATGAGTTGGGCCAGGTCGCATTCCTCCGTCATCAACGAGGTCTTGGCGTACGTCTGCTGCACCTGGACGATGGCGCGAATGTGCTCGACGTGCCGGCCCATCGCATCCAGATCCTCCGTCAAGCGCGTCTGCTCGCGCAGCAGTTCCTCCGCCAGCGCCGACAGGTAGTTCGGCAGGTGGTTGCCTCGCGGGTCCGTCGTCAGGAAGTCCGCCAATCCCACCCGGTTCTCCAGCAACAGGGCCGAGACCTGCTTCAACCGGCTCACGCGCGATGCCCCCAGGGCCTGGCGCATCATCTCGAGGCTGATGACGGCACTGGTGAGCACATTGCCCACGTTGTGCAACACGTTGGAGGCGATCTCGGCCATGCCCACCTCGCGAGCGGTGTCCACCAACCGGGCCTGGGCCGCCTTGAGCTCGCGCGTGCGCTCCTCCACCCGCTGCTCCAGCGCGTCATTGGCCTGGCGCAGCTCCACCTTGGCGTGCTGGACGTCCGCATACAGCCGCGCGTTCTCGATGGAGATGGCCGCCTGCGAGGCGATGTGCCCCAGGAGCGCCAGCCGCGCCGGGCTGAATGCGTCGGGGGCCAGGTTGTTCTCCAGGTACAGCGCCCCGGAGAACTGCTCCTGCCTCAACAGCGGCAGGCACAACACCGACCGGGCTTCGCTGCGCGACAAGTACGCATCGGACGAGAACGGATGGGGCTTGGAGGCATCGCCGATGAGCATGTGCTCTCGCGTGCGCCGAACATAGGCGAGGAGCATCCACGGAAGCGCGTGGGCCGCCTCCTCGGGGGAAGCGTCGGAGATGGCCGCCACCGAGAGCGAGTCCCCATCCGGCAGCAGCAGGGCACCTCTCTGGGCTCCCGCGTTCTCGATCGCCGCCTGCAGCAGCGTCGTCACCAGCCGCTCCAGCACGATCTCCCCGGAGATGGCCTGCTGGGTCTTGACGACCGTGAGCGCGTCGATCTGCGTCGAGGCCGTACCGCTGGTGGTCAGCGAGTCGTCGGTGGCCTCCGGCTGGGACGCGAGGTGGGGCCACTGGGAATCCAGGTGCTGGACCTTGCCGAGAGCTCCCCACTGGAGGTACGCCGCCCGGGCTTCGCGCGCGAAGGAATGGGCGACAATCGAGGCCTGCCGTGTGCGCCAGAAGTTCGCCGCGAGCTCGCTGGCCAGCCCCACGTACTGGGTGGCGCCGTTCTCCCGAGCCAGGCAGATGGCCTCCTCGTAGGCGCACGTCGCCTCTTCCACCCGCCCCGCGAGGCGGGCCAGCTCTCCAGACACCATCCGTTCGAGCGCGCGGAAGTTCTCGGGGCAGTGCGCGGCCCACTCCGCGAGCTGCTGCTGGTGACCCTGGATGGCCTCGAGCCACTGCCGCTGATCCTCCGCCGTTGCCTCCTCGAAGCACGCGGCCAGGGTCAGGGCGCGATAGAACTGGTATTCCCTGGTGAAGATCATGCCGCACACGGACCAGAGCAGCCCGGCCGCCTTGTCCGCTGCGTCCCGAGCCTCCGCGTAGGCGCCGCTCATGAAGCATGATTGGAGCTTGATGAGCCAGTAGATGCCCCGCATGGAGACCGCGCTCCCGGACATCAGCCTGGCCTCGAAGGCCCGCACATCGAAGTCGTCCCTGCCCAGGGTGCCGAAAGAGCGCGAGAGCCCGCGCATCTGCTGAACGTAGGCCTGGTAGATGACGAGCGCGTCCATCGCCTCCTGGCTCCCGGCCTTGCGCACGAACTCGCAGCGAGTGACCAGATCCTGGTGGATGTCCTCCAGGTTGTGCCCCATGGCGAGGCGGGTCTGGATGATCGCGTGGCAGATGAAACTGGCGGTCACGAGCTCCCCTGACTGGAGCCCGTGTTGAAAGGCGCTGTGGGCAATTTCCAGCACGGCGGAGAAGGGGCGGGTCCAATAGCAGACGAACTGAAGACTGAAGAGCGCCCGCGGCCGGCGGTCGGTCAGGTTGTACCGCTCGACGAGCCCACAGGAGAGCAGGCCCAGGGCCTCGCCTTCCCGGTAGCGTTTGAAGAGAGCGCCGCTCAGCAACCCGAACCAGCCAATTCCTCCCACCGCGGCATCCGTGAACCCGTAACGGAGGGTGAGCGAGACCGTCAGGCTCAGGTCGATGATGAACAGGTGGAGGTCGGTGAAGTAGGCCGACGTGAAGAGCCCGGAGAGGAGGCTCATCACCAGCTTCATGTCCGGGTCGGTCATGGGAGGCAAATCGATGAGGCTCTCGATGGAGCGATCCCCCAGCAGCGCCCATACCTCGTCATGGGCAGCCACCGCCTCCTCCCAGGTGGGGTGCTGGGAGATCGGCATGCCCAGCACGGAGAGACCCTCCAGAATGCACGTGACGGCCCTCTGGATGTCACCCGTGAAGACAGCGAGCTCATTCTTCAGGCAGTAGGCGGCCGTGGTGTCCGCACGGTTCCGCGCCCGGGAGAGAAGCTCCTCCGTCAGTGGGCGCACCTCGGAGACGTGACCGCTCAGGAGCTCGCATTTCGCCCGCGCGAGCCGCACCTTGAAGGTCAGCGCGTAGTCCGTCTCCCAGGGGTCTCCAGGAATGAGCTCGAAGGCCGTCGTGAGGTAGGTGATGGCGGGCAGGAGCGCTACCGCGGCCCTGGCCTTCACACCCGCCTCGGCGTTCAGCCGCGCGAGCTGGTGGCGCTCCGCGGGGTCATCGATCAGCTCCGCTCCAGCGTTGAACTGGCTCACCACGTCGAAGAGCGTCTCGCGCACTTCCTCCTGCGACAGGCTCTCGAGCAGCAACCGGCCGATGCGCAGGTGGACGGCCTTGCGCTCCTGCTCGGAGATGAGGGAGTGGGCCGCCTGTTGGATGCGATCATGGAGGAAGCGGTACTGCTCCGGGCCCGCGTGCACCAGCAGGCCTTCCTGGAGCGCGGGCTCGAGCCCCTGTTCCACCTGCCGCAGCTCCTCCAGGCCGGCGAGAATGCCCAACATCCGGAGCGAGAAGACATTGCCCACGCACGCCGCCAGTTGCAGCAGGTGCTGCGTGCCAGTGGGGAACTGGCGCAGCTTGCCCACCATGAAGTCGACGATGTTCTCCGAATAGCCCCGAGCCCGTACCCCTTCGGCATCCCACCGCCACCCGCCCCCGGGCACACGCACCAGCAGCCCATCCTGGTGGAGCGTCACCATCAACTGCAGCAGGAAGAAGGGGTTGCCACCCGTCTTCTCGTGCAGCAGCGCCGCGAGGGGAGCCACCACCTCCGCACCCGCTCCCGGCAGCGCGTCCCCCACCAGTTGCGCCACCAGCTCCGCGCACAGGGGCTCCAACCGGAGGTCCGTCATCCGCGCCCCCGCCTTGCGCACCACCTCCAACATCGGCACCAGCGGGTGCGTGGGGAGCACCTCGTTGTCCCGGTAGGCACCGAGCCACAACACCACGGGGGTCTCCGGTTGCGACAACAGTTGCTCGAGCAGCCGCAGGCTGGACAGGTCCGCCCACTGCAGGTCATCCAGGAACACCACCATCGGGTGCTCCTGCGTGGCGAAGACCGCGAGGAACCGGCGGACCACCCGGAGGATGCGGTGCTGCGCCTCGCTGGGGGACAACTCCTGGAGCGCGGGCTGCGGGCCCACCAGGACTTCCAGCTGCGGCACCAGATCCACGAGCAGCTGGCCCTCGCCCGCCCAGGCTTGATTCACCCGCTCGCGCCAGCTCGCGATTTCCTCGTCGCTCCCCGCCAGCACCTGCTGCACCAGCCCGCGGATGGCCTGGGCCAACGTCGCGTACGGAATGTCCCGCTGGAACTGGTCGAACTTGCCCTTCAGGAAGAAGCCACGCCGCTGCACCACTGGCTTGTGCAGCTCATGCACCACCGAGGACTTGCCGATTCCCGAGTACCCACTGACCAGGAACAGCTCCGGCCTCCCTGTCCGCGCCACCCGCTCGAAGCCCTCGAGCAGGGTGGACACCTGCGCTTCGCGCCCGTAGAGCCGTTGCGGCAGTTGGAACCGTTGGGGCGTGTCCTGCGTTCCCAGCGCGAACACCTCTTGAGCACTGTGACTCAGTGCCGCGTGGCACCGCTCGATGTCCGCCTTCAGTCCCTCGGCGCTCTGGTAGCGCTCCTCGGCCACCTTCGCCAACAGCTTGAGCACGATGGCCGACAAGGCCGGCGGCACCTGAGGGTTCAGCTCGTGCGGGGGCGTCGGCTTCTGCGCCATGTGCGCGTGGAACCACTCGAGCGCATCCCGTCCATGGAACGGCCGCCGTCCTGTCAGCAGCTCGTAGAAGGTGACGCCCAACGAGTAGAAGTCCGTGCGGTAATCCACCGCGCGGTTCATCCGTCCCGTCTGCTCCGGCGACATGTACGCCAGCGTGCCTTCGATCAGGTGCGTCGGTGCCGCATCCAGGTGCTCCACCTTCTGCAGCGTGGCCACGCCGAAGTCGATGAGCCGTGCCTCACCCGAGGGCTCCAGGATGATGTTCGAGGGCTTGATGTCCTTGTGGATGACGTTGCGGCAGTGGACCTCCGCCAGGGTGGAGGCCAACGAGATGGCCAGGCGCAAGAACCGGGAGACCTCGAGCGGCTGGCCCGTGGACTCGGAAAGGGGCTCGCCCTGCACCCGCTCCAGCAACAGCACGGGCCGTTCGTGGAGCCGTTCGCAGGCATAGGGCCTGGCCACCCCGCGCACGCCCTGCAGCCGCTGCAGGAGCGCGAACTCCCGCCGGTACCTCTCGCTCTCACCGGGGCCGGGCGAGGGTGTCATGGGCGTCTTGAGGATGACGGGAAGGCCATCGGCCTCGCGCACCGCCTGGAACAGAACGTTCGAGCCCGTTGCCCGAATGGTTCCGAGGACCCTGTACCCCGGGAGGTTCAACATGGATGAGTGCCCTTGTGGGCGAGAACCGGTCCCCATGACGGTGTCTCGCCAGCACTCCGGATCGTACGCGGCCGGATGTGACCCGAGGCCGAGCGGGACAAAGCCCTCACGACGTCCCCCCGGGGGCCGTCCAAGGGACCTTCCCATCGGAATGCCGCCAGGGCTCCCGGGGCCCGTGGTACGGCATGGGCACCGCTACAGGAACGACCTGGCCGCTGAGCACGTCTTCGCCCGCTCGGCCTCCGTGGGCCGGTGCGGCGCTACGACGTGCGCGGATTCGAACTCGGGGAACCCGGCACCCATCCCCCGACCCTGTCCCTGAGGGAAAGGGCCGGGGGTCCTGCTTCGACTGCCGACGGCTAGATGGTGCCGAACGCCAGGTTGGAGATCTCCACCGGCGAGGAGTCCTCGGTGGCCATCATCTTCGCGGCCTGCTCCACGTTGGGCAGCACGTTGCGCGCATACCACAGCGCGCTCCAGCGCTTGCCCTCGTAGAAGGCCTTCTCGTCGCCCGAGGCCTTCTCACCCACGCGCTCGGCGATGACGGCCGCGTCCAGCAGCAGCCAGCCCACCGCCAGCTCGGACATCATGTTCAGGAAGCGGTTGGCCGACAGCGGGATGAGGCCCATCTTCGCCGGCTCCTGCGACCAGCCCAGGACGGCCATGGCGCTCGCCATCACGCCCTCCTGCGCCGCGGCGAGCTGGCGCACCGCCTCGCCGTACACCTTGTTCTCGCGGTTGGCCTCGATGAACGCGCCCACGTCCGCCATGAACTGCTGGAAGTTCGCGCCGCCCGCCTGGCCCATCTTGCGGCCCACCAGGTCCATGGCCTGGATGTGGTTGGTGCCCTCGTAGATGGAGAAGATCTTCGAATCGCGCGTGTACTGCTCCACCGGGTAGTCCTGGCAGTAGCCGGCGCCGCCGTACACCTGGATGGCCTGCGCGCACAGACGGAACGACTGGTCAGATCCGTACGCCTTCACCAGCGGGGTGAGCAGCTCCACCTGCCCGCGGTGGTAGGCGGCCTTGTCGTCGTCCTTGCCCGCCAGCTGCTGCGCCTTGTCCGTGTGCATGGCCAGCTTGACGATGAGCGAGCGGATTCCCTCCACGTGCGACTTGATCTCCAGCAGCATGCGGCGCACGTCCGGGTGCTCGATGATGGGCACGCGCGGCGCCGTCGGATCCTTCCACTTGCTCACGTGCGAGCCCTGCTTGCGGTCCTTCGCGTACTCGAGCGCGTTGAAGTAGGCCGTGCTCGCCAGCGCCAGGCCCTGGATGCCCACCGCGATGCGCGCCCCGTTCATCATCTTGAACATCTGGCTCATGCCGACGTTCTCGATGCCGCCCACCAGCTCGCCCACGCAGCCGTCGTTCTCGCCGAAGTTCAGCACGCACGTGGCCGACGCCCGGATGCCCATCTTGTGCTCGATGGAGCCCACCGACACGTCGTTGCCGCCCGTCAGGCTGCCGTCCGCAGTCACGCGGATCCTCGGCACGATGAAGAGCGACAGGCCCTTGGTGCCCGGCGCCGCGCCCTCAATGCGCGCCAGCACCAGGTGGACGACGTTGTCCGCCAGGTCGTGGTCACCGCCGGAGATGAAGATCTTCGTGCCGCGGATGCTGTAGGTGCCGTCCGCGTTCTTACGCGCGCTCGACTTGGCCGCGCCTACGTCCGAGCCCGCGTGCGGCTCGGTGAGGCACATGGTGCCGCCCCAGGTGCCATTCAGCATGCGCTCCACGTAGAGCTTCTTCTGCTCCGGCGTGCCGCACTCGGCGATCAGCTCCGCCGCGCCGAAGGCCAGCCCCGGGTACATGTTGAAGGCCGTGTTGGCGCCCGAGAGGATCTCCTCGAGGAGCACGTACAGCATCATGGGAGCACCCTGCCCGCCATGCTCCGGGCTCACGCCCACCGTCTTGAAGCCCTGCTCGTAGAGCTTCTTCCAGGCGTCCTTGAAGCCCTTCGGGGTGATGACCCGCCCGTTCTCCACCCGACAGCCCTCGCGATCACCCGAGGAGTTGAGGGGCCCGAGAACTTCCTTGGCGAAGCGGTAGGTCTCCTGGAGGACCGCCTTGGCCTCGTCCGGCCCCCAGGCGTCATAGGGAGCCTGTCCGGCGACCTGGCCGAAGCCGAACTGCTCGAACAGCGTGAAGAAGATTTCTCGAAGGTCGGTCTTGTAGGTGTTGATGCCGGCGGACATAGCCCCTCCGTGTTGGGGGCTCACGGCCGCAAAATCGACGGTCCGCGGCCCCTCTCATGGGACACGGAAAGGTTACGTCGATTGATTCTGGAGTCAATCCCGAATGACGCCTCGCGTTGGGGCGGCGAGCAAGATGCCCGCCGCCTGGGAGGACATCGGGAGAGAAAGACCTACTTCTTGACCTTCTTCGCGGCGGAAGGGGCGATGGCCGTCTTGGCGGCGGGCTTGGAGCCTGTCGTCTTCTTGCCGGAGATGCCGGCGGCCCTGCGCTCCTCATCCTCCTCGGAGCCCTCGCCAGCCTGGGCGGCGGAGGCCTGGAGGAGGCTCTCGCGCGGCACCTCCACGACGATGGGGGACTGGCCGGCGCGCTGCCGGTTCTCGTCCTCCAACGAGTAGAAGAGCTGGATGGTGGAGTTGCCCTTCATCACCAGCTCACCGCGCTGGTTCTCCGCCCACAGCTCCACGTCGACGAAGTAGCGGCCGCCCTCGCCGTGCCGGTCGCTCACGCGGCCCTTGCACACGACGGTGTCGCCCGGCCACACCATCTTGATGAAGCGCACGTGGTAGCGCCGCAGCTGGCCGCCGCGGGCCCAGTCGCTGATGAGCTGACTCAGCATGCCCATCACCAGCATGCCCGGGGCATACACGGAGGGCATGCCCACGCTCTTGGCGTACACCTCGTCCACGTGGACGGGGTTGAAGTCGCCGGAGGCGCCGGCGTAGCGGGACAGCTGCACCCGGTCGATGGGGGCCTTGGCCAGCGCCGGCAGTTCATCTCCGACGCGGATGCCTTCGAAATAGAGCTTGCGCGCGGGCATCACGGATTCTCCTTGGAGGCGCGGACGATGAGCGTGCGGCGGGCGCGGAACACGAGGTTGCCCTCCTCGTCCCGGCCCTCGTCCTCGATGACGGCGACATCCATCTTCCCAGCCGGGCCGGTGCGCTCGAGCACGTCCGCCACCCGCGTGGCGACGAAGATGCGGTCCCCGGCGAAGATGGGCCGCTCGTACTCGAAGGACTGCTCGGCGTGCAGGAGACTCTTGATGCCCACGCCCAGCAGTTCGCGCAAGTCCGCGGCCGAGCTGAAGGACGCGGGGAACGTGGGCGGCGCCACCACGGTGGGGTAGCCCGACGCCCGCGCGTACTCCTCGTCGTAGTAGATGGGGTTGTAGTCGCCGAGGGACTCGGCGAAGCGCCGGATGGCGCCCTTCTCCACCTCGTTCAGGAACGGCGGTGAGGCACGGCCGATGGCGTTCTTGTCCAGCATGTCCCTCTCCCTTTTTCAACGACCGGCTGGCAGCTCGAGCACGGTCAAAAGCCCGGCCTCCGCGGCCGACACCCGCGGGGCGGCGTTCACCACCGCGTTCGCGGTGGCCCGATCACCGGGCACCCCCCCCGGAATCTCCACGACGATCCTCGGGTCCGACTCAATCTCGATGCGGTCCCCCGGATTGTCAGCCCCCACCGCGATGGTGAGCTCCAACCTCACCCGTTCCTGCCCCTCCTCCAGGCCCACCGCGGACTGGAAGATGCCCGCCACCCGCCCCTTCTTCACCGGGAAGGCGCCGCCGGAGATGTCCTCCTCGGCGAAGACGGGGACGATCTCCTCCTCGAAGTCGTCGCAGTCCATGCCGAGCCCCAGCGCGCACAGGGCCGCGCTCTCCACCAGCCCCACGTGGCCCAGCTGCTCCTTGTCCACCAGGGCGAAGAACTCGTCCTCGGACAGGCCCGCGCCCACCTTGCGCTGCAGCGCTTCCCGGCGGGTGCGCGCATCCACCACGCGCGTCACCGTGGCATGGCGCACCGGGCCGCACGCCTGGCCCGCCGTGGCCACCAGCCTGTCCATGGCGAAGCCCGGGTTGACGCCGGTGCCGAGCACCGCCACGCCGGCCTTCTGCGCCGCGCGCTCCAGCTTCTCGGCCAGCTCGGGATATTTGAGGAAGGGGAAGGCCAGCTCCTCACAGGTGGAGACCACCGGCAGCCCGAGCTTCAACGCCTCGAGCAGCTGGTCCATCACCTGCTCGAGCCGCGAGCCCGTGGCATGCAGCAGCACGGCGCCCTTGTGCCGTCCCACCGCGGCCTCGAGCGTGCCGGCCACCTTGAACTTCACCCCGGGAGCCCCGAGCACGTCCGACAAGGGGCGCCCCACCAGAAGGGGGTTGGCGTCCACCGCGCCAATCAACTCCACCTCGGGTGAGAGCTGGGCCGCCTTGGCGATCTCCTGCCCGATGACTCCCAACCCCATGACCACCACCGGGACCGGCCCTGCGGAGGCTCTAGGCATCGGAGAACTCTCCAGAAATCAAGGAGTTACACCACAATGCAGCAATCCCGCGCACCATAGACCACCCCCAGCCGGACAGGCAAGCGGCTCGTGGGACAGGTCGGCGCTTCCCTCACGGAAACGGGAGAGGTTTCGAGGGGTTGTAAAGCGAGCAGGAGCGCGAGCCCACACCTGGCGGGTGTGACCTTTCAACGAAAAGCCGTGTATAACGGCCCGGTTCTTCAACGTCCGTCCCTTAGGGGTTGGGAGGCAGTGTTCATGGACCGCATCCTCGTAGTGGATGACGATCCTCTCATTCTGGCCGCGCTGTCGCGGATCCTCCAATCGGAGGGCTACGAGGTCGTCACCCACACGGATCCCGCCCAGGCCGCCAAGGAAGAGGGCTTCCAGGTGGTACTGACGGACTTCATGATGCCGTTGCTCAACGGCGTGGAGCTGTTGCGCACGTTGCGTGAGAAGAATCCACGCGCGGTGCGCCTCATGCTCACGGCGGCGGCGGACTTCCGCACGGCATCGGAAGCGGTCAACCGCGGCGAGGTGTTCCGCCTGCTGGGCAAGCCCTGGTCGCTCAGCGAGTTGACCAGCGCCGTGCGCCAGGCCTTCGAGCACTTCCGGCTGGTGGAGGCCAACGAGAGGCTCACGCGAGAGGTCGCCGAAAAGAACGCGGAATTGACGACGATCAACCGCGATCTGGAACGCATGGTGGTGGAGCGCACCAACGGCCTGCTGGATGGGCTCATCAGCGCGCTCGACTACCGCGACACCGAGACGCAATGGCACTCGCGCCGGGTGTCGCTGTACTCGCGCCGCATCGGCGAGGAGATCGGCCTGACGCCCACGCAGCTCGAGGTGGTGGAGCAGGGAGCGCTGCTGCACGACATCGGGAAGATCGGCGTGAGCGACACCATCCTGCTCAAGCCCGGTCCGCTCTCGCCCGAGGAGTGGGTCGAGATGCGCAAGCATCCCGAGTACGGCTACAAGATCCTCGCGAAGATGCCCTACCTGCACGAGGCCTCGCTCATCGTGCTGCACCACCAGGAGCGGTGGGACGGCAAGGGCTACCCGCAGGGGCTCAAGGGCAAGGACATCGTCATCGGGGCGCGCATCTTCGCCATCGCGGACACGGTGGACGCCATCACCTCGGACCGCCCGTACCGCAAGGGCCGGCCCATGTCCGTGGCGCGCGATGAAATCAAGCGCTGCTCGAGCACGCAGTTCGACCCCGAGCTGGCCGAGGCCTTCCTGCGCATTCCGGATGCGGAGTGGCAGCGCATCCGCAAGAAGGTCGAGGACATGGAGAACGCGGAGAACGCACTCTGGGCCGGCTTCACGCCGGGCAAGGTGCCCAACCGCGTCGCGAGCTGAGCGCGCTCCTCACGGGAGCGCGGCCTTCCCCACGAAGGCGCGCAGCCAGGTCACCTCGCTGCGCGCCCGTGACTCCAACAGTTGCTCCGTGAGTGAGCGCAACGGCCATCGGTCGAGCGCAGCTCGGAGCGAGGTCATGACGGCCAGGTGCATGTCGTCCTCATGCGCGAAGGCCGCTCGCTGATCGCCCCCGTGGCGCATGCTGGTGGCCCCTGAGCTCATGAGCGAAGTCCCCACCGAGCGCTCCAGGAGCGAGGACTGCTCGGCGAGGCGGCTCCCGATGCGCCAGAGCATGCGCCCCACCCTGCGCCGCTCGTCTTCTATGAGTTGCTCCCGGGTGGCCGCGGCACGCCAGAGCAACCGGAGTACGAAGCGATGACCCAGGGTCCGCTCGGCCACCGCGAAGGCGGCCCCACTGGCATCAGGCACCGCCATCTCCGTCAAGCATCGGCGTGCCTCCAGGAACGACCGTGTGAAGGAGTCTTCCTTCCAGGCGGGGAGCACCGAGATGGCTTCGAGCACGTCCATTTCCTGGGGACCGAGTGGCACATCCCGTTCGGTTCCAGCCATGAGTTGGACCAAGCGAAGCTGCATGGTTCGAGGGCAGGTCTCGGCCAGCCGGGCGAGCCGCTGGCGCAGCACAGAAGCGGCCTCCTGACGCAACGACGCCACAAGCCTGTTATCGGTCAGCAGGTCGGATACCGCGACGAGCAGCGCGGAATCATCGAGCTCCGGCACCTGCTGGAGGATCCAGCGTGCGTGCACCTCGGAAGGAGCCGGGAACAGTAAGGCCAGGGTGAGCCGGGCCCGTGAAGAGGAGGTCCGGTTCCAGGCGCGCTCAAGCGCTGGCGCATCGAGGCCCACGGACGTGGAATCCGGCAACAGGAGGCTGCGCTGAAGATCGGGGCGTCCCAGTTGCGTCCAGGCCTCGAGAAATGCCTGCCCCCAGCCCACCGGGACCGGACGTTGGCGCTCCGACAGGAGCTTCTCCAGGAGCCGCGGTTCCGGTTGCTCTGGCGCCATGGCTCGCAACCGGACGATGACCTCCTGCGCATCGCGGAGTTCCCCCATCTCCAGCGCGATGCACGCCAGGACCAGGAGTGCGGGAAGGTGATCGGGCGCTCCCAACAGGACCGCTGTCACCTCTTCGCGCGCGCGTACCAACTCTCCTTCGGCAGCGGCCCATGCGGCGAGCCGGGTGCGAGGCACAGCGTCGACAGTAGACACCGCCAGAGCCAGTGGCCGATGCGCCAACCGGGCCCTCCAGAATGCGAAGCTCCCCGCGAGAGTAACCAGCGGTGTCGTGAGACCCAGGCACCAGAGGAGCTTTCTTCGCGTCATCCTCGCTCCGCTTTCGTCAGGAGCCACGTTGGAGCAACACGTGAGCAGCTATCGGCCACCACACGCAGGGTAGCCGGCACAAGCTCCCCTTGATTGAAGCGGATGCGCGGTCTGTTCGAGACTTGTCGCCCCACACACCGCGATGGGCCTCTCTCCACAGGGCGGACGACATGAGCCATCCGATGAGCACCCGACAGCATGTGCATCTGCGCTCAATCGTGCTCGCCGCCACAGCCCTGGTACTGACGACACGATGCACCGAGGGAAGCGAGCCTCCCGCGGGAGCAGGGAGAAGCGTTGAGCAGTGCTTGCCCTACGAAGAAATCCGAAATCGGTGTAACGAGGCGTTCAACGAATGCCTGAACTCCCCCATCCAAAGCATCCGAAGTGGAACCCATGGACATAGCTTGTGCCATGTATGCCAGGACGTCTGCATGCAGAATAACGGCGCATGGCCCGATAGGCTTCGGGATGGGAGGCCCTGCCGGTGAAGCTGTCCGAAAGCTCAGAGCTCCGCTTCCTGGAAGTGGCTCGAGCGGTGGACCAACTGCTCGTGAAGAGCTTTCGTGATTCCTTCGAAGCGTTGGAACCCGAGCTCAAGGCGCTGCAGCGCAAACTCCTGCGCTCGGTGGTGAAGACGAAATACGAACGCAAGGAGGTACGGCGGCGGATCGCCGAAACGCTCTTCACCGAAGCGTACGGACGCAATTGTCCGTGGCCAGTTTTCGAGCCCACCCTGCGACGTATCCAACGGCTGGGATACTCGAACATCGAGCGCCGCTACCACGTCGCATGCCTGTATGCGCAGTGGTGCCAGCGACACCCGCAGCACGATAGCCATGAAGCCCGGCGACTGCTTGATGAGACCGAACAGAGCGTGCGCCGTCTTCCTCGCGACAGCAACCTTCGACAGGGGATGCTGAAGGACCTTTCAGACCTACGTGCCCAAACAGGCTTCCGCCCCGTAGCAGGTCCCTCAAGTGAAGCCCTGCCTCAGGGCGACACCTCCACGTCGAGGATGGTGTCGCCCTCCAGAAGCCGGTCCACCACGTCCATGCCGCGCGTCACCTCGCCGAAGGCCGTGTAGCGACCATCCAGGTACGGCTGCGGCGAGTGGGTGAAGAAGAACTGGCTGCCGCCCGTGTCCTTGCCCGACAGCGCCATCCCCAGCACGCCTCGGCGGTAGGGCCGGCGGGTCATCTCACACCGGATGGAGTAGCCCGGGCCCCCCTCCCCGTCTCCGCGCGGGTCTCCCCCCTGTGCGACGAAGTCCGGCACCACGCGGTGGAAGGTGATGCCACGGAAGTAGCCCTTGCGCGCGAGCGTCACCAGGTTGCCCGAGGTCAGCGGCGCCTCCGCGTCCAGTGCGACGGTGAAGTCTCCCTTGCTCGTGCGGAAGGTGAGTGTGCTCCCCGCCGGCGCCGGCTCGGAGCGGCGCGCGTTCTCTGGCAGTTCCACATGGGGAGCCCGCACGGGCTGGCCCGTGAGCTCCGTGAGGGACTCGGCCGCCACTCGGCGCACGTTGGCGTGCGGATGCGTCAGCCACGTCCTCAGCACCGGCTCCGCGTCCTTCCCCGCGAGCGCCACCAGCCCCTCCCCCACCGGCGCAGCCATGTCTGGCTCTTCCGGCACGCGCTCCGCGAGCGCTCGCACTCCTGGCAGCGCCTCCGCGTCCTTCAGCTTCCCCGCCGTGCTCGCCGCCGAGGCGGCCACCACCAGGTCGTCCCCGCCGAGGAGCGCCCGCACCGGCGCGGCGGCCTCGGGCACGGGACGGGCCGCCACCGCCTCGAGCGCAGCCAGCCGCACCCGTGCATCCGGGTGCGACAGGTACTGCACCGCGCCGCTCGCGCCCCCCTTGCCACGCGACTGCGCCACCTCGCGCAGGCCCAGCGCCAGCCGCCGCACCTCCGGTACCTGCCCTCCGCCACAGCGCAGCACCTCGTCGAGTGCCCCCATCTGCCGATCGAGCGCCGCCGCCAACCGGCAGTCGAGGTTCATCAGGTCTCCCTTCGCCACCTCGGACGCCGCGACCGGCACCGCCTCCTGGAGCGCACGCCTCAGCGCCACCAGCACCCCACTTCCCGCCTCGGGGAGGCCCTGCTGTGCCAGCGCGAGCAGGGCGTGACCCGCCGCGGAGTCTCCCTTCGCCACGCTCCCGGCCCGAGGCGAGAGCGCCAGGAGTTCGTCCAGGGGAGTGCAGTCCCCGCTGCAACGCGCCGCCAGCTTCGCGAGCGACCGCGCCGCCTCCGCCGAGACGCGCGGCACTTTGTCTCCCAGCAGCCGGCCCACCACGGCCGCGTCCTCCGGGCCTCCCACGTCCCCGATTCCCTTCGCGCACTGGGCTCGCACATCCGGGGCCTCGTCCCCGAGGCAGCGCCGCAGAAGCCCCAGCGCCTCGGGACGCTTCGCGCTCGCCAGCAGGTAGGCACCGCCATAACGGAACGCCTCGGGCTGATGGGACTGAAGCAACTCCGCCGCCCGCTCCAGCGGCACCTCCGCCAGCGATGCACCCCGGCGCGCCGCCACTCCAAGGGCCACGGCCGCCTGGCCCGGAACTCCCGAATGTCCATCCGAGAGCCGCTCCGTGAGCCGCTTCACCGCGCCCGGCGTGGCCAGCTTGCCCAGGGACTCGAGCAGGGTGCGCCGTACGGCCTCGTTCTTCTCCGCGGCCTCGGCGGCGAGCAGCGCCTCCGTCATCCGCGCCTTCTCCGCGTCCGTGAGCGGCTCCCACGAGAGCGCCAGCACGCCCACTGCGAACGCGGCCTCGTCACGCACGGGCGCCTCGGCGGCACCAAGCCCGGCCAGCACGGCATCCAGCGTGGAGGGCTCCTGGATACGGGCGAGCGCGCGCAGGGCCCTCACACGCTCCGGCTCGGAGCCCCGAACCGCCAGGTCCACGAGCCGCCCATCCGCCAACGAGCGGCGATCCTCCCACACGGAGATCTCCCCACCCGCCTCCGCCGGAGACGGCACGGAGCGGACACAACCCGAAAGCACGAGCCCCCACAGCAGGCAGGCGGGCACGGCGGCGCGCAGACAATCCATGCGGCCCCGCCTAGGCCAATTCTCCGCGAAAATCCAGGGGTTAGCCCGCGTATGTCGTTTGACTTGAACCATCGGGCACCGGAAGATGCGCGGCGCTTCCCAGACTCAAGGAGCGCCGGTCCTGAACTGCCCTGGCTGTGGCACCAAGGTCGCGGATGGCACCGCCATCTGCCCTTCGTGCGACTACATCATCGACGCCTCGTTCATCTCGACGGACGCCCCTCCGGACGATGAGTCGGATGCCGGCTCGCCTCCGCCTCGCAAGCAGGCCTCGCCGTCCCGCCCGGTGCGCAACAACCCGGGTGCTCGTGCTGGCACCGGCTCGCGTCCCGCCGTCCGGACCGCCTCTGGTACCGGCTCGCGTCCCCGGACAGCCTCCTCCCAGGCCCGCCCCGCCGCTCCGGCCCCGGCGGTCGCCGATGAGGACGCCACCAACATCAAGTCCATGGACGAGATCGTCCGCAACGCGCCTCAGCGCTCCACGGGCGCTCGTGCCTCCACCACGGGCTCCCGTCCCGCCGCGCGCTCCGGTGGCTCGGGCTCTCGTCCGGCGGCGGCCCCCGCTCCTCGGCGTGCTCCGGCGGAGGCCGAGCTCGACCCGTCCGACGTCAACTACGTCCCCACCCGCGATGTCTCCGGCTCCAACACCGGCACCGGTCAGATCGTCGCTCCCGAGCAGGTCATCGAGGACTTCCGCGACTTCTTCGGAGTGCTGGGCCGCTCCGACAAGATCGCCTTCGGAGGTGGCATCGCCATCCTCGTCTCGGCCTTCCTCCCCTGGAAGGAGACCGCCGCCGAGGGAGACATCCTCGGCCTGATGAGCCTGGGGCTCCTCGCCGTGATGGCGGCCATCGGCATCATCGGCTCCATCGCCGTGCGCGTGCGCCGGTTGATGCCCCACCTCAACGTGCTCATCCCCTGGCTCGCGCAGCTCGGCCTGTCCGTCTTCTGCATCCTCTGGTGCATCATCTTCATGAAGATCTCCTACGACGCCACCGAGGTGCCGTCCCCCATGGGCAACGCGACCATCATGAACTCGTCGCCCAGCTTCGGGGTGTTCCTCGGCCTGATGGGCGCGCTGACGAGCCTGGGTGGCACGCTGCTCGGACTGAGGGAGAAGCCCGCGTCATGACGTCCCCCTCCCCCGCGGCCGCCGCGCTCGCCTCGTCCTCCGGAGAGGCCCTGCAGCGGCTCCTCGCGGCGCTCGGGAACACGGTGCTCGGCCAGCCCCACCTGGTGGCGGACCTCGTCACCGCCTTCCTCGCGCGCGGGCACGTCCTGCTCGAGGGCGTCCCCGGCGTGGCCAAGACTCTCACCGCCCGCAGCATGGCCGCCGCGCTCGGCCTCGAGTCCACCCGCGTCCAGTTCACCCCGGACCTGATGCCGAGCGACATCCTCGGCACCAACGTCTTCCGGCCCCAGGACAACGCCTTCCACCTGGTGAAAGGCCCCGTCTTCACCGAGGTGCTGGTGGCCGATGAGATCAACCGCACCCCGCCCAAGACGCAGGCCGCGCTGCTCGAGGCCATGGAGGAGCGGCAGGTCACCATCGATGGCACCACGCACGCGCTGCCGCCTCACTTCTTCGTGGTGGCCACGCAGAACCCGCTGGAGCTCGAGGGCACCTATCCGCTGCCCGAGGCGCAGCTCGACCGCTTCCTGATGCGGGTGCGCGTGGGCTACCCGCCACCCGAGTCCGAGCTGGACATGGTGCGCGCCTTCCACCAGCGCCAGGGCCGCGCCGCCCGGGTGGAGCGGGTGCTGGATGCCCCGGCGCTCGCGGAGCTGCAGGCCCGCGCCGCGAGCGTGGCCTGTGACGAGTCCGTCCTCTCCTACGCGGTGCGGCTCATCCGCGAGACGCGCGCCAACCCGCGCGTGCGGCTGGGAGCCTCCCCCCGCTCGGCCCAGGCGCTGCTCGCGGCGGCCAAGGCCCGCGCGGCCCTCAATGGCAGCGACTTCGTCACCCCGGACGACGTGAAGGCCGTCTGCCCCAGCGTCCTCAACCACCGCCTGCTGCTCAAGGCCGAGGCGGAGGTCGAGGGCCTCACCGCGGACGACGTGCTCCGCCAGACGTTGGAGCGCGTCCAGGTTCCCCGGTGAGCTCCGGCCGGCCCGTCCCCACGGGGCTCGCCGTGGCGCTCGTCGCCGCGGCCCTGGTGCCCGCGGCGCTCGCCGTGGCCGGCTCCGTCTTCCTCTGGCTAGCCGTCGCCGTGGACGTAGCGGTGTTGCTGCTATGCGCCTGGGACTTCCTCTCCGCCCCTCGCGCCTCGGACGTGGAGGTGCGACGCGTGGTGGAGCCCGTCCTCTCCTCGGGTATCTCCAACCCGGTGCGCCTGGAGTTGAGCCTGCTCGGCCCGCGGCCCGTGCGCGGGCAGGTGCGTGACGAGGTGCCTCCGGGCGTGGACGTACGTGGGCACCAGCAGCCCTTCGCCCTCTCTCCGGACGCGCCCCACGCGACCGTCTCCTACTCCCTCACCCCACCCGCCCGCGGAGATCTGCGCCTCGGAGACATCCACCTGCGCCTGCTGGGCCCGCTGGGCCTGTGCGCACGTCAGGTGCGGCTCCCCGCGGCCCGGGACGTGAAGGTGTACCCGGACCTCACTGCCCTCACGAAGGAGGCGCTGGCGCTCGCCGTGGCCTCGGACGCCCCCTCCGAGCGCACCCTGCGCCGCTCCGCCGAGGGCCGCGAATTCGAGTCCCTGCGCGAATACCGCACCGGCGACGACTACCGCACGGTGGACTGGAAGGCCTCGGCGCGCCGGGGCCGCACCATGGTGCGCGTGTACCAGCCCGAGCGGAACCAGCCGGTACTGCTGCTGCTCGACTGCGGGCGCCACATGGCGGGCCGGGTGGACGGCCGCCGCAAGCTGGACCACGCGGTGGACGCGGCGCTGCGCCTGGCCCGGGTGAGCCTGGAGGCCGGCGACATGGTGGGCGTGCTCGCCTTCGCCAGCGACGTGCGCGCCTACCTCCCCCCGCGCAAGGGCCACGAGCACCTGCGCCTGCTCACCGAGTCCCTCTACCGCGCCGAGGCCGCCCTCGAGGAGAGCGACTACGGCCGCGCCTACGACTTCGCCTTCTCCCGCTCCTCGCGCCGCTCGCTGGTGGTGCTCTTCACGGACCTGGTGGATCCGGACGCCTCGGGTTCGCTGCTGGCCCGCACGCTCGCCCTGCGCCCTCGCCACCTGCCCGTGGTGGCCTCGCTCCTGGACGAGGATCTCCAGTCCGCCGCCACCGCCGTCCCCCTCTCCGTGCAGGACGCCTACGCGCGCCAGGCCGCCGCCCGGCTCGAGGAGGACTACCAGCGCACGGCTCTCACGCTTCGAGACTCGGGGGCCCTCGTGGTCCGCGCTCCCGCGAAGGGCTTCGGCGCCGCCGCCGTCAACACCTATCTGCACGTGAAGGCCCGCGGAATGCTGTAGCCACTTCCGTCAAGTCCTTCACGATCCTCCCCCCGCCCACACGCTCCCGCGAGGACGCTCCCGAAGAAAAAGCGTGCCAATCGCTCCGGAGCCGATTTGTCGGCCTCCGCAAAGACCCCCTTTACACATGCGTCGAGGTCAACAAAATGGCTCCCCTTTCGTGCTACACGCCTGTGTGGACGCACGGTTGAACGGATGGAGACAGGGTCTTGCCGGAGGTCGCGAGGGAGTTCAGGGAGCTGCGGGTGGCGGTGGATGCGGCGGCGGCGGTGTCGGGGACGGAGGTCCGCGCGGACGCTGAGCAGCAAGCACAGTCGCTGACGCCTTTCCACGAGCGTCTGCTCGCCGAGGAGCTCACCATCAAGAGCTCCGACTCGCGCGAGCGGCTCGCCGGGGCGCTCGCCGAAGCCAGGGTGGATCTCAACCCGCACCAGCTCGAGGCCGCGTGCTTCGCGATGGACTCGCTCTCGCGCGGCGGCTGCATGCTCGCGGACGAGGTGGGCCTGGGGAAGACCATCGAGGCGGGCATGGTCATCGCCCAGCTCATGGCCGAGGGGAAGACGCGCATCCTCATCCTCGCCCCGGCCGTGCTGCGGGCGCAGTGGAACAGCGAGCTGCGCGAGAAGTTCGACTTGGAGTCGGTGATGGTGGACGGCCGCACGGTGCGCGCCACGGGCAACTGCTTCGACCAGCCCTTCCCCGTCATCTGCTCGCACCCGTTCGCCGCCAACAAGGCGCAGCTGGTGGCGGAAATCCCCTGGGACGTCGTCATCATCGACGAGGCCCACCGCCTGCGGAACGCCTACAAGGCGGGCCACAAGACGGGCCAGGCGCTGCGCTCGGGGCTCAGCGGCCGCCCCAAGCTGCTGCTCACCGCCACCCCGCTCCAGAACGATCTGATGGAGCTGTTCGGGCTGGTGACGCTCCTGGACGAGCAGATCCTGGGCCCCGAGCACGCCTTCCGCAGCCGCTACCGGCTGGAGGCGGAGACGGGCGGGCTGCAGACGGATGCCGTCAACGAGCTCAAGGAGCGGCTGGCCCCGGTGGTGCAGCGCACGCTGCGCCGGCAGGTGCGCGAGTACGTCCGCTACACCAACCGCCGATCCATCGTGGAGGACTTCGCGCCCTCGCCCGAGGAGCAGGACCTCTACGAAAAGGTGAGCGAGTACCTGCGGCGCTCCGAGGTCGCGGCCATCGAGCCGGGCAAGAAGACGCTGCTCACGCTCTGCTATCGCAAGCTGCTGGCCTCCTCCACGTACGCCATCGCCCCCACCCTGCGGCGGCTCGCGGACAACCTCGCCAAGCGCCTGGAGGCGGCGAAGCTGGGCCAGCGCGCCCTCGCCCTCTTCGAGCCCGAAGAGGCGAAGCAGTACGTCGAGGAGGGCGAGGAGTGGGCCGACGACCCGGCCAAGCCCGTCAGCATCCGCACGCTCGAGAACGAGCAGTGGGAGCTGAAGCAGTACGCGGACCTCGCCGACTCCATCAAGGTGAACGCCAAGGGCGAGGCCCTCAAGCGCGCCCTGGACCGGACCTTCAAGGTGATGAAGGGGCAGGGCTGGCCGGAGAAGGCGCTCATCTTCACCGAGTCCAAGCGCACCCAGCAGTACCTCTTCAACCTGCTGTCGGCCAACGGCTACGCGGGGAAGATCTCCCTGCTCTCCGGTGACGCGGCGGGTGGCCCCGAGGAGCGCCGCGCGCTGGTGACGGAGTTCCGCGAGAAGACGCAGATCCTCATCTGCACCGAGGCGGGCGCCGAGGGCCTCAACCTCCAGTTCTGCAACCTGGTGGTGAACTACGATCTGCCGTGGAACCCGCAGCGCGTGGAGCAGCGCATCGGCCGCTGCCACCGCTACGGCCAGCAGCGCGACGTGCTCGTCATCAACTTCCTCAATCGGCAGAACGCCGCGGACGCGCGGCTGTACGAACTGCTGGAGAAGAAGCTGAACCTCTTCGACGGCGTGTTCGGCGCGTCGGATGAGATCCTCGGTGCGCTCGAGAGTGGCGTGGACTTCGAGCGGCGCATCCTGGACATCTACCAGTCCTGCCGCCACCCGGACGACATCAACGCCGCGTTCGACAAGCTGCGCTCGGACATGGAGACGCGCATCAGCGCGCGCATGACGGAAGCGCGCTCGGTGCTGATGGAGCGCTTCGACGGCGACGTGCGGCGGCGGCTGCGCATGGCCGGTGCCGTGACGAAGGAGGCGATGGAGAAGCGTCAGCAGGGTGCTCGGGCGCTGACGGGCTCGGTGCTGGGCAACAACAGCGCCTCGGGCCGCCTCCAGGTGGCCAAGGCGGCCTATGCCGTCCGGGACAGGACGCACGACGCCATCAACTACCTGCAGCTCAACGCGGCGGGCCTCCCGGCGAGGCTGGCGCGCCTTGCGGGCAGCGAGGGCTGGTGGTTCGTCTACAAGTTCGAGACGACGGGCCTGAAGGCCGAGGAGAAGATGGTGCACCTGGTGCTGGTGCTGGACCGGGATGGCAAGAGCTTCCGGGCCCTGCCGCTCGCGGACGGCGAGCACTTCGTGAAGCTGGCGGCCAAGGAGGAGCGGCGCCGGCAGCCGCCTCCGGTGTCCGTGTCGCTGATGCAGGAGCAGGCGCTCATGGCGGCCAAGGAGGAGCTCCTCCGGGCTGCGGAGCGGCGCAACGCGCTGGAGCTGGACCTGGCGCGCGAGCGGGCGGACCGGTACGCCGAGGACTGCCTGCTGGAGTCGCGCGATGCGGTGGAGAAGGCGCGCGAGGCCTGGCAGGAGGAGCGCAAGGTGGTGTGCTCGCAGGAAGACCCCGCCGAGCGCGTGAAGGTGCGGGCACACGCGGAGCGGCTCGAGCGCGAGTACCGCAAGAAGCTGGCCTCGCTGCGCAACGAGGAGGAGAAGCGTTACGCGGCGAAGGACCGGCAGGTGTCGGACTTGGCCAACAAGTCGAAGGTGACGGAGAAGCGCTCGCTCATCGCCTCCGCCTACTTCTGGCTGTCGTAGCGCCCAGGTTCTCCCGAAGAGCCCCCCGAGGCGCTGGCGCTCGGCCATCGCCCGGGGCTCACGGTCAGAACGAGACGCTGACCTTGTGGTCCTCGGGGTCGACCTCGTGGAGGCGGCGCACCTTCCAGCCGCCCTGGTTCACCATGTCCACGATGAAGGCCCGGCTCGCCTTCTGCCCTTCCGGGAGCTTCGGCACGAGGAAGACGGCGAAGGCTTCCGTACCCTGATCGGAGAACTCCTGGGCATAGGTGACCGACCAGGCGCGATTGACGAGCAGGTCCGCGCTCTGGCGCTCGAGCTCGAGCACCTTCGCCTCCGTCAACTCGCTCGAATCACAGGATTGCAGTGCCCGCGGCCTGTCGCCCGCCGCGAGCGCCTCCACGAACTGCTTCGCCGTAGTGGCGGCCGGGCTCCGCATGCTCTTCGCGGTCGAGAGCACCCACCGGATGCCGAGCCCCATCGTCATGAGGCACGAGAGGAAGACCGCGCCCAGGAGGAGCGCGACGCGCTTCGACTGCCGCGGTTGAACGTCTGCTGACATGCGCCGGAGACTATTCCGACTCCCCGGGCCCGAGGGGCTTCAACCGCACCCACGTCGCGCCCCATCCGCCGTCCGATTCAGAAGCGGAGCGGAACGACTCGACCTCGGGCAGTTTGGGGAGGAGGGACTGCACGGTACGCCTCAGCGCGCCAGTGCCTTTGCCGTGGATGATGCGAACGTCGAGTACACCCTTCTGACGGCAGGCCCAGAGGTACTCAGTGACGACGTCCTTCACGTCGCGGGGGCGGAACAGGTGCAGGTCCAGGTTCCCATCCAGGGGAAGCTCGACCGGGGCTTCGGGGTCGAAATCGGCGTCTTCGAGGTCGTCCTGTTCAGGGCTGACCACGACGTTCGTGCTCCAACTGTTGCTGCTTGCGCTCGGCCTCTAGCCGGTGGCGTTCCTGGGCGACACGAAATTCATCCTGCAGGGTGGATACCTCGTTTCGCAGGGCGGAGAACTGTTTACGCACGTCTTCCCAGGTGTCACCGACCCGCCGGCGCCGAGCTTCTTCCTCTGCGCCAGCGCCCGCCCCTCCGGCCGCCGTGACGCGTACCACGAGCGCTGCAACAAGGATCGATCTCATGACCGCCCCTCCAAGCAAGCTGCGTGCTCAGTCCAACGGGAGTTACTGATCCTACACCCCACACCTTAAACGCACACCTGGAGCGATCAAGAGTCCACACTCCCGGTGTTTCTTGTACGTGACATGACGCTTTGCGCCAGGAGCACGGCGGACAGGGGTGCACTTCCTTCCGCTTTGTTGTTGAGCGTAACGAAGACGGGCCTGCCGGCACGCAGCGCGGCGACGGAAGCGCGGGCCACGGCCTCGCGGGTGCGCACGTCCTCGTCCACCAGCTTGTCGAAGGGGAAGTAGCGCTTGCGGGCCTCCTCGTAGTCGAGGTGCGGCGGCAACATCCAGCGCACCACGAGCGCCGGGGCCTGCAGGGCGCGCATGCGCACCGCCTGACGCTCCACGGGGGGCATGTTCTTCCAGGCGGCGAGCACGGGGCTCACGCCGACATCCGCGAGCGCCTGGGCCAGGGCGTCCGTCAGCAACGATTCGTTGCGGAGCTCGACGGCGTAGAGGGGGCCCCGGGGCAGCACGGCGAGGAAGGCGTGCAGGCGCTCCACGAAGGGCCCCACGCCCCCGAGATCATGCGGATCCTGCGGCGGGAGCTGGAAGACGAGCGGCCCGGCCTTCTCGCCCAGACCCTCGACGAAGGGCGCCACCACCAGGTCGCGCGCATAGGCCGCATCCAGGAAGCGGTCGTTGGCCTGACCTCGCAGGTCGCCGTAGCGCTGGTGCACGGGCCAGCGAGCGAGGGTACAGGCCTCGTGCGCCTTCACGAGGAAGCGGAAGCCGGGGGGCACCTGCGCGGCGTACTCGGCGAAGGTGGCGGCGGGAATGGGAGCGTAGAAGGTCCGGTCCACGCCCACGGTGCGCAGCACGGGGTGCTGGGCATATGCGGAGAGCCCCTCGCGGGAGAGCCGTGCTGGGGTGGCCTCCCGGTCGTAGACGAGCCCCCTCCCCTTCCAGCCAGGGAACGTCCAGGACGAGGTCCCCAGGTACAGGCCCGAGGGGAGCTGCTCTCCGAGCGCCCTCACCTCCTCGGGCTGCTCGGCGGGGCCCACGGGCTCGTCGTGGCCGCGACGGCGCCCACGGACGGGCGTGGGGCTGGGAGCCCCGGTGAAGAGATCGAGCTGGGAGGGGTCACGGTCTGGCATGGCGCGCTCCGGCGTACTCTATTCGTAGAGTAAGCTGTAACGGCCGAACTTCCAAGGTCAACCCGTGGGAAAAAGGGTCGCCCGGCTCACAGGTAGCCGAGCTCGACGGCCCGGAGTACCGCGCGGGTCCGGTCGCGCACGCCCAGCTTGGAGAGGATGCTGGACGTCTGGTTCTTCACCGTCCCCTCGGCGGTGCCCAGGGCGTCGGCGATCTCCCGGTTGCTCAGTCCCCGGGCGATGAGTCGCAGCACCTCCACCTCACGGCGCGTGAGCCCATCGGGCAGGTCCGCGCTGGGGAAGTCGCGAGGCATCTCGGCGAGGCCGCGGGCCACCCGCTCGTGGAGGCCGGGAGGCAGAAGCACCTCGCCACGCGCCACCCGGCGGATGGCATCGGAGAGCTCTTCGAACGTCACGTCCTTCAGCAGGTAGCCCTGCACACCGAAGCGCAGCGCTCGCAGCACCACCGCGTCCTCGTCGAAGGTGGTGAGGAGCAGCACACGCCGGTTCGGGTCCGTGCGGCGCAGGGCCTCGAGCGCATCCAGCCCGCTCATGCGCGGCATCCGCACGTCGAGCAGCGTCACGTCCGGATCCAGCTCGGCCACGAGGCGCAGGCCCTCCTCGCCGTCGGAGGCCTCCCCCACCACGCGAAAGTCCGGAGCGAGATCCAACAGGCTCCGCAGTCCCTGGCGCACCACGGCATGGTCGTCCACGAGCAGGATGCGAATCACGCGGCCCCCTCACTGCCGGGCAGCCACGCCTCGAGCTCCAGCCCGCGCCCCGGCGGCGAGCGGACCTCCACCCTTCCCCCGAGCTCGACGAAGCGCTCGCGCATCCCCGTGAGGCCCGCGCCGGCCTTCAGCGCCGGAGCCCCGCGCCCATCGTCCCGGGCGAGCACCCGCACTCCATCCGGCGTAGCGGTGATGTCGATCCACAGGTTGCTGGCGGAGGCATGGCGCAGCGTGTTGGTGATGACCTCCTGGACGCACCGGAAGAGCGAACGGGCGGCCTCGGACGAGCCGAGTGGAAGGGCCTCGGGCACCTGGAGGTGCACCGCGAGCCCGGGGACGTCCTCGGCGAGCGCTCGCAGGGCGGGGGCGAGCTGGGGAGGCGAGTCACGCAGGGCGGACACCACGGTGCGCACCTCGGAGAGCAGACCGCGGGCGACGCCCTGGGCCCGGCGGACGTGTTCGACGGCGGAGCCCTGGGCGGAATGGGCGGCGACCTCGAGGTTCAGCGTCAGGGCGGTGAGGTGGTGACCCAGCGAGTCGTGCAGCTCCCGGGCGATGCGCAGCCGCTCGCGCTCGCGCTCTCCCTCCGCGAGGAGCACCTGGGCCGCGCGCAGCTCGGCGTGGAGGCGAGCCAGCTCCCGCCGCCCCTGGGCCTCGCGCTCCGCGAGCCAGGCCACGGCGAGCGCGAAGGCCTGGAAGCCTCCGTAGATGGCCGCCGTCATCCACGCGCGAGCGGGCGGGTAGATGACGAGATACACGGCCAGCGCGGCCAGCCCCTGGACCGTCACCCACGCCACGGCGCGCCGGGGAGGCAACAGGGCCGGCACCTGGCCGGCGTTGATGGCGAGCAGTGCCCCCTCGAAGCCACTGCCACTGGTGGCGAGCACCCCGAGCGCCGCCACCGTCTGGAGCAAGAGCAGCCCCACGTGTGTCTCGGCGTCCCGGGCGTTGAGGAGGAAGGCCCCGCCAAAGACGGTGAACGCCACGAGCCACACGACGGAGGACGGTTCACCCATGCGGGCGGGCTCGGCGACGAGCCACAAGACCTGCGGGAGCCCGGCCAGGGCCCACGTGAGGAGCCCCGCGCCCAGCAGCACCCGATGAACGTGGGAAGGCGCCATGCCCCGAGTCTAGGGACAGGCGCCGCCCCAGGCCATGTGCTGGAAGTCACATGGGCCGCGTGTGACGGGTGGCACATGTGCGCGGAGGACGGCCTCCCTACCCTGAGCCTCGTTCAATCCTTTGGAGGCGCACATGTCCCTCGTTCCAACCGTTCTGCTCTGGATCCACGTGGCCGCGGGGATGACCGCGCTCAGCGTCTTCTGGCTACCCATGGTGGCTCGCAAGGGAGGCCCCCTGCACCGCCGGGTGGGTTGGGTCTACGTGGGAGCCATGGCGGCGGTGGCCGTCACCGGCATCGCGATGTGTGGCTGGCAGCTCGCCACGAACCGCTCGGCGTCGCTCCCGAGCTATCTCTTCCTCGGGTATGTGGGCGTGCTGAGCTGGGCCTCGGCGTCCCTGGGCGTCCGCGTGCTGCGAGCGAAGTCACGCACGGCGGCGCACCGCCACCCGTATGACCTGGGGCTTCCGGTGGTGCTCATCCTGGCCGCGGTGGGAATCCTGTCCTACGGGGTGGTGCTGCGCGCGCCGCTGCTCATGGGCTTCGCACCTGTGGGACTGTTGGTCGGCGGCAGTCAGCTCCGGTACTGGCTGCGCCCGCCCACGACTCGCATGCATTGGTGGTACGAGCACCTGGGCGCCATGGTGGGCTCGAGCATCGGCGCCCTGACGGCCTTCCTCGTCGTCAACGCCCATCGCCTGGGGCTCAACGGCTTCCAGCTCTGGCTGTGGCTCACCCCCACCGTGGTGGGCGTGGTGGGGATGAGGCTGTGGGTGCGCCACTACCAGCGCCGCTTCGAGGCCCGCCCCGCTCCGGCGCGAGGGCCCGTCGCGACGCGCGCTACACCTTGAGGCGGATGGCGCCCGGAAGGATGGAGATGCGGCACGGGAGCCTGCCGGGCACCTCTCCATCCATCTCCAGGAACACCTCCTGGTCGCTCTCGGCCTCCAGGGTGCGGCACTGGAAGTAGCGCGTCTTGTCCCAGGTGATGTGGTCGCCGTTGTAGACGCCCTTGGACTTGATGACGAAGTCGGCCACGCCGTAGTCGTGCCAGATGGTCAGCTCGAAGAGACCATCGTGGGTGAGGGCCTTCGGGGCCACGCACATGCCACCGCCGAAGTAGCGACCGTTGGAGGCGGCGACCACGGTGATGTCCAGTTCCTCGGGCTCGCCGCCGTCCACGCGCAGGCGCACCCGGCGATCCCTGTACTTCGCCATCGTCTTCACCGTGCCCCAAGCGAAGCTCACCCTGCCACCGAGCACCTTGCTCCCGGTGTTCACCTCGTGGGCCACCGCCGCGCTCACCCCGAACGAGGCGATGTTGGCGAAGTAGCGCGACTCCTTCTGTCCCTCGAAGTTGACGTACTCGGCGAGCCCCACGTCGAAGGGCTCGGTCTTGTCGGTGCGCAACCGCTCCAGGGCCGAGTCCAGCTCCAGGTCCCAGCCGAAGGCGCGCCGGAAGTCGCCGCCGGTGCCCCGCGGAATGAGGCCCAGGGCCGCGTTGGGGTTGATGGCCTTGCCGTCGGCGAAGAAGCCGTTGACCACCTCGTTGATGGTCCCGTCACCGCCCACCGCGGCGATGCACTCGTAGCCGTCATGGAGCGCCTGGCGCGTCAGACGCACCGCGTCCATGGCGCTCTCGGTGAACCCGAAGCCGAAGTCGCCAATCGCCCGGGTCACCTGGCCCGAGATCTCGGCCCACCGCTTACCCGTCTGACCTCCGGCACTGCGCGGATTCACCACGAGGAACGTCTTCATTCGGACCCTGTCCTCCAAGGATGGGAACCCCCTGTTCTATGCGCACAGGGGGCCCGGCTCCATTTTGGAGCCATCCCAGCCAGCTCCCGGAGGGAGAGGTATTACTTCTGCGGCGGCGGCGTGGGGCGCACGTGCACCTCGCGCAGCTGCTTGTCGTCCACGTCGCCCGGCGCTCCCGTCATCAGGTCCGTGCCCGTCTTCGTCTTCGGGAACGGGATGACGTCACGCAGCGACTCGGCGCCCGTCAGGAGCATCGCCAGACGGTCCATGCCCAGCGCGATGCCTCCGTGCGGCGGCGCGCCGAACTTCAGCGCGTCCAGCAGGAAGCCGAACTTCGCCCGCGCGTCCTCGTCCGAGATGCCCAGCGCCTTGAACACCTCCGCCTGCACCTTGGGATCATGCAGACGGATGGAGCCGCCGCCGATCTCGAAGCCGTTGAGCACCACGTCGTAGCGGTGGCACTTCACCCGGCCCGGATCCGTCAGCAGGTACTGCACGTCCTCGTCGTGCGGGCGCGTGAAGGCGTGGTGCGCCGCAGCCCACGTCTTCGTCTCCTCGTCGTACTCGAAGAGGGGCGGGTTCACCACCCAGAGGAACTTCCACACGCCGCCGCTGCCGTACTCGGGGATGAGGCCCAGCTTCTTGGCCACGTGCACGCGCAGGTTCGCCATCACCGTGTGCACCAGCGACTCGCGGCCGAACTGGAACAGGATGAGGTCGCCCGTCTTCGCGTTCACCGCCTGGTTGATGGCCTGGCGCAGCGCCGGGGTGATCGTCTTGGACAGCGGAGACTGCGTCCACTCGCCACCCTCGCCCACCTTGGCGCGCGCGAGGCCCTTGGCGCCGTTCTGCTTGGCGAAGTCCTCCAGCTTGTCGCTCTCCGCGCGGCTCATCGGCTTGTCCGCGGGGATGACCATGGCCTTGACGATGCCGCCCTGCTCCACCGCCTCCCACATCATCGGCACGCCGCCGCCAGCGCCATGCTGGCGGATGAGGTCCGTGAGCACGACGTGCTCCAGCCCGAAGCGCAGGTCCGGCTTGTCGTTGCCGTACTTCGCCATGGACTCGTAGAAGTCCATCCGCATGAAGGGCGTGGGCACGTCGATGCCCAGCACCTCGCCCCACAGCCGTTTGATGAGCCCCTCGATGATGGTGAAGATGTCGTCCTGGGTGACGAAGCTCATCTCCACGTCGATCTGCGTGAACTCGGGCTGCCGGTCCAGGCGCAGGTCCTCGTCGCGGAAGCACTTGACGATCTGGAAGTAGCGGTCGAAGCCCGCCACCATGAAGAGCTGCTTGTAGAGCTGGGGGCTCTCCGCCATGGCGTAGAACTTGCCCGGGTTGAGCCGGCTGGGGACCAGGAAGTTGCGCGCGCCACCCGGGGTGTACTTGCCCATGAAGGGCGTCTCCAGCTCCAGGAAGCGGTTGTCCACCATGTACGAGCGGGTGAGCGCGTTCATCTTCGAGCGCGTCATCAGCGTCTGCTGCAGCGGCCGGCGGCGCAGATCCAGGAAGCGGTACGCCAGGCGCTTGTCCTCCGCCGTGTCGACGTTGTCCTCGATGAGGAACGGCGTGGGCTCGGAGCGGTTGAAGATGGTCAGGTCCGTGGCCTTGATCTCGATCTCACCCGTCTTGAGCTTGGGATTGACCTGGGTGCCGCGCGAGGCGACCTTGCCCTTGATGCCGATGCAGTACTCGAGCCGCAGCTGGCCGGCCACTTCGTGGGCATCCTTGGCGATGTCCGGCTCGAAGACGACCTGCGTGAGACCTTCACGGTCACGCAAGTCAATGAAGACCGCGCCGCCGTGGTCTCGCCTGTTCTGCACCCAGCCGAAGAGCACGACCTCCTCACCGATGTTGGCCTTGGTGAGCTGCCCGCAGGTATGAGTACGCTTGACCTCGGTAATGAACGGGACCGCCATGACACCGCCTGCACAGAGGGGGGTTGAAAGGGCGGCACCATAGAGAGCGTGGAAACGATGCGTCAAGGAATCCGAGAAGTCGCCCGGTGGACTGGCGTGCGAAGGGCGGCACTCGCCGGAGCCGGCGCGCTGGCCCTGCTGGGGGCCTCGGAGGCCCGGGCGGGCTCGGTGATGGCCGAGGGCAGCGCCGGCGGCTCCCTGCGCACCTGGACGCTGCTGGGGGACGTGGAGCTGCGCAAGGACGAGACCTTCCTCACGCTCGGGTACACCGGCACGCGCACCCAGTCAGAAACCGCCCTCTCCCACCAACTGTCGGCCGGCGTGGACCACGCCCTCAACGAACACTGGCTCCTCTCCGGCCTCGTCAACGTGGGCCTGCCCAAGAAGAGCACCACCCCGCTGGCGCCCGAGCGGCCCCTTCTCGACCTCCCCGCGATGTCCGCCCGCACCGGCTACCGCAGCGGCGGGTTGCAGCTCGCGGCGACCTATGACTCGGCCGGCTTCTCGGACGTGGAGTACGGGCTGGACGCGGGCCTGGGACTCACCCTCTACGGGCTGGACCGGGAGATCTTCACCCACCAGACGGGTCACCAGGAGACGCTCTACCGCCGGGAGGAGCCCCTCTTCCTCGCCCGCCCCTCGCTGGGCGCGCGGCTGCTCCTCGTCGACAAGTGGGAGCTGGGCGTGCGCGGCGGGCTCTACCTCTACAGCGGAGACCCCCTGAGCTCCGGCCAATTCACCCAGGCGGAGCTGAAGGAGGTGATGCGCCGGTATGCGGCCAATGCCGCCGAGGGGAACCTCCTGGTGAAGACCTTCACCCAGCGTCGCATCAAGGAGCTGGCTGTGGACCTGTCCGGCCGGCTGCTCGGAGTGAACGCCCTCACCGGCTTTCCCAGCGCCCCGGCGCTCTTCGACGTCAAGCCCTCGGTGACGTACCGCTTCAGCACCTGGATCCGAGGGCAGCTCTCCTATGCCTTCACCCGCTACGTGCCGGGCCAGGGGTACGCGCATGTGCTGGGCACCCGGTGGACGTTCCGGCTGGCGGACTCCTTCCGCTTCTGGGCCTCGCTGGCCCTCCAGTCGGACCACGTGCAGGGCGAGGCGCCGCTGCGCTCGGGACTCGCGACCCTGGGCTCCGAGCTCACCTTCTGACGTGGCTTCTGATGGCCACCGGACCCGTAGTAAGAAGGCCGGCATGGTCCGAAAGCTGACAACCGCCGCGCTCGCGATGCTCGCCGTCTCGTGCGCGCCGGAAACCCAGAAGCCCATGAAGGTGCGCGCGCTCGTGCTCTCCAGCAATGGACAGTACGAGCCCACGGAGGTGGAGCTCCAGACGGTCACGGACATCGTGTCCCTGGAGGGCCAGGTGGTGAAGCTCCAGGGCGGCGCCCGCATCGTGCTGGACTCGAACGATCCCGAGGCCCAGGCCGCCACAACCGAGGAGGCCTTCCAGCGCGCGCTGCTCAAGGAGCCGGGCCGCTCCGTCACCGCCAGCTACATCGCCGACGAGAAGGGCGTGCTGTGGCCGGCGGACTTCCACACGTGGAACCTCATCACCACGTATTACAACTTCGAGCGCGCCTGGAACTACTTCACCCAGTACGTCGACGTGAAGCAGGCCGAGCTGCCGCAGATGACGGCCTACTACTTCCCCGAGTTCATCCTCGCCGATTCGAGCGAAGAGCCGGGACGCGACAACGCCGTCTTCTTCGCGCCAGTGCAGGGCTTCCTGGTGCTGCCCTTCGACAAAATCGAGAAGGCGCCGCTAGCCATCAACGCCTCCGTGCTCACGCACGAGTACTCGCACATGGTGTTCAACCGCCGCGTGTATGACGGCCGCTCCATCCCGGACATCATCAACGCCTGGTCGGAAGCGGGCGGCGTGGACACCCCGGGCCTCAACGTCATCAAGTCGCTGGACGAGGGCCTCGCGGACTACCACGCCTATGTGGCCTCGTGTCAGTCGACCTACGGCTGCAACAAGCGCGTGCTGTACACCTCCTTCGAGGGCGCGCAGGACGATGCCCGCGACCTGTCGAAGACCACGTGCATGAGCCGGGAGCTGCGCAACCTGATGAACACGGCCAACTTCAACACCGTGTTCGCCGGCAACGAGTACAAGGTGGGCACCATCCTCGCGAGCTCGCTCTTCCATGCCGAGCAGACCGCGAATGATCGTCAGGTGCTGGCGCGAGCGGTGGTGGCGGCCTACTCGGACACGACGAATACGGCGAAGCCCGGCTTCAACCAGCTCGCCCGTGCGGCGCTCAACGACCAGGGGGACTTCACGCTGGCCGTGGCCGCCAAGTCCATCATCCGGCACATCACTGACTTCAATCTGAAGCAGCGCGTGTGCAGCCAGTTCGCTACCCGGCTGCAGATCCCCGTCGAAGACCTCACCGGCGGTCAGGACGATTGCCCGGACAGCACCACCCTCGTCACTGGCGTCTGCGAGTCGATCAACCCATGAAGAGCGCCACCATGCATTCCCGGCTCCTGTACTGCATCCTCGGGGGGCTCACCCTCGCCACGCCCGCGTTCGCCCAGGACGATGACGCGCCCTACGAGTACCCGGACGACGAGTCCTCCAAGAGCAAGAACACCTCGCGCCGGCGCCACGCCCAGGACGAGGACCAGCCCTACGCCTACCCGGATGACGACAAGCCCGACAAGGAGGTCGGCTCGCGCCGCCGCCGCGGCTCCGAGTACGAGGACCCGGCGAAGGAGTTCCGCCGCGCCGCCGAGGAAGACGACGAGGAGAAGGGCTACGAGCGGCTCTCGAACATGGACGATCCGAACAAGGGCTTCGCCTTCGAGTTTCTCGGCGGCGCGCTGTTCGTGAGCAGCCCGCGTGGACAGTTTCTCGGCGATGCCCAGCCAGCCATCGGCGGGCGCTTCACCTGGGAGATGGGCCGCATCTTCAACACGGAGGCGCTGCGCGAATCGTTCTGGTTCGACGTGCGCTACATGTACGCCGGGCAACGCGAGGGCACGACGCTCATCGTCGGAGACACGCGGCTGCACTACGCCACGATTGCTCCGGCGTATGAGCTGACCTTCGGCGAGGGCTCGGACTACGGCGTCTACGCGCAGCTGGGCGGAGGCATCGCGTACGAGCACACCGCCCTGGAGGTGGGAGGCAAGCTGACGCCGGTGGATGGCATCAAGCCGCTCGTCCAGTACGGCGTGGGCCTGCGCGGCCGGACGAAGCTGTCGTCGGAGTCGAACGTGCGGCTGTCCTGGCGCGTGGAGCTGACGCGCTTCCGGCGCGGCTACATGGACGACACCTTCCTGGGCGCGAGCATCGGCACCGCGTTCTAGGACTCCCCCACCCGCCCCTCTCTCCGTGGAGAGGGGCAGGCCAGGAGAGACGGGGGCCGCCGGCCGCGCTCAGAAGGTCAGCACGGCACCTGTCTCGAGGCCCAGAGAGGTGCGCTCGGCGTTGGCGCGCCCCTCATCCACCGCCTGCAGCCGGAAGCGCGTCTGGTAGAGGAAGCCCTCCAGCACGAAGGCCAGCAGCTTGGTGGGTTTGAACTCGTAGCCCAGGCGCACCGCACCGTTGTGCAGGATGCCCGGCCCGGTGCCCGTGAGAGCGGCGCTGCTGAACGCGGGCGGAGAGCCGTCGGTGGGCAGGGAGGCGTAACCGTAGCTGGGCACCACCTTCGAGGGCTCGGTCACCTTCTGGTAGCCCGCCATGCCGTAGACGGCGTGTGGGCCCGTCACCACCTGGCGCACCGAGATGAAGCCTCCCAGATCCCTCAGGTCATCGCTGGCACGGCCCTGCGCCAGCGACAGCATGCCCAAGTTGGCGGTGTTCTGCCCGTAGTTGAGCTCCACCCGCACGGTCGTGTCCGCGGAGGGAGAGAGCTCGGAGAAGAGCGCGACGGCGTAGGCATTGCCGTGGCGCTCGTCCGGCGCCCCCAGGTTGAAGGGCAGCCGCGTGGCGATGGCCGTCACGCCAACCCGGCTCTTGCCGAACTTGTAGGCGCCGCGCACCGCCAGGGTGGGCAGGGAGCCAATCTCGAGGGGCGTGTCCTTGGCGGTGTTGTTCGGTGCGGGGAAGCCCACCGCCGCGCCCAGTTCCATGTTCGAGTTGCTGTAGAGGTACTTGAACTGCTGGCGCATGAAGCCGGTGTTGCCCGCCTGGAAGAGCGCTCCCACCAAGTTGATGCCGTGCGGATTGAGGGGGGCGTGCAGATCCCAGTCCTGCCCCAGGGAGAGCGTGTGGCCGGGACTGAAGGAGTAGTCCACGCGTGCGATGCGCAAGCGAGGCAGGCTCGCGACGGTGGGCGTGGCCTTGGTGAAGTCCACGAAGTCGATTTCGAGCTGCGCTCGCACCGCCCCCTTCTCGTTGAGCCAGAAGCCGACGCGAGTCTGCGCCACCTGGAAGGAATAACGGTCCTTGTCCGGAGAGGGGGCGATGACGGGGTTGCCCGCGGCGGAGATGGCCACCTCGTTGGGCTGGCTGAAGGACTCCACCGCCGACGTGGCAATCACGAGGCGCGGAGTGAACGTGCCGTAGAAGCGGAAGAGCTTGTCTTCGTTCTCGGCGGCAGCCGGAGCGGGCTGGGTGGCAGCGGCCGGAGCGGGCTGGGTGGCAGCGGCCGGAGCGGGCTGGGTGGCAGCTTCACTGGGGCTGGGGGTCTGGGCCAGCGCCTGGGTGGCCGAGCAGATTCCCCCCGAGACGAGCAGCGCGGCGACTCGAGCATTCCTCATGGCATCTCCTGGGGTGGTGAGGACAGCGGGCGACTGACGCCACACTCGCAACGCCCGTGCCATATACCGCAGACGTGTTCCCCCCTCGGGACCTCCGCGCACTGCCGCACCGCGTCCAGTGTGATTTCGTAACCTCTGTTACCGCCGGTAACGCGCTGAGGGCGATTCGTCCGCCGACGGAGTCGAGCATCGGACGATTGCCAGTCTGGAGCGTGTTGGACAGCAGCGCGGGGCGCACGTCGAACACGGTGGAGGGTGTCCCAGCATCGGGAGCAACGAGCGGCCACGAAGGGGAGACGCGTGGGCCGTGCTGGTTGTGGACAACGTCCCCGTCCAGGGGCTTAGCTCCGCGCTTTCCTCGTCTATCCGGAGAAAACCGTGGAACGCCTCTCTGCCGTCTTCGCCGCGGCGAGCCTCGCGCTCGGCGTGATGACCCCTGTGTTGGCCGCCGAGCCGCCACCTGAGTTCGGCACCGATTGGGACGACCCCCGCACCGCGCTCCCCGCGGTGGAAAGGCCCGCGACGGCCTCGTGCACCGTGAAGATCGTCGACGAGAAGTTCGACGACTTCACGCCCTACACCGGCACCTTCACCCCGCCCGCGGACTGCCCCGGCCCCTGGCACAAGGTGGTGCTGCGCATGGAGGGCAAGGTCCAGGGCGTCCAGTACGACCGGCTCGGTCACCTGGAGGTGGGCGGTGTCACGATCTTCAAGACGTCCACACCCGAGCCCTCCCGTGAAGGCATCGCATGGTCGGTGGAGAAGGACGTCACGGACTACGCGCCGCTGCTGGCCCGGCCCCAGCCCGTCTGGATGCTGATTGGCAACGTGGTCAACGACACCTACACCGGCGTGCTGGATGTGCAGGTCTACCTGACCTTCTACCCGGCCGAGGGCCGGTACAAGCCAGCCGACACGGCGAGCGACGTGCTCCCGCTGAGCAACCCGCGCCGCGAGGGCAGTGCACTGCTGGGGGAAGTGACGGTGCCCCGGAATACCGAGCGGCTCGTCGCCGAGGTGTATGCGACCGGCTCGGGCGGAGGCTGCGAGGAGTTCTGGTACTTCACCGTCCCGGCCACGGTGCCGTACTCCTGCCCCGCCGATGCGGGCCCCTACCGCGAGGTGCAGATCGAAGTGGACGGCAAGGTGGCTGGTATCGCCATGCCCTTCCCGCATGTCTACACGGGCGGCTGGTCCAACCCGTTCCTGTGGTACGTGCTGCCGGCGCCGCGCGCCTTCGACATCCGCCCCATCCGCTATGAGCTCACCCCGTTCATCGGCCAGCTGACCGACGGCAAGCCGCACCAGCTCAAGGTGCGGGTGCTGGGTGTCCCCGAGGGCCGCCCCGGATGGGATCTGCCGACCCACGTGCTCGCTTGGCGCGACCCGCGCAGCTCGCAAGTCATCGGGGGTCTGTTCGAGCATCGGCTCGAGCCGCTGACCAATGACTCGACGCACGCGCTGGTGGACGGCTGGAACCAGGTGGACACGCAGGGCAGTCATCAGCTGCGGGTGTCCGGCTACCTGCTGACCTCACACGGTTGGGTGGTGACGACGGTCGAGCAGTCGGTGTCCAACTCGAGCATGCACCGCTGGCAGGGGGACGAGGAGAACCCGGACGGGCTCACCGCGACCTGGAACGACACCAGCACCGTCACGGTCTTAGGCCGCGGCCTCTTCCCGACGGTGAGCCGCTCCGACAAGCACTTCACGCTCGACGGGCTCATCAGCATAACGCCGCAGAACCGGCTCACCACGACCATCACCCTCAACGACGCGGCGGACGAGCACACCACCCGGGGCCTGCACACGCTGGAGCACCGGGAGTTCAGCGACCTCTACACCGGCGAGGCCGCCTTCACGCTGGGCGTACCGCGCGCGCAGCGGAACGCGGTGGGGACCTCCACCCATCGCTACCGGCTGACCGGGGACCACGGGGCCTGCTACGACCGCAGCATCTCCACGCGGAATGGCTTCGTCACCGAGGACATCCAGCACTGCGACTGAGGGAAAACCCCTCGAGCGGAGAGCCCGAGAGACGTATCGCGGGCTTCTGCCCCATCCCCGCGCCGGAGCACCAGCCACTCACCCGCGAACATGCGAGGGGGTGAGTGCCCTGCACGGGGATGTGCTGCTCACAAGGTACTCACCGCGGCGAAGCGCGAGCGGCCCAGGCTCAGCAGGTAGGCCGCCACGGCGAGCCCCACGACACACAGCGCCGCCACGTAATGCGCGGGCGCGAGCGGATGGTCCTTCATCATCAGGGTGACCACCAGCGGCGTCAGTCCGCCGAAGATGGCGTAGGCCACGTTGTACGAGAACGAGATCCCCGAGAAGCGCACCGCCGGGGGGAAGGCGCGCACCATCACGGTGGGGACCACGCCGACCACGCCCACGCAGAACCCCGTCAGCGCATACAGCGGAACGAGGTGCTCCGGAGCCGCGCCCAGGCCGCGATAGAGCACGTACGTCGCCACGAGCAGTGCCCCGCAACCGAGGCCCAGTGCCCGACCGGCGCCGATGCGATCCGCGAGCAGGCCGAAGCAGATGCATCCCAGGGTCAGGCTCAGCGTGGCCACGCTGTTGGCCTCCAGGGCCTGGGCGGGCGCGATGCCATAGAGCTTCTGGATGAGCGTGGGCGTCATCAGGATCATCACCACGATGCCGGCGGTGAGCACCCAGGTGAGCAGCATCGACACCACCACGGCGGGGACATGGCCGCGCAACACGGCCTTGAGCGGCAGCTCCTTCACCAGCGAGTGGCGCTTGCGCATCTCCTCGAACACCGGAGTCTCGGCCAGCCAGCGGCGCAGGAACACGGCGAAGAAGCCGAACACGCCACCCACCAGGAAGGGCAGGCGCCAACCGAAGGCGAGCACCTCGGCCGGGGAATAGACCTTGTTGACGGCGGTCGCCACCAACGAGCCCAGCAGGATGCCGAGCGTGAGACCCGACGTGAGCGTGCCGCAGGCGAAGCCGACGCGGCGATCCGGCACGTGCTCGGAGACGAAGACCCAGGCCCCGGGCACCTCGCCGCCCACCGCCGCGCCCTGCAACATGCGCAGCGCCAGCAGGGCCAGCGGCGCCGCGTAGCCCGCCGTGGCGTAGGTGGGCAGCATGCCGATCAACAACGTCGGCACGGCCATCAAGAACACGCTCAGCGCGAACATCTGCTTGCGCCCGCTGCGGTCACCGAAGTGCGCCATGATGATGCCGCCCAGGGGGCGCGCGAGATAGCCGGCGGCGAACAGTCCAAAGGCCTGCAACTGGCGCAGCCAGTCCGGTGTGTCAGGCGGGAAGAACAGCTGCCCGATCGCCGTGGTGAAGAACACGAAGATGATGAAGTCGTAGAACTCCAGCGCGCCACCCAGCGCCGCCAGTGCGAGCGTCCTGGCATCCTGTGCGGTGAGCGGGCGCTGAGCGGAAGGCGACTGGGGTTCGGAGATGGAAGGGATCGTCACGAGGAGAGCAGAGCGTGAGAGACCCGGGTCGAGCAAGGGCGAGCTGTTCAACCCTCGCCAGGAGCGCCCCACGCCAGCGTCCCAGGCGCCCCGAGCCTCGTACTGGAGGGCACCCCAGCACCCGCGGGCAGGGAAAAGTTTTCCCCTCGCGGGCCGCCGGTTACCTCTCCTCCAGGCGGCCCCGGCACAGAACCTCGCGAATCCACGGGGTTCGCCGCTGGCACGCCTGCTGCTTTAACCGCCCGTGAAGGGTGAGTCTGGTGGGGAGGCGGGGAATGAAGGACGTACCAAAGCGACACCTGGACCCGGTCTGCGGCAAGCAGTTGGAGGCGCCCGATGGCCGTCCGTCCACGGAGTACAAGAAGCGAAAGTATTTCTTCTGCTCGGAGCGGTGCCGCACGGCCTTCGAGCGTCAGGCCGAGCGTTTCCGGATGAACGACCTGGCACGCGCGGGGGCGCTGCTGACGCCGGGACGGGTGCGCTGGGGCATCGCCTGAGCGGGCTCAGGCCGCGGCGCGCAGGTCCTTGAGCTTGAGGGACAGCCGCCGCTGACCGCGGAAGGTGTCGAAGCTGGCCTGGAAGGCCAGGTCCACCGGGCCCTCGGTGAGCGCCAGCCGATCCGCCATGCCAAAACCGATGGCGTCCACGGCCGGCGCGTCCACCAGGGCCAGCTTGAGGTGGCCAGCGCCGCCTCCGGACTTGGACGCCAGCACGCGCGGGCGGGCCACCTGGTGGCGCAGCACCAGCACGGGCTCGGGGTTGCCCTGTCCGAAGGGCCCGAGCCGCTGCAGTGCCTCCACCGCGCGCTCATCCAGCTCGCTCACGCCCACCACCGCGTCCACCTTGCAGCGGGGGACCAGGTCCTCTGGCGTCAGCCGCTGCTTGGCGATGCGCTCGAAGGACTCGCGCAGGGCGGGCAGGTTCTTCGCCTCGATGGTGAGGCCGGCGGCGTGCTTGTGCCCACCGAAGCGGGCGAGCAGGTCCGCGCAGCCGCTGAGCGCGTCGTAGAGGTGGAAGCCCTCGATGCTGCGCGCCGAGCCCTTCCCCACTCCATCCTTCACGCCCACCATGACGGTGGGCCGATGGAAGCGCTCCACCACGCGCGAGGCCACGATTCCAATGACGCCCGGGTGCCAGCCCTCGGAGTAGAGGACGAAACCGCGGACGTGCTCGGCCCGCTCCTGCGCCTGGGCAAGGGCCTCGGTGAGAATGCTGCTCTCGATGCCCTGCCGCTCGGCGTTGGCCCTGTCCAGCACCTGCGCCAGCGAGCGCGCCGCGTCGAGCGTCTCGGAGCACAGCAGCTGCAACCCCAGCGAGGCGTCATGCAGGCGGCCGGCGGCGTTGATGCGAGGCCCCAGGCGGAAGCCCACCTGGCCGGCGGTGACGGGACTGTCCGCATCGAGGCCGGCGACCTCCTTGAGCGCGCGCACCCCGTAGCGGCGGCCCGCGCTCAGCTCCTGAAGCCCGTGGTGCACGAGGATGCGGTTGGCGCCGGTGAGCGGCACCACGTCCGCCACGGTGGCCATGGCCACCAGGTCCATCAGCGCCTTGAGGTTGGGCTCCTTGCGGGTGGCGAACCAGCCATCCTCGCGCAGCTTCTTGCGCAGCCCCATGCAGAGGTTGAAGGCCACGCCAGCGGCGCACAGGTGCTTGGTGGGGTACTCGCACCCGGGCTGGTGCGGGTTGAGCACCGCCACGGCCGGAGGCAGCGTGGGCGGCACCGTGTGGTGATCCACCACCACCACGTCCAGGCCCAGCTCCTTCGCCCGGGAGATCTCCGCCACGGAGGTGACGCCGCAGTCGAGCGTCACCAGGACCCGGGTTCCATCCGCGGCGATCTTCTCCACGGCCTGGACGTTGAGGCCATAGCCCTCGTCCAACCGGTGGGGGATGTACGTGGCGGGCCGGGCGCCCAGCTCCCGGAGGAACAGGCACAGCAGCGAGGTGGAGCACACGCCGTCCACGTCGTAGTCGCCGTAGAGGGTGATGGGCTCCTTCTGGCGGATGGCGCGGAACAGCCGCTCCACGGCGGCGGCCATGCCCTTCATCCGGAAGGGATCGGGCAGATCGGCCAGCCGGTCCGACAGGAAGGCCGAGGCGGCCTCGGGATTGCTCAACCCCCGGTGCACGAGCACACGCGCGGAGAGCGGATGCAGCCCGAGCTCAGCGGCCAGCGACGCTGCCTGCTCCTGGGGCACCTCCGGCATCAACCAACGCACGTTCGCCTCCCCTCCTCGGAGACCCACCGTGGGCTCCCGGGACAACGAGAAAACACCCCCAGTCTACCTCGGAAGTCTCTCCGAGGGAACCCGACCTGGGGCTCGCTCCGCCGTCCACCGAGGAGACGGCCAGCCGAGCGCTCGTTGGATGCCTGCTCTACACACACGTTGCCAGGGATGCACAGCTTGAACTGCAAACCAGAGAACAAGGAGGTCGGCATGACACTCAGGGGCATCCGGATGGCGGCCCTGGCGTTCGGGTTGGGGGTGGCGGGTACCGCGATGGCACAAGGGAAGCAAGGAGATGTGAACGTCTTCCTGGGCGGCGGCATCGGCGGGTACACGGGCGATCTCGGAGGCCTGTCAGCGACGGGGCCCACCTGGGGTGCCACCCTCAACCTCCAGCCCTACACGATGCTGGGCTTCGAGGTGGGCTACGACGGCTCCAAGAACGACGTGACGGACGCTCGCTTCCGGGCCGACGCAACGCCCTCGCTCATCCGCCATGGCGCCACCACCCTGGTGAAGCTGTCGCCGCCGATAGAGCGGGTGCGTCCCTTCGTGGGAGCGGGGCTGGGTGTGTCCTACGTGTACGTGCGGGGTCCGGAGACGGCCCTGTACAGCTCGGACGTGATGGAGGAACTGCCCCTGGCGGCGGGCCTCGAGTTCAACGCGGGGGCGCTGACGGCGGGCATCCGGGGCACCTACCGGGTGCTGGTGGACGACAACTTCGCGGACGCGGCGGTGGCGGGGGACGCGAGCGGCGGCATCCTGGACGCCAACCTGACGGTGGGCGGCCGTTTCTGAAGCCGGACCCCTGAAAACACCGAGGGCCCCCGTCTCCGCGGCTGCGCGGAGCACGAGGGCCCTGGGTACACCCGGCCTGGAGTGGGCTCAGGCCTCGGAGGGCTGCTGCACGCCGCCCTTCTTGTGGCGAGCCTCGCGAGCGGCGGCGCGCTCATCCAGCCAGATGGTGAGGGGGCTGGCGATGTACACGGACGAGTACGTGCCGACGACGATGCCCACGAGCATCGCCAGGGCGAAGTCGCGGATCTCCCCGACGCCGAAGATGATCAGACCGACGAGGGAGAGCGCCGTGACGCCCGAGGTGAGGATGGTGCGCGCCAGGGTGTCGTTGACGGCGATGTTGATGACCTCGGCCAGCGGCTTGCCCTTGTACTTGGCCATGTCCTCGCGGATGCGGTCGTAGATGACGATGGTGTCGTTGACCGAGTAGCCCACGATGGTGAGCAGCGCCGCGATGGCGGTGAGGCTGAACTCGGCGCGAGTCACCAGGTAGAAGCCGGCCACCATCACCACGTCATGGAGCATGGACACGAGCGCGCCCGGGCCGAACTTGAAGTCGAACCGGAACGCCACGTAGATGAGGATGGCCACCATGGAGTACAGCAGCGCCATGATGCCGCGGTTGCGCAGCTGCTTGCCGACCTGCGGACCCACGTACTCGGTGCGGCGCATCTCGAAGTCCGGCTGGTCATGGCCCGACATCAGCGCGCTGCGGATGCGGTCCGCCATGCCGCTGGCGACGACCTGGTAGTCGAAGCCACCGGACTGCGCCTGGCCCAGCTCGCGCACCTCTTCCACACCCGTGCCGGTGCCCTCCACCGCCTTGCGGATCTGCTCGGTGGAGAGGGGCTGCTCGGAGCGGAAGTTGATGATGCCGTTGGCCAGGTCCGGAAACACGGTCTTGATCGGCCCCAGCGCCTGGATGGCCTCCTTGGCGTGGGCCGCGGTCTGCTCGGTGAGCTGGGTGACGCCGCCCAGGCGCACCAGGAACGAGTTCTCATCCGACGAGCCGATGCTCTGCACGGACACGTCGTGCAGCCCACCGGACTCGACGCGCTTGCGCACGTCCGCCGCGGAGATGGGCTGGTGGAACTTCACCTCCACCACCGTGCCGCCGGCGAAGTCCACGCCGAAGTTGAACCCGAAGACGGCGATGCCCACCAGGATGAGCAGGTTGACCGCCGTGGAGATGAAGATGGCCAGCTTGCGCTTGCCGATGAAGTCGATGTTCGTCTTGTGCTTGAGGATCTGCATCGCTCTTCCCCTGGGGCTGGCTAGACGGACACCGTCTGCGCGTTACGGCCGTGGACGAAGTAGGTCATCATCACGCGCGTCACGAGGATGGACGTGAAGAGCGAGGCCAGCAGGCCGATGATGAGGGTGGTGGCGAAGCCGCGCACCGGGCCCGTCCCCGTGAAGAAGAGGATGAAGCCGGCGATGAGCGCGGTGACGTGGGCGTCGAAGATGGTCCAGAAGGCGCGGTCGTAGCCCTGGTCCACCGCGGCGCGCGCCGACTTGCCATGGCTGATCTCCTCGCGGATGCGCTCGTTGATGAGCACGTTGGCATCCACCGCGATACCCAGCGTCAGCACGAAGCCTGCGATGCCCGGCAGCGTGAGCGTGGCGTTGAAGAGCGCGAGGCCTCCCAGGATGAGCAGGCCGTTGAGCAGCAGCGCCACGTCCGCGATGAGGCCCGCGGACTTGTAGTACAGGGCCATGAAGGCGACGACGAGCAGCACGCCCACACCCGCGGCGAGGCCGCCCTTGCGGATGAGCTCGTCGCCCAGCGAGGCGCCCACCTGGCGGATCTCACCGACGGTCACCGGGGCCGGCAGCGCGCCCGCCTTGAGGGCCAGCGCCAGCGTCTGCGCGTCGGACAGCCACTCCTGGATGGGACGGCCACCCGCGCGGCCCATGGTGATGCGCGCCCGGCCACCGCCGATGCGCTCGTTGATGCGCGGCGCGGACTGCACGTAGTCGTCCAGCACGATGGCCATCCGGCGGCCCGTGCCCTTCTCGGTGAGCTGCTCGAACTCACGCGCGCCAGCGGCGTCGAAGCTGACGTTCACCTCCGGCTCGTTGAGCTGGCTGAGCGAGGCGTCCGCGCCCGTCAGGCTCTCGCCCGTCAGCGGCACGTCCTTCTCCACCAGGAAGGTGCGGTAGCTGTCGCACACGCCCTTCTTCGTCGCGCTGGCCACGCACTCCGTCAGCACCTCGCGATCGTGCGGCGTCTTGTCCTTCAGGTACGCCAGCAGCGCCTCGCGGTTGGGGCCCTGCAGCTGCGGGAAGCCCTCGGTGTTGGTCAGCGTGATGTTGCTGTCGGGCGGCGGCGGGGTCTGCTTGTAGGTCTGCCCGAAGAAGTCGGTGGAGTCGTCCACCATGCGGAACTCGAGCTGCGCGGTGGTGCCCACCAGCTCCTTGGCCTGCTCGGGATCATTGCGGCCCGGCAGGGAGATCTGGATGGCGTCGGTGCCCAGCTTGCGCACGTCCACCTCGGCCACGCCCCACTTGTCGATGCGGCGGCGGATGACGAGCATCGCCTGGTCCACCGCCTCCTCGCGGAAGCGGTTCACCTGGCCCTCGTCCGGCGCCAGCGACAGCTTGGCGCCATCGCGCGACACCTTGACGAAGTCGGTGAAGGTGGCGAGCACCTCCTTCTCGATCGCGTCCATGGTGGCCGGATCCTTGGCGGTCAACGTGAGCAGCAGGTGCTCGGGGTCCGTGTCCACGGAGACCTCGCCCAGCTGCTTGTCGTTGATGTAGCGGGCGATCTGATCACCCCGGCGCTCGGTCCGCTTCTGGAGCGCCGTCTTGGTGTCCACCCGCATCACCATGTGGATGCCGCCCTGCAGGTCCAGCCCCAGGTTGATGCGGTACTTCGCCGGGGGAGCCCACTTGGGCAGCCGCTCCTGGAGCACCGTCAGGTTGTTGCGCTGGCTCTTTTCGAGCACGAACAGGGAGTAATAGGAGGGAATGAGGCACCAGATGGTCAGCAGCGTCACGCCGATGACCAGGCCCAGCCTCCAGTACCAGCCGCGGTCCATTACTTCTCCTCCTTCTTCTCGTCGGTCTTGGTGGCCGGCGGCGTCTCGCCGGGAGCGGCGTACTTGCCAGCCACGGAAGTCTTGATCACGCGGATGCGCACTCCGTTGGCGATCTCGAGCGTCACCTCGCGATCCGCCACCGTCTGGATGCGCCCGATGATGCCGCCCTGGGTGAGGACCTCATCACCCTTCTTGAGTCCGGAGACCAGCTCGCGGTGCGCCTTGAGCTGCTTCTGCTGCGGGCGGATCATGACGAAGTACATGATCGCGAACAGGCCGATGATGAAGACGATGTTCATCATCCCGCCGGGTCCACCCGCTGCCTGAGCCAGGATCAGATAACTGTCTGCCACAAACCGCCTCGCCGCTTAGAAAGGGTTCCGTCCCAACCGCCGTCCACCAGTAGACAACGGATTATCCGGAAAGGGGGGCCTCTTAGCAGCAGGCGCACACCCCGGGCAAGTGAACGGCGAGGCGGCCCCGGCCTTTCCGTGCTGCGTCATGCCCGGCCGCTCCCCTTCTGGCCATCAGGTGCCCCAGGAGGCGCCGGCGAAGGCTCCGGCCGCCACTCCAGCGAGGCGCCAGCGGGTCCCGGGAACCGGCTGGCTGGAGGGCCGCCGGGGGCTCACTTCGGCCGGGTGCGCTCGGCCTCCTGGGCCCGGGCCTTCTCCCGGAAGTCGCGGGCGAAGGTGGCGTACCGGTCCTCGGCGATGGCCTGACGCACCTGCTTCATGAGGTCCAGGAAGTAGTGGAGGTTGTGGAGGGTGTTGAGCCGCATGGCCAGGATCTCCCCCGCCACGAAGAGGTGCCGCAGGTAGGAGCGGCTGAAGTTGCGGCAGGTGTAGCAGGAGCAGGCTGGGTCCGCGGGCCGCGGATCCTTGGCGTATGTCGCGTTGCGGATGGTGACCTTGCCCTCGGAGGTGAAGAGCAGGCCGTTGCGCGCACAACGGGTGGGCAGCACGCAGTCGAACATGTCCACCCCGTGCTCCACGCAGGTGACCAGGTCCACGGGCGTGCCCACGCCCATGAGGTAGCGCGGCTTGTCCCGGGGGAGCAGCGGAGCGGAGAAGGCCACGCCCTCGTGCATGGCCTCCGGGGTCTCTCCCACCGAGTAGCCCCCGAGCGCGAACCCGGGCAGGTCCACCGCGCACACCTCCTCGGCGTGGGCCTTGCGCAGGTCCTTGTTCAGGCCGCCCTGGACGATGCCGAAGAGCGAGGAGCGCTCGCGGCTCCAGGCCTTCACGCACCGGTGCAGCCAGCGCGTGGTGCGCGCCAGGGACTTCTCCATGTAGGCCCGGTCCTCGGTGGAGGGCGGGCACTCGTCGAAGGCCATGATGATGTCCGCGCCGAGCGTCTCCTGAATCTCGATGGAGCGCTCGGGCGTGAGCAGGATGTGGCGCCCGTCCAGGTGCGACTGGAAGGCGGCCCCCTCCTCGGTGATCTTGCGCTTCTCGGCGAGGCTGAAGACCTGGAAGCCCCCGCTGTCGGTGAGCATGGGCCGATTCCAGGAGATGAAGCGGTGCAGGCCGCCCATCTCTCCCACCAGGTCATCTCCGGGCCGGAGCATGAGGTGGTAGGTGTTGCCGAGGATGATCTGCGCGTCGATCGTCAGCAGTTCGTCCGGGCCCACGCCCTTGACGCTGCCCACGGTGCCCACGGGCATGAAGATGGGCGTCTCGATCTGGCCGTGGGGGGTGTGCAGCCGGCCCCGGCGTGCGCGCGTGCCCGAGGCGTCCTCGTGCAGCAGCTCGTAGCGCACCAGGCTCGGTGGAACCCGGGTGTCACCCTTCTCCTTGCGCGGCTCTCCCATTGCGTCGTGTCTCCTACTCCGTCACCAACATCGCGTCGCCGTACGAGAAGAACCGGTAGCCGGCGGCGACCGCCTCCCGGTAGGCCGCCAGGGTGCGCTCGCGGCCGAGCAGCGCGCTCACCAGAACCACCAGCGTGGAGCGCGGAAGGTGGAAGTTGGTGAGCAGCACGTCCACCTGCCGGAAGGTGAAACCGGGGCGGATGAACATCGTCGTCTCGCCCGGCCCGGCGCGCAGGGCGCCCGAGTCCGGGTCCGTGGCCGATTCCAGGGTGCGCACCACCGTGGTGCCCACCGCCACCACCCGGCGGCCCTCGGCCCTGGCGGCGTTCACCGCCCGGGCGGTGGCCTCGGGGACGAAGTAACGCTCCGGGTGCATGTGGTGTTTCTCGAGGTTCTCCTCCCGGACGGGGAGGAAGGTGCCGGGCCCCACGTCGAGCGTCACCTCGACGCGGTGGATGCCCCGGGCCGCGAGCGCCGCGAAGGTGGCGTCGGTGAAGTGCAGCCCCGCCGTGGGAGCCGCCACCGCGCCCGAGGCCCGCGCGTACACCGTTTGGTAGCGCTCGGCGTCCGAGGCCTCGGGGGCACGGGTGATGTAGGGCGGCAGTGGCAGGCGGCCGGCCTTCTCCAGTGCCGCGGCGAGCGACGTGCCGGACGAGGCGTGGAAGCGCACCCGGTACTCGCCTCCCCCGAGCGCCTCCAGCACCTCGGCCTCCAACCCCTCGGGGAAGGAGATGCGCGCCCCGGGCTTGAGCCCCTTGGAAGCCTGGCCGAGGCAGATCCACTCGAGCGCCTCGGCCGCGCCACCAAGCGCCTGGGAGGTGAGCGTGGAGGCCGCCGGGCGGACGACGAGCAGCTCCACCCGGCCGCCGGTGCCAGCCTTGGAGCCAAGGAGCCGGGCGGGGATGACGCGGGCGTCGTTGACGACGAGCAGGTCGCCGTCGCGCAGCAACTCGGGCAGCTCGGAGAAGTGGCGATGGGCCCACGCGCCCGAGGAACGGCGCACCACCATGAGGCGGGAGGCATCGCGGGCCGCGAGGGGGGCCTGGGCGATCTGCGCCTCGGGGAGCTCGAAGTCGTAATCGGAGAGCAGTGACGACACGGGAGGAGGGGCTTCTAACAGCCCCGGCGCCCCGACGAAACGGGATGTATCAGTAGAGATGCTGGAGCTCGGTCCCCGGGTAGTAGTGCAGGAGGATGTCGCGGTAGGAGCGGCCCGCGTCGGCGAGCGCCTTGGCGCCCCACTGGCACAAGCCGGCTCCGTGGCCATAGCCGCGGCCGGTGAAGTGCCAGCCGCTGGAGGTGCGCTCGACGTCGAAGTCCAGGCTCTTGAGCTTCGTGTAGCCGAGCTTCCGCCGGAGCGTCGCCCCATCGAGCGACAGGCCGCCCGAGGCGGCGACCCGGTTCACCCGGTGGGTGTCGGTGCGGGAGGTGACGCGGAAGCCCTCGGTGGACTGGCCGAGGGCGGAGCGCAGCTCGGAATCGGAGACGGTGGCGCTCCAGCGGCTGGCGGGCAGCCGGCCACACGGGCAATCCACGGGCTGCAGATAGGGGAGCGAGCGCTGGAGGGCGTCCTGACCGGACTCGGTGCGGCCGCCGCAGGAGGAGTGGAAGTAGGCCTCGATGGGGGCGAGCTCGTAGGTGAGCACCTCGCCGCGGGTGGCCTCCACGGCGGAGCGGGTGCGCTCGTCCTCGCGATTGAGGCCGCCGTAGACCTGGTGGAGCACGCTGCTGCCCATGTGGAAGGGAGCGCCGTAGGTCTCGAGCTTCTTCTGGAGGGCGTAGGTGCGGGCCGCCACGGCCTGGGCCTTGAGGGCCTCGAGGGGGAAGGAGACGGGCATCTCGCTGCCGAGCACGGCGGCGAGGTAGTCCTCGAGCGGGATGACGTTGACGAGCTGAAGCCCGTCCTTGTAGAGGCGGACGACGACATCGCCGCGCACCTCCATGTCGCCGGCGCGCAGGGGCGAGGAGCCGGGCACGCCCGCGTCCTCCGAGTCCACACCGGCCCGGAAGCGCACGGCGCTGCCGATGACGGGGGCGCCGTTGAGCTCCAGGCGCGAGCCCCGGCGCCGCACGACGACACTGTCCTGGGCGAGCGGGGAGAATCGGGCGTCCTCGGTGTCGGAGCCGAAGGAGAGCGCCTTGCCGCTCACGCGCACCTCGCCCTGGGAGTCGCCCATGGCGATGCGCATGGTCTCCACGGCGAGCGCGGGAAGGGGCGCGAGCAGGAGCAGCAGCAGTGCAACAGGACGCAACATGGGGGCCAGTGTAGGGGGTGGTGCACGAGGCTCAAGAAATCGGCCGGCGGATGACGGAGAATGCGCCCCGCGTGTCCCCTGCCCTCGACGTCTCCCGACTCACGACTCCCGAGCTTTGCGCGGCGCTGCGAGCGCTGCCGTACCGTCAGACCGCCCTCCTCGTGAGGAGGCTGGTCCAGGGCCACTCCCTGGAGGACTGCGCGGCCTTCTATGGAATCTCCCGGGAAGCCTTCTCGGTGCACCTGCTGAGGGCGGGACTGGAGCTGACGAACGCCGTGGGCCTGCCCTGCCGCTCTCCGGAGAGCGACGTAGAGGAGGATGTCTGGGCGAGGGCCCTCACCGAGGCGCTGGAGCGCGAGACGGTGACGGTCCCCCCGGCGCTGGCGGAGACGGTGGCTCTGTGCCGGAGGCTGCGAGCGCTGGGCGCGGAGGTGGCGGCGGCGCTCGAAGCCGCCGAGCGTGAGGAGGAAGACTCTCCGAAGCGGCAGCGGGAGGAGTGGCTGAGGAAGCTGGCGGTGCTGGCCCTGCTGGGGCTGACGGCGTACCTATACTGCAACCGCCCCGAGGAACCCCGGGAGCAGCGGCCTGTCCAACCGCGGTCCATCGAGCGCTGAGGCCCCTGGACGGAGCAGGCGGCGGCGCATAAGTGGAGACGCATGCGCGCTGCGAGCCTAGCCCTGCTCACCCTGGCCCTCGTGGGATGTCCCAAGCAGATGGAGACCCGGGTGGCGGGGTCGGACGACGACCAGCTCACCACCTATGAGGCGCGGCTGGAGGAGCTGCGGTCCCGAGGCGAGGCCGGCAACCTGTCCTGTTCGGACCGGTGCACCCTGTCCACCCAGACGTGCGCCGTGTCGGAGGACCTGTGCGGCGTGGTGGCCCGGCATCCGGAGCGGACGGACCTGCCGCCGCGGTGTGCACGAGCGCGGGAGTCCTGTGCGGAGACGACGGAGCGCTGCACGCGCTGCGAGACGCGCTGACAACGCCTACCCACCGCTGCCCGACCTCCCTTACGATGGGAGACCCACCCAGGAGCGCCCATGTCCCGCCGTCTGTCCGCCCTGCTGCTCTCGAGCTGTCTCACCCTGCCGGGCCTCGTGCTCGCGGGGGATCTCACGCCCGAGCAGATTGCCCGAATCCGGCGCGAGGAGAAGGCCGCGGCGGAGAAGGTGAACGCGGCGCACGGCAACAAGAAGTCCTCCGAGCTGAGCGCGGCCGAGCGGCGGCAGATGATCCGGGAGCAGCAGGAAGCCATCCAGGAGGTGATGGACAAGAACGGCGTGTCGCGGAAGGACTACGCGCGGCAGACGGCCCGGATGGGACCGGAGCAGAACGCGCAGGTCGAGGCCGCGGACAAGGCCCTGGAGGCGAAGGAGAAGGCGGCGCAGGCCGCGAAGTCCCAGGAGCAGGGCGCCGGGGAGATCCAGGTCCAGAACGGGTTCAACGACGAGAACCCGGTGACGGTGGAGGGGCAGGAGAACGGCCTGCCCGTTGTGGAGCACGGCATCCCTGCCGGCGAGGAAGGCCTGCCCGAGAGCGAGTAGGCCCCCTCCCCTACCCCCAGCGCTTCTCCCGCCACACGGCGTCGTAGGGGCAGGAGCAGTCGGTCTCCTCGGGCTCGGGGTAGACGTAGCGCTCGCCCTTGTAGTTGCGGAACACGGTCTGCTGCGCACCGCGCTCGAGCACGTAATCGGGCTGGAGGGTCACCTTGCCCCCACCGCCGGGCAGGTCCACGGCGAGGTGGGGCACGGCGAGCCCGGTGGTGTATCCACGGAGCTGCTGGAGGATCTCCACGCCCTTGGAGATGGGGGTGCGCAGGTGCTCGCAGCCCTCGGCCACATCCATCTGGTGGAGGTAATACGGGCGGACGCGGATGCGCAGGAGCGCGTGGGAGAGCTCCTGGATGATGCGTGCGTCCGAGTTGAGCCGGCGCATGAGCACGGCCTGGTTCTCCACGGGGACGCCATGGTCCACGAGCCGCTCGCAGGCCTCACGGGCCTCGGGGGTCACCTCCTTCGGATGGTTGAAGTGGGTGACGACGTAGACGGGGGCGTAGCGGCGCAGGAGCCGGGCCAGCGAGTCGGTGACGCGCATGGGCAGACACACGGGCACGCGCGTGCCGATGCGCACCATCTCCACGTGGGGAATCTCGTGCAGGGGGGCGAGCAGTTCCTCCAGCCGCTCCTCGGTGAGGAGGAACGGATCTCCCCCGGAGATGAGCACATCGCGCACCTCGGGGTGGCGGCGGATGTACTCGATGCCGCGGCGCATCTGCTCCTTGGTGAGCTCGGCCTCACCGCCCTTGGTGATGCGGCGGCGGGTGCAGTGGCGGCAGTAGACGGAGCACGTATCGAGCGCGAGGAAGAGCACGCGATCCGGGTACTTGTGGACGATGGCCTCCTCGGGCCGGGTCTTGTCCTCGCCGAGCGGGTCCGCGAGCTCACCGGGACGGATGCGGGCCTCGGCGCGCACGGGGATGGACTGCATCCGGATGGGGCAGAGCGGGTGGTCCCTGTCGATGAGCGACAGGTAGTACGGGCTGATGCCGATGCGGAAGAGCGAGGAGGTCTCCTGCACGCCGGCGCGCTCGTCGGGAGAGAGCGGGACGTACTTCTCCAGCTGCGCGAGGTTGCGCACGGCATGGCGCTGGTGCCAGCGCCAGTCGGACCACTCGGCGTCAGTGGCCTCGGGGAAGAGCACCCGGCGCCCGGCTTCGGAAGCCGGACGCACGGGAGCGCCCTTGGAGGGCGGCACTGAGGGGGACATCACGCCGCCTTGGCCTGCTCACGCCACCACTGCTGACCGGACTCGGGCAGCGTGTAGATGGGGTCGAAGTACTCGTACTTGCGCGTGAGGGCGTCGGGGTCGTTGCCCTCGATGCCGGTGCGGTAGTTCTTGGTCCAGTACGAGATGCCGCGCTCGTGGTTGTACTCGGAGACCTGGTGGATCCACCGCTTCCCCACGAAGGGCACGTCACAGACGATGCGCGGGGTGGCGAAGCCGGGCATGTACCCCATGATGTCGTGCTGGAGCTGCTGGGCCTCGGCCACGCTCAGCCGCCAGTGCTCCGAGTTGGGGATCATGTCGCACATGTAGAAGTAGTACGGGAGGATCTTCGCGTGATCGAGCAGGGTGAAGCACAGCTCGAGCAGATCCTTGGGAGTGCTGTTGACGCCGCGCAGGAGCACGCCCTGGTTGCGCACATCGCGGAAGCCCATGTCGAGCAGCTTGCGCACGGCCTTGCCCACGAGCGGGGTGAGCTGACGGGCGTTGTTGACGTGGGTGTGGAGCGCGAGGTCCACGCCGCGCTCGACGGCCTTCTTGGCCAGACGATCCAGCCCGGCCAGGACCTGGTCCTGGAGGAAGTGCTGGGGGATGGCCATGAGGCCCTTGGAGGCCAGGCGGATGTCCCGGATGTTGGGGATGTCGAGCAGTGCGCTGACGAAGGGCTCGAGCGACTGGATGGGCAGGTTGGCGATGTCACCGCCGCTGACCACCACGTCGCGGACGGTGGGCGTCCGGCGCAGGTAGTCGAGCATCTGCTCGTAGCGCTCCTTCTGGGGGATGTTGAAGCGGTGCTTCTGGACCTGGGGGACGTCGTTGCCCACCAGGTCCATGCGGGTGCAGTGGCCGCAGTACTGGGGACAGGTGGGGAGCATCTCCGCCAGGACCTTGGTGGGGTAACGGTGGGTGAGACCTTCCACGGCCCACATCTCCGCCTCGTGGAGACTGTCGCGGCTGGCCTTGGGGTGGTTGGGCCACTCGGGGTGCCGGTCGTCGAAGGCGGGCAGCATGTAACGGCGGACGGGGTCGTTCCACAGGTCCGTCTCGTCCATGGTGTTGAGCATCTGGGGCGGGACGAGGATGGACATGGTCGCCCGCTCGCGCTGGTCCCGCTCCATGCTGGCGAGGAGATCCGCCGGCAGGAGGTGGCCGAGGACGGCCTGGAGCTCCTTGAGGTTCTTGACGGTGTGCTTGCGCTGCCAGACGGAGCTTTCCCACTCGGCCTGGGTCACGTCCTTGTAGCCGGGCAGGCGTCTCCAATCGGGCTCCACGAACTCACGGCGGAGCGGGTAGGAGAAAGGCTGCTGCGCGGGGCCGGCCGAGGAGGCCTTGCCGCGGAGGGGTGTCGTCGTCATGGCGATCAACCTTAATGAAACCAGGGCCCGGGAACAGGAGCCCCAGGGAGAGCTCCCTCTTTACCCAACATTGGAAAGAGGGCAACGAATGCGTGACTACTCGACCGGGATGTTGATGAGCTTGGCTACATCCCCCTCGGTGATGTTCACCTTCTGGGGCTTGCTCTGCTTGCCGCCGAGCTTGAAGACGACGGTGCGGCTCCCCACTGGGAGGATCAGCGGGTTGCCGAGCGCCACGGGCGTTTCACGGCCGGTGTTCTTGCCATCAACCCAGATCTGCGCACCGGCGGGACGAGAGCTGCAGGCGAGCTTGCCCTTGGCCGCACGAGCGGGGGGAGGAGCGGGGGCCTTGCTACTGCCGGAGTTCTTTGGCGTGGAAGGCGGCTTGGTGGCCTGGCGCTCGGGGGTGGGAGGCGGCTCCTCCTTTTCGAGTTCGAAGGGCACCTGCACCTCGGTCTCCCCATCGGAGCGGAACTTCCCGGAGTAGCTCTTGTAGCCAGCGCGAGAGACCGTGAAGGAGTAGCTCTTGCCGATGGTGAGATTGGCGAGCTTCGCGTCGGGCGTCCGGCCCACGCGCTTGCCGGCCACCTCGACCTCCGCGCCGGAATCGCCCACGAACACCGCCGCGAACGTGGTCGGCTTGGGGGGCTCCACGGCCGCGGGCGGAGTGTCCGTACCAGTCCCCGTCCCCGTCCCCGTCGCCGAGGCGGTCTGCGACGCGGGCTCCTGCTTGGGAGGGGTCTCCGTGGGCTGGGTGCCATTCGGGGGAGCATCGCCGGTACCGGTACCTGTACCAGTCGCCGTACCCGTGCCCGTCCCAGTGGCGCTGGCGACATGGGTGTCGGTCGCCGCGGGCTTGTCGGGCGGCGGTTCTGCATCCAGCGCGATGGACACCACCTGGGGACGCTGTCCCTTGGTGACGGTGACCGACTGCTCCGCGGGCAGATGACCCGGGGCGGTGGCGGTCAGCTTGTGAGCGCCCTCGGGGAGCTGGATGACCTGGTTCTGCGCGACGATCTTCCCGTCGATCCGGACCTCTGAGCCCTCGGCGGGCTGGACGGAGATCATCAAACTGCCGGTGCGAGGCCCGGAGAAGATCACGGCGGCCAGGACCACGATCACGAGCAGCGCGGCGCCCGCGGCAATCCCGATGATGGCCTTCGGAGGCAGCTTCTTGGCGGCCCCAACGGCGCGCGGCGCCTTGGTGGGCTTCGACTTCTCGGGAGTGGGCTTCTGGGCCGCCGCGGACGGGACGTCGACGGGTCCGGTCGTCTCCTCTTCCTGGGGATCCTCCTGCTGATCCGCACCAGGATCGCCGTACTCGTCTTGAGACTCATCCTCGGACAGCTGCTGTTCGTCCTGCTCGTCCTCGTGAGGCGGAGAGGAGTCCTGCTCCTCATCCATCTGCAGACGCATCCGCTGGCCCGTGGGCATCGGGCTGAGCATGGTGCTACCCGATTCGATCTGACCGACGCGGGTGGCATTGGCGTCCGCCGGCTCCTCCTGAGACGGGCGAGCCGTGGGAGCGGGACCGATGACGGTGGCGCCCGAGTACCCCTCACCTTCTCCGATGACCACCTGCGGCTTGCCGCCGCCGCGGAACCTGTCGCGGGGAGTAGGAGGAAGGGTCTCGTCCGTCTCGGGAGGGTAGCTCGTCTCTCCGGTGAGGCTGTCGTCGACCAGCACACTGGCCGAGGGCCCCTGACTGGAGGCACCTGACAGGGCAATGGACGAATCGACGATCTGCGTCTTGTCTCCCGCCCCATCGAGCTCGGCCAACTCATCCTCAGTGGGAGGCGGGATGTAGCCGCTGCTCACGGCGGGCTGGGCGGAGGTGGGGGAGCGACTGGCGACGGGGGTCGAGGGGACGGCCTGTTGCCGGCGAGGCGCGCGGGAGATGTCTCCCGTGACGCCCGAGGTCTCGATCTGCTCCGGGCGCTCGACGGAGGCGTAGCGCTCCATCTTCTCGGCCTCGCGGACGATGTCCTCCGCGAAGGCCTCCTTCATGAAGCCCGAGAGATGCTTGGACGAGTAGATGGCGTCGCCGGCCAGGAGGAACCGCATGAGGTCCTCCTGGAGATCAGAGCCCCACTGATAGCGGTCCTCCGCATCGCGGGCGAGGGCCTTCATCAACACCTTCTCGAGCCCCGCCGGAATGTTCGGATTGAACTGCCGAGGCATGGGCACGTCCGCGCTGCGGACCTTCTCGAGGGTGGAGAAGTCCGACTCGCCGACGAAGAGCCGCTCACCCGTCAACATCTCGTAGAGGATGACGCCCACGGCGAAGACGTCGCTGCGGCGGTCGATGGGCAGGCCGCGGACCTGCTCCGGGCTCATGTAACCGAACTTGCCCTTGAGGATACCGGCCTGGGTCTTCTGCGAGCGGTTCGCCGCCTTGGCGATACCGAAGTCGATGAGCTTCACCTCGCCTTCGTACGAGATGAGGATGTTCTGCGGAGAGATGTCGCGGTGGATGATGTTCAGGTCCTGCCCGCGCGCGTCCTTCTTCCGGTGTGCGTAGTCGAGGCCCTCGCAGATCTTCGAGGCGACGAAGACGGCCTGAGCCGTGGGCATGATCTCCTTGCGCCGCCGGTAGCGCTCCAGGAGCGTGCGCAGATCTCGCCCGGACACGTACTCCATGGCGATGAAGTAGGTGTCCTCGTGCTTCCCGAGCTCGTGGATGTGCACGATGTTGGCGTGGTTCAGCTGAACGCTGATCCGCGCCTCGTCGATGAACATCGTGATGAACTCTTCGTCCTCCGCCATCGTCGGGAGGATCTTCTTGATGGCGAGGATCCGTTCGAACCCTTCGACGCCGAAGGCCTTGGCCGTGAAGACCTCCGCCATGCCGCCAACGTTGATGCGCTCGAGGAGGAGGTACTTGCCAAATAAAGTCGGCTTCTTCATTGCGTGGATCCGCCCGCCCCGGGAAGGCCACAGCGCCGCTCGGTGTGGAACGGTGGGTGGAAAACCGGACGGACCCGGGACTTTAGACGGAGCACGGACGGGGAGTCAAACCACCTCAGGTGGCGGATTCCCCAAGAGTTCCAGCCACTTGGGCCATGCAATCCGCTTCTGGAAACCGGCCCCGCGATCATGAGACGCCCCCTCGAGGCCCGAGCCCGCTCAAGCCAGGTCCGGCGAGCCCCATAAGCTCGAGGTCCAAGCCTCGTGGGACCATCTGGTGCCCGGAGCCCGCAAAGGCGAAGGCCCCGAGTCCACACTTGCGTGTGAGGACTCGGGGCCTTCAAAAAAAATCCGGCAGCGACCTACTCTCCCGCGCGGTTTCCCGCGGAGTACCATCGGCTCTGGAGGGCTTAACTTCCGTGTTCGGGATGGGAACGGGTGGGACCCC
>NZ_PZOX01000003.1 GCF_003044305.1 Vitiosangium sp. GDMCC 1.1324 | reverse complement strand
CGCGGGTGCCGAGAGCGCCGGGTGAGGTGTGCCAGCGCATGCTGCGCAAGCAGCCCGGGGAGAGGTACACGGACGCACGGGCGGTGGACGCGGCGCTGGAAGAGGCGTTGAAGCAAGCGGACGAGACATGGGAGGTGCCACTGTGCGAGACGTGGGACCCCCACCACGCCACCACCGAGCGGCAGAAGGACATGTGGGCGGGAGGAGACCTGCTGGCGTTGTACGAGCGCCTGGCCTCCTACGCGCAGCGGCCCATGCGGGGCAAGCCACGTCCGCCGGACGAGGTGTCCACCCTGGACTCGGCCGGAGAGGAACCACCCGGGGAGGTGGAGCCGCCGCCCGCGCCCGCCGTGGAGCCCGCTTCGTCTCGGGCACCTCCCGTGGACGAGGTCCGGGTGGTGCCCGCTTCGCGCGAGGAGTCGGAGAGCGCCGCGCCCCCGGCCGCACCGGTGGCCACGGAGGAAACATCGCCCACGGCCCTGACTGTGGACACGGCGCCGCTTCCCAGCGAGGAGCTCATCGTGGCAACGGAGCCGCCGCCAGCACCGGCCAGGCCCGCCACGCGCTCGCGACGGGCGCTCCTGGCCGCCGGTGTGCTCGGGGTGCTGGGCCTGGGCGTGTGGCTCGTCATGCATCCACCCCGTGCCTCCGAAATCCTCACCTTACCAGTAGGGGCACCCCGAGCGGACCTACCGCCGGAGTTCTACCCCGTGACCCTGGAGTTGGGTGGCCAGGAAGTGGCGCCCTCGAGCAAGCGGCCGGAAGGTGACGGTGGCGCAGCGCCGGAAGCGGCGCCAACCCCTGCGCCCGTCGCCCGTGCGACGCCCTCCAAGGACACGCGCGTGAAGACTCCCGCCAAGGCTCCCGCCCCCCAGCAGCCCAAGCCACAGCCGAAGAAGACGAGCAGTGTGGTCGGCACGGTGGGCGCGGTCGCGGCCACCTGCACCCTGGCCTCCGGGTGCGTCGGCCCCACCACTCCCCAGGTGCGGCCCTCGCCCCAAGCAGGGCTCTCGGCCCCGCAGCGCGCCGAGTGCCCTCCCGGCGCCGTGGAGTCCATGAAGCAACTGGGCTTGCGCGGTACCGCCAATGCGGCGTCTGTCTCTTTCTTGGGGCACGTCGCTGGCGGGAAATTCACCACCGTGCGTCCTGGGGCGGCCACGCTGGTCCTTGACTCAGGTGATTGGGGCAAGCTGCCGGAGGGCACCCAGTTTTCCGGCCAGCTGCTCTTCGGGGAGGAGCGCGTGTATGGCCGCTTCACCCAGGCCCACGCGCCCGGTGGTGACACGTACCCCGTCTGCCTGGAATTGAGAGGGGAGTCGGCTCGGGTAGAGGACAGGGGGATGCCGAAGCAGCCCGGCAGCGGACAGGACACCGCCAGGGTCCGGGAAGTCGCGTACCTCGCGAAGGTGGAGAGCTTCGAGTAGAGCGGCGATGCGGTACGCGGGCGAGGAGCAAACGGGGAGGCCGACGTCGGAAGTCCCTGTTACTCTGGCCACTCCGGAGGTTCTCCTGCCCATGTCCGCCTCTCTTCCCGCCATTGTCCCCCTGCTCGTGTTTCTCGCCGCCACGCCCGTCACGGCCCAGCCCGCCCCCGAGGCGTGGGACACCGCGGTCGCGCGTCTCCTGGAGCTGACAGCCGACAACGCCGGGCAGCAGCACCCGGTGCGCGTCAGTCCCGACCACCTCACCAACCTGGTGTTCAACGCGCAGCTGCTGCCCGGCGGAGTGGTGGTGGAGGACGAACGCTGGGTAGCGGTGGCGGTGAACGAGGCGCGGGGCGTGGTGACGTTGCTGCCCTCGGGTGAGCTGCCATTGGACAGGCCGTTGACGGTGACGGTGCGCTTCGCGGATGGCGCGGTGCCTGGGAGCGTTACCTTCCGGCTGGTGGTGCACCCCACCCGCGCCGAGCAGGAGGTGCGGGTATACCGCAAGCCGCGTTCCGGCGAGTCGTACAGGCTGGAGTCCCTCCAGGAGCGCGAGCGGGCCGAGCGGTGCGAGGAAGCGCTGGCATTGGAGCGCACCCGCGTGGAGGGGCAGCGCCCCGAGAGCTCCAAGGGCCTGTTCGACACCGGGCTGGTGGGAGGAGGCCAGGGCGTCGAGGTGCGGAACATCACCGCCGACATCACCCAGCGCCCCGGTGAAGCGCTGGAGGTGCAGCAGGCCTACAGCTACCGCGCACAAAACGCCGAGCTGGTGGCGGTGGAACTGGAGGTGGAGAACAAAGGCCCCAGGCTCTGGACGGCGGAGGGAGTGGAAGGGGCGGAACTGGTGAGTACCGAGGGCGTGCGGCTGCGGGTGCTGCACGTATGGCCGTCCGAGCCCCTTCCGCCCGGAAAAAAGCGCCAGCTCACGGTGGTGGCGGAGGCCACGGCGAAGCAGCTGCGGGGGTCCTTCCTCCTCCGGCTGGGCGAGGCGAATGGGCCGCGCACCATCACTGTAAAGGGCGTAGTGTTTCCGGGGCAGGACACGCCAACGCACATCCAGCAGCCGGACAATCGCTGACAGGTTGCCACGGTGTCCCAACCCACTGCATCTTCCAGCCCACGACCTGCCCGGTGTCTTGACGGGCGTATCCGCATTTCCGTGTAATTCCGGAGCGACGGCTTTGGGTGCGTCGCTTCAGGAGGTGCGCCGTGTCCACCCGTCTTCCTCGCGCTCGCCCTACGGGCATGCGTCTGGGCCCCAGCTTTGGCGCCTGGGCCCTCATCGTCCTCTTCCAGTTCGCGTGTGCCACGGGCACCCCACGGGGCAGCTCCCGCTCCGACTCGCTCACGCCGCCACCGGCACCGAAAGAGCGTGTGGAGGCTACGGCGGAGCCCGGGCTCGAGTCCGCCACGGTGTACGTCGTGGACTTCATGGAGCCCGGTGCCGTCGCCACTAGGCCGGTGCCCATTCCCAGGGCCGAGTTCCAGCAGGCCGTCCTGCGCCTCTCCCGCGACGTGCGGCTGAAGCACAAGACGCCACGGCAGGCCGCCCATGAGTTGCTGAGCCTCCTGGGGACGCCACCCGACGACTCCAAGGTGGCAGCGACGGGCTACTGGAAGCTGGAGCAGCACCGCGGCGAGGGCGTCACCTGGATACTCGAGCGCCAGGAGGGCCCGGTTATCCTCACCCCCCAGGCCGAACAGGCCCTCAAGGAGAAGTACCTCAAGTGGTGTGAGCCCCGGGGCGGCGGCGACTGCCTGGGTCTGCTGGACGATGACCCGTACCTGCGCACGGACGACCGACGCACGCTCGCCCTGGCGCTGGCCTTCGGCAACGTGCTCGACGAGACGCGTGCGGCGCTGGGGCGAGAGCTGCTGGATGTGCGGGCGCTCGTCTCCATGGTCGTCTGGACGGTCGCCCTCTACTGCATGATGTGGGTGGTGCCCGAGCCGACGACCAAGGCCTTGGCCGCTGGCATGACCCTCATCCTGATGGGGTACCTGGGCCTCAAGACGGTGTACGAGCTGATGGACGGCTGGGCCCGAATGGCCGACACGGCGTACCACGCCACCACCTTCGAGGAGTTGCGCGCGGCGGGCGAGGAGTTCAGCAAGGTGCTGGGCGAGGACGCGGCAAGGGCCATGATTCTGGCGGTGTCCACGCTCGCCGGGCACACGCTGGGGCAGGTGGCAGCGCGGGTGAAGTCGCTTCCGCGATTCAACCTCGCGGGAGCGCAATTCGAGGCGCAGGGTGGCGCGGCCGTCATGGGGCACCTGGAGGCCACGGAGGCGGCGCTCGCGACGGAGGGGGCTCTGGCCAGGGCGGTGGCGACGGCGGAGACGGTGGCCACCTCACCGCAGGGCCCCATGGCCGTGGTGATGCTCAAGAAGGGGCGGGTGGGTGGGGGGGAAACGGCCCCAGGGGGCCGCTCCGCAGAAACCGTCATCCGTCACCGGGGCGGCAACCGGCAGGTCGAACTCAGCGATGGCCAGCGCTGGCACGTGCCACGCGGCAAGTCGGCTGCGGATATTCCTGCTGAGGACAAGGTGGGGGACATGCTCCAAGATGCTGTTACCAAGGTCGCGAACGAGTGGGGACCCCACAGGCTCTCGCCGAACGAAAAAGACGCCATAGAGCAGGCCATGAAGAAGGGCGAGTACTGGCTGGCACGGCTACTGGAGCGAGAGGCCCGGGGTCGCTTCGTGCATGCCAAGGTGGAAGCGCAGTTCCGAGGGCTCCTTCAGTTCAACCACCAGGGGCTCGATGTGGTTGACCTCGCGCCGGGCGGCTATAAGTACGAAATTCTCTCCGGGACAGCGTCGAACATGGCGCGGCACGGTCGCCGCATGGCGGGCGAGTTCTTCCGGATGATCACCTTCTGAAAGGGGCGGCGATGGGGTGGCTCACGAACGTTCTCATCGAAAACAAAGAGATGGCAAACGAGCAGCTTGAGGTGACGGGCAAGGACTCGCTCTACTTCCTTGGCCCCAACCTGACGCTGCGCAACTGCACCGTCGTCCTGAAGGTGCCCGCCAGGCGCCTGCACATTCTCGGAGCCCACTTCATCGACTGCACCTTCGAGGTGAAGCAGGAGCTCAAGAACCATCAGAGCTGGATAAGTGCCTCCCTCAAGGGCTGCCGGTTCAAGGGGCTCCTGTCGGGGTGTGATTTCGGGCACTGGCCCGAATACGGGAGTGAGCCTTGGTATCAGCATGGCTCCATCGAGGACTGCGACTTCATTGAGGCCCGGCTGGCAGGGTGTCGGTTTCACGGCTGCGACGTCAACACCCTGCGCTTCCCCAAGTGGCCCTGCTTTACCTTCCTGGATCCCATTGGTCGAGCCCCTGAACTACGCAGTGTCAAATGGCCAGGGAGCTTTGGGGATATCGTCGTGGACAACCTGCATACCCACCCGGCGTCCACTAAGGCCTTGACCTATTACGCTCCCTCCGCTGCCGAGCGCTTCGAGACCACCCCCGAGGAACTCCGAGCCGTCATCGAGAAGTTCGACTGCATCGTCTACTGACGTCGGCGAGATTCTTTCCGGAACGGAGTCGAATCTGGCGCGGCATGGCCGGCGCATGGCGGGCGAGTTCTTCCGGATGCTCACCTTCTGAAAGGGGCGGCCATGGGGTGGCTGGAGAACGTCATCGTTGAGGACAAGGAGATTGAAACGAGCGGCTGGAGTTGACGGACAAGAACTCGCTCTATTTCCTTGGCCCCAACCTGTTGCTTAGAAACTGCACCGTCATTCTGAAGGTCTCCGCCAGGAACCTGATCATCGTTGGGGCACGGTTCATTGACTGCACCATTGAGGTGAAGCAGGAGCTGAAAAACCACCAGCAATGGGTGAAGGCCTCCCTCAAGGGGTGCCGGTTCAAGGGGCGGCTGACGGGGTGCGACTTCGGGCACTGGCCCGACTACGGCACTGGCTGGGAGCACGGGGCCATTGAGGACTGCGATTTCACCGAGGCCCGCCTGAACGGCTGCCGTTTCCACGGCTGTGACACCCGCACCCTCCAGTTTCCCAAGTGGCCCTGTTTCACCATCCTGGATCCCATCGGCAGGAGCCGTGAGCTCAACAGCGTTGAATGGCCGGACCTTTTTGGTCGTGTCGTCATCGAGAAGCTGCACAAGCACCCACGCTCCACCGTGGCCTTGACCGAACACGCTCCCTCTAGTGCCAAGGAACTCGACACCACCCCGGAAGCGCTCAAGGCCGTCATCGAGAAGTTCGACTGCATCGTCTACTGACGCAGGCGAGATTCTCTCCGGAACGGCGTCGAATCTGGCGTGGCACGGCAGGCGGATGGCCGGGGAGTTCTTCCGGATGCTCACCTTCTGAAAGGGCGGCGGATGCTTTTCACCAAGGTTGTCTTCAAGGACAAGGAAATCGAAAACGAGCGGCTGGAGCTAACGGACAGAACTCGATCTACTTCCTCGGCGAGCCACAGTAGGGCACTCACCGCTGCTGGCTGGAGATGCGCTCGGAGGCGGTATCCGCCTCCGCCTCCCATGAGGACGACGGGTCCTCTCCAAGCACGGGAGCCGCCGGGGCCAGGTTGGATGAGCCCTCCGCGGGCGCCGGTTGCCGTGCACGGGCCAGCCGCTCCGCGCAGGCCGCGAGGCCGAACAGCACATAGAAGTGCACGGCCACGAGGAAGCCCGCGAAGAGGCAGGACACCAGGTGGCCCACCACCGCCGCGGCGATGGCCCGGGACAGCCAGCCTCGCTCCCTGTCCTTCGCGAGCGTCCACAGCGGCCCGAGCGCCGACCCTATGAAGGCCAGGAAGAGTCCCAGTCCCACGAAGCCCAGGTCCGAGATGACCTGAAGGAAGATGTTGTGCGCGGCGTACGCCCGCTGGGACTCCACCGGCCCATAGAGCCGCCACGCATAGGGGAAGGTGCCCGCCCCCACGCCCAGCAGCGGATGCTCCAGGCTCACCCGGGAGGCCACGGTCCACGCCTGCACTCGGCTCATCGCCGAGGCATCCTCCTCGTAGCTCGACACCGAGCGGGTGCGCGCCCAGAAGCTCTCCGGTGAGAGCATCAGCATGGCCGCGGCCACGGCTGCGACGACAATCGTGCGGCCCAGACGGCGCTCCAGCAGCACCCATGTGCCCGCGGCTGCCACCAGCCCCAGGAAGCCGCCGCGCGAGTAGCTGAACACCATGGCGGCGATGGCCATGGCCGCGGCCACGCCACAGGCCACGCGCAGCATCCACGGGCTCTGGCGCCGCACGACGAAGGCCACCGCCAGGGGCACGATGATGCCCACGCTCATCGCCATGCGGTTGGGGTCCGCGTACACGCCCACCCAGCGGGCGCGGTAGCCCTCCACCATGTCCACTCCCGCGAAGTGCCAGGCGATGACACCGCGCGAGGTGACGAGGGAGCCCACGATGAGGGCGAGGCACGCCAGGAGTAGGCGCCGCTCGGTCGTCACCAGGTTCACCAGCGTCAGGTAGACGAACACCCACTTGAGGAGCTCCACCGCCGCGAAGCGCGTGGCGTCCGGATACAGCGACCAGCTCATGGACGCGAAGACCAGGACACAGAAGCAGATGAGCAGACCCCCGCGCGGGCCATCCACAAACACCCGTTCCCGGCGCCCCATGCGTCCCAGGAGCATCAACCCGGTGGCGAGCGCCGACGTCAGCAGCGCCGGGCGCCACCGCTCGAGCCCTGGAATCCACTCACCCGGGCTGATGTACATGGCGGCCAGGAACGCGAGCAGGAAGCCGAAGGCCCAGCGATCCTGGCACTGCTCCTCCTTGCTTCCCATTCCCATTCCCCTGGACCCTTCCCCCTGTGCGGAGCCTGCTCATTCGAACGGCCGACCCACGTTGCGCACGGGGGCCGGCGAGCACCATGGGTCGCGGACGCTCCCGTCCGAAAGGCGATTCCTCCTCCAGCCCGATGTCTTCCCATGCCTCGATGCAGGCGGGTTGGCGGCCCCTCCCCACGCCCCTGGAACTTCCCCCTCCGAGGCGGAGGCTCCGCTGGATCCAAAGACCCTGTCGCCCGGGCCGGCCGCCGTGGACAAGGGTGAACCCCTGGACTCGGGGCCAGCTTGTGGTGCGGGACCGGACATCGGAGCGGTGGAATCTGGTTGCTAGTGCACGTCTTCCGTCACTGAAAGACATCGTCCGCGCGCCGCGATGAGCGGCGGCCTTGCCAAGCACGAGACCTGACCTCATCACAAGGGGATGGGGAGAGGGTTGCTCGCCGCTCGCGGACAGGAGTCCGCTTTCGGTGCAGAGGGGAAGGATGATGGGGCTTCGCATCGCACTGCTGATGAAACTGGCTCCGCGAAAGCGTGGCTCGCTGGAGGACTGGGTTCTGGCGTTCTGCCGGGAGGCCGCGGAGCGTGGCCATCGGGTGGATGCCTGGTTGAGCGATCCCATGCTTCCGTCCTTCGTCACGGAGCTGAAGGCGAGCGGCGCGCGCCTGGACGAGCTGATGAAGCTCGAGGAGAGCGGGCTGGTGCCGATGGCGCGGCGCCTGGGCGCGTATGACATCATCCACCTCAATTTCATCTCTCCCCGCAGCCTCGCCGCGCTGGGGGCCTACGCGGCTTGGCCGGCCCGGGTGCTGTACACCGCCCATTCGGACTACGTCGACCCGGATGACGGCGTGGTCCGGCGGAGTCTGCGCTGGACGTTGAACCGCTCCACGATGTTCCGGGTGCACAGCCTGGCGGGAGTCTCCGAGTTCGTGCGCATCAAGGAGGGCCGGCGTTTCGGGCTCTACCCGTACCGCTCCCGCACCATCACCAATGGCGTGGACATCCAGCGCTTCCATCCCCGGGAGCGTCAGCCAGGCGGACCGGTGGAGCTCATCACCGTCGCCAACCTGGTGGAGAACAAGGGGGTGCACCACCTGCTGCGTGCGCTCGGGCGGCTGTGTACCCCGAAGGTGCGTCTGCGCGTGGTGGGGGATGGCCCGGCGCAACGGTCCCTGCGCGCGCTCGCGATGGAGCTCGGCATCCAGCACCAGACGGAGTTCCTGGGGTTGCGCAGCGACGTGCACGAGTTGCTGGGCACGTCGGACATCTGCATCCAGCCCACCCTGATGGAGGCGTTTGGCCTGACCATCGCCGAGGCCATGGCCTGCGGCTGCGCCGTGGTGGCCTCGCAGGTGGGTGGCGTCCCCGAGCTCATCGATCATGGCCGCAATGGCCTGCTGGTGCCGCCAGGGGACGAGGTTGGGCTCGCCCGGGCGCTCGAGCTCCTGCTGAGCGACCCGGTCTTGCGCTACCAGCTCGGCCATGCAGCCCGGCAGACCGCGTGCGAGCTCTTCGACCTGTCCCGCACCGTGAAACGTCATGTGCACTGGTGCGAGGAAGCGGCCGGGTATGTCGCGCCGCCCGCGGTGCGCGCCACCGAGGCGCTTCCGGTGGTGGAAGCGCCGGAGTCACGAGTCCAGGCTCAGGCCGGACCTCAATCCCTTTGAAGCAGACGAGAGAGCAGGTGTCCGGAGCCTTGATGGGAGGGTAGGGTGGGAGTCTTCCCTCAATGCCTGCTCAGGGAGCTGACAGGCGTGCCGCCAGGAATAAGGCAGGAATAGGAATAGGAGTCTCACTGTCGAGAACACCCCAAATCGAGAGGGTGTCCACAGTGAAAACTTCCAACAAGTGGTCGAAATTCATTTCATCCCTGATGTTGGCCTGTGCGGTATCTGCCTGCGGTTCCCCTGGTGGGAAGAAGCCCCAGGAGCCTGGCATCCAGACGCCCGCGGTGACGCCCGGCTCGGATGAGAGCCCGGGCGCGTCCCCTCCCCAGGATGGCGAGACGCAGTCCCCCGCCGGGGAGCCGGGCTCTGGCACCCAGACCGCAGAGGGGACCCCGGGAGCTTCCTCGCCTTCTCAGCCGCCGGGCGGCTCGACGACCGCGGAGTCGCCTGTCACCACGCCCACCTACAAGCGGGTGTGGGTGGTGAGCCCCTCGGGCAATGACGCGGCCTCCGGGTCGGACACGGCGCCGCTGAAGACCATCTCGCAAGCCATCTCCCTGGCCGGCCCGGGCGAACTCATCCGGGTGCGAGCCGGCATCTACCGTGAGCGCGTGCTCATCACCGGCGCCGTTCGCAATGGCACGGCGGCCGAGCCCATCACCCTGCTGGGCGAGGGCATGCCGCGCATCAGCCCGGGCTCCCAGACGGGGGCGCAGATGGTGGTGGAGCGGTCCAACTGGATCATCCGCGGCTTCAACATCGACCTCGAGAACAAGCCGGCCTTCGGCGTGGCCTTCACCGGCAACGTGCAGGGTACTCTGCTCGCCGACTCGGAGATCCACAACGCGACGTACGGCGCCGGTGTGAGCTTCCACTATTCGGCCACCGGGGCGACGCTCGAGAACAATCACATCCACCACATCGCCATCCCCGGGGATGACGCGCACGGCGTCCTCGTCCAGCCCACGGCGCGCAACATCACCATCCGCAACAACAACATCCATGACAACTCGGGTGACGCCATCCAGTGCTACAGCGAAGATGGTTCGGTGCCCAGTGCTCCGGCGGATGGGGTGCTCATCGAGGGCAACGACCTCTACAACAACATCGAGCAGTCGTTGGACATCAAGACCTGCTACAACGTCACCGTCCGCCGCAACAAGATGCACCATGCCCGGTTCTACCCGGGCCGGGGCGGCAATGGCGCCATGGTGGTGCACATGTCCGCCAAGAACATCCTCATCGAGGACAACGATTTCTACGATTCGGGAGTGGCCATTGGCGTGGGGGGAAACCATTACGGCCCGGTGCCCTCGGGCGTCGTCATCCGGCGCAACCTCATCCACGACATGATCACCGATGGTGGCATGACGGGTGGGGGTCTGCTCATGGCCAACTCGACGGGGACGCAGGTGTACAACAACACCTTCACCCGGCTGGCGGGGCCGGCCCTCAGCGTGGGCAGTGGTGATGGGGGGCCCACCGAGAACCTGGTGCTGAAGAACAACATCATCGACGCCGCCTACGTCCTCAAGCTGGGCAGCCAGGCGCCAGGGTTGAAGATGAACACCAACCTCTACCGGACGGGAGGCTCCTTCAAGAGCGGCAGCTCGTCGTGGAACCTGCCTCAGTGGAAGGAGAAGGGCCAGGACGGCAATTCGCTCGAGGCCGGCACCGTGCTCAGCAACGTGGACACCCTGGCGCCCGCCTCGGCCGCCGTCGATCGGGGTGAGAACCTGGGCCTCAAGTTCTGCGGAGCCGCTCCGGACATCGGCGCCGTGGAGACCGGCTGCTAGCAACGACCACAATCGGTCAATGGCCGTGGACTTCGCGGGTTTATGACGTCAGGAGGCGAACACCTCAGGCTGGTCTTTCCTGACGTCATACGACAGGCCGTTATGTTCGATGAAACCCTGGGCCGCGGACGGGGGAGGAGAATCCATGCGAGCACGCGAGGCCGTCGTGCAGGCGCCGGTGCGGCAGGAGGCCGAGCTGCTTCGGCGCCTCCTCGATGCGTTGCCATATCCCATCTTCTGGAAGGGGAGGGATCTGCGCTTCCTCGGGTGCAACACCGCGTTCGCGAAGATCGCTGGCCGGGCCCACCCCGATGAGGTGGTGGGGCTCACCGACTACGAGCTGCCCTGGCGCAAGGAGGACTCGGACTTCTACCGGGCGTGCGACCGGCAGGTGCTGGAGTCGGGGGAGCCATTTCCCGATTGTGAAGAGCCCGTGCGGGGCAGTGACGGCCGGCAGCGGTGGACACAGACGTGCAAGGTGCCGCTGCGGGACGAGCAGGGCGCCCTCTTCGGAGTGCTCGGCATCCTCGTCGACGTGACGGCGCGGCGCGAGGCGCAGGAGCAGCTCCAGGTGGCGCTCGCCGCGGGGGATGCGGCCAACCGCATGTTGAAGGCGCAGGTGGCCGAGCGCGACGCCATGCAGCGCGCCCTGACCGTCAGCGAGCTGCGGTTGCGCACGGCGGTGCGCAGCAGCGCGCAGATGTGCATCTGGGCGGTGGATGCGCAGGGGATCTTCACCTTCTCGGATGGGGGCGGGTTGGAGGTGCTGGGCCTCCGGCCGGGGCAGCTGGTGGGTCACTCCGTCTACCAGCTCTACGCCGAGCACACGGAGACCCTCGGGCATCTGCGCAGGGCGCTGACGGGCGAGTCCTTCACCGGCTACAGCTCATTCTCCGGCTTGAACTACGAGACGCGCTACACGCCGGTGTTGGACGAGTCCGGCACGGTCACGGGCGTCATCGGCATCGCGCTGGATATCACCGAGCGCACGCGCTACCGGGAGATGCTGGAGGCCGAAGTGGAGCGCATGCGGCGGCAGTTGTTGCAGGTGGAGCGGCTGGCGACGCTGGGCACGCTGGCGGCGGGCGTGGGGCATGAGCTGCGCAACATCTCCACCGTGCTCAACAGCCTGAGGACCTACTTCACCGATTGCGCCCAGCGGGGGGTTCCACCGGAGCAGGAGGAGCTCGAGGAGCTGGGCTGGGCCTGTGAGCACGTGGCCATGCACGGGCGGCACCTGATGGACCTGGGCCGCCCCGGGCAGTCGAAGGTGGAGCGGATGGACTTGCGCGAGCTGGTGTCGGGCTCGCTGGCCATGTTGCGCACGGCGGGCATCACCAAGCACGTGAAGGTGCTCTCCTCGACGCCTCCGAAACCCGTCTGGGTGGAGGCGAGCCGGACGCGGTTGGAGCAGGTGCTGCTCAACCTGATGAGCAACGCCGCCGATGCGGTGGAGCCGGTGCGCGACAGGCTCGCGGAGGTGCGGGTGCACCTCTTCGAGGACGAGGCGGCGGGCTTCGCCTGCTGCCGCGTGGAGGACACCGGAATCGGCATTCCCGAGGACAAGCTCTCCTGCATCTTCGAGCCGTGGTTCACCACCAAGCCCCCGGGCCGAGGCACCGGCCTGGGACTGCCCGTGGTGCGGACCATCCTCCAGGAGTGCGGTGGAGAGCTCCAGGTGGAGAGCCAGGTGGGGATGGGCAGTGCCTTCACCTTCCGGTTGCCCTTGGTGGGCCCGCACACCTGACGGCCGGGCGGTGGGGCCGTGCATCCGCTTGTAAGGAGAGGATGCAGGCGGGGGCGGGTGTGGATAATGTCGCCCCCTTTCGTCTCACAGGGATGTCCGCATGCGCTGTCTGCTCCTCGTTCCGGTGTGTCTCCTCGTCGCATGTGCCGGCACCTCGCCCGCGCTCCGTCCAGCCGCTCCTGTGCAGTCCCCTCCCGCGGTGTCCGAGGCGCCTCGAGTGGAAACGGTGGAGCCCAGGGCCGCATCCCTCGAGGGCGTGGCGCAGGCGATGAGCGCCACGGTGGAGGCCGCGCGCGCCATCTCCGGAGGGGCCGTCAGCCTTCGGGCCTCGTACCTGGGGTTCGTGGGCACGCCCTCGGGCGCCGCGGCCCTCATCGTCGAGCGCGCGGTGCAGCTCGTGGGGGTGAAGCACCTGGGCCGTGTGGCTCGCGGCGTCCCGGATGACTGCTCCGGCCTCGTGCGGCTCGCCTACCAGAAGGCCGGCATCGACCTGGTCAACCATGGCTTCCTCAATGGAGAGAACGCCGTCACCGCCATCTACCGCCGCGCGCAGGACCGGGGCGCAGTCCACAACCACCGCCCCCGCCCCGGAGACCTCGTCTTCTTCCGCGAGACGTATGACCGCAACCGCGATGGCAAGCGCAACGATGGGATGACCCACATCGCCGTCGTCGAGAGCGTTGAGCGGGATGGCACCGTCACCTTCATCCACCGGGGCAGCAAGGGCATTGCCCGCTCGCACCTGAATCTCTACTTCCCGCGCACCCACCGCATCGGCCAGGACGGGCCCGTCATCAACGACATCCTCCGGGCCGCTTCCCGGGGTCAGCGCGCCTGGCTCACCGGAGAGCTCTTCGTCGGCTTCGCCTCTCCCGGTCTGCTGTAGGCACCTTGGGAAGTGGGATGACTGACGTGGGGTGAGTCAGCGAGGGGCGGGGGCGCTCACTTCTTCGTCAGCGTCTCGAGCGCGTCCGCCGCCTCGTCCTGGCCGCAGTTCTTCGAGCCGAGCACCGCCTTGTCCTTGGGCGTCTTGCTCAACTGCTCCAGCGCGGGCACCGCCCGGGGATCTCCCAGCCCCGCGAGCCGCCGCGCCGAGCGGGCCCGGATGCCACAGTTCTTCGACTCGAGCGCCTGCGTGTACAGCTTCACCAGGTCGAGCCCGTCGGTGGACTGCACCGCCTCCAGGTAGCGCAGCGCGCCCCACTGCCGGGGTGAGGGCTCCTCGTCCGCCAGGTGCTCGAAGCGCTTCTTCACCAGCTCCTTCGGGAGCGTGGACAGCAGCTTGCGCAGCCCCTTGTTCGCCTCATCCTCGCCGAAGTCCTCGGCCAACCCGTCCAGTACCGGGGGCTCGACGGACTCGCGCGCCTCCGCGTCCAGCCCCGCCAGCACCGAGTGCTCCTCCTCGTGCCGGTCGAGCCCGTGCAGCGCCCGCGCTCGCACCTGGCGCACCGGCGCGTCCTTCTTCGCCCCCGCCGGCACCTCCGACAGGCGCTTCAGCGCATCCGCGGGCTTGCCTGTCTCCAGCAGCTCGCGCGCCTGGTACACGGGGTCATTGCGGCGTGCCACCTCGTACGAGGTCAACCCCACCACCGCCACCAGTCCCAGGCTCACGCCCGCCGTGCGGCCCGGGTACGCGCGCACGAGCTCCACCACCCACTCGCCCGCCCTTCGCGCCACCCGCGTGACTTCATCCCAGGCCGCCCGCAGCGGCCGCATCACCGGGCCGAGCTGCCCCTCGTGCGGAGCGCGCATGGACACCTCGTCCTGTCCCCCGAAGGGCAGGCCGTCCGCGGCCCGGCGGCAGCGGTGGATGCGCAGCGGCTCGCCACTGCCCGGCATGGGCACGCTGCCGCACGGCTCGGCGTCTCCCTCCACGCGGCTGCGCGCCAGGTTCACCGACTCGGTGAAGACGACCTCACCGGCCTCGGCCACCTGCTCCACCGCCTTCACCACCTCCACCGGCTCGCCGAGCACCGAGTCGCGTGCGACGAGCACCTCGCCGGTATGCAGGCAGATGCGCACGGGGAGCTGCTCGTCCGGGGCGCTCTTCTGGTTGTGCCGCCACAGCCGGTCCTGCATGGCCATGCCGCACAGCACCGCGTGGGTGGGCGAGGAGAAGACGACGAGCAGCGAGTCCCCGCGCCTCTGCACCATCCGGCCGCCGTAGTCGCGCACCAGCGGCAGCAGCAGCCCGTCATGCGTCTCCAGCATCCGCGCGTTCTGCTCGAGCGTCTGCCGCGAGGTGCGCTCGGTGTAGCCCTGCAGGCCGGTGATCATCACCGTGAGGTTCTGCGGCTTGCTGCCCGACAGCGTCCCACTTCCCACCGGGACCAGGGTGCCCGAGGGCTTCGGGACGAGCGCGCCCGTGGTGCCACGCGCCGTCTGCTGCACGGCCAACGGGGTGGCGGGACGGGTGGGCGCGCGCGAGGGCGAGGCGGCAATCGCGGGTATCACCACGTTCACGGTGGCCCGGGTGGGGGCGCGCGAGTGCGTAGGTGCCGCGGGCCCGGGCTGGTCGGGCACGGGAGGACCGAAGGCGACCGTGCCCGAGGGCGGGGACTTGGAAGGCCCCGGCGACGCCTCGGGTGCAGCGAAGGCGACCGTTCCACTCCCGGGCGCGGCGGACAGCTCCGGGAGGAGGAAGGCGGAGATGCTCGGGGGGGCGGAGGTGTCGCCCGAAGCCATTGCCCGGGCTCCGTTCGCCGCCGCCTGGGCCAGGGCTCCCGAGGCCGCTACCGCGCCGAGCGCATCCACCAGCGCGTTCGCATGGGGCAGGCGGTGGGCGGGGTCCTTCTGAAGGAGCTGCATCACCAGCGAGACGAGCGTGGGCTGGCCGGCGAGCGTGGGCGCGGCCTTGAGGAGGGGCACGGGGGCCGCGGCGGCGTGCTGCGCCACGTACTGGGTGGGCCCCGGCCCGGGGAAGGGGAGCTGTCCCGAGAGCACGCGGTAGGCGAGCACCCCGAAGGAGTACAGGTCGCTGCGCGTGTCCACCGGCGCCCCCACCGCTTGCTCCGGCGAGAGGTACTCCGGCGTGCCCACCACCAGCCCCACCTGACTGAGGTTGCTCGCGGTGTCCGGCTCCACCAGCCGGGCGATTCCGAAGTCCAGCAGCCGGGCCTGCTCTCCGCGCAGCCCCTTGGTGAGCAGCACGTTCTCCGGCTTCAGGTCCCGGTGGATGATGCCCTTGTCGTGGATGGCCGCGAGGCCCTCGGCGAGCTGGTACAGCAGCGGCAGGGCCCGCGAGGGCGCCATGGCCCCCGCCTGGAGCACGTCATAGAGGTTCTCCCCCTCCACGTACTCCATCACCAGACATGCGCCGACACCCGTCTCGCCATAGTCGATGACGCGCACCACGGCGGCGTGCTCCACCGCGGACAGCAGGCGTGCCTCGCGCTTGAAGCGCTCGATCATGCTGGGGTGCACCATCAGGTCCGCGTGGAGGACCTTGATGGCCACCCTGCGTCCCAGGGACACCTGCTCACCGAGGTAGACCTCGCCCATGCCCCCAGCGCCGAGGAGCTGGAGCACGCGGAAGCGGTCATCGAGGACGAGGGTACCGGTTTCGATCACGGGCGCAGCATCTTCGCCGGAAACGGGGGTTGCTGGCAGGGGCCTTGCTGAAACGGAGGTCGTCACTCTGCCCGCCCTGCGGCCGGGGGAACAGCGAAACCCGCGAGTCCACCTCCCGGGACGGTCCTCCGGGAGGACTCGGAGTGAACCTCCCGGGTCGGGGTTCGTCATGGAGTGTGGGGGGGTGTGGGGGATCGGGCGGACTGAGGCAATTCGCGCATTTTCCAATCTCAATTCAATCCCAGTATTTTTATTAAAATATGCAAAACCGGCATTGACGGGAGAAAGCGGGAATCGTAGGGTGGGCAACCTCCTCGCGGTTCAACCCTCAGGAGTCCTTCCACCATGAGCATGAAGAAGAACGCCCTTCTGCTGGGGGCGGCTGGGTTGTTGTGTGTGCTGCCTGCCTGTGGCGCCGGTCAGAACGAGGCGGAGGCTCTCAAGCCTGACACCGACGTGGTCGAGCAGGCTGTCTATACAGACCATGCCATCGTGACGTGTCAGAGCGCGACAATGTATGGCAATTATTCGACGACGACGGGACCGGCGAGCCCGATCCGCACGCTCTACTACGGTGACAAGGTGGGCATCCGGCAGGACGCGGGCTATCCGTCCTGGGCGCTGATCCTCGACTACGGCCCCGATGATTGGGGTTTCGTGCTGCGCAGCTGCCTCACGCGGTGCGCCGGGCCGAACAACCCGATCGCGGGCTGCTTCTAGCCGCAAGGCTTTTCGTCGAGGAGATTCCCATGTCGGCTATTGCTTCCCAGCTCTCTCGCAAGAACCTCGTGCGCATGGCCCTCGCCGCCCTGTGCGCGGCAGGGGCCTACCAGGCCTTCAAGGTGAACAATGCCACGGCGGGCACCCGCCTGACGGTGTGCGCCCAGAGCCTCTACGTTCGTGACGCTCCGGCGGGCATCGTCATCGGGACGCTCTACTACGGGCAGACCATGGATGTGCAGAGCTACTCGCCGAGTGGCCAGTGGGCCTATGGATTCGCTTACGGCCAGGCGAACAAGCATGGCTGGGTGCAGAACGGTTGGTTCTGCGGCCAGTAGTGCTGTCCACCCTCGTGGCGAAGGGGCCGCCGGCTCCCGTGGCGGAACCTTGGAGCCAGCGGCCCGAGCGCACTACTCGGTCTGGCAGACGGCCGGCGCGGAGAGGCCGGGCCGCATCATGGTGAACGGCTGGAGGAGCTGGGGAACCCGGAGCAGGGCGTCGTGGCAGCTGTCCTCATCGTTGCCGGAGATCTTCACCTTGAAGCTGCAATCCTTGGCACCCTCGCACACGGTCTTCGCCAGCTGGCCGTAGCAATCGATCGCCTGGGCGCAGTACCCGCCGCGCGTGCTCACGCTCGCGGACGCCGACGCGGACGCGTTCGTCGAGGCCGAGGTGGAGGTCGATGTCGTCACCGACATGGACATCCCGGTGTTCATGTTGGTGTTCATGTTGACGTTCATGCCGGTGTCCATGCCGGTGTTCATCTGGATGGACACACCGGACTGCGCCGGCGCCACGGGCGCGATGGCGGCCTGGGGGTTGTTGAGCTTCATCTGGGCGCACGCGTAGATGTCGTCACCCTTGAGCTTCACCGCGGCGAACTTCTTCTCCAGCTCCGAGCCGGGGACCCTCTTCTCATCCACCACGACCTGCATGTTGAAGGCGTCGCTGTCGTTGTAGTGGTAGTAGAGCGAGGCCGTTTCGTCGTACTTGACCGTCACGATGCCGTTGTCGCCCTTGTTCGACTCGAGCCCGTAATCGGTGGCACAGGCACCGATCATCGTCTGCGTCTCGGTGGCGCGGTAGGCATCCACCGGCAGCGTGTAGAACTTGCTGGTGCCACAGGCCGCCAGCGACAGACACAGGGACATCAGGGCAATGCCCCGGGACATGCACTTCATTGATGTAACTCCTTGAATCGAGGCTGCTCCCCCCTCCCCCCTCTGGGATGCGGAGCGCGTGCATTGACGCAGGCTCGGGGCGGGTATTCAACGCACAAGTCGTAAAAAAGGGATGCGAGCGCCGCCTGCTCAGGTCGGCATCCGCGCTTCGAGCAGAAAGCGCGTCGTGTGCGCGACGAAGGGGCCGCCGGTCTGGATGCGCTCGTGGAGGGCCTTGAGCTCGGTGCGGTACCGGTCGACGGTGAACCCCGGGACCATCCAGATCACCTTCCGCAGGAAATAGATCACCGCGCCGATATCGAAGAACTCGGTGCGCAGCGACTCCGAGCGCAGGTCGATGACCTCCAGGCCGGCGGCCTCGGCGGCCGCGCGGGCGTCGTCGGGGTGGCGCTTGCGCCGCACCTCGGGAGGCTGCGGTCCGAGGAAGTACTCGACGAGCTCGAAGACGCTGGCCGGGCCGACCTGCTGCGAGAAGTACGTGCCGCCGGGCCGCAAGACCCGGGCGATCTCTCCCCACCAGGTGGTCACCGGGTGGCGGCTGACGACGAGGTCGAAGGCGTTGTCGGCGAACGGCAGCGGAGGCTCGTCCTCATCGGCGACGACCGCTACCCCGCGCGGATGCAGCAACCGGGTCGCCTTCGCGATGTTCGGCGGCCAGGACTCCGTGGCCACCGTCAGCGGCGGCAGCTTCGGGACCCCGGCGAGCACCTCCCCGCCACCCGTCTGGATGTCCAGCGCGGCGGAGGCGCGTGCCATCCGCTCGCTCATCATGCGCTGGTAGCCCCACGAGGGGCGCTGCTCACTCGCCCTCCCGTCCAGCCAGGAGAAGTCCCAGCCGTCCACGGAGACAGCGGCGGCCTCGGCCACCAGTTCCTCGAACGCGCGCGACATGACTGATCCCTACAGCCCGGCCCATGATGGGGCTTGGAGCAGTATCGAAGGCTCCCGGTGCGCTGCCTGCCCTCCGGGCGGGGGAACAGTAAAAATTTCGGGGGCTTAGGTCACGTGGTAACTTCCAGCGCTCCTCAGCAGCCTCCGCGATGGCCACCGACAGCGACTCCCCCAAGCCCGCGTCCGAAGCGCAAGCCGCCGCCCCCGAGCTGCGCCTGTTGGACAGGCGCGCTTTCGTGGGGTTCCCGCCCCTCGAGCTGGCGCCCGGACTGTCCATCGCCGACTTCGCGCTGCAGATTCCCGACGTCACCTTCCCCTTCAACGTCAGCTCGGGCGCCTCGCGCTACCAGCGCAAGAAGCTCCTCTTAGGCTTCCTGGAGCTGCACGTCGACGCGGACCTGGTGGTACGCAAGGTGGCGGAGCTCGCCGGACGCGTGGCCGGGCTCGAGGGGCTGAAGCTGCACTTCCGCCCCGGCTACCTGGAGGGCCAGGCCTTCCTCCAGGCCCCGGAGCGCACTCCGCTCACCTTCAAGGTGGCCTTCGACGCGGATGGTGAGCGGCTCGCCCTCTACCTCTACGACGTGCGCCTGTACGGCTTCGCCTCCACGCCCTCGGTGCAGGTGCCCGGCCTCATCGCCGCCACCGTGAGCGAGCTGGGCCTGTTGCCCGAGGTGGAGGTGCGCGGCGCCACCGGCTTCTCCACCCGCGTGCTGCCCGCCCTCTGCCAGAAGGCCGCCGTGAGCCGGGGCTTCAAGATGCCCGTGCTCGACACCGCGCGCCTGTCCTCCGCCGAGGTGAGCAGCGCGGGCCTGCGTCTGCGTTTCTCCTCGGGGGGACTGCCTCCTCCCGCCCCTCCCGACGAGGAGCTGCTGCTGGCCCTCGAGGGCGCCCGCGCCTTCGCCGACGCCGAGGCCCTCATCGCCCAGGGCAAGCTCGCCGAGGCGCGCGACGCGTACCTGCAGGCCGGGGATGCCCAGGAGGCCCACCCCTTCGCCGCCGAGCGGCTGCTGTCGCTCCTCGTGGCGGACCCCCAGGCGCAGGACCTGGCCCTCGACGTCGCGGCCACGCTGCTGCGCCGCCGCGAGAAGAGCCCCGCCGCCCTTTGGGGCGAGGCCGTGGTGCGCGAGCGCCGCGGTGAGCATGCCCGCGCCGCCGAGCGCTACCTCGCCCTGTGCGCCCTGGCGCGCCGCGCCTCCGAGGAGGCCGCTGCCTTCTTCTCCGCCGAGGCCGCCGCCCGCGCCGCTCGCGACCATGCGCCCCAGGTGGCCGTGAAGGCCCTGCACGAGGTGCTCGGCCTCAAGCCGGACCACCTGCCTTCTCTCAAGGCCCTCGCGCGGGCCTCGGACCAGAGCCGCGACCGCGCCGGAGCCGTGCGTGCCTACCGTCGCATCGCCGCACTCGCCAGAGACCCCGCCGAGGCCGCCGATGCCCACGTGCACCTCGCACGCCTGTGCGCCCAGACGGAGGATGATGTCGCCGGTGCCCGTCTGCACTGCGAGGCCGCGCTGCGTCTCGCTCCGGACCAGCCGGATGCACTGCTGCTGCTGGGCGAGTTGTGCCATCGCGGCGGCGAGCACCTGCGAGCCCTCAAGGCCCTGGACAGGCTTCGCGAAGTGGCCATGGCCCGCCACGAGCTGGACCGCGTGGGCCGCGCCAACCTCCTCGCCGGCCGGGTGTGGGAAGAGGGCCTCCGGCAGCCGGACAACGCGCTCCTGCGCTACCGCGAGGCCGTGTCGCTGCTGCCCGGCGAGCCCGAGCCCCTCTTCGCTACCGCCCGCGTGGCCGAGTCCCTGGGCAAGCTGCAGGAGGCACTCGCCGGTTACCAGCAGGCGCTGGAGCTGGCCGGCCCCGCCCCGCGCTCCGAGTCCATCCGCCAGGCCGCGCACCAGAGCCACCACGCCCTGGCGCGCCTGTACCGCACGAAGCTCGGCGACCCCGCCCGCGCCCGCGAGCACCTGGAGGCCGCGCTCGCGTTGGACCCGCGCGACGCCACCGCGCTCGACGAGCTGATTCCCTACTTCCGCGCCACCGGCCGCACCCAGGAACTCGCCGAGGCACTCGAGAAGGGCGCCGCCGTCCACGAGGAGCCCGGCCGCCGCGCCGCCCTCTGGGCCGAGGCCGGTGAGCTGTACCGCGGACGTCTGCAGCAGCCCGAGAAGGCCGAGCGCCTCCTCACCTCCGCGCTCGAGGCCGACCCCGACCACAAGCCCGCGCTCGAGTCCCTGCTGGCGCTCGCCGAGGCGCGCCGCGACGGAGGGCTGCTCACCCGCTGTCTCTCCTCCCTCGCGCGCCTCACCCCCGAGCCGAAGGAGCGCGCGCAGAAGTACCGCCGCCTCTCCGTGGCCGCGCGAGACCTGGCCTTCGACCTGGACCTCGCCGCCTCCGCCCTCCAGGAGGTGCTGAAGGCCGAGCCGGATGACCTGCCTACCCTGGGCGAGCTGTGCGCCCTCCAGCGCAAGCGCGCGGACATGGCGGGCCTGGCCAACGCCCTGGAGGAGCGGGCGCGCGTGGCCGAGGCGCAGGGCGACAAGCGGCTCGCGGCCACCGCGTTGCGCGAGCTGGCCAATGTGCTGGAGGCCCGGCTGGGGCGGCTCGGCGAGGCGCTGGTGGCCCTGGAGAAGGCCGCGCGGCTGTCTCCGGACCAGGCCGTGCTGCTGGAGCTGGCCGACCTCTCGCTGCGCTGCGAGCGCCCCGAGCATGCCCGGCGCGCGTTGGAGACGCTGCTGTCTACCCTGCCGCGCACCACCGCCCCCGAGCGTCTCGCGGACATCCGCTCCCGCTTGGGCCGCGCGTGCGAGCTGGTGGGAGACCGCGAGGCCGCCATCGCCGCCTACGCCCAGGCCTTCCCGCTGCGCCGTCTGGACGACGCACTCGCCTCCCGCCTCGAGGCCCTCTACACCGAGGCCGGTGAGACGCGCGAGTTGGCCGAGTTGTGGGCCTCGCGCGCCCAGGCCCTCGTCGCCGCCGAGCGCTCCCCGGAGGCCGCACCCCTCTTCCTGCAGAGCGCCCGCGTCCTCCTGGAGCGCGGGGAGAAGGGCCCCGCCCTCCTGCGCCTGTCCGCCGCCCTCGACGCGAGCCCCTCGGGCCCGCTGGCCGCCGAGGCCCTCGATTCGCTCGCCGAGCTGGAGCTGGAGCGCGGGGAGAAGGTGGAGGCCGCCCGCCTCTTCGCGCGCAAGGCCGCGCTCGTGACGGACGCCCGCGCCGGCGCGAAGCTCCTCTTCCGCGCCTCCGTGCTCGCCACCGGCACCAGCCGCGAGGAGTCCTTCCTCGCTGACGCCCTCGAGCGCGACTCCGCCTTCGCTCCCGCTCGCGTGCGCCGCGGCGAGCTGCGGATGCAGGCGGACCCCCGCGCCGCCCTGGAGGATTTCGAGGCCGTGCTGGCCCTGCCTCCGGCGGACCCGGATGCGCTCGGCGAGGAGGAGTTGCTGGAGCTCACCCGTCGCGCCTCCTCCGCCGCGGTGCGCGCTGGCCGCTCGGACTCCGCCCGCCGCCTGCTCGCGCAGTACTGCGCCCTGGCCCCCGAGGATCTCGAGGCCCAGGTGGAGCTCGCCGGCCTCCACCGCAAGGCGGGTGCCCGCGAGCCGCTGGCGGACCTGCTCACCACGCTGTGGCCCCGGCTCTCCGGGGACGCGCGCCGCTCCGCCCGCCGCGAGCTGGCCGAGCTGTCCCTCGCCCTGGGCCGCCCCGCCGAGGCCGCCGACGCCCTGCGCAGCCTCCTCGCCGAGGAGCCCCACGACACGTGGGCCACGCAGTCCCTGCTGGAGCTGCTGCCCCCTCCGGGCACGGGCACTCCCCAGGAGGAGGTCGAGCGCCTCTCCCTGCTGGGCACCCTCATCACTTCCGCCGAGGGCGATGCCCGCGCCGAGCTGCTCGCGCGCCGCGCCGCCCTCCACCGCAACGCCGGCCGCTCCCAGTCCGCACGCGACGACTTCCTCGCCGCCACGAAGCTCTCCCGCAGGCCCGCGCCCCTGTGGCTCGCGCTCGCCGCGCTCGCCCGCGAGGCCGGGGACGAGGTGGAGGAGCTGGAGGCCTGGCGCAACGTCGTCGACTCCGAGCCGGACCTCGCCGAGCGCGCTCGCGCCCGTCTCCTCGCGCTCGCCGCCGCCCTGGTGGAGAAGGACGCGCGCACTCCGGCCCGCGAGGCCCTGCTCGCCGCCGTCGCGCTGCCGCTGTCCCCGGCCGAGCGCTGTGATGCCTTCTTCGCCCTCGCCACCCTCGCGCGGCGGGACGGCCAGGTGGACGCTGAGGCGGAGGCGCTCGCCGAGGCCGCCCGCCAGGGGCCCGTGCCCCGCCGGGTGGAGGCCTTGCTCGCGCGTGCGAACCTGCTCGAGAAGGGTGGGAACCTTCCGGAGGCCGCGAACAGCCTGGAGGCGGCGCTCAGCCTCGCCGCGCGTCACTCGGGAGCCACCGCCGCGTTGCAGCGTGTGCTGCGCGCGATGGAGGACTGGGCTCGCCTCGCCGGCCTGCTCGCCTCCGAGGCCCCGCACGCACCTCCCTCCGACGCCGCGACCCTCTACGCCGAGCTGGGCTCCCTCTACCTGGATCGCCTGGAGCAGCCGGACGCCGCCGAGGCCGCGCTGCGGCAGGCCGTGCGCCTGGCTCCCGAGAACGTCGGCGTTCGCCGACAGCTCGTGGCCCTCGTGGCCGGCCGGGGTGACTCCGCCGAGGCCGCGAAGCTCCTCGACGTTGGTGCCAGCAACATTCCCCCGGCTGAGGCCGCCACCCTGTTGCGCGAGGGCGCCGCCCATGCCCGCACCGCCGGAGACATGGCCCGGGCCCTGGATCTGGCCCGCCGCGCCCATGCCCTCGTCCCCGCGCGTGACGCGCAGCTCGCCGAGCTGGCCGAGCTCCTCTTCCTGCATGGGGATGTGAAGGAGGCGCTGCCCCTTCAGGAGCAGCTCGCCGCCGCCGCGGACTTCTCCACCGAGCCGGAGCGCGCCGAGAAGGCCTGGCTGCGTCTGGGGGCGCTCGCCGAGAAGCTCGGGGACTCGCGGCGCGCGGTGTCCGCGTACAAGCGTTTGCTCGCCGAGCGCCCGCTGAACGAAGTGGCCGTGCTGCGGCTCTCCACGCTGCTGGAGAAGGACGAGCCCCGCGCTGCCTTCGAGGTGCTTGTCGCCCACGCCCGGGTCCTGCCTCCCTCCGAGGACACCGCGACGCGGCTCGTCACGTTGTCCGAGCGCGCCCGCGAGGCCCTGGCGGATACCTCGCTCGCCGCCTCCCTGCTGTCACGCGCGGCGGAGATGGCCGAGGAGCCCCTGCCGCTGCACCAGGCCCTCGCCGACCTCTACCGCGACACCGGCCGCGTCCCCGAGCTGATGGCCCAGCTCCAGGAAGTGGCTATGCGCAGCCAGGAGGCCGGGGACCTCGACGGCGCCATCTCCGCCTGCGCTGAGCACGCGCGCCTGGCCGAGGAGTCGGGCCGGGTGGACGAGTCCCTGCGCTCGCTGGAGGCGCTGCGCTTCCTCCTGGAGAAGGAGGACCGGAAGGACGAGGCCGCCGCCTACGAGCGCCACCGCGCGGAGATGCTGCGCGACGCGAAGCTGGACCTGCCCGCCGCCGAGGCCGCGCTGGAGCGGGCCTTCGCTCTCTCCGAGCAGCTCGACACGGCGCGCATGGGCATCGAGCTGGCCGTGCGCCGGGACGATACCGCCGCCGAGGCCCGCTGGTTGGAGCGCGCCCTGCCGTTGCTCCCCGAGAAGCCCGGGAAGACGACGTCCGGGAAGGCCCACTCGCTGCTGCGGCTGGCGAGGCTCTACCTCGAGGTGCTGGGAGACTCCGGCAAGGCCGAGGGTTTCCTGCGTGAGGCACTCCAGCACGACCGCTCCCTCCAGGAGGCGGAGACGCTGCTGTGCGAGCTGCTCGAGCGCGAGGGCCGGGTGGCCGAGTTGGCCGCCTGGTTCGAGGACTCCGCCTCCCTCGAGGAGGACGCCCACCGACGCGCGCAATTGCTGCTGCGCGCCGCCACGCTCTACCGGGAGCGCGCCGGACGTCCGGATGCCGCCGCCATCGCGCTGCTCGCCGCGCGCTCGGCGCTGCCGGATGACCTGAACCTCACCCGTCAGGCGGCGGACCTGCTCCACGAGATGGGTCGCGAGGCGGATGCCGCCGAGTTCGACGCCCTCCTGCTGGAGGCGGACCCCTTCCAGGAGCCGCTCTACTCGCGCCACCGCGCCTTCCTCACCGAGACGGGAGAGCTGCAGGCGCTCGCCGGGCTGATGTTGCGCCGGGCCCAGAAGCAGCCGCCCGCGCAGGCCGCGGAGAGCTACCTCGCCGCCGCGAAGGCCTTCCGCGAAGCCGGTGCGTTGGAGCGCGCGCTGCTGTGCGAGGACCAGGCCTTCGAGCTGGCTCCCTCCAGCGCCGAGGCCTTCCACCTGCTGCGAGCCCGGGCCGCCGGGGACGTGCGCCGCCTGTCGGAGCTGCTCTCTCTGCGTGCCTCCTCGTTGCCGTCCGAGCAGGCACTGCCGCTGCTGCGTGAGCGCGCCAACCTCCTGCTCGAGGCGGGGGAGTCGCTGCTCGCCGCCCAGGCCTTCGACGACTACCTGGCCAAGGCGGGCGATGACGTGGACGCGCTCGCCACGCGTGCGGAGCTGGCCGCCGAGGGGGGAGGCCCGAATGCGGCCCAGCCCTATGACCGGCGCCTGCTCGCCGCCGGGGGCGAGTCGCTCCCCGTCCCGGTGCGCGTGCGCACGCACCTGCGGCTCGGCCATGCCTCTCTGGCCTCGGGTGCGTACCGCGATGCCGCGGAGTCCTTCGAGGCCGTGGTGGCGCTGGAGCCCGAGGGGGCTCGTGGCCAGGAAGCCCTGTCGCTCCTCTCCGAGGTGTACGGCCGCACCGGCGACTCCAAGGGCCTGTACCGCGCCTCCCTGAAGCTCGCGCGCAAGGCCGATGCCTCCACCGCCGAGGTGCTGTACCGCCGCGCCGCGGACCTCTTCGAGGACCCGAAGGAGGCCATCGACGCGCTGCTGCACCTGGCGCGCCTGCGTCCCGCGGATGCCCACATCATCGACCGAGCGGTGACGGGCCTGCGTGCCCTGGGCCGCCCCGCTGATCTGCTCGCCGTCTACGAGGCCGGTGCCGAGGCCGCCGGAGGCGCTCGAGCCGCGGAGCTGCTGTTGGCCGCCGCCGATGTCGCCGCGGATCAGCTCGATGACCCGCAGCGTGCCGCGGCCCTCCGGGAGCGCGCGGCCGAGGCGGACCCGACCAATGTCGCCGCGCTCCGGGCCCGGGTGGCTGACCTGCGCAAGCGGGGTGAGCCGTCCGCGCTGCTGGAGGCGCTCGAGCGGCTGGTGCCGGCGACGGAGGACGCGGACGAGGCCTCCCTGCTGCGGCTGGAACTGGCCTCGCTCGCGAGTGCCGCGGGCCGTGAGCCCCTCGCCCGTGAGGTGCTGGAGGCGGTGGTCGCTCGGGGCACCTCGGGTGCTGGCTACGCCGAGGCGCTGGAGGGCCTGGAGCCGCTGCTCTCGGAGAATCCGGGCCGCCTCGCCGAGGTGCGCCTGGCCCGCGCGGAGCTCCTGCCCAACGCGGAGCGCCGGGAGCTGCTGCTGTCCGCCTCGCGCGAGTTCGAGTCCGCCAACCGTCTCCCGGATGCGCTGCGCGCGGCCCGTGCCGCCGTCTCCGTCGAGCCCGACGCCGGGTCGCTGGGGTGGGTGGCCCAACTGCACCGCAAGGCGGGAGAGCCCGGGCGCGCGGCGCAGGCGCTGTTGCAGGCGGCGCGTCTCGCGTACTCGGCCCAGCGGCCCGCGCTGCTGCTGGAGGCGGCGGACCTCTGGGAGTCCGCGGGCGAGCGCGCTGAGGCCCTCGAGGTGCTCGAGCGTCTGGCCACGGAGGCCCCGGGTACGCTGGGTTCGGAGCAGCTGGCCGAGCGCTTCCAACGGCTGGGAGCCCCTGCTCGCGCCGTCGAGGTGGGCTTCGGGCCCGCGCTCGAGTCCGGGGACCTCATGGGCGCCCTCGCGCTCGCCGAGCGCGCCGGGGATTCGGCCCGGGTCCGCCAGGCACTCTGGGCGCTCGTGGCGCGGCCGGACGCGGATGCCTCGCACGTCACGGACCTGTCCACCGGTCTGCGCACGGAAGGGGACTGGGACGGACTGCTGCGGCTGGCGGAGCTCCTCGCGCAGTGGGACGAGGCGCTGGCCACGAGCCTGCGGGATGAGGTGCTGCGGGTGGAGGGCGCACCGGCCGAGGTCCGCTTGCGTGCGCTGGAGTCGCTCGCGGCGCTGCCGGGTTTCACCGAGCGCCTGCGGAGCCTGCTGTCGTCGATTGGCGGCTTCCCCGAGGCCCTGGCCGAGACGGTGCTCACCCATATCCGGGCGCTGCCCCTGGACGAGCGCGTCGAGGCCCTGGCGGATGCGGCGGATGGTTGGCCGGAGCGGCGCGGCAAGCTGCTTCGCGAGCGCTTCCGGTTGCTGCGGGACGCGGGGCGCACGGCGGACGCGGCGGACACGCTGGGCCTGCTCATCCTGCTCGAGACGGACCCCAAGGGCCGTGCCAGCCTCCACGTGGAGCATGGCGACATGCTGATGTGGGCGGGCGACAAGGAGCGCGCGCAGGAGGCCTTCGAGAAGGCACTCGAGGACGCACCCGGGACGGTGCGCGCGCTGGAGTTCCTGCTGCCCATCTACGACGAGACGCGCAACCACGCGCGCTTCGTGGTGGTGGCGGAGCAGCTCGCGGCCATCCTCGCGGGCCCGGCGGCGATGGGGCTGTGGCGCGAGCGGCTGGCGGAGGCCTACGAGGCCCTGGGCCGGCTGCCGGAGGCCGCCGAGCAGCTCAAGCTGTTGCCGGAGACGCCGGAGCGGCTGGAGCGGCGCGCTCGCATCGCCGAGGCGCAGGGCTTCACGGGCGAGGCGCTGCAATTGCGCGAGCGGCTCACGGAAGACCCCGCGCAGTTGGAGGACATCCTCCGCCAGTACCTGGACGGGCAGTTGGTGGTGTTCGCGGTGCGTCTGGCCGAGCGGCTCTACCAATCCGGCCAGCTCTCGCCGCAGACGAAGCGGCTGGTGGCGGAGCGGCTGTCGCCCACCTACGAGGGGTCGGCGCTGGCCATCCACCTCTGGCCCGAGCTGCTGCGGCAGCAGCCGGTGGACGCGGACGGGTGGACGCTGTACGCCGAGGCGCTGGCGGCCTGCGACGACGTGCCCATGGAAGTGGCGCGCGTGGATGGGTTTGGCGCGGCGCTCGTCTCCAGCACGGCGAGCGCGTCGAACGCGACGATCTCCCCGGTGACGCTGCCCGAGGGTTTCCGTCACCCGCTGCCGCCGAACAATGTCCCCGTGACGGACGATCGGATGCCCCGCCTGCACGCGGCCCTGCGGCCCACACTGAAGGCGCTGGGTGCCGAATCGGTGCGCGTCTTCCTGAACCCGGTGGGTGGCGTGGAGGCGTATCTCGCCGCTCCGGACGAGCTGGTGCTGGGGGCGGGAGCGCTGGCCTGCTTCGGCCCGGTGGAGCTGGGCTACCTCTGCGCACTGGCGCTCTGCCTGGGCGAATCGGGCGAGGCGCTGAGCCGGCCTGGACCGGTGCCGGGCTTCGACGAGGCGGCGGTGGCGGCGTTCCGCGCGGTGCCCGCGTCGCTCGCCGCGTCGCGCGTGCTGGCGCACCTGTCGCCCGAGGTGCGCGGCTCCGACCCGAGCCGCCTGGACGTGGGCAAGGTACTGCGGACGAGCACGGCGTTTGGCGCGGTGGCTATCGCCGCCCTGGAGTCCGTATAACCTCCGCCCACCATGCAAGCCTCCCGACGCCTGCTCCTCGTGTCCCTCCCCGTGGCCGCCATCGTCTTCGCGTGTGCGTCCGAGACGGTGTACCCAGGGGATCTCGTTGTTGGCATGTTCGACTTCCACGCCCAGGCGAAGTGGGATGGAGGGACGAGCTGCAATCCGGACAGCGGTGACTTCAGCCGGCTGGTGGATGGCGGCTTCGACTTCGCGGGGACCTTCTCGCGCGACAGCGTGGACGGTGGGGTGTGGTTCACCACCGCCGAAGGCTTCTCGCGCAAGGCCGTCTTCGATGCTCAGGCGCAGCGTTACACCTCGACCCAACGGTCCGCGGCGCAGATTCCGAGCTGTGGCGAGAGCTGCAAGGGCGCGGAGATTGAAGAGACGCTCTCGGTGGTGGTGCTGAGCGACAGCCAGGACCGGGCCATTGGCAGCAGGTGCGCCAACCTGCCCGGCGCGGGCCTGCCGGATGGCTCGGTGCCGGGCCCCACGGTGAATGGTTACGACGCCGAGCGGGCCTGTGGTGATTTGAAGGTGACCTTCCTTCCGGGGAAGGAGAACTGCAAATGCGTGACGTCGTGCACGGCGGTGTACGGCGTGGAAGGGAAGCGGCGCTTCAATGTCGGCAACTAAGAGGGCTGTGGTGCTGCTGTCGGGCGGGTTGGACTCGACGACCTGTCTGGCGATGGCGAAGGCGGACGGCTTCGAGCCGGTATGCCTGGCGGTGTCCTACGGGCAGCGGCACGCGGTGGAACTGGAGCGGGCGCGCCGGGTGACGCAGGCCATGGGCGTGAAGGACTTCCGGGTGGTGACGGTGGACCTGCGGCAGGTGGGCGGCTCGGCGCTGACCGCGGACATCGACGTGCCCAAGGACCGGCCCGAGAATGAGATGTCCCACGGCATTCCCATCACCTATGTCCCGGCGCGCAACGCGCTGTTCCTCTCGCTGGCGCTGGGCCTGGCGGAGGTGGTGGGCGCGAGCGACATCTACATTGGCGTGAACGCGGTGGACTACAGCGGCTACCCGGACTGCCGGCCCGAGTTCATCCGGGCCTTCGAGCAGATGGCGACGCTGGCGACGAAGGCGGGAGTGGAGGGCACGCGCTTCAAGGTGCACGCGCCGCTGTCGGGGATGAGCAAGGCGGACATCATCCGCGAGGGCGTGCGGCTGGGCGTGGACTATTCGATGACACACTCGTGCTACGACCCGGACGCGGAGGGGAGGGCGTGCGGACGGTGCGACAGCTGCGTGCTGCGGCGCCGGGGATTCGAGCAGGCGGGGGTCGCGGACCCCACGACCTACGTGAAGGGAGCCTGAGCGATGGCGGGACCAGCAAGCGTGGCGTTGGGACTGTGGCTGGCGGCGGGAGGCGCGCCGGTGGTGGACGCCACCGAGGTGGTGAAGGACCTGGTGTTGGACATGAAGTACGCGACCCCGGACAACTTCCTGAAGCGGAAGGTGTACCCGGACGGGGCGCGCTGCCTGATGCTGCCGGAGACGGCCGAGCGGCTGAAGAAGGCGGCGGACACGCTGCGCGAGCAGGGCTACCGGCTGAAGATGTACGACTGCTACCGGCCCATCGCGGTGCAGTGGGAGATGTGGAAGATCTACCCGCACCCGGGCTACGTGGCGAACCCGAAGAAGGGGGGCAACCACAACCGGGGCGCGGCGGTGGACCTGACGCTGGTGATGCTGGACGGCGGCGAGGTGGAGATGCCGACGGCGTTCGACTCCTTCGAGAAGTCGGCGCACCACGGGTACGCAGGAGGCACGGAGGCCTCGCGCAAGCACCGGGAAATCCTGCGCGCGGCGATGGAGGGAGCGGGCTTCAAGAGGAACCCGATGGAGTGGTGGCATTACGACCTGCCGGGAGCCACGAAGCTCCCGGTGCTGGACGTGCCCTTCACGAAGCCCGAGCCGGCGCCGGCACCCAAGCCGGGGTGAGCTTTCGGTAATGATTCTTCCCGGGGCGTGAATGCGTTTTTGGGGCACTGTTTTGATGGCGATGGTGCTGGGGTGCAATTCCCCGCCACCAAGGGGAGTGATCCGATTCCGAGCCGGTGAAGCCCCAATCTTCATTGATGGTCCAATGCCTGGGTTTGGATCATTCCCGACATATTCGGACGCACTACTTGCCGCGTGCCCGCTCATCCTGTCTCTGCCCAATGCGGTGACGGAGCGACCGAATAATCCGAACTTCAAATTGTATTGGAATCTATCCACGGAGTACTGCGCTTGGATCTACTCCACCCCAGAGGGACAATATGAGATGAGTATGATTGCCACGAATATGTCCCAGGGCGACTCCAGAATGCGGACGTGCGATCTGCCTTCGCAAGTCCATGATTCCCGATATCCGGATGACAGTCTTGGGTACGTGTTTGTTGTGCACAATCACCCCGTCGGAGATGAATTGTCTCGCAGAGACATTCGATTCATCTTCAATCAGGGGATGATCCATGGGTTCTCTTTCAAGGCCGGGGAGCGCGAAATTCCGATTGGCATCATCGCGTTCTTTTCTCGCGGTGGGCCTGGGAATCCTTCTTGTGACGGCTTCTTCCAATATACTCCACTTACGGGCGAACTGTTGAAGTGGACTGTGGATGCACAGGCCGGATTGAAGCGTGAGCAGTATGGAGTGGTCAGGTGGTTGGACTCCGAGAATTTCGAAATCGAGCATTGGTAGGCCCGAATGAATCCAAGGTTGCTCCTCCTGCTTTGCAGCGTGGCCTTCGTGGGTTGTGCTCATCGGCCCTGCCAGGTCCTGGGTGACTTGTTCGGATGCAATTGTGTCAGCAAGAGGCCGCAGCCGGAGTTCCAGGACATGAGCGTCCAGATTCCAGTGTTCGATCACACCATGACGCCAGATGTGGACGTGGATGGCTATACGCTTCAGGCCATTCGCATCGCGGCGGATGATCTCCTGAAGGCGGAGCCGGCGGATCTCCCTTGCGGAGAGAAGCAGGTCTCCTACAGGTATCGGGCCCTCCGGAAGGGCGACATCATCTTTGTCCGGATTGAGTTCAAGCCGGAGAATTGCGGAAGGACCGTTGGCATGCTCGACGATGGTGCGAGCTATGCCATCGGGGTGGATGGACGAATCCTGAGGCGAGAGTTGGACGGCGGCTGATGTTCACAAAGTCGCGTTGAGCTCGAGCACGGGGAGCTTCGGAGTCATCACATCCGGGTACTTGATGCCCGCGCCGGTGTTGAGCAGCAGCACGCGCTGACCGGCGTCCAGCCACCCATCCCGGAGCAGCATGCGAGCGGCGCCCACGAGCGCGGCGCCCTCGGGGCAGATGAAGGCGCCCTCCTGTCGGCTGATGCGCTCCAGTCCCCACATCGTGTCGGCATCGGGCACGGCCACACAGGTTCCGCCCGTCTCCCGCACGGCCTGCAGCACCAGGAAGTCCCCGAGCGCCTTGGGCACGCGGATGCCCTGGGCCACGGTGGACGCGTTCTCCCACTTCTCGGAGATGTCCTTGCCCTCGCGGAAGGCCTTCACGATGGGCTGGCAGCCCTCGGCCTGGACGGCGACGAGCTTGGGGAAGCGGACGTTCTCCGGCAGCCAGCCCAGCTCGCGCATCTCCAGCAGCGCCTTGTAGATGCCGATGATGCCCACGCCTCCACCCGTGGGGTACAGGATGACGTCGGGCAGGCTCCAGCCGAGCTGCTCGGCGATCTCGTACCCCATCGTCTTCTTGCCCTCGATGCGGTACGGCTCCTTGAGCGTGGCGGCCTCGAACCAGCCATGCGCCTTGGCCGAGCGGCCGACGATGGCGCCCGCATCGGTGATCTGCCCTCGGACCATGTACGCATGGGCACCCACTGCGGTGGCCTCGAGCACGCTCATGGCGGGCGCATCGGTGGGCATCACCAGGGTGACGGACATGCCCGCACGAGCCCCATAGCTGGCCCAGGCGCCGCCGGCGTTGCCATTGGTGGGCATGGCGAGCGCGGTGATGCCCAGCTCCTTCGCCCGGCTCACGCCCGTGGCGGCACCGCGCGCCTTGAAGGAGGCGGTGGGGTTGAGGCCCTCGTCCTTCAGCCACAGGTCGGGCAGGCCCAGCTCGGCGCCCAGCCGCGGGAGCGGAAAGAGCGGTGTCATGCCCTCGCCGAGCGAGACGATGTTCTTGTCCTCCCGTAGGGGCAGCACCTCGCGGTAGCGCCACAGCGAGGAGACGCGGCCAGCGAGGTCGGAGGGGCGCACGGCCCGGGCGACGGCCTTCAAGTCATAGCGCACGAGCAGCGGTCCACCGCAGTCGCACAGGTTCTGCACCCGGTCCGCGTCATGGGTCTTCCGGCAGCGGGAGCACTCGAGATGGGAGAGGAAGGACATGGCCCCTCCCTTTTACCGGACGAAGCGGGCCATGGGCTCGACGCTGATTTCGAACTCGGCTGCGAAGGTGGCGCCGGGCGCCACGGTCCTCAGTCCCTGGCCCGTCTGGAGGGCGCCACCGGGGGCGGTCCAGGGCTCCACGCAGACGAAATCGCGGCCCGTGAGCGTCCACACCACGAGCGTGGTGAAGGAGGGGCTCCAGGGCCCTCGACGACGAAGCGGCTGACGAGCGCGCCGCGTTCGGGAACGACTTCGGCGCGGGAGCCATCATCCGTGAGGACCACCATCTCCACCTCCAGGAACTGCGGCGCCAGACATGGCGCGGGGGCGGGCTTGTAGCACTCCTGGCGTCTTCCATGCAGGGAGCGCGGCCTGCTCTGCCCGGCACCGTGCACTGGGGCTCACCCGGTGGGCGGCTGGATCTCCCGGATCGTGACCTTCTTGTACCACTGCTCGCGGATGTCCTGGTTGCGCAGGATGATGAACGGCTCGGGCGTGGTGATGCGCTGGTCGGGCGCAATCCGGCAGGTGGCGGCCACCTCGGGCGGGATGCTCCATCCACCCGCGTCGATGTGCTCGTGGACCTTCTCCCAGGTGCCCCCATTCGCGCCGTCGGTGAGGTCCAACCACAGCTCCTGCTTCACCTGGCCACCGGGCAGGTCATAGGTGATGACCTTGATGCCCACCCACGTCCCGCGCGGCAGGGGCTGGCCCTTCCAGGGCAGCGCCGTCACCTGGTTCGTGTACACGGGGTGCTTGAGCTCCTTCTCGAGGACCGCCCGGCCGTCGAATCGCAGCGCGTACGAATAGGCGTGTCCGTCGCAGCGCCGGTCGAGGCCCGCCGGGTTGCTCTCGAACTTCTCCAGGTGACCATCCCCGGTGCGGGTCTGGAACTCGAAGCCGGACGAACCGGGGTCCCAGCTCGTCTCCGACACGCGCATCGCGTACATCGTCAGCTCGGTGTTGAGCCAGGTCTTGTCCGGTGTGCCGATGTAGAAGCGGATGATTTCGCCCGAGCTCCGGGCCGTGCCGTCCCCGAGGATCTCCAGGGTGTGTTGCGAACCTCGCATCTGGAACTCGGGGTCGTACGGGTCCACCTGCAATGCCTTCAGTGTGCGGGGGTGCTCGTTCCATCGGGCGGCCCACTTCCGCCCCTGGGGCTCGGAGGGGTAGAGGTTGCGCGTGCCGAAGTCGTCGCGGTCCTCGGCCGTGGGCTCTTCATCGGAGGGCTCAGGGCCAGGGGAGCCCGTGGGCAAGCCGCCGCAGGCGAGGGTCACCCCCAGCAGGAGATGGATGACGCCTGGTGCTCGGGTGCGTGAGCTCATGGCCAGCCCTCTGTCCACCAGGAGAGGGTTGGGATGTCTGGTGTTCCTCGCAAGCCATCAGCCCGGAGGGGACTTCGTGCTCCCCTGGATGGACGCCCTGTCCGAGAGGGAGGGGCTGCCGGGCCTACGGCTCGCGGGTGCGGAAGGTCGCCACCACCGCGTTGTGGTCGGTGGCCTCGCCCACGTCCACGACTCGGGCACTGACGAGCCGCTCGGCCATCCGGGGGGACGCGTAGATGTAGTCCGTGCGGTAGTCGATGGCCACGCCGTTGCGGAGGCGCCGCGCGGTCACCCAGTCGGGCGAGGCGGGCCGGTGGCGCAGGGTGTCCACCCAACCAAAGGCCTCGAGGTCATCGATGACGTCGAAGCGCGGAGGATGGCCGTACTTGTCCACGCCCGCCATGCGGACCCGGTCGGCCAGGTCGACGGGGTAGGGGTCCTTCCGGGACAGCGAGTTGAGATCTCCAGCGAGCAGGTAGAGGCCCTCGCGGAAGGCGCCGGGGTCCAGCAGCGAGCGCAGGTAGCGCGCCTCGACGAAGCGGAGGTTCTCGTGGTGCGCGTCGTAGTGCGTGCCGAAGAAGGTCAGCGGGCCGCCGGCGTCGAGCTCGCACTGCACCAGGGCATGCCCGATGAAGTGCGGGTCGTTGTGCACGCGGAGGGATCGTGGGGCCAGCCGGCTGAGGAGGGACACGTGGTAGCACTTGCCGCTGCCTCGCGGGCGGGCCGAGCCCAGGTGGGCGTGGATGGTGCCCTCGGGTCCCAGCGCGGCGGCCACCTGGCGCAGACGCTCTCCATCGTCCCAGCCCAGACACTCCTGCAGCACGAGCAGGTCCGGGCTCTCCCGGGCCAGGAGGGCGAGGAGCGCCTCGAAACGATCCTGTCCTCCGAAGAGGACGTTGAGCGTCATCACCTTCAGCGTCATGGCGTTCTCTTTACCCCGGAGCGGCTCCACACTTCCTCCACATCTTCCCCCTAGGATGAGCCCGCTGACATGTCGGAGAAGGGATACACCTTGAGCCCCAGCCACGGTCCCATCCTGGTCGTCGAGGATGACCCCCCGATCGCCTCTGGCATCGTCCGTGGGTTGAAGCTCGCGGGCTTCGAGGTATCGCTCGCGACCGATGGACGGCTCGCGCTCGAGGCGGCGGAGCGCGAGAAGCCGGTGCTGGTGGTGCTCGACCTCAACCTTCCGGAGGTGGATGGCTTCGCGCTGCTCGAGACCTGGCGGACGCGGCTGCGCGTGCCCGTCATCGTGCTCACGGCGCGGCAGGAGCTCGAGGCGCGGCTGCGCTCCTTCGGCCTCGGAGCGGTGGATTACTTGGCCAAGCCCTTCTGGATGGAGGAGTTGGTGGCGCGCATCCGGGCGCGGCTCCACCTGGTGGATGAGGGCCCCCGGCGCGTGTTGCGCTGGGACGATGTGAGCCTGGACCTCGATGCGCGGGTGGTGAGCCGCGAGGGCGTGGGTTCGCTCACCTTCACGCGCCATGAGCTGGACGTGCTCGTCTACCTCGCCGAGCGTCCCAGCCGGGCCCTGACGCGGGAGCAGATCGGCAACCACGCGCTGCCCGCCAACGAGGAGCGGGACGAGCGGACGGTGGACTCGCACATCGCGCGGATCCGCAAGAAGCTGGGGCCCGCGGGGGCGCGCATCAAGACGGCCTGGGGCATCGGCTACCGCTTCGAGCCGCCGGAGGGAGCCGCTTGAAACTCTGGGGAAGCCTGTCCTGGCGCATCCTCGTGTCGGCGGTCGTGCTGGGTCTGCTCGGGACGCTCGCCTCCACGTATCTGTCCGTCTGGGTGGGGGCGGAGGCCGGTATCCGGGCCAGCTCGCGTCCACTCACCGAAGTCATCCTGAGGGATCATGGCGAAGCCTGCCGTTCCTCGCCGGAGGGCTGGGCCTTCCGCACGAGCGACGGCGTGGAGGTGGATGCCTTCGACATCGCCCGGGTGACCGGACCGGCCGGGGCGGGTGCATCCGGAAGGCGTCCCTCGCCCGAGCTCCTCACGCGTCTGCTCCAGGGCGAGGAGCAACCCTTCGCGTTCTACTTCCCGCTCTTCAACAGGAAGGAGCCCTGGGGCGGGGCCATGTTGATCCGGGTGGCCGACGCAGGACCCTGCAGCGTGCTCGAGTACCGGTGGCCGGTCTCCTCCGAGCGCATCTCACACGGCCGATGGCTGTTCCTGGTCGCCGTGCTCATCACTGCCGCGGTGGCGGCGCTGTCCACCTTCGTCGTCATCCACCCGCTCCTGCAACGGCTCCGCGGGCTGCACCGCGCGGCGGGTGGACTCGGAAGCGATGGCTTCACGTCCGCGCGGGACGTGGAGCCCGACGAGCTGGGCGAGCTCTCCCGGGTGCTCGACGCCACCCATGAGCGGGTGTTGGCGGACGCGGCACGTATCGAGGCCCAGAAGCATGCGTTGGAGCGGCACCTGGCGGACGTGGCCCACGACCTGAAGACGCCCATCGCCTCGTTGCAGCTCTCCCTCGAGCTCGCATCGGGAGTGTCCACCGAGCAGCGCCCCGAGCTCCTGGTCCAGGGGCTCGAGGACACCGTCTACCTCCGGGAGCTCGTGGAGAATCTCCGCATGGCGTGCCAGCTCGGCGAGGGAGTCGACCCGCTGGCGGGGGAGGCCCGGGTGGAACTCGGACAGACCCTCGAGCGGGTCGTCCGGCGGCTCGGGCTGCTGGCGCGGCGGAGGGACATCTCGTTGGAAGCGGCGCGGCCCGACGAGCCGGTCTGGGTGCGCTGCAATCCCACGATGATGGAGCAGGCCATCGGCAACCTGGTCCACAACGCCATCACGCACGGGGACAAGGAGGGCCATGTCGTGGCCGTGCTCGAGACCGTGGAGTCCGGACGGTTCCGGCTCACTGTGCTCGACGATGGCCCGGGGCTGACCCCGGCCGAGCTGGCTCACCTCGGGGAGCGAGCGTTCCGCTCGCCGGAGGCCCGGCGGAGGGATCCGCGTGGGAGTGGGCTGGGGGTGTCCATCGTCCGCGAGCTGTGCCGGCGCATCGGCTTCTCGCTCGCGTTCGAGACCAACGAGCCCCATGGCCTGAAGGTGGTCATCGAGGGCGCGCTCCACACGTCCTCAACGCCCTGACCTCGTCTTGTCGCTCCAGGAGACTTGCGCCCCACGGCGCTGAAGGGGATTGGCGCCGCACCTGGATGAGCTCGCCCAACGATGGAGACAGCGATCTCCTCCGGGGCCAGTGCGCCAATCTCCACGCCCATGGGCGAGCGCAGCCGCTCTTACTTCTGGTTCATGAGTGTGAGTATTTCAGAGAATGATTGAATGGTGAAGTTTGGCTGAACTGACTTGGCCTGACGGCGTAGCTCGGCGTCTCTGACGACGTCTTCGTCTGTCCAATGTGTAATCTTAACTAGAGTGTTCCAGAGATTGTGGTCGTAGCGGGTGCCGTACTCAGCCCAAACAGATGTGACGCCTGCTTCTTGGGCCATCAAGATATCTCGACTTAGGCTATCTCCCACGTACCAAGCGTCTTTTATCTCTACTTGCTCCTGCGCGCAGATGTGCGAGAGCAGTCGTGGATTGGGTTTTCGCTCGTTGCGAGGGACAAGCTGGATGAAATCTGGTCGATTGAGCAAAGGGGCCGCTCGATCCGGGTCCGGGTGCATGGGCACGACGGCCGCCTCTAGGGCGTACAACCGACGGAAGTACTGGTCTATGCCAAGCTTGTGAAGCCGAAAGGAGGCATTGACCGCGAGTGCCTCCGTGTGCCCGATGATGGTGATGCCTTGGCGCTTCAGTTCTTCCAGCGTCGCAGCTACAGACTCATACAATCGCATCTCCCGTTTGCGTGCTGAGTTGAAGGCGTGCAGCGGTCCGTCCAGTTTTGCCTTGAGCTCCTGCGCGGGCAGATCACCGAATCGCCTGCGCACTGACGGCAACTCAAAGATGGCGAAAGGATACTCTGAGTTGTCGTATTTCCGGTGGACGAGCTTGAACTCCTCGAACAATGTTTGCTTGTCCGTGCCGAGTAGAGTGATCAGCTCGGCGGCCATGGCCTCAAATGCGCGTGCGAAGAAGGAAACCCAGTCGTAGAGCGTGTTGTCAAGGTCTGTGATGAGCAGCCGCATCATGTTCCTCTAGTCTGCGGGTACGGGAGCAGGACGGACCAGATTTCCTCAGACGGGTCTGTGTCGGAGATGCTATAGAATGTTACCGTCACTCCTGATGCGCCAAATCGCAGCACTCCGAAAGTATTTTTCCCCACGGCGCCCACGTCTTCACGGACGACGCCGGTGCTGCCCATTCCCAAGACGTGGAACTCGTGCAGTCCAGTCAGTCGTCCTTTTAGTTGTGTGGGTTTTGAGAGTTTTATGTAGGAGGGTTGGTGCATGTGCCCGTGTAACACGAGGTCTACCCGGTATTGGACCACCCACTCCATGAGTGCTTCCGCGTCTAAGATGACGCTGTAGGCCGCTGACGGAGCTGGCTGCGCTCGGTAGGTGACAGGAACGAGATGGTGGTGGAGCATGACAATGCGGTAGGGGCGCCCCTCGTCGTCTCCCTTCTTGTTCCACCCGAAGGACTCTGCGGCCTCTCGCAGTTGTTCATCTCCTACAAAGCCGTGCCCCTGGAAAAAGCCCTTGCGCTGCTCAAGCCAGGAGGAGTTCAGGCAGACGATCTCGACTGGATGACTCGCCCCTAGTAGGTAGCGGTGGCCTGAGCTTAGATGACTATTGGGGCGCAGATTGAAGAGGCGCGCATAGAATGCGGCATAAGCCTCTTTGGCCATGTCGAAGGTCCGTTCGATGGGCGCATCTTTGGCCTCCGTGCGTTGGGTGAAAGCCAAATCGTGATTTCCCGGGCAGATGGAAAAATGATATGAAGTTAGGGATGCCCACTTCTGCGCCCAATGAAATAACGACAGAGATTGCTCGAACTCCTCGGGAATGGCTTTCCAGGTGATGTCTCCTGAGACGAGCATGCCTCCTAGGTCTTCAATTTTGTGATCCTTCAGCGCTGCTTCGAGGGCTTCGCCGAGGCGCTTGCGTGCGGGGGCATTCCGGTCGACGGCGAAGGCGTGATGGGTCTTCTCATTTTTATTGGTGGGGAAAGTGTAGTGAAGATCTGACACCCAGAGCAGGTTTCGGCTGTCGGACTGGATGAACGTCCGTTGGAAGTGTTCAGGGGAAACAGATTGGGCGTCGAGCAGTGAGATTTCGTGATGCTTGTCCGAGGTGCGTGCTTGGCGAATGAACCAGATAGACCGATTCTGCTCGATTAACTCTTGGATGGAGAAGATGCGCTTGCCATAGAAGGCGACGTATCTAGAGGATTGGGACGTAAAAAATTTGTCCACCCTCACATAGGAGTAGTCGGAGGTCTTTAGTTCGTACGGTTCGATAGTGCTTAGTTTGAACCATGTGAGAACTTTTCTCGTTCGATAGTATTGAGGCGTCTTGTCAGACTCGGGAGTTAGGCTAGGGTCGCCAGCTTGATCCCAGGAGATGTCAGTGCAGATGGCTCGGTATGTCTGATTTTGACCGGAGTCGAGAAGATAGAGTGGAAGACCCCCGTTGCGTGCCTTGCGGAGCAACTCGCGGAATTCTTCAAATGGGACTTGCTCGCCGCCCTTGTTCCACCAGCCCCACCAGACGTAGCCGGGTTCCTTCCCAGCAATCTCGGAATGTCGGGCCACTGTATCTCCATTTTCTAGAGGAGGGAGATCGCGGAAACGTAGAATGAGGGTCTCGATTTCGGACATGGGTGTTCTCGAAGACTAGGGGCGCACAGTATTATGCCTCAGCATGTCGGGCTGTGTTCCTGTGCCAGTGGCCGCACACATTACCGCAGCCTTTGAGTGCTTCCGAAAGCCCAGTGCTGAACAAGAAGGCATTGACAGATTAGCCGCAGCCTACGGAAAGTGAGCTGATCAGGGAGCTGTCTAGCGGCTCTGCTCCAGACGTAACTTCAGGAAGTACTGAGTGGGGGCAGATGGATTCGAACCTGGGGCCCGAGCTACCCTCCCCCCGGCGACCTCCCGGCGGGAGAAGGGGATTGGCGCCGCACCTGGATGAGCTCGCCCACGATGGAGACGGCGATCTCCTCCGGGGTCAGCGCGCCAATGTCCACACCCATGGGCGAGCGCAGCCGCTCCACGGCGGGCTCGGTGAAGCCCGCGGCCCGCAGCCGCATCCGGAAGCGCTCGGCCTTGCGGCGGCTGCCAATCACCCCCAGGTACGCCGAGGGCTTGTCCAGCAACGCCTCCACCACGGCCTGATCCAGCGGGTGGTCGTGCGTCGTCACGCAGAAGTAGTGCTCGGGCCCACCGGCCAGCGACCGCGCGTGGTCCGCCGGGTCCTTCACCAGCAGCTCGACATCGGGAAAGCGTTCGGGGTTGGCCCACTCGGACCGGGCGTCCACCACCGTCACCCGGAAGCCCACCCGGTGCGCCAGGGAGGCCAGCTCGCGCGCCACGTGCCCGGCGCCGAACACCGTGAGCCGGGGCGGTGCTCCGTGCTTCTCCAGGAACACCTTCATCCGACCCCCACAGCACATGCCCAGCTCGTGCGTGAGGTGCGTCTCGATGACGCGCGTGTGCTCCGGGGACTCCAGCAGCGCCCGCGCGGCCTGGATGATCTGATGCTCGATGGCCCCGCCGCCCACGGTCCCGCGCAGGCCTCCGTCCCCGAGCACCACCAGCTTCGAGCCCGGTTTCTGTGGCGTGCTGCCGGCGCTCTCGATGACGGTGGCCAGGACGAAGGGACGGCCCTCGGCGATGAGGGCCGCCATCTCCGCGTACAGGTCTTTGGCAGGGGACGCGTCCAACCCCGCTCCCGGCTAGCCGAAGAAGACCTGGGCGACCTCGAAGAACTCCCGGGGCACCTTCTTGAGCTCCTGGGTGGCCTCGGCCAGCTCCACGCTGACGATCTCATTGCCCCGCAGCGCGGCCATCTTGCCGAACTCGCCCCGGGCCACCATGTCGCACGCGTGGACGCCGTAGCGCGTGGCCAGCACGCGGTCGTGCGCCGTGGGCGCGCCGCCGCGCTGGATGTGACCCAGCACCGACACGCGCGTCTCGTAGCCCGTGCGCCGCTCGATCTCATTGGCCACGATGCCGCCCACACCACCCAGGCGCGGCCGACCCGCTTCGTCCAGCGCGCCCGAGGTGACGAGCTGCTCCTGCCCCTCGTGCGACAGCTTGATGCGCGTGCCCTCGGCCACCACCACGATGGAGAACGAGCGCCCCGTGGCGTGCCGGTGCTTGATGTGCTCGGCCACGCGCTCCAGGTCCGCGGGCACCTCGGGCACCAGGATCACGTCCGCGCCGCCCGCCATGCCCGCGTAGGTGGCGATCCACCCCACGTGCCGGCCCATCACCTCGCACACGATGACGCGCTTGTGGGACTCGGCGGTGGAGTGCAGCCGGTCGATGGCGTCGGTGGCGATGGCCACCGCGGTGTCGAAACCGAAGGTGAAGTCCGTGCCATTGAGATCGTTGTCGATCGTCTTCGGCACACCCACGATGCGCAGGCCCTCCTTGGCCATGCGCGTGGCGGCGGAGAGCGTGCCCTCACCACCAATGGCGATGACGGCGTGGATGTCGTTGCGCTCGATGGCTCGCTTGACCCTCTCCAGTCCGTTCTCGACCTTGAACGGGTTGACGCGGGAGGTGCCCAGGATGGTGCCTCCCCGGTGGAGGATGCCGGAGGTGGTCTCGCGCGTGAGGCGGAAGTGGTTGTCCTCGAGGAGACCCTTCCACCCATCGCGCAGGCCCATCATCTCGAAGCCATGGGCGCTGGCCCGGCGAACGATGGCGCGGATGACCGCATTGAGGCCGGGGCAATCACCCCCGCCAGTGAGAACGGCGACTTTCATGAGGTGCCCTTCTAACCCACCTCGCGGTGGATTCATGCGCGAAGTTGGTCAAAACCGCATGCCCGGCATGGAGACGGTCGGCCAATGGAGGTTTCCACCCCTGGCTGAAACCGGGGCTGGCGGGCGGGGAGGGCCTCCCGGGGTCGGAGACCCTACTCGGCCCACACCCATGGCCGTTACCGATGCGACAGGTGACGCGCGGCTTTGTCAGGGGGGGCGCTTTGGCTATGCTGCCGCTCCCTCCTGGTTACGGTCACGCCTTGAACGTTCGCGTCTTCGCCACCGAGCTGGAAGCTGTCGCCGCCTGCGCTGCTCGCGTCACGGCGGCGATCCGTGAGAAGCCGTCGCTGGTCGTCGGACTGCCCACCGGCCGCACCCCGTTGAACGTGTACCGGGAGCTGGTGGCGAGGCACCGGCGCGGGGAGCTGGACTTCTCGCGGGTGACCACCTTCAACCTGGACGAGTTCCTCGGTTTGCCTCCCGACGATCCGGGCAGCTTCCGGGCCTACATGGAGCGGCACCTCTTCCAGCACGTCAACCTGGCGCCCGAGCGCATCCACTGCTTCGACGGGAGCGCGGAGCGGGCCGAGCGGGAGTGTGCCCGCTACGACGCACAGCTGGCGGCGGCGGGAGGGTTGGATCTGTTGGTGCTGGGCATCGGGACCAACGGGCGCGTGGCCTTCAACGAGCCCGGGGAGAGCCTTCAGGCGGCCAGCCACCGGACGAGGCTGTCGCGGGAGTCGCGGCAGGCGGTGGCCTCCCTCTTCGGGGACGACGTCTCGAAGGTGCCCCTGGCGGCGCTCACCCTGGGCATGGGAGCGCTGTTGCAGGCGCGCCGGGTCATCGTGCTGGCCTTCGGTGTCAGCAAGGCGGCGGCGGTGACGGCCATGGTCCGCGGCCCCATCTCCACGCTCTGCCCGGCCTCGTTCTTCCAGCTCCACGGAGACGTGGAGGTCTGGGTGGACCCCGAGGCCGGACGCGGGCTGGACGGCTCGCGCTAATAGGGGACGCCCCTGGCCACTGACGTGGCGTGGCGCTCGCGCACCATGCGCAGCAGGCCCAGGAACTCGGCGCGGTCGCTCATGCCGTCGACGGAGCCCTCGGCGAGCGACTCGGCGGTGGCCAGGCTCCAGTCACCGGCCTGGGGAGCACCCCGGAGGATGTCCGCGGTGCCGGCCACGGCGGCGGCGAAGCGCAGGTTGGCGGAGGCCTGGCCCAGCGCGGAGTGCAGCTGCCCCCGCTTCAGGGAGAAGGACTGCTCGGCGGCCTCCACCCCACCGGGCTTCTTGGCGCGCACGCGCACGGTGGCCACGAGCGGGCCCTCGCCCGCGAGCTCCACCTCATAGAGGGCGGTGACGGTGTGGCCGGCGCCAATCTCGCCCGCGTCCACCTTGTCGTTGCGGAAGTCCTTGTCGGCGATGGCGCGATTCTCGTAGCCCAGCAGCCGGTATCCGCGCACGGCCGTGGGGTCGAACTCCACCTGCACCTTCACGTCCTGAGCGATGACCTCCAGTGTGCCGGCGAGCCGCTCCTGGAAGACGCGGCGGGCCTCGCGCTCGCTGTCGATGTAGAAGCAGTTGCCGTTGCCCTTGTTGGCCAGCCGCTCCATCAGGTCATCGCGGTAGTTGCCCATGCCCAGGCCGATGGTGGACAGGGTGACGCCCTCCTTCACGTAGCCCTGGACGCTCTCGAGCATGGACTCGGCGGTGAGGTTCCTGCCGAGGTTGGTGTCGCCATCGGTGAGGACGATGACGCGGGCGACATTCTTGGAGCCGGCCTTCTTCGCGGCGTGGCGGTAGGCGAGCTCGAGCCCGTCGCCCATGGCGGTGCCGCCGCCAGAGGTGAGCGAGTCGATGGCGGCGAAGAGCTGTTCGCGCTGGGAGGCGGGAGTGGGGGGCAGCACGTCGCGCACGCTGCCGGCGTAGGTGACGAGCGCCACGGTGTCCGACTCGTTGAGGCCGTCCACCATCAGCTTCATGGCCTTCTGGGCGAGCGGGAGCTTGTCCGGGCTGCTCATGGAGCCGCTGGTGTCCACGAGAAAGACGAGGTGGGTGGGCTTGCGCTGGCTCTTGGCGAGGGTGCGGCCCTGCAGGCCCACCTTCACGAGGTGGCGGCCGGGGGTGAAGGGAGAGGGCGCGCCCTCGAGGTCCACCCGGAAGTCGCCCTGCTCGGGCGAGGGGTAGCGGTAGCGGAAGTAGTTCACCCACTCCTCGACGCGGATGGACTCACGCGGGGGCATGCCGCCCTCGGAGACGTAGCGGCGGAAGAGGGCGTAGGAGGCGGTGTCCACGTCCACCGCGAAGGTGGAGAAGCGGTCCTCGGTGGTGAGGGTGAAGGGGTTGGGGCGCTCCGCGGTATGGGTGTTGCTGGAGGTGACGGGCTCGGCGCGCTCGGCCTTGAGCCTGTTGACCGCGGAGCTGGGAGCCGGTGCCGCCGGAGCCTGGGCCTGGGCCCTCGCGGCAACCGGGGCCTCGGAGCTGTCGCCATAGGCGCTATCCCCGAAGGTCTTCAGCGACTTGCGCTGAAACTGGCGGTTCTGCATGGCACTGCCGCTGCCGTAGTCATCGCGGCCGACGAGTGCCTCCGCGCTCGCACCGTTGAGCTTGCGGATGTTGGGACCGAAGACGGTGACGGTGCCCACGAGTACGGCCAGGACGCCCAGGGAGAGGAAGGCGAGCTTCGAGAGGCCAGCGGGTTGTTTCATGCGTGCGGGAATCGCACGCTCCTCGGGATTCGCGCGTCCGTCATCCGACGGAGGTCGGTCATCCGGCGGAGGGTCGGTCAACGGGGGGATGGCGAGGGGTGGCGCTCACGGGACGGGCCTGACGCTTCTGCGCGGGAGCGGGCCGGGGAGGAGGGCGGGGCCGGGTGCGCTCGTAGAGGGTGAGCACCTTGTCCACGTAGAACTCCGTCTCGCCATTGCGAGGGACACGGCCGTCCACGTTGCCGGGCCCGGCGTTGTAGGCGGCCACCGCGAGCTTCACGTTGCCCCGGAAGCGCGCGAGCTGCTCGGCGAGGTAGCGCGCGCTGCCATCGATCGCGGGTGCCGGATCGAAGGGGTCCTTCACCCGGAGCAGGCTGGCGGTGGAGGGCATGAGCTGGCCGGGGCCCATGGCGCCCGCGGGGGAGATGCGGTGCGGCTCGGTGTTGGACTCCACCTCCACGAGCGCCTCCAGCAGGCCGGGAGGCAGGTGGTGGCGGCGCTCGGTGTCTCGGATGAGGGGCGTGAGCTCCGGATGGCCCTCGAGCAGGCAGGAGGGCCGGTGGCGCGCGTAGGCGGCCAGGGCGTGGGCCTTCTCGTCGAGGAAGGACAGGGAGAGGGGAGGCACGGTGGTGTTGCCGAAGAAGGCCACCGCCAGGTTGAGCAGCACGAGGGGCACCAGGGCGCACAGCGCCACCCTCACCCAAGGAAACCCGCTGGCCCGTTTCCGCCGCACAGCCCCCTTCCTTACGGGCGGCCGGGCTTCCCGTCCAACTTCCGGCGCGCGGGGCGGGGGCCCTGGCGGGGCAGGCGCAGGCCGTCGAGCACGAGGGTGGTGAGGGCGTCGGGCAGCTCCAGTGGGTTGCCGATGTCCTCCTCCTCGCTGAGCACGGCGAGCAGCAGGCGCTCCACTGCGCCCACCACCGCCAGCCCGCTGACTGCGGGACGGATGGGGCGCAGCAGCCCATGGGTGTGGGCCTTGCGGGTGATGTCCACCGCGTGACGGGAGATGAGGCGCGCCACCTCGACGAGCCTCACCCGGGCGCCCACCGCGGGCCCGTGACACTCCTGGAGGTAGAGCCGCACCACGCCGGGGTGCTGGAGGAGGGCGCTGGCGATGACGGCGGCCACGGCGCGGTAGGCCTCGAACATGGCCTCCACGTCTCGAGCGGCCTCCAGCGCCTCGCCGCACGTCACCAGCCCCTGGAGCAGCTCGCGGCGGACGGGCTCGAGGAGGAAGTCCACCAGCGCCGCCTTGTCCTCGAAGTACCGGTAGAAGGTGCCCTTGGCCACACCGGCCGCCTGGGTGATGTCGTCGATGGTGACTCCATCCAGCCCACGCGCCAGGAAGAGCTCGAGGGCCGCGTCGCTGAGCGCCTTCAACCGCTCGCGGCGGTTGGCCTCCCGTACACCTTCGTGGGGGTCCGGACGCTGAGGCGAGGGGGTGGACGGGCTGGCCGGTGCCGGTCGCTCCGGGGGCTTCCTGGGGGCCATGGGCTCGTTCACCTCACAAAGGGTAACCAGATGGTCATTATTTTGATGACTGACTGGTCATCATTTCATGCGGGGTCGCCGGCAGACAGGGGTGCTCCGCGAGGAGCAGGCGAGATGATGGGAATCCCACTAGGGCTGCTGTACTCCAACTTCGGAGAGTGGCTGTTGCACCGTTATGTGCTGCACGGCCTGGGCAGGAGACACGAGAGCTTCTGGAGCTTCCACTGGCATGAGCACCACCAGCGCTCGCGCCGCCACGCGATGGTGGACGAGCAGTACCGGGGGCGGATGTGGAGCTGGTCGCCGCAGAGCAAGGAGGTGCTGGGGCTGGCGGCCATCGTGGTGGGGCACGTGCCGTTGCTGAAGCGGGCGCCCTGGTTCGTGGCCACGGTGTGGGCCTCGACGGTGCTGTACTACGTGGTGCACCGGCGGGCGCACCTGGATCCGGACTGGGCTCGTGAGCACCTGCCGTGGCACTACGACCACCACATGGGGCGGGACCAGAACGCGAACTGGTGCGTGACGTACCCGCTCTTCGACTATGTGATGGGGACGCGGCGCAAGTACCTGGGTACACCCGCGATGGCCGAGGCGCGGGTCTCCGCCGCCTGAGACGCCCTCTTCCGGAGGAAGAGGGCGGGGGTGGGGTTCTGCCGTTACGGAGTGGGCGGCGGTGCGCTCATCGCGGCCGCGGCGCGGCGGGCCATCTCCTTGGGCTTGACGTCCTCCTTGTGGGTCGCCAGCTGCCAGCCATGACCGAACGGATCGGTCACCTTGCCGTAGCGATCTCCCCAGAACATGTCGGAGATGGGCATGGCGACCTTCGCTCCCGCGGCGACCGCCTGGTTGAACAGCGCATCCACGTCCTTCGTGTAGATGAGCAGGCTGCCCGCGGTGCCCTTGAGGGTCTCGGGTGAGGACGCACCCATCTGGGGGAACTCGTCCGAGAGCATCACGACGGAATCGCCGATCCGGATCTCCGCGTGCATGACTTTTCCGTCCGGTGTCGGCATCCGGGACAGCTCCTTCGCACCGAAGGCCTTCTTGTAGAACTCGATGGCCTGCGCCGCGCTGCTCACCACGATACTCGGCGTTATCACGTGGTAGCCCTTGGGGATCGGCAGCGCCTTCTTCGCGCGCTTCGCGGGCGCTTTTCTGGCCACTTTCTTGCTGGCCACTTTCTTGGCCACCTTCTTGGTCGCTTCCCGAACCCGTCCCGCTGCCTTCTTGAGCTTCTTCATCGCCATGGTTCACCTCTCCGGGAACTCACATCGAGCATCCGGTCCTCACGAGGGCGGGCGTGCTGGGCTTCCCCGCGCGCCACCTCGATGAACCGGAGGCGGGCAGCATGAAACGAAGCCGGGCCTTTCTTCAACGTGAACCGCTCGCGGCCCCGAAAACCCGGCGATGGCGGGCTCCGCGCATGGCGGAACGTGTTTAAAAGCGTGCGCCCTGGGGGCGCGTCTGCTCGTAGATGCGGCGGAGCGTCTCGACTCCCGGACTCAGCTCGCGCCGGGACATGGCGTGGACGGCCTCCAGCAGGTGCTCGTTCACGGGGGCCGGAAGGCCATGGGCCTTGCCGCGCCGGACCACCTCGCCGTTGAGGAAGTCCACGGGGGGCTCGCGTCCCCGCTCGATGGCCGCCAGCATGGACGAGCGCAGCCGCCGGTAACGCGCACCGATGGCCAACAACATCGCGTGCTTGAGGACGAGGGAAGGGGAGCCTCGTGCGCGCTGCTCCGACTCGCCCAGCGTGAGCCACGCCAGGTCCACCGTGGAAGCCACCTTCTCCAGCGTCACGCCCTCGGCGCGGGCGACGTGGAACACCTCGGTGAAGACCTCCATCGCGAGCCTCCGGACGAAGCCGTAGCGCAGGAGGGGACCCACCCGGTTGCCGCCCACGGTGCCCAGCGTGGAGATGGCGCAATTGATGGCCAGCTTGCTCCAGCGCGCGCCCCGCAGGTTGCCGGTGAAGGCGACCGGACTCACCGCGCGAAGCACCTCCGCGAGCCGGGACAACCTCGGGTCCTGCTTGCCGGAGAGCACCCCGAGCACGATGCCGCCCGAGGAGGTCCGCTCATAGACGCCGGTCTCCGGCGACGACGCCCCCCAGGCCACGATGGCGCCGATGACCCGGTCCTCACCGACCACCTGGGCGACCAGCTCCTCGCAGAGCCCGTTCTGGAGCACCACCATGGCCCCGTCCGGAGCGAGCAGGTGGGACGTGTCCCGGGCCGCCGCCTCGACCCCGTTGGGTGGCGTGGAGAGTAGGATGAAGTCGTAGGAGCCCTCCCGCGGTGGCTGGACGAAGACCTCCAGCTCGCCGCGGACCGTGCGCTCGCCCTTCTCGTCGCGCAGCACCGGGCCGCGCGTCCGGAGCACGCTGGCGATCTCCTCGCGGCGCGCCACCGCGGCCACCCTCCAGCCCCCCTCCAACATGCGGGACAGGAGCACACCACCGATTCCGCCACAGCCGACGACGAGGACCCGGGGGGCAGTCTGTGCAGGATTCATGGCCACCGTTGCCTACCACGAGCTGGGCCCGGGCTCGCCATCCTTCTTCCAAAGATGCGCGCACAAATAGGTTTTCAGTTTGGATGGAAGGCTCAATTCCTGTCTTCTTGGAAGCGAGCTGCATGTGCCCACGAAATCAATGCCGGATCATGTTAAGTCGTCTTTGCATTGAATTCCTGAATTGAGATGTTATGCAGGGACCGCTGCACAGAGAACACGTTCTCGGCCCAAGGCACCGCTGTCCTTCCGCGCGTGGATCGGCCGGATGCGTCATGGATTCAAATCGCTGAACAGGCAAGGAAATGTGAGACCATGAAGACTCACAAGACGCGATGTATTTCCGCCCTGCTGCTCATGGTGGGCGCCTTCGGAACCGGGTGTCTCCAGGATGGAGGGATGACGGAAGAAGAGGGCGCCTCCGGCGACTGCACCGGCGGTGAATGCACGGGCGGCGGCACGAGCGGCAGCGGCGGGTCTGGTGGCGGCGGTGAAACCACGATCGTGGCCGCGTGCGATCCCGGAACCACGACGACGGCCTGGGCGACGAGCTGCCCGACCTCGCCGCCGGCTTGCACCGCGGGCACCTGGACCGCGGGCGGACCGGATCCGGATCACTCCACCTTCAAGCTGATCAAGGAGTCCGCGCACTTCGCCATCTATTCGGACGAGGCCATCTCCAGTACCACGGCTCAGGCCGCGCTCGACACGCTCGAGAATACGATCTGGAAGGTCTACTTCGGGGCGCCGATCTTCTTCAAGGAACCGCTCTGCAACCAGTCGAACAAGACCAAGGCCAGCATCCACGTTCATTCCGACTGGGGTCTCACCGGCGGCTCCTGGGCCACGGGCCGAATGGGGATGTGGATCGGACCCGGCGCGCTCAACGATCATTGGGGGCTCGGGCATGAGTTCATGCACGCCGTGCAGAGCGTGAGCGGCGGCATGGCGTGCTACCAGTCGAACACCTGCGGCTGGATCTACGAGAGCCACGCCAACTTCATGCCGCACCAGCTTCCCGAGTACCGCAACGAGGTGCACTGCTCGGAGATGTCCGTGAACGCGCCACACGTCTATCTGGGCTCGACGCGCGATCGCTACTGCAATTGGCAGTTCATGGAGTTCTTGAAGGACAAGTACTGCTACAGCGCGGTCAATGAGATCTGGACGAGCAGCCCGAGCAACGATCCCTTCTCGCAAATCATGAAGTCGCGCGGTTGGAACATCAGCCAGATGAACGACTTCTTCGGCGAGTGGGCGATGCACAACGTGACCTGGGATTACAAGGATCCGCCCCCCACCAGCGGAGGCAACCAGGGCCCGGCCTATCGCTCGAAGTACGGCTCGATCACGACGAAGTCGAGGCCGGAGCAGCGCCTGCGGCTGACCCAGCTCGAACCGCTGGATGGGAGCTACGCGACGAATCGGCGCTTCGTGACGCCGACCGGCTGGGCGCCGCAGCGCTGGGGCTACAACATCGTGCGGCTCTACCCAGAGGCGGGGGCCACGAGCGTGACCGTGACCTTCCGCGGCGTGACTCAGAGTGGCGCGGACTCGGATTGGCGCTGGGGCCTCGTCGCGACGGACAGTGCCATCACCACGCCACGCTATAGCGCCCTGCAGCGCGGCGCGAACGGCGAGCTCAATTTCTGCGTCAACTCCGGCGAAGCGCTCTTCCTGGTCGTGGTCGGAACGCCCTCGGTGCAAAGGCAGATTGTCTGGGATCAGATGTACAACACCATCTATCGCTATCCGTGGATGGTGCAGCTCACGAATGCCTGGCCCGAGGGGTTCAAGAACGGCGCGCAGGACGCCTGTCCTTCAGGGACACAGCGTCACTCGAACGGCGGCGGATGCGTCGTCAGCAGCGTTCCGGCGAGCGTGTACGTCGGCCCCTACGCGCAAGTGCTCGGCGGGAGCGTGAGTGGCTCGGCGCGCATCGAGGATCACGCGGTGGTCCTGTCGGGCAACGTCTCCGGCGGCACCGTCACCGGCCTCTCGGTGCTGACGAACGGCTTCAGCGTGAGCGGCTCGGCCAGGGTCGCCTCCACCTTCTATCCGCTCGGCTTCTACGAAGGCCAGCAATCGGTGTCGGGCACGGCGCAGCTCATTGGCGATCTCGAATACCGGGGCGTGGGCCTGAACAAGTCGAGCGGCACCTACTTCGGGTTCGTCGACTCGGGCACCGCGGCCGCCTCGAATACGACGGACGTCACGGTCGCGCCGCCTTACACCTGGCGGCCGTAGCTCCGCCGGGCGAATACTGAGCGCCCCGGGGAGCAGCTCGCCGAACGGCGGCGGTTCGCGACGGCTCGTGAGGCCGCCGCGACCGCCGTCGTCGCTTGCTTCGCGTGTTTTCTCTCTTGTGTCCTTCGAACCTCGTGCGGCGTCACTGGATGCGTTTCGGCTCGCCGTAGAGGTAGTCGTCCATCACCACCAGGTCCGCCGTGCCGCCCGCGCTGACGTCCTTGACGCCCGCGCCCAGCGCCGCGTCTCCCGACGTGATGTGGACCCGGGCCACCACGGTCTGGTCGAACACCACGCCCAGGAACGAGAAGCCGCTGGCGTCACTGCGCGCCAGTGCGGCGAAGGTGCCGAGGCTCCTGCCCCTCTTGTCGAAGAGCTGGATCGTCGCGGAGCCCACTCGGTCCACGTCCGAGAACACCACGCCGAAACCCTTGACGTGCGCGGGCGTGTTCGTGCCCGCCACCCGGAACGTCACGTCCAGGGTGTTGCCCCCGGCCACCATGAACGTGCGCGGGAGGCTGAAGGCGTTGAACTCGTCGCCGTAGCTGGGGTCGATATCGGAGAAGTCGTTGTCGCTCACCCGGAAGCCGGTGGCTGTCGTGGTGAATACGGCTCCACGCTTGCGGCCCGCGGGGGCGTTGGGATCGACCGCGTTGAAGAAGTCTCCCGGGAAATTGTCCACGTTGGTGAGTGCGGGTGGCACACCATCCCAGTTGATCTCCCGGCGCCCGGAGCGCTGCTGCCCCGGGATGACGTTGAGCGGATCGCCCAGCAATGCCCGGAACTGATCCACCGCTCCAGCGATGTTGCCACTCGCGGTGAGCACCACCACTTGACCCTGTGGGCTCCAGGCCGCGCTGACCTCGTCAGGCTGGGTCTCTTCAGTCACGGTGGCCGCGTTGGCTGCTTCAGGCTCGAGACTCGGTCCACAGCCCGCGAGTGCGAGTGCGGCGATGGCCACCAGCCGCCAGCCTCCCAGGAATCGCTCACCGCTCTTCTTGAAGCTCTTCTTCATCGACAGACCCCCTCCATCAAGACAACGGGAGGAAGGTGGAGCCCGGACATGGCGCTTGAATCCTGGCTCCGTGTGCACTCGATAGTCGGTTGAGCGACGGGGACGTCCGCCTGCCCGAGGGGCGAGGTGCAATGCCTGTTCATGGCCGCTGAATGCCAGCCAGGTGTCCATCCGGACGCGCAAGCGGTGAAGCCGGTCGTCCCTCCCTCCAGTCCATTCCCTCTGCCCTCTGTCAACCCCACCTGTGTCTTGCGTCGCCGGGTGCAAGACCCGGGAGGGGAGAGATGGCATGGCCTCGACCTATTTCGGAGCTGCGCGTAACCCTAGGCCAGAGGCCGCGGCGCTCTCGTGGTGGGAGCTTCTCCCGACCACTCGGAAGGCCCTGGAAGAACTCGTCCATTGGCTGGACTCGGCCTACACGGCGAGCGCGTCTGACGATTCGGAGTCCAAATCCCAGGAGCACAAAGAGCAGCTCGCGACGAGTGCGCTCGTCTCCGGAGACAGGGGCTTCGGGAAGACCACCATCCTGCTGTCGACCGCATCCGCCCTCCGCGATCCCGTGAGGTTCCTTGCGCCGCCCCGCACGAAAGTGACGACGGAAAATCGTCCGCCTCCGGATGGCAAGGAGAGCAAAAGGCGCGAGGATCTGCTCGCCACGCTCGTGAGGATCAAGGAGCACATCGTCTGGCTGGACCCTCTCGACATGGATCCCCTGCCCGCGCAGGCCAACCTCCTGGCCACGCTGCTGGTCCGCGTGCGCAATGCGCTGGATGTCGGCCGCGATTCCAGCCGGCAGGAACGGTGGGCACCCCCCTCGCTCCTCGAGGAAAGTCTGAACGAGCCCTATGGGCAGATCGACAAGCTCGTCCGGGATGCCACCTTCATGTGGGAGGATCTTCCCTCGTTGGGGCAGGATCCCCGACAACGTGCGGATCAGCAGATCAAGGCTGCTGAAATCTACGCCACCTTCCGGCAGGACTTCTTCAGGGCCATGGACGCGGTTTCCCGCCTCCTGGCGACTCGCAGGTTCGGCCGTGACCCCAAGGGGCGAGTGCTCCTGGTCCTACCCATCGACAACGTGGACCGCAGCACCCATCACATCCACCTCATCCTCAAGCTGACACGGATGGTGGCCAGCCGGAGACTCTGGTTCGTGCTCGCCTCGGGGCACTCTGAGTTCCAGCTCTTCCTGGAGCGCGCCTTCCAGGCGGAACTGACCTCGCCAGTCCCGAACCTGGTAGGGCCTCGAGCCAGGGATGAGACGCTGGCCATCGCACGCCGGCAGGCCGCCGCGGCCATGCGCCGGGTGCTCCCTCCCATCCATCGCATCCAGATCAAATCGGTTTCTCCCCAGGAGGCCTGGGACTTCCAGGTCGCCTCCGTCTTGCTGGGCGGCGAGGAGGAGAAGGACAAGCTGTCGAGCCTGCTGCGAGACCTTTATCTGCCGAAGAGGTTCGAGGAATCGCCCACCCTGAAATGCTTCGCCGATCTTTTCGATATCAAGGAGAGGCTCTCCGAATCTGTCAGGGCTGAGTATCGTAGATTTGTGAAAGAAGACGGTCTCACGCGAGATGAGAAACTCTTGCGAGGAGCGGAGCCCTCGGCTGAGACGGATGGGCCCATCTTCACCTATGCCGCCACACTTGCCCTCACCCTGTCGGCCAGAACCACCCTGGATCTCTGGCAGGCCCTCAGAGCCGTCATCGAACAGAGGAGGGATCATTCAGAAGATGGCGGCAAGCACGGTCAAGAGCCCTGCGACATCTGTGCGGAGCGGATCATTGCTGTCGCCGAGATGATGCTGCGTACGGCCATCGACGAGAGCGAGCTTCCTGGTTGGGCCAGTGAGCAGCTCCTCAACCGCATCATGCGCCGCAACCAGAATGGGGATGTCGTCCTGGACCTTACGGGGATGCCCCTGCAGAAAGCCAAGCGTACGACCCTATCCGACGTACTGGTGTGGGATCATCTGCGGTTCGCTGCTGAGGCGCAGCCGAAGGTCATCAAGACGCAGAAGGAGGCTGCTGAGGCGCAGAAGAGGGTTGCCGAGGCGCAGAAGAGGGCTGCCGAGGCGCAGCGGGAGGAGGAGGTTGCCAAGGAGCTGAAGATGGCTGCCGAGGAACTGCGGAAGGCTGCCGAGGAGCTGAAGAGTGCTGCGCGGGCGCGGGGGGGAGGAAAGATTGCCGAGGAGCTGAAGAAGGCCGCCGCGGAAATGAAGAAGGCCGCCGCGGAAATGAAGAAGGCCGCTGATGCGCGGGAGGTAGGGAAGACGGCCAGGAAGCTGAAGAAGGCCGCTCGGGCGCAGGAGGAGGCCGCCAAGGCGCAGAAGACGGCTGCCGAGGAGCAGGAGGAAGGGGATGGGTCTGGGGCGTTTGCCGAGGATCTGGAGAAGGGTGCTGAGGAACTGAAGAAGGGTGCTGAGGAGCTGAAGAAGGCCGCCAGGACGCAGGATGCGGCTTCTGATGCGAAGGAGGAGTACGAGAAGCGGCTGCCCTCTGCGGTGCCAGAAGGCCGTCTGCTGCGTACCGAGTTGCACCTGCGGCACTTCCAGGATGACATCCTCGAGTTGCATGACCTCTCCAAGCCCGGTCGCAAGGTCCCCCTCCCTCGCAGTGTTGCCGGCTGGTTCATGATGCTTCACGACCTGCTGGTGTTTGCCCTGGATGGGCGGGTGTTGAACGCCTCGACGATTCCCCTCGAGTCGCCCCCCGAACTGGTGGCAACCGTGCACAAGGCAAGGTTGGATTCTCCCGGCCTTATCGAGCTCGATTTCTGGTGGCTTCCTCCCAATTGGGACACCTTTATCGACTACACCCTCTTCATTGCTCAATGGCGGGCCTTCTTGTGGCGTACGAGGGAAGTATTCCAGACTCCCAAAGATGAACTCGTCAGTGAGGAGTTTGCCACCAGTCGCTTCAAGTTTGTTGTGGCCGCATGGATCGACAATGTCTGCTCAGTCGCTGATGATAAGAAGCGCGGCCAGTGGGACTGGAACAAGAGCGGGTGGAAATCATATGGGACGATCAAGACGGTCCCTCTTTCCTGTGTAGTCCCCCCGTGCGAAGAGCCCAAGAAGGCAATCAAGGAATCCCAGTCGCCGGGCTCGTGTGTTCAGCCATCGAATAAGACCCGCGCCTTCGAAGCCAATCTCGATGCCTACTTGACCGAAGTCGCTTTCAACACCGAGGAGCTTTTCAAAAAGACCCGGGAGAGCGCTCCTGGATACGGCAGGCTGTGGACTGCCCGGTTCTGGCTCGAGCAGACCCTGCCCTTGATGATGCATCGCGAGTTCCTACCGTATTTCTTTCTTGGTGATCACTTGGAGTTGCTGGACATGGTGTCATCGAGAGTGAAGGCGGAACAGCCGGAGGCGGGACAGTCGGGGATACAGAGGCAGAGCGGTCCCTTCCTGTGGAGGGACATCTGGAGATCCAATGCGGCTCTCACGAAAGCACGTCGGTATGATCTGGTTCGTCAGACAATGAGGTTCTCCAAGGTCTACGAGGCCCAGATGGAGGCGTGTGGCGTCATCAAGGAGCCCGGCGCCCAGTTCCTCCGTGATTGGCTCGAGAGCGCCTGCAAAGCCTGGCTCGACATCGCCGGGGACATCGAGTTCGACGTCGATTCCAAAGAGGGGACGGTGACCGTGAGGATATGACTGACCCCCAAGCTCCTCCCAGCGCACCCCTGACGCCGAGGCGTGTCCCCGAGGCCTACGTCCGTTCCGAGATCGCCAGCTATCCCTTGGTCAGCCTGGTGGCCTTCCAGAAGGCCATGGTGGAGCTGAATCCCGAGCTCGATCCCAGGCGGGGCGGACGGACCCGGGATTTGTGGAAGGATTGTGAGCAGACCTTGTCGGTGCATGCGAGTGGCTGGTCTCTGGACCGGCTCATCATGGCACGCGACTTCTTCTGGTTCGGCGAGGTGCCGGGCCGCCGGCGCGTCTCGAGCCTGCGGCCCGTCTCCATGCTGCGCTACCTGCGCAACCTGGCCGGAAGCTTCCTCGAGCCCCGTCCCGGCATCACCGGGCTCTCCCATGGCTATGATGTCAATACCTTCGACGCCTCCATCCACTATCGCTGGCTCACCTTCTCCCTTCCCGAGGATCTGCTGGTTGTCTCCGTACCAGTGGAGCCAGCACCCACCCGGGTGAACGTGGATCCACCTCTGTTGTTGCGCAGGTTGGCCGATAGCGGGGTCGCGGAGATCCATCACCACATTGGCGCGGGAATGGACTTCTCCCTTCTCTGGGCCTCGCTCCTGGCGAGGTTGGCGGATCCCACGCTCGCTTGCAATGCGCTGGAGAGTCCTGCTCTTCCCTTCGGCGAGGGCGAGGTGTTGCTGCGTTGGCTCCTGGCCGCGGCCATTGCCCGCTGCTTCCTGGCCGAGTTCCTCATCCGCCGGGGCCACATCTCCTATGAAAAACTGACCGACTTCCTGGAGGAACTGCGCCGCTCGCCCGCCTGGCCCGTTCATCGGTTCCAGATCTTGATGCAGACGCTCCAGGCCCTGGCTCGAGGTGAGAGGTCCATCCTGCCGGATTTCTACCAGATGCATGACCTCTATGGGCAGCTCCACCCGGTGGGTTCCACCCTCCCCTCGCGGCCACCCCGGACGCTCGAGGAGGTGTGGCGGTATTGCGATCCCATCGCCGTGCGCCTGGGATTGGACATGCCCAACGGTGGAGAGCGCTGGCTGATGCGCCATGGCCTGGGCTACCTTGAGGAGTGCGAGCGGAAGAGCCCCCCGCTCCAGGTGGATTCGCCCCAGTTCCAGCGCTGGGACCCCATCTTCCAGAAGATCTTCTGGCAGATGCTGCGGGTGCGGTGCGTGTACTACCGCACGGTGGTGCAGCGGCCGATGACGGCCGGTCTGCAATGGTTCGTGCGGTTCTACGACCGGTTGTGGTGGGTGCGCTCCCCGCTGAATGCCGCGCGTGCTGAGGTGTCCTATTCCGTGGCCGGTGGGGGCCAGCCCCTCTCCGCCCTGGAGGTGCGTATCGCCCCGGCCTCCTCCTCTTTCGCTCTGGCCGAGGACCTCTGGGAGCTCACCCGCTCGTGGCAGTATGTGATTGGAACCATCAATACCCCACGGCACGGCCGGCGCGAGCCCGAGTTCGGCGTGCTCGTCCACTTCACCAAGGAGCATGACCCGGGGAAGCTCTGGGCGGCTGGAGCGCCTCCCGCGGGCGTCCGGCAGACCCATGCCGAACCCAGTCGCCCGGGGGGGCGCTACGCGGATTTCTTCTCGGCCCAGGCGGTGAAGGCCCGGGCCATGGTGGACCTGTTGCGGGCGGTGCCCCTGTCGCTCTGGTTGCTGCGCGGGCTGGACGTGGCCTCGTACGAGCTGGGGGAGCCCACGTGGGTGATGGTCCCCCTCTATCGTTACGTTCAATGGGAGGCGAACCTGGCGGCGACCTCCCCCGCCTCCCGGCAGGGACAACACCTGGCTCCGCCCCTGCGGTTGACGGCCCATGTGGGCGAGGACTTCCGCCACCTCATGGAAGGACTGCGGCGCATCTTCGAGTGCATCCAGTACCTGCTGGAGCGCACTGGAGGGCGGCTGGGGCATGCCACGGCGCTCGGTGTGGAGCCCCGCCTCTGGGCGGAGTCGGCGGGCTCGGTGATGACGACGGCCGAGGACCGGCTCTGGGACCTGGTCTTCGAGTGGCGGCTGTACAGTAGCTACCGCATCGCCCCCGAGCTGAGGGCGGAGACTCCGCCGGGGCGGCCGGAGCTGGTGGAGAACCGCATCCGCGAGCTGTCCAACAGCATCTTCCGTCACAGCTACGAGCCGCAGGAGCTGGCCGAGGCCCACCACGTGCTGCATCAGTTGATGACTCCGCCGGTGGCCCGGGTGAGGGCAGAGGGCAGTCTGGATGCCTTCACCCGCGCGCTGTACATGCTGGACCCCGAGCACGTGCGCTGCCTTCCGATGGTGCGCAAGCTCCTGCTTCGTTACCGCGAGGACGAGCAGGTGTTTCACCGCGGGCAGGAGCCGGTGGACATCTCCCTCGACTCCTCCGAGGTGGCGGCGCTCTACGCCGTGCAGAACGCGCTGCGGCGAGGCGTGGGACTCCGGGCGCTCGTCGTGGAGATCAACCCCTCCAGCAACCTGCTCATCGGGGACCTGTTGGATCTGCGCAATCACCCCATCCTGCGCCTCTACCCTCCGATGCCCCAGGAGGGGGCGCCTCCGCCCGTTCCCATCGCCGTGGGCTCGGACGACCCCATCACCTTCAGCACCTGGCTGCTGCGCGAATACTCGCTGCTGTTCGAGGCCGCTCTCACCGCGGGCTATCCGGAGCGGGTGGCGCTCGACTGGTTGGAGCGGATTCGCCGCATGGGGCTGGATGCCCGCTTCACCGTGGCCTGGTTGCCCACGGCCGAGGAGCTGGCGGAGCGGCTGCTGCGCGAACTCGGCGAGTACCTCCAGCGCCCCAGGCCTCCTCCGGCGCCGATGCCGGCATGGATGCGCGGCTTCTGGTCCTGAGCGCGTTTCGTGACATGACTCGGGCGGTCATCTACAGTGAGGTGACCGCAGAAGGCACCCGAGAGGAGAGTCAGGAATGCAGTCCGCGACCGCGCTGCCCGGCTTCGAGCACCTGTTGGAGGTGTGCCGGAGCCGGGCTCATCCCATGAAGCTGGAGTCACCGTCTTCGTCCGGGCCCCCGGCGGAGCCGTCCGTGGCGGGGCAGCCGATGGACTCCCAACTGGCGGCCGTCCATGCGCGCATGGGGTTCCTCTGGGTGAGGGATGAGCTCTCCGTGTTCCCGGCGCGGCACGAGCGGCGGCCGGACCTGCACCGGGTGAACGCGCACTGGCGCCAGGAGTGGGCGGAGCCGTTCGGCTCACTGCTCGTCTTCGCGAGGGATGACCGGCTGGCCTACTGCTACGCCACGGTGCCCACCCTGGTGGATGCGCGGGGGTTGCAGCCGGTGGTCTGGGTCGACGTGTACGAAGCGCTGTACGCCGTCCCCGTCGCCTCGAGCGTGGACCGGTTCTTCGACACCTATGCGTGCTACCTCGAAGCCGCTTCTGTCTCCGGGGAGGAGGACGGGCCGCCGCTCCGGACCTTTCCCTGGAGTGCCTTCGAGGTCATCGCCCGGGACCGGGAGCTGGTGGAGCGGATCCGCGCCGGGCACTTCGACTTCCTGTTGCAGGCGAACGCCCGGGCTCGCGAGTGGGTGGAGCGGCTGCCCGGCGTCTCCGTCAGAAGATGAAGTCGAAGTAGTGCACCTCGGCCGACAGTCCCGCGCAGGCCCGGATGTCTCCCGTCCACGCCTGGGGGGGCAGGGTGCCTCGTGCCTCGAGGACCAGCTCCAGCCGGTCATCGCGCGCCAGTTGCGGCACGCTCGCCGCTTCCACTCCTCTCAGGGTGATGCTCGTGGGCGAGAAGGCCTCCGTGGGTTGCTGGTACTCGAGCAGCGTCCGGATGATCTCCGTCGAGCCCGTTCTTCTCAGCGACACCTTCGCGTACTCGAGGGTGCTCAGGTCCGCGCCTCCTTCCGTGACGGCGAGCTCGAACAGCCGCAGACGGAAGTCCGTCGCGAGCCGCCCCTCGGGCAGGTCCGCTCCTATTTCTCCCAGTGGGAATTCGAAGGTGTGCGTGAGCGCCCTCGTGTCCGGCGTGGCGGCGGGGAAGGAGATGCTCCGCTCGGTCTTGCAGATCTCCTCGGTCTCGGCGTTCACCACGAAGAAGGTGTCGGCGAGCTTCCGGCAGCCGGAGGTGAGCAGCGTGGTGGCGGTCAGCAGGAGGACGCGGGGAAGGGTACGCATGGAGGGACCCCGTCAGTTGAAATAGAGGATGAGGCCCAGCTTCGCCACCGGGCTGGAGAGGCCGAGGGTGAGCGGCCGGGCGGTGATGTCCGGGTCGTTCTCCGACTCGCGGATGAAGGACTTCACGTCATTGCCGCCGATGAACCAGTAGCTGATGCCCACGCCCCCGAAGAGGGTGACGTAGCGCGAGGGCGAGAGCTCCAGGCCCAGGTGGGCGCTGAGCTGGTCGTACCCCACCTCGCGGATGCCCGTGGCCGCCGTGGTGGGCTCGCCGTGCAGCTGCGTCAGCAGCTTGTTGTAGTCCGCCTTGAAGTAGTGGCCGTATTCCAGCCCCAGCGAGGGCGTGATGAAGAGCTGGATCGGAATGAGGTCCAGCCCGCCGCGCACCCCGAAGCCCAGGGTGTTCCTCGTGGCCCCCACGTGCGCCCGCAGCCAGGGCCGCGGGTGGATGAGCGCCGCGACTCCCAGGCCCTCCGGAGCGCCCGCCACCAGCCTCGCGCCGAACCGCGTGTTCCACGGCGGCGCCGCGTCGGGGTCGGCCGGCGCCGGGGTGGACACGGTGCCCTCCGACTCCGCGGCCGGTGTGTCCGTGTCCTCCTGCCCCTGGGCCCGGGCGAGCGGTGCGGCCGCCAGAACCAGCAGACAGGTGAGCGCGCGTGCGCCCCCGCCTCTCGGATTGACTGCTGTCCTCATGACTTCGTCCCCTCCGGGGTCACCCCGGCTCGGGGGGAATCATTCGCGACCCGGGGCCGGGAGAGAAGCCGCGAAGACAAGGTCCACTTCCTGGCAGGGCAGACAGGCGGACGGCCAGGGCTTCCGGGGTGGGAGGGGTGCGCCTGTTGATGGGAGGGCTCGACCGATCGGCGGGGTCTGCTACGGTGCATCATCCGGGTGCATCTGGCCCCTGGAGCCGCTCGATGCTCAAGAAGATCCTGATCGCCTCCGCGACCGTGGTGACGTTCGTGCTCGTCATCGGACTCGCGTTGCCGTCGAAGTACCGCGTCGAGCGCTCGACGACCGTCCGTGCCTCGTCCGAGGCCGTCTACGCCGCCGTGGCCGACCTGCGGCGCTGGCAGGACTGGGTCCCGTGGAACGCGAAGACGCATCCGGGCACCCAGTGGACGTTCGGTGGGCCCGAGCTGGGCGTGGGCGCCGTGCGCAGCTGGAGCGGCGAGGACGTGGGTCAGGGCACCCTGTCGCTCACCCAGGCGGAGCCGAAGACGGGCGTCGCCTATGACATGTCGGTGGGGCAGGGCCGCTACCTGCTGCACGGCCGCATCTCCTTCGCGCCCGTGGAGCAGGGCACCCGGGTGACGTGGGTGGACGAGGGGGATGTTGGCGGCAATCCGTTCGCGCACTACCTGGTGCCCCTCATCCGGTCGAGGCTCGGCGGCGGCATCGAGGAGGCCCTGGCCGGGCTCCAGAGGTGGGTGGAGGCCCATCCTCGCGAGGCCGTGGCGAGCCCCGAGCCTGCACCCGCTCCGGTGGAGCAGGCCCCGGCCCCCCCGCAGCCGCCCGCTTCCGAGCATCCCGTCCCGCCTCAGGTCGCGGAGGGCTCGCAGACGGCTCCTCCCCCTGGGCAGGGCTCGGAGGTGGCCGCTCCGCCTCCGGCCGTGGAGGGCTCGACGCCGAGCACTCCGGGCGAGGGGGTTCCTCCGGTGGTCACGGCTCCGCCCGCAGGTGAGCAGGCTCCGGCCTCGGGAGGCACGACGGCTCCCTCGGGCGAGCCGGTTTTCGTGCCGCCCGTGCCCTCGGGTGCGTCCACGACGATACCGGCTTCGACTCCAGCTCCGGCTCCGACGGGAGCGTCCTCGACCCCGATTTCGATGTAGGCCCCTCCCGGTTTCATGGAGCGGAGCCCCTCTCCCGAGGACGTGCGCCGTCAGCTCGAGGGCCGTGTCGAGACGGTGGAGGCCGCGCGTGCGCGCTACGCGGCGCTGGAGTCGCTGTTGTCGGGCCGGAAGTGGCAGCACCGCCTGCGCGAGCAGCTGGCCGAAGCGCTGAGCGCCGTACCTGCGCATCATCACATCCGGTTCCTTCAGGAACGGTGCCGTTCAGCCTCGCGGTAGAGCCGGGTGAGAGAGAAATCCAGCAGTGCCTGTCGCGAGCGCATGTAATGGCGTGCCCGGACAAAGGGAAACCAGACACGGTTGCCCACGAGCACCTGTGCTTCCTCGAGCTTCTGACGGGGTATCCACCGGCCGCCGAGGTTGCGCACCAGTACCTCGCCCAGGTACGCGCCGATGGCGGGCACGGCTCGCTCCTCAATGGCTTCTCGTCGGCGGCTGGTGGGGAACTCCTCGCGCCAGAAGTAGAAGTCGGCATCCGTGAGGGACTCGGGCGTCGCCTCGAAGACGGATGGCACCTGGGTATGCAGCAGGGCCACGAGGTGCTCGGCGAGAGTGTCGTAATGCTCGAGCGCACGTTCCGGGTCGTCCACGTCCGGAGGCAGGGCGGAGTCGGCGGGGCGCCACTCCTCGGGCTCGGGCGGCTGCCAGGCGTTGAGCTCGGCAATCCTGCGCTGGCGTTTGTGACTGGCGGTGCGATCCACCACACGCGAGAGGAGCGGGGCCACGTCCGGGTGGAAGCGGGGCTCCACGGGAGCGAGCATGGCGCTGCGCTCGCGCAGGGTGCGCAGCACGGTGTCGTAGTCCAGGTCCGGCCGGAGGTGGGCATGGGCGCGGGCCTGGGCCTTACGAGCCTCGTCGCTGGCGAAGTCCGAAGCGGTGGGCCACGTCACCACGAGGATGGAGCCGTTGGGCAACTCCTCCACCCGCCAGGCCGGTGTGGACAGCATGCGCTCGCGGCCGACGGTCTCCACCAGCTTTGGGCCGAAGACATTGAGCCAGAATACCTCGTAGATTTTGTCGAACCCGTCTCTGAACAGGGTTTCATCGTCGCGGCCGAAATTGGGAGAGCCCGCCAATTCTATGTCATCGGCGCTGTGTGCCTTGACATGAGTGACCGGGTACCGGGAGGCCCAGGCGCGCACCATCTCCACGAATTGGCGGCAGCGCTCCACCTCCGCGAAGAAGGAGAGGGGCTTCACGTTGATGAAGATTCCCAGTTTGGGAGGCAGCGGCGGAAACCAGAGACTGAGCGACATGTCCAACGCGGGCCACTTCGTGCGATAGAGCCCGAGCCCCGTGCTGTTCTCGTCGCGCCGCTCCTCCAGGGCCTTCCAAAAGGAAGGGCGAGAGTATTTCCGTTGCCGCTTGCCGTTGACGACATCCGGCATCCACCCGTCGGCGTGCTCCTCGAGCGTATGAAGAAAGGGCCCTAGCTCACCCTCCAGTGCCGCCTGCGGATCGAAGGCACCGTCGAAAGTGAGTCGGAGAAAATCCTCGTCCTTCGTGCCGTGAAACTTCAGCACCTTCATTGGAACGACACCTCCGAGAGCCGCACCTGGCGTGGTCATGGCTCGGGCCTTCTTGGCGAATCCTCATCGGCGTAAAGCGATGAAATGAACGAAGCGAAATCATTGGCCAGGAAGTAGAGGTTGCGCTCGCCTGCACGAGCATGGCCGTCCCAGTAGAAGATCGCACCTGTCCGGCTACCGGCAATCAACAAGCAAATCTTGTCAATGCCCTCTGTCGTTGCGATCGGAAGAAGGTCTGCGGGGATGCGATCCCCGAATACATTGAGATTCCAATCGAGATTGCATGATGTGACAGGATCATTCAATCCAAAGAACACATGGATTCGACCAAACGGATTGCCCGCGAGTCCATTGATCGTAAATAGATCGCGCTCAGGGCGCCCGCCGTTGGTGGACAACAAGAATTCCTTGTAAGGAGGTGGGAGGGTAAGGGTTTGATTTCTTTCAAATGACTTGATGTCCTCCGCGTTGAGCGAGGGCCCGCCATCAAACGTTTTTAGCAAGGCAACCACTACTGACCTCCTGAGAATCCACCGGTGTGTCCCGTTCTGGCGTGAGTTTCCGTTGGAACAAGTTGCATGGTCATCCCGTCCTGGTGGTGATGCCAGGTCATGCCCTTGGGCGTTTCTCCAAATCCCGCGGCCTTATTGGCTGCAGCGAAATCCCTGGCCCGAGAACCAGTGTAGGTAATCTTTACCTCGGCTTTGACGACGCCAGCGGCCCTGAAATCGGGATAGCCATCAGCATCGAACGGAACACCTGTAACTGGATGCCGTTTCCCCGCCAGATGGGCGTTCCGGATTGGAGTTTCGGTTGGAGGTTCCCCCTTTGGGGAGAGCGCGCCGCCCTTCGCCTCCATGGGGCCCCTGCGCTGGGGCTTTGCTTGGGACAACCACACTTGCGCCTTGGCCACATCTCCCCGCGCCTCGCGCAGGGCCAGGGCGGCGTCCACTCCCCCTGCGGCCACGAAGCGGCCCGCCTCCCGGCTGGCTTGTATGTCCCGGGCCAGCTCTCGCAGGCCGTCCACGCCCAGCCGCTCCTCCAACTGCCTCGCTATCTCCTTCAGCCCTTCCAAGTGCGGCTCCGATAGCTGGAGCCTTCGCGCTCCTCCCAGTCCGGCGCCCGGGGCACCGCGAGCCTCCGCCAGGGCGCGCAGGCCCTTGCCTCCGGCGCAAAGGGCCCCCATCAGCAACATGGGCGCCAGCTCGCGTGCGGCCTGCTCGTACTGGCGCTGGAAGAGCGAATACGCCCCATGGCCCGAGCCCGCCACCAGGTAGTAGAAGCCCAGCGGCACGCCGAACGTCATGGAGTCGAAGGTGCCCAGCGCCACGCTGCCCGGGGCGAAGTGCCGCAGCGCCAGGGCCCGCTCCACATTCTCACTGGCCTGCTGGTAGGGCGGTGGCAATTGCGCCCGCCGCGCGGTCATCTCCGTGTAGCGGGTGCCGTCGCTCCCCGGGCTGGTGGAGAGCACGTCCCTGGCGGCGCGGCCCAGGCCCCGCAGCACGTCTCCGCTCTGCTCGACTCTCTCTGGATAGCGCGACAGCGGCATGCCCCGCCGCTCCAACTCCTCGCGCACCGACGGCATGAGGGCCAGCGTCTGTCCCAACTGCTTGTCCCGGGCCAGCAGCCGCAGCACCTCGTCCACTTCGTCGTCATGGGCCGAGTGCAGGACGAAGAGGGCGAACACCTCGGCGTGGATGAGGCCGTAGCACTCGCTGGCGGTGAGGAGGAATGAGGCCCGCTTGCCCTGGAGGATGTGGGCGGCGTCTTCGCGCACAGGGCCCAGTGCGCCAAGCAGCACCGCGCGCCAGTCGTCCAAGGCCTCTACCAGCCGGGGCATGTCCACGCGCTGCTGCAACGCGACGAATTCGGCGGGCGAGGTGCACGTGAGGAAGGGGGCCAGGAGCGCCTCCCCGTCGCCGGAGGAGAAGTCGGGCCAGCCCGGGGGCACCGCCTGGCCTCCGCAGGTGGGTGGGCCTCGGGGCGTAGTCCCCGTGCTCGCCATGGTGACGTCCGAGCCCGGCCCACGGGCACTGTGGCCGCGGTGCAGCCGCTCCTGTCCTCCCGGCTTGGTGGAAGAGAGCGAGAGAGGCGTCTGGAGTGGGGGCGTACCGGCCGCCGTCTCTCGCAACGCGGGCATGGAACCGGTCCCGCTGGTTGGCGGCGCCAGCGCGACGCAGCCGGTGGTGAGCAGCACGGCCCCCAGCAGCAGCGCCGCCCATCCGAGTCGCGGAGCTTCAGTGCACATGGCTCACCCCGAGGACAAGGGAAGCGACGGCCTTCGGGCGCGGTGTCCGTTGGCCATGGGGCAACTCATCAGCGAGTGTCACCCTCCAGTTGTTGAGGAGGAGGGGCGCGGGTCTGTCGTTGCTATCGGGTCGTTCCGCCTGGGAGAGCAGCACCAACAGCATGATGGAGGTCATGAGTCCTCTGAAGGACGATTCCCCCCTCATAGCAGGTGCTTTCGACAATCCCAGGTGGCCCGGATGAAGCAGCCACGGCGCACCTGAGTGTCGGCGCATGGACGCCGTCCCCTCCCTCGAGAGCAGTTCCCCGGGCCCTGGCACGTGCCCAGTCTCGCCGCACTCCGAGAAAGGGTACGCGAGCGAACTCTCGACATCCCGGAAACCTCGGCGATTGGGGCTTATGATCGATGAAATCGATCAGCGCTTGAAGGCCTGGGTCGGGCGGGTGCTCGGCGAGGCGCCTGTCTCCCTGGCCGCACCGGATCGAGACTCCGTGGACCGGGGTGTGGGGCTCTACTTGCTGGAGCTCGCACCGGCTCCTCCGCCTCGCACGTCGCGCCGGCCTCCGCTCCGGGTGTCGCTCTGCTACCTCGTCACCACCGGTGGGGAATCTCCCGAGCGCGCCCACCACCTGCTGGGCGAGCTCGTCTTCGCGGCCATGGATGAGCCGGATTTCGAGGTGGACCTGTCGCCCGTGCCGGTGGCGCTGTGGTCCGCGCTGGGCGTGCCGCCGCGCCCCTCCTTCCGCTTGCGTGTGCCGCTCGAGCGCGAGCGTCCGATGCCCTCCATCCCTCGCGTGAAGGTGCCGCTCATCACCCGGCCGGTGCCGTCGGTACCGCTGCTGGGCCGCGTGGTGGGGCCTGGAGACATCCCCATTCCGCAGGCGCAGGTGGAGTTGCCGTCCATGGGCCTGAGCGCGCGCACCGACGCGAAGGGCCGTTTCCGGTTTGCCTCGGTGCCTTCCGACACGCCGCTCGGACGGCTGGAAGTGCGTGCGAAGGGAGAAGTGCTCGCGGTGCGTGCCGAGGAGCTCCCCACCGAGCAGGGAGCGCTGTTGGTGCGGCTGCCGTTGAAGGAGGGGTGACGTGGCGACGAGTTATCTGACACCCGGCATCTATGTGGAGGAGGTGTCCACGGGGCCGAAGCCGCTGGAGGCGGCGGGGACGAGCACCGCGGGCTTCGTGGGCAGGGCCCCCAATCCCGGCGCGCGTCCCAACGAGCCGGTGGCCATCAACAACTGGTCCCAGTTCCTGAAGGTGTTCTGTCAGGGCAAGGACGTGAAGAGCACGAACCTGTCCCTGGCCGTCTATGCCTTCTTCGAGAACGGCGGCCAGCGGTGCTTCGTGGTCAACATCGGGGACAGTCCCAGTCTGTTGGGCAGTGGGGGGCCGCGCCGCGAGGGGTTGGACCTGCTGCGCGAGGTGGACGAGGTGGCCATCGTCGCCGCGCCCGGCTACACCGACCCGGGCTCCTACAACGCGCTGCTCACCCACGCCGAGCAGATGCAGGACCGGGTGGCCGTGCTGGATGCCCCCGAGGACGCCTCCGTCGAGCAGTTGTGCGAGGTGGGAACGGTCTCGGCGCCACCGGCGAGCAAGGAGGGTGCTCCACCCGAGGCCCCGCGCCGCTCCAGGGGACAGCGGGCCCGGGCGTCGAAGTACGGCGCGTATTACTTCCCGTGGATCTCCCTGTACGACCCCTTCAATCCCAAACAGCTGGTGAACGCGCCGCCCTCCGGGCACATGGCGGGCATCTACGCGCGGGTGGATGGGACGCGCGGGGTGCACAAGCCGCCGGCCAATGAGATTGTTCGCGCGGCCGAGGGCCTGGCGACGCCGCTGACGCGCGAGGAGCTGGGCGTGCTCAACCAGTGCGGCGTCAACTGCATCCGCTTCTTCCCTCGCGACGGTATCAAGGTGTGGGGCGCGCGGACGCTGTCGGACGACCCCGAGTGGCGCTACCTCAACGTGCGCCGGCTCTTCTGCATGGTGGAGGAGACCATCGGCCAGGGCACGCGCTGGGTGGTGTTCGAGCCGAATGACCTGACGCTCCGGCGCTCGGTGGTGCGGGACGTAAGCGCCTTCCTGCGGCGGCTGTGGCGGGACGGGGCGCTCGTGGGCCGCACCGAGCAGGAGGCGTTCTTCGTGAAGTGCGACGACGAGACGAACCCGCCCGAGGTCGTGGACGCGGGCCAGTTGGTCGCCGTCGTTGGCATCGCGCCGGTGAAGCCGGCGGAGTTCATCATCTTCCGCATCGGCCAGCACTCGGGCGGTGTGGAGCAGACGGAGGAGGCGGCCCGTGGCTGAGCCGAGTCAGGCGGAGAATCCACCCCCACAGCAGCCGGGTGCCCAGCCGGGAACGCTGGTGGACCCGCTGCGCGCATACAACTTCAAGCTCGACATCAACGGGGTGAACGAGGGGCACTTCACCGAGTGCTGTGGGCTCGAGATGAAGGTGAACGCGCTGCGCTACCGCGAGGGCGGCGCGGGTCCGGTGGTGCGCCGGCTGCCCGGGCCGGTGTCCTATGGGGATGTCACCCTGCGCTATGGGCTGACCACCTCGCGCGAGCTGTGGAACTGGTTCATGGAGTCGGTGAATGGCACGCCGAGCCGCAAGAACGTCTCCATCCTGATGACGGGGCCGGATGGTCTCACGGAGGTGTTCCGCTGGAACCTGGTGGATGCCTGGCCCTCGGAGTGGCGGGGGGCGGCGCTGGATGCGCTCGGGCAGACGGTGGCCATCGAGTCCGTGACGCTCGTCTTCGAGTCCATCAACCGTGGCGGATGAGCTTGCCAACAAGCGCCGGAGCAGTGCCCTCGTCCGCGCGGTGGCGCGGTGGGTGAGGGGTTGGGCGGAGTCCGTCCTGATGGAGCCCGTTCCGCCACTTGCCGAACGGGCCGAGCAGGAAGCGGGAGGACCGCCCGAGCACTGGTTGCGTCTGGTGCAGTCGACACGGCGAGGACCGCCCGTGGACTGGGTGGAGCGCGTTCGCCGGGGGGCACCGCACCTGCTCGAGGGACTGGACGTGCCTCTCGTGGTGGGACCTCCGAGGCCCGTGGCGCCCATGGGGCCTTCTTGGCGGGAGCCCGCTCCTGCTCGGGGCGCCGTGCCCACGTCCCAGGCGCGGCCTCGCGCCCGTTTGATGATGCCGTCGCCGACGGCGTCTTCCGAGCCTCGAGGGGTGGAGAGCGAGGCCTCGTTCGTGGAGAGCCCGGCTCCCGTGCACGTGCCGTCCGCGGGGCCGCGAGCCGTCGAGCCTCCCGCGCGTCCACTCCTGGCCCGTGCGCCTGAATCTCCCGCTGCTGGCCCCGGGCGCGGAGCTTCACGGGGGAGTCTTCTCTTCCCGCGTGAGGCCGGATCCGCTCCGGCACCTCGCGATACGGGGCCCACGCCCACGGCTCACCGCACGAGCTCGCAAGAGGGAGCTCGCCCCGCCCGAGTACGCCTGCGGCCACTTCCCGAGAGCTCCGTCTCCACGGCGCGTCCGAATCCCGAGTCTTTCCTCGGGCCACCTCCGGGAGGGATGGGGAACCCGGTGGCTGCACATCACATTCGGAACCGGGTGCCCGAGCACTCCGCTCAGGCCCCCGTGCCTTCCCTGCCTCTCCTTCCACCACGGGCCCACGCACCGGGCGCGGTCCCATCGCCAGCTGCGCGGTCCTCTCCGTTCCCGATGCCGGATCCCTCTCACCGGGAGATTCCACGCCCTCGGGAGACGGCCAGCGTCGAGCTGTTCTCCGCGCCCGACGTGGTGTCCTCCTCCACGGCCGCTCCCCATCCGTGGCCGGAGCCGCCGGAGCTTCCTTCCATCGAACCGGGCGATCCGCTGACCGTGCTCCGCGACTGGGAGCGGATGCGGCGGCTCGAGCGCGAGCAGCGAGGTGAGTGATGGAGCGCGTGGCCTTCCTCATCGAGCCCGAGGGCCTCCGGTTGGGCGCGCTGCTCAACCCGGAGACGCTCGTGATGCGCCGGACGGCGGGCGTGCGGCCCCGGCGCGCGCTGGGTGTGCCGCTCACCGGGGCGGGGCTCACGGACGACCCGCTCCTCTTCACCGGCGGCGGCACCACCGAGCTCACCCTGGAGCTCCTCTTCGACGTGACGCTGGCGGGCTCCTCGGTGACGTCCGAGGACGTGAGGGACCTGACTCGCCCGCTGTGGCAGCTCGCGGAGAACGCGCATGCGGAGGAGGGTTATGGCCGGCCCTCGTTCCTGCGCGTGGTGTGGGGCAAGGTCCTCAACATGCCGTGCGTGGTGGCCGCGGTGGCGGAGCGGCTGGAGCACTTCACGGACAGCGGCGCGCCCCGGCGCTCCTGGCTCTCGCTGCGCCTGCTGCGCGTGGAGGAGGACGTCGCCCAGCAGATGGAGGCTCCGCGCGTCCCCGAGGGCGGCGTTGATGCCGAGCAGGTGGCCGCGTCGCTCCCTCCCGAGGCCTTCGACACCCAATCGGTCCTCAGCGGTGGACCGGAGCCGGGCTCGGGCCAGCGCCTGGATGAGATTGCCTGGGAGCGCTACCGGGACCCTTCGATGTGGAGGCTCATCGCGTCGATCAACGGAGTCGATGACCCCATGCACCTGGACACGGGCACGGTGCTCCGCCTGCCTCCCGCTTCCGCGCTCCGGGGGACACCATGAGGTCCGTCCGGGGATTGCCCGAGCTGCGGGTGGAGGTGGGCGGCACGCCGATGACTCCCGAGGAGCTGCGCTCGCTGGAGTCGGTGCGCGTCCACCAGCATCTGTCCCTGCCCACGCAGTGCGAGCTCACCTTCACGGACCCGCGAGGGCCCCTGGCGACCCGGGGCCTGCCTCCGGGCAGTGCGCTGCGCATCTCGGTGGCGGCCCGGCGCGAGCCGCTCTTCGTGGGCGAGGTGACGGCGGTGGAGTACGTCCATGGTGCCTCCGGCTCGCGGCAGGTGCGCGTGCGGGGCTATGACCTGCTCCACCGACTGCGCAAGCGTCAGCCGGTGCGCGCGCACGTACAGGTGACGCTGAGGGACCTGGCGCGGGAGTTGGTGGCGGACCTGGGCCTCTCCGTCGAGGCCTCCGAGCCCGGGCCTCTCTCTCGCCACCTCATCCAGCATGGGCAGTCGGACCTGGAATTCCTGGTGGAGCAGATGGAGCGCTGTGGCCTGTGGCTCGTGCAGGAGGAGGGCGTGCTGCGCCTGCTGTCCCTGGATGGCCACGGAGACCCCGTGCCGTTGGAGCTGGGCGACACGTTGCTGGAAGCGACCGTGGGAGTGAATGGAGACCCGGCGTGCCGCTCGGTGTCCTCGGCGGGGTGGAATGCCCTCCAGGGCGAGGTCTACAAGGCCGAGCTCTCCGATGCCCGCGTGGGCCGGAGGGTGGAGGCGTCCGTTCCTCCGGAGCGGGTGGGTGGCAGCGGCGAGCGGGCTCTCGTCACGGAGAACCTCGAGGGCACCGCGCATGCCGAGGCGCTGGCCCGGGCCGAGCTGGACCATCGCCTGGCCCGTGAGGTGGTGCTCACCGGAGTCGCGGAGGGAGACCCGCGGCTGCGTCCCGGGGCTCGAGTGGAGGTGCGGGGCGTGGTGCCGGTGGTGGAGGGCCAGTACGTGCTGACGTCCGTCATCCACACGCTGGATGCCCGGCACGGCTTCATCTCCGAGATGTCCTCCGCGCCGCCTCCACGCCGCACCCGCCCGCGTGCGTCCTCGGTGGTGCCGGGCGTGGTGAGCCGCGTGGATGACCCGGATGGCAAGGGCCGGGTCCGTGTGTCGCTGCCCACCTGTGGCGACGTGGAGACGGACTGGATGCAGGTGCTCTGCGCGGGGGCTGGCGCGGGCAAGGGCCTGGTGATGCTGCCGGACGTGGGCGACACGGTGCTGCTCGTCCTCTCCGGCGAGGACCCGGCGCAGGGCGTGGTGGTGGGCGGCCTCTACGGGTCGAACGGGCCGCCGGACGCGGGCATCTCCGGCGCGGCGACCCGCCGCTTCAACCTGCTCACCCCCGGAGGGCTCAAGCTGCGGTTCAACGACGAGACCCAGACACTGCGCGTGGAGGACCAGGCGGGCAGCTACCTGCAACTGTCTCCCCACGTGGTCCGCCTGCATGCCGAGACGGCGCTCGAGATCGAAGCCCCCGGCAAGTCCATCACGATCGAAGCCAGCACCATCGATTTCCGGAGGAGAAGCTGAATGCTTTGGGTGACCCTGGACGCATTGATGCAGTGCGCCCACCTGGGCAAGGTCGGCCTCATCGCCTCGCAGTCGTGGGTGACCATCGACGGCCGCCCGGTGCTCGTCCAGGCGGACCCGGAGGGCCGGCCCATCTCGGGCTGTCCCAACATCGGGCCCACCATCAAGCCGTGCACCACCACGCTCAAGGTGCAGGCGGGCTACTCCACGTGGATTCGCGTGGACGGCAAGCCCGTGGTGCTCGACCTCGTCACCGGGCTCACGGATGGCACGCCGCCGGGCGTGGTGAAGTACAAGGACACCACTCCGGGCCAGTCGTTCGTATCGGAGGCCGGATGAGCGCTCCACGCTATCGCTCCTGGCGCTTCCTCCACCCGGACCTGGACGTCGTCGGCGTCGGGCCCGCGGGCCTGCGCCTGTCGCCCTCGGGGGGCATCTCCATGGTGCAGGAGGAGGCCTCGGTGCGTCAGGCCATCCTCCTGCTGCTGTCCACCGTGCCCGGCGAGCGCGTCATGCGCCCGGACTACGGCTGCGAGTTGCACCGGCTCGTCTTCGGTCCCAACGACGACACCACCGCGGGCCTCGCCATCCACTATGTGCGCCGGGCCCTGGAGCGCTGGGAGCCGCGCATCGACATCCTCCACCTGGATGCCAACCGGAGCGCCGAGGAGCCCTTCCGGCTCGACATCTCGCTCGAGTACCGCGTGCGCACCACGCAGCGGACCGGCCAGCTGCTCTTCGGCCTCGACCTCACGGGAGGGCCCGTCTGATGTCGCTCCCTTCGCCCAACCTGGATGACCGCAGCTTCCAACAGCTCGTGGAGGAGGCCCGCAACCGCATCGCCCGCGCCAGTCCCGAGTGGACGGACCTGAGCGCGCATGATCCGGGCATGGTGCTGGTGGAGGTGTTCGCGCACCTGACGGAGACGATGCTCTACCGGCTCAACCGGCTGCCGGAGAAGGCCTACGTCGAATTCCTCCGCCTCATCGGCGTGCGGCTACAACCGCCGAGTGCCGCCACGGTGCGGTTGCGCTTCAGCCTCGCGCGCCCCAGCGAGCGGCCGGTGGAGATACCGCGGGGCACGGGCGTCACCACCTCGCGAGCCGAGGCAGGCGCCGAGCCCGTCATCTTCCTCACCGCCGAGCCCCTCCGCATCGACCCGGGGAGCACGGAGGCGGAGGTGCTCGCCTACCACGGAGAGCAGGTGGAGGCGGAACTGGCGGGCGTGGGCACCGGGCAGCCGGGCCTCACCGTGACGGCGCGCCGGCCGCCCATCGTGGCGCCCACGGGGGATGGCCGCGACCTGATGGTGGGCGTGGAGGCCGAGCCCGGTGAGCTGGACGGGCGCGTGCCGGCGCGCAAGCTGGGGGACAAGACGTTCCGCATCTGGCGCGAAGTGGAGAGCTTCTCCAACCTGCCGCCGGACGAGCCCGCCTACGTGGTGGACCGGATGACGGGCACCATCACCTTCGCGCCCGCGGCGCGGATGACGGGAGAGGACGGCACGCTGTCCACCGAGCTCCGGGCCCTGGCGGCCATCCCGAAGGCGGGGAGGGCCATCGTGCTGTGGTACCTGCGGGGCGGAGGGCTCGCGGGCAACGTGGCCGCGGGGGCCCTGGACACCCTGAAGGTGGCGCTGCCGGGGGTGAAGGTGACGAACCCCTCGCCGGCCGTGGGAGGCCGTGCGGCGGAGACGCTGGAGAATGCCCTCGTCCGAGGTCCGCAGGAGCTGCACTCGCTGGGGCGCGCCATCACCGCGCAGGACTACGAGCGGCTGGCGCTGCGCAGCTCGGGAGCGGTGGCACGTGCCAAGGCCTTCACCCAGGCACAACTGTGGGCGCACGCGCTGCCGGGAGCGGTGGAGGTGCTGCTGGTGCCGTACCTGCCACCGAATGTGCAGGGGCCCTCGGGCGAGGGCGTCACCCAGGAGGCGCTGCGGCAGCACGAGACGGAGGAGGCCCGGGACCGCATCGAGAAGGCGTTGAACGAGCGGCGGCCCCTGGGCACCACCTGCCAGGTGACGTGGGCCCGCTACAAGACGGTGCGCGTCCGGGCGCGCGTGGTGGTGCACCGGGCGGAGGACCCGGCCGCGCTGAAGCAGCGCTCGCTGGAGCGGCTGCACCTGGCCCTCAACCCGTTGCCCACGCGGCTGCAACCGGGGGGCTGGCGCTTCGGCCAGTCGCTGCGGGCCTCGCACGTCTACGACACCCTGCTCGCCGAGCCCGGTGTCAGCTACGTGGACCAGGTGCGCCTGCGGGTGGACGAGGTGCCCCAGGACGTGCGGACGCTCTCCGAGGACGCCTTCCAGCTGCGCACCTTCTACGCCGGGGGAGGGGATGCGCTCTTCCGCACCGTCACCGACGCGGACGGCTGGGAGCGCGTGGGCCGCTTCCCCGGGGAGCAGGTGGAGGTGGTGGAGGCTCACCCGCAGCGAGCGGGCCTGGTGGCCGTGTCCGCGCGGCTGACGGCGGAGCCCCAGCGCTCCCGCATCCACCTCTCGCTGGACAGCGGTGAGACGTGGGAGCGCACCACGCACACGCTGGACCATGTGGAGGACCTGGCGTGGATGGTGCGAGACGGCGTGCCCGTGCTGCTGATGGCCACGCGCGTGGGCCTTTTCGAGCTGGCGGTGGAGGAGGGCGCCACGCCGCTTCAGGTGCTGGTGGACCCGTCGGACCACGACCTGGGCTTCTTCGCCGTGGCCGCCGCGCCGGACTCGCGCGGTGGAGTGAGCGTGGCGGCGGCGGGGATGAGCCTGCGCGGCGTCTACCTCTCGAGCAACGGCGGACGGAGCAACAGCTTCCGGCCCATCGGCCTGCGCAACCAGGACGTGCGCGTGCTCGAGGTGCAGCGCGATGGGCCTCGCTCCTTCCTCTGGGCGGGGCTGGCCGCGGCCAGTGGCGCGGACCCGGGCAAGGGGTGCTTGAGCTGGGAGCTGCTCGGCTCGGCGGACCCGCCGGACGGGTGGCGCGCCTATGACAAGGGCTGGGATGGAGGCAGTTGCCTCGCGCTCGCCTTCGACGGGGCCATGGCCTATGCCGCCACGCACCGCGCGGGTGTGCTGTGGGTGGACGCGAGCCGGCGCGATGCCGTGTGGAGCCGCCCCGGCGTGGACAGCGGTCTGCCGTTGCGCGAGCGCGAGCGCCTCTTCCAGCCCGTGTTCGCCCTGGCGATGGCGCCCGGAGGAGGGCTGCTGCTCGCGGGAGGGCCCGCGGGCGTCTACCGCCAGCGACAGGCCGGGGGCCAGTACGACAACTGCTCGACACAGGAGTTCACGGAGAAGGTGACGCTGCCACCCACCTGGCTCCTCGTGTCGGGCCCGCATGAGCTCGAGGTGGTGACCGTCGATGAAGCGGAATGAGATCGCACGGCTGCTGCCCGGCGTCTTCCAGCGCACGCTGGAGGGGGGCCCGCTGCTGGCGCTGCTGGACGTGATGGAGGCGCTGCACGAGCCCTCCGAGGCCTCGCTGGCCGAGCTGCCCGCGCTCTTCCATCCGCTGCGCGCGCCCGAGCGCTTCGTGCCCTTCCTGGCGCGCTGGGTGGACCTGGGCGTGCCCGTCACCACGGGCCTGGGGCGGATGCGCGAGCTGGTGTCGGCGGCGGTGGAGCTGTCGCGCTGGCGCGGCACGGCCCGGGGGCTGCTGCTCTTCCTGCGGACGGCCACGGGCCGCGAGGACTTCGTCATCGAGGAGCAGGTGCCCGGCGCCAACGGGCGTCCCCGGCCCTTCCACCTGCGCGTGCGCGCCCCGGCCGAGCTGGCCGAACACCGGCCCATGGTGGAGGCCATCATCGAGCGGGAGAAGCCCGCCTACGTCACCTACGAGCTGCTCTTCGGGCAGCCCACACCAGGAGCGAGCTGATGCCTCGCAACTTCGACATCACCGCGACCACGAGCAGCGTGAAGCTGGATGGCTCGGGCCAGGGCGAAGTGACCTTCACCGTCTCCAACAAGCTGGGGATGGGAGTGACTGTCCGGGCCACGGTGGAGCCGGCCGGCAATACCAGGGCCGAGTGGATGAGCTTCCCGGATGGCATGGAGCGCACCCTGTCTCCGGACGGAACGGCGGTCATCCCGGTGAGGATCTCCGCGCCCAAGGGCACGCCGCCGGGCGCGTACAACTTCGGCCTGGTGGTGGCGAGCGTCTCCAATCCGGACGAGCAGTATGACCGGGGGCCCTCGGTGGCCTTCAACGTGGCGGAGGCCCCGGCGCCGGTGAAGAAGCCCTTTCCCTGGTGGCTCGTCGCGCTCGCCGCCGGGGTGGTGATCATCATCGTGGGAGTGGTGGCCATCCTCTCCTCGCATGGCAAGAAGGTGGAGGCACCGGGGATTGGCCAGCCCTGCGCGGCGAAGGGGACGAAGTGCGCGGCGAACCTCACGTGCGGGCCGAACAACGTGTGCCTCGGGGCGGCGGGCTTCGAGGGCTGCGACAAGCCCGAGCTGTGCGCGACCGGGCGCTGCGAGGCGAACAAGTGCCAGGAGCAGGTCTCCCTGGGCGACACCTGCGACTCCCCCGATGACTGCCGCGCGCCGCTGTCCTGCTTCCAGGGCTTCTGCCTCATTCCCCTGGGCGAGAAGTGCACCCATCCCTCCCAGTGCGTCACCGGCGCCTGCACCAACCAGGTGTGCTCGCGTGCGGTCGTCCTGTGCCCCAGGTGTCCGGCCGGTACGGTCTGCATCAACGGCACCTGCGTGCAGACGGGTATCGTCCGAGATCCCCGCCTCATGAGAGAACTGGAGGTCCAGCAGTTCCAGAGGACTCCCCAGCCACCTTGAGGGCCGATGCCAGGTACATCCGACAGCACCAACACCCGGGGCCCCGCGCCCGCGAAGCCGTCCTTTCCCTGGTGGCTGGTGGGAATCCTCGGAGGAGGGTTGCTCATCGTGGTCGGGGTGGTGGCCGCCTTCTTCGCGAAGGGCAATCCGCTTCCCGGGCTCGGGGCCTTCTGCGCGCAGCAGGAGCCGCGCTGCCGGGAGGGACTGGTCTGCAGCGAGAACAACCTCTGTCTCGGCGCGGAGGGCTTCGAGTGCTCGAGCGGGGACGAGTGCGCGAGCCATGAGTGCGTCCAGGGCGCGTGCCTGACGCCCGTGTCGGGGCCGGGGGGACCGTGCGACGAGGACGTCGACTGCGCGCGGCCCACGGTCTGCGAGGCGGACCGGTGCCTGCTGCCGGACGGGCTCGCCTGCACGGATGCGGACCTGTGCCGCTCGGGACGGTGTGAGCGGAGCCGGTGCGCGCCGCGGCTCGCGCCGGGTGGGACCTGCCAGGAGAACACCGACTGCGCCGAGCCCGCGAGGTGCCTGGACGGCCGGTGCCTGCTGCCCGATGGAGCTCCGTGCACCCGTGCGGAGCTGTGCGACTCGGGCCGGTGCGAGAAGGGGACCTGCCAGGCTCCCGTGGGCCTGGGCGAGCCGTGCACGACGGATCGCAACTGCCGCGAGCCCACCCGCTGCCACCAGGGGCTCTGCCTGAGGCCGGACGGGACGGAGTGCAAGAGCGCTGCGCAGTGCATCTCGGGCCACTGCGACAACGGCCTCTGCCGCACCGTGGTGCCTCCGGGAGGGCAGTGCCGCCAGGATGGGGACTGCCAGTTCCCGACACGCTGTGTCCAGGGCACCTGCCAGTCCCGGGTCTCCGCGGGCGGGTTCTGCCGGGACACGGGGGAGTGCATGCCTCCGGCGAGGTGCTCGAACAACCTCTGCCTGCTGGCCCTGGGGACGAAGTGCGGCAGGGACACCGAGTGCGAGATGGGCAACTGCGAGCGCGGCGTGTGCCGGCGCGGGTGCACGCCTCCGTGTGGCTCCGGGTTCTCCTGCGACGACGGGAAGTGCAGGAGGACCATCGTGGTGCCCGTGCTGCGGCCGTGCACCGCGGACACGGACTGCACCGCCCCATCGGTGTGCAGCAGTGGGCGTTGCAGGAAGCCCTCCGGAGAGGCCTGTTCGATCAACGAGCAGTGCCTCTCTGGCGGCTGTGTGAACGAGAGGTGCCGATAGACCATGCCCCAGCCCAAGCCCTCCACCATCCTCCTCATCCTGGCGGTGTTTGCCTGCGTCGCGATGTACGTGCTGGGCGTGGGCCTGGGCGCGCAGAACCAGTCCAGTGGGGGAGGTGGCAACCCGGTGTCGAAGGAGGAGCGCGAGCGGCTGCGCGAGCGCTTCGTCAAACCCCGGCCCGTGGCGGAGGAGGACCTGAAGACCACGGGCTGTGTGCTGTCCGGAGGCACCGTGCAGGTGGCGGTCGGACTCACGTGCCAGGTGGACATCGCGGAGAAGGGCAAGCGGCTGCGCACGGTGAACGTGGAGCCCCTGTCAGGGAGCCGGGTGAACGCGGAGCTTGTCCCGAAGGGAGGGCCCTCGGTGCCCGCGACCCTGAAGAACCTGGCGGAGCGCCGGGAGCTCGACGTACCCGGGGAGGGCGCCACGCTCTCGCTGGCGTGCACCCAACCGCAGCCGGGCGCCTCCGTGTGCCCCGTGCGCCTGCGGTGAGGCTCAGGCCGCGGTGCGCTTGAGCTTGAGCACGCGGAGGATGGAGACGAGCGCGCCGATGAACAGCACCACGGCCCAGATGATGCCGAGGATGGCCACGATGATGGCGCCGATGGCGTCGGTGATGCTCACGAGGATGATGGGCACCCACCCGTGCAGGAGGCTGACGACGGCGCCGGCCAGCAGCGAGGTGAGGACGAGCAGAACCAGTCCCTTGTTCTGGAGGAAACGCGGGTGGGCGAGCGCCAGGCAGACGCTGGCGGCCACCTTGAGGGTCATGAGCAGGCCGAGCGTGGCGGCGGCGCCCCCGCGGTTGAAGAAGCCCCAGATGGCCAGGTAGGCGATGGTGCCGAAGGGCACGGCGGTGAACAGGGACACCATGAGCAGTAGCAGGCCGATGGCGGCCACGAGCATGGTGATACCGGCGAGCAGGGCCACGATGGCGCCCACGAGCGACACCACGCCCTGCAACTGCCCGTGAACGCGCTCGGGGATGAGGAGGCTGGCGCCCATGAGCCCGAGGGTGAGGAGCAGGAGCCCGTCCACGAGCGCGAGGTAGGGGATGCCCATGCCCGGGGTGGGCGGGTTCTTGCTCTGCATGGCGAGCACGTCCTGCACGCTGACATCGCCCTGGGCGCCCTCGCTGCGCAGGCTGGCCTCGATGTCCGAGCTGCTGGCGACGGGACGGGGCAGCAGGATGGAGGCGCCCACCTCGATGAGGACACAGAGCCCGAGCAACACCAGTGCCGCGATGAACAGAGGCTTGCGCAGCTCCATACGTTCGCACCCTCCGGCTCGAGGCCTGGCGCCACGAACCCGGCGGAGCATAAGCATGGGGGGCCAGGCTGGCCGGGGAGGGGAGCCCCGTCTGTCCAGGCGCGGACGGGGTGCCAGGGGGGTGAAAGCGCCCACCCCCCCGCCTGACGGCTTGCGGCGGACGGGCCCCTGCACTAGTGCTCCCCGTATGGCCGACGTGCTCCCCGAAGCGTTCCTGCGTGCCGTTGCTGAAGGATTCCCCTCGGACTTCCTCACCCGCGAGCCGAGCGAGCTCCAGGAGTACGGGCGAGACTGGACGCGCGTGCACTCCCCGGCCCCGAGCGCGGTGGCCTTCCCGCGCACCACGGACGAGGTGGCGCGCCTGCTGGCCCTGTGCAACCAGCACCGCGTGCCAGTGGTGCCCTCGGGAGGGCGGACGGGCCTGGCGGCCGGAGCGGTGGCCTCGCGGGGCGAGCTGGTGTTGTCCCTGCGGCGGATGAACCGGATGGACCCGGTGGACCTGCTCGGCAACACGGTGCGGGTGCAGGCGGGTGCCATCACCGAGGCGGTGCACCACCACTGCGCCGAGCACGGTCTCACGTGGCCGGTGGACTTCGCCTCGAAGGGCTCGAGCCAGGTGGGTGGCAACATCGCCACCAACGCGGGAGGGGTGAAGGTCATCCGCTACGGACTCACCCGGCAGTGGGTGCTGGGCCTGCAGGTGGTGACGGCGCAGGGGCAGGTGCTGGAGCTCAACGGGGCGCTGGAGAAGAACAACACGGGGGCGGACCTGCGCCAGCTCTTCATCGGCAGCGAGGGAACGCTGGGCATCATCACCGAGGCGACGCTCAAGCTGGCGCCGCTGCCGGGCAAGCAGGACGTGTTCCTCTTCGCGGTGCCGGACGTGGCGGCGGTGCTGAGGCTGTTCCGCGAGGCCCGCCGGGCGCCGCTGCTGTTGAGCGCCTACGAGTTCTTCACGGACAAGTGCCTGGCGCGCGTGCAGCGCCACCGCAAGCTGCGCTCGCCCTTCGAGGCGCCCAGCGGCTGCTACGTGCTGATGGAGGCCGAGGGGAAGGACCCCGCGCAGGTGGAGGGCTGGCTGGGCTCGCTCTTCGAGAAGGGGCTGGTGACGGACGGCACGATGGCACAGAGCCCGTCGCAGGCGAGCGAGCTGTGGGCCTTGCGCGAGGGCATCAGCGAGAGCCTGTCGGCCACGGGGCTGCCGCACAAGAACGACGTGTCGCTGCCGGTGGCGAACCTGGAAGCCTTCTGCTCCGAGCTGGACGCGGTGTTCAGCGAGCGCTACCCGGGTTGGGAGATTGCGCTCTTCGGGCACATCGGAGACGGCAACCTCCACATCAACATCATGAAGCCGGACACGATGGAGAAGGCCGAGTTCCTCGCGCACACGAAGAAGGCGGACCCGACCATGTTCGAGCTGGTGCGCAAGCACGGCGGGAGCATCTCGGCCGAGCACGGCATTGGCCTGCTCAAGAAGGACTACCTGTCCTTCTCGCGCTCGCCGGCGGAGCTGGAGATGCTGCGCACGCTGAAGCGGGCGTTGGATCCGAACGGCATTCTCAACCCGGGGAAGATCCTCGACGCGTAGAAGACCCCCCACCCCACAGAACGAGAGCAAGAGGGCTGGTTGCTGTGCAAGTCCTTCGACTTGCCGCCCCTGGTCTTCCTGTGGCTCGGCATCCGGGTACGAGACTGACGGCACAGGCGTTCGCTTGTGCCCAGGCTCATGGAGTATCCTCTTCCACTTTGAGTCTTTTGGCGCTGGAGGCATTTCGCCATGAGAGTGGAAGCCATGGGCATGAGTTCCTGCCTTGGTCCTGTGGTGAACTGCCTGCGCCGCGTTTCGCGCGGGCATCGTTCGGCCAAGAGCCTCAGTAGACGTTGCGACTTTCGTTTCCGGTGATGGCGAGCCCCAGTCGGTCACTGTTTACGAGTTGCCGGTGTCGACCTTTGGTTTCTCGGGCGTGGGCCGACTCGTTGCCATTGCCATGGAGGCACTGGAGGATCTCTCGACGCAGCTTCCACTCCAGAAACTCGGCCGCGAGGTGGGCGTCTTCGTGGCGCTACCTGACTTCTCGAATGGCTCGGGACCCAGGGAGGTCGCAGCCACCACCAGGGACCTGGGGTGCCAGGTCCTGGGCCGGGCCTTGGAAGGGCTTGGGCTGTCCTGGCCCGAGGACCGGTGGCGCTTCTTCACGGGTGGCTCGGCGGGCTTTGCGCTCGCGCTCCAGGCTGCGCGCCAGGAGTTGGAGCGCCGAGCACTGGAAACGTGCATCGTGGGCGGGCTCGATTCGCGGGCGGATCCGGAACACCTTCGTTTCCTGCTGAGTGAGCGCCGGCTCAAGACCGCGGACAACCCGGTCGGCCTCATGCCCGGTGAAGCCGGTGCCCTGCTGGTCCTTCGCCTTCGCGGGCAAGGCCGGGGAGCCGAGGTCACCCCAGCCGTCGAGCTGACCGATGTCCACATCGAACATGAACCCGCTCATGTGGGCACCAGCCTTCATGCGAATGGTGTGACGCTCTCTACGTGCATACAGGCGGCGATCGGCTCCGCTCCCCTGGGAAGCCGCGAGCTGGTGTTCGTGTCCGACCTCAATGGAGAGGAGCGGCGTGGGCGGGAGTGGGGGAACGCGTTGGTTCGGTTGAAGGGCGGTGGGGCCCTGCGGGAGGCCGTGCGCGAGTGGATACCGGCCACGGGGTTCGGAGATGTGGGGGCTGCGGCCGGAGCCGTAGGTACTTGCATTGCAGTGCGCGCTTTTCAACGCCGCTATGCGCGGGCTCAGCGCATCATCGTCGTCTCGCAGTCGGACTCGGGAGAACGCGCTGCATTCGCGGCAGTGGCCCATGACGTTCCAGCACGAGGAGGCCGTACATGAATACGCGTGGAAGGAGGGTGTCACTCCAAGAACTCATGCTGGGCGCCTATGTTTTGTATGGGCGTGCCATTGCCAACGGCCGGCCCAACATCCGGGACTTCGGCCCCACGCCCGGAAGCTCGGGCGCCATGAAGCGCAATGAACAGCGCAAGCAGCAGGTACAGGCAACAAAGGACCGGCGCAGCCAGCAAAGCAATGGCCAGCAATACGCGGGGACTCACGTCAATTCACAGGCCCAGTACCGTGCCATCCTCGCCAAGGGCAGCAGCTATGCCAGCAATGGCGCGACGTACATCCGCAGCAACCGTCCCTTGGAGTACAGTACCTTCTCGCACCTGGGCCCATCGAGCTTTCAAGTCGATGTCACGTCTCGGGCCAGCATTGCCCAGGCCTCCAATTTCAACCCAACGCTGAGCGGGCAGAGTCAGCCTTACCCCTGGCGCGCTCACCACATGATTCCGGGTGAGGCTTTCTACACGGAAGATTCCAACGGTCAGCCCATCTTCGACAAGCAAGAGAATTTCGACATCCTGCGGCAAACTCCCTACGACATCGACCACGGGCATAACATGATCCTGCTGCCCAGCGTTCCCTGGGCTGTCCCCGTGCATGCGTTGATGCAGCACCCCAACAACCACAATGGTTACACTCTCGAGGTAATGGACAGGCTGAAGCTCATCGACTCGGATATCGATACGCTTCGTGGTCAGGGCAAGCCACATGAGGCCATTGTTGCCGACGTGTTCGAAGCCTTGAAAAGACTGGAGTCCGACCTCTGGGATGATCTTCTTGAGGAGTCACGAGCGGCCGTTCGTGGTGCCGCCGAGGGTCAGCGCCATGACGGGCCATGGTGCCGCTGGAAGACCCAGGAGGGAAGGGAGTACCTCTGGCCGGCTCTCTGGTAGAGCGTGAAGGGAGGATGAATGGGCTTCTGGATGATCGGTGACCGCAATGATGGAGCTGTGCTCGATGCCTACCCGTTGAATGGTCCGGAGGGATGGCGCTATCTGGAGTCGCATCGCCTCGCGTCCGAGTTCCCCACTGGCGTGGCCATGAAGTTCTCGCCCAGCTTTCCGGAGCAGCGAAAGGTCTATGACTTTGTCACCAACACCCTGAACATCCGCGTTGTTTCCAAACACGTCCGGCGCATTGTTCTCGAGTTGGCTCCGGATGACGTGGAGTTCCTGCCCGTCACACTGATGGACCATCAAGGCGGCGTGGCCTCACGAGAGCACTTCATCATGAACGTGCTCGCGCGACGAGATGTCATCGACCTTGAACGGGCGGATGTCCGCATGGGCGCCATCCTCAAGACGGAAATAGATCGGGTGAGGAATCTGGTGCTCAAGGGAGACCTCGAGCCAGGTGGGCCGAAGGTCTTCCGGCCGCTGCATCTGCGCGTGGGTACCATGATCGACGAAACCATTCACGCGGCCTTCTCAGGTGCGGGTCTCACAGGGTGCAAGTTCTTCCCGGCTAATGGCTGGAACGGCAAGAGGAACTGAGCAGCGGAATCCCAGAGCCAGGATGGCATGAGGACCTGGAGTGAGCATGGAAATCGACTTCGCACTGCTCCGACAGAACGCAGGGGATGCGGTACCAGCCCTTATCACGCACATCGAACCGGAGAGCGATCGTGACACCCTGGTCAAGCATGTCCGTGAGTTGTGCCAGTGCTTCGTCAACATCGCGGCCGCGACGCTCCTGCTGGAGGGGCGCTCCCAACCGTTCTTCCTCAATCTCTGTCGGGCGGCGGAAAACTGGCGCCGCCTCCTCGTTCACCTCGAGCAGCGCAAGTTGAGGCCGCCGCCTGCATCCTGGGGCATCACCCCACTGGCCGGTGCAGTCGCGGCGGGCCATTGGAGCCTCGCGGCGGAAGTGGCCGAACGGATGTCCACGGAATGGCGGAAGGAAGAGGATGAGTACGCAGTGGAGTTCGCATGGGCCTCGACTCTGGGGGCGCTGGTGCTGCACGCACAGCGCGGTGTGGACCCCAGCGCGCGGTTCGACTACCTGGCCCGTGTCGCTCGTGAGGATTGTTGGCTCGCGCTCGGGCGGTCGCTCGTGGCGGCGGACTCATCCGGTTTCAGGTCTGCGTTCGCTGCCGCCTTGTCTGTACACGAGGCCCGCACCGAGGCTCGCGCGCGCAGTTTCACCACGCGCGAGGAGCACTTCGCCGCGCATCGATACTTGTGGTTCGAAGGGCTGGCTCTGCTCAGGCTCGCTGGGAAGCGCGAGCTCGATATCTCGAATGAGCGCTACCGCTACTGCCCGCCCTTGGCCCTGGTGCCGATGACGGAGCGCTATCAGGGCGACTGGGTTGCTTCCATTGGCGATGCCCCCCGGGATGGCGGGAGATGAGACGGCGAGGGGAGAGGCTTTGGCAGAGGATGCATCCACGAGTGACACCCTGAGGACAGGGGCGGCGGGGGGGGGTGCAGTTCGTCTCGGCCAACCGGGACGAGTCGGTCTACTCCAACGCGCACAGCTTCGACATGGATCGCACGGGCACGCCGAGCCTGGCCTTTGGCCAGGGCATTCATTTCTGCGTGGGTGCGCCCCTGGCCCGGTTGGAGGCGCGCGTGGCCGTGGAGGCGCTGCTCGAGCGATGTGCCCGGCTGGTGCGTGAGCCCGGGCCGGTGAAGTGGAACGTGGCGGTGACGACCCGCGGGCCCTCAGTGTTGCCCATGGAGCTGCACCCGGCCTGACGTTGTTGAAGTGGGTCTATTCCTGCTCCTGACTGGGGGCACGCAGCTCCTTGAGGAGAAACTCCTCCTGCAGGGGCGTGAGGTCGAAGCGCCGGGCCGCCTCATCGACGAGCTTGAGGAGGCTTGCCTGCGGCTGCTCGGCGCGACGAGCGGCAATCCACCGGACGGCCTTGCGTAGCGGTTCGCCCTCGGGCTGGATTTGTTCGTACATGGCTGGAGTCCCTGGCGGTCGGGTTGCCCCCGGTGGGCAACCACTCCTCAAGGATTCGGGCGGGGAGCGCAGGAGACAAGCCAGAGGCGGTAGAGGGGTCTGCCGCCTTGGTGGGCGAGGGCGGTGTCGAACGAGCCCACGCGCCTCGAAGTAGAGTGGCCCGAGAATGAGCACCTCACCTGGCAGCGGCGGCCGCACCCGGTTTCTCTCCATCCTGAGTGGTCTCTTTTTCATCCTGGCGTGCGGCGTGCTCGGGGGCGTGCTGGGAATCTCCCTGGGCGTGCCGATCGACAAGATGCTCACCACCCATCCCCACGCCTTGGCTGGGCTGGGCGGCCTGTTGTTTGGGACGCCCCTGGGCTTCTTGATCGGCCTCGTCACCGGCGCGGCCATCGTCAAGCGGATGCCTCCACCCCGGCGGGTGCGACTCGGGGGGACGGTGCTGCTCGCCGCCATCGTGTTCGTCGCCATCGATGCGCTGGCCATCTCCACCGGCCTCGTGGAGTGGTAGCCCTCACCCTTCACGTCACGTGGGTTGAATCCAGGTGACGTATGAAGTAGTGTCTTGAGGGATAACGCGCCTCCTGCCCAGGGATTGGGAGTGCGGGCCTCCATGCATGTCCACGGCTCCGCATTCCCGAGAATGGAGGGCCGGAGGACTTGGGGGGCGGACGCAGAGGGATGATGCTGAGCCCTGAATCGACGGACTGGAGAGGACACGCTGGAATGGCGGAGGAGAACCAGCCCCCTCATCGTGAGGCCACCTACGAGGAGCTCGTTGCCCTTCCGCCACACCTGGTGGGGGAGATTCTCGGAGGAAAGCTCTTCGCGTCACCCTGGCCTGCAAGCCCTCACTCGGCCGCCAGTCTCGCGCTTGCGGCGGAGCTGGGCGGCCCCTTCCAACGGGGTCGGGGCGGACCGGGAGGCTGGTGGTTCTTCACCGAGCCGGAGCTGCACTTCGGCAGGGATGTGCTGGTGCCGGATTTGGCGGGCTGGCGGCGCTCGCGCATGCCCGTGCGCTCCGATGTTCCCCACTTCACCCTCGCCCCGGACTGGGTTTGCGAGGTGCTCTCTCCCTCGACGGCCCGCATCGACCGGACCCTCAAGAAGCAGATCTACGCCCGAGAGGGATTGGAGTTCCTCTGGCTCGTGGATCCGGCGCTTCGCCTGCTGGAAGTCCTCCGGCTCCACGGCGGTCAATGGTTGGAGCGGGGCTCCTGGAGTGGTGGTTCCCACGTCCGCGTCGAGCCCTTCGAGGCCCTCGAGCTGGAGTTGGAATCCGTCTGATTCTCCGAGTCGCCCGGGGAGCCCGGCTGAATCACCGGGCTCCGAGCGGCGAACGGCTCAGGACACGATGCGCGTCTTGATGTCCGTCTGCAGGCCGGCGATGGCCTGGGCCACCGGTTTGGCCACGTCCTGGTCCAGGTCCATCACCAGGTAGCCGATGTTCGAGTCCGTGCTCAGCACCTGCGCGTGGATGTTGGCGTTGAGGTCCGAGACGATGCGGTTGATGTCACGCAGCACGCCCGGCGTGTTGCGGTGCACGTTGAGGATGCGGTGCGTCCTGGGAATCAGCGGCGTCTCCACCTGCGGGAAGTTCACCGCGCCCGTGGTGGCTCCGCTCCTCACGAACTTGATGAGCGAGGTGGCCACCTCCTTGCCAATCGACGCCTGGGCCTCTTCCGTGGAGCCGCCGATGTGCGGGGTGAGGATGACGTTGGGCAGCCCCTGCAGCGCGGAGATGAAGCCGTCGCTGTTCGTCTCCGGCTCCTCCGGGTAGACGTCCACCGCGGCGCCGCCGATGTGGCCCGACTTGAGGGCCTCCGCCAGCGCCGGGATGTCCACCACCGTGCCGCGGCTCGCGTTGATGAGGTAGGCGCCCTTGTGCATCCGCGCCAGCTCGGCCGCGCCAATCATCTTCTCCGTGGACTGCGTGGCCGGCACGTGCAGCGTCACGAAGTCCGAGGACTCCAGCAGCTCCTTGAGCGTGGCCGTGGGACGCGAGTTGCCCAGCGGCAGCTTCGTCATGACGTCATAGAAGAGCACGCGCATGCCCATGGACTCGGCCAGCACGCCCAGCTGCGAGCCGATGTGCCCGTAGCCGACGATGCCCAGCGTCTTGCCGCGCACCTCGTGGCTGCCCACGGCCACCTTGCGCCACTGGCCCGTGTGCACCTCGCGGTTGCGGTCCCCGAGCTGGCGGCTGAGCATGACGATTTCCGCGATGACCAGCTCCGCCACGCTGCGCGTGTTGCTGAAGGGCGCGTTGAAGACGGGCACGCCGTGCTTGTTGGCCGACGTCAGGTCCACCTGGTTGGTGCCGATGCAGAACGCTCCCACCGCCAGCAGGTTGGGCGCCTTGGCCAGAGCCGGCTCCCACACGTTCGTCTTGCTGCGGATGCCCAGCACGTGGACGCTCTGGATGCGGGCCTCCAGCTCCTCGGGCTTGAGCGCTCCCTTGAGCTTCTCCACCGAGAAGCCCTCCGCCGCGAACATCTCCTCGGCGGATGAGTGGATGTTCTCCAGCAGCAGGACCTTCAGGGGCCCTTCGATGGACACAGGAGTGGACGGTGATGGGAACGTGGGCGTGCTCATATTGACTCTCCGCGTTAGACCCCGCCCTCCGAGCTGTCAAGCATCGGCTGCTGAAAGGAGGGGCCGCCCGCCACGAGGACGAGCGGCCCGGGGGTTCTTCTGTCCGCCCGGTTGCTGCAGCTGTCGTCGTTGACGGCCACCTGCGTGCCCGCCGAGGGCTGGTCGTAATTGAAGACGAAGCGCGTGTTGGTGCAGTCGTTGGCGCTGGTGACGCAGTGGCCCGCGGTGAGCACCAGGTCGTCGTCGATGCGTGTGCCGGAGCAGAAGGCCGCCGTCGGATCATCCCGGAAGCGCTGGCTGGTGCAGAGGTTGTAGGCGGTACCCAGGTTCTGCCCGGGGAAGGTGACGTTGTTGGGGTTCGTCGCGTCGAAGTCCGACGGGCTCATTTTCTCGGGAAATGAGATAGAGACGTCAAGCCGGTAAAACCGGCAAGCGCATGATGCCCCAAGGAAACCCGTACCGCGTCAAACGTTTGACGGAGCGTGAGGAGACGGACGGCCCGGCGGTGTGAAGGAGGGCCGGGCTACTCGTCGTCGGGGTTGCGCAGCCAGGCCAGGGCATCCTCGCGCGTCTCGAAGGTGCGCGTGGGGATGGTGAGCATGGCCTTCTTCGTCATGCGCCAGGCCTGCAGGCCGGAGGCGGCATCGCTCACCACGCGCGCCGAGCGCTTCATGTGGTGCAGCTGCGCGAAGGCGTTGAGGTTGGCCATGATGGCCACCATGTCTGGCGGCATCACGCGCAGCTGACCCTGGTCCACCAGCGCGCTCCAGGGGCCGTTCATGCGGATGATCGTCTCGCGGATGCGCTTGAGGTAGTCCGACACGTCCTCCGCCGAGGGCTGCGGAGGGTAGACGACGTCGATGATGCGGTCTGCCTCGTAGACGGTGATCTGAAAGGGCATGCGTTGCTCGGTGCTCCCAGGCGCGCGGCCGGGGGGGCCGACGCGGGCAGCACTCTAGCGCCAGAGAGGCCCGGGTCGAAAACTCCCTGTCAGACGTCGTGGCTCCTTCCGTCCCTGGCGCTGGACTGGAACCGATGCGCCAGAGGGCGTGACGGTGGTCGCACCCGGCAAGGAGGTCTCATGAACACGAAGCTGTATGTGCTGGGCGCGGTGCTGGGGACGGCGCCGGCCCTGCTGCCGGTGGCGTGCACCTCGTGGGCCCCTCCCTCGCACAAGCGGGAGGAGGAGCCGCGGGGTGGGGCGTCGCGGCAGGCGGATCATCCCATCGGTGGCAACGGGGCCGAGCCCCTGCCGCCCACGCAGGTGGCTCCGGGCCTGGCGCCCGGCGTGCCCACGCACCCGTGCGAGCTCATCACGGTGATGCAGGTGCCGTGTGACCCCAGCGCGGCCACGTGCGAGTACACCTACTGGGAGTGCCCCGAGAGCGTGCAGCCGCTCAGGGCATGAGCGCGGTCCGTGCGCGGGCCGCACTGGGCGCGGCGGGTCGGGGCTCTTCCGGGAGCCCGGCTCGCCGCGTTCGGCGTTTGGAGGGCGGGAGTCAAGGCCTCCTCCGGTGCGGCTCGGAGGCTCGCCTGCCCTACGTTCCGGAGATCGGACGCCCGGGTCCCGGTATGCGGAGCTTCTTGGCGCCTCTCTTCCCGGGTCCCTAGCTTCGCAGAGGCTTCGGGAATGGCTCGTGTGCCAGAGCCCGGAGGCTGTTCATCGAGGAGGCCAGGACATGAAGACGCGCGTGAAGGTACTGGGGGCGGTGGCGCTGGCGGCGGTGCTGGGCGGCGTGGGGTGCGCCGGGCCGAAGGAGGCGACGAAAGACGTCGAGGCCGCTGTGCCGGGGCTCGCGCAGAAGCGCGAGGGCCTGGTGACGAACGTGGACCGGAAGGACAACCGCATCGAAGTGAACGACGTGGACCACCCTGGCGCGCCGGATGCGTGGTTCGCGCTCTCCCCGAAGACGAAGCTGGAGCGGGACGGGCAGATGGTGACCTGGGACGACATCCACGAGGGCACGCCGGTGCGCGTCAGCTTCGAGCCGGAGGTGGGCGCCGAGAAGACCTACAAGGTCGAGATCCTCACCGGCGTGAAGGCCGACGAGGTGAAGGTGAAGGCCGAGCACCTGGGCAAGTAGTCCGGTTCGCGCGCCTGGCCGGGAGGCGGGGATGAGGCGGGCTCGGGTGGGATGGGTGCTCCTCGCGCTCTGCGCGGGGAGTACCTCGGCACATGCGGCACCCTGGTCCAACCTGCGCGAGCTGTCCGTGTGGGTGGGCGGCGGGGTGGAGGGCTATACCCTGAACCTGGCGCCGCGGGTAGACCCCGGCGTCACCTATGGGGTGTCGGTGGGCGCCCGGCCTCCGCGGCTGCTGGGATTTGATGTGGGCCTGGAGCTCGGCTATTCGCACGCCCACAACGATCTCGACGCGAGGAGGGTGCCGCAGGGCGCGGGCGACGGCCTGGCCCTGGTGCGCGATGGGGCCTATGCGGCGGCCTCCGTGGGGCTGCTCTCCTCCCGGGTGCGGCCCTACGTGATGGGCGGGCTGGGCTTCAGCGTCTACAACATCCGCGGCACCGTGCAGGGCTTCGGCGACGAAACCGTGGGCCACGTCCCCATGGGGGCCGGGGTCCACACGTCTCTCGGGGTCTTCTCCGCCGACGCGCGCCTCGAGTACGACGTCCTCTTCGATCAGCGCTATGCCGCCGGGGCGCCCGTCCCGAACGTGGGCGGGCGTACCCCTCTCACCATTGGCCGGAGCGGCCGCTACTCCGGCAGGCTCAACCTCGGCGTGGCGTGGTGACGTCAGTTCACCGGGGCCGGAGTGGTGGCCTTCAGGTGCGCTTCCAGGAAGCCGAGCATCCGCGAGTAGGCCTCCACCTCGTTCTTCTTCTTGGTGAAGCCGTGGCCCTCGTCCGGGAAGATGACGTACTCCACGGGGACGCCGTTCTTCTTCACCGCCTCCACGATTTCATCCGACTCGGGCTTGATGACGCGCGGATCATTGGCGCCCTGGAGGACGAGCAGCGGCTTGGAGATCTTCTCCGCGTGGAAGAGGGGAGAGATGTCGCGCAGCATCTGCTCCTGCTTGTCCGGGTCGCCCATCTCCTTGTAGAGGGCCTCGCGCTGGGCCTCCCACCAGGGCGGGACGTTCTTGAGCGTGCGCAGCCAGTTGGAGACGCCGAAGATGTCGATGCCGGCCTTGAAGGCATCCGGGTGGAAGGCGAGCGCGGCCAGCGTCATGTAGCCGCCGTAGCTGCCGCCGGCGATGCCGATGTGCTCAGCATCCACGTAGGGCAGGCTGGCCAGGTACTTGCGGGCCTCGACACAGTCGAGCAGGGGCTCGCGGCCGTGCTTCTGATCATCCGCCGCGAAGAAGCTCTTGCCGTAGCCGGAGCTGCCGCGGTTGTTGATGCCCAGCACCACGTAGCCGTGGTTGACGAGGTACTGGATGACCGGCGAGTAGCCCTTGCGCGTCTGCCCGCCGGGGCCGCCGTGCACCCAGACGATGGCGGGTGCCTTGGCCGTGGCGCTGGCCTGGTGCGGCTTGAAGAGGATGTTGGGAATCTCCATCCCGTCGAAGGACTTGAAGCGCACCACCTGGGCCTCGACGAGGTCCTCCGCGTCGATGTCCTTGCTCAGCGACTGGGTGAGGCGGGAGACCTTCTTCGAGCCGAAGTCGTAGATGTAGAGGTTGGACGGGGAGCGGTCTCCGTTGTGGTAGAAGGCCATCCGCTTCTCATTGTTGGAGATGGTCACCGAGGTGATGTCTCCCGCGGGGAGCTGCGGCAGCTCCAGGAGCTTGCCGGCCTTCAGGTCGTGCACGCGCACGACGGTACGGCCGTCCTCGTTGATGGCGGTGATGCGGAAGCCGCCCTTGCGCGAGAAGTAGGTGTACATCACGTCCCACTCGGCGCTCTCCACGTCCTCCGTCTTGCCGGTGGCCAGCTCGTAGCGGGCCACGCGCGTGAATTCGGAGCCCTGGTTCGTGAGGAAGTAGAGCGAGGTGGAGCCCGGGTCGAAGGCACTCACCCGGAAGCGCACCTCTCCCTGGTGAGGGGTGATGTGCTTCATCTCCTTCGTCTCCACGTTGTAGAGGTGGATGTCCGCGTCGTTGGTGCTGCGCGGCTTTTCGAAGGCCAGCCATTTGCCATCCGGCGAGATGTCCGAAAAGGAGAGGCCGGAGTCGTTCTGGTACACGAGCGTGCGCGCGTACGTCTTCGCGTCGTAGCGGTAGACGTCGAAGAAGCGCGCGTCGCGCTCGTTGGTGGCGACGTAGAAGGCCGAGTCGTCGCGGCTCCAGGCCATGAACATGGCCTTCAGCTTGTCGCCGGGCGTGAGATCCTTCTCCTTGCCGTCCGGGGTGCGCACGAAGAGGTGGTCGGCCTCGTTGCCGCCCTGGTCTCGCGTGAAGAGGATGCGCTCGTCCTTGGGGAAGTAGTCCACGGCATACGTGGAGTCCGTCTTGGACTGCGTGAGCGCCTTCGCCTTCCCTCCCGTGATGGGCAGGGTGTATGCGTTGAAGATTCCGCTCTCGTTGGAGGAGAAGAGCACGCGCGTCTCGTCTGGCGAGAAGGCGGCGCCGTTGAGCTTCGTCGTCGCCATGAACTGCTCGACGGTGTACTGCTTCGAGGGCCGGGACACCGCCGCGGCTGGGGTTGTCTTGGGGGCCGCGAGCGCGAGGGCAGGGACGAGCGTGGCCGCGGCCATCACTCGCAGGAGGGTGGTCCTGAGCTGCATGAACTCTCCGTGAAGAGGAATCGCCTGGAGCCTGGAGGGCTCGAGGCGGGCACACCTTGGCGGGTGGCGCTCTTCGTACGAACTGCCTTCCTTTCGATTTCCTGCTGTCCCACCCCTGAAAATCTTCCCGCCTTCCGGCATCGGCCCGCGGGACAGGGGGGCCAACCCCTTGGAATCCATGAGGGGCGCGCTGGCACGCGATGCGCAATGAGAAGGGCACGGGTCGGGGTTGTGGGGTGGGTCGGGGGTTCGGGGCCGGGAGCGCTCGGGCGGATGGGTGTGGGGGCGGGGCAGGGGAGACGCCCGAGCGCATGCAGTGGGGATTGGGGAGTGTGTCGGCGGGGGTCGGGCGTGCGGCGGATGCGGCTGGGCGAGCTATGGGTGGCGAGCGGGCTGTTGGCGTCGGCGCAGGTGGAGTCGGCGCTCGCGCTCCAGGCACGGTGGCGGTGCAGGTTGGGAGAGGCCGCGGTGAGGATGGGACTGCTCGGGCCGGAGCAGCTGCTCATCACGTTGGCTCGGCAGCTCCAGGTGCCCTTCATCCGCCGCGAGGGCCTGGAGCGTGTGCCGGCGGGAATGCTGCGCTGCGTGCCAGCGCGGGTGCTCGAGCGCCTGCGCGTCTGCCCGTTGCGGGTGGAGTGGCGTGACGAGGTGCGGGGCACCGTCTTCGTGGCCACCAGCGAGCCGGGCAACCTGGAAATGCTCGACGACATGGCCTTCGCCACGGGGTGCGCGGTGCGCCCGGTGCTCGCGCTCGCGGAGGACATCGAGCACCTGCTGCGGCACCAGGGGATCCTCCACACGCGGGCCCGCTCCATCGACCTGGACCCCGCGGACGCGCACGTGCGGTTGCACATCTTCCGGGACTCCGTCGCGTCCTGAGCTCACGGGCGCACGTGCCGCTCGAGGCCCCGTGGAGTCGTCCCCGCCGGGCCGCACAGCCGGCGCAGCATCGGCACCAGCACCGGTGTCATCAGCGCCAGCATGACTCCGCCCATCAGGTCCACCACGTAGTGGAAGGACAGGTAGACGGTGGTGAAGATGATGGCGGCCACGTGCAGCGTCAGCGGCACCCGCATCCGGGGGAAGGCGCGCCAGCCGAGCCCGAGCAGCACCAGGGACACGGCCGTGTGCGCGCTGGGAAAGGCATTCAACAGGGTGCCCTCGCTGAACAGGAGGAAGGCGCGGATGGCGTGGCTGATGGCTCCGCCTCCCAATAGCGCGTCCTCCAACTCGACGGGGACGCGCGGCCCCAGCGTGGGAAAGAGGAAGTAGCCCACGTACGAGAGCAGGAAGGTGGCCACCGTGGTGAAGACGAAGCGATGGAACTCTCCCCGGCGGTGCTGGATGTAGAGGGCCGCGCCCAGGGCCACCGGTAGCGCGTAGTAGCTCACGTAGACGAGGTAGGACGCGTCCGTGAACCACGAGGGCCGGCCCAGGGCATGGTGCCAGTGCCAGGCGAGGTTCCCGAAGAGGCCCTGGTCCAGCTCCCGCCACCGGTCGTCCCAGCGCACCGGATTGACGGCGGGAATGAGCGGCCCGAGCGCCGTGAAGAGGATGAGGACCACGGGCAGCGAGATGAAGGCATGCAGGACGCGCCCCACGTGCGTGCTCTCGCCCCACATGGCCACCCCCAGGAGGAACGTCGCCGTGGCCGCGAGGACTCCCAGGAAGGGCAGCGGCCTGGGGAGGAAGCACACGCCCAGCATGGCCAGCACGGCGAGCGACCCGAGCAACAGGCGGTCCACGGGCAGCAGGCTTTCCTCGAAGCCCACGCTCTTGATTGAAGCCGCACCCACTTCTTCCTCCTCTCGGAGGGTGGAGTCCGTACGTCGGGGATGCAACGGGCTCGGGAATCGAGTGTCCGGCCGGGACATCGCGGCGCCCGGGGCCATGGAGCCGGTGGTGGGCCAGCCCCATCTTGGGGCCCTCACATGAGGAGATGCCATGCCGTTGCCGAGACTCCGGATTCTCCCTCCCCTCATGGCCGGGTTGCTTGCCTGCAGCGGCCACTCGTCCTCTCCGGAAGCGTCCCCCGGGGTGGCGCCGTCCACGGTGACGCTCTCGCCCACGGAGCAGCTCGGCAGGAGCCTCTTCTTCGACAGGAACCTGTCGGAGCCACCCGGGCAGGCGTGCGCCTCCTGCCATGACCCCCGGGCGGGTTGGACGGGGCCCTCCTCCACCGTCAACGCACATGCCGTCGTCTACGAGGGCGCCGTGGTGGGGCGCTTCGGCAACCGGAAGCCTCCGTCGGCCGCGTATGCCACGCAGTCGCCGCTCTTCCACCTCCTCGACCGGCAGGGCTCATTCGAGGGCGGTGCCTTCTGGGACGGCCGCGCCACCGGCGAGCGGTTGGGCAATGCCGCCGCGGGCCAGGCCCAGGGGCCCTTCCTCAACCCCGCGGAGCAGAACAACGCCAATGCGGCGGCCGTCGTGGCCAAGGTGTGCGGCGCCCCGTATGCGCCCGCCTTCCGCGCGCTCCTGGGCGGGGACATCTGTGACGGCGCCCACGTGGAGCGGGCCTATGACGGCATTGCCCGGGCCATCGCGGCCTACGAGGGCTCTCGCGAGGTCAATGCCTTCTCCTCCCGGTACGACGCGTATCTGGCCGGGCGGGCCTCACTCTCGGCTCAGGAGCTGGAGGGCTTGAATCTCTTCGAGGGCAGGGCGAAGTGCGCGAGGTGTCACCCGAACCGGCCCGGCCCCCAGGGCGAGCCACCGCTCTTCACCGATTACACGTATGACAACCTAGGCGTGCCGCGGAACCCGGAGAGCCCCTGGTACACCCAGACGGAGTCCAATCCGCTTGGCGCCGCCTGGGTGGACAACGGCCTGGGGGCCTTCCTGGCGACGCGGCCGGACTTCCGCTCGTACGCGCGGGGAAACCTCGGGCTGCACAAGGTTCCCAGCCTGCGCAACGTGGACAAGCGGCCCCGGCCCGACTTCGTGAAGGCCTACGGGCACAACGGCTACTTCAAGAGCCTCGAGTCCATCGTCCACTTCTACAACACGCGGGACGTGCTGCCCGTGTGTCTGCCGGGCAGTCCCAACACCCCTGGCACCGACTGTTGGCCAGCGCCGGAGGTGGGGCTGAACGTCAATGAGGAGGAGCTGGGGAACCTCGGGCTGTCGGAGGCGGAGGAAGCCGCGCTCGTCGCCTTCCTCCGGACGCTCTCGGATGGATACCTCGAGCCCTGAGTGTCACCTACCCGCCGAGCACCTGGAGGGCGCGGGCGTAGTAGGCATCGCGGCTGGCCTTGCCGTTGTAGCCGCCGTTCACACGGTAGGTGATGGCGTCGAAGTTGCCCGCGTCCGCGTAGCTGTTGAGGTTGCGCGAGTTCCAGAACCAAGCGGCGGTGCGGAAGCCCACGTCGGGGTCCGCGGCGCGCGTCGGGTTGTTCTCCAGGTCGATGCCCAGCGCCTGTCCCGCGGCCCGGTAGTTGGACCGGCCGGTGAGCTGGATGGGACCACGGCCCTTGTAGCGCACGCCGTCGCCGGGCTGGGTGTTGCCCAGGTCCGTGCGGCCCTCGTAGGCGGCGCCCGAGGCGATCTCCTCCATGTAGCGGAACTCACCGCTCTCGTGGGCGAGCTGCGCGAGGAAGGCGGCCTGGCGCCGGGGCGTGTTGATGCCCGCCTCGGCCATGGCGGCGTTGAGGTGCGGCAGCATCTGGTTGGCGCGCGCCTCGGACAGGTTGGGCATGATGGCGCGCAGCTGTTGCAGGCTCACGCCGCCGCCCGCGCCCGGCCCGGTCGGACCCGTCACGGGCCCCGGCCCGGTCACAGGACCACTCGGCGTCGGAGCCGAGCCACCGGGGATGGAGAGGCGCTGGCCGATCTGGATGAGGTTCGGGTTGGAGATGCCGTTGGCCTGGGCGATGGCGCTCACCGTGGTGCCGTAGCGGGCGGCGATGCCACTGAGCGTGTCGCCCGGCTGCACCGTGTAGCTCTGCGACGACTGGGACGGGGGCGGGGTGCTGGGGCTCGAGCCTCCGGCGCCGGGGATGGAGAGGCGCTGGCCGATCTGGATGAGGTTCGGGTTGGAGATGCCGTTGGCCTGGGCGATGGCACTCACGGTGCTGCCGAAGCGGGCGGCGATGCCACTGAGGGTGTCACCCGACTGCACCGTGTAGCTCCGCGACGACTGGGACGGAGCCGGAGCGCTGGGGCTCGAGCCGCCGGCGCCGGGGATGGAGAGACGCTGGCCGATCTGGATGAGGTTCGGGTTGGAGATGCCGTTGGCCTGGGCAATGGCGCTCACGCTGCTGCCGAAACGGGCGGCGATGCCACTGAGGGTGTCACCCGACTGCACCGTGTAGCTCCGCGACGACTGGGACGGCGCCGGGGCGCTCGAGCCGCCGGCTCCGGGGATGGAGAGACGCTGGCCGACCTGGATGCGGTCCGGATTGGAGATGCCGTTGGCTTGGGCGATGGCGCTCACGCTGCTGCCATGGCGCGCGGCGATGCCGCTGAGCGTGTCGCCCGGTTGCACCGTGTAGCTCGTCGAGGCTGCCTCGAAGCGATCCGAGGCGCTGGCCGTCGGACGGCGCGGCGCGTCGAAGCCATCCGGGATGATCAGCGTCTGACCCGCGAAGATGCGGTTGCGATCCTGGAGGTTGTTCGCCTTCGCCAGCGCATCGACGGAGGTGTTGTACTTCTGGGCCAGACCACTGAGTGTGTCGCCCGGGCGGATGGTGTGTACGGCCATGATGAGCCCCGAGGTGGAAGATGCGTCCGGGGGATTATCGGACTCACTTCCTCAGAAGTTGCGTCTCCCCGGCCTGGCCCTGGTCGATTCTGGTCCGTCCGGCCTCCTGCCCCTCGGACGAGCGCTGATCCGGCACCTTATTTCGGGGGAAGGGAGTGGAAGGGCTCTTCGTTTTGGTGGCGATGGAAGGACCTCCCTCCTCTTCGAGCGATGCTGCTACCCCTGGCGATGTCGAAACCCCGCGCAATGAATTGGCCGCCCCCGTGATGGAGTGGGTCGATTGGAGCGATGCCTTTGTCCGGGCCACCTCGTGGTTGGATGACATCCACGCGCAGATGACCCGGGGTGGAGACGTCCAATCTGGCATGGACTCCCTGCACAAGGGCCTCCGGACCCTCCAGCGCAGATGGGACCGGGAGGAGTGGCGACGCTTCTGCCTGGAAGCCGTCCGCACCCACCCGTTGCGCGAAGTCATCCACCAGTGTCCCTTCACCCGCCACGCGTTCGAGCGTCCGCGCGGGTATGCGGGGGACGCCGCGCTGATCGACTACCTCTATAACGACCACGCGCACGTGGAGGGCCTGGAGCACGAGGCCCGTGAGATCTACCGCTACATGCACGACCAGCCGAGCGCACGCAGTGTGCGCGAGCGCCGGGAACTGCTGGCGCGGGAGATCGACGCCACGGCCGAGCGTGTGCACCTGCCCCGCATCCTCTCCGTGGCGTGTGGCCACCTGCGCGAGGCGGAGCTGTCCAACGCCGTGCGGGACCACCGGCTCGGCGAGCTGATCGCCTTCGATCAGGACCCGCTCAGCCTGGCGGAGATCGCCCGCGAGTTCCCCACCGGCCCGGTGCGGACGGTGTGCGGCTCGGTGCGCTCCATCCTCCTGGGGAAGACAGTCTTCCGGGACATGGACTTCGTGTACTCGGCGGGTCTGTACGACTACCTCGCCGAGGGCACCGCCGCCCGGCTCACCCGGCTGCTCTTCAACATGCTGCGCTCCGGCGGGAAGCTGCTGGTGGCCAACTTCGCCGTCCTGCCTCCCGAGTCGGGCTACATGGAGGCCTTCATGGACTGGTGGCTCGTCTACCGCGACGAGAACCAGATGAGGGCGCTCACCGCGGAGATCGATCCCGCGGAGCTCGCCGAGGTGAAGCTGTTCCGCGACAGCGTCAACAACGTCATCTACCTGATGCTCACGCGTCGGTAGTGCCGTTGCCGCTCCGCGGCTCCTCGGGGCCGCGGCGCGGCAGGGTGACGGTGAAGGTGGCGCCCTTGCCCGGGGCGCTCTCCACTTCGATGGTGCCCCCGAGCGCCTGGACGATCTCCCGGACGATCCACAGCCCGATGCCGAAGCCGCCGTAGTGGCGCACGGACACGGCACGCTCGAAGCGCTCGAAGATGCGCGCGGCGTCCTCCTCGGCGATGCCGATGCCCTCGTCGCGCACCCGAAGCCGGGCCTGGTGGGCATTCCCTTCCACGGTGATGCTGATGGGCCGGCCCGCGCCGTACTTCGTCGCGTTGGTGAGCAGGTTGAGCACCACCTGCTCCAGCCGCATGGCGTCCCAGTGCCCCACCATGCTGGGAGGCAGGTCCAGCCGCAGCTCGCACTCGGCCCGGGACAGCGCCTCGCGCGAGCGCTCCACCACCCCGCGCACCACCGTCACCAGGTCCACGTCCTCGAGCTTGCCCAGCAGTTGCCCCTGGGCGATGCGCGAGATGTCCAGCAGCTCGTTCACCAGCTTGCCCAGGCGCTGCGTCTGGAGGTTGGCCGACTCCAGCTTGGCGCCGAGCCGCTCCGGAGGCAGCCGCTCCAGGCCCTGGCGCAGCTGGGACATGAGGCCCTGGATGTGGAGCTGCAGCGAGGTGAGGGGCGTCTTCAGCTCGTGCGCGGCGATGGACAGGAAGTCGTCGCGGCGCCGCACCGCCTCCTGCTCCTCGCGGTAGAGCCGGCCTCGCTCCTCGGAGAGGGCGGCCATCTGCTCGAAACCCTCGGCGTTCTCCAGCGCGGCGCCGGCCAGGATGCAGACGAAGGAGGCCAGCCGCTCCTCGTCCTCGCCGAAGAGCTCGCCCACCTGCCGGTGGCTGACGCACACGCACGCCACCGTCTTGCCTCGCACCTGGATGGGGGCGCACAGGAGCGAGCGCACGCCCAGCAGCTCCATGCTCTCGCTCACCCCGCCGGGCATGCCCTGGCCCATCACCACCGGGCGTCCCGTCTCCAGCGTCCGGCCAATGGCGGTGCGCGCCACGCCCGCCGCCGCCAGCTCGTCCTCGGGCAGCAGGGCCTCCGGCTCGAACACCACGCAGTGCTCCGGGCGCAGCAGCTCCATCATGGACTGGCGCGCGGCCTCGAAGACCGCCTGGCGGGTGAGGGCGGAAGCGATGCGGCGGCCCGCCTCCAGCACGCGGGGGAAGCGGTCCACCAGCGACAGGGTGTCCGGACGCTCCGTTCCTCCCGGCCCCTCCTGGCCCAGTCCCTGCTCCAGCTCCTGCAGCTCGCGGGTGGCCGTGTCGATGTCCGTGGCGGTGCCGGGCCAGCCCAGGGCGCGGCCCACCTCTCCGCGTGCCAGCAGCGACTGGGCGCGCTCGTGGCGCATGCCCAGCTCCCGGGCCACGCTCAGGCTCTGCTCCAGCCAGCGGCGGGCGCGGCGCGGGCGGCCGGACATGGCCGCCAGCAGGGCCCGCTCGCGCAGGGCGTGGGGCAGGTTGTTGCGGTAGGTGTTCGCCACGTCGTGGGCCCGTCGCGCCACGTGCTCGGCCCGCTTCAACAGCGCCTGGCGCTCCAGCGGGGCCAGCGAGGACACCTGCTCGGCGCGCTGGCGCAGGGCCGTGGCCAGCCAGCCCGGGATGGGGGCCACGTACTCCGAATGCAGGTGCGCCGCCTCGGCGATCCGTTCCGCCTCCTTCAACGTGGCCACCGCGCCCTCGGCGTCTCCCTCGCGGAGCTGGCGGATGGCCTCGGCTTGGAGCACTCCCGCGTGCGACTGCGGATCCGCCTCCGGGTTGGCGATCTCCCCTTCCAGCAGGCCGCGGGGGATGCGGCCTCCCGAGGCCTTTCCCCAGGCCTCCAGCGCCAGCCGGACCGCGTACCGGTCTCCAATGGCCAGGGCCTCGCCATGCAGCCGCTGGCTGGCCTCCAGTGCCTCCTTCAACTTCCCCTTCCGGTAGAGGCACATGATGGTGTTGAAGGTGGCGTTGTTGACCTCCCAGCGGTCGCCCGTCCGGTCCAACAGACGCACCGCTTCCCGGCACTTCTCGATGCTCTCGTCGAAGCGGCTCTCCGCGTAGAGGGCCAGGGCATAGAAGTGCAAGGTCTGTCCTTGTCCCCACACGTCCCCCATCTCCCGGCGCATGGCCAGGGACTTCTCCGCGTAGGCATTGGCCCGGCGGAACCAGGGGAGGGTGGTCATGGCCGGCGAGTGCTCCGAGTAGGCCTGAGCCAGCTCGGGGGTGGGCGGGTAGCGCTCGGCGATGTTGAGGTCGCGCAGGTGCGCCCAGATGACGGCCATGCGCCCGCGGAGGTACCAGTAGTTGTAGGCCAGCCGGCTGTAGATGTGGACGGCGAGCAGGTCCTCCTCGCTCTTGTCGAGGGGCCGGCGCGCGAGCCACAGCCTGGGCAGGAGGGTGTGGCCCGCCTGCACGCCCACCTCCCAGAGGGCCGCGAGGCTCAGGGCGGCGGACGAGCGGGGCACGAAGCGGCCGAGCAGCCGCAGGGCCTTCTCCATGGCGGCGTTGCCCTCGTCCACGTTGCCGCGCCGGAAGGCCAGCTCGCCCAGCTTGGCCAGGGTGCGGGCCTGCTCCAACCGGTCATGGGCCAGGGACTGGGCCAGCGCGAACTGGGGCTGGGCGGCGTCGTAGCGGCCGCGCAGCATGAGCACGTCCCCGAAGCCGGCGGCGATGCGGAAGCGCAGGCCCGGGTCGGCTCCGGCCGCGCCGCGCTCGGCGATGCGGTAGTTGTGCTCCGCCGTCTCCAGGGCGAACTGCTGCCGGGCCCGCTCCGCGGCCAGCAACGCATGGGGCAGGGCCATGGCGTACTCGCCCGCGGCGTCGAAGTGGTAGGCGAGCTCGAAGGGGTCCGCCGGTGGGTTGGCCGCGATGGCGCGCGCCGCCAGTCGGTGCAATTCCCGGCGCTCCTCGGGCTTGAGGAGGCCCAGCAGCGCCTCGCGCAGCTTGTCGTGGACGAACGTGTAGCGGCCGCCACTGCCCTCCCACAGCATGTGCCGGCGCCTGGGCTCCACCAGCGCCGCCGCCACGCGCTCGCGCGGCGTGCCCGACAGGGACGCCACCCGGTCCAGGTCGAAGCCCTTGCCCAGCACTGCGCCCACGGACAGCAGGCGCAGCGACTCGGGCGGCAGCAGCTTCAGCCGGCGCACCAGGAAGGAGGCCGCCTGCCGCGAGGAGCGCACATGCGCCATGGCCTCCGGCTCCACCTGCCAGCCTCGGGGGCCCGCCACCAGCGCGCCGTCCTCCACCAGCCCGTGCAGCACCGCCGAGGCCATGAAGGGGTTGCCCTCTGACAGGCGCACCACCAGGTCCATGGCCTCACGAGGTAGGGTGCCGGCCATGGACTCGAGCATGCGCGCCACGTCCGCGGGCCCGAAGGCCGTCAGGCGCAGGTGCGCCGCGGGGTTGAGCCGGCGCAGCACGTGTCCGGGGCCCACCTCCTCGCTGCGGAAGGACACGATGATCATCACGTGTCCCCCCACACTGCGGCGCGCCTGCTGCCAGCTCTCCAGGGACCGGAGCGTCGGCTCATCGGCCCACTGCGAGTCCTCGAGCAGCACCACCGCGGGTTCCGACTCGGTGCCCAGCGCGCCCAGCAGCAGGGTGAGGGCCCAGATGCCGCGGCTCTCGCCCAGGGACTCGGGGCCGAGGCCCTGCTGATGAACGGGGCGCAGCACCGGCTGCAACTGGGGCAGCACGGTGCACACCGCCGCGGCCTGCTCCTGCAGCCGCTCGCGCAGCAGCTCCGCCAACGCGGGTCGCTCCTTGGCCGCCGCGGCGATGCCCGAGGCCACGTCCGCGAAGAGCTGGAAGGGCCGCTGCGCGGACTGGGCCACGGCCTGTCCCTGCAACAGCCAGGCGCGGTGCTGGCGGGCGCGCGTGGCGAACTCCTCCAGCAGCCGGCTCTTGCCACCGCCGCTCTCGGCCTCCACCACCAGCAGCCGTCCCGGCTCCGTGCGGGCGCGCTCCAGCTCGCGCTCCAGCAGGGCCAGCTCCTCGTGGCGTCCCACGAAGGAGGGCTCGGTGAGGCTGTGGCGCATGTCGTGCGCGCCCGCCACCAACTCCGGGTCCTGCTCGCCCCGGGCCAGGGCCGCCTCGATGGCGCGCAGGTCCTCGCGTGCGGACTCGGCGGACTGGTAGCGGTCCTGCGGGTCCGTCTGCAGCAGTCGCGCGACCACCTCCTCCAGGGCGCGGGGCACCTCGATGCCCACGCTGCGCAGCCGGGGCCGCGAGGTGAGGTGCTGGCGCAACACCTCGCCCACGGAAGCCCCGTCGAAGGCCGGGTGGCCGGCGAGCGTCTCGAAGAGGACGGCGCCCAGCGCGTACAGGTCCGAGGTGGCCTCCACGGGACGGTTGAGCAGCCCGGCCTGCTCGGGCGACAGATAGCGCGCGGTGCCCACGGGCAGATCTCTCAGGGACGGGTCCAACCGTTCACTGCGCGCCAGTCCGAAGTCCACCAGGGTGGCGCGGGTGAGGGTGGGACGGCCCTCGACGATGATGTTGGAGGGCTTCACGTCCCGGTGGAGGATGCCGTGGGAGTGGGCCTCGGCGAGGGCGGCCAGCACACACTGGCCCACGACGAGGGCCTCGGGCACGGAGAGGGTGCCGCTGGCGAGCCGCTCCTGGAGCGATACCCCGGCCACGAAGGGAGTCACGAGGAAGAGCAGGTCGCCGCCCGTGCCGAAGTGCAGGACGGGCACCAGATAGGGGCTGCGCAGCGAGCGAAGCACACCGGCCTCGTGCTCCAGACGCTGTCGGGCGGTGGGCACCAGGGAGAGGGCGGATGTTGTCTTGATGACGAGGCGGGCGCCGGTGTGGAGATCCACCCCGAGCCACGTGGTGATGCCACGGCCCTGCTTGATGCGCTGGGTGAGTTCGAAGCGGTTGCCCAGCCGCCTGCCGGGGTGCGCCCCTTCCAGAGAGGGTCCCGCCTGTTCGTAGCCCTCCGCCATCAATGCCCTCCCCCTCTGGTCGCACCACCGTTGGTGGTGGGGTCGGCGCGTCATCGACAAGCTTGGGACCGCAGAGTGCGGTGCCAAGGGGGACGAGGCGGCTTCATGCACCAGAGGGTAGGGTGCTTCAAATGGAGAGGGTCCCTTGCTTGTGCATCCCCTCGAGCGCGGGCACGAGGGCCCGAGCCATCGGCCGGAGGGCAGACGGGCGGGCGGTGCTCATTCCCGGTAATGGCGGCCGTAGATGAAGGGATGGACCCTGGGAAGGGACCCGTGGAGTGCCTCGGGTCCCTTCCGGGTCAGTGCTCACTCCCGGAGACGGGAGCGTCACCCGGAGCGTGGCTCACAGGTCTCCACTGAAGGTTCCGGTGAACCGGATGCTGCTCTTGCCTGTCTCGCTGCAGGTGGCATCGAAGGTGACGCTCCAGCTCGGCACGTCCGAGTTCCAGGTGACGGTACCCGTCCATGTGGAGCAGCTCTTGGTGCTGTCATAGCTGCTGAGCGATAGGTACACCCGGGAGTTGGGCAGCGAGATGACCTCTCCAGGGGTTGTCATGGGGCGCTTCAGGGACAAGGAGATTTGGTAGTAGGTGGGTTTGGGGCACACGACTCCGCCCGCGTCCGGCCTGAGTTGCAGCGCGAAGGCGTTGTCCTCCGCGCATTGCGAGGTGACGGTGCAGTAGGGCTGTTCCGGGTCATAGAGGAAGTAGCTGCCGCTCATGGCGGGGTTCGTGAGGTTCCAGCGGCAGGTTGGCTTGGTGGTCCGGCAGCACCCGGGCGAGCCTGGAAGGCACTGGGTGGTGAAGCACCCCACGGGATTCGTCGTGGAGCCACCGGTGCACTCCGTGGTGAGCACGGCGTCCGTCCCTGTCTTCGTGCAGGCCCAGAGCTTCGAGCCCTCGCAGAACGAAGCGCCCGGTGTGCACATGGGCGTGCCGCCAGCGGAACCCGGCGGGCCCTGCGGGCCTACGGGGCCTTGAGGGCCCGTATCACCCTTGGGCCCAACGGGACCCGGAGGACCTCCCGAGGGGCCTTGCGGACCCATCGGTCCCTGCGCGCCTTGCGGTCCCTGCGCCCCTTGCAGACCCTGCGGTCCCTCGAGCTGCGTGCACGCGCTCAGCAGATAGCCCATCAACAGCGTGGCCAATGCCACACGGATACCTCGCACCAATGCCCCTCCTTTGGGTTGATTCGCGGGCACGTTAATCGGGCTTTGTTCTCTCGCGGAGCCAAAGATTACACGCGGGCTGTGGATTTTCTGTGAGTGGGCGTTGTGATACGCGGCGTGGCACCAGTCCACCATGCAGCCGACGCCCGCCATGTCGCCCACCTTCGGCTTCGTGACGTGCTTGCCCGCCTGCTTGATGCGGCCGATGAGCTCGTGGCGTTCGCACACCCCTCTCACTTCCGGTAATCGCAGCCAGTCAGTCGCACACTGTCAACCATCGGTTCACAGCCTGTCTGCTCCCTGAACGTAGTCATTCGAGGAGCTGGCGCGTACTTCTATTCGTGAACGGGGCGCACCGGCTCCGGATCCGCGCAGTCGGCTCGGCATCACAAGATGAATGAAGGTCCAATGAGAAAGAGCATCATCATGAGAAAGACCATTGGGTTTTTAGGACTTCTGATCAGTTCATTCTGGGTCATGGCTGCCTGCAGCCTGCTGGCGAGTCCGGCGAGAAACCTGGCGCTCGGAGATATGTCCAATGGCGCGGATAATTTCTACACGAGCGATAGGGTGAACATGCAGAAGATTACCTTGAAGAATCAATACAAGATGGACGTCGTGGGGAATCTTTTCGTTCCCAAGGACTTGAATCGGAATGCAAAGAATCCGGCGATCGTCGTCGGGCATCCCATGGGTGCGGTGAAAGAGCAGAGTGCGAATCTATATGCCACGAAAATGGCTGAACAGGGATTCGTTACTTTGTCCTTGGATTTGTCTTTCTGGGGCGAGAGTGATGGCCAGCCTCGCAACGCTGTTTCGCCGGACATCTATGCTGAGGATTTCAGTGCCGCGGTGGATTTCCTGGGCGCCCAGCCATTTGTTGACAGGGAGCGGATTGGTGCCATTGGAATTTGTGGCAGCGGGAGCTTTGTCATCAGTGCGGCCAAGATTGATCCGCGCATGAAGGCCATCGCGACAGTCAGCATGTACGATATGGGCGCTGCCAACCGCAACGGGCTCAGGCATTCCGTGACCCTCGAGCAGAGAAAGAAGCTCCTCGAGGAGGCAGCGCAGCAGCGCTATGCGGAGTTCACGGGAGGTGAAATGAAATACACCAGCGGGACGCCTGAGCAGCTGGATGGGAATTCAACTGCGATTGATCGCGAATTCTATGACTTCTACCGCACTTCCAGAGGTCATAGCCCGAACACCACGACGCATCCAACGCTGACCAGTAACGTTAAATTCATGAATTTCTACCCATTCACGGACATAGAGACGATTTCTCCTCGTCCTATGCTTTTCATCACGGGTGAGAACGCTCATTCCAGAGAGTTCAGTGAAGATGCCTACAGGCTTGCCGGTCAACCCAAGGAACTGGTCATTGTTCCTGACGCTGGCCACGTGGATCTTTACGATCGTGTCAACCTCATTCCATTTGACAAGTTGACCACCTTCTTCCGGGACAATCTAAAGTAACCCAAGCATCGCCAAGAGCGCCTAACGGACGCGCCGCGAGCCAGTTCTAAAGAAAGTCATTCGACTCTGCCATGTCTGCTCAGGTCCAATCACGTCCGGCGAAGTCCGGTCTTCCTCTCGTCACCTACGTCCTGGGGGCCGGCACGTTCCTGATGGGAACGACCGAGTTCATCACCGCGGGCCTGCTGCCTGAGGTCGCACGCGATCTGGGAATCTCGGTCGCCAACGCGGGGATGATGATCACGGTGTTCGCCATCGGCATGATCGTCGGCTCCCCGCTCATGGCGATCGCGACCCTCTGGCTTCCGCGCCGGGTCACGCTGAGTCTCGCGCTCGGAATCTTTGCCATCGGTCACGTCGTCCTGGCTGCGAGCTCGAACCTCACGCTCCTGCTGGGCGCGCGTTTTGTCACTGCCCTCGCAACCGGTGCGTTCTGGTCGGTGGCCGCGGTCGTCGCGGCGCGTGTCGCCGACGACAAGGCGAGTGTCCGCGCTATGGGGATCGTGCAGGCGGGAGGAATGCTCGCCGTCGTGCTCGGCGTCCCGCTAGGCGCGTTCGCGGGCCAGCTCATGGGGTGGCGCGGCCCGTTCTGGGCGCTCGCCGTGCTGGCGGCTGTCAGCGCCGTCATTGTCTTCCGCATGGTGGCGCCCGATGACGCGAATCGTCCGCTTCCTTCGGTACGTGCGGAACTTGCCGGGCTGCGGAACCTGCGAGTGTGGCTGGTTCTCGCCAGTTGCGCGATCGTGTGCGGTTCGTCGCTCGCCGCATACAGCTTCATCTCCCCGCTGCTGACGGAGAACGCGGGGCTGACCAGCGCGATGATCCCGTTCGTTCTCGTCGGCTACGGTGTCGGTGCTTTCGTGGGCTCCTTCCTGGGCGGTCATTACGGCTCTCACCGGCCGTATGTCGTCTTGTTCGTCTCGGCGACGATGATCTTCCTGGTGCTCGCCGCGCTTTGTTTCTTCTCGCACGGGCCGATCCCAACGGTGGTGCTGGTGGCGCTCCTCGGCCTGTTCGGCATGTCCACGAACCCCATCCTCATCTCGATGGCCGTCCGATTCGCCGGTCAGGCGCCGACGCTTGCATCTGCACTCACCACGTCCTCCTTCAACCTGGGCACGGCGATCGGCTCGTGGATCGCCGGGATCGCTCTGGAGACGTTCCTGGGTGCGACGGGACCCGTCGTCGTGGGAACCGTCATCGCCGTTCTCTACTTCATTCCGCTGGGTCTTCTGGTTGCCAAGGAGCGAACCGCTGTACCGCTCCGGCGGAGTCCACACCCATCACCCAACAGGGCTTGATGGCCCGTTTCCATCCCGACGTCTGGTCCTGCGCGCGCGAACCGTATCTCTAGAGAGACATGTCGGGCATCCGAGGGAAGGGGGTCGTCGTCACGGAGGCATGCGCTGCGCGGTTCATCGTGGCCAGCGCACGCACTCGAGAAGTGCATGGCGTCACCCCCTCATCGCGGCCAGCTCCTTGGCCGTCTCGACGAAGAGGCGGAGCGGCCCGGAGCGCTGCGCGCGACTTGGGTAGTAGAGGAAGAAGCCGGGGACGGTGGGCGCGTAGGCCTCGAGCACCCGCACGAGCCGCCCGGAGCGCAGATGCTCCTGCACCGCCGGCTCGAAAACGTACGCCAGGCCCAGCCCCTCGACCGCGAACGCCACGCTGGTCTGTTCGTCGTTGGTGGCGACGCCGCCGCGCACCGGCACGCGCCAGTTCCTGCGTCCGCGCTCCAGCTCCCAGGCGTAGGGGGTCCCGGTCGTCTGTGAGCGCAGGGTGATACACTCGTGGCGCAGCAAGTCCTCGGGACGTTCGGGGGCCCTATGGCGCGCGAGGTAGCCGGGTGCGCCCACCACCACGAAACGGAAGGGGTTGGTCAGTCGCACCTGCACCATGTCGCGCTCGAGGAACTCGCTCAGGCGTACGCCCGCGTCGTAGCCTTCCGCGACGACGTCCACGAGGCGATCTTCGATAACGATGTCCACCTCCACGCGCGGGTGGCGCTCGCGAAAGGTGGGCAGCACCGGGGTGATGACGAAGGGCACGGCCGCGCGCGGGACCGACAGCTTCAGCCTCCCCACGGCCTCCCCGGGCTGCGCCGACACCCCTTGGAGCGCGGCGAGTGCTTGCCCCAGGCCTGGGCCCGCGTCCTCCACCAGTCGCCGTCCCGCCTCCGTCAGCGCCACGCTGCGGGTGGTGCGGGTGAGTAGCACCACGCGCAGCTGCTCCTCCAGCTGCCGCACCGACTTGCTCACCGCGGCCGTGGAGACGCCGAGCTCGCGTGCCGCACCGCGGAAGCTCTTGAGGCGCGCGACGGCAAGGAACACATGGAGCTGCGGGAGGAGAACCGTCTTCATTGCAGTGGCTCCTGCGAAGCGCCGGTGGAGAGCTTCGTGACGGCCCGGCGGAGGAATGCCGCGACGTTCGGCGAAGAGGCCCTCTACTTTCAACCACCGGTTAACAGCCCATTCGCCTCCGGGGCCTTGTCCGGGGGGGAGCAGGGGCGTACCTCTAGACGATGGCAAGGATGAACGAGAAGGGACGCTTTGAAGGGAAGGTCGCGTTCGTGACCGGCGCCGCCAATGGCATCGGACGGAAGGCCGCGCTCGTCTCCGCGCTCGCGCTGGCGGCGGCCCCGGTCCATGCGCAGCAGCCCGTTCGCACTCAGGTAAAGGCCATGAAGATTCGACTGACGATGGGGGAGAAGGTCCTGACAGCCACCCTGCGCGATAACGAGACGGCACGCGACTTCGTCTCCCTGTTGCCGCTGACCCTGACCCTTGAGGACTACGCGGCGACCGAGAAGATCAGCGACTTGCCGCGCAGGCTGTCCACGAAGGGCGCGCCTGCAGGCACCGCTGCCGCTGCCGGGGACATCACCTACTACGCCCCCTGGGGGAACCTGGCCCTTTTCCACCGAGATTTCCGCCACTCGACCGGGCTCGTCACGCTCGGGAAGCTCGACGGCGGCGTCGAGGCCCTGAGGGAGCCCGGTCCGCTGAAGGTGCGGATCGAGCTCGCCGAGTAGGATGCGCGCGTGAGCCAACTCCTGGTGACAACTCCGTTGACGCTCACCGCTGGCAGTGCCACCGGAAAGGCCGCTGGGGCTGGAGCGAGCGTGGCTCCGGCCCCGCGGCTCGCGACTACTTGTACTCCACCGTCAGGACGGCGCCGGTGCCCTCGGTGAGGAAGACATAGGCGGTGCCGGCCTGGTTCTGCGTGAACTGGAGCCGGGCCTGCGTCTTGCCCGTCTTGTTGATGGCGGCGAGTCCCTCGGCGTTGAAGTCCGTGGAGCTCTGGGTGCCGGTGGTGAACTTGATGAGCTCGGCCACACCGGAAGCCGTGGCGGCCGCGGTGAAGTCGGCGGTCTCCGTGGTGGAGGCGGTGCCGAACGCCCCGTTCTTCAGGTCGACCGTGAGGGTGTTGGCGGAAGGATCCGCCCACGGGTCGGCGGACGAGGAGGACAGCGTCACCTTGAGCGAAGCGCGCGTGAGGGTGGCGGTGTCCGGAATCGAGGACGTGTCGAACGAGAAGAACGCCCGGTTGTACTTGGCGTCCGCGCCCTTGCCGATGGCCGGAGTGGTGTACGTGCCCACCGCGGGGGAGCTGCCATCCGCGTTCGCCTTCACATACCCGTCATCGGCCGAGATGCTGCTGAACGTGACGACGGTCGCCGCCCCACCGCTGCTGTTGCTCACGGTGACGGAGGTGTCGTTGTCGGTGCCCACGTTGTTCGCGGCGTCATAGGCCTTGGCCATGAGTGAGTGGCTGCCGTTGGCCACGCCCGCCGTGTTCCAGGTGAAGGCATACGGCGAGGTGGTGTCAGTGCCAGCCAGCGAGCCATCGACGTAGAACTCGACCTTCGACACGCCCACGCCATCCGAGGCGCTCGCCGTGACGTCGACCGTGCCGCTGACGGTGGCGGCGTTGGCGGGGGCGGTGACGTTCACCGTGGGGGGAGTGGTGTCGGCGGAGGCGCTCGGCGGGCCGAGGGTGATGCCGTCCACCCACGCCTTGGCGCGGCTGATGTTCGAGCCGGTGTCCGTCCCGGTGACGATGAACTTCAGCGTGACGTTCCGGTTGGCATACGCGGACAGGTCGAGGTCCGCGCGCTGCGTCCAGTTGGACTCGGAGAGGGAGCCGGCGCCGGTCTTCGACGCCGAGTCCACCACGTGGTCGGTGCCGTCGTTGACGACGACCTTGAAGGCCACGGACGCGGAGGTGTTGGCGGCGGAGAGGTCCAGCTTGCGCCAGTAGGAGAGCCGCGGGTTGGACGTCAGGGCCACGGCGACGCTGGCGGTGCGGGTGACGGTGTTGAAGGCGGGCGTGGCGGAGCCGAGGATGGACTGGCTGCCGGTGACGCCGGTCTGGTCGCTGGCGTCGAGCGCCCACTCGGTGAGGCTCCAGCCCGCGTTGTCGGGGCCGCTGTTGGAGAAGCGCTCGGTGAAGCGGACCGAGCCCTGGTCCACCGTCACGGCCACGGCCGTGGAGAGGGCGGTGTTGCCGGCGGCGTCGGAGGCCCTGGCCTGGAGGCTGTGAATGCCGGTGGAGGTCCCGGTGGTGTTCCAGTTGAACTCGTAGGGCCCGGCCTGCTGGGCGGGTACGCCCTGGCCCACCACGGAGCCGTCGATGAGGAACTCGACCTTCGTCACGCCGATGTCATCCGAGGCGGTGGCGGCGATGTCGATGGCACCGGCCACGGTGGCACCGGCGGTGGGGAAGGTGATGGCCACGGTGGGGGGCGTGGTGTCGGAGATGCCGCCCGTCACGGTGACGGAGACGGTGCTGGAGGTCGCGGTATTACCGGCGGCGTCGGAGGCGCGGGCGACCAGGGTGTGGGTGCCGTTGGTGGCCGCGGCGGTGTTCCAGCTGTACTCGAAGGGCGACGCCGAGTCGGTGCCCACGAGCGTGTTGTCGATGGAGAACTCGACCTTCGCCACGCCCACGTTGTCACTGGCGTTGGCGGTCACCTTCACCGTCCCGCTCACGCTGGCGCCATTGGCCGGAGCGGAGATGCTGACGGTGGGGGCGGCGGTGTCCGAGTTGTCGAGCCCGAAGAACTTCGCCACGTACCAGGTGGAGCAGATGTCCGTGTCGAGCACGTAGGCGCCCGCGGTGCCGCACGCGACGCTGGTGCCGGGGAACTTGGTGGCCGGGTCGATGGGCGTGCCGTGCCCCATGCCGGTGATGGCATAGGTCTCCACGAGGGCGTTGCCCGCGGCGTCCTTGTAGACCTTGTGGGGGTAGCCGGCGACCGTGTCGCTGACGTCCTCCTTCATGTCGATGCCGTGCACCGTGGTCCACTGCTCCACGGCCTCCGTCTGGTTGGTGTTCTTCACGGTGTAGTCGGACGTGCCGTGCCAGATGGAGATTTTGGGATACCGGCCGGTGTAGCCGGAGTAGGCGTTGCGGACCAGGTCGCCCCACTGCTGGGGCGTCTTGTCCACGCCCGGGCTCATGCAGGTGAAGGCATCCGTCATCGAGGTCGCGCACTTGTACGGGATGCCGGCCATGCTGGCGGCGCCCGCGAAGACATCTGGGTAGGCCGCGGCCATGACGTGCGTCATCGCGGCTCCCGCCGACAGGCCGGTGACGAAGACCCGGCTCGCGTCGATGGAATAGTCCGTCTTCATCTTGTCGACCATCTGCTTGATGGAGAGCGCCTCGCCCTGTCCTCGGGCGATGTCACCCGGCTCGAACCAGTTGAAGCAGGTGTTCTGGTTGTTGGAGCTCAGCTGCTCCGGATAGAGCACGTAGAACTTGAGCTGGTCCGCCAGCGCGTTCCAGCCGGTGTTGGTATAGGCGTCCGCCGTCTGGGTACAGCCGTGCATCGCCACCACCAGCGGGGCATTCGCGGGCACGCCGGCCGGGACGTACTTCCACATCTTCAGGTTGCCGGGGTTCGTCCCGAAGCTCGTCACCTGGGTCAGCGCGCTGTGCACCTGTCCCACGGGAGGTGGGGCTTCTTCAGGGGGCGGTAGCTCGTTGCATCCGAAGACAGCCAGCGTCAGAAGTGCTCCCGCGGCTCCTGCGATACGTCGCTTCTGCATGCATCCTCCCGGGAAAGGGGAGGTAATGCCTTAGCATAATTCCTTGAATACTGCTTATGCCGTTGCATGCAAGGGAATGCGCCCGTGCATGACGCGTGATGTCAAGATTGTGGCGCCGAGGACCGCGCGAACATGAAACTACCATCATGTAAACATGAATCTTTCATCAGGTGTGGCCTGGGTTGGCATGACGCGCAATGTCAAAGCCGCGCGGTGCGGGTGAACATGAACCGACCATCATGCAAACATGAATCTGGCATCAGGTGGCGCTAGGATGCCGCCGCCGCCCGTGATGGCCGGCCCCTCCGTCCCCCGACGTCTCCCACAGGAGCCACACATGAGGATGTCCAAGCACTCCCTCCGCTTCTACGCGACCGGGCTCGCCGCCTGCGCGCTGCTCGCGTGCGACCCCAAGACCGGCAAGCCGACCGACCCCGGCGGCGAGGAGGGAGAGGTGTCGGCGGCGAAGTGCAAGGCGCAGATCGCCGCCCGGCAGGATGAGCTGCGCGCCGAGGGGGTGGACGTGGCCGCCTGGTCCTTCCACGACGCGCCCGAGATGCTGGATCCCGGGCTCACCGCGCGGCAGACCCCTGGGACCTTCAAGCAGTACGACGGCAAGTACCGCCCGCTGACCAACCACCCCGGCTGCACGGTGGAGAACCTCTACTACGACAAGTCGAACACCTCCGGCACCACGCCCTACGCCGACGGCAACAACGATGGAAAGTGGACCGGGCGCGTCGACTTCGGCGGCCCCAACGTGGCCAAGAACTTCGTCGACGGTGACAAGGCCACCATCCCCGGCTACCCCTGCGCCGCCAAGGAGTACAAGCAGCCGGACGAGGACACCTCCAAGCCCATCGTCATCCTGGTGCACGGCAACTCCACCCGGCCGCACACCTGGGAGAAGTTCCTGCTGCCGCCGGGCACGGCGATCAACGCCGCGGTCGAGAAGGTCCAGTTCAATCCGGACACGGCGGAGCGGCCCCAACTCGCCGAGCAGCTCATCGCCGCGCACTACCGCGTCATCGCCGTGGACTTCCGCACGGATCTGATCGCCACCGTGGACCCCTCCGCCAACAGCAGCACGGAGAACGCGGCGGGCAACATCGACCACGGTTGGTCCACGCCCATCCTCGAGTCCCTCATCAAGGCGGTGATGAAGAACAACCCCGGCCGCAAGGTGGCCCTCGTCGGGCACTCGCTGGGCGTGACGGTGGTACGTGATGCCCTCCGCCGGCTGTACGTGGAGTACGCCGACGGCAAGCCGGAGGCCATCAACCCCTTCCCGCAGGTCAGCCACGTCATCGTCGGCTCGGGCGCCAACCACGGCGTGTCCACCTATGACGCCGGGCTGTGTACCGCCAACCCCACCATGCGTGGCACCATCGTCTGCGAGATGGGCAGCCGCTCCAACTACGTGCAGACGTACTTCCACAAGCCGCTCAACGGCCCGAAGGACCTCTTCGCCACCCCGTGCGCGGATGGTGACTACGCCTTTGGCAAGACGGGCCAGTGCGGCGGCAACGTGGTGAAGTACCTGACCATCACCATGACGGACATCCAGCAGGGCGCCAACTACCAGGACTACTACGTGTCCGAGGCGGCCTCGCGCATCGACATGCCGGGGTGCGTGGAGAACAAGCTGACGACGCTCAACGACTACGACACCAGCGGTTACTTCAGCAAGGGCTTCATCGCCAACCACTTCGGCTCCCTGCGCTCCGATGCGGGCCTGAAGCTCGCCATGGAGTTCCTGGCGAAGTAGCCGTCGTCTCCCCGGTCTCAACCCGCCGCCCGCGGCAGTGGCTGCCCGCGCGGGCGGCGGCCCCTCTTTCGAGAGCAGCCGCAGAGAGAGTCCTCCCCCATGAATCCGTCGTTCTCCGCCGCGTCCCGTCTAGCGCTCGCGTGCACGCTGGCGTCCGCCCTGGTGTCGGGCGCGGCCCGGGCGCAGGCCACCGAGGCCTCCGCTCCCGCTCCCTCCGAGGCCCCCGCCGCACAGGCCGCGCCTCCCCCCGCTCCCGAAGCCGCTCCCGCGAAGCCGGACCCCGCCGTCAAGCAGGACCCGGAGGCGCTGGTGCTGGGCCCCCCGACGCCCGCGACCCGGCCCCTCTTCGCCCTGGGCACGGACACGTACTTCCTCAGCCCGGTGCTCTCCATCGCGGGCGGTCTCCAGTCGGAGAATCTGCTGGTCAACCCCAACCCGGGGAAGGAGGGCCGTATCACCACGGTGGCCCTCGCGCGCTTCGGAGCGGAGGGGCGGCTGGGTCCCTACGTCACGTTCCGCAGCGAGTTCGAGCGCAACATCCGCGCTCACGGCTCGGGCATCTGGGAGGGCACGGCCTCGATGTCGGTGCGCGACCAGGTGCTGCGCCTGCAGCGCTGGGGCGCGACGGTGGAGGCCGGCATCCTCCTGGACCCGGCGAGCGTGGACTACTTCTCCGCGCACATGGGCGACGTGCTCATGGCGGACAAGTACACGCGCGACCCGTTGCTCTACAGCGGCTTCAACCGCGGCCAGGGCGTGCAGGCCCGCTATACGCGCTGGGGCTTCACCGTCGGCCTGAGCTACACCGAGGCCAACCCGCTGAGCTCCTCGGCCTCGTACATGGTGGGCGGCTCCTTCGGTGGCAACAGCCGCTTCTGGGAGAGGCCCCTGGCCAACTTCCGCAACGGCCAGCCGGACGATGACATCCACTTCCGCGTCATCAGCCCCTCGCTCTCCTACGAGCACCCCTGGTTCGAGGCCAAGGCCATGGCCCAGGTCTTCAACATCAACTACCAGGCCTCCTCGACGGAGGATCCGCCGCTGACGGGCTACAACCTGCGCGGCAACGTGAAGCTCAAGCTCAAGGGCATGGTGCCGGCGCTGCCCTTCGAGGTGACGCCCTTCTTCAACGTGGCGCGCGTGCAGAACGACGTCGTCAACTCGGCCGCGGGCTACGCCAACCAGCTCCTGAACACCCCCTTCGACGCGCTCACCCTGTCGGGCGGTCTGGACGTCTTCTTCTTTGGCAGGTCGGGCGTGGGCTTCAACTTCGCGCGCGTGGATGACCACACGCCCTCCTTCGTTCCCCCCACGGGAAGCAACCCCGCCAGCGAGCCTGTTCTCTCCACGAGCACCACGTACTTCAACGTGGGCGCGACCTGGTGGATGTTCGATCAGGTGGCACTGGGTGCGCGCGTCGCCACGTATTCGAAGAAGATCGAGGGCAAGCCCGAGCTGGAGGAGAAGGACCTGTCGGGCTTCCTCACGCTGCGGATGATTCTCTGAGAGGCATGCACATGGGAGAGCTGACGGGGAAGTGCGCGCTCGTGACGGGCGCGGCGAGTGGTATCGGCCGGGCGGTGGCCGAGGACCTGGGCGCGCGCGGGGCCCGGGTGCTGGTGTCGGACCTGGACGAGGCCGGTGCGCGCGAGGTGGCCAGCAAGATTCCGGGCGCCATCGCGCAGCGGGCGGACGTGTCCTCGCGCGAGGAGTGCCGGGCGCTGGTGGAGCGGGCCCAGAAGGAGTGGGAACGGCTCGACATCCTGGTGAACAACGCCGGGTTGCAGCACGTGTCCCCGGTGGAGGAGTTCCCGGAGGAGCGCTGGGAGCTGATGATCCGCATCATGCTGGTGGGGCCCTTCCTGCTGACGAAGTACGCCCTGCCGCTGATGTACGCGCGCAAGTGGGGACGCATCATCAACGTCTCCTCGCTGCACGGGGTGGTGGCGTCGCCGTACAAGTCGGCCTACGTGTCGGCCAAGCACGGGCTGATGGGGCTGACGAAGACGGTGGCGCTCGAGGCGGCGGACAAGGGCGTGACGGTGAACGCGATCTGCCCCAGCTATGTGCGCACGCCGCTGGTGGAGAAGCAGATCGCCGACCAGGCCCGGGTGAACAACCTCACCGAGGCCGAGGTCGTCGAGCGCATCATGCTGGCCCCGGCGGCGGTGAAGCGCCTGCTGGAGCCCTCGGAGGTGGCGGCGTACGTGGCCTTCCTGTGCTCGGAGGCCGCGGGCGGCATCACCGGGGCCGCCCAGATGATGGACTGCGGCTGGACGGCCCGCTGAGGCTCAGGCCACCTCGCGCTGCTTGTCGGTCCCCGAGGCACTCTCCTCGGGGGCCTTGGCGGCCGGGTCGGTGAGGTGCTCGCGGAACGTCTCGGCGGAGAGGTAGACGGAGACGAGCGTGATGAGCGCCAGGCCCACCATGTAGAGGGACACGGGCCAGGCCTTGCCGCCGGACTCCGTCAGCAGGAAGGTGGCGACGAGCGGCGACAGCCCCCCGGCGAACACGGAGGCGAGCTGGTAGCCCAGCGAGGCGCCGCTGTAGCGCACGCGCGTGCCGAAGAGCTCGGAGAAGAAGCTGGCCTGGGGCCCGTACATGGCGGCGTGGGCGATGATGCCCAACGTAATGGCCAGCCAAATGAGGCCCGTCGTCTTCGTGTCGATGAGCCAGAAGAAGGGGAAGGCCAGCACCGCGCAGGCCACGGCGCCACCGAGGTAGACGGGACGGCGGCCGAGCACGTCCGAGAGCGCCCCGAAGGAGGGGATGGCCACCAGGTGGACGGAGGTGGCTACCAGCACCGCGGTGAGCATGTCGGAGCGCTCCAGCTTGAGCTGCCCGGTGCCGTAGGTGAGCACGAAGGTGGTGACGATGTAGAAGAAGCCGTTCTCCGCGAAGCGCGCCCCCATGGCGAGGAGGATTTGCTTGGGATAGGTGCGCAGCGCCTCGAGCGCGGGAATCTTCGAGCTGGCGGCGGGGGCCTTCGTGCTGGCGGCCTGGTGCGCGCGGAAGGCGGGGGACTCGGCGACGCTGTGGCGGATGAAGACGCCAATGCCGATGAGCACCGCGCTGAAGAGGAAGGGCACGCGCCAGCCCCACGCCACGAATTGCTCCTCGGGCAGGCGGGAGAAGATGGAGAACACGGCGTTGGCCACCAGCAGGCCCGCGGGCGCGCCCATCTGCGGCCAGCTTCCATAGAAGCCGCGCCGGTTGGCGGGGGCATGCTCCACGGCCATCAGCACCGCGCCTCCCCACTCACCGCCCAGGCCGAAGCCCTGGAGGATGCGCAGCAGCACCAGCAGGATGGGAGCCCACACGCCGACGCTCGCGTAGGTGGGCAGCAGCCCGATGCCGAACGTGGCCGCGCCCATGATCATCAGCGTGGCGCTCAGCATGGACTTGCGGCCGATCTTGTCGCCGAAGTGGCCGAAGATGATGCCGCCGAGCGGGCGCGCCACGAAGCCCACCGCGAAGGTGGCGAACGCGGCGAGCGTGCCCATCAGCGGATCAAACGAGGGGAAGAAGAGGCGGTTGAAGATGAGCGCCGCCGCGGTGCCGTACAGGAAGAAGTCGTACCACTCCACGGCCGTGCCGATGAAGCTCGCGGCGGCCACCTTCCAGATGTTCGTGTGCTGGGATTGCTCCGTCACGATGTCTTCTCTCGCGTGGGGATGGGGGGCTTCCTGCATAGTCCCTCCACCCGCGGGAAGACAACCCGGCCTCCCTCGGAGGTGAAGCGAGGGCGCCCCCCTCCCTCCGGGGCGCCCCTGTCACCGCCCTGTCACAGAGGCGGGTGGCTCAGTAGGCGTAGGTGGCGACGTCCTGGCGCACCACTCCGACAATGCCTTCCCAGTTGCCGTTGCCGTAGTGGTTGTAGTTCTCGCCATCATCCCGGAACTGGACCGTGTGGTAGGACCACTTGGCCTTGCCGTTGCTGGTGGCGGCGGTGCCCGTGTTCAGCGTGCCGTCGCAGAACCAGTCACCGGGGTTGCAGAAGCCGCCCTTGGCGGAGACGCCGCCCGTGGAGTGGTAGGCCACCGCCTCGTCGTCCTGGCCCGACAGGATGCCCGAGTAGGCCGTGCCCTTGGCTCCGGCGAACATGTAGAACCAGACCGAGGCCGTGGTGTTGTGGTTGTACTTGGATCGCGCGGTGGAGGTGACCAGGTCGCTCACGATGGGGTCGCTCACCGCCCACTCGCCATAGTCGGCCAGCTCGCTGCCGCCGCCAGCGCCCGAGGCCACGTCCACCCACTTGATGTTCCAGCCCGTCTGGGTTCCGCCCGCGTCGCCACAGACGCCACTGGAGTTGGGCGTGGCGTTCTTCTTGTTGCGCGCGGAGGTACCGTACAGCGCCAGCGTGTAGCCGATCTGCAGGTCGCCCGCGCTGTGCACGGCGATGTAGCACCAGTTGTCGCCGGTGCAGAAGCAGTCGAGCGCGTTGCGGATATAGGCGTTTTGCGAGGCGATGCTCTGCGAGCCGTTCCAGTTGACGGCCTTCTTGTTCACACCGGCCGAGGCGCTGCTCGGGCCCCAGTTGGAGAAGTCGGCGTAGTTGCCAATCTGGGTACCGCCACCGTTCTTGCCGTGGATCCACAGCGTGTAGTTGGTGGCCGAGGCCTCCGGGGCGGCGAGGAAGGCGGCGGCCGCGGCCGCGACGACTGCCGTTCTGACGGGTGTGCTCATGCGGTGTTCCTGGGGTAGGGGGGGTTGCGCCCGCCCGGCTGATGAGCGGGCGAGTTCAATCCTACCACCAAGTTTTATCGCACAGCAGGGGTATTCCCTTAAAACGAGAAAGAAGACTCCCGTTTGCTCAAGCGCTGGGGGGAGTCTGGCGTCCGAGGGCGCGTGCCAGCTCCGTCCGGGCGGTGGCCAGGTTGTACGAGGCTTGGACGCGCTGGACGGCGGCGTTGGTGGCGGAGAGCTGCGCGTCGGACAGCTCGATGATGTTGCCCACGCCCGCGCGGTAGCGGCCCTCGGCAAGACGGAGCCGCTCGCGGGCATTGGTCAGGGCCTCCTCCGCGGCGGACAGGCTCTCGCGTGCGGCCGTCACGGCGAGCTGCGCGCGCTCCACCTCCAGGCGCACCTGCTGGCGCAATGCGTCACGCTGGGCCTGGATGCTGTTGAGGTTGGCCTGCTGCTCGCGCACCTGGGCGCGGGTGAGCCCGCCCTGGAAGAGGGGCCAGCTCAGCCCCACCTGGCCGCTCACGCCCCAGTCCAGGTTCGCCGGGTTCGGGCCCGAGTCCGTCGCCGACACCGAGGCGGACAGGCTCGGCCAGTAGTTGCCGCGAGTGGCGGAGATGGTCAGCTCCTGGGCGCGCAACTGGTGCTCGTTGGCGGCCAGGTCCGGCCGGCCCTGGAACGCGGCGTCCACCAGCGTGTCGACGGACTGGTCCTCGCCCTGCACGACGCCCACCGTCTCCTCCTGGACGGTGTAGCCGGTGGTGGCCTCCACGCCCATGGCCTGGTTGAGCTGGGCCTTGCTGGTGGCGGCGTTGTTGCGCGCCTGGATGAGCTGCACCTGGGCGTTGGCCACCGCCGTGCGCTGTTGAAGCAGGTCGATCTCCGGCCGCGTGCCCACCTGCACCTGGGCCTGCACCTGGGCCAGGTGTGCCTTCTCGTTCTCCAGCGTCTCCTGGGCCACCTGCACCAGCACCTGCTGCGCCAGGGCGTTGAAGTAGGCCGCCTGCACATTGGCCTGCACGTTGATCAACGTCTGGGATTCGGTGGCCTTCTGGGCCTCGGCGGACTGCTGGGAGGAGTGCCACCGGCCGGTGGTGCGGCCGAAGTCCCAGATGAGCTGGTTGAGCGAGGCGCCCACGTTGAAGCCCTCGCGGCTGATGAAGCCGGAGGGGGTCGTCGTACCCACGCCAGCTCCCTTGTTGGAGAAGGAGCGGTTGTATGAAGCGCTGGCGCTCACCTGGGGCAGCAGCGAGGAGAAGTTCTGGTCCACGCGGGCACTGGCCGCGGAGGTGTTGGCCTGGGCCTGGCGCAACTGCGGCTGCCGCTCGCGGGCGGTGCGCAGGGCCTCCTCCAGGGTGAGGACGCGCTGCTGCGTCTGCTGGGCCCACGCCGGAGCGGCGGCGAGCAGCAGGGCAAGGATGGGGAAGAGCGTTCGCATTACTCGTACCTCAGGGCGTCGATAGGGTCGAGCTGACTGGCCTTGCGTGCGGGGTACAGGCCGAAGCCCACGCCCACCAGCGCGCTGAAGCCGAGCGCCAGGAAGATGACATCCGGCCGTACCAGCAGGGGCCATTGGAACTGGACCGCGAGCAGCCGGGCCACGCCCAGTCCGGCGGCCGCGCCAATGAGCCCTCCGAGCAGTGACAGCGTCAGCGCCTCGATGAGGAACTGGAGGAGGATGTCGCGAGGCCGCGCGCCCACCGCCACCCGTACACCAATCTCGCGGGTGCGCTCGGTGACGCTCACCAGCATGATGTTCATGATGCCGATGCCGCCCACCACCAGGGACACGGCGGCGATGGAGGCCAACAGCAGGCTCAGCGTCTCGGTGCTCTGCTGCCGGCTGTTGGCCAGCTCGGACAGGTCCCGGATGTCGAAGTCGTTGGCGGCGTCGTCGGCCAGCCGGTGCCGCTCGCGCAGGAGCGTGGTGACGTCCTGCTGGGCCTTCGCGGTGCCGGCGCTGGCGTCGGCCTGCACGTAGAGGATGCCGGTGATGAACTTGCCCAGGCTCTGCGCCTGCAACTGACGTTGGAAGGTGGTGGCGGGGACGAAGATGCTGTCGTCGTAGTCCTGCCCCATGGGGGACTGCCCCTTGCGCGCCGTCATCCCGATGATGGTGAAAGGGGTCTTCTTGATGCGGATGACCTGCCCCACCGGGTTGAAGCCCGCCCCATAGAGCTTCTCCACCACCGTCTGGCCGATGACGGCCACCTTGGCTCCCGCGTCCACATCCGCCTGGGTGAAGCGCCTGCCCTGCTCGATGGTCCACACGCGCACGTCGAAGAATTCGGGCGTGCTGCCCGTCACGCTCGTCGTCCAGTTCTGGTCCTCGGAGAACACCTGGGTGTTCGTGCGCATCTCGGGAGCGGCGGCGCGCACGCTCGACACCTGCGTGCGGATGGCGTCCAGGTCGTCCCAGGTGATGGTGGGCTGGCTGCCGAACCCGCCCCGCGCGCCTCCCGAGTTGGTGGAGCCGGGCATGACGATGAGCAGGTTGGTGCCCATGGAGTCGAACACCTTCTGCACGTTGGCACGCGCCCCATCGCCAATGGCCACCATGGCGATGACGGCTCCCACGCCGATGATGATGCCCAGCGCGGTGAGGAAGGAGCGCATCTTGCTGCGCAGCAGCGAGCGCACCGCCAGTGACAGGGTCTCCAGCACGTTCATGACACGGCCTCCTCCAGCGGGGGCACTTCCGCGGGCACCGGCTGCTGGCGCCGGTCCGAGAGGATGCGCCCGTCCTTCACCACCACCACGCGTCCGGCGTACCCGGCGATGTCCGGCTCGTGCGTCACCAGCACGAGCGTGATGCCCTCGTGGCGCAATTCCTGGAAGAGCGCCATCACCTCCACGCTGGTGCGCGAGTCCAGGTTGCCCGTGGGCTCGTCGGCGAGGATGACGCGCGGTCGGCTCACCAGGGCCCGGGCGATGGCCACGCGCTGCTGCTGTCCACCGGAGAGCTGGCGCGGGTGGTGGTCCAGGCGCGCGCCCAGGCCCACCCGCTCGAGCGCTTCACGCGCCCGCTTCCTGCGCTCGCGCGCGGGCACCCCGGCGTAGAGCATGGGCAGCTCCACGTTCTCCAGCGCCGTCGTGCGTGCCAGCAGGTTGAAGCTCTGGAAGACGAAGCCCAGGGTGCGGTTGCGCACGATGGCCAGGTCGTTGCGGTCCAGGCGCGAGACGTCCTGGCCATCCAGCAGGTACTGGCCCGCGGTGGGCCGGTCCAGGCAGCCGAGGATGTTCATCAGGGTGGACTTGCCCGAGCCGCTCGAGCCCATGATGGCCACGAACTCGCCGGCCTCCACGGAGAAGTCCACGCCCCGCAGGGCCGCCACCTCCACGTCTCCCGTCCGGTAGATCTTGCTCACGCCGCGGAGCGCGATGAGTGGTGTCTGTTCTGGGTTGTCGTTCATGTCGCGCCTCCCCATCACCTAGAAGGGCCCCGGGGGACGGAAGCCGCCACCCCGTCCGCCACCCATCCCGCCACCCATCCCACCGCGCTGGCCGGAGCTGGCGCCCTGCGGCACCTGCGCATCCGCGGCCAGGGCGGTGATGACCGCGTCACCCTCGCGCAGGTCTCCCTCCACCTCCGTGTACGTGCCATCCGTCACTCCGGGCTTCACGTGCACGGGCCTCGGCCGCCCGTCGCGCAGGACGAACACCGTCTTGGTTCCGGGCTCGGGCTTCTTCCACGCACCCGGCTCTCCAGGGCCTCCCGCGCCGCCCGCACCACTGGCGCTGCCCGCACCACTGGCGCTGCCCTCGCCACCGACACCCCCCGCGCCGCCCATGCCAGGGCCTCCGCGCCGAGCTCCCTCGGGGGGCATGGGCGGCCGGAAGCGCAGCGCCGCATTGGGCACGGTGAGCACGTTCTCCCGGTGCGCGGTGATGAAGGTGACGTTGGCCGTCATTCCTGGCTTGAGCTTCAGCTCCGGGTTCGCCACGTCGATGACGGCGTCATAGGTGACGACGTTCTGCACCGTCTGCGACGCGTTACGGATCTGCCGGATGACGCCCTCGAAGCTCACCCCGGGCCAGGCATCCACGGTGAAGGTGGCGCGCATGCCATCCACCAGCCGGCCCACGTCGGACTCGGCGACGCTGGTGTCCACCTGCATCTTCCGCAGGTCCTCGGCGATGGTGAACAGGGTGGGGGCCTGCAGCGAGGCCGCCACCGTCTGCCCCACGTCCACGCTGCGCGAGATGACGATGCCGTCCGTGGGCGACACGATGGTGGCGTAGTGCAGGTTCACCTCCGCCTCGTTGAGCGCAGCCTGGGCCTGGGCCAGCGAGGCCTCGGCCGAGGTCACCTGGGCCTGGGCCGACTGGGCGCTGGCCTCGGCGGTGTCCAGCTCCGACTGGGAGATGAACTGCTGCTCGCGCAGAGTCTTTGAGCGCTCGGCCTGGCGGCGGGAGTTCTCTGCCTCCACGCGAGCCTTCTGCACGTTGGCCTTCGCGGACAGCAGGTTGGCCCGGGCCCGCTCCAGCGCGGCCTGGAGCAGCTGCGGGTCGATGCGGGCAATCACCTGCCCCTTCTTCACCGGCGAGTTGTAGTCGACCAGGATCTCCTGGATGCGGCCGGACACCTGGCTGCCCACCTGCACCGTCACCAGCGCGGACACCGTCCCGGTCGCCGTCACGCGGGACTCGACGTCGCGCCGCTGCACCGCCGTCGTCTCGAAGTTGGCCGCCGGGTCCTTCGCCTTGGGCCGCAGCAGCCACACGCCCCCGGCCACCACTGCGGCGATGAGCAGCGCCCACAGGGGCCAGCGCCTGGGCAGGCGTCCGCGCCGGGTGACGTCCTCCGGCACGGGGGCGGGCTTGATGGAACGGGACGGCTCTTCCTGTCGCGGCGACTCGGTCGTGGACCTCATGGCCCACGATCTATGTGCCGCAATGTTTCGGTGAATCTCGTGATTGTTACGAAAGATGACGGGCGACGTTCGCCTGCTCGGCTGCCTGCCCTGCGGGCGGGGCGGCGGGGAGGATGACGCGGGCCGTCGTACCCTGGCCGGGCTGGCTCTCCAGGGTGAGCGTGCCCCCGTGGGCGATGACGATGCGGCGCGCGAGCGCGAGTCCCAATCCCACACCGCCCGTCTTCCGGGCCCGGCTGCGATCGCTGCGGAAGAACGGGGTGAAGAGGTGGGGCAGGTCGTTCGCGTCGATGCCGATGCCCTCGTCCCGCACCTCCACCTGGAGGCCGTTGTCCAGCGGGCGGGCGAGCAGCCGCACGGTGGTGTGGGGCTCGGAGTACTTGCCCGCGTTGTCGAGCAGGTTGTCGAACGCGCGCCTCAACAGCACCGGGTCCGCCTCCAGCGCGGGCAGGGCGCCCTCCACGCGCACGTCGAGCCGATGCTCGGGCCGGGCGGAGCGGAAGCGGGTGGCGGCCTTGTCCAGCAGGGATTGGGCCTCCACGTGCTCGCGGCGCAGCGGAGGGGTGGCGCCGGGCGTCTGTTCCGTGGCGAGGTCCAACCGGGCCGCGGTGAGCACGTCGGAGATCAACCGCTCCAGCTCACCCAGGTCCTCGGCGATGTCCCCGAGGGATTCACGTGCCAGCTCGGCGCTCCCCTCGTTGGCCAGGTCCAGGGCCACGCGGATGCGGGCCAGCGGGGTGCGCAACTCGTGCGAGACGTTGGCGAGCAGCTCCTTCTGCGAGCGCAACAGGTAGGTGACGCGCTCGGCCATTTCGTCGAAGGCCTCGGCCACCTGTCCCAGCTCGTCGCGCCGGCGCACGCCCGTGCGCGCGCCCAGGTTGCCCGAGCCGAGCGCCCGGGCCGCCGCGGCCAGCTGTTGGAGGGGCACGGCCAGGGAGCGGGCGAAGACGATGGACGTGATGGCGGTGCACCCGAGGACCACGGCGAGCATGATCCACAGGTCGGGGGGAGGCCCGGGCGGCGGGGGCGTCTCCATGAGGGCATAGGCCTCCAGAGGGCCCTTCTCCGGGATGCCCACCACGATCGTATGAGGCGGCTCGGGGCTGCTCTCCATGCGATCCGTCTCGAGCTGTTGGAGCTCCTCGGCGGAGAGGGGTTCGCGGGGCCGCGGGAGATTGGAGGCGAGGAGCCGGCCGTCGACGGCGCGCATCGTCACCCGCAGCCGGAGCTGCTGGCCTGCCCGGTCCAACGCCCCTTGCAGTTCCTCTGGCTGGTCGCGGAACCGGGCCCACTCGGAGACGAAGTAGGCCGCGTTCCGCTCATAGAAGTGCGGCCGGGGTCCCCCCTCGTTGACGTACCGGCGGGCGAGGGTGAACGCGAAGGCGATGAGCAGGAGCTGCGCGAGGCCCACCAGGTAGATGCGCAGCAGCAGCCGACCGGGGAGCCGGGGGCGCCGGCCACTCATGTGTCGTCCCCGGTGGCGAGCATGTAGCCCGCGCCGCGCACCGTCTTGAGCAGCTTCGGGTTGCGGGGGTCCTCCTCGATCTTCTGGCGGATGCGGAAGATGTGCACGTCCACGGAGCGGTCGAATACCTCCTCCGCGTTGCCCTTGACCAGGTCCAGGAGCTGCTCACGGCTGAGGACGCGCCCGGCGCGCTCGGCCAGGACGCGCAGCAGCCCGAATTCGTAGGTGGTCAGCGGCAGCGTCTTGCCATCGAGCGTGGCGCTGAGGCTGCGGGGATCCAACGACAGCTTGCCGACCAGGAGGGGCTGGGTGGAAGGCCCGGAGCGCCCGCGGGCCCGGCGGACATGGGCGCGGATGCGAGCAAGCAGCTCGCGCGAGGAGTAGGGCTTGGCGAGGTAGTCATCGGCGCCCGTCTCCAGACCGAGCACTCGATCGGCCTCCTCGCCGCGGGCCGTCACCATGATGATGGGAACGTCACTGCGCGTGCGCAGCTCGCGGCACACCTCCATCCCATCGCGCCCGGGCAGCATGAGGTCCAGGAGGATGACGTCGTAGGCATGGCGGCTCGCCTCGGCCAGCCCCTCGGGGCCGGTGCGGACGATGGTGACGAGGATGCCGTGCTCCTGGAGGTAGCGGCTGGTGAGCCGGGCCAGGCGCTCGTCGTCCTCCACCAGCAGCACCTGGATGGTTCCTTCTTCGGTGGCGGGCTGTGTCGGTTGATCCATGGTCGCGTCTCTCCTCTCGTCGTACCCACCGCCCCTGGGGTCACGACGATGAAGATACGACCCGGGGGCAAGTTAGAGGGGTTCGAGGTGCCACCGTCTGACGGACGGCTGACAGGATGCTTGCCCCCGGGCCGCATCGTGGAAGTTGCCAGCCTGACATGTCCGGCGGGCTTCGGTTGTATGAAGAAATATTTCCGGGCGAGAAGCGGAGGTGGAGCCGGGAGGGACCCTCCGATCGGGCCCCCGGGCCGCCGCTGTATGGCAAGCGGCCCGGGAGGGCCCTGTTTATGATTCGCGGCATGCTCAAGACTGCCTTTGTGATGACCGCCGTCCTGGGTTCGTCGCCGGGTGATCGGCCTCCTTCCCCCCCGACGACGAAGGTCGTGACCTTCGAGGGCGCCTGTGATGCGTCGGGCGCCGTGGTGCAGGGCAAGTGGTCGTTCACCGTCGCCGATGACGAGGACAACATCATCCGCGTCTATGACGGCAAGACCGGGGGCCGCCCCATCCGAACCACCGACCTGTCCTCGTCGCTGGGTCTTTCCATGGGCAAGAAGGGGGCTCCGGAGACAGACATCGAAGCCGCGACGGAGATACCGCCCCTCTCGTTCTGGCTGTCCTCTCATGGACGCAAGAGCTCCGGAAAGCTGGATACCAATCGCTTCCGCTTCTTCGCGACCCGCACCTCCCGGAATGGGACGGTCCAGCTCGAGGGAAAGCCATACACCCAGCTGCTCGATGACCTGCTCGCGGCGCCCCAGCTCGCGGCGTTCGACCTGGCCTCGGCCTCCAAGCGCGCTCCGAAGGCGGAGGGGGGACTCAACATCGAGGGCATGACGGCGATGGAGGATGGGAAGTCCGTCCTGATTGGCTTCCGGAATCCGCTTCCCGAGGGCAAGGCCCTCACCATCGTCCTCTTGAACCCGGCGGAGTTGCCGCAAGGGAAGCCCGCGCGTCTGGGAGCCGTGCGGCTGCTGGACTTCGGTGGGTTGGGGATTCGCTCCATCTCCCGGTGGAAGGGCCGGTACCTCTTCATCGCGGGCCCCACCTCGGGACAGGGCGGCTCCCGCCTGTTCACCTGGGATGGCAAGGCGGAACGGCCCACGCTGGTGGAGAGCGCCGACTTCACCGACCTCAACCCCGAGGCCTTTGTCACGTTCGAGGACAAGGAGGAGATCCTCGCCCTCAGTGACGACGGAACGCGCCTGCTCGACGGCGTCGAGTGCAAGCGGCTCCAGGAGCCGGAGAAGAAGCGCTTCCGAGGGGTCTGGCTCCGGCTGCCCCCGAAGTCCTAGCGCTCAGGAGTGCTCCAGGACGACGCCCTGGATGACGTTGGCCACATCGAGGCACTTGTCGGTGGCGCTCTCGATGAGGTCGTAGATCTCCTTCCACTTGATGATGGTGAGGTGGTCCACGCCGCTCTTGAAGAGCTTGCCCATGCCGGCGCGCAGGGTCTCGTCCGCCTGGGTCTCCAGCTGTTTGATGGCCTTGCAGCCGGCGAGGATCTTCTCCGGCTGTTTGATGAGCCGCAGCATGGCCACCACCTCGCGAATCTTCTCCGCGGACAGGACCAGCAACCGGGCCAGCTCGGTGGCCTCCGGAAGGCTGGTCTGGATTTCGTAATAGAGGAGGCGGGCGGCGGCCGCGTTGGTGAAGTCCAGCACGTCGTCGATGCGGGAGAGCAGGGCGTGGATCTGCGTCCTGTCGAAGGGCGTGATGAACTGCTGGTGCAGCCGGTTGAAGGCGGCGTGCGTGACGGAGTCCCCCTTGTGCTCCACCTCCTTGAGCGCCAGGACCCGGGCGGGGACGTCCCGGTAGTCGCTCAACAGCTCATGCAGCATCCGCGCCCCCTCCAGGGTCACGGCACACTGGGCGTCGAAGTCGTTGAAGAACTCGTCGGACCTGGGCATCAGTTTCTCGAGCATTCGACCTCCTGAGCGCCCTGTCTGCGGGCGCGGCAAACCACGAATCACTCCGGATCGATGGAGGCACTCCGGACGCCCGGCAGCGCGCCGCGCACCCCTTCGAGCAGCTCGAAGCCATCCATCCGCCGGGGCATGGCGATCTCCACCACGGCCGTGCCTCCCAGCGCCGAGGGCGCCTGTTCGAGCGTGACGACGCGCGCTCCCGGGTGCAGGGCTCTCAGCGGTGGCAGTGCCGCGCCCAGGTCCTCCACGTCCAGGGACACCTTCACCCACTGCGTGTCGTGCTGGGCCGTCGAGTCCAGCACCATCAGCACGGCGCCGAGGAAGAACGTCGCGCACAGGGCGACCTGGAAGGCGCCCAGCCCGCAGGACATGCCCACGCCGATGAGCACGAACATGACCGCGGCATCCCGGGGGTCCTTGATGCCCGAGCGGAAGCGGATGAAGCCGCCGAGGCCCACCAGCCCGAAGGCGCGGGACATGCTGTCGCCGATGACTGTCGTCATCACCGCTCCGGCCACGGCGATGAGCAACTGGGTGTGCACGGTCTGCTGGGCGGGGGCCAGGGCGTTCGGCATCCACTTGCGCCAGGGCCGGTAGGCGAGGATTCCGCCGAGCACGAGGGCGAGGCTGAAGCGCAGCAGGGCGTCGAGGACGGGCAGGACATGGGGACTGACGGAGGCCCCGTGTGTCAGGGCATCAGGCGGAGGCATCGCGTCTCTCCTGGGTAGTGTCCGAGGCGGCGCGTGCGGCTTGGCGCAGCAGGGCGAAATCCTGGGGGTGGTTCTCCAGCAGCCGCTCGATGAGGGCCTGTCCCCGGGAGGTCGTGGCCAGGGGCCCCAGGTTCTTCACCGTGGCGGCGGGCCAGGTGTCCGCCAGCGCGGTGCGCAGCTTCCACGCCGTGGCTCCCTCCATTCCCACGAACGAGTCCAGCGCCTCCTCGCACTGAACTCCGAAGGACTCGCGCAGCGCCCAGGCGCGGGGAACGTCCAGGCCGTCCAGGGTTCCGAGCACCGCCCGGGGCGCGCGTGCCACGTGCCGCTCGCGCATCTCCCAGGCCCGCTCGCTGTCGAGCCCTTGCAGGGTGCGCAGCACGGCGTCGGGTGCCGCCTCGAAGGCGCGCTCGCGCCAGTCCCAGGCCTGTGCGTCATCGACTCCCCGGATGGCGCGGCAGGCGATGCGCGCCACCCGCTCCAGGCCGAGTGCCGGTTCGCCTCCCATGTCCGACAGCCAGCGCCAGCGCTCCTCCCACGCGCGCTCACCGCCGAGCCTCGCGAGCGACGAGACGACATGCTCCGCGGCGGAGAAGTAGAGCCGCTCGCGCATCTTCCACGCCCGCTCCGAGTCGAGCCCGTCCAGCGAGTCCGCGACGGCCTCGTGCTTGCGCGTCTCCCAGCGTTCGCGGAGCTCCCAGGCCTCGGGGGTGTCCGCGGCCAGGTCCTTGAGCGAGCCGAGCACCTGCACCGGGGCCGCCTCCTCCAGTTGTCCGCGCAGGCTCCACGCCTCCGCGTCCGTGAGTCCGGACAGACCATGGGCGATCAGCTCGGGGCACGGTCCGGCCAGCAGTCTCCGGCGCTCCGCGATGTCCGGGCCCTCCAGGCCCGCGAGGAACCAGGCGGCGAGCTGCGGCTCCTGCTTCATCCAGCCATCCAGCCGCGCGAGGAAGCGCACGCGGGCCTCCGTCAGCGAGCGGATGGGCGCCACCGGACGCGAGCGCACGGGCGGAGACGCGGAGGACTCGCCGTTCTTGAGCCGCAGCACCTCCTGGACGAGCAGGGCCACGAGCGCGTCGAGCGGCACGTCCGAGTTCTCGATGAGGCACCACCGCCTGGGAGACTCCGCGGCGAGTGCCCGGTAGCCGGCGCGTAGCCGCGACTGGAGCCCCACTCCCGCCAGTCCCTTGCGGGAGGGCGTGCCCTGCGGGGGCGTCAGGAGCTTCGAGATGCGGCGGCGGGCTCGTGCGATCGCCGGGTCCACGTCGATGAGGAAGACGCGGTCGGGCTGAAGGCCGCGGGAGCAGGCGTCCAGGATGGGCCGCACCTCGTGCTCCGGAAGCCCTCGGCCCCAGCGGGCGAGCACCTCGGCGGTGTAGAGGAAACGGTCGGCGATGACGACCTCGTACTCGGCGAGCGCGGGGCGGGTCACCTCCTCGAGGAGCTGGGTCTCTCGAGCCGAGTAGAGGAGCAGCTCGGCCATGGGGGTGAGCGCGAGGTGGAGGGGGTTGCGGGTGAAGCGCCGCAGTCCCTCGGACACGGGCGAAGCCAGCTTGCCGTCCTCTCGGACGTGACGCACGCGCAGCCCCGCCCGGCGCAGCTCGCGCGCCACGCGGTTGGACAGCGTCGTCTTGCCGGAGCCATCGATTCCTTCGAAGACAATCAACATCAGAAGCTCACCTCCATCTGCAGCAGCACCGCGCGCCTGTCCGTGAGGCTGTTGTCGAGGGACTGGACGGAGGCGGGCACGGACGCCTCGGCCCGGCGGCTCTCCACCTGGGCCTGCAACCGCCAGCGGCCCCTCTGACCGAAATTGAGTCCTCCCGCGGCCTCCCAGAGCCGGTCCTCCGGGAGTTGGAGATCCGGATCGAACAGCGACAGCATGAGGAAGGGCTCGAGGAACAGTGCGCCCTTGCGGCCGCCGCCGATGCGCCAGGCCGTGAGTGCCCGCGCCGTGAGCAGAGGCCCCTCGGCCCCCACCAGGAGCGCATTGCGTCCCACGAGCACCTCGGCCCAGGTGCGCAGCTCTCCCTGGCCGATGGGCAGCGAGTGCTTCGCGTCGACCCCGGCCGTCCAGGTGGACCTTGTGTCTGCCATGGCGGAGACGCCCAGCTCGAGCGAGTCCAACACCTCCCAGGTGCCACGGAAGCCCGGGACGAGGCCGAGCCCGTCCGCCAGGGGAGCCTTGTCGCCGGAGTCGTCCATCTGCCACACGCCGGCGCGCAGCTTGAGTGCCCGCTCACACCCGGTGCACTTCCACTCGAGCTGGGCGCCGATGCGGCGGCCGGTGAGCCCGAGCGCGTCGGAGAGGACATCGCGGAGCAGGCCGCGGCGCACGAGCGGGAGCCGCGTCGTGGATTCGAGCTCCACGAGGGACAGGGGCACCTTGAAGTGGCCGGCCCGGACGGAGAAGCCCCCGGCGAGATTCAGCGAGATATAGGCGTCCTTGAGGCCGTCCTGGACGTCGAGCTCCACCACGGCGCGAAGGCGCTTCTTCCACTGGTAGGTGAGCTCGATGCGCGCGGCGGGGATGGAGAGTTCCCCGGACCAGGCCTTCTCGCCCTTGGCACCGAGCGCTTCGCGGACGGAGAGCCGTCCGCCCACCGTCACCGAGCCGAACGCGGAGGGAAGCCGGAGGCTGTCCGAGGTCTCCTCGGGGGCGGGGGCTGTGGAGGGAGCGGGGGCCGGCGGGGCTTCGGGAGCCTCCTCGGTCTTCGAGGCCTCGGGGGCCTCCTGGGGAGCTGCGTCCTGTGCCCGAGCGGAGGACGCGAGGATCATCAAGGCAATGGGGAGCCATCCGGCGGAGCGACTCCGGCCGCCGGTGGGGAGAAGACGAGAGCTGTACACGACTGGGATGTCCTTGGGAGCTATTGCGTGGAAGGCGCACCGGCGAGACGCGCTCGCATGCCTTGTTCGAACTTCGAGCCCTGGGTCTCGAAGGGCTCCAACGTCCAGAGCAGCCCCTCCAACCAGAGAGGGGTGCGGCCCCGCCACTTCACCTCCAACAACGTGGCGGGGGCGCGTTGGAGCAGCCGCGAGGGGGCCGCGAGCTCGCCCGTGGCACTGCGCTCCGGTGGGAGCGCGAAGACGAGGTCCTCGTCCACGGTGATGCGCACGCTGGCATCGTGGGACGCGTGCGTGCCGCGCCGGTACCAGGCCGTCACCCAGGGTCTCACCGGCGCGTGGGGCAGTTGCCGCAGGAGCCGGGCCGCCTCACACGTCTCGGTCAGGAGTGCACCCGAGAGCAGTGTCCCCGCCTCCTCCGCGGTGAGGGGGATGCGGACCTTGGTGCGCCGGTCTCCGGCGTTCTTCTTCATCTCGAGGAACCGCTTGCCGGAGAGCACGGGCGGGTGGGCGAGATCCGCCGTCCCCGCGTACTCCCGCAGCCGCAGCCGCTCGGCGTGTCCGGCCCGGCACGAGCCCAGGAAGTCCAGCTCCTCGGTGTCGAAGTAGGTCGTCCGCGTGAAGGCGAAGGGAAGACCGGAGTTGTACACACAGGGGCTCGTCCAGCGCCGGGCATCCCTCATGAAGAGGTCCAAGGCCTCGCGAGAGGGCTGGAATTTCCTCTCATGATCCAACTCCACCGAGGCGGACGGCATGGGACGGGGACTCGTGCAGGCCGGGGTGTTCATGGGCTCGTTCCGAAGGCGGTTTCGACTTCGGCCTGGCGCTTCGCGGCGAAGTTCAGCAGGCCACTGGTGCCCGTGAGCGAGTCCTCGAAGGCCTGGGTATTGCTGATGAAGGTGTAGCCCGGCTGCTCCGCGTTCTCGCCCACCACCCATGGAGCGATGAGGTCGTGCTCCTCGCGCAGGCGGGCCTGGAACTTGTCCGGGGCGAGCGGTCCCCGCGCCGCCTCCAGCGCGTATTGCTTGTAGATGGCGAAGTAGGTGGGGTCATCCATCAGGTAGCGGATGAGCGGCCAGGTCGCGTCCACGTTGTCCTGCGTCAGCGACGTGGCCCGCCCCATGCCTTCACCCATGGACCGGTCGTGGTCCCAGGTAATCCAGCGCAGGCGCCCGTTCCCGTTCGGGTCGGCATACAGGAAGTAGTTGTGGGACATGCCGCCGTAGGCGTCCCAGTTCTGCAGCACCGTGTTGACCGCGAGCCACTTGAGGAAGCCATCCACGTCCAGCTTCGCCTCGAGCCGTGCGCGCCAGGCCGCCGCGTCGGTGCGGTCGGAGTTGAGCGCGGCGATGGCCTCCTCCACGGGCGCCCAGCCCTGCTCCTCGTTCGCCTGGATTTCAAAGGACTCCTGGTCGAAGGTGCCCCAGCGCGCGCCCGTGCCGTCCGCCTCGTAGAGCGCTCCCTTGTGGCTTCCGAAGCTCCTGTCGAGCAGCGGCTCCTCGGGGTCCTCGTCGAGCGTGTAGAGGCCGAAGTACTGGGAGCCCTCTCCGTGGTCCACGTACAGGGCGACGAAGGCGGTGTGGCCGGCGGGCACACCGAACTCGCGGAAGATCTGCGTGGCCACCTTGTCGCGCAGCAGCGACGTGTCGGCCGCGCCGTTGCCGAAGGACAACTTCTTGAAGCCGTAGAAGCGCTGGTCCTCGATTTCGGGATGCTCATCCTCGAACTTGTCGAAGTTGAGCCGGAACGGCAGCTTGCCCACCCCGCTGCGCCACGTCTGCGACAGGGAGGAGTTGCCCTTCATCCGCACGCCTACGTACTGCCAGGTCTTGCCGTTGAAGCGCACCGTCGAGGGCACGTACACCGGCGTGTTGGGGAGCAGATCTCCTCCGCCTCCGCCACCCGGAACGCCCCCTCCATCCGGAGCGCCACCGCCTCCACCACCAGGGCCGAAGGGGGGACGGCAGATGAGCTGGCCGGCCTGCATCGCGGTGCACGTGCTGGTGAAGGTGCTGCCCATGAAAGTCGCGGTGCAGGAGTCGCCCTCCGCCTTGTCCACGCAGGCCTGGGTGAGCTCGGTGGGGAATCCGCCACCACCGCCGCCAGGACCACCGCCGCCGGGGACGCCACCGTCCGCGTTTCCGCCGGGGACGCCGCCACCCGGGCCCATACCGCCGCCCGAGCCGAACGCGCCCAGCATGCCCGTCATGTCGTCCTGCATCGTCTGCCAGTCCTCTGGCGTGATGACGAGGTCGATCCGCTGCACCTTGCCCTGGGGGAAGACGACGTCGTAGGCGGGCGCTGCGTCCTTTCCGTGCGACGCCTCGGTCCAGCCGTCGGGCCGGTCGACGCCACCACACGCGGTGGTGAAGGCGATGGCGAGTGTGGCGAGCGCTCCAAGGTGGGGACTTCTCTTCATAGGGGTCCTCTCGACAGGGGGGTCGGTGTTCCTTCGCCAGTGCGCGGCCTGGAACCGGCACTGACGCTGCGAGTGGGCACCCTGAAGCGGCTCCGTGACCTGTTCTTTACATGTTTGTGACGAAATATTTTGAACGTGAATATGCGGCGGGGATGTCGGGGCTCGCTCTGTGATTGCGGTGGCGACCGTCCTCGCTGAGCGCCCTACCTCCGGTGCCTGTCTGGCTCATCCGTTACACCCGAAACGGAGAGTTCCGCTCGCAGGGGGCGTCGGAGCGATGGTTGGAGGCGGAAAGATCCACTCCCCGACGTCTTCCTCAAATCAACACAGGGCCCCCACAGGCATGGCGGTCCCGGGTGGGCCGTGGACCGGCTCGGCCCCGCGATCGGAGGAGACGCGACATGAGGATGCGAGGCGGTATTCATGGCCGTGTGGGAGGTATGGGGGCGCGGTACGGGCGGCTGCTCGTCACTGTGGGGCTGATGTCCGCGGTGGGGGCTTGCGGCACCACGGCTTCACCGGAAGGGGCGGGCGCGAGGGGGTCGGAGAACCTCTCGGAGCGCTGCGAGGTGAGGCCGCCCTTGTCGGGGACGCTCGAGCCGGAGCTGCAGTGGGCGTGGACGGGCAGCCCGGTGTTGCCCGAGCACCATCAGGTGATGATGACGCCCGTGGTGGTGGACGTGAACGGGGACCACATCCCAGACATCGTCTTCAGCACCTTCGCGGGAGCCAACTACAGCTCGGACGGAGTGCTCCGGGCCGTCAGTGGAGATGACGGGCACGAGCTGTGGTCGGTGACGGACCTGTCTGCCCGGGTGAAGCCCGCCGCGAGCCTCGCCGCTGGTGACATCGATGGGGATGGCAAGGTGGAAGTGTGCGGCATCCCCGAGAACGGCCGGGGCATCCTCTGCTTCGAGAACGACGGCACCTTCAAGTTCCGCTCGGCCGAGGACGCCTACGATTACAACGAGTGGGGTGGCCCTTCGCTCGCGGACCTCGACGGGGATGGCTCGGTGGAGATCCTCGACGGCAACCGTGTCTACGATCACACGGGCTCGCTGAAGTGGGTGGGCTCCGACGGCATGGGGGGCGCCGAGTACACGGGCCCCGTCTCCTTCGCCGCGGACATCGACCAGGACGGCACGCAGGAGGTGGTCAACGACCGCGCCATCTACCGGCACGACGGCACCCTCAAGTGCGCCAACACGGAGATTCCGCACGGCTTCGCGGGCGTGGCCAACTTCGACGGTGACGCGGCCGGTGAGGTGGTCGTGTCGGGCTACGGCAAGGTGAGCCTGCTCGACGACGACTGCTCGCTGCGCTGGAGCGTCGACGTGCCCTCCGGAGGCCACGGGGGCCCGCCCAACATCGCGGACTTCGACGGGGACGGTCAGCTGGAGATCGGCCTGCCCGGCGAGTGGGCGTACTCGGTGCTTGAGGCCGATGGCTCCGTGAAGTGGTCGCTCCCCATCCAGGACCAGAGCTCCGGAAGGACCGGCTCCACCACGTTCGATTTCAACGCGGACGGCAGGCTCGAGGTCGTCTTCGCCGACGAGCTGAAGCTGCGCATCCTGGACGGAGCCACTGGCTCGGTGCTCTGGGAGATTCCCAACAGCTCGGGCACCACGCACGAGAACCCCATTATCGCGGACGTGGACGGGGACAACGCCGCGGAGCTCGTGGTGGTCTCCAATGACCATGCGTACGCGGGCTCCCATGGCGTCCGCGTGTTCCATGACCGGAACGAGGGCTGGGCCGGTACGCGGCGCATCTGGAACCAGCACGCCTACTCGGTGACGAACATCAACAATGACGGCACGCTCCCCGCGCACCCGGCGGCGCACTGGCTGGACGCGAGGCTCAACACCTTCCACGCCAACGTCGCCAACCACTTCGGTGACGGCCCGAGCCCCTATGCCGTCGCGGACCTCGTCGTGTCCGAGCCGTCCGCCACGTGCGATGGCGAGGGGACCCTCGTGCTCCGCGCGAACGTGCGCAACCAGGGAGATGCCGCGGTGGCCGCGGGCCTGAAGGTGGCCTTCTACGCGGTGGACGCGGCCTCGGGCGGCACGTTGCTCGGCGTGGCCACCGTCCCCGAGCCTCTGCCCGTGGGCGGCAGCTTCCTGGCCACCGTCTCCGTGTCCTCGCCCCTCTCCGGCAGCGCCGGGCTCATCGCCAGCGTGGACGACGATGGCTCGGGTGTGGGCCGCGACACCGAGTGCCGCGAGGACAACAACACCGCCACCGCGACGGTGGACCTCTCCTGCGAGGCGCCCCCGAGCAATGAGCCACCGGTGGCGCTCTGCCGTGACGTCACCGTCACCGCCGATGCCTCGTGCCGGGGCTACGCGAGCGTGGACCATGGCAGCTACGACCCGGACCACGGGCCGTCACCGCTCTCCCTGTCCCAGTCTCCGGATGCGTCCTTCGGCCTGGGCCGCCACGCCGTCACGCTGACGGCCTCGGACGGCGAGGCGAGCGCCCAATGCGTGGGCACTGTCACCGTGGTGGACACCACGCCGCCGTCCATCACCTGCCCCCTGTCGGTGGACGCCCGGGTGGGGCTTGGCAACATCGGCCTCAACATCCAATTCGCGGTCTCGTCCAAGGACTCCTGCGGCCCCGCGCCCGTCACCTGCTCGCACCCCTCGGGCTCGCTCTTCCTGCTGGGACTGACTCAGGTCACCTGCACCGCGAAGGATGGGTCCGGCAACACCGCGTCGTGCGACTTCGGGATCCGGGTGAGCCTCGACCTGTCGCTCTGACCGCTCACCCCGGGCGCGTCACACGCCGGACACCCGGCCGGGATTCCGCCGTGAAATCGGCGCGTTACCCGATCGGGTGTCCTCGTGCCAACGAGATTCGCAGTCATGGCAAAGTTACCCCCTATCTGAGTGGGCTCGCATGGGTTAGGGTCCACCCACGTGTCGATTCCGACACCTCGCTGTGTCGTAAGAGACCCCGCCCCCGAGGGGTCTCAAACACGAGGGAAGATGCATGGGCAACGCACTCCAGTCCCCCCTGGTCGTTCCGCAACGGTCCCCGTCCTCCATCTCCGCGCTGGCCACGCCCGCACTGGCCAGGCTCAGGGGAGACCGCGTCCCCTTCGAGACGCCAGGAACATGCCTGTACCAGGAGTTGAGCCGGCCAGAGCTCTACGAGCGCATCTGCGTGAGGGACCCGTACTTCGCGCTGAGCGAGGTGACGGTGGTGGGGGACGGCGAGGTGGTGGCGAAAGTGCCGGTGGAGCAGGAGACGGAGGGGGAGGCCTCGCCCATCAATGCCGCGGAGGTGGGGCGGCACCTGGCCATCCTCGGCTCGTGCGCGGCGTCGCTGGTGAACCCCAAGGAAGGGCAGCACTACTACCTGGCGCGGCGCGCGAGGTTGGAGCGGCTGCACGAGGGGCCGCTGCCCCGGGCCACCGGGCTGCTGCGCGGCGCGGCGAAGGCGGAGTTCAAGGAGCGGCGCACCGCGACCGCGTACACGCGGCTGAGCAGCGCCGGAGGTCAGCCGCTCTTCGCGCTGGAGGTGGACTACAACGTGCTGTCCGCGGCGGCCTTCGCGCGTCTCTTCCAGGGCTCGCGCCAGGAGATGCGCCGTGAGCCGAGGGCCGGGCGGGAGGGGCGGGGAGCGCCGGCCGACTTCGCCGCGATGCGGCAGAACCCGCACCGTGCTCCGCCGCCGTTGCAGGACACCGTCCGGGATGGCGAGTGCCTCAAGGCCACGCTGCCGGTGACCGTGGAGATGTGCAAGGGCCACTTCGCCCTGCACCCGGTGCTGCCGGTGGCGGTGGTGATGAGCGGCCTGTCGGGGCTGGCGGGCACGCTGCTGCGCCAGCTCGTGGGCAACGCGTCGGCGCGCTATCTGGTGACGCACGGCGAGGTGCGTGCCGAGAGCCTCGCCAATGCCGGGGAGTCGGTGACGTTCTGCGCCCACCGCCATGGGGTGGAGGGGCGCGAGCACCGCTTCTACTGCTGGGCCTCGGTGGGCTCGCGCTTGGTGGGCGTGATGGAGCTGACGCTCACGAGCCTGGAGTGAGCCTCACTCCCAGGTGATTTCGTAGTCCACGGAATCGATGCTGAGCGGGCGTGCGGTGACGGTGCCCTTGAAGCCCAGGGCCACCAGGGCGCCCTCGAAGATGCCCACGTGGTAGGCGGGCGGCTGCATGTCGCCGCGGTAGGCGAGGATGCAGGCCTTGGGGGCGATGGGGTTGTGATCCCTCTTGCCGTACGTCACCACGGTGCTGAAGGCCACGCGCGTCTGGGCGAAGAGCCGCTGCGGGTCCCCCTTGCCGAGGATGCCGAAGACGACCTGGCCCGGCCCGTGGGAGAAGCGCTGCACGCACGCCCGGCCGCAGGCGTTGAAGACCGCGTCCTCGGGACCCAGCTTGTGCTCGAGCGCGTCCGCCGCGGTGTAGAGCATGGTCAGGTAGTCCGCGGCGGGGTAGGTGCGCAGATCGTGGATGTCCTTCGCCAGCGGACCGGTGCGCACCTGGCGCAGCGCGTGCGGGCCCCCCGTCTTCTCGATGAGCTCGAACACCTCTCGGAAGAAGAGGCCTCTCACTCCGTCATTGGGCCGGGTGACTGCGATGCGAGCGGCGAGCTCGGTCTTGTTGGAGGGCATGGCTGGGCCGGCAGATTACCGGGTAGGCAACGGCCGTCCAACCTGCACCCGGGTCGCGAGTCACCGGGATGACGCGGTGCGGAGTGCCCATTTCGGACGCTTCGTAAGATTCCACCGGCAGCCTCTGCGAGCCTCTGCTTGACACCCCGCGCCCCGGCACGGAAAAGCCGGGGGCGAAGGCGCCGGCCCGCCTCCCCGTTCTCTTCTCGGCCACCTGGAGTCTGACGAGTGAAGCTCGCGACCCTCAACGACGGAACCCGCGACGGACGGCTCATCGTCGTCAAGCGGGACAACTCGGCCTACGCGCTCGCCACCAACGTGGCCCTCACGCTGCAGGCCGCGCTCGACAAGTGGGACGAGATGGAGCCCAAGCTGCGCGCGCTGGCCGAGGAGCTCGAGGCCGGTCGCGTGCAGAGCCGTCCCGTCGACGTGAATGCGCTGCTCTCCCCGCTGCCTCGCGCCTACGAGTGGGTGGATGGCAGCGCCTACCTCAACCACGTCATCCTCGTGCGCAAGGCGCGCAACGCCGAGCCCCCGCCGACGATGAAGACGGATCCGCTCGTGTACCAGGGCGGCTCGGGCACCTTCCTGGCGCCCACGCAGGACCTCGCCCTGGTGGACGAGGGCTGGGGCATGGACTTCGAGTCCGAGGTGGCGGTCATCCTCGGCGACGTGCCGCTGGGCACGCAGGCGAAGGACGCGGCGAAGCACGTGAAGCTGGTGATGCTCTGCAACGACGTCACCCTGCGCAACCTCATCCCCAACGAGCTGGCCAAGGGCTTCGGCTTCTTCCAGGGCAAGCCCTCCAGCGCCTTCAGTCCCTTCGCGCTCACGCCGGACGAGCTCGGCCCCGCGTGGAAGGATGGCCGCGTGCACCTGCGCCTGCGCTCCACGCTCAACGGCCAGGTGGTGGGTGACACGGATGCCGGCCCGGAGATGCACTTCTCCTTCTTCGACCTCATCCAGCACATCTCCAAGACGCGCGCCTTCACCGCCGGCACCGTGCTCGGCAGCGGCACCGTGTCCAACGAGGACCGCGCCCGGGGCATCTCCTGCCTCGCCGAGCGCCGGATGATCGAGACCATCGAGTCGGGCGGCCCCAAGACGCCCTTCATGAAGGTGGGGGACACCATCGACATCGAGATGTTCGGTCCCGAGGGGCAGAGCCTCTTTGGCCGCATCTCTCAGAAGGTGGTGAAGCCGTGAAGCTCTACAGCTACTGGCGTTCGTCGTGTTCGTGGCGGGTTCGCATCGGGCTCAACCTCAAGGGCCTGTCCTACGAGTACGTGCCCGTGCACCTGCTGAAGGACGGCGGCGAGCAGCACTCCGAGGCCTACCGCGCCGTCAATCCCATGCGCACCGTGCCCACGCTGGAGTTCACCGAGGGCGGCAAGGTGCGCCACCTGTCCCAGTCGCTGGCCATTCTCGAGTACCTGGAGGAGCGCTACCCCTCGCCCGCCCTGCTGCCGGCCGACCCGTATCTCCGGGCCCGCTGCCGGATGTTGTCGGAGATAGTGAACTCGGGGATTCAACCCCTGCAGAACACGGGGGTGCTGCAGCGCATCAAGGGGGAGCTGAAGGGAGATGAGAAGGCCTGGTGCGCGTACTGGATCGACCGGGGTCTGGGGGCCTTCCAGGCACTCGCGCAGGAGACGGCGGGCACGTACTGCCTGGGGGACACGGTGTCGATGGCGGACATCTGCCTGGTTCCCCAGCTCTTCGGTGCACGGCGTTTCGGGGTAGACCTGCGGCCGTACGAGCTGCTCACCCGCATCGAGGCGGCCTGCGCCAGCCTCCCCGCCTTCCAGGCGGCCCAGGCGGATCGGCAGCCCGACGCCGTGCCGGCCTGAGCCCGGTGACGACGCAGTAACGGATTCGAACCACCCAGGGGGGTGTGCACATGGCGAAGCTCGAGTCGTTGGGAATCAAGGGTCTGGAGAGCGTCCACTGGTACGTGAATGACGTGGAGCGCAGCCGGCGCTTCTACGTGGACGGGTTGGACTTCGCGGAGCAGGGCGTGTCCTCGCCGGAGCTGGAGAAGCAGGGCAGGCAGAAGTCCGCCGTCTTCCAGGCGGGGAACGTCGTGCTGGTGGTGAGCCAGCCGGTGGGCGAGGGCGGCCGGGCCTGGCGCTACCTGCGCAGGCACCCGGACGGGGTGGGCACGCTCAACTACCAGGTGGAGGACATCGAGAAGACGTTCCGCCTGCTGGAGCAGCGCGGTGCCACCTTCATCACGGACATCGAGCGCTACACCGATGACAAGGGCGGCAAGCTGGCGCAGTTCTCCATCACCACGCCCTTCGGTGACACCACGTTCCGCTTCATCCAGCGTGACGGATACAAGGCGCTCTACCCGGGCTTCGTGCAGTACGACAAGCCGCGCGGCGGCTCCAACCGCTACGGCTTCACGCACATCGACCACATCACGTCCAACTTCCAGACCATGAGGCCCATGCTCCTGTGGATGGAGCACGTGATGGGCTTCGAGAAGTTCTGGGAGATTCAGTTCCACACCGAGGACGTGGCCTCCAAGCAGAAGCGGGACCATGGCTCGGGCCTGCGCTCGGAGGTCATCTGGGATCCCGTGAGCCGGGTGAAGTTCGCCAACAACGAGCCGCTGCGGCCCTTCTTCAAGTCCTCGCAGATCAACGTCTTCACCGAGGACCACCGGGGCGACGGCGTGCAGCACCTGGCGCTCGCGGTGAAGGACATCCTCTCCTCGGTGAAGGGCATGCGCGAGAAGGCGGGCGTCGAGTTCATGCCCACCCCGGGCACGTACTACGACGCGCTGCCCGAGCGCATCCAGCGGCTGGGCATCAAGAAGATCGACGAGGACGTGAATGTCCTGCGAGATCTGCAGGTGCTCGTGGATGGGGCGGGGGAGAACAGCTACCTGTTGCAGATCTTCATGAAGGACGCGGCGGCCCTGTACAAGGACCAGAAGGCGGGCCCGTTCTTCTACGAGATCATCCAGCGCAAGGGGGACCAGGGCTTCGGCGGCGGCAACTTCCGAGCACTCTTCGAGAGCATCGAGCGCCAGCAGAAGTCGGAAGGGCGGATCTAGTCTCGTCGGTGGACTGCGACGAGTTCCTCTTCTATTGCCGGGGCAACTTCACCAGCCGCAGGGGTGTGGGGCCGGGCAGCGTGAGCTTCCACCCGAAGGGCGTGGCGTACGGTCCGCACCCGGGCGCGTACGAGGGCAGCATCGGCCACCGCGAGACGAACGAGCTGGCGGTGATGCTGGACACCACGCTGCCGCTGCACCCCACGGCCGCGGCGGTGGCGGTGGAGGACCCGAACTACCAGAAGAGCTTCATCCCCTGAGCCGTCAGGGCCCGGCCTTCGTCGGCCGGGCACTGGTTTCCGGCGCCCGGCCGCTGAGACGCACCCATCCGCGTCCCAGAAGGGCCTTCACCCCGAGAGTGCTCGGGGCGAAGGCCGCTCCAACTAGGGATGCGGAAGCTGTATGTTCATCGCATTTCCAGCATGCCGCTGGTTGTTCCACTGTTCGAGCGCGCCGTGTAGTAGATCGGGGAGACCGCTTCCGTGGATCAGCTTCGGCTTGAGCAGAGCCACCTCTCCCGCGGCGTTGACGTCGTAGCCCCACCTGACGGCGCCCAGGTACTGACCGGAATTCATGTCGAGCGCGACCGTTATGAACGTGCTCCGAGCCGCTTCGGGGAACCGAGCAAGCTCCCGTGGCGTATCAATGAGCGTGGCTTCATTCCCACGTTCGCCGTACCTGGCTTTGAGCGTCTCTCTAGCAAGGCTATCCGCGCCCAGCATCCCTTCTAGCAGGGGCTCAGGGGCGTCACTATCACTCATGCCGTAGACGGGATTTCTTCTAGAGTTGCCCCTGTCGACGGCCCAGCCCATGCGGTTGGCCGGGTAGTTACCCCCTGGCTGCATGGCCGGGTGGACCCGTTCGTGGGCCGTACCCTGCCAATTGAGAGGACTCTTGAACTGGACCAGCCCGATCTTCATCTCGTGGTTTGTCGCAGCAAAGCCGATCTTGATGTTGGCTCCCACCTGATAGTGTTCCCCCGCGGCTGGCTGCGCTTGTCGTCTGAACGCTTCATAGACATGCACCGTGAACCTGCCGCTCACCCCACCTTGGGGGTTGTTTGGATGCCTGGTCTGGAATGTAGACCCGACAGACTGCGTCATGAGCCCCGACTCATCAGAGAAGTTGATCGGATCGTGTCTGGCATAGGTGTAGAGATGGCACTCGAGCGGGCTCCCGACACAGAACTCCGGCTCCGAGAACACATAGGCGTCTGGAGTGGTGAAGCTCGCGAGTCCCGGCGCATACTCACGTGCCCCCATCTGGATGAGGCCGGTGTCGGGGTCCGTGAACCGTCCGGTGAAGCTGAAGACGAGCTCGGTGCTCTCGAGCAGGTTCTGGGCTCCCGTCACGGTGGCCAGACCGAAAGGTGTGTATTCGGCCTGGAGCGGGGTCTGGCCGGACTCGTCCACCAGCGCCCGGACCACGCCGCGTGAGTCGTCCAGCAGGGTGAAGACCCGCTGCTCGTCAACGATGAGGGCCAATCGCCTGCCCTCGATGCGGACTAGGCTCTGCCGCTCCCTCCCGTTATCGCGTGTGAAGCGTGAGGGATAGATGACCACCTCGGAGACCTTCTCCTGTGCGCCCTCCTTCACGCGCACCTGCTTGGAGACGCGATCGCCAGCCACCGAATAACCATAGATGAGTGTCTTTCCGTCGAGCTCGATGCGCCGGATGCGGCCGAACGGGTCGTAGATGATCTCCCGCATCGCTCCGCCCGCCACCACGCGGCCGAACACGTCGAGGCGGAAGTTGCCCCCCTTGGGTAGGGGAATGGCGTTCGTGCCCGATGCACGCTCGAAGAGGTAATCCGCTCCTTCGCTCAGTCTGCTCGGCTCTCCCGAGGGACCATAGGCGTAGGTCTGGGTTTGCCCTCCCTCCTGGGCCGAGAGCAATTCTCCGCGGGGACTGTAGGTGTACGAGCTGGTGCGTGAGCCGTCCTGGATGGCCGAGATGCGCCCATCCGCACGGTGCGTGAGCAGCATGTCCTGGACGGGGACGCAGCCTGCCTCACGCGTGATGCAGGCCTGGAGGTGGACGAGACGCCCGGACGCGGTCTCATAACCATATTGGCGCTCGAGCCCCATCCGAGGCGCCGTATACGCGGTTATCTGTCCCCGCCCGTTGTATTGAATGCCCGCGATGAGCGGAGCCTCGACGCGCCCCGGCGCCGACCAGTGGATCGCGGCGAGCGCTCCCGCGCCATGCCGTTCGAGCGTGAAGGTATTTCCGAACGGATCGTCATAGGAGGCCAGCTTGCCATCGAGCGCGTAGGTCCACGCTTCCTCGTAGGTGCGCTCCACTCCGCCCCCCGAATACGAGAGCATGTGCCCGGTCCGCTGTCCGCTCCGGTCGTAGGTGTAGTGCTCCGTCACGTGCTGCGCCCCGAGCAGGTCGTGCGCGCTGGCCTCGACAAGACGGTCCAGGGTCTCGGGCGTGGCGGGTTGTCCCTCCCGCTTGTCGTAGACGAACGACAGGTCATCGGTGCCATCGGGGTAGACCGAGGAAGAAGCTCGCAGGTGCGTCAGCCGGTTGAGGGCGTCGTAGGTTCGTTCGACGCGCTCCCACTCCGACCCGCTGGCGCTCCATGTCATCCCCTGGGTCACCCGTCCTCGCGTATCGCGCGTCCAGAGTCGCGTCATGATTCCGGAGGCCTGACTGAGGAGGAGGTCACCATCGGCATCGAAGACCACTCGCCGGGGCGTCTCCTCTCCAGGCAGGTGGATTCTGTACAACCTTCCATGCGCGTCCCGCGAGTAGCGATAGATCTGCCCCGCCTCATCGACCAGCGCGTACACTTCCCCGGAGCGCTCGACGGAGGTGCTCGTGCGAACGACGGCACCACCGCTCTCCGTGAGGCGCTCCTCGAGCCGTCGCCCCCAGGGCTCGTACACCGTGCGCACGACGTACCTGCCCGAGGAATCCGTCACCTCCACCGGGCGCCCCAGTGCGTCATAGGACGTACATGTCCCCAGGCCGAGCCCGCAGCCGGGTGCACTCGCAGGAGCCGGGAACCGCCCTTCCGCGAAGAGCGCGGCCGGTCCCTGGGCCTCCAGGTAGGGCTGGGCCGAGAAGACGGGAGCGCCCGTCGCGTTGTAGGTTGCGTACGCCAGAACCCTGGCTCCGGTGGATTCACTCTCGATGGCCTCGCCCAGGGAACGGCCATCGGCCCGGAATGCGAACAGCCGCTCCGTGGTCATCCGGAGACCCGTGGCCGCGCGGCGCTCGATCACGCGCACGAGCCGTGGCTGTGTGCCCTCCGCGTCGCGGTAGGCGTAGGCGACTTCGCGTCCGCTCGAGTCCGTCATCCGCACCGGGCGGTGCAGGGAGTCGAACCTGGACACCGTGAGCTCGCCCTGTGGAGTCAGGAGATGGGTTCGGGCCAGGCTCCGTTCGGGGATTCCCTCTCCCGTACCGCCGAGCGTGCATTCCGCCGAGCCGTAGCAATACCGGGTCCGGTGCCCGAGTGAATTCCGAGACTCCACGATGCGCAGGCCCGTCGGGTCGTAGATGAAGCGAGCCGTGATTCCCAGCCCATCTCCGGATTCGACGACGTTGCCAAAGGCGTCATAGGCATGTGTGAGGGTGCGCACGGCACTCTTCTGGATTGCCTGGGTGAACCGGGTGTCGAGCCCCGAGAGTGCCTCCGGGTCCGTCTCGCCTTGAGCCGTCACGCGCACCGGCAGGGGCCATTGCTCCGCATACACGGTGGTGGTCTTGGAGAGTACGGCGCCGGAAGGCAGTGTCTTCACGACTTCTCCGCTCACGGCCGTCAGAATTCCCCGCTCCTCCCAGACTGGGTCGTACGTGAGCGTGCGCACGCTGGCGTGCGAGGGGACCTGCAGGTCTTCGGGTCCCGCGACGGCGTTCAGGGCTTCCTGCTCACGCACGAGCCGATTCAGCGCGTCGTAATCGAGCGTGCGGGTGCTCGTCGCGGGGGCCACACATCCCGAGCTCTCGCTGCAGCTTCGCGAACGGGTGCTCAGGAGGCGCACGAACACGGGGGGCGTGCGGGCCTCCGCTTCCGGAAGGGGCTCGACGGCCCAGTCGGACTCCTGCTGGGAGAGGACCGCCGCCGGGGTGAGCGGCTCCTCGCTCCAGGTCTCCGCCGTGAAGGACACCGCGCTCGCCGTCTCGAGTGGGCCGGGCACGGCGGGACGGACCCGGAGTGGAGTGGGGCGGACGAGCTCCTCCATGCGGGTCATGCTTGCCAGGAAGCGGTCCGTGCGCGTTCCCTGCACGGCGTACGTCCGGCGGATTCCCAGGTCCGGTTGGGTACTGTCTCCCAGAGTGAGCATGTCGCTCCGGGCGAAGCCGACGAAGCTTCGCGCTTCGCTCTCGAAGTGGGGCGCATGGTACCGGAAGGCCGTGAGTTGAGGAGGCTCGCCCCCCACCAGGAGGGCATGCCGCTTCACCACGGGGAGCGCGTAGGGAAGGCCGCGCAGGCTCGCATCGTCCATGCCGAGCTGCCGACGATCGCGCACGAGCTCATCGGTGGTCGTGCCATAGACGAATGCGTGCCGGAGCCCGGTCCCCTCGGACGCTGCGACGAGCAGATCCGGTCCGACGACGTTCTTCTGCCCCGTGCGATTGAAGTCGATGACGCGCAGCCGTCCACCTTGGGGAGTGGGCTCGTAGACGAGGATTTCTCCGACACCATCCCCGTCGATATCGATGACGCGCGTGTTCCAGATGTTCTGTGTGTCGACACTCAAGGTCGTGTTCAGCGGGATGAGCTCCGCACGCGAGAATCCATCGCGGCCCTGCCCGAACCAGACCTTGAGCGCGTTCGCCGTCGCCGTGAGGTGGGCGAGGTCGATGTTCCCATCCCCGTTGACGTCCGCCAGCCACATCGCGTTGAGGTTGACGCCGGACTCGATGCCCTGGGCCGGGAGGAAGAAGCCCTGCTCACAAACCGGGTCGCCCGCGTCGAAACCAAACACCATCGCGCCCGCGGCCATCCGCCCGCGCGGCACGTCTCGCCCCTGCGAGTCCGTCCCCAGGCTCGTATAGGTATATGCCCACACCCCGCCCTGGTTCTCGTAGACGCACAGGCCCTTCTCGCCCGCGCCAGTCACTTTCAGCACGGCGAGGTCCTGGAGCCCATCCCCATTGACGTCCAGGAAGCGGTACGCGGGATTGTCGAGCTCCCACCCGGCGCCGGCCGTGAAGGGGAACCGGAGGTTGGTGAGGGTCTGGAAGGACAGGGCCCTGTCCTCCGGCGAGGTGATGTTCACATGGGCGGTCCACGTCGCTGTCACTCCGTCCGTGGTCGCGATGAGGATGTCGTCCTTTCCGTCCGCGTTGAGGTCGATGACGCGGCTGCGTCCGTGCATGAGCTGCCCGACATACGCATCGAGCATGCTGGAGCGCGTGGCCGCCGCGAACGGCTTGCCGGGGACGCCTTGCTGTCCGCGGAAGAAGAAGAGCTCGGACTGACCGCCCGAGGCCGTGATGTGCACCACGTCCGTCAGGCCGTCGCCATTGAAGTCTCCCGTCCAGAACAGGCTGTCGGAACCGGGGCGCTCGTCGAAACGCAGCACCTCCGGCTGCTCGATACCGCCCAGCACCTTCTGGAGCACCACCCCATCGCGCTGCACGAACGGGTTCTGCCTGGCGAGGTCTCCGAGATTGTACGAGGCGAAGCTCCGGTTGTCGGAGAGCGAGGCGCGCAGGACATCCGCCAGACCATCGGCGTTCAGGTCCAGGAACTCCGAGCCGCCCTCGGGACCAAAGCCATACACATCCGGAATCTCAATGTCGTAGACGAGCGAATGATCGCGAATGTCCGAGATCGTCCAACCCGAGTACTGGAACCGCACGAGCGGTTCCTGTTGCGTGTTGCGTGTCAGGGGAACCGCACTCCGTCCGAAGCGGTAGACACCCAGGAGCTTGTCCTGCCGGCTCAGGGACGCCGAGAGCTTTGTGAGCTCCGCGGCGAAGTCCTCCTGTGCGACCGCCGCGCAGTCCGGATGGGTGAGGAGTTTCGCTCCATCCTGTGCGTACACACCGTAGACGAAGCACCACTGATACATCAGCTCGCCGTCGAAGCGTGCCGTCATCTTCGTGTAGAGGTGGCCTGCCTTCTGGGGGGACCCCATCACGTAATCCGTGGGTGCACGCGGCCGCTCCGCGCGCTCGAAGACGTAGGCCGACCGGCCGCCCGCGAAGCTGACGGAGCTCAGGTACGAGCGTTGATCCTCCGTGGGCTTGTCGTACTGGTAGGTGACGACTTCGCCCGTGGGGCTCACAGCGGCCACCAGCGGCCAGCGCGTGGCGAAGAAGCGCTTGAGCATCAGCCCCTCGGCAACCTCTGGCGCTTCGCTGTAATACTCCTGCCGTCCATCCGGGTAGACGACGCGGAAGCCCGCAAGGGCCAGCGTGCCTCCCTGTCTGTCCGGCACGGCCATCTCCGCGCCGGGCATGTGGCGGAACACCCGGACGAGCGAATCCGTGCCATCGAGTCGATACTCGATGATGCTCAGGGCGCCGTTCACCTTCTCTGTTCGGACGCGCTCCAGCCGCGCGCCATTGAGTGTGAGCCGGGCGGCGAGATCTCCGTTGGCGGTGACATACCGGTACGGCACGCCCCAATCACCGGCGATCCCCACCGAGGACGAGCCGAGACTGAAGCCGATGCCGAATCCGTCCCGGGCATCGGTGGGGGAGGTGCTGTACGTGAGGGCCAGACCCGGTCCGAAGCCCGCGCGTGCGGGCAGGCCCGGGAGTGGGAGCACGACACTGGCCGCGCCACGGTTCTCCGTGACGCTCACGCCCATCGTGGGTCCACTCAAGGCCCCCGCGGATGCGAGTGCGCCAGAGCCCATGGCCTGGGGCGTCTCCAGCTCATCAGACCTTGGGGCCTTGGCCGGGTCCTTCGTCTCTTCCGTCCGGGTGGGTCCACACGAAAGGGCTGGGAGCAGCCCCAGGACGGCCAGCGACAATCGCAGCCGATTCATCCACTCATCTCCTTGAAATGGCATTCCGCCTCCGGCGGAGGACATGGCTGTGCCGCCGCGCCGGAGGCGAGCCGGCGACACGTGCTGAGCAACGACCTGAGGGCGCGGGTGCGCCCTCTCAGTTCTGTGCGGGAGTCGAGACGGCGGCGACCAGGGAGCGGGCAGCACCCTCGGCGCTCAACCGCCCGGTGGCGAACTGCTCCCAGATGGGAGCCAGTGCGGCCTCCGCCGCGCGCACGCGCGCTTCGGGAACTTCCACTGCGTCCACGGAAGCCGCCGCCAGGGCGAGCTCTTCCGCCGACGCCGATGCGGCCACGGGCTGGAGCGCTGCCTTTCCGAGCGTCGCCATGAGGCGCGAGGAGCCCTCCTTTTCGACGAAGCGCAGGAGCGCATCCGCGGCCTCCAGCTCACGCTTCGGGGCCTCACCCGCCCGGAAGAGCGCGTACACCCGTTGTACGGGCCTGATCCTGGCTCCGCCCCCGGGCAGGGCGGGAATCACCGTCAGCCCGAGCTTCCCTCCGAGTGCGCTCCGCAGCTCTGGCAGCCGCCATTCTCCAATCACTGCGAACGGTGCACGGCCCTCCTTGAAGACCTGGACCACGCACTCCGACAGGCAGGCGCCCGGCGTGAGGCCGTACTTGAACCGGAGATCGGAGAGCAGCGCGAACGCCTCTCGAGGCGTGTCACCCGGGCCCCCGGCCTGGAAGAGGTCGCCGAAGAAGGGGAGGAGGCTGTGCATCTCCTCCGCGAGCACGATTCCATACGGGACCGTGCCCTTCTCCTTGAGGGTGTAGCCGTGGGCGATGATGTCGCGCCACGTCTTCGGTGCTTCCGGAACGAGGTCCCGGTTGTAGGCGAGGACGACGTAGTCCGAGGCGAACAAGGGAACGCCTCCGGGCGTGGCGGACCCGTTCGACACTCGCAGCGCCAGGTGGGGGCCACGGGCCGCGCCGTCACTCCCCTCCCGGGCATGCGCGTCGTACCGCACCGACAGCCGCACCTCGGGGTGTTGCTCGAGGAAGGGGCGCAGGAGTTCCTTGAGGGGTTCATTGAACTCCTCGCTCACGCTCTGGACGACGCTGAGCTCGACCGGCGATGTCGAGGGAGGGGGCGGGGCCGGGTCTCGCCGGGATAGCCAGTACCCGAGCACGGTGGCAAGCACCACGAAGCTCCCGACGGCGGTGTATGCCCACCGATTCTTTCGCCATCCCATGTCCATGCGCCTCACCTAGGGAGTCCCCATCCACGGCGCTTCGACCTGGCATGCCCCGGGACTGGCAGTCAGGTAGCGGATGTCTGTCATGGGCTGGGGCACGACGAACTGCACCAGCGCCTGTTCTCCGGACGCCTGGGCCGGGCACCGCACCACGTAGGCGAAGTTGCTGACGCTCGCGGCGTCGAACACGAGCCGGCCCGCAGTACGCACGCGCAGCATGGTGGCCTCGGTCCGGAAGAGGGTGGACGTCGAGGACAGCCCCTTGGAGAACGTCGTCCGCTTGGACCACAGGGCGTCCTCTCCTCCGGGCCGCGGAATCCCGGACCACAGGATTCCCACGGGGCCCTGGAGGGTCGCTCCTCCGATGAAGGTCTGGGTGCCCGGTTTGAGCGTCAGGGCCCGGAAGCGATCCACCGCTCCCGAGAGCGAACGTCCATCCAGGTCGATGAGGATGCTGGAGCTCGGGTTGGCATGGGCGAGCGACACCAGCTTGAGCTGCCCCGTCTGCGGCCACGAGACGATGGACACCGTGCCTTGCTCGGCCTCCACGGCGCTCGTGAAGGCGAGGACGTCGGAGTTGTAGAGCACCAGGCTCCCTCCCGCGATGTCCACGCCGGCGTAGAACGGATATGCCCGCGTCGCATCGCCAATATCGGCGTCACGAAGGCGGAGCATCAGCTTCTGTCCGGTTCCACCCCTCGCCCTGACAGCCACGCGCGCAAGCGCCGGCCGGGATGCCACGGGGGTGGTGGGAGGGATTGGACGCATGTCCAGGTACCGGAGCTCTACTTCGAGATCTCCCTCGACCTGGATGGCGGGGACGGCCGCCGTGCAGAGGGCCGCTCCCGTTCCGCATCGTGGCTCAGCGACGAGGAGCGCCGACCGAGCACCTGCCTCTCCGCCGATCCGGAGGGTCTTGAGGCTGGAGGGAAGGGTACTGGCGTCCACCCGGAACGGAGCATCACTCAGGACGGCCTCCGGTCCGAGGACGACCTCCAGGGCCTCGGGTCCACTCGCGCACTGGCGCGCGCGAACCGCGCGTTCCAGCTCGCGTGAGAGCTCGATCTTCGAGAGATCGATTCCATCGAGAATCACCTGGGGCAGGTTGATGCGGCACGTCGTCTGCTCCTGGAGACACGGGAGCGTGAGCTGGGGAGTGGATGGCGAGGAGGGCGTTCCGGTGCCGTACGCGGCCTTCAGCTGCCCCAGCCAGGAGGACGTGACCGCGGGGTTGCGCGTGAATCCGAGGTGCTTCTGCCAGGTCTCCGTGGCTCCGCCGCAGGCTGAGAACACCAGCTCTCCGGTCGAGAGCTGCGCACCCTGGCGAATCGTCCCATCGAGCTGCTGGCGCTCCTCATAAGTGAAGGGAGCGGCGTAGGTGCAGGACTCTCCCGCGCCGAGCTCACCCTGCAAGCAGGAGATCGCACCATTGACGACCTTCTTGTGCGCGGGCTTGAAGTCCGTACCACAGTGGTCCACGCAGAAGTCGAAGAGCGGCCGTCCCGCCACGTCCTGATACTCCAGCTCTCCGGCCCAGCCGATGGATACCGAATTCGGAATCATGAACAGTGCGCGCAGCCTGTCCTCCACCTCCGCGCGCTTCGCGTCGTCCCACAGGAGGTCCGTGACCGCCAGTCCATCCACCGCGTCCAGGAGGACGGTGCTCGCCCCTCGGGTCAGCACATAGACATCCCGGCCGAGACTGCGCGCGTAGGCGGTGTCGAGCTCCCAACCGGAGTACTCGACCGGCCGGTCCCTCTTGCAGGACAGGTAGATGCGCTCCCCCGTGGCCGGAGGGGGCTCCCGCGACGTCTCCTGCTGGGCCGCGCGCTGCGGAACCTGGAAGTGGAAGATCAGCTCTCCACACCGGTTGGGGATGACCAGGAACGACGAGGGCTGACCCGCATCCGTGCCCGCCGAGCCCTGCAGGTACTCGAGATAGGAGGATCCCAGGGTGAGCGATTCGACGAAGACCCGCGCACCCGATGCGGTCGTATCCGGGCAGGAGAGGACGAGTGTGCTCGGGGAATTGAGCTGACCTGCCCACGGACTCTCATCGAGCGGTGTGATGGGGTCCGCGTAGATGCGGAAGAGGCGGCGTGCGTTCGCCTCGGTGCACCCGTTCAACCTCGCGAGCCGGGATGCACGTCCTTCTCCCTGGGGGAACTCCACGGCATACACCGTGGCGCCGCTCGTCGTCTCGTAGGAGAAGAGCTTGGGGATCAGGGGAGCCTGGGCGAGGGCCCGCACCTCGCTGACCGTGGTATGGCTTTCAGCCTCTTCCTGGATGCCGCACCCGGCCAGGAGGAACGGAACGACCCCATACATCCAAAAGCGTTTCATCGGTTGGTTCTCACTGACCCACATAGAACGTGTTCATGCAGGCCTGAATGTCCTTGCGGCCATCCGCGATGTACGCACCGAGCCCGACGTTGCGGCACAGCGCGGCGGCGGTGGTCTGGCCATCTCCGGAGACGTAGGTCGTCTCCACATTGGAGGAGCAGAGCTTGTTGAGCTCGCTGCGAGGCTTCGACAGGATGGGGTCGACCTGGGCACAGGTCTTCCGGAAGGTCTCCCGGTTCCCACCGCGGATCTCGCAGAAGTACAGGCTGCAGAGCTTCTTCAAGACACCATCCTCGGCCTCCGCGCCCCGAGCGAGCACCGACAGGTCCCGCTTGACGAGGCGGATCTTGTCGAGGAACGCCTCCTGGCCCTGGAGCGTCGCGAGGGTGTCGGTCAGGTCCGTCTTGCTCCTGGCCAGCTCCGCGCGGACGTCACGCCCGGCGCTGTCCTGGTAGAGACCGTTGACCCACCTGTCGACGAAGCCGAGCACGTTCTGCGCCTTCAGCGTCACCGCCTGGTACTTCGTGCTCATGGCCTGGACGCGCGAGGGAATAGGCCCATTGCACTCGCCGGTAGGCGAGCAATACATCTCCGCCAGGCCCGTGTACGAGCCCTTGAGCCGCTCGTTGCGCTGCTTCAATTCCGAGAAGAGCTGAGCGGAGCCCGCGACGGCCCCGTCGACCATCTCGAACTTCCTGGCGAGCATGGCCGTGAGGGGACCGACCCCGGTCGCCGTCGAGCTCGTCTGGTCCGTCACGCTCCCCAGGTAGCGCGAGAGCTCCGTGGTCCCCACCTGGGTCCCGATGCTCTTCACCTGCTCTTCCGGGAGCGACGTGACGATGCCACAGGTCGCATCGGTGCCAGCGCTCAGATGGCTGCTGTAGCACGCGCCCATGGACTCGATGTGCTTTCCGACGGAGAAGGCCGTCGAGTCCGGGTAGTCGAGCGCCATGTTCGCCCAGTTGACGCTCGTGAAGGCCGCCTTCGCCATCCCCCGGTGCACGCAGTAGAGCTCGCGCGAGGGCAGCTTCGTCTCCACCTCCGGCGCCAGCTGCTTCATCCGCTCACAATGGAGCAGCCCCTCCAGGAGCGCGCCCACGTGCCTCTGCGACCGCAGGAGCCCGGAGGTCTGTGCGCGCTGGAGCTCGTCGATGCCCCGGTTGATCTGCTCCCGGGCCTTCTTGGGGTCCATGGAGCGCCGGTCCTGGTGGAACGCGCAGAGCCCGTTCAGGAAGTTCACCTGCGCCCGCTTGCTCGTCACGAGCTGACCGCTCTCCATGGGGAAGTACACGGCGCTGAGGTGCTTCCAGGTGCCATTCAGGCACGCGCTGCTCCAGAGCTGCGCGCGAAGCGTCGTCTTCCGCTCCTGGAAGTCGCACGATGAGGCATTGCTGTTGCAGTCACTTTGAGCTGCCGCCGGCCCGCTCGCACAGAGTCCGGCGAGCAGGCACGCGACCCAGAGGGGTGCCTTTCTCTCGAGCACCAACCGATGCATGACGAAATCCCTTCTCATCCGAGATGTGCGATTACTTGACGACGTAGATGAATCCGAGCTTCAGCTTGGACGTGCTGCTTCCGGAGAGGCATCCCACGAAGCTCGGCGTCGCGATGAGCTCATAGGTTCCAATCAGGGGCAGGCCCACGAGCGGGTACTCGAGCTTGCCGACCCGGTCGGACTGGAGCACGGTCTCCAGCCCCGCTGCGGTGAAGGAGCCTGTGCGGAAGGTGTCGCTTCGCGAGGTCCACAGGCCCAGCTCCGCGTTCGTCCAGACGGGCATCTCGAGGTCCGTGGGCTTGCGGACGACGAGGGTCGCCTGCGGAGCGGCGTTGTCACGCGACATGGGCGCGAACAGGGTGCCCGATCCGAGGTGCCGGACAGTCGCCTTGCTTCCACAGCTCGAGCCGTCGGCGAGGGCCATGGCGTGGACGAGCAGCATCGGGGACTCGGTGTTCATCAGATTCTCGTGCCAGAGCACGAGGTTGCCGAGCCGCTGGCTGTTCGCCAGGGACTGCCCGTAGGGGGAGATCTCGAAGCGTACGCGTCCCTCGGCCAGGAGCTGCTGGAGCAGGGTGCTCGTGTTCTCCAGGGTGAACTCCGCCACCGTGCCCGTCATGTTCTTGTTGTCCCAGACGAGCGAGCGAGGCTTGCAGATTTCGTTGGTGTCCAGCCCGGAGCAATCCGCGAGGACCTTCTCGAGCTCCGCCGCGTTGCTGATGAACGCGTACTCCTCCGAGATGGGAGCCACATCGCCCGCGAACTGGGCGAGGACGTTGTAGCGGCTGCGGTAGAGGTTGTAGGTGAAGTTCGCGTTCTCGAGCAGCCTGCGCTTGTAGTCGAGCATGTCGCCGGCACCGCGTGACAGCTCCGCCGCCAGGTTCTCGAAGTCCCAGAACAGCGAGTTGGCGGTCTCCTGCTGGCCGCCGCCCGCCTCGATGTTCTTCCGGACGATGGCGAGGATGTTCTTGTAGGAACCCTCGACCTCCACGGCCAGCTTCTGCTCGATGGCGTGGACCTGCGCGACGAGCTGGTCGGCGTCATCCAGCTGCGCGAGCTTGCTCTTCAGGTCCGCGATCTCACTGAAGGCGACCTTGCCGGACTGCGCCAGGACCGCCGAGACGAACTCCCGCTCCTTCTGCTCGCGCAGGACGATGCTGTCCTTGATCTTCTCGTTGACGGCCTTCAGCAGGGTCTTCGTGTCGGAGTATTCGCCCTGGAGGGACTTGACGGTGGACTGGTAACCCCGGGCCATGGCGATCTGCCGGTCGATGGCAGCCTTCATTCCCGTGAGCTTCTGCTGATCCAGACGGATCTTCTCCTGCTGCCGGTTGTACTCGAGCGTCTCGAGGTTCAGCCGCTCGATCTCCGTCTGCGCCTGGGCCCGGAGGTTCTCCTGCTCGTGGATGTCGAACAGCGTCAACGCGGACTCATCCGCGTTCTGCTGCAATTGCCCGACGAGGGCGGCGCGCGACTTGAGGAGCCTGGCCACCGTGGCCTCGCGGTTGGCCTTCTCTCCATTGCACTCGAGCCGCTGGACCTCCTGCTCGTTCTTCACATTGTCGTACTCACCCTGGAGTTCCGCGAGCCGGACGGAGATCTCCGCGAGCTCTCGCTCCTTCGCCCACTTCTCGACGTCGAGCTCCTTCTGGATGGCGTCGATCTGGTTGGCGATATCCTCCAACTCCTGCTTGTTGAGGAGCTTTTCGGACTCGAGCTGGTGGTGGAACTGGGCCATCTGGTAGCCGAAGTTGAGCAGATTCGAGGCTCCCTCGGCCGCGGTTTTGGCGCTGTTGAATGCGGCCTTGGAGATGGTGAATGTCTTCACGGGCATGAACCCGATGAAGCCGGTAGCGTCGTCTGGATTGGCGGCGAGGGTGGCGGCTGTTGTCCAGAGCACGTCGATGAGGGACTTGGTGGCCTCTATCCCGATGGCCGCATTGGTCGCCGTGCGGAGCTCGTTCTTTTTCTCGTTGAGGATCTCCTTCGTCTTCATCAGCGCGGCCTTCCGATGGTTGATGACCGCCTGGTTCGCCGTGCTGGCATTTTTGATGGCGTCGACGACCGACTTCTCGGTCCCGGTCATCTGGCTGCACTTCCCGCCGCTCTCGTCGCTCCCGCCGCTCCCGTTCCCGCTGCTCCCGCTGTTGAGACAGGCCCGGATCTTGTCGATGTTGGCGAGCTGGTCTGTCTTCAGCTTCGCGCGAGCCGTGCATAGCTCATCCAGATTGGCTTCCTGGGTCGTGCTCGGAGGCGAGACCGTGCAGGAGTGCCCGGAGACGGGATCGCTGTAGCCGCTGTACGCCGCGCTCCGGCTGTAGAAGACGAGCTCCGCATCCACGGTGCAGATCTGCTCGACGATGGGAATACGGGCCGACTTGAATGACGTCTCCTGAGCGGTCTTGTACTTGTTGATGATGATGTCCGTGAGGGTGACCCGCCACTGCGCGGCCTCGATGCCCTTCTGGACCTGTCCCTTGCGTGCCTCGAGGATGTCGATCTCCGCCTTGTCCGCCAGGAACTGCCGGTCGAGCTCCTCCTTCTGGGCGAGCAGGGCCTCGACCTGCATGGTGAAGTTGTATTCCGCCATGGTCATGTCGATGCTGAAGCGGAGATCATCCAGCCGGGAGTTGATGGCCTCCTTCTCCAGTCCGAGGAGATCCTGCTCCGTCTGTGTCTTGATGCTCTGGAGTTGGTGCGAGAGCTCCAGTTGCTCCCGGGCGAGCGTCGCCTCGATGGCCTTGATGCGTTGCTCGAGCTGGAACTTCGGCATGCTCCGGTCGATGAGTTCCACCTGGGCCCGGAGCTCCTGGGTGAGCCGGCCCGCGGTCGCCTGCATTTGCGCGAGCTTGTACACCTCGAGATCCAGGACGCGCGAGTTCTGCTGATTGGCGAGATCCAACTGCTGATTGGTGTGGGTGGTGAACTTGGCCGCCCAGGTTTCCATCTGCTGGCGGAGCTCGCCTTCCTGGCGGCGGATGGCTTCCCGCTGGCCGATGAGCTGCCGGGACAGGGCGCTCAGGCTGTTGCCCGTGAGCTGCTCCGGATCGATGTTGAGGTACAGATATCCCTTGCGGACCGAGTCGAGCCGCATGTTGACGTCGGACTCGAGCGAGGTGAGCGTGGAGAACTCGGAGCTGAAGAGGTCCGTGTTCGCCGCGGGGATGCTGCTCCTCGCCTCGAGGATGACCCAGAACGCCTGGTCGTAATACGTCGCCGCGTTGTAGTACTCGGTCCCCTTCTTCTTCGCGCGGTCATCCTCTCCCAGCGCTTCCGCCACCTGGTACTGCAGGTTGTCCAGGCGGGAGAAGGAGGCCTTGCGATACCAGATGTCTCCCGCCGCCACGAAGAGCCGGGCCTTGAGCGAGTTGAGGCGCGCATGCGCCTTGAGGAAGCGGTTGAGCGGCAGGTCCATCGGATTGCTGGTGGAGCCCGCGGCCTGCTGCTGGCGTGCGAGGTTCTTCAGGGCCTGTTCGACCCGCTGGACACCCAGCATGGCCTGCGCCTCATAGGGCTCGCGCACCTCCCCGTTGCCACCGGGAGGGTCGGTCGGGAACCAGGCATTGCTCGTCTCCCGCATCAGGGGATAGCCGGTCGCGCGGAAGAGATGGACGTTGGCGAGCTGGTAGGAGCACTCCGCGTCACACAGCAGGGGCGCCATGCTGGCGCAGCCCGTGCTCTTGAGGAGCCCATCGAGCTCCTTGAAGCTCTTCTCCATCAGGAGCACGTCCGCGCGGTAGTTGGCGATCCGCAGCGCGGAGACGTGTTGATTGATATAGGTCCTGAGCGCGACCTCGTTGCCCGGAGCGCAGGAGGGGCCCTGGGCCCTGGCGGCGAAGGGCAGGAGTGCCAGCAGCAGCACGAATAGGCATGCAGAACGTTTCATTGATTGAACCCCGTCTCGCCGTTCACTGCCCGCGCGTCGCGATGTCGACATACGCGGACGACAGGTCATCCAACTTCAGGGCGAAATCGCCGTACCCCGGCCGCGTGCCGCTCTGCGCCTTGAGCTCCGTGTAGACCGTCGCGAGCTGCGCCAGACACGTATTGAGCTGCGTGGCGAGGCTCTCGAGGTTCTGCGGCGTCACCTCCGACGGAAGCGTCACGCAGACCTTGACCCGATCCTTCGCACTGGTGCTCAGCCCAGGGGTCACCGCCATCTCCCGGAGCAGGGTGACGGTGTTCGACAGGAACTGCGTATGCGCGTCCCGTGTGGCGCGTGCGCTGGCGACTTCCGCGCTGAGCTCGGCGGCTCCCGTGGCGCTGATGATGGCGTTGATGCGTTTCTGCCTGTCCTCGAGGTCGGTCACCAGGGGCTGCCTCTGGCTTCCCTGGGGGACGCTGTAGAGCATCAGCTTGTCCTGCACGACGAAGTCGTGGACGGGCCGCGTGTCATTGACGGATTTCTTCAGGGCGAAGATCTCGCGTGTGGGCACCTCCACGATGGTGCTCTGGCCGGCGCTCGCGTAGTCCGCCAGCTTGCGCTCGGCGATCTGGAGGGTGGCATCCATCTCCTTGCCGACCTTCACCGCGATGGCCTGATCCACCGCTCCCCTGACGGTCTTCTCCACCTCGCTCTTTCGGATGGAGCGTTGGAGCGAGCAGATGCCGTCGGGGATGTGGCGCACGAAGCTGTTCGAGAAGAACGTGCTGGCCGCGGTGCGCAGGGACTCCCAACCGGTCGGCACGCGGGCCTGGACGGGGCCGCCCGTGGGGCTCTGGCGGGTCCATCCGAGGAAGCGGGCATGATCGGCCGCGCGCTCGTATGAGAGGCACTTCTGCTCGCGCGTCTGTCCCTCGAGGAACACAGCGGTGTTCATGAGGAAGAGCTCGAGGTGCGCGGCGTTCGACCACGTCTCGAGGGCGATGCTGCGATCCATCGGGTCCGCTTCCGCGCGGTAGCCCTGAACGGCGCCGAGCAGCAGGTCGAGCTTGGCGGAGCGCTCGTGGACGGTTCGTGCCAGGCCCGCCTCCAGGCTGACGATGGGGAGGATGGGACCCGTCGCCGTGGCGCTCGCGCGTGGCGCGGCCGCGGCGAAGTCGTATTCGATGCCGCCCCCCCCACCGCCGCCTCCGGAGGAGGTCTGGCCGAGGTGGGTGGTCAGGGTGGTGATGAGGCTCGCATCCAGGGGGTATCCCCCGGTTGCCGTCTGCCACAGGCTCTCCACCTGGGGGAAACCATAGGTGGGGACCACGATCTCGTCCCCGGGCTGGGAGGCCGAGAGGGAGAGCGGGAACAGGGATGTCGTCAGGAGGAGCGTGACGGGAAGCGCCACGCGTCGCAGCGATGTCATGGATTGGTTCCCCCCGTGCAGTACCAGGCGGGATTCGTGGTGCTGCAGTGGACCCGCATCCGGGTGCGCCAGTCGGTGTCGATCCGGGTGGCGTGCGTGAAGAGCATGGAATTGCCCTCGGCCGCCGCGGCGGTCTTGAGCTTCGCGAATCCCTTTTCCTCGGAGGCCCAGAACCGGGTCCACAGGTTCACGCCCAGCAGGAGCTCCGCCGAGAGCTTCTTCACGCTGAGGACGGTCTGCTCCTTCTTCAGGAGGTAGTCGTCCATCGATTGGGCCGCGAGGGCACTCAGAAGCTGCGTCTCCAGGGCCGTCACCTTGGTTTCGACCTGGAGGAGTCCCTGGTAGCGCGTATCGAGAGACGTGAGGATGGCCTGCTTCTTGTTCTGGTCGTAGCGGAAGAGCGGGAAGGTGGTGTCACTGGAGTCATCGGTGATGACCGTTCCCGCGCCGAACTGCGCGTTGATCTCGTCCCGGATGGAGAACAGTTGGGTCCGCCCGGCGTCGAGCTCGATCGATGCCGCGCGGTAGCGGGTCTCGACCTGGGACGCGGTGGTCACCAGGCTCTGCGTCATCTGCTGGAAGGAGCCCATCTTCTCCCGGAAGAGGGGCCCCAGGACTCCGTCCGTCTCGGTGTTGTAGATCAGCCCTTGAATGCGCTCGGTGGCGTAGCGCCGGGCATAGCGCTCCAGGCTTGTCGCGGTGTGCGAGGACTCCTCGCAGCCGGTGACGCTCTTGAGCGCGTCCAGCGTCTTGGTCGCGTGATAGACGTACCGCATCTCATCGGACGTCCCGAACGTCTGCTGCGTCTCGAACTTCTGGTGGCGCTCGGCGAGGAAGGCCTCGAGCAAATCCTTCGCACGAAGGGTGTGGAAGCAGCGGAGGCTCTGCGCGGCCGTCCGGTTGGACAGCCCGAAGTGCGCCCTGCCGAGGAAGTACTTCTCGATGGGCTCGTATCCGATGACGTTCAGGCTGATCCGGTCGATGATGCCCTGGTAATCCCCGTAGGCCGCGAGGGTCTCGTAACAGATGCGCTTGTCGTTCCCCTGACAGGCACTGTCCGAGCTGGCCGTGGGCTCCGCCGCGGCACCGACCGCAGGACACACGAGGAGCGTGGCGAGCAGCAATCGCAGTCGCTTGTTCATGGTGTCAATGTTTCTGATGAGAGGGCTACTCGGGTGGGAAGGCTACTCGCGGATGTAGGTGATTTTGCAGCCCGTCGTGGACTTCGTCCGCACGTAGCACTCGATGGACGGATAGTTCGCCCTCAAGGTGCCCTTCGCGATGTAGCCGCGGATGGCGGTGGTCTTCGATTCGATGGTCGAGCTCGAGCACGAGAGGTTGTCGCGTTTGCAGGCCCGCTCGACGATCTTCGGGATTTCATAGGCACACGCGCCGTTCGCGGGGGTGCACTCGTCCTGGAGGTAGTACTCGTGGCTCTCGCGCATCATGGCGAGGGAGAAGTCCGGATTGGGGATGCTCGGGGAGTAGACCTCGGGCCGATAGAACGCTCCTGTCCACCAGGCGATGCCTTCGTCCGACGCGCACTCGGAGGCCTCGTCGTTCGTATGGACGCAGCCGAACACGTCGTCGTAGGCCTGGATGAGGTCACGCCGCCAGGGAGCGTGCGACTTCACCACCAGGTCGTAGACCCACCGATAGATGCCCTTGTCGACGGCAGCGGTCTTGTTGTTGGTGACGTCGGTCTGGAGGAAGGCCAGGTCATGCGACTTGGCCACGGAGTTGTCGAACCCAGGCCGGTAGAGGTTGGCACGCTTGCCGTCGCTCACCGAGTTGCCCAAGACCGTCGTGAGGAGGCTCGAATTCGCGAAGAGCTTGTTGCCTGCACAGCGCTGAAGTGCCAGGAAGGCCTGGGCGTCATCCGGGTTCTCCATGAGGCTGCGGTGGAAGCCCTTCTCCTTGCCAGCACCGGCCGTGCTCCCGTAAGTCAGGAGGGCGTGCTCACGCATGCGGGCCGCGAGCCGCGGCGCGCGCTCCTTGATGAAGTCCCGGATGAGCGTGAAGTTCGCGCGCAGCGGAGCCCCGAATCCGCCACCCGTGACCTTGCCCTTCAGGTAGTCGGTGATGGGATAACCGTCGCAGTCGCTCTCGATGTTCGGCGCCGGGCTCGCGGCCGCCAGCGCGCGGTCCACGACAGGGGCCAGCTCGGAAGACAGCACCTTCGCCTCGAACTCCGCGATCATGGCCGTCTGGATCTGGGTGGCGTTCCCCTGGAGCTCGCCCCAGAGGCGGGTGTACGTCGCCCTGTAGACGGAGCGCTCTGCGTCCGTGATGGAACGCCCGAAGACGGAGGCGAACCAGGTGTCGATCATGGCCAGCTCCGAGTCGCTCGGACCCGCGCAGTTGATGTCGTAGAGACGGGTCTTCTCCTCTGGCTGGTTGCGGTCGAACAGGAGGTAGTCCAGAGACTGGCGCGTGCTGAAAGTGGCTTTGTTGGTGGTCCCTCCGTCGGGGGTGGGTGGGGTGGTGGTCTCGAAATATTTCGCAGCCGTGCTGCATGAGAAGCGGAAGAGTGCGTTCCTGCTCTTGTTGAACCGGTAGTAGACGCTGGCCGGGGACGAGAGGACCAGGACGCTCATGAGGTTGTCGTTGCGGCAGTGGAGGACCGGCTGCTCGTTGGGATGCGACGCGAGGAAACGGGGATCATCCTGCGCGATGAGTTCCGGAGTGGTGGTGCCGAAGCCGAGCGCCTGCTGAATCTGTGCCCGATTGGAGCCGCAGTCGAGCGCATAGCCCAGGCCGCCGGAGATGAGGTACAGCGGCCTGGACGTCCGGACACCGTCGAAGGGGTAGTCGCTGACGAAGAGCTGGGGCCTGTCGAACGGCATGGGGGGGACAGTAGGGACGGTGGAGGTCGGAGGCGCGGGGAGCGGCTTCGCCGTGGCTGAATAGCAGTTGATTTCGAGCGGGATGAGCCCGTGATCCGTCGGGTCCAACCAGAAGTCGAGAGTGAGAGACAGGGTGGCGATACTCTTCGCCACGAGGTCGGAACCCGTCGTGTTCGTGACGCCGAGGGCCGTGAAGAGATTCATGCAACTGGCGGCGAACAGGTAGTCGGGAGCCTCGCGGAGGCGCATGTAGTACTGGGGCTTTCCCGCCGCGGCACCGAGGATCGAGAAGACCTGCAGAACCTGCTGCCGGGTCTCCTCCGGGGTCTTCCCACAACGAAGCGTGAAGATGGGAACCGCGACGTTCCCGTTCGCCCGCTTCAGGTCGTCTGGAAGGTTCGACAGATCCCCCCAGTTCTCCATTTCACCGAGGGTGAGGTTCCGGTCGTACCCGAACGCTTCCAGCATCGTCCCATAATTGCTGCCACAGCCGATGCGGAATGCGGCCGTGGGCATCCGGCCCTTGTAACTGACGACGACGGGAAGCTCGCTCGGAAGGCCGTCCAGGAGGTCCGGGTTCGTGTAGGCATAGGCCTCGATCTCCCGGTCTGTGATAATCTCAGACGAGAGCTCGGAGGTTGGCTGGGTTTGCTGGAGCTCGGTGTGTTCTCTGTTCTGTCCACACGCGGCAATGACGCACAAGCAGCTGGTCCAAAGACACAAACGCATCCAATGCATTAGAAAACCCTGTCCATGTCGCCCTGAAGGACCAGAGGCATGGCCGCAATCAATATTGAAGTCTTGGCAGACGAGATACGGACCCGGGGGAGTCGCGTATTTTGAGAATGCTGGTATTCCGTGAATTGCTAGTGGAGTTGGCAATTCGGGGTGTACGGATTGTGAAGCTGTACACAATCCGTAATATGATTGCACGCGCAAAAAATGCGGCTGATTTGTTTCGCATTGCGTTACCCCGCCGAAGCGTTAGTGCTCAGTGGGTGCTGATGACACCGAGTTGTTTCATGAGGCTCAGGTTGTCCTCGAGGTGCCAGTTGGTGGCGATGCGCCCATTCTTGAGAGTGTAGATATCAACCGCGCTGAAGTTGATAGTTCGCCCGTCGCCGACCTTGTCACCGAAGCGGCCCGTGAAATGCCCGGTGAACCTCAGCTGGCTGATGACCTGATCATTCACGACCCAGGCACGTTCCACGGATACTGAGAGATCGGGAACCGCCTGACGGAATGCACGCGAGGCGGTGAGCGGTCCCTCCACTCCCTGCGGCCGACCCTCGGGCAGATTGAGATCTACGAAATCGGGAGCCAGCGCCTCCTTCGCGAACTGCTCCTTGCCCGTGTTCCAGAAGGCGTAATACCGACGGGCCGGCAGCAAGCGTTCCTCGGCCGCGGCCGGGCTCAGGCCCTTCCCGACAATCACCTCCCTCGGTTGGGGCAAGGGCTCTTCGGCGAGCGCCGGGCTCGTTGTCACCAGTGCAGCGGCTATGACACGGAAGGCCAGACGGGTCTTGAGGGAAGGCATGGTCGAGTTCCTTTCGAGTGCACGGGAGGCCCGCTCTCGAGCGGTGACATCCCGGTGCACTGAAGATGGTCTCGACCGGCTTGGAGATAAATGACCGGGTTGCGAAGGGAGTGTTTCGGATTCGCGAAGAGTCTGGAGGGCTGCCGCTCAGGTGCCCCAGCGATAGGCGGACTGAAGCTCGGCCGCGAGGAACTCCACGAAGCAGCGGACCTTCGCCGCGAGGTGCCGGCCCGCTGGATGGACCGCCTGGATCGGTGCGGCGGCAACCCGCCACTGCGGCATCAGCCGGACGAGTCGGCCCGCGTCGAGATCGTCTCCCACGTGCCAGATGGACTTGAGGATGATGCCCGAGCCCGAGAGGGCCGCCGCGTGGGCCACCTCTCCGTCATTGGCGAGCACGCTGCCACCCACCTCCACGGCCACGGGCTCGGCATCCGGACGCGAGAGGCGCCAGACGGTCATGGGCGGCTCCCCGAAGACGATGCATTGGTGCTGGAGGAGCTCGGCCGGCTCCCGGGGCTCGCCGTGCCGGGCGGCATACTCAGGTGAAGCGCAGAGGGTCCGGTAGTTGGGCGCGAGGCGCCGGACGATCAGGTTGGAGTCCGGCAGCACCGCCTCCCGGATGGCGAGGTCGATGCCGTGCTGGACGAGATCCACCACCGTGTCGGAGACAAGGAGGTGCACCTTGACGTCGGGATGGAGCGCATGAAAGCGGCTCAGGCGCGGGGAGATCTGTCGCTGGGCGAACGCCGCCGTCGCCGTCACGCGAAGCAGCCCCCGGGCCTTGCGCCCATGGCCGCCGACGCTCTCCGCCGCGTCCTCCACCTCGTCGAGGATGCGCACGGCGCGGGCGTGGAACTCGTTGCCCTCCTGGGTCAGGCTGAGGCGCCGCGTGGTGCGGTTGACCAGGCGCACGCCGAGCTGTGCTTCCAATCGGGCGAGGCGCTTGGACACCACCGCGAGCGACATGTCGAGCTCGCGCGCCGCGGCCGAGAGGCTCCCGGCCGCGACCACGCGGACGAAGACCGTCATGTCGGTCAGGCTGTCCAGGGGGAGCATGCGCCGCGAATCGGGGAGCGGGGTCCTCCCACCTCAGGAGAGGGGCAGGGCCGCCACGGTCGCCTCGGCCGGGCCCTCGCCCACCGTCAGCACCGTTCCCGGCTCCAGGTGGTCCCGGTGCACGTACCCCAGTGCCACGTTCTGCCCCTTGCCCGGCGAGCGCACCACGGAGGTGACCCAGCCCACCTTCTTGCCGTCCTTCTTCAGCTCGGTGCCGGGCGACGCCTCGGTGGCCCCGAGCAGCAGGCCGGCCAGCTTCCGGTTCATGTGCCCTCGGAAGGTGGCTCGCGCGATGACCTCCTGCCCGATGTAGCACCCCTTGTTGTACGAGATGGCGTGGGTGAGGTTCGCCTCCAGCGGGATGGTGGTGTCCACCATGTCCTGGCCGTAGCGCGGCACCCCCGCTTCCACTCGCAGTGTCTCCAGCGCCCACCACCCGAGCGGCTTCAGCCCGAAGCCCGCCCCCGCCGCCACCAGCGCCTTCCACACCGCCTCCAACCCGGCCCGGGGCACCAGCACGTCCACCCCGTGCGGCTCCACCCGCGTGGACCCCACCAGCACCACCTCCTGGCCGGCCAGGGTCACGGCACGGGTGGTGTCCTGGGGCAGGGGGGTGAACGGGCTACCCGTCACGGTGCCCAGCAGGTCGGCCGTCCGGGGGCCCAGCAGCCGCAGCACCCCCAGCTCGTTCGTGGCCTCGTGCAGCTCCGCGTCCTCGGAGATGAGGAATTTCTCCAGGAACTCCCGTACCTTGGCGCCCAGCCCGGGCTCCAGGTCCAGCAGCAGGTCGGCCTCCCGGCGCAGGATGCGGGCGTCCGCCACCATGGCGCCCTTCACCGTAATCATGGCCGCGTAGGTGGACGCCCCGGCCCCCAACCCCTTCACCTCCTGGGTCACCATCCCGTGCAGGAAGCTGGCGCGGTCCTCACCGGTTATCCGCAGCGCTTCCCGGTAGGTGGCATCATGGAGGGCCACCGCTTCCCGGGCTGCCCGGTACTCGGCGTCCCCATCACCATGGTCGGCCACCACCTCCCGGCCGTTGACCTCTTGAAAGCGGGCGCCTGCCTGCTCGTGAAGAAAATGCAGAGACAGCGGTTCCATGTCCGTCGCTATATAGAGGCCCGGGAGTGAATGCCACGATGGATGTGAGACACCTGTCGGACTTCATCGGCTTCTCCGCCGAGAAGCTCCAGAAGCACAACCTCTTCAAGTCCGAGCGCTTCTTCCTGGACGTGTATTGCCTCGCGCCCGGCCAGTCGCAGAAGCCCCACCGGCATGCCACCTCGGACAAGGTGTACCTCGTCCTCGAGGGGCGGTGCCGCTTCCGCATCGGCGCGGACGAGGCCTCCCATGGCCCCGGCGCCGCCCTTTTCGCACCCGCGGGTGTCGAGCACGGCGTCACCAATGACGGCCCCGACAACGCCCGCCTCCTCGTCCTGATGACCCCTCCTCCGGAGCACGCATGAGCAAGAAGGCCAATCCGCCCCCTCCCGTCCCGGTCCGTGGTGCCACGGCGCTGCTCGGCCTGGGCCTCGCCCAGTGCGCGCTGGCCATCTACCAGTGGAAGGAGCTGCTCACCCTGCGCGGGGGCGGCGTCACCAGCTGCGGCATCTCCGAGCACATCAACTGCGAGACGGTGTGGAACTCGCCCTTCGCCAGCGCGGTGCACCATCTGCTGCACATGCCGGTGGCCGGGCTCGGCCTGGTGTGGGCCCTCGTCGCGGTGGCGCTCTCCGCGCTCTACCTCGTGTGGCGGCGCGCCGGGCGCACCGTGCGGCCCGCCGTCAACGGTCTGCGCCTGACGGCCGCGGCCGGTGTGGTGGCCGTCCTCGTCTTCGCCGCCGCGAGCGCGAGCGCCGGTGCGTTGTGTCCCACGTGTCTGGGCACCTACGCCCTCACGCTCTCCTTCGCCGCCGTGGCGGTGTGGGGCCTGCCTCGCCCCGTGGTGCCGCAGGCCGGTGAGTGGGGCCGCGCCCTCCAGTGGGCGGGTGGCTTCGCCGTGGCCGCCTACGTCGCGCTGCTCGCGCCCGGTATGGCGACGCCCTCGGCCACCGAAGCCGACGAGAAGGTCGCCAAGATGTCCTCCACCGCGGCCCCCGGCTCGCTGGAGGCCTACCTGAGCGGCCTTTCCGTGGAGGAGCAGCAGGCCGTCTCCAACGCGCTCGCCCGCTACCGCCAGGACTCGCCCCTGCCGGCCCCCTCGCCCGCGCGCCGCCTCTACGGGCCCGCGAACGCCCCGGTGAAGATGGTCGAGTGGACGGACAGCCGCTGTCCGCACTGCAAGGCCCTGGTGGAGGTGCTCGCCCTCATGAAGAAGCGGCTGCCCGAGGGCAAGCTGTCGCTCGAGGCCCGCCAGTTCCCGCTCGACAGTGAGTGCAACCCCACCCTGCCTCCGCAGCTCACCGATGGCTCCGGCACGCGCTGCGCGGCCGCCAAGGCTCAAATCTGCCTCGAGGACGCCCCGGACTTCTGGGAGCTGCGCGAGAAGCTCTTCGCCGCCCAGCGCTCGCTCACCAGCCGCGATGCGATCCTGAACATTCTCGGCTCCGGCTCGGTGTCCCGCGAGCAGCTCGAGAAGTGCATGGGCTCGCCGGAGACGAAACAGAAGCTGGTGGCGGACATCATGTTCGCCAAGCAGCACGACGTGCGTGGCACGCCGCTGGTGGTCATCAACGGCCGCGAGGCGGCGGCCATGCCCTCCTTCCTCTACGCCCTCATCATGGCGGACGGGGACGGCAACGCCGCTGCCTTCCGCGTGCTGCCCCCGCCGCAGAGCCTGCAGCAGGCCCGGCAAGAGCACTGAGCGGGACGTATGGGCAAGCGTGACAAGAAGCCCGAGGCCCCCGCTCCGGCGGGGCCCTTCCACAATCCCTTCGCCTCGCTCGGCCTGAAGCGCGAGGAGCTGCCCGCGGGGCCGGCTCCCTCGCCGGTGAAGGCCGAGGAGCCCAAGGGCCCCGCGCGCGCCGTGGTGCGCATGGAGCGCAAGGGCCGGGGTGGCAAGGAGGTGACGGTGGTGGAGCAGCTCGGGCTGCCGGAGGCGGAGCGGGAGAAGTGGCTCAAGGCCCTCAAGGGCGCCCTGGGGTGTGGTGGCGCCGTGGAGGGGGACACCCTGGTGTTGCAGGGTGACCAGCGCGAGCGTCTGCCCGCGCTGCTGGAGGCCCGCGGCGTGCGCCGCGTCACGGTAGGTTGACGTTTTCCCTCATGCCTTGTCTCTGGACGAGGGAGTGGGCGCCCCGTGTAGTGTGAGCGATGCCGCGCCGCGAAGGGCTGGCGCGAGTCGTTCCCGAGGGGGATTTCCACATGGTTCAGAGAGTAGGGATGGGCTGGCTGTGGCTTGCCGCGGCCGCCTTGCTGGTGGTGGGGTGTTCCCAGCCGCAGACGGCCCAGGAGTCCACGGGCTCCGTGCAACTCGTGGCGGTCATCCAGTCGGCCACCGCCGATGAGGTGACGCGCGTCCTGGTGACGGTGATGGCGCCGGACATGGACCCGGCCACCGGCTCGCTGGTGAAGACGGGCAGCACCTGGAGCGGCAACCTCACCAGCATTCCGGTGGGCTCCAACCGCACCTTCACGGCCGAGGCCTTCGACGCCACGGGCAAGAAGCTCTACTCGGGCCAGTCCACGGGCGTCACCATCTCCGCTGGCGCCACCGCCGTGGTGAACATCACCCTCCAGGAGACGACTCCGAAGCCGGGCTTCGAGAACGACGCTCCGCGCATCACCTCGCTGGTGGCCTCGACCAACCGCGTGACGATGGGGGGCACGGTGTCGCTCCAGGTCAGCGCGATGGACCCCAACACCGGGGACACGCTCAGCTACGCGTGGACGGCCTCGGCGGGCAGCCTGGACAACCCCACCAGCACCGCGACGACATGGACGGCGCCCTCGGTGCCGGGCAGCGCGACGGTGACGGTGACGGTGACGGACTCGCACGGAGCCTCGGCCGCGCTCAGCGTCACCCTCTTCGTGGAAGGGGCGGGTGGGGGCTCGGATGGGGGCATGGGGGGCGGCGCTTCCGTGGGGGCCCTCTTCAACACCTGGCCGCAGGTGACGCGCGTCACCGCCTCGCCCTCCTTCCTGGCCGCGGGTGAGACGACGACGGTGGCTGCCACCGCCTCCGACCTCGATGGGGATTCGCTCTCCTACCAGTGGTCCTCTCCCAGCTGCTTCGGCACCTGGACGGACCAGGGCTCCCGGGTCGCCACCTTCACCCCGTCGGAATTCGGGATTCCGCCGCCTTCGCCGGATGGGTGCTCGGTGTGCCCCCTCCAGGTCGTCGTCACCGATGGGCGTGGAGGCCAGACGACAGGTACCCTGCGCATGTGCGTGGGCAACAAGCCCTCCCCGAGCTTCCCTCCCCGCATCACGAGCACTTCGCAGTCCGCTGCCTCGGTGGCCGCCGGGAGCACCGTCACCTTTCGCGTGACGGCGACCGACCCCATGGGGGGCGCCCTGAGCTTCCAGTGGAATACCATCCGGGGCACCCTGGGCGCTCCGGTGTCGGGCGTCGCCTCCAGCGAGGTTGTCTGGACGGCACCCTCCTGCGTGCCCTCGACGAGCTCCACCGTCCGCATCCTGGCCACGGCGAAGACCACGGCGGGCCTCTTCGCCTCCACCCCCTTCGCCGTGAACCTCACCGGTCCCTCCTGCCCGCCGTCGACGTGGAGCTCCGTGGGAAGTCTGGGGTTCCGCCGCGCGTCCCACACGGCCACGCTCCTGCCGTCCGGCCAGGTGTTGGTGGTGGGCGGCTATGACAGCCCCTCCTACCTCCGGAGCGCCGAGCTGTACGACCCGGCCACGGGCCTCTGGCTTCCCACCGGGCAGATGGGGATGGCGCGCACTGGCCACTCCTCCACGCGACTGGCGTCCGGCAAGGTGCTGGTGGTGGGGGGCGTCTCTGATGGGAGCTACGCGGCGACGGCCACCGCGGAACTGTACGACCCGGCCACCGGTGCCTGGACTCCGGTGGCGAGCATGAACCGGGGTCGCGCGGCCCACTCGGCCGTGCTGCTGCCATCCGGCAAGGTGCTGGTGTCGGGGGGCTTCAGCAGTGGCATGGGCATGATGGCCGACGCGGAGCTGTACGACCCGGCGACGAATACCTGGACGCCGGCGGGCAACATGTTCGAGTCCCGGGACGGGCACTCGTCCGTGCTGCTTCCTACCGGCAAGGTGCTGGTGACGGGCAGCAACTCCCGGAGCTCGTCCGCCGAGCTGTACGACCCGGGAACCGGCACCTGGAGCTCCATCTCCCTGCTGCAGAGCTACGCGCAGCCGGTGATGGCGGTGCTGCCGACCGGCAAGGTGCTGGTGGCGGACCTCTCCTTCTCGCGCTCCGCCGAGCTGTATGACCCGGTGGCGGGTACCTTGGTGTTGACCAGCGGCCTGAGCTCGGTGCGTGACAGTGGCAAGGTGGCGGTGTTGCCATCCGGCAAGGTGCTGGTGATGGGCGGAATCGACCCTTCGTCCGGTATCAACGGCTACTTCGCCAGCGCGGAGCTGTATGACCCCGCGACGGGGAGCTGGTCTTCCGCCGGCTCGATGAGCATCGGCCGTGGCTCCCACACGGCCACGGTGCTGACGTCCGGCGAAGTGCTCGTCGTCGGCGGTTGGTTCACTCCCTTCCCGGGTAGCGGCGACATCACGCCCAGCGCCGAGCTGTACCAGCCGTGATGGAGCGCGGGCCCGCTCCGGCGGGCCCGTTCGCTTCGTGGCGCGGGTGGGGCGTGTGTCCCGGGATGAACACCCGGGCGAAGTCTGCAACACGCCCCGTGGGCTCGCGATGCTCACGGGGATAGCGTCTGGCCTCGCACGCGTTGCCCCAAGCGAGGTCCATGACGAATGAACCGACGCGAAGCCATGACGGGGATCGCCCTCTCGGGAGTGGCGCTTGTCTCCACCGCCGGAGCGGTTGCCAGGGCCAGGACCCGGGAGGACAAGCCAGCATCCCCGCCCCCCGCCACCCCGAGTGCCTTCGCGGGCACGCACGCCATCGCGCCACTGCCCTTCAATCCGGCGAAGCTCAAGGGGCTCTCGGAAAAGCTCCTGCGCAGCCACCACGAGAACAACTATGGCGGCGCGGTGAAGAACCTCAACAAGGTGGAGGAGGAGCTCGCGCGCACGACGAAGGACACGCCCGGCTTTCTCCTCGGTGGGCTGAAGGAGCGGGAGCTCACCTTCACCAACTCGATGATTCTGCACGAGGCGTACTTCGGCAACCTCGGTGGGGACGGCAAGGCGAGCGGCCCCATCCAGAAGCTCCTGGCGGGCGCGTATGGAGACTTCGGCCGGTGGGAGGAGCACTTCCGCGCCACCGGGGCGAGCCTCGCCGGTGGCAGTGGCTGGATCATCCTCGATTACAACCTCGCCTCGGGTGAGCCGCGCACGTCCTGGTCCGGCAACCATACCCAGGCCGTTGCGTCCGGAGTGCCGCTGCTCGTCATGGACATGTACGAGCACGCCTACGCGCTCGACTATGGCGCCGCGGCGGCGAAGTACATCGACGCCTTCTTCCAGAACATCCAGTGGGACGAGGTCAACAGGCGCCTGGAGCGCGCGCAGAAGGCGCACGCCGCGCTGAAGGGGTAGGGGCCCTCGGGCATGGTGGGCATGATGAGGCAGGAGCCCGCATGAAGCTCGCTTTCGCACTCGTCATCGCCGCGCTCGGAGCAACCTCTACCAGCGCGCCCACTCCGCTCCCTCTTCCTGGCGGTGAGGGCGGCATCGGCTTCGACGACCTCCTCTACTCACCCCGGCTGCATCAGGTGCTGGTGCCCTCGGGCCGGACGGGTCGCCTGAACCTCGTGGACCCGAAGAACCGCGCCATCGACTCCATCCCCGGCTTCAGCGAGTCGCCCGCTGCAGGAAAGGGTCATGGCGCCGGAACGACGTCGGCGGACAGTGGCGGGGGCTTCATCTTCGCCACGGACCGGGATCTCGGTGTCGTGAACGTCGTGGACCTGGCGAAGAAGCAGCTCGTCGCCACGGCCCGGCTGGGCGGAGGCCCCGACTACGTGCGTTGGGTTGAACCGCTTCGTGAGGTATGGGTCACCGAGCCGGGACGAAAGGTCATCGAGGTCTTCCATCTCGAGGCAAGCAACCCACCGAAGCTCGTCGCCACTGGGACCATCGACCTGCCCGATGGGCCCGAGTCGCTCGTCGTGGATATCGCCCGAGGCCGCGCCTACACGCACAGCTGGCACGACACCACGTTCGCCATCGAGCTGAAGTCCCATCGCGTGGTGGCTCGCTGGGCCAATGGCTGCGAAGGGGCCCGAGGGATCGCGCTCGACGAGAAACGCGGCTTCCTGTTCGTGGGCTGCGAGGAAGGAAGGGCCGTCGCACTGGACGTGGCTCACGACGGGAAGAAGCTCGGGAGCGTGAAGACGGGCAAGGGGGTCGATATCGTGGCGTACTCGCCGCGCCTCTCGCACCTCTATGTGCCCGGTGGCGACGATGCCTCGCTCGCCATTGTCGGCGTGGGAGGCCGCGGCCAGCTGACGGTCCTCGGCCATGTGCCGACCGCGCCCGATGCCCACTGCGTCGCGGCCGACGATGCGGGAAACGCATACGTGTGCGACCCACAGCATGGTCAGTTGCTCGTGTTCAACGACACCTTCCCGGCCACCCGGTAGCCCGCGCGCTACGCGCTTGCCGGGTCAGCGCTTCAGAGGCGGTGCGGTGGACGGGGAGGGCTTCGGCGGGCTCAATGCGGCCCGTGCTTGTGCCGGTGGTGCAGGTCGGACACGTGCGGATGGTCGTGGGTGAGGGGCACGTGCCGGTGGGGGTGGCTGTGGGGCTCGGTGACGTCCGCCATGCCCGGATGCGCGTGCTGGTGGTGCGCGTCATGTGTGTGCAGGTGCTCGTGCTCCAGCAACTCGTGCGTGTGCACATGGCCGTGGCGCTCGCGCACGAGGAGGACGACACCCAGGGCCATGGCGGCGCCGCCCAGCAGCTCCCTGAGGGAGAGCCGCTCGCCGAGCAGGGGAAGCGCGGCCAGGGCCCCGAGGAAGGGCGCCGTGGCGAAGTAGGCCGCCTCGCGCGCGGCCCCGAGCAGGCGCAGGGCGTACATGTCCAGGACGATGCTCAGTCCGTAGCTGGCGGCCCCGAGCGCGAGCGCCGCGGCCACCACGCGCGCTCCCGGCAGTGGGTGCCCCGTCGCGATGGCCAGCACGAGCATGCAGCCGCCCGCCCCCAGGGCCTTGATGCGGACCACCGCCACGGGGTCCTTCAGGGAGAGGCGCTGGGTGAGGTTGTTGTCCACCGCCCAGGACAGGCACGCGCCCGCCACGGCGAGGACACCGGGCCAGTCCGCGCGCACTTCGCCCGCCTGGAGCCCGAGCACCGCCGCGCCGCAGAAGATGAACCCGGCGGCGAGGCCCGCCCGCCGTCCCAGGTGCTCGCCGAAGAGGAGCACGGCGATGAGGATGGTGAAGGGGCCCTCGAGGTTGAGCAGCAGGGAGGTGGCCACTCCCGACAGCCGCGCCAGGCCCACCAGCATCAGCACGGGTCCGAGCATCCCACCGCAGAGGATGATTCCCGCGAGCAGCGGCCAGTCCTTTCGCTCCAGGGGCGCCTCCAGGTGGGGAGCCCTGCCCTGGCGAAACCGCGCCGCGACACCCGTGAGGCTCAACCCCACTCCGCCTCCCAGATAGAGGAGCGAGGCGAGCAGCAGGGGACCGCTCGTGGGCAGGAGCAGCTTCGCCACGGGCGCGCTCAGGCCGAAGAGCGCCGCGGCTCCAAGGCCCATCAACGCCCCTTTCAACTCGGGGGACATGGACACAGGATGGCCCCTCTTCCAAGACGGAGAGGGGAACTGCCTGAGGAGGAAGCGAGCGACTACAGCGCCGCGATGACGGCGTCGGTGAACTCGCGCGTGGTGGCGCTGCCAGCGAGGTCGCCGGTGCGCGCCTTGCCCTCGCCGTGCACCTTGGCCAGCGCGCCCTCGAACTTGCGCGCCTCGTCCCGCATGTCCATCCAGTCCAGCATCATCACCGCCGACATCATCAGCGCGGTGGGATTGGCCAGGCCCTTGCCAGCGATGTCCGGCGCCGTGCCGTGCACCGCCTCGAACATCGCCGTGCGCTCGCCGATGTTGGCGCCCGGCACCAGGCCCAGGCCGCCCACCAGGCCCGCGCACAGGTCGCTGATGATGTCACCGTACAGGTTCTCCATCACCAGCACGTCGTAGCGCGACGGATCCTTCACCAACTGCATGCACATGTTGTCGACGATGACCTCCTCGTACTGGATCTCCGGGTACTCCCGGCCCACCTTGCGGGTGCAGTCGAGGAAGAGGCCATCCGACAGCTTCATGATGTTGGCCTTGTGGACGCTCGTCACCTTCTTGCGCCCGTTCTTCTTGGCGTACTCGAAGGCGAAGCGGGCAATGCGCGTGGAGGCCTTCTCGGTGATGATTTTGAGCGACTCCACCACGCCCGGGACGATGATGTGCTCGAGGCCGGCGTAGAGCGACTCGGTGTTCTCGCGCACCACCACCAGGTCCACGTTGTCGTAGCGCGTCTTCACGCCGGGCACGCTCTTGACGGGGCGCAGCGAGGAGTACAGGTCCAGGCGCTTGCGCAGGCCCACGTTGGCCGACGCCATGCCGCCACCCACCACGGTCCCGGTGGGGCCCTTGAGCGCCACACCGCTGCGCAGCACCGCCTCCACCGTCTCGTGGGGCAGGTTGGTGCCGTACTTCGCGATGACCTCGGTGCCCGCGTCCTTGAACTCGAACTCGAGGGGGGCCTTGAGCGCCTCGAGGACGCGGATGGTGGCCGCCATCACCTCGGGGCCGATGCCGTCGCCATTGATGACCGTGACCGTACGCGTATTCGCCATGTCACGCGCTTCAACCACAAAAGACAGGGGCCCGGAAGGAGGAAAAAGCCCCGGAGTCAGCCCGGCTAATGCATCGGTGGAGTCTGGATGGGTGGCGAGGAGGGGGGAGGTGGCTTGGGCGAGGGCTTGCGGCGGCCGCGGCGGCGGGGGGTGACGGTGGCGTACGGCCGGTAGAAGGACTCCCACAACGCGGCGCGGCGTCCGCGCGGCAGGGAGCGCAGCTCTCCCATGGGTGCCCGGGTGAAGTAGGAGGCCGCGAAGAGGTAGGCGAGCACCAGGTCGAGCACGAAGAGAAACGCCAGCACCACCTCGCCCGGGACGGGGCCGACGGCCGCGCGCTCCATGAACTCGCTGATGCTCTGGGGGGCGGCCGGGTGGCTGTACACCTTGACGAACCAGGTGAGCGTCAACACCAGCAGGATGGGGCCATACGCGCGGTTGAGGCGGGTGGAGATGGCGGAGAAGAGCGAGAGTTGGATTTGTGGCCGCTCGATGAGGCTGGTCAGCTCGCGCATGGCGTCCGGGTCCACCGGCTCGCGGCGCAGCATGGGGACCCAGTAGCCGTTCTCCAGCAGCCGCACCCGGCGGATCCACAAGTCGTAGTAGCGGTAGCGGCGCGCCTCGATGAGGAGGAAGGACAGCACCATCCAGATGCCCACCAGGAAGACGACGGGCGAGGCGGCGGCGGAGAAGCCGAAGGAGACGACGGCCGCGGTGGTGGTGAGGGACCAGTTGGTGGTGTTGTCCAGGCGCGAGCGCCAGGTGTCCGAGCGGCTGAGCTCGCCCCGGAACAACTGGGCCATGGCGGTGTCCGAGAGCGGTAGGGCTTCGTACTCGTTCTTGTCGCGCTCGTTGCCCTCGATTGGCATCCGCCTGGCCTCCCGGGAGAGTCGGTGGAGGCGGGTGGCCGGACGAGCCCGGCATGCCCACTCTCTCCCGGAGGAACCATGGCCATTCCCTTCCTCCAAGACACCCCGCCGCCCGTGGATCCGGTGGCCGCCCTGCTTCAACTGCTGGAAGAGGAAGAGGAGCGCGTGGTGCGCCTGTGGGCCAAGCGCATCCGGGCGGAGACGTATGAGCTGGACCTGCCCGGGCGCAACCTGCGCGCTCCCCTGCGCCGGCTGATGGATGAGCTCGTCCGCCTGCTCAGGGACCGGGGGACGGATGCCTTGCGCCTCTGGCCGGAGGTGGTGCGCTCGCATGGGGCCCGGCGGTATGACCAGCGCTTCGATCCGGAGGACCTGGCGCGCGAGTTCAAGGCGCTGGAGGAGGTGCTCCTCTACGTCTACGCCCGGCGCAACGGCCGTCTGGAGCCGGAGGTGGCCACCTTCGTGGTGGAGCTGGTGGGCGAGGCCCATGCTTCGGCGCAGGCCTCCTTCGCGCGGGTGCTGAAGACGGAGGAGGTGCGCTTTCGCGAGGCGGCGGTGATGGAGTCGGTGCTGCACCACGTGGAGGTGGGCATCCTCCTGGCCGAGGCGGACGGCACGGTGTCCTTCGCCACGCCGCCGGTGAGCCGGCTCATCGGCGTGCCCATGCGGGCGGTGGTGGGCTCGCGCTCGCAGACGTCGCTGGCGGCGGTGCTCACCCAGGTGAACGCGCGTCACCCCAACGGCGAGCCCTTCAAGGTGAGCGACATGCCCTTCATGCGGGCGCAGCGCGAGCGCGGGCCGGTGCGGGGCGTGATGATGGTGGTGGAGCGGCCCGGCGGGGGCGAGGCCACCCTGGAGCTGAGCGCCACGCCCATCTGGGAGGAGGAGGGGGAGCTGGCTGGTGTCATCCAGACCCTCACGGACCGTACCGAGGCGGCCAACAAGACGAAGGCGCTGGTGAGCGCGCACGGCGAGCTGCGGCGGTTGCAGGGACGGCTGTTGCAGCGCACGCGCACGCAGGCGCTGGGGCAGCTCGCCAGTGGCGCGGCGCACGCGCTCAACAACTTCCTCAACGTGTTGCGGCTGCGCATCACCCTGTTGCGGCGCGAGTTCAAGCCCGAGCACCTGGACGCCCTGGACAAGACGGTGGGGCAGATAGGCGAGCTGGTGGCGCGGCTGCAGGAGTTCAACGTGCAGCGCACCGAGGAGCAGATCTCCGACGTGCAGGTGGACGCGACGGTGCGCGAGGCGCTGGAGCTGGCGCGGGCGGAGCTGGAGCAGCGTGAGCACCCGGTGACGGTGGACCTGCGCCTGGGGAGTCCCGGCGCGGTGCGGGCGGACCCGGGCTTCTTCCGCGAGCTGGTGGTGAACCTGCTGCTGGCCGAGCGCGAGCGGCTGAGCGACGGCGGTGGGCGGGTGGCGGTGGAGACGCGGGCGGACGAGGACGGGTGGAGCATGCTGCGCGTGGAGGACTCCGGCCCACCGTATGAGGCGGACGAGATGGCGCGCATGTTCGATCCACTCAACCGCGAGGCGGGGGCGCCGCAGCTCTCGCTGATGTTGGCGGTGGCGCGCAACCAGGTGCAGCGCTGGGGCGGCGAGCTGTCGGTGGAGAACCTGCCCGGGGGACGCGGGGCGGCGTTCGTGGTGCGGTTGCCATTGGCGAGGGCTACCGAGGAAGCGGCGGAGCGGGCGGCGACGGGCCGGGGGGCGGCGGTCCCCAGGCGCTTCCAGCAGACGCGCCGGGTGCTGGTGGTGGACGACGACCCAGACAACGCGCGGATGATGGCGGAGGTGCTCGGCGAGGAGGGCTATGACGTGAAGATGGCCAACAGCGGGGACGTGGCGCTGAAGATGTGGGACGAGCGCCGCTACGATGCCGCCCTGCTGGACGCGGTGATGCCGGACATGTCGGGATGGGATGTGGCGCGCGAGCTGCGCAAACGCTCGCCCCAGGCGCTGCTGGCCATCGTGACGGGCATGGACGTGCGCGGGCAGAACCGCGCCAACCTCGCGCTGGTGGATGCCGTGTTCCGCAAGCCCATCGACGTGGGCGCGCTGGACGACTTCCTCGGTCAGTCGGAGTCGCCCTCGGCCAGCGGTGGCGGGAGTGGGGCCGGAGCGGCCGGGGCCCCACCTCCCTCGTGAGTCATTGCGCCGGAGCCGGCTGCTCGGGAGCGGTGGTGCCGCGGGTGTCCCTGGCAGCCGGGTGCGGGACGATGAGCGGCCGCTCCAGCCGTGCCCGGTCCCAGCCCCCGAGGTTCGCGCCCGCTTCGTAGATGCTCTGGCAGAAGTCGAGCACGGTCTGCCTCGGGTTGGCGGCCGTGCGCACGTCGTCGTACTTCAGCAGGTACTCCTTGAAGCCCGTGTCGTACCAGGCGGTGCTCGGACGGATGTCCGCACTGGAGAAGCCCTGGGGCTCCGGGGCGGCGTAGCAATAGAAGGCCGGTCCTCCGAGCTGCTCGGTGCCGGGCCAGAAGCCGGCGCTGATGACCTCGTCGCCATAGGCCTCGCGGGTGACAGCGTCCGCGCCGGGCCGCTCTGGTGCGGGCCGGCCCGAGAAGCGCGTCACCGCCAGGTCGAAGCCGCCCCAGAAGACGTGCACCGGGCTGCACTTGCCCGTGAAGCGGGCCCGGAACTCCTTGAGGATGCTGTCCGCCTGCACCAGCGCGAGCCACCAGCGATGGGCGTACTCCGGATCATACGAGGCGTGGTGCCGGTCCTCGCTGAAGGGGGTGATGTCGTCGGCAATCTCCTGGGGCTTGTCGTTGATGGATACCTCGATGCCCAGTGAGCGCAGCGTGGCCATGACGTCCCGGTAGAACTCCGCCACCGGGCGGGCCTCCAGCGCGAGCACCCGCTCCAGGCCATCGCTGGTGCGGAAGAAGAGCTCGTGGTCGATGAAGTCGAAGTCGATTTCGAAGGTGCCCTGTCCGTGGGGGATGGGCGAGGTGGTGAGCCCACGCGCCGTCACGTACAGCACCACCTGCCACCAGTGGTTCGTCATCGGCGCCAGCTCGAGCCGGACCTTTCCAATGATTTGCGTGTAGCGGTGAAGGGTGGCGAGCGTGTCCTTCCACGCCTCCATCGGCAGCTCTGGCCATGCATCCATCGTCTCCTCCACTCGGCGCAGCAGTGTCCGCTCGTCAATGTTGGGACCAGCGAAGGGCGAGGCCACGCTTTCGTGACACGCAGGGACGCCAGAGAGGCGGGGAGAGGGGGGCCCGGTCCAGCGCTGGGGTAGAACATTGGGAATGTATTTCTTCACACCCAATGACAGACGGGGATGGGTGTGCATTGCCTCGGATGGGTATGTGCTGCCTCGCCTGACGGCGGAGGGCGGAGCGGGTACAGTGCCCACGCACTTGGTGCCTCAACAAGGACAGCGGTCTCATGCATGTGCGCGATGAGCAGGCCTGGTGGTTGGAGGCCGCCCCCGGCTCGGACGAGGACCTGGAGCAGCGCCTGGCCATGGCCTCGCCCTCGGACACGGCGCGAGGCATGTTCCTCCGGGCCACGCTGGAGGCGGTGCGCACGCTCGGAGACGAGGAGGCGGTGCGCTGCTGCCAGCAGGCGAGCGGGGAGGAGAAGCTGGTGGACTTCTTCGTCTACCCCATCACCGCGAACCTGCGGATGGTGTTCGCCGCGGCGAGGATGCTGGCGAGCCATTGCGGCGGCTTCGACGAGGCGCTGCGGCAGCTCGGATACCGGGCCGGGGAGAGCTTCCTGGCCTCCGCGGCGGGCCTGGCGCTCCAATTCCTGGCCAAGGGAGACGCGAAGCGCCTGGTTGGCAACCTGCCCTCGGCGTACCGGGCCGCGGTGAGCTTCGGGGTGCGCTCGGTGGTGTGGACGGGGCCGACGAGCGGCCAGTTCACCATGCGGCGCGAGTTCATGCCCTATCCCTTCCACGAGGGGCTGTTGCTGGGCGTGCTGGGGAAGGTGAAGGCGCGGGGGGCGCGGGTGTACGGGCACCAGCTCTCCACGCTCGAGAGCGCCTATGACGTCTCCTGGGAGGCGTGAGCGGGAGCGGCCTCGCGCTCGAGCCGGGTGAAGAGGTCCGCCAGCCAGGAGACGAGGGCGCGCACACGGGCATTGCCCCGGAGGTCCTGGTGCACCGCGCTCCACACCTCGCGGGAGGGGAGCTTCGCGGCGGGCACCACGCGCACCAGCCGCGGGTCCGTCGCGGCGAAGGCCGTGGCGACGGCGGCCAATCCATGGCCGGAGGCGCAGGCGGAGAGGATCGCCGAGGTGCTGTTGGCCCGCACGGCGTAGCGGGCGCCGGGCACATGGCGGCGCAGCCAGCGCATCTCGGGGATGGCGTCCAGGGAAGCGTCGAAGGTGACGAAGTCGTGGCGGGGGAGCTCTCGGAGCGTGCGGGGGCGGCCCCGGCGCGCGAAGTAGGCCTCGCTGCCATAGAGGCCATAGGGGAGCGTGCCGAGCCGCCGCACCACGAGCGCCTCCTCTCGTGGGCGGAAGAGGCGCAGCGCGACGTCCGCCTCGCGGCGGGCCAGGTCGAGCGGGCGCGGGTCGGTGCGCAGCTCCAGGTCGATGCCCGGGTGCTGCTCCCGGAAGGCGAGGAGGTGGGGCATCAGCACGAGGCTCATCAGTCCCTCGCCCGCGGTCAGCCGCAGCAGCCCCTCGAGGCGGACGTCACTGCCGCCCACCTCGCGCTCGATGCCGAGCAACTGCTCCTCGATGCGCTCGGCCGCGGCGAGCACGTGAGCGCCCTCGCGCGTGAGTGACAGGCCCGAGCGCGTCCGGTTGAACAGCCGGGCGCCGAGCGCCGACTCCAGGGCGGTGAGGCGTCGGCCCACCGTCGTCGCATCCAGACCGAGCAGGCGCGCGGCGCCGGCGTGGGAGCGGCCCCGGTGGGCCGCGAGGAACACGCGCAGGTCATCCCAATGGTACATGCCCTGCATTTTCGCAGGGTCCACCTGCGCTGTCCGTGGGTTTCGCACACCGAGGCCGGGTTGCATCCTTCCGAGCATCTCGTTCCGAGGAGGAAGTCCATGAAGGCATTCGAGCTGCGCGGATTCGGCCTGGAGTCGCTGGTGCTCACCGAGAGGCCGGAGCCGGTCCCAGGCCCCTTCGAGACCGTCGTGCGCATGCGCGCCGCCTCGCTCAACTACCGCGACCTGGTGCTCATCCAGGGCACGTATGACCCGAAGCTGCGGCTGCCGCTCGTGCCGCTGTCCGATGGCGCGGGCGAGGTGGTGGCGGTGGGGCCCGGGGTGACGCGGGTGAAGCCGGGCGACCGGGTGGTCCTCTCGTACGTGCAGGACTGGGTAACCGGCGAGCCCGAGCCCTCGCTGGTGACGCGCCGGTTGGGCGGGCCGCTGGATGGGGTGCTGGCCGAGTACGTGAAGGTCCCCGAGCACGGGCTCGTCCGGGCGCCGGCGCACCTGTCGGACGTGGAGGCTGCGACGCTGCCCATCGCCGCGGTGACGGCGTGGCACGCGCTCTTCGAGGTGGGCCGGGTGCGGCCCGGGGACACGGTGCTCGTCGAGGGCACGGGGGGCGTCTCGCTCTTCGCGCTGCAACTGGCGCGGCTCGCCGGGGCGCGGGTGCTGGTGACGTCCGGGAGCGACGAGAAGCTGGCCCGGGCGAAGGCGCTTGGCGCGAGCGCGGGCATCAATTACCGGAAGACGCCCGAGTGGGACGAGGCGGTGCTGTCCCTGACCGGTGGCCGCGGGGTGGACCATGTGGTGGAGGTGGCGGGCGGGCCCAACCTGTCGCGCGCGCTGAGGGCGGTGCGCATGGGCGGCGAGGTGACCGTAGTGGGCTTCCTGGAGGAGATGCGCGCGGAGCTGGAGCTGCTCCAGGCCATCCGGCGCCACGTCACCGTGCGAGCGGTCTCTGTGGGCAGCAGGGCGAGCTTCGAGCACCTGGTGCGAGCGCTGGAGGTCCATGAGGTCCACCCCGTCGTGGACCGGGTGTTCCCGTTCGCGGACGCCCGGGCGGCGCTCGGCTACCTGGCGAGTGGGCAGCACTTCGGCAAGGTGGCCCTGGCCTTCCCTCGCTGATAGGGGGAGGGCCATGAGCCCTTCGCCGCGCCCGCTGTCCGCCGCCATCTTCGACCTGGACGGCACCCTGGTCGACAACATGCGCTTCCACGTCCAGGCCTGGGTGGCCCTGTCCCGGAGTCTGGGCATCGACTCCCCCGCCGAGCGCTTCGAGCGGGAGTTCAACGGCCGGCGCAACGAGGAGATCTTCCCCGCGCTGCTCGGCCGTCCCGTGGCGCCCGAGGAGCTGACGCGGCTGGCGGACGCCAAGGAGTCCCACTACCGCCAGCTCTACGCCCCGCACCTCACCCCCCTGCGCGGGGCTCGCGAGCTTCTCGCCCGCCTGCGCGGGGCGGGTCTCCGGCTCGCGGTGGCCTCGGCCGCGCCCCAGGCCAACCGGGCCTTCGTGCTCGACGGGCTGGAGCTGCGCCCCTTCTTCTCCCAGGTCGTCGGGGCCGAGGACGTGAAGCGGGGCAAGCCGGCTCCCGACGTCTTCCTCGCCGCCGCGAAGGCGCTCGAGGTGGACCCCGCGACGTGTGTCGTCTTCGAGGACGCGGTGAATGGCATCCTCGCGGCGCGGGCGGCGGGGATGTACGCGGTGGGCGTCACCACCCTGATGCCCGCCGAGGTGCTGCGCGAGGCCGGGGCCCACCACGTCATCGGTGACTACGCCTCGCTTCCGGAAGCCTTCGAGCAGCTGCTCTTCGGTACGCCCTGAGTCCTGGGTCAAACCTGACTTCATGCGTTGCGCTCCGGCCGGGCTGTTCGAATCCCATCCCACGGGAATCGTGAATAGCTTTGCAACGCCGAAACTATTTACAGACATGCTGAGCGGGTTCGTTGTTGGTGCAATCCCACAACGCGGGCGGATGGCGCTGGGAGACGCGCCTCGCCTCCTCTCGGAAAATCTGAGTGCCGGGGCCTCGTCCTGCTGACAGGCTGTTCTAGAACAATTAAGATAGCCTTTGCCCAGCCGGGTTGATTCCTGCCAAGGGGGCGCACATGGCCGTGACGGGTAGTGCACGAACCAGGTGGGTAAAGGCAGACACCTGGGAACAGGAATTGGAGCGCCGCATGGGCCTGGCGACGGCGAGCGACACCATCCGCGGGATGCTCTTCAACGGCACGTTGGATGTGCTGCGGGCCGTGGGGGCCGACTCGCTGGCGGAGCGCTGTGTGGAGGAGAGTGGAGAGGCACGCTTCCTGGACTTTTTCAGCTATCCGGTCCGGATGCACTGTCAGATGGTCTCTACGGCGTTGCCGGTGCTGGCGGAGGAGTACGGAGGGGAGGAGGAGGCGCTGAGGCGGATGGGATGTTTGGTAGCCAACCGTTTCCTCCGGGTGGGGGCGGGCCGGGTGATGATGTCGTTGACACCGCGCAGTCCCAGGCAGCTGGGCTACACGCTGCCCATGGCCTACCGCATGGCGGTGAACTTCGGCGAGTACGAGGTGCGGTGGACGGGGCCGCGAAGCGGTCACTTCACCTTGAAGCGTGACTTCATGCCCCACCCCTTCCATGAGGGAGTGGTGAAGACGTCGTTGGAGCTGTGGGGCGCACGCGAGGTGACGGTGAGCGGGCGGCAGACGGGCGGGCTGGATAGCGAGTGCGATTTCTGCTGGCAGTGAGACAAGGGGGTCAGGGGAATGAGCATCGCGGCGATTGCGTGGAGTGTGACACCCCGGGATGGCGGACAGTTCTGGGGGCAGCGCATGGCGCTGACGAGCGCGGAGGACGTGGCACGCGGGTTCTTCGTCCAGGGAGCGCTGAAGGCCATCCGGGAGCTCGGGGACGAGTCGCTGGTGACGCGCTGCACCTCGGCGAGCGGGCAGTCGCGCTTCTTCGACTTCTTCAGCTACCCCATCCGGCTGCAGCTGCAGATGCTGTCCGCCGCCATGCCGGCCCTGGCGGCGCGCCATGGGGATGTCGACCAGGCGCTGTGGTTGATGGGGCACTGCGTGGCCATGGACTTCCTGGAGTCCGAGGCCGGTAGGACGGTGCAGGTGCTGGTGCGCGGCGAGACGAAGCGGCTGGTGAACAACCTGGCCCTGACGTACCGCATGTCGTTGACGGGGGAGCGGCAGGTGAAATGGACGGGGCCCCAGTGCTGCCGCTTCACCATGAAGCGCGACTTCCTGCCCGTCTCGTTCCACGAGGGCATGCTGGTGGCCATGCTCGAGCGGATGAACGCCAGCAAGGTGAAGGTTGTTGGCCATCAGATGGACGTGCTCGACAGCGAGTACGACATCTCCTGGCAGTGAGCCGCGGAGGCTCTGGGCGGCTAGACTTCCGCCCGTGAATCCCACCTCCCTGGAGCACATCCGCCGCAAGGTGGAGGCCGGTGAGCCCCTGCGTGACACGGAGCTGGACACGCTCCGCTCCGCCGCACGGGACACGCCGGGGCCTACGCTGCGGCTCGCCGTGGCACATGCGCTGGTGAACGCGGGCGCGGAGCGCGACGCCCTGCACCTGCTCGAGTCCCTGCGCCGCGACTTTCCCCAGGACGTGCAGGTGCGGCTGGGGCTGGCGCGGGCGCTGCTCGGACTGGAGCGCCCGGGCGACGCGGAGGCCGTGCTGCGCGAGGCGCTCGTCCTCAACCCGGGAGACCCCGAGGCCCTCAAGGTGCTCGCGGTGCTGGCCCTGCGGCGCGGCGAGCACGGCCGGGCGCGGGCCTACGTGGCGGAGGTGCTGGAGAAGGATCCATTCGACTCGGAGGCGCAGCTGGTCCAGGCGGAGCTGGAGTCCGCGGACGTGCCGCCTCCGCCCGCCCCTCGGGTCCAGGCGCTGCGCTCGGAGTTCTCCGCCACGCTGCTGGCCGCGCTGCACCGGGCCGGAGTGGCGTGCCGGCGGCAGGGGAAGGATCTGCTGGTGAAGCTGGCCTCGGGCGAGGTGGGGCGCGTGGACGTGGCCTCGCTCTACGCTGCCTACCGCGACGGCGCGGAGGAGCTGTCCGCGTACGTGGCGGGGCTGGTGGCACAGCTCGGCGGGCTGTCCGTGCTCGACGGGGAGGCGCGCTCCCTGGAGACACGGGTGCGTCCGGTGCTGCGGCCCGCGGGCTTCTCGGCCCAGGCGGTGGGGGCGCTCCACCGGCCGGGACCCGCGGGGCTCGAGGTCTTCTATGTGCTGGAGGATCCGGAGTTCGTGCACTACCTGCCCGAGGCGTCGCTCGCTCCCGCCGGGCTCTCCGTGGAGGCGGTGGACGCGAGGGCCTGGCGCAACCTGGAGGCGCAGCCCGCTCCCGTGAGGCCGGTGGTGCTGGACGAGGGGCAGGTGGTGCTCGCGGAGACGCTCAGTGGTCTGTGGGCGGTGGCCGGGGGCGATGGGTATGACGCGGCACGGGTCCTCACGGCGGAGCAGCAGCGGCGGCTCGTGCTGCACACGGGGACGGGCCCGTTGCGCATCCACCTGGGCCGGCGCGAGTTCGCACTGGTGTGCCGCGAGTCGGACGCGCCCTCGTGTGAGTCGCTGTCCCGGTTGGGCACGGCCCCGGATGGGATTGCCGGACTCTTCCGCCTCTCGGGCGAGGGGCTCGAGCGCCTCTGACCCGAGGCCCCGCTCACCCCGTGGTGGCCGGAGGCGGGAGCACGTCCACCACATTCACCTCGCGGAACCCCGCGGAGAGGAACAGCACGCGCAGCGTGTTCTCCGCCGAGCGCCTCGCCCGCTCCTTCAGCCGGGCATCGCCCTTCACCTCGCGCTCGAAGGCCTCGCGGGCCTTCTCCAGCAGGAGCGTCGTCTGCTCGCTGTCCAGGTTGGAGCCGATGATCTCCGTCTCGCCCGGCTTGAGCTCCACCTTCACCTCCAGCGGCGGGAGGGCCACGTCCACGCGCGTTCCCTGCACGCGCATCGAGGAGCCATCGAGCCGGCCGAAGTCGTAGCCGAGGCGCACGTCCGCGAAGACGATGGCCCGGCCGCGCGGTGTGTGGAGGGAGTAGGACGCCCAGTTGATGACATCCTTCCAGAGCGAGTCCGTGGCCTTGGGCTCCGGGGAGAACTCCACCTTCTTGTAGAGGGACACCTCCAGCGTCTCCAGGCGGGCCACCTCGCGCACGCGGGTGACGAGCGCTGGCGTGTCTGGCAGGGCAGGGGGCTTGGGACGGAGCCACAGGAAGGTGCCCACGGCCCCAGCGGCCAGGGCGACGGCGACGAGCAACACCCGCAAGAGGAGGCGCACCATGGGCCACCATTCTAGCCAAGGTGGAGTAGGGTTCGCCGCGCCATGGGTCCGCTGTCGCTTCGGGATGAAGAAATCCAATCACTCGGTGAGCGGGGTTGGTTCACCCGCGCGTCCTTCCTCGGGGAGGCGGAGGCTCGGGCCGTCCACGCCGAGGCGAAGGCTCGTGTCGAGGCCGGGTTGTTGCGGCCCGCGGGCATCCGCCGGGGTGCGGACCATGCGCTGGACCGGGACACCCGCGGCGACTTCATCACCTGGGTGAAGCCGGAGGAGCAGGGCTCGGCGATCAGCCGGCTGCGCGACGCCTATACCGCGCTCGGCGAGACGCTGTCGGCCGAGGCGTACCTGGGGCTCGGGCGCTTCGATCTCCAGCTCGCCTGGTACCCGGGGAACGGAGCGCGGTACGCGCGCCACTTCGATGCCTTCCCCGGTCAGTCCAACCGGCGCGTCACCGCTCTCTACTACCTCAACCCGGACTGGGTGCCGGCCCACGGGGGCCTGCTGCGCCTCTACCCCGAGGGGGGACCCGTGGAGGTGGAGCCCACGCTGGACAGGCTCGTGGTGTTCCTCAGCGAGCGGCTCGAGCACGAGGTGCTGCCCGCTCATGCCCCCCGGCTCGCGCTCACCGCCTGGTTCTACGGGCGGAACGCCGGCTGAGCCAGCAGCACCACCGAGTAGCCCACCGCGACCTTCGGCCCCGCGTTCTCGTACGAGTGCTTCTGGTCCCCCCGGAACACCACCACGTCCCCCGTCTCCAGCACGAAGCGCTCGCCGCTGGCCACCAGCGCCATCCTTCCCGCTTCACACACCAGGTACTCGCGCGTGCCCGGCGTATGGGGCACGCCCGTCAGCCGGGCTCCCGGTGGCAGCTCCATCCGGTCGAACTCCATTCCCGGAAGCGGGTCCGGCAACAGCTTGCGCACGAAGCCCGGCCCCCGCATCCGCACGGGCAGGCTGTCCCGAGGGTAGTGCCGGGCGCTGGCCCGGGGCTTCGCCACCAGCTCCTCCAGGGACACCTGAAGCGCTGACGCCACCCGGTGCAGCACGGCCAGCGTCGGGTTGCTCGACCCCGACTCCAGGTTCGCCCACGTCGCCCGAGGCACGCCCGCCAGCTTCGCGAGCTGCGCCTGGGTCGCTCCTCGTGCCTCGCGCAGCGCCTTGATGTTGCGCGCCAGCCAGCCCGCCAGCTCCTCGTCGCTCATGCGATGGCATTCTGCCAATCCCTTGGCACGACATCCAACGGATGGGCGTCTCGTGCGTACTCCTGATGCAAGGAGAAGACATGATGAAGCTCGAAGGAAAGGCCGTGCTGGTCACTGGGGCGAGCCGGGGGCTCGGCGAGGCATTGATGGAGACCTTCGCCAGGAAGGGCGCCCGGGTGGTGGGCGTCTCGCGGAATGTTGGGGAGATGGAGGCCGTGGCCTCCCGGCTGCGCGCTCGGGGTTACGAGGCCCATGCACTCGCCGCCGACGTGGGTGACAAGGAGTCCATCCATCCGCTGGTGGGGGCCGCCGCCGCCCTGGTGGGTCCCATCGACGTGCTCGTCCACAACGCGAGCACGCTCGGACCCACCCCGTTGCCGTTGCTGTTGGACACCGCCTGCGAGGACTTGGGGCAGGTGCTGGAGGTGAACCTCGTGGGGCCCTTCCGGCTCACCAGGGCCATCGCCGGAGCCATGGTGCTGCGCGGCGAGGGTGTGGTGGTGCACGTCACCTCGGATGCCGCCGTCGCCGCCTATCCGCGCTGGGGAGCCTATGGGGTGTCCAAGGCCGCTCTGGAGCACCTCGGGCGCATCTGGGCCGCCGAGCTCGAGGGCACGGGCGTCCGCTTCCTGAACGTCGACCCCGGCGAGATGGACACCCTCATGCACCGCGATGCCATTCCCGATGCCGACCCCTCCACCCTCGCGCGTCCGGCGGACGTGGCCGCGCGCATCGTCCACCTCGTGCAGTCCGCTCACTCCCACCCGTCCGGCGCCCGTCTGGAGGCCGCTCGCGTGGAGGTGGGACGTCCGGAGGCCGCATGAACGCCGCCCGTTGGCCTCGGGAGCAGCCAGACTCCGGACGCCTCCTCCATGTGGCGCCCCGCTCCGGGCGTCTCGACGATGCCCGCATGACCGAGCTTCCCCGGATGCTGCGCCCGGGAGATCTGCTCGTCCTCAATGATGCCGCGACGCTCCCCGCAGCGCTGCATGGCCACACGGAGGCGGGCGCTCCCATCGAGCTGCGGCTCGTGTCCCGAGAGGCGGAGGGCACGTGGACCGCCGTCCTCTTCGGCGCGGGAGACTGGCGCACCCGCACCGAGGACCGCCCACCGCCTCCGGCCGTCTCCCCGGGCGAGCAGTTCGTCCTCGGAGGTCTGGGCGCCCGGGTGGTGGCCGTGCTCCCTCCCTCTGCGCGCCTGCTGCGCGTGGAGTTCGCTCTCCAGGGCGCCGCACTGTGGACCGCGCTCTACCGCGCCGGACGGCCGGTGCAGTACGCCCACGTGGAGCGTCCGCTCTCGCTCTGGCACATCCAGACGGCCTATGCCGCGCGACCATGGGCCGTGGAGACGCCCTCGGCGGGGTTGCCGCTCACCTGGGCGCTGCTGCTGGAGTTGAAGCACCGGGGCATCCGGCTGGCCACGCTCACGCACGCGGCGGGACTGTCCTCCACCGGGGATGAGGTGTTGGATGCCGCGCTCCCTCGCCCCGAGCGCTTCGACGTGCCCGCTTCCACCGTGGAGGCCATCCACGCCACACGTTCCTCGGGCGGGCGCGTGGTGGCCGTGGGCACCACCGTGGTGCGAGCGTTGGAGGGGCGCGCGGCGCAGACGGGAGGCCGGCTGGAGCCCGGGGAGGGCGTGACGGACCTGCTCCTCGGCCCGGGCTTCATCCCTCGCGTGGTGGACGGGTTGCTCTCCGGGATGCACGAGCCCGGCACCAGCCACTTCACCCTGCTCCAGGCCTTCGCACCCCAGGAGCTGCTGCGCGCCGCCTGCGTGCTCGCGGAGTCCCGGGGCTACCTGGGGCACGAGTTCGGTGACTCGTGCCTCATCCTGGAACCATGAACCAGGGGGAGCCTGTGCCGCGAGGGCCTGTCACGTCAGCATCGGCGGCTCGAGCTCCACCTTGATCCACCCCGGCTTGCGCGCGTCGAAGGCGCGGTAGGCCTCGAGGGCGCTCGACAGGGGCTGCACGTGCGAGAGGACCTCGGTCGGCTCCACCGCGCCCGTGCGCACCAGCTCCAGCAGGTGGGGGATGTACTTGCGGTGGGGGCAGTTGCCCATGTTCAGCGTCAGGTTCTTGTTCATCGCCTGGCCGATGGGGAACGTGCGCATCTGCTGTGGATACACGCCGATGATGGACAGCGAGCCCGCCTTGGCCAGCGCGTCCACCGCCCACATCACCGCCTGCGCCGGCGCGTCACCGGGCACCCAGTTCTCCCCATTCGGATTCGTCTGCGGCGCCACTTCCTTCAGCTCGCGCTTGAACTCGGCCTTCTCCTTGCGTGCCGTCATCGCCGCCGGCCCATGGTGCGCGTGCATCGAGTCCACGCCCACCGCATCGATGGCCCGGTCCACGCCGATGCCACCCGTCAGCCGGAGGAGGGCCTCCACCGGATCCTCCTCCTCGAAGTTGATGACCTCCGCGCCCTGCTCCCTCGCCGCGTCCAGCCGGTCCGCGTGGCAGTCGATGGCGAAGATGCGCCCCGCGCCCATCAGGTTCGCGCTCAGGATGGCGAACAGTCCCACCGGCCCGCAGCCGAACACCGCCACCGTGTCCCCGGGGGTGATCTCCGCGATGTCCGCGCCGTACCAGGCGGTGGGGAAGATGTCCGACAGCAGGATGGCCTGCTCGTCCGTCACCTCGTCCGGGAGCTTCACCAGCCCCACGTTGGCGAAGGGGATGCGTGCCTTCTCCGCCTGCAACCCATGGAAGGACCCGCTCGGCTCCGGGCCGCCGAAGAAGGCCGTCCCCGCGCGCTTGCCATGAGGATTGGCCACATCGCACTGCGAGAAGTAGCCCGTGCGGCAGTACGCGCACGTGCCGCACGCGATGGTGGACGGAATCACCACCCGGTCTCCCACGCGCAGGTTGCGCACGTCCTTGCCGATGGCCTCCACCACACCCACGCCCTCGTGACCGAGGATGGTGCCCGGCTTCATCCCCGGCACAGTGCCGCGCACGAAGTGCAGGTCCGTCCCGCAGATGGCGCTGGCCGTCAGCTTGACGATGGCGTCCGTGTCCTGCTGGATGACCGGCTCTGGCACGTCCTCGAGCCGGATGTCCCCCACACCATGAAAGACGACTGCCTTCATTGCCGCTCCTTCCCCCCGCGGGGCGCCAGGCGCTGAGCGCGCCGGCATCGGAATCTCTCCGCTAGGGGTGGGCATGCGCTCCGTCCGGTGCCAGACGGAGGCGCTCCCCCTCGTGGAGGGCGGGCGGGAGGGCTAGCGGCTGATGTGCACGGTGAGCCGCTTGTTGAAGACGCGGCGGAAGAGTGCCGTCTCGCGCTCCACGTTCCACAGCTCCAGGTCCACCGGCTGGCGTGCCTTGAAGTGCAGCGACACCGCGTCGCGGCCGTTGACGGCGCGCAGCTCCTTCACGGGCTGATGGTGGCTGCGGTCCAGCGAGTCCGCCACCCGCAGCAGCGTGGCCAGCTTGCGCACCAGGCGCGCCTCGGGGGCGCTCAGCCCCTCCATCCCCGAGTGGTTCAGCTCCGGCGGGCTGCGCCGGTGGTAGCGCGCCACCCGCGCCACGAGCTCCCGCTCCCGGTCCGCCAGGCCGGGGATGTCGCCGTTGTGGATGAGGTAGTACGTGTGCTTGTGGTGGCGCTCGTAGCTCACGGCGTTGCCCACGTCGTGCAGCAGCGCGGCGGCCTCCAGATACGGCCGGCACGAGAGCGGCAGGTTGTGCAGCGCGGCCAGCTCGTCGAAGAGGGTGAGGGCCAGCGACGCCACCTGGCGCGCGTGCTTCTCGTCGAAGAAGAGCCGCCGCCCCATGGCCAGCGCCGCGTCCGCCAGCGTGTGGTCCTCGCGCGTCTCGTCCTGCCGGTACAGCAGGTCCACCAGCAGGCCATCCCGCAGGCCCCGGTTCACCGCGGTGACGCTCTCCACGCCCAGGTGCCGCGCCACCCGCTCGAGGATGGTGGCACCCGCCACGATGATGTCCGCGCGCCTCGGGTCGAAGCGCTTGCGCCGCCGCTCCGGCGTCAGCTCCGCCAGCGTCTCCACCGCGCCCGTGAGCTGGCGAAGGGACACGTGAGCGGTGCCCTCGCTGGCCGCGTAGCCCACCACCGCGTTGATGGTGCCGGAGGAGCCCAGCGCCACCCGGGGCAGGTTCGCCAGGCGCTCGGGGATGGCCTTGCGCATCTGCTCCTCCACGTAGCTGCGCATCAGCCGCAACTGCTTGGGCGTCACCTTCCCGCCGGCGTCGAACATCTCCGTCAGCCGCACCGAGCCCAGCGGCAGGCTCCACAGCTCGTCCGGCCGCTCCCCCGTGGCGATGGCCACCTCCGTCGAGCCTCCGCCGATGTCCACCAGCAGCGAGCGCGTGTGCGGCGGCTTGCGGTGCAGCACGCCCAGGCAGATGAGGCGCGCCTCCTCCTTGCCGCTCACCACCTCCAGGTTCAGCCCCGCCTCGTCGCGCACCCGCTGGACGATCTCCTCGCGGTTCCTCGCGTCCCGCATCGCGCTGGTAGCCACCGCCCGCACCCGGGCCTTGTGCCGCCGGCACAGCGCCGCGTAGCGCCTCAGCGTGGAGAGGAGCCGATCCGCCGTCTCCTTGGGCATCACCCCGCTGGCGAAGACTCCCTCTCCCGGGCGGATGGGGTCCCTCTCCTGGTGGAGTGTCTCCAGCGAACCATCCGGGTCCGTCCGGGCCAGCTCCAGGCGCACGGCGTTGGTTCCCACGTCGATGGCGGCGAGCACGGGCTGTAGGGTCGTAGTGGGCATGGATTCAGAAGTTGAAAATGTTGCGGCTCGAAGGAGGTGGCCCGCTGCGGGAGCAGCCATTCCCTATTATTAGAAGGCTTTCGTGACAGCTCCGTGACGTGACGTGGCCGACCTCCTGCAAGAGTCTCCGCGCGTGGAATTCAACGACCCGCAGCTCTTCATCAACCGCGAGCTGTCCTGGCTCGCCTTCAACGAGCGGGTGCTCGATGACGCCCGCAATCGTGAGCTCCCTCTCTACGAGCGTTTGAAGTTCTTCGCCATCGCTTCCTCCAACCTGGACGAGTTCTTCATGGTCCGCGTGGCGGGCCTGAAGCAGCAGCTGGCCAGCGGGGTGGCGGAGACGGCGGCGGACGGCATGCTGCCCGCCGAGCAGCTGAGCGCCATCAGCGAGCGCGTCCACAAGCTGGTGGACGCGGCCTCCCGCCTCTGGGTGGAGGAGCTCCAGCCCGGACTGGTGGCCGCGGGCGTCTCCGTCCTCACGCGCGACAAGCTGACGGCCGAGCAGAAGGCGGCCGCGCGGACCCTCTTCTCCACCTCCGTCTTCCCGGCGCTCACGCCGCTGGCGGTGGACCCCGGACACCCCTTCCCGCACCTGCGCAACAAGTCCCTCAACGTGGCGGTGCTGCTGCGGCGCGAGGGGCCCAAGCGCCGGCGCAACGTGCGCAGCACCTCGCTGGCCGTGGTGCAGGTGCCCAGCGTCCTGCGCCGGCTGGTCCCCATCCCGGCGGACAAGGGGCTGGCCTTCCTGCTGATGGGCGAGCTCATCGGCTTGTGCGCGGGCGACCTCTTCCCCGGCTACGTGGTGGAGCACACCGCCACCTTCCGCGTGACGCGCAACTGGGACATCAACATCGACGAGGAGGAGAGCGAGGACCTGCTCTCCACCGTCCAGGAGGAGCTGCGCCGGCGGGACCGGGGCGCCGCGGTGCGCCTGGAGCTGGATGCCGTGGCCAACCCGCAGATTGAAGCCCAGCTCGTCGCGGCCCTGAAGCTGGGGCCCATGGACGTGTACCGGCAGCAGGCGCCGTTGCAGCCCTCGGACTTGATGGGGCTCACGGACCTGGATCCGCGGCCCGAATTGCGCGTGGAGCCCTTCGTTCCCACGGTGCCCGGAGCGCTGCGCGACGTGGAGTCCATCCTGGACGTCGTCGCCGAGCGCGACATCCTCCTGCACCACCCCTACGAGTCCTTCGATCCCGTGGTGCGCTTCCTGGAGGAGGCCGCCGAGGACCCGGACGTGCTCGCCATCAAGCAGACGCTCTACCGCACCAGCGGTGACAGCCCCATCGCCCGGGCGCTGTCGCGAGCGGTGGAGAACGGCAAGCAGGTGGCGGTGCTGGTGGAGATCAAGGCTCGCCTGGACGAGGCCAACAACATCGCCTGGGCGCGGAAGATGGAGGAGAGCGGCGTGCACGTCGTCTACGGCCTCATCGGCCTGAAGACGCACGCCAAGGTGGCGCTGGTGGTGCGCCGCGAGGGCAATGGCATCCGCCGCTACGTGCACCTGGGCACGGGCAACTACAACCCCACCACCGCGCGCGTGTACACGGACCTGTCCCTCTTCACCTCTCGCGCGGAGATCGCCGACGACGTCAGCGCCCTCTTCAACATGCTCACGGGCTACGCGGTGGCCCCCCAGTGGAAGCGGCTGGCCGTAGCGCCCATGGGCCTGCAGGAGAAGGTGCTCACGCTCATCCAGCGCGAGGCGGAGAAGGCCCGGCGCGGCGAGCCCGCGCGCATCGTGGCGAAGATGAACTCGCTGGTGGACGCCTCGGTCATCCGCGCCCTCTACGTGGCGAGCCAGGCGGGGGTGGAGATCGATCTGCTGGTGCGAGGCATCTGCTGCCTGCGGCCGGGAGTGCCGGGAGTGAGCGAGCGCATCCGCGTGGCGAGCGTGGTGGACCGCTTCCTGGAGCACAGCCGGGTGTTCGCCTTCGGGGCAGGAAGCCACCCGGAGGTGTGGATGAGCAGCGCGGACTGGATGCCGCGCAACTTCCTGCGCCGTGTCGAGGTCATGTTCCCCGTGGAGGACCCGGCCATCCGCCAGCGACTGCTGGACGAGGTGCTGGGGGTGGCGCTGAAGGACAACGTGAAGGCGCGGCGGCTGCAGGTGGATGGCTCGTATGTTCCCGTGAGCAAGGATGGGACGGCGGTGCGCAGCCAGGCGGTGCTGATGGAGATGGCCCGGCGCAACAACCACCAGGACATCAAGTCGCTCGAGGCCCTGCGTCATGCCACCGCCCCCGAGCGGCGGGAGGAGCCGCTCTTGCGCCCCGTGCCGCAGTCCGCGACCTGAGCGGGCCCCCCGTTCGTGAATCCGGGCGCTTTCCTTCGCCTCCAGCGACGAAGGAATTGGTGCTCCGGTTACCCATGGCGTATGTCATGCCCGATGGAACTTTTCCAGGCGGGAGCCCATTGGACATGTCGTGAGGAGACCGCGGAGGCGTGCGCCCGGCGCGCGGAGGTGTTCTTCCAGCGCCTGGGCCAATGCGACCCGGCCTATGCCCGCTGGTTCGAGTACGTGTACTCGCGGAGGAACGCGCTCCAACTCCCGTTCGAGCCCACCTACGACACCTTCCTCCGCTTCTTCGGCAGGAAGAAGTACCGGCTCGGGAAGGACGGGTTCATCTTCGATGCCTGGACGGGGCAGGAGCAGCGGGGACGTGGTGGCCTGCTGAACTTCACCTGCGGCTCCGGCCTGCCTTTCTACCTCAACGGGTGTCTGCTCTACCTGCCCCGCGAGGAACCGGCCGCGACGCGCGTGCTCACGGTCTCCGTGCTGACGGAGGTGGTGCGCGCCATGGTGCTCGCGTGGGAGCCGGACTCATGCGCGGTGATTTCGGAGAAGGATGTGGCGTCGAAGAAGGCGCTGGAGACAGGAGAGGGCTGCATCGGTTGGCTCACCTACATCGCGAACCACCGGGGACGGGTGCCACCCCTGCCCAAGCCCGTGCGTGTCGAGCCGATGGAGGACAAGGGCACGCTCATCATCCTCACTCCGGAACGCTTCTCCGTGAGGAATCCGGCGCATGTCTCCCTGGCCGAGCGCGTTCGCGAGCGGCTCGAGAGTGCGGAGATGCTGACACGCCGCGCGGGCTGAGGCCGGCCAGGAGGTAGACTGCGCGAAGCCCATTCCGAGGAGGCGGTCATGCCCCTGCGGTCTCCCGGTGTTCGTGCGTGCGGTGGTGGATCTCTTCTTGCGTTGCTGGCCGCAGTGGTGCTGGCGGGGTGTGCCACCGGCTCGCCGCGGGGTGGCCTGCTGCCGGGCTTGCGCCACCCCTCCCTGACTCCATCGTTCTTCCGGAGCGAGGAGCGGCAGCGGTTCACGGCGGACTCCGTCCGGCTCTCTGTGATGGACGATGCGAGTCCGGACGAAGAGGACGATGACCCGGAGGACGACGTCGACGAAGAGGAGGGCGCCGCTGCGGTCGTGCAGGGAGAGCCCCCACTCCCATCCGGCTCGCGGACGCGTCACCCGGTAGCGGCCGGAGGTGATGACCCGCTGGACGACAGGGCCGAGGGCCCTGTGGGTTGGCCGGATGGGGTGGGAGACGGGCGCCCGTACACGGTGCCCATGAGCCTGGACTACTTCCAGGGCTTCCTCGTGCACGCGGGAGTGCCCGCCGACGCGCTGCCGGTGGATGGGCGCACGCTGTCTCCCGAGCAGGCCCTGCGGCTGTTGCCGCACCTGCTGAACGCGGAGGTGACGCTGGGCGACTTCGCTCAGCGGCGCATGGCGGTGCACCTGTTGCTGGAGGCGGCCACGGGCGCGGAGCCCGTGTCGCGCGAGGAGCTGCACGCGCGCATGGACCGCTTCCACCGGCTGAGGGTGCTGAGGCCGGACGGCTACCTGGTGCGGCCGGTGACGGGCGAGGCGGTGCAGAAGGCGGGCGAGGTGCGGCTGGCCGGGGACGGCACGCTGCGCGCGGGGCGCTACGAGGTGGGCCCCTTCTACGCCGTCGAAGGCGGACAGCTGTGGCCGGTGGACACGGAACTGGAAGTGCCGCGAGGGGCACAGCCGCTCGGCCCCTATGTGCCGGATAACGGGGTGTTGCTGCCCGCGCTGGAGGGGGCGGGGCTGGCGCTGGTGGATTCGGTACAGGGGCTCGTCAATACCTTCATTCACCCGATGGAAACGCTGGAGGGCCTCACCCGGTTGCCGGGCGCGGTGGGAGAGCTGGCCCGGAATGCCCCCGAGTACTGGGAGGCCTTCCGCCACAAGCCTCGCGGCGAGCGGGTCCGCCTCATTTCACGGCTCACCACGCACGTGCTGTTGACGATAGGCACCGCGGGCGAGGGAGCGGCCACGGCGGCCTCATGGGGAGAGAAGCTGAGCCATCTCTCCGTGCCCCTGTTGTCACTGACGCGCGAGGGCGAGCTGGCGCTGAGGCTGGTGGCGATACCCGGACGCGCCGTCGCCGTGGCGGGAGAAGCGCTCAGCGCTACGTACGTGCTGCACATGACGGCGGTGGGCGTGGCGGTGGCGGGCGGAGGTGGCCCCTGGACGCCAACGGTGGGCGGGCCGGGCCAGTGGGTGCCCAAGAATGAGAACATGTCCGATCGCTCGCGAGCCTTCCAGCACAAGGTGACGAAGGCGCCCAGGGGCTGGGTGTACCGCGTCTTCCACAATGGCGAGATGGCGGACTTCGACGGCCGCGACGCGGTAACCGGCATTCTGCAGGAGACCAAGGGCCTGGGCTACGATAAGCACTTTGATGCGGACCTTGAGCCCAAACAGTACTTCAAAGGCGCTGATAGGCTCGTCAGGCAGGCCGCGCGGCAGAGTAGGGTGGCCAACGGCGTTCCCATTCGCTGGCATGTGGCAGAGCCTAGAATGGTTTCCATCCTCAAGATGCTTTTCGAAGAAGCGGGGATCAAGGGGATTGACGTGGTCTACACGCCGCCGTAGCTCTGCGGAACGCCCATGAAAGAGACCTTCTACGCAGGTGCTTATTGGCCGGGCCGCAAGGAGTCGGCCGAGGAGTGCGCACGGCGCGCAGAGACCTTCTTCCGCCTCCTCTCTCACTGCGACCCTATCTACGCGCGCTGGTTCGAGCAGGCGGGTTCACTCAAGAAAGCGCTCCAGCTCCAGTTCGAGCCTACCTATGAAACGTTCCTGCGCTTCTTTAAAAGCAAGAAGTACAGCGAGGGCGCATTCGGAGTCAGCTTCAGTGCCTGGACAGGGCACGAAGAGAATGGTCGTGGCGGTATGGTGATGCTCAGCTGCGGCTCTGCTGTGGTTCCCCCACCCAATTCTTGTCGTCTCTATCTACCCAAGGTGGAGCCAGAAGCAGGGCGTGTACTCACCGTGTCAGTGCTGGCGGAAGTGATGCGCGCCTTGGTTTTGGCCTGGGAACCATACGATGGCGGAATCATTTCTCGTGGTTACCAGGAGCTGCGAAACCAACCCGTGGGTGTCCCCCATGTAGGCTGGCTCATGTACTTCGCGCGGCACCGGGGAGAAGTGCCGCCCCTACCCGCGCCTGTACGCGTCGAGCCGATAGAGGACAAGGGCACCCTCATCGTTCTCACCCCCGAGCGATTCACTGTCAGCAATCCTCAGCATGTTTCCCTCGCTGATCAGGTGCGCGCATTGCTCGACCAGGCGGGATTGCTGAGGGATTCCAGTGCTTCTGCGAGCACATGAGGTGTTCTGTCAGCTTGGTCCCCAGCGGTTCCGTAAGGACCGTTACGGATGCTAGATAATTACTACACTGCCGTTTACTGGGGATGCCGGGTGGAGTCTGCGGAGGAGTGTGCCCGTCGCGCGGAGACCTTCTTCCACCTCCTCTCGCGGTGCGACCCCCTCTATACCCGTTGGTTTGAAAAAGCGGACTCGCGAAAGAAAGCCCTCCAACTCCAGTTTGAGCCCACCGCTGAGACGTTCGTACGCTTTTTCAAGAAGCGGAGCTATCAACTTGGAAAGGTTGGGTTCATTTTCGGAGCTTGGACGGGGCATCCGGAGCACGCTCGCGGCGGCGCGGTCAGGTTCAAGTGTGGTTATGACGCCGTGGGCGCCCTGAACAGTTGCTTGCTCTATCTTCCCAAGGAGGAGCCAGGTACGGAGCGTGTGCTCACCGTTCCCGTGTTGGCCGAGGTACTGCGCGCGATGGTGCTCGCCTGGGAGCCGGACTGGGGCGGAGTTTTCTCGGATGCCTATCAGGAACTACGCGATGAGCCTGTGGGGCCCCCTCGCACAGGATGGTTGATGTACTTCTCGCATCGCTGGGGGGAGGTGCCAGCCTTTCCGGAGCCTGTGCGCACCGCACCGGTGGAGGACAAGGGAACGCTCATCATCCTCACATCGGAGCGCTTCAACGGACATGAGCCCGCGCACATTGCGCTGGCCGATAGCGCGCGCACGTTGCTCCACCAAGCGGGCCTGGTGAAGGAATCCACCGCCTTCCCCTCCAGCACGTAAGGAGATTCACCGGGTCTACACTCCATAGGTGCTGTGCGGGCTGGTTGTCCAAACCCGTAGGCGCGGTGAGCTGATCCACCTTCCAGGCCTCTCACGGGAACGTCACGCCGCGCAGGGTGATGGTTCTCGGTCCGTTCGCCTCCCACAGCTTGAGGATGAAGGTGTCTCGGGCCTGCTCCTCCGTGGCTTCTGCCTCCACCACGAGCCGGAGCGGCTCTCCTGGAGGAATGGGCTTGAGTGGCCACACGCTTATTATTCGCAGCCGCTTGCCATTCCTTCCCACCAGTTCCGCCCACTCCACTGTCCAGGGCGCTGTTCCCGTGTTCCCCACGTTCAGTTCTACTGCCACTCGCTCTTTGGCGTGGTAGCTGTTGGCTCTGAATACCTGGAGGGTTTCACCGGGGCGCTGATGGATGGACTCGCTGATCTCCTGTGCGCGGACCCCCTCGTTTCCTGCCATCAATCCGATATCGATCAAGCCCGTGAGGCCATCGGGGTGCTGCTGCTCCGCTCGGGTTTGTGTAAGTTGTGCCTCGCACCGATCGGCCCGCTCCCGCTCCTGTCGGGACTCCTGTTGGTAGGACTCGCCGGAGCGCGGACGGCGGTACACCCGCACCTGACGTTCGGCCCGGGCGGGGTGCACCACCAACCGGAAGGTCGCGCTTCGAGGGAGATCCTCATCCGCGAATTGCACCGTCACCGTCAGCGGTCTGTCCCGTGGCACGGTGTCCGAGGGTAGCAGGGTGACCACGCCAGCGGCCTCGTCCACCATGACCGAGCGGAAGTGCTCTCGCCCCTCCACCACCACGCCACCTTGCAGCAGGCGCGTGTTGAATTCCAGGGTGCTGACCTGGCCGGGGCCGATGCGCATTTCGGAAACCTGTCCGGCGTCATCCGCTCTCAGCTCGAGATTGCGATCGCCCGCGGTGTCCCATTCCTCGGAGGTGGGCTGTGCGATGGCAGGAGTGCTGGAGAGCAGCGCGAGCAGCAGGGGAGTGGTGAGGAATGGGGCGCACATGAGCAGCAGAACCTCTGGAGTGGTGGAGACTAGCAGAGACCTCTGACGTTGGTCGCTGCATTTGTTTCTGCCTGCAAGCGCCTCGGTTGAGCGCCAGCGCCTATTGGAAGCGCTCCACGGGTTTGAGGTACTCGCCGGTCAAGACCGTGGCAGTGTCCTGTGCGCCGTCGGGCTTCTTCTTCATGCCCTTCCTCTTGGGTTCTTCCCACAACTCCATGCAGACGGGATACGTGTGCCCGTCAGGAGTGTGGGCGGAGGTGAATCGGCCATACACGTGCGTCTCCCCGAAGAAGAGCACCCCGGAGAACACCGTGGGCCCCGGCAGCTTTCCCCAACCACTCGCTGGCGAGGTCAATGTGGCCGGGCCCGGGCGCACGGAGGTCAAGGCGGGGGTATCGCTCATCTCGTCGTAGGGAAGGAGGAGCAGGGGCCCCGTCTCGTTGAACTTGAGACCCAGGTCCTTCATGGTCTGCACCGCATCGGGTGGGCACTCGATGACCTGAGGTGGTTGGGTCCGTACCTGGGCGGCGGGGCTGGCGCAGGCGACCTGCCCCACGGTGATGGCCGTGCCGCACGCCCTGAGCGCTCCGCCGAGCGCCGTCCGCTGCTTCTTCTCCTGCTCCTTCGTCCGAGGCTGGGGCGTCTGCTGTGGAGTCTTCATGCGCGTGCTGTCCTCCGGGGGCGTCGCGCTGGCGACGGGCGCGGGAGTTGTCGCCTTCTCGGGCGCCGCGCCCCTTCCACCTTCCGGCGGCTCTTCCCGCCGCGCCACTTCCTGGCCGGATGTCGTGACCTCCGGCATTGTGGAAGGGGTGGCTACTCCCGGAGTAGTGACCGGTGCCTCTGGTTCCGGACGTGGCTTGAGCACGAGCGCCGCGAGCAGGCCCAGGCCCAGCACAGCGGCTCCCCACAGGACCAGGCGACGCAGGCGGATCCGTGTCCTCCTCGGGGAGGGAGTTGCTTCCTCCGCGCTGTCTCCTCCGGGCGGTGCGTCCGCCGAGGACCGCGGGAGCGTGGATGCCTCCTCGACAGGCACGGGCCGGCCCCGCCGGGGGTACCGCTTCGCGTACGCCAACAGCCGCCGCGCCTTGTCCCTCCAGTCCCCCAGGTCGAGCCACTCGTCCTGGGGCGTGGTGGCGCCGTCCTCGCTCCACTCCTCGCACAGCGCCACGTCCCACGTGCCGTCCGCCTCCGCCAGCAGCGCCTCCAACGCCTCGGCCAGTGCCTGGGCATTCGGGAAGCGCGCCTCGGAGCGCTTCTCCAGCATGCGCAGGCACAGCTCGCTCAGCGCCCGGGGCACGCGCGGGTTGCACGTGTGCGGCGTCTCGGGCTCCTGCTTCAGGATGAGGTCCGCCAGCGCGCCCTCGTCCGCCACCTCCGTGTCGAAGGGGTAGCCGCCCGTCAGCAGCCAGTAGAGGACAACGCCCAGCGCCCACAGGTCGTCCGAGGGACGCGCCGGGGAGTGTTCGCCCGCGCGCTCACGCCGGAAGCGCAGCGCCTCGGGGCTGCGGTAGTGACGCGTGCCCGGCATTCCCCAGGGGTGGGTGATCTCCGGAGCCCCCACGTAGGTGCTCACGCCGAAGTCCACCAGCACCGGCCGCCCGTCCGCGTTCCGCACCAGCACGTTGGTACCCTTCACGTCTCGGTGCACCACGCCGGCCCGGTGCACCTCCACCAACTGTCGCGCCACCTCCAGCACCACGCGCGCCATCTGCCTCGCTGTGGGGTTCTTCGCCTTCGTCCACGCGTACAGCGGGCGTCCGTGCACGTACGGGGTGACGAGGTAGAGGAAGCGCGGCGCCCGGTGCGGGCACAGTCCGTGGCCCTCCACCGCCAGCTCCCCCACGCGCCGCAGCCTCAGCCTCACTTCCAATTCCCGCCACGCCCAGTCGGGCGATGCCAGGGACAGGAACTTGATGGCGTAGAGCCGCCCCCCGCGCCGGGCCCGGTACACCGTGCCCTGGCCGCCCTCGCCCAGCCGCGCTTCCAGCCGGTACCCGTCCACCGTCGTCCCGAGCGGCGGGGGTTGTGCGTCCAGGGGCCTGGGCGCGGCCCGTCTCCTCGGAAGACGCCCCGGTGCCTTCCTCTCTGCCTGCCCGGCCCGCTGCCCCTCCACGGCCTCGCTCATGCGAATGACCTCCCAGGTGGGTCAGCTTAACAGATTCCCTCAGGTCAACCGAAGTGCGAGGCGTTTCCAGTCGTTCGCGACGGGGTGTCACCTTCCGTGAATCGTGCTCGTTCCTCTGGTCCGACTCCGGCCGGGAATCCCGGGGGAATCGTCTGACAGCCGACGCTTGGCGGTCCTCCAGGGCAACCCGGCTCGAGCCGTGCGGTTGCCGTCCTTGACCGCGTGTCCATCTTGGGGGACTGCCTGCGATGACCTCATGCGACACAGGGTGCCGCAGAGCCCCTCTGTTCGTTCTGCGCGGGTGGAAAGGGAGACGGGTGTAGTGGAGCGGCCAGGGCCAGAGCGTGTTCTCGACTTCCTCGCCGTGCCCACGCTGCGAGTCGAGGAGGGGACCGCACGCGTGCTGTTCGCCAACGCCGCGGCGCGGGCGCTGCCCTTCCTCCTCGAGGCTTCCGGCCAGAGCACCCTCCTGGATCGGGAGGGAACGCCGCTGTTCCCCGGGCAGCATCCCGTGGAGCGGGCCGCACGGGGCGAGCCTCTCGAGGGCGTGCCGTTCCGCTGGGAGACTCCCGAGGGACACCGGACGTTCGTGGTGCATGCCCGTCTGGACCGCTCGTGCTCTCCGGGCGTGGTGACGATGACCTTCCAGGAGGTGACGCAGTGGTCGCGGGCGGAGGAGGACCTGCTCCGGGCGCTCGGTTCGCGTGACACCTTCCTGTCCGTTGCCTCGCACGAGCTCAAGACCCCCATCACCGTGCTCCAGCTCGTGCTCGAGCGGCTGCAGCGGGGGGCCCGCCGCGAGGCGAGCTTCTCCGGCAGTCATCTCGCCGAGCGGTTGGAGCCGGCCCTGCGGCAGGTGCGCCGGTTGGGCGTGCTGGTGCAGAACCTGCTCGACGTGAGCCGGGCGCGCAACAACCGCTTCGTGCTCGTCTGCGAGCGTTTCGAGCTCGGCGGCCTGATGCGGGAGCTGTGCGAGCGCTTCTCCGAGCAGGCCCGTCAGGTGGGCTCGGAGCTGACGATGGAGGACTGCCCGCGGATGGAGGTCCACTGGGACCGGCTGCGGGTGGAGCAGGCGGTCAGCAACCTCATCACCAACGCCATCAAGTACGGCGCGGGCGGGCTCATCTCGATCCGGCTCGAGCAGAAAGACAGACAGGTGTTCCTGCGGGTGGAGGACCGGGGCATCGGCGTGCCCGAGGGCGACCGGGAGCGCATCTTCCACCCGTTCGAGCGGGCCGCGTCGGGCCACCGGACGGAGAGTCTGGGGCTCGGCCTGTACATCGTCCGGGAGATTGCCCGTGCCCATGGGGGTACGGTGGAGTTGGCGGGGCGGGACGGCGGAGGTTCCTGCTTCACGCTGTGTCTGCCCCTGGAGGTGGCGGGGATGCCGAATGGGTGAGTCTGTGAAGAAGCCCTTCCGGCTCGAGCAGCTCCTGGACGCGGTGTCCCGGGTCATCCCCGGCGGCGCATCCTCCGGTAGCCCATGAAGGTGGCGATGCGCTCGGAGAGGCGCGCCACCGCGAGCCCCACCACGTCCAGCAGCCACCGCTGAAGGCCCGAGCGCGCGCAGTCCCCCAGCGTCACCTGCCGCGCACCGCTCACATGCCGCTCCATCCAGCGGGTGGCCTGGGCGGCCACGCCCGCGTCCTCCACCTCCACCAGCGTCTCCAGGTTCACCAGCGAGAGCGGATCCAGGTTGAAGCTGCCCACCAGCAGGCGCTCCCCATCCACCACCGCCGCCTTGGCGTGCAGGGTGGTGGCCGTCCACTCGTGGATGCGCACGCCCGCCAGCAGCAGGGTGCGGTACAGGCGCATGGTGGCCGCGCGGGCGAAGGGCACGTCACTGCGGCCGGCCAGCAGCAGGTGCACCTCCACCCCGCGCCGCGCCGCGCGCTTGAGGGCGCGCATGAAGCCCATGTCCGGCAGGAAGTACGCGTGGGCCAGCACCACCTTCTCGCGTGCGTCCTTGAGGGCCGCCAGGTAGCGCGCCCGCAGGCGCCGTCCTCCTCCGAAGCCGGACAGGAGGATTCGCACCGGGTCCGCCGAAAGGGTGGAGGCTCCGGCGTTGAGCTTCTCGCCCAGTTGCGCGCAGATGTTCCCTCGCAGCTCCAGCGCCAGGTCCGCCCACCCGGGCCGCCCCTCCTGGGTGGCGTAGTGGTCCCCGATGTTGATGCCCCCGAGGAAGGCCACCGTGTCGTCCACCAGGAGGATCTTCCGGTGGTTGCGCCAGAAGCGGCCGAGGAAGACGGAGGTGAGGGGATTGTGGATGCGGACCTTGATGCCGGCCGCGCGCAGGGTGTCCGACAGCGCGCGGCTCTCCCCGATGGAGCCCCAGCCGTCGACGATGACCTTCACCTCCACGCCCCGGTGGGCCGCGGCCGTGAGCGCGGCGATGAAGTGCGAGCCCACGCCCTCGCGCTCGAAGGCGTACACCTCCAGGTGCACGCGCCGGGTGGCCGCGCCGATGGCCTCCAGCATGCGCGGGTAGGCCTCGGTGCCCCCGTCGAGCAGGGTGATGCGCTGCCCCTGTGTCTCAGAGGTCAGCCATTCCCGCTCCCCCTGGGGGCTCGTCGGGAGGAGGGTCTGTCGGGCCGGGGCTTCCATCCGAAGTCGCGGGGGTGGCTCTCCGTGTCAGTCGTCGTCGTCGTGCTTGCGGGCGCCGTGGCCCTTGCCCTTGTGCCGGCATTTCTCTCCATCCCAGTACTGGCTGGGGTGGCAGTCCTTCCGGGCGGGCGCGGGCCTGGGCACGTAACGGGTGTCGCGCACGTAGAGACAGCCCGGCAGGCCGATGAGGAGGGCGGGAATGAGGAGGACGAGCTTCTTCATGGCGCGCGCAGATTAGCAGTGAGCACATCGCAGTGGTCGTTCCCTCTTCTTGTGAACAGGATTTCTACCGCCCGGCTGTGTGCACGCCAGGCGTGTCGACGCCTCGCGCGCAAATTCGGTAGCCTTTCGTCCGTGCCTTCCAGCGAGAAGCCCGTCGTCAGACATCGGAAGATAGGTGCCTACCGTGTGCTCGGAGAGCTGGGCCGCGGTGGCATGGCCCAGGTCTACCGGGGGCTCCACGAGATGTTGCAGCGCGAGGTCGCCATCAAGGAGATGCTCGCGGACCCCGTGCGCGACAAGGAGGCCGTCTCGCGCTTCCGCCGGGAGGCGCTCGCGCTCGCCGCCTTCCGTCACCAGAACATCGTCACGCTGTACGACCTGGTGGAGAAGAACGACGTCCTCTTCATGGTGATGGAGTTCGTGGACGGGCCCACCCTGCACGAGCTCATCAAGGAGGGGCCGCTGCCGCCCGAGGTGGGTGCCGCCGTGGGTGCGCGCATCGCCGGCGCGCTGGAGCATGCCCACTTCCGCCACATCATCCACCGCGATCTCAAGCCCGCCAACGTGATGCTCGCCAAGGCGGGAGACGTGAAGCTGATGGACTTCGGCGTGGCCAAGGACGTGGGCCTGGAGGCCCTCACCGCGCAGGGCATGGCGGTGGGCACGCCCTCGTACATGTCCCCCGAGCAGGTGACGGGTGCTCCGGTGGATGGGCGCACGGACCTGTTCGCGCTCGGGGTGCTCCTCTACGAGGCGCTCTCGGGGACCCGCCCCTTCCTGGGCCGCAACGCTGGCGAGGTCTTCGCCCGCATCCGCGATGGCGACTACACCCCGCTGCACAAGGCCGCGCCGCACCTTCCCAAGCAGCTCACGGACATCGTCCAGCGCGCCCTCGAGGTGCGGCCCGACGACCGCTTCGCCAACGCCGCCGCCATGCGCCGCGAGCTGGAGCTCTTCCTCTCCCGCCGCGTGGGCATGTCCTACGAGGCCCTGCTCGTCGGCTTCCTGCGCCACCGCAAGAAGCTCACCGAGACCGAGGCGCTCGCCCACCTCACCCAGCAGGAGCTGAGCGTCGTCGACGACTTCGACGAGCAGGCGCAGCCCCCCCGGGCGTGGACCCGGTGGCTCGCCGCCTTCCTCGCCGTCGCCGGGGCGCTCGGCGCTGGACTGGCGTTCACCCACCCCTATTGGATGGGACTCGTGCGGCAGCTCACCGTCCGCTGAGGTGCACCCCCTTCCGGAGCACGCCATGGGCAAGCTGATCACCGCCATCCTCGCCATCGCCCTCACCGCGGGCGCCGCGTACTACGCGCTCAGCCACGCGACGCGGAGCCCCTTCGCCTCGGGCGAGCCCAGCTCCGCCAAGCGGCAGTTGGACAACGTCCGTGGAGCCGCCAGCCGCATCGAGTCGGATGCGGACCATCGGGCCCAGGAGCTCCAGGAGAAGATGCAGGACGGACAGTAGGGGCTACTTGCGGCGCGCGGGGGCGCTCTTCTTCGCCTTCGCGCCCCGGCCCTTCTTCTCGTGCGTCACCGTGACGAGCGTGCCGATGCCGCCGCGCACGAAGAAGTCTCCCTCCACCGTCAGCTTCCGGGGCTGGATGGCGCGCACGATGTCGTCGGCGATCGTGTTGGTCACCTTCTCGTGGAAGGCGCCCTCGTTGCGGTACGCCCACATGTAGAGCTTCAGGCTCTTGAGCTCCACGCACAGCTGGTCCGGCACGTAGCGGATCTTGAACTTCGCGAAGTCCGGCTGCCCGGTCAGCGGGCAGAGGCACGTGAACTCCGGCACGTCGAAGGCGATCTCGTAGTCGCGGTCCGGCGCGGGATTGGGGAAGGTCTGCAGGTCCTTGGAAGGCTGGGAAGGCATGGCGGGTGTCGTCTAACACACACTGCGCGGATTGCAGCCTCCCAGTGGTGAACGCTCTCCCCCCCGCCGGACGTTCTTCCTGTCGGGCCTACAACGCGCCTCCTGTCCAGGGTAGGGCAGGATGGGACAGGCACCTTGTCTGATCCAGGTGGTAGGCGTAACTCCAATCTCCAGCCCCGCATGCTGCCTTCCGACTTCCAGGACATCCTCGCGTGCGTCCCCCAGGCCGTGGTCCGGCTGGGACCCGACCTGCATGTGGAGTGGGTGGCGCCGGACTTCACCGCCAAGACGGGGGTGGCCCTCCGGGTGGGAGACCCGGTGCTGTCGGTCCTCGAGGGGGGTTGGGGCCGGGATGCGCTGGAGCGCGCCCTGCGCGAGGGACGCAGCCACTCGGGCCACGTCATCACCTCGGGGCTCAAACAGGTGCGCGTCCAGGCCCGCCCCAGTCGCCAGGGCGCGGCTCCCGGTGCCTGGCTCCTGTTCGAGCCCTCCGGCGCCGATGACGACCTGGCCTTCGCCCAGGCGCTCCAGGAGATTGCTCGCGAGGTGGGTGCGACGCTGGACGTGGACAGCGTGTGCAAGGCCGCGGTGCTGGCCGTGGTGCGCTGTGCCCAGGTGCGCCGCTCCGAGGTGTACCTGGCCGAGGAGGGGCAGCCCCTGCGCCGCGTGGCCGTGTCCGACCTGTCGAGCGCCGACTCCCCTGAGGACGCACTGGAGGACCATGCCGACTCCTTCGAGGCGGCGCTCGTCACCCGGCAGCCGCAGATTGGCGTCCAGCGCGGCTATGGCGACGCCGTGGGCTCCATCTTCGCCGCGGTGCCGCTCCTGTCCCAGAAGCGCGCCCTGGGGCTGCTGGTGCTCTACAAGGAGCAGGGCACCTCCTTCTCCCTGCGCGAGCTGGACTTGTGGAGCGCCGCGGCCGGGCAGGTGGCGGTGACGGTGGAGAACGCGCGCCTGTTGCGCGAGGCCCAGGCGGCCCTGCGGGTGCGCGAGGAGTTCATGTCCATTGCCTCGCACGAGCTGAGGACGCCCCTCACCCCGCTCAAGCTCACGCTCTACTCCATGGAGCGGCGCATTGCGCAGGGCCAGCCGGTGGAGCTCTCCAGCGTCATCAAGTCCAAGCGGCAGGTGGAGCGGCTGGCGGGGCTGGTGAATGACCTGCTGGACGTGTCGAGGCTGGAGCTGGGCCGGCTGTCGCTGCAGCCCGCGCCGCTGGAGGTGGGCCACCTGGTGGCGGAGGTGGTGGACCAGTTCCGCCACGCCTTCGAGCGCCCCTTCTCCCTGACGGTGCCGCGCGAGCGCGTGTGGGTGCAGGGGGACCGGGACAGGCTGGAGCAGGTGCTCGTCAACCTGCTGGAGAACGCGCACAAGTACAGTCCGTCGGGCGAGCCCATCTGCGTGGATGTGGAGGCGGTGGGCGGCGAGGCGCGCATCCACGTGAAGGACCGAGGCATCGGCATCCCCGCGCCGGACCAGAACCGGCTCTTCCAGCGCTTCTACCGGGCGGGCAACTCCTCGCACCGGCACTTCGGCGGGCTGGGGCTGGGTCTCTTCATCAGCCACTCCATCGCCCGGCTGCACGGGGGCTCGCTGTCGCTATCGAGCGCCGAGGGCCAGGGCTCCACCTTCACCCTCGGCCTGCCGAGGATGACCGCGAACGAGGTGCGGCGGCTGCCGCGGCGGGTGCTGCTGCTGGACGAGGACCGGCTGCAGGAAGAGGTGGCCGAGCGCGTGCTGCGCGCCGAGGGTTTCGAGGTGCTCACCGCGCACGAGGGAGTGGAGGCGTTGCGCCGGGCCTCATACCTGCCGGTGGACCTGGTGCTGCTGTCGGCGAGTGCCCCACCCACCCAGCTCGGCATCTTCCTGGCGGCCTTCGCCGAGCTGCCTCGTGCCCGGCCCATCCCCATCGTGCTGGCCGGGGCCTCGCGGCCCGCCTGGGCCCACCCGGACTTCTCTCTGTGCGCGCGGCCCTACCGGGAGGCGGAGCTGCTCTCCGCCATCCGCGCCACGCTCGCCATGAGCGAGGAGCGCACCCACACTCCGGGGCGCGGCTCCTCACAAGAGCACCTGGAGCACGTCCCTCAGGAAGCCCTCATGCTTCCGTGACGTGAGATGTGACATCAGGGGGCCCCCGTTCCCCCGCCCGCCCCTGGCTCTTGCGGGCGGGACGGACGTTCTGCGTGCTTACACTGGGTGACTCAGTGCACTAGACTCTCCGCGTCAATCAGGATTTTCCTGCCACGAGGAGAGCACCAGCGATGTCGGACCGCCAACCCGGCCGTTATGGGCTGTACGAACCGGACACCGAGCACGATGCCTGCGGAGTGGGCTTCGTGGCCCACATCCGGGGCGAGAAATCGCGCGGCATCGTCGAGGATGCGCTGGAGCTCCTCAACCGGCTGAGTCACCGGGCAGCGGCGGGCAAGGACCCTGAGACGGGAGACGGCGCGGGCATCCTCGTGCAGCTCCCCCACCGCTTCTTCGAGCGCGAGCGCCTGGGCTTCGCCCTGCCGCCCCGCCGCCAGTACGCCGTGGCCATGGTGTTCCTGCCCTCCGACGCCGAGGCGCGGATTTCTTGTGAGTCCGTGCTGGAGCAGGTGACTGCCGATGAGGGCCAGCGGGTGCTCGGCTGGCGGGACGTGCCGGTGGAGCCCTCGTACCTGGGCCGGCTCGCTCGCGAGGGCGCGCCCGTCATCCGCCAGCTCTTCGTGGCCCGGCGCCGCGTGGTGCCCAGCGCCTTCGAGCGCAAGCTGTTCCGCATCCGCAAGCTGGCCGAGCGGCGCATCACCGAGCGCGGCCTGGACCCCGAGGGCCAGTTCCACGTGGCCAGCTTCTCGGCGGAGACGCTCATCTACAAGGGCCTGCTCCTGCCCCGGCAGCTCCCGCGCTTCTACGTGGACCTGCAGCACCCCGAGTTCGTGAGCGCCCTGGGCCTGGTGCACTCGCGCTTCTCCACCAACACCTTCCCCACGTGGGAGCTGGCACAGCCGTTCCGCTACATCGCGCACAACGGAGAAATCAACACGCTGCGCGGCAACCGCAACTGGATGAACGCGCGGCGCGGCCTGCTGCAGTCGGCGAAGTTCGGCGGCAGCCTGGAGCCGCTCTTCCCCATCATCGTCCCGGGCAAGAGCGACTCGGCGCAGTTCGACAACATGGTGGAGCTGCTGTTCCTGGGCGGGCGCCCGCTCCCCCACGCGATGATGATGATGATTCCGGAGGCCTGGGAGGGCCACACGCTCATGAGCGACGAGCGGCGTGCCTTCTACCAGTACTCCAGCTCACTGCTGGAGCCGTGGGACGGGCCGGCCGCCATCGCCTTCACGGACGGGCAGCTCATCGGCGCCACGCTGGACCGCAACGGCCTGCGCCCCGCGCGCTACCTCGTCACCGAGGACGACCGCATCATCCTCGCTTCCGAGACGGGCGTCATCGACGTGCCCGCCGCGCAGGTGCGCCGCAAGGGCCGCCTCACCCCGGGCCGCATGCTGCTGGTGGACACCGAGGAGGGCCGCATCCTCGAGGACGAGGAGGTGAAGCGCGACATCACCTCGCGCTGGCCGTACCGCCGGTGGCTGGAGCGCAACGTCTTCACCTTCGATGACCTGCCCACGGTGCCCGCGCCGGCGCGCCTGGGTGGCGAGGAGCTGTGGCGGGTGCAGCGCGCCTTTGGCTACTCGGACGAGGACGTGCGGCTGCTGCTGCGGCCCATGGCCGAAGGGGGCAAGGAGCCGGTGGGCTCCATGGGCACGGACACGCCGCTGGCGGTGCTCAGCGACCAGGCCCCCTCGCTCTTCAACTACTTCCACCAGCTCTTCGCGCAGGTGACCAACCCGCCCATCGACCCCATCCGCGAGTCGCTGGTGATGACGCTGGCCACCGGACTGGGGCCGGAGGGCAACACCTTCGAGGAGACGCCGGACCAGTGCCACCGGCTGTCGCTGCCGGGCCCCATCCTCACCAACGGAGAGCTGGCGAAGCTGGCCGCCATCAGCAACGAGGGCATCTTCGAGACGCACCGGCTGAGCCTTCTCTACCCCACGGGCGAGGGCGCGGGCGCGCTAGAGGCGGCGCTGGAGCGGTTGTGTACCGGGGCGGTGGACGCGGTGGACGCGGGTGCCAGCATCCTCGTGCTGAGCGACCGGGGTGTGGACTCGGCCCATTGTGCGATTCCCGCGCTGCTGGCCGTGTCCGCCGTGCACCAGCGGCTCGTGCGTGACGGCATCCGCATGTACACGGGCCTCGTGCTGGAGACGGCCGAGGCGCGCGAGGTGCACCACTTCGCGTGCCTCTTCGGCTACGGCGTCTCCGCGGTGAACCCGTACCTCGCGCTGGACACGCTGCGCGCCCTGGCGGACGCGGGCGAGCTGCCGGTGGACCAGGAGAAGGCGCAGGAGAACTTCATCCACGGCGTGGAGGAAGGCCTGCTCAAGGTGATGTCCAAGATGGGCATCTCCACGCTGCAGTCCTACCGCGGCTCGCAGCTCTTCGAGGTGGTGGGCTTGGATCGGCGGCTGGTGGAGCGTCACTTCACCGGGACGCCCTCGCGGGTGGAGGGCGTGGGCCTGCCGGAGCTGGGACGCGAGGTCCTGGAACGGCACGCCCTCGGATTTAGCGAGGCCTCGGAGCACGAGCAGGAGCAACTCCCCGTGGGCGGCCAGTACCAGTGGCGCCGCCGCGGCGAGACGCACAAGTGGAACCCGGCCACCATCGCGAAGCTGCAGCAGGCGGCGCGGACGAACGACGCCGCGCTCTTCGCCGAGTACTCGCGGCTGGCGGACGACGAGTCGCGCGCACACTGCAACCTGCGCGGGCTGCTGGATGTGGTGACGGACGGCCGTACTCCCGTGCCGCTGGAGGAGGTGGAGCCGGCGTCGGAGATCGTCCGGCGCTTCGTCACCGGCGCCATGTCCTTCGGCTCCATCAGTGCCGAGGCCCACGAGACGCTCGCCATCGCGATGAACCGGCTGGGCGGGCGTTCCAACAGCGGCGAGGGCGGTGAGGAGTCGCGCCGCTACTCGCCGGACGACAACGGGGACCTGCGGCGCAGCGCCATCAAGCAGGTGGCGAGCGCGCGCTTCGGCGTCACCACCGAGTACCTGGTCAACGCCGTCGAGCTTCAAATCAAGATGGCCCAGGGAGCCAAGCCGGGCGAGGGTGGACAGCTCCCGGGCCACAAGGTGGACGAGCGGATCGCCCGCGTGCGTTGGTCCACGCCGGGCGTGACGCTCATCTCCCCGCCGCCGCACCACGACATCTACTCCATCGAGGACCTGGCACAGCTCATCTACGACCTGCAGGCGGTGAACCCGTCGGCGCGGGTGAGCGTGAAGCTGGTGAGCGAGGTGGGCGTGGGCACCATCGCCGCGGGCGTGGCCAAGGCCGGCGCGGGCGGCGTGGTCATCTCCGGCTACGAGGGCGGCACGGGCGCCTCGCCGCTCTCCAGCATCAAGCATGCGGGACTGCCGTGGGAGCTGGGACTGGCCGAGGCGCAGCAGGTGCTGGTGCACAACGGGCTGCGCGGCCGCATCCGGGTGCAGGTGGATGGTGGCCTGCGCACCGCCCGGGACGTGCTCATCGCCACGCTGCTGGGCGCCGAGGAGTACGGCATGGCCACCGCGAGCCTCATCGCGCTCGGGTGCATCATGCTGCGCAAGTGTCACCTCAACACCTGCTCGGTGGGCATCGCCACGCAGGACGCGGGCCTGCGCGAGCGCTTCCACGGCAAGCCCGAGCACGCAGTGAACTTCTTCTACATGGTGGCCGAGGATCTGCGCCGGCAGATGGCGGCCCTCGGTGCGCGCAAGCTGGACGAGCTGGTGGGCCGGGTGGAGCTGCTGCGGCAGCGGCACTCCACGGACCACTGGAAGGCGAGGAAGGTGGACCTGTCCGCGCTGCTCGTGCCGCCTCGCGGGGATGCCGATGAGGTCCGCCGCTGCGACACGCCCCGAGGCAAGGACGTGTCGGACCACCTGGATCACGACCTTCTCCAGCACGCGAAGGCCACGCTCCAGGGCGGGGCTCCCACGCTCCTGGTCCGGCAGGTGGCCAACACGCACCGTGCCGTGGGCGCCATGCTCTCCGGAGAGATCGCCAAGAGGTACGGTGCGCGAGGCCTGCCCGACGGGCAACTGCGCATCCGGCTTCAGGGCTCGGCGGGACAGAGCTTCGGAGCGTTCCTCGCCAGCGGCGTGACGCTGGAACTGGAGGGCGATTCCAACGACTACCTCGGCAAGGGGCTCTCCGGCGGGCGCGTTATCGTCTACCCGCCCCAGGGCAGCCGCTTCGTCCCCGAGGAGAACGTGCTGGTGGGCAACACCGTCCTCTACGGCGCCACGGCCGGCGAGGTGTACCTGCGCGGGATCGCGGGCGAGCGCTTCGCGGTGCGCAACAGCGGCGCCCAGGCGGTGGTCGAGGGCGTGGGCGACCACTGCTGCGAGTACATGACGGGTGGTGTGGTGGTGGTGCTCGGGCCCACCGGGCGCAACTTCGCCGCGGGCATGAGCGGAGGCCTGGCCTTCGTGCTCGACCGCGAGCGCTCCTTCCGCAACCGCTGCAACCTGGAGATGGTGGAGCTGGAGTCGCTGGTGGACGAGTCGGAAATCTGGCTCGTGCACGGGATGATTGAGCGGCACCTGCACCACACGGGCAGCACGCTGGCGCAACGGGTGCTCGACAACTGGGAGCTGATGGTGCCGCAGTTCGTGAAGGTGATGCCCACTGACTACAAGCGCGTGCTCCAGGCGCGTCGGGCGGCCCGCAAGCCGCCTCCGGCGACCATGCCGCGGCTCCAGGTCGTGGGAGGGGAGGGCTAGCCATGGGAAAGACGACGGGTTTCATGGAGTGGCAGCGCGTTCACGCCCCCAAGCGCGAGAAGTCCGAGCGGGTGGGGGACTCGCGCGAGTTCGTGCTCCCGCTGTCCGCCGACGAGGCGAAGCGCCAGGCGGGGCGGTGCATGGACTGTGGCGTGCCCTTCTGTCAGCAGGGCTGTCCCCTGGGCAATCCCATCCCGGACTTCAACGACGCGGTGTACCGGGGCAAGTGGAAGGAGGCCTTCCTCGCGCTGAGCGGCACCAACAACTTCCCCGAGTTCACCGGCCGCCTCTGTCCGGCGCCGTGTGAGGCCGCCTGCGTCCTGAACATCGACCACTCCCCGGTGACCATCGAGCAGATGGAGAAGGAGATCATCGAACGAGCGTTCGCCGAGGGCTGGGTGCGTCCGCGACCTCCGGTGAGCCGCACGGGCAAGCGCGTGGCGGTGGTGGGCTCGGGGCCGGCGGGGCTGGCGGCGGCGGCGCAGCTCAACCAGGCGGGGCACAGCGTCACCGTGTACGAGCGGGATGACCGGGCCGGAGGCCTGCTGCGCTACGGGATTCCCGACTTCAAGATGGAGAAGTCGGTGGTGGACCGCCGGCTGAAGCTGCTGGAGGCCGAGGGCGTGGAGTTCCGCTGTGGCGTGGACGTGGGCCGCGAGACGGGCTTCCGCGCGCTGCGCGAGCAGTACGACGCCGTCCTGCTGGCCCTGGGGGCCAGGCGCGCGAGGGAGCTCGAGGTGCCCGGGCGCGAGCTGTCCGGAGTGGTGCAGGCCATGGACTACCTGGAGCACCAGAACCGGGTGGTCGCGGGGCTGACGACGCTCGAGCCCCGGCTGAACGCGGTGGGCAGGCGGGTGCTCATCCTGGGCGGAGGAGACACGGGCTCGGACTGCTTGGGCACGGCGTTGCGCCAGGGCGCGGCGAACGTGACGCAGGTGGAGCTGATGCCGGCTCCGCCGAAGATGCGTGCCGAGGGCAATCCGTGGCCGCGCTGGCCGCTCATCTTCCGCACCTCGTCGAGCCAGGAGGAGGGCGGGGCGCGTGAGTTCGGGCTGATGACGAAGAAGCTGGTCGGCACGGACGGACGGCTCCAGGCGCTGCACGCGGTGCGGGTGGAGTTGCAGCGCGAGGCGGGTGGGCCCCCCCGGTTGGTGGAGGTCCCCGGCTCCGAGGTCGTCTATGAGGTGGACATGCTGGTGCTGGCCATGGGCTTCACGGGGCCGGACACCGGGCGGCTGTCGGAGGACCTGGGGGTGAAGCTCACGTCGCGCGGCAACGTGCAGGTGGATGCGCACTTCGCCACGTCGGTGGAGGGTGTGTACTGCGCGGGTGATGCGAGCCGTGGAGCAAGCCTCATCGTCTGGGCCCTGTCGGACGGGCGCGAGGCGGCGAAAGCCATCGACACGTACCTGTCGAAGGACGCCTCCGCGCTGCCGACCCGAGGCAAGGACTACGTCTTCGGGTGACACCCGGTTGGGCCTGGGTATGTCCCCTCTCCTTTGAGGAGAGGGGACGCCTACTTCGAGGCGGGTGGCTTCAACTCTTCTGGTAAAGGCGTCCGAAGGAACCTCGAACCCTTCGGCAATTGAATGACCTGGAAACCCTGGCCGGCGATGCTGACGAGTTCGCCGTCAGTGGCCTTTCCACTCGAGAGCCACTTGTCTGCCTCTTCTTGCGTTGCAAACGCATGGGAGACTTTGACTTGATACGAGGGGTTGTGAATGTCCTGATAGTATTTGCGGAAGTCCTTCAGCTTCCCGATGCGTAGGACATAGAGCAGTGAAATCGCGGCGAGCTGGATTGTCTGCTCTTCTTTTGAGCCCTCTTGGTATTTCTTGCTCGCGGAGTCCAGGGTTCTCAGCGCGTCGTCCAAATCAAAGTCCGGAGGGAGCGTCATTCAACACCGGGTCCTTTCACCGGCTCAGAGCAGGGGCGCCAGAATCAGCGCGTCAGAGCCGCCTGTTGCAACGACGAAGGCAACGCCAGCGACGACGACGACGGTTCCAAGTGCAACTTCGGCCTTGTGAGCCCTGAGCCAGTCGAGCGCGGCATCAATGTTCGAGAAGTTCAAGTTCTTGTTCTTCTTTTCCCGCTCCAGTTGCTCCTGCTCCTCGATGCACTCCATGTATTCTTCGCGGCAAAGCTTTGTGCAGTATTCGTGGTGCGGGCCAGAGCCTTTCTTGATGCTTGAAATCGGAGGGGCTTTGTTCCAGCACCTGTCAAAGCACTCGTTGTGCTCGGCGTCGCAATCATGGCCACCCGAGCCGCCAATGCCGCTCACATCCTCGGAGATGACGTAGACTTTGCGCTCGGGCTGTTGCGTGTGGGCACATCCGAGGCTGGCCATCGCCACAGCCGTCAGTAGCACCAGCAATTTCATCACCATCACCCCGCGCTCTATTGTTACGCATGTTCAATGCAAGACATTGTTGACATGCCCGGCCATTGTAGCATTGCGTCAGGGGAACTGTTCTCATGGACCCTGGCTTTGTTGAATACTCTACCGGCGGATGCGCCGCCGCGTTGCCGGGATGTCGTGGATGCGCACTTCGCCACGTCGGTGGAGGGGGTGTACTGCGCGGGCGACGCGAGCCGTGGAGCAAGCCTCATCGTCTGGGCCCTGTCGGACGGGCGTGAGGCGGCGAAGGCCATCGACACGTACCTGTCGAAGGACGCCTCCGCACTGCCGATCCGAGGCAAGGACTACGCCTTCGGATGACACCTGGTTGGGTCGGAATGGAGCAACCCGTGAAGGGTTACTCCATTTCTTCCGGGAGGGGGGTGCGGAGGAACATCAACCCCTTCCCCTTCCGTGCGGTGATGACGCGGAATCCCTGGCCAGCGACTCGAACGAGCTCACCCTCGCGGGCCTTTCCACTGGACAGCCATGTGTCCGCTTCGTCTCTCGTCGCAAACGTCTGGGAGACGATGACTGACTCAATGGCGGGGATGTAGAACTTGCGAAAATACTCGCGGTACTCATCCAGCTTCTGGATATCGCGGACGTAAAGCAATGCTACCGCGGCGATCCGGAGTGCTTCGTCCTCTGGCGAGCCATCCTGGTACTTCTCGTTGACCGTTCCCAGGATTTCCATCACGGAGTCCACATCGAAGTTTGAGTTGTAGCTCATGAACGCACCTGACTAGAGGGCAAGGGGATCCAGGATCAGTGCACCTGCGCCACCTGTGGTGACAATGAAGGTCGTGTTCGCAATGATGACAATGGTTTCAAGACACCCGGGGAGCCGTTCTCATAGGCCCTGGCTGTGTTGAATACCTACCGGCGGATGCGCCGCCGCGTTACCGGGATGTCTACGATGGAGGCCGGGCTTCCGTCCGTGCCCACCGCCGAGGCCCGGCGCACCCCGAGCACCAGCCGGCTGCTCTCGGGGCCTCGGATGCGCTGGACGGCCTCGGGGAAGCCCAACTCCACCACCGGGCGTCCGTCGATGCGTACGATGCCGTCTCCCGTCGTGAGCCCCGCCTCGGCCGCGCCTCCGCCCGGCATGACCTCGCCCAGCACCAGCGCGTCCTCCCTGGGGGCGAGCACCGCCCCGATGCCCACCAGCTCCACCTGCGGCTCCTCGCCCTCCTCTGTCTTGCGCAGCTCGATGGTCCGTGGCTGTGTGGTGTCTCCGCGCACCGTGATGCCGGAGATGATGCGGCTGTGGTGTTGCTCGGCCGAAACGAACAGCGACAGCTCGCCCGGCGGCAACCCGTCGAGCGTGAAGTCTCCCCGTTCATCCGTGAGGGCGTCGTAGCGCACGGACAGTGCCTCTGCGGAGCCCAGACCCTCGACGGAGAGGCGCGCTCGCTCCAGCGGGAGGCCCGAGCCCTCCTCCACCACGCGTCCCGTCATCTTCCCCCCTCGCCCGAGCGAGAGGTCCGCCGTCACCGGCCCCGTGGCGCCTTTCGGTACCTCCACCTGGGTCTCGGCGGGCGCATAGCCGTGCGCGGCCACCTGCACCACGTAGCTTCCGGCCGGCACGCCCGCCAGCTCGTAGCGTCCCTGGGCGTCGATGAACGAGAGCTGGGCGAAGGCGTCTCGCTGGAGGGGGCCTCGCTTCGTGGACACGGCCAGGGTGAAGGAGGGCAGGGGTTTGCCGGTGGTCGCGTCGCGCACCGTGCCCACCAGCTTCGTCCCGGGCGCCAGCGTCAACACCAGATCCTTCCGGCCCGCCGCCACGTCCCGCAGCTCTCCGGGGGCCATGCCCATCACCCTCGCGGTGACATCGTAGGTTCCCGGCTCCAGGTCCTCGACCGCGAAGCGCCCCTCCGCATCCGTCACCGTCTCGTAACCGAGCTCATCACCAAAATGGCGAGGCCATGCGCTCGCGGCGGACTTCACCGACACCAGGGCTCCGGCCACGCCCGTTCCCCCTCCGTCCACCACGTGCCCCGAAAGTGACTCGCCCGCGGTGGTGGCCGGCTTGTCCTCGCGCTTGCCCAGCCTCAGCACCAGCCGGCGCGCCAGCATGGCCGAGGGGGTCACCTCGGCCCGGGCGGACGCATGGGCCGGGTGGCGGGCTTCCACGGCGGCTCCTTCGGGCGCGTGGAAGTGGAACTCCCCTCTCGCGTCGGAGGTGTAGCGGTCCGGCATGGGAAAGAGCACCGACTCCCCGCCTCGTCCCGTCAGCACCCGCACCTGCGCTCCAGCCACCGGCTGCCCGTCCGGGTCCTCCACTCGGCCCAGCAGCTCCACCTCGGGTGTCAGGGCGAGCACGATGTCCTTGATGCGCTGGCCCGGCACGGTCGTGAAGCGGATGGGACTCTGTCCCCACTCGGGTCCGAAGGGCAGGTAGCCTCGCGCCGTCACCACCGCGAGCTGCCAGGTGCCCGGCGTTCGCAGCACGAGGTGGAACTGCCCGTCGGCATCCGTGCGCGTCGACGTCGCTCCTCCCGCTCCGGCGAAGGTCAGCTCGGCGGCCTTCACGCCCTCGCCCGTGGAGGCGGAGATGACGCGGCCGTCGAAGGAGCCCAGGGGCTCGGCCGAGTCCTCGGCCCGGGTCGCGGGCACCAGGCGCGAGGGCAGGGCGGTCACATGGGCTGGCTCCGGCCTCGGTGACGTCTCCGTCACGGCTCGAGCGGGCGCGGGTGTCGCGGGAGGGGCTCCGTGTGTCCGCGAGCCCTCGGGCACCCGTTCTCCATCTTCCCGGCGCAGGAGGAGCAGCAGTCCACCCACGAGCACCAGCGCGACGACGAACATCCAGACTGTGCGCTTCCGATCCATGGCGCCGAAGGCTAGCGCAACCTGGGAGCGTCTCTTATAGCTTCGCCCCGCTTCTCAACCCCACGGAGGCACACCCATGAAGCTTTACGGCAATCCGATGAGCACCTGCACCCGCAAGGTGCTGACCACGCTCGCCGAGAAGGGTCACGAGGCTCAGTTCGTGCTGATCGATCTCGCCAAGGGCCAGCAGAAGTCGCCCGAGTACATGGCGAAGCAACCCTTCGGCGTCGTCCCCTACCTCGAGGACGATGGCCTCTCCATGTACGAGTCCCGCGCCATCATCCGCTACCTCGACGCGAAGCTGGCGGGGCCCAAGCTCACCCCGAGCGACCTGCCCTCCCTCGCCCGCATGGAGCAGTGGATCAGCATCGAGCACTCCTATTTCTCCCCCAACGCCATGGGCATCGTCATGGAGCTGTTCTTCAAGCCCATGCGCGGCCTCACTCCCGACATGGACAAGGTGAACAAGGGCCGGGACGGTTCCGCCAGGGCGCTCGACGTCGCCGACCGTGCCCTCATGTCCCAGGCGCATCTCGCCGGTGACAAGTTCTCGCTCGCGGACATCTGTTGGATGCCCTACCTGCAGTACCTCTCGGCCACTCCTCACGGCAACCTCATCACCGAGCGCCCGCACGTGAAGTCGTGGTGGCAGCGCATCAGCACCCGGCCCTCGTGGAAGAAGGTGGTCGGCTAGTCGTCTCCGCCTCGGAGGCCGGAGGGCGGTGATGGCCCTCTGGCCTCCTCGAAGCCCGCAGTAGCCGTCCACGCGGCTCTGGATGAGCGCCTCCGGGTGCCCTGGACCGCTTCCATTCGCCGACTGGACCCCTTGCCTCTCGCGCTGCCTTCCCTCCTCAGGGGGTTGAGCTCCCGGCCTGGAGCGGAGGCTCCCTCGGCCGAGGGCCCCGCGGCCGCGAGTCCCTTCAAGAGACGGAAGACAGGTCCGCCCGTGAAGGTTATCTTGCAGGTCATGTCGGAAAAACCACTTCCCACGTCATCTCCCGAGCCTGGGCCCTGGCTGAGGCGCTGGCTCACCCGTCAGGAGCTTCGCGAAGTGGCGGGCGACGCGCTGTACTCCAAGGGCCTGGCGCTCGCGAGCAAGGGGCGTGTGCTGCGCTGGAACGTGGACGTCGGGTGCCTCGAGGGCGTGGTGCGGGGACGGGTTGGTGTTCGCTTCAACGTGCGGGTGTCCGCTGATGAGGAGGGCCTGGTGCTCGATTGTCAGTGCCCCCACTTCCTCGAGTCCGGCACGTGCGAGCATGTGGTGGCGCTCGGGCTGGCCCTCCTCGAGGTCCTCTCCCCCGAGGACAAGGCCTTGCCGCCGCGTTCCGTCCCCGTGGAGGAGCGGCCGCGCACCCCGGCGGACATGAAGCGGTGGTTGGAGTCGCATCAGGTCACCCACCTGGAGCGCGTCCTCATCTCCTCGCTGGAGCCCTTCTTCCCACGCGGCTTCGGCATCACCCATAGGGTGTATCCGCTCGATCCCTTCCCCGTCGTCTCGCTGTTGGATGGGACCCTGACGCTGTCCGGGGACTCTGTGTCCGAGCAGACCCGCTCCACGCTCGAGCAGGCGGCGTGGACCCTGCTCACCGAGGAGGCCGAGCGGGTGCGCAAGGGTCTCGAACGGGAGCGCCAGGCCGTCGGGCCTCCGCCCCCCACGGATGCCCGGCTCATGCCCCTCGTGCAGGCACTCCAGCAGGTGCGCGCCCGTGTGCGCGAGTTCGCCGTTCCACGTCTGCTCCCAGAAGGTGAGCTCCAGCTCCTCTTCCCGGAGCAGGAGTCGCCCCTCGTGGTGCATGCCCACGAGCTCCGGCGGCCGGCCGGCCCGCGGCACGTCCACGACTACGGCCATGCTCAGTGCGTGCAGTTGGATCTGCCTCGGGTGCTCGAGGGGGAGGACGCCGTGGGTTGCATGACCTGCGGCCCGGCGGGCGGCCCCCGCTGTGTCCATGTCCTCTCCGCGGTGGATGCGTTGCTCGACGCGCTGGGCGAGCCCAGGCGTGGGCGGGAGAACGCGCAACTCGCCGAGCGACTCTTCGTGGTGCCAGGACGACAGTTCCTCCTCGCGCTGGAGAAGGCCCGGACGCTGGCGCTGACCCGTCAGGAGGCGCCCCCTCCGCCTCTCTCGGTGTCCTTCCGGCTGGAGGCCATGGGGCCGGATCCGCGCCTGCGGCCCTATCTCCACCGGCCGCTCAAGCGTGGCGGTTGGTCCAAGGGCTCGCCGCTGTCCCCGTTCGATGAACGCGAGGCCCTCGCCGTCCTCTCCTCTCCCGAGGAGGTCGAGGCCTTCGAGCTGTGCCTGATGATGGCCCGGCAGTACAGCGCGGACGATCGCCGCCGGCTCCTCCTCCAGGCGCTGCGGTTGCTGGCGCACAGCCCCCGTCTGGTGCACGAGTCCCGGCTCGGCGTACCGCTGCGGGTGCGCGAGGCGTCGCTCGGCTTCGCCTTCGAGGAGGCCGAGGAAGGGCTGCGCGTGCGTCCCGCCATCGCGGGCACCCCGGTGTCGCCCCAACTGTGGCGGGACCTGTTGCAGCGGCAGGTGCCACCGCCCTGGCTCTATCTGGAGCTCGAGGTGCCGCGGTTGTCGCTGGTGTCCGTGTCCCTCGAGGCCCTCGCGGTGTTGTCGTCCGTGGTGGCCCATGGAGGACTGCTGCCCGGGGCGGCACGGGAGGAGCTGCTACGTCACCTGGGAGGCGTGGAGGCGGCCTTCCCGCTGTCCCTGCCGCCGTCGCTGGAAGGGCGCGAGGTACCGCCCGTGCCCGGATTGCTGCTGCGTCTGCGGCCCACGGGAGAAGAGGCCCTGGAGGCCGCGCTGTTCGTCCGGCCGCTGCCCGAGGCCCCGCCGTTGGTGCCAGGAAAGGGCTCCGAGGTCGTTCGCGGCGTGCGCGGGGGCGAGCGGGTGCGGACGCGCAGGGACCTGGAGGCCGAGCGTACGGAGGCGGCCCTGCTGCTGGAGCGGCTGGAGCTGCCAGCGGCGGAGCACGACCGTTTCACCCTGGAGGGGCCGGAGGCGGCGTTGGGCTTCCTCGAGCGGCTGGAGCCCCTGACGGGCCCCTCGCTGCGCGTGGAGTGGGAGGAGCGCCCGTGGCACGTGGTGCGCTCGCCGGACGCGCAGGGCCTCAAGGTGGAGGTGCACCGGGAGCGGGACTGGTTCGGCGTGCGGGGCGGAGTCGAGCTGGACGGCGAGCGGGTGGGGCTCGCCGTGCTGTTGGATGCGTTGCGGCGCGGGCATCGCTACGTGCCTCTGGCGCCGGGACGCTGGATGCGGCTCACCGAGGCGCTGCGCGAGCAGCTCGCGCCTCTGGCGGACGTGGCACATGCGTCGCGCGGCCGGTGGGAGGTGAGCGCGGCGGCGGCGCCCGTGCTGGATGGGCTGGCCGAGGCCGGGGCCGACGTCCAGGCTCCACCAGACTGGCGCCACCTGGCCGGGCGCATCCGCGAGGCCCAGCGGATGGAGGTGCCGGTGCCCGCGAACCTTCGGGCCGAGCTGCGCGACTACCAGCGCGAGGGCTTCGTCTGGATGGCTCGGCTGGCGGCCTGGGGCGGCGGCGGGTGCCTCGCGGACGACATGGGGCTGGGGAAGACACTGCAGGCGCTCGCGCTGCTGTTGCACCGCGCCAATGAGGGGCCGGCGCTGGTGGTGGCACCCACCTCGGTGTGCTTCAACTGGGTGCGCGAGGCCGCGCGCTTCGCTCCCTCGCTGAAGGTGCACGCCTATCGCGAGGCGGAACGGGAGGAGCTGCTCTCCAGCCTCGGAGCCGGGGACGTGGTGGTGGTGAGCTACACGCTGTTGATGCGCGAGGCCGAGCGCTTCGCCGCGGTGTCTTTCGCCACGCTGGTGCTGGACGAGGCCCAGGCGGTGAAGAATCCGGACACGGCTCGTGCGAAGGCGGTGCGGGCGCTGAAGGCCGAGGCGCGGGTGGCCCTCTCGGGCACGCCGGTGGAGAACCGGTTGTCGGAGTTGTGGAGCCTCTTCCGGCTCGTCTTCCCGGGGCTGCTGGGCAGCCGTGAGTCCTTCCGCGAGCGATTCGCCGCGCCCATCGAGCGGATGAAGGATGCCCAGGCGCGTGCGGGACTGGCGCGGGTGGTGCGGCCCTTCCTGTTGCGGCGCACCAAGGGAGAGGTGGCGCGCGAATTGCCGCCTCGCGTGGAAACGGTGGTGCCCGTCTCCCTCGCCGAGGGCGAGCGCCGGTTGTATGAGGACACGCGGCTGGCGGCGCTGGCGCGGCTGGCGGATGCGCAAGGCCCGAAGAAGCGCTTCGAGGTGCTGGCGGCGCTGACGAGGCTGCGCCTGGCGGCGTGTCACCCGAGGCTGGTGGATGCGGACTCTCCGCTGCCGTCCTCGAAGCTGGAGCGCTTCCTGGAGGTCGTGGACGCCGTGCGTGCCGGAGGCGGACGGGCGCTCGTCTTCAGCCAGTTCGTCAAGCACCTGGCGCTGGTGCGCGAGGCGCTGGAGGCTCGCGGCATCCCGTTCCAGTACCTGGATGGGCAGACGCCCGCGGCCGAGCGCGAGACGAGGGTGTCCGCCTTCCAGCGCGGCGAGGGCGATGTCTTCCTCATCTCGCTGAAGGCGGGGGGCACGGGGCTCAACCTCACCGCGGCGGACCATGTGCTCCACCTGGACCCCTGGTGGAACCCGGCGGCCGAGGACCAGGCCACGGATCGGGCGCACCGCATCGGCCAGACGAAGCCCGTCACGGTGACGCGCCTCATCTCCGAGGGCACCATCGAGGAGGCCATCCTCGCGTTGCACGAGGAGAAGCGCGACCTGGCCAACAGCCTCCTGTCCGAGGCGGATGGAGCGGCGGCGCTCTCCACCGAGCAACTCCTCACGTTGTTGCGCTATGGGTCCGAGACGGAGTCCACCTCCGGGAGCACATTGCCCGTGCCCCTGCGTTCAGGCCATGACGCGCGCCCGGGGTAACGAGGTCGCCGCTATCCGGCTTGCGCGAGGACGCGGAAATCGGTGGGCCTCAACCCGAGCCGTGTGAGCGCCATGTGCGCCCGCGGGTGGAGGAAGGTGGCCAGCTCCACCTCGCGCTGCCTGGCATAGCCGCTCTTCACTGCCTCGGGCATGTAGCCCGGGTGGCATACCAGCTCGATGACCCCGTCCTCGGGGAGGGTGGCGAGGATCTGCTCCAGGCGCTCCAGCGTCCAGTAGGCCTCCGCGCCCGTCTCGCCGATGACATGGTCGTTGGTGGGCACGCCGCGCTCCCGGAGTGCGCGGCGCATGTTCGCGTCGATGGCGCGCACCGGCAGCCGGGCCGTGTGGGCGGCTCGTGTCAGGCCCTCGAACACGTTGGGGTGGCGGTGCAGGAGCTGGTGCACGTCCACGTGCGTGGCCGGCTGGCCGAGCAATGTGTCCAGCCGCTCCAACTGGGCGAGCGCCTCGGCCTCCACTTCATCCGGCGTCAGGTGCTGGGCGAGTGGCTCCGAGAGGGCTCCACCCCGGAGGTGCCCGCTGGGGAAGGCGGCCCATACGGGGAGGCCTCGGGTGAGGTTGAAGTGCAGGCCGAGCGGCAGCCCCCGGGCCTCGCGAGCAGCGGTCTCGGAGTAGGGCGTGTTCACCATGAAGGAGGCCGAGGAGACGATGCCCTCCTGCATGGCTCGCAGGACGCCGCGGCTGACGGCCGGGTCGTAGCCCAGGTCGTCGGCGTTGATGATGAGGACACGCGTGGACACGGGGTGGGGCTGCTCGTTCCCCTCGTCCCGGAGCGGGTTCATGCGCTGGCCACGGCGATCCGGCGGCCCCCCACGATAGCGAGGAGCAGTGCGCCCAGGCCGAAGAGAACGGTGGCCAGGACGACGAGCCCGCCCACGATGGGGACGAGCTTCGCCAGCGTCAGCAGCACCAGCCCGACCAACAGCGTCACGACCAGGTGGGCCCCCGTCTTGTGGAAGCGCTCGAGCAGCCACTGGCCGAGGAGCATGCCCACCACGGGGAAGCACAGGGCGAGGGCGAGGGCGTAGAGGGCCAGGATGAAGAGGCCAAGCCACCAGCCCCCGAGGAGCAGGCCCACCATGAAGACGAGGGCGGCGGCGATGGGGATGCCCACGAAGAGCGCGATGCCCCATCCGAGGCTCGGCAGGGGTTGCTGGCGCAATACCGTGGTCGCGCGGCGCGCGAAGTTCGGAAAGAGGAGCACGAGCAGCAGTCCCAGCGCGAACAGTCCGATGAGCGATCGCGCCCAGAAATAGAGGCCCAGCAGGAAGCCCCGGCCCTGGGCGTGCTCGGGGGTGAGCCGCTCCATCTTGCCGGATACCGTGGCGCCCGAGACCAGCTGCGCGTCCCGGTCGCTGCGGTAGCTCAGGTTTCCATGGATGCGTGCGCCCTCGGCGAGCCGCAGCGTGCCCACTTCCGCGTGCACATCCCGGCCCACGGGCGCTCCCAGCGTGAGCGTCCCCGCGGAGGCTCGCAGTTCGCCCTGCACCGGACCCATGACGCGGGCATCGCCGGAGGTCAGATAGACGTCCCTGCCTACCTGGGCCTTGGGGGTGAGTTGCAGGCGGCCGGCGGCGAGGAGCGCATCCTCGCCCACCGGGGCGCTCACGGTGAGCTCGCTGCTCGCGGCCCGAAGGCTGCCGCGCACCGGGCTGAGGATATGCGTCCTCGCGGCGGCCGCCATCACGTCGCCCTCGACGGTGCCGGAGATGTCCACCTGTTCACCCGCGGCAATCACGTCTCCGTGGACGGTGCCCTGGATGTTCACGGTGCGGCCGAAGGCATAGAGGTCCTCGTCGATGACCTCCTGGGGGCCTACCTGCACCACCTCGCCGCTGCGGAACACGGCGGCCGAGGCCAGGCCGGGCACCAGGGCCCAGAGCACCAGCATGGTGGGGAGCCAGGAGGCCCGGGGCCTCCGGTGTCGCTCGGCCTTCGTGGACATGGCGCGTCCCTCCCGCATATGGCTGCCAACATCCAACGCTGGAGGCTTCCCGTCTCACGGGCAAGGTGTGGCGGGCGGCCATGCCTTCCACCGCAGGCGCCACCGCCCGGAGCACGGCGGTTCGGGCCCGCCGCTTCGTCAGGGCCGGGGGTGGGTGGCGAAGAAGCGCCACATCTCCTGGGTCGCGTCGAGGTCCTTCGTGGTGTAGCCGTACTCCGGCGGAATGAGTCCCCCGGGCCAGGTGTGGCCGCCGCCCTGCACGGTGCAGAGCGTGACGGCGGTGTTCTGGAGGCACGTGTTGTACGTGCTGCAGGAGCTGTCACCCTGGTCGAAGGTGGTGATCGGAGCGCTGGTGCAGACGTCCCGCTGCGTCCAGCGCGTCACGGACTCGAGTGCGGAGGGGTAGGGGCCGCCGAAGGGGATGTTATCGCCGCCGTTGTAGAGGATGGTCGGATCATCCGTGCCGTGGAAGTGCATCACCGAGACCGGACGCACGGGCTCACAGGGGGCGAAGCCCTCCATGCCGGCCACGGGTGCGATGGCCGCGAACTGCCCCGCGCGCTCGCAGGCGAGCCGGTAGGAGAAGAAGCCGCCATTGGACAGGCCCGTGGCGTAGATGCGCTTCGTGTCCAGGCACACGCGCGTGTCCAGGTCCGCGAGCAGCGCATCCACGAAGCCCACGTCGTCCGAGCGGAAGATCTGCGCCGGGCCACAGCACACGCCCGCGTTCCAGCCGCGCGTGCTCTCCGAGCGGGGGTCCGTGCTGCCGCTGAGATCGTTCTGGCTCAGCCCGCGGGGATACACCGCGATGAAGCCCTGCGCGTCGGCCTGCAGGGACATCTGGCTCAGGCCTTCCTGCTCCTGCTCGTTGGAGCTGTAGCCGTGGAAGGACAGCACGGCGGGCGTGGGCTTCGCCGGGTCGTAGCCCGTGGGGACGTGGACCCGGAAGAGTCGGGTGCGCCCCTGGTACGAGAGGGTCCAGTCGTAGGTGCCAGGGCCCGTGGTGAGCCCGGTGCAGGAGGCGCGCTCCGGGAGCGGCGCCGGAGCCGCGGGCGAGGGAGGACCGTAGTTCGGTGTCCGGGGCGGAGGAGGCTCGGTCTCCGTCTCGGGCTCGGTCGTGCGGTCGTCGGTACAGGCCGCGGCGGTGAACAACAGTGCGGCGCCAAGGGCGAGCGGCGGGAAGTGGCGGGTGTTCATGGCGCCATCAGCACTAATGTGCCGGGGCGCACTCGGCAGCCAGCGAGCCTGCCTTCTCCGGAAATCGAGTGGCCAGTGAACGCTTCACCTCGTCCACATCGTTCACCCGTCCCGCATGGACGAGTACCTGACAGAGGGCAATGAGGGCGCGGGGGTTCTTGGGCTCGAGCCGATCCGCCTCGCGGTAGGCCCGCTCGGCGCCGGAGATGTTGTCCTGCCGGAAGAGGATGGCCCCCAGGTAGTAGTGGGCGAGCGCGAGCTCGGGCTCCTTGCGCAGCGCGCGGCGCAGCAGGGACGCGGCGTCATCCAGCTTGTCCTGGCGGAAGCGCACGTAGCCCAGCTCCGCGAGCGCCCGCGCGTCCTCGTTGCGGCGCGTCCACGCCCCCAGCACCTCCGCGGCCGGTTCGAGCTGCCCGTTGTGCGACAGCAGCAGGCCGTAGCGGGGGGCGACCTCGGCGTCCCGCGGGTGCTTCTCGTACGCCTGGGCGAGTGCCGCGAGCGCACCGGACACGTCACCCTGGCGCTCGCGCAGCTCGGCGAGCGCCAGCAGCGGGCGGACGTCCTTGGGCGCGAGCGCGGTGGCCTGCTCGATGGCGCGCTCGGCGCGGCGGCCGATGCGCAGCTCGGTGCTGGCGCGCGCCGCGAGCAGGTGGGCCTCCACGTTCTGGGGGAAGCGCTCGACGAAGGACTCGGCCACGTCCATCGCCGCCTGGGGAGCACCCGCGTCGAGCAGTAGCGCGCCGGCCCGGGCGAGCTGGGCCTCGTTGGCGCGCTGGTCCTTGCCCAGGCCCTCCAATGAGGAGACGCGGGCCTTCGGGTCCGAGGAGGCCTCGGCGGTGGCGAGCCGTTCGGCGGGGGGCGGGCCCTGGCGCAGGAACAGGGCTGCGGCTCCTCCACCCAGCACGAGCAGTCCCCCGAGCGCGGCCACCACGGGCACGAGCCGCCGCTTCTTCGGAGGGGAGGAGGTCTGGGGGGTCCCAGCGGCGGGGGCCTCTCCTCGCGGCGAGGGCTGGGCGGGAGCGGGAGTGGCCGTCACGGGTTCGGCCCGCGCCGGCGTGACGGTGCGTCCCGGAGGCTGTCCGGGGCGGCTCCCCGAGGCCCTCGCCGCGGCCAGGACCGCACTCGTGGCGGGCTGGGAGGGATCCGCGAGCCGGGCGCGGCGGAGGGTCTGGCGCTTCGGATCGCTGTCGAGCGGGAAGAGCGCCTCCACGTAGGCGGCCACTTCCTCGGTGGAGGCCACCTCGGCGGCGCCCCCGACACGCTCGATGGCGTCGGTGAAGAGCTGGAGGCTCTCGATGCGCTCGTTGGGGTCTCTCGCGAGCGCCAGGAGGCAGATGCGATCCATCTCCGGGGGCACGGACGGGTCGAACTCGGTGGGTGGGCGGGGACGGCCCTCGGCGATGCGGAGGAGCACGGCCTCGGGACCGGGACCGGTGAAGGGCCTGCGGCCACAGAGCTGCTCGTAGAGCATGACGCCGGCGGCGAAGATGTCGGCGCGGTGGTCCACCGTGTCACCGATGATCATCTCCGGCGACATGTAGAAGAACTTGCCCTTGAGGGTGCCGGGCTCGGTGCCGGAGCCGATGGACTCGGCGCGGGCGATGCCGAAGTCGATGACCTTCACCGCCCCGCTGACGCCCACGTGGATGTTGTCCGGGGTGAAGTCGCGGTGGACGATGCGCAGCGGCCGGCCTTCCTGGTCCACGGCGCGGTGGGCGGCGTCCAGTCCCCGGCACGCATCCACGAGGATGCGCAGGGTGATGCCCAGGGGCACGTGCTTGCCGCGCTCGGCGGCCTCCTGGCGCAGCTCGGCGAAGGAGCGGCCCTCGAGCAGCTCCATGACGATGAAGGGCTCGGGGCCCTCGACGCCGAGCTCCAGGATGGAGATGACGTTGGGGTGCTGTATCTGGGCGGTGATGCGCGCCTCGTTGAGGAACATCTGCACGATGCGCCGGTCGGCGAGCATGTGGGGCAGCAGCCGCTTCACCGCCACCGCGGGACCGCGCGAACCGTCCTCTTCGACGCGCCGCCCGAGATACACCTCGGCCATGCCACCGGTCGCGATGCGCGAGCTCAGACGGTAGCGGCCAAACCAGGATGGGTTGCTGCTGTCGGGAACCACGATGGTCGCAGTCTACGAGACGCGGCGTCCGGTGACACCTTCCCAACCGTCCCGAGGGCTTTTCGTGGGCTCGGACAGAGTGGCTGGGCGAGGCGCATCCCAGACATGGGGCTTCCATGGAACGAGCCAGGAGCAGGCGAGGAGTCGAGTGGCAATGTCGCTCCCGAGTGCCTGGCGCTCCTCCCGGCGGGAGATTGGGCGCGGGACTCCCACCTGGGGTGAAGCCGGGTGGGGCGCTGGGTGGGACTCGACGGGCGGGCTTCCCGCCGGAGGGAGTGCTAACGTGTGGAGCGATCGGCGGCGCGCGGCGAGGAGCGCTGACGTCGTAACGGTGGCGCAGTCGCAGACAAACCGGAGGGACGGTTGGGCACGCTCCTGAAAGGCGGAATCGTCGTCGAGCTCGAACCCGCGTGTGTCGAGCGGGTGGACCTGCGCATCGAGGGCGAGCGCATCGTGGCCCGGGGCCCCGATCTCCAGGCGTCGCCGGACGACGAGGTCATCGCGCTCTCGGGCAGGCTCGTCTTCCCGGGTCTGGTGAGCTCGCACCAGCGGCTCTCCGCGACGCTCGGGCGCGGCATGCCCCGGCCCAAGCTGGATGGCTACCAGGAGTTGCTCGAGAAGGTGCGCTGGCGTTACGAGGACGCGCTGGACCTGGACGCGGTGCAGGTGGCCGCGACCGCCGGCGGGCTCGAGGCGCTCCAGTGCGGCACCACCACGCTCTTCGACCTTCACTCCTCACCCAAGGCCATCCATGGCTCGTTGCTCCGGGTGGGGCGGGGCCTGCACGAGGTGGGCGTGCGCGGAGTGCTCTCCTACGCGGTGACGGACAGGCGCGGCGCGGTGGGCCGCGAGGAGGGCTTGGAGGAGACGGTGTCCTGCGCGCGCAAGGCGCGCGGGCGGCTGCGAGGGCAGGTGGGCTCGGCGCCGCTCTTCACCGTGGGCAAGGAGGCCCTGGAGGGGCTGGCCGAGGCGGTGAAGAACACGGGCTCGGGGCTGCACGTGCCGCTGGCGGAGGATCCGCTGGACGAGAAGCTGTCGACGGAGCGTTTTGGCGCCTCGCCGGTGTCGCGCCTGGTGGACGGAGGGCTGCTGTCGCCGCAAGCGTTGCTGGCGCACGTGGGGCACCTGGCATGGCCGGAGCTGGCGCAGCTGCTGCCCACGGGCGCGTGGCTGGCGCACACGCCGCGCTCGAACATGGAGGCCGAAGTGGGGTACGCGCCGGCCCTCAAGTTCGGCCACCGGGCCACGCTGGGCGCGGACGGCGTCAGCGCGGACATGTTCGCCGAGGCGCAGGCGGCGTGGTTGCGCTCTCGTGACGCGGGGCAGCCCATCGACGTGCTGCGCTACCTGGCCAACGGGCAGCGGCTGGCCTCGCAGGCCTTCGGGGTGCAGGTGGGGCCGATGCGCGAGGGCGCGCTGGCGGACCTGCTCCTCATGGATTACCAGCCGGCCACCCCGCTGACGGCGGAGAACCTGGCCTGGCACGTGGTGTTCGGCCTGGGCTCGCGCCACGTGGAGTCGGTGATGGTGGACGGCGTGTGGCGGGTGTGGGCGCGCCGGCCCCTGTCGGTGAATCCGTCCGTGGTGGCGGAGCAGGCGCGCGAGGCCGCCGCGGCGGTGTGGGCGCGCATGGGTGAGAAGTAGTCCGAGCGGGCCCCCCTGTTGCGCCGGAGGCGGCGAAGTCCTTTACTCGGGGGCATGCTCATTCCCACGCTCGTAGCGGGCTTCCTCGCGGGAGCCTCCCCCCAAGTGGGGGACGTCGCGCCGGACTTCACGGTGGAGGACACCGCCGGCAAGTCGTACACCCTGTCGCAGATGGTGAAGGACGGCCCGGTCATCCTGGCCTTCTTCCCCAAGGCCTTCACAGGTGGTTGAACGCGTGAGCTCTCGGCGTACCGGGATCGGTACGCGGATATCGAGAAGCTCCACGGCCAGGTCCTGGCCGTCAGTACGGATGACAAGGAAACGTTGGCGAAGTTCAAGGAGTCGTTGAAGGCGCAGTTCCCGTTCATTCCGGATCCGGAAGCGAAGCTCACCAATCTCTATGACGTGAAGACGCCGGTGTTGACGCTGGCGAACCGTTACACGTTCGTGATTGGCGAGGAGCGCAAGGTTCTCAAGGTGGAGTCCGGCAAGGACGCCATCGATCCGAACGGGGCGATCGTTTCCTGTCCGTTGCGCAAGTCGAAGACGGAGACGGGCAAGGACGCGGCGGTGAAGGAAGCCGGCCAGGGCGCGGAGGCGGGCAAGGGCTCGGACGTCAAGAAGTAGAGCGTCCCTTGGCGAGGGGGACCGGTGCCCTCGGGTGCCGGTACCCCTCTTCCCCCAGGTGAGCGGGTCGCTACCCGGGAAGTCATGAGGCCGGGGTTACGCCGGAAGTCACCTTCATGGTAGGAACCGGAGCATGCTCTCCCTGCTCTGGTTCCTGGCGAGGCGGAGCTGGCGTTGGAGCGCACCCGCGTGGAGGGGCAGCGCCCCGAGGGCCTCATGGGCCTGTTCGACGCCGGACTGGTGGGAAGAGGCCGGGGCGTCGAGGTGCGGAACATCACCGCCGACATCACCCAGCGCCCCGGCGAAACACTCAAGGTGCAGGAGGCCCACAGCTACCGCGCACCGAATGCAGAGCAGGTAGCGGTGGAACTGCTGGTGGAGAACAAGAGCAACCGGCCCTGGACGGCGGAGGGCGCGGAAGGGGCGGAGTTGGTGTGCACCGAGGGCGTGCGGCTGCGGGTACTGCACGTATGGCCGTCCGAGCCCCTTCTGCCCGGAAAAAAGCGCCAGCTCACGGTGGTGGCGGAGGCCACGGAGGATCAGCTGCGGGGGACCTTCCTCCTGCGGCTGGGCGAGGCGAATGGGCCGCGCACCATCACTGTGCGCGGCGTGGTGTTTCCGGGGCAGGACGCGCCGACTCACATCCAGCAGCCGGACAATCCCTGACAAGCGGCCACGGGGCCCCAACCCACTGCATCTTCCAGCCAACGACCTACCCGGTGCCTTGACGGGCGTATCTGCATTTCCGTGTAATTCTGGAGCGACGGCTTTGGGTGCGTCGCTTCAGGAGGTGCGCCGTGTCCACCCGTCTTCCTCGCGCTCGCCCCACGGGCGCGCGGCTGGGCCCCTGCGTTGGCGCCTGGGCCCTCCTCGTCCTCTTCCAGTTCGCGTGTGCCACGGGCACTCCACGGGGCGGCTCCCGCTCCGACTCGCTCACGCCCCCACCGGCACCGAAAGAGCGTGTGGAGGCTACGGCGGAGCCCGGTCTCGAGTCCGCCACGGTGTACGTCGTGGACTTCATGGAGCCCGGTGCCGTCGCCACTAGGCCGGTGCCCATTCCCAGGGCCGAGTTCCAGCAGGCCGTCCTGCGCCTCTCCCGCGACGTGCGGCTGAAGCACAAGACGCCACGGCAGGCCGCCCATGAGTTGCTGAGCCTCCTGGGGACGCCACCCGACGACTCCAAGGTGGCAGCGACGGGCTACTGGAAGCTGGAGCAGCACCGCGGCGAGGGCGTCACCTGGATACTCGAGCGCCAGGAGGGCCCGGTTATCCTCACCCCCCAGGCCGAACAGGCCCTCAAGGAGAAGTACCTCAAGTGGTGTGAGCCCCGGGGCGGCGGCGATTGCCTGGGCCTGCTGGACGATGACCCGTACCTGCGCACGGACGACCGGCGCACGCTGGCCCTGGCCCTGGCCTTCGGCAACGTGCTCGACGAGACGCGTGCGGCGCTGGGACGCGAGCTGCTGGACGTGCGGGCGCTCGTCTCCATGGTCGTCTGGACGGTCGCCCTCTACTGCATGATGTGGGTGGTACCCGAGCCGACAAGCAAGGCCCTGGCCGCCGGCATGACCCTCATCCTGATGGGCTACCTGGGCCTCAAGACGGTGTACGAGCTGATGGACGGGTGGGCCCGTATGGCCGACACGGCGTACCACGCCACCACCTTCGAGGAGTTGCGTGCGGCGGGTGAGGAGTTCAGCAAGGTGCTGGGCGAGGACGCGGCGAGGGCCATGATTCTCGCAGTGTCCACACTCGCCGGACACACGCTGGGGCAGGTGGTGGCACGGGTGAAGTCGCTTCCGCGATTCAATCTCGCGGGAGCACAGTTCGAAGCGCAGGGCGGTGCCGCTGTCATGGGGTGCCTGGAGGCCACGGAGGCGGCGCTCGCATCGGAGGGAGCCCTGGACAGGGCGGTGGCGGCGGCGGAGACAGTGGCCACCTCACCGCAGGGCCCCATGGCCGTGGTGATGCTCAAGAAGGGGCGGGTGGGTGGTGGGGAAACAGCCCCTGGGGGGCGCTCCGCCGAAACCGTCATCCGTCACCGGGGCGGCAACCGGCAGGTCGAACTCAGCGACGGCCAGCGCTGGCACGTGCCACGTGGCAAATCGGCGGTGGACATTCCCGCTGAGGACAAGGTGGGGGACATGCTCCAGGATGCTGTTACCAAGGCCGCGAAGGAATGGGGGCCAGATAAACTCAGCCCGAGTGAGTTCACGGCCATTGAGAAGGCCCGGGATCAGGGCAAGTACTGGCTGTCGCGGCTGTTGGAGCGCGAGGCCCGGGGGCGTTTCGTGCACGCCAACGTGGAGGCACAATTCAAAGGTCGCCTCCGGTTCAACCACCAGGGGGTCGACGTGGTTGACCTGACGAATAACCGCAAGTACGAGATTCTCTCCGGAACGGAGTCGAACCTGGCACGGCACGGCAGGCGCATGGCGGGCGAGTTCTTCCGGATGCTCACCTTCTGAAAGAGGCGGTAGCCATGGACCGGTTCGGTAACGTCCTCTTCGAGAACAAGGAGATTGAAAACGAGCGGCTGGAGTTGATGGACAAGGAGGCGCACTACTTCCTGGGCCCCAGCTTGACGCTGAAGAACTGCACCCTCGTGCTGAAGGTGTCCGCCCGGCGTCTGTTCTTCGATGGAGCGCGTTTCATCAACTGCACCTTCGAGGTGAAGCAGGAGTTGAAGAACCACCAGCAATGGCTGGCGGCGTCGCTGAAGGGCTGTCGGTTCAAGGGGCGGCTGTCGGGGTGCGACTTCGGGCACTGGCCCGAGTACATGAGCCTGCCGGGGTTTCAGCACGGCTCCATCGAGGACTGCGACTTCACCGAGGCCCGCCTGAACGGCTGCCGTTTCCACGGCTGTGACACCCGCACCCTCCAGTTTCCCAAGTGGCCCTGTTTCACCATCCTGGATCCCATCGGCAGGAGCCGTGAGCTCAACAGCGTTGAGTGGCCGGACCTTTTTGGTCGAGTCGTCATCGAGAAGCTGCACAAGCACCCACGCTCCACCGTGGCCCTGACCGAACACGCTCCCTCTATTGCCAAGGAACTCGACACCACCCCGGAAGCGCTCAAGGCCGTCATCGAGAGGTTCGACTGCATCGTCTACTGACGCAGGCGAGATTCTCTCCGGAACGGAGTCGAACCTGGCACGGCATGGCAGGCGCATGGCAAGGAAAGGGCTACGGAGTGCCGCCCTGGGCTCGAGCGTCATGCTGGACGCTCCCACCTCCACCAGGGTGACGAGCTTCTCGCCCCTCTCCTGGTCAGCTACCCGGGGTTACCCCCATCCGAGCGGCGAGCAGGCGGCATGCCCTCGTTTCGCGAACCGCGGGGCCTCACGAATCCGTCGTGCCGTCTCCATTCTCGGGTGGAGGCTCTACATGGAGGTTGCGATGCCCTCCCTCGACATCTCGTCCCTTCAATCGTCCACCACCCCCCGGGAATTGCGCCTGGAGTCGCGCGGCCCGGAGGTCGCCGAGCTGCAACGCCGGCTGCTCGAGGCCGGGTTCGATCCCGGCGCAACCGATGGTGTCTTCGGGGTGAGGACCGAGACCGCCGTGAAGGCCTTCCAGAAGTCCCGGGGCCTCATCGTGGATGGCGTCGTCGGGCCCCAGACGTGGAGCGCGCTCGGCGTCCATGTGGAGGGCGCGCCGCCCGAGATTCCCGTCGGCTCGGGGCTCACGTCGAAGGTGCTTCGCGAGATCATGCCCAGGCTGTCGGCCGCCCGCGCGGACGAGTGTCTGCCCTACCTCGACGCGGCGATGGTCGAGGCGGACATCACCACCCCGCAGCGCCAGGCGGCCTTCCTCGCGCAGCTCGCCTTCGAGAGCGGGGAGCTGCGCTACTTCGAGGAGCTCTCCTCCGGCGAGCAGTACGAGGGCCGCGAGGACCTGGGGAACACCGAGCCGGGAGATGGCCGCCGCTTCAAGGGCCGAGGCCCCATCCAGCTCACCGGCCGCGCCAACTACCGGGCCGCGGGCCAGGCGCTGGGCATCGATCTGGAGGCCAACCCCCTTCGAGCAGGAGACGTCGACGTGGGCTTCCGGGTCGCGGCCTGGTTCTGGACAAGCCGCGGCCTCAACGCGCTCGCGGACGTGGGGGACTTCCGGGAGATCACCCGCCGCATCAACGGGGGCTTCAACGGATTGGACAAGCGCGAGGCGTACCACCGACGCGCGTTGGACATTCTCTCTCACTGAGAGGTGACAAGGACGTTTTCACGTCGCTGGATCGCCTGTCCGATTCCGGGCAGTGGAGCCGTTGACGAGTGGGCATGGGCGGCGGTGCTTCGTTCAGCAACTGCTGCTCCAGGGGGGGCCCCCGCCTGTTACAGGGACGCGGATGTGTTACCGCCTATGTTCATCATGCGCGACCGCTCCTCGCTCCTTCCCCCCGTGTCCGCGCGCCCGAGCGCATCCGGGGAAGTGCGTCGCGTGCTCATGACCACGCGCACCTCGGGTGGCATGTGGGCGTACGCGCGGGAGCTGAGCCGGGCGCTGGGCCGCCGGGGCGTGGCGGTGACCCTGGCCACCCTGGGTGCGCCCCTCACCGCGGCGCAGTGGGCGGAGGTGCGGGGCCTGCCGGGGCTCTCCGTCGAGCAGAGCACGTGGGCGGCCGAGGGGCCGGGAGTCGCCTGGGAGGACCTGGAAGCGGCGGGGGAGTGGCTGCTGGAGCTGGAGGCCCGTGTGCGGCCGGACGCGGTGCACCTCAATGGCTCCTGCCACGGTGCGCTGCCGTGGCGGCGCAGGCCGCTGGTGGTGGCCCACGAGTGCGCCCTCTCGCGGTGGGAGGCGGTGCAGGGGGAGCCGGCCGTGGAATCGGACGTGCACTATCGCTGGGCGGTGACGCGGGGCCTGCGGGCCGCGGGGTACGTGGTGGCGCCCACCGCCGCCCTGCTGGCGTCCCTGGCTCGGCACTACGGGCCCCTGCCTCCCTCCTGTGTCATCTCCCACGCGCGCCACCACGAGGACTTCCCGCCTGCCCCCGTGCGCGAGCCCTTCATCCTCGCCACGGGCCGGCTGTGGGACGAGGCGCGCAACCTGGAGGTGCTGGAGACGGTGGCGCCCCGGCTGGACTGGCCGGTGTTGGTGGCCGGTGAGCTCCAGCACCCGGACGGGGGCGAGGTGCGTGCGCGCTACGTGCGCCCCCTGGGGAGGCTGTCGCGCGGGGAGCTCGCCGGGTACATGGGCCGTGCCTCCATCTATGTCATGCCCTCGCGCTACGAGCCCTTCGGCCCGTCGGCGTTGGAGGCCGCGCTCGCCGGGTGTGCGCTCGTGTTGGGGGACATCCCCTCCCTGCGCGAGGTGTGGGACGACGCGGCTGTCTTCGTTCCTCCGGATGACACAGACATGCTCGCGCGGGCCCTGCGGCGTCTGGTGTCGGAGCCCGTGCTGTGCAGCCGGATGTCCACCCTTGCACGGACGCGTGCACTGGAGTTCTCCCCGGAGCGCATGGCCGATGCCTACCTTGCGGTCTACGCCGAACTGGACCGCGAGTCCGGGGTGGCATCGCCCGCACAGCCCCAGCTGGCACGGGCGACCTGACCGGAGATTGTTGGCCGGTACGCATTCTCAGGGGACCTGGGCGTTGAGGCCGGACTGGGGGGCCGGTCGCGGGGAAAGGATTTTGGATGAACAGCCACGGACTTCGGATCGCCTTCTTTGGCGCGAGCCTCGTCTCCGCCTGGTGGAACGGGGCCGCCATGTACTACCGGGGACTGCTCCGGGCGCTGCACGTGCGTGGGCATCGCATCACGTTCTATGAGCCGGCGCTGCCCGAGCGTCAGCGGCACAGGGATCTTCCCGTGGCGCCGGACTACGCGACGGTGGTGATGTACCCGGCCGAGGACACGGAGGGACTGGAGCGGTGCCTCGAGGACGCCCGGAACGCGGACGTGGTGGTGAAGGCCAGCGGCGTGGGTGTCTTCGACGAGTGGTTGAATGCCCGCGTGTTGGAGCTGAAGTCCGGTTCCACGCAGGTGGTGTATTGGGACCTGGACGCTCCCATCACCCTGGAGCGCATGGCGGGCAATCCGGAGGACCCGTTCCTGGAGCTCGTGCCGCGCTACGACCGCATCTTCACCCAGGGCGGAGGGGATCCGGTGGTGCTGGCCTACCGAGACTTCGGAGCCCGGGAGTGTGTTCCCGTCTACAGCGCGGTGGACCCCTCCGTGCACCGTCCGGTGGGCCCGGACCCGCGCTTCAGCTGTGACCTGGTCTTCCTGGACGACCGGTGGCCGGACCTGGAGCGGCGCGTGGAGTCCTACTTCCTGCGTGCCGCGGACCTGTTGCCGGACAAGCGCTTCCTGCTGGGAGGAGAGGGATGGGGTGACCGGCAGCGGCCCTCCAACGTGCGCTACGTGGGCCCCGTTCCACCGCGCGAGCACAACATCCTGCGCGGGAGCGCCCGCTCGGTGCTCGACATCAGCCGCGACGGCATGGCGCGCTTCGGCTTCTCTCCGAGCCCGCATCTGTTCGAGGCGGCCGCCGCGGGCTCCTGCCTGCTCACCGATGCCTGGGAGGGAATCGAGCTCTTCCTCGAGCCGGGACGCGAGTGCCTGGTGGCGCAGGACGGCCTGGAGGTGGCCGAGGCGGTGCTGTGCCTCACGGACGACGGCGTACGCGATCTGGGACAGGCGGCGCGCCGCCGGGTGTTGTCCGAGCACACCTACGCGCAGCGGGCGGTGCAGGTGGAGCAGGCGCTGGGCTACCGGCCAGGCGCGAGGGCCGTGCGGGAGTCCGTGCTCTGAAGTCTCGTCCGGCCGTTCGACGTGGTGCTCCTGTCCGCACGGCTGACGCTTCACCTGGGATATCCGGAATTGACCCGCTCGGGTCAATTCCTGGTACTGCGTGAGGGGTGCGCCTGATATGCGCCGCCTCTCCTTGTCACGACGCAGGGGGTCTTTCGGAAACCCATGCCCAAGGCACCCAGGAAGAATTCCGAGGCGAGTCGTGGAGGCCGCTCTGGGGACGAGCGGGCCGCCCTGTTGCGCCGTGTCGCCGAGTTGGAGGAGCGCGAGGCACACGCCAGGCAGATCGTCCAGACAGTGGCCGTCTCCATCTGGGAGGAGGACTTCTCCCAGGTGCAGGAACTGGTGCGCGCGCTGCGGCGCCAGGGCGTCTCGGATGTGCGCGCCTGGTGTGCCGCGCACCCGGACTTCGTCCACGAGGCGGTGGCGAAGGTCCGGGTGGTGAGCGTCAACGCCGCGACGCTGCGGATGTTCCGAGCCTCGAGCCAGGAGGAACTGCTCGGTTCGCTGGATCGCCTCCTGCTCCCGGAGTCGATGGACGCGTTCATCGAGCAACTGGTCGCGCTGGACGAGGGCCGCTCCCTGGTCGAGGCGGAGTCGATCGTCCAGGCCCTGGACGGCCATCGCTTCGAGGTGCTCTTCACCTTCGCCTGGGACGCGGTGGTGGGGCGGGCGGACCGGGTGATGGTGACGCTCATGGACATCAGCGAACGCAAGGCCGCCGAGCGCGCCCTCCAGGAGAGCGAGGCGCGCTTCCGCAACATGGCGGACCACGCGCCGGTGATGATGTGGGTGACGAATCCGCAGGGCGTGTGCACATACCTCAACCGGCAGTGGTACGACTTCACCGGCCAGACGGAGCTGACGGGCCTGGGCTTCGGATGGCTGAAGGCGGTCCATCCCGAGGATGCCGCGGCGGCACAGGCCATCTTCCTCGATGCCAACGCGCGGCATGCGCCCTTCCGGCTGGACTACCGGCTGCGGCGCGTGGATGGCGAGTACCGCTGGGCCATCGACGCGGCGTCCCCCCGCTTCGGGCCGGGCGGAGAGTTCCTCGGCTATGTGGGCTCGGTCATCGACATCACCGAGCGGCGCCAACGCGAGGAGTTGCTGCGCTTCCTGGTGGAGACGGGCACGACGCTGACCTCTTCCCTGGACGACGTGACGACGCTCACCGCCCTGGCGCGGCTCGCAGTGCCCACGCTGGCCGACTGGTGCATGGTGGACCTGGTGGAGGAGGACGGCTCGGTGCGCCGGGTGGAGGTGGTGGTGGGAGACCCGGCGGATGCGTCCCTGGCCCGGGAGGCCCGCCGTTTTCCGACCCGGCTGGAGGGCAACTCCGCCCTTCCTCCGGCGGTGGCGTTGCGTGAGGGGCGCCCGGTGCTGATGCCGGAAGTGGATGTCGAGCGCCTCTTCAGGCGGGCGCACGATGATGAGCACGCACGGCTGATGGTGGCCTGCCGCCCCATCTCCCTGATGGCCATTCCCCTGATAGCCCGTGGACGCACCCTGGGCGTCCTCACCTTCTTCACCACCGCGCGCTCGGGGCGGCGCTACGGCATGGCGGAGCTCGCGGCCCTGGAGGATCTCGCCCGGCGCGCCGCGCTCTCGGCGGACAACGCGCGGCTCTACCGGGATGCGCAGCACGCGGTGATGCTGCGCGACGAGTTCCTCTCCGTCGCCAGCCATGAGCTGAAGACACCCCTCACGCCCCTGGTGCTCAAGCTGCAGGTGCTCACGCGTGAGATCCAGGCGCAGTGTGAGCCGCCGCTGGCCCAGCGTCTGCTCGGGCACCTGGAGATGTGCCGTCACCAGGTGAAGAAACTGACGGAGCTGGTGGAAGGGCTGCTGAACGTGACGCACATCAGCGAGGGCCGATTGCACATCGAGCGGGAGGAAGTGGACCTGGTGTCGCTGGTGCGGCAGGTGGCCGTGCGCCTTCATTCCCAGGCACAGCGGGCGGGCAGTCCCCTGGTGCTGGAGATGGACGAGCCCGTGGTGGGCCGGTGGCAGCGGCTGCGGCTCGAGCAGGTGGTCTCCAACCTGCTCATCAACGCCATCAAGTACGGGGCCGGCCACCCCGTCTTCATCCGCGTTCATGCCTCGGGGGCGCGTGCCCGGATGGTGGTGCAGGACGAGGGCATCGGCATCGATCCCCAGGCGCTGTCGCGCATCTTCCACAAGTTCGAGCGGGGCGTGTCGGATCGGCACTATGGCGGGTTGGGACTGGGGCTCTACGTGACGCAGCAGATCCTCCAGGCCATGGGGGGCACGGTCACCGCGGAGAGCACCCCGGGCAAGGGGGCCACCTTCACGGTGGAGTTGCCCCTGTTGGAGAACGCTGGCGAGTCCTGAGGGCGTCCTCGAGCGGCAACCGGAGTGTCACCCGCGTTCTTTCTCCGGGCTGGCTCTGGATGGAAAGCGTGCCGCCATGAGCCTCGACGATGCGGCGCGTGAGCGTCAGCCCGAGGCCCACCCCGCCGGTGCCCCGCGCACGGCTGCGGTCGGTACGGAAGAAGGGGCTCGAGAGCCTCGGCAGGTCCTCGGGCGCGACACCGATTCCGCGGTCCTCCACCTCCACCTGGAGTGCACCAGACACCTCGTGGGCTCGGAGCGTCACGGGGCTGCCCGCTTCCGAGTACTTGCGCGCGTTGTCGAGCAGGTTGTGGAGCGCCCGCCGCAGGAGCACCCCGTCCGCCCGCAGCGCCGGCAGGCCCTCGGTCCCCTCCACCGTGAGTGGGAGCTCCGGATGGAGTTGGAGGAACCGCTCGGCGGTCTCCTGGAGGAAGGCGGTGGGGTCCACCACCTCCAGGCGTACCCTCGGTCCCGGCTGCCCCGCGTGGTTTCCCTCCAGGTCGAGCCGCGCCATCTGGAGCACGCCCTCGACGAGCTGCTGCAACTCGCCGATGTCCCGGCGCAGGTCCGGCAGCCGCCGCGCCAGCTCGTCCGGATGACCCTCCTCGGCGAGGTCCAGGGTGACGCCCAGCCGCGCCAGGGGCGTGCGCAGCTCGTGCGAGACATTGGCCAGCAGCTCCTTCTCGCTGCGGATGAGCAACTGCATCCGCTCGGCCATCTCGTCGAAGGAGCGCCCGAGCTCGGCCACCTCGTCACGGCCCTTCAGTTCCGCGCGGGCGGACAGGCGGCCCTGGCCGAAGTCCCGCACCGCGCCCGTCAGCCGCTCCACCGGGCCCGCGAGCGCCCGCGCCAGGGGGATGGAGACCAGCGCCAGGACGAGCAGCATGAGCGCCCAGATCATCCCCCGGTATGCATTGGGAGAAGGGGACCGCTCCGGTATCTGCATCAGCACATAGCCAGAGGGCGTGTCGCCTCTCCAGGTGAGGCCCGCCAGCACGCCTCCCTTCGGGGTAAGGCTCAAATACATGCCCGCATCGCCCCTCACCCGATCCCAACGACGCCGGTGTTGCGCCAGCTCGCCAGCGTCCAGGGCCGGGATGGGAGGCCGGGCCGCCGTGGCCACCATCTCACCGCTGGTTCGATACACCGTGGCGCGTACGGACGTCTCGGAGGCGATCCGCTCGAGCTCCCAGGTCATGTTCGCTGGCGCCTCGTTGGCTACCGTGACGAGGCGCTGGACGGCCTCGTAGTCGCTGTCCAGCGGCGAGAGGTGCGTTTCGACCAGGTACGCGGCGCCAGTGGCCGAGAAGTACGTGGCGAGCAGCATCAGCAGGCCGTAGCCGTAGATGCGCCAGAACATCCGGCGTGGCTGGCGCGGGCGGGGGGGTTGCTGGCTCATGCGCCCTCGCTCTCCCCCAGGACATAACCCACCCCGCGCACTGTCCGGAGCAGCCGGGGGTTGCGCGCGTCATCCCCGAGCTTCTGGCGCAACCGGGAGACGTGCACATCGATGGCCCGGTCCACCGGCCCCTCGAGGGTGCCCTTCGCCAGCTCCAGGAGTTGCTCGCGCGAGAGCACCCGGCCGGCCCGCTCGGCGAGCGCGCACAGCAGGGAGAACTCGTGCCCGGTCAGCGACAGCTCGCGGCCGTGGAGGGAGACCTTCCGGGCCCCTCGGTCCAGGGAGAGCGGTCCCACGTGGAGCACCTCGCGCGAGGGGCCCAGCAGGCCGCGGCTGCGGCGCACCTGCGCGGTGATGCGCGCCAGCAGCTCGCGCGAGGAGAAGGGCTTGGACACATAGTCGTCCGCCCCGAGCTCCAGCCCCATCACCCGGTCCGCCTCCTCGCCGCGTGCGGTGAGCATGATGATGGGCACGGCCGAGCGCACCCGGAGCTCGCGGCACACGGTGAGCCCGTCCTTGCGCGGCAACATGACATCGATGAGGACGATGTCGAAGGTACCCCGCAGGGCCTCGGCGAGCCCACGCTCACCGTCGTGCGCGCACCGCGTAGGCAGCCCATGTTTCTCCAGGTACTCGGCCGTGAGGCGCGCCAGGTGCACGTCATCCTCGATGAGAAGGACCTCGATTCGCGATGTCACGGAACCCACCATGCGCCCAGCCTACCGTACCTGCTCCGCGCTCCGTGCCGAGGCCTGGGAGAGGGTGAGCACGCGGGACATGAAGTCGCCGAAGTCCGTGACCCCTCCCGGTTTGGGCTGGGAGGTCTCGTCCTTTGGGGCGTACATGCGAACCGCCACCAGCCGCTGCTCGGGGATGACGACGAGGAACTGGCCGAGCCAGCCGTTGCCGTTGAAACCAATGATGGGGCCCAGCTCGATGCTCGCGAGCCTCACGTCGCGTGCCTGTTTCTCCTTCTGGAGCAGGGGGATGAGGGATCCGTCCGGACGCAGTGCCTGGAGTGCGGCAAAGAAGGAAGGCTTGTCCGGGAAGGTCTTCCCCTTCAGCGCTGAGACCTCCTGGATGAGCGCCTCGGGCATCCCGGCCTTCTTCCAGGACATGAGGAGCGCGTCATCCACCGTGAGCTTCATCCACGCGGGCATGGGCCACCACAGCAGGCCACTGTCGGAGGCAACGCCCTCCTGCCGCGCCACGGCCTGCTTCACCCACTCGGCTGCCAGCACGCGACGCCCCTGCCACATCCCCTCGTCCAGCATCAACTGGCCGAGCTTCGCCAGGTCTCGCGGGTGCAGCTGCAGGCCCGACATGACGTGGGGGTTGCCCGCACCATCCAGCGTCCAGGTGAAGTCGGTGATGCCCAGCGGCTTGAAGAGGGCCTGCGCCATGTAGCGGTCCAGCCGCTGGCCGGACACCTTCTGCACGATGGCGGCGAGCAGGTTGACGGCCTTGTTGTTGTAGCGGAGCTGGGTGCCGGGCGCCTCGGTCAGCTCCGCGGCCAGCGCGAGCTTCACGAAGTCGGGGCTCCGGTAGATTTCTTCCGTCGTCGGGGCGGACTGGAGCCCCGAGGTGTGGTTGAGCAGGTGGCGCAGGGTGATGTCCTTCTTGCGGCCCTGGTTCCACTCGGGGAAGTAGTGGTGCACCGGCTCGTCCAGAGAGGGAATCTTCCCGTCCCCGAGCAGCTTCAGGATGGCCATGCTCGCGATGGACTTGGTGACGGACATCGCCTCGATGCGGGACGACGCGGAGCCGAAGGTCCACTCGCCCACGAGCTTGCCGTTCTTCAGGATGACGAGCCCGCTGGACTGAGACGCCTCGGCACCGCGGACGAGCTCCGCCAGGGCCTTCGGGTCGATGCCTTCCGCCTCGGGAGAAGTGGCGCGGGGCAGGTCCGAGGGCGCCGCGAGCGCCATCGGGAAGGACAGGAGCAGCACGGCCGTGAGGAGCAGGCGGTGCGGAGTGGACTGCGAGCGAAGAGCAGACATGGGACTCCCGGGCCGTGAGGCCGGCTGGGTGATGCACGCAGGGTGGGGAGCCCATGTCTCCGGCGTATGTGCGCCGTGTAAACGAATGTAAAGCGGTCGAAGGACTGCGCGCCCACGCCTGCCTCCCGGCTTGGGGCCATGGGGCAACTGATAGGTCGAGGCTATCAAGACGATGGAAAGTGTGTCTTGGCCTTATGAGGCGCCGGGGCGCATCTTCCTGCCCATCAGAGGCCGGCGTGTGCCGGCCGCTCGGGGATTGGGAGGAAGGCCATGACCGCTGCAGCCCTTGCTGGATTGGGATCGGGTGCGATTCACGCCGTCTCCGGCCCGGACCATCTGCTGAGCCTGGCGCCGCTCTCCCTGGGGATCCGCCGGAGGGCCTGGCGCGTGGGGCTGTTGTGGGGACTGGGACATGGGTTCGGCACGCTGCTGTGCGCGGCGGCCGTGGCGGTGGTGGCCGCGGCGCTGGACCTCGATGTGCTGCGGACGTGGGGAGATCGCCTGGCGGGGAGCGCGCTGCTGGTGACGGGGGCGGTGGGCCTGCTCCGGTGGCTGACCCATCGCTCGCCCGCCGAGGGCTCCGCCGTGCCGGGTAAGAGCGCGGCGACGGTCTGGAGCATGCTCTCCATCGGCTTCATTCACGGCCTGTCGGGCGCGGCGGCGGTGCTGCTGCTGTTGCCGGCGGCGGTGTCCCACTCGCCCGCGTGGCAGGCGCTGTTCCTCGGGGGGTTCGTCCTGGGGAGCACGGTGGCTATGGCAGCGCTGACGGCGGCGTTGTCGGCCAGCTCGCGCGCCGTGCCGAAACCCGGGGCGCTCCTGCGCCATGTGCCCGCGGTGGCCTCGTTCGGCTCGGTGCTGCTCGGGAGCTGGTGGGTGCTGGCCTGATTCCGTGCGTGTTGACATGAACGCACGGCCTACCCGTAATCTCGAATCGAACTCTTTGTGGAAGGAGTCAACGCCAGGAGGCGCTGCATGCCACGCGGGTGGGCTGTGCTGCTCTGCATGTTTCTCGTGGGGTGTAGCGGCGCTGCCCAGAGTGTCCGTCCCGCCACGGGCCATCAAGAGCGCTGTGTTTATGTTCCTCGCAGTTACGTTGCGTCGGGAACACGGAGTGAAGCGTTCCACTCAGCTCGCGCTGGCGTGGAAGTAGTGCCTGTGGCGGCAACGCTGGGGACGGCTTCGCCAGCGGCGCCGCTGACCCCACCCTCGTCACCTCCACTGGAGGGGCTTTCTGGCGAGGGTTTGGGTAATGGCATACCACGCGGCGTGCTCCGGCTCGTGCCAGAAGGCAGCACGGCCGCGGGAGAAGTCGGGGCTGGTGGTGCGGCGGGAGAGCTCATCGTCACTGGAGGCGCGGTTTCCGCGGCAGCCGGTAGTGTGGTCTTGCTCTGCTTGACCGTCGAGGCGGCCGTGGATGGGTCGGAGACCCCGATCGACACCTCGGACGAGTTTTACGGCACGCACTTCGGCGATGTGTCTGGGTGGGTCCAGGGTCAATACCCATCCAATGCATCCGACGGTGCAGGAACAGGGGGGTCCAAGGCCCGAACGGGACCGACATCCGCCCCGCTCGCTCCTCCTAGCGCATCGCCAAAATCAGAACCCGACAAGGATGACAAGAAAAGGCGGGGACGCATATACGTGACCTACAGGAAGCTCAACAAGAACACCCATCGCTACTACTTGGGGCGAACCAGCATGGTCGTCGATCTCACCATGCCTCTCGAAGAACAGGCGGCTCTAGCCGTCATTTTTCGAGACATGAACCATCACATCGACGAGAACGATGATCCCAATGGAGCTGCGTTCGATTCCGCGAGGGTTGATAAATTCGATATTGGGGCCGCCATTGACTATGGCCGACGATATGACGATGCCGCATATTGGCGGATTCGCGGAAGGGAGCAGCAGTTGATTGATTCCCATGGAGGCGCCTGGTCTGACACTGGAAAGCCCCATCGAACCGAGAATGTCGTGCGCGGTGTGGCGAAAAACAATCCGTGGGGCAGGCGGTTTCACGACGCGGCCACGGAGCGCTGGGGTCAGGTTCATCCTTACACGGGGTATTAGGAAATGAAGAAGGTGCGCATACATAGACCGGGGACCTTTCTGAGAATTCCCCTTGCCGACGGGACTTTCGGTTATGGGAGGGCGCTTTCGCGAGTATTTGATGCCTTCTACGACTACAGGACCGAAAGCCCTGACTCGGACCTTGACCGGATCGCTTCCAAACCCATCCTTTTCAAGATTGCTGTCCGCCATTTGGAGCCGGGCTCGTGGGAGGTCATTGGACGAAGAAAGCTTGAGGAGTCCCTGGCTCAACCCATTGTCCAATTTAGGCAGGATATGGGGAACTTCCGCGACTGCACGATCTTCGACACCGTCGGCAATTCGAGAAGTGCCGAGCCCCAGGAGTGTGTCGGGCTCGAGGCAATGGCTGTTTGGGAACAGCACGGTGTCGAGAACCGCCTGCTCGACACCTTCATGGGGCGGCCCAATGCCTCGGTGGAGGACCTGAAGGTACGCCTGCAATAGGGAGCCTCCGAGCGCTGGGGTCGATTTCATCCTTACACGGGATATTAGGAAATGACGAAAGTACGCATGCATAGACCGGGGACCTTCTTGAGGATTCCCCTCGCTGACGGCACTTTCGGCTACGGAAGGGCACTCAAGCCACCGTTTGATGCCTTCTACGAGTACAGGACTGAAAGCCCTGACTCGGACCTTGACCGGATCGCCTCCAAGCCCATCCTTTTCAAGATTGCTGTCCGCCATTTGGAGCCGAGTTCGTGGGAGGTCATTGGACGGAGAAAGCTTGAGGAGCCGCTGACTCAACCGATTGTCCATTACTGGCAGGACGTGGGAGACTTCCGTAGCTGCAGGATCTTCGACTCTGTCGGCAATTCGAGAAGTGCCGAGCCCCAGGAGTGTGTCGGGCTCGAGCCAATGGCTGTTTGGGACGAGCACCATGTCGAGGAACGCCTGCTCGATACCTTCATGGGGCGGCCCAGTGGCATCGTGGAGCGTATGAAGGTACGCCTGCAATAGGACGTTACCCAGGCGGGCTTGATGCACGGGTACTGCATGGGGTGGATCGGAAGCTTACGCCCCAGCGCCTTCAGTATTGGGGCCACGCCGCATCGGCCATCATCCCCTTTTGCACTGCGTGCGGCGGCCCGTGTGTACCATGGGGGCGTGCGCATCTCTGGAGCACCTCCCATTCTCCCCGGGGCGTCCCTGCCGGTCTGGCCGCCCCTGCTGGCCACGCGAGGGCCTGGCGGAAGCAGCACCGGCCACGCCCACCATGCCATGCACCTGGTGCTGGGCCTCGACGGGCTGCTGCGCGTGCGGGCCGGCCGCGGACCCTGGCGCGAGATGGCGGGGGTGCTGACGGCGCCCGACGTGCCCCACGCCATTGATGCCGCGGGGCGCGAGGTGCTGCTCGTCTTCCTGGACCCCGAGAGTGAAGCGGGTGCGGTGCTCAAGGCCTCGCTCGATGGAGCCTTTCGTGCCCTCTCGGCCGAGGAGCGCGACGTCCTCGCCCGGGACGCGGACCCCATGCGCCTCATGCGGGCCGAGGGCGTCGAGTGGATCCACCGTGTCGTCGAGGTCCTCGGCGCCGGCTCGGCACCGCCGCCGCGTGCCATGCACCCACGGGTGCGAAAGCTGCTCCGGTTGCTGAGCCGTCTGCCCCCCGATGGAGACACCTCGCTGCCCGCTCTCGCGGAGCAGGTGGGGCTCTCTCCGGGGCGTCTGATGCATGCCTTCACGGAATCCATTGGGCTGCCCCTGCGGCCCTACCTCGCCTGGCTCAGGCTCCAGCAGGCGGCCGCGGCCATCGTGTCGGGCATGCCCCTGGGAGAGGCCGCCCATGCCGCGGGCTTCTCCGATGCCGCCCACATGTCGCGCTCCTTCCGGCGCATGCTGGGCATGGCCCCCTCGATGTTGAGGCCTCTCGGCGCAGCCAGTTCATTCAAGACGGCGGCGGGGGCGCGTCGTACATCCAGGGCATGAATGACGACCGCTCTGCAGGACTGCTCGCCTGGCAGTTGAACCTCTACCCCGACAACCACCGCGACCGCCGCAACCTGCTGCTGCATGCGGTGACGGTGCCGCTGTTCCAGCTCGGGACCGTGCTGCTCGTCACGGCCCCCTTCACCTCGCTCTGGAGCGTGCTGCCCGGCCTCGTGGCCATGGCGGGGGCGATGGCGCTCCAGGGCCGAGGCCACCGCCTCGAGACCTCCGCGCCCGTGCCATTTCGCGGCCCGCTCGATGTCATCGCGCGGATCTTCGTCGAGCAGTGGGTGACGTTCCCTCGTTTCGTGCTGTCGGGCGGCTTCGCCCGGATGTGGCGTCTGGCCCCCGCTCATTGAGAGGCCTTCAGCCCGGTGGGCTCAGGACTTCGAGCCAGTTCCCGGGCTGCGCAGCAGCTTGCGCAGGGTGGCGCTCGTCAACGAGGCCAGGTTGTCCGGCGTGAAGCGGAACCAGAAGCCGGCGTAGCTGCCGTTGGTCCGGAACTCCGGATTGATCGTGGCATAGGCCCTGGCCGAAGGCCGCTGGAAGTAGTCCGGCGAGAAGCGGCTCAGCGTCTCGGGCTTCATGAAGATGTTGACGAAGAAGACACCCCTCTCCTCGTCCACCTTGAAGTGGCTCTCCTCGGCCAGCTTGAAGAAGGCGTCCCGGAGGGCTCGGCCTTCCTCGGTGTTCATCCGAGGCTCGAAGAGCTGATACCGCGCCAGGGCCTCGGTGATGGACACGAAGCCGAACAGGCTGGCGATGGACAGACGGTAGTGCCGGGTCCGGGGATGCCGGAGCTTGTTCTGGAAGAAGAACGTCAGGCCGGAGAGCAGGTGCAGGCCACGGTTGCGGAACTCGGGGAGGATCCGCAGCTTGCCTCCGAGGATGATGCGGCTCCGGGGCAGCCCGATGGGCGCCGTCTTCCAGAACTGGAAGCCGACGATGCTCCCGGTATCCGTGCGGCGGAAGACGTGGACGAGCTCATTGGACAGGGCGTGCACGCGGAAGTGCTCCAGGTCCTCGGCCATCAGGCTGTTGGCGACCGCGTGCAATTCCCGGATGCGCTCGTCCGAGAGCGCTTCCTTGCGGACGGTCTCCATGTCGACCGCGGGGGAGTGCCGTGAGAGTCGGAGCAGGTGTTGGAGCATGGTCTATCCGGTGAGCTTCTCGAAGAGCCCCGAGCGCTGGAGCCACATCATCAGCGCGAAGTTGAGGGTGTTGAAGGCCGCGTGGGCCAGCCACACGGAGGGCAGGCGGGCGCGGTGGACGAAGACGACGCCGAAGTAGGCCCCGAGCACGGCGGTCTGGAAGACAGCGAAGGTGCCTTCGTAGAAGTGCCCCAGACCGAAGAGCGCGGCCGAGACGAGCGCCGCGGCGTACCAGTGGCCCAGGAGCACCTGGAGCCGGGGGACGAGGAAGCCCCGGAAGGTGAGCTCCTCGAAGCCGGTCACGATCAGCATGGCCGCGGCGAAGGTCGGCAAGCCGAGCCCCGTCTCCATGAGCGCGGTGGCCACCTCCTTGCGTGCGAGGGCCTCCTTTCCGCCGAGCTTCAGGAGCGCGGCGAGCGCGGCGAGCGGAATCGCGGCGGCGATATTGGCGGTATACGCGCCGAGGGTGACGGGGATGCCGAGGAGCAGCTCGCGCACCAGCCCCTCGCGGACGAGCCCCAGCTGCGCCGGGCCCTGTCCGTCCCTCCAGACCAGCAACGCCACGAGCAGGCTCATGCCGAGCGCGCGCAGGCACAGCCACGTCATCGACCCTGGCTTGAAGGGCACGGCCTTGCGCGCGGGCCCGATGTGAGCCGTCACCTCGCGCGTCTCTCCCTTCCGCTCGAGGGTGAAGCGGACATCGGTGCTGGCGCCTCCCCCTGCCTCCCGGATGTGCTTCTGGAAATCCGCCTCGGGATCCGAGCCGGACAGGGGCTCGCCATCCACCGCGAGGATGCGGTCTCCGGCCTCGAGGACCCCGTCTGCGGGAAGCCCCGGCTCCACGTGGGTGAGCTCGACGGCCTTTCGCCCGGGCTGGCCGTCACCGTTCAGGGTGACGCTGGTGTGCCTCACTCCGAGGCGGGGCGGCGGCTCGGGGGCCTCTCCGAACCAGACGGGCGCCATCGCGGCACCGAGCGCGAGCCCGAAGAGCAGGACACAGCCGATGGCCCGGCCCCGCTGGCCCGAGCGCCACTCCGTCCAGGGATGCAGCAGCAGCAGTCCCCAGGCGGCCAGGAGGGTGGTGATTGCTGCGAGGGGCAGCATCCCGAACGCGCCGAGGTTCGCGGGGAGGAACACGGTGACGAGCACGAGCGCCGCTTCGGCCAGTGCCCGCTGGCGTGGAGGTGCGTTTTCGCGGAGCTGATCGGCGTTCGGCACGGGGCGCGCGACTCCTCGGGAGGTTTCGCGGCAAGCTACTCGCTTCGAGTGACTCCGTCCCTCACTTCGTGCCGATGACCATCGAGTCGGGCCCGGCCAGGTGCTCGAGGCGGGCCTCTCGGAAGCCGACCTCGCGCATCCACCCGATGCAGTCGGCCCCGGTGTAGTCGAAGCCGCCGTGCGTCTCGATGAGCATGTTCAGGCTCATCAGCAGCCCGAAGGCGTTCGTGCTCCGCGTGTCGTCGATGATGGCGTCGTACACCACGAGGGCTCCGCCCCGGGGCAGTGCGCGCAGGGCCGCGGAGAGCAGGGTCTTCTTCTGCTCGAGATCCCAGTCGTGGAGGATGTGGCCCATCACGAGCACGTCGGCCTCGGGGAGGGCGTCGTGGAAGAAGTTGCCTCCCTGGAAGCGCAGCCGTCCGGACAGGCCGAGCTGTCCCACGTATGCCTCGAAGACCGGAGCGACCGGCGGCAGATCGAAGCCGATGCCGGTGAGGTGCTCGTGCGCCAGCGTGAGCTGCGCGGGCAGACAGCCCTGGGCCGTGCCGATATCGGCGAAGCACTGGTAACGCTCCCAGGGGAACTTCGCGGCGATGGCACGTGCGGGGCCCAGGCTCGCGCCGCTCATGGCCTGGAGGAAGCCGCGCAGGTGGTTCGGGTGGGCGTAGAGCGCGTCGAACAGGTTGGCTCCCCCGGTCTTCTCCTCGTTCTGGGGCTGGCCGGTGCGCAGTGCCTCGCTGAGCGAGCCCCAGAAGCCGTACAGCCGGGCGTTGGCCATCTCGAGCATGCCGCCGATGTAGCCGGGCTGGGAGCGATCCAGGAACGTGCCGGTCTCGGGTGTGTTGGCGTACCGGCCGTCCCCGTCACGCCGCAGCATGCCCAGGGCCACGAGCGCATCCAGGAAGTCGCGCCAGCTGCGCGGGTGCAGGCAGAGCCGCTCCGCCAGCTCCGCTCCCTCCTGTGGCCCCTCGGCTAGCACGGTGAAGAGTCCCAGCTCCACCGCGCTCAACAACGTCTTGGTGCCCCAGAAGCCCAGCCCGAGCTGGAGGATCCGCTCGGGGGTGACGCTCGAATCCATGTCGCCTCTCCCTCGTGAGACCTGGAGGGAGGGCGCTCATGCCTGGTGTGACGTGGCCGGTGGGGGAGCGAGGCTACACGCGCTCGAGTACCGCCGCGACGGCCTGCCCACCACTGGTGCACAACACCACCACTGCGACGGTCTTGCCCCGTCGCTCGAGCTCATCCAGGGCGGTTCCCACCAGCACGCTGCCCGTGGCTCCCAGGGGGTGGCCCAAGGCGATGGCGCCTCCATTGACGTTGACGCGCTCGAGGTCCAGCTCCAGGGTGCGAGCCGTCTGCAGCACCACGGCCGCGAACGCCTCGTTGATCTCCCACAGGTCGACGTCGCGCACCCCCATGCCCGCGGCCTTGAGGGCCTTGATGGCGGCGGGGGCGGGAGCCGTGAGCATGAGGATGGGGTCGCTCCCCACGGTGGTGACGGCGCGCACGCGCGCGCGGGCCTTCAACCCGTGTGCGCGCACGTAATCGCCAGAGGCCACGAGCAGCGCGGCGGCGCCATCGGCGATGCCACTGGAGGTCCCCGCCGTGTGGAGGTGGTGCACCGCGGGCGTCCGCGGGTATGCACTCAGCGCGAGCTCATCCAGCGTCTCGCCGTTGGGGCCGGCGGGTTGCGCACCCAACTGGGTGAAGGAGGCCGGCAGGGCGGCCAGCTTCTCGAGTGTCGTGTCGCGGCGGGGATGGTCATCCGTGGCGAGCAGCACCTCTCCGGTGTCCGGGTGCTTCACGGGGAAGAGCCCTCGCGAGAAGCGTCCCTCGGCTTGGGCCTGGACGGCGAGCTGCTGCGAGCGCAGGCCGAAGGCATCCAGGTCCTGACGGGAGAAGCCCTCTCGGGTGGCGATGAGGTCGGCGGAGATGCCCTGCGGCACCTGGAAGAAGCGGCGGCGCAGGTGGGTGTTTCCACCATCGGTGCCTCCTCCGTCCGCCCCCAGCCCCAGCCGGCTCATCTGTTCCACGCCACCGGCGACGACGAGCCGCTGAGCTCCGGAGGCGACGCCCATGGCGGCCACCGCCAGGGCCTGCAGTCCCGAGCCGCAGAAGCGGTTGAGGCTGAAGCCGGGCACGGAGATGGGCCAGCCCGCGGCCAGTACCGCGTTGCGCGCGATGTTGGCCCCTTGCTCGTTGATCTGCGCCACGCTGCCGATGACCACGTCATCCACGTCCGTGACGTCCACTCCCGTGCGCAGAGGGAGCTGTTGCAGCGTCTGCGCCAGGAGCTCCTGCGGGTGCAGCGCGCTGAGGGCGCCCTTGCCAGGCTTCGCCCGGGCGCGCGGAGTCCGGACCGCGTCCACGATGAATGCATCCATGTGCCAACGCCTCCCGTTCGCGGCGGGGTTCATCCCCACCGCAGGGTCTCACCCCATCAATATGATGGCCATAATATGAATGCAACCCTGGATGAACACTGGGGCCGTGCGTGTGGAGCGGATGATGGCTATGATGTGGAGAAGTGAGGTCGTATCGAATGGGCCATCCCACAGAGCAGAAGCAGGCCACGCACGAGCGCATCCTGGAGGCGGCGAGCCACCTCTTCCGGCGGCAGGGGTTTTCAGGGGCCAGCGTGGAGACGGTGATGAAGGCCGCGGGGCTGACGGTGGGCGGGTTCTACGCGCACTTCTCCTCCAAGCAGGCGCTCCTCATCGAGTCGCTCTCGCGCATGCTGACGGCCCGGCGCGCCGAGTGGTTTCAGGGCCTGGACGATCTGCGTGGCGCGGAGTGGATGAGCCACTTCGTGCGGCGCTACATCACGCGGGCCCACCGGGACGCGGAGTCACCCGCGTGTCCGCTGCCCGCGGTGTTGTCCGACGTGGTGCGTGGGGATGCGGAGCTGAAGGAGGCGCTGGCTCGTGAGGTGGGGGTGACGGTGGAGGCCATCGCGGCACATCTGCCCGGAGATGAGCGCGCGGACGCGCGGGAGCGCGCGCTGGCGACCTATGCCCTCTGCATCGGGTCCCTGTCCCTGGCCCGGGCCTCAGCGGGCACCCCCCTGTCCGACGAGCTGCTCTCGGCGGCCCGGCGTGCCGCCGTGTTGCTGGCGGATACTCCGAAGACCGGCTCCTAGAGACGGACACCTGGCGCTCGCTCGTTCTCCAGCCCGCCCCTGGTGCCTGCTCGCGCACCCGAAGCGCAGTGATGACGTTGGACGGGTGGACAGCGAGCCTCAGGAGCGAGCCATGAGCATCCGCGACGACAAGAAGGACCTGAACGCGGCCGGAGGGCCCATCCCCGCCGAGCGGGTAGCGGAGGCCGAGGACCAGGACACGAAGAAGGCGGGCACGAAGCTCTCGGACGAGCCAGGGCCGGAGTTCCGGGTGGCGTCAGCGGAGGAGTCGGAGGAGGAGCACGCCCTCACGACGGACTCGCCGCGCTGGGGCGAGGAAGGGTCTTCGCGCGAGGATCGGGGGTATTCCCGCGAGGGCGGAGAGGAGCCCCGGGTGGGCAAGGCGCCATCGGAGCGCGACCTCCCTCCGCGCAAGTAATGGCGGGGACGGCCTTGGCCCCCTCAGTTCGCGGCCTCGGTCGGTGCCACGATGTGCTCTCCGTGGGCGTGCTGCCTCGCGTGATACGAGGAGATGAACCTCCGCACGAGCGCGCGTGTCAGCAGCCCACAGGTCTGACTCCCGGGCACCCCCTGCACGGGCAGGGCGTCCACGTCTTCCTGGTCCATCAGGAGCAGCGCGTGGGCCAGGTCCGTGTCCGGCGACAGCAGGGGCACCTTGCGCGCCAGGTCGCTGGCGACGAGCATCGGGTGTAGCCCCTCGTCGCGCCAGATGTCCCGGAAGTGGTCCACCTGGACGATGCCGTACAGCTTCCCCTCCCCGTCGAGCACAGGCAGGGTCCCGCTCTCGGTGGTGAGCACCTGGTCCATGAGCGGCCGCAGGTGCATGTTGGCGGGGACGGGCGCCAGCTCGCGCATCAGTGCGCGCACGGGCGTGGTGGCCAGCAGCTCCTCGTCCGTCTGCGTCTTGGGCGCCTTGCGCTCGGTGAGGTAGTGGCAGAGCGCCGAGGCGATGGTGCACGTCACCATGAGCGGCAGGATGATGGCGTGGTTCCCGCTCAGCTCGTAGAGCATCATCATCCCCGTGAGCGGCCCTCGGGTGAGCGCGGCCACGGCGCCTCCCATGCCCACGATGGCGTAGGCGCCGCTCGGCCCGGTGCTGGCGGGGAAGAAGTAGTGCACCAGCGTGCCGAAGGCGCCGCCCAGCATGGACCCCATCACCGCCGAGGGGAAGAACGTGCCTCCCGAGCCTCCCGAGCCCAGGGTGATGGCGGTGGCCGCCAGCTTCACCACGCACGCGGTGACGAGGAAGACGAAGCTGAGCTGTCCGATGGCCGCCAGGTTGATGTAGTCGTGCCCGCTGCCCCAAACGGTGGGGTTGAGCAGGGCGAGCACGCCCGCGCACAGTCCGCCGATTCCCGCGCGCAGCGGCAGGCCGAGCTGGCCGAGCCACGCCGACATCCGCCCCGCCACCCGTCCGCCGAAGAAGTCCTCCGAGTGGTGGAGCAGCCGCACGAAGGCGTACGCGAGCAGACCGCACGCGAGCCCCAGTCCCACGTAGCAGAGCACCTCCCAGCCGCTCACCAGCTGGTAGCCGAGCCGGTTGAGCATGGGGGTGGCGCCCATGGTGCCGCGGCTCACCAGGGTGCCCGCCACGCTGGCGAGGATGATGGGTGAGAAGACGCGCAGCTCGAACTCGCGCAGGATGATCTCCATCGCGAACATGGCGCCGGCGATGGGGGCGTTGAAGGAGGCGGAGATGCCGGCGCCGGCGCCGCACGCCAGCAGGATGGCCAGCTCGCGGCGGGAGAAGCCCAGGGTTCGGCCCACCGTGGAGGCGAAGGCGGCGCCTCCGTAGACGATGGGGCCCTCGCGTCCGGCCGAGCCTCCGCTGCCGATGGTGATGGCGCTGGCCACCAGCTTGAGCAGCCCTCGCTGGCCGGGCAGCTCCTGGTTGCTCTTCACCGCGCGCACCACTTCGGGCACCCCGTGGCCGTGGGTGTCCGGGTAGTCGCGCAACAGCCTCCCCACCAGCATGCCGCCCAGCGAGGGCGCCACGAGGTAGATCCACCAGGGCAGGTGCGGGAGGATCTCCGTCACGTGGTGGGCATTGCCGAAGGCGCGGTTGAGCGCGGTGAGGGCCACCAGCGGGTAGTAGAGGGCGAGCGCGCCCAGCACCAACAGGGCGAGCAGGCGCAACCGGCGCTTCACCTCGTCCCGGGGGCCGCCGGGCTCGATGATGCGCGCCAGCAGCAGGGCCCCGAAGGCCAGCGGCGCGCCGATGATGGCGTGCTCGAGGTGCCACTGCGCCTTGGCCAGAGCGTCCCAGGCGGAGAGCAGTGTGCGCGAGCCGGGGCGGCGCAGCGCGTCACCCACCCACGCGGCGTTGAAGGTGAGCCCGCTCACCACGCCGATGAGGTTGGAGAAGATGCCCGCGGCCAGTCCGCTGTAGAGGCCCACCACCGCCCCCGCCACTGGCAGCACCGAGGGGCCTGGAAGGCGGATCCGGTTGAAGGCCTGTAGCGCCGCATGGGTGAAGCGCCGCATCGCCTCGTGAATCGAGGGGCGGGAGGTGGGCGGAGGCTCGGCTTTCATTTGGAGCCCATACTAAGCGCCTCCCGCCGGGAAACTTCAAGGCGATTGAAGATTCAACAAATTGACTGCAAGCGGGAGAGGGGGCGGCCGGTGCGGTGGCAGGCTGGGCGGCTCTCGGAGCGTGCCCAGCGAGAGCTCGCTCAAGGCTTCGTGCCGAGCATCTGGGAGGCCAGCCCCTCGACCCGGCCGCCCCAGGGCTTCTGCAGCGCCACCACCACGCGCATCCGCTCGCGCTTCCACGCGGGCTCCAGCCTCAGCCGCGCCTGGGTGGTGAAGCCGTTGGCCTCGGACGCGGGCGGGGGGAGCACTGCCCAGGTACGCACCGTCGCCGCGTGGATCAGCGTCCGCCCCTTGTTGGGGCCCGCCGTCACCTTCGTGGACAGGCCGTCCTCCACGAGCGCGGCCCAGACCTCGACGTCCTGCTCGGGCTTCGCGTCCAGGTGCACCTCGAGCACCAGCTCGTTCTTCTCGGTGCGCGCGGTGAGCCGCACGGGTGCCTTGCGCAGATGGGAGGCCTCCGTCACCTGGGCGCGGGCCTGCTCCTCGTTGGCCAGGAAGGAGCGCACGCCATCCACCACCATGTGGGGCGCGAAGAGCTTCCCGTGGTTGTGCACGGCGTTGTAGCGGCGTTGCCGCTGTGTGGCGTCCGGCAGGCCGAAGCGGTCCTTCCACCCCAGGCCGTCGTAGGCGTCCATGTGGAAGGCCAGCGGGATGAGCTCCACGCCCGCCACGGGCTGCGTCTTCGCGAGCCGGGCGAGGAGCTCCTCCTTGCTCGGACAGTTGTCACAGGCCTCGGAGGTGAAGAGCTCCACCAGGACGGGAGTGGGGGGGCGCGGCTCTCCGGCCGTCAGCACCAGGGCGAGTGCGAGGAGGGGGGCATGCGTCATATGGCCGGGAGTGTACCCGGCTCAGGGCGCGTGGTTGTTCGTTGGCAGGCGGGAGCGCACGAGCAGGGCCAGCCCACCCAGGAGCAGCCACGGCCCCACGTGCGCGGCCGCCAGGTGCACCGTGCTTCCATTCGGGCAGTGCATGTGCAGCAGCAGCAGGCCCACCGCTCCCGCCGAGAGCCCCGCGGCCACCGCCCGTGCCGGGTGGTACGCCGAGCGCCGCAGCATCACCAGCGCCGCCAGCAGGGGCAGCGCCGACAGCAGCATGTGCACCCGCACGCACCCGATGAGGCCCGCCAGGAAGCCCATGCCCGCGAGCCCCGAGCCTCCCAGGACCACCGAGAGTGCCACCACCGCCGTGCTCGTCCCCACCAGTCCCCAGGCCACCTGGCGCGAGGGTGCCAGCGCCACCACGGCTCCCCCCACCATCATCATCAGCACGAGCGCGGCCAGACCCACCACGACTCCCATCGACGCCGCGTTCCGGAAGAGCCCCACCTGCGAGAGCACCATCGCCCCCAGCGCCGTCATGCCCGCGTACACGCCCACCAGCACCAGCACCTCGCGCCACCAGGGGGTCGCCTTCGGATGGGCCGCCAGCTCCTGAAGGGCCTGGGCCCGGACGGACTCGAGTGCCGGCTCCGCCGCCGCGGCCTGGGCCGGAGTGGGGATGCCCTCCAGGGCGCCGAAGCCCTCCAGCAGTGCGCGGCACTCGGCGCACGAGGCCACGTGCGTGGTCAGCTCCGGTGGGAGCGGCTGGCCCAGGCTGTCCAGCACGCGCGTGCACTCGGGACTCATCGCGTCTCCTCCCGCAGGGCGGCCAGCAGCTCGCGCAGCCGCGCGTAGCCCCGGTGCGCCCGCACCTTCACCGCCGACTCCGTCAGCCCCATCGACTCGGCGATCTCCGCGAAGCCCATCCCCTCGAAGCGGTGCAGCACGATGGGGATGCGCTGGCCCTCGGGCAGCTCCGCCAGGGCGCGCTGCACCGCGTGTTCCAGCCCCGAGTCCCGGTGCGCCGGCTCCTCTGCGGCCACGACGGTGGGCAGCTCGCCCTCTTCCGTCAGGTCCTCGGGGCGCTTGCGCCGCTGCCAGTCCCGCGCCGCGTTGGTGGCGATGGCGTACAGCCACGGCTTCACCCGCGAGCCCTCCTGGAAGCGCCCGCGCGCCCGCACCAGGGACAGGAACGTCTGCTGTGACAGGTCCTCCGCCGCGGCGGGGCTACCCGTCAACCGCGCCAGGTAGCCGTGGATCGGCCTCGCGTAGCGCTGGAAGAGGGCATCGAAGGCCCGGGCATCGCCCTGGAGGAAGCGCGTCATCAGTACCTCGTCCGACTCACCAGCGGCCGGGGAGGGCGCCGATTCATCAGCGGTACGCGCGGGGGCGATTCCGGGTTTCATCGGGTGGGGCGGCACGGTTCGTCCGGGGGAGGAAACTCTACCCCGGGCCCGAAGCTTCCGCCCCCCCTACTTCACTGGCGCTTGAGCAGCGCCTGGGGGGACGGCGCGGAGGAGGGCAGGCTGTCGGCCGCGGCGGCCAGGGCCTCGCGCATCTTCTCCTCGGCGGCCTTCATCTTCTCCTCGGCGGCCTTCTTCTTGGCGGCCACGGGGGCCAGCCAGGGGATGCGCACCGGGGCGTTGAGCTCCGCGCGCTCCTCCGGCGAGTACTTCAGGTACGAGTACTTCGTCTGCTCGGAGGGTGTGCGCAAATCGCTCACCAGTCCCACCCAGGAGAGCGCCTTGAGCGAGTAGTAGCTCAGGTCCACCTCCCACCAGAACCAGCCCTGGTTGGCGGTGTTCTGGTGGAAGTGGTGGTTGTTGTGCCAGCCCTCGCCCAGGGTGATGAGCGCCAGCAGCCAGTTGTTCTTGCTGGTGTCCGTCGTCTTGTAGCGGCGCTTGCCGAACACGTGGCTGAGCGAGTTGATGGTGAAGGTGCCGTGGTAGAGCAGGGTGGTGCTCACGAAGAAGCCCCACACCAGCATCGAGAAGCCGCCGATGAAGTAGAGGGCCACGGCCAGCAGGATGCCCGGCACCACGTGCAGCTTGTTGAGCCACACCAGCTCCGGGAAGCGCGCGAAGTCCTTGATGCTCTCGTAGCGCGTCTCATTGTACTTGTCGCAGAGGATCCACCCTGCGTGGCTCCACCAGAAGCCCTTCTGGAGGGGGGAGTGGATGTCCTGCTCCTGGTCCGAGTACCGGTGGTGGTGCCGGTGGTGCGCCGCCCACCAGAGCACGCCCTTCTGGAGCGACAGGGTGCCGGCCAGCGCCAGGAAGAACTGGAAGCCGCGGCCCGCCTTGTAGGCGCGGTGGCTGAAGTACCGGTGGAAGCCGGCGGTGATGCCCCACATGCGGAAGACGTACAGTCCCACGCAGACCGCGACGTCCACCGGCCGCGCCCCCGTGTAGAACACGAAGAGGCACATCAGGTGCACACCGATGAACGGGATGGACGACACCCAGTTGATCTTCTCCTGGGTCGGCGCGGAGGTGGATTCAGTCAAGGGAGCCTCGGCTGGATGCAGACCGAGCAGAAGGTGCTCAGCCTCGTCCCGCATCAACACCCCCTGATGTCATGGCTCTGTCAGGCGGAGACAGATTTCTGCAGCTCCGTCAGCCACCGCTCGAAGTCTGGATATCCATGCAACGCGGAGAGATCCTCGTCGGATTCCGCGTAGGGCGCATCGTCGAAGCCCAGCTCGGTGGCGCGCCGCAGCATGCGCATCGCGTCATGGGGGTGTCGGGCCCGGGCATGAGCGCACGCCGCGTCATAGGCCAGGCGAGCGGCCGGGGCATGGAGCAGGCCCGCCTCGGCGATCGCCGCCGCCTCCGAGTACGCCCCACGGATGAAGAGGGGCCGCTCGGCACAAATGAAGGCGGTCTCGGCGTCCACCCCGGGCAGCCGCAGGGCCTTGTGCACCCGCTCGGCGCGGATGAGCGAGCCCGCGTACTCATGCAGCACGGTGCGGTCCTGGGTCTCCTGCCAGGCCATCTCCCACAAGGTGAGCGCCCGCGGCTCGTCGCCGATCAGTGAGAAGGCCGCCGCCAGGGCGTGGGTCTCCACCGGCATGCGCTGCGCCTGGGCGAAGTGGTCCAGCGCCATGCGGCCCTGGCCGTTCTTGAGGGCCACCCAGCCGAGCAGGTGGTGGGCGCGCGAGGCCAGCTCCGGAGTGCACCCCGGAGCGTCCAGCACGGAGAGGGTCCGCTGGCGGGCCTCGTCCAGCCGTCCACCGCTCATGGCCGCCCGGGCCTGCTGGAGCTCGCGCACCAGGGGCTCCGGCGCCACGCCCGTGGACACCTGGAGGTCTCCGCGCGAGGTGGCCATGAGCAGCCGCAGCGCCTGGAAGCCGTAGAGGCCGAAGAGGATGGCGAGGACGGGCGCATGGCGGGCCCCGAAGGCCACCAGCGCGATGCACAGCACGAGCGCCAGCAGCTGCGCCCCCATGAAGCCCGTCTTTCCGAAGAAGCGGGCGGCCAGGGTGCTCAGGATGGTGCCTCCATCCAGGGTGGGGACGGGGAGCAGGTTGAAGAGGGCCCAGAAGACGTTGGCCATGAAGAACCAGCTGAGCAGGAAGCGCAGCCGCTCGGAGTCCGCCGCCACCACATAGTGCCGCAGCCCCGCCGAGCCCAGTGCGAGCAGCAGTCCGGAGAGGGGCCCCGCGGCGGTGATCGCCACCAGCTTGTTCCACGGGATGGGAATGGGGGAGTTGGGCCGGGTGGTGCCTCCCAGCCAGATGAGCTGGATGCTCGGCCGGTAGCCGAAGGCCCGGAGCATGAGCGCGTGGCCCGACTCGTGGACGAGCGCCGACAGGAAGATGATGAGCATCCACGAGGCGACGACGAGCAGCGCCGTCGGGGCATACCCGGGACGTCCAGGGTGCTGGAGCTCGCGGTAGGGCCAGACGTTCGGGTCCAGCGCCGGCATGTCCCGCACCATCAGTACGCCCAGCAGGGCGGAGAAGAGCAGGTGCGAGAGGTGGACCTCGACGGGGATGCCCCCGAGCCGGAAGCGCAGCATGGAGCGGACCTTAACCAAAGGAGGGCGGCCGCGCAGGCCATCGCTCGGGCCCTGGAACAATCCCGCTAATCCGCTAGGTTCCCCCGCCGCCATGCTCCGCATCGGTCCCTACACGCTGCCCAACCCCTTCATCCTCGCTCCCATGGCCGGGGTGAGCGAGAGGCCCTTCCGCGTCATCGCCTTCCGCATGGGGGCCGCTCTCTGCCCCACCGAGCTGGTGAGTGCCCAGGGCCTGATGCGCACCAACCAGCGCACCCTCAAGTATCTCCGCTTCGACGCGGAGGTGGAGCGGCCCTACAGCCTCCAGATTTTCGGGGGCGAGCCGGAGGCCATGGCGCGCGCGGCGGTCATCGGCAAGCAGTACGGGGCGCAACTCATCGACATCAACATGGGCTGCCCGGTGAAGAAGGTGACGAAGAACGGCGCCGGCAGCGCCCTGCTGTGCGAGCCGGATCGGGGCGCCGCCCTCGTGCGGGAGATTCACGCGGCCACGGGCCTGCCCGTCACCTGTAAAATCCGCTCGGGCTGGGACGCCCACAGCCGCAACTACCTCCAGGTGGCGGGGAAGCTCTTCGAGGCTGGGTGTGCCGCGCTCGCCATCCACCCGCGCACCCGGGCCCAGGGCTACTCGGGGCAGGCGGACTGGAGCGTCATCGCCGACCTCAAGCGCCACTTTCCGGACAGGCCCATCATCGGCAACGGGGACGTGAAGACGCCCGCCGACGCCCGCCGGATGCTGGAGACCACCGGCTGCGACTTCGTGATGATCGGCCGGGGAGCGCTGGGCAATCCGTGGATCTTCCGCGAGCTGCTCGGCGGCCCGCCCCCCACGCCGGAGGAGCGCAGCGAGCTGGTGCTCCAGCACTTCGCCGCCCATATCGAGTTCGTGGGCGAGGAGCTCCCCGCGGTGCGCTCCTTCCGCAAGCACCTGGCCTGGTACGGCCACGGCCTGCGCGGGGCCGCCGTCTTCCGCTCCGAGGTCAACCAGCTCGACTCGGCCGAGGCGGTACGGGACGCAGTGCGCCGCTTCTTCCTCTCCGCGCACGTGGACCCCCACGCGCCCGAGGAGGAGCAGGATGTCGACTACCGGGCGGCGCTCGGCTGAGCCTGCGTGGGGGAGGGCACGGCCTCCGGCGGGACGAGCCGCCGCGTGGTCGCGATCTCCTTGAAGTAATGGCAGGCCGGGGTGGGGCGGCGCTCGAGTGTCTCGAAGTCCACGTGGTACAGGCCGAAGCGAGGCCCCCAGCCCTCCAGCCACTCGAAGTTGTCCAGCAGGCTCCAATAGAGGTAGCCGCGCACGTCCACGCCCTGGGCGCGCGCCTCCAGCACCTGGCCCAGGTGCGTATGGAGGTAGGACGGCCGGCTCTGCCCGCCGCGGTCGTCGATTCCGTTCTCCGTCACCCACACGGGCAGTCCGTACCGCTTGAGCTCGCGCAGAATCTGGCCGAAGCCCTCGGGCCAGAGCTCCCAACCGATGTCGGTGAGGCCCCGGCCGCGCGTGTCCCGGTACTGGAAGGAGATGAAGGGGGGGCGCGGGATGAAGCGCAGGTGGGCGCGCGTGTAGTAGTTCATCCCGATGAAGTCGCACGAGCCGCGCCCCCCGGGGATGTCCACGCGGGTGGAGCCGATGCCGGGCATGTTCACCCGCAGTCGTCCGGACACCAGCGCCTCGTGGAAGGCGTGGTTGTAGGCCTGGGCGCTCAGCCGGACGAGCGCGCGATCCAACGGGTGCCACCACCGGTCCGGCGCGAAGGCCAGCATGTTCTGCGAGATGCCCAGCTCCACGGGGCCGAGCACCGCCTGGAGCTCCTCGCGAGCGGCCACGTGGGCGCGCACCATGTTCTCCATCGCGGCCATCGTCTTCGCTCCATCCGCGATGCCCGGGGGGATGAGCCCCTGCAGGTAGCCGCCGAGCAGCAGCACCATGGGCTCGTTGAGCGAGATGACGAGCGCGTCCAACCCCTTGAGAAGAGGGGCGCAGGCGCGAGCGTAGGCGCGGAAGGCGTCCACGCTCGAGGGCAGGTGCCAGGGCGTGTCGCGGTGGAACCAGGTGGGGTGGGTGAAGTGGTGGAGCGTCACCACCGGGCGCAGGCCGCGCGCCTTCATCCGCAGCAGCCGCTCGCGGTAGGCCTCGAGCGCCGCGCCGTCCAGCCGCCCGCGCTCCGGCTCGATGCGCGCCCACTCCAGCGACATGCGGAACGCCGTGGCTCCCACCTCCAGCGCCAGGCCGTAGTCCTCCTCGTAGCGGTTCCAGTGGTCCACCGCGCGGCCGCAGCGCACGTGCGGCTCCTTCAGCTTCCCGGCGCGCTCCCACTCGGCCCAGTCGTTCTCGATGCCGCCCTCCACCTGGTACGAGGAGGTGGCCACGCCGAAGGTGAAATCCGAGGGGAAGGTCATCTCGTGAGCACTCATGACGGGCGCGCACCGTAGACGCGGCGCTCGTGCGCGCAAAGTGCGCCGTGCGCGTGCCGGAGCGGATTCGAGTGCGCACGAGATGACGGTCGCGCGCGTGCTCGAGGGGAATGAAACGCCGCCGAGGCCTGAAAATCGGCCTCCGCGCACATGCGCTCCGGGCTCGCGAAGGTGTGTTCGAGGGCTCTGAACGCGCCGGATGCCGAAAAATCGGCACGCCACGCGTTGCACTACATCACCATGCGTTGACACACTGGCACGGCATCTCTACCATTCATGACAAGCACTCCTCATGCGAGTGCAGGCCCCACTCTCCTTAAGCGAGTGGCGGTGAACCAACGGAGGCTTTAGATGGCCGCGAAGAAGAAGACCGCGAAGAAGGCCGCGACGAAGAAGACTGCCGCGAAGAAGACCACCCGCAAGTCCGCTGCTCCTCGGACCGCCAAGAAGGCCACGGCGAAGAAGGCCGCGGGCAAGAAGACCGCCGCCCGCAAGACCACCCGCCGCAAGAGCGCGGCGAAGGCCCCCGAGGCCGCCCCCAGCGAGGGCTAGACGTAGGGTAGTGATTTCGCGCAGTTTGAACGGCTCGGCGGATTCCGCCGGGCCGTTCTCGTTTTTTCTGCCAGGAGGACTCGGGTGTCGCTGCGTCCCTCGGAGTTGGAGCTGGTGGTGCCGGAGGTGTCCACGCGGCTGGCCGGCGCGGTGGTGCAGAAGGCGTGGTGTCCGCTGCCGCGTCTGGCCTACCTGGAGGTGCGGGTGCCCGGGCGCTCCGTCCTCCTGTGCCTGTGCGCGGAGGGCGAGCTCGCTCGTGTCTCGGTAGCGCAGGAGCGCTTTCCCACGCCGGGCGAGCCGGCTCCCTTCCAGCGCTGGCTGCGGCAGGAGCTGGTGGGGCTCAAGCTGATCGGCGCCTCGTGGTCGGAGCCGGAGCGCCTGGTGACGCTCGACTTCCAGAGCGAGGACTCCCGGCGGAGGCTGGTGCTGGAGCTGGGCTCGCCCGGAGGGCTCGTGCTGCTGACGGACTCGGGCCGGGTGCTGATGCTCTCGGGCGAGGGGCTGGCGCAGCGGCGAGCCCTGCATCCGGGGGCGCAGTGGACGCCGCCGGAGCCGCTGTCTCCCGAGGCGCTCGCCCGAGCCAGGGCCGCTCCCTCGCGCTTCACCACCCATACGCCATACCCCCTGGACTTCGCCCCCTACGCGGAGGAGGCCGAGCGGCTGCTCGGGCCGAAGGACAAGACGAGCCGGGCGGAGGCCATCCGCCGGCGCCTGGCGCTGCCGTACCGGGCCCGCCTCAAGCGTTCGGGCCGCACATTGGAGAAGGTACGCACGGAGGCTTCGCGCGGCCCGGAGGCCGAGCGCCACCGGCAGCTGGGGGAGCTGCTCACCCAGAACCTCTACCGCCTGAAGCGGGGGGCCACGGAGGTGACACTCACCGCGTACACCGAGTCGGGGATGGAGGAGGTGCAGGTGAAGTTGGACCCGAAGCGGACGCCGAAGGAGGAGGCGGACTGGCACTTCCACCAGTACCGGCGGCTGCTGAGGGGCGTGGAGCATGCGCGGCAGCGCGAGGCGGAGCTGGCGCGCGAGGTGGCTCACGCGGAGGCGGCGCTGAAGCAGCTGGAGTCGTTGGACGAGGACTCGCTGCTGGCGCAGGCGGAGGTGTTGCAGCAGTCGGCCGCCGAGGAGGGCCCGCCCGAGGCCCGGCCCTTCAAGGAGTACGTGGGGCATGGAGGCCAGCGCATCTGGGTGGGCAAGGGAGGCGAGGACAACGACACGCTCACCTTCAAGGTGGCGCGGCCCTACCACCTGTGGCTGCACGCGAGGGGGCAGCCGGGCAGCCACGTGGTGGTGCCGTTGGCGAAGGACGTGGAGGTGTCGCAGGAGGTGCTATTGGATGCGGCGCACCTGGCGCTGCACCACTCGGGCGCGAAGGGCGAGCCCCGGGGCGAGGTGAGCTGGGTGCCGGTGAAGTTCGTGAAGAAGGTGAAGGGAGGGGCGCACGGGCAGGTGCTCTACACACGGGAGAAGACGCTGGTGGTGCGCATGGAGCCGGATCGGTTGGAGCGGCTGTTGAAGACGCGCGGAGGCGAGGCGCCCCCCGTCCCATGAGTGTGAAGCCCCCCATGGGCCCGGTGTGCGCCCGTTGTCCGGTGGTGTTGGGCGCCTCGTGCTGCGAGGTGAAGGAGGGGGAGCAGCTGGCCACCCTCACGCGCTCGGACGTGGAGCGCATCGCCGCGCACACGGGGCTCGCGCCGAGGCGCTTCGTCACCGAGGAGTACCTCACCGAGGAGGAGGCGGCAGGGTACGAGACGCGCCGGCCCCTCTACCGTGGCTACTTCCGGCGGGGCCCGGTGCGGCTGACGCTGGCCATTCGCGCGGGCGCCTGCGTCTTCCACGAGAAGGGACGCGGGTGTGGGCTGCCCGGGGACGTGCGGCCGGTGGCCTGCCGGCTCTACCCCTTCGAGCGCTGGCCGGACGGAAGCTGGAGCGTGCAGGTGGGACGCTACGGAGACCTGGCCGAGGCCCGGGCGGGCGGCAGCGCATGCCTGGCGGTGGAGGAGGCGGGGAGCATGGACGAGGTGCTGTCGGCTTTCGCTACCACACGAGAGGCGGTGGAGCGGCTCGGAGCGTTGCTCGCGGAGGAGGCGGGGGCACACGGGCGGGGTTGACGGGGTGACGGTGGGCAGGCGGGCAGGTGCCGCCGGCCTTGAGTCCCAGGGGCCGCCGGGTACGATGCCGCCCGCGTGCCGTCGCTCCCGCCCCACCAGATGCACCTCTTCCCGCGCTCTCCCGTTCGTGAGGGCGCCGCGTCCCTGCCTGCGCGCAACCGCGCGGCGGAGTCCTCCAACCGCCTGGCCACCGCCCTCCGTGAGGAGGCGCTGGTTCCGCTCGCGGAGAACTTCCACCAGGAAGTCGCGTCGGGGGACATGCAGCCCCATGTCTCGGTGGCCACCCGGGAGGAGCTGTGGGCGCGGGCCGAGGCGTTGGCCTACCGGCTGTCGGCCGAGCTGCGGATGCCGGTGCGACTGGCGGTGACGGACAACCGCTCCACCATGGTGTCCTTCCGGCGCAGCGCCAACGCGCTGCAACTGCGGCTGCACCACATGTTCCTGGACGCGCCGGAGCCGGTGGTGCGCGCCGTGGCGGACTACGCGGGCCGGGGCAACCGACTGGCGGGCGGAGTGCTGGACGACTACATCCGGGGCCAGCAGCCGCGCATCCGCCAGGAGCGCCACTCGGCCGAGGCGGACCTGGATCCCCGCGGCCGCTGCTTCGACCTGCAGGTGCTCTTCGACGAGCTCAACGTCACCTACTTCCAGAAGGGCATCCAGGCGCGCATCGGCTGGGGCCGCATGCCTCCCCGGCGGCGGCGCAAGTCCATCCGTTTGGGGGTCTATGATCACCAGACGCGGGAGATCCGAATCCACCCCGCGTTGGACCGCGCGGAAGTTCCTTCCTACTTCGTGGAGTTCATCATCTTCCATGAGATGCTCCACCAACTCTTCCCCAGCTCGAATGGGAATGGCCGCAGGGTGCACCACCCTCGCGCCTTCCGAGACAGAGAGAAGGCTTTTCCGCTCTACGCTGCCGCATTGCGTTGGGAGCGCGAGAACCTGAACCTCTTGTTGCGGGGCTGAGACGCGGCCCCCTGCCCGCCGCTTTACCAATTTACCGATCGACGGCCGAGTGCGGACGCTGCTTGACCCTGTGCGCCGCCCGGCCCAATTCTCTTTTGCTTATATGAGACGCGCGAAGATTGTTTGCACCCTTGGTCCGGCCAGCCAGAGCCAGGAAATGCTGGAGGCCCTGATTGAAGCCGGTATGGACGTGGCCCGGCTCAACTTCTCTCACGGCAGCCACGAGCAGCACGCCGAGAACATCGCCAAGCTCCGGGCGGCCTCGCTGAAGGTCCGCAAGGCGGTGGGTATCCTGGGAGACCTCCAGGGCCCCAAAATCCGCACCGGCCGCTTCATCACCGGCAGCACCGAGCTGAAGGAAGGCGGCGAGTTCCGCATCACCACGGACGAGAGCGTGAAGGGCACGGATGAGATCGTGTCCACCACGTACCCGTTCCTGGCGGCGGACGTGAATCCGGGAGACCGCATCCTGCTGGATGACGGCCTGTTGGAGCTGAAGGTCCTCGAGACGGACAAGAAGCAGCTCATCCGCACGAAGGTCATCCACGGCGGCATCCTGAAGAACAACAAGGGCATCAACCTGCCGGGAGTGGCGGTGCGCGCGGACGCGCTGACGCCGAAGGACCGGGAGGATCTGGTGTTCGGCATCAAGGCGGGCGTGGACTTCATCGCCCTGTCCTTCGTGCGCCAGCCGTCGGACCTGGACATGGCGCGCTCGGCCATGGCGGAGGTGGGCCGCACGGTGCCCATCATCGCCAAGCTGGAGAAGCCGGAGGCGATCGCCCGGCTGGACGCCATCCTGGACAAGACGGACGGCGTGATGGTGGCGCGCGGCGACCTGGGCGTGGAGATTCCGCCCGAGGAGGTGCCCTCGGTCCAGAAGGACATCGTCCGCCGGTGCAACATGCGGGGCCTGCCGGTCATCGTGGCCACGCAGATGCTCAACTCGATGATCGACAACCCGCGGCCCACGCGCGCCGAGGCCAGTGACGTGGCCAACGCCGTCTTCGACGGGGCGGATGCGGTGATGCTGTCGGGCGAGACGGCCAGCGGCAAGTTCCCCATCGAGTCGGTGCAGATGATGGAGCGCATCGTGCTGGCGGCCGAGTCCACCATCCGGGCGCAGGGGCTGACGCAGCCGCAGCAGCCTCCGGTGGGACTGCCCACGCACTTCCCGGACGTGATTGCCGCGAGCGCGTGCTACGCGGCGAAGCAGGCGGGGGCGCAGCTCATCGCGGCCTTCACGCTGTCGGGCGTGACGGCGCGGCTGCTGTCGCACTACCGGCCGCCGGTGCCCATCGTGGCCTTCAGCCCCAACCAGGAAGTGCGCCGCCGGCTGGCGCTGCTGTGGGGCGTGGTGCCGCGGGTGCTCGAGCCCATCCAGGAGACGGAGGCGATGGTGCGCCGCGTGGAGGAGGAGCTGGTGTCCCGGGGCCTGGCGCGCAAGGGTGACCGCGTGGTCATCGTCTACGGCGCGCCCGTGGGCCAGCCCGGGAAGATCAACAGTCTGCGGCTGCACGTCATCGGCAGCTGAGGTCTCCCTTTCTCGCCACCCCTCCCTGCATCCCGGGGAGGGGAGCGGGGTGGAGGTCTACCCGCGCGCGTCCTGCTGCAGGGCCCGCTTGGGAATCTCCGCCTCGACGAAGATGCGGAACAGCTCGAGGTCCAACTGGCCGCTGTTCGCCTCCTTCTTGAGGATGTCGAGCGCGAGCTGGTGGGGCACGGCCTTCTTGTAGGGCCGATCGCTGGCGGTGAGGGCGTCGTAGATGTCCGCGATGGACATCATCCGCGACTGCACGGGGATGCCGCCCTCGGGGACGGCGCGCGGGTAGCCGGTGCCGTCGAGCTTCTCGTGGTGCGCGTAGGCGATCTCCGGCACACGCCGCAGGGTGCGCGTCCACGGAATCTGCGACAGGAAGCGGTAGGTGTGCTCGACGTGGCTTTCGATCTCCCGGCGCTCCTCCTCGGAGAGGGTGCCCTTGGCGATGGAGAGCGAGTGGATCTCCCGGTCGATCAGCAGCGAGCGCTCCTGGTCGAAGGCGTCGTGGAAGCGCAGGTGCCGCAGCTCGTGGAGCCGCTCGAAGTTGCCCTGGGCGAGCACCGTGGGCCGGTTGCAGGTGAGGACGAACTCGAGCACCTCGTCCAGTTGCTTCTGCTCCTGGGCGAGCCGGGCGTCCTCCTCGGCGTCGATCTCCGCCAGGTGGTGGGTGCCGCGCAGCTTCGCGGAGGCGAGCCGGCGGCGGTAGCTCTGCAGCTGCAGGTCCTTGCGGGCGAGCTGGAAGCGGGCGCGCAGCACCTCGAGCTCATGGGGGTAGAGCTTCTCGGCCTTGACGAGCACGGGCTCGCGCACGCCCACCTTGCCGAAGTCGTGCAGCAGCGAGGCGTAGCGCAGCTCCTGCAGCTCGGTGACGCTGAAGCGCGTGCGGGCGTAGGGGCCGGTGCTCACGTGCTCGAGCGCGCGGGCCATGGCCACGGTGAGGTTGGCCACGCGGCCCGAGTGGCCCGCGGTAGTGGGATCTCTCGATTCGATGGCTACCACCGAGGCGGAGACGAAGCCCTCGAAGAGGCGGTTGATCTCCTCGTGGAGCAGGGCGTTCTCGATGGCGCCGGCGGCCTGGGCGCCCAGGGCGAGCAGCAGCTCCTCGTCCTCGGAGTCGAAGGGGCGCCCGCTCAGCTTGTTGAGCGCCTGGATGACGCCGGTGACCTCGCCATTGGCGTCGCGCATGGGCACGCAGAGCACACTCTGGGTGCGATAGCCGCTGAGGGTGTCGAAGGTGCGGTTGAAGCGCTCGTCGGCGTAGGCATCCGGGAGGTTGATGACGTCTCCCGTCTGGGCCACCTGTCCGGCGATGCCGCTGCCCACCGGCAGACGGATCTCACTCTTGGAGCCCTGAGCCACCTTGCTCCACAGCTCGTTGCGCTCGCGGTCCAGCACGAAGAGCGAACAGCGATCCGCCTCCACCACCTTGGTGGCCTCGTAGAGGATGAGCGGCAGCAGCAGGTCCAGGTCGCGCTCGGCGCTCATGGCCTTGGTGACGTCCAGGATGGACGTGAGCTTCTTGAGGCGCCGGGTGAGGTCGTTGGGGTCGGGCTGGGTCTGTGGAAGCACCGGGGATGGCTCCGAAATGAGACGGCGCACGGCCTGGGAGTAATCTTCTTAGCACGGGAGAAGAGCCGCCCGCCCCCCAGGGGGTGCGACTTCCTGGCTGGAGGACACTCCTGGCCGCCTGCCCCCCTACCTGGCGAGTACCACCCGGAGGAGGAAGCCGCTATGTAGCGCCCATGAGCCGCCGCGTTCTCATCTCCCCCTCGTTGCTGTCCTCGGATTTCGGCCGTCTGGCAGAGGAGGTCCGGGCCGTAGAGGCCGCCGGAGCGGATTGGATTCACGTGGACGTGATGGACGGGCGTTTCGTCCCCAACATCACCATCGGACCCGTGGTGGTGGAGGCCATCAAGAAGGTGGCCACGCGGCCCCTGGACGTCCACCTGATGATCGTCGAGCCCGAGAAGTACATCGACGCCTTCGCGAAGGCGGGGGCGGACATCCTCACGGTGCACGTGGAGGCGTGCACGCACCTGCACCGGGCGCTGCAGCAGATCCGCCACGCGGGGGCGAAGCCGGCGGTGGTGCTCAACCCGGCCACACCGCTCTCCGCGGTGGAGGAGGTGCTGGGCGACGTGGAGATGGTGCTGCTGATGAGCGTGAACCCCGGCTTCGGGGGACAGAGCTTCATCCCGCAGACGGTGGACAGGGTGCGCCGGCTGCGCGCCATGCTGGATGCGCGGGGGCTGTCCACGGACATCGAGGTGGATGGCGGCATCAACGCCGAGACGGCCCGGCGGGTGGTGGACGCCGGGGCCACCGTGCTGGTGGCGGGCTCGTACGTGTTCAACTCGAAGGACTACGCCGCGGCCATCCGCTCGCTGCGGCCCTGATGGAGCGGCTCAGGCTCCGGCGGCGGCCTTCACTCCGGCCATGCGCGCCACGCGCGTCATGAAGGTGTGGTCGAACGGCTTCACCTCGTAGGCGTCGGCGCCGAGCTCGAAGCACACATGGCGGGTGAACTGGTCCTCCACACCACTGAGGATGATGACCTTGCACTCGCGCGTCTCCGGGTCCTGCTTGAGGCGGGCGAGCAGATCACGACCATCCTGGTGTTGGTGGATGTCCAGGATGATGACGGCTGGCCGGTGTTTCCGGGCCAGCTCGATGACGTGCTGCGAGGTTGTATCCGCCACCGAGGTGAGGCCCGAGCGGCGGGCCTCCCGGGAGAGGGCGGAGACAACGAGCGGCTCATCATCGGAGATGAGGACGACCGGAGAGAGCATGGGACCCCGGGGTGGCTTCGCTGTTCGTGGGCGAGTCAAGCAAGCAGCGTTCCTGATGGATTCCCCTCGGAAAATGGATGGGTTACGAGCGAGGAGCCCGGGTCGATGGAGCCCCACGGGTCCTGGAAAACCCCAGGAGGAATGCAAGGATGAAAAGCTGATCCATGGGCGTTGACTAGGCCGGGCGGGTCGGGTACATCCCCGCCCACTTCGACGGCCCGAGAGCAGTTCCGGCGAAGGCGATAGCGGTATCGGGGAGTGGCTCAGCCTGGTAGAGCACTTGGTTCGGGACCAAGGGGTCGCAGGTTCAAATCCTGTCTCCCCGACCATCAGAAGGGCGCGGAATCCTTGGAGAAATCCTCGGGTCCGCGCCCTTCGTCTTTCCGGGGCCAAGAGGCCAGCAGCAAACTAGCAGCAAGCGGAGGGGGCCTGTTCTCGGCGTTCTCGGCGGACACGGGGACGCTCGGATTCGACGAGCGCTCCTGGTGCAATGACCTGGTGGGCTTCTCTTTCATGCCCTTCTCCTCGGGGCCCGTGACGTCGATGATGGGCGTGGACGTGGTGAGCACCACGTTGGCGCCCAGCACCGCCGCCTCCTCCTCCACGCCCTCCACCACGAAGTCCCCCGCGAAGCGGCGCTGATCGCAGCGGAAGACCCATAGGTTGCGCTTGCGGCGCAGCAGCTCGCGCACGAAGGGCTTCTCATCGCTCTTGAAGGCGTAGCGCTCGGACAGGAGCGAGGCGGTGGAGAGTGAATAGCCCTCCTCCCTGGTGAGCAGGAGCGCCCAGGGGTTGGCGTGCCCGAGCAGGGGCAGGGAAACGGGCAGGACGACGGGGGCTCTCGAGGCATGCGGGCGGAGCGCCCCGACGCGGAGGGGGGCCTCCTCGGTCTCACACGGTAGGGCGCCCGGAGGGTGGCGGCAACGCCCGCTCACCCTCGGCACACGGGGGGACCGAGCGCGCATCCCTTCCGGCGTGTCCAGGGTCCCGGAATGGTGGTTGCCGCGTTTCTGTAGTTGAGTCGGTCCATGCGAACACTCTTCCTCCTCTGCTGCGTGTCGCTGGTGGCCTGTGCGACGACGACGTCCGTCCCGGTCCCGGCTTCGGCCGGCTCCAGCGCGTTGCACCAGGTGAAGCGGGTGAAGGTGGCCGAGAACGTCGAGCTCGAGGTTCTCGACTTCGGCGGCCGGGGGCCCGCACTCGTCTTCCTGTCGGGTCTCGGCAACACGGGCCACGTCTTCGACACCTTCGCGCCGGAATTCACCGCGGCACATCATGTCTACTCCGTCACGCGCCGGGGATTCGGCTCGTCGAGCTGGCCCGAGCAGGGCTACGACACCGCCACCCTGGGCGAGGACGTCGTCCGGGTGCTGGATGGGCTGGGGCTCGCGAAGGCGTCGTTCGCGGGCCACTCCGCCGCCGGGCCAGAGCTCACGTGGGTGGCGACCCATCACCCGGAGCGCGTGGAGAAGGTGGTCTACCTGGACGTGCGGACCGACGGCGACCTGCTGGCGGAACTCCTGACGGTCCTGCCCATGCCGCCTCCGAGCGAGCCTGCTCCCGAGGACGTGGCCTCGCGTGCCGCCGTCGCCGCCGCGGTCGCGCGCCGCGTCGGAGGGGCGTTGCCCGAACACGAGATCGACGAGACGAGCGAGTTCGATCCGAACACCGGGCGCTACCTGCGCGACCACGAGTGGCCGCACGCGGGGGAGCGGGTGATGAAGGGGTTCTTGAAGGTGGACTTCGCGGCCGTGCGCGCGCCCGTGCTCTTCTTCTCCGCGGGCGAGCGTCCGCCCCGGCCCCAGCGGGCGGAGGACATCCCCGGCTTCCCCCAGATGACCCCTCCCCAGCAGGAGACGTGTAGGACCCTGGTCCCCAGGAAGCTTGAGCGGGACGCCGAAATGGAGAGGGTGCTGAGCATGCCGAACTGGAAGGGCGTCAAGCTCGAGCACGCGCGGCACTACCTCTGGCTCACCCACCACGACGAAGTGCTGCGCGAGATGACGACCTTCCTCGGGACATCTTCATGACCGGGGTGAGCTCTACCGGGCCATGCTCCAATCCCCTTCAGCCAGGTCGCTGAAGGGCGCTGCCTGCGAGACCTTCCGACCGCGCTTGGCGCGAGCTGGTCCGACTGTCGGACCAGTTGCTCGAAACCGCGCCCGGGAGGTCCCCTGCTTTCTAGCTTCGTTCGGTGGCCACGCCCCCGAGGGCTCCTCACTCCAGCCGCAGGTAGTCCACCCAGCCCGCGTCGCCACCGGCCGTGCCGCTGCCGTTCTTGCGGTAGATGAGCTGCACGGTGTGGCTTCCCGTGGCCAGCCACCAGGACTGGGCTAGGGCAGCACCGGGTGGCACAGCAGGTGCGCGAAGGGCTGGCCTCCCACCGTCACTCCCTCCCCCGGTGTCAGGGGAGTTGACGCTGGCGGCGTTCCTTGTAGCCCGTGACCATGCGCATTGCTCAGGGGCATTCGTCCTCGGAGATGCCGAACAGCTCGCGCAACACCGAGGCAATCTCCTCGGCGGCGCGTGACGCGCTTGACCGGTTTCTCTCCAGTTGTTGTGCGACGCGCGCGAGGTTGAGGTCGTCATTCCAGGTGACGTCGGCGCGCATGGCGGTCAGCCATCGACGCTGGATTCGTGTCAGGTGCTCGGGAAGTTTGCCCAGCAGTCGCTCCCGCTCTCGGGCGTAGAGGCGTGCCTCTGCCTCGGTGTCCTGGCGGACCAAGGCTTCCTCGTGCGGGCGGATGAGATCGGTCGGAAGGAGAACCTCAGCGATGGTGCGGCGTTTACGTTCCCTGTTCCGGAAGCGGACGACGAAGTCGACGATTGCCTCACGGCCTGCGTGCTCGTGCCTGGCCAACTCGCCACTCCGCAGCGCGGCAAGCACCTCAAGGCGTGCATTCTCAATAAATTCCCCGGCTGGTGTCCCGGGGATGAACCACTGAGACCGATTGGCGTTCATGAGGCGCCGAAGCTTCGCCTGAACATGGTCCCAGAGGCGGAGGACACCCTCGTCGTTGATCGCGGCGGCATCGCGTACCTGCTGGTCCACCCATTCCCTCTGGAGCGCCTTGAGGCCGTGAGTCTCGACGAGGTGTCGATAAGCGCGTGCGAGTGCCGCAAGGGTCCATGGGCGAAGTGGGCCCTTCTCGGGGTCGAAGTGCAACTGCGCCCATTCCGCCGCCTTGAGGGTGAGTTCCTCAAGTTCGCGAAAAGCGGCGCGACCGAGACGAGGGCGCAGCAACTCAAGGTACGCTTCGCGTAACGGTGCGATGGCTGCGATGCGGCGCGTCGCTCGCTCGGTCGCTCGGTCGATGCTGCCCGGGGCGGGTGGAAGGTGGCGGCGCTCGGCCGTCGCCACCACCGAATACACGACGCCGTCGCGGCTAGTGGTTGGCTTCGTTTTTGCCGTCGAGAGCTTGCGGGCCATCGCACACGTCCCCTTCTTTCGTCGTCGCTGTGCTTGGCCCTGCCAATCTCATCTCCTCCACTCAATATTCTGTAAGCCTCTTTCACGGCGAATGTTGCGTTTTTGGTTGCGGGCCCATGAACCCGGGTTGAATGCGGCGGTCCCGCGCTTGCCTGCTGGGTCGGTCACGACCGTTGAATTCAGGGAAAGACCAGTCCGGTCGGTCGAGGGCTACTCGGCCGGGGCCGGCTCGGACGCCGTGAAGTCGAGCTGGTCGAGGCCCTTGCGCATATCCTCCACGTCGAGGTGGCCGTACACCTCCGTGGTGATGGCCGGGTCGGAGTGGCGGAGGATGCGCTGCACGGTGGCCAGCGGGACGCCTGCCTTGAGCAGCAGGGTAGCCGTGGTGTGCCGCAGGTCGTGGAATCGCAGCGGGCGAGGGAGCGCCCGTGGCCACAGCTTCATGCCGCAGTGGGGGCAGGGCTCGGGCACGCCGTGACTCCTCCTTGCCTTGTAGCCGCAGGCCTTGCGCCGACAGACGTGGTTGTAGCCCGCCACCAGCCCCGCGCGCCCCAGGGCCCGGCGTAGCACCTTGTGCAGGGCCACGTCCGGCCGGTGCTGCGTGCCATCTTCCCGAGGGAATAGAAGCTCCGAGGGAGACGTGGCCATGGCCTCGCGCAGGTAGGGCACCAGGCCCACCGCGATGGGCAGCAGGTCCTCCCGGTTCCCCTTCGTGGTGTCGCTCCCGTGGGAGCGGCCCACCCGGATGGTGCCCGTCTTGAGGTCCACGTCCGACTTGCGCAGCGCCAGCAACTCGCCCTTGCGCATCCCGGTGTAGACGGCCGTGGCGAACAGGGGCCGCCAGCGGCGCTCCAGGGCCGCGAGCATCAGCGGGACCTCCTCGGCCTTGAGGTACTGCGGGAGCTTCTTCGGCTGTTTGATGCGCGGGACGGTCTTGGCGGGGTTGAGGCCGGTGAAGAGACCGCGCCGGATCGCCAGCTCGAAGATGCGGTGGACGTGAGCGCGCAGGTGGTTGAGCGACTTGGGGGCCAGCTCACCGGCCTTCGCGTTGAGCAGCGTTTCCAGCCGCGAGGGCGTAATGTCCTTGAGGGGCAGGGGGCCCAGCTCATCGCGCAGGTGCTTCTCCGCGAAGCCGATGATGGTGGTGGAGCGGAGCCGACTGCCCACCTCGGTCTTCCAGACGTCCATGGCCTCCCCGAAGGTGACTTGCTTCCGGTGCTCGGGCATGGGCTCCAGGCCGCGCCGCTGCCGGTCGGATTGAACCTCCAGGTCATGCAGGAGGGACTTCGCCTCCGTCTTCGTGGTGGCCTGGGTGGCGGTGTCGCGCCACCGTCCATGCCCGTCCTTGAATCGGACGTACCACTTGTCGTTCTTGCGGTAGATGGAACCCATTCGGACCTCCTCGTGGTGATGACCTCAGAGGTCTTATGACCTTGGCCTACCGGATCTTGGCGCCCTGGCTCCGAATGAAGGCCCGGATCGCTGCCGGCTCGAAGCGCAGCAGCCCGCCGATCTTCACGCATGGAAGCTGGCCCGCCTGAGCCCGCTGGTACACCCACGAGCGCGAGGCTTTGACGAAGCGAGCCACGTCATTCGCGTCCCAGAGCGCCTCCTGCGGCTGCATGTCGTCCGTGTCCATGGGGGGATTACGCATCGGCGTCTCCTTCGTCAGGCTGCACGGTACCCACGCCAGCGCGCTTCCTGATGTCGCCGACCGTGGCGCGGGCCAGTTCCAGTTCCCTGGCCACCTCACGAACGCTCTTGCCGCTGTGCAACAGGGCGAGTGCCTTCTTCACCTTGTGGGCCGGCACCCGGGACTTCTTCGGGCGCGCGTTTCCCTCTCGAATGCGGCGTTGACGCTCACCCGCTTCCAGCCGCGCGAGGGAGCGGTATGGCGCGGTGTCCGTGTTCCGCGTGAAGAGATTGCTGTCGCGGTCGAGCAGCCGGCGCTTATCGTCCCACGAGAAGCCCGTGCGTATCTCCTCCTCCACCAGGGAGTGGATGGGCTTGTGCTCACGCACGGCGGCCTCCGCCGTCAGCCGCCGCGTCCTGATGCGCTTCGGCGCCACGTCTCGCCCCTCGCGCAGGCAGGCCAGTAACGTCTGCGCGAAGTCCTTCTCCGACTCGCTCGTCCCCTGGCGGGCCACACGCACCACGGCCCAGGTGTCGTCCTGTCCCAACACCGTCTCACCGGGGCCAACGTTCTCCACCCTCCGCAGCAGCGCGTACAGGCGAGCACGGGCGATGAAGACGGCATCGGCCTGGTGCTCCAGGCGCATGCTGCTGCCAACGCTCTCCAACGCATCGAGCCCTTCGCAGCGCAGGTTCAACCCCTCGGGGCAGATGATGGCGTCGGTGGAGACGAGGAGGGCCCCACGCGCGGTGATGTCGGCCATGATGGCGCGAGCCCGGCCCAGCACCAGCGTGGCCCATTCCGGGGCGAAGGCACTGCCCACATCCGGCGGCCCCTTGAGCGAGGCGCGCAACAAAGGCGAGCCGTGGATGGCCGCTCCCAGTCCCGGGCCGAAGCCGTGGAGCTGGGCCTCGCGCTCGAAGTCCAGCAGTCCCGAGCTCCGAATCCGCTCGGCGAGCTTGCCCAGCAGGGCGTTGGCGAAGAGCTTGGCCGTGGCGTACTCCAGGGTGCCCTTCCTCGCCGCCGCCTTCTGCTTGAGGAAGTGCCGCATGTAGCGACCCACGTCGTGGTCGATCTCTCGCGGGCCCGGCTTGAAGCCGTAGGCTTCCACCAGCTCCAGTTTCGCGCCCCAGCGCAGCGCCAGTCGCACCTCGGCCAGAGTGCAGCAGGTGGTGCCCTGGAGCGTGAAAGCCAGGCGGTGCACACCCGGGCGATGGACCGGCAGGCACGGGTAGCGCGTGTCTTCCGGGAAGATGAAGTTGAAGATGCCAAAGCCCTCGTGCTCCTCCACCTGGGCGAGGGACTCCAAGCGGATCCACCGTGTCCCAGCGTGGGGCAGCGGCTGGAGCAGCGCCGCGTGGGGATAGAGGGATACCGCGTCGTACTCGGCGAAGGCGCCGACCTGGAAGCCGCGCCGGAACGCTTCCGACGGTGCGCCCCAGTAGGCACGGCAGGCCATGCTGCGCACGTTCGGGTCGCCGTTGAAGACCTGCTCCACGCGCGACTCGTCCCGGAACATCGCGCCCTTCTTCACCTTGCGCGTCACCTTCTGCTTCTTCACCGGAGCGGGGCCGCTCCGGATGAAGTGCAGGCGGAAGATGGAGGAGGCGACGGATGGCAAGGTGCGGTTGCCGAGCATGTCGATGCCCCACTCGTTCAGGACACTGGCACGGAAGCCGAGCATGGCACGCAGGGTCACTTCCGCGTCCCGGGTGGCGTGGGCCACCAGCCGCACCGGATCCATTCGTTTCAGCTCGGTCAGGTGCGGCCCGTCCGTCTCCAGGCGGGGAAGGCCCACCGTTCGAGCGATCTCCTCCAAGCGGATCTTCGGGAAATAGCCCGCGAGGTCCACCAGCCGCACGTCCCAGGTGCCCTCCTCGCGCTTCACGCGCTCCAGTCGCCCGTGGTGGGCCTTGCCCACCTGCTCCACCCTCGCCTCGATCACGGCGGAAGGAAAGAGGGCGAGGAGGCTGCTGGCCTCGTGCACCACCACATGCACCTGCCGGATTCCGCGCCGGGCGGGCGGCACGGCATCGGCCTGCCGGAGCAGTTCCCGGAGGCAGTCGATGAGCTGCTCGCCCGTGAGCTGTCCCCCGGGCAGCTCGAAGGCTTGGGCGTGGACGTGCTCGCCCGCGAGGGTGACGAGCTGCAACAGCAGCGGGACGCTATGCTCCTCATCCCACTTCACGCTCGCGCCCACCAGCACGGTGCGCGGATACGCTCGGGGCCGACGCCGGAGGGGGGTAAGCGTCCGGGACAGGAGCAGGCCCAGAAGCGCCTCCAGCTCCTTCTCGTTCATGCGTCACCCCCGAGCAATTTCAGGGACTTGGCGCGGCAGGAGGCTGGCGCGGCTCGCCAGACGGAGGGCTGGAACCGTCCAGCCCTTCCGGGCTTGCAAGCCCTCGAAATTACGACATCAAGGGGCTCAACAGAGTGTCCGGAACCGTGATGAGGGGGCGAATAACACGCCCACCCCCTCATCGTGATCCCCTGGATGAGGGTGATGTTCGGTGGGTTTTGATCGCGCTTCGACCGTCGCATCTTGCCGCCTCGTGCGCGGGGCGCCTTGTCCTGGGCGTCCGGCTCTGAGTGGCAATGTCGAGATGCCTCGGTCGAAGAAAAATCCTAGAGGGCTCGGGGGGTTATGGGGCGATTGGTCTCTACTAGAGATGGAAGGGGTCGTTACCCGGCATCCTCCTCTACCCCTGGAGATGAGAGGGCTCATTGCCCCCCGTTATCTCCACCCCATGGCGATTCATTTCTGCAAGTCCCCGAACGTGGAGCCCGATGGAGGAGGAGGTGGCGGCTCTGGTGATGGGCCACTGATCTTCATGGCGTCCACCGTATCCGTGGTGGCTTCCGTGGGGGAGGTCGCCATCCGGCCCGTGAGCTGTCTCAGCGCCGTCAGGAGATCCTTGGAGTTTTGGCGCGCGTTGGTCCACTTCCATACCCGCCTGGTGGTTTCATCTTGATCCGAGGTGGGTTCCTCGTAGCCGATGAGGATGGCGAGCGCGGCGATCTCCCGGTGCGCCAATTCGATGCCCAGCATCTCCGCCGTGAAGTCCGCGAAGGCGGCCATCATCTTCCTCTCCGCACCCGCTCCTTCGAGCAGGACACGTAGAGCCGGCTTCTGTCGTGCCTCTTCGAGCAGGGGGCCGATACGCCGTTGGAGTGCAAGAAAGAGGGTGGCCACCCGTTCCAGTTGGCGCAGGGGCCGGAAGCTCTCGATGAGCACGGGGGGCAGCAAGCTGCGCGTGCCTGGAATGTAGCGCCACACCCAATTGCTCTTGGTGTCCTGGAAGAGAGACTGCTTGCGCTGGCTGAGCAGGTCGTTCTTCTTGCCGAGCCACTCCAGCAGGTTCCGCAGGGGCTCGGATGCCTCGGAGATCTTGAGGCCCAGCTCCATGCCCGCTGCAACCGCGTAGACATGCTGGCGGGCGTGTCCCTGCTCTTCTTCAAGGTAGGCGAAGACCGATGCATCCGAGGCGAGATGCGCGATGAAGCGTGGGGCGTTCATGACCGAGAAGCTCGTCACGCCCAGCCTCTCCGCCAAGAAGTTGGTTCCCACAGGTGTGGAGGCCCCTTCAGAATTCGAGCATGAAGACCGTCCGAACCGCCGTGCAGGCTGCGCAGGCCGCGATCAATGGGGCTCGCTCGAAGGGCCCGAAGACGCCCGAGGGAAAGGTTGCATCCTCGCTCAATGCCCTCCGGCACGGGTTGAGTGCTAAGCAGCTACTACTGCCCGGGGAAGATGCAGACGAGTACGAGCGCCATCTCGATGGGTACTTCGTCACCTTCGCGCCAGCTACCCTGCCCGAGGCCGTCATCGTGGCGCAGCTCGGGGATACGGCCTGGAAGCTGGAACGGCTGAGCAAGCTGGAGAGCGGACGAACCCTCGCCAGCCTGGAAGATGCCCTGGAGAAGACGCCCGAGTTCGAGAGGTTCGTCCTCACCCGCCGCGCACTCCAGGCCGTGAGCGCCTTCGTGGAGATCGCGGACGCCTGCCCAGCGCCGCAGGATGCGGCGCAGACCGATGCCTTGCTGGCCGCCGTGGATGGAACCATGAAGATCGTCCACGAGGTGCCGGAGCTGCCGATGATGGTGAGCCAGCTCCTCGTCTTCTCGCTCGGTCATGCCCGGGACACCTCCAAGGATGGACGCATGCTGCCGGACGCCTACCGTGCCCTGGGAGACGCGGCCAAGGTGCTGAAGGGGGCCCTCTCCGCGAAGCTGGCCGAGGACGAGGGGGCGCTGGCTCCGGTACGCGAGCGGCTGGCTGCCGAGGTGCTGCTGCTGGACGACGCGGACCTGCGGAAGCTGGAGCGCCACCGCAAGCTGCTGGAGACCGCCATGCAGCGGCAGCTCGGGCTCCTCGACCAGCTCCGCGCCCAGGTGGCCGCCACGAAGGCCCAGAACCCGGCCGAAGCCAAGGAGCTACGCGTGCGCCTGCGGCTCGTGAAGTGACGCCCTCCGGTTCGTTTTGACGCCTCTCCCGGGCCCTCTCCGCCCTGACTCGCTAATCGCTAGCCCTATCCAACCTGGGTGAGCACCCCCGGGGATGGGGGGACTGGGGTTCCCTTGCCGCAGGTCCACCTGTAAGCCCCCTGGTCTTCTTTGCGCCCCTGGGGGGGTGGGGGCTCTCAAGATTTTTTCGGGGGGACTCTCCAGCGGGCTGCTCCCCGGTACGCGGTCCCTGGCGATCTTCGCCCAGGGGTTACTGATGGCCGTACCCAGTGTTCGCCCTCCAGCTCCTCGCGCACGAGGGGGTAGGGCACCCCTGATACTTAAAAATCTGGAGGACCACCGGGAGAAGTGACCGGGGACCTCCGGCGATGGAACTGCACCGGAGTTGGTGCCACCGGGATCGGAGCCCGTGGAGACGAACCGGCCCCCGCCACACCACCCGGCCAAGACCGGGAGCATCATCGCTGGTGTTGGTGCGACGGGGACCGTGCTTCAACTCCGGGCATCTTCACCGCCCGTGCCGCGTCACCTCGCGCAGGTGCTCTGCCAGCCCGATCAAAATGGCTGCTGCCACCCGGAGGGTGATTGGTGAGGCGGCCAGCTTCTTCACGGCACCCAGCATCGTCTTCACCTCCCTTCCCCTGGTACTCCAGGCACGAGATAGGCCGCAGCCGATCAGTCCGGCTCCCCGGTGGGGGGCGGTTGCGCCCCCTGCGTGCCGGGCTGGGCGGGAGGGCTCTCCTCAGACGGACGGGGGGACTCGGTTCCCGCTACTGGACGGGGCTGCTCGGTCTCCTTCTTCTCGGACGGAGACGGCCTCGGCGCGGCGCTCCAGTCCCAAGGCCGCAGAACCACGTCATCCCTGTCCGCGTTCTCCCCGGCGGTGACGTTGTGCGGCGTCAACAGGTGCGCCGGGTTCTCCTCTCCTCGGAGCACACGGCCGAGCTGATGCAGCCTGGTCTCAACCAGCAGCAGGATGGCGCTGATGATGACGGGCGCGCTGTGCACCCGCTCCGGGTCGGGCACCGCGCCCATGGCGACGCTGTCCGCGATCCAGTGGGCGCCCTCGATGGCGTAACGAATTTCCCCCAGCTCGGCGGAGAGGCTGACGTGTTCCATCTGGATTCCTCCTCGGGTGGATTGGATGAAGACGCACTGGCTGAGCAGCCAGGACGTCAGCGGGGATGACCGCCAAGATCCTTATGCCGAGGAGCACCCGGGTTTTAACGGGCCAAGCTCACGGCGCTGTCCGGGCCGCGCCGGAGCTGGTGGAAGTTCCTCGGTCATGGTGGCTTCTCCGACCTCTTCCTCACTGCCCGCCCCGACCGAGGCGTGTTCCCGGCCAACTTCCGCGTGCTCCGAGATTCCAGGAGGCGCTCTCCGTGGTCGCGCCGCCTTCGTGCTGATGGCCCACCCATCTCAGGCGGAGCGCCAGGTGGATGGGTCACGCCGCAAGCGTACCGCGGCGTCCCTCTGGCAGAGCGAGCAGCAGGCGCGAGCCGAGGCCCAGCCGTGCCGGAAGGAGAAGGCGCGTCTTCAGGCAGAGCGCAGCAGACAGGTGGGACTCACGAGCCTCATCGAGAACGGGTGACTCTGGGTGAAGAGGGTGTCACTGCCCGGCGACTCAAGGAGGTTATCCAATGTCCGGGAGACTCGCTCATTGCGCAGAAGGTTATCAGCTACCAAGCCGTCGGACCCGAGGGGCGAGGACGAGTGGCAGTGAAGGTGGAGCTGTTCAATCCGGGAACGGTGCCCTGGACGTCCACGGGGTTGGCCCTGGTGGGCTCCAAGCGCGAGGCGCTGATGGGGCTGACGGTGTGCGGTCCCTGGAGCCCATCCCACCAGGGCATGCCGGAGCTTACCGTGGAGATGAACGCAGTGAAGAATGAGGCCCGGAGCACCTTTACGCTCAAGCTGTGGGCGGGAGAGGCTGGAACCGGGGGGCGTGACCCTCGACAGCGTGACGTTTCCGATGGTTGGCAGGACACGTGGGAGGGGACCACTCGCCGCCTCCTGGCTTGAATCAGTGAAGTTGCTTTTGGTGGATGAAGCTGCCCGGCGGGCAAGAGGGCCACCATGCGTTCTGTGCGCTGGCTACTGAACGAGGTAGATGACTATTGGCCAGCGCATGAAGCGAGGCGGGAGGTTAGGGCGTTCTTGACAGGAAGTTCGGTCACGAGAACGGGCCGGCAACCGATTTTGGACCCGATTCACGCAGGAATCTTGCGTAAAATCGCCCACGTGGCTTATTTGAGGACATTGGAGGCAGTTTCATGCTCGTCGAATTCAGAATGGAGAACCACCGATCAGTGCGGGACGAGCAGGTACTTACGATGGAGGCTGCTGGTCGGGTAGCCAGCGACGATGACCAACGGCCTCGATCTGTTGAGGGGCACACTGCGCGACTGCTGCCGGTTGCGGCGCTTTATGGAGCGAACGCAAGCGGTAAGAGCAACGTGCTTTCAGCGCTGGCCTTTATGCAACATGCAGTGCTCCTGTCTCATCGTATTTGGCCCCCTGACGGTGGCGTTCCGAGGGAACCTTTCGCTTGGGGACCGAAGACTTCTGAGCCGTCGTTTTACGAAGTGACGTTGCTTATAGATGACGTCCAGTATGCGTACGGCTTCGTGGTGGATGATGAGCGCTTCATTGAGGAGTGGCTGTACGCATGGCCGCAAGGACGCAAGCAGGTCTGGTTCGAGCGAGAAGGTGATGAGTTTAAGTTCGGCGAGCACCTACACGGAGAAAATCGCGTAGTAGAGCAGGTGACGCGGCCGAATGCTTTGTTCCTCTCAGCAGCGGTCCAGCACCGGCACGAGCAACTCACGCCACTGTACGGTTGGTTCCGCTCTCTTCAAGCGGTCAATGTCTCCACTTCGAATCGCCGACGCTTAATAACTGATTCACCAGAGATGTGGCTCTCGCGTTTCTTCAACAGTTCTGCCGCAGCCTCGGCTCAGTCATCACTATTTCCAGAAGCGATTCAGCCCAATACTCAGTTCGAAGCCTTCCGGGAATTGCTGCGTGCGGCTGATGTCGGGATCGTCGATGTGAAAATTGTGAATGAAGAGGAGGAACAATCGTCGATTCGGGGCCGGAGACACAGGCGAGTTCGGGTTCTAGTGCAGCATCAGTCTGAAAATGAGGATGCTTGGTTGCCATTGGAGGAGGAGTCCAACGGAACCCTGACACTATTCAAGCTTGCTCCATCCGTCTTGGATGCGCTTTGGACTGGTGGTGTCTTGGTCGTCGATGAACTGGAAGCCAGCTTGCACCCGCTGCTCGGGTTGCACATTGTGCGACAGTTCAATGATCCAAAGCGGAATCCCAAAAACGCCCAACTCCTCTTCACGACTCACGACACCAATCTCCTAGGCACCACGCTAGGCGATCCTCCACTTCGCCGGGATCAGATCTGGCTTACGGAAAAGGATCACGACGGTGCGTCACGCATCTATCCCTTGACGGATTACAAACCGAGGAAGGCAGAGAACTTGGAACGCGGCTATCTTCAGGGCCGGTATGGGGCCATTCCGTTTCTTGGCGAACTTCCGCCAGTGAAGGAATGAGACTGTGACCAGCAACCGTCGCTATCGTCAACGGCGGCCCGGTCGTAGTGCACCGAGCTTGAACCCGAAGCTTAGGCTTCTTGTGTTCTGCGAAGGCGAGAATACGGAACCACAGTACATTGACGCGTTCCGAAAGTGGTGCAGGAATTCTCGTGTCGACGTGGAGATCGCGAAAGAGCGGGGTGTACCTCTTACCCTCGTTCGTGCTGCGAAAGAGCGCAAAGTTCAAGCTGAAAAGGAAGCGAGCAAGGCCGAAGACGACAATATCGCCTACGATGAGGTTTGGTGCGTGTTCGATGTGGACGAGCACCCGAACTTGAGCGACGCGCAGCAGATGGCGAGCGCCAACGGCATAAAACTCGCGATATCAAATCCATGCTTCGAGTTGTGGCTTTTGCTGCATTTTCGTGAGAACCCGGGCATGCAGCACCGCCATGATGTACAAAAGATGGTCGTTGGGTTCGTGTCGGACTACGACAAGCATGTCGACTTTGAGCTATTCAAGGTGGGTTACCCCGCTGCCGTCATGCGCGCGAAGCGCCTTGATGAGCATGCGTCAGCCGACGGGGAATCGGGTCGCAACCCGACTACGAACGTGTACCAACTCACGGAGTCCATTCGGCTGAAGTGACTATTTAGCCGACCTCACTTGAGGACCGAGGGGTCCTTCAAGGGTTATGAGGTTGGTGCTCTATCCTAGCGGCACTCCAGTAGCTTGGTCGAGTAGCCGCTCAATCGAGAGCCGAAGAAGAGAGTGATGCGTTGGCGGGTAATGCCCTACTGTTGGTTGGGCGACGAAGTTTCTTGGATGAATTTCTCCAAGGCTTCAACCTCTACACGCACCGCATTGGAGATGCGGATGTGGGGCAATGTGCCCTGAGCGCACAATCGGTACACCGTGGCCCGACATATTCCTAGCCGCTCCGCGACTTCCCGGACGGTCAGCAGCCGGCCCGGTTCAACGGACCCAGAGGGCAGCGGGGCAGAGCGCAGCAGCAAGATAGCAGCAAAATCCTCGGTGCTCTCACGTACCGGATGGGACGGCTGGACACGCCCGGCTCCAGAAACCCGAGTATTTACGAAGGGTTGTGAACCGCTGATAACCCCTGGACGCTCCCTCGCCTTGGTTCGGGACCAAGGGGTCGCAGGTTCAAATCCTGTCTCCCCGACCATTAAAAGCCCTGGAGTTTCGCGGACTTCCGCTGAAACTCCAGGGCTTTTGTTTTTCCCCCGGAGCCCTCCAGCAGCAAACCAGCAGCAAGCGGAGGGGTCTCGCCTCCGGCGGCCAGCGCGGCCAGCTCCGGCGCCTCGGTCGTCCTGGCGGTGGCGCCCTGGAAGGCGAGCTGGTTGAGCCCCTTGCTCATGTCGTCCAGATCGAGGTGGCCGTACACCTCGGTGGTGATGGCCGGGTCGGAATGCCGGAGGATGCGCTGCACGGTGGCCAGCGGGACGCCCGCCTTGAGCAGCAGGGTGGCGGTCGTGTGCCGCAGGTCGTGGAAGCGGAGCGGGCGGGGGAGCGCCCGGGGCCAGAGCTTCATGCCGCAGCGGGGGCAGGCGCTCGGTACCGCGTGGGCCTGCCGCTCCTCGTAGCCGCACCCCTTGCGCCGGCAGGCGTGGCGGTAGCCCTCTACCAGACCGGCACGTCCGAGGGCCCGCTTGTGCAGGGCGATATCCGGCGGGTGCTGGGTGCCGTCCTCTGGGGGATACCAGAGATGCTAGAGTATGGCTTCGAGCAGGCTCCCGCCGGGGTGAACAATGCCGAATACAGTGGGTGTCAACAAACTGTCGGTTGTGAAGGAGGATAGCAACGGCATCACCGTGGCCTTCCCCGATGTTTGCAAGACGCCTAGTCCCGGAGGCCCCGTCCCGATTCCTTACCCCAACGTTGCGAAGTCGTCCGACACGGCCAAGGGCAGCAAGAAGGTGACGGCGGACGGCAAGCCCTTGTGCCTGGAGGACTCGAACTTCAGCACCAGCACGGGCGACGAGGCGGGCACGGCCGGCGGCGGGGTGGCCTCTGGGAAGACCAAGGGTAAGGCGGAGTTCGTCAATTACTCGTTCGATGTGATGATCGAAGGCAAGCACGTCGCACGGGCGCTCGATCTGATGCTCCACAACGATATGAACACGCCACCCACACCGGTCATGCAGCCGCCCGTCATTGCATTGGGCAAGACGGCCCAGGATGAATGCGACTGCTGTGGCGAGAAGCGCTAGTTGGGTCACGGATGCAGGCCAGGGAGGATTCATGGATTTCGCGGATCCAGGACGCAAGTCGGCGCTACCAGTGACTCAGGAGCGTATCGTGGAGCCGAGGGTGGGCCAGGTGGTGGGCACTGCGCCTGATGGGGCGGTGCTGGTGGACTTCCCAGGTAACCGCGTTGGCCCCCTGCCTGCCCGGGCCTCGTTGTCGCTGGACGCGGAGACGCTCGCGCGCGCCGCCGCCCAGAGGCAGGGCGCTATCCTGCTGTTCGAGAACGGCGACCCGTCCCTGCCTTTGCTGGTGGGGCTGCTCCAGGTGCAGAGCAGCACGCCCCTGATCGATGCGGTGCTCGAGCGCTCCTTGGAGGATGTGCCGAAGGTGGCCCGGGTGGACGGGAGGCAGGTGGTCATCGAGGGGCGCGACGAGGTGGTGCTCCGGTGCGGCAAGGCGACGCTGACACTGCGCCGGGACGGCCAGGTGGTGCTGCGCGGAGTCAACATCCGCACTGAGGCGGATGAGGTGCAGCGCATCAAGGGCAGCAAGGTTCAGATCAACTGAAGGCGAATGGAGCGAGGTCCGCATGTCGGATCAGCACACGTGGGACATCAAGTACCTGCCGGGGAAGCACTTCTCCGAGGGGGGCAAGGGCTGTCTCAATCGTCACCAGCCGTTCAAGGAGAATGATCCGTGCAGCCACCAGTGGCAGGGCTACCAGCGTGCTCTGTCTGACAAAGGGCTGTACAACTGGCCCGCCTACCAGTCCCTCAGCGTGGAGGTCCGCAAGAAGAGACACTTCTTCATGGAGACCTTCTGGTTCATCGCGCAGAAGACCCATCCGCCCAAGCAGGGGGAGTGGGACCTCGAATACGAGTTCAAGAACCGGAAGAAGACGACGATGAAGAACTTCCGGACCAACGCCAGCACACCCTACTGGCACGAGGCCCACCACATTGTGCCCAACAGTGAGCTGCGCAATGCCATTCGCTATGTAGGTGAGGGGCACAAGCTCGCGGGAACGATCATCCTGATGGTGCGCGGTGGATTGATGGGGGAGGGATACAACCTCAACGACAAGCGCAACATGATCATCCTGCCCATGGACAAGAAGGTCTCCCTGGCCCTAGGCCTTCCCCGCCACCGGAAGACTCGGACGACCCGTTCCCACAAGGGCTATAGCAAGCATGTTCTGGCACTGCTCAAGGACGTCTTCAATCCACTCAAGGAGAAGGTGGAGGAATGCAAGGGTAAGCTGCCGAAATACAAGAAATGCCGGAAGCGGATCGAGAAGATCTCCAAGGATCTGTATCCGAAAATCGTCGAGGCGGGTGAGAAGATGAAAACCAAGGGGCGGAGTCAGGCCATCGACGATATGAAGGCCTCTGATTTCAAGAACGATCCACCCGAGACAAAGGCCAACTACGACGATGTCTGAGCGTTCACGCCAGGGGGCTCGGAATGGTCAACCGACGAAAGATATGCGCTTCTTCAAACTAAGTTGTTTGGGTGATCCAGATGACGACAGCCTCTGTTTTCTCGACAATTTCGTCGATGGGATCGAGCCACTGTCCTGGCGTGCGGCCAAAGGTGAACGCTTCGGCAAGGACTACCCGAAGGACGCCAAAATCTTCATGAACAAGGAGAACCCGGGCATCAAGCTGTCACCGCTCCTGGGAACCACTTGCAACATGATCGTGGGCTCGCGCGACTTCAAGGATGCTATCGAGAAGCATTGCAAGAATGAGATCGAGTACCTGCCGTTCACCCTCTACGACCACCGTAAGCGCGTCCACAGCCGGGACTATTTCATCATCAACCCCATTGGCACCTTCGACTGCCTGGATTTCAAGGAGAGCATCATCGAATGGGATGATGAGGATCCGGATGAAATCATCGGCATCGACAAGACGGTGCTCGACCGCAAGAAGATGAAGGATGCGCCGCAGTTCTTCCGTATCGACCGGGCCCCGTCGACCTACGTCCTCGGACTGGAGTTGGCGCGCGAGTTCAAGGCTCGGAACTTCAGCAACATCTTCTGGGCGGAGTTGCCGCTCAGCGGCGGCAAGTGAGCGGACGGTGTCTCCTGCGTCTTCCCCCAGCAACCCGCTCTCGGAAGTCCCCCGCTCCGTGCTCTGGGACGTCGTAGAGGAGCACTTTCAGGAGGCGGCCTTCCTTTGGATACAGCGCGAGCGCTCGCTACGGGCGCCGGACCAGTTGCTGGCTGATATCGCGGAGGGCGATGAGCACCGGTTGGTGGCGCACCTGGAGGGACTGCTGCACGCAGGTCCGCGGGCTGCGGAGCGGTTGCTGGTGCCTGCACTAAGAGAGAGCCAAGCTGGAGAGGTGGCCGTAGCGGTCTTCGCCCTGTTGGCGTCGGAGGCCCGGGATTGGACCGAGGCCGTACTCGCCGCGCTCCGCGAGACGGAGCAGCCCGCCGCCTTGCTCGGGGGGGTCGCGCTGAGCCCTCGGGCGGCGGTGGAGGTCGCGCTGCGAGAGGGCTTTCCGATGTTTGATACGCCCGTGCAGGCTCTGGTGCTGGAAACGCTAGCGCTCCGCCGCGCGGACGCGGGAGGGCTCCTTGCTTCCGTGCGTACCACCAGTGAGCCCGCACTCCTGGCGGCGGCGCTCCGGGCAGCGCGCTTCACTGACCGCGCCACCGCCCTGGATTTGGTGGGACGGGGCCTCGCGCACGGGCACCCTGCGGCACGGGATGCGGCCATCGCGACCGGGTGTATCGTCGGCCACCGCGAGGCGTGGCTGCGCTGCCGCCGAGTCATCGAGGCGGAGCCTCTGCCGCGCCAAGCACTCCTGGCGCTGGCTGCAGGCGGAGAGGTTGCAGTGGTCCCGCTGCTTGGTGGGCTACTCGCCCGGCCGGACCTGCGTGCGGAGGGACTCTGGGCGCTGGGACTCAGCGGGAGGCTGGCGGCAATCGAGTTGCTCTTGTCGTTGATGCGCGAGGGTGACCCCGCTGCAGCCGAGCCCCTGGCTCTCGTGAGCGGGCTGTCCTTGGAGAAGCTGCTGGCGCCTTCCGAGGATGAGGCCGAGGATGACGCGTCGGTGGAAGCCGAGCCCGATGATGGAGCGGTGCTGCCAGGTCCAGTGGCGCTGAAGGGAACGGTTCGTTTCGAAGTCATCGAGGGCTGGTGGAAGGCCACACGGCCACACCTCTCCGCTGGGGGCCGCTACCTGCTCGGAAGGCCGTGGTCCCTGGAGTCCCTGCTCGCTGCGCTGGAGGAGGCTCCCGCGCGCCGACGCCCGGGCCTGGCGTGGGAGTTGGCCGTGAGAACGCGAGGTGCCGTCCAAGTGGAGCCTCGTGCCTGGACCTGGGAGCAGCGCGATTCGCTCCATGCGGCGGCCCGGGCCGCAACTCGGTTCCAGGCAGGACCCTTTGCACGGTTCATGAGCACATGACAGCGGTCATCACGGGAATGGGCGCGGTGACATCCGTGGGGCGCAGCGCACTCGCGGCCTGCGCCGCCATCCGGGCGCGTATCGGCCGACCCCGGAAGCTGGGCTACTTCCGTGTCGTGGACGAGGAGACGCAGGAGGAGGTGGGCCTAGTAGGCCACCCGCTCAAGGGCTACACGGAGGGGTTCAATCTTGTGGGGCGCTGGCTGCGCCTGGCACAGGGCGGCATGGAGGACCTGCTGGCGGCACCTGGGGCTCCGCGGGCCGAGGACTCCCGGTTCTGGGCACGGACGGGCCTGGTTGGCGTCCTTCCCGTTCCGGGGGACCTGCTGCCGACGGACGCGGAGGAGGTCGGCCCGCTCACCGACTTGACCCTCCAGCCCCTCCGAGAGGGGCTCGAGTTGGCTGTGCCCGAGCACCTGATGGATGTGGTGGCGGTGGGGCACTCAGGGGTGGCGGTGGCGCTGGAGCGCGGGCTGCGGGCGCTTGCTTCAGGCACTCTGGAGCGGCTGCTCGTCGTGGCCGTGGACTCATACCTCACCCCAGTGTCCCTGCGACGTCTTGCGCAAGAACGGCGGCTGAAGACAGAGGCTCAGCCAGTTGGGCTGATGCCGGGTGAGGCGGCCGTGTGCTTCCTGTTGGAGCGCGAGGCGGAGGCGCGCCGCCGCGGGGTCGTGCCCTTCGCGCGCATCACCGCCGCGGTGGCCGGCCAGGAGGCGCTGCCTGAGCCGGGACGCCGCCACTTCTCCGGCATCGCCCTGGCTGAGTGCGTCCGGGAGGCCCTTCAGCGCTCCTCGGTACCCTTGCCCTTCGACGGGGATTTTCACATAGACCTCAACGGGGAGCCCTGGAGGGCCCGGCACTGGGGCGGAGCCCTGACGAGGTTACGCCCCCAACTGGCAGATCCCCGTGTGCACACGGTGGCCTCGTCTGTGGGCGATACGGGAGCTGCCAGTGGAGCCCTGGGGCTGTGCTTGGCCACCTACGAGCTTGCGTGGGGGCACGCGCGCTCGGGGCTGGCGCTCGTGGTCTCCAGCTCCGAGGATGGAATCGTCGGCTGCGTGGCTGTCCAATCGCTCGAAGGGGTGGCGCACTCGCCGTTCCTGCGCAAGGAGGCTTGAAATGACGTCCGAGTTCCTGCCGGTCTTCGTCCAGAATGCCCTTGAGGACAACGAGGAACTGTTGCCGGGCGTGGTGGCGGGCCGAGCCGATTTCCAGACCATCCTCACGTTCTGCCAGAACTTCCGCACGGCGGGCATCGGGGCGCTCTTCCTGGGCAGTTCCCCGAAGGTGTTTCGCCAGATGCTCCATCACAGTGGCCGGGCCTATGCGTACTTCCTCGGCTACGCGGACGTGAAAGCAGTTCTGACCAGCAAGGCGCTGCCCTTTTTCGACGCGGTGGCCGCAGGGGACTTCGAGGGAGCCGGAGTCATAGCCCGTCGCTCGCGTCACTCCTGGGCCCAGGGCGAGGAGTACGAGGAGGACTTCCTCTTCACCGAGTTGCTGATGCATCAGTTCTTCCTCGACGCTCTACCCCGCGCTGGCGAAGAAATGCTTGAGCGATACGAGGCCGCCCTCCAGGGTTCGGATGACTCGCGGCTGCCCGTCTGCAGGGCGCTCCTTGGCAGCAACGCCGAGGCCTTCAATGAGTCGCTCGCGCTGTTCCTCTCCGAGCGCAGCGACCAATTGGCAGAACTGGATGCGGGCGGCGCGCTCATGGAGGAAGAGCTGTCCACCGAGGGCAACCTTTCGGTGGAAGGGCTCGCGCTGGTGCGGCTTGCCGAACGCAAGAGGCTGGAGACGGAGCGCGACTACCTCCACGTACCGTCTGTTGCGCGCAAGGGCGGGAGGATCTCCTTCTCGGCGGACGCCTGGCGGAAGCTTTGGGACTGAGCCGCTGTAGTGCGATGCTCCTGGCCTGACACGGGTTGGCCCCGCGGTGCATGCCCCCGTATGTTCTCGGACGGTTAACTGCCATCCAGGTCTATTGAACACGGGCGGCAGCGGGGCAGGGAGCAGCAGCAAGGTAGCAGCAAAGTCCCTGGTGCCCTCGCGTACTGGATGGGACGGCTGGACAGGTCCGGCTTCAGAAAACCGAGTATTTAAGGAGGGTTGTGAACCACTGGTAATCCCTGGACGTTCTCCGGCCTTGGTTCGGGACCAAGGGGTCGAGGTTCAAATCCTGTCTCCCCGACGATTCGAAAGCCCTGGAGTCTCGCGGACTTCCGCTGAGTGCGTATTCCGGCGAAGTGGAACACTCGTTCCGGGCGAAGTGGAACACCCGTTCCGGCCATGTGGAACAGTCGGAGAGTCAGCGCCGCTGGCCGGGGTTCACTTCGCCCCCTTCTTGGTCACCAATGCACCCAAGCATGGAGCGGAGAGGCTCGCGCAGACGGCTGCCCCCTGTATCAGTTTAGGCGCTGTTGGCCATCCTGACACAGAGGGCAGCTTCCCGCGTTTCCGACACATCTGGGGGTCTACGGAATCTGACGACCCGCCTGAACACCGTTGCCGCTCGACGCTGTCGCCCCGCTCCTACTGTTTCGGGACGATGGACACCTTCACTCCGTTGATCCACGCCTTGTGCTCGTCCGCGTAGTACAGGTACGCGCGGCTCGCCGGGCCCGTGTACGTCCCAGGCACCGCAGCGATCAGCGACACCGGCACGTCGAGCTTCTTCCTCGGCTCCAGCCCTCGCCAGTACAGCACCACGTCCCGTCCGATCACCTCGTAGGCGTCCACCGTCTTCTTCTTCACCAGCTCCTTCAGCTGGTCGTGCCGCACCTCGAGCCCTCCTGGCACGCCGAAGATGGCCACCGCCGTTGGCAGCTTCTCGTCCGTCTTGTTCGACACCAGCACCCGGGCCTCCGTGGGCTCGCCCTCGGTGAGGTCCGTCTTCGCCAGCGCCACCTCCAGCGCGACCCGCGTCTCCGGCGAGCTGGCCGGCACCAGCGCGTTGTAGGTGACCTCGATCGAGTACGGCAGCTCCGCGCCTCCCTCCATCCGCAGCTCGATCTTCCGCTCGCCCGGCGTGAGCAGCTCGGAGACGTCCGGCAGCTTGATGGCCTCCTGCGCCGAGGCCTCGTACTTCACCGCGTTGCCCACCGGCTGGCCGTTCACGTACACCCGCACCTCGCCTCCCGCCCGCTTCGCCGCCCGCGCCTTGTCGTAGGCCACGATCGCTCGCAGCGCGAGCACCGTGCTCTGCGTCGAGCCGTAGCGGCCCCCCTCGCACGAGCTCGCCAGGTACTTCATCGAGCGCTCCACGTTCCCCGCGTAGGACGGCTCCCGCAGCCACGCCAGCACCGCCAGCGCCGTGGTCTCGATGTCCAGCGTCTCGCCCATGCTGCCGACGATGGACTGCGTGCTACCCCCCACCACGCCCTCCTTGCTCTGCTTCGCTGCCAGCCGCTCCATCAGCTTTCGAGCCTCCGCTCCATCCCCCGCCAGCGACATCACGTTCGCCGCCAGCGCCAGCACATAGCTGTTCTGGCTCTTCGCCGCCGCCGCCTTCAGCGAGGCCACCTCCTTCGACAGCTCGCGCGCCAGCTCCGCCGGCCGAGACGCGCTCTCCAGCAGCGCCCACGTGATGTACGCGTCCGAGGTGTCCTTGTCCTCGATCCACGTGTGCAGCGCGCGGCGCTTGCGCTCGAAGCCTCCCTTGCCGTCCCGCTGCCTCAACAGCCACGCCCGCGTGCGCTCCAGCATCGCCGCGTCCACGTCTCGCACCTGCTTCATCTCCGTGAAGTGCAGCAGTCCGAACGCCGTCAGTGCCTCGTGGCCCGGGTTCTCGCCGAACCACTCGTAGCCCTTCTCCGAGCACTCGAAGCCCACCAGCCGCTTGTAGCCCGTCTCCAGTTTCTCCCTCGCCGCGGCCACCAGCTTCGGATCCACCCCGCTGTGCGACTGGAAGTACTGCTGCGCCATCGTCATCGGGTACGTCGTCGAGCTCGTCTGCTCGAAGCAGCCGGAGGGCTCCTGGATCAGCCGGGCCAGCGACTCGGTCATGTTCGCCAGCGGGCTCGGGTACACCACCACCGAGGTCTTCACGCTCCCGCGCACCACGTTCGCCGGCAGCGTCACCGTGTGCGACGCCGGCTTCTGCGCCGAGACCGTCCCGCCGAACGAGGCTCGGATCGGGAACCCATTCGGCTTGATCGTCACCGTGCGCGTCACCGTGTCCGCGTATTCCCCCGCGCGCGCCGTCAGTTGCAGGTCGATGGGCTTGGACTCCTGGCCGATCTTCATCTCCACGATGCGCCGGGCGCGCTCCCTGGCCGCCAGGTCCACCGTGCCCAGCGAGGCCACCCGCATGTCTCCCTTGAAGTCGAGCTTGACCCCCGCCTTCAGCGCCGCCGACGTGCCGTTCACCAGCGCCACCGGGAGCTGGATGACATCTCCCGAGGTGACCTCGAGCGGGATCTTCGGCTCCACATAGAAGGGCTGCACCGACTCGATCGACGCCACCGCCGCGCCGAGCGCGCCGTCATCCCCCACCGTCCCCGCGAAGGCCTTGAACGAGGTGACCGAGTCATTCAGCCCGAACGAGACCTTGGCCTCTCCCGTCTGCGGAGAGGTGCGGACGCCCGCGTTCCAGAAGAGCGTCTCCGAGAAGTCCAGCCGGTCTCCCGCCTTGCGGCCGGGCCGCACCGTGTGCGCGTACTCGCGGATGTAGACCATCGGCTGCTGGTAGGGCGCCCGCTTCGCGAGCACCTCATCGGCGGCGAGCAGATCCATGTCCCGCTTCGCCCGCTCCGCCTTGCGCGACGCTTCGGCCATCTTCGCGCCGGCCTGGGGCGCGGGCCTGTCGAGGGGGACGGCCTGACCGGCGGGGAGCGCCGGAGCCTGCGCTGGTGGCGGCATCCCGCCTCGAGGCGCGGGCCGCGCCACGGCCATGGGCGGTGCGGCTGGGACGGCCATCCCCTTCTTCGGCATCGGCCGTGGCGCCTCCGCGGGCGGGCCGAAGTCCGCTCTTTCGTCCACGGCCATGGGCATGTCCTCCATCTCCTCGAACCGGGGCCGGGCCACGGGCACGCGCACCGCGAACACCCGGCGGGCCGGGTCTCCATGCTGCGCCACGAAGCTCACCGGGTCCGCGAGCGAGAATCGCCGCCAGCCCTGCGTGCCCAGCAGCAGATCCACCGCCAGCTTCGCCTTCGGGTTCTTCTCGTCCAGGTAGACCTGTGCGTCGGCCAGCTCCTTCACCTCGGGCTCCAGCAGCACCATCACCGGCAGCTGGGGCGCCTGGTCCCGCTTCTCAATCAGCTCGAGCACCGAGTCATCCGTCACGGTGAGCATCACCAGCGCGGAGACCGGCTTGCCGTCCCGCGTCGTCCGGGCGGTGAGCTGCACCGTATCTCCCGGCACGTAGCTCTTCTTGTCCAGCTGCACCTCCACGTTGAGCGCCTTCGCCGGCTGGCGGAACACCAGCCGCTCCGCGAGCGGACGTCCCTGCGGATCCCACACCGTGGCGACCAGCACGCCGTCCGCATCCTTCGGATCCAGCGTCACCTTGTCCCCGGAGCCCACCTCCGCCGAGGCCACCTCCACCTCGCGCTTGCTCAGCGTCAGCCTCGCCCTGCTCGGGCCCGAGAGCCCCACCGAAAGCGTGACGGGCCTGCCCGCGGGCACCACGTCCTCGCTCGCGCGCAGCACGGCACCCTGGGCCTTCACCTCGGGCAACGGGAACGTTTTCTGGATGCCCGATGGCTCGTCGATGCGCAGCGCGTACTTCGCGCCCGCCCTCGGAGTGAGTTCGAAGCGGCCGCGCCCCTCGTGCTCGGAGCGCACCGTCGCCACCGTCTGGCCCGTGGCCTGATCGATGATCGCGCCCACCAGGTCCGCGGGCTTCTGCGCGGGCGTCTTTGCCTCGAAATAGACGCGCGAGGGCAGGCCCGCCACCAGTTCGCCCGCCTCCGGATACAGCGCCAGGTCCAGCGTCTGCAGCAGGATGGGGATCGTCTTCGCCGCCGTCTCCACCACGCCGCCGTCCTCGATGGCGAAGGCCAGCGAGCCTTCGCCGCGAGCCATGCGCGCCGGCAGCTTGAAGCTGACCGTGCACAGCCCCTTGTCGTTGACCGTGCCCGCCACCTGCGCCGCCGTGGCTCCATCCACCACCGCGGTGGCGGTGACCTTCGCGCCCGTGGGCACGCCGCCCTCCGCGCGCTTCACGTCCAGCGTGGCGGTGACCGTGTCCCCCGGGCCATAGCCGTCGCGGAGGAACTCGATCTGCGACTTGAGCCGCGGTGCCCGGTAGGCCCTCACGTCGAACTTCCGCTCCGCCGGTGCCTCTCCCGACCAGGGGTAGGAGACCTTGAGCGTGTACTCGCCACCCGGCTGCTCGGCGGGCACCGTCCATGTGTAGCCCCAGACCGAGTCCTGTGTCTGCACGCTCGCCGAGGTCACCACGTCCCCCTTCGGACCGCGGATCTCGATCTGCGCCTGCTGCACCTGGGGGCTCGGCGTGTGGCGGATGGCCTCAAGCATCAGGCCGCGTGCCAGCACTTGCTCGCCGGGCCGGTACAGCGGCTTGTCCGTGCTGACGAACGTCAGATAGCGGTTCGGCCCTCCGAGCGAGGGGGTGTCCGCCTTGGCGCCGAGGACCTGCTGGACGGTGACAGGAACTGCCAGACCCATGGCGAGCAGCGCCACGAGGGCCCGTGGGGCAAGGTTGATGAGCATGCGTGTTCCCTGAAAGGAGATGGGCGTTTCCTGGGAACGGGCGAGCGCGGCGAAAGTTCTCTGCCCAGCAAAACCCTACCGCCCCGCCAGGGCCGGCATGCACCGTGCCCCGGGCTGGCCCGCTATACCGGGGCGTGCGTCGCCCGCGTCGCCAGGAAGCGATTGATACCGGCTTCCAGCATGAGGCCCATCCCGCCAAAGCGCCCCTGGCCGGCGACGAGGTTCACGGACGAGTGGCGCACATGGTGGTGCAGGTACTCCGCCATTGCCGGCAGATGCACGTTGTCGTGGTCACCGGTCTCGAGGAAGAGCGGGACGCCGCCCTCATCCACCTGTTCGAGCGAGAAGCCGGGCTCACGGCCCCATGCCAGCTCCGAACCGAGCGCCATATACCAGTAGCCGCGCTGTCCGCACTCCTCGAGGAGCGTCGCGAAATAGGTGTGGAAGGGATGCCCGGGCTGGAGCATCGCTCGCTCCTCGGCCGAGAGGTGCGCGTCCACGAAGCTGCGGATCTTCGTCGCGGTCGGGTACAGCCCGAACAGCGCCGTCATCGGGTACAGCAGGGCCGGGAAGCGCCGCGCGGTCGACCACAGCGCCGCATCATTCGGACGAGCACCCTTCGCGACCTCGGGGTGCCCGGCCATCCAACTGCCTGGAAGCAGCGGCCCGAACAGTCCGGCACGCTCGACCCGGTTCGGTGCCAGGGCCATGACGCCCAGCGCCACCAGCGTGCCGTAGCTGATCGCGATCAGCTGGAACTTCTCGATGCGAAGGTGATCCGCGAGGCGAATCACGGTCGCCGCGAGGTCGACAAGCCGAGATGACGGCGGAGGATCCGCGAGGCCTCCGATGAGGTTGGGCGCGATGCAGCGCAGTCCTCGTGCCCGGAAGAATCCGTCATGCGCCGAGAACATGAGTCCAGACGCGCCCATCCCGTGAAGCGCGATGAGCGGCACGCCGCCCGGGTCCCCGAACTCCCAATAGGTCAAGGGCGCGCCTTCCTGGAGTCTGGCGATCCGCGCTCCTGCGGACCTGCCGCCCGGAGCGGTGTGCCGCTCGCGCTCCGCGTCTGAAAGCGGCGGTGGCCTCCTCCAGATACGCCTCGATGCCCACCAGGTGGATGCGCCCACTGCCGTGGCTGCTGCAACGGAACTCCACGCATTCATCGTGTGTCCTCGTACGCCCATGCCTTCCGGCAAGCTGGCTCCGGGCAGCGGTGCTCGTCTGGAATCTCACGCGCGCGGCGCGGGTGTGCCGCTTTCGTCTCCGACCACCTGGTCGATGGCCCCGAAGATCGTGCCGGCCTCGTCCCTCATCTCGATGCGCACCCGGTTGCCACGCTTCAGGAACGGCGTCCTGGGAGCGCCGCTCTGGAGGGTCTCGACCATGCGCAGCTCCGCGATGCACGAGTAGCCCGCGCCGCCCTCGCTCACGGCCTTTCCAGGCCCCCCGTCGGGGCCACGGTTGGACACCGTGCCAGAGCCGATGAGCGTCCCCGCGCACAGCGTGCGCGTCTTGGCCGCGTGAGCGACCAGCGTGCCGAAGTCGAACGTCATGTCGACACCCGCGTCCGCGCGCCCGAACGGCTGGCCGTCGAGGAAGACCTCGAGGCGGCGGTGCAGCTTGCCGTCTCGCCACGCGGTGCCCAGCTCGTCGGGCGTGACGAACACCGGCGAGAACGCTGAGGCGGGCTTGGACTGGAAGAACCCGAAGCCCTTCGCCAGCTCATCCGGAATCAGGTTCCGCAACGACACGTCGTTGACGAGCCCGACCAGCACGATCGCCCCGAGCGCCTGTTCGCGCGTGGCCCCCAGGGGCACGTCGCGCGTCACGACCACGACCTCGCCCTCCATGTCGCAGCCCCACGCTTCATCGGCGAGCGGAATGGGCTGGCGCGGGCCGAGGAATCCGTCCGAGCCGCCCTGGTACATCAACGGGTCGGTCCAGAACGTCGCGGGCAGCTCCGCCTTGCGCGCCTTGCGAACCAGCTCGACGTGGTTCACGTACGCCGAGCCGTCCGCCCACTGATAGGCGCGAGGCAACGGTGCCGCACACCGCGCGGGGTCGAAGGGCTCTCCCGCGAGCTGACCCCGCTCCATCCGCTCCGAGAGTGAGCGCAATAGCGGCGCGCAGTGCTCCCAGTTGTCGAGCGCCGCCTGCAGGGTCGGGGCGACGGCCGACGCGTCGGCCTGCCGCGAGAGGTCCTTCGACACGACAACGAGGCGGCCATCCCGTCCCACGTTCAGGGATGCGAGCTTCACTGCCTGGTTCCTCCCTTCGAGGGCACCTGGGCCTTGCGGAGATCGGCCCAGCAGGCGTCGTAATCCGGCTGCAGCGTGGGGCTCTCCATCGCCGCGCGCGTCGGCGCGATGACCCAGCGGGTCTCGAACATGAACGCGAGCGTGTTGTCGAGCTTCCGCGGCGCGAGGTCCGCGGCGACCGCCGCCTCGTAGGTCTTCCGGTCGGGACCATGGGCGCTCATGCAATTGTGGAGCGACGCTCCTCCCGGCACGAACTGGTCCGCCTTGGCGTCGTAGACGCCGTGGACCAGTCCCATCAGCTCGCTCATCACGTTGCGATGGAACCACGGCGGCCGGAACGTGTGCTCCGCGACCATCCATCGGGGCGGGAAGATCACGAAGTCGCAGTTCGCGGTCCCCGGTGTCTCGCTCGGCGACGTCAGCACCGTGAAGATGGACGGGTCCGGGTGATCGAAGCTCACCGTGTTGATGGTGTTGAACCGCGCGAGGTCATACGTGTACGGGACGTACGTGCCGTGCCACGCGACGACGTCGAACGGCGAGTGGCCGAGCGTCGTCTCCCAGAGGTTGCCCTGGAACTTCTGCACGATGCGCGTCGGCCGCTCGATGTCCTCGTAGCTCGCCGCCGGCGCAATGAAGTCCCGCGGGTTCGCGAGGCCATTGGCACCAATGGGTCCCAGCTCGGGGAGCCGGAACGGTGCGCCGTAGTTCTCGCAGACGTAGCCACGCACGGGCCCGTCCGGCAGTTCCACGCGCATGCGCATGCCGCGCGGGACGAGTGCGATATGCCCGGGCGGAACCTCCAGCACGCCCAACTCGGTCACGATCCGGAGCGCTCCGGACTGGGGGACGATGAGGAGTTCTCCATCGGCGTTGAAGAACGCGGTATCGACCATCGACGCGTTCGCGACGTAGATGTGCACCCCCACGCCCGCGCCCATGGCCGGGGAACCATTGCCGCCCAGTGTGAACAGCCCCTCGATGAACGTGGTCGGCTCCGTCGGCAGCGGCTGTGGATTCCAGCGCAGCCGGTTGGGCGACGGGGGGACTTCGTTGAACGGCCCACTGCTCAGCCTGCGTGCGTCCGTTTGCCGGTACGGCGGGTGGGCCGCGCTCGGCCGCAGCCGATAGAGCCACGTCCGCCGGTTCTCACTGCGCGGCGCGGTGAACGCCGTGCCCGAGAGCTGTTCGGCGTAGAGGTCGAACGCGACGCGCTGCGGCGTGTTCTGGCCGACTGGAAGCGCACCGGCGATCGCCTCCGATGCGTGCTCGTTCCCAAAGCCTGAGTGGTGGCGGATCATGTCCATGGCGGGCCCAGATAGTAACAGATGAAACCAAATCCACAAGGTTCACGGGTCCCGCTTCAGGGCACGGCGCGCGGTGACATTCCTCCGGGAGGGGCTTTGGTTGTGCGATGAACAGCTTCGCGCCGTCCTTCCGGTCCAGGCCACGAATGAAGCGGGGTTGTGGACCGCACGAGCGATGATTTCAGCCCCTCGCGGAGCCGATGGAGTATCAACCCACTCCCCACTTCAAGGAGAGACCCATGGCAGACACGCGTTCCCGGATGCTCTTCCTCAACCTGGCCGTGCGTGACCTGAAGAAGTCGAAGGCGTTCTTCTCGACGCTCGGCTTCGAGTTCAATCCCAAGTTCACGGACGAGAATGCGGCCTGCATGATCATCAGCGAGCAGGCCTATGTGATGCTCCTCACCGAGCCCCACTTCAAGAAGTTCACCCGGCGCGAGCTGTGCGATACGACCCGGCAGACCGAAGGGCTGTTCGCGTTGTCGTGCGGCAGCAGGGCCGAAGTGGATGAGATGGTCAAGAAGGCCATCGGCGCCGGTGGCAAGCACGCCATGGAGCCGCAGGATCACGGCTTCATGTACGGCTGGAGCTTCTACGACCTCGACGGCCACCACTGGGAGGTCTTCTGGATGGACCCCAAGGCGGCTCAGTAGTCCGCCAGGTCCCGCCATGCAGTCGCGCTACCCACCATCGGGCGTTGATGCGCGCCCCGATGGTGGGGGCTGTTGTGCTCGCCGGTACCCTCCCGGTCCGGTGCCATGCCATCGCTTGAACGCCTTGTTGAACGCCGCGGCGCTCTCATAGCCCACCCGGTCCGCGACCTGGGGAATGCTGTCGTTCGTCTCGAGCAGCCACTGCGCCGCCTTCGTCATCCTCCAGCCGGCGAGGTACTGCAGCGGGGGCTCTCCCACGAGCTCGTGGAACCGTGCGGCGAACCCCGAGCGTGACATGCCCACCGCGGCCGCCAGGCCCTCCACTGTCCAGGGCTCTTTCAGCCTCCCATGCATCAGCCCGAGCGCGGCGCCGATGGATGGATCCGCCAGGGCCCGCAGTCCCGCTCCCTTGGAGCCGGTGGCCGCCGTTCCCATGCGGAGTGCCTGGACGAGCAGGACATCGGCGAGCCGCCCCAGGATGATGGCACTGCCTTGCCCCGGGGCCGAGCTCTCCGCGGTGATGAGCTGCACCGTCGCGGCGAGCCAGGGCGTGGCCCGCAGATCGTGCGCGGGGATGTGGATCACGGGCGGGAACGCGCTGAGCAGGGGACTGTGCACGCCCGCGCTGAAGCGGAAGCAGCCGGAGACGAGTGTGCTCACCGGACCGTCTCCACCGAATCGGAGGGGCGCGGACAGGTGACCACGCAGTTGCTCCGAGGAGATGACGTCCCGCGCCGGGAGGGTGCGCCGGGAGCCATCGTCGAGCACGTGCGCCGAGCCATGCGGCACCAGCACGATGTCCCCCGCTGACAGGAGGAGGGGCTGCTCTACTCCCTCGACCCGGAGCCGCATGCTGCCTCGAGGCAACACGTAGAAGGAGGATGTCTCCTTCTTGGGCACGCGGATGGCCCAGGGGGCTCCCAGCTCGAAGCGGCCGAAGATGAGCGTGGTGAACCGCATCGTCTCGAGCACGTCCGAGATGACATCAGTCTGGCCATCCATCGGACCTGGACGCTCGGACAACACGTTTGGATGCGCTGGCATTGAGAGTCCATATCCCCGAGACCATTCTTCGTCCACCTCGAATCGGGAGACCGACATGACAAACCCCACCACCCCACACAATGCCGCCCACTTGTTGGACTCTCATCTGTCGCTCATCGGTACCGATATCGAGCGCTGGCTCGAGCTCTTCGCCGAGGACGCCGTCGTCGAATTCCCCTATGCGCGCTCCCTCGATCTGCCCGAGCGCCTGGAGGGCCGGGAGGCGATCCGCCGGTACTTCCAGGACACGCCGAAGAGCTTCCTGGGGCTCACCTTCAGCTGTATCCAGCGCCACGTCACGGCCGACCCGGACGTCGCGCTCGCGGAAGCCCACGGCTCGGCGACCATCGCCGCCACGGGCAGCCCGTACGAGCAGGACTACGTCATGATGGTGAAGACGAGAAACGGGAGGATCTCGCTCTACCGCGAGTACTGGAACCCCGTCCCCGGGCTCAAGGCCTTCGGTGGGGAGGAGAACCTGCGCCGGGCGGTGAATGCGTCATGAGCACTTCACGAAGAGACTCCGCCCGCGTCCTCGTCACGGGAGCGACGGGCAACACGGGCCGCCGCGTCGCCTCGCGCCTCGCGGAGCTCGGCTTTCCCGTCCGCACCGCGGCGCGAGGAGACCGTTCTCCGGACAGCACCGCCGAGCACGTGCGCTTCGATTGGGCCGATACGTCCAACCATGAGGACGCCCTGCGCGGCGTGGACCGGATGTACCTGGTCGCGCCCTCGTTTGTGGATGACCCCTCGGTCCTCATGCTGCCCTTCATCGAGCGCGCCGTGGAGCGGGGTGTCCGGCGTGTCGTCCTGCTGAGCTCCTCCGCCGTGCCAGAAGGGGCTCCGGGACTGGGAACCGTGCACCGCGCCCTCCGCGAGCGGGTGCCGGAGTGGGCCGTGCTCCAGCCCTCGTGGTTCATGCAGAACTTCGTGGATGAGCGGCACCACCATGGCGCCAGTCTCAAGCGCGATGGGTTGCTCGTGACGGCGACGGGCGAGGGCCGCGTTGGATTCGTCGATGCCCGGGACATCGCGGAGGTCGCCGTCCGGGCGCTCGCCGATGAGCAGTCCCATGACACCGCGCATGTCATCACCGGCCCCCAGGCGCTGCGGTACGACGACGTCGCGGCCGTGCTCTCCCAGGCGGCCGGCCGTCCGATGCGGCACGTGCATGCGTCCTTCGACGAGGCTCAGCGTCACATGATGGACGCGGGGATTCCCGAACGTTATGCGCGGCTCCTCTCCCAGCTCGACGAGTCGATACGCCAAGGCGCTGAGTCCCAGGTGACGCAGACCGTCTTGCGTGTGACTGGCCAGGAGCCGCGGTCCTTCGAGGCCTTCGCGAGGGCTCACTCCGCGTTCTGGACCCAGGCTGGAGCGCGTGTGGGCTGAGGGGCTCTCGCTCCCGTCTCAGGAATCCGTGTGGGGCCGTTGGAGAACCGTGCCCTCCGGGTGCATGTCTCCAGCCATTTCGCGAGGTTGCCGGTGGTACGCGCGCTGCAATCTGTCGAGGCATGCTCGCCTCCTTCTTGTCGCTTCGCCGTGTCCTGCGCTGTCTCGCCACCAGTGGCGCCGTGCTGGGGCTCTTCGTGGGTTGTGGCGCCAGTCCCGAGAGCTTCGTGCGGCTGAAGCTGGATGCCGCGAGCGGTCCCTGCATGGAGGGGATGGACTGCAAGGGCTCGGATGAGGTGCTGGCGGACGGAACCTTCCGTGTGGATCGCTTCGACGAGCCGGACGGAGGGGTGCATGAGGTCGTCCTGCCCTCGCAGGAGATGGAGAACGTCCGGGCGGCTGCCACCCGCTCCTCGCTGCTCTCCGTGTTGCGGCGGGGGGCGTTTCCCTGCGGCCAGGTCACCGACTCCAGCTCCTTCCTGACGCTGGAGCTCGAGGGAGAGCACTACGGCTCGCAGCTCGCGGGTTGTGATGAGCAGGGCGTGCGCGAACTCCGCGACTTGCTCAGCCGCCTGCGCAAGACCTACGTGCCTTGAACGGAGCGTTACTTGAGGCCCGGCCGATATGTCCTCCCGCCCGGGGCGTTCCTGTCCCGGGTGGTGCGTTCTCCGGAGGGCTTGGATGCGTTCAGTCGTACTCGTTTCGATGGGTCTCGTCGTCCTGCTGGCCGGCTGTGCCTCGGGGCAGAAGTGGTCGGGCATTCCGGATGAGGAGGCCATCTACGATGCTCCCCTCGAGGAGATCTGGCCCTCCGTCCGTCAGTTCTTCACGGACAGCAAGCTGCCCTTCCGCGAGGACAATGACAGCTTCGTGCTGCAGACGGAGTGGCGCGAGGAGTTCGGGGGCTCGAAGGTCGCGGGCTTCTGGCACCGCTACCTCGTGCTGGGCAAGCGCGAGACCCCCTCGCGCGGCAAGCTGTGGGTCATCCGCGTCACCCGGAGCGCCAACAGGACGCTGTCCACCGTGGGCGACGAGCTCTCCTGGGGCGTGGACCCGACGCTGGGCGACAACGGCGGCGGGTTGGGAAGCAACGGCACGCGGGTGAGCGAGCCGGGAGATGTGCCGTCCATCGGCTACGAGGACCTGTCGGATTTCGCGGATCGCCCGCGCGGGGATAACGCCATCCTGGTCGGCTCGGCGCAGGGTTCGCGCGACCTGGTGATGGAGTGGAAGGTGTTCCACGCGGTGGCGCCCAAGCTCGCCAGGAAGGAGCCGGCCGAGCAGAAGAAGCCCGCGGTGGCGAAGGCGGTGGAAGTCCCGGCGGCGCCTACCGCGGCGGCGTCAGTGGAGTGCGGGGTGCCCATCATCGGCCTGGTTCCCCAGGTCAATCCCGGGGGCGTGTTGTTGCTGGGCGAGTTGCACGGCACGCAGGAAGTGCCTCGCTTCGTCGCGCAGGGGGCCTGTCAGACCGCCTCGACTGGGACGCCCGTGACGGTTGGGCTGGAGCTGCCAGTGGAGAATCAGCAGCGCGTGGCCACCTTCCTGCGCAGCGCCGGTACGGAGGACGACTGGTTGAAGCTGATGGAGGCTCCGTTCTGGCGCAATCCCTACCAGGATGGACGCGCCAGTGAGGCCATGGCCAACCTGCTGGAGCAACTGCGCAAGCTGCGCTCCCAGGGGCTGGATGTGGATGCCTTCGCTTTCGACCACCCCGAGTTCAAGGGTCAGCAGCACGAGGACGCCATGACCGCCACGGTGCTCTCGTACGCGCAGCAGGGGCCCGGGCGTTTCTTCCTCGTGGTGTCCGGCAACATCCACCCACGCACCATCCAGGGGCTGCCGTGGGACTCCGGGTACCGCCCCATGGGCCTGCAGTTGTCCCAGAAGCTCGAGCACGTGGTGGCGCTGGATGTGGCCTACAACAGCGGCTCGGCGTGGATCTGCGCGGTGGAGGGCTCGCAGGAGAAGCTGGACTGTGGAGTTCGTCCCGCTCGCGGCAAGGACAACGGGGACCGCTTCTTCGTGCACCTGTTCAACCAGCCGAACGAGGCGGGCTACCACGGTGTCTTCTACGTGGGCCCCGTCACCGCGTCGCTGCCGGCGGTGCGCCGGGGGCTGGGCCGCCCCGGGGCTCGTGACAATTCCTTCCAGCCCCCGGTGGAGGAGCAGGGGGCCACGCTGGTCTCGCGCCGCTGACGGCCGCCCGTTGCCCGAAGTCACTGGCGTTCCGGGCCAGCCAGTGCTCTAGCGGTCGTTCCCATGACACGCTTCGTCCGCTTGCTGGCCCTCGCGGTCCTTCTGCCCGCCGTCTGCGCATGCTCCTCGCTCTCGTCCTCTCGGCGCTCGCAGAATGTCGTCTCCCTGCGCTTCGCCTGGCCCGAGCACTTCTCCGCTCGCGTCTCCTACTCCTACGAGTCGAAAGGCCCCCTGGGTGGCAACGATGTCGCCCGCCGCTACTTGCTGACGGTGGAGCCGGGAGCGGAGAAAGGCGTCCACCGGCTCGTGCCTCGGGACATCGAGGTGTTTCCGCCCGATTACGCCGCCATCATCGATCCGGTGCCCACGGTCCGCTTCGACGACAAGGGGAGCTTCCTGGGCGCCGACATCCCCGAGTTGCCGGGCCAGCAACTGCTCGAGGCCCTGCCCCTGGAGCCCGAGAAGCGGGCGGAGCTCGTCAAGAACATGGTGGTGAAGGAGGAGCAGTCGGCGAAGGATTTCTGGATACGGCTGGTGGGGCACTGGCGTGGCGCCGCCCTGATTCCCGGTGAGCCGATACGGCTCGAGTCGAAGATGGTGGTGGGGAGGGGCAAGCTCGAGATGACGGAGGTTCCCTCGGAGGAGCTCTATACCCTCGAGGCGGGAATCCCGTGCTCACGGGATGAGCAGGAGCGGCGCTGCGTGCGATTGAGCGTGGAGGCCGCGACGATCGGTCAGTCCAAGGCGGGCTCGGGCCCCATGGCGAGCTGGCGGTTCGACCTGGTGACGGACCCGGACACGCTCGTGCCGTACTCCTACCGGATGATGCGCAAGGACAGGGAAGACGGGGGCGAGGACGGCGGGACGCAACCCCTCGAGGAGTCCATGCAGGTGGAGGAGTATGTCTTCACCTACCCGCACTGAGCTTCGTGCCGGGGCGCGTGCTACCCCGGCGTGGGCGCTTCCGGTGGAGCCTCGGGCTCGCGCCTCCTGGAGACGAACAGCAGACCGAGCAGCAGCGCGCCCGCGATCGTCGCCTGGAGCCCCGATTGGATGTTCGGGTCCGTGAACTCGAGCTCGACCTGGTGCGAGCCTTCCGGCACCTCGAGCCCCATGGTCGCTCCGTTGACGACCTGCACGGGCACCTCGTTCCCGTCCACGGTCGCCGTCCAGCCGGGATAGGAGTTGGTCGCGAAGACGAGGAAGGTTCCCCCCGCCGGTGCCACCACCCGCGCCCGGGCGCTCCTGGGGTCGAGCTCCAGACCGCTCACCTCGGCGGGCCCGTAGGTCTTCGTCGTCCCTCCCTCCACGAGGGCCTCCTGCTTCAGGTCGACGCTCCCGGACGTCAGGCGCGCGAGGGCCTCGTCCAGGTCCGCCACCGCGGTGGTCCTCGTCACCGTGCGCAGGCGCTGGGGGCACTCGGAGCGCTTCGTCACCGCGAGCCCCAGGGACGGGTCGGACAGGACAACTTCCTCGCCCGCTCCGCCGGCTTGTGCCGCCTGGGAGGACGTCAGCAGCAGGCAGCCCGCGTAGAGCTCCGCGACCTTCTGGGGCTGCTGGGCGAATGCATCCATCAAGGCCCGCCAGCGCCGCAACTCCACCGCGCTGTAGCTGGTGACCTCTTCGAGCCCGAAGGCACCAGAGAGGTTGCTCTTGAGCGTCCCGAGCTCCCACTCGCGCAGTTGGATGAGCCCCTCGGGTGAGCGGCTCGGGGGCGCCGAGGCCTTGAGCTGTTTGTCCAGGCGGAACAGCCGTGCGGGAGGCGAGCCTGTCTGCTCCTTCAACCGTGCCGCGATGGCGGGCTCTCGGAAGAGGGAGGCGGGTCCGAGCCACACCGTCTTGCGCGTCGTCCGGAGCAGGTCCATCGCCACCAGCGCGAGCACGCCCACGGCCACGGCGCGGCCACCCCGCTTCCGGAGCGCCAGCGCCGCGAGCACCAGCAGCGCGAGCGTGAAGAGCAGCGAGGCGCCCACCGAGCGCACCGCGCTCTCCAGGGGACCGCTCGGGTCCGCCCGCATGTTGGCCTCCCGCAGGATGGAGGCGAAGAGCTCCAGGGCCGATTCCGGCACGCCCCTGGCGAACACGAGGGCTCCTCCCATGAGGACAGCGGCCACGGCGATCGGAATCAGCCGCCGCCAGGAGGGGCCGGAAATGAGCGCCCTCGCCCCGGACGCGGCCAGCACCGCGCACCCGAGCGCCACCAGGACCACGTACTTCTCCGGGTAGCGGAAGAACCGGAACGGGGGATGCTCGAGCAGGAAGGCCACCGGGGAGCGCTCGCCCAGCGCCAGCAGCAGGCCCAGTGCGCACAGCGTGAGGGCGAAGCCCGTGAGCCGGTCCCGCCTCACCCCCAGCACGGCGAGCGCGAGCACCGTGACGCCCAGGTAGATGCTCATGGCGAACGGAATCGAGCCCGGCCCCTTCACCATGAACCAGGCCCAGAACTGCGGCACGCCCAGGTATTCGCCGAAGGGGTAGGGGAAGGCGAACTCGATCATCCGCAGCGGGTGCAGGTTCCAGCTCGAGAGGTAGCTGACGGTGGAGCCGCCCCGTGTCGACTCCGCCAGCAGCCCGAGGGTGGGGAACACCTGCACGCCCGCCAGCAGCAGCCCGAGCGCGCCTGCTCCCGTGAGCGCTATCAGTTGCTCCTTGCGTCCTGGGAACCACGCCACGTGCGCCGCGGCCACCAGCGCCGAGTAGAGCGCGGTTTGGGGATCTCCCGAGACGATCTGGGCGGCGATCAGCAACGCGAGGACCGCCAGCTTGCGCATGGGGAGGAGCTGGGACTGGAGCACGACGAGCAGCCACGGCGTCCAGGCCAGTCCCGAGACGAGGGGGCCGAAGGTGCTCAGCCCGGCCATGTAGCCGGTGAGTCCGAAGGCGAGCGTGCCCGTCAGGGCGGGGAGCTCCTCGAAGCCCTGTCGCCGGAGGAACACATACAGCCCGAGCTGGCCCACGAAGTGGTGCAGGACGAGCAGCAGCGCGTAGGCCGTGGGGAAGGAGAGGACGCCGAAGAGCAGGTTCGGCGGGTAGAACACCCCGGAGTGGATGTCCGCGAGGAAGGGAAGCCCTCCCTGGTGGAACGGGTTCCACTGCGGCAGCCCCCCGAGCATGAACCGCGTGGCCTGCATGGGCCAGTAGTAGTGCAGCACATCGCGGTAGAAGAACGCGCGGCCGGGCAGCAGGCCGCTTCCGTACAGGGCAAGCGACGCGAGCAGCAGCAGTCCAGGTGCGGCGAGGCGGGCCAGCGGCCGGGGGGCGGAGAAGGCCATGAGCGCCTCGGGTATAGCACCAAACAACTATTGCCACGGTGCGAGCGGAGCGAGGCCACCAGTTGAGTGGAATGTCCGACGTCGCGGATTCGAAGGGCTTCATCTCCGGATGCCGCGGCGCCTGACATGCGAGCTGTGCCCCGCATGGAGTCCCTGGGGTCCTGGATGCCCGGCTCCTGCTCGAGCAGCTCTCGCCGCGGTCAGAGAGCGCGTTCGAGGCCCGGTGATGGAGCTAGCGCGTGGGGCCGGGCAATATCTCCCGGAGGCACCGGGAGATGTCGCCGCGCCAGGTCCACTGTTGGGGGTAGCCGAGCGAGGCCTCCTCGAAGCGCACCCCGTCGCGCCACAGCGTGGCGGGCATGTGCAGGTGGCCGGTGACGACCACCTCGGCCCGGAAGCGCAGATGCCAGTCCTCCGTCTTCTTCGTGCCGCACCAGATGGAGAAGCGGGGGATGCGCGGCAGCCGCACGTGCTCGTAGCGCAGCGGGAAGTGGTTGATGAGGATGGTGCGGCAGTCCGGCGGCAGGGTCTCCAAGCGGGCGAGCGTCTGCTCCACGCGCGCCGCGCACCAGGCGGAGCGGCTCGGGTAGGGGTCCGGATGGAGCACGGCCTCGTCGGTGCACAGCACGTGCGATTCGACCGCCCACTGGATGGCGTCCTGCTCGGCGACGTGGTCCGGCCGGAAGGAGTAGTCGTAGAGCAGGAAGAGCGGCACCAGCACCCGGTGGGGGCCCTCGCCCGGCCAGCGCGGATAGGGGTCCTCCGGAGTGAGCACGCCATACGAGCGGCAGTGGGCCACGAGTTGCTGGTAGCGGGCCTCGCCTCGGAGGGCGGGTTGCTCGCGCGTCAGCGTCCACAGCTCGTGGTTGCCCGGCACCCACACCACCTGACGGAAGCGCTTCGTCAGCGTGCGCCACGCGAAGTCCATGTGCTCCAGCGTCTCGCCCACGTCTCCGGCCACGATGAGCCAGTCCTCCGGGTGGGGCGCGAGCGATTCGAGCGCCTGCCGGTTGTGCTCGTAGCGCAGGTGGAGATCACTGAGGGCGTAGAGCTTCATGGTGGGGGGACTGTGACCGTCCACATTACTGGACTCCCGAGCCGCGTCCTCGTTTCTCGTCGGCTTTTCCTTCGAGCCTCATCAGGGCACCATGGGGCCGCCGATCCGGTGGCGCACATGGGGAACGAGTCAGCACAGGGGCGTCATGCCCGGAAGCCTGCCCCCCAGGTTTCTCAGTCCTCGGCCGAGCCCGCCGATCTCGTCGTGCGCTCGGTGCTGCCGGAGGACCTGTTGGCGGCGTTGGAGAGCGAGCGCTCCCTGTACCGGTGGGTGATGCTCAAGGGCGCCGAGGATGTGAGGTTGGAGGACGAGTCGATGCTCGGTCTCACGCCCCAGCCCGCCGCGGATCCGAGCTGGGGTGGAGGGCAGCTCATCGGCTTCCTCCCGGACGAGCGCCGCTTCGTGGGGGAGATCGTCCATGTGGACCCCACGAACGGGCGCGTCTTCATCGCCACGCGCTCGTTGGGCCACATTCCGCCCGAGGTGGCCTCCGCGGAGCGCTGGGCCTTCCAGCCCTATGACTTCTCCGAGGCGCTCCTCGCCGCATCCCGCGCCTACGATTCGCGGGGGCCTCGCGTCCGCGAGTCCCTGGACCGGGTCCGTGGCCTCATCCCCGATGATGGCGCCGGCCCTTCGCCTGGACCCGAGGACCTCTGGGAGAAGCCCTGGGCCCTGCTCTGGGGGCCACCGGGTACGGGCAAGACGGAGACGGTGGCGCGGCTGCTCGCGCAGGCGATTCAGCGCAATCCCAAGGAGCGCATCCTCGCGGTGGCGCCCACCAACCGCGCCGCCGACACGCTCGCGCTGCGCGTGGCCCGCATGCTGTCCAAGGCCGGGGCCCTCTACGCGCCGGACACCACCTGCCGCATCTTCCGGGGCGGCGTGGGCGTGGGCCAGGAGTTGACGCACGCCTTTCCCGCGGTGCTGCACGACTCGGGCTACCAGAAGCATGCGGCGCGCATCGAGCACATGGAGGAGCGCGTGCGCCGCGAGTTCCTCAACGGCGCCACCTCTTCCCGGATGGCCACCGTGAAAGCCGAGCTGCGCAAGGTGCGCGATGGCCTCACGGACGAGACGCTCTTCGTCGCGCGGGAAGGCTTCGCCACGCTGATGGTGCTCACCGTGCACCGGGCGCTGCGGCTCGTGTCCGAGCTGGAGGGCGCCGAGCGCTTCGACCGGTTGGTGGTGGACGAGGCGGGCATGGTGTCGCGGGCCGCCGTGGGGCTGATGGCGCCGCTGGCGCGCAAGGTGCTGCTGGGAGGAGACCCGAAGCAGATCGGCCCCGTGAGCCGGGCGCTGGAGGGCGCGGAGCGGCCGGTGCAGACGTGGATGCGCAGCTCGCCGCTGTCGCACCTGGAGGACGCGCGGGCGGCGTCCGAGTCCTCACACGTGCTGCTGCTGCGGACGCAGCACCGCATGCACCCGAGGATTGGCGCGGTGGTGAGCCGCTTCAGCTACGCGGGGATGCTGGAGGATGGAGAGGGCCCTCGCACCCGGCAGCCGAAGACGGTGGACGCGTACCCGGCCGCGCGGGCCTGCTGGGTGGTGCTGGACGAGGCCACCCGCGACGCGCGCCGCGTCTGTCACGAGCGGGGCGAGTCGGGCCATGGCTACCGGAGGCCCTTCTCCGCGGAGCTGGTGGTGACGCTCGCCGAGCCCGCGTTGAAGGCGGGCCTCAAGGTGCTGGCGGTGACGCCGTACCGGGCGCAGGCGACGCTGCTGCGCGCCCTGGCCCTGGAGAAGGGGTGGAGCGAGTCGCGCTTCCAGGCGTCCACCATCCACCGGCAGCAGGGCACGGAGTACGACGTCGTCGTGGTGGACACGGTTGCCGCCGGGCGCCCCTTCGCCCCGAGTGAGCTCACCCCCATGCTCAACGTCGCCGCCAGCCGCGCCCGCGAGTACCTCTTCGTCCTCTCCTCGCGCGCCGAGTCCGAGGCCGCCATTCCCGCGCAGCTCCTGGAACTGCTGACGCCCGTGGCGCCGCGGCTGGAGCCCCGCTTCTCGTTGCAGCAGTTGCTGGTGATGCCGGGCGTGCGCGCGCAGGTGGCCCGGCGGCCCGAGGCCCTGGGCCAGGAGATCGACTCGCTGCGGGGCATGGGGCCGCTCTTCACCCAGGAGCAGGTGAGCCTCTTCGAGCGGCGCTTCGACGAGGGGCACCACCTGGTGCGCGGGGTGGCCGGGAGCGGGAAGACGTACGTGCTGGCGCACTGGGTGGCGCGCTATCTCGCCGAGCACCCGGACGCGCGGGTGCTGGTGTCCTTCTTCAACAAGGCGCTGACGCCGCTGTTGTCTCGGCTGGTGGACGGGGCGCTGCGGCAACGGCTCGGGAGGCGCGCCGCGTTGATGCTCCAGCGGGTGACGCTCATGCACATGACGGGCACGGGCTCCTTCGCCCCGGAGAGCTTCGATGCCGTCTTCGTGGACGAGGCGCAGGACCTGAGCGCCACGGAGCTCGCGCACCTGCACGCGCTGGCCCGTCCGCTCGCGCGCGGCGAGGGACAACAGCCGCTCAAGGCCTTCCTGCTCTTCGCGGACGACTCGCAGAACGTGTACGGGCACAGCGCGGTGGATGCGCTGCGCAAGGAATTGCCGGACGGGCTCGACTTCACGGGCCGGGTGCGCGTGCTGCGCGAGGCGTTTCGATCCACGCGCCAGGTGTCCGAGCTGGCCTTCAACGTGGTGTTGGATCCACTCGGGCTGCACCGGGTGCCCAACCCCGGCATGCGCGAGTTCATGCGGGCCCACGAACTGCGCGAGCAGGGCCTGCTGGAGGCGCCGGTGGCGGGAGTGGACGGGCTGTACCGGTTGCAGTGCACCGAGCGCGAGGGCGTGGTGCCGGTGGTGCGGACCTTCGACTCGCCGCAGGCGGAAGAGGCGTGGCTGGTGCGAGAGGTGAAGCGCTTGCGGCGGCAGGAGGGGGTGTTGCCCTCGGACGTACTGGTGGTGGCGCCGGTGCGGCCGGCTCGGCTGGCAGAGGCCCTGGAGCGCGAGGGACTCCCCGCGGTGGCCTTCGGGGGGAAGAGCGGCCAGGACGTGTCGGGCTTCAGCGTGGGGAAGGTGGACTACATCCGGGTGACGACGGCCTTCTCGTGCAAGGGGCACGAGAGCCCGGTGGTGTTCTTCTGCGGCGTGGACGCGCTGGACGGCATGGCGTGGATGGAGGCGCGGCCGGGACGCACGGAGCGCGAGCTGGAGCGCACGCGCCGCGCGCTCTTCTACGTGGGCGCCACGCGCGCCATGGTGCGCCAGTACGTGAGCGGGCTCGCCGGAGCGCGCTTCACGAAGGTGGCCTCGGAGTACGCCCGAGTACTTGTCCAGGGCACTCGCTAGGTCCAACCCGAAAGGTCGTGTGCTCCGGCCACGCCCCGCCACTCCGTGCCGACCTGGGAGGTCGGGCTGACATTGTGCCTTCGCGCCCCCCATACCCACATTGACCCCTTGTCGGTCGGCGGGTGAAATTAGGCGCATGAGCAACCAGGAAACCGAGGACACGCAGCGCTACAAGGTCGTGGTCAACCACGAGGAGCAGTACTCCATCTGGCCGGCGGATCGGGAGAACGCCCTGGGCTGGAAGGACGCCGGCAAGGTGGGCACCAAGGCCGAGTGTCTCGACTACATCAAGGAGGTGTGGACGGACATGCGCCCGCTCAGCCTGCGCAAGGCGATGGAGGAGGCGGCGAAGAAGCAGTGAGGTGCCGTCCCGGGCTCACTTCGGCGGAGCGAGCGTGCCCGACGTCAGGAAGGCGCGCATCCGCTCCGGCGGGCAGGGCTTGAGCAGCACGGTGACATCGGGCGGGATGATGTCTCGTGCTGGCAGTTGGGTGGTGTGCAGCCCACAGACGAGCCCGGGTGTGCGGGCTCGCAGGGCCGCCAGCAACGACAGCCCGTCCATACCCGGCAGGATGTACGCGGCGATCACGACCGAGGGAGGTTCCGCTTCCGCCATCAGCAGGGCCTCTTCTCCGCTTGTCGCCAGCCGCTTGTTGCCAGGAAGATCTCGTAGCAATCTCCGCAGTGCGGAGAGTTGAAGCGGATCCTCGTCGACGAAGAGGTAGGAGGGAATGGCGTCCGCGCTCATCCGGGACCTCCAGGACTCGACATGTAACGTGACGGGTCCTCGGATGGACATACTACCCCAGTCGTCCTGGGAAACCAACCTCCCGAGTCATATTGCCACCGGTGAACCACTCGGGTCCCGGGACAATGGCAAAAAAGCTCGCAACCAGGCTGGGAGAGTGCGCACGCGCAGCCCGGCAGCGCCTCAACCTCACACAGGAAGACGTGGCGGAGCGGATTGGCATCGCCACGGAGGTGTATGGGCGGCTGGAGCGGGGCAACATGCTTCCGAGCGTTCCCACCTTCCGCAAGCTGTGTGCGGTGCTGGCCCTGTCCGCGGACGAGGCGCTGGGCCTGTCCTCCGAGAATCCCGCAGCCTGGACGCCTCCGCCTCCGCCTCCCGAGGCCAGTGAGCCCGCGGAGCTGCGCCGCCTGCTGCGGCGCGCCCGCCAGTTGGATCGCAACGCGCTCCGGGTGCTGAGCCTCGTGGCCGCGCACCTGGGGCAGAAGGGGTAGGGAGGGTGTCTGTCTCACGGTGAGAGCCTCGCGCGCAGCCTCTTCGCCGATGGAAATCCATGGAAGAGCACCACCTGTGGGTGTGCCTCCAACTGTGCGCGCGCCTGGGTGTCCTTCGCGAGCGCCCGATCCACTCCCAGCAGCAGTCCCGCATCCGGCCGAGAGCGCAGCTCCTCCAGCCGCCGCGCCAGCGGGCCCGCATGCCACGCATGGAACAGCTCCAGCGCCACCTCCCTTCCCGTCTTTCTGTGACGGAAGGTCAGGTCCGGCACGCACAACCCCGCGGCTCCCGTGTGGCGTGGCAGAGGCAGCAGGTCCAGCTCCCAGTCCGCGTCTTCGAAGCTTCCGGCCAGGGTGGCCACCTCGTCGGGGATGTGCCCCAGCGCGCTGCCGTGTGGTGACACCAGGGGATCCTTCTCATCCAGCACCAGTGTCACCCGGCGCCGGGGGCTCTCGAGGGACGCGGTGAGTTGCCAGCGCTCCAGCACTGGCACCACCGACAGGAAGCTCGCCAGCTGCAGCCCGTACTTCTTCTGCAGCGACAGCATGGCCCCGGGGCCCTCCACCTCCAGCACCCAGTCCTCGCCCTCCCGCCGCACCTCGGCCACCAGCCGGCAGAACTTCAGCCAGCGCAGCACCTTGCGCACTCGCAGCAACTCCGGCGCTCGCGCTCGGAGTGTCAGCCGGCGCGCGTCGAACAGCGGCCCCTGGGCCAGTGCCAGGTTGTAGCGATCCAGCAAATCCGCCGCCGACAGCGCCTCCCAGCTCAGGAGTTGGCGGTGACCTGGGAGGTCGGCATACAGGGTCTCGCGCAGCTCGGGCAGAGGGCGGGGGAAGGCCTCCGCCAGGCGTGACTCGTAGGTCTCCACCGTCGCGTCCGGGGGCAGCGTACGCAGCACCCGGGCCGCCTCGCGGAAGGCCGCCGCGCGAGCCTCGGAGACGCCCTCCGCGGGCTCGTCGAAGAGCATCCGGTCCACCAGCAGCTTGACCAGCCCCCGCGCCACCTTGGGCCGCGCGTGGGCGCCAGCGCGCAGCCCCAGCGTCTCCTCCACCTCATCGCGCGTGCGCCCGCGTCCTGCCTCCACCTCGGCGATGAGCTCGTGCGCCAGCGCCAGCAGCACCGCGTCCTCCCTCTTCACGAAGGAGGGGCGCAGCTTCCCGTCGCGTACGCGGAAGAGGAGCAGCTCGCGCGTCAGCATGCCTCGCCCTCCTCCTGGTAGGCCCGGTGTTGGCGCCGGCGCTCGCTGATGGAGGCCTCGGCCGTCTGCGCCGAGCACACCTCGTACAGGAGCGCGCGCTTCCCCGGACGCTGACGGAGGATGCGGCCCAGCCGCTGCACGTGCTCGCGCACGCTGCCACTGCCGCTGAGCACCACGCCCACCCGCGCCTCCGGCACGTCCACGCCCTCGTTGAGCACCCGTGAGGTGAGCAGCACCGGCAGCTCCCCGCTCGCGAAGGCGGACAGCAGCGCCTTGCGCTCGGGCACGGGCGTGTGGTGCGTCAGCGCCGGCAGCAGCAGCCGCCGCGCCAGCGTGTACACCGTCTCGTTGTCGTCGGTGAAGACGATGGCCCGGTCCTCCCGGTGCTCCAGGAGGATCCGCCACAGCACGTCCAGCTTCGCGCTCGAGGTGAGGGCGATGCGCCGCTGCTCCCGGTAGCCCCGGTACGCCGCGCGTCCCTCGTCCGTGCGCTGGCTCTCCGCGAGGAAGCGTGCCCAGCCCTCCGGCACGTCGAAGCGGATGCCCCGCTGGCGGATGAAGGCCAGGTAGCGCGCCCGCGCCTCGTCGTGCCGCGCCTGCTCCTCGGGGGTGAGTGGCACCTCGATGCGGCGCACCTCGTAGGGGGCCAGGTAGCGCCCCTGCAGCTCGCGGATGTCCGTGCGGTGCACCAGCGGCCCCAGCAGCTCCTCGCACACGCGCTCGCCACCGTCCGTGCGCTCCAGCGTGGCGGTGAGTCCCAGCCGGTACGGCGCCAGCGAGCCCTCGGCGATGAAGCGGTAGCTGGGCGCCGGCAGGTGGTGGCACTCGTCGCAGATGAGGAAGCCGAAGCGGTTGCCGTGGAACTCCGTCTGCATCGCCGCCGAATCGTACGTCGTCACCGTCAGCGGCTGCCGATCGCTCACGCCGCCTCCCAACATCCCCACCGGCACGCCCAGGTGCCGCGACAGCACCCCCTGCCACTGCGTCATCAGGTCCAACGTGGGGACGACCACCAGGGTCGGCCGCTTCACCCGGGCAATGGCCAGCACCGCCAGCAATGTCTTTCCCGCGCCCGTGGGCAGCTCCACCAGTCCCCGCCCGCCCGCGCGGTTCCACGCCTCCAGCGCCGCCTTCTGGTGCGGGAAGGGCTCGATGGGGGTGGTCAGCTCCACCTCGAGCGGCTCGAAGCGCTTCGCCTTGTCCTCGTAGGGCAGGCCCCGCTCGCGCAGCCGCAGCACCACCTCCCGGTAGTGCCTGGCCGCAGCCCGGTACACCCCCGTGCGCGTGTCCCTCTGGAAGAGGGTGCGCAAGGCCTCGTCTTCCGGCAGCGAGGGCGCCACCAGGGTTCCGCAGTCGAAGTGGAGCTCGGTCGCCATTGATGGACAGAGAGGGGGGAGGAGCCGGAGTAACCCGATCTTCGCACTATCTCCAGAGTATGACTTTCGAGGTCGGTTCTGACTCGGTCGTCAGGACGCCCAGGGAGGAAATTTGCGGGGGCTTCACGAGTGGGGTGGTTGGGTGGCCGCCCGGAAGTGAACATATGGGTTCCCGGCGTACATGCGCCGGATTTTGCTGCTCGCCTTCGTGGAGGGTGCCGTGGTGGGCGGGCGAGGGCTTGAGTGGCGGCTCGTCAGGTAGGGAGAACTGGCGGGCGCGGTGCTGCGCGATCCGATATGGGAGGGCTGCGAGCGGGGGGCTTCGACGTGGGCCTCCTCATCGGCGTCCGAAGCGCCTACCCTTCCTCCATCTCCATGCGCCGCATCGTCATCCTCAGTCCGCACCGCCCCTCTCGAGAGCTGCTCTCGCGCCTCCTGTCGGAGCCGGGTCTGTCCGTCGTCGCCATGGCGGACGCGGACGAGGCCCTGGACTCCATCGACGAGGACGAGCCGGCGCTGGTGGTGGTGGACGCGCGCCGGCCGGACGAGGACCATCCCTTGATGCTGGGGCTGCTGAAGCGGCGTCACCCGCGCCAGCCGCTCATCACCCTGGTGCCCGGGCGCCTGCGTGTCTTCGACGGCAACGAGGAGCGCGTGCGAGACGTGCGGGACGGCTCGACCGAGGGGCTCCACCTGCTCCTCAGCGAGCTTCAGCGGGCCACGCGCGATCTGCTCGCCCAGCACCTGCTGCGCGTGTTGCGTCCGCCCACCGGCGAGGCCTGAGCCCTCCGTCCCTTCGCCGGAAGAGGAGCGCCGGGTGGGCTCGTCAGCCGCGTCCGGTCAGTGCAGCAGGCCGTCACTCCCCATGGGGGCGGACTCGTTCCGGGCGACCTTCAGGGGCGCGAGCCGCTCGAGGTACTCGCGCTCCACGCGTGCACCGGTAGTGGGCAGATGGAGCCCCTGCTCGGTCCACTCGGGGATGAAGAGGAGGGCCTCTGCCTCGCCGGTGTAGCCGAGCTGGACGAGTTGGTCCGGCTCGAAGGTGCGGCAGCGCTTCGCGCAGCAGGGGAAGGGCGAGAGGACGCGGTAGAGGCCCTCGGGAGGCAGGGGCTCGAGGTGCTCGGCCCAGGAGGCATCCGGCAGCGGCGTGCCCCGTGAGTGCCAGCGGGCCCGGTTGGCTGCCCAGCCGCTGGGCAGGTAGAGGCCGGGGCCCGGGTCGCCGTGGTTGTGGAAGTAGACGAGCCGGCCCGCGGGGACGTGGGTGCCGAGCGCGCGGCGGGTGCGGTAGAGGCCGCAGGGAGGAAGGCCAGACATGGGCGGGGTTGTAACGCGGGTAGGGAAGGTTTTTCCCTCCCGCCGACGTGCCTTTCCGTGCCGCGAAGGGAGGCCGGGAGTTTTTTCCGGGCCCCGGTGCCCGCGGACCTGCCCTGCGGTCGGAGACGGCGTTCAACCTGCTGGAATCACGAGGAAACAGCCCGTTCGAGGGCTTCGGCACGGCGCATGCTGATGCATCCGTGCGCAGGACGGGGCGGTGCTGCTGGACGGGGTTGGATGGGGTTGGGTGGGCGGTACCGTGGGGTACCTCGCGACGGGGCGGCGGTGATGGGGTTGGGGGAGGATGGGCCGCCCGTCGCGAGGTAGGCGGGGATGGGGAAGGGCGATGGGGCGCCCTGTGCGGAGCCCGGCCGGGTCACACCGGCCGGGCTTTCGCATTCTGGGCGGAGAAGAAGGCGAGGACCTGGGACTCGCCCCAGAAGGACGGGGAGAAGGCGTTGCCCGAGACGAAGCCGACGTGGCCGCCGTGCTCGGTGACGACGAAGTGCAGGTGGGGGTTGGCGGACACGTCCCGAGGGTGGGTGGAGGCGGGAATCATCGGGTCGTCCTTGGCGCTCAGCAGCAGGGTGGGGCGGCGGATGGCGTGGAGGCGGGGACCCGAGGAGGCCTCGGCGTAGTAGTGGGTGGCGTCGCGGAAGCCATGGAGCGGGGCGGTGACGGAGTCGTCGAAGGCGCGGATGGTGCGAGCGCGCTCCATGGCGGGGCCGTCGAAGGAGCCGGGGAAGAGGCGGAGCTTCTCGCGCGCCTTGCGCTTGAGGGTGCGCAGGAAGCGCTCGCGGTAGAGGCGCTGGAAGGGCCCGGGCCCATCGAGCGCGTCCGCGCAGGCACCCAGGTCATAGGGCGCGCTCACGGCGGCGGCGGCGCTCACGGGGGTGGTGTCTCCCGTCTCCTCCAGGAGCCTCAGCAGCACGTTGGCGCCGAGCGAGAAACCCACCGCGTAGAGCGGCCCGGTGAGGCGGGTGCGCAGGTGCATCATCACCGAGAGCGCGTCGCCGATGTCGCCCGAGTGGTAGGAGCGGGCGAGCCGGTTGGGCTCACCGCTGCAGGAGCGGAAGTTGATGGCGGTGGCGCCCCAGCCGCGCTCGGCTGCACCGCGAAGGATGGCGGTGACATAGCCAGCGCGGGAGGAGCCTTCCAACCCGTGGAGGGTCACCACGTGCGGGGCACCCGGGACGCCGTCGAAGGAGTCGAGGTCGACGAAGTCCCCATCGGGCAGCTCCCAGCGCTCGCGCTTCAGGGGCGGAGCGTGCGTGGGGCGCACGAGCGAGGCGTAGATGGTCTGCGCGTGCGGCGAGGCGAGGCCGTGCGCGGGGGCGAAGGGCTCGGTGGGCTGGAAGGGCACGAGCGGGGGGATATCACCCGCTGCGGGCCTTGCGCATGGAGGAACAGCCGCGCTGGCGGACGGCGTCGGCCTCGGCGGTGAGCCCGAAGAGGTCGAGGTACTTGCGCACGCGCTCGTCGATTGTCGGGGCCTCGATGAGGCGGCAGACGTCATCGGCCTCGTAGTCGCGGCAGACCTGGGGGCGGCGGTCGTACACCGAGCAGAGGTTGTCGGCGGTGAGGTGGGGGCAGCGCAGGCCGAGGGGCTTGTCCAGGGCGGCGATGTCGGGCGCCACGCAGCAGGCGCCGCAGCGGGTGCATTCCATGGGAGGCCTTACCGTTTGACGTCGCCGGCCAGGACGGTCACCGAGCCGAAGTTGCTCACCTGGAGGGGGACGGATTGGCCCATCTTCCAGGAGAGGAACTCGGACTCGTTCTTGGGCTCGAGCTGGTGCTCCTTCGCGCCATCATCCGTGTAGCCGATGCGGACGACGTACTTCTCCTCGCGGCGCAGCCGGTCGAGCGAGCCCGTGCTCAGCTGGGGCCAGCGGGGGGCGCTGTCACGGCCGGACTCCTGGCGGCGATCCACCTCCGTCCAGGCGTAGGTGTCATAGGTGCAGCTCAGGTCGAAGACGGGCTCGGTGCGGTAGCGCGTGCGGTCGCGACAGTCCTCATAGGACTCGTTGCAGTACTTGGGGACGTCGTTGCACTCCTCCTTCATGAAGCCATTGCCCATCTTCTTGCGCGTGCACTTCTCCTCGGTGCCGCACTGCACCCGGCGCGACTTCGTCTCGCACACGTGCTCGGTGCCGTCGGCGACCTGGCGGGTGCCGCGCTGGCGGGTGACGCAGTTGCGGATGTTCTCCACGCCGGCCACCTCGCCCTGGCCGTTCACGGGCATGCGGGGAGGGGTGGCTCGCAGCTCATCGCGCCAGCCCGTCTTGCTCACCCGCTGGAAGGTCTCCCGGTGCACGGTGCGCGTCCACTCGGTGGAGGTGACCTGGCCGGTGACGTTGTGGGAGCGCGAGCCCCAGATGACGCAGGTGGCGAAGAGCGAGAAGACGCCGAGTCCCACGAAGAGCCACTTGCGCCTGGAGCGCTTGGGGGCGGGGGGCGGAGGAGGAGGCGCGTCGGCGGGCTCGGGGTCCTCGGAGAGGGTGCGCGAGGTGTCGGCGCGCTGGGCGCGGCAGTTGCGGCACTGGGGCGCGTTGCCGCGGTTGGAGGCGCCACAGTAGTCGCAGAACCAGTCCACACCGGCGGCGGCGGCGGAGAGGGCCTTCTCATCGGTGACACCCTCGCGCAGCGACTTGCCGGAGGCCGCATCCACCCCTCCGAACTCGAACTCGGACTCCTTGCCCGTCTCCTCGCGCGGGTTGTTGCAGCTGGGGCAGCTGCGGTGGCGCGCGGGAATGTCCCGGGTGTCGCAGGAGGTGCAGTTCCAGGTGCCCTCGATGATGCGGGTGCGCTTGGCCATGGGCCCATCCTAGCGGGTCATCAGACCCAGAGCCCACGAGGGATGGGGAGGAGGGGCGAGGAGGGCAGGTCCGGGCGGAGGGGGCGCACCATGGGCAGGGAGCCGTCGCGAGCCGCGCGGGTGGCGCCCTCCACGAGGGGGAGCAGGGAAGCGTGGGCGGGCTCCTCCCAGAGCAGGACGCGGGAGAGACCGGAGCGCGAGGCCTCGCGCCGGGCCGCGCCGAGGAGTGCCTGGGCCTCCTCGGGAGAGCGCGCATCGAGCATCAACACCGTCAGCTCGGCGGTTCGGCTCACGAGTCCCCAGAGGATGGTGGACTGGCCCGTGGTGGCGCCGAGGGACTGGGGGAGGGAGCAGCCGAGGTGGCCGACGTAGATGCGCCCGCGCTCGAGGTGCCAGTCGAGCTGGGCGGGCGAGGGCCAGAAGAAGAAGGGGGCATCCGGCAGGCGCATGCGGGCGAGGGCCCGGCCGAGGTCCTCCTCCCGGGTGAGCAGGTCCACGTGCTCGCCGGGAGCGCCTGGGGTGGGGGACAGGTGCCAGTTCCAGGCGGGCAGCTCCCGGTAACCCGAGCGGGCGTAGATGCGGGGGCCCACGTCGGAGAAGAGCAGGGAGGCGTGGGCGCGAGGCTCGTGCTCGAGCCGGGCGGCGAGCATGTCCATGAGCCGTGTGGCGTAGCCGTGGCCGCGCAGGCGCTCTTCGGTGAAGACGCTGGCGATGGAGAAGCTGTCACCCGGGAGGAGGGCGCCGTTCTGGGAGCGCAGGAAGCTGTCGGTGCGGAACGTCTCGCAGGAGGCGAGCACGGCGCCATCTTCCTCGCACAGCAACCAGGTGTGCATGTTGGCGCGGGCCCACGGGTGGGCACGCAGACGCTGCTCCCGGGAGACATAGCCCTCGAGGGTGAGGAGCTTGCCCCACTCGGAGTACGAGAGCACATCGCGCTGGGTCTTCTGTTCTTCGGTGGTGGCGGCAACGAGGCGCATGGCGGAGGCTTCCGGGGTCTCGAGCATACCCTTGCCCGCAAAACAAACGCGGCGCCGGGCAGTGAGCCGCGGCGCCGCGTGGGAAACGTCGAGGGACGTGCCGACTACGGATGAGAGTCGGGCGACTGCAGCAGCCCACCGTACTTGCCCCGCTGACCGGTCTCCACGGGCCACTCCGGAGGAGTGCCGTTGGGGGCCAGGGCGGGCCGGAAGCGCGTACCGAAATCGAACAGGGTGAAGACCAGCAGCAGCACCACGAACAGCATGGAGGTGCCGAACACCAGCCGGTTGGCGCCCTTGTGCTCTGCGAGGTGCATGAAGAACAGCGCCACCAGACCACCCTTCACGGTGGCGATCACCAGCGCGAGCAACAGACCGTAATCCGGCAGGTGCATGCGACCGGTAAGCACAGTGACAACGGTGAGCACCATGAGGGCCCCCCAGACCAGGACGTACCGTCCCGGTCCGGAGTGGTGCTCCTCGCGCATCTCACGATCTTCCTTCAGCGACTCATTGGCCATCGCGGACATGTGCGGGAGGCTCCCTTAGATGAGGTACAGCATGGGGAAGAGGAAGATCCACACCAGGTCGACGAGGTGCCAGTACATGCTGCCCAGCTCGACGGCGGTGTAGTTGCGGTAGCTGAACTCATTCCTCATCGCCTTGGTGGTGACCCACCCCAGGACGATCATTCCCACGATGACGTGGAAGGCGTGCAGGCCCGTGGAGAGGAAGTAGATGGTGAAGTACAGCGACACGCCCGGCAGCTGGATGCCCTCGTAGCGGTAGTACGGGCCGGGCAGCTGCCCCTCGTGGAACTTGTGGGCGTACTCGAAGTACTTGATGACGAGGAACGCCATCGCCATGAGGATGGTGAGGACGAACATCAGCACCACCTGCTTGTTCTTCGCCTCCTTGGCGTAGTGCACCGCCATGGCGGCGGTGAACGAGGAGGTGATGAGCACCAGGGTGTTGATGGTGCCCATCGTCAGGTCCAGGTGGCGGCTGGCTGCGGCGAACGCCTCCGGGAACATGAAGCGGTAGCACGCGTAGATGACGAACAGGCCCGCGAAGAGCAGGATTTCGGTGGCCAGGAAGAGCCACATTCCCAGGCGCGCGGCGTGGTTCTGCACTTCGAGCGAGGCGAAGTGCGCGGCCACCTGCGGCACGGGAGGAGCGCCGGCCGTACCGGCGACGGCGGAACTAGACTGCATCGGGCACCTCGGCCTTCTTGGCGTCCACGTAGAAGTGGGGCTCTTCGGAGTAGGTGGGCTGCGGCCCCACGAAGTTGTGGGTCGGAGGAGGAGACTCCGTCAGCCACTCGTAGCCGTGGCTGCGCCACGGGTTGGAGGCGGCGCGGCGGCCGAACACCAGCGCGTACGTCAGGTAGATGGCGCTGATGAGGAAGCCGAAGGCCAGCAGCGACGCACCCGCGGTGGAGGCCACGTTGAGCGTCTGGAAGCGCTCCGGGTACTCGTAGTAGCGGCGCGGCATGCCCGCGTTGCCCAGGAGGAACTGGGGGATGAACGTGGCGTTGAAGCCCAGGATGATGAGCGCCGCGGACACCAGGCCCCACCCCTCGTGGTACATCTTCCCGAACATCTTCGGGAACCAGTAGTGGAGCGCCGCCATGAAGGCCATGATGGTCGCGCCCACCATGATGAAGTGGAAGTGCGCCACCACGAAGTAGGTGTCGTGCCAGGGCACGTCCAGCGACGCCGTGGCGAAGGCCACGCCCGTCATGCCGCCGAACACGGTGAAGTAGAGGAAGCCGCAGAAGTAGGCGAAGGGCGTCTTGAAGTCGACCGCGCCCTTGTAGACGGTGCCCACCCAGTTGAAGACCTTGATGGCGGTGAACACGCCCACCAGCATCGTCAGCACCGCGAACACGCCCGCGTTGAACGTGGACTGGCCCGACACGAACATGTGGTGGCCCCAGGCGAAGAAGCCCACGAAGGCGATGCCCAGGGACGAGAACGCCACCGCGCGGTAGCCGAAGATGTTCTTGCGGCTGAAGGCGGCGACAATCTCGCTCATCACGCCGAAGGCCGGCAGCACCATGATGTACACGGCCGGGTGCGAGTAGAACCAGAACAGGTGCTGGAAGAGCACCGGGTCTCCGCCGCGGGCCGGGTCGAAGATGCCGAAGTGGAAGATGTGCTCACCCACCACCAGCAGCAGCACCAGTCCGAGCACCGGCGTGGCCAGCACCTGGATGCACGCCGTGGCGTACATGGCCCACACGAACAGGGGCAGCTTGAACCAGGTGATGCCCGGCGCCCGCATGGTGTGCGTGGTGACGATGAAGTTGAGGCCCGTGGCGATGGAGCTGAAGCCGATGATGAACGCGCCGAAGAGGATGGGCGCCACCGTCGTCGTCGTGTGCGTGCTGTACGGGGTGTAGAACGTCCAGCCCGTGTCCATGCCGCCGTTGATCATCCCCCAGATGGCGATGAACGCACCCGTCAGCAGCAGGTAGAGCGACAGCAGGTTGAGCCGCGGGAAGGCCACGTCCTTGGCGCCCAGCATCAGCGGCAGCATGAAGTTGCCGAAGGCGCCCGGGATGGCCGGGATCATGAACAGGAAGATCATCACCACGCCGTGCATGGTGAAGGCGCGGTTGTACGTCATCGCGTCGATGATGGTCGGTCCCGGAGTCAGCAGCTCCAGACGGATCAGCAGCGCGTAGATGCCGCCAATGAGGAAGAAGAGCAGGACCCAGATGAGGTACATCACCCCGATGCGCTTGTGGTCCAGCGTCAGCAGCCAGGACTTCACGCTGGTGCCATCGGTGAGGTAGCTCGGGTGGTGCTCGTGATGCTCATCCGGCGCGGGCACGGCGCCCGGCTCGGCTGCGATGCTACTGGATGGGCTCATAGACAGGTCCTTGAGAAGCGCCGGTGCGGATGTCCGGAGTGCGCAGGGTCTTGATGTACTCGACGATGGCCGCCGTCTGGGGCCCCGTCAGCTTGCCCTGGAAGGTGGGCATGACGTTGGGGAAGCCGGCCACCAGGTGGGCCCCAGGGTCCATCATCGACTGGGTGATCCACGCCTCGTCCACGCGGACGGACTGGCCGTTGTCCAGCGTCTCCGTGCGGCCGTACATGCCCAGGAACGTGGGGCCGATGTGCGGCTCGCCATTGACGGTGTGGCACTTGAAGCAGCCCACCTCGGCGGCCACCTTCTGGCCCTGCTCCGCCATGCGGGAGGGGTGCGGCGCCAGGCTCAAGTCCGCCAGCGCGTCCTGGCGGTTCTGCAGGCTGCCCTTGCGCTGCTCCTTCACCCAGGCGTCCCACTCCTCGGGCGCCAGCACCACCACCTCACCCAGCATCTTCGAGTGGGAGAGGCCGCAGTACTCGGTGCACAGAATCTGGTACGTGCCGGGCTTGGTGGCCTCGAACCAGGTCTGCGTGTAGCGCCCCGGCACCGCGTCCATCTTCACGCGGAAGGCCGGCACGAAGAAGGAGTGGATGACGTCGCGCGAGGTGATGAGCAGACGCACCGGACGGTTGGCCGGCACGTGCAGCACGTTCACCCCGTTGGGGCCCTCCGGGTAGGAGAACTTCCACATCCACTGCTTGCCCATGACGTAGACGTCCATCGCGTCCTTGGGCGGAGTGGAGACGAACACGAAGTCCCGGAAGCCGATGACGAACCAGGTGAGGAAGAACACCAGCGGCAGCGAGACGAAGAGGAACTCCGTCTTCACGGACGGGACGACGTACTCGGTCGTCTGGTTCGGCTTGCGCCGGCGATAGCGGAAGAAGAAGAAGATCGCCGCGGTGCCCACCACGAGCGAGCTCAGCATCGTCACGCCGACGACGAAGTAGTGCAGGTGGTCCACCCGCTCTGCGAAGGTCGACGCCTGCTCCGGGAGGAACAGGATTTTGTTCAGCAACTCGTTCATGCTGCTGCGCCTTTCTTCAGCTCACGCCTCCAGTAGTAGGCGAGCATGGTCGCGAGGGCGGCGAAGACCATGAGCGCGCCAATCCGGAGGAATCCAAAGATGTAGAAGCCGTACCGCCGGGTGGCGGTGTCATACTTGAAGCAGGTGAGGACGATGCGATCGAAGCTGGTGCCCACGCGGCCACCTGCGGCCTCCAGCAGGGCCAGCTTCATGTCCTGCGCCCGGAAGGACGTCCCGTACAGGTAGCGCGAAATGGCCCCCTCGGGGGTGAGCACGTGCACCACCGCCGGGTGGACGTACTGGGCCGTCCCCGCGTCGTAGGCGTACTTGAAGCCCACCGCGTCCGCGAGCTGGTGGATGTTCTCCTCGGTGCCGGTGAGGAAGTGCCAGGGCGCCGTCTCCGGCAGACCCATGGACTGAAGGTGACGCCGCCGCCGCTCGAGGCTCTGCGCCGGCGTGTCCTTCGGGTCGATGCTCACCGTCACCGCCTCGTAGTCCTTGCCGAGCTCCAGCCCCAGCTCCCGCATGGTGCGGATCTGCTCGTTGATGACGAGGTTACAGAGCAGGGGGCAGTTGTAATACACGAGCGTCAGCAGCACCGGCCGGGTCCGCGGCAGCACGTCGCGCAGACGCACCGGCTTGCCGAAGGCATCGGTGAACTGCGCCTCCAGCGAGACGAGCTCTCCGAGGTGCTCTTCCACATCCACCCCGCGAACCTGCGGCGGGGCGTCCGACTGGGCGTCGATGATGCTCTTGGGGACCTTGCCGCCACCGGGGAGGGCATACGCCGGCATCCCGGCGCCGAGCGCCAGGAGCAGCGCGGCCATCCCGGCGCGCAGACTGATGGAAGAGGAGGGGGTGTACATCGCGCTTCTTCCTCTACCGCAAAACTACTGCCGCTGGGGGGCGGGCTGCTGCGGTGCAGGGGTGGGGGTGGGGGCCGGAGCCGGCTGCTGCCGACCAGCCGCCTGCTTGGCGATGACCTGGTCCATCGCCTGGGAGATGGTGGGCCGGGCCACCACGCCGGGCTCCTCCGCCCAGCCATTCTCCAGCGCCTGCTGCTGGGAGTGGATCTTCTCCACGGCGTGCGTGTCCACGTCGAACAGACGCTGGTTCACGATGCCGATCTCATAGGCGGTGTGGTGGTTCTTGTCCGGGGTGATGAGCGCCGGGATGGGAGCGGGTCCCTCGGGGGCGAACTCGTGCGTCGTCGCCACCTGGAGGCGCCACGCCCAGATTCCGCCCACGATGAAGATGACGAGGGCTCCCACACCCACCTGGACGACCTTCCCGGTGAGGATGTGGTCTTCCTCGGCGGCCACACCATGCGCGCCACGGATGACGCGCGACTCGAGCTCCGACTCGGTCTTCTTCATGGCTGCACGTACCTCAGCGCCTCAGCGATGTAGGGATCCTTCACGGGGACCGTGTAGCGGCCGCGCGCCAACCAGATCGCTCCGGCCACCGCCAGCCCGCCCACGCCCGCGAAGGCAGTGATGATCGTCCAGTGGAACGACGGGGCCTGGGGCGAGAACGCCGGCCAGATGAGCCAGTACATGTCCACCGCGTGCATCACCATCAGGTAGACGGCCACCATCGCGAGCAGCTTCGGCTTGAGCTTCAGGTTGCGCGACAGCAGCGTGAAGAAGGGCAGCAGGAAGCCAAAGAAGAAGACGACGAGGGACACCGACCGCCAGGGGCCCTCGATGCGCAGCTTGTACCAGCCGGCCTCTTCCGGGAGGTTGGCGATCCAGATGAGGAGGAACTGGGAGAAGGCGATGTAGGCCCAGAAGGCCGTGAAGGCCAGCATGAGCTTACCCAGGTTGTGGTAGTGCGCCGTCGTCAACAGAGACCCGAACTCGTTCTTGCCCTGCGCGTTGACGGCCGAGATCGTCAGCACGCAGAAGGCCGCCAGGAAGCTGCCGGCGAAGTAATAGACGCCGAAGATGGTGGACTGCCAGAGCGGCGTGAGGGTCATCAGCCAGTCGAAACCAGCAAAAGTAATGGTCAGCGCAAGGAAGGGGAGCGCGCCCGGGGAGAAGGTCCGCAGCTTGACGGTGAGCTCCAGCGCGCCGCTCTCGTCCTGCTGGGTGCTCCAGCTGCGCAGCCGCCACGCCACGAAGGCCCACACCGCGAAGTAGATGGCCTGACGGATGTAGAAGAACGTCAGGTTCAGGTACGGGTGCTTGTGGTGCAGGTGGTGCAGCTCCACCTCGGTGAACTTCACACCGTCGGTGCCGGGGAACACCCAGTTGGTCGGGTCCACCCAGGGGAAGAGGTACTTGGCCCCGAAGAGGATGGGCAGGGCCAGGATGATGAAGACCACCACGCTGGCGCCCATGGTCTCCATGGTGCGGCGCACGACGGTGACCCACTTGGCCTTGGCCGTGTGGAAGATGGCCTGCATGATGATGGCGGCCACCGCGATGCCCACCCAGTAGGTGAAGGCGAGCAGGTAGCTGAACATCGTCGCCTGGGCCGAGGTGACGAAGCCCACGATGGTCAGCACCAGGCCGATGACGCCCACGGCCCCAGCCAGCGTCATCACCTTGGAGCCGCCGTTGAAACGATCCACGGCAATCATCGGTTCTCCTGCGGAAGAGGCTGGCCGCCCGCCTGGGAGTTGCGGGCCTGCTGCAGCGCACGGACGTAGGCCACCACGGCCCAGCGCTCCTGGATGTTGAGCTCACCGGCGAAGGACGGCATCACACCGTAGCCCTCGGTCACGGCGACGAAGAAGTGCCCGTCCGGCTTGTCGGAGAGCTGCAGCAGGGACGGAGGCAGGCGCAGGGCCATGTTCTCCGCCACCACGCTGTTGCCGTCACCGAGCCGGCCGTGGCACTGCGAGCAGACGATGTTGTACTTCTTCTGCCCCAGCGCGAGCACCTCGTGGTTGAGCTCGAGCGGGATGGAGGACACGAGCGTGCCGTTGACGCGGCCCGTGGTGAGGCCGGGGTTGCCCACCGGACGCTCGCGCGGGACGGTGCCCTCGGGCGGGGTGCGCATGGCGCGACCATCCGCCCAGAACTCGCTCGTCTCGTAGTACTCGTACTTCGCCTGAGACTCCATGCGCTGGAGGAACTCGGACGGGATGTTGCAGCCGGCCAGGGCGAGCCCTGCCGCGGGGATGAGCCACCTCATTCCTTCTCTCCCGAGACAACGGTCACATGGGTCGCGCCCAGTGCCTTGAGCTGTTCGACGATGTCTTCCGCCTTGGTGGCGGTGAGGGCCTTCGGGATGCTCAGCCAGTAGCCGTGCGTGGATGCGCTACGGAACTCCTCGCTCTCGAAGACCGGGTGATAGGGCTGCGGCAGTCGGCTGAGGCCCAGCAGCCCGAAGAAGATACCGAAGGCCGTGAGCAGCACCGCCAGTTCGAACGTGATGGGAACGTAGGCGGGGATGCTGAGGACGGGGCGGCCACCCACGTTGAGGGGGTAGTCGAAGGCGTTCATGTACGCCATCATCGCGATGGCGGTCACGATGCCCGTGAGGGCTCCCCCCAGCGCGATGAAGGGCACGCGCGAGGGCGGCAGGCCCAGGGCCTCGGACCCACCGTGCAGCGGGTAGGGCGAATAGGTGTCCATGCCTTGGTAGCCCTTCTCCCGCATCTGCCGGGTGGCATCCACCAGGGAATCGGGGGTGGCGAACTCGGCGAGCACCCAGCTATCCAGAACCTTGGTCTCGGCGGACATGGATCAGTGCGCTCCGTGGGTGAGGGTCCCGGCGGCACCCAGCTCGCTGCCGTGCGCGGCGTGCTTGAGCTCCAGCTGGAGCTCCTTCACCTCGCTCACCGCGACCGCGGGGACGAACTTGAGGAAGAGCAGGAAGAGCGTGCTGAACAGGCCCAGGGTGCCCACGTAGATGCACCAGTCCACCCAGGTCGGGCTGTACAGGTCCCACGAGGAGGGCAGGAAGTCCTGCGTCAGCGACGTCACGATGATGATGAAGCGCTCGCACCACATGCCGATGTTCACCAGGATGGACGCCACCCACATGATGGGGATGCTGGTGCGGCACTTCTTGAACCAGAAGATGTTCGGCGTGATGACGTTGCAGGCGATCATCAGCCAGTACACCCCGGCGTACGGACCGCGGGCGCGGTTCACGTAGAAGGTCCAGATCTCGTACTCGCTGCCGGAGTACCAGGCGATGAAGTGCTCCATCATGTAGCCGTAGGACACGATGAGGCCCGTCGCCAGAATCACCTTGTTCATGTTCTCCAGGTGGCGGTCGGTGATGACGTCCCGGAGCTTGAGGTACTTGCGGGCGGGCACCATGAGGGTGATGACCATCGCGAAGCCGCTGAACACGGCGCCGGCCACGAAGTAGGGCGGGAAGATGGTGGCGTGCCAGCCGGGGATGAGGCCCGTGGCGAAGTCGAAGGACACGATCGTGTGCACGCTGACCACGAGCGGGGTGGAGATACCCGCCAGCAGCAGGTAGCCAATCTTGTAGTTGTGCCAGTGACGGCCAGAGCCGCGCCAGCCGAGGGCGAAGAGGCCGTAGATGGTGCGCTGCAGCTTGCCCTTGGACGAGTCACGCAGGGCCGCCAGGTCGGGGATGAGACCCACGTACCAGAAGAGGGCGGACACGGTGAGGTACGTCGAGATGGCGAACACGTCCCAGACGAGCGGCGAGCGGAACTGCGGCCAGGCGCCCAGGGTGGACGGGTAGGGGAAGAGCCAGAAGGCGAACCAGGGACGGCCCGTGTGCAGCAGCGGGAAGAGACCCGCGCAGCACACGGCGAAGAGCGTCATGGCCTCGGCGAAGCGGTTGATGCTCGTGCGCCACTTCTGCTGGAAGAGCAGGAGGATGGCGGAGATGAGCGTACCGGCGTGACCGATACCGACCCACCAGACGAAGTTGATGATGTCGAAGGCCCAGCCGTTGGGCTGGTTGTTGCCCCACATGCCGATGCCGCGCGCCAGGGTGATGGTGACACCCAGGACGAGCAGGCCGAGGCCGGCCAGCGCCAGTCCGAACAGCATGAACCAGCCCTTACCGGGCTTGGCCCACACGTGGTCGAGCAGGGTCTCGTTGAGAGACTTGTCGTCGTGGTGCGGTGCGACGAGGGGCCGCGGCTCGAGCGGGTCGAGCGGAACGGCGGAATGAGCAGCGGTCTCGGCCATGGCTTAGTGGCCTCCTTCGTGCTCCGCCTCGGCGGCGGGCTTGGCGGACGCGAGGGCGGGATTGGGGTTGCGCAGACGGATGAGGTGAGCGGTGCGGGGCTTGGTCCCCAGCTCGTTCAGCAGCTTGTAGGCGCGCTCGTCGTGGTGGTGCTTGGTCACCTGGGCGTTGGGGTCGCTCAGGGTGCCGAAGACGATGGCCTCGGTGGGGCAGGCCTGGGCGCAGGCGGTCTGCAGCTCCTTCTCGAAGATGGGCCGCTTCTCCACGCGCGCCTTGATGCGGACGCGCTCGATGCGCTGCACGCAGTAGGTGCACTTCTCCATGACGCCGCGGTTACGCACCGTGACGTCCGGGTTCATCATCATCTTCTGCGTGGGCGTCTTGTCCGCGGTGTAGTGCAGGTAGTTGAAGCGGCGGACCTTGTACGGGCAGTTGTTGGAGCAGTACCGCGTGCCGACGCAGCGGTTGTACACCATGTCGTTGAGGCCCTCGTCCGAGTGCACGGTGGCGTTCACCGGGCACACGTACTCGCAGGGGGCCTTCTCGCAGTGCACGCACATGAGCGGCTGCATGACCATCTCGGGGTCGTGCAGCTCGTCACCGGTGAAGTAGCGGTCGATGCGCAGCCACTGCATCTCGCGGCTGCGGGCCACCTGCTCCTTGCCCACGACGGGGATGTTGTTCTCCGCCTGGCAGGCCACCACGCACGCCGCGCAGCCAGTGCAGCGGGCCAGGTCGATGGCCATCGCCCACTTGTAGTCCTCATACTTGAAGTCCGGCATGAGGTTGGTGGCTTCGCTCTCGCCACGCACGCGGGCGAGCAGCGGGCTGGCGTGCTCCTTCTCCTTCTCCTGCTCCTTGCGGAACGCCTCCACCGTCATGTCCAGGGCAATCGGGCGGCCCTCCATGCGCCAGTGGGACTGGGTGAGGGAGAACTTGTGCGTGCTGCGCGCCTTCTCCAGCTTCGCGCCACCTTCGAACCAGGGCGCCTCCACGCTGCGCACCAGGTTGGCGTTGAAGCCGATCTCCTTGGCCACGGTCTCGAAGAGACCCGTGCGGCCGTAGCCCAGCGGCAGCACCACCACGTCGTCCGCCGTGCCGGGGATGATCCACACGGGCACATCCAGCGTGCGGTTGCGGTAGGTAAGCGTGGCCACGTCACCCGGCTCGAGCTTGAGCCGCTCGGCGGTGGCCGGGCTGAGGTAGGCCGCGTTGTCCCAGGTGATCTTCGAGATGGGATCCGGCAGCTCCTGCAGCCAGGACATGTTGGCGAACTGGCCGTCGTAGATCTTGTAGTCCGCGACGAAGTTCACCTCGAGCTCGCCCGAGGCAGGCGGGGTGTAGGCCTCCACCAGCGCGCGGGCGCCGTCCGCGTTGGGCGCGGCGGTCAGAGCCGCGGGGGCGGAGTCGGGGACGATGCCCACGGACACCCAGGTCTCCCACGCCGTCTCGAAGTCGGTGCCGGCGGCGGCGCGGCCCCGGTAGAAGTCGCGGAGGATCTGATAGCTGTTGCGGAACGGCTCGCCGAGGAAGGTCGCGAGGAACTCCGACACGGGCACGCCGTTGAAGATCGGCTGGATGAGCGGCTGCACGATGGACACCGTGCCGTCGCTCGACCGGCCATCACCCCAGTACTCCAGCTCGTGCGCGGCCGGGACGAACCAGTCGGCGTAGGCGCTCGTCTCGTCCTCGAAGAGCGAGGTGTAGATGACAGTGAGCTTGCCGCGGTTGGGGTTCGTCTTCGGATCCAACGCCTCCTGGAGGCCCAGGTCCACCGGCGCGCGGTAGAGCGGGTTCCAGGCGGTGATGACGAGCACGTCCACCGCGCCGTTCTTCAGCTCGTCCACGAGCGGGCGCAGGGCGGCGGCGCTGGTGTTATCGGCGGCGTTGGCGGGGACGTAGCGAACCGTCTGGCCCACGTTGCCGAGCGCCGCGTTGAGGGCGGCGGCCAGGGCGTGCACCGCGGCGGGCTGACGCTCACCGGGCACCACCACGCTCTTGCCGGCGTGGGCGCGCAGGTCGGCGGCGACCGCCTCCACCCACTTCTGGTGGCTGGCGTTGAGCTGCGCCTTCTGGGCGGCGGCACCGGCCAGGCCCTCCACCGCACCGCCCACGTGCGAGGCGATGGCGGCGGCGACGGCGAAGATCTCCGTGGACTTCACGCGCAGACGGTGGTCCGCCATGCCGCCGGTGATGGTGAAGCGCGGCTCGGCGACGTAGAGGCGGTTGAGGTTGCCCTCGGCCGGGTCACGCCGCTTCGCGAAGGCGCGGGCGTAGGCGAGGTTGGCCGGGCGGCTCTCCAGGAAGTCCGCGTCCAGGGAGAGGACGACGTCCGCCTTGGAGAAGTCGTACACGGCGGCGGCGGGCTGGCCGAGCACCGCGCGGGTGCCCTCGCTGGCCGCGTCCTGCGCCACGGAGGTGTAGCTGGTGAAGCGGGCGTTGGGCAGCCGCTGCTGGATGCGCGAGCGCAGGTCGCCGAGCACCGGAGAGGTGTTCGGCTCGGTGAGGAAGCGCACGCGCCCCCCGCCGTTCTGCTGCGCCGCCCGGGCCAGGTACGTGCTGATCTCTTCACCGAAGGTGCGCAGCGAGCGCGGGTCCTTGCGGTTGCGCAGCACGCGGGCGCGCTGCGGGTCGTACAAGGACATCAGGAAGGCCTGCTCGAACACACCGGCGGCGCCCAGGTTCACCGGGTGCTGCGGGTTGCCTTCCACCTTGATGGGGCGGCCCTCACGCGCGGTGACGAGGATGCCGGAGGTGTGGCCCCCGAACGTCATGCCCGAGGCGTAGTGCAGCGGGTTGCCCGGGACGAGCTCGGGCGGCGTGCGGGTGTAGGGCACCATGCGCTCGTCCACCGGGCGGGTGGAGCAGGCGGTGGCGCCGGCCAGCGCCAGCGAGGCGCCCAGCAGCTGCATGAACTCGCGGCGGGCCACGCCGGTGGGAGGCAGGTCCGCGCCCTCGGGGAACTCGGGGCGGGTCTCCTCGAGGTACTCGGCCTTGCCGAGCCGCTCCTCGAGGCTGCGCCAGTAGGTCTTCCCGTAAGCGCCCTCGGAGGCCACGGCGTGCGCGGCGGCGTGGTCGAGCGCCTCACCCACGACGTCGTGCGAGTGGTCGTGGTCGTGTGCGGCCTCGGCCTTGTCCGAGACGACCGGAAGGGCGAAGGAGGTAGGGGTGTCCTTCATGGGGGCTCCGTCGAGCTTGGGCTTCAGCGATGGCATGTGGAGCAGCTCGTGCGAGAGTGAACGTCGTACTGCTCCGCCAGCTTGTCGGCGAGCGCCTCGGCTTCCTTGTGGTCGGCCGGCGGCTGCCAGGTCATGCTGGTGATGAACTCTTGCGGGCGCAGGTTGGGCTTGGGATTGCGGTGGCAGTCCAAGCACCACTGCATGGTGAGCGGTGCGTACTGCTCCATGGCGCCCATCATGTCCACGCGGCCGTGGCAGGTGGCGCAGCCCACGCCCTTGGCCACGTGGATGGAGTGGTTGAAGTAGACGAAGTCCGGCAGGTTGTGGATGCGGATCCAGGGGATGGCCTGGTCCGTGAAGTACGCCTGCCTCACCATCGCCAGGTACGGGCTCTTGTTCCACACCTGGGCGTGGCAGGACATGCACACGGTGGTGGAGGGGATGCCCGCTGACGGCGACTTCTCCACGGAGAAGTGGCAGTAGCGACAGTCGATCTGCTCGTCACCGGCGTGGTGCCGGTGATCGAACTCGATCGGCTGTTCGATCGGCCGGTTCTGGTTGGTGACGAACGGGGAACGCACGTACGCCATCAGACCGCCAAGCGCGATCGCGGGGATTGCAAGAAGCGCCGCGGCAGAAGCCCGCGACACCGTGTTCGTCCAGCGTGGGAAGAGAGGACCGCTCATACCAGGACCGGGGGGCTAGTCAGTGGACTCCGCAGGGACACGACCGGGAGGACGGCGCGACCGGAACGGAGACGGCACAGGAAGACTGGAACAAGAAGCTCATGCACGGCGTTGCTGTGGCTGCGACGGCTCCTGCCCTGGCAGGAGACATGCGGACACGCCCGACCCCATCCGACTGAAGAGTTGCGATGGGCGGGGTCCCTCCTCCTCGCCCGTTCCAACGCGGCGCGTGACCATCGAGCATCATTATCCAGGTGTCAACCTTTCTCTGTCCGCGAGCGGCGGGATACCACGACCCGCCACGTTGTGGTGCGGCGGAAATTCTCTCCGGATGATGTTCTCTTCTACGAGATGGAAGGGGGGGTTGGACCCTGGGGAGCTCAAGCGTCGTCCGGGTCGCGCCAGCGCTCGCGGCGGCGCTCCAACAGGCGATCCACCAGCTCCCGGACCCGAGGATCACGGTGGAAGTGCCGATCGTGCCGGCTGCCCTTGCCCTGGTTGCAGCGCGCACACGCCAGGCCGAGGTTCCCCAGCGCATCCGTCCCGCCGTGCACCCGGGGGACGATGTGCTCGATGGTGGCCCGGCTGACGGGCTCGCCGCTCAGGTCGATGACGAGGTACGCGTTGCAGTGCAGGCACTTTCCGAGCCAGACCTCGCGGCCACGGTACTCGGTCCGCTCGAAGGTGGCGTCCGTGGCCACGATGTCGAGGATGCGGCGGCGCTTGGATGAACTCACATGTCTTCTAATAGATGGAGAAGCGGCCCTTGTGCCATGGGGGCCGGGCGGAAGCATGCGAGCATGGCGCCCCATGAGAGGAAAGACGGCGGTCATTACCGGAGCTTCCGCGGGGATCGGTGAAGAGCTGGCGGTGGCGCTCGCGGAGCGCGGGGCCCAGCTGGTCCTGGCGGCGCGGAGCGAGGAGTTGCTGGCCCGGGTGAAGCAGCGGTGCGAGCAGGCTGGAGGTCAGGCGCTCGTCGTGCCTACCGACGTGGGCGACCCCGAGGCCTGCCGTCGCCTGGTGGCGCGCGCCGTGGAGGCCTTCGGCGGCATCGACTACCTGGTGAACAACGCGGGGCTCACCATGCGCGGGCTCTTCGAGGATGTGACGGACCTGTCACTCTTCGAGCGCCTCATGCGGGTGAACTACCTGGGCTCGGTCTACTGCACACACGAGGCGCTCCCGCATGTGAAGGCGCGGCGGGGCATGCTCGTCGCCATCTCGTCGCTGACGGGCAAGAACGGCGTGCCCGGCCGCACCGGCTATTCCGCGAGCAAGCACGCGATGCAGGGGTTCTTCGACTCGCTGCGCATCGAACTGCGTGGCACCGGCGTGGACGTGCTCGTCGTGTCGCCCGGGTTCGTCGCCACCGACATCCGCGTCCGGGCGCTCGGCCCCGACGGCACGCCCGGCAAATCGGACATCCCCGAGGAGACCCATGGGATGATGAGTGTACGCACGTGCGCGGACATCATCCTGCGCGCCATGGAGCGCCGCGAGCGCGAGGTGGTGATGATGCCGGCCGCGAAGCTGATCATGGCCCTCAAGGCGTTCGTGCCGGGGGTGCTGGACAGTTTCGCGGCGCGGACGATGAAGAAGATGAAGCAGGTGCGGCTCTGAGACGTCCCGGAGCCGCCCTCCTTCTCTCATGGTTCTCTAGGGGCGCGCAGGCCGGGCCTGCGTCTCGCCCGCGGCGAGCAGGTCCTCGCGCAGGCGCGTGAGCACCTTCCCCAGCAGGTTCTGGCCACGCCAGGTCGCTGGATTCTGGATGCGAGGATCCTCCGCGGAGAGCCCCACGCCCCAGATGCGATCCATCGGGCTGGCCTCCACCAGCTCCGTCCCCGCCGTGGCGAGCAGCGCCGCGAGCAGCCCGGCGTTCTGGATGAACTTGGCGTGGTTGCCCTCGTAAACGATGCGCTCGCGCTCCCGCTCCCACACCGCGCCCTCGAAGCCTCGCACCTTGCGCCCCAGCGCCTTGTGCTCCCGAGGTGTCTTCGCCTCCAGGATGCGCGCCGCCATCTCCGCGTCCCCGAAGAGCACCGCCTTTCCGTGCATCATGTACTGCTCGGTGCACGTGAACCGCGCGCCTCCCACCACGAACTGCGTGGGGTGCCACTGCGAGAACGGGGATTCCTGCCGCCAGAAGAAGGTGAACCTGTGCCTCGCGTTGCTCATGGGTCTCTCGAATGGTTGGTGTTTAATGAACACCAAGCATGACGGGGCAGGGGCGCGCTCCTGACAGTTCCCGGGTGCTCAAGAGGTGGGAGGCCGGTAGGACACCCCGGTGACGGTGTACTCGATGGCGCCACGCGGCCGTTCGACACGGACGGACTCGCCCTCCTCCTTGCCGAGCAGTGCCCGCGCCAGGGGGGACTCGACGCTGAGTCGGCCCTCCTTAACGTCCGCCTCGTCCGGACCCACGATGCGGTACGTCGTCTCCTCGCCCTCCTCGTCCTCGAGCGTTACCCACGCGCCGAAGTAGATGCGCTCGTCGTCCGGGGCCTCGGGGGATACCACCTGCACCTCCTCCAGGATGGTGGCCAGTTGCTGCGCCCGGCGCGCACGCTCTCGGGTCCGTGCCTCGCCCTCGAGCGCCGGAGTGTCCTTCTGAAGAGGGGCTGGAGCCGTGAGCGCCTCGAGCTCCTCCTGCAGGGAGCGGTAGCCCTCGGGGGTGATGTACCGCTTCTCTCCAGACATCGAGCGGGGGCGCGGGGGCAGGAGGAGGTCTTCTCCGCCCGAGTCTTCCTTCGTGAAGGCCTTCGACATGGTGCTCCCTCCTCCCTGGCGGCCGCCATTCTGCAAGATAACCACGGGACTCGTCTGACTCATTGAAGTCCGAGGGACAGACCACCCCGACGTCTGTCTCATGCGCCGCTCCGCATGCTCTCCTGCCTCCCCACCAGCCCGGGGAGCGAGGAATGCCGGACGCGGGAGGGATGCCGACGATTGCGCCGGGAAGAGAACCGGGAGGAGTTGGCATGGCGAGGAAGACGTTGAAGGGCATCCGGGTCGGTGTGCTGGCCGCGGACGGCTTCGAGCAGGTGGAGCTCACCATCCCCATGAGAGCGCTCCGGAAGCGGGGCGCGCAGGTGGACATCATCTCCCTGCACAGGGGGCGCATTCGCGGCATGAACCTGCTGTGGCCGGGCAAGAAGATTCCCGTGGACGAGCTCGTGAAGGAGGTGCAGCCCACGGACTTCGACGCGTTGCTCATCCCCGGAGGCTTCGTCAATCCGGACTTCCTCCGTCAGAGCGAGGAGGTGCTCCAGTTCGTCCGCGAGTTCGACCGCCACGGCCGGCCCATCGCCACGTTGTGCCATGGTCCCTGGGTGCTCGTGTCCGCGGGTCTGGCGAGTGGACGCAAGCTGGCCGCGTGGCCCGGTATCAAGGATGACATCCGCAACGCGGGGGCCGAGTGGGTGGATGAGCCCGGTGTCCGTGACGACCGGTGGTTCTCCAGCCGCAGCCCGTTGGACATGCGCCACTTCATCAAGGGCATGGTGGAGCTCTTCGACGAGCACGCTCCGCGCAACCACCCGGTAGAGGAGCGCCCGCGCTGGGGCCGTTGGCTGTTCGCCGCCCTGCTGGGACTGGTGGCCATCCGCCCGATTCGCACCGCGCTCGCTCGTTAGGCTCGAGGTTGGCAGCTTCCTTCCGGGGCGGTTAGCGTCTGCCCTCATGCTGAAGATGACTGGGTACCGCCTCCTCGCCTCGGGGCTTGGAGGCGAAGCACTGTTCGAGCACGGCCCGCTCCTCTCCCCGGAATGATTCATGGATACCACCTCGCTCGAGAAGAGGGCCCGTACCGAGGGCACTCCGGTCATCGATGGACAGACAGCCACCTTCGTGTGGCGCGGGCGCCGGCCTGTGTCCGTGATGGGTGACTTCCAGGACTGGTCCGGTGAGCCCGTCCCTCTGCAACAGGTGGCGCCCGGACTGTGGGCGCACTCGCTCACGCTGCCGCGCGACACCTATGTGGAGTACGCGCTCCAGGATGCGAAGGGGCAGCGGGTTCGAGACCCCTTCAACAAGCGCCTCGTCCCCAACGGGTTCGGTGACTTCAACCACTTCTTCCACATGCCCGAGGCCGGGCCCACGCCCCTCGCGCAGCGGCAGCGGGACGTGCCTCGTGGCGCCGTCACCCGTCACATGGTGGAGACGCATGAGTTGTGTGTGGGGCGCAAGCGCCCGGTGTTCCTCTACGCGCCTCCCACCTCCGAGCCCTGTCCCCTGGTGGTGGTGTTCGACGGGCCGGACTTCCTGCGCCGCGCGAAGCTGCACGTCCTCGTGGACAACCTCATCGCCCAGGGCCGCATCCGTCCCATCGCCCTGGCCATGGTGGCCAACGGGGGCCACGCTCGCACCGTCGAGTACGCCTGCAGCGAGGCCACCCTGGCCTTCCTGCTGGACAGGGTGCTGCCGCTCGCCCACAACGAGCTGCACCTCGTGGATGAGAAGCGCGAGCCCGGCGCCCATGCCGTCCTCGGTGCATCGTTGGGTGGGTTGATTGCCCTCTACTCGGGACTGCGTGCGCCCGAGGTCTTCGGCCACGTGCTCTCGCAGTCGGGTGCGTTCAGCGTGTGGAACCGCGACTTCGTCGTGTTCGACCTCGCCCGCCGCGCTGCCTCCCGGCCGCTCGAGGTGTGGATGGACTGTGGTCACTTCGAGGCGCTCGCCGAGGGCAACCGGCGCATCCTCCCCGTGCTCCAGCAGTCCGGACACCGCGCCGAGTACCGCGAGTATCACGGCGGTCATAACTATCCGGCCTGGCGCGATGACGTGTGGCGGGGCCTGGAGTGGCTCTTCGGCCCTCGTGAGCGGGCTCGCGGCGAGGGTTGAGGCACTCGCGTTACCGGGGCTACCGTTCTCTGGATGAGAGTCTGGAAGAGGGTGGGGGGCGTCCTGGTCGTGGCCCTGGCGCTGCTGGGGCCCTCGGTGACGCTGGCGTGCACTCGCATCGCTCCCGAGTCCTGGTCGATGGAGTCCCAGGATGGGCGTTTCGAGATATCCCTCGAGACGATGCAGAGGGGGAAGTTCTCCTCTCCTCTGCTCACCCTGCGTGACCGCCGGGCCGGCAAGGTCGTGTGGCAGAGCGCTCTCTCGCATGGCGTCGAGAAGCGGGATGTCCTCCTATCGCCGAGTGGCCGCTACCTGGCGCTGGTCGACTCCCGTTCGAGCGAGGTGAGCATCTTCGGGCCAAACGGGGTCCTGAGCGGCCAGTGGTTGCTCGATACCCACGTCACGGAGGAGGAGCGGCGCAAGCTCCCAGAGATGCTATGTGGCTCCTGGTGGAGCACCTCACCCGCCTTCGAGGGCGACGTGCTCACGCTGGTCGTTCCCACCGAGTTGCCTCCCGGCCATCCCGAGCCTCCCTATGCGGGTCCCGTCCCGGGCATCCGCTTGCGCATCGACCCGGTCACGGGCCAGGTCTCCCGGGACAGGCCTCTGCCCGAGATGAACACCGAGGCTCTTCTCCAGGAGTTCCGGAACACGCGTGGCAAGGACGAGCGCATCCGGATCGCCTGGGCGCTGCAGGGGGTCTCGCAGCGGTCCCCTCGGGGCAGCAACCCCGCGCTGCGGAGTTTCTGGCTGGAGCTGCTGCGTGAGCGCAATCCAGATCTGGAGTGGGAACTGCGCAACATCGCCCTGGAGGGGCTCAGCGCCATCGGCACGGACGAGGAGATTCACGGCCTGCTCGTGCTCCCTCCTCAATCCCCTCGAGTTTCGGTGGAGGCCCTGCCGGAGATCCTCATGCTGCTGGATCGCAGGTCCCCAGAAGAAGCCGCCCGCCTGTCCGTGCGAGTGCTCATGGAGAGTGCTCCCTCCATTCCCCTCGACTTCCTCCGCGCCTACGCCGTCTTCACGCTGGGGCAGCGTCCAGGGCCCGAGGTCGACAAGGCCCTCCAGCGTGCGCTGCGCGACCCAGCCCCCGGAATCAGGGCCAGCGCGCTCTATCAGGTGTCCCAGCGGGTGACTCCGCTCCAGGGGGTCGAGCTGGCTCTGCCCTTCCTCGAGGACTCCGAAGAGGGGGTCCAGTACCGTGCCGCGTATGTCCTGTGCGAGTTGCTGCGCCGCGCGAAGGGCTCCGACTGGCGTGCCGCCCTCGAGCTGCTGCGCCGCGCCGAGGCCGCTGGGAAGCTGGCCCGCTTCCCCGAGGGACTGATCCTCCTGGGCGCGGTCGCCGATAAGGAGGGGGATCGGGCTCGGGCAGTCGCTCTGTATTCGCGGGGTCTGGAAGCCATGACGGCCATTCCGGAGCAGCGGGGATGGAAGACCTATAGCGTGCGGCTCGAGGCGAAGCTCCAGCTCGCCCTCGAGGCGAAGGCGCGAGGACGTCAGGACGAGGCCCGGCGGCTGGCTCGCGAGGTGTTGGAGGACCGCACCCGGATCACGGAAGTCTGCGCGCCCGCGCCGAACGTGTTCCTGCCCTTCGGCCGTCCGGAGGCCTGTGCCGCCCAGAAGACCGCCGCGGATGTGGCCGTCGAGTTGCTGGCCCCCAGCAAGCCAGGGAGCAACCCCTGAGCGGCCAGTCCGGCCCCCCCTTTCCCGGCACCGCCAGACGGGCGATAACGGAGGCACCCCCAGCCCTCTCTCCAGAGGGACGAGGGGTCTACTCAGAGGAACGTGATGAACGCTCAGGAGCGCAAGGCGGCCTACCGCCAACGCGCGGAGAAGGGCGAGGCGGTCCCCGTCTCGGTCGTGCTCCCCGCCGACCTCGACACCCCGCTTTCCGCCTACCTCAAGCTCGGTGGCGCGCGAGGCTTCATCCTCGAATCCTGCCACGGTGGCGAGCGCTTCGGCCGCTACAGCCACGTCGGCACCGCCCCCTCCGGCCGTCTGCGGCTCGACCGCAACGGCGGCACCCTCTGGCGCGGCGAACAGTCGCAGCGTCTCGAGGGCAAGCCGCTCGACGTCCTGCGTTCCGTCTGGCGCGAGCACGCCGTCGCCAAGCTCCCCGGTGAGCCCCCGTTCGTCGGCGGTCTGGTGGGCTACCTCGGCTACAACTGCATGTCCTGGTTCGAGCGCCACGTGCCCGACCGGCACGCTCCGGACACCTCCTTCCCCGACTCCGAGTGGCTCCTGTGCGATGAGTTCGTCACCCTCGACTCGCGCACCCAGACGCTGCACGCCACCGCCATCGCCCGGCCGTCTCGCCATGGCAGTGTCGCCCAGGCCCTCGCGGACGCCGAGGCCCGCGCCGAGGCTCTCGCCGCGCGTCTGCTGCGGCCCCTCCCCTCGGACGCCTATGTCCCGAGCCCTCCCATGCGGGGCGAGGCCGACGTCTCGGTCCATTGGGACCGCGCCGGCTATGAGGCCGCCGTCGAGCGCGTGAAGGAGTACATCCGCGCGGGTGACTGCATGCAGGTGGTGCTCGCCCGCCGTTTCGAGGCGCGTGGGGCGCCGCCGCCGCTCTCGCTCTACCGGGCACTTCGCCGCATCAACCCCTCGCCCTACCTCTTCCACATCGAGCTGGGCGAGGCCCGTGCGCTGGTGGGCGCCTCTCCGGAGCTGCTGGTGCAGGTGCGTGACGGGGACGTCGTGGTGCGCCCCATCGCCGGCACTCGGCGCCGCGGCGCCACCGAGGCCGAGGACCTGGCTCTGGAGAAGGAGCTGCTCGCCGACGAGAAGGAGCGCGCCGAGCACATGATGCTGGTGGACCTCGGCCGCAACGACGTGGGCCGGGTGGCGGCTCCGGGCTCGGTGCGCGTCGAGGACCTGATGGTCATCGAGCGCTACAGCCACGTGATGCACATCGTCTCGCAGGTGCGCGGCAAGCTGGATGCGAAGTACGACGCGCTCGATGCCCTGGCCTACACCTTCCCCGCGGGCACGGTGTCCGGGGCTCCGAAGATTCGCGCGATGCAGATCATCGACGAGCTGGAGCCCACTCGCCGTGGCCCCTACGCGGGCGCCGTGGGCTACCTGTCCTTCTGCGGCGCGCTGGACCTGGCCATCGCCCTGCGCACCTTCTTCGTCGACGGAGACCGCACGCTGTGGGAGGCGGGCGCGGGGCTCGTGGCGGACTCGGTGCCCTCGAAGGAAGCGGATGAGACCGAGGCCAAGGCCCGGGTGCTCGCCACGGCCCTGAAGCAGGCCCGTGAGGGAGGTGTGCGGTGATCCTCGTCATCGACAACTACGACTCGTTCACCTTCAACCTCGTGCAGCTCCTGTATACGCTGGGGGCCGAGGTGAAGGTGGCTCGCAACGATGAGATCGACGCCGAGGGCGTGGCGGCCTCGGGCGCGTCGCACCTGGTGGTGTCGCCGGGACCGTGCACGCCGAAGGAGGCCGGGGTGAGCATGGCGGCCATCCGTGGCGCGAAGGTGCCGGTGCTGGGCGTGTGCCTGGGCCACCAGTCCATCGGGGCCGTCTTCGGGGGCAATGTGGTGCGCGCCCCGGAGCCGGTGCACGGGAAGACCGCGTCCATCCGTCACGAGGGCCGCAGCATCTTCGAGGGCCTGTCGCAGGGCTTCCAGGCGGCGCGCTACCACTCGCTGGTGGTGGAGGCGGCGACGCTGCCGGCGGAGCTGGAGGCCACGGCGTGGTCACCGGACGGGCTCATCATGGGGCTGCGGCACCGCGAGCGGCCCGTGGTGGGCGTGCAGTTCCACCCCGAGAGCGTCCTGACTCCCGAGGGCCCCAAGCTGGTGCGCAACTTCCTCGACGGGCGGCTGTAGCCGCTCGCCCCGAGCGGGCACGGCACGGGATGACCGCCGTGCCCGCTCTCCTGTCAGCGCCGCTGGCTCTCTTCAGGCGCGCAGGAAGAACGCGACGGTCATCGCCACGTTGACGGCCGTGATGCCGAGGCGGAGGCGGGCAGAGGGGATGCGGCGGCCGATGCGCGCGCCGACGTAGCCTCCGACGGCCGCCGCGATGGCCATCAGGACCGTCTGCTTCCACCAGACCTCGCCCGCGACGATGAAGCATGCGACGGCCACGGTGTTCGTCGCCCCGACCAGCAGCGTCTTGGCCGCGTTCATCGCCTGGAGATCGCTGACGCCGAACAGGCTCCAGACCGCCATCATCATGAGCCCGACGGCTCCGCCGAAATAGCCACCGTAGATGGAGAGAAGGAACTGCCCTCCGAGCAGGAGGGCCGGGCCGATACGGATGGCCCGCCGGAGCCTCGCGCCCGCCTCTCGTCCGAAGGCGAAGGCCAGGGTGCCGAGCAGCAGGAGCCAGGGAATGACCACGTCGAAGGTGGTCTGGGGCGTGAGGAGCAGCAGCATCGCCCCGGTCAGTCCGCCCGCCAGGCTCACCGGGAGCAGTGCTCGCACCGAGACGCCCTCGAAGCTCTTGAAATCATCGCGATAGGCCCAGGCGCTGGCGAAGCTGCCGGGGAACAGTGCGACGGTGCTCGACGCGTTGGCCGCGACCGAGGGCACTCCGCTCAAGACGAGCGCGGGGAAGGTGACGAACGAGCCGCCGCCCGCGACCGCGTTCATGGCGCCGGCGAGAAGGCTGGCGGCGCCCAGCAACAGGTCCGAGTTCATGCACCCAGCTTCAGGGTACTGGCGGCACGGGACAATCTGGGATTGGCTGAGTCAGCCTTCGTCCCAGGCGAAGGCTGGCCATCCAGCGGCTCGAGAGGGACCGGCGATGCGTTTCGATCTGACCGACTTGCGGCTGTTCCTCCATGTGGCGGAGTCCGGGAGCATCACGGGCGGCGCGGCGCGGACCCATCTCGCCCTGGCCTCCGCGAGCGCTCGCATCCGCGGCATGGAGGAGGAGCTCGGCGTTCCCCTCCTGGAGCGGGAGCGTCGCGGTGTCCGTCCGACTCCGGCGGGACGGGCGCTGGTCCACCATGCTCGCACCGTGCTGGAGCAGCTCGAGCGGATGCGCGGTGAACTCGGCGAATACGCCCATGGTTTGAAGGGCCATGTCCGCGTCCTGTCCAATACCGCCGCGATGACGGAGTTCCTGCCGGAGGCCCTGAGCGCCTTCCTGGCGGATCACCCGAACGTCAACGTCGACCTGGAGGAGCGGCTCAGCTACGAGATCGTTCAGGCGGTGGCCGAAGGGCTGGCGGATGTCGGCATCGTCTCGGACTCCGTGGACCTCGCGGGTCTCGAGTCCTTTCCGTTCCGTCTCGACCAGCTCGTGCTCGTCACGGCGCGAGAGCATCCGCTGGCGAAGCATCGGGAGATCCGCTTCGCCGAGGTGCTGGATCACGAATTCATCGGACTGGCGACGGGAAGCGCGCTCCAGGACTACCTGTCCGAGCACGCGGCGCGGGCCGGGCGCCGGTTGAAGTTCCGGGTCCGCCTGCGCAGCTTCGATGCCATCTGCCGGCTAGTCAAGCGGGACATCGGCATCGGCGTGGTCCCCGAGACCGCTGCTCGCCGCTGTCAGCGGTCCATGGCGATCCGCCGGCTCCGGCTGACGGATTCCTGGGCCCTGCGCCGGCTCACCCTCTGCGTGCGCCGGTTCGCCGAGCTGCCGGTCCATGCCCAGCAGCTCGTTCAACGGCTGCGCGCACCTGTTTGAGCCCGGAGGGGTCCCCGGTGCTCAATCCTCCGGGACGGTCTCGATCCGCAGGGCCTCTCGAGCGAAGTGGTGCATGCGCTCCATCAGCACCTTCGTGAGATCTCGCGAGTTCCGGCCGGACAGGTCCGCCGCCGTCTCCAGCTTCTCCTTGCAGCGCAGGTCGAGGCAGAGGCTGACGCCCACCCGGCGCTTCGAGTTCACGTCCGTGGTGAGCATCCCGATCTCGTTCGCGGGGCCATAGGAATGGCACCACTCGCACATGCATGGCGAGGGCGAGGCGCCGCCATGCGAGTCACGGCGGAAGGCGATCCCCATGGGCTGTTTGCTGTTCCCCGGCGAAGGAAGCACCAGGAAGACCCGGGTTCCGGCGGGCTCGACCCACGTCAGGTAGTCGCGGACGAAGAGCGGGAACCTGGTGCCCTTGGGGACCTCCACCGTCTGCCGGTCTCGTGGGCGGAATGCGCGGAGAAGGTCTTCTTCTGTCTGGATCAGGAACATGAGCATCTCCCTCGGGTTGGCAGCCTGCGTCCGTGAACCCCTTCATAAGGGCGTCCGTACCGTGGATGCACGCTCACGAGCATCGCGAGTGCTCGTTGGGTCGGCTGGTGGGCAACTGCCAGGGGGAGGGCTCAGCGTTTGGTGTCGCGCCGCTTCTGCTGGCGGGCCTGCTCCGCTCGCAACGCACCGCCAATGCGGCGTCCCGCCACCAGGGTCATCTTCGAGACCGGGTTGCCCATCTTCTTGGGCTTGGCCGGACGCCAGTTCGACTCGGGACTGGAGAAGCGCTTGTGACTCATGGCTCGTGTCCTCGCTCGGGGGGCGGACTCCATTATCCAATAACCTCGCGAGGGCTGCACGGATGCCCGCCGCCTCCCGCTAGGGAGGATCCACCTCACGGAAGGGCAGCACCCAGCCGTGGAGGTCGTCCCACGTCCCCACCGCCGCGAGGTTCACGGCGGGGTCCACGAGCCTTTGACGCGGCCGGCCATTGAGGCTCGCGAAGGCGTCCACGCGCACCTCCACTCCGGGGTGGCCCTGTTCCTCGAAGTGGCGGGCCAGGTAGTGCGCGAACGTCAGCAGCATGTCCGGCTGTGTGGCCATCATCCTCACCTGGTCCGGGGTGAGGTGTTGTTTCGGGGACACCACCCAGCGCTTCCCCGTGGAGGGCTCGCTGACGCGGAACTCGGCCACCCCGTCCTTCTCCATCAACATCACGTTCCACGAGAAGCGGAAGCCCTCCTCCGTCCAGAGCAGCTCGCCCGGGTAGAGCAGGTGCCGCAGCGGCAGGAGGAACTGCACGGCGATGAACGCCGCGGCCAACGCGGGCCCCACCCACGTGCGTCTCGAGGGCGGGGCGGGGGAGGTCTCGGGTCCGGTGGTGGGCCGCACCGGCTCGCGCCGCAGCCAGCTCGCGAGTCGCCGGGGCCAGTCGGGCGGGAAGAAGAGCAGGGCGCCCGCCATCATCAGCCACGGGAACATGCCGATGGGGAAGAGCAGCCGGGTGATGACGTGGAAGGCCACCACCGCCGCGTAGGCGAGCCACCGCGTGCGTCTCCACAGCAGCGCGGGCACCACGCACAGGTCGAACAGCGCTCCGGCGATGCTGAAGGCGTGCGGTGCCCAGGGCTGCTCGAAGAGGTGGCCGAGCACCGGCAGGTCCGTGCTCGCCGCGAGCCAGAGCTTCATCGGCTGTGCGTGCAGGAGCCAATCACTCTTCAGCTTGGCCACGCCGCCGAAGAAGTACACGAGTCCCACCTGGGCCCGGAGCAGCCACAGCCACCACGCGGGCACGGTGCGCATCGTTCCCGCCGCTCCCAGCGGAAGCAGCACCAGCAGCACGCCCACCAGCGAGATGAAGTAGTAGTGGTTGAGGTAGTACGTCTTGTCGATGAGGTGCGCGTACGTGAAGGTGAGCAGGAACGTGAGCGCGCTCGTCCGGTACGCCACGCCCAGCGCGATGCCCAGCGCCCCCAAGCCCATCAACGCGAAGTGGACGTACATGCCCACGCCTGGCCACGGGCGGATCCACTCCAGCCCCGCGTAGGGGAAGAGCACTCGGGGCGCCAGGTAGTGGTGGTGGATCCACCCGTACGCGAAGAAGCGCACGACGGTGACCCCCATGAGCAGCCCGAAGAGGACCCGGAACGCCACGAGCGAGGCCGGATCCACGGGGGCGAAGAGGAATTCGCCGACCCGCTGGCGGAGCTGCTGACGGGCCCGGGTGGGGAGCTCCAGGCCCTCGACACCCTCACCCCCGCCCCTCTCTCGATGGGCGAGGGGAGGCGTGGGTTCAGTCACCATCGTTGTCGTTGAACTTGATCGTCACGCCCAGGTTGGCCACCACCTCGGTGGTGAGCGTGGCGCGCAGTTGCGCGAGCGCGGCCCGGGCGTCCTCCACCGACTCGCGGTGGTTGTACAGGGCCGTGCGCAGCGGCGGGGGGATGGCCTCCAGCGCCGAGCGCACTGCCGCCAGCTCCCCGCGCACGGTCTCGTCCAGCTTCTTGTTGCTCGCGGCCACCACGCGCGACAGGCCGCCGTTCCCGTTCGCCCCGAGCCAGACGCGCTCCATTCCCTGGAGCGTGTCCCCCAGGTCCTTCAGCGAGTTGTCGCTGCGCCGCGCCTCCTCCTGCTCGGGGCGGATCGTGCCTCCGGTGGCGAACCCGAGCGGCTTCGACAGCTTCAGCTCCGTCGTCTCCGCACAGGCGATGAGCCGGTTGACCACCTCGTCCACCGCGTCTTTCTGGGTGGCGTACTTGCTTCCGCTGTTCCCCGCGGTGGCGAGCTGCGCGATGTAGTTGCCCTGCTCGGGCTCCCACGCGGTGTGGACCGCCTCGGCATCCTTGTGCATCACCGCCCCGAGCGCCTTCAGGTACGCCCGGCGGCGCGCGCCCGCGTTCCCCTCTGCCGTCGTGAGGCGAGCGAGCACCGCCGCGTTGCCGCCGTCCGCGTCGAAGAGCACGTACTCCATGGCCAGCATGCCCTTGCGGTTGGCGCCCAGCTCCGCGACCGCCGCCTCGGCGAGGGACGAGTCCCCCGCGAGCAGGCTGTCGATGCCCGTCGTCGAGGGGACCTGGTCCACGGCGGCTCCCGTGTGCAGCTCCTCCGAGGGGCCGATGTGGAAGGACTCCTGTGACTGCCACGGCGAGCGCGTGGCCCGCCAGGCCGACTGGGCCTCGGTGAGCGTGGCCTCGGTGGGCGTGGCCTCCAGCGCCGCGAGCGCGCTGGCCAGGGTCTCGGTGCGCGTGTCGAACTCCCGGTACGTGGGGAGGATGGTGTCTTCGCCCAGCTCCTTCAGGAAGGCGGTGCGCAGGGCGGTGTTCTGGGAATCCCCGCAGCTCACCACCAGGGCGAGCGACAACAGGACGGCGGCGGGAACGAGACGGCGGAACAGAGGGCTCACAGCGACTCCAGGAAGCGCAGCAGCGCCGCGCGATCAGTGGCGGACAGGTTGCGGAAGTGCTCCCGCGAGCGCTCGGCCTCGCCGCCGTGCCAGAGGATGGCCTCCTCCAGCGAGCGGGCGCGGCCATCGTGCAGGAAGCGCGAGTGCTGGTTGACCGTGTGCACCAGCCCGATACCCCACAGCGGCGGCGTGCGCCACTCACTGCCCGTGGCCTCGAAGTCGGGGCGGTTGTCCGCCAGGTCCGGCCCCATGTCGTGCAGCAGCAGATCCGTATACGGGAAGATGACCTGCCCGGACAGCTCCGGCATCTCCTCCAGCGTGCCCGTTTCGTGGCGCGGCACGTGGCACTTCGCGCAGTCCACCTCACGGAAGAGGCGGCGGCCTTTCAGCACCTCGGGCTGGTCCACGTCCCGGCGCGCGGGCACGGCCAGCGTCCGCGAGTAGAACGTCACCTGCTCCAGCTTCTGCGCGTCCAGCTCGGGCGACCCGCCCGAGGGCGCGGCACGGCACGCGTCCTGCGCGGCGGTGCACTCCTCCTCGGGGAACAGGTCCGAGGTGATGCCGATGTCTCCCCGGAAGGCGCCCGCGTTCTGCTGGCGCAGGGATGGCTGGTTGGACTTCCAGCCGAAGCGGCCCACGCGCACCTCGCCGTGCTCCACGTCCCAGACGTGGTTGAGGCGGCCGGAGATGCCATCGCCATTCGTATCGTTCGGATCCGCGAGCTTCTCCAGCGCCGCCTGCGGAATGGCCTCCAGCAGCCCGAGGCCCACCATGGCCGGCGCCACCCGGGGGCTCACCATCAGCTCCGGGTGCGTGGGGCCGAAGGCCAGGTCCACGAGCGCGTAGTGCGGCTCCTCCAGCGTGTACGCCGTCCCGTCCGCGTAGTGGCCCTCGCGCGTCGTGTACGTGATGGCCACATGGCCCTCGGCGGGCACGCCGAGGATGGACTGGGGCTGGAGCTGCCCGCCATAGGTGGGGTCCCCGAGCGGCCCGCCGTGGGCGTCCTGCCCGGGGATGCTCAGCCGGAAGAGCAGCGACAGCGGCTTCTCGTCCGGCTCGAGCGGGGGCTTGCCCCGCCCGTCCTTGAAGTGACATCCGGCGCACGAGGGTGCGTTGAATGTGGGACCCAGCCCGTCCAGGCCCTCGGTGGAGGAGGGGGCCGTCACCCAGTTGCGATTGAAGATCGCGTTGCCGACGAAGAAGGCATCGCGCCGCTCGCCCTGGAGGTTGCGCGCCGCCAGCGTGAAGGCATTGCGCGTGGTGTCGTGGACGGTGGTGTTGCCGCCGGACAGCTCCTCGCCCGGCTCGGGCCCCTCCTCCCCGCAAGCACAGGCGAGGAGGAACAACAGACTGATCGTGCGCCGCATGACTCGTTGTTACTCCAGGTTGAGCTCGATGCCGAGCGCGGTGGCCACGTCGACGAGCGTTTCCGTCTGCGCTTGCAGGGCCGCGATGGCCGCCTTCACCTTCTGACGGCCGGGGCTATTGTCCGCGCCCAGGATGGCCTGGTCGAACGGGCCGGGAATCGCCTGGATGGCATCCAGGCTGGCCTGCAGCTGCTGCTTCATCTTCGTGTCCAGCTCCGGGTCCACCTTGGCCACGAGCTCGTCCAGGCCCGCGCCGTCCTTGTCGCCGTAGCGCCCCAGGTACACGTTCTGGATGCCGAGCGCGTTGGCGTGCAGGTCCGCCAGCGTGTTGTCGCTGAAGCAGGAGTGCTCGTCCTCCTGGTCCTTGTTGTCGTAGGCCACCCTCATCCGCTCGCCCGACAGCTCGGCGCCGCTCAGGGCGCCCATGCCGGTGAGCATCCGCTGCACGGCCTCCTTCGGCGTCAGCGCGGTGAACTTCTTGCCGTAGTTGTCCGCGCCCGGCGTCCACTGCGTCTGCACCGACTCGAGGTCCTTCACCAGCAGGTCCGTCACCAGCTTCAGGTACTCGCGGCGGCGCGCGGCGTTGGGCGCCGTGCCCCCGTCCACGAAGTCCGTGGCCGGCCGGTTGCCCGGGCCCGTCACGCTCTGATCCTGGCCCCACAGCAGGAACTCGATGGCGTGGTAGCCGGTGGCGATGTTCGTCTCACCGTCGCGCTCGTTGGCCGACGCCAGCACGTCCTCGGTGATCGTGGGGAACTGGGTCGTGGCGTTGATGATGCCCGCCTCTGGCGAGCCCACCACCGAGTCGATGTAGGACTCGTCCAGCGGCCACGAGTTGATGCGCCCCTCGGGGCCCGTCTCCTCGTCGTCGATGGGGCCGCCGTAGAAGCGGAAGGCCTCGCTCTGGCCGTAGGCCGGACGCGCCGCCAGCCACGCGGTGCGCGCCGCCGTCAGCTTCGCCTCGGTGGGGTCCGCCACGAAGGCCTCCACCGCCGTGCGCAGCTCCCGCGCCTTCGTCACCATGTCCGTGTAGTTCTCGTTCACCAGCGCCGCGTAGCGCTCCATCACCGGCTTCGCCCGCGACTCCTCCAGCGGATCCGTCCCACAGCCCGCGGACACCAGCGCCCCCGCCATCAGTGCCATCCAGTACTGCTTCTTCATGAGCGGCCTTCTCCTCGGCGGCCGCGCGTGTGCGGCCGTGCATGCGATGATGGGTTGGCTCGATAGCGAATGTGAAAATCAAAGTCAAAATGGGGATGTAGGTGTGTTTCTCCAGGGCGACGGACTGTGCGAGCAGGGGGGGGGCCTAGCCGCGCAGGTGGCAGGTGTCGTTCCAGAGCTGGACGATGGGCTGATCCCCGTCCCCGTCGAAGCCGAGCACGCAGAGGGCGGCGGTGTTCAGGAGGAAGAGGCGGCCCTCGGTGGGGGGCAGTCCCAGCCAGCGCGCGGTGAGCACCCGAAGCATGTGGCCGTGCGAGAAGATGAGCACGTTGCCCGGCACGGAGCGGGCGTCGGCGATGACGCGGTCCGCGCGAGCGCCCACGTCTCGGGCCGACTCGCCGCACGGCACTCCGTCCGTCCACAGCGTCCAGTTCGGGCTGGTGGCGCGGATCTCATCCTTCGTCTTTCCCTCGAAGGTGCCGTAGTCCCACTCCATCAGATCCGCGCGCAACTGGGCCGCGTTCCCGTAGCCGGCGAGCTCGCACGTCTCGCTCGCGCGGCGCAGGGGGCTGGTCCACACCGCGGCGAAGTTCCAGCTGCGCAGCGGCTCGCGGAGGCGGGTGGCCATCTGCCGCCCCTCTTCCAGGAGGGCGAGGTCCGTGCGGCCCGTGTGCTGGCCGCTGCGGCTCCACGCGGTTTCTCCATGGCGGACGAGGACGAGCACCTGGGAAGGGGACTTCATGAGGCCTCCGTGGCGCCCATCCTGCGTGTCCCAGGGCCCTGGCTCAATGGGCGAATAAGAAGGGCTGCTCGTCTTACGATTTGTTTCAGACCCCCCTCGGCCCTTGGGTCGCGTGGGGATTCATGGGACACCGTTTCGCGGAGGCCGGGTGTGCCGGACCCGGACCCCTTCATCTGAGAGGGTTTGCCCTTGGACTTCGACAAAGCGATGGGGCGCTTCGCCTGGCTGTCGTATCAGCGGCCTGGGCGGGTGCTCGCGTGGGTGTTGGCTGTATCTGTCGCGGCGGGCCTGCTCGCCTCTCGGCTCGTCTTCCATGGCTCCTTCGTGGAACTGCTCCCGGCGCACACCCAGGAAGTGCGAGACCTGGAGAGCGTGTCGCAGAAGGCCGGCGGTGATGGCTATCTGGTTCTGCGCGCCCGGGGTGCCAGCCCGGAAGCCCTGCGCCGCTTCGCGCACGCGCTGGCGCCGCGGCTGGAGGCGCTGGAGGAGGTCCGCTACGTCGAGTTCCGCTATGACGTGCGCTTCTTCAAGGAACGCGCCCTGCTGATGCTCTCCGCGGAGCAGTTGCGCGCACTGCGAGAGGACCTCGAGGCCGTGCTCCGGGCGGAGAAGCTCGCCGCCAACCCGCTCATCGTGAACCTCGAGGACACGCCTCCGCCTCCCTCGTTCGAGGAGATCGCCCGCCGCCATACGCCCCGTGTGGGGTTGAGCGAGTACCTGACCTCGGCGGACGGCAGTGAGCTGTACCTGTTCGTGAAGCCCGCCGGGCTGGCCGGGGACCTGGTCTTCGCCCAGCGGTTGCTGACGCGCGTGCAGGCCACGAGCGCGGAGGTGGCTCGGGGCTTCCCCGGCGTGGAGACGGATGCCACGGGTGCGCACGTGCTCCGGCTCGAGGAGGACCGGCGGATGCGCACGGACCTCACGCGCTCCTCGTTGCTCTCCGGCGCCATCGCGGTGCTCATCATCGTCCTGTCCTGCCGGCGGCTCTCCTCGCTGGTGGTGGTGGGCGCCCCCGTGGTCGTGGGCCTGCTCGTCACATTCGCGCTGACCCAGCAGACCATCGGCTACCTCAACATCATCACCGGCTTCCTCGTCTCCATCCTCATCGGGCTCGGTATCGAGTACGGGCTCCACCTGGCGATGCGCTACTCCGAGGAGCGCCGCCAGCACCCCGCGGGCGAGGCCCTCCGGGAGGCCGTGCTCGGCACCTGGAAGGGCGCGTTGACCTCGGCCTGCACCAACGCCGCCGCCTTCGCCGCGCTCACGCTCGCCGAGTTCCAGGCCTTCGCCCAGTTCGGGTGGATCGCCGCCGCGGGCGTGATGTTCACCGTGCTGGCCACGTATCTGATTGGCCCCGCGCTCATCGCCCTGACCGAGCGGCTCCGGCCCGCGCGTGCAGCCGCCCCGCTGCCGTCCCAGCCCCGCCCGGAGCCGCAGCGTGTGCCCCGCCCCCTGCTGCTGGGCATCGTCGTGAGCGTCCTCGCGCTGGTCGCCTACTCGGCCTCGGTGGTGGGCTCGATTGGTTTTGAGCCCGACATGCGCAAGCTGCGCGGGGAGTTCGCCGCGACCCGGCTCGACGAGCGCATCATCTCCCAGCTCGGGCGGCGCCACTCGCCCACCGTCTTCCTCACCCGGGATGTGGCGCAGGCGGGCCAGCTCGCGGCCACGCTGCGCGAGCTCGAGGCCCGTCATGGCCAGGAGCGGACCTTCGCGGAGGTGGTCTCGCTCAGCGACTTCCTGCCGCGCACCGGGAGCGACGTCGAGGCGGAGCGGGCCGCGCTGCGCGCGTTCGTGGAGCGTCTGCCCGAGAGCGCCAAGAGTTCGGAGAGGCTGCGCCCCGCGCTGCAACAGTTGCAGGCGCTCCTGGACGCCCGGCCCTTTGGCGTGGAGGAGCTGCCGGCCGAGGTGCGCCGCCGCTTCACCGCGCTGGATGGCGAGGGCAGCTTCGTGCTCGCCTTCAAGCGGGAGTCGCTCTCCGACACGGACGCGCTGCACCGCTTCGGCGACCAGATGGTCGAGCTGCGGGAGGTGGCGGGCGCCCGGGGGTTGAGCTTCCAGGTGCTCGACTCGAACCTCATCGCCTACCGCATCTTCGAGCTGGTGAAGAAGGATGGCCCCGGGCTGCTGCTCGCCGCTGGGATCGCGGTGTTCGCGATGATGGTGGCGAGCCTGCGCAGCGTGCGCCGGGCGGGGCTGGTGGCCGGGCCTCTGTTCCTCGGGCTCGCCTGCCTGCCGGCGGCGATGTACCTCTACGGGCTCAAGCTCAACTTCATCAACGCGGTGGTGCTGCCCAACCTGCTCGCCATCGCCGTGGACAACGCGGTGCACCTCTACCACCGCTACCAGGAGGAGGGGCCGGGCTCGCTTCCCCACGTGGTGCGCACCACGGGCGTCGCGGCGGTGGTGGCCACGCTGTCCAACGCGGCGGGTTATGGCGCGCTGCTCACGGCCGGCCACCCGGGGCTGCGCTCCATCGGAGAGCTCGCGCTGCTGGGCGTGGCCTGCGCCACCCTGGGCACGACGGTGCTGTTCCCGGCCATCCTCGCGCTGCTCGAGCGCCCGGGGCCCGGTGCGCCGGATGAGTCGGAGGACGTCCTGCCGCTGCCCTTCGAGGTGGAGCCGGAAGAGGAGACCCAGCGCTCCGCGTGACCGGGGCTCAGCCTTCGTCTTCACCCATCGGCAACATCAAGACGAAGAGCGCCCCCATGCCTGGCTCCGACTGCACCGTCAGCGAGCCCCCGTGGGCCTCGGTGATGCTCCGGACGAGATAGAGCCCGAGGCCCAGTCCCTTGGAGCCCGGTCCCCGGGAGAACCGCTCGAAGAGCCGGGGCATCACTTCCAGGGGAATGCCAGGCCCCTGGTCCTTCACGGACACCCGGGCCCACAGCCCGTCCCCGCGCTGCTCGCGGTTGATGTCGACGACCACGGGAAGTCCGAGCGGAGAGTGCTTCTGTGCATTGGCGATCAGGTTCTCGAGCGCCTGGCGGATGCGCTGGGGGTCCGCTTGCACCACCAGCTCCGGAACGCCGGTGCGCTGGACCTCCTTGCCGGGCGTGGAGGTCGTCCGGGCCACTTCCTCGACCATTGCCACCAGGTCCACCGGCTCCCACGCCAGGGTGAAGAGGCCCTGTTCCAGCCGCCCCACGTCCATGAGATCCGAGATGAGCCTGACGAGTGCCTCGAGTGACCGCCCGGCTGCTTCGGCGTGACGCAGATACTCCGAAGCCTGCTCCCGGGCCGCCCGATTTTGAATCAGCTCGAGGCGTATCCGGAGGGGGCCCAGGAGGTTGCTCATGTCATGTGCCAGGACGGTGATGAGCTCCTCGGCGGCGGCGCGGCGCCCCTGTTCCCTGGCCGCCTTCGTCAGTGCCTCACTGAGCTCGACCCGATGGATGACAGAGCCCACCCACCGGGCCACCGTCTCGAGGAAGCGCACGTCTTCCTCGGTGAAGAAGCCAGGTGTGAGGGATTGCACGTCGAGCACGCCCCTCCGCTCGCCCCCGACCTCGATGGGAACCCCGACGTGTGAGCGGATACCGAGCCCGGCCTTGATTCCCGGCAGCTCTTCGGGGTCTTCCTCCGTACGGGAGTAGTGCCATGTCCTGCCCGTCTGGAAGACCTCCACGGCCCGTCCCGCATTGGCGAGCGGGAGGCGGTCGAGTCCGAGGGCCACCTGCTTCCGGCTCAGCGGGGTGTCGCTCGTCCCGACGGCGACCAGGGTGGTGGTCGACGGCTCGAAGAGGAACACGTCGACCTTGTCGGCCCCGGTGAGCTGGATGATGCACTGGGCGGCCTGGTTCATCGCCGAGCGCGCATCCGTGGGAGGAATCGCCAGCAGCTTCTCGAGGGCCTGGAGGAACCGGTCTCGCTGCTCCGGCGTCCGGTCCTGTTTCTCGGTGGCCATGGGTACACCATGGCCATCGAGCCGGATGCCGGAGCCCCCGCCCGGGGCGGGAGAGGGCACTCAGGGGATTCAGCGCTTGAGACCGCGCTTGATCTCCGCGCACACCTGCCGGGCCGCGGCAGGCCCATCCGCCTGAGCGGCGCGGACGATGGCACTGCCCACCACCACGCCATCCGCGTGGGCTCCCACCACCCGGGCCTGCTCGGCATTGGAGATGCCGAAGCCCGCCACCACCGGCACCGGCGAGAAGCGGCGCACCAGCTCCAGCCGCTCGGACAGGTTGGCCGGCAGCTCCGAGCGCATGCCCGTCACGCCCGCCACCGACACGCAGTAGACGAAGCCCCGCGCGTCCTTCGCGATGTGCTCCGCCCGGGCCGGTGGCGTGGTGGGCGCGCACAGCGGGATGAGGTCCACCCCTTCCTTGTCGAAGGCCGCGCGGATGCTCGCGCTCTCCTCGGGAGGCAGGTCCGGCAGGATGGTGCCCACCACCCCGCGCTCCCGGGCCAGCTTCGCGTAGCGCTCCTCGCCCAGGGCCATGATGATGTTGACGTACGTCATCACCACCAGCGGCGTCTGGGGGCAGCGCTCGCGTACCGCGGGTACCACCTCGTCCAGCACCCGCTTGAGCGTGGAGCCGGCCTTCAGCGCCCGCTCGGACGCGGCCTGGATGACCGGGCCGTCCGCGATGGGGTCGCTGAACGCCACGCCAATCTCCAGGACGTCCGCGCCGCCTTCCACGCACGCGGCGAACACGTCCACCGAGCGGGGAAGGTCCGGGTCTCCCGCCATGGCGTACGCCACCAGCGCGCCCTCGCCTCGGGCCTTCGCCCGGCCGAACGCGTCCGCGATCTCCCCGCTCATGCTCCCTCCTGACCGATGGCGGCGGGAATCCCGCGCGCCGCGATGGTGGCCACGTCCTTGTCTCCGCGGCCCGAGCAGTTGATGACCAGGTGCTTGCCCTTGCCCAGCTCGCGCGCCAGCTCTCCCGCGCGGGCGAAGGCATGCGAGGACTCCAGCGCGGGCAGGATGCCCTCGGTGCGGGACACCTCGTAGAAGGCCGCCAGCGCCTCGTCGTCCGTGGCGGTGCGCACCTCCAGCCGTCCCGTCTTCGCCAGGTACGCCAGCTCCGGCCCCACGCCCGGGTAGTCCAGGCCCGCGGAGATGGAGTGGGCCTCGATGATCTGCCCGTTCTCGTCCTGCAGCACCAGCGAGCGCGAGCCGTGCAGCACGCCCTCGGTGCCCAGCGTCAGCGACGCGCCGTGCTGCCCCGAGCTCAGCCCGTGGCCACCGGCCTCGACGCCCACCAGCCGCACATCCTTCTCCTCGATGAAGGGGTGCAGGATGCCGATGGCGTTCGAGCCGCCGCCGATGCACGCGATGATGGCGTCCGGCAGCCTGCCGAAGGCCACCAGCGACTGCGTGCGCACCTCGCGGCCGATGACGGATTGGAAGTCCCGCACCATGGTGGGGTAGGGGTGGGGACCGGCCGCGCTGCCGATGACGTAGTGGGTGTCCTCCACCTGCGCCACCCAGGTGCGCATGGCCTCGTTCATCGCGTCCTTGAGCGTGCGCGAGCCCGACTCCACCGGGCGCACCGTGGCTCCCAGCGCCTTCATGCGGAAGACGTTGAGCGACTGGCGCTCCACGTCCACCGCGCCCATGAAGACCTCGCAGGGCATGCCGAACAGGGCGCACGCGGTGGCGGTGGCCACGCCGTGCTGGCCCGCGCCCGTCTCCGCGATGATGCGCTTCTTCCCCATCCGCCGCGCCAGCAGCACTTGGCCGATGGTGTTGTTGATTTTGTGGGCACCCGTGTGCGCGAGGTCCTCGCGCTTGAGCCACACCTCGGCGCCTCCCCACTTCTCGGTGAGCCGGCGCGCGGGCGTCAGCGGCGTCTCGCGCCCGACGTACTCGCGCAGCACCTGCGCCACCTGCTCCTCGAAGGCGGGGTCCTTGCGGGCCGCGGCGTAGGCCTGCTCCAGCTCCAGATGGGCCGGGACCAGCGTCTCCGGCACGTAACGGCCGCCATAACGCCCGAAGCGGCCCGGGGCGGTTTGCGTGTCCATGGTCTTCATCACTCCCAAAGCAGGGTCTTCACGGCGCGCACGAAGGCGCGCACCGCGTCCGCATCCTTGATGCCGGGGCTGACTTCCACCCCGCTCGCCACATCCACGCCGTAGGGCCGCGTGGCCCGCACGGCTTCCCGTACATTTCCGGGGTTGAGGCCGCCCGCCACCAGCACCGGCACGCCCGCGTCCGCGAGCCGCGCCACCAGCGACCAGTCGAACCCCACGCCGCCTCCGCCGTAGCCCGGCGCCGCTCCATCCAGCAGCAGCGCCGCCACGTCGCCCGCGCCCACGTACGTGCGGGCCCGCTCCACGTCCTCGGGGCCTCGCACCCGCAGCGCCTTGATGACCGGCACCCCGTAGCCCGAGCAGGCCTCGGGTGGCTCGTCCCCGTGGAGCTGCACCGACGTCAGCCCGCTGTCGCGCACGCGCGCGCGGATGACGTCCGGCGACTCGTTGACGAAGACGCCCACCACCGAGCCCAACGCCGGCCGGGTGCGCGCCAGGGCCGCCGCCGTCTCCGGCGTCACGTACCGGGGCGAGCGTGGATAGAAGTTGAGCCCCAGCGCGTCCGCGCCCGCGGCCCAGGCCACCCGCGCGTCCTCCACGCGGGTGACACCGCAGATCTTCACCCGCGCGCTCACGGCGCACCCACGGGCGCGAGCAGCCGCGCCAGTGCCCGTCCAGGCTCGGCGTCGCGCAGCAGGGACTCGCCCACCAGCACCGCGTCGGCGCCCGCCGCTCGAGCCGCCGCGAAGTCCTCGCGCGTCTTGAGGCCGCTCTCCGCCACCAGGGCCTTCGACCGGCTGCGCAGCGCGGGAATCACCCGCAGGGCGGTGGCGGTGTCCGTGCGCAGCGTGGCGAGGTTCCGGTTGTTGATGCCCACCAGCTCAGCGCCCGCCTTCAGCGCCCGCTCGGCGTGGGCCTCCGTGTGGGCCTCGACGAGCGCCGCCACCCGGCAGGACTTCGCCGCGGCCACCATCTCCGCGAGCTCCCCGTCCTCCAGCGCGTCCGCGATGAGCAGCACCGCGTCCGCGCCGATGGCCGCGCTCTCCTCCACCTCCTGCGGCGCCACCAGGAAGTCCTTGCGCAGCACCGGCAGCGAGATGGCCGCGCGCACCTGGACGAGGTCCTCGAGGCGGCCCCCGAAGTCCACGTCATCCGTGAGCACGCTCACCGCGCTCGCCCCGGCGGCCTCGTACGCCCGTGCCACCGCCACCAGGTCCTGGTGCGGGAAGTCGCCGCCCGAGGGACTGCGGCGCTTCACCTCGGCGATGACATTCACCGGCAGACCCGCGCGGTGCCGAGTGAGCGCGGCCGCGAAGTCGCGGGACGGCGGACGGGGCGCGCCGGCCACCAGGGGCTTGCGTGCTGCGAGCTCCCGGCGCTTGCGCGCGAAGATGGCGGCCAGCTTGTCGGACTCGGGCGCGCTCATGCCGCGCCTCCCTTCACGAGGGCTTCCAGCTTGGAGGCCGCGGCGCCGGAGTCGATGGACTCCACCGCCCGCATCACGCCCTCCTTCAGGTCCGCCGCCTTGCCCACCACGACGAGCGCGGCCGCGGCGTTCAGCAGCACCGCGGTACGAGCCCCCGAGTGCTCACCGGCCAGCAGCGCCTTGAGGCGCCGGGCGTTGTCCTCCACGTCTCCGCCGACGATGGACTCGGGCGATACCCGCTGCAGCCCCGCGTCCTCCGGGGTGAGGGTGAAGGTCCGCACCGAGCCGTCCTCGCGCAGCTCCGCCACGTCCGAGGCCGTGCACGGAGAGAGCTCATCCAGCCCGTCGCGGCCGTGCACCACCCAGGCCCGCTTGCTGCCCAGCCGGAACAGCACGCGCGCCGTCTGCTCCAGCCGCTCGCCCGCGAAGGTGCCGAGCAGCTGGTAGCGCGCGCCCGCCGGGTTGGTCAGCGGCCCCAGCAGGTTGAAGACGGTGTGCAGGCCAATCTCCCGCCGTGCCGGCGCCACATGCCGCAGAGCGCTGTGGTGCGAGGGCGCGAAGAGGAAGCCCACGCCGTGGACGTCCACGTCCCGAGTCACCTGCTCGTGAGTCCTGTCCATGGCGACGCCCAGCGCGGCCAGCACGTCCGAGCTGCCGCACCGCGAGGACACCGCCCGGTTGCCATGCTTGGCCACCGTCACCCCCGCGCCCGCGGCCACCAGGGCCACGGCCGTGGAGATGTTGAAGGTGTGCGCCCCATCCCCGCCCGTGCCGCAGGTGTCCAACACCACCTCGGCCTTGGGATGGATGCGCGTGGCGCAGGCCCGCATGGCCTCCGCCGCTCCGAGGATCTCATCCTCGGTCTCACCCTTCATGCGCAACGCGACCGCGAAGGCGCCGACCTGAGCAGGCGTCGCCTCTCCCGCGAGCATCAGGCCCATGACCCGGGCCATCTCCTCGCGGTTCAGGTCGCGCCGGCCTACCACCCTGCCCAGCGCTTCCTTGAGCGTCATGTGTCTAGTCCAGTCGCGCCACGTCACGACCCAGGGCGGCGGCCACCGCGCGCACCTCGGTCATCACCTTGTCGAACTCGGAGAAGTCCAGCGACTGGAAGCCGTCGGACTTCGCGCGAGGCGGATCCGGGTGCACCTCGACGATGAGGCCATCCGCGCCCGCGGCGATGGCCGCGCGCATCATGGCCGGCACCGCCTTGCGTACGCCCACGCCGTGCGAGGGGTCCGCCCACACCGGCAGGTGGGTGAGCGCCTTGAGCATGGGGATGGCGTTCAGGTCGAGCGTGTTGCGCGTCATCGTCTCGAACGTGCGGATGCCACGCTCGCAGAGGATGACCTGGGTGTTGCCGCGGGCGACCACGTACTCGGCCGCCATCAGCAGCTCCTTGATGCTCGCGCTCAGGCCGCGCTTGAGCATGATGGGCTTGCGCAGCTCGCCCGCCGCCTCCAGCAGCGAGAAGTTCTGCATGTTGCGCGCGCCGATCTGGATGATGTCGGCCACCTCGGCCACCGCGTTGAGCGTGGCGGTGTCCTTGGCCTCGGTGATGACGCGCAGGCCCGTCTCCTTGCGCGCCTCGGCCAGCAGCTGCAGGCCGTCACCCTTGAGGCCCTGGAACTCGTAGGGGCTGGTGCGCGGCTTGAACGCGCCGCCGCGCAGCATCGTGGCGCCGGACTTCTTCACCGCCTTGGCGGTGCTGATGATCTGCTCGTGCGACTCCACCGAGCACGGGCCGGCGATGACGTGCACCGTCTTCTGGCTGCCGAGCACCAGGTTGCCCAGTTGGATGGTGGTGTCGTCGGGCTTCACCTCGCGGCTCACCAGCTTGAAGGGCTGGGAGACGGGCACGGCGTCGGCGACGCCAGGCAGGACGCGGAAGGGCTCGGGCTCCACCGCGCCCGGGTTGCCAGTGATACCGATGGCCGTGCGCGTCTCTCCGGGGATCGCGTGCGGTTGCCAGCCACGACGGCGGATCTCGTCGTTCACACGCTCGATGTCCTGGGCCGTCGCATCCGGTCGCATCACGATCAACATGGCTTGTCTGTCTCCGAAGTGTTCCGCCGCCGGGGGAAGGAAAGGCGGTCGGTTTGAAGCGCTGCCTTGTGTAGAAGGGCGGGGGGTCGCCGTGCAGGAAGAAAGGCACCCACCTCCTCTGATATTCCCGGGGAGTGTCGCTGGGCGGAGTCCGGGAATCAATGTAGGACCGGAATTTTCATTTTTACCGAGGTTGGGGCGTGGCGCGTCCGAACGTCATCGTGGTGGGGGCGGGGTTGGCGGGGCTGACGTGCGCGAGACTGCTGCATCAGGCCAAGGTGAAGGTGCGGGTGCTGGAGGCGAGCGACGGAGTGGGAGGCCGCGTGCGCACGGACGCGGTGGAGGGCTTCCTGCTGGACCGGGGCTTCCAGGTGTTCCTCACCGCGTATCCAGAGCCGAGGCGGTGGTTGGACTATGAAGCACTCGGCTTCCAGCGCTTCTTTCCGGGAGCGAGGGTGTGGCGCGCGGGGAGGCTGCACCAGGTGGCGGATCCGCTGCGCCGGCCGCTGAGGGCCGCGACGCATGCCTTCAACCGGGTGGGCTCCTTCACGGACAAGTTGCACGTGCTCGACTTGAGGCAGCAGTCGCTCGCGGGCTCGGTGGAGGACGTGTTCCTCCGAGGGCAGAAGACCTCGCGCGAGTACCTGCGCGACGTGGGCTTCTCCGACGAGATGGTGGAGACGTTCTTCCGGCCCTTCTTCGGAGGCATCTTCCTGGAGAAGGAGCTGCGCACCTCCAGCCGGATGCTGGAGTTCGTCTTCCGGATGTTCGCCACGGGGGCGGCGGTGGTGCCGGCGAAGGGGATGGGGGCGCTCGCGGAGCAGCTCGCCGCGAAGCTGCCCTTTGGCATGGTGAAGCTGAACACGCCGGTGGAGGAGGTGTGGGGCCACCGGGTGCGGTTGACCTCGGGGGGGAGGGAGGAGGCCGACGCGGTGGTGGTGGCCACGGACGCGCCCGCGGCGGAGGAGTTGCTGCCCGGCATGCCGCCCCGGGAGATGAACGCGGTGACGTGTCTGTACTTCGCCGCGCCGGAGCCGCCGGTGCGAGGGCCCTACCTGGTGCTGAACGGGGAGGGACGGGGGCCGGTGAACCACCTGGCGGTGATGAGCGAGGTGGCGCCCGCATACGCGCCCGCCGGGCAGGCGCTGATTTCCGTGTCGGTCCTGGATCCGGCGGGGAACCCGGAGACGCTGGAGGCACGGGTGCGCGAGCAGCTCTCGGAGTGGTTCGGCGGAGCGGTGGCGAAGTGGAGGCACCTGCGCACGTATGTGATTCCACATGCGCTGCCGGCGCAGCCGCCCGAGTTGTTCACGGAGGCCCACCGGCAGGTGCGGTTGTCGCCGGGGCTGTACGTCTGTGGGGACTACCGGGAGAACGGCTCCATTGAGGGCGCGATGGTGTCGGGGCGGCGAGCGGCCGAGGCCCTTCTGAGGGATTGGGAGCTCGAGCTGCCATGACGACCCCTGGACGTCACCAGGCCTGGCTCATGGCCAGCACGGTGGCGGTGCTCCCGTGGACCGCGCTGGTCCACGTACACCCGCCGCGCTTCTTCCTGTGGGCGACGCTCTACTGCGCGGTCTGGAACGCGCTGTCGTGGAATGCGCTGGGCGAAGAGGGGCGGTCGAGGCTCGCCCCGAGGCGCGTGGATCTGCTGTGGGGCGTCGCGCTCGCGGGAGTGCTGTACGTGGGCTCGCGGGCCGTGCTGTGGGCGCTGTGCGGTGGCTTCTCGGAGGTCCTCTGCAAGCCGTTGATGGACATCTACGCGACGTTCGGCACGGGCTCGCTCGGAGCGGCGTTGGCATTGGCGCTGGTGATTGCGCCGGCCGAGGAGCTGTTCTGGCGCGGCGTGGTGCAGCAGGCATTGCGGCCGAGGCTCGGAAGGGGAGGGGGCGCGCTGGTGGCCGCGGTGCTGTCGAGCCTCGTGCTGCTCATCTTCCGGGAGCCGCTGCTCGCGCTCGCGGCGTTCCCCACGTCGCTGGCCTGGGGGCTGCTCGCGGAGTGGCGCCGCAGCCTCGCGGCTTCGTGGGTGAGTCACTCGCTGTGGGACGTGCTCATCGTCATCCTGCTGCCAGCCGTGTGACGTACGACGCCCCCGGCGTCCCTAGGTGAGGGGCAGCTCCAGCGTGGCCACGGCGCCCTTGCCTGGCCCCTCGCTCTCCAGCGTGAGCGTTCCCTTGAGCATCTGTGCCGCCAGCGCGCTCGAGTGCAGCCCGAAGCCGTGGCCGTCCTTGCGCGTGGTGAAGCCGTGCGCGAACAGCTTCTCTCTCATCCCCGGCGCGATGCCCACTCCGTCATCCACCACCTGGATGCGCGCCACCTGCCCGTGCACCATCAGCTTCACCCACATGTTGCGCCTTCCCTCGGACACCTCGTCCAGCGCGTTCTTCGCGTTGCTGATCAGGTTGATGAGGATCTGCAGCACCTTGTGCTTGTCCACCTTCACCTTGGGGACCGGCGACACCTCGCGCCGGACGTTCACGCCGTGCCGCTGCAGTGCCGCCAGTTGGATGCGCAGCGCGTCGTCGATGAGCTGGGCCAGGTCGCACTCCTCCGTCATCAGCGAGGTCCTGGCGTACGTCTGCTGCACCTGGACGATGGCGCGGATGTGCTCGACGTGTCGGCCCATCGCATCCATGTCCTCCATCAGCCGCGTCTGCTCGCGCATCATCTCCTCGGCCAGCGCGGCCAGGTAGTCCGGCAGGTGGCGGCCTTTCGGGTCATTCGCCAGGAAGTCCGCCAGTTTCTCCCGGTTCTCCAGCAGCAGGGCCGAGGCCTGCTTCAACCGGCTCACGCGCGAGGCACCCACGGCCTGGCGCATCATCTCCAGGTTGATGACGGCGCTGGTGAGCACATTGCCCACGTTGTGCAGCACGTTGGAGGCCACCTCGGCCATGCCCACCTCGCGTGCGGTGTCCACCAGCCGGGCCTGGGCCGCCTTGAGCTCGCGCGTGCGCTCGTCCACCCGCTGCTCCAGCTCGTCGTTGGCCTGGCGCAGCTCCACCTTGGCGCGCTGCACGTCCGCGTACAGCCGCGCGTTCTCGATGGAGATGGCGGCCTGCGAGGCGATGTGTCCCAACAGTGCCAGGCGTCCCGGGCTGAAGGCGTTGGTGGCCAGGTTGTTCTCCAGGTACAGCGCTCCGGAGAACTGCTCCTGCCTCAACAGCGGCAGACACAACACCGACCGCGCTCCGCTGCGCGACAGGTACGGATCGGTCGGGAACCGATGGGGCTTGGAGGCGTCGCCAATGAGCACGTGCTCTCGCGTGCGCCGGACAAAGGCGAGGATCGTCCACGGGAGCTCGTGGACCTCCTCCTCTCCCTTTGGGACCGAGGAGCCGCCCGACGAGGTATCGAAGGTGGCCGCCACCGAGAGCGTGTCCCCGTTTGGCAGCAGCAGGGCTCCTCTCTGGGCGCCCGCGTTCTCGATGGCCGCCTGCATCAGCGTCGTCACCAGGCGATCCAGGACGATCTCACCGGAGACGGCCTGCTGGGCCTTCACCACCGTGAGCGCGTCGATCCGGGTGGAGTTCGTACTGCTGGTGGTCAGCGCATCCTGGGTGGCCGCCCGAGCCGCGAGGTTTGGCCACAGGGTGTCCAGGTGCTGCACCTTGCCCAGGGCTCCCCATTGCAGGTACGCCGCCCGGGCCTCGCGAGCGAAGGCATGGGCGACGATGGGCGCCTGCCGCGTGCGCCAGAAGTTCGCCGCGAGCTCACCGGCCAGCCCCACGTACTGGGTGGCACCGCTCTCCCGCGCCGAGCAGATGGCTTCTTCGTAGGCGCGCGTCGCCTCATCCGGCTTCCCCGCCAGGCGGGCCAGCTCCGCGGACACCAACCGCTCGAGCGCGCGGAAGTTCTCGGGGCAATGCTCCGCCCACTCCTCGAGCTGCCGATGGTGCCGTTGGATGTCCTCGAGCCACTGCCGCTGCTGCTCCGGCGTTGCTTCGTCGAAGCTCGCGGCCAGCGACAGGGCGTGGAAGAGCGTGAACTCGCGGCGGTTGAGGGTGCCGCTGTCGCCCCACATGGCCGAGGCTGCCCTGCTCCCTGCTTCGCGGGCTTCCCCGTAGGCGCCGCACATGAAGCGCGACTGCATCTTGGTGATCCAGTAGAAGCACTGGAGTCCCAGCATGCGCGTGGACGTCAGCCGGGCCTCGAAGGACTGCTCCTCGAAGCCGTCCCCGTCCAGGGTGCCGAACGAGAGCGAGCGCCCGCGCATCTGCTGCACGTAGCGCTGAGCGGCGAGGAGCCAGTCCTGGCAATCCACGAAGCCCGTCTGACGCAAGAACTCGCCGCGGATGAGCGACTCCTGGTGGACCTCATCCAGGTTGTGCCCCATGGCGAGCCGGTTCGTGGCGACATAGAGGCTGCTGAAGGCGGCGGGCGCGATGTCACCCGCCTGGCTCGCGTGGTGGAAGCTGTTGAGGGCGAGCTCCAGCGACCGGGAGATGGGTTGGGTCCAGTAGCTGCTGAACTGCAAGCCCAGCAGGACATCTCCCCAATAGGCGGACATCTTGTGCCGCTCGAGCAACGCAAGGCCGAGCCTTCCAAAGGCATGACCTTCCCGGTACCGCTTGAAGCGCGTGCTGGTCATGACGCCGAACCAGCAATAGCCGAGCGCGGCGATGTCCACGAAGCCATGGCGGAGGATGAGGCAGACGAACCGGCTCAGGAGGATGACGAGCAGGTGGGGATTGGAGGAGGACACCACACCGAAGAGCTTGAAGAGGGCATGCGCGGACACCTTCATGTCCGGGTCCGTCATGAGCGGCTGCTCGAGGAGGCTCTCGATGGGGCGGTCTCCCAGCATCGCCCACGCCTCCTCGTGGGCGGCCACGGCCTCCTCCCAGGAGGGGTTGTGTGGCAGCGGCATGCCCAGCGTGTTCAGGCACTCCAGCATGGAGGCCGCGCCTTGCCGGAGCTCTCCCCTGGCGAAGTGGGCGTCATTCTTCAGGATGTAGGCGGTCGCGATCTCCGAGCGGGTACGCACCCTCGAGAGGATCATCTCGGCCTGGCGGAGCGCCTCGGAGATGTTGCCGCTCATGAGCTCGCAGCGCCCCTGGGCGAGCCGCACCTTGAAGGCCAGCTCGTGGTCCGTCTCCCAGGGGTCTCCTGGGATGAGCGAGAAGGCCGTCGAGAGGTAGGTGATGGCGGGGCGGAGGGCGACCGCGGCCTTGGCCTTCCATCCCGCCTCGGCGTTCAGCCGCGCGAGGTGGTGGCGCTCCGCGGGGTCATCGATCAGATCCGCCCCGGCGTTGAGCTGGCTCACCACGTCGAAGAGCGTCTCGTGCATGTCCTCCTGTGACAGGTTCTCGAGCAACAGCCGGCCGATGCGCAGGTGGACCGCCTTGCGCTCCTGCTCGGAGATGAGCGAATGGGCGGCCTGCTGGATGCGGTCATGGAGGAAGCGGTAGTGACCCGGGCCCGAGTGCACCAGCATGCCTTCCTGGAGTGCGGACTCGAGCCCCTGCTCCACCTGGCCCAGCGCCTCCATGCCGGCGAGGGTGCCCAATAGCTGGAGCGAGAAGGCATTGCCCGCGCACGCCGCCAGCCGCAGCAGGTTCTGCGTACCAGGGGGGAACTGGCGCAGCTTGCCCACCATGAAGTCGACGATGTTCTCCGAGTAGTCGCGGGCCCGCACCCCTTCGGCATCCCACCGCCACCCTCCCTCGGGCATGCGCACCAGCAGGCCATCCTGGTGGAGTGTCACCAGCAACTGCAGCAGGAAGAAGGGATTGCCCCCCGTCTTCTCGTGCACCAGCGCCGCGAGCGGAGCGGTCACTGCTTCATCCGCTCCGGGCAGCGTGTCACCCACCAGTTGCTTCACCTGCTCCACGCACAGGGGCTCCAGCCGGAGGTCCGTCATCTTCGCGCCTGCCTTGCGCACCTCCTCCAGCATCGGCACCAGCGGATGGGCGGAGCTCACCTCGTTGTCCCGGTAGGCACCGAGCCACAACACCGTGGGCGTCTCCTGCTGAGACAGCAGCTGCTCGAGCAGCTGCAGGCTGGCCATGTCGGCCCACTGCAAGTCGTCCAGGAACACCACCATGGGGCGCTCCTGCGTGGCGAACACCGACAGGAACTTGCCGACCACCCGGCGGAAGCGGTTCTTCGCCTCGGTGGGGGCCATCTCCTGGAGCGCGGGCTGGGGGCCCACCAGCAATTCCAGCTGTGGCACCAGGTTCACGAGCAGCTGGCCCTGGCCCTCCCAGGCTTGATTCACCCGCTCGCGCCAGGCCGCGAGCTCCTCATCGCTTCCCGCCAGCAGCTGCTGCACCAGCCCGCGGATGGCCTGGGCCAGCGTCGCGTATGGAATGTCCCGCTGGAACTGGTCGAACTTGCCGCTCAGGAAGAAGCCGCGCCGCTGCACCACCGGCTTGTGCAGCTCGTGCACCACCGAGGACTTGCCGATTCCCGAGTACCCGCTGATCAGGAGCAGCTCCGGCCTGCCCGTGCGCGCCACCCGCTCGAAGCCCTCGAGCAGGGCGGACACCTGCGCCTCGCGCCCGTAGAGCCGTTGCGGCAGTTGGAACCGGTTGGGCGCGTCCCGAGTCCCCAGCTCGAACACCTCCTGGGCGCTCTGGCTCAGGGCCTCGCGGCATTGCTCGAGGTCCGCCTTCAGTCCCTCGGCGCTCTGGTAGCGCTCCTCGGCCACCTTTGCCAGCAGCTTGAGCACGATGGCCGACAAGGCCGGCGGCACCTGCGAGTTCAGCTCGTGCGGAGGCGCCGGCTTCTGTGCCATGTGCGCGTGGAACCACTCGAGCGCGTCCCGTCCATGGAACGGCCGCCGTCCCGTCAGCAGCTCGTAGAAGGTGACGCCCAACGAGTAGAAGTCCGTGCGGTAGTCCACCGCGCGGTTCATCCGCCCCGTCTGCTCCGGCGACATGTACGCCAGCGTGCCTTCGATCAGATGGGTCGGTGCCGCGTCCAGGTGCTCCACCTTCTGAAGCGTGGCCACGCCGAAGTCGATGAGCCGCGCCTCGCCCGAGGGCTCCAGGATGATGTTCGAGGGCTTGATGTCCTTGTGGATGACGTTGCGGCAGTGGACCTCGGCCAGGGTGGAGGCCAGGGAGATGGCTAGGTGGAGGAACCGGGGGACCTCCAGGGCCTGTCCGGTGGACTCGGACAAGGTCTCGCCCTGCACCCGCTCCAGCAGCAGCACGGGCCGCTCGCGCAGCCGCTCGCAGGCATAGGGCCTGACCACCCCGCGCACGTCCCTCAGCCGCTGCAGGAGCGCGAACTCCCGCCGGTAACGGTCACTCTCGCTGGGGCCGGGGGAGGGCGCCATCGGCGTCTTGATGATGACAGGGAGGCCATCCGCCTCGCGCACGGCCTGGAACAGAGCGTTCGAGCCCGACGCACGGATGGTGCCAAGAACCCTGTACCCCGGTATGTCCAGCATGGATGCGCACCCCCCGTTGGCGAGAGCCAGTCCCCTGGCGAGAACCAGCCCCAATGACGGGCTCATGCCAGCTTGCTGGATTGTACGCTTTTGAATGGAAGGATGATCCGAGTAGAAACGGGTTCTCGTGACGTGCCCCCGGGGCCCGGCCGAGGGACCATCCCACTGGAATGCCACCTGGACTCCGGGTGTCTCGTGGCATGGAATGGGCGTGGAGCCCCATGCCGCGTCGAAGCGCACGGTCTGGCTGCCTGTGCCCCCAGGAGGCTTCTGCGTCAGTGGCTGCGTGCGCGATACCGGCGCGGAGGTTCTCCGAACTCGGCACGGAAGCTCTTGGTGAAGTTCGACAGGTCGTCGAAGCCGACGTCCAGGGCAATCTCCGTGACAGGCGCGCGGGTGGTGGCGAGCCGGTGTGCCGCCTCTCGCAATCGTGCGCGTATCAGCCACTGATGCGGCGTAATGCCGGTGACGCGCTTGAAGGTACGAAGGAAGTGGTAGCGGCTCAGCCCCGCGGTGCGCGCCAGTTCGTCGAGCGTGTGCCGTGCATCCAGACGATCCTCGAGCAGGCGCAGGACGCCGCTCACCCGGTGCTCGTCCGTGGCCGTGGGGGCAGGGTCGCGGGTGGCATCGCTGGCAAGCCGGACCACCTCGCCCGCCAACTCCAGGGCGAGCTCCTCGAACGGCCCTCCTGACTCCGCCGCCGCCCGCGACCTCGCGAGCAGTGGTGACAGCGCGCCGGTGGGCGCGAGGCGGTGCCGTGCGAACGTCGCGCGTGACACGCCGGCCTCGGACGCGAGCCGCTCGAAGAGCTCCGGTGCGAACTGGAAGGAGAGGCACCGGTCGCCTTCCCCGTGTTCGTGGCCGCATTCGAAACAGCGCCCGGCGTTGCCCAGCAGCACGGAGCCTGGGGACAGCACCACCGACCCATGATCCGAGCGGTAGACGAAGCTCCCCGCCAGGACGAGGGAGATGGACATGAAGGAATGCCGCTCCTCGAAGCGGCGGTCCGAGGGCCCCGAGGTGCAGACGACGTCCGCCACGCGCCAGCCCTCTCCCGAGGCCAGGACGCGTCCCTCGGCCGCGCCGGGCCTTCCGGAGCGGAGCTTGAGGGCGAGCGCCGTCTTCAGTGGGTCTGCTCTGGATGCGTGCGTGGACGGCAACATTCACCAAGTCCGTCGAGGGGGGGCGCGCCTACAGATATCGCGTCCACCTTCGATGGAGGAGTCATATGAAGAACCTGTTTCTCGAGGCGCTCGCGGCCCCCGGACCGCACCCGAGCCTCGGCGAGCACGCCGCCACCTACGGCCGTCTGATCGGGAGCTGGGCTGGGGAGGTTCATGACCACGCGCCGGACGGACGCGTCTCGGTCTCCAACGTGGAGATCCACTTCGCCTGGGTGCTGGAGGGACGCGCGATCCAGGACCTCTGGATATCGCCCACCCTCGCGGAGCGCGCCTCGGGGGGCCACCTGCCGGAGCGCTACCGCTACGGAACGACGCTGCGCATCTTCGACCCGGAGCTCGCCGCCTGGCGCGTCGTGTGGCAGAACCCGGTCATCGGTACGCGCAGCGACCTCATCGGCCGCCGACAGGGCGACGACATCGTGCAGGTGGGCATGCGCGACGCGCGGCCCATTCGATGGACCTTCCTGGACATCACCCCCCAGTCCTTCGTGTGGCGTGGGCACATCCTCGAGCCGGACGGCGAGACCTGGTGGTTGGAGTCCGAGTTCCGCGTTCGTCGCACGGGGATGGCGTAGCAGGTCCATGCCGGGAGGGCCGGGAAAGGTGTTCGATACCCTCACCCCGTCCCTCTCCCGAAGGCGGAGGGGAGGAGTGTTCGCTGTCCTGTCCGATGGCCTGCGGTAAAAGGGCCGCCATGACCCGACACCTCCTCTCCCTCGCCGCCGCCGCGCTGCTCTTCTCGGGCTCCGCCGGTGCCGCCGAGGCGCAGCCCACGCCCTCCCGTATGCCCAACGCCACCGAGCTCAAGCGCGCCACCGCCCGCTTCGCCCCCGTCGACATCCAGGCCGATCTCTCGAAGCTCCCCGAGAACGAGCGCCGTGCCCTCGCGAAGATCACCCTGGCCGCCAAGGTCATGGACCCGCTCTTCCTGCGTCAGGTCTGGGCCGGCAACGAGACGCTCCTGCTCGACCTCCTCAAGGACAACTCCGAGCTCGGCCGCGAGCGGTTGCATGCCTTCCTTCTCAACAAGGGCCCCTGGTCCCGGCTCGACCACAACGCGCCCTTCATTCCGGGCGTCCCCGCCAAGCCCGCCGAGGGCAACTTCTATCCGGCCGGTGCCTCCAAGGCCGACATCGAGGCCTGGGTGAAGACCCTTCCCGAGGCCCAGCAGAAGGAGGCCACCGGCTTCTTCACCACCCTCCGCCGCGACACCAGCGGCAAGTTCATCTCCGTCCCCTACAGCGTCGAGTACCAGGGAGAACTCGCCCTGGCCGCGCAGTTGCTGCGCGAGGCCGCGGAGCTCACCGCCCAGCCCACGCTGAAGGCCTTCCTGTCCAAGCGCGCAGACGGCTTCCTCAGCAACGACTACTACCCGAGCGAAGTGGCCTGGATGGAGCTCGACGCCAGCATCGAGCCCACCGTCGGACCCTACGAGGTCTACGAGGACGAGTGGTTCAACTACAAGGCCGCCTTCGAGGCCTTCATCGGCCTGCGCGACGACGCGGAGACGCAGAAGCTCGCGAAGTTCAGCGGAGAGCTCCAGGCGCTGGAGAACGCCCTCCCCATCGACCCGAAGCTGCGCAACCCCAAGCTGGGAGCGCTCGCGCCCATCCGCGTGGTCAACAGCATCTTCTCCTCGGGTGATGGCAACCGGGGCGTGCAGACCGCCGCCTACAACCTGCCCAACGACGAGCGCGTGGCGGCCGAAAAGGGCACCAAGCGCGTGATGCTCAAGAACATCCAGGAGGCCAAGTTCCAGCGCGTGCTGGTGCCCATCGCCCAGGTGGCGCTCCCCACGAAGGATCGCAAGGACGTGTCCTTCGACGCCTTCTTCACCCACATCCTCATGCACGAGCTGATGCACGGTCTGGGGCCCCACAACATCACCGTGGAGGGCAAGCAGACCACGGTGCGTCAGGCGCTCCAGGCGTCCTCCAGCGCCATCGAGGAGGCCAAGGCGGACATCTCCGGCCTATGGGCCCTGCAGCAACTGGTGGACAAGGGCGTCATCGACAAGGACATGGAGCGCACCATGTACACCACCTTCCTGGCGTCCGCGTTCCGCTCCATCCGCTTCGGCATCAACGAGGCCCACGGCAAGGGCATCGCCCTGCAGCTCAACCACTTCCTCGACACCGGCGCGGTGGTGGTGAACAAGGACGGCACGTTCGCGGTGGTGCCGGGGAAGATCAAGGAGTCCGTCATCGCGCTGACGAAGCAGCTCATGGAGTTGCAGGCCAGTGGCAGCCGCGCCAACGCCGAGTCGTTGCTCGAGAAGATGGGCGTGGTGCGCCCCGAGGTGAAGCGCGTCCTGGACAAGCTGAGCAACGTCCCCGTGGACATCGAGCCGCGCTACGTCACCGCCGAGAAGCTCACGGCCGACCTCGGGGGCTTCTCCAGCCGGTAGGTCGCATTATCGTACGGTCGTTCGCCGCGCGCGTCTTCCCTTGCGCGGCGGGCGGCGCCGGATGAGAAGAGGAGGCGGATGCGCAGTCACGTTCCTCGAGCTCCCTGGGGTGTCCTCATCGCGCTGAGCGTGCTCGGCGCCTGGGTGGGTCATCTCGTCTGGTTGCTGGCGGCGGCACGGCTGTCCCTCGCCTCGCCGCTCACGTACCTGCACATCGCCCTGCAGGCGTACCTGTGCACCGGGCTCTTCATCACCGGCCATGACGCCATGCATGGCACGGTGAGCCGCCACCGGTGGGTGAATCAGGCCGTGGGCTCGGCTGCCTGTTTCCTCTTCGCCGGGCTCTCCTACCGGCGCCTGGTGGTCAACCACCGCGCCCACCACGCGAACCCCACTGGCGCGGACGACCCGGACTTCTCCACCCGTACCCAGTCCTTCTGGCCGTGGTTCGCCACCTTCATGGTGCGCTACACCACCTGGCCGCAGCTGCTCGTCATGGCGGCCAAGTTCAACCTGTTGCTGTACCTCGGCGTGGCGCAGTGGCGGATCGTCGCCTTCTGGGTGGTGCCCTCGCTGCTCGGCACGGTGCAGCTCTTCTACTTCGGCACCTTCCTGCCCCACCGGCGGCCTGATACCCCGGACATGGCGCCCCACCACGCGCGCTCCCTGCCGCGCAACCACCTGTGGGCCATGCTCTCCTGCTACTTCTTCGGCTACCACTGGGAGCACCACGAGTCGCCCTCCACCCCCTGGTGGCGCCTGTGGAAGATGCGCGATGCTCGGGCCCGGGCCGGGGCCCTCGCTCCTGGCCGCGAGCCGGCCGCGCCCTGAGCCTCCGGCCCGGATGTAACGGGATTCCGGCTCGGGCGTAAGGGAGGAAACCATGCGCCAGAAGCTGCCCGAGCCGCCGGGCTCCGAGATCACCTCCGAGTCGCTGTACCTGCGCCGGCGTGAGTTCATCAAGAGCGCCGCCCTCTTCACGGGTACCGCCGCGGTGGTGGGGACGGGTCTTCAGCTCCTCAGCAACCGGCCCACGGGAGGAGGAGGCTCTCCGTTGCCCTCGGCGCCGGGCGAGGCGCCCAAGGTGGTGCGGCCTCGTGGTCCCTACGACACCGACGAGAAGCCCACGTCCTACGAGGACGCCACCACCTACAACAACTTCTACGAGTTCGGTCTCGACAAGGGCGAGCCCGCAGAGAACGCGCACACGCTGAAGCCGCGCCCGTGGACGGTCGTCATCGACGGCGAGGTGCACAAGCCGCAGCGGGTGGACATGGACACGTTGCAGTCCTGGTTCCCGCTCGAGGAGCGTGTCTACCGGATGCGCTGCGTGGAGGCTTGGTCCATGGTGATTCCGTGGCTCGGCTTCCCGCTGGCGGGGTTGCTGCGGCGCGTGGAGCCCACCGGCAAGGCGAAGTACGTGGCCTTCACCACCCTGAAGGACCCCGAGCAGATGCCCGGTCAGAAGTCCTCCGTGCTGGACTGGCCCTATGTCGAGGGCCTGCGCCTGGACGAGGCCCTGCATCCGCTGACGATGATGGCGGTGGGCCTGTACGGCCGCGTCCTGCCCAACCAGAACGGCGCGCCGATGCGGCTGGTGGTGCCGTGGAAGTACGGCTTCAAGGGCATCAAGTCCATCGTCCGCATCACCCTCACCGAGAAGCAGCCGCCCACCACCTGGAACCAGGCCAACGGCCGCGAGTACGGCTTCTTCGCCAACGTGAATCCCGAGGTGCCGCACCCGCGCTGGAGCCAGGCCTCCGAGCGGCGCATCGGCGAGCTCCGCCGCCGTCCCACGCTGCCCTTCAACGGCTACGCGGACCAGGTGGCCAGCCTCTACACGGGCATGGATCTGAGTCGTCATTTCTGAAGCCCATGGCCTCCCCTCCGCACCCCTGGCTCAAGCCGGCCGTCCTCGTGGGCGGCATCTCTCCGTTGGCCCTCCTGGCGCTCCAGTTCGCGCAGGGGACGCTCGGCGCCAATCCCATCGAGCGCACGCTCAACCAGACGGGGATGCTCGCCCTCATCCTCCTGGTGGCCTCGCTCGCGTGCACGCCGCTCAAGGTGGTGGCCGGATGGACGTGGCCCATCCGTGTGCGCAAGCTGCTCGGCCTGCTGGGCTTCACGTACGCCTCGCTGCACTTCCTCACGTACACCGTGTTGGACCAGGGACTGGCGCTCGGCGTCATCCTCGAGGACATCGCGAAGCGGCCCTTCATCACCTTGGGCTTCCTCGCGCTGGTGCTGCTGGTGCCGCTGGCCGTCACCAGCACGAATCGCATGGTGCGCCGCATGGGCTTCCCCGCCTGGCAGCGGCTCCACCGCCTGGCCTATGTGGCGGCCTCGCTCGGCGTGGTGCACTTCGTCTGGCGCGTGAAGAAGGACCTCACCGAGCCGCTGGTGTACGGTGGCGTGCTGGCGCTGCTCTTCGTCATTCGCGTGGTCGAGGCGGTGCGCAAGCGGCGGGCGCGGGCAGTGTCTCCGGCCTCGGCACCCTCCGCATAGGAGGCTGTCATGTCGTGGTTGACCTATGCCCTGCTGTCCGCCGGATTCGCGGCGGCCACGGCGATTCTGGCCAAGGTGGGCGTGGAGGGTGTGCCCTCGACCCTCGCCACCGCCATCCGCACGGTGGTGATTCTGGTGTTCGCCTGGGGCCTCGTCTTCCTCCAGGGCGAGCAACACGCGCTGCCCTCGCTGAGCCGCAAGTCGCTCCTCTTCCTGGTGCTCTCCGGCGTGGCCACGGGCCTGTCGTGGCTCGCCTACTTCCGCGCGCTCCAGCTCGGGCCGGCCTCGCGGGTGGCGCCCATCGACAAGCTCAGCCTCGCGATAACGCTGGTGCTGGCCGTGCTCGTGCTGAAGGAGCCCTTCTCCTGGAAGCTGGGGCTCGGGGTTTCCCTGATGGTGGTGGGCGCCCTGCTGACCCTGAAGTGACGCGCACGCCTCTCCGCGCAGGGGAGGCGGCGACGGGCCGCTCCCGTTCCTACTTCGCCGGCGGGAGGATGGTGTCCACCAGCGTCATCAACTGGGCGCAGCTCACCGGCTTGCGCACGAAGGCGTTGATGCCCGCCTTCTGTCCCTTGTTGCGCACCTCGGCCGCGTTCGCGTCGCCCGTCATCATCAGGATGGGCAGCTTGGACACCTTCGGGTCCTGGTGCCCACGCACCGTCGCCGCGAAGTCCGCGCCGTTCATTCCATCCATGTGGAAGTCGGTGAGGATGAGGTCCACCGGCTGCGCGTCCAGCACCTTCAGCGCCGCTTCCGCCGACTCCGCTTCGATGTACTCGAAGGAGCGCGCCATCAGGTAGATCTTCAGCAGCGTGCGGATGGAGCGGCTGTCATCCACCAGCAGCACGCGCTGCGGCTGCACCGTGGCCTCCGGGCGAGCGAAGGGGCGTGCCTCGGGAGTCGCCGCGGCCACGAAGGCCTTGGCCGTATCCGAGTTGAGCATCCCGAAGGGACGCGCGGGCTCGGGAATCACCGGGGCTCGCACCGGACTCACGCTGGAGACAGCAGACGGCCGCGCCGACTCGGTGGGAGCCGTCGAGGAACGTGGCGAGGACGTCGCCGCTGCTTCTGGCACGAGGGGGGCCGGCTTCATTGGAGTGTCTCCCAATGGCTTCGTATGTTCGCCGACGGACACGTCGAAGTCAAAGCAGCGCGGAGTGGAGTGTTGGCGATTTTCAATCCGTGGGATGAACCTTTTTCACGGGACCTCGAGCACGAAGGACTGACTCTCCACCGAGGGCAGGCCGTGCTCGGACGCAAGGGTTGGAGCCAGCTCGTTGGGCACGCGCCACGTCTGGCCGGTGAAGTGGACGAGCGTCACGGCGTAGCGGCCGGATGGCACCGAGCGCAGCGCCACGGGGTTGCGTGGATCACGCGCGTCGAGTGCCTGGGGAAGCACCTGCACTCCGAGTGAAGATACAACTGCGGTGCCATTGTTGCTGCGGAGGGCATCCATCAGCGCGGGCTCCTGCACGATCTTCGCGACGAGCACCACCTGGTCTGGCAGGCCGTCGCTCTTTCCGTCGGCGCGGATGTAGTCGGTGCCCTCGGTGTCGAGGACGCCATCACGGTTCAGATCGTTCTCGTCGGTGAGGAGCCGCTGCGTCGGGGTGAGCGCCTGCCCCTCCGCCAGCTTGCGCACCAGCACGCGGGGCCAGAGGTCCGGTTCGCCATCGCGGTCGGCATCGACGGGCGTGCCGTCGCTGTTGTTGTCCACGTAGCGCACGACCAGGCCGGGAGGCCGCACGTCCACCGCGCCCTCGTGTACTTGCAGGGGCTTCAGCTCCAACCGTTTGGCGCCGGCCGCCGGGTTGAAGCGCGCGTCCCCCACCACCTGGAAGGCGGGGCGATCCATGGGCACGGTCGTCGAGTCGCTGAAGCTCACGGTGACACCGGTGGCCGCCTGGAGGGCGCCGTCCGGACCCTCGGCCACCTCCACCACGCGCGGGACGCGGGTGACGGGGTCCACCGCGGCACCACCCACGTCTCCGGCACCGGGCTCGCCGGTGATGCCGTACCAGGGAAGGAAGTCCGGAGTGTGGCAGGGCTGTGCACTGGTGAGGCACGTGTCCGCGTCGATGAAGCCGCGCAGCAGGTAGCGCCCCGGGTTCACCAGACTGAAGGTGAAGGACGCGGTGAAGGGCCCGTAGGAGCTCGGGTCCGCCGGGCCGAAGAGCTGCGCGGCGGGGATGACGGTGAAGCTCAGCGGGCGGCCCGCGCCCTGGGGCGGAGGCGGGCGGTCGGCGTCGTAGAGCAGCACGATGGCGTTGCCGCGGGCGCGGCTCTGCACCACCACCTGGCCCTCGATGCGCGACAGTTGCTGGTTCTGGCGGCGGTCCGCGGTGGGCACCACGGGAGGGGGCTCGCAGCCGGTGGCGAGCACGGACGCGAGGGCCAGGCCCACCAGGGTCTTCTGGCAGGAGGAGCTCATGGGGTCACCGTCAGGATGGCGAGCACGCGGCGCTCGATGCGGTTGCCGAAGGGGTGCTGGGAGTGCGCGGGGCCCAGGTTCGAGCCCACCAGCGCCACCGACACCTTGTCCTTCACCGGCGTGTAGCCCACGCGGGCGTTGATGATGGTGTAGGCGGGCAGCGGGTTGGCCAGGGGCTCGATGCGGGTGGGGTCATCCGCCGCGGGCTCGCGCTCCACCCAGGTGGTGGCCGACGTCCAGGCCGCGTCCACGCCCAGCTCCAGAGCCTGGCGCGTGCGGTAGGTGATGCCACCGTACAGCTTGAACTGGGGCGCCTGGCTGCACGGGCCGCACAGGCCATCCTCGCCCTCGGCCGAGACGTGCTGGAAGGCGGCGCTGGCCTTGATGCCGAGTCCGTCCACCGGGGCCAGCGTCACACCGGCCTCGGCACCGCGAGCGGTATAGGCGGCCGCCTCGTTCTGGAAGATGGAGCGACCCAGCAGGAACGTCCCCGAGGTCGCGTCCCAGGAGTCTCCCGCCGGCAGCGGCTGCACGGCGGACAGGTGGATGAGGTCCTTCACCGTGTTCTGGTAGAGCGCCACGTCCCAGTCCATGCCGAGCGTGGGGGCCTCGCCGCGGTAGCCCAGCTCGAGCGCCACCATCCGCTCGGGCTTGAGCGCCGGGTTGCCGGCGGAGAGCGCGGTGGCGCCGTTGACGCCCGGGATGGGGATGCGCACGCCCATGTAGCTCTCCAGGAACGTGGGCTCGCGGAAGGCCGAGGCGGCGCTGGCGCGGAAGGCGTGCCCCTCGAAGGGCATGAAGAGGGCGGACACGCGCGGCGAGTGGGCCAGGCCCGGCTTGCCTCCGTCCAGCAGCGGGTGCCGGTCCACGCGGTAGGAGGCCACGATGCGGAAGGGCTTGGACAGCCGCCACTCGTCCTGCACGAAGGCCGCGGCGTGGAACTCTTGGCGCAGCGGGCCCAGGTAGTCCCAGGCCACGCGCTTGAGGCGGCCCTCCGCGCCCACGTTCACCTGGTGCTCGCCCAGCAGCTGGAAGCTCTTGCTGAGCAGCACCTCGCCGTTGAAGAGGTTGGAGGTGACGTGCGTGGCCAGCGAGCGCTGGCCCAGGGCCTCGAACTGGGGCCCCGCGTCCGCCGACAGGTGGTTCCAGAAGGCCTTGATCTTCAGCGGTCCCAGCCCCGCGTCCGCCTTGGCGAAGGCGCTCACCCCGTCCAGGTAGTAATTGCGCAGCACGCCCAGCGGATAGGCTTCCGTGTAGTAGCGGTTGACGCCGCCGGACAGGCCCAGCTCGGCGCCCGAGTCCAACTGGTAGACGGTGGCCAGGTTGCCGCGCGCGCTGCGCACGCCCAGCTCGGGCTGGGGATCGCGCACGACCATGTCGGGCCGGTCATCCGCGAAGTCACGGCTCCACTTGTCCACCTGCGAGTACGCCGCCGAGGCCCGGTAGCGCAGCGCGCCCGAGCCGCCATGGCTCACGAAGCTGCCGCCCGCGGCGTTGCCGTTGCCTAGCTGGCCCTGGAAGCGCGCCCGGGGGCCCGTGCCCGGAGGACGGGTGATGATGTTGACCACGCCCAGCATGGCGTTGGCGCCGTAGAGCGCGCTGCCCGGACCGCGGATGACCTCGATGCGCTCGATGTCGTCCAGCTCCACCGGGATGGACGACCAGAGCGTCATGCCCAGGAAGTCCTGGTACTCGGTGCGGCCGTCCACCAGCACCAGCACCTTGTTGGCGATGCGCTGGTTGAAGCCGCGCAGCGACACGTTGGCGCTGCCCGGCCCCATCATCATCACCTCGGCGCCCGGCACGCGGCGCAGCAGCTCCGGCAGGCTGGTGGCGCCGGAGAGGCGGATGTCCTCGGCGGTGATGACGCTGGTGGCGTTGGGCGCCTCGAGCGAGGACTGTGCCCGGCGGCTCGCCGTCACCACGCGCTCTTCGTAGGGCACCGCGCCCTCGTCCTCGTCGGTGGCGGCCACGGTCTCGGTGCCGTCCACCCCGGCGGCGGAGGGCGAGGCCTGCGTGGCGGCGGCGGGCGGCGCGGCGGGCAGGGACTCGGCGCGGGCGATGGCCTTCTCCAGCCGCTCCACCAGCACCGCCATCGTCTTCGCCGTCTCGGCTCCGGGCGGGGCCGGCATGGGCGGCAGCCCAGGCTTCTTCGCCGGATCGGAGGGCCTGCCCGCGTCGGCCAGCTTCGCCGCCTCGGCGGTCCGCAGCGACTCCTCCAACTTCACCAGCGTGGCCTGCGCCGAGGCCACATCCGGCGGGTTGGCGGCGACGTAGCGCCGCAGGTAATCCGCCGCCTCGGACAACCGGCCCGCGTCCTGGTAGGCGCGGGCGATGTTGTAGAGGACGTTGGGGTGGGGCTTGATGGAATAGGCTTCCAGCAGCTCGGCGACGCCCTGGTCATACTGCCCCTGGGCAATGAGGCTCATGCCGGTACGGAAGTGACGGCGGGCTTCCAGGCGCGCGTCACCGAAGGCACTCCCCGCGTACAGCACCAGCGCGAGGGCGCCCGCTCGCTTCAAGGCGGTCGGGTTCATCACAATCTCAGTAGGGGTCGTCCTTGTACCCGGAGGAGTCCTTGTCCGTCGCGGATCGGGAACCGGACTTCTTCTTCAGCTTCTGGTTGAAGCGCACCACCGGCCCCTCGCCCTCGGCGATGGCGGTGACGCGCTGGTAGCCATCCAGCGCGAAGGTGAGTCGGGCGCTCGCGTGGCCATCCGCGCCCGGGGGCACCGGCAGCTCCACCGGCGTCTCTCCCAACACCCGCCCTTCGTACAGCACCTTCGCGCCACCGGGCACGCTGTCGATGAGGAAGCGGATGGGGGTGGGGTCGGCCGCGGCGGCCGCCACGGGAGCGGGCTCGGCGGCGGGCTGTGTCGCCGGGGCGGTGGGAACGGGCTCCTCGGCGCGGGGCTGCTCGGCGGCGGGAGCCGTCTTCGGCGATGGAGCCACCCGCGCGACGTGCTCGGGTGCCGGCGGGGGAGGGGCCTGGGGGGCGGGGGCGCGCAGGGCCAGCACCGCGGCCACGCCCAGTCCGAGCAGCAGCGAGCCACCGAAGAGGGCCAGGGGCAGCGTGCGCCGGACGGCTGGCTTCTCGGGCTCCTCCACGGCGATGTCGAGCGCCACGGTGCTCGCGCTGGTGGCGCCGGGGGCGGGGAGGGGACCGGTCTGCGGTCCCGAGATGGGGCCGCTGCCATGATGGCCGGGAACGGGGGTGATGCCGCTGGTGACGGCGTTGTGCGAGCCGGAGAAGGCGCCGCTGAAGCCCGCGGACGAGGCGGTGCGGCGGATGGCCTCCAGCACCTCGTCCATGGACTGGAAGCGCTCCTCGGGGCGCTTGTTGAGACAGCGCATCACCAGCGCTTCCACCTCCTGCGGCACGGTGTGCCCGGGCCAGATGGCGCCGAAGATGGGTGGGGCCTCGTTGAGGTGCTTGAAGATGACGTCGATGCTCTGCGCGGCCTGGAAGGGCGGGCGCCCCATCAGCATCTGGAACATCACCACGCCCAGCGAGTACACGTCGCTGCGCGGGTCCGACACGTTGCGCGCCTGCTCGGGCGCCATGTACTGCGGCGAGCCGAGGATGACGCCAGCCTGGGTGAGCTCGGCCTCGTTGGGCAGGCCCCGGTCCGGTAGGAAGGACTTCACCAGACCGAAGTCCAGCACCTTCACCACGTCCAGGTCGTCCTCCTGGTTGAGGACCATGATGTTGGCGGGCTTGAGATCACGGTGGATGAGGCCGACCTTGTGGGCCTCGCGCACCGAGCGCGCCACCTGCTGGGCGATGTTCAGCACGCGCATCCACGCCAGGGGCCCCTGCTGCGTGAGGAGCTGCGCCAGCGTCTGCCCCTCCAGGTACTCCATGGCGATGTAGAGGACGCCGTCGTCCGTCTTGCCGTAGTCGATGATGGTGACGGTGTTGGGGTGGCGCAGCTTCGAGGTGACGGCCGCCTCCAGGAAGAAGCGCTTCTGGAAGCCCGGGTCCTTGCCCTCGCTGTACTGGGGGTTGAGCACCTTGAGGGCCACGGGCCGGTCCAGCGGCGCCTGCACGGCCTTGTACACCCGGCCCATGCCTCCCGCGCCGAGCGCCTCGACGATCCGGAACTTGTCGTTGAGGACCCGGCCGATGAGGGGATCTCCGACGTCGGCCGGTGCGCTCTGCGCCTGGGCGCCGCTTTGTACCATGAGCTCCCCCGCCGCCCGCCGGTGGGCGGTGCGAAATGTGACCTGTCTCGTATGCTAACACCAGACCATCCGACTCCGAAAAGTCGGAGGCCTCTGGATTCGTGTGCCGTGGGGGGCCGACAATACGGCTCTGGAGCGGATCCGTCACGTACCAGACAGGTTCACCTGCGGGGTCCTTCACTGACGCGCTGCGTTCGATTCGACAGTGCCCTCGGGGGTATTGGACTTACGCATTGCGTCAAGGCACGCTGTCTGTCCATGGTGATTTCTCCGTGGGTGCGAGGGAGCCGGCGCCTGGCGCCGGTGCTGTGTCTGTTGTTGGCCGGGCTGGCGCACGCGCAGGCGGCCGAGCCGGTAGCGGACTCGGGAGACACGGCGTGGATGCTGGTGGCCTCGGCGCTGGTGCTGCTGATGACGCCGGGCCTGGCGCTCTTCTACGGCGGCATGGTGCGGCGCAAGAACGTGCTGGCCACGTTCATGTACTCGTTCTTCGCGCTGGCACTGGTGACGGTGCAGTGGGTGCTGTTCGGCTACTCGCTGGCCTTCGGCAAGTCGCACGGAGGGCTCATCGGCGGTGGGGACTACCTGCTCCTGGAGAAGGTGGCGTTGGAGGCCAAGGGGAGCATCCCGCATCTGGTCTTCATGGCCTTCCAGCTCAAGTTCGCCATCATCACCCCGGCGCTCATCTCGGGGGCGTTCGTGGAGCGGATGAAGTTCAGCGCGTACGTGCTCTTCATCCTGCTGTGGAGCACGCTGGTGTACGACCCGGTGGCGCACTGGACGTGGGCCGAGGGCGGGTGGCTCTTGAAGCTGGGCGTGCTCGACTTCGCGGGAGGCACGGTAGTGCACTGGACGGCGGGGTTGAGCGCGCTCTTGTGCGCGCTCTACGTGGGCAAGCGCGTGGGGTACGGGCGCGAGCGCTTCATCCCGCATGATCTGCCCATGACGGTGATGGGGGCGGGGCTCTTGTGGTTCGGCTGGTTCGGCTTCAACGCGGGCAGCGCGCTGTCGGCGGGGAAGGTGGCGGCGCTGGCCTTCGTCACCACGCACGTGGCGGCGGGAGCGGCGGCGCTGTCGTGGACGGCGGCCGAGTGGTTCCTCCGCAGGCGGCCCACGCTGCTGGGCTTCGTGTCCGGGTTGGTGGCGGGGCTGGTGGCCATCACCCCGGCGGCGGGTTACGTGTCGCCCGCGGCGTCGCTGGCCATCGGGCTCATCGCCGGCGTGGTGTGCTACGGCGCGGTGCTCCTCAAGGAGAAGCTGCACTACGACGACGCGCTGGACGCCTGGGGCGTGCACGGGGTGGGCGGCCTGTTGGGGGCGCTGCTGGTGGGGGTGTTCTCCCAGGCCTCGCTCAACCCCTCGGGCGCGGACGGGCTGCTGCACGGCAACCCGGTGCTGCTCGGCAAGCAGGCGCTGGCTGTGCTGGCCGTGGGCGCCTACACCGCGGTGGTGACGCTCGGCATCCTCAAGCTGGTGGACAAGGTGTTGGGCCTGCGCGTCTCCGAGGAGGAGGAGCGCATGGGGCTCGACTCCACCCAGCACGGCGAGGCGGCGTACACCTCGTGAGGCCTAGCGGCGCTTGCGCGCGAGCGCCTTCTCCCGGGCGGCCTGCTTGGCGGCCTTGAGCTTCTCCAGCTTCGCCCGGGCCAGCTCCTTCTTCGCCTGGAGCTTCTCCTGCTTCACCTTGGCCTTCTCCAGCTTCACCACCGAGCGCTGGAGGAGGCCCGCCTTCTTCTTGCAACTGGTGATGACCGCCTTGAGAGCCATCGGGCGGCCCTTCACTGGCAGGGGGCTCTTCGCGAGCTCGGGCCTCTCGGCGAGGAGCTTCTGCGCCTCGTCTCCGCAGCGGCGGTAGCGATCGCGCATGTCCGCGTAGAGCGACAGCCGCGCCTCCAGGTCCTTCTCCTTCCTCGCCTTCTTCTCCAGCGCGGGCACTTCCTGGCTGTCGCCGAGCGGCCCGGAGATGAACTCGATGACTCTCTGCGCGCGCTGGAGCCGTGCTTCCGCCTGCTCCAGGCGCCGCTCGGTGCTCCGCGCCGAGGCCGCGTAGTCCGCGCTCTTCGCCTCCAGCTCCTTGCCCGTCGTCAGGTGCCCCCGGGTGCGTTTGAGCGCCGCCCGGGCCGCCTCCAGCTGCTCGGTCCCGGCGCCCTTGCCCTCCAGCGCGTCCACCGCCTCGCTGACCTCGAACATCGCCTGCACGACCGCGTCCCGCTGCTTCTCCACGGCGGCCTCGAGCTGCTTGCGGTCGCGATCCGCGATGGCCTCGCGCTCCTTGCGCTCGCGATCCGTCACGGCGTCCTTCTGCTGCTTGACTCGCTCCTCCCGGGCGCGGGGAACGCGCGCCTGGAGGTCCGCGAGCTGCGAGTGGAGCATCTCCGCCTCGGGAGAGAGCTCGACGTCGGGATGGGAGAGCAGCTCCGCCGCTTTCGCCAGCAGAGGCTCGGCGCGGTCGGCGTCCAGGGCGCGCAGGTACTGTTCGGCCTCGTTGAGCAGCAGGGTGGCCTCGTCGGTCCGCCGCTCTCCGTAGTCCTGACGCTGCTGCTTGGTGCGAGGGCCGCAGGCACTCACGGCCACCGCCAGGAGCAGAAGAAGTACCCAGGTTCGGGATGTCGTTCGTGCGGGAGTCATGTCGGTCGCATCCGGGCCCTGCTCGGGGTAGAGGAAAGCATGGTCCGGAAGGCCCGTGGGAAGGAAGTCCACGAGCGGACACTTCGCGCCGATCCAGGAGCGTTGAAGCCTTACACTGAGCGTATGACTGACCGACTCGAGGCCCTGCTGTCCTCCGCGCCGCGCTACCCCCAGCGCATCGTCTGCATGACGGAGGAGACGACGGAGACGCTGTACCGCATCGGGGCGGGAGACCTCGTGGTGGGCGTCTCGGGCTTCACCGTGCGGCCGCGCGAGGCCCGCAAGAAGCCGCGCGTCAGCTCCTTCCTGGACGCGAACTTCGAGCGCATCCTCGAGCTGAAGCCGGACCTGGTGCTGGGCTTCTCGGACCTGCAGGCGGACCTGGGCCGGGAGCTGTGCAAGCGCGGGGTGCCGGTGGTCCTCTTCAACCAGCGGTCCATCGCGGAGATCCTCCAGACGGTGCGCGTGGTGGGGGCGCTGGTGGGGCGGGCCGAGGCGGCGGAGAAGCTGGCGGACGAGCTGGAGGCGAACCTCGCGCGGCACGCCGAGGCGGCGGAGCGCCTGCCGCGCCGTCCCCGCATCTTCTTCGAGGAGTGGCACGAGCCGCTCATCTCCGGCATCCGCTGGTGCTCGGAGCTGGTGGAGCTGGTGGGGGGCGAGGACGTGTGCCGCGAGTCGCGCCAGCAGCAGGGGGCCAAGGGCCGCATCTTCGACCCGGCCGAGGTGGCCCGGAGGAACCCCGAGGGCGTCATCGCCAGCTGGTGTGGCCGCAAGGCGAAGCGCGAGAAGATCGTCGCCCGGCTGGGCTGGGAGCGGGTGGCCGCGGTGGTGGACGACCAGCTCTACGAGGTGAAGAGCTCGCTCATCCTCCAACCGGGGCCGGCGGCCCTGACGGATGGAGTGGACCAGCTGGCGCACATCGTGGGGGCGATTGCCCGTGGCGAGAAGTTGCCCGCTCCCCGTCCAGGAGACCTGCGCGCCGCGCCGCTACCCGGTGTTCGCGCGCACGGGGAGGATTGACTCGCACACCACGCGCAGGAAGTCGTCGATGTCGAGCGGCTTCTGCATCAGGCGTACGCCCGCTGGCGGCTGCACGCGCGGGTGCGCGGTGATCATCATCGCCCCCATGCCGCGCAGCCGCTGCTCCCGCTCGGCCTGCTCCAACAACCACCCGCCCGTCTCACCGGGCAGCATGTAGTCGGTGATGACGAGGTGGAAGGACTGCGCCCTCAAGAGGGCCAGCCCCTCCTCCGCCGAGCTGGTGCTGGAGACCGAGTAGCCCTCGCTCTCCAGCAGGTCGGTGAGACCTTCTCGGATGTCCTCGTTGTCCTCTACCAGGAGAATCTTCACGTTGTGTCCGGACGCTACGGAGTCCATCGCTCGAAAGGAGAAGTCTCCCGCTTCGGGCCACGTCCGGAAATGCCCTCCAGCCCGGGAGGCACCGGAGCTGTTCACTACCGTATTCCCGGCATGACAGGATGGGGGGGTGTCGTTCGCCTGGTCCGCCCTGCTCGCCGCGTCCCTGCTCGCCGCGGAACCCTCCACGCCCGCCGAGGGCTATGAGGACGCGCTCGTGCAGTGGGGACTGGGGCAGGCGGGGCAGACGCTCGAGCCGGACCCCGAGGGCAAGCGCCTGGAGTCGGTGCTCGTGGCCTCCGAGGACGTCGTCGCGCCGAGCGACCCGTACCCCATGTTCCTCGACATCTTCCACGCGCGCACCCGGGACGAGGTCATCCGGCGCGAGGTGCTGCTGGAGCCCGGGCAGCTCTACTCGGCGAAGCTGGCGCTGGAGACGGCGCGCAACCTGCGCAAGCTGGGCATCTTCGCGGTGGTGCGCGTGGTGCCGGTGCGGGGCTCCTCGCCGGACGCGGTGTCGCTGCTGGTCGTCACGAAGGACCTGTGGTCGCTGCGGCTCAACCAGGACTTCCAGCTGGTGGGCTCGCTGGTGCAGTCCCTGCGCCTGCAGGGCACCGAGCAGAACTTCCTCGGGTTGAACAAGAAGGTGGCGCTGGACTTCCTGCTGCGCCGCGACTCGGTGAGCCTCGGACAGACGTATATCGACAAGCGCCTGGGCGGCAGCCGCTGGTCGCTCGAGGAGACGGCCTCGCTCGTCTTCGGGCGCGAGCACAACCAGCTCGAGGGCACCAAGGGGAGCGTGCTGCTGACGCGGCCCTTCTTCTCGCTGGACACGCCGTGGAGCTTCCAGGCGCAGGCGGTGTGGCGCGTGCAGCCCGTGCGTATCTTCCGCGGCGCCGACGTGTGGGCGCTGCCCTACCCCGAGGGCGGCACGGTGCCCTATATCTACGACGCTCGTGAGCTCAGCGGGAGCACGCTGTACCTGCGCTCGTGGGGCTCGCGCTACAAGCTGGATGCGGGCGCGGGGCTCGGCGCGTACCACCGGCGCTATGGGGCTCCCGCGAGCTCCGGGTTGGACGAGGCCCAGCGCGCGTGGTTTCAGGACACCCACCTGCCGCGCAGCGAGGACGCCACGTATGTGCTCGGCTACGTGCGCCTCTGGGACACCCGCTACGAGGTGATGCGCGACGTGGGTACCTATGCCCTCTCCGAGGACTACCAGGTGGGGCATTACGTCACCGCCACGGCCCGCTATGCGCCCGCGCTGCTGGCCGGTGCCGGGAACTTCGCCGAGGTGGGGCTCACCGCCCGTTACCGCGTGCGCCTGGGCGATGCGCTCAGCTCGGTGGCCGCCGCTGGTTCGGTGCGCCGGCTGCTCGGTGAAGAGGGCGCGTGGACCAACCGCCGCTGGGCCGCGGAGGTGCAGCAGGTGTCTCCGAAGGTGCTCGGCGGGCGCTTCGTGGTGCGGGGCTTGCTGGACGTGGACATCGACGACCTCAACGAGCGCGTGCTGCTGCTCGGAGGAGGCAATGGGCTGCGGGGGACGAAGGCCGAGGCCTACACGGGCAAGCGCATGGCCCTGCTCAACGTGGAGTACCGCACCCCGCCGCTCATCCTCTACACGGTGCACCTGGGCGGCGTGCTCTTCTATGACGCAGGCTCGGCGTTCGATGTCAGTCCCAGCTTCGTGCACACGGTGGGCGTGGGCGTGCGGCTGTTCTTCCCCCAGTTCAACACCTACCCGTTCCGCCTGGACTTCGGTTACGTCCTCAACGGGGATCGGCCTCCCTTCGGCGACCGGTTCTCCTTCAGCGGCGGGCAGGTGACGGAGCTGCGGCCCGGGTTCCTGGATGCTCCGCTCTAGAGTCCTGGCCCGGCCTTCGCGCATCGCCGCGGCGGGTGCGTTCCTCGCGGTGCTGGTGGCGGCGCTCAATCGTGGGAGGCTGCATCCGGACGAGGTCTTCCAGTACCTGGAGCCGGCGCATGGGCTCGCCTTCGGGTACCGCGTGGTCGCCTGGGAGTGGGTGCAGGGGCTGCGCAACTGGGCGGTGCCGGGCGTGCTCGGTGGGCTCCTCGCGCTGTGCCGGGCCGTCGGGCTCGAGCACCCGTGGGCGATGGCGGGCGTGCTGTGGTGCGCGTGCGCCGGCGTGCAGGCCGTGGGGACGCTGCTGCTGTTCCGGCTCGTGGAGGAGCGGGATGGCCGCGATGCGGCGCTGCTAGCCGCGGGTGTTCATGCCACCTGGGGTGGGTTCCTCATCTACGCCGCGCGGCCCGTGGGGGATGTGCTGAGCGCGGTGCCTCTGCTGGGCTCGCTCCTGTGGGTACAGCGCGCTCGCGTCCGAGACGGCTTTCGCGAGGGGCTGTGGAGCGGCGTACTGCTGGGCGTGGCGTTCGTCATCCGCTACCCCTCGGCGGTGTTTGGCGTGCCCCTCGCCGTGAGTCTGATGTGGGCCCGGCGCTGGCGCTCGTTCGTGGGCTTCGCGGTGGGGGTGGGCGTGGTGCTGCTGGGGCTCGGCGTGCTCGACTGGCTCACCTGGGGCATGCCCTGGCACTCCGCCTGGCGCTACTTCCACTTCAACATCGCCAGCGGTTCCTCGGCGGCGGATTTTGGTCGGCAACCCTGGTGGTGGTACGCGCCCATCCTCGCCGGCATGGCGCCCATGCTGCTCGTCTGGCACTTCGCTCGAGGGCTGGCCCGGCGAGACGTGGTGGTGGGCGCCTTCGCGTTCTACCTCGGGGTGGTGAGCGCGTTGGGGCACAAGGAGGCGCGTTTCCTGGTGCCGCTGCTGCCCCTCTTCGTGGCCATCGCGGCCGGCCCGGCCTGGAGCGCGCTCTCTCGGCTCGAGGGCCGGCGCACGGTGCTGGGGGTCCTCGTGGGGCTGTACGTGCTCTCCTCCGTGGCGGCGGCCACCGTGCTCCTCCCGATGGGCCTGCGCTCGGGCCTCATCGACGGCACCGTCTTCGCGGGCAGGGATGCGGCGCTCACCGGGCTCGTCATTGTCGGCCCGCCCGAGTGGAACACCGGAGGCCGCTTCTACCTGCACCGTGAGGTGCCGGTGTTCATGCAGCACGAGCGCACCGAGGCGGAGGTGCGCGATCAACTCTCGGATGCGCGGATCTCCCATGCGCTCGTGGACGGGAAGGCGGTGGGCGAGGACACCTTGCGCGCCGCGGGATTCTGCCTGGAGCGGCGCTGGGGTGGGGTGGCGCTGTGGAAGCGCTGTCTCAAGCGGGAGTGAAGGTGCGGCGGTAGTACGGCCACGCGTCCCACAGGTACAGGGTGAAGGGCACCCACCAGATGAAGTCATTGGTGAGGCAGAGCACCAGTGTCGCCACCGGCCACTCGCCCTGGAGGATGAGGGCCGCGAGCCCGATCGGCCCCAGCACCTTGCCCAGCAGTCCCACCGCGGCGAGCGCGAAGCCGTGCTCGGGCCGCCGCGCCACCTCCGCGTAGAGCAGGCCGTAGACGCCGATGACCATGCCCAGGCAGGAGAAGAGGGCGGGCTGGTTCATGGGCGGCATGCCCGCGAAGCGGAAGAGCCACTGCGGCTCGAGCGCCGCGTAGAGGCCCCAGAGGATGTTGTAGAGGGCCGCGAGGGAGAACACCGCGCGATGCAGGGCTCGCCGTCTCATTGCACCCGGGCCTCCTCCGCGGGCCATGGCCAGCGACCCCCGGGGAGCTGGAGCGCGGCATACAGGTCCCTCACCCCCGAACCGAGCACGCCCGCCGCCATGAGTCCGAGCACGAGACGCAGCGGCTCGGGGAGGGGAACGGGCGCCACGTCCAGGCCCGTGGGCTGGTGCCACCACGCGAGCATCTCGGGGACGAGGTGGGCGAGCACCGCGCCGTAGAGGATGGCCATCACCGCGTGCGTGCACCGCTCTCCGGGGAAGACGCCTCCGAGCGGCCGGCGGACCCGGTCCTCCACCACGAAGTCGGCGAGCGTGATGATGATCTCCGTCGCCACGACGAGCGCGAGCACGGCCGCCCAGGCACCTCGCCACGCCAGCCAGGGCAGGGTGCCGAAGAGGAGCGCGTAGAGGAAGTCGCGAGCGGCGTGCAGGAGCAGCTCGGGGCGGGTGCCCGGGACGCGCGCGGGCAGCCGGGCACGCCACTCGTGGTAGTAGAGCGTGTCGAACGCGCCCAGGGCGCCCTGGACGGCGAGCAGCCACAGCGCCGTGCTCATGGAGCCTCCTCCACGGGCGTGACGACACCTTCGTAGGTCAGCAGTCCGCCCACCAGGGCCGCACCAATGTGGACGCGCACGCGCATTCCCCCGGTGACCTCGACGGCCTCGGCTTCGATGCGCGGAGTGAACAGGCGGGGCAGTGGCACGCTCCAGGGCCCGAGGCGGAGCCACGCGCCCACCTGCTCATAGATGAGACCCTGGTCCTCGGCGTACAGCTGGAAGACGCACTCCACGGGGCCGAGCTGCTCCACGAGCCTCCCGTCCTCCCGGGCCCGTTGAGCCGTGGCGAGCGCATGCGTTCCGAAGGTGCGCTCCCAGCATTGTCCGGCACCCTCGCGCCGGACCACGAGGCGGGTGGGGACGTCCTGGCCATCGGGAGGAAAGCGGCAGAGCCAGCCAATCAACGCGGAGAGGACGCCCGGGCCGCGGCGGATGGTGAAGCGCCCGCTGGCGTGTCCCTCGCGGTGCAGCCGACGCACGAGGGGGGGCAACCCCATCCAGGCCGGGCCCAGCAGTCCCGCGTAGAGCGAGGGCTCCCGCTCCCTCTCGAGTGTCGTGTGATTGGCCGCCACGTCTGTCCCCCCACCCGCGTCCTACTACTCCTTGCGGTTGAGTTGGTAGCGGCGGGCGATCTCCGTCACCTCGCGCGTGACGGCCTGGAGCGTCTCGGTGGCCTGGAGCGTCGTGTCCAGACGCTTCATCGTCTCGTCCATGCCCGCCGAGATATGGGCGATGGCGTTGAAGATGTGCGAGATGCCCGTGTTCTGCTGGTTCACCGCGACGGTGATCTGCCGCACCGCCGCCGCGTTCTCCTGGATGATGAGCGACATCTCGCGCAGGTTGTTGCCCGAGGACTTCACCATCTCCAGACCGCCCTCGACCTGCCGGGCGCCCTGCTCGCTCATGGAGACCACGTCCCGGATGGCGGTGCCGATGTCCAGCAGGCTCTTGCGGATGAGGGCCGTCTCCCGGATGGATTGATCGGCCAGCTTGCGGATCTCACTGGCGACCACGGCGAAGCCCGCGCCCTGATCGCCCGCGCGTGCGGCCTCGATGGAGGCATTGAGCGCCAGCAGGTGCGACTGGTCGGCCAGGTCCTTCACCGTGACGGCGATGTTGGCGATCTGCGTGGCGCTCTCCTGCAACCGCATCACCTTGCCGCGGATGCCGTCCACGAAGTCGCCGATGGTGTTGAGCCCCGTGAGGGTCCGCTCGATGGACTCCTCGCCGTACTGTCCGAGCTTCTCCGCATGGCCGGCCACGCTGAGCACGCTCTCGGCCTTGTGGGACGCCAGGTCGGAGGTGGTGCGGATCTCCTCCGATGTGAGCTGGGCCTCCTGGAGCATGGAGGCCTGCTCGGTGATGCGCTGGCGCTGCTGGTGGCTGGCGGAGCCGAGCGCCGTGCTCGCGGACAGCAGCAGGCTGGCCGAGGCCTGGAGGCGGGTGGGAATCTCCTGGAGGTGCTCCAGGGCCGTGACCATGTCCGCCGCGAGGTCCCCCAGCTCATCGGAGGAGGCCCAGGCCGGAGCCATGGGCGTGCCGTTGGCCAGTCCCGCGATGGCCTCCTGGAGCGCCGCGGTTGCCCGGACGTGCCGGCGCGCCATCATCCAGGCGGAGAGCGAGGGCACCACCAGGACGAACGCCCCCAGGAGCAGCAGGGGAGGACCCAGGCACGAGAGCAGGGTGTTGCTGTAGGCCCGCAGCCTGTCCGCGATCAACTGGGCCTGGTCCTGGGGAAGGCTGGGGTCCGCGAGGAGGGCGCGCGTCTGGGCGTCGCGCAGCTCGAGCGTCTGGAGGACGAAAACGAGCCCGCAGATGAGCAGGATGCTCGTCAGGGTGACGGCACACGCCGCGGGCAGGTACCAGCGCTGCCGTGGCCAGAAGAGGCCCTTGCCACTGGCGCGCACTCGCAGGCGGTTGCGCTCCTCGAGCACGAAGGGCATCAACAACTTTTCGAGCTGGATGCCCACGGGCAGGGACAGCACCTGGCCGATCATGGCGGCGACGAGCAGCCCGAGCCCCATCATCAGGAGGCTCTTGTTGAACCGGATGACGAGGGGGAGGGAGAAGAGGGCGCCTCCCACCAGATAGGCCACCAGGGTGCTCACGAGCGAGAGCTTCCAGGGCAGCATCTGCAGGCGGGCGAGGCGCTCCTGCGGTGGCTCCTCGGGGCGCGCGCGGAAGCCTTCGCGGAGCAGCAGGGCGTTGCCCACCAGGGGCAGGCCCACGCCCGCGAGCAGGAAGACGGGCGGGAGCAGGTAGAGCAGGCTCCAGAGGATGTCCCAGACCGACAACCCGAGCGACAACCCGACGAGGGAGACGGCGAAGGGCGCGGTGGGGGCGAGCCACGCCATCACGACGAGCAGGACTCGGCGGAGGAGCTGTGGAGGAATGACCGTCTGCGGGGGCGAGCCGTTCATGAGGCGTGGCCATTCTCCCAGAGGGAGAGGGTCGGGTGGGGGAACGCGGGAAGAAGCCGCGGTGTCTGCCTGGATGCTTCCCGATCGGCCGGAATGCTAACGCGGTGTGCCCGGCGCGTCTTCAAATAGAGGAAAACCCTGGGAAAGGGAAAACCCCCGGAGCCGTTCTCCGCCATGTCAGGGGGGCTCGGTCCGCAGCAGTTCCCGGAAGAGCACCTCCGCCACGTCTTGGAAGAGCTCGCCGGAGGCCAGGAGCCCTCCGCAGTGATGCGGCTCCCGAGCGAGCGTCAGCGCGACGCACCGGTCGAGCACCGCCTCCCAGAAGGTCTCCGAGCCGGGTGGCAGCAGGTACTCCCGGATGACACTCCGGGGCCAGGGCAGCACCGTCGTCGGGTCCGCGTCGCTCAGGCTGGTGAAGCAGTCCAGGTCCACATCCAGCAGCACCCGCTCGGCGGCCTCGAGCACTTCACGCACCGTGTCGCCTGGCGCGGGCGCGTTGTATGCCTCGGCCGCCCGGTCCACCGTGGGCACCACGACCAGGCGGTGCGAGCGTCCCCGCGAGTCCACGTACACGTCCCCGGCGTACGTCCCCTTGGGCCGGGCCCGTGCCAGCACCAGCGCGTCGCCCACCAGCCCCGCCTCCATCGCCGCGAGCACGTGATCGTAGTTGCGCACGTCCAGCGCCCACCGCGCGTGCTCGTCCAGGGCCCTCAGCCCCGCCGAGCGATCCGGCACGGCTCCCGGCGCTGCCGGCACCACCAGGTCCAGGTGCCGGTCGAGTGTCACGAGCAGCGCCGCGGGTCCATCCTCCAGCGCGCACGCCCACGAGGGAAGCGCCAGCCGGTGCGGGTCGAACACGTACGCGTCCTTCGGCCCCCGCCCGCCGCCGAGCGTCAGCCGGATGACTCCCGCCAGTCGCAGGTGTCTCTGGGAATCGTCCATCACTGGGAATAACCATCCTCGCGAGGCTCTTTGCGGGCCGCGCGCCGCTGGGAGTGTAGGCTGCGCGCGCTTCCTACCTCAAAAGGAGGGAACGCCCGGCCTCCGGGCGCCAGCCACGCATGCGCATCCTGCTCGCCGCCGCGCTCCTTGTCTCGAGCGCTCCCGTCCTCGCCCAGCAGCCCCCCGCAAAGCCCATGTCCTCCGCCTCGCAAGATGCCTTCCTGAAGGACTATGCGGAGACGCGCCGCTTCATGAGCGGACGTCCCGTCAATCCGAAGATCACCCCCGACGAGAAGACCGTCCTCTTCCTGCGCGGCCAGCCGCGCGCGCCCATCCAGACCCTCTTCGCCTTCGACGTGGCGACGGGTGAGGCGAAGGAGGTGCTCACTCCCGAGGCCATCCTCAAGGGCGCCGAGGAGACGCTCTCCCCCGAGGAGAAGGCCCGCCGCGAGCGCATGCGCGTGAGCGCCAGGGGCTTCACCTCGTACCAGCTCTCCGAGGATGGGGAGCGCATCCTGGTGCCGCTCTCCGGCAAGCTCTACCTCGTCGAGCGCGCGAGCGGGAAGTCGACCGAGCTGAAGACGGGCGAGGGCGTCATCGATCCGCGCTTCTCGCCCGACGGCAAGCAGGTGGCCTACGTGCGGGACAACGACGTGTTCCGCATCGACCTGGCCTCCAACAAGGAGACGCGCGTCACCAGTGGCGGCACCGCGGCGAAGACGCACGGCCTGGCCGAGTTCGTCGCCCAGGAGGAGATGAGCCGCTTCAGTGGCTGGTGGTGGAGCCCGGACGCGAAGTCCATCGCCTACACCGAGTCGGACACCTCGGGCGTGGAGAAGCTCTCCATCATCGACGTGATGCACCCCGAGCACGGTGCCGAGGACTACTCCTATCCGCGCCCGGGCAAGTCCAACGCGAAGGTGCGCCTGGGCATCACCCCCGTCACGGGCGGCAAGACGGTCTGGGTGCAGTGGGACGCGGAGAAGTACCCGTACCTGGCCACCGTGGTGTGGCAGAAGAAGGGCCCCCTGACGCTCCTCGTGCAGAACCGCACGCAGACGGAGGAGAAGCTGCTCGCGGTGGACGCGGTCAGCGGCAAGACGCGCGAGCTGCTCGGTGAGAAGGACGACGCCTGGCTCGAGCTGGAGCAGACCTTCCCGCAGTGGCTGGAGGATGGCAGTGGCTTCCTCTGGTACACCGAGCGCAATGGCGGCCCCGAGGTGGAGCTGCGCAACCCGGATGGAAGCCTCGCGCGCTCGCTGGTGAAGCCGGAGGCGGGCTTCCGCAACTTCGCCCGCTACGTGGAGAAGGACCGCACGCTCTACTTCGTGGGCGGCCCCAACCCCACGGAGAGCTACCTGTGGCGCGCGAAGGACGGTGGAGCCCCGGAGCAGGTGCGCCCCGGGACCACCGGTGAGGCCGCCGAGGGCGGCGCCGTCTCCAAGTCGGGCAACCTGCTCGTCATCACCCACTCGAGTCCCAAGTCGATGCCGCGCACCTACGTGGCGCGGGCGGATGGCTCCCGAGTGGGAGAGCTGCCCTCGGTAGCGGTGGAGCCGAGCTTCACCCCCATCGTCGAGTACCGCGAGGTGGGCCCGCTGAAGTTCCAGTCCTCGCTGGTGCGCCCGCGCAACGCGAAGCCCGGCCAGAAGCTGCCCGTCATCGTCGAGGTGTACGCGGGCCCCACCGTCACCGTCGTGCACAAGTCCATGGCCGCCCACCTGCTGTCGCAGTGGATGGCGGACCAGGGCTTCCTCATCGCCCGCTTCGATGGCCGGGGCACCCCGCTGCGCGGCGCGAAGTGGCAGCGCGAGGTGCGCGGAGACTTCTCCGGCGTGACGCTCGAGGACCAGGCCGCCGCCATCCAGGCGCTCGCCGCCGTGGTGCCCGAGGTGGACCTGCAGCGCGTGGGAATCGAAGGCTGGAGCTTCGGTGGCTACATGTCCGCGCTCGCTGCTCTCAAGCGTCCCGACGTCTTCAAGGCGGCCGTGGCCGGGGCCCCCGTGGTGGACTGGCTCGACTACGACACCCACTACACCGAGCGCTACCTCGGCCTGCCCCAGGAGCACCCCGACGCCTACCAGAAGAGCTCGGTGCTCACCTACGCCCGCGACACGAGCAAGCCCATCTCCCCGCTGCTCCTCATTCACGGCACCGCGGACGACAACGTCTACTTCTTCCACACGCTCAAGCTCTCCGACGCGCTCTTCCGTGCCGGCAAGTACCATGAGCTGCTGCCCCTCAGCGGCCTCACGCACATGGTGCCGGATCCGCTCGTCACCCAGCGCCAGTACGAATGGGTGATGAACCACTTCAAGCGGCACCTGACGAAGTAGCGGCGGACGGAGTCCCGGGCGCGCTCGCCCGCAAATGGAAAGGCCCGGCTCCTCTCGAGGCGCCGGGCCTTTTCTTCAGGCCACTACCGTGACGCAGTGGCTCAGGACATCAGACGGCGCGCACGTTCTGCGCCTGCAGGCCCTTGGGTCCGCGAGCCAGCTCGAACTCCACCTTCTGCCCCTCGGCCAGGGTCCGGAATCCGTCCATGTTGATGGCGGTGTGGTGGCAGAACACGTCCTCGCCACCCCCGTCCTGCACGATGAATCCGAAGCCCTTCGCATCGTTGAACCACTTCACGGTACCGGTTGCCATTGTGCTTCCTTGTCAGGAGCCGGCCGCTGGCCGACTCGTTCTCCCGTCCCCCGTCCGTCGGGTGACAAGTGAAGTTGTAGGCGGGCAGCCGAGCACCTGTCTAGTCGGCTGCCCTGTTTTTCCTGATTGGTCTCGTCTGTCCTGATTTCAAATTTCCAGCAGCAGCCGAGTGGGGTCCTCGATGCACTCCTTGACGCGCACGAGGAACTGAACGGCCTCGCGCCCGTCGATGAGGCGGTGATCATAGGAGAGGGCCAGGTACATGATGGGCCGGATGACGACCTGGCCGTTGCGGGCCACGGGGCGGTCCACGATGTTGTGCATCCCCAGGATGCCCGTCTGGGGCGGGTTGAGGATGGGGGTGGAGAGCATCGAGCCGAAGATGCCGCCGTTGGAGATGGTGAAGGTGCCGCCCTGGAGCTCCGCGAGCGTGAGCTTGTCGTTGCGGGCGCGCACGCCGTAGTCGCCGATCTTCTTCTCCAGGTCGGCGAGCGACAGGGTGTCGGCGTCACGCACGACGGGCACCACGAGGCCGCGCGAGCCGCTCACCGCCACGCCGATGTCGTAGTAGCGCTTGAAGATGACGTCCTCGCCGTCGATCTCCGCGTTGACCTGGGGGAAGGCCTTGAGGGCCTCGACGGCGGCGCGGACGAAGAAGCTCATGAAGCCGAGCTTCACGCCGTGGCGGGCCTGGAACTTCTCGTTGTGCTGCTTGCGCAGGTCCATCACCGCGCCCATGTCCACCTCGTTGAAGGTGGTGAGGATGGCGGCGGTGGACTGGGCCTGGAGCAGGCGCTCGGCGACGCGGCGGCGCAGCGGCGTCATCTTCACGCGCTCCTCGCGGTCGGCGCGCGGGCGCGGGCCGGAGGGAGCGGGGGCCGGAGCCGGAGCACGCTGGGCGGGAGCCTCGGCGGGGCGGTTGAGCTGGCCGAGCGCGTCCTCCTTGGTGATGCGTCCGCCGGCGCCGCTGCCCTTGAGCTGGCTCACGTCGAGCTTGTTCTCCTCGACGATCTTCTTGGCGGTGGGCGTGATGCGGACGTCGGACGCGGCGGCGGCGGGAGCGGAGGCGGCAGGCGCGGCGGGAGCGGCCGCGGGGGTCTGCGGAGCAGTGGCGGTGGCACCGGCGGCACCGGCCTCGATGGTGCCCAGCACGTCGCCCACGCGCACCTTGTCGCCCTCGTTGAAGGAGATGGTGCTCAGGGCGCCGGCGGCGGGAGCGGGCACGTCGATGGTGACCTTGTCGGTCTCCAGGACGACGAGGGGCTCGTCGGCGGACACCGACTCGCCCTTCTTCTTGTTCCACTTCCCGACGACGGCTTCAGTGATGGACTCGCCCAGGGGCGGGACTTTCAGTTCAACGGCCATTCTTGGTTCCTCGGAGGATGGCTTCCTCGACGATGAGCTGCTGCTCCAGGTTGTGCGTCTGGGGGAAGCCGGTGGCGGGGCTGGCGGCTTCCGCGCGCCCGATGTAGCCCAGCTTCAGTGCGCCGCCCTGACCGCGAGCCGCGGCCAGGTCGTGCAGGCGGGGGAAGACGAAGTGCCAGGCGCCCGAGTTCCGGGGCTCCTCTTGCACCCAGAAGAGCTCGGCGAGCTTGGGCATCTTCGCGACGAGGCCTGCCAGCTCGTCGAAGGGGAACGGGTAGAGCTGCTCCACGCGCACGATGGCGACGGAGGAGTCCTTGCGCTCGTCCCGGGCCTTGACCAGGTCGTAGTACACCTTGCCGGAGCACAGCAGCAGGCGCGTGACGCCGGCCGGGTCCACCTTGTCCGGGATGACCTCCTGGAAGGTGCCGGAGGCCAGCTCGTCCAGCTTGCTCGTCGCCTCGGGGCGGCGCAGCAGGCTCTTGGGCGACATGATGACCAGCGGCTTGCGCAGCGGGCGCAGCACCTGACGGCGCAGCAGGTGGAAGATTTGCGCGGGCGTGGTGGGGTAGGTGACCTGGATGTTGTCCTCGGCGCTCAGGCTGAGGAAGCGCTCCAGACGGGCGCTGGAGTGCTCGGGGCCCTGGCCCTCGTAGCCGTGGGGCAGGAGCAGCGTGAGGCCGCTGAGCCGCCGCCACTTGGTCTCCGCCGCGGCGATGAACTGGTCGATGATGATTTGAGCGCCGTTGGCGAAGTCACCGAACTGGGCCTCCCAGAGGATGAGGCCATCCGGCACGTCGAGGCTGTAGCCGTACTCGAAGCCGAGCACGCCCATCTCGGACAGGGGGCTGTTGAAGACGTCGAAGCGGGCCCTGCCGGTGGGGAACTGTCGCAGCGGCACGAACTTGTCGCCCGTCTTCACGTCGTGCAGCACGGCGTGGCGGTGGCTGAAGGTGCCGCGCTCGCTGTCCTGGCCGCTGAGGCGGATGGTGTAGCCCTCGGAGAGCAGCGTGCCGTAGGCGAGCGACTCGCCCTCGCTCCACTGCAGCTCCTCGGTCTGCAGCATGCCCTGGCGCTTCTTGAGCACCGTGCGCTCCACGTCGCGGTGGACGTTGAAGCCCTCGGGCACCTCGGACAGCTTCTTCAGGGCGCCGCGCAGCGTCTCCTTGTCCACGGCCGTGGACGCCTGCGGGGCGCTCTTGTGCAGGCCGCCCTTGTAGGGCTTCCACAGGCCTTCCAGGGCGCTCGGCTCCTTGAACTGGCTCTGCGCGCGGGCGCGGGTGAGCGCCGCGTCGAACTCCTGCAGGCAGCGCTGCTTGAGCGCCTCGGACTCCTCCGCGGGGATGCGGCTCTTCTCCGCCAGCTGCTGCGCGTAGAGCGTGCGCACGGTGGGGTGCTTGCGGATGATCTCGTACATCTCCGGCTGGGTGAACGAGGGGTCATCGCCCTCGTTGTGGCCGTAGCGGCGGTAGCACACCAGGTCGACGACGACGTCGCTCTTGAAGGTCTGCCGGTACTCGGCGACCAGGCGGGCCACGTGGATGCAGGCCTCGGGGTCATCCCCGTTCACGTGGAAGACGGGCACGTCCAGCATCTGCGCGAGCGCCGTGGAGTAGATGGAGCTGCGCGAGTCCTGCGGGTCGGTGGTGAAGCCCACCTGGTTGTTGATGACGATGTGCAGGGTGCCGCCCGTCTTGTAGCCCTCGAGCCCCGCCAGGTTGAGCGTCTCGGAGATGACGCCCTGGCCGATGAAGGCCGCGTCACCGTGGATGAGCAGCGGCATCACCTTGGTGCGCTCGGTGTCCCCGCTGCGATCCTGCTTGGCGCGCACGCGGCCCTCGACGACCGGGTCCACCGCCTCCAGGTGGCTGGGGTTGAAGGCCAGCGACAGGTGGACGCTCTGCCCGGAGCGCGTGGCGTGGTCCGAGCTGAAGCCCATGTGGTACTTCACGTCGCCGCGGCCCATGTGCTGCTTGGGATCCTGCGGGCCCTCGAACTCGCTGAAGATCTGATCCGGCTTCTTGCCCAGGATGTTCGTCAGCACGTTGAGGCGGCCGCGGTGGGCCATGCCGATGACGACCTCCTTGAGCCCCATGCCCGAGCCCACCTCGAGCATGGCGTCCAGCATGGGCACCAGGGCCTCGCCGCCATCGAGCGCGAAGCGCTTGGCGCCGATGAACTTGGTGTGCAGGAAGTTCTCGAAGCCCTCGGCGTAGGACAGCTTGGTGAGGATGTGGCGCTGCTCGTCCGCGGAGAGCTCCGTGCGGTTCTCGGCGTACTCCATGCGCCGCATCAGCCAGCGCCGCCGCTCGCTGTCGAGCATCTGCATGAACTCGACGCCGATGGAGCCGGTGTACGTGCGGCGCAGCCGGCCGAGCAGGTCCTTGAGCTTCACCCGGGCCTCGGGGAAGACGTTGGAGCTCTCCACCAACTGCTCCAGCTCGGTGGCGGAGAAGTGCTTCTCATCCACCATGCCCACGTCGGCCACGTGGTCCAGGGCCGTGCGGGGGCGGCCGAGCGGATCCAGCTTCGCGCGCAGGTGGCCGCGCAGGCGGAAGGCCGAGATGGTCTGGTCCACCCGGGCCTGCAGCTTCATGTCCTGCTCGAAGGCGACCGTGGGGGCCGTCTGGGGGGCCAGCGCCACTGCGGCGGCGGTCTTGGTGCCCTTGCCCTCCTTGGCCTCCTTGCCCGGCACTACGGGGGCAGGCGGCTCGATGAGGGTACGGTTGAAGATGGGACGGCCGGCGCCGTCGTTCCGCTCGAACAACTCGCGCCAGCTCGGGTCCACACTGGACGGATCCTCGAGATAGCGAGCGTAGAGCCCCTCGATGAAGTCGATGTTTCCGCCGGAGAGGTACGAGTCCTGGAAATTCGCCATGGCGTGCTGTCTTTTACTGGGAAGGCCGCCCCATTGGGGGGTTTTCGGCACAATTTGTTGATCAAGCGCGCCCCGCTTCGCAGCCCTTTTGGTCAGGGTGAGCAGCAGGATTCATGCGCCACGTGAGCGCAACTTCATCCGCCGTCCGGCCCCGAGCGGGACGTGGGGCTCGGGCGTGTTCCTGGCTTACCCGGGCCTCCGGGAGTGATAAACCCCCGGGTCTTCCCAATCTCTTTAGCCAGAAAGGCCTGTGCATGCTGCTGCAGGGCAAGAAGCTCCTCATTACCGGAGTGCTCACCCCCCAGTCGCTCGCCTACGGCGTGGCCGAGCACGCGCTGGAGCAGGGGGCGGACATCCTCCTCACCGGGTTTGGCCGGGCGCGCTCGCTCACGGAGCGCAGCGCGAAGCGCCTCAAGGCGGGCACCGAGGTGCTGGAACTGGACGTCACCAACTCCGCCCACTTCCCCGCCCTCACCGAGGCGCTGCGCCAGCGCTGGGGCCGGGTGGATGGGGTGCTGCACTCCATCGCCTTCGCCCCCGAGGATGCGCTGGGCGGCAACTTCCTCAACACCCCCTGGGAGAGTGCCCAGACGGCGTTCCGCATCTCGACCTTCTCCCTCAAGGAGCTGGCCGTGGCGGTAATGCCGCTGATGACCCAGGGCGGCTCCATCGTCACGCTGGACTTCGACAACCGGGTGGCCTGGCCCATCTATGACTGGATGGGCGTGTGCAAGGCGGCCCTGGAGGCCACCGTGCGCTACCTCGCCCGGGACCTGGGCCCCAAGGGTATCCGAGTCAACGCTCTGGCCGCCGGCCCGCTGGCCACCATTGCGGCCAAGGGCATTCCTGGCTTCAAGTCCCTGGAGAAGGGGTGGGGGACCCAGGCCCCCCTGGGGTGGGATGCCCGCACCAGCCACGACATGGTGGCCCGCAGCGCGTGCGCTCTCCTCTCGGACTGGCTGCCTTCCACCACGGGCGAAATGGTTCACGTGGACGGCGGCTACCACGCCATCGGTGCCCCTCCGGTCGACCCCAACCAGGACAAGGAGGGGGGCGGCGAGGCCGGCTCCCCCACCTCGGTTGGCTGATCGCTTCACGGGGGGACGAGCCCGCTCGTCCCTCTGGCATCCAGGTTTTGATCGCCCCGGCTTTTGCTGGATGGCGAGGTCACGCTACAGTCTCTTTGTTTCCTTCACCCGGGTCCCGAACTTCGAGCCCCGGGAGGAGCCCTGGGTTTGAGCGCCAACATCCTCCTCGTGGATGACAGCCCGACCGTACGTAACATCCTGAAGATCTACCTCATGAACCTGAAGATGGGGTTCGTCGAGGCAGAGGATGCGACGCGCGCGTTGCAGCTACTCCGGCTTGTGCCGGTGAAGCTGGTCATCGCGGACATCAACATGCCTGGCATGGACGGCATCACCTTCGTGAAGCAGGTTCGCGCGAGCCCACTGGCTCAGGTGCGCGACGTCCCGGTCATCCTTCTCACGGGTGAGCGCGGCGGAGACCTGCGTCAGCGAGGCGTGGAAGCCGGTGCCAATGCCTTCATCAACAAGCCGGTCTCTCATCACGACCTGACAGAGACCGTGCGCAAGTTCCTGGCCCAGAACTGAGAGCCGAGCCGTGAGCCTCCCGTCCCTGCTCCTCGTCGATGACAGTGATGCCATCCTCGCGCTCGAGCGAGCGATCCTCTCCGGCCATTACGCGCTGAACACCGCGAGCAATGGCAAGGAGGCGCTCGAGAAGGTGGCCCGCGTCCAACCGGCCGCCATCCTCCTGGACCTCTCCATGCCGGAGATGGACGGCGACGAGGTGCTCAAGCGGCTCAAGGCGGACCCCGCCACCGCTGGCATCCCCGTCATCATCATCTCCTCGGAGGCGAGCCGGGCGGAGGCCTGTCTGGCCCTGGGCGCGGAGCTCTTCCTGGCCAAGCCCTTCCGGGCCGATGAGCTGCTGAGCGCGGTGGAGAACGCGCTGGACAACGCCCGGCGCCGGGCGCGGCAGGGCTCCATGGCCCTGCTGCGGCTCACGGTGGGGGGGTTGGAGTTCGCCATCCCCCTGGACGCCGTGCGTCAGGTCATCCTTCAGCCCGCTACGCGTCAGCTGCCGCTGGGCCCGGGGTACATCTCCGAGTTCTTCGAGCTGCGGGGCCAGCCGGTCTGCGTGCTGGACCTGGCGCGCCGGTTGGAGGTCGAGCACCGGGAGACCGTCGAGGAGCGCAAGCTCGTCATCCTGGAGATCGACAGCGTGCAGCTGGCGCTGAGCGTGGACGCCGTGCAGGACCCCGAGGAGTACCAGTCCTCGGACATCGAGCGGCGCGAGCGGGTGGGTGGCTCCGAGCACGGCCAGCTCCGGGACACCCTGATGGGCATGCTCCGGGCCGGTGAGCGCTCGGTGCCCATCTTCGATCCGAAGGCCTTCGCCACGCAGGAACTGCTGCGCGAGGCCGTGGGCGTGCTGCGGCCAGCGGAGGCGGAGCGGAGCGCATGAGCTCGGGGGTGGAGTCCCAGCAGGTGCTCGCGCGGGCGCGTGAGGTCGTCTCGTCGTGCACGGGCTTCCGTGACACGGCGATCTCGCCCACGGCCGTGGACCGCGTCGTGCGCGCGGAGTTGGCGCGAGGCCGTTCCGCCATGGAGCTACTGGCGGAGCTGCAGCGCCCCGGCACGCCGCTGGCGCGCGCACTGCTGGACGCCGTGCTGGTGGGGGAGACGTACTTCTTCCGCCACCCGGAGCAGTTCCGCTTCCTGGCCAACGAGGCGGTGCCCGCGGCGCTGCGCCGGGGCGGCCTCTCCCTGCGCGGCTGGAGCGCCGGGTGCGCCTCGGGCGAGGAGACCTACTCCATCGCCGCGTGTCTGCTGAACACGGCGCCCAAGGGCGTGCGCGTGGAGGTGCTCGGCACCGACCTGCACGAGGGCCGCCTGGAGATCGCCCGCCGGGGCCTGTACGGCAACTGGTCCCGCCGCGAGGCCGGGCCGCTGCTGCATCCCCTCTATGTAGAGGTGGCCGAGAGCCGGGTGAGCATCCTCGACGCGGTGCGCTCCGTCACCCGCTTTGCCCAGGGCAACCTGCTGGAGCCGCTGCCGGAGAGTTACGGCAGCTTCGATGTCATCTTCTGCCGCAACGTGCTGACGTACTTCTCCCCGGACGCGGTGCAGGTGGCGCTGGGCCACCTGGCGCGAGCGCTCGTGCCGGGCGGCCACCTGTTGCTGGGTACGGTGGAGGTGGACCATCCGCCCGCCGGACTGGTGCGCGTGGGGCCTCCGGAGCTGCAGGCCTTCCGCCGCCCGACGCCCAAGGAGCTGACGCCTCCGCCCAGGCCCGTCGCCCGCGAGCCCGAGTCCGTCAAGATGTCCGTGCGCGCGGCGACTCCACCTCCCGCACCGCCTCCTCCCGCTCCGACAGCCGTGGGCCTCCACACGGAGGCGCTTCAGCGCATCGAGGGCGGTGACGAGGCCGGCGCGGCCACCCTCCTGGAGAAGCTGCTGCAACAGTTCCGGGACTATCTCCCCGGCATGCTGGAGCTCGCCCTGCTGCGTGAGCGCGCAGGGGCGCGCGAGGCTGCCTTCGCTCTCATGCACACCGTGCGCGACATTGCCGCCCGGCTTCCGCCGGATCAGATCATCGAGGGGCCCGAGCCACTGCCGGCCCGCTTCTACAGGGCGTCCGCTGACGCCTTCCTCACTCTGGGGGCCATTGAATGACATCCACCCACCGCGGCCCTGAGGAGGTCCAGGATCAAGAGGTCCGTACGCTCCTGGAGGAGCGCGCGACGCGCCTGCGTGGCCGGTCCGACGGCTCCGCCGACGAGACCGTTCTCATGGTGGCCGAGTTCCCCCTGGGCGAGGAGCGGTACGCGATTCCCCTGGAGTCGCTGCGCGCCGCGCTGCCGCTGCGCCTGGTGACGCCGGTGCCCCTGTCCCAGCCGCACGTCATCGGCGTGCTGCGCTACCAGGGCTCGGTGCTCGCCGCGCTCAGCCTCGCCGCGCTGATGGGTGGCCATGGTTGGCGGCAGGACCCCGCGGTGCTGCTCGTGGTGGACCGCGGCGATGGAGAGCTGTGCGCCCTGGACTGCGAGGCCATCCCGCGTCCGTTGAGCCTGCCCTCCGCGGCGGTCGAGGCGGCGCGCACCCACGCCGAGGGCCCGGTGACCGAGGTCCTCCTGTCGACCACTCGTCAAGTCATCCACCTCATTGACCTGCCGCGCCTCTTCGCGCGCGGCGCCGGGGCACGCAATGCCGGTTGACCCGATGCTGCAGAGCCTCGTGGCGGGTTTCTCGTCCGAGGCGCAGGAAGTCTGTCAGAAGGTCACCCTGGACCTGCTGGAGCTGGAGCGGGAGGGGCTCGACAACGAGGCGTTGGCCAAGGTGTACACGCGCCTGGCGCGCCACCTGCACACCCTCAAGGGCAGTGCGGCCAGCCTCGGGTTGCAGGACCTGAGCTCCATCGCGCACAAGCTGGAAGATGCCCTCGCGCCGCTGCGCAAGGACATCAAGCCCATGCCGCGGTCCATCGTGGACATGCTGCTGCACGGGTTGGACCTGTTCCTGCTCCGTGCGCAGGCCCACGCGGAGGGACGCGGCGAGGCCCTGCCGGATCCGACGGCCGCCCTGGCCCAGCTCGTGGCGGATGCGCCGCCCCCGGAGGAGGCCTCCTCCGCGTCGGCCGCACCCGCTCATGCCCATGCGCCCGCGCCTTCCGCGGCCGCCTCCCAGCCCGCTCCGTCCCAGGCGCCCATGTCCCTGGCGGACGAGGACTCGGGAGATGCCGGTTGGCGCGTGGCCGCGCACCAGGTGACGGCGCTGATGCGCGAGGTGGAGCGTCTGCGCGAGTTCCGTATGCGCCTGGAGGACCGGCTTCGTGACATCTCCAAGGCGGTGGAGTTGCTGACGGCGCGCGAACTGCTGGCGCCCACGGCCCGCGCCCGCGCGACGCTGGCGTCCGTGTCGGCTGGCGTGCGCTCGGACGGCCACGAGGCCTCGGACATCGTCGACAGCCTGGAGGAGGGCCTCAAGTCCATCACCACGCGCCCGGTGCGCACCATCCTCGAGCCGCTGCAGCGCATGGTGCGCGACCTGTCGCGCCAGCTGGGCAAGCAGGCCCGGCTCTCCGTGGTGGGCGCCGAGGTGTCGCTGGACCGCCGGCTGCTGGATAAGCTCAAGGGCGCCATGGTGCACCTGCTGCGCAACGCGGTGGACCACGGCATCGAAATGCCGGACGAGCGCGAACGCGCCGGCAAGCACCACGAGGGCGCCCTCACGCTGCGCGTGGAGCAGCAGGGCAACATCCTCTTCATGGAGCTGAGCGACGACGGGCGCGGCATCGACGTGGTGGCGGTGCGAGCGTCCGCCGAGCGCAAGGGGCTCATCACCGCGGAGGAGGGCGCGCGGATGCACGAGACGCAGATCCGCGACCTCATCTTCCGCCCCGGGTTCAGCACCCGCTCGGACGTCACCGACACCTCGGGACGCGGCGTGGGCCTGGACGCGGTGCGCGCCGCGGCCGAGTCCATGCAGGGCCGCATCGAGGTGGTGAGCACCAAGGGCTCCGGCACGCGCTTCATCCTCACCGTGCCCATGGAGCTGGGCAGCTCGCCGGTGCTCACGGTACGCGCCATCGACGCCCAGGTGGGTCTGCCCATGCTGGCGGTGGAGTCCACCCAGCTGGCCACCAAGGACAACCTGCGCATCGGCCGCCTGAAGACGCAGCTGGACTACAACGGCCAGTTGGTACCGGTGGCGGACCTGGGCGCCCGCCTGGGCCTGCGCGCCTCGGCGCCTCCGTCCGAGGGCCAGCCGCTCATCGTCGTCCAGAGTGGTGGCAAGCGCCTGGCGCTCGCGGTGGACGCGGTGGTGGGGGACCGGGACCTCGTCATCCGCCCGCTGCCCGCCGAGGTCCGGGACGTGCCCTCCTACCAGGGCGCGGCCATCCTCAGCCGCGGCGAGCTGCTGCTCATCCTCCGCCCCGGCTGGGTGGTGACTGAGTCCGCTCCGCAGACGCTGTCCATGCCCCAGAGCCGCCGGGCACTCGTGGTGGACGACTCGCTCACCGCGCGCGCTCTGCACCGCGCCATGCTGGAGGCCGGTGGTTTCACCGTGCACCTGGCCGCCAGTGGCGCCCGCGCCCTGGAGCGGTTGCAGACGGAGGAGTACGACGTGATCATCTGCGACCTCGAGATGGAGGAGATGAACGGCACCGAGCTCATCGCGAAGCTCCGCGCGCAGCCAGATACCAAGGACATCCCGTGCATCCTCGTCTCCGCCAATGACAGCGCGGGCGCTCGGGCACGCGGCCTGTCGGCGGGCGCGGATGGCTACCTCAGCAAGCGTGAGTGCGCCGCGGGCCGTCTGCTGACCGAGGTGCTGGATGTGATGAGCCGGAGAGGGGCTCGCGAATGAGTGGCGGGAAGGACCCCATCCGAGTTCTGGTGGTGGATGACTCGCCCACCATGGCGGACGCCGTCAGCTCCCTGCTGACGGATGATCCCCGTATCGAAGTCGTCGGGCGGGCCAATACCGGGAGCCGGGCGGTGACGTTGGCGCGCCTGCTGCGCCCGGACGTCATCACCATGGACCTGTTGATGCCGGACCTGGACGGCCCGGCGGCCATCATGGCCGAGGCTCCGGCGCGCATCCTCGTGGTGAGCGCCGTGGCGGACCAGCGCAACCTGGAGGTGTGCTTCCAGGCGATGAGCGCGGGAGCTCTGGAGCTCATCGGCAAGCCGTCCGTCACCAGTGGCGAGGAGCTGCGCCGCTGGGGCCGGCAGCTGGCCGAGTCGGTGTGTCTGATGGCCGAGGTACCGGTCATCTCCCGGCGCATCCGCATCGCTTCTCCTCCGCCGCCCGTCACTGGCGCCCGGGTGGACATCTTCGGCCTGGCGGCTTCCACGGGTGGGCCTCCCGCGCTGTCCGACGTGCTGTCGCGTCTGCCGGCGGATCTCCCCGTGCCCATCGTCATCGCCCAGCACATCACCGAGGGCTTCACCCCGGGCATGGTGCGCTGGCTGTCCCAGGTGACGTCCCTCAAGGTCGTCATCGGCCGCGAGGGCGACAGGCTGGAGCCGGGCCGGGTGTACTTCCCACTGGACGGGCACGACCTGACGGTGGAGGGCAACGGGGTGGTGCGGCTGACGCGCACGCGCGGCGGACCGTGCCCCTCCGGAGACCTGCTGTTGTCCTCGCTGGCTCGCACCTATGGAAGCCGCGCGGGTGGCGGCGTCCTCACCGGCATGGGCGAGGACGGGGCACGCGGACTGCTGGACATCCGCAAGGCTGGCGGCGTCACCTTCGCCCAGGACGAGGCCTCCTCGGTCGTCTTCGGCATGCCCCGGGTGGCCATCGAACTGAAGGCGGCGGACCGGGGAGTGCCCCTGTCCGCCATTCCCGACATCATCCGCATGAGCTGCCGCCGCGGCCCCATGCCCAATCGCCCTCCCGGTACGGAGGGGGTTGTTTGAGCCCGTTTGCGCGCCGGCCCGTCATGCCGGTCTCGACCTACTCCGCTGAGGAGCTTCCGTGAGCCCCAACGCCTCGAATCAATCGATGGGCCTCGGCCCCAAATTCGTCACCATCACCGCGGTCGTCAGTGTCGCCATCGCGATCCTGCTCACCGCGGTCGCCGCCCAGCGGCTGCGAAGCAACCTCATGGACAGCACCATGAGCGAGGGCAAGGCCATTGCCATCGGCTTCACGGCGGCTGCCGAGCGCGCCTCGGCCGACGGGGCCACCTCGCTCCAGCCGCTGCTGGACACGTTCCGTGACGCCGACGGCGTGGGCTACCTCTACGTGGTGGACAGCGCCAACAACGTGCTCGCCCACACCTTCGCCGGCGAGTTCCCCCAGCCGCTGCTGAGCGCCAACAGCCTGCAGCCCGGGGAGCTCACCAACGGCCAGCGCGTGAAGGTGCAGGAGCAGGTGGAGACGACGATCGACGGCAAGAAGGTGGATGTCGCCGACGTGGCCGCTCCCCTGTCCGGCGGCATGCGCGGCGTGCTGCACGTGGGCATGAAGCACGACAACGTCGGTACCCAGGTGGGCCGGCTGTGGCTCAACATGATGCTGCTGGGCCTGCTCATCGTCGCCGCGGGTGTCGCGGGCGTGGTGCTGCTCAGCCGCTCCATCGCGGGCCCGCTGCGCGAGCTCACCTCCGTGGCCGCCCACATCGTCGAGTCCGGCGACCTCACCCGTCCCATCCAGGTGTCGGCCACCGGAGAGGTGGGCCAGCTCGCCCGCTACTTCGCTCAAATGGTGGAACGGCTGAGCGCGGTGACGCAGAACCTCCAGCAGGCCGCCGAGGCCCTCAACGCCTCCACCGAGCAGCTCAACAGCTCCGCCGCCGAGCAGTCCCAGACGGTCTCCCGCCAGGCCTCCGCGCTCCAGGAGACGCAGGTCACCGCCCAGGAGATCCGCCAGACGAGTCTCCTGGCCGCCCAGAAGGCCGACTCGGTGCTCTCCGTGGCCGAGCGCGCCGACGAGCTGAGCCGCGCCGGCGAGGCCGCCCTGGAGCAGACGCTCACCGGTCTCAACGACATCCGCACCCAGGTGCAGGAGATCGCCCAGAAGATTCTCGAGCTCGGCGAGCGCACCCAGCAGATCGGCAGCATCACCCAGACGGTGAAGGACCTGGCCGACCAGTCCAACATGCTGGCGCTCAACGCCGCCATCGAGGCGGTGCGCTCGGGCGAGCACGGCAAGGGCTTCGGTGTGGTGGCCCGAGAAATCCGCGCCCTGGCCGACCAGTCCATCGAGTCCACGGACCGCGTGCGCGAGCTGCTGGACGATATCGGCAACTCGGTGGCCCTGGCCGTGCGCATCACCGAGCGCGGCTCGCAGCGCATGGAGGCGGGCCTGGAGCAGGTGCGCACCTACGGCAAGAACCTGCGCGAGCTGTCCGGCATCATCCAGGACAACGCCTCCGCGGTGCGGCAGATCGCCGCCGCCGTCGGTCAGCAGAACGTGGGCATCAATCAGATCACCACCGCCGTGAGCGACCTGTCCAAGATGATGGACGAGACCGTCGCCCGCATCGGTGCCACGGGCGAGGCCGCCACCACGCTGCAGATCATCGCCGACCAGCTCAGCAGCGCGGTGAAGGCCTACCGGGTGCAGTAGTCCGCCACTCGTAGGAAAGACGAAGGGCCAGGGGAGGGGAGACCCTCCGACCTGGCCCTTGTCGTTTCCAGCGTCCGCCGGGGTTACGCCGGGGCGGGCTCCGGAGTGGGCAGGGCCTTGAGCTTCACGCCCTCGCCCTCGACGTCGAAGCGCGCCACACCGCCGTTCGCCAGCTCGCCGAAGAGCAGCGCCTCGGCCAGCGGCTTCTTGAGCGTGTTGTCCACCAGCCGCGCCATGGGCCGCGCACCGAAGGCCGGGTCGTACCCGTTCTCCGCCAGCCACGCCCGCGCCGCCGGCGTCAGCTCCAGCTTCACGCGCTTCTCGTCCAGCATCTTCTGGAGCAGGCCCACTTCCTTGTCCACCACCTTGAGGATGACCTCGGGCGGCAGGCCGGAGAAGAGCACCCAGCCGTCCAGGCGGTTGCGGAACTCGGGCGTGAAGGTGGTTTCGATGGCCTTCTTCGCACGCGTCCCGTCCGCCACGGCCAGCTTGTCGCCGAAGCCGATGGACTTGGTGCTCATCTCCCGCGCACCCGCGTTGGTGGTGAGGATGAGGATGATGTTGCGGAAGTCCGCCTTGCGGCCGTTGTTGTCCGTCAACGTCGCGTGGTCCATCACCTGGAGCAGGATGTTGAAGAGGTCCGGGTGGGCCTTCTCGATCTCGTCCAGCACCAGCACCGCGTAGGGGTGCTTGCGGATGGCGTCGGTGAGCAGGCCGCCCTGATCGAAGCCCACGTAGCCCGGAGGCGCGCCGATGAGCCGGCTCACCGTGTGCTTCTCCGAGTACTCGCTCATGTCGAAGCGCAGGAACTCCACGCCCAGCACCACGGCGAGCTGCTTGGCCAGCTCCGTCTTGCCCACGCCCGTGGGGCCCGAGAAGAGGAAGCTGCCAATGGGCTTCTCCGGCGCGCGCAGGCCGCTGCGCGCCAGCTTGATGGCGTCCACCACCGACTTGATGGCCGAGTCCTGGCCGAAGATGACCTTCCTGAGCTCGGGCTCCAGGTTCTTGAGCTGCACGCCTTCGCTGGCGGACACGCTCTTGGCCGGAATGCGCGCCATCTTGGAGATGACGGCCTCCACGTCCGCCACCGTCACCTGTCCGGTGCGCTTGCCCTCGGGCTTGAGCCGCTCGGCCGCGCCCGTCTCGTCGATGACGTCGATGGCCTTGTCCGGCAGGAAGCGGTCGTTGATGTGCTTGGCGCTCAGCTCCGCCGCCGCCCGGATGGCCTCCGTGACGTACTTCACCCCGTGGTGGTCCTCGTAGCGGCTCTTGAGGCCCTCGAGGATGAGGATGGTGTCCTCCACGCTCGGCTCGCCCACCTCAATCTTCTGGAAGCGGCGAGACAGCGCGCGGTCGCGCTCGAAGGACGCCTTGAACTCCTGGTACGTCGTCGAGCCGATGCAGCGCAGCCGTCCGCTGGCCAGCGCGGGCTTGAGCAGGTTGGAGGCGTCCATGGAGCCGCCACTGGTGGCCCCCGCACCGACGATGGTGTGGATTTCGTCGATGAAGAGGATGGCGTCCGGGTGCTCCTGGAGCTGCTTGAGCACGCCCTTGAGGCGCTCCTCGAACTGGCCGCGGAACTTGGTGCCCGCCAACAGCGCGCCCATGTCCAGCGAGAAGATGACCGAGTTCTTCAGCGCCTCGGGCACCTTGCCCTCGTGGATGTGGAGCGCGAGGCCCTCGGCGATGGCCGTCTTGCCCACGCCCGTCTCGCCCACGTAGAGCGGGTTGTTCTTCCGGCGCCGGCAGAGCACCTGGATGGTGCGCTCCAGCTCCTTCTCGCGCCCGATGAGCGGATCGATCCGGCCCAGCTTCGCTTCCTCGTTGAGGTTGGTGGTGTAGGCCTCCAGGGGGCTCTTGCGCGGGCCTCCCTCACCCTCCTCGTCGTCACCCGCGGGCATGCCGGCGCCACGCTGCGCGCCCTCGGACTCGCCACCGCCCTCGGAGGGGGCGCCATCCTTGGAGATGCCGTGCGAGATGAAGTTGAGGAGATCCAACCGGGAGAGGCCCTCCTGCTGCAGCACGTAGAGGGCATGGCTCTCCTCCTCGCGGAAGAGCGCCACGAGGATGTCCCCGCCGTCGATGTACTTCTGCTCGGCGGACAGGGCGTGCATGGCGGCGCGGTGCAGCACGCGCTCCACGCCGATGGTCTGTTGCGGCTCGGCCTCCACCCCCTCGGGCAGACGCTCGACCGTCTCCTCCAGGAAGCCCTCCAGGCGTTCCTGCAGGCGTTTGACGTTGGCCCCGCAGCCCTTGAGCACTTCCCGGGTGCGGGTGTCCTTGGTGAGCGCGAGCAGCAGGTGCTCGAGCGTCAGGTATTCGTGCCGCATCCGGCGCGCCTCTTCCAGCGCGGTCCGGAAGCTGTCCTGCAATGCCTTGGCAATCAGCGGTCCCGCCACGGTCTCAACCTTCCTCTGGTTCCATCGAGAGGCGCAGCGGGAAGCCATTCTCCCGCGCCGCCGCCTCCACGGTCCTGATTTTCGTCTCGGCGACCTCGAACGTATAAACGCCAGCCACGCCGATACCGTTGTAATGAACGTGCAGCATGATCTGCACGGCGTCCGTCTCGGATTTGTGGAAGACCTCCTTCAGGACGGCCACCACGAACTCCCGAGTCGTGTAGTTGTCGTTGTGCAGGAGCACCTTGTAGAGGGTAGGCCGCTTGAGCTTCTTCTGCGGCACCGTCTCCGTGACGACATTGGAATCCGGATCGTACTTCTCTCGGGACATGGTCTCCCTCTAACCAGTAGGGGGCACCAACGGCCCCCGCTTGAATCCTGTTTCGGCCCGCCACCGGGGCAGGCCAGCCAGTACGGCCGCCCGCTCGTGCTCCAGGAAGGAGCGTACAGCTCGATCGACCCCCGGGTGGAAGAGCAAGTGGGCGCTCCAGGTGAGGCTCGGTTCAAAACCCCGCGTGAGCTTGTGCTCCCCGCCCGCGCCGGGCTCGAAGCGCTCCAGGCCTCGGGCGATGGCCTCGGCCACCGGGTGGTAGAGGCACACGTTGAAGTGCAGGAAAGGGTGCTCCTCCACACAGCCCCAGTAGCGGCCATAGAGCACCCGGGGGCCCACCAGGTTGAAGGCGCCGGCCACGAGCTGGCCGTCCCGGCGGGCCTCCACCACCTCGCAGGCGTGGCGGAAGCCCGTCAGCATCCGCGCGAAGAAGTCCGGGGTGAGGAAGCGCCGCCCCCACGGGTACTTGTCCACCGTGGAGGCATAGAGGCGGTAGAGGTCGTTCGGGTCTACCCCGGCCAACGCCTCGCCGCGGAGGGTTCGGAGGGTGAGGCCCTGGGTCGCCGGGGCACGCAGCTCCCGGCGGAGCTGGTTGCGCCGGTGGGTATGGAAACGGGCGAGGAAGTCCTCGAGGGAGCCGTAGCCGGTGTTGCGCCATTGATACTGGACTCCCAGACGCACCGCGTAACCGGTGGACTCCAGCGTGGAGGCCTCGTCCTCGGTGGGAAAGAGGACATGGACGCTGGAGAGCCCCTCGGAGTGGGCGAACTCCAGGGCGGCGCGGGCGAGCTCCGCCTCCCGGGCCCGCCGGTCCTCCCCCGGAGCCACCAGCAACCGGCGGCCGGTGGCGGGGGTGAAGGGCACGGCCAGCACCAGCTTCGGGTAGTAGCGCACACCCAGACGCTCGGCGGCGGTGGCCCAGGAGCCGTCGGCGACGAACTCGCCGTGGCTGTCGTCCTTGAGATACGCGGGGGCCGCCGCCACCAGCCGAGAGCCCCTCCAGAGGGTGAGGTGGCGGGGGTGCCAGCCGACATGGGGGCCCACGCTGCCGCTCTCCTCCAACGCCGCGAGGAAGGCCCACTCCACGAAGGGCCGGGCCGCGTCGTCGAGCAGCGCGTCCCAGGCTCCCCGGGGAACCTCGGTGATGGCGCAGTGGATGCGCAGAGTAGGCGGCAGCGGGTCGGACATCGTCGAGCGGCCGGAGCCTATAACGGCCGGGCTCCGGGCTCGCCAGCTCGCGGGGGGTGGAGCGGCCTAGCGGCCCCGGGTGAGCTCGGCGGCGAGGAAGCGGCCCGCCTCGGCCAGGCCGTCCTGTGCGCGCTGCCGGCCCTCGGGCGACTCCATCACCCGGCGCGCGGCCTCGCTGGCGGTCCCGGCCTCCAGGTCCAACAGCACCAGGAAGGCGCTCCACGCGGGGGTCGGCTCCGCCACCCGTCCGGGACGCATCGGCCTGTCCCTCAACGTGGTGGCCACCTTCTCCAGCAGGCCCTCGTCGGTGAGCCGCTTGGACTTGCCCCTCATGGCCAGCCACGCCTCCTCCAGCAGCGAGGTCAGCAGCCGCCCCTGGAGGGCGGTGGAGAGACGCTGGGCGGCCTCGTTCTCGTCGATGTGGTGGGCGCGCGCGTAGGTGGGCGTCAGCTTCGCCGCCACCACCGAGCGCGTGGCCAGGTGCGCCAGCCGGGGAGGGAAGGCCATGGTGTTACCAGCGGATGAGGAGGCGGAAGCCCAGGTGCGAGCGCTCCTCCACGCTGATGATGGGCTGCACGTGGGCGCGCTCCAGGGCCACCTCCAGCGCTCCGGCGATGAACTCCGGGCGGTTGTGGACGTCCGGGATGATGACGCGCCGGGCCCGCTCACCCACCGTCACCAGCTGCACCTCCAGGTCCGGCCTCCCCATCATCGCCAGGTAGCGCGGCAGCCGCTCCACCACGCGCGCCGCGCCAATCATCGGCAGCGCCACCGCGGCCACCCGGCCCACCAGCGTGTTCGCGAACCCCTCGGTCAGCTTGCGGCCGAGGATGCGGTAGGCATCCGCGTCGCTCAGCTGCCCGTAGATCAGGTCCCTCGCCAGCGCGACGCACCGCTTCCACACCTGCACCGGGTAGTCGACCTCGGGACACTTTGGATCGTACCCCTCCGCTTCCAGCGCCCGGCGCAGCTCGCTGTTCGGATCCAGTCCTCGGACGAAGAGTCCCTCGAACACACTCGAGGGGATGCGTGGCTGAACCGTCGGACTGGGGACCCGCATCTGCAGACTCGGGCTTTCCATGGGACATCTCCCACGGTTGGGTGTCCAACCGTTCTCTCAGCTTATCATGCCTCCACGGCCAATCGCTAAAGTCAGGTAAAAATCTGATTGTCAGATAAAGCAACCCTGTCGGGAGGAGCCCCGGAAGCTCCTGGTTGCCAGGGGCGGCCGGGCGGCTTAGAGGAAGGGGGCACGGGAGAGATTTCGATATGTCGGTGAACATCCAGCTCGAGTGGACCCCTAACCCCAGCACGCTGAAGTACGTGGTGGATCGGCGGCTCGTGTCGTCCGGAGCGGTCAACCTCACGAGCAAACAGGCGGCGGAGGAGAAGTCGCCGCTGGGCGTCAAGCTCATGGACATCAAGGGCGTGACGGCGGTGATGGTGGGCAGCAACTTCGTCACCGTCACCAAGGGGGACGAGGGCGAGTGGGACGAGTTGAATGACTCGGTGATGGCGACGCTGGACGAGCACCTGAGCGCGGGGCTGCCGGCGGTGAACGAGGAGGTGCTCGCGGCGGCGCGGGCGGCGGCGGGCGCGAGCGGCACGGTGGAGACGCGCATCCAGGAGATCCTGGACGCGGAGATTCGCCCCGCGGTGGCGCAGGACGGTGGGGACATCACCCTGGACCGCTTCGAGGAGGGCATCGTCTACCTGCACATGAAGGGCTCGTGCGCGGGCTGCCCCTCGTCCACGGCGACCTTGAAGATGGGCATCGAGTCGCGCCTGCGTGAGCTCGTCCCCGAGGTCTCCGAGGTGGTGTCCGTCTGAGGCGGCAAGTCAAAGGCCAGCAGGTCCGGCGGGAGCTGTTGCCGGACCAGTCCAAGGAGCTCCTGCGCGAGCTGCACCTGCTCACGCGCGAGGGGAACCTCAACGCGGACGCCCTGCGCAAGCTCAAGCAGGTCAACCACCTGGTGGGCCTGTTGAAGCCGGCGATGGAGGACGTCCAGACGCGCCACGACGCGCCCGTGGTGGTGGATGCGGGCAGCGGCAACGCGTACCTGGGCTTCATCCTGTACGAGCTGTTCCTCAAGGACGCCGAGGCGGGCACGCTGGTGAATGTCGAGGGGCGGCCGGAGCTGACGCAGCGGGCGAAGGAGCGGGCGGGGCGGCTGGGCTTCGGGCGGATGGAGTTCCAGACGGCGCACCTGGAGACGGCGCAGTGGCCGGAGCGCGTCCACCTGCTCACCGCGCTGCACGCGTGCGACACGGCGACGGATGACGCGCTGGCGGTGGCCATCCAGAAGGGCGCGGACCACGTGGCGGTGGTGCCGTGCTGCCAGGCCGAGGTGGCCGCGCAGCTCAAGGAGAGCCGGCAGGCGGTGGACCCGACGCTGGCGCTGCTCTACCAGCACGCGTGGCACCGGCGCGAGTTTGGCAGCCACCTCACCAATGTCATCCGCGCGCTGACGCTGGAGGCCTTCGGCTACCAGGTGACGGTGACGGAGCTGACGGGCTGGGAGCACTCGCTGAAGAACGAGCTGATTTTGGGCCGGCGGGTGCACCGGGAGAACCGGCAGGCGCGCGCGAAGCTGGAGTCCCTGCTGGGCTCCTTCGGGGTGCGGCCCAAGCTGGCGCGGGTGCTGGGCGTGGAGCCCGCGCCGCGCACGGCTCCCACTACCGCCTGAGTTTCGAGGACACCCGAGGGTCCGCACCTGCCATGCCAGGGGCGCCTTCCTTTTGTACCTGCGGGTGACGTTCGCGGTAGGGTGGGGCACATGACCTCTGCCATCACCCTGGAGCCCCCATCATGAAGTGGTCACTGCCCGCCCTGAAGAGCCCGGAGCTGCTCGCGCTGGGTGGCATCTGCTTGTCGATTCTGGGAGCACTGCTCTGCGCCGCCGCGCTGCTGGAGTTCCTGCTCCGGTGTCTCTGGTTCCAGTACTACCGTCTTGGCTTCCGCCTGATGCGCGGGGGTTGGCTTCAGCGGGCGGAGGAGATCTTCCAGCGCGGGGCTCGACTTTCGTCTGGGACCCACCGCACGGCTGCACTCGCGGGGCTGGCTGCCTGCCGCATGCATCAGGGCCATTACGCGGAGGCCGTGGCCATGTTGGAGCCGCTCATGGACCAGCGGCTGCCGCGTTGGCTGCGGAGGGACGAGGTCGTACTGCGCGGGCTCCTCGCGTTGTGCCTGGCCATGCAGGGGGACACCCTGAGGGCGAAGCGCTGGCTCGACGAGGCCTGCGCCCGCTTTGGTGGAATGGTCACCTACCTGGTGCTGCCCGAGGTCGCCATCCTCTGCCGGGAAGGGCGCCTGGGCGCGGCATTGAAGCGGATGGAGGACTGCTGGCAGCTCTTGGTGAAAGACGGCGTCGCGGGCCGTCGGCTCCGGCTGTTCCGGGCCTACGCGCAGAGAGGGGTAGACCCCGAGCGCAATGCCGACCTCGTCGCGATGGCGCTGTTGTCACTCGCGCCGTTCCCGAAGGAGGAGCTGGCGTTCTGCCGGGAGCACTGGCCGGTGCTCGCGGACTTCATGCAGCTCGGGGAGGACCTGGTGGCCCGCCGCGAAGAAGAGCGGGCCGGGAGTCAGGCGGAGCGGTCGGCGGCGCTTGAGGCCGCGTCGGCATCCAAGGTCGACACGTCCGGGTGATGCGACCTGGCCTGGCAGGTCAATGGCCGGAGGGCAGTGGCCGTGCTGCTATGCTGGCGCCCTCGCTGATGCTGGAGACCCCATGTCGAAACGACTCCTGGTGCTGGTGCTATTCGGTTTCATGGACATGGGGTGCGGAGATACGTGGGGCAGACAGAGCGCCGTTGAAGTCCCGTTGCACAGAGATTTGATGGGGATCAATCCCGAGTCGGAATCATGTTCAGTCACGGGGGATAACTGGAAGAAGCTTTGCAGTGAGAAGAACTATCACAAATATTGTCCCCCCGGGTGCCCTCCCTGGATACCCCATGGAAAGCAATGATTTGAGATGGCGCGGCTCATGAGATGGCGCATTCTCGTGGGGGTCCTGGCTTCCGTCCTCCTCCTGCTCCCAATGGCCGGGTTGTTCCTCACGTCCATGCAATCGCGAACCGTGCCACAGGCGCAGGATGCAAATGTCCTTCCGATACTGACTGAGGATGTACGTCGGTCCCTACTGACATATCAGCGGGATTGTCGCTCGGATGCGGACTGTGATTCCCTGCTCGGTTGTTTCATGGCCGGGCATTCAGGGGTGGCCTATTGCACGGATAGCGAGTGCACGCGGGACTCGGACTGTCCGCAAGGCTTTGCCTGTGTTGCTCTCAAGAGCTTCGTGGGTAAAGCCATGGTGCGGACGTGTTCGCTCATCGGGCATCGCAAGGAGGGGGAGGAGTGCTGGGTACCCGCGCACAGTCTCGCGGACGCTTGTTCGCCGGGCCTGCTCTGTCAATGGCGGTGTGGTCGGCCATGCCGGGTGGACGACCCCTCGAGCTGCCCGGTAGGTTTCTTTTGCTCGGAAGGCCGTGAGGGCCTTCCCTCCTGCCTGCCCACATGCGAGGGCCGTTCCTGCCCCGAGGGACAGCAGTGCATTCCACGGGGAATCGAGGAAGACGGCGTCTCGGTTTGCGGCCGGGTAGAAGGGCCTGATTGCCGGAAGGATCCATGTCCCGAGGGGCTGTATTGCGATGTCTTCGAGGTTCCCCAGCGTCCCTGGGAGGTGCGGACGCAATGCATCCAATGGTGCAAGAAGGATTCGGATTGCCCGGAAGGAATCCCCTGCCTCGTGTACCAGTGCCGCAAGCCCTGCGACCCGCGGAGCCCCTCGACCTGCGGGTCAGGGCTCACCTGCGGGCATCACCATCCCGCGGACCCCTGGTACTGCATTCCGGGTTGAAGGTTTCACATCGGACTGACGACGTCGGCGCTCGCGCGGGTGGGAGGGCCACCTTCCTGGTGCTGCCCGAGGTCGCCATTTCCTGCCGGAGAGGGCGTCTGGGCGCGGCATTGAAGCGGATGGAGGAGGGTGGCCCGCCGCGAAGAAGAGCGGGCCGGGAGTCAGGCGGAGCGGTCGGCGGCGCTCGAGGCCGCGGCGGCATCGAAGGACGGCACGTCCGGGTGATGCGCGCGCCGCCTATTCCTCCTCTTCCTCCTTGCGCGGCTCCTTGAAGACGAAGCGCTTGACGGCGGTGATGGGCACCACGCGCGAGATGTGGGCAGCACCCGGCTGGGAGCCCGGGAGCTTCTCCAAGCCGTCTTCGGCATTATTGCCCAGGGTGAAGCAGACGGGGTACGTCTTGCCGTCGGGCGTCTGGGCCCGGTCGTACCGGCCGTAGACGTTCGTGCTTTCAGTGAACACCTTGCCGAACAGCAGGGTGCCCTCCGGAAGCTGGCCATAGGCGATGAGCATCTTGCTGATGATGGGGCCGGAGCGGACGATGGCATGGGTCTGGTCCTCGGTCGGCCCCGGTTCACCCTGCTGGATGTCGGTGATGATGGTGGGGCCATTCTTCGGGCGCAGGCCGAGTTCCTCCATCACGGTGCGCGTCTCGGCCGGGCAGTCCGCGTTGGCGGGGCGCACCTGGGCACTGGCACAGGCCAGGCCCACGCAGACGGCGGCGGTGGTTCCGAGGACCCTGCCCACGGAGCCGGACTCCTGCTGGGGGGATGCATCAGGGGTTGTCTGCTGGGGCTTCTTCATGGGCGGGCCTTTCGTGACTCGTGCCTCCGCGGGGGCGGCAGCCGCAGGGGTTGACTCCATAGGTAGTGGAGCTGCGGCCGACCCAGCATCGGGGAGTTCCGGTGCTCGCGCCACTTCACCGCCCCTGGACCGGAGGGCCGCCGGAAGGGAGGGCTCGGCCCGCGCCGACTCCGGAGCACGCTGGGAGCCGGAGAAGTGAACGGCCAGGAGCCAGATGCCGGGCAAGACGAGGCCGAGCCCGAGCACCACGGCCCAGGAGCTACGTCGCATTGCCAGACCCCATGCCTGGCGTCGAGCTGGAGAGGGCGCTTGCGCTTCGGCCCGTGGCCCGCGGCCCCGGCGCCCCACAGAGGGGTGGGCTGGGAGGAGTCTTACCCTGGGCTCGTCAGGCGTCACCGGGCGGGTGGGATGGGCGGGCCGGCGGATGCGCCGGGGAGCCTCTCCCTTCCCGGCCGCGAGCACCTCCTCCCACTCGAAGAGGCTCGCCTCCCACTGCGCGCGCCCTCCGAAGGCCGCCGCCGACAGCAGTGCGTCGTGCACTTCGGCGCCGTCGCGGTAGTGCTTCCCCGGCTCCTTTGCCAGCATGCGCGCCAGCACATCGCTCAGCGCCCTCGGTATCCGGCGGTTGAAGTCCTGGGGCGCGTGGGCCCGCCAGGTGGCGATCATCACGCCCAGCACGTCCGCCGGCAGCCTGGGTGAGAAGGGGTAGTGCCCAGTCACCGCCCGGCACAGACTCGCGCCCAGCGCGTACAGGTCATCCGCGGGGCCCACCGCATACTGCTTGCCGGAGCGCTGGCCCCGTTCCAGCCAGAAGCGCATGGCCTCGGGGCTGCGCAGGTGCGTGGTGCCCGGGGGCAGCGGGGTGGACGTGAGTGGCGCCGCGCCCACGTAGTCCCCCACGCCAAAGTCCACCAGCACCGGCTCTCCGTCCGTTTCCCGGATGAGGATGTTGTCGGGCTTCACGTCCCGGTGGAACACGCCCCGGCCGTGGAGCTCTCCCAGGGTGAGGGCCAGCTTCGCCCCTACTTCGGCGAACCGGAGAAAGGAGGGGTTGAGCGTCTCGGCCCACACGTCCAGGGGTTGGCCGCGCACCCGGTCCATCACATGGTAGGTATGGCCCTCTGTCGGGTCCGGCCAGCGCCCGCAGCCGTGGAAGCGCACCACGTGGGGGTGGACGGCCTTCTCCATCAGCAGCACCACCTCGCGTTCGGCCCGGAGGTCACCGGGGCGCAGCGCCAGCTTGAGGGCGAGGAGGTGCGAGGCTCCGGGGTGGTGGACGTCCTCCACCCCGTAGACGGCGCCGTAGCCACCGACGCCCAGCTTCTCCACCACGCGCCATTGGCCTACCTCCGTTCCGGGTGGCAGGGCCTCGGGCCGGAGGAAGGATGTCTCTTCGTGCATGGGTCACCTCAGAGCTTGAAGGGGGTGAGGGGCACGCCGCGCTCGCCGTTCCTCTCGCGGAACTCCAGGCTCCAGCGCTGGTCCGTTTCCTTCGAGGGCCGCTCCAGCTCCACTGCGAGGGAGCGGACCTCACCCGGTTGGAGCCGCGCCCCATCCATCCACACGGGTAGCCGCCGGACCACGTGGCCCGTCGCATCCCGCAACCAAGCCTCGCCGGGAGTCCAGGGCCTGGCTTCCGGGGGGAGTTTGAGCTCCACGGCCACCACGACGTGGGCGCGCGAGCGGTAGACGTCCTGCCAGCGAACCTGTACTTCACTCCAGGAACGCACGAGCTCCAGTCGCTCCCAGGTCACGCCATCTTGTAGCTCTCCCGAGAGCGCCAGCTTGACGAAGCTGCCCGCCTCACACCGGGCGAGCACCGCCTCCAGTTCGGACTCCAGCGCCGGCACCGAGCGTGGCCGGCGAATCACCCGCACCTGGACATCCACCTCCCCGGTGGCCGGGACGAGCGCGAGCGTGGCGTGGGTGGGTGGCAGGCCATCCGCGAAGCCCAGCTTCAGCAGCAGGGGCCTGTCCTCGGGCAGCGGGAGCGTTGGTCGCAGCACCACCAGCAGGGTGGTCGCTTCCACCAGCGCGAAGCGCTCCTCGCGCCCTTCCACCGAGACGGAGTCCGGGTCGATCGACGCATCGAACTCCAGCACGGTGTCGTAGCCGGGGGCAGTGCGCACCGTTGGTGCTGGCGCGATGGGGTTGTCGGGGAGCACCACCTGGCGCGCCTTCAGCTCGGGGCTGGAGAGAAGGCGTGGCTGGGCCGCCGCCGAGGCGGCACCCATCAGGGGCAACAGACACAGGGCACGGCGCGGAAGGGGCAGGCTCACTCGGGAGGTTCCTCCGGCAGGTGAACCTAGCAGGTCAACGGGTGGACCGGAGCAGTTCCGTGGATATGCCCGTGCTGTCGGGTTCGGTGTTCCTCTGATGCCGGACGTTTCAGGGCGCGGAGGCCGTGCAACCGGATGCGATGGCGCGGTACTCTGCGACCCTTCCTCGCTGTGCTCCTCACGGAGGCCAGATGACGAGACGATTGCCAGTCGTAGTACTGCTGATCGCCGTCGGGACTGCTTGCCCGCATACCTGGGGCAAGGAGGGTTACGTCCAGAAAACCCTACACAAGAACATCATCAGGGAAGCCTTGTTGCATAGCGCGTGCCACATGACTTCAGATGAGTGGCTGTTGAAGTGTGGCGACGAAGTCGACCATTCGGGGAACTGTCCTCAGCAATGTCCTCTTCGGGGTGAGATTGATGCTGATGAGGAATGGTAGGGATTGAGCCTTGGTGGGACGACCCATGCTGCGGCGCATGCTCCTGGTTGCTTCGGCCTGTGTGTTTCTCCTGCTTCCACTCGTCTGGCTGGTATCTGTTGCCATGCTACGGACGGATGCACGGGGGCGGCAGAGCGAAAAGTTCATTCCGATGCTTTCCCCCGAGGTTCGGCAATCCCTTCTGACATACCAGCGGGACTGCCGTACGGATGCCGACTGTGATCCGCAATTGGGTTGTCTCATCAAGGGTTCCTCGCAGCTTCATATGTGCCTGGACAGCACATGCGAAACGGACGAGCAGTGTGACGAGGGCTTTTCCTGTGTTCCCGTCAAGACCGACAGCGGAAAGGCCGTGGTTCGCATCTGCTCATTGACTGGAGTGAGAAAGGAAGGAGAGAGGTGCCGTGTGCTTCCCGCCGTCCGGGAGGACGGTTGTGAACGGGGGCTGCTCTGCCAGAGGCGATGCGGACGCCCATGCCGGCTGGATGATTCGTCAACGTGTCCGGCTGGCTTTTTCTGCTCCGAAGGCAGAGAGGGCCCTCCTTCGTGTCTGCCCACGTGCGAAGGCCGCCCCTGTCCCGAGGGGCTCCAGTGTCTTCCGCGCGGAAGAGGCGCATCCATCTGCGCCCGGGTCGTTGGCGATGACTGCCGGAAGAATCCATGTCCCGATAGACATGCCTGCAGGGTGCTCGAATCTCCGCAGCGTCCCTCGGAGCTCCGGACGGAGTGCAGGCGCATCTGCGACAATGATTTCTCCTGCCCCGACGGGTACGTCTGCCATGAGTACGAGTGCCGCAAGCCCTGCGAGCCACAGGCTCCCGATGCCTGCGGGCCAGGGCTCACATGCGGGCGGCACCATCCCCTGGACTCCTGGTACTGCATCGCGGGCTGAAGGTCTCGCATCGGAGTGACCGGCGCGGTAGTGTAGGGGACCAGACCTCTCCCGTCCACCTGGAATCCCCCCATGAACTGGCAGTTGCCTGCTTCCGTGCGTCCGGAGTTCTTCCTCCTCGGCCTCCTCTCGTCACTCCCCCTTCTGCTGATGCTCGTGTGCGTCGCCGCCGGCTCGCTGGTGGTTCGGCTCGTGCGCCGCGGCTCCCTTCACTACCGCCGGGGTTCCAACTGCTGGGAGATGGGCTTCCTCCAGGAGGCGCAGCGGAACTTCCAGACGGCGGCGCGTTGGTCGTTCGGCGGCCGTCGGACGGAGGCGCTCGCGCGGGTGGGTCTCTGCCAGCTACACCGGGGCGAGTACGCACAGGCCGTGGCCACGCTGGAGCCCCTCATGGGCCGGGCCCTCCCACGCTCGAGCCGGGTTCTGTGGGCCGCGTTGCCCGGGCAGCTCGCGCTATGCCTGACCCTGCAGGGAGACACTTCGCGCGCCAGGCGCTGGCTCGAGGAGGCCCACCGCCGTTGCGAGGGCACGGCGACCTTCCTCATCCTCCCCGAGGCCGCCCTCCTGTGCAGGGAGGGGCGTTTCGGCGCGGCGCTGCAGCGCCTGGATGACTGGTGGCCGCTGCTGAGGTTCGAGGGCTACCTGTGTGACCGGACGCGTCTGCTGCGGGAGTTCGCGAGTTGGCGGCTGGAGCCCGAGCGCTACGCGCGCGAGTCCGTCGTGCAATGGCTGGTGTTGCCGCCCTTCCGGCAGGAGGAGCTGGACTTCTTCGATGCGCACTGGCCGCTCCTGGCGGACTTCATGTGGACGGCGCAGGTGCTCCGCAAGCGCTTCGGGAGACTGCGGGGCTTCAAGTCCGCTACCCGTATGACTCCCGCTTGATGCGCTTGTCCTCGATGCCCATCGTGTGGAGATGGCCGAGCACCGCCTCCATGAAGCGCGGCGTGGCCGGCGTGCGCGTCTCCAGCGCCTTGCGCCGGTCCCATGGGGTGATGGCCGGGCCGCACACGTAGATGAGGCACGTGGTGCGATCCGGGATGAGCTCCTCCAGCAGGGCCTCGCTGACGCGGCCCTTGCGCACGGTGGGGCCGAAGCGGGACTCGTCCGTCTCGCGGGTGAGGGTGTGCACCACGCGAAGCTTGTCCGGGTGCGCGCGCTCGAGCGCCTCGAGGGCTTCCCGGTAGAGGACGTCGCCCCACGTCTTGTTGGAATAGAGGACGGTGTGGCGCGGCTTGAGGCCCCGGTGCAGGGCGTCCTTGATGATGGAGAAGTTGGGCACCGCGCCGGAGCCGGCGATGACGTGGACGAGGTGGTCCGTGCGCTCCTCCACGTCCTCCGGCAGCACATAGGGCCCCATGAAGCCCAGCACGCGCATCTTCGTGCCGGTGAGGTTCCCATGCACCAGGTAGGGCGAGAGCAGGGGCGGGTAGCGGGTGAAGCCGGGGATGAACTCCTCATCCTTCACGGTGATGGACAGCCGGGGCTCGTGCGGCGCCGAGGCGAGCGAGTACGAGCGTGCGGGCTCCTTGCGGCCCTTCTGCTCCTGGAGGTAGGCGGAGAACCGGCCGAGCGCGTGGAATTGATGCGGGTCCAGGTTGATGAACTGGCCGGCCCGGTACTCGGGGCGCTCGGGGCCGAAGTCCAGGGAGAGCGTGGCGGTGTCATGCGTCTCCATGCGGACATCGGTCACCGTCACCTCGTACTCCCGGGGGCGGTTCCGGGCGGTCGTCACGGCTGCGCTCATGGCCTCCTCCCTACCAGCCCGGTGGACGTTCCTTCGAGGAATGCGTTGCGGCCGGGCGTCGGTCGCGGACAATGCCCCTTCAGGTGATGAACGTCCAACAGAGGGAACACGTCTTCGTCTCGGCATTGCCGGGACTGGAGCCCGCCTTGGAGTCCGAGGCGGAGGCGCTTGGTTTCTCGCCCCGGCGGGTGGAGGGCGGGGTGGAGCTCACGGGTGCGCCGGGGCTGCACCAGGAGGCCAACCTGCGTCTGCGCACGGCGAGCCGGGTGCTGCTGCGGCTGGGGCACTTCGCCGCGCCGGAGGCCGGGGCGCTCGCGAAGGGGTTGGCCGGGCTGCCCCTGGGTCAGGTGTGGGACGGGCGGACGGCGCCGAGGCTCTCGGTGTCCCTGCATCGCGCGCCCTTCAAGGGGCCGGACGCGGTGCTGGCCGCCGCGGCGAAGGCGTGGAGGCTGCCCTCGGTGGAGCGCGCGGGCCCACTAGACGAGGAGGTCTCCGAGGGCCTCACCCTGTTGGTCCGGGTGGAGGGCCACACCTGCACGGTGAGCGCGGACACCAGCGGGGAGCCATTGCACCGGCGCGGGTACCGGCAGGAGGTGAGCCGGGCCCCGCTGCGCGAGACGCTCGCCGCGGGCATCCTGGTGCTGGCCGGGTACGACGGGGTGGAGCCGCTCGTGGACCCCATGTGCGGCTCGGGCACCTTCCTCATCGAGGGCGCGTGGATGTCCCAGCGGCGGGCTCCAGGGCTCCAGCGCTCCTTCTCTTTCGAGCGCTTCCCCGGTTTCGTCGCGGCGGACTGGGGCGCACGCAAGGCCCGGGCGGAAGCGGAGGCGCTGCCGGCCCCGCGCTCGGTGTTGAGAGGCCATGACATCAACGCGGGGTCGCTGGGGACGGCACGGCGCAACGCGCGGCGGGCCGGGGTGACGCTCACGCTGGAGCGCCAGGACGTGCGCACGCTGGCGGTGCCGGCGGGGCTCGGGCCCGGGCTGGTGGTGGTGAATCCACCCTACGGCAAGCGGGTGGGGGAGGCGGAGGACCTGCCCGGGCTCTACCGGGCACTGGGCGCCACCTTCCGGCGGGCCTTCACGGGCTGGCGCGCCGCGGTGCTCGTCCCCGAGGACCCAGGGCTCATCCGGGCGCTGGGGCTTCCCGAGGGGCGGAGTCTCCCGGTGCGCAACGGGGGCCTGCGCTGCCGCCTCTTGCTGAGCGCGCTTTAGCGGAGGGGAGGCAGGGGCCGCGGCTCACACTGGAGGGGCAGTCGCAGCTCGAAGCGCGCGCCGCCTCCGGGCCGCTGGCCCACCGACACCGTGCCCCCGTGGGCGAGCACCACCCGCCGCACCACGGCCAGCCCCAGGCCCGTGCCCGTGGTGCGCGTGGTGAAGAAGGGCTCGAAGAGGCGCTGGGCATCCGCCGGGGAGACGCCGGGGCCCTCGTCCTCCACGATGAGGCTCAGGCCCTCCGGCACACCGCGCACCACCACCCGCACCTCACCTCGTGGCGGCGAGGCCTGTACCGCGTTGCGCAGCAGGTTCTCCAGCGCGAGCTGCAACAGCGTCTCGTCCGCCTGGAGCGTTGGCACGTCGGGCGCCTCATCCACGCTCACCCGCACCTGGCCGAGCTGGCGCCGCTCGCGGAAGAGCTCCAGGGTGCGCCGGGCCAGCTCGCCCGGGTGCAGCGGCCGGGGCCGGGGCTCCAACGGGCGCACCACGTCCAACAGGTCGCGCACCATCGCATCCAGCCGCGTGGCCTCCTCCTCCAGCATCTCCACCGCGCTCGTGCCGATGGTGCCCAGCTTGTCCCGTTTGAGCACCGCCACCGCGTTGAGGATGGCGCCCAGGGGGTTGCGCACCTCGTGGGCCACCACGCCCGCGGCCTCTCCCAGCACCGTCAGCCGCTCCTGCGCCACCAGCTCCGACTGCAACCGCGACAGCTCGGCCAGCCGCGCGGCGGCGCTCCGGTGGTGGCGCACGTTCTCCAAGGCCCCTCCCACCTGCCGCGCGAACAGCTCCAGCGTGGCCGCGCTCGTCGGCGTCAGCGTCTCGCCCTGGATGGACAGGAAGCCGAAGGGCACTCCCTCCACGAAGATGGGCGCATCCAGGGCCCGGACGATGGAGTGGTCGTGCCGCATCCCCCCGAGCGTCCCGAACAGGTCATGGTGGAAGACCGCCTTGCGCCGGGCGAGCACCTCCTCGAGGTGCGGCATGCTGGCGCGGGGGACGCGGACTTCACGGCCAGGTTTCCCAGGGAGCTGCTCGCCGGTGGCCACCTGAGCGGGGTCCTGCCGCATGGGCCCGTGCACGAGCGCGTCCCCCTCCAGCAGCAGCACCGTCACGAAGAAGCCCTGCCGGTGGATGGCCTCGGCGGCCATCTCCAGGACGGCCTGCTCATCGCGGCAGTGCACCAGCTCGCCCGAGGCCTCCACGAGCGCCTCGGTGAGCCGCCGCATGCTGGCCTCCCCCTCGGCGTCGACCAGCATCAGCAGCGTGTCCTCGGGCCGCAGCCCGCTGCCCCGGCGCAGGCAGTACGTCCGCTCCTGGCCTCCCGTCACGTGCACGCGCAGCCACAGCTTGTCGGGGACCGTCGCCCCGCGCGTGTAGTCCGCGTGCATCGGCTCCAGCCACGAACGATCCGCGGGGGAGAAGCGGGCCAGCAGCTCCAGGGGCCTGGCGTCGCGTATCTCCTCCATGCCAACGCCCAGCAGCGCCAGCAGCGCCGGGTTGGCGTGGATGACCTGCTCTCCGCGGGTCACCAGCGTCGGTGCCGGCAGGCCATCGAGCGGCCGGTACTCCGCCGTGTCGGACACTTCTTTCTCCTCCCTCCGTCACCCGGAAATGCACGGTGCAATCACCCCTGCCGTGCTCCGTAGACAGGAGCGTAGGGCATGAATGGGGGATTGCACATGTACTTCGGGAACGTGACGAATCCGGACGAAGTGGAGCTGAAGGCCGTGATGGTGGTGGCAGCCGTCTGGTTCTGCCTGTCTGTCGTGCTCCTCAGCGGGAGGATGTAGGCGCCACGACGCGGTTGGCGCGCAGGAACTCATCGACGAAGGTCCGCTCTTCCGCACGCAGGTCCGCCAAGCCTAGCCCGTAACCACGCGGCTGCTTGCCGTCATCCAGCGTGTACTCCCAGATGACGGAGCTGCGCAGTTTGATCTGCCGCTGCTGCTGCTCGAAGTTGAGCACCAGGTCCACCCGCGTCCCCAGCCGGATCGGCTTGTCCGTGGGGATGAAGAGGCCGCCGGCCTGGAGGTTGATGATGCGGTGGTCGGTGAAGATGCCCGCGTTGCGCGCATTCACCTTGATTTCTATCTGGAGCCGGTCGTTGCGCATCTGCAGGCCGACGAACTCCTCGGCCGAGTAGCGATAGGCCGGAGCCTGCTGCCCGCCACGGGCCGCATGGGGGGCCGCCGCCCGGACGCCCTGGGACGGGGTGGATTGGGCTTCCAGCTCACGCATGCGGCGCGCGAGCAGCTCGAAGACCTCGGCGCTGACCTTGCGCAGCTCGGGGTGGGTGTCGGGCCCCTGGTGCTCGGGAGAGAAGCGCTTGGCCAGCCGGAAGAAGGCGCCGCGCAGCTCCTCCAGCGGGGCGTCCGGCTTCACGCCGAAGAGCTGATGGGCCGGCAGGCCCTCCATCTGGCGCAGCTGCTGGCGCAGGCGCTCGGCCTGTTGCAGCCCGGAGGTGGCCGGATCAGCCCCGGCCGCGCTCAGCAGATCCTTCACCTCGTTGAAGTGCTCGATGGGCTCCCAGGTGGAGCCGTCGCGCGAGGCGCGGGTCACGGCCTTGAGCCGCCCCGAGCCGATCAGATCGCGCAGTGACTGGAGCGTCAGGGGCCCCAGCACGCGACCGATGGAATCTCCAATCCAATAGTTCGACACGCGCTCTCCTCGTGTGGAATCAGTGGGCCAGCGCCTGCCGGACGGCGAGGGCGATCTCCAGGGGATGGAAGGGCTTGCCCACGAAGCCCACCGCTCCAGCGGACATCGCCTGCTCCACCACGGGCTCGGCATCCATGCTGCTGATGATGAGCACGCGCGTGTCCGGCGAGGAGTCCTTCATGGCCGCCAGCACTTCCAGTCCGCTGCGGCGGGGCATGAAGAGGTCCAACAACATCACCGCGGGGCGCTCGCGTGCGGCAACCTCCAGTCCTTCCTGCCCGTCCGATGCCTCGAGGAGTCTCACCTCGAGGCCACTCTCGTGGATGGCGTCCCTCAAGAGGGTACGCACGAAGCGATCGTCATCGACCAACAGAAGCGTCGGAGTGGACATGCCGAGGAATGATAGGCCGGATGGCACTCGAATGCGCGCGCACCGGGGAAGGCCGTGCAGCGATGAACGCTGGGTGAAAGGTGAAGGACTGGAAGTCGACGAGCGCAGCACGGTGTCGCCTGCTTTTGGAGTAAGTGGAGGTGCATGTCCACCGAGAAAGCCCTTGCCCATTTCGAGTCGCAAAAGAACAGCTACCTCGAAGATTTGAAGCAGCTGGTGCGCATCCCCAGCGTCTCCTTCGATGGGTTCGATCCCGCGCAGGTGCGCGCGAGCGCAGAAGCCACAGCGAGACTGTTGAAGTCGCGTGGTTTCGAAAATGTGCAGCTCTTGGAGATTCCAGGTGCGCATCCGTACGTGTACGGCGAGCTCTTGAAGGCTCCGGGCAAGCCCACACTGCTGCTGTATGCCCACCATGACGTACAGCCAGCGGGAGACGAGGCGGCGTGGAAGAGCCCGCCGTTCGAGCCGCAGGTGCGAGACGGACGCCTGTATGGCCGGGGTTCAGCGGACGACAAGGCGGGCATCGTGGTGCACACGTCCGCGGTGGACGCGTGGCTGAAGGGCGGAGGCGGGCTGCCGCTGAACGTGAAGGTCATCATCGAGGGCGAGGAAGAGGTGGGCAGTGAGCACCTCGAGACATTCCTGCAGAAGCACAAGGCGCTCTTGAAGGCGGACGCCATCGTGCTGACGGACACGACGAACTTCGACACGGGGCTGCCGTCCATCACCACCGCGCTGCGCGGGCTCGTCACGGTGGACGTGGAGGTGCGCGCGCTCAAGCAGGCGGTGCACTCGGGCATGTGGGGCGGGCCGGTGCCGGACCCGGTGATGGCGCTGTGCCGGATGCTGGCCACGCTGACGAAGCCGGACGGGAGCATCGCCATCGAGGGCATCTACGACAAGGTGCGTCCGCTCTCCGAGGCCGAGCGCAAGAGCATCCAGTCCCTGCCGGGAGACGCGGAGTACTTCAAGAAGCAGGTGGGCATGGTGCCGGGGGCGCAGATGCTGGGCGGGCGCCACCCGTGGGAGATGAACTGGCGGCAGCCGGCGCTGGCCATCAACGCCATCCAGGCCAGCAGCCGCAAGGACGCGCGCAACATCATCTGCGACGCGGCGTGGGCTCGCGTGGGCATCCGCGTCGTGCCGGACATGGACGCGCAGGACGTACAGCGGCGGTTGGTGGAGCACCTGAAGAAGGTGGTGCCCTGGGGGTTGGAGCTGCACATCAAGCAGGACCCGCCCGCGGGCCCGTGGTTCACGGACATCTCGCATCCGGCCTTCCAGGCGGCGTTCCGCGCGCTGCGCAAGGGCTATGGCACGGAGCCGGTGGCCATCGGATGCGGCGCGTCAATTCCGTTCGTGGAGCCGTTCGCCAAGGAACTGGGAGGAGTGCCCGCGCTGCTCATCGGCGTGGAGGACCCGTACACCAATGCGCACTCGGAGAACGAGAGCCTGCACCTGGGCGATTACGAGAAGGCAGTGCGCAGCGCCATCCACCTGTACGAGGAGCTGGCGAAGGATCTGAAGTAGCCGCTCCCCGCTGACGGCGGGAGGGGACCGCCTGGCTGGGGTCCCCTCACTCCTTGGGCCACTCGGGGTAGGCGAGCTCGAGCGGGCCGTTGGACCAGGACGCATACGCCGCCTCGTCCGCCACGGTGTAGGGCCGCCCGAAGGCCTTCTGGAAGTACTCGCCCCAATCCGGCTGCCGTCCGTCGATATCCTTGAAGCCGTACTCCTTCGCGAGCTGCCAGGAGCTGAAGACGCGTCCGGACTTCGCCGAGACGTTCGGATCGGCCGCCAGCGCCGCGACGGCCCGGCCCACGTAGCACGGTGTCTCCGAGGCGATGAAGTGGGGATCCTTCGCCGCTCCGTCCCGCCAGTTCGCCTCCGTGACCCCGAAGTTCTCAAGCATGGTCTCGGAGCGGAGGAATCCCGGTGTCAGGGCGAGCGCCGTGATCGCGTGACGCCGAAGCTCCCAGGACATGGCGAACGCCAGGCGGATGACCGAGAGCTTGACGAGGTCATAGAAGAGGTTGCCGCGATAGCCGAAGGTGTCGCCATCGGTGATCTCGACGATCAGCCCCCGGTCGTGCTCGAGCATGAGGGGCACCGCGTAGCGGCTCGTGAGGACGTGCGAGTAGATGCCGCGGTCGAGCATGAGACGGCCCTTCTCGGGGGAGAGCTTCCAGAAGGGCTGGCTGAACTCCATGAGCTCGTCGCCGCCCCAGACGTCGTTCACGAGCACGTCGAGCCTGCCCTGCTCGCGCTCGAGGCGGGCGAACAGCTCCACGACCTCGGACTCGACGGTATGGTCGACCCGTACCGCGATGCCCCGGCCGCCCTTCGCGTCGACGAGCTCCGCCGTCTCCTCGATGGTCTCCGGACGCGTGCCGGTGGCGGGCCGTCCCCGCACGCTGCGCCCCGTGCAGTACACCGTGGCTCCCGCCTCTCCGAGCATCATCGCGATACCGCGCCCGGCTCCCCGCGTGGCTCCCGCGACGAGGGCAATCCGTCCTTCGAGTGGCTTCATGGCTCTCCTCTACGACCGTGTGTGATGCGCACCCCGCGCCAGTCGTTGTTCGAGCGATGTATCCGAGCATTCCTGACACCTCTTGTCAGGATTCGGCGCTTAGTGTTTCGGGTAGAGGTCACAACATGCGTGCGGATCGACTCGTCAGCCTGCTCATGCTCCTGCAAACCCGACAGCACTCGACCGCCGGCGAGCTCGCGCGGCGCCTGCAGGTCTCGGAGCGCACCATCTACCGCGACCTCGATGCGCTCTCGGCCGCCGGCGTGCCCGTGTACACGACGCGCGGTCCGTCAGGCGGAGTGGCACTCGTCGAGGGGTGGCGCACGCAGCTGACCGGGCTCACCCGGGCGGAGGTCCACGCGCTCGCCGCGGTCGGTGCACCTGTCGCGCTCGAGGACCTCGGCTTGTCGGCTCCCTTGCGCAGTGGGCTCGTGAAGCTCGCGGCCTCGCTTCCGGCCCTCCAGCAGTCCGTCATCGAGTATGCACGCCAGCGGCTCCATGTGGACCCGTCCTCCTGGTTCGGAGAGCGCGAGCGGGTCCCGCACCTCGCCGTGCTGCGTGATGCCGTCTGGCAGGACCACCGCGTCCGGCTCTCGTACCGCGACTTCGACGGACACCGCACCCGCCGCGTCGTGGAGCCGTACGGGCTCGTCATCAAGGCGGACCGCTGGTACCTCGTCGCGGGCACCGAGCGCGGGCCGAGTGTCTTTCGAGGCTCTCGCGTCGAAGGGGCGCGCCTGCTCGACGAGAAGTTCGAGCGGCCCGCGCGCTTCGATCTGGAGGCGTTCTGGAAGGAGTGGTGCTCGCGATTCGCCGAACGCCGCGCCCAATATGAGGTCGAGCTCCGGGTTACACCCGAAGGAGAGGAGGCGCTGCGGCACATCAGGCCTCCGGCCGATCATGCGCGCCTCGCCCAGGCCCGTCAGGCTCGCGATGGGACGAAGACGGTCACCCTCGACTTCGAGCGCGAGTCCATTGCCCTCTCGCAACTCTGCATGCTCGGCCGTACCGTCGAAGTGCTCGAACCCGAAGCGCTTCGTGCCCGGCTGCGCGCTCTCTCCGACGACCTCCGCGCTCTCTACGGCCCGGAGAAATCATCAGGTAGATGACACGGCGGCACATCCGAAGGTCCGCGGCATACGGCCGCCTCGGCATAGATTTCCGGTGGCTCCCATGCCCCAGGATCCTTTCGGAGTAGAGACCCATGTCCTGAACGCGGAGCTCTGGACGAGTGTGTGCCTCTCCGAGGCCAGAGGACGACGGAGAGGCTCCGGAGGAGCCGTGATGCGCTGAGAGGGAAGGGGCGCCGCTCATCCTGCCCCAGGACCACTCATCACAAATCCCCGGCTCGGCTCCGGATGACTCGTACCTTGTCCCGCGTCACGTACCGCCCTGAGCGGTCCTTCGCGGGAGCCGTCATGTCGCGTCTGCTCGTTTCCCTGCTTACCCTCACGTTGCTCGCCGGTTGTGCCACCACGTCCTCTGCTCCTGGCACGGCCACCGCCTCCGCTGCGCCCGCCCCCTTCCACGTGGAGCGCACCGGTCACGGACGCCCGATGTTGCTCATCCCCGGGCTCTCCTCGTCCGGCGAGGTGTGGAACGAGACGGTCGCGCACTACCGCGACCAGTACGACTGCCACGTCTTCACACTCGCGGGCTTCGCGGGGCAGCCCCCCGTCTCCACGCCCTTCCTGCCCACGATGCGCCGTGCTCTCGCCGACTACATCCGCGAGCAGCACCTGGAGAAGCCCATCCTCGTCGGCCACAGCCTGGGCGGCGTGCTCGCGCTCGCCGTGGCCGAGGATGCGCCGGAGCTGGTGGGCGCCATCGTCATCGTGGACAGCCTGCCCTTCCTGCCCGCGGCCATGGACCCCTCGGCCACGCCCGACAGCATCCGTCCGCAGGTGGAGCAGATGGGGACCCTGATGCGCATGCAGTCGGCCGCACAGCGCAATCAGCAGACGTTGATGACGCTGCGCTCGTTCATCTCCGATGAGAAGAACGTGCAGGTGGCGATGCGCTGGAGCATCGATTCGGATCCGGAGACCATCATCCGGGCCTACGCGGACCTCTCCACGACGGATCTGCGCCCGGAATTGTCGCGCATCACCGCGCCCACGCTGGTGCTGGGCTCGTGGGTGGCGCTGAAGGGCAGGGTGGCTCGCGAGCAGGTGGAGGCCGTGTACCGCGGCCAGTACTCGCGCCTCTCCGGTGCGCGCGTCACCCTGAGTGACACCGCGCGGCACTTCATCATGTGGGACGACCCCGCGGGCTTCCTCCGCGAGACCGACGCCTTCCTGGCCACGGTGCCGGCGTCCGTGGCTCAGGTGGAGCCCCGCCGCTAGGTGTGCTGGAGTCTCCTCTTTCGGAGAATCCATGCGGACCCCGCGTACCCGGCTCTACGTCGCCTGCCAACTCGGTGGCTGGGGGCTTCACGCCCTCGCCAACGTCGTGATGACGCAGCGCCTGGGTTTCTCTCCTTTCGTCTGGCTCCTGGCCGGGGCGACGGGCTTCTTCCTCACGCATCTGTCGCGGCGGCGGCTGTCTCTGCGGGAGTGGAGCCGTCTGTCCCTGCCGGGGCTCGCCTGGCGCGTTCTGGCCACCAGTCTCCTGCTGGGCCTGGTGCAGGACACGCTCGTCTTCCTGGAGTGCGTGTTCGTGGTCCGCGTGTACTCGCTCGCGGAGGCTTCGTGGCCAGGTTTCCTGCTGAGTGGCGTCCAGTGGGTGCTGGTGATGGGCGTGTGGCTCGTTCTCTACTTCGGCGTGCACGCGGTGGAGCGGGCTCGGGCAGCGGAGCTGGAGCGCTGGAAGCTGGAGGCAGCGGCCCAGGCCGCGGAGCTGCGCTTCCTCAAGGCCCAGCTCCAGCCGCACTTCCTCTTCAACTGCCTCAATGGCTTGCGAGGCCTCATCGTCGAGGACCCCGTTCGCGCCCAGGAGGTGGTGACGCGGCTCGCGGCACTGTTGCGCTACTCGCTGGGCGCCCGGACTCCGGAGACGGTGCCGCTCCAGCGCGAGCTGCAGGTGGTGCAGGACTACCTGGGCCTGGAGGCCATCCGCCTGGAGGAGCGTCTGCGGGTGCGGATGGACGTGGAGCCCGCGGCGCTCGATGTGGCCGTGCCCGCCATGCTCGTGCAGACGTTGGTGGAGAATGCCATCAAGCACGGTGTGTCCCAGGCTCCCTCGGGCGGTGAGGTATCCGTCCGAGCCCGCGTGCTCGACCGCGCCCTCCACCTGGAGGTGGCCAATACCCATGCTGGAGCCGCGACGGCGTCGGATGCGGAGGTCAACGGCGTGGGTCTGCGCAACGCGAGCGAGCGTCTGCGCCTGCTGTGCGGCGCGGGAGCCTCGCTTCGACTCGATCGCACGCAGCCGGCGGTGACCACCGCGCGTGTGCACATTCCCCTGCCCGTATGAGAACACTCATCGTTGACGACGAACGTCTGGCCCGCGCCGAGTTGCGCCGCCTGCTCACCGCCTTCCCGGACGTGGAGGTGGTGGGCGAGGCCACCCACGTGGATGAGGCCTGCGAGCGCGTGGAGGCGCTGGCGCCGGATCTGTTGCTGCTCGACATCCAGATGCCCGGCGGCACCGGCTTCGATGTGCTGGCCCGCCTGGAGTCCCCGCCGGATGTCGTCTTCACCACCGCGTACGATGAGCACGCCGTGCGCGCCTTCGAGGTGAACGCGCTCGATTACCTCCTCAAGCCCATCGAGGCTCCTCGTCTCGCCGAGGCCCTGGAGCGCGTGCGCCAGCGTGGCCTCGCCCGACCCGCCGCCGCCACTCCCAGCACCCCGCTGGAACGCGCCTTCGTCCGCGATGGGGAGCGCTGCTGGCTCGTCCAACTGGCGCAGGTGCCGCTCCTGGCCTCCGAGGGCAACTACGCGCGGCTCTACCTGGACGGTGCGCAGCCGCTGCTGGCGCGCTCGCTCAATTACCTGGAGGAGCGGCTGGACCCGGCGCGCTTCTTCCGCGCCAGCCGCCAGCACCTCATCAACCTGGACTTCGTCGAGGCGCTGGAGCCCGGGCCCGGAGGCACGCTCATCGTCCGGCTGCGGGGCGGGCAGGAGGTGGAGATGTCGCGCCGCCAGTCCCTGCGTTTCCGCGAGCGGATGACTCCCTGAGCCTCGCGCCGTTCCGGGCCAGGGGCGTGGGTAGCACGTGCCAGGAGGTTGGTGTATTTCGCCGGCCGTGTCCTCGCTTCCTCCGTCCCTGTCTCATGGGTCTCCCCGGCTGATGGTCGGCCACTCGCCGGGCTCGGGTCCGCTTCTCGTCTACCTCCACGGGCTCGGTTGTGCCGGTAACCGGGACTGGCCGCCGGTCGCGCGCAGCACGGCGCTCCAGGGGCGCGCGAGCCTCTGGGTGGACCTCGCGGGTTTCGGGCAGAGCGAGCGGCCAGCGGACTTCAGCTACGACCTGAGCGCGCAGGCGGAGCTTCTGGCGGAGCTGCTCGGCTCGGAGTCGGGTCCCATCGTCCAGGTGGGTCACAGCATGGGCGGCACGCTGGCCGTGCTGCTCGCGGAGCGTCTCCTGAGAGATGGCCGCCCGCTGCACGCGCTCGTGCTCGCCGAGCCGAACCTCCGGCCCGAGGACGCCACCGGGAGCGCCCGCGCCGCCGCCACCCCGGTGGAGACGTTTCTCCGAGGCTGGGACGACCTGGTCCGTGGCACATCCTCGGGTTGGTATCAGGAGAACCTCCGGCAGGCGGATCCGCTCGCGTTCCACCGGAGCGCCGTGTCCCTCGTCCACCACGGGGCGAACATGCTGGCGCGCTTCGCCGCCCTGCCCCTCGAGCGCAAGGGCTACGTCCTCGGCGGGCGCAGCGACTCGGACACCCATGAGACGGCACGCCGGGTGGCGGCCGCTGGGATTCCCGTCGTCACCGTGAAGGACTCGGGCCACGCGTTCAGTGAGGACGATCCCGAGGGCTTCGGCCGCGCCATCCTCCAGCTCATCTAGGGGATGGTCGCAGGGGCCCCCGCGTCGCTCTATGCTGGCCGGGACTCAGAGAGGACGGTCCATGCTGCAAGCAGTCCGGCGACTCGCCGTGGGGCTCATCGCGACGCTCCCCCTTACCGCGGAGGCGCACAAGAAGAACGCCGCCGCGGCCACGCTCCACGCGCTGATCGAACGCGAGTGGTTGTACCAGCTGGAGCACAGCCCGACCTATGCGTCGGTGTCGGGTGACCGCCGCTGGAATGAGCGCTGGGACGACCGGAGCCTCACCGCCATCGAGGCGGACCACCAGCACAACCTCCAGGTGCTCGCGCAGCTCCAGAAGCTGGATCGCAAGCAGCTCCCGGCCGAGGACCAGCTCAACTACGACCTGTTACGTCGCGACTACGAGACGTGGGTCGAGGAGCACCGGTTCAAGTGGCACCTGCTGCCAACGAACCAGGTGGGCGGTCTGCCGGAGGGAATCAAGCAGCCTCCGGGCATCCAGACGGCCTACCAGCTCGCCGACACGCTGCGCTTCGCGACGATGAAGGACTACGAGGATTGGATCGCCCGCCTCGATGGTTTCGGCACCTACGTGGACCAGGTCATGGCGCTCATGCGGGAAGGCCTGCGCGAGCACCTCATGCATCCCAGGGTCGTCCTGCAGCGCATCCCGCCACAGCTCGAGAGACAGCTCGTGGACGACCCTGTGAAGAGCGGGTTCTACAGCCCCTTCACGCGTTTTCCCTCAAGCATCTCCCCGGCCGAGCAGGAGCGGTTGTCCGCCGCGGGTCGCGCTTCCATCGCGCGGGGCGTGTTGCCGGCGCTCGAGCGCTTCCACCAGTTCCTCACGGCCGAGTACATCCCCGCCGCCCCCGAGCAGGTGGGCATCTGGCAATTGCCGGACGGGCTGGAGATGTATGGCTTCTTCACTCGCAAGTACACGACGACGAACCTGTCTCCGGATCAGGTCCACGAGCTCGGGCTGGCCGAGGTCCAGCGCATCCGCGCCGAGATGGAAGCGGTGAAGGTGAAGACGGGCTTCCAGGGCTCGCTCCACGAGTTCTTCCGGTTCCTGCGCTCGGATGCCCGGTTCTACTGCAAGAGTGGCGAGGAGCTGCTGTTGCGGTATCGCAGCCTCTCCAAGCGCATCGACCCGCTGCTGGTGAAGCTGTTCAAGACGCTGCCGCGGCAGCCCTACGGCGTCGAGCCGACCCCGGACGCCATGGCCCCGGATGTCACCACGGGCTTCTACTACCCGGCCGCGTCCGATGGCTCACGCGCTGGCACGTACCTCGTGAACCTCTATCGCCCCGAGACGCGGCCCACCTGGGAGATGATCCCCCTCACGTTGCACGAGGCCGTGCCCGGTCATCATCTCCAGACGTCGCTCGCCGCCGAGCAGAGCCACCTCCCCGACTTCCGGCGCTACGGCTACCACGTGGCGTACGGTGAGGGCTGGGCCCTGTACTGCGAGACGTTGGGGGACGAGCTCGGCCTGTACGACGACCCGTACGACAAGTTCGGCCAGCTGGCCTACGACATGTGGCGCGCCGTCCGGTTGGTGGTGGACACCGGCATGCACGCGCGGCGCTGGAGCCGGCAGCAGGCCATCGACTACTTCCTGGAGAACTCGCCGCGCCAGGAGCTGGATGTCGTCAACGAGGTGGACCGTTACATCTCCTGGCCGGGTCAGGCCCTGGCCTACAAGGTGGGGCAGCTCAAGATCCGGGAGCTGCGCGCGCGTGCCGAGCGTGAGCTGGGCTCGCACTTCAGTGTCCGCGAATTCCACGATGTGGTGCTGCTCGACGGCTCGCTCCCCCTGGACATCCTCGAGCACAGGGTCGAGGCCTGGATGGCCAGGGTTCGCTCCGGCGCGACGGGCCCCCGATGACCGCGTCCGTCGTCATTCGTGAAGCCCACCCCGGCGATGCCGCCGCCCTGTGGGCGCTGCAACAGGCGGCCTATGAGCCCCTGGTGGCGCGTCTGCCGTCCCGGCCCTCCGCGCTCGGAGAGAGCGAAGCGTACCTGCGTCAGCGGCTGGAGCGAGCCCCCGTTCAGGCGGTGGTGGTGCACGTCGAGGGTGTGTTGGTGGCGGCCGGACGCATCGAAGGTGTGGCCCCGCACGGAGAGCTGAAGCGGATCGCCGTGCACCCCAGCCATCAGGCCCTGGGTCTGGGCCGCAAGTTGGTGCACGCGCTCGAGGCCCATGCCCACCCACTCGGGTTCATCCGCCTGCGTGCCGGTGCCCGCCGGCGGCTGCCCGGCAATGTGGCCTTCTACGAACGGCTCGGCTATCGGGTCGTGGCGGTCGAGCCCTATCCAGCCGGCATCGACGATGACCTCGTCTGGCTGGAGAAACTCCTCCAGGCCCCTTGAGGCTCTACGCGGTGGGCACCGGGCTCAGCGGGGTGAGCACCTCGCAGCCCTCGCGCGTCACCAGGACGGTGTGCTCGAACTGGGCGGAGAGACTTCCGTCCTCCGTCACCACCGTCCACTTGTCCGGCAGGACCCGGATGTCCGGGCGCCCGAGGTTCACCATGGGCTCGATGGTGAGGACCATTCCCGAGCGCAGCGTGATGCCCGTGCCGCGCTTCCCCACATGCGACACATGGGGCGGCAGGTGCATGGCGTGGCCGATGCCGTGCCCTCCAAACTCCCGCACCACGCTGCATCCCTCCTTGCGCGCCAGCTCCTCGATGGCCGCGCCGATGTCTCCCAGCTTCGCGCCGTGACGCACCACCGAGATGCCCGCCTCCCGGCACCGGCGCGCCACCTCCACCACGTGCCGTGCTTCCGCGGACACCTCGCCGATGAGGAACGTGGCCGAGGTGTCCCCGTGATACCCGTTCAGGCACGTGGTCACATCCACGTTGACGATGTCCCCCGGCGCGAGCCTCTCATCTGCGCGGGGGATGCCATGACAGACCACGTGGTTGCGGCTGGTGCAGACCGCCGCGGGAAAGCCGTGGTAGCCCAGTTGGCTCGGCGTGCCTCCGCGCCGCGCGGTGTCCTCTCTCACCCACGCGTCGATGTCCGCCGTCGAGACCCCGGGCGCCAGCCGCGCCGCGACATACGCCAGAGTCCCCGCGGCCGCCTGCCCGGCCAGCCGCAAGCGTTCGACCTCATTCCCTTTCAGCAGTGGAATCCCCATGGCGAGGCAAGGTGGCACCTGCCAGACAACGGAATCCAATGCTGTTTCGGTATGGAGCCCGACCCCTTCGTGCACCGGGTACCCGATTCGCGCTAACCTCGCTGGCCGTGAGTCTCACGCACATCGAGTCCTTCGTCGCCGTGGCCGAGGAGGGCCATGTGGGGCGCGCCGCGCGTCGGCTTCACCTCACCCAGCCCCCGCTCAGCCGCCACATCCTCGCGCTCGAGGACGAGCTCGGCGCCCGGCTCTTCGAGCGCACCCCCCACGGGATGCGCCTGCTGCCCGCGGGCGAGGCGTTCCTGAGCCATGCGCGCCGTATCCTCGCCGAGGTGGACGCGGCGAAGCACACCGTGCAGAGCGTCGTGGGCAACCGGCCGGGTGGGTGAGTCCCCGGCGGCTACGTTGCCTGTCGAACAAGCGGATGCGCCCACTCCAGCAGGAGCCCCGCCTACCGGGTCCGCCAGTGTGTCACGGTGCCCCATTCAGGCGGGCGGCCCGGGCTTCGCGCGGGGCTACGCGCGAGGCCCGCGGACGCTGGTGATGGCGGGTTCCGATGGTGGGAGGCGGGGGGCGATGCTCCTGCAAGCTCCGCAGGTGACATGAGGAGGCAATCCCGATGCCGAAAGTCTCAGTGAATGCTCCGAAGACTCCTGTGACCGAGGATAGCAACGGGCTCGCCGCGGCGACGTTACCCAACGTGTGCAAGATGCCGGGACCGCCAGCACCGTTCGTCCCGACCCCGCTGCCCAACATCGGCAAGAGCGGAACAAGCCCGAAGAACTACTCCAAGAGCGTCACCATCGAAGGGAAGAAGGTGGCGATTCGAGGCGCCACCTTTGGCTCCATGGGTGATGTGGCCAGCAAGGGAACCGGTGGCGGGGTGGTCTCCTCGAATGTGGAGGGACCCACGAGCTTCGTGGGACCTGGCTCCATGGACGTGAAGATCGAAGGGAAAAACGTCCAGTTGCTCGGGGACCCGATGCTCAATAACTGCGGACCGAGCGGCAGCCCGGCCAACGCGGCGACGATGATGGGGTTGATCCAAGCGAACGGGCTCGTCACGACCGTCACCGGAGAGGAGCCCTGTCCTCTGTGCGGAGAGAAACATGGCGCGCTAGCAGAAACAGACGAAGAAGGGAGTGGAACGCGGCCCGATGCCTCGGCGCTGGCCTCGAAGCTCAAGTCAATGCTGGTGGAGAAGAAACACGGCTTGACGACGATGCTCGGTGTGGTTCATTGCAAATGCGGAACAAGAAAGTATGCAGACCACTCGTCCACGACGCTCAGCGAATTCCATGGCGTTGTAAAGGGACTTGGGGGCGAATGGGATGCACCGAAAAGCGAACTCTCGCTCGATGACATCAATGACAAAAAGGACAAGGCGAAGATAGCGAAAGCCAACGAGGCTTCCACCGCCTCAACGACGCGGGTTCGCGAGAACCTGCTGAATCGCTGCCACGACTCGGATCAAGTGTTGGAAGTAAAAATGAGATGGGCAATGGCGACGCATCTGTCAGACACCAGCTATCAGAATCGGAACAAGAAGCCCACTCCCGCCGCCGCCTATCCACCGGGTTTCTGTGCCGCCCAGAAGGTGCTTGTCTTTGTTTGGGATAGCAAGGCCTATCCAGGTGCTCTCACCGAGCAATGGTTCTCCAAGAGCGAGAGTCCGACACTCGCACCGATCGAATTCAGGAATGCCGCAGGAGAGAAGAAAACAGAACGGTTTGACCATGGCAAGTCCGTCCCGCCATGCAAGACCTGCAGTAGCATCGTTCCATTGATGCTTTGCCCAGGAAAAGGCCAGGAGGAGCAGTGTCCACACACGCAGGGCTAGAGCCTGAACTGGAGGATTTTCTCCTGAGGATTGTTCCAGGGCTTGCGGAGCATTGGAAAGGCAGCAGGCCCGAAGAGATAGCCCAGATCGAACGGATCGCAGGCCGCCCCTTGCCTCCGTTCTATCGTTGGTTCTTGACTCGCATGGGCCAGAGCATGGGTCCTCTGGCCTATACGACTCTCGACTTCTCTGCACAGCGTGTCCTCACCTGCTATGCCGAGGAACTGGTCGCGCCTCACCCTCGGTTTTTGCTCATCGGATATGACTCCGATGAGATGATGCCTCTGCATTTCTTCTACGATCTCGATCTACCAGCACGAGCTGATGCAAGAGTGCTGAGAAGGCACGCGGAGGGGGGTGAACGGCACGACCCGTACGAGACCTTCCGCGAGCTGTTGGCGTATGGGGCGTTGTTGAGCTTCCGCGTTGGCAGAATGCCACAGTCCTGCACGGCACTGCTCGTAGGCGATGAGCCAGACATTCTCTCGTACCTCGACCCAGTCATGGATAGCCTTGGGTTCGCAAGACCTCGTTTCACCGGGCCTTGCTGCGGATTGTATGAGAGTCGCGACGCAGCCATGGTCTGTAGCAAAATCCCACGTGACGAGCCCGAGGCAATCATGGCCTTTTCTCTCGGGGGTAAAGATTCAGGCACGCTCAGGAAAATCATGGGGTCGATCGCAACGGAGACCTCACTCAAAATCAAAATGATTGAATGGGAGCCTCCGCTCTGAGGATGGGCCGCCTGGGCCGTTCACGGTGCCCCATGCAGGCGGGCGGCTCGGGCCATGAGTTGGAGGACGTAGGCGCGTAGGGAGGGATCGTCGCTCGGCTTGAGTGAGAGGGCCTGCAGCATCTGGAAGACCGCGGGGCCCGCGTCGAGCCGCTCGCCGAGCAGCGCCACCAGGAGAGGTTCAGTGCCACGGCTCAGGCCCTGGGTGAGCACCACGTCCCGGAGCCGTGCCATCGCATCGGCATTCAAGACGTGCCCGCGAAGCGAGGTGAGGGCCTCGGCCTGGACCGATGGCTCGGAGGCACCGGCGAGCTCGAGGAGGGCTGCCGTGCTCTCCGGCGTGTCCGCCTTGCGCAGGGCCGCGGCCACGGCCGCGCGGACCGATGCATCCGGGTCTCCCGCGTAGGACAGCACCGTGGCCACGTTCTCCGTGCGGCCCGCGTTGCCCAGGGCTCGCAGGTACGTCTCCCGGTCCCCGGGTGTCCGCGCCGCGCCGAGCCCCTCGATGAGGATGCGATTGTAGGTGCCCGCCTCCGCATCCTCCGCGCCCAGCCGGCCCACGGCCGCGCCCAGTGCGTAGGCGCTCGCGTTGCGCAGGTGGGGCTGCTGGCTGGACTCGGCCTCCTGGTGGCTCCGCGCCAGCCACGCCAGCGTGTCCTTCTCCGGCGCCTGCACCAGGCCCAGCCGTTGGAGGAAGAGCTCGTAGGCGCCGGAGTCCGCACGGGCCTCGCGCGTCTCCAGCAGTTCGCGCAGCACCGCCTGCGCCTGGGCATGCCCCGCGCCCACCAGCAGATCCAACACCAGGGCTCGGCCCTGTGCAGTGAACGAAGGGTTTTCGAAAACGGCCACCAGCTCACGGCAGCGCTCCGGCTCCAGCGCGAGCCGTCCGGTGGCTCGCCACAGCCAGTGGCTGTGGTCCGGCATCTCTCCGCCGTTGCCGTACGCCAGCAGCTCCGCCGTGAGCTTCTCCATCGTGAGCCCCTCGGCGCGCTGCTCGAGCAGCCGGCGCTCGACGGCGGCGCTGGTGGTGATGACGCCAGGCTTCCGCACCTCGGTGCGGGCCGCGAGCCCCACATCCGCGGGAGGGGAGAAGCGTCCCAGCTCCCGGAGGGAGAGCCGCACGAGCTCCATGGAGTCGAGCAGCGGTTGTCCGGTGTCGGTCCGGGCGGTGAGGATCTCCTGATGGCTCAGGCTGACGAGGTGCCCGGCCTCGGCGAAGGTGAAGGTGGCATGCGAGTCGAGCTTCTGCGGTGCGACGCCCCCTTGTGCGGCCGCCACGTCCAGCCGCGTGTAGTTGGAGCGCGTGCGCCGCAAGGTGCGGGGCTGGTTCGCATCCACCTCGTAGGAGGCCCGGGCCTGTCCGAGGGAGGTGTTCTCGGTGACGTCCCACTGTCCAGCGTCGCGCTGCGTTGCATCCGCCGGCAGGGTGGGTTGCATATGGGTGATGAGCCACTGCACGGTGTGCTTGAAGACATCCGGATCCTCCGGGAGGAAGCGGATGGCGCGCACGGTGCCAGCGGGCGTCATCTCGAGGAGGGCCTCGCGGCCGGAGTAGGCGGCAGCAACGGCGGCCTCGTCCGGGAGCACCTCCTGGCCCGCGACGCGCAGCTCATGCTGGCGGAGGTTCTCCAGCGAGGCGCCGAGGAGGATGGCCTCGCCGTCGTGGCCCAGCGCGCGCAGGACGAGGTCTCCGGACAGGTGCAGCGAGCCCTCCATCGGAGCGCCCTGGCCGGGCAGGGGAGGCACGGCGCGCTGCTGGCTGCGCCAGTCGAGCGTGTAGACGTAGCGGGTTCCGGCGGGCCAGTCGGGCCGCCACGAGAAGGGACGCGGCGCGGCGGCCTGGCTGGAGGAGTCCGAGGTCGGCGGGGTGCTCGGAACGAGGAAGAAGCCAAGGGCCAGCGCGGCGGTGATGGCGGCCAGCGCGGCGGCGATGCGGAGACGGGTGCCCTTCAACATGGCGGGTCCTTGCGGGATGCGGCGGGAAGGCGGTGGGAGCGGAGGGAAAGGGCCCCGGGGCTGGACGGCGCCCCGGGGCAGGGGAGCAGTGGCTCAGTTCAGGCTGGCGACCGGCACCACGTAGCTCTCGTTGAAGAACGTGGTGTTGAACTGGGGACCGGTGAACGAGGCGAGCTCGAACTCGGCGATGTTGCCCCAGAAGCCGTCGAGGAAGAGCACGATGCGCCCATCGAGCGTGCGCAGGTTCAAACCGAGGGACGCGGCCAGTCGCATCATCAGCTTGGCCGTTGCCGTGTCGAGGTAGAAGGCGATCTCCGCATCGAGCGGCAGCTCGACGCGCAGCAGGGTGACGCGGCCGCGGACGCCCGCGGACACCACCCAGACATCCACCGCGGCCTGCGCGAAGGCATCCAGGCTCGCCCAGGGCTTCACGTTGCCGTGCAGGTTGAAGGCGCACGCCGACTGGAAGCCGCCGTCGAGACCGGCGGTGAGGCCCACGCTTCCGGACACGCCGCCCTGCACGCTGACGGGGATGGCCACGATGACGAAGTAGGTTCCGACGCGGAAGAACTCCTTGCTCACCGAGGGGGCGGCGCTGATGCTGAAGCGCAGGGGGATGGTGTTCTCGCGGCGGTACACGTCGGCGCCGAGCACGCGCAGGAGGGCCAGATAGTGGAACTGCTGGCCCTGGGCGTTCGCCTCGGCGCGCCCGTGGATGACCTCGAAGCCGGCGCCAAAGACCCGGGCGTTGGCGGTGAGCCGGGCATAGAGGTTCGCACTGCCTCCGCAGCTCTGGTCCGCGGTGGCGCTGGTCGTGGTGGCGGTGTAGTCCAGGCCCGCGCTGTAGTCGTAGCTGGCGCCGAAGTACGAGCCGCCGATGCTCTGGTGGTCGCTGCGGCTCCACGACTTGCGGATCTCCCGCGTGACGGGGACCCTCGGGATGCCGTTCTTCCTCAGCCACTCGAGATAGGCGGACAGGTACTCGGAGACCCTGAGGGTGCTCACGCTGTAGTCACCCTTGAGGCCGATCTCCAGCTTGTCCGCGTTGCGAATGAAGCTCGAGTCGCTGAAGTCGTTGCCCGTCAGCTCGAGGCAGCTCTGGTAGTCCTGCTCGCGGCGCGTGAGCATCTCGGTGTCGAGCTGCGCCTTGAAGCGGCTGGGCGACCAGTCGCAGCGGTTGCTCCCATTCAGCCCGAGGCAGCCGAGCTTCTGCGCCTCCACCAGCCCGGCGGAGAGCGACTTGTCGATGTTGTACAGCTCCGCGGCGACCTGCTTGCGCAGTGCGTCCTGCTCCTTGGGATCCGTGCGCTTGAGCTGCGCCTGGTAGAAGTCCCACGTGCGCTGGCGGCGCGAGACGAGGTCTGCGAAGGCCGCCTGCTTCGCGTAGAGCTCATCGAGCTCGTCATCCAGGTAGTTGGCGAGCGTCTTGCTCATCTCCGAGTGCCAGCCGAACGAGGACTTGTAGAACTCACGGCCCTTGGCCGGGACCTGCTCGACGAGCTTCGGATCGAACTTGAACGCATCCGTCCCGTCGGGGTACGGCCCCACCTCGAAGCGGAAGTACAGGTTCTTCTCCAGGTACTTGCCCGGGAAGATGGGGGCCAGCACCTCGCCCGACCGGCTCTTGAGCTCCCGCCCGGCGATGCCTTCCTTGTCATACGCGGCCGTGAAGACGGCGCGGTAGTCCGGGCCGAACGCGCCCACCCGGTTCTCGAAGAGGCTGTAGTCGTAGTACTTTTCGTGCACGTACTCCTGGCACGAGCGGACTTCCTCCTTGTTGGAGTCCCAGGACTTCAGCGCCTCGAGCTGGATCTTGTCGGACTCATCCAGCTTGTCGAAGTTCTTGCGGTAGAGGAGCTGGTTCTTCAGCACCACGCCCGCGTAGCCGCCCTCGCCGCCTTCGAGCGAGAGCGCGCTCACGTCGTGGGGCACCACGTGCGTGACGGCGGCTTCTCCGCCGAGCTCCTCGGGCAGCAGCGAGAGACGCTCGGTCTTCAGCGACTCCCAGGCGGACTGGAAGGACTTGTCGATGAGCTCGTTGCAGAGCTTGCTGTACTGCGTCCCGCAGGTGCTCTGGAGGTAGCCCTCCTTCTGGCAGATCTCCAGGGTGGGGGTGGGGCAGTCCTCCGCGGAGGCGCTCCCGGCGCCCAGCAGCATGGCGAGCGAGGCACCCGCCAGGAGCGGCTGGTGCCAGGTGAAGGGGTTCTGCTTCATGTCGGTGTCCTGTTCTTTCGAGGAAGGCCGAGTGGCCGGGCGCCCCCAAAGCAGGACACATGCCGACGTGAGCCTCCGGGGCGTCTTCCTCTGGAGGCACCTCACCGCGCGGGGGAGGGTTGTGGACGGCGGATCCACACGAGGACTCCCCCGTGAACGTCACGGCTACTTCCTGGAGTGCCAACCAGCCGACTTCGCAGGTGGGCCGTGACCGAGATTTCACCCGGTCGCAACGCGGCGTTTGCGGAGACAGTGAACACTCTGGGTTGACTCCCTCTCCCCACGGAGGCTCCCCATGAACGTCGCGTCCCTCGTGAAGCCCCCTCGCACCGATGCACCCAAGACGGGCACGTTGAAGCTGCTGCGTGTCGAGGCCAGCGTGCTCGCTCAGGCCCTCGCCAGCTCCATCCGCGAGAACGTGCTCGCCTTCCGCTTCATGCGCACCCTGCTGCTCCGGGGGGACACCTTCGTGCCCTCCAAGTAGCGGCTGAGAATCAGGTTCCCCCCTGTCCCTCTGCTGGAGGGACGGGCTCCTTGGGCGCGGGCGGGACTCCCTTGCCCGCGTAGGCGACGACCTTCACCTCGGAGGTGTCGTCCAGCGCCAGCCCGTCCCCCTTCGCCTCGGTGTTCGTCACCGAGATGACGTCGCCCCGGTTCAGCTTGAGGAAGCGCTCGTTCTTCTCCGTGCGGTGCTTCTCCTGCATCGCCAGCCCCATGCGGCCCTCGGGCCCGCAGCCGATGTAGCGCTGCCGTCCCTTTCCCTCGAGCGATTCGGACACGATGCGGAACAACCGCTCCGGCCTCGGCTCCGGCCAGCCCTCGCCCTTGGGCGCCAGCACCAGGTAGCTCATCTTCAGCGATTCCTTGTGCAGCCCCGCCGCCTTCGCGATGTCCTCCACCACCCGGGGCATGGGCCACTGGCGCTCCGCGTGGCACCAGTCGCTCTCCTTCACTAGCGCGGGGCATGCTCCCCGGTACAGGCACGGTGCGCGGATGGCGTAGCCCTTCTCCACCATCACGTCCCGCACCTTCAGTAGCAGCCGGGACGTCTCTCGCAGCGCCGGTTCCAGCACCACCAGGCTTCCGCCCGGCTTCACCTGTGCCAGCACCTGCTCCAGCAGCGCCGCGCGTGGCTTCACCGCCTCGTCCCCCGCGCCGTATAGCTCGTTGAGGACGTGGCCCATCGTGATCAGGTCGTACTTGCCCTCGGGCGGGGCCGCCTTGCGCGTGGGGTCCCACTCCCGGGTGGCGAGCGCCTCTCCCGCTTCGGCGGCGAGCGAGCGGGCGAGCGTCAGCGCCGGTTTGCTCCGGTCCGCCGCCGTCACCTCCGCGGCCCCGGCATCCAGCGCGGCGAAGGCCAACGGGGCGGGTCCGCTCCCCAGGTCGAGCACCGTGCGCGGCCGCTGGGATAGCTCCCCGAGGGCCTCGCGGGCCTGGGCGTAGGAGACGGGCCAGTAGAAGAGCAGGTAGGCACCCAGGAGCTTCGGGTCGTCCATGTACCGGGCTCCGGCGAGCTTCCGGTCGCGCGTGAGCCCGAGGGACAGCTGCTTCACCCCCGCGCCCACCTCCTTGAGCTCCTGGGGTGTCAAGCGCGTTTCGGGCCCGTCCCCCCGTCCGCGGGCTTCCCGCCACACGGCGATGAGCCGCGGGATCCACCGCTCCAGGTCCTTGCCGTAAGCGCCACTCATCCAGCCCTGCCTTCCAACGAAGGGTCGCCTCTTCGAGGCAACCGCGTTAAACCCTGTCCCAATGATTTCCGTCCGAGACCTGCGCAAGCACTACCAGGTCCACAAGCGCCCGCCCGGCCTCAAGGCCGCTCTCCGCTCCGTCATCCACCGTACCTACACCAGTGTGAAGGCGGTGGACGGTATCTCTTTCGAGATAAAGCCCGGGGAACGCGTGGGCTTCCTCGGTCCCAACGGGGCGGGGAAGACCACCACCCTGAAGGTGCTGTCGGGGCTGCTCCATCCGTCGAGCGGCGAGGTGCTGGTGGATGGCCATGTCCCCCGCCACCGGGAGGACCTGTTCCTCAAGAAGATCATGCTGGTGATGGGGCAGAAGCAGCAGCTGCTGTGGGACCTGCCGCCGTCCGAGACGTTCGAGCTCAACCGGGCCATCTACGACGTCCCGCGGGCCCAGTACAAGCAGACGCTGGACGAGCTGGTGACGCTGCTGGAGCTGGAGGAGCTCATCTCCAAGCCGACGCGGCAGCTGTCGCTGGGCGAGCGGATGAAGTGCGAGCTGGCGGCGGCGCTCATCCACCGGCCGAAGGTGCTCTTCCTGGACGAGCCCACCATCGGGCTGGACGTGTCCATGCAGGCGACGATGCGGGTCTTCATCAAGGCCTACAACGAGCGCAATGGGGCCACGCTCATCCTCACCAGCCACTACATGGACGACGTGGCGGCGCTGTGCCCGCGGGTCATCGTCATCGACAAGGGGGTGCTGTCGTACGACGGAGGGCTGGACGCGCTGGTGCAGCGGGTGAGGCCGGAGAAGCGGGTGGTGCTGCGCCTGAAGCAGCAGGTGGACGCGGACACGCTGGCGCCGCTGGGCAAGGTGGTGACGCACGACAACGCGACGGCGGTGCTGCAGGTGCCGCAGGACGCCGTCAACACCACGGTGAGCCGGGCGCTCTCCAGCCTGCCGGTGCAGGACCTGACGGTGGAGAACGCGCCGCTGGAAGAGGTGATGAGCGAGCTGTTCGCCGAGAGCAAGGCGCGCCGGGAAGCGGTGGGCGCATGAGCGCGCGGAGCACCTTGCGCGCCCTGCCCACGCTGCTGCGGGTGGGCATCTCCGAGGCGGTGGCCTACCGGGCGGAGATGTTCGTCTGGGTGCTGTCCACCACCATGCCCTTCATCTCGATGGCGCTGTGGACGGCGGTGGCGCGCTATTCGCCCGTGGGCCGCTATGACTCCGAGGGCTTCATCCGTTACTTCCTGGCCGCCTTCGTGGTGCGGCAGATGACGGGGGCCTGGGCGGCCTGGCAGATCAACTTCGAGGTGCGCCAGGGCACGCTGGCCATGCGCCTGCTGCGTCCCATCTCTCCGCTGTGGAGCTACGCGGCGGAGAACCTGGGCTCCTTCCCCATGCGGCTGGTGATCGTGGTGCCGGTGGCGCTCTTCTCGGTGTTCAAGCTCGGCGCGGGCTCGGTGCCCCAGACGTGGTGGGGCTGGGTCTTCTTCTTCCTGGCGCTCATGGGAGGGTGGCTCATCACCTTCCTGGCCAACGTGGCCATCGGCACGATGAGCCTCTTCATGGAGAGCAGCACGAAGCTGATGGACGTGTGGATCGCGCTCTTCTTCGTGTTCTCCGGCTACCTGTACCCGGTGGAGCTCTTCCCGCCCGCGCTGCGGGGGATGCTGGAGTGGCTTCCCTTCCGCTATCAGATTGGTCTGCCGGTGGAGTTGATGACGAACGTGCACGGCTTCGGGGCGGCGCTGGGGCTGCTGGCGCGCCAGTGGCTGTGGGTGGGGCTGATGCTGGCGATCTCGGTTGGACTCTGGAAGCGGGGCCTCAAGCGCTTCGCGGCGTTTGGAGGGTAGGCAGATGCTGCGCCGCTACCTGCGCCTGCTCGGTGTCCGGCTCCGGGCCTCCAGCCTGCTCGCGATGCAGTACCGCGGGGACTTCATCGTCGACGGCATCATCTCCCTCTTCTGGACGGCCACCGCGCTGATTCCTCTGTTCGTCGTCTTCCAGAACGAGCAGCAGCACATCGAGGGGTGGAGCTTCGGCGAGTCGCTGCTGGTCATCGGCTGGTTCACGCTGCTGCAGGGGATTCTCGAGGGAGCCATCAACCCGAGCCTCACCGGCGTGGTGGAGCACATCCGCAAGGGGACGCTGGACTTCGTGCTGCTCAAGCCCGCGGATGCGCAGTTCCTGGTGTCCACCGAGCGCTTCCTGCCGTGGCGGGTCATCAACGCGCTCGCGGCGCTCTTCATCTTCGGCTACGGCTTCCACCTGCTGGGGCGAGCTCCGTCGCCGTTGGGAGTGCTGGTGTCACTGGCGCTGCTGGGCACCAGCGTGCTGCTGCTCTATTCGCTGTGGATCCTGACGGTGGCCGCGGCCTTCTACGTGGTGAAGGTGGACAACCTGACGTACTTCTTCACGTCCATCTTCGATGCGGCGCGCTGGCCGGCCTCGGTGTTCCGCGGAGTGCTGTCCTTCGTGTTCACCTTCGTGATTCCGCTGGCGGTGATGACCACCTTCCCGGCCGAGGCGATGCTGGGGCGACTGCCGGGGATGTCGCTGCTCTGGGCCGTGGTGGGCTCCGTCCTCTTCGCCTTCATCTCGCGCCGGGTGTGGCTGCACTCCATCAGCCGCTACACGTCGGCGAGCAGCTGACTCCCGGGCGTTCCGGGTTCCTTCCTCCGAGTGGCCTGCTGTGACTTGAAAAGTCACGTCGGGTCTCTATTATCTTGGAGGTAAGGTGCAGGGACGGGTTGACGGTGGCACCTGCACGCGAGGCCAGCGAGGTGCCGTCATGAGTATTGGGTCCTACCGCATCGATCCGGATGATCCGCGTGCGCCGCCCCAGGAGTTGTGGGATCGGCTGACGCCCGAGGAGCGCGCTCGTATCATCGACGAACTGCCGTCCGAGTTTCCGGTCTCCGAGGCGGCTCCTCCCGAGGGGGATGCTCACTTCGAGGCCAAGGTGGGGACGCGCAAGGTGCTGGGGGGCTTTTTCACGCGCACGGGCCGCAAGGTGTACTTGGCCTGCGAGCTGCCCGTCTACTATCCGGGCGAGCGCATGTTCGCTCCCGACGTCATCGCCGTCGTGGGTGCGGAGCAGCATCAGCGCATGCACTGGGTGGTGAGTGCGGAGGGGAGGGGGCTCGATCTGGCCCTGGAAATCTATGTCGCGGAGGAGCGGCGCGAGGAACTGGAGCGGAACGCGGAGCGCTTCGCCCGGCTCGGCATCCGCGAGTACTTCCTCTTCGACCGTGGGCGCTTGCGGCTGACGGGGTGGAGGCTGGATGAGGGTCGGCGTAGCTATCGAGCCATCTTGCCGCAGCAGGGCTTCTTCGCGTCCGAGGTGTTGGGGTTGGTCCTGCGGGTCGAGGGCGAGCGATTGCGTTTCCATCAGGGCCGGGCGCCGCTGCTAGAGGCGGACGAGATGATGGCCATGCTCGACCGAAGGGCGCAGGAAGCGGAGGCCCGGCGCGCCGATGAGGCCCGGATGTGCGCTGAACTCGAACAGCGGCTCGCCGAGGAGATGCGCCTGCGCACCGAGGAGGCTCAGCGTCGAGCGGAAGCCGAGCGTCGTCTGGTCGAGGCCCTCGCTGAATTGGCGAGGCTGCGTGGCGGCTCGGGCTGAAACCGGCTCCTCCGGGCGCTCATTCGTGAGCGAAGCATCCTTCGGGATGCGGCCGCGGTAGGGCCGGGTGGGACGTGCGGAAAATCCACGGAAAAGCCCGCCCGCAACCAGCGCGGACCTGCCGGGTTTGAGGGGAACGAACGGGGCGCACGACGCCCCGGTGGTTGAAACCCTCTCAAATCCAAAGGAGCAGGTCATGCGTCTGAACAAGTCGATGATGCTGGGGGCGGTGCTCGTACTGGCGGCGTGTGGTGGCAGCCAGGTGGAGGACACGGAGTATGTGGAGGCCACGCCGGACCTCACGGGCACGTCGCTGGAGATCAACGGGGATGTGGCCGACGAGGGCTCGAAGCTGACCGCGGAGGACTTTTCTGGCGCATACGCGCAGGCGCTCACCACTCAGGGACCGGAGTTCCTGGCGGGCGCTCGTGCCGAGGTGAAGGCCCTCAACGCCGCCCTCAAGGACGCCATTACGCGCATCACCACGCTGGCCAACGGTGACCTGAAGGAGGCCCAGAAGGGCGACGTGCTGGTGTACGGCCCGAAGGACCTGGACAACGCCACCTTCCGGCTGCAGGTGAAGAAGACGAGCACCAAGCGCTTCGCGTGGAAGCTGGAGGCCCGGCCGCTGGGCAGCACGGACGACACGGCGTGGAAGCTGGTGGGCGCGGGTCGGTTGGCCAGGGGTGAGCTGGCGCACCGTGGTCGTGGCACCCTGGCCCTCAACCTGGACAACCTCAAGTCGGTCGCGCCGAGCACTACGGGCCAGGGCAAGCTGATGGCCTCGTTCGCCCACACCGTGGGCGAGGACAAGACGGTGTCGTACCGGCTGGTGGGCTTCACTCCGAACCCGGCCAACCATGATCCCGTCACGGGCGCCTTCGTGGGCTACCGGCTGCTGCCGTCGCGCGTCACCGGCATCCGCGTCATGGGCAAGTGGAACCTGAGCAGCACGGCGACCGACGCGAAGGAGAACGTCTTCAGCCGCATCCGCTTCCGCCCAGGCATCGGAGGCCGCGCGGACGTGCTCGCCTCGGGCGGAGACATCCCGGCCAGCCACGTCTTCATCGGCAGTGCGTGCTGGGACGCGCAGGAGAAGGAGGTTTTCAAGATCCTGCGTGACTGCGTGAAGGGCACGGAGGGCCAGCCGGGGAGCTGCTCGGTGGTCTTCAAGGAGGGCGACCTGCTCGACTGCAAGCACGCCGATTTCCGCGGCGACGTGGAGCCGCCGGCCGAGAACCCGAACGACACGGCCCAGGAGCCGGGCGCGCCCTCGGAGACGCCGGACGACGTGCCGGGCGATGTGTCCGCGGACTTCTGAGGCCGCGCCGACGCCTCACGGGGCGGGCGCTTCCGTCAGAGGCCCGCGAGGCGCCTGATGACCAATGCCCGCGCGCGCTGCATGAGACTCGGCGGGCCGAACGTGAGCGGGTCGATCCCCGTCGGCGCGTTCGTCAGGATCCGGTAGCCATCGGCGGTGACGAGCACGGTGTCCGAGTGCCGGTACCCGCCAACCCCACGCACGTAGATGCCGGGCTCGATGGAGATGAGCATGTTCTTCTCCAACCGGTGGTCGCTGCCCTGGGCGAGCCACGGCGGTTCGTGGTTGCCCAGGCCGAATCCGTGCCCGGTGCGGTGCAGCCGCTGATCCGGGTCGCCGAATCCTTCCCGGGTCAGGAAGTCATGGACGGCACTGTCGATGTCGGCCGCGAGAACGCCTGGACGGACCCGCTCGAAGGCGATCCGCCGCGCCTCCATCATCAGCGCGAAGAGCCGGCGCTGCTCCGCCGTGGGACGGGTGGTGAAGAAGGTGCGCTCGCACTCGGCCGCGTAACCATTGACGCGGGTCAGGACCAGCGCGACGTGCGGCCCCTCACCGAGCGTCATCGTGGCCGCGGGCACCGAGTGCGGTTCGCTGCTCAGCGGAGCCGGCCACGGCGCCGCGAGGACGTTCGTGGCGAGCGCGTCGAAGTGCTCTTCCTCCTGGATGATCTTCCGCCTCAACGTGGTCGTCGTCATGTAACCCTCGACGACGGTCGCGCCCTGGTAGGCCGAGCGCAGAATCTGCTCGACGCCCCACACGGCATAGGAGGCGGCTCGTTCGATCCGGGCCACCTCGAAGTCTGACTTGACCATGCGGATGGGCTCGAGCAACTCCAGGGGATGCCCACCCGCGGTGACCAGCAGTGCCGCCCTGGAATGCGGTGTGCTCGGCTCGAACGCGAAGCCCGGCCTCATGAGCTCCCCGAGTGCGTCCTGCCATCCCTGGCCCGCGGGGGCCGGGAACTCGGGGTACGAGAGGACTTCCTGGGTGCTCGGCCCCCACCCCTTCCGCATGTGCTCCCGCTCCAGCAGCGGCACGAGCAGGCTGCGCTTGCCCCGGGCAACGTCGACGACCAGGAAGAACGGACGCTCGATGGGCTCGGCGGTGGCGCCGGTGAGATAGAAGATGCTCTCGGTCGAGGTGAGCACCAACTGCTCGACGCCACGCTCCTTCATCGCGGCGGCCAGCAGGTCCTGCCGCCGCTGGAACTCCGCGCTGTCAGCAGCCGAGTAGATCCGCTCCACGAGTCACGCTCCCTGCCAGTTCACTCCACGCAGTACCGTATCCGCGCGGAGTGCACGGCGGCCAGGGTAGGACGGAAGACGCCCCTCCGGCGTGACCACGCACGAGGGCGGGGCGTGCGCTCACTCGGACACGATGGCGTCGGCTTCGATTTCCACGAGCATGGCCGGGTCGATGAGGCTCTTCACCTCCACCATGCTGGTGGCGGGACGGATGGTGCCGAAGACCTCGCCATGGGCCCGGCCCACCTCGTCCCAGCGGGAGATGTCCGTCACGTACATCCGGGTGCGCACCACGTGCTCCATCCGGGCACCCATGGCCTCGAGCGCCTTCTGGATGTTTCGCAGCGCCTGGACGGTCTGGGCGTAGGCGTCTCCCTGGCCCACCAGGTTGCCGGAGGCATCCGTGGCGGTGGTGCCGGAGACGGAGATGAAGGGGCCCACGCGCACGGCGCGGGAGTAGCCCACGCGCGGCTCCCAGGTGGTTCCAGTCGAGTAGGTATTGCGTTGCATGGTGGCTCTCCAGGACGGAGGGGGGAACAGGCCCCACCCTAGCCCCCTCCCAGCGAGAACGGGGGCATACATGGCGTGAGGGGAGGGGCCCGCCCGCCTGGAGGTACCCCGGCGGGGCGACTCAAGCGAAGGGAACCCCGCGAAAAAACACACGCCCCGTGATAGTTGCCTCCCTCATGGCATCTGAGCTCGACCAGGAGGTCGCCCGTCGGCGCACCTTCGCGATCATCTCCCACCCCGACGCGGGTAAGACGACCCTCACCGAGAAGCTGCTGCTCTACGGTGGCGCCATCCACCTGGCCGGTAGCGTGAAGGCCCGCCGTGCGAGCCGCCACGCGACGAGCGACTGGATGGAACTGGAGAAGGAGCGCGGCATCTCCGTGACCTCCTCGGTGCTCCAGTTCCCCTACCGGGGCCATGCGGTGAACCTGCTGGACACCCCGGGCCACCAGGACTTCTCCGAGGACACCTACCGCACGCTGGCGGCGGCGGACTCGGCGGTGATGCTCATCGACGCGGCCAAGGGCGTCGAGCCGCAGACCAAGAAGCTCTTCAAGGTGTGCCGCATGCGCGGCATCCCCATCTTCACCTTCGTCAACAAGCTGGACCGCTGGGGTCGCTCGCCGCTGGAGCTCATGGACGACCTGGAGCAGGTGCTGGGCATCCGCGCCTACCCGATGAACTGGCCCATTGGCATGGGGCCGGAGTTCCGGGGCGTGTATGACCGGCAGAGCAAGGTGGTGCACGTCTTCTCCGCCGCGGGCCGTCACGGCGAATCCGAGGTGGAGGAGCGCTCCGTGTCCATCGACTCGGACGACATCCTCTCCGTGTTGACCGAGCGTGAGCTGGCCACGCTCAAGGAAGAGATCGAGCTCTTGGACATCGGCGGGGACGAGTTCACCCGGGAGAAGGTGGCCATGGGTCAACTGACGCCGATGTTCTTCGGCAGCGCGATGACGAACTTCGGGGTGCGGCCGTTCCTGGACCACTTCCTGGAGCTGGCGCCGGCGCCCACGTCGCGTCCGACGAAGGACGGGCCGCGCGAGCCCACGTATCCGAAGTTCGCGGGCTTCGTGTTCAAGATTCAAGCGAACATGGACCCGGCGCACCGCGACCGCATCGCGTTCCTGCGTGTGGTGTCGGGCCGGTACACGAAGGGGATGAGCGCGTTCCACTCGCGGCTGGGCAAGGAGGTGCGCCTGGCCAAGCCGAGCCAGTTCCTGGCGGCGGAGCGCACGGCCATCGAGGACGCGTGGCCGGGGGACGTGATTGGCCTCTTCGACCCGGGGATGTTCCGCATCGGGGACACGCTGGCCGAGGGTGAGGATCTGCTCTTCGAGAGCGTGCCGCGCTTCAGCCCGGAGTACTTCGCCATCGTCCGCTCGAAGGACCCGCTGCGGCGCAAGCAGATGGAGAAGGGCCTGGAGCAGCTCTCCGAGGAGGGCACGGTGCAGATCTTCCAGCAGCTCGGGATGGGGATGAAGGATCCCATCGTGGGCGTGGTGGGAGCGCTGCAGTTCGAGGTGCTCCAGTACCGGGTGGAGCACGAGTACGGCGCGCGCATCATGCTGGACCGGCTGCCCTTCAGCCACGCGCGGTGGGTGGTGGGGCCGAACTTCGATCCGAAGAGCTTCGACTGGGAGGGCAACCGGCAGACGGTGCAGGACCGTGACGGGCTGCCGCTGGTGCTGTTCCGGGACGACTGGGCGCTGCAGCACGCCGAGGAGAAGCACCCGGAGTTGAAGTTCCTCTCGGCGGCGCCGCAGCTGCGCCAGCTCGCCTCGACGGGCTCGTAGCCTCGCGAGGGGCGTGTCATGCCCACGGAACGGAGGCCGCCTTCTCCTCGGCCAGGGCCCGCTCCAGGCTGCGCCGCAGCCGAGAGCGCATGATGTTGGGCAGTTGCTCCGCGCGCCGCAGGGCTTCGGTCAGCAGCCGTATCGCCTGCTGGCGCTCGCCCCGCCTCAGCCGGGCCAGGGCCTGCACTTCCAGCACCTCCAGGGGCTCCTGCTCCATGGAGTAGGTGTCCGAGCGCTCCTGCAGCTCCCTCCACTCCTCGGCCCGGGCCGGGCGTGTGGCCAGCTCCACCAGCGAGAATTGGACGGACTCGGAGGGGCTGAGCTCCACCCCCGGCCGCTCCATCAGGGCCTGGCGCAGCAGCCGCAGCGACTGACGTGCCCGCACCTCGTGCCCCTGGTAGGCCAACACCCTCGCCTGTAACAGCAGGCCCCACGGTCGCGAGGCCACTTCCGGGTGGTTGCGCTCCAGCTCCACCGCTCGGGCGATGTGGGGCTCGGCCTTCTGGATATCCCCCTCCTGGTAGTACAGCTCGCCCAGGTTGTGCTCGGCGAAGTACTCCCAGCCCACCATGCCCAGCTCGCGTCCCAACCGCATGAAGCACTGTTGATCCTCCCGGGCCCGTGCCGGCTCGTTGCGCGCCACCCAGAGGTTGCGGCGGTTGTTGAGGGCGCTGCCCAGGTGCAGCCTGTCGCCGCGTTCGGTGCAGGCGGCGATGCACTCCTCCATCACGCGATGGGTCTCGTCGATGCACCCGAGGTTGGGGAGGATGACTCCGAGCAGAAGCAGGGAGATGACGAGGGTCTCGTGGCCCGCGTCTCCCTGGGGGCGGGCCAGGAGCGCGGCGGCCTCGAGCTGGACGCGGGCCTCCGCCCACTGGCCCTGGCGGAAGTGGATGAGGCCCATGCCCAGAGACAGGCGCGCCCGCAGGCGGGACGTGTCCAACTGGTGGGTGCGGGTCAGTTCCACGGCCTGATGGATGCGCTCCGCGGCACGCACGTAGTCATTGGTCCAGTCCAGGGCGGTGGCCTCGTCCAGCAGCACCTCCACCTCGTCGAGGGGTTGGCCGAGCCTCCGGGCCAGCTCGCGGGCGTGGGCGAAGTCGGCCAGCGAGTCCTCGTAGCGGCCCACCCGGTAGCGCATCAGCCCGCGGCCGCGCAACACGATGAGACAGCGCGGGGCGTCCGTGTCCGGCAGCAGCTCCAGGGCGCGGCTGTAGGTGGCCTCGGCCTCCAGGTAGGCGTGGCGGCCACGGGCCGACTCGGCCAGGTCGAGGTAGAGGACGGAGGCCTCCTCGCGCAGGCCGGCGGCGGCGGCATGGTAGGCCAGCTGGGGGAGTCGCGGGCGCCCGAGCAGCCCCAGGTAGTAGCGGTGCGCGGCACGGTGCAGCTGTCTGCGCTGGAGCTCGGACAGGCCGCGGGCCACCACCTCCCGCATCAGCTCGTTGCGGAAGCACAGGCAGTCGGGTGATGGGGCCACCAGCAGGCCCAGCTCCACCAGCCGGCGGGAGGCATGGCGCGCATCCAGGGGGAAGTCGGCCGCGGCCCCCTCGCGCACCAACTCGTCCACCACGCCCTCCACCTCCTCGAGGGTGAAGTCGCCGCCGAGCAGGGCGCACAGGCGGGCATGGGCGGTCAGCTCGGCGGGCAGGGCCCTGAGCTCCTGGTGGGTCAACCACTCCACCAGGTGCAGCTCCGGCATCCGCTCCACCTCGTCCGTGGCCAGGTACCAGCTCCCTGCCGGGCGCTGGCGTACCAGGCCCAGGCGCTTGAGGCCGCGCACCAGCTCGATGAGGAAGAGGGGCACGCGCTGGGCGCGCTCGGCCAGCCGCTCCAGGGCCTCGGTGGGCACATTCTCCGCGGGGAGGAGCGCGGTGCGGCACAGCTCCACGGCATTGGCCGGGGACAGAGGGCCGAGCCGCAGGAGGGGGTGGTGGGTGGCGCGGCGGGCCCAGTGCGGGCGGCCCTCCTCGAAGCCGGGGCGGGCCAGCACGCACACCCACAGGGGCAGGGCGGTGCCGGCGCGGGTGGCGTACTCGAGCGCGTCCAGGGCCGCGTCCTCGGCGAAGTGGGCGTCGTCCAGCAGCAGCAGCAGGGGACGGGCGCGGGCGCTGGCGAGCAGCAGCTCGCCGGTGGCTCGCACCAGGAGGGAGCGCAGAGCACCGGGGGCGGCCGCGAAGGGCCGCAGCTCCTCACCGGTGGGCGAGTGTCCTCCCAGGCAGGAGTGCATCGCGGGCCACAGCTCGCGCGCCAGCTCCGGTCCCAGCAGCTCCTCGCCGCGCGCGCGCCATTCGGCCGGGCCTCCCGCGGGCTCCCCTCCCCACGCGCTCAGCACTCCCCGCAGCAGCTGGCGCAGGGTGCCCTGGGGTTCGCCCTGGGCCGGCGGGCGCGCGCGCAGTGTGGCCACCCTCGCCTCGGGGACGCGCTCGTGGAGGTACTGGAGGAGGGCGGAGGCCAGGTGACTCTTGCCCTGGCCCCGCTCCCCCAGCACGGTGGCGAGGGTGGCGGCCCGCTCCCGCACGGCTGAGCATGCGCCTCGCAGCAGCTCCTCCAGCTCCTGCAGCCGGCCCACCAGCACGCTGTGGTGGAAGTGCACCGTGGTGCTGGCATCCTGGTCGGCCGAGGGCGGGGCCCGGCGGAAGAGGCCCTCGCGCTCCGGGACAGGGACGTAGGCCCCCTCCGGCAGCAACGCCACCGAGGCCGCCGTCAGCAGCGGCGAGGCCGGGCCCTCCGGGGCGGGGTAGCGCGCCGGGTGGGCGAAGGTGGCGCTCAGGTAGCGCGGGGGTCCCTGGGGGCGGCGCAGCACCCTCACCGTGGCCACGTCCACCAGGGCGGTGGAGGCCAATCCCTCGGCGCACAGCCGCTCCGCGCACAGGCGGACCGCGCGGAGGGGATCCGCCGCGCTCTCCGGATCAAAGACAGCCGCGAAGCGGGTGCCGTCGTGGAAGCAGAGGTGTCCAGCGTCGAGGGCCAGGGCCTTCTGGAGGGTGAGGGGGTTGGCTCCGGAGCGCAGGTAGAGCAGGGCCACGGAGCGCAGCTCGACGGGAGCGGAAGAAGAGGGTGGACTGGGGGGCCGCTGAGGCGCGGCGGGCGCGAGCGCGGGCTGCTCCAGCGCTCGCCGCAGGGCCAGGCCCAGCTCCCTCGCGGAGGCGTAGCGGCGGGGGCGCTCCTTGTCCAGGCAGCGCAGCACCACCTCCTCGAGAGCGGCGGGCACCTCGGCCAACTCCGAGGGGCGGGGCGGGCGGCGCGAGAGGTGGGCCTGGAGGACGTCCACGGGGGCGCCGAAGAAGGGGGGCCGGCCGGTGAGCATCTCGTAGAGGAGCACGCCGGCGGCGTACACGTCTGTGCGCTCGTCCGGGAGGCCATCCCCCGCGCACTGCTCGGGCGCCATGTACTCGGCGGTCCCCGCGCAGTCGAGCCCCGCGCCGGGGGCCTCTCCGCGAGCGTCAGCGGACAGGCGCCGCGCCAGGCCGAAGTCGAAGAGGCCCACGAAGCACGCCACCTCGTCGAGGAAGAGGTTCTCCGGCTTGAGGTCGCAGTGGAGGAAGCCGCGGCGGTGGACGGTGGCGAGCGCCTCCACCAGCGCCATCCCGTAGCGGCCCGCCTCGGGTAGCGGGCCTGCCTGCCGTGCCATCCGGGCCGCCAGCGTCGGGTGGGGGATGAGTTGCATGACGAGGTAGGGGCGGCCCCCGGACAGCAGGCCCGTCTCGTACACCTCGGGCACGGTGGGCGGGCCGATGGCGCGCAGGGCCTCGGCCTCCGAGCCCAGGTCCCCTGCGCCCGGCGAGCTCGTGCCGTGGGCCAGCTTGATGGCGACGCGCAGGCCGTCGCTCTGGCGCCGGGCGGCCAGCAGTGTGCCGAAGCCCCCCCTGGCTATCGTGCGCTCCAGCGCATAGCCGGGGATGGCCAGTGCGGGCAGCGATGGCAGCGTCGTGGTGATGATCGCCTGGTCGGCGTGGCGGCCGTCGGGGCATTGGGGATGGGTGTTCTCCCAACGCCGTCCACAGCTCAGACAGCGCGGCATGTGAATATCCCCCAATCCCAGACACGGCACGTAGACCGACGGGCCCCGTCAGGGGCAGCGAACCATCAAGTGGGTTCGCTGCAGTCGGGGAACGTTATGAGAGCCTGGCCATGAGCTCAGGAGCAGGGACCACAGTCCTTGCAGTTGTCTGGCGTGGTTCCGGTGCCGCAGGATTCACTGATCTGACAGATGCCGTCACCGCAGTGGTAGATGTCTGCGTGCGTCAGCCGCGTCGTCATGGCCCGGTAGCTCTTCCCGTTGTACGTGCAGGTATAATAGTAATTGTGCTGGGGATCCGGAGCGCACATATCCGTGCACTTGCCCACGTGGTGGATGGGCGGGCACTTGTCGATGCCGCTCGGATTCGACATTTCCAGCCCACAGGCGCGCACGCTGCTGTCCGCACTGGAAAAGACGGCGTTGTTGCCAGCATAGGTGGCGTTCTCGGTGAAGAGATTGCCGAAGAAACAGGCTTCCTTCTCCGGGTAGAGCGTGAGCTCCTGGTTCACCATGGGAATGGGTGTTCCGGCGGCATCCAGCCCGAGGATGGAGATGTCCACCTGTACGCTAAATCTGTTGGCATGCGCAGCGAGACAGGCCGTGATGACCTGCTGTTCGATTTCCGTTGCCGGCTGGCCGCCGCTCCAACCCGGTGTCAGCCCCATGCTTCCATTCCAGGAATAAGTCAGGCGCGTCTTGGGATTCTTCCAGACGAGCTGCGCTCCCGCAGGCAGCGCGCACTTGACGATGTAGCGCATGAGCATGTCGGAGAGCGCGGTGTTCTGGTTGAACCATGTGTTGAATTTGCTGGTGCTCAGCCCGTTGGTACTGAGCCCGTTGGTGCTGAGCCCGTTCGTACTCAGCCCATTGGTGCTGAGCCCGTTCGTACTCAGCCCGTTGGTTTCCACGAGTGCTGCAGAGCCACTCATCGCTTTCTGCGGAGGTGGCTCGGACTCCGAGCCCGCGCAGCCGGACAGGATCAGCCCCACAATGAGAAAGCCGTGGTGTCTTTGCATGTCATCCTCCAGGCCATGACAAGGATGAACGAAACATGTTCATACAGCAAATGCGTCATTGGCGGATATTGCGGACTTTTTGTTCTTTGGTTGATTCATGACATCGGCCTGGAGCACATGGTGGGCATCATCTGGCCCCCGTCAGGGGCAGATGCCGCAGTCGGACGCGCAGCTGTTGTATCTCGTCCCGTTTCCATTCTTGGAGGTGTCACAGGACTCGGAGACCTGACACACCCCATCCCCACACCGGTAGATGTCCGCCGGGCGCAGCTTCGTGGTGAGGGGCTTGTAGGTCTTCCCCCCGTAGGTGCAGCTCGTGTAGAGGCCGGTGCTCCTGTCCAAAGTGCAGTTGGTCGCGCAGTTGCCGATATGGACGAGCGGAGGGCATTCCACGCTCGTCCCGGAGGCCTGCGATGAGAGGCCGCACGCCCGGGCGCTGCTCTCCGCCGGGGTCGTATTGGTGCGATCATTGCACGCGAAGGCGCCGTCCCCCGTGAAGAGGTTGCCGAAGAAGGCCGCCTCCGGTTCGGTGAAGGTGGTGGTCTCGGTGGCGTCCACAGGGAGGGCGGTGCCGCGTGCATTCCACCCCCGGACCGAGATCATCACATGCAGGCCGAACTTGTTGACGTGCGCCGCCAGGCAGGCCGAGAGGAGCTGCTGCTCGAGCGAGGAGATGCGCTTGCCGCTGGCCCAGTCGGGCGTGAGCCCCAGCCCGCCATTCCAGGTGTAGGTGGTGCCGGTGCTCGACGTGTAGGTGAGGCTGCGTCCCGCAGGGTATGCGCACGCCACCACGTAGCTCATCACCATGTTCGAGTATTCCGGTGCGTTGGAGTCGAACCATGTCTTGAACTTGGTGGTCGACAGGGCAAGGGTCGTCAATCCATTGGTGGAGAGGCCGTTGGTGGAGAGGCCGTTGGTGGAGAGCCCGTTGGTGGAGAGGCCATTGGGGCTCATTCCATTGGTGGTGCTCAAGGAGGAGTGCTCCGACACCAGCGCTTCTCCGGAAGGCGCCAAAGTGCCCTGCCCACAACCCGAAGCCAGCCACGACAGCCCCATGACACCAAGGAGAGAGAGGACCCCGTGTGCCCGGAGGCCCCGAAAAACAACCGGATGACCACCATGTGCGTCTGACATGCTGTCTTCCCTCCAGGGCAATGTCAGTCTCAAGTATGCATTTCAAGGATTTCTTTGAATGCGCTCTAACCTATGACTGCCTGCCAGCTCGGCATATCGCCCTGCAGGGGGGGAGATTCCCCAACGACCGCACACTCTCTGGCGGAGCGGGTGCCCGGGGATTGACTTCGGAAGGGGAGGGGGAGGCGTGCTGCGTCCCGCTGCGTGGTACCGGACAGAAGCCAGGGGGGCCCGTCTTCACCTGCCCCGCCGCCAGGGTACGCTTTCCTCATCAAGCACAGGGGTTCGGCCCCCGAGGCAGAGCTCCGGTGTCCTGGGGGGCAGGAAGATGCCAAGCGCCGAGCGGGCTCCGATTGGAAGAAGCGATGCGCCCTTTGAGCTGACCTTCCGCGCGCTGGCGGCGGGGGGGCTCATCGGTGCGGGGCTGGCCCTCTGCAATGTCTACATGGGGTTGAAGCTGGGCCTGTGGGAGAGCGGCGGCGTACTCGCCTCGCTGCTGGCCTTCAGTGGGATGAAGGCCCTGTCCACGAAGGGGGGGCCGGTGCCCTCCGCGCTGGAGACGAATCTGGCCCAGACGGCGGCGGCGGCGGCGGGGGCGATGCCGGCAGCGGCGGGGCTGATGGGGGCAATCCCCGCGCTGTCCCTCCTGGGGAGGCCCGTGCCGGGGTGGGCGGTGGGGCTGTGGGGCGTGGGATTGGGGGCGCTGGGGGTGCTGGTGGCCTTCGCGCTGCGCAGGCGGCTGCTGGAGGAGGAGGCGTTGCCCTTTCCCTCGGGAGCCGTCACCGCGGAGCTCGTCTCCACGCTGCATGCCGGCGGGGGGGCTCCCGCGATGCGGGCCGGGTGGCTGTGGGGCGCGAGCCTGGGCGGCATGGGGCTGACGTGGTTGAGGGAGGTGGGCAAGGTGTTCCCAGCGGTCTCGTTCTTCCCCGGGGCGCTCGGCGGGGTTCCGCTGGCGCGGCTCCAACTCGGGGTGGGCTGGAGCCCGATGCTGCTGGGCCTCGGCGTGCTGGTGGGGCCGCAGGTGGGGCTGAGCCTGCTGCTGGGGGCGCTGGTGGCCTGGGGCGTCCTGGCGCCCTGGTTGGTGCGGGAGGGGCGGGTGGCGTCGGACTCGTACGAGCTCCTCGTCGCCTGGCTCACCTGGCCCGGCGTGGGGCTGATGGTGGGCGCGTCGGTCGTCACGCTCGTGTCGTTGGGGCGCTCCCTGCCGAAGGTGGCCGCCGATCTGCTCCGGCTCGGGCATCAGCATGTGGCTCGGGGAGGGGCCGCGCGCGAGGGGTGGGTGCTGGCGTTGCCGCTGGCCGTCCTCCTGGTGCTGGGGGTGGGCTACACCGCGTTCGAGCTGCACCCGCTCGAGCTGTTGCTGGTGCTGCTGCTCCTCCTCCCGCTGTGCACCGTGGGCGCCCGCGCGGCGGGTCTGATGGACATGTCCCCGGTGGCCACGATGGGAGATCTGCAGCAGGTGGTCTTCGGCGCCGTGTCGCCAGGCCAGCCCGTGCTGGGCGTCGCCGCCGGCTCGGTGGCGGCGGGAGCCATGGCGCAAACGGGGGTGGCCCTCTGGTCGTTTCAGGCGGGCCGCCTGCTGAGGGCCAGCCCCTCCCGACAGCTTGGTGCTCAACTCGCCGGGGTGTTGCTCGGGGGGGCCGTCTCCGTCCCCACGTATTTCCTCCTGGTGGGGGCCCATGGCGCGGGCTCGCCCGAGCTGCCCGTTCCCTTCGCGCTCCAGTTCCGGGTGGTGGCCGAGGTGAGCGCACGGGGGCTGGCGGGGTTGCCTCCCTCCACCGTGCTGGCGGCGGGCCTGGGCGTGGCGGGGGGCCTTACGCTCTCATGGCTCTCCCAGGGCCGCCTGGCGCGCTTCGTCCCCTCGGCGACAGCCCTGGGCCTCGGCTTCCTCGTGCCGGCGCACTATGCGGTGACGCTCTGCCTGGGGGCGCTGCTGGCCGAGGGCATCCGCCGCGCGAGGCCCGGTGCCTCCTCCGTCCTCCAGGTGCTGGGGGCGGGGGCCATCGTCGGCGAGTCCCTCCTGGGCCTGCTTCTTCTCGTGCTGGGTCTGTTCGGCCTCATGGGCTGAGGGCCTGGTCGCCCCAGAAACGGAAGAGGGGGAACCCCCCGTGCGGGTGATTCCCCCTCCGACCGATGCGGCGCGGTGACTGTGGTTACTGAACCGACGCCAGCCGGTTCTTCATGGTGCCGAGCGCGGCCTTGTAGCTCTGGTTGAAGTTGAGGACCACGTTCGCCAGCTCCGTGGCGATGATGCCGCCCGGCGTGGCCATGCCTTCCTCGGACTCGCCGACCGCCACGTCACCCCACACGCGCGTCCCGTTCCGGTCGTACATGTTGATGAAGAACGCGGAGTACGCCTTGGCCTTGAAGCCGAGCGCATAGGGCTGCAGGCCCCAGCTCTCGTAGACGACCGCGACCGCGTCCACGCGGAGGTCCTCCGCCAGCTTCTTGGCGGCCTCGGGCGTGAGGGTGGCCTTCTCCACCGTATCCGCACCCGTTACGAACCGCATGCCCGGAGCGGTGTAGTAGCCCTCCAGCTCTGCCGTGCCCGCGGCGGTGTACGCGGGGTTGGCCTTCAGCTCCTCGAGGGGAACGACCTCGTAGCGGCCGCCGGAGAACTCCTTCACGAACGTCTTCACGTTCTCTTCCGCGGTCTGCGTCTTCGCCTCAGGGGCGTTCGCCGTCCCGAGCAGCAGGTGCGGGTTGATCGCATGCTGCACGACGGCAACGCGCTTCAACGACAGATACGCGTCCTTCTGGACGAAGAACGAGCCGCAACCGGTGGACGCACAGAGGACAGCGAGAGCAAGCGCTCCCTTCAGAATAGCCTGACGCATTGTTGGACTCCCCCTTGGGTGAAAGGAGCCCGAAGGCTCGGCTGGGTCGCCCCTGTGAGTCAATACCCCCCCTTCCCACATTGGCCAGATGCACGCGGCCTCTATGGGCTCGGGGCTCGAGTATCCACCTCTACTTCCGGTTGTATGACGCGCGCATCTCTCGCCATTTGCGCAGTAGTTGAGGAAGTTCGCTGCGGATGAACTCGAAGAAGCGGCGTGTCTCGTCGAGCCGGGCGCCCGTGGGAGTGTCCGCTCCGACCGCGGCGATTCCTTCCCGGAGTCCCTCGTCCCAACGCAGGAGCATCTCGTCGCGCCGGGTGATCGACTCGTACCACATGTCATTGTGGACCCTGTACCGGTCACGGCGCTCTCCCGGCTCGCGCTCGCGCGCCACCAGGCCCACCTGCATCAGGTACCGGACGGCAATGGAGATGGCCGCCGGGCTGACCTTCAACAGTTCGGCCAGCTCGCCGGCCGTGCTGCTGCTCTCCTCCGCGATGAGCAGGCCCGCGAAGACCCGGGCGGGCATCCGAGGGAATCCCGCCTCCGACAAGAGCAGGGCGAAGCGCTCGACGAACCGCCCCACCGCCGCCGCGTCACGCTCCGTGCGGTCAACCCGTCGCGTCTTCTTCGATTCTTTCGCCATCTGCCCCCCAGGCTAGCACGGGCCCACAAACTTTCGACACTTTACGAATTTATAAAATGTCTGTACGAATTGAAGCATGACAATGACGGTCTGCTTCTTTCGGGAGCTCTCGGCCGAGCAGGCGCCGCTCGCTGGTGGCAAGGGCCGGACGCTTGCTCAGCTCTATCGAGGGGGCCATCCGGTTCCGAATGGCTTCGTCATCCTGGCCAGCGCGTTCGAGGGCGACACGCTTGCGCCTCCGGCGTGGGAACAGGTCCGCGCCGCGTTGGCCCGGCTGCGGGCGGAGCAACCAGGGCGCTCGTTCGCGGTCCGCTCCTCGGCGCTGAGCGAGGACTCCGCGCAGGCCTCGTTCGCGGGAGAGTTCGAGACCGTGCTCGACGTGCGCGAGGACGACGCCGTGAGGCGCGCGATTGACACCGTTCGCAAGTCACGTCACGCGGGCCGCGTCGCGGCCTACAGCCAGGCCCAGGGGCTCGAGGCCGCTCACGAGGTCGCCGTCGTCGTCCAGGTGCTCGTGCCGGCCGACTTCGCGGGGGTGCTGTTCACCGCGGATCCGGTGACGGGCAGCCGCGCGACGATGGTTGGAAACTATGTGCGGGGCCTGGGCGAGCGCCTGGTCGCCGGTGACACGAACGCGCCGTCGTTCACGCTGCGCAGACCGGGGGGCGGCTATGCCGGGCCCGGGGAGATGCGCCGTCATGCACGGCAGTTGTATCGGCTCGCCGAGCGGCTGGAGCGTGAGCTTGGCACGCCACAGGATATCGAGTGGGCGCTTTCCGGCGGAAAGCTCGCGCTGCTGCAAGCGCGGCCCATCACCACCTTGCGTGGGCACAATCCGGCGACGGGCGAGTGGAACGACAGTCTGACTGGCGATTACCTGTGGACGAGCACGAACCTCGGTGAGGCCGTGCCCGGCGTGATGACGCCCTGCACCTGGTCGCTCCTCCAGGTGTTCATCGCCGAGACGTTGCCGCTCTTGTACGTCTGCGGCTTCCAGCCAGTCGGAAATATCGGCGGGCGCTTCTACATGAACCTGAGCGTGACATCGACGCTGGGCGCGGCGTTCGGCATCAGCCGGAAGCGGCTCGTCGAGACGAGCGAGGAGGCCTTCGGGAAGATTCCCGATGACTTGGAGATACCCCTGCTCCCGGTCTCACGCTGGAGCGTTCTGCGGGAGTTGCTGCCAGGCGTGCTGCGCCTCAAGAGCCGGCTGCGCACCAACCAGAAGCGGTTCCCCGAGTTCATCGCCACGGCGCCAGCACGCTGCGATGCGCTGCTCACCCGGATCCAGGTCACGTCCCGCGCGGCGGATTTGATCGCGCTATGGAGGGCCGAGCTGGCCCCGTTCTTCGTCGATTGCTGCCGCATGTTGGAGGCAGGCGCCCGGCGGGAGGGGAACCCCTCCGTTACGCTCCGGCGTGATTTGCGCAAGCTGGTGGGGGATGCCGATACCAACGCGCTGCTCTCGGGTCTGAGCTCCGGAGCGAACAAGCTCGCGAGTCTCGGGCCTCTCCTCGGGCTCTCGCAGTTGGCCCGCGGAGAGATCGACCGGGAGACCTATGCACGGCGCTACGGCCATCGCAGCCCGCATGAGTTCGAGGTCTCCATCGCCAGACCGGCCGAGGACCCGGAATGGATTGATCGGCAGCTCGCCGGTCTGCGCGATGCGCCGGTGGACGTGGACATGCTGCTCGCGCGCCAGAAGGAAGCGCACGAGGCGGCATGGGAGCGGTTCCGGCAACGCTACCCACGCCGGGTCGCGGAGCTCCGCCGCCGTCTCGACAAGGTGGCCGTGGCGGCGCATGCCCGCGAGGCCGCGCGTTCGGAGTTGATCCGCGTGTTCTGGCCGCTGCGCGTGTTCGTCCAACGTGCCGGTGCGCTCACCGGTCAGGGCGAGGCCCTCTTCTTTCTGTCCATCGATGAGATCCTCTCCGTCCTGGGAGGCGATGAGGCGCCCCTCGCCTTCGTCCCGGCTCGGCGTGAGACGCACGCGCGCCAGGCCGCGTTGCCTGTCTATCCAGCGCTGATCCGCGGGCGGTTCGACCCGTTCCAGTGGGCAGCGGACCCCCGGCGGCGCAGCGACAGGTTCGACGCGAATGGCGGGAGCACACCCGCCAGCGATGCCATCACCGGCTTCCCGGGCGCGGCCGGCGTCGTCGAGGGCCGTGCGCGGGTGCTCCTCGATGCCGACGAGGGCGAGCGGTTGCAGGCCGGGGAGATCCTCGTGACGAGCGTGACCAATGTCGGTTGGACGCCGCTGTTCCCGAAGGCGGCGGCGGTCGTCACCGACATCGGCGCACCGCTGTCGCACGCGGCGATCGTCGCCCGCGAGCTGGGCATCCCCGCCGTGGTCGGCTGTGGAAACGCGACGATGCGGCTGCGCACGGGCGACCTGGTACGGGTCAACGGTGGGCAGGGCACGGTGGAGGTGCTGCGGGCGGCGGAACCCTCGGAGCCCCTGGCGAGCACCGCGCAATAGCCAGGGGACCCGGCACAGGTGCCTACTTGTACGGCACCACCGTGCCGCCGCGGTGGGCCGAGTCGCGCAGCACCAGCCGGGTCTCCTTGTAGAGGCGCGCGGCCTTGGGGCCGACGAGGAAGGCCTTGGGGTCTCCCTTGCGGAAGGTCTTCTTCAGGTACTCCTCGACCTCGCGGAACACGCGCCGGAACTGGTCCGAGGCCGCGTCCTTGCGGCCCGTCTGGGGGGTCACCTCCAGCTCGGCCCAGAGCTGGCCGCTGAGCAGCTCGCCCTCCTCGTTCATCCGGCAGCGCTCCAGGAAGATGACGGGCGAGCGCACCTCGTCGATGCGCCAGAAGCCCTTGTCCGGGCCGCGCTTCACCTTGTCCACGATGGCGGGCCCGACGCCGACCGCCACCAGGTAGAGGTCCTCCTCGGGCAACCGGGGGACGCTCTCCGCGCTCGCCCGGAAGGTCACCCAGTCCGGGGGAACGCGCCGGGGGTACACCTCCAGCTCGAGGCGTTCGAGGAAGCGGAAGAAGGCGACCTCGTCGTCGGGGGACATGAAGAACTGAAGCTGGCTGGCCATGTGCGGGCAATTAACCGAATGCCGGCCCTTGCGGAAGTCCGAGGCGATTCAGACTAAAGAATCCGCCATGGAAAAGACCTTCGACGCGCTGCTCGCCCGGATGCAGGAGCTCCGGGACCTCGGTGGACTCATCGGCCTGGCCACGTGGGACCAGGAGACCTATCTGCCCTCCAAGGGGGCGGACTCGCGGGCCCACCAGCTCTCCACCGTCCAGGGCATCTACCACGAGCGCCTGGTCGACCCCCGGTTGGGCGAGCTGCTCGCCTGGGCGGCGGACCACCAGGGCCTCACGGACGACCAGCGGGCCATGGCGCGGGTGCTCACCCATGAGCGCGACCGGGCGGTGAAGGTGCCCAAGGCGCTGGTGCAGGCGCTCGCCGAGGCGCAGAGCCGGGGCCTGGTGGCGTGGCGCGAGGCGCGCAAGCAGAACCGTTTCGCCGTCTTCAAGCCCGCGCTGGAGCGGATGCTGACGTTGCGCCGCGAGCAGGCGGATGCCTACGGCCACGACGGCGAGCGCTACAACGCGCTGCTCGAGGGCTACGAGCCCGGGATGCGCGTGTCGCGTCTCACTCCGGTGCTCACCGCGCTGCGCGACAACCTCATCCCCCTGGTGGCGGCGCTCCAGGCGGCCCCTCGCAAGGTGGGGGACTTCTTCCAGGGGCGGCGGTTCGACCCGGAGGCGCAGTGGCGTTTCACGCTGCGTCTGCTGGGGGACATGGGCTTCGACCTGGAGGCGGGGCGGCAGGACAAGAGCATCCACCCGTTCTCCAGCGGGCAGCACCCCACGGACGTGCGGCTCACCACGGACATCGAGGAGGGCACGCTGGGGGCGCTCTTCAGCACGCTGCACGAGGGCGGGCACGGCCTGTACGAGCAGGGCTTCTCCGAGGCCCACTACCGCACGCCGCTGGCGAACGCGCCCTCCATGGGCCTGCACGAGTCGCAGTCGCGCCTGTGGGAGAACCTGGTGGGGCGTGGCCGCGCCTTCTGGACGCACTACTTCCCGGCGCTGCGGGAGGCCTTCCCCGAGGCGCTCGCGGGCGTGGACCTGGACACCTTCCACTCGGGGGTGAATCGCGTCACGCCCTCGCTCATCCGCGTGGAGGCGGACGAGGTGACGTACAACCTGCACATCGTCCTGCGCTACGAGCTGGAGCTGCTGCTCATCCGCGACGCGCTGCCGCTGGACGAGCTGCCCTCGGCTTGGAACGAGCGCATGCGGCGCTTCCTGGGCGTCACGCCTCCGGACGACACGCAGGGCGTGATGCAGGACATCCACTGGGCCTGGGGCGAGTTCGGCTACTTCCCCACGTACTCGTTGGGCAACCTCTACTCCGCATCCATCTACCGGGCTGCGCAGCGCGCCCTGCCGGAGTTGGAGGAGGGCATCGCGCGCGGCGAGCTGCGGCCCCTGCGCGACTGGCTGCGCACCCACGTGCACGCCGAGGGTTACCGTCGGCCCGCCGAGGAGCTGGTGCGCAAGGTGACGGGCCAGGGCCTCACCGACGTGGACTTCCTCGCCTATCTCTGGTCCAAGTTCGGCGCCCTCTACGGTGTGAGCCTCTGACGGCCCGCCTCGCGGAGCTGCGCGGGCCCGGCGTGGGGGCCGTGCCTCAGAGGTCCAGGTGCAGCCGGAGCGAGCCGACGTTCACGGGGCCGCGGTCCCGGTTGTAGCCGGGGTGGTTGACGTGCTGGAAGTCGAGCGCGGCATAGAGGCCGCGCCAGAGGTGCGCGTTGTAGTAGGCCTCGAAGATGGTCTCCCGCCCGTAGTTCAGCTGGCCATCGCCCAGGACGAAGCCGTGGCCGCCGAGGGCCAGGTATTCGCGGTGGGGCTCGGACAGCCCGTTGCTCACCACGGCCAGCCCCACCTTGTCCCAGGGGCGGCTCCACGGCGTTCCGCGCACGTCCCCTCCGAGCGCCACCGTGTCATTCACCTCGGTGAAGGCGAAGGACTCGTTTTCGCCCTCGTTCCAGCCCGCGCGGGCGAAGGCGCGCACCGGACCGAAGAGCTCCTGCTCCAGGTTCAGCCCGAAGCCGTACTTCATCCGTCCCTGCTTCCGGTGGGCCTCGATGTCCGGGACGGGGTCCACACCGGCGCGGAAGGCGTCGATCGCCTCGTTGTAGCTGCCCATGTTGGCGTGGTTGAGGTAGCCCAGCAGCCGCACCACGCCCAGGCGTCCCGGAAGCAGCTCGTGGCGCAGCTCCACCTCGAGGTTCTCCGCTCGTGCGCGGAGGATGTTCCAGTCCAGGTTGAGGCCGTTGGCCACGGTGGGCATCAGCATCTCGCCGAAGCGCACGGAGAAGGCCGGCTGGTGGTACTCGGCCACCAGACCATAGGTGTAGCCGCGGGTGTCCGCCGCGTAGTCGTAGCCGCCGTTGCTGTCCACGGTCCAGTTCATGAACTGCAGATGGCTGTCACTGCCCACCGAGTTCACGTCGAAGAAGTCGGCGGTGCTCATCTTGCCCACGTGCAGCTCGATGCGCCGGCGGGGGAGCTGGGTGGCCAGTCCCAGCGGCGTGCGCACCGCCTCCACCGTGTCGTCGGAGAGGGGGATGATCTGCCGCAGCACGATGCGTGCGAGGTAGGGCTCGGCGCCGAGCGTGGGGTTGCGCACCACGTCCATGTTGGTGAAGCCCGCGAGTCCGAGCGCCTGGCCGACACCTCCGCCCGCCGCCATCTCCACGTGGACGGCACCCTCTGTCCACCGCGCGAGCGAGAAGGCGGTGTAGAGCGTGGCGACGAAGGAGGTGGCCGCCTCGGCCTCGGGCGAGAGGCTGAAGGCCCCGGAGTAGGGCGCGTGGAAGGTGGGGTGGTACTGGGTGATGAGGTTCATCTGCCCGGCCACCAGGTAGGGCGAGTCGTCCGAGTGGGGGAACAGGGTGGTGGGCGTGGACTGGGCCTGCGCCGCGGTGGCGAGCAGGAGCGGGAGCAACAACACACGAGGGAGTTTCTTCATGGATGCTGGCAGAGGGGTGCTTCGCGCATCACGCCAACATGTCCACGCCACGTTCGCCAGCGAACTCGTGTGTTATGGGTTCCAAGGTCCCGGACGTGTGAGTCCCAATGCTTGGAGAGCCTGCGTCCGGGCTTACGGCGTGGACCCGCGAGGCGCGCGCCGGCGCGAGGCGTCCTCGAGATAGGCGCGCACCACCTGGCCGAGGGGCAACTGGAGCGCCGTGTCGACATCGAGGAACCGGGCCCACACCACCTCGCGGTTGTCGAGGACGAGGGAGGGCTCGGCCGCCAGCTCGAGCTCGACGAAGTGGCACAGGTCGCGCTTGTACTCGTCCGTGCCATGGGCCTCGAAGACCTTGCGCAGCTCGTGCGGGGCGGCGTGTAGACCCACCTCCTCGCGCAGCTCGCGAGCGCCGGCCTCCTGGGGGGACTCCCGCTTGTGCTTGCCGCCTCCCGGCATGCTGAAGGTGCTCTTGTACGAGTTCTGGAGCAGCAACACCTTGCGGCCGAGCCACACGCCGACGAGGGTGCCCTCCGTCTCGGGGCGGCGTACGAACCAATACGCGAACGCCAGGGCGTAGGCGCCCCGGTAGGCCACTCGCACGACAGGGTCGAGAAGAGAGCTCACGGCGCCTCCTGCCCGGACGCTATCCGAGCTGGCGGTCACCGTCGACTCCGGGTGGCGCTTCTGGCCCGGGTCCGTTCAGCTCCGGCTCCCGCGCAGCCGCGTGTAGACGTAGGAGACGGCCAGCAGCATCACCCCGAGCAGGATGAAGGTGAGGATGCGCTGGTTGGGTGGCAGCCCCGCCAGGTCGATGAGCATCAGGCGCCCGAGTGTGATCGCCAGCACCGCGAGGCCCACGAGCCGGTACCAGCGCTCGCGCACGGCGAAGCCCAGGGCGAACAGTCCGAAGGCCGCCATGCCCCAGCCCAACGTCGTCAGGTCGCTGGGCATCCACTCGCCCACGAGCCACACCAGCGCGAGTCCCGCCCCGGCCGCGCAGAAGAACTGGAGCGCCGTGCGGCGGCTCCCCTGGAGGGGCGGGGGCAACCGGGCCGTGCTCGCCACCGAGGCGCGCTCGACGAGCGTGAAGCTCACGAGCAGGGCGGCGTCCAGGAACGCGCGGCCCGAGGGCGGCAGCCACGTGGCTCCGAGCGCCACGTAGAGGATGCCCACGCCCACCACCTGAAGAGCGCCCGCGCCCAGTACGCGTCCGGCGAGTCCCGCCACGAGCCCCACTGCCGTCCAGGCCCGCACCAGCGCCGTGTCCTCGAAATGCGAGGGCATGCCCATCGCGAGCGTGAGAATGCTCGTGGCGAGGTAGGCCTGGATGAGCGCGGGAGGTGCGCCCCGCCACCGGGCCACCGCGGCGCCCGTGCCCTGGGCCAGTGCAACGGTGACGAAGAAGGCGAAGAGGTGGGGCTCGCCCCAGCGTGACACCTCCACCGCTCCCAGGGTGAGCAGCCCCACCCAGTTGAGCAGCGCGAAGGCGAACGCGGCGCGCTTGGACAGCTCGCGCGGGTGTACCAGCAGCGCCACCGAGAAGAGCACGTAGTAGAGCGCGAGGAAGGAGAGGCTCAGGGCCAGCCGCTCGCTGTCGGGCTGCCCCGGGGCGATGGACCCCGTGCGCATCGCCCAGACGACGTGCGTCGAGTAGACGGCCACCAGGCTCGACAGTGGCACGATGACCCAGCGGTTCTTCACCAGGAAGAAGAGCGCTCCGCTCGCCAGCATCGTGGTGGACATGAGGGTGAAGAGGGTGATGTCGCTGAGCATCCCCGTGTGCAACCCGAGGAAGAGCGCGATGCCCGCCACCGTCTCCGACTGCATCCGCTGGGCGATGACGACGATGCCCACCACGTTGAGCGCCAGCAGCACGAGCGCGAGTGTCTCGCTCTGGATGACCCGCACCGCCGGCACGAAGTGCAGCGCGTACGTGACGAAGTAGGCGAGCGCCAGTCCTCCTCCGAAGACGATGCGCCCGAAGAGCAGGTGGCGCCGCGACAGCCACAGGCCCAGCGCCGCGAGCCCCGCGCTCAGCAGGTAGCCCGCCCCCACCCGCACCAGCACGCCCAGCTCGCCGAAGTGGTAGATGATGAGGAAGGCGAAGCCGATGATGAGCGCCACGATGCCCACCCGGCTCAGCCAGTACGTGCCCAGGTGCGCCTCGAGGTCCCTCTTCTCCGGCGCGGGCTCGGTGGAGGGTGGTGGTGCGGCGGGTGCTCGCGGGAGGGCGGGCTCCGCTCGGGCCGCCGTCTCCAGGTGCTCGATGCGCGCTTCCAGCCGGGAGACCGTCTCCTCCAGTCGCCGTACGACGTCCCTCAGGTCCTGCCCTTCTCCCTCCGCCATGTGCTCCTTTCGGTCGGTACCTCCTTAACCCGCTCGGAGGATCAGGATGGCGGTTTGTTCCGGGAGAACGCGAGCCCGGTGCGTCAGGTGAACAGCAACGGCCGGCAGGCCCGGGCGAGCTGCAGCGCGTCGCGAGCCAGGATGTGGGCGGACAGGTTCCCATCCAACCACGCGGCGCGCGCCACCTGGTTGCTCAGCTCGAAGCACAGCGTCGCCGTGCGCCGTGCCAGCCGGCTGTCCTTTCGCAGCGCCCGGGCGTTCAGCTCGCATAGCTCCGCGCACTGGCGCAACAGGCGCATCGGCTCGCTGTCAGCGCGCATGCCCGTCGCAGCCAGTTGCTCCATCGCTGCTTCGCACGAGGCCTGACAGCTCAGGCTCGCCGCGATGCAGTGATGGATGTCGGCCGTCGCGCCTCCCAGTCGGACTCCAGACATGCCCGCGCCACCTCCACAGCGGCTTCAAAACTACGCACGTTCCCCCCAGCCGCAACCTGAACCGTCGCCCTCCGAGCCACATGTTAAATCGGCTCCATGACATTGGCGCTCGCGCCTGGTGTCATTGAGTAGGACGCACAGGCGCGCACCGGGGTTCCCGCCCTGTTCTCCGAGGAACTCCGGCAAACCTCCGCGCGCTCGTCGTCATCCCATGTGCAGGTGGGGCATCTGGAGGCAACGTGCCCACGCTCGCGCTCGGTTGCGCGAGCGGAAGATTACGCTCCGCGTGAGTCCGGCGGTGGAGACGCCTGGACTCGACGGTTTCGTCACGGGCGCGAGAGGAAGCGTGTCAGTCCGGGCTGAAGGGCCTCACGCTGGGCGATGCACAGGTCCACCCGCTCCAGCGTCTGCGCGAGGTACTTGGCGCCTCCGGGGTAGCGGACCGTGCGTTCCTTGAAGAAGGCCTCCAGGTCCTGGCGGTGCGCGGGGTCGCAGAAGGCCACGCCCAGGACGGGCATCGCGCCGCGGACCTCGTGCGGCAGCCGGTCGGTCAGCGCGTCGTAGTGGTCCTTCAGGTAGGTGTAGAGCATTTCGCGCGGGGCCTCCTCGTTCATCAGCTCGCCCGTCATGCTGATGATGACGTCGAGCGAGGAGAAGTCATCGGAGAGCAGCAGGCCGAGGCTGGTGCGGACGAGCGCGGGGTCCTGGAAGGAGCCCAGTGCGCTGAGCAGGGCGCTGCGCTCGGCCGGGTCACGCGCCTTGCGAGCCTCGGCGAGCAGGCGCTGATGCAGTGCCGCGTCTCCCTTGCGCGCGCCCAGCCGCAGCACCACTTCCATCATCTCCGGCGAGATGGCACGGCGGTCTTCCAGCCACTTGCGTGTCAGCTCGAGCGACTGCGCCTGGAGCGCCTCGTCCCGGCCCAGGTCGGCCACGGCCTTCACCGCCGTGGGCCGCAGCAGGCGCGTGTCCTCGTCCTCACCCGGGCGCGGCCGCAGACCGAGCGCGCGCACCTTGTCGCCGAACGTGCGGCGCACGAAGGCCGCGTATTTCGGCCGCAGCGGCTCGGGGATGAGGTCGCGCCGCACCGAGCCCACCATGTTCAGCGCCCCGGTGAGCAGGTCCCTGTCATCCGTGGGCAGCAGGCCCGTCACCACTCCGAGCGCCTCGTCCACCGGCAGCGCGTTGCTGGCCATCAGCGCCTGCGCGTCGCTGAGCAGCCCCAGGCGCTCGAGCAGGGTGAGCTGCTTGCCGCCTCCGCGCATGAGCCTGGCGAGCAGGTCTCCCTCCAGCTTCGCGTGGTAGTAGCCGCGCGCATCCGCGTTGGGGTGCACCCAGTCGGGGCAGCCGGTGGCGCCCGTCAGCACGAGCTCACCCGTCTTCCCGGTGAGCAGGGTGCAGGCCCGCGCCTCCTGCTTGCCCGTGCCGTAGCGCACGCACACGGGGACCTGCCACGTCTGCTCCGCCGTGCTCTCGCCCCGCGAGCCCACGGGCAGGAAGCGGCGCTGCGCCAGCGTCAGCTTCGGAGTCGTGCCCGCCGCGCACTGGAGGCCCACGGTGACGAGTGGCACTCCGGGTTGGTCCAGGAAGGTGGTGAGGGCGGCCGACATGTCGGTGCCCGCCGCCTTGGAAAGGGACTGGAAGAAGTCGGTCGCGGTGGCGTTGCCCAGGGCATGCTCGTGCATGTGGGCGCGCACGCCCTCGCGGAAGCGCTCCGGGCCCACCCACGCCTCGAACATGGCGAGCACCGCGTTGCCCTTGGAGTAGGTGATGTCGCCGTCGAAGGCCGTGAGGATGTCGCTCTCACTCTCGACGGGCTGGTGGATGCGGCGCGTGGTGACGAGCCGGTCCGTCGTCATCGCCTGCGCGCGCTTCCTCTCGCGCTGGGCGTCCATGTTCCACGAAGGCTGCCACTGGCCCACTATCTTGAGGGAGAGCCAGTCCGCGAAGGACTCGTTGAGCCAGGTGTCATCCCACCACGCCAGCGTGACGAGGTTGCCGAACCACTGGTGCGCCAGCTCGTGCGCCTGCACGCGCGCGAAGGAGCGCTGACGCTGCAGCGTGTCCTGCTCGGGCCGGGCCAGCAGCAGCGGCATCTGGAAGGTGATGAGGCCCGGGTTCTCCATGGCCGCGAAGAGCACGGGCTTCGGAATGGCCAGCACGTCCAGCTTCTCGTAGGGGTAGGGGATGCCGAAGTACTCCTCCAGCAGGCCCACCAGCGGGGGCGTGTTCTGGGCGGCATACGCGGCCTCGGCCTTGCGGCCCTTCGGGACCACGATGCGCACCGGTGTGCGTTTCTCGCCCGCGGGCGCCGCGTCCACCGTCTCGAAGGGGCCTACCGCGAAGGCAATCACCTCGCTGGGCAGCGGCGGCGTGGGGCGGAAGCGCACCGTCTTCCACCCGTCCGGGCCGGTTTCCTCGGAGGCTACCGGTGTGTTGGAGAAGGCCTGTTGGTTCTGGGGGACTCGCAGCGTCAGCTGCCAGGGCACCTTGAAGCCCGGCTCGTCGAAGCACGGTATCGCCCGGCGCGCGTCATCCGGTTGGAACTGTGTCACCGCATACCAGGTGTCTCCATCCTTCTGCCGGAAGAGGCCCGTGGTCTCCTTCGCCGATGCGGTGCCCTGGTACGCCACGCGTAGCGTCGCGGTGCCCGGACCCACCGGGCGCTCCAGCAGGAAGCCGATGAAGCTGTCCCCCTCCGTCACCGCACGCGCGGGCTGGGACTGGCCTCCCGCCGTGAGCGTGGCCTCCTTCACCTTCAGGCCATTGCCGTGCAGCCACACCTGCCTCGTGGACTCGGACAGCGTGAGCGCGATTTCCACCACGCCATCGAAGGTCTCCTGGTCCGGGTCCACCGTGAGCTCCACCTGGTAGCCCGTGGGCTTCACGTGGGTGCCCAGGCGGAAGGTCGGGGGACGCGGGGTCTCCGCCGTCGGCGCGGGAGAGGGGGGCGCGGATGCGGTGGGGGCGGAAGTCTGCTGCGGCGTGGCGCAGGCCAGGGCGAGCGTGAGCAGTGCCCACGGGGTGCGGCGGAATCGGGCGTTCATGGGTTCCCTCGGATGGGTGGCGAGAGAACGCGCGAGCGTGGGTTCTATTGCCGGCATCAGGGATGCCATGCGCCGTAAAAGTGAGCCTGCCCCACGTCACCGGGGCAAACCCAGTCACGCCGTCGTCACGCCTCCCTGTCATTGAGCCTTCACGGGCCGGGATTCGCCCGTTCAGGGATGGATTTCCATCCAAGGAGGAAGAAAACCGTGTGGAAGGCGATACAGAAGGCATCGAAGTCCGTGCTGGCCGTGGGGATTGTCTTCAGTTCCATGGCCGCGCTCGCAACCGAGTGGTTCGACACGACCGCGGCCGAGCGGGCGGCCTCGGGTTATCCCATCGCGAAGAGAGGGGATGTGACATGGGCGTATGCGAACCGAAGCTCGAACGAGGTGTGCAAGAGCAAGGGGTTCGCGACGGGCCTGTACGTGGGCCATCAAGCCGGCGAGCTCATGGGCGTCAATTGCTTCGATGAGGACACCGTTGACTGGTTCGACACCACACTGACGGAGCTCAGGCGGCTTCCGGGGTGGGGGAATGACACCGATGACAACACCCACGTCGACAAGCAGGTGCCATTCTGGGCGAATTACGCCGCCTTTGCTGTCTGCAATCGCCACGGTTACGGGACGGGCTTCTTCACGGGCCACCAGTCGGGGGAGCTGGTGGGCGTTCACTGCATTGCGCGCGACAAGATGCACTACGTGCAGGTGCCCTCGAATGATGCCCGCTTTGGCCTGCCCGGAGGCCGCCCCACGGGCTGGCCCTGGCACTACCTCAACATCACCGCCAACGATGTGTGCGCCTACCATGGCTACCGGACGGGCCTGCTCAGCGCCATGTTCGCGAGCGGGCAGCCCTTCTGGGTGTGGTTGGAGTACCACTGCTTCGACTGAAGCTTGAGGACGGGACACACCGTCAGTGCGCGCTTGAACTTCAAGGAGCAGCGCGAACCTCCCTGTTATCGGGGACGAGCGCCTGAGCCGTGACACCCGCTTGCACCGGACGCTGCGTCAGGTTGTACCGTCCGCCAACGATGAAGGAACGAGCGACGAACCGACGCCGCTGGCGTATCGGCGAGCTGGCGGACGCCACCGGCCTGACGGTGCGTACCCTCCACCATTACGAGCACATCGGGCTGCTGGCGCCCGCGGCGCGGACGGAGGGGCGCCAGCGGCTCTACGACGAGAACGACGTGCGACGCCTCTACCGCATCCTCGCGCTGCGCGACCTGGGGCTGTCACTCGCGGACATCCGTCGCATGCTCGATGACGACCGCGCCGCGCTCGCCGCCGTCCTGCGTGCCCATCGGGCTCGCGTCGATGCCGAGCTCGAGCGGCTCGGGAGACTTCGGACGCTCCTCGACCACGCGTGCGCGCACGCGGACCGCGACGTCGAACCCGACACCGTGCTCGCCACGATCGAGGCGATGTCGCGGGTGGTTCGCCGGGGCAACGCACTCCGGAAGAAGGGGAAGGCCTCGAAGGATGCCGAGGCCCGGTGGCGGGAGCTGGGCGACGCGCTTCGTGCGTGCATGAAGGCGGGAGAAGACCCGTCGGCCCCGCGTCCTCGCGCCGTGGCCCGCGCGGCCCTGGCGCGGATCGTCGAGTTCGCCGGTGGCGACCGCGCCACGTTGGAGGCGCTCGCGCACCTTCGTCAGCTCGCTCCCCCGAAGAACCTCGCCGGATGGAGCCCCGCGCTGATGCGGTACCTCAACCAGGCACTGGCCAGCCTTAACACGACGGAGCACGAACCATGCTGAACGAGCAGATCGCGAAGGACGTTGGACCGGCTCATCTCGACATCGCCTGGGAGCAACGCGGCGATCCGCGACACCCCACGGTGCTGCTCGTGATGGGAATCGCCGCTCAGCTCGTGAACTGGCCGCTCGGCTTCCTGCGGGCGCTCGTCGCGCGCGAGCTCCACGTGGTGCGCTTCGACAACCGCGACTCGGGGCACTCCACGCACATGCACACTGCCCCACCTCCCAATCTGCCCGCGGCGCTCAAGGGCGATCTGTCATCGGTGACGTACACGCTCTCCGACATGGCCGCTGACGCGGTCGGCTTGCTCGATGCCCTGAAGATCGACGCCGCGCACGTCGTGGGAGCGTCGTTGGGTGGCGCGATCGCGCAGACGATCGCGATCGAGCACCCGACGCGGGTGCGTTCGCTCACGTCGATGATGTCGACGACCGGCGACATGTCCGTCGGGCAGGTGCACCCCGAGACCATGAAGGCGTTGTTCGGAGGGCCTCCCGCACGCACACGCGAGGAGGTCGTCGCGCGCGCCGTGCGCAACGTCGCGGTGGTCGGTTCGCCAGCGTTCCCGGCGGATCCGGCGGCCGTGGCCGAGATCGCGGGGCTTGCGTACGACCGCGACTACGACGAGGTCGCGATCGCGCGCCAGGCCGTGGCGTCGGTCGCGTCGGGTGACCGCACCCCGCTGCTGCACGCGCTCGACGTGCCGACGCTCGTGTTGCACGGGCTCGCCGACACGATGTGCGACCCGAGCGGTGGGCGCGCCACGGCCGCCGCGATTCCGGGGGCCGAGCTCGTGCTGATCGACGGGATGGGGCACACCCTTCCGCCCGGGCTCTGGGAGCGGCTCGCCGATCACATCGCCGCCATCGTGCGGAAGGGTGAGGCGAGGGCGGCCGACCATGTACATGGAATTCGATGGTAACTGGCCCTGCGCAGCTTCTTCCGCCACGCAGGGCGCACCCTTCACTGACTTACCCGAGGGGGATTAGAAGCGCATGCCCAGGGTGGCGACGACGTCGAAGTAGCCGCCGCTGGGCCTGTCGATCTGCTCCGAGAGATTCTCATCCAGCAACAGCCGGTAGGTCGCCCGGACTCCCGCGGTGAGCTTGCCCGCGTTGAAATCGATGCCCGCGGCCAGCGGCACCTCGCCCACCAGATCCGACGTGTCGTCCACCAACGTGCCCTTTGCGAAGGTGTACGTGCCGCCAATACCGCCGCCCACGAAAGGACGCACGGCCTCGAAAACGGGCAGGGATAGCTTCAGCAGGGCAGAGGCTCCATGACGCGTCAGGGCCAGGTCGAGCACTCCCGCTTCGCTGATGACATTGCGCGCACCCTCGTAGCTCAGCTCGAGGCCGAGGAAGCTCATGGCCCCCAGGTTCAACGTCAGGCCCCAGCTCGGACCCGGCTTGGAGACCTCACCCAGGTTGCCCGTGTAGTTGCCCGCGCCGCCGCGTAGGAAGATCTTCTTGCTGCCGATCCACTCTCCCTGCTCCTCGGCGGCCGCCGCCGTGCCCGCCGTGCCCAGCGCCGCTACGATTCCCAGTACCGCCATCCCGTGACGCGACATCTCTCATCCTCCAGGGTGTGAGTGTGCGCAAGCTAGCCAGCTCGTTCCGTCCGCGCATCCTTTGTGACGGAAATATTGGGGCCGCACATCGAGGGGCGGTGGTACCTCAGAAGCGATATCGCAGGAACCGGCTGAACATCCGCATCATCTGGATGCTGAGGCGGGCCGGGAGCGAGAACCGGCCGCTCCAGGCTGGCTCGTAGGCCGCCACGCACCGTTCGCCGCGCCGGGGCTACCGTTCGCCGCGCGCCAGTGGCCATTGGCAGCATGGGGAGGAAGCGGGGCTTCGCGGAGGGCCATCCTGGCGCCATGCGAAGAACCGTTCTCCTCTCCCTGCTGCTGTTGTCGCTCCCCGCGTTCGCCGCGGACGAGGCCCGCGCCCGCGTCCAGGCCGCCGCCGAGGCCATGGGCGGCGAGGCCCGGCTTCGAGCCCTCTCCAGCCTGCGCATCCAGGGGATCGGCCACTGGAATCTGCTGGAGCAGTCCGAGCGCCCCGCCTCGCCCTGGCTCGTCATGTACGAGCAGATTGACGAATTACGCGTCCCCTCCCGCCAGCGCCTGCGCCAGAAGGCGGAGGGCCGGGGCGCGACGATGGGCACCTGGCGAACCGTGACGCTGCGAATGGATGGGGACGCGGTCGCCATGGAATTCGATGGGCAGATGCGCCCCGTCGGTGGCGCCCAACTTCAGGACATGCGCGAGCGGCTCGACTCTGCGCCCGAGCGCGTGCTCCTCACCGCCCTGGACGCCGCCGACCTGCGCTCCACGCCGGACACGATGCTGCAGGATGTGCCGCACCACGTGGTGACGTTCCACCACGGGCGCGCGGCGGTGCGCCTGTTCCTCAATGCCCACACGGGGCTCCCCACTCTGGTGGAGACCGAGGACGCCCACCCGGCCGACATGTTCTGGAGCGTCTGGGGTGACGTGCGCACCCGGCTGTTCTTCCAGTCCTGGTCACTGGAGGCCGGGGGGCTGCGCTACCCGCGCAACTGGGAGTGGCAGCGCAATGACACCACGTACCACTCGTTCACCGTGACGGCGCTGGAGCTGGAGCCGAAGGTGACCGACGCGGACTTCGCCATCCCCGACGACGTGCGCAAGGCCTTCGCGGCGCGCCGGGATGCCACGGCGGACGACCTGCCGCTGGGCCGTCCGGACCGGCCCGCCGCCGAGCTGGCGCCGGGTGTGGTCCACGTGCCCGGTCGCTGGGACGTGGCCCTGGTGAAGCAGGACGACGGGGTGGTGGTCATCGAGGCGCCCATTGCCTCGGGCTACTCGGCGCGCGTGCTGGATGAGGCCGCCAGGCGCTTCCCCGGCATGAAGGTGAAGGCGGTGGTGTCCACCAGCGATGCGTGGCCCCACGTGGGCGGCCTGCGGGAGTACGCCGCTCGCGGCATTCCGCTCCATGTGCTGGACCTGAACCACCCGCTGGTGGAGCGGCTGCTGAAGTCCTCTCGTGCGCGGGTGCCGGATGCGCTGGCGAAGGCACCTCGCGCGGCGAAGGTGACGGAGGTGGGCCGCCGCACGACGCTGGGCACGGGGGCGAACCGGCTGGAGCTGATTCCGGTGCGCACCGAGACGGGCGAGCGGATGCTCTTCGTCTGGATGCCGGAGCACCGGCTCCTCTACTCCAGCGACCTCGTGCAGCCGGGACAGGGTGGTGCCTTCTTCAACCCGCAGCAGCTCGCGGAGACGGTGGATGTGGCCGCTCGCGAGAAGCTCGACGTGGCGCGCGTCTTTGGCATGCACCTGGACGCGACGGAGTGGAAGGCCGTCATGGACGCCGTGGAGAAGGCCCGGGCTCCGGCGACGGCCTCGGCCACGCCTTGAGGTGAGGACTACCGGGCCCGACCCAGCCGGCGCTCCAGGTGCTCGCGGCGGTTGCGGCTCACCCGCAGCCGCTGTCCCGTTTCCAGCACCACCACCCACTCCGTGGGCGAGGCGTGGTGCAGCTCGCGGATGCGCTCCACGTTGACGATGGCCGAACGGTGGATGCGCACGAAGCGCTCCGCGTCGAGCTTCGCCTCCAGCGCCGCGAGGCTCTCCCGCAGTACGTGCTCCTGGCTGCCCACGTGCAAGGTGACGCAGTAGTCGTCGGCCTCAATCCAGTCGATGTCCGCGATGGGCACCAGCACGGAGCGGGTGCCCACCTTCACCAGGATGCGGCCCGGCGACTCGGCGGGTGGTGGCGTGGGGGCGGGAGGCGCGGGCGTGTCCGCGAGCAGGCCCGCGAGCTTCCGTCCCAGCTCCAGCGCCTCGCCCTGACGCAGCCGGAGCCGGGCGCGGTGCAGGGCCTCGTCGAAGCGCTCGTCCGCGAAGGGCTTCACGAGATAGTCCACCGCGTGCACGTCGAAGGCACGCACGGCGAAGGCGTCATACGCGGTGATGAAGATGACCGCGGGCATCTGCGCCACGCCCACCTCACGGATGACGCCGAATCCGTCCAGCTCCGGCATCTGCACGTCGAGCAGCACGAGGTGCGGACGCAGCTCGCGGATGGCCGAGACGGCTTCGCGTCCATCCCGACATTCTCCACACACCGTTACTTCGGCGTGGCGGGACAGCGCGTGACGCAGGCCCCGGCGGGCCAGCGGCTCGTCATCCACCAGGAGGACGCGCAGCTCAGCCACGGGCGCGCTCCTGCATGGGCGCGTCCTCGCGCAGCGGCAGCAGGAGGGTGGCCACGGTGCCGGTGCCGCCGGGCGGGCTGGCCACGCTGAAGCGGCCCGCGTCGCCGTAGAGCTGAGCCAGCCGGGCGCGCGTGTTGGACAGCCCGATGCCAGGGCTGCTTTCCAGGTCGAAGCCCGCCGGCAGGCCCGGCCCGTCATCCGCCACCGTCAGCTCCAGCTCGTCTCCCCGCCGCCTCGCGCGGATGCGCAGCGCTCCCGCCGCCGAGCGCATGGACACTCCGTGGCGGATGGCGTTCTCCACCAGCGGCTGGAGCACCAGGTTCGGCACGCGCGCGTCCAGCACGCCGGAGTCCACGTCCCAGTCCACGCGCAGCCGGTCCTGGAAGCGGAGCTGCTGAATCTCCAGGTAGCGCGACAGCACGGACACCTCGTCGCGCAGCGGCACCTCCTGCGTGGCGCCCTGCTGGAGCAGCCGGCGGAGGATGTCGCTGAGCAGCACCAGCATGCGCGCCGCGGTGTCCGTCTCCTGCTCGCGCACCAGCACGACGATGGCGTTGAGCGTGTTGAAGAGGAAGTGCGGGTGGAGCTGCGTCTGCAGCGCTTGGAGCCGCGCCTCGGCGAGCTGCACGGAGAGCGCCGCGGCCTGCCGCTCGTTCTCCCGCGCGCGCCGTTGCGAGTCCGCCGCCGCGGCCACGCCGACCACCGCCGCGTACGTCATGCCCATCATGGGCATCCAGCCCATCCAGTAGCGCAGCACCAGGAGGGGCAGCGGCGGCATGTTGGCCATGGGCGGCATGAACGCCTCGTGGCACAACGTGTACGCCAGCGCGAAGACGCCTCCCATGCCGACGCAGGCCGCGAGGTGTCCTCCGACGGCGCGGGCCTCCAGCGGAAGCCCCAGGCGCAGCCGGCGCGACAGGTGCACGAGCGCGGGCGTGGCGGGCACCCACACGTACCAGGCCGGAAGCTGCGAGGCGAAGGCCCGCCACAGCGGCAGCGGCTGTGAGCCGAGGCGGCTGAAGAAGTACGTCTCCAGGGCGGCGAGTGTTGCCGGCACGGTCCACACCGAGGCCAGCCACGCCCACCGTCGCCACGCGCGGGGCGATGCATTTTCCAGGGGGGACACGATGCCGGGAGTCTAGCTCATGGCGGCGAGCGTCTCCTCCATCGCGTCCTGGTTCGCCCAGACGATGTCGCCGCCCCCTTGCTGCTCCAGCAGGCCGGTGATGTCTGGAGGCGAGGGGCGCTAGAATCCGGGGGGAGCTCCCTGAACCCTGGAGGCCGTCCCTTGAAACGATGCATCGCCGCATTGGTGGGTCTCTTCCTGGCGATCACGGCCCGCCCCGCCGCCAGCTTCGCCACCGGCAAGCAGGTGGAGCTCGCCAGCGTGGAGCTGGTCGAATCCACGGGGACGATCGCGTCCTGTGATGATGACGGAGTGCTCGACACGGGCGAGCGCGCGCGCGTGCGCGTCACCCTTCGCAACAGCGGCGCCGAGCGGCTCGAGCGGACGAGCATGACGCTCTCCAGCGGGGACACGAACCTCTCCTTCCCCGAGGGACAGAAGGTGTCCTTTCCCGCCTCGGATCCGCTCCAGACCGTCACGGCGGAGCTGGCGGTGAAGCTCTCGGGACCGGCCACGCCGCATGACCTGGCGCTGAACATCGCCTACCGGGATGAGGAGCAGTCGGAGCCCGGAGACAAGACGCACACGGTGGTGTACCGGGTGAACACGGACGCACTCCCGGGGACGAGTATCCTCGAGAAGGTGGACGCGCCCTTTCCCGCGTGGACCGTCACGGCGAGCCCGGCGAGCACCCCACCGTGGACGCGCCTGGCCGATTCGACGACCGGGAACGGGTACTTCCACGGACCGGACCACAAGGAGACCGGGGACCTCGCGCTCGTCTCGCCGCCCCTGCAGGTGTCGCAGACGGAGGCGTTCCGGGTCATCTTCCAGCAGCGCTACGACTTCGAGACGAACCCCTCGGGCATCCCCTACGACGGCGCCATCATCGAGCTGAGCGAGGATGACGGACTGAGCTGGGTGGACATCGGCGCCTCCGTGAACCCCACCTACAATGTGACGCTCGATGCGAGCAGGTCGAACCCGCTCCGGGGGAGGCGGGCCTATGGAGGCCAGAGTCTCAGCTACCCCGCGTTCACCAAGGCCACCGTCAGCCTGGGCACCACCTACGCGGGGAAGACGGTGCGCATCCGCTTCCGCATCGGAACGGACGACAGCACGGGCGCCACGGGCTGGGACCTGGATGACCTCCAGCTGGAGGGAGTGGTGAACAAGCCCTTCGCGACACTGGTGGCCCACCGGGGCATGTGCATCAACCGGGCGCCGGTGGCGGACGCGGGCCCGGCTCAGACTGTCAACGAGCGGCGGCAGGTGACGCTCTCCGGCAGCGGAACGGACCCCGAGGGCGGTGTGCTCACCTACGAATGGAAGCAGACCACGGGCACGCCCGTGACGCTCAGCGACGCGAGCGTGCCCAAGCCCACCTTCGTCGCGCCCGAGGTGACAGGGGACACGGACCTCCAGTTCGAGCTGCGGGTGCGGGATGGAGTGAACACGAGCGTGCCGTCCGTGACGACGGTGCGGGTGCTCGACGTCTCCGCGGGCAACCGGGTTCCCACGGTGCAGGCCGAGCCGGTGCTGAACGTGACGGAGGGAGACACGGTGACCCTGGTGGCCACGGGCGCGGACGCCGACGGGGACGCCCTCAGCTACGAGTGGAAGCAGGTGGGCACGCCCGCCGTCACCCTGGAGGGGGCCAAGGCGGCGCAGGCCACCTTCATGGCGCCCACGGTAAAGGAGCCACTCGAGCTCACCTTCCAGGTGGTCGCCAGCGATGGCCTGGACGTGAGCGCCCCGTTCACCGTCACGGTGAAGGTGAACAACCGTAAACCGGTGGCCCACGTGGAGCCGGTACCCAAGGTGGACGAGGGGACGAAGGTGACGCTCAAGGGAAGTGCCACGCAGGTGGATGAGGGGGACACGCTCGTCTACGCGTGGACGCAGGTGGGCGGCCCCACGGCGACATTGAGCGACAGCGCCTCGGCCACGCCCTCCTTCACCGCGCCCCTGGTGGACGCCGATACGGAGCTGACCTTCCAGCTCATCGTGAGTCTTGGGGGGGTGGCGAGCGAACCGGTGACGGTGAAGGTGCTCGTCCGGAACGTGCCCGACGAGCCGCCGGTGGCGCGTGCGGGAGGGGACCAGCGCATCAGCGAGGGCAGTGGGGTGACGCTCGACGGCTCGAAGTCGTCGGATCCGCAGGGCGCGCCCCTGCGCGACTACGCCTGGACGCAGGTGGATGGCCCCACCGTGACGCTCATGCCCGCGGGCCCGAGGGCCATGTTCAACGCGCCCGAGGTGGACGGGGAGACGGCGCTCACCTTCCAGCTCCAGGTGACGGACATCCAGGGCTTGAGCAGCACGGACACCGTCACCGTGTATGTGATCGACAAGGTGGCGCCACCGGACACCGGCTCGGGTTTCGGCTGCGCGGCGGGCCAGGATGGCGGAATGCCCACAACGGTCCTCTTGCTGCTGGCGGCGCTCGGCTTCACGCCGCGCCGTCCGCGTAGGCGCTCGCCGTAGCTCCCAGGCCGCCTTTCCCTCAGCTCTCGGAGCTGCTGCTCCCATTGGAAAGACAGTCATAAACGCCCAGGGAATGCTCCGAGCCGATTCCCCGCAGGCGTCCACTTCCGACGACCCACTGTTTTGCATTTTCTCCAATACCTGGAAAACCGCCTATCCTTGAAAAACACAGGAATGTTCTCTAATGTACAAATCGCCGGAGGTGCGAGGAGCCATGGGTTCCCGTCTCATTGGCATCCCATCGCGGCCCGCGATGGGGTCGTTCAATGGGCACGCCTCCGCCTTGGAGAGAACACATGCAATCCGCAGTCTGGCGCCCCATTCTCATGGCGAGCCTTTTCGCCACGTCCGTGGCCTGCGAGCCGCCCCCCACCGACACAACGTCACCCGAGCCTCAGCAACCCGCTTCGACAAACGCGGAGCTGGGGTTCGACAATGACAACCGGACCGACCTGACGGTCTGGCGTCCCTCGAACGCCCAATGGTTCACGATCTTCAGCTCGGGCATCGCCCCGGGGCATCCCCTCCACGGACAGAATGGCGACGTGCCGGTCGCGGGAGACTTCGACGGCGACGGCATCATGGACCGGACCGTGTGGCGGCCTTCCACCGGGTACTGGTACGTGCTCGGCAGCGCCTCGGGGACGGGCACGCTGTCCCAGCAGTGGGGAACGAGGGGAGACGTCCCGATCTCGGGTGACTTCGACGGAGACGCGAAGTCGGACTTCGCGGTCTGGCGCTCCATCGACACCACCGGCGCGGCCTATGGACAGGTCTTCGTCATCATGAGCTCCACCGGTGAGCGCAAGATCTTCAATTACGGCCCCTCCAACGGGGAGATCCCCGTCTCCGGTGACTACGACGGCGATGGGAAGACGGACTACGCCCTGTGGCGCCCCTCGGATGGCACGTGGAACATCATCTCCAGTGCAACTGGCATCCGAACCACCACCCAGTTCGGACAGAATGGCGACACTCCCCTCTCGGGCGACTTCGACGGTGACAGCAAGTCGGACCTGGCCGTGTTCAGGAGCGGCACCTTTCACATCCTCCGGAGCTCGAGCGGTACAACCACCAGCGTCGCCTGGGGCTCCGCGGGCGATGTGGTCGTCCCGGGCGATTTCGATGGTGACGACCTCTATGACTATGCCGTGTGGAAGCCCTCGAACGGCACCTGGTACATCAAATACTCCTCGAACATTGCCAGCACCACGCGGCAGTGGGGCCTCCAGGGTGACATCCCGGTCGGTGAGCCCTTCATCGGCAGGCCCCGGGCTCGCCTGACCCCCAACGCGCGAGTGCTCGGCAGCCAGGTGCGTGAGCAGATGCAGAGCTACGACCCGGCCAGCGGCACCCTCTCCTTCACCTCGGGGGCAACGAACTACCAGGTGGGCAACATCATCGTCAGCGAGCCCACCGCCCTCGCTCCCTACGGCATCCCTCCGCTCAAGGTGGTCTCCAAGAGCGAGGTGGGCGGACGTACCGTCTACCAGACCACCCCTTCGTCTCTCGATGAGGTGCTCGATGAGGCGGAGATCGATGTGTCCCGGGATCTCACCGCCGCCGACCTCGAGGAGACGGATGAGAACGGCAACCCGCTCCCCGCGAGCATGACTACGATGGGGGCGAAGCTCTGCAAGATCGACGGGCTCGGCATCAAGTGCGAGTACAGCGTGCCGGACGCGAACAGTCCGGTGAAGCTCACCGGCAGCCTCGAGTTCAAGGCGAAGCAGCAGTTCGCGCTCAAGTTCCGCAAGGTGTTCCGCATCAAGGAGTTCAAGGTCGCCGTGGGCGTGGACGAGAAGGCTCGGCTGGCGCTCGAGTACAAATACAGCCAGGATCTGTTCAAGTTCGAGACGACGATCGGGCAGTGGCGCATCAAGCGCTGGATCATCTTCATTGGCCCCGTCCCGGTGACGATCGAGATGTACATCAAATTCAAGGTGGGCGCCGAGGGTAAGGTGAGCCTGGTCACCGAGTACAGCGTCACCCAGACCGCGGGCGTCCTCTACGGTTACCGCTACACCCATGACCGTGGCTGGGAGACCATCAACGAGAAGAACTTCGATCTCGCCATCAAGGAGCCCTCGACGAACGGCCTGACCGTGAGCGGAGAGGCCAAGGCCTACGTGGCGGCGGTGCCTGGCGTTGGCATCTATGCCCCCGCGAAGATCGTGGGCGCCGAGTCCGACATTGGCTCGCTCCGTGCCTATGCGAAGCTCAAGGCCCAGGTGCCCGGCAATCCGCTGTGGACCATCACGGCGGGTCTGGAGTTCTGCAGCGGATTGAACCTGACGCTGAAGCTCAATCTGGGGATCATCAAGCGTGACTTCGAGTTCAAGATTGCCCAGGGCTCGTGCGCGGAGCTCGAACTGTGGAAGAAGCAGGGAGGCAGCACCGAGACGAACCTGGCCCGGAGCGCGGCGGTGACGGCCTCGAGCACCACCTACAATCCTTCCGCGGGATGGATCCTGACGAACATCAACGACGGCAAACGCGACTCGGTCCTCTATGACTCGCTCGGCTGGACGAGTGCTTACTCGAGCGTGCCGAACAAGACGGAGTGGCTCGTGTTCGACCTCGGCTCGAGCGCCACGCTCACCAAGGTCGACCTCTACCCCCGCAACGACGCGACCTACGGCTCTCTCGTGGGAGATGGTTTCCCGGTCGACTTCACGATTGACGTGTCCAATGACGGCGCGACCTGGCAGACGGTTGTCGTGCGCACGGGCTTCCTCAATCCGAGCGGCATGCAGAGCTTCGCCGTCTCCGTGCCGAGCGCCCGCTACGTCCGGCTCCAGGCCACCCGGCTCGACGATGTGACCGGCGGCTACTACATGCAGCTGGCCGAAGTGGAGATCTACGGCCGGAAGTAGCGTCTGACACGACGAGGAGCGGGAGTGATCCTCCCGCTCCTGCTCAGGTCTCGACGGGCTGAGGGACGCGGCGCCCGGTGAGGAGCAGTAACAGTTCCTTGCGCTTCGAGTGGTCCTACTCGGGGGAGATCGCGGGCAAGATCTGCATCCCCTTCATCGAGCCCGCGGACCTGCATGGGTGGAGTGATAACCACCTCTGCTACTGAGAATGGGGGGAGCCATTGACCGCTCGGGCCCGGTTGGGGGAAGGCGGCGAGGGCGCGGCGACAGCTCCTTCGAGGAGCGCCAGCGGCGGGTGCCCGAGAAGGTGTCAAACACCTCGTACAGCGGCCAGGACGGAAGCGATGAGGGAGTGGACGCCGCGAGTGGACCAGACGGAGCTGGTGCGCAGGACATTCGCGGTGGAGGTGTTCGCCAGTTCGAGCAGGACGGCTGTGGACGGTGATACTGAAACAGGCACTAAGATCACCCGCCGGGCTTGTCCCGCTTGCTCCCTCTCCGCCTGTCACTCGCCGCGTGCTCCGTGCGTGGTCGGCTGCGCTTGCTGGGCGGTGCCGTGCGGGGTGCTTCTGGCTGTCCCGCAGCATCCTCGGCTGGATCTAGTGCCCAAGTGCCCTCTTCCCAGCGTTTCAGGGCCTCCGAAGCTTCAAAAGCGGCCAGTCCTTCACCTTTTGCGATCTCCAGTAAGACGGCCTTGGCTTCCGCCGTGCGATAGCGCAGCAGGTAGACCGCCGCCATGCCTCGTACGTCCATTCGCGGGTGCGTGAGCAACATGGCGAGCGCATCCCGCCCCGCGTTCCCGTGAGCGCGCAACTTCTTGAACGTGGCGATCCGCTGCTTCGCGTGCCTGTTTCCGGTTCTGGCATCGCCTCGGAAGATTGCGTCCGTCTGTTCTGCTGTGTGGTGGGCAAATTTTTCCGCCAGTTCTTCTAGCTGTTCTATCTGACTTTCCAAATTCCCCTCCTGATGTTTTCAATTACCTTCAGTCCGAACTGACGCTGGGCTTCGTATGACTGAGTGCCAAGCCATTGCCGAATCGTCAGGGTGTTGGAGCCGGTGATTCCTTCTCGGATCGACGAGTAGAAGGCGCTCACGTCGGTGTGAAGCCCCTCGTTGAGTGCGGTGATGTTTTCGGTGTTGTGAAGGGCCTCGCCTCCAAACCGCTTCACATTGCCCGGTGTCTGCTCCACAATGTGATGCCATTGCTTTCCCGGGCCCGCTGGCCCCATTGCCGACCTGAAGCCACTAAACGACCCCCACGCCCTGTGTTCGTTGGGAAGGAGTTTTCCCCGGCTCGGCGCAGGATTTCCAGTGGCAACGCCTCGGGCAGCCATGGCCACGGCATGAGGCGCCAACACCATGCGGATCGTCCCCTCGGGCACCGAGACAATAACGCGCTCGGCTCCGGTTGCCGTCTCCAGCAAGCCCAAGCCGGTACTTGCCGCGACTCTCTCCGACGCTTGCGCGAATCCAGGTAGCTTCGGGGCCTTGGAAGCGAGCGCCACCGTTTCACCTATCGCCGCCGTCCCCACGATTACGAGAATCCGCACACTGTTGGGACCGATGACACGTCCGAAACGCTCGCCAATCGCACGCAACTCCGAAAAGGTAGAGGCCCGGGGCGCATCTTCGTAAAGCTGCGCATAGGCCCGCAGCAGATCGAAGAATTCATAACCGAGATACCCCCACAAGGCGGCGCTAAACACCAGGGCCGCGCCCTTTGTCACCGGCTCGGGCACTGGCGCCAACAGTAGCGCCATATAAACCGTGATGCTAATGCTAATCATCGCGAGCATTTGCGTAGGGTCGAGCATGGCCCGAACTTCCGCATTAACTCCTTCCAAGGCAGGACCCACCGCCAGGGCGAGCGCAATACTGCGCTTGTCGTCATCCTGGAGCCGGGGCCCGTCTTCAAACAGCGTCAAGCAATCCCCTGGAGTGCCGCACCGCTCGCAAAACTGCCCATAGGACCGGGCCAGGTCTGATTGCCATGCTTCGCCACTCAATGGCGCGGAAGCCAACGCCAGCCTACGGCCGACATACAGCGGGGGGCGGGACGCGGCCATCCGAAGCGGCATGTTGAGCCAAAGCGTTGTCATGGCTTCCAAGAACTCAGCGTCACCCACCTGCACAGGCGCGAAGTCCGTGGGTAGCTTGGTAAAGAAGGCCTCCCCCTGCCCCCTGGCCTCGGCTTCTGGCTCCAGCACCCCCACTTCGGGCGAGTTGTTCGGCACTGACGGCAGGTAACGGTACGCCGCACCCATCGGGGCCCCCGTGGCGCACGCTGTAACCAGCATCAACGCCGCCAGGGCCAGCGCACCCACGCGCGAGGGCCGCCGTGTGTCCATGGGACGCGAATTGGCGGAATTTTTCAACATCGCCACACCTCTCCGGGCGGGCCGCCCGAGTTGAAAGCTCAAAGCCGGAGATTACAGAGAGCGGCTGATACCATGGTCAAGCCACCGGGTCCGGTGAGGTGCTGAAAACTCATGGAGCGGCAGCCACGGCGCGAAACCTGGGCGCGGTAGAGCCACCCGCAGCGGGAGTAGCCGAGCCTCGGGCTCGGTGGAGGCCACCAGCGGCGCGTCAACTACCCTGGCACAGGGGGCCCCCCTGCCAGGAGGGGGGCGCGGCTCAGAGCGGCGGGTGACTTCTAGCGGAGGCGGCGGGAATCGAAGCCGCCGCTCGGAACTTCTTCTGAATGGTGGAACGAACCCGGGCAAGCCACTCCTCCAGGTCGAACGAATCGGATTCCTCGTGAGTCAGGAGGTATCCAAGAAAATCGAGGGGGCAGCGATCAAACAGAACGTTTCGCGCGCCCTCCTCATCTTCGAGCAACTCCATCGAGCGGCGAAGCTGTTCGAGGAAGTCTTCCAAGCACGGTGGAGAAGCGAACTTGTAACCTTCCTCTTCGAGGAGGTGGTACGGCTCGTCAACGACCCGATACTCAGCGAGTCGTTCCCCAAGCTCTTCAATGAGCGTCGACTTTCCCACCCGGTGCGTTCCAGTCACTGCGATGCGCATGCGTGTTCGTAACGCAGCTCTTTGGGTTCGTCAGCAGCAGGTGTCGACCGTGGGTGAGACTCGGTGATACGGCGCGCCCGTCCTACTCCGCTTTCTCTGTGAAGGAGCTTCGCTTCACTCTCGGGGCGTCCTGCGACATCCTCACCTGCGCGCCGACCTTCAGCGCATCCCTTTCGAGGTGGACAATGGGTTTCGTGAAGTACGTCGGAGTCGATGGTGCCGAGTTGAAGGCGGAGCGGGATGTGGTTCGTAAAGCGATCGGACGTCTGTTTGCTGGGAGGTCCCGCTATCTCTCGATGGGGCTCGATGAGACGGGTGATGTCTATATGATCATCAGTTGGTGTGCGCCGGGGGGTGTTTATGTCTCGGTTCGGGCTCCAGACGAGGAGGATGAGTACGATTTGATTGATTCCTCCAGGTCCTCCGAAGTGGTGGAGTGTGTCGTGGGGGATAGACGCCGAACGCTGACCCTGGATGCGCTCGTGACGCAGCCGGAGACGGTGGAGAGGGCAGCCGAGCGCTTCTTCTTGACGGGGCAGAGGCTCCTGGAGGCGACGTGGCGAAGAACCGAGGAGCGATACGCTCGGATATCCCGGGGCGAGCCTGTTCGTCGCTTGTGAGAGGGGCCTGGACGGATACCCCGGCCCTCTCCCGAGAGGAGAGGGCAAATGGGCTCAGCCCTGGACCGGGTACTGGGCGAGCAGTGCCAGCAACTCCTCTCCGTAGAGCTGCACGCGCTTGTCCCCGAAGTAGGGCACCGCGCGCAGTTCGTCGAGGCTCGCCGGGGGCCGTGACACGAGCGTGTCCATGGTGGCGTTGGGCAGCACCACCGACGGTGTCACCTTCCGCGCTCCCGCCTTCTCCACGCGCCACGCCTTCAGCGCGTCCTCGCGCTTGCGCCGGTTCGGGTCCTTCGGCCCCTTCTGCTCTCCCGGCTCCTCCTTCAGCTCTCCCCGGCGCGACTTCTCCAGCAGCTCGCGCACCAGGGCCAGCACCTCGTCCCCGTGCGCCCTCACGAAGGCGCCTCGCACTCCCGCCGCCCTCGCCAGCTCCTTGTTGTTGCCCGGCGGCTTCACCGCGATGTCCGAGATGGCCATGTTCGAGAGCATCCGCCCCATGGGGATGTTCTCCGCCTCGGCCCACTCCAGCCGCTTGCGGTGCAGTGCGTGGGCAATGGTGTTGGCCAGCAGCAGCTGCGGCGGCGTCAGCCCTCCCTTGGGCAGGCGCGGCTTGAAGTCCGCTCCCACGTCCGGCCTCGCCGCCGCCTCGTCGCACATGCGCTGGCAGTCGAGCAGCACCTCCTCGAGAATGTCCGCCTTCCGGCACTCCTCCCGCACCTGCCGGCCCAGCTCCACCAGGTAGCGCACGTCGTTTGCGATGTAGTCCCGCATCCCCGGTGGCAGCGGCCTCAGCGAGAAGTCTGACTGCTGGTGCTCCTTCGGCAGCTCCACGCCCAGCCGCTCGCGCGCCAGGTCCGCCAGCCCCACCTTGGGCCAGCCCAGCAGCGTGGCCGCCCGGTGGGTGTCGAAGAGTCCTCGCACTCGCACCCCCGCCTCGGCCAGGTAGGGCAGGTCCCCCGACGCGGCGTGGAAGAACTTGGTCCTCCCCGGGTCCGCCATCACTGGCGCCAGCAAGGACGGCACCACCCCTGGTTGGAGGGTGTCGAAGAGGTAGACCTCCTCGTCCGTGCCCACCTGGAGGAAGCACAGGCGGGCGCGGAAGGCGTGCATCGCGTCCGCCTCCACGTCCACGGCCAGCTCCGGGGCTTGCTCGAGTTTCCGGGCGGCCGCCTGGGCCCCCTCTGTATCGACGATATCCTGCGCACCTTGTGGGAAGGTCGGCATGGCGAAGAGCAGGCTAGCGGACCAGGTGTGTACGTGTAGCGTGTTTTTTCCCCAGCCGCCGCTAGGATGACAACCCCGATGAACCCCGACGTCCTTCGCCTCGAGAAGAACCTGCTCGGCCACATGGGCCGCGCCATCTCCGACTACTCCCTCATCTCCAATGGGGACCGCATCATGGTGGGGGTGTCCGGTGGGAAGGACTCGTACACCCTCCTGTACCTCCTCCGGGAGCTGCAGCGCCGCGCCCCGGTGAAGTTCGACTTGCTGGCGGTGAACCTGGACCAGGGCCACCCCGGTTTCCCGGCCGACAAGCTGGAGGGCTGGTTCAAGAGCGAGGGCTTCGCCTACAAGATGCTCAAGGAGGACACGTACTCCGTCGTCCTCGAGAAGACGCCCCCGGGCAAGACGCAGTGCACCGTCTGCTCCCGGCTGCGGCGCGGCATCCTCTACACGGCCGCGGTGGAGCTGGGCTGCAACAAGATCGCCCTCGGCCACCACCGGGACGACCTGGCCAACACCCTGCTGCTCAACCTCTTCTTCGCTGGCTCGCTCAAGGCCATGCCCCCCATCCTCAAGAGCGACGATGGGCGCAACACCGTCATCCGCCCGCTGTGCTACGCGCCGGAGAAGGAGATCGCCGCCTACGCCGAGGCCCGGCAGTTCCCCATCATCCCGTGCGACCTGTGCGGCTCGCAGGAGAACCTGCAGCGCAAGCGCATGCAGCGGCTGATGGAGGAGCTGGGCAAGGAGATTCCCAACGTCCGCCAGAGCGTGCTGTCCGCGATGAGCAATGTACGGGCGAGCCACCTGATGGACCGGAGCCTTTTCGACTTTGCGGCGCTCGCGTCCGAGGGTACTCAGGCTGAGCAGGCGCAGGAGCAGGACGACGGCAGCAAGAACCCTGGGAGGGCTGGCGGATGCCTCGAGAGCAGGCAGTGAAGTCGCGCAAGGAGCGCAACGCGGCACTGGTGGAGGTGATGCTGCTGGCCGCCATGGCGGACGGCCGGGTGTCGCAGCAGGAGATGCAGACGTTGTTGCGGCGCGTCATCGAGCGCCCCGAGTTCGAGGGCACCACGCCCGAGGAGCTCAACGCGCTGGTGGAGGCGAGCGCCCAGCGGCTGTCCAAGGCGCATGACCTGGAGGAGATTCTGGCCTCCCTGCGGGCGCGGCTGCCGGACCACAAGAACCGGATGCTGGCCTTCGGGCTGGCGGCGTCCATCGCGTTCTCGGACCACCGGGCCACGCGCACGGAGCTGGGTCTGCTCAAGACGTTCCAGGCCGCGCTCGGCATCTCCGAGGACGAGGTGGCGCAGATCGTCGACGTCATCGAGGGCGGAGGCAGCCTGGCGGAGGCGCTGGGCGAGCCGCTCGAGCGCCTGTACGCCGAGGTGATGGTGCTGGTGAGCGCGGCGGATGGGCACCTGAAGGAGGCGGAGGCGCGGGCGCTGGTGGAGAGCTTCGCGTCGGATCCGCTCTTCCACAACGTGAGCCCCGAGCGGGCCCAGGCCTTCGTGAGCGAGGCGGTATCGGCGCTGTCGGCCGAGGGCCTGCCCGCGCGGGTGCAGGTGCTGGCGCACGGACTGACGACGCACACCCAGCGGCTGAAGGCCTACCGGCTGGCGACGAAGATTGCCCACGCGGCGGGCCAAGAGCCGAGCGTGGGCGAGCAGCGCATCCTCAACATGCTCCAGGCCACCTTCGGGCTCGCGGACGACGAAGTGGCGCGCCTGGACCGCGAGGCGTAAGAAGGAGGCGCCCCCCGCCCACACCATGTCCGTCTCTCCCCCCAATCCGTCACGCTTCTTCTTCCGATTCGGTCTGCCGCCCTCGCTGGGCAACACGCTGGCGCGCGAGCGGGCCGAGCAACTCACCGCGTTCATCGAGCGCTCCCTGGACCGGAAGGTGGAGGTGAGCGTGGCGGCCAGCTACGAGGCGCTGGCGAAGGATCTGCTGGCGGGCCGGGCGGACGCGGTCTGGGCGCCGCCCTTCGTGTGCGCGCGGGTGGAGGCCATGGGGGTGCGGGTGCTGGCGCGCGGGGTGCGGCGGGGCCGCTCGTCGTACCGGTCGGCGCTGGTGGCGCGCGCCGGCTCCGGGCTGTCGCTGTTGAAGCTGCAGGGCTCGCGGGTGGCGTGGGTGGACCGGGACTCGGTGGCGGGCTACCTGCTGCCGGTGGCGTGTCTGAAGGCCAAGGGGCTGGAGCCGGCGAAGACGTTCGCCTCGCAGCAGTTCTCGGGCTCGTACAAGGCCGCGCTGGAGTCCGTGCTGAGTGGGGCGGCGGACGTGGCGAGCGTCTTCTGTCCGCCGGAGTCCACGGGGCTGACGTACGCGGACGGCGTGGAGGTGGTGCTGCCCGGGAAGGGTGGGGCCTTCGAGCTCATCGCCTACACGGATGAGGCGCCCAACGACGGGGTGCCGGTGGGCATGGGCGTGGCGCCGGAGCTGGTGGGCCAGCTGGAGCGGGCGTTGCTGGCGTTGCACGAAAGTGACGAAGGCAAGCGCCTGCTGGAGGAGCTCTTCTCGGCGGAGCGCTTCGAGCCGGCGCCGCGCATGGGCTACCGGGCCCTCTACCGTGTGGCGCTCGCGAGCCTCTGAGCCTTCACGCCCGCGAACTGCACATTGAAGGTGCCGACACAAGGCGTTATTGCCAGGGCTCCCCTTCCTCACGAGGAGCCGTATGGCGATCAAGGTTGGTGACCAGGCCCCTGACTTCACCTTCACCCAGAAGGATGGCAATCCGGGCAGCCTCAAGTCCCTGCTTCAGAAGAAGAAGGCCGTGGTCCTCTACTTCTACCCGAAGGACGAGACGCCGGGCTGTACCGCCCAGGCCTGCTCCTTCCGCGACTCCTATGAGTCCTTCACCGAGGTGGGGGCCGAGGTCATCGGAGTCAGCCATGACTCCTCCTCGTCCCACGACTCCTTCGCCTCCAAGCACCGGCTGCCCTTCACGCTGATCAGCGATGGGGATGGGGCGCTGCGCAAGAGCTATGGGGTGCCGCGCTCGTTCCTGGGCCTGCTGCCGGGCCGGGTCACCTACGTGATCGACCACAACGGGGTCGTCCAGCACGTCTTCAACTCCCAGATCCAGGCGACCAAGCACATCTCCGAGGCGCTGGAGGTCGTGAAGCGGCTGCAGGCCTGACGTCGCTCCGGCGCTCGTGCGCTACACGCCGGGAGCCCCGGCCCGCGCGGGGCCCAGTTGCCGGCCCTGAAGCGAGCTCGGGGCCTCCGGGAGCTGCTCGATGCGGTACTGGGGCAACGCGCGGAACAGCAGCCAGTCTCCGCTCGCGAGGGGCCCCTTCACCAACTGCCCGGTGTCGAGCAACTGCCGGCCGATGGGCACGGAGGTGTCGCCGAGCGCGAGCTGGAAGCGGACGTGCTCCAGCCGTCCATCGTCCAGTGTGGCCCGGCCCTCCACGTACACGCTGTCGTCGCGGAGGAAGAGCTGCGAGGCCCCCTCCACCCGGCCGTAGGAGTTGTCCGCGAGGATGAGCTCGAACTCCTCCTCGCGGAGCACCGAGGGGATGTCCCCGCTCGGGGTGTGGCCCACCACGACCCGGTGGATACCCGAGCGGGCGAGCCTCGCGATGAGGGCGGGAGAGGGCAGTCCGGGATGGTTGCGCTCGTCGGCCATGCGCCCGTACACCACGCTGGCGGTGTTGATGCGCTTGCCCGGGGTGGGAGCCTGGTAGGCGATGAGTGGCTCCCAGGCCGGCGTGCCATTCATGTCCAGCCGTCCCTCGATGAAGGCCTCCATCTGCTCGCGATACCAGCGGTTGAGCGCGTCCACCCAGGCGTCCACCTCACCCACCGGGCCGCGAGAGGGCACCACCCCGAGGCTGTCTTCGTGCACCCCGCCATGGACGAAGAGGGTGTTGCCGATGCGGTGGGCGAGCTGTCCCTCCGCGAGGTAGTCACGCATCGCTCCTTCGGGACCGAGGTCCTCGAGGAAGCTGGTCACTACGTCCTCTTCGCTCACGGGTTGGCCGGTACGGGACAGCTCGGTGTGGCGGAACGCGAAGGCTTCGTGCGCCCCCATGGTGTTCTCGAAAATCCACCGCAGGAGCACCGGCCGTGGGGCGCTCCGGATGTCCGCGGGGGTCCGGGCGAGGGGATGGCCGTTCAGCTCGCGCACCAGGCGCAGCTTGTTGATGTCCCGGTTGCCCGCCAGCAGCACCACCTGCGAGGGCTGCCGGCGTCTGGCGTCGAGGAGCGTCTGGACCACCCGGCGCCCATCCGGGCCGCGATCGATGGCATCTCCCCCGAAGACGAAGGTGGCGCCCGGCCGCACCACCAGCCGCACCCCTTCCTCGAGCGACACGTGCGGGTTGTCCCGGCAGAAGCTGGCCAGCTTCTCCCAGATGCCCTCCACGTCCGTGAGGTAGGCGACAGGGTGGTCGGACTTGCTCGTCCCTGACAGGGTGCTGGCCATGGGGAGATGGTGCCCCTCCTCGGACGTGCGCTCAAGGACGCCCGACATGGGGCTCGCCGGAGTCAGGGCTCGTCCGGCACCTGGGGTGCCTGTTCCCAGGAGAAGGTGATCTCATTGTCGAGCTCGCCCACCTGCCTTCCGCTCACCTGCACGCCCCGGGTCCCCAGCACCTCGAACAGGGCGAGCAGTGCGCCCTCGTGAATGAGGTGGAGCATGAAGTCGTGCCGGGTGATGAGGAGCCCGCTCCGGGGTCCCGTCCACTGCACCGAGCACTCCCCGTAGCTCACCGCGGTTCGATAGGCCGTGGGCAGGTTGCTGATCAGCATCCTCGGATTGCCCTGGGTGACCATGAGCAGCGCCTTGCCCAACGCGGAGGACAGGAAGGGAGGGGCCGCCATGGACCCCACGTGCCGCATCGCGGCCTCGAAACCCCCGTGCTGCTCCTGCAGGAGCCACGACGCCGTGTAGATGACCCGGAGATACGCGGTGACGGGATACCTGAAGAAGCTCGTGAAGCCCGTCTCCCCACCCGCATCGAGACAGTGCTGCTCCGCTTCGTCTCCGAGGCTCCTCACTGCCGCCAACGCGCCATTGAAGAAGAACCCGCGCATGGTGTCCATCGGCCTCGCCAGCGCCAGCCGCCGTTCGAGCTCCTGTGCGGAACCGAGGTCCCGCACGTTCTGTCTGAGTGCCTTGCCGCTCATCCTTTCTTGCCCCCCCGCCCTCGGATGTGAAAGGGCCAGCAGGATGCAGGAAGTGCCCGCGAGGGCAAGCATTCCCTTGAGCTCTTGTGCGCAATGCGTCATGTCCCGCCGCGCACGCGCTCGGGAGGGGGGCCTACTGCTCCTCCGTTCTACGCTTCATCCCAGAGGGCGGCGAGCTCCAACTCCAACGCCTCGAAGGGTTCAGCGCGCACCCGGGCCGTGCCGGTGTAGGTGCTCAGCAACGAATAGCGTGCTCCCTCGAGCCGGAACACCTCCAGCATCCGCACTTCCGGGTCCAGGAGCCAGACGTGCCGCACGCCCTCGCGTGCGTAGACAGGGAGCTTGGCCGCTCGGTCCAGGGTGGCCGTGGAAGGGGAGAGCACCTCACATACCCAATCCGGCGCGAGCGTGAAGGCCGTGGTGCGTGGCGCGCGGGGCATCCGCTCCCTGCGCCAGCCGGCCAGATCCGGCACCAGCACGTCCTCCCCCAGGTGCAGCTTCGGCTCATCCAGGATGACCCATCCGCCGGGGCCTCCCCGTGCCCGGTGGAAGGCTCCTCCCAGCTCGATGCCCAGCACGGAGGCCGCCACCGTGTGGGGACCTGCTGGCCGGGGACTGACGTGGAGCTCTCCGTCGATGAGCTCCCCCACGACATGCTCCGGGAGTGCCTCCAGGTCGGCGTAGGTGGCCGGTTTATGTCCCATGGCTCTCCCCTGTTCCTCGACGCCCGTCTCCATGTTCATGGAGCCGGTCTAACACTCCGGTCTGACGTCCCAGGCCACCTGACACCACCTTCCCTGGGAAGTTGTCTCCGGAAGAGTCCTGGCGCAAGTTTCCTCATGCTCCGGCCACCGGCATTCCCAACCAGCGGGGCGAGGTCCTACTGCTCCTCCGTCTCCTCGCCAGAACCCGCGCCGCGAGTGTTCGCGGGACGCCGGGCCGGGGACGCCGGAGCGGCCTGCGCGCTCTTGGGGCGAGCGGGAGCCTGGGCCTGCCGGGACTGCACGGGCCCCACCTTGGTCGACGAGGGCGAGCTGGCCTCCCGCGCGAGCCTCGGGTCGTACTGGATGACGGTGGGCTCGCTGGCGAAGCGCTCCTCCTCGAGCTCCGAGGCGTACAGGTCCTTCATGAACGCGGTGAGGTGCGCTGGGGTGCCCGGCAGCCGCGCGGCGAGCAGGAAGTCCTCGAGCGCGAGCTGGAACTCTCCGGCGCTCTGGAAGCGCTCCTCGCGCTTGCGGGCCAGCGCCTTCATCACCACCGCGTCCAAGGACTTGGGCAGGCCGGGCACGGCCTCGGAGGGGAGGACGACCCGGGCGCCCACCACGGCCTTGAGGGTGGCGAGGTCCGACTCGCGCTTGAAGAGCCGCTGGCTGGTGAGCAGCTCGTAGAAGACGGTGCCCAGGCCGTACACGTCCGAGCGCGCGTCGAGCTCCTCGCCGCGGGCCTGCTCCGGGGACATGTACGCGTGCTTGCCCTTGATGGTGCCGACGATCGTCTGCGACAGCTTCCCCGAGGCCTTGGCCACGCCGAAGTCGATGAGCTTCACGTTGCCGTTGAAGCCCACGAGCACGTTCTGCGGGGACACGTCGCGGTGGATGATGCCCAGCCTGCGGCCCGAGGGCGAGCGGGCCTGGTGCGCATGGTCCAGCCCCGCGGCGGCGTCCGCGATGATGCGGCACTTGAGCCCCAGGGGCAGCCCGCCCTTGCGGTGGTTGGCGCGGGCGTTCACCTGGCTGACGGCCTCGCCCTGCACGTACTCCATGGCGATGAAGAGCACGCCATCCACATCCCCCAGCTCGTAGATTTGAGCGATGTTGGGATGGTTGAGGTTGCCGGCGATGCGCGCCTCGTCCAGGAACATCTGGATGAATTCCTGGTCCTCGGACAGGTGCGGCAGCAGCCGCTTCACCACCAGCAGCTTCTGGAAGCCCACGGGCCCCTTCTGCCGGGCCAGGAAGACCTGGCCCATTCCGCCAGTAGCCAGTTTGCGCAGCAGCTCGTAACGGCCGAAGATTTCCACGGGAGGGGACAACCATAGCCGCCCCGGGCCCGCCAGAGGAAGGGACCCCGCCTCTTGACGGGATCCTTTCCCGGAGCCTCAGGGGCCCGGAGGCAGCGCGCAGGCGCTCCGGTAGCGGACCTCGATGGTCTGGCCCGTCTTGGGGATCGCCTCGGACTGGAAGACGACCGCGTTGTGGGCGGCGTCATATGTCCACTGGTCCTCCGGGAGTGTCGTGCCCTGGACTCGCACGGACATCTCCGCCGTGCCGTTGGGGAGGGTGCTGAGGGTGAAGTCCGCTTGGGGCCCATTCGCGCGCTGCAGCAGCTTGTCCAGGAAGGAGCCGTAGTCACCCTGGCAGAGCGAGTTCACCTCGCCGCCCGTGCGCCGGGCCACGGAGGCGAAGCGCGGTCCCGGCGGGCCGGCGGTGGTGCAGCTCTCGTCGGTGGGCACCAGCGCGTAGAGCTGGGTGCGGTGGGCCATGCCAGTGCCCTTGAGGGCCTGGAGGAACTGCACGTAGCTCTCCGGGTCGAAGCCCGAGTGGTCATCCTCGTCGGACAGCACCACCACCGCGAGCCGGGCCGTGGGGCGCAGGAAGCCCAGGTTGCCGTCGTTGGGCTGCGGGGTGCGCGGGTCATCCCCGCTGGTGGCCAGGGGCGAGGAGAGCGCCTGGCGCATCGTCTCGAGGCCCTGCACCAGGTTGTGGCACAGGCCCACGTCATTGATGTTGGCCTGCACGGTCTGCGCCGCCGTGGGCGAGGCGCTGGAGATGGCGCGGGCGCGGCGGCCATCCACCGGGACGAGCCGTCCCGCGTCGCCGCCCCCAGACGGGCCCGCGCACAGGGGCGAGCGGGAGGCCAGGCCCGTGCTGGTGACGCCCAGCCGCAGGTCCACTCCAGCCTGCCGCGCACGCTCCACCCAGCCGGGCAGGGCCGCCTTCAGCCGCGCCTGGAAGGGCTCCATGGTGGTGGTGTTGGACACCACGAAGAGGACGTCCAGCTGGCTGTCCGTGCCCTGGATGAAGCGGTCGAGCTGGAGGCCCTCGTGGTTCGTCTCCGCCAGCAGGGGGACGAGCAGTGGGTTCGCTTCGTGGTCCGCGGAGATGAAGAAGGGGCTGTAGTGCTGGCCGTGCACGTTGCGCGCGTAGGTGAACTCCAGCTCGAAGCCCTCGCCGGGGGCCAGCGTGCGCGGCAGGGCCAGCGGCGTCACCAGCCGGTACTGGTCGCTGGTGCCCGTGCCGATGTGGGCGTCGTCCACGGTGATGGGCACGGCGCACTGGTTGGAGACGAGCGTGCGCCGCGGCATGGGCGAGCAGTCGTAGCGGATGGGCCCGAAGTCCACATAGGGCGGCGCCGCCACCAGACAGCTCGACTGAGACACGCCTCGGAGAGGCAGGGTCACCGTCGGGTAGGTGGGGTTGTTCACCGTCATCTTCAGCTCGCCCTGGAACTCGCCGGGCGCCTGGGGCCGGAAGGCGATCATGGCGCTGAAGGCCGAGTCGTACGGCACCACGCCGCCCGCGAGCTTCCCGCCCGGCATGAAGAAGGCGCCTCCGCCGTCGTTGGACAGGTGGATGTCCTTCACCGCGCACTCGGCGCGGCCGGGGTTGCGGAAGTAGAAGCCCAGCACGGCGCCGTGGCCCGGCTCCACGTTGCCGAAGTCCAGCATCGGCTGGGGCTTGAGCTCGTAGACGCAGGGGCCGGTGGCGCGCGCGCGGCCGGTGAGGACGATGGTGCGCTCGGGGGTGAAGAGATCATCCGAGACGAGCACCAGCGTGGCCTGCCAGTTCCCCGGGTCCTTGGGCTCGAAGTACACCGTCAGGTCCAACGCGTCCGTGCCTGGCGCGATGGGAATGTTGTCGGCTTCCAGCGCCGGCCAGGCGGTGCCGGCCTTCCACGCATAGGGCTGCTTGCCTCGCATGGGCTCGTCCACCGAGAAGTGGGCCGCGTCCCCGGTGCCCCGTACGCCCAGGAAGTACAGGTTGCCATTGCTGCCGCCATTGGAGATGCGGATGACCTGGCCCACCTTGCCACCCGCGGGCAGCTCGCCGAAGTCCAGCGCCACCGGAGCCACCGCGAGCGTGGGCCGGCCGCCGCGAGCGTCGAGAATCACCTGCGACTGGCGCGGCTTGTCCGACTCATAGCCCACCGTGAGCATGCCCATGTTGGGCCCCGAGTAGCGCGCCGCGAACTGCAGGGGCACATCCACCCGCTCCCCTGGCTGGACCTCCAGCGCGCGCACCGGGCTCAGCGGCGTGAAGGCCCGGTCGCTGGTGCTCAGCCCCATGATGGTGACCGGCCTCCAGGTGATGTTGCGCGCGCGCGTGAAGGACTTCGTGCTCTCGTGCACCGGAATCAAATCGAAGGGCACCGGCTCGGGATCGAAGACGAAGGCGCTCGCCACCGAGCGGCCGGCGAGCTCCGCCATCGTCGGGGTGCAGGTGGGGCAGGCCCTCACCTCCACCTGCGCGCGCATGTCCCCCAGGTCCTTGGGCAGGTACTTCGTCTCCACCTGGCGCGTGCTGAGCGGCGGCACGGTGATGGTGTCCGTGCTGAAGGCATCCGCCGCCGGGCCCTTCACCGTCACCATGAGCGGCAGATCCACCGGGTTGGTGATGGTGAGGCGCAGCGTGCGCTCGCTGTCCACCTCCAGCGTCTCGAAGTCCAACAGGGCCGGAGACACCTGGATGGGGGACGGGACGCCCTGTCCCCGCACCCTCACGGTGTGCTCTCGGCCCGAGTTGGCGTCCGTGGTGACGTGGACCGTCTCCTCCAGGGCGCCCTCGACGAGCGGGTGGAAGCGCACGTGCACCAGCTTCTCGTCGCCGGGCATCACCCGCCCCTCGCCATCGAAGGAGATTTCGTACGAGGGGTCTCCCTTCAGCCCCAGCGCCTCCAGGGCGTGGAAGGGCACGTAGCCCACGTTGCGCAGGCGCACGATCTTCTCGCGCCATTCGCCCACGGGCACCTCGCCAAAGTCGAGTGCGTCCGCGTCCACCGCCGCCTTGGCCTGCACCGAGCGGGTATTGCCCGGCTCGTGGCACGCGGCCAGAAGTCCCGCCAGCAGTGACAGCCAGATGATCCGCCTGCCGCCCAGCCCCGTTGTCATCGCCCGTTCTCGCCTCGAACCCATCCGGCTCGTCCTTAATCAAGACGCGTACCAACCGCGTGTCGACTGAGAGCCCAATGAAAACAGGGGGTTGGCGAATACTCGGAGGTGGGATGCGAACGGAGGGAACCCGCTTGCCCTGAAGGGTGAAGGAGTTTTCCTGGCTTGCCTGGGACGCGGGCGGACTAGGGAGTCGGAGCGATGAGCTCGCGCAGCACGCGAGCCACGGCCTCGGGTTGCTCCAGGTGGACGTGGTGCCCGCCGGGGACGGTGACGAGGGGCCGCAGCGTGCGCAGGGCGGCGAGCCGCTCCCGGGTCCGCTCGCCATCGAAGCGCAAGCCCTCGCTGCCGAGGATCAGCTGCATGGGGCAGGTGACGGCGGAGGAGATGGCGAGCCACTGGGCCTCGTCGTAGCCGGAGCCGAAGCGGCGGCGGTGGACGGGATCGAACGTGAAGACGAAGCCGTCCTCCACGGGCTCGGTGCCGTGACGGGCCATGTGGAGCGCGACGTGCTCTGGCAGCGCGGTGTTGTCGCGCAGGCGGGCGGCGGCGGCCTCCACACTGGGGTAGCGCTTGCGGTTGGGCGCGCGCTCCTGGTCCTCGAGGAAGCCGCGCAGCCGCGCGAGCGCGTTCTCGGGAGGGCCGCCCGAGGGCCCGAGGCTCTCGATGAGGTTGACGCTGAGGACGCGCGAGGGCCGCGCGGCGGCGTACGCGGTGGCGACGATGCCGCCCAGCGAGTGGCCGACGAGGTGCACCGCCTCCTGCCCCGTGGCGCGCACCACCGCATCCACGTCCACCAGGTAGTCGGAGAACTGGTAGTGGGCGTGGCTCGGGAGCCAGGTGCTGCGGCCCATGCCTCGGAAGTCGAGCAGCAGCAGGCGCCAGGAGTCCGGCAGGTGCTCGGCGACGAAGTCGAAGCTGTGAGAGTGGTCCAACCAGCCGTGCAGGAAGACGACGGTGGGCGTGCCCGCGGCATTGTGCTGGCGCACGTGGAGGGCCAGGCCGTGGGCGTCGATGGTCAACGACTCGAAGAAAGGTGGCAACGGCGGCTCCTGAAGGACCCGGAACACACTCACGAGTCCCTTCGCTTAACGCGATCCGCCGTTGCCTGGAACCTTCGAGTACTGCTCAAGCCTGGGGCTGGACTGGCTCCACCGGCGCCGTGGCGGCGAGCACCAGGGCGAGCTGCCTGGCCTGGCCCTCGGTGGTGCAACGGTACTCCTGCACCTTTCCGTTGGCCTTTTGCAGGCGAAGAATCCAGACATCGGCTTCCTTGGATACAACTGGACGAACTTGCGACATGGCTGCCTCCTTGAGGGCTGCCCTTCCCCCGCTTGCTCTCCAAGCATGCGCCGTGCCGACGTCCAGGTTTGGTCACTACCCAAGGAATCCGGGGATTTGGCGCATCCCCGTGCCTACTGGAGTGACAAATCTTGCGGGGACAAGTGACAAAACGTGCGTGTAGGTCTGCACCTTTTGCGGAGTTCCCGAGGACAACCGTTCAAGTTCTCACACTTCTGGCGCACAGAGGGGAGTGTCCATGTCGGGCTTGGTCCCGGGCGGCGCGGTCCTTGCCGCCCTCCGGGGTGGACTTGGGGCCGCGTGTGGTGGCATCTCCCACCCTACGGCTTGCGCGCCACCAGGTTGCGGCTGCGCATCACATGGAGGTCCTTGGGCGCCGGGGCGCCGTAGCGGGCCGCCCAGTCCAGGCCGCCCCTGTCGCGGAGGACCTCGAGCCCGGCGGACTCCACCTCGCGCGTCATGGTCTCGCGGGTGCGATCGCCAATCAGGGGCTCCTTCGCGTACCGGGCGAGCCATCGCAGGGCGTTCTCCCGCCGTTGGTCGTCGCTCGGCTCGCGGTAGTTCACGACGAGCCGGCTCCCGGACGCGGAGAGCTCGTTCACGCCCTGGAGCGTGGTGGCGATGGCCTGGTCCGTCAGGTACATGGTGACGCCTTCCCAGACCCACATCGTGGGAATGGATCGGTCGAAGCCGGACTCCAGGAGCCGTTGCGTCAGACGCTGGTGCTCGAAATCCACGGAGACATAGGTGAGCCGGTGGGCCGTCACGGGCAGGCCGCGCGTGCGTGCGCGCTTGTCCGCCTGGGTGGCGGGGTGATCCACCTCGAAGGCGGAGACGCCCGCGAGCTCCGGCATGCGGTGGACGCGCCCGTCGAGCCCCGCGCCCAGGATGACGAGCTGCCGGCATCCCTGGGCCACCGCTTCATGGATCTCCTCGTCGATGTGGAGCGTGCGCAGCGGGAGGATGTCCACCAGGTGTGAGAAGGCGCTCTTCGCCTTCTCCTGCCCGATGAGCCGGGGCACCTTCCGGAGGCCCGCGTGTATCGCGGACCAGGGGAAGGGCAGCAGCCTGGCCGCGGTGGGATCCACGAACGAGGGCACACTGCTCAATCCGTCGTGGGCGAGCGCTCGGAGAAAGGTGACCAGGACAGAGCTCTGACTGGGGCGGCGGGCATCCATGGGGCGGTGAGTCTACGCGCGAAGCCCGGACGCGCGTCGCGGGGAACTTCAGCGTGCCTGGGACACCGGAGGCGTGTTCGCCTGCGTCAGGCCCTTCATGGCGGCCGGGTAGCGCTCTCCCGCGGCGACGCCCCGGGGCGCGATGGCCTCGATGTCGGCGAGGTCCTGCGCGGTGAGCTTCACGTCGAGCGCTCCCAGGTTTTCGTCCAGGTACTTGCGCCGCTTGGTGCCCGGGATGGGAACGAGATTCTCACCCTGGGCGAGCACCCAGGCGAGCGCGAGCTGCGCCGGCGAGCACTGCTTGCGCCGGGCGAGCTGCTCGATGTGCTCCACCAGCTTCAGGTTGCGCTGGAAGTTCTCCCCTTGGAAGCGCGGGGAGTGGCGGCGGTAGTCGTCCTGCTCCAGGTCCTCGAAGCGCTTGATCTGCCCGGTGAGGAAGCCCCGGCCCAGCGGGCTGTAGGGCACGAAGCCCACGCCCAGCTCGCGGCAGGCCTGGAGCACGCCGTCCTCCGGGTCTCGGCTCCACAGCGAGTACTCGCTCTGCAGCGCGGCGATGGGGTGCACGGCGCACGCGCGGCGCAGCGTGTCCGCGTTCACCTCGGACAGCCCGAGGTAGCGCACCTTGCCCTGCTTCACCAGCTCCGCCATGGCGCCCACCGTCTCCTCGATGGGCGTCTTCGAGTCCGGACGGTGCAGGTAGTACAGGTCGATGACGTCCACGCCCAGCCGCCGCAGGCTGGCCTCGCACGACTGCTTCACGTACGCGGGGCTGCCGTTGACGCCGCGCGACTGCGGATCCTTCGGGTCCCGGACGATGCCGAACTTCGTGGCCAGCACCAGCTTCGCGCGGTGTGGGCGCAGCACCCGGCCCACCAGCTCCTCGTTGCGTCCCATGCCGTAGACGTCCGCGGTGTCGAAGAAGGTGATGCCCCGGTCCAGCGCGTGCAGCAGCGTGGCCTCCGACTCCGCGTCATCCCGCCCGGCGTAGAAATCGGACATGCCCATGCAGCCCAGGCCCATGGCCGAGACGGTGAGCCCCTGCTTCCCCAGCTTTCGAGTCTCCATGCTCCAGCTCTCCCGCGGTGACCTTCGCGTTCACGACAACGTGTGCACTCCGCCCGGGACGCGGGCAGGCTCCCGCTCCAGGCAGTAGCGTTCCATCGGCCGGGGTATTTCCCCGGACCCGGGCGGGCTGAGCCGCTCGGGTGGGTCCTTTACTGTTCTCACATATGAGAAATGTCAAGTCGAGTTCGAGTGGAGAGGGAGCGACGGAGCTGGAGGCGGCGGAGTCCTCGAGGTTGGGGGCGCGCATCCGGGAGCTGCGGCAGGAGCAGGGGCTGACACTGGAGGCGCTGGCGGAGCGCTCCGGGGTGAGCCGGGCGATGATCTCCAAGGTGGAGCGGGGGACGAACAACCCCACGCTGGTGGTGGCGGTGCGCATGGCACAGGGGCTGGGGGTGGGGCTGTCGGAGCTGCTCTCGCCCCCGAGGCCGAAGCAGACGCGGTTGCTGCTGCCTCCCGCGCAGCAGCCCACGTTCCGCGACGAGGAGAGTGGCGTGGTGCGGCAGCTCCTGTCGCCCCAATTCGAGACGCGGGGCGTGGAGTTCGTCCGCTTCACGCTGCCCGCGCACGCCTCGACGGGAGAGCTGCCGGGCAAGGGCGCGCCGGTGGGCAAGCACTTGGCCGTGGAGAAAGGCACGCTGCGCATCGACTTCCCGGACGGGAGCGTCACGGTGGAGGCGCAGGACGCCTTCTACTTCGAGGCGGACGCGCCCCATGCCTTCGTCAATGCCGGACGCGGCGTGTGCGTGTACTACGTCGCCATGGCGCGCGGGCCGGGTTAGAGGCGTCCGGTCCGCAAGGCCGTCGACCAGTCCCTCCGGTCCCTCGCCTCGGCGAGCCGCGCCGCCCGTTCCCAGTCGTAGACCACGCTGAGGAACTCGGTCGCCCAGCCCTCCGCTGTGCGCTCGATGAGCGCGTAGCGGGCGTGCGGAGAGCCCACTTCAACCCGGTGCGGATGGGGAAGGTCGTCTTCGTAGGCCTGGAGGCCGACGCTGCCCGGATTGACGATGGTCCGGCCGTCTCGCAGGCGTACGGCACGTGGAATGTGGGTGTGTCCGCAGAGGATGAGCGAAGCCGTGCAGTCACCGGCCCGCTCCTCGATGAGCGCCGCGGGGGCCGGTTCGCAGCCCTCGGTGGTGAGCTGCTCCAGGAAGTAGGTCAGATCATCGCCGGGCGTGCCGTGACAGAGGAACACCTCGTCGGAGAGCCAGAGTGTCGGCGGCAGGCTGGATATCCAGTCGCGCTGATCGGGCCGGAGCGATTGCGCGGTGTGGCGATCCGATGGGCCTATGCGCTCGAGGTCGGGCCCGAGGAGCTGCCGCTCATGGTTGCCGCGGATCGTTGGCAGCCCGAGGCTCATCAACAGGTCCGCCGTCTCGCGCGGCTGGAGCGGACCCGACACGATGTCCCCGAGGTTGACGATCACGTCGGCCCCGCGCCGATCGATGTCGGCCAGCACGGCCTCAAGGGCCTCCACGTTGCCATGAATGTCGGAGACGGCGGCGATCTTCATCGCCGCGGACATTACAATCCGCGCTCTCGAGCCGCACGACGAAGCAGAGGCCCACCAGGGGCGGGGGACGCCCTACTTCTTCTCTCGCAGGGCCGCGAGGACCTCGCGTGCGGCGGCCGCGGACGAGGCCGGGTTCTGGCCGGTGATCAGCCGCCCATCGCGCACGGCGAAGCTGCCCCACATGGGCCCGCGCTCGTAGCGGGCGCCCAGCTCGCGCAGCCGCGTCTCCAGCGGGAAGGGCACCACCTTGTCGAGCTTCACCGCCTGCTCCTCCTCATCGGAGAAGGCCGCCACGCGCTTGCCCGCCACGAGTGGACGCCCATCCGAGCCCTTCACTCCGACCAGCGCCGCAGGCCCGTGGCAGACCGCCGCGACCACCGCGCCCCGCTCGTATGCGCTCGCGAGCAGCCGGTGGAGCGGGGCATGCGTTGCCAGGTCCCACATCACCCCGTGCCCGCCCACCACGAAGTAGGCGTCGTACCGGTCCTTCACCTGCTCCAGCACGAGCGTGTGCTCGAGTTTCTTCACCGCCTGGGCGTCGGCCAGGAAGGCCCGCGTGGCCTCGGATGTCTCCTTCGTGCTGCGCGGATCCGCGGGAGCGTGTCCGCCGCGCGGGGACGCGATGTCCACCTGCAAACCCGCCGCGGTGAACTCCTGGTAGGGCGCGGCGAGTTCCTCCAGCCAGAAACCCGTGCGCTCCTGGGTCGTCCCCATCTGATCATGGCTGGTGACGATCAGCAGGATCTTCAATGCCGTCAGTGCATTCATCGCTCTCGCTCCTCGAATCAGCCTGTCCCGTCATGGGGGGCCTTGGTGCGAAGAGAGGTAGCGCTTGCGCTTGCTGAAGAAAACCGAGGGTGTCTTCACATAATGTGTAGCCATGCTTGGCAATCATGAAGTGCTGTGGACGCTGTGGGAGGTGAGCCGAGCGGGGACCTACGCGGCCGCGGCGGCCCGGTTGGGCATCACGCCTTCGGCGGTGGGACAGCAGCTCAAGGCACTGGAGCAGAGCCTGGGCGTGGCGCTGTTCGAACGAGTGGGCCGCCGGGCCCGGCTCACACCCATTGGCGAGGCGCTGATTGCCCGGCTGGGCGAGCACCTTCCCGCGTTGGATGCGGCGCTCGAGGAGGCGGCTGAATCCGAGCGCGCGGTGCGGGGCGAGGTGTCCGTGGGAGGCCCGTGGCCCTTCTGCCGTTTCTGGCTGCGCCCGCGCCTGCCTCTGCTGCTGGAGCGTCACCCGGACCTTCGCTTGAGCGTACGCTTCGAGGTGGCGAGTCTGCTCACCCGCGGGTTGTTGGGCGGAGAGCTGGACCTGGCCATCGTCGGCACCCTGCCTGAGGCGCCGGGGCTGGAGGTGCGGCCGATTGCCCACGAGGAGTTCGTCGCCGTGGCCGCTCGGAGCTACCTGCGGCGGCACGGTACGCCTCGCTCGGCACGAGACTTCGCCGCTCACCGCTTCATCGTCTTCGACGCTGACCTGGCGATGCTCGGCCCGTGGTGGCGCGCGGCCTTCGGCCCGAAGGAACCCCTGCCCACCCAGGTGGTGTGCCGCATCACCAACCTCGACGAGATGCTGGCGCTCGCGGAGGCCGGAGCGGGCATCACGGTGTTGCCCGACTACCTGGTGGCGCCCGCCGTGCGCGCCGAGCGGGTCGTGGCGCTGAAGCCGGAGTCCGGGCGCCGCTCGCTGCGTCACCCTCGCGGCACCATCTGGCTGGCGTGGCGCCGGGCCGCGGCTCCCACCGCGCGCTTCGTCGCGGTGCGCGACTGGCTCCTGGAAGGCGCGGCCGCGACCTGATGCCGCGGCTCAGGAAGCGTCGGTGGGGTCGGGCCACTCCCAGGCGGAGCGGTAGCCGCTGCCTTCCTGGGTGGACTCGATGAAGCGCGCGTAGAAGGGGTGGCCGCTGAGGGTGGCCGAGTCCCCCACGGCGAAGAGGTGCCGGCGGGCGCGGGTGAGGGCCACGTTCATGCGGCGCAGGTCCGAGAGGAAGCCGATCTGCTGCTCGGAGTTGGAGCGGGTGAGGGAGACGAGGATGGCGTCCTTCTCGCGGCCCTGGAAGGCGTCCACGGTGTCCACCTCCACGTCGGGAGAGAGCTGCTCCACACGCTCGCGCAGGGCGTGGGCCTGGGCACGGTAGGGGGTGATGACGGCGAGCTCACGGGGCTCGAGACCGGCGGCGAGCAGCTCCTTCACCCGGGCGACGACGAGGTCCGCCTCGCCGATGTTGAAGAGACTGCCGGTGTCCTTCTCCAGCTCCTCCTCGAAGCCCTTGCCGGCGGTGTCGAGGAAGAGGACAGGTGGGGCGTCCAGGTTGGGGCTCGGAGGCAGCACGTCCGCGAGCGTCCGGTCCGCCACGCTGGGGTGGGCGCGCAGCTCGCCGCCATACATCTCCTTCGAGGGGAAGGACATGATGGGGGTGTTCATCCGGTACTGCTCGCGGAGCATGCGCTTGACACCCTCGCCGTGGTCCGCGAGCAGGCGCTCGAAGAGGCTGACGGCGAGCCCCTGCTTCGCGGCTTCCGGAGAGAGGACGGTGGGAGGGAGCTGCTGCGGATCTCCGGCGAGCACCACCTTGGGGGCGCGCAGGAAGCCGAGCAGGGCGAGTGGCTCGGTGGCCTGGGTGGCCTCATCGAGCAGGGCGAGGTCGAACTCCTCGCCGGAGAGCACACCGGACTCGAGACTGGCGAGCGTCACGCAGACGACCTGGGCGCGCTCGAGCACGCCACGCAGGGCCTTGCGCTCGAGGGCGCGGGCCTCGTCGAGGAGGCTCTTGGCCTCGGTGGTGGAGGCGCGGGCGTTGGAGAAGCGCTCGCGGCTGCGGCCCTGGGTGCGCTGGCGGCGGGCATAGCCGAGCAGGGAGAAGGCCTCGTCGAAGAGCTCTCGGGAGAGCACGCGGTCGGGGTGCTCCTCCACCACGAGGTCCAGGGTGTGCTCCTGGAGGCGCGGGGTGACGCGGGCGGGGTGGCCGACGCGGATGGCGCGCAGACCCTTGTCGAGACAGAGGTCGGTGAGGTGGTCCACGGCGGCGTTGCTGGCGGCGGTGCACAGCAGGCGCTGACCACGGGAGACGGCCTGGGCGGCGACCTCGGCGAGCACGGTGCTCTTGCCGGTGCCGGGAGGGCCGTGGACGAGGAAGAAGTCCTCGGCGGCGAGGGCCCGGGTGACGGCGTCATGCTGCTCGGGGTTGAGGTGACGGGTGGGGGAGAACTCGCGGAGGGAGTCGAAGCGGGGCGGCTCGTTGCCCAGGAGCACCTCGCGCTTGTGGCGGGCGGCGCCCTTGTCGAGCGCCTTTACGCGAGAGAGGCCAGCGCGGACACGCTCGTAGGTGACGTCGTTGGGGACGCGGTCGAGGCGGAGCAGACCCTCGTGGACGAAGGGAGGGGGCTCGCGGTCGAAGGCGAGCTGGACGCGGGTGGCGGTGGCGCGGGAGACGAGTGCACGAGCGGGCTCCTTGATTTCGGAGCGGCGGGGGAAGACGGCGACCTGGTCGCCGTTGTCGAGGCGGGCGGGGAAGCGAGCCCTGTCCTTGCGGGCGAGCGTCACCAGGACGCGGCCGCCGAGGCCGACTTCCTCCTCGACGCTCTCCAGGTCGAGGAAGGAGAGCCCCTGCTCGGCACGCTGCTGGAGGGACATGCCCTCGGCGAGGGCTTCCATGCGGGCGCGCTCGGCCTCGCGCTCGAGGGAGAGGAGGCGGCCAAGGGAGTCGAAGAAGGAGACGTCGCGAGACATGGGGGAGGTTTATGCCACGCGGCGGCCCCCTGCATGCCTGGAGTGTGGGGCCGGGCGCTCGCCAGGCGACGGTGGCGGGGACGCACGAGCGTCATGGACACCTCTTGGTCCACGTTTTTCAGTCTTGCTGTGGCCGTTCGGCTTCAACCTCGTCATTGACTGCGTAACCATCAGCCATTGACAGTGGATACAGAGCGCGACGCCGGACGTTGGCGTGGTTGACCGCGAGGTGGAACTCACCCGCAATCAGCACCCATGCGCGATCAGGGGGCTCGGTTTGCGCTTCCAGCCATGCCTCGGCCGACTCTCGGTTGGTGAAGGAGGCCATGGCGACGGGAGCCACATCCTGTACGAGCTCCGCGAGGTAGTACTCCATGGCGGGCCACGGTATGACCTTGCGGTGGTTGATGTCGCGGAGATAGACGGCCTGATGGTACTGGTCGTCAATCAGCACCAGGGCCCTGCTGGGTGGCTCGGGAACCTGCTCCAGCCAGACCGCTGCCTCTTCCCGCGTGCCAAATGCAGCGACGACGTGCGGTGGGGAACCGGCTTCGAGTCTCCGCATATGCTCACCCAAGGCGTCGAGCCCGCCGGTCGAGACGATGTACTCCACCGCATCCAGGATGATGCGAAGTGGTCCCTGTTCGTTGGATGTCCCTGGATCGGCCAGCAATTGATTGAAAAAGCCCTGGGTTCTGGCCAGGAGCTCTCGGAGGTTCGCGCTGCCAGTTCCGGCCTGCCTTGGGCTGCCTGGGACATGGCTCTGGCGAAAATCCTCGAACCGGTAATCCTGGCCGGTCGCGGATATGAACGAGAGGGTGTAGCCCGTGCACTCCAGGATTCTTGCTCGCTCGGGGGATTGCTTCTCCTTCCAGAGTCTCCCGATGAGCAGTTGGGCCTCGAGAATGGCGTCTTGGGTCGGCATCAAAGCCTCTCGTCCTTCAGGGCATCAGGTGGCGCGGCCTCGAGTCCGCTCGTCAGCAGAATCGCTGCTGCGGGAGCGAGGATGAGGAGACCGGGCCCTCCGAATGCCAGAAAGGCGACCCCTGCGATGATGATCGTGGTGCCGGCGAGGATTTCCTTGCGGTGTTGCTTCGCCCATTCAATGGCTGGATCAATCGCATCGAAACGTTGCGCTTCCATTTCGCGTAGTTGGCAGCAGTCGTTGTAGGGCTGGATGCACTTTCTGTTGCACCACTCCGCCTTGCCTCCTGCTTTGCGTGGAATCTTGATGCCGCCATAGCCAGGAGGAAGGGGGCGTTTCATACAATCTTGATAGCACGCATGGAGCTCGGCCTCACAATCGCGCGTGAATGTGACGAGAAGGACGCTCCCTGCATCTCTTTTTCTACCTGCTCGGTACGAGTATTGCGACAAGTCCATGTCCTGTACTGACCGCCACTCATGGGAGGTCTGCCCATCTGGATTTTCCTTGATGATGAGTACGTACTCCGCCAGATCTTGCGGTCCGGATGGACCCGCTAGGGTGGGGCGAGTGGCGCTACACGACATCTGCAAAAGACAGAGGCTCAGCGCCATATGCTTTTGTAGGATGGACTTGGTAGCCATGTGGACAGCCTAGTCTCCTGCTGATGTGGGCTCGGGATCCACTCTGCATCCAGCGTTCACATCCTGACAAAAGGCAGATATGTCTCGAAGAGAGGCACCTTCGAATGTGGTGGAGCCACCCGTTCTGGCAAGCAAATCCTCCAATGCTGAGTCCGCTATAGGAATACTGAACTCCAAAGCATCGCTTCTCTCGAGGTTGGAGAGTTGCTTCACCGTCGCGCCGGGCCATCGCGCGCTCAGGCTGGAATAGAAGCCCCAGGCAACAAAGGATGATTTTCATGGATGTCGTCACTGACCGAGTACGGCGCCGCGCTGACGTGGGCCACTGCGGCGCATGCTAGTGCTTTTCATGGAAGAAGACACTGGACTCGGTCTGGGGCCTTGCTGGCCCCGGCATCCGCCCTTTGAGGCCTCCCTGCGCCAGCCCGCAGTCCGCAAGAGCGCCCCCATCCCCCTATACGTACGTCGGTGCTCTGTGGCTCGTCTCGTCGACGAAGCGGCGGATGTGCTCCACCAGCGCGTCCGGCGACTCGAGCATCGGCAGGTGCCCCGTGGCCGGCAGCACCTTCATCCTCGCCCCCTGAATCCGTGCCACCACCTCGCGCTGGAGCGTGTCGACCGGCTCGACGTGGTCTGCCTCGCCCGCGATGACCAGCGTCGGCACATGGATGCGCTGGAGGTTGGCAGACACGTCGTCGAGCATGGCGACCTCGGTCCAGCCGGCCCGCGCCGGTGGCGCCCCGCGCAGGCTGTCCTCCATCACTCGCGCGCGCTGCTCCGCCGACAGCGGCCGGCTCGCTAGCACGCCGAGCGCCTGCTCGACGCCGGCCGGCGACTCGTAGAGGTGGGTCATCGACCGGCGCGCCTCTGCCGGCACCCCGGTCGGCGTCGCAGGCGCCGGCGCCACCAGCACCAGTGCGCGCAGCCCGGCCGGCCGCCGAGACGCCACGAGCTGTGCCGTCTTGCCTCCCATCGAGTGCCCGACCAGCACGTAGTCGTCGAGGCCGAGCGCGGCGATCACCGCTTCACAGTCATCGGCCAGCTGGCGAATGTGATACCCCTCCGGGGTTGGCGCCGCCTCCGAGTCACCCCAGCCCCGGTGGTCATAGGCGATGCAGCGATACGAGCCGCGCAGCTGCTCGCGCACCTCTCGCCATGTTCTCGAGGAGCCACCCCAGTAATGAAGGAAGACCAGCGCCGGTCCTCCGCGTCCCTCGTCACTCACACTCAGCCGCAGCCCATTTGCTTCGATGTGCACGTTCCTTCCTCCTGCACATCAAGCTATTCCCCGTGGCTCCATCCATCATCGGCGCTTGGGTCCCTGGACTCCGCACTGTGAGTGCATAATCGGCGAATGGACCAGGTCGAGAGCATGAGGGTGTTCGTGCAGATCATCGGCAGCGGCAGTTTCGCTGGCGCCGCGCGGCAGCTGCGCCTGTCGCCGGGCATGGTCGGCAAGCACGTCCGAGCCCTCGAGGACCGCCTGGGCACGATGCTGCTTCATCGCACCACGCGCCGGCTTCGGCTGACCGAGGTCGGCGAGCGCTACTACCGGCGGTGCACGGCAATCCTGGCGGACATCGACGACGCCGAGCGCGAGGCTCGCGCGCGCCAGTCCACGCCGCATGGCCTGGTCCGTTTGACCGCACCGGTGTCGTTCGGCGTGCTCCACCTCGCCGCGGCGCTGGACGACTTCGTGGCCGCTCATCCGGCGGTCACCCTCGACATCGGCTTGACCGATCAGTTCGTGGACCTGGTGGCCGAGGGCTATGACCTGGCACTGCGCATCGGGCAGCTTGGCGACTCGAGTCTGGTGTCGCGGCGGCTGGCGCCCTGCCGCATGGTGGCGTGCGCATCACCCGAGTACCTGCATCGGCACGGTACCCCCGAGTCACCGGAGGCGCTGGCGCGACACGACTGCCTGAGCTACACGGCGACGGCGGGGCCGGGCCGATGGCGCTTCGTGCGCAAGAAGCGCGTGCACGTCGTGCAGGTCACCGGCGGTGTCGTCGCCAACAACATGGACCTCCTGCGTGTGCTCGCCGTCAGCGGGCGCGGCATCGCCCTCGGGCCCACGTTCGTACTCGGCGCCGACCTCGCCTCCGGACGCCTGGTGCCGGTGCTCGACGGGTACGAGCTGCCCGAGCTCACCCTTCATGCCGTCTATCCGCCCAGCCGCAACGTGCCGGCCAAGGTGCGTGCGCTCGTCGACTTCCTGGCCACGCGGTTCGGCCCCGAGCCGAGCTGGGACCGCTGGCGCGGCCGGACCTGAGGTGGACGCTCAGTACCTTTCGGGGATGCGGTTCCTCCCCTTGAGCGACGCGGCGTCGTCATAGGCCCCACGCCTGGAACGGCGGGGCAGCTTGATCTTGGGGCGCTTCACTCGCTTGTGAGGAATCTTGTCCAGCAGGAAGCTGATGCAGTTGAGCCGCGCCCTTTTCTTGTCGTCGGAGCGCAAGATGAACCAGGGCGCATACGGCGTGTCCGTCGCGGCGAGCATCGTGTCACGCGCATGGGAGTAGTCGTACCAGCGTGTCCATGACTCGACGTCCATCGGGCTCAGCTTCCACTGCCGAAGGGGGTCCTCGATCCGTGCTTCGAATCTCCTCTGCTGCTCCTCCATGCCGACCTCGAGCCAGATCTTCAGCAGGAGGATTCCGCTCTCGACCATGTACTTTTCGAAGACAGGGCAGCCTTTCAAGAAGTGCTTGTGCTCTTCGGGGGTACAGAAGCCCATCACGATCTCGACCCCGGCCCGGTTGTACCAACTGCGGTCGAAGATCACGATTTCGCCCGCCGCGGGGAAATGGGGCACGTACCGCTGGAGGTACATCTGGGTCTTTTCCCGGTCCGAGGGGGCTGGGAGGGCCACCACTCGAAACACCCGGGGACTCACCCGCTCCGTGATGGCGCGAATCGTGCCGCCCTTGCCCGCCGCGTCCCTCCCTTCGAAGACCACGGCGACGCGCAGCCCCTCCTGCTTGACCCAGTCCTGCAGCAGGCAGAGCTGAGCCTGGAGCTTGCGAAGCTCTTTTTCATAGGCTTTGCGATTCAGGGGTTCCGAGTGAGTGACTGTTGCCATGGCCTTAGGGTTGGGCGGCCGGGCGACGCTCGCAATGCGTGCTCTAGACGGGGATTGCCAGGCGTGGGTGCCTCTGCCTGGCTGGTCCGGCCCCCATGATACATGGCGAGAGTGTTGTCTATCACACCGTCTTGACAAGAATGAGACGAGCGAGATACCTATCTCTCACGCTGGCTCAATAATCCATGTCCCTGCCCGAGAACATTGCCGACGCCGCCGCCCGCCTGGTTGCCCTCCATGGGCCCGATGGGTTCACCATGGACGACTTGGCCCGGGAGTCCGGGCTGTCGCGTGCCACCCTGTACCGCCAGGCGGGCAGCCGCGAAGCCGTGCTCGCTTCGCTCTCCGAGCAGGGGCTGGAGGTTGGGAAGCGGGTCGATGTGCGAGACCGCATCCTGGCGGCGTGCCGCGTGGTGTTCACCCGGGCCGGCTTCGAGGCCGCCACGCTCGAGGACATCGCCCGCGAAGCTGGCGTGGGCCCCGCCACCGTCTACCGTCAGTTCGGAGACAAGGAGGGGCTCATCAGCGCGTTCGCCGGCCATATCGGTCCGCGCCGTGCGATGCATGCGGTGGCCCTCCGTCCCACCGGCGACCTGCGGGCCGACCTGGAGCGCGTCGCCGCGGCGGTGATTCGTTACGCGGCGGAAGATCTCGACCTGCTCAGGCTGGCGCTCCTGGAGCGGATTCGCGGTGGACCCTGGGCGGAGCTCTTGATGGCTTCCCCGTCGCGAGCCCGGACGATGCTCACCCATCTGCTGGAGCCCTACGCGAAGAGCGGTTCGCTCGGGCCGGATGACCCCCGGCGCATGGCACAGGCGTTCGCCGGGATGCTCTTGGCCTTCTTCTCGGGTCCGGTGCTGGAGGGAGGGCCCCTGCCAGACCCGGAAGAGACCGCCCGTTTCGTCACCCACGTGTTCCTGGACGGCCTTGCGTCCACTGCTCGGAGAACCCCATGAGTGCGGTCAAATCCCTCCACCTCTCCGCGTCCGCGGGGACGGAGCCGCTGATCCTCCCCTTCGAGCGCATCTCCGCGGCGGACCTGCCCCGCGTAGGTGGCAAGGGGGCCAACCTGGGCGAGATGGCTCGCGCCGGGTTTCCAGTGCCTCCTGGCTTCTGTGTCACGACGGCCGCCTTCGATGCGTTCCTGGCCGGCAGCGAAGAGCTCCAGTCCCTGTACGCGGAGATGGATGCGCTGGATGGGAAGGATGTGGAGGCGGCCCGCCGTGTTGCCGAGTCCACGCGAGCCCTGCTCGGTCGCGCGCCCATTCCCCCGGCCGTGGCCGACGCTGTGCTCGCGGCCTGGCGAGACCTGGGGACCGAGGCCACCTGGGCGGTGCGCTCCAGCGCCACGGCGGAGGATCTGCCGGACGCCAGCTTCGCGGGCCAGCAGGACACGTATCTCAACATCCGCGGGGCCGAGGCCCTTCTCGACGCGGTCCGGCGCTGCTGGGTGTCGCTGTTCACCGACCGTGCGGTGCTGTACCGGGCCCGGAGCGGCTTTGGCCATCGGGGCGTGAAGCTGAGCGTGGTGGTTCAGCGCATGGTGCTGCCCGAGGTGTCCGGCATCCTGTTCACCGCCGACCCCATCACCGGGCGGAGGGGAACCGTGTCCATCGACGCCGGCTTCGGCCTGGGCGAGGCGCTGGTCAGCGGGCTCATCAACGCCGACCTGTACAAGGTGGACAAGGCGACGGGAGAGATTCTGGAAGTCCAGGTGGGCGACAAGGCCCTGGCCATCCGCCCCAGGCCCGAGGGCGGAACCTGGGAGGAGCGCCTGCCCGAAGCCACTCGCCGCGCCCGGGCCATGGACGATGCGGCCCTGCGAGAGCTGGTCGCGATGGGCGTGCGCATCGAGACGCACTACGGCAAACCGCAGGACATCGAGTGGTGCATCGAGGCCGGGCGGCTCTACGTGGTCCAGGCCCGGCCCATCACGAGCCTGTACCCGCTGCCCGAGCTCGCTCCCGGCGACGAGGGCCTGCACGTCTACCTCAGCTTCGGCCACTTCCAGATGATGACGGACGCCATGCCGCCGCTCTCCCTCCAGGTGTGGCGGCTGATGTTTCCACTCGGCAGGGCATCGTCGGGCACGGGGGATGCTCCCGCAGAGTCACGGACCATGGCCATCGCGGGCAGCCGGCTCTTCCTGGACCTGACGCCCGCTCTGCGCCATCCCCTCCTGAGGCGCGTGGTCAGGGGTGTTCTCGGTCACATCTATGAGGACCTGAGCCGGGGTCTGGAGACGTTGGCTGGCAGGCCGGCCTTCCAGCGCGGTGCGAGCGGTGGGCGGGTCTCGATGCGGTCCGCTGGCCGCTTCGCCTTTCCCATCATCCGCCGGCTCCTGGCGCGGCTGTTCGCCTCGGATCCATCCCAGCTCAGGCCCTGGGTGGAGGACTTCAGCGAGTCGCAGCTCACCCAGATTCGCGCCCGGCTCGCGGCGGCAACCCCAGGCGCGGCGCGACTGCGCGAGGCACGGCGCGTGCTCTCGGAGATCCTCGCCCGGGCGTTCCTCGGCTTGATCCCGAACATCATGGTGGGGCTTCTTGCGAACAATCTTCTCAAGAAGCTGTCCCGGCGCGGCCTGCTCGGCGGTACGGAGGACGACCTCTCCGCGCTGGACCGGGGCCTGCCTGGCAACGTCACCACCGAGATGGACCTGGCCGTGGGAGATCTGACGGACCGGGTCCGTCCCCATCCCGCGCTGGCGGCGCTGCTGCGAAGCCGACCCGCCACCGAGGCCCTGGCCGCGGCGCACGACGTGGAGGGCGGACCCGCTTTTCTCGAGGCGTGGCGGGCCTTCATCGAGCGCTATGGCATGCGCGGGCCCGGAGAGATCGATGTGTCCCGGCCTCGCTACAAGAATGAGCCCGCGTCGCTCATCGCGGCCATCGTCGGGGGCATCGGGCCCGCGGGTGCCGGCCGATCCGCGGGCGAGCACCGGGCCCACCACGCGGCGCTGGCGGCGAAGGCCGAAGCCGCGGGCGAGCGACTGATCGCCGCCTCTCGCCGCGGTTTGACGGGAGGCATGCGAGCCAGGCTGGCTCGCCGGTTGGTGCGCCTGGCCCGGGCGGGGATGGGGCTGCGGGAACACCCCAAGTTCCTGCTCGTCCGGGTCCTGGACCTCGTGCGCGACTCGGTGCTCGAGGCCGGAGCGCTCCTGGTCCAGCGCGGAGCGCTCGGGAAGGTGGACGATGTGTACCTGTTCCGCTTCGAGGAACTGATCGCGGCGCTCGAATCCTCCCAGGCACCGGATCTGCGCCCCCTCGCCGAGGAACGCCGAGCGACGCTTCGGCGCGATGCCAAACGCTCACCGCCCTTCGTGATGGCGAGCGATGGAGAAATCCCCTCGCTCGCGGCCCGCGAGGACCTGCCCCCGGGCGCCTTGTCCGGGACGGCGGCCTCCGCTGGAGTGGTGGAGGGATTGGCTCGCGTGGTGCTCGATCCGGCGCAAGAGGTGCTCCACGCGGGAGAGATCCTCGTGGCACCGCATACCGACCCCGGCTGGACGCCTCTGTTCGTCCATGCTTCCGGCCTGGTGACTGAAGTGGGTGGGCTCATGACGCACGGTTCGGTCGTGGCCCGCGAGTACGGCATCCCGGCGGTCGTCAGCGTGTCGTCCGCCACACAGCGCATCCGCACCGGCCAGCGCATCCGAGTGGATGGCACGCGCGGCTTCGTGGAGATCCTGGAAGGCGGTGGGGCGTGAAGGCCGCGCTGATCGTCATGGGTGTGATGCTGCTGGGAGTGGTGGGGCTGGCGGCATGGAGAGGCGGCTGGCCGCTGGTATCCGAGGGGTTGATGCGGGGAGGGAAGGAGAGCCTGGCCCTGCTGCCCCTGCTGGCGGTGGTCTTCCTGCTCACCGGCTTCGTGCAGGTGCTGCTGCCGCGCGAGCTGGTGGCGAACTGGCTGTCCGATGAAGCGGGGTGGCGGGGGATTGGGGTGGCATGGGTTGCGGGCGCACTCACCCCCGGAGGTGGACCCATTGGCATGCCCCTGGCGGCGGCCCTGGTGCGCTCCGGAGCCGGGCTCGGTGTGGTCGTCACCTACCTGACTTCACTCTCCCTGCTGTCTTTCATTCGCGTGCCAATGGAGATTGCCATCTATGGCGGCCGGCTGACCGGAGTGCGGCTTCTGATCTCGCTCGCGCTTCCACCCATGGCGGGTCTGCTGGCCCAGGCGCTCGGGCCACTGCTCTTGGGCCGCACCTGATCCATTTCGCATTTCGACGACGACATTGCCGGCGACCCGGTCTATCCCATCGCCATTCACCCGATGCGGTAGGAGGCCTGCACGGCAATGAGCAAGAACGTGTGGATTCGAAAAGGAATGGTGGTGCTCGGGGCGGCGCTGGTGCCCATGCTTGGCTGCGACCCGGAGCCGGAGCCTGTGAAGGATCCGCCGGCACGGACCCAGCTGAGGGTGCCGCTCTACTCATACATCCCGGATGCCGCGGGAGATGGTTTCCAGGCGCTGGCCGCGCGCATCGAGCGCGACTTCGAGTTGCAGCACCCGGAAGTGGACCTGGTGGTGAACCCCTCGTGCTTCAAGGATGACCTCTACGAGCCCGACCAGCTCGCGAGCTCCCTGAAGGGGGAGGGCGAGTGCGCCTACGATGTCGTCGAGACGGACACGGCGCTCCTGGGAGAGCTGGTTGGCACCGGAGCGGTCCGTCCCTGGTCGGCGCTGCCGGAGGGTCCGAACTGGCATCCGGCGGGAGTCGCGGCCTCGAAGCTGGAGGGCAAGCTGTACGGCGTGCCGCATTGGCTGTGCACGCACTACATCGTCTCGCGCAGCCAGTCAGTGGCCAACGCCCGCACCGTGGACGAGCTGCTGCAGATCCTCTCGTCGCGGAAGACTCCGGAGGTGGACCTGGCGGCCAACCTGCTGGGGAGCTGGAACCTGCCCTCGCTCTACCTCGACGCCTGGTCGGATACCCATGGCCCAGCGGAGGTCCAATCGGCCGTCAGCACGGAGCACTACGACACGCAAGTGATTGCCGGGTTGAAGAAGCTCGCCGGGGCCTGTGAGACCTCCGCGGGTAATCCCTGCATCGATGGAACCTTCGACGCCGACGAGAACTTCGATCTGCCCGCGACCCTCTTCGCGGAAGGCAAGGCGGACGTGACGCTGGGCTACTCGGAGCGGTTGCACACCATCTTGAAGAAGCTGCCCTCGGAGGCGGATCGGCAGGCGCTGCGCATCTCTCCCGCGCCGCTGGGGGAGGGCAACCAGCCCCTGCTGTTCACGGACTCGTTCTTCCTCGGGGCCCACTGCGTCGGCGATTGCGAGAAGGCCGCGACGGCGTTCGTGACGTACATGAGCCAGGCGAGCACGTACGCGTGGATCCTCCTCAGCGAGGACGCGCCCGCCGCCGGACGCGTGCCGCGCTACCTCATGCCCGCGACGCTGGACGCCTACCAGGCGCCCGGGTTGAAGGAGGATCCGCTCTACCAGCAGATCGACACCGCTACCCGGACGGGGGGCTCGTTCCCCAACAAGGGCCTGCTGGGGGTCCGCAAGACGATGCGGGACCACATCCTCCAGGAGATCACCGCGAAGTCCCCTTGAGGCCTCGCGGAGTGTGGGGAAGCGCGCTCGTGCTCAGACGAGCCGCTTCCCGTTGACCAGCTCCAGGCCCAGCGGGTTGCCACGATAGTGGATGGGATCCAGGAGCACCTTGCGGATCTTCCATCCATCGGGGGTCTTCTCGACCTCGTGGGTGTAGCGGGCAATGATGGTCCACTCCTGCTGGATGCCGCCCACGGAGAAGTAGTGGGCGACTTCCGCGTAGGCCATCACCTCGGCCAGCGTGCTGCTCTTGAAATGGATTCTCACGCTCGTGGCCGTGGCGTGCTGAACCCTGCTGAAGGGCACCAGGGACGCCCTGCCGAACTCAGCCAGCTCTTCCCTCGTGAGGTGGCTGGGTTCTCCTCCGCCCCTGAACCGGGTGTAGTCGGCGGTGACCTGGGGCGTGAAGACGTTCGCCCAGCGGCTCCAGTCTCCCGTATCCCGGCCGAAGTCGATGGCCTGGCCGTACTCCGCCACCAGCTCCTGGATGGCGATCCAATCCAGAACGTACTGAAGGTCTTTGTCTTTCATGTCCTCGAGGGTATCGGGTGGCCCCGTCTCGTGTCTCCGCCCGTGTCCTTCACTTTCTTGAGACGCCCGGCAATTCGGCCACTCCTTTCTTCTACCGGGAAGGGCAGTTTTCCCGGTATTTTCCGGATAGCCCTACCCGTTCACACATCCCCCGTGGTTCCTACCAGCGCGCCAGGCGAAGCGGTGCTCTGGCGCTCGGAGGTCGTCTCATGAAGAAGAACCCCTTCGTCTCGACCCTCGCCTTCGTGGGCGCCGTCTCGGCGTTCGCGTCCGGCTGTGGCGGCGAGGCTTCCGTCACCCCGCCCGCGGATGCGCTCCCTGCCGGCTCCATCCGCGACACACTCGAGGCGTGCACCACGCGCATCACCTACGGAGACAGGTGGCTCCACCCGAGCGGGCACCCGGCCCAGGACGACATCGCGAGCGGCCTGGTGTCCTGGGATGGCACCTGCGTCAACGAGGGCGTCAACTCCTACGCCGTGCTCTCCAACGGCTGGAAGCCGTACTTCTCTGGCAACAACGCGTGCGTGATGGCGCTCGACACGACGTGCGCGGGCGCCCCCGCGTGCACGACGCGCGTCACCTACGGTGCGTCCTGGCTCCACCCGAGCGGGCACCCGGCGCAGTACGACGATGTCGCCGGGCGCTTGTTCTGGGACCGCGCGTGCACGAACGAGGGCACCAACTCCTACGCCGTGCTCTCGAACGGCTGGACGCCATACTTCACCGGCGCGAACGCCTGCGCCATGTCCTACAGCTACACGGGCTGTGGTGGGCTCTATCAGAACCCGGTGTTCCCCAACGACTGCGCGGACCCTGGCGTCGTCCATGATGGGACGCAGTACGTCGCCGTCTGCACGTCGGGCGGTGCCGCCAATGCGTTTCCGATTCGCACCTCGAAGGACCTGGTGACCTGGACGGGGGCTGGCTTCATCTTCCCGTCGGCGAACAAGCCCACGTGGGCCGCGGGCGACTTCTGGGCGCCGGAGATCCACAAGGTTGGCAGCGGCTACATCGCGTACTTCACCGCGCGGCACGTGGACGGACAGTTGTCCATCGGTGCGGCCACCGCGCCGAGCGCACTCGGACCCTTCACCGATCTGAGCCGGCCGCTCGTGCACGACACGACCATGGGGATGATTGACGCCACTTCGTTCGTGAGCACCACCGGGACGCGGTATCTCGTGTGGAAGGCGGATGGCAACGCGGTGGGCAAGCCGACGCCCATCTACGGGCAGGCACTCTCGGCGGATGGCCTCTCGCTCGTCGGCACGCGCCAGACGCTCATCTCGAACAATCTCGCGTGGGAGGGCGGCGTCGTCGAGGCGCCGTGGGTCGTTGCGCGGGATGGCTACTACTACCTCTTCTACAGCGGTAACGCGTATTCCAACAGCACCTACGCTGTCGGAGTGGCCCGTGCTACCAGCCCCCTGGGCCCGTACACGAAGGCGGGTGCACCCATCCTCAAGACGGGTGGCGGCTGGGTGGGGCCGGGGCACAATTCGGTCGTCGACTCGCCGTCCGGCAACACGTACATGGTCTATCACGCGTGGAACAGCGCCCACACGGCGCGGGTCATGCTCGTGGACGCCATCACGTGGAGCAATGGCTGGCCCGCGGTGCCCGAGGCGCCATCGGCCAATTCCCGGCCCATGCCGTAGCATGGGAAGGAGGGGGCCCGGAGCAGGGAGTCCGGGCTCCCGTTGGCATCAGGAGGGATGCGGTGGCGAGCAGCTTCATCGAGTTTGGTGGCAAGGGCATCTGGGACAGCGACGGGGCCATCCGTGACCTGCTCGCGTTGTTGCTGGTGGAACTGGAGGCGCGGGGGTTGCGCAAGAAGCAGGCGGAACTCTGGGAGCACTGGACGCTCCAGGCGTACGTCATTCTCACGGGGGCTCATGACCTCGGCCTGAACCTGTACGTGGCCGACGCGCCCACCCAGAAGCTCGTCATCGACTGCTGCGAGACCGTCGCGCGGAAGACCGGGAAGGTGGAGCGCCCTCGGCCACGGGGCTTCGACCACGCGGACAGTGAGCTGTTCGAGGGGAGCGAGCGGTTCATCGACCTGGAGGAGGTGCGCCCTCTCGCGTTGCAGGTGGCGCGGCTGCTGCGAGGCGAAGCAGGCGCCTCCGCGGATTCTCCCGAGGCCCTCCACTGGCGCGAGACGAAGGCTCCGCTGATGCCTTCGTAAAAAGCGAAGGGTCCGTCCCATATTTCCAAATTGTCTGGGTCTGTCCCCGGGCCTTAAACCTGCCCCTTCGAGCCGGTTGGCTCAAGGAGAGCGCAGATGCTGGACGTCTTCATGCAACCCGAGGCCCTCGTCAGTCTTCTCACGTTGACGGCGATGGAGGTGGTGCTCGGCATCGACAACATCGTCTTCATCACCATCCTCACCGGGAAGCTGCCCCCGGCCCAGCAACCGCTCGCGCGCAACGTGGGCCTCGTCATGGCGCTGGGCACGCGGTTGCTGCTGCTGCTGACCATCTCGTGGGTGATGGGCCTGACCGAGCCGCTCTTCAGCGTCTTGGGCAAGGGCTTCTCCGGAAGGGATCTCATCCTCCTCGGCGGTGGCCTCTTCCTCATGGCCAAGGCGACGCATGAAATCTACGACAAGCTCGAGGTGAGCCATCACGAGGAAGGCACGTCGCGCGCGGCCGCCTCGTTCGCCCTCATCGTGGCGCAGATCATGGTGCTCGACATCGTCTTCTCGCTCGACTCCGTCATCACGGCCGTCGGCATGGCCCGGCACGTTCCCGTCATGATCGTCGCCATGGTCATCGCCGTGGGCGTGATGCTCGTGGCCGCGAAGTCGATTGGCGACTTCGTGAACAAGCACCCCAGCATGAAGATCCTCGCGCTGAGCTTCCTGCTGCTCATTGGCGTGATGCTCACGGCGGAATCGCTCGGCCAGCACATCAACAAGGCCACCATCTACTTCTCGATGGCCTTCGCGCTGGGCGTGGAGCTCGTCAACATGCGGCTGCGCAAGAAGCACGCGCCCGTCACGCTCCACGAGAAGTTCGAGGGCGAGCGTGGCCGCGCGCCCGGGCTCCAGGTCATGCCGGAGTGAGTCTCGGTGCTCACTGCTCGCGGTGGCGTTCGAGCAGGGCGCCCGCCCACGTGAGGCCGCTGCCCACCACCGCGAGCGCCACCGCGTCTCCCACCCTCGGGTCGTCCCAGTGCTCGGAGAGCACGGTGGGGGCGCCCGAGGCTCCGCAGTTGCCTCGGCGGTCCACGTTGAAGAAGTGGCGCGCGTCGGGCACTTCGGTGCGCCGCTGCACCGACTCCAGCATGCGCAGGTTGGCTTGGTGCCCGATGAGGCTCAGGCCGTCGGGCGTGCGTCCCGGAGCGGCCGCGAGGTAGTGCTCGCGCAGTTTGTGGAAGGTCTCGCTCGCGCGCTTGATGGCGAAGGCCTGCACCGCCGAGCCCTGCTGGGAGAAGTGGCCGGCGCGAGGCACCTTCACCTTGTCCGCGCCCGAGGGGTCTCCGCCGAGCAGGGTCTGGGTGATGCGCCAGGGGCCGGGGATGCGCGGGCTGAGCAGCGCGGCGCTGGTGCCGTCACCCCACAGCACGCAGGTGGAGCGGTCCGAGTAGTCCACCACGCGGGTGGAGTTCTCCGGGTTCACCACGAGGATGAAGTCCGGCAGGCGCTCGGGCCGCATGCCGGCGAGGAAGTGGAGCTGGGCGCAGAAGGACGAGCAGGCCGCGTTGAGGTCCAGTGCCGGCGCGTCGATGTCCAGCGCTTCCGCGATGCGGCAGGCCTCCGCGGGGATGCACTCGTCGGGCGAGCAGCCGCCGGCCACCACCATTCCCACGTCCTTCACGCCGCGCCCCGCGCGCTCGAGCGCCATCAGCGCCGCGCGCCTGCCCGTCTCCGCGTTGGAGTACTGGGCCGCCTCGAGCGCTCCGCGGACGTCCCGGTTGCGGGTCTCCCGGATGTAGTCGAGCGGCAGGACCGTGTGGCGGGTGCGGATGCCCACCCGCTCGACGATCCAGGCATCGTTCGTCTCCAGGCCAATCTCCTGGAGGAAGGCGTTGGTGATGAGGGTCTCCGGATGGAAGTGTCCGAGCGCGTGAAGGAACATGCGCCCCGTGTACCGCCCTCACGTCATCGCTCTGCCACGGCCCGGTGGATTTCTCGTGGGCCGAGAGGCTCTGACGCGGTGCGCGGAGGAATTTGCATTCTGTTGAACACAACGCATACCCTCCCGCACACCGTAGGGGGCTGCATCATGCGGCTCCGCAGAGGGGGTAGTTCTACATGGATGAGCAGGCTCAGTTCGAGGCGGCGCAGCAGCAGGCCGCCGCGGGTGGCATTTTCGGCATGTTGGTGGGGCTCGCCTTTGGCGTGCTCTTCGTCATCGCGATGTGGAAGATCTTCACCAAGGCGGGTGAGCCGGGTTGGGCCGCGATCGTTCCCATCTACAACGCGGTCGTGATGCTGAAGATCGCCGGCAAGCCCGTGTGGTGGCTGGTTCTGTTCTTCATCCCGCTCGTCAACTTCGTCGCGATCATTCTCACGTACGTGGGGTTCGCGAAGGCGTTCGGCAAGGGCCCTGGTTTCGCAGCCGGGCTCATCTTCCTGTCGCCCATCTTCTTCCTGATCCTGGCGTTCGGTGACGCGCAGTACGTGGGCGCCGACGACTCCGCGCCGGCGGGCCAGCCGTACCGGCGGGCGGCGTAGTCTTCGAGCGGGCCCGGGGTTTACTTCATCCCCGGGCCCACTCTTCCCTGGCTACTGGCGAGCCGTCGCCACGACCGACGCCTGGAGCGCGTCGGGCACCGGCTCGTAGGTGGCCAGGCGCAGGGTGGCCGAGGCGCGTCCCTGCGTCCGGCCGCGCAGGCTGGTCACGTAGCCGAAGAGGCTGGCCATGGGCACCAGCGCGGAGACGTTGCGCACCGCGCCATGGCCCTCCATCCCCCGCACGCGTCCGCGCCGGGCGGACAGGTCCCCGAGAACGTCACCCAGGAACTCCTCCGGCGTGGTGACCTCCACGTCCATCACGGGCTCCAGCAACTGCATGCCCGCACGGTGGGCCGCCTCCTGGAAGGCCAGCGAGCCCGCCATCGTGAACGCCTGCGGTGTGGAGTCACGCACGTGCGTGCTCCCGTCGACCAGACGTACCTCCACGTCCACCACCGGGTAGCCCGCCAGCACGCCCCGCTGCATGGCACCGGCCACGCCCTTCTCGATGGCCGGGACGAGCTCCTTCGGGATGACACCCCCATGGGTCTCATCCACGAAGACGAGCCCCGAGCCTCGTGGCGCGGGAGCCACCTCCAACACCACATGGGCGTACTGCCCGGGCCCGCCGGTCTGCCGGACGTGGCGGTACTCCTGGCGCACGTTCTGGCGCAGCGTCTCGCGGTAGGCCACCTTGGGTTGGCCCACGCGCGTCTCGACTCCGTACTCGGTTCTCAGCCGGTCCACGATGATCTCCAGGTGCAGCTCTCCCATGCCGGAGAGCAGCTGCTGTCCGGTCTCCGGATCCACCTCCACACGGAGCGAGGGGTCCTCCGCGGCCAGCCGCGTCAGCCCGTCCTCCATCTTCTGTTGCTCCGCCCGAGAGCGCGCCTCGACGGCGAGCTGGATGACCGGCTCGGGGAATTGGAGCGTCTCCAGCACCACCGGAGCCTCCGGGGCGCACAGCGTGTCGCCCGTGCGCACCCCTCGCAGGTTCAGCGCCGCGCAGATGTCGCCGGCATGCACCTCATCTACCTCCTCGCGCTTGTTGGCATGCATGAACATGAGTCGCCCTACGCGCTCGCGGCGCTGTTGGCGGGTGTTGAGCACGGACATGCCCGTGCGCAGCGTGCCCGAGTAGACCCGGAGGAACACGATGCTCCCCACGGCCTTGTCGTGCATGAGCTTGAAGGCGATTGCGCACAGCGGCTCCTCGTCCTCGGGCGCACGGGTGACCTGCACCTGTGTCCCGGGAGTCACGCCCTCGACCGCCGGAAGGTCCGCCGGGGAGGGCAGGTAGTTGATGATTCCATCCAACAGCATCCGCACACCCTTGTTCTTGAACGCCGCCCCGCACAGCACCGGCACCAGTTGCCGCTGGAGGGTGCCCGTGCGCAGCGCGCGCTCGAGCTCCTCCACCGTGATGTCCGCCAACCGTCCCTCCACGTACTTCTGGAGGACGGTGCCATCCACCTCCGCGCAGGCCTCGATGAGGCGCAGGCGCAGCGCTTCGGCCTCCGCGCGCAGCGGCGCGGGGACCTCCTGTCCCTCGGTGGACTCGCCCGTCTCCTCATCGAAGTAGAAAGCCCGCATGCGCGGCAGATCGATGAGGCCGTGGAAGTCGAGGCCGGCTCCGATGGGGAGCTGCACCGGCACCGGGTTGGCATCCAGCCGCTGGCGGATGGAGCGCACGCTCATGGCGAAGTCCGCGCCCACCTTGTCCATCTTGTTGAGGAAGGCGATACGCGGCACGCCATGCCGGTTGGCCTGGTGCCACACCGTCTCGGACTGAGGCTCCACGCCCTGGCTGGCGTCGAACACCGCCACCGCTCCATCCAGGACGCGCAGGGAGCGCTCCACCTCGATGGTGAAGTCCACGTGTCCCGGCGTGTCCAGGATGTTGATGCGGTGCGGGAGGCCCGCGAAGGGGCCCCGCATCGGCTTCCAGGAGGCGGTGGTGGCCGCCGAGGTGATGGTGATGCCGCGCTGCTTCTCCTGCACCATCCAGTCCATCTCGGTGGAGCCGGTGTGCACCTCGCCCATCGCGTGGATGCGGCCGGTGAAGAAGAGGATGCGCTCGGTGAGCGTGGTCTTGCCCGCGTCGATGTGGGCCATGATGCCGATGTTGCGGTAGCGGTCGATTCGAGTGGTGCGAGACATAAAGACTTCCCATTCCCGCCGGGTGGAGCCACCCGCGGGTTGAAGACAGACACTGGTTGAGAGGAACAAGGCGCCGCGGGCGGCCGGAGCGCACACGCATGCCCGGGAGCGGCCCCTCAGGGACGCTCAGGACGGCGCGAGGACACACGAAGGCCCAGACAGAGCGGTGGCGGAACCGAGCCCCTGCCTACACGGGAACCAGCCAACCCGCGTACGAGGGGACCCCGGTCCGCCTGCTCAAATGTCGAGCAGCACCTTGTTGCGGGAGCCGAGACGCACGTCCGCCATCGGCGCGAGCACGCGCACGGACGGCACACCCTGGATGGTGGAGACGGGCCTCATGACCGGGACATATTAAGACCTCGGCTTCATTTGTCAATGTTGAGCAGGCTTTGCGGCGTGGTGTGTGTCGCACGCCGCACACGCGTCGAAAAAGAACGAGCTCCTTGCCCGGATTTTCGCGTCACGGGTCGAAGCCGTGTGCTCCCGCCCGCAGCCCCTGGCCGCGGGTGGTGGGCATGGTCGCTCCCGGGCTGGTGCTGGCCGGGAGGACCCCCACCCGCACCAAGGAGAAGTCTTCGATGCGTGAATCAAGAAAGTCGGGCCTCGCCCCACGCCGCCTCCTGTTGGGGTTGGCTGCGCTCTTCTGGAGTGGTTGCGGCGGAATCGCGGAAGCGCCAGGCGGCGTGGACGCGGAAGCTCCGCCCACCGAGCAACGTGCGGCCCTCACCACCACCGATCGCTGTGCTCCGTCCCCCTCGGCCCAGGTCACCAGCGGTGACACGGTGTACTACCGCTATTCCACCGGTAAGACGTGGGCGGCCGCCAAGGCGGACTGCGCGTCCATGGGGGGCCGGCTCGCCGTACCGATGAGCTCGAGCGGCAATGAGGCCATCCGCTCCCTCACCAGCGACGTCCTGGCGTACATCGGTTTGTCCCAGCTCAGCAATCAGAGCAGCCCCTCCGCCGGCTGGCAGACCGTGGAGGGAGACACGCCCGCCTACCTCAACTGGAACTCGGGTGAGCCCAACGACAACGGGGGCGGGGAGAACAACGACCAGCAATGCGCCCGGATGTATGGGGACACCGGGAAATGGGACGACGTGCGCTGCAGCAACAGCAGCCCGTACGTGTGCGAGTTCGGCGCCCAGCCCGTCACCTGTGGCGGCGGCGCCACCTGCGGCCTGGCCACCGACTCCACCTACCGCTGCCAGTGCCCCTCGGGCCAGCACTACGACGCGGCGAACAACTCCTGCTTCGGGGGGGCGCTCTCCATCGACGTCAACAGCCTGAACGTGGACCAGGCCGCCAGCGGCAACGTCTTCGTCAACTTCCCCATCAAGGCCCGGGTGGGCCTCAAGGGCACCGGCAATACGAACACCCTGGTGGTCTCGCTCGGGCTCATGCAGAAGCCGAGTGGTCCCAATCCCACGCAGGCGGAGCTGGAGAGCCTGCACAGCTGCCTGGTGGGTGGTACCCGCATCACCCTGCCCGGTGACGGCAGCCAGCAGTACGTGGACATCGAGGGCATCGTTCCTCCCGAGTGTCTGGAGGGAGATCCGCAGCGCGCCGCCAACTTCTTCGTCCTGCTCGACGGCGCCGACGAGAACACCACCGAGGACGACAAGTGGCTCGTCTACAACGAGAAGGAGGCGCAGACGCCCGTCGGTCAGCTCTGCAAGACCACGGACCCCGTGACGGGCGTGCAGCGCGCGGGCTGTGTCATCAACGTGACCGTGCGGCCTCCTCCGGGCACCGACATCGCCCTGCTCGAGGCCTCCCCGGACTCGGCGGTGGCCGTGCTCGACCCGTCCGGCCAGCCCACCGACGTGCCCTCGGGTGAGGCGGAGGCTCCCCGGCCCCTGTTCATCGCGGACGTCAGCGTCGCCGCCTTCGGCCGTGACTTCGACGAGGCCAATGCCTCCACCCTCCCAGGCACGGTGGACTTCGTCTACGACATCGTCGCGCAGCCGGATACCGGCAACGTGGGCTGGAAGCGGCTCAACGCCAACCCCGAGGCCCTCCATGCGCCCATCGGGAACCTCAAGCCGGGCGAAAAGCTGCAGGTCGACGCGCGCCTGCACCCCACCGCCGAGTTTCGCGACCTCACGACCCCGGGCCACCCCTGGGCAGCCTCCACCGACTTCAAGGTTCGCGCCTGTGCCCAGGTGCCCTTCGCGGAGCATGGTGACCCGCTGGTCTCGGGCCCCAACGGCCTCGCCAACAACTGCAAGGAGTTCTCCGTCCGCCTCGTGCGCGGCAGCTTCTCGTCGGGCTCGGCCTCGTCGTACGACGTGTCCAAGAGCTACAGCAAGTCCTTCGGCTCCTCGAGCACCATCAAGCTCGCCCTCACGAGCGACACGACGAACTCCTTCGACCTCACCGGTGCCTACTCGGACAGCGAGGTGAAGGCGACCATCAGCGGCTTCTTCGGCAGCTTCGACATGGTGCACGCCTGGGGCGATGCCTCCGCCACCGTCTCTCCCGCCCAGGCCTCGTTGGACACCGGCTTCAAGGTGTTTGGCGTCTCGCTGCTGAGCTACAGCAAGTCCGCTGGCACGGTCACCTACTCGTACGACAAGAGCTACTCGAAGGAGAAGTGCCTCACCTACTCGTATGGGGTCGTCGTCGCGTCCATCAACATCTCGGGGTGCTTCACCGCGACGTCCGGGCTCGACGTGGGTGTCACCGCCTCGGCCACCAGCATCTCCGCCCAGGTGCGCCCCTACGTCAATGCCAGCCTCAGCGTGAGCGGCACGCTCAACCTCACTCTCTACAAGGCCACGCTCTCCGCTTCGCTCACCATCCTCGGCCTCAACACGGGCAGCAGCGATGGTGTCTCCGCCGGGCTCTCCTTCGTCATCAACAGCACCAGCCCCCTCAAGCTCACCATCACCTACGACGTGGATGCGCTCGTGCGCGTCACCACGCTCGACGGCAGCATCGACCTGACCATCGAGCAGCTCGAGGCCAACTGGTGCAAGAAGAAGGTCTGGGGCGTGAAGGTCTATTACGTGTGCTGGAGCTACGACACGCTCGCTGAGTACAACCTGTTCAGCTACGACGGCTACTCGTACACGTCCACGCTGCTGGACCGGTCCGGCTCGGCCATCACCCTTCAGTAAGCAAGAGGATCGCCACCATGACCCGCCGCGTTCCCGTCCTCCTCGGAACCCTCGTCCTCGGTCTCTCCGCCGTCTACGCCCTGATGCGGCCCTCCCGGTCCGCTCAGGAGCCCTCCACGGCCTCCCGGCGTCCACTCTCCTGCCGGTTCTCGGCGGGGGAGGAGCTCGCCTTCCACCTGCGCGCGAGCAGCTCCGCGCGTGCGTCCGAGACCGATTCGCCCCAGCAGCTCGACCTGGATGCCACCCTCTGGTGGCGGGTCCTCGAGGAGCGCTCCACCGGTGGGTGGGTCATGGCCGCGTCCTTGTCCGATGTCCGTCTCCTCGAAGGGGGCTCGGCGGAGTCCGACCCGGCCCGCCGCGCCGCCCTCGAGGCTCCCTTCCTCCTCCAGGTCGACCGCGACTGCCGCTTCCGCGACTTCGCCTTCGACCCCTCCTCGGATGCCGAGGCGCGCCGCCAGCTCCAGGGCATGCTCCAGGCCGCCGAGGTCATCCTCCCTCCGCTCCGCCGCGCCCAGTGGGTCTCCCGTCACCGGGACTCGCTCGGAGCCTTTGATGCGACCTACTCGCTCGCGGCCTCCGCTTCGGACGAGGCCCCGGCCTTCACGCGCCGGCATGGCCAGTACATCGCCTCCAGCCTGCCCATGCTCCCGCCGCAGCTCGGCGGCCGGATGCGCGTCGACGTGCTCTCCTCCGAGGCCCAGGGCACCCTGGATGCCAGGAGCCGTTGGGTGGGCCAGCTCGGGACTCGCGAGCACCTGCGCGTGTGGATGGGCGGCAAGCTCCTCAGTGACGTGAGCTCCTCGGTGGACCTGGAGCGCCTGGACGGCGCGCGGGGGGCTCCGGCCGCGCTGGCCCAGCTCGACTCCGGTCGCTTCACCTGGGGGTCCGCTCCCGCCGGTGCCAGGAGCTCCTCTCCGGAGCTGCCGCCTCCGCCGGAGCCCGCCCTGGCCGCCCTGACGCTCGATGGCGCGCTCGCGGATTTCTCCAGCCGGCTCGGCGCCGGCACCCAGGGCGTGCACGAGGCCACCGACCGTCTCGCGAGCTACCTGTCCGTTCATCCCGAGGTCATCCCCGACCTGGTGGCCCGCATGCGTGGCGGCTCCCAGCCCGAGAAGCTCCACTCCGTGCTCTTCCTGGCGCTGGAGAAGACGGGCACGCTCGCGGCGGAGAGCGGGTTGGCCTCGGCGCTCACCGACCGCGGCCTGAGCACCCAGGACCGCGCGCGCGCCGCCGCCGCCCTGCAGGACATTCCCAGGCCCTCCGAGCGCACCGCGCGGAGCCTCATCGACCAGGCGCGCGCCAACCGCTCGGACCCCGAAGAGCGGCAGGTGGCCGATGCCTCCCTCCTGGCGCTCGGGGCGCTCTCCCACCGCGTCGACGCGAAGCAGCCCGAGGTGAGCCGCCTGGCGCACGATGAGCTGGACATGCGTCTGCGCGGGGCCCGGGGGACCGAGGAGCTCGCGGTGGCGCTCGACGCCATTGGTAACTCCGGTGATGAGCGCTTCGCCGACTCGCTGCGCACCCAGGCCCAGGATGCCTCGCCGCTGGTGCGCGCCCACGCCGCCCAGGCCTTGCGCCGCATGGAGTCCGGTACCTCGGAGCCCCTGCTCGTGGACTGGCTGGGCCAGGAGCAGGACGCCCGCGTCCGCCGCTCCATCGCCGATACGCTCGCCGAGCAGGTGCGCGAGGAGGCCCGGCCCGCTTCGCCCGCCGTCCTCACCGCCGCCACCGCGCGCCTCTCCTCGGAGACGGACGTGCGGACCCGCGCCGCGCTCATCTCCCTGCTGGGCTCGGCCGCCAACACGGATGCGTCCGCCCGGCTCGCCCTCGTCCAGCAGTTCCACCGGGAGACCGTGCCGGACCTGCAGGTGCTCATCGGCCGCTACGTCCGCGCCGAAGAGCTGCGCTAAGCCCCCTGCGCTAAGCCCCCGGACATTCAGGGGATCCGCTGGGAGCGGATCTGATGCCTGGGGCTCCCGGGCCAGGGGGCCCACTGGATGCCTCCTGAAACCGTCTGGCCGGTGGCCCGCCGGATTGGCGCGTTGCGTCTCGCGCGGGGGAGCGACCTTGCGCAGAATGCCGGGCGCCTGGGTCGGCCCCCTGTGACACCATGGGGGGTCGGACGGCAGTGGAGGCTCACGGATGGAAGTCAAAGGCGTGGCGTTCCTGGCACGGCAGACCCAGGCGGAGCAGACCTTCGGCAAGGAGCGGTGGCGCGCGTTCCTCGCCGAGCAGGCGAAGCTGGACCCCATCTTCGCCCAGCCGGTGTTGCCCGTGACGCGCATTCCGGCGGATGCCTTCCTGCGGCTCAACGACGCCATGACCCGGCAGTTCTACGCGGGGGATCCGCAGGCCTACTGGCAATACGGTCTGAAGTCCGCCGAGTACGCGCTGGGCCAGGGCCAGCTCAAGCCCATCTTCAGCAAGGGGGACCAGCGGCGCTTCGCGATGTTCACCCCAGGCATCTGGAAGGGCTACTTCACCGTGGGAGAGGTGACGGCGCAGTTCCAGGGCAACGTGGTGGAGCTGCGCATCATTGGCGTGCCCCGGCCGCACATCTACTTCGAGCTGTCGGTGATGGGCTTCGCCTCCGGCGGGCTCGCCTACCTGAGCGGTCAGCAGATTCCGCACGAGTTGATCAAGGGCTTCAGCCGGGGCGACCAGGAGGTCATCTATCGCTTCACCGTTCCCGCCTGATGGAGCGGAGCGCCACTGCCTGGCCGCTCCTCACCAGCGCACCGCCGGGTGCCGGCGCATGATGCGGAACTGGTTCGCGCTGAAGGTGGGCGAGGTGACGGCGGAGGGCCGGTAGTTCATGAGGTTGTCGGCGCCCGTGTCGTCGAGGGTGTCCGTCGTCCCGTCCTCCTCGACGGAGTGGTAGAGGCCGAGGTAGTGCCCCAGCTCGTGAGCGATGAGCCGGGCGAGGTACCCCGCAGGCCATGAGAGGGGCTGCGAGCCGTCGCGGCAGGCCCGGCCCCGGATGAAGACGCCATGTGCCCGCCCGGGCGCGGCCAGGCCGTCGGGGATGTGGGGCACGAAGCCCTCCGGCTCGCTCTTCTTCGACAGGACTGGATCCGTCAGGCGCAGGCAGCCGGCGAGCACCAGGGGAACCCAGCCGTCATCGGGGGCGGTGCCTCCCTCGTCGCAGGCGTGCAGCGTGGCGTGAAAGCGCTCGAGCGCCGCATGGTTCCCTCGCTCGAAGTCGAGCGGATCCTCCACGTTCACGCGGCGGACGCGGACCGGCCGCACGGAGAGCCTGCCCGGGCGCAGCAGGGTGTTCACCTCGTCGAGCGCCTCGGCGAGGGCCTCGGGCAGGGGCTCGTCGTCCCCGTGGAAGACGGAGCCAGAGGTGATGGCCACCTCCAGGAGCACCACCCCTTCGCGTGTCTCCTCCACCTCGGGCAGGGCCAGTGCCTCGATGTGCAGGCGCTCGGGTTGTTCACCGGACCGGGTGGGGAGGAAGGTGGTGCACTCGCGCGCCGCGACGCGCACCTGGAGGCTCGAAGCCGCGGAGGGCGGCGGGTCTCCCGAGGGCAGGACATAGAGGCCCGCGCCCACCCCGACCGAGACCCGCTCCGGGCAGCTCCGGCAGTACGGGCCATAATCCTCGAGCGTGGTAGGTGGCGTGACCCAGGCGCCTCCGGCCGGGCCCCTCACCTCGTCGAGCTGGACGCAGGCCGCCTTCCCTTCCGGTGAGGACACCCGGAGGGCCACACCCCGCGCGTCCGTCCCGAGCGGAACGTTCACCAGTTCACTCAGGCCCTGCGAATCGAGCGGCGTTTCACCCACCGTGAGCCAGGCGGCCCGCCACGGGTTCTCCAGGGCGGCCGTATCAAGCGGGGTCCAGCAGGAAGCAGGCGGAGGGTCGGGTGGGGGCTCGCTCGGCGTGCAGGCTCCGAGCAGCCCCAGGAGGAAAAGGAGACCGGTTTGCCCGAAAAATCGCCTCACGGGTCCAAGGCAGGGAAGGGAGGAGGAGGCAGCCCGCATGATGCCCAGCCTAGTCCAACGCAGCGGCCGTGAGCCGGCACCCAGGGGGAGTGGGTCCCTGGGGGCGGGCCCGTTGCTGGTAGAGTCCCGGCCCATTCCCCTCTCGAACGACGCCGTGAGCCGAGCCGACTCGCAGCAGATTGCCGCGCTCTTCGACCAGCACGGGCCCCGTGTGTACCGCCGTGCCCTGAGGTTGTTGGGCAACCCCGCCGACGCCGAGGAGGCGACGCAGGAGATCTTCATCCGCGCCCTCCGTGCCGCCCAGGGCTTCCGGCAGCAGAGCCAGATGACGACATGGCTGTATCAGATCACCACCCACTACTGCCTGAACCTCATCCGAGACCGGTCCCGTCGCGCGGAGCTCCATGAGGAGCACGTGGCGCCGATGCTGGACGGCACCGACAGGTCCGACCCGGCGAATCCCGATGATCTCGTGCTCCTGCGGCGGTTGCTCTCGTCCGCCGACGAGCGCCAGGCGGCGGCCGCTGTGTACGTCTTCCTCGATGGCATGTCGCACGAGGAGGCCGCCGAGGTGCTCGGTGTCTCCAAGCGCACCGTGGGCAACCTGCTCGAGCGGTTCCAGGCGTGGGCGGGCGCGCAGGTGGCGCCAGCCGGGACGGAGTCCGTGGCCACGGTGGCCAGCGCCCCCCCGGAGCGCAAGAAGACGGGGTTCCTGGGATTCGGAAGGAGGCGTTCATGAGCCTGCCTGACTTCACTGCCCTGCGGACAGGGCGTCCGGACTGCCCGTCCGACCTCACGCTGGATCGGCTCCAAGCGGGTGAGCTCCCTCGGGAGCGGGCCCAGGAGGCCGAGCGTCACATTGCCGGCTGCGCGGATTGCGGTGCGCGCATGGCCGAGCGGCGGGCCGGTTTTGGCGCCATCGAGGGAGTGGACCCGCGCGTGATGCTGGCGCGCATCCGGACGGGGCTCGACAGGCCCGCCTCGCTTTCCGAGCGGCTCCTCGGTGGTTTCCGCCGCCTGTTCGCGCCACTCGCGGTGGTGGCCGCCGCGGCCGTCGCCTTCGTGGTGGTCACCCGTGAGCAGGTACAGCAGCCTTCTCTGGATACGCGCCCGAAGGGCTCCCTCGCGCTGCACGTCTTCCGGCTCGCGGGAGACCATGCCGAGGAGATGGTCAGCGGTGGCGCGTTCGCGCCGAGAGACCGGCTCCGCTTCACCGTCGACCTGCCGGAGGAGGGCTATGTGACGGTCCTCGGCATCGAGTCCTCCGGGGCGCTCTATACGGCATGGCCGCTGGAGCCCGGGACGGAGACGCGCTTCGCGGCGGGCACCGGCATCGAGCTCTCCGGCGCGGTGTCGCTCGATGCGAAGCCAGGCCGCGAGACGTTCCACCTGGTGCACTGCCCGGTCAAGGTGGGCCCGCCGCACTGCACCTCCAGCGGCGCCGGCGCCGCGCCCGTGTGCCCCGCCGGCTGCGAGTCCACGCCCTTCCTCATGGAGAAGGGTCCATGAGCCTCGGGCGGGCCAGCCTCCTGTGTCTCGTCCTCGCGGTGCTCTCGCCCCTCTCAGCTCGAGCGCTCCCCGAGCGCACCTGGGTCGTGGCCATTGGCCACAACGACGGTGCCCCCAATGAAGTGAGCCTGCTGTACGCGGAGCAGGATGCGCGCACTGTCGCTGACGTCCTGCGCGAGCACGGGCGGGTCTCGTCCCAACGCACCCGGTTGCTGCTCGGCGAGGACGCGACCACGGTCCGGCGCGCGCTCCAGGAGGTGAACGCCTCCATCCGCGCCCAGGCGGGCGAGGGGCATCCCACCGCGCTCGTGGTCTTCTACTCGGGCCACGCCGACGCGGCGGCGCTCCACCTGGGGGGCACCGAGCTGCCGCTCGCGGAGCTGAAGACGCTGGTCGAGGGTTCTCCCGCGGGCATGCGCCTGCTCGTGCTGGATGCGTGCCGCTCGGGGACGGTGACCCGCGTGAAGGGCGTCACCGCCGCGGAGAGTTTCCTCATCACCCTGCGGGACGACGTGGCCACCGAGGGCCTGGCCATCATCACCTCGAGCGCCGCGGGCGAGGCGAGCCAGGAGTCCGACCGGCTGCGCGGCTCGTTCTTCACCCACCACTTGATGAACGCGCTGCGCGGCGCGGCCGATCAAGATGACGACGGCAATGTGACGCTGACCGAGGCCTATGCCTACGCGTACACGCAGACGCTCCGCTCGAGCGGGCAGACGATGGCGTTGCAGCACCCGACCTATTCCTGGGATGTGAAGGGGCGCGGGGAGCTCGTGCTGTCGAAGCCGGCCGAGTCGCGAGGACGCATGGGCCTGCTGCGGCTGGGAGAGTCCGCGCTCTACCTCATCATGGACGGGAGGAGGGAGGGGGCGGTGGTGGCGGAGGTGTCGCCCCAGGGCCAACGGAGGGAGCTCTCCCTGCCCGCGGGCAACTACTTCGTGCAGCAGCGCAAGGCCGACGAGTACCGCGAGTACCAGGTGGCGCTCGCCGCGGGAGGCGTGGCGGAGCTCGGCACGATGCGCTTCGAGACGGTGCGCTATGACCGGCTCGTGCGCCGCCGGGGCGGGGAGCGGCGCTACATCCACAACTTCTCCCTCACCGCGGGCGCCCGGGGGCAGATGCTTGCGGGCGAGGGGACGTCTCCGCAGCTCCAGCTCGGCTATGGCCTCGACTTCGACTGGGGCTCCGTCGGCCTGCGGCTGCGCGGCCTGACGGTCCAGGGCTCCGGCGCCGACGGGCTGTTGCCGCGCCGCCATGACGAGCTGGGGCTGGGGCTGTCCGTGATGCGCTTCGTGGACCTGGAACCCGTGAGCCTGGCGTTTGGTCTGTTCATCGAGGGCGTGTTCCACCAGCAGCGATTCGACACGGACAGGCTCGTCACGGACCGGCGGGCCCTGGGCGCGGGCTTCGGCGGAATCCTGATGGTGGAGAGACACCTCACGGGAGGAATAGCCCTCCGCCTCGAGGGAGGGCCGGTGAGCGGGCTCTTCCAGCATGAGGTGGGCCAGGAAGCGGGAGAGGTGCGACACGAGCTGGTGACCCCACTCACCTGGTGGGGCGCGGGAGGAATCGTATGGCGCTGGTGACTCGCGGCTCTCTCGCCGCCACGCTGCTCCGGGGGCTCGCCGGGGTGCTCGCGGGCGGAGTGCTCGCCTGCGGGGATTCACTCGTCGACGAGTCGTACCTGGGGACTCCGCGCTTCACGGTGGATGGCTCGGTGAATGGCACCTCGGCGTCCGTCGACGCGACGAACCCCGACGTCAGCGTCGCGGTGTTCTGGATGCCCCGAGGGACCCAGCTGGGGGGCGAGGACGTCCTGGTCGAGCAACAGGGGACGGCCATCCGCGCGGAGTACTACCGGAGGTTCCAGGTAAAGCTGTTCGACGAGCCCGAAGCGGGGAGCCTCGTCACCTTGAGCTCGGGTGCACGCTATGGCATCGCGAAGCTCGGGGCCTACCGGGACGCGAACGGCAACAGGCGGAGGGATGAGGAGGAGCCGCTCCTGGGGCTCTCCGATGGGAGGGTGTTGATGCGCGTGCCCGAGGCCCTGTCGGCCCGGGACTCGCCCACGGGAAGGCCGCTCGTTGCGGGGTGGCATATCCTCACGATTCCCTTCGATTGCCCGCCGCCCGAGGGCACTCCTCCTGGAAGCGGCTCCTCGGGTGGCCCGGGTCCCGTGCCGGACGGCGAATGCGCGGTGCCGCTCGGAGCTGGTTGCAAGAATGACGCGGAGTGCGGGGTCGGCGGCGTGTGCATCCACGAATACCGGTGGCCCTGGCCCGGTGGAGCCTGCGCCATTCCGGAGCCTCCGCGGGATGTATGCCGCCAACGGGGCTCGGTCTTCGTGGGCATCCCCGAAGCGCCGGGGACGGGGTATTGGTTGAAGGGCTGTCAGGTGTCCGCGGACTGTGGGCGCGTCGCCCCCTATCAGTGCGACCAGCAGAACCGGGCGTGCATGCCCACGGCGGAGATCCCGGTGGAACTGCAGGACTCGATGTCTCCGCAGTCCCTGTGCCGCGCGCCGGATTCATCGCAGCCTCTCCAGGCCGTACCTGTCCCGTAGCTTCAGGGCACGGCGTAGCCGAGGAGCTGCTCCGTCACCTGTCCCTCGCAGTTGGAGGCGGGGGAGATGAAGTGGTCCTGGCCCTGGCCGATGCGGCAGCGGTAGAGCGGCACCGTGCCCGCCACCTGCGTGGTGTAGATGGAGCCCACGGGCCCCAGTGGGAGCAGGCCCTCGCAGTTCACATCCGGAGACAGCAGGTTGTGGTTGCCCACGCGGCACTCGTACAGCACGCGGGTGCCCGCGGCCGGCTCCCGGAGCAACCGCCAGGAGTTCTCCACCGTGAAGCCCGGAGGCAGGACGCGCGACGAGGCCCAGTGGCCGCGGCTGGCGTTGTAGCCCCGGCGCAGACGCGTGTAGGGCAGGTCCTCGAAGCCGCAGGAGAGCTGCTTCGGGTTCAAGTCATTGCGGTTGGCCAGGGCCCAGGTCGACCAGGCGGGCTTGGCGCTGCCGTCGCTGCGGCGCAGCCCGAGCGCCAGTCCACCCTCGGCCGGGTTGTCGCTCATGCGGTGATAGATGTAGTTCTCGATGCCCGGCGTTCCCAGCACGTTGCGGAACGTGTTGCACACGGCGGCCTGTTGCGTGGCCTCGGACGAGCTGGGCGCGGCCGAGTGGATGCCACTCTCGGTGAGTTGGATTTCCCAGGCGCTCGGCCGGGAGGGGAACGTCTTGCGCAGCCAGCCGGCGAGCACGCCCAGGTTGCCGTACGTCACGCGCGGGTAGTCATCGGCGGAGAACTGGGGGTTGAACAGGTCGGGAGGGTAGGGGTGGAACGCCACGCGCCAGGCGCGCGAGCCCACCCGGGCCGCGAAGCCATTGAGGAACGTGATGCCAGACAGCAGCGGGCTGGACGCCGAGGGCTGGTCGAACTCCGTTCCGAAGTGGTGCGTCAGCGAGATGAGCACCTTGGCGGCAGACTGCCAGGAGGTCACCTGATCATACGCCGCGTTGTAGTTGGCCGCGTACGTGTCCAGCCAGGCGGTGGTGTTGCAGGCCCCCGCGCCCTGGCCGCAGCCGATGTCGAACCAGTCGTTGGAGTTGACCTCGTTGTGGATGACGAAGTCCGCGATGCGGCCGTGGCCGTTGAGCCCGTTGTAGAGCCACGACAGCATTCCGGCGAAGCGCCCGAAGTCGGCCGGGTTGTTGGGCGCGCAGAAGATTTCAAAGCCCGCCGCGGCCGGCGTGCACACCCGGCCCGTTCGAGCCCATGCGGGAACGCCATACAACACGGCCGTCACCACCACGCCGCGGGCGGACCACTCGCGGATGGCGGCGTCCACGCTCGCATCCACCACGAAACAGTGGCCGCTGTACTCGACCTGGCTCGCGGCGCAAGGCGGGGCCTTGGCGGAGGGCTCCCAGTTGGCCCACACCAGATTCATGGCGACGCCGCCCGTGTTGTTGCCGGCGAGCTCGTCATAGCTGGGCCAGAAGTCGGGTTGGATGCCCTTGATGCGGTAGGCACTGCGAGTGGGGTACGGCAGGTTCGCGGACCCCTCGGACGGAACGAGTGCGAGGCCCGTGGCCATCAATGCCAGCGCGGCACGCACGGCCCTGCTCACCGGACGGAACAACGAGACCATGAGGAATGCTCCTGACAACGAAATGAAAAGACCCGGGCGAGCACCCAGGGCCCTCGGGAGGGCCCCAGGCGCTCGTCCCGGGTCCTACTGCCTGACTTCGCGGGCGAAGTCGACGGCTGGAATCAGAGGGACTGGAGGAACCGGATCAAGGCGTCTCTGTCAGCGCTGGACATGTTGACGAAGGCCTGTTTGGACGCCTCCGCCTCGCCCCCATGCCAGAGAATGGCTTCAGACAGGGTGCGAGCCCGGCCGTCATGCAGATAGGCCTCACCGCCGCTGACGCCGGCCGTCAAGCCAATGCTCCACAGCGGCGGCGTACGCCACTCCGAGCCCGAAGCCGTGCCTTCCGGCAGGTTGTCGGCCAGGCCGGCACCCATGTCGTGCAGCAGCAGGTCGGTGTAGGGGTGGATCGTCTGGCCACGCAGCTCCGTGTTCGGATGATAGGGGCTCGTGGTGAGGGTGGCCGTGTGGCAGCTGGCGCACCCCGCGCTCTGGAAGAGCGTCTCACCCCGCTGGGCCTGAGCGTTGGTCAGGTCGCGCCGGGCGGGGACACCGAGCAGGGCGATGTACCTGACGATCTTGTCGAGGTCCTGATCGCTCAGCTCCGTGCTGGAGCCCGAGCAGCCGGTCTGCGCCGAGCCGCAATCCAGGGTCTTGAAGACGGAGGAGGTGACCCCCATGTCGCCGTTGAAGGCATCCGCGATTTGATGCCGCAGCCGCGCCGTGCCCGCCTTCCAGCCGAAGCGGCCCAGGCGGGCCTCACCCGTCTGGGGATCTGTCACGGTCCGCATGCGCCCGGAGATGCCATCCCCATTGCTGTCATTCGGATCGGCCAGGGCGTTGACAGCGCTTTCAGGAACGGCCTCGAGAAGGCCCATGCCTACCAGCTGAGGGGTGATGCGCGCCGAGTAGTTCGTGGGAATGACATTGAGGAAGCTATAGGCCGGCTTGCGCAGCGAATAGGACGCGCCGTCGCTGAACTTGCCGGCGGTCTCGGTCCACTGGGAGATGCGGACATCCGCCTCGGGAGTGCCGCTGGTGCTGCGCGGTTGCAGCCTGGAGCCCAGCTGCGGATCCGCGGTGACGGTGCTGCCATTGACCCGGCCCACCTTGACCACGAAGTTGCTCAACGTGGTGTTGACGGCGGGAGGCAGACCGCGGCCGTTGTTCTTGTGGCAGTCGATGCAGGAGCGGCCGACGTAGTTCGGCCCCAGCTTGTTCTGCTGCTCGGTGAAGACGGGGTTGCCCGGCTCCGAGTGGCTGCCATCACCGAAGTCGGTGTGATGGATGCGGCGGCCCTCGACGAACGTCTGCGTATTCACGGGCGCCAGGTTCAACGCCATCTGCATGAACCGTTGAGTGGGCTCATTCGAGTAGGGCTGATTCTGGGTGGTCCGGCCACCGCTCCACCCGGCCTCCGGCAGCGGGTAGGAGTCCAGCGTGGCACCCACGCCTTCGAACGGCACGATGCCGCCGCTGCCGACGATGTACAGCCAGGCTCCGGAGTAGTAGTTGAAGCGGCCTTCCACCGGCTGCTTCAGGAAGACGCCCACTTCAATCTCCATGCGGTCGCCGACCCGGATCGCCCGGCCTTCCTTGGCGTTGTAGTTGACGCTGGCGGTGTAGAGGTTGTCATTCACCCGGGCGAAGGTCCCGTTGTGCCAGTACTCCGCCACCGTATTGATGCCCCGGAAGAACGCGCGGAAGTTCGTGCCGTCATGGGGGTAGACGGTGTGGAGGTTGACGGTGATCTGATTGCCGCCCTTGGCGACCTCGTCCACGATGTCGACGTAGAACGTGCGGTTCACGAAATACAGCGGCAGGAAGTGATCATACGCCTGGAATTGAGACTCACGTGCGTGGCGATCGCGCACCCGCTCACCGACGTGGGTGATCAGGGCCTGGGACGTTTCCTCCACCAGGGCTGCTTCCAGGGGCGTGCTGCTGTTGAACAGGGGGACGACACTGGAGACGCCAGCGTCCGTCCCGCCGCCACCCGTCCCTGCATCAACCGGGGTACCTGCATCACCCGTCCCCGCATCAACCGGGGTGCCGGCATCTCCCGTCCCTGCATCGACCGGGGTGCTGCCGTGGGTGTACCGCGCCTGGGGCGTATCGTAGGCGCAGTTACAAGCCGTGTCCCAATAGGTGAAGGAATAGTCGATGATGTCACCACTGACCAGGTTGCTGACGGTGTACTGGTTCCTTCCATTGGTGACAGTCATTCTGACGTTGAGCTGTCCTCCGTTGTTGAGGCGATAGTGGATGTCTGCCCAGGAGGTGGTGTCGACGTAGAAAAGGGCGGATGAGCCCGAGCCTTGCGCACCATAGGTGGCGGCAAGGCTGTCCCCTGCCGCCAGGGTGAAGGCCAGTAATGCGACAGCCAGTCCAGTTGTTTTGTTGAACATGGCGGATTTTTACTCTCCTATTGGAAATACAGCGCTTTCAGGCCATTCACAGGCCTGAAACTGATAGTGCAGATAACCGGACTTAAAGTGCAAATCGCGCCGAGACGGTGTTGGGTACTCAACACTTGGGGGCTGACCGGATGGCCCCAATCAGGATCGGTTCACGGACCCACGGAGAGGGTGCCGAGGGCCAGATCCACCTCTTCCTGGACGGACACGGAGAGATGCACGGGGGCCGTGCCGGGCACCGCCGGCAAGGGCGCGAGGTCGATAGAGAGGATTCCCGTGCGCTCGATGGGCAAGGCGAAGCCGCCCTGCTCATCCTCCTGAGCCTCGCCATTCACGGTGAAGGCGGTGATGGGTTCGCCGTCCCGCCCGACGAACCTGCCGCTGACGAAGGCCTGTCGAACGAGGATGGCCCGCACCTCCGAGTCGCCTGGATTCAAGCGCACGGCGCCCGGCCTCGCCGCGCTCGTGGGGTTGGCGAGCCGCCAGAAGTCTGCCTTTGACACGTGTACTTCGAGAGCGTCGCCCGAGACGCGTTGAAAGGTCACGCGCCCGTCTGGACCCGTTCTTTCGCCGGAATAGGAATGGTCACTCCACTTCCGAAGACTGGACTCGACCGACACGGAGGTATCCTCGAGAGGCTGACCACGCCGGTCCACCACGACGACCGTGAGGGGTTGCCCCGCCTCGAAGCGAAGCCGCACCTGGGCTCCTGCCTCACCGACCTCGACCTCTTGTGAGGCGATATGGGTAACGGTCGCCTTCTGCAACTCAGCGAGGACTCGGTAGTGTCCTGGCTTCGGCGCACACATGGAGAACCGGCCGTGGCGGTCTGTACCGCTGTACGCGAGTAGATCATGCGAGGCCGTAGGGTCGTCGGACAGGAGCCGGATGGAGACATTGGGTACGGGGATACCGGTCTCGTCCACGAGCTCTCCCGTCACGGACGGCAGGCGCTCGGTGCGCACGGTCAGGCGCGCGGGTGCTTCCACCATCAGACGCTGCCAGCGCGTCCGCTTATTGCCCACCTCGAGCTGGTAGGTCCCGGGGTGCTGGGCATCGAGGGCGAATCGGCCATCAGGCCCGGTGGTCTCTCTGTCGAGCGGCAGTTTGTCGTCCTCCTCCTCGGGCAGGCGCAACTCCACGTTTTCTCCCTCCACGGGCTGTCCCCGGGCATCCACCAGGATGCCCTCGATGACGGGTATGCTCGAGAGGGTGAGATCCACGACGTGCTTGCCGGGCAGGAGGTCCACCTTCTCCATCAGTTCGCTGTGCCCTCGTGCGAGGACCCTGAGGTGCGAGACCCCTGGCGTGATGACCCCCAGCCGGTAGCGGCCCTCCGCGTTCGTCATCACCATGAAGCGGTCTCCGGGGCCCCCGCGCTCAACAGACGTGTACGAGCTGCGCGCGCCGGCAACGGGCCGGTTCGCCTCATCTCGGACGAGACCCTCCATCTCGGCGAGAGGAGCTAGATTCAGGATGATCCCGTTCACTTCGGGGAGCGTCTCCCTGAGGTCGGTCTCACTTGGAGCGTAGAAGGAGACGCGCTTCACGGCTCCGAGGCCGGCGTGCGTTGCGACCAGACGGAACACGGGCGAGGTGAACGGGGCCTCGATGACGAACTGCCCCGAGTCATCCGTGCGGGCCGTGTAGTCCGATTCGTTGTCGAAGCCGACGCTGCCATGGGCCCGGACTTCAGCCCCCGCGACAGGCTGTTCCCCGGACAAGACCATGCCCGACATCCGGTGGGGATTGTCCAGGATGAAGAACGACCTCGCTTCGGGCGGATAGGCATGGAGGGACTTCCCCTGAAACACCTGGCCCTCACGGGACACGAAGAGCGCATACTCGCCTCGGGGCAGTGGCTCGAACTGGAAGCGGCCTTCATGGTCGGTGAACGCCTCGAAGAAGCGACTGTGCTCGATGAAGATGGCGGTGATGAGCGCCCCCTCGACCGGCGCACGCCGTGCGTCGAGGACGTGTCCCCACAGCCGCACGCTCGCGCCGAGCCGCAGGTCTACTCCGGTGCTCCCAGCCGCCACGTCCTGGCGCAGCCCCACGCCCGAGGGGTCCTCGGCCCAGAGCGAATAGTTGCCTGCCTTCAACCCCTCCAGCGAGAAGGAACCGTCCGCCGCCGATGTAGTCCGGGCGACGACGGGGGCTTCGCCCTGTCGCCGTGACACGTATTCGAACACCGGGGTGAGGAGGTGGTGACAATCGAAGATGGACTTCTGGGTCTTCTGTCCCGATGCATTGACGCAGGGCAGGTCCGACAGGGACTCTCCCGCCACTGTCATGGATGCGAGCACCACCGCGCCTGCCACGGGCCCCTGCTCCCCGCGGACTGTGCCTCGAATGGACAGCGTCGGTTTCGTCGCGAGGGCAGGGACGAAGGAGAGCCAGGAAGACCCTGGGCCACTCGTGTTCGCGGTGGGGTCACCGGAGCCCACCTCGGGGGTGGCTCCCTCGGGACGAGTCCAGAGCAGCAACCCCACCACCAGAGCCAGCGCCACGAGCGCCGGGCCCATCATCTTCCGGTGCCGCATCGACCTGTCCTCCTTGTTTCCTGACGGGATTCGAACCCGTGGATGAGGGGAACCCTCATCCCGAAACCTTGGCCATTTCTAGTTGCCCAGGTCCTGGCCCGCCGCGATGGGCTGCGCCGCGGCCCTGGGGTGCTGCGTCAGCAGCGCGCGGGCGGCGATCTCCGTGAGCGTGTAGAGGATGAAGGCGTCCTGGTCGTCGATGGGGCGCTCGTCCTGTAGGGCGTGGATCTTCTTCCGCCGCTCGTTGAGGGCCGAGAAGATGTTGTCTTCGAAGCGGCCGATCAGCCCATGCTGGCGGCACGCCCCCACCAGCTCGCCCAGCGTCGCACGGCCCACGTCCTTGTTGCCCACGCTCGTGATGGGCGGTTCATGGGTGGCCAGGAGCCCGCGCAGCAGCCGCTCGCAGCAGCGTGCGCACGCCACCACCACCTTCTGCGGTTGGCGCTCCTCGAGCGCCAGCCGGGCCGAGGCCAGCTCCTGCAGCAGCTCCAGGTCATTGGTCTGCCAGGTGAAGAGCGAGACAGGAAGGGCGAGGGTATCGGTGCCCAGGGAGGTGAGGGTGAGCTGTGGACCGTGCTGCTCGTCCACCACGTCCAGGTAGCCGAGTGCCACCAGCTTTCGCAGCCGCAGGTTGAGATCCCTCGCACCAATGGCCATGTCGTTGATCATGACCGCGGACACATCGCTGCCGCTGTGAGCCACCAGTTGCAGCACCCGGTGGTCGAGCGTATCGAGCGGTGTGCGGGTGGACAGCAGGGGCCCGGCCTCATCGAGCGCGCCCCGCGCCGAGAGCACCACCTGGGGATCGAAGCCCGCCAGCCAGCTCTGGTGGTGCAGCACCGCTGGCACCAGGCCCACCCCCACCACCGACAGCAGCAAATCCGCCCAGAAGCTGGGGAGTGCGAAGAGCTCGGGCCAGACGACGAGCAGGAAGCCGTCGAGCGCCACCAGGACCTGGAAGACATTGCAGAAGACGGGATAGAGACGCAGCAGTGCGCGGTGCTGGTACACCGACACATCGGTGAGGCCCAACCTCACCAGGACCAGCACGGCGGGGTAGGCGCCCGCGAGCACGAACAACCCACCCAGCCGTGCCAGCAGCCTTACCTGCGCCAGCGCCGAGGCACCCACCCAGCCCGGGAAGGTGAGGCGTGCCACCAGCGGTGTGGCCACGCCCAGCACCACCACCGCCAGGATGGCCATGGCCCGCTTGTCGCGCAGGCTTCCCAGGTCCAGATGCTTGCGTCCGGTGTTCGCCATGCCCGTGGAGCATAGCCTCGGGGACGGAATCTGTTCACCGCCTCACCGCGAGCGTGTCAGGAGCCCCTCGAGCACGACTGGAGCGGAGTCTCGGAACTCGAATGCTTGTGGGGAAGTGGTTGAGCAGGGAGAGGAGGACATCGGCGCGGGCTCGGGGAGACTCGCCCTCGGAGCGAGCATGGGGGCCGTCGCTACCCGAGCAGGGACTCGCCTTGCCGTCCCGGCTGCAAGAGAATGGCGCCTCAGATGCCTCGTCTCCATCGCCCAGGCCGCGATACGCCGCTCGGCAACCAATTGCTCGCCGAGCACCTCCGGTCGGATGCCGCCGCTCGAGAAGCTTCCGTGGCCCGGTTCAACAGCGGGATTTGCGGCTTCTTTTTCGTCTCCGTTCTGGGACTCTGGAGCTCCCTCGGTGAGGCCCGTGCTCTCTGCGTCATGGCGCTCTGCGCCATCTACTCCGGGTATTACGGGTGGCTCGCCCGGGTGCTGAAGCGGGGCTGGTTCCATCCCGCCATCTGCTGGTTCAACGTCTGCCTGGAGACCTCCGCCGTCGCGTGGCTCTTCCTCTTCGACATCCTCTTCGCGGATGCCGAGCAGGCGCTGTCCAACCCCTCGGCCGTCCTCTGGAGCGCCATCGTCGTGCTGGCGGCGTTGCGCTCCAATCGCCGTCTGGCCCTCTTCGCGGGCTTCCTCGTGGGGGCCGAGATGCTGCTGCTCTACTTCTTCGTCGCCTTGCCCCGCATGGCCGAGCCTGTCCCCTTGATGTTCACCCCGCCGCTCATGCTGCAGCGCGCCATCTATTACTGCACCACCGGAGTGTTGGCGGCGCTCATGGCGCGCCACGTCATGCGCGGGGCCGAGGCTGCGCTGCACGCCATCCGGGCGAAGGACCTGCTGGGCAAGTACTTCCTCCACGAGCGGCTGGGGGTGGGCGGCATGGCGGAGGTGTTCCGCGCCACGTACAGCCCGGAGGGAGGTTTCGAGAAGGTGGTGGCCATCAAGCGCATCCTCCCCGCCTATGTAGAGGACGAGGACTTCGTGATGCTGTTCCGCCGGGAGGCGGAGCTGGGCTCGCTGCTCAACCACCCCAACATCGTCCAGGTGCTCGACGTGGGCCGCTTCGGGGACACCTATTTCATGGCCATGGAGCACATCGAGGGGCTGTCCCTGCGCGAGCTGCTCAAGAGCCAGGGACCGCTACCGCCCGCCGTGGTGGCCTATATCGGGGCCGAGCTCGGTGGCGCGCTCGACTACGTCCATCGGCGCACCTCGAGCGATGGCGTCCCGCTGAACCTCGTTCACCGGGACGTGAATCCTCCCAACATCCTCCTGTCTCGGATTGGCGAGGTGAAGCTCGGGGACTTCGGCGTGGCCCGGGCGGCCATCCACGTGCGTCTCACCCGGGTGGACAGGGTCCGCGGCAAGCTGGGGTACATGGCTCCGGAACAGGTCCGGGGTGAGTCCTTCGACGGGCGCGCGGACCTCTTCGCGCTCGGCCTCACGCTGCACGAGGCCCTCACGGGGCAGCGCGTCTTCCAGCGGGAGGATGCCTCCGACACGGTGCGGAAGGAGCCTCCTTCCTTTCTCGTGCCTCCCTCGGTCGTCCGGCCGGAAGTACCCCCCGCCGTGGATGCCGCCGTCATGGGTCTGCTCCGGTGGCCGGTGGTGGAGCGCACGCCCCGAGGACAGGTGCTGCGCGAGCAGCTCTGCGGGTTGGCTGGAGAGCTCGCGCCCTATCCTCATGGGCAGCGGGAGCTGGCCCGCCTCGTCCAGGCGGCCCTCGCGCGGCAGGACCGGACCCCTGTGCGGAGCTCGGAGCTGGAGACCCGGACAGCGCATGTCTCTGTTCGTGCGAGCAGCGAGGAGCCCACGGCGGTCCTGTCGGGTCCGGGAGCGGCCGCGAGTGGCCAGCAGGGGAGCCCGGACGGTGAACGCCGGGAGGAGTGAGCCGCAGGTTGTGGAGTAGGCTGCGCCTCTCACTTCACTTCCAGGAGTCCCTTGCGTGCGCAGCCTCGTCCGTCACCTATCGCTGGTCGCGGTCCTTCTGCTGGGTCTCGCCGTGGTCCGCCCCGCCGCCGCACAGGGGCCGGTCCGCGGGCGGATCGACTCGTTCGTGCGTGCGGAGATGGAGCGTCAGAAGGCGCCCGGTGTCGCCATCGGCATCGTGAAGAACGGCAAGGTCTTCCTGGCGAAGGGGTATGGCTTCGCCAACCTCGAGCATCAGGTTCCGGCCGGGCCCGAGACCCTCTTCCAGTCAGGTTCCCTGGGCAAGCAGCTCACCGCCATGGCGGTGATGCTACAGGTGGAGGCGGGCAAGCTCTCGTTGGAGGAGCCGCTGACGAAGTTCTTTCCCGGGGCGCCTGCCTCGTGGGGCGCCATCACGGTGCGCCACCTCCTGAACCATACCGCTGGCCTTCCCGATCTCGAGGGCAAGCTCGACTACAGGAAGGACTACACGGATGAGGAACTCGCGCGCTACGCCTACGCGCTGACGCTCGAGTTCCCTCCCGGCTCGCGCTGGAGCTACAGCAACACCGGCTATGTCCTCCTGGGCATCATCGTGAACCGGGTCGCTGGCACCTTCTATGGCGACATCCTCCGCGAACGTGTCTTCAAGCCCGCCGGCATGACGACGGCGCGCGTCATCAATGAGGAAGACATCATCCCGCACCGCGCGGCTGGCTACCGGCTGGTCAATGGAGAGCTGAAGAACCAGGAGTGGGTCGCGCCGTTGCTCAACACCACGGCGGATGGCTCGCTCTACGTGTCCCTGCGCGACCTGATCGCCTGGGATGCGGCCGTCCAGGCCCGTGCCATCCTCTCTCCGGCGAGCTGGCAGGAGATCCTGAGCCCCGCGCGGCTCACCAGCGGCGCCACCTATCCGTATGGCTTTGGATGGGAGCTGGATGAACGCAACGGAAAGCCATTGCACCAGCACAGCGGGGGGTGGCAGGGCTTCACGAGCTTCTACTCCCGTTTCATCGGAGACTCCCTCTCCGTCATCGTGCTGACCAACTGCTCCGCCGTGAACCCGGCGTCGTTCGTGGATGGTATCGCAGCGATCATGAACCCCGCGCTCGCCGTGTCGCTCACCCCCATTGAGGACCGGGAGCCACAGGTCACCGCGCGGATCGCCGCACTGCTCGAGAAGGCAAGGGAAGGGACCCTCGTGCCGGCCGATTTCGCGTACTTCCGCACGGGGTTCTTTCCGGACGGGGTGAAGATGTACCAGGAGCGTCTGCGCGCGCTGGGGCCCGTGGGGCAGCTGGTGCTGGTCCAGCGAGTCACCCGGGGCGATGACCGGATCTACACGTACGAGGTGCCATTCGGGACCAAGGTCTTCCTCTTCGCCGTGGGGCTCGCCCCGGATGACCGGGTGTCGTCCTTCCGGCTGAGGCCGAAGTGAGCATGGCGAGGCAATTGCTGTCATGAGCCGAGGCCCGTTTCTGGGATTCCAGCCCAGGGCCCGTGTTACTCGACGAGCTCCGTGGCGCCTCCGTCCTTGCGCAGGGAAAGGACGGAGGCCCCGGCGTGCTTCTCCAGCGCGGTGGCGAGCTCGTGGGCGTGCGTGGTGACGAAGACCTGGCTGCGGCGGCTCGCGGTGGCGATGAGGCGTCCGAGCGGCTCCAGGAGCGATGGATGCAGACTGGTCTCCGGCTCGTTGAGCGCGAGGAAGGGGGGAGGGCGCGGAGAGAGCAGGGCGGCGAGCAGGCAGAGGTAGCGCAGCGTCCCGTCGGACAGCTCCGAGGCCTCCAGCGCACGTTGCAGCCCGGGCATCCTCATGCGGATGGAGAAGCGCCCGTCCTCGTTGTCGAGCTCCAGGCTCGAGCCGGGAAAGGCATTCTCCACGGCCTCGTGCAGTCCCCGGTCGTCGCCAATGTTGTCGATGGTCATCAACGCCGCCGCCAGGTCTCTCCCATCGTGCGCCAGTGCGGGCGTGCGCACGCCCACCTGCGCGTGGCGCAGCGGTGACTCCGGGTCGGTCCGGAAGTGGTGGTAGAAGCGCCAGCGGAGCAGCTCCGCGCGCAGCGCGCTCAGCAGCGGGAAGCGGTGCGGCTCGACAATCTGGGCCAGCACGGACTCATTGCCCCACAGCTCGACCGCGAAGGTGGTGCGGTGGCCTTCCGCGTCACGCGCGAAGACGCTCCGGGAGCGGCGCTCGGCCATCACGTGCCGGCGCTTGCCCTCGTGGAGCCACACCGTCTCCTCCTTCACGTCCGGGTCCAGGCCGAAGGGGCCCTCGGGGGGCGGCACGAGCCCGCAGGAGAGCTCGTACGCGAGGTCCTCCAGCCGCACGCCCACGGTGAAGCGCGCCGGTTCTCCCTTCTTGCGCGAGCCCGCCCACAGCACAGAGGGCATTCCGCCCTCCTCGGCCAGCGAGTGCGCCAGGGAGCCCTCGGCGCCGCTGTGCAGCAGTTGCAGCGCGCGGTAGACGTTCGTCTTGCCGCACCCGTTGGGGCCCACCACCACCGTCACGGGCTCCAGCGGGAAGCGCAGCGATTGGACCGAGCGGTAGCCTTCAATCCACAGCTCTTGGACGGGCATGCCGCGCCATTGTATCCCGGTGGGTAGGCCTTCCTCCGCCCTATTCGTTCGTGCTCAACGAGGGGCCAGGCGTCTGCGCGACGCCGGCGACGCCGCGGTGGCGGCCGAGGCTCCACCCGAGCAAGACCATCCCCACGGCAATCATGGGCAGGGAGAAGAGTTGGCCCCGGCTGAGGCCCAGGTGCAGTGGATCTCCCACGTCCGGTTCGCGGAAGAACTCCACGCCGATCCGAAGCACCGCGTAGAGAACGAGGAAGAGGCCGCTGAGGAGGCCGTCGGGCGTCCTGCGTGCACGGGTGCGTACGAAGTACAGGATGCCGAAGAGGAGCAGTCCCTCGAGGAAGGCCTCGTAGAGCTGGGAGGGGTGGCGCGGGTTGAGGATGCGCTGCAACTCCTCCATCACCTGGGGGACGGCATGGGCCACCTGCATGATGTCGAAGCTGCTGGCCGGCAGGCGCTCCACGGCGAGCCGGGTGGCCTGGGCGGGTTGGAATGAAGGGAGGTGGATCTCCGAGGGGAAGAGCACGGCCCAGCGGACGGTGGAGACACGCCCGAACAACTCTCCATCCATGAAGTTGGCGATGCGCCCCAGGAAGATGCCGAGCGGCACGGCGGTGGCCACGTTGTCGCCGAGGTTGAGCCACGAAACGCCCTTCTTCCGGGCATAGAGCCAGGTGAAGAGGGCCAGGCCGAGGATGCCTCCGTGGCTGGATGCGCCGCCCCTGCCAATCTGGAAGAGCAGGGACAGGTCCCGGGAGAAGGACTCCCAGTTGTAGAGGACCATGTAACCCAGACGTCCGCCGAGCATGACCCCCAGGAGGGCGCCGTACGTGGTGAAGTCGAGGACATCTCCTGGCGCGAGTGCGCAGTAGCCACGGGCGACGAGGCGCTTGAGCAGCAGCAATGCGATGACGAACCCGGCGAGGTAGGCAAGCCCATACCAACGCACGACGAGGACGTCACGCACACCGTCGCTGTAGCGGAAGAGGTAGGGGGTGAGATCGTGGAGATAGTAGGACACGGTCCCAGGTCCAGAGGTTGAAGAGGACGGTTGAAATGCGACAGGCGGCTGCGTGAATGGAGGGTCACGCAATCGCCTGTCCACTCAGGCCCACTGTCGGTCAGGCCATTCGTGTGTGCGCTCTACTTGAAGAAGTCCTCGGCGCTGATCGTCGTGGGGGTGTCGTTCACCATCTTCCTGAAGGTCAGGGTATAGGTGCTCGAATCGTTCGTGATGACCTGATACCTGAGCCCGTCCAGCTTTCCCGCCTTGCGGAGCGTCTCCCAGTCGGCCCCGTTGACCCGGATCGTCGGAGCCGAGCCACAGCAGTTGTACTTGACGTCCTTCGTGATGACGCCGGAGCTGAAGGAGATGGTCGGACACTGCTGCTCATACAACCCGAGCGCCACCGTGGCAGCGCCCTGGTTGATGGTCTTGATGCAGTCCTGTCCGATCGCGGTTCCCTGGACCAGGCACAGACCGCCAAAAATCAACACGGCATGAGTCGTCTTCATGAGGGGTTCCTTTGTATTGAATTCAGAGGTGTGTCGATCCGCCGCATCACAGGCCGATCTTCTTGTCGGAATCCTTCGTCTTCGTGTCGACCTTCTTTTCCTTCGCCTCCTGCTCCGGGGTCTTCTTCTCCTCCGTCGGCTTCTGCTCCTCGGCTGCGGGGGCCTTCTGCTCGGGGGCCTTCGCCTTCGGCTCGGTCTTCGGGGCCGGCTTCGACGCGGGCTTGTCCGCGGCGAACGCACCAGCGGAGACACAGATCAGGGCAACGGTCAGCAATCGCTTCACGAGGTTGACTCCTTTTGGGTTGAAACGTCCGAGGTCGTCTCAGCCGGGTACAACGCCACTCCGCACGTCTTCTCCTGGCGCGTAGGCGTTGGGGTGGGGCATTCGCGCCCACAAGCAATGCATACCCGGTTCACGTTCGTGAGCGAAAGACATTCAACATGTCTACAATGTTACAATTGTTTCAGGGTTTCAGAGCGCCTTTCGACGGGCTCTTCCCGTCTCTTTCAATGTGTGAGTTTGGCAATCTTGGAAAGGAGGAGCCGGGTTCTACCCGCCCTTGCTCTTACGCCAGGCCTCGAGCTCCGCCTTCTTCTTCGTGCCCACCTCGTCGAGCCGCTCCTGCCAGCTCTTGCGGTAGGGCCGGAGCGTCTCGGCGAGGGTGCGCGCCACCACGAGGTTCCGGTACCACTTCGAGTCCGCGGGAACGACGGTCCACGGAGCCTTCTTCGTGGACGTGCGCGTGAGGACTTCTTCGTAGGCCTTCGTGTAGTCGTCCCAGTGCGCCCGGTCCTCCCAGTCTCCGGCGTTGATCTTCCAGGCCTTGCGCGGCTCCTTCTCCCGGTCCAGCAGGCGCTGCTCCTGCTCCTCGCGGCTGATGTGGAGGAAGAACTTGAGGATGAGGGTGCCGTGCTCGGTGAGCATCTCCTCGAAGTCGCGGATGTGCCCGTAGCGCTCCTTCCAGAGCGACTCCGGGGCGAGCCCGTGCACGCGCACGACGAGCACGTCCTCGTAGTGGGATCGGTTGAAGATGGCGAGCTCGCCCTTGCGCGGGGTGTCGCGGTGGATGCGCCAGAGGAAGTCGTGCTCCCGCTCCTCCTCGGAGGGGACGCCAAAGGAGGTGACGCTGACGCCCCGGGGGTTGAGGTATCCCGCGACGTGTTTGATGGTCCCATCCTTCCCGGCCGTGTCCCGGCCCTGCAGGACGATGAGCACCGAGTGCATGCGCGCGCCCCACAGCAGGTCCTGCAGGTCGAAGAGCTCCTCGCCGAGCGCATCGAGCTCCCGCTTCGCCGCCTCCCGGTCCGCCTTCTTCGGAGGTGTCGTGGGAACGTCGTCGAGTCTGACCTTCTCGCCCTGCTTGTCGATGGTGATGATGTCCATGCGCCCCTTCCTCGAAGTGGGCAGGTTCCCATGGTGACTCGGGGCTGACAACCCGTGGAGTCGGGCCGTGGGCCCCGAGCTGTCTCTCTTTGACACCCTGGGGTGCTGGACGTGACACTCCGCTCGATCTTCGAGGGAAAGGGCCACATGGCGGATCAGCCGCTGGAGTTGTTGCAGGGCACGCTGGACATGCTGATTCTCAAGAGCCTGTCGGGCAGCCCGCTGCACGGGGCCGCGGTGGCCGCGTTCGTGCACGAGCGAAGCGGGCAGCTACTGAAGGTGGAGGAGGGGGCGCTGTACCCGGCGCTCCACCGGCTGGAGAAGCGGGGGTTGTTGGCGGCGGAGTGGGGGGTGTCGGAGAAGAACCGGAAGGTGAAGTTCTACCGGCTCACCCCCGAGGGCCACGCGCAATTGAAGGCCGAGACCCAGGCGTGGAAGCGCTACGTGGTCGCGGTCTCCTGGCTGCTGGACTCGACTTGACGGCCGGACACCCGGCGTCCGGGGTGGCCGCCGTCACACGTTCGTCACACCATGCGCGGTAGACGTCGCTCCAGGTCTGGACAGGCGCATGGGGGGGCCGCGCCCACGACCTTGGAGGGACGCATGAAGAAGACCGTTGAGGCAACGCAGGTGTTGCAGGCCGCGCGAGACCTGCTCCCGGTGATCTCCGCCCGGGCCGCGGATATCGAGTCGGGCCGTAGGCTGCCGTTGGACCTGCTGCAGCAGTTCAAGCAGGCAGGCTTCTTCCGGATGTTCGTACCCCGCAGTCACGGCGGCCTCGAGTTGGACCTGTGGACCGCCTGTGAGCTCCTGGAGACGCTCGCGCGTGCGGACGGGGCCGCCGGTTGGACGGCGATGATTGGCATGGAGACCCCGAACCTCCTCTCGCTCCTGTCTCGCGAGCGCTTCGATGCCATCTACTCGGCCGGACCGGATGTCATCATGGGCGGCCCCTTCAACGCGCAAGGGCAGGCCGTGATGGAGGCGGAGGGCTATCGCGTCACCGGGCGCTGGGGCTTCGCCAGTGGCTGCGAGCATTGTGACTGGATGTTCGCCAACTGCGTCGTCCTGCAGGACGGCCAGCCACGTCCCGGTCCCGTTCCGGGCATGCCCCTGACACGCGCCATGCTCTTCCGGGCCAGCCAGGTGCGCATCATCGACACCTGGAACGTGCTGGGCCTGAGGGGCACGGGCAGCCATGACGTCGCCATCGACGGCGCCTTCTGCCCCGGGGAGGACTCCTTCGACATCTTCTTCGGCGCGTCCTGCCTGCAGGGCCCGGGCTTCACCGCGCCGGTGCAGCACTTCGCGCTCCACATGGCGGCGGTGGCGTTGGGTATTGCCCAGGGCGCGGTGGACGACCTGGTGAAGCTCGTCACCACGGGCAAGCGGCGGATGTATGCCCGCGTCCCGCTCATCGAGTCTCCTGTCCTCCAACTCGAGCTCGGCCGCATCGAGATGACCGTACGGGCCGCCCGGGCGCTCCTGCGCGACACCGTCGAGGAGTTCTGGACCGCGTGTATGAACGGCCCCGCCTCCGCGCTGCCTCTCGCGCCGCGCCTGTCGGCCACGCTGGCCTGGGTGACGGAGACGGCGGCGGGCATAGTGGAAACCTGCTATCGGGCAGGAGGTTCCAGCTCGCTCAAAGATGGCTCGTCCTTGCAGAGGCGCTTCCGTGACATCTACACCTTCAGGCAGCATGCGGCTGCCGCTGAGGGGTGGTTTGGCCAGGCCGGGGCCGCCCTCCTCGGACAGCCGACGGGATTCTGGACCTGAGCGTCTGGGATGGTGTTTGAGCAATCCCGTCTATTCCTGACGCGGCAGGGGGTCGACGTGGCGGACTGGAGGCTGGAAGTGCTCGGAGGCGCGCGGCTTCAGGGGCTCGCGGAGCCCCTGGAGTTGCAGCGGCGGGTCGCGGCGGTGCTGGCGTGGCTGGCACTGGAGGGGCCCACGCCCAAGTACAGGCTCGCGGGCATGTTGTGGCCCGGCTCCGGCGAGGACACGGCGCGCAACAACATGCGCCAGCTGCTGCGCAGGCTCCGCGTGGCCACCGGGGCGGACCTGGTGCTCGGCGGGGATGTCATCTCCCTCTCCGAGCGGGTGGCCACCGACGCGGTGGAATTGGAGGGCCACGTCTTCGCCGGCCGCCACGCGCAGGCCCTGTCGCTGGCGGGCTCGCTGCTGGGCACCCTGGACTTCGACGACTGCCCGGACTTCGATGCCTGGGTGCTGCGCGCCCGCGAGCAGCTCGAGGCCCTGCGGCGCCGCGCCGCCAGTGCCGAGGCGGACACGCGCGAGCAACAGGGAGACCTGGCCGGGGCGCTGCACTTCGCCGAGCGGCTGTTGGTGTTGGATCCGCTCTCCGAGGAGGCCTATCGGCGGCTGATGCGGCTGCACTACCTGTCGGGAGACCGGATGGCGGCGCTGAGCTTCTTCGAGCGCTGCCAGAGGATGCTGCGCGAGGAGTACGACGCGACGCCGCACCCGGACACGCTCGCGCTGGCGCGGGACGTGGAGCGCGGGCAGGTACGGCCTCGGGCCGCCGTGAGCAAGCCAGGCCGGACGCTTCCGCTCTCCGTTCTGCGTCCTCCAGTGCTGGTGGGCCGGGCGCGGGAGTGGGTGCGGATGGAGGCGGCGTGGCAGTCCAAGCAGCTCATCCTGTTGCTGGCCGAGGCGGGTGTGGGCAAGACGCGCCTGTTGCATGACTTCGCGGCTTCCAAGGGGCCCTTCATGGAGTTCTCGGCCCGGCCTGGAGACGCGGACGTGCCCTACTCGCTGTACGTGCGGCACCTCCGGGAGTGCTTCTCCGCACGGCCGGAGCTTGCCCGGGGCCTGGAGCCGTGGATCCGCCGGGAGCTGGCGCGCGTGATGCCCGAGCTTGCGCCCGGCGAGGAGATTCCCCCCATGCGCAACGAAGGGGAGCGGGTGCGCTGCCTGGATGCCTATAGCGAGGTGCTCCGCCGCTGCACCGAGGGGATGGCGAGCCTGCTCTGCGATGACCTGCAGTTCGCCGACCCCGCCAGCCTGGAGGTGGGGGCCTATGCCCATTCCCGTTTCCAAGAGGCCGGCACCTTCCCCGTCATCATCGACTGTTGCCGCAGCGGCGAGCTCAGGGGCGATGCGCTCGTCATCACGAAGCGGCTGGAGGCCGCGGGGTTGGCGCTCATCCTGGAGCTGGAGCCGCTCCCCCTGGAGTCGGTGGGAGAGTTGCTGGAGAGCCTCGCCCTGCCGGGCGCGTCATCGCTCACCGGGGAGATGACGCGCTACACGGGTGGTAATCCCCTCTTCATCACCGAGACGCTCAAGCACCTGATGGAGTCGGGCAGCCTGGAGCGGGGATGGCCAGAGCGGCTGCCTCCTCCAGGGCGGGTGCGTCCGCTCATCCAGCACCGTTTGGAGCGGCTGTCCCCACTGGCGCTGCAGCTCGCCCAGGTGGCGGCACTGGCCCTCATGGAGTTCACCCTGGAGCTGGCCGGCGAGGTGCTGGAGGTGAGTCCCCTGTCGTTCGCGGAGCCGCTGCGTGAGCTCGAGGCGGCGCAGATCTTCCGGGGCGAGCGCTTCACCCATGATCTGGTGCTCGAGGCGGTGCGGGGCTCCCTTCCCGCCGCGCTGGGGGCGCTGCTGCACCGGCGCCTGGCTCAGCAGTTGGAGAAGAGGCGGGCGGCCCCGACCATCATCGCCCTGCACTGGTTGGAGGGGGGGGAGTCGCGGCGCGCCGTGCCCTTCCTGCTCGCCGCGGCCCAGGCGGACGAGGCCCACCTGCGCCGGGCGGAGGCCTCCACGAGCTATGCGCGCGCCGCCTCCATCCTGGAGTCCGCGGGCGAGGTAGAGGAAGCGGCCCGGGTGAGGAACCGCGTCCCCTCGGCGTGAGGTAGGGGCGGACGGCCGCCCTCTGCGTCAGAGCCCTGGCGTGCACACCGTCAAACGAGAGGCGCGTCATGGAACTCGTCCTCTTCATTGGCTTGCAGGGCTCGGGAAAGAGCAGCTTCTACCGGGAGCGCTTCGCGGCCGGGCACGTGCACGTGAGCAAGGACCTGTGGCCCAACGCGCGCAAGCGTGAGGCCCGGCAGCGGCGGCTCATCTCCGAGGCGCTGGCCCTGGGACGCTCGGTGGTGGTGGACAACACCAACCCGCTGGTCGAGGACCGGGCCCCGCTCATCGCCATCGGCCGGGAGCGGGGCGCGCGGGTGGTGGGCTACGTCTTCGAGTCGGACCTGGAGACGTGCCTCGCGCGCAACGCGGGCCGGGTGGGGCGGGCGCGGGTGCCGGACAAGGCGATCCACATCACGCGGCGGAAGTTGCGGTGGCCCTCGTATGCCGAGGGATTCGATGCGTTGTTCCACGTGCGGCTCGACCCGGAGGGCGGCTTTCACGTGAGGGAATGGAGGGAGGGAAATGAAACCGAACAAGTTCGAGGACCGGATGCGCGAGGGTGAGTTCTTCCACTCGCTGCGGCTGTTGCGTGGAGCCTGGTGCGTGTTGCGGGTGGATGGGCGGGGCTTCTCGCGCTTCACGGAGGGGCGCTACGAGAAGCCCTTCGACGCCACGCTGCACCAGCAGATGGTGCGGACGGCCTCGGCGCTGGTGGAGGAGTTGCAGGGCGTCTACGCATACACCGAGAGCGATGAGCTCTCCGTCCTCTTCCCGCCGGACTGGTCGCTCTTCGACCGCGAGGTGGAGAAGCTGGTGTCCATCTCCGCGGGCCTGGCGAGCGCGACGTTCACCCACGTGGCGGGAGTGCCAGCGGTGTTCGACAGCCGGGTGTGGATGGGCGTGAGCGAGAGCGCGGTGGTGGACTACTTCCGTTGGAGGCAGGCGGACGCGGTCCGCTGCGCGCTGAACGGCTGGTGCTACTGGACGTTGCGCAAGGAGGGCCAGAGCGTGGCCCAGGCCTCGCGAGAGCTGCACGGCAAGTCGGTGGGCTTCAAGAACGAGCTCCTCTTCCAGCGCGGCATCAACTTCAACGAGCTGCCGCTCTGGCAACGCCGGGGCACGGGCATCTCTTGGGAGCTGTACGAGAAGCAGGGCGTGGACCCGCGCAACGGCCGGACGGTGAGCACCCTGCGCCGGCGGCTGCGCGTGGACGAGTCCCTCCCGATGAAGGAGGAGTACGACGCCTATGTGCGCGAGCGGATGAAGGCGCCCGCCTCGTGAGTCCACTACCGTGACGTGGCCGGTGCCGAGGGGCATGCGGCCTGTCCGCCGCTGGCGAAGTACGCCTGGGCTCTCCGCAAGAAGTGCCCGTTGTCGGTGGAAGGGTTGGTCTGCCCCTCGGCGCCCGAGCCGAACACCATGCCGAACCCGTGGGCGGCGGCGACCTGCTCCGGGTGGTCGAAGAAGTAGTCCAGGCGGTTGTCCCGCCACTGCTCCCAGGTGCCGGGCAGCGACATGTTGCCCACGGGGAGCTGCCACCACAGGTGGGGCCGGCCGAGCCGTTCGGACAGGGCCCTGGCCCACGTGAAGGCCTGGCGGAAGTTGGGCCAGTTGGCGTTGGTCGGGTCCCACCAGCGGCGCGTGTCCGTCGTCACCTCGTACCACTCGGCATCGCGGTCGCTGGCCTCGATGACGATGAAGTCACCCTCCGCCGCTCCGCACAGGCGGAGGAAGTCGGCCACCTTGCGCGCCTCCACCGTCACGTCCAGCAACGGGTTGGTGTTGAGGTAGGCATCGAGCTTCGTGGCCCATGCCGAGGCATGCAGGCCCACCTTGGCGTTGGGCGCGTACTTGCGGACCATGGAGATGAGGCACCGCCCCATGCCGGCCACGGAGTTCTCCTGCGTGCCGCAGTCCGTGGGGTTGGCCGCCGCCACCGCCGCGGGTAGCAACCGGGGATCCGCCGCGAGGAATTGCGCATAGGCCCAGAAGTCCGGCTCGAGGTGGAGCAGGGCGGTGGAGGTGCCGATCTGCCTCAGCACGAAACGCCAGTCATTGAAGTAGCGCCGCATCAGGGTGACGTCCTGGACCCGCAGCACCTCGTCCGTCCCATCGGGCGCGCCGCTGGTGTGGAGGACCTGGTAGTAGGTGAGCATCGGAATCTGCCTCTGGTCCGCGGCCGCCTGGAGGAAGTCCCGCAGGAACTGTCCCGGGGCCTGCTGGTCCCACTGCCAGCAGCCCCACCAGGTGCAACCTCCGCTCGAGTTGGCGCAGGAGTTCCCTCCGGCGCTGCAGCTCGAGCACGAGGTGCACTCCTCCGCTGAGTCGAACAGCCCACCGGCGAGGTAGATGTAGCGGATGTCGAAGGGCGCCTGGGACGCCACATCCTCGCGCATCTTCCCTCCAACGAGCACGTCGCTCTTCCCGAGAGAGGACAGCAAAGGCGCGGCCAGACAGCCCGGGCGCGCGCCCATCGCATCCGGCACTGCCTGGGCGGCCGCGTCGACGGCCTTCTCGGAGTCCTCCTCCAGCGGGGTTGCGATGCATGCGGCGAGGGTCAGCAGTCCGAGCAGCGGCGGAACGAGCCATCGGGAGACGGTGGGCATGGTGACACCTCCGGTCAGCGGGGCGTCCCCACACGCACTCCGGTGTGACCCGACTGTCGGACGGGCGCGCACGGGAGGGAGCCGGAGCGGGTGAAAAGGTGCAGCGGTCGAAGAAGGGCTCGGCGTGGGGGGCGCTTTGGGGTTGGGCGGTGAAGCTTCGTCACCCCCTTCGCTCCCGGAACCCGTCCTTCGGGTCAGATGCCGCTTCGACTACTCCACGTCATTGGCGGAGGGTGTGTCCGTCCCATCCACAGGGGTGCCTGTCTCGCCGGGCAGTTCCGGCGCGGGCAAAACCTTCCACAGGCGTGGCTTGTCGTGCTGGGGAGGAATCATCCCGAGCGGCCAGCCCTCGGTGGTGAGCTCGGCGTAGCGGTACACCCGGTTGCCGAGACGGAAGGGGTGGCCGCGCACGGGCAGGGCCACGCCCACGGCGGCGTGTGACAGCGGATCCGAGTAGAGGATGGTCGCGTCGATGCCCACCTGCCGCAGCAGCATCACCGCGAGCACCGCCTTGGAGTCGCAGTCACCCTGGTCCTGCGCGGCAACGAGCGCCGGCGGGAGGATGCCGAAGGGCTGGCCCTCGGGCTGCGCGTAGTGGATGTGCTGGACGAAGGTGATGATGAGCTCGGCGGCGGACACGGCGTCCAGGTGTTGCTCGCGGATGTGCTCGACGAAGCGGTCGCCCAGTGCGCGCACGGTCTCGGCGTTGCTGCGCATCAGCTCGTCGTAGATGCAGCGCATGTCCGTCTGGCAGTCGGGCGGGGCCTGGTACGTGAAGCGGGTCGGGCTGAGCGCGCGGAAGCGCATCCTGCGGCCGTAGGCCTGGTGGGCACTTTCGATGGAGCGCGCGAGCGACTCGCCCAGGCCGTAGCCCACCCGGTACTCCGGCGGGTCCAGCGATTCGACCTGCCACTCGTAGGTGTGGGCCTGGCTGAGCGGAGTGGAGGCGGGAACGAGCGCCGTGCCGAGGTGGAGGCCTCGGGAGCCGAAGGGGCCGGGGGGTGGAACCGGCTCCGGGGAGGGAGTTTCCGAGTGCACGTCCAGCGACACGAGCCAGCGCAGCCCGAGGAAGCTGCAGAAGCTCGCGGCGAGGAAGAGGACGAGGAAGAGCGTAAGGAGCTTCTTCCCCTGGCTGGACGGCGGGGAGTCCACGGAGTTTCAGGAGGGAGCGCGGAGCGTCGAGGGCGGGAGCGTGGGGAAGGGGATGAGGCCGTTGAGGGTGGCCTGGAGGCCCGGCGCGGTGAGCAGGGCAATGACGACGAGGATGGCGGCCAGCACGAGCGCGAGCGCCACGTTGCCGCGGCGCACCTCGGCGAGCTCGTCCAGGCCGGGGGTCATCTTGTCGAAGAGGATGACGCCCAGGGCGAGCACGCCGGTGCCCACCAGGAGGGACACGCCCACGTGCATGAGGGCGAAGAAGGCGAGTCGCGCCAGCGCCGAGAGCGCCACGCTGGGGCCGTGGAAGGTGAGGTCCACCGCGTCGAAGGTGGCGCTCACGGCGTTCTGCACCAGCAGCCCGAGTGCGAGCAGGCTGGCGGCATGGACGACCCCGGCGGCGACGTTGCCGTTGCGAAGGTCTCCGGTGGGATCCGCCGTGCCGAGGAGGCGGTTGAGGCCGCGGAACGCGAGCCAGATGCCGAGCGCGGCCACCAGGCCACCGAAGACGACCTTGGACAGCCCGACGGCGACGAGGAGCAGGTTCACGGGGCAGGCAGTCTAGGTGGAAGCCCCGAGGCGCGAAATCATTCTGGACGGCCGTACCCACCAGGCCAGCAGGTGCCCCCTTCCTTCCTTGCCGAGCGCCGTCCTGCCTCCGGTTCGGGACGGGAGTCCTCCTGGATGACGGGAGTTGCCTGGAACTCCGTCGACACCGGGTAGGGCTCCCTGCTTGCGGAGGCCAGGTTCGGCAACGGTGCACCCGCTCGGGGTGAGCGGGTGCCCGGCTCCGGCGCCGTTACTGCGTCTCGCGGAGGATGAGCAGACCGCGGGACGTGTCGACGACGTAGAGGAGCCCCGCGTTGGTCGTGGAGACATCCGGCGCCTTGGGGATGCGGATGCCGATGGCGCCATCGTAGAAGCCCAGGCCGCGCATCGGATCCTCGGAGCGGAAGGTGTTGAAGTAGCCGATCTCCCGGGGCTGGGCGGGGTTGGCCACGTCGAGGACGCGGACGCCCTCCTGGTAGTAGGCGATGTAGAGCCGCTTCTTGGCCTCATCGAGGAGCATGTTGTGGATGGAGGCCTCCTGCCGCAGCCGGTAGTGGGCGAGCAGCTTCACGCGGGCGGGGTCGGTGACGTCGAGCACGCGCAGGTGGGCGCCCCAGGTCTCACCGCCCTCGAACGCGATGAGTCGGTCGACATAGGTGCCCACGGCGCCCGCGTGGCTGTGGGCGTAGTTGAGCGCCGGGCTGCCGTCGGAGTTGAGGCCATAGCGGTAGCTGCCGAGCGGCGTGGGCTCTGTCGTGTCCACCTGGGAGACGTCGCTGATCTGCATCCCGTACGACCAGTAGAAGCTGTACATCCGGTTCTTGTAGACGAAGGCATCGTGCACGTAGGCGTACGGGTAGGAGCCGGCGCCGGGCGGCTCGTAGCGGCCGAGGAGGCGGGGGGCTCGCGGATTGGAGATGTCGTAGACGCGCGTGGGAGCTCCCATGGCGTAGAGGTGATTGCCGTCCACGAAGAGGGTGTGGGCGTCCGCGTTCTCCTGGACCTGCACGGGGGTGAGGACGGGGTTGTCCGGGTTGGTGATGTCGTAGGTGATGACGCCGTGCTTGCCGCTGCCGATGTACAGCGCGTCCCCCTTGGCCCAGACGCTGTTCCAGTAGCCGTTCTGGCCGTCGAGCTGATTCGTGCGCACCGGGTGGGCGGGGTCGCTCACGTCGAAGATCGTCAGGCCGCCAGAGCCCTGGTACGAGCCTTCGATGGACACGACGTACGCGCGGTTCTTCGTGACGTAGACATCCACCGGGATGCCGAAGAAGTAGTTATCGTCATACTGGTCGCGCACGGGCGCTTCCGAGACGAGCGTGAGTCCGTTGGCCTCGCCCTCGCCGCGGGCGTTCACGATGCGGGCGGCCTTGAAGGTACCCACCTCGGAGGACTGGCCGTTGCGGCAGACGGCGTAGCAACCGGTGAAGTGGTTGGAGTCCTGAGCCGAGCAGCCCGCGTAGCCTACCGTGACGTTGAGCGTGCCGCCGTCCGTGAGGCTGCTCGTGGTGTGCCTCGAGACGAACCAGGTGTCCTGGTTGAACTGCTTGGTCAGGTTCATGTTGGAGCTGTACGTGGCCCAGCCATTGAAGGTCTCGACGCCGCCGTCCTCCCTCAGCGAGTGGGCCTGCGTGAAGTAGCTCACTCCGCCATCGCCCTGGACGATGCGGCCGTGGGTGGTGAAGACGCCCTCCTTGCCGATTCCGCCGAGCGTGGCGCGCTGGCACGCGGAGAGGTCGAAGCTGCCGAGCTCGCCGCACTGCGTGCCCGTGGTGCCCTGGATGAAACGGCAGTTGGCGTAGGGGCCGGTGATGTCCCAATCGCCGGTCTCGGCGATGCCCGCGTCCGCCTGGGGGTCACCACACTTCGTGCCCTTGCACTTGGAATTGTCGATCTCACATCCGGTGAGCAGGGCCAACGGCAGACACAACAAGATGGCGAGGCGACTGCGCTGCATGGATTTCTCCAACGAGAGGTCGGGGTCCCCGGGAACCAGGGCTCGCGCGGAGCATATCCCGAGGCTCGTGGACGGCAGCGGACCCTCCGAGCGGCGCTCAGGAGCTCAGGGTTTCGCGTCGCGCAGCCGCCAGACAGTGAAGGTGTGCACGCGCTGCCCGTGGAAGAGAGGCTCCATTACCACCGGGCCCTCCACCGAGGAGAAGCGCGCGGTCAGCTCGTCGGGAGGAGCGCGGTCCTCGGAGAGCCACAGCGCGTCCTGCCCGGGGGCCACCACGGGCCTTGGCCAGAGGTCGTATTGGCTGTAGCGGGCCCCGCCCGCGGTGTCCGTGGGCAGCCGGGTGAAGTACGCCACCTCGGAGGCGAGCTGGTAGCTGGGCGCGTACACCACGGCCACGTCCTCGTGCTCGAGTCCGGGAAAGAGCTTCGAGGGCTCGGCGAGCCGGGACAGCTCGGTCCAGCCGTGGGTGCGCGAGAGGGTGACGTCACGCTCGAAGCGCAGCACGGGGAAGAGCAGGTGCGAGGCCACCCCGAGCACCACGGCGAGGTTGACGAGGGCCGCGGCGCGGAACCACCCGGGGCGCATGCCGGCGATGCCCACGCACGCGGAGAGGTATGCGGTGGCCGGCCAGTTGGCCTCACCCCGGGTGCGGAGGGAGGCGTAACCGAACAGCAGGAGGGGAGCGGCCGCCGCCGCGCGCAGCAGGAACTGCTCCCGAGGGCCGCGGAAGACATACACCGCGGTGAGCGGCAGGATCAGCGGGCCTCCGAGCGCGAGCTGGCCGATGAGGAACTCGCCGAAGGTGCGCCACCCGCCGGTGCCTCCGAGGCCGTGCTTGAGCTGGAAGGCGAAACCCACCTGGTCATGGCGCGCATTCCACATCACCACGGGCAGGAAGAGGAGCACGCCGAGGAGCGCGGTGAGCCAGGCTCCGGCCGGCAGGCGGCGCACGCGGACACAGGCGGCGACGAAGGCCGCGGCGAGCAGCACGCCCGGGTACTTGGACAGCAGGGCCAACCCACAGGCCAGACCCGCGAGCAACCATCGCTCGCGGTAGAGCGCCCACAGCGCGAGCACCCAGCACAGCAGGAGGGGCGTATCCGGAGTGGTCCACACGCCGGCGAGGACGCCCACGGGCACCACGCTCCACAGCGCGGCCGCGCGCCAGGCTGCCTCCCGGTTGCCGTACACGTCGCGAGCGAGGCCCCACACGGCGGCCACCGTGCCCGCGCCGCACAACAGGGCGGTGAGCCGGATGCCGAGCGCGGCGATGAGCCAGGCCACCAGGGGCGGGTGGTCGTAGTAGCCCCAGTCGAGGTGCCGGGACCATTGCCAGTAGTAGGCCTCGTCGAAGTAGATGTCCGTGCCCAGCGCGAGCGCGAGCCGCACCCCGGCGCTCACCGCCAGCAGCGCGAGGCAGAGCGTCAGGGATGAGGATGCGCGGGAGGAGGGCTCGGCCACGGCTCCTGGACAAAGCGCAAATGAGGGCCTTTGCCCAGCACCTTCTGCCCGTCCCTGGATGCGCGGACCTGTATCGCGGGGGACACGCACCCTCCGAAGTGCTTGCCCGCGCTACGGGTGCCCCTTTATCACCTTCGGACCTGCCCCACTCCAGGAGCCACCCATGGCCCAGACTCCGCAGTCCGGTGCGAGCAATCGCCTCGCGAGAGAGCCGTCCCCCTACCTGCGGCAGCACGCGGCGAACCCGGTGGATTGGTATCCCTGGGGGGACGAGGCCTTCGCGCGAGCCCGGGCGGAGAACAAGCCCATCCTGCTGTCGGTGGGGTACTCGGCGTGCCACTGGTGCCACGTGATGGCGCACGAGTCCTTCGAGGACCCGACCATCGCCGGGTTGATGAATGAGTGGTTCATCAACGTGAAGGTGGACCGCGAGGAGCGGCCGGACGTGGATCAAATCTACCAGGGTGTGGTGCAGCTGATGGGGCAGGGGGGCGGGTGGCCGCTGACGGTGTTCCTGACGCCGGAACTGCTGCCGTTCTACGGAGGCACCTACTTCCCGCCGAAGGACAAGTACGGGAGGCCGGGCTTTCCGCGAGTGCTGGAGGCGTTGCACGACGCCTGGACGACGAAGCGGGACGAGGTGCGGCGCCAGTCGGAGGAGTTCCGCGAGGGGTTGGGCGAGCTGGCCGGCTACGGCCTGGACGCGGTGCCGGCGGCGCTGAAGGCGGAGGACATCGTGACCATGGGCGAGTCCCTGCTGCGCCGGGTGGACGAGGTGAACGGTGGCTTCGGAGGAGCGCCCAAGTTCCCCAACCCGATGAACGTGGCGATGCTGCTGCGGGCGTGGCGGCGCAACGGCGGCCATGAGGCCTTGAAGAAGGCAGCGCTGCTGACGCTGGAGAAGATGGCGCTGGGAGGAATCTACGACCAGCTTGGGGGAGGCTTCCACCGGTACTCGGTGGACGAGCGGTGGACGGTGCCGCACTTCGAGAAGATGCTGTACGACAACGCGCAGCTGCTGCACCTGTACACGGAGGCGTACCAGGTGGAGCCGAGGCCGCTGTGGCGCAAGGTGGTGGAGGAGACGGCGGAGTACGTGCGGCGCGAGATGACGGACGCGCGAGGCGGCTTCTATGCCACCCAGGACGCGGACAGCGAGGGCGAGGAAGGGAAGTTCTTCGTCTGGAAGCCCGAGCAGGTGCGCGAGGTGCTACCGCCGGAACTGGCCGAGCTGGCGCAGCGCCACTTCCGAATCACACCCGGGGGCAACTTCGAGCACGGGGCGACAGTGCTGGAGGCGGTGGTGCCAGTGGAGACGCTGGCGAGGGACTTCCAGCTCCCGGTGGAAGAGGTGGTGGCGCGGCTCGGAGAGGCCCGGAGGCGGCTCTTCGAGGCGAGGGAGAAGCGGGTGAAGCCGGGGCGGGACGACAAGATTCTGGCGGGGTGGAACGGGCTGATGATTCGGGGCCTGGCCTTCGCGGGACATATCTTCGAGCGGGAGGACTGGGTGACATTGGCCCGGAGGGCGGCGGACTTCCTGTTGTCGGAGCTATGGGACGGCGAGCGGCTCTTGCGCTCGTACCAGGAGGGGCAGGCGCGAATCCCGGGCTTCCTCGAGGACTACGGAGACCTGGCGGCGGGATTGACGGCGCTGTACCAGGCGACCTTCGAGGTGAAGTACCTGGAGGCAGCGGAGGCGCTGGTGAAGGCGGCGGAGACGCGCTTCTGGGATGCGGAGAAGCGGGCGTACCTGACGGCACCGAGGGCGCAGCAGGACCTGGTGGTGGCGACCTACGCGACGTTCGACAACGCCTTTCCCTCGGGGGCCTCGACGCTGACGGAGGCGCAGGTGGCGCTGGCGGCGCTCACGGGGAACAAGAAGTACCTGGACCTGCCAGAGGGCTACGTGTCGCGCATGAGGGAGCAGCTCCGGCAGAACCCGATGGGGTACGGACACCTGGGATTGGCGGCGGATGCACTGATGGAGGGAGCGCCGAGTGTCACCTTCGCGGGGAGCCGCGAGGCGGTGAAACCACTGTGGACGGTGACGAGAGCCACCTACGCACCCACGTTTGCCTTCGCATGGAAGGAGCCGGGGGTGCCGGTGCCGGAGTCGATGCGAGAGACCTTTGAGGGGCGGGATCCGGTGGGCGGCCACGGAGCCGCCTACCTGTGCCGCCACTTCGCCTGCGAGCCGCCCATCAAGGAGACAGGCGACCTCGCGAGGAAACTGGCCCTGGTTCCGGCGAGCACCTGATTCTTGACCAAAATCAAAGCGCGCTCACCCCCATGAGGTTGTGAGCGCGTGGCCAACATCAATCTCTTTGGAATAGAAATGATTTAAGGCTCGTAGACCTCTGCCATGGGATTGCGTCCACCCCCCGCGACAAGCACTTTGTTTGAAGAGGGTAAGAGGGTGGCTGTGTGAGCGCCGCGAATGGCGAGCATGCTGACAGTAGCGGTCCAGGTCCCCGTCTGCGGGTCATATACCTCTGCAGAGGAGAGGACTGCATCCTTGTTCTGCCCGCCCGCTACTAGCACTTTGCCTGAGGGCAATAGGGTAGCGGTGTGATAGGCGCGAGCATCGGCCATGTTGCCGGTGGACGTCCATGTACCTGTGCTTGGGTCGTACACCTCCGCCGTGGAGAAGTATGTGTTTCCATTGATCCCGCCAACAATCAACACCATTCCCGAGGGTAACAGGGTTGCGGTGTGGCCGCTGCGATCGGAGAGCATCTGTTGGGTGGGGGTTGGCTTCCAGGAGCCGGTAGTTGGATTATACAAATCCGCCGTGCCGTAGCCTGCTACCAGTACCTCGCCCGAGGGAAGTAAAGTAGCGGTGTGCCCGGTGCGTGGTGTTGTCATGTTGCCAGCAGATGCCCAGGTGCCAGTGGAGGGATCGTAAATCTCCGCTGCAGTCGGGTTGCCGCTACCTCTGTATCCGCCTGTGACTAGCACCTTGCCCGAAGGGAGCAAGGTGCTGGTGTGGCGGTATCGGGCAGAAGCCAGGCTCCCAGTGGGTGACCAGGTGCCAGTAGCGGGGTCATAGAGCTCCGTCGTTTGCAGAAAGGTGGTGTCGTCGCTGGTTCCGCCCGTGATCAGTACCTTGCCCGAATTGAGCAGGCTGGCTGCGTGATAGGAGCGAGCGGAGGCCATGCTATTGGTAGAAGACCATGTGCCGGTGTTTGGGTTGTACATCTCTGCCGTGGCGGTGTTCGTGGCTCCTCCTGTTGTGAGCACCATGCCTGACGGGAGAAGGGTGGCCGTATGGGCGGCACGAGCGGAAACCATCGTGGGGGTCGCGAACCACTTCGGACAGATGGTAGTGATATTGAAGTTCTCAACCTTGGAAAGGCCCAGGGCGTTGGTTACCGTGGCGGTGATGCTGGCAATAGCCTCTTTGGCAGAGGATGAGCTGCATGTTGGCGCTGTCCAGACACTCTCGCTGCTCGTGGTGGTGTTTGTCGGGGCGCCGAGGCTTCCGGCATTTGAGTGCTATGAGAAGGTGAGCGCGCTGTTCTGTGGATCGTGTGCGATGAGACGAAGCGTGGCTGTCGCTCCGTCTGTGACCGAGGTGGCTGATTGTTGGGTTTCCGTGACCTCTGGCGCGTAGCAGGTCCCCGTGACGCTGAATCTCTTGCTGATGGAAAGGCCCAATGTGTTGGTCACAGTGGCCGTGATGGTGACAGCTGCTTCTGAGGGAGTGGAGCCGCAGGCCGGTGCTGTCCAGGTCACTGCACTATTGCTGCTGGTGTTCACTTGATTCCCAAGGACTCCAGCACTGGCTCCCCATGAAAAGTCAAGCGCACTGTCCTGTGGGTCGCGTGCGCTGATTCGGAGAGCCACGGTTCCTCCACCTGGAACCGAAGTGGCTGTCTGTTGGGTCTCCGTCAATTCTGGTGGATGCTTCTGGGGTGTTACTCCTGCATCAGTGCCGCTGCCAGGAGGGGATTCATCCTCGTCAATGGGAGCCTCAATCTCTGGCAGGTCGATACATGCCTGTCCGAGGAACGCCACGACAATGAGTGCCAAGAACAGCTTCAAGCGCATGAGGTATACCTTTTCAGGTGGGTCCACGAAGAGACAGCCCCCGCTTGGCGGAGTCCATGCAAGGCGGGAGATGAGATTCGGATGGCGGTCGTACGCACCTGACGATGAAGGTGCTCGACTGGTGGGAGAGCCGCTGGATTGCGGCCGCGATGGGCTTGGCAAGCCCAGGGCCAGGAGCGCCTCTCTGTCGTTTCGCGCCCTTGTGCGGCATGGAGAGCACGGAGGACATCTCGGAACGAGTATGGTGTCCGTGTGGTGAGACGGTAGTGGGCGGCACATCCGGTTGCCCAGAACTGGAGCACTCTTGTCGGGCTCACGTCACATCTGGTGGCCCCGGAGTGGGTGCTACTCCCTAGTCGGGGTAGGACCCTCGCCTCGTCGTTGCTCTGCTACGGCAATAACTGAACGGGGGCGCGAATCTTATGGCCATGCCAAGCCATACGCCATGACGTAAAAAGGGCGAGCATGGAAACATGCTCGCCCCAAAGACAACATCAATAACAGCTTACTTAGAAGAGCTGGATGCTGGAGGTCTGGTTACCGCCGCCGGTGCGCAGGTTCCGCAGATCCGCCACGTCGTACCCGGCGATCGCCGGGCAGGCGGCCGTCAGCCCACCGATAACGCGCGTCTGGCTGAAATTGCTGCTACCACGCGGGCGAATCACGATACCGCTGAAGTTGACATAGGTGCCGTGGTCATCCGGGTCGAACGCAGACTGCACCTTGAAGCCCAGCGTCAGCGTGAGCCCATCACCGGAGATATCCGCAGTGACTGACTCCGATACGCCGTTGGTGGCGGTGGTGCCGTCCGTGGTGTAGATGTGGCCCTTGACGGTGTCACTGTCCGGGTAGTCGATGCGCTCGACTGCGTACTGGCAGTCGGCCGTGCCCGGGACGATCTCCACCGGACGGTTGAAGGTGATGACGAGCTTGCCGTCCGCGCCCATCAGCGTGCCTGCGGCGTCTGCGTTGGAGCGCACCGCGTAGAGCAGGGTGTCGAGCGAACCGCTGGCCGACAGCGCCACCCGCTGCTCGGTCTGGTTCACGCCGGCCACGATGAACGCCTGACCCGCCAGCGTGCGCCCATCCAGCGCCCCGTTCAGCACCGCCTCGCAGCTGTAGCTGGCGCCATTGACGAGCTGCGCGCCCGGGATGACCGCCACGCCGTCGTCACCCGAGGTGGCGCTGATCGTCGCGGTGCCGGTGTTCTTCGGCTTGAGGAAGTTGTCGAAGTCGCCCGAGACGCCCAGCGAGTTGCCGTCGTCGTTCAGGTACTGGCAGATGACCTGCGCCTTCGAAACCGGCTGGTTGTTGTAGCTCACGTTGAACCGGTAGTCCGTCGTGTAGCCCTTGGGGAACAGCCGGATGTTCCCCACGTACTGCGCATGCTCCTGATCCTTGGTGAGCAGGGGGTATGTGAACTCACCCACGAACCGCTCATAGCCCGGGGCCTGCGCGAAGATGGGGACGACCATCCCCTCGGGAATCCCGTCGATCTGATAGCAGCCGTCCGCCTCGATGGCGTTCTCCTCGGTCAGATCTCCGCTGCCACACGGCTCCGCGCGACGGAACTCGCCGTCGATGACCGCGTACACCTGGCTCTGGCTGTTCTTGTCGTCGTCGATGTTGTTCTTCTTCCCGTCGGCCGGGAAGAAGTTCATCCGCTGACCGGTCTGGCCATCCACGATGAAACCCACGAGCCGGCCACTGTTGGCCTCGTGCTCACAGCCCACGAGGGCAAGCATCGAGACCACCAGAAACTTCTGCGTCAACTTATTCATTAAACCCCCGTTACATTTGCCACAACGGCGGGGGTCTGCTTAGTCGACTCCGCAACTTCTTGCCAAGGGGTACAATCTCCTGGCGCCTCCTACATCACCTCCACGACCTTAAGGGACCCAATCAGCGGGGTGATTTCCGCGTTTGCCTCCTGGCCCACTCCGAAGTGGGTGGCGTCCGCGACCGTCTGGTTGAAGGTGGGGTCCATCTGGGTCCACTCGCCCACGAAGGCCTCCACCCACTCGTGCCAGTAGAGGGCCGGCACGCCGTCCTGGTTCACCATGTAGATGACGCCATCCACGCGCCGGGCCGGAATGCCCGCGGCGCGCAGCAGCGCCACCGTCAGCAGCGAGTGCTCCGTGCAGTCTCCCTTGCGCTGGCGCAGCACGTCCGTGGCCCGGTCCGCGCTCGCCCCGTAGTCCTTCTGCAGGTTCGTCGCCACCCAGCTGACGATCTTCTTCGCCGCCGTATAGGCGTCCTTCTCGCCGCCCGCCAGCTGACCGGCCAGGTCGCGGATCTGCTGGCTGTCGCTCTCGACGATGATCGAGGACTTGAGGTTCTCTCCTCCCTCGGGGTCCGCCAGCGGCCGGGGCTTGAGCTTCCCGGGCTCGGGGGCTCGCGCCGACAGCGTCACCAGCACGCGCCCGTCCGGCCGAGGCTGGTACTTCTGCCGGTAGGTGTCGCGCTGGAACTTCTCCGGCAGGTTCTCCATCACCAGCTTCACCTGTCCGGGAATGGCGTGCGCCTCGGGCGACAGTGTCTTGGGCAGCACGACGCGGGTGAGGCCGAACACCTCCACCAGGTCCAGCCGCTTCGCCACCACCTCGGACTCGGCACGGGCCTTCATCGTCTGCCCGTACTCCATCTCCAGCAGCCGCCCGTCCTCGGCCACGTAGGCGGTGACGGGCACCTTCTCCTTGTCCGAGAGGCTCACCGCCTTGCCGACCTTCACCTTCACCCCACTGACGAGCCGCTCCTCCGCGGGCTGCACCGTGGTGGCGAGCTTGTAGGTGCCCAGGTCCGTTGCATCCATCGAGCTGCCGGTCACGTTCGTCTGGCGCAGCAGGGCCACGCGGACCTGGTCGGCGTCCTCCACCACCTCCGGGGTCGGAGGCAGGTTCACCGTCTCATCCGGCATCCCCGGCCGCTTGCGCACCACGCTCATTCCGGTGGGCGTGACCGTGCCCTCCAGCGTCTGGGTTCCACCGTCCCCCCGCTGCTCGATGGTGAAGGCCACGAGCCGCCCGCCGGGTCTGGCCTCGTAGATGCGCTCCTCCCGGTGGACGCGCTCGGACATCCGGGTGCCCACCTGCGCCTTGAAGTGCAGCTCGTTGATGCTGCGCACCCGGTCGTTCCGGCCCGGGATGAGCCCCAGGTCGTTGAAGACGTAGCCCACCTTCTTGTCCATCAGGTACAGCCCCAGGTACTCGCCGCCCTGTGGCCGGCGCGCCTTGAGCACGTCCGACAGGGCCGCCGGAGCCTGGGCCTGTGGCGCCTGCGCCTGCTGTGACTGGGGGGCCTCGGGGGCGGGCTCCTGCTTCTTGCACTGCACGAGCGCCAGGCTCAGCAGCGCGGCGCCCAGGGTGGGGAGGGCTTTTCGGGAAGGTCGCATCACTCACTGCACTTCGGCGGGGGGCCTGAAGCCTCTCAGACCCGCTTGGAGAGGATGATGAGGTCGTCGCCGGGCTTGTAGAACTCGCGGATGCGCGCCTCTTCCGTGTACTTCATGGAGGCGTAGAAGCCGCGGGTGGGGCCGTAGGCCTCGGTGGCGCTCGTCTCCACTCGGATGATCCGGGCCTTCAGGCGGCGCAGATCGGCCTCCATGCCGGCGACCAGGGAGGCGCCCACGCCCTGTCCCCGCACTGCGGGGTCGGACGCAATCCAGTACAGGTCGTACGTCCCCTCCGTCATCGGCGTGGGGCCGTAGCACACGTAACCCACGAGCTTCCCGTCCTTGTCCGCGACGAGAATCTTGTAGTCGCGGTTATTCGGCTGAAGCGCGAGATCGACGAGCTCGATTGCGCACTCCACCTCTTCCGGCGAGAACGTTTCGATTCGACGAATCAGGGAGGCGAGGGGCTCCCGGTCCTTTCCTTCGAGTGGTCGGATGTCCATGGGCTCTCTCTAGAGCGATCTCGACCAGACGCGTGGCCAGGGCGGCGTAGTCGATGCCCGCCGCGCGAGCGGCCTTGGCGAACCCCGCCTCGGGGTGGAGATCGCAGTTGGGGTTGATGTCGATGACGTAGGGCACGCCCTCCGGGGTGACCCGGAGGTCCACGCGTCCATAGTCCTGGCACTCGAGGGCGGCAAAGGCATCCATCGCCGTCTTCACGAGTTGGGCTTCCAGCGCGGGGTCCTCCAGCTGGCAGGGCCCCGAGGGAGTGTTCTGGTAGTCGGGTGACTCGGCCTCCCACTTCGCCGAGTACGTGACGATGTTGGGCCGGTCCTCGAAGAGCTTGCCGAAGCGGATTTCCGTGAGCGGCAGGGCCCGGCGAGGGTTGTTGCCCAGCAGCGGTACGTAGATCTCTCGTCCGGGAATGAACTGTTCCACGAGAGCGGGCTGATGGAAGGTGCGCAGCACCGCCTCCACCGAGCGGCCCAGGCCGGCCCGGTCATGCACCACCGAGTCGATGGTGATGCCCACGCTGGCGTCCTCGCGCGCGGGCTTGACGATGAGGGGGAAGGGCAGGTCCACCAATCCCACGTCCTCGAGCCGATCCACCCGCGCGAAGCCCGGCGTGGACACCCCACGCGCCTTGAGCAGCTCCTTGGCCTTGTCCTTGTGCAGGGCCAGGCCCAGCGAGAGCGCCGGCGAGCCGGTGTACGGCAGGCCGAGCATGTCCAGCAGGCAGGGGATGACCATCTCCCCGCGGGCGTCAGCGGCGACGGACTCGCAGAGGTTGATGACCAGGTCGGGCTTCATCCGGGCGAGCAGGTCCACGAAGTCCAGGCGGGAGCCCTCGACGGCGAGCGGCTCGGCGTGGGTGTCGCCGCGGGTGAGGGCCTCGGCCAGGGACGAGGCCACGCGCATGACGTCCTCTCGCGCCTCCCGACCCGGGTCGTCCTCCAACAGCTCATGGTCTCGGTTGTACAGGATGGCGATGTGCATGCGGTGCGTAGTGCGGCGGCAGGGTTAGCACGTCCCCCGGGGGGATGACAGTCCACATATGGGTCGAATGGCTGGCCGCCGAGCAGTTCCTGGAAGTATGAGAGGAGAACCATGCGGATTCGCGACCCCATCCACGGCACCATCGATGTGAGTGGTGAGGAGAAGGCCGTCATCGACAGCCGGTACTACCAGCGGCTGCGCCACGTCCGGCAACTGGGGTTCGGCGACCTGGCCTTCCCGGGTGCCACCCATACCCGGCATGCCCACTCGCTCGGCGCCATGCACGTGGCCTCTCGGGTGTTCCACGCCGTCGCGGCACGCTCCAGCCTGCCCGAGGATGTGCGGGCCCGTTTCGCTGCCGCGGTGCGTCTCGCCGTGCTGTGTCATGACCTGGGGCACATGCCGCTCTCCCATGCCTCGGAGCGCATCGCCCCCGCGCGTGCCTCCCTGCGGCTGCCTTCCTGGTTGGACTCCGTGGCGGAGGGCGAGCAGGCGACGCACGAGGATTTCACCGCCAAGCTCCTGCTGGACAGCTCGCTCACGCCCATCATCGAGCAGCGCTATGGGTCGCTGGGCATCACCCCCTCCTCGGTGGTGGGGCTCATCACCGGCGCGAGGCCGCCGCAGGATCCGGGCTTCTCGCACGCCGGGGTGGACTGGATGCCGCTGCTGCGCGCCATCGTGTCAGGCGAGCTGGACGCGGACCGGATGGACTACCTGGTGCGCGACTCCTTCTATACAGGAGTGAACTATGGCCGGTACGACATGGATTGGATTGTCTCCAACCTGAACCCGGCGGTGAGGGATGGGCGCGCCTACCTCGCGCTGAGCCGGGCGGCGGCGTTCGCCTTCGAGGACTTCCTCCTCAGCCGCTACCACATGTTCGTCTCGGTCTACTACCACCACACCTCGGTGAACTTCGACTACATGCTGCGGCGCTACTACGAGGAGGCGCCCGGCGAGTTCGAGATTCCCTCCGACCCCGAGGCCTTCCTCTTCTGCGACGACGTGGCGCTCTGGCACACGCTGCGGCGCTCGAAGAACCGCTGGGCCGAGCGCATCTCCACGCGCAATGGCTTCAAGCTGCTGGCGCAGTTCACCGAGCGGGATGTGGGCTACGACCTCGAGGTGCTGCGCAGCGCCCTGGTGACGGGCGGCTTCGAGCACTTCACCGTGGAGTCCAAGGGCGTGCTCTCCAAGTACTTCGCGGAGGGCTCGGGCCCGAGTCTCTTCATCGTCGACGTGTCCACCGGCCGGCTGACGGAGGTGGCGCGCTACACGCCGCTCTACCAGCGCTACAGCGGAGCGGTGCGGCTGTCGCGCCTCTACGTGCGGCCGGATCAGATTGAAGACGCGCGCAACATGATGGCGCGGTTGCTCGGACAGGCGGTGCAATCATGAGCGAAGCGATTCCCGGCATGCCTCCGCCGCCTCCTGTGGCGGAGACGAGGCCCGCGTCGGTGGTGGTGCCGTACCGCAGGACGCCCGAGGGCGTGGAGGTCTTCTGGGTGAAGCGTGAGAAGGCGCTCGCCTTCGCCGGAGGCTTCTATGCCTTCCCCGGCGGGAAGGTGGACAAGGCGGACGCGCTGGTGCCAGTGCGCGGGGCCTCGGGGCAGGACGCGGCGCTGCGGGTGGCGGCGGCGCGCGAGTTCCTCGAGGAGGCCGGGGTGCTGGTGGCCGAGGGCGCGGGGCGGCTGTCAGCGGACACGGTGCGAGAGATGCGCCGCGCGCTGCTGGAGAAGCGGAGCACGTGGTCGGAGCTGCTCCAGCGGTACGGTCTGGCGCTGAGGGCGGAGGACTTCCCGGACTCGGGGCGGTGGGTGACGCCGGAGTTCGCGCCCGTGCGCTTCGACACCTTCTTCTACCTGGTGGAGATGCCCGCGCACGCCCAGGCGGAGTGGTGGCCCGGCGAGCTGTCAGAGGCGGTGTGGGTGAAGCCGGCCGAGGCGCTCGCGCGTTGGGAAAGCGGCACGGCGCTGCTGCACCCGCCCGCCCTGCACGTGCTGCGGGTGATGGAGCGCTTCGACACACCGGAGAGGGCCCTGGCGGAGCTGCGCGAGCAACCTCACTGCCCGGACTTCATCGCGCAGCGCATCGAGTTCCAGCAGGGCGTGCGGGTCTTCCCGCTGCGCACGGCCACGCTGCCTCCGGCCACGCACACCAACGCGTACGTGCTGGGCAACGGCGAGCTGCTCATCGTGGATCCGGGCGCGGATGACGAGGCAGAGATAGCGCGGCTGCTGGCGGTGGTGGAGGGGCTCGTGGCGGACGGGTGCCGCGTCAAGGCGGTGCTGCTGACGCACCACCATGGGGACCACGTGGGTGGAGCGCGCGCGGTGAAGGAGCGGCTGAAGGTGCCGCTGTGGTGCCACGCTCGGACGGCGGACCGGTTGGACGTCCCGGCGGAGCGGCTACTGGAGGACGGCGAGGTGTTGGAGCTGGCGGGGACTCCGCCGCAGCGGTGGCGGGTGCTGTACACGCCGGGACACGCGCGGGGTCATCTGTCTCTGGTGGACGAGCGGACTCGCGCGGCGGTGGTGGGCGACATGGTGGCGGGCGTGGGCACCATCGTCATCGACCCGCCCGAGGGCGACATGGGCGAGTACCTGAAGCAGCTCGCGCGGCTGCGGGACTGGCCGGTGACGACGCTGCACCCGGCGCACGGGACGGCGATTCCGGACGGGCCGGGCAAGCTCCAGGAGTACCTGAACCACCGGGCGGCCCGGGAGGCGCGCATCGTGGAGGCGGTGCCCGCTCAGGGCGCGACGCTCGCGGAGGTGGTGGAGCGCGCGTACGCGGACACGCCGCCGTTCCTGTTCCCCGTGGCCGAGCGGAGTGCCCTGGCGGTGCTGCTGAAGCTGATGGACGAGGGCCGGATGCGAGAGGACTCCGGCCGCTACATCCCAGTTTGAGCGCCGAGCGGAGACCTCAGCAGGGCAGCCAGGGGCCCACGCCCCGGTTACACGAGTCGTAGCAGACAGCGGTGGCGGCATCGCACGCCGCCTGGCTCGCCCCGCACTGCTGCGGACAGGTGGAGGAGGCCTGGTAGCACTCGTCGTAGCAGGACGCGCTGAGCGGGGCCGTCTGGCTCGTGCTCGGCTCCTGACCCGAGGCCGCTGGAGACTCCTCCTGAAGGGGGCCGCCGCAGCCGAGCAGGAGCAGCGCCGAGGACGAGGCCAGGAGGTACGAGCGAATCCGTTGTGTGAACATGGAGGGTTCTCCTTTGGGTGTGGCCCGATGAGACCCAGAGGAGAATCGGTGAGTCAAGCGCTGGAGTTACCCCTGTGACGAGGCGTCCGCCAGCCGCGTGGAGCCCCCGCGCCGCTTGATGATGAGCATGATGAGCGGGATGGCCGTCAGCACCACCTGGGGGCCGAGCGACATGGCATCCGGGTAGATGCCGAGCAGGTCGATGGTGACGAAGGGGATGGGCTTGAGCGGCACCAGGGCCACCTCCTGCAGGGCGTGCAGCGCCTTGCCGAGCAGGATGACGGCGGTGGCCACCAGCAGCACCGTGGACGCCTTGAAGAGCGTCTTCATGGGCAGCTTGTAGCCCACGCGGTTGACGAAGATGACGAGCGCGGCGATGGCCACGACGCCCGCGGCGCAGCCCCAGGCCGTCCCGGTCGCCGAGTCGAGCGCGAGCCCCTGCAGGAAGATGGCCGTCTCCACGCTCTCGCGCAGCACGGAGGAGAAGGCGATGAAGAAGAGGCCCGCCATGCTGCCGCGGCCCAGTGCTCCCTGCATCTTCTCGCGCAGCTCGCCCATGAACTTGCTCATGTTGCTGCGCGCGTTGAGCCACAGCGCCGCGTACAGCAGCATGCCCACGGCCGCCAGCCCCGCGAAGCCCTCGAGCAGCTCGCGGTTGGCTCCACCCAGCAGGTGCCGCCCGAAGGCGAAGGCGATGGCGCCCACCACCAGCGCGGACACCCAGCCCACGTGCACCACGCGCACGTACGCGGGCGCCTGCATCTTGCGCAGCATCGCCAGCAGTGCGGCGACGATGATGCTCGCCTCGAAGCCCTCGCGGATGAGGATGAACAGGGTGATCCACATCACCGAGAGGGCGCCCGCCGTGCTGCCACTGCCGCGGCGCGCCTCGTCCAACACCGACAGGAGGATGCGGCCCTCGTCCTGCAGGTGCGGGCTCTTCTGCTCGGCGGCCAGCCGCGTGTCCAGGAAGGCCTTCTCCAGCTTCAGCACCAGGTCCGGATTCCGGGCGCGCAGCGGCGGCTCCACCGGCTCGACCCCGTTGAGGTACGCATCCAGCAGCGCGTTGCGCGCCGCGAGCCAGTCGCCATTCGCGCCCAGCTTCAGCGCCTGCTCCACGTGGTCGCGCGCCACCAGCAGGCCGCGCTCCTCGTCCACGTTGGGCATCTTGCGGCGCAGGCACGCGAGGTTCTCCTGCCCGTGGGCCTCCACGAGCATGGGGTCCGTGGAGTTGGCGAGCTTCTCCAGCGAGGCGCGCGGCGGGGTGCCCTCGCACGCTGGCTGGCGGAGCGTGAAGACATAGAAGGAGACGGCCCAGCGCTCCTCCTCGGACAGGGTGGGGAATCCGGGCATGGCCGTGCCCGTCACGCCGAAGCTGACGGTGTTGAAGGCCTTGTACGGGGTGAGCCCGGCCATGATGTCCGCGTCGTGGAAGTTGGCCGGCTTGGGCTCCATCGTCTGCGCGATGGTCACCTGCGCTCGCCCATCCGCGCCGTGGCACGTCGCGCACGCCTGCTGGTAGATCTGCTCGCCCCGCACGAGGTCCGGCGGGTTGCGCGGGCTGCGCGCCAGTCCTCCAGAGAGCACCAGGTCCTCCACGAGCTCGGCGCAGTCGCGGCTGACGCCCTCGGGGTCCTCGCCCTTGTCCACCCGGGCCTTGATGTCCCGCAGGCGCGACAGAAAGCCCTCGCCCCGAGGCCCCATGTCACGGGCCGCATCGTTGGCCTCGGCGATGAAGCTGCGCTGCTCGGACAACTCGAAGTCCGACTTCGACGCGACGGCGGCCGGGTAGTCCGCCTGGAGGTACTGGAGGATGCCCACCAGACGGTGCCAGGTGCGCCCATCGGACGCACCCTCATCCGCAGCAGAGGCAAGGGGCGTCGCGAGCAGCAGGGACAGGAGCAATAGACCGGTGCGCTTCACGTCCCTTGCTCTACCAGTCCTGGGAGGCAATCTCAATTTTGAGAATCAAAATCAAAATGTGCCGGAGTGGGTCTTATTGCTTCCAACGGTTCCGGGCGTGGTGCCTCGGGAGGACAGGGGGATACGGCGTCAGGTACCGGGCAGAGGGGGCGTCCGCCGGGGTCTCCGAGAACCGGGAGTCCTCCTCATGAGCGCGGACGGCAGCGGGCACCTGAAGATGTACATCCTGATTCGCGAGCGCGTGCCCATCGGCTTCGCGGTGCTGGCGGCGGCCCACGCGTCCCTGGCGGCGTACCTGAAGTTCCGGGACACGCCGGAGGTGGCGGAGTGGCTCTCGGGGCCCTTCTACAAGGTCGTGTGCAAGGTGACGGACGAGGCGTTCGAGCAGGCCAAGGGCTTCGAGGACCACGTGGTCCTCACCGAGTCCTCGCTGGGCGGGCAGGAGGTGGCGATCGCCTTCAAGCCCCGCCGCGAGTGGCCCAATGCCTTCCGCTTCTACCGTCTCTACCGCTCGTAGGTGAGGAAGGCGAAGGGCGGCTCGGTGGCCGTGGCCGGGTGGTGCTCCTCGGCGACCAGCTTCCAGCCGGACAGATCCAGCTCGGGGAAGAAGGTGTCGCCCTCGTATTCTCGCTCGATGCGCGTGAGGTACAGCCGCTGCACGCGCCCCAGGGCCTGCTGGTAGAGGTCCGCGCCCCCGGCGATGAAGACCTCGTCTCCTCGCGCCAGCTCGAGTGCCCGTTCCAGGGAGTGCGCTACCTGCACGCCCTCGGGCGCGTAGTCCCGCTGGCGCGTCAACACGAGCATCGTCCTGCCCGGAAGCGGCCGGCCGATGGACTCGTATGTCTTGCGGCCCATGATGAGCGTGTGCCCCATCGTGAGCTGCTTGAAGCGCTTGAGGTCCGCCGGCAGCCTCCAGGGCAGGGTGTTGTCCCTGCCGATGCACCGATTGGAGGCCATCGCCACGATGGCGGAGATCCTCATACCGCCACCGGCGCCTTGATGGCGGGATGCGGCTCGTAGCCGCTCAGCGTGAAGTCCTCGTACTTGAAGCCGAAGAGCGAGCGGACCTCGGGGTTGAGCGTCATCCTCGGCAGCGGCCGGGGCTCGCGCTTGAGCTGCTCGTGGGCCTGCTCCACGTGATTGAGGTACAGGTGCGCGTCGCCCGTGGTGTGGATGAATTCGTGCGCCTGGAGCCCCGTCGCCTGCGCCACCATCATCGTCAATAGCGCGTAGGACGCGATGTTGAAGGGCAGCCCGAGGAAGATGTCCGCGCTGCGCTGGTAGAGCTGGCAGGAGAGCCGGCCTTCCGCCACGTAGAACTGGAACAGGATGTGGCAGGGCGGCAGCTTCATCGCGTCCAGGTCCGCCACGTTCCACGCGCTGATGATGTGCCGCCGCGAGTCGGGGTTCTTCTTCAGCTGCTCGATGAGCTGCGCCATCTGGTCGATGGTGCCGCCGCCGGGCTTCGGCCACGAGCGCCACTGGTGCCCGTAGATGGGGCCGAGGTTTCCGTCCGCATCCGCCCACTCGTCCCAGATGGTGACGCCGTGTTTCTGCAGGTCGCGCACGTTCGTGCCGCCCGCGAGCATCCACAGCAGCTCGTGGATGATGGACTTGAGGTGCAGCTTCTTCGTCGTCACCAGCGGGAACCCCTGCGTCAGGTCGAACCGCATCTGGTGGCCGAAGATGCTCAGCGTGCCGGTGCCGGTCCGGTCGCTCTTCTTCGTCCCGTGGTGGAGTACGTGCTCGAGCAGGGCGAGGTACTGTTTCATGGTGTCGGATCGATCACCCGGCGGTGCCTGGGCGGGAAGCGGGGAGCGGCTTCTTACCCAACAGCTGTGGGCCGCGCGACAATCTGGAGCGGGTGGGATGCTGGATCTCCGACGAATCATTCAAGCGGTACGAGCCCGCCGTACACCACGAGTCCGTCTTCCGGTGGAAGTCCCGGTCGGGAGACCGGTAGAAGGGCGGCGCCATGAAGATCTACACGAAGACCGGAGACACCGGCGAAACCGGCCTGTTCGGCGGAGGCCGGGTGCGCAAGGACAGCTTGCGCGTGGATGCATACGGCGAGGTGGATGAGCTGAACGCCTCGCTGGGGCTGGCGCGCTCCCTGTCCATGCCCACGGACCTGGATGCGCTGTTGCAGCGGCTGCAGGACCAGCTCTTCACCGTGGGCGCGGTGCTGGCCACGCCCTCGGGCACCAAGGCCTCGGATCACATCCCCAAGCTCAAGCCCGAGTGGGTGACGGACATGGAGACGGCCATCGACACCTTCGAGACCGAGCTCGCGCCCATGACGCACTTCATCCTCCCGGGAGGCAGCCAGGCGGCCGCCGCGCTGCACCTGTCCCGCACGGTGTGCCGCCGCGCCGAGCGCCGCGCGGTCACCGCCCTGCGCGAGGGCGAGGCTCCGCAAGAAGCAGTGGTCTATCTCAACCGGCTCTCGGACCTGCTCTTCGTCATGGCGCGGGTCGCCAACCACCGCGTCGGCGTCCAGGATGTGAAGTGGATACCGGAGAAGCCCTCGAAGTAGCACGCCGGGGCTCGCCCAGGAGGGCGGGCCGGTTATGTAAGGGGACCGTGAGCCCGCTGCCCACCGCACATCTCCGTCAGCTCTCCAAGCAGGTCGGCTTCGACCTCGTGGGCTTCGCTCGCGCCGAGCCCATTCCGCCCAGGACGCTCCTGGACTGGCTCGAGGCCGGCTGCGCCGCGGACATGGACTGGATGACCACGCGGGCCGCCGAGCGCCTGGATGTCTCCCAGCTCCTCCCCGGCGCGCGCACCGTCATCGCCTTCGCCACCAACTACTACCGCGATGAGCCGCGTGCAGCGGACTCACCCATCGCCCGCTATGCGCGCGGCCGCGACTACCACTCCACCCTGCGCGACAAGCTGAAGGCCTTCCGCAAGCGCTTCTCCGAGGCCTACCCCGAGGTGAACCACTACGGCAGCGTGGACTCGGGCCCGCTGATGGAGAAGGTGTGGGCCGCGCGGGCGGGCCTCGGATACGTGGGCAAGAACGGGTGCTTCATCACCGAGCCGTATGGCTCGTGGGTGCTGCTGTCCGCGCTCATCCTGGATGCCGAGGTGGACACCTATGCGGAGGGCCCTGCAGGAGACCGTTGCGGCCATTGCCGCAAGTGCATCATGTCCTGTCCCACCGGCGCGCTGCTGGGCAACGGGCGCGTGGACGCTCGGGCCTGCCTCTCGTACCAGACCATCGAGAACCGCCACGCCGAGGTGCCCGAGTCCTTCCGGGTGGAGATGGACAACATCATCTTCGGCTGCGACATCTGCCAGGACGTCTGCCCCCTCAACCGGAGCCCCGTGTTCACGCCCAACGAGCGCTTCGCGCCCCGGGCGGTGGCCGAGCTCGGGGTGCTGGAGCTGGCCGCGCTCACTCCCGAGCAGTACGAGCAGCTCATTCCTGGCACCGCGCTCGCGCGAGCCAAGTACGACGGCCTGCGCCGCAATGCCGTGTACGCGCTGGGCGCCGCGAAGCAGGCCGACGCCCGCCTCCTGCTGGAGAAGTTGAGTCAGGACCCGAGTGAGCAGGTGCGCCACGCCGCGCAGTGGGCGCTCCGACATTTGGATGTGTAACGGTTGAGACCTCAAACGCAGGAGGGTGCACGGGGCGCGACTGTTCCCCGGCGGCGCCTCTCGATATGCCCGTGCGGGGTCCATCCGGGCTCCATCCCACCGCTCAGGAGATTCTCAATGCCGTCCCCGCACTTCCGTCCCCTGATTGCCGCGCTGTGCGGCGCTGCCGTCCTCGTGCTCGCTGGCTGTGGCGAGAGCACCGGCCCCACCGGCGCCACCTGCCCCTCGGGAAGCACGCTCACCGCGCAGAACTTCGGCAACGCCTTCATGAACCAGTACTGCAACCGCTGCCACAGCTCGACACTCAGCGGGGCCGCGCGCCAGGATGCTCCCCCGGGCGTGGACTTCGACACCCTCGAGGGCGTGCGCCGCGAGGCGAAGGACATCGACGCGTGGTCGGGCTCCGGCCCCGACCGCACGAACACCGAGATGCCGCCCAACGGTTCCATGCCCACGACGGAGGAGCGGAAGAAGCTCAGCGAGTGGCTCGCTTGCGGCGCACCTTGAGCGCCCCTGTCTCGTTCCGCGAGGGACGAGACAGCCGCTCCGCGTCGGTAGGCCCGGTGATGTTCCGGGCCTTCCCGTCAATCCCCGTTCGGATCCCAGTCCGCGATGTCCTTCTTCTTGGGCTCGGGCGGTGGTTTCGGGCGCAGGGGCTCCGAGGGCTTCGGCGCGGGCTTGGGCGTGGGTGGCGGCGCGGCCTCCGCCTCGGGCTCCGGGTCGTCGAAGACGCGGATCTCCTCGTCCTTCGACTTCGCGGCCGGCTCCGGTGCGCTCTTCGCCTTCGCGGCCGGTTGCGGCTTGGGCGCGGGTGCTGGCTCGGGCTCGGCCTCCGGCTCCTTCGCCTCGGCCGGCTCCGCCTGAGCGGCAGGCTCCGAATCCGAGGCCCGGTAGACGCCGCGCCGCACCCCATCGTGTGTGCTCGAGGCGGGCTTCCGGGTCTCCGTTTCGTAGCGCTCCGGCTCCCTCATGGCGGGATCCGCCTGGCGAGGGGGCAGCGGATCGATCTGCGCGTCCCGGAGCGAGTAGTGCCGGCTGGTGCACTCGCTCTGCTCGTGCATGCAGCGCTCCATGCACTGGTTGAGCTGGCGGTACTTCGCCGTGCTGCCCCCATAGTCGATGGTGCAGTCTTCGCGGCAGGTCTCGTAGTCCTCGCGGCACCCCGTGGGAACGGTCCGGTCGGGGCCAGCGGCGAGCGTCAGGAAGACAACGAGTGGTAACGGATGCATGATGGGCGGGGAGGCTAGCAGGCCTTCCGGGAGGAGAGGGAGCGGCGAGGGGATATCCGGCCGCCCGCTGCGCGACGGCGCACCCGTTCCCACCTTCCCAACTCGAACCGGGGACAGCGCGGGGGAGGGAATGTCGTTCCGCAAGCCCAGGCACCTGACGTGGCGCGAGTTCTTCAGGCGCCTCTGGGTGGAGCTCCAGGAGGACGCCGTCACCGAGTGCGCGGCGCAGCTCGCCTTCTACTTCCTCTTCGCCCTGTTCCCGTTCCTCTTCTTCCTGGTGACGCTCGCGGCGTACCTGCCGTTCGCCCCGGGAGCCGTGAACTCCATGGTGGAGCGGCTCGGCCCGCTCATGCCGCCCGAGGCCTTGCAGGTGGTACGCGGGCATCTCGAGTCGCTCGTCATCGATTCCAGGCCCCGCCTCATCACCCTCGGTCTCATGGTTGCGCTGTGGTCCGCCTCGCGCGGCGTGGACGCGTTCCGCCGGGCGCTCAACCTCGCCTATGACGTCCCCGAGTACCGGCCCTTCTGGAAGACCCAAGGGCTCGCCATCCTCATGACGGTGGCGGGCTCGCTGGTCATCCCCACCGCCTTTGCCCTCTTCCTCCTGGGCGGGCGGTTGGGCGAGTGGATCGCCGGGCACCTCCACGTCCTCAATGCCTACCTCGCCGTGTGGTCGTGGCTGCGCTGGCCCTTCACCGCGTGCCTCGTCATGCTGGTGCTGGCCCTGTGCTACTGGCGCCTGCCCGCCGTGCGGCACCGCTACCATTTCCTCTCACCCGGGGCGCTGCTCGCCAGCGTGCTGTGGTTGTTCACCACCTGGGGCTTCACGCAGTACGTCGAGCACTTCGGCCGCTACAACGTCACCTATGGCTCCATTGGCGGCGTCGTGGTGCTGCTGCTGTGGCTCTACCTCACCGGCCTCATCTTCATCATCGGCGGCGAGGTGAATGCCGTGCTCGAGCAGGCACAGGCCGAGGCGGCGAAGGCGGAAGGGAGGCCTTCACCCATCGAGCCGCCCCTCCTCAAGGCCGGGGCTGTCGGCGGTGGTGGCTCGGGACGGGAGCGGCTCGCCTTCTGGCGGTGGCGCCGGCGCATGGCCGAGCGCGCCTCTCCCGAGGTCGTGCCTCCCGCCGAGGTCCAGGAGACTCCCGACGGGGGCACGGGGACGGAGGAGCGGAGAGACCCCTCCTCGCTGCATTGAGGCTACATTGAAGCTACATCGAGGGGGGCGGGCCTACTTCTTCAGGCGCGCCTTGATGGGGGCCAGCCGGTCCGCCCCGACGTCCGAGCCCGTCAGCCGGTTCTTCGAGATGTAGCTGTTGAGGTGCTGCACGCGCTCCGCGCTCGGCGGGTGCGTGCTCAGCCACTTCATCACGCCGGGCACCTTGCCTTCCTCGGCCGCGAGCTTCTGGAAGAACGTCACCAGCCCGTTCGGGTCATAGTTCACTGCGGACGTGTACTTCGCGCCGAAGTCGTCCGCCTCGGTCTCGTTGCTCCGGCTGAACGCCAGGCCCGCGCCGCTGCCCGCGAGGTTCGCGGCGATCTGCGCCACCGTCCCCGAGTTCTTCCCGAGCGCCGCGTCGATCAGCGCCTGCTCGCCGTACTGGAGCATCAGCGCCTGCGCCGAGTGCCGGCCCGTCACGTGGCCCGCCTCGTGCCCCATCACGCCCGCCAACTCCGCCTCGTTGTCCGCCGCCAGCAAGAGGCCCGTGTACACGTACAGGTAGCCGCCCGGCGTGGCGAAGGCGTTCACCGTCTTCGGGTCATCGATGACGTTCACCTTCCACTTCACACCCTGCCGGTCCTTGTTCGCCTGCTGGAGGATGCGCGTGGACACGGTGCGCACGTACTCCACCACCGTCGGGTCCTCGAGGTACTTGATCTTCTCCTTCGTCTCGAGCTCCTGCTTCACCTGGAGACCAAGCTGCGCCTCCTGCTCGTCGGAGATGAGGATGGAGGCCGCCGTGCGCCCCACGTTCATGTTCTTCACGGATGCGCAACCGCTCGTGAAACCCAGGGCCATCGAGAGGGTCAGTACCGCCGAGAGAATCCGCTTCATGCGTTGCCTTTCTTGTCCGGGTGCTGCTTGACGACCCGGCGTCGTACCCAGCGTTCCGGGGACTCGGCAAGCGCTCTGTGCGGAATGGCCGAGGGGTCGCCCTCTAGCAGCCATCCCGGCGGGCCCCCGTCCGTGTGTGTGGAGTGCCTTGCCGCATGCCCGCGCGCTGCGGAACTTAGGAGACGGCGCCCGAGCGGGTGCCAGGAGGCTCCACATGTCTCGTCCCGTCTGGACCGGCTCGCTCGGTTTCGGGCACATGAACGTCCCGGTGCGGCTCCATGGTGCCGTGTCGCCCCGGCAGGTGCAGTTCAACTTCCTGCATGACGCGGACGGGGCCCGCATCCAACAGAAACGGGTGTGCTCGGCGGATGGCGAGGAGGTGCCCTTCGAGCACGTGGTGAAGGGCTATGAGATCCGCCCGGGCCGTTACGTGGAGGTGACACGCGGCGAGCTCGAGGCGTTGGATCCCCAGGCCAGCCGCACCGTGGAGCTGGAGGACTTCGTCGAGCTCTCCGAGATCGATCCCATCCTCTTCGACACCACGTACCACGTGATGCCGGGCGAGAACGCCTGGAAGCCGTTCGCCACCCTGGCCATGGCCCTGCGCGCCTCGGGCCGCGCGGGCATCGGACGCCTGGTGATGCACCAGAAGGGGCACCTGTGCGTCGTGTGGCCGCATGGACGGGGCCTCGTCCTCTCCACCCTGCACTACGCGGACGAGCTCCTCTCCCAGGACAGCTTCCCCGAGGTGGCCGTGCCTGGGCCCCGGCCCGACGAGCGCGAGGTGGAGGCCGTGCTGAGCGCCATCGAGGCGCGCACCGTCGACTTCGAGCCCCAGCGCTACCACGACACGTATCGGGAGCGGCTGCTCGCCTTCCTCGAGCGGCGGGCCCGGGCAGAGGGGATGCGCGAGCTGCCTCCCGAGGAGGCTCCGGCACGTGAGGAGGAAGAGGCTCCTCGTGTCAGCCGGGCGGGCAGGGCGACCCGGAGGGCTCCCGAGGCTGTGCGGGGCGAGGAGGGTGGGGCCTCCTCGCGAGGAGTGTTGCGACTGCGCCCGCAGCAGCAGGCTGCCCGCGAGGTGCGGAAGCGGACTCCCCGCGCGAAGAAGACGGCGCGCACTCCGGCCCGGACGCGCCGCAAGAAGGGGAGCCCGGGCCGCTGAGGCCGCGAAACGACGACGGCGGATGGGCCCGGTGGCCTACTTCTTCAGCCGCGACTCGGCGGCCTCGAAGTCGATGTTCTGGAAATAGGCCTCGACGTACTTGGCGCGCTCGAAGGGTTTGTAGTCAGGCACGAAGGCGTGCTCCCACGCGTCCATGACGATGATGGGCGTGTAGCCGGCGATGTTGCCGTTCTCGTGCAGCGTCACCCAGTGGTTGGAGAGCCAGCCAGTGCGCGGATCCTGGAAGGTGATGGCCCAGCCGACGCCCGGCGAGGTGCCCACGGCCTTGAAGTCCGTCAGCCAGTTCTCATAGGAGCCGAAGCTCTGCTCGAAGGCCTGCTTCAGCTTGCCGCCCGGGGTGGAGGCTCCGCCCGGCTTCAGGTTGCCGAAGTAGTACTCGTGGAGGACCATGCCGTTGTACTCGAAACCCAGACGGCGCGTCATTTCGGCGTAGGCCGGGTTGGCACCCGCGGCCTCGCCCTTGGCCTGCAGGCCCGAGAGCGTCTCGGTCAGCTTGTTGGTGCGGTTGACGTAGCCCTCGTACAGCTTGAAATGAGACTCGAGCACCCCGTCGCTGATGCCCTTGAGACCCTTGAGGCGGGTGAACTGCATCGGCGTGTACTTCTTCTGTGGCAAGTCGGCCATGTGGGGCCTCGGAGTGGAGAGAAGAGGGGTTGAGGAAAGGCGCCCCTTCTACAGGGGCGACGCCGCCGTTTGGGGAGCGTTTCGCGCAGATGTGCGCGCGGCAACAAGAGAGAGGGGCCGGGGCGTTTCATTTCTGAACGTCCAGAAGGCCACTGCCGGATGTCGACGGTAGGACACCGATTGCCTCGTGCTGTGCGTTGAGCCCTGGCCGCCGTGACGGGAGGGACTCATGGCCGTGCGTCCTCCCGGCTCCGGGTTCCGTCAGACCCTTTGGGTAAGGAATAGGAATGGCTACCCAATGGGGGAGAACAATGCCGGGTGTGAATCTCATGAAGCGGTGCGCCTGGGTCGTGTTGCTGGTGCTCCTCGTCGGATGCGGCACCACCACCCGTGCCGTGCGCCTGGATACGGGGCGCGGAAAGCTCCTCGTCCATGTTCCGCGCGGCGGCGAGGAACCGGTGAAGCTGCACGAGGGCGAATTCAAGCAGACGCTCGCGGAACTGGCCCGGGATGTGCGGCCCGCCTCGAATCCCCTGCGAAACGCCCGCAGGCTGATGTTCGACTCCCCCTGGCAGGAGGAGGTCTATCTGAAGTGGACGGGGCGGCAACTGTTGCTGGACTCCGAAGCGGAATCCGCGCAGCGGGCGGCCGGGGTGTACCTCGAGCTGACACAGGCCTACGGACGCTGGTGCGAGCACAAGGGGCGTCCCCGGGACTGCCTCTCGCTGCTCAAGGATGGACCCCTCCTCAATGAGGATGGCCGGTATGCCCTGGCCATGGAGTTCGCCCTGGGCTCGGTGTGGAACGAGACGATGGACGCCTTCAAGGGCATGGCCAATCCCGAGGCCGTGCGGGCGACCATCGTTTCCGCGATGGCCATGTACATGACGCTCTGGCTACTGCCCGAGCCGGCGAGCAAGGGCTTGGCTGCCATCCTGACGGCCTCGCTCATCGCTTATCTGGGTGTCGATACGGTCTGGAGCCTGATGCAGGGCTGGATGCAACTGGTGGAGGAGGTGAAGGGAGTCACGTCCTTTGCTGAGCTACGGGAGATCGGCGAGCGGTTCGGCAGGGTGATGGGGAAGAACGCCGCGCGCATCTTCATCATGCTGGCCACGGCCGCCATCGGGAACACGGCGGGGCTGGCGATGAAGGGGCCGGGGTTGCCCGGCTACTCGCGAGCGGCGGTGCTGGCGGAGACGGGCGAGTCGACCAAGGCACATTAGCGAAGGACGTCAACTCCGTCATCGAGCCCCGGGTCGACGTGAATGCCGACATGGCAGCCATCAAGGCGGGACGTGCCCAGGTGGGTCGGACGCTTGGCGGCGAGGTCAGCTATACAGTCAATGGACGGACCTACGGCGCACACCCCAACGGGACGCTCTATCCCATGCAAGGGGATGGAATCCATGTGCTCAGGAGGGGCGCCTTCAAAGCGCTCGGAGTTTACAATCGGTTTGGCGATACTCCGCGCGCCGCGCAGATTCTGGACTCCATGGGAATCGGTATGAATGAGCGAGCACAGGCGCTTGGAGTTTGGAGGGCCTACCAGTGAGCGCAGGAGACCTGCACATGACCATCACGTCGAGGGTTGAAGGCTGCCTGGTGCGCAAACCCGTAGAGTGGGTGCAACTCGCGAGGGCTCTTGGCGAAATCCTGGCGCTTGATCCGGTCGGCATTCGAGCATTCGACGCAGACCACCTGATCGATCCGCCTCCCCCCGCACTCGTGGAAATCCACGAGCACAAGTCGGGGTTCCGCCTGGACCTGACCTTCTACTTGCGCATCGAGGCACGGCCTGAAACGACGGGTGTGCAGCTCGCCCGACGACTCGCGATGGTGCTCGGCCAGGAGGTACTGACCAGCCCTCCGGCCATGGATGATGGGGCTGCACCAGCCCCTGACCGGTGGGTCCTGGCGCGCCCGGATGGTTCGCTCTTCCTTGTTCGTCAACTCTTCCCCGAGTCGGACGACATCGAGATCGATTACGACCCGCACCAAATGGAGCGCCTGCTCCGCCGTGAGTAGGGCCCCCTACGGTCTCATCTTGCTGGGAGCGACCGAGGCTGTGAGTGCCAACGCTCTGCGAATCGGGCGACATGCGTTCGCAAAGTTCGGAATCACCTTTCCTCCTTGAAAGGGATCCATGGGAACGACGAGAAGGCTTGACTCGATCATCTTGGAATGGCTGCCCCAGGAAGTGTGGGCATGGCTCGACAGAGTCACCATCGGTGAGCCTGTGGAAGGCGAGCCGTTCAACTGGGATGGGTTTGCCTTCACCGCCGCTGCGCAAGCCAGAAGGGAGCGGAGTCTGCTATGGGCCAACATCGCCCTGCGGGTCTACGAAGGCCTTGTGGAACGCGAACCGGACTGGGCTGCAGAGTCTCGCACGCAATCGGCAATGTACCTGCGCGCGTGGATGATCTGCGAACTCGGCGTGCGGGAAGGTGACACCGTTCTGGATCCCGAGGTGATCGTGACATGGTTCCGGCGAACCGCCACGCTGTCCTTCGAGGAGGTGGTCCAGTGGGTGTCCCCACTGGACCTGTTGACCACCCCCATCGATATGCTCCGCAAATTGCGCAGCATCAAGAATGCGCTCAATGTCGTGAGAGCCATTTGCAAATCGGGTGTGTTGCAAAAGCACCCCGAGTTGGTCGGCTGGCTGCGCATCCGACGACGCCTGCCTTGAGCACGGAGACGTGGCTTCCCTCTCCGGCGTGCACGGTGCTATGCCGCGCGCGTCATGCCCGAGCTTCCAGAAGTTGAAATCGCCCGGCGCAACCTCGTCCATTGGCTGGACGGCCGCCGCGTGGTGCGGGCCGAGGCCGATGACACCCGGATATTCCGCGGAGCCCGCCGGGAGGACTTCGCCTCCATCCGTGGTCGCCTCGAGTCCCTGGAGCGGCGTGGCAAGTACCTCCTCTTCACCTTCGAGGGCGGCCGGGGCCTGCTGGCCCACCTGGGCATGACGGGCCGCTTCCTCCGCCGCGCCGAAGGCGCCGAAGTGCCCTACAGCCGGGCCCGCTTCCACCTGGACTCCGGGGACGTCATCCATTTCGCGGACTCGCGCCTCTTCGGCCGCATGGAGCCGTGCGCCGCCTCGCGTCTGCACGCGCTGGACGCCGTGAAGGAGCTGGGGAGGGATCCGCTCGCGGACGGCCTCTCCGCCGAGCAGCTCCAGCAGTCCTTGGGGGACTCCCGGCAGGAACTCAAGGTGGCCCTGATGGACCAGGGGCGCGTGACAGGGCTGGGCAACATCCATGCCGCCGAGGCGCTCTACCGCGCCGGCCTCCACCCCGCGCGCAAGCCCGGCTCGCTCACCCCCGCCGAGTGGGCCCGGCTGGCCGACGCCATCCACGCCTCCATCGCCTTCGGCCTCGAGGAGCAGCAGGGCGAGGAGCCCGCATACCTGGAGGATGGCGCGGAGAACCGTTTCCTCGTGTACGGTCGCGCCGGGACTCCCTGTGCCCGATGCGGGACGACCGTGGAATCCTTCACCCAGGGAGGCCGCACCACCCATTGCTGCCCGCAGTGCCAACCGAAGAACCCTGGCCGTAAACCCCCGGACGGACGTGGAATGACGCGTGCTCGCCGTCGTTGACACCCCCGGCCGGGTCCGCTTGACTCGCCCGCCCTTTGCACCCGCCGCACTCGCGCGGCACCGGAGAAGAACCCCCTATGTCGTCCAACGCCCTGCTGGCGGCCCTGCTCGTCGCCTCCGCCACGGCCACCGCCCAGACGCCGGAGCCCCAGTCCGGCACGTCCGCTCCCGCCCCGGAGAAGGCCGCTCCCGCCACCCCGGAGGCGCCCGCGGACTCCACCGAGGAGCGCATCCGCCAGGAGGTGGACAAGCGTGTGGAGGCCGCCAAGCAGGAGATGCGTGAGGAGATCCGCGCGCAGCTCGCCACCCAGACGCTCTCCACCGACTGGCAGGAGGAGTGGGTGGAGGAGAAGCGCAAGCTGGAGCTCTTCTCCCTGGACGGCTACTTCCGTCTGCGCCCCAACCTCTACTACCAGTTCAGCCTGGGCAAGCCCCAGAATACCCGGCTCTTCCCCTCGCCGCGCCCCTCCGAGAAGACCCAGTCGGGCGCCGACATGCGCCTGCGGCTGGAGCCGACGTTCAACATCTCGGAAGAAGTCCGGGTGAAGACGTCCTTCGACGTGCTGGACAACGTGCTGCTGGGCTCCACGCCCTCGCAGAGCTTCCCCAGCGACGGCTTCTACCTCTTCGACATCTTCAATGATGGCCAGACGTCGCCCCGGTCGGCCGTCAATGCGCTCAAGGACTCGATCCAGGTGCGCGAGGCCTACGGCGAGGTGTCCACGCCGGTGGGTCTGCTGCGCTTCGGCCGGATGAACGCGCAGTGGGGTCTGGGCATCGTGCGCAACGACGGCAACTGCCTGGACTGTGACTTCGGCGACCAGGTGGACCGCGTCATGTTCGTCACCGAGCCCTTCGAGGGCTTCTACGTGACGCCCATGTTCGAGTTCAACAGCGAGGGCCGCTACGCCTACCCCAACGGGCTGGAGAGCGAGCCGGTGGACATCTCCAACGCGGATGACAGCACCAGCCTGGTGCTGGCCATCGCGCGGCGGGACACCCCGCAGCAGGTGAAGGCCAAGCTGGACAACAACCAGGGCGTGCTCAACTACGGCGTGCACTTCAGCTGGCGCTCCCAGCGCTACGCCGCCGCGGGCCTCTACACCAGCGCGCCCACGCTCAACCCGGATGGGACGGTGGGGCCGAGCCAGGGCTTCGTTCCGCGCAACGCCAACCTCTACATCCCGGACGTGTGGCTGCGTTACGAGGAGAAGAAGTTCCGCGTGGAGCTCGAGCTGGCCGCCTACTTCGGTTCCATCGGGAACCGGGCCATGACGACGGTCGATCTCAACAACCCGGATCTCACCCAGTCCCTGGGCGTGACGTCCTTCGGCGGCGCGGCGGTGGGCGAGTACCGGCTGCTCAACGGGCAGCTCAACGTCCAGCTGGAGCTGGGCTTCGCCTCGGGTGACCGGGCCCCGGGCTTCGGTGCCTATCCGGGCCGCCTGCGCCCGAGGCGCGAAAATGCCTTCTTCACCCAGCCGGGTGACATCGATGGTCCGCAGTTCAACTGCGGCGTCGGTGGCTGCAGCGACAGCTCCATCCGCAACTTCCGCTTCAACCGCGCCTATCGCGTGGACAACATCCTCTGGCGCGAGCTCATCGGCACGGTCACCGACGCCTTCTACGCCAAGCCCACCATCCGCTACACGCTGACCCAGGGCTTCGACGCCTTCGGCAGCGTCATCTACTCGCAGGCCATCTACCCCGAGTCCACGCCCTCTGGCGCCAGCCGGGCCCTGGGCATCGAGACGAACCTGGGGGCCCGCTACGAGACCGAGGACGGCTTCGTGGCGCGCGTCGAGTGGTCCGTGCTCTTCCCGCTCGACGGCCTGAAGGACATTGGTCTGCCGTCTCAGGATCTGGCGACGGCGCACTCCATCCGCGGCACGCTGGGCATCCGCTTCTAAGGGAGACGCCATGCTGGGGCCGCGTGGTCTCGTCGTGCTGCTCGGCCTCGTGCTGGGGATGGCGGCTTGTGGCATCAAGGGGTCTCCCCGGCCCCCCGAGTCGTCGCCTCGCTCTACATCGGAGGCACAGCCGCCGGGCGAGTCGCCCAGCGGCCCGCTGTCTCCGCCGACTCCTCCACCCGACGCTGGGACTCCGTGAACCCCTTCACCTACCGTAAGCGTGTCCTGCACGCCGAGGAGGTGCCCCTGCCGGCCATCGCCGAGGCCGTGGGTACCCCTGTCTACGTCTACTCCGCCACCGCGCTCCGCCAGAACTTCCGGGCCGTGACGGAGGCCTTCGGCTCGCACCCGCACCAGGTGTGTTACGCGGTGAAGGCCAACTCCACCCTGGCGGTGCTCAAGCTGCTGGCCCAGGAGGGCAGTGGCTTCGACATCGTCTCCGGCGGTGAGCTGGCGCGCGTGAAGGCGGCCGGCGGCGAGCCGGGCAAGACGGTGTTCGCCGGGGTGGGGAAGACGGCCGATGAGATGGCCCAGGCCCTCGCTGCTGGCATCCTCTTCTTCAACGTCGAGAGCCCCGAGGAGTTGGAGCTGCTCGACGCCGTGGGCCGGGCCCAGGGCAAGCGCGCTCCGTTCGCCTTGCGTGTCAATCCCAACGTGGACGCACGCACCCACCGCCACATCTCCACCGGTCTGAAGACGTCCAAGTTCGGCGTCCCCTTCGAGGAGACCGTGGCCCTCTACGCCCGCGCGAAGCGGATGAAGGGCGTCCAGGCGGTGGGGGTGGACTGCCACATCGGCTCGCAGATCACCCGCACCGCGCCCTTCAAGGCCGCGCTCACCAAGATGGGTGAGCTCTACAAGGCCTTGAAGGCCAAGGGCCATGCGCTCCAGTACCTGGACATCGGCGGGGGCCTGGGCATCACCTACACCGAGGAGAAGCCCCCCTCGCCCGCCGAGTACGCGCGCACCGCGCTGTCCGCCGCGGGCGACACCGGCGCCACGCTCGTCTTCGAGCCGGGCCGGCTGCTGGTGGGCAACGCCGGGGTGCTCGTCACCCGCGTGCTGTTCCGCAAGAAGACGTCGGCCCGCCAGTTCGTGGTGGTGGACGCGGGCATGAACGACCTGATGCGCCCCGCCCTCTACGACGCCCACCACGTGCTGAAGCCGCTCGTCGAGCGGCGCGGCCAGGAGGTGGAGGTGGACGTGGTGGGTCCGGTGTGCGAGTCCACCGACGTGCTGGCCCGCCAGCGCAAGCTGGTGCTCCCCAAGCAGGGCGAGCTGCACGCCCTGATGAGCGCCGGGGCCTATGGCATGAGCATGGCCTCCAACTACAACTCGCGGCCCCGGCCGGCCGAGGTGCTGGTGGACGGAGCGGCCTGGCGGGTGGTGCGCGAGCGGGAGAGCGTCGAGGATCTCTGGCGCGGCGAGCGGCCCTGAACATATAAGCCGCAGCATGAGGACCTTCGAAGGCTCGATGACCGCGCTCGCCACTCCCTTCCGGGAGGGGGCGTTCGACGAGGCAGCCTATCGTGCGCTCGTCCGGCAGCAGATCGCCGGAGGGACCAGCGGGCTCATCCCCATGGGCACGACGGGCGAGGCGGTGACCATGGCCCCGGACGAGCGCTTCCGCGCCATCCGGGTGGCGGTGGAAGAGGCCGCGGGCCGGGCCGCCGTGGTGGGCGGCGCGGGCTCCAACAGCACCGCGGAGACCATCGAGGGCGTGAAACGCGTCCGCGAGGCCGGTGCCGACGGTTCGCTCATCGTCACGCCCTACTACAACAAGCCCACGCAGGCGGGCCTGGTGGAGCACTACCGCGCGGTGGCGAAGGCGCACCCGGGCTTCCCCATCGTCGCCTACAACGTGCCGGGCCGCACCGGCGTGGACCTGCTGCCGGACACGGTGCTGCGGCTGTGTGACATCCCCGAGGTGGTGGCCATCAAGGAGGCCACGGGGAGCATGCCCCGCGCGGTGGACCTGCTGGAGAAGTGCGGCGATCGGCTGACGCTGCTGTCCGGTGATGACTTCACCGTGCTGCCCTTCATCGCCTGCGGCGGCAAGGGCGTCATCTCCGTGTCCTCCAACGTGGCGCCGCGGATGATGGCGGATCTGGTGGCGGCCGCTCGCGCCGGGCAGATGGCGAAGGCCCGCGAGCTCCAGGTGCGGATGAACGAGCTGCACCGGTTGCTCTTCATCGAGTCCAGCCCCATTCCCGTGAAGTGGGCGCTGCACAAGCTGGGATTGTTCGGGCCCGAGGTTCGCCTGCCTCTGGTGCCCATGACCGAGCCCAACGCGAAGAAGCTGGAGGCCGAGCTGCGCAAGCTGGGTCTCCTCCAGGGCTGAACCCGGGAATCCACCGAGAGACCCGGGCCTCGAGGACGACATGATCCGCACCGTCATCACCGGCGTCACCGGCCGCATGGGCGGCACCCTGCTGCGCCTCGTCCGCGACGCGAAGGACCTGGAGCTCGCTGGCGCCACCGCGCGCAAGGGCTCCTCCGCCGTGGGGCAGGACGCGGGCCAGGCCTCGCGTCTCGGGACGCTCGGCGTCTCCGTGAGCGATGACCTGGGCCAGGTGCTCGAGGCATCGCGCGCCCAGGTGGTCATCGACTTCACCAGCGCGGAGGCCAGCGTGGCCCACGCGCGCCAGTGTGCCGCGCGCGGCGTGGCCATGGTCATCGGCTCCACGGGCTTCACCCCCGAGCTGCGCGCCGAGCTGGCCGCCAGCGCGAAGTCCATCCCCGTGGTGCTGGCCCCCAACACGTCCGTGGGCGTGAACGTGGTCATCCGCATGGCCGCCGAGCTCGCCCGCGTGCTGGGTGAGGGCTACGACGTGGAGGTGCTCGAGGCGCACCACCGCATGAAGAAGGACGCACCCTCGGGCACGGCGCTCAAGCTGGCCGAGGTGCTCGCCTCGGCGCTGGGGCGCGGGCAGGAGGACCTGACCTTCGCCCGGCAGGGACAGATTGGCGCTCGCCCGAAGCAGGAGATCGGCGTGCAGACGCTGCGCGGCGGAGACGTCGTGGGCGAGCACACCGTGTACTTCTTCGGCGAGGGCGAGCGCATCGAGCTCACCCACCGGGCCACGAGCCGGGACCAGTTCGGACTCGGGGCGCTGCGGGCCGCGCGCTGGGTGACGGGCCGCTCGCCGGGGCTCTATGACATGGCCGACGTGCTCGGCTTCCAGAGGACGCCATGACGACGCGTTATTGCCGCTTCCAGTACGAGGGTCAGGCGCGGTACGGCCGCATCGAGGGTGACGAGGTGGTGGTGCTCTCCGGCGCACCGTGGGCCGGTGGAGCGGACACGGGCCAGAAGGTGGCACTGAGCCAAGTGTCGCTGCTGGTGCCCTCGGAGGCCTCGAAAGTGGTGTGCATCGGACAGAACTACCGCAAGCACGCCGAGGAGATGGGCAAGCCCGTCCCGCCCGAGCCCCTCATCTTCCTCAAGCCCTCCACCGCGCTCAACGCGCACCGCTCGCCCATCCACATTCCCAAGGCGAGCCAGGAGGTGCACTACGAGGCGGAATTGGGGCTCGTCATCGGCGAGCGTCTCAAGAACGCCGACGAGGCCACCGCCGCCCGCGCCATCTGGGGCCTCACCTGCATCAACGACGTGACGGCGCGCGACATCCAGCGCCGCGAGGTGCAGCACACCCGCGCCAAGAGCTACGACACCTTCGCCTGCGCCGGCCCCTGGGCCGTCACCGGCCTGTCCCCGGCGGACCTGCGCATCCTCTGCCGCGTCAACGGACAGGTGCGACAGGACAGCCGCACCTCCGACATGATCTTCGGCCCCGCCCGGCTGGTGTCCTTCATCTCCCACATCATGACCCTCCTGCCGGGCGACCTGGTGAGCACGGGGACTCCCTCGGGCGTGGGCCGGCTGGCGGCCGGGGACACGGTGGAAGTGGAGCTCGAGGGAATCGGGACCCTGGCCAATCCTGTTGAGATGGAGCCTTGAGCGCCACCGTCTACGTAGGGCTGGGTTCCAACGAGGGAGACCGCGAAGCCCAGCTCGTCTCCGCCCTGGAGGCGATGTCCCGCATCGATGCAGTGGCGGTCCTGCGCTGCTCGTCCCTCTTCGAGAGCGCGCCCGTGGGCCCGCCACAGCCGCGCTACCTCAACGCCGTGGTCGCGCTGGAGTGTTCGCTTCCTCCCCAGCGGCTGCTCAGCATCCTCAAGCAGATAGAGCGCGACCTCGGCCGCCGCCCGGGCGGTCCGCGTTGGGGGCCTCGTCCCATCGACCTGGACATCCTCCTGTGGGAGGGTGAGGTGGTGGCTGACCCCAACCTCCAGGTTCCCCATCTGGAATTGCACAAGCGCCGCTTCGCCCTGGAGCCCCTGTGTGAGCTCGCTCCCAACGCGGAGCACCCCGTGCTGGGCGTGACGGTGTCGGAGCTGCTCACCCATCTCGCGCCGCAGGATGTGCGCCGCTGCGTGGCCACCCAGTGGCCTGAAACCCCTCTCCCGATAACCGAGTGATGACCCTCTCCCTCGCCCTGACCGCCGCGGCGCTGCTCGCCGCCGAGCCCACCTCCCTGCCCGCCGGTCACCCGCCCATCGGCGCGCAGACCCAGGCCCCGGCCGCCTCCTCCCCGGGCACGGGTGCATTGCCCGCGGGCCATCCGTCCATCGGCTCGGGCGCGACGGCCCCGGCCTCCGGGGACGCGCCTGCGGGACCGCTTCCAGAGGGGCACCCGCCGATGACGGGCCGGGCCGCGCCCACCGCCGAGGAGCTGCTCCAGCAACTGGACGGGATGCAGGGGCTGCGCGAGCGGGAGAAGACGTTCGAGATCGCCTCGGCGCTCGGCAAGCTCTACTACACGAACGGCCGGCCGGCGGATGCCGTCCCCTACTTCCTCCAGGCCGAGGAGCGGGCGAAGGCGGCACGCGAGCTGTTCCTGGCGCAGCGCAAGAAGCTGGGCAAGGCCCCGGTACAGAGTCCAGCGGAGGCGAACTGTGGCTTCACGGCGCAGATGCCGGTGGAGCAGATGGCGGCGGCGGCCGCGGAGCGCGCGAAGAAGGGCGACACCGCGGGAGCGGCGGCCTGTGCACGCGCGGCGCTGGAGCCGGTGCTGGAAGTGGAGTCGATGCACGCCAACGCGCTGTTCCTCTCCGGTGACGCGGCGGGCGCGCTGAAGGGGTACGAGCGGGTGCTGGAGGTCGCGCCCACGTACGCGGACGCCCTCTTCGGACGCTCGGCGCTGCTGTACGAGACGCGGGGCGAGGACCTGAAGGCGCTGCAGACCGCGCACGAGGGCTTCGAGGCCTTCATGGCGGCATACCCGGACTCCAACCGGGCGCCGCTGGCGCGCAAGCTGAGCCGCATGACGGACGAGGCGGTGAAGGCGGGCGGCATGAAGAAGTGGCAGGCCTCGCGCGCCGAGGACCGGCGCATCCGGGCCACGAAGTTGGATCTCTCGTCGGGTCCGATGATGGCGCAGGGGCCGATGGCCGGCGGGGGTGGGCGTCCCATGGCGGGTGGTGGTGACACGGCGGCGCCGGCGATCTCGCAAGAGACGATGCAGGCGATGCAGAACGTCGAGCACACGCCGGAGATGGAGGCCCAGCTCACGAAGACGGTGGAGCAGGGCGAGGAGCTGCTGGCGAAGGGCCGCTTCGACGAGGCGCTGCAGGCGTACCGGCAGGTGATGCCGCTGCGTCCGGACGGGCGGGTGAAGGCGGGCCTGGCGTGGACGCTCATCGGGCTGGGCAAGCCGACGGCGGACCGGGTGTGGGGCGTGGCGGTGGGCTCGGATCCGGCGGCGGTGGACCAGCTCGGCGAGACGCTCAAGGCCAAGGGCGACCTGAAGGGCGCCAAGGCGCTGTGGACGAAGCTGGCGGCCTCGGCTCCGGACTACGCGGACAAGGTCCAGGCCAAGCTGAATCAGTAGCCGCCCGGGTAGGTGAGGACTGGTCAGGGGGCTCGCGAGCCCGCACGATGCGGCCGTGAGCACTCGTCACCTCGCAGGGAGCGGCCGCGCGGAGATCCTCGCCGCGGCCACCAGGGAGTTCGCGGATCGCGGCTACTCGGGAGCGACGACGGCGGGCATCGCCCGGCTGGCCGGAGTCACGCAGCCCCTGGTGCACCACCACTTCGGTTCGAAGCAGGGGCTCTGGAACGCCGTCCTCGACGAGCTCTTCCAGGAGATGCGCGGTGTGACCGAGCAGGCCCTGCGCGAGGTGGAAGGCGCCGATCGCATCACCCGCCTGGCGCACCTGTTGCGCGCGTTCGTGACCTTCAGCGGGCGCCGCCCGGAGCTCGCCCGCCTCGTGCGCACCGAGAGCAGCGCGGGAGGCGAGCCCTTCGAGTCCCTCTATGAGAAGTGGCTCGAGGGCCCGATGTCCTTTCTTCAAATCGAGCTCTCCGCCGCCGCGGCGGATGGGACCATTCGTCCCATTGATCCGCGCTTCGCGCACTTCGCCATCATCGGCGCGAGCACCCAGGCCTTCGCCGTGCCCGAGACAGCCCGCCGAGCCTTCGGGCTGGACATGAAGGACGAGCGCTCCATCGCGCACTACGCGGACCTCGTGGTGGACATGGTGCTGCGCGGCCTGCTCACGAGCCCGGCCTCGTACCCTCCCTCCCAGCCCACACCCACCGAGAGCGGCTCTCCGGCGCCCCGGAAGGGACCGGCACCGCGCCGTAAGCGGGGCTGAGCTCCCTCTCCGCACGAGCGCATACACGGCGGCACATGCACCTGCCGGGCGGCCATGCCTTGCGGGGCAGGCCGGGTTGACGCGTCACGGCAGGGGGCTTATAGCTCTATAAGGCTGATGGCTCTATAAGTCCCTTGGGACAGGAGGTTTCCCTATGAGCGCCGCCTCTGCCAACGCGTCCATTCCTCAACCCCGCACGCGCCCGCTGGTGGGCAACATCCCCGACGTGGAGACGGAGACTCCCATCCAGTCGATGATGAGGCTGAGCCGGGAGTACGGGCCCATCTTCCGGCTGACGTTCCCGGGCAGGTCCATCCTGGTCATCGGCTCGCACGCGCTGGTGGACGAGGTGTGTGACGAGCAGCGCTTCGACAAGTCGGTGGGCGGTGCGCTGAAGAACATCCGCGATTTCGCCGGAGACGGGCTCTTCACCGCGTACACGCACGAGCCCAACTGGGAGCGAGCGCACCGCATCCTGATGCCGGCCTTCGGTCCCCAGGCGATGCGCGGCTACTTCGACTTCATGCTCGACATCGCCGAGCAGATGCTCACCAAGTGGGAGCGGCTCGGGCCCGACGCGGAGCTCGACGTCACCGACAACATGACGCGGTTGACGCTCGACACCATCGCGCTGTGCGGGTTCGGGTACCGCTTCAACAGCTTCTACCAGCGGGAGATGCACCCGTTCGTGGACGCCATGGTGCGCAGCCTCGCCGAGGCGGGTGAGCGCACGCGGCGCCTGCCCCTGCAGACGCGGCTGATGCTGATGACGCAGCAGCAGTACCAGCGCGACATCGCGTACATGCACCAGGTGGTCGACGAGGTCATCCGCGAGCGGCGCCACAACGGGGATGCCGCCACGCGCAAGGACTTGCTGAGCCTCATGCTCCAGGGCGTGGATCCGACGAGCGGCCAGGGGCTCGACGACCGCAACATCCGCAACCAGGTGGTGACCTTCCTCATCGCGGGCCACGAGACGACGAGCGGCCTGCTGTCCTTCACGCTCTACCAGCTCCTGCGCCACCCGGAGGTGCTCGCCCGCGCCACCGCGGAGGTGGACCGGGTGCTCGGCAGGGACCTGTCCCGGCGCCCCACGTTCGAGATGGTGAGCAAGCTCAACTACCTGGACCAGGTGCTGCGCGAGTCGCTGCGTCTGTGGCCCACGGCGCCCGCCTTCGGGCTGCACGCGCGGGAGGACACGGTCATTGGCGGCACGTGGCCGGTGCACAAGGGCGAGTCGGTCATGGTCCTCACGCCGATGCTGCATCGCGACCCGGAGGTGTGGACGGACCCGGAGCGCTTCGACCCGGAGCGCTTCAGCCCCGAGGCTGTCGCGGCGCGTTCGCCCAATGCGTGGAAGCCCTTTGGCAACGGGCAGCGTGCATGCATCGGCCGCCCGTTCGCCATGCAGGAGGCGTTGCTGGTGCTCGGCATGCTCCTGCAGCGCTTCCAGCTCGTCGATCACACCCGCTACCAGCTCCACATCAAGGAGACGCTGACGCTCAAGCCGGAGGGCTTCCGGATGCGCGTGCGTCCACGCGGGGATGCCGAGCGGCCGGTGGTGGACCTGCGGCCGGCCCCCGAGGCGGTGGCTCCGGCGAAGCCGAAGTGGACGTCCGGACCCGTGGCCCAGCACGGCACGCCGCTGCTCGTGCTGTACGGCTCGAACTCGGGCTCGTCGGAGGCCTTCGCCCAGCGCATCGCGAGTGACGCGGCGGCGCAGGGCTACGTGCCCACGCTCGGGACGATGGACGCCTACGCCGGGCGCCTGCCGCGCGAGGGAGCCGTCGTCATCGTGACCGCCTCGTACAACGGCCACCCTCCGGACAACGCGAAGGCGTTCTGCCGGTGGTTGGAGGAACTCCAGCCCGGAGCGCTCGCTGGGGTGCGCTACGCTGTGTTCGGCTGCGGCAACCGGGACTGGGCGGCGACCTTCCAGGCCGTGCCGAAGCGCGTGGACGAGCGGCTGGCCGCCGCCGGTGCGCAGCGGATGCTTGCTCGGGGCGAGGCGGATGCGCGCGCCGACTTCTTCGGGGACTTCGACGGCTGGTACCAGGGCGTGTGGCCCACGCTCGGCGAGGCCTTCGGGGTGGAGTCCGCGGAGGCGAACCAGGCGCCTCGCTACGAGGTGGAGCGGCTGGACCAGGCGGCGGATCCGCTGGAGGCCGCTCACGGCGTGGTGCCGGTGGAGGTGGTGGCCAACCGCGAGCTCGTGGACATGACGTCACCGTTCGGCCGCTCGAAGCGCCACATCGAGGTGCGGCTGCCGGACGGGGTGTCGTACCGGACGGGAGACCACCTGGCGGTGCTCCCGGAGAACGCGCCCGAGCAGGTGGAGCGGGCGGCGAGGCGCTTCAACCTGAGCCCGGACGAGACGGTGCTCATCCGGCGCACCCGTGAGGAGCCGAGCACGCTCCCGTTCGACAAGCCCGTGACGGTGCGGGTGCTGCTCGGCCGCTACGTCGAGCTGTCGGCGCCCGCCACGCGGAGAGACCTCCAGCTCCTGGCGAAGTACACCGCGTGCCCGCCCGAGAAGAAACGGCTGCTCGCGCTCGCGGGCGAGGGAGGCGCGGAGCCGGAGGCGTACCGCACGCAGGTGCTCGAGAAGCGCGTCAGCGTGCTGGATCTGCTCGAGGAGTTCCAAGCGTGCGAGCTGCCGTTCGGGGTGTTCCTGGAGTTGATGCCTCCGATGAAGCCGCGCCGCTACTCCATCTCGTCCTCGCCGCTCGAGGCGAAGGAGCGGTGCACGCTGACGGTGGCGGTGGTCGATGCGCCGGCCTGGTCGGGGCGAGGCCGTTACAAGGGCACGTGCTCGAGCTTCCTCACGCGGGTGCAGCCGGGCACGCGGCTGCAGGCCGTGCTCCGCGAGCCGCACTCCCCGTTCCGGCCTCCCGAGGACCCCAGCGTCCCCGTGGTGATGATTGGCGCGGGCACGGGGCTCGCGCCGTTCCGCGGGTTCATCCAGGAGCGGGCGCGGCTGGCCGAGCGGGGCACACAGCTCGGCAAGGCGCAGCTGTTCTTCGGGTGCGACCACCCGGACGTGGACTTCCTCTACCGCGAGGAGCTCGAGGCCTGGCAGAAGCAGGGCGTGGTGGAGGTGTATCCGGCTTTCTTCCGGCAGGAGCGCGACGGGGTGAAGTTCGTGCAGCACCGGCTGTGGGAGGAGCGGGAGCGGGTGGGCGAGATGCTCGACGCGGGAGCGCGCCTCTACGTCTGCGGAGATGGCCGCTACATGGCGCCCGCGGTGCGTGAGACCGTGGCCCGCATCCACCAGGAGCGAACCGGGTGCACGGCGGAGCAGGCCACCGCCTGGGTGCGCGAGCTGGAGACCCAGGGCCGCTACCTCGCCGACGTCTTCGCGTAGCCGGAGGCGCGAAGTCTCCGCCGCCGTGAGGTTCCAAGACGGCGGCGGAGCCGTCCCTCAGAAGTACCGTGCGGCGAGCAGGTCCTGCACATCGAGCAGGCCCACGGCCTTGCCCTCGGCGTCCACCACAGGCAACTGGTCCACGCGGAACTCGCGCATGAGCTTGGTGGCCTCGAGCACCAGCACCTCGGGGCCCACGCACCGGGGCCGCTTGCCCATCACCTCGCGGATGGGCCGGTCGAAGTTGGTCTCCCCGCGCTCGACGAGCCGGCGCAAATCACCATCCGTGAAGATGCCCACGAGCCGTCCCTGCCGGTCGACGACGTTGGTGGCGCCGGGCCGGCCCGGGGTGTTGGTCATCACGACGACTGCCTCGGAGAGCTTCGCGGTGTCTCGGACGACGGGGTTGGCGTTGCCCGAGCGCATCAGATCGAAGACGCGCATGACGGAGCGGCCGATCTTCCCGCCGGGATGCAGCAGTGCGTACTCGGCCGAGCCGAAGGGCCGGGCGCGCAGCACCGCCATGGCGAGCGCATCGCCAATCGCGTGCAGGGCCGCGGTGGATGCGGTGGGCACCATGCCCATGGGACACGCCTCTTCGATCCGGCCGATGTCCAGCACCACGTCCGCGCCACGCGCCAGCGGGCTCTCCGCGTCTCCGGTGATGGCGACGACGGGGGCGCCCAGCCGCTTGAAGGAGGGCAGTAGCCGCACCAGCTCCTCGGAGGCGCCGCTGTTGGACAGCGCGAGGATGACGTCGCCCCGGCCCACGCGGCCGAGGTCTCCATGCACGGCCTCGGCGGGGTGGAGGAAGACGGAGCGGATGCCGGTGGAGGCCAGCGTGGAGGACAGCTTCTGTCCGATCAGACCCGCCTTGCCCATGCCCGTGACGACCGTCTGGCCCGCGCAGTCGCGCACCAGCTCGAGTGCTCGCAGGAAGGAGTCGCCCAGCCGCCCGGTCAGCCCGAGGATGGCGTGGGCCTCGGCCTCGAGCACGCTGCGCGCGTAGGCGAGCGTGGCCTCCCGCTCGTCCTGGGAGGGGACGGGGGCGGCGGTGGCATGTCCGGGGATGGCGCGGAGGCGGGGCTTGCGGGCGGTGCTTCGGGTGGCTCGGGCCATGGGGCGCCCTTGTACCTCCGGGCTGGCCGGGCCTGCCAGCTTGACGCACCGGGGGGCATCGGCTACGCGCCTCCTCGCCCGGCGGGCAGACTGGAGCGCATCCCCTGCGACCGCGGGATTTCAACTAGGCTCGAGGGCCTGACCTGTACCTGGAAGGGGACGAAATGAAGTTCTTCATCGACACCGCCGACGTCGAGGAGATCCGCAAGGCCCACGCGATGGGCGTGCTGGATGGAGTTACCACCAACCCGTCGCTGCTGGCCAAGGTAGGCCGAGGCCTCGAGGAGACCATCCGGGAGATCTGCTCCATCGTGGATGGCCCCGTGAGCGCCGAGTGCGTCTCGCTGGAGGCTCCCGAGCTCATCAAGGAGGGCAAGGGGCTGGCGAAGATTCACGACAACGTGGTGGTGAAGATTCCCATGGGCGTGGAGGGCATGAAGGCCGTCAAGGCGCTCACCGCCGAGGGCATCCGCACCAACGTGACGCTGTGCTTCTCCGCCAACCAGGCGCTGCTGGCCGCCAAGGCGGGCGCCACGTACATCTCGCCGTTCGTGGGCCGCCTGGACGACATCTCCCAGGACGGCATGGAGCTCATCGCCCACATCATCGAGATCTACCAGAACTACGACTTCACCACGCAGGTGCTGGTGGCGAGCGTGCGCAACCCGGTGCACGTGCTGCAGGCGGCGCGCATGGGCGCGGACGTGGCCACGCTGCCCTACAGCGTCATCACCCAGCTGGCCAACCACCCTTTGACCGACGCCGGCATCAAGAAGTTCCTGGCCGACTGGGAGAAGGTGCCCAAGGCCTCCAAGCCGTAGCCCTTGGGGGGCGCGCTGGCGCAATCTTCGCGTCCAGGGTATTCGTTGATTCAGGAATCGAGGGCACGCCGTGCCCTCTCCCACATCCAGCGAGGACCCATGGATTTCCAACTCACCGAAGCCCAGCGCGCCCTTCAGGAGATGGCTCGCAAGTTCTCTCGTGAGGTCATCCGCCCCAAGGCGGCCCATTACGACGAGACCGCAGAATTTCCCCGGGAGATCATCGCCTCCTCCTGGGAGAACGGCCTGCTGAACATGGCCATCCCGGCGGAATACGGCGGGGTGGGCGTGACGCACCTGGAGCAGCTCCTGGCCTACGAGGAGCTGGCCTGGGGCTGTGCGGGCATGGCCACCTCCATCACCGCCAATGATCTGGCCAACCTGCCGATCATCCTGGGGGCCAGCGAGGAGCAGAAGAAGCGCCTGCTCACTCCCTTCACGGAGAAGTTCAAGCTCGCCTCCTTCTGTCTCACCGAGCCGGAGGCGGGCTCGGACGTGGCCGGCATGAGCACCAGCGCGGTGCGCGACGGTGACCACTACGTGCTCAACGGCGCCAAGTGCTTCATCACCAACGGTGGCCACGCGGACCAGTACACGGTGTTCGCCACCGTGGACAAGGCGAAGAAGCACAAGGGGATTACGTGCTTCGTGGTGGAGGGCCGTCCCAAGGGCCTCACCGTGGGCAAGCACGAGAACAAGATGGGCCAGCGCGCCAGCGACACCGTGGCGCTCACCTTCGAGGACGTGCGCGTCCCCGTGGCCAACCGCATCGGCGAGGAGGGCGAGGGCTGGCGCATCGCCATGGAGACGCTGGACAACAGCCGCCCCATCACTGCCATCCTCTCGGTGGGCATCGCCCGCGCCGCGCTCGAGCACTCCCTGGAGTACTCCGCCCAGCGCAAGACGTTCGGCAAGCCCATCCGTGAGCACCAGGGCATCCAGTTCATCCTCGCGGACATGGCCATGAACATCCAGGCCGCGCGCCTGCTGTGCCACCAGAGCGCATGGCTGCTGGATGAGGGCCAGAAGAACACCCTGCTGTCCTCCTACGCCAAGTGCTTCTCCGCCGACATGGCCATGAAGGTCGCCACCGACGCCGTCCAGGTCTACGGCGGCTACGGCTACATCAAGGAGTACCCGGTGGAGAAGCTCATGCGCGACGCCAAGCTGATCCAAATCTACGAGGGCACCAGCCAGGTGCAGCGCCTGGTGATCGCTCGCGAGCTGTTCAAGTAGACAAGAAAAACTGTCCGCTCCTAGCGCTTCCCGGTTGCCGGAGCAGGGCGTTGATGCGTAAATCAACGCCCTGCGACGCGGCGCGCTGCGTCATGAGAATGCGCCCGCTCCGCCATTTCTGGGAGTACCCGCTCTAAGGAGAAGGACGACCGTGAAGATCCTCGTCACCGCCAAGCGCGTGGAAGACCCCGAGTCCAAGATCAAGGTAAAGCCGGACGGCTCGGGCATCGTTCAGGAGGGGCTCAAGTACAAGATCAACCCCTTCGATGAAATCGGTGTGGAAGAAGGCCTGCGCCTCGTGGCCAAGCATGGCGGCGAGGTGGTGGTGGTCTCCATCGGTGGCAAGGAGGTCCAGGAGCAGCTGCGGCACGCGCTGGCCATGGGCGCCAACCGCGCGGTGTGGGTGAACCACACGGGCGCGTTGGATCAGATCGGCGTGGCCGGGCTGCTCCAGAAGGTGGCGGAGAAGGAGAAGCCGGACCTCGTCATCCTGGGCAAGCAGGCCATCGACGACGACCAGAACCAGGTGGGCCAGTACCTGGCCGAGTTCCTGGGCTGGGGTCAGGCCACGTTCGCCTCCAAGGTGGAGTCGCTGGAGAGCGAGCAGGAGAAGAACAAGGTGCCGGCGCTGGCGGTGGGCGCGGACGGCAAGAGCGTGCGCGTGGTGCGCGAGGTGGACAACGGCCTGGCCACGCTCGAGTGCGCGCTGCCGGCGGTGGTCACCACGGACCTGCGCCTGAACCTGCCGCGCTACGCGAGCCTCCCCGGCATCATGAAGGCCAAGAGCAAGCCCATCGAGGAGCTGACGCCGGCCAAGCTGGGCGTGGACGTCACCCCGAAGGTGCAGGTGCTCAAGATGGCCTCGCCGCCGCCGCGCAAGGCGGGCATCAAGGTGCCGGACGTGGCGACGCTGGTGGACAAGCTGCGCAACGAGGCCAAGGTCGTCTGACGGGGCCTCTTCCCCCCTCTTCTTCCGAGATTGGAGCTGAACATGCCGATCGTTCTCATCGTTGCGGAGCAGCAGCCGGACGGGAACCTGCGCAAGGCCACCCTCAATGCCCTCACCGCGGGCAAGCAGCTCGCCGACAAGGCGGGCGCGGAGCTGCACACGGTGCTGCTCTCGAAGGACCCTTCCAAGGTGACCGAGGAGCTCAAGGGCCTGGGTGCCAAGGTGGTGCACACCGCCGCGGCCCCCGAGTTCGAGCACTACCTGGCCGAGACGTACGCCCCGGCCATCGCCGAGCTGGCGAAGTCCATTGGTGCCAACTACGTGGGCATGGCGTCCACCGCCCAGGGCAAGGATCTGCTGCCCCGCGTGGCCGCCCGTCTGCAGGCCGCCATGGCCACCGACGTCATGGCTTTCAACGGCAGTGGCGCTGACGTCACCTTCAGCCGTCCCATGTGGGCCGGCAACGTCTTCGCCGAGGTGAAGCTCACCACCCCGGTGAAGGTGTTCACCCTGCGCGCCACCGAGTTCGCCGCCGCCCAGGCCGGCCAGGGCGCCGCCGAGGTGAAGGCCTTCTCCCCCAAGGTGGAGACGGGCAAGACGAAGTTCGTGGACTTCAAGGAAGTGAAGAGCGCCCGTCCCGAGCTCACCGAGGCGCGCGTGGTCGTCTCCGGTGGCCGTGGCACCAAGGGCGACTTCAAGGAGATCGAGGCCCTGGCCGACGAGCTGGGTGCCGCGGTGGGCGCCTCCCGCGCGGTGTGCGACGCCGGCTGGGTGCCCAATGACTTGCAGGTCGGTCAGACGGGCAAGGTCGTGGCGCCGCAGCTCTACATCGCCGCGGGCATCAGCGGGGCCATCCAGCACCTCGCGGGCATGAAGAGCTCCAAGACGATCGTCGCCATCAACAAGGACCCCGAGGCCCCCATCTTCCAGGTGGCGGACTACGGGCTCGTGGACGACCTCTTCAAGGTGCTGCCCGCGCTGCGCGAGGCCATCCACAAGGCCAAGGGCTAGTCACTCCGAAGTGGGGCCCGGTGTACTCCGGGCCCTCGAGTCCAGGAGGGGCGGTGGCGGGGTGCTCCCCGTGCCGCCCCTTCGGCGTTGCGGGGCTCAGAGCTGGATGTCTTCCTTCTTCCGCTCGGGGGCCCGCTGCTCCTGGTGGGGCTCCTCGGGCTCGGGCTCGGCGGGCTCGCCCGGTTCCTCCTCTTCTCCGGGCAGCGGCTCCACGTCCGGGAGTGAGTCGGGGAAGGGGACGGTGTCGGGAGGTGGCTCGGGTTCTCCTCCGAGCAGGTCGATGGTCGGACGCCCGGGGACCTCCACCTTCAGCGTGGTGTACTTCCACGTGTCCGCGTTCTTGTAGGCCTCCACGTACAGGGTGCCGTCGGTCTTGGCTCCCTTGAGGGGCACGGAGAAGTTGGCCGAGCCCTGGTCATTGTGGGTCTGGATGGAGCCCTGGAGCATCAGGCCCGCCTCGATGGGCTCGCCGAGCGCCTGTTGCACCTCGGGCGACTGCTTGGCCTGGGCCACCGCGTCGACGAAGACGCCCGTGCCTCGCAGGGCCTGCCAGGTGACGCCGAAGATGAGGGCCGTGAAGCAGCCGCAGGACAGCAGCAGCCCCAGGCATCCGCTGGGCACCACCCACTTCCAGTTGCGGCTCCACCAGCTCTGCTGAGGCGCCAGGTGGCCCTCTGTCATCGTGTTCATGGATTTTTCGAGTCCTCCCGTCACGCGGGTGTGCGCCCCTCGTCATAACGGTTCTCGGGTGGTCGACAACAGGGCCAGCAGGCAGGCGCTGTTATTGGCCATGGGCAAGGGGCTCCGGGTAGCATCCGGACATTGCGACGGGGAGAAGGACACGGGGCGCATGGGTGACGTGATGGACGCGGTGCCTCGCCTGCCCCCGGACGTGGGTCTGCAGAGGGTCGGGGACCGGCTGTTGGCGGTGAGCCCCGATGACACCCTGCACACGTTCGAGGACGCGGGCGGCGAGGTGTCCGAGGTGGCCGAGCGCATCCTCGAGTTGGTGGACGGGCGTCGGACATTGGGCGACATCGTGGCCGCGCTGTGCGAGGAGTTCGAGGTGGAGCCCGAGGTGTGCCGGCAGGACACGGTCGCCTTCGTGAGGCTCCTGGTTCGAAAGAAGGTGCTGGTGCTCGGACCGTGAGGTCCGGTAGGGCCGGAAGCCAGCAAGTGGGTCTCTCGAGTGGGGGGGGCCCGAGAGGTACGGAGAGGCTGTCATGCATCGAGCGGGATGGCAGTGGCTTCTGGCGATGTGCGCGCTGTGGGTCGCGGGGTGCACGTGCGGCAAGCCGCCGGTGGAGTCCGAGCTGGCGGTGGGCTTCGAGCAGCCGGTGGACGGCCAGCGCCTGGCCCAGGGCGACGACGTGGACCCGGCGGCCGAGGGCTTCCAGTACGACGTGGTGGCGTTGGCGGTGGACTCGGCCGGGCGGACGGTGACGCTGGCGAAGGCGAAGCTGGAGGTGCAGCTGCCGGGTGAGCCGTCGTGGCGCGAGGGGCCGGCGGCGGTCCTCGACGGTGCGCGGGTTCGCTTCCCCGCGGTGACGCTGCCAGGGCGCACCAACGTGCTCCGGGTGACGGTGGAGGAGGCGGGCTCCAAGCGCACGGCCACGCACAACCAGAGCGTGACGGTGGGCGGGGAGTCGTGGAGCGTGGATATCCTCGGCCCCGCCGAGGGCCAGGTGCTGCGCGAAGCGGATGACGTGGAGCCGGCCACGCCGGGCTACCAGGTGCGCTTCAAGCTGAGGACGAGCGGGCTGGCGGGCCGGGCGGGCACGCTGTACTGCGGCAACGCCTGCGGCATCCCGACGGCGGACTTCACGGTGGCCCCGGGCGGCACCACCGAGGTGCCGGTGACGCTCACCGAGGCCGCGTGCGAGGCGCAGGTGGCCGAGTGCTACGCGGTGGTGCACTACGGCACCCAGGACGTGGCGAGCTCCAAGCGCAGCTTCACCCTGGACTCGGTGGCACCGCGCGTGGAGCTGTCCGCGCCCGTGGCGCCCGTGTCCTCGGCAACCTTCAAGGTGGAGGCCGTGGTGGGCTGCTGCGAGGACGGCACGGTGGCCACCCTGTCGCGCGAGGGCCAGACGCCGTTGACCGCGACGGTGTCCGGCGGCGTCGTCTCCTTCCCGGAGGTGGGCGTGCCTGGCGGAGGTCGCTTCCCCTACACGCTGCGGGTGACGGACTCCGGCGGCAATCCGGTGGAGCGGCCCTTCGAGGTGGAGGTGGCGCCCACGCCCTACGCGCTCACGCTCTCCGCGCCAACGGACACCGTGGTCACGGACGCCGACGGCGATCCTTCCAATGGCATCCAGGTGGACGTCTCGGCGACGACGAACGCGAGCGACCCGGCGACGTTCATCGAGTTCTCCACGGCCGTCACCAGTGCGCTCGGCACGCCGGTGCGCGTGGCCACCACGGCGGCCGATGGCGGTGGCCGTACGGCGGCCATCCGCGTGTCGCTCGCCGAGGGCAACAACGCCGTGCAGGCCTGCGTGCGCAATCCCGCGCTGCCCGCCACCTGCAAGTCCGCGACGGTGAAGGTGGGCACCGGGCGCGTGTCCTGCCGGATCGTCTCGCCCCTGCCGGGTGCGACGCTCGCGGGGTCGTCTCTGCCCGTGCGAGTGGAAACGGCCACGGGTCCGGTGACGGTCCGTCTGCGCGATGCGTCCGGGGTGGAGACGAGTGCGACGGGGAGCGTTTCGGGCGGCATCTCGCAGGTGGAGGCCGCGCTTTCCTCGGAGGGCGCCTATCAGATCGTGGCCGATTGTGGCTCGCTCGGGGTGAGCCAGGCGCTCACCGTGACGCGGGACACGGTGAGCCCCGAGGTACTGGTGTCCGTCTCCAGCGATGACGACGCGAGCGGCGTGCTGGGTCCGCAGACGCGTGACACCTCCGCGCTTCCGGGCACGCAGGTCATCGTGACGGCCCGCACCGAGCCCTTCGCCACGGTGGCACTCACGGGCTGCGACCCGAGCAACAACATCAGCGGGGCGGCCGATGCCTCCGGACTGGCCGTGCTGCGCGAGGTGACGGTGCCACGGACGGGCACGTGCACGCTGTCCGTCAAGGTCACGGATGCGGCTGGCAACAGCACGGTGAAGGAGAAGGCGCTCACGATCGGCCTCACGGGCGCCCACCTGGCCATCGTCGCGCCGGCCGCTGGCAGGACCCTGGGCTCGGCGGACGGGACCGTGCGGACCGGTGGGGGGCTGACGGTGGACGTGCGGGTGTCGGTGTCCGCGGGGAGCTCCGGCGTGCTCAAGCTCTTCCTGGGCACGCGCGCGCTGGGCTCGCTGCCGGTCGAGGCCTCGGACTCCGCCCAGGAGAAGGTCTTCGCCGGTGTGGAGCTCAACGAGGGCGCCAACGCCCTGCGCGCCACCCTCGTCGGCGCCACCGGCGTGGCGGCCTGTGCCACGGAGTTGCTCAACGTGGACACCGCCGTGCGTACCCTGACGCTGCTCATGCCCTCGAAGTCGACCAGCTTCAACCTGGCCTCGGATCGCAACGCCGAGCAGCCCGGCATCCAGTCTCCCCTGCAGTACTCGCTCGCTGGAGCCGCCGCCGGGGGCCGCGTGGACATCTGCTCGAGCATCCCCCTGGTACCGGCGGCGACGCCCTGCCGGGATGGCTCGGGCTTCTACACGCTCGCTACCGACGTGCCCTCCTTCGTGGCGAACTTCACCTACCCGGACGGCGAGTACTCCCTCAAGGCCGTGCTGGACGACGCGAGCTTCACGGACACCCCGCCGGTCTCGCTGTTGGTGGATTCGGCACGCCCCCGGGTCACCAGCATCGTCGTCGACCAGGACCTCGACCATGACGGGCAGGTGAACCTGGCTGAGCTGTCCCCGGGCATTCCTCCGACTCTCACCGTCTACGTCTCCGGAGTGGAGAACGGGCGCAAGGTGCAGGTGCGCGACGTCAGTGGCGTGACGCTCTTCGGCCAGGCGGATGTGTCCGGGGGCATCGCCCATGTGTCGCTCACCGGTCTGCCCAACCCGGTGGAGGCGAGCTACTCGCTGGTGGCGCTCGTCACCGACACCGCCGGTAATGCCAACAAGACGGTCGCTCCCTCGCCGCTGGATCCGCTCAACCTCGAGGCGTTCGCGCAGTTCCGGTTGGATCGGCTCGCACCTCTTCTCGAGGATGTCACGCCCGCCGACAAGACGGTGTTCGGTCCCGCCGATGACGCGGACTCCTCCACCGCGGGCTACCAGGTCCGCCTCTCCGCCCGGACGAGCGCGGACGTGGGCTCCGAGGGCGTGGAGGTGAATGTCACGCCGCTGAACGAGACCCGGAAGAGCACTCCCTCCGCGCTGAAGATCTCCGAGCTGTTCACGGTCCCCACCTCTGGCGCCACGACCTACACGTTCCGCATCCAGGCCACGGACGAGGCGGGGAACCAGACGACCGTCACGCGGACCGCGACGGTGGACTTCGAGCCGCCCGTGCTGGTGCCCGTGGCTCCGACTCCGGCGGCGGGGTCGCAACTGGACTCGTCCATTGTCACGCTGCGCGCCCAGGTCACCGGCGCGGAGGGGCGGACGGTCAGCATCTCCAGCATTCCCAAGGACGGGAGCTCGCCCTCACAGCTCGGTACTCCCACCGTGGGCGGTGATGGGATGGTGTCCTTGACCACGAACCTGTTGTTCGGCCGGCAGGACCTCCGCTTCGAGGTGAGCGACGTGGTGGGCAACACCACCGTCGTCATCGTGGAGGACATCAACGTCACCTTCGTGGGGTGCGACCAGCGTTTCACCCGGCCCTCGGGGACCTCGGTCACCCTGGCCCAGAAGGATGACCTGCAGCCGACGGTGCCGGGCCTGCAGTACCACATCGAAGGCGTGACGGGCGTCTGCAAGGGGCGTCAGGTCCGCTTGTTCCGCGACTCGGCCTCGTCGCCCGAGGCCACCACCACGGCGGATGCGGCGACCGGTGTCTTCGGCTTCGACGTCACGCTCCCGGATGCGGCGACGACCTCGCTGCGCCTCGAGATGGACGACGGTTCAACCCCCACCTCCGTCACCGCCAACATCTCCGTCGACATCACCGCACCCGTCGTCTCGAACGTGGTGCCGGCCGCGACGACGCTCTTCTACGTGGCCGATTCGAACGAGGCCTTCTTCCGCACCCCCGTGCCTTCCAACTACATCGCCGACCTCACCCCGGACGGTGATGCCGAGGCGAAGCTCGCCTTCCGGGTGGCCGGGGGGAACAACGGCAAGGTGCGCGTCCTCTACAACGGCGTGGATCTGGTGAAGCCGGAGGTGGTGCTCGACGCGGACGACAAGTCGCTCGATCTGCCCATCACCCTGCCGCATGGCACGACCGGCTCCCTGGTCATCGTGGCGAGCGATGCCGCGGGCAACGAGACGCGCCGGATCGCCGCCGTCACCGTGGACGTCCAGCCTCCGGCGGCCCCGTCGGTGTCGGCCAGTGTCATGGCGGGGGCTGAGCGCACGGCATCGGTGTTGGTCAACTGGAGCGCCGTGAAGGATGACGGGACGAGCGCGGCCTCCGGAGAGCCCGCCGGATATGACCTGCGCTGGACGACGCTCACCGCTCAGGCGGGTGGCATCACGACCGATGCGCTCTTCTTCAACAGCACCAAGGTGAAGCAGGCCAGCACCACGCTCCTGCCCGTGACCCCGACGACATTCACACTCACGCCGCTGCCGCCGCTGGCGTCCTACTCCCTCCAACTGCGTGCTCGCGACGAGGTGGGCAACTACAGCCGCATCGCCGCGCCCGTGACGGTGGACAACTTCCTGCGCACCAAGGAGGTCCTCAACCCGGAGAGCGGCAGCCGTTTCGGCTTCCTCGTGGCCGCCGGCAATCTGGACGGCTCGCCGGGGGATGACTTGGCGGTCGCCAGCTTCGACCAGGGCTCCAACCGGGGCGCGGTCTACGTGTACTCGGGAACGGATCTCTTCCCGGCGGGAGGAGGCGCGCCCACGCCGACGCAGACGCTGCTGCCGCCGGACACCAGCGTGCAGTATTTCGGCATCGACCTGGGCATCGGCAACGTTGGGGATGCGGCCGGCGAGGGCAAAGCGGACCTGATCGTCGGCGCGTCCGGTTGGTCCAGCAACCTCGGCCGGGCCTTCCTCTACTTCGGCCGGGACGGGACGAAGGGCGTGGACACGACCCCTCTCGAGTTCCGCGGCACGGTCGCCGCCGGACGGCTCGGGGTCGCGGCGCGCATCATCGGAGACATCAACGGCGATGGGCTCGGGGAGGTGGTCCTCAGCGCCTCCTACGAGAACAGCGGCTACGGCCGGGTGTACCTCTTCTACGGGCGGAGCCGGGCCGACTGGGACACCCTGCGGGTCGATGCCAGCTCGGGGACCGCGCCCTGCACGGTGGCCAGCGTGTCCTGCTACATCCCCGCGACCAAGGCGGATCGGATCTTCACCGGTGAGACCCCACCGACCTCCGGTGCCATCAACTCCTTCGGTCGTCAGCGCGGGATTGTCGGCCTGGGGGACATCACGGGCGATGGGTTCGGGGACTTCGCGCTGCCGGGCTCGCGCGAGCTGCTCAACCGCTTCTATCTCTTCTCGGGCAAGGCGGTGAATGACGCCACCGCCACCATCCCGGCCAGCTCGGCCCTCCAGGTCCTCTCCCAGACGGCGGGGACGGATACCCGGTTCGACGGCTTCGGCACCGAGGCATGCGCCAACGTGAACCTGGTGGGGGGACCGGGGCGCGACCTGGTGGTCAGCTACCCCTTCCAGAACCGCCTCCTGGTGTACGCGGATGGCGGGCCGGTCGGCTATCCACCCGCCGCGACGCTGAGCATCCTGGGTGCCAACAACTTCGGCAACGGGCTGGCCTGCGCCGATATCAATGGCGACGGGCGGCTCGACATCGTGGCCGGGACGAACATCCTGTCGGGTGGCTCGGTGTGGGTGCTCTACAACCAGGCGACGCCGGGCTCGGAGTTCGAGCGTTCGCTCGGAGGGTTGACCCAGGGCCGTCTCACCTCCTCCAGTGCCGGCGCGCTGGGGGTGAGCGTGGCCACGGGCGACTTCAATGGGGATGGCCGATCGGACATCGTGGCGGGAGACAACCTCGACTCCCGGGGCGCCCGGGTTCAGATCTGGTATTGAAGAGGGATGGCGATGACCAACGAGAGCAGGAAGCGCAAGCGGCCCTATCGGCCTCCGGCGATCCGTTCGGAGAAGATTCTCGTGGCCAATCTCTTCGCCTCGAAGGGCCAGGAGTGTGAGCCCAACTGCGACTTCAAGGCGCCGGATCCCTTCGAATGAAGCTTCGGGCGGGGGAGGGCGTCATCGAGGTGGATGACAGGCTCGTTCCCCTGCTCGCCCAGCGGTGCTCCTGGTCCCATCTCCAACCCTCCGGGCAGTCCGCCGGGCCCCGGCTCGAGCTGACTGTCTGCCCTGTTTCCCCCGAGGCACTCGCTCGGGGCTCACCCCTGGATGCGCAGCGGCCCGGGTGGGGCTCTATCGAGGTGGAAGCGGAGCGGGTGGTGGCCCACATTCCTCCGGACCCATTCGCGGCGGAGGCGGCGCTTCGGGCCGCGGTGTTGGTGAGCGTGTTGAGGCAGGGAGGCGTGCTGCTGCACGCCGCGGCCGTGGCATTCTCCGGGAAGGCCCTGGTCATCGTGGGACCGAGCGGAGCCGGCAAGTCCACGCTGGCACGCTCGGCGGTGGCGGCCGGAGGCGCGTTGCTCTCGGACGAGACGGTGGCGTTGCTCCCCTCCGGCCTGGTGCATGGGAGTCCCTTCCGCTCGGACCCAGACTTGGTGCCCGCGTGCGAGGCGGCCCGGCTGGCGCGCCTCGTCTGGGTGGTGAAGGGCCCGGCCGAGTCGGTGAGCCCCGTGGATGCCCCCGAGGCGGTGCGTCTGCTGCTCCAGCAGGCCTATCGGCCGCTTCCGGGAACGGTGTCGCTCCCGGAGCTGACGGCTCGGGCGGTGGTGCAGACCGGACGCGTGGGCCTGCATCGCTTCACCTGCCGCAAGTCCCCGGACGCGGGCACCTTCGCGCGTGACTTCGTGAGTGGCGCATGAGCGCCTCCTCGTCCGTGGCGGAGCTGCTGCGCCACCTGCCAGAGGGAGGGACGCTCTGGGTGCGAGGGCTGGGCCGGAGCATGTGGCCCCTGCTGCGCAGTGGCGATGCCGTCCAGGTGCTCCGGTGTGGAGCGGAGGCCGTGGCACCGGGAGACCTGGCCGTGCTGCTCCGGGCGGATGGAGGGCTGACCGCACACCTCGTCACGGGGGCGGCTCCGGTGCGTACCGCCTCGCTCCTGGGACGCGAGGACCCGTCCGCCGAGCTGTTGGGCCGTGTCGTCCGCATCCGGACCCGGGGGCTGGTGCTGCCCGTCCCCGAGCTCGCGCGTCCACTGCTCCGCGCCGTGCAGCGCCTGGGGAGCACGGCCTTCCGGAGCCCCGCGCTCCGAGGCGCCCGGCGTCTGGCCCGGGCATGGGGAACGTCCTCGTGGACGAGGCCTGGGAGGGCCCGGTGGCTCGGTGCCCTGACCGTGCGCCCCCTTCTCCGTGGGGAGGAGGAGGCCCTGCTCGTCTTCGCGGGACACCACCTGCCTCGGGCCGCGGGGGAATTGGGGCCGGGACTGGCCGGAGGCACGGGGTGGGCAGTGGGAGTGTTCGACCCGGTGGGGCGGCTCCGGGGATTCGCTTTCGCTGACGGCGGAGCCGAGGGGAGCGCTCGGGTGCGGTGGCTGGTGGTGGCTCCCGTGGCCCAGCGGCTCGGCGTGGGCGGGGCGCTCCTGCGGGAGCTGGCCAGGGAGGCAAGCGCCCGGGGCCAGGTGGAGCTGCGCGCGGAGCTTCCCTCGGGCGACACACGCTTGTTACGTCTCTTCCGTGCGCGAGGCTTCCGCGAGGAGGCCCCTGGTGCGGCCGGGAAGGGGTGGGTGCTCCCCCTCGAGAAGGGCCCGGCCCCATTGCATCGGCCCGAAGGGTAGGTCAAAAGCACGGGGCGTTTCCCCTTCGTGAGGATGTCCTTGAGCACGCCCGCGCCCGCGACACCGCCCGTCTCTTCTCCAGCTCCCAGCACGCCTCCGGAGTCGGGAGGCCAGGGCTCCTGGCTGACCGCGGATCGCGTCTTCATGGGACTGCTGGTGGTGGCCTTTCCGGCCGCGATCGCCGCGCACTTCATGCACCTAGGCACACCCACCTTCATCCTCTGTGCGCTGGCGCTCGTTCCGCTGGCGCGGCTGATGGGGGAGGCCACCGAGGTCATCGCCCACAAGCTGGGCAGCGGCCTGGGCGGGCTGATGAACGCCTCCTTCGGCAACGCCGCCGAGCTCATCATCGCCCTGGCTGCCCTGCGCTCGGGCCAGATGGAGGTGGTGAAGGCCTCCATCACCGGCGCCATCCTCGGCAACCTCCTGCTGGTGCTCGGCGCCTCCATCCTCGCGGGTGGCTTCAAGTTCCCCCGGCAGACGTTCAACACCACCGCCGCGCTCTCGGGCGTGTCGATGATGTTCCTGGCGCTCACCGCCATGACCATCCCGGACCTCTTCCACGCGTTCCGGGGTGCGGCCGCCGACCCCATCATCTTCCCCATGTCGGTGGCCATCGCGGTCATCCTGCTCATCGTCTACGCGCTCTCGCTGCTCTTCGCGCTCAAGACGCACGCGCACCTCTACGCGGGGGATGACCAGGGCCACGAGGTCGAGGAGGAGCTGCCGCTCTGGAGCACGAAGAAGGCCACCCTGGTCCTGCTCGGCGCCACGGTGGGCGTGGTGGTGGTGGCCGAGTTCCTCGTGCACGCCATCGAGCCCGCCATCCAGACGTTCGGATTCACGCACACCTTCGTGGGCGTCATCATCATCGCCATCGTGGGCAACGCGGCCGAGCACTCCACGGCCATCCTCATGTCGCTGAAGAACAAGATGGACCTGGCGTTCAACATCGCCTTCGAGTCCTCCAAGCAGATCGCCCTCTTCGTGGCCCCGGTGCTGGTGCTCGTCTCGGTGCTCCTGGGCCCGGGCCGGCACCTGACGCTGGAGTTCAGCCACATGGAGGTGCTGGGCCTGGGCATCAGCGTGGGCGCGGTGACGCTCATTGGCCTGGACGGTGAGTCCAACTGGCTCGAGGGTGTGATGCTGTTGGGCGTCTACTCCATTCTCGGTGTCGCCTTCTTCTTCATCCCGTGAGACGTCCGTGAGCAGCAATTCCTCCTCGGCGGCTGGCACGCCGCACCACCCGGAAGGCCGGGCGCGACTCCAGGCGGACGGGGCCCTGGCCCTCATGACCGCCTTCTGGGGCACCACCTTCGTGGTGGTGAAGGGCGCGCTCGGAGATGGGGACCCATACTCCTTCCTCGCGCTGCGCTTCTCGCTCGGCGCGCTGGTGCTCACGGCCGTGGCCCGGCGCCAGATGCTCGAGCCCCAGATTCTGCGCCGAGGGCTGTGGCTGGGCGTCTTCCTCTTCCTCGGCTTCATCCTTCAGACGGTGGGACTGGTCTCCACCACGCCCTCGCGCTCGGCCTTCCTCACCGGGCTGTACGTGGTGTTCGTCCCGGTGCTGGGGCTGGTGCTCTTCCGCCGGGCGCCGCGTATCTCCTCGTGGGTGGGCGTGGGGCTGGCGGTGGTGGGCCTGCGCTACCTCACGGGCGCGGAGCTCGGTGCGAGGTGGGGCCTGTCCTCGGGCGACTGGCTGACACTGGGCTGCGCGGTGGCCTACGCCGTCCACATGCTCCTCACCGAGCGCTATGCGCCGAAGACCGGCGTGGTGCCCCTGGTGGCGGTACAGCTCTGGGTCGTGGCCCTGCTGTCCACACTCTGCCTGCCCTTCGTCGGGCCGCGCGTGACGTGGACACCCGCCTTCCTCGGAGCGGTGGCCTTCTGCGGTGTGATTGCCAGCGCGATTGCCCTCTGCGTGCAGACGTGGGCGCAGGCGCGGACCACCGCCGTGCGCGTGGCGCTCATCTGCTCCATGGAGCCCGTCTTCGCGGGGGTGTACTCGGTGGCGCTCGGCTACGAGAAGCTCGGCGTGCGCGAGTGGGTGGGCGGTGGCCTCATCGTGCTGGGCGTGCTGGTGGCCGAGCTGGGAGGACACCTCTGGGAGCGCCTGCGCTCGGACAGGACCGCCGAGCCGGGCCGCGCCAGCTAGCCCCGGCGCCCGTCCCGCCGCCTGCCGGACGCTCGGGCGGGCGGGTGGGGGAGAAGACGTGCATGCCCGCTGGGACACGCTATACCCGGCGGCTCCCATGAGCGTCGAGCTGCGAAGGAACGGACTGCACCTGACCGGGACCCCCCTGTCCCTGGACGCCACCCGCAGGTCCTCCCTGTCCTTCGTCAGCCACGCGCACGCGGACCACATCGCCCGGCACGAGCGCACCATCGCCACCGCCGCCACGCTGCGCTTCATGGTGCACCGGCTGGGCAAGGTGAGCGCGCCGCTGCCCGTGCCCTACGGCCGCCCCTTCGAGCTGGGCCCGCTCATGCTGGAGCTGCTGCCCGCGGGTCACATCCTCGGCAGCGCCCAACTGCGCGTCATCCGCGAGGACGGCAAGCGCATCGTCTACACGGGAGACATCAACCTCGCGCCCTCGCTCACCGCCGAGCCCGCCCAGGTGGCCGAGTGCGACACGCTCGTCATCGAGTCCACCTTCGGGCACCCGCGCTACGTCTTCCCGCCTCGCGAGGAGGTGCTCGGGGAGGTGGAGTCCTGGGTGCGCCGTCACCTGGAGCGCAGTGCGGTGCCGGTGCTGCTGGCCTATCCGCTGGGCAAGAGCCAGGAGGCGATGAAGTACCTGTCCAACCGCGGCTTCCCGCTGGTGGCCCACGCCTCCATCTATGAGGTGACGAAGCTCTACGGTGAGCTCGGAGTCCCCATCGAGCCGCTGCGGCGCTACGAGGGCCGCGTCGAGCCGGGCGAGGTGCTCTTCTTCCCGCCGCACCTGGCGCGGGGTGGGGCGCTCGCCCCGCTCTGGCCGCGAGCCACCGCCGTGCTCACCGGCTGGGCGCTGGATGGGATGGGGGCCTCGAGGCGCTACGGCGCGGACGTGGCCTTCCCGCTCTCGGACCATGCCGACTGCCCGTCCCTGGTGCGCTACGTGAAGGCCACCGGCGCCCGCGACGTCATCACCCTGCACGGCTTCGCCGAGGAGCTGGCCGAGGTGCTGCGCGGGGAGGGCCTGGACGCGCGTGCGCTCGGTCAGCCCAAGCAGCTCGCGCTCCTCTGAAAAAACCGAACGGGGATACGGTGCCGTGCCGTATCCCCGTCCGGTACTACTGAGGGGGGTACTACTAGGGGGAACTCCGTATACCACGAAAGGTGCAGCGGGTCCCCAGTTTATTACAGTCTGTTACCGTACCCCCAGTGTGGCTCTCGTCGATGGCGCCGCGCGTCACTCCTCGCCGGGCGACTGGACGATGAGCTTCTCCTTGCCGCACACGTCGCAGCGCAGGTGGACGAAGAGGTCCTCCTCGCTCTCCTCGGGCACCTCGCCCTCGGGGACGCCCAGCTCGGCCTTGCCCAGCGCGGGCACCTTCTTGGGGATGTCCTCGGCGCGCAGTGACTGCACGTAGGTCATCTCCCTGTCGTGACACTCGCGCGTCTCGGGGCCGGTGAGCCATGCGGGCTCCATGCCCTCGGGCAGCCGGCCGATGAGCTCCAGGTGGGAGAGGGACTCGGCCAGGTACGCCAGGCGCCGCAGCCGGGCCTCCTCGGGGAGGGCGGCGAACACCTGGAAGCCCTCGAGCAGCGCCTGCCGGTCCTCGCTGACGGCCAGCTGCGCCAGCTCCATGGCGGCCTCGGCCGACTCGAGCGCCTCCTCCCAGTTGTTCTCCGGGTTGAAGCCGGCCTCGAGCAGCGCGGTGTAGAGCTGGGTGGCGGCGAGCCGGCGGCGCACCTCGTGGGTGTGCTCCACCACCTCGTGGGGCAGCCGCAGCTCCAGCAGGGCGCCGGTGGTGCGCGGGTCCACCGAGCCCGTCAGGTCATCCACCGCCAGTTCCTCGCGCAGGGCGTCCTTGAGGGCCTTGGCCGCGGAGAAGCGGAAGGAGGGCACCACGCCCACCTCGCGCAGGTACATGGCGGCGAGGTTGGAGTCCTTGGCCCCCAGGCGCAGCGAGCGCTGGGCGCGCTCCACGGCCCCGGGGTCCGCGGCGGGCTTCTTGTTCTCCAGGCGCGTCTTCACCGCCTCGCGGTAGAGCGTCTCCAGGGAGGAGCCGGGAGGCAGGCGCGTGGGCAGCAGCGGGCGCAGGCCGGGCACATCCAGCACCCACAGGGGCGGGGTACCCACGCGCTTGAGGGCGCGGAAGAAGAGCTGGCCCGGGTTGTCCTGGGGCTTGAAGGGGGGCAGCTCGCCCTCGGCGGGCTGCTGCTCGGCGGGGGTCGAGGGCTGGAGCAGGGCGGCCGGGCCCATCACCTTGTCGCGCTGCTCGCGGGTGAAGGCGGTGATGCCCTGGACGGGGGGCGGCGGGGGCGGTGGGGCCTCCTCTCCGTCCAGGCCGGTGACGCGGTCCATGTCGACCTCGTCGAAGTCCGCCTCGTCCAGGCCCCTGGCGCCCGTGAAGTCACAGCGCAGGAGCTTGAGCTTCTCGAAGGTGGCGCCTTCCAGGTTGGCGCCCCGGAAGTCGCAGTCCTGGAGTCGGCCGCCGTGGAAGTAGGCGTTGGAGAGGTCCGTGTCTCGGAAGTTCACCTTGGACAGGTCGCAGCGCTCCCACTCGCTGCCCACCAGCCCGAGACCCGACAGGTCCGCATTGGCGGAGAAGAGCTGCGAGAAGGTGGCGCCCGTGTGCTCGGTGGGTACCTTGCCGGACTTGCGCAGGCGGTTCCACTCGGCGCTTCCATTCTGTAGGAGCTGTTCAATCGTGGGGGCTTTCGGCATGGATCCGAATTTATCGGTGTGGTGAGGTCCGTACGCCAGTCAAATGATCGAGTTCCGAATCGAGGAAGACAGCGCGGGCATGCGGTTGGACAAGTTCCTCCGCAAGAAGCTCGCGAACGTGCCCACCTCGCACCTCTTCAAGATGATTCGCGTGAAGAAGGTGCGGGTGAACGGCAAGCGCGCCCAGCCCGAGCAGCCCCTGGCGGCCGGCGACACCATCTCCATCCGGGGGACCGAGGACCAGCTCCTCGCCCCCGCTGCCCCCGAGGAGCGCAAACCCCCGTCCCCACCCCCGGTGGACCCCAGCGAGCTCATCATCCTCATGGAGGACGACTGGATGATGGCGGTGGACAAGCCGAGTGGGATGGCCGTTCACACCGGCAGTGGGATTACGGGCGGGACGCTGGTGGACTACGTCCGGGCCTACCTGGGGCCCAAGGCGGTAAGAAACGATTTCGCGGCAAGCCCCGCTCACCGGCTGGACAGGGAGACGAGCGGCGTCATCCTGGTGGCCAAGCGCCGGCCGGCGATGGTCCACTTCACGGAACTCTTCACCAACGGACATCCCCGCAAGAGGTATCTGACACTGGTCAAAGGGAAGATGCCGAGGGACTCGGGGGTCATTAACCTCCCGCTCGCCGAGCACCAGCAGACGGCCGAGTCCAAGGCGCGTCGCGGGGTGAACATGCAGGAGGCCGTGACGCGATGGAAGGTCATCAAGCAGTCTGGCGAGGCAGCCCTCCTCTCCTGCGTCATCGAGACCGGGCGGACCCATCAGATAAGAAGGCATCTGACCGCCATCGGACACCCGGTGGCGGGGGACAAGAAGTACGGTGACTTCGCGTTCAACCGGGACGTGCGGGCCCGCTGGGGTCTCAAACGGCTGTTCCTGCACGCCGAGCGCATCGAATTTCCCCACCCGGCTCACGGGGGCAAGGTGGAGGTGGAGGCGAAGTTGCCCCCGGAGTTGAAGGACGTGTTGAAGCGCGCCGCGCTGGAACCCGCATGAGCATGAATTCCAACGAGAAGACCGATCGCTCCCAGTCGAAGCTGGTGCTCGACGGCGTCCCTCCGAAGCGCCCCTGGTGGGTGTTCCTGCTGAAGCTCGCCGCGTGGGCCACGCTCACGGGTGCCACCGCGGCCGCGTTGGTGGCGGTGGGCATCTACTACCACTTCTCCCAGGGGCTGCCGGACATCCCCAAGGTGGACCAGTACTGGCCGCCCATCGTCACCGAGGTGTACACGGATGACGCGGTGCTGGCCGGCGAGTTCTACCACCACCGGCGCAAGGTGGTGCCCTACGAGCGCATCCCCAAGCGGCTGGTGCAGGCCTTCATCGCCAGCGAGGACTCGAGCTTCTTCGATCACCACGGCGTGGACGTGCTGGGCACGGCGCGCGCCGCCTTCAAGACGATCAGCAAGAAGCTGGGCCTGGGCGGCAGCACGCAGGGTGGCTCCACCCTGACGCAGCAGACGGCGAAGGCCGTGCTCATCGCCGCCGAGGGCTACGAGAGCGCCACCGCCAAGAACCTCACGCGCAAGATTCGCGAGGCCATCCTCGCCCGGCGCCTGGAGGAGGCGCTGACGAAGGAGGAGATCCTCTACCTCTACCTGAACAACGTCTTCCTCGGGCACCACAGCTACGGGGTGCAGAGCGCGGCGGAGAACTACTACCGCAAGGACGTGCGCGACCTGACGCTGGGGGAGATGGCGCTCATCGCGGGCCTGCCCCAGGCGCCCAGCCGCTACTCACCCTTCCTGAGGCCGGACGCGGCGAAGAAGCGCCGCTCGTACGTGCTGCGCCGCATGCGCGACGAGGGGATGATCTCCGAGGCCGAGCGCAAGCAGGCCGACGAGGAGGCGGTGCAGGTGTTCCCCGTGGAGGACGTCTTCCACGAGTTCGCGCCCTTCTTCACCGAGCAGGTGCGCCGCGACGTGGTGGAGCGCTACACCAACAAGGTGCTGCTCAACGAGGGCCTGAAGGTCTTCGCCACCATGGACAGCGAGCGGCAGCGCGGCGCGCAGGAGGCGGTGCTCGAGGGGCTGCTGGCCATCGACAAGCGCCAGGGCTTCCGCGGGCCGGTGCTGCAACTGGCCACGGAGCAGGAGCGCAAGGCCTTCCTGGCGAAGGCGACCAAGGTCCTCGGCGACGAGAAGCTGACGGAGAACCGGCTGTACGTGGGCCTGGTGACGAAGGTGGACCCGGACGGCAAGGGCGCGGAGGTGCAGGTGGGTCCGCACAAGGGCCTCCTGCCGCTGATGGGCATGCGCTGGGCGCGCAAGGTGAACCCCGAGGGCTACTACCCGGGGCTCATGCTCACCTCCGTGAAGAAGGTGCTCAACGTGGGCGACGTGCTCGTGGTGCGCCACGTGGTGCGCAAGGAGCTCACGGATGACAACGTCCAGTTCGACAAGAAGATGGACAAGGAGATCCCCGAGGACCTGCCGCTCTTCCGGCTGGAGCAGGACCCGGAGCTGCAGAGCGCGCTGGTGTCTATCGACCCGCACCGCCAGTACCTGACGGCGATGGTGGGCGGCTACGACTTCGACGCCAACGAGTTCAACCGGGCCTTCCAGGCGTGCCGCCAGCCGGGCAGCTCCTACAAGCCGCTGGTGTACTCGGCGGCGCTGGAGCAGCTCGGGTGGACGGGCGCCACCATCATCGTGGACTCGCCCATCGTCGAGCACGACCCGGATAGCGGCGTCAGCTGGAAGCCGGACAACTACAGCGAGGAGTTCAAGGGTGACGTGCTGTTGCGCACGGCGCTGGTGAACTCGATGAACATCCCCGCGGTGAAGACGTTCGCGGCGGTGGGCGTGAAGAACATGGCCGAGTGGGCCAGGCACCTGGGCCTCTCCACGCCGATGAACATGGACTTCTCCGCGGCGCTGGGCTCCTCGTGCGTGTACCCGTACGACCTGGCCAACGTGTACGCCACCTTCAACCGCTACGGCCGCAAGAAGCCCACGTACTTCGTCCGCAAGATTGAGGACCGCTTCGGCCGCACGTTGGAGGACCACACGGCGTACGACGACGCCTGGGCGCCGCTGCAGGACCGGGTGGCGGCGGGCTACGCGCGGCTGTCCGAGCCGGGCGAGCAGGTGATGAGCCCCGAGACGGGCTTCATCCTCACCTCGCTCTTGCGCGGAGTGGTGCAGGAGGGCACGGGCGCGCCGGCGCAAAAGCTGGGCAAGCCGGCGGCGGGCAAGACGGGCACCACCAACGACTCGTTCGACACGTGGTTCGCGGGCTTCACGCGCGACCTGGTGACGGTGACGTGGGTGGGCTACGACAAGAACGAGCACCCGCTGGGCCGCTACGAGACGGGTGGCCGCGCGTCACTGCCCATCTGGCTGAGCTACATGAAGACGGCGCTGGCGACGCGTCCCCAGTCCGAGTTCTGGCCGCCCGAGTGGCTGCGCGAGAACCTGATGCTGCTGCGCGTGGACAAGAGGACGGGGAAGCTGGCCTCCTCGGGCACGAAGGATGCGGTCAACATCTGGTTCAAGAAGGGCACGCAGCCGGACGACGTGACGCCTGAGAAGGGCTCGGTGGGGACGCAGGAGTTCCTCATGGGCGCGCCGTAGTCAGCGCGCCTTGCGCACGGCGGCGTCGAAGAGGGCGTTGGGCAGCCGCTTCACCAGGCCCATGACGCCCGCCATCTGCCAGGGGAAGGTGTACTGCGCCTCCCCTCGGAGGATGGCCTTGGCCATCAGCTCCACGGCCTCCTCCGTCTCGAGGAGGAAGGGCATCTTGAACTTGTTCTGCGCCGTCATCTCGCTCTTGACGAAGCCGGGGTAGAGGCAGGTGACGCGCACGCCGGTGCCCTGGAGGTCCACGCGCAGGCTCTCCATGAAGATGTGGAGGAAGGCCTTGGAGGCGGAGTAGGGGGCGTTGCGAGGCAGGCCCCGGAAGGCGGCGAGGCTGGCCACACCGACGATATGACCCCGCTTGCGCTCCACCATCTGCGGGAGCACGGCGGACAGGGTGGCGGCGGCGCCGGTGACGTTGACGTCGATGGTCCGCTGGATCGTCTCCCATTGGATGCGCTTGCCGGACGTCTCCTGGCCGAAGCCGGCGTTGGCGATGATGAGGTCCAACCCACCGCAGGCGGCATCCAGCTCGCGGATGCGGGCGAGGGTGGCGTCCGCGTCGGCGACGTCCAGCTCCACGGGCTCGATGTGGGCACCGGCGGCGCGGGCCTCGTCGGCGAGCGCCACCAGGTTCTCCTTGCGCCGGGCCGCGGCGTACACCTTGACGCCCTTCCGGGCGAACCAGAGCGCCAGCCCGCGTCCCAGTCCGCTCGAGGCCCCCGTCACCAGTGCCGTCCGATAGCTCATCTCCGCCATATGTGCTTCCTCCGGGTGTCCGTACCTTCCTGCCACGGAAGGGGCGGGGGAGGGGAGCACAAATGGCGCGGTGCGGCACGCGGAGGGCGGCTCCGTGTTACCGCTGCACGATGCTCTGCACGGACTTGATGGCCTGGGCCTGGGTCGTGGCCGAGTCGAGCTTCGAGGCGTGCGGCACGGTCACACCCTTCTGCGCCGCGGGCCGCTGCTCGATGGCCGCCAGCCACCGTTGCAGGTTCGGCAGTCCGTCGACGGACACGCCCGCCCACCCGTGGATGCGCACCCACGCCCAGTTCGCGATGTCCGCGATGCTGTACTCCCCCGCGAGGTACTCGCTCTCCCCGAGCCGCGTGTCGAGCACCGTGTAGAGCCGCCGCGTCTCGTTCTGGTAGCGGTCGATCGCCGGTTGGAGCTTCTCCGGGAAGTAGCGGAAGAAGACGTTGGCCTGCCCCTGCATGGGGCCCACTCCGGCCATCTGGAACATCAGCCACTGCGTCACCCGCGAGCGGCCCTTTCTATCCGTCGGCAGCAGTTTCCCCGTCTTCTCCGCGAGGTACAGCATGATGGCTCCCGACTCGAACACCGCGAAGTCTCCCTCCTCGCGGTCCACGATGGCCGGGATGCGCCCGTTGGGATTGATTTTCAGGAACTCGGGCCGTTTCTGCTCGCCCTTGCCGATGTCGATGGGATGCACCGTGTAGGGCAGTCCCAGCTCTTCCAGCGTCACGGACACCTTGTAGCCATTGGGTGTCGCCCACGTGTACAGGTCGATCATCGGCAGGTTCCCTTTCCTCAGGCTCCGAACAACCCCTGGAGCACCTCGCGGTAGTAGTTGGTACTGCCCACGTGCGAGGAATGCCACTTCGCCGACTGGCTCAGCCGGTTGGCCACGGCCTCGAACTCGGCCTGGCTCACGTCGCGCAGCGACATGTACAGCCGTGCCGCGCCCTGCAGGTACGAGAAGAGGGGGTGGGTGTCATCCCCGTCCGGCCTCCGGCGCAGCTGGCGGTAGAGCCGCTCGAACTCGTCATCCGTCTCGGGCCTGCCGGTGGCCGCGCAGTAGTTGGCCGCCGTCGACTCCAGCAGCAGGAAGAAGGGCTGGTACTGCGGTGGTGGCGTCCGTGACAGGTCCGGCGGCACCGCGGACCCCGTCCACAGCTGGGAGATGGGCTTGAGCGTCGCGAGCACCAGCCCCTCGTTGCCCATCACCGGCACCTCTCCGCGCAGCGTCATCACCTTCTTGTTCTCGTCGCGCTGGACGGGCACCCGCAGCATCTCCGGCTGGTCCAGCTTCAGGCCCGCGCGCTGCAACTTCTCCACGGCTTCAGAATCCACGTCTCACCCCACCACCTGTGAATGTCGTCCGGGTCTCCACTCGGGCGCGCCTCATCGGCCCAGCACGGGCCAGTAGGGCTTGAGCGCCTCACGGCTGCGCTGGAGCGCCGCCGCCGCTTCCCGCGAGACCCCCTCCGGGAAGCTGTCCTTCACATCCTCCGCCAGCACCTCCACGCAGGCGTGCACCGAGCGCGAGAGGCCCTCCAGCGAGTAGCCCCCCTCCAGTACCAGCACCAGCCGTCCCCCGCAGACGCTCTCCGCCAAGCCCTTGAGCGCCGTGCTCATGGCCGCGAAGGCGCGCTCGGTGAGCACCATGCCGCCGATGGGATCCTTCCGGTGTGCGTCGAAGCCGGCGGACACCAGCACCAGGTCCGGCTCGTAGGCCTGCGCCACCGGGAGGAAGAGGTCCTGGAAGAACGCTCCATAGTCCGCGTCCGTCGCGCCTCCCGGCACGCCGCAGTTGACGGTGTAGCCCTCGCCCGGGCCCTCTCCCACTTCGAAGGGCGCGCCTGTCTCCGGGTAGTAGGGGAACTGGTGCACGGACATGTAGAGCACGTCCCGGCGCTTCCAGAAGGCCGCCTGCGTACCGTTTCCGTGGTGCACGTCCCAGTCGAGAATCAGCACCCGCTCGGCGCCCTGGCGGCGCGCGGCCTCGGCGGCGATGGCAACGTTGTTGAGCAGACAGAAGCCCATGGCCCGGTCTGGCTCGGCGTGGTGCCCCGGTGGCCGCACCAGCGCGAAGGCGTTGCGCGCCCGGCCCGCCAGCACCTCCTCCACCGCCAGCACCGATGCCCCCGCCGCCAGCACCGCCGCGTCGTAGCTGTCCGGCGACGTCAGCGTGTCCGGATCGATGACCTCGTGGCGGCCCCTCAACCCCCGCAGGTACTCGCGCAGTCGCGGGGTGTGCACGGCGGCGATCTCCTCCTCGGTGGCCGGGCGAGGGGCCCTCCGCTCGGTGCCTGAAATGGGCTCGGTCTCGAGCAGCTCCAGGATGCGGGCCAGGCGTGCCGGACGCTCGGGGTGCTCCGGGCCCGGGTCGTGCCGGAGGAAGAGCGGGTCGGTCAGCAGAAGCGTCTGGGTCATGGCACGGACTCCCACCCAACCAGTATGGCCCGAACGAAGCCACGACGCCTGCCCTCTCTCTCTGCCGGCGAGGGATTGGCGACACCGCCCGGGTGCCGGACCGCCGGTTTCTTGCCCTTCGAAGGCCATCCTTCCTACAGTTCGGACGCCTTGTTCCGACGCCTGAAAAAACTCGGCCTCCGGGTCGCCCTCTTCTTCACCTTCACCGCGGCCCTGGCGTGCATTCTCGGGGTCCTCCACGTATCCATCTCCGTGATGGTCTCGCGGTTCCTCGAGACCCGGCTGTTGGATCATGGCCGGGCCAAGGTCCAGGAACTCGCGAGCGTCCTCTCGCGGCCCGAAGCGGACACGCTGGCCATGAAGGCCATTGGCGGGTTGGCGGAAGCGGACAAGGACTTCCTGTACGCCGCCATCGTCACCAACACGGGCGCCGTCCTCCTCGAGGGCGGTGAGCGGCCCGAGCGGTTGTCCGAGTGGCTCGGCCAGCTCTTCCGGCCGGGGGCCGAGTCGTCCTTCAAGCTGCCCAGTGGGGATCGGCTCCTGAGCGAGCCGGTGCAGGGGCCACAGTGCAGGGCCGAGGCGTGCCGGGTCCTGGTGGTGGTGGACTTCGCGCCCCTGCGGGACATCCTGACCGATCTCACCGTGCTGCTGGTGGGGGCCTTCGTCATCGGCCTGGCGCTGGTGGTGGGGCTCATCTACATCGTCACGCACAGTCTCATCCTCCGGCCGTTGGACCGGATGATGGCGGTGGCGCGCAAGATGGCCGAGGGAGACCTCACCAGCCGCGTCTCGGTGGACGCCGCGGGCGAGCTGGCGCAGTTGGCCGAGGCGCTGGATGGAATCGGCCAGTCGCTGCGCAAGACGCTCGGCCAGGTGCGCGGGGTGGGCGAGGTGGTCTCCAACGTCATCGAGCAGCTCTCGCGCGCCGGCACCACCGTGGCCTCGGGCGCCTCCACCATCCAGGGGCGGGTGGACGAGACGTCCTCCTCCATGGAGCAGATGCTGGCCTCCTTGCGCGGCATCGCGGAGAACGTCGAGGTGCTCTACCAGAGCGCCGAGGAGAGCAGCTCCTCCATCATGGAGATGGCGGCCACCAACGACGAGGTGGCGGAGAACGTCCAGGCGATGGCGGCCAGCGTGGAGGAGACCACGAGCGCCATCGAGGAGATGACCTTCTCCATCAAGGAGGTCGCCAAGAACATCGACGAGCTGCGTGACTCCACGGAGGAGACCAGCTCCTCCATCAGCCAGATGGACAGCTCCATCGGTCAGGTGGAGGCCAACGCCAACGAGACGGCGCGCCTGTCCGAGCAGGTGTCCGAGGACGCCAAGACGGGCGTGGAGGCCCTGCGCAAGACGATGCAGGGCATGGACCGCATCAAGGAGTCCAGCAAGGGCGCCTCGGGCGTCATCGACAGCCTGGGCCGGCGCATCTCGGAGATCGGCAACATCCTCAACGTCATCGACGACGTGGCCGAGCAGACCAACCTGCTGGCGCTCAACGCGGCCATCATCGCCGCGCAGTCGGGCGAGCACGGCAAGGGCTTCGCGGTGGTGGCGGATGAGATCAAGGACCTGGCCGACCGTACGGGCAAGTCCACGAAGGAGATCGCCGACCTCATCAGCCGCGTGCAGGAGGAGAGCCGCAACGCGGTGCAGGTGATGAACCAGGGCGTGCGCAACGTGGAGGAGGGCGTGAACCTGGGCCGCGAGGCCGAGGGCACGCTGCGGAAGATCAACGACAGCGCGCAGAAGTCCACGCAGATGGTGAAGGCGATTGCGCGGGCCACGGTGGAGCAGGCACGTGGCAGCAAGCAGGTGACGCAGGCCATCCACCGCATCTCCGAGACGGTGCAGATGATCTCCAAGGCCTCCAACGAGCAGGCCAAGGGCGGCGAGCAGATCATGAACAGCGCCGAGCGGATGAAGGCCATCACCGCCCACGTGCAGCGCAGCAGCCAGGAGCAGGCGCACGGCAGCAAGCAGATCACCCGCTCCATCGAGAACATCAACGAGATGGTCACCCACCTCAACCGCGCCCAGAAGGAGCAGACCAAGGGCAGCGAGCAGGTGCTCAAGGCGGTGGAGGCCATCAAGGGCGTGTCGGACCACCAGACGCGCTCGGTGAAGGCGCTGGAGGAGGCCATCGACAGCCTGCAGCGTCAGTCCGAGGTCCTTCGCGCGGAGATCCGGCGCTTCAAGGTGTAGGGTGGGGGAGCCATGTCCTCCCCGCGAGCCATCTCCGAGCGTGCCGTCGTCTTCCTGATCGGCGCGGTCCAGTTCGTCAACATCCTCGACTTCGTGATGGTGATGCCGCTGGGCCCCGACTTCGCGGCGGGGCTGGGCATCGCCACCAGTGACATCGGCACCATTGGCGCCGCGTACACGGCGGCGGCGAGCGTGGCGGGAGTGGTGGGCAGCTACTTCCTGGACCGCTTCGACCGGCGCAAGGCGCTGGCGGTGGCCATGCTGGGGTTGGTGGCGAGCACGGCGGCGGGCGGGCTCGCCACGGGGAAGCAGTCGCTGCTGCTGGCGCGGGCGATGGCGGGCTTGTTCGGTGGCCCGGCCACGTCGCTGTCGCTCTCCATCATCGCGGACCTCATCCCGGTGGAGCGGCGAGGGCGGGCCATGGGCTCGGTGATGGGGGCTTTCTCGGTGGCATCCGTGGTGGGCATCCCCATGGCGCTGAAGGTGGCGAATTGGGCGGATTGGCGCATGCCCTTCTTCCTGGTGGCGGGGATGGGGCTGCTGCTGGTGGCTGGGGCCATCTTCTTCCTGCCCCCCATGCGCGGGCACCTGGAGCGCAAGCAGGCCCACGTCGTGAGCGTCCGGGAGCTGTTCACTCGCGCCGACGTGCTCCTGTCCTATTCGATGACGGGGCTGCTCAACGTGGCCGGCTTCGTCATCATCCCCAACATCTCCGCCTACGTGCAGCACAACCTGGGCTATCCGCGCGACGAGCTGGAGACCATCTACTTCGTCGGTGGCCTGGTGAGCTTCGTGACGTTCCGATTGGCGGGCACGGGGGTGGACCGCCTGGGCTCGTTCCGGGTGGGAACGCTGGGGTCGGTGATGTTCGTCACCACCATCTACTTCATCTTCATCCGCCTGCCGGCAGGCGTGCCCCTGGTGGCCATCTTCTCGTTCTTCTTCCTCTCCAACGGGGTGCGCAACGTGGCCTACAGCACGCTCGCCTCGCGTGTGCCGGAGCAGGCCATCCGTGCCCGCTTCATGTCCTTCCAGTCGGCCGTGCAGCACCTGGGGGCCGCGGCCGGGGCCTTCCTGTCCTCGCAACTCCTGAGCGACCTGCCGGGTGGACAGCTGGGCGGAATACACCGGGTGGTGCTGGTCTCCATGTGCTTCTCGCTCATCGCGCCGGTGACCTTCTTTCTGGTGGAGCGCCGGGTCCTGGCTCGCGACCGGGCGCTCGCCGCTTCCGGGGCGGTTGGGGCTCCTGTTGCCCTCGGCACGGGCGGCGGAACGCCCCGTTCATGAGCGCACACCGGGCGAGGGTGGGGCCATTTGCCCCGCTTCCCCCGGTGGCAGGCGGACAAGGGCCGGTCCAATCGGGTTGCGCCCCGCCGCTCGGGGCGCGATAACCCCGGGGCGGTTTCTCCGGAGCAATCCGCTCATGTTCAACATCGGCGCAGGCGAACTGGTCCTCATCCTGGTGGCGGCACTGCTCGTGCTCGGGCCTCAGCGGCTGCCCGAGTTCGCGCGGGCCATCGGTAAGTTCGTGCGGGACTTCCGGCGGCAGACCGACGAGGTCCGCACCGTGGTGGAGCGCGAGTTCTACAAGATGGACCAGGAGTTCCAGGAGGAGCCTCGTCCCAAGGTTCCCGGTCCCATTCCGGCGGCGATGCCCTCGCATGCTCCCGTGGCACCGCCCGTGACGCCCGCGGCCCTTCCGGAGACCCATGCGGTGGTGGTCTCGGACCCCGCCGCACCGGTCGCCGAGCCGGTGCCCGTGGGTCCCCCGTCTTCCCCTTCCGAGCCACCCGCTGCCGGGAGCGCGCCCGTTCCGGGCACGGTGGCGCGCAACGCTCCGACGCCCCAGAGCGACGGCTAGCCCTCGAGATTCGCAACAGTGGATAACGAACTTCGGATGAGTCTGGCGGATCACCTGACGGAGCTCCGCTCCCGCCTGATCAAGTGCGTGGCCGCGGTGTTCGTCCTGGGCGCCGTGTCGCTGGTGTTCGCCAAGCCCATCTTCGGCCTCCTGATGAAGCCGGTGCTGGACGCGCTGCCCGCCGACGGACGGGCGCTCGTCTACACCTCGGGCATCGAGGAGATCAACGTCCTGATGAAGGTGGGCGTCTACTGCGGCATCTTCCTGACGACGCCCGTCATCCTCTGGCAGATCTGGGGCTTCGTGTCGCCGGGGCTCTTCCCGGAGGAGCGCCGCTATGCGGGGCCCTTCGTGTTCATGGGCTCGCTGGCGTTCATCCTGGGAGCGCTGTTCTGCTACTTCGCGGTGCTGCCCTCGATGTTCAAGTTCCTCCTCAACGAGGAGGAGAGCCTGGCCATCTCCCAGCGGCTGGACGTGGGGCGGCTGCGGGCGGACGACGCATTGCGCTTCCTGCGCATCGGTGAGGCGGAGCGGGCGGGGAAGCTGGCGCAGGATGCGAGCGCGGCGTTGCGGGCGGAGGGTGAGGGGCAGATGCCGGAGGCCACGAGGCCGCCGTCGGAGAGCGTGGAGTTGGAGGCTCGGCTGGCGGGGCTGGGGCGGCTGGTGGACGCGGCGGCGGACGGCTTCGGAGGGCCGGCGCGCAGCGTGCTGCGGCAGGCGGTGGAGAAGCGGACGGAGGCGGTGGAGGCGTACGCGAAGGAGGACTACGCGGGCGCGGCGAAGGCCATGGACGAGTCGGCGAGCCTGTTGGCCGGAGTGGCGCCGACGCGGGCCGAGGAGCTGGCGGGGCTGTGGAGGCTGGAGAAGGAGCTGGCGCTGGGCAAGGCGCGCTACGTGGCGCATGCATGGACGAAGCCGATGCTGACGATGGACGAGCAGCTGTCGCTGGTGCTGCTGCTCATCCTGTCCTTCGGCATCATCTTCGAGTTGCCGCTGGTGATGGCGCTGCTGGGCCTGGTGGGCGTGGTGAAGGCGGGCTGGCTGATGAAGTACCAGCGGCACGCGTTCGTGGTGTGCCTCATCCTGGCGGCGGTCATCACGCCCACGGGTGACGTGGTGAACCTGTCGCTGATGGCTGGCCCGATGCTGCTCTGCTACGAGATGGGTGTCGTGGCGGTGTGGATGATCGAGCGCAAGCGGGCGAAGCAGGAGGCCCAGACGGGAATCACCCCGACGACGGGTGCCTGAGTCTGGGGTCGTCCACTCTCGCGGAGGGACCGTCCACGGTAGTGGATGCGCGAGAGACTCGAGGGAGGGAGCGGCAGAGTTCAGTACGGAGACAAATACATCCAACGCTTCAAGGCGCTGGGTTCCGAGCAGCTGTCCCCCGAAGGACTCGCATGGCGCGACCGGGCCTTGAAGGGGCTGCAGGACGCGATGGAGAAACGGATCCACGACGGAGCCGCTAAGTTCGCTGAGCTTGAGCGCGATCCGGAGAAGTTCAAGGATTTCGCCTACGACACGCATGTCGATGCCTACGTGAAAGCGGGCCTCTTCGCGCTTCCCGCGCAGGATTTGAAGACCATCCTCCTCACGCCAGACTACCAGGACCTCCTGAATCCCGAGGGGATGAAGCAGATCATCAATGCAGGCATGGAGGCGCGTCCCCATGACATGCCGGCAATTGCCGCCGCAACCACTTCGGAGGCCGTGCGTCGCAATATCCAGCCCACGGTTGAGCAGATTGAGCTCGAGATGAAGGCGCGCATGGCGCAGGGCTGGCTGAACAGCGGCTACTGACCTCGGAGTGCCCCATGCGCAAGTTCCTCACCCCGAGGAAGTCAGTACGCTCTGGCGCCTTGGTTCCGCAGGGGCCCGCCCATGGTTCACCTTCAAGGGAGGGCTCATTTCCACTCTGGCCGAAGCCGAGGGCGTGTGGTTCGGTGTCATGTCCCTGCCATTCCCGGGACGCGGGAAGGCCGCTCCGGGCCGTGACTCCCGGAGCGGCTCTTCAGGCACAGCACCTGCTCAGCGGAGCTCTATCTTGCAGGTGGTGCTGCAGCCGTCGTTGTTGGTGTTGTTGCCATCATCGCACTCCTCGCCGTTCCCGGACTGGACGATCCTGTCGCCGCAGCGGGGGCCGAGCACGCAGCCCCGGGCGCACTGGCCGTAGCCACCGTCGTTGACGCCGTCATCGCACTGTTCACCCTCGTCGAGGACGCCGTTGCCGCAGTTCGCGCGGCACTCGGTGCGGCGTGTGACGAAGTTGCTGAGCGTGAGCTGGTACGAGGACCCTGTCGTGCGGCGCTCGGCCTGGAACACCGCGGCCTCATAGATGCGCCCCAGCTGCAGGCCGAAGTCGGTGGCCTTCTGGGAGAGGGTGATGCTGTTCGTCTGCGGTCCATGCACGCCGCCGAGGTCGAGTGCCAGGTGGCCGTTGATGAACACCCACACATCATCATCGCCGCGGAAGGTGAGCACCTCGGTGCCCTTGTATTCGAACCAGTAGCGCGTCTCGCTCGTGAAGCTGAAGTTGTGGCCCGAACGCAGGGCCTCCTTGCCCTCGGCCACCCAGCCCGCGGTGTCGAGTGGGAAGAAGCTCTGGTTGTCGTACAGGTACGAGCCGTTGGACTGGCGTTGCAGTGAGAGTGTCTGCACGGCCGTCATGTTGATGTTCATCGTGTCGCGGTACCACTGGTCGAACGCGACCCTGCCGTGGGTGTTGGCGGAGCTGACGCCTTCCTTCGCGTATACGGGCTTGCCGTCGGAGCCCAGGTTGGTGGCCACGATGCCCATCTCCAAGCCGCCGTTGGCGTTCTCGAAGTCGATGTGGCCTCGTGGCAGGCTGCCGTTGGCCGGTAGGTCGTAGCCGCGGAAGTCACGGTAGACGATGGGGAGCTGCACCGTGGCCGGCGGGTCATTCTCGATGAGCTGACAGATGAATCCCTCCTCGAACTGGCAGGTCGGAGAGCAGCCGTCATTGGCGCGGGTGTTGCCGTCGTCGCACTGCTCGGTCGTGTCGCCGGGGAGCATCACGCCATCGCCGCATACCGCCTGGCAGACGCCGTTGGTGCACCGGGGCTCGCGCACGCACAGGGGCGAGCACCCATCGCCCATGTCGTTGTTGCCGTCGTCGCACTGCTCCGTGCCCTCGACCTTCCTGTCGCCGCAGACGGTGCGGGTGCAGGCGCTGCCGATGGTGTCGCACTTGTATCCGGGCTCGAGGCGGCACACGTCGCTGCAGCCGTCGTCGGCCTTGGCATTGCCGTCCTCGCATTCCTCATCGCCGGCGATGATCTTGTCACCGCACTGCGCGGCCTGGCAGCGCCCGCCCGCGGAGGGACAGATCCAGCCCGGCTCCGTGGTGCAGGTGGCGGAGCAGCCGTCACCGGGGGCCGCGTTCCCGTCGTCGCAGGTCTCGGAGCCCTCGACTGTTCCGTTGCCACACACGCTCGCCGGGGTGCAGGGCTCGCCCGGAGTCTCACACTTCCACCCGGGTTCGATTTCACCGCAGCTCGCCGTACAGCCGTCGCCGCTCACCGTGTTGCCGTCGTCACAGGCCTCCCCGGCCTGCTTCACGCCATCTCCACACCGGCCGGTTCCAGCATCGGTGGGAATGGAGGCATCCGGGTTGTCTGGGTTCGTGCCGGAGTCGGCGTCCGAGCTGCCGCCATCCGTGGGAGTGGAGGCATCCGGGGAGTCTGGATTCGTGCCGGAGTCGGCGTCCGAGCCGCCGCCATCCGTGGGAGTGGAGGCGTCCGGGTCATCTGGATGCGTACCGGAGTCGGCGTCCGAGTGGCCGCCATCGTTTCTTGTGGAGGCATCCGGGGTGCCCGGATCCGTGCCGTCGTCCGGGCCTGGGCAGGCCACGAATGACAACAGGAGAGATGCGAGTACGAGGCCCGTGAGCCGCGATCGAGCTGGAATGTTCATCGTGAATGAAGGCAGCGCGTGGAAGTGGTTGGAGGCACAACCGTCATATCATTGCAGTCTGACGAGCCGCCGATGCATCCCTTTTGGTTTGTCTGGGTGTGCTTCTCGGTCACGCCAGGGCCGTGCTCGCGCCTATCGCATCATGAGCTGGCTTCCGGAGCCACGAAGCCAGGCAAACGAGGGATGCGCTCCGCGAGGAACCGCAGCAGTGCATTTGTCCGCGCTGGCTGGTAGCGCCGTGACGGATACAGAAGGAAGGCGTCTTGTGTGGGTCCGCTCCAGCGAGGCAGCACCCGCACCAGTTCGCCCGTGTCGAGCAGGTCCTGCACCAGCCACGCGGGCGTCATGCCGAAACCGGCGCCGCGCAGGAAGCTCTCGCGCATCGCCAGCGAGTTGTTGACCCGGTAGTGGCACGGTGCGGTCAGGGTCACCTTGCCGCCGGGGCCATCCAGCTCGATGGTTTCGCCCGTGCTCAGCCAGGTGAAGCGGAGAATCTCGTGCCGCGCCAGGTCCCGCGGGGTGCGGATGCGCGGCCGGTCCCGCAGGTAGGCTGGCGATGCCACCAGGTAGCGCGGCGACGCGGCAATCCTGCGCGCCACCACGTTCGGCGGCAGGGTGGCACCCAGCCGCAGCGCCACATCCACGCCCTCTTCGACCAGGTCGACGAAGCGATCGTCGAAGCTCAGCTCGAGCTCGATGTCCGGATAGAGGGAGAGGAAGTCCAGCATCAGCGCATTTAGCCGCAGCACTCCGAAGCTGGCCGGGGCGCTCACGCGCAGCCGCCCCGCTGGCGTCTCGGACAGGCCGCGCGCATCCGACACCGCTTCCCCGAACTCCTCCAGCACGCGCGTTGCGCGCTCGTAGAAGCGCTTCCCCTGTTCCGTGGGCGCGAGGCTGGTGGTGGTGCGGTCGAGCAGGCGCACCCCGAGGCTCTTCTCCAGGGCCGCCACCACCTTGCTGACGGTGGGCTGGGTGGTGTGTTGCTCGCGTGCCACGGCGGACAGGCTGCCCAGCTCGACGGCCCTGACGAACGTCTGCATTGCCCTGATGGTGTCCATATCGCTCGGAATCTGCTCATTCGATTCTGGAATGAGGCATATGCGATGTTGCCGTCTACTGGCGTGTTTTGGAAGAACCTACTGTCTGCCTCGTCCACATCGGATTGCACACGAGGCACTCATGAAACCGTTTCTCTTCTGCCTTCTGGCCGTGCTGACCCTGACGGCCGCGCTCATCGCTCCCACCGCGCATGCGTCCAGCGAGGCCCATTGGGTCGGCACCTGGACCGCCAGTCAGCAGGCGCCATGGGGAGCCGAATTGCCACTGCCGACCGGCGTGCCCGCGACGCTCTCGGACCAGACCCTGCGGCAGTTCGCGCGCGTCAGCGTGGGCGGAACGCGTGTGCGCATTGTGCTGTCGAACGAGTACGGCACTCGGCCGGTGACGGTCGGCCCGGTGCATCTCGCGCGTGCCCATGCGAAGGGTGGTTCCGCCATCGTCGCCTCGGCCGGCCGCACGCTCACCTTCGACGGTCAGCCCGAGGTGACCATTCCCGCGGGTGGCAAGGTGGTCAGTGAGCCCGTCGAGCTCGCTGTTCCCGCGCTGAGCACCCTGGCGGTGAGCCTGTTCCTGCCGGGGCCGGCACACGTCCACACCTTCCATTGGGACGGGCGGCAGACTGCCTATCTTTCCTCTGGCAACGTGGTCGGTGCGCCCGAGTTGAGCCAGGCCACCTCGTTCCATGGCCGTATCCTGTTGAGCGAGGTGCAGGTGGATGCGCCGGTTGGAACGCGCGTGGTGGTGGCGCTGGGTGACTCGATCACGGAAGGCAACGGCTCGACACCGGATGCCAATCGTCGTTGGCCCGATTTCCTGGCGGAGCGTCTGGCCGCCGAGCGCGTCGCCGTGCTCAACGCTGGCATCTCCGGTGGCAGGCTGCTGGCGGACGGCATGGGGGTATCGGCGCTGGCCCGCTTCGAGCGCGACGTGCTCAGCCAGCCGCAGGTCCGCACGGTGGTGGTGCTGATGGGCATCAATGACATCTCATGGCCGCGGTCGAGCTTCGCGCCGAATGCGTCCGTGCCCACCGCCGAACGCATCATCGCGGGCTACCGCGAGTTGATCTCTCGCGCCCATGCGCGGGGAGTGCGCATCGTCGGGGCGACCCTGCCCCCGTTCAACGGCGCGCTCGAGGGCTCCGCCATCAAGGGCTATTTCCATCCGAGCAAGGAGCGCGTCCGCCAGGCGGTCAACGCATGGATTCGTAGCAGCCGTGAGTTCGACGGCGTGGCTGACTTCGACGCCAGGTTGCGCGACCCCGCCCGCCCCGATGCCATGCTGCCCGCGTACGATTCTGGCGATCACCTCCACCCCGGCGATCGTGGCTATCAGACGATGGCGGAGACCTTCGACCTGAAGCTGCTCTTCGGCAATTGACGGGGGCGCCGCGTCGCCGCCATGCGGCTTCACCCGGAGTGGGCTCGAGCCTGAGCCGCTCGCCCGTCTCCTGGTGCACCCGAGGCCTCTGGACTGGCGCCCTCCCTCCATCTTCGTGCTCCAGCGGCTTCACGGGCCGGGCCTGGACCTGTGATGCATGCTCAGTCTCCGGGAGAGCAGGGGGGCGGGTCCACGGAGGCCACGTCCGTGCCTCGTGGCCCGTCTGTGGCCGAGGTGTCACGAGCATGGTAGGCAGGGAGGCGATGGTGAACTCCCGCCACCGCCTGGCGATGAACGTGCGCTACCTCGTGGCGCTGCTGCGCCGCTTTCGCACGACAGTCCTCATGGCGGTGCTGCTCTTCGGATGCATGCCGCTGCTGTATCACTGGCGCCACATCCAACCGGATGGGCACCCGGTGAGTCTGGGCAAGGCGCTGCGCCACGTCTACTTCCTGCTCTACGGGCAGCCGTCGCTCGACGTGGATGACAGCCTGCTGATGTTCCTGGACATGGTCATCCCGCCGGTGGGAATCGCGGTGCTGGTCGATGGCGTGGTGCGCTTCGCCTATCTCTTCTTCGCAAGACACCGGCAGGACAAGGAGTGGTTCGAGGTGATCGCTGAGACGATGAAGGGCCACGTGGTGGTGTGCGGCGCGGGCCGGGTGGGCTACCGGGTGGTGTCGCAGCTGCGTGCGCTGGGCAAGGACGTGGTGGTGGTGGAGAAGCGCGAGGAGGCGGCCTTCGTGGCGGTGCTGCGCGACGAGAACGTGCCCCTGCTCATCGACGACATCCGCAGCCCGCAGTGTCTGCCTCGCACCAACGTGAAGAAGGCGGTCGCCATCGTCTGTGCCACGGATGACGACCTGGCCAACCTGAACATCGCGCTGGATGCGCGCAGGATGAACCCGGAGATCCGCGTGGTCATCCGGCTCTTCGACGACGACCTGGTGGCCAAGGTGCGCGACACCTTCAAGGCCGAGGCACTGAGCAGTTCGTCGCTCGCGGCCCCTGCCATGGCCCTGGCGGCGTTGGATCCACGCATCGTCCACTCGTTCCGCATCGGCACGCACCTGATGGTGGTGTCCGTCTTCGAGGCGCGCGAGGGGCTTCCCGGGATGACCATCTCCGACGTGCGGGACCGCTTCGGAGGGCTGACGCTGTCCATGCGCCGGGGCGGGAGCCGTGAGGAGTGGCTGCACCCCAATGGCGACACGCGCATCGAGGTGGGGGACGTGCTGACCCTCCAGGCCGAGTACAAGGACTACCGGCAGCTCCGGGCCTTCACGATGGAACCGGATGCCCCCGTCTACTCCCAGCGCATCGAGGTCGCATCCTGAGGAGCTCGGCCCCTCCGGAGCTCAGCGCCTCGCGGCGGGGGCCCTCGAGGTGGAGGCCCGGGCCACCTCCAGGACATCGGCGAGCACTCCCGCGGCGGTGACGGCGCCTCCCGCTCCCGCGCCCTGCACGAGCAGGGGCCACTCCGCATGCCGCTCGGTGGTGAAGGCCACGAAGGCCTCCGAGCCTCGCAGGCGCGCCGCCGGGTGCTCCTGGTGCACGGCGATGGGGCCTACCTTCAGCACCGGACGTTGTCCCTCCTTCGCGGGCGGCTCCACGCGCGCCAGGTAGCGCAGCACCCGGCGCTCGGCCCTCAGGCCGTCGATCCGAGACGCGAAGGTCTTGTCCCAGTCCTCCAGCGACTCCAGGAAGCGCTCCACGTCCGATTCTCCGAGGAGTTGTTTCGGGACGAAGGGCTCCACCTCGACGTCCTCCTGCGACACCTCGAGCCCCAGCTCCCGGGCCAGGATGAGGGCCTTGCGCGCGACATCCACCCCCAGCAGGTCATCGCGTGGGTGGGGCTCGGTATAGCCGCGCTCGCGTGCGAGGCGCACGGCCCTCGAGAGGGGCACGCCCTGCGTGAGCTGGTCGCTCAGGAAGCCCAGCGTCCCGGACAGGCAGCCCTCGATGAGGCGCACCCGGTCCCCCGTGCGCACCAGGTCCGCGAGCGTGCGGATGACGGGGAGGCTCGCGCCAACGGTGGTCTCGTAGTGCCAGACCCGTTGGTGCTCCCGGGCCGTGCGGAAGAGTTGCTCGCGCGCCGCCCACGACAGCGTCAGCGGCTTCTTGTTCGCGGAGACGACGTGGATGCCCCGCCGGAAGGCCTCCGCGTAGAGGAAGCCCATTCCATCCGCCGCGGTACAGTCCACGAGCACCGGCGTGGGCAGTCGGCGCAACCGCTCGAGCACGTCCAGCACGTCCCCGGGCGCTGGTGAGGGCCGGTGCGTCGGTTCGAGCCGCTCCCTCCACTGGTTCAACGGAACGCCTCGAGCGTCGAAGAGCAGGTGCCGGGTGTCGACGATGCCGGCCACCCGGAGCTCCGCCCCGTGTTCTCGCGACAGCACCGCCTGCTGTGACCGGAGCTGCTCCAGCAGGTTGCCGCCGACGGTTCCCCGGCCCAGCAGCAGCAGGCTCACCTCCGTGCGGGTCTCCACGGCCCGGGCGTGAGGCTCTCCCACGCCTCCCGGCGGCAGGGCGAGCGCGCGCCGTAGCAGCGCGTCGAGCGGCGTCCACTCGATGAGGAAGCCGTCATGCCCGTGGATGCAGGAGAGCTCGGCGTACTCCGCGTGCCGCCCGCCGGCGCGCAGACGCTCCACGAGCTTCTCCATGTGTTCGGGGTAGAAGAGCTGGTCGTGGTCGATGCCCACGGCCAGGGTGCTCGCCCGGATGCGCGAGATGCCCCACGCCACACCCGTGTCCTCTCCGGGGATGCGCGAGAGGTCATGGTGGTCCATGGCCCCCAGCAGCGCGAGGTACGACCGGGCATCGAAGCGCGCCCGCAGCTTCTCGCCCTGGTACTCCAGGTAGCTCTGGATGGGGTAGAGCGCCCGGGAGGACCAGCGCGGGTTGCGTCCATGGCGCGAGTCCAGGCCCGGTTCCGCGCGGTAGGTGAGCATGGCGAGCTGCCGCGCCAGCTCCAGGCCTCGTGCGGGTGCTTCGGGGAACTCGGGGTCCAGCAGCAGCGCCTGCCGCGCCACGTGGTTCCATCCGACCACCCACGAGCTCGCCTCCTCGGCGGCGGCGATGGGGGCGATGCGCTCGAAGCGCTTCGGTGCCAGCACGGCGAGGCACAGGACGATCATCCCGCCCAGCGAGCCTCCCGTGACGAGGGACACCTTGTCGATGCCCAGTGCGTCCAGCGCCTGCAGGATGGCGCGTGCCTGGTCCCAGGGGGTGATGGTGGCGGGTAGCTGGTACTCGTTGAGCCGCAGGTCTCCCTTGGGCAGTGGCGCGGGCGGCCCGAAACGGCGGTCGTCCACCCGTGAGGGAAAGCCTTCGTCCGCCGGTCCCGAGCTCCCGTAACAGGAGCCCAGGTTGTTGAAGCAGAGAAGTCGCACCTTCTCCGGGTCGAACGCGCGGCCCGGGCCGATGACCGGCTCCCACCAGCCTCCGGGGCCTCCAGCACGCATGTCTCCGGTGAGCGCGTGCACCAGCAGTACCGTGGGCACGGAGGCATCGGGCCGCACGGGGGCCTCCCGGCGAGGTGTCTCCGCGAATCGGCGCAGCTCCTCCTTCGTGCGGCGCACCACGCGCAGGGCGTTCTCGCGCACCGTCTCCTCGGGGAGGACGTGGGCTCGCGAGCGGAGCCAGGGCAGGTCCTGCTCGGGTCCCCACCACCAGCCTCGCGCGACATGGGACGTGACCCGGGCTCCTGCTTCGAGCGGCAGGTCGGGCAGCGAGAGATCGAAGACGCCGGGTGGTGGGGTCATGGCGGGGTTCCTGCGGTGGGGTGATGTTGGGGAAGCGGGACCCGCCCTCTCACCGAGAGGAAGAGGGCGGGTGTGGAGGCGGAGGCGCTCAGGCGGCCGAGAGCGCCTGGTCCAGGTCCGCGATGATGTCGTCGATGTGCTCGAGGCCCACCGACAGCCGCACCAGTCCGTCGGACACGCCCGTGCTCAGCCGCTCCTCGGGGGTGAGCTGCTGATGCGTGGTGCTCGCCGGGTGGATGATGAGCGAGCGCGTGTCACCGATGTTCGCCAGCAGGCTCCACAGCTTCACGCCGTCGATGAGCCGCCGCCCCGTGTCCACGCCGCCGCGCACCCCGAACGTCACCAGTCCGCCCGCCCCGTTGCGCAGGTACTTCTTCGCGAGGGCGAAGGACGGATCCTCCTCCAGCCCCGGGTAGCGCACCCACTCCACCTTCGGGTGACGCTTCAGCCACTTCGCCACCGCCAGCGCGTTCTCCGAGTGCCGCTGCACGCGCAGCTTCAGCGTCTCCAGTCCCAGGATGAAGGCGTGCGCGTTGAACGGGCTCAGCGCGGGGCCCAGGTCTCGCAGTCCCTCGAGGCGGGCCTTGGCGATGTATGCCGCCGGGCCGAGCGCCTCGTGCAGCTTCAGGCCGTGGTAGCCGGGGTTCGGGTCGGTGAACTCGGGGAAGCGGCCGTTGTTCCAGGGGAAGTTGCCGCCGTCCACGATGACGCCGCCAATCGACGTGCCGTGGCCACCGATGTACTTCGTCGCGCTGTGCACCACGATGTTCGCCCCGTGGCGCAGCGGGTTGAAGAGCGCCGGAGAGAGCGCCGTGTTGTCCACGATGAGCGGAATGCCCGCCTCGCGGGCGATGGCCCCCAGCTTCTCGAAGTCCGGAATGTCCAGGCGCGGGTTGCCAATGGACTCGATGTAGAGCGCCTTCGTCTTCGGCCCGAGGGCCGCGCGCACCGCGTCCGGATTGTTCGCGTCCACGAAGCGCGCCTGGATGCCCAGCCTCGGCAGCGTCACCTTGAAGAGGTTGTACGTGCCGCCGTAGAGGCTCGTGCCCGAGACAAACTCGTCACCCGCCTTGAGGATGTTGAGCAGCGCGAGCGTCTCCGCCGCCTGGCCGGAAGCCACCGCCAGCGCCCCGATTCCTCCCTCGAGCGCGGCGATGCGCTTCTCGAAGACGTCCGTCGTGGGGTTGGTGATGCGCGTGTAGATGTTGCCCTGCTCCTTGAGCGCGAACAGGTCCGCCGCGTGCTGCGCGTTGCGGAAGCGGTAGCTCGTCGTCTGGTAGATGGGCACGGCGCGCGAGCCCGTGGTCGGATCCGGCTCGTAGCCAGCGTGAAGGGCCAGGGTCTCGAAGTTCTGCGACTGCGTCGGCTGGTTGCTCATGGAGTGCTCCTCGTGTGGGCTGAAACAGCCACGAGGGCACCGGAGGCCTGACGCAACAGAGCCCACCGACCCTCGCGGGGTGGGGTGGGCTCCGGTCTCTCGCCACGGGTCGACGAACGTCGGTCAACCGGCGGCGGGCGGTCGCCCACCACTCGGCATCCACATTCGACGACAGGCGAAGGGCGCGAAGGTCATTGCGAGCGGCAAGATGGACCTCGTCCGCCATGTTGTCAAGGCCTCCGCTATGCAGGACGTCCGTTATGACGGATACGTCACGGCGGAGCCGCTGTCACCGCGCGTGGGCGGCGGGGGCGGACACGTGTGCGTTGGGCGTGTAGGGCGCGGGGCCTTCGATGTAGCGGGGCTGGGCCTCGACCCGGCGCAGCCAGGCGCGCACCGCGGGGTAGTGCTCCAGGTCGATGCCGGCCTCGGGCGCGACGTGCGTGTACGCGTAGAGGGCGATGTCCGCGAGGGTGTAGCGCTCGTTCACCAGGAAGGTGCGCGTCTTCAGGTGCCGCTCCAGCGCGGCGAGCGCCGAGTGGCCCTGCTCCATCTTCAGGCGAAGCGCCTCGGCCCGGCCGGCGGCCCTGCCCGTGAGGACCCAGAAGCGCACGGAGCCGATGTTCGGCTCGACTCCGTTCTGCTCGAAGAAGAGCCACTGCAGCACCTGGGCGCGTTCGTACCGGTCGTCCGGGAGGAACGGCGTTCCCTCCGCGAGGTAGAGGAGGATGGCGTTGGACTCCGCGAGGAACCGGCCCGGCTCCAGCTCCAGCACCGGGATGCGTCCGTCGGGGTTCTTCTGGAGGAACGCCTCGGTGCGGCTCTCGCCGGAGAAGATGTCCACCGGCACCAGCTCGTAGGGGCGCTCGAGCTGGTGCAGCAGGAGGCGGATCTTGTAGCCGTTCGCGGAGGGGAGGTAGTCGTGCAGGCGCAGCATGGGAAACTCCTGGAGGGGCGCGGAAGGTAGGGCGGGCACTCCTGGCGAGCGACCCGATTCTTGCTGGCTCCGGCCCGCGTGGGAGATCGCAAGAACCGGGTTGTCCTCGGGCGGGCGCGCCTCTACTGAAGGCAGGGTGAACCCCTCGGAGGACACGTGCCATGGCCACCAGTGACTACGCCCGCATCGAGCAGGCCATCCTCTTCCTCGAGCAGCATGCGCGCGAGCAACCCCGCCTGGAGGAGGTCGCGGCGAGCGTGGGGCTGAGCCCGTACCACTTCCAACGTCTCTTCACCCGGTGGGCGGGAATCAGTCCCAAGCGCTTCCTCCAGTTCCAGACGCTGGAGTTCGCCAAGCAGCTTCTCGCCGAGCGGCGCAGCCTGCTGGAGGTCACCTATGAGACGGGCCTCTCCAGCAGCAGCCGGCTGCATGATCTCTTCATTTCGCTCGAGGCCGTGACGCCGGGTGAGTTCAAGCTCGGAGGGAGCGGGTTGGACATCCACCATGGAGTGCACGATTCCCCCTTCGGCGAGTACCTGCTCGCGGTCTGTGAGCGGGGCCTCTGCGGACTGCACTTCCTGGCCGGTGAGTCCGAGGACGAGGCGCTGCGGAGGCTCCAGGAGCAATGGCCGAACGCCTCCTTCACCGAGTCCCCGGAGGTCACCGCTGCCTGGGCCGGGCGCATCTTCCCGTCCCGGCGCCGGAGGACTCCCCAGCCGCTCGGCCTGCTGGTGAAGGGGTCGAACTTCCAGCTCAAGGTCTGGGACGCGCTGCTGCGCATCCCGCCGGGGTCGGTCGCCACCTACCAGGACATCGCCACCGTGATCGGAGCACCCGGCGCCGTGCGAGCCGTCGGCACCGCCGTGGGGGAGAACCCGGTGGCCTTCCTCATTCCCTGTCACCGCGTCATCCGGAAGACCGGGGCCTTCGGTGGCTATCGCTGGGGGGCACCGCGCAAGCGGGCGCTGCTGGCGTGGGAGGCGGCGCGCTTCGCATCCTCACCGGAGGAGTTCGGACGGAATATGCCGTCCGGCATGTAGCGACCAGGCGAGCTGCGGAGCTGTTCAAACCAGACAGTCGGACATTTATTCCGGACGTGGAATGGACTGATCCGGAGTCAGGATGTCAAAATGTGAGAGTGAGCCACCCTGCCTCGCCTGTCCCTCCTCCCCCGGGGACGACCTCCGCGTCGGGCCGTTTCCTCGCGGTCAAGCCCCTCTGGCTGGTGCCTCCTCGGGTCGTCCTTCAGCGCCGTGCCTCTCGGACGCTGCTGATGCATGCGCTGAGGGCCACCGCTCGCGTGCTGCTGTTGATCGCCGCGGACGTCGTGGGTTTCCTCCTGGCCCGCACGGCCTTGAGCGCCGTGCAGACCAGCCACTCGCTCGAGCCTCTCGACGCGGCCACTCGCTGGGCGGTGCCTCCACTCGGCTCGGCCGGTGGATGGCAGATGGGCGCCGCGCTCGTGGTGGGCCTGCTCATCGCGGGTGCCTACCACTCGGGGGATGACTGGCGCTCGCTGCGGCGCGTGTTCAGCGGAGTCCTGCTCGCCGTGGGCCTGGTGCTCTGGCGAGACTTGTGGCTGCGCGGCATTGCCCCCGTGGTGGTGCACTACGTGACGGCGGTGGCGGGCCTGGCCGCCTCCGTGATGCTGACCCGCTTCACGCTCGACCGGCTCATTGCCCGGTTGATCCGCGTCCCCTCCTTCCACTCCCCCGCCGAGCGCGTGATGCTGGTGGGTGATCCGGACGACCCCGCCTGCCAGCGGGTGCGCGAGCGTCTGGTGCACTTCGGCGTGCTGGACGTGGTGGGGTGGATCTCTCCGCGCGTGACCGATGAGCCCGGGCCGCGGGATCGGAGCGAGGTGCTCGGCTCCGTGGATGACGTCTGGAATGTGCTGCAGCACAACGCGGTGGACACCGTGGTGATGTGCGGCCTGGTGAACGACGATCAGCTCAAGCAACTCATGGAGGCGGTGGTGTCCGCCGGCGTCCGGTTGCTGGCCGTGTCCCGCTACGATCGGCTGGGCTGGGTGCGCCCCTCGCCCATCTCCTACCGCTCGCTGTCCTTCATGGAGCTGACGGTGCCCTCGCTGCGCGCGCAGCAGTTGTGGGTCAAGCGCGGGGTGGACCTGTTGGGCGCGGGGCTGGGGCTGCTGCTCATCTCCCCGCTGCTGACGCTCATCGCCATTGCCATCAAGCTCGACACGCGCGGGCCCGTCTTCTTCGCCCAGGAGCGGGTGGGGCAGGGCGGCCGGACCTTCCGCATGCTCAAGTTCCGCACCATGCGGGTGGGTGCGGACGCGGAGAAGGCGAGGCTGGCCCACCTCAACACCAGCGGCGACGCGCGCCTGTTCAAGATTCCCAATGACCCACGCGTTACCCGCGTGGGAGCCATCCTGCGCAAGTGGAGCCTGGACGAGCTGCCCCAGCTCTTCAACGTGCTGCGCGGGGATATGTCCCTGGTGGGGCCACGGCCCTTCTTCGAGTCGGACCTGGCCACCTACCACGAGCACCACTTCGGCCGGCTGGGGGCCCTTCCGGGCATCACCGGCCTGTGGCAGGTCAGTGGCCGCAGCTCCATCACCGACTTCGAGGAGGTGGTCCGGCTCGACTGCGAGTACATCCACCGCTGGTCGCTCTGGCTGGACCTGGAGATCCTCGTGAGGACGCTGCCGGCCGTGCTGAGGCGCACCGGCGCCTACTGAGCGGTGGCCACGTCGAGGGCGATCTCGATCATCTCGTCGAACGAGGTCTGGCGCTCCGCGGGGCTGAGCGCCTCGTGGGTGCGCAGGTGGTCCGACACGGTGAGCAGCGAGAGCGCGCGGGCGCCGAACTCGGCGGCCAGGCCGTACAGGCCCGCGATCTCCATCTCCACGGCGAGCATGCCCATGCGCTCGAGGGTCTCATACGTCTCGCCACTCGGAGCGTAGAAGAGGTCCGTGGAGAAGACCGAGCCCACGCGCAGCGGGCGCCCGCGCTTCTCGGCGGCCTCCACCGCCTGCCGGGCCAGGGCGAAGTCCGCCACGGCGGGGAAGTCGTAGCCCTTGACGCGCATGCGGTTCACATTGGAGTCGGTGCCCGCGCCGAGCGCGACGATGACGTCGCGCAGCTTCACGTCCTTGCGGATGGCGCCGCAGCTGCCCACACGGATGATGACTCGGGCGCCGTAGTGCTGGATGAGCTCGGTGGCGTAGATGGAGATGGAGGGAATCCCCATTCCATGGCCCATGACGGAGATCTTCCGGCCGCGGCAGGTACCCGTGTAGCCGAGCATGTTGCGGACGGAGTTGACCTCGCGCACGTCCTGGAGGAAGCGCTGGGCGATGTGGCGGGCGCGCAGCGGGTCGCCGGGCATGAGAACCACGTCGGCGAAATCTCCCGGTGCGGCGGAAATGTGCGGAGTAGGCATGGCGCGGAGCATAGCCCCTCCGGTGTCCGGGCGAGGATGTTCCGGCAGGCGTGCGTGATAGCTTCGCGAGGAAGGTGAGGCGTCGCGCCCGGGAGGTCGGCATGGAGCTCCGGATGCGAGGTGGCTCGGGGTGGGGAGTGTGGGCCCGGGCCGCCCTGCTCGTGTTGTGCGGGATGGGCTGTTTCGCGGGGAGCGTCGTGTGGACGCTGCGCCGGCTGTCCTCGAGCATGGAGTGGGAGTTGCGGCGGCGGGACGTGCACCGGATGGCGTTGCACGCCACCGAGTCCTCGCCCGAGGCCACCGCCCTGCTGGGCAGTCCGATGCACGTGGGCGAGCTCACCCTGAAGGCCCACGGCGCCACGCCGGCCGAGGGACGCGTGGACTTCGACCTGGCCATCGATGGGCCCCGGGGCCACGGTCTGCTGGAGGTCCAGGCGGCCTTCGCCCGGGAGACGTGGACGTTGCGCAAGGTCGTCCTGCGGCCCGAGGGAGGGGCAGCGCCGGTGGAGGTACCGGTCGGCAGGTAGACAGACGAAGGGCCCGGAACCCGTGAGGTCTCCCTCGTGGTTCCGAGCCCTTTCTACCGCCGGAGCGTCCTGCTCCCGAGGCCTACTGGCCCATGTACGGGTAGGGGACGCGGGTGGGCGGGACGAAGTTCTCCTTGATGGTGCGCGGAGACGTCCAGCGCACCAGGTTCAGCATGGAGCCCGCCTTGTCGTTGGTGCCCGAGGCGCGCGAACCGCCGAAGGGCTGCTGGCCCACCACGGCGCCCGTGGGCTTGTCGTTGATGTAGAAGTTGCCCGCCGCGTGCCGCAGCTCGCGCATCATCGTGCTGATGGCCTTGCGGTCCCTGGCGAACACGGCGCCCGTCAGCGCGTAGGCGGCGCTCGTGTCGCACTCGCGCAGCGTCTCCTCGAACTTCGCGTCCGGGTAGACGTACAGGCCCACCACCGGCGCGAAGATCTCCTCCTGCATGATGCGGTGGCGCGGGTTGGTGAGCTGCACCAGCGTGGGCTTCACGAACCAGCCCTCGCTCCGGTCCGCCTCGCCGCCCGCGAGGATGGTGGCCTCCGCGCCGCTGTTCTTCGCCAGCTCGATGTACGAGGACGTCCGCTTGAAGGACTTCTCGTCGATGACCGCGCCCATGAAGTTGCGGAAGTCGGTGATGTCGCCCATGCGCAGCTCGGCGATCATCTCCTGCAGCCGCGGCTTGAGCCTGGGCCACAGGGACTCGGGCACGTAGATGCGCGAGGCCGCCGAGCACTTCTGGCCCTGGAACTCGTACCCGCCGCGGACGATGGCGGTGGCGAGCGCGTCCAGGTCATCCGCCGCCGAGGCGTGCGCGAAGATGAAGTCCTTGCCGCCCGTCTCGCCCACCAGCCGGGGGTACTGCTTGTAGCGGGCGATGTTCTCACCCACCGTGCGCCACATGCTCTGGAAGGTGGGCGTGGAGCCCGTGAAGTGGATGCCGCCCAGGTGCGGGCTGGCCATCACCGGGTTGCCCACCGTGGGGCCGTCGCCCGGCAGCATGTTGATGACGCCGTCCGGCACGCCCGCCTCGCGCAGCAGCTCCATCACGTACCAGTTGCTGTAGGCCGCCGTGTTCGAGGGCTTGAAGAGCACCACGTTGCCCATGATGGCCGGCGTCACCGCCAGGTTCATCGCGATGGACGTGAAGTTGAACGGCGCCACCGCGAACACGAACCCGTCCAGCGGACGGTAGTCCGTCATGTTCCACGTCTGCGCCGGGCTCACCGGCTGCTCGGAGAGCAGCTGCTGCGCGAAGTAGACGTTGTAGCGCAGGAAGTCGATGGCCTCACACGCCGCGTCGATCTCCGCCTGGTGCGCCGTCTTCGACTGGCCCAGCATGGTGGACGCGTTGAGGATGGGGCGGTACCGGGTGGCCAGCAGCTCCGCGGCGCGCAGGAAGATGGCCGCGCGCTCCTGGAAGGGCATCCGCGCCCACTCGTCCTTCACGGACAGGGCGTTCTGGATGGCCTGCTCCACGTGGCTGGCGTCCGCCTCGTGCAGCGTGGCCAGCACGTGCGAGTGCCGGTGCGGCATCCGCACCGTGTCCGTCTTGTTGGATTTGATGCGCTTGCCGCCGATGATGATGGGAATCTCGATCTGCTCGGAGGCCATGCGCTTCAAGGTGGCCTGGAGCTCGGCGCGCTCTGGGGTACCGGGCGCGTGCGAGAGGATGGGCTCGTTCTGCGGCGGGGGAACGCGGACGTGGGCGTTGATCACGCGGAGCACCTCGGAAAGAAGTCGGGAAGGGCGGCGGAGCATAGCCCTTCACCTGGAAGGTTGAATCCTCAGGGGATGTAAAACCCCCACCTGCGAACATCACATCCATCACCCAAGCTGAGGCCTCCCATGGCAGATGAACGACCGCTTCCCCGCTTCCAGGCCCGCCGGCAGCTCGGGCGCACGGGCTTCCTCGCCACCTCGGTGGGTATCGGGGACCTGGCGGACCGCTCCGTCCCCCTGGCGCAGTGCGTAGCCACGCTGCACCGCGCCATGGATGCCGGGCTCAACGTCATCGATACCGCTCCCGGCTATGAGGACGGCTACAGCGAGCAGATCGTCGGCGAGGCCCTGCGCGGCCGACGCGAGGGCATGTTCGTCATCGACAAGGTGGACTTCCTGGAGCAGCCCGTGGCGCCCCAGGTGGAGGAGAGCCTGCGCCGGCTCCACCTGGAGGCGGTGGACCTCTTCGTCTTCCACAACGTCTCCCAGCCGGCCGCGTGGGAGCGGCTCGCCGCGCCGGGCGGAGGCATGGAGGAGCTGGAGCGCTGTGTGCGCCAGGGCAAGACACGTTTCCGTGGCATCTCCAGCCACCACCCGGATGTGCTGCGGGCCGCGCTCGAGTCAGGCCGCTGTGACGTGGTGATGTTCCCCGTGGGGCCCTTCGTCCACCCGCGCTACGTGCAGGAGATCCTCCCGCTGGCGAAGGCGAAGGGCGTGGGCACGGTGTGCTTCAAGACCTTCGGGGCCGGCAAGCTGCTCGGGGACACCGAGGGCTATGGACGGCCGCTCCAGGCGCGTCCCCGAGGGAAGGTCAGCTCGGGCGGGGCCGACACGGGGGCGCCGTCGCTGCCGCACCTCGGGGTGGAGGAGTGCGTGCGCTACACGCTCACGCTGGAGCCGGATGTGGCGCTGCTGGGGATGAGCTTCCCCAACGAACAGGACGCCGCGCTCCATGCCGCCGCGGCCTTCCGGCCCCTCACCTCCGAGCAGATGGCGGACGTGCGCCAGCGCGCGGTGCGAGCCATCGAGGGCAAGGGCGCCGTGTGGTGGAACCCCTGAGCGGGGGTGTCAGCTCTGGACCTGGATCTGGGCCTGGAGCTCGGGGAGCGGCCGTGGCTGGAGCATCTCGTGCAGGCGCGCGATGAGGACGGCGGGCTGCACGGGCTTGATGAGGTAGGCGTCGGCGGCCTCGGGGATGCCGGGGCGGGGGGCGTGGCCGCTGATGAAGAGGAAGGGCACGTGCTTGAGCGAGGGCTCCGCGCGCACCTGGCGGCACAGCTCGTACCCGTCCATCCCCTCCATGTTCACGTCCGAGACGATGATGTCGGGAGGGCTCTTGCGTGCCAGCTCGAGCGCGGACAGCCCATCCTCGGCGATCGCGCACTCGAAGTCCGGGGAAAGCAGGAGCCGCAGCGTCTGGCGCATGGACCACGAGTCATCCACGATCAGGACTCTGGGTTTCACAGCGGTCTCCACTTCCGAAGGGCGAGCTGCCGGGTGCGGATTCCACCCGGGGTGTCCGATGGCCCATATCCCCACCGCGGACCTGTTCAGTTTCGCTCGCTTTGCCTGGATAAGGAAGGGGGGTTGGACGTCTCTCCCGTCCTCCTACATTTGGTGGAGGGAGGCGACTCATGGCGGTGGTGTCCCTGGACAGCAAGAGCTTCGGAGCGGCGCTGGTGAGACCCGGCATCCTGCTCATCGACTGGGGGGCGGGGTGGTGCGCGCCCTGCCGCGGCTTCGAGCCTACCTTCGAGCAGGTGGCCATGCGGCACCCAGACATCATCTTCGCGCGGGTGGATGTGGACGCACAACCCGAGTTGGTGGGTGTGCTCGGAGTCCAGGTGCTGCCCACGCTGATGGTGTTCCGGGACGGCTTCCTGCTGCTCAACCACATTGGAGCGCTGCTGGAGCCGATGTTGGAGGACCTCGTGCGGCAGGCCCGCGCGCTGGACATGGACGACATGCGGCGCGAGGTGGCGCAATACCGGGCCACCCAGGCTCGGGTGCGGGTGGGCCTGCACGCGGGGTGAAGGGCAGGGCCTCGAGCTCCGCGGAGTCAGCGGCGTTCGTCTAGAGTGCGCGCCCTCATGCACGAGCCCACGCCCCAGCCCCTCATGCCTCGCCTGCTGTGGGGGGTGATGGGCTTCGCCGTGTTGGACGTGTACCTGAACGTCCCCACGTTCGTGCAGCTCCCGCCCGTGGCATGGCTGGGGCTCTACGCCGCCTTCTTCCCGCTGGCCCATGCGGTGGGGCGGCTGACGGGCGCGGGAGGGCTGGGGCCGCTGGGGCTCGCGCTGCACCGGGGCTGGGGCCGCAACCTGCTGTGGGGTTTCGTCTTCTGCGCGTTCTTCTGGGCGCTCAAGTACGCCGTGCTGTGGGCCCTGGGCTCCTTCCAGATCGAGGGTCTGCGCCCCTCCGGGGACATCGTGACGCTGGCGTTGCAGGCCGCGCTGGCGATGTTCCTCTCGTCCGCCACGGATGATGTGCTCGTGCGCGGGTACCTCTTCCGCCACCTCTCGGGGCGGCTCTCCGCCGGAGCGCTCGTCGCGCTCACCACGCTCGTCTACGTCCTCAACCACGTCTGGTACGTGCACCTGACCCTGGAGTCCTCGCTGTACCTGGGACTCATGGGGGTGATGTTCGCGCTGGCGCTCGCGCGGACGGGCTCGCTCTGGCTGAGCATCGGCCTGCACTGGGGCGGCAATGTGGTCTACCGCTTCTACGATGGCTTCGACGCGCAGGGCGGCGTGCTGCGGCGGGTGATGCTCCCCGAGGTGTCCTGGCACGAGGGCGTGAAGCTCGGGGTGACGGCGCTGGCGCTCGCCGCGCTGTTCCTCCTCTTCCGGTTCACGGCGAGGTCCGAGCGCGAGGGTCCGCTGTCCGCGCCCGGTTGAGGGGAGACTACTGTCCGGCACCCCCGCTCCCGCCGACTCCCTGCTCGGAGTCGGGTCGGGCCGCCTCGGCGACGAGCGTGTTCAGCACGGGAACGAACCCGGCGGTGGGTGCCGCGATGCTGCACGCCGCGCCTCCGTGCACCAGCCCCACCACCTGGAGGTGGAGGTCCACCACGGGCGCACCCGAGTCTCCCTTCTCTCCGTGCAGGCTGGTGAAGAGCGCCTGAGGCACGCCTGGCAGGGAAGGGCAGCGTCCGAGCTTGCGCAGCTCCACCTCCTGCGGCTCGCTCGGGCGGTCGTTGCGGCCGGCGAAGAGGAGCTCCTCGCCGGGGATGGGCATCGACGCGGCCACGGCCAGCGGGTGCACCGGGGCCGCCGTGTCGAAGCGGATGACGGCCAGGTCCCGGATGGGGTCGACCACCTTCACCACGCCGCTGAGCATGTGCCCGTCGCGCAGCACCACGGGCTGGCGCTCGCCGGTGGCCACGTCGATACAGTGCGCGGCCGTGAGGGCATGGCGTCCATCCGCGACGACCACGCCCGCGCAGTGCCCGGGAAAGAGCGTCACCGTGGCGTCCTTGAGGGCGCGGAAGTCCGGTTGTGGCTCCTGCTTCGATTGTGACTCCTGCTTCGATTGTGGCTCCTCTTGCTGCTTCGAGGCGTTGCACGCTGTCAGAGCCACCACGGCCAGGACCCCGGCCAGTCTCGAGAGCCTCATCGCACGCATCCCCGTCCTCCCGCGGCGCAGTCCGTGCTCCGCTGGCAGAGACGATGTGCATGCCCGGACAGACGGTATTCCCGCAGGTTCGCTCAGCAGGCGTGCGGCCGGGTTCCCCGGGGGGTGCTCGCGAGCTAGGGTGCTCGCCCCATGTGTCCGGGAGCCCCTCCATGAATGCCCTCGTCGAGCTCGCGCTCGTGCTCGCCGTGCTGGCGATGGCCGTGAAGCTGCTGCTTCTCAATTTCTGGCGCGCCGTCCTCTTCCTCTTCCCCGCCAGCGTCCGCGTCCGGCCCGAGGCCCCCGCGGACCGGATGGAGCTACCTCCGGGGCTCGCTGCCCTGGCTGGCCAGTTGGGGGCCCTGGGCTTCGTCCCACTCGGCCGCCACGTGGAGAAGCCCCGCTTCCAGAAGGGCACCCGTTCCTACGACTTCGCACACCCCGGCGAGCGCGTCTTCGCCACCCTTCATCTCGCGCCGGATGGCCACCCCCGCCTCTACCTCCTCACCCCGCTCGCTCCCGAGGGGTTCGTGCTCACCGCGGGATACAAACGGCCGGGTTTCGAGGTTCCTGGCCGTTATCGCTCAGGGAGCCTCGTGGAGGCGCCTCCCGAGCGCCTGCTCCAGGCCCACCAGGAAAGGCTTCAGGGGTTGACTCCCGCGGAACACTTCACCTGGGAAGAGCGGTTACAAGCGGGGCAGGCATGGTACCAGGGGCCCGGTCAAAGGGAGATTCGACGACAGAATCTCCAAGGATTGTTGTGGACGGTCGTGGCCCTTGCCATCGTCGCCGGCCTCTTCCTGGGAGGCGGGCGCTCGGCCTGATGCACCTTGGGCGTGCACCGCGCCTCCATGACGAGTAGGAAGAATCCCATTTTCAGCCAGTCCGGAGTCGTCCCGCGATGAAGAGCGTGTCCAAGTCCGAAGAAATCTACTTCCTGTCCGGTAAGCGTACCCCGTTCGGTACGTATGGCGGCGCACTGAAGGAACTCAGTGCCACCGAGCTGGCCGTGGAATCGGCCCGGGCCGCGCTCACGCAGGCGAAGGTGTCCCCCGAGTCCATCCAGCACGTCGTCTACGGCAACGTGGTGCAGACGAGCGCGGACGCCATCTACCTGCCCCGGCACGTGGGGCTGCGCACGGGCGTGCCGATTCCCGTGCCGGCGCTGGGTGTCAACCGGCTGTGCGGCTCGGGCTTCCAGGCCTTCGTCAACGCGGCGGAGATGATGCTCACCGAGCAGGCCGACTGCGTGCTGGCCGGCGGCACCGAGTCCATGAGCCAGGCGCCCCACGTCATCCGCGGCGCTCGCTGGGGCATTCCGCTGGGCAAGGGCGGCATGGAGGACATGCTCTGGAGCGCCCTCACGGACAGCTACACCGGCCAGCCCATGGCCATGACGGCCGAGCAGCTCGCGGTGGACTACTCCATCTCCCAGGACGCGGTGGACGAGTACGCCGTGCTCACCCAGAAGCGCTTCGCCGCCGCCCAGGAGGCCGGCCGCTTCTCGGAGGAGATTTCGCCCGTCACCCTGAAGACGAAGAAGGGCGAGACGCAGTTCGCCCGGGACGAGCACAACCGGCCGGACACCTCGCTGGAGGGTCTCAAGAAGCTGCCCAAGGTCTTCAAGAAGGACGGCGTGGTGCACGCGGGCGCGGCCAGCGGCATCTGCGACGGCGCGGGCTCCATGGTGATGGCCACCCGGAGCTTCGTGGAGAAGCACGGCCTCAAGCCCATCGCCCGGCTGGTCAACTGGGGCATCTCCGGGTGCGATCCGAAGGTGATGGGCATCGGCCCGGCGCCGGCCATCCGCCGGCTGCTCGAGCGCGCCCAGTGCAAGCTCGGCGATGTGGACCTCTTCGAGGTGAACGAGGCCTTCGCTCCGCAGTACCTCGCGGTGGAGAAGGACCTGGGGCTGCCGCGCGAGCGGACGAACGTGAATGGCGGCGCCATCGCGGTGGGCCACCCGCTGGGGGCCTCGGGGGCGCGCATCACCATGACGCTCGCCTACGAGCTCAAGCGCCGGGGCGCCCGCTACGGCATCGGTTCCGCCTGCATCGGTGGCGGCCAGGGCATCGCCCTTCTCATCGAGGCGCTCTGAACCCTTTCGGTTTCCAGACGGAACCCACGGAACCCATGACGATGAGCAACGAGCTGGACGCGAAGGCGGCCCGGGAGCGGGCCAAGGCGATCGCCGAGCAGCGGCGCGCCGAGCGCCGCAACCGCAAGCGCAAGTGCGTGGTGTGCGGCGTGGAGGAGAGCGACAAGACGCCGCTGGGGCCTCATCCGGACGGCATCGGCCCCTCCTGCAAGGACGAGGTCACCTGCCAGGCGCGCCGCGCCGCGGCCGCCCGCTGAGCCGGGCCGGAGGGGTGGCCGGGCCACGTCCCGGAGCGTGCGCCCCTCCTGTCGGGTAGGGTAGACTGTCTCGTGGAGGGCAGGGCAAGGGCCGGAATCGAGGGCCCTTTTCTTGAAGGCCGTCAAGACTCGCGGTAAACCTGCGGAATCTCTTCGGCTACACGAGGGTCGGAATGGGCGTCATCAGCTTCACGGGAGTCAAGGTGTTCTCGACCACGCTCGCGCGCGACCGCGAGAACATGGGTGAGAACATCACCAAGTGGCTCAAGGAGAACCAGAACCTGGACGTGGTGGACAAGATCGTCACGCAGTCCTCCGACAAGGAGTTCCACTGCCTGACCATCACCTTGTTCTACCGCCACAAGTCCTGAGCCGGACGATCCGGCGGGTGACGGCAAGCCGAGGGCGCTCTCTCCGGGGACGGGGATGGGCGCCCTTCGTCATTTGGGGCGCCAGGAAGTGGACGGAAACGGTTGCGAAGCGGCCCGTGTTTCCCCACCTTTGGACGACTCTCGGGTGTCCCGAGTGGAGGATGGTTTGATGCGACCGATGCGGAGCTATGGCGGCGGCGGATTCGGCCTGCCCAGCGTGCAATCCATGGCGGCCAGGCTGGCGATCGGGCTCGTGGCGGGCTCGGTCGTGGCCCTGGCGTTGAAGACCGTGGGCGCGCTGCTGCTGCTCTCTCCCCACAAGGTCTTCCCCGGGCTGATGCTGTGGCAGCCTTTCACCTACGCCTTCGTCGAGCTGGATGCCTTTGGCATCATCTTCGGGGCCTTCGCGCTCTACTCCATCGGCGGCGGCCTGGAGATGAGCTGGGGCTCGCGCCGCCTGCTGTGGGTGCTATGGGGCGGCACGGCGCTCGCCGGTGTCCTCACCACGGTGGTGGGACTCTTCGTGCCGCTGCCCGCCGGGTACACCGGCGGCTGGGTGATGGGCACCATGGCCTGGGTGGCGTACGGCCTGTCCATCGGGCGCGGGCAGACGAACTTCTGGGGCGTCCCCATCACCGGCAACGTCTTCGCGGGCATTGGCGCGGGCTTCGTTGTGCTCAACGCGCTGCGCTTCGGCTGGGTCACCCAGGTGCCCGAGCTGTTCGCGCTCGGGCTCATCTTCCTCTACGTGCGCGGTGGCAGCCCCCGGCAGCTCTGGCTGCGCGTGCAGCACTGGCGGCTGCAGCGGCAGCTGCGCGGGCGCTCGCGGCACCTGCGCGTCATCTCGCCCGAGCGGCCGGATGACAAGTATCTGAACTGAGGGGCCGCTGGCTCAGTTGGGGTGCTCGAGCTCTCCGTACTGCTTCAGCTTGCGGTAGAGCGTGGCGACCCCAATGGCGAGCTCCTCCGCCGTGCGCGCCCGGTTGCCGCCGTTGCGCGCCAGCACCGCGAGGATGTACTCGCGCTCCATCGCCTCCAGCGTTCGCGGAGTCTCCCCCGGCACCAGGTTCGGAGGCGCCGCGCGCACCTCCTCCGGCAGGTCGTCCTTCTCCACTCGCGAGCCCTCGCACAGCGCCACCGCCCGCTCGATGGCGTTGCCCAGCTCGCGCACGTTGCCCGGCCACCCGTAGCGCAAGAGCTGGTCCGCCGCCTCCGGTGACAGTCCCGTCACCCGGCGCCCCAGCCGCTCCGTCGCCTCCGCGAGCAGCAGCCGCGCCAACGGGAGGATGTCGTCGCGCCGCTCACGCAGCGGCGGAATCTTCAGCTCGATGACGCGCAGACGGTAGTAGAGATCCTGCCGGAAGCGACCCGCCACCACCTCCGCCGCGAGGTTGCGGTTGGTGGCCGCCACCACCCGCACGTCCACCTTGCGGCTCTGGTTCTCGCCCACGCGCCGCACCTCCTTCTCCTGCAACGCCCGCAGCAGCTTGGCCTGCATCGCCGCGGGCACCTCGCCCACCTCGTCCAGGAAGAGCGTGCCTCCGTGTGCCGCTTCGAAGAGGCCCGCCCGGTCATGTGTGGCTCCCGTGAAGGCCCCCTTCGCGTGGCCGAACAGCTCGCTCTCCAGCAGGCTCTCCGTCACCGCCGCGCAGTTCACCGCCACGAAGGCCTTGTGCGCCCGGCCCGATTCATCGTGGATGAGCCGGGCGATCCGCTCCTTGCCCACGCCGCTCTCGCCCGTAATCAGCACCGTCGAGTCCACCTTCGCCGACCGCCGCGCCAGGCCCAGCACCTGCCGCATCGCCTCCGTGCGTGCCACCATGCCCGCCGGGTCCTCCGGCACGCCCGACACCCGCGCCAGCGACTGCCGCTTCGCCCTCAGCTTGCGCTCGGCCTGCTTCACCGCCTCCGTCACCTGCGCCAGCGCCCCCTCCATGCACTGCGTCTCGTAGAAGCGCAGCGCCTCACGGCACTCCGGACTCCACTCCTCCTCCGGCTTGCCCATGATCTGGCAGACGGCGTCTCCCTTGCCCACGCAGCGCGTCTCGATGCAGTACACGGACTTGCCGTTGCAGTAGCTCATGTAGCCACTGGCGAAGCCCGTCAGTGTCCAGCACACCGGCTCCTCCGCCTTGCCCAGGTGCAACAGGTGCTGCTCCGCCTCGTACGAGTTGTGCCACAGCGCCTCCGCGAAGGGCTCCGGGCCGTCCTCCGCCCCGCGCTCCACCCGCTCCAGCACCACCTGCCCCTGCAGCGTGTGCAGTCGCCCGCCCGCCCGGCGCCACTGCGACTCGTCCTCCCACGGGAAGGCGTTCTTCATCGTCTCCGCCGTCCGCCACCCATGCGCGAAGCCCAGCCTCGTGAGGATTCCCCTCGCCGCCGTCATCCCCACCGTCGAGATGAGCTCCTTGCGCAACAGCCCCAGTGCCACCGGGTCCAGCAGCAGCACCCGCTGGCCCGCGAAGTGGATGAGCCCCCCGCCAGGCTCGAAGGTCAGCAGCTCCCTCAAGTCCAGTTCCAATTTCGGTGCCACGGCGCCTCCCTCTCAGGATGATGGTTCTCTCTATCGTTTTGAGAGTCCTCGGGCGAGCCGAAGTTCGGCAGGCGAGTAATTTCAAGGGGTTGGAGGGTTGAGTGCCGTGGCCTGGGGGTTGCTATGGAGTCTCCGCAAGATGAACTCGGACCTGAAACAGCGCGAGGAAGTGAAGGCAACGGGGGTGGCTCCGGCCTTCTTCGTGTCCCACGGCTCGCCCATGGTGGCGCTGGAGACGGATGCCTTTCCGCAGGCGCTGAAGGCGTTTGGCGAGGCCCAGGCTCCAGTGCGCGCGCTGGTGGTGGTGTCCGCTCATTGGGAGACGCCGGACGCGGTGCGTGTCACCGCCGCCGAGGCGCCTCCGCTCATCTACGACTTCGGCGGCTTCCCGGAGCCGCTCTATCGGTTGACGTACCCCAGCCCCGGTTCCCCCGAACTGGCGCGTGACATCGTGGCGCGCCTGGGTTCCGCGGGGCTGCCGGCCGAGGCGGATGCCGCGCGGGGATTGGACCATGGGACCTGGGTGCCGTTGCGGCTGGCCTTCCCGGCGGCACGCATACCGGTGGTGCAGGTGTCATTGCCTTGGGGTGCATCCGCGGTGGACGTGGCGAAGATGGGCGAGGTGCTGCGCCCCCTGCGCGCCGAGGGCGTGCTCCTGATGGGGAGCGGCACGATGACCCACAACCTGCGCCTGCTTGCCTGGCGGGATAAATCCGCCCCGGTTGAGCCCTGGGCAAGGGAGTTCGATGCGTGGGTAACCGAGCGGCTCGCGGCACGTGACTTCGTTGGAATACAGTCCTGGATGAGCGCACCGCACGCGCGGCTCGCGCATCCGACTGCCGAACATTTCCTGCCGCTCTTCTTTGTCCTCGGTGCCGCCCTCCCCGAGGACCGGCTCACATCCGTGTTCGAGGGCTTCCATTACGCAACCATGTCCATGCGCAGCTTCGCGCTGCGTGGATGAAACCCGTAGTCCGCAGTTCCATTGGAGAGAAACATCATGAAGCTGTCCATGAAGCCTGCCATTGCCGCCCTCGTGCTCGCCGCCCCCTCTTTCGCGTTCGCCTCCGAGTTTGACATCGACTCGGCCCACTCGGGCGCGCAGTTCTCCGTGAAGCACCTGATGGTGTCGAACGTGCGCGGCGCGTTCTCGAAGGTGACGGGCAAGGCCAACATCGACGAGAAGGACATCACCAAGTCGACCGTGGAGGCCTCCATCGACGCCACCACCGTCAACACCAACGAGCCCAAGCGCGACGAGCACCTGCGCGGCGCGGACTTCTTCGACACCGCGAAGTACCCCACCATCACCTTCAAGTCGACGAAGGTGGAGAAGGCCGGTGAGAACCTCAAGGTAACGGGTGACCTCACCCTGCACGGCGTCACCAAGCCGGTCGTGCTGAACGTGGAGGGCTTCACCACCGAGTCGAAGGATCCCTGGGGCAACACCAAGCGTGGCGGCACGGCCACCACGAAGATCAACCGCAAGGACTTCGGCCTGGCCTGGAACGCGGCCCTCGAGACCGGCGGCGTGGCGGTGGGCGAGGAGGTCTCCATCACCCTCGACCTGGAGCTGAACAAGAAGCAGGCGGCTCCCGCGGCGGCGGCTCCTGCCAAGGCGGCCCCGGCCAAGTCGGCCAAGGACACCAAGTAGTCGTCTGAGCTGGTGAGTTGTCCGGAGGGGCCTCGGTGACGAGGCCCCTCTTTCATTGCGGGCACCGCCGGGCGCGAGGGGCCGCGCCAGCGGCGGGGCGTGGACGGCTCAGCCCTCGGCGACGGCCTGCACGCTCGCGCGGTAGATGAAGATGCGCGAGGTGTTGGTGCGCATGTCCGCGGGGATGACGAAGAAGCCCTGACCCGTCCCCTTGTAGTCGTGGGAGAAGCCCGCCACCTGGCGGCCGTCCGTGAAGGTGACGCGGATCTTCTGCCCATCCGGCTGCGGCGGACGGCTGCCGGTGGCGAGCATGAAGAAGACGGCCTTCACGCGCTGGATGGGGATGCGCTCGGGGGCGAAGCCCGTCTGCTGCTCGAGCGGGATGGCCTCGGCGAGCAGGTCCACATCGCGGATGGCGCCGCGCTTCACCTGGCCCTCCACCGTGTGGATGATGACCCGGTGCTCGCCCTCGATGAAGGCGTTGACGGGGGCGATGGGGACTCCGGCGGGCGCGGTGGACTTCACGGCCGGCATGGCGTTGAGCGTCGCGCGAGGTGGCGGAGACCCGGGCACCATCACGGCGGCCGCTGGCCTGGCGGGAGCCGGCGGAGTCACGGGAGCCCTCGGGGGCGCGACGGGGGCCGGAGGTGGCCTCGGTGCGGCAGCGACAGGCGCCGGAGGGGGAATGGGCGCCGCGCTCCGGGCCACCGGGGCAGGGGCCACGGGAGCCCGAGGCGGAGCGGCGACTGGCACCGCCGCAGGAGGCGGCTCCACGATGTCCTCCGAGAGGTCAATCTCCGGCATCTCGGGCTCGGCCTCCATCACGGGGAGCTCGGGCTCGGGCGCGGGCAGGTCGATCACCGGCATCTCGGGCTCGGCCTCCATCACGGGGATGTCGGGCTCGGGCGCGGGCGGAGGAGCGTACGCGGAGACTGGCTCGGGGCTGGCCAGCTCCTCGGCCGGAGTGGCGAGGTTGTCCGTGTGGCCCCAGGACGACTCCTGGTAGGTGCCACTCTGGGCCGCGTTCCAATCGGTCTGCGGTGCGCTCCACGCCGTGTTCGCGGACGCGTTCCACTCGCCCTGTCCCTCGGCGGAGGCGCTCCATTGGGCCTGCTGCTCAGTGGCCTGCGCGGCACTCCAGTCCTGGGTGGCACCATCCGGAGTCCACTCGGGCTGGTGCGCGGTGCCCTCGGACTGCTCGGCGGCTCCCCACGACTGCTGCTCAGTGGAAGCGCCCCACTCGGGCTGGGCCTCGGTGGTGGGCTGCTGCTCGGCGGTCGTCCATTCGGCCTGCACCTCGATGACAGGCTGGGCCTCGGCTGGCGCGCCCCACTCGGGCTGGGCCTCGAGCACCGGCTGCTGATCGGCCGACGCGCCCCACTCGGGCTGGGTCTCGGTGACGGGCTGCTGCTCGGCAGTCGTCCACTCGGCCTGCACCTCGGGAATGGGCTGGGGCTCAGAGGAAGCCCACTCGGGCTGAGCTTCCATCACAGGCTGCTCGGCGGGAGCGCCCCACTCGGGCTGCGCCTCGGTGGCGGAGGGGTCGGCCGATGCACTCCACTGGGGCTGGGCCTCGAGCACGGGTTGTTCGGCCGGTGTGCCCCACTCGGACTGGGCCTCCAGTACGGGCTGCTCGGCCGGTGCACCCCACTCGGGCTGAGCTTCGGCAGTGGCGGAAGGGTCGGTCGAAGCACCCCACTCGGGCTGGGCCTCGAGCACGGGCTGCTCGGCGGGAGCACCCCACTCGGGCTGAGCCTCGGTGGCGGAGGGGTCGGCTGAAGCACTCCACTCGGGCTGAGCTTCCATCACAGGCTGCTCAGCGGGAGCACCCCACTCGGGTTGAGCCTCGGTGGCGGAGGGGTCGGCTGAAGCACTCCACTCGGGCTGAGCTTCCATCACAGGCTGCTCGGCGGGAGCGCCCCACTCGGGTTGAGCCTCGGTGGCGGAGGGGTCGGCTGAAGCACTCCACTCGGGCTGAGCTTCCATCACAGGCTGCTCGGCAGGAGCGCCCCACTCGGGCTGAGCCTCGGTGGCGGAGGGGTCGGCCGAAGCACTCCACTCGGGCTGGGCCTCGAGCACGGGCTGCTCGGCGGGAGCGCCCCACTCGGGCTGCGCCTCGGTGGCGGAAGGGTCGGTTGAAGCACCCCACTCGGGCTGGGCCTCGAGCACGGGCTGCTCGGCGGGAGCGCCCCACTCGGGCTGCGCCTCGGTGGCGGAAGGGTCGGTTGAAGCACCCCACTCGGGCTGAGCTTCCATCACAGGCTGCTCGGCGGGAGCGCCCCACTCGGGCTGAGCCTCGGTGGCGGAAGGGTCGGCCGAAGCACTCCACTCGGGCTGGGCCTCGAGCACGGGCTGCTCGGCGGGAGCGCCCCACTCGGGCTGAGCCTCGGTGGCGGAAGGGTCGGCCGAAGCACTCCACTCGGGCTGAGCCTCGAGCACGGGCTGCTCGGCGGGAGTGCCCCACTCGGGCTGCGCCTCGGTGGCGGGCTGCTGTTCAGCCGTTGTCCACTCGGCCTGTACCTCGGGGACGGGCTGCGGCTCGGCCGTCGTCCACTCGGCCTGCACTTCAATGACGGGTTGAGCCTCGGCCGGTGCACCCCACTCGGGCTGGGCCTCCAGCACCGGTTGTTCCTCGGCAGGAGTGGCCCATTCGGGTTGTGCCTCGGCGGTGGCGGAGGGCTCGGCCGGTGCACCCCACTCGGGCTGGGCCTCCAGCACCGGCTGCTCCTCGGCGTGCGCACTCCACTCGGGCTGGGCCTCCAGCACCGGTTGCTCCTCGACAGGAGCGGCCCAATCCGGCTGCGCCTCGAGAACGGGCTGCGGCTCGGCCGTCGTCCACTCGGCCTGCACCTCGAGGGGTGCCTGCTCCTCGGTGGAGGCCGACCACTCAGGTTGCGCCTCCAGCACGGGTTGCTCGGCGGGAGCGCCCCACTCGGGCTGCGGCTCGGCGGTGGCGGAGGGCTCAGCGGTCGCCCACTCGGGCTGGGCCTCGATGGGGGGCTCGCCGGTCTCATCCGTCAGGTGGCTGCCGTACGCCGTGGTGCTCTCGGGCTCGGCCGCCTCCGTCGCGGGCTGCTCGCCTCCAGGCTGGTGGCCCCAGGTCGCACTGGCCTCCGCGAACTGCTGCGTGCCCATGAACTCCGCGGCGCTCTCCAACTGGAGGCCTTCCCCGGTGCCCTCGCTCCCGGTTCCGTTCCAGCTCACGTCGGCTTCCGTCGCCTCGAGCGGGACGGGCTCGTCCGACACGGATGCGCCGGTCGGGTCCGCGTGACCCAGGAAATCCGAGGCGCTGGTGAGCGGCACGGCATCATCCGGGTTGCCCGCATCGAACGCTCGTTCGTTCGCCGGCACGCCCCACTCCTCGGTCCGCGTGGCCTCAGGCTCGAACGAGTCGGCGACGTCGACGGTGTCCGCCTGCAGATCGGGCCCGACCTGCAGCGGGTGCAGCTCCAGCGTGGTCACGCGATACGAGGGCGAGGATGCGAAGTCCGAAACGGGAGCCGGGGACTCCATCTCGGCCCCGAGGTCGACCACGTCGAGGGTCGGCTGCTCCGCGCCACTGGCGGTCTCTGCCGCTGGCGCCCCCGCGGCGTCGAGGTCCTCGGTGGTCTCCCACGGAGTCTCCACCGGCGTGTCCTCTCCTGGCTCGGGCGTGGCCTGGAGGTCGGAGACGTCGAACGTGGGAGTCTCGTCGGCGGCATCGAGCGCGATGGTCGGAGGCGAGGACTCAGGGACGGGCTCCGCGCCGGGTTGGGCCGCTGGGTACGCGGGGATCGCGTACGACGCGGTGACCTCCATCCGGTTCTCCGTGAGCGGGGCGGCGTCCAGAGCTTCGGTATCGTAGGCCGGCGGCGCGGCCGTGGCGCTGTCCGGCTCCGAGTCCAGGGCGAGCGGCGCGGAGTCCCACTCGTTGGCGCTCGGGGCCTCGGGCTCCTCGGCGAGCATGGGCTCGGCCTGGAGCGGCGCATCGGCGTCGGCCTCGAGCAGCTCGATGTCGGAGGGCTGGATCTCGATGGTCCGCTGGGGAGTCAGCGCCGGCTCGGCGACGGGCGGCGCGGAGAGATGGGCGGGAGACTCGGCGTCGGAGTTGAGCGAGGAGAAGTCGTCCTCGCCCAGCTCGATAGGACCCCCGGACTCCTGCGCGGACATGTCCGCGAGCATCGACTGCCGCGCCGTGAGCGAGGCCGCCGAGGGCGCGGTGACATCGTTCCAGTCGCTCATATCGACCGACTCGGGAACGTTCTCGGGGATGGGCGTGGCCTCGCTGACGGGCGTGACGTCGGTGTCGGACACCTCGAGGACGTCTTCGGCAACGGGCTCGGCCGCATCGAGCAGCTCGGGCTCCGCCGCATCGAACGGCTCGGGCTCGGGCTCGGCCGGAGCGGCGGGTTCCGCGGTGGGCTCTTCCCAGGGCGCGGGCTCGTTCAGCGCGGGCACCTCGAGGTTCTCACTCTCGAGGGTGAGCTTGACCGGGTCCGGCATGGGCTGCGGCTGCTGCGGCAGGTACCCGGGCACCGGAGAGGTATAGGCGGGAGCTGGCTGCTGTGCGTCGTAGCCGGCCGCGTAGGCCTGCTGCGGATCGGCCGGGTAGGGCTGGCCCTGGTGGGGGTCGTAGCCCTGAGAGGGGTCCGCTGTGTAGCCCTGGTTGGGATCGTAACCGGCGGGGTAGGCGTACCACTGGCCATCTTCGCCGTAGTAGCCCTGGGGCTGCTGCGCGTAGGCCTGGTTGGGATCGTAGCCCTGGGACTGCGCGTAGGCCTGGTTGGGATCGTAGCCCTGGGATTGCGCGTAGGCCTGGTTGGGATCGTAGCCCTGGGATTGCGCGTAGGCCTGGTTGGGATCGTAGGCCTGGTTGGGGTCGTAACCGGCGGGGTAGGCGTACCACTGGCCATCTTCGCCGTAGTAGCCCTGGGGCTGCTGCGCGTAGGCCTGGTTGGGATCGTAGGCCTGGTTGGGGTCGTAACCGGCGGGGTAGGCGTACCACTGGCCGTCCTCGCCATAGTAGCCCTGGGGCTGCTGCGCGGGGTCCATGGCCGAGGCCGGCTCCTGCGAGGTCATCCCCTGGCCACCCAGGAGCCCCCACAGCTCGCTCCAACGAGCCTCCTCCGCGGGGGAAATGATTCCCCGCGTCCGCTTCTCGTCCAGGAAGCGAAACTCCCTCATCGCCGCGCTCGTGTCCGACATCCGTCACCTTGCTGCGGACCTGGTTGCCAGGGCTCCTGCCGCAGCGCCAAAGCAAGAATTTTCCGCGCGAGTCTAGGGGACTCACGAGGAGGGGTAAACTTCGCGACCACGGTTTCCGCCCGCCCGTTACCTCCGCGAGAGAGCGGCCTTCACGGCGGCCTCCAGCTCCGGGACGCTCCGGCCGTAGCGCTGCTGGAGGGCCTCCTCGAAGGCGGTGCCCCGGCCCACCTCTCGGATGAGCTCGAGCAGCCGGGCGGGCCCTCCCTCCTGCAGCAGCTCCCGGACGGCCAAGGCCGAGGTGCCATAGGCCAGGGCGGGGTCCCGCTGCTGGATGAGGGACTGGCCGGCCATGTCGGAGAGGCGCGGGAGCTGGCCGGCCTGGGCGGCGCCGCGCAGCCGGTTGCCGAGCGCGTAGGGCGGCTTGTCACTGCCCAGGTAGCGCCACTCGACGTACTCGGCAAGGCCTTCGTTGAGCCAGATGGGGACGGGCTGGCCGCCCTGGTCGGCCCGGACGAGGTCATCCACCACGGCGTGCACGTACTCGTGGACGAGGGTGGCCCGGGTCTGCTGGGTGAGCTCGGCGGCGTCGTTGATGCGGATGGCGCCATCCGAGTACAGCCCGGCCACGGCCCGCGCGAGGGCGGCGCCCTGGTGGGTGCGGAACTCCTCGCGGGTATAGAGGATGACGTCCACGGGCGTCTCGCGCGCCTCGCCGAGCACCTGGCGGGTGTGAACATGGGCCTCGTCGAGCGCGGAGACGATGCGGCCCTCGTAGTCGGCGCGCTGGCCGAAGTCGCGCTCGTTGTTGAAGTACTTCACCACGAAGCGGCTGTTGGCGCGGGTGCGCATGCCGTCCCCAGCGACGCCGGACTCGTAGGTGAGGCCGGAGGAGGCGGTCTGGACGGAGCCCGTGTCGTCGCTCTCTCCCGAGAAGCGCCGCTCGATGGCGCGGGCCTGGGCGAGGGCTGCGGACTCCTCGGCGGACTCGCTGCGGGCCTTCTGGATGAGCACGCGGGCCTTGGCGGCCTCGGGCGAGCGCGGGGGGACCTTCTCGAGCGCGGCGAGGGCCCCCTGGGGATCCTTGTCCTCCAGGAGGAGCCGCCCGAGCTCCAGGCCGAAGTGGCCCTCCTTGGGGAAGCGCTCGAGCCCCTTGCGCAGGGCGTCCTCGGCGGAGCCATGCTGGTCGGTGGCGAGTGCGGTGCGGGCGAGGCAGCGCAGGCCCGGAGCGGTCTCGTCGAAGAGCACGGCCCGCTCGCCGAGCGAGAACGCCATGACGGCGTCGGAGCCGGCGAGGGCCTCACAGCCCTTGAGGAGCGAGGCGGCGATGGTGCGGCGTTGGGGCTCGGGGTAGCCCTTGGGGTCCACGGTGGACCAGGCCAGGTAGAGGTCGTCCCACGAGCGCTGGGCGGCGAGCTTCCGGGCCTCTTCGGGCGTGGGCGGATTGGCGGAGAGCAGGGCGGCGAGGATCAGGGCACGCATGCGCGCAGTATGGCCGAGCCGATGCGTCCGGGCGAAGAGGTGTCCTCGGGAGGTGCCCTCGGAGGTGGTGTCGCGAAGGTGTCCGGAGAGGTAGAGTCCGGTCCCCCTCACCGCGAGCCCTCCCATGACCGCTCCTGCGCTTCCCTCACCGCCGGACGTACCGGCGCCTCTGGACACTCCCTGGCGCGGGCCCGGGTACGGCGCACGCCTGCGCGAGGCGCTGCTGCCCCGGCGCCTCCCCTTCGCCTGTCTGGCGCTGATGGCCGCCAACCTCGCCGTCTTCGGCCTCGAGGAGCTGTGGGGCGGCTCGACGTTCTTCGTCACCCTGAAGCGGATGGGGGCGGCCTCTGGCCCGTCCTCGCTCGGCGCCGAGGCGTGGAGGTTGCTGAGCGCGGGCTACCTGCACCTGGGCGGGAGGCACCTGCTGCTCAACATGGCCTCGCTGGTGTTGGGCGGCATGTACCTGGAGGGCATGCTCGGCCCGAGCCGCCTGCTGCTGCTCTACACCCTGTCCATTCTGGGCTCCAACGCTGCGCTGGCGGGCCTCTACCCGAACACGCTCATGGTGGGGGCCTCGGGCGGCATCTTCGGGCTGGTGGGCGCGGTGCTGGTGCTCGCGTGCCACCCCCGCACGCCGCTTCCCCTCCGGCGGAGGATCGCGCCCCTGGTGTGTGCGAGCGCCATCGCGGGCTTCACCGTCTACTCCGCGTGCGAGTGCGGCCAGGGCTCTTCGAACACCGCGCACCTGGTGGGGGCCGCTCTGGGGATGGGGCTCGCGCTGACGGGCGTGCTGCTCTGGAGGCTGCCGTGGCCGGGATTCCGCGAGTGGAGGTCCGTTCGCGTGAGCGCGAGTGCCGCGGCCTGGGTGACCGTGGCCTGCCTGGGCTTTGGCATCGGGACGGAGCGCCCCTGGGAGGTGCGCGAGGCGGAGGCACAGCCCATGGTGCGAGTGGAGCTGCCCGGCACGGCCGTCTCCCTCGCCGTGCCCGCGGGAGCCGCGGCGCGCGCCGAGGTCGAAGATGTGTCGGAGGACGGCTCGTTCGCGCACGTCGTTTACGGGGATGTGCTGACGGATCCGCTCGCGATGGACGTCACCGTCGAGCGGTTGGAGGAGGCGGTGCCCGAGGAGCGGATGGAGGAGGAGACCGAGGCGCTGAGCGACAAGCTCTACGGCGAGGCACTGGAGCCGACGGAGGAGGGCGTGCGCATGGAGGTGATGCCGAGGGTGGGCACGGTGGGAGGGCGGCCGGCGGTGGAATCGTCGAGGAGCCTGGGCGCTCTGTTCTGGGGCGCTCGGTGGGTGTTCTACCGGGGCCGCTGGCTCATCACCGTTGAGGTGGTGAGGTTGGCCTCGGGACTGCCGGCGTCGTGGAACTGGCGGATGCTGGAGGTGGCCCGGAGCGTGGTGGTGCACGAGGAGGGGGAGCCGCCCTGGGACTCGTGTACCGCGTGGAACGAGGGGCGGACGGGGATGTGTCCTCGTGGACCGTGGTGACGGCGGCCGTGCCTACCAGCGGTCGTCGGTGAAGAGGCAGTCGATGAGCCGGGCTGTGCCGAGGCGGGCGTGGCGGCAATGGACGTCGGGGACCAGGGTGAAGAGCGTGTCGTAGGGGAGGGGCCGCGTGTCCAACTCCGAGCGCACCAATGCCTCCACCTTGTCCGCGTAGGGCTTCGTCTCCGGGATGTCCTCGTAGAAGAGCGAGGGAGCTTCCCACTGAGCCCCGATCTTCCGGCGGAACGAACTGTAGCGCACGTACACCGGAGCCAGGATGCTGACGAGGACCACGACGGCTCGGGCTTCCCGCTCTCCTTCTTTGGGTTGTCGCACCTCGGGCAGGTACACGCGGACGCGCCAGCAGTTGTCATCGGAGAAGAGGACGCTCCAGTCCTCCACCGAGCAATCGGGCAGTGCCTCCGTGAGCTTGGACATCATGCGCTCCCAGGGCCCCGAGTTCTTCAAGGCCTCCTGTCGGGCTCGAATCAGGCGCTGGTACTGCTCCGACTCAGAGTACCCCTCATCGAACTCCATGAGGTTGGCCGGGTAGTACTGGTGGACCAGCTCCGAGAGACGTTGCGTAGACAGGTTGTCGGTCATCGAAATCAATCCCTTCACGGAGCAAGGCCTGGAGGCTCTACTCTCCGTTCTCCGTGACGACGTCCAATCACAAACGTGGTAATTTTGTTATTTTACAGGGTCTTACGAGCGCCACCCCTGCTCAGGCGGGCTCACGTCGTCGACATGTCAGCCCGTCATGTTCCCCTCCCAACGTTACGCCATTACCGGGAGGAGCATGTTGGACGTGAAAGAGCGTGGAAGCAGGACGAGGAGTACCTTGGGGCTGGTGGGTTTTCTCCTGGTGCTCGTGGCGGCCCTCAGCGCACAGGCGGAGCCGCCCTCCTCCAAGCTCCCTGGCCGCAAGCCGGACTCCAAGGAGCCCTGGGGCGCTTTTCTCGGCAAGGCCGCACATGAGGCCATTGGCCTGGAGTACCGCGTGCAACATCCCTCCAACGTGGTCTTCCTCAACACCATCAGCCTCTACGACATTGTGAAGGATGGTAAGTTGGGGGATCCCAAGCGTCTTTCGGAGCTCGTGAGGCTCTTGCGCCCGGACATTACCGATACCAACGCCCTCGTCCTGTTCGAACTCAAGCCGGACGATGAGGAATCGCGCAGGGAAGGGAGACAACAGGCAGGGCGGTACTTGGCGGCGCTCAATGAGGTTGTCAAGCCTGACAAGAAGCTCACGGGAGGCACCGGCTTCGAGGGGTCGCTCTTCCTCGAATTCGAGAAAGGGGGAGCACTCTGGCAGTTGTCCTGGCGCACGCCAGAGCCCGGAGTGACTCTGTACCGCTGGAGCTACCGGCGCAAGAAGCCCGATGCTTCCTGGAAGGAGCGGGTGGCCCAGAAGGAAGAGGAGTTGCCCGGGGAAAAAATAGAACAGCGTGGTGCGTTGGCCGAGCAGGCGATCCGGGGCGCCTATGAAGGGGGCGAACGGCCCAAGGGCTTTGAGGGACAAGTCTACCTGCCTGTGGACTGCCGCTGAGCGGGAGGGAGGCGTCTGCTGTCCTCGGAGCGCGCGAAGTGCCTGGCGCTTGAGGAGCGTCTGACCGCTGTGGTAGGGCGGAAAGCCATGACCACGGAACAGTCCCCGGTGCTCGAGTTTCCAGCGTGGCTCTACGGCACTACCGCCGCCATCCGCGGCAAGGCGAGAGCCGAGGGACGCTGGTGGGCCCGGGAGTATCTCAAGACCAGTGCGTTTCCCCAGCCCCGGCAGATGCGCCAGGTTGCGCCCGGCGAGGTGCTGGTGATGCACTCGGGGGCTGATTTCGACTTGGGCCGCACACGTTGGTGGATACACATGTTCGGCGGCATCTTCATGGACTTGGATGAAGGGGTCCCGGAGACAGCGCACCAGCGCATGAGGGAGGCCTTCGAGTCCTTTTGCCTGAGCACTCCGTGGGGCGCCCTCCATTATACCGTGTCTCCGTCCCCGCCGCGGAGCGCGGAGCGCATGGCGAACCGGCTCGCCTCGGTGCTCCGTTTCTGGGACATACTCCAGGGCCCTCGTTACGCGTTCTGGCCCGGTAAGAAGTACACGCTGGAAGAACTCATGGACGATATCTACGGCAAAACCCTGGAGGCATGGTGCCCCGGAGGCTCTGCCTCGGTCCGCGAGCACCTGGCCCTGACGGTGGAGCGCATGGCTCGCGCTACCCGAGAGGACTGTCTGGAGGCTGTGCTCCGGGTGATGCCTGTCGTGGTGGAGGCGAACACCGATCTCAAACACCGCGAGGTGCTCAGTGACCCGGACTTCCTGCGCGAGCGCCTCTGCGCGCTTCCCCCGGAGGACTTCGAGGATATTTCCAGCGCCGACAGATACGCGGCGAACGGGCAGTTGTACGCCTGGGACAGGCAGTTGGGGCGGCATTAGCATCCTTTTTCCAGTGCTGGCCACTTCGGCGCCAGTCGCCCGGGGCGATAGACGGGGCAGGAGGGCAGCCCCTCTCACGGCAGGGTAAGGCCCTGTAAAGCAATAACACCGTCGTGTTGGGCAAGCCCGTGGGTTGCCTTCTGCGCCATACAGCCCATGCGCAGGGTTCAGCTCGACAGGGTGCTGCCGCCGCTCTGTAGACCCATGTCGTGCCTCACTCCGCGAACGTCACCCCGGAGAGCGTGGCCGTCCGGGTCCCGCTCTTGTCCCAGAGCTTCAGGATGTATGGGCCAGGATGTGCGAGCCCGGGTCGTTCCACCTCCACTAGCACGTTAAGCGAGTCATTCGGAGCGATGGGTTCCGGTGGCCACACCTGGAGGTCCCACTGCCCGCCCTGGCCCACCAGTTGGGCGCTCGTGGGGCTCCAGGGCCGGGTGCCTCGATTCCAGAGCCTCAGCTCCACTGCCAGCCGTGTCACCGGAGTCTCCTTCTCTCCGCCCGTGGCGCGGTAGCTCACCACTTCATAAACGGTGAAGGCTTCTCCGGGGCGGAGGGTGACGTCCTTGGTGATGCGCTTGGCGCGGATGCCCTTGTCGTTCATCTGCTTCGAGGCGAGCAGCCCGGTGAGGCCTCGGGGCACGCCATGCTCCGCGCGCTCCCGTGCCAGCTGCGTCTGGCACTGCTGCACTCGCTCTTCCGCCTCCTCGGCCTGCTGCCGGTACGAGTCGCAAGGGCGCAGGGAGCGGTAAACCTCCACCTGAGGCTCGGCCCGGGGGGACACCACCAGCGTGAAGTCCAGACTCGTGGGCGGCCCCCCATCCGCGAAGCGCACCGTCAGCCTCAACCCCTTGCCCAGCGGCAGTTCGTCCGACAGCAGCAGGGTGAGCATGAGCCCGTCCTTCGACAACGAGATCTGCCGGAAATGCTCACGCTCCTCCACCACCACGTCGCTCTCACTCTGGACGGGCGTGTTGAAGATGAACGTGAGGACGCGATTCGAACTGATGGGCACCTCACGTGATTCTCCTGCGGTATCCGCCGTCACCGTGAAGAGGGGCGCCCCCGTCATGCCCCAGGGCGTGGTGGCGGGCTGTGAGAGTGCCGGAGCGCTCGAGTGGAGGAGCAGCAGCAGGACGGCGGTGGGGGACTGGGCGGGCATGGGAACGAGACCTCCGGAGTGGAGAGGTTAGCAGGAACCTCCCACGTTGAGCTGGCCATTCTTCCGCTCCTGCGCTGCTCGGTGCCCTACTCGAAGCGCTTCACCGCTTGGAGCCTCACCGAGGAAAAGATGATCGCGGCGTCCTGCCGGCTGCCAGGCTCCATCCACACGCCGCGCTCGCCGTCCGTCGCACTGTCATAGAGGTCGAAGCAGACGGAGTACGTCAGCCCATCGGGAGTGCGGGCCTGGGTGAAGCGTCCGTAGACCCGCCCCTCTCCGAGGAGGAGCTGCCCGAAGAACCGGGTGTGGGCTGGAAACTTCCCCCACGGCTGGCCCATGGTGAGCGTGGCGGCCTGGCCCGGGTGCACGGTGATGCGTTGACTGATGACGTACTCACCGTCGATGACAAAAACGACACCCGTACGGGCCCCGATGCCCAGCCCTCCCACCTGCTTCATGGTCTCCGCGGATCCGGCGGGGCACTCCGCGGGCGGAGGCATGCGCGTGGTGGGGGTGGTGACGATGGGGCGCACCTGGGGCTCGGGGCTGGCGCACGCGAGTTGGCCGGCGACCCAGACCAGGACGCAGGTCCTGCTCACGCCGTCGAGCATCGTGCTCTGCTGTTTCTGCTGTCGAGGGGGGGGCTGCTGTGGAGTCTTCACGCGCGTGCCGTCCTTCCGGGGCGTCGCACTGGCGACGGGCGCGGGGGTGGTGTCCCGTGAGGGCGCCGCGCCTCCGCCAACTTCCGGCGGCTTGCTCTCGGACGCCACTTCCTGGCCGGGTTTTGTGACCTCCAGCATGGTGGGAGCGGAGAACACCTCGGAAGTAGTGGATGGCTCCTCGGGAGCGGGAATGGCGGGGGAACGCAGCAGGACGATCAGGCCTACGAGGCCCAGCGCCAACGCGGCACCGACCCAGGCCACTGTGCGCCAGGGCCTGCCCCGGGTCCGTGGGGGTTCGGCCGTGGCGCTCGTGTCCGCCGCGTTCCCGCGCTCTCCAGGCGGCGGGGCCTCGGGAGGACCCGGGATCGTGGATGCTTCCGCGAGGGGGTAGGGCCTGCCTCGCCGGGGGTGCAGCCGCGCGTAGAGCTTCAGCCGCCGCGCCTTGTCCAGCCAGTCCCCCAGGTCGAGTCCCTCCTCCTGGGGAGTGGTGGCCTCTTCGGGGCCCCACGCCTCGCACAGCGGTACGTCCCACGTGCCGTCCGCCTCCGCCAGCACCGCCTCCAGCTCCGCGCACACCGCCCGCGCGTCCGGGAAGCGCGCCTGGAGTGACTTCTCCAGCATGCGCAGGCACAGCTCGCTCAGCGCCCGGGGCACGCGCGGGTTGCGCACGTGGGGCGGCTCGGGCTCATGCTTCAGGATGATGTCCGCCAGGGCTCCCTCGTCCTCCCTCGGGTCCGCGGTGTCGAAGGGATGGCTGCCCGTGAGCAGCCAGTAGAGGAGGACGCCCAGCGCCCAGAGGTCATCCGAGGTCCGCGCCGGGGAATGATCGCCCGCGCGCTCGCGCCGGAAGCGCAGGGCCTCGGGGCTGCGGTAGTGGCGTGTGCCCGGCAGCGCCATGGGGTTGGTGATTTCCGGCGCGCCCACGTACGTGCCCACGCCGAAGTCCACCAGCACCGGCATCCCATCCTTCTTTCGCACCAGGACGTTGGCGCCCTTGATGTCGCGGTGCACGACTCCGGCCGCATGCACGTCCACCAGTTGCCGCGCCATCTCCCGCACCATGCGCGCCGCGTCCCGCGCCGTGACGTTCTTCTCCCGGGCCCAGTCGTACAGGGGGCGCCCGCGCACGTACGGCATGACGAGGTAGACGAAGCGGGGCCGGGTGGGTGGACACACACCGCAGCCCAGCATCTCCAGCGAGCCCACGCGCCGCAGGCGCAGCCGTATCTCCAGCTCGCGCCAGGCCCAGTCGTTCGACGCCAGGAAGAAGAACTTGATGGCGTACAGCCGGCCGCCGCGCCGGGCCCGGTACACGCTGCCCTGGCCCCCTTCTCCCAGCCGCGCTTCCAACCGGTAGCCGTCCACCCGGAGGCCAGGCGCCGGGGACCACGCCTCCTCCCACTCCTCCATGCCCCGCCAGGGCCGCCAAGGCCTCCACGCTTGCCACCCTTGCTCCGCCGGAACCTGCCCCTCCACGGATTCGCTCATGCGCGCTACCTCCGGAGTGGGTCAGTGTAACATGACCCCTGACCACTGGTCGGCGCGTTCGCGGGCCCAGGCGCTCATTTCGAGCCAACTGGGGGCCGATTTTCGAGCAGATGGGCTGCGTGTTGCCTCGAACGATGAAGGGGTTGCCTGGCTGTAAGCGGGTCAGAAGCGGATGGGGCGTGCCGTTCGCGTCCCTGGTTCGTGGGCGTTCGGCGGTGCCACCGAGAGTCAAGGTAGGTTGTCAGGCTCGTTGGTGAAGAGTGCGTGGAACAGCGTCGTCTCGGGAGGTTCCACCCATTCCACGAAGAGTGGGACGGGCGTCTGGGCGATCTCGCGCGGGACCTTGCTGTAGCCGTACGTCGCTTCGATCTTCCTGCCGATGATCTCGGCCGGACGCCGCAGCTCAGGCGGGAACGGCTCGAGGAGGACCCGGGGGTGGAGTTCCTCCATGCCGACGACGTCATATTCCACGGCATAGACGATGTAGACGGGGGCGATGATGCTGGCACATCCGACGAGTATCCAGGGGCGGGGGAGCACTCGGCCGTCTTCTGTCCTCTCGTCCGGATAGACCTGGCAGCGAAAGCAGGCGTCGGGTGTCGCGGTGGCGTCTCCCATTTTGAGTTTGAGGCCGGGGAGCTCTTGCCGGAGTTCGTGCTTGATCTCCCGCTTCATCGCGCGCCATCGGTCAAACTCCTTGAGCGCTTGCGCCCACCGCCCCTGGAGCCTGTGGTGCTCGGGGTTACTGCCTAGCCCGTAGTCCTTGTCCGGGCGCCAGTATTGGCGCGCGATGGCGATCAACTCTTCTGTCGTGGGGGACATGCTCCGGGTCCTGGCATTTTCGACCTTGGACCGATTGTTCGCGAAACGTGAGCCTGTGGGGCACGGCGTCAGTGCGCATCCGTCCGGAGGAGGACAAGAGCCCACTCGGCGTCCATGAGCTTGCTCGGCGTAGGCCTCGTCGAAGTTGGCGCCGAGCAGCGCCTCCCTTCCCGGTGTCGGGCTCTCGGTGTTCCGAGACGCTCGAGGGCCTCAAACCTCCACGCCTCGCCCCCGCAACGACCAGCACCCGAGGGCATCTGTTGGCCGTGGTGGCCCTCTGCCTGGGGGCCAGGGGCTTAGGCCTGGGCGCTTTCTGGCGGGCGTGAGCGGTCCCAGGCCTGCGCTCGACTTGCGCGGCCGAGGGTCATAAAAGGCGGCGCTTCTTCGAGGTGCCCGGAAGTTCCCGGGAGACATTCATGAGCCAGGTCAGACCCGTTGATGAGGCGGGTATCCCCACCGACTCCGTCCCCGCCCGGGACGTCTCCGGCATCGGGGATGCCCCCACCCTGCCGACGTCCTCTCCCTCGCGTCTGGAGCAAGCCCCTCCCGGCTTCCTGCTGCCCGAGGTGGACCCCGCGCGCTACGCCATCGAGGGGGAGCTCGCGCACGGCGGCATCGGCCGCATCCTGCGCGCCCGGGACTTGCGGCTCGGCCGCCCCGTGGCCCTCAAGCAGATGCTCTCCCCCTCTCCGGAGGCCGAGTCCCGCTTCGTGACCGAGGCGTTCGTCACCGCGCGTCTGCAGCACCCCTCCATCGTGTCGGTGTACGAGGCGGGTCGCTGGCCGGATGGCGAGCTCTTCTTCGCGATGAAGCTCGTCTCCGGACGCTCGCTGGCGGACGTCATCTCCGAGCACAAGACGTTGGAGGAGCGGCTGGCCCTGTTGCCCCACGTGTTGGCGGTGGCCGAGGCCATCGCCTACGCGCACTCCGAGCGCATCATCCACCGCGACCTCAAGCCGGCCAACATCCTGGTGGGAGGGTTCGGCGAGACGGTGGTCATCGATTGGGGCCTGGCCAAGGATCTCTCGCGCGCGGAGAACGCCGCGTCCACGGGTGCACGCGTCTCCGTGGGCACCGTCCTGGACGGCGACATGACCCGGGTGGGCACGGTGATGGGGACGCCCGCGTACATGCCTCCGGAGCAGGCCGCGGGCCAGGCCGTGGACGAGCGCGCCGACGTCTATGCCCTGGGGGCCATCCTCTATCATCTGCTCGCGGGCACCCGTCCCTATGAGGGGACCACCTCGGATCAGGTGCTGGCGCGGGTGATGAACGGCCCCCCGCCGCCCCTGGCCAGCCTCCGGGACGGCATTCCGAGGGATCTGCTGGCCATCGTGACCAAGGCGATGGCGCGCCATCCCGCCGAGCGCTACGCCACCGCGCGCGAGATGGCGGAGGATCTGCGGCGCTTCCAGACGGGACAGATCGTCGGAGCCTACGAGTACTCGTGGATGGAACTGCTGCGCCGCTTCGTGCGGCGCTATCGGGCGACCGTGACGGTGTCTGCGGTGGCTCTGCTGCTGCTCGCCGTCCTGGGTGCGGAGAGCTTCCACCAGGTCCGGCTCGAGCGGGATGAGGCCCAGAAGGCCTGGCGGCAGGAGCAGTCCGAGCGGGATGAGGCCCAGGATGCTCGGCGGCAGGCGCAGGCCCAGTCCGATGAGCTCCTGCTGGCCAAGGCGCGGGACTCCGTGGACGAGGCGCCCAACGAGGCCCTCGATTCGTTGCGGCATCTCTCGCATGACTTCGCGAAGTGGTCGGTGGCGCGGACGATCGCGGCGGATGCCCAGGCCGTGGGGTTTGCCCGGGTGCTGCGCGGCCACACGCAGCACGTCAACGACATCGCGTTCACGGCCGACGGCAGGTATCTCGTCTCCGCCAGCGACGATCGCACGCTTCGGGTCTGGGATCCCGAACTGGGCAGGGAGCACCTGCTCCTGCGCGGTCACTCCGACGAGGTGTGGCGGATCCGGATGCTCCCGAATGGCCAGGGCTTCATCTCCAGCGACAAGGATGGTGTCCTGCGCCAGTGGAACCCCGACGCTGGGGACGGCAAGGTCGAGGTCAAGACCTTCCCGGCCCTGCCGGGTCCCGTGTCGGCGCTGACCGTGGGCTGTCAGGGCAGGTGCCTGCTCGCCGCGAGTCAGACGGATGACGTGCTTCACCGCTGGGACCTGGCCACGGGCGAGCTCCGCACGTTCCACACGGGCGTCCAGGGCATCGAGGAGCTGTTGGCCTCACCGCACGGCTCCTGGGTGTTCGTGCGAGGCCACCGCAATGCCGCCTCGGCCCTGGGAGACGTGGAGACGGGTTCCTTCCAGGTGTTGGAGCAGGTCCAGCCCACCGTGGGGGGCTTCTCCGAGGATGGCCGTCTCTTCACGGTGGACACGAGGGGGGAGCTGCACATCTGGCGGCCTGGAACCCGCCAGGGGCAACTGCTCGCACGCAACCTCGGCATCGGTACGTCGCTCGCCTTCGTCCCGGGTACTCCCTGGGTGGCGATTGGTACTCAGGAGGGGGTGATCCGGCTGCGCAACTCCGCCACGGGCCAGGCTCGGGATCTCCACCATCACGAAGGGCTCATCAACAGCCTGGATGTCACCTCGGATGGCCGCTACCTCGCCTCGGCCAGCGCCGACCGGACCGCGATCCTCTGGGAGCTCGCGACCGGAGAGCCCCGCGTGCTCCGCGGACCCCGGCAACAAGCCCACCTCGTCCTGTTCTCGCCGGATGACCGGCTGTTGGCCGTCGCCAGCTACACCGGGCAGGTGCGCGTGTTCTCCATGGAGACGAAGCTCCACCACGTGCTCCTGTCGGGCGCCTCCCCCCAGGCCTCGCTGGTGCTCTCCTCCGACGGACGGCGCCTGGCCTCGCTGTCCGAGCAGGGCGTTCTGCGGCTTCTCGATGCCTCCTCGGGGGAGACCCTCCTGGAGGCACCCGGCTTCGCTCCGGGCGCGCTGGGCTTCTCCCAGGATGGCCAGTGGCTGGCAGCGGGTGGATTGGATGGACGGCTCCACCTGTTCGCCTCCGCCACCGGAAGCGCGCGGCTCCTCCCGCCAGGACATGAGGCCCGCATCACGGCGCTCGCCTTCTCCGGGGAGGGTCAGCGTCTCGCCACGGCGGACGAGACCGGGGAGGTGCGGCTGTGGGAGCCCGCTTCGGGCACGGGACAGCGTCTCGGAGCACACGGCGCGAAGGTGTGGCAGCTCGCGTTCTCACCCAACGGTGGGCGCCTCGCCTCCGCGGGCGAGGACAAGGAGGTGCGGCTGTGGAACGTGACCACGGGCGAGTTCCGGAGCCTGAGCGGTCACCAGGACGCCGTACGCGCCGTGGCCTTCTCCCCGAAGGGCGATCTCCTCGTCACGGGCGGAATGGACCAGCTCGTGAGCTTCTGGGATGTGGAAAGTGGTCAGCTCCGTCACCAGGGCACGAGCGGTGGAGGTGTGCTGGAACTGCGCTACTCGCCGCTGGGCGATGTGGTGGCCAGCCGCAACCAGAAGGATGGCCGCGTGATGCTCTGGGACGGGCGGACGGGAGAGCCGCGCTCCTGGCCCCGAGGTCACCAGGGCGATGTCCTGGACCTCGCCTTCTCGCCGGACGGAACGCGCCTGGCCTCGGCGAGTCTCGACAAGACCGTGCTGCTGTGGGACCTGGCCACCGGGGAGAGCCGCGCGCTGCGAGGTCACACCGGGCAGGTGGAGGCGGTGGCCTTCTTTCCGGACGGAAGGACGCTCGTCTCCACCGGCGAGGACGGCAGCATCCGGCTCTGGCCGGACGACCTGCCCCTGGAGCCGGAGGCCCTGCGCGCCTGGCTGAAGTCCTTCACGAGCGACGAGCCGCCGCCGAGCACCTGGCATTGAGGCGGGGTGGAGTGGCCGCGGGCCTCACGTCTCTTCCGCGACCTGCCAGCCCTTCTGTCCCAGGCTGCCCATCAGCTCCTCGATGTGGCCGCGGCCGCGCGTCTCCAGCGTCACCTCCACCGCCACCTCGCCCAGGCCCGCCTTCGAGAAGGCGCGGTTGTGGTAGATCTCCACCACGTTGGCGCCCTGCTGGGCGATCTCCGCCGTGAGCCGCGCGAGCATCCCCGGCCGATCCGGCATCTTCACGATCAGCCGCACCAGGCGCCCGTCCTTCACCAGGCCGCGCTCGATGATGCGGCTGACCAGGTTCACGTCGATGTTGCCCCCGGAGATGAGCATCACCACCTTGCGCCCGCGCGCTGAGGGAATCTTCCCGTTGATGAGCGCCGCCAGTCCCACCGCGCCCGCGCCCTCCACCACCGTCTTCTCCCGCTCCAGCAGCAGCAGGATGGCGTTGGCGATCTCCTCCTCGTCCACCGTGACGATGTCGTCCACGTAGCGGCGGATCATCTCGAAGGTCTCGTCGCCCGGGCGCTTCACCGCGATGCCGTCCGCGATGGTGGTTCCGGCGGGCAGCTCCACCACCTTCCCCGCGTCCACCGACGCCTTCATGCTCGCGATGACCCCGGCCTGCACGCCGATAATTTTGATGCGCGGGTTGGTCTCCTTGAGCGCGCATGCCACGCCGGAGATGAGCCCGCCTCCGCCAATGGGCACCACCACCATGTCCATGTACGGGCACTGCTCGAGCAGCTCCAGCCCGATGGTGCCCTGGCCCGCGATGACGAGCGGATCATTGAACGGGTGGACGAAGACGCGGTTCTCCCGATCCTGGATGCGCAGCGCCTCGGCGTAGGCCTCGTCGAAGTTGGCGCCGTGCAGCACCACCTTGGCGCCGTAGGAGCGCGTGCGCGCCGCCTTGATGAGTGGGGTGCGCTCCGGCATGACGATGGTCGCGTTCACGCCCTGGCGGCCCGCGTGGTAGGCCAGCCCCTGCGCGTGGTTGCCCGCCGAGGCGGCGATGACACCGCGGGCCCGATCGTCCGGCGTGAGCGTGAGCAGCTTGTTGAGCGCCCCTCGCTCCTTGAAGGCGCCTGTGCGCTGGAGGTTCTCCAGCTTGCAGTACAGCGCCGTGCAGTCCGTGATGTCCTTGAACTGCTCCGACCGGGGACAGGCCGAGCGGTAGACGGCTTCACTGATGCGCTGCTGGGCCTCTTCGATCTGCTGGAGCGTGACCATGAGCTTGTGTCGCGCCTGATAACCGAAGCTCCGCCCGGGCGAAAGGGGAGGGGACTCCGGGCTGTCGGCTGCCCGCTCGGCCGTCAGATACCTCGCAACACCGTGGCTTTACCCACACGCCCGATGGCCAGGATGAATGCCGCGGTGCGCAACGTCACCTTGCGCGAGCGCGCCAGCTGGGCCACCCGGTCGTAGGCCTCCTTCATCGTCTTCTCCAACTCGGCGTTCACCCGGTCCTCTTCCCAGGTGAGGTGCTGGAGATTCTGCACCCACTCGTAGTAGCTGACCGTCACACCGCCCGCGTTGGCGAGGATGTCCGGCACCACCAGCACGCCGCGCTTCTCGAAAATCTCGTCCGCCTCGGGGTCCGTGGGACCGTTGGCGCCCTCGATGATGAGCCGGGCGCGCACCGCGTTGGCGTTGTTGCGATTCAAAGCATGGCCGAGCGCGGCGGGAATGAGCACGTCGCAGTCGGAGGCGAGCACGTCGTCGCTCTTGCAGGCCTGGCCGCCGCCGAAGCCGGTGACGGTGCCGGTGCGCTTCACGTGCTCGAAGAGGCCGGGGACGTCGAGGCCCTGCGGGTTGAACACGCCGCCGTACACGTCCGACACGGCCACCACCACGCCGCCGTCCTGCCACAGCAGCTGCGCGGTGTGGCTGCCCACGTTGCCGAAGCCCTGGATGGCGAAGCGCGTGCCCTTCATGGGCATGCCCACGTCCCGGAGGATCTCGCGGGTGATGTAGAGCAGGCCGCGCCCCGTGGCCGAGTCACGGCCTCGCGAGCCGTACAGCTCCGGAGGCTTGCCGGTGACGACGGCCGGCGAGTGCCCGTGGTAGCGCGAGTACTGGTCCATGTACCACGCCATCACCTGGGGGTTGGTGTTGACGTCGGGGGCGGCGATGTCGCGGGTGGGGCCGATGACGTCCTGAATCTGGTCCACGTACTTGCGGGTGAGCCGCTCCATCTCTTTGAGGGAGAGCTGGGTGGGGTCCACCGCGATGCCGCCCTTGGCGCCACCGTAGGGCAGGTTCACCACGGCCGTCTTCCACGTCATCAGCGAGGCGAGTGCCACGCACTCCTCCTGGGTGATGGAGGGGTGGTAGCGCAGGCCGCCCTTCATGGGGCCGCGGCTGTTGTCGTGCTGGATGCGGTAGCCGTGGAAGGTGCGGATCTCCCCGTTGTCGAGCTCGATGGAGACCTGGACCTTGACCTCGCGGAGGGGCGTGGCGAGCAGCGTTTCGATGCGCTCGCCCACGTCCATGATGCGCGCGGCCTTGCGGAAGTAGTGGTGAATCCCTTCGAAGGCTTGCATGGCCGGGGTGCTCTCCTGGGTCGGCTCCGGCGCGGGGGACCGGCGACGGCGCGAGACCTTAACAGAAGAGGTGCGCTAGCATGGGTTGGCGATGCGCTCCAGTTCCCCGTCAGCCCAGGATGCGAGCGGGCACCTGCAGGGGCTCGCCCGGCGCATCCGTGCCCTGCGCGAGCGGCGGGGCCTGAAGCAGGAGGACTTCGCCGAGCGGTGTGGCATCTCCGTGAGCTTCGCGTCCCTGCTGGAGCGGGGGGAGCGCAGCCCCAGCTACGAGACGCTGGTGCAGGTGGCGGCGGCGCTGGGGGTGCCCCTGGCGGAGCTCTTCCGGGTGGAGGAGGACGAGGCGGCGGGGGCGCACCGGCTGGTGGACTTCGCGCGAGTGCGCCAGCTGACGCGGGCGGAGGTGGACCGGCTGCTGGCGGTGGCGGAGGCCATGTTCGGCGTCGAGCGCACGTCCGGAGAGATGCCGGCCGAGGAGGCCCCCCGCTGCAAGGAGCCGGGCTGCGAGAAGCCGGTGCTGGCGAGGGAGCTGTGCGTTGCGCACTACCACCGGGCTCGCCGGGCGAAGATGCCTTCCACGCCCTCCGGAAGCGGGCAGGAGTGAGCTACCCGTCCCAGATGACTTCCACCCGGCTGCGCACCTCGCGGCGGCCCTCGGCGAAGCCGGGCAGGGTGCGCAGGGGCTCGAGCGCGGGGCAATGGTCGGTCCACTCCAGGTCGATCAGCGCCGAGTGGGCCGCACCCAGGAAGTAGTCCAGCGCCTTCTGGGGGTGCCCGGTGAGGCAGAGCTGCTCGGTGGCGAGCTGGCGCATCAGCGAGGCGAACCGGGGGCTGAGCGGGCGGCCCAGCATGGCGTCCAGGGGGGCGAGTGAGGCGAGTGGATCCACCTCGCCGAGCACGGCGGCGGCGTAGCGCAGGCCGGTGAGCGCCGCGCCGGGTGACTCGTCCTCCAGGGCGTGCTTGCACCGCCGGACCCCCTCCAGGTCTCCCATCCAGGCGGCGACGCGCAGGCGGAGCATCAGGCTCGGGATGCGGTAGGAGGTGAACGCGGCGAGCCTCTCGCTGGCCTGGAGGTAGTCCTCCATCCGTCCGTGCAGGGCGCTGCACCGGGCGATCTCGAACAGGCACAGGCCCATCCGCGAGTCGAGGTCGAAGGCCCGGCGCAGGAGCACGAGCCCCTCGTCGGCGCGTCCGGCCTCGCACTGGAGGCTGCCGAGGAACAGCATGGCCACCGGGAAGGTGTGGGCCGCCTCGAGCGAGGTCCGGGCGCGGAGCACGGCTTCGCGCCAGTCTCCCTCCTGCGCGGCGAGCATCCCCCGGGCCAGGTGCGTCTCGGGGAGCTGGGGGGCCCGCTGCTCGAGGCGCTCGGCGCTGGCGCGGGCCACCTCTCCCCAGTCGCGCTGCGTGCTCGAGCCGCCCACGAACCAGGCCCGCATGCTCAAGAGGGCATGGAGCGCCTGCGCGGGCATGAAGTCCGGCGCGAGCTCGATGGACCGCTCCAGCCAGCCGATCGCGACGTCCGGAGCGAAGCCCGGGGTGTAGCCCTGGACGAAGCCCTGGCGGAACAGCGTGAGGGCCTCCGGTGGGGCGATGTCGCGCTCGGAGGCGACCCACAGCTCGACGCGCAGCGCCTCGGCGATGCGCGGGCCCAGCCTGTCCTGCTGCTCGAAGGCATCCGCGGAGGAGTCCTCGAAGCGGTCGCTCCACAGCTGGGTGCCATGGGCCGTCTCCACCAGGCGGATGGAGACGCGGACCGTGGGGCCCACGCTCTGCACCGTGCCGTCGACGAGGAAGCCCACGCCCAATTCGCGGCCCACGGCGCGGGGCTCGCGCTCGTTGCGGAAGCGCGTGGTGGCCGCGCTGCAGGGCACGCGCAGGCCCCGGGTGCGTGACAGCACGTCGATGAGCGCATCCGTGAGCGCGTCGCCGAGGAACGCGCGCTCCTGGGGACCCTGGAAGCGCAGCGGGAGGATGGCCACGCCCGCCTCGCCGGTGGTGAGGCGCTGGGAGATGGTGAACACCTCCCGCGGGGGTGGGGGCGTGGGCAGCGCTGGCAGCGACACGAGCGTGGGAGCCAGCTCGCCGACGCTCTCCAGCCACGTGTGCAGCGAGCGGGCGAAATGAGCGGCGCTCGCGGGGCGGTGCTCGGGGTAGCGGGCGAGGCAGTGCAGCACCAGCTCGGCGAGCGCGTCGGGCACGGCCGTTTTCGCTCGGGGATCCGGCGGAGGCTGGTGCAGGCGGGCGAAGGCCACGGCCATGGGCGAGTCGCCGGAGAAGGGCAGTGCCGCGGTGAGCATCTCGTAGAGCATCAGCCCCACGGCGTAGAGGTCGGCGCGGGTGTCCACCTCGCCGCTGGAGAGCTGCTCCGGCGCCATGTACATGGGCGTGCCGGCGGTGCCCAGGGTGCTCCGGGCGGCCTCCTCCGCCAGGGCGCGGGCGATGCCGAAGTCGGTGAGGACGACGCGCCCGCCCTTCTCGACGAGGACGTTGGCGGACTTCAGGTCGCGGTGCACCACGCCGGCCGAGTGGGCGGCGGCCAGGCCCTCGCACACCGCCAGGGCGATGTGGGCGGCGCGCCCGGGCGCCAGCGGCCCCTCGTGGGTGATGAGCGAGCGCAGGTCCACGCCCTCCACGTACTCCATGGTGAGGAAGTGTTGACCTTCGTGCTCTCCGAGGTCGTGCATGCGCGCGACGTGGGGATGGGAGATGCGGCGGGCCAGGCGGACCTCGCGGCGGAAGCGCTCGAGGGCGTTCGCACCGGGGTCCTTCTCCAGGTCCAACGTCTTGAGGGCCACCACGTCGCCGACGAGCACGTCGCGAGCCCGGTACACCCGGCCCATGCCCCCGCGCCCCACGAGCGCCTCGAGGCGATAGCGCCCGGCGAAGAGCTCCGGGGACGGCGTCGGGTGCGGGGTGTCGCTCTCCTCCGGCCGCCCGGGGAGCGTCACCACGGTGGCGTCGTCATCGGGAGGTGGAGCGGAACGGTGGTAGGACACTGCGGGAGGATTCTAGGCCATCCCGCGCGGGGCTGCTCGGGGCGGGGCGGGTACGAGAGCCCGCCCCCCGCGCCGGTCTGCTACCTGCTGCGCCGGGCCCGCTCCAGCTTGAGCGTCTTCTCCCCGTGCTGCTTGCCGTTGAGGGCCTCGAAGGCGGCCACGTCCTCATCGGCGACGAAGACGTACGCGTAGGTAGGCTTGAGCTCCACGCGCTGCACCTTGCCCGCCGGGGCACCGAGCGACTCCAGGGCGCCGGTGAGGGCGGCCTCGTCGGCGACCTCGGAGCGGCCCACGCCCACCCACAGGCGCGCCTGTCCGGGCACCTCGGGGGTGGGTTCCGGGCGCTCGTGGCGCGGCGGACGCTCGCGCAGGCCGCGGGGCTTGTGCTTGTCCACCTTCAGCGTCTTCTCGCCGTGCGGCTTGCCGTCGAGCGCCTCGAAGGCGGCGGACTCCGACTCGGGCACATAGGCGTAGCCATAGTGGGGGCGGAGCAGCGCCTTGTTCACCTTGCCCGCGGGGGCGCCAGCGGCCTCCAGGGCGGCGATGAACTTCGCCTCGTCCAGGCCGTCATCCGTGCCCACGTTGAACTTCAGCTTCACCTCGCCGGGGCCGGCGTCGGGCGAGGGCGGCGGCCGGTTCGGATCGCGCTCGCCGCGCGGCCGGCTCTTCTCCACCTTCAGCGCCTTGTCCTTGTACTGCTTGCCGCTGAGGGCCTCGAAGGCAGCCAGGTCCTCCTGGGCGATGAAGACATAGGCGAAGCCGGGCTTGAGGTCGGCGCGCACCACCTTGTTGGCGGGGGCACCCACCTCCTCCAGGGCGGTGACGATGCTGCCGGGGCCCAGGCCATCCTCGGTGCCCAGGTTGACCCACAGCTTCACCTCGCCGGGGGCGGCCTCCATCGAGGGTCTCTCCCCCCGCTCGCTGCGGCGCCTGTCGCCCCGGTCACCCCGCTCGCGGCGCTCACGCGGCTCGCCGGACGGCTCCGCTCGGCCCTCCCGGCGCTCCTCGCGGCGCGGCCTCTCCCGGTCCCGCTCCCTCTCCCGGGGACGCTCCCGATCGCGCTCCCGGTCCTTGCGGCGGCCCTCGGGCTTGCCCTGCGCCTCGCGCTCGGGACGCTCGGTCTCCTCGGCGGCCTTGGCCTTCTCCATCCGCAGGTGGCTGAAGAAGTACTTCAGCAGGAAGGCGATGAGATCATCCGCGTCCGCACGGCCCTTGAGCTGCGAGGCCAGGGGGAGGAAGCCCTCGAAGACGGCGCCGGAGGCGGCCTCGCGGATTTCCCGCACGTGCCGCTCGGCCCACAGGCGCATGGCCTCCTCGGGGGCGGGCATCTCGCGCTTCTCGAACTTGATGCCGAACTTCTTCTCCAGCGTGGTGTACGTGGCCAGCTCGCGGCCGGAGAAGAGGTTGATGGCGGTGCCCTTGTTGCCGATGCGGCCGGTGCGGCCCACCCGGTGCAGGTACACGGCCGGGTCCTCGGGCAGCGAGTAGTTGATGACGTACTCGAGCCCGGAGATGTCGATGCCGCGCGCGGCGATGTCCGTGGCCACCATGAAGGCCACCTCGCCCCGCTTCACCTTGGCCATCACCCGCTCGCGCTCCTTCTGCGGCAGGTCCCCGTTGAGCAGCTCCGCGTCGAAGCCGTTGCGGTTGAGCACCGCCGTCACCAGCGCCGTGTCATCCCGCGTGTTGCAGAAGATGATGGCGTTGGAGGGCTCCTCCGCCTCCAGCACGTAGATGAGGTTGCGCGGCTTGGGGAAGGCGTCCGACACGTCGTAGCGGATGTGGTGGATGTGCTCGACGGTGAAGACGTCACCGGAGAGCAGCAGCGTCTCCGCGTTGGTGGTGTAGCGGGCGATGAGGTTCTGGATGTCGGTGGGCACCGTGGCGCTGAAGAGCAGCACCTGCCGGTCCTTGGGCAACCGATCGAGGATGCGCGTCACCTCCTCGTAGAAGCCCTGGTTGAGCATCTCGTCCGCCTCGTCCAGCACCGCGTGCGTGCAGCCGTCGAGCTTGAGGTTGCCGCGGTTGATGTGGTCGAACACCCGGCCGGGCGTGCCCACGATGATTTGGGTGCCCTCCTCGAGCGCGTCCTCCTGCTGCTTCATGGACGCGCCGCCGTAGATGGCCGCCACCTTGACGCCCTTGTGCTTGCCCAGGGCGCTGAGCTCCTCGGACACCTGGAGCGCCAGCTCGCGGGTGGGGCAGAGGATGAGCGCGCGCACGCCCTTGTCCTCGGCGGGAATCTTCTCCAGCAGGGGCAGGCCGAAGGCGGCCGTCTTGCCCGTGCCGGTCTTGCTGCGCACGATGAGGTCTCTTCCCTCCATGACGGGCCGGAAGGCCTTCGCCTGGACAGGGGTCGGGTGGGTGTAGCCTCGCTCCGCGATGCCACGCCGCAGGGGCTCGGAGAGGTTCAGATCATCGAAGCTGACGTCCGCGACGTACTCGGCGGGGCGGGACGGGGCTTCGGCAGTGGTTCCCGGCTGCTCCGGGGATTGGATGTCGCTCATCAAGTCAGGGGCATAACCCCTGCATTACTCTCTGGCAACAATCGGCTTACTTTGCATAAGGAACTCCCCATGGCGAATGGGAGGAAGAAGACGGGTGGCACGGCCTCCAAGGCCCGGGCGAAGCGGCCCTCCGCGGCCCCGCCCCCCGAGGATGCGGAGGTGGTGGAGGCCGAGTCCGCCGAGCCGGAGCCGGAGGCGCTCGAGCCCGCCCCCGAGGAACTGGAGGAGGTGGAGGCCGAGGTGGAGGAGGAGCCCCGGCGGCCCGCGGCGGCCCTGGTGCGGGCGGGGGAGACGGGCCTGGCCCGGACCGACCCCCTCCAGGCGTACATGAACGAGGTGCAGCGCCACCCCCTGCTCACCCGGGAGGAGGAGACGGCGCTGGCCAGGCATTACCGGGACACGGGGGACGTGCAGGCGGCCTACCGCCTGGTGGCGGCCAACCTGCGGCTGGTGGTGAAGCTGGCCCACGAGTACCACCGCAACCCGCTGTCCCTGCTGGACCTGGTGCAGGAGGGCAACATCGGGTTGATGCAGGCGGTCAAGAAGTACGACCCCGAGCGGGGAGTGAAACTCAGCTCATACGCCGCGTGGTGGATCCGCGCCTACATCCTCCGTTACATCATGGACAACTGGAAGATGGTGAAGCTGGGGACGACGGAGGCCCAGCGGAAGCTCTTCTTCAAGCTGCGCCAGGAGCAGGACAAGTTGGTGGCGCAGGGCTTCGAGGTGACGCCGAAGATGCTGGCCGAGCGCCTCAACGTCACCGAGCAGGACGTGGTGGAGATGGACCAGCGGCTGGGGCACGACGAGATGTCGCTGGACGCGCCGGTGGGGGGAGACGACTCGTCGGCGACGCGGATGGACCGGTTCCTGCCGTCGTCGGCGGTGGGGGCGGAGGAGCGGCTGGGCAACGAGCAGTTGAAGGCCCTCTTCCGGGAGAAGCTCCAGGAGTTCGCCAAGACGCTGGAGGGCAAGGAGCGCTACATCTTCGAGAGTCGGCTGATCGCGGATGAACCGCTGACGTTGCAGGACATTGGCGACAAGTACGGGGTGAGCCGGGAGCGGGCGAGGCAGATCGAGGCCGCGCTCATCAACCGGATGCGCGAGTACATGCGCGAGCACATCCCGGACTTCGACATGGTGGCGGTGCCCAAGGGCTGAGAGGCGCCCGCGAGGGGTGGGGCGAGGAGCTCACCCCTTGCGGCAGACGTGGAGCAACCACTCGACGTACTGGCTCAACGGGGCGCGCTCGGGCGACAGGTCTTCCGAGATGGGGCGCCACTCGAAACCGAAGAAGCCGCGCTGGGCCTCGCCGTTGTCGCGCATGAAGAGGCGGGAGCGCGAGTCGGGTGGCAGCGGGTTGAGGTGGGAGGGCTGCTCCTTGACCTCCAAGGTGTTGCGCAGCCGCATCCAGCGCGTCTTGAAGGTGGCGTGGGTGGAGTAGAGGTAGACGCGGAGGGTGCCGTTGTTGAGCGCGTCGACTCCGAGGTACTGCCATGGGGCGATGCGGACGGTGCGATAGGGCGTGGCGCCGCCCGGGCGAGCGCCGGGAACGGCACAGGGCTCCAGAACACTCTCCGACCACGTCAGGAACTGCTCACGATCCATGGGACTCCCCCGAGGGCTGTGCAGGCGCGGTGACTCTAAAGGTGATACCCGAAGACGGCGGGATACTACCTTTCAAGTCTAGCGATTGCTACAACGGAATGCATGACCGCAAAAGTTCCTTGCCGGCCACTGGGGGCTACCTTCCTGAGGGTGGGGGTGGAAGGGCCTGCCCGGGCCGGGTCCGGGGCAGGTGGGGATCGCCGCCAAGACCGCGCCGGTACTGCGGATCGAGGCCCGGCTGGACCCGGCCAGGACCCGGCTCCCGGCGGAGGCGAGGGCCCACGCCGAGCCGCACGGGGTGGCGGACCGGCTGGTCACGAGTCCCCCGCTCGAGGGTGGCGAGCGAACCAGGATCTCAGGGCAGGTTCGCCAGGTGGTCAGGAGTAGCGAGGAGCGCTTCGAGAAGAGTGGGGTGCTCTTTGTCGCCGATACGTAGATTCGGCAAAGGCACGTCGGCCAGCTCCAGGGGGAACGGGCGGTAGCCGAATTCCTTTTCGATCTGCTGCGCCAGTTTTTCCGCGTAGGGCTTTGCCTCGTCGGAGGGTGCGAAGGTGAGTTGTGGGCGGGTCCAGGTCTTGTCGGGCCGTAGCGTTTCCGTGGTGACGTAGACGAGATACAGCGGTGCGAGGATGCTCACCGCCCCAGCTACCCGCGTGATGAGTTGTCCACCCTCCGGAAGAGGACGCTTCAGATACACGCAGCAGCAGCGGCATGCCGAGTGGTATGGCGCCGTGGCGTCCCGGAAGTCCTGGCCGGTGAAATCTGCGCGTGTTTCCCTGATGAATGTCTTCCACTCCTTCCATGCCATGGCCTTCTCCCAAGCGTCCTGCCATCGCAGAAACTCTGGCGTTCGCTGATAGGCCGGCTCAGGTTCCTGGTCGTCATCCTCGTCCAGGGGAAATCCGAATGGGTAAAAGTAATGGGCAATGCGGCTGAGCTCCGCGGTCCTGGGGTCATTCAGCACCTCAGGGCCAGGAGTGGGCTTGGGGCGGTTCTTTTGGACTGGGCGTACCCTAGCCGGAGGAAAACGCAGCTCGAAGCTCCACGATACGCTTTCGGCTCCATGTGGCTTCATCTCAGTGGAGATAACGAGCGTGCGTGTCTCGCGATTCAGGACGACATCGAAGGCCCTGAGTTCATCGAGATACTTTCCATATACTCGTGGAATCTCCTCGTGTACCACTCGATGGAGAATCTCGGAGATCTGTCTGTCGTCCCTTGCGTCGATGACCTCATGCAGAGAGCTGTGCTCCTCGATGGGTCCGCAAGCAAGACCTTGGAGATGGCCCGCTAGATTGAGCTGAAACGCTCGCAGGCCTCGTGCCGCGCCAAGAACCGAGGGGAACGTCTGGATGGGCCTCTTCATGCCTCGGGGATTGACGACATGCACGGAGAGCGGCTTGAGGAGAGCTTTATATGGGCTATTCATCGCTGTGGAACGGAAGCCCGGAGGATACTCACTGCTTGCGCAGCAGGTACAGCGCTCCGGCGTAGTCGTCGCTGATGAGCAGCGCGCCGTCGGCGGTGACGGCCACGTCCACGGGGCGGCCCCACACGCTCTTGCCATCCGCCGACACCCAACCCGACACGAGGTCTATCTCCCGAGTCGGCTGGCCCGCCGCCGCATCCCAGGGGAAGTACGTCACCTTGTAGCCGGTGCGCTGTGTGCGGTTCCATGAGCCGTGGTAGGCCACCACGACTCCTGGAGTGTAGGGCTCGGGGAAGGCCGTGCCGTTGAGGAAGAGCATTCCCAACGGTGCCGAGTGCGCCTGGATGCCCTGGTCGAAGCGGTCCATCCCGCCGCAGTCCACGCTCCCGTCGCGGTTGAAGTCGTAATCCCGATCAAAGGGCATCTGCTCCAGACCGCTCGGTGTATCCGGGTTGGGATTGCAGAAGGGCCAACCGTAGTTGCCGCCCTCGCGCACCCGGGTGAGGCCCTCGGGCGGGTGGTTGTCCACGTACTCGGGAATCACCTTCCCGTACTTCCCGGTGCCGTCATCGTACGGGTAGGGGATGTTGTCTCGCGCGTTCACCGTCACCCAGAGCGTGTCGGTGCCGGGCACGAAGGCCAGTCCCTCGGCGTTGCGCAGGCCTCGTGCGAAGAGTTGCCCCGTGCCGCCCTCCGGCCCGTAGCGGTAGATGCTCGCGCGCACGGGAGTGCTCTGCGTGTCGGACAGACACGCGTTGCACGTGGACGCGATGGAGACGTAGAGCCTCCCCGTCGAGTCGACGGCGATGTTCTTCAATTCGTGTCCGTATTTGCCCTGCAGCTCGGGCAGGCTCGCGTCCGGCAGGCCACTCACGAGCACCGCGGCGTCGTGGCGCTGCGTCTCTCCCGCCTGCCAGGGCGAGCGTGTCACCCGATCCGTCTCGGAGACGTACACCCAAGTGGTGTCCTCGCGGGTGTGGAAGACGATGTCGTGCGGGCGGCTCAGGCCCGTGGCCCAGTCGAACACCTCGGGCGGCTGTCCCGTCCGCGGCCGCACCAACTTCACCGTGCCCTGGTCCGGCTGTGACACCAGCACGTCCCCGTTGGGCGCGACCGTCAGGAAGCGCGCCTCTGGCACCCGCGCGAAGACGGAGATGGCGAAGCCGGGCGGAACGGTGAGGGTGCGCGGCGAGTCGAACGGGGCGTCTCGCAGACCCTCGGGGACGCTCACCGGCACTTGCACGCTGGCTCCCGGTGGCGGCGTGCCAGCATCTGTCTGCCCCGCGTCTCCGGGCTCCGTGCTCGGGTCGGAGCCTGTTCCTCCATCGGTGGGTGCTCTCGAGGAATGGCTACACGCGGCGGCGGACAACCACAGCAACACAGCGATGGGGAGGAGCCAGTGGCGCATGCGGTTCAGGCTAACGAGGCACATTCCAGGGCTCCATGTCTCCCCACGCCGCTCCGTTGCCCACGCCACGAAGCGGACGGGCTATTGGGCCGTTTAGCGCTGGTGCCGGCCCCGGAAGTGGCGGTCGAGGTAGCTCTCCACCTCGGGTCCCCGCTCCATGCCGGCCGAGGCGGCGAGCAGGGCGTGCGCCCCGTCCACCACCGCGAGCGCCTCCTGGAGGGACACCTCGCCCTCCGAGAGCGCGGCGAAGAGGTTGCAGTGGTAGCGGCGGCAGCCCTCGGGACGCTCCGCGTAGGCGGTGCACCTCCGCCCCTCCAGCGCCGCGCAGCGCTGAGGGAGGATGGGCGTGCCGTCCTCGCGCTCCCTCACGGGCAGCCCGAGGGCCTTCAAGGGGCCAACCTCGGAGGGCCGGAGCGGGACGTGCGTGAAGAGGGTGCCGTCGCAGCACAGGCCACAGCGAAGGCAGAGCGTGGAGAGAGGCATGGGGCGCGGCTTCCGGGGAGCGAGGAGCCCCCTTGCTAGTGGTGGACGGCCTGCCGGGCAAGGGCCGCGCCGCGCGTCTCAGTCCTTCTTGTAGTAGTCCCGGTACGTGGGGACTTCCTCCAGGCGCGCGTCGCTGTAACCCCAGTGCTCGACATCCACGTTGTACTGCCCCTTGGCGATCAACATTCCCCGGCAGAGCTTCTTCTTCTCCGGCTCGTTGTGCTGGTCGCGGGCGCGCTCGAGCAGCTCGTCCCAGACCCAGCGCGGCACGTGGTCGCGCTGGCCCGGGTAGCTGAAGCGGTAGAACGTCAGGTGGGCCAGGAGCACCTCCCAGTACGGGTCGAACCGCATCATCAGGTGCTTCCAGTCCATCTGCTTGCCGCGGGCGAGGATGAGGTGGCTGATGTCCGTGCCGTCGAAGCGCTCGCGCTCGCAGACGAAGGCCTTGGACCAGATGATGTCCTCGGGTGGTGCCACCAGGATGGGCAGCCCGTGGATGACGCCCGGATGGGCCTCGTCAATCCAATGGTCGTCCACCACCGCCACGCCATTGCCCGAGCTGAAGATGAGGTCGGCGAAGTACTCGTCGTTGGCGTAGGCCTTGGCGATCCACACCGGGTCATGCATCCGCGTCTGGAAGCCCATGCTCCCCAGGGTCTCCATCGCGCGCTCCACGTGCTCGCGCTTGAGGAAGATGTCCAGGTCCTTGGTGTCCCGGTAGATGCCCGTGTAGAGGTGGAGCGCGTAGGCGCCCGCGACCACGAAGGGAATTTCCGCGTTCTTGAGCGTGCTCAGCGCGAGCAGGTGCGCGCCCCGCTCGATGGGGGGGCGCTGGTCCGCCTGCATCGGAGGTGGTGCCTTGCTCGGCTTCCGGGCCTGCTCGGAAGGTTCCTGGCTGCTGTCCTGTCCCGCAGGCGATTTGTCGGTGTCTGGAACGGTCATGGCACGCTCTCAAGGTCCTGGCAGGTAGGTTAGGACCGGAGGATGCCGGGAGCAGATGGGCGGACGGTGCTCCAGCCCGGCCGGCTGCTTCCCGGGCGAGTGGGAGGGAATCAGGTGGGGCCCGCCCAGAGCGCCATGCCTGGCTCCGAGCCGTTCACCTGGCGATCCGCGCGGTGATAGGCGCGGGCCCTGGAGGGGGCATCGACCTTCATCTGCTCCCCTCGAGGGCCATGGAGCTCCAGGTGGTAGCCCCGCTCCCTCTGGTTCTCGTTCACGATGCTCCAGCCCGCCTGCTTGATGTGCTTCTTGCACACGCGCTCACGTCCTCGCATGGGTCGACCGCCTCTCTGTTCGTCGCGGCCATGCTGGCCTGCGTCACGGAGGTTCAGGATTTGTCCGCCCGGGCGCCGCTGCATGCCATGACGGAAAGCCTCGGGCTTGGATGCCCGCCCATCGACCCGGCTCTGACGGGAGGCCTGGACGCCAGGTCTTCCACAGCGCGGGAGGGAGCGCCTCCCGGCATGTCCGCCGGGCCCTCCGGCGACGGGACCGCCCTGGCACGGGGTGATGGGGGAGGCCCATGGTGAAGTCGAGAGGGTATCGACCATGGCACTCCCCAAGCACGTAGATGACGCCGCCGACAGGCTGCACGAGGCCTTTGCCCGAATCGAGGAAGCGCGTGCCAGACCGACGAGCCAGGAGAGTCTGCGCGAGTGGCTGAGCGCGCTCACGGACTACGCCCAGGCGTTGATGGACCTGCACGAGTTCACCAACGAGTCGGTGCACGAGAAGCTGCACGTCCTGGCAGGCCTGCTCAACGCGGAGCCACTCCCGGAGGAGCCTCTCCGGGACCTCGCCTCCCGGCCGCAGCCGCCCCCAGGGCGCTGAGCTGCCTGCGTCACGCACTGCGCCGTGACGGCCCGCCGCCGGACGACCACTGGACACCCGGGTAGTGGAGGGGGCCTGCCCTCGCGCCAGGACCCTGCGCCCGGAGCTCGGAGCGTGGCGAGCAGTTTCGCCGTTTGCTTGCCCGATCGCGTTCTTTCCGCTGATGTTCCGCCCGTCTACCGGGCTTGCTGGCAGGAGTCAGAGGCTGGCTACCGGAGAACTCCACATTCCAGGTAGTACGGAGGGGGCTCATGAACCTCGATACCAGGGCGATACTCGCCTTGCTGGCGGTGTGCACCCTGCTTGGCGCGGCCAGGCCAGCGGCTGCACAGCCTGTCAGCCCATACAGGCGGTACAACAGCAGTCTGTTCCTCCATGACGACTTCAAGCTCTCCATCCAGAAGCAGTGGAGGGCGAGCGAGCCCGTGGCGGTGCGGACGACCGGGGCGTACCCGCAGCCCTCGAGCTCCTCCGCGGAGTCTCCCACCGTCTCGCCGATGCTGCTGCCGCTCTCGGTGTCGTCGTTCCGCACGGTGGGCAACCCCGTCATGCCCAAGCGGCTCGCGGCGAGCGTGACGGAGCTCGACGCGGACCACCGCCAGGAGCTCGAGGAGGCCCTGCTGGGGCTGCTGAAGAGCTACGAGCAGCTGCTGGATCGCAACGATGAGCAGCGGCTGAAGAACAACCTCGCCGGGGCCTTCAACTTCCTCTTCATGTCCTCCTACGCCGCGCTCAAGAACGGCCAGGAGCTGAGCGCCGGGCAGCAGGCGAACCTGCTGGAGCAGATCAACGCCAGCATCGCCATGGGGCTGAAGGAGCGGCGCCTGTCTGACCGCGAGAAGCAGGAGCTGTACGAGTCGGCGGTGCTCTCCGGCTCCATCATCCGTGGGCTCTACAACGAGGGGCGCGATAAGGGGCGCCCGGAGCAGCTGAAGCTGGCGCGCGAGCTGGCGGCGGAGCTGTTGGAGCAGCTGATGGGCATCACCCCCGACAAGGTGCGCGTCGACGGCAACGCGGTGCGAGTCGATTAATCGGAGGGTGGGTAGAACGCGAACGCGCCATAGCCCACCACCTCCTGCTTGTCTCCCGCCGTATCCCCCGAGCTGCGCAGGTCGAGCAACTCCGCGCGCAGGCCCCGGCGCCGCGCCACGAGCAGCAGCCCGTTGATGGCCGCGGCGCCACACGCGAAGTCGTCCTCGAGCGGACCCTGGAGCCGGAGGATCCGCTCGGCCGTCTCGCGGTCCACCTTCCGGGCGGTGTCGTAGGGCAGGTAGTGCGACAGGTCGGAGCTGATGATGGGCAGCACGTCCTCCGTCCAGAGCGCGTCGAGCACCTCGGCCACCTCCTCGGGCGGAGCGGTGCCCACCACGAGCGGGAGCACGTCGAAGTCCCCCAGGACGCGCTGGAGGAAGGGGAGCTGCACCTCGAGCGAGTGCTCCTTGCGGTGGGCCATGGAGGAGGCGGCGACGTAGCGCGTGGCCTCGGCCCGCTCGCGCAGGGTCCCATCCACGAGCACATCCCCCAGCGGCGTGCGCAGGGCATCCGCGTCCGGGTGGGCCAGCCCGTTGAGCAGGACGAAGTGGCAGGGTCCGAGCAGCAGGACATGCCGCACCCGCCCTCTCAACCCACGCAGGCAGGCATGGCCCCGCGCGGCCACCGGGCCCGAGTAGCTGTAGCCGGCATGGGGGACGATGAGCGCCACGGGGAGTGGGCTCGGACAGGCGGGGGCCTGCTCCAGCCAACGGTCCACCTGCTGGGCGAGGAGGGGGGCGGTGGCGGGATAGAAGGAACCCGCCACTGCGGGAGCGCGAACGCGAGCCATGGCCCTATACGGTTAGGGCCGCCGCGCGCTCAGCGCCAGGGGCGCGAGATGACGCAGGCGTTGATTCCGCCCACGCCCATGGAGAGCTTGCCGGCGCAGCCCTGCGGCGCGGCCACCGCCTTGTCGAAGACGTAGCGGGGGTGCACGCGGCCGATCTCCTTGTTGAGCTCCGTCTCGGTCAGCGGGGTGGGGAACACCTGGCCGCGCGCATAGCCGAGGTACTGGGCCGTCAGCTCCCAGCCGCCACCGGCGCTCATGCCGTGGCCGAAGGTGCCCTTGCGCGCCGTCACCAGCACCGTCTCGGGCAGCACCGCGCGCAGCGTCTCCATCTCCAGGTAGTCGCCCGGGGTGGCGGTGGCGTGCAGGTCCCAGCTTCCAATCTCCGACGGCGCCACGCCCGAGCTGCGCAGGGCCTCGTGGATGGCCACGGTGGGGCCCTCCTTCGAGGGCGTGATGATGTGGTCCGCGTCCGCGGTGACACCCACGGTGAGCGGCTCCATGCCCAGCGGCTTGAAGCCCTTGGCGGTGAAGTGCTCCAGGTCCCCGAGAATCCACACCACCGAGCCACCGGCCACGTGCGTGCCGCGCAGCGCGGTCAGCGGCTTGGACACGGCGCCGTCCGCGCTCACCACGCGCGCGTTGTAGAAGCCACCCACCACGAGCGGGTGCGGGGGCGGATCCGTCATCCCCATCACCACTGCCTTCGCATCGCCCCGGCGGATGGCGTCGATCGCCAGCTTCAGCCCGTAGCCGAACGAGGAGCACGCCGCCACCGGAGCGAACGTCATGCCGGTGAGCTTCCCCATCATGGAGATCTGCGAGGCGGGGGTGTTGTGGATGTTCCAGAGAATCTCGGCCGGCACCGCGTTCCAGGGCGGCTCGGGCGCGCCCCACTTCTTCTGCAGGCGCTGGTTGCGCGTGCGCTTCTCCTTGATGACGGCGAGCTTGGCGGCCTCCACGTTGGCGCCCTCGACGCCCAGGCCCTCAATCTCCTTCTGCTCGGCGAGGTACTCGCGCAGCTCGGGGGACTGGCCGGCCCAGTAGTGCCACCACGCCTCCTCGGCCACGTCCAGCTCGGCCTCGGGCACGGTGGAGGGCTCGGGGGGCAGGCCGGGCAGCGGCTCGCGCGTCTCCAGCCAGCGGCGCAGGGCGCTGTTGCGCTCGGGAGCCGCCCAGAACCGGTCCCACCGCCGCTGGGCGCGGTGCAGGCCCAGGGTGATGTCGTGGATGGTCGGCAGGTCTCCCAGGCCGGTGCCCACGTACACGTGGGCGCGAGGCCCCAGCGCCTGCATCTCCTGCTCCAGGCCCGGGTTCTGCCCCAGCGCCTGGATGAAGGCGCCGATCGCCATCTTCGTGGGCATCCCCATCTTCTTCTCGAGCTGGGGGAAGCGCGTGGCGGGGAAGCGCGCGTCGACCCACGGCTTGTACTCCGCGAAGTCGAACTCTGGATTGCCGACGAGGAAGTTGTTGGGACCAAAGCCCTCGAACGGGGAGAGCCAGCTCTCCGCCGATGCGAGGTTCTTCTCGAAGGCCTCGATGTTCCGGGACTTGGGCGCGACCACTCCCCACCCGAAGATTCCGACTCTGCGCACGTTGATACCCCTGATTGCTGATGGGCCGACGGTGCTCGCTCGGCCGCCGCCGCCTAGAGCGGCTCGATCTTCAGGTTGTCGAAGAACAGCTGGGACTCCCAGCTGGAGAACCCGAAGCGGTCATGACCCTTTCCCTCGAGTGGGAGCGGGTCATCGAACTCCATGAAGGGCTTGCCGTCGATGGACCAGCGTAGCAGCGAGCCCCTGCGCTCGATACGCCAGTGATAGGTGCGGCCGATCTCCACCGGATAGGGCCGCGCCTCCACGCGCATGTGCGTGTCCTTGCGGAAGACGCCCGTCTCCACCAGGCCCGCGCCCTTGCCGCCGTTCTGCTCGGCCACGCGCCGCGCCTGCCGCTGCAGCGCGTCCAGCGGGGTGCCGTGCTCGTCCAGCCGCGCGATGATGGACAGCGAGTTGTTCCACCCGCCGTGAATGAAGACGTACCCGGAGGCGTGATCCGTGCCGTCGCCGAAGAGCTCCACCTTGATGTCGCCCTCCTGGGACTCGGAGCGCACGTCGAACTCGACGGCCACGTCGCGCGGCAGCTTCGCCTGGAGCCACAGGGGGTTGTTCTTCACGCCGGGAGACAGCAGCTGCCCGTTCACCACGCGCCAGTGGCCACCGGTGGAGAAGAAGTCGCGCTTCACCACGCCCGGGTCCGAGAAGTCCTGGCTGTAGGGCACGCTCGTGGTGGTGTCAGCCTCACCCCGGAAGAGGGCGTAGTGGATGAGCGGGAACTGGATGCAGAGGATGACGGCGGCGAGCACCACCCACCCCCGGCGCGACAGTCCCTCGGGCTTCTTCCAGGCGACCGGGGCACCGGCCTCGGCGTCCTCGGAGGGAGCGCCGTGCGTCTCGGGGCTGGGGGGCTCCCGGGACTCGAGGTTCTTCTCCTTGTGTCTGGCCTGGCCCATCGGTGTCGCTCGTCCCCAAGGGGGGTAGGGGGGGCGCGGAATCTACGCGTGGCCCCGGTGGAGGTAAAGGTCGAGCGAGGTCGCCTACTTGCCGCCTCGGGAAGCCGTCCAGCGCTTCTCCAGGGCCTTCTGCTCGGCCATGCGCGTCTTCAACCGCTGACGCTCGGCGTGCTGGCGCTCGGCCTCCTCGGGCGAGGGGCGCACGGCGATCTGATAGACGCTGCCGGCGATCGCGAAGAGGCCCGCGGCGATGATGAGGCCCCAGGGCTGGCTGGCCATGGCGGTGACGAGCCCGCCGAACTGGTGCAGGGCCGCCATGGCGCCGATGACGAGCAGCCATCCCCCCAGGATGGAGGCGAGGATGGAGGCCACGTGCCGGTGCAGCACCGCGGCCACCACGCCGCCGAGGATGAGGCCCGGCCCGAAGCCAACGAGGTAGTCGTTGGGCCCGGCGATCTCCCCGCCGAGCAGACCCACGGGGATGCCCACGCCCAGGTAGACGATGGCCGGCGGGAAGATGAAGCCCAGCACGGTGAGCACCACGGCGACGACGGAGGACAGGCGCGGGTCCATGCCGGTGATGCCGAACTTCGCGAGCAGCACGCCCGTCCAGCCCAGGCCGATGAGCGCGCCCATGGGTCCGGCGAGCAGGCGGAAGAGCCGGCCACCGCCGAAGAGCAGCAGCGCGAGCCCTACCACGCAGCTCACGATGCCGGCCCACATGGGCATCAACCGGTAGATGGCCACCCAGCCGGCGGGGTTGAAGGTCTGGTAGGCCTTGAGGGCCTCGAGGTACGCGTCCATGACGGAGCCCCCCTAGTAGCGCGTGGCGGCGAGCACCACGAGCAACACGAGGATGAAGGCGGCCAGGGCCGCGAAACCATAGAGAGCAACAGGGGTGGTGCTTCGGCGCAACAACTCCTCGGCCTGGACCCTGTCCTCCGGACTGGGACTGTCCGCCAGGAGGCGCTCGGCCGCGAGCCGCGCGGCCACCACGTCCCCCGACTCCTTGAGCTTCCATGCCGCCTGCATCCGGGGGGAGGCAGGATCCTTCGGCGTCTGTCCGCCTTTCGCCATGGGGCCCCTCTATAGCGGGGAATGCAAGGGCGCGTCGACGGTATATAGAACCCCCATGCCCGCGCGCCCCCTCAGCCGTCGACACCTCTTGCTCGGGAGCGCGGCGCTCGTCCCGCTGCTCGCTGGACGCGCGTCCGCCTTCGGAGAGAAGAGCCGCTTCATCCCCGCCGTAGCCCGCCATGGCGGCCGCTGGGACGCCCGACTGTCGGGACTCAGACGGATTGCCTGGGAGCTGCAGCGGCGCACCTCGGTGGACGTGGTGCCGGATGCCCGCCCCTTCTCCCTCTCCAGCCCGGACCTCTTCGAGTACCCCTTCCTGTACCTGGGAGGGGAGGGGGGCTTTCCGCCCTTCAGCGACGCGGAGGTGGAGAACCTGCGGCGCTACCTCACCTTCGGGGGCTTCCTCCTGGCAGACGCCAACGATGGAAGTGACGGGAGCGGCTTCGACGCCAGCTTCCGCCGCGAGCTGGCGCGCGTGCTGCCGCAGAGCCCGCTCACCCCGGTGCCCTCCAGCCACGTCGTCTTCAAGAGCTTCTTCCTGCTGGACTCGGCGCCGGGCCGGCTGCTCAACAAGCCACAGATGCTGTCGGCCAACCTCGGCAAGCGCGCGGCGGTGATGTACTCGCAGAACGACCTGGCGGGTGCTTGGAGCCGCAGCGAGGCGGGGGACTACGAGTTCGACGTCTCCCCGGGGGGCGAGCCCCAGCGCGAGCTGGCCGTGCGGCTGGGCGTGAACCTGTGCATGTACGCCCTCTGCTTGGACTACAAGGACGACGCCGTCCACCTGCCGCTCATCCTCAACAAGCGTCGCTGACGTAAGGCCCCTGGCTCACTTCATGGACACCACTCCCTTCAATGCCTGGAAGCTCGTCAGCCTCTCGCCGCTGCCCATGTGGGCGCTGGTGCTGATGGGCGTGGGCGTGGCGTTCGGAGTGGGGCTGGCGGCGTGGGGCGTGCGGCGCGAGCCGGCGCGGCTGCGGCGCTGGTCCCTGTGGGCGCTGCGCGCGGGCGCGGGCCTGGCGGCGCTCTTCTTCCTGCTGGAGCCCGGCATCCGCAACCTCCAGGTGGCGCGGATGAAGAACCGGCTGGCGGTGCTGGTGGACCGCTCGGCTTCCATGAACTTTCCGGTGGAGCCGGGAGGCATGACGCGCTCGGCGCAGGCGGCCGCCTTCCTGGAGAAGGCCGCGTCGGGGCTGGCGGGCTTGCAGGACCGGTACACGGTGGAGGTGTACGGCTTCGACCCGGAGCTGGCGCCCACCTCGGCCGAGGCGCTCGCGAAGGAACCGGCGCGCGCGGGCACGTCGGACCTGCTGTCGGCGCTGCGCTCGGCGGCTGCGGGAGCGCAAGGCGCGAAGAAGCTGGGCGGCGTCCTCCTGGTGAGCGACGGCGCGGACAACGTGGAGTTGGCGGGTGGAGCGGTGGGCCGGGCTCGCGCGGCGCTGGCGGATCTGAACGTGCCGGTGTCCACCTTCCTCGTGGGCAAGGAGGCGCTGAAGGACCTGGCCGTCGAGCGGGTGAAGGTGGATGACTTCGCCTTCGTGCGCAACTCCATCACCGTGGAGGTGGAGGTGCACGGGCGGGGCTTCTCCGGACAGGACGTGCCGGTGGTGCTCAAGCAGGAAGGGAAGGTGGTGGCGAGCAAGTCGGTGCGCTTCGAGTCCTCGGACGACGTGAAACCGGTGGGCTTCACCTTCACGCCGGACCAGACGGGGCGCTTCGTCTACACGGTGAGCATGCCCGTCTATCCGGACGAGGCGGTGGGGGACAACAACACCCGCTCCTTCGTGCTGAAGGTGATTCGAGACCGAGTGCGCGTGCTGCTGGTGGTGGGCCGGCCCTCGTGGGACGAGCGCTTCCTGCGCGGACTGTTGCGCCAGGACGCGAACGTGGACCTGGTGTCCTTCTACATCCTGCGGACGATGTCGGATGATCCGGGGGTGGTGAGCCAGGAGCGCGAGCTGTCGCTGATTCCCTTCCCGATGGAGGAGATCTTCGACACGAAGCTGGACACCTTCGACGTCGTCATCTTCCAGAACTTCGGTTACACGGACCAGTCGCTGTCCATCGCCCAGTACGAGCGCAACCTGGAGCGCTACGTGCACAACGGTGGGGCGCTGGTGATGATTGGCGGAGACAGCGTGCTGGGCGAGGGCCGCGCGAACATGCCCACGCTGTACGAGTCGCTGCCGGTGGAGGGAGCGGGCCCGGCGAATCCGGAGCCCTTCAAGGCGCGCCTGACGCCCGAGGGCATGCGTCACCCGGTGACGGCGATGGCGTCGGGAGGGGCGAGCACGGAGGCGGCGTGGGCGGAGCTGCCGGCGATTCCGGGGGCGAACCTGACGAGGGCGAAGCCGGGAGCGACGGTGCTGATGGATCACCCGTTCATGACGACGGACGGGAAGAACGCGCCGCTGGTGGCGGTGTGGGACTACGGGCGGGGCCGGTCGATGGTGGTGGCCACGGACGCGACCTGGTACTGGGCCTTCACGGCACACAAGGAGGGCTCGCCGAGCCGCACGTATGACCGGTTCTGGGGCAACGCGCTGCGCTGGCTGGTGCGAGACCCGGACCTGACGACGCTGAACGTGACAGCGGACCCGCCGTCGGTGGAACCGGGCAAGCCGGTGGGAGTGGTGGTGTCCTCGAGGACGTCGGACTACCAGCCGGCGCAGGACGCGCAGGTGCGGGTGGAACTGGTGTCGGTGGACACGCAGAAGCCGGTGGCGGTGCAGACAGGGCAGACGGGGCCGGACGGAGTGGTGCGGCTGGAGTTCGCGCCGCCGGCACCGGGCCCGTACAAGCTGGTGGCCACGGCGAAGAAGGGCGAGACGGACCTGGGGAAGGGCGAGGATGCGGTGGCGGTGCGAGCGGTAGGCCCGGAGCTGTCGGACGCATCGGTGCGGCCGGAGCTGATGGAGCAGATCGCGAAGTACACGGGAGGCAAGGCGTTCCGGCTGCCGATGAGTGGGTTGCCGGATGACGTGCCGCTGTTGGATCCACCGGTGGTGGAGGTGGGCCGGGCGAAGGACAGGCCGCTGTGGGACCGTTGGTACTACCTGGTGGCGCTGGTGGGGCTGCTGGGCGCCGAGTGGTTCCTGCGCCGCCGCTTCGGGTACGTGTGAAGCACCACACCTCTTCCCTCGGGAGAGGGGCAGGGGAGGGTATTAGAAGGACTCGGCTTCGATTCCCGCTTCATCCCAGCCCCGAGGCTGTGCATCGCGCGCTTGGCGGACGCCCAACAAGCCGCTCATGCAGCGCAGGTGCTCTCGAGCAGTCGGCGAGCTAGCGGTGGTCAGGGGGAGCCGTAATTCATGCGGACTCTGGGCGTCTGGGTCTTCCCCTCACCTGCCGGGTATACGCCGGCACGGTGAGCAAGCGCCGGACATGGTGCAACGCCGCAGGTGTCGGTAGGCCACTCGATGAAGCCTTAGCTGGGCTAGAAGGGCTCAATGGGCGTCGGGACAACAGTACAGGCTCTAGCATCCATCACCGACGAGGGGCTGTTTGAGCGTCTTGCAACGGCGATCCTGCGGGAAGCCAGTCCGCTTTACGCGTCGCTCGCACACCCGGGCGTCAACGCCGCAGGCAGGACCGTCAAAGCGCCGCTGGACGGAATCTGCTTCATCCCTGGCTCCGCGCCCCCGCACCTCATCGCAGTCCATCATACGATCACCGCGTGCAAGGATTTGGAAAAGAAGTGGCTCCACGACCCCGCGACGGTGACGCCTCGCAAAGGCCCGCGACCGAATGCACCGCCCGGAGACGTTGTCAAGACAGCTACCATCCTCGCGGAGGAGCGGAAGCGGACGCCGGACCTTCGTGCCACGCTAGTTCTGACGACCAATGAAGAACCCGGCGAAGCGCTCATACGAACCGTCGAGGCGGCCGCGCGTGCGCGCGGCATAGAAATCGATCTCTGGTCTCGCTCAAGGCTGGCGCACTTCCTCGATCACCGACCAGCGGGCCAATGGCTCCGCCGGTCCTTTTTGCAGATCGAGCAAGAGCTGCTCTCGCCCGAATTGCTTCATGAGCTTTCGAGGAAAAGCTTGGAGGTTCATCGCCCTCCGGACAACGCCAAAGCCTGGATCCCACGCGCTCTCGATACTACGCTTGAGCATGCTCTCCGCCGGAACGTGAGCTTCCTGGTGGCGGGCTCTGGGCTGGGCAAGTCGGTGGCTTGCCACCGGAAGCTTGCCGCCCATGTGGAAGCCGGCGGTTTTGGGATTGTCGTTCCGCACGACGTCGTCGCCTCAGCCTTGACGCTCGACCAGGCAGTTACGATGGCGTTGCGCCAACTCCACCCTTTTCGGGTCACAGTGGAGGAGGCGACCTCGTCCCTCTGGTCCCCCGAGCGGCCGCTGCTCGTGGTCGTCGAGGACATCAATCGGTCGGGTCAGACGCAGGCCTTGGTGGAGAAAATTGCGGGGTGGAGCCAATCACAGGCGGCGGCGAAGGGCCAGGACGGATCGGCGTCCCATTTGCGCCTCGTGTGCCCCCTTTGGCCGGAGGTCCTAGCCTCCCTGGAGGCTCAGACCCGAAAGCGCATCGAGCCACTGCTCGTATTTGGCGGCGGCTTCTCTGCGCGCGAGGGGCGCGAAGCCGTCCTCGCACGGGCGCGGCTCGCCGGCCGAGAACTGAGTGCATTGAGTGCCGAGTCGATCTCACGCGCGCTGGGACATGATCCACTCCTCATTGCGCTCCACGACTTCGGCGCAACGCCCGAGCCAGAGCGGGTGATCGGTCAGTTCGTCGACGCTGCCCTGGCTCGCACTGCCGCCGCGGAGAGGGATTATCCTGCGGCCGACTACCTCGACGCGCTACGCGCGCTCGCGGGAGAGATGCTCGCGCGGCGCGAAATCGAACTTGTCTGGCGGCAGGTCAAGGGCTGGGCGGGGGTACAGGGCGACCGCCTACACTTGCTAGGCCGCCTTGCGCATGAGGGGACCCTGCTCCGTTTGACGGGCCCATCCGCCGCTCAACGGCTCTCGTTCCGGCATGATCGGGTGCGCGACTGGCTTCTTACCGATGCGGTGGCCGACCTCGAATCCCAGAATCTCCTGCAGCAGGATGTGGTCGCTGAACCCTATTTCGCGGAAGTAATGGGCGCGGTCCTCGCAAGCAGGCAGACGAAGCCCAGCTTCCTGGAAAGTGTTGCGGAGGCGAATCCACTCGCACTTTTCCACGCGCTTCGGCTGTTTGGAGAACCCTCGCTGCCTCATCACCGTGCGGTCGTTCAGGCGCTTGATCGATGGCTCGAAAGTCCGTCCATACATGAACTGGCCAATCGTCACTTGCGGCAGGAAGCTTTGGCTGCGCTGGCCGAAACGGACTCGCGCAGGGTTCCTGAGCTTGTCCGGAAGCTCCGAGAGCGAACCTTGAACGGCTACCTCGCGCGGCTGCGCAACGGCGATCTGTCCGGCGGTATTGAGCTTTGCATCGAGCTCGAACCTGGGACAAGCGCACCTTGGCGCGACATCCAGATCGAGCATGCAAAGCTCCGCTTTGGGGCGAAGCTGGGCACCGTGCTAGCCGAATTCCTGCGGCGCGAGGATTTGGACGCTCCAGCGAGGATCGGAGCTCTGCGGTTGGCCGGGCATATCGGTGATCCCAGCTTGGCTTATGCCGTTGAAGTCTGCTGGAACGCCGACGCCGAGCGAGGTGGCCACCTCGCCGACTATCTTTGGGCGTTCGGGCAGTGTTGCGAAGATGATCCGGCGCGCTTCCTGGGGCCGGTCTGTGACGCCTGGGCGGCGCTTTCGGATGAAGAAAAGGAAGATCTGCCTTCGCCTCGCGACGATCTGGCTGCTGACCACCTTCGTTGGGCGTTCCGCAGGTGGCCGCCTGTCGCCGCGCTCGACTACTTTGTTCAGCGAGGAAGGCAGGACGAGCTGAGATGGCCGATCACCTACATGCTGCACAGTATAGACCATCCGACGGCGGTGTTGTTTGTAGTTCAGGAACTGGCGAGCATCCAACGGAGCCTGGAGGGAACGGACTCGTTTTCCCACTTTGTGTCCAGTGCGAGCGACGAATGGCGCCGCGCCCAGTCTGCTCTTGACCTCCATACACTTTGGGATGCGTGCAACAACCAAGGCTGGTTTGCCACTCGCCGGGAACTCCTGGACGGCCGGTTGCAGCCGCCCTTCACGGCGTATCTGTGGGATGCTGCGCGCCCTGCTGACGAACTCGACAAGATGGCCGCCGAGCAGCGCCCGTCCTGGATTGATAATTTCCTGAAAACTGACGTCCTATGGAGTGAAGTTTTGGGTACGCTCGTGGCTTGGCTGGATGCGCGGCGGTCGCTCACGGCGCTGCAGATTGTAGCCATGGCGCTCAAATACAGGGGAACACGAGAGGATCTGCGGTTGCTCAGGATCTATGAGGGCATGCCGGAGGAGGTCGCCAGACAGCTGATCACTGATGCCGAGTTTGCGGTCCGGCGGCGAACAATCCACTAATACTACGAGGTCAGAGGCGGGGTAGGTCGAGCGGGGGGGCGCGAGCGGAGATGGGGCGCATTCGGAGGGGGCAATAGCCGATGCGACACAGCAGCAGGTGCTGCAAGACGCCTACGCACCTGAGGCAACGTCCACTGCATTCTGCGCAGGGGGAAACGCGCTCGACGGAGCGCGAGGAAGCCGTGGGCGACAGCACAGAGGGTGGCGTGGTGGTGGAAGCCGCGCCAGGTGTGGCCCTCGAAATGGTCGAGCTCCACCTCCTGCTTCATTTCCTGGTAGTCGCGCTCCACCCGCTAGCGCAGTTTTGCTGGCGCACCAGGGTCCGTTTGGGAGTGTTCGCCGATAGAGAAGAGAGCCAATACTTCGTTGGAGCCTTCTCTCCCTTGGGCCACTCGCACAGCAGCCATTCCTCCTCACCGGGAGGCTGGTAATGAACACGCCTCTCCGCTGTGCGCACGCGGGCGGCGGCGGCGCGGGATGACTGCCGGCCTCGACTCCCCTTAGCCCAGCTCTCCTGGTGCCATTGCTCCTCGGGTAGCTCAACAGCCAGTTCCTCAATGCTCCAGGGCTCCACGCCCCCTTCGGCCACGTAACGGGTGCTGGGGCGACCTCTCTTGCCTGGGGGGTCTCAATCCGATGAGGGACAACCCCCGGCGGCCACACCTTGTGAGTGCTCTGCACTCCCACCACGTAGGGCAGCCCACGCCGGGTGAGCTCCTCGCGAAACTCCCGGCAGTCACCGTAGCCTGCGTCGGCTAGTGCCACATACGGCCGCACGCCCCACTCGAGCGCGTCGTCCACCAGATGGAGTGCAATCTCCCACTTGCGCTCGAAGCGGACGTCCTTCGGCTGTTACCGCGCAGCTTAGTTCGAGTTTCGCACTTTTTAGTGACGCTCAAGCAGCGGCCTTCAAGGAGCCGGGAAAGAGCAGGAGGAGGTTTTGTCGACCCTGTTTGCCATTCGACTCACCTCCGGGTCGACGCCGAACCCAGCCACCTCCTGCGCTCCCAACACTCCGGGCAGGAACATCAGCACGAGGCCTATCCGGTTCGTCATCTCCAAGGATCTCTAATGGCGGCCACTTGGATAGGGCGGCAACGCTGAAGGCCAATCCGCACAAGGTGGCTCGGCGCGCAAGTAGGTCTCCCCGCACAGCACCTTCCCCGGCAGGTTCAGCGCTTCAGCCTGGGCATGAGCCCAACCTGCAACTGCGGCGCGCTCACCAGGCGCGAGGTGCAGGGCGATCTCTCGCAGAGCTTTGATCGTCAATTCGTTGAGAGCAATTTGCTCCAGGACTAGCGCATCTGAGTTCATGTCAAGGCCCAGTTTGCGCTCTTCTTGGGAGACTGGGGGCGCCAGACGCCGCAGTTCAGCATCCAGCCAATCCACGCGCCCCCCGTCGACCTGGCGGGCAATCTCCGGCAATAAGGGTACAAGCGCTGGTGGGGGCGGTACCGAAGCGAAGGGAGGAGGTTCTGGAGTCGCATGCCGCAGGACCATTCCCCAGAACGTGAGGGCGTTCTTGGTCGCGCGAGAGACCAGGTGACACCGGGCCCAGCGTTCGAATGAGGCAGCGGTATCCCTCCCCAACTGGTTTTCAATGCGCTGCAATGCTTTCGTGACCACCGCTTCGGTGATCAAGCGGTTGCGGCCCTCCTTGTCAGCTGCGCGGGCGGTCTCTAATAACAGCGCGTCGTAATCAGCCTGGGCCTGGTCATGAACCGATGCCATGAACTCCGAATGCTGGCTCATGCCTTCCGGTAGCCCGAGAATAGGAAACAGCTCCTTTGCCCACTGGAGTGATGGTAATGAGAGCGCTTTGAGCCAGTCGAGCACTTGTTCGGTGGCCCCGATAGCATGGGTTGTCATATGAGCTCTAAACGGGTGCTCATGATCCTTGAGCAGGCCGACGTGCTGGCGGTCGGAAATTCGTTGTTGTTATCTCCGCCGTGATGCCGAGGAGAAGCAGTAGCGTTGCAGCTTGCTGCACGGACAGGCCGGCAAGCGTTAGCTTTGAGACGGGTTCGGGATCGAGAACCGCAACGGCGACGATGACCACGAGCGCTGTCGAAACACCAAGGATCTTGAGTGCCTTCACGATTCTTTCCGTGCTCGGTCCATTGGATTGAGTTGTCGGTGCTGGAGCCAGGCTCAGAGTAGGTGCCGGAGCCGGGGCCGAAACTGGGGACAACCCAACTGACGCAGCGGCCGGTGCGGACTTGGGCCTGGGCTGGCTCGGCGCTTGCTCAGCCGCCCACATCGCAGCAAGTTGAATGATTTGGAACCTCTCTTGGGGGAGCCCTGATCCCCCATCGCCGTTGCAGCCATTTCTGGGGTTGTTCCATTGTTGGAGCAGCTTGCTGAGGCCGGTCTGCTGCTCATTGTATTGGTCGACATGGCCGTCCCAGGAACCTTTACCGTCGGGATGGGGGGTGCTTTTCGACCTGTATTTGTTGTAGAGATTTTCTTTGTCCTGCAGCAAGTCTTCGTGCCGCCCAAGCAAGCCACGGTGCATATCAATCCCGGTGAGCGTGACACCACCGAGGATATTCGTCGCCGACCCAAAGAGAAAACTCATGATCTTGCCCAAGATCTCGGTGCACTTCGGGCTTGGCCCGCTGGGCAAGGTTCCCGCCATCGCGAGTTGCACCTGGTCAGGCCTGGCGCGACCAGAGGCATCCGCAAACCGAGTGGGTAGTGCCTTGGTTGATTGACCGACGTCTATGGCGTCAACCAAGACATCGACATGCCTCTCGTTGGTTCCCACATGTGAGTGTGCGCCTGCCTGCTGGTGGGCGGCGCAACCGACAAGCAGGAAAGCGGCCAAGACAGAGTCGCCCAATAGAGGTGCAGAACGCATGATGGAGCCCTCCGGGGAGATGAGGACGCAGGGGGGCTCAGTATACTGCTTGCCGCCACGAGTCCCCTGAAGCCTGAATGAGAAGGAGGATGCGGCCAGCGTTCATTGTGTCCAGTTGTTAGCGGCTTCTCTGTCCCGAGAGTCGAGCCAGAGGGGTCGTATTCTCCTCCATGTCGTGCCTATCCTCCACCGTGGAGATGAACCGCGCCAAGGGCGACCCGACGAAGCGCGGCGCGCGGCGGTAGACTGCACGGTCGCCGGACCCGGGTGGCTGTCCCGTGTCAGTCGAGCATCGAGTTCCGGTGGGCCCGGAGCTGTCGGACGCATCGGTGCGGCCAGAGCTCCACACCTCTTCCGCTTCATCCCAGCCCCGAGGCTGTGCATCGCGAGCTTGGCAGGTGCCCACCTGGGCTGTGCTCCAGGCCGGTGGACAGGCCGTGCAGTCCCATCCGGGCACACGCCTGCACAGCTCGCGGAAGCCCGCGTCGTCGAAGCTGCTGGCGTACGTGAAGGCGTCCTTCCTCGGCCCCGCTGCTCTAGCCCTCACCCTCCACTGGGCCTCCTTCCCTTCATGCTTCTCCCTGACAGGTCCTACCCAGGGGCAACCACCGACTCTACATTTACTGGAAGGGGGTTGCTTGCCCGATGCTGGACTGGGCAACCAGCCATTGAGCTCATGACGACAACCAGTACAGAGCTCCGAAAGTTCGTCGCGCCCGAGATCGTCTACGGCCCGGGAGCGAGATGTCTGGTCGGCCGCTATGCGCGCAACCTCGGAGCGACCCGGGTTCTGGTCGTGTCCGATCCCGGCGTGGTCCTGGCGGGCTGGCTTCGGGATGTCTTCTCGTCGCTGGAGCAAGAGGGGGTGCGCTACCACCTCTTCTCGGACGTGAGCCCCAACCCCCGGGCCCAAGAGGTACATCGAGGAGTCCAGGTCTACCTGCAGGAGCACTGTGACGCCCTCGTGGCGGTCGGGGGCGGGAGCCCCATGGATTGCACGAAGGGAATTGGCATCGTCCTGGCCAACAAGGAGAACATCCTCACGTTCGAGGGCGTGGATCGGATCTCCAGGCCCATCCCTCCGCTCGTCTGCGTCCCGACGACCGCGGGGAGCTCGGCGGATGTCTCCCAGTTCGCGATCATCACGGACACAAGCCGTCGTCTGAAGATCTCGATCATCAGCAAGTCAATCGTCCCCGATATCTCGCTCGTCGACTACGACACCACGAGGACGCTCACCCCCTTCCTCATCGCCTGCTGCGGCATGGATGCCTTCGTGCACGGGATTGAGTCCTTCGTCTCGAATGCTCACTCGAAACTCACGGATGTGTATGCGCTCGCGGCCATCTCGCTCATCTGGAACAACCTGCCAGCGGCCATGGAAAGCCCCCTCAACGAGGCTGCTCGCCATCAGTTGATGGAAGGCAGCCTCGAGGCCGGGCTCGCCTTTTCGAACACCTCACTCGGTGCAGTCCATGCCATGGCTCATGCCCTGGGGGGGCTCATCGACAACCCTCACGGTGAAGCAAACACCCTCCTCATCGACCACGTGGTGGCCTTCAACTACGAGGCGGCATCCGAGCGCTTCGACCTCATCGCGGAGAGGATGGGGCTCGAGCCCACCCGACTCGCACCGAGCAGGCGCAAGGAGGCCCTTCTCTCCGCGATCCGGCAACTCAAGCGCAGCTCGGGCCTCGCGCTGAGACTGCGGGACAAGGGAGTCTCTCGCTCCGATATTCCCTTCCTCGCTCGGAATGCCCTAGCGGACCCCTGCATGGCCACGAACCCACGTCGCTTGACACTCCGCGACGTGGAGGTGCTGTATGAGCAAGCCTTTTGATGAAGCTCCAGAGGAGCCTGTGACCTGGGAGTCCCTGCGAGACGCCATCATCGGACTCGGTGAGCGCTCGATTCGCAAGAGCTACTACGGCATGCTGCAGGAGCACCTCACGGAACTTGCCCGCTTCCGGACCCTGCTCGACGAGACCCAGGAAGCCATCATCGTCACGGAGTTGCCCACCTTCCGCGTCGTGGATGCCAACCGGAAGGGGTTGTGGATGCTCGGTGCCTCCAGCACCGCCCAGCTCTGCCAGCCGCTCGAATCCTTCTTTGCCTTGGACGAGTGGCGCGTGCTCGAGGCGTGCGTCCATCCGAGCCAGAGTGAGCCCAGGCCGGGCCCGGGGCTGCTGTCGCTCGAGCGGGAGGGCGAAGAACGAGTGCTCGAGCTCTCCATCCGCCAGGATACGTTCGGCCAGCGCGAATACCTGGTCATCATCGCCCGCGATGTCACGGAGAGGATGAGAATCGAGCAGGAACTCCGTCGGGCGAAGGAGGAGGCGGAGGCAGCGGCTCGAGCGAAAGCACAGTTCCTCGGCATCGCGTCCCATGAGCTTCGCACCCCACTCACCTCCCTGCTGCTCCTGCTTCAGCAGGGGGCCCGGCGGACCGGGCAGGAGTCTTGCGGAGGCGAGCTGCTCAGCCGGATGCTCCGCCTGGCCCGTCGGCTTGCCATCCTGGTAGAGGATCTGCTCGAGGTCTCCCGCCTTGAGCACGATCGGATTGTCATGAGGCCCACGCACATCGACCTGCGAACGAGCGTGGCCGATGTGGTGACGGACTTCCGCACCCGCGCGCCCGACCGGCATTTCAGTCTCCGACTGCCTTCGGAGCCGGCGTACGTCGAGGCGGACACCACCCGTGTCGTGCAAGTGCTCTCGAATCTCCTGGAGAACGCTGACAAGTACTCACGCGAAGGAGCTCCCGTCGAGGTCCGTCTCGAGATGATGGAAGGGATTGCTCGCGTGTGGGTGAGCGACCAGGGGCCGGGCATCCCCGAGGAGCAACGTGCCCTGCTCTTCACACCATTCGGACGCCTCAGGGAAGTAGGACAGGACTCACCGGGGCTCGGACTGGGTCTCTACATTTCCCGCCAGCTCGCCGAGCTCCAGGGAGGGCAGCTGCGTCTGGAACCCGCGGACGGTAGAGGCACGACCTTCACCTTCTCCCTGCCACTCGTCTCCAGACCGGACCGGGGGGCTACTGACCACGAGCGCGCACCTCGCCCGGCCGACGGCGAGATGATGATGAGCGCATCCCACTCTGGGAGTGACCTCGAGGAGACGAAGCGCCGCTACCCTCCTGTGCCCCTTGCCCATCGCCAGGGTTCGTGAGTTCCCTCCAGTGGGGGCAGATCCGATATCCTCGAGAACCTTTAGGAGGAAGGTAGGGACATGAATCTCTTCAAGATGCTCCAGGCAGTCAGCACCCGGGTAACTCCCGAGAACTGCAAGGTGCACCTGGCCACACACAACGGGACGGATAACCCGTTGGATGTCTACTACTCTGGCGAATTCGACAAGTGGCAAAGCTGGCAGCAGCAGCGCAATTTCACTCGCGACCACGTCGTCTCACTCATCCAGCTTCCGGGCGACTGCAGATGGCTCTTCGTGGGCTGCTATCTGAAGCATGGGCATGCGGTGCAAGACGGTGAAGGGTTCTCCTACAATTTGGAGTTCCTGGACGGGTACCGGGAGCTCGCCGGGCGCCTCATCGTGCGCTTCGAGCGTCCTGGCCGCCAGCCCTACATCTACGGGGAAAGAGCACTCACAGCGTCAGTTGCCGAGCTTTTGGCGCAACGCATGTCTGTCTCAGAGTTCGCCGGGTTCAAAAATGTCCGCCTGCCTTTCGGTCACCTCGAGACCATCGTGCGGACGCAGGAACCGACATGGCGGGGCGCGCTCTCTAGCGTCGCCGGCATCTACATCATCACCGATCCGGGAGCGAACAAGTTCTACGTGGGCAGCGCCTATGGGATCGGTGGCATTTGGGGCCGCTGGAGTCAATACGTCGACGGCCACGGCAACAACAAGATGCTCAAAGAGCTCGTTCAAGCGGAGGGCATCAAGCGCGCAGAGCACTTTTGGTTCTCGATCCTAGAGATCGCCGACATCCAAACAGATCCAAAGGATGTCATCGCGCGCGAGAACCACTGGAAGGAGGTGCTGCTGACTCGGCAGGCGGGATACAACGCGTCGGAGGGGAGCAGGGGTGCTAGAGCAGACGGTGAGGCTGAGGTCGAACCTGCGGAGTCTGTTCCCTCCAACTAACAAGGGAGGTGCCTGTGGCGACTGGGTTTGCCCTCGCCGATCCGTGTCAGGCGGCGCTCCACTTCAAGGCGCGCTGCGAGGCGCCTTGGAGAAGGAGGCGAAGCCCTCCGAGAAGGCGCAGGACAACTTCACCGACCCGCAATCGAGAATCATGCCGCGGGGAGGCAACTTCCAGCAGTCCTACAACGCACAGGTGGCGGTGGATGCGGACACGCAACTGATAGTGGCGCAGCAGGTGGGGCAGAGCGCCAGCGATGCACGCCAGCTAACACCCATGGAAGAGCAGGTAGAGAGCAACCGTCCCTGGGTCATACGGCTCCACCCCGGGGTCTCAGCCCGCGGCTCCGGGCTCGAAGCGCGCGAGGAAGACCTTGAACTGCAGCGAGACGAAGATCGGACGCGGCGCCACCAGTCCGGTCTGGGCGAACATCGCGAACAGGGCGGCATCGGACTCGATGGGCCGCATCACCGCGAAGTGCTGACGCCGACGCTCCAGCGCGTCCGGGGGCACTCCATACGCCCGCAACCGCCGCAGCTCCACGTTCGTCAGCTCGGGGTCCTTGCCGACGCGGCAGCCCAGGACGAGGGGCGCTCCGGGTTTGAGCCGCCGGGCCACCTCTCGCAGCAGCTCGAGGCGGGCCTCCTCGCCCTCTACATGGTGCAGGACCCCCATCATCTGTGCGCCGTCGAATGGGGGTCCGGGAGGCAGGGTGTGCAGCTCGCCCACGTGCAGGTGTGTGCGCGAGAGCATTCCCTCGGCCTCCAGGCGCTGGCGGGCGACGGCGAGCATGGCGTCGGAGGGATCCACGCCCGTGAAGCGCCAGCCCGGTACGTCGAATCGGGTGTAGGGCACCAACTCCGCACCCGTGCCCAGTCCCACGAAGAGCAGCGACGCCGTGTCCTGGCCGTCGAGTTGGGCAGTCAGCGCGCTGGTGCCGATCTCGTACGCCGCCTGGCTGCCGGCGAGGTTGACGGACGCCTGGGTGTCGTAGTGGGCGGCTCGGTCGGCGCCAAAGCCCGGCACGATGTGGTGGACGGAGTGAGCGGGGTGTTCGTGAGCCATGACGTGTCCTCTGGAGGCCTGCTGGAGGTAGGCGATTGGACCTGAAGATGCGTCGGGACCTTGATGAATGGGAGAGCGGGGATTCAGGCTGGATCGGCGGAAATTCCGGTCCCGCCCGCGGAGCCAGAGCTTCCATGACCGGCCGGGCATTCGCTCGGCGATTGGGCTCGTGGTACCCACAGGCATCGCGAGCAGAATCGAGAGGGTAATGGCGCGCAAAGGATCGTGGCTGACGCTGGCGGTGTTGCTTCTGGGGAGCATTCAGGCACAGGCGCAGGAGGCGCCGGGCCCTCATGACCGGGCCGAGGCCGTGAAGATCATCGCGGAGCTCCGAAAGATCGTGGCGCCCGAGGGGCTGGAGCGCACCGAGAAGCTCCGCATCGGAGGCATCGACCAATGGGTCTCGGTCCGCAGCCGCGACCTGCGCAATCCGGTGCTGCTCGTGCTCCATGGCGGCCCCGGTTGGGTGGCGATGCCGACGAGCTGGTATTTCGCGCACGGCTGGGACGAATTCTTCACCGTCATCCAGTGGGACCAGCGCGGCGCGGGCAAGACGTATGTCGCGAACGATCCGGCCACGGTCGCCCCGACGCTCACGGTCGAGCGGATGCATGCCGATGCCGAGGAGCTCGTCAAATGGGCGCGCAAGACCTTTGGCAAGGAGAAGATCTTCGTCCTCGGCCATAGCTGGGGCAGCATCCTTGGGCTCACCCTCGCGGAGAGGCACCCCGAATGGCTCCACGCCTATATCGGCGTCGCCCAGGGCATCGACGCGCGGGAGAGCGAGCGGCGCGGCTGGGCCTGGACGATGGAACAGGCGCGCGCGGCGAAGAACGAAGAGGCGATCCGCGACCTCGACTCGATCGCGCCCTATGCCGTTGGCGAGAAGCCGTTGCCGGTGAAGGACATCCTGCTCCAGCGCCGCTGGCTCAATTTCTTCGGAGGTGCCGCCTATCGGCGTCCCGATGCGAGCTTCGAGGGCGCGGCGGTGAATCTGTCGCCTGACTACACCGACGAGGAGGTGCGCCAGGTCTGGACGGCGCAGGAGCTCTCGGTCGAGAGGCTCCTGTCCGCGGTACTGACGGCGGACCTGCAGCATGTGAAGCGGCTGAAGACGCAGCTGATCCTGTTCCTCGGACGTCACGACTACAATCTCTCGGCGACGGTTGCCGCCGAGTGGTTCGCGAGCGTCAAGGCGCCGTCGAAGCAGCTCGTCTGGTTCGAGCAGTCGGCGCACGAACTGATGGCCGAGGAGCCGGGCAAGGCGTTGCTCTCACTCATCCGCCATGCCCGCCCGATTGCCGAACGCGCCGGCGATGTCGCGCCCGCCAGCGCCCGATAGAGCCGCTGGCGTCAGAGAAGGCGCGTCAATGCTCCGTCAGGGCTCGAGGCCCCACTGGAGGCTGCCGGAGATGTATCCGGTTGTTTTCGTCCAGTCCGAATACGCCGTGCCGGTGGGGGCAAAGGAATAATCGCCCGTCTGCGTATAGTTGCTCCAATCGGACTTCGCGAATCTCACCTGGATATCAATGCCCTGGCCTGCCGCGAGGCTGCCTGCTCCACTGGTGAAGCCGATCTCGAGGTAATAATCGGTATCGGGCTTCGGAGTCGTCATCTTGACGAAGGTTCCGGTCACATTCGAGCCGCCGACCTGGGACCAGTCACAGAAGAAGCTCTGACCCTTCTCTCCATCAATCGTATAGTAATAACGAATCTTGACATTGGAGAGCGCGATAGGAGTCGTCCCCGTATTGACCAGCTTGAGTCTGGGGTTGATGGTATTGAGGGTCGCCGCGGTAGACCCATTGTACATCTGCACCTTGAGACTCCCCGAGCCCGCGGACGTCGTATCAACCACCGTGACGGCCAGGACGGGGGATGTGCCCGCGCTGAAGTTGAAGGTCAGGTTCGTGGTCCCGACAGGCTGGTTGGCCAGATAGAGCTTCGAGATGGTCACGGTCGAGCCAGAGACGATGTAATCCGTACCGGCCACGAGTGTCGTCGAGCCTTGGGTGATGCTGCTCAGCGTGTTCCCATTCAGCGTCATCGTCACCAGGATGTCAGCCTGATTGGCTGTTTTCTTGTCGAAAGAAGCGCTCGTCGGGCTGATGGTCGATTGATTGACCGGCCCTCCTCCTCCTCCGGCCGGATCGCCGTAAACGATACCGCGGCCATTCGTCCCCACATACACGCGGCCGTACACCCTGGGATCTCCGGCGATGGTCGTGACCCGCGCATACTGATGCTGGTCGTCGTTGACCCTCACCCAGGAGGCTCCCGCATCGTCCGAGCGGAAGAAGCCGCGCACGTTGTCGATCTTCGCGATGACGTACAACGCCATGTAGCTCTGTCCCGGTGCCGCCTTCCCGAAACCGACCCCATCGGCCTCCTGCACGTTCGCCAGCTTCGTGAAGGTTGCGCCGGAATCGGTTGAATGCCACAGGCCGTAGGGACCGGGGTTGTCATTGCCGCCGGCGAACCAGACGTCGCCTTCGCGGCCCGGTACGGCCTTGAGCGAAGCGGCTCCGCTGCTCGGAAGCCCCGCAGCTGCCGTCAGGGTGAACGTGGCGCCCCCGTTGGTGCTGACATAGAACCTGCCGGCCGAGTAGGCGTAGAACTTGTTCGGGTTCACCCGGTCGGACGCGATTTTCGCACCCGTCGGAATACCGGCACTGGCCGTCCACCCGTTACCGCCCGATTTCGAGTAATACACCCCCACGTCCGACGTGCTCCACACAATGGAGTTGCCGTCAGCCGCGACCGCCACCGTGCCTCCACCTTTCGTTCCTGTCGGTTCGGAGCTGGCCTTGTACCAGTTCGCGCCTCCGTCATGGGAGAGGCCGACCGACCTGGCGTTGGAGTCCGACGAGTAATCCGCCATTCCGACGCGAACCGTGAAGCCCGGATTGAGCTCCGCGTAGTCGATGCCGTACGTCGTGCTCCACTGCGGGACGGACATCGTCTTGGAAGGCGGTGTCGTCAGGTCGTCATGGCGGAAGCCGGAGATATCTCCCATCGCGCTGAGGAGCGGCGCGCCAGACGGCGGACTGAGCAACTCCATGATGGCTGTCTCCTCGATTCCCTTGGCCATGACGGAGAGCTTCACCGTGCCGCCCGTATCCCAGGCGGTCAGGTTGTTCGTGCCATACAGGGTCGCGCCCGTTCCGTACATCATCCGGTCGGAATTGAACGGGTCGATCTCGAGATCTCCAATCATCCAACCCAGCTTGGGGGAGGGCGTTGGCGGGATGGGCTCGATGCCCAGCGTCAACCAGGGAGCGCCAGAAATATCATGCGTATACCGGAGCTTCCGGCTCGGGTATCCGTCCCAGTCCCAGATCCGGGTCCAGGTTGCACCACCGTCCTTGCTCCGGAAGAGGATGGCATCCGGCCACCAGGAGTTCATTGTGGCGACCATGACCGTGTTCGGGTTCCGCGCATCGACGGCAAGACCGCCGTAGCCATAATAGTTGTCGGAACTGCTGCTCGGAACGGGGCTGATGTTCGTCCAGACGCCCGTCCCTGTATTGAATTTCCATACGTCTCCCTTGGTGCCGTCATAGGGGCCGACGCCATTGCTATAGGAGATGTAGAGGTCACCGTTGGAGGAGAGTTCTCCATGATGCGGCAGGTAGCCGACGGGCTGGCCGGGAATCGCCGTCCAGGAGGCACCGCCATCCGTGCTGCGGAACACGTTGTTCTCTTTATCCGCTACACCGACATAGAGGGTCTGCGTCGCGCTGCCGGCCGTCCCCGTGCGCGGGTCGAACGTGATCCAGGCCAGTCCGACGATGTCGTTCCCGTAGGAGTTGGTAGGGTCTTGAACATAGGTTCCAGGGTTGGGGAAGTTGCTGACCTTGGTCCAGGTGGCTCCGTAGTCCGTGCTCTTCCAGAGCCCGTTGCCGCTCCGCGCACCGTAGAAGAGGATGTTGTTCTTGTTCGGATCAATTACCAGACGCTCCCCCATGGAGCGTCCGGGCATGTTACCGCCGACCTTGAAGGGGAGGGGCGTCACCTGCCACGTGTCGCCCTTGTTGGTCGAACGCATGATCTGGCCGTTCGTATCCCAATCGTTCGTATAGGTGCCGGTCGCCATATAGACGCGATTCGGCTCGACGGGGTCGGTCGCCAACGCATCCACACCGTTCTTGTTCCAATCCACCCAGCCCGTCGAGTCGGAGAGCGGAATCCAGCTGGATGTTGCGGCATCCCAGCGGTACGCGCCGCCAATATCAGTTCGCGCGTAGATCAGGTCCTTCTCTTTCGTATTGAAGACGATCCCCGGTATGAACCCGCCTCCACCGCCCGTGACGACGTTGCGCCAGGTGTATGCGGCATTGGACGCCGCTTGCGCTTTCGAGGCCATACCCATCAGCATCGAGCTGACGACCACGGACAGCAGAAAAGCAGTACTGCATCTATTGAGCTGTTTCTCACGCACGGTTGTGACCCCCACGGACAGAGTGACGCGCGAACACGACATCCCTGTCATGTCTTTCATCAGCGATGTGCTGCGATGGAAATGCTGGATTGGCCGTGAATGGCAGCAGGGTATCCAGCCATGACAGCGTGACCTTGATAAAATGTAAAAGCCAGAGAAAACGGAATAGCTATGTTCTTATTGATTTCCGGCTTTGGCCAGTTATAAAGACAGCGCATCGAATCGAGCACCCCTCGCCCAAAGCCCTGTGTGCCTCATCGTCTGAGAAATTGGCTGGGCGCGGTGTGATCTCAAATCGCCAAACAGACAAGGAGATGTGAGACATGCGCATTCACAAGACCCTGTGTACTCCTGCCCTGGTGCTCGCAATGGGCGCCCTCGGAACCGGGTGCCTGAACGGAGGGATGACGGAAGAAGAGCTCCTGGGCGAGCAGGCCGGCGCACTGGAGACCATTTCGACCACGATCCCAACGCCCAGCAATGGCTCTGGCGAGATCAGAACCAGCACGACCCGGTTGAAGAATGCCGCCAATGGCGGCTCGAATGTCTACGATTTCGCCAACAAGAAGATTGGCGTGAACAACACCGCCTCGTGCGACGGTGAAGACCAGAAGACGGTGTTCGAGGTCGAGGACGGCGTCACCGTCAAGAACCTCATCATCGCGGGAGGGCTCTCGGCCGGTAATGGCATCGTCTGTCTGGGCAACTGCACGCTCGACCACGTCTACTGGGAGGACGTCTGCGAGGACGCGGCGACGAACAGCAAGGACGGGGCGACGATGACGCTCAACCACGTGATTGCCCTGCACGCCAGCGACAAGGTGTTCCAGCACAACGCCAAGGGTAATTCGAAGACCATCATCAAGAATTCGTACATCAGCGACTTCGGCAAGCTCTGGCGCGCCTGCGGTGACTGCACGAACAACGGGGGGCCGCGCAACCTCATCATCGACAACGTCCTGGTCGAGGGCGTCAAGTCGGCCGTCGCGGGCGCGAACCAGAACTACGGGGACTCGGTTACGATCACCAACCTGTTCGTCAAGGGCGGCTACAACGCCTCGAAGGACAAGCCGAAGATCTGCACGGAGTTCATCGGCGTCACCGACCACAACGGCGAATCGACGAAGGTCAATGACGGCGCGAGCCAGTGGAATACCGCGACCTGCCACCTGCTCAAGACGGACGTGCTGAGCTGGTGATGACAGAGACAACATCGTTGACCTGCGCCGTGCCGCTGCCCTCCAGAACATCGCATCCTGGCAGCGGCACCTCGACTCGTCCTGGGCTCAGGCCCCGGAAGCAGGGGGACCGTCAATCCGTTCGGTCCCCTGGGCACTCGAATGCCCTGTCAATCATGGATTCGGCGCCGAGCGAAGGCGTGCGCCGCGTCCGGGCCGGCTCACCACCAGGCTTCAGCCTGGAGGCCAACCGTGGTGCCCATGGTCTGGTCGCCGTAAACCTGAGCCAGACGCGAGCTCGGGTCAAAGCTCACGCGAGCTGCCTCGTCCCAGATGGCATGCGTGACGAACAGGCGGATCGTCGGACGGGAGCCTGCCTGATCACCCGCGGACGCCGCCGCTGCCAGGGTGAGCTTGGTCATGTTGCGAGTGCGCGAACCGTCATCCGGCACGACCATGTCGTGACCTGCTTCGGCCAGCAGGCGGAAGGGACCGGCAATGTGCGAGTCGGAGCGGACTCCGATGCCAAACCACTTGTTGCCGCCATTGTTGGCTGCCTTCTTGATGCGGTACTCGGCCAGTCCCTCGATGACGGTCCCACCCAGGGTGGCTGACTGCTGAAGCACGACGCGGCTGTTACGCGTGGTACCAAACCAGTCCATCTTCAAGCCGACGAGCGTGTTGCCACCGAACAGGACCCCGTTCAGGGTCTGGTACACACCCACGGCCAGCCCATAGGGTTCCTCGGCCGGTGTCTCGTTGGTCGACTGGTCCGTGCTCTTGAGCTGCATGGACGGAGTGACGTACAGGGCGAGCTCGCCACTGGGCAGGTCCTTGATGCCGGTCAATCGTACGGGCACGGTGACGCGGTTGTTGTTGGCGCTCCCGCGTGGGTTCAGCATGGCGGCGATGCTGAGCTTGCCCACGACCACGTCCATGTCTTCGATGCCCGCACCATCGCCATCGTTGATTTCCAGGAACTGGTCGTTGATGCCGGTCTGCAGGCGGTTGTAGTAGCGCCGGCCCGCCCAGAGCTTGCCATTGCGAAGCGCCGAGATGTTGGTCCCGTAGCCATAGACCTGGCCGAAGCGGGCCACGAGCTCGTCCGTACCGCTATTCGGGAAGACGTCACCACCGGGCGTGGCGTAGGTTTGGAACTCCTTGCCTCCCCACGCGCGATAGACTCCGGGCATGAAGTGCACATGCCAGTCAGAGCCCTCAAACGAGGCGAGCTTGGCACTGAGGTTCGGCTCGATCACGTAGTCGCACTCGTTGCCCAGGCGCCATTTGGTGTCGGCACCGGGCAGGCCGGCGCACACTTGCGTGCCGCCTCGGGCGTTGATGCCGATTCCGGCGCGGAAGTAGCCCGAGAAGGTGATGGGGATGGGGAGCGGGTCGGCATGGGCTGTCACAGCGGCACAGGTGGCGGTGATGGCTGCGAGCAGAGCTTTATTCGTCAACGGGGTTCTCCTCACTGGTGTTGTGGGTGTTGGGTGCGACAAGAGCAATGGAGTGGATTCAAGGGAAGAGCCCCCAGCCGTATGACGGCTGGGGGCTTCGAGCCCAGTAAGAGAATGAGCTGATTCAGCTGATTTCAGGATGGGTCCGGGGGGATGTCAGGGCTCGATGCCTCCGGACAGTGTGCCGTTCCGGTAGACGGTGATTCGGGTGTTCTCGCCATAGGCTGTCTGTCCGCCCACGAACGAGTAGTCATCCGCCTCGTTGAAGTTCGTCCAGTTCGATGTGTTCACGCGGAGCTGGATGTCTCCCGTGTCCTGGCCTGCGGCCAGAGTGCCGCTGAGGAAGCCTACCTCCAGGTAATGGCTGGCGCCAGACCGAGGAGTGGCCAGTTGCACGAACTTGAAGCTCATGTTGCTGCAGCCCAGGACGGCCCAATCGCAGGCGACTTGAAGGGTGGCCGGGTTCTCCAGTGTGAAGTAATACCGGGCCGTGATCTCCGTCAGATTGGCTGTCGTGGTGCCGCCGTTCTTCACCCGAAGGTGGGGCTTGATCTGGTTGTTGGTCGGGGCGTTGTTGTCCCCGTCGCGGTAGAGGACGGAGAGGGCGCCAACGCTGACGTTCGGTGTCGTGGCGGAGGCTTCGTTCGACGCGGCGGACTCGAGGGCGGCATTGAAGGCCGTCACCTTGAAGTAGTAGGTCGTGTTGGGCGTCAGGCCCGTATGGGTGAAGCTGGTGGTGGTGCTGGTCCCAACCCGATTCGCCGCGGTCGTCTCCACGTTCGACGAGGTGGCGCGGTAGATGTTGTAGCCGGTGGCACCGGTGGCGCCTGTCCAGCTCAGGTTGATTTGACTGGAGCTGGTCGCCGTCGCGAGCAAGCTGGTGGGGGCGGGCAGGACCTGCTCAGCGGGAATCGCCGAGACCGCGCTGGTGTTGGCGCTCTCACCGTTGCTGTTGGTCGCGCTGACCACGAAGTAATAGGTCGTGCCATTGGTCAGCCCGGTGTTGGTGTAGGTCGTACCCGTCACGGTGGTAACCGTCGTGAACGGTCCGCTGCTGGCCGTGCCCCGCTTGACGGTATAGCTCGTCGCACCGAGCGAAGCGGCCCAGCTGAGCGCCACCTGCTGGTTCCCCGGGATGGCCGTCAGGCCCGTCGGCGGAAAGGGCGGGTCATTGTCACCGGTGGTCGGCGGGATGGCCGGATACGCGTTCTGGACCAGCATCGCGAATTGGTTATGGAACCAGTGGCCGGCCAGCGGAGCATCCGCCAGTGCCCCGGACTTCGTGTTGAACTTCGTCGTGTAGTCCGGGTTGCACATCGGGTCCGCGCCCTTGCCCTCGTTGTTCGGAATCTCCTTGCTCGCGCCGTCCGACTCGCCCGGCGGCTTGATCCAGACGAACGCATCCAGGTGCGAGGCGGTATAGCCAGGCGGGGACGACTGGGGCGCCTGACCGATGCCGGTACCGCTCTGGTTGCACCAGAGACCCCGGTGGGCGCGCCGGTCAACGCGGCCGGAGTCGGCGTACGCGTCGACCGTAGTGCCGGACGCACCCGTCGGCCGGTTGGCTCCGCCCCAGCCATTGCGGGAGGTGTCGATGAGGAAGCCGATGCTGGCCGGCCAGCCCGCGGACGTGAAGCCGGTGTAGAGGGACGCCGCGAAATCGCTTTCATCGAAGAGGGGATTCCACTCGTAGTACTTCGCCGACTTGAGCTGCTGGCCGCCGACGGTCACGTTCGGGTCCACCAGGTTTGGCTCCGCCAGGGGCGTGTAATTGGCCGTGTTGGTCACGAAGCCATCGACGCTGGCCAGCCCGGCCGTCGTCCCGTTCACCACGGTGGTGAAGAACGTGATGGCCCTCTGGCGGTTGTCGTCCCAGCCCAGCCAACCCGAGTGGGCGATGTCCAGGTAGGTGTAGACATTCGGGATGGCGTGCAGCTTGTTCAGCGCATACTGCGCAGACGCCACGTAGATGCCGCTGGAGTTGGCCTGAGCGCATTCAGGATCGCTCAGGTTGGTCACCAGGTTCGGCAGGCCGTCCGGCTCGATGGCCGCGATGATGCGGATGTCCTGGTACTTCGTATCGGCGAAGACGGTCGCGATGGCATCGATATACTCGGCCTTGTAGCGCTGCAGACCCTCCGCGGTCAGCGGCAGCTCACCGTTGGACGCCAGCGCCGCGCAGTCACGGCCTGGCATGTCGTAGATGACGAAGATCGCGGTGATGGGCTGGTCGGGCTTCTTCTGCGCCAGCACGAGGTCCAGATGGTCGCGCAGGCTCTTGCGGCCGCCGTTCGCGCTACCACCGTGAATCGCCGCGATGCGGTCGAGCCAGACGGCGGTCGGATACTTTTTGACCGTGCGCATCTTCGCGGCCAGGGAGCTGTCGGTCGTCTGGGCAATCGAGGTGTCAATCAGCGCCGCATAGTCGGGGTTGACGTACGCGGTTGCGCCTTCAAACGGATTGTCCGCATGCCCTGCCGCGGCAGCAGCTCCTCCCCAGAGTGTCATGAGAAGAAATGATAGGGGCGCCAGAGCCAGGAAGCAGTTTCTTTGATGCTTTCGTTGCATATTTTTTATCCTGGAAAAAGATTTCAACAGCACGCAATCAGAAGAAGACCGCTCGAAATGGAGATGGATTAACTCTGCTTATCTAGAGGGTGGTGCAGACAGTCCCGTTGAGGGTGAAGACAGACGGTGCTGGCGGGTTGGATGCCGGCGAGTTCGCGTTGAACCCGAAGGAGACAGAGCCGTTCGGCGGGAGGTTGGCGGTCCAGGCCTCGTTCTGGGCAGTCACCGCGGTGCCTTGCTGGGAGACCTTCGCGCTCCAGCCCTGGGTGACCGTCTGGCCTCCGGTGTAGTCCCACTGCAGCGTCCAACCGGAGATCGTGCTGGTTCCGGTGTTGGTGATTGTGACGTTGCCCGTGAACCCGCCGTACCACTTGTTGGGTTCGCTGTAGGCGACGCTGCAGTTGCCGATGGGAGGAGTCGGGGTCGTGGTGAACGTGACCGCTGGTGAGGCGGCGGAGCGGTTTCCCGCGGCGTCACGGGCGACCACGTAGACGGTGTACGGGGTCGAGGGCGTGAGGCCCGTGAGATTGAAGGAGGTGCCACCAGGCGAGGCCACCAGTTCACCGGTGCTGCCGGCTGCCCGGTATACCTCGTAGCCGGTCACGCCCACGTTGTCGTGCGCGGCAGACCACTGCAACTGAGCGGTCGTGCCGGTCACGCCGCTGGCGGTCGGAGTGCCGGGCGCGGTGGGCGCCTCGGTATCCGGCTCACCGTTGTCGAAGACCACGTCGGAGCAGTTGTAGAAGGCCTCGGCGCTGTCCGAGCGTTGCCAGATCGAATAGATGATGTGCCGGCCGCTCTTGCCGGCAGGCAACTGCGCGCTCCAGGTGTACTCGGGGCCTTCGGGGCCGCTGCCGTTGATGGGTGGGTTCGTGACTGTGTTGAAGGGGGCCGGCTCCAGGTCGGACCACTTCAGCGGCTGGCTCGGGTCCCACCCATCCCGGGTCACGTACTGGTACCACGTGCCAGGGTGTGGAGCCCACGCGTTGTACCGGAGGGTGATGGTGGAGCCAGCCTCCAGCTGGGTCGAGGGCCAGTCCGCGTGGGCCATGTTGTAGGCGTCGAAGAGGGGAGTGGGCCCGCACAGCTTTCCGTCCGGGATGATCTCCCGGTGCCGGCCAGCGGCGTTGCTGATCAGGTTCCCGAACCAGTTCCAGAGAGGATTCTTGCCGCCCTCGGCCACGGCGGCGATGCAGGCTGGATTGGTGGGTTGCAGGTCACCTCCCTGGCCTCCGGCCTTGCCATCCAGGTAGCAGGCATAGGTCCGGGTCGCGGGGTAGGTCATCCCTCCGTGGGCGAGTGCGTCGCCCATGGGCACGAGCACCGCGCCCAGAGTGGCCAATCCGAAGACAGCAGCACGGGACACACCGTTGCTTTGCTTTCGCATGGAGCTCTCTCCTCGAGGTTCGGGTTTATGGCTCGGTGCCCCAGACCAGGGTGCCGGCGCGGAACACCGTCACCTTGCTCCACGGGGCGTAGGCGGTCTTGGTCGGGTCGTACGAGTAGTCATTGGTCTCGTCGAAGTTGGACCAGTTGCTCTTGTTGAACCGGATCATCATCTCGCCGGTGTCGCTTCCGGCGGAGACCGAGCCGGAACCGGTGGCGAAGCCGAGCTCCAGGTAATGCGTGGCGCCTGTCTTCGGCGTGGACAGCTGCACCACGGTGGAGGTGATGTTCGCGCAGCCCACGTTGGCCCAGTCACACGAGACCTGGATCGACTCTCCGGAATCCGGCGTGAAATAGTAGCGGACCTTCAGCTCGCTGAGGGGAACGCTGGCCGTTCCACCGTTGGCGATCTTGAGGTGGGGTTTGATCTGGTTGTTGGCCGGCGAATTGCTATCAGCGTCGCGGTACAAGGCCGACAGGCTGGACGCCGGTGCCTGCTGCGTGGTCGCGGAGGACTCCGTGGACGAGGAGGACTCGTTGCCGGAGGTGTCAACGGCCGTGAGCTTGAAATAGTAGGTGGTCGAGGCGTTCAGCCCGGTGCTGGCGTAGGAGGCCGTCGTGACGCCGCTGGCGATCCGGTTGCTGGCGGAGGGCGTGAAGCCGCTGGTCGTGGAACGATAGACGTTGTAGCCCTTCAGATCGGACTCGGCACTGGCGGCCCAGGTCAGGTTGATCTGGCTGGAGCTGGCCGAGGTGGCCTGCAGGCCCGTCGGAGCCGCGGGCGGAGTGGTGTCCGGGGCAGGCGTGGTCGCGGAGGCCTGCGTGGACGCGGAGGACTCGTTGCCGGAGGTGTCGACGGCCGTGAGTTTGTAATAGTAGGTGGTCGAGGCGCTCAGACCGCTGTTCGCGTAGGTGTTTCCGACCACCCCGGTGGAGATCCGGTTGCTGGCGGAGGGCGTGAAGCCGCTGGTCGTGGAGCGATAGAGATTGTAGCTCGCCAGGTCCGACTCCGTGTTCGCCGTCCAGAGCAGGTTGACCTGCGTCGGATTGGCCGCGGTGGCCAACAGGCCGACCGGGGTCGCGGGAGGAATCGTGTCGTTCGAGACGGGGCCGGGCTCGGAGCCAAAGAGCCGGACGCCGTTGTCATAGACCGGAATGAAGGATGTCTTGGCCGCGGTGGAGGTCAGGTTCTTGTAGGACGGGTCGTTGGTCGGATCCCAGGGGCTTCCGGCCGGAGCGGCGATGCGGAACTGGGCTTCCTTGCGGAACGCGGACTGCCCACCGGGGTAGATCGGCGTGCCGGTGAAATCGACCGTGACGTAGTAGATGTTTCCAGACCACTGTTTGAGGGGCAGGACCTTTGCTCCCTGGTGGTAGTTCAGGGTGACGGTCAGGCTCGAGGGAGAACCTCCGGCGGCGATGACCTCGGAGAGGTCGACGAAGTACCGGAGGGAAAGCTTGTCGGCCACACGGGCCGGCCAACCGGAGATGTTGTTGATGTATGAGCGGATCTCCGTGAAGTTGGAACCGGACACGTTGATGCCGGCCTCCACGAAGAACTCGTCCGTGGTGGGGGCCTCTCGGGGCGGGAAGGCGGGGTCGGGCGTACCGCCGTAGAGGAGGTACATCCTGGCCAGAGCTCCGGTGAAGCCCGCGTTGTAGTCCGTGGCGACCTCGTTGTTGGTGTAGTTGGACCGGTCGTCCGAATAGGCATCCGCCGCGTCCGGGCCACCGACCAGGGCGCCGTAGAGGATGTGCCGGCTCTGGGCGGGACTGGAGATGGAGTCGGCCCAGGAGCCGTGTGCCGTGCGGTGGTGCGGGTTCCGGGGGGCATTCACACCGAAGCCCACCACGTAGCTCGAGCTCCGGGGGTTCTCCCCGAGCATGTAGCGGATCTGCCGGGAGGCGAAGTCGCGGTAACGCGTGGCCCTGGACGGATCACTGGCGGCGATGTCGTCGGCGTAGACGAATGCCAGGAACGACTCGTTCGCGGCATAGCGCAGGCTGCCCCACGTATCCAACCAGGCGAGTCCGCCAGGGGAGTAGCGGACCCGCTCGCCGTTGAAGCCGGTGGTCCAGAAATCCAGGTTCCGCTCCACCGAGGCTTTGTAGACGTCCTTCCCCGTGAGGCGGGCGAGCAGGAGCTGAGCGCCGTACTGCTTGCCATCCCAGCTCTGCGTCCATTTGTAGCCCCAGTAGGGCGATTGCCCTTCGGAGCCCCAGTAGGCCGTGTAGCTCTCGGCCTTCGTCAGGTAGCTGCTCTCGTTGGTGGCCAGGTACAACCAGGTGGCGGCCCAGCTCAGCTCGTCCCAGTAGCCGCTCCAGGAGTTGTAGAAGGCCTGTGCATCCGTGATGCAGTCGGAGTACTTGCCCCGGTAGGTGTCCGCGAAGGTGAAGAGTTGCCGGGCATGCGTCAGCAGGGTGGCCGAGTAGGTCGGGTCGGACTCCCTGAACACGAGGGAGGAGGCGGCCATGGCCGCGGCCGTCTCACCGGCCAGATCGGATCCTGGACAGGAAGCGCTGATCTTGAACGCGGGCCGGGTCATCTGCATCGCCTCGGCTGGACCCCACCAGGCATGATCCGTGTTGCCCGCCCCCACCTGGCCGTACAGCTCGTTCGGAGCCGTATGGGCTTTGATGAAGTAGTCGTTGACCCAGCGGAGGTTGTCGCGAATGGCATTCAGCTGTCCGCTCTGCTGGTACGCCTCCCCATATTCATAGACGGACCAGGCCAGCATGGTGGTGCTGGCGGCCATGGGCAGGCCAAACTTGACGTGATCGCCAGCGTCGTACCAGCCGCCGGTCAGGTCCTTTCCCACGTCGGCGCCGTCCTGCAAGCCGGAGTTTCCCCGCCAGCTCACCCGGTTGGTGTCAGGCAGGGGACCCGACCGCTGGGCCTCGTAGAACCAGAGGGACTTCTGCAGCGCCTCCGCGTAGTTGAACGTTTCCGCATGCGCGACCCGAGGGCTCACGGCGGACGACAAGCCCATCAAGAGGACCGCTGGTGTTGCCAGTAAATGCTTGCGCATCATTGGGTCAGCTCCTTGCTCATGGCTGTGGGTGAACGCCCGGGCGGCGGCACTGCGGCGGACGAGCCGCTCGCCGCCGCCGCGCACGAAAGGAGGGTGCTGCTCAACGTCCCGCATTTCCCGTTGAGCAGCACCCCTTACTACTTGCTACTTGACGATGATGGTGCAGTTATGCCCTTCCATGCTGACACCGCTGGGCACGGGCTTCGCTCCGCTGTACGACACCTGGAAGCCGTACTCGGTATTGCCGCCGCCGCCGGGGATCGTCGCGTTCCACAGGGGCGTCGTCACGATGGAGCGGCCGGACTTCGTGAAGCTCGCGCTCCAGGAGTTGGTCAGCGTGAAATCATTGGTGGCCGTCCAGCTGACCTTCCAGTTGGAGATGGCCTCCGTGCCGCTGTTCAGCAGGACGACACGCCCGACGTAACCGGCGCCCCAGTCGTTGCTGGTATCAACGGTCACCGTGCAGGTCGCGGGAGGCGGATTGTCATTGTCGAGCTCCGTCGCGTTGACCGACACCGGCGAGTAGCCACTCGCGCTCAGCTGGAACGCGGCGACTCCGTTGGCCATGTCCGCATCCTCTGCGGCCGAGAGGGTGACGGTCTGACCCACGTTCCAGTTCGACGGGGTGAAGGTCAGCGTCGCCGTGGACGACACGAACAGGTCCGCATCACCCGAGGCCTTGGCCACCGTGACCGTGACATTGCTCGTCGGGGCCGCGGACAGGCTCACCGTGAAGCTCGTGCTTCCTCCTTCGGCCACGGTGAGGTCGCTCGCCGAGGTCAGGATGGACGCGGCAGGAGGCGTGCTCCCGTCCAGCAGCCGTGCGTAGTCCGCCATGGCCATGGCGATGTCCGCCTGGGCCCAGAACCGGTGGTAGGTGAACTCGGGCACCGCGCCGCCCGCCAGGTAGCTCTGGACCTTCGCCCAGTCCGGATCCTGCTTGTACTTCGGACGGAGGCTGATGAACGTCGCGTTCGAGTCGATCGTCGCACCCTGCGCGTTCGTGCCGGTCCATCCCTGCGGAACGTAGACGCCGTCGCCCGTCGTCGCGTTGTAGGTGTCGTCGAAGCGCTTGTAGTCCTCGCGCTTCTCGGGCACGGCCACGCCCTTCGTGGTCTGGTAATTCGTCCACATCCGGTCCAGCAGTTCCTTGGCGAGGGTCTTGGTGCTCTCGCTCCCGGACCTGGCGGCGTAGTAGATCAGCGTCCGCGCGTAGCCCGCGGTCACACCGACGTCCGTGGTGTAATCCAGGATGGAGACGTGCAGGTTGCTGTTGCTGCCCGGGTTGCCCGGAACCCAGGTGTCCGGCTCACCCGTCCACTGCAGGGTGCTCGGAATCTCGTACGTGCCGTCCGCTTTCAGCTTGGTGTTCTGGGTGGCCCAGGCCACCCACTTGTCGAGCACCTTCTTGGCCTTGGCGTCACCCGTGACGTAGTAGTACTCCGCCACGCGCTGCATGGACCAAGCCTGGAAACCGAACCACTGGTTGCTCGCCGGGTCGTGGTACACGGGGCGCCAGTCGTAGTACATGCCGTAGAAGGTCGACGTGCTCGTTGGCTGCGAGTAACTGCCCTTCCAGCTGTTCGTGGCGCCTCCCGCGATGCCGCCCTCGGCGGACTGCAGCCACGTGTAGAACTCGAGCTGCCGCTGCAAGCTCGTCGCCCAGTCGCTGGCTCCGGTCGCGGACTGGGGCCGGGCGAACGACGTCGTGCTCAGGACGTAGGCGGCCATCGGGTTCTGGTAGCCGAAATGGTTATGGCTCGAGCCGATGCGCCAGGCCCAGCCACCACTCGTGCTCAGCGAGCCGCCCCACGAGTAGTACCACGACAGCAGGTAATGCATGCTGTTCTTGCCACTGCCAGCGGGGCAGTTGGTCTCTCCGATGCACTGGCCGATGCGCTTGAAGTACTTGTCGAACATCGCATAGCGGAGATAGTCGCCCATCTTGCCCGCCTTCTTGGCGAGGTCGGCCACCTGCCCTTCCTTGCCCTGCTCCTTCGCCCAGGTGTAGGCCCAGTAGGCGGCTTGCACGGCACGGGCATCCGCATCCGGTGCGTTGGTGTAACGCCACTGGCGGGAGTAGCTGGCATCTCCCGTGAACAGGCTCAGGAAGCCTTGGTTCGACTTGCCCCAGGTGAAGGATTCACAGGAGGGGTGCGGAACCGTCTCCCACACGGACTCCTGCGGGCCGCGCTGGAAGGTGTTGATGTACGTCGGAGAGGTCGTCCCATCGCCGCAGCGGCCGTATCCGTACCAGTTGTCGACGTCCAGCAGCCAGTGCATGCCGTAGATGTCGCTGGTCCCATACGTGGTCTGCAGCTCGCTCGCGATCGGATCGTTCCCGACCGCCACCTCCGTGCGCAGCGGGGAGGGGTACTGGTTCGGCAGATCCCACTCGGCGGCATACGTGGCCGGCTTGTTCGCCTGGTAGGCCGAGTTGGTCGGCTGATCCGCCTGGGACGGGATGATGTACAGCTCCATGTTGGCCCAGGCGTTCTTGAAGGGCGTCCAATCACCCGTCACCCGGCCGTACTCCGCCTCCAGCCACAGCCAGTAGCTGTAGGCCTCCGAGGTGGTCTCGTGCCCATGGTCCGGAGCCTCGACCATCAGGGTCTCGACGGAGTGATAGGGCACGCCCTTGGCGCTGAAATAGCCATTCGCCGGATTCTTGATCTTGTTGTACTGGTCGAGGAACCGCTGCGTATAGGCAGACTCCCCGGCGAGAGCCGAGCCCAGTGTGGGCGCCGATTTGGTGGCGGCGATGGCCTGGGTGGGAGCGGCAGCCGCCATCATCAGGCAAAGAGCTCGTGTCACGGCTGATTTGATACAGCGCGATTCGAAGAACATCATGTCCTCCTTGGGGGGAACTGAGGCACGACGCACGAACATCTGTCTTTAGACGCAATGCATTACTTCACCACTTCCCGGCTCGAGGGACTTCGGAACATCCCAAAGTCACCGCAAGACGACTTCCGGGAGGCAAGGCCGGAGTGCTTCCCGCTACAGGAGAAGGTCACGTTGGGGAACCCGATGGAGAGCAGGGCCGCGGAGGTCGAGCACGGATGACCTGACGCGTCCCAGGGCCTTACGGATTATCCTGATACATGGAGTGAATAAGGAAAGCAATGGAAATCTGTTTTTCTGCTTTTGCCTGGAGGCGCGTGTGTATGGGTTGTGGGGCGTGGCTGGCGGGCACACGCTTCCTGGCCCCTTGCGAGTCGCGAGGAGTGAGAAAGCTTTCGTCAGGCGTGTCGTTCTTGTCTCGAGTCTGAAGGCCGCGCGCAGACCTCTCGCGCCTGGGCGCCGTCAGGGCTCCAACGCAGACGGGCCCTCGCGGGATTGGCGCACACCCCCCCCGTGATTCAGGGTGGGGTGGACTCTCGCGGGGCCTCTGACTGTGAAGCCGCCTATGCCAGCCTCGCTCCGCTGTCCGGTGAGAACAGGGAGACGCGCCGGCCATCTATCCGGATGGGCAACGGTGTGTGGCGTTCGACCTTCTCGCCAGTCGGGAGGCGGACCGTGATTTCACTGCCGCCGAGTGCCATCAGCACGAACATGTCAGGGCCGGTCGGCTCCGACATCAGCGGCACGGCCTGGATGGTGCTGGCCCCTCCCTTCTCGGCGGGGAGTACGTGTTCGGGCCGGAGGCCGAGCACGATGGGGCGGCCTTCTGTCAGCTCGGAAGAGCCGTCTAGCCCTGGCAACGGGATGACCGCATCTCGGCAGGCAACCGCCAAGCAGTCTCCGCTCCGGGTCAGACGCCCGTCGAGGAAGTTCATGGTGGGGGCGCCGACGAAGGACGCCACGAAGCGGTTGACCGGCCGGTCGTAGATGACCTCCGGTCTATCGCATTGCTGGATGCGGCCCTGGTCGAGCACGACAATGCGCGTCGCCATCGTCATGGCCTCGATCTGGTCATGCGTGACGTAGACCATGGTGCGGCCGACCCGCTCATGCAGCTTCTTGAGCTCGACGCGCATGTCGGCGCGCAGCTTGGCGTCGAGATTGCTGAGCGGCTCGTCGAACAGGAAGACCGAGGGTTCGCGCACCAACGCGCGGCCGATGGCGACGCGCTGCTGCTGGCCTCCGGACATCTGGGCCGGCCGGCGCTCGAGGAGGTGCTCGATGCGCAGCAGACGCGCCACATCCTCCACCCGGCGGTCGATCTCCGCCTTGGGAGTTCCGCGCATCTTGAGGCCGAAGCCGATGTTCTTGCGCACCGACATGGTCGGGTAGAGCGCATAGGATTGGAACACCATCGCGATGTCGCGCTCGTCCGGTTCGAGCCCGGTCACGTCCCGGCCGCCGAGCAGGATGCGGCCGCTCGTCACCGTCTCGAGGCCCGCGATCATGTTGAGCAGCGTGGACTTGCCGCAACCCGACGGTCCGAGCAACACCAGGAACTCTCCGTCGTCGATCTCTAGATTGAGCTCGTCGATGATGGTGTGCGCACCATAGACCTTGCGGACGGATTCGAGTCTGACTCCATGCATTGCGTAGGTCCTCAGCCCTTGACGGCGCCGGCTGCGATGCCGCGGACGAAGAGACGTCCCGAGAAGAGATAGACGAGCACGGTGGGCAGTGCCGTCAGCATGGTTGCGGCCATGTTGAGGTTGTATTCCTGCTCGCCGAACTGCGAGCCGACCAGGTTGTTCAGCGCCACGGTCACCGGCTGGCTTTCCGGGCTGCTGAAGGTCAGCCCCAGCAGGAAGTCATTCCAGATGTAGGTGAACTGCAGGATGACCGCGACGGCGAAGACCGGCAGCGACAGCGGCAGCATCACGTACCAGAAGATCGCGAAGAAACCGGCCCCGTCGATCCGCGCGGCCTTGAGCAGATCCTGCGGTACCGACTGGAAGAAGTTGCGGAACAGCAGGGTGACGAAGGCCATGCCCCAGACGACGTGAACCAGCACCAAGCCGGACACCGAGCCGAACAGCCCGAGCTCACGGACCATGATGATCATCGGGTAGAGCGTCACCTGCGGCGGAATGAAGAGACCGAGGAGGATCGCGCTGAACAGGACGTTGGCGTAGGGGACGCGCCACAGGCTGAGCGCATAGCCCGTCAGCGCGCCCAGCCCCACCGACAGGAAGAGCGACGGCAGGACGATGATGAAGGAATTGGCGAATTGTCCCGACAGCCCCTCGCACGAATCTCCGATGCAGGCGCCGTTCCAGGCCTTGGCCCAGGCGGCCAGCGTCGGGGCGTGGGGCAGCGCGAACAGGCTGCCGTCGCGGATCTCGTCCATCGGCTTGAGCGAGGTCGAGATCATGAACAAGAGCGGCGCGAGCATCGCCAGCGCGGCGGAGGTCAGCAGGAGGTAGAGAATGAGCCGCTGGTAGCGCATCACGCCTCCCTCTGTGGCTTGCGCAGCTCGAGATAGAAGTACGGTGCGACCACCGCCGCGATGGTGCACAGCATCATGAAGGCACCGGCGGCGCCCAGCCCCAACTCCTGGCGATTGAGGATGTGGTCGACGACGAAGCGCGCCGGCAGGTCGGAGGAGAAGCCGGGGCCGCCACCGGTCAGCGCCACGACGAGGTCGAAGGACTTGAGCACCAGCGACGACAGCAGGACGAACACGGTGAAGAACACCGGTCTCAGCATCTGCGTGATGATGTGGGTGTAGACGCGCCAGGTGGGAATGCCATCTATCCGCGTCGCCTTCCAGATGTTGGGATCGATGCCGCGCAGGCCGGCGAGGAAGAGCGCCATGCACAGTCCGACCTGCTGCCAGACGCCGGCGACGGCCAGCGTGTAGATGGCCCGGTCGGGCCGGACGAGCCAGTTGAAGACGAACTCCGTCCAGCCGAGGTCCCGCACCGCGTCCTGGATGCCGAGTGTCGGGTTGAGCAGCCACTGCCAGATGGCGCCGGTGACGATGAACGACATCGACAGCGGCAGCATGAACACGGTGCGAAAGAAGCTCTCCGCTCGGGTGCCGCGGTCGAGCAGGATGGCGAGCGCATAGCCCACAACGGTGCAGCCCAGGATGAACAGCGTGCCATGGATGGCCAGGTTCTCCATGGCCGTCCACCAGCGGTCATTGGCGAACAGACGCCGGTACTGATCGAACCCCACGAAGTCGTAGATTGGCAGCAGCCGCGAACGCGTCATCGAGATGACGACCGTCCAGCCGACGAAGACGTAGAAGCATAGGAACGTGATGATCGCGGCCGGAACGAGCGCGATCCTGGCCGCCGTTCTGGCGGACAAGCGCGGGCGCTTCTCAGCCGGCGAGGCCTCCGTGCGCGGCAGCGGCACCGCGGACGGCTGCTGTTGTGCGTTCATCATGAAGGGGTCCGTCCGCGAAGAGTTCCGAGGGGGGAGGGAAAGACAGGCGGCCGGGGTGGTGGAACTTCACCCCGGCCGCTCGGTCTCACTTCGCGCTGGCAATCGCCTTGATGAAGAGGTCGCGTCCCTGCTCGGGCGTCAGCGACCGGTTGTTCCAGTAGTTCGAGATCGCATCATCGATGGCGCCGGACACCGAGCTGGGGAGGCCGAACAGGCCGGAGCTCGCGAGCTGCGCCTTCGTGTCCTTGAGCGTCTCCATCGCCAGTTTGGCGCAGACGTCGAAGGAGGCGTCGGTCACGTCGGTGCGGACGGGGATCGACCCCTTCTGCTTGTTGAAGGCGACCTGGACCGCCGGGTCCATGATGACGCTCGCCATCAGCTTCTGCGCGTCACGGCCCGCCTTGTCCTTCACATTCGAGAAGGCGAACGCGTCCACGGTCATGATGTAGCCCTTGTCCTTGGCCGGGGCGAGCGCACAGCCGACCGTCGTTCCGGGCTCGATGCCAGCTGCCACCAGCTCGCCCTTGGCCCAGTCCCCCATGAATTGGAAGGCCGCCGTGCCCTTCATCATCATGTTGGCCGCGATGTTCCACTTGCGGCCCGGGCTGCCCTCGTCGACGAACTCGCGCAGCGCCGCGACGGTCTTGAAGACCTCGAGCATGGTGTCGGACTTCATCGCCGCTTCATCGAGTTGGCCGTAGACCTTGGCGTAGTGGTCCCGACCTCCAACGCCCAGCAGGACGGAATTGAAGAGGATCCGCTCCTGCCACGGCTCGCCGCCGAGCGCGATCGGGGTGATTCCCGCCGCCTTGAGCGTCTTCGCGGCCTTCAGGAAGTCCGGCCACGTCTTCGGCACCTCGACCCCGGCCTTCTTGAGGGCCGCGGTGTTGTAGAACATCCAGTTCTCACCGTGGATGTTGATAGGAGCAGCGATGTACTTGCCGTCGCGCTTGGAGACCTGGGCAATCAGGGGCGGCAGGACGGCGTCCCACTTGCCCGCGACGGCCACGTCGTTGACGTCGCCGACGAGCCCCTGCTCGGCCAGCTCATCGAGCTGCTTGCCAATCGAGAACATGAAGACCGTCGGCGGCTTGCCGCCGATCATGCGATTGACGACCGCGGCGCGAGCATTGCCACCACCGGCAATCGGAGTGTCCTTCCAGGTGCCGCCCTTGGCGGTATAGGCCGCGCGGACCTTGCCGAGTGCCGCCGATTCACCACCGGACGTCCACCAATGCAGTACCTCTGCCGTCTGAGCAGATGCCCCGGTGGATACGCCGATCATCAGGGCGGGAACCAGTCCCGCCAGGGTCTTGAGCGCTCGCATTACGATCCTCCCCTTGGTATACGATCTAAAAATCGTAACGTTACGATTCCTGATTCCCACAGACACGACCGGCAAGTCAATGCCGTTCAGAGAGAATCTTCTCCGGGGGATTCAACCGAAAAAAGACGATGACAACGTTTCGATTTTTCGAGAGAGACAGCGACGCGGTGCGGCAAAAAAGACAGGCGGCGACGCGGTGCGGCATGGAGGATCCGCGGCGACGCAGTGCGGCAATATCAATCATGGAGGAGAGACCGAGATGACAATGCGTTTCCCTGAAGGCTTTTTGTGGGGCGTGTCTACGTCCAGCTACCAGATAGAAGGCGGGGCCCCGGACGACGGGCGGGGACGGAGTATCTGGGACACCTATTGCGCAACGCCTGGCAGGGTTGCCAACGGGGACACCGGCGAGGTGGCCTGCGACCACTATCACCGCTACCCCGAGGACCTCGACCTGCTGCGCGACCTGGGTGCGAAGGTCTACCGCCTGTCCATCATGTGGCCGCGAGTTCTTCCGGAGGGCGGTGGTGCGGTCAACGCCAAGGGGCTCGATTTCTACGACCGCGTCGTCGACGGGGTGCTCGAGCGTGGCATGCGCGCCTGGCCGTGCCTCTATCACTGGGACCTGCCGCAGGCGCTTCAGGACCGCGGTGGCTGGGCCAATCGAGACATCGCCAACTGGTTCGCGGAGTACACGGCCGTCGTGGCCCGGCGGATCGGCGATCGCGTCGAGAACTGGGTGACCTTCAACGAGCCGAGCGTGTCGGCCTGGGCCGGTTATGAGGAGGGGCGCCATGCGCCAGGGGTGAGCGATCCCCGCGCCGCCATCCGTGCCGCGCACCATCTCAACCTGGCGCATGGACGAGCCGTCTCAGTGCTACGAAGCCTGACTCCCCGCGCTGGCGTCGGCACCGTGATTCCGGTCCACAAGGGCAGGCCGCTGCCGCAATTCAAGGAGCGCGATGGCCACCTGGTGGCGCTCTTCGAGGACAAGTGGAATGGCGTCTTCCTCGATCCGATCTACCACGGGCGCTACCCGGACTCGGTCGCTGAGCGGTTCGCCGAGCACGTGCGCGGCGGAGACCTCGCGGAGATCCACCGGCCGATCGATTTCCTCGGCGTCAACCACTACTTCCCGAGCTACATCCAGGCATCGCAGAAGGGCTCCTGGCCCTTCGAGCATGCAGACCCGCCGCTCTACTTCCGCCGGACCGAGATGAACTGGGCCATCGACGGGCAGGCCTTCCAGGAGGCCCTCCTGTTCGTCAAGAACCGCTGCGGCAACCCGCCGGTCTACGTGACCGAGAACGGGGGGGCCTTCATCGACCTGCCCGGGCCCGACGGCCGGGTTGACGATCAGGACCGTATCGCCTATTACCGTGAGTACCTGGCCGGATTGCTGCGGGCCGTTTCGGAGGGGGCGGACGTCCGTGGCTTCATGCCCTGGTCGCTGCTCGACAACTTCGAATGGGCCCTGGGCTATGCCAAGCGCTTCGGCCTCGTGCACGTGGATTACCGGACGCAGAAGCGGACGCCCAAGGCGTCCTACGACTTCATGCGGAAGGTGATCGCCACAAACGCTTTGCCAGGTTTCTGAACCCGGGTCCGAATGACGTGAGTGCCAATCGACGTAAGCGCCAGGAGAGCGATGGGGTTGGGCGGACGGCTGGGGCTCGGGCCAACCTCAAGATGCTCGCGGAGCATCTGGGGCTGTCGATCAGCACTGTTTCCCGGGCGCTGAAGGACGGCCCGGAGGTCAGGCCAGAGACGACCAAGCGGGTGAAGGAGGCTGCCGCCAGGTTCGGCTACGTGCCGAATATTGGCGGCATCCACCTTCGCACCGGCCGGACGCTCAAGGTCTGCTCCATCCTCTTCGCGCCCGAGGTCGGCGAGTACGGTGACTCGGGCTTCCTGGCGCAGGTCGAGAGTCTGTCGAATGGCCTCGAGCCCTCGGGCTACAACCTGATCGTCCTGGCGCAGACGGCCCAGCAGACGCCGCTGGACCCGATCCGCAAGGTCTACGATCAACAGCTCGCCGACGCCGTCATCTTCTCCCGCACCACGCCCATGGATGAACGGGCCCGGTTCTGCCTGGAGAAGGACTTCCCGTTCGTGTGTTTCGGGCGGACCGAGCTGCAGACGCCGCACGCCTTCGTCGACCACGACGACGAGAGCGCGATCTTCGACGCGGTCATGCACCTGGCTCGCGGCGGGCACCGGAGGATCGCGCTGCTCAATCCGTCCGGAGGGTTCACGTATGTGGGCCTGCGGCTGCGTGGCTATCAGCGGGCGCTGGCCGAAGCGGGGATTCCCTGGGACGAGTCCCTGACGTACCTGGGCGACCTCTCGGTCCGGTCCGCCCGCGAGGTGACGAAGCAGTTCCTGCAGCGCGATCGCTCGATCTCCGCATTCGTCTGTGCAAACCAGATGTCCATCCTGGGCACGCTCGAAGGGTTGATCGGCAGCGGGATTGACACCGTGAGGGATGGCGTGGGCGTCGTCGGCTTTGGCGGTATGCCATTCCTCACGCTCTCGGATCAGCGCGTCACCTATTACTACCAACCGCAGCGGCGCGTTGGCACCGTCCTGGCCAGCCATCTGTCCGCGCTCTTGAACGGCGTGCCCGCGGAGAAACTGCAGACGGTTCTGCCCTATGTGCGGATCGACGATGTGCGGATGTTCCGCACGCATGACGAGTTCGATCCGACCCGGATTCCGCCGCAGTCTTAGTTGAATTGTCTGGGATTGAAGTCCAACACGGACTTCTCGTCCTACGAGTGGATTGCGACCGGCCCTCCAGCATCGGAGACCACCGGGGCTACATCGACGACATCGTCATCACCCACGGCTCTCTTCTCTGACCTGGAAGGCTCACAGGAGGGGAGGCCGCGGGTGGGCGCAGTTGGTCACGCACGAGCTCCAGGACCCTCTCCGCGTCGACGTCGATGCACACCTGGGGAATCCTCCGATAGGTGCGGCGCAGGAGCCCCGGGGGGATGGGTTGCCGTGTCGTCCGTCCCCGCTCGGGCCCCTGCGTTCTCACGTGCACCTCGGACTCCTCGAGGGTGAAGAGCTCCGGCGCGAGCACGTAGGCCAGCGCCGTCGGCGCATGGCTGTAGAGCCCCGCAAGGCCGTGGTGCTGGTAGTGGAAGGCCTCGGAGAACCGGGAGATGTTCCAGATGAGCTCTCCGGTCAGCTGTCCTGAGTGCCGAAGTGACTGGAGGTATGCGGGGGTCATCACCACCTGGCTGGTGACGTCGAGGCCCACCAGCGTGAGTGGCCAGCCCGCCGCCAGGACGCGCGCCGCGGCGGGCGGGTCGTTGAAGAGGTGGGTCTCCGCACTGGCGGTGACGTTGCCGGGGACCTCGAGCGCTCCGCCCAGGGTCACCACGGCGGCCACCTTCTCGCCCAGCCGGGGCTCCAACTCCAGGGCGAGTGAGAGGTTGGTCAGCGGGCCGAAGGTGACGAGTGTGAGCTCCCCGGGGGCCGCCATCACCATGCGCACGATGAACTCCGCCGCTGAGAGGGGCAGTGGCTTCGCGTGTGGCTGCGGAAAGGCGAATCCACCCAGCCCGTTCCTGCCGTGGACATGCCGGGCATAGCGCGGGCGCGTGCCGCTCAGCGCTCGGGGCGCTCCCACCGCCACAGGAAGATCGCTTCGTCCGCAGAGCTCGAGCAGCGAGAGCACGTTCCTCGTTGCCCGCTTCGTGTCGATGTTGCCGAAGGTCGTCGTGATGCCGACCACGTCGAGGTCCTTGCTGCTCAGTGCGAGCAGCAGCGCGATGGCGTCGTCCACCCCTGGGGCGGTGTCGATCAAGATTCTGTGGGCCATATCTCCTGGAGACGCCAGGGGCTCATGGGGTGTGACCGATGGGGGATGGATGGCAGCGCGCGTCAGGGGGCGCAGCAGAAAGTGACGCATCACTCTCCACAGGCGCCACGCCCTCTCGGCAAGGTCCAGGTATGAACGGAGTGCACGGCTTCCGTGTCATACCGATTTCAGTCTCCACGTGACATGAGCGGATCCTGGATGAGTTCAGTATCTAAGCTTTGGACAGCCTTCATGTGTGCCGAGAGGCGGAGCGGAAGACGGAGAGGGTCTTCCGGCTGACCGGCCGCCCGCGCGCAAATGCTTTCGCTGACCCCCTCCATGAAGCGCACCTCGCGCCAGTGGACATCGGAGCGTCTGGGCGCCGTTTCGCAATGACTGGCATTGATCGACCGTGGCCCTGACGCGACGGGCCTTGAATGGCTTCGCCGCGCGGGTGCGCTCGCGGTGGATGGCTGGAGTCCCGCTCCGGCCTGGGTCTGTCATGCCTGGGCCTTTTTTCACCGAAGACGCGCAAGCCCGTCGGGTTGTGAATGGGGTCGGCTGGAAAAGAACGTATTCACAACCTGAGGGGTTTTCCCGTCCTCCTGTCGCAATTTCCTGGCACGGACATCGTGAACTCCTCTACCCATTCTTCATTGTTCTGGCCTCTCTGGCAGGGTCACCGCGAACATCTGCACCATCAGTGTCTCCGGCTGATGGCTGGCAATGCTGCTGATGCGGAGGATGCGCTGAACACCGCCATGCTGCGTGCCTTCCAGGGCTTCTCGGAGCAGGCGGGGATACTCGTCAATGAGAAGGCCTGGCTGAGCCGAATTCTTCACAACGTCTGTATGGACTTCCACCGGGAGCGCCGACGCTTCGTGGAGCCCTCGGAGGTGCCAGAGACCGAGTCCCTGCCCACTCCCGTCCCGGAGGAGGTTCCTCCGGATGAGTTGTTGATCGAGCGCGAGCGGGCCCTGGAGATCCGAGCGCGCATCTACGCGCTGCCGCTCAACCTGCGCACCCCCTTCGAGATGCGCTTCCTTCGGGGCATGTCCTATGCCGACATCGCCACGCACCTGCGGCTGACCAACTGCAACGTCCGCAAGCGCATCCAGCTCGCCTACGGCATCCTCCGCGTGTCGATGGCGGACATGCGCTACTCCGGGTGAGTGATTCACAACCCTCCGGGTGGCGGCGTCTTGGAGGCATGATCCGCACGCAGGTCTTGAAGGTCCGCCAGGAGCGCAACGCTGCACTGGTCGAAGCGATGTTGCTCGCCGCCCAGGTGGATGGGCGCGTGGCTGAAGCCGAGATGCGCACCGTGCTGCGCCACGCGCTCGAGTGCCCGGAGCTCCAGGGCGAGCGGCCGGAGTTCCTCGTGGATCGGCTCGAGCGGGGCGTCGAGGCGTTGGCCTCGATGGGGGACGAGGCCCTCTTCGTCTCGCTGCGCCGGCGGCTGCCGGACGCGCACAACCGGCTGCTGGCCTTCGGTCTGGCGGCGAAGGTGGTCTTCGAGAATGTCGGGTCCCAGGGCCCCGATGCCCAGCTGCTGTCCAGGCTCCAGCAGGGGTTGGACGTGCCTCCCCCGCAGGCCAGGGCCATGGTCTCGGGGCTGGCGGAGGGAGTCTCGCCTACCGAGGTGGCGGCGGAGCCTTCCACCCGCCTGGGTGCACGGGTACTGGAGTTGGTGCTGCTGTCGGTGGGGCTGGATGCCAGCCTTTCGTCGGCGGAGGTCAACGCGCTGCATGAGGCCCAGGAGGATCCCCAGCAGATGCGGGAGCTGTGCGGGCAGTTGCTGCGCCGTCTGGCCTTCGGCAGCCAGGTGGAGGCCCCGCTGGCGGCGGTGCGGCGGCAGCTCGAGGAGCTCGCCCTGGTGCCCTCCACCGTCACCCCGCGACGCGAGGCCCTGCGGCTGGCGGTCCGCTTCTCCGAGGCGCTCGGCCACGGCTGGTCCCAGGAGCTGTTGCTCGGCTTCGTGCAGGAGCTCTTCGGCTTGACGGACGAGGCTGTCTGACCCGGCGTTTCCGTTACATGAGGAGGGAGTGTATGGCTTCCGAGAGTCTCAATCTGTTGTTGGCCCAGGCGGACACGCGCCGGCCCGCGCTGGCCCAGGGTCTGCCCCCCAAGACCGCCGAGCAGGCCCCCTCGCCCGAAAAGGTGGAGGGCCACCTGCGGGATGTCGGGGGAGATCCCAACTCCCTGCCCGACCAGCGCTGGGGGCTCGTCGTCCCCGAAGGGCGTGAGGGAGATCGGCTGCTGGCGTTGCTCGAGCCCCTCAAGCGCAAGCGGGAGGAGGACCAGCAGGCCCCCGCGCGCGTCTACCGGCTGCCCGCCTCGCTCGGCGCCCAGGGCAAGCTGGAGGACTTCCACCTCTGGAAGCGCTCCGTGCTCGAGGATGAGAGCGTGCCGGAGAGCGAGTGGCCCCACTACCTGCTGCTGCTGGGCGACTTCGACCAGGTGCCCTTCGAGCTGCAGCAGGCCCTCTACGGCGACAGGCTGGTGGGCCGGCTGGCCTTCCGCCAGGAGCAGGACTATGCCTCCTACGTGGACAAGGTGCTGCGCTGCGAGCGCGCGGCCGCCTCCGCCTCCCAACCCCGCACCCTCTTCTACACCGTCCGGGATGGGACCCATGCCACCACCCTGGGCTACGAGATGTTGGTGAAGCCCAGCATCCAGAGCACCCAGGAGCAGCACGAGCTGGGCCGCTTCCCCTCCAGCGGCGTGTTGGAGATTGGCGAGCCGGGCCAGGACTGTCTCGACACGTTGTTGGCCGAGGCAGCCGTGGCGGATCCCTCCCTGCTCTTCTCCATGAGCCATGGATTGGGCAGCCCGCGCGGCGGCTGGCGCAACCCCCAGGAGCAGCGTGAGCTCCAGGGCGCCCTCAGCCTCGGCGAGGCGGACCCGCTGACGGCCGCGGACCTGAAGGTCCACATGGATGGGGGCAAGTCCTTCCTCCACGGAGGTATCTGGTTCCTCTTCGCCTGCTTCGGCGCGGGCACCCCCGTACGCAGTGCCTTTCATCCCTGGCTGCACCAGCTCCAACAGGCGGGCCAGTTCCGTGACTCGCTCCAGTCCGTGCTCGCCTCGCTGCCCCGTCAGGGCGAGCGCCCCTTCGTCGCCGCCCTCCCACAGACCGCCCTGGCCCACTCGCGCGGGCCGCTGGCTGTCTTCGGCCATGTGGACCTGGCCTGGACCTATGGCTTCCAGGACCGCGACACCCGCCAGGGCAAGGTCTCCCGCTTCCTCGAGCCCCTCCGCCAGCTGGCCTCCAGGCGCCGCGCCGGGGTGGCCCTGGACCGGATGATGCGGGACTACAGCCAGGCCAACGGCGAGCTCACCACCCTCTACGACCGGGAGGAGGCCAACCGCTCCGCCAGCCGCCCCACGCCCATTGACCTGCCCCGGCGTGCCCACCTGTGGATGGTGCGTCAGGACCTGGCGGGCTACATGCTCCTGGGCGACCCGGCCGTGCAGCTGCCCCTGGGCTCGCAGGACTCGCGCTCCGCGACTCCGCCAGTGGCTTCGCCGGAGCGGGTGGCGTCTTTCTCCTCCTCGGCCCCGGAGCCCCGTCCCGAGCCGCTCCCTCCTCCCGTTCCCTGGAGCACGCCACCTGTTCCCCGGAGCACGCCTCCCGCTCCGCCGAGCCCTCTCGCCGACGAGCCTCCGCGCGCCATCAATGTGCCGTCCAGCCTGGCCGCCTCGGAGATCGAGCACCATCTGCTGGAGCTGCTCTTCCAGCGGCGCCAGTTCGCCCAGTACCTGGGTGTGAGTCTCCAGCAGCTCGATCGCTGGGAGCAGGAGTACCGGCGCGCCGGGCGCGCGGCCCTGTTGCCCGACCCGGGGTAGGGGAACCATGCGTCCCGCCTCCGCTCCTCACGCCGAGCCCTTCACGCTCACCCTCGAGCTGACGCGCGGCGCGAATGCCTCGGCCCCCTTCGCCTTTCAACGGGGGGCCGTGCAGTACCTCCGCCGGTTGGAGGACGGAAGCTACCGGAGCTCGGTGCTCGACTGGGACCGCGCCCTGCTCGAGGACCTGGCCGCGCTGGAGCACATCCCCCCGGAGCGGAGCGTGGTGCAGCGGCTGGGGGACTCGCTGCGTACCTTCCTGGAGCAGATGGGCTGGGATCGCGAGGAGGCCCAGCTCCTCCAGGCCCTGCGGGAGGAGCGCCCCCTCCACATCACCCTGCGCTTCGCCGCCGCCGAGCTGTATGCGCTCCCCTGGGAACTGCTCACGCTGCGCGCCCGGGGGCAGCATCTCAGCGAGCTGCCCGCCTGCACCCTGCGCTACGAGTGGCTGGGCGCCTCCTGCAGGCCTCCCGCGAAGGATCCACGGCCTGCGGGCGGGCGCATCCTCTTCGCCTGGTCCGCCGCCGGTGGAGATGTTCCCGCGCGGCTGCACCTGCAGGCCCTGCGGCGTGCCTGTGAGCGTGCCGGGTGGCCCTTCGATGAGGACCGGGATGTGCTGCCCCATGTCTCGCTCGCCGGCCTGGCGCAGGCGCTGGCCGCTCCTGGAGAGCCCGTGGCCGTGCTCCACCTGTTGTGCCACGGCTCGGCCCAGGGGGAGACGTCCGGGCTGCTGTGGAACGAGTCCCCACAGGGAGGCGGCGAGCAACTCGTGGATGGTGGGGAGCTGCGTCAGGTGCTGGAAGGGCATGCCGGCTCGCTGCGGCTGGTGGTGCTGTGTGCCTGCCAGAGTGGTGGGGCAGGGGGGCTGGGCAACTCCCTGGGCAGCGTCGCCCTGGCGCTGCACCGCATCGGCCTCGAGGCCGTGGTGGCCTCGCGCCTGCCCCTGTCCGTGGCGGGCTCGGTGCTGCTCACGCGGGCGCTCTACGAGCGGATGCTGGGTCAGCCCGGTTCCCTGGAAGAGTCACTCGCCGAGGCGCGGGCTCGGCTGGCGCGCGGCACGGAGGGGTTGGACTGGGCCTCGCTGCAGCTCTACGCCTACGCCAGGGAAGGCTTCGACACGCGCCCCCTGGTCTTCCGGCCCTACCGTGGCCTGCTGCCCCTGGAGCCGGAGCACGGCCGCTTCTTCTTCGGCCCCCGCGAGCTGGCCCGGCAGCTCCTCCAGCGCGTGCTCGAGGCGGGCAGGGGAGAGCGCCCACGGTTCCAGCTCCTGGTGGGGGTCGCCGGCAGTGGCAAGAGCACGGTGGTGAGGGCGGGTCTGCTGCCCTCCCTGCCTCCGGGGTCCTGGGAAGTGGCCCGGGTGAGGCCGGGCGAGAGCGTCGCCCGGGATGCCACGAGTGGCGGACAGGAGTCTGGGTGGCCCTCCCCCGCGCTGGCCGTGCTGGCGCGGGCTCTGCGCCTGCCTCCCGCCGCCGAGGGCCTCTCACCCCAGGCCGAGCCCGAGGCGGTGCTCGTCGAGGCGATACGTCAGCGCCAGCAACCCTGGAGCTCACTGCTGCTGGTGGTGGAGTCGCTCGAGGAGGTCTTCACCCAGCTTCCCCAGGCCGCTGAGCGGCAGGTGTTCGTGCGCGCCTTGTGGAAGCTCTCCCGCCTGGAGGAAGCGGCGGTGGTGGTGCTGGTGCTCCTGCGTGCGGAGTATCTGGAGCGTTGTGTCGAGCTGCCGCTGGAGGAGCCGGGGCCGCGCCTGGATGGAATTGCCAGGTCGGAGGAACACCAGCTCCTCCTCCCTCCGCCCGAGGCCGGGCAGCTCCTGGAGATCATCCAGGGCCCGGCGCGGCAGGTGGGCCTGGTGTTGGAGGACGGCCTGGCGGAGGTGCTGCTGCGGGAGGTGGAGCACGAGCCGGACCCGCTGCCGCTGCTGGCCTATACGTTGGATCTGCTGTGGGAACGGCGCGAGGGCCGCCGGCTCACCTTGCGCGCCTATGCCGACCTGGGCGGAGTGGCGGGCGCGCTGGCCTGGCGAGCGGAGCGGCTCTATCAGGAGCTGGGGGACGCGGAGAAGCACGCGGCGCGCAGGCTGCTCGTGGCCCTGGTGGAGTTCCGGGACGAGGCCCGCCCCTACACCCGGCGGCGCGCCAGGCCCGGCGAGCTGAGGCCCTCCGAGGCCGGCGAGCGCCAGGCCGCCTTCGACCGGGTCCTGGAGTGCTTCCTCTCCGCGCGGCTGCTCACCTGGCAGCAAGACCCCGAGGCCGCGGTGGGAGAGGTCTGGGTGCAGGTGGCCCACGAGGCGCTCATCCGCCGCTGGGAGCTGCTACGGCGGTGGGTGCACGAGGCCTCGGCGCTCCAGGGGGAGCTGTGCAGGTTGCAGGACAGGGCCCGCGAATGGGCGCGGCACCGCGAGCGCCGGGACGGGGGAGCCAGCCACCTGCTCACCGGGGATCAGCTCCACGAGGCGCGGCGGTTCCAGGCGCGGCACGAAGAGGAGATGACGCCGGAGGTCAACGGACTCATCACCGCGAGCTCGGAGCGCGAGCAGCGGCGTCGTCGCCGGGTGCGGTGGGGGCTGGCGAGCCTGGTGGCCGGGGCCCTGCTCGTCGCGGGGGTGATGGCGGCACTGGCCCAGGTGGCTTCCACCCAACGCGTGGAAGCGGAGCATCAGCAGGACCTGGCCAGGCGAGCCCAGGATCGAGCCCGTCTGGAGGCCGCCTTGACCCTGCTCGACGAGGCACCCGCCCGGGCGTTGCTGTTGCTGCGCAGCGTGCGGACACCTCAGGTGCTTCGCTCTCCCCGCTGGTCCATGGCGGCCCGCGCCGTCCTCCAGCAGCCGGTGAGCTCGGGCCGTCTTCATTATCCCCATGAACAGTTCACCGCCGTGGCCTTCGATGAGGCGGCCACGGAGTTGGTGATCGGTACGGCACGAGGCTTGGTCCTGCGCTGGTCGCGTGGGAGCCAGGACGCACCTCGAGTGGTGGCCAGCACGCTGGGCAGGGAGATCCGCCAGGTGGGGTTCAGCGGGGATGGGAAACAGGTATTCGCCCTGGGAGGGGCTCGGCTGCGGCGTTGGAACCGGGAGACGAACGCGGAGGAGACGTCCGGCGTGGGCGCTTCGCTCGAGGTGGTGGCTCTCTCGGCGCAAGGCCATTACGCCCTGGGGCGGCTCGTGACGCCGAAGCTGCGGCTGATGTCCTTGAAGGACGGCACTGCCCAACGCGGTGAGCTCCGGAATGAGGGCTGGCGGCATGTGGCCCTGAGCGAGGACCCGGAGCGCCAGGTGCTCCGGAGCGTGGTGGCCACCACCGGAAGGGAGGTCTGGCTCCAGTCCGTGGGGCAGGACTCGGGGCGTTTGCTCTGCGGGTCCGCCTCCCGTCCGTGTGGAGACAGCCCGGTGTATCGGGTCGCGATCCATCCGGACGAGAGTCAGGTGGCGACCATCGCCGGGGACGGCACCGTGCGGGTGTGGGACGTCAAGGGCACCTACAGGGTGTTGAAGCACTCCAGTCCCATCAAGGCCGTGGCGTTCTCTCCGAAGGGGGAGCAGCTCGCCGTCGGGCTCGAGGACGGCACGGTCCATCTCTGGCACACTCGCTCCGGACGGCGGCTCGCCATCCTCCGGGGGCACGAGCTGGGGGTGGAGGCCGTCGCCTTCAACGTGAGGGGCGAGCTGGCGAGCGCCTCGCGAGATGGCACGGTGCTCGTGTGGCGGGTGGAGCTCGAGCACCTGCCGCTCCTGCTCGAAGGAGACAACTCCCCCATCGAGGAGGTCGCCTTCGCGCCGGATGCGAAGCAGGTGGCCACGCTCTCCGAGGATGGTCGGGTGCGGGTGTGGCCGGTGGAGCCCTCACAGCCCGTCCGGGAGTTGAAGAAGGAGGAGGGCAGCCGGGTATGGCGGGTGGGCTTCAGTTCGAAAGGTGAGGTGGTCACGCTGTCCTCAGGAGCTGACGGGAGGCTCGCCACTCGCCTGTGGGGCGTGGATGGTCAGGTCCGGAGCTGGTCGCCCTCCTCGGAGCCCGAGGAGGACAACCTGCCCGAATGGCTCCTTCAGCTCGGCAACAGGGGGAACACCCTGCCGCTACGGGCCCTGTCCGAGACTCCAGCTGCCTTCCTTCGGGCACCTCACAGGGAGGTCCGGGGACTGGCCGGGCAGCTCCGGGCCATGGCTCTTGCGGAAGGGGGGGACGTGGTCCTGGGGCCGGAGGAGCTCCGTCCCAGCGTGCTCCAGGGGCATACGGACTCCGTGCGGACGCTGGCCTTCGCGCCGGATGAGAAGCGGGTGGCCACGGCCTCCAAGGATGGAACGGTGCGAATCTGGCGCGAGGGCGGCATGTTCCTCCGGGAGCTGTCTCCGCCCGGAGAGAAGAGCCCCTTCGCGGTGGCCTGGGACCTGAAGGGGAGCCAGCTCGCCGTGAGCGGTCGGCACGGGCTCGTCCTCCTCTGGCGAACGCTGGACGCGGAGGAGCCGGAGCTGCTCCCCTCCGGGCACACGGATGAGATCAGCGCCATGGCCTTCAGTCCCCAGGGGGAGCTGCTGCTGACGGGCTCCACGGATGGCACGGCCCGCGTGTGGCCTCTCCAGTTGCTCGGGGTGGAGGAGCTGCAGCAGCGGCTCAATGCGTTGCACCCGTTCTGTCTGGAGCGCGAGGAGCTGCAGCGTGACCTCTCCGAGGAGGAGGTGGCGGAGGCGCTGAAGTCCTGCGAACAGGCCCTGTAGCGCCCCCGTTCACGCCGGAGGAGGCGAGGCCGTCCCTACACCCAGGAGGCGCGGCCCCACGCAACCCGCCCTCCTGGAAGGAGCACCACGCATGGACGGCAATGGCTTCATTGAAGGAATCGACGTATCGAAGTGGCAGCGGGAGGTGAACTGGCAGCGCGTGCGCGCGGCCGGCAAGCAGTTCGCCTTCGCGCGGGTGAGCGATGGCGTGAATGTCCACGACGCCTATTTCGACAACAATTGGAAGGAGATGGGGAGGCTGGGCCTCTTTCGCGGCGTCTACCAGATGTTCCGGGCGAGCCAGGATCCGCAGGCACAGGCGGAGCTGCTGATACAGAAGGTGGGCACGCTGGGGCCGGGGGATCTGCCGCCCGTGCTGGACCTGGAGCTGACGGATGGACAGCCCATCGCCACCGTCCTCGAGCGGGCCCTCACGTGGCTGAAGGTGGTGGAGGAGCACCTGGGGCACCCGCCCGTCATCTACACCGCGCACTACTTCTGGAAGCAGCTCGGCAACCCCGAGGGCTTCGAGAACTATCCGCTGTGGGTGGCCAACTATGACGTGTCCAAGCCGCGCCTGCCGCAGGGGTGGTCGCGGTGGAGCTTCTGGCAGTACTCGCAGTCGGGACACGTCCCTGGCGTCAATGGCAACGTGGACCTGGACCGCTTCAGCGGCACGCTGTCGGACCTGAAGGAGCTGGCCCGCGGCTACCCTTCCTCGCGTGGTGGCCCCCCTCCGCCGCCGGCCACGAGCGCTCCGGCCGCTTGAGGTGGGCGGCGGGGAGCGGCTTCACGTCGGGGCTCGACGCCACGTCCTGTCTGGGATGTGGCGTGGTGCCACGTCCCTCTGCCCCCAGCCCACCCATGAGCGACGTCCTGACGAAGACAGACGACCCGACGACAGCGGACTCCGAGCCTGCCCACACCTCTCCCGCGCCGCCGATGCCGGCCGCCAGCACCGAGCCCGTTGCCAGCACCGAGCCCACTGCCAGCACCGAGCCCACCGTCCCCGCTTCCGAGCCTCCCGCCCACGAGCCCGTTTCCCTCGAGCCCTCCCTGGAGGAGCGGCTTCGTGAGTTCGTGACCCGGCCGCTCGACGCGGAGCTACAACAGGAGCTGGCCCAACTGCTCCATGTGCGTGTGGAGGGCGCCTCCGTCCTGGAGCCTCCCGCGCGCGAGTGCCTTCAGCTCGCCCTGCACGCGCTGCTGGCGGACAAGCCCAACCTCCGCCTGGTGCGCGGCCTGCGCAAGCGGCTCGAGTCCCAACTGGCGGATCAGCTGCATCCGTTGCGCCTGTCCGCCATCCTGCGGACGGACTCTCCCTCGCTCCAGGTCATGCTGGGCCTGACGGGCGCACTGCTGCTCTCAATGCTGCTGGTGCTGGGCAGTGAGCTGCTGCGGCTCCACGGAGGAGGCTTCAAGCTCTTCGGCCATCTGGAGCTCCACCTGATGGTGTCCGTGGTGCTGGCCGGCATCCTCGGCAGCACGACGAGCATCCTCGTCCGCATCCGGGACTTCGAGCAGGCCGATCCCTCCGAGCCGACGTCTCGGGTGATGGTGGGGTTCAGCAAGCCGTTGGTGGGGGCGGCCTTCGCGCTCTTCGGCCTGCTGCTGTTCCGGTCGCAGGTGCTGCCCATCATCCAGCCTCCGGCGGTCGGCACGCTGGAGGAGAGCTGCTTCTTCCTGGCGGTGTCCTTCGTGCTGGGCTTCAGCGAGCGGCTCGCGCAGGACCTGATCTCCCAGGTGGAGGAGCGATTGGAGCCGGAGGGAAAAGACATTCACGGCCCGCCCGCTCCAGACGTCTCTACGGGGAGCGGTGAGAGCTCCAAGGGCTGACCGCTCCGAGCCGGGAGGCATTGCACCCGGCCTCAACCCATCCAAACCAGGGAGAAAAGCAAAGATGACGACTCCAACCGCTGTGAACGGGCAGATCACCGATGCCGTCACCCAGTCCAACGTGAAGGTGCTTGGGGATGCGCCGGCGCTGGCCCTCGGCCACATCTACCAGACGATGGCGCACTCCACGGGCCTGTCCTTCCAGAACGCGGTGACGGCCCAGCAGCAGCTGAACATGGCGGCGCAGGCGGCCACGGTGCAGGGCGTGAGCCTGCTGTACACGCTGGCCACGGCGACGGACGGGGTGGCCACCTCCAAGGTGGGCATGAGCGACCTGCCCACGGCGCTCGCCTCGTTGGGCGCCGCGCTGAAGGCCCGCTAACCCACGCCTGCCCGCGGCATGCCCCGCCGCGGTACGCCAGCGCCGCGGCGGGGCATGGCCCGGACTGAAAGAGACGTCCCATGGCCGATACAACCGAAATGAATGCACAGGTCACGGACGCCGTGACCCAGGCGAACCTCGAGGTGGCAGGCAGTGCACCCGCCCACGCCGCGGGCCAGAACTATCAATCCCTGGCCCACTCGCTCGGGCTGTCCTTCCAGAACGCGGTGGCCGCCCAGCAGCAGAACACCCTGCAGGGCTCCACGGGCGCGGTGCTGGAGACCTGGCACCTGCTCTCCCTGGGAACGGCGCAGAATGGGGCCATGGCGGCCAGCCTCGGCCTCGGTGGTCCGGTGCCCTCCTTGTCCCGAGCGCCCCGGCGAGCGCGGTCGTCTGGCCGTCGCACCGCCCGGCGCCCGTAGCGCCCCACCGCAGGGGAGACCATGTCCGACGAGAGTCCCATCCCGGTTCCTCCCGCCCCGGAGTCCTCCGAACTGGAGGGCTCCGGGGTCATGCGTTCTGGCGTCCAGGCGCGCTCCCCCGAGGACGCGCGGGCCATGGCCGCTGCCTACCAGCACGTCATGCAGTCCACGGTGAAGATGGTGGAGGACACGAGCGAGCATCTGCGCCAGTTGGCCACCCTCAGCACCGCCGCCAGTGGAGTGGCGCTGCGGCTGATGTTGTCGGGCGAGCAGCCCCGGCAGTCCGCCCAGGCCATGGCCCAGGCCCAGCAATCCCTGCAGCAGGCCACGGAGATCTTCCAGCAGATCGGCCGGGTGTCGACGCAATTCCTGGAGCGGCTCCAGCCGCCCCTGCCCGCCCCGCAGGCCCCGCAGGCCCCGGCAGCGGAGGACGCCTCTGGCAGCTCGGCGCCCCAGAAGAAATAGGAGCGCGGCCGGCGCGGGCGCGTTCACGAACAGCTCGCGAGATCGTCTTCTAAGGGGCGAAGCCAGACTCCACCCAATCCGGGCGGAGGGCTTACCCCATAGGAGAAACGAATAATGGCAACTCCCACCGCTGTGAATGATCAGATCACCGACTCCGTCACCCAGGCCAACGTGAAGGTGCTGGGGGATGCGCCGGCGCTGTCGCTCGGCCACATCTACCAGGCCATGGCGCACTCCACGGGCCTCTCCTTCCAGAACGCGGTGACGGCGCAGCAGCAGTTGAACGTCGCCGCGCAGGCGGCCACGGTGCAGGGCGTGAGCCTCCTGTACACGGTGGACACGGCCGCGGACGCGGTGGCCACCTCCAAGGTGGGCATGAGCGATCTGCCCACCGCCATCGCCTCGCTCAACGCGGCCGTCGCCGGCTCGCGCTAATCCCAGACGGGCCCCTCGCGGGCTCTCGGGACTCCGCCCCGTCATGTCAGGGGATGCATGACGGGGCGGAGGTTTTTCCGAGGCACTTCACACGCGGACGTCCTCGCGCGTTTCCTGATGGGCCTTTTCCAGGCCCCCACAACGGAAGATGAGGCTCCACATGGCAGAACCGACCGCAGTCAATGATCAGATTACCGACTCCGTCACCCAGTCCGGTGTCGAGGTCCTGGCCAGCTCGCCGGCGATGGCGCTCAGCCACCTCTACCAGACCATGGCCTACTCGGCCGGGCTGTCCTTCCAGAACGCCGTCACCAACCAGCAGCGCCTCAATGTCATCGGCCAGGCGGCGGCGGTGCAGGGCGTGAACCTGCTGTACTCGCTGGACACGGCGGCGGACGCGGTGGCCACCTCCAAGGTGGGCATGAGCGATCTGCCCACCGCCCTCGCCTCGCTGGGCGCCGCGGTGAAGGCTTCCAAGTAGGCCTCCCCCCGCTGAGTTGTATTCACATTTCCTTCAACCCAGACGTCTCACCCATGGTCGGCAAGGCCACGAAGGCAGGGCCGGCCCTTTGCTAGGAGATAGACAAACATGGCAACTCCCACCGCTGTGAATGATCAGATCACCGACTCCGTTACCCAGGCCAACGTGAAGGTGCTGGGCGATGCGCCGGCGCTGTCGCTCGGCCACCTCTACCAGGCCATGGCCTATTCCACCGGCCTGTCCTTCCAGAACGCGGTGACGGCGCAGCAGCAGCTGAACATGGCGGCGCAGGCGGCCACGGTGCAGGGCGTGAGCCTCCTGTACACGGTGGACACGGCGGCGGACGCGGTGGCCACCTCCAAGGTGGGCATGAGCGATCTGCCCACCGCCCTCGCCTCGCTCAACGCGGCCATCGCCCCCTCCAAGCCGCCCTCGTTCTGACAGCCAGGCCCTGGTGGCTCCCCGGGCCACCAGGGGCGGAGGGACTCGAGGCCCTCCCCAGGAGCCGGATGACCGGTGGCACCCGCCCCGGCCATCCGGCCCACCTGCCTGAACGTCGCTCGTGAACCCAGGTGCTCGTCGCAGCCGGAGATTCCCACGTGGCAGATCCAAACGTCGTCAACCCCCAGATCACCGACGCCGTCACCCAGACCACCGTCAAGGTGTTGGCGGAGTCCCCGTCCACGGCGCTGGGAGTGGTGTATCAACTCCTCTCGCAGTCGGTCGGCCTGGCCATGCAGAACTCGACCAGCCATCAGCAGTCGATGCAGCAGGTCAGCACGGCCACCACGACCGCCGCCGTCCAACAGATCCTTTTCGCGGGCTCGCGCTTTCAGGCGATTCCACCCGCAGCGCCTCCGCCCCCGCCCGCTCCACCCACCCCGCCCGCTCCCCCCCCCGCGGTGGTGCCCATTCCCGTGGCCGGGTCCACTCCGGGCTCGAGTCCCCAGCCCTCGAGCCCGAACTCGCAACCGTCGAGCCCGAGCTCTCAGCCCTCGACCTCCACGCCGTCGAGCCCGAGCTCTCAGCCGTCGAGCCCGAGCTCCCAACCCTCGACCCCCACGCCGTCGAGCCCGAGCTCGCAGCCTTCGAGCCCGAGCGCGGGCACCAAGTAACCGTGGCATGACCTGCCCCCGGATGAGGAGCCAACCGACCCATGCCTGCTCTGACCACCGTCAACCCGCAGATCGTGGATGCCATTCAGCGTAGCAATGAGTCCGTGCTCAAGGATGCTCGAGCCACGGGCTCCAGCGTCGCCTATCAGCACGTGGCACAGTCCACCGCGATCGCCATACAGGATGCAGCCGAGTACCTGCGCAACATCGCCGCCATCAGCACCGCCACCAATGGTGTGGCGCTGGGGATGATCCTCTCCGGGCAGAACGCGGACAAGGCGGCCGAAGCCATCGTGATGGCCCAGAAGGCCCTCTCTGGAGCCGTCGAGGCCTTCCAGAGCGTGGGCCAGACCGCCACCACCATTCTTCAGGGCTTCCCCTCGAAGTGAGGAAATGAGCCGCCACCATGGCAGATGAAAGCACGGTCAACCCGCAGATCACGGATGCCATCACCCAGACCAACGTCAAGGTGTTGGCGGAGTCCCCGGCCGCGGCGGTGGGTGTTGTCTACCAACTGCTGTCCCAGGCCGTGGGCTTGTCCATGCAGAACTCTTCCAACCAACAGCACGCCATGCAGCAGCTCAGCACGGCCACCGTCACCGTGGCGGTGAAGATGATCCTGGCGGCGGCCAAATAGCGGAGGGGGCCCCGAAGCCCACGCCGCTCGGAGAGACCAGGCGCGTGCAGCCGGCGAGGAGGCCGGCTGTATGCGCCTTCGTGTGTTTTGAGTGTCCCTTCCTCATGCACAGGCACATGCGCGAGCGGCACGGCCTCGGAGCCCACGGCATGCACCGCGGCTCCGAGGCAGGCATTGCACTGGGGATTACTCCATCATGGCGCGAACCCGGACGTAGCGGCCGGGGGCGGGCTCGATGGGAGCGAGCTCCCCATGGCCTGGTTGACGCGGTGGAGCGTGGGCTCCCGCATGCGGCACCAGCCAGGCGTCCCAGTCCGTCCACCAGGAGCCCGGATACTCCCGGGACTCCTCCAGCCAGGACTCGAAGGAGGACGCGCGGCCCTGCTGCTCCCAGGCCCGGTAGCCGTAACGGCCGGCCGAGGGCGGGTGGACGATGCCGGCCACGTGGCCCGAGCCGGCCAGCACGAAGCGCACCGGCCCGCTCACATGCCGCGTGGCCTGAAACACCGAGCGCGCGGGGGCGATGTGGTCCTCACGGGCCGCCAGCAGGTAGACGGGGACCTGGATGCGGCGCAGGTCCAGCGGGACGCCGCCGAAGGACAGGGCACCCGGTTGCACCAGGCGGTTGCGCAGGTAGAGGTCGCGCAGGTAGGTGGCATGGGCTCGAGCGGGCAACCGGGTCGGGTCGGAATTCCAATACAGGAAATCCAGCGGCGGTGGCTCGCGGCCCAGCAGGTAGCTGTCCACCGCGAAGGACCAGACGAGATCGCCGGCGCGCAGCAGGTTGAAGGTGCCCATCAGCGCGGAGCCCTCCAGGTAGCCCCGCTGGCGCATTCCGTCCTCCAGGCGCTCAAGCTGCGCCGGATCGATGAACACGGCCAGGTCCCCGGGCTCGCTGAAGTCCACCTGGGCGGCGAGCAGCGTGGCGCAGTGGACGCGCTCCTCGCCCCGTGCCGCCCACCAGGCGAGCGCCGCCGCCAGCAGAGTACCCCCGCTGCAATAGCCCAGGGCCAGCACCTGACGCTCGCCGGTGGCGCGCTCCACCGCGTCCAGGGCTGGCACCAGCCCCTGGAGCAGGTAGTCCTCGAGGTCCATCTCGGCGAAGCGCTCGTCCGGGTTGATCCACGAGAGGAGGAAGACGGTGTAGCCGCGCTCCACCGCCCAGCGGATGAAGGAGTTCTCCGGGCGGAGATCCAGCACGTAGTACTTGTTGATCCACGGGGGGATGATGACCAGGGGCCGGCGGTACACGCAGGGGGTGGAGGGCCGGTACTGGATGAGCTGGAAGAGGGGCGTCTCGTAGATGACCTCTCCAGGAGTCGCGGCCAGGTCGCGCCCGAGCTCGAAGGCGCGGGGCTCCACCATCCGTGGCACCAGCATGCCCTGCCCGCGCTCCACGTCCTCCCGCAGTCGCTCCATGCCCCGCACCAGGTTGCGGCCGCGGCTGTGCAGGGTGGCGCGCAGCACTTCCGGGTTGAGCAGGGGAGAGTTGGCGGGTGCCAGGGCCTCGGCGAGCTGGCGCGCGAAGAAGCGGGCCTGGCGCGCGGTGTGCGGCTCCAGCCCCGGAGCGTGCTCCACCACCTGCTGCAACCATTCGGCGCCCACCTGGTGGCTTCGGCGCAGCAGGTCCAGCCAGGGATTGGTGTCCCAGGCCGGGTCCCGGTAGCGGCGGTCACCACGAGCCGGGCGGGTAGGGGGCGATCCGGGCTGTGCCGGGGGACGCCGCAGGGCTTCCTCCCAGAGCAGGCCCAGGCGCTCGCCTAGCGTTTGGTTCGCCGTGGCCAGACGCTCGGGCTCGGCGGCGAGCCTCCGCAGCGCCTCGTCGAAGGCGCGGCGAAGACCCTCCAGGGCGCCTGGGGGAGCGCGGGCACTCAACTCCTGCCAGCGTGCGAGGGCCTTGCTTCCCAGCGCCACGGCCCGCCCCAGGTTCTCCGCCAACTCCTCGTGTGGCTCCATGTGGCCTCCCTTCTTCAAGCCATGTGGTGCCCACCGTTGACGGTGAGCGTGGAGCCAGTGATGAAGCCGGACTCGTCCGAGGCCAGGAAGAGCACGGTCCGCGCCACTTCCTCGGGGCTGCCCAGCCGCCCCACGGGAATCTGGGCGATGATCCGCTGGAGGACCTCCGGATTGACGGTCCTGACCATGTCCGTGTCGATGTAGCCAGGGGCCACCAGGTTGGCGGTGATGCCCTTGGACGCACCCTCACGGGCGAGCGCCATGGTGAAGCCGTGCAGGCCCGCCTTGGCCGCCGCGTAGGCCGTCTGTCCGAGCTGCCCTGTCTGTCCATTGATGGAGCCGATGTTGATGATGCGGCCGAACTCGCGCTCGCGCATGCCCGGCACCACCTCCCGGCACAGGTTGAAGCACGCGGTGAGGTTGGCCTGGATGACCGCGGCCCAGTGGTCGGGCTGCATGCGGTGCAGCATGGCGTCGCGGGTGATGCCGGCGTTGTTCACGAGCACCTCGATGGGCCCGAGCTTCTCGGTCAGCCGCTGGATGCCCGCCTTGCAGGCAGCCGCGTCGCCACCATCGAGCTGAAGGGCGGGGATGCCGGTCTGCAGCGAGAACGCGAGCGCGGCTCTCTCATCGGACACGTAGGTGACGGCGACCTGATAGCCATTGTCATGGAGCGCAGCGGCGATGGCCGCTCCGATGCCACGGGTTCCGCCGGTAACGAGTGCGACTCTTCCAGTCATGGTCATACCTCCTCGAAAAGGGACCCAGAGGGGACGTCGCAGCGATGGATTCCGTGAGGTCTTCACAAGCCGGTCCGGCGGGACGTCCTGGCCGTGCAGGCCCGTATCACCCACACAGGAGTTCATTCATGAAGAGAGAACACACCCCGTCGTATGAGAATCGGGACGACCCGCGGATCATCCTCGTCCTCCAGGGAGGAGGCTCGTTGGGCGCCTACCACCTCGGCGTGTACGAGGCGCTCGCGGAGAAGTCCCTGCACCCCCACTGGGTGTCTGGCATTTCCATTGGAGCCTTCACCGCGGCCGTGCTGGCGGGCAACAGGCCGGAGCGCCGGGTGGAGCGGCTCAAGGAGTTCTGGCGGGAGATCTCCTGGCCGGGAGACTGGGGCAGCTCGCTGCCGGTGCAGTGGCGCAAGGTGGCCAACATGGCCAGCCATGCGACGTCCCTGCTCTTCGGCCAGCCGAACTTCTTCGCCCCCCGGTGGGTGTCGCCCCTGCTGTCGACCTCGGGCTCCGCGGACGAGCTGAGCTTCTACACCACCCACCCCATGCGCTCCACCCTGCGCCGGCTGGTGGACTTCGAGTACATCAACTCGCACGCCACGCGCTTGAGCCTGGGCGCCGCCCGGCTGAGGGACGGGGAGCTTGTCTTCTTCGACAACGCTCGTGATCAGATCGGCCCCGAGCACGTGCTGGCCAGCGGCTCGCTGCCGCCGGCCTTTCCGCCCACCCGCATCAACGGCGAGCTGTACTGGGATGGTGGGTGCGTCTCCAACACGCCCCTCAACGCCATCCTCGAGGATCCGCCCGATCGGCACACGCTCATCTTCATGATCGACCTGTTCGACAAGTCGGGCCCGGAGCCGCGCTCCATGGACGACGTGAACTGGCGCGCCAAGAGCATCCAGTACGCCAGCCGCACCTCGCACCACATCGCGCAGATGGCCAGGGAGCACAACATGAGCCAGCGGCTGGAGCGGGAGCGGGGCGGAGCGCACTTCTCTGGAGGCGCGCGGCCCCCGCGCAGGGACATCGTCCACCTGGTCTACAAGCGGGGTGCCGACCAGACGGGAGACAGCGATGCGGAGTTCTCGCGCTGGTCCATCGAGGAGCGCCGCCAGGCCGGCTACCGGGACATGAAGCGCGTGCTGGAGCTGGCTCCCTGGAAGCGCGCCCCGAGCAACGACATGGCTCCGGCGTCCTTCTCCAGCTCGGGCGAGCAGGCCCAGGAGAGCGACATGCTGGTCCACACGGCCGACAGCGAGTCCCAGGAGATCACCAGCCACCTGCACCTGTGAGCCGGTGTGGTTCCACCCCGACGTGACAAAGGAAAGACAGACATGCCCAACGAGAGAGAGAATCCCCGTCCGAGCGCGCAGCCGTGGTCCCAGCCCGACGTGGGAGTGCTGATGAGCACGATGCAGGAGGTGCCGGAGGTGTTGCTGCTGGCGTGGCAGCAGGTCCTGGCCGGTGCCCCCACCCCCACCGCCACCACCTGGTCGGCCCAGTGGAAGCAGGGGGTGGGTCCCATCCCCGGTTCTCCACAGGAGAGCCCGGTCCAGGGGCCGCCTCCCGCCGACCGGAACGAGCACTCGCATCAGGCCTTCATCCGGATGCAGCGCGAGGCGCTCGACTTCTGGAGGCGCTCGCTGCAGTCCTTCCGCAAGGGCCTGGACGCGTGAACACCCCCAAGGAAGGTGCGCCGGGCGCATCCTCCCGGCGTGTCGAGCAGCAGCTGCGTGAGGGCTTCACCGCCCTGCTGGACCCGAGCGGCTGGTCCTCGCTCCTCCAGCCCGTGCTGGGCTTCCAGCTCGGGCTGGTCCGCTCCCTCCACCAGGTGATGGAGGGGGCGGGTCCCCGGACGCCACAAGGACGGCTGGACGAGGTCCTGCACGGACTGCTGGAGGTGGCGGATCCACTGGGCGAGCCGGAGGAGCGGTTGGCCCGGCGGCGGCTGATGCGTGAGTACGCCGACGTCCTCACCGCCTACGCCCGCCTGATGCGGGAGCTCGCGCGGGATATCGAGGACGAGGAGCAGCCTCAGTCCCGGCCGCCGAACTACTGAAAGGCCACGCCTCCAGCACCCGGGCTTCTCGTTCCGGGGGCTGGAGGCGTTTGACTTTCGGAAAGGCTCAGTACAGGTGGAAGCAGGCGTTGACGGTGGGGGCGAACTGAAGCTGGTCGCGGCCCCAGAGTGGCAGGTGAACCCCGGCTCCCACCGACACGTTGAGGCGGGGCGAGGGACGGAAGGTCACCAGCACATCCGGCCCGAGGGCCGGCTCGGGTGCAATCTCATACGAGAGGCCCGCGGCGAGCCCGAACGGGCCCAGCCGCAGCACCTGCGCGGCGGCGCCCAACCTCACCGGAAGACTCTCATCCCGCTGTCTGGGCAGCCAGGCGCCCAGCGTCAGCAGTGGCTTCACCGCCCAAGGCTGCTCGCTCGGCGCGGGTGGAGGCGGCGTGTTGTAGGAGAAGTGGCTGTCCACGAGCGAGGCCTCCGCCAGCTCCTGGTAGCTCCCATCCTCCTTCTTCACCACCTCGAAGAGTTGCACGCGCTCGGTCTGCAGGGCTCCGTCCTTCTGCTGGAAGACCTGGCCTCGCATCCGGAAGAGCTGCTGAATCTCCAGCAGCTCGTCGCCTTCCTTCCAGATGTTCGGATCCGACAGGTGGAAGCGCCCATTCGGGTCCACGTACTCGTAGGAGATGACTGGTTGCGCGGGCGCGGTGCCGCCAGGGGTGGGTGGTGTCTCCACCACCCGCACCTGTTCCCGGCCTCCATGGACCTGTTCGTGGAGCGAGCTGAGGGAGTCAGACATGCTCCGCACCACCAGGTCATGCTGCTTGCGGAAGGACTCGAAGGCGGCGTCCTTCTCCGTGAGCTGTGCCTTGTACTGGTTCTCGAGGTCGCTCTGGCGCTCCAGTTGGGACTGGGCCGTACCCAGCCGGGTGTTGAGCGCCTCGAGCTGGCGCTCCTTCTCGGTGAGCCGGCCCTCGAGTTGCCGCGCGTACTCGCGGTGGGCCCGGTCGAGCTCTCCCAACCGGTGGTGGTGCAGCCAGAACGCCGCGGCTCCCACACCGGCGAGTGGGAGCCCGATGAGGAGCTTCGTGTGAAGTGAAAGGGACATGTTCTTGAACGGAATGCGCGTGGCGCTACAGGTGGTCGAAGGCGCTCACATCCAGCAGGACGAAGGGACTGATGAAGCTCTCTGGCTCCTTCAGGAAGGCGGCCGCGCGCTGCTCGGCCGGGGTGGTGGGTTCACTGGGATTTGGGGGGTCGACTGAGCACCACCCGCGCCATGCGTTGCATCACCTCTGGTGCGGGTTTGCGGAGCGCTTGCATCAGCACCTGCCCCATCTCGTCCGCCTCCGCCTCGAGGGCCTCGTCGCGCACGACGGCGACTCCGTAGCCGTGCGCGTTGCGCACCCGCCCCTCGCGTTGCTGCACCACGTGGGTCAGTTCGTGGCCCAGCAACTGCAACCATTGCTCCGTGCCCGGCGTGTACTGACTGGGGTCCACGTAGATCTTCAACCCGGAGGTGAAGGCGCGGGCCCCCAGGCGGCGAGCCAGGGGGCTCACGATGATGCGCACCTGCGAGAGGTCCGTCTGGAAGAGTCTCTCGGCGGCATGGCGGAGCGGGTCGGGCAGGGGCAGTCCCTGCTGTGAGGGACGGCGGGGAGTCGTGCGCGTGGCCGGGCCGAGCGTCCGCGATGCGTTCATCTTCCACGGCATGGCATCCTCCGGACCGAGGCGGCTCAGCGCTCGAAGTAGGGCTGGAGCTTCGTCACCAGGAAGGGGAACTGCCCGGTCACGTCCACGGAGGTGTAGTAGCGGCTCGTCACGCCCGCGGTGTTCGTGTAGGTGAAGATCACCTCCATGATGCGGCGCCCGCCGCCGAGCGGGGACGGCCGCACCTGCACGCCCTGGAAGGCCAGCGAGTCGCCCGGGTTCGTCGCGGACCACTTGACCGTGTAGATGTCCGGGTAGTTGAGGCTCACGTAGTTGAGCGCGCGGTGCTCGTCCGCATCGCCCGTGTTGTCCGCGAGCTGGAGCATGTCCTGGAAGATGTTGAGCACGAGTGCCCGGAACGAGGCCACCGTCTGGTCCTTGGAAGGCCCGTTCGGGAGCTGGGAGAAGCTCTGCGGCAGGGGCACGCTGTCGACGAAGGCCTTGGCGGTGAAGTGATAGAGCCGGTTGACCCGCACCAGGGGCAGCGAGCCCTCGCCTCCGGCCCCCACGAACGGCTCCTGCGCGCCGATGATGACGTCATATTCCGTCTGCGTCGGGTCGTCCGGCTTGATGGCGTCGATCAGCGCCTGCAGCTCCACCGACGAGCGCGGCTCGAGCAGGTAGGTGGCCACGTTCTGGATCTGGAAGATCCAGGCCATCTCCCGTGCCAGGAAGACGTTCTCCGGCCGGCTCAGCACGTTGTAGAGACGCTGGGCCTCCGAAGGGGCACTCATGTCCTCGGGGGTGAGGAGCTGCTGGTACTCCTTCTCCACGTCCCTGCTGGGGAAGGTGACCAGGAGCTGGCCAATGGCATACACATGGCCGAAGGAGCCATCCAGCATCGAGTACTGCACCACGGCGGGCTCCTTGCGAGCGGAGGTAGGGGCTGTCATTTGAGTACTTCCTTTCGGGGGAGCAGGGACTGCGCGGCCGTCATCGGCGGCAGGCTCGGGCTCCGGGTGCGAGGTGGGAGTGCTGATGAGGCCTTCGTGGGCAGTGGAGTCACGGGAGTGGCTCCACCGGTGCGAGGCGTGGATGGGGCCCGCGGGGAACTGCCAGGCTGCTTGGAGTGTCGGTTGATCCACATGAGCGCGAGTGCCAGCAGGAGTTCTTGGTTCATCGTCTGCCTTCCGCACGCTCGATGGACGCGGCACGGCTCCTGGCTGTGAATCCAGGCGCGGGTACGGCTCGGAGGGTGTAGGGGGGGAGCCCGGTGACTCGGGCCCGAAGCTGCCGCTGAACGGCTGGCAGTGCCCGCGCCAGGGAGGTCTCCATCGCTGGCTGGCCGTGCGCGCCCTGGCCGATGTCGCGGAAGCCCAGTGCCCGGTACCAGCGCAGCAGCCGGCCGGAGCCATTGTCATCCGCCTCCAGCCAGGCCCGGCCGCGCCCCTGGCGCCCACCGAGCCGCAGCGCCTCGGCCACCAGCCACACCCCGAGGCCCTGTCCACGGTGGGGCTCCTGCACCCGCAGGTTCTGGATGAGAATGGCCCCAGGACCGCTCGGGCTCACACTCACCTGGCCGACGACCTCCGAGTCGGGTGTCTCGCAGAGGATGTCCATGGGCAGCCAGGGAGCGGGCTCGCCGCCTGGGCGGCCCAGGCGCTCAGGCTCCGATGGCGGGTGGAGGGACTGCGCGGCCGTCATGGGAGGCAGACCTGCTCGCATGACCTGCCCCTAGTCCTTATCAAACATCTTCAGCAGCGGCGTGCTCATGGGGTCATCCTCTCAATCAATGACAGGAACGCTCCGGGATGGGGACCTACGCCGTGAAGACGTACCGAAAGTCAGTGGCGTGAAGCCCGGGAGGAGGTTCGCTGGAGGGGGCGCGGGCTTCACGGAGCAGCCGCATCGCACGTCCTGGAAGCGGGAGGACGTGAGGCAGACATGGAACAGGCAGACGTCGAGTCGCTCATCCGGCGTCGCCGGGCCGCCAACCTGGTTGCGCTCGTGTTGGGCGTGGGCCCCACCACCTACCTGCTTGGCCTGATGCTCGAGCTGTCCGGCGAGCAGCGCTGGCTGCTGTTTGGCGTCCACATCCTGATGGCGTTTGGGATCTACCGCATGGCGCTCGCGCTGCCACTTCAGCGTCGGCTCATGCGTCAGGCCTTGGATCAGCCGCCAGGAGAGCCTCCGGGCCAACGGCTCGCCCGGCTCCTCGAGCTGCCTCAACGTCTGCACCTGCTGCATCTGGGGGTGCTCACCGTCACCCAGGTGCTGGCGTGCATCGCCTATGGCTTCTACTTCGAGCGTCCATGGCTGGTGTTGCCCTGTGCCACCGTTCAGGTGCTGCTGTCCGCCTTCCTGCTGCTCGTCCACCTGCCCTGGGTGGAGGAGTCCCTCCATTCGCAAATCGTGGAGGAGTTCCACCGCACGCCCAAGGTGCGTCTCTCCCATCGCGCCCTGCTGTGGCGCAGGTTGAGCTGGCAACTCCCCTACACCCTGGGCCTGACCCTCGCGTGTGCCCTGGCGGTGCCCTACGCACTCCTCTCCGCGGCGCTGCCGGATTGGAGTCTCGACAATGCTCCGTTGTTGGGGGTGTGCGCCTTGCTGGGAGGGCTCGGGATTCTGTCCATCTGGCGGATTGCCCGGCAGATCGCCCGGGGCACACGGCTGCTTCAGCGCTCACTCGAGCAGGCCACGGCCGGCACCTACCAGGCCCCGGCCTGGTTCTCCACCGACGAGCTGGGGCGGCTGACCACCCTGACCACCCGGGCCCTGCTGCGTCTGGACAAGCAGGCCCGGCGGCTGCGTGGGTCGGCCGGGCAGCTCGAGCACTCCGCTGCGGAGCTGGGGACGACCCATGCGCAGCAGCGCGAGGCATTGGCTCGTCAGGTGACCGCGCTCGAGCTGGCCCGGAAGCAGGCGCACCAGCTCCAGGCGGACTCCGAGGAGTCGGCGCGCACGGTCGAGGCGCTGCTCGGGTTGGCCGATCGCGCCGAGGCCATGCACCAGTCCGGACGTGACGCCATCCAGCAGGGCCTCCACAGTCTCGCCTCGCTCCATTCCGAGGCGCAGGTGCTGGCCGCCCGCATCCACTCGCTCCGGGAGGCCGCCGGGCGGCTCTCGAAGCTCACCGGGTTGGTGCGGGACCTGGCCAGCCAATCCCGCATGCTCGCGTTCAACGCCTCCGTGGAGGTCGCGGCCGTGGGTGCCGGAGACGAGGAGTTCTCCCGGGTGGCGGACCAGGCGCGTGCTCTCGCCGAGCACTCGTTGCGCTCCACCCAACAGGTCCAGGGCCACCTCCAGGACATGTTGGACGCCCTCCAGCGGGCCGTGCAGTCCACACAGGAGGGGGCCGCGAGCGCGGCCCAGGGCCTCCACCAGGTCCAGGCCTCGGGCGAGGCACTGCGGCAGCTGGCCGCCGCGGCGGAGGAGAGCGCTGGGGCGGTCCGGCAGATCGCCCAGGTGCTCGGCCGGCAGAACGAGGGAATCGCCCGGCTCTCGTGGGCCGTCTCGAACCTCTCGCACGTCTCGGCGGAGACGTTGCGTCAGCTCGAGAGCTCCGCCCAGGTCCCCCTCCGGGTGGATCGACTGGCGCGGCAGGTGCTCGTCACGGTGACGGAGCGGGAGGGATGCCCGGCTGATGGCTCACGGAGCCGGGAGGGCCGGGGTGGGCGCCGTCGCCTGTTGGGGGCCCTGTTGTTGGAACAGCAGCTCACCCTGGTGCTCTGGCTGATACCGGGTGCCCTCCTGTCCTGGATGATCCTGGGACTCGGGACGGGTGTCGCCTGGGAGGTGGCCCGGGAGGTGGTGGCTCCGCTCTGCGGCGTGTGCGGCGTGCTGCTGTCCTTGATGTGGGGTCCATGGCTGGTGAAGTGGAGTCTGGTGCCTCCCGCGGGAACACCTCCGGTGCAGCGCCTGCGGCGCATCCTGGAGCTGCCGAGGCGCCAGGGCGTCGTCCAGACCCTGTCGCTCACCGCGGTCGGCCTGGTGGCCCTGGGCGTGTGCCGGGTGCGGTATGCGACCGAGGCGGGGTCGCTGTCCGTGCTGGCCTGTGCCGTCCTGATGCCACTGCTGGCGGCCTTCGCCTGCGTGCCGTCCATGCTGCGCCTGGAGGACAGGGTCCGGCCCCTGGCGGTGGAGCTGTTCCATCGCCATCCGGAGGTGGAGCTACCCTGGCGCTGGCCCTTCTGGCGCTCGCTGAGCTGGTACCTGCCCTATCTGATGGGGTTGACGATCATCTGCGTGCTGTCGGCGGTAGCGGCCGCCGTGTGGCATGAAAGAGGCGAGGGGAGTGTCTGGCTCCTGGCGGAGGCGCTGGTGCTTCCTGGGGCGCTGCTGTTGTTGCAGTCGCTGCGCATCGCCCGTTGGCTGGCGCGTCAGGTGGCGCGGGGCACCCAGGAGATCGAAGCCTCGTTGGCGAGCATCGCGGGCGGTAAGCCGCGCCTGCCCGGGTGGGTCTCCACCGACGAGCTGGGAAGCCTCTCGCTGGCCACGGCCGCCATCGTCCAGGAGTTGTGGACGCTGAGCCGTGAAGCGCAGGAGACCAACGGACAGCTCGAGCGCGCCACCCAGGCATTGGGGGCCTCGCAGGTGGAGCAGGCGCAGGGGCTCGCGCGGCAATCGGAGGTGCTCGGCGAGGCGTTGGCCACGGTGAAGGAAGTGGAGCAGGACTCCGCGCTGGCAGCGAGCCGGACGGCGGGGATGCTGGCCACGGCCGAGCGAGGCAGGGAAATCCGTCAGGCGGGAGAAGCGGCCCTGGACCAGGCGCTGAGCGGGCTGGCGGCGCTGCGGGCGCATGTGTCGAACATGGCGGAGCAGCTCGGGACGCTGGAGGAGCACGCCACCTCCATTGGCACCATCACCGCCCTGTTGGGGGAGCTCTCGAGGGAGTGCGACATCGTGGCGCTCAACGCCGCCATCCCCGCGGTCCGCGCCGGAGAGCGGGGCCGCGTCTTCGTGGTCATCGCCCGGGAGCTGCGCACACTGGCGGAGCGCTCCGGCCGGGCGACTCGTGAGGCGGAGCGCCTGCTGGAAGGCTTCACGCGCTCGGCGCGGGAGGTGTCGGGTTCCGCCCGTGAGAGTGCCGTGGAGTTGCAGGCGGGCCTGGATCAGGCCCATCGCTCGGCGGAGGGGCTGCTCCAGCTCTCCAGGCTCGTGGAGGAGTATCGCGCCACGGCCTGGCGGATCGCGGCCGCCATCCGCCAGCAGAACGAGGACATCGCGCGGGTCTCGCTGACCATGGAGGAGGTGACGCGGACGACGCGGGCGCTGACGGAGGGGCTGGAGGTCTCCACCCGCCTCGTCGCCAGTGTGGGCCGCATGCAGGCCCAGGAGGAGCCCTGAGGGTTGCGGCGGCGGCGGCGCCTCTCGTACTCTGCGTGCGCAGAGAGCCCCCACTTGGCGCGATCCCATCTCAAGCTCGACGAATTCCTGCCGTACCGGCTCTCGCTCGCCTCGAACGCGGTGAGCCAGGTGATCGCCCAGTCGTACGCGGACCTCTTCGGCCTCAAGATGCACGAGTGGCGCGTCATCACCGTGCTGGCCGAGGACGGGGAGCTCACGCAGCAGGACATCGTCGGCCGCACGAAGATGGACAAGGTGACGGTGAGCCGCGCCGCGCACGTGCTCGAGCGGCGCAAGCTCCTGCGGCGCGTGACGAACACCGAGGACGGCCGCTCCCTCCGGCTCTCGCTCACGGCGGACGGGCAGAAGCTCTATGCCCGCGTCGTGCCCGCGGCCCTCGAGCTCGAGGCGGAGGTGCTCAAGGGGCTCAGCGCTCGGGAGATCTCCGAGCTCAAGGACGTGCTCCGCCGTCTGGAAGAGGCCGCCACGCGCGTGCTCGCCCGCCGCTGACGCGCCGCGTTTGTCCTCCACCCGAAGTGGTGGTGTGACTTATTCCTTCTGTTAGTCAGCCTTCCCCGTGAGGGGCCTGACACGTTCACACCCGTGTCTCGTTCACTTGGTTTCAGATGTTACCAACTGGCTTGCGCCTATAGTTTCAGATGTTACTATCTGGCCGCACACGGAGGTCCTAGGACATGAGCGTCGTGGCGGAGAATCCTCTCGGTCTGGATGGTTTCGAGTTCGTCGAGTTCACCTCACCGGAACCCGGCAAGATGATCGACCTCATCGAGCGCCTGGGCTTCACGGCCTGGTCGAAGCATCCGACGAAGGACATCGTTCGTTACAAGCAGGGCGGCATCAACCTGCTCGTGAACCGTGAGCCGACTGGGCAGGCCGCCGAGTTCCGCGCCGCCCATGGTCCCTCGGCCAACGGCATGGCGTTCCGCGTCGCCAACGCGAAGAATGCCTTCGAGATGGCGCTCGCCCGGGGTGCGCGGGCGGCCGAGCCGTCGGTGGGGGCGCTCGGTCCCGAGAGCTATGTGCTCCAGGGCATCGGAGGCAGCCTGCTCTATCTCGTCGATCGCTACGGCGAGCAGGGCTCGATCTATGACGGCTGGCGTCCGATCCCCGGCGCCATCGAGGCGGAGGCGAAGAACAGCGTCGGGCTCGACATCCTGGATCACCTCACGCACAACGTGCGCCGTGGCCAGATGCGCACCTGGTCGAGCTTCTATGGCAAGGTGTTCGGGTTCACCGAGCAGAAGTACTTCGACATCAAGGGCCAGGCGACGGGGCTCTTCTCGCAGGCGATGATCGCCCCCGACCGGGCGATCCGCATCCCGCTCAACGAGAGCCAGGACGAGTCCTCGCAGATCGAGGAGTTCATCCGCCAGTACAACGGCGAGGGCATCCAGCACCTGGCGCTGACCACCGACGACATCTACGGCACGGTGGAGAAGCTGCGGGCGCGTGGGGTCATCTTCCAGGACACCATCGACACCTACTACGAGCTCGTCGACAAGCGCGTGCCGGGACACGGCGAGGATCTCACGCGGATGCGCGCGAACCGGATCCTCATCGACGGCAGCACCCAGGAGGGCATGCTGCTGCAGATCTTCACCGAGAACCTCTTCGGGCCGATCTTCTTCGAGATCATCCAGCGCAAGGGCAACGAGGGGTTCGGCAACGGCAACTTCCAGGCGCTGTTCGAGTCCATCGAGCTGGATCAGATCCGGCGCGGCGTCATCCGCGTCAACACCAAGGCGTAGCCGATGACCGGAGGGCGAGCGCGCGTCTTCACGACTCCCGCCGACGTCGAGCTCTGCCCGCTCGACGCTTTGGGAGATCCCGGCGCGCGCAACGTCGTCCTGCAGATTGACGACGCGTACTTCCACGGCTTTCTCGTGCGCACCGGCGAGCTCGTCCGTGGCTACGTGGATCGTTGTCCGCACCAGGGGCTGCCGCTCGCGCAGCGGCTCGATGCGTATCTGACGCCCGATGGCGGGATGATCTCCTGCTCGTGGCACGGGGCGCTCTTCCGGATCGACGACGGGGCGTGTGTCGGTGGCCCATGCTCGGGTCAGCGGCTCACGCCGTGGCCGGTCAAGGTCGAGCGCGGTGTGGTGAAGACCGCCTGAGCGCCGGGCTTCGCGGGTGAAGCCGCGGCGCCCTTTAGCGATGGGAACCGATGCTCACCTGTGAGCCGTGGACGAGGAAGGGCGGAGGTCGAAGAAGAGGACATCCACGCTCCCGTCGGCGACCACGGAGTGGGGTCCGGGGGACAGGCGCAGGCCATCGCCGTCCTCCATGTGGACTCCATTCCATCGCGCGCTTCCGCCCACCACCACCCCGTAGCCCACTCGCTCCTTGGGCAGGGAGAGTGTCGCGCGTTCGGAGGCCTTGAGCCGGGCCACCCACAGCCGGGCATCCTGCCGCAGGAGGAGGGGGGCTTCGGTGGGTCCAGCGAGCAGGGTGAATCCCGTGGCCCCAGGGGGTGGCCGAGCCACCTCGAATAGCGGCGGGCCGCCATGCTGGGAAGGGGAGAGCCAGATCTGCAGAAGCCGGACCGGCTCATCGCGGCGATTCCCCTCCGCGTGCCGGAGCCCGTCACGTGCGGACATCAACTGGAGCCCACCTGCGGGCACCTCCTCTTCCCGGCCCTGGCTGTCGCGATGGAGCAGCGTGCCGGAGGAGACCCAGGTGAGGATCTCCATCTCCTGGTGGGGATGGAGGGGGAAGCTGGAGCGAGGCGCGAGGGTGGCGTCCGCCAGCACCAGGAGATCCGAGAGTGGCTGACCCCTGCCCGAGGATGGCCCCACCGTCTGGACGAAGTGGTCTCGCAGGGAGATCCACCCCAGGTCCAGCGTGGGGAGCGTCTTCCCCGGCTGGGGCTCCACCCGGGCCGGCTCATCCGGGCAACCCGTGAGCAGCAGCAACGTCGTCATCCACAGTCCTCCTCGCGGCATGGGCCCCTGTTGTGGCCGTGTTCGGGCGCTCGCGCAAGGGGTGCCTGCCGCTGGAGGCCCGCGCTCAGCGCGTGTGCTGTTTGAAGAAGTCCCACATGAGGGTGGTGGCGTCGGGTCCCGAGGGGTCGGCGAACAGATAGGAGGGGTCTCCTCCCGGCCAGGCGTGACCCATGCCCTGCATCTCGTACTTCTGGACCAGCAGACGCCCGCCGTAGACGTAATCCTTGACGGTGTAGCTGCGGCCGCCGGGGACGCTGCCATACCAGACCCGGGTGGAGGCGTACGGCACACTGTTGTTGTTGGTTCCGTCGTCGCCGTAGTCATTGGTCTGCAGGAATTGTTGCACCACCTGCTCGCCGTTGATCGGGTTGACGACGTCATCCTCGGTGCCGTGGAGGACGAGCACCGGCACCTGCCAGCGCGGCTTGCCCGAGCACGCCCAGGCATCGCGTCCGCGGTCATCGGGGTTGTAGATGCTGCCAAAGACCATGGCGAAGGCGCTGCCGGAGGCGGTGGTCGCGGCCTTGTACATCGCTCCCGCTCCCACCATGCCGGCGGCGAACACATCCGAATAGCAGGCGAGCAGGATGCTGCTCATGACCGCGCCGGCGGAGACTCCCCCCACATAGACGCGATGGGAGTCCACCGCGTAGCGGCTCTTTACCCAGTCCACCATTCCCACGACGATGGAGGGCTCCCCGATGCCGCGCTCCTGGTTGGCGGCGATCATGAAGTTCCAACACTGTGTGCCATTGAAGAGCGTCGCCTGGTTCGGGTAGAGGACCAGGAACTTCTCCGCGTCCGCTTTCTGGTTCAGGCGCGTGAGGCCGGCGAATTGATCCGGATTTTGGAAACAGCCATGCAGCGCTACTACCAGCGGAAGTGACTCGCCCGCCTGATATCCGGTCGGAACCCAGAGCTGGAAGCCTCGCGTGCCCCAGAGATTCGTGTAGCTGCCATACACCCATGAGCCAGCATGGGCAGGGGCTCCAGACAGCAGCGCGAAAAGGACGAGCAGCAACGCACCAGTGCGCCCGAAGGCGCCAGGACTCCGCTTCATGGTCATCTCCTTGCTACCTGCTTCAGTGTGAGCACTTCATCGGTGCACCGGGCGGCGCATCCGGGAGGGCGAGCAGGTACCGCGCGCTCAGCGTCCTTCCAGCATGCGGAGCGCCAGCTCGGTGTGAATCTCGGCGAGGCTCTCGGCATCGAGTGTGTCCGCGGGCTCGTACCAGTATGGGATGCGCACGCCCATCGCGGAGATCGCCGCCGCCGTCGCCACGACGTGGGGAGGGGAGAACCGCCCCATGGCCACGCCCCGCTCGATCACCTCGAGCAGGAGCGCGGAGGATTGGTGGCGCAGCGCCATCGCCGGTGCGGCGAGCTCGGGCGGCAGTGCGTGGAGCTCCTCATTCACCACGACCGCCAACTGGGGATGGGTCGCGTGCAGGACGGTGTGGGCCCGGATGAGCGCTCGCACCTGCGCTGCCGGCTCCGTGCCCGCGTCCAGCAGCGCCTTGCGGAGCGCCTCGTGGAGCGTCTCGTGGCCGACCTGGACCAGCTCGGCGAGAATGTGCTCCTTGGTGGGGAAGTGCGTGTAGAGCGCGCTCGGCTGGAGCCCCAGCTCCTTCGCCACGTCCCGGATCGACGTGCCGTGGAACCCCTGGCTCGCGAAGAGCCGCAGGGCCGCCTCCAGGATTCTCCGCCGCGTGCCCTCGGGTACCGTTCCCGGCAGGGTCGCTTTCTGTGCCTGTAGACGGGACCGCGGGAGGGAGCGCATGATACCGGCCTTGCTGAACGATCGATCGTTCAGGTAGGCTTTCTAGCACATTCTAATAGTCCTGTTCAATCGTTCGAATGAATGATCGATCGTTCAGGCATCCGCCGGAGCGCGAGGCCCCGTCATGCCCAGAGTCCACCTTGATGGCTCATCCCTTCACTTCGAGGAGTCCGGTGCGGGTGCGCCTGTCCTGCTCCTCCATGGGCTGGGTTCCTCGGGGCAGGATTGGGAGCTCGTCGCGCCCCGGCTCGCGGCTGGCCATCGCGTCATCGTTCCCGACGTCCGAGGCCACGGCCGCAGCGACAAGCCAGCGGGGCCCTACGGAGTGCCGCTCTTCGCCCGGGATATCTCCACCCTCTGCGAGCGCCTGGGCCTCACCCGCGTGCATGTCGTCGGGCTCTCGATGGGCGGCATGATTGGCTTCCAGCTCGCGGTGGAGCGGCCGGAGTTGGTGCGCAGCCTGACCGTCGTCAACAGTGGACCCGACATGGTTCCGAGGACGATGAGCATGCGGCTCATGTTCGCGACGCGGCTGTTGATGTTGAAGACGCTCGGGCCGAGGGTCCTCGCCCGGATGCTCGCGCCGAAGCTCTTTCCCAAGCCGGAGCAGGCGGAGCTCCGGCGGAGGGTCGTGGAGTCGATCGGCGCCAACGAGCCCGATGCCTACCTGCGCGCGACCCGGGGGCTCGTCGGTTGGACCGTCCTGGAGCGTTTGAAGGACATCTCCTGCCCGGTCCTGGTCCTCGCCTCCGACCAGGACTACACGCCCCTGTCCGCGAAGCAGGCGTATGTCGACAGGCTCGCGGACGCCCGGCTTCGGGTGCTGAAGGACTCCCGCCACGCGGCGCCGCTCGATGCGCCCGAGCAGATCGTCGAAGCGGTGAAGGGGTTCTTTCTCGAGGTCGAGGGGCAGGAGCTCGGCGCGCGAAGCGTGGGGTGAGCTTCCCGGCCGGGCCGAGGCGTTGCACCTCGGGCCCGGCCGGCTCACAGCGCCAGGTGTCTACTTCGGGGCCTGCACGACGCCACAGGCGATGCGATCACCGGCGTTGCCAGCGGGGTCGCTCTTGTAGTCGTCCGCGGTGGCGTGAACGACCACGGCCGAGCCGTCCGCGTCCAGCACATCCGCCAGGGTGAGGTCCTGCGCGAAGAAGTCGAACTGCACCTTGCCGTCCGCCTCGACGTGGAGGTTGGGCATGTCGCCCTCGTGCTTGCCCTCGGGCGCGAGGATGCCGTGCTTCTTCTTGCTGGGGTTGAGGTGGCCACCGGCGGTCTTGAAGGGGGCCTCGCACTTGCCCGTCTCGTGGATGTGGATGGCGTGCTCGCCCGGCGGAAGGTTGGCGAGCGAACCCTTCACCAGGACACCGTGAGGCGTCTCGGTGAGCGTCACCTGGCCCAGGGACTGGCCCTTCTGGTCCTTCACGTCGGCGGTGGCGGTGGCGCCGGCCGCGGCCTGGGGCGCCTCGGCGGGCTTCTCCTCCTTCTTGGGCGCGGTCTCCTCCTTCTTCGGGGGAGCCTTCTCCTTGGTGGTGGGAGCCTTGCCCTGGGCGAGGGCAGGGCCGGCGAGGCAGAGGACGGCAGCAGTCAGCAGCGCGCGAGTCTTCATGAAGCGTGTCTCCTTCTCTGCGGGAATTCCCGGGTCCGGACTTCCGGAGCGAGAGTGAAGGTGGACACTAATGCGCCGAGCACATTCCTCAAGGCTGGAGAGCAGCCAGGGGGACGTGCACTACGCGTGAAGCGCCGTACACAGGGGCCCATTGGTGCTGGACTTCGGGGCCATTGAGGAAGTGCACGATGGCCCGGTAGGCGGCGGGCGGGCCGCCGAGTCCCTCCGCCCAGGCGAGTCCCCTCGGGGAGAGGTTGGGCACGAGCGGGCCCAGCGCGGCCGCGGAGCGTGTGACGCGGGTGAGGTCGAGCCCCTCGTCGCGCACGCGCTGGGGGACGAGCAGGGGCGCGAAGCGGGCGTGCCGGTGGTCGTGCACGCAGCCCTCTTCCTCCAGGAGCGCGGCGGAGAGGGGCAGCTCGCGCACGTTGAAGAGGAGCTTCACCGCGCCACGATGGGGATCCCACGGGCCGCGCAGGCGGTGGTCGCCGCGGGGGATGAGGCGCCGGTCCAGGTAGCAGAAGGCGCGGGACTCGGGGGGGAGGGTGCCTCGGTGACGCGCTCCGGCGTAGCGGAAGAAGGGGCGCACGCAGGCGGGCTCCACCGTGAAGGACGGACCCTCCTTCAAGGCGCGGAGCTTGGGGAGCAGGGACGCGGGGATGCCATGTGCGCGGGCGAACTTCGCGAGCGCCTCCACGGGGGTACGCGCGAAGTCCTCGAGGCGGGCGAGGAGCCGTTGGGGATCCACGTCCACGAGCAGTTCGTCGAAGCGCGTCTTTACCCCCGGCAGGCTCACCGGCACGAGCGTGGTGAGGGGCTCTCCTTCGGAGCGCCAGCGTGCATCCAGCTCCGCGGCCTCGGGAGGTGTCGGGGCGAGACGCCACTCGGGAGCCTCGGGGGTGAACGGCGTTGGATTCGCCTCTCCTGGGGGCGCGGGGGGGAGGTCTCGGGAGAACACGGGGCGGACGCGCGAGTCCGGAGGCGACGTCCACACCGTGATGCAGGTCCGCACCTGGGTGCCGGCGAAGGCGCCCGGCCCGAGGTCCACGACTTCCCGGAGCGACAGCATGCGCAGCAGTGCCTCTCGCAGGGGCGCGTAGAGGAAGGCGTCGAGAAGACTGGTGGGGGTGATGAAGGCGAGCACGCCCGGGCGGGAGGACAGCCGGTGCGCGGCGAGCAGGAGGAAAAAGGCGAAGTCGTCGCGCAGGCTGGTGCCGGGAGGAAGCGTGAGCGGCAGCAGCGCGCGGAGGCGGGCGTAGGCGTCGCGGTCCTTCAGGAGCGAGGAGGTGCCGTTGTAGGGCGGGTTGCCGATCCACAGCTCGCGGTGGGACGGGGGAAGGCGCGTGAGCAGGGGCTCGAGGCCGCCGCGCAGGGCATCCCCCACGCGGATGTCGGCGCCAGGCAGACGGACCTGGCAGGCGCGGGCCACCTCGGGGGAGAGCTCCAGGCCGGCGAGGTGAGAGGCGGGCCGGGCGCGGGTCGCGGCGGCGAGGAAGGCACCGGCGCCACAGGCCGGGTCCACCACGGCGAGTGGCCCCTCTCCGGCATGCGCGAGGGCGAGCGCCAGCGTGCGCTCCACCAGCGGCGCGGGGGTGTAGAAGGCACCCATCGCGCGCCGGTCGAGGCCGGGGAACTGGTGGACGAGGGCCTCCTCGTCGAGGGCGGGCGGTGCGGTGGGAGCACGTGGCATCCGCGCTCCATCCTACTCCGGGCGGCTTTCCTTGCCGGGCCGTGCCGTAGCAACATGGGCTTCAGGGTTCTCCATGCCACCGCCTCCATCGAAACCGAAGGTTCCCGCCCGGGGTGTGCCGCTGGGGGCTGATGACGAGCCCACGGTGGTCGAGCCGCGGAAGCTCCAGCTCCCGCTCCCACGCCCCCCCTCTCGAGGCCGGGGTGCGGACGACTTCGAGGATGCCCCCACCAACCCGGGGCGTCCGACCTTCGTGGGCCCTCGCGCGAGCCCCCCGATGCCGTCCCTCAGTGGAGAGAGCACCAGTCCGGGCAGCCCGGCTTTCACCGGAGTGGCTCCCGAGGTCCGCCAGAGCCGCTGGCATGATCGCTCCGCCGCGCCTCGGGGAGTGCTGTCGGCCGAGGCCGTGTTGAAGGGGCTGGACGAGGCGCTCCAGAAGGCCGCGCAGTCCAAGGCGCCGGTGGGGGCCACGCGCGGGCAGCTCAAGGCGGACTGGCTCCCCCTGCTGCGCCAGGCGGTGGAGAAGGCCGGTGGGGACGGGCTGGATGCCTATGTCACGCAATTGCTGTCACCCCCAGGCCGCAAGGCGATGACGCCTCTGGTGTCGGACCTGGCCTCGGGGATGGAGCGGCTGGAGGCCGCCCCGGACGCCACCACCCTGCACACGACGGCGCGGGAGTTGCGCGCGGTGGTGGACCGGGCGTTGGGCGCTTCGGCGCCGCCCGTCGTCTCGCTCGAGCTCCAGGAGCGTGAGATGGACGGCCGAGTCGACGTGGACACGCTGCTGTCCATCCGCTTCGCCTCGAATGCCGAGCTGACCGAGCGGCGGGCCCGGGCGGAGAAGACGCTGGAGGATCTCCGGCAGCAGATGCGCGCGCTGTCGGGGCTGCAGCCGGACGGATTGTTCTCCAACTTCGCCCGGGTGAAGGTGGAGAAGCGCGTGATGGATGCCGAGGCCCGCCGCCGTGGCGGGAGCTGAACCGGCTCCGGACTCTCGACACACAGGAGGCGCAGCGGAATGGAAGGGGTGCAGAGGCTCGTCGCACGTCGTGTGGAGAAGATGCTGGATGCGCTCGCCGCCCAGGTGGCGCGCGGGCGGGCGGGGGAGGACGTCCCGACCTTCAATCTCACCCTGCACCTGGCTCAGGGGGTGAGGCTGTCGGGCGTGCTGCTGGACTACCTGCCGCGCGAGGCCATCCTCCTGGCGTCCGCCAAGGAGGGGCTGCTGTCGCGCAGCGAGGCGGTGACGTACGTGGAGTTCACCTCGGTCATCGCGGTGACGGTCGAGTCCCCGGCGGTGCTCACCCAGGTGCCCTTCCTCGTGCGGCCCGCGCTCAACCGGGAGGACCTGTTGCGGCACGCGGATCGGCTGGCCCATGGCCTCACCGAGCAGTTCTGGCCGAGCGAGCAGAAGCTGGGCGGCAAGCCGCTGAGCTTCGAGGTGGACTGGGTGGAGCTGGACACGGAGCCCGGGCGGCGCACGCTGGAGGACGCGATGAACGCGGTGGCGCACGCGCTGCGCCTCATCGCGCGGGAGCCCAACGGGCGGGACAACCTCAAGCGCATCGCCCGGGTGATGTTCTCCAAGGGCCGCAACACGGCGGCCTCGCTCGAGGGCGACACGGGCCGGGTCTCGGTGGACCCGACGGCTCCCGTGCCGCCCGCTCAGACGTTCCGCAAGGGGCTCGCTGCGGGCCTGTGAGCCCGCGGGACCTCGTCAGGGGACGTTCTTGGCCGTGCCCGTTGCCTTCGGATCTTCCTTCGGAGGCTCGGGCGCGACGAGCGGCTTCTCTTGCAGGGGCTTGGCGCCCGCGTGCATCTGCAGCTCCACCATGCGCGACCACAGCGAGGGCGTGCTGCCCACCAGCACGTTGTCCTCCACCTTCAGCTTCCGCTCGTTCTGGGCGCGGCGGTAGAGGCGCTCCGGAATGGAGGGCTGCTTCGGATCCGAGTCGCTCACCGACACCTGCTCCTGGACGGTGATGTCGTCGGAGTTGAAGACGAGCGTGGACGTCAGCTCGAACTTGCGGCGCAGGCCGCTGGGCAGCTCGAAGACCTGCTCGCGGGCGAGCGGGAACCAGCCAGCGCCCAGACAGGTGCGCTCGGTGCTGGACACCGCCTCCGAGAAGAAGCGGCCGCTGCGCAGCGGGAGGATGCGCGCGGCGCGCCGGCACACCTGGGGCTCCTCCTGGGTGCACGCGTCGCCCTCGGCCACCAGGACGTCCGTGGAGCCCACGTGCTCCATGCGCAGCTTCACGTTCTCCGTCATGCCGCGCAGCGAGCCCAGGCCCCGGACGATGAAGCCCAGCTTCGTCCGCTCCACCAGGGCCACGGGGCCCAGGCCCTCGCCGTTGTCGAAGCGCCGGGTGATGATCCACACCAGCCGCTCATTGGCCTGGGTGGTTTCCAGCACCAGGTCCTTCTCGTCCAGCCGCTCCTTGGGAGCCAGCGGCTTGGGCTGGGGACCGGCCTCGCGGCACTCGTCCGCCGAGGGCTCCTCCCAAGCCACGGGAGCGCCCGAGCAGTCCACGGGGGGACGCGGGGCCGCCCCGTGCTTCGGATCAAAACCATGCAGCAGCAGGGCGAACCACGTGTCCGGCGTGGGGTAGGAGCGCTCGTGGGCACCGACCACGGCCTCGCACAGCTTGGGTCTCGGAACAGTGGCGCAGCCCACCAACGGGGTGGTGAGTGCGAGGGCTGCGACCAGGAGTCGTCGTTTCATCGTTTCCTCGGGCCTCCCAGGGGGCCTGTACCTATGCCTCAGCGAACCGGATGTCCCAACCCCCCTCGGGGTCGAGCGAGATGCTCAGCTGGCGGGGAACCGAGCCGCCCGCCAGACGCTCCAGCAGCTCGCGCGAGATGGCGGGCATGAGCGAGCCCTGGAGGATGTGCTCCACGTTGCGCGCGCCCGTCTCGGCCTCGGTGCAGCGGCGGGCGAGCTCGTCGAGCAGCTCGGGCGCCAGCGTCGTCTCCACGCCGTGGGCCGAGCGCAGGCGTCCCACGAGCTTGTCGAGCTTCATGGCGACGATCTCCCGCATGATGTCGGAGCCCACGGGGGCGTAGGGGACGATGGTCATGCGCGCCAGCAGGGCCGGCTTGAAGTGCTTGCTGAGGGTGGAGCGCACCTTGGCGACCATCTCCTCGGCGGTGGGAGTGGCGCCCGTCTCGTGCATCTTCATGAGGATGTCCGAGCCCAGGTTGCTGGTGAGGATGATGACGGTGTTGCGGAAGTCGACGGCGCGGCCCTCGCTGTCGTTGAGCACGCCCTTGTCGAACACCTGGTAGAAGAGGTTCATCACCTCCAGGTCGGCCTTCTCGCACTCGTCGAGCAGCACCACGGAGTAGGGGCGCTGGCGCACGGCCTCGGTGAGCAGGCCGCCCTCGCCGTAGCCCACGTAGCCGGGCGGCGAGCCGATGAGGCGGCTGACGGTGTGCTTCTCCTGGAACTCGCTCATGTTGAGCGTGGTCATGAAGCGCTCGCCGCCGTAGAGGATGTCGGCCAGCGCGAGCGCCGTCTCCGTCTTACCCACGCCGCTGGGGCCCACGAAGAGCAGCACGCCGATGGGCGTCTCCGGGTTGCGGATGCCCGCCTGGGAGATGCGGATGATCTCGGCGACCCTGCGCAGGGCCGGGTCCTGGCCGCGCACGCGCTCGGTGAGCCGCGACTCGAGGCTCAGCACCGCCGTGAGCAAGTCACTGCGCATCTTGCCCACGGGGATGCCCGTCCAGCTGGCCACCACGCGCGCCACGATGTCCGCGTCCACGTCCGCGTGCACCAGCGACTCCTCGCCGCGTACCTGGGCCAGCTTCGCCGAGGCCTCGTCCACCGCGGCCTTCAGCGGGGCCTTGTCCGCGTCGGCCGGAGCGGAGAGCAGCGCCTTGCGCGCGTCCATCAACGCGCTCACCGCGGTGCGCTCTGTCTCCCACCGGGTCTGGAGGGAGGCGCGGTTGTCGCGCACGGCGGCGAGCTTCCGCTCCAACTCCTCCACTGCCTCGGTGTCGCCCGGGTGTCCCTCGGCGAGGTCCCTCTGGCGCGCATCGCGCTCGCGCTCCAGGGCGGAGATCTCCTGCTCGAGCGCCACCAGTTCGTCGGGCTTGGTGGACAGCTCGATCTTCACGCGCGCGGCGGCCGTGTCGATCAAATCCACGGCCTTGTCTGGCAGCTGGCGGCCGGAGATGTACCGGCTGGACAGCCGCACGGCGGCGGAGACGGCCTCGTCGCGGATGGTGACGCCGTGGGACGCCTCGTAGGTGGGGCGCAGGCCGCGCAGCATCAGCTCGGCCTCCTCGACGCTCGGCTCGTCCACCTTGACGGGCTGGAAGCGCCGCTCGAGCGCCGCGTCCTTCTCGAAGTACTTCTTGTACTCGCCCCAGGTGGTGGCGGCGATGGTGCGCAGCTCGCCACGCGCCAGCGCGGGCTTGAGCAGGTTGGCCCCGTCGCTGCCGCCCGCCGCGCCACCGGAGCCAATGAGCGTATGGGCCTCGTCGATGAAAAGGATGATGGGCGTGGGCGAGGCCTTCACCTCGTTGATGACGGACTTGAGGCGGTTCTCGAACTCACCGCGCACGCCCGCGCCGGCCTGCAGCAGGCCCAGGTCGAGCCCCATCAGCTCCACGTTCTTCAGCGCGTCGGGCACCTCGCCCTTCACGATGGCCCAGGCCAGGCCCTCCACCAGCGCCGTCTTGCCCACGCCCGGCTCGCCCACGAGGATGGGGTTGTTCTTCCGGCGCCGCGAGAGGATGTCCACCATCTGGCGGATCTCCCGGTGGCGCCCGAAGATGGGGTCGATCTTCCCCTCGCGCACGCGGCCGGTGAAGGACGTGGCGAAGCGCTGGAGCGCCTCTCCGCCCGCCGCGCCCCGGGCGGACGCACCGGGGGTGGCACCGCCCGCGACGGGCTCGGGGCCCACCTCCATCGTCTCCGGAGAAGGACGCAGCACCACGTCCAGCGCGGCCATCAGCTCGTCGCGGGAGATGCTGTCCAGCTCGGGAAAGAGCTCGGCGGTGTAGCGGTTGCGGCGGGTGACGAACTGGGCGAAGAGCGCCCCGGAGCGCAGGCGCGTCGCTCCCTGCTCGACGGAGGCGATCAGCCAGGCGTCCTCGAACCACTGGAAGAGCGTCTCGGAGAACACAGGCCGGCCGGCGCTGCCGGCGCGCAGGCCCTGGATGGCGCGGTCCACGCTGGCGGCCAGGCGCAGGCGGTCCACCTGGAAGTGCTGCAGCAGGCGCGCGACGTCCGAGTCCTCGGGCTCGAGCATCTGCGCGAGCATGTGCTCGGGCACGATTTCATAGAAGCGCCCGCTGCTGGCGCGAGCGACCGCGCCCTCCAGCGAGCGGGTGGCCGTGGGCGTGAGACGGCGGACGAGGGCTTTCGGTTCGACTCGGATGGCGGCACCCTCCAACGGGGGACGGCAGAAGAGCTACCCGGGAGGGCCGGCGCCGTCGGTTGCCAGCGTTCCCGGGGTCGTGGTTCACGCGACCGGTATGGTGAGGCGGATCTGCTTTCCCTTCCCCAACCAGGTGTCCCGCCCCAACTGCGCCGACTGCGTGCTCGAGAGGTTGAACGTCTGGGTGACGCCTTCCGTCAGTCCCAGCTCGAATTCGTACTCCAGGGGATCCTTCAGGAAAAGCCGCACCACTTCGCGCGCCTGGAGCAGCAGATCTCCCCCCGGGAGCATCCGCCGGTACAACGAGGTGGGCAGGGGCTCGATGTGGATCTTGATCTTCCCCATGCGATCAAAGGCCTTGCCGCCCAGCACGGTGTTCTTCCCGAGGATGTGGTTGTTGCGGCCGAGCTGCAGCCGGGCATCGATGTCCACCCAGCGGCCCACGAACTGCTCCACGCGCACCCGGGCGCCCTGCAACTCCTGGCCGAGCACGTCCTCCAGGGCCGCCTCCAGCTTGTCGGCGGTGCGAGCGCGCGAGTCCAGCAGCGGGACGATGCGCAGCAGCCGCCGCATGGGCAGCTTGCTGGTGCGCTCACCCTCGTACGTGTCGAAGCCGGCGAGCGCCAGCAGCCGGCGCGACCACTGGTCGGTGTTCTGGGAGTTGGACTCGCTGGTGATGCGGTACTTGGACTCGATGCGGTAGAGCAGCGACAGCAGCCGGTGGTGGAAGAGGTCCAGGAACTCCCGGCGGACGGCCTGGTCCGGGTCCTCCTGGGCGACTTCCTCGGCGATGTACATGGGCAGCGGGCTCACCGAACCGGTGAGCCCGAGGAAGTGGGTGACGACCTCGAAGAGGGGACGCCGGCTGTACGGCTCCTCGGCGCGCACCGGCACCTTGCGCAGCTTCACCTCGCTGACGTCTCCCGAGGAGAAGCCCAGCGAAGGGTCGTGCCGGAAGCGGACCATCTCCTCATTCACCGGGCCGACGCCTCCCACGCGTACCGCCTCGGCTGTCAGCCGCTCGAGGAAGGCCACGAGCTGGAAGAAGCCCAGGTAGGGAGCCCGCTCAGCCAGGTGGCGGGAGGCCTCTACAAGAGCTTCTGAATGCCGTTCCTCGGGAGCCATGCGAACTCGGTCTGCGAGGGCTGGAGCCGGATGGCCAGCTCGTTGAAGGAGTTGAGGGTGACGTGGGAGGCCAGCAACTCATCGAGGATGCATCCGAACAGGAAGGCATCCCCCACTCCCATGAAGTTCGTCTCCTCGAGGTCCACCAGCGTCTGGTTGCCGCGCACGGGAGAGCCCTCGAGGAAGCGCGTGAGGGGCTTGGTCTCCACGTTGCGGATGGCGTTGATGCGCAGGCGGCTGGCGCGGGCGGCCAGGTTGTCCGCGAGCGCCTGGAAGTTGTACAGGTCCAGCAGGCGCCGCAGCGCGGCCCCGTCCGCGATGGAGTGCTGGTTGATGGCCAGGTGCGAGAGCAGCCGCCAGTGGAGCTCCGTGCCCAGGGGCGCGCGGGCCGGACGGCTCACCGGGGTGATGTTCTTGAATTTGGCGTTGGTGGGCGAGGCCGGAGTGGACTGGGTGATGTCTCCCACCTGGAGCCGCGCGGGCAGCGAGCGGTTGGTGCAGGTGAGGTCGATGGACAGCACCTCCTCGGTCCCGAGCGTGGGCGCCACGTCTCGCGGCGTCTCCAGGGTGAGGTACGTGTCGATGCCATCATCCACGGGCGAGTGGATGCGCCGCAGACGGTAGAAGGCCGGCTCGGCGCCCTCGCCCAGGGTGTGCTCGAACTCGTGGAAGGGCCGGTAGGTGCGGCGCTCGCTGCGTCCGGCGGTGAGCCCCGTCACCGCGTCTACGGAGTACACCTCCGCGTGCTGGGGCTGCAGCTCCGCGGCGCGCACCATGTGCTCGCGATCCAGGGCCTGGTGGAAGAGGGGGTCGGCCGCGGCCCGGAAGAGGTTGATGACCGGGGCGCAGTGCAGGCGGAACATCTCCCGGGTGATTCGCGCGTCCAGGGGCGGTGGGCGCTCCAGGTGGAAGGAGATCTCGAAGCGCTCCTCGAGCGCGGACGCGGCCATCTCCAGGCCGTGCACCTCGAAGAAGAGGAACTTCTCCGGCAGGGTGAAGTACTCCTGGAGCAGCCGGTAGCCGTCGAAGGCGCGGGGCCAGGGCAGCAGGCGGAAGTGGCGATCGAAGCCCACGGGGCGGATGCTCTTCTTCGGGTCGAGCACCACCTCGTTGCCGCTGGTGGTTCCGCGCACGCGCACCTGGCGGCAGTAGCGCAAGAGCCACAGCAGGATGAGCGCGCTGGCGGACATCTCCCCGTGGATGAAGAGGCGCAGGCCGTGGGGCTTCTGCAGCTCCTCGCGTCCCTGCTCCGTCGTCTGGAAGAAGAGCCGCAGCACCGGCGAGGACACGGACGAGCGGTCCAGCACGGCATCCTGCAGGCTGAGCGGCAGCAGATCCACGTCGTGCGTGGTGCGGAAGACGCAGCTGGTGCCGTCCAGCGGCGTCGAGGCCACCTCGGCGCCCGCGGAGATGCGCGAGCGGCCGCGCAGGGCTCGCATCTGGGGCGAGAACTCCACGATGGAGCACGCCGGCACCGGGCGCAGGTAGTGGGGCAGCAGCAGCTCGGTGAGCCCCTGCACCATCTCCGGGACGTCGTCGTCCACGCGCTCGCGAATGCGCGCGGTGAGGAAGGCGAAGCCCTCCAGCAGCCGCTCCACGTCCGGGTCCGCGCCGCGCTCGACCAACAGGCCGGCGACGCTCGGGTTGGCCAGCCCGAAGGCCCGGCCCATCTCCCGGAGGTAGCTGAGCTCGCTCAGGTAGTACTTGCTGAACATCCTCGCCCTTTCACCACAGGTCCACCCGTCCGCCGGGTTGCAGCTGGGTATGGAAGCGGACGGTGCCGCGCGCGTCCTTGAGGTTGAGCTGCGCGATGATCTCGAACCGCAGGGCGGTCGGGTCCTGCTCGTCGGGTGCGTGCAGGACCATCACGTTCTTCAGCCGCGGCTCGAACTCCTGGATGGCCGTGCGGATGGACTGCTGCATCCTCGGGATGGCCGCCGGGAAGAGGTGGATGATGTCGTTGAAATCCATGATGCCGAAGGCAGGGGCGGCGGCCGCCTCTCCCTTTCGGGTGTTGAGCATGACCCGCAGGTGCTCGGCGATGGAAGCCACCGCGTTGCCCCGGGGCGCGAGCGCGCCGTGGCTGCTGGAGGCCAGACGTGTCAGGAGTCCTCGTTCGGCCATGGCGTGCGGGCGATGCTCCGGAGCGCCCGCGCTTCACACGGGCGCTCCGGGAGCAGAACGGACTAGCGCTGGGTATCCCAGGTGTCGGTGTGCGTCACGCCGCCGTTGGTGATGGTCCAGTCAATCGTGTGGAACACGAAGGTGATCTCCTCCATCGCCGGCAGGTTGGTGCTGGTCGGCACGAAGCTGTCCGGCACGTGCTGCTTGATGCTGTTGATGCGGCCCTTCTTGATGGCGATCGTGTAGAACTGCTCGGTGGTGCCATCACCGGTCGGGTTGGGGCGGAAGAACTTGAAGGTCGCCTCGATGACCTGGTTCTCACACAGCGCCTTCATCAGCAGCGGCGAGGCCTTGTCGATGCGCTTCACGACGCGCATCGGCGGGTACTGACGGCGGCCCGTCGCCAGGCCGGAGCCGGACTCGCGCGCGGTGATGACCTCGTGCTCGAAGGACACGCACTCGATGGAGTCCGCGCGGCCCAGGCTCGTCTGGGTGCTCTCGCCCTTGATGTCCGTGCCGTTCGCCTTGAGGTACAGGTGTACTGTCTCAGCCATAAGCCACCTCGTTGTGTGCGCCGCGTACGGCGCGGAAGACCGGGCCCTTTCAAGGCCCGGGGTTGATGGAGCCCGCAGTCAGCGGAACCACGCGTCACGGGTGCGACGGGCTCACTCCTTGTCCAGCTTACCCACCAGGGACAACGTGAACGACGCGCCCATGTACTTGAAGTGCGGGCGAACCTGCAGGCTGCAACGATACCAGCCGGGCTGACCCTCCACATCCTCAACCGCCACGCGGGCGGCGCGCAGCGGCCGGCGCGAGCGCACGGCGGGCGCCGGGTCATCCATGTCCGCGATGTACTGGCTCATCCACTGGTTGAGCTCGCGCTCCAGGTCCGAGCGCTCCTTCCAGGAGCCAATCTGCTCGCGCTGCAGCACCTTCACGTAGTGCGCCAGCCGCGTCATGATGAACATGTAGGGCAGCTGCGTACCCAGGCGGTAGTTGGTCTCCGCCGCCTTGCCCTCCGGCGTGCTGCCGAAGAACTTGGCCTTCTGGGCCGAGTTGGCCGAGAAGAAAGCCGCGTTGTCGGCGTCCTTGCGGAACACCAGGCCGATGAAGCCCTCCTCGCTCAGCTCGTACTCGCGGCGCTCGGTGAGCATCACCTCGGTGGGGACCTTGGTCTGGATTTCGCCCATGGCCTCGTACTGGTGCAGCGGCAGCATCTCCACCGCGCCACCGGACTGCGGGCCGATGATGTTCGGGCTCCAGCGGAACTTGGCGAACGAATCCGCCACGCGGGTAGCGAACGCCGTGGAGGCGTGGCCCCACAGGTAGCGGTCGTGCTGGCCCACCACGTCCTCGCTGAAGTTGAAGGCCTTCACGGGGATGGTCTTCTCACCGTAGGGCAGGCGCAGCAGGAAGCGCGGCATGCACAGGCCCACGTAGCGCGCGTCCTCGCTCTCGCGGAACGAGTGCCACCGGGCGTACTGCGGGCCCTCGAACAGGGACTTGAGGTCCTTGAGATTGGGCAGGTTGAGGAAGTTCTGCTCGCCGAACATCTCCGGGCTGGCGTTGGCGATGAAGGGCGCGTGCGCCATGGCCGCCACCGACGCGCACTTGCGCAAAAGGTCGATGTCCTGCGGGCCCGGGCCGAAGTCGTAGTTGCCCAGCAGCAGGCCGTAGGGCTTGCCACCGAACACGCCGTACTCGTTGGAGTAGACGAGCCGGTACAGACCGCTCTTCACCACCTCGGGCGAGTCCTCGAAGTCCTTGAGCAGGTCCTCCTTGGAGACGTTGAGCATCTCCACGCGGATGTTCTCGCGGAAGTCCACCCGGTCCACGAGGAACTTCAGCGAGCGCCACGAGGACTCCAGCTTCTGGAACTCCTGGTGGTGCATGATTTCGTTGACCTGGGAGGTCAGGCGCCGGTCGATCTCCGCGATCATCGCGTCGACGAGGGCCTTGTCCACGCGCTCCTCGGAGCGGTGAGGGGCCAGCATCTCGGTGATGAAGGCTTCCACGCCGCGGCGGGCGACGTCATAGCCCTCGTCCTTGGGCTTGATCTTCGCCTCGGAGAGGATCTCATCGAGCAGGGAGGGCGAAACGGCCGCCGCGCCCGCGGCATTCTGGGTCTGGGTCTGGGTGCTCATGGGTCACGCTCTCGAGGCTGGACTACTTCTTGGAATCGTTGCCATCGGTCTTCAGACCGAGCTCGTCGATGAGGCGCTTGCGGCCCTCGTCGTCGGCGAGCATCGACTGGAGCTTCTTGCGGAAGGCGGGGACGTTGCCCAGGGGTCCCTTGAGCGCGTTGAGCGCGCTGCGCAGCTCCAGGAGCTTCCTCAGCTCGGGCACCTGGTTGACGATGCTCTCGGGAGCGAAGTCCGCCAGGCTCTTGAACTCCAGGGACACCGGCAGGCTGACGCCCTGCTCGCCGGAGAGCTTGTCATCCACGGAGAGGCTCACCTTGAGGTTCTGCTGCGCCATCACCTCGGTGAAGTTCATCTTGTCGACATTGATGGGCGCGCGCTCCTCCAGCGGACGGCCATCCTCGCGGCCGGTGAAGTCACCCATCATCAGCATCTTGAGGGGCAGCTCGACCTGCTCCTGCATGTTGCCCGTGGCGGGCTTGTAGACGATGTTGACGCGCTCGGTAGGGGCGACGGAACTTTCTTTGCTCATCTGCTGCTCTCTCCTCTTGCGTGAGATGGGTGGTGCATGGGCTCGTCGCCAAGTGAAGCGTGTCCGTGGATGCTGCCCGAGTGTCAGGGTTGAACGCGCAGGGCGGCAGCGGGATCGAGCTGGGCGAGACGACGATAACGGATCCAGAAATCTCCTACCAGACCGTCCGGTGAATCTTTCCCGGCGGTGACGCAGGTGAGGAATCCCTCGAGGCAGGCGGCGGCGAGCGCCGGTTCCCAGGTGTCGAGAGACTGTGCGGTGCATTCGGCATCGAGTGCCTCATAGAGCGCGCGGGCCGTGGTGAGCTGTCCTGATTGAGCACACATGCGAGCCATGTGCAGTCGCGCGACGAAGCGCGCGCGGGCCGTGGTGGCCGAGGCGAGACGGGCCTGGAGCTGGGCGAGCGTCTCCCCCTCGGAGGCGGTGTCCTGCGTGGGAGTCTCGAGCTCGCGAGGCAGGGGCGCCGGGACGATGGGCCGCGACACGGAGGGAGACTTCGCGAGCACCTCTCGCTGCAACCACTCCTTGGTGGCCGCGTCCGAGAGGGGCGAACCATCCGCGGCCACCAGCTCCACCACCGCGGGCATGCGCTTGAGCAGACTGCTCAACTCCAACAGCAAAGCCTCACGTGCGGCCGCATGGGTGGGTCCACTGGATGCCAGGGCATGAGCACTGAAACGTTGCAGGTCCAGCGCAAAGCGATACTGCGCCATGGAGGACTCGGCTTCATCGAGCAGCTCTGCCCAGCGGGAGTGGGTTGCCAGGGTTTCCAGTTTTGCGCGCAGCGGGGCGGGCAAGGGCGGGATGGATGTCCTGCCATTGGCGCCGGTGGAAGGTGGCTGTGAGATGTGAAGCCACAGTCCGGTGCGGAGCAGGCGGTAGGCGAGCGGGTCGGCGGGATTGGCCCGGCGCAACACGCTGGAGGCGCTCGCCAGCGACGAGCCGATGTTGCGCAGGTAGTCCGCGGCGGCCTCCGCGCTGGTGAGTTCTCCCGTGGGCGCTGCGGGGAGCTGTGCGGCCAAGGCCGCTGCCGCGGGAGCTGGCGCAGCGGGCGCGGGTGGGGGCGGAGGCGTGGCGGGAGTGGGGTTGGCACTCGCGCTGGCCGGGGCCTCCGCGGAGGGAGCCGGAGTGGAAGTGGCCGGAGGAGGCGCGGGCTGGGCGGGTGCCGGAGCGGGAGTGGGAGCGGCGGGCGTGGGAGGCGCGGCCTCCTTGGGCATGTTCGCGCGCAGCCGCTCGAGGCTCGTGAGGAGCGGTCCGAGCGCCGGGCCCTGCGAAGCGAGACGCTCGCGCGACACCTCGGCGAGCTTCGACACGGCGGAGGACAAGGCCTCCACCACCGCGGGCGAGGTGCTCTCTGCCTGCACGGTGGGCAGCACGTGCTTCATGCGCTCCACGTACCAGGACAGTGCGAGCCCTCGGCTGCGCAGGCGAGAGGCCTCCGGGAAGAGGCCCTGCCAGTAGCGCTCGGTGAGCTCCGCCAGCAGCGTTGCCCCGGTGATGGCGCCGGGCAGACCCTCGGTCATGTACAGCGCGTAGGCGAAGTAGGAGGCCAGCCACAGGTCCTTGGTGGACTTCTGCAGCAGCTCCCCGGCGCCGCGGACGACCTCGTCCCAGCGCACGGCGTCGCCCGTGGGGGACTCGAGCTTGGCCACCTCCAGGGTGACGCTCTCGTAGAGGGGGTGGTGTTTGGACGGGGCCCCGGCGGGGGCCCCGTCGGAGATGGGCTCCAGCCACTTGCTGGCGCGCTCGCGAAGGCTGTCGGTGGAGGGCGTCATGAGGGGCGCTCCTTCATCGCGCGAGGGCACGCAGGAGTTGCTCGAGCGTGCTGTTGGAGGAATCGATGACCTGGCGCTGCGAGGCGGACAGCGACTGCTTCGCCTGGGCCATTGCGGCGGGCTTCTCGGTGCGCAGGGGCCAGAGGGAGGTCCCCGTGCGCGTGGGTTGAGCCAGGTGCAGCAGGAGGGTAGGGGGCGCGGCGCCCAGGCACAGCAGGAGCCGGGGTTGGGGCCCGTCGGACCAGAAGAAGGACGGGGGGAGGGTGGACCAGCGCAGCAGTCGCGTGGCGAGCTCCAGCCAGGTGACGGGCCCCATGTGCGAGGGATAGGGACAGTCCAGCATCACGCTGGCCAAGCCTTGCTCTCGGTGACGCTCGCCTGTGCAGGCGGTGAGGAAGGTGTGCAGTGCGTAGTAGCGCCCCTCGGGAGGATGGGTGCCGTTGACGTGCTGGAGCAGCTCCGTACAGCGCTTCTCGGAGAGAAGCGCCTCCCGGAGCCGCTCGGCCACCCGGAGGTCTCCGGGCCGCGCGGAGGGCAGCTTCGCCGTGCGCTCCTGCAGCTTCGGGACTTCGAGCGAGCCGGCCTCGCGCAGCAGCTCCATGCTGGCCCGGAAGAAGGGTTGGTACATCTCCGGCAGCAGCGCGTAGCGCCCGACCACGTCCGCCGCGGGCATCTCCTGGAAGATGGCGAGCGGGAAGGCACGCCCCACACTGTCCGCGCTCGGCGCCAGCACGCCCACCAGCACCGAGCTCTCGCCGGGTGCGGTGAAGACGAAGTGGGCGGGAGCCGTGGGCAACGCGCTCCGAGCCCCGTGCAGCCGGCCGGCGCTCTCCTCCATCCAGCGGAAGAGGTACCGGCCCAGGGGGCTGGCCGCGTTGTGCCGGACGAACTCCGCGTGACGCGGAGCCTTGCCCAGCAGCCCGATGTGGGGCGCCTGCGTCATCCTCACTGCGCTCCGTTGGCGTTGCTCACCATCTCGATACAGCCTTTGCCGGTGCGAGCGATTCCGTTCGGAGGCATCAGGCCCGGATCCCGGAAGATCTGCAGCAACCGGGAGGTGTTGTTGCCGGACAGACCGAAGAACGGGTTGGCGGTGCGCTCGGGACGGAAGTCGATGGCGACGAGCGCCCCGTTCATGTCTTCGATTTCCCAGACGGCGGTGAAGAAGCGGCCATCTCCGCTGGGCTCGATGCGCTTGACGCGCTCGAGCAGACGGAACAGCCCCCACTCGCCGGGCTCGTCGATGTCCGCGGTGGCACCGGAGGCATTCTCCACGTGGATGTGCGCCCCCAGCTTTCCGGCCTGGCCGGGCCAGCTCATCGGCTTCCAGACGTTGTCCGGGCCGTTGCGGTACAGCTCGTCGACGCCGTCGATCGTCAGGGTGATGCCGGAGATTTCCGACGGCGAGGTGTCCGGAGACGTGCCCGCGCGCACGCGCACCTGGAAGCGCACGAGCGGATCCACCGTGTCTCCCGGGAAGAGGGTGACGGCCAGGTTGTTGGACTTCTCCAGGAAGGTGAGCAGGTCCTCGCGGTACATGTCGCGCGTGTTCAGGTTGGCGAACGTCCACTTGCGGCCGGAGGTGACGACCTCGTCGGCCAGGTGCTGCTGGATGAACTTGCGCAGCGTGCCGCCCGAGGGCCGCAGGAACTCCGAGAGCTCGGCCAGGGGCGCGTCCTGCATCGAGTCGCGCACGAACGGGTAGCGGTTGGCCATGAGCTGGGAGAAGGGCTTGGAGACGGCCTCGCACCAGTCGCTGCTCTTGGTCTGCGCCACACCGGCGAACACGATGGAGCGCATGTCCTGGAAGGGCGGCAGCAGCAGCTTCTCCAGGATGGGGCCGCCGCTCTCGTACTTCTTGACGAGCATGGCCACGCTCTCGCGCGTGGTCTTGATCTTCTCGAGCAGGGCACCGGATTCCGAGGGCTTTTCCTTCACGCCCAGCAGGGAGTTGAGCACCAGCGCGAGCTGGTCCTGGTAGAAGTCCAGCGACGTCAGCTTCTCCTCGCCGTCCTCCGAGCGGGACTCCTCGGTGGTGAACTTGATGAGGGTGGCGAACTCCTTCTCCACGTCCCGGGGCCCGAGCGTGTATTCACCCGTGGCCGCGTCCGGATCGACGAGCTGCTTCTTCTCCTCCTTGTCCTTCGTCGGCAGGGCCTTCTCGAGCATCTTCCGGACCGTGCTCTTCTCCTCCTCCTTCGGGGTGCGCACGAGCTGCACGTTGTAGGCGAGGGACCGGAACAGCTTTCCGAAGGCAGGCGGTTTGCCACGTGTGAGGCTCTCAAGCAGCTCCTGCATCTGGTTCACGTCATCCGGAGGCCGGACGGTGATGGACTGGAGGAAGTCCTTCCACTCCTGGATGTACTGTTGGTAGTAGCGCGTGCGTAGCTCGGCGCGGGACTTCTCCTCATCTTCCTTGGCGTCCCGGTCCAGCACCCAGGCTTCCTTGTTCTTGAAGGCATCCTCCATCCGCGAGCGCACCACCTGGTCCCACGCGACCTTGGTGAAGGCACCCCGGACGCGCTTGGTGGCGCGCATGGCGGGCACGGCGCCGACGATGTCGTCCAGCGTCTGGTCCGGGTACTCGCGGCTCACGGAGGTGACGATGCGATCCAGCTCCAGCGTGGTGACGGGGACCCGGTTGAGTGCCCGGCGCGCGGCGCGCACGATGTTGTTGTTTCGCGCGAAGGCGAGCTGCTCCGGATCCGCCGCCAGCATCTGGATGTAGGTGCGGGCGTGGCGGGAGATGGCCTGCTGCAGGTTGGCCTCTCCGTTCATGCCCTTCACGTGCGTCCAGTGCCGCACCATCTGATCCACCAGCCAGTCCTGCTGGACCTCGTCGAGCGCAGGCTCGCGTTGTGCGTGTGGCCAGGTGATGAGCAGGTACATCTTCAGCGCATCGAAGTGGTTCGCGTAGTCATCGGAGCCAGGCTTCCAGTCCGGCGAGTCCTGGTTCTTCGAGAAGATGTCGAGGTTTTGCTCGGTGCGCTCGTACTGGTTGCCGAGCAGCACCCGGCGCAGAGCGGTGTTGTAGAAGGATTGTGCCAGCGGGAAGAGCCTGTCACCCTCATACAGACCGAAGCGCAGCCAGAAGGGAGGGCCCTCCGCCTTGTGCTTCGTCAGCTCCTGGAGCTGGGTCTGCAGTGGAGACAGGTCCTTGATGCGTTCGAGGTCGTTCCGGGCATCCAGCTGCACGGCGGTGATGGCATCGCGCACGTCGCGCGCCAGCGCGCGGTTCTGGAAGTAGGAGACGATGGGCAGCACCAACATGAGGGCCGCCGCGGTGAAGTAGGTGGCCGTGAGCATCAACTGCCGCCGGCGGTAGCGCTGCTCCTCGATGGAGCTGCGCGCGGCCATCTCCTGGTCCTGGAACATCACCTTGGTGAAGATGTCCCACAGGAAGTAGCTGCGGCCCTCGGAGCTCGGCTCGGGTTGCGGCCGCGTGTCTCCGAAGAGCTCTCCCGAGGCGCCCGCCAGCCGCTCCAGCGGCTTCATGTCCTGGGTGCCGCTGGTGAAGTACAGCCCGCGCATCACCGGCGTGTCCTGGTACACGTTGTCCAGGAAGAGCGGCTGGACGAACTCGGCCAGGTTCTTGCGCAGCTCGTCGAAGCGCTGGGGGAACTGGTAGATCTTCTCGCGCGACTCCAGCCGGCGCTCCTGGCCCAGCCGCTTCACCGTGCGCTGCTCCAGCACCGTCACCAGCTCGTCGAAGCGCTCCAGCAGCAGGTCCGTGGAGGCCTCCGCCTGGGCGCCCATGGGCACGGTGAAGCCCCAGATCTGTCCGCGCTCGGAGCGCGTCAGGTCCGAATACATCTCAGTGAAGCCGGGGAGGAGATCACACTTGGTGATCATCAGGTACACGGGCACCAGCGTGCGCAGGCGCGAGGTGATCTCATCCAGGCGCTCGCGGATGCTCTGCCCCAGCTCGCCAGCGACCTGGGGATCCACGCCCATCAGCTCGCTGACGCTCACCGCCACGATGAGACCGTTGATGGGCCGCTTCGGGCGGTACTTCGTCAGCGTGTCGAGGAATGCGAACCACTCGGGCTTGTCGTCCTCGCTGCTCACGTAGCGGCCGGCGGTGTCGAGGATGACGGCCTCGTTGGTGAGCCACCAGTCGCAGTTGCGCGTGCCGCCCACGCCCCGCACGCCGCCGCCCTTGGCGGAGAGGTAGGGGAACTTCAGCCCCGAGTTGCGCAGCGCGGTGCTCTTGCCCGAGCCCGGAGGCCCGACGATGAGGTACCAGGGCAGCACCGCGAGGGCGTCCTTGCGGCCCCGCGACAGCTTGGAGGTCTTGAGAGCCTCCACTGCCTTGGAGAACTCGGCCTGCATGGCCTTGATCTCCGGCTGCAGGTCGGGCCGGACCGTCTTGATTTGCTCTTCGGCCTGCGCCTCCAGCGCGCCCTCGAGCTTCTTGGCCGCCTTGCGCGACTTGATCTTCCCGACGATCCACTTGCCGAGCGCGAACAGCAGCAGCACGCCGGCGGAGATGAGCCCCGTGAGGATCGGCGGAGCCCCGAGCATGTTGATGGCACCCCACGCCAGCCCCGCCAGGAACGTGATGACGATGGCCCAGATCATCGCGCCTCTCCTGCGTTGGTGGCCATGTGGAGCTTGATTTCGTTCACGAAGGTGTCGACGGTGCCGTTCAGGCTGAGCATCAGCCCGCCATAGACGAGCACGGCGAGCGCCAGCGCCCCGAGGGAGATGAGCATCGGAGATATCCTGCGCTTGCCCGCGAGCATCGACTCGGTGGGCCGCTCACCGTGGGGAGACAGCACGTCGAAGTCGAAGGGCTTGGCGCGCTCGAGGTCCTTCTGGACGGAGTCGATGAGCGTCATCAACTCCAGCTCGCCACCGCGGATGCGGTAGCGGCCCTGGAAGCCGAAGAGCATGCACAGGTAGTAGACTTGCAACACCTCGGCGCGGTGTGGATCCTTCCGGATGGCCTGCAGGCGGTGGAAGAAGCCGTCACCGGCGACGTTCTCGTTGAAGTACTGGAGCTGCAGCAGGTTGGTCATCCAGAACGAGCGGTAGGGCTCGGGCCGGGTGAGCGCGACCTCGTCGAGCAGGGCGACGAGTGCATAGGCCATGTCCTGGGCGTCCTGGTGGCTGTAGCCCAGGACGGCCGCGCGCCGCAACATCTCGTCCACGACACCGCGCAGACGGTGATGCAACACTTCGGGTGGTGGGACCGTGGCGGCATCCGAGTTGCGAATGCGGATGGCCGCATCGAAGCAATCCTTGGTGGCTTCGGTGACTCGTTGCATGGCGTTCGGTCGTCAGCGGCTGGCGGTGGGGACGGCGAGCAGCTCCACCGTCGTCTGTGCGGCGTCGAAGGGGTGCGGCAGGTAGAGCGCGAGCGTCCTGTCCCGCATCGCGTTCTTCCAGTAGCCGTCCGAGGTGAAGAGCGAGAAGTAGAGGACCCCTGGCTGGATGGGCACCTCGGGCGGGGGGCGGTAGTTGACCTGGATGGGGACGCCGGGCGAGGCGGCCTGCACCAGGTTCTGGATGTCGCCCCAGCTGGCCAACTTGGCGAGCTTGGGCAGCTGCTCGGCCACGGTGCGCTCCGGCAGCTCGCTGCGCACGGAGAGGAAGAACTGGCCGCAGCGCTCCAGCCGCTCGTCCTCGAGCTTGCCGCGGTAGAGCCGGTCCTCGCCGGACTGCATCTGCACCGTGAGGCACTGCTCGAGCGCCACGGAGCGCAGCAGCGCCTGGAGGCGGCGGAACAGCTCCTCGAAGGTGGCACGCAGCTGGATGAACTGGAAGGGCGGCAGCGTGGTGGGGTCCGCGTCCGCCACGAAGGTGCACAGCTGTCCCGCGCACTGGCTGAGCGCCAGGTAGAGCGCGTGCGGCCGCATGTTGCCCGCGTCGATGGCGTGCTGCAGCAGCGGGATGACGCCGTTGAGGGCGCTGAGCTCCAGGAAGAGCGTCACATCCGAGGCGGTGAACTCGAGCGAGGATGCGTCCCGGTGCCGGCGCCGCGAGGCCAGCTGGCGCTGCTTGGCCACGATGAGCCGCAGCAGGTTGCGCAGCTCGCTCATGATGAAGGGCGAGGCGTCGATGCGCAGCGCGGGCGGGATGTAGTTCTCGACGAGTGTCAGGCTGCCGGAGCGATCCCTCGACAGCTCGGCGATCTTGATGGCGTCGTAGTCCTCGCGCGGCTCGGTGCCGAAGAGCAGCTTGACGTTGCGCTGCGCGAAGGCCACCGGGACGATGGAGGTGGACGCGGTCAGGTCGTTCACCGGCCGGTTGGTCGGAGTGAAGCGGGGATTGCCGCCGACCCGCTCTCCGCCTCCGTAGCTCTCCACGCCGCTTCGCTCGCGCGGGACGCCGAGGTAGACGTCCAGCACCTGCTGGGCCGGCGGGAAGAATCCCTCGGTGGGACGGGCCGGCGGGGCCTCCGGATCACCACTCTGGAAGGAGACGGGCAACCCGTCGGGGAGGATTCCGTTGAAGTGGCGCAGCTGCACGCGGCCGGCGCGCAGTGCCTCCATGTCGAACTCCACGGAGACGGCGCCCCACGGGTATGGCTCCACCGCTGCCAGCCGGAGATCCAGCAGGTTCTCGTGATAGAGGTCGAGCTGCTGCATGTGGTGGGGACTCATGAACATCCCCTCCGACCAGACGACGCGTTGCGCGTTCTTCATGCACTCCTCTTGGGATGGGATGGCTCCTCGGGCACGGACGGGCCGGCGGGAGCCGGCTGCGTCAGCGTGGCCTGGGGGCGAAGCATGTCGATCTGATAGCCCTGGAGCCGGTAGCGCAACTGCACGTCACCGGGCTTGGGGTCGCCCTGGTCTCCCGCGGGCCGTTCGACACAGAAGGGCTCGGGAACGGGATCGAGCGCCATGACGGTGCGCCACGAGTAGCCGAGCGGCTGGCGGAAGTGGCCCATGGTCAGGATGAAGCGTGCCTTCGGGTCACGTTGGATCCACCGCTTGAGCTTCTGGCCCGGAGCGACGGTGAACTCGGCGACCTGGAGGAGATCCTCTCCGAGGTACTCCTTGGGGCGGCCCCAGAGGTCGCGGAAGCCCGCGCGCTCGAGCTTGGCGCTGTCCTTGAGCTGGATGACCTGCACCACCGTGGGGAGCGAGCGCCCGCGTGGATCAGGATTCACCTGGTCGGAGACGTCCAGGAGGACCTGCATGGGGGGAGGGGTCTCGCACGGGGTGGGAGCCACGCGCTTCGCGCACGAGCTGCCGGCGGTGGCCGCGAGCAGGAGCGTGAGCAGAACCCCTTTGCCTCGACTACCGGAACGGACGCACACCTCGGGGCATGCGTGTGGCTGTGCCTTCACGAGTCCTCTTCTCACGTGCGGTGATTCCCCCCTCAACCGGTCCAACGAACGGCATGAAACCTGCCAGAGTGTGAGAAAGGTCGCAAGCCCACCACCCCTGCTTACTTGGAGCGGAGCGGGTTCACGAGTGGCGGGGGCAGGCATGTAGCAATACGTACGGATGTGTTGGCGCGCTCGAAGCGAGTGCCTCCACGAAGCGGATGGAGCCAGGGCGCAATTCCAGGGGGATCGCTGCTAGAGTGCGGCGGCTTGCTGACTGGCAGATCTACACCGTGGCGCGCTGATGCTGCGCCGCGAGACACCCGAAGCGGGGGAGCCATGGGACGAAGGATGCTCGCGCCTGGCGGACTGGTGCTATTGCTGTTGTTGCCTGGGATGGCGGCCTTCGCACAGACAACCCCACTCAAGTTGTTCGAGCTGGAGCGTTTGGAGCTGAATCCCGGTGCCGAAGGCTCGCTCATCGTGGGGATGGGGGAGCTGCTACAGGCCGGGCAGTTCCGCACCTCTGCAGTGGCCCACTACTCGCACCGGCCCTTGATGTTGTTCCGGGAGGGGAAGGCCACCGCAGTCGTGGGGGGACGGAGCACGATGCACGTGTCGGCTGCCTATTCCCTGACGAACTGGTTGCAGGTGGAGGGACAGCTGCCGTTGGTGCTGTTGCAGCAATTGGGACCGAGCGCCCCGAATCCGGAGAGCCCGAAGTCCTTCGTGCTGGGGACGCCCACGGTGGGGTTGCGCCTGGGTCTGCTCACGCAGGACGAGCAAGGTGGAGTCGATCTGGCGGTGGGGGGCGACGTCGGGCTTCCGGTGGGCAGCATGGATGCGTACGCGCGAGATGCCGGGTTACGTGTCTCGCCGAGGGTGATGGTGGGCCGACGGTTTGGTTTCTTTCGAGCGGCGTTGGATGCGGGATTGATGGTGCGCCCAGGGGGGCGCGTCACCGATGTCAACTCCGAGATTCTAGACGAGCTGGGTAACGAGCTGCGCATCGGGGCGGCACTGGTGACGACGGGGCGCCGGATGCGGTGGGAGTTCAATGTCCGGGGCATGGTGCCTCTCTCTCAGCAGCCGGGCTCGGTGGAGGTGCTGCCGGGGGTGCGCTACCTGGTGAACCCGTCCCTGGAGGTGTTCGCGCTGGCGGGCGTTGGGATGGGCAAGACTCCCGGGACGCCGCTGTTCCGGGTTCTCGCGGGAGGCTCGTTCGGAGACGTGACGCCGCGGCGAGGTCCTAAGGAGTCCTCCGTCAGGTGCGATATGGGGCTGTCGCTCTCGCCGGAGGAGTGCCCGGAGAAGGACGATGACGGCGACGGCGTGCGCAACCTCGATGACAAGTGCCCGCTGGTGGCGGGCGATCCCGCGCGTGCTGGCTGCTCACGGACAGACACGGACAGTGATGGTATTGAGGACTCGCTGGATGCTTGTCCGACGGAGCGCGGCGACGCCGCGCGGCAGGGCTGCCCGGTGCGCGATCAGGATAATGACGGTGTCGCGGACGAGGACGATGCTTGTGTGGCCGAGGCCGGTCCTGCGGAGAACCGGGGCTGCCCCGCGCCGGATCGGGACAAGGACGGTATCCACAACGATGATGATGCGTGCCCGGATGAGCCCGGTCCGCCTGAGCGCCAGGGTTGCCCGGAGGAGGACACGGACAAGGACGGAGTGCCCAACCGGGAGGACACCTGCGTTCATGAGTCAGGTCCGCAAAGCAACCTGGGTTGTCCGGAGCATGAGGTACCGCAGGTGGTCATCAAGCCTCGGCAGCTCGAGCTGCGTGGCAAAGTGTTCTTCGAGGCGTCGCAGGCCCGCATCCAGCAGCGCTCCTTCGTGGTGTTGGACTGGGTGGCCAAGGTGCTGCGCGAGCACCCGGAGCTTCCGCGCGTCGTGGTGGGCGCGCACACGGATGACCGGGGATTCGCGGAACAGAACCGTCAGCTCTCTCAGCAGCGTGCCGAGGTGGTGCGGCGCTACCTCATCGACAAGGGCGTGGCCGCCGAGCGGCTGGATGCCCGGGGCTACGGTCCGGACAAGCCCGTCGACAGCAACGCGACGTCGATTGGTCGCGAGAACAACCGTCGCGTGGATTTCATGATCATCCGCGACGGCGACGAGAGCTCGGCGGCTCCTCGGAAGTAGGCGAGTGGCCGGTTTTCCTCTCGTACGATCTGGGGATGAGCTGTGCTCCCCAGGTCGTACGGGGTCGTGGCGGTTGGCTTCGGAATGGCGGCGTAGCGGTTCTTCGCGCTTCTTTCAGGGCATCCGTTTGCTTGGGGCGGCGCATCAACGCCCATCCGTCGGCAGTCGTTTCCTGGTGCCTTCTTCGTCCCGTCAGCCCTTGAGTGGCTCGCAGGCTGCTCTCGACGTGGATGCGGTCATCGCGATGGTGCCCGCTCGCCACATCCAGCCACATGAAGACAAGGAATCGCTCTTCTGGAGCGGGAGGCTCGCCAGCATACGAGACCTCGCCGCTCACTGAAGAGGGGGCGCACAGAGCGGATGGTGGGCAGAGGGGTCATGCCCCTCCACTCCGCCAGCCGCTGCGTCACTGTCTGCTACCGCGGTGCTGGGAGGCGAGCAGGAGCCCCAGGAGTCCCAGGAGCCACAGCATCGAGGGCGCTGCCGATGTTGCTGAACAACCCAAGCCTCCGCCCTCGGCACGGATGTCACGGCCCAGGTAGACGCTCCAGCTGTAACTGGTCTCCCGCTTGTTGCCTGCCGAGTCTACCGCATAGACGTTGAGCGTATGCGGCCCTTCCTCCAGGTTGGAGAACGACACCTCCGCACCGCAATCCGTGAGGTCGTTGAGATCCAGCTTGCACTGGAAGGTGACCCCCTCCTCGTTAGCGGTGAAGCGGAACGCGGCGGAGTTGCTCGCCGAGTTCTTGTCGGGCCCCTCGATCTGCACAGCGGGTGGCTCATTATCCATGATGAATTGGACGGGTTCTGACATCACGCCCGTATTGCCAGCCCTATCTGTGGTCCTGACACGGATGAAGTGGGGCCCATCCGGTGGCTTCTGCGCGGCCTCGATGATGAGCTGCCAGTCCCCATTGTCATTGTCAGTGACAACCACTGTTCCAATGGGTGTCTTCTCATGGTCATCGAGGTAGACGGAAATCGTGCTCAAGCGCTCCCCGGCCGCTGTCCCTCTCAACGCTAGATCTTTGTAACGCGCCCCCTGGGTGGGCAACTGGACGACAGGCGCTTCCGGAGCCGTCGTGTCCACCGTCCAGGAGACTTCCGCGGGCTCCTCCTCCACGTTCCCCGCCGCATCCGTGGCCGTGATGCGGAGCGTGTAGGGTCCGTCTGGGAGATCCGACTTCACCATCGGGCTGGGGCACGGGAACACCTCGCCGTTCAGATCGCACTGGAAGGTGGCCTTCCGCGCCTCGGTCGGTGTGGTGTAATCCACCCGCACGAAGTTGACGGACTTCCAGGCATCAGGTTGGCTCGTCACGAACGTGTTGGGTTCCTTGGTGTCCACCTCCCACTCATATTTTCTCCAGGCGTACTCAGGTGTCTCGGCACCTGTCTCAGCAGAGTAGGCCTTTGCGAGAAGGATGTGGGTGTTATCCGCGAGCCCCGCATAGCGCCTGACGCAGATATCGCCCGCTGCATCCGTGATGAGCTCGTTGCACTGGCAGGGTTGCTCCCAGGCATCGGCATCCCGCTTACAGTCGATCCGGAGGCCCGGCTTGTTCGCCTGGAGTCTGAACTCGATCGCAGTCGAATTCGTGGCACTTCCCGAGGCGGGGATGCCCCCCACGCTGCCCACATTCAGGATGAGGACGGTGGGTTGGTTGCTATCCACCCTCCACGTCCATTGGGCGGGTGCCGTTACGAGTGTCTCGTTGCCGGCCAGGTCCGTGGCCCATACCTCCAGCGTGTAGGCTCCCGTCTCTTCCGTCACCGTGTAGAAAAGGGGGTTGTCACACGGAGTCTGGGCAACGCCGTTGATGTTGCACCGGTAGGACACCACCTTCTTGGAAGGCTCGAAGCCAAAGAACGCATCCTTGGAGGTGGTGATGCTGCCATTGTTCGGACGTCCGGTGATGGTGACCGTGGGGCGGATCAAATCCAGCTCGAAGAAGATGGTCTCTGGAGGACCAAGGTTGCCGACCGCATCCTTCGCCCGGGCCTCCAGCGCGTAGGAGCCGCTCGGCAGTCCCGGCCAGCTGCTGCTCCAGGAGCCAGAAGGCGCCCCTGGCGTCTGCTCTGGCGGCATGGAGACCGCGGCGCTCAGGGGGATCAGCTTCAAGCTCATCGTGCTGTTCGTCTCGGCACTGCCGCTGATGCTGAGCGTGCCCGTCGGATGGGCTGGATCCGTATCGGACACGGCTGTCATACCGGCGCGGCCGATGCGCATCCCATTGACGGCCAATGTCGAACCGAAAGTGATGGCCGTCGGCTTTCCGGGCGGGCTCGCATCTACGGCGAAGCAATAGGTGGAGGCCAGGCTCTTGTTGCCAGCCTCATCCGTCACCGTCACGCTCAAGGTGTAGACGTTGGCATCCGAGATCGTGCTGGTGGGCGAGACGCTCCAGCTTCCCGAGCTTTCCGGCAGGCCACTGACCACAGTCGGCGGGAGGTTGTACGTCGAAGCCGCAGTCAGGGTGACTTCGATGCGGCCTCTGGCTTCGCCCGTCCCCTGGATCAAGGGCAGTCCGGTTGTGACGTAGGGCAGGGAGGTGGCAGTACAGGTGCTCGTGGGCCCCACGGGGGTCTGATTCGCTACCGTCGTCACGAAGGGGGCCATTGGTTTCTTGGTGTCCAGCTTGAACCCCAGGATGCCTGGCTCGCTCACGTTGTGGGCCGCATCCTCCGCGGTCACCTGCAGCGTGTATTCGGTCGCCGTGTCCAGCGGCTGTGCGAGGTCCACGCTCCAATCGCCCGTCCCATTGGCGGTGGTCGTCTGCGGAGAGCTGGACGAGCCGGCCTGCACCACTTTGACGGTGGTTCCCGCGACCGCCTTGCCACTGACGGTGAGCAGGGAGCCGGTCTTCAGATCCGGCGGGCCGATGAGCATGCCCGCGGTTGCCGTCCGTGCTGGCGTTCCCAACGTCTTGATTTCCGGCTTCGCGGGGGCCTGCGTATCCACCGTGAAGGTCGGGTTGGTGCCAATGGACGTCTCGTTGCCCGCGGGGTCGCGTGCCTTCGCCGCGAGGGTGTAGGCGAAATCTCCCAGGGCCTCGGGCGCGGCGATGCTCCATGCACCCGGAGAGCCACTTGCGGTCGTCTTGAATACCCTGCTCTGAGAGGTCGAACTCGCGTCGGTCCACGACAAGGTGAGCTCCACCTCGTTCCCGGTATCCGCGTTCCCCGCGAACATCGGCCAGCGCGTGTTGATGAGCACGGACGAGGTCGTGGCCTGCCCGGCCACGGTTATCCCGGAGGGCGCCGAGGGAGCCTTGGTATCCAGGCTGAAGCTCAACGTGGTCTTCTGGCTCATGTTGCGCGGGGTGGCCGTGTCCTCCGCCGTCACCTCCAGGCTGCACGTGGCCTCGGTGCTCGTGGGCTCGGTGAGGTTCAGGTTCCAATTTCCCGTCGACGCATCCGCGGTGGCTGTGTTGGACGTGGTGCTGCATCCGGACTGACTCACCGTGACGCGGCTGCCGGGCTCCGCGATCCCGGTGATGGCGAGGGTGTTGGACGTCAGGTCGAGCTGCCCACCGATCATCATGCCGTCGCTCGCCACCCTGCTTCTTTTTCCCAACGTCTTCAGCACGGGCGGCACGGGGGCCGTCTTGTCCACGGTGAATGTCATGGGCGGGCTCTGCTTGCTGTAGACGCCCTGCTCGGTGATGGCCGCTGTCGCCTTGTACGTGGCATCGGCGAGGCTCTGCGTCACCTGGAAGGAGAAGCTGCTGGAAGCGGCATAGGTGCGTCCCACCTCGACTCCATTCAGGTAGATGACGACCTGCTTGCCCGTGGGCGCGGTGCCGCTGATGACGGGGGTCCTGTTCGAGATGGTTCCCGTCGGGCTGCTCACCGTCGGCACGGCGGTCAGCTCGGTGAACGCGTACGTGCTCCCGACGCTGGCGCTGAGGATTCCGGGATCTCCATCCCCGCCCAGGGCAAGGCCCGCTCCCGCTGCGGGCACCGCCAGGTTCGCACATTGCGTTATCGCGTTCGCCTGATACAGCAGGCGACCGCCACCGCCACCACCGCCTCCCCCTGGCCTGGGTGATGCTGAACTGCTGTCGATATCACCGCCGCCTCCGCCCTTGGCGAAGATGGGGGTAGCTTGGTTGTTGCAGTCGAGCGTACCGCTCAACCGCAGGAGGATGGTGCCACCTGCGCCTCCTCCTCCGCCAGCATCCGCCGGGCCAGGGGTGGAAACCTTGTTGCCACCATGCTCACCGACCGCTCCAGAGGCGTCGAGGGCCGAAGTGTGGCTCAAGCTCAGGTTGTTTGCCCGGATGAAGATGATGCCTCCCCCCGTTCCACCATTGGAATGGGTGGGGGCGTTGTCCAGCTTCCCGTGACCGCTTCCTCCGCCACCGCCCAACGTGAGGCGCTCGAGCACGGAGTAGACAAGGGGGGCTCCTCCCCGCCCACCTACGTCCCTTCGCGTCGCTTCGGCAGTGGAGCCTCCGTTGCCACCTCTGCCCGCGTTCGCTCCGCCGCCTCCTCCCGAGCGGTCACAAACGCCGCCTCCTCCTCCATTGGCGAAGTTGCCGTAGCCGGCTCCCTCATTGTCATCGTACGTGGACGTGTCGGAGCTGTAGCTGTAGCGCGTGCTGTCCACCCCTTCGCCCTTCTGGGCGTAGGAGGGGGTGAGACCCGATTGCAGGAGGCACAAGGTACTGGCGGTGATCGGATCCTTGACGTACTTGCCGCCCAGAAAGCCCATCCCATTGGCGAGGATCTGCCCATTGACGGTGACGGTCCCCTGGGCCAGCAGCGCGACGATTCCGCCTGAGCGCCCATCCCACGCCTTGGCTTTGATGCTGTCGCCGCTGTTCTTCACCTTGAAGTTCGTGTACTCCGGGACGCGGATCACCTGGGTCACAGTGGCCGCATACGTGTGGATGAGCGGCGCGGTGAGCGTCAGGGTGGAGCCTGTCACACTCTTGATGCGGGCAAACTCCCACCGCCCGACGTCGGACGCACCGAGGTCGACCGGACTGGTCTGTCCGGTCGTGGCGGCGGGAATGATGCCGGTCGTCTGCAGGACCATCACCAGGTCATCCGCCTTGAAGGCGTCGGCGTCCGTGGCTCGCGGGCCCTTCTCCACACCGGCGATGGAAATCTGCAGATCCCCCGGCGCGAGCGGTTGCGTGACGTAGGCGTAGGAGTTGATGAGCACGTTGCTCGCATCCTTGACCTCCACATCGCCGTCCGTCCCATCTCCCAGGTAGAACGAATCGGGCTCGGCCAGGGTGGGGCCCGCGACGAGGAGCACCAGTGCCAGCAGTGCCCGTGTGTATGCGCGTCTCATGATTTCCGATCTCCTGTGCCCCCACTGCGGGCTGAGGTGGTGCGCCGCATGTGTTCCCTTGCTCGGCCTGCGTGGCCCCCCCGGGGCGGATCCGCACGGTGCAGGCTACCTCAGGATCGCTATCGGGTTCACGAGGGACGTGGTGGAGCGGCTTGTCCAGGGGAGCGCGTCTGGCTCCGGGCCGGGGCAGATGCACCCTTGGGATGCACCTGCCCCGAGGCCAGGCTCAGGCGGCCGCGAGCATCGGAGGGAGACTTGACCTCACCGGCAGTTGGTGATGGGGGTCTCGGGGTTGCCGGTGTTGCGTGCGTCGTGCTGGTACTTGGGCCACGGAGCACTCGTGTCCAGGCCCGGGCTGTCGACGACGAATGCGTACAGCCGGCCGTCGAGGGAGGGCACATAGAGCACGCCATGGGACGCTGAAGCGGGGGTCCCATCCGTCGCGCGGGTGCAGTCCAGCGAGGGCGAGGCCTCCGCAGGACCGACGCTGTCGCTGAGCTTCCAGCGCAACTTCAGGTCGCTCGCGCTCCACGCCGACACCTCGCCCAGGCCGGCCTCGGGGCCGGTGAAGGAGGCAGCATAGAGGGTACTGGATGCGCCCAGGACCGGAGCGCCAGGGAAGCTGCCCGCGTTCGGAGCGGTGGCCCGGACCGCAGCTTCATCCGAGGGGGCCATCAGGTTGATCGCCGTCAGCTCCGCGGCCCCTTCCGGGAGGTCGCGGCCGAAGATCACGACGTTGCCTGCTCCGATGACCATGTTACGCACTGGCTCCGAGCCCGTGGGGTCGCTCGGGAACTGCCACTTGTAGGAGGAGCCCGTAGAAGGCACTTGATACATGGCCAGGATCCCCCCCCGCACCGTCCCAGTCGACGAGCGGAGTCCTCCAGCCGCCACGAGGGTCCCCCCCTCCGCCAGGCCCATTCCCGTGAGCGGCGCCCCCATGCTGAGGTAATCGTAGGTCTGGGGGAGCTCAAAGGTTTCGAGCTCAGGGTTGAACCTGTAGTTCCAGGCCGTTGGATTTGTACTCCTTGGCGCCGAGAAGAAGTAGTCGTTGCCCTGGATGACGATGCTCGCCCCTTGCGGTTCCGTGAACGGATTGCCACGGCCCGTGCATTGGATGGGGCTGGTGGAGGGGAGATCAGGCCGGAAGAAGAGGAACGCACCATCATCCGGGTTGTGGCTGGAGATGGCGGTCTCGAAGGTGGCGTTCTGCGACTTGAGGTACTGATGGGTGATGGCAAGGGCTGAGGTCACGATTCCCGCTTGAGCGCCTGGGACCGGGCAGATCGCCAGGGTCGTGCCATTGGCATCCAGGGCGTAGACGGTCGCGAGCGTGCCGGAGCCGGGCGCCACGTAGAGGCGATCGGTTCCATCGGGATTCTTGCCCACGGTCGGGCTGCCGAGCACAGAGCCCAGCTGCTTCTCCCACTTCTTCGTCCCGTTGGGCTCGAGGGCGAAGACCTTGCCGTTGGCGTCGCTGGTGCCGAAGTAGATGGTCCCCTTGTCTCCGATGGCGGGAGTGACCCGGATGGCGCCGGACGCGCCGTCGAAAGCCCACTTCCACCGTGTCACGGGGATGGGGGTGCTGCTCTGGCGCACGTTGCCCACGACATCGTTTGCCGTCACCTCGATCAGGAAGTTGCCGCGGAAGTCCGGCAGCCCTGGCCGCCACAGCGGCACCTCCACGGTGCCGCAGTAGGTCTTGGTGCATGGCGTCACCGGCGTGAGCGCCAGGTCCGTCACGTCCGTTCCGCCCTTGTAGCCCCGCACCACTACATGCACGCTCGCCGGATCCAGGTCCTTTGAGTCCGACTCCACCCGGACGGTCACGGTCTGGTCCCTGCGCCATGCCGGGGTGGTGGCCTTCGGATCCGTATAGGAGAAGCCATCAGCGGGAACCGTGGACTGCGCTCCGGGAACCTGCACCACCAGCGACGGCGCCGTGCGATCCACCGTCACCTGCACCGAGGCGCTCAGTCCAGCTGCCTCGGGGGAGGTCGCCTGGAGGATGTACTCGCCTTCCTCGGTGGGGGGCGTCCACACGGCGGTGTACGTGCCATTCTCCGCGCTCTGCTGGGTCAGCTCCGTCGTGGTCCCATCGCTCACCCGCTTCGCCGTGAAGCTCAGTTGCGAGGGATAGACGGGGCGCGCCACGGGATTCACTTCCAAGTGGGCCCGCACCGTCACCGGTCCTGCTCCCACCACGGTGTGCTCGACAGGTATCTCGATGCTCAATCCCGTATAGCGGGAATCGAAGCACTGATTTTCTTGGGAATGGCAGAACTGATTCAGGCCGCAGTCCGAATCCTGCTCGCAACTGCCTGGAATCTTGCTGCAACCCCCGAGCGCTCCCAGCACCACCAGCGCTCCAAAGACCTTGCGCAGCCTCACGGTGACCTCCAAACCCTTTGACGGACGAGAGGTGGGGATAGCATGGTACGCTCGGTCTACGCAGCCACCATCCGTCAATCCGGTCTTCACTCCGGCGTCAACTTCGCCCCAAGCCTTCACGAGGGTCCCTCCGTGAACCGCTCCTCCCGCATGCGGCCTCCACACCTGCTCGCCATCACCCTCTTGTTCGCACCCCTGGCCTGGGGTCAGTCGGAGTCTGTTGCGATCCATCCCTGCGTCGTCAAAGGCGGCGCCGCCAGCACAGCCAAGAAGCTTCAGGAGGTGTGCACCCAGGCGATGAGCGCCGGTGAAGGCCTGAAGGCGACCGAGGGCTCGTGCGCTCGCAGCAAGAATGCCAATGAGCTGACGAGCTGCCTCGGCCGCCTGGCCAAGGACAATCAGGCCAGCCGCTCGGTCCTCGTGACCCTCACCCTCCAGCAGGGCAACAAGGTGGGCTTCAGCGGCATCGCCGTTGACCCCAAGGGGCAGAAGCTGGACAAGAAGGACATCGCTCCCCAGAGCCCCAAGGCCGGCCAGTCCGTGCAGGACCTCGTTCAGACCACGGTTGGGGAGCTGCGCAAGCAACTCGTCCCCGCTCCCCAGGCGCCGCCCGTGACGCCCGCGACTTCCGATGCGCCCATTGCGAAGGTCGAGCCCGCGCCTCCTGCCGCGCAGCAGCCCCAGGGTTCGGGGGACGTGGGCTCCAGCGCGTCCGGATCCGGCACGCAAGGGGCGGTCACCACCGGGCCCACGGCGAAGCCTGACTTGGTGCCTTCCGTGACGGAGACGCAGAAGTCGGCGGAGTCGCGCACCTGGAAGACGCCGGTGGCCTATGCCGCGGGGGGGGTTGGGCTCGCTGCTGGGGTGCTGGCGGTCGTGTTCGCCATCCAGGCGGGCAATGCCTACGACAAGCTCGATGCGGAGTACCAGAATGGTGCGGCCCCGCCTCCCAGCCGCGCCGCGGAGGTGGCTGGCCTCCGTGACGACATCAACCGCAACCGCACGCTGGCGGGTGTGAGCGCGGGTGTGGGGGCCGTCCTCGTCGGAGCCGGTGCCTACCTGTGGTTCAGCGACAAGCCTTCGGAGACCAAGACGCCGGGCACTGCTTCGCTCAGCGTCGGGCCCGGTGGTGTGGGCCTCCGCGTGCTGCTGCCGTAGTCAGCGGGCCCTATCTCAGATGTAGAAAAGGGGCGAGGCTTGTTGGCCTCGCCCCTTTTTTCATGTGGTCCCGCTGCTCAGTTCCTCGGCAGCGGCGTCTCGGGGCCGGCGGCCACCGCGCTTCCTTCCGTGGGCTTCGCGTCCGACGTGGGCGTCTCGGGCCCCGAGGCCACCGCGCCCGCGGGCGGTACCTTCAGCGCCGCCAGCTGCGTCATCAGCGCCGTCATCCGCCTCGCGAAGCGGTTGGGGTCCTCCACGCTGCTGCCCTCCGTGAGCAGCGCCTGGTCGTAGAGCATCTCCACCCACTCCGTCACCTGCTCCGAAGCCGGCTCCTTCTCCTGGAGCGCCTTCAGGTGCTCGATGATGGGGTGCGACGGGTTCACCTCCAGAATCCGCTTCGTCCGCGGCAGGCCCCGGCCCCGCTCACGCAGCAGCCGCTCCACGTACGCGTGCGAGCCTCCCTCCGGCACCACCAGGCAGCACGGCGAGTCCGTCAGCCGGTCCGACACCCGCACCTCGCGTACCTGCTCCTTCAGCACTTCCTTCATCCGCTCCGCCAGCGGCCCCAGCCCCTTGGCGCGCTGCTCCTTCTCGCGCTTCTCCTCCTCCGTCTCCTTCAGCTTCAGGTCCGCGTGCATCGCCGACACCAGCGGCTTGCCCTGGTACTCCTTCAGCCCCTGCGCCGCCCACTCGTCCACCGGGTCCGTCATGTACAGCACTTCGTACCCGCGCTTCTTGAGCGCCTCCAGGTGCGGCGAGCCCACCACCGCCTTCCTCGACTCGCCGAAGATGTAATAGATGGCCTCCTGGCCCTCCTTCATCCTCGTCACGTAGTCCGCCAGGGACGTCAGGCCTTCCTCTCGCGAGCTCTCGTAGCGCACCAGCGCTCCCAGCTTCTCGCGGTACTCCGTGTCGACCGCCAGCCCCTCCTTCAGCACCGTGCCGAAGCCCTGCCAGAACGTCCGGTAGTCCTCCGGCTTGTCCTTGGCCAGCTTCTCCAGCATGTCCAACGTCTTCTTCGTCACGTGCTTGTGGATGGCCTTCACCACCGCCGAGTCCTGCAGCAGCTCGCGCGACACGTTCAGCGGCAGGTCGTCCGAGTCCACCACGCCCCGCACGAAGCGCAGCCACTGCGGCAGCATCTCCTCGCACCGGTCCATGATGAGCACCCGCTTCACGAACAGCCTCACCCCGCGCTGCTGAGGGCTGTTCAGGTCGAACGGCGGGTGCTTCGGGACGAACAGCAGGCCCGTGAAGACCTGGTTGCCCTCGGTCCGGAAGTGCGTCCACGCCAGCGGCGCCTCAAAGTCGTGCGACAGGTGCTTGTAGAACTCCTGGTACTGCTCGTCCGTGATTTCACTCTTCGGCCGCTGCCACAGCGCGCTCGCCTTGTTCACCACCTCGAGCTGCGTCTCGGTCTTCTGCGCCTCCCCCTCGCCCGTGGTCTTCTGCACCTGGAGCTTGATGGGGTGGTTCACGTAGTCCGAGTACTGCGTAATCAACGAGCGCAGGCGCCACTCGCCCAGGAACTCCTTCTGCTCCTCCTTCAGGTGCAGGATGATGGACGTGCCGCGCGTGGCGCGCTCGGCCGGCTCCACCGTGAAGGTGCCCTTGGCATCCGAGGTCCACTTCCAGGCCTTCGAGTCCTTGCCCGCAGCCCGGCTCACCACCTCGACGTGGTCCGCCACCAGGTAGGCGCTGTAGAAGCCCACGCCGAACTGGCCAATCAGGTTCACGTCTTTCTGGCCTCGCTGCGACACCAGCTCCAGGAACTCCCGCGAGCCAGAATGCGCGATGGTGCCCAGATTCTTCACCAGCTCGTCATGCGCCATGCCGATGCCGGTGTCCTCGATGGTCAGCGTGCCCTTCTCCTCATCCGGGAGGATGTGGATTTCGAGCGCGGCCCCTCCTTCCATCAGCTCGGGCTCGGTGACCGAGCGGAAGCGCAGCTTGTCGAGCGCGTCCGACGCGTTCGACACGAGCTCGCGCAGGAAGATCTCCTTGTGGCTGTAGAGGGAGTTGATGACCAGATTCAGGAGCTGGTTGATCTCCGCCTGGAACTTGTGGGTTTCCCTCGGGGTGTCGACGGACATTTCTCCTCCGGGCGCCCCTCGGGGGGCGCAAATGCCCTCCCTGTAACCATGAAATGCGTACTGTCCAGCGGCACACGGGCGGTTTTCGCCATGTTGCCGGGGCTCCAACCAGGGAGGGCCGCCTGGGGAACATGTACGCAAGGAGGTAACCATGGCAGCGACGAATCCATTCGACATCTCGGGGAAGGCCGCCATCGTCACCGGTGGCGCGATGGGCATCGGGTTTGGCATCGTCCGCCGCTTCGTCGAGAGCGGTGCGAACGTGTTGCTCACCGACCTGGACGAGCAGGCGGCGAAGGCGGCGCTGGCACGCCTACCCAGGGGGCCGGGGAGGGCCGAGGCGATGCAGGCGGATGTCTCCCTGGAGGGGGCGGATGAGGCCATGGTGGCTCGCTGCGTCGAGCGCTTCGGGGGCGTGGACGTACTGGTGAACAACGCCGGCATCTACCCCGCGGTGCCCGTCCTACAGATGTCTCCCGAACTCCTCGACCAAGTCTACCAGGTCAACATCCGCGGGCTCGTCTTCGCCTCGAAGGCGGCGGGGGCCCGGATGATTCAACAGGGCCGGGGCGGGAGCATCATCAACCTCTCCTCGATCGCCGCCTTCCACCCGTCCTCGGTGGGGCTCGCGGCGTACGGCACCTCGAAGGCCGGGGTGTCCCAGTTCACCAAGAGCCTCGCGCTCGAGCTGGCGCCCCACCGCATCCGGGTGAACGCCATTGCCCCCGGCGGCGTCATCACCGAGGGGGCGAATCGGCAGTTGCAGAGCATGATGACGCCGGAGCAGGAGGCGGTGTGGCGGGTGGAGTACGTGAAGGCGAAGATTCCGCTCGGGCGCTTCGGTGACCCCGACGACATCGCCCGGGTGGCCGTCTTCCTGGCCTCGTCCGCGAGCGAATACGTGACGGGGAGCGACGTGCTGGTGGATGGCGGAATGTTGCTCACGTGAGGTGCGCGGGCGGCGTCCATCCGTCCTAGGCTGCGTCTTCTGTAGCTCGAGAGGGACAGAATGGACGCGACAGCACCGGACTTCGGTCCGCCGCGGGGTGAGCAGGAGCTTGCCGCGGCGGAGGACATCGTTTGCCAGGCCTTCGCCATGCCTCCAGAGGAGGGGCGCGTCTGGAGGCAGAAGATCGAGGCCGGGGGGGCCCAGCTGAGGGTGCTCCGCCAGGGCGGTCCCGTGGCCGCCACGCTCATCCACTTCTCCATGGGGCAGTGGTTCGGTGGGCGGCGCATCCCCTTGGTGGGAATCGCCGGCGTGGGCGTGGCGCCCGCTCGCCGGGGGCAGGGCTCCGGTGTCCGTCTCATGCAGGCGTGCCTCCAGGAGCTGCGCGGCCAGGGCGTTCCGCTCGTCGGCCTCTACCCGTCCACCCAGCCTCTCTACCGGCGCGTGGGCTTCGAGCAGGCCGGCTCCCGCTTCGAGATCCGCGTGCGGCTCTCGGGGCTCGACTTCCAGGAGCGCTCCCTCTCCCTTCGGCCCGTGGAAGCATCCGACCTGCCCGCCCTCCATGACGTCTACCGCCGCTGCGCCCAGCGGCAGCAGGGGTGGCTCGACCGTGGCCCGTACATCTGGAATCGCGTCACCCATCCCAGGGGCGAGACCGCCTACGGCTACCTCGTGGAGGGCCCCTCCGGAGTGGAGGGCTACGTCTACCTGTCGCGCCGGTCCCTGCCCCAGAGCATCCATCAGGAGCTGAGCCTCACGGATTTGATCGCCCTCACCCCGGCCGCGGGCCGGCGGCTGTTGAGCTTCATCGGCGACCACCGCTCGCTGACTGATGAGGTGGTGTGGCGCGGTGGGCCGGCGGATCCGCTCCTCCTGCTCCTGCGCGAGCAGACGTACCAGGTGAAGCACCTCTTCCACTGGATGCTGCGCGTGCTGGACGTGCCCGCCGTGCTCCAGGCCCGCGGCTATCCGGCCGGGTACTCGGGGGCGCTGCACCTCGAGGTGGAGGACGAGCTGTTCCCGGAAAACCGCGGCCGCTTCGTGCTGGAGGTGGAGAACGGCGTGGCCGAGGTGCGTCCCGGAGGAGACGGGGATGTGAAGCTGCACGTGCGGGCGCTCGCAGCGCTCTTCAGCGGCTTCCTCTCGCCCGCTGCCCTCCAGTTCGTCGGGGTGCTCGAGGCCGACGAGGCTTCCCTGCGCACGGCCGCGGCGCTCTTCTCCGGACCGCCGCCGGCCATGCCCGACATGTTCTGAGCCTCAAGGCACCCATGCCCCGAGTCCCGCCGGGGCTCCACCTCCTGGGCGTGGGCGGGGATTCCCCCGGTATTCCGGACCTCACGCGGGCTCTGGTATTTTTTGGATGTACGGCCATCGCCCATGGTGAATCCGAGGGCGGTGGCTCTGTGCTCGGGCGGACGAGGGGGCGGGTGCGGAGCGCCGGTGATTCGGGCCGGGCCATGGCTGTTACGGGCAGGGGCTGCTGGATGGATGGAGGAGCGCGAGGATGAGCAGGGCTCTGGGGGATCCGACCTCGAGGCTCGAACTGGCCGCAGCCGGGTTTGAGATGCTGTGGCACGCCCCCATCGGTATTGCCCTCGTGGACCGGGAGTTCCGGCTCGTACGCGTCAACAGGTCCCTGGCCGAGATGAGCGGCCAGTCCGCTGACGCCCATCCGGGCAAGCACCTGGGCGACGTGCTTCCCCCAGGCGAGGCCACGCAGGACCTGCTCGTGCGTCTCCCGCGGGTCCTCACCACGGGGCAGCCCCTCACGGACGTCGAGCTGGAGTGGGGCGCGCGCATCTTCCGCCTCTCGCGGCGGTTCTCCCGGGTGAGCTGCCATCCCGTCCACCAGGGCGCGGAGGTGGTGGGCCTGTGCCTGTACCTCGAGGACATCACCGAGCAGAAGCTCGCGGACGAGGCCCGCCGGGCGAGTGAGGCGGGGCTGAGACGGCTGTTTGATTCGGACCTCATGGGCATCCTCGTCTGGGAGAGGACAGGCGCCATCCTGGATGCCAACCGCCGGCTCCTCGAGATGTTGGGCTATGGCCGCGAGGAGCTGAAGGGCCGCCATCTCGACTGGCTCTCGCTCATTCCGCCCGAGTCTCTGGGGCCCCTCGAGCGTATCGCCGAGGAGCTGCTCGCGACGCAGGTGCCCACCGAGAGGGAGCTCCTCTGCAAGAGTGGTCAGCGGGTCCCCGTGCTCATGGTGGGGGCCTTCTTCGAAGGCTCGAGGTCGGAGGGCATTACCTTCGTGCTCGACATCACCGAGCAGAAGCGCGCCCAGGAGGCCCTCCGCGAGAGCGAGACGCGGCTGCGGGGCGTCGTGGCGGCACTGACCGAGGGCATCGTCTTCCATGACGCCTCGGGCTCCATCGGCTTCTCCAACGCGGCGGCCTCCCGGCTGCTCGGGCTCACGCAGGACCAGTTGCAGGGCCGCACCTCGTTCGATCCCCGCTGGCGTGCGGTGAAGGAGGACGGCAGCCCCTTCCCGGGAGAGGAGCACCCGGCCATGGTCACCCTGAGCACGGGCCTTCCCCAGCTGGACAAGGTGATGGGGGTCTACCGCCCGGACGGCACCCGGGTCTGGTTGTCCATCAACTCGCTGCCGCTCTCCAGCTCCGCTGAGGGAGCGCCCATGGGCATCGTGGCGTCCTTCTTCGACATCACCCGGCGCAAGGAGGCCGAGGAGGCCCTCCGGGTGAGCGAGGAGCGTCTGCGGCTGGCCATCGACTCGGCCGCCATGGGCGCCTGGGACTTCAACCCGGTGACGGGCGAGCTCATGACGGATGCCCGCACCCGGATGCTCTTCGGCTCGCCTCCCGAGCTCGACCTGGAGCACGAGAAGTTCCTCGCCGCTGTCCACCCCGAGGACCAGGAGCGCATGCGCCAGGGCATCGAGCATGCCCTGCGTCCGGAGAGCGGTGGGCGCTATGGCATCGAGTACCGGGTCATCGGCATCCAGGATGGTGTCGAGCGGTGGATCGCGGCCAAGGGTCGTGCCTGGTTCGATGACAAGGGCAAGGCCGTGCGTTTCCTCGGGACCGTGCTGGACATCACCCAGCGCAGGCGGGCCGAGGCCAGTGCCCGCTTCCTCTCGGAGGCCAGCCGTCTGCTCTCGGAGCGCCTGGACAGGGCCGAGGAGATGCTCCAGCGGGTGGCCCGGCTCGCCGCTTCCACCCTGTCCACCTACTGCATCATGAGCGTGGTGCAGGAGGACGGCGGCCTGCTGCGTATGGTCAGTGCGCACCGGGAGCCGTCCAAGGAGGGCGTCCTCCCTGCGTCCTCACAGTTCGGGCCGGAAGGCCTGGCATCGAGTCCGCTGCTGGAGGTGGTGCGCACGGGCAGGTCGCGACTGATCCGGGACTTCACCCCGGAGCTCCGCAAGCAGTTCGCCGTCAGCCCCGAGCACCTGGAGGCGATCAACGCGCTGGATGCGTGCTCCGTCGTGCTCGTCCCGATGCGGGCTGGAGGAAAGGTGCTGGGCCTCATGCTCCTGGCCGCTGCCTGGCCCCAGCGGCGGTACGACGAGGAGGACCTGGAGCTCGCGGAGGAGCTGGCCCACCGGGTGGCCATGGCGCTCGAGAACCTCCGTCTCCTCGAGGAGGCGCGGCACGCCGTGGGACTGCGCGACGAGTTCCTCTCCGTCGCGAGCCATGAGCTGAAGACGCCGCTCACCTCGCTCAAGCTCCAGCACTCGCTCATCGGCCGGTTCATGACCCCGGAGTGCCGGGCGTCCGTGGGCTCGAGGCTCCCAGCGGCGGTGAAGCAGGTGGAGCGGCTCTCCTCGCTCGTGGACAGCCTGCTGGACGTGAGCCGCATCGGTGCTGGCCGGCTGACGCTGGAGCCCGTCGACATGGAGCTCACCCAGCTCGTTCGCGAGGTGCTCGACAGGCTCTCGGAGGTCTTCACCCAGGCGGAATGCACCGTGGACTTCCCCTCCCTGCCGCCGGTGCGCGGGTACTGGGACCCGCTCCGGTTGGATCAAGTCGTCGTCAACCTGCTCACCAACGCGGCCAAGTACGGGGCGCGCAAGCCCATCCGCGTGCGTGTGACGGCGGAGGGGGAGCGCGTCCGGCTGACGGTCCAGGACGAGGGCATTGGCATCGCCCCCGAGTCCATGTCTCGCCTGTTCTCGCGGTTCGGACGCGCGGTGTCGGAGCGGCACTACGGCGGCCTGGGCCTGGGGCTGTTCATCTCCAGGCAGATCGTCGAGGCCATGGGGGGCCGCATCCTCGTGGAGAGCCAGCCCGCCCAGGGCGCGACCTTCATCGTGGAGCTGCCATGGAGTGCGGGCCCCCGCCCCGAGCCGCTCAGGTAGTCTGAGCGCCCGGGGCCGCCACGGACGTCTTCCCGGGCTCCGCCGTGGGAGCCGAGGCGGAATCGTCGGCCTCCGCGCCCACGTGCATGCGGTGGCGCACCTCCTCGAAGCGGCCGGCCGCCTCGGGCTCGGGCGCGAGCAGAGACGCCACCCAGCCCACCAGGAAGGACAGCGGGATGGTGACGATGCCCGGGTTCTTCAGCGGGAAGAACGCCTCCTTCTGGCCCAGCAGGTCCACCTGCACCGTGGGCGACAGGAAGATGAGCAGCACCGTGCTGATGGAGCCGGTGATCATGCTGGCCACCGCGCCCCGCGTGGTGAAGCCCTTCCAGATCATCGACAGCAGCAGGGCGGGGAAGTTGGCGCTCGCGGCGACGGCGAAGGCCAGGCCCACCATGAAGGCCACGTTCTGCCCCTTGAAGAGGATGCCCAGGAGGATGGCGAGAACCCCCAGGCCCAGGCTGGCCAGCCGGGCCACGCGCAGCTGCTCGTGCTCGGGGGAATTGCCCTTGCGCACCACGCTCGTCCACAGGTCATGGGAGAGCGCCGCCGCGCCCGACAGCGTCAGCCCGGCCACCACCGCGAGGATGGTGGCGAAGGCCACCGCGGAGATGAAGCCCAGGAAGGGTGTACCGCCCACGGCCTCGGCCAGCATGGGCGCCGCCATGTTGCCGCCCTTGTCCACGAGCTTGATGGCCTCGCGGCCCAGCAGCACCGAGGAGCCAAAGCCGAGGATGAACGTCACCAGGTAGAAGTAGCCGATGAGGCCGGTGGCGTAGAACACGGAGCTGCGCGCCGCCTTCGCGTTGGGCACCGTGTAGAAGCGCATGAGGATGTGGGGCAGGCCCGCGGTGCCGAACATCAACCCCAGCCCGAGCGACACCGCCTCCAGCGGGTTGGTCACCAGCTTGCCCGGCGCCAGCACCTCCGGGCCGTACTGGGTGGCCGCCGTCTGGAAGAGCTCCAGCGGGCTGAAGTGGTACTTCGCCAGCACCATCAGCGCCAGCGCGGTCGCGCCCAGCAGCAGCAGCACCGCCTTGACGATCTGCACCCACGTGGTGGCGATCATCCCGCCGAAGAGCACGTAGAGGATCATCACCACACCGACGATGACGACGGCCACCTCGTACTGCAGGCCGAACAGCATGTGGATGAGGTTGCCGGCGCCCACCATCTGGGCGATGAGGTAGAAGGCCACCACGGTGAGCGTGCCCACGGCGGCGGAGATGCGTACCGGCGTCTGCTTCAGCCGGTAGGCCACCACGTCCGCGAAGGTGTACTTGCCCAGGTTGCGCAGGGGCTCGGCGATGAGGAACGTCACCACCGGCCAGCCCACCAGCCAGCCCACCGAGTAGATGAGGCCGTCAAAGCCAGAGAGCGCCACCAGGCCGGCGATGCCCAGGAAGCTCGCGGCGCTCATGAAGTCGCCCGCGAGCGCGAAGCCGTTCTGGAGGGCGGTTACCCCTCCACCCGCGGCGAAGAACTCCGAGGTCGTCTTCGTCTTGCGCGCCGCCCAGTACGTGATGGCGAGCGTGAGGCCCACGAACGCCAGGAAGAAGATGATGGCCGTGTAATTGGTCTGGCCAATCGAGGTCTGTGCCTGCTGTGGATTCATGGTCCGGGTCCTCTCTCAGCGGCGGTACTGGTGCAGGGCCTTGTCGTACTTGCCGTTGGCCCACAGGACGTAGATGCCCGTCAGCCCCCAGGCGGTGGCGATGACGAGCGCTCCCAGCAGGATGCCGAGCGACAACCCCGGCACGAGCTGCATGCCCATCAGCGGTTTGTCGAACGCGACCAGCAGGATGAAACCGACGTAGGTCACCAGCGTGCAGGCGGTGAGGACAGCGGCCACTCGCCAGCGCGCCGCCGCCAGGGCTTCAAGCTCTTCGGCCTTGGATTTCTGGGACATGGTGTGGGGGTCTCCTTTGAGGTCGCACGTGGACCTCCATGAGCAACGCTCATTCCACACCACAGCATGAATGTTCTCGCGGGCTTGGCGCCTGCCACGCCGCGTCAGATGTTTCGAAAGGTAACGTCTCCGTCACCCCGGTAACGCTTCCGGCTGGATGGGCAGTTCGATGGTGAAGGTCGCCCCCTGGTTGGGGCCCGCGCTCGTGAAGGTGAGCAAGCCGTTCATCTCCACGGCCGCCAGCGCGCTGATGTGGAGGCCAAAGCCGTGCCCCTGCTTCTTCGTGGTGAAGCCCTGGGTGAAGAGGCGTGGCTTGTTCTCCGGGAGGATGCCCACGCCGTTGTCGACCACCTCGATGCGCAGCCGCCCCTCGGCGCTCCGCCCCACGCGCAGGAGGATGTGCTTGTCCGGCTGATCACTGTCCAGCAGCGCGTGCCGCGCGTTGCTCAGCAGGTTGATGAGGATTTGCAGCAGCTTGTGCCGGTCCACCATCACGGGAGGTACCGGGGCGTAGTCGGTGCGCACCTGGATGCCCACGCGCTCGAAGGACACGGTGTGCAGGCGCAGTGCGTCATCCAGGAGCTGGGGAATCGACACCTCCTCCACCACTCCCCCCACGCGCGCATGCGACTGCTGCATGCACACCACGGCCTTGATGTGCTCGATGCTCCGCTCGAGCAGCCGCGTCTCCTTCAGCAGCGCCTCCTGCTCGGCGGTGAGCTGCTGGGCGAGCGTCTCCAGGTAGGCCGGGAACTTCTGGCCTCGGGGGTCATGGGTGAAGAAGGAGGCCAGGTCCCGCGCGTGCTCGCGCAACAGCGCCGAGGCCTTGACCACACCGGGCACCCGGAGGCCTCGGAGTTGATCGGCGAGCAGCCCCGCGGACACGTTCACGCTGTTGAGCGTGTTGCCCACGTTGTGGAGGACGCCCGTGGCCATCTCCGCCATGCCCGCCTGACGCGACACGTCCAGCAGGTTGCGGTGCAGCTCACCCAGCCGCGCCTCGGCCTGCTTGAGCGCGGTGATGTCCCGCCCGAAGAGCGTCATCCCCACCACGCGCCGCCCGGCGACGAGGATGGGGTTGAGGCTGAGGTCCATCACGCTCGGCCGGCCCTCCACCACGGTGTCCACCTGGAAGCGGATGCGCTCTCCCAGGAGCGTCCGCTCGGCCCGCGCCTTCCAGAGGGCCCGCTGCTGCGGTGCGAGCCCATCGAAGAGCGTTCCGCCCCGGAGGGGCTCTCCTCCGAAGAGCTGGCGGCACAGCTCCGTGCCCGCGGGGTTGAAGGCGATGACCCGCCCCTTCGTATCCAGGGAGCACAGGGGATCATCCGTGCTCTCCACGAGGCTCACCAGCTTGCTCTCGCTGTCGCGCAACGTCCGCAGCGCCTGCTCGAGCGCCGCGTTCGCCTCGTCGCGCGAGGCCTGGAACATCCAGCTCACCAGCCATCCGCACAGGACGAAGAGCGCGGAGTAGAGGTTCAGCGCGTAGTTCGTATCCGGTGGTGGGTAGAGCAGCGGGTGGACGAGGCCCATGTTCGTGGCGGTGAGCAGGCTGAAGAACAGACCCCAGCGCAGGCCCAGCAGGTACACGCTCAGCATCGGCACCAACATGGCCATGGTGCTCACGGCCACGGCCTGTCGTCCGGTTCGCACCGTCTCGTAGAGGATGGAGACCGTCACGAGGAAGCACAGCACCCACGCCGGCATCCGGATGGAGGAGGCCTGGCGCAACCTCCAGAGCAAGCCCGTGAAGAGCACCAGGCACAAGAGCTGGACGGCGCCGGTGCGCAGCGGCTCCGGACTCGGCCGCACGTAGAAGAGCAGGGCCAGCACATCGCACAGCAGCATCATTCCCAGACAGCCCACCAGCAGCCGGCCCCGGTTGAGCTCCACCGGAGAGGCCTGGCGCAGCGGCTGCGAGAGACACGCGTCCAGCCGCGCCAGGACCCGGGTCCATGGACCGGGGCGCACCAGCGCGGGAATGGACGGCTGAGAAGGTCTGGACACATGCGGACCTGCCTCCATGGCGGACGAGACGGGCATCGGTGCCACCCCCGTGCTTCCCCGGGCTCCGGAGTACGCTTGAAGTGCTAGGAGAGCACGACCGCCCGTGGGCAGGTTCCAACTCGTGGCGTTCACTCGTGCGGACGTTGATGGCCAAACACGGCACGGCACATCAAGGCACTGGAGTGTGTTGCGGAGCACTCCCTCTTGTCGGGTCGATTGTGCCTGCGGTGCGATGGTTCGCTACTCGGTACGAGGTCTCACGGCTGGAGTGAGCCTGCCCCGGTTTTGTGGACACACCTCGCACTCAATCCTTCGGCACCTGGGAATCCCTCGGCGGCGCGGTGACTCTCTCGAGCAGGTACAAGTCCAACGGCACTCCGACGCTCTTCCGCGAGGCCTTGAGCCCTTCCAAGGCGCCAAGCCGTTCGAGTGCGCGGTATGAGAAGAACACAGCGCCACGATGCCCTGGGAACCGAAGTTCGACCCACTGAGTCCGCTCCACCAGCAGGGAGCCTGAAACGGCCGTCAACCAGCCACTCACCGAGAGAGCCAGGAGAACGCTCCAGGGGTCTGTACCAGGATGGTCAGCGCCCGGTGCGAAGGACCACAAGACCTGAACGACTCCCCAGGCGGAACCGACGAACACCGCCAGAAGGCCCAGAGTGGCCAAGAGGCTTGGCTCGAACACGGAGAGCTCGGACCAGTTGAGTACTCTTGGGGGCATGCTTGGCTCCTCCACAGACACCTCCCCCTGAGAAGCGACACGCAAGATGAGCCGGGATGACCTGCGCCGCACGTCGAATGCGGCCAAGGCGAAGCCCACCGCGACCAAGACACCTGAGACGAAGATGTCGGCATCGCCACCACTCGTCCCCATCGTTCTGCAGCCGAGCCCGATCAGGGCAAGGCCCGTCGCAAAGGGGACGAGCCCGTACTTCTGAAGTGCCACATTCGACTGCGATCCCGCCATGATGCGCCTCATGCTTCCACGATGAACTCCGAGCGCCGACGCCAGAACGCCGTGGCCAGGTATGCCTCTACATGACGACTTGCGGCACCCTCTCGAGAACCGCGCGCAGCTCCTCTGGGGTCGTGTCGAACTGTGCCGCCTCCGAGGGAGCATGGTCTGTTAGAGCCACAATGCTCTTGTCCTGTCTTTTCAGTCCCTCGATCACCACTCGCCCGTACGTGCCGGGCCATTCCACGCGGGCCAGTTCCTCTGCTCGGCGGACTGGGTCAAGGATGGTGAAGCACGGCCAGCGCGGCAGTCGAATCGTGCTCATGTCGCAGTTGTAGAACCGGCAGGCATCGAGCTGCGCCTCCGTGAAGTCGCAGTCCGCAATTCCTCCTATCCGCCACTTATCGAGATCGTCCTCGCGAAAACCGAAGTCATTGCCCGTAAACCGGCCTTTGAAGCGACACCCGCTGAAATTCATCCGAGCCCAGCGCTTGTTCTTCAACTCGCCCTTCGCCTGGATGGTGCAGTCGATGAACTGCCCCGACATCAAGGTGAGCCAGCGCGAGGCCACGCTGATGACGAGGGTGCAGTTGCGCAGCGTGAGGTTGGGTCCGAGCCAGTAGAGCGCACCCTTCGCCAACTCCACCCGCTCGCCTACGATCTCTCGATCCATGTAGTGGATGTTTGGAGTCACGCGGCCCTCAGAAGAAGATCATGCGGAAGAAGGTGCTTGCCATCCGGCGCCCGTGCAGGGCGAAGTTGGACTCCGTACCAGAGAGGATCTCGTAGTGATAGTTTTGACCTGCCGGGCCTGTGATATCGACCCCTCGGTCATTCCAGGACAGATCCGGGAACCGCTCCTTCAACCGGGCCTCGACCCACCGGCCTCGAGCCTGCCGCTCCAGCAGATTCGCCCGGTGCTCTTTGCCCAGGCTCCGCATCTCGTCGATGGCCTTGAACTCCGCCTGCGTGAGTTCACTCGCTGACCACTTGGCTGCCTCCTCCTTCGCCGCTGCCTGTAGTTGATCCCCAAGCAGATCCTCTGCCGGTATGTCCTTATAGCTCTTGCCCCGTGGGAGGTGCCATCGCTCCCCGTTGCCGAAGACCACCTGCTTGTTGCCGCCGCGGTGCTGGATGGCCACGGTGCCTGAGTGCCCTCCACCAGCTCCGGCGCTGCCGCTCTTGGCCAGGATGTTGATCGCCACCGGCGCCTGCGGAGACGTGAGGACAACGAGAGCGCGGCTCTCCTCCACCACCACCTCCACGGCGGCCGCCTCCTCCATGGCCACCGCTACCGAGCCCTCCATGCCCTGGGCTGCCCACTGCGCCTGGACCTGGTTGAACCTCGGCAGCGAGCGCACATGCGCGGCCACCTCGCCAAGCGTCCGCCCGCTGAGAGTGGCCACAGCGAGAATGATGGCCCGGGCCGCGTCCGTCCCAATTACCCGGCTGAAGGCCTCGCCCGCCTCGCGCAGCTCCTCGAACGTAGTGGCCTCGTGGGCTCGCTTCGCCATGCTCGCCCACCCGTCAATAAGTCCCCACATGGTGTCCAGGCCCAACCAGGCCAGGAGCACCAGCGAGAGCGCAGCCGCCGCTGCCTTCGTGCTCGGCTCAGGAAGCAACCAGAGCGTCAGGTACAGGCCCGCAGCCCACACGAGCGACGAGAGAATCGCCTTCGGGCTCAACTCCCGCCCGAGGGCCGCCTGCGTCTCGTCGAGCACCGTGCCGAAGGCCAGGGCGAGCGCCAGGGTGCGCCTGTCGTCCGTGCGTAGGTATGGCCCATCCGTGAAGAGGCCCAGGCAGTCACCACCACCGCGCCGCTCGCACCAGCGGAGGTATTTCTCCTTCAGCGCCGCCTCGGCCTCGGGCACGAGCGGGCCCTTGTCGTTGAGCGGCACCAGCGTGAGCACCTTGTCGCGGTACACCTCGGCGAGCAGCTCCTCCTCCGGCATGGCCTGGAGCAGCCCCTGGGCCGTCTCCTGGGGCGTCCCTTTCACCTGGAAGCGGTGGCCGAGCTGCTGCACAGCGCGTTGGTACTCTGCCGCCGTGAGGGCCACCACACGGGTGTTGCCATGTGCCTGAGGACTGTCTGCGAAGACAACCACCACGGGCTCGAGCTGGCGCGGAGCCGAGCGGGATTCCTTCGCCGGCGGCGACCGCCAGCGGCTCCCCCCCACGAGCTGACCCCCCATGGGTGCCTGCGTCGCGCATGCCGCGTGAAGGAAGAGAACGATGAGCCCGAAGGCCCCAGCGGGCGCCCAGCGCGGCGGGCCTCCCGTCGTCTCTCTCCGAACCTCAAGCTGCGTACCGCCGCCCTCTCCCACACCAGGACTCCGGTACTTCTTCGCCATGACGCTAGCCTTTCCCCTAGGTGCAACGGCCCTGAAGGATAAGTTTCTGGATGGCCAACCAAACAGGGGGGGACGAGCACCGGAATCCCTGCGCCCCCACTTGACGGCATGGCCGCGGCGACTACTTCTCCCGGCCCGCACTTCGCGTTGCGCGCGGACTCGGGCTACCTGTGCAATCGCTGCTCGATTATTCCCTCACGCAGCTCTACCGCGAGGCCGGACGCCACCGCTCCTGAGCTCCTCGTCCATCCAGAACGCGGCCGCCGCTCACGCGCGGGTGCGCGGAATCCCGAGCCGCTGACGTTTTTCCCACAATGCCTTGCGGCTGATGCCCAGCCGCCGTGCCAGCTCCGTCTCCCCCAGCTTGTCCTGGTGCTCCAGCACGAAGCGGCGGAAGTACTCCTCCAGTGAGTCGGGTGACGCGCTGCCCTCGATACCGGACTCAGGGGGCTCATTGGCCTCGAAGGTTCCATTGCTCCCGGGCTCCAGCGCGAGCAGTCCGGGGGTGATGCCCGGGCCATCGGCCAGGATGACCGCGCGCTCGAGGGCGTTCTCCAGCTCGCGCACGTTGCCGGGCCACGGGTGTGTGGTGATGGCCGCGAGCGCCTCGGGAGAGAGTGTCGCGAGCGGGCGGTTGAGCCGCTGGCATGCCCTCTCCAACAGGTGCTTCGCGAGTGCCGGGACGTCCTCGCCCCGTTCGCGCAGCGGCGGCAGTTTGATCTCCACCACACGCAGGCGGAAGTAGAGGTCCTGCCGGAAGATGCCCTCCTGGACTCGCTTGGGCAGGTCCCGGTGGGTGGCCGCGATGATGCGCGCGTCCACCTTGCGCGAGCGTGTGGCTCCCACCCGCCGCACCTCGCCGTCCTGCATCATCCGCAGCAGGCGGGCCTGCGCGGGAGCGGGCAGCTCGCCAATCTCGTCGAGGAACAGCGTGCCCCCGTCCGCGCTCTCCACCAGTCCCGCGTGCGCGGCCTGTGCTCCCGTGAATGCTCCCTTCTCGTGGCCGAACAGCTCCGACTCCAGCAGGCCCTCGGGAATGGCGGCGCAGTTGACGGCCACCAGCGGCCCGTCGCGCCGGGGGCTCTGTTCGTGGATGGCTCGCGCCACCAGCTCCTTGCCCGTACCGGACTCGCCCAGCACCAGCACCGTGGCCGGCGAGTCCGCCACCTTCCGGATTCGCTCGAAGACGTCGCGCATCGCCGGGCAGTTGCCCACCATCCCGCTCACCGCGTACGCGCGCTCCACCTCCCGCTTCAGCGCGGCGTTCTGGCGCGTCAGCCGGCCCTCGCGCAGCACTCGCTCCACCTGCAGCAGCAGCTCGTCATGGTCGAAGGGCTTGGCGATGTAGTCCACCGCCCCCAGCTTCATGGCCTCCACCGCCGAGCGCACCGTGGCGTAGCTCGTCATGATGAGCACCGGCACCCCCGGCGCCCGGGCGATGACGTCCGTGCCTGGTGCACCCGGCAGGCGCAGGTCGCTCAAGATGAGGTCGAACGTGTCCAGCGCGTGGTGGGACTCGGCCTCGTGCACCGCGCCGGCCTCGGACACGTCGTGCCCCGCCCGCGTCAACAGGCGTTTCAGCTCGGTGCGGATGACGGGCTCGTCCTCGATGACCAGGATGCGGCTCATGTCGTGCTGCCCCCCTGCTCGAGGTCGCTCGTGGGGGGCCCGGCGAGACCCTCGGAAGGCTTGACCGGGAGGGTAGTCCCGTTGCCCCGTCTCCTGTCCACTTCCAATCAGATTGACGGGGTGCGTCATGGTGGACATCCTGGCAGGACGCCACAGGTCACTCATCGCACCGAGATGGATTCGTCATGGCACCCGGCACGTGCGGGAGTTATCCGGCCGCCACCTCGATTCAGGGAGCTACCCCCCAATGCGCGTTCTCTTCACGACCATTCCCGGCTCCGGCCACTTCCATCCCCTCGTTCCCGTGGCGCAGGCGCTCCAGCAGGCCGGCCACGAGGTCGCCTTCGCCTCCGGCGAGCTCCTCCAGCAGCAGGTGCAGGCCAAGGGCTTCCGCTTCTTCCGCGCCGGTGGCGAGTGGCCCTTCGCGAAGGAGCAGGACATGGGGGCGCTGGCTCAGCGGATGGAGAGCATGATGCGGATGTCGCACGAGGCCCGTCAGGAGCACCTGGCCAACAACTTCGTCGGCCACTTCGCGGGGGCCATGGTGCCGCACCTGGTGGAGCTCGCGTCCACCTGGCGTCCGGATCTGATCGTGCGTGACTCGATGGAGTTCGGCGCGGCCATCGCTGGCGAGCATCTCGGCATCCCGCACGCCTCCATCCAGGTCGGCGCGGCCCTGCCTCACCACTACGACAGTCCGCTGGTGATCGACCGGCTCAATGAGTTGCGTGCCAAGGTGGGTCTGCCGCCGGATCCGAAGCTCCAGGCGCTCTACCACTACCTGCACCTGTGCTTCGTCCCGGCGCACTACCTGGGGGGCGAGCTGCCGCGGACGGCGCACTTCCTCCAGCCGGCCATCTTCGACCAGTCCGGTGACGAGCGCCTGCCGGCGTGGACGTCGGAGCTGGGCCGCGATGGGCGCCCGGTCGTCTACCTGACGCTGGGCACCGTGTTCAACAAGGTGCTCGGGGTGATGCGCACCCTCGTGGAGGGCGTGCGCGAGGAGCCCGTGGATGTGGTGGTGACGGTGGGGCGCGACCTGGACCCGGCGGCGCTCGGTCCTCAGCCGGCCCACGTGCACGTGGAGCGCTACATCCCCCAGACGCTGCTCTTCCCGAAGGTGGACCTGGCCATCCTGCACGGGGGCTACAACAGCACCACGTCCGCGCTCGATCAGGGGCTGCCCCTGGTGCTCGTGCCCATCGCCGCGGACCAGCCCATGAACGCCGAGCGGTGCACGGAGCTGGGCGTGGCGCGCGTGGTGTCGCCGCTCTCGCTGACTCGCGAGAGCATCCGCGAGGCGGTGCGTGACGTGCTCCGCACGCCCTCGTACCGCGAGAACGCGCGGCGTTTCCAGAAGGAGGCCCGGGCGCTTCCGGGGCTGCCGTGGGCGGTGGAGCTGCTGGAGAAGCTCGCGGCCGAGCGGCAGCCGCAGCTCCGGGGTTGAGCGCCGCTAACCGGTGGCCCTCGGGGCCATCGCTCTCGGCAGGACGACGGTGAAGGTGGCGCCGGCCCCGGGCTGGCTGTCCACCTCCACCGTGCCGCCGTGCTCCCGGACGATGCTGGACACCAGTGCGAGCCCCAGCCCCGTGCCTTCTCCTGGCTGCTTGGTGGTGAAGAAGGGCTCGAAGATGCGCTGCGCCAGCTCGGGAGGAATCCCGTGGCCCTGGTCCACCACCCGGATGCGGACCTGCTCGTCCGCCTCCTCGGCGAAGAGCTCCACCCGTCCGCCGGGGGGCGAGGCGTCGATCGCGTTGGTGACCAGGTTCACGAAGACCTGCCCCAGCCGCTGCGGGTTGCCCACTCCTTCGAGGCCCTCGGGGCAGTGGCTCACGCAGGTGACATCGGCACCCTTGCGGCCCAGGCGCGCGAGCTGCGCGGCCTCGGTCAGCAGCGGGGCCAGCGGTACCCGGGTGACGGGCTCGTTCTGGCCCCCCGAGACTCCCGCGTGGCTGAAGGTGACGAGCGCTCGCACGATGGCGTCGATGCGCCGGGCCTGCTGGAGGATGAGCCCGACCCGCTCGTGCATCTCCGCCGGGTCCTCCTCGTAGCGGAGGTTCTGCGCCACGCTGGTGATGGCCGTCAGCGGGTTTCCAATCTCGTGCGCCACGCCCGCGGCCACGCGTCCCACCGAGGCCAGCCGGTCCTGGTGCGCCAGCCGCGCGTCCATCGCCTTGCGCTCGGTCAGGTCCTCCACCAACAGCACCGCGCCTTCCGTGCGCTCGGGCTCCTCCTTCGTGCTCCCCGAGAGCGTGGCCAGCGAGCGGTGCAGCCGGAGGATGCGCTCGCGCCCGTCCAGTCGGAGCTGCGTCTCCGCGTCCGCGTCCGGGCCCGACGCGAAGCCGGAGAGCAGCCCGCCCCAGGGCTCCGGCAGCCGCGTCAGTGTCTGGCCCCGGACATCCTCGGAGCGCAGGCCCGACAGCCGCTCCAGCGCCGCGTTCCAGATGACCACGTCCTGGTCTGGCCCCAGCGCGCACGCACCCAGGGGCAGTTCCTCGAGGATGCGCTGGAGGTAGCGCCGCACCGCCTCCAGCTCGCGCACCGGGCCCGGCATCCCTCGCGCGTCGCGCAGCCGCTCCTCCACGAAGCGCAGCTGCTCGGCGAGCGCCGTGCGTGCGCTCGGGTCCACCTGCAATGCCTCGCTCACCGCCAGCCGGGCCAGCACCGGGCCGAGCAGGCCGGACAGGTTGCGCTCGATGTGGTCCCTCAACCGGCGCAGCTCCACGGGGCGCCGCTCGCCATAGGACAGGCCGAGCTCGGCGAGCGCGCGGTCCAGCTCCGCGGTGGCGGCGTCCGGTCCCAGCACGGGAGCGAGCTGGCGGCGGAACTCATCCGGAGAGCTGGCCGTCACGTTGCCCGCGACGAGCGAGGGGGCCTCGCGTGCGCACAGCCGCGCCGCTTCGGCCTCCTCGGGCGAGGAGCGCGTGACGAGCGACAGCCCAGTGAAGGCCAGCGTGTTGAGGGTGAGGGAGGTGAAGGTGGCGAAGCCCCACGGCTCGTGGGTGGAGAAGCCCAGGAGCGCCGCCAGCGCGGTGGCTTCATGGGGCAGGCCCTCGCCGGTCCAGAGGGGCCGCAGCAGCAGCACGGTCCACAGCGTGGTGCCCGCGGCCAGGCCCACGAGGAAGCCCGTGCGTGTGGCCCGGGGCCAGAAGAGCAGGCCGAGCAGTCCGGGGATGAACTGCGCCACGCCGACGAAGGCGATGAGCCCCAGGTCCACCAGTCCCGCGGCCCGTTTGTCGAGCAGCAGGTAGAAGCCGTAGCCCGCGAGGATGATGGCGGCGATGAGGACGCGCCGGGCCCACAGCAGCCGGCGGTAGAGGTTGCCTGGTGCCCGCGCGTAGCCGAGCGGCAGCACCAGGTGCGTGAGGCACATGGGCGCCATGGCCAGGGTGGTGACGATGACCATGGCGCTGGAGGCGGAGATGCCGCCGAGGAAGGCGAGCAGCGCGAGCGCGGGGGCTCCACGCGCCGCGGGCACGGCGAGGACGTGGAAGTCCGCGGGCCCCGGCAGGCCCAGCGCGGCACCGGCCCAGAGGACGAGCGGCACCGCCATGTTCATCAGCAGGAGCAGCAGCGGGAAGGCCCATGTGGCGGTGGAGAGGGCGTCGCGCTCGGGGCTCTCCGTGAAGGCCACGTGGTACTGGCGCGGGATGAGGAAGGCCGCGGCGCACGAGATGACGAGCATCGACGCCCAGGAGCTCTCCCGCGCGGGCTGCTGCATGGCGCGCAGCGCCTCGGGGTGCGCGTCCAGCCAGGCCTGGAGGCCGCCCGGGCCGCCGAAGATGGACGTCACCGCCCAGGCCGCGACCAGCACCAGGGCCACGCCCTTCACCAGGGACTCGAAGGCGATGGCCAGCGCGAGCCCCTCGTGGCGCTCGCGGGGGGTGACGTAGCGGGCACCGAAGAGGACGGAGAAGACGATGGTGGTGACGCAGAAGCCCAGGCCCAGCAGGGTGGCCGAGGCCGAGGGGCTGAGGACTCGCGCGGACTCGACGACGGCGCGCACCTGCAGGGCGAGGTAGGGCAGGGTGCCGGCGAGCAGCACCAGCGTCACCCCCGTGCCCGTGGCCTGTCCCGGGTAGCGGAAGGCGAAGAGGTCCGCGAGCGAGGTGAGTTGCAGCTCGCGGGTGAGCTTGAGCATCGGGCGCCACAGCACCGGGACGAGCAGGCAGGAGAGCGTGGCGCCGAGGTAGATGGCGAGGTAGCGGAAGCCGTGCTGGGACGCGTAGCCGATGCTGCCGAAGTAGGACCAGGAGGTGGCGTAGACGCCGAGCGCGAGGGCGTAGGCGAGCGGGTGCTGGGTGACGCGCGAGGGGATGCGCCCGCGCTCGGCGGCGTAGGCGATGAGGAAGAGCACCAGCAGGTAGATGAGGGCGGCGACGACGAGGGTGCCCAGGTCAAGAATCATGGCCGCTCCGGCGGGCGGCCCAGGCGCCGAGCACGATGACGCCGAGCCACACGGCGAAGGGCTGGTACCAGGGAGCGCCCTCGCGCAGCCACAACTGCCGCAGCGGAGAGCCGAAGAGGAGTGCCGCCACGGCGAACACGAACAGGGAGAGCATGACCGGCTGTCCGCCCGGCTCGGAGGCGCGCTTCATCGCTCGCTCAGTCCCGCAGGCCCACCTGGGCCATCAGCAGGGGACGCGCTTCCAGGAATGCCTGCTCGATCGCGAACAGCAGCTCCTGCGCGCCTTCCAGGCTCGGGCTCCGCGCGAGGTTCTCCAACGCCTTGCAGTGCATGCGCACCCGCATCATCCCGAACATCCCGCTGCTCGTCGCCAGCCCATGGGCCTCGTTCGCGAGCTGCGCGGTACTCCCCGTGGCGAGCATCTCCCGCATCCGGACGATTCTCGGGGGCGTGCGTTCCAGATAGCCGCGGGCCATGTCCGCCACGAGGTTCGGATCGTCCTCGTCCTGAAGCACGCTCAGCTTCTCCAGTTGTCGCACGTCCATCGCGAGGACTTGCTGCTCCATGGGGACATTCTGCCACGTTCAGTCCGAATCGAACGAGGGGAACCAGGAGGGCGAGGGCTCCAGGTCTTCTCCCATGAGGATGGAGTGGAGGAGCCTCCAGGGAGGGCTGTACCCCCGGGCCCGAGGCTTCACCTCCAGGAGTGATGCATACCCTTGAAGGAACGTTTCAGGAGGATGCGTGATGAGGAACACCAGGTTCATGCTCGTTGGCGCGATGGTTTCGGCTCTGCTCCTGGCGCCAGCTTGCAAGTCTCAATCGGGTGATCGGTCCGTCGCCCAGCAGGGGACGAGCGCGGGCACGGGTGGCTCGGGCACTGGCGGTACGAGCACGAGTGGCACGGGTGGCTCGGGCACCGGAGGTACGAGCACGGGTAGTTCGGGCATGGGTGGCACGAGTACGGGTGGCTCAGGCAGTGAGACGGGGACGGAGACCGGGACGGGTCTCGGTGGTACTGGTGGTACAGGGGTTGAGACCGGGACGGGAGGCACAGGCGCCGGGACGACCGGGACAGGCGCAGGCACGGGCGGCTCGAGCACTGGGACGACCGGGACAGGTGCGGGCACGGGCGGTTCGAGCACCGGGACGACCGGGACAGGCGCGGGCGCTGGGACTGGGGCGAGCGGGACGGGCACGGGCACCAGTTCGGGCTCCAGCACGGGTACTGGCACCGGCACTGGCTCGAACCCGGGCCACTGAGACAGCGCGGGAATCGGAATTGCCGAGGGCTCCGGGAGGATGGAACACCGGGAGCCCTCCGCGCGATTACGCTGGCACGCCTGCTTCGGCTCCGGGCTCTGCTGGGCCTGGATAGAGCACCTGCCGGCCGTGCAGCTGCGCGAAGGGCGTGAGCTTGTGGGGCTCGGCACGGGTACGGCTGCTGATGTGCAGCACTTCCACGCCCCGGGCGTACAGCGCGTCCGCTACGAGCGAACGGTGGCAGCGCCAGCGCACGGCCTCGGCGCACATGAGGGCCAGTGGCCCTTCCGGCGTGAGCTCTCGCAGTTCCTCGAGTCCCCGGACGAACTCGTCCGTCTGCATGTAGTCCGCGTAGCCCCGGAAGCTGGCGTTGCGCCACGCGGTGTTGGGCGAGTCCTTGCTCGCGTGCCGCAGGCCCCCGAGTCTTGGCAGGTGCACGTACCGGATGTCTGCCTTCGCGAGCGTCCGGGGCAGGGTGTCCCGGTTGAACTGGGGATTCTTCCGCGAGCGCGGCACCGTGCGGATGTCCACGAGCGTCTGGATGCCGTGCGCCTGGAGCAGCTCCAGGAACTCCTCCGCCGAGCGCGTGGAGTGGCCCACCGTGTAGATGCGCGCCTTCCCCCAGCCCGGTGCCTTTCGTTTCGGCAGCTCCGCGCTCATGGCCGTGACTCCTCGGAGGAAAGTGGTCACCGTGACGCGCGGTGGGAAGGGCGGGACGCCTTCTTCCTCAAGGCCGAGGAGCTGAAGAAGAAGGGCGTCGAGTTCACCCAGCCGCCCACGAAGGCGCCCTGGGGCTCGAGCACCATGTTCCGGGATCCGGACGGGAACCTGATCCTGCTCGGCACGGAGTAGAGCGGGGGGAGCTCCGCGCGGGCGATCGCCTTGACGCGGTGCGTAATTTCAGTATCTATTCCGTGCCGCATATGGGAACGCTGTTCCGCATGGCGGCACGGAGGATATCTTGAGCACGAAACCCCTTTCGCAGAAGGCCGCCGTCGTCACGGGAGGAGCAAGCGGCATCGGCCGCGCCGCCGCCCTCGAGCTCGCCGCCGCGGGCGCGTCCCTGGTGATCGCCGACCGCGATGAGTCTTCTGGTGCGCGAGTCGTCAGTGAGCTCGTCGCGAGCGGAGCGCGCGCCGTGTTCCAGCGCACGGACGTCGCGTCGTTCGCCGACGTGGAGGCGGCCGTGCGGCGCTCGGTGGATTCCTTCGGGCGCATCGACGTGATGTTCAACAACGCCGGCATCGGCGTGGGCCACCCGTTCCTCGACTGGTCGCCGGAGGAGTGGGAGCGAGTCATCCGCGTCAACCAGCACGGTGTGTTCTACGGAATGCTGGCGGCGGGCCGAGCCATGAGGGCCGCTGGCACGGGCGGCGTCATCATCAACACCGGCTCCATCTATGGCGAGCTGGCCACACGCAACACCATCGCCTACCAGGCGGCGAAGAGCGCCGTCGAGGTGATGACCAAGGTCGCCGCGCTCGAGCTGGCACCGCTGGGCATCCGCGTGGTGAATGTCGCTCCCGGCGTCATCGATACGCCCATCCTGGACCCGTACCGGGCCGCGGGGCTCATCGACACGCTGGCCAAGAAGCAGATGCGCGGAAAGCTGCTCGAGCCGGCCGCCGTCGGGCGGGTCGTGGCGTTCCTCGCCTCGCCGGCGGCGGATGGAATCAACGGAACCACCGTCTTCGTCGACGACGGCTACTCGTCCTTCAAGTGAGGTCCGGGCTTCCCATGGTGACTGAGACCGCGATCGTGGTGCGCTCGACGGAGCTCGATCCGAACGGGCACGTGAACAACGCGAAGTTCCTCGAGTACCTGGAGTGGGGGCGTTTCGATTGGTTCGCCGACTCCGGGCTCGACCTGAATCAGCTCGCTCCGAAGTATGGGGTGGTCGTCGCCAACGTGAACATGAACTACCGCCGCGAGGCCCGGCGGGGTGAGCGTCTTCGCGTGAGGACGTGGCTGGTGGCTCGCGGCGAGAGCTCGTTCCGCTATGGGCAGGACATCCTCAATGAGCGGGGCGAGGTCGTGGTGGACGCGGAGGTCGTCAACGTGGGGTTCGACATGGTCGAGCGCCGCAGCGCCCCGCTTCCCGAGGAGCTGAGGCGCCGCTTCGACGAGCTCATCGTCCCTGGGAAGCTCCGCCAGGTGGGTGCAACGGCCGCTCGGAGATGAAGGCCGGGGTTGGCTATGGTTCCGTGAATGGGAACGTCAGGCTCAACCCGGGGAGACGAATGCTCCAGAGTGTGCAGACCGCGCTGAGCGTCTTCGAGAAGGTGGCGGTCGCGCAGCCCATCGGGGTCTCGGAGCTCGCGCGGGAGTTGGGGCTCACCAAGTCCACGGTGCAGCGCTGTCTGGTGACGCTTCACGAGGCGGGGTGGATCCGCCCCGAGGGGAAGGAACAGACGCGCTGGGTCATCACCAGCAAGTGCTTCAGCCTCGGCCGACGGGTCGGTGACGTGCCGCGGCTCCGGGAGGTGGCCGCTCGCTGGATGGAGCAGCTCCGGACGGAGAGCCGGGAGTCCATCCACCTGGTGCTGCCCGAGGGCCGGGATGCCGTGGCGATGGAAGCGCTGGAGAGCCCCCACACGCTGCGCATCTTCTGGCCCGTGGGTGCGCGGGCGCCGCTCCATGTGACGGCGGCCGGGAAGGCGATGCTCTCCCGCTACGCGGAGGAGGACCTCGAGGCCTACCTGTCCAAGGGGCTGGAGCCGACGACCCGCTCGAGCATCACCGACGCGAGGAAGCTCCGGGCCGAGCTCAAGCTGACCCGCGAGCGGGGGTGGGCCTCGACGGAGGACGAGCTGACCGAGGGCGCCTGTTCCGTCGCGGCCGCCATCCTCGACCGTCAGGGCCGGCCCATCGCCTCTCTCTCCATCTCCGGGCCCACCCTCCGGATGGGAAGGAGCGTCCGCGAGGCGTACGGCAAGCACGTCCGCCGCGCGGCGGAGGAGATTGGCCGGGAACTCTAATCCCCTTCAGGTAAGTCCACGACGGCACGGAACGAAGCTCGCGACCAGGGGTCCTGCCGGGCGCAATTTCGAGCAACTGGTCCGACTCGGACCAGTTCGCGCCAGGTGCAGCTGGGGTGTCAGCGTGGCTCGATGCGCACGCGCGCTCCTCGGCCCACCCCGAGCACCTGGGCCGCGCTGCCGTCTCGCACGGACATCTCCAGCAGCCCCGCGCTGCCCACCAGGGACAGCAACCCACCGGACGCGACGACCTGGTAGTGCGCGTGCGGGGCGTCCGCGATGACCGTGGACCCGACGTGCACCCGGAAGCGCGCGGGCAGCACCGCTCCCGGGAGGTTGGTGATGAGGTTGCCATAGGTGTCCACGTGGAGCACCTCGCCCACCGGACACCCGTCCTCCTCCCGAGGAGGTGGAAATGTGAAGGGCCTCTCCAGGTGGTGCAGCGCTCGGCCGAGCCTCTCCAGCGCCACCCCCGCCGCCAGGTGGCCCACCACCGGTGCGAACACGTCCCGCCCGTGGAAGGTCCGCGACTGTTTCGGCCCCCAGTATTCCGGCGCGGTCAGCTCGACCGCGGCGGCCAGCCCCCCGAGCTGCTCGATGGCCGGCATCAGCAGCCCGTTGTCCGGGCCCACCAGCACGTCACCTCGCCGTGTCCTCGCCGCCACCGCCCTGCGCGTCGAGCCCACGCCAGGGTCCACCACTGCCAGGTGCAGCGAGCCCTCGGGAAAGGCCTCCACCGCGCTCCATAGCAGGAATGCGCCTCCCGCCACGTCCTGCGCGGGCACCGCATGCGTGAGGTCCACGAGGACCGCTCCCGGGGCGACCCGGAGGATCGCCGCCTTCATCTGGCCCACGTAGGTATCCGTCAGGCCAAAATCCGTCAGCAGGCTGATGGCTGGAGGCATCGTACCAGGAAGATAGCCGTCCCCCGGCCGTTCGGATCCACAGGGGGGGCATTCACTTCCCGGACCCCATCCGCGATAGAACAGGGAGTCGGCCCCTGTCCCCCATGCGCATCGTCATTCTCGGATGTGGAGTCTCTGGCTTGTCCTGCGGTGTCCGGCTGCTCGAGGCCGGGCACTCGGTGGAGATCTGGGCGCGCGAGCCGCCCGAGCACACCACGTCCGCTGTCGCGGCGGCCGTCTGGTACCCCTACCGCGCATTCCCGCAGGAGCGTGTCACCGCCTGGGCCGGGCGCACCTTCGAGGAGCTGTGCGTGCTCGCCGGGCAGCCCGGCACCGGCGTCAAGCGCGTCTCCGGCATCGAGCTCCTGCTCTGGCCCGCTCCGGACCCGTGGTGGAAGCCGTGCGTGCCGGACTTCCGCCGCGCCACCGCGGAGGAGCTGCTCCCGGGCTTCGTGGATGGCTTCGCGTTCGAGGCCCCCGTCATCGACATGCCGCGCTACCTCCCGTACCTGCTGGCCCGCTTCCGCCGGCTCGGCGGCTCCGTGCTCCAGCGCGAGGTGCGCTCGCTTCACGAGGCGTGGGAGGTGGCTCCCCTGGTGGTGAACTGCACGGGCCTGGGGTCGCGCTCCCTGCTGGGGGACGAGTCGCTCTTCCCCATCCGCGGCGAGGTGCTCCGCGTGGCGCCGCTGCCGACGGAGCGCTTCCTCTTCGACGAGCAGGACGAGGCGCGGGGCATGACGTACCTCATTCCCCGTTTCGACGACTGCATCCTCGGCGGCACGGCCGAGGAGGGGAGCTGGTCGCTGGAGCCGGACCCCGCCCAGGCCGAGGCCATCCTCGCGCGTGCGGCGCGGTTGCTGCCCGCGGGCACCCGCATCCAGGTGCTGCAGCACCTCGTGGGGCTGAGGCCCGGGCGGCCCTCGGTCCGCCTCGAGCTGGAGCAGGTGGGGGGACGCTACGTCCTCCACAACTACGGACATGGTGGGGCGGGCGTGACACTTTCCTGGGGCTGTGCCGACGAGGTCGTCTCGCTCGCCGGCCAGGTAGCCCTTGTCGGACCGGCCAGCAATCCTTGGAGCACTGGGAGGGCGGATGGAACGTGAGCAAAGCCAGGAGCGCATACAGTCCGTGCTGCGGTTGCCCGCCGCGCGGCGCTACTCGTACTTCCTCCAACGTGCGGTGGAGTCCGGCGAGGTCTGGGGACTCGATGGCGAGGGCTGGGCGCTCGCGCTCGATGATGCCGGGCGGGACGTGCTTCCGCTGTGGCCCGCGCCCGAGTTCGCCGCCATCTGCGCCACGCGGCTGTGGTCCGGTTTCCAGCCTCGCGCCATCAAGCTGCAGGAGCTGGTGGAGAACGTGCTGCCGCAGCTCGAGGAGGAGGGGATGCCCGTGGGCGTCTTCTTCACGCCGGAAGGGCAGGGCCATCCGGTGTCGGCACGCGAGCTCATCGAGGCCCTGCGCATGGCGCTGGGACCCGCGGCCTGAGCGCTCGCGGTCCTGGCCGTTACGCGCGGCGTTGAGCGGGAGCCGCTCCGCCGCGAGTGGAACGTTGCACCTCCAGATACCTGCGCTCACCTGTACCGCCTTGAAGCGCACCCGGGCGGGGCTTCTACCGTCCGCGCCATGTCTGGAGATTCCGAAAAGACGGTGTACGCGAAGGGAACGGCACCCCGGCGTGACGGGGGCGCGAAGCCCTGGCTTCCGTGGTTGGTGACGGCGTTGGTGGTGCTGTTCTCCGGAGCCGTGGCCTATCTGGGGTACGGGGCGTATTCGGCGCAGAAGACGCGTGCGGTCGAGGCAGAGAAGGCAGCCGCGGAGGCCCGGGCGCTGACGGTGTCCACGGAGCAGGCGCGCAAGACGTTGGAGGAGAAGCTGGCCGAGCAGCTGGCGGCGAAGGATCAGAAGCTCTCGGCGCTCGAGGACGAGCGCACGCGGCTGTCCACCGAGCGCGAGCAGCTCCAGCAGGCGGTGCAGGAGAAGGACGCCGAGCTCGCGCGCCTCAAGGCCACCTACGAGGACATCGAGCAGAAGCTCAAGGCGGAGATCTCCGACGGAGAAATCCGTCTGTCGCAGGCCGAGGGCCGTATCCAGGTGGACCTGGTGGACAAGATTCTCTTCGACTCGGGAGAGGCAGCCCTCACGGAGCGGGGCAACGAGGTGCTGACGCGGCTGGGCGCGGTGCTCGCCAAGGTGGAGAACCGCTCCATCTTCGTGTCGGGCCACACGGATGATGCCCCGCCCTCGCAGCGGCTGGCGGCCACCTACCCGACGAACTGGGAGCTGTCCGTGGCGCGCGCCGTGAACGTGGTGCGGTTCCTCGGGGAGAAGGCGGGGGTGCCTCCCTCCCGGCTCGTGGCCGCGGGCCATGCGGATACGAAGCCGGTGGCCAGCAACGCCACGCCCAAGGGCCGGGCCCGCAACCGGCGCATCGAGATCCTCCTGATTCCGGATCTCCCCGCGGGCAAGCAGGGCGAGACGAAGGCCGCCGCGGACTCGCGGTGAGCCGCGTCAGGGCGGGTTCGGACGCTGGGGGGGCTGTCTGTGCTTGGACAGGTTGATGGTGACAGCCGCGAAGGCGGCCGCCGCCACCACGAGCGCCGCCACCCAGAACCAGAGCTGAGGGCTGGTGGCGATGAGATGGTTCTCGCGCCTGTCGTCCGTGATGGGCGCGTTCTGCGCGAGCGCCACCATGGGAGCGAGCAGGTACAGCATCCAGGCCGGAATCATGTGCGAGGTCTTCATCACCCGGGAAAGCTGGGCATGTGTCGCGGAAGCAACAAGGTGACGGCCCGCTGCCGCCTGCCCGGCGTGCAGGGGCTCCGGTCGGCGCGGAAACCGCGACGTTCGAATAAGGCATTGAATTCACGAAGGGCTTGCGCGTCCCTGCCCGGGCGTGCGCCTTGTCGTGATGCGCCGTGGTGTTCGCGGTCACCGATGCACGGATCTCCACCGCTCACCTGAGGTAAAAGTTCATCGCCCGCATGCTCCGGCAGTCGCGGACGTGACGGGAGTGCCGAGACCGTGGCGGCGAGTCGGACCTCGCCGTCACGGGCGCAAGCGCGCTCGAGCCGGGCGTGCTGCGTCTGAACCACGAGGGTAGGGGTACCAATGCGGTCTGAAAATCACACGAAGAGCTGTAGCGGCATCCGAGGGCGGATGCTGATGGCCCTGAGCGTGTTGTTGCTCGCGGCCTGCGGCGGCAGTGAGCTGCCGTCGGATGGAGGCACCACACGTCAGGCGCCCGAGTCGTCCGTGGCGCCCTCGGCGGTCAGCACGCGCCCGCAGGGCCTGGGCAGCACCAACAAGGTGCTCATCCTGGCGGGAACCATCACCAACGGAACCGACAGCATCGAGGCGCAGGCCGCCAGGAGCCTGGGCTACACGGTGGACATCGCCACCGACGCGGACTGGGCCGCGAAGACGTCGGCGGACTTCGCCGGTTATCGCGCCATCATCCTGGGCGATCCCACGTGCAGCACCTCCGCGAGCCTGATTCAGGCGGCGGTCAACAGCCGCAACGTCTGGGGCCCGGTGGTCGATGGCAACGTCATCGTCGTGGGAACGGATCCCGTGTACCACGACGCGACTCAGGTCACCCAGAACGCCGTCCAGTTCGCCGCCGCTCAGGAGGGCAAGACGGGCGCCTATATCAACCTGAGCTGCTACTACCATGACTTCCCGGCCAAGACGGTGGTGCCGGTGCTCGAGCCATTCGGCACCTTCACCGTGACGGGCGTGGGCTGCTACGACGACGCCCACATCGTGGCCACGCACGCGGCCCTGTCGGGTCTGACGGACAGCATCCTCTCCAGCTGGGGCTGCTCCGTGCACGAGGCCTTCGACGCCTACCCGGCCGCCAACTTCACCCCGCTCGTCATCGCGAGGGATCCGACGTACGGCTCGCGCCTGCCGGGCTCGAAGGACTTCGCGGATGGCACGCACGGCGTGCCCTACATCCTGGCGCGCGGCGCCATCCCCGTGCGCTGCGGCGACGGCGTGGTGCAGTACCCCGAGGAGTGCGACACGGGCGCCAACAATGGCAAGCCCGGCACGGTCTGCTCGTCCGTGTGCCGCCTTCACTGGTGCGGTGACGGCACGGTGGATTCCGGCGAGGAGTGCGACACGGGCGCCAGCAACGGCTCCGGCTCCTGCAGCGCTTCGTGCAAGTCCGTCGCCGTCAACCGTCCTCCGGTGGCGAAGTGCAAGAACGTGTCCGCGCCGGCCGACGCCTACTGCGGCGCCAACGGCTCCGTGGATGATGGCTCGTACGACCCGGACGGTAACCTGGTGGGCTGCACGCAGACCGTGGTTGGTCGCACGGGCCAGTACTCCACCGAGGTGAAGCTGACCTGCACTGACCAGGCCGGCCTCTCGTCCAGCTGCACGGCGGTGGTGACCGCGGTGGACGAGACGCCTCCGCTCATCACCTGCCCGTCTGACAAGCAGTTCGAGTGCATCAATGGACATGCCATCGGCTCCGCGGGCGCGGCGACCGCCGTCGACAACTGCGGTCCCGTGTCCATTGTCGACCCCCCGGGTGGCATGTACTTCCTGGGCACCACCGTCGCGACGCACACCGGCTCGGACCTCAGCGGCAACACCGCCACCTGCACCAACACCGTGTCGGTGGTCGACACCCAGCCGCCGACGCTGAGCCTGCTCGGTTCGTCCTCGGTGACCCTGGAGTGCGGCAAGCCGTACGAGGAGTTGGGTTGGGTCGCCCGTGACACGTGCGGCGTGGGCATGAATCCGGTGACCGTCTCCGGCACCGTCAACAACAAGGTGCCGGGTACCTATACCCTCACGTACACCGCGAAGGATGGGGCGGGCTTCGTGGTCACCGCCACCCGTACGGTGACGGTGGTTCCGGGTCCCTCTGGCACGTGCGACGACCGCGGCGGCGGGTGGATCCTCACCGGCAGCATGGCCCTGCCGCGCATGCTGCACACCGCCACCCTGCTGGACGACGGCCGGGTGCTGGTGGTCGGTGGCTTCAACTCCACCTCCGAGCTCTACAACTCGGACACCAAGACGTGGTCCGCCACGGGTAACGCCCTGGCCTCCCACCGCGGCCACACCGCCACCAAGCTGCAGGATGGTCGCGTGCTCGTCGCCGGTGGCGGCCAGTGCCCCATCACCAGCGCCACCGCGGAGCTGTATGTCCCCTCTGCGGGCAAGTGGCGGCCGGCCGGTCTGCTCAACCAGCAGCGCTTCCACCACACCGCCGTCCTGCTGCCCAACGGCAAGGTCCTCGTGGCTGGCGGCCGCACCGGTGAGTACGACGGCACCCTGCTGGCCTCCGCCGAGCTGTATGACCCCGCCACGGGCACGTGGACGTACACGGGCAGCCTGAACACGGCTCGCGCCTTCCACACCATGACCCTGCTGCCCAACGGCAAGGTGCTGGTGGCGGGCGGCAGCGATGCCTCCGAGGCCCTCATCTCCTCCGCTGAAATCTACGACCCGGCCACCGGGACGTGGACGACCGTGGCGGGCATGGGCACCGGCCGCGCTTCCCACACCGCCACCCTGCTGCCCAATGGCAAGGTGCTGGTGGCGGGCGGCTCGGGCATCGACGTGGCGCTGAGCGCCTCGGCGGAGCTGTATGACCCGGCCTCCAACACCTGGTCGGCCACGGGCAGCATGAAGGACCCGCGCCGTTGGCACACCGCCAACCTGCTCCCGGATGGCCGGGTGCTGGTGGCCGGTGGTTACCACCAGCTCACGGGCATCATGACCGCCTCCGAGCTGTATGACCCGGCCACGGGCAAGTGGTCGGTCACGGCGGCGATGAACGTGGACCGCTACAAGCACACGGCGACCCTGCTCAACAATGGCACGGTGCTCGCGGTGGGCGGCGTCAGCAACCACGACCAGGCGTCGGCGGAGTACTACGATCTGACGAAGCTGTAACCGCAGCACCCCTCATCGAGGGACCCGGGAGGGCGGTGCTCGCCGCCCTCCCGGTGGTGCCGGACCCTCCTCGAGCGCGCCTGCTCAGAACAGGCTGAAGAGCGCCTCGAGGAGCAGGTAGACGGCGACCTCCACGATGGAGCCGCCCACGGCCTCTCCCACGCTCGTTCCCCAGGACTTCTGTGAATCCTCGGAGGGGTAGAAGGTGATGGCCCCCTGGGCCGATGGTCGCTCGGGGGGTGGTTGCGGCTGGGCGCTCCTCAGCGCCGCCAGCTCGTTCGCATCCAGCCACAGGCCCGGACAGCGCGTGCAGACATCCACCGTCTGCTCGTGAACCTCGAGCGGCACCAGCCGCGAGGTGCATGCCGGGCACCGCAGCTTGGGTTTCGGGCACACCTCGCACTGTTCCTGTCCGGGCGTCAGCGTGTGCGCGCCCCGTGGGCAGCGCCCCTCCTCCGTGTTCGCGATGATCTGCCCCGCGACCCGGGCGATGAAGGGCGCCAGGAAGTCACCCGCCTGCCTCGTCACCCAGTGCCCCATACACCTTGGGCACAGACCCAGCGCCCCATGCTGGGTCCGCAACGAGCGGAGGGGCATGCCGGGGCAGCGTGGACAGTGGGAGACCTTGGAGGTGCTCACCGGACGAGTCTCTCACGGATGTGGGCTCCCGGGTTGTGGCCGTCCGCCTCCGACTGGTGTAGTCCGTGCTCTTCCCGTGACGGGGTCCATCCCCGCCTCGCCGTCCCCTCGGAAGTGAATGAGCACGCTCATAACCTGCATCGTGGCATTCGCCTTCGGGTTCATCGGCTCCATCCCCCTGACCGGTCCGATCGCGGTGATGGTGTTGTCCTCGTGCGTGCAGAAGCGCTTCGGCGCGGCCGTTCGCCTCGGAATGGGGGCCGCGCTCGCGGAGGCGCTCTACGCCGGCGTGGCTTTCTGGGGGTTCTCGACGTTCCTCGCGAACCGTCCCGCGATCCTCCCCATCTCGCATGGGTTGAGTGTGATCGTGCTGACCCTGCTCGGGGTGTACTTCGTCCGGTGGCAGCCCGAGCCCGAGGTGAACTCCGGTGAAGACCGGCCCGTCACCGGCTTCCTGCTCGGCTTCACCGTCTCCGCGCTCAACCCCACGCTGCTGGGCACCTGGAGCGCGGCGGTCGCGTCACTCTATGCGCGGCAGCTCTTCGCCTTCTCGCCAGTGCTCGCGATTCCCTTTGGCATCGCCGCTGGCGCGGGCGTGGCCTGCTGGGAGTTGCTGCTCGTCTGGCTGTTGCGGCGCTACGAGAGCCACTTGCCACGTTCCGCGATGACCTGGGTGGTGCATGGCCTGGGCCTGCTGCTCATCGCGGGAGCGGTCATCGCCGGGCGGGACCTCGTCCGGGAGCTGTGACCGCCTCCGCGGCGAGGCCGGCTCGCCTGTCTCCATGGACGCATCCTCACCAGGTGTGCGACCATGGCGCGCGCTTCGTGGCTCATCGCGAAGCGGGGAGCGGCGTCAGGCCGCTCGCGAGGGGGAACTCAATGAATTCTCGGGCACTCATGGGGCTGGGCATCTGCGCGGCCGGCATCTTCTTTACCTTCATCGTCAAGACCGGCTTCATCTGGTACGGCGCCATCATCTGGGGCGGCATCATGTTCTTCCGCGGCCTCTCCGAGGGGAGCGGCGGCGGCGGAGCGTAGGGACTCCGTTCGAGCGCCCCGGGTTCCCCTCCGAGGACAGGGAGGGGAACCGGGCCCCGGGATTCAGTTTCCGGTGTAGATGCCGATGGCGCCGGGCACGTGGTCCTCGTCGCTGCCCAGGAAGCCCACCAGGATGCGGCGTCCGCCACCGGAGCGGTCCACCTGGATGTCAGTGACGTGGCTGCTGCACATCCGCGCGTTGAAGGCGAAGCAGTCGAAGGTCTGCACGTTGCCGTTCTTCAACCGGAACACCGCTCCCGCCCAGCGGGCACCCGTCCACACGCTGCCATCCTCCGGGTCCACCGCCACCGCGGCCAGGTGCGGGTAGGCGTCGTTGACGTGGACGTAGTGGATGTCACCCCCGTTCGCGTTCATCCTCGCCAGCCCTCGGCTGAAGGAGCTCACCCAGACGGTGTCGTCTCCCGCCACGGCCATGCCGGAGATGTTGTCATCCACGCGCTCGGCGGGCCGGGGCAGGTTCGGCTCGCCCACCGGGTCCGGCCAGATGTCGAAGCGGTTCCAGGCGTACGGCTGATCCTCCGTCATCGACTGCGCGGCCCAGTAGTTGTAGCCGTTGGTGCCGTAGCGGAAGCGCGTGGCGCGGTTGGCGCCGCCGAAGAAGACGTCACCGCTCGGGTGCACCGCCACGCCGTAGTAGGCGTCGGTGAGGAAGACGGTGTTGCCACTCGGGCCGATGGCGTTGATGGCCGGGTGCACGTGCTCCATGACTCCGGCGCACGAGAGCTGTCCGTTGCACGTGTTGTTGCCGGTGAAGCGGGCATCTCCCCGGGCGAAGCCGTGGTTGCCCCCGAACCAGACGCTGTTCGTCTTCTTGTCGTACGCGATGCGCAGGACGTTGCAGAGCTTCTCGCGGCCACGCGGCTCGTCCCGCACCACGTTCGGTCCGGAGAAGATGTCGTAGTGGACCACCTGGAGGGTGCCATCCGGGCGCAGCGTCACCTTGTCCGCGTCGCCGCTCTTGTAGCGGGATGGGTCCGGCTTGGGGCCGTCCCAGTTGTCCTCGCAGTAGTCGGAGCCATTGCCCGGCCTGCCCTCGTAGCCCACGAAGGCGGTGCCCGCCGGGCCGCCCGCCACCGAGATGACCTTCAGGTACCTCTCGCCGGGAGGCACGCTGCCATCCGGCATGAAGCCGTAGGGCCTCAGCCCGTCCGCCATCGTGAAGCGCTGGAGCTTCGTGGCGCCTGGTTTGAGCAGGAAGAGGCCGTCCTCGCCGCCCGCCACCCAGACATTGCCGCTCTCATCCGCCGTCACTCCGTAGACGCGCCGGGGCCCTCCATCCTGGATGCTGAGGAACTGCCAGCCCGGGGGCGGAGTGAAGTCGATGGCCGCCTCGGGTGGGGGACCCGCATCGGGCGTCTGCGTGCCCGCGTCGGTGGCCGTGCCCGCGTCGGTGGCCGTGCCCGCGTCGGTGGCCGTGCCCGCGTCGGTGGCCGTGCCCGCGTCGGGCGTCTGCGTGCCCGCGTCGGTGCCCGCATCCGGCGTCCGCGTGCCCGCGTCGTTGCCCGTGCCCGAGTCGGGGGGCGTCCCCTTCGTCTCGTCCTCGTCCTGGCGGGGCGTGTCCAGTCCGGGATTGCCGTGCTCCGACTGGTCATGCCCCGCCTGCTTGCAGCCCGCCCATACCGCGCCCATCACGACGAGCGCAGCCGCCCACCGCCATCCACCCTTCATGCCCCTGCCCACCCGTTCTCGAGGAACCCGGGTGCCCCTCCGGCACCCCCGCTTCCCCTCATCGCAAGCCGGGTGCCAGCCCATCCTGTCTCGGGGACGGGCCCTGGCGTCGGCTCCCGGACAGCGCATGGGTAGCCTTGTGCCCAGCAGCGGTAGGGTCCTGACCCCCATGGGCCTCCAACCGTGCTACGCCGGAAGTCGATGGCCGGAAACGACACGCGTGGCCGCACGCCGCTCTCTCTCGTCGGGCAGGAGCCCGACCTCCTCTTCTATACCCGTCAGGCAACCGAGCATGGTGGGCCCGTGCTCGTGCTGGGCGCGGCCAATGGGCGCGTGGTCTGGGCCCTGGCCGAGGCTGGTGTGTCCGTGCTCGGCGTGGACCCCTCGGAGCGGATGGTCCAGGCCGCCGAGGAGCTCCGGGCCTCGGAGCCCGCCGAGGTGTCCGGTCGCGTGCGTTTCCTGCACGCGGACCCGCGCTCGTTGCGTCTGACCGAGCGCTTCCAGGTGGTGCTCGCTCCCCAGCATGCCCTGGGGATGATGGGCTCACGCGAGGACCTCGAGGCCTTCCTGGCCACCGTGCGTCACCACCTCGAGCCCGGAGGTCTCTTCGCCTACGACGTGCTCAATCCGCCCGCCGAGCCGGCCTCCCATCGCAACGCCGACGAGGAGGAGCCCGGTGCCGCGCTCGAGCCGCGCCGGCCGGTGTTCGCCTTCCACCTGCGCGAGCGTCGGCAGCCCGGGGCGCCGCTCGGCATCCGCCGCCTCCGGCTCAGGCCCTTCTCCCCGGAGGAGCTGGATGAGGCGATGAAGGCCTGTGGGCTCACGCCCCGCGAGCGCTACGGGAGGTTCGATGGCAAGCCGTTCGACCCCGAGGACCCGCGGCACATTGGCGTGGTGGAGGGGTAGGGCGCCCGGGCCCGCGGGGGCTCAGAGTTGACTTTCGCCATTTTTGACCGGTTCCCTTTGGCTTCCCTCGGGAAAGAGCCTCGCTTCTCCCTCCGAGGCGCCCAAAATGGCGAAAGTCGAGTCTGACACCTTCCTGCCGGAGGACACATGGCGCAACGGTTTCGAGGATGGACGCGTTTGCTGGGACTGGTACTCGCCATCGGGCTGTGGGCACTGGCTCCCGCGTGCACTCGCCCTACCCGGCCGGAGCCGGAGCCGGAGCCCGGCGAGGGCGGGAGCTCCGACGCTGGAACGGGGAGCACCTGTGTCGAACCCAATCCAGGCTTCGGTGCGCTGCCCGACACCGGGGCGTGGAGCGCCTGCTCTTCGTGTGCGTGCGTGGAACCGGACTTCACCGTCTTGCACCAATGGGCATGGCAGACTCCCCGTGACTTCGTGGTCTTTCCGGACGGAGCGCTGTTCGCCGTGGGCACGTACTACAGCCCCACGTCGGTGCCTGCCGGCAGCGGTCCTGTGACATACATGATAACGTGGGGCTTCCACCCGGATAGGTTGCCCGTCTCCTGTGGTTACAAGATCGCTGGTGTGGTAACGGGATCCGCGGGCACCGACGTGGTCCGGCGCGCCGATGGAACCCTCATCATCGCGGGCTATTTGGATGCGGAGATGCGGCTCTGGAAGTCGAGCGAGCCCTACTACGGGCTCCTGGCCTCCTACCGGACGGAGAACGGAGGTGTGGATGTCTTTGGCCTGGAGCCCACCGCGGAAGGGTCCGTCCTGGTGGGGTTCAACGCTTACTCTGGGTCGCCCGGGAAAGCACCGGTCATGAGGGTCCACCGGTACCTCCCCGATGGAACCCTGGACACTGCCTTCGGTACGGGGGGCGTGGTGCAATACCCCGGCGGAGGCCAGCGCAAGGGGACGGCGTTGACCCGATTGCCGGACGGCAAGCTCGTGGTGGTGGGCAGTGGCTCGGACGGCTCATTCGTGATGCGCCTGCTGCCCGATGGGCAGCTCGACTCCACGTTCTCGGGTGGCATCGTCCCCATCGACTGTTGCACCGACGTGGTGCCACTCGAGGACGGTCGCCTGCTGCTGGGCGGCGAGTTCTCCAACGGCGCGTCGAACGGAGCGCAGTTCCTGCGGCTCCAGTCAGATGGAACGCTCGACCCGACTTTTGGATGTGGGGGCCGGCTGAGGATTCCGTTCTCGGGCGTCCCGTTGATTGACTTCTGGGTTCGCCCGGAGGGACGGCTGCTCATGCTCACCAGCAGGGCCGTGTTGCAGGTCCGCCCGGACGGGACGCCCGATCCGGATTTTGGCGAGGCTGGACAGATTCCGCTCCGCCTGCGCGCGACTGTCGGGAAGCTCGCGCCTGATGGATCGCTCGTCGTGCTGGGGACGGTGTTGGAGCAGGCAATGGCCAACAATTATGTGACCGACTTCGCCATGCAGCGCATCCGGCTTCCTTGAGAGGCCCTCACGCTCCCGTACGAGATGTCTGACTCGACTTTCGCCACCGAGGGAAGCCAGAGGGAACCGGTCAAGAGTGGCGAAAGTCGAGTCAGAACCTGAACGAGGCGCCCGCGAGGAACGCGGGTGCGGAGAGGAACCGGTTCGGCGCGGGCTCGTGGAGGGCATCGAGCTGGCCGCGGGCGAACAGGCGCAGGAAGCGCGTCACGTCCACCTGGGCCTCGGCGTAGGCCTCGAGGTCCGATGGGGCCGAGAACCCGCCGCCGCCGCGGCTCCACCCCAGGCTGAGCTCCGCGCGTCCGCCCAGGATGAGCCCGAGCCGCAGCTGCTCTCCGAGGAGCAGCTCCGCGCCGCCCTCCGCCGCGAGGGTGGCGAGGTGCACCCCATGGAAGGCGCCCACGTCGGAGAGGTGGAGGGCTGCCTTGTACCCAGGCCCCTCCAGCACCACAGCCGCGAACAGCCTCACGTGTTGCCGCTCGCCGAGGCTCATCCCCTGTCTCGCTCGGGCGCTGGCGGCGGAGACCTCGACTCCGAGGCTCCGGTCCAGGCGGGTGTCGCGTGTGAGCCGTACCGGCGCCAGCGCCACGCCGACCGCCAGCGTGTCACCCGTGGCCGCGTTGTTCAGCTCGAAGCGCCGCTCCACCGGCGTGACGTGGATGTTGGCGAAGGGCAGTGCGGTGCGGTTGAACACCTTGCCAGGAGCGGCCTGGCCACCCAGCGGGCCGGGATTCACCGCGAGCGTCCCCTCGAGCGCGCCCCAGAGCAGGTACTCCGGGGTCCGCACGGCGTCCCATGCGTCCTCCGGTACCACGGTCTCGCGGAGCACGAAGCGCGTCCGCAGCAGGACATTCCAGGTGGAGCCCGCGCTGTTGAACCCGCCCACTCCGAGCTCGAACCTGGACCGGAGGATCGCATCGTCGAAACGCGGGGTCTCGTACCGGGGAGCTGGCTCGGGGCTCACCCACGGCCCGCTCTCCAGTGCTGCCCCTCCCACGCCAGCGACCTCCGGCCCGCTCCGCTCGCAGGCCGCCCAGATGGAGTACGCGTCCTGCCGGGGGGCATCGCCGCGGGCGATCAACTCCCGGACGAAGCGGGCGTTGAAGTCGTCCGGTTCACGCGTGAAGTGTGAGCAACGCCAGTAGTGTTCCCGGAACGCCTCCGTGTCGAGCCGGGGGCAGTAGTCCCGCCGCAGGTTGGCGCGGACCTCGCTCCAGCGCTTCGGCGTGAACGCGGAGTTGTTGTAGCTCTCGTCGAAGCGTGGCGAGACATACTCGCGCCAGTCGAACAGACGCAGCAGCCGCCAGCCCTCGGCGGTCTTCAGGATGCGCGGGTTCTTCTCCTGGCACAGGCTCCGGTAGAAGCGGAACCCCTGGTAGTTGGCCTCGAGGTCGCCGAACGAGAAGACGCCGGTGGCTGCGAGGCCGAGCGGGCCGTACTCCGTCCCCACCCCATAGCGGATCATCCGCTCGAGCGCTTCGCGTTCGGGGAGCCCCTCCCGCACGTAGGCGCGGAAGTGTTCGATGTACTTCCATCCCGTCTGGAAGAAGTGGGAGAGCTTGTCCGCGCCCATGTGGACGCCGGCGATGTTGAACGTGGCCTTGACGCCGAAGGTCAGGCCCCAGTCCCACAGGCGCGTGTTGCGGTAGATGGAGGACTTCTTGATGTACTCGCTGTACTCCTTCTTGTGCGGCGTGCGGTCGATGCGCGGGGTGTTCTCCGCCCAGAGCTCGATCTTGTGGAGCCCGGCGATGCGGAAGCGCTGGTAGATGCGGTGGGAGACGTCCTCGCAGGAGGTGTGCTCCCAGTCACCCCGGTTCACCAGCTCCAGGGCCCCGAGGATGTCGCGATTGACCTTCTCGTTGAGGACGTCGAGCGAGTCCCGCGGCGGCTTGTCGATCGCGAAGTACTGGTCCGTCTCCGTCGCATGAGCCATTCCCGCCGCGGCCCATATGGCCAGGGCCCCAAGCCACGTCCAACGCTGCACTGAACCCACCCACCACCTCTCGAAACATCGAATTCAGCGGTCGAACCTGTAACCGAGCCCTCGCACGGTGAGGAAGTGCTTGGGCGCCTCGGGATCCGGCTCCAGCTTGAGCCGGAGCTGGCGCATGAAGTTGTCCACCGTGCGCGCGCTGCCCTCGTAGTCATAGCCCCAGGCGGCGCTCAACAGCTCCTCGCGGCTGAAGGTGCGCCCCGGGTGTGCCAGGAAGTGGGCGAGCAGCTTGAACTCCTGCGCCGTCAGCTCCACGGGCTGTCCGCCGCGCGACACCAGCTTGGCGGTCAGGTCCACCTGGACGTCTCCGAAGCCCACTGGCGGCTGTCCCGAGGCCGGGTAGCGCCGGCGCAGCACCGCCTTGATGCGCGCCAGCAGCTCCTGCAACCCGAAGGGCTTCACCACGTAGTCGTCCGCGCCCAGGTTGAGGCCGAGAATCTTGTCTGGCTCGGCCCCCTTGGCGCTGAGCACCACCACGGGCGTGTCCCGGCCGCGCTGGCGCAGCTCCTTGAGGACCTCGAAGCCGTTGAGCTCGGGCAGCATCAAGTCCAGCACCATCAGGTCCGGCGACTCGTCGAGCGCGCGCGCCAGCCCGTTGCGGCCGTCCTGGGCCTGGAGGACCTCGTAGCCCTCGAACTTCAGGTTCATGGACAGGCCGGTGAGGATGGCCAGGTCGTCCTCCACCACCAGGATGCGTGTCGCCTTGTCGCTCATGCCTTTCCCACTGGGAGCTGGATGGTGAAGCGACTGCCCTTGCCCAGCTCGCTCTTCAAGGTGATGCGCCCGCCGTGAGCCTCGACGATCCGCTTGGCGATGGCCAGTCCCAGTCCACTGCCCTCCGTCTTGCGGGTGAGCAGGTTGTCCACCCGGTAGAAGCGCTCGAAGATGCGCTTGCGGTCGCGGGGCGCGATGCCCACCCCGTGGTCCTCCACCGAGAAGTCCACCCACTTGCGGTCCGCCCGGACGGAGAGTTCGATGCGCTTGTCCTCCCGGCTGTACTTGTAGGCATTCTGAAGCAGGTTGAGCAGGGCTCCGGCGATGGCCACCCGGTCCACCTGCACCGGGGGAAGGCCCTCGGGCACGTCCACGGAGAGCTGTAGGTCTCCCTCCAGGCGCTGGGCCCGGAAGGCGGCCACGGCGGCGTCCACCACCACGGGGACGGTCTGCGCCTCGCGGTGGTACTCCTTGCGGCCGCTCTCGATGCGCGACCAGTCCAGCACCCGGTCGATGAGCGTGCTCAGCCGCTCTGTCTCCTGGGTGAGCATCTGGAGCACCTGCTGCGTCTGCGCCGGATCCTGCACGCGGCCCAGCGCGAGCGTCTCGATGAACATGCGGATGGAAGTGACGGGGGTGCGCAGCTCGTGACTGACCAGTGACACGAAGTCCGTCTTCATGCGCGACAGCCGCGCCTCGCGGTACAGCACGCGGCCCGTGTAGACGACGCCGAAGGTGAGCGTGACGTAGAAGAGGCCGAGCAGCACCACGTACACCACGCGGTTGCGGGTGGAGGCGCGGGCCACCGGATCCTCGCCCGTGGGCACGACGCCCATCCGGAAGTCCTGAAGGGGAGGGGGGAGCACCTGCTCGGCGAGCACGGGAGGCCCGAGCGCGTTGGCCTTCGCCTGCGCCACCTCCGACACCAGCTTGCCCATGAGTCCCTCACCCACGGGCTCCTGGCGGGCGAGGAGGACGAAGCGCACCGGCTCGCTGGAGGAAACCCAGCGCTCGGAGCGCTCGTCGAGCAGCGCCTCCACCGCCTCCTGGGACAGGCGGACACCGTGCACCAGGTTTCCCTGGCGCTCGGCGGCGATGAGCGTGGCGCGTCCGCCCACCATGAGGGAGAAGATGGAGGTGCCGGCCGGAAAGTCCTTGGCCGAGGACTCCACCGCGTGCAGGGCCGAGGCGAGCTCGGTGTCGCCCGTGTGCACCTGCTTGTCCTCCACCTGGAAGGTGGACTTCGTGGACAGCAGGCGCCCGCCGGGAGCCACCAGCCGGGGTTGACCTTCCACGAGCTCGAAGCGCACCGAGCGCAGGGCGGTGGGCAGATCCTCCACGAGCGAGTCCAGCGTGCCCTGCCAGGTCGCCTCCAGCCGTTTCTCCACCGCGGCGCGCTCGTTGATGATGGCCACCACGCCGAAGCCGGAGAGTCCGGCCGATGGGAGCACGACCAGGACGATGAGCAGCGCGAAGGTGCGCCGGAAGCTGAGGATGGCGGAGGGCTGGGGGCTCGACACGGCCCCTCTCCTTTACCCCCATGGCGGGCCGAGTGCTCGCGTTCGTTCTCGAGCGGGCGTCCGGTTCGGGCGGCCGCAGTAGCCCGGCGAGCGGGCGGCCCCGGGCTCCAGCGTCTTCGTGGTTGGCCGTGGCAGCCGCTGCCCGGCGGACGGTGGCCTCACCGAGCCCCTCGCCGATGAGGGATGGATGTCCCTGGAGGTGGGCTCTCTGGAGCGCCCGCCCCGCACGTTGACGCAGCCGTGACGGTGGCTTGGAGGCCAGTGTCTGGCCGTGTCCTGGCCACGGTCTCGATGCGGAGCTGCACGTCCGGAGGTTCCTGCTTCCGGTCAGGCGTGACGCTGCACGTTCATGCGGGAAGTTGCGGATGTGGTGCGTTCTGACACCCGCGTTCGGTGGGAAAAACGCAAAAACGCGTTGAGTTCACGATGAAACGGGCGTAATCCTGCATCGGAAAGGAGCAATCGACGCATGAGCACGCAACCGCCCGAGGCGCCAGCCGGGGTCCTGTTACCCGAGGAGCGACGACGCATCATCCTCGAGCAGCTCGGCCTCCGAGGCCGAGTGCTGGCAACGGATCTCTGCCGGATGTTGCAGGTTTCGGAGGACACCATCCGACGGGACCTGAAGGAGCTGGACGAGGCGGGCCTGCTCAAGAGGGTGCACGGGGGTGCACTGCCGATGACCCAGGGGTCGGTGGGCCGGGCCTTTGGCGCTCCACAGCCGGCGAAGCAGGCCGTGGCCCGAGTCGCCGCCGGGTTGATTCGTCCCGGGCAGGTGGTGTTCCTCGACGGAGGCACCACGCTGCTGGAGGTGACTCGCAGCCTGCCGCCGGACCTGCGCGCCACGGTCATCACCCCCAGTCCGGCGGTGGCGGTGGCCCTGGCGGACTACGCGGGGATCGAGGTCCATCTGGTGGGGGGCCGGATGCACCCTGGCTCGCTGACGCTGGTGGGGGCCGAGACAGTGGAGGCCATCCGCCGGGTGCGTGCCGATCTCTGCCTGCTGGGCGTGTGCAGCCTGCATTCCGAGGTGGGTATCACCAACGTGTACGCCGAAGAGGCGTCGACGAAGCGCGCGATGATCGAGAGCGCGTCCGAGACCGCCGCCGTGCTCACCGCGGACAAGCTGGGGGCCGTATCGCCCTTCGTGGTGGCGCCCGCCAGCCGGTTGACCACCCTGGTGACCGAGGCCATTGCCACCGAGGCGCAGCTCGCGCCCTTCCACAAACTCCAACTCCGGATCCTGACCGCATGAATGCCACCGATTCCGCTGTGGACGCGCGGCTGGCACTGCGCAGGCGCGTCGCCATCGCCGCCATCTTCTTCGTCAATGGCTTCGCCTTCGCGAGTTGGGTGCCGCACATCCCCACCGTCCAGACGCGGTTGGGCATCAGTGCGGGGGCGCTCGGCCTGGCGCTGCTCGCCGTGGCCATCGGGGCGCTGGTGTCCATGCCGCTCACGGGCATCTTCCTCGGGAAGTGGGGCAGTAGCCGGGTGACGCTCGTCAGCTCCGTGCTCTTCTGCGCGCTGATCGCGCTGCCGGTGCGCGCTCCCAGCCTGCCCTTGTTCGTGCTGTCGTTGTTCGCCCTGGGGGCCATCAACGGTGCCATGGATGTGGCGATGAACGCCCATGGAGTGGTCGTCGAGCGGTGGATGGGCCGGCCGATCCTCTCCTCGCTGCACGCGATGTTCAGCCTGGGAGGTCTGGTGGGGGCGGGGTGCTCCATGGTGGTGCTCAAGTCGGGCTTCTCCCCGGCCGCGCACATGGCGGGGGCCGCGGTGGGAGGGGTGCTGCTCGTCGGCGCCGCCGCGCGCTGGCTGGGTCCGGGCTCGGCTGGGAGTGCTGGCTCCACACCCATGTTCGTGCTGCCACGTGGGCCGCTGCTGTTTCTGGGAGGCCTGTCCTTCTTCGTCCTGCTCACCGAGGGCGCGGTGGCGGACTGGAGCGCCGTCTATCTGCGGCACTCGCTGCACGCCGACCCTCACATGGCGGGAGCGGGCTATGCCGTGTTCTCACTGACCATGACCGCCGGGCGGCTGGTGGGGGACCGGCTGGCCGCGACCTTCAGTCCCGTGACCCTGTTGCGGACCGGGGGGCTGCTGGCCGCCGGGGGATTGGGGGCGGCCCTGCTGCTCAACCATCCCCTCGCCGCGGTGGTCGGCTTCGGCTGCATGGGAGTGGGCCTGTCCAACATCATCCCCCTGATGTTCAGCGCCGCCGGCCGCACGCCGGGGATTCCGTCGGGGATGGCCATCGCCTCCATGTCCACGGCGGGTTATGGCGGCTTCCTGGCTGGGCCTCCGCTCGTCGGCTTCGTGGCGGATGTCGTGGGCCTGCCCCTCGCGCTCGGAATGCTCGTGGTCTTCCTGTCCATCGTCGCGGCGAGTGCCGGTTGGATGGGGACTTCGAACCGGATGGGCGAGCCTCAGGTGGACCAGCCAGCGGGGTGACGAAGCAGCCACGGCCGTTCCCCCCGTCCTGATGACACGAGCTCAGGGCACGCCAGCGTCGGGACCCAGGCCGGCATTCGGAGTGGCTCCCACGGGGGAGCCATTCGAGGAGGGCGGAGCGGGATGTGTGCCGGCCTGAATGAGACGCTCGGGGGTGGTGGCGAAGAGCGTCATTCGGGCGATGTCGAGCGCGCGCTCTTTATCCTTGCCCAGCCACGTGACGACGATGCCGCAGGGCGTGTCGTCATCCCAGGCGGAGACCTGGAGCATGCCGGGCACGGGCTCGCGGCGGGCGGCGGCCTTGCCCAGGGCGGGCACTTCCACGCCTCCGGCGTTCAGGGCGGGGGTGAGCAGCGCCCGCACGTCCTCTCCTTCGAAGCGCTTGCGGCAGTCATAGGAGATGGAGACGGTGACGTCCTTCTGCTCCGCCGAGCGGAAGATGCACAGCGGCCCGCAGGTGGGGCACGTCCGCTCCTCCTTCAGGGTGAAGCCGGGCAGGGAGTCGCGCACCTCGGGGGCGACGAGCGCCTCGCAGGTGAGGGCGCTCGGAGGGGGCAGCACGCCCGCGTCCGTCGTCCCCGCGTTCCCCGAGCGGCACGCGCCGAGTGCCAGTGCCAGCACGGCTCCCGCGCTCCTGGCTGCCCTCATCCCGGACTCCCTCCTCCTGTGCGCACCCATGAAGGGGCGGATGGTAGACCGACCCGAGCCCCCGGTGGCCACGAGGAAGTGCACGAGGAAGTGCGCCTGCCTGCTGCCCGACGCTGCGCCACCCGCCTGCTGGGAAACCTCGTGCACGGGTGGGGGGTGGTCTAAGCTGCGCTTCCCCCCTCGCTCCCCCAGGAGATTCGCATCATGCGCGCCAGTGTCATCGGCTCCGGCTCCTTTGGTACCGCCCTCGCCAACGTGCTCGCGGTGAATTGTGAGCAGGTGGGTCTGTGGGGTCGGGATGCCACGCTCGCCGAGGCCATCAACACCCGCCACGAGAACTCCGGCTATCTGCCGGGCATCCCCATCTCCACGCGCGTGCAGGCCACGACGAGCCTGAAGGAGGCGTTGGAGGGCTCGGAGATGGTGGTTCTGGCCACGCCCAGCCACGCCACGCGCGAGGTGGTGGCGAACGCGTTGCCGTACCTTCCCCGGCACGTGCCCATCATCACGGTGGCCAAGGGCATCGAGAACGAGACGCTGCTCACCATGACGGAGCTGCTCGAGGACTGCCTGCCGGAGGAGTACCACCCCTACATTGCGGTGCTCTCCGGCCCCAGCTTCGCCAAGGAACTGGCCCAGCGCATGCCCACCGTCGTCACCATCGCGTCGCACTGGGACAAGGTGGCCCTGCGCTGCCAGAAGGCGCTGCAGACGGAGACGTTCCGCTCGTACACCTCCAATGACGTGGTGGGGGTGCAGTACGGCGGCGCGCTGAAGAACGTCATCGCCATCGCCGCGGGCATCGCCGACGGGCTGGGCATGGGCAACAACGCCCGCGCGGCCATCATCACCCGGGGCCTGGCGGAGATTACGCGCCTGGCGGTGCGCAAGGGGGGCAACCCGCTCACGCTCTCGGGTCTGTCGGGCATGGGAGACCTGGTGCTCACCTGCACCGGTGAGCTCAGCCGCAACCGGCACGTGGGAATGGAGCTGGGCCGGGGCCGCTCGCTGCAGGACATCCTGGGCGACATGAAGCAGGTGGCCGAGGGCGTGAAGACGGCGAAGAGCGCGCGGGACCTGTCGCGCAAGGTGGGGGTGGAGCTGCCCATCTGCGATCAGGTGTACGCCATCGCTTACGAGGGCAAGAGCGCCCGCGCCGCGGTGGTGGAATTGATGACGCGCCAGCCCAAGTCCGAGCTGGTGTGAGAGGGGCTCGGGGCGGCGCGCTCAGTATCGGGCGCCGATGCCCTTCACGCGCCACACGGTCTGCCGCTGGGTGGTGACGTGCGAGACGAGCACGCCGTCCTGCTGCATCTGGTCCAACAACCGCACCAGCTTGCTGCGGTCGAGTCCCGTCGCCGCCGCCAGGTCCGGAGTCTCCAGGCCCGCGGGGTAGCGGCGCAGCTCGTCGACGATGAGCTTCTTGAACTCGGCCTTGGCGGCTCCGTCCATGTCCTGGGCCTTGGTGGCCTGGAGGATGGCCATCGTCACCAGCGCGAGCACCAGCACGCCCACGGCGGGGTAGACGATGTGGCTGTTGCGCTCGAGCAGCTCGAAGTAGTTCGGATCCACCGACGACGCGGGCTTCTCGGGGCCTCTGTCGAGGCCGGGGAAGGGGATCTGCGCGAGCAGGGACAGGATGGAGGGGGCGAGCGGCATGAGCACGGCACCGGGACTGTAGAGTGCCCCGGTGCCTGCCCGCAACCCTCCGGCCTCGGAACTACGCCGCCCCGAGGTTCGGCGAGGCCTCCTCGTCGGCGTCCTCGAGCTCCCGCGAGGGCTCCTCGGTGACGACCCCGAGGGTGCGCGAGGCGCCCTCGGCGAAGAGGGTGGTGTCCGCCTTGGCGAGCAGGGAGGACAGGCCCTCGCGGCTGGCGGCGCTGATGGCCACGCCGCCGCGGGTGCGCAGCAGCGACTCCACCTCCTCGGGGGAGAGCAGGTCCGCCTTGTTCCACACCATGAGGCGGGGCTTCTGCATCAGCTCGAGCGACTCGAGGATTTTCTCGACCGCTTCGACCTGTTCGTCGCGGGCCGGGTCGTTCGCGTCCACCACGTGCAGGAGCAGATCCGCGTCGTAGAGCTCCTCGAGCGTGGCGCGGAAGGCGGCCACCAGGTCCTTGGGCAGGTCCCGGATGAAACCCACCGTGTCGGTGATGATGACCTCGCGCTCCTGGGGGAAGCGCAGCCGGCGGCTGGTGGGATCCAACGTGGCGAACAGCTTGTTCTCCGCGAGCACCTCGGAGCCGGTGATGGCGTTGAGGAGCGTGGACTTGCCCGCGTTGGTGTAGCCCACGATGGAGATGACGGGCAGGTCGCGGCGGTTGCGCTGGGCCCGGCGGACCTCGCGCTCGCGGGAGAGCGAGTCGATGCGCTTCTCCAGGTTGTTGATGCGATCGCGCGCACGGCGGCGGTCGATCTCCAGCTTCGTCTCACCGGGGCCGCGCCCGCCGATGCCACCGGCCAGACGGCTGAGCGAGGTGTCGCTCTGGACGAGCCGGGGCAGGCGGTACTTGAGCTGGGCGAGCTCCACCTGGAGCTTGCCCTCGGCGCTCTGGGCGCGCTGGGCGAAGATGTCGAGGATGAGCTGGGTGCGGTCGATGACCTTGAGGCTGGTGGCCTCGCTGATGTGGCGGCCCTGCGAGGGGGTGAGGTCCTTGTCGAAGATGAGGACGTCCGCCATGGCTTGCATGGAGCGCAGGTTGAGGTCCTCGAGCTTGCCGCGGCCGATGAGGTAGCGGGGGTCGGCCTCTCGGCGCATCTGCAGCACGCTGTCGATGACCTCGACGCCCGCGGTGCGAGCGAGCTCCTTGAGCTCGGCGAGGCTGGCCTCGGCGTGGGCGCGGTTGCCGTCCAGGCACACGGCGACGAGGATGGCCTTGTCGCGGCCGGAGACGGTGCGCGCGGCGGCCTTGCGGTTGAGCTCGTCCTCGAGTGCCTCGAGGGTATCGAGCACGTCCGGCTGTCCGTCGTGGACGTCGGGCAGGGTGGAGACGCGCCAGAAGTCACCGGTGCCGTTCTCGGGCACGAGGTGCGCGTAGTGGAGGATGCCGGGCAGACCGCTGTCGCCCACGCCCACCGCGGCGACCATGTCCAGGCGCAGCAGCGCGAGGTCCGTCAGGTCGTCCTTGGTGAGCGGCTCGCTCTTGAGGTGGGTGTGCACCAGGCGCAGACCACGCAGACGCACCTGGCCGGCGCGGGCGCGGCCGATATCCGGCAGCTCCAGCTTGTGAGCGTTGCCGACGACCACGTACTCGATTTCGCCCTTGCGGTTGAGCAGGACGCCGACCTGGCGGTTGGTCTCCCGAGACAACTCGGTGAGGTGACGGGCGAGCTCCGGGGAGACGATCTCATGAGGCGAGACGCGGCGGCGATAGGTGTTGCGCAGCCGGCTCTGCTCGCTTGCCTTGAGTCCCAGGGTGTTGCCGTAGATTTCCTTCAAAAGTGTCCTTCTCCCGCGCGGGTGGAAGGGCGTCCGCGCACCGCCGTCATCCTTCCGGCTTCACCAGGAGGATAGGAGCCTTCCGGCCCGGATTCACCTCCGGGTTTGCCGAATGGCCGACCTCGTACAACACGAGCCCGACGCGAGGAGTTCCGGCATACTGACAGCGCGTGAACCTTTCTGGACGAGACGCGGTGCGCGCCGCTCGGCGCGTGGTGGTGAAGATCGGGACCAATGCCCTCACGAACGCCACGGGACGCTTCAACCGGGCCCACTTCGAGGCGCTGAGTGAGGATCTGCTGTGGGCGGCGCAGGGCCGGGACCTGGTGGTGGTGTCCAGCGGCGCCATCGCCCTCGGTGTCGAGCGGCTCGGGCTGCCCGCACGGCCCAAGGACATTCCCGGCAAGCAGGCGTGCGCGGCGGTGGGCCAGAGCCGCCTCATGCAGGCGTACGAGGAGGCCTTCGGCAGGGAGGACCGGCGTGTGGCCCAGGTGCTCCTCACCCACGGCGACGTGCAGGACCGCCGCCGCTACCTCAACGTGAAGCACGCGCTGGAGCGCCTCATCGAGGCCCGGGTGGTGCCCGTCATCAACGAGAACGACACCGTCTCCGTGGACGAGCTCAAGTTCGGTGACAACGACACCCTGGCCGGTCTGGTGGCGGGCGTGGTGGAGGCGGACGCCCTCATCGTCCTCTCCGACGTGGAGGGTCTCTTCACCGCGGACCCGCGCAAGAACCCGGATGCCCGGCTGCTTCCCCAGGTGGATGCCGTCACCCCCGAGCTGCTCGCCCTGGCGGGGGGCTCCGGCTCCCAGGTGGGCACCGGCGGCATGTCCACCAAGATTCGCGCCGCCGCCCGGGTCACCGAGCTCGGCATCCGCTGTGTCATCACCTCCGGTGCCACGCCCGGCCGCCTGCGCTCCGTGCTGTCGGGTGAGCCCGTGGGCACCCTCTTCGAGACCCCGGGCACCCGGCGCAACGCGCGCATGGCGTGGATCGCCCACGCGCTCAAGCCCAAGGGCCGGCTCATCGTGGACAAGGGCGCCCGGGAGGCCGTCGTCACCAGCAAGCGCAGCCTGCTGCCTTCGGGCATCCGCTCCGTGGAGGGAGACTTCGGACGGGGCGACCCGGTGGATCTCGTGGACGAGCAGGGACAGGTGTTCGCCCGCGGGCTCAGCTCCTACGACGACGGAGAGCTGCGGCGCATCGCGGGGCTCAAGAGCACCGACATCGAGTCCGTGCTCGGCTACCGGTACCTCGACGAGGCCGTGCACCGCGATGACCTGGCGGTGCTCTAGCCTCGGGCGAAGCAGGCGAAGGGGCTCAGATGGGACGGCCGGAGCCGCGATCCTCGGGATCAGCGGCCAGGTCCATCAGGGCCCTGAACTCGGGGGAGTCCACCTTCATCAGCAGCAGCGAGACCTCCAGGTCCCCCGGCCAGCGCCCGAGCTGCACCTTGCGCTCCTGGCCGTGCAGCAGCGCCAGCTCCGAGTGCCCCTTGATCTCCGGCAGCACCAGGTCCAACTCGAGGTGGAACGTCTCGCCCTCGGCCGTCGGGGTGAGCACCAGCCGGTAGTCCGGCTCGCTGGCGCCCGGCTTGCGACGCTCGGCGCGCACCGTGCGGCCCGTCTCTCCCAGCAGCTTGGGCTGGGCCACCAGCCGCCCCTCGCGCCGCACCTCGAGCGCGAAGTACAGCGGCTCGGCCTCCGCCTGCTTGGGCAGCGCCGCCACGCAGGCCAGTCCCACCAGCGCCAGCCCGAGCCATGCCTTCTTGATGAGGGTGGAGCGCGTCATCGGGTCCTCTTTTGCGTGCGTACCGCCCGGCGGTCAGGCCTGGCGCCAGACAAGCACGCCCCGGCCAGGCGCGCTCGTCGTCGATTCTTAGGAATATCCCAGATACGCCCCGTTCGCGAGCCCGGTAACAGCGAACGCTCGTCTGTCCGTCCGGGGTCGGTTTCGCTCACCCACGGACACACCTGCTCGGCTGTTCAGCAAAAAGCTGTTCAGGCGCCTGTCCGCCGGGTAGATCCACGGCGGCACGGAGCGTGGGCGGGCATCCGCCTGCTGTCACGGTTCCCTGCCTTGACCCGACCTGCTGCTTTGCGCATTGTCGAAAACCTTCCGATGGACCGGACCGAACGCCTCCTCGACCTTGTGGCCCTGTTCCTGGACGCTCGGGAACCCATCTCCTGGGCGGAGCTGCGCGAGCACTTCCCCCACGACTACATGGGCACTTCCGACGACGCCGCCGAACGCAAGTTCGAGCGCGACAAGGCGGAACTGCTCGAACTGGGCTTCCCTCTCTCCTACATCCAGGGCGATGACGATCGGAAGGACGGCTACATCGTCGATCGCGACGCCTACTACCTGCCCGAGGTGGACCTCACCAAGGAGGAGCTGGCCGTCCTCTACGCCGCGGGCAGTGCCGCGCTGACCTCCGGGGCCTTCCCCGGACGGGACGATCTGTCGCACGCGCTGCGGAAGATCGGCTTCTTCGCCGGCCACGCACTGCCCACGCCGCGCGTGCGCATGGAGCTGGGCTCCGAGCAGGATGGCCCGCAGCTCGCCGCGCACCTGGAGCAGCTCTGGGATGCGTGCGCCGGGCACAAGTGGGTGCAGATGTCCTATGCCTCGCCCAAGCGCCCGGAGCTCACCGATCGCAAGGTGGACCCGTATGGGCTCGCGCTGCGCCGGGGCATCTGGACGCTGGTGGGCTACTGCCACCTGCGCCAGGAGGTGCGCACCTTCCACGTGCACCGCATCCGCGCGCTGAAGCCGAACACCGCCCGGCCCCGCTCTCCGGACTTCGAGGTGCCCGAGGGCTTCTCCTTCGACGACCACGTCGCCAGCTACCCCTGGCAACACCGCTTCCACCCCCGCCTGGACGTGCGCCTGCGCTTGTCCGGGGAGCTGATGGCCCGCGCCGCCTCGCTCTTCCCGGGCTCGAGCGTGGCCCCGGCCGAGGACGGCGCGAGCGTGCTCGTGGAGCTGCCGGTGACGTTCCTGGATGGACTGCTGCGCTTCTGCATGCAGCTCGGGCCGGACTGCCGCGTGGAGTCCCCCGCGGACGCCCACGAGCGGGTGAAGGAGATGGCGGCGCGCATCCTCGAGAAGCACGCGGCACATGAGGAGGTGGCGGCATGAGCGTCCACGAGCGTCTGCGCCGTCTGCTGTTCCTCGTCCCCTTCGTCTCGTCGCGCCCCGGCATCTCCGTGGAGGAGCTGGCGCGCGCCCTCAATGTCAGCCGGGAGCACCTGCTGGAGGACCTGGATCTGCTCACCTGCGTGGGCCGGCCCCCCTTCAACCCGGACGACTACATCGACATCTACGTGGAGAACGACCGCGTCTACGTGGACCTCGACCAGCGCCTGTCCGCGCCGCCGCGGCTGACGGTGGGCGAGGCCTCGGCCCTGGCCGCCTCGGCGGAGCTGTTGCGCCCGGCGGCGGGTGATGCGCTGCGCAGCGCGGTGGAGAAGCTGGAGCGCGTGCTGCCTCCGGGCGCGGGCGAGCGCTTCCGGGAGATGTACCGGAAGATCGACGCCGCGGTGGAGGCACCCCAGGCGCTGGGGCCGCTCACCCGGGCCATCCACGAGCGGCGCGAGGTGACGTTCGATTACGTCACCCCCGGACGTGGTGCCCCCGAGTCGCGCCGCGTCCGGCCCCACGAGCTGCTCAGCCACCGGGGCCAGTGGTACCTCCAGGCGTACTGCCTCACCCGCCAGGACGACCGGCTCTTCCGGGTGGACCGGATGCAGGCGCTGGCCGTCACCGACGCCACCTTCCAGCCCCGGGAGGACGCCCGTGCCGAGGTGCCCAACCCGGCCCGCACCAACGCCGCCGTCCGGGTGCGCTTCTCCCGGCTGGTGGCCCCCTACGTCCGGGAGCGCTTTGGCGAGGACGCTCGGCTGCTCGCGGATGGGGGCGTCGAGGTGCGGGTCGCTGGCGACAATGAGCGCTGGTTGACGCAGTGGGTGCTATCGTTCGGCGGTGAGGCCGAGGTGCTCGAGCCTGCTTCGGCCCGTGCGGCCGTGGCCCGCGCGGCGAAGGCCGTTCTAGGAGTCTGAGGATTCTGCATGAGCTTCCAGCTGACGATCGCCGAGGGCAAGGAGGCCGGTAAGGAGTTCGTCTTCGAGCAGGACTCCGTTCTCATCGGCCGCGTCGCCGAGTGTGACGTCGTCCTGTACGACGCAGGCATCTCCCGCCGTCACTGCCGCATCTTCTCCGAGGACGGCCAGTACTTCGTCGAGGACCTCGGCAGCTCCAACGGCACCCGGGTGAATGGCACCCCGGTGCCGGTGAAGGAGAAGCAGGCGCTGGCGGAGGGAGATCAGCTCTCGCTCGGGCCGGTGGTGTTCGCCTTCAAGCCGGTGGAGTCCGAGGCCCCCGCGGAGGAGCCAGAGGCGGCTGCGGACGCCAACAGTACGCGCATCGTGTCCGTGGACCAGGTGTCGCGCCAGCGCGGACGCAACCGCGGCGAGGCCCTGGCCCCCGAGGGCGCGAACGCGGAGGAGCTCGAGGAGGTGCGGCTGAGCACCACCCGCACCATCCAGGCCGTGCGGGCTCCCACCCGCCCCGGCAATCAGCCCGCCGTGTCGGCCGGCGCGCCTGCCCGCACGTCCACCCGCTCCGCCAACCCGGCCGCCTCCCTGGCGCGCGCTCCGGACTCGGCCCCCGCGGCGCCCCCCCGGCGTCCCACGGCCAACGCGGTGGCGCGTGCCGCTCCGGCGTCCCCGGGCGCCGCGAAGCTCTCCGCCGCGGAGCGCGCCCGCATCCGGCGCGAATCCCCGGGTCTGGTGGCCAACCTCAAGCTCTTCTGGCTCGAGGCCACCCCCAACCTGCGCAAGGGTATCATCGGCGCGGGCGTGGTGGCGGCACTGGGCCTCGTGGCCGTGGTGTACTGGCTGGTGCTCGGCGGCGAGCAGAAGGTGGCGCGCGGCCCCGAGCCCACCACCCTCAGCGGCAAGCCCATCGATGACTCCTTCGGCTGGGGCGACAACGTGACGTGGGAGCACTCGGACCAGAAGGTGTTCGAGTGGGAGTACACCGCCGCCACCCGCGCGCTCGGCATCCTGCACTACCAGGCGCAGGGCATCTCCGATGGCGAGGTGGTGGTGACCGTCAATGGCGTGGACCTGGCCAAGGTTCCCCCGGACACCCTGGCCAGCCAGGACCGCGTCCTCGAGGTGATGATTCCCTCGGCGATGCTCAAGAAGGGGGAGATCAACCGCATCACCTTCGACAACACGAAGAATCCTCCCGCTGAGGACCCATGGCGCGTCTGGAACATCTGGCTGGAGAAGGTGCTGCTGCCAGAGATTCCGCCCGAGCAGCTCCTCGAGGAGGCGCGCAAGTCGTACAAGCGTGGCCGCAAGAACCTGGACAACGCGGAGGTGGGCGCGCGCAACCGCTACGAGGCGTGGAAGTCCTTCCGCGAGGCGTGGTTGCTGCTGGAAGCCCACCCCGAGCCCAAGCCGGACCTCTACTTCGAGTCGCGCGAGCGCGTGAAGGACACGCAGAAGGAGCTGGACCGCGTGTGCGCCAAGCTGATGCTGGAGGTGGAGGGCTACGTCAACCAGAACAACTGGCAGGCGGCCTCGGCCACGCTGGACCACACGCGCGAGTACTTCCCGGACGACTACGACCAGCCCTGTGCGCGCATGGCGGAGCTCAAGCGCGGGGACCTCGGGTTGTAGCCGCGCTGTCCGGCGGCCGACGTCGCGACCGCCCGGGGGTTGACCCTGGGTCAGGGCCGGGCGGTTGCCAGAACGTCCGACGATTCCCAACCTTGCTCCACCATGCGAAAGCAGGAGGTGGGGCGGGGCACGGAAGTCAGGGTTCGGACCGGGGACTCACCGGAGCAGGAGGCTGCCTGCCCGCCTGCCCATGAGCCCGTGTGGAGCCTCCACGTCTCCTCCACGCTGCTCGCCCGGTACTACCTGCCTCGCTCGCACTCGCTGCTGCGGGGCAATGCCTGTCAGCTGCTGCGCGATGGGGTGGAGGCCTACCCGGCCATGCTGGCGGCCCTCCGGGGTGCCCGCCGCTCCATCCACCTCGAGACGTACATGTTCATCTCCGACGCGGTGGGTGAGCTGTTCGGCGAGGCGCTGGCGGAGGCGGCCGAGCGCGGCGTGCACGTGAAGGTGCTCTACGACGCGTTGGGCTCCTGGACGAGCCGGCGGGGTTTCTTCGAGGCCCTGCGTGCTCGCGGGGTGGACATCCGCCCCTTCAAACCCTTCAGCAGCCTCGGCCGGGGTCTGAGACACCTGCTGCGGCGAGACCACCGGAAGATTCTGGCGGTGGACGGAGAGGTGGCCTTCATTGGCGGCGTGAACATCTCCGCCCACTGGGCCCCCGAGGGAGAGGGCGGTGCCTGGCGCGATGACGTGCTGCGGGTGGAAGGGCCGGCCGTGTACGAGCTGGAGCGCCGCTTCGTGGCCACCTGGCGCATGGCCTTCCAGGACCGGTTCCGCTCCTGGCGCGAGACGCGGCGCCGGCGGCAGCAGTCCGCGCTGCAGCGCAAGGGAGAGGTGAGCCTGGCGGTGCTCTCCAGCCGCCGGAGCATCCACCGCGCCTACCTGCACGCCATCTCCCGCGCGAAGCGCAGCGTGCTGGTGGCGGCCGCCTACTTCATCCCGGATCGGAAGATGGTGGCCGCGTTGCGCGAGGCCGCCCAGCGCGGGGTGGAGGTGAGCCTGCTGCTCAACTCGAAGGGCGACCACCCCTGGCTGGTGCACGCCACGCGCGCCTTCTACGAGAAGCTGCTCACCGCGGGCGTCCGCATCTTCGAGTGGGAGCGCTGCGTGCTGCACGCCAAGACGGCGGTGGTGGACGGGGCGTGGGGCACCATCGGCTCGTTCAACCTCGAGCGGCTGTCGCTGCTCTTCAACCACGAGGTGAACGCCGTCTTCGCGGACCCGCGGCTGGGACGTCTGCTGGAGGAGTCCTTCCGCGGGGACTGCCAGAGCTGCCGGGAGGTGGACCTGGTGCAGTTCCGCCGCCGCCCCCTGTGGCAGAAGCTCTTCGAGCGGGTGCTGTACGCCTTCCGCAAGATTCTCTGACACGCGCCCCGCAATGACGAAGGGCCGGCCCGGAGACTCCCGGACCGGCCCAGGTGGCTCCACGCGTCCGTGTGGCGCGCGGGGCCTCGCGGCTAGTTCACGCTGACCGCGGTCCAGGCCGCGGCCACGGCGTTGTACTGCGTGCTACCCGAGCCGTAGAGGTCCTTCGCGGCGTTGAGGGTGGCCGTGCGGGCCGCCGCGTACTTCGTCGAGGACGTCATGTACACCGTGAGGGCGCGGTACCAGATCTTCCCCGCGGCCGCGCGGCCGATGCCCGTGACGGTCGCGCCGTTGCAGGTGGGGCTCGCCGGACCGCTGGCGGGCTTGGAGCCCTCGGCCAGCAGGTAGAAGAAGTGGTTGGCCACGCCGCTGGAGTAGTGCACGTCCAGCGAGCCGACGCTGCTGGACCAGCAGTTGGCCGACTTGCCGTCCAGCGAGGGGTTGTACATGTAGCGCAGGCCGTCACCCGCCTTGGCCGGGGTGTAGATCTCCTCGCCGATGATGTAGTCGCCCGGGTCGTTCGCGTTGTTGGCGTAGTACTCCACCAGGGTGCCGAAGATGTCGCTGGTGGCCTCGTTCAGGCCGCCGGACTCGCCGGAGTAGACGAGCTTGGCGGTGCGGCTCGTCACGCCGTGGGTCATCTCATGGCCGGCCACGTCCAGCGCGGTGAGCGGCGTGAAGGTGGTGCCGTCGCCGTCGCCGTAGGTCATGCAGAAGCAGCTGTCGGACCAGAAGGCGTTGTTGTACTTCGTGCCGTAGTGCACGGTGTTGTAGCCGGCGCCGCCCGCGCCATCGATGCCGTTACGGCCGTGGGTGTTGAAGTAGTAGTCGTAGGTGACCTGGATGCCATAGTGCGCGTCCACCGCCGCCGACTGGGCGTTGCTGGTGGTGCCGTTGCCCCAGACGTTGTCCGCGTCGGTGGTGATGCCGGTCCCGGTCGTGTAGAAGCCCTTGCCGCGCGTCGTGTCGCGCAGCTCGTAGCCGCCAGAGACCGAGTTGGTGTTGATGCTCACCGTGCCCGAGTAGAGCGAGTTGCCGGTGCCAACGGCGGCCGCCGTCTCGATGCCCTCCCACTGTCCCCGGATGGCGCCGGTGCGCGCATCCACCAGCACGTGCAGCTCGCTGGGCGTGCCGTCCGCCTGGAGGCCCTCGAGGATGACCTCGTAGGCCAGCGCCGCAGCACGGCCCTCGAGCGCGTCCACCACCAGCTCGGCGCTGGAGGAATCCAGCTTCACGCCGGTGAAGGCCGCCTGGGCCAGCACCGAGGCCGCCGCGCCATCGAAGTGGGCCTTGCTCTCCACGCCCTTGAGGGAGAGGGTGTTGGCCACGCTGAACTCGGTCACGCCGTCCGTGTTGCTGTGCACCACGAAGTCGCCGCCCAGCACGCGCAGGCCCTGGAAGGTGCGGTCGAACCGGACGTGCGTCGCGCCGGTGTCATCCTCGATGACCGCGCGCGCCTGCAGCTCCTCGACTCCACCTACCTCGAACTTCTGGCCCAGGACCTCGGCCGCGGCGCGCTGGACGGCGGCGGCCTGCTCGGCCCCCGCGCCTACTTCACGCGAGGAGATGACGGGAGTGTTGCTGGTGTTGCCGCAGCCCCACAGGGCCAGGGCGGTGAAGGCAGTTGGGATGATGCGCTTCATTCGGAGCCTCTCCTTGTCCTGCGCTGATGATTCCTTCCCGGAGGAAGTGGGGCTCCTTATAGCGTGTTTTTTAGGTAAATCAATGCATCCTATAAATGTTTGCGAAACAAGCATTTGAGGAATATGAAGCAATTCGAGTCAAAGCAGAATGTCGAGACAGGAAAGGGCCGAATCCCTGCCTCGCCGTGTCACGTTTGGGTGACGGGGAAGCCCTCAGGAAGACCACGGCCCCAACGGCGCTGAAGAGTCATGCGCGCTTGCGGATCCACCACGGGCCTACGACGAGGGCGTGGAGCCCGGTCGTGGCGAAGACCGTCAATACATCGGTCGCGCTGTGGGAGATCGGCTTGCCCATGACGTTGTAGGAGGTGTTGACGAGCATGGGAATGCCCGTGTGACGCTCGAACGCGCTGAGCAGCGCGTGGAAGAGGGCGTTCCTCTCCCGCGTGACGGATTGCAACCGCCCGGTACCGTCGAGATGCACCACCGCGGGAACGAGCGCCTTCACTTCTTCTCGGAAGGGGAGCGCTCGCTCCATGTACGGGCTCTCCTCGTAGCCCTGAAAGAACCGCTCGCCGTGCTCGTGCAGGATCGCCGGCGCCAGCGGACGGTACTGCTCGCGGAACTTCACGCGCCGGTTGATGATGTCGCGCATGTCTCCGCGCCGCGGGTCGGCGAGAATCGAGCGGTTCCCGAGGGCGCGAGGCCCGAACTCAGCGCGCCCTTGGATCCATCCGATAATCTCGCCTCGAGCGAGGGCCGCGGCGGTGCGGTCGCACAGCTCCTGCTCGTCGTCGATGCGGACGGCGTCGAACGTCGCGAACGACAACGCGCGCTCGAGCTCGTCGAGATCGATCGTGGTGCCGAGATAGGGTGAGGCGATCGCCGGCTTCCGGGGGATGCGCCGCACCGCATGGCGCTCGTACAGCGCGGCGCCGAGCGCGTTGCCGTCGTCGGCCGGGGCGCTTGGCACGTGGAGCCGGCGAAACCCGGTCTCGCGCACGATGCGCCCGTTCGCCGCCGAGTTGAGGGCGCAGCCGCCGCTGTAGGCAAGATCGTCGGAGATCCCCAGGGCATGCACGTTCTTCACGAGCGCCACGAGGGTGTCAGCGAAATAGTCCTGGAACGAGCGCGCCAGGTTCGCCGCCTGGAGGACGCCGGCCTCGCCGCGCCCGGGACGAAGCAGCGCGGACAGCTCGTCGATCCACGACGGGCCCAAGGCGAGCCTCACCTGGGGGCCGTCGACGTGGGTGCGATCGTGGAAGAACCGGTACAGCTCAGGCACGCGATGACCATGCGCCGCCATGCCCATCACCTTCCACTCCTCGCCTTCCCAGTACTGGAAGCCACACAGCTGGGTGACGGCGCTGTAAAGGAGGCCGAGGCTGTGGCTGGCGTCCGTCGACGACACGGACTGGAAGGTGTTGTCGGCGAACGAGAACACGTTGATGCTCGAGCGCTCGCCCGCGCCGTCGATGACGAGCGCCACACAGCGGTCAAAGGGTGACGTGTAGACCGCGTTGGCTGCGTGCGCCAGGTGGTGTGGCACGGCGGCACGGTCGAGCTCGACGGGCTCGATGCGGGGCACGGCGGCGCGTAGCGACACGCCCGGGCTGGAGGGCGGCACTTCCCCGAGTGGCGGGTAGACATGAGGGAACTCGCCCCGCAGGAGCCAGCCGAGCTGGATCTCGGTCGTGGAGTCCCAGGCGGCGCCGCCGGCGACCATGGCGGTGAAGCCATTGTCGGTGCCTGCGCGCGACAGCGTACGACGCAGGACGTCGAAGTCGTCATCGCCGAGCTGCCACGAGGTCCGGAGGGAAGCGCGCCGAAGGGCCGCGGTGTCGATGCCGACATGGCGCAGAGCCGCTCGGAGTGGTCGCCACGATGAGAACAGGCCCGCGCAGCCAACCGCCCGCTTCACCTGCACATGCCGCTCGAACGCTTCGGCGAACACCCCGTCATCCGAACAGAGCGCAATCGCGCTGTCGTGTACGCTGTTGCCAAGGCCGACCACGAGATTCTTCACGTCTCCACCCTGTCTTTCCCTGCATCACTCAAGCGCCCGCCCTCAGTTGGCGTTGCTGGAACCGTGCCAATGGGAGCGAGCCCGTGCTGGGAAAGATAAGCCCATCCGGCCGCGATCCTGACGTGTCAATTGACACGTCCATTGACACAGGCGGAGGGGCCGAGGAGGGCGCCGCGGATTGTTTTCGCTCGCCTGGCCGACTTACAACCCGAGGAACATGCACGCACGTGCCATGCCCCTTTTGTGCCCCATCTGCCGCGCCGCCGATGCCCGCGAGGTGCTCCGAAAAGAGTTCAACGTCTCGTGCAACTGCTACTTCGAAGGTCGACGCCTGTACCCTGCCAACGAGGGGCGCATCTCGTACGTCGAGTGCTTGGGCTGTGGCTTCTTGTGGGCCCCCGAACTCCACGGCTGGGAGCCCCAGACGTTCAAGCGGCGCATCTACAACGAGGAGTTTGGTTTGGCGGACCCGCCATTCGCGTTCGAGCGGCCGACGAGGCTCGCGGCGTGGGTGGCGCGGTTCGCGCGGCCAGGCATGCGTGTCCTGGATTACGGCGGGGGCGAGGGCTTGCTGGCACACAGCCTGCGAGCAGTGGGTATCGACGCGGTGAACTGGGACCCCTTCTATGACTCGAGCGGGAAGCCCGCTGGGTCCTTCGACCTTGTGACCTGCTTCGAGGTGGTCGAGCACGTGCCCGACCAGCGCCGGCTGTTCTTCGAACTGGCCAGACTCTCCCGAGGCGGCGTCTGCGTTTTCTCGACGCTCATCCGCCCGGAGCGCCTTGAAGGCGACTGGTGGTACGCCAGCCCGCGCAACGGACATATCAGCCTGCACTCGGCGACCAGTCTGAAGCGGGTCTGCGAGGACGTGGGGCACTCGCTCCGCAGCTTCAGCAGCGAGGTGCACGCGATGGCGCAGACGCCGTCACAGCTCGCCACGCTCGATCTTCCTCCCGTGACGGTCAGCGGCACGCCGGAGCATCAGCTCGACTGACAGAGCCGGTAGCCCAGGCATGGGTGGTTCGTTTTGATGCCTGGCTGGGGCTCAGTGCGGAGCGGTCGCGGCGCCCATGAACTCCGGCAGCAGGTACTCGTCCACCGGCGGGGCCTTCTCGATGACGCCCAGCTCCACGAGCTGCTGACCCAGGTGCTCCCAGCGCTCGCGACTCATCGTCCCAAGCCCTCGGGCCTTCGTCTCCTCGGTCTCGATGAGGGGCTTCTGAGCCTCGGCCGCCGCCGCGAACGTCTCCGCGTCCATCGTCGTGTTCAGCTTGCCCATGACCGCGTTGGCCGGCCCCGGGGTGTCCAGGTACGCCCGCCACCCCTCGCGCACCGCCTCCACGAAGGACTTCACCCGCTCGGGCTGCTCCTTCCATACCTGCCGCCGGGTGAAGACCACGGTCCCGTAGGGATTGAAGCCCTCGTCCGCCACCAGGAACACCGTGGGCTGGGCTCCCTGCCGCTTCGCGGCGATGGGCTCCGAGGTGATGAAGCATTGCTGCGCGAAGTCCTTGTCCACCACGAAGCGCGCCACGCCTCCGTCGTAGGGCATCACCTTCACCTTGTCGAAGCCATACTTCTTCTTGAGAAAGGCCGCGTACGGAAGGCCTGACTCCAGCGCTACCGTGCCCGACTTCAGCACGTCCGCGATGCCCTTCGCTCCTCGGGAGACGTGGGCCATGATGGCCTGCGGTGACGTCTGGTACACCGCGAACAGCGGTAGCACATCCATGCCTCGGATCCGCGCGGTGAGGAGCTCATCCGCTCCCGCGATGCCGAACTCCACCTGCCCGCTGACCACCATCTGCATCACCGGCACGCCGGCCCCGCCGCCCATGAGCTCCAGGTCGAACCCGTGGCGGGTGAAGGCCCCCGTCTCGCGGGCCGCGTAGAAGCCGCCGAACTCGGGCTCTGGCACCCAGTTGAGCGCCAGCTTCACCTTCGTCGGAGTCGGCTGTGGGGTGCTGGCTGCCGTGGCGGGTTGGGGAGCCGGCTTGGGCTCTTCCTTCTGACGCGAGCAGGCCCCCGCTACCGCGAGAAGCACCGCACAGCCCAGCAGTCCAACGAGGCGTCCTTTCACGTGTATTCCCTCCCGAACAACACCAGGCCCAGCACCGAGGCCGCCAGCACCGCAGCGAACAACAGCTCCGTGCAGGGCTGACGGTAGGCGATCAGCACGAGGATGCCCAGTCCCGCGGCGTCCTCGGAGGCGCCAGCGACGAACTCGCCCACGATGGCGCCGATGGATGACGGACAGGCCCGGCCCTCAAGGCACCTCGGCCCCGGTGGAGGCGCTCCACACCGCGAACCAGTCCTGCAACTCCAACGGCAGCGAGAGCGCGCGAGCCGCCGAGGTGATGCGCTCGAGCTGGTTCGTGCCCAGCACCGGAATGATGCGCGAGGGGTGCCGCAGCAGCCATGCGTAGAGCAGCTGGTCCAGGTCCGCCCCGTATTTGCGCCCCAGCTCCACCAGCACGGCGCGGACGCGCCTCTCGGCCTCACCCTCGCCATGCATCAGCCGCCCTCCCGCGAGCGGTGACCAGGCCATGGGAGAGATCCGCCGTTGCAGGCACTGGTCGAGCGTCCCATCAAGGAAGGGTTCGAGCCGAAGCGGGTGGAGCTCCACCTGGTTTGTCACCAGCGACACGGAGAGCCAGCTGGCCAGCATGTCGAACTGCGCCGGGGTGAAGTTGGACACGCCCACGTGGCGCACCTTGCCCTGCTCCACCAGCGACCGCAGCGCTTCAGCCACCTCGTGCGGGTCCAGCAGCGGGCTGGGCCGGTGCAGCAGCAGCACGTCCAGGTAGTCCGTGGCCAGGTTGCGCAGCGAGCGCTCCACGGACTCGACGATGTGCTGTCGCGAATAGTCGTAGTGCTTGAGCCGGTTTCCAGGCCGCGCTGGGTTCACCAGCATGATGCCGCACTTGGTCACCAGCTCCATCCGTTGCCGCAGCCCGGGGTTGGCTCGCAACGCGGCACCAAAGACCTCCTCGACGCCGTAGCCGCCGTAGATGTCGGCATGGTCGAAGGTGGTGATGCCGCAGTCGAGACACGTCTGGATCTTCGCCAGGACGCGCTGGACATCCGCGCCCTGGGGATCATTCAACAGTCGCCATACGCCATAGGCCAACCGGGAAACCTCGGGGCCATCGGCCGCCATCTTCACCCGCATGGGAGTGTTCATGGCGGGCATGTTCCCATCAGCTACTTGCGCGAGGCCACTGCTCCCGTGAGGTCGGGCGCGTTTCCGGGAGCGGAAGCCGGCGGACCCAGGTGGGGATCACGCAGGGTGTTGACGACGGCAACCCAATCCCCCACCTGGAGGGCATCGAAGAGGGTGATGATGGCCGCGTTGTCGTGGCGGATGCAGCCGTGGGACACGTCCTCGCCCAGCTGGGTGGGCGCGTTGGTCCCATGGAGCTCCTCGCCCGACGCGCGGGTTCGCCGGCACCTCCACCACCGTCATGCAGTGAACGCGCCGCACCTTCGCGGCGGCCACCGGATGTTTAGTTCCCTCGCGTGGCGGTGCCCGTCCGGCCCGCCTGGAGCGCGTCTCGCAGGGGCACCACCTTCGTCTGGGACAGGTCCACGGACGTGGTGAACTCGTCCTTCGGGGAGCGCTCGCTCCACGTCGCCAACTGCTTGCGCAGCCGCTCCTGCCGCTTGTCCTTGCGCGGATGCTCGGTGGAGAGCCCCTTGTCCGGCAGCTTCGCGAGGAAGGCCACGTACTCCGCGGGGGCGTAACCCGCGGAGGCCATCAGCTCCACGGCCTCGGCGTCGGCGGCGTACTCGTCCTCCTCGCCGAATCCCTTCTCGGTGATGCGCGCGACGAAACCGTTCGTGATGGCCTGGATGGCCCCCTTGCTCAACTTGTCGAAGTTGAAGTTGGAACGGTTGGCCAGTTGATTGAACAGGCTCCGCAGCTCACCGGCGGGTATCAGCTGTCCGAGTCCCCCCACCTTGCGCCCGAGCTGCTCCACCTGGTTTTGCGCGGCCTGCTTCAGGGGCCGGGACCGCTCGGCTCCCACCGCATCCTCGCACTGGTCCACGAGATACGCCTGGTACTCGCGCATCGCGTGCTTGCCCGTGATGTGAGCGATCTCATGCGCCAGCACGCCCGCGAGCTGGGCCTCGTTGTCCAGCCGCGAGAGCAGCCCCTCGGACACGAAGACGTAACCGCCCGGCCCGCTCACCGCGTTGACGCCCTCGGACTGGAGGACCCCGAACGTCCAGGGGAGGTTGGGCCGGCTGGACTGGGCCGCGAGGTTCTTGCCGATCTTGTTGAGCTGCAGGTGCAGCGCCCGGGCGTCCGTCCGCCGGGTGAGCCCTCCACCCTGGCTCACCCAGTTGACGCTCACCGCGCCGCCAAACGCGGTCTCCTCCTCGAAGGTGATGGCGCGGGCCTTCAGCGCGTCGCAGTCCTTCTGCATCTCGTCGGCGCGGCGATCCGCCTCCGCCTTCTCCTTCGCGTACTGCCCCAACTCGCCACCGGAGTTGATCGCGAGCTGCTGGACGGCGGCGCAGCCCGGAAGTCCCCCCAGCACCAGTCCCACCACGAATGTCGTCACCCGGCGCCGGTCCATCACTTGTCTCCGTTCTTCTTCGTCGGGGTCTGGCCGGGCTTCGCGGCGGCGCGGCTCGCCACCTCGGGACGGCCCACCACCTCGGGCAGCCCGCCCGCGCGGGCGTACTCGGCCACCTGCGTCTCCGTGATGGAGGCCGCGAGCGACTCGAGGTCCATGAGCTGCCGGACGCTCTCGGGCCGGTCCAGGGACTTGCCGTACTCGATGGCCCCGGGCCCCAGCGCCTTGACGGCCGCGCCCGAGGAAGCGAACGCCTCGGGAGACAGCGGCTTGCCTGGGTTCTTGCTGGTGACCTCCAGCGAGGGCGGCGAGACGGAGAGGTTGGCCTGGTAGATGAACCCCTGGATGGCGCCCTTCTTGTCCGCGGGCACCGTCACCTTGCACCAGGGGGTGGAGCCCTCGCGGCCGTTGAACGTCACCTCCTTGCCGGGTTGCAACACCACGAGTGTGTCCGCGGTGGGTTTGTTCGAGGACTTCACATGGGTGTTCTTCGCCTTGACGTACAGCTTGCCCCCAGCAGGGACGGCCAGGGCCGCACTACTGGTGGCCAGACACGCCAGCACGAGCAACGCGGGAAATCTCTCGAGGCTCACGGTTACTTCTCCAGGCTCACCACCCCGTCGAAGGGGAGGGGTGGGGGATTCAATGCATAACGCCTGCACCGCGCAAGGAGCGCACGGCTGGGACCATCCTCCGCGTCCGCCGCGAGCGCCTGCTCCAGCACGCCGGCCGCCTCTTCGAAGCGGGCCCCGCGGTAGAGCGCGAGTGCCTGGTGGTAGCGCTCCACGGTGGCGCGCTTCGCCGCGGGCAGCTCTCCAGCGCGCGCCAGCAGCTCATACACGGTCACCGCTTCCTCCTTGCCCGCCACCTTCACCCGGTCCAGCTCCCGCGCTTCGATGTGCTCGCGCGCCATCTCGTACGTGCGCGGGCCGATCATGATGACCGAGCCGTAGGCCTTGTTGGCGCCCTCCAGCCGGGAGGCCAGGTTCATCCCGTCGCCAATGGCGGTGTAGTCGAGCAGGTGCTCGCTGCCGAAGTTCCCCACGAACATCTCCGCGGAGTTGAGACCGATGCGGGTATAGACGTCCGGCAGGCCTTCCTTCTGGAGCTCGGCGCGCAGGGCATCCACCTCGGCGCGCACGGCGAGCGCCGCGTGGCAGGCACGCACCGCGTGGTCCGGCATGTCCAGGGGCGCGCCGAAGAGGCACACCACCGCGTCGCCGATGTACTTGTCCAGGCACGCCCCATGCGCCATCAGCACCGAGCTGACCCGCGTGAGGTAGCGGTTGAGCAGTGCCCCCAGTGCCTTGGGGTCATCCTTGAAGCGCTCGCTGAAGGAGGAGAAGCCGCGGATGTCGGAGAAGAAGGCGGTGATGTCGCGCGTCTCTCCTTCCAGCGAGGGCAGCTTCTGCTGCTCCACGAGCTGATCCACCAGCGTCTTGTCCAGGAACCGGTTGAAGGCCAGGCGCAGGCGCTCGCGCTCCCGGTTGGCGAACATGTGGTTGAAGGCCACCGCCGACAGCGAGGCGAACTCTCCCGCGTAGATGGGCATGGCGCTCAGGACGTGCACCCGGCCGTGCTCGAGGAACACGCCCGTGACGAGGAAGAGTCCGAAGAAGAGCAGCAGCGGCCAGGCGATCTCCAGCAGGGGCGCGCGCACGAGCGTGATGAGCGACACAGAGAAGAGCGCCACCCCGAAGGTGAGCAGGAGGGACACCCAGAAGGGGGCCTCGGTGATGAAGCCGCCGGACAGGAGCGTCTCCAGCATCACCGCGTGTTTGACGAGACCCGGAGCGTCGCTCTGGAAGGGCGTGGCCTTCACATCGGCGGTGCCCACCGACAGTCCGCCCACGAGCACCACCTTGTCGCGGAACGTGCCCGCGGGGATGACGGGCGCATAGGGCGTCCCCTTCGTCTGATGCTCCTTGCGGCGGGCCCAGTCCTCCAGCACCGCGTACACGCTCAGCGCTTCGAAGCGCTCCTTCCACGTACCGCCGAAATCCAGCTCGGCGCTGCCGTCCGGGTTGATGCGTAGCTCGCGGGGGCCGATCTTCAGCCTCCCGGGCGCCAGCTCGACCCGCTCCGCGCCGAGGATGTCCGCCGCCGCCGCCAGTGACAGCGTGGCGTAGGTGTTGGTCCCGTCCGAGTACGCGAAGCGGGTGCGGCGCAGCCGCCCGTCCTCGTCCTGCTCCTGGAGGACGAGCCCGAAACCCGGCGCGGTGCGCACCAGGCCGGGGAGGGGATGCACGGGGTGGCGCATGAGCCGGGCACCCGCGTCGTCCGAGCGCTGCTCCAGCGTCGGCAGGGACAGGCCGGGGTGGTGCACGGGGAAGGCAAGAGCCCGCGCCACTTCCTCCGGCGTCAGGGGCGGAGGCCCTTCGGTCTCGACGAACTCGTCCCCGGTGGCGCCACCCGCGGGCACCACCTCGGTGAGCTCCTCACCCTCCGCGCTGGCGGGACGTACGTCCGCAACGGGGGCGGGCAGGGGCCGCTGGGGGACGCGGTTGACGGGCTCGACCCGGGGCAGGGCGGGCTGGCCCGCGTTGATGCTGAAGCCGAGCGTGAGCGGGATGCCTCGCTCCTCCAGCACCTGCGCCAGCGCGAGGTCGTTGCTCTCGTCGGTGCCCCGCTCGTCCATCACACCGTCGAACACGATGGCCCGGGCTCCCTCGTCCACGAGGTGCTCGAAGACGCGCGCCCACAGGTTGCGCGAGTAGGGATAGACGCCGTAGTTGCGCACGTACTGCTCGTTGTCGCGGATGCCCTGCAGTGTCTTGTCGTCGATGCCGACGATGACCACCTCCCGCGAGCGCGGGTGGCCCCCGGTGAAGAAGGTGAGGCCCTGGTCATAGGCGCCGAGCTCGGCGTCGCTCATCCGTAGCAAGTCGTACTTCTGACAGAGCACCGCGCTCGCGGTGGCGAGCACGGCCACCCCGAGCATGAACTTCCAGCTGTTGCGCAGCCGCAGGGCGTGGACGCGGAGGAAGGGCTTCATGGCCGGGCTCTCATGGGACGGTGCGTCATGGGCTCCTATGTTACGGAAGGTAACGCACGTTTCCTCACGTGACGCCTCGACGCGCCGCATCTGTCATGCAACCCTCCGGAAGCACGAGGGTTCCTCAAGGGGCATGACGCTTGCCTGGGAGCCCTCCATCCAACATCCCGACCCCTGGGGGAGACACCATGCTTATTGCGCCGAAGGAGCCCATCACCGCGCGCGCTCGCGTGAAGAGCCTCGAGGAGTACCAGCGCCTGTACCGTCAGAGCCTCGAGGACCCCAGCGGTTTCTGGGGTGAGCAGGCGAAGCGGCTCGACTGGTTCCACCCGCCTCAGAACGTGTTCGACGCGGACATGCGCGAGGTGGACTTCTCCTGGTATGGCGGTGGCCGGCTCAATGCCTGTCACAACGCGGTGGACCGGCATCTACAAACGCATCCGGACAAGGTGGCCATCATCTGGGCCGCCAACGAGCCGGGGCAATACCAGCGCATCACCTTCCGCGAGCTCAAGCACCAGGTGGCGCGCGTGGCCAACGTGCTCAAGGCGCACGGCGTGCAGAAGGGCGATCGCGTCTGCATCTACATGCCCATGACGCCCGCGGTGGCCTACACCATGCTGGCGTGCGCGCGCATCGGCGCGGTGCACTCGGTGGTGTTCGCCGGCTTCTCCGCCGAGTCGCTGAGGGATCGCATCCTCGACTCGGGGGCGCGCGTCGTCGTCACCGCCAATGAGGCGCCGCGCGGGCCCAAGGCCGTGGCCCTCAAGTCCATCGTGGACCAGGCGCTCGAGGGCCTCACCCAGGTGGAGACGGTGCTCGTCAGCCGCCGTACCGACACGGAAGTGGCCATGAAGGCCGGCCGCGACAAGGTCCTCGAGGACGAGATGGTGAAGCACCGCTCCACCTGTCCGGTGGAGTGGATGTCCAGCGAGGATCCGCTCTTCATCCTCTACACCTCGGGCAGCACCGGGAAGCCCAAGGGCGTGCTGCACACCACCGCCGGCTACCTCGTGTACGCGTCGATGACGCACGAGTACGTCTTCGACACACGCCCGGACGACGTCTTCTTCTGCACCGCCGACGTGGGTTGGATTACCGGCCACAGCTACCTCATCTACGGCCCGCTGGCGAACGGCGTGACGACGGTCATCTTCGAGTCCACGCCGATGTACCCGGACGCGAGCCGGTTGTGGAACGTGGTGGATGACCTGAAGGCGACCATCATCTACACGTCCCCCACGGCGCTGCGCGCGCTCATCCGCGAGGGAGACCCGTGGGTGAAGAAGTCCTCGCGCAAGAGCCTGCGGATTCTCGGCAGCGTGGGCGAGCCCATCAACCCCGAGGTGTGGCGCTGGTATCACGACGTGGTGGGCGAGGGCCGCTGCGACGTGGTGGACACCTGGTGGCAGACGGAGACGGGCGGAATCCTCATCACCCCGCTGCCCGGCGCCACGCCCACCAAGCCCGGCAGCGCCACACTGCCGTTCTTCGGCATCGAGCCGGTGCTGGTGGACGAGAAGGGCACCGTCATCGAGGGCAATGGCGTCTCCGGCAACCTGTGCCTCAAGCGCTCCTGGCCCGGCCAGGCCCGCACCATCTGGGGAGACCACCGGCGCTTCCGCGAGACGTACTTCTCCGCGTACCCGGGCATGTACTTCACGGGTGACGGCTGCCGCCGCGACGAGGACGGCTACTACTGGATTACCGGCCGCGTGGACGACGTGCTCAACGTGTCCGGCCACCGGCTGGGCACGGCGGAGATTGAAAGCGCGCTGGTGGCGCACGAGGCGGTGGCCGAGGCCGCCGTGGTGGGCTTCCCGCACGACATCAAGGGCACAGGCATCTGCGCGTACGTGACGGTGAAGCCCACCGGGCAGGACATGAGCCCGGAGCAGCTGGTGGGCGCGCTCAAGGAGCAGGTGCGCCGCATCATCGGACCGCTGGCCACACCGGATCGCATCCGCGTGGTGTCGGGCCTGCCGAAGACGCGCTCGGGGAAGATCATGCGCCGGATTCTGCGCAAGGTGGCCGAGGGCCAGATGGACAGCCTGGGTGACATCACCACGCTGGCCGAGCCGCACGTGGTGGAGGAGATCGTCCAGCTCGAGCAGAAGGAAACCGCGCGCAAGCGCTGAGGCACGCGATCATCCGGTTCCGGCGGTACCGCTCATCACGTACCGCCGGAGCCGGGAGCCGTGCCGGCTTCCGGTGCCTTCACGGGCGCCGGTAGAACTTCGTGTCCACGTGCATCACCGGGAAGCGCTCGGGCAGACCGGAGCGTGGCACCTCGACGAAGCCGTTCTTCTCGTAGAAGCGGTGGGCGGCGAGGAACTTCTCGGTGGTGCCGAGGAAGATCTCCCGCACGCCCTTGCGCTCGGCCCACGCCAGCAGCGTGGCCAGGAGCACCGCCGCGGTGCCCGCCTCGCGCCCCCGGAAGTCCTGGGCGACGAACATCTTGCGCAGCGCCGCCTGTCCCTCGCCGATGTCGAGCAGTGCGATCGTCCCCACCACCCGTCCCGAGGCCAAGGCCACCCAGAAGTTGCCGCTGCCACGCTGGTAGAAGCCCGGGATGTCTCGAAGGTCTGGCTGCTGCTCGGCGGTGATGGCAACCCCGAACTCCTCGCGCTGGATGCCGACGATGAGGGCCAGCAACTCCTTCGCGTGCTGCGGGCGGAACTCGGTGATCTCGATGCGGGGCATGGGAACGCCTCCTCGAAGGCGCAGCCTGCATGCCATGGAAGGGGAGTCAATCGTTCTCATTCTGGGTGCCCTCGTTCAGGAGGGGCCACCCGAAGGTCATCCCCTCCACGCGAATCCTCCTCGAGCCGCCGTCCTTCTCGAGCACCTCCAAGACGTAGCGCTCGGTGCTGGAGTGGGGCGTGTCGATCACGAAGCTCATCAGCCCCACCGCGCCGAATTCCACGCCCTCCCCGGGCACCTCCGCCTGCACGGCGCGCAAGCGCACCGCCTCGCCCGTGGACTCCTTCCGCAGTGCGTACTCACCCGGCTGCCAGCGCCGCTCGGGGTCCAGGTTGAAGACGGAGATCAGCACCACTGTCTGGAGATGCATCTGGTAGACGATGCTGTTGCCCAGCATGCCCACCTCGCCTCCGCCTCCCTCCTTGCCGTTGATGGTGAAGCGGCCCACCGACTCTCGCCGGTGCAGCCACGAGGGGAGCTTCATGCCGCACTCGTGGGGCACGGGTTCGCAGCGGAAGCGGGACTCCGTGGGGGCGCTGGGACCGGCGCGCGGCGTCTCCTGCTCCTCGGGAACGCAGGTCATCTCGCCCCGTCTCAAGAGGTGCCGCTCGTAGTCCACGGCGAAGCCGGCCAACGTCTCCGCCAGCGAGGCTTCCTGCTCCTCCTGCGTGGGCGGAGGCCGCCGATAGACATCCACACTCAGGTGCGTGCTCAGGTCGCCCCGTACCAGCGTCAGCTCCAGGCGCGCTCCGTCCTGGTAGGCCACGGACAAGGGAAGGCGCTCGCCCGGTTGTAACTGAGCGTCCACATCCAGCAGCAGCCGGTTGCCGTACTGCTGGTCCAGATGGATGCGCCCGCTGGCTCCCTCCAGCGTGGTCCGCTCGAAATCGAGCTTCCCATCCTTCAGCTCCACGACCGTCAGGAATCCTTTCGTCACCCGCACCTCCTTCTGGGAGGCGGGGGGCTGTTCGTAGAGCTTGAGCTCGAGCGCATCCGGCTTCCATCCCTGGGGCAGGGAATCGATGGGGACCCGTGCCTCGGCGGCCAGGGGCAGGGCCAGCAGGAAGCCCGTGATGAGAGAAAGAAGGGGCAGGCGGCGCGGATGTTGGGGAACGTGTGTCACGAGGAACGGGAGAGTCAATGCTACCTCCTTGGTCACTCCCGCATACCGCAGGAGATTCCAGAAGTCACGTTCATCCGCATGACCGCGTGCGTAAGCCAGTGCTTGTCCGCCCGCCATGGCCCCGGCTAGCGTGAGCGCCCTCTCCAAGGCTCCGCGTGCGCTCCGTCTCCTGGGCTGCTCTCCTCGTGCCGCTCCTCTTCTTCTCCATCCCGGCCGCCGCGCGTGGGCCGCCCTCCGGGCGCGTGTCTCGAACGCGCACCGTCCATGTCTCCGCGACTCCTGGCGAGGCGAGCTCCGAGCTACGCGTCGCGGGTGGCAACGCCACCATCGTCACCGTCGACGTGCCTCTGGGTTCCGGTGGTCCGAGGCTCCAGGACGAGACCGGGCGCGTCCGGCTCGTCCCGGTGGACGGGTCCTCGTTCATCGTCCTTGCCGCCGCCGATCTCTCCGAGGGCGAGCGCCTACCGCTCACCGTGCCCTTGCAGTCGGGCGACTCCCTCCAGCTCTCTCTCGTCACCCGACGCGGCGAGGTGGATGCGGAGGTACGGCTCGTCCGTCTCCGGGCCCCCGTCAGTGGTGAGGATGGAGTGGGCGATGTGGCCCGCCTCCTCAATGCCGCGCCGGAAGGACAGGTCGTGCTGGCCTTGCCGGATCGGATGTTGCGGAGCGGAAACGTCGATGTGCGGGTCGAATCCATCTTGCGGATGGGTCCGCACGCTTTCATCACACTGTCCACCCGGGGCCCTGGGCCATCCGACCAGGATTGGAAGCAGGTCCGGTTGCGAGCCATGTTGGAGGATGGCGCTTCCGTCGTGCTGCCCGTGCTTCGTATGTCCGCTCCCTTGTCCGCTCCCTCCGCGAAGCCGCTCACCCACCGGCATCACAGCCTCGTGGCCGCCCTCCCGGCAGGCTCCGTTCGATTGGAAGTCGTAGTTCAGGAGGAGGGAAGACCGGAGAGCACTCTTTCGTGGCCTTTGGGGCTCACGAAGGCGACGCCATGAGCAAGGCCCTGCATCCCAACCAGCTTCGTCCGGGAGACCGCGTGCGGGAGTACCGCCTGCTCCGCCGTGTGGGCACCGGCGGTTTCTCCCTCGTTTTCCTGGCGGAGCACGAGGGCAGCCTCTACGCCATGAAGATAGCGCTGCAACCGGCTTCGGATGCGACCGAGGACCACGTGGACGGCTGGATGCGTCGCGAGGCGGCCTCGTTGGAGCACCTGGCGCACCCCAACCTGCTGCCCGTCCACGAGATGGGGCGATGGCCTCACCCGCGGACGGGCTACTCCTTCTTCGTCACGGACCACATCCCGGGTGACACCTTCCACGAGTGGCGTCAGCGCGTGAGGGCCACGCCGTACCAGTGGGTGGGGGTGCTGTGCGAGGTGCTATGCGCGTTGGAGGCGCTGCATGAGCACGGGGTTTGTCACCGTGACATCAAGGCCGACAACGTGCTGGTGCGAGAGGGCGATGACCGGCCCTTCCTCATCGACTTCGGAGCCGTTCACCTGCCATGCGCGCGCCCGCTCACGGAGGGGCTGGCTCCCGGCACGATCTACTGTCAGCCGCCCGAGGCCATCCGCTTCCTGATGGGGAAGGAGGTCCTCGAGAAGGGGGCCCGCTTCGAGGCCCACCCCTCCGCGGACCTGTATGCCGTGGGCATCCTCCTCTACGAGGCGCTCACGGGGTGCCATCCCTTCGACCCGAAGCTGCCGCTGGATCAACTGCTGCTGGCCATCGTTACCCTCTCGCCCACCGAGCCCCGACAGCATGACCCCGAGGCTCCCTCCTCCCTGGCCGCCCTGGCCATGCGACTGCTGGCGAAGGATCCCGGGAGGCGTCCCCCGAGCGCCCGAGCCGTGCGCGAGGAGCTGGAGCGGCTGCGGGCGGAGGAGGGGGACACGGCTTCCTGGCGGAAGCCCTCGGTGTCGCTCGCGGAGCGCGTCAAGGTGGGCGAGTCGCCGGAGCGAGGCGTGCGCGAGCCGAGCCGAGTGGGCCACCGGCGGAAGGCGCTCCTGGCGCTGGTGCTCGGGTTTGGGCTGCTCGGGCTAGTAATGTGGGGTCTGCTCCGCGCGGAGGGGATTCCCTGGCTGAATGAAGCCAGCCATCCCGTGGAGCCTACCGCACCGGTTCCTCCGGTGCCCTCTGAACAAGGACCGCAGCCTGTGCAGCCCACCCAGCAGCCCACCCGTGACCCTTCCTCCCCCGACACCTCCGAGGTTCCCTCACGCACGTGCACCGTGCTCCGTGCCGTGCTGGGAGCGGCCATTGCCCAGCTCGTCGGATGTGTGACCACGCCCGCGGTGCGGCCGGATCCCGTCGGCTATCTCGACCGATGCCCACCCGAGGCGCGAGCTACGCCCAAGAAGCTGGGGCTGGAAGCCCCGTACGTGTACAACGCCGATCTTCTGGGGGTCACCCTGGCCTCGGCCGAGCCGATTGAAAAGGGAGGTTCCGTCAACATCAAACCAGGCCCCATCAAGGCCCGGATGTTCGCGAACTATGAGCCGGAAAAGACTCTCATCCTGGCCGGCGAAGTGGTGGCGACCACCCGGATGCGTGTCTATGTCCAGTTCGACCGGATCCAGCTGCCTGATGGCTCCTGGTTGCCCATCTGCGGGGCTGCGGCCAGCGTATGGGAGGAGGTGTATGGGATTCCGACGCGTGAGGGTGTCGTGTATCCAAATTCCATCGTGGACCCTGCGAAGGTGGACCACAGCCCTGGTAGCGTTGTGCTCAATGATGTCCATTTGCTGGCTGTCTTCGAGCCGCCGCCGGGGGAGCCTCGGGCCAACATCGGTCTGGTAGACCCCGAGGCACGACCGAAGATCAACGTCGGTCAGTCAGACGAGAAGTGACGCCATCCCCTTCGGACCTGCCTCAAACTCATTCTGGAGGTGCGCGTTCCCGTCAAGGGATTGGCAGGTCCGCGCCCGGGTAGACACGCGTGTAGAAGGGGCGGAGCCGTTCGATGTACTCCGGGGACTTCTGGGGTGGGCACGCGAGCACCGCCTCGATGAACGTGTCCGGCGGGCGATAGCCGTGGGCGGTGATGTAATGGACGATGAGCTCCGGCGCGATGAAGAGATGGTGCGCGGAGGGAATCCACACGTTGCCGGCTCCACCCGCGGGACGTTGCCCGGGTCCTGTCGGGCAGAACTGACAGAAGTGTGGCCCGGCTGCGGCGAAGGGCGCCCAGGCGGTCTTCACATGCTGTTGAAGTGCCTCCACGAAGGATGGCTCCACTGCTCCCCTCGTGAATGGGTGCGCGATGTCGAGCCATCCCACTGCGCGCACCTCGGGTCCCCTGCCCACCTGGCACTCCTCACCCATGTCCGGAAAGTACACGGCGTCTCCTCGTGAAAGGGCGCACGCTAATGGAGTATTCACGGCGCAAGCCAGTGGAGCGTTCACGAAGTCTTTGGCGAGCGTCGGAGCATATTTACGTGCCTGTCGGTCGGCGCAGCGTGAACAAGGTCAGCTCCGGCTCCGAGCCCAGTCGCGGGAGTATTCCGCCCCGTCCTGACCCCAGTCCCCGGTTCACGTAGAGCACGTTGCCTCGGTCGCGGTACTCCCCACGCATGTACCGCTCCCCGGCGATGCCTAGAGCCGCTTTCGTCAGGCCCGGCACTACCCACTGGCCACCGTGGGTATGTCCCGAAAAGCAGGCGAGCCCCATGTTGGGCTCCAGCTTCCGGAACGTGCTCGGGGTATGCGTCAAGACCAGCCGGGTTCCGCTGGCAGGCGCTCCACGCCAGGTGGCCAGCACGTCATCGTGCCGACTGTTTCCATCGTCCACTCCCAGGAAGGTGACGGGCCGCCCTCGGAGCGTCAGGGTGGTGTTGTGGTTGCGCAGGACGGCATAGCCACAGCCCTCCAGCCCACGCTGGATCCGCTCGGGATGAGTCCAGTGGTCGTGATTGCCGAGCACCGCCACCGTCGGCGCAGTGATTCCCTTCAGGAGCTCCGCCATGCGCTCGGGAGCGTCGCAGCGCCAGGTGACGTAGTCTCCGGTGAGCAGCACGACATCCGGCGCGAGCGCGTTCACCTGCCGGACCGCACCGATCACCCGCCCATCTGGAGTCAACCGCCCGGTATGGATGTCCGACAACTGAGCCACCCGCAGCCCATCGTGCTCCGGCTCGAGGGTCGGAACCTCCAGCTCCACCTGCTCGACCTGGAACCCGGGTCCGCTCGCCAGGGCCCGCCCTGGATGAAACAACAGCGTGGTGGCCGCGCCACCTGCCAACAGCTCGCGTCGAGAGAGGGTCATGGCCGACAAACTGCCGAGCCGTTGCGGCACCCGTTTCAACGCCGTGTGAAACGTGTGTGAAACGTCGCGGTCACGTTTTCCTCCCGCCGGCTGGGCCGCTAGAGTGACCGCCGATGTCCACGCTTCTCCTGATTGACGACGACCCCGCCCTCCTCGAGGTGGTGTCCCTGGCCATCGAAGACGCCGGGCATACGGTTGTCCGCGCCAGGGACGGGCAGGAGGGGCTTCGTAGCCACACCCGGTCCAGAGCCAGCCTCATCATCAGCGACGTGAACATGCCGAGGCTGGACGGCTTCGCGCTCTGCCGCAAGCTGCGCGAGTCCGGCGATGATACCCCGCTCATCCTGCTGACCTCGCGGGACAACGAGGTGGACGAGGCGCTCGGGCTCGAGCTGGGGGCCGACGATTACATCAGCAAGCCGTTCAGCACCCGCATTCTGCTGGCACGGATCCACGCCCTGCTACGGCGCGACGAGCTGCGCAAAGGGGCACAGGCTCGCCAGAAGCCGCTGGTCCAGGGCGAGCTCTCGCTGGACCCGGAGCGCCTGGAATGTCGCTATGCAGGCGTGCCCGTCCAGCTGACGGTGACCGAATTCCGCCTGGTCGAGGCGATGGCACGGCGGCCCGGCGTCCTCTTCACCCGGGAGCAACTGCTCAAGCAAATCCGCGATGACGATTGCGTGGTCGTGGATCGCCTCATCGACACCTATGTGCGGCGGCTGCGGCGGAAGCTCGAGGCGGTCCACCCGGGGTTCGACTGGATCGAGACAGTCATCGGCATGGGCTATCGATGGCGAGACCGCTGACCGCGCCCCGTCGCACGCTGCGCAACCGCTCGGCGGCCATCGCGCTGGCCGGAGTGCTTTGTCCTCTCGCGGTAGTGATTGCCTCGCACTCGGTGGAACGCGCCCTGGGCAACCGTGCGCATGACCGGGCAGCCGCCACGGCTCGCGAGCTCGCTGAACGATACAGGAGCGGCGCTTCCGACGACGAAGTGAGGGAGGCGGCCGCTGCGCTCGCGCCCGCCCGAGCGCAGCACGTCCGAGTCGTCACCCGCGAAGGGCGGACGGTCTTCACCCAGGACGCGTGGGACCAGAGCCCCTGGAGCGAGTGGCTGGTGGACCAGTTGTATGGCCCCGACAAGAAAGAGGCGCAGCGGGCGTGGGAGGCCGAGCGCGGACCGCTGCTGGCGCGGGCCGAGGTTGCCCAGGCGGCGGAGGATGCACCGTCCAGCCAGTGCTACTTCTACAACGCGGGCAACCTGTACATCTGCGCGGCCGCCGCCTGGGTGCCCACAATGGGGGAGCGGTCCACGCGACTCATTCACGTTCAGGGCAGCTCTCGGCGTTCGCTCACCGTGCACTTCCAGTCGACCCGCCACCTCATCAAGCTGGCACTGTTCGCCGCCGCGCTGGCCATCCTGCTCGGCTGGTGGACGTCCGCGCAATTGGTGACGCCCGTCGAACGGCTGCGGAGCGAAGTGCTTCGTCGAGCAAACGAGGCGGTGCCCCGAGCGGGCATCGACATCGGCCGAAAGGACGAGCTGGGGGACCTGGCGGACGCGTTCAACACCGTCCTGACCGCGCTGGCGGAGCGCAACCGCAACAACGAGGCCTTCCTCGCCGACCTCGCGCACGAGCTCAAGAACCCGGTGGCTGCCATCCGCGCCTGTGCCGAGCGGCTTCCAGAGACGCGCCCAGGCGAGACGGAGCGCCTTCAGCGTCTGGCCGGTGTCCTCCATCAGAGCGCCGTCCGCCTGGACGGCCTGGTCAGCCAGTTGCTCGAGCTGGCCCGGGCCGAAGCCGGTCTTCACAACGAGCAACGCGAGCCCGTCGCGCTGGTGACGCTGCTCGGAGCGCTTTGTCGCAACGTGGGGGAGGACTCGCGCCATCCCTCCTTGACGGTGAAGCTGCAGGCCCCCTCGGCCATCGAGGTCGCCGGCGTCGGACACCGATTGGAATCAGCCTTCCGCAATCTCCTGGACAACGCCGCTTCGTTTGCCGGTCCGGGCGGATGGGTCCAGGTGGAGGCGCGGCTGCAATCCAGCGTAGCCCTGGTGACGGTGAGCGACAGCGGCCCCGGAATCTCCCCCGCCGATTTGCCGCACGTCTTCGACCGCTTCTTCACCACCCGACAGGAGCAGCGTGGAACGGGACTCGGCCTCTCCCTGGCTCGGGCAGTGATCGAGGCCCATGGAGGCCGAATCGAGGTGGCCTCTCCGCCCGGACAAGGGGCGATCTTCACGATCCATCTGCCTCAGGCACGGCAATCCTCCCCAGGCAGCGCTTGAGCTGACGTGCACGCACAGTCACGCATTGGCTTGCCAGAATGCGATAGTCTCAAGCCACGGGGTACCGCATGATGACGCTGCTTCCCCTCTTGCAGTCGGAGACATCATGTACGTCGGCCACTTCGCCATTGGCCTTGCGCTGAAAGCACGTCATCCCAGGATCCCCGCCCTCCCCATCATGCTGGGGGTCGGCTTTCTCGACCTCCTCAACGGCATTTTCATTGCGCTGGGTTGGGACCGCGTCACCCCCAATCTGCGCGCCGAACCGTATGTGTTTTTCGATCTGACATTCATCGACTGGGATCACTCGCTGGTTGCCGCGCTGTTCTGGTCGGCCGTCTGGGGAGCGATGTTCCTCAAGGACAAGCGGGTCGCGGCGGTGGCGTTCTTCGCGGCGATTTCACATTTCGTCTCCGACTGGCTGATGCACAACAACGACCTGGCCCTGTTTCCGCATTCGCAGACACACCTGGGCTTCAACTTGTGGGGCAAGCTCGGCACGGCATCCTGGGTTCTGGAAGGGGTGTTCGCGGCCGCACTCGCGGTATACGCCTGGGTTCAGAGCGCCAAACGCGGCGTCAGCCTGCTGTGGCCCTGCGTTGCGCTGGCCGCCCTCTTCCTGAATCTTTCGCCCTGGCTCTCGCCGATGAAGCACGTGGCAACACTGAGCGAGCCCGCCGCCCACCTGCTGAATGGGGTGCTGGTGACGACTGGCTTCCTGCTGCCGGGCGCGCTGATGATCTGGCTCATCCAACGCTCCGAGAAAGAGGCAGGGGCAAAAGGCGGATTCGTAGCCGAAAACCCACTTGCCTGATGGCTCCTGGCCCATTTGCGGAGCTGCGGCCAGTAAAATGGAAGAGGTTTCGCTCTCGCGCGGCAGGGTTCCTTCAGAGGTCCTGCCCGTCCCCAAAGTAGGGTGGGGGACAGGCGGACAATCCAGCGGGTTGTTTGTTCAACTTGACGGGCAAGGTAGAGGAAGCGGGCGGCGCGGGACTCGCGCTCCGGCTTTTGCCTCATGGGCCGGGCGTGCCGACCCTTGGGGGGATGGCGACCTCGCGACGTTCCAGGACTTCCGCCCGGGCGCGCTTGCGCACCTACCGCGACAAGCGTGACTTCTCCCTCACCTCCGAGCCCTCTCCGGAGGTCCCGGCTCCGCGCGCTGGAGTCGGCCCGGTCTTCGTGGTGCATAAGCACGACGCCACCCGGTTGCACTATGACCTGCGGCTGGAGATCGACGGCGTGCTCGTCAGTTGGGCCATTCCCAAGGGCCCCAGCTACGACCCGGCCGACAAGCGGCTCGCGGTCCAGACCGAGGACCACCCGCTGGCCTACGCCACCTTCGAGGGTCGCATCCCCGAGGGCGCCTATGGGGCGGGCGATTCCATCTTGTGGGACTCGGGCACCTTCGACACGGTGCCGCCGGGCCAGGCCTCCGAGCAGCTCCAGCGTGGGCGGCTGCACGTGGTGCTGCGGGGAGAGAAGCTTGAGGGCGAGTGGCATCTCATCCGCACGCGTCCTCGGGGAGGGAAGGCGCAGTGGTTGTGTTTCAAGGCCAAGGATGGCACCGAGCGGCCTGACTACGACGTCGCGCAGGAGCGTCCCGCGTCCGTGAAGTCCGGCCAGCCTGTTACCCGAGGACCCCGCCGCGCCAGACGCGCCGAGCCGCCCGCCCGTGCCCCGCGTCCCTCCCGCCGAAAATCGAACGACCGTACGCCGGATGCGCTCCTCAAAAAATGGGGGTCCCCCATGCTGGCCACGCTGGCCCAGGTGGATGCCACCGCCGGAGCGGACTGGCGCTTCGAGGTGAAGTACGACGGCTTCCGCGCGCTCGCGGCGGTCCAGGGGGACCGGGTCTCCCTGCAATCCCGTGGCGGGAAGGATTTGTCCTCCCGCTTCCCGGCCATCGCGCGGGCGCTCGAGACGCTCGGTGAGCACTCGCTGGTGGTGGACGGTGAGCTGGTCGCCCTGGATGCCCAGGGCCGCTCACGTTTCCAGTTGCTCGGCAAGGGCGCCGAGGAGCGCTTCGTCATCTTCGACCTGCTGTGGCTCGATGGCGAGGACCTGCGTCCCCTGCCGTTGGAGGAGCGCCGGAAGAGACTCGAGCGGCTCCTGGCCCGCGTGAAGCCCCCGCTCGCGCTCGCCGAGCGGGTGGAGGGCAGCGCGAAGCAGGCCCTGGCGATGGCGAGACGGCGTGAGCTGGAAGGGGTCATGGCCAAGCGCGTGGGCAGTCCCTACACCTCGGGCCGCGGCGCCGACTGGCTCAAGCTCAAGGTGCAGGCCAACCAGGAGGTGGCCATCGTGGGTTTCACGCCCATGGCCAACGAGCGGCCGGAGATTGGCGCGCTCCTGGTGGCGGTGCGGGAGGGCGACACCTGGCACTACGCGGGCAAGGTGGGCACGGGCTACTCGGCGAAGGTGCGGCGGGAGTTGCGCACGCTCCTGTCGCGCGACGTGGTGAAGAAGCCGCCGGTGGAGGACGCCCCGCTCGTGCTGGATGCCCTGCGCAGCGAGGAGGCCTTCTGGGTGAAGCCCCGCCATGTGGCCCAGGTGGCCTTCACCGAGTGGACCGACGACGGACGTCTGCGCCACCCGTCCTTCCAGGGGCTGCGCGGTGACAAGCGTCCCGAGGAGTGCATCCGGGAGCGGCCTCGCCGTGCCCCCGTCGCGAGCGAGCGGCCCTCGCGGAGCGTGCGCGGTGCCTCGGCTGGGACGAGCGCCTCTTCGCGAGGTCCCCACCGGAGGGCCGGCACCAAGGTCCGCCAGGGTGCACGTGCCGCGGGTAGAACCTCCGTGGTCCGGAAGAATGCCCCGGCCGTGCCCGCCACGCGGCCGGTGGTGCTCACCCATGGCGAGCGGGTGCTCTTCCCCGAGGCGGGCTTCACCAAGGCGGACGTGTTCGCGTACTACCGGGACGTGGCGCCCGTGATGGTGCCGGCGCTCGAGGGGCGCCCGCTGGCGTTGCAGCAGTGGCCCCAGGGCGTGGACGCGCCCGGCTTCTTCCGCCAGGGCGTGCAAAGCGCGCCGGACTGGCTCACCACCGTCCGCATCCGCCACGAGACCCGCACCCTCTCCCACGTGGTGGTGGATACCCCCGAGTCCCTGCTGTGGCTCGCCAACCAGTCCGCCCTCACCCTGCACATCTGGTCCAGCCGGGTGCGGCACCTGAAGGAGCCGGACTGGGTGCTCTTCGATCTGGACCCCGGGCCGGGAGGGACCTTCGACGACCTCATCCAGCTGGCCACCTCGCTGCGGAGCTACCTGGAGCGGCGGGAGCTGCGCAGCGTGCCCAAGACGTCCGGCAAGCGCGGCCTGCACGTGTTGGTGCCGCTCTCACCTAGCCATACCTACGAGCAGGCACGGACGTTCGCCCAGGAGACGTTCGAGGTGCTCGCCCGGCGGCATCCCGAGCTGGCCACCACCGAGCGCTCCAAGGAGCGGCGCCAGGGCAGGCTGTACCTCGACGCGGACCAGAACGCCTGGGGGAAGACCCTGGTGGCGCCGTACTCCCTGCGTGCCCTGCCCCATGCGCCCGTGTCCACTCCGCTCGCCTGGTCCGAGGTGACGCCCCGGTTGGACCCCCGGCGTTTCACGCTCGACACCTTGCGTCGACGCCTGGACCAGGTGGGAGACCTGTTCGCTCCGGCACTGACGGGCGGGCAGAGGCTTCCCGGGCCTTGAACCCCCTGGGCAATCCCCGAGGGGGTGGTAGCGTGGGGCGCTTGTGAGCGTGACCACGGATGAGTGACGGAGCGGACACCCATTTCCGGCAGCGGGACCTGGCTGGGCAACAGGCCGCTCGTGGGCGGTTGGACCTGGCGCTCGCGGAGATCCGCCAGTTCGAGTTGCAGGGCAAACCCGAGGAGGCCATCGCCGGCTATGAGGCCCTGGCGAGGGCGTGGGCGCACGGCAGCCAGCTCCTGCGTGCCATCGTGGTGTGCAAGGAGTTGCTGCGGGTGGATCCGAAGCACACCCGCACCCAGGCCTTCATCGCGAACCTCTACGCGCGCTACCCGGTCCAACCCCAGGAGGGCGAGGGGGACCAGGTCTCCGCCGAGCTCGAGCTGCTCCCGGACCGGGAGGACCCGGTGGCGGTGCCCATCTTCTCGATGCTGACCCGGGATGCGTTCGTGGCGCTGCTCGAGGCGATGGAGGTGCGCATCTACGGAATCGGCCAGCCGGTGATGCGCGAGGGAGACCCCGGCTCGTCCATGTTCTTCATGGTGGAGGGCCGGGGCGATGTGATGCGGCTGCTGGAGGGCCGGGGGCCGCAGGAGGGGCCGGTGGTGGAGGGCGGCGTCTTCGGGGAGATGGCGCTCATCACCGAGGGGCCCCGGCTGGCGAGCGTGATGCCCTCGGTGCCCTCGGTGTTGCTGGAGCTGACGCGGGCGCGGCTGGTGGAGCTCTCCAAGAAGCACCCGCTGGTGGACCGGGTGGTGCACGCCTTCTGCCGCAAGCGCGCGGCGGACAACCTGCTGCGCACCCACCCCATCTTCTCTCCGCTGCGCATGGAGCAGCGGCGGCTGGTGGCGCGCGAGTTCCAATTGCAGCGGGTGGCGGCGGGCACGAAGCTGCTCACCGCTGGGCAGATGGGGGATGCCCTCTACCTGCTGCTACGGGGCCGTTGCACGGCGTACCACGTGCACCCGGACGGGCGCGAGACGCCCTACCCGGTGCTGCGCGAGGGCGATGTGTTCGGGGAGATCTCCCTCATGCTGGGCAAGCCGGTGACGGCGATGGTGCGGGCGGATGTCCCGTGCGTGTTGCTGCGGCTGGACCGGTCGGCCGTCGATCGGCACATCTTCAGTCAGCCGGGCATGCGGGACGCGCTGATGCAGATTGGCGCCGAGCGCCTGCAGCGCACCGCCCGTCTACTGGCGGACCGTTAGCCGCGGCCGCCGGGCCCACCGCGGCCCCGGCCGGGCCCCGCCGTGTAGGTGTGTGAACCGGCCTGGACCGTTGGTGAAGGTCGCCCCAACCGTCCGCCCCTGGAATCCCGTGCACGAACCCTTTGCAAGCCGCTTTCGACGGGCCTAGAAGACCCCCGGATTCCATGTGGACGGAAGGAAGGACGGCACTCAAATGACGGACAGTTTCAAGAGCAAGAGCCAGCTCAAGGTGGGCTCGGCCAACTACGACTTCTACAGCCTCGCCAAGGTCGGCAAGGACCATGCTTCGGTCGCTCGCCTGCCTTTCTCGCTGAAGGTCCTGCTCGAGAACCTGCTGCGCAACGAGGATGGCCGCGTGGTGAAGCGCGAGCACATCGAGAAGATGCTCGCCTGGAACCCCAAGGCCGAGCCGGACACCGAAATCTCCTTCCACCCGGCGCGCGTGCTGCTGCAGGACTTCACCGGCGTGCCCGCGGTGGTGGACCTGGCCGCCATGCGCGAGGCGCTCGCCAGCCTGGGGGGTGACCCCGCGAAGATCAACCCGCGCAACCCGGCGGACCTGGTCATCGACCACTCGTTCCAGGTGGACGTGTTTGGTACCTCGGACGCCTTCCGCGCCAACGCCGAGCTCGAGTTCGACCGCAACAAGGAGCGCTACGCCTTCCTGCGCTGGGGCCAGAACGCGTTCAAGAGCTTCCGCGTGGTGCCCCCCGACGTGGGCATCTGCCACCAGGTGAACCTGGAGTACCTGGCCCAGGTGGCCTTCCGTCAGGGCAACCTGCTCTACCCCGACACGCTGGTGGGCACCGACAGCCACACCACGATGATCAACGGCCTGGGCGTGGTGGGCTGGGGCGTGGGCGGCATCGAGGCCGAGGCGGCGCTGCTCGGCCAGCCGATCACCATGCTGATTCCGCAGGTGGTGGGCTTCAAGCTGACGGGCCAGCTGCCGGCGGGCGCCACGGCGACCGACCTGGTGCTCACCGTCACGCAGATGCTCCGCAAGAAGGGCGTGGTGGGCAAGTTCGTCGAGTTCTACGGCAACGGCCTGAAGAACCTGTCGCTGCCGGACCGCGCCACCATCGCCAACATGGCGCCCGAGTACGGCGCCACCATCGGCTTCTTCCCGGTGGACGAGGAGAGCCTCAACTACCTGCGCTTCACCGGCCGTCCGGCCGAGGTCGTCGCGGTGGCCGAGGCCTACTTCAAGGAGCAGGGCCTCTTCCACACCGCCAACACCCCGGACCCGGCCTTCAGCGACACGCTGGAGCTGGACTTGTCCACCGTCGTCCCCAGCCTCGCCGGCCCCAAGCGCCCGCAGGACCGGGTGACGCTCAAGGACATGAAGGGCGCCTACGAGAAGTCGCTGGTGGAGATGCTGGCGGCGGGCAAGAGCAAGGGCGAGGACGACGAGGGCGGCGGCAAGGCCAAGGCCCCCGCGGCCCCGGTGCCTCCCGAGCGCCTCAAGCAGACCGTCACCGTGAAGTCCGGCAACCAGAGCTACGAGCTGGGCCACGGCGCGGTCGTCATCGCCTCCATCACCTCGTGCACCAACACCTCCAACCCGGCGGTGCTGCTGGGCGCGGGCCTGCTCGCGAAGAAGGCCGTGGAGCGCGGCATCAACGTGAAGCCCTGGGTGAAGACGAGCCTGGCCCCGGGCAGCCGCGTGGTGACGGACTACCTCCGGGAGGCCGGCCTCATGCCCTACCTGGAGGCGCTCGGCTTCCACATCGTGGGCTATGGCTGCGCCACCTGCATCGGCAACTCGGGCCCGCTGCCGGATGCGGTGGCCGAGGCCGTCACCACGGGCGACCTCGTGGTGGCCGCGGTGCTCAGCGGCAACCGCAACTTCGAGGGCCGCATCAACCCGCACGTGCGCATGAACTACCTGGCCTCGCCGCCGCTGGTGGTGGCGTACGCGCTGGCCGGTGAGGTGGGCAAGGACCTGGACACCGAGCCGCTGGGCACGGACCGCAACGGCCGCCCGGTGTTCCTCAAGGACATCTGGCCCACCACCGAGGAGATCCGCCAGTTCATCTCCAGCGCGGTGAAGCCGGAGCAGTTCCGCAGCCAGTACTCGCGCGCCATGGAGGGCGACACGCTCTGGCAGCAGCTCCCGGCCGGCGGTGGCAACACGTTCAAGTGGGACCCCAAGTCCACCTACGTCCGCAAGCCGTCCTTCCTGGAGAACATCCCCGCCGAGCCCAAGCCGCTCACCGACATCAAGAGCGCCCGGGTGCTCGCGCTGTTGGGCGACTCCGTCACCACGGACCACATCTCGCCCGCGGGCAACATCGCCAAGACGAGCCCGGCCGCCAAGTACCTCATGGATCACGGCGTGGAGCCCAAGGACTTCAACTCCTACGGCGCGCGCCGCGGCAACCACGAGGTGATGGTGCGCGGCACCTTCGCCAACATCCGCCTGAAGAACCTGCTGGTGCCGGGCGTGGAGGGCGGCGTCTCCGTCCACATCCCCACCCGCGAGCGGATGAGCATCTACGACGCCTCCATGAAGTACCAGCAGGAGGGCACGCCGCTGGTGGTGCTGGCCGGCGCCGAGTACGGCACGGGCTCCAGCCGTGACTGGGCCGCCAAGGGCACCGCGATGCTGGGCATCAAGGCCGTCATCGCCAAGAGCTTCGAGCGCATCCACCGCTCCAACCTCATCGGCATGGGTGTGTTGCCCCTGCAGTTCGAGGCGGGCCAGGACGTGCAGAGCCTGGGCCTCACCGGTCATGAGACGTTCGAGATCTCCGGCATCTCCACGGACCTGGCGCCGCAGAAGAAGCTCACCGTGAAGGCCACGGGCGAGGGCGGCACCAAGGAGTTCACCGCGCTGTGCCGCATCGACACGCCCAACGAGCTCGACTACTACCGCCACGGCGGCATCCTGCTCTACGTGATGCGCCAGCTGGCCAAGGGCTAGTCCGCGTGTGAGTCCCCTCTCCTCCGGGAGAGGGTGGGTGCGGCCCGGTGTGCCCCTCGTGGCGCGTCGGGCCGTGTCGTTTCCACCTGACTCGAGGCGGCCCGGGCGCGCGGATGACGCGCTCAGTCGAGAATGCACTCCAGCGGGAACGGAAGCACTGCGGGCGAGGTAGGCGGGGAGCGCATGCCGCCTCGGTGATGAACGGGTGCGCTCGCTGATGGACCTCGCGGCCGTTAGTTCCACGTGTTCCAGGACAATCGCGAGATCCTCCAGGAGGACGCCGCGATTCCTCCGGAACAGGCAGAGCGTTGCTTGACGGTCCACTCTTCGCATGAGACCTCATACGGAGGGAGCGGGGCATGGGACGTGGCGGGGAGTCGACTCCCAAGGGGTGGACAGGGCGCCGGTCGTGGGAATCCTGGTTCGCCTGTCGCCGATGAGGGCGAATCGGCCACCAACCCGTTGTAGTATCAAGGGAGTGCGGCGCCGATCTTCGAGCTCGATGCCGCCGGAATGCGAGCATGAGTTCTGAGTCGAATCCAGGCAGCGACGCCGCATACGACGCCGAGCAGGATCTCCAACAGCGCTTGCTCCTGGCGACTCCGCAGCACACCACGCGCGGCTTCCTCTTCACGTCCCTGCTGCGGGTGGTGCGCGAGCTCGGCCAGGACGAGGCGGTGGTGCAGCGCTGCGTGGCGGCGAGTGGCGAGAAGAGCTTCGTGGAGTTCTTCAACTACCCCACGCGCTCGCTCCTGATGATGCTCGCCGCCGCGGCCCGGGCGCTCAGCGGCAGGTGCGGCAGCTTCGAGGAGGCCCTGCGGCAGATGGGCTTCAAGGCCGGGTCGAGCTACATGGAGACGCCGGTCGGGCGCACGGCACTGCAGCAGGCGGGCGGCTCCCAGCAGTTCATGATCGCCCTGCAGACGCTCTACTGGGTGCTGACGACCTATGGGAAACCCTCGGTGACGTGGACCGGGCCGAACAGTGGCGTCCTGGCCGTCCAGCGCACCTTCATGCCGCTGGCGTACCACGAGGGTGGGGCATGGGCGATCGCCCGGAAGCTGGGGATGAAGCTGGTGAGCGTCCGCGCCCGGAGGACGGGAGAGCTCAGCATCGAGCTGGAGGTCACCTGGTGACGGAGGCTCACGCCTCCTTGAGTCGAGCCCAGGCCGCGCGGTAGCGGGTCAGTCGCTCGGCATCCTTCGCCGAGAGGGCCGGCAGCCGCCGCACGTCCATGTTGTCCTCCAGGTCCGCCAGCTTCACCCGGCGGGCGAGCGCGTGGGGACGCACCCGCTCGATGAAGGCCTCATACGTCTCGCCCTCGCGCTTCGTCAGGCAGTCCAGTGCGCCCAGCACCTCCTCCGGGTAGCCGAGCTCCCGCAGCCGCTCCAGCGTCCAGGACGAGTCCTCCACCACGTCGTGCAGCACGGCCACCATCCGCTCCGTGTCCCCCTCCAGGCGCAGCATCACCCGCAGGGGATGGAGGATGTAGGTGGCGCCCGCCTTGTCCCGTTGGCCCCGGTGGGCCTCCACGGCGAGGGCGATGGTGTCTTCCAGGGAGGGCATGGGGTGGGTTCCTTTCACCACTGGTCCTTCTTGCTGCGCTGCGCCTTCTTCTCGCCCGTGCGTTTCTTGGACTCCAAACGACGCTTCTGGGAGCCCTTGGTGGGCTTCGTCTTGTGGCGCTTCTTGGGCACGTAGGTGAGGGCCTTGAGGCCCTCGCGCAGGCGCTCGAGAGCGGCGCCCTTGTTCTGCACCTGGCTGCGGCGCTCGGTGCCGGTGACGGACAGCGCGGTGGGGGGATGGGTGAGGCGCACGCCGCTGGCGGTGGTGTTGCGGTGCTGGCCGCCCGGGCCGGAGGCGATGAAGAACTCCACCTCGCAGGCGCGCAGCAGTGCGTCGTCATCCAGGGCGAGGGCCTCGAGCGCGGCCTGTCGGCGAGAGGGGTCGGCATTCATGCGACCGTCAACCTAGTAACACTCGGACAGTTGTGCACCCGCGTCCTGTTGGAGGGGGGGCGCAAACCGGGCCTGTGTCGTCTCCAAACCCCGGTGTCCCCGAGTCTTTCCGCCTTTGCACCGGGTGTGATGACGCGCTGTTCCCGGCCACGCGCACCCCGGATGGAGCCCCGCGGACACCCGGGAGTCGCACGTCACCCAGTTGCATATAAATCCAGCTTGTCTGCATATGTCAGGTGTTCAGGGCCTGACTGACGGGGTCAGGAGCGGAGGGCGCGATGGCGCTCCGAGACACGTGGGGGGCTGTGTGGGTGACGCAAGCCTTGCCTCGATTCCGTCGGTCCCGAGGCACGAACGAGAGGGATGAATGATGGGTAGCACCTTGTGGAGGGGCCTGAAGGTCACGCTCCTTCTGGCCGTGACCGCGCTGATCGCCGCGTGTGGTGGTGGAGGAGGGCAGGGGGAGGGGGCGGACGGGGCGTTGGGCCAGCACCCGGCGCCCGTCATCATCGTGCAGGGCCGGCCGTACCGCCTCGCGGCGGGATTGGGCCACTCGCTGTACGTGACGCCGACGGGGACGGTGTGGAGCTGGGGCTTCAACGACCGGGGTCAGCTCGGAGATGGCACCACCACCCAGCGTCTGAGCCCGACGCAGGTGCAGGGGCTCACGAGCATGATGGCCGTCGCCGCCGGCAACAGCCACTCGCTGGCCCTGCGCCAGGGGGGGACGGTGTGGGCCTGGGGTGGCAACTCGGATGGCCAGCTGGGAGATGGCACCACCACCCAGCGGCTCGTGCCGGTGCAGGTGCCCGGGCTGACGGGAGTGACGGCGATCGCCGCCGGCAACCAGCACTCGCTGGCGCTCAAGGATGGGGCGGTGTGGGCCTGGGGCAACAACAGCTCCGGGCAGCTCGGGGATGGGACGTCCTCCATCCGCTCCTCCCCGGTACAGGTGCAGGGGCTGCCGGCGGGGGTGGCGGTGACGGCGATCGCCGCCGGTGACTTCCACTCCCTGGCGCTGTGTCAGGACGGCACGGTGTGGGCCTGGGGCAGCAACTTCAACGGCCAGCTCGGGGATGGTTCCACCGCGACGCGTTCCACCGCGGTGCAGGTGGCCAGCCTCAAGAGCATCGTGTCCATCGCCGGAGGCGGCGCGCACAGCGTGGCGGCGGCCCAGGACGGCTCGGTGTGGAGCTGGGGCGACAACACCTATGGCCAGCTCGGCAATGACGGGACCGCTTCCTCCCCGACGCCCGTGCGCGCGTCCGGACTCACCGGTGTCACCATCGTGGCCGTCGCCAGCGGCACCTATCACTCCGTTGCCCGGGCCATTGATGGCTCCGTGTGGGTCTGGGGAGACAGCAGCCAGGGCCAGACGACCCGGACGGACGGCGCCGTGGTGCGAGTCCCCATGCAGGTGCCCGGCGTCTCGGACGTGCAGGCCATCGCCTGTGGCAACTCCTTCTCCCTGGCCGGCCGCTCCGATTCCTCCGTCCTGGGCTGGGGCTCCAACAGCTACGGCCAGCTCGGAAATGGGAGCGCGAGCTGGCGCCCCATCCCGGGCCAGGCGCAGGGCCTCTCCGGCGTCTCGGCGCTCGCGGCGGGTGACATCCATGCGCTCGCCCTGCGGACGGACGGCACGGTGTGGGCCTGGGGCGACAACACCTACGGCGAGCTCGGGGATGGCACCCTCACCCTGCGTCCGGTTCCCGTTCAGGTCACCCAGCTCTCGTCCGTGCGCGCCATCGCCGCGTCCAACTACCACTCGCTGGCGCTCAAGGGCGACGGCACGGTGTGGGCCTGGGGTGAGAACGCCTCCGGTCAGCTCGGAGACAGCCTGGGCGGCCGGCGCTCCACTCCGGGGCAGGTGCCGGGCGTGACGAAGGCCACCGCTGTCGCCGCGGGCACCTACCACTCGCTGGCGCTCAAGGACGACGGCACGGTGTGGGCCTGGGGGGATGACACCCAGGGTCAGCTCGGGGATGGCGCGACGTCCAGCACCCCGCGCGCGGCACTGACGGTGTCGTCGCTCACGGGCGTCACCCGCGTGGCCGCTGGTCTCTACCACTCACTGGCGCTCAAGAACGACGGCACGGTGTGGGCCTGGGGCTACAACGCCTTCGGGCAGCTCGGGGATGGCACCACCACCTCGCGCTCCCTCCCCGTGCGCGTGCAGGGGCTCACGGGCATCGTCGCCATCTCGGCCGGGCCCTACCACTCGGCGGCGGTGCGCAACGACGGCACGGTGTGGGTCTGGGGCGACAACTTCTACGGCCAGCTCGGGGATGGCACCACCACCTCGCGCTCCACGCCCGTCCAGGTCTCCGGCATCTCGGGCTTCATCTCGGACATCTCCTCCCGCGGCAGCCACATGGTGGCCCTGCGCTCCGACGGCATGCTCTGGACGTGGGGGCGCAATGCGACCGGCCAGCTCGGCCTCGGCCACAACACCTCGGTGCTCGTCCCGGTGCTGGTGCCGAGCTTCTCGCGCGTCCAGGCGCTCGCGGCCGGTGGGCGCATGTCCATCGCGTTGCGCACCGACGGCACGGCGTGGACCTGGGGGGACAACAGCTACGGCGAGCTCGGCAATGGCTCCACCAGTGCGTCCTTCGTCCCCATGCAGGCGAGGGGCAACCCGCGCTCCGTACCGCTCGCCGCTGGCGCCGCCCACTCGCTGTACGTGCGCTCCGACGGCTACGTCTGGACCTGGGGAAACAACGACCTCGGGCAGCTCGGGTACGAAGGCTCCGGCTCCACGTCGATTCCCTCCGTGGTGCCGGATCTCCGGTGTTTCGAGGCGGTGTCGGCCGCCGCCTCCTACTCGCTGGCGGTGCGCTGCGACGGCACGGTGTGGGCCTGGGGCGACAACCGCAAGGGCCAGCTCGGGGATGGCACCACCACCGCGCGCTTCCTCCCGGTGCAGGTGCAGGGGCTCTCGAATGTGGTGGCCATCTCCGCGGGCGCCGGCCATGTGCTGGCGGTGCGCGCCGACGGCACGGTGTGGGCCTGGGGTGACAACAGCCAGGGCCAGCTCGGGGATGGCTCCACCACCTCGCGCACCACGCCGGTGCAGGTGCTGGGGCTGCTCGACGTGAAGACCGTCTCCGCGGGCGCCGGCCACTCGCTGGCGGTGCGCTGCGACGGCACGGTCTGGGCCTGGGGCAACAACACCGCCGGCCAGCTCGGGGATGGCACCACCACCTCGCGCTCCCTGCCCGTGTTCCTCCCGGCGCTCTCGGGCATCCAGTCCGTCGCCGCCAATGCCTCCCATTCGCTGGGGTTGAAGTCGGATGGCACGGTGTGGGGCTGGGGCGCCAACACCGCCGGCCAGCTCGGGGATGGCACCACCACCTCGCGCCTGCTCCCCGTGCAGGCCCAGGGTCTGGCGAACGTCACGTCCCTCACCACCGGTACCTCGCACGCACTGGCCCGCGTGTCCGATGGCTCCCTGTGGTCCTGGGGCGGCAATGACTTCGGGCAGCTCGGGGATGGCACCACCACCTCGCGCTCGCTGGCGTCTGCGGTGCCGGAGCTCACGGACGTCACCGCCCTGTCCGCGGGCAGCCTCCACTCCCTGGTGCTGCAACAGGATGGCACGCTCCGGAGCTGGGGAAGCAACTCGGACGGACAGCTCGGGGATGCGTCCCCGGGCTTCCGCTCGAGCCCGGACCCGGGCCAGGTGCTCTGAGCCGCGCCTGGCCCGAGGGCCTCATCTCGCGAACCTCGCGAACCGTCTGAATTTGAGGAGCGGCCTCTCCTCCAGGAACAGGCGGCGCGCGAGCCTCCGGCCGAACGTCAGCAGGACGATGCCGGCCAGAATCTGGGCGCCGAGGACGATGCGGTTGACGTCCACCGCCGGCATCCAGCGCACCTTTTCGTTGCGCAGGATGAAGGCCCCGGCCGGCCGGGCCCGCAGGCCGAAGCCGCTGCCGTAGCCCCTGCCAGCGCCCCCGGTGCGCTCCTCTCCCTCGGCGGCGGTGCCTTCGCCCCCGCCCCCTCCTCCTCCTCCGCTCACCCAGGCCGCGGGAACCAGCGTCACCGCGCCCTGTTGGATGGGGTCTCCGAAGACGCGCCGGACACTGAAGGCGTCGCGAGCCCTGTCGATGACTTCATTGACATCCATGGTGCTACCCCCGTGTTCGAGGACTCCTTCCGGGATGAGGTACGCACCCGCTGGAACGGTCGCACCGGGCGCTTGCCCGGAGGTTCCTCGGGCCCTGGAGGACCGGGGCGGATGGCTCTCCGATTGCGCGGGTGGGGTTCTCCGGATGAGAGCCTCGGCCTCTCATTTCGAGAGGGTTTGTGACCCGGGGGGAGGGGAGGCCTCGTGATTCCAGGGGGTTGGGCGTTGGCAAGCGAGTTGCTCTTGGGGTGAGCCAGAGAGGCACACCACAGGAGATGACTTCAATGTCCATTGAGACCTGGAAGATCGACACCGCCCATACCTCCATCGGCTTCACCGTGCGGCACATGGTGGTGGCGCGAGTGCATGGCCGCTTCAGCCGCTACGAAGGGCGGCTGTTCGTGAATGGCGACCTGACGAATGCGCAGGTGGAAGTGAAGATCGACGCGGCGAGCATCGACACGCAGGTGGACGCGCGTGACAAGCACCTGCGCTCGCCGGACTTCTTCGACGTGGCGGCCTTCCCGCGCGTCATCTTCCGCAGCCGGCGCGTGGTGGCGGTGGGCCAGGAGCACTACCGCGTGGTGGGAGATCTCACCATCAAGGAGTTCACGCGGGAGGTGGTGCTGGACGCCGAGTTCCTGGGCCGCCTGAAGGATGAGTCCGGCACCGAGCGCCTGGCCTTCATCGCGCGCACGAGCATCGACCGCAAGGACTTCGGGCTGACGTGGAACAAGGCGCTGGAGACGGGAGGGGTGCTGGTGGGGGAGCGCATCGACATCGAGCTCGATGTGCAGGCGGTGAAGGCGGTGGCGGTGGAGAAGGCCGCGTGAGGCGGCGAGAGGCTGTCCGGCCGCTCAGCCGACGCCAGATGGCTGGCGGGTTGGTGGCCGGCGTAACGGGTCTGATGGGCGGGACGCTGCTGTCGCGGAGCGAATCGCTCCCAGGCCTTCATGCATCAAAGCAGACTGGAGAAAAGGAGTACCCCATGTTGACCGTTCGACCCTCGGAAGCGCGTGGCCATGCGAACCACGGCTGGCTGGATTCCCACCACACCTTCTCGTTCGGCGACTACTACGACCCGAGCTTCATGGGCTTCCGCGCGCTGCGCGTCATCAACGAGGACCGGGTGGCGGCGCGCAGCGGCTTCGGCACGCACCCGCACCGGGACATGGAGATCATCACCTACGTGCTCTCGGGGCAGATCGAGCACCGCGACAGCATGGGCACGCTCGGCGTGCTGCGCGCGGGGGAGCTGCAGCGGATGACGGCGGGCACGGGCGTGCTGCACAGCGAGATGAACAAGACGGGCGAGGAGCTGCACTTCCTGCAGATCTGGGTCCTGCCCGAGAGCAAGGGGCTGAAGCCGAGCTACGAGCAGAAGGCCTTCACGGAGCAGGAGCGCCAGGGCCGCTTCCGGCTGGTGGTGTCGCCGGAGGGGCAGGACGGAGCGCTGAAGGTCCACCAGGACCTGAGGCTGTACAGCACGCTGTTGGGGAAGGGCGAGAAGGCCGAGTACACGCTGGCACCGGGCCGGCACGCGTGGCTGCAGTTGGCGCGCGGCACGGGTACGCTCAACGGCGTGGCGCTGAAGGCCGGTGACGGGGTCGCCGTGTCCGACGAGTCCCGCCTGGTGCTCAGCGCCACCGAGCCGCTGGAGGCGCTGCTGTTTGACCTCGCGTGAGGCAGCTCGCGAAGGGAGCGTCTGCTCCCGGTCCCCGGCTCATGTGAGCCGGGGAGCCTGCCCGGGCGCCGTCAGTAGCAGGCGGTGCAATAGAAGAAGTCCTGGTGGATGTAATAGGGCGACTCGGTTCCCCAGCAGGTCGTGGTGCAGTCGTCATGGGTCTCACAGCCGCCGACCTGCCCGTCGACCTCGATGGGGAACGAGGTCCAATAGCTGCTGTAGCGGGGACGCCAGAGGGTCGTGCACGACTGGGCGGACACGCGGGAGGTGGACGCCTGTGGAGCGGGCGAGGCCGCCGGCTCGCTGACGGACAGGGGGTTCTTGTAGCAGTAGGGCTTGTTCCCCAGAGAGCAGTCCGTCGGGCAGGACTCCTTCGTCTCGCCATCGCAGCAGATGCCGTCGCCGCAGATGGGTTTGGCGCAATCCTCGGGGCAGGAGGTGCGCTCCGCGAGGGCACAGATGCCATCGCCGCAGACGGCAGCCGCGGTGACGGATCCGCGCTCATCACTGGCACCCGAGGACGAGGGGGTGGACTCGTTCGGGGTGGATTCGGCGCCAGCACCACAGGCCAGCAGGAAGCCGGCGGCCAGCGACACGACAAGGCTCACGGCGCTCTTCATGGGGGATTCCTTTCGCGTCAGCACGCGATGAGGGGTGAAGTCCGTAAGTATGCACTCCAGGCAATCCAGGATGAAGCAGCATTCGCCGTGTCAGGCCTTGCGGGCGGGGAACAGGCGTAACCTCGAGCCGGGTTCATTCGTAGAGGCAGGTGGAGGAAATGCCATGAAGCAAGTTCCAAACGTCGAAGCTGCTTCCACCCGGCTGCTGCCCGTGGACGCGATGACTCCTGGCCGTGTGGAGACGGCGACCTTCGCGTTGGGTTGATTCTGGGGTCCTGATGCCCGGTTCGGGCGTCTACCTGGAGTCATCCGGACCCGCGTGGGCTACACCGGCGGCAGCGCGCCGGAGCCGACCTACCATCGGCTCGGAGACCACACGGAGTCCTTCCAACTCGACTACGACCCGGCGCGGATCTCCTACGAGACGCTGCTGGGACACTTCTGGAAGGAGGCGGATCCCACCGAGCGCCCCTACAGCCGCCAGTACATGTCCGCCGTGTTCTACGCGGACGAGACGCAGAAACGGCTGGCGCTCGCGACGGGGAGGCAGGCCATGGCGGGGAGGAGCGGGCCGATGCTCCTGCCGATCCTTCCGCTGGCCACGTTCCACCGGGCCGAGGACTACCACCAGAAGTACTACCTGCGCCGGTACACCGACCTGATGCGCGAGTTCAGCGCCTACAGCGAGCGCGAGCTCGAGGACTCCACCGTCGCGATGTGGCTCAACGCCTGTGTGGGCGGCGAGTTGAAGCGGGAGGCCCTGGAGGCCGAGCTCGGGCGTCTCGGGCTTTCGGAGGCCGAGCACCAACGGCTGCTGCGACTCGCCCGGATGGCTCTGGCGCACCGCCGCCGATGAGGGGGGCTGGCTGTCATTCCAGTCCTGAACACCGTGATGCCGGTTTGTCAGGTGACGACCGTTGCTGGTGCATGGCACGATGCCAACCGCGTGCGTCTGGGTTTGCATCCCGGACGAGCAGGAGGAGCCCATGCCCCGTCGCCAGATGGTGGTTCCAGGAACGGGAGGGGTGCTCTACGAGAGCCCGGAGGGAGCGCGCATCGCGAGCATCTTCGAGCTCGTCACCCAGGCCAATGCCTCGCAGATTCTGCGCTGCGAGCACGGGCCGGATCCGGAGGTGCTCGAGCCGCTCCGCAACGCGCTGAAGGTCCGCGGGCACATGACGCTCGCCTACGAGCCCTTCGAGCACGCGTTCCCCAAGTGGACCTTCTTCGACTACGACTGGCGCCTGGACATCCGTTACAGCGGGAAGCTCCTCGCCGAGCGTCTCCAGGCCGAGGCTCCGCTCGGTGACCGCTGGCGGCTCGTGGCTCACTCCCAGGGAGGGCTGGTGGTCCTGGCGGCGGCCCGCCTCCTCGGCGCCGAGGCGATGGCCCGGCTCGTCCAGAGCGTGTGTTTCGTGGGCGTGCCCTTCTTTGGAACGGTGAGCGCGCTGATCGCCCTGCTGCAAGGGACCCTCTTCGACCGTACCGTTCCGAAGGAGGTGGTGCGGACCTGGCCCTCCGTCTACCAGATGCTGCCGCGCTGGAGCGTCACGCGGGAGGGCTCGAACCGCCCCGAGCTGTTTCTGGACGCCCCCTGGATGAACGCGGGACTGATGCCCGCGGCCGGGGCGCCCGTGGAGCTCTCCCAACACATCGACAGGTCCATGCTCGAGCGGGCGCGTGCGCTGCTCCGGGTGACGACCACGGGCTATTTCGAGCCCCTGCGCAGGCTCGACTTCATCCGCATCATTCAGGGCAACAACCTGGAGACCCCGCTGCGGCTGCCTCGCTTTCCGAGCACGGACGAGCCCGTCCAGGTGCCGGGCGACGATCTCGTGCCGGATCAGCTCACGCGCGACAGGCTTCCCTCGTGGGTGCAGGACGAAGCCACGATCCGGCGTCTGCCAGCGGCGCAGCACATGCTCCTGTGCAGTGACCCCAACGTCTTCGGGCTATGCCTCTGATGCGCTCCGCTCCGCTCATGCTGACCGCTGTTCTCCTGTTCGCGTCGGCCCTGGCCGTCGCCCAACCCCCACCGGCGCCCGAGCCCGTGCCCCCCGTCGCCGACAGCGATGGGGATGGTGTGCCCGACCTTCCGCCTGGGGCGACGGAGGCACCGTCGTGTCATCCCGGCCGGATGGAGGGCTGCGCGGACAACTGCCCGCTGGACCCGAACCCGGGCCAGGAGGACAGCGACGGGGATGGGGCGGGGGATGCCTGCGACCTCTGCCCGCTCGTCCCCGTGAAGGGCGGCGAACACGCCGATGCGGACAACGATGGTGTCGGCGACGAGTGTGACAACTGCCGTCTTCCCAATCCCCGGAACGAGAGCGGTGAACAGGCCGCGTGTCCGGATGCGAAGTCCCATTCGGAATGGAAGGATCCCAATCCCCTCGGACGGCGGTTGCAGATCTTCATCCGCCCGTTGGCGCTGGGGTATCGCTACCGGGGGAACTGGGTGGGCTCGACCGGACTCGGGCTGCACCTGGGAGGCTCGCTCGGCGAGTGGCGTTTCGACGAGAAGGGCACGGCCCTGAAGGTCCCCTCCTGGTACTGGTCCGCCGGTTTCTACGGCGATTCGGTCAACCTCTTCGGCGCCCAGCACCTCGGGCCATACGCGGCGCTCGACTTCCGCCCGCTGGATTGGGCTCCCTACGCCCGCTCCTGGGCCAAGGAGCTGAAGGTCGGCATCGGGGCCCAGCTGCTCTGGGCCAAGCGCGTGGAAGGCGTCGAGAAACGCCCCCTCCAGCTCGGTGCCGGGCCCAGGGTGGGCCTGCTCGACATCCTCTCGGTGATGCCCTTCGTCCAGTTCGATCTGGCCAACGCCGCCGCCGTCTCCTGGGGCGGGATGCTGGTGTTCGACTTCAAGGTCCTGCAGGACCTGGGCGTTCCGGCGGCGAAGTGAGCGGTTCAGCGCTCGCAGCGCAGCGCCACCGCGTGAGGGTTGTCGATGTAGTCCTGCCAGAACGCCCGGCCAAACTTCGCAATCCCCTCGGGGGAGCACTCGGGGCGCTGCCAGGTGATGTTGCGGAAGCCCGCCTCGCGAAGCACCTGCTCGTGCGTGGCCCGGCTCCACAAGGAGAAGTGGATGGTGAAGGGGATCTTCGTATGCAACTCCGCGGAGATTGCATGTCCCTCCCGAGGGGCCTCCGGGAAGTCCAACATCGTTATTCCATAGCGGGTGCTGTTGGGACCCTTCGCGCTGAACTCGGGGTTGAAGGCGTAGGTGACGAAGCTGCCCCCGGGCTTCAGGTGGGCATGGATGTTCCGGCACATCCGGAGCATGTGCTCGGGTGAGCTCGCGTAGTGCAACAGATAGATGGCCGTCACGATGTCGAAGGAGCCCAGCGTGGGCATGTCGGCCACGTCGGACACGTGGTACTCGATGCCCTGCGGTTGCGTCTCTTCGTACCGCCGGGCATTGCGAATCATCTCCTCCGAGATGTCCACACCCACCACCCGCGTGGCGCCGCGCGTCTTGAACTGCCGCGTGTACAGCCCATCACCACAGGCCAGGTCGAGGACGGTCCTTCCCTCCACGGAGCCGAGCGCCTTGAAGAAGGTATATCCCTCGATGTACTCCGAGCGCACCGGCAACACGTCCCAGTCCGCGACCTTGTCTCCAATCTGGTCATACTGCGCCGACATGTCCTGCTCCCTCTGCTGGCCCTGCATGCGCTGGGTTGCACATGCAACGCAAAAGATGTTCCTAGCCTGGGGAGCTGGCGGCGCGCCAGAGGGGGGCGAGCGGAGCTCGTGAGGGATCTTCACCTATACTGGTGGGACCTGGAGGCGGAGCCATCCATGCAAACCCTCGCCCGCTACGCCTGCGTCTTCGCGCTGCTGGTCCTGTGCGGTTGTGGCGGCAGGAGGGAATACCGGATTCCACCCGGTGCGACCGGCACGCTTCCGTCGGGCGCTGGCTATCCGTGCAAGCCGGGCTGGTGGAGCGGGGACACGATCGAGATCACCGCGCACGTCAGCGGCGCGAGCTTCCGTGCGAAGCAGCTCGGCTCCGCCACGGTGCACTGCCCGAAAAGCACCATCACGTTCGTCGTGGAAGAGCTGACCCGGCTGGAGATCTCCGGACCGGACAGCGTGGCGGTGGACGAGCTGCCCGAGCCCGAATACCGGCTCCAGGCCTATGGCCCGAGCGGGCAGGAGATCGATCTCGGGGTTCTCTCCAGTCCGGACATCGCGTGGAACGCTCCTGCCTCCTTCCGTCTCAGACAGCCGAGCTGTGGCCACATGGCCGCCATCTGCTCGGGTTTCATTGGCAACGGGGAGCTCATGCGGGCCGACCCACAGGAGCCAGGCATCGTGGTGCTCGAGGCCAGGGTGCAAGGGAGGACCGCGTCACGCACCATCACCGTGAAGCCCAAGGCCGAGTAGCACCGAGGGCTCACCGGAAGACGGTGAGTGCCGTTTCGTAGGTGCCCACGTGGGCTTCCAGGGTGGCGGTGAGGGGCTTCGCGTAGCCGCCGCCCAGGGTGAGCACCAGGGGGATGCCGCGATGCCAGGTGGCCTCCAGCACCAGCCGGTCACGCTCCCTCATCCCGGCATGGGTGAGGGAGAGCCGGCCCAGGGAGTCCTCCGCGAGCGGATCCACTCCGGCCTGGTAGAAGAGGATGTCGGCGCCGGAGGCCTCGAGCACCTCGGGCAGGTGGGCGGCGAGCACGTCGAGGTAGGCGCGGTCATCCACGCCATCGGGCAGGCCCACGTCACGGCTGGAGCGCTGCTTGCGGAAGGGGAAGTTGTGCTCGCCGTGGATGGAGAAGGTGAAGACGGAGTCGTCGCCCTCGAAGATGGCGGCGGTGCCGTTTCCCTGGTGCACGTCCAGGTCCACCACGGCCGCGCGCTGGATGCGCTGCTCCGCCTGGAGGACGCGCAGGGCCACGGCGATGTCGTTGAAGACGCAGTAGCCCTCGCCGTGGTCGGGGAAGGCGTGATGGGTGCCTCCAGCGAGGTTGCCGGCGAGCCCGTCCTCGAGCGCGGCCCGGGCGGCGCCCAGGGTGCCTCCCACGGAGGCGCGGGAGTGGAGGAGCAGCTCCTCGGACCAGGGAAAGCCCAGCCGGCGGACCTCGGCCTCGGAGAGGGTGCTCGTCCAGAGCGCGTCCAGGTAGCGCGAGGTGTGGACGCGCTCCAGGTCCTCGCGGGAGATGGGCTCGGCGGCGCGGAACCAGCCGGATGGGAGGACGCCTCGCTCCAGAAGCAGCTCGCGCAGGAGCCGGTACTTCTCCATGGGGAAGCGGTGCCCGGGAGGGAGGGGAACGGCGTACTGGTCACTGTGGAAGACGCGCACGGGTGCACACAGGCCTATCTCCGGGCCGGAGCGGGTGCAACCGGGCGTTAGACCCATCTGGCGGCTCGTCCGTTACACCCCAGAGCACACGCTGGAAATTCGAGCCGGATTCCCTCTCCCCGGAGCCCTTGCCATGATCCTGAAGCCCTTCTCGCGCCCCGTTTTCGGGGCCGCGCTCGCCCTCGTCACGCTCGCTTCTCCCCTGGCCTTCGCTGGGGCCCCCACCAAACCCGCGCCGGCCCCGGTGCAGGCCCAGGCACCCGCACAGGGCGCGCAACCCCAGCAGCCCTCGTCGCAGCAACCCACGTCGCAGCAGCAGCAGGCGCGGCCGAGGATCGACCTGGTCTTCGTGCTGGATACGACGGGCTCGATGGGCGGGCTCATCGAGGGGGCGAAGCAGAAGATCTTCTCCATCGCGTCGCGGATTGCCCAGGGCAAGCCCACGCCCCGGGTGAGGGTGGGCCTGGTGGCGTACCGGGACGTGGGGGATGCCTACGTGACGAAGCGGTACGACCTCACGGAGGACCTGGACGGCATCTTCACGAACCTGCGCGAGCTGGATGCGGACGGAGGGGGAGATACGCCGGAGCACGTGGGGCGGGGGTTGGGCGAGGCGGTGTCGAAGCTGTCGTGGGACGCGAACCGGGAGACGATGAAGCTCATCTTCCTGGTGGGAGACGCGCCGGCGGCGGATCGCCATGACGACTGGAACTTCAACCACTGGGTGAAGAGGGCGGCGGAGAAGCACATCGTGGTGAACACGGTGCGCTGCGGAGGGGACCCGGAGACGGAGACGCAGTGGAAGCTCGCGGCGAAGACGACGGACGGGCGGTACGAGTCGCTGGAGCAGTCGGGCGGGATGGTGGCGGTGGCGACGCCGTATGACGCGGAGCTGGCGAAGGTGAACGCGGAGCTGGCGCGCAAGACGATGTACGCGGGGAAGAAGGAGGCGCAGGTGGCGAACCGGGCGAGGGCGGAGCAGATGGCGGAGCTTGCGCCGGAGGCCGCGGCCGAGCGCATCCAGTTCATGAAGACGACGCGAGGGGCGGGGAGTGCGCCGGCGGCGGCGGCGGCGGTGAGCAGCGCGCCGGTGGCGGTGGGAGGGGCGGTGGACCTGGCGGCGCAGCCGGATGCGCTGGCGAGCGTGAAGGACGAGGAGCTGCCGTCGGAGCTGCAGGGGCTGGACGCGAAGGCGCGGGAGGCGAAGGTGAAGCAGCTGGCCGGCGAGCGGAAGTCGCTCGAGGAGAAGGCGGCGAAGCTGGCGGCGGAGCGTGACTCCTGGCGGGCGAAGAACGTGGCGGAGAAGGATGACTCCTTCGACGCGAACGTGATGAAGGGCGTGAAGGAGAAGGCGGCGAAGTACGGCCTGAGCTACTGAGCTCCTGGACGAACGGGTTAACGTCCGTTCCATGAGCGAGGAGTTCGGAGACCTCGGGGGCGATGCGCGGGCGGACGACCTTCCGTCACTGCGGCGGCTGGAGGATGACCTCCAGCGGGCCGGGTGGCGGAAGGAGGGGAAGACGATCACCCGAGGTCCGGCGCGCGGTGCTCGAGCGTCTGGGCGATTCGGATCGGCGGGTGCGGCGGTTTGCCCTCCAACTCCTCGGTCAGCTTCAGGAGGTGGATGCCGAGGTGTGCAGGGCACTTGAGGAGCAGGTCATCCTGGACGACGACAACCGGATGCCCGCCCTGCGCCTGTTGGCCAGGATCGACCCGGGCTGAGTCCCTCATCCCGTGCTGGGCCGGCTTCGGGGGAGTGAGCTCGTGCGAGTCCACGTGGAGGCGGCCGTCGACGGCGTCCTTCGGGAGCAGTTGTACCGGAGCAGGCCCGCGCCTTCGCCCGACCCGGCGGCGGACGAGCGCATTGCCCTGCTGCTGCGGGACGTGCCTCCGCCTCGGGACGCCTCCGAAACGCCGGCCCGGGCGCTCGCGCGTTGGGCCGCGGACTTCCTGCCGTGTAAGCGTTCACTGCCTCGGAGCGTCAGGGCGGTGGTCACGATTCAAGAGGCAGGCAGGAGACAGGGAACAGCCTGTCCATGCGCCGCGGCTAGGTAGTCGAGTACATTGCACTGCTGCAGCTTGAGCGTGGTGACGGCCGTCAGCATCCGCTCGATGTAGCGGCTGCCCTCGGGGCTGTGAGTCCCGAAGCTGCCCTTGCGCATGCAGACGGCGGGGCGCAGCGCACGCTCGGCCCGGTTGTTGGTGGGCTCCACCTGCTCCCTATGCACGAACGCCCACAGGGTCCGGGCACGCAACGCCACCACCGCAGTGAGCCGAGCGCCGCAGGCTCCGCTCGGCACGCTGAGGGGGCTGCTCAGGGAGATGCAGCAGCAGCCGAGCGAGGCCTGGCGCAGGGTGGGCCATGACGCAGCCATGCTTGACACTCACCGCTCATTTGCTTTGGCAGGCTGAGGGAATCGCCACGACGGGCTTCGAGAGCTCGCACAGGCCCACGGGGCTGACGCTGCTGGCAGGGCACGCGAAGACCCGATCCGTCGGGGTGATTTTCCTGCCGACTGTGACTGCAGCCGCCTGGTCGACCGCGCACACATTGTTGATCGCGGTGCAATTGACCGCATCGTTCACCGCGAAAACGAAGAACAGCTGTTGACCCGCCGGGCAGTCCGGGATCAGGGCGGATGCTTCCCGGTGAGAGCTGTTACAACCGGCTGCGAGGGATAGACCGAGCAGGACGACGGCCACCTTGATCTGCATGACAAGCTCCTTTGACTGCGCAAGTGATTGACGAGCAGCGATTGGAGTCTGAGCAACAGGCATGACCGCTCTCGGCCGGTCACGATGACGGGGCACTCGAAGCGAGATAAGAGCCTGTTTCGGTAGGTACTACTCCTGACGGGCTGCTCCTCGGGCGAGGATGCTTTGCAGTGCCCTACCGAAACAGCCACCAAGCTAGCATGGGACGAAGCGACTTCCCCCCTGACCCTGCGTGCCGAAGGACGTCTTATACATGACGGCGTGCCCGATGCAGCGCTCGCCGAAGTTGTTGGTGGGCTCCAGGCCCGGCACATTGACAAACGTCCAGAGGCACTTCTCCCTCTGGAGGATTTCCCGGGCCATGCCGGCCGTCTTCGAGCGCCTACGACATCTCGCTCCGCCACGCGCGCCGTCAGCGACCCGTTTCCTCGGGTTGGTTCACATCTGCGGGAAGTCCCGCCGCAGAGGCTTCTTGCTAACCCGGCACACAGACTCGAAGCGGATGCGGGCCACGCTCCAGGCGCTCAAGGGCGCCATGGCGCGGCGCCGACATGACCCAGTTGATGAGCAAGGTCGTTGGCTCGGCTCTGTCGTCCGCGGGTACTTCGCGTACCACGCGGTACCGACGAACAACCGAATCATCGGCCGTTTCCGAACAGAGGTCATCCGCGCGTGGGCGAAGAGCTTGCGACGGCGAAGCCAGCGTCACCGGCTGAACTGGAGGCGGATGACTCGACTCGCGGACCGGTGGCTACCGTCCGCGAAGACCCAGCATCCCTGGCCCGACGAGCGATTCTACGCCAAGACCCGAGGTGGGAGCCCAGTGCGGTAACTCCGCTCGCTGGGATCTGTGCGGGGGGCGGCCTCAGCCGGAAACGGTGAAGGGCCGTCCCTACCGCGACCCCTGCCGTTTGGACGCGAGCTGTGTGTCCGTATGGCGCTGGCCGCCGCGCGCCGCGTGGTGGGACTCTGGGACGACCAGTACCCGACGGACGAGGGGCCTCGGAGCGGTCTCATCGCCCTGGAGGAGTGGGTATGCGAGCCCGGTGAGGAGAGCGCTCGGCGGGCGGTGAGACTGGGCAACAACGTTCCCAGCCAGTTCTGTTCTCCGGATGCGTTCTCGGCCTCCTGGGCCGTCACCTACGCCACGAAGTGTGTCACCTCCGAGGAGCCGCCAGGGGAGTGGAACCCGGAGAGCGAGCCTCGACGCATGGAGGGCGGCTACCTGGGCACTTGTCTCCACGCCATGTGCCGGGCGCTCTCCGGAATGTCTGTCATCACCTTTGCCTTGGGCTACAGCGAGGACTCTTCGCCTCCGCTCTCCCCGGAGCAGGCCGTGCGGGAGGTGAGGAAGGTCATCCAGGACGAGCTGCTGCCCTGGCTGTGTGGCACGTGGGATCCCGTGAAGGAGCCGCTGCGCCGTCGGAGGGAGCTGCTCGCGGCGGCCCGTCCCGCGGAGCCCGTGGATGCAGCCCGCTCTCTGGGGCGCTACCCATAGCTGTCGGAAGATGAACAACAACGCGGCCGCGTGTGAGTGATTCTCGCGGCAAGGATTGTTCTTTCCCGGAGGTGGATGGTCTGGTGCGTGCGCTGCATCCACGACGTCTCGGAGGGGACATGCGTTTACGGATGAGCAGGCACCTGAGCTCGATTCTGCGATTCGAGCCCGCCCCGGCGGTGCTTCGCACCCTGGCGGTGGAGGCCCGGGGCGTGAAGCCCCTGATTCGCACCGAGCCGGTGCTCCCCCCCGAGTTCTCCTGGCATGACTACGCCGTCCTCCTGCTCCACATCGCTGCGGAGGTCGAGCATGCCCTGATGGTGCAATACCTGTACGCCGCCTATTCGCTGGGCGGACCGCAGGTGCCGCAGAAGCACCGGGAGCGGGTGCGGCACTGGCAGGAGGTGGTGCTGGGCATCGCCAAGGAGGAGATGGGGCACCTCATCACCGTGCAGAACGTGCTGCGGCTCATCGGGGGGCCGCTGAACCTCGACCGCGAGGACTACCCCTGGGGCAGTGAGTTCTACCCCTTCGAGTTCACCCTGGAGCCGCTGACGAAGGACTCGCTGGCCCGTTACATCTTCGCGGAGATGCCCGCGGGCTGGGACACCGAGGAGGCGCGTGAAATCAAGAAGCGCGCGGCGAAGGGCTCCTCCGGGCAGCAGGCCCTGCATCGCGTGGGTGAGCTGTACGACCGGATGCAGAAGGTGCTCGCCCATCCCGAGTACCTGAAGGACTCGGACTTCCAGGCCGCCACGACGACGTTCCAGGCCTCCTGGGACGAGTGGGGACGCGGCTACGTGCGTGGCGCTCGGGGACAGGCCACCGCTTCGCCCCGCCAGGCCACGCCCGATGTCATCGTCCAGCCGGTGAGCACCCGGGACGCGGCCGTCGAGGCCCTGGCGGCTGTCGGCAAGCAGGGTGAGGCTCGCTTCTATGACCAGGACCTGGAAGAGAAGTCCCACTTCCGCCGCTTCCTGGAGATCTACCGGGAGTATCCGGAGGGCGAGTGGACGCCCACGCGGCCGGTCCCCACCAACCCCAAGACAGAGCTCAACCTGAACGCCAGCCGGGTGGTGCGCGCTACCCTGGGCAAGGCCCGGGCGGCGGCCGTGCCCGAGAGCGTGACCATCTCCCATCCGGAGTCCGTCACCTGGGCGCACCTGTTCAACCTCCGCTACCGGATGCTGCTGGTGAACCTCTCGCACGCCTACCAGCTCGCCGGAGCCACGGGGCAGGGGGACGCGCTCACCCCGCGCGGGCTCCTCATCAACCGCACCTTCGGTGAGATGTACAACGTGCGCTCCATCTCCAACATCCTCGTGCAGCTCCCGCTGGACGAGTCCGGATCCGGCGCGGTGGCGGCACCTCCGTTCGAGATGCCCTACTCGCTGGAACTGCCGGACTCGGAGGTGGACCGTTGGCGGCTCCACCGCGACCTGCTGGTGGCGGCCCGTGACCTCACCCAGAGCCTGCGCAATCGCTACCCGGAGCGGCACACCGACTACCTCCAGGCCCTGGAGGCGATGGATGAGGAGGCGCTGGCGAGCGTCCGTCGGATGATCCCGAAGTCTTGAGCCGCACCCGCTCCGCTCCACCGGAGGACCTGGCGTGACCATCAAGGAACTGCGAATCCTGCCCCCCCTGGCCATCGCGCGTCTCGGCTCGGCCGAGGACCCGCTCGATAACTACGAGGTGGAGGTGCCTCCCGATGAGCCGCTCGGGTTCCGGCGCATCCGGCCGGCCCCCACCTTCCGGGTGGACCCGGCTTCAGGTGCCATCTCCGAGGCGTTCCTGCCCGAGGAGGTTCGCTTCAAGTCGCCCGAGGGCCACATCCGGCCCGTGGCTCCGTTCCTCGAGGTGTGGGCGGTCACCTCGGCGGACAGCCTGGTGCCACTCACCCTGGAGCTGCTCGCGGAGAACGGGCTGAAGCCCTCGGATGTGAAGTGGGAGGTGCGCGTGGGCAACATCAAGCCCTACCGGCGCACCGGGGACGAGAAGGACAAGATCCTCGCGAGCACCGGGCGCTTCTCCGACCACGAGGTCCACCCGCTGGAGGGCAAGTGCCGCAACTTCCTGCCCGGCAAGGTGCTGCCGCTGGGCTCGGTGCGCTACATCCGGCCCACGGAGGACTTCCCGGAGATCCGCCTGCGCTTCACCCCCGCGCACGGCAAGGTGTACGGCGCCAGCGAGGAGACGCCAGGGCCGGACGGCAAGCCCATTCCGGACGAGAACATCGCGGAGGTCATCTACAACCCGAAGGGCAAGTGGCTGGGTTACGCCGAGAGCGCCGCCCCTCAGTTGACCATGCCCGCGCAGATCTACGCCGGCTATCAGAAGGGCAACGACTGGGTGAGCCGAGGGTACATCGACGACGAGTGCGACGGTCTCGTCCACGTCCAGCTCAAGCTCAAGGGCGCGGCCGAGCCGCTGAAGGCCTTTGCCCGCATCGGTGCGGGGCCGCCCGCCTTCGCGCCGGACAGCTTCCCGGTGCGCACGGTGGCCGATGATCTGGACCAGGCGCTCCACGGCCCGGTGGCGAGCGCACGCGATGCCTCGCTCGAGGCGGCCGAGGACATCGTCCGGCGCGCCTTCGAGACCGTCCGGCTGATGAACACCGCGGTGATGAATGGCAACACGGTGAACGGCCAGGTGGATGTGGCCAGCACCATGGTGCGGCAGGACACCGCGGACACCGGTCGTCTCTTCGAGCCCATCATGGCCCCGTCGCTGGTGGACAACCTGACCATCCGTGCCCTGCACCAGAATGTCTTCACGGCGCTGCGCAGCGGGGCGGCACCCTGGTTCTCGGACGTGCTGCGGCGTCATGACGAGGTGGGGGACCTGAGCAACAAGGGGCGCCGGAAGATGCCAGCGCTGATGCGCGGGGCGGACGGGCGCGCCCTGACGCTCACTCGCCGGCAGGTGGACATCATCGAGAAGGCCGCGCGCAAGGCGTTGTTCCAGCAGCCCGTGCCAGGCAAGAGCGGGGGAGAGAAGGAATGAAGAAGCTGGATCCGAAGAACCTGTCCGCGCAGCTCCACTACCGGGCCGCGGGCAACCCTCCCGGCTCGCTGCCTTCGTCCGCCATCTCCAACTGCTTCCCCGGGTTGGAGTTCGACTTCCGCAATGTGTGGCGCCGCATCTTCGTCGGCATCGAGATGCACGAAGCGGACAACTACGTGCTGAAGACAGACCGCGGTTTCGAGCACCTGCTCCACCACCGGCTGCTGCGCGTGGATGGCCATCCGCTCGTCGTGCCCGTCATGGGACCCCAGCGCCCTGGAGCCGATCCCTCCCATCTCGTCACGCCGGCCAACCCCGCGGGCGTCACCTTCATGGAGTGGTCCAACGTCCTGGCCGAGGTGCTGCACGCCAAGGCGGGCAAGAAGGTCCGCTGCGAGTTCACCCAGGAGGAGTCCCCCCTGCCGGCGGCGATCCCCAAGGACAAGAAGCAACTGCTCGCGGTGGACCTGGAGATCCGCCCCTTCTTCGCTCGGGGCGAGCAGGGCCAGTTGGCCGTCATCGCCGAGGAGATGGCCGAGCCGGGTGAGTTGACCCAGGGCCTGTGCTCGCCGTGGCAGAACGACTACCGCGAGTGCGCCTGCTACTACTGGGCCGCGAGTCGCCCGGACTACGTGCACGTGGAGCAGGGGCCCCAGGGCACCAGCATTGGCATCAACTGGCTCCAGAAGAACCGGAGCCCCGAGGCACCCCAGCAGTACGTGCTGGACAACCGCGTGGACACGCGGCTCGTCTCGTATGACGACCTGTTCCGTCACTGGGAGGAGTCCCTGCACTTCCAGGTGGAGGGAAGGGATGCGGACGGAGCGCCCCCGGAGGGGAGAGAGCGAGCGCGCACGGATGAGCAGCCCGAGTGAGGTGCTCGGCGGTCCTCCAGCCTCGTCCCAGGCGCGGCGGCTGTTCGCGCTGTCCGCGCCCCACGTGCCGGACGTGCACCTCTTCCAGACGGAGCTGGGACGGCATCTGCTGGTGGTGAACGGAAGCCGGCTCTTCGACGTGGACGCCGAGGTTTCCGAGGCCCTGGACCGTGCGCGTCTGGTCCGAGATGGAGGGGCCGTCCAGCGGCTGCTGGAGGAGCTGGGTGTCTCCGATGCACCCTTCATCGACGACCAGCCGGTGGAGTCTCCGCCGGTGCGGGCGCTCTCGTTGGCGGTGGCGCAGAAGTGCAACCTCGGGTGCACGTACTGCTACGCCCAGCAGGGGGACTTCGGCGGCCCGGCGCGCAACATGCCGCTCCAGACGGCGCTGGACTCGGTGGAGCTGCTGCTGCGCGACGTGGGCCGGGGCGAGCGGGTGAACCTCTCGTTCCTCGGAGGCGAGCCCCTCTTCAACCGTGCCGTCATCCGGGCCGCGACGGAGCGGGCCGTGGAGCGGGCTCGGGAGAAGGGGGTCTCGCTCACGCTCTCGCTCACCACCAACGGCACACTGCTGAATGCCGACGACGCCAGCTTCCTGGAGGAGCACGGCTTCGCGGTGACGGTGAGCCTGGATGGACGCCAGGAGGTGCATGACCGGCTGCGCGCCTTCAAGGGAGGCCAGGGCAGCTTCGCTCGGGTGATGGAGAACGTGGCGCCACTGCTGGCCCGCCAGCGGCGGATGCAGGTCTCCGCGCGCGTCACCGTCACGCCGCAGAACCTGGAGCTGCGCGAGACCCTGGATGCCTTCGTGGGCCTGGGCTTTCACAGCGTCGGCTTCTCGCCCATGCTCAGCTCTCCCACGGGGCGTGATGAGCTGGGGTCCGCCGAGCTGGAGCTCATGCTCGAGCAGATGGTGGACTGTGGGCGGGAGTTCGAGCGGCGGCTCATCGCTGGCCAGCGCTACCCGTTCTCCAACATGGTCAACGCCATGCGCGAGCTCCACAAGGGCACGCACCGTCCCTATCCCTGCGGGGCTGGCGCGGGCTACCTCGGCGTCTCCGCCAGCGGCGAGCTGGCCGCGTGCCACCGCTTCGTGGGCGATGAGGAGGGGGCCATGGGCGACCTGCGCACGGGGGTGGACCGGGAGCGGCAGGCGCGCTGGCTCACGGAGCGCCACGTACACCGCCAGGAGCCGTGCCGCTCGTGCTGGGCGCGGTACATGTGCAGTGGGGGTTGCCACCACGAGGTCATCCAGCGAGGGCGTCCGGCCTGCGACTACATCCGGGGCTGGCTGCACTATTGCCTGGAGGCCTACAGCCGGCTCTCCCAGGCCCGGCCGGACTACTTCGGTCTGGCCCCCGCAGCCGGGTGAGCGGGTGGAGGAACGGCTCGAGACGGAAGTCTGCGTCATTGGCGGAGGGCCGTCGGGGGCCGCGCTCGCCCTGCGGCTGGCGCGGCTCGGCCATGCGGTGTGCCTCGTGGAGCGCCATGCCTTCCCCCGGCCCCACGTGGGCGAGTCGTTGACGCCGGGCGTGTGGCCGCTGCTCGACGCGCTCGGAGTGGGGGAGATGGTGCGGCAGGCGGGCTTCCTTCCCGCGCGAGAGGCGTTGGTGCGCTGGGAAGACGCCACCGGGCGCCGTGTGCGCGCTCCCGCGAGAGAGCCCGGGGTGCTCGTGGACCGGGGGCGCTTCGATGCGCTGCTGCTGGGCGCTGCGGCCTCGGCGGGCGTGAAGGTGCTCCAGCCAGCCGTGGCGCGGCGTCCGGAGCGGAAGGCGGACGGCTGGGAGTTACGGGTGCTCCACGAGGGGCGGTGGGTCCTCGTGTCGGCACGGTTCCTCGCGGACGCGAGCGGGAGGGCGTCGTGCCTGGGCGGCCGGAAGGTGCCCGTCTCCACGCGGACCCTGGCGCTGTATGGCTATTGGCGAGGGGAGATACCTCACGGTCCGGAGACCCGCGTGGAGGCGGGACCGGACGCCTGGTACTGGGGCGCGCATCTGCCGGATGGCACCTTCAACGCCATGGCCTTCGTGGACCCCGAGTCGCTGCGCGAGCGGGGCATCGGGCGGCGGACGCTGGAGCCCTTCTACCGCGAGCTGCTGGGCCGCTCGGGCCTGCTGGGCGCGTGGACGGCGCCACGCCTGGTCAGCGGCGCGCTCGCCTGCGACGCGACCTGTTACCGGGACGCGGAGCCCATCGGGGAAGACTTCATCAAGGTGGGCGAGGCCAGCTTCTCCCTGGATCCGCTCTCCTCCTCGGGCGTCCAGAAGGCGCTGCAGACGGCCCTGAGTGGCGCCGTGGCCGTGCACACGTTGCTCGTCCGGCCCGGCAGCGCGGACGCCGCACTGCGGTTCTACACGGACGACCAGCGCTACTCCGTCGAGCAGCACGCGGCCTGGGCCGCGGGGTACTACCGGGAGCAGCACGGCTACGAGGAGCGGCCGTTCTGGAAGCGCCGGGCCCTCCCTTCTCCTCCCACGCTGGCGCCGCCAGAGGTGCGGCCCGTGGCGGGGGACGAGTTGCAGCACCGGCGCTGGCGGCTGGCGAGCGAGGCATCCCTGGTGGACACGCCCTGCATCGTCGGGGACGTCATCGAGGTGCGCCGGGCGCTGAGCCATCCCCGGCTCGCGAGGCCCGTGGCCTATGTGGACGGAGTCGAGCTGGCGCCGCTCGTGGAGGCGATGTGTGAGGGATTGACGATGCCGCAGCTCGCGGACACATGGGCGAGGCAGGTGCCGTTCCGGCAGGGGGTCGCCCTCCTGGGCTGGTTCTACCGGCAGGGGCTTCTCTCGGAGGCCGCCGCGAGCGATCCGCCCTGACTCCGAGATGTGTCCGCTACCTGCCGGTGCCGCGGCAGGAGAAGGGCCGTCCCAATCATCGACTGTCTGCTCGTGTGGGCGAAAGCCCAACAGGTGTCACCGGAGTCTGGCTTTGTCGAGCACGAGACAGTGGGTGGGAATCTCGCGGGCTTCTACCTACTCGATTCAGTCTCCAGATGGCCGGAGGCTGGCGCTGGAGTGTCATCCTTTTGATGTTAGAGACCCGCGACTCTCATCAAATTGGCAGGAGGACGACCGAGCGGTAGCTGCGTTCGACGATCCGTGTAGATTGATGCACCGCCAGTCAGGGTTCACCTTCGTTTCTAGGGAGTTCTCATCATGGACTACAGAGACGCGACACAGGTGCAGACAGTTGCTCCGGCCAGTACCTCGGCAGTGGCCGAGGCGGCGCCCGTGGAGGGCTTAGGCAGGTACATGCGGATGATCGATACGTTGCGGTTGGGCGTTGCGCGGGCCAACCGCGAGCTGCTGCGTGCCGCCCTGGAGGTGGTGGATCAGGAGGTGTCGAGTGCCGAGGCGCGGCAGCATGGCTCGTTCGCGCCGCCCGCTCTGCGCTCCGTCGCGGCGGGCTCGCCGGCCAAGCCCGGACAGCAGGTTCGCTCGCCCACGGAGCGCTTCCGGGGCGTGCCACCCATCCGCGAGGAGCCCGCGGGCGAGCCGTCCGCCAAGGGAGACGAGTGAGCCATGGCCATCGGATCGAAACCGAGGAAGACGGCACGGCGCAAGACGGCCAACGGTAACGGCTCGACCCGGAATGAACACCCCGAGGCGGGTGCGATGGGCGTCCAGCATGGCAAGTACCGCATCATCAGTCTGGATGGCGGCGGCATCCGGACGCTGCTGAGCCTCGGCGTCCTGCAGCGCATCGAGAACGAGCGTCCCGGCTTCCTCGATGATGTGCAACTGCTGGCTGGTACGTCCGCGGGTGCCCTCAGTGCGCTCATCCTCGCGGCGGCGCGCAGCCCCTCCGAGGGCGTGGCGATCGCTCGCAACGTGTGGTTCTCCCCAGGGCTGTTCACCATCCCGCTCGGCAACCAGCTCGGAGCGCTCGTCGGCCAGAAGGCCCTGACTCCCAACGAGGCCATGGCCCGGGCGCTCACCGGCGTGCTCGGAGACAAGACGCTGGGCGATCTGCACCGCCACGTGGTCATCCCCGCCTTCCAGTTGGATGACCGCAATCCGGACGAGGATATGCGCGGCTGGCGCCCCCGTGTCTTCCACAACCTGCCGGGAGACACCTTCGTGCAGATGGGGGACTACCTGGTGGATCTGGCGATGCGCTCCAGTGCCATGCCCATCGTGTCCCCGGTGTATCAGGGCTACGCGGATGGCGGCCTGTTCGCCAACAACCCCACCCTGGCCGCCGTCGCCCAGGTGCTCTATTCCAAGGTGGCGAACATCCACGAAGTGCTCGTGCTGTCGCTGGGCACGGGGGACTCGGTGGACTACCTGGAGGGCTACAACGAGAGCTGGGGCTATGCGAAGTGGTTGCTGGACTCCAAGCAGCCCATGGCGTTCGTGGCCGCCAGCATCGAGGCCAACGTGGAGGCGATTGAATTCCAGACGCAGATGTTGCTGCCCAAGGGCAGCTCCCTGCGGGTGGATCCCGTCGTGCCCTTCAACCTGGGCGGTAGCGTGGATCAGCAGGTCGCCACCATGGATCGCATCGTCAAGCGCTTCGACCTGTCGAAGACGCTGGCGTGGGTGGATGCGTCGGGCTGGATGCCCCCCCGCCGCTCGCGCCGCGCGCAGGCGGCTTCCACCGAGGCGGCCGAAGCGTCGAGTTGAGCAGGCGCAGCAACCGCGCGGCCACCTGCTCGAGAGGGGGTGGCCGTTTCCATGCCCGGGTTGCACCTTGTTGAGCTGAAACGCTCTCCCAAGGACAGACACCTGTGTCCTTGGCGGCAAGGTGTTGGATGTCGTCCATCCCGAGCAAGTACCGCATCCTCAGCCTGGATGGCGGCGGCCTGCGGACGCTGGTGAGTCTTGGCATCCTGCGGCGCATCGAGCGGGAGCGCCCCGGCTTCCTCGACGAGGTGCAGCTGGTGGCCGGTACGTCCTCGGGCGCCCTCAGCGCGCTCATCCTTGCGGCGGCCTCCCGCTCCTCCGAGGGCCTGGATGCGGCCCTCCGTCTGTGGTTCGCCCCGGACCTGTTCACCCTCCCGCTCAGCAACACGCTCGGAGCGCTCGTGGGGCGCAAGGCCCTGACGCCCAACCAGGCCATGGCCCGGGCGCTCACTGGCGTGCTCGGAGACAAGACGCTGGGCGAGCTGCACCGTCACGTGGTCATCCCCGCCTTCCAACTGGACGATCACAACCCCAACGAGGCCTTGCGCACCTGGGGGCTCCGCGTGTTCCACAACCTGCCGGGCGCTTCCTCCGAGCAGATGGGGGAGCTCCTGGTGGACCTGGCGCTGCGCTCCAGCGCCATGCCCATCCTCTCCCCCGTCTACCAGGGCTACGTGGATGGCGGCCTGTTCGCCAACAACCCCACCCTGGCCGCCGTCGCCCAGGCGATCCATGCCGAGGTGACGACCCTGGACAACCTGCTCGTGCTGTCGCTCGGTACGGGGGACCCGGTGACGTACATGAAGGGCGACAACGAGAGTTGGGGCTATGCGAAGTGGCTCCTGAATCGCAAGAATCCCCTCGCGCTCGTGTCCGCCTTCATCAAGGCCAATCTGGAAGCGGTCGACTCCCAGACGCGGATGTTGTTGCCCAGGGGCAACTCCTGGCGGGTGAATCCGCCCGTGCCCTTCAATCTAGGCAGAAGCGTGGAGCAACAGGCCGCCGCCATCGACCGCATCACCGAGCGCATCGATTTGAAGGACGCGCTCGAGTGGGTGGACGAGTCGGGCTGGATGCCTCCCCGCCGCGCGCCGGAGGACCTCAGCGAGGAGGCCGGGACGCCGCCGCATTGAGCAGGGCTGCAGCTGCGCGGCCACCTGCTCGACGCGCCGGGCGAGCGCCAATGCGAGCGCGCGGCAAATACCGGAACCCGCCCCTGTGACCACGGCGACCTTTCCTCGAATCATGCCGCCTCCAGGGAGTCCGGCATGGACGCGGAGGCGGAGCGGATGTGGGAGGAGAACTTCAGGTGCGGGTCCTCCAATGAGGCCTTCCGCAGCAGCCGGACATCCGAGTGGTAGTCTATCGACATCAACCACGGAGCGCGGTCGCCCTGGCGCGGCAACGTGTCGACCGAGCGCTGCACGTACCCGGCGGCGAAGTCGAGCAAGGGCCGGGTGGGCATCGTCGGATCGTCCAGCTCGGGCTGGCAGATGGTGTAGCCCCGCTCGTCCATGTACCCGAGCAGCCGGCAGAAATGCTCGCACAACAGGCCAATCTTCAGCGTCCAGGACGAGTTGGTGTAGCCGACCGTGAACGCGAAGTTCGGCACGCCACTGAGCATCAAGCCCCGGAAGGCCACCTTGTCACGCAGGTTCACCGGCACCCCATCAATCGTCAGCGTCATGCCGCCGAGCGGCAGGAGATTCAGTCCGGTGGCGGTGATGATGAGGTCGGCCTCGAGCTCCCGGCCCGACTTCAGCTGGAGACCGCGCTCGGTGAAGGTCTCGATGCGGTCGGTGACCATGGACGCGCGGCCGTCGCGGATGGCCTTGAACAGGTCCTCGTCCGGGACCACGCACAGCCGCTGCTCCCACGGGTTGTAGGGCGGGTTGAAGTGCTCGTCGACGGGATAGCCCTTCGGAAGCAGCTTCACGTTGAGGGCGCGGATGAGCCGCCGGGCCAGGCGCGGATAGCGCTGGCACAAGCGCCAGATGGCTCGCTGTTTGGCGATGTTCGCCTGCCGCAGGAGCGCGTGCGCCCATGCCTTGGGTAGCACCTTGCGCAGGAGCCCGGCGAGCCTGTCCTCGGAGGGCACGGACAACACATAGGTGGGAGTGCGCTGCAGCAGCGTCACATGCGCCGCCTTCCCCGCCATCGCCGGCACGAGGGTCATGGCCGTGGCGCCGCTACCGATGACGACCACCCGCTGGCCGGTGTAGTCGAGGTCCTCGGGCCAGTGCTGAGGATGGACGAGCCTTCCCTGGAAGCGTTCGGTGCCCTCGAACCGGGGGGTGAATCCCTGGTCGTAGCGGTAGTAACCACTCGCGCAGAACAGCCACCGGCACGCGAGCCGCAGGCTCTCGCCTGTGTCGGTGCGCTCGACGTCGACGACCCAGCGCGCCTCCTCGCTGGACCAGGCCGCCCCGAGTACCTTGTGGTGGAGCCGGACCTTGCGGTCGATTCCATGCTCGGCTGCGGTCTCGCGCAGGTAGGCGAGGATGCTGTCCGCGTCGGCGATCACCTTGTCGCTCGTCCACGGTCTGAACGCGTACCCGAACGTGTACAGATCCGAATCGGAGCGGATGCCGGGATACCGGAAGAGATCCCAGGTGCCCCCGGTCGCACCCCGCGCCTCGAGGATGGCGTAGGACTTCTGGGGGTGTTCCCGCTGCAGATAGAAGGCCGCGCCAATTCCCGAAATGCCGGCGCCGATGATCAACACGTCGACCTGTTCGGGAGAGGCGGGGGTGGGCGGGGTACTCATGGGCGGCTCCGTGGAGAGAGGGGACTGGCACAAGGATGGAAAGAGACGCCCGTGGGGACAAGGTACAGACCGCACCAAAAGACGGTAGAAAAGGTGCACCATGCACCGCCGAACTGGCACGACTCCCCCCCAGCTCCCCCCCTCGGAGCGAGTGCTAGAGCTCATACGCCAGGGGGCCCGGATGGCCCTGAATGCGCCGCCACAGTGGCTCGAGGAACTCGACGAGGCGACATTGGCCCCGGAGAACATGAAGGCCATCGCCGAGGATCCCGTCCTCGCGGCGGCGATGCGCAGAACCAACCGGGAGAACATCCTCCACTGGGCGGCGGCGAACGTGCGGGACCCGGGAGCGCCTGTCGCGGCGAACCTCAGCGCGGAGGTGCTCCGCGTCGCCCGCGACCTCGTGCGCCGGGGCGTCAGTGAGGCCGCGCTCAATTCCTACCGCACCGGGCAGAACGCCGCCTGGCTGCGGTGGATGGTCATCGCCTTCGAGCTGACCTCCGACCCGGGCGAGCTGCGCGAGCTGCTCGACGTGTCGGCCCGCTCCATCGCCGCGTTCATCGACGCGACAATCACGGGCATCACCGTCCAGATGAACGCGGAGCGCGACGAGCTCACCCGTGGCACCCACGCCGAGCGCCGCGAGGTCGTCGCGCTCCTGCTCGATGGGGCGCCCCTCCCCCGCCAGGTCGCTGAACGACGCCTCGGGTACCGGCTCGACCAGGTGCACTGCGCCGCCGTCGTGTGGAGCGATGCGGCGCGGTTGGACTCCGGCGCGCTGGAAGGTGCGGTCGACGTCCTGGCCCGGGCCTGCGGTGCGCAGCGCCCGCTCACCGTCGTGGCCAGTGCCGCGACCCTGTGGGTGTGGCTGCCGGGGGGCGCCGAACCGGACCTCGAGCAGGTGCGCGCAGCGCTCCAGCGGATGCCGGGGGTCCGCATCGCCCTGGGCTCCACGGGCCGGGGCGTCGAGGGCTTTCGCCGCGGTCATCTCGATGCCCTCGACACCCAGCGGATGCTCGCGCGCCTGGGGGCGGAGGAGCGACTGGTCACCTTCGACCAGGTCCGGCTCGTGTTCCTCGTCACCCAGAACGCCGAGGGCGCGGAGCAGTTCGTTCAACACACCCTGGGGGCCCTGGAGACGGCCAGTCCGGAGCTGCGCGACACGCTCCTGACGTTCCTCGATGAGGGGTGCAACGCCGCCCGCACCGCGGTGCGCCTGCACACCCATCGCAACACGCTGCTGCGCCGGCTCGCCCGGGCGGAGCAGCTCCTCCCTCGGCCGCTCGCGCACAACCGCGTGCACGTCGCCGTCGCGCTCGAGGTGCTCCGCTGGCGCGAACGGGCCCCCCGAGCCACCCCGGCCTCCTCCCCCACCTGACACCAAGAAGCCTTCCAGCGCCTATCGCGCCGACGCCTCGCGAACGAGCCAATCACGAAAAGCAACCAGCTTGGAGAGCGTGGCACCTTCGGGTCGGTAGACCACGTAGTAGGCAAGCTTCGAAACGAACTCGACCTCAGGGAAGAGGCGCACCAGCCGGCCGGCTGCCAGATCGTCGCGCGCCATGATACTGCGGGCCAGTGCTACGCCCTGTCCGTCGATCGCCGCCTGCAGCACAGCGGCGGAATTGTTGATCCGCAGGCCTCGCCTCGTCTCGACATCCTTTGCGCCAGCCTTCTCCAGCCACGCATTCCAGGTGGCGAAATCAGAGTGGGCATCGACCGACAGATCATGAATGAGCCTCAGACCGGCCAGATCGGATGGTTTGCGCAGGCGGCGGTTCTGCCGCAGGAGCACAGGTGAGCAGACGGGATAGATCTCCTCGTCCATCAGCTTTTCGGCAGTCAGCCCAGGCCAGCTCCCAGCGCCGTAGCGCACACCGATGTCGATGCCGTGAGCGGCGAAGTCGAGCAGCTCAATCGAAGCATCAAGCCTCACATCCGTCTCCGGATAGGCAACCTGAAACCGCTCGAGACGCGGCAGTAGCCATTTGGCCGCGAAGGCCGGGCTGACCGTGACGGTCAGCACGCCGGTCGACAAACCCTCTTTCAGCCGCGCGACGCCCATGCTCAATCGATCGAATCCCTCGCGGATGTCCGGCAGCGCGCGCCGAGCCGCCTCGGTCAGAACGAGCCTCGTCCGCCCGCTCGAGCCTCGGTTGAACAGCGGGGTGCCGAGCCACTCCTCGAGGCTTCTCACGAGCTGTCCGACCGCCGCCGGGGTCACGTGGAGCTCGGCGGCTGCGGCGGAGAAACTCTGATGCCTGGCGCTCGCCTCGAAGGCGCGTAGCGCGTTCAGATGTTCAGGTGCTCTCATGGGCGGTGAAGATTTCCTTTGTCGCGAATACAGATCTTCTCGATTGCAGAGGCGCGCGCTCGGAGAAATACATTCACTCAGCAGCAGGCAGGATGGCGGTGGCGAGCCGTCATCCCCTTGCTTGCCATGGGGTCAAGGTCGCTCCGGCCGGATAGCTCTTCTATCACGGACCCCAGAAGCCCAAGAAGGAGGACATCGATGGTCTATCTGCAAATCACCCTGAAGATCACCCCCGTCAACCGGCCTGCAGCCGCAGGGGTCTACCAGCGATACAAGGCGCCCTTCCTCAACACGATCGCCGGCGCGAAGTCGAAGGAATTGCTCGTCCGCGACGAGGACGTGCAGGTGCTCCACGGATTCGACACGACCGAGCAGGCGAATGCCTACCTGAAGAGCGAGCTGTTCACCGCCGACGTCGTCGGCGCACTCAAGCCGCTACTCGACGCCGCCCCGGACGTCCGAATCTATCAGACCGCTTGAGCTTGCCCGTGTCGGGCCGCCGCCGGCTGCGGCGGCCCGTCCTTGCCGACCTCCGGCCATGGATTGAAACCATGCATGGTGTTGACGATGAAAGGTGAAGGATGATGGGAGCCATGGTACCGCCCGCGCCCTTCCTCCGTGCCCTGCACGAGGCGCCACTGCTGCTGACCGAGGGCTCGGTGGTCGAGCGCCTGAGGCGCCACCCCGAGGGACTGCTGGACCCTCACGTGGCCAATACGGCCCTCCTCTTCCGCCCGGCAGGCCGCGCGGCGCTCGCCGGCATCTACCGCGACTACCGCGACATCGGCCTGCGCCACGGCCTGCCCACCGTCCTCCTCACGCCCACCTGGCGCGCGAACTCGGAGCGGCTCGCGCGCGCGGGCCTCGCCGGCCGGGACGTCTTCGGCGAGGCGTTCCGGCTGCTCGCGGGCCTGCGCGAGGAGGTGGGCAGCCGGGGCGAGGGCGTTTTCATCGGAGGGCTCGTCGGGTGCCGCGGGGATGCCTATAGGCCCGAGGAGGCCCTCCCGTGCGAGGAGGCCGCGGCCTTCCATGCTCCCCATGTGGAGGCGCTCGCCCGTGCCGGGGTGGACTTCCTGGTGGCCCAGACGCTCCCGGCGCTCTCGGAGGCCGAGGGCGTGGCCCTGGCGATGTCGCGCACGGGCCTGCCGTTCCTGCTGAGCTTCGTCCTCCGTCCCACCGGGGCGCTGCTCGACGGTACCCCGCTCGGCGAGGCCGTGATGCGCATCGACGCGCTCGCCGGCGCTCGCCCGGCCGCGTACATGGTGAACTGCGTCCACCCTTCCGTCTTCCGCGAGGGAATGGCGCGCCAGCTGGCCGCCTGGCCCTTCCTCGGAGCGCGCGTGGTGGGCCTGCAAGCAAACACCTCCCGCCTCTCTCCCGAGGAGCTCGACGGGCGCGCGGAGCTCGACAGCGAGCCCCCGGCCGCCTTCGCGTGGGAGATGGCCCGCGTGCACGCGGAGCTCGGGACGCGCCTGCTCGGCGGCTGCTGTGGCACCGACGAGCGGCACATCGCCGCGCTGGCCGGGGAGCTGATGGCCTGAAGCCGACCGGGGGGAAATCTCGGCCCGGCCACCTGGAGCAACGAGGCGCGCAGGCCCGCATGACTTTGCGTCGGGTGGATGCGGGCAGGTTCGCCTCGTGGCGAGCGGCGCGCGGCTGGTGGATGAACGCTCCCTCAAGCGGGGGCGGAGCCGGGGCTGGGGGAGGAGAGCCCGGCCCTGGCTGCGACGGTGGAGTCAACGAAGGAGCGCACGCCGCGATTGGATTGGGCGGGAGTGCTGCGCCGGACGTTCGCGTCGGACGTCTTCGCCTGTATCGGCTGTGGATGAACGCGAAGCCCACGCGGTGGCGGCGCTGCCGGTACAGGGAGACGGGCGGGTGGGGGTGGTGACGCGCGCGGGGCTCGAGCGCTTCCTGCGAGGCGAACTGCTCAATCCCCTGGCCTAGCCCGCCTTCTCCCCGACGGAGATTCCGCGTTAACGGGAGGGGTGAAGCGAAGGCGTATGATGCGGGCGGCTCGTTGGAGAGGTTCCTCTTTCACAGGGAGGACACATGCGCTGGCGACAGGTGTTCGCGTTCACATGGCTGATGGTGGTGGGGACGGCGTGCCCGGAGGCATGGAGGGAGGGCGGCACCATCGACCGGGCGATGGAGAAGGACATCCAGGAGGAGTTGCACCGGCACAATTGCCCCCTGCGCAAGGAGGAGTGGGGGCGCAAGTGCGGCACTCCTGCGCTATGGGTGAAAAATGGGTGCCCGCACCAGTGTCAGTTCAGGGTCGCCGAATGATGCGCTGGAGCACGCCCCTGCTCGTCGTGCTGAGCCTCTTGCTGGTCCTGCCCCTGGCCTGGGCCCTCCATGTGGCTCTGTTCAGAGGATTGCGTCCGGCTCCCCCATCGAGGGTGGCTCCAGTGTTGTCGGCCGAGGAGCGCCGGAGCCTGATGACCTACGAGCGTCCCTGTGGGGGCGCCAAGGAGTGCCAGCCTCCACTGGGGTGCCTGGTCAATGCGCGGGTCATGGGGGCGTACTGCACGGACAGCAAGTGCATGACGGATCAGCAATGCTCGGAGGACATGGCCTGCCGCACGCTGCGAACGTTGGGAGACGGTCCCGCCATCCGTTACTGCACGATCGTGGGAGGGCAGAAGGAGGGCGACACCTGCTTCGAACTGCCTGTTTCTCGTGACACGGCATGTGAGCGGGAGCTCTTGTGCCAGGGTGACCGGTGTGGGCGGCGGTGCCGGATGGACGAGCCCGGAAGCTGTCCCGAGGGCTTCTTCTGCCAGGAGGGACTCAATGGCCCTTCCTGTGTGCCCACCTGCGAGGGCCGCGCGTGTCCCGAGGGGCAGGAATGTGTCCGGCTTGAGGAGGGCGTGTCCGTCTGCGCGCAGGTGCATGGCCAGAACTGCCAGCGCACTCCCTGTCCTGGCGGGCAGGAGTGTGTCATCGACAATCCCTACAACCACCCGCGCGAAGTCTGGGGTACGTGTCTCATCTACTGTGACGAGGCGAATCCCTCTTCCTGTCCCGAGGGGTTCGTCTGCCAGATAGGGGCTTGCCGCAAGTCCTGTGACCCGGCCGTGCCCAATGCCTGCGGCGCCCATTACAAGTGCTACCGCTACTCCGAGGAGTACGCCTGGACGTGTGACCCGGACACGTGAGTCCCGGGGGCGGCTCCGTGGTAAGGCCTCGCTGCGCCCCGTGGAGGCGGAGGAAAGCTGTCCGACCGCCGCCGGGGTCACGTGTCTTCCGCGAGGGAATGGCGCGCCAGCTGGCCGCCTGGCCCATCCTCGGAGCGCGCGTGGTGGGCCTGCAAGCAAACACCTCCCGCCTCTCGCCCGAGGAACTCGACGGGCGCGCGGAGCTCGACAGCGAGCCCCCGGCTGCCTTCGCGTGGGAGATGGCCCGCGTGCACGCGGAGCTCGGGACGCGCCTGCTCGGCGGCTGCTGTGGCACCGACGAGCGGCACATCGCCGCGCTGGCCGGGGAGCTGATGGCCTGAAGCCGACCGTCGGGGACATCTCGGCCCGGCCACCTGGACCAACCTCACAGGACGCACCTGAGGGCGTCATCGCGTCCAATCGCATCTCCCGCGACGCCTCGAGCGTCACGTGACCGTCGCGTCCGACGTAGACGTCCCCGTCGTGCAGCTGGATGTCGTTCTCCGGGAACCCGGCCTGGAGCAGATTGGAGAGGGTCTCCTCCTGCTCGGCATTCGGTCCCCTTTGGCAAGCGGCCATCAGTGGCTCAGCACCAGCACTCCGGGTTTCTGAACATTGATTGGCTTCTTTCGTTTGAGGGCCTGAACCAGCTCGGCAAGGGCAACCGGGAAGGGAAAAACAGGATTGAGGTACTGCCTTGGCCAGGGCAGGTAACGAGAGTGCGGATGGAAGCGTGGCGGAGAAGTTTCCACGCATGGTCAGGAGAAGCATTCTCAGTTATAAGTACCCCTCATGGTGACTTCGCAGAAAATGAAGGACCGCCTGGTCTTCGTCGCCGGGTTGAGCGCGGGCCTCATGGGGACGTTGGTGGTCGCTGGCATCGCTTCGTACAAGGTCGTCAAGTTCGAGGAGCAACGTCTTCAACACGGGTGGAGGCTGGTGCCGGTGGTGGTGGCTCCGCGAGCGCTCGCAGCTGGAACCCGGATGACGTTCGCCGAGATGGCACAGCGCCCGATGCCCGAGCAACTCGTCACCTCGTCCGTGGTGAAGCCCGACTCGGCCACCTATGTGGTGGACCAGGTGCTCACCGTGCCTCTCAGCGATGGAGATCGGCTCCACTGGACGTTCTTCTCGAGAACAAGGAATGGCCTGATGAGGGGGCCGGAGCCGTCGTCGCCGAGGGACCCCGATCTCTGGGAGGCGTGTGATGCGGCGCTCGCCGCCAGCTCCACCACGGCTAGGCGCGAGCGCACGCCCGCCGACATCCGCGCCCGGCTCGTGAGCGAGGTGCGCCCATGAAGCCAGAGATCCGCTCGTTCCTCGCCGGGATGGTGCTCTCGTCCGCGCTCATCGTCGTGTTCTGCTTCATCGTGGTCTCCCATCGGGTGTGGCGGATGCGCGAGCAGTGGGAACCCAAGCCCGTCGTGGCGCTCTCGGCGGACCTTCCCGTGGGGGAGCCCATCACCCTCGAGCTGCTCACCCAGCGCTCGCTCCCCGCGAGCTTTGTCACCGACTCGATGGTCCGGCCGGACGATGTCCACAAGCTGGTCGGCCGCCCCGCTCCCGTGTCGTTGCAAGCGGGAGATGTCCTGCTCTGGGGGATGTTCGCCGACCACACGACTCAGGATGCATGCTTCCAGGCGGTCGTCTCGAAGGTCAACGCCGCTGGGGATGCCGCGCGGGATGGCGTGCTCGCCCGCTTCGAGGAGCGGATGGGCACCCCCCTGCCAACGCCCGAGCCCGTGCCCGCGCTGACGGCGTATGCGTTGGGCGAGGTCTCGGTCGTGGTGCTCAAGAGCAAGGTCCCCAAGGGGACGGTGCTCGACAGGTCGATGCTCGATGTCGGCATGTGGCCCGACGCCCTGGCCACCGCCAGCTTCGTCCCCGCGGAACGGCTGGGCGACGTCATCGGCGCGCGGACGGTGGTCGAGCTCCAGCCGAAGGACGCCTTGATGTGGCAGATGCTCGATGATGCCGAGCAACCGCGGCGGGTGGCCAGCTGCGTGAGCGAGGCGAACGGCGCGATCGACGAGGCGCGAGCGCGCGCCACGCGCAAAGAAACCGCCGCGTTCGTGCGCGGCCAGGAGACCCAGTGATGCGACGCGTGTTCCTTCTCGCCGTGCTCCCCCTGCTGGCGCTGGCCTCGGCGTGCTCCCAGGCGAGTGCCGCCGAGCCCAACAAGAGCGAACGGGTGAGGATCCTGGTCGCCGCCCACGATCTGCCCGCCGGCTCGACGGTGACCTTGAATGACCTCGAGGAGCGCCTGGTCCACGAGAGCCTGGTGACCTCGTCGGTGGTCAAGCCCGACTCGGCCTCGTACCTCGTCAATCAGAAGCTGACGGTTCCTCTCCTCACCGGCGACCCGGTGCACTGGTCGTTCTTCGGGACCTCCTTCCACAAGGCCCTCGAGTCCTGTGCGAAGTTCGATGGCGAGGACACCTCGGCCGAGCAGCAGGTGGCCCGCGCCCGGCAGATTGTCCTCTCACACAGCCGCTAATCCAGTGCTCGATTACCCGCTATCGCCTTGATTCTCCTCGGGTTCGTCATCCCGCCCCGTCCCACGCCGTTCCCCCATGTGCTGCCTCCAACCCCGCTGGAGGGGCACACTGGGGACACCGCGGGTGCGCTGCGGTAAGACCTCGCTGCGCCCCGTGGAGGCGGAGGTTACATGGGATTGCCCACGGCAGGTGCGAGCCTGGCCTCGGCGCGAGGGCCGTCCCAGGCCGCGTGGTGCTGAGACGCTGGATGCCACGCCGCGCGCCGGAGGACCTCAGCGAGGTGGCCGGGACGCCGCCTCATTGAGCAGGGGCAGAAGCTGCGCGGCCACCTGCTCGACATGGGGTGTCCTCAGCAAGGACATGTGATCTCCCGGGGCCTCGCGGATCTCCACTCCGGCGGCGCTCAGCGCGCCCCAGCCCAGGTCCGGCGCGAAGCCGCGGGCATGGGCCTCCGTGCGCCAGAGCAGGATGCGCTGTTGGAGGCGTCCTGTGGGGCGATAGTCCATCATCGCCCGCTGATTGGCCCGGGCCAGCCGCACCATGGGCGCGATGCCCGGCTCGCGCAGCAGCAGCCGGGAGTCTCCCGGCATCACCCGCGACAGGGCGGCCTCGTCCCGGAGCTCGCGCAGCAGTCCGCCTCGCCGCATCCGCTCCCAACCTCGCGCCAGGGACTCGCGGACCCGGATGATGCCGTCGGGCTCGCGGGGTGCCTTGGCCATCAGATCGAAGTACTCGACCGCGTAGGGCGCGAGGCCCCGGGCCACCGAGCCGGAGAAGAAGCGCGCCGCGGCCCAGATGCCCGCGGCGGTGCGCTCGGCGGGCGCGGGGAAGTCCAGCAGCACCAGCAGCGCCACCTGCTCTCCCGCCGCCTCCAGTTGCCGGGCCACCTCGTACGCCGCCACGCAGCCGAAGGACCAGCCGCCCACGCGGTAGGGCCCGTGTGGCTGCAACTGCCGAATCTCCTGCACGTACAGCGCCGCGAGGGACTCCAGCCGCTCCACTGGCTCCTGTCCCTCCTCCAGGCCGGGCGGCTGCAAGGCATAGAAGGGGTGGGGCGCGAGGCACCGGGCCAGTGCGAAGTAGGGGAAGACGGTGCCCAGCAGTGGTGCCGCCCAGAAGAAGGGCGGGGCATCCCCGTCCGGTTGGAGCGGAACCAGGTGGTTCCAGTTGCGCGCGGGCGCCTTGCCCGCCGTCACTGGCGCTCCGGCTGGCACCGGGGAGGACGCGGGCTCCGGCGGGGCCGAGGTGTCTCCCACCAGGGTGCGCAGCGTGGGCCGGGCCAGGAACGCGGACAGCGGCAGCTCGATGCCCCATTCCTTGCGCAACCGGCCCATGAGCTGGATGGCGAGCAGCGAGTCGCCCCGCAGCTCGAAGAAGTCATCGTCCAGGCCCACCTCGGTGACGCCGAGCAGTTCACGCCAGACCGCGGCGATTCCTCGCTCGCGCTCGTTCCGGGGTGCGGCATGGGGCCGGGAGCGCTCGGAATCCATCGGCGTGCTCCGGGGCGCCGTGGGCAGCGTGGGCTCCCAGGTGGACACCCGCAGCCGCTCGATTTCCGCCATGCGCGCGCGCAGGTCCCGCGTGGACACCACCACCTGGGGCAGGCCCAGGGCGAGGCACCGTTCGAACGTCTCGCAGCCCTCGTCGGAGCGCAGACCCACGGCACTCGGGCCCGTCTGGAGACGGCCCGGCTGGGAGGCTCGCGAAGGGGCCTCGGCGCGCCGGGATGCGGCCAGCTCCATGGAGAGCACCACCTTGCCCAGGTGCTTGCCCGAGGCGACGAGTTGGAGCGCCTCGCCCGCGCGCTCCAGCGGATGGGCCGTGTAGGGCAGGGGCTCCAGCTCGCCCTGGTCGAGCCGTTGGAGCACCTCCTCCATCAACTCGCGGTAGCCCCGCATCGAGGGATCCACCTGGACCGCCAGAAAGTTCAGGCCGCGCGCGAAGGGCGTCAGCGGCAGCGTTCCCCCCGCGAGCATGTCTCGCACCCCCAGCTCGACGAACCGGCCCTGGCGCGCGAGCACGGACAGGCTCCGCGAGATGAACTCGCCGCCCAGGGAGTTGATGACCACGTCCACGCCCTCGCCCCGCGTGTGCGCGAGCACCTGCTCATCGAAGCCCGGCCCTCGCGAGTCCATGGCCAGCGTCACGCCCAAGGAGCGCAGGAAGTCGCGCTTGGGCTCACTGCCCGCGGTGGCGTACACGGTGGCGCCCCGCCGCAGCGCCAGCTTCACCGCCGCCAGCCCCACTCCCGTGGCCGCGGCGTGCACGAGGATGCGCTCGCCCGCGCGCAGCCGGCCCAGTGTCTCCACGGCGTACCAGGCGGTGAGCAGTGTGGCGGGCACCATGGCGGCCTGCTCGAAGCTCAGCCCTGCTGGTTTGGGAAAGACGTGCTCCTGGGGTACCCACACATGCGAGGAGAAGGCCCCCGCCGCGGCGGCCACCACCGCGTCCCCCACGCGCAGGCCCTTCACCCCAGGCCCCACCGCCGAGACGATGCCCGCGCACTCCACGCCGAGCGCCAGCGGGGCTCCCCCGGCCGTCATTCCCGGCAGTGCCCCCAGGGCGAGCAGCGCGTCCTTGAAGGTGAGTCCCGAGGCGATGACCCGCATCTCCACCTCGCCCTCCGCGGGCGCGCGTGGGGCCAGGGGCTCCAACCGCAACGAGCCCGGTTCTCCCGGACGCACCACGGCCGTGCGGCGCGGCGGCCCGCTCGTGACTCCCTCCACCCGCCGCAGCACGTACTCCTCCGCCGACAGCAACTCCCGTCCCGTCTCGTCCGCCACCCGCACCGCGTGGCGCACCACGCTCGCCCGGGCGTCGAGTGGCTCCAACCGCCGCAGGTGGCTGTACAACCGCCGGGGCAGGGGGCCGTGGAGCCGCAGACGCCCATAGGCCAGCGGCAACCACGCGCCCGCGAGCGGGGCGAAGCCCGTGGCCGCATCGAGCAGGGCCGGATGCAGCGGCACCTGGCGCAAGTCCCCCGCGTGTTCCTCCGGCAACTCCAGCAACGCCAGGCCCTCGTCGCCCTTCCAGGTGCGCCGCCAGCTCAACGTGGACCAGCGCGAGCCCAGGGAGGGTGCGCGCTCGCGTGCCTCGGCTTCGGATTCGTTCCCGGCCGCTTCCTGGAGGGGACCGAGGCGTGTCAACCATTCGCTCAGCGGCGCCAGGGGAGGCGCGTTCTCGCGCGGGAGCACTCGCACCTCGCCCGTGGCGTGGCTCCGCCAGCCCGCGGCCTTCGCGCCCCTCTCCCGGCTGCGAATCTCCAGGCCGTAACCCTCCGCCTGCTCGCGCAGGTGCAGCTGCACTTCCACCTCTCGCGCGTCGGGCACCGTGAGCGGGGCGTGGAACACCAGTTGCTCGAGCTCCAGGGACACCGGCCCGTGCTCGAGCTCCATCGCGGCGCGGACCAGCTCCAGGTAGGCCACGCCTGGAAGCGTGGCCACGCCCTCCAGGCGGTGCTCGTCCAGCCACCACGCGTCCCCGGCCCGCCAGCGCGCCGTGTACACGCCCGGAGCCGTGCGCCGCAGTCCCAGGGCTCCCGACTGTCCCGGCTCGAGCCCGAGCCCCCGGCGCATGGCCGCCCCCACCTCCAGCCAGCGATCCCAGTCGATGGACACCGTGCGGCGGCCCGGGAGGCCCCGCTTCGAGAGGGCATACGCGTCCAGGAAGGCGCTCGCGGCGGCGTAGTCCACCTGGCCCAGGGCCCCCAGCAGCGAGCTCAACGAGGAGCACAGCACCAGGAAGTCCAGGGGCTCGTCACGCAGCAGCGCGTCCAGTGTCAGCGTGCCCTCTACCTTGGAGGCCAACACCCGCGCGGCCGACTCGGGCGTCTTGAGCTGGATGAGCCCATCCTCCAACACCAGCGCGGCGTGGATGACTCCGTGGAGCGCACCGAAGCGGCGCTTCGTCTCGGCGAGCACCTCCGCCATGCGCCCGGCGTCCGTCACGTCCGCCACGAGCGGCACCACCTGACCTCCCGCGGCCTCGATGGCCTGGAGCCGGCGGAGGCGCTCCTGCATTGCCTCCCGGCCTTCCACGGGCCTCGCCTCGTCGCCGCCCTTCCGCTCGGCGATGAACAGGGCGCTGTCCCACCGCGAGCGCTGACGCGCATCCGCGGGCAACACCTCGCACAGCGGGAAACCGGCGTCCCGTAGCGCCCGCTCCCAGGCGTCCACCTCCAGCAGCGGCGAGCGCGTGCGCAGCGCGTCCTCGAAGCTCCACCACCCGTCCGCCAGGCCCCAGACCATGTCCACCCAGGGCTGCTGCCGCACCGTCTCCACGAGGCACAGGTGGCCTCCCGGCGCCAGCAGTTGCTCCAGGTGCGCCAGGGACTCCGGCACTCGCGGCGTGGCGTGCACCACGTTGAGGGCGATCACCACGTCATACGTGCCCGTGCGCGGATCCTGCTCCCGTGGCGGGCGCGCCAGGTCCAACACGGCGGTGTGCAGGAAGGTCAGGCCCTCGCGGCGGCCGCGCTCCTCCATGGCGCGCACGAAGGACGGACCCAGGTCCGTGAAGTGGTACTCCACCGGGTGCTTCTCGAGCAGCGGCCGCAGGGCCTCGAGCACCACGCTCGAGCCGCCGCCCACCTCCAGGATGCGCAGGGTCCGCCCCTGGATGCGCTCGGTGCAGCGCTCCAGGAACCGGCGCAGCAGCGCCACGCACTGACCCATGCTGCTCCACTCCACTCCCTCCTGCGAGGCGGGCTCCTCGGCTTCCCCGGTGGGATAGAGCACGCCGAGTGCGGGCAGGCTCCCGTTCAGCACCTGGGAGTAGTGGCGCACGCAGTGCTCGACCAGCTCCACCAGACTCGCGATCTCGGGGTACTGGGCCAGCAGTTGCTCGCGCAGTACTTCGGGCGCGGGCACATCGGCGGGCTCCACCCGGCCCTCCAGCTTCCCCGCGACCGCCTGGAGCAGCCCGCGCTCCTCGAGCGTGCCCAGCATGAAAGCGAACAGTCGTTCGAATCCGGGACGCAGGCCCAGTCGGCGCCGCACGGCCTCCACGGCCCGGGACTGGCCTCGTCCCAGGGACGCCTCCCGGGGAAACAGGAAGTGGTAGAGGTGGCTGGCGCAGAGCTCGCGCAATCCCTCCTCGAGTCCCTCGCGGTCCGCCAGGGCGCGCAGAGGCACCTCGCGCTCGATGTGGTGCGCGGCCTCGTGCAGTCCGCTCCGCTCCTCGGCCAGCCGCAGCCGCGTGGGCATGCCGAACCAGGCGTCCCAATGCTCGCGCGGAGGCGTGGGCGAGCGGCCCGTGAGCACCAGCCGCGCCGACACCCGGCGGGCCAGGTGCTCGGCCAGCGTGAGCCCTACGCCGCCCAGGCCTCCGGTGAGCAGATAGACGCCCTCCGGACGCAGCGGTACCTGCTCGGGCCCGGGCTCGGACGACCTCAGGGGCACGTACTCCCGCACCCAGCGGCCCGTGGCCCGGAGCGCCACGGCGCTCTCCGTTGCGCCGCCTTCCACCTCCGTCACCAACCGTCGGGACCATTCCCGGAGCGACGCGGCATCCCCCGCCGCGAGCCCCACGTCGATGCCTCGGCACCCGCACCCGGGCAGCTCCTGGGGAATCACGGATACGGGCCCCTGGATGAGGGACTTGAGCGGTTGGATCGGCTCGTCCTCCGTCACGGCATAGAGCTGATCCGCCACCACCGAGATGTCCACCACTGGCCGGGCCCCGTGCGCCCCCAATGCCTGCGCCAGGGCCAGCAGGGTATCGAAGCCCCGCTCCCGCGAGCGCTCCGCCTCACCGAGCATCCACAGGTGCACGATGCGCGCGGGCACCTCGCCGAGCGCTTCCAGGAGCCGCTCGAAGTCCCGGCGGTGTCCGGGGGGGACACGCCAGCGCGTGGACGACACCTGCTCGAAACGCTCCCCCGGCTCGGCGCGGAGCACGGAGTGTCCCCGGGCCTCGAGCACCGCCGTGAGCGCGTCGCCCACCGGGCCCGCCTCGGCCAGGAGCAACCACCGGCCCGCCCGTGCCCCTGTCCCCGTCGAGGGCAGGGAGGTGCGGCGCCATTCGGGCGCGTAGTACCAACCCGCGTTGGGAGGCGCCTCGGGCACGGCCGCGGGTGCCACGGAGGGAGCGTGCTCCACCTCCCGCTCCACCCAGTAGCGCTGACGTTCGAAGGGGTAGGTGGGTAGGGGCACCTGCTGGCGCGATTCGCCCCGGGACAGCGCCGCGGCGTCCACCTCCACGCCCTCCACCCACAGCCGTCCGAGCGCGCCCAACAGCCTTTCGCCCTCCGAGCCCGTCTCCTGCTTCGAGCCCAGCGTGGGCAGCACGGTGAGCGGCGTCCCACCCTGGCGCGACGCGAGCCGCCCGAGCGCGTTGCCCGGCCCCACCTCGAGCAGGAGCTGACCCTCGACCTCGGCCAGACGCGCCAGGCCCTCGGCGAAGCGCACCGGCTGCACCAGGTGCCGGCCCCAGTACTCCGGAGACGTGGCCTCCTCTTCGCGGATCCACGTGCCGGTGACGTTGGAGATGAAGGGCCGTTGGGGCGCTTGGAGCCGCACCCGCCGCAGTCGCTCCACGAAGGGCGCCACCGCGGGCTCCATCATCGGCGAGTGGAAGGCATGGGAGACGGCCAGCGCCGTGCACGCCACGCCCTGGGCCTCGAGACGGGCCTTCAGGTCGGCCAGCGGCTCGGACGGACCCGCCACCACGCACGCCCGGGCGCCGTTGTGCGCCGCGAGCACCCGCTCCGCGTTCAGGTGGGGCGCCAGCTCCTCCTTCGAGAGCGCCACGGCCAGCATGCTCCCGGGCCGCATGGCGCCCATGAGCCGGCCGCGCTCGGCCACCACCGCCAGCGCGTCCTCCAGCGAGAAGACGCCCGCGAGGCATGCCGCCACGTACTCGCCCAGACTGTGCCCGAGCATCGCCGAGGGCCGCACGCCCCAGGACTCCAGCAGCCGTGCCAGCGCGTACTCGACGGCGAAGAGCACCGGCTGGCACACCCGCGTCTCGCGCAGCAGGGCGTCCGCCGCCTCCCGCTCCTCGGGCGCGGGGCGCAGCAGGCGGCGGAGGTCCAACCCCAGCGCTCCCTCGAGCAGCGTCGCGCAGCGCTCCATCGGCTCGCGGAAGGCCGCCTCCGTTTCCAGCAGCGCCGCGCCCATGCCCGCGAACTGCGAGCCCTGGCCCGGCAGCAGGAAGGCCACCGTGCGCGGTTGGGAGACCTTCCCTCCGCGCGACGGCGCACCGGGCACACGTCCGTCCAGGAGCGCCACCGCCTCGCCCGGCGAGCACGCCACCACCGCCGTGCGGAAACTCATGGCGCGGCGGCCCACCCGCAGCGTGTGGGCCACGTCGGCCAGCGCCCCGCCGGAGTCCTCGCGCAGGTGCTCGGCCAGCCGGCCCTCCGCCGCCCGCAGGGCGCTCTCCGTGCGCGCGGACAGCAGCAGCAGTTGGTGCGGCCGGGCCGTTGGCGCGGACGCGGGACGGGCCGGGGCCTGCTCGAGCACCACGTGGACGTTGGTGCCACCGATGCCGAAGGAGCTCACGCCCGCGCGGCGTGGCCCGGAGTCCGGGGTCCAGGGGCGCGGGTGCGTGTTGACATAGAAGGGACTCCCCTCGAAGGGGATGCGCGGATTGGGAGCGCGGAAGTGCAGACACGGCGGCAGCGTCGCGTGCTCCACCGTGAGCACCGCCTTGATGAAGGCGGCGATGCCCGCGGCCGCGTCCAGGTGGCCGATGTTGGCCTTCACCGAGCCCAGCGCGCAGAAGCCCCGCCGCTGCGTCTGTCCCTGGAATGCGCGCGTGAGCGCCTGCACCTCGATGGGATCTCCCAGGGGCGTGGCCGTGCCATGCGCCTCCACGTAGCCGATGGAGTCCGCGGACACGTCCGCCACCGCCAGGGCCTCGGAGATGACTGCCGCCTGGCCCTCCACGCTCGGCGCCGTGTAGCCCACCTTGTGCGAGCCGTCGTTGTTCACCGCCGAGCCGCGGATGACGGCGTGGATGGTGTCTCCGTCCTCCAGCGCGTCCTCGAGCAGCTTGAGCACCACGATGCCCACGCCATTGCCCCGGTTGGTGCCCGCGGCCGCGGCGTCGAAGGGGCGGCAATACCCGTCGGGCGAGGCGATGCCTCCCTCCTGGTACAGGTAGCCCTCCGCCTGGGGCACGGAGATGGAGGCTCCGCCCGCGAGCGCCAGCGAGCACTCTCCATTGAGCAGGCTCTGGCACGCGAGGTGGATGGCCACGAGCGAGCTGGAGCACGCCGTCTGCACCGCCACGCTCGGCCCCTTGAGGTCCAGCTTGTAGGAGATGCGCGTGGGCAGGAAGTCCTTGTCGTTGGCGATGGCGAGCTGGAAGTCCCCCATCACCCGCCGCAGCCGCGCGTTGCCGAACAGGTGCGTCAGGTAATAGCCGTGCGTGCTCGCGCTGGTGAAGACGCCCACGCGCGCCCGGCTGCGCTCGGTGCTGTGGCCCGCCCGTTCCAGCGCCTCGTGCGCGCACTCCAGCAGGAGACGGTGCTGCGGATCGAGGATCTCCGCCTCCCGCGGCGAGAATCCGAAGAAGTCCGCGTCGAACCGGTCCACTCCGTCCAGCAGGGCGGCGCGCCGCACGTAGCTGGAATCTCTCAGGAGCGCCGGGTCCACGCCCGATTCGAGGAGCTGCTCGTCCGTGAGCCGGGTGAAGGTGTCCACCCCCTCGCGGATGATGCGCCAGTAGTCCTCCACGGTGGGCGCGCCCGGAAAGCGCCCCGCCATCCCGATGACCGCCACCGCCGCGTCGTTCGCCATGTCTCGTCAGTCCTTGTCCTGCTGTGCCCGGCGGCGCGCACGTCCCCGCTCCAGCGCCGCGCTGCGCAACTCCCGCTGGCGCTCGGCCGAGGCCTCCGGAGGCGGCGTGGGAGGTGGGGCCTCGCGCCGCTCCAGGTGCTCGGCCAGCGAGCGCACCGTGGGGTGCATGAAGAGATCCATCAGCATCACCTCCACGCCGAGCCGCTGGCGCAGGGCGCGCTCCACGCGCACCAGGAGGATGGAGTTGCCGCCTAAATCGAAGAAGCTCGTGCCCGGCGTCACCTCCTGGACGCCGAGGATCTCGGCCCACACCGAGGCGATGCGCTGCTCCAGGGGACGCAACGTCGCGGGGCCCCCCTCCAGCCGGGGCGCCACGAGCTCACCCGCCTCGAAGCGCCGCCGCAGCTCCGCGCGCTGGAGCTTGCCGCCCTCGGTCCGCGGTAGCTGGTGCGCCTCGATGGGCACGAGGTGGTGGATGCGCACGCCCACGCGCTCCAGCACGTACTGGCGGATGCGCGAGAGCGCGGCGGCCAGGGGTCCCATCCCCGCCGAGGGGACGAAGAACACGGCCAGCTCATCGCGCTGGCCCTCGCCCGGACGCACCGCCACCGCCGCGGCGGTGGCCGGCTCTACCCCGTCCACCTGCTCCACCGCGGCTTCGATCTCCAGGCAGGAGAAATTGGCGCCGTGGATGATGACCAGGTCCTTGATGCGGCCGCTGATCGTCAACGCGCCCTGGGACAGGAATCCCAGGTCCCCCGTCTCCACCCAACCCTCCGGGGTGAGCAGTGCGGCAGAGGCCTCGGGGTCCGCGTAATAGCCGGGGATGCACACCTCGCCGCGCACCTGCAACCGCCCCACGAGCCCCTCGGGCAGCACGGCGCCCCGTTCGTCCACCACGCGCAGCGACACGCCTGCGATGGGGGCGCCCACCTCCACCAACCGCATCGCGCCACCGCCGCCCGGCTTGTCCAGCGTGTGCACGGGCACGGGCCTCCCGGAGCGCCACGTGTACGTGACGCCGCAGGACGTCTCCGTCATGCCCCAGGCGCCCACGAAGGCCTCCGCGCGCAGGCCCGACGGCGCGAGCCGCCGCGACAGCTCCTCCACCATGGGCGCGGGAATCTGCTCTCCGGCGCTCAGGAGCACGCGCATGCCCGACAGGTTCCACCGCCTCGACTCCTCCTGACGCAGCCGCTCCACCACCTGGCCATAGGCGAAGCTCGGCGCCCAGGTCTGGGTGATGCCGTGCTGCTCGGCCCAGTCCAGCCAGCGCAGGGGCTCGGCGAGGATCTCCACCGAGGGGGCGTGGAACACCTCCGCACCCGCCAGCAACGGGCGCAGGTGCCAGTCCGCCAGGGCGCCGATGTGGTGCATCGGCAACCACGCGAGGCTGCGCTCCCCGGGCTGGCATTCCAGGGCGACGTTGGCCGCCTCCGCACGCAGGAGCAGGTTGCGGTGCGTCAGCATGGCGCACTTGGGCAGGCCGGTGGTGCCCGACGTCATGCACAGGAGCGCCAGGTCCTCCGGGCGCCCGGTGTGCTCGGGCAGCTCGCCTCCCGAGGCCCGCAGCGCCTCGATGCTCCCTATGACACTCGGGGAGGGAAGCCCGAGCCGTCCGCTCAGCTCCGTCACCAACGCCTCGCGGGTGAGCACCCGGGGCCCGCCCAATATCTCCCGGGCGCGCCGCAGCCGGGAGAGCGCGGGGGCCTCCTCGCTGCCCGCGGGCGGCGGCTGAAGGAGGGTGGGAACGAGCCCCGCGAGCTGACAGGCCCAGAACGCCTCGACGGTCTCCTCGTCACTCCCGAGCACCAGCACGAGCCGGTCGCCCGGCACGAGCCCCCAGCCCCGCATACCGGCCCCGAGGCGCCGCGCCCGCTCCACCAACTCTGGAAGGGACCAGGCCGTGTGGCCTCCCTGCGCGTCCAGGAAGCGCACGCCCGAGCCGGGAAAGCGCTGGGCCGTCTGGAGCAGGGCCTCGGCCAGGGTGCGAGGGGCGTCCCCGGCGCGCACGAGCGCGGGTGTCTCCACGAGCGCGGGCGGCGCCGCGGGCCCTCGCGCCAGTGCTTCCCACGTGAGCTCGGGGTCCTCCGTCACGCGCTCCAGCAGCCGCTCGTAGTCGCGCAGGAAGCGCGCCACGGTGGCCTCGTCATACAGGCCCACGTCATAGATGAGCGTGCCCTCCAGTCCCTGGGCGGACTCCCAGACGTGCAGCTCCAGATCGAACCGCGCGACGCGGCTGCGGAAGGGGAACTCCGACACCGCCAGGCCCGGCGGCGGGGCGCGCCGCAGCGGATGCTGCTGCATGGCGAAGAAGACCTGGAAGAGCGGATGACGATCCATCCGGCGCTCGGGCTGGAGCACGTCCACCAGACGCTCGAAGGGCACCTCCTGGTGCTCGAATGCGCCGTGCAGCTCCTCGGCCACGTGGAGGAGCCAGGTGGAGAACGACGCCGCTTCGGAGAGACGGGCGCGCACCACCAGGGTGTTGGCGAAACAGCCGATGAGCCCTTCCAGCTCCGCGTGGTTCCGGTTCGCGATGGGGATGCCCACCGCCACCTCGGACTGACCGGCGCGGCGGGCCAGCAACCACTCGAAGGCCCCCAGCAGCACGGTGAAGAGGGAGACCCGGTGCTTCTGCGCGAGCGCACGCACCACGCCCACCAGCCGCGGTGGCAGCGAGAAGTCCAGCAGCGCGCCCTCCAGCCGGGACAGGGGCGGCCGGGGACGATCCGGTGGGAGGGTGCTCGACTCGGGCAGTCCCTCGAGCCGCCGCCGCCAGTACTCCAACAGCTCGCGCTCGCGCCCTCCCTCCAGCCGGCCGCGCTCCCACTGCGCGAAGTCCACGTACTGCACCCGCAGCTCGGGCAGCGCGGGCGGCTCCGAGCGCAGGAAGGCCGAGTACAGCGCCGTCAACTCCTGCACGAAGATGCCGAGCGACCAGCCATCCGCCACGATGTGGTGCGTGGCGAAGGTGAGCACGTGCTCCTCGGGCCCCAGGCGCACCAACTGGAAGCGGCAGGGCGGCTCGTGCTCCAGGTCGAACGCGCCGAGGCTCGCGCGCTCCACCGCTGCGTGCACCTCGGCCTCGCGCGCCTCGGCGGGCAGGGCGCTCAGGTCCAACCGCTCGAGCACCGCCGGCGCGGGCGCGAGGATGCGCTGGCGGGGCTGTCCCTCGTGGGAGGGAAACACGGTGCGCAGGGGCTCGTGGCGCTGGACGAAGGCGTCCAGGGCGCGCACGAGACAGGCCGTGTCCAGCGCTCCGGTGAGCCGCAGGGCCGCGTAGACGTTGTAGAAGGGACTGCCGGGCCGCAGCTGCTGCAGGAACCACATGCGCTGCTGGGCCGACGACAGCGGCAGCCCCTCGGGTCGGCGCGCCACTGGCACCAGGAGCGCACCCTCGTCCAGGCCCCGCTCGCGCAGGAGCACGGAGAGCAGCTCCCGCTGCTCGGGTGACAGGTCCGCCAGCTCGTCGTGCAACTCACTCATCTCGATCTCCGGAAGGCCCGCGGCGCGCGTCGAGCAGCTTCCGGGCCGCCTCGGGGCTGAGCGCCTTCACCTGTCGCAAGAGGTCCGCCACCTGCCGCGACGGCGCACCGGGTCCCTGCGTGGGTGCTTCTCCCTGCGTTCGTTGGGGCGGAAGCCCTCCGCCCACCAGGCTGTGCAGCAGCACATGGTCCTCGTCCAGGTGCAGCAGCGGGCGCACGGGGGCGAAGTCCAGCTCGCCGATCTGGCACAGCCCGAGCCCGTGAGTGGCCGCTTCCAGCTCCATCCACTGCGTCATCAACCCCGCCTCCAGGGTCGCGAAGTGCAGCGAGTGCTCGGCGTAGATGGGTTCGATCGCGCTCATGCGGCCCACCAGGAAGATGGAGAAGGCGGCCGCGTCGAAGGTGGGACGGTTCTGGTACGCGTCGTGGATGCGGCGATCCAACTCGGCGCCCATGGAGAGCGGGACGAGCCGGTGCGTGCTCGGATCGTGGTACCAGGTGCCCGCCACGAGCCCCTCCACCCGGCCGGGCTTGACGTGCAGATAGGTCTGCACCGGGTAGAGCCCGCCCGCGGAGCCATAGAGGTAGCGCATGGCGTCCCCCTCGCGCAGCTCGCGCAGTGGCGCCAGCAGGCGGCCCAGCTGCTCCCGCTTCACCGGCTCGAGCCCGTAGGCGCGGATGCTGCGGCGCCGGGGCGGGGTGGACGTGCCCGCGTCCAACGCCACCGCGGCGGTGTTCTCGGGGAAGCGGCGCAGGCCGGGACGGCTGGCCTTGAAGGCCTCGCGATCCTCGACGAGGCGAGGGGCGGCGCGTGGCGCCTCACTCCGGACGGGCGCCCTCGGTGTCTCTCCCGCCATGCGGCCGTGCAGCGCGAGCAGTCCCTTCACGGAGGCATGGGAGTAGAGCTCGGCGAGCCTCGGCCGGAAGCGCAGCTCCGTGTCCAGGCGGTTGATGAGCCGGATGAGCGCCACGGAGTCGGCACCCAGGTCCAACAGGTTGTCGTCGGGCTCGAGGCGCTCCAGCCGCAGGGCTTCCATGACCAGGGCCGTCATCCGCTGAGAGAGCGCGTCCTGGCGCGTCGAGGGGGCCGGAGCCGTCGGCGTGGCGGTCTGCTCCCGAGGCTCGGGCAACTGGTCCCGGGCGATCTTCCCGTTGCGGCTGCGGGGCAGGGACTCCAGCGTCACGAAGGTGGAGGGCACCATGTAGGCCGGGAGCCGTTCCGCCAGGAAACGTCTCAGCTCGCCCACCGAGGGGCCGTGGCCCGGACGGGGAACCACGTAGGCCACCAACCGCCGCTCTCCTCGGGGCTGGCCCCTCGCCGCTACCACGCTCGCCGACAGCGCCGGGTGCTGCGCCAGGGCGGACTCGATCTCCCCCAGCTCCACCCGGAAGCCCTGCACCTTGACCTGCGAGTCCTCCCGGCCAAGGAATTCGATGACCCCCTCGGGCAGCATCCTCCCGTGGTCTCCGGTGCGGTAGAGCCGCTCGCCCGTGACGGGGTGGTGGATGAAGCGCTCCGAGGTGAGCGTGGGAGCCGCCCAGTACTCGCGCGCCAGACCCACGCCGCCGATGTACAGCTCGCCCGGCACGCCCACCGGCCGGGGCATGAGCCGTGCGTCCAGCACGTGGAAGCGCTGATTCGCCAGCGGGGTGCCATACGGAATGCTCTTCCAGGAGGGGGACACCTCGCCGATGGGATGGAAGATGGACCAGATGGAGGCCTCGGTGGCTCCGCCCAGACTCACCACCTGGACGTGCGCGCCGAGCGCCCGGATGCGTCCGGGCAGATCCACGGGAATCCAATCCCCGCTGAGCAGGACCAGGCGCAGCGCTGGGGGCAGGGCGAGTCCCCGGCCCTCGGCGTACTCCACCAGCAGCCCCATCAGCGCCGGCGTGGAGTTCCACACCGTCACGAGGCCCGAGACCAGCCGCTCCCACCAGTGGGCGGGATCCTTCTCCTGCTCGGCGAAGGGCAGCACCAACGCTCCGCCCAAGCGCAGGGGCCCCAGGATGTCCTGGACGGACAGATCGAAGGTCAGCGCGGACAGGCCGAGGATGCGGTCCTCGGGGCCGAAGCCGAAGCGGGTGTTGATGTCGACGACGGTGTTGAGCGCCGCCCGGTGCTCGATGGCCACGCCCTTGGGCCGGCCGGTGGAGCCCGAGGTATAGATGACGTAGGCCAGTTCCTCCGGCGAGCCCCGGGGCGGAACGGTCTCGTCCGTGGGGGCCACGCGATCCACCTCGAGCACCTGGACGCCCGAAGGCCAGGACACGCGCGCCTCGAGCGCCGACTGGGTGAGCACCACGCGCACGCGGCCCTCCTCCAGAATCTGGTGGAGCCGGGACGAGGGCTGCTCGGGATCCACCGGCAGGTAGGCCGCGCCGGCCTGGAGCACGCCGAGCACGGCGGCGGCCTGCTCCCAGCCCTTGCGCATGGCGATGGCGACGAGCTCTCGAGGTTGCACCTCGCGCTCGACGAGGCGCGCGGCCAGCGTCCCGGCATGCCGGGCCAGCTCGCCATAGCTCAGCGTGCGATCCGCCGCGAGCAGTGCGGGGCGCTCGGGAGTGCGGCGGGCCTGGGCGAGGAATCCCTCCTCCAGCCGTCCCGGGGGAAGGGCGGCACGGGTGTCGTTGTAGCGCGCGAGCAGCTCGCGCTGGGTGAGTGGCAGCAACTCCGGAAGTGCGCTCGTCCAGGCCTCCTCGGTGGCGAGCCCCTCCAGCAGGCGCTGGTAGGCGGAGAACATGTCGTCCACCATGCCCGGAGGAAAGAGCGCGTCGACGGCGTCCCACGACAGCACCAGGGCGCCCGCGTCCTCGTGCACGCCGTGGTCCAGCCACACCTGGGGCGTCTGGCTGGCGCTGTACACCAGCTCGCCCTCGAAGAAGGACAGGCTGCCCGAGGGGCCTCGTGCGTCCAGGCTGAGCACGCTGGTGAAGACGACGGGGACGATGGCGCCCGGCGCGCGGCGGCCCGTGCGCACCAACTCGCGGATGAGCTGCACGGCGCTGATGCCGCTGTGCTCCAGGTCGCGCCACAGCTGCGCCTGGAGGCGGGTCGCGCGCTCGGCGAAGCTCGGAGCGCAGTGGGCATCCACCTCGAGCAGCACGAGCGAGGTGAAGTCACCCACCAGCTCGTCCACCTGGGCGTGCAGGGGCAGGCGCTGGAAGAGCGTGAGGTTGAGGGTGAAGCGCGGCGAGCGGCTCCAGCGGGCGAGCACCTCGGAGAAGGCCGCCATGCAGGCCGCGGACGGCGTGAGTCCATGGGCTCGGGCATGGGCCTGGAGCCGGGTCCAGAGCGCCGGGGCGAGCTGCGCCTCGCGGTGCGTGAAACGGGCGTTCACCAGAGTGGAGGGCTCCCGCACCAGGGGCAGCTCGGGCGGGGGCGGCAGCGAGTCCAGCCTCGCCCACCAGTAGGCCCGGGCCCGCTCATGGGCGGCACCCTCGCGCTGCTTGCGCTCGGCCAGCACGTAGTCGCGGAAGGTGAGGGCCAGCGGCTCCAGGGGTTGCTCGGGCGAGTGGTACAGCCGCGAGAAGTCGCGCCGCAGCACGGCCGAGCTCCACGCATCCAGCACCAGCGCGTCCATGCTCATGTGGATGCGCGGGCCTCCCGAGTCCAGACAGAGGACGATCTCGAACAGCGGCCAGCGCTCGCTGTCGAGCACCTGATGCGCCATGCGCTCGCGCAACGCGAGCCGGCGGGCCTCGGCCTCTTGGGGCGGCAGGCCGCGCAGGTCGATCACCTCGGGCTGGTACTCGGGCACCCGCGCGAGCACCTGCTGACGGCCATCCGGCAGGACGATCATCCGCAGCATGTCGTGACGCTCGATGAGCTGCCGCCAGCAGTGGATGAAGCGCTCCACGTCCAGGCCGGGGCTCTCGATCTCGAAGTAGCCGTGGGCCGCGACGCCGCCCAGCTCGAACGCGGACCGGCGGCCGACCCAGTAGGCCTCCTGCACGTCGGTGAGGGGGAAGGGCTCGAAGCGCGCCGAGGGCTCCGGCACGAGCGCCGGTACGGAGGAGGCCGGGGACACAACGGAGGGCGCGTCCACCTTCGGTGCCTGGCGGGCCCGAAGAGCCTCGGCGAGCGCGGACAGGGTGGGGTGGCTGAACAGGGTGGAGACGGGCAGCTCCAGATTCAGTTGCTTGCGGAGATCCGCCACCACCTGGATGCCCAGGAGCGAGTCTCCGCCGAGCTGGAAGAAGCTGTCGGTGGGCAGCACCCGCTCCACGCCCAGGTGCTTCTTCCACACGTGGATGATGACCTGCTCCAGCGAGGACGGAGGCACCGGCGAGGAGGGCGACGAGGCGCCCGCGGTGACGAGGCGTTCTTTCTCGCGCACGCCCCGCTCCCCGCTCTGTCCGCGCAGCCACGCGCCGAAGTCCTGCGGAGAGATGAGGAGCCGGGCGCCCGGCGACGCGAGCGCGCGCAGGAAGATCTCCGCGCCCTCCTCGGAGGAGATGCCCTCGGCGAGCTGGGGGTCCTCCCACGGGGGACGCGGCGCCTCCTCGGACGAGGGGAGCGCGGCGGGTGCCAGAGCCACTCCGTCCATGCTCACGGCGATGCGGCCGATGTGCCGGGCGCGGGCCATGTACTGGAAGGCCTCGGCGGCGCGCTCGGCGGGGAAGAGCCGGGTGGGCAGCGGCTGGAGCTCGCCCCGGGCCAGTCGCGCCGTCACCTCTTCGAGCACCGCGCGGAAGTCCGGATGGTGGGGGCCGAAGTCGATGGCCGCGAAGGTCTGTCCCCGGGAGAGGGCGCGCAGGCCCACGCGGAGATCCGCGTGGAGATCCCTCTTGCCCAGCTCCAGGAAGCGGCCATGCGGAGCGAGGACGGACAGGCCCGCGAGCAGCAGCTCGCCCGCGAGCGAGTTGAGCACCACGTCCACGCCCCGCCCGTGGGTGCGCTCGCGGATCTCCCGGGCGAAGGAGGCATCGCGCGAGTCCAGCACATGGGCAACGCCGAGCGAGCGCAGGTGCTCGCGCTTGGCCTCGCTGCCCGCGGTGGCGAAGATCTCCGCGCCCGCGCGCTGGGCGAGCTGCACGGCGGCGAGCCCCAGTCCTCCGGCCGCCGCGTGGATGAGGACGCGCTCCCCGCGCCGCAACCGGCCCACGGGGAACAGGGAGTAGTACGCGGTGGCGAAGGGCACGAGCTGGGCCGAGCCCTCGGACAGCGACAGGGTGGAGGGCTTGAGGACGACCTGGCTCGCGTCGACGAGCACGTGGGCGCGAAAGCTGCCCGCGGCCATGGCCAGCACCTCGTCGCCCACGCTCAGACCGGTGACGCCCTCGCCCACGGCGCTGATGCGCCCCGAGCACTCGCGTCCCAACACCTGCTCCTCCGCCTCGAGCGCGGGCAGCATGCCGAGCGCGCCCAGCACGTCCAGGAAGTTGATGCCGGTGGCGGCCACGGAGATCTCCACCTGACCGGGGCCGGGAGCGGGACGGGCACACGCGCGCGTGCCCAGGCTCTCCAGGAGCCCTGGCGTGCCGAGCGTGAGCTCCACGTTGTCCCGCGCCGGAGCGGGGGATGCGGCGGGCTTGTCGTAGGGCCGCAGCAGGTAGCCGTCGATCCGCACCCGCTCCCCACCCTCGAGATCGAGCAGGCGCACCTGCAGGCGTAGCTCGCGAGCTTCCGCGCCCGTGTCCTCGGGAAGGCTCACGTGGCTGAGCACCCGGGCGGGCAGTGGGCCCTGGATGCGCACGCGCTCGTAGCCGAAGGCGAGCCACGGCGTGCCCCCGGGAATCGCGTAGCTCGTGGCGATGTCCATCAACGCTGGATGGAGCTGGAAGCGCGCGAGGTCGCCGTGGAATGCCTCCGGCAGATCCAACCGTGCGAGCTTCTGCCGGGGACCCCGGCGCACCCACTGAAGCAGACCGTGCCAGCGGGGACCCGCGTCGACGGGGCCCTGCTCCAACGGTGCCCCGGGCACGGGCTCCTCCTGGTCACAAGCGGCGCGCAACAGCTCGGGCTGGACCTGCTCGACGACCGGGGGAATGGCCCGCACGTGTCCCCGGGCATGCTCCCGCCATGCGCGAGCGTCTGGAGCGCGGCTCTCCACGTGCAGCTCGAAGCCCTCGCCCCGGGGTTGGAGGACGACGCGCACGTGACGGGATTCGGACGATGGTACGGCGAGGGGGACGAGGAACCACAGCTCCGAGACCTCCACCGTCTGGGTGCCCGTCACCTGCGCGCAGGCGGCACGCGCCAACTCCAGGTAGGCCACGCCCGGCAGGGTCGGCACACCGCCCAGCCGGTGCTCGGCGACGAACCAGTCCGCGCTTCCTCGGAGCGTCAGGCCGAAGGCGCGCTCCCCCGAGGGGCCGTGCCACTCGCTGTCGAAGAGGACGTGCTCGAGGGGACTCGGGGCGGGCTCACGGGAAGCGCCCCGGGTCCGCGCCACCAGCCGCATGGCGGCCCCCGTGTCGCGCCACGTTCCCCAGTCGAGCGCCTTGGCACCCGCGAGGCCTCCGATGCGCAGGGCGTGCGCATAGGCATCCTGGAAGGCATTGGCCGCGCAGTAGTCGGCCTGGCCGAACGAGCCCATCACGGCCGCCAGTGAGGAGCACAGGACGAACCAGTCGAGCGGCTCGCCCGCGAGCACGTCGTGGAGCACCACGCTGCCGAGCACCTTGGTGCGCAGGGCGCGCTCGGACTGCTCGCGGCTGCGCAGTGGGATGACGCCATCGTCGAAGGTGGCGGCGGCGTGCAGCGCACCGTGGATGGCGCCGAAGCGGGCACGCACCTGGCCGACCACGGCCCGCATCGCGGACGCATCGGCCACGTCCACCACGTACACCTCCACCTCGGCACCCAGCCGCTCCAGCTCCCGCCCACACCGGATGCGGTGTTGCACCCGGCGGCGCTCGGACGGGTCCGCCTCGTCCCGCCACGAGGGCACCGCGTCCTCCGCGGCCCCTTCCATCCACTTCGCCCACTCCTCCCGGGGCGGGAAGGCGGAGCGGGTGAGCAACGCCAGCCGTGCCCGTGCCCGCCGCGCCAGGGTCCTCGCCAGGACCAGACCGATGCCCCCGAGGCCGCCCGCCACCAGGTAGACGCCGCGCTCGCGCAGCGGTGGCTCCGGAGCGGATGCGCCCGGCGCCTGACGGGTGAAGCGCCGCACCCACCGTTTTCCCTCGTGCCAGGCCACCATGGCCGAGGCCTCGTCCGGAGCGGTACCGAGCTCGGTGGCGAGGGCACGCACCAGGTCTTCGCTCCACGTCCCGTCGGCGCGCACGTCCAGGCTCCGGCACGTCCACTGGGGATACTCCAGCGGGAGCACCGTGCACGCGCCCAGCAGGGTGGCCTTGAGCGGCTCCACGGGCGCCTCGGGCGTCACCGCCTGCATGAAGCTGGAGAGCACCTCGAGCCGCACAGAGGTCTCGGGTGCGTGGGTGCCCAGGGCACGGGCGAACTGCAGCAGGCCGAGGAATCCCTGGTCCAGGAGTCCTGGAGCCAGACGGACCTGAGAGCCCGGCGCCGGAGTCACCGTCCAGGCGTGGAGGATGTGTCGGGGCAGCCGCCCCGAGTCCCGGAGTGCCTGGACGAGCGCGTTCCAGTCCTCCTCGTGCGCGGGACGGATGCGGAAGGAGTCCTCGCCGAGCCGCGAGAAGTCCGTGCCTGCCTCGACGCGGGTGATGCGCGGGGAGGAGCCCGGAGGAATCCATCGGGCCAGCACCCGCTCCGCGAGCCCCAGGGCATCGCCGAACACGAGCACGGGGCCCTCGGGGGGCGCGCTCACGGAATTCTCGAGCGCGGCCGGCTCCCAGCTCGGCTGATGGATCCACTCCTCCAGGGGCCGCCGGGCCTCGGACGTCGGAGCCTCGGACGTCGGAGCCTCGGAGGCCGGAGCCTCGGAGGCGGACGCGAGAGGAGGAGCCGCGATGGGCACCTCCGGTTCGATCCAGTAGCGCTGTCGCTCGAAGGGATAGGGGGGCAGCCGCACGCGCTGGCGGCGGCCCGCGTGCAGGGCGTTCCAGTCCAGCTCGAGCCCCGCCCGCCACAGCTCCCCCATGGCGTCCTCGAGGCACGAGGGCCGGGACGAGGGGCGGGTGGGCAGACTCTCCACCTCGCGGGTGGAGGCGGGGCGCTCGGGGTGTCGCCGCGCGAGCGAGGTGAGCGTGGCGCCCGGGCCCACCTCGAGCAGCACGGGATTCTTCAGGCTCCAGAGCGTGCCGAGGGCACGGGAGAAGCGCACGGGCTCGCGCAACTGCCGGGCCCACCAGGAGGGATCCGTGGCCTCCTCGGGGGTGAGCCACTGGCCGGTGACGCCGGAGAGGCAGGGGATGCGAGGGGCGTTGAGCGGCATGCGCCGCAGCAACGTGGTGAGAGGCCCCAGACACCCGTCCATGGAAGGCGAGTGGAAGGCATGGGAGGTGTCCAGGCGGCGCGTGGCCACACCGCGCGTTTCCAGGGTGGCCGCGAGCACGCGCACGGCCTCGTCCGGGCCCGAGACGACACAGGCCCTGGGCCCATTCTCCGCGGCGAGGCACAGCGACGGGCCGAGCAGCGGCGTCAGCTCGGACTCGGGCAGGGGCACGGCGAGCATGGCTCCCGGTGCGCACTCCTGCATGAGCCGGCCGCGGGCCACCACGAGCCGCAGCGCGTCCTCCAGGGAGAACACCCCCGCGACACATGCCGCCACCAGCTCGCCCAGGCTGTGGCCGATGAGCGCGGCGGGCTCGAGTCCCCAACCCCTCCACGTCTGGGCCAGCGCGTACTCCAGGGTGAAGAGCGCGGGCTGGGCCACGCGCGTCTGGGAGGCCAGCCGGCGCGCCTCGTCCTCGCGCCCGGGCGCGGGGAAGAGCACGTCGCGCACGTCCAGCTCCAGCGGGACGCGCAGCAACCGGGCGCAGCGCTCCACCTCCTCACGGAAGCGGGGCTCCGAGTCATGGAGGGCGCGCGCGGTGTCGACCACGGGAGTGCCCTGGCCTGGGAACATCATCACCAGGGGAGGCTGGCCGCCCTCATGCGACACGGGCTCTGCGGGCCGGGGCTCGGGTGTCTCCAGGAGCCGTACGGCCTCGTCCAGGTCGCGGCAGACGAGCGCCCGCCGGTAGGCGAAGCGGCTCCGGCCCACGTGCGAGGTATAGGCGACGTCGGCCAGCGCCAGGGTGGAGTTGCGGCGCAGGTGGGCCGCGAGCCGGGACGCCATGGCCTCCAGGGCGTTGGGGCTCCGGGCGGACAGCAGCAGCAACTGGTGGGGCCGCGCGGGAGCGGTGGGGGCCGGGGCGGGCGCCTCCTGCAGGAGGGCATGGGCGTTGGTGCCGCCGATGCCGAAGGAGCTCACGCCCGCGATGCGGGGACCCCGGGGGCTCTCCCACGGGAGCGCCTTTGTGCGCACGACGAAGGGGCTCTCTTCCAGGTGGAGCGCGGGGTTGGGGCGCTCGAAGTGCGGGGTGGGAGGAAGGACGCGGTGGCGCAGTGCCTGCACCGTCTTGATGACGCCGGCCACGCCCGCCGCGGCATCCAGGTGGCCGATGTTCGACTTCACCGCGCCGAGCGTGCAGAAGCCCACGTCTGGGGTATTGGCGCGGAAGGCCCGGGTGAGCGCCGCCACCTCGATGGGGTCGCCGAGGGGCGTGCCGGTGCCGTGCGCTTCCACATAGGAGATGTCCCGTGCGTCGACTTCCGCCGCCGCGTGGGCCAGGGCGATGACTTCCGACTGCCCCTCGACACTGGGAGCGGTGAAGCCCGCGCGCGCGGCCCCATCATTGTTGAGGGCCCAGCCCCGGATGACGGCGTGGATGGGGTCTCCATCCCGGAGCGCGTCGTCCAGGCGCTTGAGCACCACCAGCCCCACGCCGTCGCTCGCCACGGTGCCGCCCGCGCTCGCGTCGAAGGGGCGGCAGTGCCCATCCCTCGACGCCACGCCTCCCTCCTCGTACACGTAGCCCGAGCTCGACGGCAGCCGCAGCGAGACACCTCCCGCCAGCGCGAGATCGCACTCGAAGCCCCGCAGCGCGCTCGCCGCCAGGTTGATGCAGACGAGCGATGTGGAGCACGCGGTGTGGATGCCGAGCGCGGGGCCGCGCAGGTTGAGCTTGTAGGCCAGCCGGGTGGCGAGGAAGTCCGGGTAGTTGCCGAAGAAGCCCGCGGGTTCCTTGGAGCCCCCGAGCGGATCCACGTGCCCGCGCAGCAGGTGGAAGCGGTAGCTGGTGTCGCCCGCGCCCACGTATACGCCCACCCACTCGGGCAGCTTCGTCGCGTCCAGGCCCGCGTCCTCCAGGGCCTCCCAGGCGCACTCGAGCATCAGCCGCTGTTGGGGATCCAGGTGCTGGGCCTCGCGCGGCGAGTAACCGAAGAAGCCCGCGTCGAACTGCTCCACGCCCGCGAGCACGCCCTTGGCGGGGACGTAGTCGGGGCGGCGGCGCACGGACTCGGGCACGCCCGCCGCCTTCAACTCCGCGTCGGAGAAGAAGGAGATGGACGCGGTGCCCGCCACCAGGTTGGCCCAGAAGGTGTCGACGTCGGGCGCGCCCGGGAAGCGGCCGGCCATGCCCACCACGGCGATGCCAGACAGGGGCGCTTCGTCTGCACTACGCGTCATGGGCGGATCCTCGGTTCAGCCGGGCCCGGCGCTGCTGGGCGGCCTGCTGTTGCCGCGAGGCGCGCTCGGCGGCGTTGCGTTGCACCTGGGCCAGCTCTCCTCGCGGCGCTTCGGAGGCGGCGAGGTGTTCCGCCAGAGCGGCGATGGAGGGGAAGCGGAAGAGCGTCACCAGCTCGATGCGCCGGCCCAGCCGGGCCTCCAGACGGCTGCAGACCTGGACCAGCAGGAGCGAGTGGCCTCCCACGTCGAAGAAGTTGTCCTGACGATCCACGGCCTCCAGCCCGAGCACGTCTCGCCACACCTCTGCGATGAGCCGCTCCAGCTCGTTGCTGGGAGGCACCAGGGCGGCCGAGCCCGTGCGGGCCGGCTCGGGGTGAGGCAGGGCGGCGCGGTCTACCTTGCCGTTGGGCGTGAGCGGCAGCGCGTGCAGGATGACGAAGCGCGAGGGCACCAGGAAGTCCGGCAACCGGGCCTGGAGGTGGGCACGCAGGGTGCTGCCCAGTCCCAAGGAGAGGCTGGCCCGCCGGGGCTCGGACGTCAGGCGCCGGCTCGCCCAGGCCTCGGGCGGGAGCTGTCCGAGCGGAGTGGGCCCCAGCCACCGGGGCATCTCCCGGGACGCGGGTAGGAAGAGCACGTCGAAGGCCCCATCCTCCCGCCCGGGAGACCAGCTCACCCCGGCCACGTAGCCGAGCGACTCGGCCAGCTCCCAGAACAGATCCGGATCCTGCGCCTCGGGCTCGGGCTGGGCCACGCGCCGTCGCAGGTCCTCCATGCGCCGCACGCCTCCGGTCGGACGGAGTGCCTCGGCGGCCTGGCTCGCGGGCAGCACACGCGCGTTGGGGATGGAGGCCACGCCCAGGGGCCGGGGCTCGCGCCGCAACCGCTCCCGGAGCGCTTCCAGGTCCACGCCCGGCGAGCTCCACGTCAACCACTCCACCGGTGCCTCGGACGGCGCGGGCCGCGAGCCGATGTGCAGCACGGCGTTGTAGCGGAAACGCGACATCTCATTGGGATGCGTGCCGCGCGTCAGCTCGATGTCCACATGCCGCACGCGGGGGTGCGCGTGGGCCAGCGCCACGAAGAACGCCGGATCGATGACCAGCTCGTTGTCCTCCAGCACCGCGCGCCGCACCCGTTCGCGCCACTCGCCGAGCGAGGCGGTGGGCCCCACGCGCTCCAGCTCCACGGACGCATGGAAGGCCTCCAGCAGGGGCAGGCTGCGCACGTCGCCCACGAAGACACTTCCGCCCTCCGTGGTGGCGTCGATGCAGTGCTCGAGCACCTGCCGCAGGTGCTCCTCGGAGGGGAAGTATTGCACCACCGAGTTGATCACCACCGTGTCGAACGAGCGGGGGGCCATGCCGCTCCAGTCATCCGCCGTGCGGCACAGCAGCTCCACGCGGGAGCGCGCCTCCGTGGGCAGGTGCTGGCCGACGTAGTCGATCGCGGACTGGGAGAAGTCCGTGCCCACGTAACGCTCGCAGTGGGGCAGCAGCGCGAAGAGCATGAGTCCCGTGCCGCAGCCGATCTCCAGGAGGGAGCGGGGCGCCAGGTGCCGCACGCGCTCCACGCGGTGGCGCAGCCAGTCGCGCATCTCCCCGGCGGGTACGGGCTCGCCGGTGTAGCTGCTCTTCCAGCCGACGATGTTGAAGGTGGGCGAGCCACCCACGGCCTCCTCGCGGTACAGGTGGCGATCGAACACCGACTCCCACTCGCGCACGAGCCGCTGCTCCTGCTCGGACCCTTCGCCCGCGTTGGGCGCATCCACCCGGGGCGTGGCGTAACAGACCAGCTCCTTGATGCCTCCGGGGCCGTCGCGGCCCACCACCACGGCGGACTGCACACAGGGATGGGTGAGCACCGCGGCCTCCACCTCACCGGGCTCGATGCGGAAGCCCCGCACCTTGAGCTGCTGATCCACCCGGCCCAGGAACTCGAGCGTCCCCTCGGGCCGCAGCCGCACCCGGTCTCCCGTGCGGTAGACGCGTGCGCCAGGAGCCCGGCCGAGAGGATCCGGAATGAAGCGCTCGGCGGTGAGCGCCGGATGGTCCAGGTAGCCCCACGCGAGGCCGGGTCCACCGATGCACAGCTCGCCCGGTGCGCCCTCGGGCACGGGCTCCAGCCGCTCGTCCACCACACAGGCCTGGCCTACGTCGATGGGCGTCCCGATGGGCACCGAGTTGCCCGGCGACGTCAGCTCCTCCACGGTGTGGCAGCACACGAAGGTGCAGCACTCGGTGGGGCCGTAGCCGTTGATGAGGCGGCAGCCGGGCAGGGTGGCTCGCAGGTGGTTGACCTGGGGGACTGGCAGCACGTCGCCGCCCGCGAGCAACTGGCGCACGCCGCGCAGACTCTCCAGCTGCTCGTCCACCATGAGCCGGAAGAGCCCGGCGGTAAGCCACAGGGTGGAGACCTGCTCGGAGCGGAGCTCCCGGCCCAGGCGCTCCAGGGATTGCTGACCCGGCGGCATCAACACGAGCCGTGCCCCGTTGAGCAACGCGCCCCAGATCTCGAAGGTGGAGGCGTCGAACTCCAGGGGCGCGTAGTGCAGCACCACCTCCTGCTCGGACAGCTGGACGTAGGAGGGCGCGTGGACGAGCCGCAGCACGGCGCGGTGGGGGACGCAGACGCCCTTGGGCTCGCCCGTGGAGCCGGAGGTGAAGAGGACGTAGGCGAGCGCGTCTCCGCCCGGAGCACGGCCGGGCACGAGCGCCGGGGCGTCGGGAGGCACCGCTTCGGCATCCACCAGGGTGAGCGGGCGGCCCAGGGCCTCAAGCTCGGCCAGGGCGGCTCCTGTCGCGAGCACGCACCGCACGCCGGCGGAGTCGATGAGGCGGCCGAGCCGGGCCGCGGGCTGACGGAGATCCAACGGCACGTAGGCGGCACCGGCCTTGAGGATGGCGAGCAGGCCGATGATGCGCGCCATGCTCCGCTCGGTGACGAGGCCCACCCGGTCTCCCGGATGCACGCCCACGGCCACGAGCCTCCGGGCCAGCCGCTCCGAGCGCTCCTCGAGCTCGGCGTAGGACATGTGCCGTCCGTCCTGGGTGAGGGCGATGGCGTCGGCGCGCCGCCGGGCCACGGAGGAGAAGCGGGCGCCCATGGACTCCTCGAGCGCGGAAGGGAGCGCGGGGGGAACCTCTCGCGGCAGCTCACGGCGGGACACCAGGGGGAGCTCCGTCACGCGCGTGGCGGTGCTCCGGGCCACGCCCTCCAGCAGCGTGCGCCAGGCTTCCACCAGCTGCTCCACGGTGCGGGCGCCGAACAGCTCGCGGTCATAGACGGCGATGCCGCTCAGCTCCTCGCCCTCCTCCCACAGGTGCATCTCCAGGTCGAAGCGCGTGGTGGCCACCAGGTACTCCAGGTGCTCGCCCTCCAGGCCGCCCAGGCGCAACGGCTCGCGGGGCGAGTTCTGGAGCGCGAAGATGACCTGCACCAGGGGGTTCTGATTGGCCTGCCGCTCCGGCTGCAGCTCCTCGACGATGCGCTCGAAGGGCACGTCCTGGTGGGCATAGGCCTCCAGCGTGCACTCCCTCACTCGCGCGAGCAGCTCCCGGAAGGAAGGGTCATCCTCGAAGCGGGTGCGCAGCACGAGCGTATTGACGAAGAAGCCGATGAGGCCCTCCACCTCGCCGCGCGTGCGGTTGGCGATGGGCACGCCCACGGCGATGTCCCGCTGTCCGGAGTAGCGCGACAGCAGCGCCTTGAAGCCGGCCAGCAGCACCATGAAGAGCGAGGCGCCCTGCTCGTGGCCGAGCCCCCGCAGGGCCCGTGTGAGCGAGGACGGGAGCGTGAAGCGGTGGGCCGCGCCGTTGAAGCCCTGGACCTCCGGGCGGACGTAGTCGGCGGGCAGCCGCAAGGGGGCGAGTCCCGCGAGCCGCTCGCGCCAGTGACCCAGCTCCGCCTCCAGCACGGTGCCGCGCAACCAGTCGCGCTGCCACAGGGCGAAGTCCGCGTACTGCACCAGCGGAGGCGGCAGGGGGTCAGCGGTGCCGTCGAGCGCGGCCTCGTACAACCGGGACAGCTCGCGGCTCCAGACGCCCAGGGACCAACCATCCGCGATGATGTGGTGCAGCTCGAGGAACAGCACGTGCTCGGTGTCCCCGAGCCGCAGCAGGGACACGCGCATGAGCGGCCCCTCGGTGAGCGGCAGGGGCCGGAGCGCCTCGGTGCGCATCCACCGCACGGCCTCCTCCCAGGCGCGTGGGCCATGGGAGCGCAGCTCCACCCGCGCCAGAGGCACCTCGGCCGGGGCGTGGATGTGCTGTTGGGGCGAGCCGTCGTGGACATCGAAGGTGGTGCGCAGCGACTCGTGCCGGTGCGCGAGCCAGGTGAGTGCCCGCGTCAGGGCATGGGCATCGGGGGCGCCGTGGAACCGCCAGGCATCGAGGATGTGGTAGGCGGTGCTCTGGGGCGCGAGCTGCTGGAGGAACCACAGCCGCTGCTGGGCGAAGGACAGCGGGAGCCGAGAGGGCCGGGAGGCCGCGAGCAGCTCGGGCCGTTGTTGCCCGCTGCCGAGCAGGCGCTCCACCTGGGCGGCCAGCTCCGAGAGCAGGGGCGCGTCGAAGAAGGCGCGCAGAGGCACCTCGACCCGGAACGCCTCGCGCAGGCGGGAGACGACGCGCGTGGCCTGGAGCGAGTGGCCTCCCAGGGTGAAGAAGTCATCGTGCGCGGACACGCGGGGCACGCCGAGCACGTCGCGCCAGATGTCCACCAGCAGGGACTCGATGGGTCCCCGGGGAGGCACGAGCGGTGCCTGCTCCGGGCCGGAACCGGTGGGGAGGAGCTCCGGCAGCGCGGCGCGGTCCAGCTTGCCGTTGGGGGTGAGGGGCAGCGCGTCGAGCAGGGAGAAGCCCGCCGGAATCATGTACTCCGGCAGACGGGTGCGCAGGAAGGCGCGCAGCTCGTCGGTCCCGGGACGGTGGCCCGGATGAGGGACGACGTGGGCCAGCAGTCGCCGCGCCGTGCCCTCGCCGTGCAGCTCCACGGCCACCGCGGCCACCCCGGGATGCTCGCGCAGGTGGGCCTCGATCTCCGCGGGCTCCACGCGAAAGCCCCGCAGCTTCACCTGCCGGTCCACGCGGCCCACGAAGAGCACGGCCCCATCCTCGCGCAGGCGCGCCAGATCTCCCGTGCGGTAGAGCCTGCCGCCGGGCACGGGCCCGTGGGGATCCGGCACGAAGCGCTCGGCGGTGGCGTCGGGACGGCCCAGGTAGCCGAGCGCCACGCCATCCCCTCCGAGGTACAGCTCGCCGATGGCGCCCACCGGGACGGGCTGGAGCCCTTCATCCAGCACGTACAGCCGGGAGTTGGCGATGGGCCCGCCGATGGGCACCGTGTGGCCCGGAAGGGGCGCGGACGTCACGAGGTGGAAGGTGGAGAAGGTGGTGTTTTCCGTGGGCCCGTACACGTGTAGCAACCGGCGCGGGGCGCCCCGCTCGAGCACGTGCCGGACACTGACGGGGTCCACGGCCTCGCCGCCGAAGAGCAGCGAGTCCAGGGGGGCGAACGCCTCCGGCTGCTCGCGCGCCACGTGGTTGAAGAGCGCGGTGGTGACGAACAGCACGGACACCCGCAGCTTGCGAAGGGCCTCGGCCAGCCGGCTCGGGGAGACGGCCTGCTCCGAGGACAGACCCACGAGCAGGGCCCCATTGAGCAGCGCGCCCCAGATCTCGAAGGTCGCGGCGTCGAACGAGGCGTTGGAGGCCTGGGCCACCCGATCCTCGAGGGTGATCCGGACATAGTCGGTGCCGAGCACCAACCGCGAGATGGCGCGGTGGGAGACGGCGACACCCTTGGGCTGTCCCGTGGAGCCGGACGTGTAGATGACGTAGGTGAGATCGTCCGCGGAGCCCTCGGGGAGCACGGCGGCGCCGGGGACGTCGGACGAGGAGTCCCAGACCCCCAGGTCCAGCGTGGAGCAGGAGGGAGTGAACGGCAGGGGCCCGAGGTGCAGCAGCAGGCGCGCACCGCAGTCGCGGAGCATGAATTCCTGGCGCGGAACGGGGTAGGCGGGATCGAGCGGCACGTAGGCCGCGCCAGCCTTGAGCACGGCCAGCATGGAGACGATGAGCTCCGGCGAGCGCTCCAGGCGCAGGGCCACGAGGTCCCCCCGGCGCACGCCTCGCGCGGCGAGTCCCCGGGCGAGCCGGTGGGCGCGTGTCTCCAACTCCTCATACGTCAACGTCCGGTCGCCGTAGCGCACCGCGGGAGCCTGGGCGCATCGCCGGGCGCGCTCCTCGAACAGGGCGTGGACGGTGGCCTCGCGGGGATAGGTCCGCTCGGTGCGATTCCACGCGAACAATTGGAGCTCGCGCTCACGCTCGCCGAGCACGGACAGCGCGTTGATGGGACGATCCGGGGCCTCCACCACGGCCTCCAGCACCTGGCGGAAGCCCTCCAGCAGTCGCCGGGCGGTGGCTTCCGAGTACAGGTCCACGGCGTACTCGAGCCGGCCCGTCATCCCATCCTCGGTGTCGTAGACCCAGAGGTGCAGCTCCAGATCCAACACGCCCCGGGGGAAGTCGAGGGGCTGGGACTCGAGCCCCTCCAGCTTCAAGCCATGGCCCGGCATCCACGGGGTGTCGCTGACGGCGAGCGCCACGCGGTAGAACGGACTGTCCCCGCGCTCGCGGCCGGGCTGGAGCACGTCGACGAGCCGGTCGAAGGGAAGGTCCTGGTGGGAGTAGGCCTCCACGCAGACCTGGCGGACACGCCGCACCAGCTCGCGGAAGCGCGGGTTGCCGCCCACGTCCACGCGGAGCAGGAGCACGTTGATGAAGAAACCGAGGATGCCCTCCAGTCCCGGGCGGTGGCGGTTGGCGGCGGCGCCGCCGATGACGAGGTCCTCCTGCCGGGTCCAGCGCCGCAGGAGCACGCCCAGGGCGGCGAGCAGCACCATATAGGACGTGGCGCCCTCGTCATGGCCGAGCGCACGCAGCCGTCGGGCCTGGGGACCGGAGAGCAGGGGCAGGCGCACCTCCGCGCCGCGCATCGACGAGGCGCGCTGCCGGGGAAGATCCGTGGGCAGCTCCACCGGAGAGAGCCCCGCGAGCTGGCGCTTCCAGTAGCCAAGCTGGGCGGGGTACTCGGGGCCTTCCACCCACTGCCGCTGCCACGCGGCGAAGTCGGCCACCTGCACGGGCAGCGGGGGCAACGGGGACGAGGTGCCCGAGCGCGCCGCGCGATAGAGCACCGCCAGGTCATGTTCGAGCACCTGCAGGCCCACACCATCCGCGGCGATGTGGTGCAGGCTGAGCACGAGCACGAAGCGTTGGGAGTCCAGACGCAGCAGGCGCACGCGCAGGGGAGGCTCGCGCCCGAGGTCGAAGCGGCGCGCGGACTCGTCCCGGGCCACCTGACGCGCCTGTTCCAGCCGCTCGTCGGCGGACGGGCCTGGAAGCGCCTCGGGCTCGACTGGGGGCCGCCAGGGGGCGCCCACGAGCTGATGGGGAACGCCATTGGCCGCTCCCAGGGTGGTCCGCAGCGACTCGTGCCGCGCCACCAACGCCGCCAGGGCCTCGCCCATCGCGGCGACCTCGAGCGGGCCCGAGAGCAGGACCGCGCCCGTCAGGTTGTTGGCGGGAGCCTCGGGGTGCAACTGCTCCTGGAACCACAGCCGCTGCTGGGCGAAGGAGAGCGCCAGCGGACCCTCACGCGATACCCGGGCCATGGGGGCCGAGGCCGTCTGGGGGCCCTGGAGTTGTTGCAGCAGGGAGATCAACTCGCCGCGCGAGGCGGCCAGCCGGGACTGCAACTCGGAGGTCATCACTCCGGTGGGCGCCTGGAACCGCAGCCGTCCGTTCTCCACCCACAGCCTCACGCCCAGCCCCGAGGCGTGTGCGAGCAATTCTCCCGGGGTCAAATCTCGCCCTCCTCGGTCGCCTGGGCGGATGAGGGTTGTTGGGTGGACCAGCCGCGCGCGTCCATGCAGCCCGCCATGGTGGCCAGGGTGGACTGCTCGAAGAGCACCCGCAGGGGCAGCTCCAGGCCCAGCTCGCTCCGGATGAGCGACAGCAGACGGGTGGCGAGCAGCGAATGGCCCCCGAGCTGGAAGAAGTCATCGTGCGCCCCCACGCGTTGCACCCCGAGCACGCGCCGCCAGAGCTCGGCGAGCTTGCGCTCGGTGGGGGTGCGCGGCGCGAGATGGCTCGCCGCGTGCTCGGCCTGGGTGGGCTCCGGGAGAGGCAGGGCCGCCACGTCCAGCTTTCCGGTGGGCTTGCGCGGCAGCTCGGGGAGCAGCACGAACGAGGAGGGCACCATGTACTCAGGCAGCGTGCGCTCGAGCTGGGCACGCAGGCCGCCGAGGAGCTCCCGGCGCTGGCTCGCCAGCAGCGGGGGGTTGGCGTAGTCGCGCCAGGGCCGGGTTGGCCGTGGCGGATGCGTCCACCGGACCCAGCCGAGGTGCAGCAGCGCGTCGAAGCGACCGTCCTCCGCCTCGGGGCTCCAGTCGAGCTGACACCCATAGCCCAGGGACTCCGCCAGGCGGCACAGCGCCTCCGGCTCACAGGACGCCACCGCGGGCAGCGCCATCAACCGGCCCACGGTGAGGGGCGAGCCTCGGTAGCGCAGGAGCGCAAGGCGTGCCGCGTCCTCGGCCGTGCGGGCATTGGGCACCTGGCGCAGGAGCAACCCCGAGGGCCGCTCCTCCAGCATGCGCCGCACGCGCTCCAGGGACAGTCCGTCCCGCTCCCACTCCAGCGTGGGCACTTCGGATGCGGGGGCCTCGGCCACGGGCGAGCGCCGCAGCACCACGTCGTAGCGGAAGCAGTTCATCTCGTTGCCGCCGCTGCCACGCTTGAGCCGCACGTCCACGGCGCCGAGCGAGGGCACCTGGCCCACCAGGGCCGGGAAGAAGGCGGGGTCCACGTACAGACGCTCATCGAGCAACATCCGTTGATGCACGCGCCCGAGCAGTGGGGCCGCGTCCAGCTCGGCCGGGGACTGGGCCAGGACCACCGAGAAGTGGAACAGCTCGAAGAGCCGCAGGTTCTGCACGTCACCGACGAACAGGCTCCCGCCCGGGCGCAACAGCCGCAGGGCGCCCTGGATGACGCGCAGCAGGTAGTCCACGCTGGGAAACAACTGCGTCACCGAGTTGAGGACGACGGTGTCGAAAGCCGCCTCGGACAATCCGGAGAAGTCCTCGGCTGGCCGCGTCTCCAATCGGACCCGTTGCGCGAGCGCGGGCGGACCGGCCCGGAGCTGCTCTTCCAGCCGGCGGATGGTGACGTCCGAGAGATCCGTGCCCCAGTACAGCTCGCACTCGGGAGCCAGCCGGTGGAGCAGCAGTCCGGAACCGCAGCCGATCTCCAACACGCGCCTGGGCTCGAGCGCGCGCACCCGGGCCACCGTGGACTCCACCCACTCGCGCATCTCCTCGGGGGACAGGGGCTCACCCCGGACGCTGTCGTTCCAGCCGGCGAGGTCGAACGTCCCCTCGGCGCGCGCCGAGCTCCGGTAGGTCTCGTCCCAGACGGAGCGCCAGCGGCCCACGTGCTCGGCCTCGGTGACCTCCGCCGCGGGAGCGTCCAGCCGAGCCGCCACATAGGCCACCAGCCGCCGCTCGCCGGTGGAATCCAGGTAGGGCCGCACATGGGCCTGCTCGACGGCGGGGTGCTCGCTGAGCGCCACCTCGATCTCTCCCGGTTCGATCCGGTATCCGCGGATTTTCACCTGTGCGTCCACGCGTTGAAGGAACTCGAGCTCTCCGTCCTCGCGCAGCCGCGCCAGGTCTCCGGTGCGGTAGAGCCGGGCGCCGGGCTCGAAGGGATGGGGAACGAACCGCTCGGCCGTCTGGGCGGGGCGGCCGAGATAGCCGCGCGCCAGGGCGGGGCCACCCAGGAAGACCTCTCCGGGTACGCCCTGGGGCACGGGCCGTCCGCTCCCGTCCAACAGCAGCAGGCGCAGGTTTCCCAAGGGCCTTCCAATGGGCGGCAGCCGGGGCCAGGCCGAGGGCTCTCGCGCCAGATCATGGCTCGTCACCACGTGGCACTCGGAGGGGCCGTACTGGTTGTGCAGCGAGCACTCCGGCATGCGCGCGAGCAGGCGCTGCAACTCGGGCGTGGCCTGCAACTGCTCCCCGGCGGTGATGAGCTGGCGCAGGGAACGGGGGGCGGCGCCTCGCTCGTCCGCCACACGGGCCAACTGTTGCAGGGCGATGAAGGGCAGGTACAGCCGGGAGACCTGCTCCTGCTCCAGCACGTCCAGCAGACGCGCCGCGTCCCGGCGCACCTCCTCCGTCACCATGAGCACCGTGCCGCCCACGGCCCAGGTGGTGAAGAGCTCCTGGTAGCAGATGTCGAAGTTGAGCGAGGCGAACTGGAGCGTGCGCGACACGCCACCCAGCCGGGGGTGGGTGAGCTGCCAGGCCACCAGATTGGCCAGACAGCGGTGCATCATGGCGATCCCCTTGGGCGTGCCCGTGGAGCCCGAGGTGTGGATGACGTAGGCCAGATGATCCAACCCGGCGCCGTGCGCGGGATTTTCCTCGGGCTCGCGGGCGATCCGCTCCGCGTCGCGGTCCACGCACAGCACCGCGGCGTCCGTGACGGGGAGGCGCGAGAGCAGGTGCTCCTGGGTGAGCACCACGCGGACCCCCGCGTCGGCCAGCAGGAAGGCGAGCCGTTCCCGGGGATTGTTCACATCCAGCGGGAGGAAGCCACCGCCCGCCTTCCAGATGGCGAGCAACGCCATCGGCAATTCCAACGAGCGCTCCACGCACAGGGCCACGAGCGTGTCGGGGCCCACGCCCATGCGCCGCAGGGCATGAGCGAGCTGGTTGGCCTGGCGGTTGAGCGCGTCGTAGGAGAGCACCTTCGGCCCGAAGCCGAGCGCCGGGGCGTGGGGAGTGCGCCGCACCTGCTGCTCGAAGCGCTCGAGCGCCGCCACCTGCGAGCCCTCCACGGCCGGACCGAGGGCCGTCTCCTCGAGCAGGGTCCGCTCCTCCTGGGGCGAGAGCAACGGCAATCCGGAGAGCGGCGCCTGGGGCTCGGCGGCGAGGTACTCCAACAGGTGGAGGTACTGGGCGCCCAGACGCTCCATGCGCGCCCGGCCGAACAGATCCGCGTTGAAGTCCAGCGCGCCCACCAGCCCGCCGTCCCGAGGCTCCAGCAGCAGGGTGGCGTCGTACGCCACCAGCCCGGAGAACACGTCCAGGGGCGAGAAGGTACAGCCTCCCGCGCGGCGGGTGGGCTGGGCGGGCAGCAGCTCGAACATGACCTGGTAGAGCGGATGGCGGCTCGGATCCCTCTCCACGCCCAGCAGCGTGACCAGCCGCTCGAAGGGGAGGGTGGCCAGGGCATTGGCCTCGCGGACCTCCTGGTCCATCCGCCGGGCCGCGTCCAGGCCCCGCGTCCGGGGCTCCAGCCGGGAGCGCAGCGCAACGGGATTGCCGAAGTAGCCGATGAGCCCCTGCAATTCGGGGCGGAAGCGCAGGGGCGCGGGCCAGCCCACCACCAGCTCCTCCTGGCGCGAGTGGCGATGCAGCAACGTGGTGAAGGCCGTGAGCAGCAGGGAGAAGAGCGTCACCCCTTCCCGTGCCGCCAGCGCCTCGAGCGTCTGCTGCAGGGAGGGGGGCACCGTCACGTCGACGCGGCCCGCGCGGAATGTCTGTCGGGGCGGCCGGGGCGCATCCGCGGGTAACTCCAACACGGAGGGGACTCCCGCCAGCCGCCGCCGCCACGCGTCCTCCTCGGCGGGCCCGGGCATCACATGCCGCTCCGCCCAGTTCACATAATCGCCATACTGCACGGGCAGGGGGGGCAGCTGGGGAGCCTCGCCCTTCACGAGCTGGTCATACAGGCTCGCCAATTCCTGCAGGAAAACCTCGCCGGTCCAGGCTCCATCCGAAAGGATGTGATGAATGGTCAACACTAAAGCATGCTCATCCGGCGCGAGCCGCGCCAACCTCAGACGCAGCAGGGGTCCTCGCTCCATCTGGAAGGGCTCGCGGGCGTCCTGGCGCACCAGCTCCGCCAGGGCCTCCCGCGGGTGGGCCGCCGCCGACAGGTCACTCGATGTCAACACCAGTGAGCGGGCCTCTCCGAGCCGTTGCTGGGGCCCGGCCGCGCCCGGGAGGATGACCAGCCGCAACGCCTCGTGACGCCAGAAGAGCGCGTCCACGGCCCGTTGTAACAATCCTGGCTCAATAGAACCTCGCACGCGCCACGCCTGGAGCAGATGCTGCGAGGCATTTCCCGGCTCGAGCTGCTCCAGGAACCACATTCTTTGTTGAGCAGCGGACAAAACCCAGACATCACCGCCGCCGGGCCGCACCTCGGGCAGGGATTCATCCGCCGCGGGAATTCCCTTGGCCCGCAGTGACTCCAAGGACTGCTTCACCACCGATTCGACCATCACCCGGAACCCCCCACCACGAGTGCTTGATTCTCGAGCCGTCTGGACGCGTCCCACGGAGGACATCACCTACGGACTATGGGGTCGTATCAATCGCGGCTTTGACAGTGTATTTTCTAGGACGCGAGCGCCGAGCGAGTCAATGCTTTTGGTGTGTATGGGTCTTGCTGCCAGTGAAGTCCACTGTTAGGGTTCCGCGCCGGACCGGATTGGACTGACGGGGGCCCATGACAAGAGTCATTCTGATTTCAGGCAAGGGCGGTGTTGGAAAGACAACTGTCTCGGCGGCCACCGCCGTGGCTGCCGCGAAGCAGGGCTACCGCACGCTGGTCATGTCTTTCGACATCGCGCACAGCTTGTCGGACAGCTTCGATCTCGACCGCAAGCTCTTCGACTTCAACGAAGGGCTGCCCCACGAGGTCGCGCCCAATCTGGAGGTGCAGGAGATAGACATCCAGCACGAGCTGCGGCGCCAGTGGAGCGAGGTCTACGACTATATGTCTGTCCTCCTGTCTTCCTCGGGCGTCTCCGACATGGTGGCCGAGGAAGCGGCCATCCTCCCGGGCACCGAGGACGTCATCTCGCTCATGTACCTGAACAAGTACGTGAAGGAGGGACGCTACGACTTCATCGTCGTGGACTGTCCCCCCACGGGCGAGTCCTTGCGGTTCGTGAACATCACCAGCACGTTGCAGTGGTACATCCGGCGGCGCTTCAACGTGGACCGTACGCTGGTGAAGCTCGCGCGGCCGCTGGCCACCAAGCTCACCAATTACGATCTGCCGGAGGACACCTACTTCGCGGCGCTCGAGCGTCTGTTCGGGCAGATCCAGGGCATCGAGGCGCTGCTCACCGACGCGAACCACACCACGGTGCGTCTGGTCTCCAGCGCGGAGAAGATGGTGATGCGCGAGACCCAGCGCGCCTACCTCTACTTCAACATGTACGGCATGACGGTGGACCAGGTCGTGGTCAACCGCATCCTTCCGGCGATCCGGCACCTGGAGCAGTGGAACCAGGCGCAGACCGCCTACGTCGAGCAGATCAAGGACTACTTCGAGCCCCTGCCGGTGGCCCGGTTGCCGCTGTTCGAGCAGGAGGTCGTCGGCCTGGAACGGCTGGAAGCGCTCGCCGACAAGCTCTTCCAGGGTGGAGACCCCACCGAGCGCTACGTCCATTCGCCGCCCTACCAGTTCACCAAGAAGCAGGGAGGACGCTACGGGTTGAGCATCCGCATGCCGGGCGCCGGCCGCGAGGAGATCGTCCTCGACCGGCAGGGGGATGATCTCATCGTGCGCGTGGGGAGCTTCCGTCGGCACATCATGCTGCCTCGCTCGGTCGTGCCGCTGCAGGCCGTGGACGCGGTCCTGGTGAAGGGGACCCTGAAGATCGATTTCGCCCACCCCAAGAAGTAGCGGGAGCGAGGAAAGCGGCCATGTTGAACACAAGGGTGCTGGGGGAACAGGAGATGCGGCGGCTCGTGGCCTCCGTGGGCTTGCATGTCCTGCTGGACGAGACGATCGCCGCGCTGGAGCGCACCCTGGCGCGCTTCGACCCCTCGCACACGGAGCTGCGCAAGCGCGATGGCTTCCAGTACCAGCATCCGCATCCGGGCGTGCTCGAGTGGATGCCGGTGATGGAGGTGGGCCGCCAGGCGGTGGTCAAACTGGTGGGCTACAACCCGGCCAATGTGGAGGGCGTGGGCCTGCCCACCATCCTCTCCACCATCAGCCTGTATGACGTGACCACGGGGCATCTGCGTGCCCTGTGCGATGGCACCTTTCCCACGGCCCTGCGCACGGGCGCGGCCTCCGCCGTGGCGAGCCGCATCCTGGCCCGTCCGGACAGCCGGGTGCTGGGGTTGGTGGGGTGCGGCGCCCAGGCCGTGACCCAGACCCACGCGCTCTCCCGCCTCTTTTCCCTCGAGCGCGTGGTGGTCTACGACCGGCGCCCCGAGACGGCACATGACTTTGCCCGGCGCGTGGACTTCCTCGGCCTGCCGGTGGAAGCCGTCCCGCTGGAGCAGGTGGAGCGCGAGGCGGACATCCTCTGCACCGCCACCTCCGTGGAGGTGGGCGCGGGACCGGTCATCTCCGGCACGCACCTCAAGCCCCACGTCCACATCAACGCCGTGGGCTCGGACCTGCCGGGCAAGACGGAGCTGCCCCGGGACTTCCTGCTCCGCGCCCTCGTCTGCCCGGACTACCTGCCCCAGGCCCTGGTGGAGGGCGAGTGCCAGCAATTGCAGCCCGGGGACATCGGCCCCTCCCTCTTCGACCTGGCCCGCACCCCGGAGCTGGGACGGCGGCACCAGGGGCGCCCCACGGTGTTCGACTCCACCGGCTTCGCCCTGGAGGACCAGGTCGTGCTCGAGGTGCTGCTGACGCACGCGCAGAACCTGGGCATCGGCCGGATGTTGCAGTTGGAGTCCCTGGCGGATGATCCCCGGGATCCCTACAGCTTCCTGCGCGCGCAGGGCGTGCTCCCGGAAGCCGCTCGAACCGACTACCGCGCACAGGTAACCGCATGCGAATCGTGACCGACGCGTTCCTCCCCAAGCGCCAGACAGACACAGTGGCCCGCGAGCGCTCCCTCTCGGACGAGGCCCGCAACAAGTTATGGCTGGTCCTGGGCCTGCAAGGCTTCCTGGCCGCGGCCTACATCGAATACTTCACCGGCCTGGTGGGCCTTCCCCGGGGCGAATGGTATTGGAACCTCTACGACCGGCTGCGCGATCGCAACGAGCAACCGGACCTGGGCGAGCGTTTCAAACGTCTGGAGCATCTGCCCGAGGGCACCTTCGGGCGCGAGTTCTGGAACTACTGTCAGTCCCGGGGCATCTCCATGCCGGGCCACCCTCGGGCCCTGCCGGTGCACTCCACGGTGCACGACTTCGTTCACATGCTGTCTGGCTACGACATCAGCATCTGGGGCGAGATGCTGACCACCACGTTCAGCCTCGGCTTCATGTTCAGTCCCCATGCACGCAACTACGACCCCTCGCGGCACAAGAGCGTCGTCCCCGTGCGCCTGCTGGTCCAGCTCATCCCCATTGCGCGCCTTCAGCGGGCCCTGGAGCGGGGCAGCGTCATGAAGGTGGATCTCTTCGGCGATTGGGATCCCTGGAAGGTCATGGAGCTGCCGCTCGAGGACGTGCGGCGGTTGTACAACATCCATCCCGAGTGAGGCGCTAACGCGCCGTCTCCGCGAGCACCTCGCAGGTGCGCGAGGCGATGCGCTCGGCCAGCTCCGGGCGCATCAGGGGTGGGTTGTAGAGGAAGCTGATGTCCAGGTGCTGGGCGAAGGTGACCGCCGCCAGGACGATGTCGAAATGAGACGCCACCGAGCCCGAGAAGATGACGCCCTCGAGCTTCAGGTCGCCATAGCGGTCGTCCAGGTTCAGCCGGCCCAGGTTGCTCAATCCGAGCATGGAATCCAGTCCGAGCCGGGTGCAGCGCTGCATCCATGGCTGGGCCGCCAGATCCACCGTGCGCGAGGACATCTCGATCGCCGAGCGGAACAAGCGCAGGTGACTGGCTTTCTGGCGCGCGGCGACGAGGGGGGCACGGAGCCGGCGTGACAGGCCCCAGATGTCCTCTCGTCTCCGCACGCGCATCAGATGCGTCTTGCCGGTGGTGAACAGGCCGAAGTCCTCGCCCACGCCGAAGCGCTCCCGGGCATCCAGGGCGGAGGTGAGGGTGACGACCGAGGCCTTGTTCGCGGACAGGGACTCGGCGCGCGCCAACAGCAGCGCGGCGCCCAGCAGCCCGTGCAGGGAGGATTTCTGCTCGCGGCAGAGATGCAACAGCCGCTCCGTCTGGTCGGGGGTCAGACGGCGGTGGGCGAAGCCCGAGCGGACCTTCTCGGCGGGGGTCTCCAGGGAAGAATGGGAGTCGAGCCGGGCCGAGAGCCGGTTGAGCGCTGGTGACACTCGCAGGAGCGTGGACGAGCTCCGGGAGACCACCGCATTGAGCAACCGGGTCCCCATGAGAGGGGGACCAATCAAATCCTCGTAGGCCGGCCGCGCCTGGAGCGCCGTCGGACGCTCGCCTCCCGGCACCATGGCACGCAGGAGATCCCTCAGGACGAAGCAGCCCGACAAGGCATCACCAATCAGATGGTCATATCCGCAGATCAGCTCCGAATGGGAATCACCCCGGACGAGAACGAATCGCGCGAGGGGCCCGCGAGAGGCGTCGAAGGGGAGGTTGATCTGCTGGTCCACCTGCTCGCGCCAGGAATCCTCGCGCTCGCGAGGTACCACCTGGAGCGGAAGCTCGGGGACGGAGGCACGTGAGAAGCGAGGAGGAGATTCATCGAGAATGTTGGCCTGGAGGAGGGGGTGTCTGCGCTGCAACGCGGGAAGCGCCTCGCGAACCTGGGCCTCGGTCACCTGACCCGAAACCCTGGCGGTGAGGGCAACGTTGAAGGGGCGCAGCCGCCGCACCTTGTAGAAGACTTGCTCCGTCGGTCCGAGAACCCGTTCCATGCATATGGGTTTAACAGACTTCACCGGAAGCGTATATCCGAATGGCTTTGATTCGAGCCAAGACGGCACGAGTTGCCCCGAGCCGTTTGCAAGGCTTTATCTGAAAGGTGTCGGCCACAATACAAGAACAGGTCGGCCCCCCTCTATCCGAGGGTGCGCAGGAACTCCACGAGCGGAGGGTTGACGACCTCGGGATGTGTGAGGTTGGCCGCGTGGGCGGCGCCAGGGACGGAGACGAAGCGCTGGCTGCCGGGGAGGGTTTTGTGGAGGAACTCGCCCTCGGAGTGGGGAATGCCGGTGTCGTCGGTGCCGTGGAACACGATGGCCGGACAGCGGATGTCGCCCAACCGGTTCCGGATGTCATCGCGGTCGATGAGGTTGTTCATGGCGGCGACGAAGTGGTCCTTGGGCGTCTGGCGCCAGCGCTCGAGCCAGGGCGAGTAGAAGCGCGGATCGCCGATGATGCCGCCGGCGAGGCTCTGGAGGATGTTCTCGGTGGCGCCCGGGGTGCCATACAGGTCGCGCACCTGGCGGTAGCCGGCGCGGACCTCGTCCTCGTCGATGGTGCCGCGGGTGCTCATGAGGACGAGGGCGCGAACGCGCTCGGGGTAGCGGATGGCGATGCGGAGGGCGCAGTAGCCGCCCTGGGACATGCCACCGACGATGGCTTTCTGGATGCCGAGGCGGTCGAGCAGGGCGATGCAATCGGCGGCCGAGTCATAGAGGTTGAAGGGCTTGCCGTCCCAGCGGGTGCGGCCGAGGCCGCGAGCGTCCCAGCGGATGACGCGGAACTCGGGGGCGAGCACCTGCACCTGCGCGTCGAACATGCGGCCGTCCATGAGGAAGCCATGACCGAGGATGACGGCGGGACCGGAGCCGCCGGAGTCCTCGAAATAGAGACCTTGATGGTTGAGTTCGGCGATGGGCATGGGGGGGATTTCTAGCACGGGGGGCGGCCCGGGCAGGCTCCGGGTGACGGCCCTGGGAGTCGGCCGGCGAGGAGACATCCGAGAGCAGGTCTCGACAGGAGAGCGACGAGGTGGGTTATGCTGCGCGAGGGAACCTCGGGAGTAATATCTGCCGGAAGGGAGGTTGGGCTTGATGGCCGCGCGTCTCCGGATGGGAGTGCTGTTGATGTTGGGAGGGGTGCTCATGGGCGTAGGCCTCGAGCGGTTCCTTCGAGAGGATGACAGGCCCGAACGGGGGCGCCCGGTAGGATGGCCTCGGGAAGAGGTGGACGCACCGGAGGCCCTGGATGAAGGCTGGGCGGAGGAAGCGGAGGTCGCGGGCGACGCAGCGCGGACCTGGGAGGGCGTGAGCTGGGATGATGAGGATGAGGTTCTCTGGAAGGAGGGCAGCCTGGTGTGGGGCCCGAAGCTGAGGCTGTGGGGTCCATGGAGGGACGGACGGCGGTCGTTCGCGGGGGGCGTGAAGTTCCTGGAGGAAATGCCCCATGGGCTCTACGAGCCGGGCATCTTTTGGCTCTGGATGGACCTCCACAAGCAGTCACACATGGGGAGGGGAGATGCCTGGGCCATCCTGGAAAGACCCAGGATGCTCAAGGACCGACTGAAGTTCGAGAACAACTACTTCAATCGCCCGGAGATCGACCTCTACGGGCCTCGGGACGAGGAGAAAGGAAACAAGCCCGTGTCGTTCAAGAGCAGTAATCCGCCGACGGCGGAGGTGAGTGTGAAGATGAAGCTGCTGACGCTGTGCATCGGCCTGTCGGCGAGCGCATGCGCTGCGGTGCAGGTGCGTCAGGTGGATACGGAGTGGCTGGAGGACTGCCCGAAGGAAGCGCGGGTGGCCATCGAGGCGCTGGGGCTGGGCACGGGCGAGCCATATGACGTGGAGGTGCAATTGGAGCCGGGGAGGCGCAACGAGACTCCGGCCTTCATGAAGGAGGGGCCTTTGGTTGCACACTGGGAGGGACTGCACCTGGGACCCGACTTTTCCCGCTCCGATGTGGGACGCCGCATGAAGGGGTCGAAGCTGTACGGTCGTGGGAAGGTGTACGGCAACCGCATGTCGATTCACTTCAATCGTCTGGTGTTGGCGGATGGCCGCGAGCTGCCTGTCTGTGCCGTCGGTTATGACGTGTGGGGAAAGGAACCGGGCCTGGAGCGATGGGGGCCCGGCTCACACAAGGGCGTTGGCGTTCTCAATGATGATCCGCGGCGCCTAGCGGCGCTCCAGGACTTGCGTCCGGGAGAGTTTCCCACTCCGGGTCCCACCATCTGGATCAGCTTTGGCTCCCTCTTCAAGCGTGAATGGCTCACTCGGCGTTGAGGCCTGTGGTGCGGGCCATGGCACCACGTTCTCGGCGATGAGCTGGCGCAGCCCGCCCTTTTCCGTCACTGTCAGTGAGTAGGCGGTGCCGTCGGCTTCTCCCGGAGGGCGGCTGACGACGAGCTGGATGTTGCCCTCTGCGTCGGGTCGTGCGCCGAGTACCTTCAGGCGCCTGGCTGCATTTGCCAGGTGAGCGCGATCGAATAGGAAGGGCGTTCCGCTCGATTCGATACTCAAGCTGACGACGGACAGCCGAGACATGGGGAGCGCCCCCCATACCCTCATCTTCACATCATCGACTTGCGCCCATGCATAGAGCTGCCGGAACGACAGCTGGCGGATGGTGCGCACGGGCTCGCGGAGCAACAGCTCCGCTGCGGCCGCGTCGAGGTCCCCTGTTTCCGATGTGACGCATTGGCCACGTTGGACGCGCACCACCACGTCCAGCTCGTCGGGGTCCACGACGAGAGTAAAGACGTGTCGCACGCCATCCTCGGCCGTGACTTCGAGCGTGGGTCTCTGCCAGGAGGGCAGGTTCTTCGCGGGGCGGACGACGACGGCATCCTCACCGAGCCGCTGGGCGGCGATGTGTTCCGCTCCGGGTCCGGAGATCGTGACGGAACGAACGAGCAACTCGAACTGGAGCGTCGTTACCATCAGCTTGCGGACGTAGATGGGGGGCGCGGGAGCATCGTCCTCGGGTGGAGCCGGAACGGTGAGCGTGCGCGTCAGCTCGGATGCGGGAATCTGGGCCGAGGCACTCCTGGCCAGCATGTTGAGCACGAGGATGGTGGCCCAGATGGGGGTGGATGTTCGCATGACTCCTCCCGTAGGAATCGCCACCTTACGGCAGAGGTCATGCCCTCCGTCAACGGGAACGCTCGACGTACGTGCGAGGCCGGACGAGACGGCAGGACGTCGGGCGCCTTCCTGGGCGGAGCGCCGCGCCATGAGGAGATGACATGCGGGGATGGGTCCGTACACAAAACCGGGGAAGTGGGTTATCGTCCGTGAGGTGACCGCTGGAGGCGGGTTACGAGAAAGGACGCTTGAGAACGCTATGGATAGGCGAGACCGGAAATGGCTGGGGGCGTTGGGCGGGATGCTCGTGGTCGTGAGCCTGGGCGGGTGGAGCTTGTGGAAGTGGGGCCGTCCGACACTGGAGACGGGTCGGCCCGGAGAGTTCAGGTGGGCAGCGGTGGGCGCCCGGGATGGGGAACCGGCGGCCGGGGATGAGGAGGGCGCCGTGGACGCGGAACTGGGCTGGGACGAGGATCTCGGGAAGGAGGGGTATCTGCTGTGGCGGCCGAAGCTGGCACTCCAGGGCCCGTGGACGGATGCTGCGCGAGCCCTCACAGGAGGGGTGAAGCTGCTGGAGGAGCTTCCCCACGGACTCTGTCATCCGCGCGTCCAGGAGCTTCTCGTGGAGCTCTTCACGGATGAGTCCCACATGGTCAAGGCAACGGCTCGAGTCATCGCGGACAATCCCGCCAAGGCGCTCGAAGTGCTCCTGCCCCGATTCAAGAGCGCCTACTTCAAGACCCTGGAGATCGACCTCTACGCGCCCCGGGACGAGAAGAAGGGGGGCAAGAGTGGAGCGTCCAGGAGAGCCCCTCCGCTGGAGGGGGCGGAGGCGGGAGGCTATCGAAGAGGTGAGACCGGGCAGGGGTGAGAGCGCCGCCTTGAGGCGGAGGCCATGCCCGCCGTCCAGTGGGGGCCCGGGCTCGAGACCGACCTGGGCCCAGTGGGAGGATGATCAGCTCGCCATGGATTGGGGCGGCACAATCCATTTCGCCTCAATCTTCGTCGTCATCGCTCATCAGATCGCGCAGGTAACGCTCGCGATGGAGCAGGAAATCGCGGGTGAGGCGGTAGTGCTCGGTGTCTTCGTAGGCGATGGGGGCCAGACCCTGTTTGGACAACCAGTAGATGCGTGCGTCCGGGTAGGCGAGCAGGATGGGCGAGTGCGTGGCGATGATGAGTTGCGAGGACTTGCGGCGCGCCAGGTCATCGATGTGCCGCAACAGGGTGAGTTGGTGCTGGGGTGAAAGGGCGGCCTCGGGCTCGTCGAGGATGTAGAGACCATTGGCCCAGAAGCGGTTGCGCACGAGCATCAGGAAGGACTCGCCGTGCGACTGGTCGTGCGGGGATACGCCTCCGTATGCGTCCTGGAGAATGTCGGGCATCTGCTCCAGGACGGTGCCCACGTTGAAGTAGCTCTCCGCGCGCAGGAAGAATCCGGTGCGATGGCGGCGATAGCCGCGGACGAGCCGGAGGAAGCGGTGCAACTCGGACTCGGAGTTGCGGGTGGCGAAGTTGAAGCTTCGCGTGCCTCCTTCGGGGTTGAATCCCGCGGCCACGGCGATGGCCTCGAGCAACGTGGATTTTCCGCTGCCATTCTCCCCCGCGAAGAAGGTGACGCGTGGGTGCAGTTCCAGGGTGTCCAGGTCGCGCACCACGGGCAGGTTGAACGGATAGTGATTGAAGTCCGGTACCTGCTCGCGCAGGAGGGTCACGGTGCGGATGAAGGTCGGGTCCATGTCAGTTGCCGTATCGTGAGCACCCTATCTGGTCGGAACACATCGAGTACATGCAACAGCGCTCGGTTCAGGTCGGGCGGGACCGGCAGAGTTGGTTGACGCGCCAGACGCACGGCTGTAGAGTTGTAAACCGTGAAAAACCAGATTTCGAGCCTGATGCTCGTCGTCTTGTGCTCGTGTGTTGGTGGGTCATTCCCAGTGGTGCAGGGTACTGTGCCCCATGGGGGACGATTCGCACAGAGCCTGGACTCCGCTTCGAGCGCCTGCCGGCAGAACCCGGCGTATTGCACTGCTATGGCTGGGGAAGAGACGATTGTACCCATTCCCGTCAGTACGACCTCGACGCCTGTACCTCCGCAGACATCAGCCCCAGCAAAGGACAAGGCCCCGGAAGGTTCGAAGGACAAGACGGCGGAGCTGACATGGCAGGAGTTCAAGAAGATTTGCGACGAGAAGTACACGAATTGCTTGGATACTGCAGTGGAAGGTATTGACGGCCCCTTGTATAAACACAGTCAGTGTGTTGGCTGTAGAGATGTATGCATGCAGAACAAGGGAGTCTGGCCCCCCAAAGCCAATGGAAAGCCCTGTCCATGAGCCAGGAGCACGACGAAGAGGCATTCCATCGGCGGTGGAAGGAAGGGGCAAGGGCCATCGCTCAGCTCTACGTATCGCTGCGAGATGCCCCGTTCGAGCAATATGAACGTGAGTTCCTGTCACTCCAGCGACGATTGCTCGCCCAGGACAAGACGGACTGGGAGCGGCGGGAGACGCGCCGCCGTATCGCCGAAGAGATTTTTTTGGGCGCATGGGGAGCGAACTCGCCCTGGAAGGACTTCGGCCGCGCGCTTCGTCGTATCCAGAGACTCGGCTATACGAATGTCGAGCGGCGAGTCCATGTGGCCATCCTCTTCGCTCGATGGGCGAAATTCCACCCGGAGCACCTGCCTGTGGCGCGGCGCATGCTGGATCTGGCCGAGCGCCATTTTCAATCCGTCTCGCCAGAGCACACTCAATACGAAGACATGAAAGGAAGTCTGGAGTTGATCCGGCAAGAGAAGGAGTTCAGCCCGGAGAGCTCCTCCACTCCGGGGCAAGGGCCTTGAATGCCAGGGCTCACTCCCGCGTGACTGCCCGTAGGACAATCTCCCTCCGCTGGTCGAGCAGCCGCAGGGCCAGAGGCAGCAGCGCGCGGTACAGGACCACATTGAGCGCCGCGCACAGGGCGATCATCACGAGCGTCTGCCCTTCGGGCCCGTTCTTCCCGGCGAACCGCAAGGCCCACGCGAAGGGGGCGCACCCCACGCTCGCCGCGACGATGCCGAGCATGGACGCGGTGAGGGGCAGCTTGTCCCGGCGCTTGAGGCTCGCGTGGAACTTCACCGGGAAGTACAGGGACAGGAAGTTGCCCGCCGCGAGCAGCACGGGAATGACGGCCGCCACGGCCGCCATGGCACACAGGAAGTCCAGCGCCGAGCCCCTGCCGAAGTACACCCGGTAGAAGAGTCCTATCAGCAAGGCCATGCCGCTCGCCGCCACGCCCTGCACCACGTTCTTGGCCCGCAGCACGTCGCCCAACTCCACGGGCGCGGCGATGAGCAGGGCCAGTCCGTGCCCGTCATAGGCGAACGTGTTCTGCGAGAACGTGGAGGCCATCACCACCGCGCCGTAGATGCACAGGCCGCCCATCAACCACGCATCGGCGCTCGCGCCCAGCAGGTACTCGAAGAGCGAGCGTCCCGAGGTCAGCTTCAGCAGGATGGCCAGCACGAAGGGCACGGACGCGAGCAGGCGGGCGCGTGGGTTGCGCCACAGGTCCAGCGCCTCGCGCACGAGCATCGTGGTGTACCGGGTGCGCGTCCGGGCGAACGGGTCGCTGTCTCCGGACTCCTTCACCGAGGGGCCCGCGCGGCCCACGTTGCGGTGGAAGCGCAACAGCAGCGCATAGGCGATCCCCAGCCCCATCAGCGTGAAGAAGAGCATGCCCACGCCATTGATCAGGGCATTGCGCCGGTAGCCGTAGGTGAGCTCCAGCAGCGCGTCTCCGAAGAGGCCCGGAGGCACCCGCCCGAGCGCGATCGTCGCATCGACGATGAGCGTCATGTCCAGCTTGTCCACGCCTCCCTCTCCCACGGCGGTGAGCCACGAGGTGTCGATGGGAGGAATGAAGGACGCGCCCACCAGGAAGAGCACGAAGCCGCCGCCGATGATCTCCGCGCTGCGCTTCTCACGCAGCACGTTGAGCACCAGGTGCAGGCCCACCCGGCTCCAGGCCGCGTTGAGCAGCGCGAACAGCACGTAGAGCAGCACCGCGAACCACCGCACGCGGAGCGGGTGCACCGAGGCGAAGCCGAGCGCCGCTCCCGTCAGCGGTGCGTAGAAGACGAGCGCGCGAGGCTCAAAGAGGCTCGCCACGGTAGAGGCGATGAGCAGCCGGAAGGGGGAGATGGGGAAGGGCGCGTAGCGGCTCAGCTCCGAGTGGTCGTCCACGCCCGCGTTCATCAGCGGCCAGGCCACCCACCCGGCCGAGGTGACGAAGCACAGCAGGTTGAGGATGAAGAAGGGCCAGACGTCGCTCTCGGCGATGGGTCGCAGGCGCATCAGCCCGTAGAACGTCACGCCCAGGCCCCAGGCCGGAGCGCTCGACAGGAGGAAGGCGCCCACCGCCAGGAGCCGGTTCTTCCCCGACCCGTGGTTGAGCCCGATGCTCAGGCGCAGGCCCCACAACAGCCACAGGTGCCGGAAGAAGCCCGGCGCGGCTGGCCGGTTCACGCGGACCCCCGGCGCAGCGACACCACCTCGGCGGGCGGCGCGTCCCCGTAAAAGGACAGCTTCGCGTTGCGCGCGGCTGGTACGGAGATGAGCTTCTCGAAGACGGCCTCCAGTGAGGGAGCGTCGTAGCGCTCCATCAACTGCCGCACCGTCCCCTGGTCCAGCATCCTCCCGCCACGGATGACGCCCGCGTGCGTGGCCAGCCGCTCGGCGATCTCCAGCACGTGCGTGGTGAGCAGCAGCGTCACCCCGCGCCGGCTCAGCTCGCGCAGCAACTCGCGGATGACGCCCGCCGCCAGCACGTCGATGCCCTCGAAGGGCTCGTCCAGCAGCACGAGCTCCGGCGCGTGGATGAGCGCGGCGGCAATTGCGAGGCGGCGCCGCATGCCCTTGGAGTACTCGGCCACCAGCGCGCCGGCCTTGTAGGTCAGCTCGGTGAGCTCGAGCAGCTCCGTCGCCCGTGCCGCCGCCTCGTCCCCGGACAGCCCGTACATCCGTCCGCAGAAGGTGAGGTACTGCCGCCCGGTGAGCCGCTCGAAGAGGCTCAGCTCCTCGGGCACCACGCCGATGTGGCGCTTGACCTCCAGGGGCCTGGCCACCGCGTCCACACCCAGCAACGAGATGCGTCCGGCGTCTGGCGCGTACACGCCGGTGAGCAGCGCGATGGTGGTGGACTTGCCCGCACCGTTGGGGCCGAGGAAGGCGTAGAAGGCGCCCCGGGGGATGGACAGCTCCATGCCGTTGAGCGCGGTGAAGTCGCCAAAACGCTTCACGAGCCCGTGGGCGTCGACGGCCAGGTCAGTGGGTGGGGGGGACATGTGCGGGCTGGATCTCAGCCGACTCGGCCACCCTCCGGCAATCCCCCTGATAGCCGAGGGGTTGTCTCCGGCGCGCCCGCCCCTGGCGTAGGATGGCCCCCATGGAATCCCCCTCCCAGACGAACGCGGATCGCGCCCGGCTCCTCATCACCTGCGCGGACCGGCCCGGTGTCGTGGCGGCCGTGTCCCAGCTCCTCTATGAGCAGGGGGCCAACGTGGTCGACTCGGATCAGCACACCGAGCCCGATGATCTGCGCTTCTTCATGCGGCTGGAGTTCGATCTCCCGGGCCTGAGCGAGCGCCTCCCCGCGCTGGAGCAGGCCTTCCGTCCGGTGGCCGAGCGCTTCGGGATGCAGTGGCAGCTCACCCCCGCCGCACGCGTCAAGCGCATGGCCGTTTTCGTGTCCAAGCAGGACCACTGTCTGCAAGAGCTGCTGTGGCTGTGGAAGAAGGGCGAGCTGGCCGCGCACATCCCCCTGGTGGTGAGCAATCACCCGGATGCGCGCGAGGTGGTGGCTCCCTTCGGCGTTCCCTACCACCACGTCCCCGTCACGGCGGCGACCAAGGCCGAGGCCGAGGCGACCGTGCTCGAGCTCATGAAAGCCCACCAGGTGGACCTCATCGTCCTCGCCCGCTACATGCAGATATTGAGTGCGGACTTCATCGAGCGCTTCGGCCGGCCGGTCATCAACATCCACCACAGCTTCCTGCCGGCCTTCGTGGGCGCCAACCCCTACGCCCAGGCGCATGCCCGAGGGGTGAAGCTCATCGGCGCCACGGCTCACTACGTGACGGCCGAGCTCGACGCCGGGCCGATCATCGACCAGGACGTCCATCGGGTGGGGCATCGGGATGCGGTGGCGGATTTGGTCCGCATCGGGCGCCGGGTGGAGCGCACTGTGTTGGCGCGCGCGGTGGCCTGGCACCTGGAGGACCGGGTCCTGTTGCACGGAAACAAGACCGTCGTCTTCGCGTGAGAGGTTCAGTGCACCATGGCCACCTCCGGCGGGCCGATGATGCGCTGTACGGTCATCCTGACCTTGTCCAGGTCCACCGGCTTGGAGATGTAGCCGGCGGCGCCGACCAGCTCGGCCTCCCACTCGAAGCCGTAGCCGGAGATGATGATGATGGGCAGCCCGCGCGCCCGCGGCATCTTCTTGAGCGCATCCAGCAGCCCCCAGCCGCTCATCACTGGCATGCGCAGGTCCAACAGCACCGCCTGGGGAATGTCTCCCTCCAGGATGTCGAGGGCCTCTCGGCCGTTGGCGGCCTGCTCGGTGCGGTAGCCCATCTCCTCTAGGGCATCGCAGATGAGCGTGCGGTGGCTCGCGTCGTCATCGACGACCAGGATGTAGGACATGGCGGGGCCTCGAAAGCGTCTTCCGGTGGGGAAGGCAGATTCTATGGGGGGCAAGATGGGAACGGCCTCTCCGTTCCGGAAGGGGTCTGCCAGCTTTTCAACACCCGTCGAATAGTCCCAGGGCGTTCTGGCCCAGGATGCCTGCCTCCACCTCGTCCCCGAGCTTCAGGGCCAACAGCTGCTTGAGCTCGCGGTCCCAGGCGTAGGGCAGGTTGGGAAAGTCCGTGCCGTAGAGGATTCGCTCGGGGCGCACGTGCAGCAGGCGGAGGGGGAGGGGAATGGGGAAGTAGCCGGCCACCGCCATGGTGGTGTCCAGCCAGAGGTTGTCGTAGCGCTCCAGCAGCCGCTCGTAGGCGTCGAACTCGTCCGCTCCCAGGTGGGGAATGCACAGCTTCAGGGTGGGATGGTCCTTGAGCACCCGCTCCACGCGCTCGGCCGAGCAGAGGGCATGCACGTCGCACTTGTACTGGGGGCTGGCGGGCTCGCGGCCCGCGTGCATCACCAACGGCCGCCCGGCCCGGGCACAGGCGGCGTACACCTCGTGCAGCGCGGGGGCGTCCGGGGCGAAGCATTGCACGTGGCAGTGCAGCTTCACGCCCTTGAGTCCCGCGGCGAAGGCCTCGGCCAGTATCTCCGCCGCGCCCTCTTCGCCCGGCAGCACGGTGGCCAGCCCCAGCACGCGCGGCTCGGCCCGGGCCACCTCGGCGACGTAGGCGTTGAGGAAGCGCGCCATCCCCGGCTTGTGCGCGTAGTGCAGCGCCACCACGCGGTGCACGCCTCGCGACAGCAGGAAGGACACCACCTGCGGGGTGTGCAGCTTGTAGCGGATGGGCCAGCCGTACTGATCGAACCAGCGCCACACCGCCTCGAAGACGCCGTCCGGGAAGAGGTGCACGTGGGCATCCACCACGGGTGGCAGCCCCTCGGGCAGGCGCGGCCCTTCCTCGTCATTCAGTGCTGGTAGGGGGAGCGTGGAGCTTCCAGGCGCCAGCCAGCCAGCAGCGGCGCCCAGGCAGACGGGTGAATCGTCGGGATGAGCCATGCGGAAGCGGAGGTCTACTCCTTCTTCCGCTCCACGTCGCCCGGCGGGTTGTCCAGCCGCCGCAGGTAGGTGTTGTGCGAGTAGCCGGCCCGCTCCAGCCGCTGGGTCTCGATGAGGTCCGCGACCTTGGTGCACACCTGGCTCAGCATGCGCAGGGACTCGGCCAGCACCTTCTCGGCCTGGTCCTGCACGTCCGCGCGCTTGATGACGGTCCGATCGCGTCGAAACAACAGAGGCAACTTCATCCCCGTCAATCTAAGGGATGGCGCGGCCTCGTGCTACCGGCTCGTGCTCCCCGAGCGGGCGCCTGCCCGATGTGTCAGGTCCGCACGCCCGGGACGATGACGCAGCCGGTTGACGCGCGGGGACGCGAAATCAACAAGTTAACAGTTCAGCAAATTTACAGGACGAACCCCGCTCGGCTGGGGTGATGGGCCGCTCCGAGGGGAAGCGTCCGGTAAACGACCAATATCAGGGCGCTTTCACGAATTTTCAGCTGGGGGGGTGACGCGCGGAAAATTTGTGCTTAGAGTGCGTCCATTCACTTCCCGACTTCGCTGTATCAAATGTCGAAAGGGGGACTGCGCATATGGCTTACGACGGCGAGCTGGTGAAAATGGCGAATGGCCGCTGGGCGCGGTTCCAGCGCTGCCAGGTGTACCGCCCGGGCGTCCAGGACGCGGGCGAGACGATGATGTTGATCGCAGTAGAGCTGGATGAGCGCTACCAGTTGTTGCTGAACGAGGTGGCGGACTCGCTGGCGCAGTACCGGCACCGGGGCATTCCGGTGCAGGCGAAGCTGGACGATGGGGCGCAGCGGCTGACGCTGCATCCCGAGTCGGAGTCCAGCGCGCTTCACTAGTCAGCGGGGCCGGTAGAAGCGCGCGGCGTTCTCATAAGCCACGCGCTTCACCACTCGCTCGGAGAGCTTTGCCTTGGCCATCAGGTTGGCCACGCGCGCGAGCCCCAGGATGTCACCGGCGCCATCGCCGGCATCCGAGTTGAGCACCAGCCGTTCACTGCCGAGCCGACGAACCAGAGCCACAGCGCGTTCGGCCCGCAGCGCTTCGGGGTGCAGGGTCAATCCCGCCCAGTGTCCACAGCCGAGGATGTTGCGCACGGTGCGCCCGTTGGCGTGGTCCACGAGCACGCGCGAGGGATGCACGCCGGACTCGCGGATGAGGTTGAGGATGCGCCGGGTGTGGCGCTCCTTGTCCTGCACGGGGGTGTGCACCACCACCTTCAGCTTGAGCTGGCGCGCGAGCGCGAGCTGCTCGAGGAAGGCCTCCTCCTCCTCGATGCCGCCCGCGTGCAGCCCCGTCTCGCCCAGGGCCACCACGCGTCCGCCCTGGAAGTAGTCGGGGAGGCTCGCGAGCACCTCGGACAGGCCGCGGCGGGGGATGCAGCGCGGGTGCACTCCCAGGGCGGCCCAGGCGCGGATGCCCAGCTTCTCCAGGCGCGGCAGCTGCCGGTACACCAGGTCGTCGAAGTGCTTGCGCAGCGCCTTGGGCGTGGGCTCGGGGAGGTGGTGGGCCACCACCAGCGCGCGCTCCACGCCGAAGAAGCGCATGGACTCGAGGTCCTGGTCGCTGAGCGCCTCCGGGTGGAGGTGCGCGTCGAAGAGATGGAGGAGCTTCTCGGGCACGGTGCGCTCCGGTCCTGTCCGTCAGTCCTGGCCCAGCGCGGCGCCTTCGTTGCGCGGGTCGCTCGCGGAGTAGCGCAGGTTCGTCTTCGGGTCGCTGTAGACGGCCTCGGCGTCACCCCAGGCCTCCTGCTTGCGAATCTTGTGACCCTTGGCCTCCAGCGCCGCCTGCGTGGCGGGCTCCAGGCCCCAGCGGTCCACCCAGAGCTCATCCGGCAGGTACTGGTGGTGCAGCCGGCCCTCGCCCACCGCGCGTGTCACGTCCATGCCGGAGTCCACCATGTTGGAGATGACCTGGATGACGGTGGTGGGGATGGTGGAACCGCCCGGGCTGCCCACGGCCAGCATCACCTTCTTGGGGTCGTCCTTGGAGAAGACGAGGGTGGGGGACATGGAGGACAGCGGCACCTTGCCCGGGGCGATGGAGTTGGCCTCGCCCGTCACCAGTCCGTAGGCGTTGGGCACGCCGGGCCGCGCGGCGAAGTCGTCCATCTCGTCGTTGAGGAGGATGCCGGTGCCCTTGGCCACCAGGCATGAGCCGAAGGCGTAGTTCACTGTGGTGGTGAGGGCCACCGCGTTGCCGTCCTTGTCGATGACGGAGATGTGCGTGGTGTTCTTCTTCTCCGGTGTGCTGGATGGGTCGTACCAGGAGTTGTTCGGGTTCTTGAGCGTGGAGCCTCCGGCGCCCTCCACCGGGGGCAGCAGCGAGGCGCTGGGCGTGGCCTTCTTCGGGTCGATGCTTCCCGCGAGATCCGCGATGTAGCCGGGCGAGGTGAGGCTCTCCATGGGAATCTTCACGAAGGCCGGGTCGCCCAGGTACTTCACCCGGTCCACGTATACCCGGCGCACCGCCTCGACGTAGAGGTGGAGGTCCTCGGGGTTGCGGTAGTCCAGCCCCTTGGGGCGCAGCCGCTCCATCGCGCCGAGCACCTGCACCACCGCGAGCCCTCCCGCGCTCGGGGGCGGCATGGTGAGGATGCGGTAGCCGCGGTAGCTGCCCTCCAGCGGCTCATGGGCGCGCGTCTTGTAGTCCTTCAGGTCCTCCAGCGAGAGCGTGCCGCCGCTGGCCTTCACCGTGTCCACCATCGCCTGGGCGAGGGGGCCCGAGTAGAAGGGCTTGGCGCCGCTCTTCGCGAGCGTCTGGAGCGTCCGGGCCAGCTCCGGCTGGCGCACGAGGTAGCCGATGGGCGGCACGTCCGGCTCTCCCTGCTCGTTCTTCGCGAGGAAGATGCGCGAGGCCTCCGGATCCTGCCGCAAGCAGTCGCGCCGCAGGGTGGCCAGCGCCTGGTACTTGGGCGTCACCCAGAAGCCGTTACGCGCGGCCTCGATGGCGGGTTGCAGCACCACTGCGCGCGGCAGCTTCCCGTGCTTCTCCAGCAGCTCCAGGTAACCGGCCACCGCGCCGGGCACCGCCACGCTCGTCGCGCCGTCCGTGGACAGCCCCGGCACCACCTGGCCGTCCTTCAAATACATGTCCCGCGTGGCTCCCTTAGGCGCCACCTCGCGGAAGTCCAGCACCTGCGTCCCGCCCGTCTTCGTGTCGTGCACCAGCGCGAAGCCGCCGCCCCCAATCCCCGAGTGATAGGGCCCCACCACTGCCAGTGTGAAGGCCGCCGCCACCGCCGCGTCCGTCGCGTTGCCGCCCTTCTGAAGCATCCGCAGCGCGGCCTCGCTCGCCATCGGGTGGGCCGTGGCCACCGCTCCGCCCCGGTAGGGCCGCGCCGCCCACGCGGGCCACGCCACCATCAACGCCACCAGTGCCGTGCCCCACCAGTTCCGGTGAGTCCGCATCTTTACCGTCTTCACGTGCAAGGCCTCCCTACGGGCGCTCAACTCACACTTCCCTGGGTCAGGGTTCTGGAGTATCCCGGCGGCCGCCCGGACTCGCCACCAATCCGTTTACTCATCTAGAAGTGTCCGGCGGACACCATCATGCCCGGCCTGGAGTTTGACCGGGGCGCAGGCAAGGGCATCCTGTGCAGGACGCTCCGTCACGCCGGGGGGATCATGACCAGCAACCTGACGACATTGAAGCCGACGTCGACCCCGGCGGAGGCCCCTGTGACGACGGTCTTCCTCAAACCGACGTTCGGTATCACCGTGCAGAGCAATACGTTGGCCGTGTCCGTCAGGGCCCGCCCGGAGGGCATGCGGCCCACGCGCTCGCCCGCTCGTGGTTGACGGGCCGCGCGGGCGTCCCTAGTAATCGCCGCCATGACAGCTCCTCTGGCGGCGGTGGTGTTGTGCGCGGGCAAGGGCACGCGGATGAAGTCGGAGAAGGCCAAGGTCCTTCACCCCATCCTCGGCAAGCCCCTCTGTGCCTATCCCCTCATGCGAGCGCTGGAACTGGGCGCCTCACCCGTGGTGCCGGTGGTGGGCCACCAGGCCGAGGAGGTGGAGCGCTCCATCCGTGCCCACTTCCCCGCCGCGCCCCTGCGCTTCGCGCTCCAGAAGGATCAGCGGGGCACGGCGGATGCGGTGCGCTCGGCGGAAGGGGCGCTGAAGGACTTCAACGGGCGCGTGCTCATCCTCTACGGGGATGTGCCGCTGGTGCGCGGCGAGACGCTCTCGGCGCTGGCCGCCGCGCATGAGAAGGGCGGGGGCGTGCTCTCCCTGGTGTACACCGTGCCGGCGGATCCGACGGGCTACGGCCGCATCATCCGCGAGCTGGGCAAGGTGGTGCGCATCGTCGAGCACAAGGACGCCACTCCCGAGCAGCGTCAGGTGCGCGAGTGCAACGCCGGCATCTACCTGGTGGAGTCGTCCTTCCTGTGGAAGGCGCTGGCCAACATCCGCCCCGCCAACGCGCAGGGCGAGTTCTACCTGACGGACCTGGTGGAGATGGCCGCGGCCCAGGGCCCGGTGGCCGCTATCGAGGCCGAGTTCGGCGAGACGGCCGGCGTGAACGACCGGGTGGAGCTGGCGGCGCGCGCGAAGGAGCTCCAGGCGCGCATCAACGTCCAGCACATGCGCGATGGCGTCACCCTGGCGGACCCGGCCACCGCGTACATCGAAGAGGGCGTGGCCATCGGGGCGGACACGGAGATTGGCCCCATGGTGACGCTCTCGGGCGCCACGGTGGTCGGCCGCAACGTCTCCATCGGACAGGGCTGCGTCCTGCACGCCTCGTCGGTGGCCGACGGGACGACCGTGAAGCCGTACACCGTGCTGGAGGAGGCCCGGGTGGGCGAGCGCTGCATCCTCGGGCCCTTCTCCCGGTTGCGGCCCGGCACGGACCTCGCCGAGGAGGTGCACCTGGGCAACTTCGTGGAGACGAAGAAGGCCCGCATCGGCCGTGGCTCCAAGGCCAACCACCTCGCCTACCTGGGCGATGCGAAGATCGGCTCCGGCGTCAACGTGGGCGCGGGCACCATCACCTGCAACTACGACGGCGTGAACAAGCACACCACCGAGCTGGGCAACAACGTCTTCATCGGCTCGGACTCCCAGCTGGTGGCCCCTGTGAAGGTCGGGGACGGTGCCTATGTCGGCGCGGGCACCACGGTGACGAAAGATGTGCCTCCGGGCAGCCTCGCCGTGTCTCGGACGCCACAGGTCAACATGGAAGGCTGGGTGGAGAGGAAGAAGGCACGCATGGCCAAGTCCTCGGAAACCGGCCCCTCCAAGTCGGACAAGGCCTCAGCGGGCTAGTGGGCCCGCCTTTTGCTTGTCGTCCGGGCGACAGGTGTCGCCCGGTGTAGGTGGACCTGCTTCCCGCATTTGCCTGCGGGGGCTCGGGCGTGAGAGGACGGACAACATGTGCGGCATTGTTGGGTATGTCGGGGACAAGGAGTCGGCGCCCATCCTGGTGTCAGGGCTGAAGAAGCTCGAGTACCGGGGGTATGACTCCGCGGGCGTGGCGGTGGTGAACCGCAACGTCCTCAACGTGGTTCGTGCCACGGGCAAGCTGAAGAACCTGGAGAACCGGGTTCAGAGCGATTCGCCCCAGGGCACCATCGGTATCGGCCACACGCGCTGGGCCACGCACGGGCGTCCCTCGGACGAGAACGCCCATCCGCACACCTATGGCGGTGTGGCGGTGGTGCACAACGGCATCATCGAGAACCACCTGGCCCTCAAGGAGGAGCTACGCGCCAAGGGGCACCACTTCTCCTCCGAGACGGACTCCGAGGTCTTCGCCCACCTCATCTCCGATGAGCTCAAGGGCGGCTTGGATCTGCCGGCGGCGGTGCGTGCGGCCATCACCCAGGTGAAGGGCACCTACGCCCTGGCGGTGGTGACCACCAGCGATCCGAACCGGATTGTCTGCACCAAGGACTCCTCGCCCATGGTGCTCGGTCTGGGCCAGGGTCAGAACTTCGTGGCCAGCGATGTGCCGGCGCTGCTCGAGCACACGCGCGACTTCGTCTACATGGAGGAGGGTGACCTGGCCGTCATCACCGCCACCGGCGTGGACATCTTCAACCGCTCCGGCCAGAAGGTGAACCGGCCCACCCGCCGCATCGACTGGACGCCGATGATGGCGGAGAAGGGCGGCCACAAGCACTTCATGCACAAGGAGATCATGGAGCAGCCTCGCGCCGTGGCGGACACGCTGCGCGGCCGCATGCTCCTCTCCGAGGGCGACGTGCACTTCGAGGGCTGGAACCTGAGCCCGGAGAAGGTGCGCTCGCTCACCAAGGTGACGATCCTGGCGTGCGGCACCTCGTGGCACTCGGGCATCGCCGGCAAGGCGATGATCGAGTCCCTGGCCCGCATCCCCGTGGAGGTGGAGCTCGCCAGCGAGTTCCGCTACCGCGACCCCATCGTGGAGTCCACGCACCTGGCCATCGCCATCAGCCAGTCCGGCGAGACGGCGGACACGCTGGCGGCCTTCAAGGAGGCCAAGGCGCGGGGTGCCACGGCGCTCGCCCTGTGCAACGTCATCGGCAGTGCCATGACGCGTGAGGCGGACATCACCATCCTCACCAACGCGGGCCCCGAGATTGGCGTGGCCTCCACCAAGGCCTTCACCACGCAGCTCGTGGGGCTCTACCTGCTCGCGGTGAAGCTGGGGCGCATGCGCGGCACGCTCACCGTCAAGGCGGCCCAGGAGCACCTGACGCTGCTCACCGAAATCCCGAAGATGATCGAGGACGTGCTCAAGTGCGAGGCCTCGGTCAAGCGCGTGGCGCGTGAGTTCATGAGCTCGCAGGACTTCCTCTTCCTCGGCCGCGGCCCCATGCACCCGGTGGCGCTCGAGGGCGCGCTCAAGCTGAAGGAGATCTCGTACATCCACGCCGAGGGCTACGCTGGCGGCGAGATGAAGCACGGCCCCATCGCGCTCATCGACGAGAAGATGCCGGTGGTGATCATCGCGCCCAAGCAGCCGCACGTGGCCTACGAGAAGATCATCGGCAACATCGAGGAGGTGCGGGCGCGCGGTGGCAAGGTCATCGCCATCATCGACGAGGATGACGCGCACGTGGCCTCGCTCGCGGACCACGTCATCCGGATTCCCGCCGCCAGCGCGCTGCTCGCGCCGGTGGTGGCCACCATCCCGCTGCAACTGCTCGCCTACCACGTGGCCGATCTGCGCGGGAACGACGTGGATCAGCCGCGCAACCTCGCCAAGAGTGTGACGGTGGAGTAGTCGCTCGGATCGGTCTTCCGGTCCAGCCCGCCCGGGGATGCCTCGCTTCGAGGCCCCCGGGCGTTTTCATTCGCGCGTGCCGTCAGAAGGCTGCGTCGAAGGTGACCTCGCCCTCGACGCCGACCTGGTAGGCCGAGACTCGGCGCTCGAAGAAGTTCGCCAGCTCCTGCACGTCCTGCAGGTCCATGAAGCCGAACGGGTTCTTCGCGCCGTAGCGCTTGGGCAGCTCGAGCATCGCCAGCCGTTGGTCGGCGACGAACTCGAGGTACTGCCGCATCTCGCGCACGGAGAGGCCCGCGACGCCGAGCCCCAGCAGGTCCTCGGCGAACTGGAGCTCGCACTCCACCGCCTCCTCGAGCATGGCGGCAACCTCGCGCTCCATCTCCGCGTCGAAGAGGCCGGGATCCTCGCGGCGCACCGTCTTCACCACCTCGAAGGCGAAGGCCATGTGCGCGCTCTCGTCGCGAAAGACCCAGTTCGTCCCCGCCGCCAGTCCGTGCAGCAGCCCCCTCGAGCGCAGGAAGTAGACGTAGGCGAACGCCGCGAAGAAGAAGAGTCCCTCGATGCAGGCCGCGAAGCAGATGAGGTTCAGCAGGAACTTCCGCCGCTGTTCCCGCGTCTCCAGCCGCTCGAGCTCTCCAATCGAGTCGATCCACTTGAAGCAGAACTCGGCCTTCTTGCGGATGCTCGGGATGGTGTCGATCGCCGCGAAGGCCGTGGCCCGCTCGTTGGGGTCCGGCACGTACGTGTCGAGCAGCGTGAGGTAGAACTGCACGTGCAGCGCTTCCTCGTAGAGCTGGCGCGAGAGGTACATGCGTGCCTCGGGCGCGTTCACGTGCTTGTAGAGGTTCAGCACGAGGTTGTTCGCCACGATGGAGTCACCCGTTGCGAAGAAGGCGACGAGGCGCTGGATGAGGTGGCGGTCCGCGGCCGTCATCTTCGAGCGCAGGTCTCCCACGTCCGTCGAGAAGTCCACCTCCTCCACCGTCCAGGTGTTCTTGATGGCGTTGCGGTACATGTCGAAGAAGACCGGGTACTGCATCGGGCGCAGCGTGAGGTTCAGCCCCGGGTCCAGCAGGCGCGCCCCCGTTTTCGGCGTCGCGTGAGACACCTTCGAGGGCACCACCGGGGCTGCCTCGTGCACGGGCGGGAGGCTCATCGGAGCCCAGGTGTCGTTCGTCGGGGGATTCACTGGCATGCCTCGCAGGCCTCGGGGTTCTCGAGGGAGCAGGCCACGGCCTGCGTGTCGGTGGGCTTCGGCTCCGCTTTCGCGATCTCGCCTCCGCCGTTCATCCGGGTGTCTGTGCCGGTCCGGGCTGCGTCGACGGTGGCCTTCGCGATGCGCGTGGCCGGACGCGAGCGCAGGTAGTAGGTCGTCTTCAGCCCCTTCTTCCATGCGTACATGTACATGGAGCTGAGCTGGCCGATGTTCGGCGACTCCATGAACAGGTTGAGCGACTGGCTCTGGTCGATGAAGGCACCTCGGTCCGCCGCCATGTCGATGAGCGAGCGCATCGGCAGCTCCCACGCCGTGCGGTAGATGGCTCGCACGTCGGAGGGAATCTCCCCGAGCGACTGGATGGAGCCCTCCGCGAGCTTGATGCGTACCCGCATCTCCTCGTTCCAGAGCCCGAGCCTCTTCAGTTCCTCGACGAGGTAGCGGTTGACCTGGAGGAAGTCACCCGAGAGCGTCTCGCGCTTGAAGAGGTTGGACACCTGCGGCTCGATGCACTCGTAGCAGCCGGCGATCGACGCGATGGTCGCCGTCGGGGCAATGGCGATGATCAGCGAGTTGCGCAGCCCCACCTCCCGGACCCGGGTGCGCAGGGCGTTCCAGCGCGCCGTGTCCTCGGGGACCACGTTCCACGCGTCGAACTGGAGCTCGCCCCGCGCGGCTCGCGTCTCGGGGAAGGACGGGTGGGCTCCACGCTCGGCCGCAAGGTCCACCGAGGCGGAGAGGGCATGGAAGTAGATCTCCTCGGAGATCTTCCGCGAGAGCGTGCGCGCCTCGGGGCAGTCGAAGGGCAGGCGCATCTGGAAGAACGCGTCCTGCAGGCCCATCAGCCCCAGTCCCACCGGACGCCAGCGCAGGTTCGAGCCCTTCGCCGTGGCGAGCGTGTAGTAGTTCAGGTCGATCACCCGATCCAGCTGCCGCACCGCCGTGCGCACCGTCCTCGCGAGCTTCTCCCAATCGAAGACCACCCGGCCGGACTCGTCCACGGACGTGTGCCGCCCGAGGTTGATGGAGCCGAGGTTGCACACCGCCGTCTCGTCCTTCGAGGTCACCTCGAGGATCTCCGTGCAGAGATTCGACAGGTGCACCACCCGGCCCGGCAGCGCCGTCTGGTTGCAGGCCCGGTTCGACTTGTCCTTGAACGTCATCCACCCGTTGCCCGTCTGGGCGAGCGTCCGCATCATCCGCCCGTACAGCTCGCGCGCCTTCAGCGTCTTGAACGCGAGGCCCTGCTTCTCCGCCTGCTCGTAGGCGCGCTCGAAGTCCTCGCCGTAGAGGTCCGTGAGGTGCGGGACGCTCTTCGGGTCGAAGAGGGACCAGTTCCCGTCCGCCTCGACGCGCTTCATGAAGAGGTCCGGAATCCAGTTCGCCAGGTTCAGGTTGTGCGTGCGCCGTGCCTCGTCGCCCGTGTTGTCACGCAGCTCGAGGAACTCCTCCATGTCCGCGTGCCACGTCTCCAGGTACACGCAGCACGCGCCCTTGCGCTTGCCTCCCTGGTTCACCGCCGCCACCGACGCGTCCAGCGTCTTCAGCCACGGCACGATGCCGTTGCTGTGCCCGTTCGTGCTCCCGATGAGCGAGCCGCGCGAGCGCACCCGGTGGTACGCCAGCCCGATGCCCCCCGAGAACTTCGAGAGCATCGCGACGTCGGTGTAGCGCTGGTAGATGCTCTCGAGCTCGTCCTCGGGCGAGTCCAGCAGGAAGCACGACGAGAGCTGCTCGTGGCGCGTGCCGGAGTTGAAGAGGGTGGGGGAGCTCGGCACGTACTCCAGCATCGAGAAGAGCCGGTAGAGCTCGAGCACCTCGGGCACCGTCTCCCCGAGCGCTACCGCGATGCGCATGAAGAAGTGCTGGGGCGTCTCAAGCACCTCGCGTGTCGTCGGGTGCTTGAGCAGGTAGCGGTCATAGACGGTGCGCAGCCCGAAGTACTCGAAGAGGCGGTTGCGCGAGGGATCGATCGCGTCGTTCAGCTTGCGCGCGTTCGTCGTGACGAGCTTCGCCACCCGCTCGTTCACCAGGCCGAGCCGGTGGCCCGCGGCGATGGACTGCGAGAAGGAGTGGATCTCCTGTCCGGAGACCTCCTTGTCGATGTACGTCGCGAGCAGCCTCGCCGCGAGCTTCGCGTACTCGGGCTCCTCCAGGGTCAGCGAGGCCGCGGTCTGGATGGAGAGCTGATCGAGCTCCTTCGTCGACGCGCCGTCGTAGAGTCCGGCGATCGTCTTCGTCGCCACTCGGATGGCGTCCACCTGGCGCAGCCCGTCGCAACAACGGCCGATCGCCCGGACGATCTTGTTCAGGTCCGCGGCCTCCAGGCTCCCATTGCGCTTGCGCACCCTCATGGTGGTGGGGGGCGTGGGCGCGGGGGCCGTCTCCAGCATGCCGTGGGCGGACATGGGGCGCGTTCCCTGCTCGCGTCCCGCGGTGTGGCTTCCGTTCAGCATTCTCCTCCTCCTCCGTTCGCGACCGTGGTGAGCCGAGAGGAGAAGGTCTGCCCGTGTCGCGTATGCGACGTGCGATGACTCGCCAGGCCGACCCTCGCCCCCTCGGGCGGCTGGATCACGACGGGAGGAGACAGGGCGGCCGGGACGACCGCGAGGAGCCCGCGGCGCTCGGACCTTCCCGCCTCCCCTCGAGGCGTCCAGGTCGAGCTGCCGCTGGATTTCTCCCCAGTGGCAGGTGCTGGCAGGTCTTCGGGCTCGCGAGCCTCCGGCACGGGGCCGGTTCCTAATACCGCCTACTTCCCAGCCTTCCGGCCAGTGTGTCGTGGGCGGATTCGTTCTCGCTTACCGCTGCGGGGCAGCTCCGGAGTTTCACCGGATTCCCTTTCAAGCCAGAGCGGATGCTCGGGCACCAGCGACGCGCGCCAAGGTACGGGGGGGTCCTGACGCTGTCAACGATCAGAACTGGAGCCACGGATCACGAGAAGTTCTTCCGTTCGCTTTCGTTTCCGCTCTACCTTGGGCGGTCCTTTTCCCGCTCCCACAGGGCCAGGGCGAGGGCCTGTTGCAGCGAGGGCTGGAGCTCGCGCGGGCCGAAGGGTTGGCCCGTGTCCAGCGCCCAGGTGAAGAGCGCTCCCGCGAATTCTCCCGCCGTGCGGTAGCGGTGATTCACGTCCGGTGCCAGCGCCTTGCGGAGGATGGCGCCGAGCTGCCGATCCAGGGTGTCCGGCAGGTTCAGCTTCGCCGCCCGGATGGCCGCCATCACCACGTCGGGGTTGTCGCTGTCGCGCTCGAAGGGATGGAAGCCCAGCAGCAGTTCGTGCAGGACGATGCCCATCGAGAAGAGATCCGAGGCCTGCGTCAGTGTGTCTCCGCGCGTCTGCTCCGGCGACAGGTAGTGCAGCTTGCCCGCTGTCACTCCATCTTCCGGGCCCACGTCCAACCCGCGCGCCTTGGCCACGCCGAAGTCGCCGAGCTTCACCTCGCACTGTCCGGAGAAGAAGATGTTGGAGGGGTTCACGTCGCCGTGGATGAGCCCCAGCGGACGGCCGCTGCGCGTGCGCGCCTGGTGGAAGTAGGCCAGTGCCCGTAGCACCTCGATGCCCACGTGCACGCCCACCGCCACCGGCAGGGGCCGGCCCTGGCTCTCGTGCGCCCGGAGCAGTCCGTCCAGGTCGCCGCCCACCAGGAACTCCATGGCGATGAAGTAGCGCCCGAAGGCCTCGCCAATCTCCAGCCGGCTCACCAGGTTGGGGTGCTCCAGCAGGCCCATCAGGTCCGCCTCGTCGGCGAAGGCGTCCGCCGTGACGTCCTTGCGCATCAGCTTCAGCGCCACCTTGAAGGGCGCTCCCTTTTCGTCCTTCGCCTCCGCGAGGAATACCTCCGCCATTCCCCCCGAGCCCAGGCGCGAGCGGAGCACGTAGCGCCCATGGCGGCGCGACGGAATCTCCACGGTCTTCGGGGACGGGGGGGCGGACGCCAAGGTGCCGCCAGTCTAACCCGTCACTGCCCTTCCGTGCTGTCTTCCTTGCTCAGCTCGAGCAGGAGCTCCAGGTCCTCCATCGTCTCCATGCTCTCCAGCAGCTCGAGGTTCTCCACCACCTCCTTGTCCTCCTGGGTCAGCTCCGGAGCGGTGTCCTGGGGGGCGGAGGCCCGTTGGTTCGTGGAGGCCCTCTGGTTCGCGGGGGGCCGTTGCTCCCTGGCGGGAGGAGGCGAGGGCTCGGAAGCCGCGGCCGTCCCGGAGCCCAGGACGGCGGCCAGCAGCAGTGTGTGGCGCCAGCTCACGGCCGCCGCCTCTCGCGCATCCGCTCACGCATCCGCTCGCGCTGCTCGGGCGTCATCTGCCTCCAGCGGCGCATGTTCTCCATCATCTGCTCGCGCCGCTCCGGGTTCGCTCGCAGCCAGGCCCGCATCCGCTGGCGCAGCTCCGCCTTGCGCTCGGGGCTCATCCCCCGGAACTCGCCGAAGCGCTCGCGCAGCTGCTTGCGCTCCTCGGGCGTCAGCCGCTGGAACTCGTGCAGGTTGGCCTTGACGCGCTCGCGCTCCTCCGGCGGCATCTGCTTCCAGCGCTCCAGGTTGCCCCGGATGCGCTCGCGCTCCTCCGGCGGCATCGCCTTGAGCTCGCGCAGCTTCGCCCTCAGCGCTTCCTTCTGCTCGGGAGAGAGCTGCTGGAAGCGCTCGGCCGCCGTCTTCACCTGCTGCGGTTCCTGCTTCTGGAGCTCTTGCTTCTGCAGCTCCTGCTTCGGAGGCTCCGGCTGCTGGGGCTCCTCCGCTCGGCCCATGCCTCCCAGGAACAGCGCCGCCACCAGCGCGGCCCGTGTCAGGTTCTTCCGGCCCCTCATCACTGCACCTCCAGCTCGTGGAGGTTCGCAATCACCTCCAGGTCGTCGCCATTCTCCAGGCCGACGACGTCGTAGTCCTCGACCTCTTCCAGGTTCATCGCCAGCTCCAGCGTGCCCGCGTCCGTCACGTCCAGCGCCGGCTCGCGCGGAGCGGTGGTGTAGAGCGCCAGCCCCGTCACCGCCGCCAGGCCCGCCGCCGGCACCAGCACCGAGGGCCGCAGCAGTGCCCGCAGCCGCTCGGCCAGCGTCGGCGGCAGCGCGTCCAGCTTCGCCAGCACCTCGCGCCGCGTGTCCGGCGAGGGGGTGAACTCGGGCAGCTCGGCCATGAGCGCCACCGTGCGCTTCAGGAGCGCCTCCGTGCCCTGGCACCCCGCGCAGCCTCTCAGGTGCGCCTCCACCTCGGCGCGCCGCGCGGGCGGCAACTCCGCGTCGACGTAGGCCGTCAGGTCTTCCTCGAATGGACAACTCATGCCCTGCTCCTCACGGGCTCGGGGCCCGCCTGCAGCTCCTCGACCTTGCGCGCCACCGCCAGCGTCGCCCGGTGGATGAGGCTCTTCACCGCCGCCTCGCTCGCCTCCAGCGCCTCCGCGATGTCCCTGTACGCCATCCCCTCGAAGCGGCACATGGTGAAGGCCGCCCGCTCGCGCTCGCTCATCGATTTCAGCGCCTCGCCCACCGCCCGCTCCAGCTCCCTCCCCGCCAGCGCCTGGTCCGGCCTGTCCCCTTCTCCTCCCGCCACGTCCAGCCCGCTGTCCTCCTCCTCCGTCTCCGACGTCGTCGTGTGCGCCACCCGGTACTCCCCGCGCCGCACCTCGTTGAGGCAATGGTTGGAGGCCACCCGGAAGAGGAACGTCTTGAACTTCGCCGACGGCTTGTAGCTCTTCGCGTTGCGGTACAGCTTCACGAAGATGTCCTGCGTCAGCTCCTCGGCCCGCTCCCGGTTTCCCACGAAGCGGAACGCGAAGCGCGCCACGCTCGCGTGATACCGGTCGAAGAGGAGCGCGAACGCCTTCCGGTCGCCCGCCGCCACCTTCAACATCATCTGTGCGTCCGAATCCGCTTCCACGCTCACGTCGAACCCAGGACCCCAAAAGAAGTTGCGGGGGAAAATCGCGCGCCGGAGCCTACTGGAGTCCCCATTCGCTCCTCCCGAGGTGTGGGATGGACACCCACGGGCCTCCCTGGAGGGCGGGGGAGCTGTCGTCCGGAGGCAGAGGGGGGCGGTCGCGTCGGTTGCCGGAAGCTCCGGCGCACGGCGGGGCCTGGATGCTTTGAAGGCGGTGGGCACCGGTCGTTACAGTCCCGCCGTGCCTGGAACCACGCATACACGTCCCCCCGGCTCGGGCTCTCGCCGGGGCGAGCCGGCCGAAGGGGAGGGCGCGGAGCTGCCGTCCCTGGTCCCCTGGGAGGAGCCGGTCCTCCCGTCCGAGCCGGAGGCACGGCTGGCGGTCCTGCCCCTCGTGGAGGATGCGCGGGAGGCCACCACCGACGCCGAGCGCACCGCGCTGGCGGCGAAGATCAACGGCCAGTTGGAGGGCCTGGCGGCCGGTGGGGGCTCGCGGGAGGTCGCGGACCTGCTCGAGCAACTCCTGGAGAGTGGCCAGCTCGAGGGACTGGTGGACGGCGAGGGGCGGTCATGCCGGGCCGCGGCCACCGAGGCGCTGACGCGGCTCGGCTTCCCCTTCGCGCTGGAGGTCCGCCCGGAGGACCTGGCCCACCTGCGCGGCCAGGACGGGGATTCCCCGGGCTTCCGGTGGGCGCCCCTGGCGGCCGGGGGCGTCCTGGGCGCCGGCATCGTCGGGCAGTGGCTGCTCCTGCTCCAGCAGGGGCTGCCGGAGGCCGGGACGTTGCAGCCGCTCGTCCTCCTGATGGGGCTGTCGCTGATGGCCCTGCTGACGGGGGTGTTGGGTCCCGAACGCTCGAGCTCCCGGCGAGCGGGCCTGCTGGTGCTGGCCGTGGTGTCGCTCCTCCAGGTGTTCCTCAGTGTTTTCGGGGGTTACCACGGGGCGGTGAGCGGACTGGCGGGAGTGTTGGCCTGCCTGCTGCTCTTGCTGCCTCGACGCTGAACGTTGTGGGTCATGTCAGAGGGATGGACTAGGGTCATCCTATCGCGTACTAAACGCGGGTTCAGGTGAGCCGGGGTGGCTCGCCGCATACGCAAGGAGCAATGACGAAATGGCCGTGAATCCAGAGAAGGAGAAGGCGATCGAGTTGGCGATGTCCGCTGTGGAGCGCCAGTTCGGTAAGGGGTCCATCATGCGGCTCGGCAACGAGGAGCCGCTGGTTCGTGATGTTCAGGCCATTTCGACGGGAAGCATCTCGCTCGACATCGCCTTGGGCGTCGGCGGCGTGCCCAAGGGTCGCATCGTTGAAATCTACGGGCCGGAGTCCTCGGGTAAGACGACCCTGTGTCTGCACATCGTGGCCGAGGCGCAGAAGCGCGGCGGCGTGGCCGGCTACATCGACGCCGAGCACGCGCTGGACATCGGCTATGCGCGCAAGCTGGGCGTGCGCACCGATGACCTGCTGCTGAGCCAGCCGGACACGGGCGAGCAGGCGCTGGAAATCGCCGAGATGCTGGTGCGCTCGGGCGCCATCGACGTGCTGGTGGTGGACTCGGTGGCGGCGCTCGTGCCGAAGGCCGAGCTCGAGGGCGAGATGGGCGATGCGCACATGGGCGTGCAGGCCCGCCTGATGAGCCAGGCGCTGCGCAAGCTCACGGGCACCATCAGCAAGAGCCAGACGTGCGTCATCTTCATCAACCAGATTCGCATGAAGATTGGCGTGATGTTCGGCAACCCGGAGACGACGACGGGCGGTAACGCGCTGAAGTTCTACGCGTCGCAGCGCCTGGACATCCGCCGCGTGGGCGCCATCAAGAACGGCGAGAACGTGGTGGGCAGCCGCACCCGCGTGAAGGTGGTGAAGAACAAGGTGGCGCCTCCGTTCAAGGAGGTCGAGTTCGACATCATGTACGGCACGGGTATCTCGAAGGAGGGAGACCTGATCGACCTGGCGTCGAACGACGGCATCATCGAGAAGAGCGGCAGCTGGTTCGCCTTCAAGGGTGAGCGCATCGGCCAGGGCCGGGAGAACGCGAAGGACTACCTGCGCGACCACCCGGAGGTGCGCACGGACGTGGAGAAGCAGGTGCTGGAGAAGTACGGCATCGGCAAGCCCGCTGGGGCGGCCGCTGCTCCGGCCGAGCCCGAGGCTCCCGCCGAGGGCACCACCGAGAAGCGCCCGCGCGTGAAGGCCGTGAAGTAGTCCGGGCCTCTTCTGCGTGAAGCGTCAGGGGCTGTCTCCCGCGAGGGGGGCAGCCCCTTTCTTCTTGCGGGACCGGAGGCCCGTGCGGTGGAAACGCGAGAGGCGCTCAGGTCGAGGGTGGGGAGTAGCGGAAGGCCTGGAGGATGTCGGCAGCGGTCGTCGCCGACTCGAGTGCCAGGGTGCCACTCATGCTCTCGTCGCAGAGGGTCAGGGATTCGGAGGGGGGGGCGATGGAGCGGCACCACAGGGCGAACTCGGCGCAATCCCGGAGGTCGCCGATGAATGCAATGGCGCTGCCTGCCCGGTTGAGTGAGCCATCCACATGGGAGTGCGCCATGGGGATGCGGAACTCCAGCGCGTAGCTGCTGGCCGGATCGGAGACGGGCTCCACGGTGGCCTGGGGCCAATGGGCGCACAGCAGGCGAGCAAAATCAGGAGCCAGGACAAGATCATCGGACTCGGTGATGACGAAGTATTTCATTCCGTGCTTCCTCGCTCAGAGGGTGTTGAACCACGGCAGTCAGGCAAGGCGGCCCAGCATCAGTCGGATCATGCCCACGGAGACGAACGCTTCGGAGGACTCCTCCTTTCGCTCAATGGCAGGCGCAAGGGCAACGAGAGCATTATGGGGGGGAGTCGGGGCTGCGAAGGGGCCAGAGGGCGCGAGGGCCATGCGCTCTCCTTCTGCACCGGGGGTTCATCGAGTTGACCCGGGTGACCCGTGCGGTTGGGTTATGGACCCTACGACGCGAGGTACCTTTTGCCTGTGCTGTCCAGACTGTCCGGATTTGTCGGAGGCGCCCGATAGAATGGGAGTCACCCATCGGAGGCGCTGATGACATCCACGCTGCTGTTTCCGGAAGGCGAAGGCGCGCTGCGCCCGGGTGCCTTCGCTTCCGTGGGCCTGGGGGTGGACAATGCGCGCTGACTCGTTCCGGGCCCTGTGGGCGGGCCTGCTGCTCGCCATGGCCCTACTGTCCACCGGCTGCGCGTCGCTGACTCCACCGCCCGGCAGGGAGATGAACCTGCGCTACACGCCGGGCGATGCTGCCGTGTCCGCGCCGGCCGAGGGGCCGGGCTTCGAGTTTCCGCGCACCGTCGCCTCAACGCCTGAGCCCGAGGCACCGGAGCGGCTGCACCGGCGCCGGGCCTCCCGTGAGGAGGTGACGGCGGCGGGCCCGGACAGCGCGGAACGAGAGGTGCGGCAGAAGACTCGCGCGGCCCAGTTGGCGTTTCGCGGTGCCATTCGCGAAGTATCAGGCTC
>NZ_PZOX01000029.1 GCF_003044305.1 Vitiosangium sp. GDMCC 1.1324 | reverse complement strand
ACTTCCGCACCACGGACGTGACGGGTACGGTGAAGCTGCCGGAGAACGTCGAGATGGTGATGCCGGGCGACAACATCGCCATCGAGGTGGAGCTGATCACCCCTGTGGCCATGGAGAAGGAGCTCCGCTTCGCCGTTCGCGAGGGCGGCCGCACCGTGGGCGCCGGCGTCGTGGCCGAGATCATCGCCTAGTTGGCTGGCGGGCTTGTCGCCCGTCCCACAGGCGGTTAACCCCGAGGGGGGAGCTGTGATAAGCAGCTTTCCCCTCGTGTCTATCGAGTTCAAGTCATGCCCAAGGGTAACCGCAGCATCATTTCGCTTGAGTGCACGGTGTGCAAAGAGCGGAACTACTACACGACGAAGAACAAGCGGAAGAGCCAGGACAAGCTCGAGTTGAGCAAGTTCTGCCCCCGCGACCGGAAGCATACCGTCCATAAGGAAGGTAAGGTCTAGTTCGGTTGTTGTGGTCGGGTGTTCTCTAGGCCAGTAGCTCCAACGGTAGAGCAGCGGTCTCCAAATCCGCGTGTTGGGGGTTCGAATCCCTCCTGGCCTGCCAGTTGTTCAGTTGCAGGGACCCTCGGTACCCCGGTACCGGGGGTCCCTGTGTTTTCCGGGATCAGGCAGTTTTCAGTCAGCGAGGAATCATGGCAGCGGCATCCGAGGCCAGCCAGCAAGCGAACCGTTCTGGGATGGACCCGAACCGGCTCGTGGTCATCTTCTTCCTCATCGCGGGCATCATCTTCGCGCTCTTCCTCGAGCACGTCTGTGGCCTCATCTGGGCCCGGGCCGGGTGGAGTGACCCCACCGTCATCGAAGGCATCGACTGGCAGGTCTCCTCGCTGGTGGGCTTCGTGCTCGCCGCGGGAATCGCCGTGGGGGCTTATTTGCACCCCAAGACCCACGCTCTCGCGTTGGAAGTCGCCTCCGAGTTGATGAAGGTCACCTGGCCCACCTGGGGAGAGGTCAAGGCGTCGACTGTGGCGGTCATCGTCGCCTCGGTCACGGCCGCGGTTCTCCTCTTCTTCATCGACACCCTCGCCTACAACCTTATGGTTGAGTGGATACCCTCCATCTGGGGGAAGTTGTAATGGCGATGAAATGGTACGTGGTCCACACCTACTCGAACTTCGAGAACCAGGCGAAGAAGAGCCTGGAGGAGCGGATCCGTCTCGAGAGTCTGCAGGACCTCTTCGGCGAAATCCTGATTCCCATGGAACAGGTCGTCGAGATGGTGAAGGGCGAGAAGAAGACGTCCCGGCGCAAGTTCTTCCCGGGCTACATCTTCGTGCAGATGGAGCTGAATGACCGCTCCTGGCACCTGGTGAAGAACACGCCGAAGATCACCGGTTTCCCCGGTGCGGCGCAGAACCAGCAGCCCACGCCCATCTCGGACGCGGAGGTGGCCCGGCTCACTTCGCAGATCTCCGAGGGCACGCTCAAGCCCAAGCCCAAGGTGCAGTTCTCCGAGGGTGACACCGTCCGGGTCATTGATGGCCCGTTCGCCAACTTCAATGGCACGGTGGAAGAGGTCAACGCGGAGAAGGGTCGCGTGAAGGTGCTCGTGAGCATCTTCGGTCGCGCCACCCCCGTGGAGCTCGATTTCATGCAGGTGGAGAAGACCACCGGCTAGCAGTCTTCCCCGGCGCTCGAGCGTCCGGGGATACCCAGGGTGGGAGGGCCGCACGTCAAGCGGCCCGTAGGAACCACCGTCTCGAAAGGCAGTCGTCAGCCGATGAAGAAGGTCACAGGACAGGTCAAGCTGCAGATTCCCGCCGGCAAGGCGAACCCCGCTCCGCCGATCGGCCCCGCGCTCGGTCAGCAGGGCGTGAACATCATGGAGTTCTGCAAGCAGTTCAACGCCAAGACCCAGGCGGAGGCCAAGGAAGGCCTGATCATCCCGGTGATCATCACCGTGTATCAGGACCGCTCCTTCACCTTCATCCTGAAGACCCCGCCGGCCGCCGTCCTCATCAAGAAGGCGGCGGGCCTGCACACCGAGAAGAAGAAGGGCTCGGGCGCCAAGAAGCCGGGCAAGGAGAAGGTGGGGCAGATCACTCAGAAGCAGCTCGAGGAGATCGCCAAGAAGAAGATCGAGGACACGACTGCCGGCTCGCTCGAGGCCGCCAAGCGCACCATCGCTGGCACCGCGCGCTCCATGGGCATCGACATCGTCTGATCCTCTCCACCTTCACCCCTTCTGAAACAGGATTTTCCACATGCCTCAGTCCGGTAAGAAGTTCCGCGCCGCCGCCACGAAGGTGGACCGCAACAAGCGCTACACCATCGCCGAGGGCTTCCAGCTCCTGAAGGAGACCACGGGCCTGCGCGGTACCAAGTTCGATCAGACCGTCGAGGTTGCGCTCAACCTCGGCGTGGACCCGAAGCACGCGGACCAGATGGTTCGTGGCGCCGTGGTCCTCCCGCACGGCACCGGTGCCGTGGTGCGCGTGGCCGTGTTCGCCAAGGGCGAGCGCGCCACCGAGGCCGAGGGCGCCGGCGCTGACGTGGTGGGCGGCGACGACCTGGCCAAGCGCATCGAGGGCGGTTTCCTCGAGTTCGACACCGTCATCGCCACCCCTGACATGATGGGCGTGGTCGGCCGGCTCGGTAAGGTGCTCGGTCCCCGCGGCCTCATGCCGAACCCCAAGGTGGGCACGGTGACCATGGACGTGGCCAAGGCCGTTCGCGAGGCCAAGGGCGGTAAGGTGGAGTTCCGCGCCGAGAAGGCCGGCATCATCCACGCCAAGCTCGGCAAGGCCTCCTTCTCCCCGGAGAAGCTCCAGGAGAACTTCAACACCCTGGTGGACCTGGTCATGAAGCTCAAGCCGGCCACCGCCAAGGGCGTCTACCTCAAGGGCGTGGCCATCTCCGCCACCATGAGCCCGGGCATCAAGATCGACACCAACGAGATCCTCGCCCGTCACAGGTAGTCAGGAGTAGGGCAGGGGAGTCGTCGGTTCAGATGAGGGAGGTGGCCTCTCGGTTGGAGGCTCTCCCCGTCGTCTGCTTGACGCCCGCAGTCAAAATTCTCTGGACGTTTTGCGAAGCCGCGGGTATAGCGCCCCGGCTTTTGCAATTGAAGCGCCATGTCGATGAGACGGGCGCTTCGAACATCCCTGGTCCCAGACAGCAGGGACCCTGGGTGGTGCTCGTGTCCTCCGTTGGCAACCGGACAACCGGTCGGAGCCACGAAAACCCCCTTGGGTTCAAACGACTCTAGGAGTCGCCCTGCCGAGACTGGAGGTGCGGTGTGGTGCCTCTCGAGGCTCCTCTCGCTCTGCCACTTGCGTGGCCCAGGTAATCCAGCCTGCCTCCTGGCAGGTGTCGTGAGGAGGTGAAACCAAGTGATCAAGAGCGAGAAGGAAGAACTCATCAAGGAACTCAACGAGAAGTTTTCGCGGGCCCAGACCGCGATCGTCGCTGAGTTTTCCAAGCTGAACGTTGAGACGGTCACCAAGCTGCGCAAGAAGTTCCGCGACGGCAAGGTGGAGTACAAGGTCCTGAAGAACACGCTGGCCAAGCGCGCCGCGAAGGGTACCCCGGTGGAGGTCATCGCCGGTGACTTCGTGGGTCCCGTGGCCATCGCCATCAGCTACGACGACGTCGTGGCCCCGGCGAAGATCCTCGTGGACTTCATCAAGGACCTCGAGACCATCAAGGTCCGCAGCGCGTCCGTTCAGGGCCGCCGCGTCGACGTCGAGGGCGTCAAGGCCCTGGCGAAGATGCCCGGTCTGCCCGAGCTCCGCGCCCAGTTGCTCGGCATGCTCAACCAGCCTGCCGGCAAGCTCGTCCGGACCATCGCGGCCCCCGGCTCCCAGCTGGCCCGCGTGCTCCAGGCCAACGTGGACAAGCAGCCCAAGTAACCGAATCGAGAAGCAGACCCACCGCAAACCTCTGGCTCGTTCCTTCCCGATGGAAGGATGGCCGTTAGAAGTCGAAAGAAGGACACTGAAATGGCTGACCTGAACGCGATTGTTGACCAGCTCTCCTCCCTCACGGTGATGGAGGCCGCCGAGCTCGTGAAGCAGCTCGAGAGCAAGTGGGGCGTGTCCGCCGCCGCCGTGGCCGTGGCCGCTGGCCCCGCCGCTGGCCCCGCCGCCGCTCCCGCCGAGGAGAAGACGGAGTTCACCGTCGTGCTGGCCGACGCCGGCGCGAACAAGATCAACGTCATCAAGGAGATCCGCGCGATCACCGGCCTGGGCCTGAAGGAGGCCAAGGACCTGGTCGAGGGCGCTCCCAAGACCGTCAAGGAGGGCGTCAACAAGGACGACGCCAAGAAGATCAAGGACCAGCTCACCGCGGCTGGCGCCAAGGTCGACATCAAGTAGTTGCTGTTTATCAGGTGGACGCCGGGTTTCGGGAAATTCCCGTCGCCTCCTGACCGGATGAGCAGGCCGGCGTGCCCGGAAAGGGTGCGCCGGCTTTGCCCTTTCCGTATCTCTAAATTTCCCGCTGCCGCTGCGCGTTACCCAAGCTCGCCCCGCCTGAGCTTGCTCGCCCCGGAGTTCGAATGCCGACGCAGATCCAGAACAACTTCCGAGTGCGGAAGACCTTCGCGAAGATCGCGAAGACCATCGACATTCCCAACCTCATCAACATCCAGAAGCAATCCTACGAGAAGTTCCTCCAGGCAGACATCCCGCCGGAGAAGCGTGAGGATATCGGGCTTCAGGGGGTCTTCAAGTCGGTCTTTCCGATCCGCGACTTCAATGAGACGTCCTCGCTGGAGTTCGTCAGCTACCACCTCGAGAAGCCCAAGTACGACGTCGATGAGTGCCACCAGCGTGGGATGACCTACTCGGCGCCCATCAAGGTCGTCGTGCGCCTGGTCGTGTGGGACAAGGACGAGGAGACAGGCGCCCAGTCCATCCGCGATGTGAAGGAGCAGGAGGTCTACTTCGGCGAAATCCCACTGATGACCCAGAACGGTACGTTCATCATCAACGGGACCGAGCGCGTGGTGGTCAGCCAGCTGCACCGCAGCCCGGGTGCCTTCTTCGACCACGACAAGGGCAAGAGCCACTCGTCCGGCAAGCTGCTCTACAACGCCCGCATCATCCCGTACCGCGGCTCGTGGATCGACTTCGAGTTCGACCACAAGGACCTGCTGTACGTGCGCATCGACCGGCGCCGCAAGCTGCCGGCCACGGTGCTCATCCGCGCCCTGGGCGCGGTGTCCGACACCGCCAAGAAGAACCCGCTGGAGTTCCGTGGCTCCACCGAGGAGATCCTCAACTACTACTACGCCACGGAGACCATCTACCTGGTGAGCAGCACCGACTTCGAGAAGTCGGTGGAGCTCGAGCTGTTGCCCGGCCAGCGCGCCACGCGCGACATCAAGACCAAGTCGGGCGACATCATCGTCAAGAAGAACCGCAAGTTCACCCGCGCCGCCATCAAGAAGCTCGAGGCGGCCAAGATGAAGACGCTCCCCATCGACGCGGACGAGCTCTTCACCAAGGTGTCCGCCTACGACGTGGTGGACGAGAACACCGGCGAGGTCATCCTCGAGTGCAACGAGGAGGTCTCGCAGGAGAAGATCGACGAGCTCCTCAAGCGTGGCATCAAGGAGTTCAAGGTCCTCTTCATCGACAACCTCAACGTGGGTCCCTACCTGCGTGAGACGTTGATGATGGACAAGATCGAGACCCCCGAGCAGGCGATCATGGAGATCTACCGCCGCCTGCGTCCGGGTGATCCTCCCACGCCCGAGACGGCCACCAACCTCTTCAGCAATCTGTTCTTCAACCCCGAGCGCTACGACCTGTCCAAGGTCGGCCGCCTCAAGCTGAACTTCAAGTTCGGCCTCGAGGAGCCGCTCGACGGGCAGATCCTCACCAAGCGCGACATCCTCGAGGTCATCCGCTACTTGGTGGACCTCAAGAACGGCAAGGGTGTGATCGACGACATCGATCACCTCGGCAACCGTCGTGTTCGCGCGGTGGGCGAGCTGCTGGAGAACCAGTACCGCATCGGTCTGGTGCGCATGGAGCGGGCGATCAAGGAGCGCATGAGCCTCCAGGAGATCGAGACGCTCATGCCGCACGACCTGATCAACGCCAAGCCCGTGACGGCCGTCATCAAGGAGTTCTTCGGGTCCAGCCAGCTGTCGCAGTTCATGGACCAGACGAACCCGCTGTCCGAGGTGACGCACAAGCGGCGCCTGTCGGCACTCGGGCCCGGCGGCCTCACCCGCGAGCGCGCGGGCTTCGAGGTGCGCGACGTGCACATCACGCACTACGGCCGCATCTGCCCCATCGAGACGCCGGAAGGTCCGAACATCGGCCTCATCGCGTCGCTGTCCACCTACGCCCGCGTCAACGAGTTCGGCTTCGTCGAGACGCCGTACAAGAAGGTGGAGGCCGGCTCCGTCACCGGTGACGTGGCCTTCTACTCCGCGCTCGAGGAGGAGAAGCACACCATCGCCCAGGCCAACGCGGAGACGGACAAGAAGGGCAAGTTCGTCAACGCCCTGGTCTCCTCTCGCCGCGGCGGTGAGTTCGTCCAGGTCAAGGCCGAGGACGTGGACCTGATGGACGTGTCGCCCAACCAGCTCGTGTCGGTGGCCGCCTCGCTCATCCCGTTCCTCGAGAACGACGACGCCAACCGCGCGCTCATGGGCTCCAACATGCAGCGTCAGGCGGTGCCACTGCTGCGCACCGCGGCCCCGCTCGTGGGCACCGGTATCGAGGCGATCGTCGCCCGCGACTCCGGCGTCACCTGCGTGGCCCGCCGCGACGGCATCGTCGAGAGCGTGGACGCCAGCCGCATCGTGGTGAAGGCGGACTCCGCCGCGGGCGCGTTCGACATCTCCAGCGAGGTCGACATCTACAACCTCCTGAAGTACCAGCGCTCCAACCAGAACACGTGCCTCAACCAGAAGCCCATCGTCCGTAAGGGCGACCGGGTGAGGAAGGGTGACGTGATCGCCGACGGTCCCGCGACCGAGACCGGCGAGCTGGCGCTGGGCCAGAACGTGGTCGTCGCGTTCATGCCGTGGCAGGGCTACAACTTCGAGGACTCCATCCTCATCTCCGAGCGCATCCTCAAGGAGGACGTCTTCACGTCCATCCACATCGAGGAGTTCGAGTGCATCGCGCGCGACACCAAGCTCGGCAAGGAGGAGATCACCCGCGACATCCCGAACGTGGGTGAGGAGGCCCTCAAGGACCTCGACGAGAGCGGCATCATCCGCATCGGCGCCGAGGTGAAGCCCGGCGACGTGCTCGTGGGCAAGATCACTCCGAAGGGCGAGACCCAGCTCTCCCCCGAGGAGAAGCTGCTGCGCGCCATCTTCGGTGAGAAGGCCGGCGACGTGCGTGACAGCTCGCTGCGCGTGCCCCCCGGCGTGGTGGGCACCGTCATCAACGCCAAGGTGTTCAGCCGCAAGGGCGTCGAGAAGGACGAGCGCGCCAAGCAGATCGAGTCCATGGAGGAGGCCAAGCTCCTCAAGGACCAGAACGACGAGATCAAGGTCCTGCGCGACAGCGCCTACAACCGCATCCGCGCCATGCTCCGGGGCAAGGAAGTCCAGGGCAAGCTCGTGGACGACAAGGGCAAGATCCTCCTGAAGAAGGGGGACATCGTCTCCGACGAGCTCCTGGCCACTGTCCCCTACAAGTACTGGACGGAGATCTCCGTCGGCGATCCGCTCGACGGCAAGCTGCGCGACATCCTCCGCAACCTGGAGGAGACCACCGAGGCCGTGAAGCTGGCCTTCGGCGAGAAGATCGCCCGCATCAAGAAGGGTGATGAGCTCCCGCCGGGCGTCATCAAGATGGTGAAGGTGTACGTCGCCATCAAGCGCAAGCTCGCCGTCGGCGACAAGATGGCCGGCCGCCACGGTAACAAGGGCGTCGTCTCCCGCGTCCTCCCCGAGGAGGATCTGCCGTACCTCGAGGACGGTCGTCCCGTGGACATCGTGCTCAACCCGCTGGGCGTGCCCTCGCGCATGAACATCGGGCAGATCCTCGAGACGCACCTGGGCTGGGCCGCCAAGGGCGTGGGCGAGCAGCTCCAGAAGTACATCGAGGAGAACTACAGCGGCGAGAACCTCAAGAAGCAGCTGAAGGTCGTCTACGACGACAAGGCCTTCGGCGACTTCGTGGACACCCTGTCCGACGACGAGGTCAAGAGCCTGTGCTACCGCCTGAAGAAGGGCATCCACGTCGCCACGCCGGTGTTCGACGGCGCTCGCGAGACGGAGATCCACTCGCTCTTCGACGAGGCCCGGCTGCCGCGCAGTGGCCAGATGGTGCTCTTCGACGGCCGCACCGGTGAGCCGTTCGACCAGAACGTCACCGTGGGCGTCATGTACATGCTCAAGCTGCACCACCTGGTGGACGAGAAGATCCACGCCCGCTCCATCGGGCCCTACTCGCTCGTCACGCAGCAGCCCCTGGGCGGCAAGGCCCAGTTCGGCGGCCAGCGTCTGGGAGAGATGGAAGTGTGGGCGATGGAGGCCTACGGCGCCGCGTACACGCTCCAGGAGTTCCTCACCGTCAAGTCCGACGACGTGGTGGGCCGCACGCGCATGTACGAGGCCATCGTCAAGGGCGACAACGTCCTCGAGTCCGGTCTCCCCGAGTCGTTCAACGTGCTCCTCAAGGAGCTCCAGTCGCTCGCGCTCGACGTCGAGCTGCTGGAGAGCGCTCCGCCCGAGCGCCAGCGCTCCTTCTCCGGAGACTTCGGTGGTGGCGACGGCGAGGACCGTGTGAAGACCGGTACCGAGGCCTAGTCCAGCGTGCCTGACCCCCGGCGCCCGCTCCCTGAGTGGGCGGGCGCTGGCGGCCAGGCGAAACGAATTCGCGCTCAGGCGCTCAGAAGAAATTCGGAGGCAACGTGAAGGACATTTTCAACTTCTTCGAGAAGCCGAAGGATCCGCTCTCGTTCAACGCCATCCGCATCGCGCTGGCGTCGCCGGACAAGATCCGCCAGTGGTCTCACGGCGAGGTGAAGAAGCCCGAGACGATCAACTACCGCACCTTCAAGCCGGAGCGGGACGGCCTGTTCTGCGCCCGCATCTTCGGCCCGGTGAAGGACTACGAGTGCAACTGCGGCAAGTACAAGCGCATGAAGCACCGCGGTGTCGTCTGCGAGAAGTGCGGCGTGGAGGTCATCCAGTCCAAGGTGCGCCGTGAGCGCCTGGGCCACATCACGCTCGCCACTCCCGTGGCGCACATCTGGTTCCTCAAGTCGCTGCCCTCGCGCATCGGCAACCTGCTCGACATCACGCTCAAGGAGCTCGAGAAGGTCCTGTACTGCGAGAGCTACATCATCATCGACCCCAAGGCGACGCCGCTGCAGAAGGGTGAGCTCGTCAGCGAGGAGAAGCTCCACCGCCTCTACGAGGAGCACGGTGAGGACTCCTTCTCCGCGGGCATGGGCGGCGAGGCCGTCCGCGAGATGCTGAAGTCGCTGGACGTCGCGCGCCTGTCCGAGGACCTGCGCCGCGACATGCGCGAGACCAACTCGGAGGCCAAGAAGAAGAAGTACGCCAAGCGCCTCAAGGTCGCCGAGGCCTTCCGCATGTCCGGCAACAAGCCGGAGTGGATGATGCTCGACGTCATCCCGGTCATCCCGCCCGACCTGCGTCCGCTCGTCCCCTTGGACGGTGGCCGCTTCGCGACGTCGGACCTCAACGACCTGTACCGCCGCGTCATCAACCGTAACAACCGCCTCAAGCGGCTCCAGGAGCTCAACGCTCCGGACATCATCATCCGCAACGAGAAGCGGATGCTTCAGGAGGCCGTCGACGCGCTGTTCGACAACGGCCGCCGCGGCAAGACGATCACCGGCCCCAACAAGCGGCCGCTGAAGTCCCTCTCCGACATGCTCAAGGGCAAGCAGGGCCGGTTCCGTCAGAACCTGCTCGGCAAGCGCGTGGACTACTCCGGTCGCTCCGTGATCGTGGTCGGTCCCGAGCTGCGCCTGCACCAGTGCGGCCTGCCGAAGATCATGGCGCTCGAGCTCTTCAAGCCGTTCATCTACAACAAGCTCGAGGAGAAGGGGTACGTCACCACCATCAAGAGCGCCAAGAAGATGGTGGAGAAGGAGCGTCCCGAGGTCTGGGACATCCTCGAGGACGTCATCCGTGAGCACCCGGTCCTCCTGAACCGCGCGCCCACGCTGCACCGCCTCGGCATGCAGGCCTTCGAGCCCGTGCTCATCGAGGGCAAGGCCATCCAGCTCCACCCGCTGGTGTGCGCCGCCTTCAACGCGGACTTCGACGGCGACCAGATGGCCGTCCACGTGCCGCTCTCCATCGAGGCTCAGATGGAAGCCCGCGTGCTGATGATGTCCACCAACAACATCCTCAGCCCCGCCAACGGCAAGCCCATCATCGTCCCCACTCAGGACATGGTGCTCGGCATCTACTACATGACCCGCGCCCGCGAGTTCGCTCACGGCGAGGGCCGCGTGTTCGCCTCGCCCGACGAGGTGCGCGCCGCGTACGACCACGGCGAGGTCCACCTCCAGGCGAAGATCGTCTGCCGCATCCTCGGCAAGCGCAAGGAGACCACCGTCGGCCGCGTCCTCCTCTGGGACATCGTGCCGCGCAAGGTGGGCTTCGACGCCATCAACAAGGTGCTCGACAAGAAGTCGCTCGGCGGCCTCATCGACCTCTGCTACCGCCTCACCGGCGAGAAGGAGACGGTGCTCCTGGCCGACCGCATCCGGTCGCTCGGCTACACCAACGCCACCAAGGCCGGTATCTCCATCGCGCTCAAGGACATGATCATCCCTGCCAAGAAGCAGGAGTTCCTGGACTTCGCGCGCAAGGAGGTCGCGGAGATCGAGAACCAGTACCTCGAGGGTCTCATCACCGACGGCGAGCGCTACAACAAGGTCATCGATATCTGGGCGGAGATCACCGAGAAGGTGGCCGCCGAGATGATGCAGCAGATCTCCCAGGACGAGGCCGTGGGCGAGAAGGACGGCAAGCGCGAGGTGCGCAAGCAGCCGTCGTTCAACCCCATCTACATCATGGCCGACTCCGGAGCCCGCGGCAGCGCCCAGCAGATCCGCCAGCTGGCCGGTATGCGCGGCCTCATGGCCAAGCCCTCGGGTGAAATCATCGAGACGCCCATCACGGCCAACTTCCGTGAAGGCCTCTCCGTGCTCCAGTACTTCATCTCCACCCACGGCGCCCGTAAGGGTCTGGCGGACACGGCCCTCAAGACGGCCAACTCCGGTTACCTCACCCGCCGTCTCGTCGACGTGGCGCAGGACGCCATCATCAACGAGTACGACTGCGGCACCATGGACGGCCTGTTCATCGGCGCCCTGGTCGAGGGCGGTGAGATCATCGAGGCCCTCGGCGAGCGCATCCTCGGCCGCGTGGCCCTCGACGACATCCTCGATCCGGTCACGAACGACGTGCTCGTTCGCGCCAACGAGGAGATCGACGAGGATCGCGTCAAGAAGATCGAGAACAGCGGCCTCGACAAGGTGAAGATCCGCTCGGTGCTCACCTGCCAGGCCAAGCGCGGCATCTGCGTGGAGTGCTACGGCCGTGACCTGGCCCGTGGTCGCAAGGTGTCCGTCGGCGAGGCCGTCGGCGTCATCGCGGCGCAGTCCATCGGCGAGCCGGGTACCCAGCTCACGATGCGCACCTTCCACATCGGTGGTGCGGCGACGCGGCGCGCCGAGCAGTCCAGCCTCGAGAACCGCAACCCGGGTACGGTGAAGTTCTCCGGCCTGATCACGGTTCAGAAGAAGGACGGCAGCCTGGTGGCCATGAACCGCAACGGCGAGATCGTCATCGTCGACGAGAGCGGCCGTGAGCGCGAGCGCTACCAGGTCATCTACGGCGCCCGCATCCTCGTGAAGGAGGGCCAGAAGCTCGAGGCCGGCACCCTGCTGGCCGAGTGGGATCCGTTCGCCATCCCCCTACTCACCGAGGTGGGCGGCATCGTGCGCTTCGAGGACATCATCGAAGGCGTCACGATGAACGAGTCGCTGGACGAGGTGACCGGCCTCAGCCGCAAGACGATCATCGAGTCCAAGGACCCCGAGGCCCGTCCGCGCATCACCCTTCGCGACGAGCAGGGCAACATCAAGGACCTGATCTCCTCCAAGGCTCAGGCGAGCTACTTCCTGCCGCAGGGCTCCATCATCACCGTCAACGACGGCGATGAGATCCACGCGGGCGAGGTCATCGCCAAGGTGCCGCGCGAGACCACGAAGACCAAGGACATCACGGGCGGTCTGCCCCGCGTGGCCGAGCTCTTCGAGGCGCGCAAGCCCAAGGACGCCGCGGCCATCGCGGAGATCGACGGCGTGGTGTCCTTCGGCAAGGACACCAAGGGCAAGCGCAAGCTCATCATCACCCCCGAGGTGGGCGGCGAGCTGCGCACGGACCTGGCCAAGGAGTACCTGATCTCCAAGGGCAAGAACATCAGCGTGCACGCCGGCGACCGCGTCAAGGCCGGCGAGGCGCTCATGGACGGCTCCGCCAACCCGCACGACATCCTCAAGGTGCTCGGCGAGAAGGCGCTCGCGGGCTACCTCGTGGATGAGGTCCAGGAGGTCTACCGACTCCAGGGCGTGAAGATCAACGACAAGCACATCGAGGTGATCGTCCGGCAGATGCTCCGCCGCGTGCGCGTCACCGACGTGGGCGACACCAGCTTCCTCGTCGACGAGCATGTCGAGAAGTGGGTGTTCGAGGAGGAGAACGAGAAGGTCATGGCCCAGGGTCAGCGTCCCGCCGTCGGCGAGCCGCTGCTGCTCGGCATCACCAAGGCCTCGCTCTCCACCGAGTCGTTCATCTCGGCGTCCTCCTTCCAGGAGACCACCAAGGTGCTCACCGAGGCCTCCATCAACGGCAAGGTGGACTACCTGCGTGGCCTCAAGGAGAACGTCATCATGGGCCGGCTCATCCCCGCCGGCACCGGTCTGCCCAACTACAAGTACCTCGACATCGAGGTGGAGAGCCCCGCCGACGAGATCTCCGAGATGGAGGCCGCCCTGGCCGCCACCCACGGAGAGGACGTCGCTCCGCCCCCGGCTCCCACCGGCAGCCGGACCGAGACCAGCGGCGCCGCCTAGGCCGTACCTCGGCTCCTGAAGCCCCACAACCGCCACTCCGGTCTCCCGGGGTGGCGGTTTTGTTTTGGCGGCTAATTACGGTTTCACTGCTTGACGGGTGACGTGCCGGTGCACTAAGCCGGAAAGAACCACGGAGGTCGACCTGGGTCTCCCCAGGCGAACATCCAGCAGTGGACACAGGGAGTAGGCGGGCGAGCGAGGGCGGCGTTTCCTTCAATCGGGGTGTGTGCTTACCTCGATTGTCCTTACCCCCGCTCTCCGGGACCCGACCCCGGAGAGCCGTGCTGGAGAGCGATTCATGGACAAGCAGGAGACCCCGAAACATCCGCTGGCGGAGACGTTCGAGCGGGTGTGGAGCCAGGCCTTGCTGGCCGTGTCCACCGCCGAAGAGGAGGCCACGCGCACGGTGCAGCGCGTCGCCGAGCTGGCGGGGTGGAGCCCGGATGAAATGATCCGTCAGGCCCGGCTGCTGACGGAGCGGCTGGCCGGTCACCGCAAGGATATGGAGCACAACGTGGAGGAGGGGGTCCGACGCGCCCTGCTGCACTTCAAGGTTCCGCGCCGGGAAGAACTTCAGGACATCGAGGCCCGGCTGGGACGACTCGCCGAGCGCATCGAAGCGCTGGGGCAGCGCAAGTGATGGCGAGCCCCTCCGCCCCAGGCGGGCGGCGCGGGGAGTGGTTCTTCCGGTGGATGTACGCGCTCGGCGCAGGGTGTGGAAAGCTGCCCCTGGTCGCCGCGGTGGCCCTGGTGGTGTCCGCCCGGGCCGCGCCCCTGTTCGCCCCGGCCGATGTGCCGCTCGCGGCCGAGACCTCGCGCTTCGAGGTGACTCCGCCCGACGCGGCGCTCATCGACGCGGTGCTGGCCAAGCGCGCTCCGGAGTTGGGTCTCACCCTGCGCCGGCAGATCGGCCAGGCCATCGCCGAGGAGGCCCAGCGGGCGGGGTATGATCCCCTGCTGATCCTGGCCCTCATCGACGTGGAGTCCGACTTCACCGAGGAGGCCATCTCCGAGAAAGGGGCTCGGGGGTTGATGCAGATCAAGCCCAGCACGCTGCACTTCCTGGCCGAGAAGGAGGGGCTGCGCCTGTCTCGCGAGGAGGTGGCCTCGGATCCGGCCCTCGGGGTGCGCTTGGGCATCCGCTACCTGCGCACCCTGAACGACCGTTTCGGGGACCTGGACCTAGCCCTCATGGCCTACAACGCCGGCCCCACCCGCATCTGGCAGGCCAAGAAGGCGGGCGAGCTGGATTCCTTCCGCCGCTACCCCCGGCTGGTGCGCCGCGACTTCAAGCGCTTCCGGGAAGGGGAGGGGCTGGGGGGCGATTGGGCGCTGGCCCAGCGAGAGGCCCTGGAGAAGGCTGCCGAACAGAAGGCTCCCTGAGCAGGCCGCTGAATTTCCTGGCTGCCGTCCGGGTCTCCGGTGACGCGCGCTTGTCCGCCCCGGGCGGGTGCGCTATCGCTCTGCCACCGGAGGAATGTTCACCATGCGCCGCGTCATCCCCGCCCTCGTCCTCACGGCTCTGCTGCCCCTCTCGGCGCTCGCCGGCTCCGTGTACCTCAACGGCGTCCGCATCGACGGCGTGACCAATCAGAAGTTCGAGAAGGTCACCTCCGTCCGCATCGACGAGCAGGGCAACGTCTACATCGATGCGCCCGCCTATGCCGTCAAGGTGGTGAACGCACCTCCTCCCGCCGCGGCCCCCGTGAAGCCGGCTCCCGTCGCCCCGGCTCCCGCTCCGACGGCTCCGGCTCCCGCCCCCGTGGCCACCAGCCCCGCCCCGACAGCCCCCGCGCCCGCGCCGACCACGACTCCGGCTTCCACTCCCGCGTCTGCTCGGGTGGACTCCGCCCCGGCCCGCATCACCCGGCGCTACTGGCTCGTCACCGAGCAGTCCGTACCGGGTATGACGGAGTATGACATCGACCTGTACATCAACTCCCGGTGGGTGCGGAAGCTGCGCAGCGGTGAGGAGCAGGTCATCACCGAGCTCACCCGCGAGCTGCTGCCCGGAAAGAACACCGTGCTGATGATGGCCCACAAAGTGGCGGTGGGCACGCGCCGGAGCGAATCTCCCCAGCATGTGTTCAAGGTCATCATCGGCGAGGGCACCGTGGGTGGCGGCAACGTGATGATCGACAACCCGCTCGTCCGCTTCCAGCGCACCGCGGCGGAGACGGAAGATCTGTCCGAGGAGTTCACCCTCACCACGCAGTAACGCGGGGGTCGCGCCGAACGTGTTCTCCATCGATGAGCGGTTCCGAGGCCTGCCGGCGAGCCGTGAGCAGGTCCTGTCGCTGTACCAGTCCATCAACTCGCCGCATCTGGCCATCCCCGGCAAGCCGGCGGGGCCAGCACAGGCCTTCGTCGTGGGGCTGCGCGGCTCGGGCGGCTTCGCCGTCTTCATCTACCTGTACCTGTCCGAGGCCCAGGACTGCGCGGTGTACGTGCCCGGCCGGCGCGCCGCGAGCCAGGCGGACTACCAACAGGACGAGGCCGAGGCGCTCGCCTTCGTGGAGTCCATGGGCTTCATGATGGACAACGCGAACTTCCGCGCCATCCCGGTCGCCTCCCAGGACGAGCTGCTGAAAACATTGCCCGTCTTCTACAAGGACCCGAAGCTGGTGCCGGGTGCCGCCAAGAGCCGCGCCGATGAGAAGCGCACGGCCTCAACGAACCTGGGCCGCCTGCTGGCCTCCTTTTGATTCCCCCGTCGTCATACGAGACCCCCACCATGCTTCGCCTCCACCCCGCCTGGCTCCTCGCGCTCGCCCTGATGGGCTGCAAGCACGTCCCCACCGAGCAGGAACGCCAAGGCGCCGAGATCCATTACGAGCTCGGCCTGCAGGCCCAGCAGATGGGCAGCGTGCAGGAGGCCTACAAGGAGATGCAGAAGTCGCTGGAGCTGGATCCGGACTACCCGGAGGCGCACAACGCCATCGGTATCCTCCTGCACATGGCCTTCAACCGGCCCGAGGAGGCCATCCAGCACTACCGGAAGGCGCTGGAGGTGCGCCCGGGCTTCTCCGAGGCCAAGACGAACCTGGCCAACGTCTACCTGTCCCAGTCGCGCTACGACGAGGCCATCAAGCTGTACGAGGCCGCCCTCAACGACATGCTCTACACCACGCCCTTCATCGCCCAGGGCAACATGGGGTGGGCCCTCTACAAGAAGGGCGAGCTGGAGCGCGGACTGCAGAGCATCAAGGCCTCGGTGACCACCAACCCCGGTTTCTGCCTGGGCTACAAGAACCTGGGAATCATCTACGACGAGACCGGCAATGTTTCCGAGGCATGCCGCTACTTTGGCCGCTATCGTGAGGCCTGCCCGGACGTGGCGGACGCCTATCTGCGCGAGGGCGCCTGCCAGGTGAAGCAGGGCAAGATGGAGGAGGCGCGGCAGAGCTTCACCGCCTGCGAGGCCAAGGCGAAGAGCCAGGGGCTCCAGGACGACTGCCGCAGGCTGCTCGAGGCCTTGTAACCAGAGAGTCCCATCGCCGTGGACCACGTCGAATTCGGCAAATACCTGTCCCAGCAGCGCGAGCTGCGCGGCCTGTCCCGCGACGAGGTGTCGCGCGTGACGAAGATCTCCCCGAGCCTCATCGTCGCCCTGGAGGAGGGGCAGGTGGAGCGGCTGCCCTCGCGCGTCTTCGTCGTCAACTACATCCGCGCCTACGCCACGGTCATCGGACTGGCGCCCGAGGAGGCCATCCTCCGCTTCGAGGAGGTGGACAAGGCGACGCCGGAGCCCAGCCCCGTGGTGCTCGAGCGGGAGCGGCGGCGGCGGGCCTGGCTGGTGCTCGGGGTGGTGCTGCTGCTGGTGGCGCTCGGCATGGGGGCGTACGTGGCCCTGGTGCTGAATGGGAAGGTTCCCAACCCCCTCCCGCGTTGAGTGAGACCATGGAGCGTTTCGTCGATGAGGCGCTGGTCCTCTCCACGGTGGACTACGGGGAAGCCGACCGGCTGGTCACGCTCCTCACGCGCGAGCACGGCAAGCTGACGGCCTTCGCGGCCGGTGCCCGCAAGAGCAAGCGGCGCTTCGCCGGCGCGCTGGAGCCCTATATGCGGCTGCGCGTGCAGTTGGTGGAGACGCGGGGCTCCACGGTGCGCCTGGACTCGGCCGACATCCTGGGCGGCTATTACGGGGCGCGCTCGGACCTGCCCCTCATCGCCCGCGCCCTCTATGCCGTGGAGCTGTGCCGCGAGCTGACGTGCGACCACGAGCCGCACTCGGAGCTCTTCGAGCTGCTGGCGCACTACCTCCAGATGCTGGACGCGAAGGAGGCCGGGCCCACCTCGCTGCTGGCCTTCGAGCTGTCGGCGCTGGCCCACGCCGGGTTGATGCCGCGCTTCGATTCGTGCTCGCTGTGTGGTGGCTCGCCGGGCGGGCGGCCGCGCTTCGATCAGGCCCACGGCGGTGCGGTGTGCGAGCCGTGCTCGGGCCGAGCGCGCGATGCGGTGGCCGTGCCCGCCGAGCTGCTGTCCGGGCTCCGCGCGCTGCAGGAGGGCCAGCGCACGCCGCTGCCGCCGGAGCTCCGCGCCCGGGCGAGGGGCGTGCTCAACGTCTTCATCGCCCACCACCTCGGCCGCCGCCTCAAGAGCGTGGACTTCATGGCCCAGGTGGGGCTGGACTGACGGGCGGCTTCCGGGAGGCTGTGCATGGACGTGGTGTGTGTGGGGGAGTGCCTGGTGGACTTCCTCCCGGCGGAGTCCGGCCGGGGCGTGCGCGACGTGACGGCGTGGCGCCCGGCCATCGGCGGCTCCCTGGCCAATGTCTCCGTCGGCGTGGCTCGGCTGGGGGGCCGTTCGGCCTATGTGGGCGTCGTGGGTGAGGACGAGTTCGGCCACTTCTTGCGCGAGCGCCTCGCCGCCGAGGGCGTGGACGTCAGCCACCTGCGCCAGACGGCCGAGGCGAAGACGGGGCTCGTCTTCATCTCGCTGGACGCGCGGGGCGAGCGCAGCTTCACGTACTTCCGCACGCGCTCGGCCGAGTTCCTGCTGAGTGAGCGCGATGTGGACCCGGCCTTCCTCGGGCGTGCGCGGGTGGTGCACTTCGGGACGAACTCGCTGAAGCTGCCCGAGGCCCGCGCGGCGATGCTGCGCACCGTGGACACCGCGCGCTCCGCGGGGCGCATCGTGAGCTGCGATCCCAACCTCCGCCTCCACGCGTGGGAGGACCCGGAGGTGCTGCGCGCGCTGCTCGGGCAATTGCTGCCACGGTGCTCGGTGGTGAAGCTCTCCGAGGAGGAGGTGGCCTTCGCCACCGGCCATACGGCTCCCGAGGAGGCGCTGCGGTACCTGGCGGGGCTGGGCGTGACGCTGCCCGTGGTGACTCGGGGCGAGGCGGGCGCCGTCTTCCTCTGGCGGGGGGAGGTGGTGCGCGTGCCGGCGCCACAGGTTCGCGTGGTGGACACCACCGGAGCAGGGGACGGCTTCATGGCGGGCTTCCTCCGCGGGCTGTCGCGCCGGTACGCGAATGCCTCGGAGCTGGCGGGGGCCTCACGCGAGGACCTGGAGTCCCTGGCCGCGTTCAGTTGTGCCGTGGGCTCCCGGGTGGTGGAGCACCTCGGCGCCGTGACGGGCCTGCCGGGCCTCGACGCGGTGGCCAGCGCGCTGCCCTGGTGGCTCCGCGGCCCGGAGGTGTGAGCAGCTTTGTCGACCCGTCGCGACCCAACCGCTAGAATCGCCAACCCATGGCCAACCAGCGGGCCCAGGGAGACATGGGTCTCGACTTCGATCGCGGACGCCGCATCGGGAAGTACGAGATCGTCACCCGCCTCTCCGTAGGCGGGATGGCGGAGCTGTTCCTCGCCTTCACGGCGGGGCCCGGTGGGTTCCGCAAGTTCGTCGCGCTGAAGCAGATCCTCCCCGACGTCCAGAAGGACGAGCACTTCGTCAAGATGTTCCTGGACGAGGCGCGCATCACCGCCGCCCTCTCGCACGCGAACATCGGCCAGGTCTTCGATCTCGGCGAGGAGGACGGCGTGCTGTACCTGGCCATGGAGTTCCTGGCCGGGCAGAACCTGGAGCAGATCCACCAGGCTTCCACCAAGCAGCAGCGCCCGTTGCCTCTGGGCTTCGCGGCCCGTGCGGTGCGGGATGCGTGCCTCGGCCTCCACTACGCACACCACTTCACCGACCCCTCGGGCAAGCCCAGGCCGGTGGTGCACCGGGACGTGTCGCCCAAGAACGTGATGGTCACCTTCGATGGCCACGTGAAGGTGATCGACTTCGGCATCGCCAAGGCGAAGGGCCGGCTCGGCCGAACGCAGGTGGGCACGGTGAAGGGCACCTCCGGCTATATGTCCCCCGAGCAGGTGCAGGGCTTCGACAACCTCGACGGTCGGAGCGATCTCTTCTGCATCGGCATCCTCCTGCACGAGCTGCTGTGCGGCCGCCGGCTGTTCTCCGGATCCCACGATGGCGAGGTGATGCTCAAGGTCGCCGAAGCACAGGTGCCTTCGCCCTCGCGCATCAACCCGCGCGTGCCCGAGCCTCTGGCCCAGGTGGTGCTGCGCGCGCTGGCGCGGGAGCCGGCAAATCGCTTCCCCTCGGGCCGCGAGATGGCCCGCGCCATCGAGGCCGCATGCGGCCCGGAGCTCTTCCACGAGGAGCAGATGGCCGCGGTGATGCGCCAGCTCTTCGAGGAGAGGATCCAGAAGACGCGCGCGCTGCTGGAGAGCGCCCAGGGGTCCGAGAGCGAGCCCGGTGCCAGGCAGGGCACGCCGCTCGGAATGCCCGGTCAGGAGCACCCCACGGAGCGGGTGCCCCGGTCCGCCAGCCCGGTCTCGGAGAGCACGCGCATCACAGCGAAGCCGGTCTCGGGGCAGGCGGCACCGCCACCGAAGCCCGCCGCGCGCCGGCCCACCTCGGGTTCCGTTCCCTCTGTGGCCACACCCTCGCGGACACCGGGTGGGCGGGGGCCGATCTCCCGCCCCATGGCCCCGGCTCCCGAGCCGGATGAATCCGACGAGGATCCGCTCGCGAAGACCCAGCCGGTCCGCAAGATGGCCATGGCCCGGCCCGCCAGTGCCGGGGACGAGCCCGAGGAGCCGGGTTCGCGCACCCAGCCCTCCCGAACGGCCCTGGCACCGGCGGAGAAGCCACGCAAGGGCAGGGGAGGGTGGCTCTTCCTGTTGCTCCTGCTCGCGGCCATCGGTGGCGCCGTCTACCACCCGCCGACGCGGGCCCTGCTGACGCCCCTGTATGCCGCCGTGCTCGAGGAACTGAAGGGGAAGCAACTGCCTCAAGGACCGCCTCCGGCGGAGGCGTTGCCATTGCCCAAGCCGCCCACGCCGCCGCCAGCGGTCGCGAGCGCGGGAGCGGAGCCTGTCCAGCCGCCGGAGCCCGAGCCTCCACCCGTGGAGCAGAAGCAGGAGGCGCCCGCTGCCTCCGCTCCCGAGCCCACCAGGGCCGACTCCGCGCGGACGCGGAAGCAGGTCTCGTCCAAGGCCGGGGCGGATTCAGAGCCCATGCCTGGTCCGATCGCCCAGGCAAAACCTTCCGCTGAGGCGAAACCATCCGCCGAGGCGAAACCGGGCGCCCAGACGAAGTCGCGTGCCCAGACGAAATCGTCCGCCGGGTTGGAGGAGGCCCTTGACGAGCCCGAGGTCATCGACACCCGCACCGCCCGGGGCGCGGCGAGGGCGCAGTTTGGCTGGCTCACGCTCACCACCATCCCCCGTGCCGCAGTGTTCGATGGTGATACCCAGCTCGGCACTACCCCGTTGCGCAAGGTGGCGTTGCCCGTGAACGTCTATCAGCTTCGGGTGGTGGACCCGGATGGCGACAGCCGCAGGCTCTCGGCTCCCATCAAGCCGGGTCAGGTCATGAACATGACGGTGCGACTCTCTGATCTCCCCTTGTGGGAAGATCACGCGGAGTGAGGGCTGTCCTTGACGCTCCCGGACCCCATCACTAGGGTCCGCGGCGTCATGTACTTCCAGGATCTAATCCTCACCCTCCAGAACCACTGGGCCCGGCAGGGGTGCATCATCTCCCAGCCCTATGATCTCGAGGTGGGCGCGGGCACCATGCACCCGTCCACCTTCCTTCGCGCCCTGGGCCCCGAGCCCTGGAACGTGGCCTACGTGCAGCCCTCGCGCCGCCCCGCCGATGGCCGCTTTGGCGAGAACCCCAACCGCCTGTTCCAGCACCACCAGTTCCAGGTCATCCTCAAGCCCGCGCCCAAGAACGTCCAGCAGCTCTACCTGGACTCCATCCGCGCGTTCGGCATCGATCCGCTCGAGCACGACATCCGCTTCGTCGAGGACGACTGGGAGTCGCCCACCCTGGGCGCCTGGGGCCTGGGCTGGGAGGTGTGGTGTGACGGGATGGAGATCACCCAGTTCACCTACTTCCAGCAGTGTGGCGGTTTCGAGTGCCGGCCCGTGTCGGCGGAGCTGACGTACGGCCTCGAGCGCATCGCCATGTACCTGCAGAACGTGGAGAACATCTACGACATCGAGTGGGTCAAGGGAGTGAAGTACCGCGAGGTCTTCCACGCCAACGAAGTGGAGATGAGCCGGTACGCCTTCCAGGAGTCGGACCCGCAGATGCTCTTCAGCCTGTTCGACTCCTACGAGAAGGAGTGCAAGCGCCTCATCGAGCGCGAGGTGCCGCTGCCCGCGTACGACTACGCGCTCAAGTGCTCGCACACCTTCAACCTGCTGGACGCGCGCGGTGCCATCTCCGTGACGGAGCGCGCCAACTTCATCAAGCGCGTGCGTGACAACGCGCGCCTGTGCGCCGAGGGCTACCTCAAGATGCGCGAGAAGCTGGGCTTCCCGCTGCTCAAGATGCCGTGGACGGTGGGCGAGCAGCCGCCGGTGCTCGAGGGCAAGCTGGCCAGCGAGTACTGGAAGACGGTGACGTTCAACAAGCCCGCCGAGGCGGAGGTGGCCCGTGGCAAGTGATCTGCTGCTGGAGATCGGCGCCGAGGAGATCCCCGCGTCGTTTATCGTCCCGGCGCTCGAGGACCTCAAGCGCATCATCACCGAGCGCGCGGCCGAGGCGCGGCTGAAGCACGGCGAGGTGCGCACCTACGGCACGCCGCGGCGGCTGGCGGTGTGGGTGAGGGACGTGACGGAGCGGGGCGAGGACATCACCCGGGAGGTGCTCGGCCCGAGCGTGAAGGCGGCCTTCGACAAGGACGGCAAGCCCACCAAGGCGGCGGAGAAGTTCGCCGAGAGCCAGAAGGTGGCGGTGGACGCGCTGCTGCGCGTGCAGACGCCCAAGGGCGAGTACCTGGGCGCCAAGGTGGAGGAGAAGGGCCGTCCGGCGGCGGACATCCTCAAGGACATCCTCCACACGGCGGTGCACGGCATCAACTTCCGCAAGACGATGCGCTGGGGTGACGTGGACCAGGCCTTCGCGCGGCCCGTGCAGTGGGTGGTGTCCCTGCTGGGCGGCGAGGTGCTGCCGGTGGTGCTCGGCGACGTGAAGAGCGGCCGCACCACCTACGGCCACCGCTTCCTGTCGCCCGCGGCCATCGAGATCTCCAAGCCCTCGGACTACGAGGCGGCCCTGGAGAAGGCGAATGTGGTGCCGGACATCTCCAAGCGGCGCGCGCAACTGCTGGAGAAGGTGCGCGTGGCGGCCCAGCAGGCCGGCGGCAAGCTCATGGAGGACGAGTCCCTGGTGGACCAGGTGACCAACCTCGTGGAGCTGCCCAACCCGGTGGTGGGCTCCTTCGAGGAGCGGCACCTGGAGCTGCCGCCCGAGGTGCTCGTGCAGGAGATGAAGAGCCACCAGCGCTACTTCTCCGTGGTGGACGGCAACGGCAAGTTGCTGCCGCGCTTCATCGCCGTGTCCAACACGCCGGTGCGCGACGTGAAGCTCTCCCTGCGCGGCTACGAGCGCGTGCTGCGGGCTCGCCTGGCCGACGGGCGCTTCTTCTTCGACGAAGATCGCAAGACGCCGCTCGTGGCCCGCACGGAGAAGCTGGCGCGCGTGGTGTGGCAGGGCCAGCTCGGCAGCTACGCCGAGAAGGTGGAGCGCTTCCGTTCCCTGGCCGTGAAGCTGGCCGGGTGGGCGGGGAAGGGTGACCTCAAGTCCACCATCGAGCGTGCCTCCACCCTGGCCAAGGCGGACCTCGTCACCGGCATGGTGGGCGAGTTCCCCGAGCTCCAGGGCGTCATGGGCCGCGAGTACGCCCGCGCCGGCGGTGAGCCGGAGGCGGTGGCCCTGGCCATCTTCGAGCACTACCTGCCGCGCACCGCCGAGGACTCGCTGCCCACGCAGGATCCGGGTGCCCTCATCGGCCTGGCCGATCGTCTGGACTCGCTGTGCGGCATCTTCGCCATCGGCAAGGGCCCCAGCGGCGCGGCGGATCCGTTCGCGCTCCGGCGCGCGTGCCTGTCCATCATCCGCATCGTCCTGGGCCGCAGCTATCGCTTCTCCCTGTCCCAGGCCGTGGACGCGGCGCTCGAGCAGCTCGGGCCGAAGATCGCCAACGTCAAGCGCAAGGCCGGTGAGCCCTCGCCGCGCGAGCAGGTGCTCGACTTCTTCCGTGGCCGCCTCAAGGCGCTGTGGACGGAGCAGTACCGCACGGACGTGGTGGAGGCGGTGCTGTCGGCCGGCTACGACGATCTCGTGGCCGCGCACAAGCGGCTGACGGCGCTCGCCAGCATCGTGGGCCAGGCGGACTTCGCGCCCCTCGCGGTGGCCTTCAAGCGCGTGGTCAACATCGTCGAGAAGCAGGGCAAGGACGTCTCCCGGGGCGAGGTCGACTCCAAGCGTCTCACCGACGACGCCGAGCGCCAGCTCCACTCGGCCTACCTCCAGGCGCGCACCCGCGTGTCCGACCGGGTCAAGGCCGATGACTTCTCCGGCGCCCTCCAGGAGATCACCGGCCTCAAGCCCACCGTGGACACCTTCTTCGACAAGGTCATGGTGATGGCCGAGGACCGGGAACTGCGCGAGAACCGCATCCGGCTCCTCACGGAGATCGGCACGCTCTTCAATCAAGTAGCCGACTTCTCGAAGATCCAGTCGGAGGTCTGATCCCGCCTGGAGAGGGGCCAGCCAGAGCGGGGGGCGTATGGTGGATAGGGAATAGCCGGGGACCTTTGTAGTTGCCCGGCGTCGGAGCGGTTCCTACACTCCGCCCCCCTCAACATGCGCCCCCTTCTCTTCAGTCTCGCGCTCCTCCTGGCCGCGTGCTCCGAAACCGCGGAGCGGCCTCCGCCGTCGGATCGCTTCATCTTTCCGAGCGGCATCGTGTACCGCTCGGTGCCGGGCTCCACCAACGGCATCCTCTACGTGGCGAGCGCCAACTACGACCGGTGCTATGACCAGGGCACCCTGATGGCGGTCGACCTGGATCGTATGGGTCCCGGTATCTATAGCGATGGTAAGACCGATGCCGGGAGCCTGCAGCCCATCGGCTCGTACACGAACACGGACCTCGGTCTGTTGCCGGCCAAGTTCGAGCAGCTCAACCTCGCGTCGCAGTCGACCCTCTTCATCCAGAGCTACGCGGGAGAGATGGCCCTCAAGGAGGGCGCCACGCCCCGGCTCTTCGTGCCCGCCCGCGCGGATGGTGACTTCGTCCACTACATCGACATCGACGGGTCGGATCCGACGCGTCTGTCCTGCGTGGGCACCTCAAGCAAAAACTGCGCCGAGAATGCGTTGTCGCTCACCCATAACCTGTCGGGACAGACGGCGGACCTGCCACGCGCGCCCGCGCCCTTCGGCGTCTCCGTCGATCCCTCGGGCTCCTCCGTGTGGGTGACGCACCTGAACCTTGCGGACTCGCCCGCCGGGTCGGGGAACTCCGCCACGGCCCGCGAGTCGTACGTGGTGGGCCTGCCCAGCGACACGCCGAGCGTCTCGGCCGGGGACTTCTACCCCCTGAGCATCACCAATCTGCCCCTGGCTGGCGGCAACTCGGTGATCGCCGACGACCGGTACGTGTTCGTCTCCGGCCGGGGCCCGGCGAACAGCACGCAGGCCCGGCGCTTCCTGCTGCGCGCGCTGCGCAAGCCCGTGCCAGAGACAGACACCCCGGCCCAGGTGCTCGACCCCGGGCTGGACCTGGGCTTCGCCGCCGATGAGGCGCGCGGCATGGCGCTGACCGCGAAGGTGGCGGCCTCGGACTCGAGTCCCCGGCGGTTGTACATGGCCGTGCGCACGCCGGACTCGCTGGTGACGGTGAACGTGGCGGGCCTCGAGTCGGACAGCCCCAGCCTCACCGTGGTGGGCGCCATCCCCCTGCCCAATGGCCCGACCGAGGTGGCGCTGGTGCCTCGGGGTTCGGCTCGCAGCGAGCTGGTGCTGGTGTCCTGCAGCGCCGCCGGCGTGGTGGCCATCTATGACCCGGACGTGGGCCAGGTCGTGGCGCAGGTGTCGGTGGGACAGATCAGCGGCACCACGTCGCCGCAGCCTTTCGGGCTCGCCGTGCAGCAGCAGGGCAACGCGGCCCGTGTCTTCGTGAGCAACTTCGGTGACGGGCGCGTGTCGGTCATCGACATCTCGGACCTGAACAGTCCACAGCTGGCCCGGCTGGTGGCTCATCTGGGCGCCCGGCAGGACCAGGCGTCCTCGACGTGCCAGGAGGTTCAGCAGTGAAGCGCTTCATGGTGTCAGTGTTGGTGGTGGCCGGGGCGCTCCTGTCCGCCTGCACCCAGACGCAGGAGACCGTCCAGTCGGCGGGGCTGGCGGGGACCTTCGATCTGGCCCTGGTGAATGATCTGCTGTTCGTCACCTCGACGGACAACAACGAGCTGCGGGTGCTCGAGCTCGCGGTGGACGCGTCGCAGCGGCGGTTCGTCCGCGCTCCCAACCCCCTCCAGCCGCTCTCCATCCCGGTGCTGCCGCGGCCCCAGCGGCTCACGCGGGACGTGCGCTACGACGCGGGGGGCTTGGAGAAGACCGGCTCCTACGTGTACGCGCGCAGCAGCGGCTCGACGCAGATCTCCGTGGTATCCGCGGCCTCCGAGCGCCTGACAGAGCTGGTGCGGCTGGACACGAAGGTGCTCACCCAGGGCCAGTCCGCGGGTCCGGTGACGGCCTTCGCGGCCCTCGCGGCCGAGGTGCCGGAGGGTCAGGAAGGGGGCAGCACGCTCTACTTCGCTACCCAGGAGGTCTCCGGTAGCCGGCTGTGGCAGGTGCAGCTGCCGGGCCCGGAGGAACTCATCAAGCTCACCCAGGGCGCCACGAGTACCGAGGACCCCGTGCCGGGCCTGACGGCGCAGCCGGTGGTGGACGTGAGTTTCGACAACGTGGCCATCACCTCCATCCTGGTGATGCCCCAGGCCGGTGAGCTCGCGGTGTCCACGCGCACTCCGGCAAGCAGCACCACGTCCGCGTCCGGGAAGAGCTACTGGGTGAAGCTGGGGACGAAGGAGGTGCGGGAGCTGAAATTCGGAGCCCAGGTGCTCCAGCTCGTCACCCACGAGACGGTGGGGGCGCTGACGGCGGGCCAGCGCATCTTCGGCGTCCTCGATGCGTCCAGCTGCGGCGGTCAGTCCCAGTGTACGGGCGTGCTGGCGGTGGAGACCGCAACGGGCGAGTTGTCCAAGGACTTCACGGGTTACCCCATGCTGCCCATCAACGCGGGGTCCGGGTTGCCCATGGGCCTGTCGCTGTCCACGAATACGTACCTGAGCCGCCAGACGGGTGAGCCCTATGACTCGTCCCATAATCAACGTTCCCCCACCGTGCCCCTGCTGGGCATCGTGCCGCTCTCCAACGGGCAGATCCTCTTCTTCGACGCGGTGAACCTGGTCCCCTTCAACACGAACGCGAACAACGTCACCGCGGAAGACGGCACCGTCTCGACGGTGAACCAGGCCTCGGCCACGGTCGTGTACGTCGACGCCCAGGGCAACCAGCTGGACCCGGGTGGCACCAACGGGACCGTCAACTTCGAGGTCACCTACGGCGTCACCCGTGACCAGACGTACGCGTTTTTGTACCAGAGCATCCTGCCCGGGATGGCCTCCCTGACGCGGGACACGGAGAGCTCGACCTTCGAGGTGCCCAACACGCCGGGGCCCTCGGGGGAGCAGGTGGTGCAGCCCGGGGACATCATCGTCCTGCTTCCGGGCGGGGTAGGGCAGCAGCCGTGCGGCGACGAGCTGCAGGTGGCTTCGGTGCAGCCGTCGGCCACCAGCGGAAGGTTCACCCTGGTTCCCTCGGGCCCCATCCCGGAGGCCTGCGCCAACTACACGCAGTTCGAGGTCCGGGCGGGGGGCTCCAAGCCGCTGGTGCTCATCAGCAGCACCGAGTCGTTCATCAAGCGCGTGGGGGTGCAAGAGGAGTTCTCGCGCACCGGCACGTACTTCTTCCACCCGCCGGGCTATCAGGGGCAGACCGAGGGCACGGCGGTGAAGCTCACTGTCGGCCGGCTGGCGGAGGGCATCGCGCGAGGGGCCCGTTACGTGGTCACCACCCAGTCTTTCTTCTTCCCGTTCGTCATCACGGTGGACACCGTGAACTACGCGGACTTCGTGCCCTTCCGGCTGCCGGGGCCCGTGGTGCGTGCGCACGTGGGGGAAGGCGACTCGGCCAAGGACTACGCCTACATCGTCTACCCCTCGGCCAACGGCATCCTCCAGGTGGACCTGTCCAACGTCCAGGCAAGCGTGGCCAATAGCCAGGGGTTGGTCCCCTACCGGTGATTTCGCGTCCCTGGACGGCTCTGCTATCGTCCGGGACTCCTGGATTAGCGAGTCAAGACTGATGATCGACCAGAACTCCCGCCCCGCCCGCAAGGTAGGCATCGCCGACCACCTGTGGGAGACCTACGAAGACATGGCTCAGCAGATGGGCTCGGATCGCGACGCGCTCATCAACCAGGCGCTGTTCATGTACGCGCGCCTCAATGGTTTCCTCGAGGTGGCGCGGACAGGCCGGCCCGAGGTGGCCGTGGCGCCTGCCCCCGCTGCCTCGCCGCGCGCCGCCGCTCCGGCCCCGGGCGCCGTCAAGGCCGCCCCGCCCGTGCTGCAGCCCGTCAACGGGGGTGCTTCCGCCAAGGCCTCGCCTCCGCCGCCCCGGGACGACACGCCGATTCCCGCCCCGGCCCCGCAGCGGGCCTCCGCTCGCGCCGAGGAGCGTCCTCCCGCCAATACCCTGGACAACGATCCCGCCCGTCGCGAGGTAGCCGAGCGCGTCCTGGAGACGGCCGCGGAGCTCGAGCGCCTCATCAAGGGCAAGAGCAGCGAGCCCCGCGAGGAGCTCGACGAGGAGTCGCTGGCCGAGGACTCCGACGACTCCGGCATGGACATGCCTCCCGAGGACGGGCCCATGGGCGATGACGAGCCGCTGCCCGAGGAGGACGAGCCCATGGGGGATGAGCCCATGGACGAGCCGTCCGGTGGCGTGCTCATCCTCTCCATGGACAATGCCGAGCCGCAGACCATCTCCAAGGACCGGTTCGTGATCGGCCGTGGCAAGCACTGCGACCTGATGATCAACTCCGGTAAGGTCTCTCGTGAGCACGCCGTCATCGTCCGCGAGGGCGATGACTTCTTCATCGAGGACCTGGGCTCGTCCAACGGCACCTGGTTCAACAAGCAGCGGATCAAGCGCCGGAAGGTCGAGGACGGCGACGAGTACTTCATCTGCAGCGAGCGCGTGCGGCTCACCTACCAGTGAGCGCGGTGCCGCTATTTCAGGAGGTTGGGCTGTTCGCCAATTGACGGAGAGCGGCCCTCCCTGATTTATTCCCAAACTCCGTCCCTCCTCTCTTTCCGAGGGGGCGGGGTTTTCGATGACTCCCTCTCACATCGCGCTCTGGACCGTGCTGGGAGTGGCGCTGGTGATCTCGGTGGCCACGGACGTCCTGCGCCGCCAGATCCTGGACGTCGTCACCTACCCACTGGTGGGGCTGGCGTTGGGCGTGCGCCTGTGGGCGGAGGGCGTGGGCGACCTGGAGACGGGGCTGGTGAGTGGGGTGGTGTCCGGGGCGGGGCTGGCGCTGTTGCTGGTGCCGGCGGCGTTGGGCGGGAAGATGGGGTGGGGGGACGTGAAGTTGATGGCGGGCGTGGGTGCGGTGCTGGGCTTTCCCGCGGTGATGGCGGCGGCGGCCTTCATCTCCCTGGTGGGCGCGCTTCAGGCGGTGGTGACACTGCTGTGGCAGGGCGCCGTCTGGGAGACGCTGGGCGACATGGTGCGGCGGTGGGCTGTGCGGGTCCGGCTGATGCACGAGGGCGCGGTGAGCGGGCCGCGGCGCCACATTCCGTATGGCGTGGCGATCGCGCTGGGAACTTTCTGGGCCATGTGGTGGCAGCACGACAAACTGGGGTAGTTCGGATGCAACGCGAAGGGACTCTCACGATGCTTGGACGCTTCACGCAGGTGGCCGCGCTCGGCGCCCTGCTGGCCCTGTTCGCGGCGGGCACCGCGCGGGCTCAGGAGAGCAGCACCATCAACCTCGGAGTGGGCGCCCAGAAGGTGCTCACCGTTCCCGGTACCTCCAAGATCGCCCTGGGCGATCCCAACGTGGCCGAGGTGAAGGCCATTGGAGGCAACCAGATCCTCATCAGCGGTACGGCCGAGGGCAGGACGACGCTCCTGGTCTGGAAGAGCTCGGGCCAGCGCGTCAACTACATCATCGTCGTGCGCAAGCAGGACCTGGGTGAGATCAGCGCCGAGCTCAAGAAGCTGCTGGGCGAGATCGAAGGCGTCACCGTGCGCACGGTGGGTGAGCGCATCTACCTGGAGGGGCAGGCGTACACGGCCTCGGACGCCGAGCGCATCGATCAGGTGGTGTCGCTCTATCCGAACGTGAAGAGCTTCGTGAAGGTGGCGCCCAACGCCAAGAAGCTGGTGGCGCAGAACCTCCTGGCGGCCTTCCAGAAGGCGGGCCTGCGCAACGTGCAGGCCAACGTGGTGGGCTCCACCATCTTCCTGGAGGGCTCCGTGGAGAGCCAGCAGGACCTGCAGAAGGCCGAGCTCATCGTCAAGGCGGTGGGCGAGAAGGTGGAGAACCTGCTCGTCGTCGGCATCAAGCGGATGATCCTCTCCGAGGTGCAGTTCGTCGAAATCCGCCGCAACTCCAAGGATCGCTACGGCATCAAGTATCCCACCGACATCACCGGCAGCGTGGCGGCCACGGCCACCATCAACCAGGATCTGTTCCCTGGTACCTTCGGCTCGGGCCGCGGCATCATGACCATCAACGGCGGCGCGGACTTCTCCGTGGGCTTCCAGGCCAACGATGGCTACGGCCGGCTGCTCGCCCAGCCCAAGCTGGTGTGCGCCAGCGGTGAGAAGGCCGAGTTCCTCGCCGGTGGCGAGGTGCCCATCCCCCTCATCACCCAGAACCAGTTCACCGTGGAGTACAAGCCCTACGGCGTCATCCTCAACCTGCGCCCCACCGCGGACCGCAACGGCAACATCCAGACGGAGATCGAGGCCGAGGCCAGTGAGATCGACACCTCGGTGGCCGTCTCCTTCGGTGGCTCGGCGGCCATCCCCGGCATGCGCACGCGCAAGGTGAAGACGAACGTCACCGTGCGTCACGGCGAGACGATCGTCCTGTCGGGCGTCTTCAGCCACGACGAGCAGAAGGCCGTCTCCAAGCTGCCGGGCCTGGGTCACATCCCCATCATCGGCGAGCTCTTCAAGAGCCGCGCCTTCGACTCCACCAAGCGCGAGCTGGTCATCTTCGTCACGCCCCGTATCGTCAACCCGGACTCGGACAAGATCCGGACGATCATCGAGGACGTGAAGAGCCGCTACAAGCAGGCCCGCTCCGAGGTCAACTTCAACATCTTCGACTGAGCACCGCCCCCGCGCGGTTGCCTGGCTGCTCGAGGCCGGCCTCGTCCCCCCCGGGGGATGGGCGCCGGCCTCGCTGCTTCGGGCCTCCTCGTCGAGCCTCCTCTTTGAGGGGACGGGCGTGCTTGGTAGCATCCGGCACATGTTTCTCGTCACGCTCGAGGAGAAGGGCGGAGGTACCGAGCAGATCGAGTTCGAGAAGAACGAGATCACCATCGGACGCCTGGCTGGCAACGACATCGTCCTCGCCAAGGGCAACGTCTCCAAGTACCACTCGAAGATCGTCGCCAAGGACGGCAAGCTCATCGTCGTGGACATGAAGTCCACGAACGGCACCTTCGTGAACGGCAAGAAGATCGCCGGGCCGCAGGTGGTGAAGCCGGCCGATCAGATCTTCATCGGAGACTACATCATCAACGTGGAGCCTCTCGAGGACTCCGGAGGCATGACGCGCACGGCGCCTCCCGAGGAGGAGTACTACGAGGAGGACCAGGGTTACGAAGACGACGGGCAGGGCGCCTACGAAGAAGAGGAGCCCCCACCGCCGCCGCCCCAGCCCGCGGCCAACGCGCGCATGCCGGCCTCGCTGGCCTCGGCGCTCGCGAAGAACAAGAAGCGCGTGGACCCCCGGCTCGAGGCCTACACCCGGCTCCAGAAGGAGATCCACGACCGCCTCATCGAGTACCTCGACCTGCGCCGCATGGACATGGACCGGCTCGGCGACGACGAGCTGTGGCGGCGCACCGAGAAGGCCATCCGCGACATCATCGACCAGATGGAGGCGGACGGAGAGCTCCCGCCCGAGGTGGACCGGGAAGAGCTGCTCACCGACGTCATCAACGAGGCGCTGGGCCTGGGGCCCCTCGAGGCGTTCCTCGCGTCGGATGAGATCAGCGAGATCATGGTGAACCACGCCAACCAGATCTACATCGAGCGCAAGGGCAAGCTCGTCCTCTCCGAGAAGACGTTCAGCTCGAACCAGGCGGTGCTCGGCGTGATCGAGCGCATCGTCGCGCCCATCGGCCGGCGCATCGACGAATCCAGCCCGCTGGTGGACGCGCGCCTCAAGGACGGCAGCCGCGTCAACGCCATCATCCCGCCGCTGGCGCTCAAGGGCCCCTGCATCACCATCCGCAAGTTCAAGAAGGACTCGCTGAAGATCCAGGACCTCATCAAGTTCAAGACCGTCACCGCGCAGATGGCCGAGTTCCTGGAGATGTGCGTCAAGGCACGCAAGAACATCGTCATCTCGGGCGGCACGGGCTCGGGCAAGACGACGACGCTCAACATCATCAGCTCCTTCATCCCCGAGGACGAGCGCATCGTCACCGTGGAGGACGCCGCCGAGCTGCAGCTGCCGCAGGACCATTGGGTGCAGCTGGAGAGCCGCCCGCCCAACCTGGAAGGCAAGGGCGCCATCACCATCCGCGACCTGGTGAAGAACTGCCTGCGCATGCGGCCGGACCGCATCGTCGTGGGCGAGTGCCGCGCGGGCGAGACGCTGGACATGCTTCAGGCGATGAACACGGGCCACGATGGCTCGCTCACCACGCTGCACGCCAACACGCCGCGCGACGCCATCGCCCGGCTGGAGACGATGGTGCTGATGAGCGGCATGGAGCTGCCGGTGAAGGCCATCCGCGAGCAGATCGCCAGCGCCGTTCACATCATCGTGCAGCAGACGCGCTTCTCGGACGGGACGCGGAAGATCTGCTTCATCACCGAGGTCGCCGGCATGGAGGTGGACATCGTCACCCTCCAGGACATCTTCTATTACAAGCAGGAAGGCTTCACGGACGACGGGAAGGTGCGCGGGCGCTACGTCGCCAGCGGCTTCGTGCCGAAGTTCTACGATGACCTGCAGCGCAAGGGCATCCCCGTCAACATGAGCATCTTCCGCGAGGACTGACGCCGCAATGCCTACCCTGGTCGTCCGTCATCCCGACGGCAGCGAGAGCGAGCACGAGTTTTCCAGTGAGCTGAAGGTCGGCCGCCAGGAAGGAACCAATGACCTGGTCCTTGCCGAGGGCGGTGTGTCGCGCCGCCACTCCCGCTTCGTCGTGGAGAGCGGCAAGGTGATGGTGGAGGACGTGGGGAGCGCCAACGGCACGTTCGTGGACGGCCAGCGCATCACCGGCATGACGCCGCTCACGCCCAAGTCCCAGGTGCAGCTGGGCGACTACGAGCTGCGGCTCAAGGCGTCTGCGCCCCGGGCGGCCACGGGAGGACAGCGGGCGGTGGGCGATAGCCCTCCTCGCGCCACCCGGGCCATGCCCGCCGTCAAGCGGCCGGCTCCAGGCGCGGGAGGCCCGTCCGCGCTGGCGAAGCGTCCCCGGCCCGCGAGTCCCGCTGGTGCGGCGGAGGACGGGGAGGGTGGGGGCCTGATCCTCAAGGGGCTCACCGGGCCCTGGGCCAACCAGAAGTTCCCCGTGAAGGGCAAGCTGATCGTGGGCCGCCAGGCGCCCGCCTCGGTGGTCCTCGATGACGACTCGGTGAGCCGCAAGCACGCCGAGGTGGAGGCGACGCCCGACGGTGGCGCGCTGTTGCGCGACCTGGGCAGCGCCAACGGGACGCTGGTGAATGGCGAGCCGATGGGCACGCAGCAGGTGGAGCTGCAGCCAGGAGACGTCATCACCTTCGGCATGGTGGAGGTGCTGGTCGAGAGCGCGGGCGGAGGTGCCAACCTGCCGGCGCGCCGTGGGCGCTCCGAGGTGCCCTCGCGGCGCGGGGCGGGTGGTGCGGCGGCCGAGGCCGACGAGGCTCCCGCGGCCGGAGGCGCTCCGGCCTCGCGCAAGCGGCTGATGATGGTGGTGGCCGCCAGCGTGGTCGGCCTGTTGTTGGTGGCGGGCATCGTCAAGAGCACCCTGGGCAGTGGCCGCACCAAAGGCCCGGCGGGTGGTGGTGCCGTGCAGGCCCAGAAGGGCGCGCCACCCCCGAACCCGGCGGAGCAGGTGCAGGAGTTCCTCAGCCAGTGCCGTTCCTACTCCTCCATGGAGATGGGCAGCGAGCCGGATTGGGGCCGGGCCGAGACGGCCTGCTCGAAGGCGTTGGACGTGGATCCCATCAACGCCGAGGCCAACAGTCTGATGCGCCGCATCAAGCTGGAGAAGGAGGCCGCCGACTATTTCTCGCAGGGTCTGAAGGCGCTCGGCCGGCTCAAGGAAGAGGATGCGTTGGACCTCTTCAAGAAGATTCCCAAGGACAGCGCCTACTTCCGTCGCGCCAAGCCCAAGGTGCAGGAGGCGGTGGCGCAGGTGATGAAGCGCTCCGAGGACGACTGCAAGCGCTACCTGCGCGACGATCAGTGGAGCGCCGCCGTGCCCCGGTGCACTCTCTACATGGGCTTCGCCTGCCAGAAGATGAGCCGGGAGGATCTGGAGCCGCCCATCGGCTTCACCCTGGTGCTCGACAGGAAGAAGCGGCTGGGGCGCACCGAGTGGCGGCCCAAGGACAAGCTCTACCTGGACTTCCTCATCGCGCGGAAGAAGCTGGACCCGAACGCCGCGCCCTGGCGCTGCCCGGTGTCGGACATCTTCTTCGAGGACGAGGCGGCGCCGGATCCGAAGAAGCAGGTGGAGGAGGTCTTCAAGCAGCGCTTCCCCCAGAAGCTCATGGTCGCGGCGATGATGGATTACTGGGCCGGGCGCGGCAACGAGGCCGTCATCACCCTGCAGAAGCTGCGCTCCAACTACGAGCTGGCCCAGTACCACGGCGATGCGGACAAGATGCTCCAGGACGTGGGCAACGTGGACCAGCTCTTCAAGATCGGCCAGGGCCACCTGCAGAACGAGGACGTGGAGAAGGCCGCGGATCCCCTGCTGGAGGCGCTAGAAGTGGACAAGCGGCTGATGGGCGATCTGGTGGATTCGCGGCCGTCCTTCTACCGGCGCAACATCCACCAGGACATGGCCGCCAAGGCGATCACCCGAGGCAAGTACTGGGATGAGCGCGGGGACCAGCGCCGCGCCTGCCGCATCTGGAAGCTGGGCTTCCAGTTCTACGCGGGCAACACGGATCTCAACTCGCAGGTGGGCCGGTGCTCCACGCGCGGCCTCAAGGCCTTCAAGAGCGCCCAGGCCTGCGAGGATCTGGATGCCGTGCTGGACTTCGCCGTCAAGGGCGACGGGCTCGAGGAGAAGGTCCTGGCGATGAAGAAGGAGAACGGCTGCTGAGGTCCGGGCGCCCGGGAGCGTTGACGGTTCGCTCCCGGAGCGCTGCATGGCATGGACAGGGGGCGGGGGGCTCGGTTAAGGCCGGGGGCCTATGGTCCCGAGCCCTTCGAGCGGTGCGCCCCGCCTCGTCCTGATCGACGCCTCCAGCTTCATCTTCCGCGCCTATCACGCGATTCCTCCCCTGACGAACCGCCAGGGCGTGCCCACCAACGCCACCCTGGGCTTCACCCGGCAGGTGCTCAAGGCGCTCAAGGAGCTCAACCCCACCCACGTCGCGCTCGCCTTCGACAAGGAGAGCCGCGCCGAGCGTCAGAAGATCGACCCCAACTACAAGGCCAACCGGCAGGCCACGCCGGAGGATCTGGCCCAGCAGTTCCCCTTCATCCGCCGGGTGGTGGAGGGGCTCAACCTGCCCGTGCTGGAGGTGGCCGGTTGGGAGGCGGATGACGTCATCGGCACCCTGTCCAAGCGCGCGAAGGCCGAGGGCTTCTGCGTCCTGGTGGTCACCGGCGACAAGGACTTCGTGCAGATCGTGGACGAGGACGTGCACCTCTACGATCCGCAGAACGATCGCTACACGGATCCCGCCGAGGTGAAGGAGAGGCTGGGCATCGAGCCCCGGCAGATGCGCGACTATCTGGCGCTCATCGGCGACGCGGTGGACAACGTCCCCAAGGTGCCGGGCATCGGCCCGAAGACGGCGGTGGAGCTGCTGCATCAGTTCGGCGGCGTGGACGCGCTGCTCGAGCGGCTCTCCGAGGTGAAGAAGCCGAAGATGAGGGAAGCCCTCGAGTCTCACCGCGAAAGCCTGCTGCGGGCGCGAGATCTGGTGACGTTCCGCACGGACCTCGAGCTGGGGGCGTCCATCGAGGACCTGAAGCGCCGGCCCATGCACGAGGAACAATTGCGCCAGCTCTTCACCGAGCTGGAGTTCTCCGCGCTGCTCAAGGAGCTGCCGGCGAAGGAGCCCACGAAGCTGGTGACGGAGACGCAGCTCGTCACCACGAAGGAGGCGCTCCAGGCGTTGGCCTCCGCTGTGCGCGACGCGGGAGAGGTGACGCTCATTCCCGTCTATGAGGGCCTGCCTTTCGCCGCGTCACTGGTGGCGCTCGGGGTGGCGCTGAAGGACGGCACCACGCGCTACGTGCCGCTGGGCCATGAGGGGCTCGGCGTGGAGCAGGTGCGGCCTGCGGACTTCAAGCAGACCTTCCAGGGCGTGCTGGAGGACGCGGCGGTGAAGAAGGGCGGGCACGGCCTCAAGGCCCTCTGGCTGCTGCTGAACCGCGAGGGCATCCGGTTGAGGGGAGGGGAGGACGACGTCGAGCTGCTCAGCTATCTGCTGGATGCCTCGCGGAGGGACCACAGCCTGGAGTTCCTCTCCCGCGAGCGGCTCCAGGTGGACCTGCCCGAGCTGCCGGTCACCACCGGCCGCAAGGCGCGCCCCTTGAAGGACTTCGCGCCCCAGGAGGTGGCCGTGGCGTACGCGGCCCGGGCGGAGGTGGCACGGCGGCTGGCTCCCGGGCTGTGGCAGGAGCTGGAGCCGCTGGGGCTGGCGAAGCTCGCGCGGGAGCTGGAGCTGCCCCTGGTGCCGCTGCTGGCGCGCATGGAGTCGGACGGCGTGAAGGTGGATGTGAAGGTCCTCCGGGAGATCTCCGAGAAGGTGGGGGCCGACTGCGAGGCGAAGGTGAAGGAGATCCACCAGCTCGCCGGCACCGAGTTCAACGTGGGCTCCAACCCGCAGCTGGCCGAGGTGCTCTACAAGAAGCTGAACCTCCCCGTCCTCAAGCGCGGCAAGACGGGCCCGTCCACGGACCAGGAGGTGCTCGAGAAGCTGGCCGAGGTGCATGCGCTGCCGCGCGCCATCATCGAGTACCGCTCGCTGTCCAAGCTCAAGAGCACCTACCTGGACACGCTGCCGGAGCTGGTGGCGAAGGACGGGCGGCTCCACACCACCTTCCACCAGGCGGCCACCGCCACGGGGCGGCTGTCCTCGTCGGATCCCAACCTGCAGAACATCCCCATCCGCACCGAGCTGGGGATGGAGATCCGCCGCGCCTTCGTCGCCGAGGAGGGCCACCAGCTCGTCTCCGCGGACTACAGCCAGATCGAGCTGCGGCTGCTGGCGCACATCGCCGAGGATCCGGTCCTCATCGATGCCTTCGCCCGAGACGAGGACATCCACAGCCGCACGGCGGCGGAGATCTTCGGCGTGGCGCAGGACCAGGTGACGAGGGACCAGCGCCGCGTGGCCAAGACGGTCAACTTCGGCATCGCCTACGGCCTGAGCCCCTACGGGCTGTCCACGCGCCTCAACATCCCCGAGGAGGAGGCGCGTGACATCATCGAGCGCTACTTCACGCGCTACGCCGGCATCAAGCGCTACCTCGACGAGACGGTGAGGGTGGCGCGTGAGAAGGGGTACGTGGAGACGCTCTTCGGGCGGCGCCGGCCCATGGGAGACTTGAGCGCGAAGAACCGCCAGGTGGTGCAGGCGGCCGAGCGTGCCGCCATCAACATGCCGATTCAGGGCACGGCGGCGGACCTCATCAAGAAGGCTATGCTGGCGGTGGACGCGGAGCTGGAGAAGCAGGGCCTGCGCACGCGGATGCTGCTGCAGGTGCATGACGAACTGCTCTTCGAGGCGCCCGAGTCCGAGGTGGAGGCCGTGAAGGAGCTGGCGCGGAGGTGCATGAACGCGGTGATGCAGCTCAAGGTGCCCCTCAAGGTGGAAGTGGGTGCCGGAAAGACGTGGGCGGACGCGCACTGACGTACGCGCCCGCCCAGAAAACAACGCCGACCCGCCCGGCCGTCGAGGAAGCTCGTCGTGGACCCCCGACCACGCGGCCCCCGGCGGCCACTCCTTGCGCGCTCACCGCACCCCCGCGCGGGAACACGCCCCCTTTTCGTGCCTCGGGCCCCCCATTCGCCCGTCAGCACGCCCCCTTCAACCGCCGGCTCTCGGACACCTCCCATGGTTGGAGGCATCAAGCCGGACGGGTCGGCACCCCCCTCAACTCAATGAATCGCCATCCGCCCACCCCCCGCGGCGGGCTTCTCGCGCGCCGCCGCTCCGGGCTTCTCGAAGAACTGCACCACCAGGCCCGCGAAGAGCACCCGGGGCCTCGGCGCCGTCGGATGGGCCAGGCGCTCCATCATCGCCACCGCCGAGTCCACCGCCTCGTCCAGCGCCTGGTTCACCACCGCCCGCTCCGCGTCGCCCCCACCCAGCGTCTCCACCGCATCCACCAGGCAGCGGCGCAGGGCCGAGAACTCCTCGTGTAGTGCGCGCGCCCCGCGCTTCGGCGCCAGCCTCAGCACCGCCCGCGTCCGGCTCCACGGGCTGCCTTCCTTGCCCGCCAGGCTCCGGCCCACCTCCCGGATGAAGGGCTCCACCACACTGTCCAATTGGTTGCGCGGAGGCATCCCGTCCTTGCGCGCCTCGGCGAAGCGCACCCGGCGCCATGCCGCGGCGAGCCGCTCGGGTTGCCCCGCGAACACCCTCGCCACTCCCTCTGCCCGCCGTGCGCGCTCCGCCATGCCACTGTCCTCCGCTCTCGTGGCGCCGTCTTAAGCAAGTCAGTTGCCAGCGCTCGCGCGGAATGGGCGGACAGTGAATTCAGCCGTTTGGCTCGGCTCCCGAAACCCAGGTGCTCGCGCGGGCTGTAGATTTTGCGCGAGCGGCGATGAATTGGGCGCAGCGTGGGTGCCGCGGTCGCGTGAGTGGGCAGCTCTTTTCCCACTCGCGGCCAGCGCGCACCTCCGGCTCAGTGCACCGTCGGCTTGATCGGACGGCTCGGAGCTTCCTCTTCGTCCTCGAATTCCGGGCCATGCGGAGAGGTCGGCTCGTGCCACTCGGGAGCCATCGCATCCGCGGACTCCGCGCCGTTTCCGGGCTCCGTGACGTCCGCGGGCTCCATGACGTCCGCGGGCTCCATGACGTCCGCGGGCCCGGCCTGCTCCGCCGTCCCCGAGGGCTGCGGCAGCGAAGGTGGAACCAGGGCGCGCCGCAGGGCGAGTTCCGCCTCGAGGGCCGCGCGCATCGACGCCTCCTCGGCGGCCTCCTGCGCCTCCATCTCGGCGAAGCGCGCCTCCTTCTGCTTGCGCCGCCGCACGTACGCCGCCACCACCAGCGCGGTGGTGCCCAGCCACAGCAGCGAGGTGCTCGTCGTCAGCGGCAGCCAGCCGTAGCGCGCCGCGAGCCCGTCCCGCCACGCCGTCTCCTCCACCCACAGCGATGAGTGGAAGGCCTTGCCGAAGGCCTGCTCGAAGGGCTGGCCCGTGGCCACCTCGTCCACCAGCCGGCCCATGCCTTCCGGCCCGTACCGCGCCGACAGCCAGGCCACGAAGGCCGCGCTCTGCGCGTAGGCGACCTCCACGTCCGCCGGCCGGTCCGGCCACGCGTCGTACAGGTGCTCGAAGCGGAACACCTTCTCCTGCGTCACCGCGCGGAAGAGCGCCGTGTAGTGCGTCATGGAGAAGTTCTCACCCGTCAGGTTCTGCGCCAGGCCCTCCTGGAACCAGCGCGGCCAGTTGCTGGCCAGCTGTCCCAGAGCCACGTGCGCCAGCTCGTGCCGCAGCGTCACCATGCCGTCCGGCTCCGCCAGCGTCAGCGCGTTGAGCAGGACGATGCGGTGCGAGGGATAGGCCAGGGCCACCGCCCAGCCCGGAGGCGCACCCCCGGGCAGCGCCAGCGCCTCGAACTCGTCGCGGCCCACGCCCACCCGCAGCTCCGTCACCCCCGGCCAGTCCCGCCCCAGCACGGCCACGAAGCTGTCTCGCAGGGACTCGATGCTCGCGGCCAGCTGGCGCGCGGAGCCCTCGGCCTTCGCGGTGTAGAGGATGCGGAAGCGCGGCGTGGCCATCTCTCCCACCACCACCGCGGGCCGGGACGAGGGCACCATCGCGGGCTCCGCGCCCCCGTTGGCGTGGCCGGCCTCGTGCCGAGGTCCTACGGGGTCCTCCTGCGCCACCGCGAGGGGCGACAGCAACAGCGTCAGGAGCAGGAGCAGGTGGCGCATGGGAGCCTCAGGTGCCCCCAGACATAACAGCCTCGGCCTGCGCCGCGCCAAGCCCCTCGACTCGTACCCGCTTGCGACGCGAGGCGTCACCCGCCACCAGCGTCACCTGCCGTTTCGGGACACCGAGCTGCTTCGCCAGGAACTCGAGCAGGGCGGCGTTGGCCTCCCCATCCACGGGCGGGGCGGCGAGCTGGATCTTCAGCATCCCATCGTGCTCGCCCACCACGCGGGTGCGCGAGGCCCGGGGCTGCACCAGCACGGCCAGCTCCAGCGCGCCGGGGACTTCCTTGAGCCAGGCGGCGGCCATGACCTACTCGGCGTTCTGCGCCTTCTTCTGCGTGAGGTAGGCCACGTTGTCCTCGACGCGGGCGTAGTCCTTGTCGGCGAAGGTGCGCCCGCTGAACGTCTCCAGCAGCTTCTGGTGCGCGTCCACCACGGACTTCACCTGGGACTCGAACTGGGCGCGCTGGCGCTTGAGCTCGTTGATGTCCTCGACCACCTGCACCAGCCGCTGGTGCGCGCCGTGGACGATCTTCTCCGCCTGGTGCTCGGCGTCCGCGAGGATGATTTCCGCCTCCTTCTTGGCGGCGCCCTTCATGTCCTCGCTGATGCGCTGGGCGGTGACCATCGTCTCCTGGAGGGTGCGCTCGCGCTCGAGGTGCTGCTCCAGCTTGAGCTGGGTGCGCTTGAGCTCCTCCTTCAGGGAGATGTTCTCCTTCACCACCTCCTCGAACTCAGCGGCGATGAGCTCCAGGAAGGCTTCCACCTCGCGCTTCGAGAAGCCGCGCAGGGCCGTCTCGAAGCGCTTCTGCCGGATATCGAGCGGGGTGATCTTCATTCCCCCAGTATAGGCCAGCCCTAGGACTTCTCCAGGAACTGGTCCCCCAGCTCCTTGGCGCGGCGGGTGGCGGCCTCCACGGCGTTGATGAGGGTGGTGCGGAGCCCGCCTGCCTCCAGGGTATGCAGGCCGGCGATGGCGGTACCCCCGGGGCTCGTCACCTGGTCCTTGAGCTGGCCGGGGTGGGCGCCCGTCTCGATGAGGAGCTGGGCGCTGCCGAGCACGGTCTGCGCGGCCAGCTTGAGCGCGGTGTAGCGGGGGAGTCCCACCTTCACGCCGGCGTCCGAGAGCGCCTCGATGACGAGGAAGATGTAGGCGGGGCCGCTACCGGACAGGCCGGTGACGGCGTCCAGGAGGTTCTCGTCCACCACGGTGGTGGTGCCCACGGACTGGAAGATGCGGGTGGCCACCGCCAGGTCCTCGTCGCTGGCGTGCTCGCCGCGGGACAGCGCGCAGGCGCCCGCGCCCACCAGGGAGGGGGTGTTGGGCATGGTGCGGATGATGCGCGCCCCGGCGCCCAGCCGCCGCTCCATGGCCGCGATGGGCACGCCCGCCGCCACGGAGATGACCAGCTTGTGGGGGTCCACCTCGGGGGCCACCTGGACGAGCACCTTGTCCAGCGCCTGGGGCTTGACGGAGAGCACCACCACGTCCGCCTCGCGAACGGCGGCCAGGTTGTCCAGCGTGGTGCGCACCCCGTAGGTGCGTTGCAGCGCCTCCAGCCGCTCGCCGCGGCGTCCGGTGGCGATGAGGGATTCGGGCCGCGCGGTGCCGGCGCGCAGCAGCCCCTTGATGAGCGCCTCGGCCATGTTGCCGGCGCCGAGGAATGCGATGGTCCGTTCGAGCATCCCCCCGATTTACCGTGAAATGCTCCCGCCCGGACGCTCCGTGTGAGGAGGGCCTCCCACTACCGTCCGGTTGCTAATTTCTTGACGGGAGATCGGATCGTGGGACCTTGACACCCGCTACAGGCCTGTAGCGCCTGAGCGGAGCGAGGTGGGAGAACCCATGAGCGCGGCGGCTGCGACGAACTGGCGGACCCTGGACAACGTGGAGGTCGAGTGCACCCACTGCGGTGTGCGCATGACGGGCCACTCGGGGCCGCGGGTCAAGTACTTCCGGTGCGGCTCGTGCCACCGCTGGGTGTCGAGCACCTACACGGACGTCTTCCGCGCGGACGCGAAGATGCGCACGCACCCGGTGAAGGAGAAGACCGAGGCGGACGAGCGCTTCATCGCGGTGAAGGATCGGCTGGAGGCGTGGCTGGCGGCGATCGACGAGCAGGACCCGTACCGGGTGCTGGGGGTGTCGCCGTTGGATCCGCCCGACGTGGTGCGCGCGCGCTTCCGCGAGCTGGCGCTGGAGCGGCACCCGGACCGGGGCGGCTCGGAGGCGAAGATGCGCGAGCTGAACGTGGCGTACGAGAAGATCCTCCGCCACCGTCAGCGCAAGCGGATTGAAGCGCTGGAGGCAGGCGCGCCGGTGCATGAGGCCACGGTGCTGCCGGCCCGGAGCCGGTAGGCCCGGGTTGGCCGCTGCCCCGGTGGCATCGCCTGGGGGTAGGCGGTTCGACTACACTCCGGCCCCATGAGTCAGGACATCCAGGGGCTTCTCTGGGCCTACGGGTATATCGGCGTCTGTGTGGCCGCGGGGGAGCTGGCCCTGAGGTTGGGGCTGTCTCGCGAGCTCTCACGGAAGATCATCCACGTGAGCGTGGGCTTCTGGATCTTCGGCGCGCTGGGGCTCTTCGAGAGCCGGGCGCTGGCCGTGGTGCCCTCGGTGACGGCGGCGGTGGGCAACTGGATCATCCATCGCAAGCGTCTGCTGAAGTCGGTGGAGGTCGAGCCCGAGAACCTGGGCACGGTCTGGTTCCCGGTGGCGTTCTCGGTGCTGGTGTGGCTGGCGTGGGACAAGCCCGCGGCCGCGGCGGGTGGAGTCATGGCCATGGCGGTGGGGGATGCGCTGGCCTCGCTGGTGGGCCGGCGTTTCGGGCGCCACCGCTACGAGACGCTCGGCGGGGAGCACAAGAGCCTGGAGGGCTCGCTGGCCATGTGCGCTGGCACCTTCGTGGCGGTGCTGGCCACGCTGACGTGGATGCCGGGCCTCGCGCCGGACATGCCGAAGGTGCCGCTGGCCGCGCTATGCGCCGTGGTGGCCACCTGCGCCGAGGCGCTCGGCAACAAGGGGCGGGACAACCTTTGGGTGCCGCTGGCCGCGGGGGCCGTCCTCTACCTGGTTCCGCCCGCGCATGCGCTGGGCCTGGGGCTGGGCGCGGTGGTGGCCCTGGCCATCGGGGTGGCGTCGTGGGCGCGAGGCTCGCTGAGCCCGAGCGGCGTGTTGGGGGCCATCCTCATTGGCACGCCCGTCTTCGGGCTGGCGGGGGCGGTGGGGACCGCGGCCCTGCTCGGCTTCTTCATCTCCTCCAGTGCGCTGTCCAAGGCATTCCGCGCCCGGAAGGCGGGTGTCGAGGAGGAGTACGCCAAGACGGGGACTCGCGACCTGGGTCAGGCGCTGGCCAACGGCGGCGTGGCGGCGCTGGCGGCGGTGCTATTGGCCACTACCGGAGATCAGCGCTACGCCCTGGCCATGCTGGGTGCCCTGGTCGCCGCCAACGCGGACACGTGGGCCACTGAACTGGGGGTGCTCTCACGCTCGCCGCCGCGGCTGGTGACCACGCTGCGGCAGGTTCCTCCGGGCACGTCCGGCGCCGTGTCGGGGGCCGGGCTGCTGGCCGCCACCGCGGGCGCCGCTTTCGTGGGACTGGTGGCTGTGCTCGCGGGGACCCGGTGGACGCTGATTCCCTGGCTCGTCCTGGCCGGTGTGGCGGGCTCGCTGGTCGACAGCCTCCTGGGCGCCACGGTGCAGGACGTTCGCTGGTGTGACGCCTGCTCCCGGGAGACCGAGCGCCGGGTGCACCGCTGCGGCCAGCCCACCCGGCCCCTTCGGGGCTTCTCGTGGCTGGGCAACGACACCGTCAACGTGGTGGCCACCGCCGCGGGCGCCCTGCTGGCCTTCTGGGCGTAGCGAATGGACCGACCGGGAGTCGAACCCGGCGCATCAGGCGTGCAAAGCCCGATTCCGCCCCGGCGGCCAGCCCGAAGAATGTGAAGTGGAGTCACCGGGAATCGCACCCGGATCTCCGCCTTGCGATGGCGGCATCTTCCTGTTGGACGATGACCCCGAATTACGCGAGCAGGGAGTCGCACCCTGATCTCCGGCGAGTCATGCCGGTGCTCTGCTGTTGAGCGACTCGCGTGTCTGTCTTTGAAGTGGGGACGAGTGGACTCGAACCGCTATCTCCCGCTTATCAAGCAGGTGCTCTGCCTTTGAGCTACATCCCCATCAGCTATGGCAAAGCAGACGCGATGCTCCGCGAAGTCCTGACACCGCGCCGGCTGGCTCCCACGGCCGAGGGTCAGGCTGCCTCTCCGGCGTTGCTCCCAGCCCTGCCGGCGCGCAGCAGATAGAGCCAGAAGAAGGCCCCCAGCGCGAGCCCCAGCAGGCCCTTCACCCACGAGGGGAAGAAGTTGCCCGGGGAGATGAAGCCCTCCACCACGGCGATGAGGGCGAGGAAGGGCGCGCAGCCGAGCACGAGCTTCACGGCCTCGCGCCCGCGCTGCTCCAGGGCTTGGCCTCGGGGCAGCTCGCCGGGGTCGATGAGGGCCTGGCCCACCATGAGCCCCGCGCCACCGGCGATGACGATGATGGACAGCTCCACGGGCCCGTGGGCGGCGATGAAGTCGAACAGCTTGGGGCCCATGCCCTCGTGCACGCACAACGCGGCCACCGAGCCCAGGTGCACGCCGTTGTTGAGCAGTGCGAACACCGTGCCCAGCCCCAACAGGAGGCCCGAGGCGAAGGTGACGATCGTCACGGTGAGGTTGTTGGTGGCGATGCCCGAGGCCACCGCGTTGGGCGGTGACACCGAGAGGATTCCGTCCGTCCACATCTCCTTGCGGGCGATGAAGTCGCGCAGGTGCTCGGGGACGAGCAGCTCCGCGCCCCGAGGCTCCAGCAGCACCACCACCGCTCCGAGCAGGATGCCCAGTAGGAAGAGGCCCGCGCTGGCGGCCACGAAAGCGCCATTGGCGCGCAGGGTGCGTGGGAAGTCGTGGCGGAAGAAGGCCAGGGTGGAGGTCAGACGCTCGCGCGGCGGCTGGTAGATGGCGGCGTACGCCTGACCGCACAGCTGGTTGAGGAAGCGGTGCACGTCCGTGCCCGCGTAGAAGGTCTGCGCGTGCGCCAGGTCCGACGCCGCCCGGCGGTACAGCACATCGAGCGTGCGCAGCTCCTCCAGGCGTAGGGTGCCGGCACGCTGACGGGTGAGCAGCTCCTTCAGCGCATCCCAGTCGGGGCGGCGGCGGGTGACGAAGGCGGGCAGGGGCGTGGCCACTTCAACGCTCCGTCTGGACGCGGGCCCTCAGGAAGGCCTCGGCCGTCTGGGGCGAGGCGAGCACGGAGGCCCGTTCCGCCTCGTCCAGGCCCCCGTACCGCTCCACCAGTTTCGTCCCCAGACGCGCCCGGGCCGCCGGCTCGAGCTGGGGCGCCCGGGTGAGGAAGGAGAGGACGAGCTCCATGTCCTCGGGGGTCAGCCGCACGGTGCGGACCGGGGAGGGCAGGGCCTGTGCTCCGGCGGTGGGGGCCGTGTACTTGTCCAGGTCGATGCGCTCCTCGCGCACGAGCAGGGTGCCGGCCAGCAGGTCTCCCAGCCGCCGGTGCTGGCGCGTCAGCAGCACGCTGAGGCACCCCACGGCGTAGATGAGGGGAATGGAGTCCACCACGCGCACCAGGTTGCGCACCGCGCTCTCCAGCACGCCCACGGGCGAGCCATCCACGCGCACCACCCGGATGCCGACGAGGCGCTTGCCCGGCGTCTGCCCGCCCATGAGCACCTCGGCCAGCGTCCAGTACACCCACTGCGTGGCGAACACCCCCACCACCAGCAGCGTCCGCGCGAGGCCGGACAGTCCCTGGAAGAAGCCGAGCACGTCGCTCACCAGCAGGGTGAAGGTGAAGTAGGCCACCACCCAGAAGAGGAAGAGGAGGCACAGGTCGACCAGATAGGCGAGGCACCGGTAGCCGATGCCCGCCACGGGCAGCGACAGGGCGACCCGTTCAGGTGTGGCGACCTCGAGGCTCGGAGAAGCGGCGGAATCCATTCTCCCGGCAGATTACCCGGAACGCGCCCGGGGGATGCCTCCCGTCGTGCCGCACTCGGGGGGCCGCCCTACCGGCTGGGCAGGCACCGGGGCGGGCACCCCATCGCGCCACCCCCTCTGCACGCCCCAGGTGGGCGTGGTCAAGGTCATGGAGAGAGCGGTGGAACCACCTACATCCGACGGAGGCGCATATGGCGGACACGGATCGGCCCGGGGGGACGGAGAGTAACCAGAACACTCAGGGGACGGAGCAGCAGGGCGAGTCGCGGCGGGCTTCGGGGGTCGACCTGCAGGCCCGGCGCGAGCAGCGGCGGGAGACCCGGCGGAATCAGACCTACAAGAACTTCTTGAAGAACCTCGAGGTCATCGGCTCGATGAACGAGGAGGAGGCGGAACGTGCCGCGGTCTCGGTGCTCTGCGTGCTGGAGCAGCGGCTCATCGGCGAGGAGGCGGCACACCTGGAAGCCCAGCTGCCCGGCAAGCTCCAGGAACTGCTGGTGCGCTGCGAGCGGCACATGGGCAAGCCGGCCCACAAGTTCGGCAAGGACGGCTTCATCAAGATGGTGTCGGAGGACCTCGGCCTGGACGCATTCGAGGCCGAGAAGAAGATCCGCGCCGTCTTCTCCGCGGTGAGGGATCAGGTCTCCGAGGGAGAGATCGAAGACGTCATCGGCCAGCTGCCCGCAGACCTGCGCGAGCTGTGGCAGCGCGCCATCTGACCAGCCGGGCGCTCGAATGACGAAGGGGCTGGAAGATCTCCAGCCCCCGTCAGGGCACCCCTCTTCCTCAACGGCTGCTTCAGGCCTTCACCTTGCCCTGCTTGCCTGTCTCGCTCGTGCCTACCTGGATGCGCTTGGGTTGCACCTCGGGCAGCTTGGGCAGGCGCAGGTTGAGCACGCCTTCCTTCAGCTCTGCGTTGACCTGATTCACGTCCACACCCTCGGGCAGCGTGAACGAGCGGCTGAACGAGCCGTAGCTCCGCTCGTAGGCATAGAAGCGATCCGACTCGTCCTGCTGCTCGGTCTCTCGCTTCCCGCTGATGGTGATGCGATCCCCCGTCAGGGTGATGTCCAGATCGCTCTCCTTCACGCCTGGCAGGTCCGCCTTGAAGATGTAGGCGTCCTTCGTTTCCTTCACCTCGAAGGCCGGGACGAAGTTCCACGTCTGTTCGCCCCCGCTCACCATGCGGCCCATCTGCTCGAACGGATCAAACCCCATCAACTCCCTCATCCGCTCGAACGGATCGAACCCTCGTGTCCACCGCCCCAATGACGACGCCCCGCTTCCACGACGCACTGGAAGATCCGCCATGACACTTTCCTCCTTGTGTTCAGGCCGCCTCCGCTTGGAGTGCGGCCCCTACAATCAGGGTAGAGCGGCGATGTGGTCACACAAGGCACCCTCCAAGGCCGCTCCCTGTCCGCTGAACCGTCCTCCTCTGGCGCATGGAATCGCCCACCAGCCAACAGCTCCCGAGGCCTTGGGTATGACCGTGCACAATCAGCGGCAAATTGGCGTGGATTGGGACTGGACGTGTGCCATTCCCATGGACATTCGTGGGCAGCCCCGGTCGCACGGTGGGTGTGCCGGTGGTATTGTTGGGTCAAATCTTTCCAGTAGACGGTGGAGGTGCGGCTCAGAAGAGCAAAAACGTCAACTGGTTGTGGTTGGTGCTGGCCGGTAGGACGAACACCCTTGTGGCACTACGTGCCCGACCCACATCTCGAGCCGCCGGGTGTTGCCGAGACCGGATGCAATTCGTCTCAGAAAAATAAGTGCGCCATGACGGCTGGGGGGCCCTCGCATGGCATCGAATCAAGCGGAAGTTCGTATTGGATTGCTGGAAGGACCGTGGGCGGCCTGGCAGGGCCTGGCCGATGGGCTGCGAGGAGAAGGACTGCACGTCCTGTGGGTGACCCGGGACGTCAGGACGCTCCTTGACGGGATCGGCACGGATCCACCTCAGGTGGCCATCCTGGACGTGGAGCCGGATGGCGACACGGACATGGGGTGCTCGGCCACCGAAGGGCTGAACCTCCTGCGCGAGGCGCGCAAGCGCCGGCTGGAGGTCCGGATGCTGGTGCTGTCCTCGGCGAACGCCCAGGACTTCATCTCGCAATGCTTCGATGAGGGGGCCTCGGGCTACCTCTTCCGGCAGAGCCTGACGACGAACGCGGTGTGCACGGCGGTCAACGCCCTGGTGCGAGGGGAGAAGCTCTTCCCCGTCCAGTTGCTGCGCAACGACTTCGAGCACCCGCCGGTGGCCACGTCCACGGCGAGCGTCCTGCTCACCCTCACGCAGCGGGAGCGCGAGGTGTTGGCGTACGTGGCCGGCGGCGCGGACAACCTGAAGATCGCCGCGCACCTGCAGATCGCCGAGCGGACAGTGAAGTCGCACGTGACCCAGCTGTACCGGAAGCTGGGAGCGGAGAACCGGACCCAGCTGGCGCTGCGCGCGTGCCACCTGGGTGTCCGACCACCGCCAGATCTCTAGCGGTAGAGCCCCGGGGGCGGGCGTGACCCGTCGTCAGCCCCTGGGCAGCGGATGCGTCAGACCCCCCTGGCAGATCGTGGTGCGTGACACCACTGTCTCGGCCCATCGAGGGCGCCAGGAGGAGGCGGGTGATGAACGGGGTTGTGGGGCTGGAGACGCCGCGAAGCGGGCTGTTGCTTCCAGCACCGAGGAAGCTTGTTGAGCGGGAGCCGGGACGGGCCTTCCCGCGTGTGCGCATCGGCCACGTGCCGGTGGACCTGGGGCGCCTGGACGAGGTGCTGCGGTCCATCGAGGGACTCGTGTCCGGTGGCCAGGGCGGGTACGTCCTCACGCCGGACGTGGAGCAGGTGGCGCGGGCGGAGCACGATGCGGCCTTGCGCGAGTCGCTCGCCCGGGCGGAGCTGTCGCTTGCCGGGGGTCCGGCGCTGGTGCGCGTGGCCCGGGTGATCGGCTCACCGCTGAAGGAGGCGATGCCGGGCGCGGAGTGGCTGCGGGCGCTGGCCGGACTGGCGAGCGCGAGGGCCTGGCGGGTGCTCGTGGTGGCGGAGCGGCCGGGAGTCGCGGAGTGGGCGGCGTGCGCGCTGAGGGAGCGGCACGGGCTGCTCGCGGTGGGCGTGGCCGCGCCGGGCGTGCCCGGAGATGGGCGGGGCCCGTGGGTGGACAGGCTGCTCGAGCGCATTGCCCTGACGCGGCCGGACCTGGTGCTGGTGTCCCTGGACACGCCGAAGCAGGAGCTGTTCTGCCAGCACGCCGCCGCGAGGTTGCAGCCGGCGGTGCTGGTGGGCCTGGGGACGGCGCTGGAGTCGCTGCTGGACGGGCGCCGGAAGTCTCGGGCCCGGTGGGTGCGCCGGAGCTTGGCGTTCCTCCGGGCCCTCGTGGCGGCGCGGCGCTGAGTCAGGGCCTCGCGAGCGTCTTACACGCCCCAGTCGAACGTGATGACCTTGCTGCCCTTGGTGCACCGCACCCCGAAACTCTCATACCCGCGCGATTGAGTCCGGCAGGAAAACCCCTGCACTTTCATGGGGTCACTTGTGCTGGGGAAGCTCGATTTGTCCCTCAGCATCTGGTCATAGGCCTGGGCCACCTCCTTGGCTTTCTCACACGCCAGCCCGCGCCCTGTGATGCGGTATATCCGGCTCTCGAGGTCCCCGCATGAGGTGGGCTTCTCGGCGGCTGATGAACTGGCCGCCGCGAGGACAAGAACGCAGAGGCTTCCTTTGATGGCGTGACGTATCGAGGCGAGGGACTTGAGGGGCTTCTTCATGATGGTCTCCTGCCCGTCTTTCATTGCGATCCCCGTGCCAGGAGGAGTTCCCTCGAAAACAGGGGGCGTGTGGTCCTCGGGCCACAGGGTGCAGGGAAAAGCGCGAAAGGGATGCGGGTGACGTGCGACGGTGCGGCACTCCCTCCGCTGCCTGGCTGTTCTCCAGTGAAGCGGGGAGCGAACGCTCGTTCGATACTTCTTCAGGGCCTCGCGAGCGTGAGCACGGAGGGCACGCGCTCCGGGGCCGCGAGCCTCAGCAGTCCATAACCGATGCCAGCCAGGCCCATCATCAGCCCCGGCGTCTCCGTGCCCCGGGGCAGTCCGCAGAGCCAGCCGCGCTCGCGTCCCCGGTGGATGACTCGGGCCGCGCGCTCCAGGGCCGCGCGAATCCACCGAGGCTCTCCAAGCACCTCTCCCGCAAGGTACAGCGGCTCCACATTGCCCAGGTCTCCGTGGCACAGGCAGTGGCTGCCGCCGAAGCCCTCGCGCAGGGTCGTGGTGAGAGCCGTCTCGAGCTCCGCGCGCACCTCCACTCCGTCCAGGTGCCGCAGCGAGCACAGCCTCCCCAGCGCGATGCCCGGGGCCCCATGGCACCACGTCAGCATGAAGCCGGTGTCGGCGCCCTGCTGGCCCTCCTCCTGCTCGCGCAGATCCCTCCAGTTGCCGCGCTCCGGAACGAACAGCGAGCGCTCGTAGGTGAGCGCCTGGATCGCGAGCTCACGGTAGCGTCCATCGCCCGTGGCGGAGGCCAGCTCCAGGAGCGCGTACGCGATGCCCGCCGCTCCGTGGGAGAAACCCGCCAGGGGCCGCGCTCCCGCGGAGCCCTTCCAGCCGACGCCGCCCTCTGAGATGGGTTGGGCGGTGACGAGGAGCCGCTCGCCGCAGCGTTTCGCGGCGTCCAGCAGCCGCGAGTCCCCCGTCCGGGCGTGGAGCCCGAGCAGGACGAGCGCGCACCCCGCCGAGCCGCTGAGCAGATCCAACCGCGTGTCGGTGTCGATGAGCGACTCCAGGGCGGGAAGGCCGGTGAGCACCTCGTCCATCAGTGCCGGCTCCTTCCAGAGGGAGGCCAGGTGGCCGAGCACATACGCGGAAGAGGCCCGGCCTACGAAGGCGCCTACGCCGGCCTCGTTCAGGCCCAAGTTGCGCCAGTCCTCCCGCACCGTCTCCATCGTGGAGCGGGCGAGCTCCTCGAAGTCCGCGCGCCCGGTCTCCCGGGCGAGGAACGCGAGGAACAGGGCGAGCCCGCCGATGCCCTCGTACAGATCGCCCCCGATGGGCGCGAGGCTCCAGCGCCATCTCCCGAGGTCCTCCAGGCTCATGCCGATCCACGACACGTCCGTGCTTCCCCGGATGGCCTTGGCCGTGAGGTCCTCACCGATGGCGGTCGCGGCGGCGAGGCAGTCCTCGCGCGTGGCGGGTGGAAGGGAAGGCGGGCGCTCGGCGCGGGCGATGGGACGCGCGGAGTCCCGGCTCTTGTCGAGGGAGACCATGGACTTGCGGATGAGGGAGACCTGCCAGGCACAATCCCTCTCATCCATCTGGGAGAGCCGCTCCCGCACCTCCGACAGGCAGTCCCGCGCGAAGTAGTCGCGGATGCACTCGCCGGTGCTGCTCCACAGGTGGTGCTGGCCGGGGCGCGTGGTGAACAGGGGAATGTCCCCGAGCCGCAGGTCCGCATGCTCGTAGGGGACGAGCTGCCGCAGCGTGGGCACGAAGGAGGCCTCGGCCCAGAGGTTGTCCAGCACCTTATCGCGCTCGAGGCCGTCGCGCAGGAAGTCGGGGTGGACGCTCTCCTGGAGGAGGAGGGTGTAGCGCTGGGTGGCGCGCACGATGTGGCGGACCTCCACGCCGGCGAAGGACTGGAGGGCCGCCCCGAACGCCTCGCGGTGGTGCTGGAGGAGCCGGTAGGTCTCCTCGAAGCCCTGGACGATGTCCTCGGTGAAGTCCGCGGCGTCCACCGGCTGGCCCTGGAGCTGGGGTCGGTTGCTGGAGCCGGAGGTGCGGCCCTGGCGGCGGACCATGCGCATGGTGTCGCTGAACGCGTCCTCCACCATGGGCACGGCCGTGGGCGAGAGCTGCCCGGCCTCGCCTCCCAGTCCGCTCATGTCGACACCGGCACGTCCACCTCGGCCGAAGATGAGCATGGGCAGCATGCCGACGGAGATGATGGAGCGATCGAGCTGGGCCCAGGCCTGCTGGAAGGCGGACTCCCCCATCTCCAGGGGAAGCCGCTGATGGAAGAGCGCCTCCAGGTCCACGAGCACGGGGTACTCGCCAGCGGCGATGAGGTTCTCCAGATGGAAGTCCACCGCCGCGAGCAGGTGGAGCAGGGACAGCGAGCTGCCCTGGCGCCAGTAGAAGCGCTGGAGGGCCTCGCGCGAGTCACAGCCCGAGGTGTCCACGAACTCGACCCAGCCATAGGCGCCACGGTCCACCACGGTGAGCACACGGTGCGGGTGGCGTGCCCCCCAGGCATTCAAGGACTGGAGGAGCTGCTGGAAATGGACGTCCACCGCGAGCGACTTGGGCTTGTAGACGAGCCGCAGGCCGGAGCTGAACCGGAGCAGGACGACGCTGCGGCCCTCGCGGTGGAGGTCCGACACACCCGTCTGGAGACTCGCCAGGAATCCAATGTCCTCGCCCCCGAGGAAGGCCTGGCCGAGCTGCTCGCGATCCGTGGCGATGCGCTCGAGGAGCTCCAGGCTCACGGCGAGCCAGCGCTCGGTGCTGGTGGCCAGGAGCCGGGCGAGCACCGGATACTCCTCCAGCAGGGCCACGAGCACCCGGGGATCCTGGAAGTGGACGGTGGAGAAATGGTGGAAGCGCTCCTGCGGAGTGTGGCCCGGGAGAAACTCCAGCACCCGGGCCACGTTGAGCTCGAGGATGAGGGTCCGGGTGGATAGGAATTGGAGCCGCCGCGCGAGCCCCTCGAGCAAGGTGGCCTCGGCCTCGGGTGAGAGCAGGGACTGCTCCCATCCATGGCGGGCCTGAAGCGCGGCCACGACGGTGCGCAGCTTCGCGGCGGCGATCCGGATGAAGGGGTGGAGGACTCCGGAGAAGGACAGTCCAGGCTGCCCCGGACCCGCGGGGGCCTGGAGCGAGGGAGGGAGCGGTTCCCTGGCATGCCGCTGCTCGATGACCTCCTCGATGAGGGAGACCCAGGGGCCACTGTCTTCGGGACCTTCCTCCGGACCCTCTGCGCGGAGCAACAACTGGAGGAACTCCTCCCGGTCGAGCCCGACGCTCTTCAGCCGCTCGTCGAGGGTCTCATCATCTCCGGACATGAGCTGACGCCAGGCGCTCACACGGCGCTCGGCCTCCTCGAGCGCCGGGTTGCTCCCTGGAGGGGAGAGGGAGTCCCCTCCCTTCGTGGTGGCCCGCTCATGGAGGAACGTCGCCTTCTTCCAGGGAAAGACAGGAGCAATCACTTGCATGGATGTCACCTAGGGCCGGAGCGTGGTCCGCCTGGATGGACTCGGTGGGGGCGGCTTGTGACGAAAATGGCGGCACCACTGGTGTCGCGGACTGGAGCCTGATGTCTGTAAAAGAAAAACCCCTGGCGGGACTGCTCCGGATGGAGCAGCCGCCAGGGGAGGGGATTCACGGCTATTCAGCGGGTGAACACAGCACGATTCCGCACGTCGCCCGGACGGGACCGGTACACCCCGTGGAGGGCTGCAGGTCCACGGCCTTGCCACCAACGATTGCGTTCAGCTCCCCTTCGTCGAGCTCGGTCAACGCCCTGCCGGAGGGGCTCTCGGGGATCGTCGCACGCTCCTCGTCGGAGAGGCTGGCGCGGAAGGACGGATCCTTCCAGGCCCTGATGATCATTTCCTTCTTCATGGTGTCGGCTCCAGGGTAGGGCGCCCGTTCGGGCGCGGTTCTCCTGGGTGGAGTCGGCGGGACGTATTTCGTGACGAAAAAGCACATCGCCACCGGTGCGGAGTGCTCACCGGTGGCGATGCCAACAACCGAGTCCTTGTCTGGGATTGTCTGGCCGCGAGCCCTACTTGTGCACCTGGGCGCGCACCAGCTCCGAGTAGATGCCACCGCGCAGGAGCAGCTCCTGGTGCTTGCCGGACTCCACCAGCCGGCCCTCGTCCATGACCAGGATGAGGTCCGCGTCCACCACGGTGCTCAGTCGGTGGGCGATGATGACGCGGGTGCACTGGAGCGAGGTCAGCGATTGCTGCACCCGGCTCTCGGTGATGGCGTCGAGCGAGCTGGTGGCCTCGTCCAGCAGCAGCACCGCCGGCTTCTGCATCAGCGCTCGGGCCAACGCCAGCCGCTGCCGCTGTCCTCCCGACAGTGATGCGCCCCGGTCCACCAGCGGCGTGTCGTAGCCCATGGGCATGGCCATGATGTCGTTGTGGAGCTGGGCCAGCTGGGACGCCTCGATGATGGGCTCCATCGGGGCGGACGTGTCGGTGATGGCGATGTTGCCGCGCAGCGTGGAGCTGAAGAAGGTCGGCTCCTGGGGCACCACACCCACCTGGCCGCGGACCGAGTGCAGATCCAGCTCCGTCAGGTCCTCTCCATCGAAGAGCACGCGCCCGGAGGAGGGCAGGTACAGACCGAGCAACAGGTTGGCCAGCGTCGTCTTCCCAGCACCCGAGCGGCCGACGATCGCCACGGACTGGCCGGGCTCGATGTGCAGCGACACATCCTGCACGACGAGCGGGGAGGTGGACGCGTAGCGGAAGGACACCCGCTCCAGCTCGATGCCCCCCTTCAGCTTCACCTGACGGCCCGGGCGCGAGGCGTCCCTCTCGGGCGCGGCGTCCAACACGTCGTCGATGCGCTCGATGTAGCTGCGCAGCAGTTGGAGCTGGGAGCCGGTGGTGACCAGGTTGCCCAGCGGCACGAGCAGCGCCCCGGCCAGCGCATTGAGTCCCATCATGGTGCCCAGCGTCATCTTCCCCGCCAACACCTGGAGCGCTCCAAAGGTGAGTAGCACCAGCGGCGCTACCAGCCGCAGCGTTCCGGTGAGCGCGTCCACCCATGCCGTCAGTCGGCCCCGCTTCAGCGACACGTTGAGCACGTTGACGAAGCTCTCCGAGAAGCGTTGCACCGCCTGGTGCTCCACGCCGAAGGCCTTCAGCGTCTGGATGCCCGTGAGCATCTCGATCTGGTAGCTCTGGTTCTTCGCCTCGACCTCCAGGTTCTCCGACATCAGTGCGCGCTGACGGTGCGTGGAGAGCAGGAGGACGAGGATCTGCAGGGCGCCCAGTCCCAGGACGATGACCCCCATGGAGGGACTCACCACGAACAGCAGCACGAGGTAGATGATCACCAGCGCGCCATCGAGCAGGGCGGAGAGCGTGCTGGAGGAGAGGATCTCCCGCACGGTGGCGTTGCTGTTGAGCCGCTGCATCAGATCGCCCGCGGCGCGTACCTGGAAGAAGGCGTAGGACAGGCCGACCAGGTGCTCCAGGAAGCCGAGCGTCATGTTCGAGTCCATGCGCGTGCGCAACTCGAGCAACAGGTGGCTGCGGATGAGCGAGGTGAGGAGCTGGAAGCCGGCCAGGGAGAGGAATCCCAGGCTCACCACCATGAGCAGGTGCGTGTCTCCCCGGGGCACCACCCGGTCGATGATGAGCCCCGTCAGCGCCGGCACCGCCAGTGCGAAGAGCTGGAGGATGAGCGAGACGATGATGATGCGCTGGAGGACGTGGGACTGCTGGAGCACCTGCATCGCGTACTTCGCGGCGGAGCGGGCCTGGGGCTTCTTGCCCGTCTCGAAGTTCTCCCCGGGCTCCAGGAGCAGGGCCACGCCCGTGAAGGACTGGCGGAAGCGCTCCAGCGACACCTTGCGCCGGCCATGGCCTGGATCCAACAGGTGGACGCCGTCCCGCCCCAGCCTCTCGAAGACGACGAAGTGCGAGAACTGCCAGTGGAGGATGGTGCCCGCGGGCAGATAGGTGAGTACCTCGTCGTCCACGGAGACTCCGCGCCCTCGCAACCCGAAGCTGCGCGCCGTGCGCAGGATGTCGAGCGCCGACACCCCATCCCGCGCAGCGCCCATCGCCTGGCGGACCTCCTCCAGGCGCACGGGCTTGCCGTGGTAGCCGAGCACCATGGAGAGACACGCGGCGCCACACTCGATCTCCGAGAGCTGACGCACGAGGGGAATCCGGCGCTCACGGCCCTTCACGCGCAGGTTGCGGAACGCGGGGAATCGCTCCGTGAGCCCCGGATGCCGAACGGCCTCAGTCCTCATGTCCCAGTGCTCCCTTCAGGCCCGGAATGAGCGTGACGAGGATGCGCTCCGAGCGCACGCGTGCGTCGGCCTGGGCCAGCATCCCGTCGAAGTAGTTGAACGTCTTGCCCTTGAGGGTGAAGGTCGGCGAGTCGATGCGCGCCCTCACCAGCACCATGGGGCCCGAGAGCTGGACGGCATCCGCGCTGTCCGCTCCGAGGTAGCGGCGGACCTCGGCGGGGCCGATGACCTGATCTCCCACGGACTCGATGTTGAACGTCTGGTATTCATGGCTGAAGCCGTTGAGCTCCACGCGCAGTGGCTTGCCCGGCTCGAGCCTCGGCCGGTACCCGCCCGGCAGCAGCGCCACCAGCGTCACGTGCACGTCGTCACCCACCACGGACACCACGCTCTCTCCCGGGTTGACGTACTGGCCCTGTCGCACGCGCAGGGCACTCACGACTCCCGCCTGCGGTGCCCGCAGCGTTCGCGCCTGTTGCCGGGCCTGGGCCAGCTCGCGCTCGGCTCGCAACGACGTGAGGGCCTGACGCGCGGCCTCGTCCGATGGATCCTGCAGCACCCGGACGAGCTGCAGCTCGAACTCGCGCTCGATCCGCTCCAGGGTGGAGGTCTCCTCCTGGGAGAGGAAGCTCACCAGCGGCTGCCCCGCCTCCACCCGCTGTCCGGGCTTCACCTCCACCGAGGCGACGATGCCCGGCTGCTGGGTGGTGAGATCGCTGCGGCCCTCGACCTTCACCACCGCGGGGCCAGAGGCGTACTCGGGAATGGTGCCGAGGATGGAATAGAGACCCGCGGAGACGACCAGGGCGAGCAGCAACCAGTATGTCCACCGGGTCCACTTGGGGGAGATGCGGAGGATGTCTCCCTCGTCCTGAGCGCCTTCGTGGTGGCGGAGCGCTTCCTCACGGAAGATGCGGCTGCGCTGCGTGGCTTCCGTGGTTCGTTGAGTGGCTTCCATGTTACGGCGTTGCCCCCGTCGGCGCGGAGCCACCCTTGCCCTGCGCGCCGAGCTGTTGCGTGGGCCCCGGACGGACGTGGACGACCATGCCGGAGGAGACCTCGGGCGGTGGTGGCTGGTTGAAGGTGGCGGTGGCGAAGACCAGGCGGGCCGCGGAGTCCACCTCGGGCGCGACGCTCTCCACCTGGCCCTGGAGCGAGAGATCCCTCTGGAGGACGTTCACCTCCAGGGATGAGCCTGGCTGAAGCTCCCGTGCCTGCTCCTCGGGGACGGCGAAGCGCACCTTCCAGCCGCCGGTGCCGAGCAGCTTGAGCACGGGCGCTCCCGCGGGGAGCCGCGAGCCGGGGCTGGAGAGCTTCGCGGCCACCACCCCATCGAAGGGCGCCACGAGCGTGGCATCGCCGAGGTTCTGCCGCAGCTCGGCCGCCTGGGCCTGGCGCTCCAGCGTGGTGGCCCGGGCCGCCTGCAGGCGGGCGTTGGCGGTGCTCTCCTCGTAGCGGACCTTGTCCAGCTCCTCCTGGGAATAGACACCGAGCTCCAGCGAGCGGGGGGTGAAGTAGCGGCCTTTCTTCGCACGGGCCTCGGAGAGGGCGAGCGAGGCGGCCTGCTCCTCGGCGCGAGAGCCCTGGAGGGTGGCCTCGGCGGCGGACAGCTGCTGTTGCAGCGAGCGCGTGTCGAGCCTCGCGAGCACCTGGCCCGCGTGGACGGACTGACCGACCTCGACCTCGAGCCTGTCCAGACGTGAGTCGAAGCGGGAGCTCACATTCACGGAGTCATTGGGGATGATGACGCCGAGGAAGGGCTCCTCGGTGCCCGGCCGGGAGACGGCTCCTCCGTCCACCACCGGGGCGGGCGGAGGGCCGTTCCCACTCACATCAGGGTTCGCGAGAGCGGGCGCCGAAGCCCCCACGCTCCCCAGACAAGCCAGTCCCCAACCCACTGCCGTCATCCGCACCCAACGACGCATTCCCAAATCTCCCCGTGGCAGGTCCCACACGGGGTGATACGGCGGGGGGGTATTGTGACGATTTATGGCGGATGGGTGTGATGGCCAGACCGCGAGCCTATCCGCCCGTGCCAGAGACGGCTGATCAGCCGCCCATGCAGAACCAGGGGTCCGAGGGCTTGTACTGGCCACAGACCAGACCGGGTCCACAGGTGGGGGGGCCCTGGGGGTCGCACGCCTTGCGGCACTCGTAACGCAGGCAGACGAAGCCCTCGGGACAGGGGCTCTTGAAGTCGCAGAGCTGCCTGCATTCCGTCCGTATTTCCCAGGGGTGCTGTGGAGGTGACGAGAGCCTGCACCTCTGGTCCTTGGGACATGGCGTCTTCCGGCAGTCCGGGCCATACACTTGCGAGCAGAAAGAAGCCCCCCCTGTATCCGGGGTGCATTGCTGGCCTTCGGGACAGGCGCGCCCCTCGCAGGTGGGGAGGCAGGAGGGGAGTCCTTCGCTTCCCTCCGAGCAGAAGGAACCGGTGGGGCAGCTCGAGGGAGCATCTATCTGGCAGGGTCGGCCGCACCACCCCTCCTGACACAGCAATCCTCGCACGCAACCGAGACGAACGCTGCGCGCGAGGGGTACACACAGCTCCCCCTCTTTGCGCTCTCCGATGAGCGAGCACCTGTTGACCAGGCCCTTCCCGTCCCGGGTCTTGAAGGCGAGGCAAGCGAATTCGTCCGGGCAGTCCTTATCATCCATGCACCTGCTGTCCGTGCATTCGGAATAAAACTCGCTCTGGATGTACAGGCACCCGAGCTGCGGATCGCAGTCCGCATCCGTGTTGCAGAGTCGCCCGTAGGTTGGCAGAGACCTCGATACATGAAGAGAGAGCACGGGAATGAGGTTCGCCCTCGTCCCCATCTGCTTGGGCGGAGGGGGTTGGCGCAGGGCCATGAAGACCAGCCCCACCACGGGGAAGGGGAGAAGCGCACAGCCCAGGGTGATGAAAAGTACGCGCCATCTCATGAAAGGGGTCACTTCCGTTAGGGGCCCTTGGCTGGTTCCGAAGGAGGACACCCCGGAGGGCAAATCTCCGGGTTGCCGAAGTTCACGCGGTTGCAGCTTTTCTCCCACTCCTCTCTCTTGAGTGTGCACGGAGGACCCTTTGGCTGCAGCCCCCACACGCTCTGGTGCAAGGGGACCTCGACAGCACTCTGCCGGTCCCAGGTTGAGCCGCACCCCAGCGCCAACGGAACGAGCAGCAATGCCATACGGAAGGGTTGTGCCATGCTGCCTCCTGCGCTCGGGGCATCAGCATGGGCGGCCGGGTCGGCGAAAATCCAATTCCGTGTGGAGCACTTGTCGTGATGACGAGTGAAGATTGAATTATTCGACATATTCCATTGTCTTCGCTCGTCATGATGACGAGTGCCCGGTCTGGAGCGGTGTGAGGGCGTGCTGCCGGAGCGGTCGCCACGAGCGAGGACTCTGCTAGGGTGGACCGCGGAGGTAATCCGCCCTGACACGACTCCTACCGTGGTGCTCACTCTGGCTTCTTCTGATGGGGACGTCTGCGGTGGCGCAGCCCGAGTCCCCCACCCACGAGCCCCAGGCGCTCGAGCCCGGCCAGAAGCTGAGCGTGCCGGTGCGCTCCCAGGACGGTGCCGCGCCGGTGCGCTCCGTGCTCGCCCTCGTCTCGCAGCCCACCCAGGTGGACAAGGCGGTGGACGTGGCGCGCCGCCCGGCGCCGGCCGTGGCGTTGGAAGGTGGCACGAACGGGACCGCCGCCGTGCCGCCGGAGCAGGTGGATGTGAACGGCATCCGGTTCTCGGACTTCCGGGCGCAGATACTCCCGGGCGATGCCAGCGGTCTCGACGTTCGCAAGAGCAGAGGCTCCCGGACCAAGGACGGGGCGTTCGTGTTCCTCGAGGTGCGGAATCTCCCGGGCCGTAAGCCCTGGGCGCCCGGTGCGGCGCGCCTCGTCAGCGTGAAGGGGGACGAGGTGCCCGTGCGTCGGGTGTGGATGGACAAGCCCCTGCTCGAACCCGGGGAGGTGGCGGCCGTCGTGGTGGAGACGGAGGCGCCCGGGCGTGGTCAGCGCTTCTTCCTGTTGGAGTTGGTGGACGCGCAAGGCGGGCGGCTGCTCCGCGTGGGCAGAGTCGCGCTCCGGGAGGTCCGGCCATGAGACTGGAAGCCCTGCACCCCGATCATCTCCGGCCTGGTGACATGATTGGGCCCTGGCGCATCGTGAAGCGATTGGGCGTGGGCGGCGCGGGGCGCGTCTTCAAGGTGGAGCGCGGCGGCATGTTCTACGCCCTGAAGATGTCCTTGCGGCCCCTCTCCATAAGCCTCGGGAATTGGAGGATGTCGCGGGAAGTGGCGGCGCTGCTGACGTACTCGCCCCATCCCAACCTGCTGCGCGTGTATGCGCTGGACTGTTGGCCCCACCCGGAGCAGGGCTACCCCTACTTCGTCACGGATCTGGTGGAGGGCGATGACTGGCACCACTGGCGCTGGAGGACGAACCCGGGTGCCGCCCTGTTGGTGGGCACCTTCGGTGAGGTGGTGCGCACCGTGGGCGTGCTGCACGAGCGCGGCGTGTACCACCGGGACTTGAAGGCGGAGAACCTCCTCATCCGCCGCGAGGATGGCAGGCCCTTCCTCATCGACTTCGGCAACGTGCGCCTGCCAGGGACGCTCGCGCAGACGCTGGGCGTGCCCTACGGTGCCCTCCACCTGTTGCCCCCCGAGCTCATGGAGTACACGCGCACCGAGGCCTGGAAGAAGGAGGTGCCCTTCGAGGGAGGCGTGGCCGCCGACCTCTTGCTGCATGCGCTGGAGACGACGGAGGGCGAGCGGAGGTCCCAGGCCTGGCAGGTATCCCTGTTGCTGCCGGAGGAAATCCCTCCGGAAGAGGCGATGCTGGAGCAGCGGGAAGAAGAGGAGTCGTCCCAGGCACCCGAGGTGGTCGCCGGGCCCGGCGAGCCCCCGCCTCCGGTGGACTCCCCGCCTCCTCCCGAGCGTCGGGACGCGGATTCACCTCCTCTACGCCCGTCGAGGCGCATGAAGTGGCTGCTGGCCCTGATGGTGGGGCTGGTGCTCCTGACCCTGCTGTCGTGGGGCGCGCGCTCCGGGCTCCTTTCGCGCGAGCATGCACCCGAGGTGGCGCCTTCCGCGCCCGCCTCTTCTTCGAAAGGAAGCCAACCCGTGCCCTCCACCCCGCAGGACTCCTCCACCTCCACCCCCGATACGCCGCGCTCCTCCCTGCTCACCGCGCTGCTGTGCGCCCTCACCGGCTTCGGTTGTCCGGCCGCCCCGGTCAAGCCCCAGCCCCCCGCGTACAGGGAACGCTGCCCCGAGGAGGCCCAGCACTTCATGTTCGACGTGATGAAGATGAAATACGGCCACTACCTGGTCACGCTCGACATCCATCAGCCCGGAGAGCGCATGCAGACCGGCGTCTACCGCGAGGGGCCCCTGCTCGGCCGGGTGGAGCGGGGCGATTGGATGAGCGAGAACACCCCGCAGGAGCTGCCCGTGGGAACGCTGCTCTACGGCTACCTCTGGGAGGGCTTCCGGGATGAAACCGACACGGTGAATGGGGTCATCGCCATCTACACCAAGGCCCTGCTGCCGGATGGCCGCGAGGGCCCCGTCTGCCTGTGGGTGGGAAATGCCGATGACATCTGGCCCCAGGACGATCCGGAGTCCAAGCCCGGGGCCGTCGTCCTGGGGCGCATGGCCCCCATCGTCGCCTTGGACGTCTGGCGGCGTTGAGGGCACGGCGGGGTTCGTGCTCCAGAGCCGGGTGGGTGGGCTCAGGAGCGGTACTTCTTGCCGCGGATGATGGGCATCCCGAAGCCGGGGCCCGTGGGGCCGCGCGGGAAGACCCCCTCGGTGCCCTCGAATCCGGCCAGGGGACGGGACGGTAGGGGATGCGGATTGCCCGGCCAGTCCGAGGAGGTGAAGTCGATGATGACGGGCTCACCGTTGCCGCGCAGCAGGATGCTTCTCGGCCCGATGGCGCCGTGGCTGACGCCCACGTTCTGCATGGCGCCCATGGCTTTGGCGAGCCGCAAGAAGATGTTGCCCGCGTCCCGGGCCGTCATGCCCTGGTTCCTCGCGCTCTGGAGTTTCACGCCCTCCACGTACTCCAGCAGCAGGTAGCGGAAGCCGTGCTCGGGCTCTGGCCAGCGCCCGTCGTCGTAGAGGCGGATGATGTTGGGGTGTTGCACGAGCCGCAGCGCCCCCGCCTCGCGCTCCAGGTACTTCTCCATCTCCAGGCCCTCGGGTGTGATGGGCGAACCCAGCGCCATTCGCAGCAGGCGTTGCTCCCCGGATCGCTCGACCACCCAGGTGATGCTGAAGGCGTCCTGGCTCCAGGTTCGGACGACCCGCCAGCCCGCCACTTCATCAGCGGGCTGGATGGAGAGAGGCTCGAAGAGGGAAAGGCTGAGCATGACCTGGCCAGTAGCATGCGGGGGGTGACGTGTATAGTCTCTCCTCGCGCCTGCTCCCAGGCGTCATGCCCCGATGTCCACCCGCCGACTCCCCGGGCTACGGCACCGTCAGCGCGCGCAGCAGCGTCACATCCGCGTTGGGCGGCTGGATGCGCAGCAGCAGCGTGGTGCCCGAGCTCGCCGAACGCAGCAGGTCGGCCGCCTCGGCGGCGCTCGCCACCTTGTGGTTGCCCACCTGCCGCAGCAGCGCGCCCGCCGGAATGTCCGCCCTGTCCGCGGGGCTGCCCGGTTCGACCGCCGCCACGCGTGCGCCATTGCCCTCGGGATCCTCCATGAGCCGCAATCCCAGCCGCTGCTGTGCCGGGGCCGCGCTCCCGTCGCGGGGAGTGACCTCGGGCTCGCCGTCGAGCGCCGGCCGCGTGCCGAGCGTCACCTGCACGTCCAGGGGCTTGCCCTCGCGCAGCACGTGGAGCTTCACCCGGCTGTCCGGTTGCAGCAGGCCCACGGTGCGGGTGAGGGTGCCCGCGGAGGTGATGGGCTTGCCCTCCACCTCGGTGATGACGTCGTCGTCGTGCAGGCCGGCCTTCGCTCCGGGGCTGCCCGGGTTGACGTTCGCGACGATGGCGCCCTTGTCCACGTTCAGCCCCAGGGCGCGGCCGAGCTCCGGCGTGAGATCCTGCACCGAGAGGCCCAGCCAGCCGCGGCGCACCGCGCCGGCCTTCTCCAGTTGCGGCAGGAGCGAGCGGATGAGGTTGCTCGGCACCGCGAAGCCGATGCCCGTGGCGTCGCGGATGATGGCGGTGTTCATGCCGATGACCTCGCCCTTCAGGTTGAAGAGCGGGCCGCCCGAGTTGCCCGGGTTGATGGCGGCGTCCGTCTGGAGGAAGTCGTCATAGGGGCCGGAGTGGATGTCGCGGGCGCGCGCCGAGAGGATGCCCGAGCTCACGCTGGAGGCCAGGCCGAATGGATTGCCAATGGCCACGAGGAAGTCACCCACGCGCGTCGTGTCCGAATCGCCGAGCGCCACGAAGGGCAGTCCGTTCGGCGCGCCCTTGAGGTGCAGCAGCGCCACGTCGGTGAGTGGATCCCTCCCGAGCACCTCGGCGTCGAAGGCGCGCCCATCCTCGAGCTTCACGCGCACGTGGTCGGCTCCCTCCACCACGTGGTTGTTGGTGAGGACGGTGCCCTTGTCATCGATGAGGAAGCCCGAGCCGAGGCCCTGCTGCACGGGCCCCTGCGTCTGGCCTCGGGGCATGCCCGGGAAGCCGAAGCGCTCGGCCAGACCGGGAGGGAAGGGAAGGTCTTCCCGGGACGCCACGCGGGGGCGTGACTGCACCTCGACGTTGACGACGGCTCCCTTCACGGCCTCGACGAGCGGCGCGAGCGAGCCGGGTGAGGGCACCGACACCTCGGGGACGGAGGCGGGAGCGGTGCTCACGGGGGCATTCGCCGTCCGGGGCGTGGAGGGAGCGGCCAGGGGCGCGCCATTCGCCTGTCCACAGGCTGCCAACGCCATGCAGGACAGGAGGAGGAAGCCGCGAACCGGAGTGCGAGAACAGAGGGGTGAGGACACGGTTGCTCCTTTCCGCCGGGCACGAGCGCCCGGCTGGGATTCGTTCCGAGCCGTTTGCAGATGCCGCGCCAGGGCCGATTTTCCGGCCCGCGGCGGCTTTCTCTCCAGGCGGGCGAGAGGCCCTGGTTCTCTCGGAGGGCAGGCTCGTGGAGCCGCCGCGTCCTGTCTGAAATGAGGGCGGGGCTCGGGGCGGAATGCCCCAGAAGAGGCTCTGTTTGGGGCATTCCGCCCTGTCCAGGCCCGAGCAACGGCGCGTCTTCCTCTCATCTCCCCTTCGAAGAGGGCCATGGCACGGACCCTGCTCTAGATGATCCGCGAACCAGGACCAAGAAGGAGGTGGGAGTTGCGTCTGGTGAAGAGTCCGCTGAAGGTGCTGCTCGCCGAGGATCAGGCGGAGATGCGCGCGCTCCTGTGCGGCATGCTGGCCCGCGAAGGGTACGAAGTGGTGGTCGCCCAGGATGGGCCGGGGCTCATCGAGACCCTCATCGCCGGGCTGACGGACGAGTCGGACGCGTGGATTCCGGACCTCATCATCTCCGATGTGCGGATGCCGGGTTTCTCGGGCGTGGAGGTGCTCGCCCGCTTGCGCCGCGAGTCGTGGACCACGCCCGTGCTGCTCATCACCGCGTTTGGAGATGACGAGCTGCGCGAGCAGGTGGAGCGCTTGGGGGCTGCTCGGGTGCTCGACAAGCCCTTCGAGCTCGAGGTGCTGCGGGACATGGCGCGGGAGATGATCGCGCCGCACTGAGTGCACGCCAGGAAGCAGGGGGGACAGGAATGAAGCTCAAAGGCGTTCTCTCCGCGATGTTGCCCGCGGTGCTGCTGGGCGCGGCGGCGTGGGTGCTTCACCGGGAGTTGGCGGCCTTCCATTGGCGCGACGTGTCGGACGGTGTCGCGGCCCTGCCCGGCTCGCGCCTCGCGCTCGCGGTGCTCGTCACGGCCCTCAACTACGCGCTGCTGACGCTGTATGACGTCCTGGCGCTCGGGTACGTGGAGCAGCGGCTTCCCTATCCGCAGGTGGGCCTGGCGTCCTTCATCGCCTACGCCTTCGGCAACAACGTCGGGGTGGCGATGCTGAGCTCGGCTTCGGTGCGCTATCGCCTGTATTCCGCCTGGGGCATGTCCGCGCGGGACATCACCCGGGTGGCTGTCTTCTGTGGCCTCACCCTCTGGCTGGGGCTGCTCGCCACCGGAGGCCTCGCCTTCGCCGTCGCTCCGGTGGAGGTGCACGGCCTGCCCCTGCTGTCCGTGGGCGCGCTGCGTGCGCTGGGGCTCGTGCTGCTGCTGCTCGCGGTGGGCTACGTCGGCGTCTGTGCCCGGTGGCGTCAGCCGCTCACCGTGCGCGGGCTCTCGCTGGTGCTGCCCACGCCCCGCATGGCCGTGGCGCAGCTCTTCGTGTCGGGCTCGGACTGGCTGCTCGCGGCCCTGGTGCTGTTCTTGCTGCTCCCCCCGGATGCCGGCCTGCCGCTGCCGGTGTTCATCGCGCTCTTCATGCTCGGCCAGGTGGCGGGGCTGATCAGCCAGGTGCCAGGAGGTCTCGGCGTGTTCGAGTCCATCATCCTCGCGGCCCTCACGCCGCGCGTCCCCACGCCGACGGTGCTCGGCATGCTCGTGGCCTACAGGGCCATCTACTACCTCGCGCCCTTCGTCATGGCGTCGCTGCTGCTGGCGGGCAACGAGCTGGCGCAGCGCCGGCAGCAGGTGACCCGTCTGTTGAAGGGCGCCCGGACCTCCTTCGGGACGGTGGTTCCGCCGGTGGCCGCCACGGGCGCCGTGCTGGCGGGATCCATCCTGCTCTTCTCGGGCGCGACTCCCACCGTGGAGGAGCGGCTCCTCGTGCTCAAGCGGCTGCTGCCCCTGCCGCTCGTGGAGCTGTCCCACCTGCTGGGGAGCCTCGTGGGCGTGTCGCTGTTGCTGCTCGGGCGGGGCCTTCAGCGGAGGCTCGACGCGGCGTATGTGCTGGCGCTCGGGCTGCTGCTGTGCGGCGGCGTGCTGTCGCTGGTGAAGGGCTTCGACTACGAGGAGGCCTCGCTGCTCTTCGCGCTGGCGCTCTCGCTCGGCCCCTTCCGCGAGCAGTTCTACCGGCGCACCTCGCTCTTCTCCGAGCGCTTCAGCCCTCCGTGGTTGATGGCCATCGGCTCCGTGGTGGGGGCCTCGGTGTGGCTCGGGTTCTTCTCCTACCGGCACGTGGACTACAGCAACGATCTCTGGTGGCGCTTCACCTTCGACGGGGACGCGCCGCGCTTCCTGCGTGCCTCCGTGGGGGCGGTGGGAGTCGCGCTGGTGTACGGCGTGGGCCGGTTGCTCGCACCCTCGTCCCCGCGCCTCCAGCCGCCCACCGAGGAGGAGCTGGAGCGGGCCCGTCCGCTGGTGAAGCGCTCGCCCGAGTCCACGAGCCACCTGGCCCTGGTGGGTGACAAGGCGCTGCTCTTCAACGAGCGGAGCACGGCCGTCCTCATGTACGGCGTGTCCGGACGGACGTGGGTGGCCATGGGAGACCCCGTGGGTCCGCCGGAGGAGGGGACGGAGCTGGCCTGGCGCTTCCGCGAGCTCGTGGATGCGCACCACGGCTGGACGTGCTTCTACCAGGTGGGGCCCTCGTCGCTGCCGCGCTACCTGGACCTGGGGCTGGCGCTGCTCAAGCTGGGCGAGGAGGCCACGGTGCCGCTGGGCGACTTCCGTCTGGACGTCCCCGAGCGCCGGGGGCTGCGTCACAGCCATCGCAAGATGGAGAAGGAGGGCTTGAGCTTCGAGGTGGTGCCGCGCGAGGGCGTGCCGGAGCTCCTGCCCCGGCTGAGGGACATCTCCGAGGCGTGGCTCGGGGAGAAGAACACGCGGGAGAAGGGGTTCTCGCTGGGCTACTTCTCCGAGCGCTACATGAAGGAGGGGCCGGTGGCGGTGGTGCGCCACCAGGGCGAGCTGCTGGGCTTCGCCAACCTGTGGGCGCCCGAGTCGAAGGCGGAGCTGTCGGTGGACCTGATGCGCTACCGGCCGGGGGCTCCGGGCGGGGCCATGGAGTACCTCTTCACCTCGCTGATGCTGTGGGGGCACGCACAGGGCTACCAGCACTTCAACCTGGGCATGGCGCCCTTCTCCGGCTTCGAGTCACACAGCCTGGCGCCGCTCTGGCACCGGATGGGCTCCTTCGTCTTCGGCCACGGCGAGCACTTCTACAACTTCCAGGGGCTGCGGCAGTTCAAGGAGAAGTTCCACCCCGTGTGGACGCCGCGCTACCTGGCGGCGCCTGGGGGGCTGGCACTCCCGCGGGTGTTGGCGGGCACGGCCGCGTTGGTGTCGCGCGGCATCACGGGAGTGTTGGTGCGATGAAGCTCGGAAGCCTGGCCGTCGTGGTGTGCATGTTGCTCGCATCCTGCGCCCATGCTGCGGCCGGAGGAGGAGAGAAGTTGTCCTTCGGCGGCTTCGGCAAGGTGGCGGTGGTGAGGCCCGAGGGGGCGCCGAGCGGTGTCGTCCTCTTCCTGTCGGGCGAGGGCGGCTGGGCGGCGGGAGAGCAGGAGCTGGCCCGGATGTTGGCGTCGGAGGGGACGCTGGTGCTGGGCGTGGACACGGCCGCGTATGTGAAGTCATTGGGCGCGGGAAAGCGGTGTGGGTACCCCGCGGGAGACCTGGAGGCGCTGAGCCAGTTCGCCCAGAAGAAGCTGGGGCTGCCCGCCTACCTGCACCCGGTGGTGGTGGGTCAGTCATTGGGGGCCGCGCTGGCGTACGCCAGCCTCGTGGAGGCGCCCGTGGGCACCTTCCGAGGCGTGGTGGCGCTGGGCTTCGTCCCGGAGGTGCGGATGACGGCCACTCTCTGTAAGGGGAGTGGCCTCGTGCGTCAGCGCACGCCGGACGGCGGGGCGGAGCGGCTCCAGCCCGTGAAGGTCCTGCCCGGGCCCGTGCGGTGGCTGGTGGGGGCGAGGGACAAGGTGTTCGCTCCCGCGCGGGTGCGTGCCTTCACCGAGGGCATGCAGGGCGCGGAGGTGGATGCCGTGCCGGGCGTGGGGCATGAGCTGTCGGCTCCGGTGGCCTGGAAGGTGGCGCTCCTGCGAGCCGTGGCGGAGGTGGTCCGCCTCTCGGAGCCTCCGCGTCCGGTGGTCTCCTCCACCCAGGCTCCGGATGGAGGCACCCTGGTGGACGTGTCGGATCTGCCGCTGGTCGAAGTGCCCGCACAGAAGGATTCGGGCGAGGCGATGGCGGTGCTGCTGTCCGGGGATGGGGGCTGGGCGGGAATCGATGGCGAGGTGGCCTCGACGCTGGCCGCGGAGGGCGTGCCGGTGGTGGGCCTGGACTCGCTGCGCTACTTCTGGACTCGGCGCACGCCCGAGCAGACGGCGAAGGATCTGGGCCGTGTCCTCGCGCACTACCTGCCGGCCTTGAACAAACGGCACGTGGTGCTGGTGGGGTACTCGCGCGGGGCGGATGTGCTTCCGTCCGTGGTGGCCCGGCTCGACCCCGAGCAGCGCCAGGCGGTGCGTTCCCTGGCCCTCATCGCCCCGGGCCGCGAGGCGGAGCTCGAGGTGCATGTGATGGACCTGGTGGGCGGCGGCGGGGGAGACCCCATCCTCCCCGAGGTGAAGGCCCTGGGCGGGCTTCCCCTCGTCTGCGTCTATGGGAGTGACGAGGCCGACGAGAGCCTGTGCCCGCTGCTCTCGGACGTACCCGGCGCGACGTCCGTGATGCTCAAGGGAGGCCACCACTTCGGAGGGGACTACGCCGCCGTGGGGCGGGCCATCCTGGAGCCGCTGCGAGAGCGTCACGAGCTGTAGTGGAGCGCCCGCGGTTCTGCGCTCAGCTCAGCCCGTGACGGAGCGCCGCTTCGAGCGTGTTCACCACCACGCGCACGCGCGGCACGTTCCGCAGCTCGCGGTGGAACACCAGGAACACCGGCACCGAAGGCAACGCCACATCGACGTCGAGCCGCACCAGCCCGTCGACGGTGCGGCCGTGCGCCTCGGCCATCAGACAGATGCCCTGACCGCGCTCGGCCGCTTCCTGCAATGCGAAGTCGGAGTTCGAGCGGAAGGGGAAACGCTTCGCACCCTGTGCGAGGAGCCACTGTTCCTGCGGCAGCTTGCGCATCGTGCCGTCGTAGCCGACGAAGTCGTGGCGCTCGAAGTCGCCCGCGCGCAGTTGCCCACCGCGCAGTCTCCGCTCGATGTAGCTCTGCGACGCGTAGAGCGCGAAGCGCAGCCGACCCACCGCCCGCTCGATCAGCACCGGCGACGAAGAGCGCACCTTGCGGATACCGATGTCAGCCTCGCGTCTCGCGAGATCGGACGTGCGCGATTCCGAGACGAGCTCGATGTGGATCTCTTGATGCTTGCGGCGTAGCTCCGAGAGCACCTGCGTCGCCGGACGCACGAAGCCTTCGCCGAGCGAGATGCGCACCGTGCCCGAGAGCTCGGTGTCGCCTTCGTCGCGTCGCGCGGCTTCGAGGCCGTGTTCGAGCTGCTCGGCGAGGGCAACGAGCTCGAGGGCATCGGGTTCCACCGACGTGCCGGCGCTGCTGCGGTGCACCAGCGTGCGCCCGAGCGCCGCTTCCAAGGCCTCGATGCGCCGAGCCGCGGTGGAGGTCGAGACGCCGAGTGAACGGCCCGCGGCGAGGAAGCTCCGGTGACGATGGAGCGCGAGCAGGACGCGGAGATCATCCCAGGTCGGCACGGCGTTTTGCATGGTTGGAAAACAGCTTAGCAAGGGTGCCCGTTCCTGGGAATCAAGCCGCTTTGCATCATGGGCGTAGGAGGTAGGACTCATGTACGACTTCGCGGAGAAGACAGTGATGGTGACGGGGGGCTCCATGGGCATCGGAGCGGCTTTCGCGCAGGAGTTGGCGCGGCGCCGGGCGCGGCTGGTGCTGGTGGCGCGCAGTGCCGAGCGGCTCCGGACGCTGGCGGAGGACCTGACGAAGACTCACGGCGTTCGTGTCGACGTGGTGGCGGAAGATCTCGCCAGGCCCGGCGCGGCGAAGCGGGTGTTGGAGGCCGTGCGCGCGAAGGGGCTCGTGATCGACGTGCTCATCAACAACGCGGGCTTCGGGATGTACGGCCCGTTCGAGGAGCTGCCGCTCGAGACGCAGCGCGAGGAGATCGATCTCAACATCGGCGCGCTGGTCGAGCTGACCCACGTCTTCCTGCCCGATCTCGAGCGGAGGCAGGGCGGAGTGATCCAGGTCGCGTCGACGGCGGCGTTTCAACCGGTGCCATTCATGGCGGTGTACGCCGCGAGCAAGGCCTTCGTGCTCTCGTTCAGCGAGGCGCTGTGGGCGGAGTATCGCGAGCGCGGGGTGCGAGTGCTCGCGCTGTGCCCGGGCGCGACGGACACGCCGTTCTTCGCCCGGGCAGGGGAAGCGGCGGCGTTCGGAAGGAAGGCGTCGGCGGAGGACGTGGTGCGCGTGGGCCTCGCGGCCTTCGACGCGAACCGGTCGCACGTGGTGCACGGGTTCGGCAATTACTTCACAGCCCTGATGTCACGCTGGGCGACGCGGGAGTTCACCGCACGACTGTCGGCGAAACTGATGCGGCCGAAGCCGTTGCTGGTGGCAACGGGACGGAGTGGCTCCAGCCCGTGAAGGTCCCGCCCGGGCCGGTGCGGTGGCGGGGGGACTCCGCCGCCGTGGGACGGGCCCTCCTGGAGCCGTTACGGGGGTGTCACGAGCTGTAGCGGAAAGCCACATGTAGCGTTTCTCCCCGCCACGCACTGGTCAGACTGATCAGGGATGCTTAGTCATTCCGGGATGTTCGTGGTATGGCGCGGAGTACGGGAGCGGCACGACTCCTGCTCATAGGCGCGGCCAATCGGACGGAAGGAGTGGCCGTGATGGGAGCCAACGCGGTGGTGAGCCAGAACAGGGGATCGTCGCGGATGGGCCGGGCAGCGTTCCGGGGCGAGTCCCGGAGGCGCACGGTGGTGTTCCAGGGGCAGGTGCTGCTCATCGAGAACCTGCGGGCGCGGTGCCAGCTGATGAACGACATGCTCGTGCAGGAGCGCTTCGAGGTGGGCGTGGTCGAGGACGCGCGGGATGCCGTCCAGTTGCTCTCCGAGAGCTTCTTCTCCGAGCAGGCGAAGGTGCCGGAGCTCATCATCTGCAACACGAGCATGCTGGGCGATGCTGGCCTGGAGGCACTCTCACGGCTGTGCGAGCGCCTCCCGGATGTGCCCGTCATCCTCTACAGCGCCTTCACCAGCCCGAAGCTGCGCGAGCGGATGGCGCGGATTGGCGGTGCCTTCATCCTCGACCCCGCCTCCGGGCTGGAGGACCTGAGGGCCGCCGCCCTGGCGTTGGCCTCCTCGCACCAGACGAGCCTCTGAGCCCGCTCCTCGAGAGCCAGCTCCCAGGCCAGGGGAAACCTCCCGCCGCTGCCGGGCTTCACCTGGACCCGTGTGTGGAACCCGTCGTGCTAATCGTAGTTCTCGCGGTCTTTCTGGTCGTAGTAGCTGCGGGGCCTGTCGGAGGGGTAGTGCGTCCGGACGAAGGGCTTGGGAGCCTCGGGCGGGCGTGAGGGCTCGCGCTCTTCGTCCACGCGGGTCGTGTACCCGAGGGGCGCTGGAGTGGCCTTGGGTGTCGGCTGCGGACTGTTCCTCGCGGCCTGCTCGGCCTTCGCGTCGGCCCGTGCCTCGAGCGCCTCTCGGGCCCGGATGGCGGCCGCCACGGCCTCGGCCGGCGGACGAGGAGGGCGTGGAGGGAGTGGGCGCTGTGGGCGCGGTGGGATGAGGAGCTGCTGGTACAGATGCCAGAAATCGCTCACCTTGGGCACCCACTCATCCAGGGAGATGCCCGAGCCCAGGGGAGCCCTGAGCTCGATGATGGGTGCCTTCTCCTCGCGCCCGAGGATCTTCAAGGTGTCCACCTTCTTCCCCATCGCTCCGAGCCCGAGGAAGTGGCTGCTGTGCTTCTCCGTGAACAGATCCTCATGAGGCATGCTCTCCAGCCACTTCCAGAGTGTCGGCAATCTGTTGGTTCTGATGGCGGCGTTGGGTTTATCGGAGACGTTTATCCAGCGGACCATCTTCCTGTCGGCCAGCTTTTCCCTCTCGTTCAAATCCCTCACCAGCAGCCCCAGGAGCCACCTGATCCACACATCCCGCATGACCTTGTCTTTGCCATCCCCCGTGGCCAGTCGTTGCTGTTCGGCGGGAGGGAGGAGGCCGAAGATGGTGGCGAAGTCCGTGCGGGCCAGGGTGTCGAACACCGCCTTGACGTAGGGCTTGCCGTAGGGAGAGTTCGCCCGGTTGATGTAGTCCATCACCAGCAGCAGGAATCCCCAGGTGTCTTCATGCAGCGTGGAGAGCGGCCTCCCGTCCGGGCCCGCGGCCTTGTTCTCGTGCGCCGCCTTCCGGAGGTTCTCCCAGTGCCGGCGGATGTTGTTGTGGAGGTGCTGGTCTCCGCTCGCGAACGTCCGATACATGAGCGGCATGGCGCGCAGGGGCACGCCGATGGTGATCTGGAGCATGCCCGTGATGGGAACTTCCATGGGCCCTTGCTTGCGGATGACCCACTGCGCGTTCCCGGTCTGCACGACGACCGTCTTGCGCCTGGCGGAAGAGGTGAACCATCCGTCGTTCGCCTTCATCTGTTGGTCCCACTTCCGTGCCAGGGCCACCATGTTGCCCACGCTCTCCACCAACTCCTTCTCCGAGTTGGCCGGGGGCTGGGTCACGAACTCGACGACGGGCTGCTGCTCGCTGGTCGCCTCGTAGACGGCCTTGAACGTCTTCCCGTCCTCGACGATGACCGTGCCCTTCTTGGCCCTGCGCTCCACGATTTCGAGTTTCGAGCACTCCAGCTCCACCCCGAAGGGCATGCACTGCGCGACCCGGGGGCTGGCTGGCGCAGGGCGCGCCCGTCTGCGAGGGAGGGGTGGAGCCTCAGGGGCATCGGGCCCGCGGATGACGAAGGAGGCCGCGTGGGCTCCCATCCGGTCCGCCTCCGCTTCCAGTGCGGTGTCGTGGACGATCGCGACTCCCGCTCCCGGTGGGGGCCGGACCCGGCCGGCGCGCTGCTGCAGCACGTGCGCCAGTTCATGCCCCAGCACCTGGAGGCCCCGCGGGCTGGACGGATCGCACATCCCGGGCGCGAACCAGATGTCCGGGCCCACGGCCAGCGCGGCGGCGCCCAGCGCGGCCACCTCGGGCCGGACGTGGAGGCGCACGTCCGAGAGATCCTCTCTCCAGAACGCCTCCATCCTGCTCCGCAGGAGCGCGGGCAGCGGCTCTCCGGCGGAGGGCTCGGGTTCCACGCGCGTGCCGGTCGCCCGCTTGTCTCGCCTGCTCATGACGGCTCCTTCTTGGTTGCTTCCGTGAGTGCTCGGACCTTGTCCTCCCACCACCGCTCCGCCGTGGCGCGCAGCCCCAGCTCCGCCTCGCACCAGGCCACCTGCAACGCGGCGAGGGCCTGTCTGGCCTCCTCGAGGTGCGGGTCGAGCTCCAGGGCGCGGGTGTAGGCCCGAAAGGCGCGCGCGTACTCCCCAAGCTCCAGGTACACCTGTCCGAGGGCGAGGTACGTCATGGGCTCCTCGTCCGTCTGGAGGGACGTCTCGAGCAGCTCGCTGGCCCGGCGCAGCTCCCCCTGGCGGCAGTACACCTCGCTCATCCGGAGCCCGAAGTCGTGCTCGCGGAGGGAGTCTCGGGCGGCGCCCTCGCTGAAGTAGCGCAGCGCCAGGTCGAGGTCGCCGAGCGCCAACGCCGTCGCTCCCGCCTGCTCGTAGAGCGTGAGGGCATGGGGATCCAGCGCGAGGCAGCGGTCGTAGAAGCGCAGGGCGCGTTTGTAGTCGCCCGCCTCGGACAGCTTCAGTGCCGCCACCTCGAAGTCGAGCCGGTCCTGGCCGACATGTCCCTGACAGAAGCCGCGGGCGAAGACTTCGCGCACGGAAGAGGGGAGGGGGGCGCCGCGGCGCCAGAGCGCCGTGCGGGTCGTGCCGTGCCACCCTGGGCTGACGAGCAGATCATCTCCGCGCATGCGAGCCAGCGGCTCGAAGAGCGGGAAGCAGACGGGGTGGTTGAGGCTATCCCCATAGAGGATCGGGATGCGGCTGCCCGAGCCGATGCGGCCTTCGTACGAGCTGTCCTCGAAGTCACTGAAGAGGAAGGCGCCGCCCGCGGGCATCCGCTCGAGGAGGGTGTCCAGCAGCTCCACGAAGACGTACGGGTAGGCCACCTCCGCTTCGGGGCTGTGGGCGAGCACCTGCGTGAGGAGGCGGGGATGCAGCGGGCCGCGGAGGGTCTCTTCCAGGCGCACGGGCAGCCACGCGTGCTCGCCCACGAGCTGCCACCACGGGTCCGTCTCCGCACCCTCCTGCGCTTCCGGCTCCTCGATAGAGGGGGACTCGGCCGGAGCCGCGGTCTCCCGCGTGTGGAGCTCGAGCCACGCCTCGGCCCTCTTGCGGAACACCTTGGTGGGCAGGACGCAGCAGGCGTAGTTCGCCACCACGATCCTCGGCGTCAGCGCCAGGGCCTCGCCCTCGAGCGTGCGAGCAGAGGTGGGAGCGCGGGCGTCCAGGAAGGCGGGGATGACGTGACCGGAGGCGACGAGCCCGGCCAGCGCGGGCCGCCGGATGGCCTGCTCGAGCGACGTGCGGGAGACGTCCGTGAAGACGTAGCTCAAGCGGTTGAACAGGGCGCGCCCCGCCTCGCCCAGATCGTCCTTCAGCGCGAGCAGGAGCCTGGCGGCGAAGTCTCCCAGCCCGCCGGCGAGCTCGAGCACCTGGATGCGCTCGACCGGGCCGCATCGGCCCTCTGCCATGAGTGACTGGACGAGCTCGATGAGGAGGAGGCCGTGCTGGCGGGCGAAGGTATAGTTGTTGGTGGCCCGGTGGGGGATGTCGCCCTCGGTCCATGCCTCGATGCCCCGGCTCTCGAAGTAGGCGGCGTGGGCCTTCCAGTGGAACCCCTGGTCGTAGGGAACCAGGGGGTGAGACCCCGTCGTCATGCATCCTCCCGGATTTCACTCGAAGTATAGGGAGGACAGGAGGCCTCATGTGAAGAGCCGCCCGCCTTTCTGTAACGGAGGCCGGGCTCGGTGCCCGGCCTGCCGAGGCGCATGGTGCCGGATTACGGCGTGATGTTGATCTGCACGGGCGGAGTGGCCTGACCGAACCCCGCCCCCGAGCTTGTCATGACGCGCTGGAAGACGTGCACACCGGGCGTGGAGGGGGCCTGGACGTCGAAGGTGAAGGTCCTCTCGCTCCCGCGGTGGACGAGCTCCCCGGGCGCCAGAGGGACGGACGCCACGGCCCACTCGGGCGTGCCGGACGCGGCGCGCAGCTGGATGGCATTGGGCTCGGACCAGGCGGTGGTGCCGGTGTTGCTCAGCGTGAGGGACACCTGGAAGGTCTGGCCCGCGCGCACCGTGGTGGGGACGGACTGGCGGACGAAGCTCGCGTCGAGCGGAGGCGACTGGAGGTAGCTCTCCAGCACCGTCTTGCGCAGGGGCAGGAACTGGTTCCGGAGCGCTGGGGAGATGGCGAAGCGGCCGGGGTCCGCTGGATCATCGGTCTCGGTGCTGTGGACGAAGTTCGCCGAGGCGGGCCACGTCAGGCCTCCGCCCACCGGCCGGCCACTGTTGCGCTGGTGGCAGCCTCCGCAGGAGAGGGCCTGGGCACGGGCGACGATGTCGTGCGGGGTCAGCGTGCTGCCCAGGCGGGTGAGCTCATCTCCGATGGCCCGGTGGAACGCGCTGGGGCCCGGGCCGAACTGGGCGAGATAGTCGTCCGCTCCGCCCGGTGTCCGGGAGTCGTCCTGGGCGGCGTTGAAGGAGTCCGGCACCGCGTAGTTGAAGCGGTTGAGGTCGTTGACGGCCAGGCCCGCCACCTGGGTGAGGAAGTAGCTCTGGAACGCGGAGGCCCGAGGGTCCGTGGACGCCGGGTTGAACAGCCCTCCAAAGGGGTTGGTCTTCACGGTCGCCGGGACGAACTTCAGCGTGCACGAGGGCTGGGCGGTGCAGTCGGTCACCAGCTTGAACTCGTGCATCATCCACGGCACCGGAGGAGCGCCGGGCGGTCCCTGGAGGAACTGGTTGGTGCGCACCTGGCCCAGGCTCCTCGGGTTGTTGCCGAAGTGGTTCATGCTCACCACCGGCGCGAAGCCCGGCAGCCCCGAGAAGTAGAAGGCCTCCAGCTTGTCTGCGCGGGACATTGGATCCGCATCGGCGGACAGGCCGCTCCAGAATCTGACCACCGGGCGGCAGCCCTCGAGACCCAGCTCGGGGTGGGGGTTGGGCAGGACGGACTCGAAGATGATGAAGTTGCGGCTGGCGGGCGAGAAGGGCAGCCGGGCCAGGACGATGCGGTACTGGCCGCAATCGGAGCCGTCCACGGGCGCCAGGTCGAAGCGGTTGTAGAGACCCACCGCCGCATAGCTGTCCAGGTTGATGACCGATGTGGGGCGCGCCTGTCCGCCCTCGCTCGGGCGGCACACGTAGGGGAAGTCGTTGAGCGTGTTGCCGTTGTCGGTGCAGTGCGGCATGCCCGGCAGGTCCGGCTGCCCGGGCGCGGGGTTCTGCGTGTCCCAGAGTTGGCGGAAGAGTTGGTCGGCGGTGAAGCCCGCTCCGGCGTTGTCTGCGACGAGCTTGCTGAACACCCGCCGCCCGCCGAACCGGGCCAGGATGTTCTTCTCCGTCACGGCCAGCGAGCGGAGGGCGTCGAGGGGAACAGGGGCCGGAGCCGGCTCGGTGGAGGGAGGCGGGGGAACCATTCCGATCCCGGTGCGATCGGATTGAGGCGACTCGTCCGCGCCGGAGACTCCGGCACCCTCACATGCGCTCAGCATGGCTGCGGCGAGCGCCACCCGGCACACCCGATTGAAACGTTCGTGACCCATGGGACTCCCTTTCATGCGGCGCGAGGAGGCGCCGTACGTGGAGTTGGACCCGTGGACCTGCTCAACCGGGCAAGGCGGCGACGTCCAGGCCGTGTCCCATGGCACTGGGACGGGTGGCCATCCCCGCCGGAAATCCGGCACCCCCGTTGGAAGACCGGCGGGAATCCCCTTACAGGAGCTTTCGCAACCTCTTCTTCATGCTTCTTCACGCATTCCGGGCAGGGGGACGTGGCACCTTGCGCCCGGCCCTCCCTCCCGGGAGGGAAATGTGGGCGGAGCCTGGAGCCGGTGGCACCGCCATTGCTCAACGGGTCGTGCGCCACATCCCATGCGCACCCGAGGAAGGGGAAAAAGCTCCATGTTGTGCGACATGTACCTGTTCTTCTGCCTGCCGTTCCTGCCGCTGGCGGGGCCCGCACCGAAGGCCTCGCCGCGTCCACGCAGGGGCTCCGGGCGGCGGGCATCCTCCAGCCCGAGGACGGCCGCACGGCGCGCTCCGAGCACACAAGGGCGCAAGGCAAGGGCGCGACCCGAACGTCGAGCCGAGCGCCCGCGCCCATGATGCCGGTGTGCAACGCCGTGTGTGTCAGCGCGCGGTGGGATCGCTCGAGTCCTTCTTCGATTCACGAATCCAGGACATCATCTCGCGAAGATTCCGGCCCACCTTCTCGATGGGATGCTGCTGGCCCTGCTCGCGCAGCTTGTCGAACACGGGGCGGCCGGCCTGGTTCTCGAGGATCCACTCGCGCGCGAAGACGCCGGTCTGGATCTCCTTGAGGACCTTCCGCATCTCCTCGCGCACCGACTCGTTGATGAGGCGCGGCCCGCGCGTGTAGTCCCCGTACTCGGCGGTGTCGCTGATGGAGTGGCGCATCCAGCCCATGCCGCCCTCGTACATGAGGTCCACGATGAGCTTGAGCTCATGCAGGCACTCGAAGTAGGCGCTCTCGGGCTGGTAGCCCGCATCCACCAGCGTGTCGAAGCCGGCCTGGACGAGGGCGGTGACTCCTCCGCAGAGCACCGCCTGCTCACCGAAGAGATCGGTCTCGGTCTCCTCCTTGAACGTGGTCTCCAGCAGGCCGGCGCGCGTCGTGCCGAGGGCTCGCGCATAGGACATGCCGAGCGTCTTGGCCTTGCCGGTGGCGTCCTGGTGCACGGCGATGAGCGCGGGAGTTCCCTTGCCATCCTGGTAGAGGCGGCGCACCAGGTGCCCGGGTGACTTCGGGGCGATGAGCAGCACGTCCACGTCCGTGGGCGGGCGGATCTGCCCGTAGTGGATGTTGAAGCCGTGGGCGAAGAACAAGGCCTTGCCCCGGGTGAGGTGGGGCGCGATGTCCGCGTCGTAGATCTGCTTCTGGGTCTGATCCGGAGCGAGGATCATGATGAGGTCGGCCCACTGGGCGGCCTCGGCGACGGACGACACCTTGAGGCCCGCCGCTTCCGCCTTGGCACGCGAGCGGCTGGCGGGATGCAGCCCCACCCGCACCTCGACGCCGGAGTCCTTGAGGTTGAGGGCGTGAGCGTGTCCCTGGCTCCCGTAGCCGATGATCGCGACCTTGCGGGAGTGAATGGGCTCGAGGGAGGCGTCCTTGTCGTAATAGATGGTGGTCATTCGTGCGGTCCTGAGGGGGTGGGGTGGGACTAGGGAACTGCGGCCACCTGCCGCCGCTCGGCGGAGGGAGCCTGGGGTGAAGCCTGGGGTTGAGGGGGCCGCGTGATGGCGCCCTCGGAGGCCGAGGACACCAGCGCGGCGTACTTCGCGAAGACACCCGAGGTGTAGCGGGGCGGAGGCGGCTGGAATCCCCGGAGGCGCTCGGCGATCTGGTCCGCGGAGAGCTCCACCGATAACTGCCGGGCCTCCACGTCGATGGTGATGATGTCACCGGTGCGAACGGCCGCGATCGGGCCGCCCACGGCTGCCTCGGGGGCCACGTGGCCGATCATGAGGCCGCGGGTGGCGCCGCTGAAGCGCCCGTCGGTGAGGAGCGCCACGGAGTCGCCCAGCCCTTGACCCACGAGCGCCGCGGTCACTCCCAGCATCTCGCGCATGCCCGGGCCGCCGCGCGGTCCCTCGTAGCGGATGACCACTACGGCACCGGGCTGGATGCGGCGCTCCTTCACCGCCGCGAAGGCATCCTCCTCGCGGTCGAAGACCCACGCGGGCCCCCGGTGATGGCTGCGCTCGTGCCCCGACATCTTCACCACGCACCCTTCCGGGGCGAGGTTGCCATGCAGGATGACCAGCCCGCCCGTGGAGCGGATGGGCTCGCTCAGGGGCCGGATGACCCGCTGTCCCGCCCGCTCGGTGGCGCTGGCCGAGTGCTCGGCCCAGGTGCGTCCCTCGACGGTTCGGGCACTTCCGTCGATGAAGCCGCCCGCGATCAATCGCTGGGCGAGCAGCGGAACACCCCCGGCGCGGTCCATGTCCACCGCGGCGAAGCGGCCGCCCGGCTTGAGGTCCGCGAGGAGTGACGTGCGCCGGCTCACCTCGTCGAAGTCCTTCAGCGCGAGCGGCACGCCCATCTCCCCCGCCAGCGCGAGCAGGTGCAGCACGGCGTTGGTCGAGCCACCGGTGGCCGCCACCGACGCGATGGCATTGTCGAACGATGTGCGCGTCACGATGTCCCGGGGGCGTGCATCGCGCTGGAGCACGTCCATGATGAGCCGGCCCGCGGCGACGCTCGCCGCGTCCTTGCGCGCATCCTCCGCGGGAATGGTGGAGTACCCCACCGGAGCGAGCCCGAGCATCTCGATGGCCAGCGCCATGGTGTTGGCGGTGTACTGGCCGCCACAGGCTCCCGCTCCCGGACAGGCGACGTTCTCGATCTCCTTGAGCGCCTCGAGCGACATCTTCCCGGCGGTCACGGCGCCCACGGCCTCGAACATGTCCTGCACGGTGACGTCCCGGCCCTGGTAGCACCCGGGGGCGATGGAGCCGCCGTAGAGGACGAGCGAGGGGAGGTTCAGCCGGAGCACCGCCATGGCCGCGGCGGGGATGGTCTTGTCACAGCCCACCAGCGTCACCACCGCGTCGAACATGTGGCCGCGGCACATCAGCTCGATGGAGTCCGCGATCACCTCGCGGCTCACCAGCGAGGCCCGCATGCCCTCGGTGCCCATGGTGACCCCATCACTCACGGAGATGGTGTTGAACTCCATGGGGGTTCCACCCGCGGCCCGGATGCCCTCCTTCACCTTCTCCGCCAGGCGGCGGAGGTGGAAGTTGCAGGGCATGGTCTCGGTCCAGGTGTTGGCCACGCCGATGAGGGGCTTGGAGAGATCCTCGTCGGTGAAGCCAATGGCCTTCAGCATGGCGCGTGCGGGCGCACGTTCGTAACCTTCGGTGATGGCGCGGCTGTTGCGGCGTGTGTCTTGAGACATGAGGGCTCCTGGAAAGCCGTGAAGGAGAGGGGAGGCGCTAGGGCTGGTGCCCGCCGAGCCGGTCGATCACGGCCCGGCCGGCCTCCTGGGTTCCCACGGGCCGGGTGCCCGGGGGCGCGAGATCGGCGGTGAGGGCACCGGCATCGAGCGAGGAGGCCACCGCGGCCTCCACCTCACGGGCCTCCTGCTCGAGCCCGAGCGAGTGGCGCAGCAGCATGGCCACGCTCAGCAGGGTCCCGTAGGGGTTGGCCACTCCGCGGCCGGCGATGTCCGGGGCGGAGCCGTGAATGGGCTCGTACAACCCGCGCCGGTTCGCTCCCAGCGAGGCCGAGGGCAGCATACCGATGGAGCCCGAGAGCATGGCCGCCTCGTCCGTGAGGATGTCGCCGAACATGTTCTCGGTGACGATGACGTCGAAGTCGGCGGGACGTTTGATCAAGTGCATGGCACAGGCGTCCACCAGCAGGTGCTTCAGCTCGATGTCCGGGAACTCCTCGCGGATGACCCGCTCGGTCACCGCGCGCCACAGCCGCGAGGTCTCGAGCACATTGGCCTTGTCCACCGAGGTGAGCTTCTTGCGGCGGGTCCGCGCCAGGGAGGCGGCGGCGCGAACCACCCGCACCACCTCCTCCACCGTGTAGACGCAGGCATCGAAGGCCCGGTCCTCCTCGCGGCGCTTCTCGCCAAAGTAGATTCCACCGGTGAGCTCACGCACCACCAGCAGGTCCACGCCGCGCAGCACCTCGGGCTTGAGCGTGGAGGCGTCGTAGAGCGAGGGAACGGGCGCCACGGGCCGCAGGTTGGCGTAGAGGCCCAGCTCCTTGCGCAGCGCGAGCAGCCCCTGCTCCGGACGCACCTTCGCGGGCGGGTCCCACTTTGGCCCTCCCACGGCACCCAGCAGCACCGCATCCGCCCGCTGGCAGAGGGCGAGCGTTTCCGGAGGCAGCGGCGAGCCGGTGAGGTCGATGGCCGCCCCTCCCATGGGCGCCTCCACCAGCTCGAAGGAGTGGCCGAAGCGCTCGGCCACCGCCTTCAGCAGGCGGGTTCCCTGCTCCACCACCTCGGGCCCGATGCCGTCTCCCGGAAGCACCGCGACAAGCGCTTTCATGAGCGGGCCTCCTCGAAACGGGCAATGGCCTCTTCCTGGCCGAGCAGGAACCCCAGCTCGTCCACCCCATTCATCAGGCAGTAGCGGGCGAAAGGATCCAGCGGGAACGTGGCCTCCGTTCCATCCGCGAGCCGCACGGTGCGGTGCTCCAGATCGATGATCACCTCCGAGCCCGGCTCGGCGAGCAGGCGGCGGTGGAACCCGGCGTCCACCCGTATCGGCAGCAGACCGTTCTTGATCGCGTTGTTGGAGAAGATGTCGGCGATGGAGGAGCTGATGACGGCGCGGAAGCCCCAGTCCACGAGGGCCCACGGGGCGTGCTCGCGCGAGGAGCCGCAGCCGAAGTTGTCACCCGCGACCAGCACCCGGGCGCCCTGGGCCTCTGGCTGCTCGAGGATGAAGTCCGGGTGGGGGCTGCCGTCAGGTTGGTAACGCCAGTCCGCGAAGAGCCAGCGGCCCAGACCCGCGCGGTGGGTGATCTTGAGGAAGCGGGCGGGGATGATCTGATCGGTGTCGATGTTCTGCCGCGCCATGACGACGGTGCGCGAGCGCAGTGTGCGGAACGGTTCCATGGGACTCACCTCAAGAGCTCGCGGGGATCGGTGACCTGGCCGGTGACGGCGGCGGCGGCGGCGGTGAGGGGACTGGCGAGGAAGGTCCTGCTTCCCTTGCCCTGCCGTCCCTCGAAGTTGCGATTGCTGGTGCTCACCACGTACTGACCGGGCTTCGCCTGGTCCCCGTTCATGGCGATGCACATCGAGCATCCGGGCTCCCGCCATTCCGCGCCGGCTTCGCGGAAGATGTCGTGCAGCCCCTCGGACTCCGCCGCCCGCTTGATCTCCTGGGAGCCTGGCACCACGAGCGTGCGCACGCGGGAGGCCACCTTGCGCCCGCGCAGGACATGGGCCGCGGCGCGCAGGTCCGACAGCCGCGAATTGGTGCAGCTGCCAATGAACACCACGTCGATGGGCTGGCCCAGCAGACGTTGCCCCGGCGTCAGTCCCATGTAGCGCAGCGCACGCTCCAGCGAGTCGCGGGCGCTCGCATCCGTCAACTGGTGGGGCGCGGGCACGGTGCCGGTGACCGGAATCCCCATGCCGGGATGGGTCCCGTACGTGAGCATCGGCTCGAGCGCGTCGGCATCCAGCGTCACCGTCGCGTCGTAGGTGGCGCCTGGGTCCGACGGCAGCGTGCGCCAGCGCGCCACCGCCCGGTTCCACGCCTCTCCCTGGGGAGCGCGCGGGCGGCGGGCGAGGTACTCGAACGTCGTGTCGTCCGGGGCGATGAGGCCCGCGCGCGCGCCAGCCTCGATGGACATGTTGCACACCGTCATCCGCTCCTCCATGGAGAGGCCGCGGATGGCGCTTCCGGTGTACTCGAGCACGTGTCCCGTTCCACCGCCCACACCCACCTTGGCGATGATGCCCAGGATGATGTCCTTGGCGCTCACGCCAGGGCGGAGGCGGCCCTCCACGCGGACCTCCATCGTCTTCGGCTGGCGCTGCAGCAGGCACTGGGTGGCCAGCACGTGCCCCACCTCGCTGGTGCCGATGCCGAAGGCCAGCGCGCCGAAGGCCCCGTGGGTGCTGGTGTGGCTGTCGCCGCACACGATGGTGGAGCCGGGCAGGGTGAGGCCGAGCTCGGGCCCGATGACGTGGACGATGCCCTGGCGCTCGGTGCCCAGCGCGTGCAATTCCACGCCGAACTCGTGGCAATTGGCCTCCAGTTGCGAGAGCTGCGCCGCCGCCTCCGCGTCCGCCATGGGGAAGCGCCCCTGCGCGTCCCGCGGGAGGGTCGGCGTGGAGTGGTCCATGGTGGCGACGGTCCGCTCGGGTTGCCGCACGCGCAGGCCCCGCTCGCGCAGCAGGCTGAAGGCTTGCGGCGAGGTCACCTCGTGCACGAGGTGGAGATCCACGTAGAGGACCGCGGGCGTCTCCGCCGTCTCCGGCCGGACGAGGTGGGACTCCCAGATCTTCTGGAACAGGTTTCGAGGCATGGGAGGGCTCATGTCACGCGCTCACTTCTAGGGAGGGGACGTCGTGGCTGGAGATGGGGATGTGGCTGGTGGCGCTGGCCGCCCGGTTGAGGGCGTCGAGCAGGGCGCGGGCGCTCGCGACGATGATGTCGGTGCTCACGGCCCGGCCGCGGAACCTGCGGGTACCTGATTCCACCTCCAGGTCGACGTGTCCCTGGGCGTCCTCGCCGTCGGTGACACTGGTGACCTGGTAGTGACACAGGCGGACCTGCTGGCCGGTGATGCGTTCCACGGCCTTGAAGACGGCGTCCACGGGCCCATCGCCGCACGCGGCATCGCGGACCTTCCGCCCGTCGGAATGCTCGAGGCAGACGGTGGCCGAGGGGACGGTCCCCACTCCGGAGACGCAGCTGAGGGTCTCCAGCTTCCAGGTCGACAGCTCCCGGATGCCGAGGTGTCCCTGGATGAGAGCCTCCAGGTCCGCGTCGAAGACCTCCTTCTTGGAGTCCGCCAGCCGCTTGAACTCCTCGAACAGCTTGTCGATCTGCGGGCCGTCGAGCTGGTAGCCGAGCTCCTTCGCCCGCTGGCGCAGCACGTGGCGGCCGCTGTGCTTGCCCAGCACCAGGCTGTTGCCGGTGAAACCCACGTCCTCGGCACGCATGATCTCGTAGGTACCCCGGTGCATCAGCACACCGTGCTGATGGATGCCCGCCTCGTGGGCGAAGGCGTTCTGTCCCACCACCGCCTTGTTCCGTTGGACCTGCAGGCCCGTCACGTTGGAGAGCAGCCGGCTGGTGGGGTAGAGGCGCTCGGTGCGGATGCCGGTCCGCACGCCGAAGAAGTCATGGCGCGTGCGCAGGGCCATGACCACCTCCTCCAAGGCGCAGTTGCCCGCCCGCTCACCGATGCCATTGATGGTGCACTCCACCTGCCGCGCGCCTTCCACTACCGCAGCCAGACTGTTGGCCACCGCAAGTCCGAGGTCGTTGTGACAGTGGACGCTCATCACGACGCGCTCGATGCCGCGCACGTGGCGCCGCAGGTACGCGATGAGCGAGGAGTACTGGGCCGGCATCGCGTAGCCCACCGTGTCCGGGATGTTGACCGTGGTGGCGCCTGCCTCGATGACGCGCTCCACCACCTCGGCGAGGAACTCGGGCTCGGTGCGCACCGCGTCCTCGGCGGAGAACTGAACGTCCTCGAAGCGCTCGCGCGCATAGCGCACGGATTCCACGGCGCGCCGGAGGACCTCCTCCTGGTTCATCTTCAGCTTGTACTCGCGGTGGAGCGGACTGGTGGCGAGGAAGACGTGGAGGCGCCGGCGCTCGGCCGCGCGGAGGGCTTCCCACGTGCGGTCGATGTCCTCCCGGTTCGCGCGGGCCAGGGCGCACAGCGTGGGGCCCTCGACCCGGCTGGCCACGGTGGCGACTGCCTCGAAGTCTCCCTGGGAGGCGACCGGAAATCCGAGCTCGAGGATGTCCACGCCGAGGTCTCGAAGCGCGAGCGCCACCTGTAGCTTCTGCGCCACGTTCATGCTGGCGCCGGGCGACTGCTCGCCGTCGCGCAGGGTGGTGTCGAAGATGATGACCCGATCCTTCGTGCTCTCCGTGCTCATCCGCTCGCCTCTTCTCCTGTCCTGTGAATCGCTACCTGCTGGGTACGTAGGTCAACCACTCCGCGGCGCGCGGCAGCTCGCCACGGACGGCCGCGTGATAGGCCTGTTGAATCTTCTGGGTGATGGGGCCGGTGCGGCCGTTTCCGATGGTGCGGAAGTCGATCTCCCGCAGGCCGATGACCTCGGCGGCCGTTCCGGTGACGAAGACCTCGTCGGCCGTGTAGAGCTGGTCGCGCGAGATGGGCTGGGCGCTGACCTCCAGGCCCATCTCACGGGCGAGGATCATCACCGTGTCCCGGGTGATGCCCTCGAGGATCTGCCCCTCGGGCGGCGTCATCACCTTGTTGCCCCGGACGATGAAGATGTTCTCGCCGGTGCACTCGGCCACCATGCCCTGCGTGTCCAGCATGATCGCCTCGTCGAACCCCAGACGGACCGACTCCGTCTTGGCGAGCACCGAGTTGGGATAGTTCCCCGCGACCTTCGACTTGGTCATCACCACGTTGGGATGGTGACGGGTGTACGAGGAGACATTGGCCCGCACACCGCGCTCGGCGGCCTGCGCGCCGAGGTAGGCATTCCACGACCACACGGCGATGCCCACGTGGGCCTGGCCGCTGTCGATGTTGAGGTTCCACCCTCCGCCGGCGAGGTAGATGAGCGGGCGGATGTAGCACTCCTCCTGGCCATTGGCCCGGACGGTCTCCTGGCAGGCCTCGATGAGCTGCCCCACGGTGAAGGGCATCTCGCGCCAGCCGAGAATGGCCGCGGACCTGTGAAGCCGCTCGATGTGCTCGCGGAGGCGGAAGATGGCGGGACCCTTCGCCGTCCGGTAGCAGCGGATGCCCTCGAACACCGCCATGCCGTAGTGCGTGGCGGGCGTGAGGAAATTCAGCTGTGCCTCAGCCGCCGCCATCAGCTTCCCGTTCATCCAGATGTGCTTACAGTCCATGCGTGCTGCCTCTTTGGGTAATACGAAGGGTTCTTCCTCACGCCCTGGGGGCGGAGGGTGTTGCTGCGTTCCCGTGTCAGGGTTTGCCTACGCGGCCTGTTCCGGGGGCGGCGCATCCAGCACGCCGGAGAGGGGGGACTGGGCTCCCCGAGCCATCGCGACGGCACCTGTGCGCACCAGCTCGATGATTCCGGAGGGGCGCAGCACATCGATGAGCCCGTCGATCTTGTCCGGCGTGCCGGTGAGCTCCACCACCAGCGACGAGGGCGTCACGTCGATGGCGCGCGCGCGGAAAACGTCGCAGACCTGAAGGACCTGGGGGCGGGTCTCCTCGCTGGCCCGCACCTTGATGAGGGCCAGCTCGCGAACCGCCGGGGCCTGGTGCGTGACGTCCTCCACGTAGAGAACGTTGATGAGCTTGTAGAGATTGGCTTCCAGCAGGCGTGCCTCGCGGTCATCCACCACCACCACCAGGGTGATGCGTGAGATTGCGGGGCGCTCGGTGCGAGCCACCGTGAGCGAGTCGATGTTGTAGGCGCGGCGGCGGAAGAGCGAGATGACACGGTTGAGGACGCCGGGGCGATCCTCGACGTGAACGATGAAGGTGCGTTGAAGGGATGCGCTCATGGCATTGGCTCCTCAGACAGCCCCGCTGACCCACGGCGAGGTCGCACCGGCTTCACTTTCGTCCTGGGGACGGCGGATCATCTCGTCGAGGTTCGCGCCCGCCGGAACCATGGGATAGACGCTGTCCTCCTGCTCCACCCTGAAGTCGATGACGGCGGTGCACGGACTGGCTCGGGCCTGGGCCACCGCATCGGGGATGTCCTCGCGCCGGGTGACGCGCAGGCCGGTCAACCCGTGCGCTTCGGCGAGCTTCACGAAGTCCGGGTTTCGCAGGGGGGTGGCGGTGTAGCGGTTCTCATAGAAGAACTGCTGCAACTGCCTCACCAGGCCCAGATAGCCATTGTTGATGACAGCCACGTGGAGCTTGACGCCTTCCTGGGCGCAGGTCGTCAGCTCGGCCGCCGACATCTGGAAGCCACCGTCGCCCACCACCACCCAGACCTCATCTCCTGGCCGGGCGAGGCGTGCGCCCATGGCCGCCGGGAGGGCGAAGCCCATGGTGCCCAGGCCACCGGAGGTGATGAGCTGCCTCGGGCGGTCATGCCGGTAGTACTGCGCCTCCCACATCTGATGTTGCCCCACATCGGTGACCATGAGGGCCTTGCCCTGGGTCAGCCACCACAGGTCATGGATGACGTGGGCCGCATGGAGCCTGCCGTTGTGCGGCATGTATTGGATGTCGCGCACCGCCGAGTTGCTCTTGAGGCCATTGATGTGCTGCACCCACGGGGTGCAGGTGCGCTGCTTGATGCGCGGGAGCAGGTCCGTGAGCGTCCGGCGCACGTCGCCCGCCAGCGCGACGTCCACCTGGACATTCTTGTTGATCTCCGAGGGATCGATCTCGATGTGAATCTTCCGCGCCTTGCGCGCGAACGTCTTCAGGTTGCCGGTCACCCGGTCGTCGAAGCGCATGCCCAGGGCAATCAGGAGATCGGACTCCTGGATGGCGTTATTGACCCAGGCCTCTCCGTGCATGCCCATCATCCCGAGGCTGAGGGGATGGGTCGCCGGGAATCCGCCCAGACCGAGCAGCGTGCTGGCCACCGGAATGCCCGTCTTCTCCACCAGCTCCATCAGGAGAGAGGAGGCCTCGGCCTTGAGGACACCGTGACCGGCGAAGATGAGGGGCCGCTCGGCCGCGGCGATGAGCTCGGCGGCACGTTCCAGGTCCTCCTGCGTCGGGTGGTGCCCGGGGCGGTAGCCGGGCAACCGCACGGCCCGTGGCTGCGACTCCATGGCGGCGGTGGCCTGCTGTGCATCCTTGGTGATGTCCACCAGGACAGGCCCGGGACGGCCCGAGCGCGCGATGAAGAAGGCCTCCCGGAGGGTGGGGGCGATGTCCTCTGCTCGCGTCACCAGGTAGTTGTGTTTGGTGATGGGGAGGGTGACGCCCGTGATGTCGAGCTCCTGGAAGGCGTCGCTGCCCAACAGCGAGGAGGGGACCTGGCCGGTGATACAGACGATGGGGGAGGAGTCCAGCATCGCTGTGGCAATGCCCGTCACCAGGTTGGTGGCTCCCGGACCCGACGTGGCCATGCACACGCCCACCTTCCCCGAGGCGCGCGCATAACCATCCGCCATGTGTGCCGCTCCCTGCTCATGGCGAACGAGGACGTGGCGGATGGGTCGCTGATGCAAGGCATTGTAGATGGGCATGATGGCCCCGCCCGGGTAGCCGAAGACGACCTCGACTCCCTCTCTGGCGAGGACATCCCAGACGATCTCGGCTCCGGTGCGTTTCGTCGTGCTCCGGGCGTATTCCGGGGCGGAGCCGCCCGCGGAATCGCCGTGCCCCGTGGGCGCCTGCTCTATCTTGGGGCTCGTGCCAGCTTTCGTCATTGCGCCTCCACTGCGAACCGCGTGGGATTGAGACGCCAGAAAACGAAAAACCCCGCCTCCGATGTTCGGGGGCGGGGTCTCTCGTTCAGGCCTGGATGCTTTCCAGTCTCAGAACGGTGGCCCGGCCCCCTTGGCAAGGAGGAGCGCTACCAGGACGAGTACGAGCACCACCACGAGCGAACGCACGCCACGGTTCGTCGCCGGGCGGAGGGTCAGCTCGAGGGTGGAGAGGCTGTTCGTCATGGTCCGTTCAGTCAGAGGGCCGCGAGTATGCACTAAAACGGTCCCCAAAGGCAAATCAGGGGAAACGTCAACTTTCCGTAACAGCTATCGCCGGAAGAGAATCTTTGAATTTCTTCAAGAGTTTCAGCACGCGGCTGGAATTCTCCAGGCGGATTGACCGCTCGAAAGGCTGAGTCCTTTCACCTCAACGGACCGTGAGGACGATCAGTTCCGAGCGGCTGGCGTCTCGATCCGCTTGAGGGTCTCCACCGCGTTCGTATTGGAGGGGTTCAGCTCCAGGGACCGGCGATAGTTCGTGATCGCCAGCTCCTTGTTCCCGCTGGCCAGGTAGGCCTCGCCCAGGCTGTCGTAGCCGTTCGCCTCGCCGGGGAACATCTCCACGTTCAATTTGAAGATCTCGATCGCGTCCGCCACGCGCCCGGTTCGCAGCAACTGGTAGCCGGCCGTGTTGAGCTGTCCCTCGGTGAAGTCGTACTCACCGGACTTGGTGGCCTTGAGGGTCCGGTACCTGGCGATTGCCTCCGTGACGGACGATTTCTCGAGGGTCTCCAGCACGACCTCTCCGATGCCCATCCGGGGCTGCCGGGGCGAGATGCCATGAAGGATGCTCAGCGCCCCTGTCGCCATCTCCTTGAGCCGTGCGCCGCGCGAGGTGTTGTCGAGGAGGATGACGACTTCCTTCCGCTCGGGCGCGCGGACGATCAGGGTACTGAAGCCGTTGATGCCCCCGCTGTGGCTGGTCCCGGCGATCTCCGTCTTGTCGTCGTGCAGCTTGAGCGGCCGCATGTCCCACCCAAAGGCATACTGGTTCAGCCCTGGCGTGAACATCTGCTGCTTGAGCGGCGCGGGCAGCAGCGTGTCGAGGTACAGGGCGCGATCCCAGCGATAAAGGTCCTCCACCGTCGAGTACAGCGAGCCGGCGGAGTAGGGGATGGTCATGTCGAGGTAGGACGCGTTGACGTACCCGCCGGGCCTGGACTCGTAGCCGCTCGCGCGCTTGGGCAGCAGCGTCTCGGAGACGTCGTAGCCGGTGCCCTTCATCCCCAGCGGGTCGAAGATCCGCTGCTGCAGCGCCTGGGCGTAGGTCTGCCCGGTGAGCTTCTCGATGATGGCGCCGAGCACGAAGTAGGCGGAGTTGCTGTAGGCCCACTTGCTGCCCGGCTCGAACTCGAGGTCGCCGCTGCAGAACTTCTTCATGAAGTCCGCGACCGTGACCGGATTGCGCGAGTCGTTCTTGAAGAACGCGGGGGTCGTGTAGTTGGGGATACCGGACGTGTGATTCAGCAACTGGGCGATGGTGATCCGATCGCCCGTGTCCTTGCGGTAGTCCGGGAGGTGCGTCGTGATCTTGTCGTCGAGCTTGAGCTTCCCCTCGGCGGCGAGCTGCATGATGACCATCGCCGTGAACTGCTTGGTGATGGAGCCGATGCGGAACTTCGTGTCGGGCGTATTGGGCACCTGCCACTCGAAGTTCGCGGAGCCATAGCCCTTCTTGAGGAGGATGCCCTTCTCGTCGGCCACGAGCACGGTGCCGTTGAACTGGCGCAGCTCGTGGTACTTCGTGATGAGCCGCTCGAGCTCCTGTTGCTTTGTCGCCGCCTCGGCGGCGGGCACGCCCCACGTCCACATCATGAGCGCGCCCACGAGGCACGCCTTCAGCCAGTTCATTCGATTCTCCCGGTGCATGTTCGGGTGTACGGTCCGGTGGTACGGCGATTTCAAGGCCCTTTCGGAACCTGAACGAAGAGGTGCCGTCGTCAGCGGCCCGCGGCCTTTCGCAGGGCCTTGAGCTTCGCCATGACCTTCTTCGTCTGCGCGGGATTCACCTTGCCGAGCGCCGCCTCCAGTGTGCCCAACTCCTTGCTCAGGATGGCGCGATCGTCCTGCTCGAGCTCGGCGATACCGTCCATCACCAGCTCCTGCTCCAGCTCCTTCACGAGCTCACCCGCATGGGGCCCGGTGGGATAGCGCCGCAGGTACTCGCCCTCCGTGGCGTTGGCCCTTTCCAGGATGCACGGCGCGTAGCCCTCGCACTCGCCGGGGGTGGGCGTCGTCGCGGCCTCCCAGGCGAATGCCTCGGCCTCGGGCTGGCCCCGGTATTTCTCCTCGAGCTGCCACAGGACCCCGCCGTCCACGAGCCATTCCGCCGCGGGCTCGCTGTACACCAGCGCCTCCCCCTGGCGCTTCACCCAGGGCTCGTACGCCTTCTTCGGCACCTCCTGCGATCCAATGGCGCTCAGGGCCCAACGCACCGCGCGCCAGCGCGCCAGCTCCAACTGCGCCGCGCTCGCCTTGTCGGGCGTCTTCTCCACCACGCCCTTCAGGAAGTTGGCCAGATCCGTCCGGTCCACGAAGGGCGCCTTCTCGTCCGCCAGGCGCTGCCCGGCAATCTCGAGGACGGTCTGCACGCGGCGCTCCGGCTCGAATGGCAAGACGAAGGCGCCGAACACCCAGCCTTCCTGTCCCTCGGATGTGGCGACCCGGTACCAGGAGTCCTTCTTGCCTCCCAGCGTCTCCTGGTGCTCGGAGCGCTCGAGCTCGCGCAACTCCGTGCCGATGAAGAGCCGGGTCACCTCCTGCCCGTCAGGGCGGGGCGTGGCCCGCATCCTGACGCCTGACGCCGCGGTGATGCGCTGCTTCTCCGTCTTCGGCGGCTCGGCCGCGAGGACCGGGGCGGTGTGGCACAGCAGCACGAGGATGGCGAGCATGAGGCGAGGCTGGGGCATGAGAGATTCCTCGAGAGATTCCTTGGGCAGGGACTCGGACTGAGGGTGCGAGGATGTAGCACCGTCCCCTCGCATCGTCACGAGGCCCACGCCGCAGGGTCATGCCCCTGGAGCCCCGGGCGTCAGGGCTTGAGGACCGCCAGCCGGCTCCACGTCATGTCGGTTCCGGCGACGCAGTCGGGTCCGTTGGGATCCTTCTTGACCCAACCCCCGCTCACGTCGCGCGATTGGTAGCCGACCCGCGCTCCTCCATCCTGGGTGAGCACCAGCGAGGGCGCGTGCAGGAACCAGGTGCCGACGTTGCAGTTCTCATAGAGGAAGATCTCGTCCGACTTCATCGCGGTCGCGTCTTCGACCACCCGGAGATTCCACTTCGCATCGGTATTCTCGCAGTGCTCCGCGTCGCAGCTCGCGAGGATGATGTTGTAGTCATACGTGTAGACGATGCGGGGGTGTCCCTGCGCGTTGAGCGCGAGATCCAGCCCGTCGTCGATCTTCGCGCTGTTGTCCAGGGCGAGGCTGCTCCACCCCGAGTTGCTGATGCACCCCTCGTCGCAGGACAGGTAGGCCAGCTGCTTCTGATTGTCCGCGCTTCGGGCGAGCAGCAGCACGCGGGGCTTTCCACTCGACGTGAGGGCGAGCGCGATCGCCGGCTGCATGCGCACGGCCTCGGTCTCGCTCGAATAGGAAACCCCGAGCGTGGTCCCATTCCAGTCGGCTTCTTGGGTGCAGTCGCCGCGGCACTCGACGTAGGAGCCGTAGTGGGTCGTGCTGTTGTCCGAGTTCACGAAGCGCACGATGGTGCCAGCGCGCGGGTGGCCCTCCGCATCGAAACGGAGCTCGGAGTGGTGCCAGATCTGATCGGAGATGCGGTTGACCTTCCACGCGCTCGGGTCCTGGCAGTTCTGGTCGCAGGTGACGTACTCGGTCAACGGCGCCCCCTGGCCGATGCCGAGGTACGTGAGATAGGTGTGGAGCAGGAAGCGCGGCCGGCCCTGGGGGTCGAGCGCGAACGCCGGTCCGCTCACTTCCTTCTTCCCGGCGTGATCGAGGATCGCCGTCACCTTCCATGCCTTCGGGTCGGTACAGGAGCTGTCACACGAGGCGTAGTAGACCTTGGCGTATGCCGACAGCAGCACGCGGGGCCTGCCCTGCGCGTCGAGCGCGAGCATGGCGTTGGTGACCGTCCCCTCGGTGTCGAAGTGCACGGACGAGACGTCCTCCGCGCGCTGGCAGCCATTGGCGCAGAAGGCGTAGTACGCACCGCCTCCCGCGTACGCGGGATAGACCGTGTGCAGTCCTCCCTTTCCGTCGAGCGCCAGGGCAGGGGCGGCCGTGTTGTCACCCTTCGAGGTGGGTAGGAAGAAATGCGTGGCGGTTCCAGAGCCGCCGCCTCCGGGATCGTCCGAGTCACCGCCACAAGCGACGAGCGAAGAGGTCACGAGAAGAACACCCAAGGAACGAGCAAAGGCGAAGCGCATTGGATTCTCCTGGTTACTTCAGGGGCGGCCTACCACCTCCACCCGTCCCCGTGCCAGCGCTACGCCATCCCCTCGGCCGCTCCGGTGGCAGGCACCCGGAAGAGACGTCCACTCGTCATCTTTCCGCGGACCTCTCAGGGTTCGAGCGGATGAGAGTGTATGGACCAGCAGGGTGTTGTGGACTATCCGGCGGCGGACAGGGGAGGGGGACCCGGCAGCTCCGCCGTTGTTCCGGACGGTAGCCTTGTTCGTGAACCCTCGCGGAGGTCGTCCCTCATGCGTCGCCCCCAGGCCCTGGTGGCCGTGATGCTGACCCTCGGTGTCTGTGCTTGCGGAGATCCCCGTCGGGACTTCGTGGGATCGTATGGTGTCTCGGGCACCCTCACGACCACCCTGGGGAGCAGGCAGACCACCTCCTCCATCAAGGATGAATCCCTCGAGGTCGTCGCCGATGCCTTCGACTCCGACAAGCTCTATCTGGATTTCGATTGTGGTCTGTCCGGGACGATGAGTGACGAGAAGTCCTTCCGGCTCGACGACAAGGTGTGCCCCGCCTACGCGGATGACGAGTGCAGGTACCTCTGGCACTTCAACAACGGACAGGGCAGCAGGACGGGGGACGACGCCGGAATCGGCCTCTCCTTCCGTGGGACCATTTCGGTGGATTGCTCCGATGGCTCGTCGGGGGTGGTTGCCTTCATCCTGGCGCTGAAGGGCACGCGTCTGAATGAGCCCCTTCCGGGTGCAGGCGTGCCGGGTGGGCAATCCCTCGACCCCCGAGCGTCGGGAGCCTCGCTCCGGGGTCTCCTGGAGGGTGCGGCGCGCGACGGCCTCCGGTGAACCTGGGGGCTCGGTGGGCGGAGCTCACGGGCGTGGCACGAGCCGCACCGAGGGGGCCTTGAATGTGGCGGTGACGGGGCGGCCCTCGGCGAGCCCCAGCTCCTCGCTGGAGAAGCGCGTCACCCGCGCCACCAGGGGGAAGCCCGCGTCGAGCGCCACGCGCACCAGCGCGCCCTCGGGGGAGACGGACACCACGGTGCACGCCAGCCGGTTGCGCGCGCTGGTGGGGGAGGCCTCGGGAGCCCCCAGCGTGACGTCCTCCGCCCGGAGGCAGACGAAGACCTCGTTCCCCTCCCGCTCGGGCTCCAGCGCGATGAGGTGATGCGGGCCCACCGCCACCGTGGCCAGTCCCTGCTCGCGCCGCAGCACCGTGCCCGGCAGCACGGTCTCGATGCCCGTCATCCGCGCCACCGCGAGCTCCGCCGGGTGGTTGAACACGTCGGCCACCGGCCCCACCTGACACACCCGGCCCCCCTCCATGGCCACCAGGTCATCCCCCAGCGCCAGCGCCTCCAGCCTGTCGTGTGTCACCACCACCGTGGGCACGCCCAGCTCCCGGAGAAGCCGCCGCAGCTCGCCCCGGAGCTGCTCGCGCGAGGGCGCATCCAGCGCGGACAGGGGCTCGTCGAGCAGCAGCAGCCGAGGGCGGATGGCGAGCGCCCGGGCCAGTGCCACCCGTTGCTGCTGCCCGCCGGAGAGCTCGCGCGGCCTGCGCGCCTCCAGTCCCTCCAGGTGCAGCAGCGCGAAGAGGGAGCGCGAGCGCTCGCGCCGCTCGGACTCCGGCAGGTGGCCAATGCCGTACTGGACGTTCTGCTCGGCGGTGAGGTGGGGGAAGAGGGCGTAGTCCTGGAAGAGGAGCCCCACGCGCCGCCGCTGGGGCGGGAGGAACACGCGGGCCCCGGTGTCGCACCAGGGCTCGCCGTGGAAGAGGATGCGGCCGCGCTCGGGCCGGTCGAGCCCCGCGAGGCACCGCAGCACCGTCGTCTTGCCCGCGCCCGAGGGGCCGAACAGCACCGCGACCCGTCCGGGCGTGGCTGGCAGCTCCAGGCGGGCCTGGACGGTGGGTCCGCCGTGGAAGCGCTTCTCGAGGTCGACTACGAGCGTGTCGGCCATGGTGCCCACACCCTACGCTGAAGCCCGTAGGTGATGGCCAGCACGATGAACGAGAAGGCGAGCAGCACCAGCGCCGTCCTGCTCGCCGAGGCGTAGTCCAGCGCCTGTACCGCGTCGTAGATGGCGATGGAGGCCGTGCGCGTGCGGCCCTCCAGGTTGCCGCCCACCATGAGCACCACGCCGAACTCGCCCAGCGTGTGCGCGAACGTGAGCACCATGCCGGAGAGGATGCCGGTGGCGGACAGGGGCAGCACGACGCGCACGAACGTCTGGAAGCGCGAGACACCCAGGCACCACGAGGCCTCCACGAGCCGGCGATCCACTCCCGCAAGCGCCGCGGTGAAGGGCTGCACGGCGAAGGGCAGGCTGTAGAGCACCGAAGACAGCAGCAGGCCCTCGAAGCTGAAGGGGAGGGTGTGCCCGGAGAGTGATTCGAAGGCCCGCCCCAGGGGGCTGTGCGGGCCGAGCACGAGCAGCAGGTAGAAGCCCAGCACGGTGGGGGGCAGCACCAGTGGCAGCGCGACCACCGTCTCCACGAGGAACTTCCACCGCCAGCGTGAGGTGGCCATCCACCAGGCGATGGGGAGGCCCACCCCCAGGAGGATGAGGGTCGTCCACGCGGCGAGGCGCATGCTCAGCAGGAGTGCGGCCCGGTCCACCCGTCATTCCTCCGGCAGGAAGAAGCCGTAGCGCTTGAGGAGCGCCTTGCCCTCCGCACCGAGCAGGTAGTCACGGAACTGTCTGGCCAGCTCCGGGTCCTCCGCCCGCTTCAGGATGGCGCCACCCTGGTCCATGCGCGGGTAGGCGTCGAGCGGCACCTCCCAATAATGTCCCTGCTCCTTCATGGCCGGGGCCATCGCGAGCGCCAGGGCGATGAGGCCCACGTCGGCGGAGCCGCTCTGCACGAACTGCGCGGTCTGCGCGATGTTCTCCCCGAGCACCAGCTTGTCCTTGATGGCGTCGTAGACGCCCTGGCTCTTCATGGAGGCCTCGGCCGCGCGGCCATAGGGGGCGTGCTTCGGGTTGGCGATGGCGATGCGCTTCGCGGCGGGCTCCAGCAGTGCCTTCATCCCGAGCGATTCCACGTTCAGCGGCGAGTCCTTCGGCACCCACACCACGAGGCGGCCCACGGCGTAGAGGAAGACGTCGTTGTCGGCCACCAGGCCCTTCTGGGCCAGCTCGCGCGGGTAGGCCACGTCCGCGGAGAGGAAGACGTCGAAGGGCGCCCCGTTCGACAGCTGCGCCAGGAAGTTGCCCGACGAACCGTAGGTCACCTGGACGTTCGCGCCCGGGTGCTTCGCGCGAAACTCCTTCAGCAACTCATCCAGGGCGAACTTCAGGTCCGACGCCGCGGCGATGGTCAGCGTCTGCTTGCGCGTGGGCTCGGGGGCGGGCGTGCGCAGCCCGGCCACGATGCCCGCTCCGACAATGAGCAGGACGCCCGCCACGAGCGCCCCCTTGACGATCCCCTTCATTGGACTCCCTCCTTCCCATTGTGTGTGGCCCGGGCCCGTCCGGAAGCACGTGCCGCGAGGATTTGAATCTTCCCGGTGTCACCCGGCTCGTAGCCCGGAATGCCCCGGAGCGAGCGCCTGAGCGCGGAGCCCTGGGCCGTCTCGCACAGCCCTACCACGGCGGGCGCTCCCAGGCACGCCGTGGGGATGATGAGCCCATAGGCCTCGTGCCCGAGCGAGCGGAAGGACAACCCGAGCCGTGAGGCCCAGGCGCGCGAGGCCAGGCCCACGTCCGCCTCGCCTCTCGCCACGGCACAGGCTACGTCCCGATGCGAGGCGAGCAGTTGTGCTCGCTGGTGGATGGCCTCGGAGTCCAGGCCGTTCTCGCGCAGCGTCTGATCCAGGTGGTGCCGGACGCCCGCGGTGGGAGGCCGGCTGGCGAGCCGCACCCGGGAGAGCCGCTCGAGCGCGGGAGGTTTCTTCCCGGGCGCGGTGATGAGGCCGACCTCGCGATGAACGAGGTGGATGCGCGCCAGCCCGCCGCGTGCCTCGAGCTCGGGGGGGAGCGCACCGTGCCAGCCGGCGGCGAGCACGTGGCCCTGCTCCACCAACTCCAGGGCGCGGGTGCGATCCGCGAGCACGAAGCCGATGAGGGGATGGTGGTTCGCCTGATGCAGGGCGAGGAGCGTCTCCACGGCCAGGTCCCCATTCGCGGCGAGCAGCGGGGCGGGAGCGGCCTCGTCGCGCGAGGGCTCCGGCTCTGGAGCGGAGCGCGTGGAGACCTCCGACCACCGGAGCACCTCCTCGCGCGGGAAGAGCCACTTGCCTCCAGCGCGCCGAGCGGGGATGCCGCGCTTGAGCAGCCGGTAGACGTGTTTGGGATGGACTCGCAGGAGCGTCGCCACCTCGTCCGTGGTGAGCAGCTCGTCCTGGGTCCGTGGGGGAGTGCCGTGAGAGGGAGCCAAGGTCACTATTTTCTACAATTTTCTACCGTTGGGAACAACGCGGGTGGATAGATCGCGGCCCCCCCACGAACCCGGAGGACCCGATGCGATTGACGCCCTTGGTGTTGGCCCTGCTCTTCGCCCATGCCTGTGACAAGCAGGTGGATCCACCCCCCACCGCCGCGATCGAACGGGGGCCCAAGGCCCTCACCCTCGAGGGCGATCCGAACGGGCTGTGGTGGGACGCCCCGTCGCGGACGCTCTACATCGCGGACGACCAGAACAACCGCATCCTCCAGTGGACGGACGCCGGGGGCGTGTCGCTGGTGGCGACGTTGCCGCCCGCGCCAGCCGATGGGGCGGGTCTGGGCGACCTGGTGCGGATGCCCGATGGAACCCTGGTCGTGGTCCGCTTCGGTTACGGCAAGGCGGGCGACGTGGTGTTCGTCAAGCCGGATGGGACGAGCGGCATCGTGCCCGGACTGAAGCCGGAGCGCAGGCGCATCGGCCTGACGCTCGCTCGGGATGGCCAGCTCTACGTCGGCTACTTCGTCCGCGTGAGCAACGTGAACGTGGGCTCGGTGGCGCGGCTCACCCTGGACGGCACGGAGCAGGAGAGCATCGGGGCGCTGCAGAAGCCGGTGGGCGTGACCGCCGTGGGGGACTCGCTCTTCGTGAGTGATCAGCTCGCCGGGAAGGTGTATCGCGCGCCCCTGGCCGCGCCCCAGGACTACACGACGCTCGCCACCCTGCCGAGCCCGGATCTGCTGGCCGTGGGTCCTGGAGGCTCGCTGCTCACGGGCAGCCGAGAGGGCAAGGTGTTCCGCATCGCTCCCTCCGGCGAGGTGGGGGTGCTGGCCAGCGGGTACCAGCAGCCGCGCGGGCTCGCCTATGACGCGGAGAACAAGCGCCTCTTCATCGCCGACCATGACGGCGATACCTCCAATGGCGCCACCCACTTCCTCCAGATCATCCCGGTGGAGGACTGATGCGCTCGTGCCTGTTGCTGGCGATGCTGCTGCTGCCGGCGAGCGCCGTCGCCGAGTCCTGGCTCTCCCCGATGCTCATGGGAGAGCTGGACTACCGGGTGCATTCCGACGCGGTGGAGGGCGAGAACGGGTTCGCCCTCGGGCGCTTCCGTCTGGGCGTGGAGGCCCGGCCCGCCCCCTGGTTCCAGGCGGTGGGCTCGGTCGAGTGGGCGCTCGAGAAGCCCGCCCTCACGGATGCGCTCGTCGTCTTCATTCCCACCGAGGGCGTGCACCTGCGCCTGGGCTATGGGAAGACGCCGCTCTTCGCCTCGGCGAAGGACGTGGCCGTGGAGGCGCTGCCCATTCCGGAGCTGTCCCTGCCGGTGCGGGCGCTGTGGCCCGGGCGTGACCTCGGACTGGAGGTGCAGCTCTCGCCGAAGTCGTTGCCGGTGGAGGCCTGGGTCCGGGTGGGCAACGGCTCGCGGAGCCCCCTGGGCAATGACAACGCGGCGCTCTCGGTGGACGCGCGGGTGGATGCGCTGCTGGGAGGTGCCTCGCGGGCGGCGGCACCGGACTCGCCCTGGAAGTTGCGGGTGGGGGCGGGGGTGCACGCGGAGGACGCGTTCGACCGGGCGGGCGTGGGTGGCACGACGGCCACGCGCTTCCTCTTCTACCGGCCCGTGCCGGTGTCCGGCTGGCGCTGGGTGACCGAGGCCCATGTGGTGCTCGGCAGCGGACCCTTTCAACTGACGGCCGAGGGGGGCGTGGCCTGGGAGCGGCGCTCGCGCGACACGGACGGCAACCCCGAGACGCCTCGCGAGGCGCTGCCCGGAGTGCGGGCGCAGGGGGGCTCGGTGGAGGCCTCCTGGCTGGTGCGAGGGTCGCGGCGCGATGAGCGGGGTTGGCCCCTGGGCCCGAGGGGTGAGGCCGCGGACTCATGGGACGCATGGGATGGAGGGGCCGTGGAGGTGGCCGGGCGTGTGGAGCGGCTCGCCCTGGGGTTGGGCGCTCCGGACGTGGAGCCCGGGGGCGCGAGCGGCGGGGCATTGGCGGTGCGCTGGTGGGCCACGGACTTCCTGGGGATGGGGGCCACGGGCTACTTCCTGCGGTACGACCAGCCTCCCATCGAGGAGCCGACGCGGCGCGACTCGTGGCTCGTGTTGACGCGCGTCACGGTCAGCTTCCGCTGAGCCTCCGCGGTCCTCCACCCAACAGTGCGCCCGAAGTTTTTTCCAGACCCCCGCCGGAAGGACTGAAAGAACTTCCGCCCTTCGGCTGGGGGGCGCTCGGCGCAAGACCCTGGCGGAAGACTCCTCCATCCGGGAGAGAGCCGCCAACCCGCTGTTTTCCCGAAAGAAAGGGATGGCGGGGACGAGCTGCCCCGAGGTGGCAGGGGAGTGTCCGGGGAGCGGCACGGTTCTGGCTTTGTCCAGGGTCCAATGGCACTGACCGCACATCGGAGTCCGAGGCCGGAAGTCTGGATGACGTGGCTTCCCTCGCTGGGCGTCGTGGCCCTGGTGGGGGCTCACCTCCTGGCCGCCGTGCTGGGTTTGTACTCGTCGGCCCCGAAGGTCACGGTGGTCAGACCCATCACGGGTATGTCCACCTCCGGACCCCTGGAGATCGCCGTCCAGGCGGACGACGGGCCCATGGGCTCGGGGGTGCGGAGCGTGGAGTACCAGCTCGACTCCACCTCGGGCGTCTGGACGCCGTTGTCCCTGGATGAAGCGTCAAAGGCATACACGGGGAGCCGGAAGATCGCGGGCGTGGCGGAGGGGGAGCATGCGCTCTACATCCGTGCCACGGATTACACGGGTAACGCGCGCACCGTGTACGTCACGGTGAAGGTGGTGCATCCCCCCGCCGGACCCACCGCGGTGCCAGCGCACTCGCCCTCGCTGGACGAGAACCTCTCCTGGAATGGCGTGGGCTCGCAGGAGCGAAGCGGGTCCGGTTTTTCTCCGAGGGGCTGAGCTGCTCACGGTTCTCCCGGGGCACTAGGCCTCGGGCGAGCGCTCGTGCCGGGCACCGTACCGGGGGAGCCGCACGGCGAAGGTGGTCCCCTCTGCTTCGGTGGAGTGGACGGTGATGGTGCCGCCGTGGGCCTGGACGATCTGCTGGACGATGAAGAGCCCCAGCCCCAGTCCGGAGGCCGAATGTCCCCTGCCCGTGGCGGCCCGCTGGTAGGGCTCGAAGATGTACGGGAGCTCGTGAGCCGGAATGGGGGCGCCCTCGTTGTGGACCTCCAGGCACACGGTGGCGCCCTCGTCGCGCAGCCTGAAGTCCACGGGCGTGCCCTCGGGGCTGTAGTCGAGCGCGTTCTTGCCGAGATTGCCCAGCACCTGCGCGAACCGGTCGGGATCCCATTCCCCCAGGAACTGGCCTGACGCCTCCAGTCGGAACACCCGCCCCGGGTGGCCTGTCTCCAGCTCCTCCAGGACATGGCGGGTGAGCTGGAGGAGCTCGACGGGCTGCCGGTTGACGGGGATGCCCCCGCCCAACTGTCCTCGCGTGAAGTCGAGCAGGTCGGCGATCATCCGCCTCATGCGCTCGGTGCTGCCGAGGATGCGGCGGGCGTTGCGCGCCTGTCCCGGGTTCGTGCTCCCGGATTTCAAGATCGCCTCGGCGGAGAGCCGGACGGCGTTGAGCGGGTTGCGCAAGTCATGGCTGACGATGCCCAGGAAGCGCTCGCGGAACTCGACGGTGCGGCGCTGCTGCTCCTCGGCGGCCTTGTGGTCGGTGATGTCCAGGGCCGTGACCACCGCCGCGATGATGCGGCCCTGGGCGTCGCGCAGGGGGGCGGAGTTCTGGAGGGTCACGCCGCGCGTGCCATCTCCTCGCAGGATGCAGATCTCCATGGCGTGCACCACCTCCCCCTGGAGGGCGCGGGCGATGGGCCATTCTTGCGGCTCGAAGGGGCGGCCATCCGGGTGGATGCCTCGGTACTTCCGGTAACCCTCCAGGTCGGGCGAGTGGATGAAGGGGTGCCGCCAGATGTCCTCGAAGGCCTGGTTGCCGAGGATGAGGTGGCCGGAAGGGGCCTCGGCCACCGCCACGCCCACCGGGAGCTGGGTGAGGATGGCGTCCAGCAGGCGCCTCTGGGATTGCTCGCGCTCCTGGAGGCGGGCCTGGAACAGCAGGGCCGAGATGCGCTGCACCATGGTCCGGAAGAGCAGCTTGTCCTCGGTGGAGAACGAGGCGGCGGTGAGGCTGCTCATCGTGGCCACGCCGATGACGTCACTGCCGTGGGACAACGGCACGCCGTAGAGGGCGCGGATGCTCCTGGCGCGAAGGACCGGGTTCTTCACCAGCGGGTCCGTGGCCGCGGCGTGCAGCTCCAGCGGGCGCCGCTCGGCGGCCACCTTCCCGACGAAGCCCTCGCCCACCTGGAGACGGAAACCGGCGTCCAGCGCCTCTTCCACTCCCACGCTGGCGCGCATCCGCAGGGTGTTCTCCTCGCGCAGCATCAGGGTGACGGAGTCCACCGACTCCGTGCTCTCCAGGATGACGCGCAGCAGCTTGGGGAGGAAGGTGTCCAGCACCTCCGTACCGAGTGCTGCCTCGGAGATCCGATCCAGGGCCACCAGGGTGCGCTCGCGAGTCCGGGCGTAACAGGTCACCGCGGTGGACACGGCCGCATCGAAGATCTGGTTGAAGCGCCGCACCTCCCGCAGCATCACCGCCGGCTCCCCCATTCCCACCTGCTCGGCGTGTACTTCATAGAGCCGGAGGATGCAGGCCCGCAGCAGGGCGTACTCATGGGCCACCTGCTCGAGGTCGTAACCCACTTCCAGCCGCTCCAGCGCATGCACCTCGGGCAGCCCCTCCATGCTCTGGCGCTCGCCGGTATGGAGCGTCTCCACCATGTTCGCCATGCGGTCGAGCAGGTCTGGCAGGTGGTCGAGGAGCCGGGGCCGAGAGAGTCCCTGGGAATAGGGATGGCTGCGTGCCTCCCGTTCCCACTCCGCCAGGATGAGGGATTGACTCACCCGGATGAAGTCGCACAGGCGCATCCTTCGCCCTGGTCGCTGGGGTCCACCCTCGCCCATGAATGAAAAATGGGCACCCTGCCCATGGGCCGGTGGGACGTTGGGAATCTTCGCCAGAGCCGCTTCTCTGGTGGGCGGGGCGCCTGCCGGGGGGCGGCCCGCCGTGGTCCGTGGCAGGCCCTCAGCGGTGCGTCACTTCGACCAGGATGAGGAGCCTACGCTCGGGGTCCACGGTATAGCGCGCGACGTGGTCTCCCACCGCGAAGGACTGGGTGACTGCTGGTTGCTCTGCCTTCGAGGCGACAGCATCCAACTCGCCGCGGATGCGCATGTACGCATCCAGTGGCAGAAAGGAGAGCTGTTTCCACGCGGAGGCGCTGATCTCAACGCCATAGCGGGTAGGGTTCTCGGGACGCCTCATCTCGGTGGGAGGGTGAAGCAGGAACCAGGCCAGCCTGTTCGCCTGTCGGGTTCTCAAGACTTGGAAGGGGGACCGGCCTGGACAATGGAAGCTTTTGCAGGCCCTGGCATGCGGAGGCCTGAAGAAACTACCGGCAACTCCATGCACAGGGCCTACTTGGTCTCGAGCGAGAAGACGCCGTCCCAGTCCTCGGGGGGAGGCCGGGCCATCCAGGTGTCGCAGCGGGCGGCGAAGATGCGCGAGGGGGGATCCTCCGGCGAGGAGAGGAAGGACTCGCGGGCCTCGGCGAAGCGGCGGGCGCGGTAGAGGGCGAGCCCCTCGGCGAACCGGGCCAGGTGCGCGGGCGGTGGGGCTCCGGCCACGTCCACCAACTCATAGACGCGGACGGGGAGTTGCCGGCCCTTCACACGCAGCAGATCCAACTCCCGGGCGAGCACGGCCCCTCCGGCGGCCCGCACCGTGTCCTCGGAGACGAGGGTCCGGGTGCCATACACGCGGGCCGCGCCCTCGAGCCGGGAGGCCAGGTTCACCGAGTCACCGATGACGGTGTAGTCCTGGGCGGCGCGCGAGCCGATGTTGCCCACCACGCCCGTGCCGGTGTTGATGCCGATGCGGCAGTCCAGCCGGGGCACGCCGCGAGCCTGGAACTCGGGAGCCAGGGTGTCCACCACCTGCAGCAGACCGAGCGCCGTGAGGCAGGCCCGCGCGGCATGGTCCTGCTGGGGCAGGGGGGCGTTCCAGAAGCACATGATGGCGTCGCCCATGAACTTGTCGAGCGTGGCGCCGTAGCGGCCGAGCACCTCGGTGGCGCGCTCGAAGTAGCCGTTGAGCAGGTCCACGAGCGCCTCGGGGCTCATCTCCTCGCTCAGGGAGGTGAAGCCCACCAGGTCGATGAAGAGCACGGTGAGCTCGCGGCGCTCGCCGCCGGGGGCCGCCTTCTCCGGGTTGCGGATGAGCTCGTCCACCACCTGGGGGGCCAGGTAGCGCTTGAAGAGGCCCTGGATCTGATCGCGCTGGCGCAGGCCGGCGACCATCTCGTTGAAGGCGCCGGTGAGCCGGCCCACCTCGTCCTCGCCCTGGACGGGGACCTCCACGTCCAGCGAGCCCAGGCGCACCCGGCGGGCGGCAGCCTCCAGTTGCACCAGCGGCGCGGAGAGGCGGCGCGCCAACAGCACGGCCAGGGCGAACGCCAGGAGCACCACGCCCACGGCGGTGGGCAGCAGCTTGGCACGGAATCTGGCGATGATGGGATCGATCTCCGCGTCGAGGTTGCGCAAGACGAACACCTGGCCGAGGCGGGTGCACTCCTTGCCGCGGGTGCTCTTCTCGTCGCGGGTGCACTCCTTGCCGCGGGTGCTCTTCTCGTCGCGGGTGCCCTCCTCGTCCTGGGTGCTCTTCACGCCGTAGAAGTCATCCCAGCGCACGAGGTAGCTGTACTTGCCGATGCTCACCTTGACGGGCTCGTCAGCGAGTGAGGTCTTCTTGGCGGGCTCGTCAGTGAGCGAGCTCTCCTTGGCGCGTTTGTCAGCGAGCGAGGCCAGGAGTCTCCGGAGTTCCTCCGGGTCTGGGTCCTCCGAGTCCGAGGCGGAGGCGGTGGTGGCCAGGGCACCGCCCTGGGTGAGGCCGTCCTCGATGAGGAAGGCGAAGCGGGCCCGTGAGGGTCCCTGCTCCAGGGAGTTCTCCAGGAGCAATTCAGTCACCCACCGTCCAGACAGCACCACGCCGATGGGCCGGGCGCTTTCGCCACCGGAGGTGGTGACGCGGTGGGCGTGCACGAGCAGCAGGTCTCTTTCTCTCCTTTGGATGCTCTCCCTGGGCACGAAGGTGAAGGGCAGCGTCTCGAGTTTGGCGGGGGACCAGAGTTCGGAGGCGAAGCCCTGGCTCAATGCTTGGTCCAGGATGGGCAGGTTGTCCACCGTGCCGCCCACCTGCTCGCTGTTCCCGCGGGTGAACACGAGCCGCTTGCGCACGTTGAAGAAGGCCCAGATGCGGTGTTCCTGCTTGTCGCTCCATCCGAAGGCCTCGGTATCGGCGGAGCCGATGACCTCGTGTGCGCCCAGGATGCCCTCGAGCTCGGCGTCGCCGTCGTCGAGACCCGCGGCGCTGTCGTCGGAGTTGACGGTGAGGGCCACGTCCATGAATGTTCGATCGCGCGCGTGCGCGGCGGCGACATCGCGGATGCTCTCCTGGGTGGCCCGGGAGAGGCGTTGGAAGGTTGCCAGCGTGCGGGCCAGATCGCCGTGGATCTTCTGCACGGCGGCGTCTTCCACCGCCTGGGTGGTGGCGACCAGCGCCACGGCGAGCGCCAGGCCCGCGAGCAGCATGAAGGCCAGCACGAGCCGGACGGAGAGTGACTGCCATCCCAGGGCGCCTCCGGCGCGGGAGGCATGTTCCTGGGGGGGCGGGGCGTCAGTAGGCATCGGGATGGGAGGTGTACGGACGGCCGTGCTTGTCCGGGTGGCTGTCGTCGGCCCGGGCCTCGGTGAGCTCCAGCGTCACCGTCGTCTCCTGGCCGGGCTTCACGGTGACCTCGCTGCGCGACACGTCGCTGCGCTCATCGCGCCGGTGCACCGCGAAGACGCGGTAGGTGCCGGGAGGCACGCCCGTGAGCACGAAGCGCCCATCCGGCCCGGTGACGGCGACGGCCCGGTTGGGCACCACCACCAGCGTGGCCACCATCTGCTCGTGGATGTCGCAGTAGATGTCCACGATGCCCGTCCTCTTGAAGGTCTCCGTGTAGTCCTCGCCCGGGCGGTTCTTGCCCGCGTCGAACTTCCCGGCGCGCGAGCGGGAGAAGACGTTGTGCACCACCACGTCGTTGTTGGAGAAGCGCACTTTCTGCCCGGTGACCACGGCCACCACGGAGGGCTGGAAGGCCTTGTTGCGCTGGGCCATGTTGACCTCGCTCGCGGGAGGAGGCTCGGTGTAGCCGGTGAGGTAGACCACCACGCCGGAGCGATCCGCCTTGGGAACGGGGCGGCCATCGGGTCCCTGGACGGTGACGCGGACCTCGCCGCGGACGGTGCCCTGCTGCGCGGCGGCGAGCGGGGCGGCGAGGGACAGCAGGAGGATCAGAGCACCACGGCCCATATCAGCCTCGGCATGAACTGGGGGGTTTCCGGGAAGAGGGGGGTGAGCCCCACCAGGACCCCGAGCGTGATCCACGACCGGCCGAACGTCCAGGCCAGGTCCGCGCCGACGAAGTGGTGCTGCTTCGCCTGGAGGCCTTGCAGGGGAACTTCCCCGAACGCCTCGAGCGAGGCGCGCAGCTCGCCCTCTTCACTGATGGGGTACGACACGCCGGCGGCATAGGTGCCCAGCCACTGCACGGGCGCCTCCGAGCCATCGATCCCCGGGAAGCCCACCTGCGAGCCCAGGTCGAGCACCAGGCGCAGCCCGCTCTCTGCCTCATAGGACTGCACCAGGTTGGCCTCCACGCGGGAAGGGCGCGAGGTATGGATGGATTGGTGCCAGGCCACCCGCAGGAGGGGCTGCCAGGGGCTGTCGTCTCCCCGGGGGTTGAGCCTCAGACGCAGGTCCGCGTCGAAGGAGTCGAGCTGCGTGCTGTCACGGGTGGCTTGAATCTGGAAGGGCAGTGCCAGCTCGAGCCGTTGGGTGAGCCCGAACACGGGTCCCCACCAGATCCAATACCGCGACTTGTCACCGGGTACGCCCTGCGACTGGGTCCTCGCCCACAGCCACTGCTCGAGCTCCACGTCGCCCTTGGGGACGATCTCCGTATCATAGACCCAGATGAAGGACCGCCGCCCGGCCTGGGCTGGTGCGGGAAGCACGGCCAAGGCGAGGACCGCCACCATCAAGAAGCTGCGTACTGCGCTCATCTCCCCTCCCGAGGGACGCGATCCACGCCGAGGTGGTTCCCGAGGCTCTACGCACCAGCGGTGGCCAGGGTTACGTCCGGGGTACAGGCATACCTGACGCGAGGGGGCCTGTGGGAGGGGAGGGGCCCGGCGCGGCTCCCGGGGGGGGCCGTCAGGGCACTTTGAGCCTCATGCTGAAGGTGTACTTCACGCTGATGGGCTTGCCCTGGAAGAGCACCGGGTGGTAGCGGCGGCTCTGGAGCGTCTCGATGACGGCCTCATCCATGAAGGGTAGACCCTTGATGATGCGGCAGTCCTCGACCGTGCCCTCGCGGGTGATGGTGCACTGGGCAATGACGAGGCCGTTGACGCGTGCCCTCAGGGCCTCGGGCGTGTACCGGATCGGCTCTCCGGAGATCATCTCGGGCCGGGTCATGCTGTCGACCATGCAGGGGCCGATGCTCTCGCTCATGTCGTTGGCGAGGTCGGGCTCGGGGATGATGTACAAACCTGTGGACGCGGGGACGCTGGCCGAGGCCGACGTGCCTTCCGTGGGAGGAGCTCCGGTGTCGGGTGGTGTCTCCCGAGGCGGGAGCGGCTCCTCCGCGTTACATGCGAGGAGCGGCGGACAGGCGAGCACACCCGCGAGCAGCATCAAGGACACCTGGCGCATCAGACCCTCTCCTGGCGGACACGGTTCAACGGATGAAACCGGAGTGGGCCGAGGCGACGGGCCCCGGCCCACATGAGAGCCTCACCTCACATCTTGAGGTTGATGGTGAAGGTGTAGCTCACGCTGACGGCCCTGCCCTGGTAGCTCACCGGATGGTACCGGCGGCTGGTCAGGGACTCGATCACGGCCTCGTCCATGAACGGCAGTCCCTTGATGATGCGGCAGTCCTGGATGGAGCCCTCGCGGGTGATGGTGCACCGGGCGATGACGATGCCGCTGACGTGCGCCCGGGCCGCCTCGTAGGTGTACTGGAGCGGGATTCCGGCGGAGACGAGCTTCGGCGGAGTCATTCCAGAGCCGAACGGGAGCACCTCCTCGCCCGTCCCGCCGATGCTGTCGGTCACGATCTGTTCCATGACGGACTTCGCGAAGGGGACTCCGCCCTCCTCACGACCGTTGGGATCGCTGCCGGGGACGTAGGGCAGGTCATTGGCCTCGGTGTCCGTATCCTCCGGAGGCGGAGTCGCCTCGGCCGTCTGCTGGGGCTCCGGAGGCGGAGGCGGGATGTTCTTGGGCTGGACCAGCTCGGTCTTGGGCTTCTTGGGCTTGGGCGGAGTGGGTGCCGTCACCGCCTTGGGCGGATTCGGGTTGCCCTTGGGCGGCTGCGGCAGGGTCCGGTAGATCCTGACGTCGGGCTCCATATGGAGCTTCTCCACCGCCTTGCCCGACAGGCCCATGACGCCGGCGAGCACGCCCGCGTGAACCATCAAGGACACCCACATGCCCGTACCGAACCGACCCGCGCTCAATCCCGTCTGATTGATGACCGACTGGAACACTTGGCAATCCCTCCTGGCTGACACCGTAGAAACTAAGGAGTCAGGGCGGTGCCGTGGCCTTGGGTCGGCCATCTCTTCGTCATGGTTTTGTCATGGACTCGAGCTCCAGCCGGTACCCCACCCCTCGGATGGTGTGGATGGTGAAGGAGGACGCACTCGTCCAGCCGAGCTTCTTCTTCAGGTTGGAGACGAAGTTGTCCACGGTGCGCGGGTCCACGATGACGTCCCGGCCCCAGACGGCGTCGAGGATCTCCCCCCGGGTGAGGGCGCGGTCGCGGTGCTTGAGGAGGAAGGCGAGCAGGTCGAACTCGGTGCGGGTGAGGTCGATGATGCCGCCGTCGGTCCGGGACAGGGCGCGCTTGCCCAGGTCCAGGCTGAAGCCGGCGAAGGGCATGACCTGGGGAGGGGCACTGCCGGCGCGGCGCACCAGGGCACCCACCCGGGCGAGCAGCTCGCGCAGGCGGTAGGGCTTGGTGATGTAGTCCTGGGCGCCGGCCTCGAAGCCGCGGACGATGTCGTCCTCGAGCGAGCGCGCGGTGAGCATCAGCACCATGGTCTGCACGCCCTGGGCGCGCAGGCGCCGGCAGAAGGAGTAGCCGTCCTCGCCCGGGAGCATGACGTCGAGGATGAGCAGGTCGAAGGAACGCCCGCTCAAGAGCGGCTCGGCCTCGCGGGCGTGGGTGGCCACGACCACGTCGTAGCCCTCGTCCTGGAGGTTGTCGCGCAGGCCGATCCGCAGGTTCGCATCATCCTCGACGACGAGGATGGAGGGGCGGGGGCTAGGAGGGCTGCTCGGGGTGTTCATGGCGGGGTTCGTGGAAGAGCAGGGAGAAGGTGGTGCCCTGGGGGCCGGAGTTGTCGATGGAGATGCGCCCCCCGTGGAGGGCCATGATCCTCCGGCACAGCGCGAGCCCGAGGCCACTGCCATGGACCTCGGGGCCTTGCGAGCCCAGCCGGTAGAAGTCGCGGAAGACGTTCTCCCACTCGCCCTCGGGGATGCCGATGCCGTTGTCGCCGAAGAGCACCACGCAGCCATGGGGCGGGTGGGGGTAGGCGCGGATGGAGAGCTCCACGGGGTTGCGCCGGTTGTAGGCGCAGGCGTTGCGGGCGAGGTTGATGAACAGCAGCCGCATCAGGGACGGGTCGACCTCGAGCTCCACGTCGCCGACGTCGGCGGTGAGCTGGACGGGGACGGAGGTGTTGCCCACGAGGTCCGAGCGGAGCATGGCGATGAGCTCGTCCAGCTTGACGCGGGCGGGCCGCAGTTGCCAGCGGCCCTTGTCGATGCGGTTGAAGGACAGGATGTTCTCGACGAGGAAGTGCAGCCCGTCGGCGGCCTGGATGATGCGCTCGGGGTAGTCGCGCATCTCGGGGGCCTTGGAGAGCTTGCGCTCGAGCGTCTCGGCGAGCAGGCGGATGGAGGCCAGCGGGGTGCGCAGCTCGTGGGAGACAGTGGCCACGAAATCGCTCTTGAGCTCGATGTAGCGGTAGCGGCCGTGCTGGGCCACCACCGCCATCACCCCGATGGCCACCGCGAGCGCCCAGCAGGTGGCCACCAACAGCGTCTTGAGCCCGTAGCGCTGCTCGATGGCCGTCTCGGCGGCGGTCCACTGGGGGACGGAGACCTCCAGCCGGAGGGAGTCCAGGGGCTGCACGGCGTCGGGGTCCTGGAGCCGCACCGTGCCATCGGGGCCGAAGTGGCCGCGCTCGCGCATGTCGCGGGCCAGGTCGCGCAGGAGCGCGTCGAGGTCCACGGCGATGCCGCGCACCACCTCGTCCCTGGGCTCCACGTACCAGCGCTCGCCGATGAGGGTGGGGCCGGAGAGGCCCTCGGGCATGACGAGCATGCCGGCGCCGGCCTCGCGGGCGCGGGCCAGGAGGTCGTCGGAGGGCTCGCCGAGGGCGGTGCTCACCCCCACGGTGTGGGCGAGCAGGAAGTCGAAGTCGGGCTGGGTGAAGCGCCCGCGCTCGCGGAGGAGATCCCGCTGCAGGCCAGCGGAGCGCTCGATGCCGCCGAAGTCCTCGGGGAGCCCCTCGCGCAGGAGCGCGCGGACGAGGGGCGGGGTGGCCTCGCCGCGCTGGAGCCGCTCGAGCACGAGGAGGAGGAAGGGGAGCTCCTGCTCCGGGGGGAGGGGGTGCTCGGCGTGGTAGCGCAGCAGGTCCTCGGCGAGCGCGTTGGCGCGGGCGGGCTTCCTCGCCCCGAGGGCGGCCTCCACCGCGCGCAGCCGGCCCAGGCGCTCCGACCAGGGCTCCTCGGGGGTGGTGCCCTCGGTGAGGGCGCGGAGGAGCTCCCGGTAGTGACGGCGGGCGGGAGCGTGCGAGCCGGGGGCCGAGCGGGTGAGGCGGGGGAGGAACTGGGCGCCTCGGAACTGGAGGTAGAAACCCTCGGCGGGGGCGAGTGGGTCGCCCATGGCGGCATGGAGGGAGGTGAGGCTTGCCTCCAACTGCTTGCCGAGCGTGAGGCGGAGGGCCTGGGTGGCGTACTCCTCGAGCGCATCGCGGCGGGAGCGGAGCTGGGCGTGGGCGTCCTCGCGCTCCTGGGCGAAGATGCGCTGGAGGCTCACCAGCCCCCAGGAGAGGGCGAGGAGGCCGCATCCGAGTGCGAGGAGGGTAGGGAGGAGCCGGCGCAGCATGGGGGGCCCGAGGGCCGCGGGCATTATACGTGCGCATGCGTGGCGGGTCAGGGGTCGCGCGTGCCCGCGGGCGCCCGGCGGGCTGGCCGCCACGCGGACGGGGAGTAGGGGCTCGTCAGGAGGGGAGGGGATGCGAACGATGAGGGGTGACGTCCGAGGTCAAGCCCTGTCATGCCATCTCTCCCGTTGTTTCCCGAGTCTCCGTCCCCGTTGAGCGCGAAGGCCCTGGTGGTGCACGAGCGCCTGTGCGCGGTGTACGGCTGTCCCATCCCTTTCTTCCGCGCGCAGGATCCGCTGAGCGAGCTCGTCTCGGCGCTGCTGAGCCACCGCACGCGCAACGCCTCCACGGGAGCGGCCTTCCGCCAGCTCCGAGCCCGCTTTCCCACCTGGGAGGAGGTGCGCGATGCCCCGTGCGAACGGGTCCAGGAGACCATCGCGGCGGTGACATGGCCGGAGCAGAAGGCACCGCGCATCCAGCAGGTGCTCAGGCGGATCACCGAGTTCCGGAGCGGAGACCTGTCACTGGACTTCCTCGGGGAGCTGCCCGTGCGTGAGGCGCGTGACTGGCTGGAGCACCTGCCCGGGGTGGGGCCGAAGACGAGCGCCGCGACCCTGCTGTTCAGCCGCCTGAGGATGTCCGCGCTGCCGGTGGACAGCCATCACCACCGGGTGGCGGTGCGGCTGGGGCTGATTCCCGAGACCACACCCGTGGGGCCCGCGCATCGTCTGCTCGAGGCGCAGTTACCACCGGACTGGGACGCACAGCGCATCTATGACAACCACGAAGCGCTGATGCTGCACGGGCAGCGGTGCTGCTTCTTCCGGGAACCTGCGTGCCAGCGGTGCGCCGTGCTCGACCTGTGCCCCACGGGGCAGGCCCGGCTGACCGCCCTCGAGGGTTCGAATTCCGTCGAGAGATACTGACGCTGAAGGCTTTCTGTCTTTCGTTGTCATGTCGTGCTTCTTGGAATTTTGGAATTCGAAAAGCAGGCCCAACTCCAGGGTCATGTCAGTCCTTGGTGGTATGTGTTGAATCAGAGACAAGCCATCCCCCCATTGTGACTTGTCTCTCGCGCTGCGGAACGGCGTGTCACCCCTCAGCAACAACCACATCATCGAGAATCAACAACATGAAAGACACCTGGAATCGTCTCGGCACCAAGTGGTGCTCGGGTTTGCTGTGCACTGCCCTGGTTGCGGGATGCACGAGCCCGGAAGACACATCCGATGTGGAAATCCCATCCAAGGTCAAGGCCGCGGTCTCATCGGTGCGCGTTGGCATGACCTGGACGGTGTTGGGCCAGCAGAACGGTTATGTCCACGTGGGAGGAGACTCGCAGAGTAATGCCTATACAGGCGACACCTCTGTCACCGAGTTCCGCTCCCTCCTGTGCGTGCTGGTGGATGACCGCGCGGCTCCCACTGGCATTTCCTTCGACTCCCAGAATGGATGGCTGAGCGGAGAAGTCCGTGCAACGCCTCCCACCCCGGGTCTGTTGCTCACGTCCCAGCAGCAGGGGGATGCCATGTGCGCCGACAATTTCGGGTCTGGCTGGCGCATGGCCGAGTTCCACGACGGACGCTATGGCAGCAACTTTTTGTTTCCCAGTGGATGGTCTTTCTGGGGCACGGGCCAGATCCCGGCCGGGACCCGGTTCTGGGTGGCCATCAACAATCAGCCGGCCAACCCGTGGAACTCCGCGGGAGACATGCCCACCGACGTGAAGTTCATCCCCTCGGAGGCGCCGGTTCCGGGGCAGTTCGTCGTGATGTTCAGCGAGAGCACGCCGTCGGATCAGGTGGCCACCCTGGCCAACAGCCTCCTGGCGGCCTATGGCGGAACCCTCATCGACGTGCTTCCCGCGGTGCAGATGTTCACCTTCTCGGGCTCGGACGCGCAGGCTCAAAGCATGAGCCTGGATTCGCGGGTGGAGTCCGTGGAGCAGGACTCCTACGGTCAGGAGCTCATCGCCTGGCATCTGGACCGGGTGGATCAGCGCACCAAGGAGCCGAACCAACGCTTCACCGCCAGCAACAACGGCTCGGGGGTCAATATCTACGTGCTCGACACGGGCTTCCGCCGCTCGCACCAGGAGTTCGGCGGCCGGGCTTCACAGGCGGTGGATTTCATTCGCTTCGCCGGCCAGCGGGATGACTGCAATGGTCATGGGACCGCGGTCGGAAGCATGGCGGGTGGAGCGACCCTGGGCGTGGCTCCGGGCGCGAATCTCATCTCCGTGCGTATCGCCGGTTGCCGGGCCAACGCCTACAACCCGGCCATTTCCGTGTTCAGCTCGACCGTCGTGGCCGGCCTGGACTGGGTGGCGCGGTTCCACACCAAGCCCGCCGTCGCGAACGTCAGCTACGGCTTCCCTCCAGGCTTCTGGCGCCGCTGGTTCAGCCGGCCCTCGCCCATGGATCGTGCGGCGCGCGCGGCGGTGCGGGCGGGCGTCACGGTGATTGCCGCGGCTGGAAACGAGAGCCGGAACGCGGACCGCTCGAGCCCTGCACGGGATAGCTCTGTCATTTCCGTCAGCGCCACGGATTCCGCTGATAAGCGGGCGTCGTTCGCCAACTACGGCAAGGTCGACCTCTTCGCGCCGGGGTACAGCATGGAGGTCGCATGGCTGGACAGCGACACGCAGACCCAAACCCAGAACGGCACCTCCTTCTCCGCGCCGCTGGTCGCAGGGGCCGCCGCTGTCTATCTCCACGATCATCCCACGGCCAGCCCCTCCGAGGTCCGCAATGCGCTCCTGAGCAACGCGACGCCGAACGTGGTGAGCAACGCGGGCTCGGGCTCCGCCAACCGGTTGCTGTACGTGAGAGCTTCGCTGCCGGCCACCCATGCGGGCATGACCTGGGTGTCTCGTCAGCAGCGCGCGGACGACGTGGTCCTGGTGGGCAATGACGGCCAGACCAACGCCTACACCGGTGACACACCGGCGACGACGGCTCTGCCGATGCTCTGCCTGCTCGTCGACAACAGCCCCGTTCCCTCGGGAATCACTCCCAGCTTCAATCCGGGTTGGGTGCGAGGCCAGGTTCAGAGCACCTCGGCCATTGCCGGGGCGGATCTCACCAGCCGCGCCGAGGCGGATCGCCTCTGCGCCGGGAACTTCGGGACGGGCTGGCGGATGGCGGAGTTCCACGATGGCCGGTATGGCTCGGACCTCTCCACCTCGGGTGGGTGGAGCTACTGGGCCAACGGAAAAATTCCTGTCGGCACGCGCTTCTGGGTCGCCATTTCTGATCAGCCGGCCAATCCTTGGGGTCAGTAGGCATTCGCGATAGGTACTTCTGAAACGGACAGCCTGGCACTCGGGTTCGAGATGCCAGGCTGTCTTTGTCTCTGCGGAGCGCGGACTAGGGGCCGCTGCCCCCGATGTCGGTGGACTCCAGCACCTGGTGCCCGGAGATCTTCACCTGCGTGCGGAAGCGCACCTTGTAGAAGAAGACACCGCCCGTGCCCGCGAACTCGAGCTGCGTGGGCTGCCGCTCACAGGGCGTGTCCGCGTAGGCGAAATCAATCTGGAAGCTGTCGAGCATGGAAGGCAGCTCGGACGGCGACAGGCGCATGGAGATGAGCTGGGCCGTCCTCGGATCCACCACCGCCGTGCCCCTCATCCGCTTCTTGTCCGCCTTGCGCGGGGTGATCTTCACCGTGACCAATCCCTCGCGCGGACCGGCGGACTGCTCGAACTGGTATTCGTCCCGGACCTTGGGGTGGAAGGGCGAGACCCGCCCGCGCGGATCTTCGTTCTGCTTCTGATCCTGTGGCTCCGCCTTGAGCTGACTGAGCAGCTCTCCCTCTTCCTTCTCGGAGAGCTTCTTGCGCGACACCACGTTCGTCCCCGCGCGGATGACTTCGTAGCTGCGCGTCAGCCGCCCCTTGATGTTCCCTTCCTTGTCCAGTTGCTCCGTCACCGAGTTCTCCACGAACCGGCAGGCGGGAATGGCCAGCTTCTTCTCCTCGGCGTCACCGAGCCGGTCGAGAAGGGATTGCAGGGACACCTCCGCGTGGGCGGAGGTGGCGGAGAGCAACAAGAGCATGGAGAGGGGGCGCATGGCGCACCAACCTAGTCATTTCCCGACCCATACTCAGAGTCACAGCCCCGCAACTGAAATGCACTGCACAGAAGAGGGCCCGGGGCGGCGGCCGGACGCTCGTTCTTCTCGGAGGGCGAGAATGCGTTGCGGATTAGACCGGTGGTTTGTACCATCGGTCTATGCCACTCGAACGGTTCTACAAGCTTCCCGAGGCCCGGCGCGCCGAGCTGCTGCGCATCGCGCTGGATGAGTTCTCGGAGAAGGGGATCGAGGGGGCCTCGCTCAATGCGATCCTCGCGAAGGCGGGCCTGAGCAAGGGGGCCTACTACTATTACTTCGTGGACAAGGAGGACCTCTTCGCCGCCGCCGCGGAGGACCTGTACGACCGTCTGGAGGCGCAGCTCCCGCCGCTCATGCCCCAGTCACCGGTGAGCGCCGAGGACTTCTGGCCGAGCGTCGAGCAGACCTTCTCCGCCTGGCTGGTGGCGGCCTCCCGGTTCCCCGAGCTGCTCGGAGCGTTCCGCCAGCTCAGCCTGCAATTGCGCGCGAGCCCGAGGTTGGCCCCGATGCTGCTTCGCCGTCAGGAGGAGCAGTTCCGCTCGGCCATCCAGCTGGGCCGCAAGCTCGGTTGTGTGCGCACGGATCTGCCGGTCGACCTCCTGGTCTCGCTGGTGATGGCGAGCGACTCCGTGCTCGACCAGTCGCTCGTCACCAGCCGCAAGACATTGAGTGAGGCCATTCTGCGCAAGCACGCGCGGCTGGTGTTCGACACCTACCAGCGCCTGCTGCGCCCTTGATTGCCGGGCGTGCGATTGAACCGCGCGCTCGAACCGAAGGAGGAATGAACATGAAGGTGCTCATCTCGGGAGGTGGAATCGGCGGCTTCGCGCTCGCGCGGCTTCTCCGTGACGCGGGCCATGACTGCCTGGTGATCGAGCGGGCGCGTGAGTTCCGGCCGCTGGGTCACTTCATCGCGTTGAAGGCCGAGGGCGTGGCCATGCTCGACCGGCTCGGGGTGCGTGGAGACTGCGAGGCCCGCGCGATTCCGCTCTCGGGCCGGTTGCGGTTCCGCACGCAGGGAGGGCAGCTCCTCCGCACCGAGCACATGGCCGCCCTGAACGCGGGGTTGGGGGGCTTCCTCCCGATGCGGCGGGCCGATCTCCACGACGTGCTCTACCTACGCGTGCGCAATGATGTCGATGTCCGCTTCGGGACCGAGGTCGCCGACTTCCGCGAGGAACCCGGGCGTGTGACCGTGACACTCTCCGATGGCCGCGAGGAGTGGGGGGACGTGCTGATTGGCGCCGATGGTGTCCACTCGAAGCTGCGCAAGCGGCTCTTCGGTGAGAGCGGAGAGCGCCTGCTCGGAGGCAGCTATGTCGCCATCGACATCGAGATGGCGCATGGGCTCGAGGTCGGGGAGATCTCGGCGTATCTCGGCCGCGGCAAGATGGTGGGGTTGCTCCCGAGCGCGCCGGGGCGCCTCTCGGCGATCGTGTACCACGGTGGGGAGAGCCTCCGGCCGAAGCTCCAGGGCGCGGGCTCCACGCGAGCGTTCTTCGCCCGTGAGTACAACGCGTTCGCCCCGGTGGTGCGCACCGCCTTCGCGGAGATCGACGACCAGAGCTTCGTGTTCGTCGACGACATCAAGATGATCTGCCTCGACTCCATCGTGCGAGGGAGGGTCGGCCTGCTGGGTGACGCCGCCGCGTGCCCCACGTTCCTGTCGGGGATGGGGAGCGCCTTCGCACTCCAGAGCGCCGCCCTGCTGACCGAGGCGCTGTGTGCCACCTCCGATGCGCAGGACGCGCTCGCGGCCTATGCGGCCCGTGTGCAACCCATCGCCGCGCGGCTCCAGCGCAATGCCCGGTGGAGCGGGTCGATGATCCTCGGACGGAACCGGGCGCTGGTCGCGGTCCGAGACTCGTTCCTCGCGCTCACGCCTCGCGGCTGGATGATGGAGGGGATGCGCAACTTCTACGGCGCGCGCCGTGAGGGGGTGCAGGCCGCGTGACGCATCTTCCCGGCCAGGCCAGGGCTGGAGTCCTCCGAGAGGTCTCGGTGGTGCCCAGCCCCGGCCGGGACCGGCAGGGGTCTACTTCGCCTTCTTCTTCTGCACCGGGGCGCCCGGGACCGGGAAGCCACGCTTGCGCATCAGCGCGTCGATGCCCGCGTCCTTGCCGCGGAAGGCGCGGTAGCCCTCGGCCGGATCCACCGTGTTGCCCACGGAGAAGATGTTCTTGCTCAGCCGGGCGGCCACGTCCCGGTCGTACGGGCCCTTGCCCTCGGTGAAGGCCTCGAAGGCGTCGGCCGTGAGGGTGTCCGACCACAGGTAGCTGTAGTAGCCCGCCGAGTACCCGTCACCCGCGAAGACGTGACCGAACTGCGGCGTGCGGTGCCGCATGACGATCTCCTTCGGCATGCCGAGCGCTCCCAGCGTGTCGCGCTCGAACGCGTCCGGATCGATCGGCTTGGCCCCCGCCAGGTGCAGCTTCATGTCCACCAGGGCGCTCGACAGGTACTCGACCGTGGAGAAGCCCTCGTTGAAGGTGTCCGCCTTCTTGATCTTCGCCACCAGCTCCGCCGGGATGGGCTTGCCCGTCTGGTAGTGCACCGCGTACGTGTTCAGCACCTCGGGCGTGGAGAGCCAGTGCTCCAGCAGCTGCGAGGGGAACTCCACGTAGTCACGCGCCACGGACGTGCCCGAGAGCGTCGGGTACGTCACGTTGGAGCTCAGGCCGTGCAGCGCGTGGCCGAACTCGTGGAACAGGGTGGAGGCATCGTCCCAGCTGATCAGGACCGGCTCTCCCGGCTTGCCCTTCACGAAGTTGGAGTTGTTGGAGACGATGGTGGTGATCTCCCCCTTGAAGCGCTCCTGGTTCCGGTAGGCGTTCATCCACGCGCCGGAGCGCTTCCCGGGCCGGGCGTAGGGGTCGAAGTACCACAGGCCGATGTGCCGGCCGCTGGCCTTGTCCTTCACCTCCCAGACGCGGACATCGGGGTGGTAGACCGGCACGTCGCTCACGGGCGTGAACGAGAAGCCGAACAGCTCGCCCGCGACCCAGAACATCCCCTCGCGCAGCTTCTCCAGTTGCAGGTACGGCTTCACCTCGTTCTGGTCGAGGTCGTACTTCGCCTTGCGGACCTTCTCGGCGTAGTAGCGGTAGTCCCAGGGCTCGATCTTCAGCTTCGCGCCTTCCTTGTTGGCGATCGCCTGCATGTCGGCGACCTCCTCCCGGACCCGGGCCACGGCGGGAGTCCAGACGGCCTCCATCAACGCCATGGCGCGCTCGGGCGTCTTGGCCATGGTGTTCTCCAGCCGCCAATGGGCGTGGGTCTCGTAGCCCAGCAACTTCGCCCGCTCGGCGCGCAGCCCGAGGATCTCCGTGATGAGCTTGTTGTTGTCGTGGGCGTCGCCGTTGTCGCCGCGGTTGACGTAGTTGCGCCAGACCTTCTCCCGCAGCTCCCGCCGGGACGAGTAGGTCAGGAACGGCTCCATGGAGGAGCGCGTGTTGGTGATGACCCACTTGCCCGGCTTGCCACGAGCCTCGGCCGCGGCTGCCGCACCGGCGCGGACGGACTCGGGCAGGCCGGCGAGGTCGGCCTCCGACTCGAGGACGACGAGGTAGCTCTCCTCGTCGGCCAGCACGTTCTGGCTGAAGTCGGTGTAGAGCGAGGCGAGGCGCTGGTTGATCTCCCCCAGGCGCTTCTTCGCCGCCGCGTCGAGCTTCGCGCCCGAGCGGACGAAGTTGGTGTAGTGGACCCAGACCAGGCGCTGCTGCTCGGGGGTCAGCTTCACCTTGTCGGGCGAGTTGTAGACCGCCTCGATGCGCTGGAAGAGCTTCTCGTTCTGGGTGATCTCATCGGCGAAGGCGGCGAGCTTCGGCGCCATCTCCCGCTCGACGGCCTGGAACTCGGGCCCGTTCATGGACGAGCTCCAGATGCCGAACAGCGTGCTCACGTCACCGTAGCGCCGGCCGGTGTCTTCCAGCGCGGCGATGGTGTTCTCGAAGGTGGGAGCGGCCGGGTTGTTGGCGATCGCGGCGATCTCCCGGCGGTTCTCCTCGATCGACGCCTCGAGCGCGGGCTTGAAGTGCTCGACCTTGACCTGGGCGAAGGGAGGCACGCCGCCGTAGGGGCCAGACCACGTGGCGAGCAGCGGATTCGCCGCCGGGGTGGGGGTCTGGGTGGGCGCTGTGGACGCGGTGGGCTGGGTGTCAGCCGTCGCGCGGACCTCCTGCGAGGTCGTCGCGCACGAGGCGGACACGAGTGCCGCCACGCCCGCGCCTGTGAAGAGCAGCTTGCGCATGAAGTGATGTCTCCAGTCGGGATGGGTGTTGCAGGGGGCGGAGCCTAGCGGGAAGCACCCGGGTGTCGAATGACCGAATCTCCCAGCTCCCACGAGCGAGCCTGCTCCAACGCGAGCCCAAGACGACGCGGCCGGGCTTGGTTGACTAGGGGAGAGGGCAATGCAACGCGGGTCTATCTGTTCAATGGGAGAAACTGGCGCGCGGCCTCGCATGTACCCGGCTCGCATTGGTGCCATCCTTGGCTGGTCTGCTCCGCGTAGGCGGCGCCCTGCTGGCCCGCCTGCTTGCCCCTCCTCGTGGAGTGCGGGCATTGTCGCGGTGCGTCAACGAACCTTGACGACTTTGACGCAATGCGTTATCTCTTCGGCCATCTGGTAGTTGAAGAGGAGAGCGAACATGGCGAAGAGCAAGGCGGCGAAGTCCGAGGCAGTGACCCAGGAGACCGAGACCCAGGTGAAGGCCGAGCCGGTGCAGGCTGAGGCGAAGGCGGAGACGCCGGCTGCCGAGCCGGTGAAGGCCGAGGCGGCGAAGGTGGAGACGCCGGCTGCCGAGCCGGTGCAGGCCGAGGCGGCGAAGGTGGAGACGCCGGCTGCCGAGCCGGTGCAGGCCGAGGCGGCGAAGGTGGAGACGCCGGTGGTGGAGAAGGTGGCCGAGGCGGTGAAGGCCGAGGCGGCGAAGGCCGAGGCGGCGGTGACGGAGGCCGCTGGCCAGGTGACGTCCTTTGTGAAGGGACGCCTGGAGCAGGCGCAGAAGCAGTTCGGACAGCTCGAGGCGGAGGCGCAGAAGGCGCTGCAGACGCTGGTGACGAAGGGCCGTGAGTCCGGCCGCGAGGTGCTGCAGCGGCGCGTGAACGAGCTGCGCGAGAAGCCGGCGGTGCAGGAGCTGCAGAAGAAGGCGACGTGGGTGGGTGGCGAGGTGCGCCAGCGCCTCACGGGGCTGCAGGGCCGGATGGTGAAGGTGGTGGGCGGCGTGGCGAGCCAGTCGCAGGTGCAGGCCATCAACCAGGAGCTGGATCGTCTGACGCGCAAGCTCGACGAGCTGCTCTCCCCCAAGAAGCCCGAGCAGCAGCCGCAGCAGGAAGCGCCCAAGGCGTAATCAGATCGCAGTGCGAGGTTCCGGATGTCTCATGAAGAAACGGCGCGAGGGGCCTGGTTGCCTCCCCTCGCGCCGCGGACTTCAGGCCTGGAACCGGACGGCTACTGGGTGATGTTCACCGCGGTGTCGTCGATGAAGAAGCTCGTGGCCAGCGAGGAGTCCTCCACGCCCTTGAAGTAGACGCGGATGGTCTGGCCCTTGTACGCGCTCAGGTCGAAGGACTTCTGCACGTAGCCCGTGCTCGCGTTCACGTTGCTGTAGGTGCCCAGGGTGGCCAGCGCCGTGCCCGAGCTGTTCTGCACCTGCACCGTGAGCGTGTCGTACGCCGTGGAGCCGGTCTCGGAGGTGGTGATCTTCAGCCAGAAGCTGAAGTTGGCGCTGCAGGCCGTGGAGGGGATGGTGATCTGCTGGTACAGCGTGTCGGTGTGGGTCGTGGCGTAACCATCCAGATAGGCCTTATAGGTGCCGGTGCGCGGCGCGCTGCCCGACGTGGTGCCGTCGATGACGCCCGAGGTGGCCGTCCAGCTCACGTTGCCGCTCTCGAAGCCGGGGTTGGCCAGCAGCTGTGAGGAGGTGCCGCAGGTGCCACCACCGCCACCGCCCGTGGTGTAGCTGCCCACGAGCTGCACGCCGGAGTAGGCCGAGTAGCCGTTGAGCATCGCGTAGTACGTACCCGTGCTCGGGGCGGCGACGGTGCAGGTCTCCGCGTTGCCGGACAGGTAGGGACGGCAGTCGTACGTGGTGGTGGTGGGGACCGCGTTGAACTTCACGTACAGGTCCGCGTCACCGGTGCCGCCGCTCATGGCGAACTGGAGGTTGGTAGCGCCCGAGGGCACGGCCAGGGAGAAGCACTGCTGGCCGCCGGTGGCGCCGGAGAGGCCGGTCTTCGCCACGCCATTGGTGAGCACCGTCGGCGTCGTGCAGCCCGCGGGAGGCGTGGTGGTGCCGCCCACGCCCACCGCCGTCCAGGCCGCGGTGACGGAGGCCGCCTCGGTGGCGCCATAGAGCGTGGTGGCCTTCTGCTCGGTGCAGGTCTTCGCGTCCGCGAAGGTGGAGCCCGCGGTGAGGCAGTTGGTGTTGGCCTCGTAGAAGATGTGGCCGGCGTGGTCCACGCCGATGCCCGTCACGGTGTTGGTCGACTTGCCGCGCGGGTGCGTGCCGCCCTTGGAGAGCAGCGTGAAGGCCAGGTTGGCGATGCCTGAGCTGTAGTGCACGTCCTTGCTGCCAGCGGTGCTGGTCCAGAAGTCCAGCGAGGTGCCATCCTTGGCGGGGTCGTACATGTAGCGGAGCGCGTCGTTCGGGGTGGCCGGGGTCCAGATGTCGTCGCCCACCATGAACACCGCGTCGGTGGTGGCCCAGGTGCCCGAGGCGTAGCTCTCGCAGTAGGCGCCGAAGATGTCGCTCATCGCCTCGTTGAGGCCGCCGGACTCACCCGAGTAGGTGAGGTTGGACGTGCGCTCGGTCACCGCGTGGGTGAGCTCGTGCGTGGTCACGTCCGCGGACAGACCGAGCATGCCCGAGTTCACGCCATCGCCGTCGCCGTACACCATCTGGGTTCCGTCCCAGTAGGCGTTCACGTAGTTGCTGCTGTAGTGCACCGAGCTCTTCAGCTGCGCGCCCGCGTTGTCGAACGAGTCGCGGCCGAAGTTGTTCTTGTAGCAGTCGTACGTGCCACCCAGCTTGAGATAGTTCTGGTCGACGTGGGTGTCGCCCGAGGCGGCGCCGCCCTCGCTGCGCTTGAGGGTGCCGGGCAGCGAGGTGCCGTTGTTGGCGCTGTAGACCACGCGGTTGAGGGCCGAGTGGATGAGGGGGTTGCGGTCCACGATCGAGCCGCCGTGGGCATCCACGTAGACCAGGTCCTTCACGGGAACGCCCGCGCGCTCGCCGCCGGCCACGGTCACCTCGTAGGCCAGATACAGGCGGTGATCCTGGGTGGAGCGGACATAGACGAGCTGGGGCGTGCCCTGCACGGAGCTGCCGGAGAGGGCGGCCTCCGCGCGGGCCACGGCCAGCGCGGCCTCCGCGCCCACGTTCGGGGTGGCGGACAGGGAGGAGCCGTCACGCGCGCTGCCGTTGGCGGCGAAGATGGCGCCGTCCTTGTTCACGTGCACCAGCAGCTCGGCGCCGCGCACCGGCAGGCCGTTCTTGGTCTGGCTGTAGCGGAAGTAGTTGTTGCCGGAGCGATCCTGGCTGACATTCTTGAGGACGAGGTCCGCCGTATTGAGGCGGAACAGCCGCGCCACGCCGGGCAGGGCCTTCTTCAGACTTGCATCCGCGGTGGTCGCCGCGAGGCCTTGCAGTTGCTGATCCGCCTTGCCGAGGTTGCCCCGGAAGAAGGTCGGCATGCCGTCATCCGCGACGTTCAGCACTTCCACGCTGGAGAGCTCGTCTGCGGCCGCCTGGATGTCACCGGCCTCGACCTTGGGACCCGTCTCCTCGGTGCCAGGGTTGGGAATGTTGCCGCAGGCGGACGCGGAGAGCGCCAGTCCTGCGACTGTCAGTGTTTTGATGAACTTGCGAGCCAAAATGATACCTCCCGTGAAACGCAACAGGTTCAAGGCGGAATCATTGTCTCATAATTTTAGACTGGAGTTGCCAAAAAAGCGCGAGGCACACGTTTTTCTGTTTCGGTGCTGATATTGGTGATGAAAGGGGTTTGAAAGCGTTTGCGTGTCTGGTGTCTGGATGTGAGGCATTCCGCCCCGCATGCCGTGTGTGTCATTGGGCCGTGTGAGGCATTCCGCCCCGTGGGCCTGGAGCTGGACGCGGTGCGTGAGGAATTCCGCCTCGCCTTCGCCGCCAGCCCGGTGGATGAATGTGGTCTGGGGGCTTACATGGTCCCGCGGAGCGAGTTCCCGGTGCGAATGAGGTAAAAGTGGGAAATCATGCCCCGGATTGCCAGCAGCGAGGTCGTCGTCCCCAAGTCCATGTCCTCCGAGGAGCGCGGGAAGCTCACCGACGCCCTCTATGAGGTGCACCGGCAGATCTTCGATGGTGTGGAGCGGGAGGCCTTCGCCAAGTACGTGGTGGACTCGAAGGCCGAGCACACGTGGATCCAGCTCCATAAGAACGAGGAAGGGGAGATCGTCGGCTACTTCGCCCTGCACATCTTCGACAAGCAGTTCGGAGGAGTGCCCACGTCCGTGCTCCGTGCGGAGGCGGGCTCACTGCGCGCCTACCGGGGCGGCAATGCCAACGCGCGCTTCGGGCTGAAGATGGTGGTGAACTACCTGCTGAAGCACCCGGGCCGGCGGGCGTTCTACCTGGGCTCCCTGGTGCACCCGTCCAGCTATTCGCTGTTCGCCAAGTATTTCGACGAGGTGTGGCCGCGGCGCGAGACGCAGGTGCCCCCGGAGTTGCTGGCCTTCATGGACGAGCTGGCCACGGAGTTCGGCCTGGAGCGGGTGGACCCGGCCAATCCCCTGGTGCGGCACGTGGGCTGGCGCACGCGCGAGACGGAGATGGAGCGGGAGTACTGGCTCCACAGCGACAAGCCCTCGGCGCGCTATTTCGTCGAGGCCAATCCGGGGTACGTCGAAGGTCACGGTCTGGTGACGGTGGTGCCCATCACCGTGTCCAACATCGCGAACATGATCCGCTCCATGGGGCAGCGGAAGCTGCGCCAGCCCATCCAGGCGACGGCCGCCCTGGTGCAGAAAACGTCGCTCGGCGCCCGCCTGCTGCGCCCCGAGGTGTTGCGGCAACTGCGCCGGGCCTCGCTCTTCTCGCACTTCGACGAGGCCACGCTGCGCGAGCTGGCCCGGCGCTCGGAGATCATCACCATCCCGGGCGGCAAGTACGTCTTCCACAGGGGTGACGCCAGCGACGAGATGTACCTGCTCGCCAGCGGCGCGGTCTACGTGCTGGCCGAGGGCGGCGAGCGCGAGAAGGTGGTGGATGAGCTCGGCAGCGGATCACTGTTCGGGGAGATCGCCATGCTCGCGGGCGAGCGCCGCTCCGCCTCCATCCGCACCGCTACGGCCTCGATGCTGGTGCGCATCCCCCGCTCGGCGCTGCTGCCGCTGATGGAGGCGAACGTCAGCCTCCGTCAGGGCGTGTGGCAGAAGTTCGCCGAGCGCCGCTTCGACGACCTGGCGCGCGGGCTCGACCGGTATGGGCACCTCGGGCGCAAGAGTCGGCTCGCCTGGGTCCAGCGCGGCCAGCACCGCGACCTGGCGGCGCAGGAGACGCTCCCCCTGGAGGCGGGCACCCACGTGTTCGTGCTGTCGGGGGTGCTGGAACTCGACCACGACGGGCTGTGGGTGGCCGCTCGTGGCTCCATGCTCCTGGAGGTGACGCGGCCCCTGCGGGTGCGGGCCCAGGAGCTCACGCGGCTCATCGTGCTGCCGCGCGAGTCCTCACCCGAGCCTCTACGCGCCGAGGTGTAGGGCTCCTCGGGTCCGGACTCCCTACCGCCGGCCCTGCTGCCGCCGCAGGGCTGCCTGGAGTACGGAGTCCTTCAGCAGGTAGCCGAAGCCGGCATTGCTCAGGCGCACCATCAGCTCGTCCCGGCTGGTGTTCAGGTGGGTCGCCGCGCGCTCCAGGTTCCAGTCCGCGAGCGAGAGCTGCTTGAGCAGATAGGCGCGCCGCGTCTGCGCCGCGGAGAGCCGGTACGTCTTCAGGTACTCGAGCGTACCGTCCGCGCGCATGATGAGCTCTCCAATGTGGTTCTCCTCCGAGGGCTTCAGGCTGGTGACGAAGCGCTGGAGGTGGAAGGGGCCCGCCTCGTAGATGGTGCTCGCGTGGACCTCCGCGCCGAAGACGCCTCCGGCCATGAAGCCCTGGAACTCCGCCCAATCCTTCCGCATCTGTTCGACCGCGGCCCGCAGGTCCCCGACCGAGGAGATCCGCCGCTCGTCGATGGAGAGCCCCATCGTGGGGACGTCCCCGAGGAAGCCGTACTGGAGCAGCAGGTCGCCGTAGAAGTCCTCCAGCAGCGTCCGGTGCAGCGCCCGGTAGTCCTCGGGGTGCGCGACGATGAAGGCGGACAGCAGCAGGTCTGCGTGGAAGATGAGCACCCCCACCTGTTGCTCGTGGATCTCGAAGATGCGCAGGGCCTCGTCGAAGGCCCCGTTCGCCCAGCCCGCCACGGACCACTCGCTCCGGGGATTCAAACCCTGGGAGAGCGCCTCTTGCGAGTACTCGGTCCACGCCACCTCCGGCCCGCCGAAGTGCAGGGAGAGCAGGCCCTCCATCGCCAGGTGCAGGGGCAGCAGCCGCAGCCGGTTCTTGTCCTCCCGGCGCGCCATGCGGTGCATCACCCGGATGGTGAACGGGCCCAGCTTCAGCACCTTGCCCTCGGGCTTGTGGAGCTGTGTCCCGACAACGGCGGCCGTGCTCCGGTTCCGGTCGTCCCACGACATCACCAGGCCGTGCGGCACATAGGAGATGTACTTGAGCCCGGGCTCCATCAGCCCGCCCTTCAGCGAGACGATGGTGAGATCCTCGTCATACGTCCGCCGGGCGAAGCGCAGGTCTCCCCGGACCTCGTCCCGGAGCACCGGCACCAGGCGGATGCCGCCCCACACCTGCGACGGTGCCAGCCGCAGGCCCGTGGGCAGGATGCGCTTCGTCTGAACGTCCGTCCGCGCCATCACGCCTCCTCCTCGTCGAGCGGCTCCCCGGGAGTTGCCTGGGGCTCGGCCGGCTCCCGGTTCCGCTGCCCGCGCTCCAGCAGACGCCGCACGCGCGCCGCGAGGTAGTCCTCGAGCTCCGACAACGGCGCCGTTCCCTCCGCGAAGCGCGCAAAGCCGAGCACCGTGGGCAGGTCCTCCGCATCCCTCACGCCCACCGTCGGCACCAGGGCCCCGATGCTCCGAGGGGCATAGAGCTCGGAAGCGAACACGGGGTTGGCATGCACGAGGGTCGTCCGGCGCGCCGGGTCCAGCTTCGTGCGGAAGATGCGCGTCACCTCGGCCACGGCGTTGGGCGGATCATTGTCGTAGCCGTCGGACACGACGACGACCAGGTCCGGCATCCAGTCCAGGGCATCCAGCAGCGGGGTGGTTAGATCGGTCTGACCACGGGCCGCCGTGAGGAGCGGTTGCTCGACCGGGTTCGTCCAGAAGGCGCGGTACTCGCGAGCCGAGGCGGACAGCAGGTAGTGCGCGGCGAGTGCCACCGCCAGCGGACGCCGGCGCTTCTCCGTGGAGCCCGAGGCGGAGTAGCTGTTGTCCAGCACCGCGGCCACCCGGCCCAGCGGCACCGAGGCCCGGCGCAGCGTGCGTGCCGCGGCCTGCTCCAGCGCGGTGTGCAGTTCGGCGTGCCGCTCCCTCCGCACCTCCGGCTTCAGGGAGAGCACGTAGAGCGTCAGCTTCGTGAGCGGCGCCCGCCCCAGGTCGATGGCGATGGCCCCGTCCTCGCGCGCCGCGGCCCCCTGCAGGCGCAGGCGCTCGGCGGCGGTGAGGCGCGGCTCGATGCGCTCAAGGAAGACGTCCCGGGGAATGCCGTGCTTGTGCGCGAGCCCCTCGGCGATGGTGAAGGGCAGCTCGAAGACGGCCGCCTGGTCGTAGTGGGCCTGGCGGAACTTCTCCAACAACGGCGTCGTGTACACGCGCTTGCGCCAGCCGTGGAACAGGAAGGGGTTGAGCTCGCCCGCCAGCTTCAGATGCCCGTGCGCCACCGCGGCCCGCACCTTGGCGCGGTACTTCACCGCGTCGAAGCCCAGGTCCGGCCGCCCCTCCAGGTACTCCTGGGCGATGGCCCGCGCCCGGCGGTTGTTGATGCGCCGCTCGCGCAACAGCTCCAGCACTCGGAAGGCCCGCTGCGGCGGCAGGGCCCGGAGCGCCGCCGCGATGAGCGCTCCCTCCTCGTGCCGATCCCCGGCTGGCGTCTGCTTCCCGCTGGCCAGCAGGTTGAGGATGATCTGCGCCTGGTTGAAGTGGTTGATGCCCGCCGCCAGCGTCCGGGCGTAGAGGCGCCGGTAGTTGCCCAGGATGTAGGCATGCAGGAAGTCGATAGAGACGGCCTGCCCGCGTGCGTCGTTGTAGAACTCGCGCTGCCCCGTGCACGAGAAGCACGCGTTCACGAACATCACCAGGTCTTCGCGGGCGACCTGCTCGGCGCGCACCAACGCCGCATCCATCGTGTTCCACCTTCCGTGAGCCTGTCCGGGGCTCGGGCGAAAAAGGGCCGCTCGGGGAAGGAGGACACGACCAGCTAGTCAAGCTCCAAAGGCTCGGTTCGGAAGTCGCATCACAGTCCCGCGAGCGGCCCCTTCAGCCTACCACGACGGGCCGCGCGTCGATTCCTGAACCGCCGACTCCGGCGGGGCGGGCTTCGCCTCGCGCGAGCGGCTGCCGTGGTGCCTGCCGTGAGGGACTCGTTCCGTGCCACCGCCTACTCCAGGAGCTCCACCGCGTCGCCCACGCGGATCTCCCCCGGGCGCCGCACGATGAGGTTCTGACCGAACATCACCCCGTTCTTGCCCCCCACGCGCCGGTAGGTGGAGAGGGTGCGCAGGGGCTCCTTCTGGGGATCGGCCCGGGCCGTCGTCGGGTCCACGGTCGTGAAGACGCAGCGGGCGCACGGCTTGACCACGGCCAGCTCGACGGAACCGATGCGCAGCCGCTTCCAGCCGTCCTCGGCGAAGGCCTCACAGCCATCCACCACGAGGTTGGGGCGGAAGCGGGTCATCGGCACGGGATGCTCCAGGCGCTGGTTGAGGTCCGCCAGCGAGGCCTCGGAGATGAGCAGCAGCGGGAATCCATCGGCGAAGCCAACCCGGTCCTCGGGCGCGGCGTACTCCGGATCCACTGGGCGCTGCATTCGCGCGTCCACGTGCATCAGGTGCGTGGGCTGACCGAGGTACTCGGAGAGCCACCGGTCCGCGTTGGCGCCAGCCCGGGCGGCCGAGCAGGTGTCCTTCCACACGGTGACGTCCAGGCGGGGCGCGTCGGCGGGTGGGACGGGCACCTCGAGGTCGGGCATGCCCGGGGCCGACAGGTGGAGACCCGACGGCCCAGGCACCGCCCTCACGAGCACGAGCGCGGGCAGCTCGCGTCCCGTCATGAAGGAGCCATCCGGGCGGACCGCCATCCACCGGCGATCATGCTGGATTCCGAGCGGCTCCACGATGGCGCGGGTCAACGGCACTCCCGCGCACGACTTGAGGGGATAGATGGTGAGCGAGGTCAGGGTCGGCACACCGCGTGTTCTGCCCCATCCCTGTTTGGACCGCACCAGATTGCAGCTGTCTTCGCGGGGGGCCGCGTACGGGAGGGCAGGCGGGTATCCGGCCCTGAAGGGGCATCCGTCATATTGGCACATCGTCCACCTTGACGGATGGACCCCTCCAGCGCTACTAGTAGGCCCACGATGACGCTCCACTCTCCGACGGCCACCGCTGCCGGGTGAGCTAGGGGCGTGCGACAACCCTTTTTGTCGTCTCTCTTCCCCCCAGCAGGTGCGGCCCGCCCTTGTCATGAGGTGCCGGGCCGTTTTTTTTCTGGAATCCCCATGTCCCCCTCCTCACCGCCGTCCCTCGCCATCACGCCGGAAGAGCTGAGTGCCGCATCGGCGGAGCTGTTCGATGCCTCCGCCGAGATGGTGCTCGCCTGGGTCGAGCGGAGGTTCGGCGCCCGCGCGGCGATCGCCTCCAGCTTCGGCGCCGAGGACATGGTCCTCATCGATCTCGCCCGCACCCACGCTCCGAGCGTGCGCCTGTTCACCCTCGATACGGGACGGCTCCCGCCGGAGACCTACGAGGTGATGGACGTGGTGCGCCGCCGATACGGCGTGGAGATCGAGACGTTCTTCCCGGAGCGCGCCCGCGTCGAGGTGCTCGAGTCCACCAAGGGGTACTTCTCCTTCAAGCGCAGCATCGAGGAGCGCAAGGAGTGCTGCGCCATCCGCAAGGTGGAGCCGCTCGGCCGCGCGCTGGCGGGGCGGGAGGCCTGGGTGACGGGGCTGCGCCGGGAGCAGTCCGTCACCCGCACCGCGGTCCAGGCGATCGCGACCGATGCGGAGCATGGGCTCGTGAAGGTGAGCCCGCTCGCGCGCTGGAGCTCCCGGGAGGTGTGGACGTACATCAAGGAGCACAGCGTCCCCTACAACGCGCTGCATGATCGCGGCTACCCGTCCATCGGGTGCGCGCCCTGCACGCGTGCGGTGAAGCCCTACGAGGACGAGCGCGCCGGGCGCTGGTGGTGGGAGTCGCCCGAGAACCGCGAGTGCGGACTGCACGTCCGCCGCTAGTTCCGACCCGCCGTCATGAGCACGTACGTGGACTTCCCCGTCTGCCTCCGCCTGCAGGGCAAGCGGGTCCTCCTGGTCGGGGCCGGGAACATCGCCGACGAGCGGAGCCAGCAGCTCGTGGAGGCGGGCGCCCGGCTGCGCGTGGTGGCCCCTGGCATCAGCGCGACGATCCGCCGCCTCGCCGACGAGGGCCGGCTGGAGCTGCTCGAGCGCGCCTATGCTCCAGGCGACGTGCGCGGGCAGGACGTCGTGTTCGTGGCCACGGATGATCGGCGGGTGAGCCAGGCCGTGGCGGACGAGGCGCACGCCCTGGGCATCTGGGTGAACACGGCGGACATTCCCGAGCTGTGCGACTTCACGCTGCCCTCGACGGGGCGGCGCGGCCCCATCGTCGTGGCGGTCTCCACCTCCGGACTCGCCCCCGCGCTGGCCCGGCAACTGCGGCAGCGGTTCCTGGAGCAGGTGCGCCCCGGGCATGTCCAGCTCGCGCGGCTCAGTGGATGGCTCCGCAAGCGGCTGCCTCGGGGCTCCGAGCGGATGCGGCTGCTGAAGCACCTGGTGGAGGGCGAGGCCGGGGAACTGCTCGCGCGGGGTCAGCGCCGGGCCGCCTGGGCCCGGGTGCGCGCCGCGCTCGAGACTTTTGGAGAGACGAGATGAGCAAGCAGCACGTCAACGGCAAGGTCTACCTGGTGGGGGCCGGTCCTGGAGATCCCTCCCTGCTCACGCTCCGAGCGGCCCAACTGCTCGCGGTCGCGGATGCGGTGGTCTACGACCGGCTCATCCACCCCGCGGTGTTGAAGCACGCCCGGGCCCGGGCCCGGCTCCTGTTCGTTGGCAAGGAGGGTGGGGGAGAGTCGGTGCCGCAGGAGGAGATCAACTCGCTGCTCATCTCCCAGGCGCGGCTGGGCCGCTCGGTGGTGCGGCTCAAGGGCGGAGACCCCTTCGTCTTCGGCCGCGGCGCCGAGGAGGCACTCGCGCTGGAGGCGGCGGGCATCTCCTATGAAGTGGTGCCCGGTGTCTCCAGCGGCCTGGCGGCTCCCGCGGCGGCGGCGATTCCCGTCACCCACCGGGGCGTCTCGGGCTCGGTGACGTTCGCCACCGGGCACCGGGCCGGGAAGGCGCCGGACTGGGCGCACCTGGCCGGGGCGGAGACGCTCGTGCTGTTCATGGCCGGCAGCAGGCTGGAAGAGGCGACGCTCGCGCTCATCGCCGCGGGGCGCGCTCCCAACACCCCGGCCGCCATCGTGGAGGCGGGCACCTGGGAGCACCAGCGGGTGATCGAAGCCCCGCTCGCGGCCATCGCCTCGCGCGCCCGTGAGGCCTCCGTCGGCTCGCCGGCCCTGCTCGTGGTGGGCGAGGTCGTCTCCCTGCGCTCCCAGCTCCGCTCGCTGGTCGAGTCGCGGTCCGTGGTGTCCGAGCGTGAGCGGTTCCTGAAGGCGGAGGCTGGCCATGAGTGAGACCCTGTCCGCACGGCTCTCCCACCTCGCGGTGCTCGAGGCGGAGAGCATCCACATCATCCGCGAGACGGCGGCCGAGTTCGCCAACCCGGTGATGCTCTACAGCATCGGCAAGGACTCGCAGGTGCTGCTGCACCTGGCGCGCAAGGCCTTCTACCCGGCGCCCCTGCCGTTCCCGCTGCTCCACGTGGACACCACCTGGAAGTTCCGGGAGATGTACGCGTTCCGCGATCAGTTCGTGGCGAAGCATGGCCTGAAGCTGCTCGTGCACCAGAACAAGAAGGCGATCGCCGAGGGGATGAACCCCTTCGACCATACCAGCCAGAAGTACACGCACGCGATGAAGACGCAGGCGCTGCTCGAGGCCCTCGCGCAGAACGGCTTCGACGCGGCCTTCGGCGGTGCCCGGCGCGACGAGGAGAAGTCCCGCGCCAAGGAGCGCGTCTACTCCTTCCGGGACCGCCACGGGCAGTGGGAGCCGCGCAAGCAGCGGCCCGAGCTGTGGAACCTCTACAACGGACGCATCGACGCGGGCGAGAGCATGCGCGTCTTCCCGCTCTCCAACTGGACCGAGCTGGATGTCTGGCACTACGTCCTCAAGGAGCGCATCCCGGTGGTTCCGCTGTACTTCGCCGCCGAGCGCCCCGTGGTGAACCGCAACGGCCAGTGGCTCATGGTGGATGACGAGCGCATGCGGCTGCGTCCGGGCGAGCGTCCCGTGCAGAAGCGGGTGCGTTTCCGCACCCTGGGCTGCTACCCGCTGAGCGGTGCAATCGAGTCCTCCGCTGCCACGGTCGAGGACGTCATCTCCGAGATGCTGGAGGCCCGCGTGTCGGAGCGCCAGGGCCGCCTCATCGACTACGACGAAGAAGGCTCGATGGAGCTCAAGAAGCGCGAGGGGTATTTCTAATGGCCGCCGCACCGCAGCTTCAGGACACGAATGACATCCAGCGGCTCCTCACCGAGCACTACGAGAAGGAGCTGCTGCGCCTGGTGGTGGTGGGCTCGGTGGACGATGGAAAGTCCACGCTGATCGGCCGGCTCCTCTACGAGTGCAATGGCCTCTTCGAGGACCAGGTCGCCGCGGTGAAGCGCGCCAGCGCGGGCGAGGAGATCGACTTCTCGCTCTTCACCGATGGCCTCAAGGCCGAGCGCGAGCAGGGCATCACCATCGACGTGGCCTACCGCTACTTCTCCACGCGCCGGCGCAAGGTGATCGTCGCCGACACGCCGGGACACCTGCAGTACACGCGCAACATGGCCACCGGCGCCTCCACTGCCGACGCGGCGGTCATCCTGGTGGACGCGCGCCTGGGCATCCTCCCGCAGACGCGGCGGCACGCGTACATCGCCTCGTTGCTGGGGATTCCCTACCTGGCGGTGTCCATCAACAAGATGGACCTGATGGGCTTTGACCCCGCCGTCTACGAGCGCCTCACGACGGAGTTCGATGCGTTCGCCCGCACGCTCGGCTTCGAGCAGGTCCGCTACTTCCCCATCAGCGCGCGCGGGGGCGACAACATCACCCAGCCGAGCGCCCGCACGCCGTGGCATGACGGCGAGACGCTCCTCGGGTGGTTGGAGTCGCTGCCGCACCAGCGCCGGTTGGATGGCGCGCCCTTCCGCTTCCCCGTCCAGTACGTGCTGCGGCCGAACCTGGACTACCGCGGGTTCGCCGGGCAGATCGCCTCGGGCACCGTGCGCGTGGGCGACGAGGTGGCCGTCTTCCCCTCGAAGCGGCGCACGCGCATCGCCTCCATCGACACCTTCGACGCCAGCCTCCGGGAGGCCAGCGCGCCGTCCTCGGTGACCCTGCGCCTGACCGATGAGGTGGACATCAGCCGGGGAGATCTCATCGCCCATGCCGAGAAGCCTCCGGTGGCGCTCCAGTACCTGGAGGCCATGCTGGTGTGGTTCGGCGAGGAGCGCCTGGACCCTACGCGCCGCTACCTCGTGAAGCACACCTCGAAGTACGTCCCGGCCCACATCGAGCAGGTGCTCTGGCGCAAGGACCTGGAGGCCCTCTCCGAGGTCCCCGCCGAGTCCCTGTCGCTCAATGACATCGGCAAGGTCCGCGTCGTCTGCAAGCGTCCGTTGATCTGCGACCCCTACCAGGACAACCGGAAGACCGGTGCCTTCATCGTCGTCGACCCGCTCACCAACGACACGGTCGCCGCGGGGATGATCCTCGGCGCCGTGGGAGACGAGGGAGGCCAGGAGACCCGGTCCCTCATCTCCTCGGAGGAGCGGCGCGCACGTCTCGGGCAGTCGGGCGCGGTGGTGCTCCTGACGGGGACTCCCGAGGTGCGGGAGTCGGCGCTTCGCCTGGAGCGGGCCCTGTTCGACCTGGGTCGGCATGTGGTCACCGTCCGCGGCGACGCGGAGACCGCTCTCGCGCTGGCCGAGGCGGGGCTGCTCGCCATCCTCTACACCCCCGTTCCCCAGGCGCGGCTGGGGCTGCGTGACCAGCTCCGGGGTGCCGGCATCCCCTCGGTGGAACTGGATCCCTCCCACGACCTGGAGCGCCAGGTGAAGCAGATCCTGGATGCGCAGGAGACGACCTCGTGACCTCTCCCGTGAATCCCTCCGCCATTCCCGCCCTGGCCGCGCCGCTCGGCGAGGAGAAGGGCGCATTGGTGCAGCGCCTCGTCGACGGACTCGATTCCCCGTCGCTCACCTGGCTGAGCGGGTACTTCGCCGGGCTCGCGGCCCGGCAGCTCCCCGCCTCGGCCCCGGCCCCGCAGCCCGCGCCGGTGGTGCAGGCCTCGCCCCAGGGCTCGCTGACCATCGTCTATGGCACCCAGACCGGAAACAGCCGGCTGCTCGCCGAGCGCCTGAAGCAGCGCGCCGAGGCCGCCGGGCTCGCCGTGCGCAGTGTCCGCGCCAGTGAGTATCCCGTGCGCGAACTGAAGAACGAGCGGCTCCTGTACGTGGTCATCAGCACCCAGGGCGATGGCGATCCGCCCGATGATGCGCGCGGCTTCGTCGAGTTCGTGTTGAGCAAGCGCGCTCCGGCGCTCGGAGAGCTCCGGTTCGCGGTGCTGGCGCTGGGCGACTCCAGCTACCCCAAGTACTGCGAGGTCGGCCGCGTCCTCGACGAGCGCTTCGCCCAGCTCGGGGCCACGCGGCTGTTCGCACGCGCTGACTGTGACGTGGACTTCGAGCCCGTCGCCGAGCCCTGGCTCGTTCAGGCCCTGGAGCGCGCGAAGACGGAGATCGGACCGCAGCCCGCGCTGGCGACCGTCACGCCACTGCGAAGCGTCCCAGCGTCGCCCACCTTCAGCCGCGAGAATCCCTATCCGTCCCAGGTGCTCGCCAACCAGCGCATCACCGGACGCGGGGCCCTCAAGGACGTGCGCCACCTGGAGCTGTCTCTGGAGGGCTCGGGCCTCACCTACGAGCCGGGTGATGCGCTCGGCGTGGTGCCGCGCAATCCGCCGGAGCTGGTCGAGGCCGTGCTTTCCGAGCTGCGGCTCGATGGTGCCACCGAGGTGACTCGCGAAGGCCGCGCCCAGCCATTGAAGCGGTGGCTCTCGGAGGGGCTGGAGATCACCCGCGTGAGCCGTCCGTTCCTCGCGGCCCACGCCGAGCGCGCTGGCAAGGCGGAGCTCCAGCGTCTGCTCACTCCGGAGGGCGGCGAGGCCCTGCGTGCGGTGCTCGCCAGCCATCAGGTCATCGACCTGCTCCGTGCGCATCCCGCGAAGTGGGGAGCGGAGGAGCTGGTGGGCGCGTTGCGCCGCCTGACGCCGCGGCTCTATTCGATCTCCTCCAGCAAGAAGCGGGCAGGGGAGGAGGTCCACATCACGGTGGCCCTGGTGGAGTACGAGGCCTTCGGCTCGCGCCACCTGGGGGCCGCCTCGAGCTACCTGGCGACGCGCGAGGCCGGCCAAGATCTGGTGGACGTCTTCATCGAGGCCAACGACCGGTTCCGCCTCCCGAAGGAGCCGAGCCGCGACATCATCATGATCGGCCCTGGCACGGGCGTGGCTCCCTTCCGCGCCTTCGTGCAGGAGCGCGCCGAGACCGGAGCGAGTGGCCGCAACTGGCTCTTCTTCGGCGAGCAGCACTTCCGCACCCAGTTCCTCTACCAGCTCGAGTGGCAGGAGGCCGTCAAGAAGGGGGAGCTGCATCGGCTCGACGTGGCCTTCTCGCGAGACCAGGGCCAGAAGGTCTACGTCCAGCACCGCCTGCGCGAGAAGGGCCGCGAGGTCTACGACTGGTTGCAGGGCGGTGCCCACCTCTACGTCTGCGGCGATGCCAACCGCATGGCACCGGACGTCCATGACGCGTTGATCGACATCATCGCGACCCACGGCGGCAAGAGCCGCGAGGACGCGAAGGCCCACCTCGAATCCCTGCGCGAGCAGCAGCGCTACCTGCGCGACGTCTACTGAGAGAGACCTCATGAGCAGCAGCAAGAATCCGACGACTCCGGCCCTTTCCGAGGTGGAGCACATCAAGGCGCGCAGCCGCCTGCTGCGGGGCACCTTGGTGGAGAGCCTCGCCGATCCGCTCACCGGAGCCATCGCCCCGGCGGACACGCAGCTCATCAAGTTCCACGGCAGCTACCAGCAGGACGACCGCGACATCCGCGAGGAGCGCCGGCAGCAGAAGCTCGAGCCGGCCTACAGCTTCATGATCCGCACCCGCCTGCCGGGTGGCGTGTGCACCCCGAAGCAGTGGCTGGCCCTGGACGAGCTCGCCCGCACCCATGCCAACGGGACGCTGCGGCTGACCACGCGCCAGGCCTTCCAACTGCACGGCGTGCTGAAGACGGACCTGAAGACCACCATCGCGGGCATCAACGCCACGTTGCTCGACACCATCGCCGCGTGCGGTGACGTCAACCGCAACGTGATGTGCAATCCCAACCCGGTGGAGTCTCGTGCGCACGAGGTGGTGCACCAGTGGTCCGTCCGCCTCTCCGAGCACCTGCGCCCCAGGACTCGCGCCTATTACGAGATCTGGCTGGACGAGGAGAAGGTCGCGGGCGTCGAGGAGGAGGAGCCCATCTATGGCTCCACCTACCTGCCTCGGAAGTTCAAGGCGGCCATCGTGGTTCCGCCCCTCAATGACGTGGATGTCTACTCGCAGGACCTGGGCTTCATCGCCATCCTCGAGAAGGGTGAGGTGGTGGGCTTCAACGTGGCCGTCGGCGGAGGCATGGGCGCCACGCACGGGGACAACGCGACCTTCCCCCGGCTCGCGGATGTGATTGGCTTCATCCGCCCCGAGCAGTTGCTCGAGGTCGCGGAGAACGTGGTGAAGGTCCAGCGTGACTTCGGAGACCGCACCAATCGCAAACACGCGCGTCTGAAGTACACCATTGAAGACCGGGGGATTGCCTGGTTCGTCTCCGAGCTGGAGAAGCGGCTCGGTTATTCATTGCAGCCCGCGCGCCCGGTCGTGTTCGAGCACAATGGCGACCGCTTCGGGTGGATCCAGGGGCATGACGGCCGCTGGAGCCTGACGCTCTTCATCGAGAGCGGCCGGGTGGCGGATCGCGAGGGCCAGCGGTTCCTGACGGGACTGCGGGAGGTCGCCAGGGTGCACAAGGGCGACTTCCGGCTCACGCCCAACCAGAACCTGATCCTCGCGGGCATCGCGCCGGAGGACCGTCCGGCCATCGAGGCCCTGCTCGAGACGCATGGGATCACGGGCGCCCAGCGCGCCAGCCCCCTGCGCAAGAACGCGCTCGCGTGCGTGGCCCTGCCGACGTGCGCCCTGGCCATGGCCGAGGCCGAGCGCTACCTGCCGCACCTGGTGGGGTTGCTGGAGGAGCGTCTGGCGGCCCACGGGCTGACCAAGGAGAACATCCTCCTGCGCATCACCGGATGCCCGAATGGCTGCGCCCGGCCGTACCTCGCGGAGATCGCCCTCGTGGGCAAGGCCCCGGGCCGCTACAACCTGTTCCTCGGAGGCGATCAAAGAGGTCAGCGCCTCAACCGTTTGTACCGCGAGAACATCGACGAAGCGGGCATTCTGGCCGCGCTCGAACCGCTGTTCGCCGCGTATGCTCGCGACCGGCAGCCCGGTGAAGGGTTTGGTGACTTCACCGTGCGCACGGGTCACGTCGCCGCACGGGCGTGAGGGGGGGCACTTCTCATTCAGCATCTCCCTGCCGAAGGCTTCCTCACAAAGTGGCCATCGGGCAGGGTACACCGGGGGAATCAATCTTGAGACTCGCTGCCCTCTGCCTGGGCCTGCTGCTCGCAGCGCCCGCAGCTGCCAGTTCTATAGAGGACGCAACCTGTGGGAGTCCTTTAGCGCCTGTGGCACGGATGCCCGGCTCGGAGAAGCTGTGCCGGGCCTCCATTCGCTCCATTTCGGAATTGCCAGCTTCATCCTCCGCGGAGCTGCGCGCCCTGCTCACGCCCGAGAACCTGGCCACCATGACGGCCCTGACATCGGTCTGGCTGGGGACCCAGGGCGTTCCAGTAGCTGGCGAGGCGGTGGATGCAGCACTGGTGTCGTTAGGGGTGGTTCTGGTCGCGATACAGGCGAGAGAGGTTTCCAACTCGCTCTGGATGTTCGCCAACCGCGCGCTCACAGCACGCACGGACGACGACCTGAAGGCAGCAGCCCTATCCTTGAGTCAAGCTATCTCGAAGGTGGGTGTCAACGTAGTCGCCTTCGTGCTGACAAAAAAGGTGGTGAGCAAAGTTTCCAAGTCCCGGCCACCTCCACCTGAGCCACCCGCCGTCACCCCCGAAGGGGTGGTTATTTCTGACGTGAGTACACCACGGGCTCCAGCGCGCTCGGCTGCGCCGGCTGCGGCAGTGGGCGGGGCCCACTCTCAGTCCACGGCAGGGCCGACAAGTGGTGATCGGGTTGTCGCGCCGAAGCAGGTGGAGCCGAAAGCGTTCGCTTCATGGATTGAGCAGGCCGAGAAACATCCTGTCCGTGAAAACTCCCCCGCTTCTCAGTACCAAATCAAGCAGGCTGGTCCGAATGAAGTCGAAGTGTCGGGCGGGGGCAGGGAGATTCGAGCAGATGGTGCCCGCGCAGGCGATGCACACCTGTTGGAGGTCAAGCATGTGGATAATCCAGCGACGAGTCCTTACGTTCCAGGCTCGACGTGCAATGAAAAGGTTCGAGGTATCGTTCGCGCCGAACTGCTCAGTCAACTTCGCCGCTATGCTGCCGTGATCCTGGATCCAGCAACTCCTGTTGTCGCACTCGAGCTCATCACCAATGAGGCCCGAGCCCTACCGTATTTCGAGGCGTTGCTGGTGGAGGCAGAAGTTCCAGGCCGCGTCGTCGTGCGGCCCTGACTGCAGATGCACATGAGCTGCGAACGGAGACGCCATCATGGACTACTTCCTCATGGCCCGGGATGATTGGCGCATTCAGACCGAAAGGTTCGTGGAGCTCCTGGCCTCAGAGTGGCCCGCAGTCAAGCTGAAGCTCATTCCGGACCCTCAGGACAACCACGCCGTGGAGTTCCGGCTGCCCATGAAGGAATCAATGGTCCTGGGCGCGCTCAATCGAGAGGGGTCGGCCATCATCTACTATGGGGCCCTCCGCGACTGCGCTGAATTCGCTCTTTGGTATCAATCCGTCGTCCCAGAGGCTCAACCCTTCTTGCTCTTCGATGAGGGGTACAACTGCAGCATCGAGCTCAAGCCGGAGACAACCGCCGAGGAGATCATCCGCGCGTTGGGAGGCGGGCCTTCAACGTCTTGAAAACATAGCGATGGCTGAGCTGCTGTTCGATGCGTATGCTCGCGACCGGCTCATGGGAGAAGCGTGAGCCGCTGACCCTCACGCCGTTGGCTGATGATGCGCATCCTCTTCCACATCCAGACCTCACCCTTCGCCCGCCGTACCCGCCTCGCACTCGCACACAAGGGACTCACCGTCGAGCTGCGCAACGTGCGTGTCCACCCGGAGTTCGCCGAGGAGTCGCGCCGCCTCTCCCCGCTCAAGACGACCCCCGTCCTCGTCGAGGAGGATGGGCGTGTCCTCGGGGACTCGACCGCGATCTCCCACTACCTGGATCGGGCCTAACCTTCGGCTCCGCGGCTCTGGCCGTCGGAGCCCGAGGATGCGCTCGCCGTCTTCGAGATCGCCTCGCTCGTCGACGTCGCCCAGAACGGAGTCGCTGATATCGGGGCCCGGTACTACGCGCTTCACACCTCCGAGGCCTGGAGTGCCGTGAAGACCGAGGCGGTGGATCGCATCCAGCGCGCGCTGGATGCACTGGGCCAGCGCGTCTCGGCGCTCTCGCGCCCCACCATCGCCCGGAGTGGCTGGTCGGCCGCGGACATGTGGCTCGTCGCCGCGGAGCACTGGTTCGCCACGATGCCCGAGCGTGCGCTGAAGTTCCCCGTGATCGAGCAGATGCTCTCGCTCGGCTGGCGCCTGCCCCCGGAGCTCTCCCGCTGGGCCGATCAGCACCGCGACCGGCCCGATGTGAGAGCCCTCGATTAGCCGTTCCCCGTGGGCTTCGGGCGCTTGTAGATGTCCGGGTCGGTGATCTCCATGAAGATCTCCGGCCGCGCCGCGGGAGACCATCCCACCTTGCGGTAGAGGCCGGCCGCGGTGCTCGTGGCCAGCATCCAGCGGCGGAAGCCCTGCAGGTCTGGATGCGCGTGGACCGCTTCCATCAGCCACCGCGAGAGCCCCTGGCCCCGGTACTCCTCGAGGATGAACACGTCCGCCAGATAGGCGAACGTCGCGAAGTCCGTGGTGACGCGCGCCATGCCAATCTGACTTCCGCTCTTGTAGAGCCCGAAGGGGAAGGAATTGGCCAGGGACCGCTGGACTGTCTCTCGAGGGATGCCCGCGGCCCAGGTGGACCTCGTCAGGTACCCATGAATGACATCCAGGTCCAGCAGGGCGGGGTGGGTGCTGATGAGGTAGTCCTCACGCTTCCATTCGAGGAGCGTGGGCTGCACGCGAAAGGGCTCAAGCTGCATGGGAGAACTCCTTCATGCAGCCGAGCGTGCACCTTCTCTCCTGTCAACTCAATCCAGATTCTTCAGGTGGACGGACAGGTTCGTGTCGCTGCTGCCCAGAGTGCTCGCGTCGTCGGTGGGAATGACATAGCCCTGGTCGGCTCCGACGTGCTTCCGGTAGTAATCCACCACTCCCGGATCCTGGACGTTGGACGTGGTGCTCTTCTTGATGCCGTAGGCATTGCCATCGGCATTCTTTGCCTTGATCGAGTCAGGCGCGGACCCGAGGAGGTCGTCCATCGTGCCGGACAGCCGGCCGCCTTCCTCCGGCTGGATGGTCATGGCGGCGTTGTTTCCCTCGATGTAGCTCACGTCGTAATACGTCTGGTTGCTGCCACCGTTGAACTTGACCTCACCGAGCGTGGCCGCCGTCCCATCGCCAGCCGTGCTGCGGAAGTTGCCGGACCAGCCCTCGGGGAACTGCTGTGTCAGGGTTTCACCGGGCTTCAGCGTCAGGGACGCGATTTCCTTGTCACCGGCGTTCGGCGTGAACTTGACGGTCATCGGCGAGGTGCCGTCGTTGGTGAAGGTCATCGTGTTGCCAGTCTTTGGTCCGCCGCCAGCCGGAGCCGCTGCCTGCTGTGGCTTGGAGACATTCTTCTGCGCTTCCGGCTTCTGCGCTTCCGCCTTCGGCAGTTCCTGCCTGGTGAGCGGAGCCGCCTCGAGACCTGGTGCGCCCTCTTCCCCGCCGCCAATCTCAGGCACGCCGCCATCCGCGCCGCCAATCTCAGGCACCTCGACTCCCTTGCAGGCACCGCTCAGGCCGCTCAGCGGCGATTCCTGGCCCGACAGACCCTGGCCACCGGCACCGCCCTCGCCGCTCAACATGCTCGCGGACGCGGCCAGCACCTGCGCCAGCTGAGAGAGCATTTGCGCCACCGCCTCCAGTCCGCCTGCCTTCTGCGGGCTCATCGGAGAGTCGAAGCCATCGGCCTGGAACAGTTGCCCCAGGGAGTTGCCCGTCTGCGTGCCCTGGAGGTCCGGCATGCCCTGGGTCGGGGCGGAGACCGGCTCGGCGGTGGGGGTACGCAGCTGGGATGGGCTGAACAGGGGCGAGTTCGAGACGGGCGACAGAGCCATGACGGGAGCTCCTCGAGAGTGAAGGGGAAGTGCACGCTCACGAGTCCGCGGCACGTAGGGACGTAGAGCAGGAGGTGTGCCAGGGCCCGTTGGGGCCTTTCGGGCCGCAGAAGGCCCGTGCCCCCCTCAAAAGCCCTCCATCAGGGGGTTCTGGTGACCGCCGTCACCATCCGGGGGCCTCGGATCTGGTGACTGCGGTCACCCTCTGGTGACTGTTGTCACCACCCCCTGGGACTTTCAGACGAAGAGCAGCTCGACGCCCTGGAGCCTCAGGAGCTGGCGCGCCAGCTCCTGCACCTGGTCCACCTCGGCCTGGCCCAGGGCTTTACGGCTCGTCGTCCTCAGGTCCGTGGAGGCGCGCAGGAGGAGGTGGCACACCTGCTTGTTGGTGAGCCGGGGATTGAGGCGGCGCAGGTGGGCCACGAGCGTGCCCAGCTGGGACACGGTCAGGCCGGAGACCATGACCTGGGTGGTCGTGCCCTCCTCGGGGCCGAGCCCCACCGCCAGGAGCCGCGGATCCACCAGCAGCGACCGGGAGAAGTCCGGCTCGTGGGCAATCCCCACCCGGGCGAGCTCGGCCAGCATGGGGCCGGTGTCGTGGCCGGGGACGACGGGCAGCACGTTCGCCGCGTCGTAGCCCTGGAGCACCTCCTCGTACTGCTGCCGGAGCTCACGGCCTGGACGGCTGGCCTGGAACTCCACGAAGGCCTGGTGCACCTCGGCCATCAGCGCCCGCAGCAGCGTGGCGTCATCCGCCTCCGGCGGGACGCCCATCACCTGGGCCATGCGGGCCCGGCGCTCGGGCATGGCGCTCGGCTCCTTCCACAGCTCCAGGGTGATGGAGCTCTCACTGAGCACCAGGGTCAGGTTGACGACGCCCAAGCGCCCGGGATTCTTCAGGAAGTTGGACAGCCGGCCGTGGACGTCCTTCATGCCGTGGAGGAGCCGATCCACGATGGCGGCGCGCAGCTTCGCCCGGTCCTCCAGGCTCTGGCGCCGGGAGGCGGCGTCCTCGCGGTCCGCCACCTTCTCCTCCCGGGACAGGTCGGGTGCCACCGTCACGGGCGCCGGGCGCGCCGGGAGCCCCTGGCCCTGGGGCGTGGAGGGGGCCGCCTCGCCCCGGATGAGCGCGAGCTGGCTCCGGCCCTGGGGCTCGTGCTTGTCCGCCAGGCCGTCGAATCCACCCGCCCTCGCTCCAACGGCTCCCGCGGCCTCCATCCCATCCTGGCGCTGCGCACCCTGGGCGCCCCCGCTCTTGCCCGCGGACGCGGACTTCGCCGAGGAGGCCCCCGCCGAGGAGGCTCCCCCCGAGGACGACTTGCCGGTTCCTGGCTTCGCGGACTCCTTCCGGGGCTCCTGCTGGGGGCCACGGACCGACGGGCCGCCCGGTCGTGAAATCATCGCCTGTGCTTGTGCCAACCGGACGCTCATGGTGGATGCCCTCTTCGCGAGTACGACTCTCTGCTCTGCAAGGGGCGTTCCAGGTGTCGGGAGGGGGGCTCAGTCCCAGGAGAACTCGTACTCGCTGTCGAGCGGCCCCGTCTGCCGGCCGGCCACCTTCACGTTCTGGGCACCCATCCGGTCGAGCGTGGTGCGCAACCCCCCCTCGTGGTAGGCGCGGGGGATGAAGTTGCGCTTGAGGATGAGCCGGCCCCGGGTGGGCCCTTCCCAGACCACCAGGCGCTCCCCGTAGCTCATCGTCATCCGGTAGATGCCCTGGATGCTGCTCACCAGGCTGCGGATGTCCTGGCCGGCGAGGTGCTTCAAGGTCTTGCCCATGGCGGATTCGAGGAAGTCCTCCATGGCCCTGCGCCCCAGCTGCCGCAGCGCTTCGTCGAAGCTCCCATATCGGGTGCTCAGCACCTGCCCCGCGGTGTAGGTCAATCGGATGAAGATGCTGACGGGATAGTTGAAGAACTCGAGGAAGTTCCGCTCGCCACAGGCCTCCAGGCAGCGCTCCACGGCGGCGTCGTCATCCAGCGCTCGCACCACCCCGAGCATGCTGATGAAGAAGATCCCTCGCACGGTGTCCTGGGGTGTTGCCAGGGCCAGCCGTTGTTCCATCTCCTGTTTCCATTCAGGCGGCGCCCCCTCGTTCGATCCCGACCCAGCGCTCGTGCTCATGATGGAACTCCCGACGCACAGGAGGAATGCATTGCCCTCCCCGTGGCCCGAGACGGTAACACGTGGGCTCCTCCTGGTTCCTCAGGGAGTCCACTTACTTGCCGGGTCTCTGTGGCCCGGCCCACGCTCCGTGAATGAGATGTTGCCTGGAGGGCAACAGCGGATGCGAAGCACGGGGCTGGATTAGAAGCACAGTCACGGATCGGTGATAGGGATTGAGGCCCGTTCCAGAAGGCTGGGGTCCGCCGAGCTAGGAGAGCGGGAGCACCAGCGTGGCCGTGGCGCCGCGTCCCGGTCCGTCGCTCTCCAGCAGGAGCTGGCCTCCCAGCAGCTTCGCGGCCAACGCGCTGGAGTGCAGTCCGAAGCCGTGGCCATCCTTGCGCGTGGTGAAGCCGTGCGAGAAGAGCCGCTCGCGGATCTCCGCCGGGATTCCCATGCCGTTGTCCATCACCTGGATGCGAGCCACGTTCCCCTCGAGGCTCAGCCGCACGGTCATCCGCCGCTGTCCCTCGGGGACTCCATCCAGGGCGTATTTGGCGTTGCTGATGAGGTTGATGAGGATTTGCAGCACCTTGTGTCGGTCCACCCGCACCTTGCGGTTGCCGTGGAGCTCGCGGGTGACAGAGACACCGTGGCGCTCGAGCGCTGGCATCTGGATGCGCAGCGAGTCCTCGATGAGCTGTGAGAGCTCGCACTCGTCGAGGAGGAGCGCGGTCTTCGCGTAGGTCTGCTGCACCTGGACGATGGAGCGGATGTGCTCGACGTGCCAACCCATCTCCGATAGGCCATCCCGCACGCTCGACTGCTCGCGGAGGAGCTCCTCGGTGAGCGCGGAGAAGTACTCGGGCAGTTGGAGCCCCCGCGGATCATTCGTGAAGAAGTCCGCCAGGCGGTTGCGGTTCTCCTGGAACAGGGCGGAGAGCTTCTTCAGCCGCCCGAGACGCGAGGTGGCCACCGTCCCGCGCATCACCTCGAGGTTGACGACGGCGCTGGTGAGGACATTGCCGACGTTGTGCAACACGTTGGAGGCGATCTCGGTCATGCCCACCTCGCGAGCGGTATCCACCAGACGGGCCTGGGCCTCCTTGAGCTCCCGGGTGCGTTCCTCCACGCGCGCCTCGAGCTCGTCGTTGGCGCGGCGCAGGGCCGACTCGGCGTGCTGGACGTCGGCGTACAGCCGCGCGTTCTCGATGGAGATGGCCGCCTGGGAGGCAATGTGCCCGAGTAGCGCGAGGCGATCCGGGGTGAAGGCCTCGGTCGCCAGGTTGTTCTCCAGGTGCAGCACTCCGTAGAAGGTTTCCTGGCGCAGCAGCGGAAGGCAGAGCACCGATCGGGCCCCGCCACGTCCCAGGTATTCGTCCGCCGCGAAGGGATGGGCTTGCGTGGCGTCACCGATGAGCACGTGCTCGCGCGTGCGCTTGACGTAGGCGACGAGGGTCCAGGGCAGCTCCTGCGGAGCGTCTTCTTCCGGCAGGAGGATGGGGTCTCCCGGTGAGGCGCCGGAGATGGCCATGACCGGAAGCTTGTCGCCCCGCGCGAGCAACAGCGCGCCGCGCTGGGCTCCCGCGTTCTCGATGGCCACCTGCATGAGCGTGGTCGCCAGCCGCTGGAGCACGATCTCTCCGGAGATGGCCTGCTGGGCCTTCACCACGGTGAGCGCGTCGATCTGCGTCGTGTTCGTATCGTGCTCCGACGAGGCCACCGCGAGCGCGAGGTTCGGCCAGCGGGACTCCAGGTGACGCACCTTGCCCTGGGCTCCCCACCGCAGGTACGCCTCCCGGGCCGAGCGCGCATAGGCCTCGGCGATGGTCGGGAAGCGCCGCTCGCGCCAGAAGTTCGCCGCGAGCTCGCTCGCGAGCGCGACGTTCTGGATGAAGCCGTGCTCCCGGGCCGAGTGGATGGCGTCTTCATAGGCCCGCATCGCGTCGTCGCCCCGGCCCGTCACCCGGGCCAGCTCCGCGGACACCATCCGTTCGGGCGCGAGGAAGTTCCCGGCGCAGTAGCCCGCCCACTCCGCGAGCTGCTGCTGGTGCCGCTGGATGTCCTCGAGGAGCAATTCCCTCTCCGCTGGCGCCGCTCCCGGGACGCACGCGGCCAGGGTCAGCCCGCGGTAGAGGTGGAAGTCCAGCAGCTGGATGTGGCCGAGGGAGGCCCAGACGAGCCCGGCGGCCTTCTCTCCCGCGCGGCGTGCCTCCTCGTACGCACCGCACATGAAGCGCGCCTGCATCTTGATGATCCAGTACCAGCACTTCATGGTGTTCATTCGCTCGGGGGTCAGCCCGGCCTCGAACACCTCTTCCTGGAAGTTCTCGCCGTCCAGCGTGTCGAACGAATGGGTGAGCCCGCGCAGTTGCTGGACGTAGCGCTGCGAGCACAGGATGACGTCGTGCACGTCCAGGTAGCCGGCCTTGCGGGCGAAGTCGAAGCGGGCGACCGACTCCGCATGGACATCATCCAGGTGATGACCCAGGGAGATGCTGTTGGTGACGATGTGGTTGCAGCAGTAGCAGGCGACCTGGAAATCACCGGACTGCAGCGCGTGGTGGAAGGCGCTGCGGATGAGCTCCATGGAGCTGGCGATGGGCTGGGTCCAGTAGTTGATGATCTCCATGCTGTAGAGCGCCATGCCCCGCGAAGCGGAGAGGTCGTGACGCTCCACGATCGCGCAGGCGAGCTCTCCGAAGGCATGGCCCTCCCGGTACTTCTTGAAGGCATGTCCCAGCACCACGCCGTACCAGGAATACCCATACACGGCCGCATCGCTGTTGCCGTGCCGCAGGCTCAGGGCCACCAGCCGGGCAAGATGGAGGATGAGCAGGTTGTTGTCGGTGAAGTACGCCGGCGTGAAGAGGGAGCCCAGGACGCTGAGCACCGCCTTCAGGTGCGGATCCGTCACCAGGGGCAGCTCGACGAGGCTCTCGATGGAACGCTCCCCGATGAGAGTCCAGACCTCGTTGTGGGCTGCCACCACCTCCTCCCAGGAGGGATGCGGCGACATCGGCATGCCCAGCAGCTCCAGGCCCTCGAGGAGACAGTTGACGGCGTCCTGGATCTCCCCGGCGGCGAGGTGGAGATCGCTCTTGAGACGGTAGACGGCCGCGATGTCCGTGGGCGTCCGTGTCCGCGTGAGGAGGATGTGCACCAGGCGGCGCGTCTGGGCGGCATTGCCGTCCATGAACTCGCTGGTCGCCTGATCCAGGAGCAGCTTGAAGGCGAGCGTGGGGTCCGTCGTCCAGGGGTCTCCCGGGATGAGCTCGAAGGCCGCCGAGAACCAGGCGATGGCCGAGCGGTGCGCGGTGGAGCTCTTCGCCTTCCAGCCGGCCTCGGCATTCAACCGCGCGACGCGCAGGCGCTCCTCGGGCGCGTCGATCAGCTCCGCCCCGGCGTTGAGCTGCCCCACGATGTCGAAGAGCTTCTCGCGCACCTGCTCCGGGGACAGGCTCTCCAGCAGCAGACGGCCGATGCGCAGGTGGACGGCCTTGCGCTCCTCCTCGGGAATGAGGGCCTGCGCCGCCTGCTGGATGCGATCATGGAGGAAGCGGAACTGCTCCTGGCTCCCGCGCGCCAGCATGCCTTCCTGGAGCGCCGGCTCGAGGTTCTGCACCACCTCGTGGGGCTCCATGCCGGAGATGATGGCCAGCATCGGGAGCGGGAAGACGTTGCCCATGCATGCCGACAGGCGCAGCAGGTGCTGTGTCCCCTGGGGGAGCTGGCGCAACCTGCCCACCATGAAGTCGACGACGTTGTCCGAGTACCCCTTCGCCCGGACACCGGAGGCATCCCACCGCCACCGTCCGTCCGACGTGCGCGTCAGCAGCCCGTCCTGATTCAGCGTCACCATCAGCTGGATGAGGAAGAAGGGATTGCCCCCCGTCTTCTCGAGCACCAGGGCAGAGAGGGGCTCGACGACGTCGGGGCTCGCGCCCGGGAGCGCCTCGGCGACGAGCCGCTGGAGCTGCGTGAGGCTCAGTGGCTCGAGCCGGATGTCGGTGACCCGCGCGCCCGCCTGGCGAACCTCTTCCAGCATCAGCATCAGCGGGTGTGACGGGCTGACCTCGTTGTCGCGATAGGCCCCCACCAGCAGCACCGGCGTCATCTCCGCGCTGGAGAGCAGGTTCTGGAGGAGCCGCAGGCTGGCCAGGTCGGCCCATTGCAGATCATCGAGGAACAGGACGAGCGGGTGCTCGGAGGTGGAGATGGCGCCGAGGAACTGCTGGAAGACCCGGTGGAGGCGTTTCTGCGCGTCGGAGGGGGGCAGTTCCTGGATGGGCGGCTGCTTGCCCACGACCAGCTCCAACGGGGGGACCAGGTCCACGAGGACCTGCCCATGAGTCCCCCACGCCTTGTTCAGCCGCTCACGCCACGTTGCGAGCTCCCTATCGGTGCCCGACAGCAGGTGTTGCACCAGTCCGCGGATGGCCTGGGCCAGCGTGGCGTAGGGAATGTCCCGCTGGAATTGCTCGAACTTGCCGCGCAGGAAGAAGCCGCGCCGCTCCACCACGGGCCGGTTCAGCTCGTGGATGACCGACGACTTGCCGATGCCGGAGTAGCCGCTGACCAGGACGAGCTCCGGACGCCCGCCCCGCGCCGTCCGCTCGAAGCTCTCGAACAAGGTGGCGATGGGCACTTCTCGCCCATGCAGCCGCTGGGGCATCTGGAAGCGGCTGGGAAAGTCCTGCTCGCCCAGCGGGAACACCTCGCTCATGCCCCGGAGCAGGTCGTCGCGGCACCGCTCGAGGTCCGCCCTCAGTCCATCCGCTCCCTGGTAGCGCTCCTCGGCGACCTTGGCCAGGAGCTTCATGACCATGGCGGACAGGACGGGCGGGAGCGACGGGACGAGCTCGTGCGGGGGCCGCGGACGAAAGGCCATGTGCGCGTGGAACCACCCGAGCGCATCCCGCGCCCGGAAGGGCAGGGTGCCCGTCAGGAGCTCGTAGAAGGTCACTCCCAGTGAATAGAGATCCGTGCGGGAGTCCACGGCCCGGTTCATGCGCCCGGTCTGCTCGGGGGACATATAGGCCAGCGTCCCCTCGATGAGCTGGGGCGCCGCCGAGTCCACATGTTCGACCCAGTGCAGGGTCGCCGAGCCGAAATCGACGATGCACCCCTCTCCCGTGGGCCTGAGGAGGATGTTGGAAGGTTTGAGGTCTTTGTGGATGACGCCACGCCGGTGGATCTCCCCGAGTGTCGATGTCAGGGAGATGGCCAACGTGAGGAACCGGGAGACCTCGAGCCGCTGGCCCACGAGCTTCGACAAGGGCTCGCCCTCCACCTCCTCGAAGAGGAGGAGCGGGCGATCGTGGACGAGCTCGCAGCCATGGACCTTGGGGACGCCTCCCACGCTCTGGAGCAACTGCAGGATGCCGTGCTCCCGGCGATAACGCTCCCACTCGCGGGGTCCGGGTGAGGCGAGCGCGGGCGTCTTGATGATGACGGGCCGGTTGTCCAGGTCACAGATGGCGTGGAAGAGCTGGTTGGCGCCCGTCGCGCGGAGCGATCCGCGCAACGTATGGCCCGGGATGTCCATCATGCAGGACGCGTTATCACGACGAGCGTGGATTTGGCGCTCCACTCTGTCACCACGCGACGGCTTGCTCGCCTGGGAGGCGGACCTCAGGGGATGGTGAGCACCGGGGTGTCGTCGAGCACCAGCGGGTCCGACGTCCCATCACCGCCCCAGAACTTCCATTGCTCGGCCGAGGGGACGAGTGGGCGGTAGCCGCCGTCGTAGTCCCAGGTGGTGACATACACCTTGACGCCGTGGAGGTTCGTCATGCCGCTGAACAGCTGGCCCGGGAGCGTGAGGAAGACGGTGTTCGAGGCCGCGTCCACCTCGACGGCGGCGGCGGGCGAGACGGGAGTTCCGTCTTGGGTGGCCGAGGCACCGCGCGTGTCGAAGAGGGCGTTGGACCAGCCGTGGACCCGGATGCGGTAGTCCCAATCCATGCCGGCGGGGAGGGAGGCGTTCTGCTGCGGCATGACGGTGAGTCCCGTGCGGCCGGGCACGTCGACGAAGATGGTGAAGGCCACATGGTCGAAACCGTTCTGCGGGTTCCACACCGTGGTGACGTGGGCCGTCTGGAGGGCCAGCTTCAGCACCGTCCCCGAGCCCTGGACCACGACGCGGCGCAGATCACCCTGGTGGTTGTCTCCCCACGAGGTGTCCGTGGGGTAGTGGTAGCGCCCCTCGGGGCCGACGTCATCGCCGGACGGATCCTCATGGGTGACCAGGTCCTTGAATGCGCGGTCGACCCGGAACTTCAGCGTGTCGGACAACACCCGGGCCTCCTCGTTCCAGGCCACGAGCGAGTGTTGGATGTTGGGGTCCACCATGCTGCCCACGGAGATGAGGGTGCGCCAGGAACCGTCCGGATTCACCGCCACCTGTTGCGCCGTGCCGAGCGCCCCGTCCACCACCACCTGGAAGGAGGACACCCCGGTGGCGGTGCCCGCGAGCTCGAAGTCGCCCGCCACCGTGTCGCCACTGGCGGTGGACAGGGTGATGCGAGCGGTCTCCGGCGGAAGCGCGGTCGTCGTCCCATCGGGCATGAAGACGCGTGCGGCGCGTGCGGGCAGCTTCAGGGAGAGCCGTCCTCCGCGCCCCACGGTGGCATTGCCGGCGCCGGAGTCCAGACTGGCGAGCAGCTTCAGCCCGCTGCCCTCGGGCAGCCCCGTCTGCAGGTTGTCCAGCAGCGTGTCCTCGTCCGAGGTGTTGAAGATGACGAAGGCCATGTCCGCTCCGTCCCCCATCGCGTAGGCGAAGACACCGCTCCGGGCGTCGTTCTGCCGCAGCACCGTGGGCGTGCCGTGGCGGAACACCGGATGCGTCTTGCGTAGCGTGGTCAGCTCGCGGATGAAGGCATACAGAGGCGCCTCGGTGTCGAAGTGGTCCTTCCCGCCCGAGCGGTAGCCCTGTGCGAACATGGCGCCGCGCTGCTCGGTGAAGCCCTGCTCGGTGCCGTAGTAGAGGACGGGGATGCCGGGCACCGTCATCATGAACAGGAGCCCCTGCTGGAGCGCGGCCCTCGAGCCTCCCGACAGGAAGCGATCCACGTCATGGTTGTCCAGGAACATGGGCATCAGGTGCGGCCGCGCGAACAGTGCCGCCCGGCGCTCCATCCGGTACGCGAGCTGCGACGTGGGGCCGCCCCGGGCGAAGACGTCCCCGACGGTGCCGTACAGGGGGAAGTCGAGCATCCCCGGCAGCCGATCCTCACCGGTGTCCGGGTCCTTCATATACAGGGCCACCTTGCGCGACAGCTTGTCCTCGAAGGGCTTGTCGAAGGCGAACCCCTCACCAAAGGCGAGGAATCCATCCTTCCCCTTGCTCCGGGCCGCCTCGAGGACGCCCGGATGGTCCGGGTCGGTGGAGTGGAGGAAGTCCCGGACGGTGGCCGGGGGCACGTAGAAGACGGTGTCCACGCGGAAGCCGTCCACGCCCACCTCGCGGATCCAATAGTTGTAGCTGTCCTTGAGGGCCGCGATGACGGCGGGGTTCTCGGTGTTCAGGTCATCCAGGTCGGAGAGTTGCCAGCCGAGCTCCTGGTCCCGGTTCGCGTAGTCCACGATGCTCGGCGTCCAGTGGAAGATGTGGGACTCGCGGTGCTCGGCCCGGGTGGGATCCCACAGGTTGAAGGGGGCCTGGGTGGGGCCACACGCGGGTCTGGCGCCGGTGTTGAGCACCACGTTGGCCGACACATCCGCCGGGTCATAGCGCGTGTAGCGGAAGCAGTTGGCCATGTGGTTGAGGACGATGTCCTGGATCAGGTACATGCCGCGCCCGTGCAGGGCTCGCGACAGGTGCTGGTAGTCCTCCACCGTGCCTTGGTGGGCGTCCACCCGGGTGAAGTCGAGCGCCCAGTAGCCGTGATACCCGCCGTAGTTGACGAGCGGATCCCACCACTGGTTGGCGACGGGCGGGGTGAGCCAGATGGCCGTGGCGCCCAGGCCCTGGATGTAGTCCAGCTTGCTCTCGATGCCCTTCAGGTCACCGCCGCTGTACTTCGCTCCGTCAGCGGGATCGAACTCGCCAGCGCCCTGGTTGTCGTTGCCCGGATCGCCATTGGCGAAGCGATCCGTCATGACGAAGTAGATGATCTGATCCCGCCAGTCCGGAGACGGAACGTGCAGCGTGTCCGAAGGCGGAGGCGGGGGAGAGGTGTTTCCGTTGGACTTACAACCGAGAACCGCGCTGGCACCGAACGCGAGCGCCAGCAGCTTCGACGAGAGGGAATGCGCTTGCATGAGACGCGAGAGCCTACCCGACCCGGGTAGGCTCTCAAGAGGCGATGGCGTCCAGCCTGGAGGGGGCTGGAACACCGTCCTCACGCGGTGCGCGAGACCCGCCGTGGCATCCAGAGGGCGGCCACCACCGCGGCGGCGGCGGCGGCGAACAGCGCGATGAAGCTCCACTTGAACGACCCCTGATAGGCGATGCCGGGGTTGGAGAGCTGCAACCGCTTGAAGGAGAAGATCTGGATGGCCGCCACGGTGTTGATGCCGAGCGCGGCACCGATGTTGCGGAACAGGTGGACCGCCGAGGTGTAGGCCCCCAGCCGTGGCAGTGGCGAGATGTTCTGCACGAACACCAGCGTGGTGGTGGCCACGAAGCCGATGCCCAACCCGATCAGCGCCTGGGCGGCCGCGAACACGGGGAGCGGGCCCCCGCCGAGGGCGAGCACGCCGGTGCCAGCCGCCAGCAGGATCGTTCCGAGCAACGCGGTGGCCTTGTAACCCGTCCGCACGAGGCTGGCGCCACAGATGGCCGAGCCCACCACCCAGCCCAGGGCGGCGACCATCACGATGAGCCCGCTGCTCACGGTGCTGGTGCTCAGGGTGGCCCGCAGGTAGAGCGGCAGCAACGTGACCGAGGCATACAGGGCGATGCTCGCGACGACCGTCAGCAAGGCGGCGAGCACGTAGTCACGGCGGGTGAAGAACTCCACCGGCAACAGGCTCTTCTCCGGCCACTTGCGCAGGTACACCACCGACAACCCCAGCCCGATGAGCATGGCCGCGCCGAGCCCGAAACTCACGCCCGGGGAGAGCCCGACGCTGGGCTGCAGAATGAGGATCAACAGGCTGGCGAGCGTCACCGAGAAGAGCGCCATCACCCGGGCATCGACCCCGCCCTCCGCCTTCTGTCCTCGCTCCTGGTCGGTGGACCTGATCGACCACACCAGCGCCATCGCGATGAACGACAGCGGGATGTTGAGGGCGAAGACCATGCGCCAGCCGAACTTCTGGTACACGAGCGCGCCGACGAGCGGGCCAATGACCGCCGCCAGTCCCCAGACCATGCTCAACATGCCCTGCATCTTGCCGCGCTCGCGCTCGGAATAGAGCTTGCCGACGGTGATGTAGGTCATCACCGAGACGCCTCCCGCTCCCACGCCCTGCAGCGCGCGCGCGAAGACCAGGCTGGTCATGCTGCTCGAGATGCAGACCGCGAGTGAGCCCACCAGGAAGATGCCGAGCACCGCCACCAGCGTCCGCCTCTGGCCGAACACGTCCGCGGCCCGGCCGACCACGGGAGTTGCCAGCACGGAGGCCAGGATGAAGCCCGACAACAGCCAGGGGTACAGCGTTACATCCTGCATCTCCGCCTTGATGGCGGGCAACAGCGTCCCCACCACGGTGCTATCCATTGCCGCCAGGAACAACCCCACCAGCACGGACGCCAGGAGTGCCCGTTTGCCAGTACGGCCCGCCGCCTGGTCACTGCTTGCCACGACTTCTTTCACGCCTTCGAGTTGCATGGCTTTTCCCTGCTCGATTGATGATTGGAAGGAGAGGCTGACCCTTCGCGGGCCAGCCATGACCGTGTTTGTCTTACGGGTGGACGACCTGGGCGTGGGCGAAGGCCTGGATGAGCTCCCGATCGGCTTCGTTCAACACCTCGTCCACCTTGTGGATTTCGCTGCCCCCGAACACCTTCTGGCGGAACATCCGGGTCAACAGCAACTGCGTCGAGTGTCCGAGGTTTCCCTCGGTGTAGTCGATCCCGAACTGCGCCTTGGTGAAGCGCTCGAAGCGCCCGGCCAGCTCGGTATTGAGCGTCTCGGTGGCGTCCAGGATCTGCCGCATGCGGCGCGTCTCCTGGACGGAGAGCGAGGGAATCACATAGTCGAACACGTAGTGGTCGGTCTTGATGTGGCGGGCCTCATCCAGGCCGTGCGCATACAGCATCTGGCTCAGGAAGAACTTCCGCTCGGGATCGTACGCCTGGGTGCGGTGCTCGAACACGGTGATGACGGACTCGCCGATGTAGGCCGAGCAGCACAGCGCGGCCAGCTTCACGAGCGGCGAGTCGGAGCCCTCGTAGAGGCCCACCCGCTCGGTGAACAGGTTGTCCGGGTACCTGAAGTCGCGCCCGGACAGCAGCCGCACGTAGCGGTAGAACATGTTGGCGTGGTTCAGCTCCTCGGCTGCGAAGTTCGACAGGGCGTTGTGCAGCTCGAAGCCCTCGGCCAGCGGATGGCCATCCGCTTGCAATTCGGCCATCACGATGGCCATTACCGCCGACACGTGCCGTTCGATCTCCGCCAGCTGGGCGAACTCCTTGGTGAGATAGGCGATGGCCTTCTCGTGGTGCCGGGTCTCTCCAAAGGCCATCATCGACACGAAATCCAACTCCTCGGTGCCGCTCACCTTCGGCCAGTTCAGTTGATTGGGGTGGAAGGTGTTCAGGTGGGCGTTCTCGTGGATGAGGCTCAGTTTGGACCGCATGGTGTATCTCCGTGGGGGTAGGGGGCTCGTGCGTAATGCCTAGAGGTAGCTCAGCGCGTTGTAGATGGTCCGGTGAGGGTCCTGGATGGCGCGCCGGCCGTGCATCACCCGGGTGTTGTCGATCAGCACCACGTCACCGTCCTGCCAGCCGATGTCCTCGGTGAGGGTCTCGGTGGTGACGCGGATCTCCTCCTGCACTTCGTCCGGGATGCTCGAGCCGTCGGCGAAGGTGATGCGAGGCCGCTCGTAATTGAAGGAGGGGCCCAGGATGCTGTTGGCGAAGGACTTCTGCTCCGAGAACAGGGTCCCATGCACCGCCGGTACCTGGAAGGCGTAATGGATGGCGCCATCCGCCTCGGGCTCGATGCGGGTCTGGGTGCTGTTCCGCACCAGCGCCAGCAGATCACCCAGCTCGATGTCCTCCAACGGCTTGCGGCCTTCGAGCAGGTGGAACACGAAGCTCTTCCACCGGGCCTCCGCGACCCGGCGGCTGTACACGATGGGCTGCGCGAGGAAGAGCTCCCGGGTGGCGGGAGAGAGTGCATTCCACACCCGGTAGCCATCACACACCGTGGTCTGCGAGCCCGCACTGGCTGCCTTCTCGCAGTAGAACCAGCACAGGTCCGGGAGGAACGGGCTGTTGCCGTTCTCGCAATGCAACCCCACCGCGTCGAAACCCGCGTCCACCTTCTGGGCCACCGACCCGTGGAACTGGCGCGCCGGGTCCAGCGAGATGCGGCTGCTCATGCGCTTCACGAAGTGGGAGAACGCATCCAGGTGGGTGTTGAACTGGCGGAATAGGATGAAGCCCGCCTCCTCGAGCGAGGCAAGCACACCGTCCTTCGTCAGGGTGTCCAGCGATTCACCTTCCGGCGCCTGGATGAGCACTCCGTGTCCACTGCCATAGCGGGTCATGTCGGGTCCGTACATGTCTGGGGATTTCCTGTGTTGTCTCGGGCTGTGATGTCAGGCGGCTTCCTGCGGCTGCGGTTGCGGCTGGGGAGGCGTCTTCCGCGCCATGCGAGAGAACTGGTAGCGCAGGACGTTCTCGGAGATGTGGCCGGTCAGCAGCTCCAGCTTGACGAAGCCGGTCTCCGGCTGGTTCTCGTAGTAGCGGCCCCATTTCTCGCGAGCCTCCTCGTCATCCAGCCGCGTGACGCTGGCGGCGACGACCGACTCGAAGGGGTACCCCAGGGCGTCGAAGAGCATCCGCAGTTGCCGGGTGGCGGTGCAGAGGACGTACCGCATCTTCATGCACCAGAGCAGCATGGGGAGGATGCGGAGCAGCTCGGTGCCAGCGCTCTGCCCCACCGAGGCCAGTGTTCCGACCTCCACGATGCTCTCCCGGCTCACGGGCTGCTGCTCCGCCGCGGCGAGGATCTGCTCGATGGGCTCGTCCAGGTATTGCTCGGCGAAGAACTTGCCGGAGGCGCCAAAGGTGAGTCCCACGCACGCCAGGAGCTCTGGCCCGGCGGCCGGCTCGCGCCGAGCGTAGCACGCCACGAAACAATCGGGCGTGGGCTCGACACTCGCCTCGAAGGCGCGCTTGTATTTCCTTTGCGCCAGCGAGATCACTTGAGCCCATTCGTCTGTGTCGCGGCGGATGATCCTGATGTCCATAGGGGTTTCTCCTGAGGGAGGCTGTGTTTGGGTTGTTCCAGAAGTGGGCACGCTGGCTCGGTGTCAGCATCCCGCTGGGGCGGCCTGTTCTGGGGAACAGGCCGGGCACTTGGAACGCATTGCTTTGTATTTCGCGACCCTCAGCATTAATTGAGCGAGGTGGCCGCCATTGTGAGGCGGCCACGCACCTTCTATTTTTCCGCGCTGGCGGCGGCCTCGGGGGCGTCTGAGGAGGCAGGCGGGAAGGTGACATCGACCCGCTGCTCCAACTTGAGCGGAGTGGGCTCGGCGAGTGCCACCTTGACCCGCAGCACGCGCGTGTCCACGGGGCGTCCGGGTTCATCGGGCTTGAGGTAGCGGCCTCCCACGGCGTCGGGGATCTCCTCGATCACTCCCCGCCAGGACTTGCCAGGGTAGCCCTCCGCCTCGATTCGTACCGGAGCGCCGAGCACCACCCGGCCCGCGTCGTACTCGTCCACCTCCGCCTCCACCCGCAGCCGGCTCAGGTCGGCAATCGTCAGCAGCGGTGTCTGCTCGGCCACGCTCTCTCCCGGTTGCGCCACGCGGGAGATGACCACGCCGTTGATCGGCGACAGAATGCGGGAGCGGGAGATACGGCTTTCGAGCTGACGCACCCGGGCCTGAGCGACCTCGAGGCGTGCCAGGGCCACCTCCCGGTCACTGCGGTAGCGATCCAGGGTCTGCTTCGTCGCCACACCTGCCGCTTGCAAGGGTTCGTAGCGCGCCAGCTCGGCTGTCGCCAGCCGGAGCTGGGCCGCGGCCTCGGCGGCGAGCGCCCGGGACTCACCCAGCGCGGCGCGCTCTTCGCTCGAGTCCAGCACCGCCACCACCTCGCCCTTGCGCACGGTCTGTTTCTCGTCCACCCGCACCTCCTCCAGCCTTCCCGCCACCTCCGTGCCCACCGTGACGAGTGCCCCCGGGTAGGTCATCACGCGTCCCTCCGCATGGGTTTCGCGGGAACTGTCCGTCACGGGTTTTGGAGTCGCGGGCTCGGCGGACTCGGCCGGCCGGCGCATCTGCAGCACCAGCACCAGCACCGCGGCGATACCCGCCACCACCAGGAGGATTTTCGTCAGTCTTGGCTTTCTCATGTTGTGTCTACCTCAATCCATCAAATGGCCGTCAGAGATGTGGAGGATGCGATCCGCGATGGTCCGGACCTTGGGGTCATGCGTCACGATGAGCAGGGCACGCTCCTCCTGCCGCGCCAGGTCGTTGAAGATTCGCAGCACCTGGCCTCCCACTTCGGAGTCCAGGTTGGCCGTGGGCTCATCGGCCAGGAGGATGGGGGCCTGGCCTGCCAGTGCTCGGGCCAGGGCCACGCGCTGCTTCTGCCCTCCAGACAGGTCCCTGGGGAGGAAGTTCTGGCGCTCTTCCAGCCCCACCGCGCGCAGCACCCGTTGCGCCTCCTCGATGGCCGCCTTGTCGTCGAACCCCTTGATGTTGAGGGCGAACACGACGTTCTCCAGTGCTGTCAGCGCGGGGAAGAGGTTGTATTGCTGGAAGACGAAGCCCACCGAGCGTTTGCGGATTCCGGGGAGCGACTCGGGCCGCCGCGCATCGAGCTCCTTGCCATCCACCACCAACCGTCCTCCGGTGGGGGTGAGGATGCACCCGAGGATGGACAGCAACGTGGTCTTGCCCGAGCCGGAGGGGCCCTCGAGCACGACGATCTCCCCGCGCTCGAGCGACATGGAGATTCCCCGCAGCACCTCCACGGTCTCGCGGCCTTCCTTGAACGTCTTGGTGAGATTCTGGGCTTCGAGTATGGCCATGATGTCTGTCTCCTCTAGGTCCGGAACACCAGTGCGGGATCGATTCGGGCCACCTTGTGGAACGAGAGCATGGCGGCGGCCAGACACAGGAGCACCGTTCCCACGAAGGTCGCAACGATGAGCGGGGGCGTGAGCATGAGATGGAATCCCACGTTCGCCACCAGCCTGCGCGCCAGCAGGGCGGGTCCAAAACCGAGCACGAAGCCCACCACCGCGGAGATGAGGGCCTGCCGCGCCAGGATTCCGTAGATGACGCGGTTGCTACCGCCAATGGCCTTGAGGGTGCCGAACTCCCGGAGGTGCTCCATCGTCGAGGTGTAGAGCGTCTGAGCCACCACCACCACACCCACCAGGCACCCGAGGAAGACCGTCAGGATCATGTTGAATCCGAGGCCGGTGCTGGTGACCCAGTAGTTGCGAGAGATCTTCGCCCACTCGCTGCCCGTGTGGACGTCGTTGTAGGGCAATTCCTTCTGCAGTTGTGCGCGCACCTGTTCCACGTCCGCGCCGGGCTTCAGCTTGATCACCGTATACGTGGTGGATCTGCCCAGCTCCTCGGGTGCCAACCGCTGTGCCAGGTCATAGTCGAGGAATGCGATGGGCGTGGTGGTGAACGAGAGGGCGTCGCGGGTACGCCCGATGATCTTCAGCCGCTTGCCCACGAATTCGCGGTACTCGCCCGTCGAGAAGGGGCCGAAGCGCTGCGTGGCCGAGTCGTCCATGAAGACATAGTTGCCGCGCCGCAGGTCCTCGGGTGCGCCTTCCACCACGTGCCAGGGGAAGTTCCACTCCTTGAAGTCCTTCATGGCGTAGACGAGCATCTCCTCCGACACTCCGTTGGGGAGCTGGATGTCCATATAGGAGACGATGAGGTTGTCGGCGCGGGCCACCCCGGGGATGGCGCGCACCCGGTACAGCAGGGACTCCGGATACGTGTGCGCGAAGTCGATGTTGGGCGTGTTGCGCGACGTCACCCAGAGATCGGCATTCATGTTCTCGATGGTGACCGTGGCATTCCGTAGAAGGCCCGAGAACAGGCCGATCTGGACGAACACCAGTAGCACGGCGAAAGCCACGCCCAGGACAGTGGTGAAGAATCGCAGTCGATCATGCAATAAGTTCTTACGAGCCAGATCCACCATCGATGAAGCCTCCCGCTTCAAGCACTCCGAGGAGGGAGTGTGTCGGAGGAGGATGTGATGCGGGCTCTGGGAGACTCCGCGGTGCCGGCGGTCTCATGGGCAGGCAGGCTCATGTCCGTCCCTCCCTTCGAGAGACCTGGCGCATTCCCCATGCGCGGAAAACGTCACAACGCGGGCCAGTGGCGCTCTGTCTTGTGAATTTCGGGAGCCGCGAGCGTGACGGTCCGGAGGGTCATGGTCGCTTGTCTAGCGGAAGCCTTCGTCTCATTCCCGGCTCCTCACCCATCCACCTGAACAACCATGCCCGCGGCCATGGGCCGCCAGGGACGGCTACATGAGCTTCATTGACGAAATTCTCGCCGGCTTCCGCTCCGAGCCCGACAGGACGGTGTTGGAGGTGCTGGCCTCGGAGGAGCGCCCCGCCGAGAGCTACCGCGGCCGCGAGCTCCTCCATGCCATCGCGGTGCTGGCGGCACGCCTCCAGGCAGCCGGGCAGCCGGCCCGAGTCGGCGTGCTGGCGGCGAATACGCCGGAGTGGGTGGTGGCGGATCTCTCCCTGCTCTCGCTCGGCGTCTCTGAAGTCCCCGTGCCCCTGGCGTTCTCGGCGGCCCAGGCCCGGAGCCTGCTCGAGCACACCGAGCTCTGTCTGGTGGACGCCGAGGGAGAGCGGCGGTTGATGCAGTGGTGGCCCCAGGGCAACCCCGTCGTGCGCCGGGTATTGCGGGTGGACATGGCTGAGCTCCTGGCGTGCTCTCGGCCGCCCCCTCTCCCGCAGACCCGGACCGGGGAATGGATTGCCAAGATCATCCACACCTCGGGAACGACGAGTGCTCCCAAGGGAGTGATGATCCGGTCAGGCGGCCTGGAGTCCCTGCTGACCTCGCTCCGGCGCGTGATTCCTCCGGGCACCCATTCCCGCTCCCTCTCACTCGTTCCCCTGAGTCTGCTCATCGAGCAGGTCTCCGCCCTCTACCTGGCACTTCTGGCGGGTGGCACCACGGTCTTCCTACCGCGTGGCAAGCCGTTGCTGGGGGAGGCGGGTGGCGTCCCCAAGGCCATGATGCCATTCCTTCCAATCGCTCGGCCTTCCTGCCTGACCCTGACGCCCTCCATGGTGGCGGCGCTTCTGTCCTTCTGCCAGGGAATGGAGGGCCTGGAGCGCACCGAGCTGTGCAGGGGGCTCTTCGGACGGCCGGAGGCTCCATTCCTCACCTGCGGAGGGGCACCGACTCCTCCTGAGATGTTGCGGGCGCTCGCGGCGTTCGGCCTCGACGTCTACGAGGGCTACGGTCTGAGCGAGAACAGCTCGGTGGTGGCGTTGAACACGCCCGGTCACAACAAGCCCGGCACCGTGGGCAGGCCGCTCGAGCATGTCGAAGTGAAGCTCGCGCCAGATGGGGAACTGCTCATCCGTGGGCGCTCGTTGTTCGCCGGCTACACCACGAGGGATCCCTCATCCTGCCGGCTCGATGACAAGGGGTGGTTGAGCACGGGCGACATCGCGGAGATCGATGCCGAGGGCTTCATCAGCATCCGGGGCCGGAAGAAGAACGTGATCATCACCGCCCACGGCCGCAACGTCTCCCCGGAGTGGGTGGAGGCCCGGTACCAGGGCGTGTCTGGTATCGAAAGGGCCGTCGTCTTCGGTGACGGGCTGGAGGCCCTGCATGGCTTCTTCCTGGTGGACCCTGGGGTGTCTCCCGCTCACGTGGCGCCGCAACTCGAGGCGTTCGGCCGGGAGCACCTGTCGGAGGTGGAGCGGGTCGAGGTGCTCCACATCTACCCGGCCACGCCGGAGATGTACCAACGCCTGTTCACCCTGACCGGCCGACCGCGGCGCGACGCAATCTGGGCCTTCCTGCAGCAGAGCCAGGACGAACAGCAGAACCAAGACAGACAGCAGAGCCGAGACGAAGCAGTTCACATCAACCCGTGAGGACACAATGAAATACACCATCGTGCTGACGTACACGTTTGCTACCGAGTGGCTGCAGAAGAGCTGGAAGGAGCGGGGGGCGTTCGAGCGCGAGCACCTGCAGCCGATCTTCGCCAAATACGCGAACACCGTCCAACCCCGCTTCTACGATGCGGAGGCCTTTTCCACCCGCTGCTCGGACTTCGTGATTCTCGAGACGGAGGACCTCAAGCAGTACTACTTCCTCATCGAGGAGCTGCGCGAGAGCAGGTTGTTCTCCGAGGGGTTGATCGAGTTCAAGGACATCACCATCGGGGTGGAGGACGGCTTCCGGGAGTTCGAGAAGGAAGTGCTCGAAGCCCGGTAGCCAGGGCCCCGCCGCTGAACGACAAGGAATAGGCCATGCAGGCAGAATCCTCACAGGAAGTATTGCATCGATACCGGAGGCATGCGCCTCCAGCCTTGCTCGTGGACCTGGTGGACGAGGTGGTGATGTCGGCCGAGGGCGCGACCCTGCACTGCGCCGGCGATCGGCTGCTGCTCGATTTCGCCAGTGGCGGGTTCGGCTACGGTCACCCGCGAGTGCGCGAGGCGGTTGCCGCGCAGATAGAGAAGGCACCCCTCTCCAGCCGGATCCTCATCAGCCGTCCACTCGCGATGCTGGTTCAACGCCTGGCGGAGATGGCACCGGGTGAGCTCCAGGTCTCCTATGTGTGCAACTCGGGCGAGGAGGCGTTGGACTCGTCGCTGAAGCTCACCAAGGGGTATGCACCGCACCGGCGCAATCTGGTGGTCGTCGAGGGCTGTGACTTCGGCACCCTGAGCCATGGTCTCTACCTGGCTGGGATTGGCGAGTCCTACCTGCGGCACCTGCCGTTCGTTCCCGTGCGTGTGCCATTCGGTGACCTTCAGGCGATGCTGCACGCGGTGGATGACAGCACCGCCGCGGTGCTGCTGGAGCCCGTGTCTCTTGCCCGGGGTGTGCAACTGACGCCCGCGGAGTACCTGCGGGCCCTCCGCCAGCGCTGCGATGAAACCGGCACGCTGATGATCATCAATGAAATCCAGACAGCCCTGGGCCGCACGGGCCGCGAGTTCGCCGTGGAGCACTCGGGCGTGGTACCGGACGTGCTGGTCCTCGGCGGGGCGCTGGGGGGAGGAATCATCCCGGTGGGAGCCTATGTGACCCGGGTGCCGATCAACTCGGCGGTGTACGACCGGCGCAATCCCACCCTGCATGGCAGCACTACGGGCGCCAACCCGGCGAGCTGCGCGGCGGCGCTGGCCGTGCTCGAAACGCTCGTGGAGGAGCGGTTGGCGGAGCGCCACGCGCAGCATGGGCGCACCTTGACCCTCGCATTGGAGGGGCTGCGGGCCCGTCATCCGGAACGCATCCGGCAGGTGCAGGTCCTCGGCTCCCTGGCCGCCCTTGAATTCGAATCAACCGAGCGGGCGGAGGCCGTGCGCCGGAGCGCGCTGGAGCGGGGCCTGCTGCTGCGGCATGCGGCGGATGGCTGGTTGCACATGCGGCCACCGCTGTTGGTCTCCGCCACGGAGCTTGGCGGAGCGCTAGATATCCTAACGGCCTCCCTGGAGATGGAATGATGGACCGGAGTCAAGTCATTGATGCCTGTGGCAGGTATTGGAATCCAACCGCCGCGACCTTCTTCCACGTCACACACCGGACCATCGAGAGTCACGCGGAAGGCTGCACGGTGGTGGACGAGGAGGGCCGGCGCTATCTCGACTTCGCGTGCAGTTACGGCGTGTTCGTGATCGGCCATTGCAATCCATATGTGCGGCGCAGGGTGTTGGAGCAGATGGACCGGCTCGCGAGTGCACCCTTTGGCGTCGCCAACCCGGTTGCCGCCGAGTTGATGGAAGTGGTGACGGACATGTTACCGGGTGGGTTGAACCGGGTGTTCTTCGCCAACTCCGGCGCGGAGTCCTCGGAGATGGCGCTGCGCGCCGCCCTGGCCTGCAACGCGCCACGCCGGAAGGTGATCGCGGCGATCAACTCGTACCATGGCAAGACCCTGGGCGCGCTCAACATCCTTGGCCAGCAGGGGCACCGCTCCCCGTTCCTGCCGCTGATGGCGGAGGTGGAGTTCGTTCCCTATGGCGACATCGAGGCCATGCGCCGGGCCGTGGGAGATGGCGTGGCGGCGGTCTTCCTGGAGCCCATCCTCGGAGGCCCCTTCATCACCGTGCCGCCCCCGGGCTACCTCAAGGAGGTGGAGTCCCTGTGCCGGCGGACCCAGAGCCTGCTGGTGGTGGACGAGGTCCAGACCGGTTTCGGCCGAGCCGGAAAGATGTTCGCCATCGAGTACGATGGGGTCGAGCCAGACATCATGCTGCTCTCCAAGGGGATTACCGGCGGCCACGCGGCCATCGCCCTCGCGGTCATGCAGGACTCCGTGGTGGAGCGGCTTGAGCGCATCGAGGGCCTGCCGCCGCGCTACCTGTCGAGCGACTCGGGGGGCTCGCCCTATGCGTGTGCGGCGGCGTTGGCTTCCATCGAGTTCATTCGTGACAACCAACTGCCCGAGCGCGCCGCGTTCCTCGGCCAGCGGCTCCGGAGCGGGCTGGAGCGGATGGCTCGCAAGTACCCGAAGCTCATCCTGGACGTGCCAGGGACAGGCCTGATGACAGGCCTCCGCGTGCGGAATCCCGCGGTGGAGACGGCGATCACCATGGCGCTCGGCAAGCGGGGGGTCCACGTCGGACATTCGATGAACGAGACGGCCCCGCACCCCGTGCTGCGCTTCTACCCGCCGCTCACCGTCACCGAGGCGGAGATCGATCAATCCCTGGAAGCACTCGAGCAGGCCCTGGAGGGATTGGGCCGGATTCCCGGGAGGGTGTATGACCTGTTGGATGTGATCGTCCGCCGCCAGTATCGGATACCGCGGAAGTGGCTGTTGCGTCTGTCGGGTGTGAAGGATGGGCACGCGCAGGCGCATGCGTGAGTCCGACATGGACGACTCCCTCCCACTGAGGAGACTCCTGTCCGCATGACTTGATGGAGCGAGGGCATCCCGGCCATGCTTGCCGGGTATGTCGCTCATGCTCCTGTGGGTGGTGCTCGCCCTGGTTGTGTTGGGGGGCGTGGGGGTGCTCGGGTTCCGGTACCTGCGCACGCTCCGAGTCCGCCGTGCGGTGCGGGGCCTGCGCCATCCGGTGGTGCTGGTCCACGGACTGCTCGGCTTCGACGAGCTCAAGCTGGGCCAGAGCCGGCACCAGTACTTCCGAGGCGTCCCCGAGCGGCTGCGCCAGCTGGGCTCGGATGTGTACGTGGTGAAGGTGCCACCCACCGGCTCGGTGGCCGAGCGTGCCGAGGCGCTCGCCCAGGCCGTGCGCAGCCTGGATGCGAAGCGGGTGAACATCATCGCCCACAGCATGGGTGGCCTGGACGCGCGCTATGCCATCGCGCACCTGGGGTTGGCCTCGCGCGTGGCCTCGCTCATCACCATTGGTACCCCGCACCAGGGCACGCCACTGGCGGACATGGGCACGAAGGTGTTGGGCGATGCGCTCGGCCTCAAGCGGGTGTGTGAGGCGCTCGCGGTGAGCACGGGCGCCTTCTACGACCTGACCACCACGAAGATGGCGGAGTTCAACCGCGCCGTGCCGGACGCGCCGGGCGTCAGATACGCCAGCTACGTCGGTGCCTTCCCGAGGAGCATCCGGGCACTCAATCCCATCCTCCTGCCTTCGTACCTGTACCTGACGCGGAGTGTGGGGCCCAATGATGGCGTGGTGCCCGCCGACTCGCAGAAGTGGGGCGAGGTGCTGGGCACCATCGAAGCGGACCACTGGGCCCAGATTGGCTGGTCCTCCCGCTTCGACGCCGAGGCCTTCTACGTCTCGCTCTTCCAGGCGCTGCGCGAGCGGAATCTCTGAGGTGTCTCGAGGTCGTTCTCGCGGCGCCCGGTCCGCGGGGTCAGCTCGAAGGCCCGGGCGTTGGTGTCATCCCTACGGCTTCTGCACCGCTCGTGGTGGCCCCGTCAGCGTGCTCGCGCTCGAGGCGGTGGCTGTCGCGGCCCGCACGGTGTGGTTCCGGACCCGGAACTCGTTGTCGAAGTGGCCACTCTTGAGTGCCACCTTGCCGAGGTCATCGGTCGGGGGCGCATCGGAGCGGAAGGCGAAGCGGTCGGCCACGAGCACCTCGCTGCCACCCGGAGGCGTCACCCAGACGCTGTACGTCTTGGCGCCGAGGTCCGTGCTCATGCGCACGTGGTAGGTGGTGTTGGCCTGGTAGGGCACGCTGGCGAGCGCGGCATAGTCCCCGCCCCGGCGCACGTCGAAGAAGCCGCTCGGGTTCAGGCGGATGCTCATGGCCACGCTGGAGTAGGCGGTGACGTTGGTGGAGGTGTCCGCGTAGCCGACGACGCCGTCGACGGGCTTGCTGAGCGGCGTGATGTCGAACTCGACGATCCGCACCCCGGTGTTGCTGGGCCCCAGGTCATGCAGGCTCCCGGGGAAGCCGAGCGTCGAGAGCCACCCGCTCTGGTTCCACAGCTTGAAGCGGCTCACCGCTTCGACGAAGTAGTGGTCCCCGTAGATGAGGCTCTTGTCGATGTCCTCTCCCTGCGGCTCGATGGCCGTCCTGTAGAACGCCACGCCATGCAGGAGGATGCCGGGACCGCCACCGGTGGCCGGGGCCAGGTAGGCCGGGGACGCGAGGCTGTCGAGCATCGCCAGGGCCGCGTTCCGGTAGCGCAGGGCCACGGCCGGGTCGCTGACATACCTGCTCAACTCCTGGAGCGCCGAGGCGACGATGGCGGCGGCCGAGGAGTCCTTCTGCTGCTGGTCCGCGGGTGCGTTGAAGTCCCAGTTGGGGACGGAGTCCGCGGGCAGCCGGGCCAGGTAGTAGTCGGTGACCTTCTGCGCGGCCTGGAGCATGCGCGGGTCTTGCGTGTACCGGTAGGCCGTGGTGAAGCCGTAGATGGCCCAGGCCTGCCCTCGGGCCCAGGTGGAACTGTTGGAGAACCCCTGGTACGTGCCCCGGGAGAGGATGGCGCCCGAGGTGCTGTAATCCACCACGTGGAAGGTGCCACCGTCCGCGCGGACCATGTCCGCCGCGGTCTTCAGGGCATGACGGAGCGCCATGTCGTTCCAGGCGGGATCTCCTCCATTGCGGGACGCCCAGAAGAGCAACTCCAGGTCGGCCATCGTGTCCGTGACCATGGGCACATGCCAGGTCCCGTCATTCCAGTCGCAGCAATCGATGACGCCCACGGTGGGGTTGAAGCGTCTGGCCAGTGAGCCCGCCGCCGTCAACATCACCTGCCGGTAGTAGTCATCCCCCGTCAGGCGGTACGCCTGCCCGAAGCTGGTCATGAACTTGAAGCCCAGGTCATGGGTGATTTGACGGATGTCGGGGTTGCTCTTCTGGAGCTCCAGGTTGCGCGTCCAGGCGTCCGCCTTGGTGCTCCAGAAGGGATCCCGCCCCTGCTCGTACATGAGCCAGAGCTGGCCCGGGAAGAAGCCTTGCACCCAGTCGATGTTGGCGGTGTTGGGGACGAGTCTCCACGGGCCGTTGGTCGTGGCCTTGGGGTACTGCGTCGTTGGTATCTGTGGGTTCGTGGCCGTGGCGCGCAACTTCTGCTGGGCGGACTGGAGGGCTCGATCCGCCGCCGCGTCATCGAAGGCCCATGCCGGAGCCGCCACGAGCACGCAGAGACACCCCACCAGCGTCCCGAGGACGGCTCTTCTCCGGCGGTCCCTTGCCGTATTGATGGGGAAAGGCATTTGTGACGCCTGGCTGGTCTGCGGCCAGACGGGCTCGGGCGTCATCTCCAGCATGGGCAGACGCTGTACCTCGGTGCTTCGTTTCCTGTTCATGTCCTTCTCCTGATTGTCCTCGCAAGGACGCCGAGAAGGAGTGGGTTCCCTCGTGTTTGTGATTAGCGATGCTGCAGCTCAGTCGAGCAATTGCATGAGGTCCGCCCGCGTGATGGCCGCGGCCCCGGAGGCGCCGCCGAGCGCGGACTCGAAGAGAGCGCGCTTCTTCTCCTGTAGGGTGAGGATCTTCTCCTCCACCGTGCCTCGCGACACCAGCCGGTACACCATCACCGGCCGCTGCTGGCCGATGCGGTGCGCGCGATCCGCGGCCTGGGCCTCCACGGACGGGTTCCACCACGGGTCCACCAGGAAGACGTGGTCCGCCGCCGTGAGGTTGAGCCCCGTGGCGCCCGCCTTGAGGGAGATCAACATCACGGGGGGACCCTTCGGATCCTGGAAGGACTCGGCCACGGCGCCGCGGTTGCTCGTGCCACCATCCAGCCGGATGAACCCGATGCCCGCCCCCTTCAGGGCCGGCTCGATGAGATCCAGCATGGACGTCCACTGCGAGAAGACGAGCGCCTTGTGCCCGTCCTCCACCGCGGTGCCGAGCGCCTCGAGCAGCGCCTCCACCTTGGAGGACGTGTTCGCCTGCTGTCCGGGCACGAGGGCGGGGTGGCACGCCGCCTGACGCAGCCGCAGCAGCGCCTCCAGCGCCTTCAGCACGCTGCCGCCTTCCTCGAGCTGGGACACCACCTCCTCGCGCGTGGCGGCGTACACCGCGTCATAGACGGCGCGCTCCCGCTCGGTGAGGGTGACGTGGCGCACGGACTCGGTGCGCGGCGGAAGCTCCGGCGCCACGTCCCGCTTGAGCCTGCGCAGTACGAAGGGTCGGATGCGCGCGCGCAGCTGCTCGGCCGCTCCCTTCTGGTTGTCCGACACGGGCCGCGACCACCGCTCCTCGAACTCCTTGCGCCCTCCGAGCAGCCCCCGGTTGGTGAAGTGCATCAGGCTCCAGAGCTCCTCGAGCCGGTTCTCGATGGGGGTACCGCTCAGGGCCACCCGGAAGGCGGCCTGGAGCCCGTACGCCGCGCGTGCCACCTGGCTGTCCGGGTTCTTGATGGCCTGGGCCTCGTCCAGCACCACCGTGTCCCATGCCTTGGCCCCGAGGAGCTCCGCGTCCAGGCGCAGCAGTGCGTAGGTGGTGAGCGTCACGTCGGCCGTCTCGTCCAGGGTGCGGCCGGGGCCATGGTAGACGGAGACCTTCAGCGAGGGACGGAAGCGCTTCACCTCCGCTTCCCAGTTGGGGAGCACGCTCGTCGGTGCCACCACCAGCGTGCCCGGCCCCAGTGTGCAGATGGTCTGCAGCGTCTTGCCCAGACCCATGTCGTCCGCGAGCACGCCGCCGAGGCCCGCCTGCCTCAGGAAGGTGAGCCAGCTGATGCCCTGTATCTGGTAGGGACGCGGCGTCGCGGTGAGATCCTGGGGCAGCTGTACCTCCGGCAGCTTCTCGAAGCCCTGCACCAGAGGCGCCAGCCGCTCGAGCCCGGGCGGGGAAGGGTGCTCCAGCGCGTCGCACAGCCCGGTGAGCTGAGGGATGGCGTGGTTGGCGAGCCGTCCGTCCTTCCCTCGCGCCGCCAGCAGATCCGACACGCGCTGGCCATGCGTCTTCAGCCATGCGGTGGGCAAGGGTGCCCACCCGCCACCCTCCAATGGCACCAGGCCCAGACCCTCCTCCCACGCGCGTATCACCGCGCCCGCGTCCACCGAGCGCGGCACGCCCGGCTCCGCCCCCTCCACCTGGAAGTCGAGCGAGAAACCCACGTGTGGCACACCGGACGGCGTGGCACCCGCATCCACAGAGAGGGTGGGGCGTAGCTGGACGTTGGGGCTCACCACGCGCGCCGCGTCCCCGGTGAGGCCTCCGCGCCAGCGCCGCAGCTTGTCGGCGAGCTGCACCGCCTCCGGGCCCTGCACCGTGACGCGCCGGCCGGGCATCATGTTCAGATCGTCGCGCAGCTGGTGGATGAGCTTCTGCTCAGCGGGCTCGTCGCGCACGGGCACCGCGCCCTTCAGGTACACCATGCGCCCGTTGTCGATGCGCACCGACGGCGGAGAGCCGTACACCAGCGTGGGCAGCACCGAGAGGCCGGAGTCCAGTTGGTTGAGCTCCAGGGAGATGCGCGGCTTGAGCGTGCGATCGATGGGCGGCAGCCGCTGGCTCTTCACGTCCACCGGCATGCGCCGCGCGAAGTCCGGCAGCACCTTCCCGGTGAGATCTCCCATCTGCTCGGGCGGGAAGACGCGCTCCTGCGGCAGGTGCTCCAGCCGCGCGCCGGTGAGGGCCTGCTCGCCGAGCCGGCAGAGCGTGCCTCCGCAGACCACCACCCCGGGGCTCACCACCTCGGTGACGCGCGGGTCCTTCTCCACCTTGAGCACCGTCTGCTCGCCGCGGTCCTCCACGGAGACGCGTGGGAGGAGGGGCTCGCTCGAGACGGACACCAGGATGCCGTCGAAGAGCACGGTGCGCGCGGGCTCCAGCACACGCAGGAGCGCGTCGAGCCGCTCGGGCGGAAGGGGGCCTCGCGTGGGCTTCAGCAGCAGCTTGTCCGCGAGCAGGTCGCACGGCTCCACCTGGATCCGGGCCGCCTCCACGGGATTCGTCAGCAGCGACGCCAGGCTGCGCGCCAGGAGCCGCGCGGTGTTGTCCGGACGCACAAGCAGACGCTCGAGCTGGATCCCTCCGTCCACGCGCTTGAAGCGGTACACCATGCGCTCCGGCTTCGGCGCGGCACTGGCACCCGGGCGAGGGCTGGCCTGGGCTGCGGAGGCCTGGGTGGGCGCGGGCCGGGTGGGCGTGGGTGGGCGCGGTGCGGAGGCACGCTGAGTGGGGGAGCGCTGGGACACCGAGTGGTGGAGGATGATGGCCGCCGCCACCACGTGCTCGCAGGGGTCTACCCGGCCGCGGCAGTCGCACTCCCAGACATCGTCCTCCGGATAGAGCACGGTGGTCACGGGGGCTGGCCGGCCGGCGATGCGCACCCGCAGCACGGCCTCTTCCTCTCCGACGGACTGCACCGAGACGGCGCCCGCTCGGGCCAGGTTCATGCCGGCAGACCAGGTATCCGGGCGCGCTTCCCCCCGGACGGTTTCGAGTAGCTCCGCGGTCACTGACATACGAGGACCGTCTCCCTATCCCCGCGGCGGGCCCAGCGCAAAATCATTCATGCGTTTGCCGATACCTCGCCGCGGTATTAGGAAAACGACCGTTTTTCGCGGAGGAGGTGAGCCATGTCGCCATCGGCTGAGAAGGTCCTCACGGGGCTCGACGAGAAGCCGCGCTGTTCCTGGTGTGGATCATCTCCGGAGCTCGCGGTGTACCACGACCTCGAGTGGGGCCGGCCGGTGACGGAAGACCACCGGCTCTTCGAGAAGCTGTGTCTCGAGGGCTTCCAGTCCGGGCTGAGCTGGCTGACCATCCTCCGCAAGCGGGAGGCCTTCCGGCGGGCCTTCGTGGGATTCGACTTCGAGCGCGTGGCGCGCTTCACCCAGAAGGACGTCGAGCGCTTGCTCGGGGACGCCGGCATCATCCGGCACCGGGGGAAGATTGAGTCCACCGTCCACAACGCGAGGCTCGCGTGCGAGCTCGTCGACGAGGTGGGCTCGCTGGCGGCGTTCCTCTGGCGCTTCGAGCCCGATCCGGGCACGCGCCCGGCCCGGATGACCCCCGAGGTCCTGAAGACGCTGACGATGTCCGCCGAGTCGAAGGCGCTCTCGAAGGAGCTCAAGGCTCGGGGATGGACCTTCGTCGGGCCGACGACGATGTATGCCTTCATGCAGTCGATGGGGCTCGTCAACGACCATGTCGAGACCTGCGCGTTCCGGGTGTCCGTGGAGGCCGCGCGGCGCGAGTTCCGGCGCCCCCTGCGATGAGAGCGGGACGGACGAGGCCGCTCGAGTCGAGCGCGTCTTCCCTCCTGCCCGCTCACGTGCTGGTCGCGCCCTTCCCCCGGCGGCCGCCGTCCGTCAGGTGACTCTCCACGAGCCCGAGAATGGCTTTGGACTGATATCCCCGTGCCAGTTGGCTGACCTTGGTGGCGAACGGGCCATACTGCGCACCGAGGTTCGTGAGCTGCGTCGCCCAGTGGAGGATGTCCCGCATGCTGCCGGCCAGGGCGAGCTCGTGGAGCACCGCCAGCTGCTCCTGGGGTGGGGGAAGCAGGGGTTGGGCGTTGTCTTCCTGCGGGGCGGGTTGCTCCCGGGGTGTTTCGTATGTCCAGCTCAATCCCAGGCAGGCACCCACTTCCTGCAGCAGCACCCTGTGATCGATGGGCTTGGCGATGAATGCGTTGACGCCAGCCTCCAGGCTCCTGTCTCGATCCTCCTGCGCGGCGCTGGCGGAGATGGCGACAATCGGTACCTCCCGTCCATGCGGCAGCTGGCGAATCCAGTACGTGGCCTCCAGGCCGTCCATCACTGGCATCATGGTGTCCATCAGGATCAGGTCCGGTTGGAGGGCTCGTGCCTTGTCCAACCCCTCGCGGCCGTTCTCCGCTTCCGTCATCTCGAAGCCGAGCCGGGCCAGCAGCTCGACCACCACCGCCCGGTTCTCGGCCACGTCGTCCACCACCAGGACCTTCTTGGCCGGCCCATGGTAGCCAGTCACGACGCCGTCCGGCGGTGCCGCGGTCATCTCGGCATTCACCACGGGTAGCTCCAGTTCAAACCAGAAGGTGCTGCCCTGGCCGAGCCGGCTCTCGACCTGGATATCCGAGCCCATCAGCCGCACGAACTGCCGGCTGATGGCCAACCCCAGGCCTGTTCCCCCTTGCCGGCGCCGCGCCTCGCCCACCTGTTCGAATGGCTGGAACAGGATGCTCAGTTGGTCCTCGTGGATGCCGATGCCGGTATCCCGCACCTCGAAGCGTATCCGGCTGGGTGGCGCGAAGCTCACCCGCAGCTGCACCTGGCCGCTATCGGTGAACTTGACCGCATTGGATAACAGGTTGAGCAGCACCTGTCGCAATCGCTTCTCGTCGGCCCGCACCCAGCCTGGCAGGTCCGGTGCCATGTCACAGCTGAAGTCCAGGCCCTTCTGCGCCGCCTTGACGCTGATCATCTCGGTGATGGTGCGCAGGAAACGGGCGAGCTGGAGGTCCGTGACGTAGAGCTCCAGCTTGCCCGCTTCAATCTTGGCGAAGTCCAGGATGTCGTTGATCAGTGTCAGCAGATGCTCGCCGCTCTGTTGGATCACGTTCAGACCCGCGAGCTCCCGCTCACCCAGCGTCTTGTCCCGGCGCAGGATCTGCGCGTAGCCCAGGATGCCGTTCAGCGGCGTGCGCAATTCGTGGCTCATGTGGGCCAGAAACGTGCTCTTGGCGCGGTTGGCCGTTTCGGCCGCATCCTTTGCGCGCTGCGCCTCGGCGAAGACCCTTTCCAGGTGGCCGATGGTCTCGGCCAGGCGTTGCGTCATGATGTTGATGCTGATGGCGAGCACGCCGATCTCGTCGCTCGATTCGACCGTGGCGCGCGCAGACAGGTTGCCCGCTGCCACCTGTTCCGCCACGCCAGTCAGGCGGTGCACCGGACCGACGATGTTGCGCCGGAACAGAAAGGCCATGGCGAAGCTGAAGATGACGGCCACCAGCCCGCCCGCCACGGTTTGCAGGCGCGCCTCGGCGAGGCTGTTGCGCGCTCGCGCCAGATCCGTCTGCAACTGGGCCTGCTGCCGTTCGGTCACCTTCCCCAGCAGGCCGAGCAGGATATCCGCCTGTGGCGTGACCTGGGTGCGGTACAAGTACAGGTCCTCGTACGCGTGTTCCCCACCGAGAATGCTGACGATCTGCAGCGCCAGATCCGCGAAGCCGGCCCGGTCCTGAGCGATGGCATCGAGTCCGGCCCGCTGCGCGGCGGACAGCAGGTGGCGCTTGCTGGACAGCTCATTCCAGATCGTCGCGTTGGTCGCCAGTTGCGGCCCGTAGGCCAGTTTGAAACTGAGTTCCCCCGAGGCGCCGTAGGCCATGAGGTTGGTCGCCATCGCATCGAACGAGGTCTGGAAGCCCAGCATGTCGGCCAGCAGCTCCCGGTTCTGCGGCGAGGCGCCACGTGCCTTCTGGAGATCGATCAGGGTATCGACCTGTTCCATGATCTGGATTCGCAGCGCTTGAATGTCGACCCGGGCGAGCCGTAGCGCGGGCCGGTTCTTGAGCGGGTTGTCATGCAGCTCGAACAGGTGCTGCGGGAGCTTGACCCAGCGCGCATAGGTCTCGGTCAGCTCGGACACCCACCGCGCTTCTTCGTCGGGCCAGGTGACGGACATCGCTTGCAGTGAGGCAAGACTGTTTTCGAAGGACTTTCTCGCCAGGTGGTATTGCTCGATGTCCAGCGGATCGGACAGCACCAGGTAGCCGCGCACGTGCAGTTGCATGCGCAACAGGCTGGCTTGCGCCTGCGCGGAGGCCAGCGACGCCGGCCCTCGTACGCCCTCGGTGAGGTTGATGTCTTCGGTGGCACTGCGCCCGGCAACGAACGCCAGCGTCACGACCAGCAGCGTGACAGCGGCCAGCGTGCCGAAGCCGAGCGTGAGCTTGCGTCCGATGCCCAGGGGCTTCGAGTGGCGTGTGGCTGGCACGAAGAACTTCTTCGTGCGCATGTCAGAACCCCAGCGAAACCCGGTAGGCGCGCCGCTGCCGCTCGCGGCCGAGCCGGAGGGTGATTTCCTCGAAGTCGACGGCGGCGGCCTTCAAGGCCGCTTCCGGGCTCAACTGGCCGCTCTCGGCCTCCGCCAGGTGCCCATCGAGCGCCTGCCAATAGCTGTAGGCACCGGGAATGCGCAGATAGGGCAACTGCAGCCGGTTGCCGAAGTTGTCAGAGTAGGCTTGCAGGTAGTCGCGGATGTCCGCCTCGTTCCAGCCCGCCTTCAGATACGTGTCGAGCTTCCCGCTGCCATTGGGTGGCAGGAAGTGGAAGCGGCGGCCCGGGTCGATGCCATCCCAGCCGCGCGCCGCGTAGACCTGGGACTTCTCCTTGCTCGCCATCAGCGCCAGCAGGTAGTAGGTCGCCTCCGGCGCCTTCGAGTACTTGGAGATGACACCCGCCCACGAGCCGCCGGTGGTGTTGCCCACCAGGTTTGGCTGCCCGGTCTTGACCCACTTGTGTTGCGCGATGTTGTAGTAGCCATGGGTGCCTGGAAGGGGAGCGGAGCCGATCTTGCCCTTGATCTTGCTGCCCTCCTGCTGTGCCAGCGCGCCCAGATCACCCCAGGAGAAGGTGAGTGCGGCGTGTCCCTCCAGAAAGTGGTCCCAGCTCTTCCCCAAATCCCATGTCAGCATCTCCTTGGGACCGAACTGGACCAGGTCGACCAGCACCTTGAGCGCCTGCACGTGGCCGGGGCTCTCGATCAGCGGCTTCATGGTCTTCGGATCGAACCAGTACAGCCGGGGGTTGTCCGGACCGATCACGAACGGCGCCGACAACGACATGAAGTGAAACATGCCCTGCGCCCCGGGCTTCAGGGCCATCGTCAGGCCGCTGTCAGGCACACCATCGCCGTTGAGATCGCGGCCGTTGAAGTATTCGGCCACATCCCGGAACTGTTCCCAGGTCTTTGGCACGGCGAGCGCATAGCCATACTTCTGCTTGAAGGCGGCCTGGTGCCCTGGGTCCGCGAACAGATCACGGCGGTAGTACATGACCTGTCCATCGTGGTCATTGGCGACCATGTACTTCTTGCCGCCGTAGGAGAGCAGACCGCGGGGGCCCGGCAACACCTCGTCGATGTCCCATTTCGGGAAGCGCGGATCGTTGTAATACTTGTCGTAGGGGATGACGAAGTCCTGCGCCACCAGTTCGCCCAGCCACCAGGCACCGGCGATGGCCGCGTCGTATTTGCCAGTGCGGTTGGTCATGTCGGAAATCAAATTGGCGAACAGCTCTTCGTGTGGCATGAAAATGATGTTGAGCCTGGCGCCTGTGGCGGCCTCGAATTCCTCCTTCAATTCCGACAAAGGCGCACCGATCAGTCGGCTGTTGACCGCCAACACCGTCACACTCTGGCCGGCGAATGGGCACCTGTCAGGCTTGCACGGTTGCGCCACCCGGGGTGGAACGATATCGCCCATCTTGACCACGGATGCGTCCGATGGACCCAGCTTCGATGGTTCCTGGTCCTCGCTCCAAGCAGACAACACGAACAACGCGAGCAGTCCCCCCAGCCACCTCATCTTGCGGCTCATGTCACGCCTCATTTCTCCCGAGGATGGAGGAGTGGTCCTGCTCCAGGCTCATGCACTCGGCATCGCTTCGCGATAGGTACGGCCGGCCAGGCTCGCCACATAGGTCATCAACTCCAGGGGCTCCACCGGCTTGGCCAGGTGCATCTGGTATCCCTCCAGGATCGCCCGTGTCCGATCCTCGGCGCGTGCGAACGCCGTCAACGCCAGTGCTGGCACGACCCCGCCTTGATCCCGCGGCAGCCGCCGTACCTTCTGGATCAGCGAGTACCCATCCTCCTCCGGCATGCCGATGTCGCTCACCAGCACCATCGGCCGGAACCGGGCGAGCTCCGCCAACGCCTCCGCCGCAGAGCCCACCGTTCGCACCTCGGCATGGTGCTCCGCGAGGACCAGCCCAATCAGCTCCCGGGTGTCGGGCTCGTCGTCCACCACCAGCACCCGCACGCTCTCCAGATCCACGAGCTTGCCGCTGAGATCCGAGGAGGCCCGGCGCCGGTGCGTCGCGGGTGTCCTGCTGGCCCTGGCGGCGGTAGGGAAGGCTTTTCTGGGCAACTTCACCGTGAAGCTCGCACCCTGGTCCTTCCCCTCGCTGGCCACCTCCACCGTTCCCCCGTGCAGCTCCACCAGGCACAGCACGATTGCCAGACCCATTCCCAGCCCACCGTGCCGCCGCGTGCTCGAAGCGTCCGCCTGCCGGAACGGCTCGAACACGTGCGGCAGGAAGTCTGGCTCGATCCCGATCCCCGTGTCGCTCACCGTGAGCTGCACGTTCGGGCCCTGTTGGCTCAGCGCAACCTTCACCCGTCCGCCTTGCGGCGTGAACTTGATCGCGTTGCTCACCAGATTCCAGGCGATCTGCTGAAGGCGATTTGGATCCGCCAGGAACTGCCCGACTGCCGGGTCGAGCTCCTGTTCCAACCGGATGGCTTTCGCGTCCGCCGCCGGTTTCAGTGACTCCACCACCGCTTCGAGCACCGACGCCGGACTGACCGCCCGCACGTCCAGGCGCAGCCGGCCGGAGACGATGCGTGACATGTCCAGCAGATCGTCGATGAGCTGGGCCTGTGCCCGCGCATTTCGCGCGATCGTCTCGAGCCCTCGACGCAAGTCCTGGGTCAAGGTGTGGCGGGAGAGGATCAACTGCGCCCACCCGAGAATGGAGGTCAGAGGCGTCCGCAGCTCGTGGCTCAGCGTCGTCAGGAACTCGTCCTTCATCCGGCTGGTGCGCTCGACTTCCCCCCGCGCCGTCCGCTCACTGGCCAGGAGCACCTCCCGCTCCTCCTCTATCCGCTTGCGCTCGCTGATGTCCGTCGAGATTCCACAGATCGCATAGGGCCGCCCCGATTCATCCTGGAGCGGGCATTTGATCGAAATGTAGGTGTGGAGCCCGTCGTCCTGTGGCATGAGCTCCTCTGCCTCTAGCGCCTTCCTGGCTGTCATCACCCGCTGGTCGAAAGCGCGAAATGCGTTGGCGTTCACCCTGGGGAACAAATCGTAATCGGTCTTGCCGAGGACCGACTCCCGGGTGAGGTGAAACAGCATCAGGAAGCGGCGGTTGGTCAACAGATAGCGGCCCTCGACGTCCTTGACGGAGATCACCGCTGTCGAGTTGTCGATGATGGCTTGAAGCAGGCGCTGACTCTCACGCAAAGCCTCTTCCACTCGTTGGCGATCGGAGATCTCCGCCTTCAGGGTGGTGTTCGTGTTGGCCAGCGCGGCCGTGCGCTCCTGCACCCGTTGCTCCAGCTCATCCTGGATGCGCCGCAGTGCCGCCTCTTTTTCCCGGCGCGTCGCGATCTCCTGCTGCAGTTGCGCGTTCTTGGCTTCGAGCTGTTTTTGCGCCTCGCGCAGGGCCAGATGCACCCGGGTCCGGGCGATCAGCTCCTCGATCTGGAACGGCTTGGTGACGAAATCGACGCCCCCCGCCTCGAACGCCGAGAGTTTGTCGGCCGCGTCCGAAAGACAGGTCATGAAGATGACCGGGATTTCGCGGGTGCCTTCCGCCTTCTTCAAGCGCCGGCAGGTCTCCAAGCCGTCCAGTCCCGGCATCACCACATCCAGAAGGATGATGTCGGGTCGCATGTGCTCGGCCCGCTCCAATGCCTCTTCACCATCCTGGGCGACCAGCACCCGATAGCCCATGAGTTCCAGATGATCGACCGCCACGCCCAGGTTGGCAGGGGTGTCATCCACGATCAGGATGGTGGCGGGACGGCCGTCAAGCGTGGTGGTGCTGCTCATGCTCCTCGCTCCCCATGCGCCGCGACAGCGGGCTTCTTGGACCCGGTGCGCTCGGATGCTCGCCTCCCCAGCCATGTGCTGTTTGACCGGACCCACGATCGCCGAGGGCGATCCAGGGCTTATGCCCCAGTCCGGAGTTTGGCTTCCACGGAATGAATCGGAAGAGCGGCACGGGGTGGTCTTGCAACTGGAGCGTCATTCCTTTCTCCTGGTGGAAGACCCCACGCGCGCCTGCAACAGGATGGTGGTGGTGTGCGCCGCGGCCAACTGCTCCCCACAAAGGCGCAACATGCGCGTCCCGGAAGGCCATTCCTCCCCCAGGCGCGCCCAGCTCTTCCGCGGCCCTTGTGGGTTTCCCTCGACGCCGACGCTCCCTGGCAGCTCCTTCCACCTCCTGGCAAGCCCTCGGGGCCCCCCATGCCAGGCAGTCTCCCACCGGCGCTGAGCTCGCCCCGATCTGGTGGCCCTCCCGCATCTCAGGGCACGGTGTAGAGACCGACGGCGTTCGGATCCAACGTGGAGCTGTCGAGCCGGATGCCGGCGGCGCTGCTGATGCTCGCGACGTCGGACACACCCAGGTCCGCCAGGATGTTGCCGCTGGAGCCGCCGCCAGAGGTGGAGATGCCCAGGGTGAGCGTCTCCCACTCACGCGCCGAGGCGCCGGTGGCCGCCACGGAGGAGCCGCCAGCGTTGTTGGCGGAGACGTACTTGCGGTGGATTCGGAAGACAGCGCCCTGGAATGGATTCAAGAATTAGTTAAAATACCAGATTAAGCGGCCAGCCATGTTCAAGGGCCTGATGCAGGGCATGCCCACGAAAAGCGGCGGAGCGCGCTTGCGTTCATTCAGCGAGTGGCGCGACCTTCATGGGGTTGAAGAGGTGTCCCATGGGCTTTCTCCATAGGAGCGGGTGATGTCCAGGCAAGCGGAGGGCATGAACAGCCGCATCGGCTGGTTCGAGGAGGCGCTGGCGGAAGGCGACGGCATTGTCGATTTCGCCGAGCAGTTGCGTGTCGGCCAGGCGCTGGCCGACGCTGTGGAGGACGAGCAGGATTTCGCCCTGATCCGCCAGTTGTTCGCTCAGGCTTCGCCGCACATGCGGCGCCTGGGCAGCCTGGCGCTGGAGGCCATCGCGCATCGCTGGTACGCCGACGCGGCGCCGCTGGCGCTGCGACACCTGGATGACGGTTTCGACTGGGTCGAGTACGACTGTATGCGCTTCTTCCTCAATCAGGCCCCGCTGGACGTGGCGACCCTGCAACGGCTCGACGACAAGCTGGCCAGAACCCGGAACGCCTCCATCACCCAGATCGCCGAGCCGGGCTTGCCGGCATTGCGTGCGCTGGCAGCGTCTTACGAGGTGCCGCTGCGTGCAGTCGAGGCGCAGGGGTTTCGCTTCCAGCTTCCGGAAACCTGGCAGATCACGCGCGAAGTGGCCGATGCGGTGACGTTCACGGCGCCGGCTATCGGTTGGCTGGAGCAGTCGAAGAATCCCTGTCGCAACCAGTTTCTCCTGCAGATCGTCCGCGACGTGGACCCGGCGGAGCTGGAGGAGCTGGCCGAGGCCAACCTTCAGGGCTTCGGCGTCGAAACGACCATCGATCATCCGGACCTGACCCGCTACGCCGGCGCACGGGTCATGCGTTACGGCACCCGAGAAACCTACCCGACCGTGCGCATTCGCGAGGTGCGCACCTACAGCACGACCCTCCTGTGCATCGACACCAGGTCGCCGCTGGCTCATCTCGAGCAGACCCTGGCGCGCAACCTGGCGATCCTCGACTCGGTGCAGCCGCTCTGAACCACCCGGCCGGGACACACACCGGGAGGGACGGGCGCCCCGGTTGTCCGGAGTGCCCGTCCGGCCGTGTGGCTATGGCTGGATGAGTCCGCCGTTCACCACGAGGCCGTAGTCGGCGTCCACCGCGGTCGTCTCGACGCGCGCGTCCTGGACGATCTCGTCACCCAGCACCTCGACCTTCCAGATGCCGGCCGCGGGGTTCGCCAGGAAGACGTTCTCGACCGTGTCGACGGTGTTGGAGGTGCCTCCCGAGGTCGAGACGTTGCTCGCGGTGAGGCCGTTGTTGCCCCAGTACACCACGCCCGAGGGAGAGGTGACCCGCAGCGACAGGTCATTCACTCGCGCGTAGGCCGCTCCCACCGTGCCCATGGGGTCCGTGTAGACCAGGGTAACGTTGAGCTCGGTCTCACCCGCGGCGACGCTGACGTTGTAGCTCTTGACGCCCAGCGGGGTGATGGCGTCGGTCTCGTCGATGACGCTCGTCACCGGGGCGCGGTCGTAGAGACGCTTGAGGTGGGACGTGCCCCAACCCTGCTTGTAGCGGTCCAGGTCCGCGTTCGCACCACCCGCCAGCCAGTTGTAGCGCCAGGCGTTGTTGATCATCAGCGCCTTGGCCGTGGCCATCTGCGGGCGGCTCTCGAAGACGCTGGCCTTGCGGCCGTGGCCGGCCCACACGCCCTCGTGCCACATCTGGAAGAGCAGGCCGAAGTGACCCGCCGTCTGCGGGGTGGCGGAGCTGGTGCCACTGAACTCGGTGTAGCTGGTGGCGCTGCTGCCCGAGGCACCCCGGACGGAGTCGTAGAAGTAGGACAGGTCCGGCTTGATGCGCCCGTCCGCCGCCGGACCGATGCTGCCACCGGAGCCCCAGTAGTCATCCGCGCGGTCGAGGGTGTTCTTGTGGCGGACTCCGCCCACCGAGACGATGTTCTTCGCCCACGCCTGCGGGCGCGAGCTCCGGCTGCCGGAGTTGCTCTGCGACTGAGTGCTGAGGATGGGGTGCTTGAAGAGGTAGTCGTCTACCTCGGCGGAGATGGTGGTGTACGCGGTCGTCAGGGCGCTGCCCACGCTGGAGGTCTGGAAGACAGCGCGGTAGTTCCCGGCCGGGTCCGTCAGCTCCTGGTTGATGGTGTAGCGGGATTTGGTGCCACCGAACTGGGTGGACTCGTTGTAGCGGAAGAAGATGCCCTGGCCGCTCGGCAGCAGGCCGCGCGCGCCCGCGTTCACTCCCTTGGCGAAGTTGTGGCTGTAGCAGCTGGTGCCATGGAGGCTTCCCGTGGTGCCCGTGCTGTGGAGGATGGGGGCGGTGGGCCACTCCTGGTGCGTGGTGAGCAGCTCGGTGTCGAAAACCTCCCCGCGCACGCCCTGACCCGTCCAGCCCTTGAGCGTCTCGAGGTAGTTGGCGCCACCCGTCTCGCGGACGATGTCCATGTCCACTTCGCCCGGGCCACCCCACCGATCAATGAATTGCACCTCGTTGGCGCGCGCCACCTGCTGGAGCTGGGCCTGGGTGAGCGTCGCCTCGACGCGCAGGCCCCCCTGCTCGACGAGCTCCACCTTGCCGCCCAGACGCTGTACCAGCCGGACCACGTCCTGCTGCCGCTTCTCTCCACCCTCGCCGAGCATGATGGAGTAGCGCTGCTCCTGCTGGGGCGCCCTCAGGCCCAGGAGGGACTCGCGCAGCTCACGCTCCAGCCGGTACTCCGGGTGGTAGGGGCCAATCCAACGCACGTAGGGTAGCGCCTCCACGCGTGCCCTCGAACCCGCGTTCATCTCCACGAGGAAGGTGTGGTCGGCGAGGAAGCGCAGCACCTTGCCGCCCTGGGCCTCGATGGCCTGACGGAACTCGGGCAGCGGCGTCGCCAGGAACTGCACCAGGTGCAGGGTGTTGTCCGCGCCGGCCGCGAGCAGGTTGTTCGCGACGGACTTGGGGTCCTGAAGCGGATCGAACCAGGCATCCTGCAGGCGCACCACGTAACTGGTGGACCGTACGCGTCCGAGGGCGGCAATGCCCTCGCGGCTATAGGCGTAGTGGGCCTGACGTCCGCCGATGGGCAGCTCCTCCTCCCACGTGTAGAGCTCCACCGCGGAGCCCGGCACGGAGATGGTCCTCAGCGAGTGGACGGGCTGGGCCGTGCGGTGGAAGGCGAGACCGGCCCCGGTCACCAGCAGGTAACGGCCCTCGGCCGCGAGGGACGAGCCCTCCAGCGCTCGGATGGCACCGGAGGCCGCCCGGACCCCTTGGAGATCCACGAGCTGGGCAGGGGAGCGGGAGGCCTCCCGCGAGGCATTGCCTTGCCCCGCCGCGGCGAGGACCGGCAACGGCGTGACGAGGGTGCAGCCCAGGGCCAGAGCCGAAAGAGGACGCCAGACGCCCGCCGGGCGTGAGAACACGCTTCGCATGTCGATGACTCCTTGAATGTATGTGATTGGCTCGACTGCTTCCCGCGTCCGTCATTGACGCGACGACCCCCCGCCCCATTCGCGAGGACCGACACCGCCACTGCGCGCGAAAACAGCCCCCCGCGATCGCCATGAAGGAGCCGTGTGGCTCACGTCAGGACAAAGCCGCAATTCGATTAAAATATGATTAACTGAAGTTCCTTGAGCCGTCAACATCTCTCGGCATCGACGGGATGAAAGCAGTCAGTGTGAAAACTTGTATGTGTACGCAATCCGGTCACGCCCCACGCGGGCGGGAGCTCGAGGGCGTGAGGGATTGGAGCCTGTCGAGGCGCCGTACGCTCCGAGGGCACGGGGGTTGTGGCCGGTTGGACAGGCGGCCGGCGTGGCGGCTACTTGCAGATTTCCTTCGTCAGCTTGTCGCGCTGGAGCTGTTCCGCGGTGGCTCGCTTGACGGCATCCTCCAGCGCGTCGTCGGCCTTCTCCAGCGCGTCCAGGGCGCGGCTGTGGGCGCGGCCCTTCTTGGCGGTGGCGAGCACGTCGCGCATGTCCTTGCGGGCCTTCTTCAGCGTGGTGAGTTGCTCCTCCCGCTCGGCATATTCCTTCCTCGCCGCCTTGCACTCAGGCGTCTGCGCGGACGCATTCGACGCGAACAACACCGCGGTGACCACGAACCAACGCACGCGCTACCTCCAGGTAAAGGACCTGGGCGAGTATAGGGCGGCGCTGGGGGAGGGGATGCATCGGCGAGCGCACGGCGTGCGCCGGGTGCCAGGGCCCGGGATTCGAGCTCCAGGATGGTAGTTTGTGCGGGCGCCTTGCCGGCCAGAGGATTTCTCGGGCACGTAGGCCAGGTGCAGGAAGGGGAAACGATGTTCCGGCTCTTCGAGAACCCAGAGCAGGTCAGCCATGTCTGGTTGATTTACCGCCTGGCCGAAATCGGGAACCAGGTGTCCCGCGGCGTCGCGGTGATCGCGCTGCTTACCCTGGTGTACGTGGGGTTCCTCGGGGTTAGGTGGGCCGTGCGCCGGAGGCGGGCCGCACGCGAGCGAGGGCAGGGGGGATGGGGCTGGGCGGGCCTGGACGTGGAGCTGAGCGGGTTGCCGGGACTGTTTCGGAGGCGGTGGAAGCTGGGCGTCCTGTGTCTGGGGCTCGTGCTGCTCATCGCCCTCTTGCGCGAGCCGTTCCATGTGGGGACGTATGAGTATGGCGGAAGCTGTGGGCGGTTCCGTTCGTGTGCCACCACGCTCTGGGGGCTCGCGGAGGGGTGCCACGTCTTCGAGCGGGACGCGTCCATCGAGCCGGGGCTCGAGCCGTTCGCGGCCGAGACGGCCTGCGGAGCGGACTGGGCGGTACTCCATCGCGACGTTCACTGGTTTGGTGGTGCCGCGGGCTCTGGAGGAGGAGGAGCGGTCGGGGAAGTGGTGGAGAACCTCATCGACATCTACCGGCAGCAGCGGCGGGTCTATCAGCAGGAGGGCCGGTTCGCGAGCGGACCCGTCGCGCACAGCGGCCTTCACTCCTACCAGGAGCGCGAGTGCGCGGGGCTCGGGAGCTCCTTCTCCGAGCACGCGTACCAGGTGGTCCTCGCGGCGAACCTCGATGAGGATCCGGACGAGGACTGCTGGCTGCTGACGTCGCGAGGAGAGCTTCGGCACGTCCAGCGGGACTGAGCGTGGACGCGTGGACACCTACCTACCTGCGGAAGCGCTACGTGGCCGCGCACCTCCTGCTCTCCGCCGGGCGCGAGCAGGCCATTCACATAGCGCGCGAGCGTGTTCGCGTCCGGGCAGCTCACTCCCGCTCGCCCAGGAGCCCGGACAGGCTCAGGTCGAGGCGTCCGTGGATGGCGCGCATCAGACTCTCCAGCTCGGGTGCCGGGAGGGACAGCCGCTCCATCAACAGACGGCGCGTGCGCTTCTCCAACAGCGCCTGCACGCCGGAGAGGCGGCGGGAAACGGTGGACTTGTGCACGCCGAACAGCGCGCCCATCCGCTCCAGCGAGAGCCGCTCGACGAAATGGAGGCGGAGCAGCTCCCGGTCCTCGTCATCCAGCGAGGCCACGGCCTGGACGAAGGCCGCGCGCACGTGGGCTCGCGCTTCTTCTCGGACGAAGCTCAGCGAGAAGCCGGGCCTCACGGCGCTCGACGTCAAGAAGATACACAAGCTGTACGGATGCAAATAGTCATTCGTCCAGGGCACACCGCTCCCCGTCTCCGATGAGCAGTGGAAGGATGTGTTCGGCGTGTCCCAACACCTCGATGTCGAAGTCCGGGTGGCGAGGCTGCATGGGGGTGAGGTTGACGAGGATTGTCTTTGCCCCCGCGTACTTCGCGCTGCGCACGAAGTTGGACGCGGGGGAGACCGTGCCGGAGGTTCCAACGGCAAGAAAGAGCTCGCACTCACGCAGAGCCTTCTTGGCGGCCCACTCGGCATCCACGGGCAATGGTTCGTCGAACAGGGTGATGTCGAGGCGTAGGGGCGCGCCGCACGCCGTGCACAGCGGGACCTGAGGGTATTCGGCGGAGTCCTCGAAGGGAGGAAGAGCGCAGGCCGGGTTGGTGCAGCGCGTGCGCAGCAGGTTGCCGTGGAGCTCGATGACGTTACGGCTGCCCGCACGGCGGTGGAGCCCGTCCACGTTCTGCGTCAGGAGTGTGAAGAACTGGCCCTCCTGACACCGGGCCTCCCAAGCCGCCAGCGCGAGGTGCGCCGGATTGGCGCTCGCGGCGCGGACGTGCGTGCGCAGGGAGCCCAAGAGGGCCCAGATCCGGGAAGGCTCGCGGGTGAGCATGGCCGCATCGGGGAGCTCCTCCATGCCGGGTTGCGTCCACAGGCCGCCGGGCCCCCGGTAGGTGGGGAGCCCCGACGCGACGGAGATGCCAGCGCCGGTGAGGACGACGATGTGGCGCCAGGGAGTGGTGAGAAGCTGAGCGCGCAGTTCCCACAGCTCCGCATCACTCGTGAGGAGAGCCGTCATGAGGTGATCCTAGCGCACTATATTCCGCCTCGTGCCCGGGAGGCGGATGCCTGTCCCATCGAGGTGGGAGGGGCCGTTACGCCCGATAGCCCGTGGAGGGGAGCGGGCCGGCGGGCCCTCGATCAATGCACCGGGGCGGAGGACGGCGGCTCGGTGTGCGGTGCTCCGGAATTGGACATGAGCTCCGGCAGAGCCATCTTCGGAATGTCAGGCCCTGGCAGGTCCTCCAGCACTTGCGAGTACAGCTCCAGTCCCTGCGCCAGGGGCAGCTGCTTCAAGTCGAGCTGAAGCTCGAGGGCCTCGAGTTTCGTGTCCACCCGATGAGCCTTCTCGAGGGATTCGGAGGACCCCGACGAGCGGACGAGGTTGATACAAACAGCCGAGATCGCCGAGCAGATGGCAGCGGTCAAGCAGAGGGGCTTCCAAGGCATGGACCTGAAAGCCGAGGCGAGCGAGACCCCGCCAATCGTCAGCACCGTCGCGAGCGCGCTGCAGACGATGCTGATGGTGTTGTAGCGAGCGGTACGCCGCTCGAGACCTCGAGCGTACGCTTTGAGCTCCGCGTGCTTCTGGCGGACCCGCTCGCTAAGGACCTGAGCCGTATCCTGTGCCGTGTCCGGAGGATTCAGATGAGTCTGACTCATGAGGGCCTGCTTCCTTTGATGGGAGTGACGGCGCGCCTGAGCCGCGCGCCAATCATGAATAGAGTCCGACTTCAGCGGATGTGAGCCGCATCGTAGCGGGGCTGAGCGGCTCCTCGCCCCGGAGGCAGGCTCAGTCCCACGCGACCTCGAGGCTCTCGTGTCTCCGGACGGTGACGCTCTTCAGGAAGCCCGGCTTCTGCCCCGGCACGAGCCGGAGTCCCGGGAGACTCCGGAGCAGGGCCTCCAGTGCCAGGCGAGCCTCGAGCCGTGCGAGCGGCGCGCCGATGCAGAAGTGGAGGCCCTGTCCGAAGGCGATGTGCTTCTTGACGTCAAGCCGCCGGATGTCGAAGCGCTCTGGCTCATGGAACCGGGCCTCGTCGCGGTTGGCCGACGCGTAGACGAGCCGGATGTGGGCACCCTTGGGAATGGGGACTCCCCCGAGCTCCACCGCCTCCAGCGCTGTGCGGAACATGGCATGCACGGGGGAGGTCATCCGCAGCGCCTCCTCGACCGCGCCCGCGATGAGGCTCGGGTCGTCCCGAAGTGCCCGCAGCTGCTCCGGATGGTGGAGCAGGAGCTCCACCGCTCCCACGATGAGGCCCGCGGTCGTCTCGTGACCCGCGAAGTGCACCTGCATCAGCAGGCTCACGAGCTCCGCCATGCTCATGGGCGGCGTCATCCCCTGCGCCCCGGTGACGATGTCGCTCAGCAGGTCCTCCCGGGGAGTCGTCTTCCGCTCCTCGAGCGCCGAGGCGAGGTAGCGCTGGAAGTCGACCACGCCTCGCGCGCACGCGACCTGGTGCTCGACGGGGCCATGCGCCGCGAGGACCGTGGACAACTCGTCGGACCAGCGCCGGAACCTGTGGATGTCCGAGCGGGGGATTCCGAGAATCTCCGCGATGATGCTGCACGACAGCGGATGGGCGAACCGGAGGAACAGGTCCGCCTGCCTCTCCTGCTTGAAGGAGTGGATGAGCTCGTCCACGAGGGCGCGGATGAAGGGCTCCTTCTCCGTGAGGCGCCGCCCGGTGAAGGCCTTGCTGACGAGGCTCCGGAAGCGCGTATGCGCTGGCGGATCATTGTCGACGAGGCTGGGCACCAGGGGGTAGCCATCCATCAGCGCGGTGACCACCTCCGGCGGCGTCGTCGCGGCTCCCACCGTGATGGACTCGGCGGACGAGAAGCGTGCGGTATCGGCGACCACGGCGCTGATGTCCGCATGGCGCGTCACCACCCACGACCCCAGCGACGGGCTGAAGAACACCGGCTCCTCCCGCCTTGCACGTGCGAGGAACGGGTGGGGCTCCTCGAGCTGAGGAGAGTCGAGCGGATGGTACTCGGACCCGAGTCCTGAAGAGGTATTGGTTTTGGACATACGTGCGCGGACCTTTAAGCAATGAGTTCAGGGTGCGTCAAAAGATGATATGCGGGGCTCCCATGTCTCGAGACGTCGAGCTCCAGTGTCGTTGCGGAAGGATACACGGATGGCTGCGCGAGGCGGCTCCAGACACGGTGAACCGTGTCATCTGCTACTGCGATGACTGTCAGGCGTTCCTGCACTACCTCGGCCGAGCCGAGCTGCTCGACGAGCACGGCGGCTCGGATGTCGTGCAGGTCGCGCCATCGACGCTCTCGTTTGATCGTGGCACCGAGCTCGTCATCGCCGTGCGCCTCACGCCCGAGGGCCTCTATCGCTGGTACGCGGGCTGCTGCAAGACGCCGCTCGGCAACACGGTGTCGCCGCGGCTACCGTTCGTCGGGATCGTCACCGAACTGTTCCAGCAGGCACCGAACGCGCGCCCGTGTGACGAGGTCTTCGGCGCGCCGCTCGGTGGGATCCTCGGCAAGTTCGCGATCGGCCATCCGCCGCCCGGGTCGGTGAAGCCGAACGTGCGCCTGATCGCGCGTGCGATCCGCAAGGTGCTCGGCTGGAAGCTCCGCGGCAAGACGTGGCCACATCCGTTCTTCGACCGCGCGAGCGGCAATCCGAAGTACCCTGTCACGGTGCTCTCCACGGTTACGCGTGACGCGATCCGCCCGCTGTGTGGCCCACGTCCCGCTCGCGAGTGACCGCGGAGACGGGCCCGCCAGGCGACACTCGCCCCCTGTCCGAGCCCGTCTTCCAGCAGCTCGTGCCCCGGCCCGGAGGAGCGCGAGAAATGGGCGCCATGGATCTCAAGGGCATCCCCGAGCCGGTGCGCTGCTACTGCCTGCCCGGCATCGGGAATGAGCCGATAGCGGGGCACCCCGACACCCCGTGCGCTCCCGAAGGTCGAAGAATAGAGGGGCGCCCCCGACGCGACTACAGGCTGCTCAGCACCTTGCGCTGCTGATTGATCCACGAGATGTAGCTGGAGACCCGTGTGTAGACGCCGGGCAGCCCGGGCCTCGCGCACCCCACGCCGAAGCTCACGATGCCCTGGAGGACGTAGTTGTTCCCATTCTTGAAGACGAACGGGCCACCGCTGTCTCCCTGGCACGAGTCCTTGCCCCCCTGCCGGTAGCCGGCTCCAAGCATCGCCTTCGGATCGATACTGATGCCTTCCTTGCTGTACATGGAGGCCAACTCACGGGAGTTGATGGTGGGGACGGACACCTGCATCAAGATGCTCGAGGTGTCGTACCCCCCTTCTCGCGTCAGCCCCCAGCCCGCGACCGTGCCAAGCGTGTTGTCCGGAACGGCTTCCCCAGCTTGGGGCAGAAAGACGGGCTGGATGGTGCTCGAGAACTTGATGGGCTTGGCGAGCTTGATGATGGCGATGTCGTTGAGGGTCGTGTCCGGGTTGTAGGCCGAGTGGTAGACCGCCCTCTCGCCGCTGACGCTGACCTGTCCGGCCCCCGGACGATTGAGGTCGTGTGCGCCCGCGACCACGGTGAGACCACTGGAGCCGTCGTAGACACAGTGCGCGGCCGTGACCACGATATCGGAGGCCTCAACGGTGGGGGAGACCCTGATGAGGGATCCACCGCAGAAGTGGCTACCGTACTGCTGCAGGCTGACGATCCACGGGTGGGAGCCCGGACGCGCCTCCACGCCGCCGACAATCTCCTGCCCGATGGTGTCCATCGCATCGACCTGCTCCGGCTCCATCACCTCACCACCGCAGCCCAACAGCCCCACCGCGGCAACCACTGCACACACCGAACGCATGAAACCCTCGTTGTTCGAGTCCACGCGGGGTTGTGCAAGCCATGCGCCACGGCGGCGTGAAACATCCTCCGAGGGAAGAGGGGCGAGCGTCCGGGTGAACACGCGGCGTTGACGCGTCATTGACGTGGCGCGGTCGCGGGGATGACGTGTCATGAGCCGGCGGAGGCCGCGGGCGATGGACACGGCCAGGTGGGGGGCCGTGTCCATCGGTCACGCGCACTCACCGTGCACGGAGCTCAGGGCGTGTACAGCTCCGCCGACGAGAATGGCATTGTTGCTGGGATTGTAACCCCCCGTGATGAGCACCTTGCCGTTGGGTAGCAGGGTTGCCGTGTGCTCCCTGTGCTCATAGGTCATGGATGTGGTGCTCCAGGTACCCGTGGCCGGGTCGTGCAGCTCCGCCGATGAGTGGGAGGTGGAGCTGACGCGGTTGTAGCCCCCTGTGACGAGCACCTTTCCATTGGACAGCACAACCGCTGTGTAGAGGTCGCGCGCCGAGGCCATGGAGCCCATGGTGCTCCAGGCCCTCGTGGCCGGGTTGTACAGCTCCGCCGACGAGAGGGTTTTATCTTTGTAGCCCCCCGTGATGAGCACCTTGCCGTTGGACAGCACAACGGCCGTATGCCCGCCGCGTGCGCGTTCCTGTGGGGCGGCAAGGTGTACTGCTGAGCGAGCCCCGCGGGTGCAATCCGGCCGGGATAACACATACATGTCGGGAACAAATCTTTGCCGATTTCCTCGATTTTGGGGCTCAAACGCGCATTTCGAGATAGATTTGTTTCAGGGCTGTTTGGTAGTTCGGGGCTTCCCTGTTCAGGGGAGGCCGTGTTACCTATTCAACCACATCGCCGTCTGACCAGCGCTCAGACGGCGAAGGCTGGCCCCGTGAACACAACTTAGGTTCGACAGCCCTAGGGCCACATGTGGAGAACGCACCATGATCGACAGCTCCGCCCCGCGACTTGTCTTCGTTTCGGAGGGCTTCCGTTACGATGTTTACGCAACCCAGGTTGCTTTCCGGGATTACGACACGCTTCTTCTCGCTTGGAGGCAGTCCGCTGATGGGGGCCCTCGCTCGCAAGTCGTTCTCAAACCCTTGCAGGTGTCTTCAGACCGCGAGCGGGAGGATCGTGCTTGGGAAGAGGTGCAGCTCGCGACGCATTTGCAACACTCCGGCATTGTGAAGGTTCACGGCCACGTCTCTCACAGGGGCAAGGTCTATGTCGTCATGGAGCACTTGCGCGGTTGCTATCTCCTGACGGCTATGGACTTCGCCTTGCTGGTGGGGCGTACGTTGTCGCCCGCCCTAGCGGCCTATGTCGCAGCGGAAGTGGCGAACGCGCTCGATTATGCACACCGTCGCAGTGACGCCGAGGGCCACCCGCTGCACATCATTCACCGCGCCGTGGGTCCCATGCGGATCCGTCTCGGGTTTGATGGGCGCGTCATGCTCGCGAACTTCGGTGCCGCCTACTCGGAGCTGCGCGACCGCTTGCAAACACCGCCCGGCCGGTTGCGCGGGGACCCCGCTTACTGTGCGCCCGAGATCCTGCGAGCCGTGATGGAGTCCACCGGGACCGGTGCCGACCCACTCATCGCGGGAGCGATTGACGGTAGGGCTGACGTGTTCTCTCTCGGGCTTGTTCTGCTCGAAATGCTGCTGGCCGAATACCCGCTCGATCCGACTGAGGCCCCCGTGCTGGGCGCTCCCCAGGGGTTCGCATCCGGTGTGCGAGCCGAGCGGACGGCACAATTGAGCCTGGATGTGTTGGCTTACCGGCTGCTGCGCTTCGACCCCAGGGAAGCGGAACGTCGTTTGGAAATGGCGCCCCCTCCCTTGCGGTCCATTGTCCGGCGTGCGCTTCAACACGATCCCGCCGCACGCTACGGAGCCGCCGAAATGCGCGACGAGCTGCGCGCCTACCTGGATGCTTTGGATCGGCCCTTCGGAGAAGTAGAGCTTGCCGGCGAGCTGAAAGCCATCTGGGAGACTGCCGCGAGGGTCAAGCGGCTGATCGCGAACCCGATCGAGCGAACGGCGCTGTCGCCGGACGAGCAGGGAGACTAGTGCCAATGAAAGGGAAGAAAGGCACAAAGTCTCCCGGCGAGAGGGGGCGAGTCAGAAGCGATCTCACGATTCAGATTGGCAGGGCAGCGCGGGAGGCTCGGCGGCGTGTTGGATTGACGCAGGAGGATGTCGCCGAGCGCGTCGGTATTACCGCCGAAGTGTATGGAAGGGTAGAGCGAGGCGACATGCTTCCGGCCACTCCAAGGCTAAAGAGAATCTGCGCGGTACTCGGAACTTCTGCCGACTCCCTGATAGGATTCACCGAACAGGAAGCCTCCCAGACCCGACCGTCACCCGAGGAAGCGCTGACTCCCGATGTTAGGCGATTGCTGCGGGTGGTGCGGACGCTGGCTCCCGTGCAGCTCGCCGTCTTGAAGGGGACGGCGGCTGGGTTTCTCAGACTCAAGAAACGGCGTCAGCGGCAACAGCGCAAGCATGATAAGTCACAGGGCGCCATCACCTGAGAGGCATATCGCATGGAAGACGACCTTCTACAGAAAAGACTCGGCGAGGCAGCCCGAACCGCACGGGAAGAGCTTGGGCTTACTCAGGCCCAAGTAGCTAAAAAGGCGGAGATGAGCCCGGCAGTATATGGGCGAATCGAGCGCGGCGGGATGATGCCGAGCGTTCCGGCACTGCGAAGGATGGCGGTCGCGTTGGGTGTTTCTCCGGCCGTGCTCCTGGATATGACCCGCCAAGAGGTGCCCTCCTCGGATCGCGACCTGTCGCCCGAAGCGCGTAAGGTCGTGGGGCTCGTGCGGACGTGGTCAGAGGCGAGGATCGCGGTCGGGAACGAGCTGCTGCGGGTTCTCGACGCCGTGCCGATGGCCGACGAGTAGACCCGTCTCAAATTAGGGACTGGGGGGCGGGTGGGTGGCGGCCGGGGGCGAGTGGGTTGGGGGCCGGCTTGGAGCGGTCGCCACGCCTGGAGGGGTCCACCCGCCTCCCCGGTCCCGCCTTTCAGACCGAATCCCTCCGGTTATGCTACGCTCCCCAATCTAGGAGGTAGAGCGCGTGGGACTGGCACTCAGGCACCCGGACATCGGCGAGATGATCGGGGACTACAAGGTCGTGGGGCTGTTGGGCGCGGGGGGCCTCGGGGTCGTCTACAAGGTCGAGCGTGGGGGCCGGTTCTTTGCGTTGAAGATCCTTGCAGTCCCGAAGTTGGACGGCAGGGCCAAGCGAGAGATCGGCATTCTCATTCACCTGGAGAACCCCTGCGTCGTCCGTTACGTGGGCTCGGACTTCTGGCCTGACCCGG
>NZ_PZOX01000028.1 GCF_003044305.1 Vitiosangium sp. GDMCC 1.1324 | reverse complement strand
CATGCACCTGCTGTTCGTTGATGGCTTGAGTACCCACTTCTCCGGTAACATCCATGCCCCTACTGCTCAAACCACATGGCCAGATACGCGCTTCCTCGCCTGCTTGCTATATGAGGGGATGCCTCAGATGCAGAACCCCACAGGGGAGATATCGTATAGCCACACTGACGATGATGGGATGCAGCCAGAGAAGGGGAAGTTCGGCCATGGCCATTCGGTCCCCTCTTGCGACGCCTGCCAAAAACTCATTCCCGAAATGCTGTGCGACAACCACCAGGAGTGCGCTTAGGCCATGGACGAACTACTTGCAGTGCTTGAGCGCTACTCCCCCGGTTACCGCGACCGAATCAAGGGATATACCGACTTTCTCCTCGACGAATTGGAGGATGTCTTTGGCCGTCCGCTTCCGCCCGTCTATCGAGAGTTCGCCCAGGCCATGGGGACAGAGGGCGGGCCCCTCCTCGCCACTGTAGATGCGTACGACCCACTCCTCAATGTCGCCGAAATCTACCGGCTTACCCCAAAGAGAGAGTTGCCACCACGCCAGTTCCTTTTCATTTTTGGGGACCCCGACCCTTTGGCACCCAACCCCTATTGGCTCGATTTGGAATCTCCCTCTGAGGAGGGAGACTGCCAGGTGGTGCGGATGTCTTTCAGTGAGGACTCGTGGAAGAAGAAACTGTACCGGGACTACATCAGTCTCCGGGAAATGCTCTTCCTCTGGGCGATGGAATACGTCCACATGCCGAGCTTCCCACATCAGGCCAAATACCATCGCGGAGAGGGACGACAGACCCCCAGAGCCGAGGATCTGGCTCGCCTCCTCGAGAAGATGGGCTTCGTCCGATTGCCCTACCCTCGGTACAGCATGCTTTTCGAGCGCGACGGAGCAGCCATACGACTGTATCGGCCTCCTGATGCTCCACATTTCGCCATTCGGGTAGGCATGCACAGTCCCGAAGAACTCAAGCACGTCCAGGCGCTCATCGAGGACAACACGGACATGGAGAAATCGAGGCTGTAGGCTGGCTGGCGCTTTTCCTGGGATGGGTGGGGTCGAGTCGGCGCCATCGAGCGGGCTGTCATGAGGGTGTTCTGTGGGGCGAGCGGAGCCGGAGCTGCCACTTCACTTGACAGACCTCCAGGCGCGCTGCTCTCACCCGGGGCCATGCTCTCCCTCGTCCTCGCGGCCTCGCTGGCCGCCGCCCCCGCGCCCCGCGCCGCCACCTCCTCGGAGACCGTCGTCCACATCCCGCGGTTGGACGCACTCCAGGGTGTCACCGCATTCCTCGACCGGGCGGGACAGTACGCCGCCTTGATGCGGCCCGTCGTCTGGTACGCCGAGCTGCATCCCTTCCTCTCGCTCGACCCCAGCCAGCCGGCCACCCTCACCAACGCGGGCATCGACCCCACGGGTCCCATCACCGTCTCCCTGCGCTCCAACGGCCGCATCTCGTGCACGCACCTGACGGACGCGAAGGCCTTCCAGGAGAAGGCCGCCGCGATGCTGGCCTCCGCGAGCACCAAGGCGGAGGTGAAGCCCACCACCTCCGGCGGAGTCACCACCGTGAGCATCCCGCGCGACTCCGGTGGCCACACCGGCTACGCCCTCAAGGGCCAGGAGGCTTGCGCCTTCTCAACCTCCAGCGGGGGCTTCGTGGACGACGGCCAGGGACAGGTGATGCTGAAGGAGGCCTCGCGGCTGGTCGGCAAGGCGCCCAAGCCGGACGCGCGGCTGGCGCAGCTTCCCGGAGCCGTCTACGTGCTCCTGTCCCATCGAGGCCTGGTGGTGGGCATGGATGGCAATGCCACCGAATTGCGGCTGGAGGGCACCGCCACGCAGCTCCCCCTGCCCCCCTTCCAGACCTCGGGAACGAGCCCCTACGGCACGATGAAGCCCGAGGGCCTGCTCTTCTCACGGGCGCGGGTGGCTCCGGCTGGAGTGAGCCAGGCGGTGGGCAGCGTGAGCGCGAGCATCCAGCAGGTGTGCCCCACCTGTCCGCCGGCCGAGGTGTCCTCGGTGGCACGCGCGGTGGCCGAGCGCCTCACGGGCCACGTGCTGGCGGTGGTGGATAGCGTGAGGTCCCGCCCCAACGTGCGCACACCCGAGGGCCGCTTCTTCGCCCCGCGCCAGGCCGTCGCCGCCGAGGTGACGGACGCCGCGGCGATGAAGAGCGCGCTCGCGCCGCTGGCGAAGTTCCCCGGCGCGAAGGCGACGGAGGACGGGTACACGCTGGATGTGAAGGGAGGCACTCTCTTCATCCGGCTGAAGAGCCGCCAGCTTGTGGTGGGCAATGACGAGGCGGTGACCCGCACGCTGCTGACCGCCGTGCCCCAGGCGGGCGCGAAGCTGCCGCACGCGGTGGACTTCACCGTGGACCCGAAGCGGTTGGCCTCCGGGCTGAACCAGGTGTCGCTGATGGATGTCGTCTCGGACCAGCAGCTCGCTGGCATCTTCGCCATGGGCCTCGAACTGGGACCGCTGCTGGCCCGGAGCGAGCGCATCTCGGGATGGCTCGACAGCACCGGCGGCGCCCACCGCTTCTCCACCGTCTGGACGCTGCCCGCCGCACCTTGAGATCTCCGATATGAGAGCGTTCCTCTGCATCCTGAGCCTGTGGCTCGCAACCCCTGCCTTCGCCAATTCGCTCGAGGGAACCGTCTGCAAGACGACGCGTGCTCCCGTCGCGCAGATGGAGCAATCGGAGAAGCTGTGCCGCTCGCTCGCGCTCGCCCTGGCCGGGGTACCAGAAGCCACGTCGGAAGAGGTCCGGGCGATGCTCACGCCCGAGAGCCTCGCGGCGATGATGACCCTGAGCGCAGCCTGGATGGGCTCACAAGGCGTCCCTGTTGTCGGGGAAGCCGTAGACGTGGCCCTGGTGGTCCTTGGGGTCGCGATGATGGCGGCCCAGAGCGCAACCCTCAAAGAGGCATTGTGGGCCTACATGAATCAGGCTGCAGGGGCTCGAAGCCGCGCGGACCTCGAGGCGGCGGCAACCCATCTGTCCCGTGCGATTGCGCTCGTCGGCGTCAACGTCGTTGCCTTCATCCTGACGAAGAAGGTGGCCGGTACGGTCAAACCGGGACCTCCCGCGCCCAGGCCCTCCTTTGCCATGGAGGCAGTCAGCAGGGCTGTCTCAACACCCGCCAGCGCCTCACAGGCTTCGACGGTGGCGATCCCCGCGTTCGCCGCCATGGGAACCCGACCGGAGGTCCACGTTGAGTTCCCTGCAACTGGAACGAGCAAGGTGCCGAACCCGGAGGCTTTCGAGTCGTGGATCCAGCAGGCGAAGCGGCGCAAGGCACAAGAGAACAAGACGGAAGCCCGTCGCTTCCAGGCAGAGCACGCCGGCGAGGAGGAGTTCCTCGTCCAGGGCGGTGGCAAGGAGGTATGGGCTGATGGCCATCGCACCAGCGAGGCCTACCTTCTGGAAGTGAAACACGTCGAAAAACCGGAGAGCAGCCCCTTCATCCAAGGCTCAAGCTGCAGTGATGCCGTACGCAGCATGATCCGCAAGAAGGAGCTCGATCAATTCAGCAGATATTCGGCCATCCTGAACGATCCAACTACGCCAGCGGTCGGGCTAGAAATCATCCTGAATGACGCCCGGGCTGTGCCCTTTTTTGAATCACTCATGCTTGAGCTAGGCATTCCGGGCCGGATCGTCGTCAACACGCGAAAGTCGCCATGAGCTTCTTTGTCATATCCACGGGGAGCTGGAGCATTCCGCCTCAAGAATTCGTGCACCACTTCCGTTCCCGGTGGCCAGGGGTGGTCATTCGTGAAACCCAAGAGCCAGACAGCAGCGAGTTTCTCAAGTTCGATCTCGCCATGCCTCATTCATCTGATGTGGATGGAGCGCTGCAGCGCCCTGGCAAATCCATCTACTTTGACAGCGACCTTCGCGACGCCGCTCAGTTGGCCCTCTGGTTCCGCTCACTCGCGCCCCCCTCCGAGCCGATGGTCTTCTGCGACGAGTCCATGAGCGGCTACTTGGACCTGGCCCCCAACACGACCGAAGCGGACATCTTCCGGGCGTTCGACTACGAGCCAGCTCCCCCGGGTTGGATGAGCTACGACCTCATTCCCCGAGGCGGCTGGGGAATGCCTCTCCAGGTTCTGGCGCAGCAGATGCGGTTGCGTTGGCCCGCCGCCCGAGTCGAGGAGAGCGCTGAGCCAGAAAGTCGGCGAGCCTTCGACTTCCAGGTGCCCATGACCCACTCGGAGGTGCGGGGAAACGTTCGGCGCAAGGTCAGCGCCATGATCTTCACCGGAGACATCCGCGACTGTGCCGAGCTCGCTTCGTGGTGCCGTTCCATCCTTTCCACCGAGGAGATCCTCCTGAGTTGCGACCAGGGCCACCTCACCTTGAAAGCGGGAATGAACGCGGAGGACATCCTCAAGGCCCTCGGGACTCCGTGAGGAGCAACCCCGCGGAGAGCGGGCGTGATAGGACGAGCTTTTCGCTCCCAGTAGCACGAGTCCTCACTTGAGCGCCGCGGTGCAGCATTTCCGGGGCTGGAGAGCGTCTCCCGGGCGGCTCTCCCACATGCCCCGGGTCCCCTCCCCGCCCCAATCGTGCTAGATGCGCGCCCTATGGACGGAACCACGGAAAAGGATCCCCTTCGCGCCCGGCTGCAGCACATGGAGAAGCAGGCTGAGCTGGGCGGTGGCGCTGACCGCATCGCCAAGCAGCACGAGGCCGGCAAGCTCACCGCTCGCGAGCGCATCGACCTGCTGCTCGACCCCGGCTCCTTCACGGAGATGGACAAGTTCGTCACCCACCGCAGCCATGACTTCGGCATGGGTGACAAGAAGATCCTCGGCGACGGCGTCGTCACCGGCTACGGCACCGTCGAGGGCCGTCAGATCTTCGTCTTCGCCCAGGACTTCACCGTCTTCGGCGGCTCGCTCTCCGGCGCCTATGCCCAGAAGATCTGCAAGATCATGGACATGGCCATGCGCGTGGGCGCTCCCGTCATCGGCCTGAACGACTCGGGCGGCGCTCGCATCCAGGAGGGTGTCGAGAGCCTCGCCGGCTACGCCGACATCTTCCTGCGCAACACGCTCGCCTCGGGCGTCGTGCCGCAAATCTCCCTCATCCTGGGCCCGTGCGCGGGCGGCGCGGTGTACTCGCCCGCCATCACGGACTTCATCATGATGGTGAAGAACACCTCCTACATGTTCATCACCGGCCCGGACGTCATCAAGACGGTGACGCACGAGGAGGTCTCCAAGGAGGACCTCGGCGGCGCGCTGGCGCACAACCAGAAGTCCGGTGTGGCCCACTTCGCCGCGGAGAACGAGCAGAACGCCATCCTCCTCACGCGCGAGCTGCTCTCGTTCCTCCCCTCCAACAACCAGGAGGACCCGCCCGCCCAGCCTTGCGATGACGACCCCTTCCGCGCCGACGAGGGCCTCAAGTCGATCGTCCCCAGCAACCCGAACAAGCCCTACGACATCAAGGAGATCATCCGCGCTGTCGTGGACAACAAGCACTTCTTCGAGGTGCAGGAGCACTTCGCCAGGAACATGGTCATCGGCTTCGCCCGCATGAACGGCAAGCCGGTGGGCATCGTGGCCAACCAGCCCGCGGTGCTGGCGGGCGTGCTGGACATCGACGCGAGCGTGAAGGCGGCGCGCTTCGTGCGCTTCTGCGACTGCTTCAACATCCCCCTCATCACCCTGGTGGACGTCCCCGGTTTCCTGCCCGGCACGGACCAGGAGTGGGGCGGCATCATCACCCACGGGGCCAAGCTGCTCTACGCCTTCGCCGAGGCCACCGTCCCCAAGGTGACCCTCATCACCCGCAAGGCCTATGGCGGCGCCTATGACGTCATGGCCTCCAAGCACATCCGCGCCGACATCAACTACGCCTACCCCACGGCGGAGATCGCCGTCATGGGCCCCGAGGGCGCGGTCAACATCATCTTCCGCAACGAGCTCCTCAAGGCCTCGGACCCCAACGCCGAGCGCACCAGGCTGGTGAACGACTACCGCGAGAAGTTCGCCAACCCCTACAAGGCGGCCGAGCTCGGCTACATCGACGAGGTCATCCGCCCCGAGGACACCCGCGCCAAGCTCATCCGCGCCCTGGAGATGCTCAAGAACAAGCGCCAGGAGAATCCTCCGCGCAAGCACGGCAATATTCCGCTGTAGCGCTCGCGAGCAGGCAGGCAGGCGGGCAGGGTCCTCCCGCCGAAAGCAGACAGAACGCCTCCCGGGGAAATTTTCCGGGGGGCGTTCGTGCTTGAAGGATCGCACCAAATAAGGAGCCCCGTTTGTCTCAACCCCGTCTCGTCCTCTTCCTCGCCGACATCGAAGGCAACCTCGCCGCCCTTCGCCAGACGCTCTCCCGGGCCTGTGAGACCGCCAATGTCCCCATGCCGGAGGTCCGCTGGGTAGAGTCCGCCACGGCCCTGGCCGACGCCGGTTGGCGAGTGGCCGAGCTGAAGCTCACCCCCTCCGGCGGCAAGGCCGTCCCCGAGGATCACCTCGACGCGCTCGTGCGCGCCGTGGCTCGCGACTTCCGTGATCAGTCCGTCGGCCTCTACACCGACAAGGCCGGCAGCTATGGCCGCGCCTCCCTGAGCGAGCCGGGCCGTCCCTCGCGCTCCCTCGAGGGCGAGTACATCGACGTGGTGCGTCAGACCGCTCGCTGGCTGGGCGTGGAGGCCCCCGTGCTCGGCCGTCTGCTGGACGGTGGGGCGACGGCGCGCAACCTGCTCGCCGCGGCGGTGGACTTTGGCGGTGACGAGCCCCACTCCCCTGCTCCCGCGGGCAAGGGCCGCCGCCAGGATCATCCCCCCGCACCTCCGCCCGAGCCGGACGAGGATGACCGCTTCGTCGAGGCCAAGCTGGGCGAGGCACGCCGGCTGATGGAGCAGTACCTCAGCAGCCGCAAGTAGCCGCCCGGAGCTACAGGCTCCGAGTAGTGGAGCGTATCGGCGGCCCGGGTCCGCCCTGGCCGCCATCGGGCTCGCCGGGCACACACTCCCCTGTGCTAAAGGGAGCCCCCATGCCCAAGATCCGCAAAATCCTCGTCGCCAACCGCGGCGAGATCGCTGTCCGGGTGATGCGCACCTGCAAGGAGCTCGGCATCTCCACGGTGGCAGTCTTCTCCGAGGCGGACCGCTCCGCCCTGCACGTCCGCACCGCCGACCAGGCCTTCCTGGTGGGCCCCCCGCCCTCGCGCGAGAGCTACCTCGTGCAGGAGCGGATTCTGGAGGCCGCCAAGAAGGCCGGCGCGGATGCCATCCACCCCGGCTATGGATTCCTCTCGGAGAACGCGTCCTTCGTGCGCGCGTGCGAGAAGGCCGGCATCACCTTCATCGGCCCGCCCGCCAGCGCCATGGACGCCATGGGCGAGAAGACGCGCGCCCGGCAGAACATGATCAAGGCCGGTGTGCCCGTGGTGCCCGGCACCACCGAGCCCATCGCCACCGTCGAGGAGGCCCGCGCCTACGCCGAGAAGATCGGCGTGCCGGTGATGCTCAAGGCGGCCGGTGGCGGTGGCGGCAAGGGCATGCGCAAGGTGGAGCGGCTCGAGGACTTCGAGTCCGCGTGGCGCGCCGCCAAGAGCGAGGCGATGAACGCCTTCGGCAACGACGCGGTCTACATCGAGAAGTACCTCGAGAAGCCGCACCACGTTGAGATTCAAGTGTTCGCCGACCAGTACGGCAACACCATCCACCTCAACGAGCGCGAGTGCTCGGCGCAGCGCCGCCACCAGAAGGTGGTGGAGGAGACGCCCAGCCCCATCCTGACGCCGGAGATGCGGGCGAAGATGGGCGAGGTGGCGGTGAAGGCCGCCAAGGCCGTGGGCTACGTGGGCGCGGGCACGGTGGAGTTCCTCGTCGACGTGCACCGCAACTTCTACTTCCTGGAGATGAACACCCGCCTCCAGGTGGAGCACCCGGTGACGGAGTGGGTGACGGGGTTGGATCTGGTGGCCTGGCAGATCAAGGTCGCCGAGGGCGAGAAGCTCCCGTACACCGAGGCGCCCAAGCCCAACGGGCACTCCATCGAGGTGCGCATCTACGCGGAAGACCCCGCGCGCAACTTCATGCCGAGCCCCGGCCGCATCAACTACCTGCGCGTGCCCGGCGGCCCCTACCTGCGCGACGACTCGGGCGTGTTCCCCGGGTACACGGTGCCCAACACCTATGACCCGATGATCTCCAAGCTGTCCGTGTGGGCACCCACGCGGCGCGAGGCCATCGAGCGGGCCAAGCGGGCCCTGGGCGAGTACGTGGTGAAGGGCATCACCACCAACGTGCGCTACCTGAAGGCCATCCTCTCGCACCCGGAGTTCGTCGAGGGCGACTACGACACGAGCTTCCTCACGCGCGAGCACGAGACGCTGCTGGGCAAGGGCGAGGACCCGAAGCTGACCGAGGCCGCGGTGCTGGCGAGCGTGGTGTACGCGTACCAGAGGGATCAGAAGCGGGCGAAGACCCTCACCCAGGCGCCGTCCGAGGGCGGCAAGGGCGGCATCTCCGCGTGGCGGCTGTCGGGCCGCCGCGGGCGCTAACTCCACACGGGACCCATTCCAATGCGTTACTTCGCGAAGCTGCACGGACAGAAGGAAGCGGTGCCGGTGGACATCGAGCCGGCCGGTGACAACCGCTTCAAGCTCACGCTCAATGACAAGACGTTCCTCGTGGACGCGCTGACGCTGGACCACGGCGCGGTGTCCATGCTGGTGGACGGCAACTCCTACGGCGTCGAGTTCGACGAGCAGGGTGACGAGGTGCACGTGCTGGTGCGGGGACAGGTGACCCGCGTCGACGTGGCGGACGAGCGCCGGTTGCGCCTGCGCGCGGGCTCGGCGGGCTTCTCGGTGGAGGGCAAGCAGGTCATCGCCGCGCCCATGCCCGGCAAGGTGGTGAAGGTGCTGGTGAAGGTCGGCGACGAGGTGAAGGAAGGCCAGGGCCTGGTGGTCGTCGAGGCCATGAAGATGGAGAACGAGCTGAAGAGCCCCAAGGCCGGCAAGGTGGTGGAGCTGCCCGCCAAGGAAGGCACCGCGGTGGAGATCAACGCGAAGCTCGTGGTGGTCGAGTAGACCCGGCTCCCGTTCCCCGGCCCTCTCCTCCCGAGGGGAGAGGGTCGAGCGCTACGTCCGGGGCTCCGAGAGAAACACCCCCAGGACACGTCGAGCCGCGGAGGTAGGGGTCGCACGGCCCTCGCGCACGTCGCGCTCCAGGGCGGGCCCGATCGCGGATACGCCCGGGTGCGAATTCAGGGCGGCGCGCAGCCCGTCTTCGATCATCGACCGCATCCACTCGACCTGCTGGAACCGCCGGCGTTTCAGCAGCTCTCCTGACGCCTGCCGCGCGTCCAGGCGCGTCTCGACCGAAGACCACACGCGATCGATGCCGATGTTCTCGAGCGCGCTGCAGGTCGTCACGTCCGGCTCCGCGCCCGCACGCATCAGGTGCAGCGCCGCGCGATACTCAGCCCGCGCCCGCTCCGCGCGGAGCGCGTTGTCTCCGTCGGCCTTGTTGATGGCCACCATGTCCGCGACCTCGAGAATGCCGCGCTTGATGCCCTGGAGCTCATCCCCCGCTCCCGCCAGCATGAGCACCAGGTAGAAATCCACCATGTCGGCCACGACCGTCTCTGACTGGCCGACGCCGACAGTCTCCACCAGCACCACGTCGAAACCGGCGGCCTCGCAGAGCAGGAGCGTCTCGCGTGTCTTGCGGGCCACTCCGCCCAACGTTCCGCTGGAGGGACTGGGACGAATGTACGCGAGGCTCTCGCGCGAGAGCCGCGCCATGCGGGTCTTGTCACCCAGGATGCTCCCGCCCGAGACCGTGCTCGAAGGATCGATCGCGAGAACCGCCACCCGCTTCCCGAGTCCGACCAGGTGCATCCCGAGCGCGTCGATGAACGTGCTCTTCCCCACGCCCGGCACGCCGCTGATCCCCACTCGCCGGGCCGAGCCCGTATGAGGCAGGAGGTGCGTGAGCACCTCTTGCGCGAGGGCCTCGTGCTTCGGGTGCTCGCTCTCGATGAGCGTGATGGCGCGGGCCAGCAGGGCGCGATTTCCCGATCGCACCCCCTCGACGTACACGTCGGCCGACAGAGGCTTCAAGCATCCCCCAGCGCGGTATCGAGCTTGTCGAGCAGCTCGACGGCCGCCTTCGCGATGACCGTGCCCGGGCCGAAGATCGCCGCGGCACCGGCCTCTCGCAGGGCATCGTAGTCCTGGGCGGGAATCACGCCTCCGACCACCACCATGATGTCCTCGCGGCCCAGCTCCCCGAGCGCCTTCTTGAGCTGGGGAACGAGCGTCAGGTGTCCCGCCGCGAGCGAGCTCGCCCCGACGATGTGCACGTCGTTCTCGACGGCCTGGCGGGCGGACTCCTCGGGCGTCTGGAAGAGCGGCCCGATGTCCACATCGAAGCCCAGGTCCGCGAACGCCGTCGCGATGACCTTCTGCCCGCGGTCGTGTCCGTCCTGGCCCATCTTCGCGATGAGAATGCGCGGACGCCGCCCGTGCCTCGTCAGGAACGAATCCGCCTTGTCGCGAGCCTGGGCAATGCCTTTCGCGTCCTTGCCGGCCTCGCTGGAGTACACCCCCGAAACACTTCGCACGGTGGCCTCGTAGCGCCCGAAAACCTTCTCCAGCGCGTCGCTGATCTCTCCCACGGTTGCCTTCGCCCTCGCCGCATCGATCGCCAGCGCGAGCAGGTTGCCCTCGTTGCGCTGGGCCGCTTGCGTGAGCGCCTCAAGCTTCTGCTTCACGTCCGCCGCGTTCCGCTCCGCGCGGAGCTCGCGCAACCGAGCGATCTGCGCCTCGCGCACCGCCGTGTTGTCCACCTTGAGGATCTCGATGGCGTCCTCGCGCTCGAGCGGATACTTGTTCACGCCGATGATGGCCTGACGGCCCGAGTCGATACGGGCCTGCGTCCGTGCGGCGGCCTCCTCGATGCGCAGCTTGGGCAACCCGGCCTCGATGGCCTTGGTCATGCCTCCAAGCGCCTCCACCTCCTGGATGTGCGCCCACGCCTTGCGTGCGAGCTCATGGGTAAGACGCTCGACGTAGTAGCTCCCGCCCCAGGGATCGATCACCCGCGTGGTTCCGCTCTCGAGCTGGAGATAGAGCTGGGTATTGCGTGCGATCCGCGCGCTGAAGTCCGTGGGCAGCGCGATCGCCTCATCCAGCGAGTTGGTGTGAAGGCTCTGGGTGTGTCCCTGCGTGGCCGCCATCGCCTCGACGCACGTGCGGACCACGTTGTTGAACACGTCCTGCGCGGTGAGGCTCCAGCCGGAGGTCTGGCAGTGCGTGCGCAGCGCCATGCTCTTGGTGCTCTTCGGGTTGAAGCCCTTGATGAGCCGGGCCCAGATCATCCGGGCCGCGCGCATCTTCGCCACCTCCATGAAGAAGTTCATGCCGATGGCCCAGAAGAACGACAGCCGCGGGGCGAAGTCATCCACCCCCAGGCCGGCCGCGAGCCCCGCGCGGACGTACTCGACACCGTCCGCGAGGGTGTACCCGAGCTCGAGGTCCTGCGTCGCCCCCGCCTCCTGCATGTGGTAGCCGCTGATGCTGATGCTGTTGAAGCGCGGCATCTTCTCGGCCGTGAAGCGGAAGATGTCGCCGATGATCCGCATCGAGGGGCCGGGCGGATAGATGTACGTATTGCGGACCATGAACTCCTTGAGGATGTCGTTCTGGATGGTTCCGCTGAGCTGTTCCGGACGAACTCCCTGCTCCTCGGCCGCGACCACGTAGAGCGCGAGGATGGGCAGCACCGCGCCGTTCATCGTCATCGACACGCTCATCTGATCGAGCGGGATGCGATCGAACAGGATGCGCATGTCCTTGATGGAGTCGATCGCCACGCCCGCCATGCCCACGTCGCCAGCGACTCTCGGATGGTCGCTGTCGTAACCACGGTGCGTGGCGAGATCGAAGGCGATGGAGAGCCCCTTCTGACCGGCCGCGAGGTTGCGGCGGTAGAAGGCATTGGAGGCCTCGGCCGTGGAGAACCCGGCGTACTGCCGGACGGTCCACGGCTGCTGGACGTACATCGTCGAGTAGGGGCCTCGAACGAAGGGCGGCAGGCCCGGCATCGAGCCCAGGTGCTCCACGCCCTCGAGATCCTCGGGCGAGTACACGGGCTTGACGGGAATGCCCTCGGGCGTGTCCCAACGCTCGGCCCGCTGCGTGCTCTCGCGAGCGCTCTGCCGCAGGGATTCGAGCGATGCGGCGGAAGTGAGTGTTTCAGGGGCGTCGAAGTCGATCCCCGAGAAGTTCGGCACCTTGCTGCTCATCAGGACACTCCGAGCTGCGTGTGCAGCGAAGACAGGATCGCGAACAGGTCGGCCCCTGCGTAGATGAACAGGTCGACCCCCGCCGCGCGGAACGCGGCCTCGTGCTCACCGGGACGCCCCGCGAGGGCCACGAACCGCGCCCCCTTCTCCTTCAGCGCCTGACACAAGGCAGGCACCCATTCGGGGTACAGCCCATCCGGGCCGGAGATCACCGCGAGCCGCTCACCCGACGCACCGAGGAGCGAAGCGGCTTCGGCCGCATTCGCGAAGCCATGGTGCTGCGAAGCCTCGATGCCACCCGCGGCCAGCGCATTCACGATCCAGGTCGAACGGGTCGTGTGCTCCGCCACCGTGCCGAGGTTGGCCATGAACGCCCGGGGACGCTGCCCGTGCGCGGCCAGGTACCGGTCGCTGGCATCCCGCAGTGACTCGAAGGCCTCGGACACCCGCACCGGCCGGAGCGGCGTGATTCGAATCCCGGTGGGTCCACCTGAGGCAGAGGGCGAGGCCTCGTGCGAGCGGGGCTCTCTGCGCACGGCGAGCTCACCGAGGTGTGGGAACTCGCTCACGCCCACGATGGGCAGGCGGCGCGTGCGGATGGCCTTGTCCCGGGCCGCCCCCGTCTCCGCGAGCACACGGGCGATGTCGCCCTGCACGAGCGCGGCGCTCATGCCGCCGAGCCCTTCGATGCGCTGCAGCTCGGTCCATGCTGCGCGTGCGAGGTCGCGGGTGAGCTGCTCGATGTAGTAGCTGCCGCCGGAGGGATCCGCGACGCGGTTCAGGCTCGACTCATCGCGCAGGATGAGCTGCGTGTTGCGCGCGATGCGGCGGGAGGCCTCGTCGGGCATTCCAATCGCTTCGTCGAAGGGCGAAGTGGTGATGCTGTCGGCCCCTCCGACGACGGCCGCGAAGGACTCGGAGGTGGAACGCAGGATGTTCACCCAGGGGTCTCGCTGCGACTTGGTCGCAGCCGCGGTGCGGGCATGGAGCACCATGGCCTGCGCGTCGGGAGAGCCTCCCGAGGCCGCGACGACCTTGGACCACAAGAGCCGCGCCGCACGGAGCTTCGCGATCTCGGGAAAGAACTGGCTGCCCACGGAGAGCGCGAACTGGAGGCTTCTGGCCGTGTCCTCGGGCGATACCCCGGAGCGTTCGAGCACCCGCAGGTACTCCACACCCGTGGCGAGCGCCCACGCCAGCTCATGCACGGACGTGGCGCCCGCCTGCGCGTAGGCCCGCGTCGACACGAGGAGCGCACGCAGGCCGGGAGACGTCTTGCGGGTGGACGTGATGAGCGGGGCGGCCTCGCTCAGGGTCTCCTGCAGCCCGCTCCGCAGGAAGCCCGTGCGAGCCAGGGCGCCGAGCGGATCGATTCCGAGGCTTCCTCGGAGGGCCTCACGCGAAGTCCGGTTGCGCTCGGCCACTTGGAGCAGGAGGCCCGCCGTGGACACCAGTTCACCCTCGGACTCGAGGTGGACGGCAGTCTTGGAGAGGGAGACGTGGGCGAGCAGGCGCTCCATGGAAGCGGCGTCTCGCACGCGAATGCCCTGGGTCTCGCCCAGGCAGAGCCAGAGGCCCCCCACGCCACGCTCGAGGTCCACACGGATGGCCTCGGCGGCGGCGGCCACGTCGGGCTCACTGTACTCCTGGCAGACGCTCCAGCCGCCTTCCGTCAGGCCGAGGGGCTGGGTCCCTCGCACGAAAGGGGTGACTCCTGGTGGTTCGGGGGGCGCGGACCGGCTCGCGTCTTCCCGTGTGTACAGCGGCTGGAGGGAGAGACCCCCTTCGAGCGACGACTGGAGCGACGTGAAGGGTTTTCCCTTCAGGTCCTTGTCCACGAGGCGGCGCCACTCCTCCACCGAGGCCGGTGGAAAGTCCGTGGCGATGTGAAGAGTGGTGTCCGACATGCTGCGTCCTCGAATCGGTGGCGTTGTGCCTGGCTAGCGAGCGGAGCCGGCAACCGGGAGGGGGACAGCCGGGGAGACGCGCCCAGGCAGAGTGCCCCCAGACAGCCGCCCTGTCCTTCTCATGCTCACCATCTGCCCAGGTTCTCAGAGAACAGAGGCAGCGAGCTTTATCACGCCACGACGGATTTGCGGAGGGGATGCCTGGACGCTGGGAAGGGCTACCGCGGCTTCGGTTGCCCGGCGAACCGGTAGACCGTGTTCAGGAGCTGCTCGAGGTCGAATGGTTTGGGTAGGAAGGCGGCGCAGGGCAGGTGGATCCACGACTCGGGGGGGCTCGCGCTCATCATGACGACCGGAATCCCGCTCAGGTTGGGATCCTTCCCCATGGCCTCCAGCAGCTCGGGCCCCTTCATCACCGGCATCATGTAGTCGAGCAGCACCAGCACGGGGCGCTCCACCGCCATCTGCTCCAGGGCCTGCAAGCCGTTGATCGCATGCGCCGTCCGGTAGCCCTCATCCCGCAACAGGTCCTGGATGGCCTCGGCGATGCCAAACTCGTCATCGACGATGAGGATCGGCCCCATTCCTACTTGCCCCGGCGCTTCAGGAGTCCCCGCCGGGGCTCGGTTCGACCGGACGAGAGTGGCAGTCCCGTCATGAGCATCTGCCCGCCCTCGAGCACCTGCCCCACCTCGAGGCCCTTCTCCGTGATGATGAGCTCGCGCAGGGAAGGGTCGTAGCCGCTGTTGCGGATCTTCAGGGCACAGATGAAGCGGCGCAGCTCGGAGTTCAGCTCGACGGCCCTCATGAAGAGGACGTTCTCCGCCACCATCGAGATGCCCTTCATGGGGAACGACACCTCCGGGCCGAAGGAGGAGGCCGTCTCCACCGAGTAGAGCAACGTCACCCCCCGCGTACGGCACTCGTTGACGAGCGCCGCGAGGAAGCGCGCCACGCGGGTGTGCTGCAGGGAGGCCTTGCGAAGCGCGTCGTAGCCATCCAGGAAGAGCCTGCGCGCACCGCGCTCCCGGATGACCGACAGGAGTTGCACGCCGAGCTTGTCGAGGACGTTCTCCGTGGGCGGCCGGAAGCTGATCTCCAGGTCGCCCCGCGCCACGAGCGGCTCGAGCTGGAGGCCCACGCCGGCCGCCTGGGACATCATCCGCAGGGGTGAGTCGTAGAATGCGAAGTAGTGACCGCGCTCGCCCCGGCGCGCCCCTTCCGCCAGAAAGTTCATCCCGACCAGCGTCTTTCCACTGCCAGGAGGCCCGAGCAGGATGGTGGTGGAGCCGGCCGAGACACCTCCCCGAAGCATCTTGTCCAACCCGGTGATGCCGAAGCCGAGCCGCGTCTGTTCCAGGCCGACCGGCGGCTGGCTCACGTCCACGACCGTCTCCAGCCGGGGGTAGATGACAATCCCGTCACCGGTGATCTCGAAGCCGTGGCGCCCGAGCAGGTGGGGGCTGCCCCGGAACTTGCGGACATACAGCTCGCGGATGGCGCGCACGCCGGACGTCCGCTGCTGCAACATCAGCAGACCGTCCACCATGGTGTGCTCGGCGCGCAGTCCCTGGCCGCCCCCCGTGGTGAGAACCAAGGTGGTGCACCCCACGATGCCCGTCACCACCTGGAGGCTGTGGATGAACTTCTTCACGGCCTGCCGGGACGGGGCGACCTCCTCCGCCGCCACCAGCCCATCGAGCACCAGCAGCGAGGCCTTCCGGGACTTGACCTCCTTGCGGATGAGCTCGAGCAGGGCCTCCAGTCCGCCATCTTCCAGGACGGTGAAGGCGCTCAGGTACGTGATGGACTCGGGAATGCGCGAGGCGTCGAAGAACGACAGCGAGCGAAGGTTGCTGACGAGCTCCGTGTGGGACTCGGCCAGCAGGGTGACGTACAGCACCCGCTCTCCGCTGCTGGCGTGGTGGAAGCACACCTGGTTGGCGAAGATGGTCTTCCCCGAGCCCGGCAGGCCCATCACCATGTAGGTCCGGCTTCGTCGCAAGCCGCCGCAGAGCACCGTGTCCAGACCGGGGATGCCCGTCGAAACCCGTTCCTGCCGAGGAGGACTGCTGTCGCTCATCGTCTCGCTCCTTGTCTCGGGCCGGGCCGCCGCCGGAGAGGGCCTCCGGCCGGACGTCCCAGCCAGGGCCGCAGGGGAGTGCCACCATGAAGGCCGAGCCCTGACCGGGCACACCCGCCACGTGGCCGCGGCCACCCCGCGCGTGTAACACCTGCCTCACAATCCACAAGCCCGGCGGCAAGTCCCCGCGAGGAGACCAGCGCGAACAGTACGGCGCCTTTCAGAGGGGCTTCGAGGAGCACGTCGAACCTGGGGTGGACTTCTCGGAAGATGGGTGCGTCTCGGGCCCGGTCCCATAACCTGGAACCTCGGGCAGCGGCAGGAAGTCGGGCCCAAGGGTCGACTAGTCGACGCTCGGGACTTTCCCGGGCCCGTGGGTATGGTAGTTCGGAAAGCCATCCGCTCCCCCGCCGGGAGCGGGCTGAGGGTCTAACGGAATGGAGATGCTCTGCTCGCTGCGCAGCCTCACGGACCACCAGCGCCAGAAACTGCTCGAGCACCCGGACAAGCTCGAGGCGTTCATCGACGACGAGGAGGACTTCGGGGACGCGGAGGGCGCGCGCTTCCTGGACCTCGACATCGGCGAGACGTGGCACGGCCTGCAGTACCTGCTGACAGGCACGGCCTGGGAGGGCAAGGCGCCCCTGGACTTCCTGGTGCGCGGGGGTGAGGACGTGGGTGACATTCCCTCGGACGAAGGCACCGCGCGTGCCTTCGGCCCCGACCAGGTGAAGGAGCTGTCCAAGGCCCTCCACGCCCTCTCCGAGAGCACGCTGCGCAAGCGCTATGACCCGGCCCGGATGCAGGAAGAGGACATCTACCCGGGCTTCTGGGAGGAGCCGCCCCCGGACCTGGACCCGGAAGAGGAGCTCTTCTCCTACTTCGAGGAGCTGAAGAAGTTCCTGGCCAGCGTGGTGAAGCGCGGCCACGGCCTGCTCGTGTTCATCGGCTGAGCGGACGCACCGGCATGGGACGAGGGGCCTCGGCGCCCCTCACCCGGCGAGCACGTCGCGGCCCAGCTTGAGCACCAGCGCCGTCACCACCAACAGCACCACCTTGCGCACCAGCTTGTCGCCGCCCCGCACGGCCAGGTGCGCGCCGATCCACGCCCCGGTGAACTGGGCCACCGCCATGGGCAGGGCCACGTACCACAGCACCACGCCGCGGTAGGCGAAGAGGGACACCGCCGCCACGTTGGTGGCGAAGTTCACCACCTTGGCGTCCGCCGAGGCCCGCGTCAGCCCGTGCCCCAGCAGCCCGGAGAAGGCGATGATGAGGAACGTCCCCGTCCCCGGCCCGAAGAAGCCATCGTAGGTGCCGATGAGCAGCGCGATGACCGCGCCCAGCGCCAGCATCCGCTTCTCGGGCGGCTCCGGCCGCTCTCCCGGCGGAGGCCCCCGGCGGAACGCCAGGAAGGCGGCGACAATCACCAGCAACACGAGCACCACGGGCTTGAGGACCTCGGGGCGCATCAGCAGCACCAGCGCCGCGCCGATGAACGAGCCCACCAGCCCCAGGGGAAAGGTGACGAGCGCCAGCCTGCCGCGCACCAGCCCCGCCCGAGAGAAGCGCACCAGCGCCGCGAACGCGCCGAACACGGACTGACCTTTGTTGGTGCCCAGCGCCACGTGCGGTGGCAGGCCGGTGGCCAGGAGAGCGGGCAGCGTCACCAGCCCTCCCCCACCCGCGATGGCATCCACCACACCGGCCGTGAGGGCCGCGACACACAGCAGGGCAATCTGGAGCGCAGTGACTTCCACGAGCGGGCACCTACCACGTCCAAAGCTTGCGCGCGCGCGGACTCTGGGCGTCAATCGGGTGGAAACGCCCCCCACGCCGAGGTCCCATCGTGCTCGCGTCCCTCGTCTCCGTGATGACTCTCGCGCTGCTGTCGGCCGCGCCCACGGACCCGAAAGGTCCCACCTGCCGCTCCATCGACGGGCATGTGGCCTGTGGGTACCAGTGCAAGTCCGACGGCCAGCGCTTGCGGTGCGCACAGACGCCCCAGGGCACCTGCCAGGTCATCGACGGCCAGGCCATCTGCTTCGACCCACCGCCCCACATCGTCCGCATCTACGGCGACACGCTGCCCCCGCCCGAGTGCAAGACCATCGATGGGCAGGTGGCCTGCGGCTACCAGTGCACCACGCAGTTCGGCAAGGTGAAGTGCGCGCGCACCCCGGCCGGCATCTGCGCCGGCCGCAACGATGAGATCGTCTGTTTCGATCCGCCTCCCGAGGTGTACGCCGTCTATGGCCGGGATACGCCTCGCGCCGAGTGCAAGGGGTACGGCGTGGACCTCGCCTGCGGCTACAAGTGCACCATCGGCGCCGGAAAGGTGGCCTGCAACAAGACGCCCGTGGGCACCTGCAAGAGCGATGGCACCCGGCTCGCCTGCTTCGACCCGCCCGCCCAGGCGCTCTGCACCTGGGGCAAGTCCCTGCCCACCCCCCAGTGCCAGCTCAGCGACGGCCAGCCGGTGTGCGGCTACGGCTGCACCAAGGCCTACTCCCAGGTGGCCTGTGCCGCCACCCCCAAGGGCCTGTGCAAGGTGTTCGACAGCGAGGTCCACTGCTTCGACCCCCCGGCCACCCAGGACGCGGACCCGGCCTGCCTGAGCCTCCTCGGCATGGCCACGCTGGAGACCCCCTGACGGCGGAGCGGGGCCCCCCGAGTCCTACCAATCGCCCGGCAGCTTGCTTTCCCTGACCCAGGGACGGGGGTAGGGTGAGGACGCATACCAAGGAGCGACATCCGAGATGGCGGAGGGAGACGTCCGGCAATACTTCGTGCGGAACGAGCAGGGGGCCATCTGGGGTCCGCTCGCCCTGCCGACCATCGAGCTGCTCATCGATAACGGCATCATCGCGGGCAAGCTCCAGGTGTCCGAGGACGGCATCCACTTCGTCTTCCCCGGCCGCTTCCCGCATGTGCGCGACTCCTTCCCCCGCGAGATGTGGGGCGACGTCATTGCCCCCGGGCCGACCACTCCGGCCGCGCCTCCCGCCGCGGGCATGCCTCCCGGTCCGCAGCCGGGCGCACCCACCGCGCCGCCCGTGCCGGGTGCGCCTCCCATGGCCGGGCCCGGTGCCGTCCCTCGTGGGCCGCCTGGCGCCGTCACGCGGCCTCCTGTTCCGGGAGCGGGTGTTCCCGTCGCGGGCCCCGCAGTCACCCGGCCTCCGGTACCAGGAGCGGGGATCCCCGTGGCCGGCCCCGGTGCCGTCGCCCGGCCTCCTGTTCCGGGGGCGGGTGTTCCCGTCGCGGGCCCCGCCGTCACGCGGCCTCCCGTACCAGGAGCAGGGGTCCCCGTGGCCGGCCCTGGTGCCGTCGCCCGGCCCGGTGCTCCCGCCGCAGGCCCGGTTGCCCGGCCCGCCGCACCACCTCCGGGTGCCGTGCCTCCAGGCGCTCCCGCTGGCGCCGCCCGCCCACCTCCCACCATGACGCCCGGGCCCGGAATGCCCGGGACACCCGCCACGGCCGCCCAGCGCCCCACGGCCCCCGCTGCCGCCGCGCGCCCCACCGCTCCCGGGGCTCCAGCCCCTGGCGCGCCGCCCTCCGCTTCCGGTCCCGCGACGACCGCAGCCCCTGGAACACCTGCCGCCGTGCGCACGGTGGCTGCTCCGGCCCCGGCGGCCTCCCCCGCTCCGGCCCCGGCTCCGGGGCCTGAGGACACGCCTCCCGCCAGCGGACAGCTCGAGACGCACTCGCCCGTGCGCCTCTACGGCCTCATCGCCGCCGGCAACCACACCGGACTGCTCTCGCTCACCCTGGCCGACTGCACCGTCAGCGTCCACTTCCGCAAGGGCAACCCCGAGTTCATCGACTCCTCTCACCCCGAGGACGCGCTCGGCACCTGGCTCCACCAGGCGAAGCTCGTCACGCCCGAGCAGCTCCAGCAGGCCGAGGCCGCCCGGGGCCGCTTCGGCGGCGAGCTGCTCGCGGCCCTCTTCGGACTGGGACTCCTCCAGCCCGCCTCCGCCTTCACCCAGCTCGCGCACCGCGCCCAGGCCATCCTCCTCAAGGGTCTTCGCGCCGAGTCCGGCTCCTTCACCTTCGAGGCGAAGGACCTGATCGCCGCCAAGGCCATGCCCCTGGGCAACAAGTGGGCGGTGCTGAGCGACCTCGTGCGCCGCATCCCCAGCGCGGACCTCCGGCGCCGGCTCCAGCCCGTGCTGGGCCTGCCGATGATGAAGTCCACCGGACGCGTGGCCACGGGTGACCTGCGGCTCACTCCCCATGAGGTGCGCGCGCTCGCCCTCATCGACGGGGCGCGCTCGCTCGGCCAGCTCCTCACCGATGTCCCCCAGGACGCCGACCACCTGCTGCGGCTCGCGTTCCTCCTCAAGGAGCTCGACGGGGTGTCCTTCGCGGCCGTGCGCGCCGGAGCCCAGACCACCGCCGCCCAGGCCACGCCTCAGGCCGCCGCGAAACCGGCCTCGCCTCCTCCCGCCGCGGCCCGCGCGGTGACCCAGCCCGGTGTCGCCCAGGCCGGTGCCACTCCCCAGACCGCCGCGGCCCGTCCGGTGACCCAGCCCGGTGTCGCCCAGGCCGGTGCCGTGCCCCAGGCCACCGCGAAACCCGCCGCTCCGCAGGCCGCTGCCGCACCGCAGGCCGCCGCGAAACCCGCCGCGCCTCCTGCCTCCACCTCGGCCCAGGCACCACGCCCGGCGGCCCCCGCTGCTCCGGCCGCCGCGAAACCCGCCGCTCCCGCCCCGGCCCCCGCTGCCGCCGCGGCCACGGCGAAGCCCGCCGCTCCCGCCCCGGCTCCCGCTGCTTCCGGCTCCGCTCCGGGCGCCGCCGAGATTCCCGCGCTCCGGGAGCTGGCCGAGAAGATGAAGGAGCAGAACCACTTCGAGCGCCTGGGCCTGGGAGCGGACACCAACGGCCCGGCGGTGAAGATCGCCTACTTCAAGCTGGCCAAGCAGTACCACCCGGACACGCTGCCTCCCGGCGCGCCTCCGGAGATGGAGAAGCTCAAGGCCGACATCTTCGCCTATATCGGTGACGCCTACCGCACGCTCTCGGACGACAAGAGCCGCGCCACGTACATCGAGGATCTCAAGAGCGGCGGCAGCCAAGAGGCCCAGGTCGACGTGGAGGCCATCCTCAAGAGCGAGGACCTCTTCCGCAAGGCCGGCCACTACATCAAGGCCCGGAAGTTCGCCGACGCGGCGAAGCTGCTCGACGAGGCCATCCAGCTCAACTCCGAGGAGCCCGAGTTCTACGCCTGGCGCGGCTACGCCCGCTTCTTCACCTTCGAGGACAAGAAGGTGGGCTTCAACGAGGCCTACCGCGACATCCAGCTGTGCCTGAAGAAGAACGAAAAGGTCGCCGCCGGACACTACTTCCTGGGCGTCATCGCCAAGCTGTGCGGAGACAACAGTGGCGCGCTGAAGCACTTCCAGAAGACGGTGGAGGTGCAGCCAAATCACATTGATGCGCAGCGGGAGATCCGCATGGCGCAGCAAAAGAAGTAGGGTGCGCCACCCCGGGAGCGCGGACTGCGCTCCCCCAGACGAGGAGAAGTACCTTGCCGTTGACCGGAAAACAGCGCCGCCAGCTCCGTGCGCTGGGACACCACCTGGAACCGGTGGTCATCGTGGGCCAGTCGGGCGTCACCGAGGGCGTCATCGCCGCCGTGGAGCAGGCGCTCCACGACCACGAGCTCATCAAGGTGAAGATCAACGAGGGCCCGGAGACCCGCCAGGAGGCCGCGCAGAAGCTGGCCGAGGGCACGGGCGCCGAACTGGCCCAACTCCTGGGCCGCACCGCCCTGCTCTTCAAGAAGCGGGACGAGGACTCGGAGTTCGAGGACCTGTGAGCAGCGCCCTCACGGCCATCAAGACGTAGGAGGACGTTGACGTCCTCGCATGCGTCCTCCAGCCTTGCGCGGTGCCGAAACAACCGTGGAGCAACCGCGCATGGGTCGCATTAGTGGGAACGGCCGTTGTGTTGGCGGTCGCGGTACAAACGCCCTGGACCCAGAGCGCGGCCGTCCTCCCCAAGCGTCTGGCATTGCATGCGCTGGCCATTCTGTGCTTGCTGCATGCCACGCCACGGCTACGCGCAGGATGGGCAACCCTTCTGGCCGGCATCCTGACTCTGTGGCAGGCATTGGCGTGGACGGCAAGCGACACAGGCTGGCTTGGGCTCCCGCGCTTGCTGGACGAAACAGCGGCCCTTGCCCTGTTCTGCGCCGTGACGGGAGGCCGGATTCCGCGCCAGGTGTTTCTAAAACCCCTCATCGCAGCCGCCGCGCTGGGAGCCGCGCTAGGCCTCCTCCAGCAGTGGGTGGATATACCGGGGCTGGCCCAAGCGACACGTCCCTCGGGACTCTTCGTCAGCCGTGCCGTGGCTGGAGAGTACGTGGCGGCATCGGTGGTTCTCACCGTGGTATTCCTCACCGGACGGTGGCGGCCCTTCACCCTCGTCCTGCTAGGAATACAGGTGGCATTTCTCATCTCCACCCGCTCTCGCACGGGCTGGGCGGTGGGATTCCTGGCACTGGCGTGGGTCTGCAGCCGACTGGCAACTCGTGAGCGGCTGCGGGTAGGAGCCACGACGGCTCTGGCTGTCTTGCTGGCCCTACTGCTGACACCGGGGCCCCGGCTGGCCTGGCGCTCGCCAACACCCTACTCGGATTCGTTGTCAGCACTGGCCCACCTGGAGCTTGCGGGCCGGCTCGACACCTGGCGCAACACATTGGAAATGGTGAAGGCCCATCCTGTCCTGGGCGTAGGGCCCGGTGGTTTCGCACCCACCTATGCCGCCTTCCATCGGACGGTGACGAAAGACAGGGCCTTCAGCGCAGGTCAGCAGATCGAGGAACCACACAACGAGCCATTGCGCCTCGCCGTGGAAGGGGGAGTACCTGGATTGGCCCTGGGAGGACTGCTCGCAGCAGCGCTCCTCTTCAAGAGACCGCGCCACGCCAGCGTGCGCACCATCGCCCTTCTGGCCGCGCTCGGCTGTCTCGGACTCTCTTCGCTGGTATCGCTGACGTTCGTGGCGATCCCCACACTGGTGCTCACCACCTGTACCGCTGGATTGCTGGGCCGACGCGGCGCCAAAGGGGCCGTACACATCCCCTCCCTCGTGGGGAGGGGAGCGTTCCTCACACTCGCCGCCACGCTGGTATGGGTAGACTTGCCGCAATGGCGGGCCTCGCGAGCGTGGCGCCAAGCGGAGGAGGCGGCACGACAGGGAAGCCTGCGCAGTGCCTACGAGAGGCTCCAGGCGGCTGCGGCGGACACGCGAGATGCCACCGCGTACGCGCGTACCGCGCAACTGGCACAACAGGCCGGCGACTCGCGCCGCTGCACCGGCGCCGCACGTGAGGGCCTGCGCCATGCGCCCCGCTCGACCCGCCTCCTCTCTCTTCTGGGAGAGTGCGAAACGCACCAGGGCAATACCGACGCAGCTCGCAAGGCCTATGCACGAAATCTACAACTCCTTCCTGATGATCCCTGGGCACTCCTGGGGCTTGCCCGACTCAGCACGGGGCCCGAACACACTACCCTGCTGCAACAGGCAGCCGAGGCGGCCCGGCTGGAATGGACGCGGCTCCCCCCCACCCTCTCCCAACCAGAGCTCGAACGCCTTGAGCAACTCTCACGACAGATTGCACAGGAACTCACCACGACCGAAGGCGGTTAGGATACACAACTAAATTTTGACTTTCGAACTCCTCCTGGCCAAGAGTGCACCCCCTATGAGGACCAAGAGGGCTACCCGGCTCATTTCGATAGCTGCCTGTTTTTTCATATTCAGCGCCTGTCTCGACGGAGCACCGGAGGGAGGCTTCAAGACGGGGAGCTCGGAAGACGGCACCGTCACAGCCCAAGCAGGCCTCACGGGCGTGGCCGCTTGCAACGCGTCCAATACTGGCACCTGCAACACCTCCGCGGACTGCGCCTCGGGACTGTGCCTCAAACGGCACTCCGGCAGGGTTTGCGTCAATGCCTGTAGCGACAGCCAACCCTGTCCCTCGGGCATGGAGTGCGAGTGGCGCCACACGGGCGCTGGACTGCTGGGTTACTGCGTGCCTAAGACGAGAAACTAGACACCATGAAGACTCTCTCCGCCCTCTTCCTGTGCCTGGGCACCCTCTCGCTGCTCCCCTCCACCGCGACAGCCCAGCAGCTGTGCAGTCCCTTCGATGCCATCCCAGACTCCAATGTGACGGCTGGAGGTCGCCTCGCCGACGTGGCCGCATGCTGTGATGGAGAAGCCACGGACGAAGGGTGTGGGCCCTGCCGCTGTGCCGAATGTGGTGACGAGGCCGAGGAGCGAAACATCGGCCGTCCCGTCGACATGCTGAGCGGCTTCGCCTGGCTGGAGAGGTCGGATGCGGACATCCCCTCTCCGAGCGGGCCAGGCATCCTCTTCGAGCGTACCTATTCCACGCACTGGGCTCAATCCAACGGGGGACGAAACGAAATCGGCCGCCTCGGTCCGGGATGGACCGACACCTATGGCGCCCGGCTGGTATTGGACGGCACGCCCACACCCGCGCAGGTGACGTACCGCAAGGCCGACACCGGTACGGAGAACTTCACCCGGCAGCCGGACGGAAGCTACGCGGGCCGCATGCCGGGACGCCGCCTCTTCTACGACTCCCTCACCCAACGTTGGGTCTTGGAGAAGTTCGACGCCAGTTCCGAGGTATTTGACCCCAGCGGGCGCCTCACGCACCTGCGCGCCGCAGATGGTGGTGAGGTGCACCTCGTGTACACCAGCGAGGATGCGGCGTGCCCGGCCGAGGCGACGCGCCCGGCCGGTAGCCTGTGCCGTGTGGACTTTCTCTTCGGCCACAAGATGTGGCTGCGCTACCACACCACCAGCTATGCAGGCTCCCCTCGGCTGGCCTCCGTCTCATGGGATGCCGCGGGGACCCTGGTGCTGGTGCAATATGACTACGACGCCACGGGATACTTGACGAAGGCCACCCAGGCCGACAACCGGCAGGAAACCTACACGTACGGATTCACCCACTTCTTTCCGCGCCACCCCGGCCAATCGGTGAAACTGCTGACGTTGGCGCAGGATGGCGATGGGGCCCTGGTGGAATCCTTCGCCTATCAGCAACTCCGCTTAGCACCCTCTCGCGTGCGGAAGCACGAAACACCCGAGGGCCGCTACACCTTCCGTGATGGGCTATACAGCAGCAGCAGCCTGGAACGCTATACCGAGGTGAATTCCTCCCAGGAAAACCTGCGCATCACCTGGGAAGGCGGAAAACTGAAGACCGTGTGCATGCCCCAATATGGCAGCTGCGACGTGACGCGGATGAAGGAGATGATGGTCCCCGCCACGGGCATCCTCGCGCCCACCTGCGAGAGGGATTATGACGGCTACTACACACGATACCTGCGTGATGCCCTCGGCCGGCAGACCTCGATCCTACCCGGCCTCTCGGACTGCAACAACCCCACGCCCGAGGAGGCCCGCCACGAACTGGTGCGGGGTTACGTGGCCAACTCCAACCGGCTGGCCTACACCTCCCGGGCCAGCGTCGATGCATCCGCTCCTTCTGGCTTCGCCACCTACACCGTGTATGACTACACGTCGCCCGCCTCCGCGGTCGATCCGAATTGTGGAACCGCCGCCTGCCAGACCCCCACGGCCTACAACACGCCGGCCTCCGCCCTCACGCCGCTGATGCACCAGCGCGTGCGCGTGGGCCGCACCGTGGTCGACCTCAATGGCACCTGGGCCACGCGTGCGGAGGTGGTTCGCTACACATACGGCCCCGATGGGCTCCTCTCAAGCGTGGATGGGCCCCGTACCGACGTGGATGACACCACCACTTTCGAGTACTACGACGTGCAGGGACCGACAAACGAGGCGGGCCGACTGAAGAAGGTGCGCCAGGGCTCGCAGGTGGTGGCTGAGTACTCCGACTACAACGACAGGGGCCAGCCCCGAAGAGTGGTGGACGGCTACGGCCAGGTGGTGCTCTACACCTATGATGCTGTTGGCCGCTCCCTGACGGTATGGATGCCAGGCGATGCGCAGTCCACCCGATACACCTATTCCAATGGGGGCCGGCTGCTGGAGGTGAAGCTGCCGAGAGGCGACCGGCTGCTCTACAGCTACAACACCCTCGGGCGGTTGGTCTCCGTGGGGCAGACGCACGTCGCGTCGGGAACTCCCGCCGTCTTCGACGAGGAGGTCCGCTACGAATGGGGAGACACGGACGACGACTTCGGCCGGCTGCTGCGCGAGAGCTACCTCCGCGAGGGCAACCTGGTTCGAACCACCACCTATGGCTATGACAACCAGGGCCGGCGTGCGGAGATACGCCACCTGCGCGTGGAGACCGAGGAGCAGGTGCACGCAGCCGTGCGCCTCACCACCTTCGACGAGCACGGCTCCATCGTGAGCACTACATCGGGCCTCGACACCCATGACGATGGCAGGAACCTCGGGTCACCGACAAAATACCTGTACGACAACCTGCAGCGCCTCTCCCGAGTCGAGGGTCCTAGCGCCACGCCGCAGAACTTCCTGTATGACGCGCACGACAACCTCACCGAGGTGTATGAGGTGTATGATCCGCAGTACACAACCACGTACCCACGGCTCATCTACCGCTATGACGATTTCGGCAATCTCGTCGAGGTGACGAGCACCACCCTCGGCACGCGCCGTTACGTCTATGACGTCGCCGGCAACCGTGTGCAGGAGCGCCTGCCCACCGGACAGGTGTTGACCTATACGTACGATGGCAGCGGCCGACTGACGGGCCTTACCAGCCCGGACGGCTCCGAGACTTATACCTACGACACCGATGCGGCGACCGCCGTGCTCGACTGCGCGACGGGTAACGCGTTGGGCGCGAGCAATGGCATCGGCCAACTCACGGCCGTGACTGAAACCTCGGGAACGACCTGGTTCGGCTATACACATGGGGGCAGACTGCGCTTCGAGGCGAGGCGGGCCCCCGGCGCCACATGCGCCAGAACGGTTCGCTGGGAGTACGACGACAACGGCCACCTCTCAGCCATGCGCTACCCCAGCGGAGCCACCGTCCGGTTCGAGTACCCGGCTGCCGGCCAGCCTCACATGCACGTGCCCTCCGCAGTGAAGCTGGTGGTGGGCACGACAACCGTGCCGCTAGCCACCGCGCTCACCTGGGAGGCAGGCGCCTTCGTCGGGTACTCGGCGGGAAATAGCCTCACGTGGCGCCTGACCCGCTGGCTGGATGGCAGCCCACGTGAGTGGACGGTGACACAGGGAGAAACTGGCCCCGTGATACGCCGCCGCACCTTCGGTGAAGAGGTGAATGGCACCCTCGAGCCACGGTTGGACGGACGTGGCAACCCCAGGCGCATCGAGGAGAACGAGCCCGCCTGGACGAAGGAATTCGAATACAATGAAGGCACCGGCAGCTTGGTCTTGAGCACCCACGAAGGCCTTCGAAAGCAGTTCGGCTACGGGACGAATGGTGACAGGACGAGCACCATGACGGCAACGGCCCCCCCTTCCGAAACAATCGTCTCGTTCGAAAACTACAACATCAATTCGACGACCTTCCGGCTGACGGATGCGACCGAGTTCAACATGTCATCCGGCACCAGTTCCTCTCAGAAGTATGCCTCCTATACGGCAGGCGGACAGGTGACGCAGAAGAACACGGATGGTCGGCTTCAGGCACTCTGCTACGACGCCAAGGAACAGGTGGCCGCCGTGGTGGGCCCCGGTGGACAGTACAGCCGTCAGGACTTCAATTTCCGGCACCAGCGCGTGCGAGAGGTATGGCCCCTCAATGGCCTGGTGACTGATTATTGGGTGGATGACAATGGTTTCCTCCTCATGGAGGCGGGTGCCGCCAGCCTCACCGCCCAGTACCCGCGGCCTGTCTCGGAGTACGTGTACGTAGCCGGTCAGCCCGTGGCCATGCTCCTCTCCATGGAGGCCCAGGACGGAACCACCACCTACCAGGGCGTGCGGTACCTGTTTGGCGGCCACCTCGGCGAGCTGCTGATGGAAGCGGATGACGAGGGACATGTCGTCCGCGGTTATGATTATTCACCCTTCGGTGAGCGCAAGACTCAAGCCGCCCCGCGCCGGACGCTCGAGCTGACATTGACGCGTACGGGCAGCACGACGGCTCAAGTGGAGCTCCCCGGAGCCTCGGCCGGCCGTCTGCATTTCGAGAGCTTCTCCCTGGCCTCTTGCGACAGCGTGGTCGTGAGGGACGCGGACGGAAACCTTCTGAAACGCCTGGGGTCCGCCCAGCCCACGAGCTTCTGGACGGAGACACTCCCGGCTCAGCACCTCCAAGTCCAGTTGGAGCAGGGGACTTGTGCGGGCAGTTCATCCTTCGTCCTGAAGGAAGCCGAGCCCACCTGGGGTGGGGCGCACGACTCATCCATGACGGGGTACGCGTCCGCCCACCCATATCCCGCAGCCGGGAACAGGGTCTCCCTCTCACTGCCACCCAATACCCATCTGAAAATCCAGATGGAGGTGGCCTCGTGCGATGCGCTCGAGGTGCGCCGCAGTGGAACCGGCGACGTACTCTGGACGAGGCCCGCAGGCAACAGCACCCTCTCCACCGAATGGACCCCTGCCCTTTCGGGAGATGTAGAAGTGGGGATCTGGGGCCAAGGCTGCAACTTGACGGAACAAAAGTGGGGATTCAGCGTTTCGGGGCTGCATACCCATTCGGCTCCAGGTATCCCTGCCAATCTCAACCTCCCTGGCCAGCGCCCCCTCACGGCCTCCGCCTCTACACGCCGCGGCGCCTTCAACGAACCCGAGGCCGACCTGTTCGAAAACGGGTACCGCACCTATGACGCCCGCCTCGGCAGATATCTGCAGCCAGAGCCCCTGTTGATGGATCCGGAGTTCGTGGGCTGGAGCGCCGCTCAGGAGAAGGGCATCCCGTTTTATGGGTACGCGGCCAACAATCCGCTCTTCTTCACGGATGCCGACGGGCTCGCCATCGTGGGTTACGAGCAGCTCGACGATGGTTCCAAGGCCGCAATTGACGAATTCAGGAAGACCTCATGCGGGGAGAAAATGTGGAACCGCATGCGTGATTCCGGGACCCTCTTCATCTTGAAGAACACGACCCGCCTGAGCCCCGGAGTTGCCGCCAAGACCGCGCCACTCGAAGGCCTGAAGCTCGGCCCCCCCACGGTGGTCATCAGCATCCAACCCGGAAACATGAGCAGCGCCTCGGAGGCCTATGTCGTGCGCAAGCCAACCCTCCTGCACATGGTTTCTCATGAGTTCGTTCACGCCGTGAAATACTCCGTCGGGAATGGCGACTCCTGGGCACACATGAAGCCCAACAACAGGAAGGCATTCCGCCGCTTGGAGGAATGGACAGACAAGAAGGCCACCTGCGCAAGCAAATGTGAAATCATGGATTCCGCATTCCCAGAAAAATGGTACCCCTCCTATCCCTATCCATGAAAGCACAGCACGAAATCATCTGTGGGCTGGTCATGAGTCTGCTGGTGGCTTGCACCGGAAAGAACCTTCCGGAGCAGACGGAGAACACCAGCACCGAGCAGGAACAGTACACATTCTGCAATGTCCAGGTCGCCGCTATCAGGCCCGGGCTATGCAGGGTCTTCGAGAAGCGGATGCGCAAAAAATCCGCGGACCTCCTGTACTCGTTCCACACCCTGCGCTGCGGTCAGAGCGAGCGTATCTGCGCCCAGGAGGTCTCGTGCGATTGTACCCAGGCCCTCCCCGCCCATTCCTGCGAGCCGGAACGGGCGGAGCACTGGCCATACGAGGAAGGCAGGTCCTACACATCCGAAGAGCTCACTCGCCTCGAGAACCAGGCCCCCGAGCCCACGAAGAGTCGGTTGGGTCCCAAACTCATCGAAATCGAGAACGGAGGTTGTGAATCCGCCACGTCGGTACAGCCCCCCGAGTACGGTCGCTGCGTATTGAAGGGCTTTGAGCTCACCCGCGAAAGCTCGCGTCACGTCTTCGCCTCGATAGAATTCGGAAAGACCCATCAAGTCTGTGGTGTCCCCGTGGCCTGCGAATGCGCGGGATATCCGCCAGCGGCCCTCAAGGAGTGAAACCCGCGGCGCGGGCGGCCATCTCGGCTCCCGCGCCCAGCCGCTCCAGCAGCGTGGGGCCGAAGTACTGGCGATGGGCCTCGCCCGCGCCCTCCTGGATCTTCTCAGGCGTCTCCACGTAGCCCACGTAACCGTCCGCCAGCCCCAGCACCCCCGAGGCGCCCGTGCGCCGCACCAGCACCGCGCCCGACCCCACCGTGGGCTCGCCCGGCATCAGCACCAGCTCCAGCGGCCCGAGCATCAGCGCCCCCACCTCCGCCGTGCGCGAGGACGACGCGCACAGGAAGTTGTCCCCTGCCGCCCTCGAGAACGCCGGCACCAGCCGTGAGGAGTCCGGCCTCGGCAACGCCACCTCCACCCGCGTGAAGGCCAGCCTCGAGCTCCCCACCGGAGCCGGCACCGCGCGCTCGGCCAACCCCGACACCGCTCGTGCGAAGGACAGCGCCCGCACCACCCCCTCGCCCTCGCCGTAGGACACCGAGACGTTGCCCCCCGCGCCCTGCAACACCATCACCACCCCACCCTGCTCCTCGCGCAGCACGCTCAACCGCCCCGGCCAGTCCGGGTCCACGAAGGCCCTGTCCCTCGGCACCACCGTCGGGTGCGCGGCGAAGACCAGCAGCTCCGCCACCCGCCCCTCGGCTCCCCGCAGCACCGCGCGGGTGAGTGTCCCATCCGGAATCTCGCCGCCCGCCCGGGAGCGCACCAGCACGGAGTCCTTCGCCTCGCCCACCTCCAAGGTGACATCGGTGAGCCGAGCCGCGGCCTGTCGCAGCGCCTCCGTGGCTCCGGCCACCGCCGCCTCCAACGCCGCCTTCCGGAAGCGCCCGGTCCCGGCAATCTGCGACACCATGCGCGGGTCATAACCCCCAAACGACGAGTGCGCGTGCGTGGCCACCACCACCACGTCCTGGAGGCCCAGGTCCGCGGTCCGCTCGCGCACCGCGGCCACCAGCTCATCCGGCACCAGCAGCAGCTCCAGGGACACCAGCCCCACCTTCACGTCCCCCGCGCCCAGCACCACGGCACGAGCCTGCGGCACCGGGTCCGCCTGGCTGGCCTCGGGGCGAGGAGGCCTGTAGCCCGCCACCACCACCGGATACGGAGGCGCCAGGGCCACTCTCGCCGCCCCGGCCCTCAAGGGGCCCTCGGCGCTCACCTTCCCGAGCACCACGGGCGCCCGCTCGGGCCATCGCCCACACCAATTCCAGGATGCCAGCGCGTACGCCGACCCGATGGTCAGGAGCGCCAGGGGAAGCAGGGAGCGCAGCAGGCGCCGCCATCGGGAGGACATGCGGGGTGGAAGCCTACCTCCAACCAAGGAATTCCGGGGGCCTGGACGCCCGCCTGCCCCTCAGAGGCATCAGTCCGTGGAATACCGATGAACAAGGCAACCGTTCTCCAGTTCCGTTCGGAACCCGAAGGGGGTAAGGCACCGCGCCATGTGTGGGATCTTCGGAATCGTCGGCAACCCAGAGGCTTCCAACCTGACGTACCTCGGCCTGCATGCGCTGCAACATCGCGGGCAGGAGTCGGCGGGCATCGTCGCCTCGGACGGCCATAGCCTGCGGGCCCACCGCGAGATGGGCCTCGTGGCGGACATCTTCACCGCGCCGGTGCTCGACAAGCTGCCGGGCGCCTCGGCCATCGGCCACGTGCGCTACTCCACGGCGGGCGGCAGCCAGCTCAAGAACGCCCAGCCGCTCTCGGTGGAGTACGCGGGGGGCCACCTGGCCGTGGCCCACAACGGCAACCTCGTCAACGCCCAGGAGCTGCGCACCTCGCTCGAGTCCGACGGCGCCATCTTCCAGTCGGACGCGGACACCGAGGTCATCATCCACCTCATCGCCCGCTCCAAGCAGCCCACCTTCGAGAAGAAGGTCATCGAGGCGCTCTCCAAGGTGCAGGGGGCCTACAGCACCCTCTTCCTCACCGACACGAAGCTGGTGGCGGTGAGGGATCCGTTCGGCTTCCGCCCGCTGGTGCTCGGCATGCTGAAGAACAGCTGGGTGCTGGCCAGCGAGACCACCGCGTTGGACCTCATCGAGGCGGAGTTCATCCGCGAGCTCGAGGCCGGGGAGATGGTGGTCATCGACGAGACGGGCCTGCACTCGAGCCACCCCTTCCCGCCCACGCGGCTGGGCCGGTGCATCTTCGAGCACGTGTACTTCGCCAAGCCGGACTCGGTGCTGTTCGGCACGAGCGTGTACGAGGTGCGCAAGGAGCTGGGCCGGCAGCTGGCGAAGGAGCAGCCAGCGCCCGGAGCGGACCTGGTCATCGCCGTGCCGGACTCGGGAGTGCCGGCGGCCATCGGCTACGCCCAGCAGAGCGGCATTCCGTACGACGTGGGCCTCATCCGCAGCCACTACGTGGGCCGCACCTTCATCGAGCCGCAGCAGTCCATCCGCCACTTCGGCGTGAAGCTGAAGCTGTCCGCGGTGCGCCAGGTGCTCAAGGGCAAGCGCGTGGTGGTGGTGGACGACTCCATCGTGCGAGGCACCACCAGCCGTAAAATCGTGAAGATGCTCAAGGCCGCCGGAGCGGTGGAGGTGCACCTGCGCATCTCCTCACCGCCCACGCAGTGGCCGTGCTTCTACGGCATCGACACGCCGAGCCGGCAGGAGCTCATCGCCTCCAGCCACAGCGTGGACGAGATTGCCCGCTACGTGACGGCGGACTCGCTGGGCTACATCTCCCTGGAGGGCCTGGGCACCGCGGTGGGAGACAGGGAGCGCACCACCTTCTGCACGGCCTGCTTCTCCGGCCAGTACCTGACGGGCAACCTCAACCCAGGCGCCTCGGCGGCGGAGTCCACCCCGAAGCTCGCCAGCGCCTGAGGCGGCCCCTTCGGCGATGGCGGGCCCTTCCTCCCATCCCGAGTTCCTCCGCGCGGAGCGGCAGTTCACCCGCTCCGTGCTCGCCGGCATCGTGCTGCTCGGCCTGGTGGCCGTGGCCGGACCGTTGCTCTCCTACCGCAGTGACGTGCACGAGGTGCGCGGCCAGTTCCGGGCGCGCATCGCCCGCGAGTCCCGGGTATACGCCGAGGCGCTCGGCCTGCACCTGAAGCTGCTCAAGTCCGAGCTGGCGCGCGTGGCCGCGGGAGTGGGCCCCGACCTGCAGGAAGAGAAGGCCACCGAGGACATGCAGGACCTCACCGCCCCCGAGGCGGGCCTCTTCCGCCAGGGCATCGTCCTGGTGGATGCGGCGGGCCGGCCGCGCTGGAGCGAGCCCCACGAGCTGCTCGCGGGCCCCGCGCTGCTGGAGCGCCCCTGGTTCCAACGCGTCCTCGCCCAGCAGGCGCCCACCGTGGACGCACTCGCCCCGGGCTCCTCCACCTTCGTCGTCGCCGTGCCCGTGGTGCGCAAGGGCCGCACGGTGGGCATGCTCGCGGGCCTGCTCGACGCGGGCGCGGACCTCCCCGGCGCACGGCCCACGAGCGAGCACCTGACCCTGCTGGTGCTCAACCGCAATGGAGACCTCTTCCTCCCCAGCGCCCCTCCTGCCTGGAGCACGGCGCCGGGCTTCGCCTCGATGGTGGAGGAGATGCTCGCCCAGGGAGGCCGCGAGCTGGAGACGGGCCATGGCCAGGTGTTCGCCTGGGCCACGCCCGTGCCCGGGACGGAGCTGCGGCTGGTGCTCGCCACGGATGAGACGAGCACCCTCGCGGCCATCCGCAGCCGGCTGCTGGCGCAATTGCTCGTGCTCGCCGTGCTGCAGGTGGGCACGCTGCTCCTCTTCGGCCTGCACTGGCGGCGCGTCTACCGCCTCTTCCTGGAGATGGAGCGGCGCGCGGCGGAGAAGGAGACGATGGCCGCGCTCGGCTCGGCGGCCGGCCTCATCGCCCACGAGGTGAAGAACTCGCTCAACGGCCTCAAGGTGGCCACGGGAATGCTCTCGCAGACGGAGGAGCAGGGGCTCGCGGTGCGCACGCTGCGCGGACAGATAGACAGGCTGGCGCACCTGGCCACCTCGCTGCTGCACTTCGGCAAGCCCGCGCGGGTGCAGTGCCTGCCCATGGACCTGCCGCACCTGGTGCGCGAGGTGCTCGAGGGACTGCGCGTGCTGCCGGAAGCCGAGGAGGTGCGCGTGGAGGCCCACCTGCCCGAGGAATTGCTCCTGACGGGAGACCCGCTGCTGCTGGCCACCGCGCTGGACAACCTGGTGCGCAACGCCATGGAGGCGGCCGTGGCGGCCAAGGACCTGGGGAAGGTGGACTCGCCCGAGGTGCGCGTGAGCGTGCGCCAGGAGGGCGACAAGGCGGTGGTGGAGGTGGAGGACAATGCGGGCGGACCACCCCCGGGCTTCGAGGACCGGCTCTTCGAACCCTTCGTCACCACCAAGTCCAAGGGCGTGGGGCTGGGGCTGTCCATGACCCGGCGCGCGGTGGAGCAGCAGGGCGGACGACTCACCTTCGAACGCATCCCCGGCGGCAGCCGCTTCACCCTCCACCTGCCCGCCCAGCCCCCGCGGAACGTCCACGACTCCCAGGAGCAGACGGCATGAGCGCTCCCCTTCTCTTCGTCGATGATGACCGGGCCTTCTCCTCGATGGGCGCGGCGGCCCTGCAGCGCGAGGGCTATGCCGTCACCCTGGCGCGCTCGCTGCACGAGGCCCGTGCCGCGCTCGGCAAGCTCACGCCCGCCCTGGTGGTGCTGGACCGGCGGCTGCCGGACGGAGACGGGCTCATCTTCCTGTCCGAGCTGAAGGCCCAGGCCCCCGGCGCGGTGGTGGTGATGGTGACGGCGCACGGGGACATCGCCAGCGCGGTGGACGCGGTGCGGGCGGGGGCCGCGGACTACGTGGCCAAGCCGGTGGAGCTGGCCGACCTGGTGCTGCGCGTGCGCCGGGCGCTAGACACGGGCCGCCTGCAGGACCGGCTGGCCGCCGCCGAGGCCGAGCTCTCCGGACGGCGCCGGCTCGTCGCACCGGCCTCGGCCGCGATGCAGCGGGTGCTGGCCGCGCTGGAGCGCATCGCCGCCTCGCCGCGCAGCGCCGTGCTGCTGCTGGGAGAGACGGGCGTGGGCAAGGAGATGCTCGCGCGGCACCTGCATGAGCAGTCCTCGGGGGGAGATGGCGCGCCCTTCGTCCACGTCAACTGCGCGGCCCTGCCCGAGCAGACGGTGGAGAGCGAGCTGTTCGGCCACGAGAAGGGCGCCTTCACCGACGCGCGCACGGCCCGCCGCGGACTGGTGGAGGTCGCCAACGGAGGCACGCTCTTCCTCGACGAGGTGGGCGAGCTGCCCCCGGGCCTGCAGGCCAAGCTGCTCACCTTCCTGGACTCGGGCCGCTTCCGGCGCCTGGGCGGCACCACCGAGCAGTCGAGCAGCGCGCGGATTGTCGCCGCCACGAATCGAGATCTACCGGCCCTCATGAGCCGGGGGGAGTTCCGCGAGGACCTCTGGTTCCGCCTGAGCGTCTTCCGCATCGACATTCCACCGCTGCGCGAGCGGCGAGAGGACATCCTCCCCCTGGCCCAGGGAATCCTCGCCGACCTGCGCCGGGAGCTGGGCCGGAGGGCCACCACGCTCGGCCCGCGCGCCCGGGAGCGGCTGCAGGCCTACGCCTTCCCGGGCAACGTGCGCGAGCTGCGCAACCTGCTCGAGCGCGCGCTGGTGATGGAGCCCGGCCCGGAGCTGGAGCTGGACGTGCTGGAGGGCGTGAAGCCCACGGTCGCCGCGGTGACACCCACGGTGGACGCGGAGTCCTTCGTGCTCTCCGGCCCGCCTCGCGCATTGGAGGAGGTGGAGCGCGCCTATACCCGCTGGGCCCTGGAGCGCCTGGGCGGCCGGCGCATGGAGGCGGCCAGGGTGCTCGGCCTCTCCTACCCCACATTCCTCAAGCGGCTCGGCGAGGATTAGAGGCGCGTTGGCGTCACAAGTCGGCCGATTTGGAGCCGAATGTGCGTCAGGTTCCGCAGTTTCCACACCATAGCCTTCAAGCCAAGCCCTCTCGGATCCCCGGTACGTGGTAGTGAAGCCGCGTCATCGGCAGCTCGGCTCCGCACCACCGGAATATTCCTCAATGTGAGAAGTATTCAACTTACCTACTCTGGCCCCTCAGTCACGGACCGTTCTAGGGAGATAGCAGCAGCATGAGTATTCGCATCCTCCACTTCAGCGATATCCACATCTCCTCCGGAAACACAGCCTCGGTAAGGGATCGAGTCGAGGCGATGCTCGGAGTTTGCGCGAAGGAATCGCGCATCGACGCCGTCTTCTTCACCGGAGATGCCACATACTCTGGCCAAGCAGGCCAGTTCGAGCTGTTCCACCGACGAGTGGTGGAACCCATCCTTGAAGCATTCGCACTTCAGTCGCAGCGGTTCTACATCGTTCCGGGCAATCACGACGTAGATCGCAGCCGGATTAGGAAGCTCACGGAACCAGGCATTCGGAATGCCGTCTCGACTGCCGATGCTGCTGATGAACTCTGGCGCAACGAAGAGGATCGCAAACTCCCCTTTGATCGGCTGAATGCGTACGACGAATTCGTCCAGCGGAACAACCTCCAGCACGCCGCAAGTCTGCTGCAAGTCGGTAGCGAGACCATCGGAGTCTGCTGCCTGAACAGCGCCTGGACGTCATCCGGCGACCAGGATCGTAACAAGCTGGTCATCACGCGCGCCCAGGTTGATGAGCAGTACAGTCAGATCAGTAGCGCGCCAGTCCGAGTTGCACTCTGGCATCATCCGCTGAGCTGGCTCGCAGACGACGACGGAGTACGCGTGCGGGAGCGGATGTCTGCTCGCTTCGACATGTACTGCATGGGACACCTGCACGAGGACGAGGGGATCCGCTTGTCCTCTCCGCACGGTGAGTGTTACTCTTTCCAGGCTCCCGCCCTGTTGGCCGCGAAGGCCCAGACTGGATTCCTCATCTACGAAATTTCGTCGGTCACTCGGCAACTCGCGGTGACATCCTATCGATGGGACGACCGGCGCGGTACGTATCACGCGAGCCCTGAATTCGCGCCCCCGAGCGGCACCTGGAAGGGGACATTGCCCAACCGCTCTGGTTTGGATGACAAAGCGCTGACCTTGCGCACCCGGGCATCACAGGATCTCCGGACTGAGTACCAATCGCGTCTACTCCGGCATCTTCCGCCCAGCACATCTATTGCGTCCCGCGATATCGAGCATCGCTTCATCGAACCACATCTGCTCGCGCCATCCGGTAAGCGCGAGCGCACACTCCAGCTCCAGGACATCCTCAAGGACAACAAGTCCCATATCATTGCAGGTAAGCCGCATTCCGGAAAAACGACGCTGCTCGATTACATCGGCGCGAAGCTGAGTGTCTCAGGTTGTGTGGCCATACGGCTAGACTTCTCAGAGATTGCCGACAAAGCCGAACGCCGCGGGCTTGTGACCCTGATTTCCGAACGGCTGAACAAGCCGAAGAACCAAGCCGACAAGATGCTCGGGGGCTCCGTGGCCCTTTTGATCGATAACGCGCTAGTAGAGTCGAATCGTCCAGAGTGGGGAATTATCAATGGCTGGCGCAACAATTGCCCATCCCTCCGCGTGATCGCGGTTGGCCCTCCCATCATGCTTCCGACCGAGGAAGAAATTCCCGGGACATGGGTCCGCTCGACACTGAACCCCCTTCCAGTCACACGAGTTCGCGATGAGCTCACCCGATTCGGGAGGTCCCCAGGAGAGGCCGTTGGACAGAAACTCGAGGCCTCGCTGAACACTCTCATTGAGGCAGAACTCCCACGATGGCCGTGGGTGATTCTGATATTGGCCGAGCTTACCAACCGGTCGCTAGCAGGTGACATCACCAACCTCGTAGGCCTGCTGAAGACCTACGTCGATCTTCGCCTGGGCGTCTTCGAGATCGCATCGGGAGAACGGCCCAAGATCCGAGCCCGCCTGCTCCGTACTCTCTCGGCAAAGATGATGGATGGGCGCAAGAATGTTCTCACCTTCATAGAAGCCTTGGACCTCATCAATACAGAGATTCGGGCCTGCGCCATCGAAGCCGAGCCGCGTGAGTTGCTCAAGGAGCTAATCGCTAGCCAACTCCTCATCATGGATGGTGACGAACTCTCCTTCGCATTTTTCGTATTGCAAGAGTTCTTCTATGCCGAGCACCTGCGTGAGACGATGTGGTCCGATGTCGAACAACTCGATGGTGATAGCCTTATCCGACTCGGAGGCGCGCTCGTTTTCCTCGCGGAGATGGTGGACCAACCGAAGCTGGTGGAGCGGTGCTTGGCGCTCACCAAGGAACACCTCCCTGAAGGAGCCAGACCGTTCCGCATCGACGATCTAGCGGACCTCACCCATCTCATGCCCGAAAACAGTCCAGAGGAGGCGGTCAGCCGGGCTAAGGCTGGCGCACTCTCTGTTGACGAGATGGGCGTCGTCCTATCGGAGGCAGAGTCCGCGCGGGCGGGCACCCGACTCCATCGTGTGCGCCACGGTAAGGAGGGGCTTGAAGCCCTCGGCCAAAGCATCTACCAGTTCGTTTCCGCAGTTGGCGTTCTCCGCAGCAGTATGTGGCTTAGTAAGGATTCGAAGCTCTCGGCCACGAAGGCGGCAGTAGACTTGTCCACCATGCTGCTGGGAGAATTCATCCGAGACGAGCAACTCACCTCCGCGATAATGGATGCGGTCGCCCCTGGCTGGAAGAGCAGTAAAAAAGAACTGTCGGGCATTATAAGTGCGACCATGCTTCTCATCATCGGGCATCTCGTCGCCAATACAGGCGGAGCTCGCCACCTCGCATCGACGCTCCGGGAAACGTTCATGGCAGAGCAGGACGAAATCCGGCGCATCCTGCTTCTGATCTGGTACAGCGAGCTGGGCGGAGAGGGCACACACTCATTGGTCGACAAATTGCTGGAGGAGACCTCCAGCAACACGGTAGTCGGCATGTTAGAGTTCTGGCTGACTATTCGGTACATCAATTCCGTCTCGTTTAGCTCCGTGAACGTGGTCACCTTGGAATCGATGCTCCGGCGAACAGTGCAAGAGCGAATGCGACGCACCTCAAGCAATTCCGCCGTCGAGATCAAGATACTGGCGGATCAACAGATGCAGCAGGCGAAGAAGCTCAAGCTGCAGCATTCTAGTACGACTGAATGACTGTCGGCGCGAACCAGAGGCACTGACTTGCGAAATTAAAGCCAGCCTGCCCCAGCAAGTTGGAAACTCTCGCCTACGATGAGGGAGTCGTACCGACCGCGGCACCGGCTTCCTTGTGCGGCAGGGCCCCCATGGCCCGCAGCATCCCCGCGAGCACTTCCTCCAGGGTCGTCCAGCCGCGCACCACGAGGCCGGATTGCTCGAAGGTGAGCCGGCCCCGGTTGGTGGCGTCGTTGAGCTCCGCCAGGAGGTTCGCCAGCTCCTCCGAGAATCCCATGTCCATGAGCATCGGAATCTGGGCCGCGGGCATGTGCTCCTCCACGCTCACCGGCCGTCCGAGCAACCGCCGCAACGTAGCCGCCACATCGCTGGGGCTGTAGTCCTCCGGTCCCGTCAGCTCCACCAGGCGCCGGCCGAGCGTGGGCTCGCGCAGCATCCCGGCCGCGGTCTCCCCGACGTCCCGCGTCGCCACCATGTGCACCTCGCGGTCCGATGGACCGAGAAAGCTCGGCAGCAGGCCCGAGCTCACCACCGAGGACAACCCCGCGCCCCAGTTCTCCATGAAGTACGCCGAGCGGACGATCGTCATCGGCCTTCCCAGCGAGCCCAGCTCGCGCTCCGCCAGGTTCAGCGTCTTCACGAGGCCCGTCCCATTGGAATGCTGCGCCCCCACCGAGGAGAGCAGCACGAAGTGCGGCAGCCCGCTCTCGTCCACCGCCCGCCGCATCGCATCCACCACCGTCCAGCACGCCTCCAACACCCCGACGCTCGAAGGCACGGGCGGAGGCACCATCAGATAGGCCCCCTGCGCTCCCACCATGGACAGGGACAGCGAGGCGACATCGCGCAGATCCGCCAGCACGACCTCGGCGCCCCATCTCCGCCACGGCTCGGCCTTGGCCTCGTCACGAAGGAGGACCCGGACCCGCTCGCCCCGCTCCAGCAGCGTCCGAGCCACCACGGACCCCGTATGTCCCGATGCGCCAGTCACCACGTACATAGGACTCTCCTCGCCACTCACCGGAGGCCGGGCCTGGGCCCTTCGCTTCGGCAGTGCCCCGCGTATCAGCCACCAATGTGTGTCCCCTCCCGGCTTCTGGCGGGCACCTGCATGGGTCCATCCCCGCGAGGGCCAGCCCGACAGCCACCGGGCAGGAAGCAGTACGAGGCCTCGGATGTCCGCTCCGAGAGCGGCACCGCGCTCAATCGGAGGCCCCCCGGCTTGACAGGGATGCGGCGCTTCGCAAGCGTCCAGGCATCGGGCGCCGCCCCGGCGTCCTGTGTTCGTTCCACCTCCGAGGGGGGACCCATGAAGGAAGTCGAGGACCAGAGCCAGGGACGCAAGCTCCTCACCGCCGTCGAGCGCATCCTCTCGGATACGGACAGCCTCATCGCCCTCGCCGAGCGGCACCTGCGGCGGGCCCTGGAGAACAAGCGCGACAACCTGGAGATGGCACGCCATGCCGCGGCCACGGAGGTGGTGCGCTCCTTCTCCAACAAAGCGGCCGTTGCCGGAGGCCTGGCCGCCGCTCCCGCGCTGCTTCCCGGCGCTGGCACCCTGGTGGCGGCCCTGGGCGGAGCGCTCGCGGACATGGGCTTCCTCCTCAAGTACGAGGTGGAGATGGCGCTCGTGCTCAGCCACCTCCATGGCTTCGACATCCGCAAGGACGAGGAGCGGCAGCTCGCGTTCCTGCTCGCCTCGGTGAGCACCTACGACGCCCGCAGCGGGGAGAACATCCTGCTGGACATGGCGAAGGCCGAGGGCGTCGCCATCTGGAAGTACGCGCCGCGCGAGGTCTCCAAGATGCTGGTGGGCGTGATGACGAAGCTCGCGCTCCTGCAGCTGTCCAAGGGACTGGTGCGGGCCCTGCCGCTGGTGGGCATCGCGGTGGGCTCGTCGATGAACAAGGTCCTCACCACCCGCGTGGGCGAGCGGTGCATCCGCGACCTGGGCAAGCGCCGCGAGCTCCTCGCCACCGAGGCGGAGCGCGAGGAGTCGGAGCAGGAAGACGTGGTGGAGGCCCGGGTGCGGCGGCCCGCGAAGAAGAAGAGCCCGAGCAGGAAGAGCACGGGAGAAGCCACGCCGGCACGGCGCCGGGCCTCCGGGAGGAAGTCATGAAGAACGAGTCCCATACCGAGCTGCTCGCGGCCCTCTGGCCGGATGCGAAGCAGGTGCCCGCGAAGGTGCTGGAGTGCCGCCACTGCGGCCGGCGCAACCGGGTCCAGGTGCCCCGGGCCATCCTCGAGCCCAACCAGTGCGAATGCGGAGCATGCGGCAAGCCGCTGTTCCTCGCGCCCCAGGAGCCCCTCTCCGGCATCGCCTCGAGCGCCTACGAGCACGCGTTGGACCGCACGGCGTTGGCGGCCCTCAAGGGCATCCCCGGCTTCCCCGCGCTGATCCGTTGGTTGATGTCCCAGCTCGGCGAGCGAACCCTGCGACTGTTGAACCTCTCCAGCGCCGTGCTCTGCGGAGAGGACCAGTTCCCCGAGCTGGTGGCCCTGCTGGAGCAGTCCCGGCGCAGCCTGGATCTGACCCAGAAGCCCACGCTGTTCCTCTCCGAGTCTCCGCATGCCAACGCGGCCACGTACGGCAGCGAGGAACCGTCCATCACGGTCTACGCGGGCCTGCTGGACCAGCTCAACGACACGGAGGTGCTCACCGTGATGGGGCACGAGCTGGGCCACATGCACGCGGAACATGGCCTCTACCGGACGGTGGCGCTGGTGATGGCCAGCGGCACCCACCTGCTGGGCACCGTGGGACAGGTGCTGAGCTTCCCCCTACAGAAGGCGCTCTATAAATGGATGCGCTGCTCGGAGCTGACGGCGGACCGCGCCGGGCTGCTGGCCTGCCGGGACCTGGGTGCCTCGCTCAACGTGCTGATGAAGCTCGCGGGAGGCCACCGGCCGGGCGTCACTCGGCGCACGAAGATGCAGCTGGCCCCTTTCATCCGACAGGCGCGCACGCTCGCGAAGCTGGAAGAGGACAACTGGTTCGACGGCCTGCTCGCGACACTGATGACCATGGACAACAGCCACCCGTTCGTCGCCTGGCGGGTGATGCACCTGCTGGAGTGGGTGGAGCACGGCAACTACCTGGAAATCCTCGCCGGACACTACGAGCGCGCCAAGCGCCCGATCGCGGCCTGAACGAAGAGCCCCATGAGCCACACCTCCGCCCACCGCTCTCTGACCCTCGGCCTGCTGCTGATGACCAGCACCGCCTCCGCGGCCGAGCCGAAGGATGCCTCCTGGGCCGAGCTCCAATCCGTCCCGGCCCGCCTGCCCGCCGCGCAGCCGAAGCCCGCCGAGCCAGCCCCGTGCCAGCCGGAGAACTTCATCCCAGGCGAGACACCCGTCCAACGCGTCAAGCGCGAGGGCACGCCGTCGGAGCTCTACGCGCTCTCCACAGGCGAGCAGATGAACATCAACGGCTGGCTGAAGGAGAACGAGCGGGTGGTGAAGCTCCCCAGCCCATACACACTCACCTATTACACGTTCGGGTGCGCGAGCGACTTCTCGGACGTGCTCGACGTCTCGCGCAACGGTAAGCGCCACGGGCTCTATCAGCACGTGATCGGCTTCGAGGCACATCCCTCCAAGCCCGTCCTCTTCTTCGACCAGAACGAGCGCAAGAACGGCCGCTACCAGAAATTCATCGGACTGGTGGACATCGACACCAAGCGCAAGACGCCGCTGCCCGAGCTGCCGTGCGTGTCGGGCACGAACGCACGCTTCTCGGGAGACCGCCTCATCACCTACGGTGAGGCGCACGCGGGCAAGGACGGCAGGACGGACGTGTGCGTGTGGAGCCTCGACGGCAAGCTGAAGGCCCAGCTGCTCGCGGACCTCGACTGGACGGCCGGAGCCAAGGACACCCTTCTCGACCAGGTGGGCGTGCTGCCACGCGAGCCCGGCACCTTCTACTCCCTCCACCACGACCGCTTCACCGAGCCCGCCCACTGTGAGCTCCGCCTGCAAAGCCTCACACGTGCCAACCAGTCTCGGCGCATCGACCTCGGCGTCTCCGACTCGCCGGAGGCCTGTCTGAGCAACACGGCCAAGCTCGACACGGCGAGCCTCACGGGCCGCTAACGCCCGAGCTCCCCGACGAGTTCGAATCCCGTCGGGAACACTTCAATCGGGGCCGGAAGCTCAGACCTCTACAAAATCTCTGGCGCCTTCCTCGGGGCCTCGAGAGGAGCTGGGGCTGCGGCCACCCTCTGAGACATGGCCCAGAGCAGGGCACGAAAGCGCTCGAGATGCGCGTGCGCATCAATACGTCCGTAAACCTCCACCAGATCGCGGTCGCTGAGGGCCTCGTACTCGGACGCACGCTGGGGGGCAGTGGCCGGGATCTCCGCTCTCCTTGACGCGACGATTGCCTCGAGCTCTTTGCGCTCCCAGGACTTATCAGAGGAATTGCTGGCATGCTCGCCAGCCCGCAGCAGCGCAAGTGCGGCGAAGCCGAAGATGAGAGTTCGGAGGATGGAGCCGATGACAAACCCGATGCGGAAGCCGGCTTGAGCGGCCTCTGTTCCGCCTGGTTGCTCCGGGAGCAGTATGTCCCAGAGAAGCGCGGCGACGGTGAGCGCCGCGACGAGCCAACCGGCAACACGAAATAACTTCGACTTCATCATCCCCTCCCGAAGCCCTCTTGCACTGATTCAAAGGATAAACGCTTTGACACCCGCCCGGGGGCATCCAGCACCACCTTTTCGTCCGTGCCATCAGGGTACTCACCAGATCAGGTAGAGCCCCACCCTCACGCCACTGCGGTCGAACTTCTTCAGAAGATTGGCAAGTAGTTCGCGGTCCTTGGACACATGCAGTGGAAGAGTGGAAGGTCTCAAAGGACTCGTTCCGACGCCTCGCGACCTACAAGTCGTCTGACACCTTCGGCTGTGCTTCCGCGACTTGCTCCGCGCCCTTGCTGGACCGCGCCGCGCCCACTGCCCAGGTTCCTATGACGCTGCGTCGTCCCTTGGAGTACCCGACCGAGCCCAAGCCCCGCGTCGCTGGTGCCCTCCCGCGCCAGGTTCCGCGCTCCGGCACACCCTGGGACCCCTCACTGTCAGATTGCGCATACAGACTCCGAACAGCCCCACCAGGACCCTTTAGGTTCTGATTTTGTTTGAGGACGTAGCCATGCGTTTCCGAGCGTGCATCGCACTTTTGCTCTTTGCCTCAGCCTGCGCCAGCGCGCCCGCCCCGCTGTCGATGCCACGGCATCACGCCTTCGTCCCGACTCGTCCCTCGGGCCCGAGCATCCGGCTCGTATCCGCGCCGATGGACCCGGTGCAGCAACAGTCACAGATTAGAAAGGCGGACCTGGACCAGGCCAGGGCACTGCTCTTTCGAGCGCGCACGGACCTGGAGCCGCGTCAATGGGAAGCGTTGGACGGAAGGCTCACCGCAGCGGAACGAGCTTTTGAGCGCTTCTCCAGAGCCGCTAAGACGAGCGGGCAAGCCGCCGAGGTGTCGAGGGGGGCGGAGGGGGTCGCGCAGGCTGGACGCGCCAGGACGTTGGTTGAAGTCCTCCCCCGGGTGGGCCCGTTACTCGCGCTCCTCGTCCTGCTCTATCCCTCCAGCACCGCCGGTCCGGAGATCGACCGTCGTCCGGAGTGGGTGGACGCTCAAGGGGAGTACGAGGCCCGTCTGCGGGAGGTGGCGGAGGAGTCGCGACGGCTCATGGAGGAGCTTGTGCCACAGGATGCCGAGGAGGTGGTGCCGGACTTTGATTCGGAACTGGTTGCGACGGTCGCAGCTCCCCCCCATTGGCGGACCCGAATCAATCCGGCGACGGGCAAGAACTATTCTAGCGAGGAGGAGTACGAGCGGGTTCCCCTCTACCCGGGTCAGACCTGCAAGAACAGCCTGCTCGACAAGCTTGAAGCGAAGAAGGATCAGCTCCTCAGGGAGATCCCTCGCTACAATCCGAAGGAGCACAACACGAAGAGTGAAAAGAAGCTGGACAAGGTGCCGTGTTCCAAGATCCGGCTGCGTCTTGAAGCCATGAAGAAAGTTCTGGAGACGCGGTGGGAGATTCAGAAAGAATGCTTTGGAGGCAAGCCCGACTCGGGCCACAACACAGCCATGACAGAACTCGAAAAGGGCCTTGCGGCAGCTAAGGCTCTCGAAGCGAAGAATTGCGCCCCGGGTCATCCGATGTCGGAGCTGTGAGTCATGTCGAAAGAACTCTTCACAGCAATCAAGCAGCACGATACGGCCCGGATCAAGGCATTGCTGGCCGAGGGGGCCGATCCGAACGAGCCGCAGTCGGAGCCTCCAGGATTGCGTCCGCTTCATGTGGCCATCTACGAACTCGCCGATGGAGGCAAACTCGACGTCATCTTGGCGCTCCTCAAGCATGGCGCGGATGTCAACGCGTGGGACGTCGAGCGGGACAGGACTCCCTTGTTGGTGGCGGTCTGCGAAAACGAACTGGCAGCAGCCGATGCGCTCGTAAAGGCGGGGGCCGAGCCCAACGTGCGCAGCAGCGACGGAATCACGCCGCTGCGGTCGTCCGCGGAGGATGGCAATCTGGACATGGCCTCGCTCCTCCTGGCCGCAGGGGCCACTAGGACGATCAACGACTGGGGCGGGCTGCTCGGATTCACCGCGCTCGGGATTGCGATATGGCAGTTGGATATCCCGATGATGAAGTTGCTTCTCGACGCGGGCGCGGATCCAGAAGCCCCGGACGATTCCCGCAGGCCTACCCGCGAACGCCTGCCGCCGCGCGATGAGTCCAATTCCCAGCGATGGGACACCGCATTCGAGCTGCTCGGAGGCGCGAAGGGCCGCAACCCGTAGAGTGAGCCTGCCCCGATTACGGGCTCTCCCGCACTTTATGTGGTCTGCGCGCGGGGAAGGTGTCGAAGGACTCGTTCCGACGCCTCGCGCCCCACGAGTCGTCAGCACCAAGGTGGCCAGCGTGGCATTTCCACCCACCCGGCGAGGTACCATGCAGTCCATGCTACCGCGAGCGCTGCTCTTCTCGGCGACCCTGCTGGCCGCCCTCTCGTCCCAGGCTGGAGACCTTTCGATCGAGGCCCGCGTGGGTTCAGGGCAGTGGATGCGCGGGGCGTCCATCTCGCCGCTCAAGGGAGAAGCCATCGCCCTGCGCGTGGCTCCCCGCCCAGGCGCCACCATTCGCTGGTACCGCATCTACGCGGACATCTCGCGCGACTACAAGAACGCCAACCACCCCTGGGAGCCCTCCCCGTACGCGTGGGTGGGTTGGGCGAAGATTCCGTATCTCCGCGAAGAGCTCCGGAGCCTCCGCGGCCGCTGGGAGATCAGCCCACTCGACGCCTCCGGGAGAGTCATCCGGGGTGAGGAGCTGGAGCCGCATCCGGCCAGGGCGAACCACTACCTGGAAGACGTGGGCACCTTCTGGTTTCAGGCCGAGGTGGAGGAAGGCGGCGTCACCTCGAGCTCTCCGGGCCTCGAACGGAGCGATCACCGAGGTCTCTCGCCCAAGGTGTTCCGGATCTCCATCCGCGACGGCGAGGGGTACCTGGGCTACGTGACCTCCTTCTTCAATGTCCCGGGCCTATTCGGCTCCGTTCCGCACCAGAGCTACCACTACATCGGCGTGGACTGCGCGGACGTGCTCATGGCCGCGCGCGCCCGCTGGATGGGCAAGCCACTCGAGCGCGACTTCAACGTGGCCGCGCTGGTGAAGGAGCTTCCCAGAGCGGCCACGGTCCAGCTCCGCCAGGGCGCGCCGGAGCGAGCGGTGTCCATTGGCGAGGGCGTCCGGCCGGGCGATCTGCTTGCCGTGCGGTACCCCGGTGAAAAGCAGTTCCAGCACGTGGGGGTCTTCTACTCGGATGCGAACGCGAGCGGGCTCCTGGACGCGGACGATCTCGTCTTGCACGCGGGGCCCGAGGCGCTCCATCTCTCGCGCCTGGGAGAAGGAGGGTTCGACGGAGAGGTGGCGATCCTGCGCCTGGAGCGCAGCCGTCCGCCACCTCCAGGCGGTCAACTACCCTGACACAGGGGGGTAGGCTTCCCGGCTATGGCACCTTGGGGAGGTGGAACTCCGGAATCAGCTCCCCTGTGAGGCGCAGGCTCTTCATGACCTGCTCATGCCGGAGGGCACCGACCTGGTGGAAGGACATCAGCGCGTCGATGCCGAGCGCCTCGTAGCGCTTCATCCTCCGGCGTACCTGGTCCTTCGTGCCGACGATCAGCGACTCCTGCTCGCTCAGCACCTCCCAGACCTCCTGGTCCGGGACGGCCTCGCCCGTCATCACCCGGCCGAGCAACCGCTGGGTCCGGGACTGCGGCGCGTTCGGGTCCTTCTTTCGCACGTACTGGCCTGTCAGCCCTCCACCAGCCGGGTCCTTCGCCAATGCCTCGAGCTCGGCGGCCGTCTTGACGAATTGATCCTTCGCCTCGAAGAAGGTGAAGGAGTTGCTCGTGTACCAGGCCGCCGCTTTCGCCGCGCCGTTCTCCATCGCCTCCTGCTCGCTGTCCGCGCAATGCACGAAGGTGAAGAAGGCCACCTGCTCATTCACGAACTCCCCCACCGGTTCGCACCGGGTGCGCAGGGCCTCCCGGTAGAGGTGGATCATCTCCGCCACCTCCTCCATCGAGGCCCACAGCGTCACCCCCAGCGCCCCCACCCCGTTGCGCCCCGCCTGCTCGAACGAGGCCGGGCTGGAGCACGCCTGCCACAGCGGCGGGTGCGGCCGACGGTACGGCTTGGGCACGATGTTGACGTTCTTGATCTGGAAGTCAGGGCTCTCCCAGGAGAACGACTCCCGGGTCCACATCTTCGGAATCATCTCGAAGGCCTGCTGCATCTGCCCCCGCGTCGAGTCCGGGTTGATGTTGAAGGTGCGCCACTCGGGGATGGTGCTCCGCGCCAGGCCCAGTTGGAAGCGCCCCTGGCTCAGCTGGTCGATGAAGGCCGCGCGCTCGGCGATGCGGATGGGGTGGTTGAACCGCGAGGGAGCCAGCACCGACGAGTGGCCCACGTGTAGGTTCTTCGTGCTCATGGCGATCGCCGTCAGCATCACCTCGGGCGCCGAGCTGTAGCTGAACTCCCCGGCCGCGTGGTGCTCCACCTGCCACCACACCCCATAGCCCAGCTCATCGGCCAGCCTCGCCTGCTCCAAGGTCTCCTGGATCAGCCGTTGCTCGTGCCCCGCGTCCCGCCACAGTTCCTTCGGGTGCTGCATCTCCGAGAAGACATCCAGTCTCATGGTTCCTGCCCTCCACTCGGAAGCTTAGGACGATCTCGCGCGGGCACAGGAAACTTCGATTCCGCCTATGATCGAGGCAGGGGCATTCCGCTTCCGATGAAGACGCAGAGGTCGAGACATGACAGTGCGGTACAAACATGCAGTGGTCATCGGGGGGAGCATGGCGGGGCTACTGGCCGCCCGGGTGCTGGCCGACCATGCGGCGCAGGTGACACTCGTCGAGCGTGACCTGCTCCCGGATGGGCCCGAGGATCGCAAGGGTGTACCTCAGGCCCGTCACGTCCACGTCCTGCTCACTCGGGGCGCACAGGCACTCGACGAGCTCTTCCCCGGCTTCCTCGCGGACGTAGAGGCAGCAGGCGCGACGCGGTTGGACCAGACGCGAGACTTCCGTACCCTGCAGTTTGGCTTCTGGAAGCCGCGCTATGAGAGCGGCTCCCCCATGTTCTGCATGAGCCGGCCCTTCGTCGAGCACCACGTGCGTGAGCGCGTGCGGCGGCTGCCCAATGTGCGGGTATTGGAGCAAGCGAGCGTGGAAGGATTGGTGAGCAGTCCGGACCATGCGTACGTACGAGGAGTCCGCGTGCAACGCGGCGGGCAGGAGGAACAGCTCGAGGCCGACCTCGTGGTGGATGCGAGCGGTCGTGGCACCCGGGCACCGAAGTGGCTCGAGTCACTCGGCTACGGCGCCCCCGAAGTCTCGACCCTCCAGGTGGACCTGGCCTATGCCAGCCGTGCCTATCGGATGCCGGCGGAGCCACCGGACTGGAAGGCGCTCACGGTGACGACCGCGCCACCGTTGTTGCGCAATGGCGTCGTCACGCCGATAGAGGGCGGACGGTGGATGGTCACGCTCTGGGGCTACTTCGGAGACCACCCGCAGGCGGACCCGGAGGGGTTCGATGCCTTCGCACGCAGCCTGCCCGTGCCCGACATGGCGGATGCTCTCCAGCACGCGGAGCCGCTCACCCAGGTCTCCGTCTTCAAGTATGCCGGCTACCTGCGCCGTCATTATGAGCGCATGCCCCGCTTCCCAGAAGGCTATGTGGTGCTCGGCGATGCCGCGTGTAGCTTCAATCCCATTTATGGGCAGGGAATGACGACCGCGGCGCTCGAGGCGCTGGAGTTGCGCGCCTGCCTGCGTGAGGGGGATGGACAGGGCCTTTCGCGGCGCTTCCAGAAGCGCCTGTCGAAGGTGGTGGATACTCCCTGGCAGTTGGCCACCAGTGGAGATCTCGGCTACCCGCAGGTGGAGGGCAACCGCCCGGCCGCGATGCTCTGGGCAGGCAAGTACGTCCAGCGGCTGCTCGCCGTAGCGAGGCACGACCCCGAGGTCGACCGCGTCTTCCTCGAAGTGAAGGACATGGTCAAGCCGCCCTCCGCCCTCTTTGCTCCCTGGATCCTCTGGCGGGTCCTCACCTCACGCCCCTCCGCCCCGGAAGCCTCCGCATCCCCATCCTCCGGTGACCCCAAGCGCAAAGCGGCTTGAAGGGTATCGAAGGCTGGGCCCAGACGCCTTCGGCGGCTCACCTTCCTCGAGGCCTGCGGCCGACTGGCCGGCTGATGCTGAACCGACGCCGGTAGTCGCCGGGAGACAAGCCCATCAGCTTGAGGAAGACCTTGCGGAAGGCGCCGGGATCCTCGTAGCCAACCCGCCACGCCACCTGCTCGAGGGGCAGGTTCGTGGTTTCCAGCATCTCCCGCGCCTTGCCGACACGCAGATGCTGGACATACGCGGTGGGATTCAGGCCGGTCGCCTTCTGGAAACGGCGCAGGAAGGTGCGCTCGCCCAGCACGGCCTTCGCCGCCATCATCGGCAATGTCAGCCTTTCCGACCCATGCGCCTGCAACCAATGCTGCACCTTCAGGATGGCTGCATCGCCATGGTGAAGCTTCGGCGCGAAGTTGCTGTAGAAGCGCTGCTCCCGTCCGGACGGATCGACCAGCAAGAAACGGGCGGTCGCCAGCATGATGCTCGGGCTGAGCAGCCGGTCCACCAGCCTCAGCCCGAGATCGACCCACGCCATCACGCCGCCCGCCGTGATGATGTCACCATCTTCGATGAGCAGCTTGTCCGCATCCAGCCGGATGGCGGGGAACTGCTCGGCCAGCCTTTCCGCCAGGGCCCAATGGGTCGTAGCCCACCGGCCGTCCAGCAGTCCGGTCTCCGCCAGCAGGAAGGCACCAGCACAGATGGAGCAAAGGATGGTGCCGGTCGCATGCTGAGCGGCGATCCAGCGGGCCAGTGTCGCCGCCCGCCCCGCAAACGGCTCATCATCCAGACTTGGCGGCACGATCAGCACGGCCAGGCACTCCCTGCCCTGTCCGTGGGTGTCGAACACCCGCTCCACCGCCAGTCCGTTGCCACCGAGCTGCCAATGGCTGACGCGCAGGGCTGGCACATCCGAAAGGCCCTTCTCGGCTGCCAGACGGTTGGCGGTGCGAAACATGTCCGTCAATCCGTGCACCGCCGACATCTGCGCCCCGGGGTAGATGAGCAGCCCGACTCCTGCCAGAACGCGCTTCGACGCCATTTGTCAGTTCTACCCCTGATTCTGTCAGTTCCGCCAATTCCGGCCAGACGGGGGCCGCTCTACAGTCCGTCCATCAGTGAGTCAACCCCGACTGCCCGGATCGAAAGGAAGACATCATGAGCAAGCGAGCCCTCATCATCATTGACCTCCAGAACGACTATTTCCCGGACGGCAAATGGCCACTCAGCGGCATCAACGCCGCCGCCGACAATGCCGCCCGGCTGATCGCCGCCGCGCGGACCAGCGGTGAGCTGGTCGTCCATGTCCGCCACGAAGCCCAGAGCGCCGACGCCCCCTTCTTCGCTCCCGGCTCGGATGGGGCCGCGATCCACAAGAAGGTGGCCCCCGTGGCGGCCGAGTCCGTGGTGGTGAAGCACCACATCAACTCCTTCCGCGAGACCGCGCTGGAGGAGCTCCTCGACCGCCACGGAGTCGATGAGCTCGTCATCTGCGGCGCCATGAGCCACATGTGCATCGATGGAGGGGTGCGGGCGGCGAACGATCTGGGCTACGGATGCACCCTGATCCACGATGCCTGCGCCACCCGCGATCTGGAATTCGGCGGCGTGCGCGTACCGGCCGCTCAGGTCCATGCGGCCTTCATGGCGGCACTCAGCTTCGCCTATGCCAAGACCCTCTCGACTGACGAGTTCCTGGCCAGCGCCTCCCGTCCATCAGCTCAACAGGCGTGAGTCGAGTAGGAGGTGCGAGGCACTACAGCTTGCAGAAGGGCTGCAGGTTCACCTCCAGGGACTGGGACACGGCGCTCGCCGCCGATACGGCGGGGTTACGCTGGTAGACCCGTAGGCAGCCGTTCCATGGCCGTGGAAGGTGTCGTGGATGGTGTCAAAGGACTCGTTCCGATGCCTCGCCCCTACGAGTCGCCTGACACTTTCGGCGGGGCCTACTTCAGGGCCTTCACGATCTCCGTGCAGACCTTCACCAGAGCAGTCTCCGCCTGGGCACTCGTGAGCCCATTCAGCGGCCTCCGTGGGTTGAGCACTGACTGGTATCGCCCGAGCTCCGTGCTCTCGACGAGGGACGCACTGATCGGCACCCATAAAATCTTCAATCCCTCATTCTCGGCCGCGCTCAACAAGGGCGGCAGCTCGTGTCGAGCGATGAAGTCCGATGCCAGGAAATCGGCGGACACCAACAAGACCGCCACTTTGGAGCGCATCAGTGCGATCTCAATCTCTGTCCGCCACTCCGCTCCAGGCTGGATGTGGGTGTCGTTCCAGAGCTTGATGACACCGCTCCGGACGAGCGGCGTGAGATGTGTCTCAAGACGTTCAAGCCACTTCTCGTCCTTCTTGCTGTAGCTGATGAAGACGGAATCTCGCGCCGAAGGTGTGACGCGTGGGCGCACGGACTCGGAGGATTCTATTTCGAGAATCCAGACGTTTCCAATCGCGTCTCCCGCGCAGATGACGCCAGACGTGGAGGCCACCGAACAAAAGCCACCGATACCGTAGAGCGTGTGAAGGCATTGACCCGAGTCGAGGTCCCACACCCTCAGCGTCTTGTCCCAGGACGCCGACACCACGCGCCTGCCGTCCGCTGTCACCGCGCAGCCATTCACACTGTCCCCGTGGCCCTCCAGGGTGGCCAGTTCCCGCCCCGTCTCCACCCTCCACACCTTCAGCGTCTTGTCGTCGGAAGCCGACACCACGCGCCTGCCATCCGGTGTCACCGCGCAGCCATTCACACTCTCCCCATGGCCTACCAGGGTGGCCAGCTTCCGCCCCGTCTTCACCTCCCACACCTTCAGGGTCTTGTCCAAGGACGCCGACACCACGAGCCTGCCGTCCGGTGTCACCGCGCAGCCATTCACATCGTCCGGGTGGGCCTGCGCAGGGTCCCGGCCCCACACCTTCCGAGTGTCGTCCCAGTGCGCTGACGCCATGCGCGTCTCCGACCACCTGTCGTGGAGCTTCTCATCCGACGACGCCGCGAAGTCGATCTCAGCCCCCGGCCCGAGGTTCTCCAGGGTGGCCAGTTCCCGCCCCGTCTCCACCGCCCACACCTTCAGCAAGCTATCCGCGGACGCCGACACCACGAGCCTGCCGTCCGCCGTCACCGCGCAGCCATTCACCGGCAAACGATGGCCCCAGAGCGTGGCCAGTTGCCGTCCCGTCTCCACTTCCCACACCTTCAGCGTCCAATCTCCGGACGCCGACACCACGCGCTTCCCGTCCGGTGTCACCGCGCATCCATTCACACTGTCCCCGTGGCCCACCAGAGTGACCAGTTCCCGCCCCGTCTCCACCTCCCACACCTTCAGCGTCTTGTCTCCGGACGCCGACACCACGCGCCTCCCATCCGCTGTCACCGCGCAGCCATTCACCGGTCCGTCATGGCCCCCGAGAGTGGCCCGCACCCGCCCTGTCTCCAGTTCCCACACCTTCAGCGTCCAGTCTCCGGACGCCGACACCACGCGCCTGCCGTCCACCGTCACTGCGCAACCATTCACCGCCCAACCATGGCCCCTGAGCGTGGCCAGCTCCCGCCCCGTCTCCACCTCCCACACCTTCAGTGTCTTGTCTTCGGAAGCCGACACCACGCGACTGCCGTCCGCTGTCACCGCACAACCATTCACCGTCCGACCATGCCCCCTGAGCGTGGCCAGCTCCCGCCCCGTCTCCACCTCCCACACCTTCAGTGTCTTGTCTCCGGACGTCGACACCACGCGCCTGCCATCCGCTGTCACCGCGCAGCCATTCACCGAACCCTTGTGCCCTCCCAGGGAGGCAAGCTTCCGCCCCGTCTCCACCTCCCATATCTTCAGCGTCCAGTCTCCAGACGCTGACACCACGCGCCTCCCATCCGGCGTCACCGCGCAGCCATTCACCGACCAATCGTGATCTTTCAGGGTGGCCAATTCCCGCCCCGTCTCCACGTCCCACACCTTCAGCGTCCAGTCTCCGGACGCCGACACCACGCGCCTCCCATCCGGCGTCACCGCGCAGCCATTCACCGAATCCTTGTGACCTACCAGGGTGGCCAGCTCCCGCCCCGTCTCCACCTCCCACACCTTCAGCGTCTTGTCCCTGGACGCCGACACCACGCACCTCCCGTCCGGTGTCACCGCGCAGCCATTCACCCCACCTGCGTGCCCCTTGAGCGTGGCCAGCTCCCGTCCCGTCTCCACCTCCCACACCTTCAGCGTCCCGTCTCCGGACGCCGACACCACACGCTTCCCGTCCGGTGTTACCGCGCAGCCATTCACCCCACCTGCGTGCCCCTCCAGGGTGCGCTCATTTCCCCCTATCCTCACGGGATGTCGCAGGCGGAGCGCGGGCAACCCGTTTGGAAAACACAAAGCCTCTTCAATCCGCTCCGCCGTCCACCCCGCGCAGCGCAGCCGGTTGTAGACGAGCAGCGTCAGCGCCTTCGGATCCTTCCTCAACCAGTGTGACTCGGCCTGAATAGCTCGATGGAGCACCTGCGGACACTCCGGGTCGGCTCCTCGCTCCTCCTCCGCCGCACTCCGCAAGTCCACTTCGACGGCGGACACGCCCGACAACTCACACTTCGCCTCCAGGTAGCCCAGATCCGTGTAGAGCCCGCGTGCCCGCGCCCACATTCCCGCTTTCAGCCAATGCGTCACGCCATGGCGCAAGGCATAGCTCCGTCGGAAGTCCCCATCGGATGCCACTGGCCATTGGCAAAGCTCCTCCGCCATGCGCCAGTGCTCTGCCCGCTCCCAGTCCTCCCTGCTCCCCCCAAGCTTCGTCAGGAGGAAGCTCCGGAAGGACTCGTGGAAGGGTCGCCAGGCCCGCTCCAGGCTCGTGCGCCCTGGCTCCTCGAGCAGGAACGGCCGCGCCGCATGCAGGAAATGCTCGCCGTCCCGTGAATCCTTCCACCCCGCCACCGCCCCGAGGACCGGTAGCGGCAATGCCTCGCGAGCCACCGCCACCACGCCCAACCCCTCGAGCACCACGCCGCGGACCTCACCGGGCAGCGCCTGGATGCGCTCCCAGCTCTCCTCCAGCAGCGCCTCCAGACCTCGCGGCAGCAGCTCGGCCCTCCGCTTCTCCACGGGCCGCTCTTGCAACCACTCCGCCAGCTTCACCGAGTAGAGGATGTTGCCTTCGGCGCGCCGCACCGCCTCGTCCACGAAGGCGGGCACCAGCGGCGGCACGAAGCGGGAAGCCTCCCGCTTCCAGTATTGGCGCACCACCTCCTGGTTCGAACCTGCCCACCGCTCGGCATCCAGATCGAGGGTGCGCACGCCCTCTCGCGCCTCCAGCCAGCTCAGGTGCGGGTACGTGGGCCTGGAGGCACACAGCACCATCACCCCGTGCGGCAACGCGTGCGGCAGGAAACGTGGCAGTGGGTTGGAGCCGTCCGCCTCCACCTCGGCCTCGTCGAGCCCGTCCACCACCAGCACCAGCCGCTCGTGGCGTGGCACCAGCACCTCACGCGACACCCGCTGGAGCATCTCGCGCAAGCGTGACTCGGGCCGAGCGTCCGGGTCCGCCAACTCTGGGTAGAGCGCCTCCACCTGCGCCGCCAGGTTGCGCTTCACCATCTCGGGTCGGTCCCAGTCCTCCACGCCTCGCCGCAGGAAGTGGTGCGGCTCCGGAGGCCCCGCCGCCTCGCGTCGCTTCAGCCACTCGGCCAGCAGCGCGCTCTTGCCCATTCCCGGGGACCCCTTGACCAGCACCCACCCGCGCGAGGGCCCTCCCAGCAGGAGCGCCAGCTCAGCCAGGACGTCTTCTCGCCCGAGCAGGGCCTCATGCCGTTCCAATTCCGACTGGAAGTCGATGATGTCTCGGGACCTGCCGGCCCGGCCCGCGACCGAGCGCCCCGCGCCCCTCCGAGTGAGGTGTTGGTGTGCTCTCCAGACGGCCATCCCTGACCACCCTCCGCTCCGAGCCAGAAGGCCCGCGCGCCTCCGTTCTCCATAACGGTGGTTGGAGTGTCCCGTGCACAGCCACCCTGGTCGGCACGGGAGCCTGGATCCTGCCTCCTCGGCAAGCGAGCTGCCTATCCTTCCATCCGGCCCAGGGTCGCTGCTGGGGGTCAGTCTCCAATCGAGAGGACGACACGGCCGTTGATGGCGCCTCGGCGCATGCGCTCGAACACGTCGTCGATGGCCGTGAGGGGCTGGCGCTCGCTCGTCGACCGCACCCGGCCGCTCGCCGCCAGATCCAACGACTCCTGCAGATCCATGCGCGTGCCGACGATGGAACCTCGGATCGTGAGGCGCTTGAGGACGACCTCGAAGATGGGCGTGGCGAAGTCACCGGGAGGCAGGCCCACCAGGGCGCAGGTGCCATGAGGACGCAGCATCCCAATGGACTGCCGGAAGGCCTCGTTCGACACCGCGGTCACGAGCACGCCGTGGGCACCACCGATGAGGCGCTGAAGCTCTGTGGCCGGGTCCTTGCGCGCGTCCAGCGCGATCTCCGCCCCCAGCGAGCGGGCGAGGGCCAGCTTCTCCTCGCCGAGATCCACGGCGGCCACGCGCATGCCCATGGCCTTGGCGTACTGCACCGCCATGTGCCCGAGCCCTCCGATGCCGGAGATGACGACCCACTGGCCAGGACGCACCTCGGTCTCCTTGAGGCCCTTGTAGGTGGTGACGCCCGCACAGAGGATCGGCGCGGCATCAGCGAAGCTCACGGAGTCGGGGATGCGCCCCACGTGAGAGGCCTGGGCGAGCACGTACTCGGCGAAGCCTCCGTTGACCGAGTAGCCCGTGTTCTTCTGTGAGCCGCAGAGTGTCTCCCAACCCGTGATGCAGTGCTCGCACGTGCCGCACGCGCTGTGGAGCCAGGGGACGCCGACCCGATCCCCCTCCTTCAGCGAGGTGACGCCGGGACCCAGCGCGGCCACGTAGCCCGCTCCCTCATGTCCAGGGACGAAGGGCAGCGCTGGCTTGACCGGCCAGTCGCCCTGCGCCGCGTGCAGATCCGTGTGACAGACACCGCTCGCGACAACCTTGACGAGCACCTGGCCCGGACCCGGCGTGGGCGTAGGCAGCTCTTCAATCGAAAGCGGCTGACCAAAGTTCCGGACGACTGCGGCCTTCATGGTGCGCTGCATGGAGCTCCCCTTGTTCGGTTCGGGGAGCCCCTTCAGCAAGCCTCAGGCCAAGGCAGCGAAACAGGGAGACAGGGCCAGCGACATCCTCCGGAGACGCAGAATCTGCGTGAGGTACCGAGGCCGCGAGGAACCTTCGCAGAAGCTGCATCGCTGGTCGACGACTTGCTGCTGGGCGGCCGGACCGGTCCCGGCCTGGAGCGCGATGCTCGCGGTGAGCTCGCCATCATTGGCTGCTCCCCCCTGTGACGACTGTATGCCCTGGTGCCGCGCTCTGGTTTTCAGTCCAGCGGTAAACCTTATGTCAGGGTGTCTGACAGGTGCCACCCGGGCCGTGCCCAGGAGGCAACGGGAGACACAGCCACCCCGAGCACCACCGCTGGCGTTCGCGCTTCCGGGCGCCAACGCAGCCCGTGCCGTCACACCCCGGTCACAGCCCATCCTTTATGTCCCGCCTACCCTGACCAGTTCCGGTCTTCATCTATTGGGGTTTGACTTGAGACTTTCTTTCGGCAAGCAGTGCATTGGATTGCTGGCGGTTTCTGGAGTGATCGCTTCCGCCGCTTGTGGCGTCAGCGAGATGGAGCCCAACCCCGCGAAGACCAGCGAGGAGCAGCCCACGCTGGGCCAGACGCGGCAGGCGCTCTGGGTCGACCTCTACAATCAGATCGGGACGCCCATCGTGAACGGCAACACCTACAACGCCGCCAACGAGTTCACCCCGCCCGCGGATTGCTCGGACGGCCCTGGGGGTCCGGATTTGTCCTTCAAGTGGACCGTGCCGGCGGATGGCACCTATAAAATCTGGACGAACTATCCGCTCGACAGCGTCCTGCACATCTACACGTTCAACTCCAACGGCACATTGGGAGCGCTCAAGGGGTGCAACAACGACGTCTCCGATACCGACCTCACCTCGTCGCTCACCCTATCCTTCACCAAGGGGGAGGTGCTCCGCATCATCGTCGACAGCTATCAGACGCCGAGGAACAATGCAGGCACGTTCGCGCTGAACATCGAGCCCCAATTCGATATTTGCCCTGCATCGTCGGACGGCTGCACGCCGAAAGGCGTCTGGACCCGGGAGGGCTGTGTCCGCAACATGACGCCCGCCGGCACGGCTTGTAATGACGGGAACTCCTGTACGGTGAACGACGTCTGCAACGGCAGCGGCGCCTGTGTCGGCGCCCCGATGGAATGCAAGTCGCCTCAGGGCCAGTGCTACTCGTCGGTGGGCACCTGCGTCAACGGCAGCTGCTACTACGCGCCCGCGGATGAGGGCGTGTCCTGCAGCGACGGCCGCGGCTGCACCCGGGGCGACACCTGCAACGGTCATGGTGGCTGCGTGAGTGGAGAGGACAGCTGCGCGAGTGGCTACTATTGCGCCGCGTCGGGTAGCTGCAAACTCCTCCCGTGAGGCCATGAGGGACCGGGTCGTCGAGCCAGGTGGGCTGGCTGGCTCCTCTTCGTAGGCTCGATGCCCGCGGCACCACGGCTCCAATGGACGCGCATCATTGGAGCCGCCCCATCCATACCTGGAGCTCGCCGAGGAAGTGCGGCGCCTGGGGAGAGTGATGCGTCACTTTCTTCCGCGCGTGGCACCGGGCACGGTACCGGGCCTGGCGGGCCGCATGCTTGAAACGGCCTCGACGACTGCGCTGATACCGGAGACCCGCGGCCCGCAGGCTCGCCCGCCGCGCCCTCTCAGCGCACCCGGATGAGCAGTACCGGTTGCCGCGGTCGCAACGAGAGCAGAGCAGAACAGCGCGCTGACAGTCTCTCCAGGCGCACTTGAAGGAACGCACGGATCTGACGAAGCAGCAGACCCGGGGCGGAACGTCGGTCTCTGGAGAAGACGTTCCCCGTGAATCGCAACTGTCCGGGCAGACCGGGACCTCTAAACCCTTTACAGGGCAGGCAGTGGATCCCGCTCGGTAACCGTTCATGGCTCTGGCTGGTTGGGGGTCACCAAGTGCCATGTGGCTCTTGGTGCCACGCACTCTGCCGAGTCCCTCGGGTCCGTGTTGTGACGGGGCTCACAAGTGAGAAGTGAAGCCCGTCACACGCCCCCTGGATCAGCCCACGAGGATATCGAGCTGCCTGGTCCACGATCGACATGCTCCGCAGAGGGCAGCATGAAGACTGAGCGGACAGCCCGGCTGTGAACGCGTTCCTCCGAGTCCGCCCTTCACCTCAGCGTCCAAGCCCTGGAGAATCCCGCGGTCACTTGAAGAATCTTCAATGAAAGGATTTTGAAGTCCGGCCCGGCACTTCAATTTCCTTGAAGTGGGACGAGGGCCCAACCCCTCGGAATCACTTGGAATAAAGCGGGCACACCGCTTGCCAGAGAGGACCTCCCGAACCCCACCGGGAGCCTCTTCCTTGCGTCGTGTTCCATCGCTGCTCGTCGCCTGCCTGCTGCTCGGAGCCACCGCCGCTCCCGCCCAGCCCTCGCCTTCCTCCCCTGCTCCGGCCGCTCCGGCGCCCGCCTCTTCGCCCGCCTCCCTTTCCCTGGCCTCGCTGCCGGACGAGGACGGCGTGGCCGCGCTGCTGTGGGAGCGCTCGCCCGAGTTCGCCTCCGCCCGGGCCCGCGTGGCCTCCTCGCGCTCGGACCTCGTACGGGCCGGACTGATGCCCAATCCCGAGTTGGACCTCGGCCTCAACACCGTTCCGCTGGGCCCCACCAACCCGCCGGGCCTCAACCGCTGGACGGAGGTGCCCAACTACGGCGTGGGCATCTCCGAGCAGTTCGAACTGGGCAAGCGCGGCCCTCGCAAGGATTCGGCCCGCGCGGCCCTGGCCTCCACGGCGCTCGACGTGCAGGCGAACCTGCGCACGCGCACCTATGACGTGCTGGAGCGCGCGGCCGAGGTCGCCACCGCCGAGGTGCGTGTGGCCGAGCTGGAGAAGCTGGCCGACGACGCCTCGCGGCTGACGGAGCTGCAGCGCGCCCGTGCGCAGCGCGGTGAGACCGCGGGCCTGGACGCGGACCGCTCCGCTCTGGAGGAGGCTCAGCTCCAGGGCCAGCTCGCCGAGGAGCGCAACCACCTGGCCGAGGTACTGCTCACGTGCTCGCAGACGGTGGGCCTCGCCTGCACGCCCTTCGGCAACCGGGAGGCGGCGTCCCAGTTCCTCGCCACGCGCCTGTCGCGTCCGCTCCCGGAGGCCGACGTGCAACAGCGGCCGGACCTGCGCTCTCTGGAGGCGCAGCAGCACAGTGCCCGCTCCGCCTTGAAGCTCGCCCGGCGGCGCTGGATTCCAGACCCCACCCTGCGCGCCGGCTACCTGCGCGACCAATTCGTCGTCTCCGGCAACCAGCTGAACTCGCTGGGCTTCACCCTCACCGTCCCCCTGCCCTTCTTCGACCACGGCCAGGCCGACGCGCTGGCCGCGAGCGCCACGGCCGAGGCCGCCGAGCGCGCCCGTCTCCAGCTCACCGCCCAGGCCGAGCGCGACATGACGTCCCTCTCCGCCCAGCGTCAGGCGGTGGAGGCCCGGCGCGAGCGGGTGCACACCCAGACGTTGCCGCAGGCCTCCAGCCTGGTGCAGCGGCTCGAGGCGGCGGTGAAGGCCGGCGGTGCCTCGATGCTGGATCTGCTCTTCGCCCGCCGCACCTACGGCCAGCTCCTGATGGACGCCGCCGACCTGGACCTCGCCGCCTTCCGCCTCTCGGTGTCGATGGAGCGCGTGCGCGCCACCGGCCCCAAGGCCCCCACCGAGCTGAGCGAGCACTTCTGACCTTCTTCCCTTCTCCGGAGACCCCTACCATGACTGATTCTTCCTCTCGTTCTCCCCGCCGCCCCCTCTGGTTCGCCGCCGCGGGCCTCGGCCTGGGCGCCGCCCTCACCGCGGGCCTGGTGCTCGGGCGTCCCACGCCGGCCGAGGCCGAGCCCGCTCCCGCCACCGACCCTGTCGTGAAGGGCGAGAGCGTGCACCTGCCACCCGAGGGACCGCAGTGGCAGTACATCGAGCTCGCGGTGGCCGCCGAGGCCCCGGCGCTCGCGCCGCTGCCAGCGCCGGGCCGCGTGGACCTGGACGAGCGCCGCACCGCCTCGGTGGGCTCGCCGCTGGCCGGCCGTGTGGACCAGGTGCGTGTGCGCATCGGAGACCGGGTGAAGGCGGGAGACCGGCTCTTCTCCGTGCGCTCCGGCGCCTACGCGGACCTGGACCGGGAGGCGAAGAGCGCCGAGACGGAGGTAGCGGACAAGCAGCGCGTGGCGGAGCGGCTGCGCGAGCTGGTGGGCCTGCAGGCCGCGCCGGAGAAGGACCTGCTGGCCGCCGAGGCCGAGCTGCGCCAGGCGAAGCTGGCCCTGGAGGCCGCCAAGGCCAAGAAGTCCAGCCTGTCGGTGTCCGCCGAGGGCGACAACCTCTTCTGGGTGACGGCGCCGCGGGCGGGCACGGTGGTGGACCTGGACGTGACGGCGAGCCAGGAGGTGACGCCGGATCGGGACAAGCCGCTCGGGCGCATCTCCGACCTGGGCGAGGTGCTGGTCATCGCGGACGTGCAGGAGGCGGACGCCGCGGACCTGCAGGAGGGCCAGACGGCCATCGTGCGCACGCAGTCCGGCGGAGTGCAGCGGACGGGCAAGGTGGAGCGCATCTCCGAGGTGGTGGATCCGCAGCGGCGCACGGTGGAGGTGCGCATCCGGGTGGCCAACGAGGACCGGGCGCTGAGGCCCAACGCCTTCATCGAAGTGACGCCCGAGACGCTCGCCGGGGTGAAGCGGGTGCGCGTGCCAGCCAGCGCGGTGGTCACGGATGGAGCGCGCTCGGTCGTCTTCGTGGCGCGCGATGCGGGCCGGCTGGAGCGCGTGGCGGTGACGACGGGCCGCCGCCGCGACGGAGAGGTGGAGGTGCGCAACGGGCTGGAGGTGGGCAGCCGCTTCGTCGCCCGCGGTGCGCTGCTCCTGGAGAACACAATCGAGCTGGCCAACTAGGCCCACGAGGACACGCTCATGTTCGAGAAGCTCGTCGAATTCAGTCTCAAGAACCGCGCGGCGGTCATCTTCCTGACGATCCTCGCGGCCATCTGGGGATGGATGTCGTTCCGGGATTTGACGGTGGAGGCGTTCCCGGACCCCACCGACACCCAGGTGAACGTCATCACCCTCTACCCTGGCCAGCCCTCTGAAGAGGTGGAGCGGCAGATCGGCCTCCCGCTGGAGCGGGCCCTCAACGGGACGCCGGGACTGGGACGCCTGCGCAACCTGTCCCTGTTCGGCCTGTCCTTCGTCACACTCACCTTCAATGACGGGGTGGACGCGCTCTTCGCTCGCCAGCAGGTGCTCGAGCGCCTGCGCGACGCGGAGCTGCCCGAGGGCGTGACGCCGGAGCTGGGGCCCCTGGCCACGCCGATTGGCGAAATCTACCGCTACAGCCTCAAGGGCGCGAAGGGCGACCCGATGAAGCTGCGCACGCTGCAGGACTGGGTGGTGCGGCCGGGCCTCTTGCGCGTGGACGGCGTGGCGGACGTGGTGAGCTACGGCGGCCTGCTGAAGGAGATCCACGTCCAGCCGGACCCCACGCACCTGGCGGCCTTCGGCCTGACGCTGGAGGACCTGGAGAACGCGCTCAAGGACGGCTCGCTCAACGCGAGCGGCGGCACGCTGGAGCGCGGCAGTGAGCAGTTCGTCATCCGCAGCGAGGGCCTGTTCCACACGCTGGACGACATCCGCGACGTGCGCGTGGCCACGCACGAGGGCACGCCCGTCTTCATCAAGGACGTGGCGGAGGTGACGGAGGGCTGGGCACCGCGCCAGGGCGTGGTGAGCCGCGAGGGTGACAACGACGTGGTGGAGGGCATCGTGCTGATGCGCCGCGGGGAGAACCCGTCGGTGGTGCTGTCCCGGGTGCGAGACGCCATCGGGAGCATCAACGCGCGGCTGGTGCCGGACGGGGCGGAGATCTCCCCCTTCTATGACCGCACGGACCTGGTGAACACCACCCTCAAGACGGTGGGCCACAACCTGCTGGAGGGCGCCATCCTGGTGACGCTGGTGCTCTTCGTCTTCCTGTTGGACCTGAGGGCGGCGCTGGTGGTGGGTTCGCTGATACCGCTGTCGCTGCTCACCTCGTTCATCTACCTGAAGCTGCGAGGCATGTCGGCCAACCTGCTGTCCATGGGCGCGGTGGACTTCGGCGTCATCGTGGACGGAGGCGTGGTCATCATCGAGAGCATCCTGGCGCGCATGTCCAGCCACGGCCACCACGGCCAGGAGCCGGAGACGCCCATGGAGCGCATCAAGAAGGCCACGCAGGCGGTGGTGCGGCCCACGGTGTTCTCGCTACTCATCATCATCGCGGCCTACCTGCCCATCTTCATGCTGCAGCGGGTGGAGGGACGAATCTTCGCCCCCATGGCCAACACGGTGGTGAGCGCGCTGATGGGAGCGCTCATCTTCTCGGTGACGCTCGTGCCGGTGCTGGCCTCGCTCGTGTACCGCAAGCCGATGCAGCACAAGGAGTCGCCGGTGCTGCGCGCGGCGGCGAAGGCCTACGGGCCCGTGCTGCGCTTCTCCTTGAAGAAGCCCTACCTGGTCATCGGGCTGGCCACGGTGGGCCTGCTCATCGCCGGGTGGATGCTGCCGCGCATGGGCAGCGAGTTCCTCCCCCAGCTCAACGAGGGCGGCCTCTACATGACGTTCACCCTGCCCTCCAACGTCTCGCTGTCCGAGGGCCGCAAGCTGGTGCCGCGCATCACCCAGCTCATCCGCCAGGCGCCGCAGGTGGACGCCATCATGAGCCAGCTCGGCCGCCCCGAGGACGGCACGGACGCCACGCTCACCAACAACCTCGAGTTCTTCGTGAAGCTCAAGCCACCCGAGCAGTGGCCGAAGGAGACGCCGGACCTGGCCTCGGTCATCGCCGTGCTGCAGAAGAGCATCGACGAGGTGCCGGGCATCGAGGTGAACTTCAGCCAGCCCATCAGCGACAACGTCAACGAGAGCATCAGCGGCCAGTTCGGCCAGGTGGCGGTGAAGCTCTACGGGGATGACCTGAAGGTGCTGCAGGACCAGGCGGAGAAGGTGAAGAACGTCATCGCCGACGTGCCGGGCGTGGCGGACCTGGGCATCGTGAAGAGCGGCGAGGTGCCGGACATCAAGGTGACGCCGAACCGCGTGGCGCTGGCGCGCTATGGCATGTCGCTGGGCGACTTCCAGCACGTCTTCCAGACGGCGGTGGGCGGCCGTCCGGTGAGCGAGTTCTGGGAGGGTGAGCGGCGCTTCGACGTGGTGATGCGCCTGCCGCTGTCCAGCCGTGACGACGTGGAGAAGCTGGCCAAGCTGCGCGTGCCGGTGGAGGGCGGCGCCACGGTGCCCCTGGAAGCGCTGGCGCGCGTGGAGACGGGCTTCGGCCGCGCCTCCATCAACCGCGAGAACGGCCGGCGCTACATCGGCATCCGCATGAACGTGCGCGGGCGAGACCTGGGCTCGTTCGTCAATGACGCTCGCGCGGCGGTGCAGGAGAAGGCCCCCAGCCCGGCGGGTACCTCCATCGAGTGGGGCGGCGAGTTCGAGAACAAGGAGCGGGCGATGAACCGGCTGCTGACGGTGCTGCCGGTGGCGCTCATCCTGACGCTCATCCTGCTGTTCAAGGCCTTCGACTCGTTCGGCCGCGCGGTCATCACGCTGCTCAACGTGCCCTTCGCTCTCATGGGAGGCGTGTTCGGCCTGTACATCGCGGACATGCCCATCTCGGTGTCGGCGGCGGTGGGCTTCATCGCGCTCATCGGACAGGCGGCGCTCAACGGCGTGCTGGTGATGTCGGCCATCGCCGAGCGGCGCGCGGCGGGCGAGCCCCTGGACGAGGCCATCGAGCGCGGAGCCCAGGAGCGGCTGCGGCCGGTGCTGATGACGGCGGCACTGGCAGCGCTGGGCCTGGTGCCGGCGTGTATGAGCCATGGCATCGGCTCGGAGACGCAGAAGCCGCTGGCGGTGGTCATCGTGGCGGGCACCATTTCCGCGTGCGCGCTGACGCTGGTGCTGCTGCCGGTGATGTACCGCCTGTTCACCCAGTACACCGAGCAGCTCGTGGGCAAGATGCCCGTGCGCCTGCTGAAGGCCGTGCCGTCCGCGGAGAAGCTCCGCAAGACCGGCTCGTGAAGTTGTCGTGAGCAACCACCCCCTCGTCCTTCATGGGGCGAGGGCAGAGGTCGAGAGGGGCGCGTGCCGTGCGCTCTTTCTCCCTCTGGGAGAGGACCGGGTGAGGGTCTTACCCCTCCCCTCATCCCGGTCCTCACTCGGTATCCGGCCCGGATACACCGATGGGGCGTTCAGCTCGACGAAGCCGGAGTCCGTTCAAAGGTTTATCAGGTCGGACGCTTCCAGGACCTCGCCCAGGCTGGCCTTCTGCAACTGGTCCTTGTCCACCGAGAGGAAGATGTCATCACCCTTGATCGCCTCCACGGAGCGGAAGGGGACCCGGTAGTCCCTGGCGTAGAACACGCCCTTCTCCACGACGAAGGCATCCTCCACCAGGCCGATGACCCTGCCCAGCCGGTGCCCGTCCCTGCTCTTCACCTCCATGCCCACCCGTACATCCATCCGCTGCGCCATCGCTCGCTCCTCGATGTCGTGAGAGAACAGAGGCGGCCGGGCCCTCCCGCTCGCCTCCGCGTGGAGGATGGGAATCCAGCCATTCCCTCGCAGGGAGCCCTCGCTCCCTCCCCCGCTCTTCAACCGGGGAACAGGAAGGGAGCAGCGCACCGGGCGCGGCGCCTCACGCCTCGCGAGCGCTCGTGAGGATCGCCTGCGGAATGCGGGTCAGGGGGAGCACCTGATGCACGGCCCCCCGGACGATGGCCGCCCTGGGCATGCCAAAGACGACGCAGCTCGCCTCGTCCTGCGCGAAGGTCATGGCGCCTGACTGCTTCATGGCCAGCAGGCCGTCGGCCCCATCATCCCCCATCCCGGTCATCAGGACACCGAGCGCATTGGGACCCGCCGCCTGTGACACGGAGCGGAAGAGCACATCCACGCTGGGCCGATGCCTGGACACGAGAGGTCCATCCATCACCTCGACCGCGTAATGCGCCCCGCTGCGCACCAGGACGAGGTGGCGATTGCCAGGCGCGATGAGTGCCCGGCCCTCGTTCACCCGGTCACCATTGGCGGCTTCCTTCACCTCGATGCGGCAGAGGCCGTGGAGCCTCTTGGCGAACGCCGCCGTGAATCCCTCCGGCATGTGCTGGACGATGACCATGCCCGGCGCATCCGGGGGCATGGCCTCCAGGAGGAAGCGGAGGGCCTCCGTTCCTCCCGTGGACGCACCCAGGGCCACCACCTTGTCGGAGGTGATGCGCAGCGCGGGCCGAGGCACCGGCCCGAGGGGCTTCGCGACGGGACGGGGCCGCGCGGTCCGCCAGCGCGTCCCCGCCGCGGCGCGAACCGCGTCGATGATGCGGATGGCCGACTCGTGCAGGAAGTCGCGCACCCCCAGCTTCGGCTTGGTCACCACCTCGCTGGCGCCTTCCTCGAGCGCCAGGATGGCCGCCTCCGCGTAGTGGCCGGTGAGTCCCGAGCAGATGACCACCGGGATGGGATCCTCGGCCCGGAGCTTGCGCAGGAAGCTCAGGCCATCCATCCGAGGCATCTCCAGGTCCAGCACGATGACATCCGGCCGCTCCCGTTTGATCTTCTCCTGGGCGATGAGCGGATCCGCGGCCGTGGCCACGCTCATGCCTCCGCTCCGGAGCACCGCCGTGAGCGCCTCCCGGACCACCGCGGAGTCATCCACCACCAGCACATGCAGGGGCCGCTCTTCGGCAGGTAAAGTCATGCTGTTCTCCTCCAGCTACCCGACGGGGGAACCCACACGCTTCGTGCCCTCGGGAGGGGCATACACGCTCTGAGCCTGACGACGAGCGTAGACAGTGGGATGGATACCGCGTACCTCGTCGGTGAAACCACTGAGGCTCTCCGCATGTCCGAGGAAGAACAGTCCCTCGGGGGTGAGGTAGCGCAACAGCTTCTTCAACGTCGCCGCCTTGGACCGGGTGTCGAAGTAGATGAGGACGTTCCGGCAGAAGATGAGCTCGAAAGAGCCGCTGACCGGATAGGCCTCGTCATTGAGGTTGAGACGGTGGAACCTGACCACGGAGCGGAGCGCGGCGCCGGCCTTCATCAGCCCCGCCTGGGAGCGGACCCCCTTGAGCATGAAGGCCTCGAGGTAGCACTTCGGAATCTCCTCGGCCCTCTGGATGGGCCAGAGTCCCGCGCGGGCCTGCTCCAGGACGCGGGAGGAGAGGTCCGTCGCCACGATTTCAATCTCCCACCCCTGTGAGGGGGAACAGTGGTCGAGCAACAACATGGCCAGGGAGTAGGGCTCCTCCCCCGTCGAGCATCCCGCGCTCCAGACGCGGAGCCGCTTGTCCCGCCGTCCCGCGGAGGCCTGCGCGAGCCACCGCGGAATCACCTGTTCCTCGAGCAGCCGGAAGTGGGAGGGCTCGCGGAAGAAGCGGGTCTCATTCGTGCTGATGCAGTCGAGCATCCGCACCCGCTCCTCCTCGTGCTCCTCCTGCGTCACGTACCGGTAGTAGTCCGTGAAGCTCCTGAGACCCAGCTCGCGGAGACGCCGGGTGAGCCGCCCCTCCAGGAGCGCCTTCTTGGCATCCGAGAGATGGATGCCCGCATGGCGGTAGATGAGCTCCTGGAAGAGGGAGAACTCCCGATCGCCGAGCATCGTCTCACCCGCCCGGAGTCCGCGCGGGCTGCTCCACGCCCTCGAGCGCTCCCATGAGCTCCTGCACGACGAGTACGCGGTCCAGGTCCAGCAGCAGGGCGAAGCGCTGGCCCAGCTTCCCGAGCCCCACCAGGTAATCCGCGCGGACCTGGGTGCCGAAGGCGGGAGGAGGCTCGATGTCCTGGGGCGCGAGCGCGAGCACCTGATCGACCGAGTCGACCTTCACGCCCATGACGAGCCGCTCCCCCTCTGCCTTCACCTCCGCGATGACGATGCAGGCACGCTTGTGGACTCCGCTGTCGGGCATGCCCAGCCGCAGCGCCAGGTCGATGACGGGGACCACACTGCCCCGCAGGTTGATGACCCCCCGGACGAAATGCGGCATCCCTGGAACGCGGGTGGGCTGCTCGTACGGGATGATCTCCTTCACCTGGAGGACGCCGATGGCGAACTCCTCACCACTGACATGGAACGTCAGGTACTGCTTCTGCTCGGAAGTGGATGAGCCGGTGTTCATGGTCGGCCTCGGCTAGAACTGCTCGAAGTCCTGCTCGGTTCTGGTTTCAGCGGAACCCGCGCCCTGGCGCTTCGGGACGAAGGGCGCGACGCCTTGTGCCATGACATTGCGCGGGGGCTGGGCGGCGGCATGCCGCACGAAGCCCTGAGCACGAGAGCCATTGCCCTCGTTGCCCACGCGGAAGAAGCCCACCAACTGCTGCAGGGACTCGGCTTGCGAGGCCATCTCCTCGGCGGTGGAGGAGAGCTCCTCGGAGGCGGACGCATTGCGCTGGGTGACCTGATCCACCTGGCTCATGGCCTTGCTGATCTGCGAGACGCCGGAGGACTGTTCGCGCGAGGCCGCCGCCACCTCCTGGACGAGCTCCGCCGTCTTGCGGATGGAGGGAACGAGCTCGTTGAGCAGGTTCCCCGAGCGATCGGCCGTCTTGAGGCTCTCCGTGGCCCGCTCGCTGATCTCATTGGCGGCCGCTTGGCTGCGCTCGGCCAGCTTGCGGATCTCCATGGCCACCACGGCGAAGCCCTTGCCGTGCTCTCCGGCCCGGGCCGCTTCGATGGCGGCGTTCAACGCCAGCAGGTTCGTCTGGTAGGCGATGTCCTCGATGATGGACACCTTCGCGGTGATGGACTTCATCGCATCCACGGTGCCGACCACCGCCTTGCCACTCTCCTCGGCATCCCGGGCGCCCTTCACGGCCATCTGCTCCATCTGCTGGCTGTTCTCGGCGTTCTGGGTGATGGTGGCGCTCATCTGCTCCAGGCTGGAGGTGGTCTCCTCCACGGAAGCCGCCTGCTCGCTCGTACCCTGGGAGAGGCTCTGGGAGGTCGCGGAGACCTGCGCGGACGCGGAGGCCAGGGCGTTGGCCGCGGCGCGCACCTCGCTGATGGTGCGGTAGAGCTTCTCGACCATGGACGAGAACGCCAGGCCGAGCGCGTCCTCCTCCGAGCGGGGCTTGACGTTGACGGTGAGGTCCCCCGAGGCGATCTTGTCCGCGACGGTCGCGATCTCCCGCTGCGTGCGGAGCATGTCGCGCATGGCACTGAGGAGCTGTCCGGGCTCATCCGTGGAGGTCTCCCCGTCGAGCTTCAAGGTGACATTCCCCTCGGAGACCTTGCGGGCCGCATCCACGGCGACCCCCAACGGGCGCGTGATGCTCCGGATGGTGAAGACGCCATAGAAGATGGCCAGCACGACGCCCAGGACGATCACCATGAGGGTCGTGTTGCGCGTCGACTCATAGAGCCGCGCCGCCTCCTGGTACTCCTTCTCCGCGACCTCGAGCTGGATATCGACGAGCTGGTCCAGCACATGGGTCACCGGTTCGATCGCGGGATACATCTCCTCCACGACGAACTTCGTGAGCGCTTCCTGGTTCTCGGCCTTGAGGATCTGCCGGAGCCGCTCCACCGCGGCATCGGCCTTCAAGAACTCGGGCTTGGACTGGGTGTAGAGCCGCTTCTCCTCGTCGATCATCTTGGAGCTCGCGTAGGCCTCCCAGTTCTCCGCGATGAGGCGGGGGGTATCATCCAGGATCCGGCGGGCCTCCGCCCAGCTCATGTTCCCGTTGCGGACCTTGTGGGCGGGATCAATCACCTGCATCGTGTAGAGGTCGGCGACCTCCTTGAGCTGCTTGAGCGGGACGACCTGGTTCACATAGACGCTCTCGAGCCCGGCGCTCGTGGTCTCCATCCCCCTGAGACCGAACATCCCGATCGCGACAAGCAGCGCGGACAACAGGCCCAGCACCAGGAACAGGCGCGTGGCAATCCTCATGTTCTTCAACATCCACTTCTCCTCAACTGCTTGAGTGACCGCGCCCCCTGTAGACGCGGCTGCTTCACGGCACTTCAGGTGGCGTCGAGCGGGTGGCCTCTCGGAGGAGAGCGGCGTCGTCGAGGATCAGCGCGATCCGCCCGTTGCCGAGGATGCTCGCGCCGGAGATGCAGGGGAGGTCCTTGAACAGGGTCCCCAGAGGCTTGATGACCGTCTGGCTCTCACCGTGGAGGGTGTCCACGACCAGGCCCACCTTGCCCTGCTGGTACTGGACGATGACCATGCTCTCGCGCGGCGGGGCCTTCGAGCCATGAGCGAAGAGGTGGCGCAGCCGGAGGAAGGGAATGGGCTCGCCGCGTAGATTCAGCACGCCATCGCGATCCTCGGCCTGTCCCCGCGCGCTCTCGGGCAGCTCGACACACTCGTGGACGGCATCGAGCGGGACGACGTACGTCTCCGAACCAACGCCCACCAGGAACCCATCGATGATGGCGAACGTGAGCGGGAGCCGGAGGGTGACCGTGACACCGCGGCCCTCGCGGCTCTGGACGGTGACCTTGCCCCGCAGGGCCTCCACGTTGCGGCGCACCACGTCCATCCCCACGCCCCGGCCGGACGTGGAGGTCACCTCCTGCGCGGTGGAGAAGCCCGGCGCGAAGATCAGCGAGAAGAGCTCCCCTTCCGAGAGCGTCTCGGGCTCCCGGGAGAGACCGAGCGCGCGGGCGCGCTCGATGATCCGGGCCGTGTCCAGACCCGCCCCGTCATCAATGACCTCGATGAGGATGTTGCCGGAATCATGGGAGGCGCGGAGCTTGAGCTGCGCGAGCTCCGGCTTGCCCCGCTGCCTGCGGACGGCGGGAGATTCGATGCCGTGGTCGATGGCGTTGCGGATCATGTGCATCAGCGGATCGCGCACGTTGTCGACCACCGCGGTGTCCATCTCCACGTCCTCGCCCTCGAAGACGAGCTCGACCTGCTTGTCCTGTTCGGTCGCCAGGTCGCGAACGGTGCGTGCGTAGCTGCGGAAGGTGGGGCCGAGCGGCACCATCCGCACCTTCATGACCAGCTCCTGGAGCTCGCGTAGGAGACGCTCGCTCGCGCGGTTCGCCTCGAGCAGCTCCTCGCGCGATCGCCACCGCTCTCCCTCGAGCATGGCCGTCACGCCGCCCTGGGCGATGGAGAGCTCTCCGATGAGGTCCACCATCCGGTCGAGCTTGTTGATGCCCACGCGGAGGTTCCTGGCCCGCTCCTCCTCGGCCAGGAGCTTGCGGCCGGGCTGTTCGGGGGGAGGGCTCGAGGAGGAGACCTTCGCGCTGGCGGCCGGTTCGCCGTCCGCGGACTCCTTCCGGGCCCACCGGCTCATGAGCTGCATCAGGCTCTGCTGCTCGACTGTCAGCACCACCTGCCCGCCGGAGGACTGGCTCCGCAGCTCCCGCATCGCATCCACGGCCGAGAGCAGGAGTGACACGACCTCCTGCGACACGGCCACCTCCTCCGTGCGCAGGCGTTCGAGGAGATCCTCGACTCCGTGAGCGAACTCCACGAAGGCGGGGAGATCCAGGCACATGGCGTTACCCTTGAGGGTATGCGCCGCGCGGAAGATGGTCTGCAATCGCTCCGGCTGGGCCGGCTGCTGCTCCAGGCCCACCAGCTCCTCTTCCATGAGGGAGAAGAGCTCATCGCACTCGATGAGGAAGGCCTTCAGCAGCGCGTCATGATCGATTTCCATCAGGGTGTGTCTCGGAGGTGGCCAGGACGAGGCCGGCCTGCTTCTCCAGCAGAGCGAAGAGCTCCCGGTCCTGATCTTTCAGCGCTGGCTTCTGCGGCAGCATTCCGAAGATGGCGATGACGCCCCAGATGCGGTTGCAGAAGCGAAGAGGGATGCAGGCGGTCAGGCCCGTCTCGTTCCCGGCGGCCGGGGACCTGGCGCCATCACTCGCGATGAAGAGTTCCCCGGTGAGGGCCGTGTGGCCGATGACACCGGAGCCCAGGGAGAGGCACTGGAATCTCTCCGGCTCGATGCCCATCGAGTATACCAGGGACAACGCCGAGCGCGCCCGATCGAGCTCGAAGATGCCCAGTTCCTCGGAGCCAACGATGTTGTTGATGATCTCCCGGAGGACATCGAACAGTTCCCGCCGGTCGCAGGTCTCGTGGAGCCGGTGGCTGGCCACGCAGAGGTTGATCAGATTCGTCATCTGCGCCTCCGTGTCGGAGAGCTCTGCTCTCAGGGTGGCCACCTGAATTCGCAGGGCCGCGTTCTCCGACCGCAGCTCTCCCAGATTCTTTTCGATGCTCCGGATCATGTGGTGGGCGTGGGTCTCGCGGATGCCGACGTCTACTCGCCGAGGTGGTTGCGCAGCTTCTTCATCAGCTCGCTCTTGTCGAACGGCTTGGTGATGTACTCGGTGCAACCGCTCTCGTAGCCCGCCTGCACGTTGTGCGGCTCGCCACGGGTGGTGACCATGATGATGGGCGTGGATTTCATGTCCGGGTTCGCGCGGATCTGCTTGCACGCCTGGAGGCCATCCATCTGCGGCATCATCACATCCATGAAGATGAGATCGGGCCGCTCACGGAGCGCCAGGTCCACTGCCTCCACACCATTGCGGGCGATCAACAGCTCATAGCTGCCGCCACTCAGCATCATCCGGTGCATGAGGAGGACGGTGTTCGAATCATCCACGAGGAGGATCTTCTTTCGCGTCTTCGTCACGGTTCTCCAGGTTGCGCGAGCCGCTCAATCCGGCTTGCGCACGGTGGGATCCACCCCGCACACCTCGCGCAGCAGTGCGAGGCCCTTGGGGCTCATCCCGAGAAATTGAACTCCCATGCCAATCGGACAGGAGAAGGCCTTCCGGTGAGAATAGGTATTGGCCCAGGCCACCACCCCCGAGCCCAGCAGCTCCGTGCGCAGGGTGGTCAGGTGGATCTTCAACTCCACGGCGGACCCCGGACGCGCCGGCACGAGCGTGCGCAGGAAGATGCCCCCGGGGCTGAGGTCATAGGAGAAGCAGGAGTTCCAACTGCCGAAGAGGTTGCCCGCCTCGCGGTACTCGACGGGGCAGAAGAAGGGCACCCGCGCCTCGGGCTGGAGGGAGTTGCTGGCCTTGGAGAACCAGGCGTTGGCCTTCTGGACGATGTGCTCGGGATGGACCTGGGCCATGTCGAAGCCGGCCACCAACGTCCCGCCGGGGGCCGGGTCGAGCGGACCGGGCCCCCCGGGGCACATGAGGAACCAGCGCGACCCCAGACGTATCCCCCGAGGCGGCTCCAAGGAGAGGAGTTTCTGGAACACCCGGGTGAGCTCCTCGCGGGACCCGGCGCAGAGGATGTGCAGGTCGATGCCCGGCTCGCCCCTCGGCGCGAGCTCATCGTCGATCGAGCTGTAGCGCACGTGGTAGCCGCTGTACTCGAGCAGCTCTCCCGTGCGCAGGGCGAAGCTCTGCCGCCCATGCACGAGGGAGACGGTTTTGGGACCCAGGCGTCCGATGAGGCTGGAGGTGAGGGGCGTGGAGACGGACGTCGCCTCGAGACGCGACTGGAGCTGGTGGGACCGCAGCGGCTTGAGCAGGTAGTCATCCGCTCCCACCTGGCTGAGGCTCTCGATGAACTCGGTCGGCGTCTCCAGGGTGGCCAGGAGGACGAGGGGTGCCCCCGCTATCTGCCGCAACTCCTGGAGCTGGAGGAGGGTCCGCTCATCGGCCGGCATGAAGGAGGAGCAGTCGAACACGAGCATGGCCGGACGAGCCCTGCTCACCTGGGCCCGCGCCTCGGCGAGATCACTGACGGCGACGCACTCACAGCGCGCAGCCTGGATCGCCTGGACGGTCAGCATCCGGAAAGGACTCGCGCCCTCGATGAGGATGACTTCGCCGCTCCTGCTCATGGCCCGTATCGGCCCCTATTCATGGCCTCGCCCGAAGGGAATCACCCTGAGTCTACGCCGAGTCCACACCCAGACCGAGGCAGCTCCCCCAAGGAGTCACGACATTCCGCCGGACTGATGGCAGGCTTCCTTTTCGATGTCAAACCACCGACGCTCGACAGAAAGACATACGAGGAAGCAATACCATCCAGGGCACGGCCCGTCTGTCTGGCATTGGGACGATCCTCGGCAAGAGCCCGCCCCTGTTCTCCAGGTGGGCGCTGCACGCGCTCGCCCGGGCGGCCGCTCCTCGATGTGGTCGGTATGACCGGACACCAAGGAGCGGAGCGTCTGCAGCCTCCGGGTCGCGGTGGTGGGGTCTGGGTCTACACGGACAGCCTACCGCGAGCTCCCCTCGCCACCACCAGGCCCCCCCGGGCCACCGGGTCCGGCGAGTGTCGTAGCCGGCGCGGGTCCTCCGGGCCCTCCAGGTCCAGCGAGCGTCACACTCGGCGCGGGTCCTCCGGGCACTCCGGGTCCACCGGGCCCAGCGAGCGTCACACTCGGCGCAGGTCCACCGGGTCCACCGGGTCCGGCGAGCATTACATTCGGCGCGGGTCCTCCGGGTCCCCCAGGCCCGATGAGCCCCGGTAGAGAAATGGAGAGCGGCGCCGCCTGCTGAGGGCCCCCCATGTAGATGTTGATGACCAGCGACTGGGGCGCGGGCGGTGCGGCCTGCGCGGCCGTGGGCGCTATCGCGAGTGTGCTCAGGGGCACCTCGGTCAGGTCTCCCGCTTCACCCAGGCGCTCCAACTTCACGGCCGCCCCCGTCGCCGGGTCGACCGTCAGCAGGTATCTCATCTGCTTCGACATCACCCCTCCTTCTTCGTTGTCAGTGGGCTCTCGCGAGCCGCTCGGTCCTCAGTCCTTCCGGAAGCATCGCCAGTGTCACCAGCAGCGAGCCCAGGTGGGCGATGATGCCCCGTTCGAGCAGCCGGGCCAGCTCCCGCTCCAGTGCCTCGGGAGCCGGAGCCCCGGTGTCCTCGGCCGCCATCCGCAGCGCCTGCTCGCGCGAGGTGGGTGCGTCACACGCCAGCAGCAGCGACACCGTGGCCTGGGCCAGACGCTCGCTGGAGGGTGTGACGTTGAAGCGGCTGTCGACGAGGACGAAGCCTCCCTGCCAATGTGGCTTCACGCAGAGCTCGCCGTTCTCGCGCCGCCGGTGGCGCTCCTGCCACTGGAGGATGAAGGACTGGAGCGTCGCACCCCGCGTGAGCACCTCGTCGAAGCGCGGGTGCTCGTAGTCGAAGTAGTAGGCCAGCTCGTGGAGCGTCTCCTCCGGGAAGGGGAAGACGTGCCGGTAGGCGGGCATGGGCGAGATGCGGGTGAAGCCCTGCTCCCGCCAGCCCGAGTGGTTGGGACTGAAGCGGTCCATGCGGATGGGCGAGCAGATGTCCGGTGGCCGCAGGTGCGCCAGCTTCTGGAGCAGGGAGAGCGTCCGCGCGTAGTCGTCCGGGTCCTCGCGGGGGAAGCCGTAGATGACGTTCCAGAGCGAGTCCACGCCCAACTCCTGGCACCAGCGCAGCAGCGCCACGTTCTGCGCGCCCGACACACCCTTGCGCATCACCTTGAGCGTCCCGTCCGCCAGCGTCTCCACACCGGCCTGCACGCGGGTGATGCCCGCCTCACGCAGCAGACGCACCTGGCGGCGTTTGAGATTGGATTTGATCTCGAAGAACTTCTCCGTGCGCTCGGGCTGGCCCGCCCAGTGGGGGAGCAGTTCCTTGAAGTAGTCCATCGCCAGGATGTTGTCGGCGTACTGCACCGGCGCGGCTCCGTGGCGCTGGCCCACCTCCTCCAGCTCGTCCACCACGCGCCGCCAGCTCTTGCGGCGGAAGGTCATCGCCTCGCCATTGAGGCCGCAGAAGGTGCAGTGGGAGTGCTCGCCCCACCAGCAGCCCCGCGAGGCCTCCAGGGGCAGCCACATCCCGGCCATCAGCTCGGGCGCGCTCGTGCGCACCAGGCGGAAGAAGTCCTCGTAGTCCGGCGTGGGCAGGCCGTCGAGGTTGGCGTAGCCCGGCTCCTTGCGCCGGGGAGACTCGCGCACCGCCCCGCCCTCCCGGTAGAGGAAGCCCGGGGGCACCTCCTCACGGCCATCCCGCAGGTGCTCGCAGAGCTGGGGGAAGGAGACATCCGCCTCGCCCGTGGCCACGTAGTCGAGGAACCCGAAGCGCTCCATGTACTGCCGGCCCATGGCCGCCTCGAAGTTGGCGCCGCCTGCCACCAGCTTCACCCGGGGGTAGCGCTCGCGAATCATCCGCGCGAGGCACAGCGAGGGCATCGTCTGCTCGAAGGTGCTGGTGAAGCCCACCAGGTCGTACTGGCCCCAATCGCAGGACTCGAAGGCGACGCGCAGGAACGCCGGCGCCACCTCCTCCAGCGCCCACACGTGCTCGCGCTGGGCGAGCGGCATTCCCCACACCGGGTGATCCAGCACCTCGCGCGCGTAGGCCTCGCGTGCGCCCTCGCGGCGTCCGTGGAAGGCCTGCGCGAAGGCCCACTCCCCTGCCAGCGCCGTCATGGGCGCCTCATGGCAGAAGAAGCGATAGGAGCCAGCCCCCAGCATCTTCCAGAGGGTGACGTTGAAGTATTTGGTGTGGCACTCGAGGCCCCGCGCCTTCAGCGAGGCCTGCAGCAGCCCCGCGGCGAGGCTCGGGCGGTGGACCGCCGCTAGTGGCATCACGACCAGGGCGACCTTCATGGACCGCGAAGCATAGGGGCGCCTTTCTGGGCCGGCCAATGCGTGGCGATACGTATGGCATCTCCTCCCAAGCATCTGCTCACGCCCGGGGCCCCACCGACTCGATGCGCACGGGCGCGGGCGTGCGTACTCCGCGTGCGCATGACCTGTTGAGGCCAGTCCTCTCCAGTCCATCCGCAGTGGAATTCCACCCAGACCGTTCCCGCCCCGTGTAGGGATTTGGCTCCCCATCTCCGAAGTGACCTGGCGGACTCCTCTGGATGGCGCGTGTGGCACAATCCGCCGCGACTCGGCGTCCGGAAGGGTTCCGATGACCCAATCTGGCAGCGAGCGGCTCTTCGTGGGCCGCTACAAGCTCCTGCGGTCCATCGCTCTGGCAGGGCGAGACGAGACGTTCGAGGCGCTCGATGTGCAGCGCGAGCAGCGCGTCGCATTGAAGATCGTCCGCACGAGCGCCATGTACCCGGAGGCGATGGAGCGCATCGAGCGCGAGCTGCACCGGGCTCGAGACGTGGTGAATCCTCACGTGCAGCGCATCCTGGACGTGGGCCGCCATGCCGAGGACGCCTCCGGAGTGGAGCTGCCCTTCCTGGCCACGGAGCTGCTCGAGGGCGAGAACCTGGAACAACGGCTGTGCCAGCAAGGCCCGCTGACGCCCCAGGAGGCCCTCCCGCTGGCGCGGCAGATCTGCGAGGGACTGGCCGCGCTGCACGACGCGGGTCTCGTTCACGGCGACTTCCGGAGCGCCCGGGTGATGCTCGTCCCAGGGCCGGAGGGACCGCGCGCCGTGCTCGTCGACCCCATGTGGGCGTGGGATGCCGGGAACCCACCGGTCACGGCCCCGCATCTGGCGCCCGAGCGGCGCCAGGGCTCCGCTCCCACGACCGCGTCGGACCTCTACTCCCTGGGGCTCGTCCTGCTCGAGCTGCTCGCGGGTGCCCTGTCCTCTCCGGACTCCGAGGCGGTGGCCCTGTTCGAGCTGCTGCGCCGCGGCACGCTCACTCCCGCGGCGGGCCTGGGACTGCCCCACCGCTGGGAGGTGGTGATCCGCCGTTGTCTGGATCCGCTTCCGCGCAAGCGCTTCACCAGCGCCCGCGAGGTGGTCCGCACGCTCGTGCAGCCCAGCCGCGTGCTCCTTCCACTCGACGAGCCGAGCGTCGCCATCCGCACCGTGCTGCTGGTGGACCTCGTCGAGAGCACCCGGCTCGTCGAGACCCTGGGGGATGCCCGCGCCGCCGACCTCTTCGCCCGTCACGACCAGCTCGCCCGCGAGCTGCTGCACCACCACGGCGGGCAGGAGATCGACAAGACCGACGGCTTCCTGTTGCTCTTCGAGCGACCGGTGGATGCCACCCGCTACGCGCTCGCCTATCACGAGCGGCTCGCCCTGCTGTCGCGGGAGGGGGTGCGGCTCGAGGCCCGGGCAGGCATCCACCTGGGTGAGGTGGTGCTGCGCGAGAACCCTCCCCACCTGGTGGCCCGGGGCGCCAAACCCGTGGACGTGGAGGGGCTCACCAAGCTGATCGCCGCCCGCATCATGCCGCTCGCGCTGGCCGGGCAGACGCTGATGACGCGCGCCGCCTTCGACATGGCCCGCCGCGCCTTCGTGGGCACGCTCGGGGAGGGGCCCGAGCTGGCCTGGCGTGCCCATGGTTTCTACCTGCTGGCCGGGGTGGAGGAGCCCGTGGAGGTGTGCGAGGTGGGCCTGCCGGGCAAATCGCCGCTGGTGCCGCCCATGGACACGGCCAAGGCCCGGCGCGTCACCCTCTCCAGCCAGTCGATGCCCTCCATCCCCGCGGTGCCCGGACCCAAACGGGGCCAGCGGCTGCGAGCGGTGCTGCTCGCGCTGTGCGCGCTGGTGCTCGCGGCAGGGGCCGGCTACTGGGCACGGTGGGAGCTCCCAACGTCTTCGACTCCGGAGTCCCGGCAGGTGAAGCCGCGCCGCTCGGTGGCGGTGCTCGGATTCAAGAACCTGTCCGGACGGCAGGAAGCGGCGTGGCTGTCCACGGCCTTCTCCGAGATGCTCACCGCCGAGCTCGCCGCGGGAGAGGACCTACGCATGGTGGCGGGCGAGACCGTCGTCCGGATGAAGCGCGAGCTGTCCCTGGCCGACAGCGACAGTCTGGCGCCGGACACGCTCTCGCGCATCCGCACGCACCTGGGCGCGGACTTCGTGGTGCTCGGCTCGTACCTGGCGCTGCCCGAGGAGACGGGAGGCCAGCTCAGCCTCCAGTTGCGGCTGCAGGACGCCACCACGGGTGAGGAGGTGGCCATCCTCAAGGAGACCGGCACGCAGGCTGGCATCCTCGAGCTCGTCGCGCGCATGGGCGATCGGCTCCGAGGCAGGCTCGTCACGCATGGCATGGCGGAAGCGGACGCCGGGCGCACCACGGCGGCGCTGCCCGCCAACGCGAAAGCACTCCGGCTCTACGCCGAGGGCCTCGCCCGGCTGCGCGCCTATGAGCCGCTCGCGGCCCGCGACTTCTTCACGCAGGCCATCGACGCGGATCCCCGCTTCGCCCTGGCCCACTCCGCGCTGGCGGAGACGTGGGCGGTGCTCGGCTACGACACACGTGCCCTCGAGGAGGCCCGCAGGGCGCTCGCGCTCGCGGAGGGGTTGAGCCGCGAGGAACGGCTGCTGGTGGAGGGCCGCGTCCACGAGATGGAGAAGGACTGGGCGAAGACGGTGGAGGGCTACCGCACCCTCTCCAGCCTCTTTCCCGACAACCTCGACTATGGCCTGCGGCTCGCGAGTGCCCAATCCGCCGGGGGCCAGGGACGCGATGCGCTCTCCACGCTCGCGGCGCTGCGCCGCATGGCCCCGCCGGCCTCGGAGGACGAGCGGATCGATCTCACCGAGGCCCAGGTGCGGCACAGCCTCTCCGACTACAAGAGCGTGCTGCCGCTGGCGGCCCGAGCGGTGGAGAAGGGCACGGCGCGCGGCTCTCGCCTGCTGGTGGGGAGGGCCCGTCTGGCCCAGTGCAACGCGCTCCTGCGCCTGGGAAACCACAAGGAGGCAAGTGCCGCCTGCCAGGAGGCGCGCCGCATCTTCATCGAGGCCGGAGACCCCGGCTCGGAGGGGCAGACGCTCAACCGCCTGGCCAACGTCGCCTACGAGGAGGGCGACTACGAGGAGGCCAAGCGCGTCTTCCACGAGGCGCTGCGCATCTTGAAGGAGATCAACCATCGGGGAGGCGTGGCGGTGGTGATGCAGAACATCGCCGACACCCTCCTCATGCAGGGCGAGCTGGCGCAGGCGGAGCCGCTCTTCGAGGAGGCGCTGGCGCTCGAGCAGGAGATCAACGACCGGCGCAACGAGGGGCTGACGAGGACCAACCTCGCCCAACTGCGGCTGATGCGTGGGGAGCTGACCCGGGCGCGTCCGCCAGGCGAGGAGGGAGTGCGCCTGAGCCGGGAGACGGGCTACCGGTACGCCCTCATCATGGGGCTGTGGACGCTGGGCAACGTCGCGCTGGAGGAGGGAAACCCGGCCCAGGCGCGGCAGCACTACGCGGAGGGGCTCGCGCTGTCGGGGCAGACGCAGGACCACCGCTATGCCGCCTACCACCTCCATGGCTCGGGGACGGTGGCGCTGCTGGAGGGAGACCTCGAGCAGGCGCGCACCCAGTACGAGGAGGCACTGCGCCTGCGCCAGAAGCTGGAGGGCCGCAGCGAGGTGGCCGAGACGCAGGTGGCCCTCGGGCTGCTCGCGGTGGAGGAGGGCAGACCGGAGAGAGGGCTCGAGCCGCTGCGCGCGGCGGTGGAGACGCTGCACGGGTTGAAGCTGCCGGACGGAGAGGCCCAGGCCCACACCGCGCTGGCGCTGGTGGAGCTGGCGCGGCAACAGCCCCTGCAGGCCCACGCGGCGAGTGCCCGGGCGGAAGTGCTCGCGGCCCGGAGTCAGAATGCCCGGACGCGGCTCGGCTCATCACTGGTGGCGGCGCGGGTGCTCACCGCGAAGGGCAGGCCGAGCGAGGCAGCGAAGCGGCTGGAGGCGGTGCTGGCCGAGACGCGCCGCAAGGGGCTCGTCCTGCTGGAGTACGAGGCGAGGCTGGCGCTCGCGGAGGCGGAACTGGCCCAGGGCCGGCGCCCCCTGGCCTCGCAGCGGCTGCAGGCACTGCGAACGGAGGCCCAGGCCCGGGGGTTGGCGGGCTTCGTGCGCAAGGCCGACGTCCTCAGTGGCTCGGTCCCCTGAGGGGGAGCTCGAGCTGCTGGCTCACGGTATCCCTCACCCGGCGTCCGCTTCGGAGGCGGGACCCGTGATGAGGGGCCGTCCGTCGATGAAGTCCTGGAGGTCCGCGGGCAGGGGCGAGTCGAAGGCGACGCTCTCCCCTGTGCCCGGGTGGGGGAAGGAGATGCGGGCGGCGTGGAGGGCGTGGCGCGGCAGACGCAGGCGGACCCAGGCCTCGGGCTCCAGACAGTGCTTGCTGAAGCGGTCGAAGTAGCCAGGGTCGGGGCCGTACATCTTGTCACCCACCAGGGGGAAGCCGGCCTCGCGCAGGTGGATGCGAATCTGATGTTGGCGTCCCGTCTCCGGGTAGCAGCGCAGGAGGGAGAAGGGCTCGCCGTCGCGGGAGAAGCGCTGGAGCACCTGGAAGCGGGTGCGGCTCTCCTTGCCCTCCACGGGGTCGATGCGCACGGCGATGCGGATGAGCTCGGTACCCTCGGCGATGGGGGCGTCCACGAAGAAGGTGTCCCCGGGGGGATGACCCTCGCAGACAGCGAGGTACTCCTTGTCCACGTCGCGGGAGACGAAGAGGCGGCCGAGGACGCGGCAGGACTCGGTGGTGCGCCCGCAGACGACGAGGCCGCTCGTCTCGCGGTCCAGCCGGTGGGCGGGCTCGGCGAAGGCCTCGCCGAAACGCTCGCGCAGCAGGGAGACGAGTGTGCCCTTGTGGTAGCGGGCGGTGGGATGGATGGGCAGCCCGGCGGGCTTGTCGAGCACGAGCAGCCAGTCATCCTGGAAGAGGACGGGCAGCTCGGTGGGAGTCTCTGGCTCGGCGCTGACGGGGCGGCGGATGCGGAAGCAGAGGCCCGGGTAGACGGGCGTGGAGGACTTGAGGCGGCGCTCCTCGCACAGCACGCCGCGCTGGATGATGCCGTGAAGGCGCTCGCGCGTCAGACGGCGAAGCTTCTCGGCGAGGTAGCGATCGAGCCGCCAGCCGGCATAGTTCGGCTCGACGACGAACGGGATGTCGACGTACCCCTCGGGCACTTCGCCGAAGGGGGTGGGTGTCTCCTCGCTCTGCTCTCTCGCGCTCATGAAGCCGTCCCCGCTTAACACAGAGAGCGGAACGCTTCCTCCCCGGGTCCTGCCGTCTTCCACGGACAAAGGGACGAGGAGTTGAACGACTGGGCTGGAAAAGGGGAATTCGTACATGCCCCCCTTGCCGTCCGAGGGGTCCACATGGAATCCATCCGCCGTGACCGAGGAAGCCAAGCACGAGGTGGGCCAGACCACCGCTCCGAGCGAACCGCGGCTCGGCTCCGAGGAGGAGCTGAGGTGGCGGAAGTCGATGCTCTCGGAGACGGCTGCGATGCGCGGAGTGCTCTTCAACGCCGTGCTGGAGGTGGCACGCACCCAGGGAGGAGATTCCGCGGTCCAGCGCTGCCTGGAGGCGAGTGGGGAGAAGAAGTTCCTGGACTTCTTCAGCTATCCCGCCTGCAAGTACCTCGACCTGCTCTACACGGCGGCCCGGCTGCAGAGCCGTGACCTCGAGGACTTCGAGGTGGCCATGCGGCGCTTGGGACAGCAGGCGGCGGAGAACTTCCTGGGCTCGACGGCGGGGAGGACGCTGCTGGTGCTGGTGCAGAACAATCCGCACCGGCTGATCAACAGCCTGCCGTGGGCCATCCAGGTGGGGGTGAGTGGAGTCGAGGTCTCCGTGACGAGAACGGGACCGTGGAGCGGCATCGTCACCGTCAAGCGCGACTTCAGTCCCCGCCCGTTCGTGGAAGCGGGAATCCTGGCGACGTTCGAGGCCGCCAGGGTGAAGGGCGTGAAGGGGCGCTCGTGGCCGGTGGGGCCGAACACCAACGAGTATGAGATCTCCTGGCAGTAGGAGCGCCTACACGGCCGCGAGCCGGGACGCCTCCCCCACTCCGAGGAACTGCTCGTACACCTGAGCGATCCGCTCGCCGGTGTGTCCGTCCCACCGGTCGGGAATGCGGCCCTTCTTCTCGTAACCATCGAGGATGCGATCCGCGGCGTTCTGGATGCGGACCGGGTCGGTGCCCACCACGAGGTTGGTGCCGACATCCACGGTGATGGGGCGCTCGGTGGTGTCGCGCACGGTGAGGCAGGGAATGCCGAGCACGGTGGTCTCCTCCTGGAGGCCGCCGGAGTCGGTGAAGACGAGCCGGGCCTGGGAGGTGAGCGCGAGGAACTCGAGGTAACCCATGGGGTCCACCAGGCGCAGGCCCGGGGTGCGCTCGAGCGTGGGACCGAAGCCCATCTCCGCGAAGCGCTTGCGGGTGCGCGGGTGCACGGGGAACACCACGGGCAGTCGGCTGGCCACGTGGCCGAGCGCGGACAACAACCCACCGAGCACCGTCGGGTCATCCACGTTGGAGGCGCGGTGCAGGGTGCACACGGCGTAGCCACGAGGGGTGAGGCCCAGGTCCGGGAGCGTCGGGAGACGCAGGGCCCTGTCCCGGGCGGACAAGAGCGAGTCGATCATCACATTGCCCACCAACCGGATGCGCGCGGGCTCGAGCCCCTCACGCAGGAGGTTGGCGTCCGCGTCGGCCGAGGGCGTGAGCAGCAGGTCCGCGACGCGGTCGGTGAGGATGCGGTTGATCTCCTCGGGCATGGTGCGCTCGAAGCTGCGCAGACCCGCCTCCACGTGGGAGAGGGGGATGCCCATCTTCGCCGCCACGAGCGCGGCGGACAGGGTGCTGTTGACGTCGCCGACCACGGAGACGAGATCCGGCTTCTCGCTGACGAACACTTTCTCCAGCTCGAGCATCACCCGGGCCGTCTGCTCCGCGTGGCTGCCCGAGCCGACGCCGAGGTGGGCATCCGGAGCGGGCATGCCCAGGTCGGAGAAGAAGACATCGCTCATCTTCACGTCGTAGTGCTGACCGGTGTGCACCAACTTCTGCGAGAGCGAGCCTCGCTCGGAGATGGCCCGGTGGATGGGAGCCACCTTCATGAAGTTGGGACGCGCGCCGACGATATGGAGAACCTTCTTCATGGTGGCGGGAAGCTAGGCATGGCCGCTCGGGTGCCTAGTGCCCTCGGCCCTCCGGTGCATTGCAACGTCGTGAATCTGATAGACAGCGCGGCACCATGTCCGCACCGCGCACCTTCGCCGTCATCCCCGCCCGCCATGCCAGCACGCGCTTTCCCGGCAAGCCGCTGGCCCTCATTGCCGGCCGTCCGATGATCGAGCACGTCTGGCGGCGCTGCCAGGAGGCGCGCGTCTTCGACGGGGTGGTGGTGGCCACCGACGATGCGCGCATCCAGGAGACGGTGACGCGCTTTGGAGGCACGGCGGTGATGACGTCGCCCGAGTGCGCCACGGGGACGGACCGGGTGGCCGAGGTGGCGCGGGCGCGTCCGGACGTGGACGTGTGGGTGAACGTGCAGGGCGACGAGCCGATGGTGGACCCGGCTTCACTTCGGGTACTGGCGGGCCTCTTCACGGACCCGGCGGTGGAGATGGGCACGCTGGTGCGCCCGCTGGAGGCAGCCGAGGTGGACAGCCCGCATGTGGTGAAGACGGTGCTGGCGCTGAACGGGGACGCGCTCTACTTCAGCCGCAGCACGGTGCCCTTCATCCGCGAGCCGGGCGAGGAGGGAGCGGTGAAGCGGTGGGCGCACCTGGGGCTGTATGGCTACCGGCGCGAGACGCTGCTGCGGCTGGCGGAGTTGAGCCCCACGCCGATGGAGCAGGCGGAAAAGTTGGAGCAACTCCGAGCGCTGGAGCACGGCATCCGGATCCGCTGCGGGAAGGTGACGGGACGTACGGTGGCGGTGGACGTGCCCGAGGACGTGGCCCGGGTGGAAGCGGCGATGCGTGGCGGGTGAGCCCGCCCCCTGGCCCTTCAGGTAGACATGCGGCGGGGCACATCCCGGGTTAGTCTGCGCGCGTGTCCGACGCCTCCCAGAAGCCCGACGCCTCCAAGAAGCCCAAGTTCTCCCGGGTGACGTTCCGCCGTCTGATGAGCCTTGCCCGTCCCCAGACGCGCAGGCTCATCGCCGGCACCGTCTTCCTGCTCATCGCCAGCGCCCTGGGGCTGGTGTACCCGAAGGTCATCGGCGACATCATCGACCAGGCGCTCAAGGCCGGGGACCGCTCTCGCATCGACGCCATCGCCTTGAGCATGGTGGCCGTCTTCCTGGTGCAGGGCGCGGCGATGGCGCTGCGCTTCTACTTCTTCACCACCGCTGGAGAGCGCGTGGTGACGAAGCTGAGGCAGGACCTCTTCGCCAGCCTCATGTCCCAGGAGGTGGGTTTCTTCGACGAGCGCAAGACGGGCGAGCTCACCAACCGGCTGGCCTCGGACACCACGGTGCTGCAGAACACCGTGAGCGTGAACATCTCCATGGGCCTGCGCAACGCGGCCTCCGCGCTCGGCAGCATCGCGCTGCTCTTCTACACCTCTCCGATGCTCACGGGGCTGATGCTGGCCATCGTGCCGGTGGTGGCGGTGGGAGCCGTGACGTACGGCCGCAGGGTGCGCGGGCTGGCCAAACAGACGCAGGACGCGCTCGCCCGCGCCAACGAAGTGGCCGAGGAGAGCCTCTCCGGCATCCGCACCGTGCGCTCCTTCGCCGCCGAGCGGCACGAAGTGGAGCGCTACCGCTCCGCCACGGAGATCGCCTACGACGTGGCGCGTCAACGCGCCCGCCAGTCCTCCTACTTCATGGCCGGAGCCTCTTCGGCGGGCTACCTCGCCTCGGCGGTGGTGCTCTGGTACGGCGGCCGGCTGGTGCTGGACGGCAGGCTCACGGTGGGCAGCCTCACCTCCTTCCTCATCTACTCCATCATGGTGGCCTTCTCCCTGGGGGCGCTGACGGACCTGTGGGCGGACTTCATGCGGGCCTCTGGCGCCGCCGAGCGCGTCTTCGAGCTCATCGACCGCACGCCCGCCATCCCCGCCTCGGGCGGCGAGCGACTGCCGGCCCTCCAGGGCCAGGTCGACTTCCAGGCGGTGCGCTTCGCCTACCCCTCGCGCCAGGATGTGCCGGTGCTGCAGGGCATCGACCTGGCGCTCGCCCCGGGCGAGGTGGTGGCCATCGTCGGCCCCTCGGGCGCGGGCAAGTCCACCATCGCCGCGCTGCTGGCGCGCATGTATGACCCGCAGGGTGGGCGCGTGTTGCTGGACGGCAGGGAGTTGCGCTCGTTGGATCCCGAGTGGCTGCGGCAGCAGGTGGGCACGGTGGCGCAGGAGCCGATGCTGTTCGCCTCCTCCATCGCGGACAACATCCGCTACGGCCGCACGGACGCCTCGGACGCCGAGGTGGAGGCCGCCGCGCGCGCCGCCAACGCGCACGAGTTCATCTCCCGCTTCCCCGAGGGCTACCGCACGCTGGTGGGTGAGCGGGGCGTGCAGCTCTCCGGTGGCCAGAAGCAGCGCATCGCCATCGCGCGGGCGGTGCTCAAGAATCCGCGCCTGCTCGTGCTGGATGAGGCCACCAGCGCGCTCGACGCGGAGAGCGAGCACCTGGTGCAGGAGGCGCTGGAGCGGCTGATGAAGGGCCGCACCACGCTCATCATCGCCCACCGCCTGTCCACGGTGATTGGCGCGGACCGCGTGGTGGTGATGGAGGGCGGCAAGGTGGTGCAGAGCGGCAACCACGCCGCGCTCATGGGCCAGGAGGGCCTCTACCGCAGGCTGGTGGAGCGCCAGTTCGTGGCAGCCTGACGAGCGGCCGCCCTCCCGCCTGCCTGCCCCCGGCCACTTCCCAGCACTCATCGACTGGCGCGGAGCGACCCTCGTCATTACGTAAGCCGCCGCAGAAAGGAGGTGATGCCTTGACTGAGAGCATGAGTCAGGCGTCCACCTCCGCTGGCGCGGCGCTCTGAGAGTTCCGTCCAGCGGAAGTTGACGCCGGTGTGAGCCCGTCCGTTCCGCGCACCCCTCCACGTCTGGGGCCGCGGGGCAGGCGGGCTCTTTTTTTGCCAGCCCCTCGGGAATGCGGATGCGGACCCCCTGTTGCAGGCGCCGGGGGGAAGGCCCGTTTCATCCGCTGGAGGCCCTGACCTTGTCCATCACACCCTGCCCGAGCCCTCTACCCTCCGCCTTGCGTGACGAGTCGGCGGTGGAAGGCCAGCGCAACCTGTTCTGCTTCAGCTATGACGCCTGCCTCCACCTCGCGGTGAAGCGGGGCTGGGACGGGTGGAGCTGCCGCCACTGCCCGCTGCGCGACCAGCGCGACTGCGAGCCGAGGGCCCGGGACTACGCCGAATCCCGCCCGCGGACCCAGGGCCACGACTGACTTCCGTTCCTTGCTGGACTTCCGGGGCCAGGCGGCCGTGCAAGGCGCCTGACAGAATCATTGACGCCCTCGGGGTCTCTTGGCAGGAAGGGTCATGCGCTCCAAGAAGACCAAGTTCATCTTCGTGACCGGCGGGGTCGTCAGCTCGCTGGGCAAGGGGCTCGCCTCTGCTTCCATTGGCGCCCTGCTCGAGAATCGCGGGCTCGACATCACCCTCCTGAAGCTCGACCCGTACATCAACATCGATCCGGGTACGATGAGCCCATTCCAGCATGGAGAGGTCTTCGTCACCGACGACGGTGGCGAGACCGACATGGACCTGGGCCACTACGAGCGTTTCACCAACGCGAGGATGTCCCGGCTCAACAACTTCACCTCCGGCCGCATCTACCACTCCGTCATCCAGAAGGAGCGGCGGGGCGAGTACCTGGGAAAAACAGTCCAGGTGATTCCGCACATCACGGATGAGATCAAGGCCTGCATCCGCCAGGCGGCGCAGGGCGTGGACGCGGTCATCGTCGAGGTGGGCGGGACCGTGGGCGACATCGAGTCGCTGCCCTTCCTCGAGGCCATCCGCCAGATGCGCTACGACGTGGGCGCGGGCAACGCCGTGTACATGCACCTCACGCTGCTGCCCTATATCGGCGCGGCCGGCGAGGTGAAGACCAAGCCCACGCAACACTCGGTGATGAAGCTGCGGGAGATCGGCATCCAGCCGGACTTCCTCATCTGCCGCACGGACCGGGAGATCAGCCGCGAGCTCAAGGACAAGATCGCCATGTTCTGCAACGTGGACAATGGCAACGTGTTCACCTCGCCGGACGTGAAGAGCATCTACGAGTTGCCGCTGGAGCTGCACCGCCAGGGCATCGACGAGCGGCTGGCGGAGACGCTCAACATCTGGACGCGCGCCGCCCGGCTGGACCGCTGGGAGGACATCATCCGCAAGGTGTACTCGCCGGGCCGCGGCGAGGTGAAGGTGGGCATCGTCGGCAAGTACGTGGACCTCAAGGAGAGCTACAAGAGCCTCAACGAGGCGCTGCTCCACGGCGGCATCGCCAACGACGTGAAGGTGGACCTGCAGTTCGTGGACTCGCAGGAGGTGGAGGACAAGGGTCCCGAGGCGATGCTGGGTGGGGTGGACGCCATCCTGGTGCCCGGCGGCTTCGGGGTACGCGGCACCGAGGGAAAGATTATGGCGGTGCGGTACGCCCGGGAGAAGCGGGTGCCCTTCTTCGGTATCTGCCTGGGCCTGCAGATGGCGGTGGTGGAGTTCAGCCGCAACGTGCTGGGCCTGGCCGGCGCCAACTCCCTGGAGTTCAACGAGCACACCCCGCACCCGGTGGTGACGCTCATGGAGAGCCAGGTGAAGGTCCAGGACAAGGGTGGTACGATGCGTTTGGGAAGCTACGCCTGCGCGCTCAAACCGGGCTCACTGGCGCGCAAGCTGTATGGGGAGGACGTCATCCACGAGCGACACCGCCACCGCTACGAGGTGAACAACGCCTACCGCGGCCGCCTGCAGGAGGCGGGTCTGGTCGTGTCCGGCCACAACCCCGATCTCAACCTCGTGGAGATGATCGAGCTGCCGGACCATCCGTACTTCGTGGGTTGTCAATTCCACCCGGAGTTCAAGAGCAAGCCCTTCGCGCCCCACCCGCTCTTCTCCGGCTTCATCGGCGCGGCCCTCTCGCACCGTGACGCGGGGAGGACGCAGGCATGAACCAGAGCATCGAGCTGTGCGGTCACAAGGTGGGCCCGGGCCAGAAGCTCTTCGTCATCGCCGGCCCGGACAGCATCGAGTCCGAGGAGATGGCGCTGCGGCACGCGAAGCTCCTCAAGGAGATGACGAGCCGGCTGGGCGTCCCCTATGCCTTCAAGTGCTCGTACGACAAGGCCAACCGGACCAGCGGCAAGTCCTTCCGGGGCCCCGGTCTGAAGGAGGGCCTGCGCATCCTCGGCCGAATCAAGCGCGAGGTGGGGGTGCCCATCCTCACGGACGTCCACGAGACGAGCCACGTGGGCCCCGCCGCCGAGGTGGTGGACATCATCCAGATTCCCGCCTTCCTCTGCCGCCAGACGGACCTGGTGGAGGCGGTGGCGCGCACTGGCAAGGGCGTCAACCTCAAGAAGGGCCAGTTCGTCGCGCCCAAGGACATCGTCCACTCGGCGCGCAAGGCCGTGGAGGTGGGCAACCCCAACGTGCTCGTCACCGAGCGCGGCGCCACCTTCGGCTACAACAACCTGGTGGTGGACATGCGCGGCTTCCTGCAGATGCGTGAGGCCGGGCTCGTCGTGTGCTTCGACGCCACCCACTCCGTGCAGCTGCCCTCGGCCGGCAATGGAGAGACGGCCGGCGAGCGCAAGTTCGTCTCCCTGCTGGCCCGGTCCGCCGCTGCCGCCGGAATAGACGCACTATTCACGGAAGTTCACGAAGACCCGGATCGTGCCCTGTGTGACGGTCCGTGCTCGCTCAATCCCCAGATGTTCGAGGACGTGCTACGTCAGGTGCTGGCCATCCGGCGTGCATTGGGGCACGAGCCGGCGTAGCGAGCGCAGTACGCAGTGAACCTAGCCGTGTGGGGAGGGAGTCCAAGGGACGCGACATGACGGAGCTGCCGCCCAAACCCAGCAGGGACGAGCTGACGGAGCGTGCCTCGCGCGTGCGTCTGCTCATCTTCGACGTGGACGGCGTGCTCACGGATGGCGGTCTGTACTACGGTGGTGACGGCGAGCTGATGAAGCGCTTCGACGTCAAGGACGGCCACGGGCTGGTGATGGCGAGGTTGGCGGGGTTGCGGACCGCCATCCTCACCGCACGTACGTCGTCCATCGTGGAAGTGCGTGGGCTCGAGCTGGGCGTCACCTCCGTCCTCCAGGGGCGCAAGAACAAACTGGCGGGATTTCGTGAACTGTTGGCCCAGCTGGAGGTCCCTGCCGGGGAGTGCGCGTACATGGGAGACGACGTCAATGACCTGGGTCCCCTGGGTCTGGCGGGCCTGTCGGCCTGCCCGGCGGACGCTGCTCCCGAAGTGCGTCAGGAAGTGCATTACGTGGCGCGGAGCCGGGGAGGACACGGCGCCGCACGCGAGCTGGTCGAACTGTGCTTGAAGGCATCGGGACGGTGGGAGGCCACCGTTCAACACATGAGAGACCCTGATGCCCTACAAGCTGTCAAGTTGTGAAATCGAAGAATTTTCGCTTCCTGCTTAGGTGTCTTATCCTATGAAGGCCGGAACGCAGCAGTGCAGAGTGAGGGGAGTTCGATGACGGATCAGCTCTACACGACCCACGACATCAGCCGGTTGCTCCAGGTGGACCCGTCCACGGTGAGCAAGTGGATCGACCGCGGCATCCTCATGGCGTTCCGGACGCCGGGTGGCCACCGGCGGGTACGCTCGGCGGATCTTCGCACGTTCCTCATCACCCACCAGATGCCAGTGCCCGAGGAGCTGGGCAGCAGCACCGTGCGCCTGCTGGTGGTGGATGACGAGCGTCAGGTGCTCGATGCCATCAAGCGCGCCTTCAAGCCCTACGCCAACCAGGTCGAGCTGCAGACGACCACCAGTGGCGTCGAGGCGCTCCTGCTCGTGAGCGAGCAGAAGCCGCACGGCATGCTCATCGACCTGAACATGCCGGACATCGACGGTATCGAGGTGTGCCGCCGCATCCGCGCCCGCAAGCAGATGGAGGGCGTGCGGCTCATCACCATGACGTCCGCCCACTCGCCCGAGGTCGTGGAGAGCTCGAAGCAGGCTGGCGCCGTGGCGTGCCTGCCCAAGCCGCTGGATGTGCAGCAGGTGTTGGATCTCTTCCGCGTGCCGCTGGCGCTCGGGGCCAACACCGCCGTCAAGCGCTAGGCAGCGCGGACGACACGAGCGGCGGAGCGTCTCCAGGGGGCCATGTTCCGGGGCCCCTGTGAGGGCGTATCGCCGCCCGTGTGTCCCAAGAAGCCCGAAACGAAAGGGACGAGCCCCCTTCCCTGGGGCCCATCCCCTCCGGGCACTCCGCGTTTCCCATTAGCTGTTGACCTTCACCTCGACCACGCGGGGCCGGGCCTCTTCACGCCGCGGCAGCGTCAGGGTGAGCACGCCATTCTCGTAGCGCGCCTCCACCCGGGAGGCATCCACGGTGCGCGGCAGGACGAAGGAGCGGGTGTACACGCCGAAGCTGCGCTCCAGGCGCCGCGCGCCGTCCTTGTCGGAGCGCTCCACCTTGCGCTCCGACTTGAGGGTGAGGGTGTCGTGCTCCACCTTCACCTCGATGGCCTTCGGGTCGTGCCCCGGCAGGTCCACCTGCAGGGTGATGCCCTCGGCCGTCTCGTAGATGTCCGCCGGCGGGACGAGCTCGCGCGAGCTGCCCTGGCGCGCGGACAGGTCACGGAAGAGCTGGTCGAACTCCTTCGCCATCAGAGGCCCCAGCGCCACGGCACCATTGCTCATCTCGAACGGGTTCCAACGCTTCTGCATGGTCGTCTCCTTCTCGCGTCGCACTCCTCGCGGAGCAGCGGCGCGCTGGTTGAATTGAAACTGAGTCGGTTGTCTGCCTGCGCCGTTCCCTCTCTCTGGGGGGCCAGCGCCTCTCACAGACTCAAGAGAACCATGCTTCGGAACGTGTCAAGGCGACGCGCCGCGGGCCCATTCCGGCCGGCTCAGTCGTCCTCGCGCCCCAGGGAGACGAAGACATCCTCTCCCTCCCGGGAGACGTGCACCACCCACGGCCGGCAGCACACCGGGCAGTCTTCCACGTACGTCTCCGAGCCAGGCCCACCCGGGTCCACCGTCACCTCCACAGGCTCACCGCAGTAGGGGCACAGGAGCACCTGCTCATCGGCGAAGGGTTGCATCAACGGTCTCCTTCCTGGTGGGCGGCCAGACAGGCGAGCTGGGGCCGGATGCTGTCGTCGCCCTCGCGCCAACGAGCCACCCGGGGGCGCAGGCCCGCCACGTCCACGCCTTCACACGCGGGGGGAAGGGACTCGAGCCGTTCGAGCGCGCGGGAGAAGAGCGTCCATGCACCCCGGGCATTGCCCGCGTCCCGCTTCAGCCAGCCCGCCGCCACGAGGATGAGACCCTGCAGCAACAGCCGGCGAGGGCCGCGCTCGCGCAGCCAGGCCTCTTCCCAGACCTCGTGGGCCTCGTAGAAGGAGCCGGCGTTGAAGAGCGCCACCCCCTCCGCCAAGCAGGTATCGAATCCGCGCGGCATCGAACGCGACTCCGGGCTACTTCCTCCGTAGACTGGCGACCATGGCCGCACCTCGCAACCGTATCGGAGAGATTCTCGTCAAGGCCCGCGTCATCGACGAGATGCAGCTTCGCAGCGCGCTCGCTCAACACGACCAGTGGGGCGGACGCCTGTCTCGCATCATCACCGACATGGGCCTCGTCGCTGAGGACACCATCACCCAGGCCATCTCCCAGGGCCTGGGCGTGCAGCGCGTCCAACTGGGCACCGCCAAGGACCCCGGCGCGCTCGCGAAGGTGGACGTCGGCTTCGCCGAGCAGAAGAGCATCTTCCCCGTGTCCCTGCGCGACAACGGCAAGACACTCGTGCTCGCGATGGCGGACCCCACCGACCTGCAGACCATCGACCAGGTGGCCGCGCGCAGCCGCACGCGCGTCATCCCCATGGTGGCCGGCGACCGGGAGATCCAGAACGCCATCCTGCGCCACTACCGCAACCAGGACCCGGCCGTCAGCCACAGCGCCCACCCTGCCTCGCGCAGAGAGAGCGCCGGGGGTGACGAGGACGAGTTCAAGATCGTCGACATCAGCGGCAAGACGGTGATGAAGGCCCTGTCCGACATCGCCCCGAACATGGCGAAGGAGAACGCCGCCCGGCAGGCCGGTCCCGCGACCACTCCCGCGCCCGTGCCCTCGCGCGGCGGTGGGGGAGCGAGCGCGGCGGATCTGCTCGATGAAATCCTCAGCTCCGCGCCCTCCCCGGCCGAGGTGTTCTCCCCTGAGGAGATGCAGCGGCTGCAGGCAGTGCAGGTCAACCAGGAGAAGAGCTCCAAGATTCTGCGCGCCCTGCTCGAGCTGCTGCTGGAGAAGCGCACGATTCAGCAGCGGGAGCTGGCGGCGCGCATGCGCCCCTCCTGAGCCGCCCTACGCCATCACCTCCTGGAGCTCGCGGCGGGTGAGCCCCAGGAGGTAGAGGATGGTGTCCAGACCGCCGGCGGAGATGGAGGTGTCGGCCGCCTGGCGCAGCTTGGGCTTGGCGCGGAAGGCGATACCCAGGCCCGCGCGCTCCAGCATCAACAGGTCGTTCGCGCCATCGCCCACGGCGATGACCTGGTCGAGCAGGATTCCCTCCGCCTGGGCGATGCTCTCCAGCAGCTCCGCCTTGCGGCGTGCGTTGACGATGGGCCCCAGAGTGCGGCCGGTGAGCTTGCCGTCCACCTCCTCCAGCACGTTGGAGTGGGCGTAGACGATGCCCAGCCGGGCCTTGAGCGCCTCGGCCGCCACGGAGAAGCCACCGCTGATGATGGCGGTGCGATAGCCCAGCCGCTTGAGCACGCGGATGAGCGTCTCCGCGCCCTCGGTGAGCGGGAGGTTGGCGGCGATGTCCCGCAGCACCTTCACGTCCAGCCCCTTCAACAGCGCCACGCGCTGGCGCAGGGACTCGTCGTAGTCCATCTCCCCCTGCATGGCGCGCTCGGTGATGCGCGACACCTGCTCTCCCACGCCGTAGGCCCGCGCCAGCTCATCGATGACCTCGATGCGGATGAGCGTGGAGTCCATGTCCATCACCACCAGCCGCTTGCTGCGCCGGTAGAGGGTCTCCCGCTGCAGTGCCACGTCGAAGGCGCTGGTGGACATGGCCAGCGCCAGGAGCGAGCGCTTGAGCTCCTCCGGATCCCTGTCCTGCGTCAGGGCGATGTGGATTTCGATGGAGCTCGGGTCGCCCTCGGACAGTTGGTTGACGCGCTCGATGTTGGCATTGTGCTGGGCCAGCCGCTCGGCCACGGCGTGCAGCTCGCGAGCGCCCAGGGAGCGGCCCACCATGGTCACGACATGCCGGCTGGGGCTGGGCGCCGCCGGGGAGCGCGACTCCGTCACCGGCTGGAAGTCCAGCGACACCCCCAGCTCCCGAGCCGCGAAGAGCAGCTCCATGAGGACGCTGCTCGTCTCGGGCAGGCGCACCAACAGGGACAGGGTGAGCTGCCCATGCACCACCACCTGCTCGATATCGAGCAGCGCCGCGCCCACCTTGGCGAGAATGCCGGTCAGACGGGCGGTGATGCCGGGCTGGTCCCTCCCGGTAACGGTGACGAGGACAGGCTCCTGCGGATTCGGGCTGTTGCTCATGATGCGGTGAGTCTACAGCCCGGCGCTCCGGCCGCGAGCACTCGTGACGCTGGGGGCCCGGCGCAGCACCAGGCCCCCGGGAGCGCTACTGCGGCTCCGAGGAGAGGATGAGGTCCCCCTTGGCGAGGAACTGCGCTTCGGTGAAGGACTTGTAGAAGTCCTCCAGCATCGCGTCGACGTCCGGGTAGCGCTGCTCCACCCGGTCCTGGGTCATCTTGTCGAAGATGGCGTCCAGGCCGGCGGGGGCCTCGGGGTTGACCTCGGAGGGCAGCGGCGAGCGGCGGCCCGGAATCTGCCCGGTGAGCATCTCGTAGAGGAGGATGCCCAACCCGTAGACGTCGGAGGCGGGACCGGAGTCCTTCGCACGCTGGGGCTGGAGGAGCTCGGGGGCCAGGTACACCATGCCGCTGGCGCCCACGAAGACCTGGGGCAGACCCTTGGAGGCATCCTGCTCCACCACGCGGCCGAGGCCGAAGTCACCCAGCTTCGCGTTGCCGTAGACGTCGAAGAGGATGTTCTCCGGCTTGAGGTTGTGGTGGGTGAGGCCCACGGCGTGCGCGGCGCGCAGCGCATAGGCCACCTGCAGGAAGCAGCGCATGGCCAGGGACACCGGAATGCCCTTGCCCCCACCGTCCTCCAGCCTGCCCTTGAGGCTGCCGTGCAGCTGCTCGAGCACGTAGTAGGGCTTGGCCGTCTCGGTGTTCTGATCCAGCACCTGGACGATGCCCGGGTGGCGCACCTGGGCCTGCGCGCACAGCTCCTTCTTCAGCCGCTTGAGCACCTCGCCGCGCTGGAGGAAGGAGAAGTAGCCGAAGATGTCCTTCAGCTCCTTGACGCAGATGTCCTGCCCGAGCGCGTTGAAGCGGCCCTTGTACACGGTGCCGAGCGGCCCGGAGCCAACGGCCTCGAGCTTCTGATAGCGCTGATCCAACAGCTCCGAAGCCTTCGGGGCGGAGGGGGTGGCCAGCGGCTGCACGGACGCGGAGACGGGAGCGGGAGGCGCCATGGGAGCGACGGGGGGAGCGGGCGGCAGGGGGATGGCCTCGTTGCGCATGCTGGCCACCGGGGGAGGAGGCACGGGCGCGGGGAGTGGCAGCTCCACTCCGAACGAACCGGACGCGCGGGTGCGCGGCAGGGACGGAGGCTCGGCGGGCCGCAACATCTCCGACTCCTCGAGGAAGATGTCCGGCGGAGGTGGCGGCATGATGGGCTCGTCTCCCTCGTCAGCACCCTGGACGACGGGCACATCCCCGGCGAGCTGATCGGCGAAGAACTCGCCCACCTCCAGGGCGAACTTGTCCTGCAGCTCGCCCCCCACCACGCGCTCACCCAGCTCGGTGAGGCGCAGCTGCGCTTCGCGGTGGTCCAGCGCGATGTAGAGGTACTTGCGGAGGAAGAGATAGTAGCTGTCGAACTCCAGCGAGACGGACGGCTCGAGCGTGGCCTTCACATCGGCCAGCTTGCTCGAGCGACCCAGACGGCCGTTCTCCTTCAGACTCTGGAGGATGAACAGCGCCTCGCCGCAGACGGTATCGCGGTGGATGGCGGGCTTGGACATGCGCGCCGGACTCTACGCGGCCCAGCGCCCCGCCTCAAATCAGCCGCCCGCCTCTCTGTCAGGGAATGTGAAGCAGCTGCTTCACCGTCTCCAGCACTTCCTGGAAGCGCACCGGCTTGCGCAGGTAGATGTCCACGCCCAGCTGCATGGCACGCTCACGCGCCTCCGGGCCTCCCGCGGAGATGGCCACCACGGGGATGGACTTGAGCGACTCCTCGGCGCGGATGCGCTCGATCAGCGCGAAGCCGTCCATCACCGGCATGTACAGGTCCGTCATCACCAGACTGAAGCGGCCCCGCTTCTCCTGCAGCTGCTGCAGGGCGTGGTGCCCGTCCGGAGAGAAGTGCACCTCGAGCGGCACCTTGCCCGCCAGCTCGCCACTCGCCAGCTTCTTGAGCACGTAGCTGTACATCTCCACGATGTGCGGGTTGTCCTCGACAATGAGGACACGGTAGCCCTCGGCGGGGGGGGCCGTCTGGTCCGACGCGCGGGTCTGTCCTGCCGAACTCAAGATTTCACCCAATCGCTGCCGGTCCTGATCGCGCACCACCCGGATGCCGACTCCACCCGGAGCCTCCGCCGACACTGGCCGTACCCAGGCCACCGTCCCCACGACTTGTACCGGATTCAGCAGCCCCGGGAAAGAAAGTGCCAGCCCCACCTCCTGGCCAGCCGTGAACGCCCGGTCGGTCTGCACGAAAATCCCTCCCTTGGAGAGATTCTCGGTGACCTCCGTCATCCGGGCCTGATCCGGGAACTGCACTCGCAGCACGAGCGGCACTCGGGAACCATCTCGCTTGTCGTCTGATCCCCGATTCATAACAAGGGGTTGAAATCGCTCGGCATTTCGCTGATGGGGCGCAGTGTAGCGCCGAGGGTTTATGTTGACAACGCGGCCTTTCGAGCCGTACGAAGCGCCCGCCATGGCGGAGCCCCTGTTCACCCCCGAAGAGCAGAAGAAGTTCGACGCGGAGATCGCGGAGATCCTCTCGCACTACCCCGCGGATCGGAAGAGCGCAGGAATGCTGCCCGCGCTTCGTCTGCTGCAGGAGCTGAAAGGCTGGCTGCCCCCCGAGGGACTCAAGCTGGTCGCCAGCCGGCTGGGCGTCACTCCCGAGCGCGCCTACGAGGTGGCGAGCTTCTACGTGATGTACCACCTCAAGAAGCCGGGGAAGTACACCGTCGACGTCTGCACCAACCTCTCCTGCTCCCTGCGGGGCGCGGAGAAGATGCTCGCCTACCTGGAGCAGAAGCTCGGGTTGAAGGCCGGTGAGATGAACGAGCGCTTCTTCCTGCGCGAGACCGAGTGCCTGGCCTCTTGCGGCACCGCGCCGTGCCTGCAAATCAACGAGGAGCATCACGAGAACCTGACGAAGGCCCAGGTCGACGCGCTCTTCGACAAGCTTCCCTGAACTTCCGCATCAAGGAACCTGATTCCATGGCGACAACGGCATTTGAACCGCTCATCTCGAGCGCCTGGGGCAAGCCCAACTCCTGGAAGCTGGAGGAGTACAAGAAGCGCGGGGGCTACAAGGGGCTGGAGAAGGCCCTGGAGATGGCGCCGGCGCAGATCATCGACGAGGTGAAGAAGTCCAACCTCCGCGGGCGCGGTGGAGCGGGCTTCCCCACGGGCCTCAAGTGGAGCTTCGTCCCCAAGGACAGCCCCAAGGCGAAGTACCTGGCGGTCAACGGCGATGAGTCCGAGCCGGGCACCTTCAAGGACCGCTACATCCTCGAGAATGATCCGCACATGATGCTGGAGGGCATCGCCATCGCGTCCTACGCGCTGGGCGTGCACACCTGCTACGTGTACCTGCGCGGCGAGTTCAAGCTCCAGGCGGAGCGCACCAACGCGGCCATCCGCGAGGCGTATGCCGCGGGCATCTTCGGCAAGAAGATCCTGGGCAAGGACTACCAGCTGGACTGCTACGTGGTGCGCGGCGCGGGCGCCTACATCTGCGGCGAGGAGACGGCGCTGCTGGAGAGCCTCGAGGGCAAGAAGGGCTGGCCCCGGCTCAAGCCGCCGTTCCCCGCGGTGGTGGGCCTGTTCGGCTGCCCCACGGTGGTCAACAACGTGGAGACGCTCGCCAGCGTGCCCCACGTGTTCACCCGCGGCGCCGCCTGGTACGCCGGGCTGGGCACCGACAAGTCGGGCGGCACCCGCCTGGTGTGCCTGTCGGGCACGGTGAACCGGCCGGGCGTCTATGAGGTTCCGCTCGAGGCGACCTTCACCCAGCTCATCTTCGACGACAAGTACGGCCAGGGCATGCCCAAGGGCCGCAAGGTGAAGGCGGTGATTCCCGGCGGCTCGTCGGCGCCCATCCTGAGCCCGGACGAGCTGGACGTGGCCATGGAGTTCGAGGCCGTCAAGGTGAAGCAGACCATGGCGGGCTCCGGCGGCGTCATCGTCATGGACGACACCACGTGCATGGTGCGCAGCCTGTGGCGCGTGGCGCGCTTCTACGCCGAGGAGTCGTGCGGCCAGTGCACCCCGTGCCGCGAGGGCACCCCGTGGCAGACGCGCGTGCTGCGCAAGCTCGAAGAGGGCCGCGGCGAGCCGGGTGACGTGGAGATCCTCAGCAACGTGGCGGCCTCCATCGCGCCCTACCCGCCCATCGGCCTGGGCAACACCATCTGCGCGCTGGGCGATGCCGCGGCGCTGCCGACCCATTCCTTCCTCATGCGCTTCCGCGACGAGTTCGAGGCGCACATCCGCGAGCACCGCTGCCCGTTCGGCGACAAGCCCTGGGGCGCGTTCGGAGACTGGTCGTGAACATCGAGCTGGTTCTCTTCGGAGCCTTCGCGCTCCTGACGCTGCTGTCGGCCGGGCTGGTCATCTTCTCCAAGAGCGCGATCAGCTCCGCCATGGCACTGGTGGCCACGTTCTTCTTCCTGGCCGGCACCTACGTGCTGCTGTGGGCCCACACCGTGGCGGTGCTGCAGGTGCTGGTCTACGCGGGCGCCATCATGGTGCTCTTCCTCTTCGTCATCATGCTGCTCAACCTGGGCGAGTCGACCTCGTCCGGGCCGAGGCTGACGCTCTCGCGCATCCTGGGCGGAGGAGCGGCGGCGGGACTGTTCGCGGTGCTGGTGGTGGCCCTGCTGAAGATGCCGTCGGCCGCCCCCGGGATTTCCGGACCGGAGGCCGTGTCCAAGGGCTTCGGCACGCTGCAGGTCATCGGTGTGGAAATCTTCACCAAGTGGCTGCTGCCCTTCGAGGCGGTGAGCTTGCTGCTGCTGGTGGGCATGGTGGGCGCGGTCGTGGTGGCCAAGTCGAGGATCTGAACATGGTTCCCATCTCCTACTATCTGATCCTCGCCGCGGCCCTGTTCTGCCTCGGCATGTTCGGTGTGTTGATCCGCCGCAACGCGCTGGTGGTCTTCATGTGCGTGGAGCTGATGCTCAACGCGGCGAACCTGACGTTCCTGGCCTTCGCCAAGCAGCACGGAAACCTGGTGGGCCACGTGTCCGCCTTCTTCGTGATCGCCGTGGCGGCGGCCGAGGCCTCCATCGGCCTGGCCATCGTCATCGCCGTGTTCCGCAGCCGGGGCACCGTCAATGTCGATGAAATCCGGACGATGAAATACTGACGGTCCGGTCCCCCCTTCCGCCAAGAGAGCCCCTCTGCCCATGGAAGCCCTCAAGCAATACTTCATGACTGCGCCGGTGGAACCCGCCATCTTCGCGCAGTCGCTATGGCTCATCATCGCGCTGCCGCTGCTGGGCGCGTTCGTGTGCGGCGTGTTCGGCAAGATGCTGGGACGCGCCAACGTCAACCTCATCGCGTGCGCGACGGTGGCTGGTTCCTTCGTGCTCTCGGTGGTGGCCTTCTGGTGCGTCAACCACGCACCGCCGGGCAGCGCGCCCGTGTCGATGGAGAACCCCTTCTCCGCCGGCGCCATCCGCTACGCCATCGGCTTCGACTACGGGACGTGGTTCTCCGCGGGCACGTTCCGGGTGAACCTGGCCCTGCTGGTGGACCACCTGTCCGGGACGCTGCTGCTGGTCATCACCGGCGTGGGCTTCCTCATCCACCTGTACTCCACCAGCTACATGGAGCACGACGAGAGCTACTGGCGGTACTTCGCGTACCTCAACCTCTTCGTGGCCGCGATGCTCACGCTGGTGATGGCCGACAACCTCGTCCTGCTCTTCGTGGGATGGGAGGGCGTCGGTATGGCCAGCTACCTGCTCATCGGCTTCTGGTACTCGGACACGGCCAAGGCGTGGGCCGGACGCAAGGCCTTCGTCACCAACCGCATCGGTGACTTCGCCTTCCTCATCGCCACCTTCCTGCTCGTGCTGACGGTGGACGCCTTCAACACCCAGGCGAACACGGCCAACTTCGCCCTGGTGGGCGGTGGCGCGGAGACGGCCCAGGTGCGCTTCCGCGAGGGCCTGCAGATGAAGGGCCCCGTGGCCTTCTCGGGCCTGGAGGTGATGGCCAACGCGCTGCCCCAGACGGCGGAGAAGACGCAGGCCTCGGTCACGCTGGAGACGCCCATCGCGCAGGGTCCGCTGGCGGGCCGCACCTTCGGGGGCGTGCTGACGGCGGCGCTGCTGCTGTTCCTCCTGGGCGCGGCGGGCAAGAGCGCCCAGTTCCCCCTGTACGTGTGGCTGCCGGACGCCATGGCCGGCCCGACTCCCGTCTCCGCCCTCATCCACGCGGCGACGATGGTGACCGCGGGCGTCTACCTCTTCAGCCGCATGAGCTTCCTGCTGGTGATGAGCCCCACGGCCATGGTGACGGTGGCCATCATCGGAGCCTTCACCTCGCTGCTGGCGGCGCTCATCGCCTTCGCGCAGGACGACATCAAGAAGGTGCTCGCCTACTCCACGGTGTCCCAGCTGGGCATCATGTTCATGGGCGTGGGCATGGGCATCTTCTGGGCGGCGGTGCTGCACCTGGTCACCCACGCCTTCTTCAAGGCCTGCCTCTTCCTCGGCGCCGGCAGCGTGATGCACGGCAACGCGGACGAGACGGACATCAAGAAGCTGGGCGGCCTGCGCACCGAGATGCGCTGGACATGGGCCACCTTCCTGGTGGCCACCCTGGCCATCACCGGTATCTTCCCGCTCTCCGGCTTCTTCTCGAAGGATGGCGTCTACCACGGCGTGCACCACAACCACTTGCACGGCTACGAGTGGGCCTCGGGCGCGCTCTACTACGTGGGCCTCGTCATCGCGGCGAGCACGGCCTTCTACATGTCACGCCTGTACCTGCTCACCTTCGAGGGCAAGCGCTCGCCGCAGGCGAAGATCGCCCACGCGCACGAGAGCGCTTGGCACATGACGCTGCCGCTGGTGGTGCTGGCGGTGCTCAGCGTGGTGGCGCTGGTGTACGCGCTGCCGCTGATGCCGGGCCGCAACGGGCCGCAGCCGGTGATGGAGAACTTCCTGGGCCCGGTGTTCGCCAGCGCCGAGCGCATCGCGGCGCGCGGCGAAGCGGTGAAGCTGGACCACAGCCTGCCGCACCTCGTCGACTACTTCATCGCGTGGCTGGTGGCGCTGAGCGGTGGTGCCGCGGCGGCCTTCCTGTACATGAAGTTCTTCCCGTCGCGCGTGGGCCAGCCGGCTCCGGCCTGGGCCCGCTCGGCGCGCCGCCTGGCGCAGAACAAGTTCTACGTGGATGAGGCTTACGAGTTCCTGGTCATCCGGCCAGTGCGCAACGTGAGCGCCATCCTCTTCAAGCTGGTGGACACCCTCCTCATCGACACGGTGGCGGTGCGCGGCACGGCGTGGGTCACGGCCCGCGTGGGCAGCGCCCTGCGCTACGTGCAGACGGGAGACGCACAGGCCTATGCCGCGGTGATGGCCCTGGCCCTGCTCGGCGGCGCGGTGTACGCGCTCATCCAGGTGCTGACATGAGCTTCTTCGATACCCATCTGCTCAACCTCGTCGTCTACCTGCCGCTGCTCTTCGCGGCGCTCGTCTGCCTGCTGCCCTCCGGAGAGCGCGGGCAGATCCGCACCGTCACGTTCATCGGCATGCTGGTGGACCTGGTGTTCGGTGTGTGGGCCTACCTGCGCTTCGAGCCCGGTGGCCCCGAGTTCCAGCTCGAGTACCGCACGCGGTGGCTGGAGCAGCTCGGCGTCAGCTACCACATCGGTGTGGACGGCCTGGCCGTCAGCCTGCTGCTGCTGACCGTGTTCCTGGGGCCCCTGGTGGTGATGGCCTCGCAGACGTACATCACCGAGCGCGTGAAGGAGTTCCACCTCGCGCTGCTCGCCCTGCAGACGGTGATGCTGGGTGCGCTGGTGTCCCTGGACGTGCTGCTCTTCTACGTCTTCTGGGAGGCCATGCTCATCCCCATGTACCTGCTGGTGGGCGTGTGGGGCAGCGAGGATCGCCAGATGGCGGCGGTGAAGTTCTTCCTCTACACCCTGGTGGGCTCGCTGCTGATGCTGGTGGCGATCGTCGCCCTCTACTTCATCAGCAGCACGCCGGGTAACCGCTCCTTCGACTACGCCACCATCTACAACAGCCTGGTGGGCGCCAACCGGGAGCTCTCCGCCTGCATGGCGAGTGGTGACTGCTCGCGGCTATCGGACATGGCCAGCATCCTCCACCGATGGGGACCCTGGATGTTCGCAGCCTTCGCCCTGGCCTTCGCCATCAAGGTGCCGATGTGGCCGGTGCACACGTGGTTGCCGGACGCCCACGTCCAGGCGCCCGTGGCGGGCTCGATGATTCTGGCCGGTGTCATGCTGAAGATGGGCACCTACGGCTTCTGGCGCTTCGCGATTCCCTTCTTCCCGACGGCCGCGCACCAGGCCCGGCCCATCCTCGCCACGCTGGCGGTGATTGGCATCGTCTACGGCGCGCTCATGTGCCTGGCGCAGCGCGACATCAAGAAGCTCATCGCCTACTCCTCGGTGAGCCACCTGGGCTACTGCATGCTAGGCATGCTGGCCCTCACCGGCGAGGGCGCCACCGGTAGCGCCTACCAGATGCTCAACCACGGCGTGTCCACCGGCGCGCTGTTCCTCCTGTTCGGCTTCCTCTACGAGCGGCGCCACACCCGCCTGATGTCCGACTACGGCGGCATCGCCAAGGTGCTGCCCGTGTTCACCACGGCCTTCCTCATCATCACCTTCTCGTCCGTGGCGGTGCCGGGCACCAACGGCTTCGTGGGCGAGTTCCTGGTGCTGCTGGGCACCTTCAAGAGCAGCCTGGGCCTGGCCTTCGGCGCGCTGGCCACCCTGGGCGTCATCCTCGGCGCGGCGTACATGCTGTGGATGGTGCAGAAGGTATTCTTCGGCCCCCTCACCCACCGCGAGAATCAGCACCTGTCGGACCTGAACCTGCGCGAGTTCGCCACGGTGCTGCCCTTCCTCATCCTGGTGGTGGTGATGGGCCTGAGGCCGCAGCCCTTCCTGGATCGCATCAACCCGTCCACCGAGCGCTTCGTCACCCGCGCCAGCCTGGGCACCCCCGGCAACCGGGTGCAGCCGAGCGACGTGCAGATCTCGGTGATGGGCCTGCCCCCTCCTTCCGGCGTGGCCGCCGCCCCCAACGACCAGCCGGCGGGCCCGCTCGCCGACCGGCGCTAGTCGAGAGTGTCCATCATGAACCTGCCCAACCTCACCTCGGCAGACTTCCTCCCGCTGCTGCCGGCCATCATCCTCGTCCTGGGAGCGTGCATCCTGCTGGTGTCGGAGGTGTACCTCTCCGCCAGCTCGTCGCGCGGCTACCAGGCGGTGCTGTCCACCGCCACGTCCGTCATCGCCGGCATCGCCTCGCTGGCGATGCTGTTCCAGCCCGCCCGCGAGGTGTTCCTCGGCTTCGGCGCGTTGGACCCGTTCTCGAGCTTCCTGTCCTTCATCGTCTGCGTGGCGCTGGCGCTGGCCTCGCTCACCTCGGCCGGCTTCCTGCGCAAGCGCGGGGCCGAGCGCGGTGAGTTCTACGCGCTGATGCTCTTCGCCGGCGCGGGCATGAGCCTGCTGGGCATCTCCAACGAGCTCATCACGCTCTTCGTCAACATCGAGGTCCTCTCCATCGCCACGTACGCGCTGACGTCCTACCTGCGGCGCGGCACTCGGCCGAGCGAGGCGGGCTTCAAGTACTTCATCCTCGGCGCCTTCTCCTCGGCGGTGCTGCTCTACGGGTCGGCCCTGCTGTACGGCGCCACCGGCACCACCCTGCTGTCGGACATGGTGCAGCCGCTGCGCAGCGCGATCGCCAACCACAACGGGGCGCTCGTGTACGTGGGCGCGGTGCTGGTGGCCGCCGGCTTCGCCTTCAAGGTGGCCGCGGTGCCCTTCCACATGTGGACGCCGGACGTGTACGAGGGTGCTCCCACCCCCGTCACCGCGCTCATGAGCGCCGGTGTGAAGGCCGCGGCCTTCGTCGCCCTGGTGCGCGTGTTCGTCACCGTGGGCAGCGGCATCGACGCGAAGCTGCCCTTCGTCATCTTCTCCACCCTGGCCTTCCTCACCATGGTGGGCGGCAACCTGCTGGCCCTCCCGCAGCGCAACGTGAAGCGCATGCTGGCCTACTCCTCCATCGCCCACGCCGGCTACCTGCTGCTGGGCGTGGCGGCCCTCTTCGCGGTGCAGCCGGGCCAGGAGTTCAAGCTGCTCGGCGCCACCGCGCTGGTCGGCGCCAGCCCCGAGGCCGTGGCCCGCGTCGAGGCCCTGCGCGGCATCCTCTTCTACCTGCTCGCCTACACCGTCACCGCGGTGGGCGCCTTCGGCATCATCTCCATGCTGGAGCGCCGCGAGGAGGAGGAGAAGGGCACCGCCTGGGACCTGGAGCGCTTCAGCGGCCTGGCGCAGCGCCGGCCGGGCTGGGCCTTCGCCATGGCGGCCTTCATGCTGTCGCTGGCCGGCATCCCGCCCACCGTCGGCTTCCTCGGCAAGCTCATCCTCTTCCGCGCCGCCGTGGACGCGGGCCTCGTCGGCCTCACCATCGTGGCGGTGCTCTCCAGCGCCGCCGGCGCCTATTACTACCTGCGCGTGGTCGTCTACATGTACATGCGGCCTGTGCCCGAGGGCGCCCACCCGCTGGAGCGCAACTGGATGACCGAGCTCGCCCTGCTGGTGTCCACCGTCGCCGTGGTGCTGCTGGGCATCGTCCCCGGCCCCGTGGCCGAGTGGATCGCCCAGGCCGGCACGCTGTTCAGCCGCTGAGCACCTACACCTCCGGCTTCACCAGCGCCCGGGCGGCTTCCGCCCGGGCGTTTTCATTTCGTGCGACTCCCCGCCCCGGCTACGGAGGCAGTGGCCCTCGCATCGCCAGCGTTCGCAGCACCACCAGTGCTCCCGCCGCGCGCAGCAGGGACTCGAGTGCCGTGTCTCCCACCGTCACCACGCGCAACGCCCCACACGCCCGAGCTCGAGGAAGGTCACTTCCAGCACCGCCCGCGAGCCATGTGCTCAAGCGCGAGTCACGAAAACCCAAAAAGAAGGCGGCCCGGCACCCTCAGGAAGGGGACCGGGCCGCAGGTTCTTCTTAGAAGCTCACCGGAAGTGCTGAAGGGGGTGGGGGGGAACCACCTTCGGCCTCGCTTCGACGTGCTCCGGGTGTTCTCTATAGCACTCGTCGTGCCAGCCCTCTCGAGCCCCTTCCACCCTGTGATTCCAGTCACTTGGCTTCTCGGGCTCCCCTCCCCCATTCCTCTGCTTTCAGCCCTGCATTGCAGCCCTGAAATGCCCTTTTCAGATCTGAAAGTCGCTCGTGCCAGCGGTTTCAACCCCACCCGGAGCCCTGGGCCCGAAGAAGCCCTGAGCCCAAAAAGAAGGCGGCCCGGCACCCTCAGGAAGGGGACCGGGCCGCGGGTTCTTCTAAATTAAGCTCACCGGAGACGCTGAAGGGGTGGGGGGGAACCACCTTCATCGCCACTTCGATGCGCTCCGGGTCTCGGCTTTAGCACTCCCCATGCCAGGGCTGCTGAAATCTCAGAACACAGTAAATTCAGGCACTTAGCATTTCGGGTGCCCCCGAGGGCATCCATCCGTGCATTGCAGCCCTGAAATCCCTTTGCAGATGTGAAAATCCGCAAAGATATCAAGGGCTTCTGTTTTCCAAGGTTGAACCCGCATTGCACTCCTGGCGGGTTGTGCGGCAATCGACACGTTTCGTACAGCCTCAATCCCGCTGTTCGCCTCCCAGCGGACGCAGGTTGAGGCGCTTCATCTTCCGCCACAGCGTGGTCGAGGAGACGGCCAGCTCCTCGGCGACGCGCCCCAGGTCCATCCCGTGCCGCTCCAGGGCCTGGGCAATCGCCCGCCGCTCGGCGTCCTCGACTGACTCGGCCAGCGTGGGCATCCGGGTGCTGGTGTCCGTGGGCGCGGGCGCGGGCGGTGCTCCCACCGGGCCACTGACTGCTACTCGAGCGCTGGGGCGCAACGGGAAGTCCTCGGGCAGCAGCTCCTCGCCCTCGGCCAGCGCCGCCGCCTGTTCCACCAGGTTCTCTAGCTCGCGCACGTTGCCGGGGAAGCCGTAGCCCATCAGGTGCTCCACCGCCAACGCGGACAGGCGCTTGGGGTTGGGGCTGCGCGCGTTGGCGCGCTCGAGGAAGTGCTTGGCCAGCGCGGGCACGTCCTCCAAGCGCTCGCGCAGGGGCGGCACGCGCAGCGTCACCACGTTGAGCCGGTAGTACAGGTCCTGCCGGAAGCGCTTCTCCTGCACCTCCAGCTCGATGTCCCGGTTGGTGGCCGCCACAATCCGCACATCCACTCGCACGGAGGTGGACTCGCCCACGCGCCGCACCTCGCCGTCCTGCAGCGTGCGCAGCAGCTTGGACTGGAAGGCGGGCGTCGTCTCCGTCACCTCGTCGATGAAGAGGGTGCCGCCATCCGCTTCCTCCACCAGGCCCCGGCGGGCCCGCACCGCGCCGGTGAAGGCGCCCTTCGCATGGCCGAACAGCTCGCTCTCCAGCAGCGTCTCGGAGATGGCGGCGCAGTTGACGGGGACGAAGGCCTTATCCTTGCGCCGGCTGTGCGCGTGCACCGCTCGGGCGACCAGCTCCTTGCCCGTGCCGCTCTCGCCCTGCACCAGCACCGTGGCGTCGCTCTGAGCCACTCGCACCAGGCGCGACGTCAGCTCGCGCATCGCCGGACTGCTGCCCACCAGTGCGCTCAGGCCGTGGCGCTCGTTGAACTCGCCGGCGAGCATGTCCACCGTCGCCTGCAGCCGCGCCCGCTCCAGCGCCCGCTCCACCCGGTAGCGCAGCTCGCCCTCCTTGAAGGGCTTGGTGACGTAGTCGAACGCCCCCTGGCGCATGGCCTCCACCGCGCTCTCGATGGAGCCGAAGGCCGTCATCATGATGACCTGCAGGCGCGGGGCTACCTCCAGCGCCTTCTTGAGGAGCGTGAGCCCGTCCATGGGCTCCATCTTCAGGTCCGTCAGCATCAGGTCCACGCCGGCCGCCAGGGTCGTGAGCGCCTCCTCACCGTTGGCGGCCTCGAGGACGGTGTAGCCCTCGGCGCGCAGGAGGAGCGCGGTGGTGGCCCGCATGTTGCGTTGGTCGTCCACGACCAGGATGCGACCGCGCGGGAGGGAAGTCGGTGCGTCGTTCACGGCAGGCTCGTCGGCTGGGTGAGGGGTAGGCGGAAGGTGAAGGTGGTGCCACGGCCCGGAGCGCTCTCCAGGGCCATCTCCCCGTGGTGCTCCTCGATGATGCGCTTGACCACGGCGAGCCCCAAGCCCGTGCCCTGGGCCTTGGTGGTGAAGAAGGGCTCGAAGACCCGGTGCACGAGCTCGGTGGGGATGCCGCAGCCCTGGTCCGCCACGTCGATGCGCAGCACGTCCTTGCTCCCGTGTGCCTCGACACGGGCACGCACCTGCACCACCCCACCCTGCGGCATGGCCTGGATGGCGTTGACCAGCACGTTGACGAGTGCCTGGCGGATGAGGCGCCGGTCCAACGGCACGCGGGGCAGCTCCGGCGCCACCTCGGCGGACAGGGTGATGCGGTTGTTGGCGCCCCCCTGCTGGGCCCGCGCCGCGTCCACCGCGTCCTGCAGCACCCGGGGCACGTCCTCGTGCTGCAGCATGGGCTCGCGCGGACGGGTGTAGTCCAGCAAGTCCCCCACCATGCGGTTGAGCCGGTCACTCTCCTCCGCGAGGATGTCCAGCAGCATGCCCGCGTCACCGTCCGGCTTGAGCATGCGGCGCAGCGAGGCCACCGCGTTGAAGATGACGCCCAGGGGATTGCGCACCTCGTGGGCCACGATGGCGGACAGCTCGCCGAGCGCGGCCAGGCGCTCGCGTTTGACCATCTCCGCGCGGGCGGCGGCCAGCTCCGCGTAGGACGCCCAGAGGGACTCGTAGAGGCGGGCGTTGGCGATGGCCAGGGCAATCTGGCCGCACGTGGCCTCGGCCAGCTCGATGAAGGCCGAGGTGAAGACGCGCGGCCGGCGGGTGTCGTCCAGCAGCACCACGCCGATGAGCTCCTCGCGCGAGGTGAGCGGCAGGCCCAGCAGCGCCTTCTCCTCGAAGCGGCGGACGAGTTCGCGATCCTCCATCTCCGCGACCTTCGACAGGTCCGAAATGGCGATGGGCCGGCGCTCCCGGGCGACTCGCGCGGCGATGCTGACGGGCTCGTCCACCGGAATCACCACGCCGCGGAAGAAGTCGCGGTGGGTCGCGGAGGCGGCGGAGCCTCTCAGGACACCGGCCTGCTCGTCGTGCAGGAGGATGAAGCAGTTGGAGACGTCCAGCAGCTTGACGAGGAAGTCCGAGGCCACGTCCAGGATGCTGGCCACCTCCAGGGTGGCGGTGGTGGTGCGGGCCAGGTCCAACAGCAGGCGCGTGTCGGCGAGCTGCCGGGCGGACTCGGTGCGCAGGCGGCGCTGATCCATCAACGTCATCAGCAGCTCGGACAGCGTGCCCAGCAGCCGCAGGTCTGCTCCCACGAAGGGACGCCCCGGCGGACGCAGCACCTGGAGGAGCCCTCGCGGGTGGCCCCCGTGCGTCAGACGCACCGCGGCGCCGCAACCCAGGCGCCCACCGGTGGCCGCCACCAGCGCACGCTCCTCTGCCTCGCTGGAGAGCACCACGCCCCGGGCCGTGACCGCGGACGGCGACAGGCCTCCCAGCGGCGCGGCGAGCACGGCCTTGTGCGCTCCGTCCAGGCCCACCTGCGCCGCGAGCGCCAGCTCACCCTCGGACGACTCGGGGGCATACAGCAGCACGGCCTCCGCGCTCAGCAGCGAGGCCAGGCGCGAGAGGAAGTCCTCGGGCGAGGGAGGCTCCGGCTGGGCGACGAAGCGCGCCGCCTCGGCCACGGCCACCATCTCCCACCGGCCCCGCTCCACATCCGCCAGCAATCGCGCGTCGGTGAGCGCGGCCCCCACCACCTTGGCGAAGAGCGCCAGCACCGAGCCGAACGAGGGCGACAGTCCCGGCCCGGACACCCACAGCACCTCCGACAGCGTGGTGCCCAGCGGGAGGTAGACGGGCGTGGACGTCCCCAGGGCGGGACCGAAGACGGGCCATCCCTCGGACAGCGCCCGCAGCCCCAACTCCCCATGCCCTGGGGGCGGCACTCCGTCCCTGTCGATGAAGTGCTCCCCGTCTCGGGCCAGGAAGCGCGCGGAGAGGCCCGCGGCGGAGAGACCCGCCAGCGCTACCCGCCGCACCGCGTCCTCCGAGCGCGCCGCGACGAGCTCCGCCGACGTCTCCACCAGGCGCTCGGCCACCTCCAGCTCCGCCGGACGCGCTCCCAGCACCACGCTGTTGACGAGCATCGCCCGGCCCACGTCCTCCAGCTCCACCTCTTGCACGTGGCTCGCCACCTCGCACGGCCCCCTGCCCGGACGCGGCGGCAGCACGTAGCGCCGGGGATCCGACTCCTTCAGCAGGCCCTGCTGCCGCAGCCGGTAGCGCTCCTCGAAACGCGCCCGGTCCCCCGGGTAGACGAAGTCCAGGAAGTGCCGGCCCTCCACCTGCTCCCGGCCCAGCCCCAGCAGTTCCAGGTATGCCTCGTTCGCCGCCCGCACCCGGCCCTCGTGGGCCACGAAGATGGGGTTGTCGAGCGACTCGATCAGGGCCCGCAGGGCCGTCTCGCTGTAACGCTTCGTCCTCATGCGCGCCGCAGCACCCGCTTCTCTCCGACCCGGAGCGTCACCTTCTCGCGGTCGAAGTACTCCGAGAGGGGAATGACGAACTTCCGGCTCTGGCCGACCATTTCCTTGAAAGCCTGGGTGGAAATCTCCTTCTTCTCGCGAAGGTGGGCAACCAGCCGCTCCTTCAGCCCGGCCAGGGCTCCCGCGTCGAAGAAGAGCTCCTCGCTCACCCGCGCCACCCGGCCCTCCGCCACCGCCACCTTGAGCAGCTCCTGCACCCGCGCGGACGGAAGCCGCAGCCGCTCGGCCAATTCGTTGAGGGTGGGCGGCGCGAGCCCCGCGGCGGTGAGGTCCGCCACCAGCCGTGTGCGCGCCGCGTCCTCGTCCAGCGACAGCGTACGGCCGCGCCCCTTGAGGCGCACCACCTCCTTCTCCACCTCCACCTTCCCCACGTCCGTCAGCGCCTGCAACACCCGGCCGAAGATGCGCGCGTCCAGCTCGCCCGAGAGGCGCTGGCGCAGCTCCTCCCGCGACAGGCCCTCACGCAGTGGCTCGCGCTCGTGGAAGGCGCCCAGCAGCGCCAGGGCCCGCGCCTGCAGGCCCTCGAAGACCTCGCCCGAGAGGTAGAGCCGCCGCTCCCGGTCCACCAGCAGCGCCGTGCCGCGCGAGCCGAGCAGCTCCAGCGCCCGCGAGAGCACCTTGGGCGCCAGCGCCGAACGGGCGAAGAGCTCCTGTTGGGTGAGGCCGCGGTAGCCCGACTGGCGCAGCAACCACGCCACCTGTCCGCCCGGGTCCGCTTCCAGCAGCGGAGCCACCACCTCGGAGCCGCCCTTGCGCCGACGCGGCGGGGTGATGGACAGCACCCGCCCACCAGCCAACGTGGCGCCACGGCCCGGCAGCGCGCGCGAGCCCCGGAGGATGAAGCGCTGGCCCGGCAACGCCGCCATCGGCTCGGACAGACGCAGCTGCGCGAGCGCCGTCTCGCCCGGCTCCAGCTTCTCCAAGTCCAACAGCGCCACCGTGGCCTCCACCTGCGCGGTGCCCAGGTGCAGGAGCAGCTTGCGGCGCCGGGGAAGTGCCTCCTCGGCCGCGGGCAACAGGCTCAGCTCCACGTCCAGCATGCGCGTGTCGGGCACCTCGCCGGCCTTCACCAGCACCATGCCGCGCGAGATGGCCTCGGGCTCCACGCCCGTCAGGTTCACGGCGGTGCGCTGGCCCGCCGCCACCTTCGCCACCGCGTCCCCGTGCATCTGCAGTCCGCGCACGCGCAGGGGACCCGGCAGGCCCGGCAGCAGGGACACCGCGTCCTCCAGCGCGAAGGCGCCGGACAGCAGCGTGCCCGTCACCACCGTGCCGAAGCCCTTGACGGTGAAGGCCCGGTCCACCGGCAGGAAGGCGGGGCCCTCGGAGGGACGCGAGGGCAGGCCCTGGGCGCAGCGGGTGAGCGCGGCGCGCAGTTGGGGCAGCCCCTCCCCCGTCTTCGAGGAGACGGGCACCACCGGCGCGCCCTCCAGGAAGGTGCCCGCCACCAGCGTGGCCAGGTCCGCTTCCACCAGCGCGCGCCACTCGGCGCCCAGCTCCGCCAGCAGGTCCGACTTCGTGAGCGCGATGACTCCGGCCTTCACGCCGAGCAGCCGGCAGATGTCCAGGTGCTCTCGCGTCTGGGGCATCACACCCTCATCCGCGGCCACCACGAGCACCGCCAGGTCCACCCCGCCGGCGCCCGCGGCCATCGCCTTGACGAAACGCTCGTGCCCGGGCACGTCCACCACACCCGCCACCGTGCCGTCGTCGAGCTTCAGGTGCGCGAAGCCCAGCTCCAGCGTAATCCCCCGGCGCTTCTCCTCCTTCAGCCGGTCGGTGTCGATACCGGTGAGCGCCTTGACCAGTGACGTCTTGCCGTGATCGATGTGCCCCGCGGTGCCGATGATCATCTCGCCCGGCTCTCCCCTCGGTCGGCCAGGCTAGGCCCCTGCCTTGTCCGGGTCCACGTCGAAGCGCCCATCCTCGGTGACGGCCTCGTAGTCCCACGGGAAGACGACGAGGGCGTCCGTGGACAAGGCGCAGAAGCTCGGGGCGAAACCTCCGGGGCGGGTCACCAGGGCGGCGGTGTTCACTTCCCGGGCACCCACCTTCTGCGCCAGGGCGGTGGCCAGCTCCAGCGTGTCGCCGCTGGCGACGACGTCGTCCACGATGAGCACCCGCTTGCCCTTGAGCTCGCGCGGCATCTCCCCGTTCAGCTTCGGCTTGGCCGCGCCCTTGTCCCGGCTGCGGCGGCTGATGCGCACCGGGAAGAACTCGCAGCCGAGCGCGCTGGACAGCGCCCCGCCCACGAACACGCCGCCGTGCGCCACGCCCACTACGGCCTGGGGCTTGTAGCGCTGGCTGATGGTGCGCGCGAGCGACTGCACCGCCCGGTCGAACTCCGCCCAGGACAGCTCCTGGATGCTCGTCTTCGAGCGCGATTGGTCTCGCCCGGTGAGCTGACGCGGCACCTCCACTTGAGGCGCGAGCACCAGGTTCGACGGGATGGAGACGAGTGTCTCCACGTGCTTCGGGATGGGCTTGCCCTTCGTGCCCTTGAGCGGCGTTGCCTTGGAGGGCGCTGCCTTGGTCGTTGCCCGCTTGGTGGCCACGGCGAGGACTCCAGTCTGGGGTAGCGGTGCCGCGTCATACCCCGAGCAGCCCGGTATCGCCACTCCCGGCCGGAGCGGCTCGCCCGCCCGCCCGCCTCAGCTCGTCGCCTGGGCCATTTCCGCCAGGATTTCGCGAATCTCGTCTCCGGAAACCACGTAATGCGTGGTGCAGAAGTGGCAATCGGCCTCGGCCTGGCCTTCCTTGGCGAGGATGTCCTCGAGCTCCTCGCGGCCCATGGACACCAGGGCCCGCTTCACCCGGTCCTTGCTGCAACTGCAGGTGAAGGAGACGGGGTAGCGGGACATGACCTCCAGGTCCGGCTGGGGCACCAGGGCCTTGAGGAGCGCGCCCGCGCCCTGGCCGGCGTGTGCCCGCACGGTGGGCTCGAAGTCCTTCGCGAGCCTGTCACCGAGCGCCCGGAAGGCGTCCCGGTCCCCATTGGGCAGCGGCTGCAGGAGCATGCCCGCGACGAGACCCAGCGGCTCGGTGGTGCCGTTGGCATTCACCGGCTGCACGGAGAGGAACACGCGCGTGGGCAGCTGGTCGGAGGTGGCGAAATAGCGCTCCAGGTCCTTCGCCAGGTCGAAGCTCTCGAGCTCCACCGCGGAGCGGTAGTACTCGCCGCTGCCCAGGTCGCGCAGCACGGAGAGGTAGCCCTTGTTCCCCAGCGCCGGACGCCAGTGGTACTCGCCCTCGGAGCCCACGTGGGACACCAGGGGGTTCTTCGCATAGCCGCGCAGCACACCCGACGTGTCCCCATCCACGAAGAGGCCCCGGAGCGGCCCGTCGCACTCGAGCTGGAGGTTCACCCGCGAGTCGCTCTTCTGCAGCGAGGAGAGCAGGGCACCCGCGGTGAGGCCCTGCGCCATCAACGAGGCCGAGGCCGTCGCGGAGCGGTGCAGCTCGCGCGCCTTCCGGGCGAGCTCGCTGGCGGTGACGAGCACCACGCGCAGGTCGGTTTCCTTCAACAATCCACTGACGAGTTCATCAGCCATAAGGTTTGGGAGTAGCGTGCCCATCGGCGAGCCGCTCGCCAATGACAATGAGACGGCAGTGAAGCGCCTGGCTTTCCTGCATGGGCTGCGGCCAGCGGAGCCTCCTGGAATGCATCACCCGGGCTGATACCTCCGTAAGCCCCGGCTCCGTCTTCTGATGGCGGAAAGTCCTACCCGCGCGTGGGACCGGGCTATAACGCCCCGACCGTCCGACTGTGCCACTCGACGCGGCCCCCATCCGCGCGAAGTCCGGAGTACCGATGAGCACCCACGCCGCTACCGCTCCTACCGCCCTCCCCCAGAAGACGCCGCTCCTCCAGTCCCGTCTGGGCTCGTTCCTCGCCGTGGTGCCCCTGAGCATCTGGGTGGTGAACCACCTGTGGGACAACCTCGCCGCCTGGCAGGGCGCCCAGGCCTGGCAGTCGGCGGTGACGCAGTACAAGCACCCGTACGCGCAGGCCGCCACGTTCCTCATCGTGATGCTGCCCCTGCTCTTCCACACCGGCTGGGGCCTGGTGCGCATGTTCAGCTTCAAGCCGAACAACCTCGCCTACCCGTACTACGGCAACCTCAAGTACATCGTTCAGCGCGTGGCCGGCCTGGGCGTGCTCGCCTTCCTGGGCGCCCACATCTGGCTGGCCTTCCTGCAGCCGCGGCTGATCCACGGCGGGGCCGAGCCCTTCGCCGCCATCGCCTACGAGATGCACTGGCACCTGCCCACGCTCATCGTCTACACGCTGGGCGTGCTGGGCACGGCGTACCACCTCGCCAACGGCCTGCAGGGCTTCGCCATGGGCTGGGGCCTGCTGTCCACCGAGCGCTCCATGCGCCGCTTCGAGCCCTGGTCCATCGTCATCTTCCTGGTGCTGCTGGCCATGGGCTGGGGCGTCGTCTACGCGATGTTCCAGGCGGGTGGGACGGACGAAGTCATCCGGGCCCGCGATGCGATCGTCCAGACCCGCGGCCAGATGCACTGAAGCACCGGCCTCCCGGACGCCCGCAACGACAACGGCCGCCCCGGTCTCCCGGGAGCGGCCGTTTCACTTTCGAGCCACGCGCTCGGGCGTGAGGAGCGCGGCCTAGAACGGGATGTCGTCGTCCCCGCCGCCGTTGCCGCCACCCATGCCACCACCGCCGCCCTCGTCCATGCCCATCGGGGGCGCGCCGTAGTCGTCGTAACCGCCACCGCCACCACCGCCCTGCTGCTGGCCTCCGCCGCGCTGCTGCGAGTAGCCGCCGCGGCCTCCGCCTCCCCCACCGCCCGAGCCCGCACCGGCACCGTCACGGCCGCCGAGGAACGTCACCGCGTTGGCCACCACCTCGGTGGTGTAGTTCTTCCGCCCTTCCTTGTCCGTCCACTCGCGCGTCTGAAGGCGGCCCTCGACGTAGCACTGACGGCCCTTCTTCAGGTACTCGCCGCACAGTTCCGCGAGCTTCCCCCACACGACGATCCGGTGCCACTCCGTGCGCTCCTGCTTCTGGCCGTTCTTGTCGGTCCAGGTATCGCTGGTCGCGATGCGGAAGTTGGCGACTGCCTGGCCGCCCGGGGTGAAACGCACCTCCGGGTCCGCCCCAAGGTTGCCGATGAGGATGACCTTGTTGACTCCTCCAGCCATGACGCTTCCTTTCTCGAGGACCGGTCCACCACGGGCCGGTCACATGCGTCTGGTGCGGGCACTCGGCCCACCACCGGACTCGCCCTATAGCATACCGGGCGAGTCCCCACCTGAACAGGGATTCACCCGGTCATCTGTTGGCTGTCTGGAGGAGGAGGAAGCGAGCGGGCAGGCGGCTTGGACTCACCCGCCCGGACGGGTCTCCGCGGTGCGATCGACGGGGCCGGGTCCCACCTGGACGGCGGAGGCCGGGGCCACCACCTGCGCGGGCACGCCCTGCGGCTTGGGCGCCTTCTCCTCGGCCACCTTGCGCGACAGCGTGCCTTCCAGGGAGCGGGAGAACTCCGCCAGCTTGGTGTCGGGGGAGCCCAGGCTCTTGCGCAGCGACTTCCAGAAGGGGTGGTCCGCATCGCCCGCCTGGACGAGCCCCCGCGCCAGCAGCGTGGTGGCCACCTCGCGGTCCTTGGCCGAGGCGCCTCGCAGCGCCTGCACCAGCTCCTCCGGCGCGGTCCGGGCCACCGCGCCCAGGCCCTCGGACATCTCGGACTCGGAGGCGCTGTCACCCGAGGCGGCTCCGGCCAGCTCGATGACGCGCGAGAGCGCCTCCGCGTTGCCGCTGGCGGCCAGCTCCACCATGCTGCCCAGGCCCGGCACCTCCACCGACAGCTCCCGCGCCACCGAGCGCAGCCGGCCATACACGTCCGTGCCCGCCGAGTAGCTGTCCAGCAGCGTGCGCACCCCGAGGTAGTCCTGCGGGTTGGACTGGTAGAGGCTCTCGGCCACCACCGCCCGCACCGCCGGATCCCTCTCGCTGCGCCACGCCGTGCGCAGGAAGCCGATGTTGCGCGCATCGCGCTGGCTGCCCAGCGCCAGGTACGTCTTCACCCGGCTCGTCACCTCGGCCATGGGGGTGCTCGACTTCTCCTCGCTGGCCAGCTCGGCCACGGTGCGCCCCGGGCCCATCGTGGAGCCCACCGAGGCCACCGCCGCGCCCAGCGAGTCCAGCCCGCGCACCACCGGCCCCGAGCGGCCCGGGTAGTCATTCACCATCATGGAGAAGATGAACTTCTCCCCGCCCGCCGCCTGCACGTAGCCGCTGAGGGCCGACACGTTCTCCAGCGTGCCCGTCTTGGCGCGCAGCCGGCCCACGGCCTCGGTGCCATCGAAGCGGTACTTGAGCGTGCCGTCCTTGCCGGCGATGCCCAGCGAGGACAGGTACTCGGGCGCCAGCGGGAAGCGCTCGTACATGTAGCGGAGGATGCGGTCCATCTGCGCGGCGGAGAAGCGGTTGGTGTCGTTGAGACCACTGCCGTTCTTCATCACGTACGTGCCGCGGGGGATGCCCACCTCGCGCGAGAGGAAGTCCTCCACCACGTCGATGCCCTTGGCGAAGGTGCCCGGCACTCCGCGCGACTCGGCGCCCATCGTCTTGAGGAGCGTCTCGGCGATGAAGTTGCTCGACATCTTGTTGAGGCGCTTGAGGACGATGTCGAAGGTGTCCGAGTGGGACACGTACACCAGCTTCGCCTTCTGGGGCGTGAGGCCCGGCTTCACCTTGCCCTTCACCTTCACGCCCCGCGCGCCCAGCATCTGCTTGAGCGTCTGGCCGAAGTACATGGGCGGGTTGTCGATCTTCTTGTACACGCTCATGTAGGCGCCGCCCTGCGGCACCTGGCCCCGCACCACGATCTTCTGCTGGGCGCCCGCGGAGTCCGAGGCCACCGAGAAGCGGCGGGCCCGGGCATTGCCCGTGGTCAGCGTGTTCTCCACCACGAAGAAGTCGCTCTGCGGCTCGAGTTCCACCACGCCCTTGGCGCCCAGGGTCTCTCCCGGCCGCAGGAACACGCCCACCGCGTTCCAGTTGAGGCTCAGCGCTCCGGTGGGAGCCATGTAGGCCCGATCCGAGTCCTCCTGATCGAAACCGGGCGGAGTGCGCTCAGCGTCGAACCACGAGTCGTCCACGATGATGTCCTGCACCTCGCGCAGGCCAGTGTGGAAGAGGTCCGAGACGATTCCGTAGAGGCGCTCGGTGTTGATGGTCGGGTCACCCTTGCCGCGCACATAGAGCGTCTTGGCCTTGATGCCGTCGGACTCGGCCTCCACGAGGAACTCGGTCTCGAAGCGGTACTCGGGCCCGAGGGTGACGAGCGCCGCCGAGGACGTGACGAGCTTCACGTTGGAGGCGGGGTTGAGCAGCTCGTCGGCGTTGTGGCTGAACACCACGGTGCCGTCGTCGAGGCTCATCATGTGGACGCCCACGCGGCTGGCGTTGAGCGGCTCGCGTTGCAGCACCTGCATCAATGAAGCCTTGAGCGCCTCGCGCTCGGCGCGCTTCTTGTCGTCCGCGGCGGCAACACCCGCGCGCGGAAGCATGACGAAAAGGGCAACCGTCACGGCCAAGAGGGTTCTGGCTCGGTGGACCTGCACGTGCTCTCCGGGAAAGATGTCGGCCATTATGGGAGGGGGATTCAGGGGCGGCAAGGGAGACACTCGACTGGCACGGGCCACATGGGCGCCCGGTCTTCCACCAGGCGGCAAAGCGTTACCCCATGTGTAGACCAGTGCTCGCTTTCCGAGAGAAAGCGACCAGGCAGCCATGCGTGACTCCGAGGGGGGATGCTACCCACCCACGCCGACATGGGGACGGAACTCTCCGGCGTGGTGTGAAGGACTCCGACAGGCCAGGACGCGGCGGCCGGACAGGGCCTGACTACCAGGGAATGGCCCGGCGGTTGCGGAAGAACCCTCCCGAGGGGCCCCGCGGGGGAAGTGTCGCGGCCCAGACGATGGTGTCCGCGCCCTCCTCCACGCTCCGAGGGGCCTGCGCCCCACCCATGCGCGTCCGCACCCAGCCCGGGCAGACGGCGTTGACGAGCAGGTGACGCGGCTTCAGCTCCCCGGCGAGCAGGCGAGTCAACGCGTTGAGCCCCAACTTGGAGACGCGGTAGGCCGAGCCCGGCCAGCCCTTCGCCGCGTACCGGCCGCCGCGCACGTCGTCGATGAATGAGCGCAGGAGCGCGACCAGCTCCTCCTGGGAAGCAGGCGGGTCGATGCGCTGGCGGATGGTGGGAGACAGGCCCTCCAGCTCGCCCGCGCCGCTCGACACCATGACGATGCGGCCGTGCTCCTCCATCAGCGGCAGCAGCCGCTGTGTGACATGCATCGCCCCGAAGAAGTTCACGGCGAGTGTTCGCTCGGCGACGTCCGCGTCGAAGCCATTCAGGGTGATGCCCGCGTTGTTGACGAGCGCCGCCAGCCGGATGCCCTGGCGCTCGAGCCGATCCGTCAGCTGGTCGATGCTCTCCTGGGAGGCGACGTCGAGGGGCTCGAACGTCACATCGAGGCCCTCGGAGCGCAGGGCGGCGGTGGCCTCGGCGCCGGCGGCGATGTCCCGGGCCGTGAGCAACACCCGCATCCCGAGCCGGCCGAGCTGCCGGCAGACCTCGAGCCCTATCCCCCGGTTGCCCCCCGTCACCAGCGCCGTTCCCGTCACCTTCGCCATGTGCCCATCACCTCCGACCTGGAAGGGTAATGATGGGAGATGGGAACAGCCATCCGCGGGGACGCCAGGGCGCGTGGGCGCTGATTTGCGTGGAGGGGACTCCCACGGGTACGTTCCGGAGGTTCCAGCGGTCACGTCTACGACCCGCCCATCGCCTGGCCCTACCCCGTCCATGAGCACGCGCCGCGACCCCAGCCAGCAGGCAGGAGCGACCCGCGACTGGGAGCGTGACCTGCAACATCGGAGCGAGCTCGCCACGCCCCAGGACACCGCGCGAGGGCTCTTCTTCAACAGCGTGCTCGAGTCGGTCCGGGCGCTCGGGGATGCGACCTCGGTGGCACGCTGCCAGGATGCGCTCGGAGGACAGACCTTCGTGGCCTTCTTCAACTACCCCGTGGCCCAGCTGCTGCGACTGACCCAGGTGGCGATGAGGGAGTTGAGCGGCTGGTACGGCGGCCCGGAGAACGCGGCGCGAGCCCTGGGACGCAAGGCCACCGCGGACTTCATGCGGTCCGCGGTGGGCAACGCGGTGCGCATGATGGCCGGCAAGGACGTCAAGCTGTTCATGAACAGCGTGCAGAGCGTCTACCGGATGGCGGCCGGCCATGGAGAGCGCCTGGTGGAGTGGCACGGGCCGAGGCGGGGTCACCTCTGCGTGCGGCGCAACTTCATGCCCGTGGCGTATCACGAAGGCGTGCTCGAGGAGCTCCTCGCGCGGTATGAACTGAAGGACGTGAAGGTCCAGGGCTGGCAGACGGCCCCGCTCGACAGCGAGTACGACTTCACCTGGGAGTGAGCGCAATGAAGGCAGTGGTGCAGCGGGTGCTCGAGGCCTCCGTCACCGTCCAGGGCGAGCGCGTCAGCCAGATGGGACCGGGGCTGCTCGTGCTGCTGGGCGTCGGCAAGGGGGACACCGAGGCCGACGTGACGTGGATGGCGGAGAAGCTCGCCACGCTGCGAATCTTCGAGGACGCCGCGGGGAAGATGAACCTCTCGCTGGAGGACACCTCCCGGCAGCTCATCGTCGTGAGCCAGTTCACCCTCTATGGCGATGCGCGCAGGGGCCGGCGTCCCAGCTTCACCGACGCCATGGAGCCCGCGGGCGCCAAGGCCCTCTACGAGCGCGTCTGCGACACCCTGCGCGCCCGGGGCCTCACCGTGGGCACCGGCGTCTTCGCCGCGGACATGAAGGTGGCGCTCGTCAACGATGGCCCCGTCACCCTCCTCCTGGAGAGCCCGGGGGCCGCCGCCCCTACCGCCGCCCGCTGAGCACCAGCGACACCAGGCCCGTCTTCTCGTGGGCCGCCTCGCGCACGTGCGACGTCAGCACCCCCAGCTCGTGGATCCACGAGGACGCGCGCTGGCCCAGCCCGGAGAAGGCCACCGAGAGCGCCGGGGGCTGAGGCACCGTGCCCAGCCAGTACGCCAGCACCTCGCCCAGCTCCGGCAACTCCACCGGCGCGAGCCGCTGCTTCTCCCGCTCCAGCAGCCGCCGCAGCTTGCGCTCCAGGTTGACGTGCCAGTGCGACACCGTGCGCGCCGGCCGCCAGGACCAGTCCGCGAAGGCATACTGCTCTCGTGGGACGTACCCACCCCGCCCCTGCGTGGAGAAGACACGGTCTGGCGGGAAGGAGGGAAAGGGCTCCCACTGGCCGCCGATCAGCGAGGCCAGCTCCAGGCCCGCCCCCGGGTGCTGCCGGAAGCCGTCCCGCCGCCCGTGAGCGGCCCGCGCGTCCGCATAGGGATAGGTGGGGTCCTCCACCATGAGCGCCAGGTGCAGGGCATCGTCCCAATCGCCCGCGTAGCCCACCCGCTGGCCCACCACCTCCCAGCCAACCGGACCGGAGCCCCACTGCCGGAAGGCCACCCGGTCCACCAGCTCCGCCCACGGCTCCTGCTCCACCCCTCCCAGGCCTCCCCCCACGTGCGAGGAGAGCAGCCGCTCGCACAGCAGGCGCGCCTCCTCGTCCGCGAGCTGGCTCCGCAGCGACTGCAGCGCCCTGGCCGAGTCGCTCATCGCCAGCGTCAGGAAGGGCAGCACCTGCTCATGGAAGAAGCGGTCGTTGACCGGCCGGAGGACCAGTTCCATCCGCCCGAGCGTACCATGTGCCCCCTCAGGGGCGGGCGTCTTCCTGGGCGATGAGGGCGTGGATGTCCGCGGTCGTGGGCGCCTCGAGGATGGCGGCCCGGAAGCGCGGATTCTTGAAGAGGCGCGAGATGCGCGCCAGCGCCTTGAGGTGGACGCCCGCGCTGTTCTCCGGAGCCACCAGGGCGAAGAAGAGGTGCGTGGGCTTGCCGTCGATGGCCTCGAAGTCCATCCCCTGACGGGACACGCCGAAGGCGGCCACCAGCTGCGTCAGCCCGCCCAGCTTCCCGTGGGGAATGGCCACGCCCTCGCCGATGCCGGTAGAGCCCAGCTTCTCGCGCTCGCGCAGCACCTCCACCAGCCGCTCTTCCTTCAAGTTGGGATGAGCCCGCGCCAGCGCGGCACTCAGCTCGCGCAATACCTCCTGCTTGTCACGAGCGTGGAGGTCGGCGATCACGGCTTCTGGGCTGAGGAACTCGGAGATTCGCAAGCTGGCGCTCCCAACGCAGTGGCGCTCCCTGCGCGGGCAATTACTCCTGGCCCTCGTTTCGCGCAAGAGTCGCCTGCCCTCCTTGTCCGCCTCCAGGCGTCTTCAACTTCCCCGGCCGGAAGATGGAGGGGTCGGAAGGGCTCGCTTAGGCTGCCTGGCAACGTGTTCCCCCGGCTCCTCCGCGCGCTCACCGTCCCGCTCGTCCTCTGCTTCGGGGCCTGTGTCACCACCCCCGGTCCGTCCGAGCCGCTCCAGGCGCACGCTCCCCCGCTCACTCCCACCCCGGCCCAGGTCGACGCCGACCCCGGCCCGGCCGCTCCCCTGGCCCCATCGGTGGACCCGGCACTCCAGGCCCGGGTGGACACCCTCCTGACCCGCCTGTCCCTCGAGGACAAGGTGGGCCAGTTGATGATGGTGGGCTTCGCCGGCACGGAGGTGGACGCGTCCGTGGAGGAGCTGGTGCGGGGCCGCCGGGTGGGCGGGGTGTGCCTCTTCAAGCGCAACATCGCGGACGGCGAGCAGGTGGCCCGGCTCAATGAAGGCCTGCGCCAGCTCCTGGCCAATGGCGTGCCTCCCTTCCTCGCGCTGGACCAGGAGGGGGGCAACGTGGTGCGGGTGAAGGACGAGGTGGTGGTGCTGCCGGGCAACATGGCGCTGGGGGCCACCCGCTCGGCGGAGCTGGCCTACGCGGCGGGTCTCGCCCAGGGGGAGGACCTGAAGCGCCTGGGCTTCAACATGAACCTGGCCCCGGTGCTGGACGTCAACCTCAACCCACGCAACCCCGTCATCGGCATCCGCTCCTATGGAGACTCGGTGCCGCTGGTGTCCGAGCTGGGGCGCGCCTTCGTGCGCGGCCAGCAGGACGCGGGGCTCGTCACCGTGGCCAAGCACTTCCCCGGCCATGGCGCCACGGACGCCGACAGCCACAAGTCCCTGCCCGTCATGCGCGAGTCCCGAGAGGAGGTGCTCGCCCAGATGGAGCCCTTCCACGCCGTCATCCAGGACGGGCTGGACGGGCTGATGACGGCCCACGTGGCGGTGCCCGGGCTCACCGGCGACGACATGCCGGCCACCCTCCACCCCCAGGTGCTCGGCGGACTGCTGCGCCAGCGGCTCGGCTTCGACGGGCTGGTGCTCACCGACGAGCTGGAGATGGACGCCATCGCCCAGCGCTACGGCGTGGGCCGGGCGGCGGTGATGGCGGTGAGCGCCGGAGCGGACATGGTGCTCGTCCCCTGGCGCCCGGAGAAGAAGACGGAGGTGTACGAGGCGCTGATGGCCGCGGCCCTGGCGGGAGACATCTCCCCGGCGCGGCTGGACGAGGCGGTGCGCCACATCCTCACCGCCAAGGTGCGCCGCGGCCTCTTCGAGCCGCCCCCCCTGCTCGAGGAGCGCCTGGCCACCCCGCCCTCCCCGGAGCACGAGGAGGTGGCCCACCGCATCGCCCGCGCCGCCGTCACCCTGCTGCGCACGGACGGCAAGCACTTCCCCCTCTCCCCGGAGACGCGCCTGGGCGTCATCACCGCCGAGAGCTCGCTGGGCGAGGCCATCCACGCCCGCGTGCCCCACGCCCAGGTGATGAACGTCCCCGCCTACCCCGCCAACGCCCGCCGCGCCGTCCTCCGGCAGCAGGCGCGCCGGCTGGCGCTCAACTCGGACGTGGTGGTGGTGGGACTCATCAGCTCGCGCCAGCTCGAGCTCGTCACCATGGCCGCCGCCACCGGACGCCCAGTGCTGGTGGTGTCCATGGGCCTGCCCTACCTCGCCGAACAAGCCGACGAGGCCCGGGCCGTGCTGGCCGTCTACTCCTACCAGCCCGCCGCCACCGAGGCCGCCGCGGCCGCCCTCTTCGGGGAGATCGGCACACCGGGCCGGCTCCCCGTGGGGCTGAGCCGGCTGGCCTTCGGTCACGGACTGGACGCGCCCCGCCGCGAGGAGCGGAGCGCGCGCTGAGGCTCAGCCCGCGGTGGGCGGAGCGTGCACGCCGATGAGGCCGTACTGCCCATCATCCTTGCGCCGGTACACCACGCAGACCTCGTGCGTGGACTCGTGCTGGAAGACGTAGAAGTCCTGGTTCATCAGGTTCATCTGCATCACCGCCTCGTCCACCGACATGGGCTTCACGGTGATCTCCGAGGTGCGCACGATGCGCGTCCCGGGCTGGGCGGCCGCCGGAGCGCTCAAGGGCTGGGCGGCAGGGGCCTCGGCGGCCTCGTCCAGGAGCTCCTCGGGCAGCTCGAAGACCTTGTGGCGCACCTTGAGGTTGTTCACCAGGCCCTGCCGGTGATGCACCCGCTCGCGTCCGTGGTGGTTCTTGATCTTCTCCTTGTACTTGCGCAGCTGTGCTTCGATCTTGTCCATCGCGAGATCGATGGACGCGTACATGTCCTCGCTCTTCTCCCTTCCGCGCAGCACCCACGAGCCGGAGTGGATGGTGATCTCCGCGTGGTGCAGGTGCCGCTCGAGCGACAGCACCACGTGGGCCTCACCGGCTCGGTCCAGGTACTTGTTCACCCGCTCGACCTTCTCCTTCGCGTACTCCTTGAGGGCATCGGAAGAGCCGAACTGGCGGAAGGTGATGTTGAGCTGCATGCGTTGCTGCCTCCGTATGGGGCTGGAGTGAGACGACGAGGACTCCGTTACAGATCAGAAACGCTCTGAAGGGACGAAAGCAACCCGCCCACTCGAAAGGACGGCTGTTCGCACTCCACTCAACAGGCAATGTCGTCTTGACTTTCCAGTTCGACTGGACTCCTGACACGCCCAGTACGGGGCCGCTGAGCGTCCGGGAATGTGGACGCGGGCAGAGGTGTAGACTCTTGCCGAGCTCGGGCGCCGGAGGGGTGGAACGCGGTTACAGCGGTAGTTCGATGACGAAGGCCGCGCCCCTGCCCCCGGGCCCCGATTCCACGTGCACGCTGCCGTGGTGGCCCTCGACGATCTGCCGCACGATGAAGAGCCCGAGCCCCAGGCCCCCGGCGCGAGCCTTGCCCTGGACCTGCTCGAAGCGCGCGAAGATGCGCTCGCGATCAGCCTCGGGGATGCCGGGCCCCTCGTCCCGCACCACCAACCGCGCGCCTCCGGGAGTCCGCTCCAGCCGCACCTCCACCGGGTTGCCCCCACCGTGGCGCATCGCATTGGTCAGCAGGTTCGTCACCACCTGCTCGAGCCGCAGCCTGTCAAAGCGCCCCACCAGCGACGATTCGATGTGTGAGGTGACGGACACCCCCGCCAGCCGAGCCTCGTCCCGGGTGCGCGCCACCAGCTCGGACACCAACGCCGACAGGTCCCCGGTGGCGAAGAGGAAGTCCAGCTTGCCGTGACGGATGCGGCCGACATCCAACAGATTGTCCACCAGCAGCCCCAACCGCCGCAGCGTCCGCTCGATGGCATCCAGCCGCGTCCGCGCCTTGGGGGACGCGAGCGGCAGGGAGTCATCCTGGGCCTCCAGCCGCCGCAACATCTGCATCTGCAGCGACAGGCCGGTGAGCGGTGTCTTGAGCTCGTGACTGGCGAGCGACAGGAAGTCGTCGCGCACGCGCACCGCCTCCTGCAACGCCAGCTCCGTCTCCTTCAACGCGGTGATGTCGAGGATGGCGCCGCGCACCACCATGGGCCGACCCTCCGCATCTCGCATCACCCGCGCCCGGCTGGTGAGCCAGTGCCAGGAACCATCCGGCCACCGGGTACGGAAGGTGGACGTATAGACCTTCACGTCGGAGGCGAAGATGCCCGAGACCTGCGCCTCCACCTCCGGGCGATCCTCCGGGTGGAGCGCGGCCATGAACTTCTCGTGGGACCACTCCGCCAGCGGCTCGGGGTAGCCATAGAGCCGGTCATGCCCCTCGGAGCGGAACACCATGCCGGTGGCCAGGTTCGTCTCCCAGACGGCCATCTCCGCGGAGTCGAGCGCCACCTGGAAGCGCTCACCCAGCAGCCGGAAGCGCTTCTCCACCTGCTCCACCAGGGCCTGGGCTTCCTCGCGCTGGGTGATGTCGGTGGCGAGCACCCACAGCTCCTCGTGCATGGGGAAGACCGATATCTCCAGCCACACGCGCGGCGGTACCGAGGCCAGGAAGCGCAGGGGCTTGCGCGTCTCGAGGGCGGACACCAGCCGATCGTGAAACGTCCTGCCCGCCAGCGCCGGCACCGCCGTCCACGGCTCCTGGCCGCGCAGCCGCTCGGGCTCCACCCCCAGCAGCGCCACCGCCCTCGCGTTGCAGTCGAGCACACGCCCCCGCGCATCCAATGACAGGAAGGCCTCGGACATGTGCGCGAGCAACAACCGCAGCCGCTCGTCAGCCAGGGGCGGGGGCTCGTTGGAATCAGCACAAGGCGCCTGGCCGGAACCGGGCGCGCTCGGACCCGAGGGCGCGCTCACCCCGCCACGGTCGCTGGCGCGGCCCCTCGCGTCAAGGACGGCGAGCGATGAGTGGAGGGCAACGGACGGCATATTCATCAAGTACAGCCCAGTCCGACCCACCCCCTGACGATTCACCTGAGCCTGATTGCTCTCCTGCGAACCATGCCGTGCGACAACGGACGGCGGGAATAGGACCCCATTGGTATAAGCCAGGAATTCACACGCCCATGCCTGGACCGCCGAATGGAAGAGACCCCATCGCCCCAGACATCGTCGCCCCTCGTGCTCATCGTCGATGACGACGACGCCAGGCGGTACATGCTCGCACGGACGCTGAGGCTGGCGGGCTTCAAGACCCAGGAAGCCATCTCCGGGCACGAAGCGCTCACGCTGGCCCAGGCGTCGCCCGACATCATCCTGATGGACGTGCGCCTTCCGGATATCCAGGGCTTCGAGGTGAGCCGCAGACTGAAGGGGGACCCGGCCACGGCCTCCATTCCCATCATCCAGATGTCCGCCAGCTTCACCTCCACACAAGACAAGACGCGGGCACTCACCGGGGGAGCGGACGGCTACTTGATAGCTCCCGTGGAGTCCGCAGAGCTGGTGGCCACCCTGCGCGCCGCGCTGCGCTCGCGTCAGGGGGCCCGGGAAGGCGCCCGCCAGCTCGAGTCCGAGCGCGCGGCCCGCGCCGCCCTGGAGACCACCAATGCCCAGCTCCTCATCCAGGTGGGCATCCTGGAGAACGTGCAGGACAGCATCATCGTCTCCGACCTGTCCGGCCACATCACCTACTGGAACAGGGGCGCGACCCAGATCTTCGGCTACACCTCCGCGGAGATGATGGGCCAGACGGTGGCACTGCTCTATCCGAGCCAATCCCCCGAGGAGCTGGCCACGGGCCTCTCGCGCATCTTCGTCACCGGCGAGTTCTCGGGAGAGTGGCTGGGCAGGCGCAAGGACGGAAGCGAGGTGTGGGTCACCGTCCGGACCCTCCTCATGCGCTCGAACGAGGGAGAGCCCATCGGCTTCATCGGCGTGAGCCGGGACGTGACCGAGGTGCGGCGCCTGCGCGCCGACGCCCTGCGCCGGGCCGAGCTCGCCCAGCAACTGGTGGGCATCGTCTCGCACGACCTGCGCAGCCCGCTGTCCGCCATCACCCTGGCCGCGGAGGCCTGCGCGCGGAGGGCGGGCGAGGACGTCACCCAACAGCGGATGCTCACGCGCATCCGCTCCAGCGCCGAGCGGATGACCCGCATGGTCAGGGACCTGCTGGACTTCACCCAGGCCAGCATGGGAGGCGGCATTCCGCTCCACCCCCAACCCATCGACCTGCACGAGCTGGCGCGGCAGGTGGTGGAGGAGGTGCAGTTCGCCCATCCCGGACGGATGATCCGCCTGGAGTGCGAGGGAGAGGGCACGGGAGCGCTGGACGCCGACCGCATCGCGCAGGTGCTGACGAACCTGCTGAACAACGCCCTGCACTACGGCACGCCAGACATTCCCGTGACCCTGCGCAGCACGGGGCGGGCCAGCACGCTGCAATTGAGCGTGCACAACCTGGGAGCCCCCATTCCTCCCGAGGACCTGGAATCCCTCTTCGAGCCCATGCGGAGGGGAGCCGCCACGACGGACAGCGCCCAGCGCAGCATCGGCCTGGGGCTGTTCATCGTGGAGCACCTCGTCCGCGCCCATGGCGGCACCGTCCAGGTGCACTCCACCCGGGAGGAGGGCACGACCTTCACGGTGCGCGTTCCACGCAACCCGTGAGCCGCGGAGGACGCCGGAGCCTCGGCTCACGGGCAGAGCCGGGAGTCCGCGTGCCGGCACGCATGCAGGTTGCGCGGCACCTCCAGCCAGTAGATGTCCGGCGTGGTGTTCTGGCGCTCGCGCAATGTCTCGGTGACAGGCGCCGTGCCCACGCCCGGAATCACCACCTGGTAGCGGATGCCACCCGAGGCCGACACCGAGACGACCGCCGCCGGCTCCGGAGGCGGTGCCCAGGCATCTTGCGTCTTGGCGGGCGAGTACCCGAGCAGGTTGCCGTCCTTGTCCATCACCCGGAAACCCTCCGACTGGTCCGGGAGACCGGTGATGATGTCCGCCTGCCACGAGCGGCTGAGGTCACCCGCTCCCGCCAGCTTGCAGGCCGACACGGCGGCGCTCGCGGGCGGAGAGAAGCTCGGCCAGAACACGATGCCTCCGAGCACGACCGAGCCTGCCGCCGTCTTCTCCTGCAACCCTCCATACTGGAGGAACCACCCCGCTCCCTCGGTGGTGCCCCGCGGGAGCGACGCGAGCATGCTCGTGGGCACGTAGCGGACGGGGCCCTGCGTCGGGTGCACATACGTCGCGTACGCGCTGTCCGGAATGGTGACATCCACCAGCGAGCAGTCCACTCCCGCGCCGCAGTCGAAGGCGCCATCCGTCACGCGCTTGTGATCGAACGCGACAGCCTCGGCGGAGCTGGCGAAGCGGCGCTGCCAACCTCCATACGAATGGAAGCCGAAGTAGCGGTTGTGCGGCACCTTGTCCTCGTCCGCGCCCAGGTTCAGGTCCCCGTGTGAGTCCGTGGGGAGACTCGCCAGCGAGCACGACCACTCTCCGCCCGACCTGGAGCACTCGGCATCGGTGCTGGCCGGATCCGGCACGCCCACCGCGGGGAAGTCATAGGAGCCACTGCCCAACGCGGTCGCCTTGTCGCACCGGATGCGCAAGCGGGTCAGCTCCAGCCGCGAGGACGTGCACACGGTCCCCTCCGTGCCCGAGAGGGACTCGGTGTTCTTCACCAGCACGCCGTTGTCGTACTGGATGGTGGACTTGCGCAGCTGGCCGTTGATGTCGGCGACGAGCTCCGCGTCCACGTCACACTTCATCCGCACGCAGGCCAGCAGATCGTCCGGACCACAGTGGGTGCCCTCCCTGGAGCGCAGGTGCTGCCGGTCGCCGGTGCCCACGAAGCTGCGCAGCCAGCCCGTCTCCGGCTGGAGCACGTTGGAGGCGAGGTGGAAGATGGGCAGCTTCTTGTAGGCGTTGCGCTTGGGGTCCGCTCCGCTCACGTCCTCGCGCGCCATCTCCAGCGAGCGCGCACCGAACCAATTGTTCACCCGCCCATCGCTCCCGAGCACGCCCGGCTCCTGGAAACGGAACGTCCACACCTGACCGCCCAGGTCTCCGACGATGAGCGTGTCGAAGAAGCCGTCCAGGTCACGCTGCAGGTTCTCCGCCTTGCCGATGTCCACCAGGGCCGGTGCGGCCGCGATGGGCATCATCCGGTGCAACACCTCGTCCGTGTACGCATCCCCCGAGGCGGCACCGGAGTGGGCCTCCGCGGACCACAGCTTCTGGCCCGTCCACGCATCCAGCATGTACACGCCGCGGCCACGCGAGAGGTCCGCGCTGTAGCCACCGTTGAGCACGGCCACCCAGCGCTCCTCCCATCCACGCGCGTTGCCCTTCGCGAGCCGCACCGGGCCGATGGGCGGCGGCTTGGGCGCGAAGTTGCTCCAGGACTGACCCACGGCGCCCGACTCCGCGTCGCACGCATTGGGGAACATCCACCGGAAGGGCTTGCCGTCCGACTTCAACATCTCGCGCGGATCCGTCACGTCCAGCGCGACGTAGCGCTGGCCACCGGAGCGCTCGGTGAGGATGGCCACCGTGTGGAACTCGCCCGCCTCCTTCACGTCGTTGCCCGCTCCCCCGGTGGCACTGTCCGACCAGAGGTCGCGCACCATGGCCGTGCCGTCCACGTAGTACTCGTGGCCGTTCATCATCAGCCCCAGCTTGGGCAGCAGGTCCGGAGGGATGAAGGCCCACAACTCCTGGCCGGTACCCAGGTCATGCACGTCATCGAGAGCGCCCGTCTTGTCCCGCGCGAGCGCCGTGCCCGCGTGCACGGCGTGCAGCATGCCGCCGTTGGAGCCCACCAGCACGATGCGCTCCCTCTTGGCGTACGCCTCGCGGAACACGTCATAGGCCCCGTACTTGCCACCCGCGCCGCGCGGCGGGTCCATCGGCGTGGGCGCGTAGCAGGGCTTGCCCGCCCCCGGCGTGGAGCACGACGTCTCCGACGATACCGACGCGGTGAAGTCCCCGTAGAGGGTGGACAGGCACTGGCCGCTCAGCCCCAGCGTGCACAGCAGGGGCTCGACGGGCGGATCCACCGTCACCGGCGTGGAGTGGAAGATGTCCGCGAGCTTGCAGGAGCGCGAGGTGTCGTCCGCGCACGGGCGCTCCTCGCTGGTGAGCAGGTCTCCGTCGTAGTCGAAGACGTCCTCGCCCCGCACGAAGCGGATGAGCATGTCGACGCACTCGTCCCGCTCCGCTGGCGTGCCCGTCCAGGCCTTCTTCAGCTTCGCGAAGGCGCCGGGGCAGAAGCCGTCGCCCGCCGCCAGCAGGTACTCCGAGAGCTCGGCACGGTGCGCCACGTCGAAGGGCACCGGCGGGTTGTCCGCCTCGGTGAAGCGGCCGTCCTTGTCGCGATCCACGAGCGTGAAGACGCAGCGGCCTCCCGTGGGGCTCAGCGGGTTGGCGGGGTCGCACGGGGCGCTCGCGCCGCGCTTGCCGAGCGTCTCCCCCAGGTCCCAGAAGGGCTGGGCCCGCACGCCACCCACCAGCCGGCCCTCGCTGTTGACGGTGGCCGTCCCCACCTTCACCCAGGCACCCTCCACGTTCTCCTGGACGATGTTGTCGCGGGTGAAGCTGGAGATGTCCGGCACGCCGCCAGAGAAGCCCGCGGGCGCGTCCAGGAAGAACGTGTCATCGCAGTCCTTGTCTCCGTTGAGGTCGCGCGGATCTCCCCCCGGGCCCTTCGCCAGCGCCGGCTGGCAGCCCTGGGAGAACTCGCTGAAGAGGAAGAAGCGGAAGAGATGCCCCTCGTATGGGCGGCCTCGGTGCGGGCTGAAGCGCGGCACGAACGTGGAGGACTGCATCCCTCCCGTCTGCACCGGCGCGACGCTCGCCGAGGAGAACGCGGTGGAGACCTCCTTCACCTCGCCGAGCGCCGCCATGATGGCGTCGCGCAGCTCCGCCGAGTTGTTCGCGCGGAAGAAGCTGCCCTTGCCGGCCATCGCGATGCTCTGGAGCATCGGGCTGTTGTCGCCATAGCCGATGGTGAACGTGCGCACCGACTGGTCCCCCGGAAGGTCATCGCGCAGGTCCGCGTTGGCCAGGAAGAAGGCCACGTCGTCCATGAAGTTCTTGTTCGTCTTCGCCAGACCCGTGGGCCAGTTGGCGTAGTCGCAGTCCTCCTTCGTCGCGCCGAACCTGTCGCAGTAGTTCACGCCACCCGGAGCCGGGTTCGTCTCCGGGTTGCTCGAGTCAAACGTGAGCGGCGTGCCATCCGGGTGCTTCGCGCCCCGCGCCGTGAGCACCTCCATCATCTTCGTGATGGGCACCGAGTTGTCGTACCGCGGCGAGCCGTCCGTCAGCACGATGATGGAGCTGGCCTGACAGGCGAAGCACACGGAGCGGTCCTCGCCGCCACCCTCCCAGGGCTGCGTGTCCTTGAGCCACTCGTCGGGAGACTGCGCGCCCCAGGGCTTGCCGTCCTTGCCCGTGAGCACGTCATCGACCGTGCCGCCGTTGCAGCACCCCGGCCAGCCCCAGCCCGGGTTGATGGGGTTGGTGAACCAGTTCGACCAGCGGCCATCCACCTTCTGCGAGGAGAAGTAGCCCCCGAGCCCGAAGAGGGCCTCGCCAATGGAGCGCTCGTCGTTGCGGAAGGAGATGGAGTTGATGGCCTTGCGCAGCTCCGGCCGCGCGAGCGCCGTCTCGTCCATGAGCGGATGGGACTTGTTGCACGCAGGCTTGAGCGGCCGCAGCAGCACCGGCGGATCGAACCAGCCATGGTCCGGGCCGAACGTGGCCACGCCCAGGCGCACTCCATCCACCGTGGAGACGATGTCCTTGAGCACCTTGCGCGCCACCACGAACTTGGGCGGACGCACGTTGAGCACCCGGCCGCTGAGAATCCACTTGCGCCGCGCCTCCACCGGCAACGGCCCGGTCACCGGATCCGACGGCGTGCTCGCCAGCGGGCCCCTCCACCAGCCCTTCTGCGCCAGGCACTTCTGGCACTCCGCGTAGACGGGCGAGCCCCACGGCTCGCTCCACGCCACGGCGTTCCCACACGCCTGCATCGTGTCCGTGGTGCCCTGCGTGCTCCGCATGTCCACCGCGAGCGAGAACGGCGCATCCTCCACCTGCCACGACAGGCGCCGGCCTCGCGACTGGTAGTACTTGTCCGGATCGAAGAAGTGCGTCTCCGTGGCGGAGAAGTCCGCGTCCGCGTCGAACGCAATGGCGCCGTTGAGCTTCGGATCCGCGCTGGTGCGATCGAACCACTTCATCGCGTCCACCAGCGCTGGCTCGGAGCATCCCCACTTCGAGGTGTCCCCCACCTCGGGCAGATACTCGGCGTAGTCCTGCATGGACTCGTTGTTGCCCAGCAGGAAGATGGCGCCGGGCGGAACCGACGGCACCTCGAAGAAGTCCTTATCGCCTCCTCCCGAGGCGTGGATCATCGTGTCACCCAGAGAGGCCGCTCCCGTGCAGCACGCGGCCTTCTCCGGCACCGGCACGCTGCCCGAGCGCCCCGGCAGCGCCAGCAGCCCCACCGCTCCCGCCACCACCAACCCCGCCGCCAGTCCCACGCGGCGGTTGGACCACCGCTCTCTCGTATGTCTCTTGGCGTTGAAATCGATGCGCATCTTCCAGGCTCCCAGATGCAGAACCGCACATCCCACGGACTCCCCGGGCTCTCGCCTCCGGACGGAGTCCTCGTGACGGGGGAATCGACCCCCGGGCGGCGCACACACGCGCCCCCTCCCCAGCAAAGTCCGCCCCTCTGACACCCAGAGCGCAGCTTCAGGACAAACCTGCCGTGTGGGCGGACACGGTGAGCGGAGAATGCGGTGATAATGGGGTTGGCCCGCTCCACCTCTCCCACGGCGCCTGGAGGGCGTGATGCCCACCCTCTCGCAGCGACTCAACAAGCCCGAGTACCTCTTCCGACCCCAGCAGTTGCTGCAGCGGCTGCGCGCACTCAACGCCTCGAGCTCCGAGCGGGAGCGAACCTTCTCACTGCCCTGGGGCCTGCCGATCATCGTGGACCCTCAGGACACCATCGGGCGCGCCGTGTGGCACCTGGGCCTCTACGATCTGCTGGTGAGCGAGACGCTCTGGAGGCTCGTCTCCCCCGGAGAGCAGGTGCTCGACGTGGGAGCGAACATCGGCCACATGGCGAGCGTGATGGCGATGCGCACCGGGCCCTCCGGCCAGGTCATCGCCTTCGAGCCCCATCCGCTCCTGCATGCGCGGCTGCAACGCAACCTGGAGCTGTGGCGGGCGAAGCTGCCGGGCCTGCGCCTCGAGGCGCGCGCGGTGGCCGTGGGCGACGCGAACCGCCCGGGCCACCTGAGCATCCCGACGTCGTTCCAGGAGAACGCGGGCACCGCCTCACTCGTCGAAGCGGGCTCCGCGAGCGTGACTCCGGGCACACCGGGCCTGGTGGCCGTGGACGTGCGCACCCTCGACTCGGAGCTGCCCGCCTCGCTGACCCCGCTCGTCATGAAGATCGACGTGGAGGGAGGCGAGGCCGCCGCGTTCCGGGGTGCCACGCGCCTGCTCTCCACCTGTGTGCGCGACATCGTCTTCGAGGACCATGGCGCCTGGCCCACCCCGCCCATGCAGTTGTTGCGGGACGCGGGCTACACGCTCTTCCGCCTCGAGAAGACACTCCGGGGACCCGCCCTCGTTCCACCCGAGACCCCGCCCGAGACCGGTGCGTGGGAGGCCCCCAGCTTCCTGGCAACCCGTCAGCCGGACCGGGCTCGCGCGCTGCTCGCCCCTCGCGGATGGCGCTGCCTGACTCCACCGCGCGCGTGACTCCGGACCATCCCAGGAGGATGCCCTCCCCTTGGACGAGCGGTTCAACAGAGGGAACACCCCTTCCGGGATGCGGATGTGAGCATCAAAGATGTCTTCAGGAGATCCCTTCATGCGTGCTCCGGCGACCCTGGCACGTGACACCCTGCGCCTGCGTGCACTCCTGGCCGATACCCAGCGGCTCGTCTGGGTGGTGGATGAGGCGGGAAGGATGCAGGAGCCCTCTGCCTCCTGGGCGGCCTTCACCGGCCAGTCCTTCGAGCAGATGCTGGGCCGGCACTGGCTGGAGCCGATCCATCCCGAGGACCGGGGAAGCCTGGAGCTGAGCGGCCGCTCCCCCGCCCCCGCCAATGGAGAGGAGCCCACCTGCCGCGTGCGCCGGGCGGATGGGGCCTGGCGCTCCGTGCGCGTGCATGCGCTTCCGGTGAAGGACGATGCGGGTCGGCTCCTGGAGTGGCTCTTCCTCGCCGAGGACGTCACCGGTCAGGCCAGCGACAGACAGGCGCAGGCCGAGAAGGCGCTGCTCCAGAGCGAGGAGCGGTTCCGGTCGCTGGTGCAGACCTCGACGGCGGCGGTCTGGACCATCAACGCCGAAGGCTTCCCCAACGAGGATTCCCCCTCCTGGCGGGCCTTCACCGGCTGCCCCCTCGAGTCATGGTTGGATGGCTCCGCCTGGCTGGAGTACCTCCATCCCGACGATCACGAGCGCGTCAAGGAGATCTGGGGGCGGGCCTTCGCCACGAAGACCCCCTATGAGATCGAGTGCCGTCTGCGGCACGTGAGTGGAAGCTGGCGCTGGGTCCAGTCCCGCGCGGTGCCCGTGTTCGATCCAGACGGCACCGTGCGCGAGTGGGTGGGCACCACCACGGACATCTCCGCGAGCAAGGCCGCCGAGGAGGAGCGCGACCTGCTGCTGGCGGAGCTCGAATCCAAGGAGCGGCTGCTGTCGGCCATCCTCGCCCAGATGCCCTCGGGCTTCATCCTGGCGGGACCCGGCGGAGAGCTGCAGTACGCCAACGCCCAGGCGGAGCAGATCTGGGGCCATTCCCTCATCCAGACAGAGAACGTCCAGGGCTATGCCGCCTACCAGCACTTCCATCTGGATGGCACCCAGTACCGGCCCGAGGAGCTGCCGCTGGCGCGCAGCCTGATGCACGACGAGGTGGTACGAGGTGAAATCCTATGGCTGCGCAAGACGGACAGCCGGGAGGACCGCTTCATCCGGGGGAGCAGCGCCCCCATCAAGGACGAGCGCGGCCGGACGATCGCCGCCATGGCCATCTTCGACAACATCACCCAGGTGCGCCGGGCCGAGGAGCGCGCCGCACGCTTGCAGTCGGTCACCACCGCCCTGTCGCAGGCCCTGACACCCGGCGACGTGGCCCGGATCGTCCTCACGGAGGCCCTGGCGGGCATGGGGGCCACCGCGGGGAGCGTCTACCGCAGGCGCGCGGATGGAATGATCGAGAGCCTCTATGACGTGGGCTACCCGGAGGAGTTCATCCGCCACCTGCGTCTGCGCTCCCTCGACGCACACACCCCTGTCACCGACGCGATGCGCACGGGCAAGACGCTGTGGTTCCGCAGCAGCGAGGAGTCGGCCGGGCTCTACCCGGAGGTCGAGGCCCTGGTCACGGTCCGGTACGACCACTCGTTCGCCGTGCTTCCCATGGAGGTGCATGGACAGCGCATCGGCGCGCTCGTCCTGTCCTTCCCTGAACCGCGCTCCTGCGGCCCCGAGGAGATGCAGTTCATGAAGATGCTCGCCCAGCAGTGTGGGCTGGTGCTGGAACGCGCACGCCTGTACGAGGTGGCCGAAGCGGAGCGTCAGCGCGCGGAACAGGCCAGCCGCTTGAAGGACGACTTCCTGGGCGTGCTCTCCCACGAGCTGCGCACGCCGCTCACCGCCATCCTCGGCTGGGCGCAGATCCTCCGCACGCGGGAGCTGACGCCGGAGAAGCGCGTGCACGCCCTGGAGACCATCGAGCGCAACGCACGCGCGCAGACCCAGCTCATCGAGGACCTGCTGGACGTCAACCGCATCGTGAGCGGGAAGTTGCGCCTGGTCGTGCGCCCCACCCACCCGGTGAAGGTCATCGAGAACGCGCTGGAGGTGGTGCGTCCGGCCGCCGAGGCCAAGGGCATCCACCTCCAGACGCTGCTGGACGTCCAGGCGGGCTCCATCCAGGGAGACCCGGATCGGCTGCAACAGGTGGTGTGGAACCTGCTGTCCAACGCGGTGAAGTTCACCCCCCAAGGGGGATGTGTGACGGTGGCCCTCTCACGGGAGCCGTCGTGCGTGGAGCTCCAGGTGCGGGACACCGGCGATGGAATCGCCCCGGACTTCCTGCCGCGCCTCTTCGAGCGGTTCAGCCAGGCGGATGCCTCCTCCACGCGCCGCCATGGGGGGCTGGGGCTGGGGCTGTCCATCGTGCGCCATGTCGTGGAGTTGCATGGCGGCACCGTCGAGGCCCACAGCGCCGGCAAGGGCCAGGGAGCCACCTTCATCGTCCGGTTGCCGCTGGTGGCGCCCCGCCCGGGGACGGCCGAGCCGGTGCCGCCGCTCCCCCCGCCCGCCGTCCGCCTCCCCATCGACTACCCCCCGGAGCTCAGCGGACGCCGCATCCTGGTGGTCGACGATGAGACGGATTCGCGCGAGCTGCTCACCACGCTGCTTCAGGAAGGAAGGGCCCGGGTCTCCACCGCGGCCAGCGCGGCCGAGGCGCTCGAGCTCCTGAACCGGGAGCCCCCGGAGCTGCTCATCTCCGACATCGGCATGCCGGACATGGACGGCTATGCGCTCATGCAAGCGGTGCGCTGTAGACCTCGCGAGCGGGGCGGGCGGGTGCCATCCGTGGCGCTCACCGCGTACGCCCGAGAGGAGGACAAGGCCACGGCGCTACGGGCGGGCTTCGATGCGCACGTGGCCAAACCGCTCGAGCCGGCGGAGCTGCTGCGCGTGGCCGCCTCGCTGCTGCGCGGGAGCGCCTGAGCGTCAGGGCTCGGGCGGTTGGGGCTGCTTCAACAGCCGGTAGCGGCCGGGAGACACGCCCGTCCAGCGCCGGAACGAGCGGCTGAAGCTACTCACATCCGAGAAGCCCAGCCGGAAGGCCACGTCGGCCAGCTCGAGCTGCTCGTCGCGCAGGAGCGTCCGTGCCTTCTCCGCGCGCACCCGGTCCACCAGCTCCTGGAAGGAGATGCCAGCTTCCTCGAGCCGGCGCTGGAGCGTGCGCTTGCTCATGTGCAGCCGCGCGGCGATGACCTCCGCGTCCACCCCGGACTCGAGCGCCTCCTCCATGCGCACGGCCACGGTGGCGGTGAAGTCCTCCACCGGAGCGCGTGCACGCAAGGCCGTGTCCGCGAACTGCTCGGCCGTCGCGAGCAGGCGCGGATCCGCGGTGGTCAACCGGGCCCCCATCCACGCCGCGTCGAACAACAGGCCGCACTCCGCGCGGCCGAAGTCGACCTCCTTCGTGCCGAAGAAGCGGTGCAGGGGCTCCACGAGCCTCGGACGCGCATGGATGAACCACACCGCCCGTGGCGCCACCGGAAGCCCCGTCAACGTGCGTGCGTGCGTGAGCACCGAGGCGAGCACGTACTCGTGCGCGTGCCGGGTCAGCCCCCGGGGATGTCCGGAGATGCGGCAGGTGAACGCCACGTGCTCTCCGCGCTCCTCCAGCGCGAGGACGAGCCGGTCGTTCTCCAGCGGGCCGTAGCGCACCATCCGCTGCAACGCCTCGCGCACCGTGGGGCTCGCGCGCATCGCCAGCTCGGCCAGCCCGTAGGTGCGCGGTGCCAGCTCCGCCGGCAGCCGCAGGGAGAGGAATGGGTCGTCCAGCTCACCCGAAGCGGCCTCCAGCAGTTGCCCGAAGTCCACCGCGGTGAGGGGCGCGTCCGTATGCTCCTCCACCCCCGCCGAAAAGCCGAAGCGGTGGACGAGCAGCTCCGCGTCGCCCCCGTGCGAGCGCACGAAGCGGACGAGCGCCGGGACGAGCCCGGACTGGAACGGAGTCTCTTTGCGCGTGCGCGCCACGGGACATGGATTATGGCACGCTTGGTCATGCTTTCCGGCGTTCCGGGTGATACCGGCGCCCGGGGCCGCTCCGTACATTGGCGCGCGTCACTTCACGGGAGAACGAGCGATGAGGACGCAGATCAAGAACAAGGAAGGGGCGGAGCTCTTCAGTTTCGACGGGGACCTGCGCGAGGCCCTCGAGGCGGCCGGCGAGGCCCAGGTCGATCTCACCCGGGCCGTGCTCGACGGGGCGGACCTCTCCGGAGCGGACCTGGAGGACCTGAACCTGCGGCAGGTGAGCCTGCGCAACGCCAACCTGCGCGGCGCCAACCTGGAGAACGTCAACCTGGACGGGGCCAACCTCCACGACGCCAACCTGCGCGGCGCCAACCTGGAGCACACCGACATGCGCGAGGTCGTCCTGGCGGGTGCGAACCTCGAGGGCTGCAACCTGGAGGACGCGCGGCTCGTCGGCGCCAACCTCGTGGGCATCAGCGCGCAGGGCGCGAACTTCGAGGGCTCGGACCTGGCCCGCGCGAACCTGGAGGGCGCCAACCTGGAGGGCTGCAACCTGGAGGATGCCCGCCTGAGCGAGGCCAACCTGTCCCGTGTGAACCTCCGGCGCTCCAACCTGGAGGGCGTCGACCTCGATGGCGCGAACCTGACGCGAGCGGACCTCCGCTCCGCCAACGTCGAGAAGGCGGACCTGCGCGACGCCCTCCTCGAGGGCGCCAACTTCCGGGACGCCAACCTCGAGCGGGTTCAGTTCGAGCGGGCCAACCTGACGAATGCCTGCTTCGACAACGCCAACCTCGAGCGCGCGACCTTCTCGGCCGCCACCCTCACCGGCGCGACCTTCCACGGGGCGAACCTCCACCGCGTGAAGGGCCTCACGATGCCCGAGCCCGGCTGACCCCTCCGTCGGGCACGGGCTCGCCCGCGAGGAGCGCCCGCGGGTTGCCCTCGAAGAGGGAGAAGACGGTGAAGGTGATGGCGTACGCGCCGATGACGTCGATGGTGTAGTGCAGGTGCGACAGGAAGACGCTCGCCACCACCAGCACGTGCCCCATGAGCATCACCGCCCGCAGACCCTGGAAGCGCCAGACGTAGAGCAGGAGCAGGAAGGTGGTGGCCGTGTGTCCGGAGAAGAAGAGGTCCTTGGTGAGGTACGTGTGCGGCGTGTTGGCGCCCAGCACGTCCACCGGGGACACGAGCTGGAAGAAGGCCCGCATCCGTGAGGCCGCGTCCATCCCCGCGTTGACGTCCGCACCATTCACCGGCCCCAAGCCCGTGGCGAGGATGCAGAGCCCTCGCAGCAGCGCCAGCACTCCGCTCGCCACCGTGTAGCGGCAGAAGCGCGAGGCATCCTCCTTGAGAAGCAGCAGGGCCACCGGCAGGTACGCGAGCGTCCACAGCGCGTAGTTCCAGCGATCCACCCACGGCACATACGGCACGTGCGCCAGCACCAGGTCCGGCAGCCGCGGGGCCGGACGCGCCTCGGCGAGCAGCGCCATCCAGAGCATCACCGCGTAGCACGTGGCCCGAAAGCCCAGCGCCAGCGTCACCCGGAGCGCCATGGGCCACGTTCGGGAGGGTGCTGGCGCTGTGACGACGTTCATGCCGGGACGTCTACCCCGATTGTCACGAAATTGAAAATCGGTGTCGCCCCAGCCGTCGGCCTATACGGAGCGGTATCTCGTCCGGTGGATGGCTCTCAGGATGAGTAGCAGGACGCACGCTCCGATGAAGGCCACGATGATGGTGCCGACGATGCCACCTCCGGGCGAGGTGGCTCCGAGCGCCCGGAAGAGCCAGCCGCCCAGGAACGCGCCGACGATACCGATGACGATATCTCCGACAAGTCCATAACCGCCGCCCACCACCGCTGAAGCAAGCCAGCCCGCGATGAGGCCGACGAAGAGCCAGATGAGAAGTGTTTCAATGGTCATGTGAGGAACCCTCGGGTTGGACTCCTCATCAAGTAAGCATCCGGGCGGGTGGGGCCGAGGGGTCAGCCGGACAGGAGAGCGCCGTGCTGGCTGCTCGCTCACCCGGGACGGCGGTGCTCCACACCTCCCGGGCCGGCCACCACCAGCTCGGAGGTCAGACCGATGAACAGGCCATGCTCCAGGATGCCGGCCCTCGCCTCCAGCCGCGCGGCCAGCTCCTCCGGACGCTCGATGGGACCGAAGGCGCAGTCGAGGACGAAGTTGCCCTGGTTGGTCCGGTAGGGCGCTCCATCGGGGCCCTCCCGCCGGGTAATGCGCGCGCCCAGTCCTTCCAGGAAGAGGGCCTGCGAGCGCCAGCCGAAGGGCAGCACCTCCACCGGCACCGGCGCGCGAGTCCCAAGCTGGGGCGACAGCTTCCCCGCGTCCACCACGATGAGCACCCGCCGGCTCGCCTGGGCGACGATCTTCTCGCGCAGCATCGCCCCTCCCCCGCCCTTGATGAGGCGCAGCCGCGGGTCCACCTCGTCCGCTCCGTCGATGGTGAGGTCCAACACCGGGTGCTCCTCCAAGGTGGTGAGAGGCACATCCAACGAGCGCGCCAGCGCCTCCGTCTCCACGGACGTGGGCACGCCCACCACGTCCGTCAGCGTCCCCTCGCGGCGCAGGACGGCCAGCCGGCGCACCACGAAGGCCGCGGTGCTGCCCGTGCCAAGCCCCACCACCATGCCCGGCTGGATGGATTCCACCGCGCGCTCGGCGGCCAGCCGCTTGAAGCGGACGACGTCACTCTCGTCGGGTGCGGACATGGCAGCCGACCCTACTCATCTCAGGTCTGGATGTCCCACCCTCAACTCATCACTCTTCTCGGCGATGTGGGCCAGCAGCGAGACCCAGGACTTCACGAAGGCGTCCGCGCCCTCGCGCTGGAGCTGCGTGGCCAGTCCGTCCACGTCCACGCCCGCGGTCTCGAACTCCTCCAGCACCTCGTCGCACTCCCACTCCTCGGGCGTGAGCAACGGCCCCACCTTCCCGTGCTCCGCGAACGCCAGCAGGGTCTTCTCCGGCATGGTGTCGATGGTGTCCGGCGCGATGAGCGCCTCCACGTACAGGGTGTCCGACGCGTTGGGGTCCTTGGTACCGGTGCTCGCGAACAGCAGCTTCTGCACGGGCGCTCCCTCGGATACCAACCGGCGGACGCGCGCGCTCTCGCGCAGCTCGCAGTAGGCCCGGTAGCTGCGCTCGCCCACCGCGATGCCCAGCCGGTTGCGCAACGAATCGGGGACCTGCCCCTCCACCGCCTTGTCCCACCGGCTGATGAAGATCGAGGCCACCGACTGCACCTCCGGCGAACGGCCCGCCTCCAGCCGCCGCTCGATGCCTTTCATGTACGCATCCGCCGACGCCAGGTACTGCTCCATGGAGAAGAGCAGCGTCACGTTGATGGGCACCCCGGCGAAGATGGACTCCTCGATGGCGCGCAGGCCCGTGGGCGTGCCGGGAATCTTGATGAAGAGGTTGGGCAGAGCGGCCTGGGCGTGCAGGGTGATGGCCTGCTCGACCGACAGCGCCGCCTCCTTGAAGGCCAGCAGCGGGGAGACCTCCAGGGACACCCAGCCGTCCTGGCCCCCGGTGCGCTGGTGGGCGGGCTGGAAGAGCGCCGCCGCTAGCGTGAGGTCCTCCAGCGCCAGGCGGAAGAAGATCTGCTCGGCACTCAGGCCTCTCTCGGCCGCCCGGGCGATGGAGGCGTCATAGTCGTGCCCGTGACGGGTGGCATGGTCGAAGATGGTGGGGTTGGACGTGAGCCCGGTGACGAACAGGTCGGTGACGTAGTGCTTCAGCCGACCTGAATCGAGCATCTCGCGGGCGATGGCATCCAGCCAGATGCTCTGGCCGACCTCGTGCAGTGCCTGGGTCGCATTCATGCCATGAAGGTGTGCACCCCGCGACGGGGGTGCATGCATGCAACCGCTGACCGTGGGAATCCCGCGAGTCATGGCGGCCAGCCGGGCCCCCGGCACATCGTCCGGGGTGCCGCCCATCACACGCGCCGCTATGGGGTGGTGATGACGACCGACGCGGCCGAGCGCTTCGCGGGGCCATGGTGTACGGCCTCGATGTTGTTTCCATCCGGGTCCAGGACGAACGCCGCGTAGTAGCCGGGATGGTAGTGCCGCTCGCCAGGACCACCGTTGTCGCGGCCTCCCGCCGCCAGCGCCGCGGCGTGGAAGCGGTGCACCGTCTCGCGATCGGGCGCCTGGAAGGCGAGGTGCACCCGCTGGGTGGGAGCGTCACCGTGGCTGATGTAGAGCTCGTCGGCCCAGAACCAATCGGCGCCCTCGCCGCCCAGGGGAATCCCGAAGACCGCCAGGACGCTCCGGTAGAAGCGCTTGCTCGCCTCCACATCCTGGACGCGCAGGTGGACGTGATCGAACAACCTGCCTACGTGTAGCTCCATGCTTCCCTCCTCGAATGGATTCTTGAAGCCGTGGACCGCGCTGGACACGTACAAGAACCTGACCACGAACTTCTACGGGAAGATCGCCACCTGTTACGGCCGGACACCCGGCTCGCCTCCCTTCTCCGCCGTCTTGGCGAACCGGCGGAAGAAGCTGCTCTCGTTCCAGCGCGGGCGCTCGGGCGCGTCCGCCACGGTGCGGGCGAGCTCCGCGAGCATCCGCACGAACTTCGCCGCGCCCTCCTTGTCCACCGGCTGCGACAGATCATCCGCCGGGGCGTGGTAGCGCTCGCGATACCACTGCTTCTGGAGCAGCTCCTCCTTCGAGCCCGGCTCGAAGCCGAACTTGAAGGCCAGTGCCGGCACGCCCTCGCGGATGAAGGAGTACTGGTCGCTGCGCACGAAGCCCATGCGGTTGGGCTGGGGGTCCGCCTGCACCATCACCCCGTGGCCGGCGGCCACCTGCCTCAGTGAAGCACCGAGGGTGGACTCGTCGAGCCCCTGGGACATCACGTGGGTGAAGGGCATGAGCGGCAGGAACATGTCCAGGTTGAGATCCGCCACCAGGCCCTCCGCCGGCACCGTGGGGCGGGCCGCGAAATACTTCGACCCCAGCAGTCCCTTCTCCTCGCCCGCCACCAGGGCGAAGAGCACCGAGCGCCGGGGCTTCGTCTCCGAGGCCTGGAGGACCTTCGCCACCTCGAGCAACGCCGCCACGCCCGAGGCATTGTCCATGGCGCCGTTGTAGATGCCGTCTCCATTGATGGGCTCGCCCACGCCCACGTGGTCCAGGTGCGCGGAGAGAACCACGTACTCGCCCGCGAGCTTGGGATCGCTCCCGGGCAGCACGCCCACCACGTTGGATGCCTTCACCGGCGAGGTCTCGAAGGCGAGCTCGGCCTTCAGGCGCGAGGGCAGCTCGAACCTGGGCAGGGGCTTGTCCGCGTTCGACAGGGCGACCACCTCCTCGTAGGTGTGTGGAGCGCCCGCGAACAGCTTCTGGGCGCGCGCCATGTTGATGACAGCGCTCACCTTCAATCCCTGGTCATCATTGAGGGACGGGTCGGCGAACATCATCGAGGGCATCTTGCGCGCCTTCGCCGAGCGCTCCCAGGGCACCTCCACGAGCTTGGGCGACTGCACCAGGATGACGCCCACCGCCCCCGCCTTTCGCAGGGCCTTCGCCCGTTCGCTCGAGGAGCCATGGTGGGCGCGCAGGGCGCCGGAGATCTTCTCGGGGCCGCCCTGGAGGATGACGGCGACCTTCCCCTTCAGGTCCACCCCCGCGAGGTCGTCGTATCCCGCGTCGGGGATGGAGAGGCCGTAGCCCACGAACACCATCGGCGCGTCGACAGCACCCGGCTCGCCCATGCGGCTGGAGATGATGGCGTCCTCACCCAGGACGAGCGGCGTCTGCTTGCCGCCTCGAACCAGCGCCAGACGCGAGCGTTCCTCCACCAGCCGGCGCGACACCAGGGCCATCTCTTGAAGGTAGCCCTCGCCAGCACCCGGCTTCACACCCGCGGCCGCGAGCTGCTCGGCGACATAGGCCGCGGCCTTGCGGTAGCCCTCACTGCCCGTCTCGCGGCCCTGCAGCTCATCGCTGGCGAGGAACTCCACGTGCTTCCACCAGCTCCTTCCATCCAAGGTGGGTACATCGGCGCGGGCGGCGGGCGCGGACAAGAGGGCGAGCGCGGCAAGGAGAGAGGCACGAGGAGAACGAAGCACGAGGGACTCGCTTTCGGCCCGGAGAAGCCCGGACACGGAGGACGGAAACAGCGGGGCCCCCAACACCCGCCGACGCGGATCATTTCCGGAGTTCGCCAGCCTCCGGCCACACACCGCGCGGACTGGTCCGACCATCGGACCAGTCGCGGGAAAATGCGTCCGGAGGTGCCTCTTTCCCCACGATGCTTTGGCGGGCTCACCCTGGCGCTGCTTCGGATGGCATAGGATCCGCCCGCATGAAGACACTCAGGGCATTCATCGAGAGTCTCTGTTCAGAACAGTGTGCCGGCCGCGAGCCCGGAAGCGCGGGGGGACGGGCGGCCCGCGCCCTCGTCTTGGAGGCGTTCCGCGAAGCCGGACTCGAGCCCGTGGAGCAACCCGTCCCCGGCTGCTCCGGAGCCAACGTGCTCGCGCCGCTCCGGGGCGACCAGGACCGGTGGGTGCTCGTCGCGGCCCACTACGACCACGTGGGCCAATCGGGCAAACACATCTTCCACGGCGCGGACGACAACGCGGCGGCCGTGGCCATCCTCCTGGACGTGGCCCAGGCGCTGCGGAGCCGTCCGCCCAAGGGGCGTGGCGTCCTCTTCGCCGCGTTCGATAGCGAGGAGATGCCTCACTTCCAGACGGAAGCCATGGGTTCGGAATACTTCGCCCGCCACCCCACCGTTCCGCTCGACACGATCGATCTGATGGTGTGCATGGACCTGGTCGGCCACGCGGTGGGACCCGACGAGGCACCGGACGACGTGCGCCGATCCGTGTTCGCACTCGGGGCGGAGCGGAGCGAGGGAACGGGCGTGCTGGTGGACCGGCTGGCCCGAAGCGAACCGGGACTCATCATCCGCCGGTTCGATGCCGAGACCATCCCTCCGCTCTCGGACTACTGGGGCTTCTGGCGCCGCGAGGTGCCATTCCTCTTCCTCACCAACGGGCGCTGGCGCCACTACCACACGCCCGAGGACACGCCGGACAAGCTCGACTACCCGAAGATCCAGGCCACGGCGCGGTGGCTGGAGCGGCTCGTCCGCGAGGCGTGTGCGCGGCCAGAGCCGAGCGTCCGTTTCCTCTCGGGCGTGCGCGATGACGCGTCGACGTTGCGCTCCGTCATCGCGCTCACCCAGTCGCTCGAGCCTCTGTCACCCCTGGCCGCCGCGGCCCGCCAGACGGCGGAGGGGCTCCTGCGGCGGTGCGACGGAAAGGGGCGCCTGGCCGACGCGGAGCGCTCCGCCCTGCAGATGCTCGTGGCGCAGCTCGAGAGCGGGCTGGCCTGACGCCGCGTGGGCGGGCTGGACTCCATCCTGAGACGTTCCCGATAGGAATGAGACCCTCATGCGCTTCATCCCATTTGCCATTCTCGCGGGTGCCGCCGCGTGGCTCGCCAGCCGGTGGGACTCGCTGCCCGAGCGGTGGGTGATTCACTGGGGGCCCGGGGGCGTACCGAACGGCTATGCATCGAAGACCTTCGGTGGGGTCTTCGGACCACTCCTGTTCGCGGCGGCCCTCGCCGTCTTCCTCGAGCTCATCGCCGAGCTCACCGAGCGCATCACACGGGCCCGGCGGATGCCCCGGCTGGCGCGCGCCTATGGAAACTTCGTGCGATGGGTGTCCATCGCGGTGGTGGCATCCATCGCCGCCGTCACGGTGCTTCTGCCCTCGTCCACACCGCCCTCGCCGCGGCTCATCCTGGGAATGATTCTCGGTTCCATCGTGCTGGCGCTGGTGGCGGGAGGGCTCGGACTTGCCTCCGCGGTGCGCGAGATGACCGCGAAGGGGGAGTCCCTGCCCAAGGGATACGGCCCGTTGCTCTACCGCAACCCCGAGGACCCTCGGCTCCTCGTCCCGAAGCTCAGCGGAGTCGGCTGGACCCTCAACTTCGCCCACCGCTCCGCATGGCTCCTGCTGGCGCTCTTGCTCCTGCCGGTGCTCGTGGCGCTCATCATCGCCTTCGCCGCCGCGAGATGAAGCACGGGGAAGCCGGCTCGAGCGCGCGGCGTGGTGACCCGGAAAAAAACAACGGGGAGGAGCCGCCCCCATGCGACTCCTCCCCAACCCGCTTCCCCACTGCCACCCCAACAACCCCCACCCTTTCGTCACTGCGCAACCCGACCGACCCGCCACCCACCCCAACCCTTCGTCCTGCCCCACCCCCGACCGACCCGCCCCGAAAAACACCCGACCCTTCGTCCTGCCCCAGCCCCATCCGACCCCGACCGACCCGACGTACTTCCCCAGCCCGCCCCACCCCGACCCGCCACTCCCGACCGCCTCACCCGTCCTGCCCCGCTGCCTTCACGCGAAGGCGATAGAGCATCCCGCGTGCCAGCGGCGACGCACAGGCAAACACGTGTGATTTCAAGAGCTTACCGAGCCGCGAGGAGAGACCCGGGCCCGCGGGTCGGTAAGACTTACGGGAGCCGGGTTCCGGAAAGCAGAAGATGAGGGCGGAGCGCTGGGCGGCCTGCTGCCCGGCGCCGCGACGCGTACGCGCTTCCTGGCACATGCCGTCGAGCATGAGAAATCGCGGTATGGCCGCATGACCTTCTGACGAGGACCCTGAGCAGAGGCGCCCGCAGTCGAAATGCCCACGGTGGACATGTCCATCCCCATCGCACTGCTCCGGGATGAGCCTGCCTCGGTTTTGTGGTTCTCGCGCACTTCGTGTGGTTCAGGGTTGGCGAACTGGCGAGCCTCATCTGCCCCCCCAATGTCGTCGCGACGGTTAGCAGGTGCGCTGACGCCAGCGTGTCGTGCGAGCAAGCAGATGGAGGTTGCCGTCGCCTACCGGGTTTTGCGTACTCGCCTCGTCGTTCCTTTTATTGGATGTCTTTGACTCACAGCGAGACACCGCGCGGAAATGCGACATATCTGCCCATGGACACACGTCCCAGCATGTCCTCGGGATTTCAAATTCTCACCCACTGGTAATGCCTTTCCACGCGCACCGCGTCATCCATGGAAAGAACATCCATCCCCAACGAGAGCATTGGATTTGAACGTTCATTGATGTATCAATGAAAAGGCATCAAAAGCCGTTCGAGCTCATGTCGTTGCGGTTTGACATGCAGGAGGCCACGCCATGCACAGTGATTCCGGTACAGGTAGAGGTTCTTCGAGGCGATTGCCCAGACAACGGCTGGGATTGACGGTGGGAATCATGGCTGCTGGCATCTCGGGGCTGCTCCCCGCCGCCGGCCGGGCGGAAGGGGGGCCTCCCGCCAACGTCATGTTCCTGGTGGACAACAACGCCTCCATGCAGGAGTACTCCGAGTATCTCCCCGAGGCCTTCACGCCCGGCTACTACCCCACCCCCGAGGATGCCGCGCCCGGAGATCTCGGAGGGGACGGGCCTGCCGGATACAACATCAACACGGGCTGCTCGGATCCGGCGCTGGTCGCCGCGATGAGCTGGTTCGACAAGGACAGCTCGGATCCGGCGAAGAATGGCTCCATCAGCGTCGATGACGATCCCACTCTGGGTTCGAAATTCTTCGAGCCGGATAAATTCTATCATTCGAGGGGACGGCGTCTGGCCTGGCAGACGGAGGAATACCCGTACTCACTCTCCAGCTTCTTCAATGCGTTGAACTCCCACGGCGACGTGCTGACGGCTTGCTATACCGTCACCAACTGGAAGGGCGCGTACTTCGACTCGCCCATGATGAATGAGTGCATGGCGTGTCTGCAGACCAAGGGCTGGTGGCGCGGTCCGGTGGTCTCCGCGCTGACCGAGCCCGGTCTCAACGGCCCGACACAGAATCCCGGCGATCCGCCGCTTCCGCCCGAGGCGTTCCGCAAGTGGGTCATCAGCGGCCGCGTTCTCAACGTGCGTCCTCCCAAGTTCGTGGTGGCACGCAAGGCCACCAAGGACGCCATCGCGCAGGCGTCCAACGTGCGCATGGGGGTGGCCACGCTCGGAAGGGACCAGGGATGGTTTGATCCGCCGGAGCTCCTCAAGGGGATGAGCCCGAGCTGCACCGACTCCACCCCTGCCATCAATGAGTCGGCGCTCGACCGTGCCGGCCTGAAGCAGGCCGTCAACCAGATCCAGTTCCGCAACCAGGATCGCCATATCGGTGAGGCATTGTTCGGCCTGGGCGGCTACTTCTCCTCGCAGACACAGGACAACCGGTGGGGGAGCTGGTTCGCGCAGCCCATCAATCCGAGCTGGGGCTGGCCGGGGTGCTGCGACGGTGGCACGTATGACAATCCCTACACGGGCCAACCCGGTGCGACCTGGGCCGCCGCTCCCGACGAGTGGCTCAAGGCTCCCTATGTCGATGAGGAGCGCGGAATCTACCTGCCGGGCCAGCCCTGGGAGCCCTCCGAGAGCGATGACAAGTCCATCTGCTTCGACAACCAGAGCACCGCCGTCGTCGTGGTGACTGGAGGAACGCCCCGTTACGAGGACAACTCGGTGCCCATCACCCGGATGATGGAGCTGCTCAAGGCCCAGGGCGCCAGGCACCCGGATGGCTCGCTGGTCCGGTTCAACCCGACCGACCCCGAGCACAACCCAGACGTGGGCGGCATCAACTATTGCAACGAGGCCGTGAAGTATCCCCCGGCCAGCGGGACGTACACCCAGGCGGACTGCGACTACACCGACTACAACTGGCCGCACGGTCTGGGCGTGGGCAACAAGAACTTCATGGATGACGTGGCCTTCTTCCTGTCACACATGGACCTGCGCGGCGACATCGAGGGCAGCGAGTCCGTGCGGACGTTCGTCGTTGGCTACGGAACTCACAGCCCCATGCTCCAGAGCATAGCGAAGGCGGGCCAGGGTGGGTTCTATCGTGCGAACAACGGGACCGAGCTGCGGAGCTCCCTGACGACCATCATCGGCGGGCTCTCGGCGCCGTAGCACGGAGCTGGACGGCACACGCACCGAAGCGGTGACGGAGGTGGTCAGCGACGCCCGGCGTCGAGCCACCCCGTCACCGCGGCGTGAGCCAGGACGGCGGGCGACCTCAGGGCGTGACGGAGACCTCGACGTCCTCGGAGTGGAAGAGGCCTCCCTGGCAGCCAGCCACGCCGTCGCAGGTGAGCACCTGCGCGGCGGCGGTGCCACTCAAGCGAAGGATGTACTGACCCTCGACTGTGCCGCTCGGGACGAGGAAGTTCGCAGCGTTGCCCTCCTGCTCCACGGAGAGGCCAGCTACGGCGCCGCTGTTCTTGTGGATGAGGGTCACCTGCGCGGGCGCCGAGAGGGTGTCGGTCTCGGGCAGCCACACGTACGTCTGGGTCTGTCCGCGCCGCAGCGAGCCCGGGGTGCCGCCGCTGCGCAGGAAGCGCCGCTTGGCCTTGGCATCCTGGAGGACGAGCAGCACCGAGTGGGTGTCATCCTGGAGGATGATGCGGATGTCCTCGGTGGGCTCGTTGTTCCACTGCGAGGGATCGAAGTCGAAGGTGGCGCTCGGGGGCTCGCACACCTCGCGCCCGCCAACACCCGTGTCCGGGACGCCGCCGGGATCCAGCTTCATGGGCTGGCCATTGAAGGTGGCGGTGACGCCGTCGGCCAGCCGGGCACAGGCGTCGGCGGAGAACTTGAGGGTGAAGCGGTACGCGCCGACGGACGAGTCCCGTTCCAGGGAGTCCACGTCCGTGAGGGTGAATTGGAGGGTGCGGCCCTTCAGGTCCGCGAGGGTGACGGGCTGGGCCACGGTGCGGCCACAACCAGCGAGGAGCCCCAGCGCGGCGAGCGCGCCCATGACGAATCGGAGAGACGAAGCGGAAGCCATCGGGCGCACCCTACCACCACGCTCGGGAAGGGCCTGTTTCGCGATGCACTCCCCTGCCTCCCGCCTGGCAGCCGGGCGAGCGCGTCCATCCCATGCCGCGCCCGCTCCCTCGAGAGAGCGCGCCCTTCGGACCTTGATGCGTCTTGCGCACGAGGCGAACATCGGGAAGCGGATGAGCCGCGTCGCCCCGGTGCCCTCGGGGATGCGCGAGGACGAGACAGCGAGGAGGCGATGTGGCCGGGCGTGTGCTCCATCTGGCAGCGGGAAACCTGTACGGAGGCGTGGAGACATTCCTCGTCACGCTGGCGCGCGCGCCCCGGCGGCTGAAGCACCGCTTCGCGCTGTTCTTCGAGGGCCGTCTGGCCTCGGAGCTGCGGGAGGCGGGAGCCGACGTGGAGGTGCTCGGCCCGGCACGGCTGGGGCGGCCGTGGACGCTCATCGGCCCCCAGCTCCGGCTGAACCGGCTGCTGACCACGTGGCGCCCGGACCTGGTGCTCACCCACTCCACGTGGCTGAAGCTCGTCGCGGCCCCGGCGCTGCTCGGCCAACGGCAGGCGCTCTTCGTGCACGGGCAGATGGACCCGCGCAACCCGCTGGACAGGCTGATGGCCCGGTTCCCACCTCGGGCCCTGCTGGCCAACTCCGCGTTCACGGCCGCCTCCGCGTCCGCGCTGGTGCCCCGGCTCACGCCGCTCGTCGCCGGCTGCCCGGTCGAGGACCGCATTCCGAAGGAACCCGGAGTGCGTCAGGCCGTCCGCCAGGAGCTGGGTGTCTCCGAGGGGACAACGGTCATCCTCCAGGTGAGCCGGATGGAGCCGGGTAAGGGGCACGCGCTCCTGGTGGAGGCGCTCGCGAGGCTCGGACGTGACGCGGCCTGGGAGTGCTGGCTGGCGGGTGGCGTCCAGCGCCCGGAGGAGCAGTCTTATCTGGAGCGCTTGCGGGCGCAGGTGGCGGAATACGGACTGACGGAGCGCGTGCGCTTCCTCGGCCAGCGCCCCGACCTCCCCCGGCTGTTCACGGGAGCGGACGTGTTCTGCCACCCCAACGTCGTGCCCGAGGGCTTCGGCATCGTCTTCGTCGAGGCGATGTACGCGGGCCTGCCCGTGCTGACGACGGACATGGGCGGGGCGCGGGAGATCGTCGACGAGACGTGTGGGGCGCGGGTGCAACCACGGGCGGACGCGGTCGCCGAGGTGCTCGCGCGCTGGGTGACCGACTCCGGTGCGAGGCAGGCCCTGGGACGCGCGGGCCGGCAGAGAGCGGAAGGCCTCTATCTGCCTTCCATCGGGGTGAGCCGGTTGGAGGATGCTCTCGAGCGCGCGATGCGGGACTGAAGCGTGCTCAGCGCCCGGCCAGCATCGCCTCCAGCCGGGCCTTCGCCTCGGGCCAGTCACTGTCGATAAGGCCGTAGTAGGCCGAGTCGCGAACCACGCCTCCGCGCACCAGCATGTGGTGACGGAGGATGCCCTCGAAGCGCGCGCCAATGCGCTCGATGGCCGCCCGCGAGCGCGTGTTGCGCCGGTCCGTCTTGAGCTGCACCCGCATCACCTTCAGCTCCTCGAAGGCATGCCGCAGCAGCAGGTACTTGCACTCGGTGTTCACCCGCGAGCGCCACACCCGCTTCGCCAGCCACGTGCTGCCGATCTCCAGCGTGCGGTGCTTGCGTTGGATGTCCAGGTAGCGCGTGCTGCCCACCGGCGTGCCCGTCTCCTTGTCGATGATGACGAAGGGGCACTCCACGCCGCGTCCCGCCGCTTCCAGCGCATCGGAGATGTACGTCTCCACGTCCTTCGGCGTGCGCAGCACCACATTGAAGAACTCGAAGATGTCCGGCTCGGCCACGGCCGCCAGCGCGGGTGCATGGCTCATCGCCAGCGGCTCCAGGCGCACCGCCTGTCCCTCCAGGGTCACGGGAGGGACGACGAGCGGCGTGAGCTCACGGTAGAGGATGGGCTCGGTCTCGGTGCTCATGGCCTCTCGAGAAAGGGCTGGAGGCCAGGCACTCAGAAGTAGCGCTTGCGCTTGCTGCTCGGGAGGATGCCCAGCACCTCGCGGTACTTGGCCACCGTGCGCCGGGCGATCTCCGTCCCTTGCGCCTTGAGCAACTCGACGATCTTCTGGTCCGAGTACGGATTGCGCGTATCTTCCTGCGACACGAGCTGCTTGATGTGGTGCTTCACCGCCTCGCTGGCCGTGTCCTCACCGGACACGCGAGCAATCGACGAGTTGAAGAAGTACTTCAGCTCGAAGATGCCCTGCGGCGTGTGCACGTACTTGTTCGTCGTCACGCGCGACACCGTGGACTCGTGCATGCCGATGTCCTCGGCCACGTCCCGGAGGATGAGCGGCCTGAGGTGCGCAATGCCCTTGTCCAGGAAGTCCCGCTGGAACTTCACGATGCTCTCGGTGACCTTGTAGATGGTGCGCTGGCGCTGGTGGATGGAGCGGATGAGCCACTGCGCGCTGCGCAGCTTCTCCTGGATGAACTCCTTCGTCTGCCCCGGCCCCACCCCGCCATTCTTCAGCGCGTTGCGGTACGTGCCCGAAATCCTCAGCTTCGACAGGCCGTCGTCGTTGAGCACCACCGTGTACTCGTCGTCGCCCAGCTTGTAGACGAACACGTCCGGGGTGATGTACTGCGCGTCGTCCCCGCTGAAGTTGCGGCCCGGCTTCGGATCCAACTTCGGCAGCAGCTTGGAGGCCTCCACCACCTCCTCGAGCGTCACCTTCAGGTCCTTCGCGATGGCCGGAAGGTTCTTGCTCTCCAGGTACTTCATGTGCCGCTTGATGATGAGGCCCAGCAGCGGCGCGTGCTTGTCCTTCAACGCCGCCACCTGGATGAGCAGGCACTCCTGCAAGTCCCTCGCGGCGCAGCCCTTGGGCTCCAGATTCTGGATGCGCCGCAGCGTCCGCTCCGCCACCGACATGGGCACGTCCGCCTCGTTGGCCAGGCGGATGAGCGGATCTCCCTCCACCTCCTCCAGCGTCAGGTACCCGTCATGGTCCAGGTTGCCGAGGATGAGCATGCCGATGCGCCGCTCGGCGTCATTGAGCCGCAGCGTCCCGAGCTGCTCCTGGAGGTGATCGACCAGGTCCTCCTTCTCCACCAGGTTGGCCTCGAAGGAGGGCAGGTCCTCGGTCGCCACGTTGCCCCGGTTGGAGGCAGTCGTCGGCTCGTTGAACTGGTAGCTGTTGAGGTAGGCCTCCCAGTCGATCTCCGGCGGGCCGTCCCCATCCGCCTTGAACTCGGGCGCCGCGTCCGGAGTCCGGGATTCCACGCCCGCGGGGATTTCCGTGTTCGCGGCTTCCAGGGACGCCTCCCCCGGCTCCTTCTCCGCCACGTCCCCGTAGGGCGTCTCGTCGGGCTGTTCCAGGAGTGGGTTCTGGTCCATCTCCTCGCGGACCTGCTCCAGCAGCTCCATCCGAGAGAGTTGCAGCAGCTTGATGGCCTGCTGCAGCTGGGGCGTCATCACCAGCTGCTGCGAAAGCTTCAGGCTCTGCTTGAGTTCCATCGCCATTCTCTGTCTCCCGCCCGTTTCAACACTCGACTCGACGGCGATCCGCCATCAAGGACCGTGCCAAAGTAGCAAGGCCCCCTGACTTCGTCCAGTGTCCGAGAGTCCGGCCCGCACTTTGCACCATGTCAAATTCTTCTTTTATTCCAGGTACTTGCACTGTCTCGCCCGCTCGCAAGACGTTCAACAATGGACGAGCGGGAGGACCTTCGGGAGGGGGTCCGGCGGGGCCTCGAGAGGGCCCCCACGCCGGTTTTTCGGCCCTCAAACCGACTGCAAGCGGAATCGATCGCCCAGGTACACCGCTCGGGCCCGGGACGAGGAGGCAATCTGCGCCGGCGTGCCCTCCTCCAGGATTTGCCCCTGTGCGATGATGTAGGCCCGGTCGCAGATGCCCAGGGTCTCCTGGACGTTGTGGTCGGTGATGAGGACGCCCAGGCCCCGGGACTTCAGGTGGGCAATCTGCTGCTGGAGGTCCCCCACGTTGATGGGGTCCACGCCGGCGAAGGGCTCGTCGAAGAGGATGAAGCGGGGGTTGGGGATGAGGGAGCGGGCAATCTCGGCGCGGCGGCGCTCGCCTCCGGAGAGCGTCTCTCCGAGCGACTCGGCCACGTGGCCCAGGCCGAACTCCTCCAGCAGCTCCCGGGCGCGCTTCTCCCGGGCGGCCCGGGACAGGTCCTTCTGCAGCTCCAGCACGGAGAGGAAGTTCTGGCTCACGGTGAGCTTGCGGAAGATGGAGGACTCCTGGGGGAGGTAGCCCACCCCGCGCAGGGAGCGCCGGTGCATGGGCAGGTGGGTGAGGTCCTCGGCGTCCACACGCACCCGGCCGGCGTCGGGCCGCACCAGGCCCACCACCATGTTGAAGCTCGTCGTCTTGCCGGCGCCATTGGGGCCGAGCAGCCCCACCACCTCTCCCTGGGAGACGTGGAAGGACACCCCCTGCACCACCCTGCGCTTGCGGAAGGCCTTCTCGAGACCCTCGGCGAACAAACACCCCTTCATGGCTGCTTCGTGCCCCCCGCGTCCGTGCTGCCGGGCCTGGCGCCCGGGTTGCCCTTGCCGCCGTCCTTGCGCCGCTGCTGCTGCTCCTTGAGCGGTGCCGTCTCGACGGTGATGACGGCGTCCTTCACCTCGAAATTCGAGTTGCCCACCGTCATGCGCACCTCGGAGCCCCGCAGGTGCGTGGTGGGATCTCGCGCCTCGGGGTTGCCCGTCACCACCAGCACGCCCGTGGGCACGTCGAAGTCGGCCCGTGCGCCCCGGGCGGTACGGTCTCCATCCACCGCGCGGACATTGCCCACGCACTCGGCGCGTGTCACCTCCCGAGGGCCGTTGTAGTGGGCGATCATCTTGTCGCACCGCAGATCCAACGTCCGCTGCTTCACCACCACATCGCCCGTGAAGACGGCCTGGGTGCGCGAGCCGACCACGCGCTTGGAGGAGATCTCCGCCGGGTTGCGCTGTGGAGCCGAGTCCTTGCCACCCCCCTTGCGCGGCGGCTGCTTCAGCGGTGCCGACTGGAGGGTGACGACGGCGTTCTCCACCTGGTACTCGGAGCTCTTGCTGCCCGTCGTCAGGCGCACCTCGGAGCCCCGCAGGTGCGTGGTGGGGTCCTCCGCCTCGGGGTTGCCCGTCACCACCAGCACGCCCGTGGGCACGTCGAAGTCGGCTCGCTCGCCCTTGGCGGTGCGGTCGCCGTCCACCGCTCGCACGTTGCCCACGCACTCCACGCGCGTCACCTCGCGCGGGCCGTTGTAGGAGGCGATCATCTCGTCGCACCGCAGGTCCAACGTCTGGTGCTTCACCACCACGTCGCCCTTGAAGACGGCCTGGTTGCGCGAGCCGGACACCCGCTTGGAGGAGATCTCCACGGGGCTGCGCAGCCGCGGGGCCTCTGTCTTGCCCGGTGCGCGGGTGCTGCTGGTCTCGAGCGCGGTCGCCGTCACCGGCTGGGCCACGAAGAAGGCCGTCACGAGGTACTCGATCACGGCGCGGCTCCCAGGACGGTGCGCACCGAGCCCTCGAAGGTGAAGCGCTCGTCGGGGAAGGACAGGGAGAAGGCATCCGCCTGGATGCGATAGTCCGGTCCCGTCACCACCACGCCCTCCGAGCCCTGCGCCGCTTGCCGCGCCCCGTCATAGGTGGCCCTGGGCGTGCGCGCCACCATCCCGGAGGCGCTGCGCACCTCCACGTCTCCGGAGGCCACCATCTGTCGCGTACCGAGGTTGCCTTCCATGAGCTTCGCGCGGACCATCGTGCCGACCGGAGGTACATCCACCTGCTCGCCTTTGTTCCGCGCGGGGGGCTTCGTGCCGCGCGGAGGGGCCTGTGGCGCCGGCGGGCCCTTGCCCAGGATGTGGAGCGTCGCCTGGGAGGCGGTGATGTCGCCATTGCGCTGGTAGGTGGCCTGCTCGGCCTGACCCGTCATGGACAGGGTACTGCCCTCGTACGAGCGCAGCCGCACCCCGTGCATCACCACGGCGGGCGGCGCGGAGCCCTCTCCGGGCGTCTGCTTCGGGGCGCAGGCCGCCAGGAGGGCGAGGAGGCTCGGGAGGAGGACGGTACGTGTCACGGGGGCCCTTCCTATCATCGGGCTGGCGTGGCGGGACGGGTCTTCCAACGCTGATGCATCCACACCCATTGCTCGGGGGCCCGGCGGATGGCCGCTTCTATCCTCTGCGAGAGAGCGGCCGTGAGCGCCACCGCATCCGATTCCCGGTCCTCGCTCGCCTGCCAGGGCACTTCCTCCATCCACAGCCGGTAGCCGTCGCCCTCGCGCTGGCAGAAGCCCACCACCACCGCCGCACCCGTGCGCAGCGCCAGGTCCGCCGCCGCCCGGGGCGTGGCCGCCAGCTCGCCGAAGAAGGGCACGAAGACGGACTGCACCTTCGTGTCCTGGTCGATGAGCAGCCCGAGGATTTCTCCCGCCTTGAGGGCGCGCAGCATCGCCCGCGCCGCCCCCTCCTGGCCCCGCCAGATGCTGCGCACCCCACCCAGCGCCCGGAAGCGCTCGACGAGCGCGGTGAGCCTCGGGTCCGTGGTCTCCTTGGCGATGCTCTGGCTCGGGTAGCCCGCCCGCGCCACCCGCCGGGCCAGCAGCTCCCAGTTGCCCACGTGCCCGGAGACGAAGACGACTCCCTTGCCCCTTGCGAGCGCCTCCTCCAGGACACCCCGGTCCTCGTCCGACCAGCGGACCAGGCGCTCGAGCTGCCGGTCCATGGAGGCGGTGGCTCCCACCTCGAAGGCGGCCATGCCCAGGTGACGGAAGGAGGCACGGGCGAGGTCATGCCGCTGTGCGTCGGACTTCTCCGGGAAGGCGCGGGCCAGGGACTTCAAGGCCTTGCGGCGCTCCCCTCCCGCCACGGCGAAGGCGAACCGGCCGAAACCCGCTCCCAACCACCGGGCCAGGCCCAGCGGCAGGCTGCTCACGATGGCCAGTGCCGCACGGACGAGCAGGTAGCGGAGGAAACGCTTCAGGCGCTTTGCTAAGGGAGGGCGCTCCACACGCGGTTCCATACCCCATGCGCGAATACAACTTCGACGGCATCGTTGGTCCCACCCACAACTATGGTGGCCTGTCGCCCGGCAACCTGGCCTCCGCCCGCCATGGCGGCGAGGTGAGCCACCCTCGCGAAGCGGCCCTCCAGGGCCTGGAGAAGATGCGCTTCGTGGCGGGCCTTGGCGTGGGCCAGGCCGTGCTGCCGCCCCAGCCGAGGCCCTCGCTCAAGGCGCTGCGCGCGCTGGGCTTCACCGGCACGGACGAGGAGGTCATCACCCGGGCCGGGCGCGAGGCCGAGCACCTGCTGCGGCTCACCTCCAGCTCGGCCGCCATGTGGACGGCGAACGCGGCCACGGGAGCGCCCTCGGAAGACACGGCGGACGGACGGATGCACCTGACGCCCGCCAACCTCCAGCAGATGTTCCACCGGGCGCTGGAGGCGGAGACGACGCACTCGGTGCTGCGCGCCATCTTCGCGGACGAGCAGCACTTCGCCGTCCACGCGCCGCTGCCCGGCGGCGGACACTTCGCGGACGAGGGCGCGGCCAACCACACCCGGCTCGCCACTCCGGGACACAAGGCGGTACACCTGCTGGCCTGGGGCCGGAGCGCCTGGCGGGACGATGTGCGCCACCCCACCCGCTTCCCCGCCCGGCAGACGTATGAGGCCAGCCAGGCCCTGGCGCGGCTGCACAAGCTGGACCCCGCCCAGGTGCTGCTGCCGCAGCAGGCCCCCGAGGGGATTGATGCGGGCGCCTTCCACACGGACGTGCTGGCGGTGGGAAACCAGGGCTTCCTCATGCTGCACGAGCTGGCCTTCGTGGACTCCCAGGGGCTGCTGAAGACGCTGCGCGAGAAGCTGGGCGAGGGCTTCACGTACGTGCTGGCCAGCAACGAGGAGCTGCCCGTCCGGGACGCGGTGAAGGCATACCCGTTCAACTCGCAGGTGCTGACGCTGCCGGACGGCACCATGGCCATCATCGCGCCCGAGGAGAGCCGGGACACGGAGCCCGCGCGCCGCTTCCTGGAGCGCGTGGTGGCCGAGAACAACCCGGTGAAGCGCGTGCACTACCTGGACGTGCGCCAGTCGATGAACAACGGCGGCGGCCCGGCGTGCCTGCGCCAGCGCGTGTGGCTCACCGACGCCGAGCGCGCCGCGGTGAAGGCCAACGTCTTCTACACCCCGGAGCTGCACGAGGCGCTCGCCGACTGGGTGAAGCGCAACTACCGCGAGGACCTGCGCGCCAGGGACCTGGCGGACCCGAAGCTCGCACGCGAGACGATGACGGCGCTCGACGAGCTGACGCGCATCCTGAAGCTGGGCAGCGTCTACGACTTCCAGCAGTAAGCAGCCAGCCGGCTGCCGTGAGCGCCGTGCTTCCCGGAGCACGGGGGAGGCGCGACGGTCACGAGCCGTTGGAGGGCCTCAGTGGGAAAGAGGTGGCGTGCCGATGTCGCCGGTGTCGGAGCGGATGTCCGGAGCCCGGGAGACCGGCGCGGAGGGCTGTTGGGTCTCGGGCGCACCAGGCGGCGCGGGCGTCCGAGGCCCGGATGGCGGCAACGGGTGCTGCACTGCGTGGCGCCCCCTCTCCTTAGCCGTCACCACCACGTCCGACCTCGGCGACGGCTCCCCCTCCAGCAGGGACGGCCTGGCCGTGCGTGTCGTCGTGTCGCTCTGCGTCAGGACGCTCTGGAACTCCTGCCGCCACGACTCCGTCTCCTGCTGGATGAGGGTCTGAACGTCCATCTCGAAGGCCCGGGCGCGCTTGAGCATCCGAACCACCAGATCCTTATGGGGGTGGGTGCTGGCGGCCTGCCGGGCCTCGTTGGCGATCTGCCAGTCGAGTTGGAAGGCCCGCAGCAGCGCCTGCAGGCGGGTGTCGGTCACCGAGTAGCGCAGCCACGAGCTGGAGCAGCCGAAGAAGCGGTCAAAGCCTATCAGCGCCGCCGCCAGCGCCAATGCCACGGAGGCCCAGGCGGGCGAGAGGCCGCCGTCGGGAAGGAGTATCTGCGACACGATGGGCAGAATCCCCGCGATGCCGGCGAGCACCAGCGCGCCGCAGCGAAGCGTCCGGGCCCACCGCTTCTGCGGTTTGCGGTTCACCTGGTACCACTGGATGGCATGGAGGGCCTGGAGCTGCGCGTTCTGGAAGACGGCGTTGAGAGAGACCTCGCACTGGCCGGCTCCCCACTCCAGCGAGGGATACAATCCCGCCGACAAGTCCTCGCGGACGGGTTCGACCGCCTGCGCGCCTTGCTGGACTTCCAGAATCCTCTCACCCATTCGAGTGCCCTTGGCGGATGTGGTCCATCCGCGAAAAAATGGGGGCGCTGCCGGCGAAGTGAAACCCTGAGCAACAACACGCGGCAACAGCTCACCCGAAAGGTGGCTGGCGAACGAGGGGTCCGCGAGCGGCTCGTTCATCCGGGAGGCACGCGCCCGGCTTGCCATGGACTGTGGGGCAGGTGCGGCCCACCTTCGAGACAGGAGGCGCCGCCGACATGATCCCCGAGCCCATCCAGCACTACCTCCAGCAGCAGCACGTGCCCTTCCTCCGCCACTGGCACCCACGAGCGGTGACAGCGCAGGAGCTGGCGCAGGCGCTCCACGTCACGGGCTACCGGGTGGCCAAGTCGGTCATCGTCCAGGCCGACCAGAAGCCGTGGATCTGCCTCATCCCCGCGTCGGAGAGCCTGGACCTGGAGAAGGTCCGCGAGGCGCTCGGCACCCGGGACGCCCGGTTGGCCACCGAGGAGGAGTTCGCGACGCTCTTTCCCGAGTGCGAGCTGGGCGCGGAGCCTCCCTTCGGACACCTCTACGGGCTGCCGGTGCTGATGGACGAGAGCCTCGGCTCGGCCGAGGACCTGCTGCTGCGCGCCGGCTCGCACGAGGAGGCACTGGAGGTGCGCGCCGAGGACTTCATCGACCTCGAGTCACCGAGCATCGCGGCCATCACCCTCGAGCGCGAGGGACGGAGCAGGATGCACCCGAGCGACATGCACTCATGACCCCGGCGGCTCAGGGCGCCTCGTCCTCCGCGGCGTCCACGTCCTCATCCGAGCCCATCGCCCGCAACGTCCGGTCACGCTCGTCCGGGCCGCCATCCCGCTCGCGCCGCCGCGCTTCCACGCGCTGGCGCTCCGCCGCCTCCAGTCGCGCCACCCACGCCTCTCCTTCCGCGCGCTGCTCCACGGGCTGTAGTGCCATTCCCTCTCGCACGGCCCGTGCCGCAGCGTCGAACTGGTACAGCGACTCGTGCAGGCGCGCCACCTTGAACCACATGCCCGCTCCGGGCTGGATGCGCACCGCGGACTTCCACGACTCGAGCGCTCGCGCCCGGTGCCCTTCCTTCTCGAAGCTGGAGCCCTCGAGCATGAAGAGCTGGGCGCGCTGCCCCAGGTTCGACACGAAGGGGCTCACCTGCTGGAGCGTCTCCCGTGCTCGCCGCGTCAGCCCCGCGTCCACCTGCAGCCGAGCGAGTGTGAAGGACAGCTCCACGTTGCCGGGAAATCGGGGGCGCAACGCCTCGAGCGCTTCGAGCGCCTCACCATTGCGGCCCTGTGCATGAAGGACATCCGCGCGCAGCAGGTACGAGGAGAGTGCGTCCGGAGCCCTGCGAGTCACCTCCTCGCTCGCGGCCTCGGCCCCTTCCAGTTCCCCCCGTTCGAGCCGCAGCCGCGCCTCACGTTCCCACAACTGGACCAGCTCGGGAGCCGCATCGAAACGCTCGCGGGCCCAGGCAAGCCAGGGAATGGCTGCCTCGTGGCGCCGGGTGCGCATCAGCTCGGTGGCGAGCTGCACCGCGTCCCGTGCCGAGTCCGGCGTGAGGGACTGCAACTCCGCCAGGGTGCGCGCCCGCTCGAGCGCCTCGTGCCACAACACCTCCCGGTCCCCGGCCTCGAAGGCCAGGCGGTACTCGAGGAAGGCCTGGGTACGGCGGCCCAGGGTGAGCAGGGCACGCGCGGCCACGCGGTGGGCCCTCGCATCCACCGGGTTCAGGAAGAGCGCGCGGTTGGCGAAGGCGAGCGCCTCGACCGCTTCCGGCCGCCCCTCCTCCGCCAGGGCGATGCCCATCAAATCCTGGAGGGCATGATCGGCCGGATGCTGGTCCATGAGGGCAAGCCCCCGGGCACGCACCTCGTCGAGCGGGGCCCGCGCGGCGACGAGGGCCCCGAGCTCCTCCTCGGCCTGACGCAACGTGCTCCAGCCGGGAAGGAGCGCGGCGAGGGCCACCCCGGTGAGCACGCCTCCCACCGCGAGGACTCGCAAGGGGGCATGGCCGCGCGGAGCCTCGGAGCGCTCCCGGTCATCGGGCCGGGCCACGCTGGCCAGCGCCACCCAGGCCGCCACCGCGCTCGCGGGCAGCTCCAGGCTGAAGTCGAAGAGGTCGTGCAGCCCGAGCGCCGCCACCCCCGCGAGCACCGCCAGCTCCACCGTTTCCAGCCCCTCCCGGCGCCACAGCCGGACGAAGCCCCACAACCCCACGGCGAGCAGCAGCAGCCCGGGCACGCCCCACTCGGTGGCGAGCTGCAGCACCGCGTTCTCCGGGTGCGTGAGGGTGTTGATGACGGGCCGCTCCTGGTAACGGGGGAAGGCGGACTCGAAGGCACCGCGGCCCATGCCGAGCGGGTAGGCCCTCGCGACCGAGGCCAGCACCGGCCACAGCTCCACCTTGCTGTGGCTCAGCTTCTCCACGCTGTCCGCCGTCTCCAGCTCGGCCACGAGGCGCTCGGAGGCGAGCTGCGCGCCCACCGTGAGCACCGCGAGGAGGCACAGCAGCACGGCACCACCCCGGTTCCAGGCACGGGCCCGCTCCGTCCCCGCCCGGCGCCCGAACAACAGGAGCGCGAAGGCGAGCTGCCCGAAGATGAAGAAGGCGATGCCTCCGCGCGAGAGGGACAGCAGCACGCCAGCGCCGCCCAGCACGGTGGCCACCACGAAGGGCACCGCCCGCGTCCGGGAGCCACTGGAGAGCGCGAGCCCCAGCGACACGGTGGCCGACAGGCCGAGGAAGGCCGCGAGGTGGTTGGGGTTGCCGAAGGGCGTGAGGAGCGGTGGACGCGCGTGGACGAAGGAGATGACGCCGAAGAGCCGGTCGAGACCGAGCAACGCGTGCAGCAGCCCCACCACCGCCACCGCCGCGCCCGAGAAGGCGAGCGTGCTCAGCAGCCGGTGGCGTGCGCGTCCGGAGCGGCACACCTGCACCGCGGCGACGAAGATGAGCAGGTACGCCAGATATCGGGCCAGCTCGCGCCAGGTGGCCGGCGGGTCCAGCGACAGGGGCCGCGCGCCGTCCAGGCCCAGGGGCACCAGCGCGAAGTCACGCAGCCCGGCGGCCTCGGGACTGAGGACGTCGAGGAGCCCTGGCGGCAGCGGAATGAGTTGCAGGAGACACAGCAGGGCCCCCGCCCCGAGCGGAAGCGCGAGCAACGGCAGGTGCAACGACCGGCGTTGCCTCCATGCCCCCACGCACGCCAGCACGAAGGCGAGCCCGCCGAGCACCACGAGCGGCCCATGCACCCACAGGGGCGCGCCCCCGAGCGCCAGGGGCAGCAGCACCAGCAGCACCGCCAGGAGCGCCTCGGCACCGAGGGCATACCGGGATGTACGCGAGCGGGAGGAGGACGCGGGGGACATGGGGGACCGCGAGTATGTCACGGGCCTGGAAACGCGCCCGGAAAGGGACGGCCGGGCCCGCTCGCCTGGAAGGCGAGCAAAGTGAGCACTCGATACGGCCAGCATCCGACCTTCTGTCGGCCATTGCTTGCATCCGGGGCTCCATCTGGCATCTTCCCCCACCCCATGCGCCGCTCCGCTGCCCCCCTCCTGCTCGTCTCCGCCCTGCTCTCTCTCGCTGGCTGCAAGAGTCCGTGCCGGGAGTTGTCCGATCGGCTCTGCGAATGTGTCGAGTCGTTCCAGCGCGACTCCTGCATCCAACTGGCGGCCGAGCGCGAGCGGAACATCGAGCCGACCGCGGAGGATCTGCAGCTCTGCGAGCAGAAGCTGCAGACGTGCAACCTCAGCGCGAACGACCGGAGCACCTGCGACATCCTCCAGACGGAGAAGGGCAAGGAAGACTGCGGCCTGGCACGCTGAGCCCCACCGGCGAGACAGCCGGGAGCCCGTCGGCTGACTGATCTCCTCTGCGCCGTGTCGTCCCCGGAGACCCCCGCTTCCCATCGTCGTACCGGGAGGCGCGCATGTCTGGTACTCCGTCGCGGAACGACATGCTGAACATTCCCGGCTACACGCTTCACGGGGCCATCAAGACCACCGGCACCAACCTGCTCTTCCATGCGGTGCGTGACTCGGACGGCCTGCGCCTCGTCGTCAAGACGCCCATGGCCTCCGCTCCGGTCCCCCGGGAGATCGAGCGCTATCGCCGCGAATTCGCCATCCTCCAGCGCCTCCAGGACGTGCCCGGCGTCACCCGCGTCCATACCTGTGAGCGGCTCCTGGAGCGCCCCATGCTCCTCATGGAGGAGGTGGAGGGAGAGCCGCTGTCCGAGCTCACCGGCCGTCCTCTCGACGTGGCCCGCGTCCTGGACCTGGGCATCTCCCTGGCGTCCACCCTGGCGGAGATCCACCGCCGCGGGGTCATCCACAAGGACATCAAGCCCTCCAACATCATCGTCACGCCCACGGGCGAGACACGCCTCATCGACTTCGGCACCGCCACGCTCCAGCTCGTCGAGCACGTGGATGCTTCTCCGGTGCCCTTGATTGAAGGCACCCTGGCGTACATGTCCCCCGAGCAGACCGGGCGCATGAACCGCTCGGTGGACTACCGCACCGACCTCTACTCGCTGGGCGTCACCCTCTACGAGCTCCTGACCGGGAGCCGGCCCTTCCAGGGCCGCGACGCGCTCGAGTGGTTCCATGCGCATATGGCGGTGGCCCCCCAGCCACCGCTGAAGCTCGTGCCGGGCCTGCCTCCCGTCCTGTCCGCCATCGTCCTGAGGCTGTTGGCCAAGGTCGCCGAGGAGCGCTACCAGAGCGCGGACGGTCTCAGGGCCGACCTCGAGCAGTGCCGGGACGGGCTGCGCCGGGGCACGCACGAGGAGTTCCTTCTCGGCGTGCATGACTACCCCACCCACTTCCAGCTCCCGCAGCGGCTCTATGGACGCGACTCCCAGGCCGCGGCCCTGCTCCAGGGCTTCGAGCGGGTCGGAAAGAGCGGGCGGCCGGAGCTCATCCTGGTCGGCGGGTACTCCGGCATCGGCAAGTCCTCGGTGGTGCACGAGCTGCACAAGCCCGTGGTGCGTCAGCGCGGCTTCTTCCTCACCGGCAAGTTCGACCAGTTCCAGCGGGACATCCCCTACGCCACCGTGGCGCAGGCCCTCCGAGGGCTGACGCAGCAACTGTTGGCCGGCAGCGACGAGGAGCTGACCCACTGGCGCAAGCGCCTGTCCGAGGCGTGGGAGGGCCAGGGCCAGGTGCTCGTGGACGTGGTGCCCCAGCTCGAGCTCGTCGCCGGCAAGCAGCCTCCGGTGCAGGAGGTGCCCCCTTCCGAGTCCCAGCACCGCTTCAACCGGGTGTTCCGCCAGTTCCTCGGCGTCTTCGCCACCGCCGAGCACCCCCTCGTCCTCTTCCTGGATGACCTGCAGTGGGTGGACCTCGCCAGCCTCCAGCTCCTCCAACACCTGCTCACCCACCCCGAGGCGCCCCCCATCCTGCTGCTCGGGGCCTACCGCGACAACGAGGTGAGCCCCTCGCACCCGCTCATGCAGATGATGGAGGGGCTGTTCAAGAGCGGCGCGAAGGTGACCGCGCTCCAGCTCGAGCCGCTGAGCCTGGAGGAGGTGCGGCAGCTCGTCACCGACACGCTCCCCGGGGCGGACGAGGAGATCGTCGAACCGCTCTCCGTCCTGGTGCGGGAGAAGACCGGGGGCAACCCCTTCTTCCTGCTGCAGTTCATGCAGACGCTCAACCAGGACGGGCTCCTGGTGCGCACGCCCCAGGGCGCCTGGCGCTGGGATGAACAAGGCGTCCAGGCCAAGGGCTACTCCGACAACGTCGTCGACTTCATGGCCGGCAAGCTGCGCCAGCTCCCCCTGGAGACGCAGCACCTGCTGCGCCTGGCCGCGTGCGTGGGCAGCTTCTTCTCGCTCCAGATACTCGGCGTCATCTCCAACCTGACGCAGCCCTCCCAGGTGGAGAAGGGCCTGGAGCCCGCGCTCCAGGAAGGCCTGCTGGTGCGCGCCGGCCCCGAGCAGTACCGGTTCCTGCATGACCGCATCCAACAGGCCGCCTACGCCTTCATCCCCGAGAAGGAGCGCAACGCCGTCCACCTGCACATCGGCCGGCTGCTGCTGGCCAGCCTCTCGCCGGAGGAGGTGCAGGAGAAGCTCTTCGATGTGGTGAGCCACCTCAACGCGGGCATGGAGCTGCTCGACGAGCCCGAAGAGCGCCTGCGCGTCGCGCGCCTGAACGCGGAGGCGGGACGCAAGGCCAAGGCCTCCACCGCGTTCCGCTCGGCCGCCGGCTACCTCGAGACGGCCTTCCAGTTCCTCCCGGGAGACCCCTGGGAGACCGACCGCGAGCTGGCCTTCAAGCTCCGGCTCGACCGGGCCACCTGCGAGTTCATGACCGGCAACGCCCCCGTGGCCCGCGACCTCGTGGAGGAGCTCCTGCCGCGAGCCCGCACCCGCCCGGAGATGGCGGCCGCCTACCGCCTGAAGAGCGTCATCCTCACCGCCTCCAGCCAGATTCACGCCTCCTGCGCCTGCCTGGTGGAGTGTCTGACCCAGATGGGCATCCCCATGTCCGTCGATCCCACCTGGGAGGAGGTGGAGACCGCCAACGCGGAGGTGTGGGCCCTGATGGGGGAGCGCTCCATCGAGAGCCTCCTCGAGCTGCCGCTCATGGCGGACCCGGACATGGAGGCGGTGATGAGCGTGCTCGGCTCCCTGTTCGCACCGGCGTACTTCACCAACACCCGCCTGCTCATCCTCCAGCTGTGCCGGACAATCGCCCTCAGCATCCGCCACGGCAACGTCCCCTCGGCCGCGCATGGGTATGCCTGGTACGGCGTGGTGCTGGGCTCCGCCTTCAAGCGATACCGCGAGGGCTACGCCTTCGGCCGGCTCGCCTGCGACCTCGTCGAGCGCTACGACCTCGCTCCCCTCCGGGGCAAGGTCCTCTACATCATGGAGGTCATCAACAACTGGACCCACCCCCTCACCGTCTCGTTGGATCTCGTCCGCAGGGGCTTCCAGCACGCGGTCCAGGCCAGTGACTTCCAGATCGCCGCCTTCTGCAGCAACCACATCGTCACGATGAGGCTCGAGCTGGGGCACAACCTGGAGGCGGTCTACCAGGAGTCCGTCGCGCGCCTCGCCTTCGTCCGCAAGGCCGGCTTCCAGGACGTGCAACACGTCATCCACCACATCCAGCGCTACGTGCAGCAGTTGCGAGGACTCTCGCCCACGTTTGGCTCGCTGAACGGGGAGGACTTCGACGAAGCGACCTTCGAGACCGTGACGATGACGCCCAACCGCATGAGCACCATGCGGTGCTGGTACTGGCTGCTCAAGATGCAGGCGCGCTTCCTGTGCGGCGCCTACGCGGAGGCGCGCGAAGCGGCGGACAAGGCCGCCGAGCTGACCTGGTCCTCGCTCGGTCTCATCCAACTGCTGGACTTCCACCTCTTCCGCGCACTGACCCTGGCCGGCGGCTTCAGGCAGCTTCCCCCCGAGGAGCAACCACGAGCCCTGGAGACAATCCGGGAGCACCAGCGGCAGCTCGCCGAGTGGGCCAGCCATTGCCCCTCGACGTTCCGCGCGCCGGAGCGGATGGTCTCCGCCGAGCTCGCCCGCCTCATGGACCAGGAAGCGGAGGCCCTCCGCGCCTACGAGGCCGCACAGCAGTCCGCCCGGGAGCACGGCTTCATCCAGTTCACCGCCCTCGCCAATGAGCTCGCGGCCCGCTTCTGGCTCGAGCGACAGGTGCCCACGCTCGCCGAAACCTACGCCCGCAGGGCGCGCGACGCCTGGAAACGCTGGGGCGCCGAGGGCAAGGTCAGGCACCTGGACGCGCAGTGGCCACACCTGGCCTCCTCCACGTCCGCCGACGGCACGTCCACCGACACGACCTCCACGCAGCTCGACGCGCTCACCGTGGTCAAGGCCCAGCAGGCCATCTCCGGGGAGATCGTCCTCGAGCGGCTGGCGACCACGCTGCTGCGCGCCGCCATCGAGAACGCGGGCGCCCAGCGCGGGGCCCTGTTGCTGCCACAAGGCGACAAGCTCCAGGTGGTGGCGTGCTCGAGCACCTCGCCGGAGGACACCGCCCTCGTGGCGGGAGAGGACTGCGTTCCCGCGACCCTCATCACCTACGTCAAGCGCACCCGCGAGCACGTCCTCATCGGCGACGCCTCCCAGCCCCACCCCTTCTCCTCGGATGCCTGGTTCGAGCGCGGCGGCGCCCGCTCCGTGCTCTGCCTTCCGCTGCTACGCCACGAGGAGTTCCGCGGCGTGCTCTACCTGGAGAACTGCCTCACCACCAACGCCTTCACTCCGGCCCGCATCGCCCTGCTCGGACACCTCGCCTCCCAGGCCGCCATCTCCATCGAGAACGCCCGCCTCTATGACGAGGTCCAACGCGCCGAGACCGCGCTGCGCCACGCCAATGACGAGCTGGAGAAGCGCGTGGAGGAGCGCACCCGAGAGCTGAAGCAGGCCCAGGCCCGGCTGGTGGACACCGCTCGCGCGGCCGGCATGGCGGAGGTGGCCACCAACGTCCTCCACAACGTCGGCAACGTCCTCACCAGTGCCGTCATCAACCTGCAGACCCTGCGCGAAACGCTGAGCGTCTCGCGCTTGGGGCGGCTCAAACAGGTCTCCGCCCTGCTCGAGGAGCACCGCGACCACCTGGCGGACTTCCTGACCCGGGATCGGCGCGGCACCGCACTGCCGACCTACATCTCCGCCCTCAGCCAGGAACTGTTCCGCGAGCAGGACGCGCTCAAGGAGGGCATGGGCGCGATGAGCAAGCACATCGAGCACATCCGCGCCATCGTCCAGGTCCAGCAGAACTACGCCCACAACACGCTCCTGGCCGAGGAGTGCGATCTCCTCCACCTCGTGGAGGATGCGCTGAGCATCCAGCGGCACACCCTCCAGCGCCACGGCATCACCGTCACCCGGGAGCTCCACCACCTGTCCCGGGTGAAGCTGGACAAGCACAAGGTGCTGCAAATCCTCGTCAACCTCATCAGCAACGCCAAGAATGCCATGCAGACGCAGCCCGAGGGCCAGCGCTGCATGCACGTCCGGCTCGCCACGGAGGGCAACACGGCACACATCCAGGTGGTGGACAACGGCAGGGGCTTCGCGCCGGACATCCGCGAGCGCCTCTTCACCCAGGGATTCACCACGCGAGAGGGCGGGCACGGGCTGGGCCTGCACTCCAGCGCACTCGCGGCGAAGATGCTGGGCGGCCGCGTCACCCTGGAGAGCGCCGGGCCGGGCCAGGGCGCCACGGCCACGCTCGAGCTCCCGCTCACCTAGAGACGCGGGCCGACTCGTAGCACTTCAGGCTCCAGCCCGTGTGCTCTCCGAGCCCCGGGTGTCAAAGCATCAGAAAATAAATACGGGCCACCGGATGCGAGGACAGGGATGTCCGCGCACCCGGTGGCCCGCGTAGTGAGCGGGTGGAGGGGAGAAAACCCTCTCACTACATCAGTGTTTCCTGACCAGCGTCCCGGGAGAGCAATTCCCGGAGGTGGGCCCGTCCCAGGCGGAGCCGGCTCCGGATCGTCTCCAGGGGAACCTCCAGTTCTTCCGCCATCTCCGGCACGCTCATCCCCATGACGTGATGGAGGAGCAGGGCGCGCCGCTGCTCGTCGGAGAGCCGCTCGAGGAGCCTCTCCAACCGGCGCCGCAGAAGGCAGTCCTCTGGCTGTTCGGTGTCGAGGGACAGGGTATTCAGTTCGACGGCCTCGTCGTCCCGGTTGAGCTGATAGCGCTCGGCGCGAGCCCTTCGCGAAGCGGCGAAGGTCACTCGCACCACGACCCGGTCAGCCCACGAGGCGAACGCTCCCTGTCCGCGATAGGTGGGAAGCCCCCGAAGGATGGCCACCAGTGCCTCCTGGGTGATGTCATCCACCTCGGAGTCAACGTGGACCGAGTAACGGACCAGGTTGCGGACCCTCGGCAGCAACTCCACCATGAGGGATTCAGCCGCATCGCGCTGTCCATCGACTGCGGCGCGGATGCGCGACTCCTGCGTGGGCATCATGGCTCTCATCCTTTGACATGCGGGGGGAAGGGATTGCAGCCGTGTCACCCTCCGGCCACGCGAGGGGGGTCGCGTGGCCGGAGAGACTTCACTACTTCAGCTTCTGGTACAGCGTGTCGAGCAGCGAGCCGTCATCCGAGCTCAGCTCCCAGGCCATCGCGCCACCCAGACCATTGGTCAGGATGTAGTCCGCCTTGGCGGTCATGGACTGCGAGTCGTCGTAGGCGATCCAGATCTTCGTGTTCGGGTTGTAGACGTAGGCCTCCTTGGCCTCGGCGTGGAAGTACTTGGTGTACCCGTTGACGCCCTCGTAGTTCTTCTTGAGGTCCTTGTAGTCGAACACGCCCGTCAGCCCGGACGCGCCATCATCCCAGGTGCCCTTGGTGGGGACGCCGCTCTGGAACAGGCCGTTGTTCACGTTGGGCACGCTGCCCCAGCCGCGGCCGTAGAAGGGCACGCCCAGGACGATCTTGTTGGCCGGCACGCCCAGCTCGAGCATCTTGGCGACGGAGCCGTCGCTGTAGAAGCCGGAGCTCGCCACCGGATCGCCGGTGACGCGGTAGAGCGCGGACTGGAAGTTCGTCGAGCTCTCGAAGGCGCCGTGGTAGTCGTAGGACATCACGTTGATCCAATCGAGGATGCCCGACAGGTTCTTCGTCTCCTGCTTGTTGGCCAGCAGGTCAGGCGAGGCGCCCGACGCGATGGTGAGCAGGTACGACTTGCCCGTGCTCGCGGTGACGGCGTTGAGCTGGTTGCGGAACTCCTGCATCAGCAGCGTGTAGTTCTGCTTGTCCGCGGGGCTGCTGGTGTTGCCGTCCAGGCCGCCGCCGGTGGGGTACTCCCAGTCGATGTCGATGCCGTCGAAGACGCCGGCGCCGTTGGCCGCGTCCACGCCGGGGAACTGGCCCTTGATGTACAGGTCCACGCAGGACTTCACGAAGGCCGAGCGGGAGGCCGCGGTGGCCGCCGCCGTCGAGAAGTACTTGGACCAGGTCCAGCCACCCACGGAGATGAGGAGCTTGAGGTTGGGGTACGACTTCTTCAGCTCCTTGAAGGCGCGGAAGTTGCCGCGCAGCTGCCCCGCATCCCACTCACCGGCCCAGCCACCCGCCTTGTCGATGTCCGCGTAGGAATCACCGAGGACGCACTTGCCATCCGAGGTGACGTTGGAGAAGGCGTAGTTGATGTGCGTCAACTTGCCGGCCGGGACGTTGGAGACCTGGTAGTTGCGGCCGTAGATGCCCCAGGCGGTGAAGTAGGCGACGATGCGCTTGCTGGCGGGAGGAGGCGTTCCGCCAATCTGCACGGTGACGGTCACCGTCTGGCTGCCGACGTTGCCCGCGGCGTCATAGGCCTTCACCGTATAGGTATACGTCCCGTTCTGGGCCGAGCTGCTGAAGCTCTTGCTGTAGGAGGTGGTCGAGGACACCAGGGTGCCGTTCTCGAGGATCTCCACCTTCGTCACGCCCACGTTGTCCGTGGCGGTGGCCGTCAGGTTCAGCGTGCCGGCCGCGGTGAACTGCGTGGCATTGGCGCTCGCGGTCACCGTGGGGGCGACGACATCGCCCGAGCCGGGGATGTTCACGGAGACGCTGAGCGTTTTGGTGCCCACGTTGCCCGCGGCGTCATACGCCTTCACCGTATAGGTATACGTCCCGTTCTGGCTGGACCCGGTGAAGCTGCGGCTGTAGGAGGTGCTCGAGGACACCAGGGTGCCGTTCTCGAGGATCTCCACCTTCGTGACGCCTACGTTGTCCGTGGCGGTAGCCGTCAGGCTCAGCGTGCCGGCCGCGGTGAACGACGTGGCGTTGGCGCTTACGTTCACCGTGGGGGCGACGGTGTCACCTCCGGTGGCGGGCCCGAGGTCCTGCCACAGCGCGGGCACCGCGGACGGCTCCCAGCCCACCAGCGAGGTGTGCGCCTGGAGGCACTGATAGATGCGGCCGTTGTAGGAGACCCGGGCTCCCACGGCGTACGCCGTATTGGGTGCCCACGCGGCCTCGAGGGGCGCCTGCATCACACTTCCAGGGCCACCCGCCTCCGGGGAAACGACTTCCTGCCCACACCCAACGGACAGAGCGGAGACAATCAGTCCCACTGCCCACTTGTTACGGCGCATTCTCGACCTCCAGGTAGTAAGGAAATGACTCTGGGCGCGATCCGCGGAGCCACTGCTCGAGGAGTCCCTCTCGGGCTCATCCTTCGGGCCGTCGGCCCACGCCCTTCTTCACATCAAATTTCGCATCGAAATCTCGCGGATTTTCCTCATAAGAGGGGTAGTACCGCGAAACAGGGTCAATACGGTTTTTCCGATTTTGATGGGGAATTGCGCGTGCGAGCGCAGCGGCTCGCACGCGCGCCTTCAGGCCAGAGAATCAGTTGATCTCGGTGGTGCGGCTGGTCCGTCCGTCAGTGGCGCGGGCCCTGAGCAGGACCTTGCCGGAGACAGACGTGGGCTCGGAGTACGCCTTCCAGGTGGCGCCACCGTCGGTCGAGTACTCGATGCCGAGACCGGGGAAGAGCACGTTCGCCTGCAGCTTGCCGTCGATGCGCTGCGCGCCGGGCAGGGGGATGCGGTAGTTCACCCCTACGCCCGCGGGGAGCTCGCCGTGCAGGTCCACGGGGCGGTAGGCATCCAGGCGCGGCAGCACGTACTGGCCCAGGGAGTTGGTGAAGCGGGCCCAGAGCGCGGGCATCTCGCTCACGGGCGGCAGCTCCGGGTTCCAGGCACGCTCCGCGACGCCGAGCATCTTCGGGAAGGCCATGTACTCAAGCACCTCGGGAGTCTTCACGTTCTCGCTCCAGAGCAGGCCGTGCATGCCGAGGATGTTCCTCCTGCCCGCGTCCGAGAGCCGCTCCTTGTCCTTCCAGAGGGACGGATCCAGGGCGTTGCCCATGCGATCCTGGGTGGCGTTGGCGTAGATGTCGAACGGCCGGTACTCGAACGTCTTCTTCACGTCGACGAAGTTGGCCCAGTAGTAACCCGGCTCGTCCGGGTCCTTGTTGTGGGCCAGGTCCATGTAGAGATTCGTCGCGTGGGACAGGATGACCTTGTAGCCCTGGTTGGCGAACTTGTAGGCGTCGTCCTCGCGGCCCCAACCCCAGACGTTGCTCCACGGCATGGGGATGAAGTTCTCCAGGTCCAGGCCGTGGTGGATGATGTCATCCCAGCCCGTCATGGGCACGCTGGCGGTCGTGGCGATGATCTTGTTCCAGCGCGTGAAGAAGTGGTTGGCGAGCTGGGTGTCGTCCAGGTCCTTGGTCTCGGGGTTCTGCTTGCACAGCGGAGAGCCCTGCCACCACACGTTCGCGCTCAGCGAGGGGAGCTCATCACCGCCACCGTGGATGGCCGTGAGCCTGGCGCCCGGCACCGCGGCATAGCGGGCCTTGACCTCCTGGGTGACCTTGCTCAGGAAGGCGTAGCTGGTCTCCAGGCAGGGGTTGATGAAGTTGTCCGTGTAGCCCTGGACGCTCGTGTGCTTGGACGTGTCCGCCGGGTCGACCAGGCGGTACTGGGCGGCCTTCGTGGGGTCCGAGTCCTTGAACTTGCGGTAGCGGTACTCCATGGCCCGGACGGCCGCACGCGCGTGGCCCGGAACGTCGATCTCCGGAATCACGTCGATGTGCCGCTCCGTGGCGTAGGCGAGAATCTCCTCGAAGTCCCGGGTCGTGTAATAGCCGCTGCCCTTGCCCACGAAGTTGAGCGTCGCCGTCTCGAAGCCCTGATAGGCCGGCTTGGTATTGAGGTTGGCCAGCAGCTGCGAGGCCGGCTTGCGGCTGATGTGGTCCTCGGCCGCGAGGTCGTTACCGGACCCCAGTCCCGCGTGGAGCATCTCGGACTCGGACGGGTCGAACCCACGGCGCGCGCCGTAGCTCGTCAGCTCCGGGATACCGGGGATCTCCAAGCGCCACCCCTCGTCATCGGTGAGGTGGAAGTGGAACTTGTTGATCTTGTAGTGCGCCAGCACGTCGAGCAGCTTCTTGACCGTCTCCTTGGACTGGAAGTGGCGCCCCACATCCAGGTGCATTCCGCGGTAGGTGAAGCCGGGCGCGTCGGCGATCTGCACCGCCGGCAGGGAGAGCTCCGTGCGGCGGTTGGCGGGGTTCACCGCGGCGGCGTACGCCTCCACCGGCACGAGCTGGCGGAGCGTCTGGATGCCATAGAACACGCCCGCCGCGTCCGCGCCCTTGATGGAGACCTTGCCGTCCTTCACGTCGAGGACATAGCCCTCGGCATCAGGCGACCCATTCCCGTCGATGTCGAGGCTGGAGTCGATGCTCAGGCTGATCTGCTCGCCACCGGTCGCCAGCCGCGACGAGATCGCACCGGAGAGCACGTCAACCAGCGCGGACGTCAGGTAGGTGGCCTCGTTCCTCAGGGCCGGGGTGTAGCCGATGACGATGCCGCTGCTGAGCGTCACCTGGCCCGCTCCGGCCTCGATGCGGCGCGGAGACGGCAGGAGACGTCCCGCGAGCTCCAGGGTCTGACGGGACGGGTTCTCGTTGTAGCGCAGCGCCGGAGTCTGGACCGGCATCACATCGCCCTCGAAGCGCATGGTCTGCTTCGGGTCGGACGCGTCGATCTTCACCGTCGACGGCACGGCGAACGCGACGGCGGGGTCGAACGTGTCTCCCGAGAAGGTGATGTGGAAGCCAGACGGCGCGTCCGTCTTCAGGATCGCCCAGTCCTGGAACAGCACGCTGATCGTCCGCTTCTCACCCGGGGCAAGCGGCTTGAAGCTGGCCAGCGGCTCGATCACGTAATAGTCGCCACTCTTGGCCGCGTCTCCCTTTGAAATCTTGACGCCTTGCGCCTCGAGTTTCTGGATGCCGGTCTCGTCGCCCTCCCCCTCGTCCAGCAGGCGCCGGACGAAGCTGAAGTAGAGCTTCCAGCCGCTGCTCCCGAGCGCCTGGGGACCCTTGTTCTCGAGGGTGAACTCGGAGCGGAAGAACTTCCAGCTGCCCACCGAGTTGTCGATGGGCTGCCACTGGACCGAGAGCTCGGAAGGGAGCGGCTGGGGGTTCTCAGAAGGGTTGTCGGGAGGACTATCGGGGGGCTTCTTGTCGGGGTCCTGGCAGCCCGAGGCCAGGAGCGCCATGACGGGAAGAGAGATGAGGAGTCGCTTCATGGTCGTTCTCCGAATCGTCACTGGGGTTAATCCGAGACGGTTGCCGGGAGCGGCTCAGATCCACCACTCCACGCGAGCGCCCAGGAAGTGACCGATGGACTTGCCGCCGACGGTCTGGAGATAGGGCGAGTGGAGCGTGTCCACCGCCTGCTTGTTGTAGAACGCGAGGGTGTAGAAGAGGCGCAGGTGCGGCCGGGCGAAGGGGCTGAGCTGCCCGGTGGGCACGAGGGTCGGCACGAGCGACAGCTTCACCGCGGTCCCGAACGGATTGCTGCCATCACGCACGCCCTGGAAGCTGGCCTCGTTCATCAGGTGGAAGTTCTTGTGCAGGTACACCGTGCTCTGGGCGCCCACGGAGAAGTCCATGAACTTGTCCGTCGTCGCATCGGTCGCGCCCTGCCCGTAGTGGAGGGTGCCGTACGCGTTGAGGCTGAGGGTCGGGTTGACGTTGTAGAGCACCTGCTCCACGACCTCGAGGCTGTTCGCGTTGCCGTACTTTCCGTTGGCGGCCGGAGAGCCGAAGGTCACCCACGTCGGGGAACCCGCCTGACCACCGTTGGCGATGCGGCGGCCGTAGCGCACCGAGAGCTCATTGAAGCTGTCGTTGCCGAGGTTCAGGTGGGTCTTGAGGCCCGCCACCCAGCCGATGTCGGCGGGCAGGACGCTCCTGTCAGCCACGCTCGGGGCCTTGGTCTCCGGCAGCCCGTGGAGCTCGCCCAGCAGCTGGGCGTAGTGGCCTCCCGTGAACTCCTGCTTGTACTGGCCCACCAGGATGGTGCGCTGGCGCCGGACGTCCAGGATGCCGTCCCCGTTGGAGTCGAAGTTGTACTGCGAGCCATTGATGGACGTCTGGAGCAGCACCGCCACATCCAGCCCGCGGTACTTGAAGCCGGCGCCCTGCGCGGAGAGGTTGTTGAAGTACCAGTAGTCCGCCAGGTACACGTTGGTGCCACGGTAGAAGCGGGCTCCGCCCCAGAACTTCAAGCCAGGAATCAGGAGGTTCCCCGCCTCTACATAGGCCTCACCCAGCTCGAGGGTCAGCGTCTGGGCGCCCCGGTTGCTGGTGAGGGCAATGAACAGGCCGTTGTTGGCCCACATCGCCGGCGTGAGCACCGCATGGGCATAGGGGGCCTCCTTGTTCTCCGCCAGCTCCTCCGCGGAGGGCTTGAGGAGGTGGATCTTCAGCGACGGCTCCAGATAGTCGCCTTCCTCGAGACGGCCTCCCAGGGAGTTGCCCGTGAGGTTCATCGACTTGCCCTGGATGAAATCACCCGACGAGGGCGCCCAGGCCACACCGACGCGGCCGTACATCGAGAAGTCCAGACGATCCGCCAGGGACTGCGCGCTCGCGGGAACGGCGGACAGCAGCGTCGCGGCAGTCACCAGCGAACGAACCGAACAGGACGGACGGAAGAGGGATGCGAAAGACTTCATGTTCGAACCTCTGTCTGCTGAAAGGATTGACAGCTGTTTGGGGGTTTCTGGGGGTTTGAAGACAACACCAGCCCTGTCCTGCTCGGGATGGGTTTCCCCATCCCCCAGGCTGGCTCACAACTGGAATGTCTTGGATGGGGTCAGGCCATCAGCGAGCGGATCTCATCGGCCACGCGCTCGGCGGTGGGCCCGATGATGACCTGGACGGCTCCGGCGGCCGGCTTCACCACACCGCGGGTACCGAGCCCCTTCAGCGCCGCCTCGTCCACGAGCTTGTCGTCGACGACGATCAGCCGCAGGCGGGTGGTGCAGGTGCCAATCTCACGCACGTTGGCGGAGCCACCGAGCGCCGCGAGCATGGCGCGCGCCAGATGCTTGTCGTCCTTGCCGGCCGGGGCCGCCGAGGCGCCCTGCAGCGCGTCCCGGACCTCGCCCGCCACCTGGTCGGCGAGGGGGCCGATGATGACCTGCACGCTGCCCGCCGCCGGGCGAATGACGCCGCGCGCGCCGAGCGCCTTGAGCGCCGCCTCGTCCACGCGGGCGTTGTCGGCGACCGTCAGCCGCAGCCGCGTGGTGCAGGCGTCGACCAGCTGGACGTTGGCGCTGCCGCCAAGCGCTTTCAGATAGGCCGCTCCACGAGCCAGCGCGGGAGCCGGGGTAGAGAGCCCATCGATGTTGGCGGCCGCATCGGCGGAGGCCGGGGTCTCGTCCTCGCGGCCCAGCGTCTTCAGGTTGAACTTGGCGATGCAGAAGCGGAACAGGCCGTAGTAGGCGCCGCCGTAGACCGCGCCCACGGGCAGCAGCAGGATGGGGTTGGTCGCCTTGCCGTAGTTCAGCACGTAGTCGAACAGACCCGCCGAGAACCCGAAGCCGAGCTTCACGTTCAGCATGTCCATGATGACGTGCGACAGACCGGTCAGCACCGCGTGCACGAGGTAGAGCGGCGGCGCCAGGAACATGAAGGCGAACTCGACGGGCTCCGTCACACCCGTCAGGAAGGACGTCAGCGCCATGGACATCAGCACGCCGCCCACCTTCGCGCGGTTGTGCTTGGGGGCCGCGTGGTACATCGCGAGGCAGGCCGCCGGCAGACCGAACATCATGACCGGGAAGAAGCCCGCCATCATCGCGCCGGCCGTCGGGTCCCCGGCGAAGAAGCGCTTCAGGTCACCCGTCACGCCGTTGTAGTCGCCCAGCAGGAACCACGCCATGTTGTTGATGATGTGGTGGAGGCCCGTGACGATGAGCAGGCGGTTGAAGACGCCGTACAGGAACAGACCGAGCTTGCCCGCGGCGAACACCGAGCGGCTGATGCCATCCAGGCCTCCCTCGATGACGGGGAAGCCAAATCCAAACACCAGCGCGAGCAGAAGACACGCCACGCCAGTGATGATGGGCACAAAGCGACGGCCACCAAAGAACGCCAGATACTCCGGCAGTTTGATGTCCTTGAAGCGGTTGTACATCGTGCCGGCGATCACTCCGGACAGGATGCCCACTGGGACGCTGATCTTGGACGCCAGGCGCGCCTTGTAGCCCGAGATGGCCAGGTCCTTCGCCGCACCGGCGAGGTCCTTGATCACCTCCGGCGGTACATTCACGAGCGCATCGACACCCTTGATGGTTATGAAGAACCCCACGGCGCCGGCAAGTCCGGCGGCGCCGTGGTTCTCACGTGCGAAGCCGATCGCCACACCCACCGCGAACAGAAGTCCGAGGTTGGAGAAGATGGCGTCGCCAGCGGCGGCGATGAAGGGAATATTCAAGAGATCCGGCTGTCCCAGACGGAGGAGCAGACCCGCGATCGGTAGAACGGCGATGGGCAGCATCAGCGCGCGCCCGAGTTGCTGCACCCCAGCAAACTTGTTGCTCACCACGACTGTGCCTCCGTTGTTTTGAGAACGGCCCCTCACAGGCCCGGCCAGGTGCTCGTCACAAGAGCACGCACTTCATCACCGCTTTCGAACTGCAAGGCCTTCTGAGCCACCTCCACGCAATGCGGGAAGGTGAGCGTGCGAATGAAGGCCTTGAGATCGGGGACTACCGCCGGCGTCGCCGACAACTCCGTGACGCCCAGACCAATGAGCAGCGGCGCCGCCCGGGGATCCGAGGCGATTCCACCGCACACCGCCACCGGGCGCCCATGCTTGCGCGCCCCCTCCACCGCCTGCGCCACCAGACGCAACACGCCCGGGTGCAGGCCGTCGAGCTGCGCCGCCACGTGCGGGTTGCCACGGTCCATGGCCAGCGCGTACTGCGTGAGATCGTTCGTTCCGATGGAGAGGAAGTCGGCCTCGGCCGCCAGCCGATCCGCCAGCACCGCGGCGACCGGCACTTCAATCATGGCTCCCACGGACACCGGCTCGGTGATGCCCAGCGCCTTGCGCTCCTCCTCGATGACCTCACGCACGGCGCGCATCTCCGACGCGGAGGTGATCATCGGGACGAGGATGCGACAGACCCCCACCGGCTTCACCCGCAGGATGGCGCGCAGCTGAGCGCGCAGCAGCTCGGGGTGGCGCAGCGACACGCGCACGCCCCGCAGGCCGAGCACCGGGTTCTCCTCCTTCGGCAGGGGCAGGTAGGCCAGTGGCTTGTCGCCCCCGACGTCGAGCGTGCGGATGACCACGGGGTGGCCCTTCAGGGCATCGGCGATCTCCTGGTACTGGGCGGTCTGCTCGGCCTCGCTCGGCGCGGTGACGCGCTCCAGGAACAGGAACTCGGTGCGCAGCAAGCCACAACCCTCGGCGCCCTTGGCGCTGGCCGCCACCGCATCGCCCGGCCGGCCGACGTTGGCGAAGACCTCGATGCGTACGCCGTCCGACGTGCGACAGCCCTCGTGCGCATGCGCCAGGTTGGCCTCGCGGCGCGCCGTGCGGGCGGCAATCGCTTGCACGGTGGCCTCGAGCGTCTCGTTGGGAGGGAAGGCACGCGCCTCGCCCCGGTCCCCATCGACAATCATCGGCGCGCCATCCGGTACGCGGAGGGCCGCATCGCCCACCGCCACCACCGCCGGAATGCCCATACCCGCCGCCAGGATGGCCACGTGCGAGGTCGGACCCCCGCGCCCGGTACATAGCGCCGCCAGGCGATCCGGGGGAACTGCGGCCAGGTCGGACGGCAGCAGCTCATCGGCAATCAGGATGGAGTCCCGCGGCAGCTCGGCCGGCACGCGCGAGCCGCGCTTCCCCGTCAGCTGCGCGATGACGCGGCGGCCAATGTCTCGCAGGTCCCCTACCCGCTCCGCCAGGAGGGGATCGTCCAGGTCATGCAGCACCTTCACATGCTGCTCGACCGCCGCCCGCCACGCCCACGCCGCACTGCGGCCCGCGGCGATCTCCTGGCCCGCGGCCTCGGTGAGCTCCGGGTCATCCAGCAGCGAGAGGTGCGCCCGGAAGATCTCCGTCCGCGCCGCGCCACCCGCCCCCTCCTTCTCGAGGAGGGACTCGAGCTCCCGCCGCGCGCTCGCGAGGGCCTCACCCAGGCGCCGCTGCTCCTCCGCCACGCCCCGGCCGGCCTCGGAGAGCTCGAGCTGCTCGTCGAGAACCCTGACGGCATGTCCGACCGCGAGGCCAGGAGCCGCGATGGTTCCCTTGAGCAGCACCTCCGTGCCGGGGACGAAGGGCCCGGTGGCGGCGCTCTCGGACGCCCGAGCCTCCTCGGCGGCAGCGGCCGGCTGCTCGGCGACAGGGTGGACCGGATCTCCCAGTCCGCTGGCCACCAGCTCCGCCAGCTCCCGCGCCACGCGCTCGGCCTGCTCGCCGTGGACGGTGATCGTCAGCGTGTCGCCGTGGCGGGCGCCGAGCCCCATGAGCGCCACCACGCTCTTGCCGTTGACCGTGCGGTCCTTGCCACCCAGGGTCACGGTGCCCGCGTGGAGCCGGGCGTGACGGGAGAAGGCGGCGGCGGGACGGGCATGGAGGCCATGGGGGATGAGCAGGCGAACCTTCTGCTCCGCCCGCTCGGTGCTCACCAGGGCCTGGATGGCCTCCGGGGCCTGGCCGGAGATCGACAGGAGCGGATCGCCCACCTCGACCTCACGGTCCTGCACCCGGTCGGTGACCGTGTAGCCCTCGCCATTGACCACCACCATGCTGGTCACGAGGCTGCGCGCCCGGCGGGCCAGCAAATCCAGGTCGAAGGAGATGAGCACATCCCCCGTCCGCATGCTCTGGCCCTCGCGAACGTGGACGGTGAAGCCCTCGCCCCGCAGGTCCACGGTGTCGACGCCGATGTGCAGGAGGATCTCCGCGCCGGTATCCGAGCGGAGCGTGCAGGCATGGCGGGAGGCATGCACCGAGACGATGACGCCATCACAGGGCGCCCGCAGCTCGGTCGACGTTGGATCCACCGCGATGCCATCCCCCACCATCCGTTGAGCGAAGGCGGGATCCGGCACTTCCTCCAGGCGCGTCGCCCAACCAGCGACAGGCGAGACGAGCTTCAGCGTGGCCATCAGCCGTTCCTCCGTTTGGATGCAATCGACGAGAGTGCGACGCGCAGGTTTCCGCGGGCGCGGTCCAGGGCGGCATCGGCCTCCGCCGTGGAGAGGCCGGCCAGTCCCAGCACCGCGTGTGGGATGTCTCCATGGCGGGCGAGGGCGTCCGCGGCGACGTCCTCCCCGACCCCGGCGATGCGGGAGATGATGGAGGTGCAGCGCTGACGCAGCTTCGCGTTCTCCGGCCGCACGTTGCACATCAGGTTGTCGTAGACGAGCCCGAGGCCCACCATGGTGGCCGTCGAGAACAGATTGAGAATCACCTTCTGCGCCGTGCCCGCGCCCAGCCGGGTGGAGCCGGCGATGACCTCCGCGCCCGTGTTCACCACCACCGCGTGCTCGGCGGCGCGCACCAGCGGCGAGTCCGCCAGGTTGGCCACGGCCACCGTCAGGGCCCCGTGCCGCCGGGCCTCGTCCACGATCCCCACCGTGAAAGCGCTACCACCGCTGGCGGACACCCCCAGCACCACATCCGTTGGACCCAGCCGGGCGTCTCGAGCGCGGGCGCGCCCCACCCCCTCATCATCCTCGGCCCCACCGTCGATGCCCCGCGCCAGGTCCAGACCCCCGGCCAGCAGGACGGAGAGCCGCTCCGTGGGCCAGCCAAAGGTCGGCCCGAGCTCCAGCGCATCCAGCGCCGCGATCATCCCCGACGACCCCGCCCCCGCATAGACCAGCCGACCCTGTCCGGAGGACAGCCGCGCGCTCGCCGCGTCCACGGCCCGCCCGAGCACCGGCAACGCCGGCAGGCACGCCGCCGCGGCGCGCGACTGACTGCTCCACAGCGACTCCAGGACCTCCCCGGTACCCCAGGTATCCAACCCCTGGAACCGACGGGCAGCCCCCTCCGTGTCCTTTGCCATGCGCCCTCCCCTCGGGACCCACTGGTATTAGATTGGACTGGTGCAAGATACCAGTTCGAGTCCCGGTTTCAACGAATTTTTTGCGTGCAATCTGGCAAGACCGGGAATACGGCTTTGACACATCGCGCAATTCCAGTATTTCCAGGGGGTTACTCAACACTTCTGAGATTTTAATCCCGGAATTCGCTTGCGCCGTGGTTTTAGATTGGTATCATGGTACTAGATTGGTATCACATTGGTCCTGTGGGACCGGAGGAGCCATGTCCATCCCCGCGAGCGGAGTGGATGCGCTCGACAAGCAGGCACTGTCGAGCGACCTGCCACTGCCGCTCTACCTTCAACTGGCCCGGTACCTGCGGGGGCTGATCGCCAGCGGCAAGTTCGGCCCTCGCGACGCGCTGCCGAGCGAGCGCGAGCTGGCGGAGCGGCTCAGCGTCTCCCGGGTCACGGTGCGCAAGGCCTTGAAGGAGCTGCTGGACGAGGGACTGTTGGAGCAGCGCCAGGGTGCGGGAACCTTCGTGAACCGCGGCCCCTATGTGGAGCAGCGCCTGTCCACGCTCACCAGCTTCTCCGAGGACATGGGCTCGCGCGGGCTCTCCGCGGGCTCGCTGTGGCTGCACCGCATGGTGTCGGTGGCGACGCCCGAGGAGACGCTGGCACTGGGCATCAGCCCGGGCACCACGGTCAGCCGCCTGCAACGGCTGCGCACGGCCAACGACACGCCCATGGCGCTGGAATTGGCGGTGCTCCCCACCCGTTTCCTGCCCGACCCGACCGAGGTGCAGGGCTCGCTCTACGAGACGCTGCGCAACCGGGGCTACACGCCCTACCGCGCCCTGCAACGCCTGGCGGCGGTCAAGCTGTCGGCCGAGCATGCCGAGCAGCTCGGGGTACCGGAAGGCGCGGCGGCCCTCTACATCGAGCGCCGCACCCTGCTCGAGGACGGCACGCCCCTGGAGTTCGTCCGGTCCCACTACCGGGGCGATGCCTACGACTTCATCGTTGAATTGAACCTGGCCGGCCAGGCCGGTCCCCAGAGGTAAGCCGATGAGCATTGGTCACGTGTCCGTGAGCACCGGAGGTCTTCCCGTCCCCGCGATGGCGCAGGAGGCCGCCCAGTCAGCGGATGCCGCACGCCGGCAGCTCGAGCAGTGCGCGGGCACCTTCGCCGAGCTGGGCGCCCGGCTGCGTCAGCGGCCCCCGCGTTTCGTCGTGACGTGCGCGCGCGGCAGCTCCGACCATGCGGCCAGCTATGGCAAGTACCTCATCGAGACCACGCTGGGACGCGCCGTGGCGTCGGTGGGGCCGAGCGTGGCGTCGGTCTACAACACCCCGCACCTCGACCTGAAGGACTGCCTCTTCATCACGGTCTCTCAGTCGGGCCGCAGTCCGGATCTCCTGCGGCTCACGGAGACGGCCCGCGCGGGTGGCGCCCTGGTCGTCGGCTTCATCAACAACGAGACCTCTCCCCTCTCCGGCCTGTGCGACATCGCGTTTCCGCTGTGCGCCGGCCCCGAGAAGAGCGTCGCCGCCACGAAGTCATACATCCTCTCCGGCCTCGCGTTCCTGCAACTGGTGGCGCACTGGTCGGAGGACGGGGCCCTGCACGACGCGGTGTCTCGGCTGCCCTCGGCCCTGGAGGAGGCACGTGCCCTGGACTGGTGGCCGGCGCTCTCGCGGCTCACGGACGCGCGCAGCCTGTTCGTGCTCGGGCGCGGGAGCGGCCTGGGTGCGGCGCTCGAGCTGGCGTTGAAGTTCAAGGAGACCTGCCGGATGCACGCCGAGGCCTTCAGCACCGCCGAGGTGAGCCACGGACCGCTGGCCCTGGTGGGCCCGGGCTTCCCCGTGCTGGCGCTCGGGCAGGAGGACGGCTCGGCGGAAGGCACCCGGAGCGTGGTCCGGAGGATGGTGGAGTTGGGGGCGGATGTCCGCTCGGTGCTCGCGGTTCCGGGGGCCGAGCGGCTGCCGTCGGTCCCTGGCGTGCCGAATGCCATTGCTCCGCTGTGCCAGGTCCAGAGTTTCTACATGGCGGTGCACCGGTTGGCGGTGGCGCGCAAGCTGGACCCGGATGCACCCGCGCACTTGCGCAAGGTGACGGAGACGGTGTGATGAAGCGAGTCCTGAAGGGCGCACGGTGCTTCACTGGCGAGCGGATGCTCGACGGCCACGCGGTGGTGGTCGAGGGCGAACACATCACCGCGGTGGTGCCGGCCGCGGAAGCACCTGCCGATGCCCAGGTGGTGCGGTTGCCCGAGGGCGCGCTGCTCGTTCCGGGCTTCATCGACACCCAGGTCAACGGCGCCGGCGGCGTGCTGTTCAATGAGACGCCCACGGCCGAGGCGGCGCTCGCCATCGCGGCGGCCTGCAGGCGCTCGGGCACGACCGGGTTGCTGCCCACCTTCATCACCGATGAGCAGACGGGGATGCGCCGGGCCTGTGAGGCCATCGCCCAGGTGCTCTCCCGGCCCGCTCCGGGAGTGCTCGGCATCCACCTGGAAGGGCCCTTCATCAGCGGAGAGCGGCCCGGAGTGCATGACCCGCGCTACATCCGCACGCCCGAGGCCCAGGAGCTCACGTACCTGACGGGCCTGTCGGAGCGGCTGGCCAGCAAGGGCGGCCGCCTGCTGGTGACATTGGCACCCGAGAGTGTCGACGATGCCATCATCCGCCGGCTCGCCTCGGCGGGAGTGGTGCTCGCGGCCGGCCACACGGCGGCCTCTCTCGAGCGGACGCACGCGGCGGTGACGGCGGGCGTGCGCGGCTTCACGCATCTCTTCAACGCCATGCCGCCGGTGAACAACCGCCAGCCGGGCCCGGTGGTGGCCGCCTTCGAGGCCGAGGACGCCTGGTGCGGCATCATCGCCGATGGCATCCACGTCCACCCCGCGCTGCTGCGCCTGCTCTTGAAGGTGAAGCGGCCCGGCAAGGTGTTCCTGGTCACGGATGCCATGCCGCCCGTTGGAACGGACGCGCTCACGTTCTCGCTCTACGGCCGCACCATCCTGCGCCGCGAGGGCCGGCTGGTGACGGAGAACGGAACGCTGGCGGGAGCCGACATCGACATGGTGACGGCGGTGCGCAATTGCGTCCGGCTCCTCGGGCTGCCGCTCGAGGAGGGGCTGCGCATGGCCTCGCTCTACCCCGCGAGCTACCTCGGGCTGGAGAAGCACCTGGGCCGGCTGGCGCCGGGCTACCGCTCGGATCTCGCGCTGCTCCGACCGGACCTCACGGTGCTCGCCACGTGGGTGGGAGGCCAGGAGCAGTGGTACTGACCGCATCCACTGTCCCGGCCTCCCTGGAGTGACCTGGGCCCTCCAGACGAGGGCTCAGTACTTCGGCAGGTTGGGGATGCTCTGGTTGCAGTTGCTGACGATGCCGAGGAGCTGGCAGACCAGCTGACCAGCGGAGTTCACCCCCGCCGCACCCGCGGGCGGCGTGGCATGGACGCGCTCCTTCCAGACTTGCCACACCATCATTCCATCCGTCGGCCTGCCCTTGTTCTTCATGTACGTGGCGAGCGTCTCGACGTTGTAATACTTCGTCGCCATGTTGTTCTGACCGGTGAGCATCTCGGCGTCGTACACGGTGCCCGGCTCGGCGTTGAGCTTCAACGTGGCACCGCCCGCGCCCTCCGGAGCGATCTCCAGTCCCATGGCGATGGGGCCGTTGTAGATGGCCCGGTAGGACTCGTAGCCCTCACGAGGATCGTAGTACTCGCCTCCGTCGTAGGACATGAGGTTGATGTGGTGGAGCTTGCTCCCGTGGTTCTTCACCACGGAGTACATGGTTCCTCCGAAGGGCGAGCCCCACTGCACCTTGCCCTCCTCGAAGGGAGTGCCCTTCACGTAGTAGGCCCCCGTCGACCAGCCCGCGATGGAGATGCCCATGTTCAGGCCCCGAGCGCGGATGGTGCTGTCCAGGCTCGTGATGATGTTGGCGATCTCCCCATCCTTGGAGCAGCTGAACGTGTCCGCGGTCTGCTTGTTGCAGCTGCTCCCGCTCGACTCCCAGTCGATGTCGACGCCGCTGGCGCCGAGGTCCTGCGCCAGGTCGACGACGCGCGCCGCGTTGAAGTTGGCCCACTGATCGCCCTGGCTGTAGCTCCATCCGCCCACGGAGAGCCACACCTGGGTGCCGCGCGTGCGCAGCGACTGGATGTTGTTGATGAGGGTTTGAGCCTGCGCCGGGGTGAACTTCTTCTGGCCGGTGTTGGTCGTGGCCCCCTCGAAGAACTCGAGGCCCGCGACGGCTTGATCGAACTCGTAAGAGCCCTTCTGGTACGCCGTGTTGGGCCGCGCGAAGGCGATGTTGAGGTGCGTGTAGTAGCTGGGGATGTTCGCGGTCGTCAGGTCGTTGATGCTCGTGTTCCAACTGCTGGCATAACCGATGTACATCCGCCCGGCCGGCGGCGGGTCCGTCGGCCCACCGGTGAGGCTGACGACCACGCTCGCCGCGCTGGAGGTGGTGGAGTTCCCCGCGGCATCGTAGGCCTTGGCCGTATAGCTGTAGGTGCCATTCTGGGAGCTGGAGCTGAAGGCATCCGACGCGCTGTAGGGGCTGGAGGAGTCGGTGCTCAGCAGGATGCCATTGCGGTAGAACTCGACCCGGGCGACGCCCACGTTATCGCTCGCGGGAGCGGAGAGGCTCACACTGCCCGCGCTCGTGAGGCTGGCCGGACTGGCCGAAAGGCTGACGGTCGGAGGGGTGGTGTCGACAGGAGGAGGGGTGCTTCCCGAACAGGAATACCCGTTGATGGAACAGGAGCCCACTCCGCTGAAGGTGCCACTTCCCTCGAAGGAGACGGTCACGCTCCCGTTGGCGGGCACGTTGTTGCCGCCCCAGGTGTTCGGCAGCACGGTCCACGAACCATCGCTCGCCTGGGTCGCGGAGCCGCCGGCGCCCCAGGGAGTCCCACGGAGGGCCGCGTCGCCGTTGAACTTGAAGGTCAGCGACCAGTCCGAGATCGCGCTGCTCGTGGTGTTCTTGATGGTGACCACTCCGCCGAAACCACCGCTCCACACGGAGCCGGTGGAGAACGTGGCGGTCAGTCCCGCCGCGGTGGCCGGTAGTTCCACGCTCCGGAGGTCTTCCGGTACGGACGGCTCCTGGCTGCCACATGCGGCCAGCAGGCCCCAGGCGCCAGTGAGCAAGAACTTCCGCGAGCTACGCATCATGATTCCTCCAGTGAAAGGGATGAGACTCCGTAGACACTCTGAATAGAGGGTCTGCGCTGCGATTTCGGGTCAGTCCCGAGCACGCTCCCGCTGGAGAAATCGCAGACAGACGAAAGCCCGGACCGGCGTGGTGGCAGCAGGTCCGGGCTCGCGCTGTCCGTTACGGCTGTCTGCTACTGATAGGTATCCAGGTACGCGCGATGGCTGTTGGAGAACTCGGAGTTGTAATACTTGTCCCAGTTGATGGACCAGGTCATCAGCCCCTTGAAGCCGGGGTAGCCAGACGGGTTCTGGAGCACGTAGCTGCCACCGAACGACTGACCCTTGATGAGGTAGTCGAGCGCCTTCTGGACATTGGCGGGAGTCGTATAGCCACCACCGGCGGCCTGGGGAGAGGCGGGCAGACCGATCAGGACCTGATCAGGCCGGAGCGCCGGGAAGACGTTGCTCGCGTTGCCACCGATGGGGAAGCCCTTCAGGAGCATCTCGGCCATGGCCACGTGGAAGTCCGCGGTCCCCTGCGCATACGAACGGCCATCCAGGGCCGTCACGGTCCCCGTGTTGTAGTGCTGCACGTGCAGGTACGTCAGCTTGTCGCGGAGCGCGTGGATGACCGGCAGGTACGCCCCCCACGGGCCGCCGTAGGCCGCGTAGCCGCCCTGGACGTAGGCCGTCTCGGGAGCCATGGTGAGGATGAAGCCGGAGCCGTAGTGGTTGGCGATCTGCCGGGTGGCGTCGATCAGGTTGACGATCTTCGGCGTGGTGGGATTGCGGAAGTCCGTGTCCCCGCCGTTGAGCGACAGGGAGCTGCCCTCCAGGTCCAGGTCCAGGCCATCGAAGCCATACGTGTCGATCAACGACTGCATCGTGTTGATGAAGTTCTGCTTGGCGGAGGCCGTGGCCAGGTCCACCGTCCCGTTCGCACCGCCGATGGAGATCAGCACCTTCTTGCCCTGGCTCTTCAGGTAGGCGACGTCCGACTGGAACTCAGCCACCGTCGCGTTGTAGGGCGCGAACGCCATGTTGCCCGTGGTGGAGCCGCCCGAGGGCTCGGCGAAGGCAACCTGGATGACATTGAACTTCGAAGACACGTCGCGCAGGCGGATGTTCGTCGAGCCGTTATCGAAGTTGTGCCAGTAGCCGACGATGATCTTGCTGCCGGCCGGCGGATTGGCGGACGTCGTCGCCGAGATGCTGTTGCTGGCGGAGGAGCGGTTGCCTGCGGCGTCCCGCGCCTTCACCGTGAAGGCGTAGGTCGTGCTCGCCGCCAGTCCCGTCACCGTCACGCTCGTGGCGCCCGTGGTGCTCGCCGCCGCCGTCGTCCCGCTCCCGATGAACACCTCGTATCCCGTCACCGCCACGTTGTCCGTCGACGCGTTCCACGCCAGCGACACGCTGCTGTTCGTCACCGCCGTGGAGCGCAGGCTCGCCGGAGCCGTGGGCGCCTGCGTGTCCACCACCTGCGGGTTCGTCGTCACGCTGAAGGCGGAGCTGGCCGTGGAGCGGTTGCCCGCGGCATCCCGCGCCTTCACCGTGAAGGTGTACGTCGTGTTGGCCGCCAGCCCCGTCACCGTCACGCTCGTGGCGCCCGTGGTGCTCGCCACCGCCGTCGTCTCGCTGCCCCTGAACACCTCGTACCCGGTCACCCCCACGTTGTCCGTGGAGGCCGTCCACGCCAGCGATACCGTGGTGTCCGTCTTGCTGGTGGCATTCAGGCCCGTGGGCGCCGAGGGCGCCTGGGTGTCCGAGGAGCCTGCCTTCTCCAGCCACAGGGCCGGGACATTGGGCGGCTCCCATCCGGGCAGCGACTGGTGCGGCTGGCGGCAGTCATACGCCTTGCCCCCGTACGTCACGCTGTCGCCAACGACATAGTTGACGTAGGCCGCCCAGGCTCCGCGATCCGCGGCGGATGCCAGCGCCGGCGCCAGGCTCAGCACCAGGGCCATGACGGCCACCAGGGCCCGGGCCGAGGCAGCCATGAGAGAGATACGCCCCGTCCAGGGCGCAGCTACAGGGGGGGACACGAACATGCCAACACTCCTCGTGAAGGAACGCGATAGAGGAGGGCTAGACCCATTTTTTCGGGTCAGTCCTCATTTTCGGTTCCTTCTGGAAGAGCGAGGAGGCGACGCGTCACGCCCGGCCAGGCTCCCTACCGCCGGCCGAGGCCCATGTAGGTGAAGCCCAGCTCCTTCATCCGCGACGGATCGTAGATGTTGCGGCCGTCGAAGATGACCGGGGTCTTCATCAGCGACTTCATGCGCTCGAAGTCCGGGTGGCGGAACTCGTTCCACTCGGTGACGACGAAGAGCGCGTCCGCGCCCTCCAGCGCCTCGTAGGGCACGTTCGTGTAGCGGACGCGGTCGCCGAAGACGCGGCGCGCGGTGCGCTCGGCCACCGGATCATGCGCCGACACCTTCGCGCCCTTGGCCAGCAGGCCTTCAATCACCTCGATGGACGGCGCCTCTCGCATGTCGTCCGTCTTCGGCTTGAAGGCCAGACCCCACACCGCGAAGCTGCGCCCGTCCAGCGAGCCGAAGTGCTTGAGCGCCTTCTGCACCAGCACCTTCTTCTGCCGCTCGTTGGTGCGCTCCACCGCGCGCAACAGGTCCAGCTCCATCCCCTGCTCGCGCCCCTTGGCCACCAGCGCCTTCACGTCCTTGGGGAAGCACGAGCCGCCGTAGCCCACGCCGGGGAACAGGAACGGATAGCCGATGCGCTTGTCCGCGCCCATGCCCTTGCGCACGAAGTCCACGTCCGCGCCCACCTTCTCGCAGAGCACGGCGATGTCGTTCATGAAGGAGATGCGCGTGGCCAGCATCGCGTTGGCCGCGTACTTCGTCAGCTCGGCCGAGCGCGTGTCCATGTACAGGATGGGGTTCTCCGTGCGCACGAACGGCGCATAGAGCTGGCCCATCACCTTGCGCGCCCGCTCCGACTCCGCGCCAATCACCACCCGGTCCGGCTTGAGGAAGTCGTCCAGCGCGGCGCCTTCCTTGAGGAACTCGGGGTTGGAGACGACGTCGAACTCCACCTCCGTCACGCGGGAGATGACCTCGCGCACCTTGTCCGCGGTGCCCACCGGCACGGTGCTCTTGTCCACCACCACCGTGTACTGGCGCATGGCCCGGCCAATCTGCTCCGCCGCCGCCAGCACGTACTGGAGGTCCGCCTCACCGCTCTCGCCCTCGGGCGTGCCCACGGCGATGAACACCACCTGCGAGCGCGCCACCGACGCGGCCAGGTCCGTGGTGAACGACAGGCGCCGGTCCCGCGTGTTCTTGCGGATGAGCTCCTCGAGCCCCGGCTCGTAGATGGGAACTTCTCCCTGCTGGAGCTGCGCGATCTTCCGCGCGTCGATGTCCACGCAGATGACGTCGTTTCCAGAGTCCGCGAAGCAGGTGCCCGCGACAAGCCCCACGTAGCCCGTTCCAATGATGGCGATATGCATGAGCGTCCCAGAGTGGCCAGAGGCCGGGAAAAGCTCATACGCCGGGAAAGGCTCCGGGGGGAAGGGCCGAGTAGCGGCCCGCCCCTCGTCTCACTGCCCGGTCAGCAGCCGCCGCAGCCGCTCCGAGCCCCTCACGTGGCTCATCTTCCCGGGCTCACTCGCCGGAAGGACGACCAGCCGGTCGAGCAGCTCGCGCGTGGCACGGCGCAGCGGCGGGAGGGCCGGCTTCACGGCCCCGGCCGACTCGGGGAAGAGCCGCGCCACGATGGACAGCGAGGTGTACAGGGCGCGCTCCAGCCGCCATGCCTTCGCCCGCTCCAGCAGGACCGCCACGTCCAGGGGACGCGAATAGACGCCTCCCATCGACGTCGCCCCCGTCACCAGCTCGCGCAGGTCCACGAAGGACAGCCACGGCACCTGGTAGCCCTCGCGGGCCTGCTCCAGGCTCACGAGCAGCACCATGTCCTCCAGGACAGGACGGAACATCGAGGGGCCATACATCTTCATGGGCAGGGCGCGCTCGAAGATGCCCTGCACCTCCTCGCGCCGCGCGGAGCCGAGCACGTCCGCGTAGAGGTAGATGGGCGTGCGGCCATCGGACACCACCTTCGCCGCGCCATGGGCCGACCCCTCGGACTCCGGCTGGAACTGGTGCTGGGCGAGGTAGCCCGCGAAGCCGTCCACGTCCATGCGCCGCAGCAGCACCGGAATCTCCAACACGGGGCGGAAGCCCACGTGGGGATAGAGCGTGTCGGCGAAGGCCGCTCCCCCCAGGAGGAGCAGCTTGCGGCCCTCGAGGTCGTCCACGGTGCGCTTGAAGTTGACGAGCTTCATCACGTTGTCGTTGACGGAGCCCGAGTAGATGCTCAGCAGCCTGTCCCGGGCCCACTCCGGCGCGTCGGCTCCGGCCAGGCGGTACTCGAGGTTGTAGGAGGCCAGGGGCGCCAGACCCTGCGCGATGGCCCAGTCCACGTACTCCTCCCAGGGGGCCGCGCGCAGCGAGCCGCGCGGCGGGTCGAACGAGGAAAGGACGCGGAGGGTGTCGATGAGGCTGATGGCCATGGCGCCGCACCTTTAACGATTCCCACACACAAGGTGCAATCGGAAGCCGACAGCTCCTGGCGTATTGCTACACCCGGGACGGAGCCGCCCGGCGGTGAGCCCCGGCTGTCCGGCGGTGGACACCCCGTGTGAGGCACTCCCTCCACGTGAGGACACCCCACCCAGCGGCCGCCTGCTCGCAGGGAATAGGGGTAGGCGGGCACAAGTTCGGCATGTCTTTTCCGGTCATGAGCCAACCGCCTCCTCCCCTTCCCGTCCCGCTGTCCGAAGCCCGTCCGGTGGACGCCAGCGAACGACTCGCCCTGCTCGACGTCCTCCGTGGCTTCGCGCTGTGCGGCGTCTTCGTCTCCAACGTCTTCATGTGGTTCTCCGGCCGGGCCTACCTGACTCGCCCCCAGATGGAGGCCGCCATGGCCTCCGCCTCGTGGCTGGACACCGCCGTCTCGTATGGCGCCGGGGCGCTCGTGTTCGGCAAGTTCATCACCATCTTCTCGTTCCTCTTCGGCCTGGGCTTCTCCGTGCAGATGATCCGCGCCGAGGCGCGCGGCGCCGCCATCGCCCCGCTCTATATGCGGCGGCTGTGCGTGATGTTCCTCATCGGAATCACCCACCTGCTGGGGCTCTGGCTCGGCGACATCCTCACCACGTACGCGACGCTGGGCTTCGCGCTGCTGCTGTTCCGCAAGCGCGCCGACAAGACGCTGCTCATCTGGGCCGCCGTCCTCATCGTCGTCCTGCCGCTGGTCATGGCAGGCGTCCCGAAGCTCGTGCAGATGATCCAGAGTGGCGGCGCGGAGGGAGTCGCCGAGGCAGCCAAGGCCGCCATGGAGCGCTCCAACCAGGCCCGCACCGAGGTGCTCGAGGCCTTCACGCACGGCACGTACTTCGAGGTGGTTCGCGCCAACGCCCGCTACTACTTCGGCCAGTTCGTCCAGAACATGGTGCCCCTGTTGTTCGCCCTGCTCGGCCGGTTCCTGCTCGGATTCTTGGCCGGACGGCGTCGCCTCTTCCACGACGCGCCCCAGCACCTGGCGTTCTTCCGCAAGCTGCTCGGGTGGAGCCTCGCCATCGGTGGCCTCGCCGCCGGCGCCGGGCTCGTGCTGCAGTACATGATGCGCAACAAGATGATCGACCCGCAGGCGCCGTGGCTCTTCCTCACGCTCCCGGTGCGGCAGCTCAACGAGGTGGGCGTCGCGGCCGTCTACGTCTCGGGCCTCGTGCTCCTCTTCCAGCGCGAGGCGTGGCAGCGGCGGCTGCTGGTGCTCGCCCCCGTGGGCCGCATGGCGCTGACGAACTACCTGAGCCAGACCGTCATCAGCCTCTTCGTCTATTACGGCTTCGGCCTGGGGCTCATCGGGAAGGTCGGCCCCGCGGCGAGCATCGGACTCACCCTGGCCATCTTCTGCGTGCAGGTGGTCTTCAGCCACTGGTGGCTGGCGCGCTTCCGCTTCGGCCCCGCCGAGTGGGTGTGGCGCTCGCTGACGTACGGCAAGGCCCAGCCGATGCGCCAGCCCCCGGCCCCCGTCGCCGCGGCTGTCACGACCGCCTGACAGCTCTTCCTCTTCCGGATGGAGCAGGCTTTCAGGTTTTGTCAGAAGTGCCCGCCAAAATGGGAATCACCCATTGGAGGCGCTGATGACGTCCACACTGCGCAACCCGCCGTTCAAGGCAGTGGAGCCGCCGCACCCAGCCAACTCGCCCCGGGCCCGGCGGACGGGCCTGCTGCTCGCCCTGGCCCTGCTGGCCACCGGCTGCGTGCCGCTGACGCCACCGCCCGGCCGGGGAATGAACCTGCGATACACGCCGGGCGAGGCTGCTGCGTCCGCGCCGGCCGAGGGGCCGGGCTTCGAGTTTCCGCGCACCGTCGCCTCAACGCCTGAGCCCGAGGCACCGGAGCGGCTGTACCGGCGCCGGGCCTCCCGTGAGGAGGTGACGGCGGCGGGCCCGGACAGCGCGGAACGAGAGGTGCGGCAGAAGACTCGCGCGGCCCAGTTGGCGTTTCGCGGTGCCATTCGCGAAGTATCAGGCTC
>NZ_PZOX01000027.1 GCF_003044305.1 Vitiosangium sp. GDMCC 1.1324 | reverse complement strand
TGGATGAGGAGGTCGGCCACACGCTGGAGGTGGTGGAGGCAAAGCTCGCGGCGGTGGAGCTCGAGTACCCGGGACCGCGGCTGCCCAAGGACGTGGGCGTGCTGGAGAAGTACCGCCCCTCCCTCGACGCTCCGCCGCCCGAGGCCCGGGGCAACCCGCGCTGGCTCGAGTACGTCGACTACTACGAGAGGCGCCTGGGCGAGGTGAAGAAGGGCGAGGCCGCCGAGGGCCCCCTCAGGTGGGAGCCCTACGAGCGGATGCGCGGGTGGTTTGCCCGGGGGATGGCTTTCGAGCGCGACATGGTGAAGCTGCTCCGAGAGGACGCGAAGAAGCCTCGGGCCGAGCGCCACTTCCTCGGGGACTTCGACCGGCCTCGCGTTGAAACGCAGGTGGGCGTGAGGAAGCCGGGCCCCGGCCTGCGCTACGCGGATGTGCTCGTCATCGAGGAGGGCGAACTCGGCGGGCGGCCACGGCGGGTGGAGACGTTCAGCTTCAAGAGCCGTGACCTCTCGAGGCTGGAGAGAGATGCATTGACGGCGCAAATCGTTGAGGACGCGAGCGAGGCCCTGAGACATTACGGCGAGACGCTGGACATCCGCCGAAACTCCCTCCAGTCCCTTTTCCCGGGAGGCAGTGAGGTGCGCGTCTCGAGGGTGCGCCTCATCTACGAGGGGGGCGGCCTCAAGCCCAAGAAGGTAGACGTGTTGGATGCTGCCGTGGAAGAAACTCGGGAAAAGGTTCCGGAAGTGGAGGTGTCGTTCCAATGAAGTGGCTGAGCGTGCACGACTTGAAGCCGGAGGACAGTCTTGTGCTCACCTTCAAGGGTGCCGTCGATCCGCAAGCAGATCTGGAGCGCGAGCTGGAGCCCTTCTTCCAAGCGCTCGAGGAGTACGCCGACGGGTGGATGCCGGACGTCATCAAGGGCAAGCGGCGACGCAAATATGCCCGCGCCGCCCTCTGGAAGGCGCTGGAGGAGCGGCGCGATGGGGACAGCACGGCCTTCGGACTCTACCGGACAACGTGGCCCGCGTTGGACATGGCGCTCTGGCTCTGGCTCCCACCGCGGCATCCCAAACTGGACATCGCCATCGAGGTGAAGCCGTTGTCCTTCTTCGCGGAAGAGGAGCGTTGTCGCCAGTTCATTGAGATGGTGCGCGCCTGGGCCATCCGCTATCCAGTCACGTATGCCAAAGCCCACAGCAGTGATGACGCGGAGTTGGCGGACTCTCCCCGCTTCAGCCGTGATCAGCAGACCTCTATTCGAGACGGGTTCGACAAAATCTACGAGGTCTTCTGGCTCAACGTCTTCGGCCCGAAGCTGGTGGAAGCAGTTGGTCGCGAGCGCATGCTCTCCACGCCGGCCTGGCTCGTGGAGGAACTCCCCAACGGCTGCGTCCTGCTGGTGACGTCGCCCACCGTGGCGGATTTCGCCAGCAAGGAGGCACGGCTCGCGCAGGCCCGCGCCCACATCCACCTCCGGCCGGACCTCGACTTCGACACCGTGCTGCGCACCTTGCACGAACGCAGTGCCATGCTCGCTCCCGTGGAACCCCGCTTCCACCCGGACGTAGCGCCGCTCCTCTCTCGCGTGGTGGATGAAATCGCCAGCCACGAGCGCCAGCGGAAGATTGCCGAATTCAACGCGTGGCAGCCGCCCGAGCCCGAGGAGTGGCGTCCTGCCGACTCCGCCCTCCCCCCGGATGTGGAGAACGTGGAGCGCGCTCGCGAGCACTACAGCACCCTTGCCGAGCATCTCGTAGCCCTGCTGCACTCGGAGGTGCCCTCCGTCTTCGATGCAACGCCCGAGTCCCTCACCGACGCAGACTTCTACTTCTGGCGGGAGGAGTTCCCGACAAGCCGGTTGCGGGAAGCCATCGACGAGCACGCGGTGCCCGCCATCGGCGCGTACCTGGGGGAGGTGCTGGTGCGCAACCTCGGTGGCCGGTGGATTCCGCGCAAGAAGCTCGAGGAGGCCCAGGTTCTGGTGGGCAATCGCGTCTGGCTTCCCTTCGTCCGGGCCCGCAACTCCATGCGCTCGCGACAGTCGCCGCTGGACTACTCCCTTACCTACCTCTACCGCGTGGCCGAGCGGCACCGCGGCTGAAGCGTGCTGGGCCGAGAGAGTCCGGCCGCAGGGGCTCCAGGACCAGGGCGGGTGGTAGGGGCTCGAAGGAGAGCCGCTCCATGGCCGCCGGGCTGCACAGGGAGGGAATGAGCTGACTTTGTAACGCCCTCGACGTGTTGAAGATTTGTTGTGGCGGAGAAGTGCTTCGTCGCAAGGGGAGCAGAGAAGCCCATGACGACAGCCGATGGGCATGGATGTGAAGTGAGCCTGGAGGCTTCCGGATATTCCTTCCCCGAGTTGCTCCTCCAGGTAGGCAAGAGCCTTCATGCCTCGGTGATTGTCGACCTCCAGGGCCGGATCGTCCGGCTGGACAGCTCGCTGGCGGGTGCCGCCGGCTGGGGGGACGGTGCTCCGCCCGAAGGGCAAGCCTTGGAGGCGGTGCTCCTTCTCCTCCCCTGGCTCTCGAAGGCCCTCCGCACCGCCCTCTCCGGAACGGAGACGGTTTGCGAGGGCGGCGAGCAGCACCAGCGGATGCGCGCCCTGGTGCTTCCCGTTTTCGGAGACGACGGTCAGTGTCTGGGTGCCTGTGCCCGCCTGCGCGCGAGCGGACCCGTGAAGCCCGAGCCCGCACACCACGAGGCCCTGGCGCAGGAGCTCACCCGCACCCAGCGGCAGTATGAAGAGCTCATCAACACCATCGACGGCATCGTCTGGGAAGCCGATGTGCACTTCCGCTTCTCCTTCGTCAACGCACAGTCGGAGCGCCTGCTCGGCCATCCCCCCCGCCAGTGGATAGAGGAGCCGGACTTCTGGTGCAACCACGTCCATCCCGAGGACCGCGAGTGGGCCCAGGCCTACTGCATGAAGGCCACCCGCGAGCGCAGGCCCTACGAGTTCGAATACCGCATGCTCGCCGCGGATGGTCGGGTCGTGTGGATGCGGACCATCGTCACGGTGCTCGCCGAGGAAGGTCGGCCCCTGAAGCTGCGCGGCATCATGGTGGATGTCACCGGGCAGCGCCTCGACCGCGAGAAGCTGGAACAGGCGGCCTCCCTGCTGCGCGCCACGTTCGATTCCATCACCGATGGGGTGGTCGTGGTCGACAGCAATCTGCAAATCACCGCCTTCAACAAGCGCTTCCAACAGCTCTGGCAGCTCCCCGATGACGTCCTCGTGGGCGGGCCGAGCGCCGAGAAGGCCCTCGCCGCCGTGCTCCACCTCGTCAAGGAGCCGGAGCGCTTCGCCGCGCGGATCCGCGAGGTGTATGCGATTCCCGACCTGGAGGACCGCGACACCGTCGAGTTGTGCGACGGGCGCATCCTCGAGCGCACCTCGCTGCCTCAACGTCTGGGCAATGCCATCATCGGCCGCATCTGGTGCTACCGCGACGTGACCGCCGAGCGCCAGGCCCGCGAAAAGCTGGAGCAGACCGTCTCCCTGCTGCGCGCCACGTTCGATTCCATCGCCGATGGTGTCTTCGTCGTGGGCTCCAACCGGCGCATCACCACCTTCAGCAAGCGGTTCAAGCACCTCTGGGGGTTCTCCGATGACGTCCTACAGGAGGGGCTGGACCCCAGGACGCTCCTCGCGAGCGCGAGCACCAAGGTCAAGGACCCGGAGCGCTTCATCGCTCGAATCCAAGAGGTGTATGCGACTCCGGGGATGGAGGGCAGCGACATCATCGAGCTGTACGATGGGCGCGTCCTCGAGCGCACCACTCGGCCCCAACGGCTGGGAGACTCCATCATCGGACGTGTCTGGTGCTACCGGGACATCACTCAGGAGCGTCTCGCCAAGGCGGAGCTGGAGCGGTTGTTCTTGGCCGAGCAGAAGGCTCGTGAGCAACTGGAGGAGTCTTTCGCCCTGCTCGACATCTTCCTGAACAACGCGCCCATCGGCATGGGCTTCCTCGACCGCGACCTGCGCTTCATCCGCATCAATGACGCCCTCGCCTCGCTCCACGGCAAGACCCGGGAGCAGGAGGTGGGTCGGACGCTCCGCGAGATGGCTCCCCACGTGGCGCACTCCGTCGAGCCCCTCCTGCGTCGGGTCCTGGAGACCGGCGAGCCCCTCATCGGGCTCAACCTGGCGATCGAGCCTCCCTCCACCCCGGGCCAGTTGCGCCACTGGCGCGTCAGCTACTACCCCGTCCGAACGGCGAGCGGAAAGGTCGTCGGGGTCGGCTCCGTCGTCGTCGAGTTGACGGCCGAGCGCCGCGCCCAGGCGGAGCGCGAGCGGCTCCTGCACGAGGCCCACGAGGCCATCCGCATCCGGGATGACTTCCTCTCCGTCGCCTCGCACGAGCTGAAGACGCCCCTCACTCCCCTCAAGCTCCACCTGCAGTGGCTCCAGCAGCGGTGTGTCTCCGGGCAGTCCCTCCCGCCCCAGTGCACGCAGAAGGCGCTCGCCCAGGTGGAGCGGCTCTCGGGATTGATTTCAGACATGCTGGACTCCTCGCAGATCGAGGCGGGGCGACTGGAGCTGGAGCTCGAGCCCCTGCCGCTGCGCGAGCTCGTCCGTGAAGCTCTCGCCGGCTTCCGCTCGGCCTGTCTCCATCACCCGCTGGAGTACGAGGAATGTGCGGAGGAGCTCGTCGTCCTGGGAGACCGCGGCCGGCTCGCACAGGTGCTGGTGAACCTGCTGGAGAACGCGTGCAAGTACAGCCCCATGAAAGGGCCGATCCGCCTCTCGCTCTCCCGGAACGAGGCCGAGGCCCTCGTCTCCGTCTCGGACCGCGGAATCGGCATCCCGAGCGACCAGCAGGCTCACCTCTTCGAGCGCTTCTTCCGGGCTCGCAATGCTCCCGTCTCGGGTTTTGGCGGGCTGGGGCTCGGGCTCTACATCTGCCGCCACATCGTCGAGCGTCACGGCGGCCGCATCTGGGTGGAGAGCGCGCCGGGTCTCGGCACCACCTTCCGCTTCACCCTCCCGCGCTCCTGAGGCTCAGAGAATCTTCATGGAGTGGGCCGAGAAGCTCTCGCTCTGCGTCTCGGAGAGGTGGTCCTTGAGCGTCTTGCGCGCCTGCGCCTCGCTCGTATACGCCGAGTCCGCGCCCAGCGTCTTGTCCGGCCGGATCGCCTGGAGATCCTCCAGCTTGTCTCCCGCCAGCGGATGGAAGACCGTGGGCCGGTTGGGCGAATACTTCTCGAGCGTCTGCAGCTCCCGGCGATAGAGCACGCTCGACGGATCATGCGTGCGCATGAAGGCGTGCGCCGGTCCCTCCGGGTTCTGCTTCACGAACTCCTCGGAGAGGTAGTTCCACATCGGCGTGACGGCCTTGGGGTCCTTGTAGATCTCCATCCCCGAGAGCGCTCGGCCCGCCGGGGTGCTCTCCAGCGTGGTGTACCCCTTGAGCTGCGCGTACTTGCTCACGTCGTAGCCGCCCGACCAGAGCGCCAGCGGCCCCTGGCCCTGCTCGATGCGCAGGTACGGCCCCATCTCCTGGGCGACCTTCTGGTAGTGCGGGTTGGTGGTGTCCGGCTTCACCTTGTCCGGCGTCCAGGGCGTGGTCCGGCTCTCCTTCACGTGGGTCCGGATTTCCTCCTGGCGCTTCACGCCGTGGAGGATGTCGCCCCAGACCTCCTGGGTCTTCGCCTCGCTCATGCCGAGCGCCGTGAAGGCCTTCTGGAACCCCGGTGCGTCCGGGTGGTTGAGGGGATTGTTCAGGTCGAGCACCTGCGCCGCCGTGGTGCTGTGCTTGCCGGAGGACAGGGCCGGACCCATGGCCTGCTCCACGGGGACTCGCATCTCCGCCAGCGTTCCCTTCAGCTCCGGGCGCTGCGCGCGCTGGCGAGCCGCGCTGTCGAAGGCGTCCGTGCTCCTCGGCGTCCGAGGGGTGGCAGGGCCGCTCGGGTTGTGGAGGGGGTTGGAATTCGCGCCGCCCGGGGAGGACCTCTCCCGGATGCTCGTCGGCTGCGGGACGTTCACTCGGGGCCGGAATCTGATGCTCATGGGTACACCTCCCGTTCGGTGGTTGTTGCTCGATGCCGGGGGCCTGGCGCGGCACTGCCCAGGGCCCCCGTGTCCAGCTCAGGGGCTCAGACCTCGGCGGTGGGCTCCTGCGCGGCCAGCCGCTCGGTGGCCTTCGCCATCGCCGGCTCGGCGCCCGCGAGCCCGATCCTGAACTGCTTCGTCAGGGGCTCGCCCTGCTTCGCCGGGGTCTTGGCGTCCGAGTCCACCAGCCCCTTCACGGTCTCGAGGGCCTCGGTCGCGGCGTTGATGGCGGTGGCCACCGACTTGAAGATGTCCCCCAGGTTCGGCTGCTGAGGCTGGATCATCGGCTCCATCACGGACTGCATCGCCGGGGACAGGCTCATGCTCTGCGGGGCAACGGCGAGCTGAGGCTGGGCGCCCGCCGCGTACGGGTCCATCATCTGCGGGCCACCGGCGAGCTCCGGGGGCAGGCCGCCAGTCGCATACGGGTCCATGCCGCCAGCGAGCTCCGGAGGCATGCCACCGGCCGCGTACGGATCCATGCCGCCGGCCGCGTACGGGTCCATGCCGCCGGCCGCGTACGGGTCCATGCCGCCGGCCGCGTACGGGTCCATGCCGCCGGCCGCGTACGGATCCATGCCGCCAGCCGCCGCGTACGGGTCCATCTGCGGGCCCGGGCCCATCATTCCCAGGGCGCCAGGCAGCATGGAGGCCGCCTCGAGACCCGCGCCGGCGAGTCCGGCCACGCCGCTCGCCGCTCCGCCGACGACGTTACCCACGGCCGAGAGACCATTGCCCAGCACGTTGCCAATTCCGCTGAGGCCGTTGCCGAGACCGCTGAGGGGGTTGCTGAAGCCGCTGAAGGGGTTGCCGAGACCGCCGAGGCCGTCCGGCTTGAGCTTGTTCAGCCCACCCGGCTTGAACCCGTCGAGGTTGAAGTCCGGCTTCTTGCCGGGGAGGTTGCCGTTGATGTCCGGGCGGGGCGAGAACGTGGGCCCGCCGGGCTTCTGGCCAGGGAGGTTGCCGTTGATGTCCGGACGGGGCGAGAACGTGGGCCCGCCGGGCTTCTTGCCGGGGAGGTTGCCGTTGATGTCCGGGCGCGGCGAGAACGTGGGACCGCTGTCGGGCTTCTTGCCGCCGGGGAGATTGCCGTTGATGTCCGGGCGCGGCGAGAACGTGGGCTTGGTGTCCGGCGTCTTGCCGGGCCCCTTCGGACCCTTGGTGTCGGGGAGGTCGAGCTTGGGGATCTTGAAGCCTTTGCCGATGCGCATGGACATATCTCCTGAGAGGACGGGGCGTGCTGCCGAGAGGGGGTGAGTGCCTTGACGTGAAGGCATCACTGCAGCGCCCATGCCAGGGCGGGTGCGCCCCGGTCCTGAGAGGAATTGCGCGGGTTTACGAGCAGGGGGAGGCCTCGCGAAGGCCCGGATGGTGACCGCCGTCACCGGCTCCCCAGGTGAGCCCAGTCACCACTGGTGACTGCTGTCATCAGGCGCAGGGTCTCACGGCAGGTAGCGCCCGGGGGCGAGGATGCCGTGCGGATCCAGCGCGGCCTTGAGCGTCCTCAACACCCTCGGCGAGTCATCCTCCGGCTCGAAGGGGAGCACCGGCGACTGGATGCCCAGCCGCGCCGGGTAGTAGCCCGCTCCTCCCAGGGCCTGTTGCAACGCGTGGTGGCACTCCAGCGCGCGAGCATCCTCCCCTTCCACCTCCCGGTCATAGATGATCGCCACCACCAGGTAGGCACACCGCGCCGACACGCCCAGCACGCACAGGTTGGGCTCGAAGCCGAACCGGAGCGGCAGGGGCTCGGCGATCGCCAGTGCCGTCTCCACGTGGCGGCCCGTCATCGGCACGGCGCACGACAGCCAGATGAAGCCGCATCCATCCTGCTCCGGCTCCGGCATCTCCGGCGGGGGCGAGCGCTTGCGCCAGTACATCATCCGCAGGTTGCGCGCCGAGGGCACCTGCCGCAGCGCCCCCGGCTCCATCTCGTCCTCCCGTACACAGGAGAGCCCGGACAACGTCCCCTCTAGCACGTGCTGCACCCGCTCCTGCGCCGCCTGGGCCTGCGCCTCGCTCGGGGCCTCGAGCACGAAGCCCAGGTGCCAGGGCGCGATGCCCAGCCTGGCGCGCAGCTTCGCTCGGTGCGACTCCGGCAGCGGCGTGAGCCCTCGCGTCTCCTCCCACGGGTACTGGCCCAGCACGGACATCACCTTGTAGTCGTTCCACAGCGAGAAGGCCTCGCGCAGGGTCCCCTCCAGCCGCAGCTGCCGCAGCCGCTCCACCACCGGGCCCAGCTGGGAAGGGTCCTCGAGCACCCCCGACACCCTCCGCAGACAGGCCGCTCGCGGCGCCAGCCAGAAGGTCATCCGCGTCACCACTCCCAGGTTCGATTGGCTGAAGAGCCCATCCAGCCCAGGGCCCACGCTCCAGCGCAGCACGGACGCCGCCTGCGCCTGGGGATAGCGCCCGGGCCCCGTGCGCAGGCACTCGCCCGTGGGCAGCACCACCTCCAGTCCACACACGTACTGGAAGATGTCCCCGTGCGGCCCCGTTCCGTCCCCCCGCTCGAGCGCGTTGCCGATCAGGCTCGCCTGCGGCGGCCCTCCAATGGTGGCCAGCTGCAGCCGCGAGCCCCTCTCCTCCAGGAAGGCATGCGCCTGCTCGAACGACACGCCCGGCTCCACCGTGAGGTACGCCAGCTCCTCGTCGAACTCGAGCACCCGGTTCATCCGCCCCAGGTCCAGCAGCACACCGCTGCGCGCCGGCACTCGCGAGCCATAGCCCTGGTTGCGCCCCCCGCTCACCGGGGTGACGGGGACTCGCGTCTCGTGCGCGATGCGCAGGCAGGCGCGTACCTCCTCTGTATTTCCGGGACGCACCACCGCTCCCACTCCCTGGGTGGTGGCGAAGGTCGCCGTGCGCGCCCGGGCGAGTGTCTCCTCGTCGGCGAGCACGTGCTCCTCGCCCAACTCCCGGCGCCATGCCTCGAGTGCCTCTCGCAGCCGGTCCATGTCTCTTCCCTTCGCGGCGCTGGAGCGCGGCCGCCTCGTCCCTCCGAGTCTACCGGCCCGGCTCTTCATCGGAAGCGCCATCCGCGGCCCGGGAGGTGATGACACCTGTCACCAGTTCCGAACGGCAGTCACCAGGTGGAACGGGGGCGGCCCATTCCTTCCATCAGGGGTCTCCCGAGGGAAACCCGGGTGTTCCTCTCGCTCGGGATGGGTTGGCACGCCACCTGCTCTGGGTCGTGTCCGATTCCTTCTCTTCGAGGCCCCCATGACTGCCCCTATCTCCGGTAACCGCCTTCAACTCCCCCTGGCCCAGACGGTGGCTTCGGACGCCGTCGCCAAGAAGCCCACCCTGCCCCTGGCGCCCGAGCTCGCCAGTGGAGGGGAGCTCAGCCAGAAGCGGCTGCAGCTGCACTCGCAAGACATCGCGGCGTTCGACCCGGTAGGCAAGCTGTCCGTGGGTCCCGCCCTGCTCGGAGGCGTCGCCGAGAAGCCCCTCAAGAGCCTGGGGAAGCAGGCCGCCATCGGCAACGCCCTCGAGGTGGCCGGTAACGCCCTGGCTTCCGCTCAGGCGGGCCTCGAGCTCGCGGCGAGCCTCGTTTCGCGTCCGCAGTTCTCCGCCCTGAAGAATGAGGCCGTCGGGGCTCTCGCGGGCGCCGCGGCCCAGATGCCCCAGGGCATCGCCAACACGGTTGCCGGCGCCATCAACAACGGCACGGCTCTGCAACAGGTCGATGTCCTCCAGGGCATCGCTCACACCCAGGGCCCCCTGGCCGCGGGCAACCTCGAGGCGGGCGCGTACAGCGCCGACCAGTTGGGTCAGTACGGCGGCGCCGTCGACCCGATGGCTCAGTACGGTGGCGCCGTCGACCCGATGGCTCAGTTCGCCCAGGTTGCTGGCGGCGTGGGCGACCTGGCCGGCGGCATGAGCGACCTGGCCAGCCTGCGCGATGCGTTCAAGAAGCCCTCGCTCCCGGAGTCCAAGCCTTCCTCCGCGAAGCCCTCCGCTCCGGAGTCCAAGCCTTCCTCCGCGAAGCCCTCCGTTCCGGACTCCAAGCCCTCCGTGAAGCCGTCCGTCCCGGAGATCAAGCCCTCCATCCTGGCGGGCAAGGGCGATGACATCGCCAAGGGCCTGCTCAAGACGGGCGGCAAGGCGCTCTCCCGCTTCGTCCCGGGCGCCAACATCGCCATGGCGGGCCTCGACATCGCCAACGCCGTCAGCACCATCAAGGACCCCAACGCGAGCCTCGGCGACAAGATCACCTCGGGCATCGTCGCCGGTGGCTCGGCGCTCGCCGCGACCAACATCCCCATCGTCTCCCAGGTGGGCGGCGCCATCTCGACGGGCGCCTCCATCGCCGGCGAGGTGGTCAAGAACTTCGGAGGTGCCATCAAGGATGGCGCCAAGGCCGTCGGCGAGGGCATCAAGGACACCGCCAAGAAGGTCGGCGAAGGCATCAAGGACACCGCCAAGAAGGTCGGCGAAGGCATCAAGGACTTCTTCAAGGGCTGGTAGTTCCTCCCCCGTATTCCCCAGGTGCGAACCATGAGCTCCATCGAGATTCCCCAACTCTCGGCGTCGTACGCGCAAGACGATGCCTCGGTGTGGATGTCCCTTCCCCAGGTGGAGGCGCCCTCGCTGGAGGGCCTCTCCGTCACCATCAACCCCCCGGAGGCCTTCACCCCGGAGCAGGTCCAGGCACGCTTCCTGGAACTGGCTCGCCCCCTGGCCACCGAGCGCTACCGCTACCCCAGCGAGAAGCTGGCCTGGGGAGACGAGGTGCTGCTCGACATCGTGGGCTACAGCCACGGCAAGCTCATCCCCTTCAGCCTGAGCACCGGCGAGTGGATCCGCCTGGAGCCCGAGCCCCTGCTGCCCGGGCTCTACGAGTCGCTCGTGGGCCGCACGCCCCGGGACAGCCTCAACGTGGAGCTCACCCTGCCCGGCGACTACCCCGTCGAGTCCCTGCGGGGGAAGCTCGCGCGCTTCTCCCTCCAGATAAAGGGTGCGCGCGAGGTGACCTACCCCGAGCTGAACAACCCCGCCTTCCTCCGGGCCTTCGGCTATGGCGGCACGCTCGCGGAGGCCACGCGGGCCGTCCTCCGGCAGATGGAGGCCGAGGCCACGCAGTTGCTGCTGTGCCAGGTCCAGCGGCAGGTGCTGGCCACGGTGGCCGCGCGCACCCGGGTGACGGTCCCCGCCGAGCTCATCGATGAGGAGATCCGCCGCCGCTGGAGCGCCAGCGAGGGCCGGGCCATGAGCGAGCTGGGCTTCGATGATGCTCGCCGGGACGAGTCGCTCCGCGCGTGGCTGGGAGACACGGCGACGCGGGCCGAGGTGGAGCTGCGGCTGCGCATCGCCCTGGCCCTGGGCGCCATCTGCAAGCGGGACCGGGTGACCCCGAGCCGCGAGCGGGTGGAGAAGATCCTCCTGGACGAGGCCCGCGCCTCCGGACTGCCCGTGCAGGAGGTTGCCGCCGCCCTGGGCGCCGAGCCCCAGAACCTGGCCCGAATTGATCAGGTGGCCTGGCACCTCACGGCCGTGGACCACGTCATGAGCCGGGCCCGGGTCCAAGTCGCGGCGGCCTGACAGGCTCCAGGCCTGGGGCCCGCCGCGAGACCGGGTGACGTGCTGCGAGAGAACAGCCTCCTCGACGAGCCGCGACGCGGCCGACGGGGAGGCCTCGCTGTTTCGGCCCCCTGATTCCACCGCGCCCTCGGCGGGCGTGGTGACTGTCGTCACCACCTGGTGAGCGCAGTCATCCCTCGAAGGAGGCAGGGCCCGGCCAATGGCTCATGCAAGTGCCCGGAGGCAGGGGGAATTGGCCGGAGCCGAGGGCTCGGGAGGGTTGGCACGTTCGATGCTCTGTAGGTGGGCATCCGCTGACCCCCTACCGCTGACTTCGAAGGAGACCCCCATGAAGATCCGCCCGTTCCGCTCCCCGTCGCTGCCGTCGCTCAGGACGAATGATGCTCCCTCGCTGCCGTCCCGGAGCGCGCCGACGTCGCCCGTGCAGACCCGGAACCTGCCCCCCCGCCCCTCGGTGCCCACGCCGGAGCAGCTCCAGGCCGGGAAGAACAACCTGAAGCCGACCGACTACGGCGTCGTGCACCCGGACCTGCAGGGCATCCGCACCCGCCGGGACAGCGGGCAGGCGGGACACCAGTTCGCCGACTTCACGAGCGACGTGCGCCACTCCACGGGCGCGCTGATGAGCCAGCCCAACGGCAACCGGCTGATGACGGAGCTCAACGGCCGCACCCAGGCCGTCAACCCCGGCCTGGTCGGCACGCAGAACAAGCCCCTGACGGTGGCGGACGTCTACTCGGGCCGCAACGCGAGCATCCCGAACGCCAACGCCCCGCGGTACGACGGCACCTACGCCGGCATCCAGAAGGCGTACCGCTACGACGGCACCCCCGGTGCCGGGCTGCCCAGCACCCTCAAGTACGACGAGCGGTTCAACGAGCAGAACCCGGGGGCCCGCTTCAACAGCCTGGGCCACGAGTCGGTCCACGCCTGGCGCAACGCCAACGGTGTCGCCGTCAGCCCGCTGGAGGTCAGCCCGCGCAGGAACGATCCCCTCATCCAGAACAATCCTCCCATCGTCGGGCAGGTCATCGGCCACCGCGCGCACATGCAGGAGGAGTTCGAGACGGTCGGCATGAAGCCCACCCCGCACACCCCCAACCGTGACGGGTGGGCGCCCAACGAGAACCTGATCCGCCAGGAGCACGGGCTGCCCCTGCGCAACAACTACTCGGGGGAGACCCCGGCCAAGGTCAATGAGCTGACGGGCAACATCAACCAGGGGTTGCTGGATCAGCGCAGCTGGGCCACCAAGATGTGGGACCGGAACCCCGAGCCGCCGCTCCAGCCCATGATCGATCACCTGGAGAAGTGAGCGCGCGCCGCTTCATCTCCTCCGAGTGCGGCGGCTGGCGGATTCCAACCTGCGCGCGAATCGATGGGTCTCGCGCTCCACCAGCCCTTCCAGGCGCTGCGTGAAGCTCGGGCCGAAGATGTCGGGAATCACCTTGGGGAATCCCAGCCAGCCGTCTTGTCCTCCCGCCCACCTGAGCCGGTGGGCGTGGGGGGCGAGCTCGATGCGGATCGCCTGGAAGGCGTTCTGGAGTGCCTGCATGGAGTCCATTCCCCACGCATCGTGGACTCGTTGAGCGCCGAGACCCTCGATGGAGAACGAGCAGGAGTAGTCGCCCGTTGCCGGGTCCTTCCTGGGCTTGCGGATCCGGATGCGTACAGACGAACCGTCGCGCTCGATGTCCGTCAGGGTCCGCTCCGCGATGAACGGACCGCGCACCTGGGGTTTGTCTTTCTGGGTCGTGGGTTTCTTCGCTCTGGGGGCCATGGGTTCCCGGACGTCACTCCTTGTCATAGTGCCAGAAGCACCAGCCCCGGCCCCCTGTGCGCCAGGGCCGCGATGACGACCGGCCTCATCCAAATCCCACTTGGGGTGATTCGGGTCTCGGCTCGGTCGGTGGGTCGCATCGCGGATGACCCAAGGCCGGGGCGGGGGGCTGTGCTTCACCCTCCCTCCCCGGCCTCGTGCATGTCTCAGCCCAGCTTCAGCTTCTCCGTGATGTGCGCCAGCAATGTCTCGCCCGCCTCGCGTGCGAAGAAGTGGTCTCCGTCGAAGAGGTACGTCGACAGTCTCCCTCGCGTGTGCTCACCCCACGTGTCCAGCTGCGTCGACGCGATGAGCCGGTCCTGTCTGCTCCCGAAGACCGTCAGCGGAATGTCCAGCGGCTCCTCCTCCACGTAGCTGTACGACTCCATCAACGCGAAGTCCTTTCGCAGCGTGGGCAGGTACGTCTTCATCAGCTCCGCGTCGTGCTCGCGCCCGAACTCCTCCGTGATGAAGCCCCGCTGGCGCGACATCTCCAGGAACTCCTTGTCCGAGAGCCGCAGCGCGATCGACGCCGGCATCGGCAGGTGCGGCGGCTTGAACGACGACACGAAGAGATGCTCCGGCACCAGGCCCTTCTTGCGCAGGTGCCTCGTCAGCTCGAACGCGTACAGCGACCCCATGCTGTGGCCGAACAGCGCGAACCGCTCGCCCAGGTACGGCTCGAGGGCCCTCGCCATTGCCGGGATGAGCACCTCCATCCGCTCCAGGTGCGGCTCCGCGATTCGCATGCCGTGCGCCGGCATCTCCACAGGGTAGAGCCCCAGCCCCTCCGGCACGTGCGGCCCCCATGCCCGGAAGAACGACGCGCTCGCTCCCGCTCCCGGAATGCAGAACAGCCGGAGCGTCTCCTTCGGCCATTTCTTCGTGAGGGCGAACCACGACCGCTGGTTCTCCACCGCGTCCCCGCCTCGCGGCTGCGCCTCCGCTCCTCCCTCCGCCTCTCCCGTGAGCGCCGGCTGGCCGAGCAGGTACTCGGACAGCGAGGCGAGCTCCGGGTACGTGAAGAGCAGCGTCGCCGACAGCTTCAGCCCCAGCGAGGCCTCCAGCCGGTTGCGCAGCTCCAGGCTCACCAGCGAGTCCATTCCCATGTTGATGAAGGGCTCGTGACGGTCCAGCCGCGAGGGCTCCAACCGCAGCGCCCGCGCCAGCTGCTTCTTCAGGTGCTCCTCCAGCAAGGCCCCACGCTGGCCCGGCTCGGCCTTGCGCAGCTCCTCGCGGATGTTCACCGCGCCGGCTTCCTCGGCCCCGGCCGCGCCCGACTCGGCGAGCAGCTCCGCCCACAGCGGGGAGCTGGCTCCCGGGTAGGACTCCAGCCACTGCCGAGCGTCGAAGCTCATCACCGCCACCTGCGCGGCCCGGCCCGACAGCAGCCGCTCCAGCACCGCCGTGCCCTGCGCCGGTTTGATGCTCCCCACGCCCCGGTGCAGCAGGCGCTCGCCGCGGTTGCTCTGCGCCGCCGCCTGGCCCACGTCCGAGAACGCACCCCAGTTGATGCTCAGGCCCGTCAGGCCCTGGCTCCGCCGGTGCTGCGCCAGTGCGTCCAGGAAGGCGTTCGCCGCCGCGTAGTTCGTCTGTCCCGGCGAGCCCAGCAGCGACGCGCCCGACGAGTACATGACGAAGAAGTCCAGCGCCTTGTCCGCCGTGAGCGTGTGCAGGTTCCACGCGCCCCGCACCTTCGCGCCCATCGGCTTGTCGAAGCGCTCGCCATCCATCTCCAGCACGGTGCGGTCCTCGAGCACCACCGCCGCGTGCAGCACGCCCTTGAGCGGGGGCAGGACCTTCTCCATCCGCTTGAGTACCGCCTCCACCTGCTCGCGCTGGGAGACGTCCGCGCGCTCCACCACCACGAGCGCCCCGGCCTTCTCCAGCCCCTGGAGCACCTGGCGCGCCGCCTCCGTGGGCTCTCTGCGGCCCATGAGGACGAGGTTGCGAGCGCCCTTCTCCACCATCCACTTCGCCACCGTGAGGCCCAGTCCTCCCAGGCCGCCGGTGAGCAGGTAGGTGGCGTCGGACTTGAACTGCACCGGCTCGCCGCCGAGCGACTCGTACGTGCCGCGCACCAGCCGGGCCACGTACCGGGCCTTCTCGCGCCACGCCACCTGCGTCTCTCCGTCCGCCGCTCCCAGCTCGGCGAACAGCGCACGGGCTCGCGTCTGGGCTTCCTCGCCCACCACGTCCACGAGCGTGGTGCGCAACTCCGGGTGCTCGAGTGCCAGCGCCCGGCCGAAGCCCCACAGCGGCGCCTGTGCCACGGACACGTCCTCGCCTGCATTCACCGCGTGGGCGCCTCGCGTCACCAGCCACAGCCGAGGCGTCTCACGCCAGCCCTTCTTCACCACCGCCTGCGCCAGGTACAGCGCGCTCAGGGTGCTCGTCCGCCGCGCCCGCTCTACGTCCTGCGCGCTCGCGTCCAGGCTCCACAGGTGCACCACGCCCCGGCAGCCCGTCTCACCGAAGGCCTCCTCCAGCACCCGCCGGTAGTCCTCCGGCGACGACGCATCCACCCGGAAGAGCCCCGGCTCCAACTTCTCGTAGCGCTCGGCCGCCACCACCTTCACGCAGCGCTGGCCCCTCGCCTCGAGCTGCGCCGCCAGCGCATTGCCCGTCTTCGCCCCGTCGAGCAGCACCAGCCACGCGCCCTCGCCGCCCTCGGGCCCGTGCTCCGGCAGCGCGCCCTCGTGCTTCTTCCACTCCAGCGCGTACAGCCACTCCTCGCCCACCGGACGCGCGCCTACCCCGCCCTCCAGCTTCTGCACCCGCAGGCCCTTCACCTCGGCGAAGACTCCTCCCGTCTCGTCCAGCAGCGCGATGTCCCAGTGGTACTCCTTCGCCTCCTTCTCCACCGGACGCAGCCGGCCGTGTGCCCACACCTCCCGCTCCGGGCGGCGGTGCACTCGCACCGACTCCACCCCCACCGGCACATAGGGCTCTCCTCCCTCGGACAGCTTGCCTCCCGGCGCGAAGAGCAGCGCGCCCAGCACCTGGAAGCTGGCGTCCAATAGCGCCGGGTGCAGTTGATAGGCCGCGAGTTGGGTCGCCGCCGCGTCCGGCAGCCGCACCCGGCCCAGCACCTCGTTCGTCCCCTGCCACAGCTCCTGCACTCCCTGGAAGCCGGGGCCGTACTGGATGTGCTGCTTCTCCACCAGCGGGTAGTACGCCGAGCCCTGCATGCTCACCGTGCACCGCTCGCGGATCTTCCGGGGCTCCTCGCCTCGCGCCGCTTCCTTCGCGCCACCCAGTTGCCTCAGCTTGCCCGTCGCGTGGCGCACCCACCCCGTACCCGCCTCGGCCTGGCTGCTCACCTGGAACGTCGCCTCTCCGCCCTGCTGCTCGGTGAGCGTCACCTGCACCGTGCGCGCCTTCTTCGCCGGCAGGGCCAGCATTCGCTCGAAGCTCGCTCCCTCCAGCGCGTACGGCTTCTGCCCGAACACCGCCGCCGCCGCCGACAGCCCCATCTCCACGTACGCCGCGCCCGGCACCACCACCTCGCCCTGCACCCGGTGGTCCGACAGGTACGGCACCGCCTCCACGCTCAGCGTCTGCTCCCAGCAGCGCGTCCCAGGCATGATCGACAGCGAGAAGGAGCGACCCATCAGCGGGTGCAGCACCTCGCCCGGCTTCAGCGACTGTCCTCTCGCCAGCGGCGCCACCTGCATCCCCGCGTCCACCCAGTAGCGCTCGCGCTGCCACTGGTACGTGGGCAGCGGGACGACCTGGCCCTGCTCGCCGTTCACCTGCTTGAGGTTCACGGAGACGCCGTGCGAGTGCAGTGCGGCCACGGACTCGAGCAGCACGTGGCGGTCATCCTGGTCGCGGCGCAGCGATGCCACCGCGAGTCCCTTGTCACCGGCCTCCTTGAGCGCCTCTTCCACCGAGGGCAGGAGGATGGGGTGCGGGCTCATCTCGAGGAACACCTCGTGGCCCGACTTGAGCAACTGGTCCACGCCCTGGGCAAAGAGGACGGGCTCGCGCAGGTTGCTCACCCAGTAGTTGGCGTTGAGCTCGCCTTCCTTCACCGCGCGGCCGATCACCGTGGACTGCATGGTGACGCGAGGCGCCGAGCCCTTCACGCTGGAGAGCGCCTGGAGGAGCTCGCTCCGCAGCTCGTCCATCTGGGGGCTGTGGGAGGCGACGTCCACCTTGATGCGGCGGCAGAAGACCCCTCGCTTCTCCAGCTTCTCGAGCACCTTCTCGAGCGCCTGGGGCTCGCCGGAGATGACCGTGGCGCGAGGCCCGTTGCTGACGGCCACGGAGAGCTTCTGCTCGAAGCCCTGGAGCTCCTGGCGGGCCTGGTCCAAGGACAGCTCAACCAGGGCCATGGCGCCCTTGCCGCTCAGACGGCGCATGAGGTGGCTGCGGCGGCAGATGATCTTCACCGCGTCCTGGAGGGAGAGAGCGCCCGCGACGTAGGCGGCGGCGATCTCACCCATGCTGTGGCCGACGACTGCATCCGGCTGGACGCCCCAGTGCTTCCAGAGGGTGGCGAGGCCGACGCTCATGGCGAAGAGAGCGGGCTGGATGATGTCGATGCGGTTGAGCTTGGACTGCTCACCGGAGGCCTGGAGCTCCTCGAGCAGGGACCAGCCCATCTCCTGGCGAATGGCGGCGTCGCACTCCTCGATGGCGGAGCGGAAGACGGGCTCCTGCTGCAACAGCTTGCGGCCCATGCCCTCCCACTGCGAGCCCTGCCCCGGGAAGACGAAGACGACCTTGTGCTTGTCGCTGACGACCTCGGAGCGCGCGATGCTGCTCGGCCGCTCGCCCGCGAGGTAGGCCTCGAGCGACTGGCGCCACTCCTCCCGCGTGCGGCCGACGATGGACAGGCGCTGCTTGTAATGCGAGCGGCGCAGGGCGGCGGAGAATGCGATGTCCCGCTCGCTCCAGGGCTGCCCCTCACCGTCGGCGCCGAGGTACTTCACGTACTCGCGCGCCAGCCCATCCAGGGACGGAGCGCTGCGAGCCGACAGCGTGAGCACCCGCTCGATGGGAGACTGCTCGGGGGCGAGCGGCTCGGCGTTCGGGGCCTCCTCCAGAATCACGTGCGCGTTGGTGCCGCTGATGCCGAAGGAGTTCACGCCCGCGTAGCGCCGCTTGCCCCCCTTCTTCCACTCCAGCTTCCGGGTGGCCAGCTTGAGCGACGTCCCCTCCAACTGGATGCGCGGGTTGAGCCGCTTGAAGTGCAGGTTGGTGGGGATGGCCTCGTGCTGCATGGACAGCACGACCTTGATGAGGCCGGCGATGCCGGCGGCCGCCTCGAGGTGGCCCACGTTCGACTTCAACGCGCCCAGCACGCACGGCGAGCCATCCTCGCGCGGCGGGCCGAGCACGTCGGAGATGGCCTGCACCTCGATGGGGTCTCCCAGGGCCGTGCCGGTGCCGTGCGTCTCCACGTACGAGATGTCCGCGGCGGACAGGTTCGCGCTCTCGAGCGCCTGGCGCAGCATGGCCTGCTGGGCGAGCGCGTTGGGCGCCGTGAGGCCGGTGGAGCGGCCATCCTGGTTCACCGCCGAGCCCCGGATGACGGCGAGCACCCGGTCACCCGCGGCTCGCGCGTCCGACAGGCGCTTGAGGATGATCATTCCGCAGCCCTCGCCGCGCACGTAGCCGTTGGCCTGCGCGTCGAAGGTCTTGCACCGCCCGTCCGGCGACAGCGCCTGCGAGCGGGCGAAGATGTACGTGAGCCACGGCAGCACCATGGCGTTCACTCCGCCCGCGATGGCCACGGAGCTCTCGCCGTTGCGCAGGCTCTGGCAGGCCAGGTGCACCGCCACCAGCGACGAGGAGCACGCCGTGTCCACCGCCATGCTCGGGCCCTGGAGGCCCAGCGAGTACGACAGGCGTCCCGGAGGGAAGCAGTGTCCGTTCCCCGAGGCCGTGTAGATGTCCAGCTTCTTCGGGTCCGTGAACAGGCCGTACTGCTCGTAGTCGTTGGTGTTGATGCCGAGGAACACGCCCGTCCGCGTCCCCGACAGCAGCTCCGGAGAGAGGCCCGCGCGCTCCAGCGCCTCCCACGTCACCTCGAGCACCATGCGCTGCTGCGGGTCCAGGTTCACCGCCTCGCGCGGGGAGATGCCGAAGAACTGCGGATCGAACAGGTCCATCCGCTCCTTGAGGAAGGCGCCCCAGCGCGTGGCCCGCTGCTCCGGGTGCGAGGGGTCCAGGTAGTGGAACGGATCATCTCCCCAGCGGTCCGCGGGGACCTCGGTGATGGTGTCCACCCCCTTGTCCAGCAGCTTCCAGAAGGACTCCGGCGTCGACGCGCCTCCCGGGAAGCGGCACCCCATGCCGATGATGGCGATGGGCTCCGTGCGGGCGTACTGCACGGCATCCAGCTCGTGCTGCATCTCGCGCATGGCGACGACCGCACTGCGCAGACGCGAAAGGTATTCGGCTTCAGACTGGCTCATCGCGATGTCCTCATCATCCTGGTGCGCTTCAGCGACTCGTTGAGCGATTCATCGAACAGGCTCAGCAGCTCGTCCTTGCCGAGCTGCTCGAGGTCCGCGGGCAACTCCTGGCGCGGCTCGGGCGCCAGCTGCCTCGGGGTGGACGTGGGGGCCGGTGTGGCCGCCCGCTGCTCCGTCTGCGTGGCGGTGGAGGTGGACGCCTCCTCCGAGGCGGCGATCTTCCCGAGCAGGTACTCGGCGAGCGCCGCCAGGTTGGGATAGGTGAACAGCAGCGTCGCGGACAGCTTCAACCCCAGGCTGGACTCGAGCTTGTTGCGCAGCTCCAGGCTCATCAGCGAGTCCAGGCCCATGTTGGTGAAGGCCTCCATCCGGTCGATCTTCGACGCCTCCAGCCGCAGCACCCGGGCCATGTGTCCGGCCAGGTGCTCCTCGAGCACCGACAGGCGACGGCCCGGCTCCGTCTTGCGCAGCTCCTCGCGGATCTTCGCCGCTCCGGGCTCCTCGGCCTTCGCCTGCGTGGGCTCGGCGAGCAGCTGCGTCCACAGCGGCGAGCTGGCGCTCGGGTAGAACTCCAGCCACTGCCGGGCGTCGAGCTGCATCACGCCCACCTGCGCCGCGCGGCTCGACAGCAGCCGTCCCAGCACCGCCGTGCCCTGCGCCGGCTTGAGGCCGCTGATGCCGCGGAGGGACAGACGCTCGCCACGGTTGGCCTGCGCCGCCGCCTGACCCACGTCCGAGAAGGCGCCCCAGTTGATGCTCAGGCCCGGGAGGCCCTCGCTCCGCCGGTGGTACGCCAGCGCGTCCATGAAGGCGTTGGCCGCCGCGTAGTTGCTCTGGCCCGGCGAGCCCAGCAGCGACGCCGCCGACGAGTACATGATGAAGAAGTCCAGCTCCTTGCCCGCCGTGAGCGTGTGCAGGTTCCACGCGCCCTGGACCTTGGGAGCCATCGGCTTGCCGAAGCGCTCGCCGTCCATCTCCAGCACGGTGCGGTCCTCGAGCACCACCGCCGCGTGCAGCACGCCCTTGAGCGGGGGCAGCTCCTTCTCCACCCGAGCGAGCGCTGCTTGCAGGGACTCGCGCTGGGAGACGTCCGCGCGCTCCACCACCACGCGGGCGCCGGCCTTCTCCAACTCCTGGAGCACCTGGCGCGCCGCCTCCGTGGGCTCACTGCGGCCCATGAGGACGAGGTTGCGAGCGCCCTTCTCCACCATCCACTTCGCCACCGTGAGGCCCAGTCCTCCCAGGCCGCCGGTGAGCAGGTAGGTGGCATCCGCCTTCAGCGCGAGCGGCTCCGCGCCGAGCGCCTCGTACGTGCCGCGCGAGAGCCGAGCCGCGTACCGGGCCTCGCCGCGCCACGCCACCTGCGTCTCGCCGTCCGCCGCGCCCAGCTCTCGCAGGAGCGCCAGGGCCTGGGCCTGCGCGGTGTCGCCCAGCGTGTCCACCAGGACGGTCTGGAGCTCGGGATGCTCGAGCGCGAGCGCCCGGCCGAAGCCCCACAGCGGCGCCTGCGCCAGGGCCACTCCGTCACCCTGCTTCACCGCGTGAGCGCCCCGAGTCGCCAGCCACAACCGGGGCGTGTCGCGCCAGCCCTGCCGCACCAGCGACTGCGCCAGGTACAGCGCGCTCTGGCTGCCCGTGCGCACGGCCTTGTCCAGGTCCTCCGTCCCGCCCGCGTCCAGGCTCCACAGGTGCACCACGCCTCGGCAGCCCGCCTCGCCGAAGGCGTCCTTGAGCACCCGCCGGTAGTCCTCGGGCGAGGCCGCGTTCACCCGGAAGCGTCCGGCTCCGAGCTTCTCGTAGCCATCGCTGGCCACCACCGTCACCGCGCGCTGTCCGCGAGCCTCGAGCAGCTCCGCCAGCGCATCGCCCGTTCCGCCCGAGTCCGCCAACACCAGCCACGCGCCCTCTCCCGAGGGCCCCTCCTCGGACAGTGTGCCCTCGTGCCGCTTCCAGTCCTGCGCGTACAGCCACTCCTCGCCCACCGGCTTCGCCGCGCGGCCTCCGCCCTCCAGCCGCTGCACCCGCAGGCCCTTCACCTCGGCGAGCACCTCGCCCGCCTCGTTCATCATCACCACGTCGCCGATGCGGCTCTCCTTGCCCTTCCCCTCGCGCTGCCGCAGCCGGCCGTGTGCCCACACCTCGCGCTCGAGCGGCCGGTAGAAGTGCACCTTCTCCATGCCCACCGCGACGTATGTCTCGGGCTCGCCCGTCTCCGAGCCCTCGGGCGCGAAGAGCAGCACCCCGAGCACCTGGAAGCACGAGTCCAACAGCGCCGGATGCAGCCGGTAGCCCGCCAGCGGCGCCTCGGGGCCCTCCAGGTGCACCACCCGGCCGAGCACCTCGCCCGCTCCCTGCCACAGCTCCTTCACGCCCTGGAAGTACGGGCCGTACTCGAGCCCCTGGTTGCGCAGCAGCTCGTAGTTCTCCTGCGTGGCGATGGTTTTCGGGCAGCGCTCGATGATCTGCTTCGGCGCCTCGTGCGTCACGCGCTCGCCGGGTTTGAGCTCCTCGTTCGCGTACACGGTGCCCGCCGCGTGGCGGATCCACCCCACGTTCTGGAGGCTGGACACCTGGAAGCCCATGCGGCCCTCGCCCTTGTCGGTGAGCGCCACCTGCACGTTGTAGGCGTTGGAGGCAGACAGCGAGAGCATGCGCTGGAAGCTCACGTCCTCGAGCACGTACGGCTTCTCCCCGTGCGTCGCCGCCGCCGCCGCCAACCCCAGCTCCGAGTACGCCGCCGCCGGCACCACCACCTCGCCCTGCACCTGGTGGTCGATCAGGTAGGGCGTCGTCTCCCCGCTCAGCGTCTGCTCCCAGAAGCGAGGGCCTCCCTCGACCGAGAGCGGCACCGCGGTCCCGAGCAGCGGGTGCACCACCGTCCCCGTGCGCGGCGTGGTGCTCCTCGCCTGCTGTGCCACGGTCTGCGCCTGCGCGGACTCCTCGAGCCAGTAGCGCTCGCGCTGCCACGGGTACGTGGGCAGGGGCACGAGCTGTCCCTGGGCGCCGTTGATCTGCTTGAAGTCCACGGAGACACCGTGGGCGTGAAGCGCGGCCACGGACTCGAGCATCACGCGGCGGTCGTCCTGGTCGCGGCGCAGCGAGGCCACCGCGAGTCCCTTGTCACCCGCGTCCTTGAGCGCCTCCTCGACGGAGGGCAGGAGGATGGGGTGCGGGCTCATCTCGAGGAAGACCTCATGGCCCGACTCGAGCAGCTGGCCCACGCCCTGGGCGAAGAGGACGGGCTCGCGCAGGTTGCTCACCCAGTAGTTGGCGTTGAGCTCGCCTTCCTTCACCGCGCGGCCAATCACGGTGGACTGCATGGTGATGCGAGGCGCCGAGCCCTTCACGCTGGAGAGCGCCTCGAGCAACTCGCCGCGCAGCTCGTCCATCTGGGGGCTGTGGGAGGCGACGTCCACCTTGATGCGACGGCAGAAGACTCCGCGCTGCTCGAGCTTCTTGAGGACTTCTTCGAGGGCCTGGGGCTCACCGGAGAGCACCGTGGCGCGAGGGCCGTTGCTCACGGCCACGGAGAGCTTCTGTTCGTAGCCCTGAACTTCCTGGCGGGCCTGGTCCAAGGACAGCTCAACCAGGGCCATGGCGCCCTTGCCACTCAAGCGGCGCATGAGGTGGCTGCGGCGGCAGATGATCTTCACCGCGTCCTGGAGGGAGAGAGCACCCGCGACGTAGGCGGCGGCAATCTCACCCATGCTGTGGCCGACGACGGCATCCGGCTGAACGCCCCAGTGCTTCCAGAGAGCGGCGAGGCCGACGCTCATGGCGAAGAGGGCGGGTTGAATGATGTCGATGCGGTTGAGCTTCGACTGCTCCCCACTGGCCTGGAGCTCCTCGAGGAGAGACCAGCCCATCTCCTGGCGGATGGCGGCGTCGCACTCCTCGATGGCGGTGCGGAAGGCGGGCTCCTGCTGGAGAAGCTTGCGGCCCATGCCCTCCCACTGCGAGCCCTGCCCCGGGAAGACGAAGACGACCTTGTGCTTGTCGCTGGTGGCCTCGGAGCGCGCGACGCCACTCGGCCGCTCGCCCTTGAGATAGGCCTCCAGGGCCTGACGCCAGTCCTGCTTGCTCCGGCCCACGATGGCGAGCCGCTGCTTGTAGTGCGAACGGCGCTGCGCGGCGGTGAAGGCGATATCGCGCTCGCTCCAGGGCTGCCCCTCACCCTCGGCGCCGAGGTACTTCACATACTCACGCGCCAGCGCATCCACCGCGGGGCCCGTGCGCGCGGAGAGCGTGAGCACCCGCTCGGAGGTGGACTGCTCGGGGGCGAGCGGCTCGGCGTCCGGGGCCTCCTCGAGCACCAGGTGCGCGTTGGTGCCGCTCATGCCAAAGCCACTCACGCCCGCGAAGCGGCGCTTGTTCCCCTTCTTCCACTCCTGCTTGCGCGTGGGGATGACGAAGGGCGTCCCCTCCAGCTTGATGCGCGGATTGAGCCGTTTGAAGTTCAGGTTGCCCGGGATGGCCTGGTTCTGGAGTGACATCACCACCTTGATGAGGCCGGTGACGCCCGCGGCCGGCTCCAGGTGGCCCACGTTCGTCTTCACCGCTCCCAGCACGCACTGGGAACCATCCTCGCGCGGTTGGCCAATCACTTCCGTGAGGGCCTCGACCTCGATGGGGTCGCCGAGCGAGGTGCCGGTGCCATGCGTCTCGACGTAGGTGATGTCCGAGGGCGAGACGCGCGCATTCTCCAGCGCCGACTTCAGCAAGGACTTCTGCGCCAGCACGTTGGGCGCCGTGAGGCCGGTGGAGCGGCCGTCCTGGTTCACCGCCGAGCCGCGGACGACGGCGAGAATCTTGTCACCGGCGGCCTGGGCGTCCGACAGGCGCTTGAGGACGACGATGCCGCAGCCCTCGCCGCGCACGTAGCCGTTGGCCTGTGCGTCGAACGTCTTGCACCGCCCGTCCGCCGACAGCGCCTGCGACGTGGCGAGCAGGTGCGTCACCCACGGCAGCAGCATGAGGCTCACGCCGCCCGCGATGGCCATGGTGCTCTCGCCGTTGCGCAGGCTCTGGCAGGCCAGGTGCACCGCGACCAGCGACGAGGAGCACGCCGTGTCCACCGAGATGCTCGGGCCCTGCAAGCCCAGCACATACGACAGGCGTCCCGGCGGGAAGCAGTGCCCGTTGCCCGTGAAGTGATACACGTCCAGCGAGGTCGGGTCCTTCGGGAGGACGTACTGCTCGTAGTCGTTGGTGTTCACCCCGAGGAACACGCCCGTCTTCGAGCCCATGAGCTGCTCGGGCACCTGGCCCGCGCGCTCCAGCGCCTCCCACGTCACCTCGAGCAGCATGCGCTGCTGCGGGTCCAGGCTCATCGCCTCGCGAGGGGAGATGCCGAAGAAGTGCGGATCGAACTGGTCCATCCGCTCCTTGAGGAAGGCGCCCCAGCGCGCCGACTGCTGGTCCGGCGTGGCCGACTCGCCCGGGTCGTACGGGTCCTTGCCCCAGCGGTCCGTCGGCGCGGACGAGACCGCATCCACGCCGCTCTCGAGCAGCTTCCAGAAGGACTCGGGAGTCGACGCGCCTCCCGGCAGGCGGCAGCCCATGCCGATGATGGCGATGGGCTCCGTCTTCGACCGCTCGAGGGCTCCCAGCTTGCCCTCCATCTCCTTGAGCGTGATGGCTGCCTTTCGCAGGCGGGCGATGTAGTCCGCTTCAGACATACTCATGGGGTGCAACTCCCTTTCAAAGGTGCTCAGGCAATCCCAAACGACTTGTCGAAGAACTCGAGCAGCTCTTCCTTCGAAAGCTGCTCCACCTGCTCGGTGATGCGGGAGGTGGTGGTCTCGGCCGGGGTCGCCGAGGGCGGCGGCTCCTCAGCGGCGGTGGCGGAAGCCGGGACCAGCTCCCCGAGCAGGTACTCGGCGAGCCCGGCGAGGTTCGGGTAGGTGAACAGCAGCGTCACCGACAGCTTCAATCCCAGCGAGGCCTCCAGCCGGTTGCGCAGCTCCAGGCTCATCAGCGAGTCCAACCCCAGCTCCCCGAGTGCCCTCAACCGCTCGATGCGCGAGGCCTCCAGGCGCAGCACTCGCGCCATCTGTCCGGCGAGATGCTCCTCGAGCAGCGCCTGGCGCCGGGACGCGGGCGCCTTCACCAGGGACTCGCGGAAGTGCGAGGCCCCCGGCTCCTGTGCGCGGGCCTTCTCCTGCGCTCGGAGCAGCTCGGTCCACGGGGCCGCGTTGGCGCCCGGGTAGAACTCCACCCAACGCCGGGCCTCCAGCTTCATCACCACCACCTGCGCGGCCTGGCCCGCGAGCAGCCGCTCCAGCACCGCCGTGCCCTGCTCGGGAGTGATGGGCTCCAGCGGCCCGGTCGAGGTCCGGTCCTCCCCCGCCGCCACGGCGAACGCGCCCCAGTCGATGCTCAGGCCCGTGAGGCCCTGGCTCCGGCGGTGGTGCGCCAGTGCATCCAGGAAGGCGTGCGCCGCCGCGTGGTGGCCTTGCGCCGGCAGGCCCAGCACCGATGCGGCCGACGCGCTCAGCGCGAAGAAGTCCAGCGCCTTGTCCGCCGTGAGCGAGTGCAGGTTCCACGCGACTCGCGCTCCGGTGCTCAGGGGCTCGCTGAAGCGCTCGCCGTCGAGCTCCAGCACCGTGCGGTTGCCCGTGCTCTGCGGCGCATGCACCACGCCCCGGAGCGGCGGCAGGTTCTCCGTCACCCGTTTCAGCACCGCTTCCGCCTGCTCGCGCTTGGAGAGGTCCGCGTGCTCCAGCACCACGCGGGCTCCGGACTTCTCCAGCTCCTGGAGGGACTGACGCGCGGCCTCGGTGGGCTCGGCTCGCTCCACCAGCACGAGGTTGCGTGCGCCCTTCTCCACGAGCCACTTCGCCATGGAGAGGCCCGCGCTACCGAGGCCCCCGGTGAGCAGATAGGTGGCGTCCGCCCTGGGCTCCACCGGCTCGCCGCCGAGCGCCTCGTACGTGCCTCGCGCGAGCCGCGCCACGTACCGGGCCTCCTCGCGCCATGCCACCTGCGTCTCTCCGTCTCCCGCTCCGAGCTCCGCCGCGAGCGCTCGGGCTCGGGCCCGGGCGTCTCCGTCCCCCACGTCCACCAGCGAGGTGCGCAGCTCCGGGTGCTCCAGCTCCAGCGCCCGGCCGAAGCCCCACAGCGGCGCCTGCGCCGCGGAGACACGCTCGCCCTTCGTCACCGCGTGGGCGCCTCGCGTCACCAGCCAGAGTCCCGGCGTGTCCCGCCACCCTCGCCGCACCACCGCCTGCGCCAGGTACAGCGCGCTCTGGCTGCCCAGCCTCCACGCCTTCTCGAGGTCCTCCGTCCCCTCCGCGTCCAGACTCCACAGGTGCACCACGCCCCGGCAGCCCGCATCGCCGAAGGCCTCTTTGAGCACCCGGCGGTAGTCCTCGGCGGATGCCGCGTTCACCCGGAAGAGGCTCGGCTCCAGCTTCTCGTACCGGTCGGCCGCCACCACCTTCACGCAGCGCTGTCCGCGAGCCTCCAGCAGCCCCGCCAGCGCGTTGCCCGTCCCCGCCGAGTCCGTCAGCACCAGCCACGTCCCCGTGCCCGAGGGCTGCTCGGGCAGCGTGCCCTCGTGCCGCTTCCACTCCAGCGTGTGCAGCCACTCCTCGCCCACCGGGCGCGCGCCCACCCCGCCCTCCAGCCGCTGCACCCGCAGCCCCTCCACCTCCGCGAGCACCTGCCCCGACTCGTTCAGCAGCCGCACGTCCCAGACGAAGGCCTTCGCGCTCCGGTCCGTGGGACGCAGCCGCCCGTGCGCCCAGGCCTCGCGCTCCACCCGGCCGTGCACTCGGAGGGACTCGAGGCCCGCCGCGATGAAGGTCTGTCTTTCTCCCTCCTGTCCGTCGATCGACGGCAGCAGCACTCCGAAGGCCTGGAAGCATGCATCCAGCAGCGCCGGGTGCAGTTGGTAGCCTGCGGTCTTCGTCGCGGAGCTCTCGGGCAGGCGCACCCGGCCGAGCACTTCGCCCGGGCCTCGCCACAGCTCCTCCACTCCCTGGAACGCCGGCCCGTACTCGAGCCCCTGCTGCCGCAGCAGCTCGTAGCTCTCGGCGACGGCGAGGGGCGCCGTGCAGCGCTCGCGGATTCGCCGGGGCTCCTCGCCTCGTGCCGGTTCCTTCCCCGTGCCGAGTGGCCGTAGCCGAGCCGTCGCGTGCTTCACCCACGCCGCGCCCGCCTCGCTCTGGCTGGACACCTGGAAGGTCGTCTCACCGCCCTGCTGCTCGGTGAGCACCGCCTGCACCGTGCGGGCTCCCTTCGCCGGCAGGGACAGCATCCGCTCGAAGGCCACTCCCTCCAGGGTATAGGGCTTCTGGCCGAACACCGACGCCGCCGCCGCGAGCCCCATCTCCACGTAGGCCGCCGCCGGCACCACGGCTTCGCCCCGCACGCGGTGGTCCGTCAGGTAGGCGGGGGACGAGGTGCTCACCGCCTTCTCCCACCCGTGCATCCCCGGCAGCACCGAGATCGAGAACGGCCGGCCCAGCAGCGGATGCTCCTTCTCCCCCGAGGAGGCCGAGGTGCTCCGCATCACCGGTACCGCGTTCGTCTCTTCCACCCAGTAGCGCTCGCGCTGCCACGAGTAGGTGGGCAGGGGCACGGTCTGTCCCTGAGCGCCGTTCAACTGCTTGAAGTCCACGGAGACACCGTGGGCGTAGAGCGAGGCCACGGATTCGAGCAGCACGTGGTGGTCATCCTGGTCGCGGCGCAGCGAGGCCACCGCCAGTCCCTTGCCACCGGCCTCCTTGAGCGCCTCCTCGACGGAGGGCAGGAGGATGGGGTGCGGGCTCATCTCGAGGAACACCTCGTGGCCCGACTTCAACAGTTGCTCCACGCCCTGGGCGAAGAGGACGGGCTCGCGCAGGTTGCTCACCCAGTAGCTGGCGTTGAGCTCACCTTCCTTCACCGGGCGGCCAATCACCGTGGACTGCATGGTGATACGAGGCGCCGAGCCCTTCACGCTGGAGAGCGCCTGGAGGAGCTCGCCGCGCAGTTCGTCCATCTGAGGGCTGTGAGAGGCGACGTCCACCTTGATGCGGCGGCAGAAGACGCCCCGCTGCTCCAGCTTCTTGAGGACCTCTTCGAGGGCCTGGGGCTCGCCGGAGAGCACCGTGGCGCGAGGGCCATTGCTGACGGCCACGGAGAGCTTCTGCTCGTATCCCTGCACCTCCTGGCGGGCCTGGTCCAAGGACAGCTCAACCAGGGCCATGGCGCCCTTGCCGCTCAGACGGCGCATCAGGTGGCTGCGGCGGCAGATGATCTTCACCGCGTCCTGGAGGGAGAGCGCACCCGCGACGTAGGCGGCGGCAATCTCGCCCATGCTGTGGCCGACGACGGCATCCGGCTGAACGCCCCAGTGCTTCCAGAGGGCGGCGAGGCCGACGCTCATGGCGAAGAGGGCGGGCTGGATGATGTCGATGCGGTTGAGCTTGGACTGCTCACCGGAGGCCTGAAGCTCCTCGAGCAGGGACCAGCCCATCTCCTGGCGGATGGCGGCGTCGCACTCCTCGATGGCGGCGCGGAAGGCGGGCTCCTGCTGGAGGAGCTTGCGGCCCATGCCCTCCCACTGCGAGCCCTGCCCCGGGAAGACGAAGACGACCTTGTGCTTGTCGCTGGTGGCCTCGGAGTGCGCGGCGCCGCCGATCGTTTCACCCTTGAGGTAGGCCTCCAACGTCTGGCGCCAGTCCTGCTTGCTCCGGCCCACGATGGCGAGCCGCTGCTTGTAATGCGTGCGGCGCTGCGCGGTGGTGAAGGCGATGTCGCGCTCGCTCCAGGGCTGTCCCTCGCCCTCGGGTCCGAGGTACTTCACGTATTCGCGAGCCAGGGCCTCCAGCGCGGGGGCCGTGCGTGCGGAGAGCGTGAGGACGCGCTCGGCGGGAGACTGCTCGGCGGCGAGCGGCTCGGCGTCCGGGGCCTCCTCGAGCACCAGGTGGGCATTGGTGCCGCTCATGCCAAAGCCACTCACGCCCGCGAAGCGGCGCTTCTTCCCCTTCTTCCACTCCTGCTTGCGCGTGGGGATGACGAAGGGCGTCCCCTCGAGCTTGATGCGTGGGTTGAGCCGCTTGAAGTTCAGGTTGCCCGGGATGGCCTCGTGCTGCAGGGACATCACGGCCTTGATGAGGCCGGTGACGCCCGCGGCCGCCTCCAGGTGGCCCACGTTCGTCTTGGCGGCTCCCAGCACGCACTTCGAGCCGTCCTCGCGAGGCTGGCCAATCACTTCCGTGAGGGCCTCGACCTCGATGGGGTCTCCGAGCGAGGTGCCGGTGCCATGCGTCTCGACGTAGGTGATGTCCGAGGGCGAGACGCGCGCGTTCTCCAGCGCCGTCTTGAGCATGGCCTTCTGGGCCAGGGCGTTGGGGGCCGTGAGGCCCGTGGAGCGGCCGTCCTGGTTCACCGCCGAGCCGCGGATGACGGCGAGAATCCTGTCCCCCGCCGCCTGGGCGTCCGACAGGCGCTTGAGGACGACGACGCCGCAGCCCTCGCCGCGCGCATAGCCGTTGGCCTGTGCGTCGAACGTCATGCACCGGCCGTCTGGAGACAGCGCCTGGGTCCTCGCCACCACGCGCATGGTCGTCTGGGACACGTGGAGGCTCACGCCGCCCGCGAGCGCCAGGGAGCTCTCGCCGCTGCGCAGGCTCTGGCAGGCCAGGTGCACCGACACCAGCGACGAGGAGCACGCCGTGTCCACCGCTAGGCTCGGGCCCTGCAAGCCCAGCACGTATGACAGGCGTCCCGGCGGGAAGCAGTGCCCGTTGCCCGTGAAGGTGTAGACGTCGTGCTGCTCGGGGTCGGCGTAGCACGCTTGCTTGTAGTCATCCGTCATCAGCCCGAGGAACACGCCCGTCGTCGAGCCCATGAGTTGCTCGGGGGCGATGCCCGCGCGCTCCAGCGCCTCCCACGCCACCTCGAGCACCAGCCGCTGCTGCGGATCCAACAGCACCGCCTCGCGCGGGGAGATGCCGAAGAAGTCCGGGTCGAACAGGTCGAGCCGCTCCTTCAGGAAGGCGCCCCAGCGCAGGGCGCGCTGCTCGGGGTCGCTGGCGTCCTCGTCGGAGCTCCCCGAGGCCCAGCGCTCGGGCGGAATCCGGGTGACGGCATCCACGCCGTTCTCGAGCAGCTTCCAGAAGGACTCGGGCGTCGAGGCTCCTCCCGGCAGGCGGCAGCCCATGCCGATGATGGCGATGGGCTCCGTGCGCGCCCTCGTCACCTCATCCAGCCGCGCCTTCATCTCCTGCACGGCGAGGAGCGCTCGCTTGACGGACGACATCGACGACGCTTCGTTCATTTCCGCAACTCCGTGGAAAGGGCATCCAGGCTCTCGAGCAGCAGCCGCTCGGCTTCCTCGTCGGACATCTGCTCCACCTCGGCGCTCAGGAGCGCGTGGGCCTCGGGGGCGCCCGGCAGCGGCTCGGTGGTGGCGGTGGGGGCCTGGGCGGGCTGCCCGGCGGGGAGCTCCAGCTTGTCCACCACGTGGCGGGACAGGGCGGCGAGGTTCGGGTACGTGAAGAGCAGCGTCGCGGAGAGCTTCAGTCCCAGCGAGGCCTCGAGCCGGTTGCGCAGCTCCAGGCTCATCAGCGAGTCCAATCCCAGCTCACCGAAGGCCCGCATCCGGTCCAGCTTCGACGCCTCGAGCCCCAGCACGTGGGAGATCTGCTCGGCCAGGTGTTCCTCGACGAGTGCGCCGCGCTGGGCGGGCTCGGCCTGGGCGAGCGTCTCGCGGAAGCGAACGCCTCGGGCCTCGCGGGCCTTGGCCTTCTCCTGCTCGGCGAGCAGCTCCGTCCACAGGGGCGCGGTGGCGTTCGGGTAGAACTCGAGCCACTGGCGCGCGTCGAACTGCATCACCGCCACCTGCGCGGCCCGGCCCGTCAGCAGCCGCTCGAGCACCGCCGCGCCCTGCGCTGGCTGGAGGCTTCCCACGCCCCGGTAGGACAGGCGCTCGCCGCGGTTGGCCTGCGCCGCCGCCATGCCCACCTCGGAGAAGGCGCCCCAGTTGATGCTCAGGCCCGGCAGGCCGTGGCTCCGTCGGTGCCGCGCGAGCGCGTCCATGAAGGCGTTGGCCGCCGCGTAGTTGCTCTGTCCGGGGAAGCCCAGCAGCGCCGCCGCCGACGAGTACATGACGAAGAAGTCCAGCGCCTTGTCCGCCGTGAGCGAGTGCAGGTTCCACGCGCCCCGCATCTTGGGTGCCAGGGGCTTGTTGAAGCGCTCGCCGTCCATCTCCAGCACGGTGCGGTCCTCGAGCACCGCCGCCGCGTGCAGCACGCCCTTGAGCGGGGGCAGGGACTCGTTCACCCGCTGGAGCACCGACTCCACCTGCTCGCGCTTGGAGACGTCCGCTCGCGCCACCACCACGCGGGCTCCGGCCTTCTCCAGCTCCTGGAGTGCCTGCCGTGCCTCCCCGGTGGGCTCGCTGCGTCCCATGAGGACGAGGTTCCGCGCGCCCTTCTCCACCATCCACTTCGCCACCGTGAGGCCCAGGCCGCCCAGGCCACCGGTGAGCAGATAGGTGGCGTCGGCCTTGAGCTGCACCGGCTCGCCGCCGAGTGCCTCGTAGGTGCCGCGCACCAGCCGGGCCACGTGCCGGGCGTCTCCTCGCCATGCAAGCTGCGTCTCACCGTCCGTCGCGCCCAGCTCGGCGAGCAGCGCCTCCGCCTGGGCCTGGGTCTCGCCCACCACGTCCACGAGCGTGGTGCGCAATTCCGGGTGTTCGAGCGCCAGCGCCCGGCCGAAGCCCCACAGCGGCGCCTGCGCCATGGACACGTCCTCGCCCGGCTTCACCGCATGGGCGCCTCGAGTCACCAGCCACAGTCCGGGCGTGTCCCGCCACCCCTGCCGCACCAGTGCCTGCGCGAGGTACAGCGCGCTCTGGCTCCCGCGCATCCGGGCCCGCTCCAGCTCCTCCGTTCCCGCCCCGGTGCTCACGTCCAGGCTCCACAGGTGCACCACGCCCTGGCAGCCCGTGTCGCCGAATGCGTCCTTCAGCACCCGCCGGTAGTCCTCGGGGGAGGCCGCATCCACCCGGAAGAGACCCGGCTCCAGCTTCTCGTAGCGCTCGCCGGCCACCACCCTCACGCAGCGCTGGCCTCGCGCCTCCAACAGCCCGGCCAGGGCGCCGCCCGTCTTCGCCTCGTCCTGGAACACCAGCCACGCGCCGTCCTTCGTGAGCGCCTGTCCGGAGACGGCACCCTCGTGCCGCTTCCACTCCAGCGAGTACAGCCACTCCTCACCCGCCGGGCGCGCACCCACCCCGCCCTCCAGCCGCTGCACCCGCAGGCCCTTCACCTCGACGAGCACCTCGCCCGCCTCGTTGAGCAGCAGCAGGTCCGACGTCAGGGGCTGCCCCGCCCGCCTCGCGAGCGCCCATACCTCCCGCTCCGGGCGGCGGTGGACTCGCAGCGACTCCACGCCCACCGGGACGAGCGTCTCCACCGCTCCGGCGGCGGCACCCTCCCCCGCCCCGGTCAGCAGCGTCATCACCACCTGGATGCACGCGTCCAGCAGCGCCGGGTGGAGCCGGTAGGCCGCGAGCTGCGACGTCGCGCCCTCGGGCAGGCGCACCCGGCCGAGCACCTCCTCCGCTCCCCGCCACAGCTCCCGCACGCCCTGGAAGGCGTCGCCGTACTCGAGCCCCGTGGCCGTCATGTGCTGGTAGTGCTCGGCGCCGCTCCAGTGCGAGGCGAGCCGCGAGCGCAGCGTGTCCGGCGAGGGCTCGGAAGGCCTCGGCTCGGAGCGGGCTCCCCGGCGCACTGAGCCCGAGGCATGGTGCAGCCAGGCGTCGCCCTCCTCCACTCCGGGGCGTTGGCTGTACACGTCGAAGGTGGAGAGGCCCGGCTCCTTCTCGGTGAGCACCACCTGGACGGTGCGCTCGCCCTCGGGGGGCAGGGTCAGCATGCGCTGGAAGGACACGGCCTCCAGTGCGCACGGTGCGCCCGCGTACGCCGCCGAGGCCGCCGCCAGTCCCAGTTCCACGTAGGCCGCGCCCGGCACCACCACCTCGCCCTGCACCCGGTGGTCCGACAGATACGGTACGCCCTCGACGCTCAGCGCCTGCTCCCAGCAGCGAGCCCCGCGCAGCGCCGCCACGGAGAGCGGAGCCCCGAGCAGCGGGTGCCCACCGCCCGTCGAGCGCCGCGCCTTCTCCGAGCGCTCCTTGGGCCAGTACCGCTCGCGCTGCCAGCGGTAGGCGGGCAGCGGCACGGTGCGCGCGCCGGGGTACACGCGGCGCCAGTCCACCTCGCAGCCCCGCACGTACAGCGCGGCGAGCGCCTCCTTCACGGTGCGCGTCTCCTCCTGTCCGCGCCGCAGCGAGGCGATGGCCTGTCCCTCGGTGCCTCGGGCCTCCAGGCACTGCAGCACGTTGTGCGAGAGCACGGGGTGCGGGCCCACCTCCAGGAAGACGGTGTGTCCGTCGTCGAGCACGCGGTGCACGGCATCGGAGAAGAGGACGGGGGCGCGGATGTTCCTCGCCCAGTAGTCGGCGCCGAGCTCCTCTCCAGCGAGGCGCGAGCCGGTGACGGTGCTGTAGAGCGCCACCGTCGTGGGCCCGGGGCGCAGCCCGTCGAGCGCCCGGGCCAGCTCGCCTTGGAGCGGCTCCATCTGGGGGCTGTGGAAGGCGTAGTCCACGCGCAGCCGGCGGCACGTCACGCCCTGGCGCTCCAGGAGGGCCACCACCTCGTCCACGGCCTCCGGGTCTCCGGAGAGCACGCAGGAGGACGGATCATTCACCGCCGCGAGGGCCAGCCGCTGCTCGCGTCCCGCGAGGAAGGGGGCGAGCTCGGAGGCGGGGAGCTCGACGGCCACCATGCGCCCCTTCCCGGTGGCGCGCTGCATGAGGCGGCCGCGGTGGTGGACAACGCGCACGGCCTCTTCCAGCCCGAGCGCTCCGGAGGCATGGGCGGCGGCCACCTCGCCGATGCTGTGTCCCAGGACGGCGTCGGGCACCACGCCCCAGGACTCCCACAGCGCCACGAGGGCCACCTGGAGGGCGAAGAGGGCGGGCTGGGTGACTTCCGTCTGTTGCAGGCGCGAGTGCTCCTCGCTGGCGGCCAGTTCCTCCAGGAGGGACCAGCCGCACAGGGGCCGCAGCAGCGAGTCACAGGCCTCGAGGGCGCGGCGGAACACGGGCTCGGAGGCGAGCAACTGCCGGCCCATGCCCACCCACTGCGAGCCCTGGCCGGAGAAGACGAACACGAGCTTGCGGCGCCCGCCCACCACGGGAGGGGCCAGGTGCACGGAGGGGGGACGCTCGCCGCGCAGGAATGCCTCGAGCGCCGCGCCCACCTCCTTGCGAGAGCGGCCCAGGACGGCCAGGCGCTGCTCGTGGTGGGAGCGGTGCACGCCCGCGCAGTAGGCCATATCGCGGAGCGAGGAGGCCTGGGCCAGGCGCTCCTGGTACGCGCGGGCGAGCTCCTGGAGCGCCGCCTCGCCGCGAGCGGACAGCGGCAGGACACAGGGGCTCGGCTCATCGGCCTCGGGCTCGGGCGCGACGTCTCCGCCGAGCGCCACCACGAGGGGCCAGGACTCCTCGCGCACCTCGGGGGGCAGCACGGTGCTCCAGCGCACCGGGTGGCCGAGCGCGTACAGGGCGCCGAGCGTGTCGCGCGTCACCACCTGTCCGTCCTCGCCCCGGCGCAGCGAGGGGAGCACGAGGGCCTCGCGACCGGCGCGCGAGAGCACGGAGCCGACGGGGTGCTTGAGGGTGGAGTGAGGGCCCAGCTCGAGGAAGCAGGAGGCGGGCACCTGCCCGGCGAGGACGCCGAGGGCCTGGGAGAAGAGGACGGGGCGGGTGAAGTGGTCGGCCCAGTAGTCGCCATCCATGCGCGTGCCGTCGAGCCGCGCGCCGGTGACGGTGCTGTAGAGGGGCACGTACGCCCGGCCGGGGCGCACCTCGCGGAGGGCCTCGCGCAGCTCGTCCCGCATGGGCTCGAGCCGGGGCGCGTGGGCCGGCACGTCGGTGCTCACGCGCCAGCAGGAGATGCCCTGGCCGCGCAGCGTCTCCACCACGGAGGCAATGGCATCGGGCTCGCCGGTGAGCACCGTCGCGTCGGGGGCGGCGTGGATGGCGCGGTGCACGCGCTCTGCGTAGCCGGCGAGCACCTCGCCCGCCTGCTCCCAGGGGAGCGACACCAGGGCCATGGCCCCCTGGCCGCGGGTGCGGCCGATGAGCCGGGCCTGGGCGCAGATGACGCGCATGGCGTCCTCCAGGCTCAGACACCCGGCCACGCACGCGGCGGCCACCTCGCCGATGCTGTAGCCGATGACGGCGTCCGGCTCGATGCCCCAGGAGCGCCACAGCTCCGCGAGGGCCAGCTCCAGGGCCACGGTGGCGGGCCAGCCGACTTCCGCCTCGTCCAGCCGCGAGCGCGAGCCCTCCACGGAGAGCTCCTCCAACAGGGACCAGCCCAGGAGCGGGCGGATGAGCCCGTCACAGCGCTCGAGCACCGAGCGGAACACGGGCTCGCCACGCAGCAGGCTGCGCCCCATGGCGGGCCACTGGCCACCCTGTCCGGAGAAGATGAAGACGAGCGGAGCGCGAGCCGAGGCCTCGCCCACCGCCAGCCCCGCCCGAGTCTCTCCAGCGACGAAGGCGGACAGGTGCCGCTCCAGCTCCTGGCGCGAGCGCACCGTCACCGCGAGCCGGTGCGTCCCCCCGCCGAGCCGCCGCGCCGCGTGGCTCACGGAAGCCACCGACCCTCGGCCCTCGGGCGAGCCCAGGAGGCCCAGCACGCGCCGGGCTTTCTCCCGCAGCGCCCCGGCACTCGCGGCGGCAAGGGGGAACAGCTCCGCCTCGCGCGCACGCCACTGCTGGAGCACCACATGACAGTTCGTCCCGCCGAAGCCGAAGGAGCTGACGCCGGCGGTGGCGGGCTCCTCCTCGGCGCCGGGCCAGGGCTCCAGGGCGCGCTGCACCTGGAGGCCGAGCTCCTCGAAGGGAATGTGCGGATTGGGCCGCTGGAGGTGGAGGCTGGCGGGGAGCGCGCCCTGGCGCATGCACAGGGCCACCTTGATGAGACCGGCGATGCCCGCGGCCGCCTCCAGGTGGCCGATGTTGCTCTTCACGGAGCCGAGCCGCAGGGGGCGCTCCGAGGGCCGTCCCTCGCCCAGCACGGTGCCGAGGGCGCGGGCCTCGATGGGGTCTCCCAGGAGGGTGCCGGTGCCGTGGGCCTCCACATAGTGCGCGCGGGAGGGCTGCACACCCGCCTGGGCCCAGGCGCGGCGCAACACATCCTCCTGGGCGCGGGGGTTGGGGGCGGTGAGGCCGTTGCTGGCGCCGTCGTTGTTCACCGCGCTGCCGAGCAACAGACACTGAATGGTGTCCCCATCCGCGAGGGCCCGAGACAGGGGCTTGAGCACGATGGCGCCCACGCCCTCGCCGCGCACATAACCGTTGGCGCGGGCGTCGAAGGAGAAACAGCGGCCATCGGGAGACAGGCCGCCGAACTTGGACATGGCCACGGTGCTCTGGGGCGAGAGCAGCAGGTTCACCCCGCCGGCGATGGCGAGCGAGGACTCACCGGAGCGCAGGCTCTGGCAGGCCAGGTGCACGGCGACGAGCGACGAGGAGCAGGCGGTGCTGACGACGAGGCTGGGCCCCTGCAAGCCGAGCGTATAGGAGACGCGCGCGGAGATGATGCTCGCGTCCTGGCCGGTGGCGGTGTGCGAGGTGGTGGCGGCCCCTCCAGCGCCGGGCAGGCGTGAGTAGTCGCAGAACATGGCGCCGAAGAAGACGCCGGTGCGGCTGCCCTTGAGCGAGCCGGGAGCGAGTCCCGCGTCCTCCAGCGCGCCCCAGGCCGCCTCGAGCGCGAGCCGCTGCTGGGGGTCCATGTCGAGCGCCTCGCGGGGCGAGATGCCGAAGAACTGGGGCTCGAACCGGTCCACGCCATCGAGGAATCCTCCCCAGCGCGTGTTCATCTTCCCGGGGACGGAGGGGTCCGCGTCGTAGAAGGCGTCGAGGTTCCAGCGCTCCGGGGGCACCTCGGTGACGGCATCCACCCCTTCGCGCAACAAGCGCCAGAAGGCGGCCGCGTCCGGAGCGCCCGGGAAGCGGCAGGCGAGGCCGATGACGGCGATGGGCTCCTGTCCCACGGCGGCCGAGGCCTCGGGGGCCCGGGCCGGGCCGGTGCGCTCCACGCCCGCGAGGTGGTCTCTCAGGGCCTCGAGCGTGGGGTACTCCCAGAGCAGCGTGGCGGGGAGCGGACGGCCCACGGCCGCGGACAGCTCGGCGAGCAACTCCAGTGCCCCAGCCGAGTCGAGCCCATAACGGCTGAGGGGCTCGCGGATGTCGATGCTCCCGGCGGGGAGCGTGGTGCGCTCGGAGACGAGCGAAATCAACCGGGCCTGGAGAACCTCGGGAGAAGACAGGGATTCATCCCGTCGCATGGCGACCTCGAGTTACCGGGCAATGGGAACCCGTGGCGGGGCGCACCCCCGTGCGTCCGCCAGACGGTTCCACGCTGTCAGTCAGGGTTGACTGCTTGTGGCCTCAGAGGATGCGCACGCCCTCGCTCACGGGCCTGTCGGGGGACAGCAGCACGGTCCCCTGCTCGGGACACACGGCGGCGAGCACGAGCACCTCCGAGGTGACTCCCGCCACGTTCTTGGGCGGGAAGTTGCAGACGGCCACCACCTGCCGCCCCACGAGCTCCTCGGGGCGGTAGTTGGCGGTCACCTGCGCGGAGGTGGTGCGCTGGCCGAGTGGACCAAAGTCAATGACGAGCACGTAGGCGGGCTTGCGGGCCTTGGGGTTGAGCGACGCGGACAGCACGCGCCCCACCCGGATGTCCACGGCGAGGAACTGCTCGAAGGAGATGGGAGGGGCAATGGGAGCGGATGGCGACTGCTCGCTCATGACTGCCCCACCACCTTCTCCTCGCGCAGCGTGCGAATGTCGCGGCACCACGCCACGTTGCGCGCATAACGCGCCTCGAAGCGCTCCAGGAACTCGGCCTGCTGGTGCGCCGGCACCAGCCGCTCGAGCATCCCGCACGTGAGCGCCACGTGATACGGCTCGGCCGGGTCGTCCCCGCCCACGTGGATGCGGAAGTAGCTCAGCTCGTCCTTCTGCACGCCCGGGTGGGCCGCGGCGAGCGAGCTCCACAGCCCGCTGATCATCCGCTGCGCGTGCAGCTCGAAGGCCACCATCGTCGCGCAGCGCTCCAGGGACGAGCTGTGCGCCAGGCCCTCATAGAGGTCCGTGAGGTACTCGCGCGTCACGGGGCTGTAGCTGGGCTTCGCGGTGCCCACCAGCCGCTCGATGTCGCGGCGCAGATGGTTGGCGTGGAACGTCTTGCGCGTCTCCAGGATGCGCGGCAGCCCGGAGATGCCGTGGCGGGTGAGCGTGAAGTGGCCGCCCGTCTCGTCCCAGCACAGGTAGTTGCCTACGACGGACGTGACCTCCACCTCGACGGGAACGTCCCGGTCGTTCTGGATGGCGTCGAAGATGAGCTCCTTCTGGGCGCCGGCCTGCAGGTAGGGGAACGCCTGGGACATGGCCAGGTAGTTCTGGAGGAGCGGCCGCAGGTGCTGGGGCTCCACGCCCTCTTCGAACGGATGGGGCGAGTAGCGGCCGTCGATGATTTCATTGAGCCGCTGGTAGGTGGTCGAGGCAACTCCAACCATATCCAGCGCCGCCGACATCGGGGTCTGCTGCGAAAGCGACATGGGGTTGTTCCTTCGTATTCCAGGGGAATCAATGCCTGACAAAGCGAGACGCCCGCCTGGGGGCGTCTGATGGCAATCATTGATTTGGACGCGGTGTGCCATGCGGAGTGTTCACTTGTCAAACCGTTTTTGTATGACTTTCAAATTACACGTGGATTGCGGGTATTGGATTTCGAGTGCTCGGGATTGAAAGTGCCTCGTCGTGGAAACCCCGTACGTCGTGACAAGACTGTGATGGGGCGGCGTCCAGCGGCTGGCGGCGTCCGGCCCCGAGGCGCTCCCCGGGCAGGGGGCTGGCGCGGACGGCTGTTCGCCAGCCCGCTCTCCCGCTCACACCCGGCCCCGCTTCGTTCAGCCCTGGGCGATGGGTTCTTCCCACCTCGGCGGGAACATGGCCCGGGCCCGTCCGGTTGGTAGCCTCCAGACGCTGTTTCCGTCCCCTCCTTGCGAAAGCAGGCCCTTGCGCATGTCCCTACCCTCCCGCGTCCGCCTCCTCGTCGCGGCCCTCCTGGTCGCCTCCGCTCCAGCGCTCGCCAAGGGGCCTACCCCCGCCGCGCCCGCCGCCAAGGCCGCTTCACAGCCGCGTGACAAGTCGAAGGCTGGCTCGCTCGCGCCCTATACGAGCGTCGAGGGCATCACCGAGTACCGGCTCGACAACGGGCTGCGCGTCCTGCTCTTCCCGGACCCGACCCGCTCCACCGTCACCGTCAACGTCACCTACTTCGTCGGCTCCCGCCACGAGGGCTACGGCGAGACGGGCATGGCCCACCTGCTCGAGCACCTCATGTTCAAGGGGACGCCGAGCCACACCAACGTGCCCCAGGAGCTCACCCAGCGGGGCGCCCGCCCCAACGGCACCACCTGGCTGGACCGGACCAACTACTTCGAGACGGTCCCCGCCTCGGACGAGAACCTCTCCTGGGCGCTGTCCTTCGAAGCGGACCGCATGGTCAACAGCTTCATCGCGAAGAAGGACCTGGACAGTGAGATGACGGTGGTGCGCAACGAGCTGGAGAAGGGGGAGAACGACCCTTCGCGCATCCTCTCGCAGCGGGTGATGAGCGCGGCCTACCTCTGGCACAACTACGGCAAGCCCACCATTGGAGCGAGGGCGGACCTGGAGCACGTGCCCATCGAGCGGCTCCAGGCCTTCTACCGGAAGTACTACCGGCCGGATAACGCGATGCTCGTGGTCGCCGGGCACTTCGAGCCGCAGAAGGCACTCGCCGAGGTGCAGAAGACGTTCGGCCGGCTGCGCAAGCCCGCCGAGCCCCTGCCCGTCACGTATACAGAGGAGCCCACGCAGGATGGCGAGCGGCTCGTCACCCTGAGGCGCGTGGGGGACGTGAGCGCGCTGTCCGCCGTCTACCATGTGCCCGAGGGCGCGCACCCGGACTTCGCCGCCATCGACGTGCTCACGCACATTCTGGGCAATGCCCCCTCGGGCCGCCTCTACAAGGCGCTCGTGGAGACGAAGAAGGCCTCGAGCGCCGGGGCCTACAACTTCCAGCTGCATGACCCGGGGCTGCTCGCCTTCTCGGCGGAGGTGCGCGAGGGCCAGTCACTGGACGCGGCCCGCGAGGCGCTGGTGAAGACGGTGGAGGAGGCGGCGCGTACGCCCTTCACCCCGGACGAGGTGGGCCGGGCGAAGACGGCGCTGCTCAAGTACGTGGAGCTGATGCTCAATGATTCGGAGAGCGCGGCCATCCAGCTCTCCGAGTGGGCGGCCATTGGAGACTGGCGGCTGTTCTTCCTGCACCGGGACCGGATTGAGGCGGTGACGCCCGCGGACGTCACGCGCGTGGCCGAGCAGTACCTCAAGCCGTCCAACCGGACGCTGGGCCAGTTCATCCCCACGGCGAAGCCGGAGCGGGCGGAGCTGCCGGAGCGGGTGGACGTGGGGGCGATGCTGGAGGGCTACAAGGGCCGGGGCGAGGTGGTGCAGGGCGAGGCGTTCGACCCGTCGCCGGCGAACATCGAGAAGCGGGTGCAGCGCGCGCAGGCGGGCAACCTGAAGCTGGCGCTGCTGCCCAAGAAGACGCGGGGCGAGATGGTGAATGTGACGCTCAACCTGCGCTGGGGCACGGAGAAGGGGGTGTGGGGGAAGAGTGACGCGGCGGACTACGCGGGGATGATGCTCATGCGCGGCACGAAGAAGCACAGCCGCCAGGAGCTGCGAGACACCTTCGACAAGCTGAAGGCGCGGGTGGGCGTGGACGCGAGCGCCACGGGAGCCAATGTCTCCCTGGAGGTGCCGAGGCAGAACCTGGCCGAGGCGCTGAAGCTGGTGGCGGAGGTGCTGCGCGAGCCGGCGTTCGACGCCAAGGAGTTCGCGCTGCTGAAGGAGGAGCGGCTGGCGGCGTTGGAGGCGCAGCGCAGCGAGCCGAACACGCAGGGGCGGATTGCCTTCTCGAGGGCGCTGTCGCCCTACCCGAAGGGGCACCCGTACTACGCGGACACGCTGGAGGAGTCCATCCAGGGGGTGAAGGACACGCCGCTGGAGCAGGTGCAGGGCTTCTACCGGGAGTTCTTCGGGGCCTCGCAGGGCGAGCTCGCGGCGGTGGGCGACTTCGACCCGGAGGCGTTGAAGAAGCAGACGGCGGAGCTGTTTGGAGACTGGAAGAGCCCCTCGCCGTACGCGCGCATCGCGGCGCAGCCGTACAAGACGGGGACGCAGGCGCTGGTGCTGGAGACGCCGGACAAGGCGAACGCGTTGTTCCTGGCGGGCCAGGGGCTGAGCCTGCGGGATGACAACCCGGACTATCCGGCGCTGGTGCTGGGCAACTTCCTGTTGGGCGGAGGCTTCCTGAACTCGAGGCTGGCCACGCGGGTGCGGCAGCAGGAGGGCCTGTCGTACGGGGTGAACAGCTCGCTGAGCGCGGGGGCGATGGATCCGGTGGGCGCGTTCTCGACGTTCGCCATCTACGCGCCGCAGAACGCGGCGAAGCTGGAGACGGCGGTGCGCGAGGAGCTGGAGAAGGCGCTGGCGAAGGGCTTCAGCGCGGACGAGCTGGAGAAGGCGCGAGCGGGGCTGCTGGAGTACAGGAGGACGGGGCGAGCGGATGACGGAGGGCTGGCGAGGACGCTGGCGGCGTACCTGTATTACGGACGGACGCTGGAGTTCGACGCGGCGTTCGAGAAGAGGATGAGCGAGCTCAAGCCCGAGGACGTGCGCACGGCGCTGTCGAAGTACCTGGACTGGAAGAAGGTGACGGTGGTCAAGGCGGGGGACTTCGCGGGAGCGGAGAAGAAGGCGAAGGCCCCGGTGCCGACCCCGCCGTCGCCGTAGTCCCAATCCCAGACACCGGGGAGGCAATCCCTCTCCCTTCGGGGAGAGGGATGGGGCTACTCGGGTCGCGTTATCCTTCATGCGCTCTCCTCCCCTACCGCGCTCGCGGGAGCGGACGTCAGCGCAGGAAGGCGCGGGTCATCGAGGCGTACTCGGCTGAGTTCTGCTGCATGCGCTGGAGAAGGTCCTGGGCCTCCACGGCCTCCGGACCCCCGAGCTTGACGAGGTTCCGGAGCGCCTTCACGTAACCCAGACGGTCCCTGCGGCGCTCGGCCAGCGCTTCCCGGCGCAGCCCGAGGGTGCGAATCGTTGCCTCTCCGCGAGCGCTGCCCTGCACGGCGTAGGGCACCTCTTCCCGGAACGAGATGAAGGCCTCGGGGTCGTCCACCGCCGGGTCGAGCAGCAGTGGGTCCTCCGCGAGCACATCGTCCTTGTGGTTCCGAGCCCGACGCGCGGGAGTCTGCAAGGGAAAGAGATTCCGCTTGAACTGCTGATTGCAGAGCGTGCAGGACAGGAACAGGTTCACCCAAGCGTAGGCGAGCCAGTAGTAGCCGGGCTTCCCGAGTGGCTCACCCTCCTCCTGACGCCATCCCGCCTTGGGGCGGAAGTGCTCGACGTCTCCGTAGGCGATGTGGACGAACTTCGATTCGCAGAAGGCGCACTTGCCGTGCTGGGCCTCGAGGAGCGCCTGCTTGACGGTCGCATGGCCGTAGAGGCCCGAGTCGAACTCGAACGACTTCGTGCCCGCCTCGTACGCCTGGGGGTCACGCGAGTACGCCGCGCTCATGGAGCGCCGAGAGGTGGCTCCTTTCGTCCGAAGGACCGCGGGCGGCTCGGCGGGCTTGCGGACGCGGATCATTTCCGGTCATCCCCCAGGCGCTCGGCGGCGCGGCGGATGAGCTCGAGGGCCTCGCGTTCGGTCTTCGTCTCGCCCGTGGGCAGCGGGCCGATCGCGGACTCCAGCTCGCGCAGACGGGCTTCGTCCCTGGCGGTCAGCCGGGGCTTGGAGAGGAGCGCGGTCCGTTCCGTGAGGAACTCCTCGATTTGCGGTGGCCGAGCCGTCTCCAGCCCGAACAGGTCGCTCGTGAGGATTTGATCCACCCGCCAGCCCCGGATGGACTCCACGTCGTTGTCGATGACGACGTGGTCCCCCTCGCGCTTGAGGACCACGATGTTCGCATCCGTGGCGCTCTGGACGACGAGCGGGCTGTGCGCGGTCACGATGAACTGGGTGTTGGGGAACCGCTCGGTCAGGTATCCGATGAGCTGGCGTTGCCACGTCGGGTGCAGGTGGAGGTCGATTTCATCGACGAGCACCACCGCGGGTTCAGCCAGGGGGTTGGCGCTCTCGGGGTAGCGCTCGAACAGGCGGCTGGCGAGGTCCACCATCCAGGCGATGAGCGTGCGGTATCCCAGGCTCAAATCACGCATCTCGACCCAACCGTAGGGGGTCTGGATCTCCACTCGGGCTGCCGCATGACTTGAATCGGGAGGCGCGAAGCGCAGGTCACTCACTTCCGGGAGCAACTCGACCAGGAGTTGCTTGATGCGCTCGCGCTTCGCTTTGGCACTGCCCTGTTCGGTTGATTCCTTGCTGGCGGCGTAATCCGCTTGCAGGAGCCACTCCTCCGCGTTCCTCAGCGGCACATCCTCGAAGAAGAGACTGTCACTGGATTGGGACTCTTTCGGAGCTGACAATGAACCAGCCCCCATCCGGCGAGTCGCTCCGTAGCCGTAGCACATCAGATGGTGGAAGGGCTCAAAGTAACCAGTGCAAGTGAATCCATTCCCGCCAGGTTTCACTTCGTACATCAGGTCGGCGTGTTGTTCTTGTCCATCATCCTCGATCGGCCTTCCACCCATGACCGCGACGGCCAAACGAGCTTTATCCGCCTGGTGACGAACTGGAGCCCATTCCAAACGGTGTGCCTTGGGGAGGTAGAAAACGTGCTGATCAGATACTAGCCGAGCAGGTTCAAAGCTGGTGAGGGCTTGCAGCAGAGTCGTCTTTCCAATGCCGTTGTTGCCGAGAATCACCGTCCACTGTGCCGGGCGCCCCTGGTTATTGGAGAGCCGTAGGGTCTGCTTGGGCCCGAAGCAGCGCACGTTCTCGAGCGTCAACGAGAGGAAGTACACGGGCTGGACGGGGGTCTTCTTGGGCGTGCCCGCTCCCCCGCGTTTCCCCTGCCGTGCTTTTCCCTGTGCTCTCGTGGTCATGTCGTTCCTCGAAGGGGCCCATTCCGGCGTCAGACGCGGCCGGTGTACCACGACGTTGGAGCCTGCCCCACCCGGGTTGTGCCCTCTTTGACGAGGTGCAAACCTCTGCGTGCGCAGGGGGACCCCCATGAACCTGGGCATCGAGCAGGAAGAGGCGGCGTTGTTCTCGGAGTGGCGTGAGCACCTCGCACAGGGCAGGCGTCCCTTCTACCCGGATGGGATGGCCCAGGGCTCCTCGTACTGGAATACCCATCCCCGGGTGCTTTTCCTCCTCAAGGAGGTCAACGCGGACGAGGACGCGGCGCCCTGGAACCTCTTCGACGTGGTGGGGGATGGCAGCATCGGCCCGACGTGGACCGTCATCTCCTATTGGACCCATGGCATCCACCGGGGCGGGCCCTCCTGGGAGGATGTTCCCGCCGCGACCGTCGCGTCCCGGCGCGACGCCATTTCGAAGATCGCCGTCGTCAACCTCAACAAGTGTGGCGGCAGGGCGACCAGCGTCGACTCGGAGCTATGGGCCGCCGCGTATCGGGACCAGCAGTTCCTCCGCCGGCAGCTCCGCCTCTACGCTCCTCACATCATCATCGCCTGCGGTGTCGGGGACATCGCCAAGCACATCCTCTTCGATGAGCACTGGAGCCAGTGGGAGAAGACCCCGAACAACAAACTGTACTGGCTCCGTCCCAAGGCGCTCGACACGGTTCTCGTCTGGACGAGCCACCCCCAGGCCCGGCGCCCTCATCTCGAGATGTACAGGGAGGTCGTGGAAGGGCTGAGGGAGATCCACATGCTCCCAGCGAGCAGCTCGCCCCGGTAGCGAGTCCCTCCCCCGCGGCGCAATCCTCGCGGCAACGGAGAAGCAGGCTGCGACCAGGTTCCTGGGGTGCTTTACGGCTGGAGGGCGCGCGGCTCTGGAGGATTGGCTCCCACCGGCATGTAGCATTTGCCCTCGTGCTCGGCCGTGCCCTGGGAGCAGGGGGCATCCTGCTTGAGCTGTACCCAGCAGCCGCCATGAATCTCCACCTCACGGCCCTTCAGGCACGGCGGCGTCTTCTGCCCCTTGAAGGGTTTGTCCGGCAGGGAATAGGCGATGAGGTCGAGCTCGCCGTTCTGGCCGTTGACGAAGGTCACCTCTTCCTGACGCGTGCTCCCAGCCACGCCTGGCTTCGTCTCCGAGGACTCGGGAGGACGTAGCCACAGCGCCACCGCCCCCAGCGCGAGTGCCGCCGCCGCGATGGCTCCTGCCCTCGGCCAGTGGCGCCGCGAGGCCGAGTGCCGCCGCGAGGCCGTGTGCAGTCGGGGGGCTGGGTGTGGCCGTGAGGCCGAGTGCCGCGAGTCCGTCACCTCGGGCCCGCTCGTCAGGTGCTGGTTCGCGTCCGCTCTCTCTTCCACGCGCTCCACCGCGCACGTCACCAGGTCCAGCACCTCCGCCAGCTCCGGCAACTTCCCCGAGATCGGTGCTTGCTCCACCTCCAATATGACCAGGGGTGGCTCCACCTGTGACGTAGCCCTCACCTGCCAGGACGATCGCGGCCTCCAGTTCGGCTTGCTCCCCGGAGTCAGCACCAGCACCGCGTTTCCCGTGGTCTTGTTGCGCGCCTCGTACAGCCTGCCCAGTCCCGGGCGGATGCCCCGGTAGCGCTGTACGATGCGGAAGAGCTTCGGTGTCTCTCCGCTTCCGTCGCGGTTGTCTCCCATGTCGACTCTCCTGATAAGGTGGGGCAGCGCAGCTTACCTCGGGAGTCAGGTCCCCTGAAGAACTTCCCTCTCGGGACGGGTCAGCGTTCCCAGAGCATGCCCAGCTCCAGCGACAGGGGCGTGAAGGGCTCGGCGTGCACGCGGGCCTGTCCGGTGTGCGTGCCCTGTTGCTCCCAGCGGCGGCCTTCCAATCCGTACACCTCGAGCGATTGTCGCAGCGGGTCCACCAGCCACAGGTGGCGCACGCCCTCGCGGGCGTAGACCTTCATCTTCTTCTCCCGGTCCAACACCGCAGTGGACGGAGAGAGCACCTCGCACACCCAGTCCGGCGCGAGCGTGAAACCCACGACGCCCGGCATCTCCGGCATGCGCTCGCGGCGCCAGCCGGCCAAATCCGGCACCAGCACGTCCTCGCCCAGGTGCAGCTCGGGTTCGAAGAGGAGCAGCCAACCGCCCGGGCCTCCCCTACCCTGGTCAAAGGGTCCATCGAGTTCGTAGTGCAGAGCCCCCTTTGCTCGAGCCTGGAGTGAGGCCGGCCGGCGACTGACATACAGCTCGCCGTCCACCAGTTCGGCCACGAGGTGCGGTGGGAACGCCTCCAGGTCCGCGTAGGTCGCCTTGCGCCTCTGGCTGCCGCCCATGTCTGGAGCATGGGCCGCCGGGCGTGCCTCTTCGACGGGGTTCCAGGGCGTCTTGCTGGATTCAGGATCCATACGAACAGGCTACACCTTACTTCCAACATCAAGTAGCCCCACCTCCCCAGAGAGGTTGTCTGCCGTCATCCAGCGGGGGCTCGGGCGCGTTCGCGAGCGGTCGGCGCCCCGGCAGGTCACGGCTTCCCCGCCGGTCCTCCGGGCCGGTGCGGCGGTGGGGGCTACGGATGCTTGTAGCTCTGCCGGGTCTGCTCGGTGGCGCTGATCGCCCCTCCGGCGGCGGCCGCGGCCCCGACGATCGACGCATTCTGCTCCGCGTCCTTCGGTTGGCACACGCACCCGGCCGAGTTGCTGATGATGACCACCGCCGTGAGCTTCATGTCCAGGTCGGCGCAGTGCGCGACGCACTCGGTGGCGCGCTCCTTCGGTACCGTTCCATAGGTGGCCTTCGTCGTGGTGACGCATCCGGCGGACAGCAGGCAGAGCAGCAGTGACAGTGTCTTTCGCATGTGAATCCTCTCAGGTGTGGCTCGAGCGAGGCTCCGTTCAAGCTCTCGCGGAAGTGATGGAGGCGAGGAACCCGTCCAGCGCGGTGTTGAAGGCCTCGGGCGCGTCCATCATCAGCCAGTGGCTCACGCCCGAGAGCACCTTCACCTGCATCCTCGGCACTCGCAGGTGCAGGGCGAGTGGCCCGGCCTGGGTGACCGTGGCTTCTGCGGCGATGTCGAGGATGGGGCCCGGGTAGCGCGCCAGCACCTCCTCCGGCTCCAGGTCGAACAGGCTCAGGATGGCGCTGCTCACCACCTCGCGTGGCGTGGCCCGCAGCGAGTCCATCACCGCCTGGTGCGTCTCGGGCCTCGCGCCCTGCAGCATTGACTCGAACCAGCCCACGCGGAACGACTCATAGTTCTCGGGTTTCAGGCCCTCGCGCAGCGGCGCGAGCAAGTGGGGCGGAATGTGCTTCACGCTCGGGCCCGGGTCTCCGAGCACCAGTCCCACCACGCGCTCGGGGTGGCGCGCCGCGTACTCGCCCGCCACCGCGCAGCCGAAGCTGTGCGCCACCAGCACGAAGCGCTCCAGTCCCAGCGCATCCGCCACCGCGCCCACGTCCGGGACATGGTCCGCGTACCCGTAGCGGCCCGCCGGGTCCGGGTCCGATTCGCCCATGCCTCGCAGGTCGAAGGACACGCTGCGCTGCTTCAGGTGCGCCTGCTGCGCCGCCCACTGCGTCCGGTTGCCGCTGTTGCCATGAATGAAGAGGACGGACAGTCCGCCCTCGCCCGCCGTGGTGACGGCCAGCTGCCCCACGGCTCCCCGCACGGTTCTCGTCGAGAAGGTCATGCCGCGAAGCTACCCGGCTGTCTTCCGCGTGGAGGTTCCTTCCCTCCACCCGTGTCGGGTTCCGGCTTGTGTTGTGTGGTAGCGGGTCTTCTCCACGGCTCGACTTCCAGGGGCTCGTCCTCTCAGGGGTCCTGCGTGCTCCCTCGCTGCGTGATGTCCCCGCCGTTCATGGCTGGGGAGGTGCTCTGCCTCGCGCCGGAGGGGCACCGGCCGCGCGCTAGACTGGCGCGATGGCGGAACGCATGCGGTGTGGGGTGTGGCTGCTCCTGTGGCTCGTGCAGACCGGGTGCTTCGCGTGGGCCGTGCCCCCTCTGGAAGCACAGGTGGGCTTCGGTCCGGCGTGGGACTCGCGCACGGGCTCGCTGCGGAGCGTCCCGAGCTATCACGCCTCCATTCCCATCTCGGGCTGGGAGCCGTGGTCGCGGCATGTGGGCCCCGCATGGGATGTGCAGGCGGGCTATCTCATCCAGCCCCTGCCGGAGCAGCGCGTGGTGCACGGACCCCTGCTCGGGCTGGGGTACCTCATCCCCGAGGAGAAGGACCTGTCCAACGTCGCCACCTCCCCCTTCGGCGGGGACGATGTCGCCCGGCCCGGGCGTCCCCAGCCCCGGCGCATCCCCCTGAGCGAGGTCGTCTTCTTCCGCTACGGCGTGCACGGGCAGGTGCGCGCCCTGTTCGGAGATGGCGCGGGGGTGGAGGCCGCCCTCCAACACTCGGTGGAGTGGGCCCGCTATGTCGATGGTGTGTCGGGTACGGGCCCCGAGAGCATCCTGCGGGTCGCCAACGGGTGGCTCGGCTACCAGTCGACGGGGCTCTTCCTCGAGGTCAGCGCGGGAGTCCAGGGAGGGCAGCCCCGGTGGGGCGTCTGCGCGGGGCTCACCTTCCGCACCCCGGCCGCGGGCGGCTTCGGGTACGTGGATGCGGACAGGCTCCGGAAGCTCGACTGGGTGAAGAAGGTCAACGACAGCCGGCGCTGAGCCCACCCGGGGCGGGCGCGCTCACGTCTCGCACAGGCGCGCGACGCTGGCTCCGGGTCCCTTGCCGCTCACGTGCTCGAGCCAGGCCTGCGCCACCCTGGCGCGGAAGCGCTGCGCATAGCCGTCGCAGAAGTTCTTGTAGAGCGTGCCGCTGGCTCCCTCCGCGAGCACCGCGCAGCCTCCGCCACACGACGTCGCGTAGCGGCACTTGCGGCACACGGGGTTGGACACCACGTTCCTCCCCCGCCACGCGTGCAGCTGGGTCCGGTTCATCAACACCTCTCCGGACTCGGTGATGTGGCCGATGCGCTGCCGCGCATCCCCCGTGCGCTCCCAGCACGCGTAGATGTCCCCGAAGGCATCCAGCACGTACATGGCCGTGTGCGCCCCGCAGAATGCCGTGCTCAGGCCGGTGTCCGCCGTCTGCTGGTCGAACACCCGCCGGGCCCTCGCCTGGAGCGAGTCGTCCGTGAGCGAAATCCGGCTCACGCCCGGGTGCTGCTGGCGCAGCTCCTCCATGGCGCGCGTGAGCTGCCACGAGGTGAAGGTGGTTTTCGCGTCCACGTTGCCGTTGGCGGCGTGGATGGGCGCGACGTAGGCGGAGAAGTGGCCGTGTCCGCTCCAGCCGCGCGCCTCGAACAGCTCCGCCAGCGTGGGCAGCTGGGAGATGTTGCCCCGGTCGATGTTCATCCGCACGTTCACGTTCACCCCGCGCTCCAGCGCCAGGGTGATGTTGCGCGCGATGCGCTCGAACGAGCCCGTGCCATCCGGGTAGATGCGCCGCCGGTCGTGCTCCTGGGGGACTCCGTCCAGCGTCACCTGGAGCGTGGCGAGCATCTCCGGGCCGAGCAGGTCCTCATAGGCCTCGAGCTCGGTGGCGTTGGTGACGGCGCTCACGCGCACCTTGCCGCGCTCGCGCATGCGCTCGAGGAAGTACTGGAGGATGGGGCGGCTGCGCGCCAGCAGCGGCTCGCCGCCGAAGAAGGTGATGCCCCGGGTGACGTTCGCGTCCGCCGCGAGCCCGTGCGCCGCCTCGATGTTGCGCATGCCCACGAGCAGCCGGTCCACCATGCTCCGGTCCATGACGCGCAGCAGGTGCGAGTACCTCGCGTCCGTGCGCATGTGGTCCTGGAAGCAGTAGGGGCAGCGCAGGTTGCACTGGTACGTCGGCATCACGACGTAGTGGGGCGCTCGGCGCAGGCTGGCCAGGTGGTGGCGGGCGCTCAGCTTGACGAAGAGGGCCTCCTCCTCCTCGAGCGTGAGCGTGACGAGGTAGCCGCGTTGCTTGAGCAGGGCGATGCTCTCGTCCGAGGGCCGGGACACCTCGCCTTCGATGGGAGGCTCGGGCGTCCAGGAGCCGTAGAGGGGATTGGGGGCGTGGCGGGCCTCGAGCGAGCGCAGGTACGTCGCCACGCGCTTGGAGACCAGGTCATACGCCCCGGTGTAGGCCTGGACGAGCAGCATGTCGTCGGGGTTGCCGGGCAGGTCCACGTAGAGGGTGTAGCTGCTGGTGCGCAGCGTGCCGCGGCCCTCGAGCTCGCTCGCCGAGAGCTTCAGCGGCGCGACTCCCGGAGGCAGGAAGGGGGTGGTGGGCAGCTCGAGCGGCTCGAGCCGCACCATGTCCTCGAGTCCCTGCTCCGGGGTGCTTCTGGGTTGCGTCGACATGTGGGGACCTCTCCCGACGAGCGGCTTCAAACGCGAACGCCGGGGAGAGAGCCCGTCCCTCCCCGGCGTTGCCCGTGAATCACTGGCTCCGAGGCCCGCGCCTCAGGCGAGGTTGGGGCAGTTGGCGCGGCAGTTGGGCTCGCACGCGTTATCGGTGGGACAGCCCGAGACGTCGCCGATGGCGCGGCCACCGAGGACCTGGTCCAACGCCTCGTCCTCGAGCTCCACCAGCGACGAGATGTCCCGTACCACCGGGTTGAAGCTCACGATTTCCTTCTTCGTCACGTCCGTCTCCTCTCCGTGGCCGTTCGGCGCGCCCACCCCTGGAGTGCTCGGCTGGAGGGTGGACGGACTCGAGAGCTTGGACCTCGAGGATGGAATCGTCAATGAAAGCGGGTAAAGCAGGGTTGAGAGACACCATGCACCTGAAGCACGGATATGACGTCATCGTGGTGGGCCTGGGGCACGCGGGCTGCGAGGCCGCGCTGGCCTGCGCGCGCATGGGCCTGTCCACGCTGGGACTGACCCTCAAGCGCGAGCGCGCCGCGGTGATGAGCTGCAACCCCGCGGTGGGAGGCACGGCCAAGGGCCACCTGGTGCGGGAATTGGACGCGCTCGGCGGGGAGATGGGCCGGGTGGCGGACCTGGCGGGCACGCACTTCAAGACGCTGAATGCCTCGAAGGGCCCGGCGGTGCAGGCCAGCCGCGTGCTGTGCGATCGCGAGGCCTACGCGCGCACCATGCAGTCGGTGCTGTGGGCGCAAGCGAACCTCACGGTGCACGAGGCCGAGGTCTCCGCCGTGGTGGCCGAGGGCGGACGCGTGGCGGGGGTGGTGCTCGGGGACGGGACGCAGGTGGAGGCGAGGGCGGTGCTGCTCACCACGGGCACCTTTCTCCAGGCGCTCATGCACGTGGGCGAGAAGAAGGAAGTCGGCGGGCGGCTGGGCGATGAGGCGGCGAAGGGGCTGTCCGAGTCCCTGCGGACGCTCGGCTTCACGCTGGGCCGCTTCAAGACGGGAACGCCGGCGCGCCTGCTGCGCGACAGCATCGACTGGGCGGCGCTCGAGCCGCAGCCGGGAGACGTGCCTGCGCGTCCGCTGTCGCTGCGCACGAAGTGGGCACGGGGGAGCGAGCCCTTTCCGAACCAGCCCGCGGTGACGTGCGCGCTCACGTACACGACGGCGCGGACGCACGAGATTCTGCGCGGCAACCTGCACCGCTCGCCGCTGTTCCAGGGGGAGATTGTGGGGCGAGGCCCGCGCTACTGCCCATCGCTGGAGGACAAGGTGGTGCGCTTCTCGGCGCGGGAGCGGCACCTGGTGTTCCTGGAGCCGGAGGGCCCCGAGTCCCCGCTGGTGTACCCGGCGGGGCTGTCCACGAGCATGCCGGCGGAGGTGCAGCTCGAGTTCCTGCGGACACTACCGGGGCTCGAGCGGGTAGAGGTGGCGCGGTACGGGTACGCGGTGGAGTACGACTACGCGCCGCCGACGCAGCTGAAGCAGACGCTGGAGACGAAGCGGGTGGAGGGCCTGTACTTCGCGGGGCAGCTCAACGGGACGAGCGGCTACGAGGAGGCGGCGTTCCAGGGGTTGTACGCGGGAATCCAGGCGGGGCTGAAGGTGAGGGGAGAGCCGGAGCTGGAGCTCGGGAGGGACGAGGCGCACGGGGCGGTGCTGGTGGACGAGCTGGTGACGAAGGGGGTGGACGAGCCCTTCCGGATGTTCACGAGCCGCTCGGAGCACCGGCTGAAGCTGAGGGAGGGGAACGCGGACCTGCGGTTGGCGAGGCACGGGGCGCGGGTGGGACTGGTATCGCGCGAGGTGCTGGAGCGGGTGGAGGCGCGAGGGCGCGCGGTGGCGGACGAGGTGGCGAGACTGAAGCGGACGGGACTGGCGGCGCGGCTGAAGAGGCCCGAGGTGACGTACGCGGGGCTGGCGGCGGAGAAGGCGGAGGGGTGGCCGGAGCTGGAGGAGGACGTGGTGGAGGAGGTGGAGGTGGAGGTGAAGTACGAGGGCTACATCGCGATGGCGCAGAAGGCGGCGGCGAGGGAGGCGGAGGCGTGGGACGGGTGGAGGATTCCGGGGGACTTCACCTATGGAGAGGTGAGAGGACTGTCGGCGGAGGCGGTGGAGAAGCTGGAGAAGGTGAGGCCGGCGACGGTGGGGCAGGCGAGGCGGATACCGGGGCTGACGCCGGCGGCGTTCTCGCTGTTGCTGGTGGCGCTGAAGAGGGGGGGGGTGGGAGGCGGCGGAGGCCCTCGCGAGTGCGATGTCTGATCGCACAGGGGGGTGTGGAGAAGGTGTGGGCAACTTTGTGGAAGCCCAAGGTGCGAGTCATTTCGAGGGGTTGAGACCCCGAGCAGGGAGGGCTGGCTGTGGATAACGCGCGCTTCGCCGATCAGATTCAGCAGGGGAGCAGGCAGTTGGGGGTGGAGGTGGAGGGGGAGGTCGCGGGGAGGCTGCACCGGCTGATGGGCGAGCTGCTGAAGTGGAACGCGAAGGTGAACCTGACGGCGATAACGGCGGAGGAGGAGGTGTTGGAGAAACACTTCCTGGACTCGCTGGCGGTGTTGCCGGAGGTGGAGGGGGCGGGGAGCGTGCTGGACGTGGGAGCGGGGGCGGGGTTCCCGGGGTTGCCGCTGAAGATGGCGAGGCCGTCGCTGGCGGTGACGATGGTGGACGCGGTGGGGAAGAAGGTGGGCTACCTGAAGGCGGTGATCGCGAGCCCGGGCCTTGGGCTGACGGGAACGAAGGCGGTGCACACGCGAGCCGAGGGCAAGCCGGAAGCGGAGGGGCTGCCGAGAGCGGACCGGGTCATCGCGAGGGCCTTCATGGACCTGCCGGACTGGCTGGACCTGGCGCCGGCGTACCTGGCGGCTGGGGGGAGGGTGGTGGCGATGCTGGGGAAGGCGCAGCCGGAGGAGGAGTTGCGGGCGCAGGCGGAGAAGCGGGGGCTGAAGGTGGTATCGGCGAGGGCGTATCGCCTTCCGTTTTCGGGGGCGGAGCGGCAGGTGGCGGTGTTTGCTCGGGAGCGGGAGTAGGGCTGGACGGGGGAGGGGAGGCGGAGGAGTCCTCCTCGGGAGGAGAGGGAGCCTCCGCCACCACCTGGCCCTGGGGCGTGACCGCGTACTCGTACCATCCATCGAGCACGCGCACGCTCGGGCCGCCGCATCGATCGAAGCGTTGGTCCACCAGCACGTAATACAAGCCCGGGGTCGGGCCCGTGTAGACGGCGACGTCCAGCCCCTGCTCCGGGGTGTCGCATCCCCAGAACAGATTTGGAAACGGGTTGGTCCTCACCATTTCGCGAACCGCGGCCGCCGCAGCGAGCGCGGCCCTCGCGTCCATGAACGGGACGACGTTCTTGCCTGAGTAATCAGCGGGCCACTCGACCTTTCCCTTCCAGGCCGTGGCCGGCGTGACACATCCGGGAAGCACCGCTGCCAGGCCTGCGAGTGCATACGCCTTGATCATCTCGTTCTCCTGAAGTGCACCTGGACTGAGGACGCTTCACCCCACGGGTGCACCAGCGTGTCTGAGTCCCATCTCCCTGGCTGTCGCCACATGATGGGCACCTACTCACGCAACAAGCTCAGAGGTTCGTCGCATTGAGGCGCGCGGCTGTCCCTGCGAGGGGTGCAGCGCCCGAGGGTGACCCAGCCGGTCTTCACCGCGCTCCACTGTTGGATTTCGCCCGTGGGGAAATAGCGCAGGTAGACGCGTGTGCCGTCCTGGCGTTCGGCCACCAGCGCCGAGGCCATCTCGATGTCCGTGTTTTTGTGGACGGCCGGAGCCGGGTTGCCCGGAATCAGGCGGACTTCCGCCATGGCCACATAGGGTTTGAATGTGTCCGTGGGCCACGCTCTGAGATCGAGCGACGAGGGAGCCGCGCCGCAGGGATGGTTGTGGACGTAGCCCACGACCCATACTTGCGAGGCCGGGTAGTCCTCGTCCTTCACGACGAAGAACGGGTTGCAACGGTTGTGGGTTCCCGGGTTGGGCTCGGTCACGCGCCAGGAGAGGGAGTCGCGGTCTCCGGCGACATACACGGTCGAGCAGTACTCGGTGGACAGGCCGGGGATGGGCCGCTTCGACATCGGGTCACAAACCCTGGCACCCGGGCGCTTGAGGAGCGCGTCCGCCACGTCCTGGAGCAGGCTGATGGGAATGGAGGTGTCTCCCGTGGGCATCTCCACGGCGGGCACCTCCGACCACGGCCCCCTGGCGATGGTTTCGTCCGAAGTGGTGGGTGGGGATGAGGTGGAAGTGGCGCAACCCAAGGCGAGCAGGAGCACCAGAACCAGGCACTTCATGAAGGATTCACTCTCGTGGACGACGCGATGAAGAACACGGGAGACCGCTGTTCTCCATTGTGCCACGGGGACAGTTCGCCGAGGACAAGCGGCGGCACTCCCAGCGCCGGTCAGCTGCCCGGGTCTGGTGAGCGCGAGCTGAAGCGCTGAGGGCGAGGCGCCAAATCCCCCTACATTTGAAGGAAGGAGTGCCGGTGCCCGAATGCCTGGCGTGAGCGGGAGCGTGGCTGCATCGGCTCCGGCTCCAGGCGGGCCACGAGATCCACGATCTCGACGCCGCCCCTTCTCCTGAGAAGCGGAGCGCATAGGGCGTTTCGCTATTGGCTGGTTGAACCTCGGAAGAGGAGCGACGGACCCATGAAGATTCAGCTGAAGGAATTCACGATGACGTTCGATGGCCCGATGGGCTCACGGAGGACGAGAACGCCGTCCCGTGCATCGAAGTCGGGGACGAGCTCGCCGCGGCGGAGACCTCCCTCCAGAGGTGGGCCGAAGTCCGCGGCGGTCAGGCCGGGTTTCATGTCGATGCTGCTCGGGGTGTTGGCGCTGCTCGGCGCGCTGGTGCTGTGGAGCGGCGTGAAGTGGGGCTCCCGTGATGCTGCTGCTCCGCATCGACCGCAGTAGCTCGGTGGTGATGACCGGGACCCTCACGCCGGTGGCGCACGACGGACCGGTGCGGAGCGAGTAGTCCGAGCATCCGCGCATCAACCCCACGTCCTCCGGGAGAGGGGACGTGGGGCGGGCCTCCCAGGAAGGGCGCGGCAGCGAAGGAGTCGAGGCGCGCTGCCTGCTCAGAGGTGCTTGGGAATCTCGGAGAGGGGAGGGAAGCCCCAGCGCTGGCGCTCCGAGTCCGGGACGGAGGGGTCCACCGTGTAGAGCTGGGGCGGGCCGCCCTCGGGAGGCGTCTTGTACTGGGTGCCGAAGCGCTGAGGCAGGCCCGCGTTCATGAGCCAGCGGTCCCACGCGGCGGCGGCGAGCCACATGCCTCCGGGGTGACCGCGCCGTGCGGCCTCGGCGGCGAGCTCGCGAGCGCGGGCGTGGTCCTCGGGGGCCTTGCCGTGCTGGTACACGAGGGCGGCGGCGAAGAAGTCCGCGGCCACGCGGGCCTCGCCAGCGGCGATCAACGCGTCCACGCGCTGCCGGCGCTGGGTGTCGCGAGCGGAGACTGCCTTCCACGCCTCGGGCGTCTTGGGGGGAGGCCGGCGGTCCGACTGATCCTCCTCCACCAGGCGCTTCAGCTCGGGGTGGGCGCCCACCTCCCAGGCGGGGGTCGGGAGCGAGGGGATGCGCTCGAGCAGGGCGGTGAACTCCGGAAGGGAACGCAGAGGCGCGAGGTCCTCATCCGCGCGGAGGTACGCGGCATCCCGGTAGCCATTCTCTAGCGAGCGCTCCAACCAGGAGAGGGCCTCGGCCTGGGCGCCGAGCCGCACGGCGGCGATGGCGGCGTTGTAGCTGGCGAGCCGGTCGCGGTTTCCCACCTCCCAGGCGTGCCGGTACAGCGCGAGGGCCTGCTGCGGCTCCCCGCGGCTGAGCAGGGCATAGGCACGCTCGGCGTCGAGGTGGCCGGGAGGAAGCGGAGCGGGGGGCGCCATGTCCGGGAGTGCGGGCTGCGAGGTGGCCGTGGCGGGAGGAGGCGCGAGCGGAGCGGAAGGGGAGGGGGCGTGGGCACAGCCGGAGAGCCAGACGCCGAGCGCGGCACAAGAAGAGAGGGCGACGCAGCGGAGGGACGTGAACAAACGCATGTCGGGACCGGGGAAGGAGGGTGGAGGCGCGGGCCCGGAGTACCGCGCGAGCGAAGGTGCCCAGAGGAGGGGAAGAGTTTCATTCCACGGTCCAGGTCCCAGCCATGAATGGGGAGGAGGAGGCGGGGAGCCGGAGGGCGACCCGGGTGAGGGAATCGAGCGTTGAAGTCCCTCGATGGGGGCCTTGAGACGACGCCGCGAGTTCCCGGGCCACGTGATGCCCGGTGAGGCGCCTGCCCGCGGTGCAGTTCCACGTGGAACAAGCATGAGGAAGAAGTCTCTGCCGAGCGAGCCTTGGGGGGAGGCGGAGCTGGGCTCCAAGCATGGGGCGGGAGCCATCCTGCCGCCGGACGCGGGTTCCACGTGGAACGCCGGCCCGAGCTGGAGGAACCCGGAGTCGAGTCGCTGGACCCGATGCTCCGAAGTCCCGGGCGAAGCCCTCTCTGTCCCCAGAGGCGAGTTCCACGTGGAACATCGGCGAGAGCGAGAGGTCGAGGGACCCGAAGCCAGTGCTTCCTGGGCCCGGTGCACCGCAGTCCCGGGCGAAGCCGCTCTGCCGGCGGAAGTGCGTTCCACGTGGAACGTGGACCCGAAAAGCGGAGCAGATGCCCTCGGAAGCATGGCCCCGAGCTCACGGGGCGGAGCCCTCCAGTGGGAGGGAGCGTGTTCCACGTGAAACGCTGACCCGAGACGGAGGGAGCCGGAGCCAGTGCGTCCTGGAGCGGGTGCACCGCAGTCCCGGGCGAAGCCGCTCTACCGGCGGAAGTGTGTTCCACGTGGAACGTCGGCCCGACAGGGAGGAAGCCGGAGCCAGTGCTTTGCTGGAGCCGGTGCACCGCAGTCCCGGGCGGAGCCCTCCAGCGGACGGAAGCGTGTTCCACGTGGAACACGCCCGAGGACCAGACAAGACGCGGGTGCCCCGAGCCAGGCCCTGTCCAGGCAGGAGAAGACGACCTCGGCGGGAGGAGGACGCCTCCCATCAGGACCTGTTCCACGTGGAACGCCGGTCCGGGCCGCTCACGGCCATTCCGAAGAAAGGCAGCCGCCGGGTCCGAGTCGGCGACACGGAGTCCGCCTGGAGGATTCGCAAGAAGCCGACCTGTGCGCAGGGGGCCTTCCGAGCTCCGATGAAGTGGGCGGTCCAGGCGTGCACGACGGAGCCCGGAAGCGTGCTCATCGGTAATCGGGTGGTCAGCCACCCCGACAACTGGGTGAGGCCGCACCAGACCTCCGTCACTCCTGCGGTGGTTCGCGACATCGTGAGACGGGCCCTGGTCGCGGGTTGAAGAGGGCAGGGGCGGTCCTCCCCCGAAACCGGCTCCGACCGTCCGGACTGCTGCCCGTACCCGAGGTGGCGAACTCCTTCCCTGGAGGCGTGTTCCACGTGGAACAGGGCGGAGGGGGATGCGGAGAGGGGGCCCGGGGACAGGCGCGTGTTCCACGTGGAACAAGGTTTGGGGAAGGGGAGGGTCCCTTTTCAGCCGGGGGACCTCGTGAAACCCGAACGCGGCCCCAAGCCCAAGGTGATGAGCGCCCCCGCGACGAAGGCGTGTTCCACGTGGAACAAGGTTTGGGGAGGGGACGAGGGAGGGCGCCGTCTCGGCTGGGCGAGTCACGTGGATCGCCGACGCTGCAGGTGCGAGGGTCCTTCCATCCAGAGCGCTGCTCCAGGCACAGGACGCTGAGAGACCCCGCTCCGAAGGCGTGTTCCACGTGGAACAAGGCTTGGGGAAGGGACAGGGGAGGTGCCTTCTCGGCCGGGCGTGTTCCACGTGGAACGCCGGTCTGGGTGCGAGGGTCCTTCCGTCCAGAACGCCGCTCCAGGTCCGGGACGCTGAGAGATCCCGCTCCGAAGGCGTGTTCCACGTGGAACAAGGTTTGGGAAAGGGACAGGGGCGGAGGCCCTCTCGGCCGGGGCCGGTTCCATGTGGAACAGCCTGATGGGGAGTGAGGGGCTGTTCTTTTGGAGGCCTCCCCCAGGTCGCACGGGTGGGTGCCCGAGAAGGACAGGGGGTCCACGTGGAACGCGGCCCCGCGCGAGGGCCCGTCCTTCCGGGGTGCTGCTCCGTGTTCCTGGACCGGGGGCTCCCTCAGCAGATGCGTGTTCCACGTGGAACACGGTGGAGGGGCGGGGGAGGGCGGCCTTCGGGCCGGGGCGTGTTCCACGTGGAACGAGGGCCCCCGGCGAGCGGCTCGCTGCGTCCCTCACCCGAGCCCGAGCGAGGCGGCATCGCGGACGTCCATGCCCGTGAGCGCTTCGAGGGCTTCGCGCTGAGGTGGGGTGAGCGGATTCCAGAAGAGGACCTGGTCGGCGTCGGCCGTACGGCAGAGCGTGGCGAGTTCCTCCGCTTCTCCCGAGCCGAGCCGTGTCCTCCTGGACAGGGTCTGGTCCATGCGTTGGACACCCCTGGGGGTTTGGAGCGGGAGACTCCGCGCCGCTGAAGGACCTGTCCGGCCACGGTGCCGTGCCCGGCGTGCACGAGTCCGGCGAGGTGCTCGAGCCGGGCCTCCGGGTCCGGAATCTTCGCGGAGAAGGGTCCGGCCATGACTCCCGTCTTCCCGTGCGTCGCTCCATGCGCGGCGCAGGGGCCGGGCCGCCAGAGAACGTGCACAGCAGGGACTCCTCGGACCGGTGTCCCGGGCGTGTTCCACGTGGAACATGGGGCGCACGGGGTCTGTCTTTTCCGCCCGAGGGGGGCTCGGGGTGCTTCTCCTGGCGCTCGGGCCCGGTGCTCCTTAGGTCTCCCGGGTCGTGCGCGTCGGTGTCTGCGCTCCTCCGCGCTCCGCGGGGCAGGGGTTCCTCGCGGCTTTCAGGCGGGGGCCTCGGGGGCCTCGCCCCCGCGCTCTCCCGGGCGGGGTGGGGCGGGGATGTCAGGCAGGCAGGCTAGAAGTCTGATCCGGTCGCGGACTGGATCAGCCGACGATTTGGTGGATCAATGCGGGTCGCTACATGCCTCCCCCGCAGAGCCCCCGGGTACTTCTCGGGGCGTCGCAAGGATGGGCCACGTGGGTCGAATCATCTGCATCTCCAATCAGAAGGGCGGCGTCGGCAAGACGACCACCGCCATCAACCTCGCCGCGAGCCTCGCCGCCGCCGAGCGCAAGGTGCTCCTCGTCGACATGGACCCCCAGGGCAATGCCGGCAGCGGACTCGGGCTCAAGCGCGACCAACTCCAGGGCACCGTCTATGACGCCCTCCTCGGTGGCCGCCCCATCGGCGAGCTCGCCCACCCCACCGAGCTGCGCTACCTCCAGGTGGTCCCCGCCACCCCGGACCTCACCGGTGCCGAGGTCGAGCTCGTCAACCAGGAGCGCCGCGAGTACCGCCTGCGCGACGCGCTCCGCCCCGTGGCCGAGCAGTACGACTACATCCTCATCGACTGCCCGCCCTCGCTCGGCCTGCTCACGCTCAACTCGCTCATCGCGGCGGACTCCGTCCTCATCCCGCTGCAGTGCGAGTACTACGCGCTCGAGGGCCTCTCTCAGCTCAACCACACCATCGACCTGGTGAAGCAGGCCTTCAATCCGGGCCTGACGATGGAGGGCATCCTCCTCACCATGTTCGACTCGCGCGCGAACATCGCCAACCAGGTGGTCGCGGACGTGAGGGGCTTCTTCAAGGAGCAGGTCTTCACGGCCGTCGTCCCGCGCAACGTGCGCCTGTCCGAGTGCCCGTCCTTCGGCAAGCCCATCCTGCTCTACGACATCAAGTCCAAGGGCTGTGAGAGCTACCTGGCGCTCGGCCGCGAAATCATGCAGCGCGAGCCCAACCCGCCTCCCGCTCGCAAGGTGGCGTAGCGCTCGAGCCGGCCGCCGCCCGTATCCTTATATATGCGGGCTTCCGGTCGGTTCCTCTCCTGTCCGGCGCGGGGACCCGGGGCTCTCGAGTCCCAGCCTCCCGAGGAGGCGGCCGCGGTGAGACGGGATGCTTCGCGCGGATGGCCGTGTCCCCGTGGCGTCCGGCGGAGCGGAGGGAGGGCGGGCGCGGGTTCCCTCTCCAGGCTGGCGACCGGGTACTTCCGGCGACGGTCCCCTCGGTGGCTTCGGCGTGGAGTGCCGCTCCGAGCGGGCAGCCGGGCGGCTCCTCTGGTGGCGCAACGCAACTCCTGGTCCGGGTGAGCCCCGGGCCTCACGCCGGTGTTCGGGTCCACCCGGCGGAAGTGCGGTGACGGACCTGTCGGAGCGGTCTCTCGTTCCGGACAGGCATGCCGGGTGTTCGAGTCCTCCCGGCGGAAGGTGCCGAAGTGAAGTGATGGACCCGCCGGAGCGGCGTCTCGTTCCGGACAGGCAGGCCGGGTTCCCTGGTCCACCCGGCCCTGCGACGAAGTGAAGAACCAGGCCGCCCTTCCGGGCGGATGATGCCGGGCCCTCCCGGCGGGAGTCTCCGCAGTGCTGAACGGTGACAAGCAGAAGCGGGCGTTGGGCCGTGGCCTCTCCGCCCTCATCCCCCAGGCCGCTCCTCCTCCCGCCACCGCCGCGGCGGTGGTGGCTCCTCCCGAGCCCGCTCCTCCTCCCAAGGGCAGCGTCATCAAGCTCCCCATCGAGGCCATCAAGCGCGACAACCTCCAGCCGCGCCGCCACTTCGACGAGGCGAAGCTGCGCGAGCTCACCGAGTCCATCAAGACGCAGGGCGTCCTTCAGCCGGTGCTCGTGCGCAAGGATGGCGACGGCTTCAAGCTCATCGCCGGTGAGCGCCGCTGGCGCGCGTCCCAGGCCGCCGGCCTCCATGAGATTCCCGCCATCGTGCGCGAGGTGACGGAGGTCGAGGCTTTCGAGCTCGCGCTCGTGGAGAACCTCCAGCGCGCGGACCTGGACCCCATGGAGGAGGCCGAGGGCTATCACCGCCTCGTCGAGGAGTTCGGCCTCACCCAGGACCAGGTGGCCCAGCGCGTGGGCAAGGAGCGCTCCACCGTGGCCAATGCCCTGCGCCTGCTCGGCCTGCCCGACGAGGTGAAGCGCATGGTGGCCGAGGGCGCGCTGAGCGCAGGCCATGCCCGCGCGCTGCTCGGCGTGCCCCGCATCCCCGAGATGACGGAGCTGGCCGCCCAGGTCGCCGCCCGCAAGCTCAGCGTGCGCGACACCGAGAAGCTCGTTCAGCAGGCCAAGGGCAGCGCCAAGGCCTCCAAGGACTCCGCCACCCCCAACAAGAAGCCCAGTCCCCAGGTGAAGTCCCTGGTGGAGGAACTTCAGCGTTTGCTGGGCACCAAAGTGCGTTTGGTGGAGAAGGGCAGTGGAAAAGGCACCATCGAAGTCGACTACTTCTCGTACGATGACCTCGATCGCATCCTGAAGGTACTCAGGAAGGAGTAGCGCGTGGCGCTCCTCGGGAAAAAAGAAGAGAAAACCAACGTACCGCTTCTAGGTAGCAGACGGGAGGATGAATCCGTGGCAACGCGTCCGGGTGAGGTTCACACGCTGCTCGGTAAGGGCAGTGAGTTCGAGGGGAAGCTCACCTTCGAGGGTCAGGTTCGCATCGACGGCAAGTTCAACGGACAGATCATCACCAAGGACGTGCTCGTCATCGGTGATGGGGCCCGCGTGCAGGCGGAGATCAACGCCGGCACCGTCATCGTCAACGGCACCGTGGAGGGCAACATCCGCGCCGCGCAGCTCATCGAGCTGCACGCTCCCGCGCGGGTGAAGGGCAACCTCGAGTCGCCCGCGCTCACCATGGACCGCGGCGTCATCTTCGAGGGCACCAGCAAGATGGAGAACCTCGGCAAGGGAGGTGGCAGCCCGCCGCCTCCGGGTGGCGAGGGCAAGAAGTAGTGCGCCACGCCGTGCGCCAGCACGCCCGCGCCGCCGCGGTGGCGCTCGCCGTGCTGGCGGCCGGCTGTGGTGGTTGCAAGCAGCGGCAGCAGGAGGAGCCGGAGCCGCTTCCCGAGGCCGAGCACCCGGAGACCCCTCCGACTCCCCAGCGCCGCGTCGGGGTGAAGGTGCCCATGCCGCCCGGGTGGACCGCCCAGGTGATGCCGGATGGCAGCTTCCAGTTCGGTCCGCCCGGCCGTCCGGTGCTGCGCGTGGACCTGCGTCCCGGCCAGGGCCCGGCGCTGCCCTCGCCCGATGAGCTCGCCCAGTCGGTGACGAAGTCCTTCCAGGGCTTCGAGCACTCGGTCGAGCAGAAGGAGGGCGGGGCGGACTTCTCGCTCGTCCAGGTGAAGCTCTCGGCGAGGCTGTCCGATGGTGGCGTGGGCTCGCCGTACCCGGCGCTCTTCGGCGCCCGGCGCGTGGAGAAGGACCTCTTCCTGTGCGCCACCTTCCCGGAGGTCACCGCCGACGAGGTGCACCAGGCCACCGAGGCCTGCCGGGGCATCGAGTTCCAGCAGCCGCGCTGAGCGGTGGGCCCTGAAAAGACATCGGGCGCCGCGACGTTGGAGCCCCATGCTCTCCGGTCGCGCGCCCGATGAATCCCCCCTGCGCACCAGGGAGTCGGCCCTTCCCCCCGGACGGCCGGCGCTCTGGTGGATGTGTGAAAGGCTTTCGTGCCCGCCGCCCCTCGCTGCCGGGAGGCCAGACCACTGGCTCGTGGGTGCGTCAACGCCCGAGGGCGTGAGCAGGTTCTTCGCGCTGGGCTGTCGGCTCCAGAGGTGTTTGCCTCCGGACGCGGCCTCCGAGGTTCGTCCCCGTTCAATGTCGGGTGGTGTTTGTTTCCGCAACTCCAAGCGAGCAGGCGTATTTCCGTGCGCGCCGTCGTGACGGCCCGCACGTCAGGTCGTCACGACGCGCGCTCTCCTGCCCGCATGGGTTCTGGAGCCGTGGAGGCCCGTGGAGCGTGAGCGTCAGCGCTTGAGGGCGAGCGAGAGGGCGAAGTCCCCCGCGGCGTCCGTCCAGCGCTCCACCAGCCGCAGCCCCGCGGCCGTCAGCTCCGCCTCCACCTGCTCCGGGCGGAACTTGCAGCTCACCTCCGTGCGCAGCACCTCGCCCTCGGCGAAGTTCACGTAGCGCTCCACCGCCGGCAGCCGCACCGCTTGTGGCCTCACCGAGATGAGTCTCATCTCCACCCAGCCGTTCTCCTCGTCGAAGGGCGCCAGGTGCTCGAAGGCCTCGAGCTCGAAGTCCGCTTCCAGCTCGCGGTTGAGCACGCTCAGCACGTTGCGGTTGAACGCCGCCGTCACTCCTGCTCGGTCGTTGTACGCCGCGAACAGCCGATCGCGGCACTTGAGCAGGTCCGTCCCCAACAGCAGTCCCTCGCCCGGCTCCAGTCCCGCCGAGAGCTCTGCGTAGAAGCGCGCCCGCTCGGCCGGCTTCATGTTGCCGATGGTGCCCCCGAGGAACGCCACCAGCCTCCGTCCTCCCCCGGGCAGCTTCCCCAGGTGCCGCTCGAAGTCTCCCACCACCGCGTGCACCCGCAGCCCCGAGTACTCGCGCGCCACCGCCTCCGCCGCCTGCCGCAGGAAGCGCTCGCTCACGTCGAAGGGCACGAAGCGTCGGAGGTTCCCCGTGCTCCGCATCGCGTCCAGCAGCAGCCGCGTCTTCTCGCTGCTCCCGCTGCCCAGCTCCAGCAGCGTGTCCGCTCCGCTCGCTCGGGCGATGTCCCCCGCGTGCGCCTCCAGAATCTCCCGCTCGCGCCGCGTGGGGTAGTACTCCGGCAGCCGCGTGATTTCGTCGAAGAGCTGGCTGCCTCGCTCGTCATAGAGCCACTTCGGTGACAGCTCCTTGGGTTGGCGCCCGCTACACAGCCCGGCCAGCACCTCCGAGCGCAGCGCCCGCCGCGCATCCCCCGGCCGCACGTGCACCTCCACCGTCACCGAGAGCTCCCGTTGCCTCTCCAGTCCCGTCCCGCCCATCCCCGCCCTCCGTCTCATGGCTCACCTCGCGTCCCGTGCGCACCTGAAGCCGGCGAATATCTGTCGGCGGATGGGGTAGTCCCAGTTGCGGAAGCTGTTGCGCACCGCCACGGGGGCACTCGCCCAGGCTCCGCCTCGCAGGACGCGGTACTCCGTCCCGAAGAACACCTCCGAGTACTCCCGGTAGGGAAAGGCCTTGAAGCCCGCGTACCCGCCGAAGGTGCTGGCCGTCCATTCCCACACGTCCCCGAGCAGCCCCCAGACGCCGTCCGCGCTCTGGCCCGCCGGGTAGCTGCCCACGGGCGCGGGGCCCCAGGTGTTGCCCCCGAGGTTGGCTTGGCTCGCCGTGGGCGCTCCGTCTCCCCAGGGGTGCACGCGCGGCCTCACGTCCGAGCCCGCCGCGGCCTTCTCCCACTCGGTCTCCGTGGGCAGGCGCTTGCCGGCCCAGCGCGCGTACGCGTCCGCCTCGTACCAGCACACGTGCTGCACGGGCTCGTCCCGTGGAATCGGCTCCACCCACCCGAAGCGCCTGCGCAGCCAGGTGCCGTTGTCCTGCGGCTCCCAGAAGAGCGGATGGTGGATGCCCTGGGACTCAATCCACTCGAAGCCCTTCGGGTCCCACCAGCGCGCGTCCCCATAGCCCCCGGACTCGACGAAGACGACGAAGTCCCCGTTGGTGACGGGGTGCGCGTCCAGCAGGAAGGGCGCCACCTCCACCGTGTGCGCGGGGCGCTCGTTGTCGTAGGCCCAGAGCGCGTCGCTGCCCAGGCGCACGGGGCCTCCGGGGATGAAGACCTCGTGCTGCGCCACGCGGACGGGGCGCGGACGCGCGAGCGCGGTGGGCCGGTACGCGTGGCCCGTCATGAGCTGCAGCGTGGCGGCGAGCGTCTCCAGGTGCTGTTGCTCATGCTGGGCCACCATGCCGTAGACGTAACCCCCGCGCAGCAGCGGTGCGTCCGAGTCCTCGTGCACGTGCTGCATCCACTCGAGCGTGGCCTCGCGCACTCGGGTGGCGTAGGCGAAGGCCTGCTCGGGAGTCAGCAGCGGCAGGCGCGTGCGCGTGGAGCGCGGGTGGCGGAAGGCGTCGTAGAGCGAGTCGAAGGCGGAGTCGGTGAGCGCGGAGGCGCCGAGCGCGCGCAGCAGCCACTGCTCCTCGTAGTTGGCCACGTGGGCCACGTCCCAGATGATGGGGGACATGAGGGGCGAGTGCTGGCGGGTGAGGGCTTCCTCGGGGAGGCCCTCGAGCATCCGCAGCATGCGCGAGCGCGCCGCGGAGAGCTCCTTGGCGGCCCGAATCTTCCAGGGACGAGGCTCCAGCTGGCCCGTGTCCCGCCGGGCCTCGAGGGTGCTCCGCATCGTCCCTTCAAGCTAGGGAGCGGTCCTCGGGCGGGGGAGTGTTTCGCCCCGGCGCGCGAGGGGGCCGTGCGCCACCTCACGTCTGGGAAGCGCGTTGCCCCGCGTGGGACCTCGAAGTGCCCTGGACGACGGGGCATGTGGAGCCCGGTTGTGGGGAACCGGACGTGGCGCTGGGCCCTGGGGGCAGGGGGACGAGCCCCGAGCGGTCAGCCCTGCTTGCCGCCGCCCGGGGGAGCCTTGCCTTTCCGGGCCTTGTCCTTCCCGGGAGTGCCCTTCGGGGCCTTCTCCTTCTGGGCCGTGCCCTTCGCGTCGGCCTGCGCGACGCTCGCCACGATGGTCCGCAGCGCGTCGGTCAGGTCCTTGCTCGATGGGGCGTGCTCCGGGTCGATCAACCACTGCACCACCAGGCCGCTCATGAGCGCTTGGTAGAACGAGCCCACCGCCCACGCCGTCCTGTCCGCGGTGGCATCGAGGCCGTGGAACATCTGGGCCAGCCCGATGCGCCCCTCCTCCAGTCCGGCGGCGAGCTGCTGGCGGACCTCCGGCACATGCTCGGCCGTCGCGTAGGCCTCGACGCTCGCGGACAACGGCCTCCGGTATTTGGGGAACAACTCGAGCACCCGCTTCCAGTTGGCCTCGAACCGCTCCAGCGTCGTGGCCCCGGGTGGAAGCTCGGTGGCCAGCGCGCGCTGTATCTCGTCCCCCAACTCCTCGATGGCCTGGAGGATGGCCGCGTTCAGCAACGCCTCGGTGGATTTGAAGTGGTAGCCGATGGCCGCCAGGCTCGTTCCCGAAGCGGCGGCGATGTCGCGTGCCGTCGTCCGCCCGTACCCCTTTTCGTACAGGCAGCGCTTGGCTCCGGCGAGCAGGTCCTCACGATTTCCCATGGGGGGAACCTACCCCCGTGTCGGGACGAGCGTCTTGGACAAATGTGCTAGACGTTGGTTTGAGACATTTGTACAAATGTCTCACGCGCCTCGGCCGTGAGTCCGGCCCGCGCGGACCCGATGGCACCGACAGGTCCAGGAGCGTCCCCGATGAAGAACAGGAACATCCTCATTTCCGGCGCGAGCATCGCCGGGCCCGCGCTGGCGTACTGGCTGCGCCGCTACGGCTTCAATCCCACGGTGGTGGAGCGGGCCCCGGAGCTGCGTGACGGCGGCTATGCGGTCGACTTCCGCGGCGCCTCCATGCACGCGATCGAGCGCATGGGCCTGCTGGGCGAGGTGCGGCGGGCGCAGACGCACATGGGCGAGGTGCTGTTCGTCGACCAGGACAACAAGCCGCTGGCGAGCATGCCCTCCGAGTTCATGAGCGGTGAGGTGGAGATTCTTCGCGGCGACCTGGCCCGCATCCTCTACGAGGCGAGCCGGCAGGACACCGAGTACCTCTTCGGGGACTCCATCACCTCCCTGACGCAGGGGGAGGAGGGCGTGCGGGTCACCTTCCAGCACGCGCCCCCGCGCACGTTCGACCTGGTGGTGGGCGCGGATGGGCTTCATTCCAACGTGCGCGCGCTGGCGTTCGGAGACGAGTCCCGGTTCGTCCGAGACCTCGGCTACTACATCTCCATCTTCACCACGCCCAACCTCTTGGAGCTCGACTACTCGGGGCGGTACTTCAGCGTGCCTGGGAAGACCGTGGGCGTGTACAGCGCCCGGCGGAACACCGAGGCGAAGGTCCTGTGCGCCTTCGCCTCACCGCCGCTGACGTACGACCGCCACGACAGCGCGCAGCAGAAGCGGCTCCTGGCCGACAGGTTCGCTGGCGAGGGCTGGGAGATTCCCCGGTTCCTCGAAGCCATGTGGAACGCCCCCGACTTCTACTTCGACTCCATCAGCCAGGTGCACATGGACTCCTGGTCGAGCGGGCGGACGGTGCTGCTCGGGGATGCCGCCTATTGCGCCTCGCCGCTGTCGGGCATGGGGACGGGGCTGGCCGTGGTGGGCGCCTACGTGCTGGCCGGAGAGCTCCAGGCCGCCGGTGGCGACCACCGCACCGCGTTCGCCCGCTACCAGGAGCAGATGCGCGGCTACGTCCAGCAGAGCCAGAAGCAGGGGCAGGACGGCGGCACGTGGTTCGTGCCCAGCAGCCGCGCGATGCTCTGGTTCCGCAATCAAATCTACCGGGGCATGTCCTTCGCGCCCTGGAAGAAGCTCATTTCCAAGATGGCGATGGGGGCTGGCAACGCCATCACCCTCAAGGAGTACCCGGTCTGAGCCGCCCCCGGCACACGGGCGCGAGGGCGGGAGACCTGGGGCGTTACTTCACTGGCTCGACGACCATGGCGCTGCCTCCACCACGGCGGCGGGGCTCGGCGGCGGCGGTGACGGTGCCATCGGGGTTGAAGCGGATGGCGGTGAGCGCGCCGATGGGGCCCGCGTCCGTGAACCCATGCCCGAGCGCCTTGAGCGCGGCGGCCTCGGGGGAGGCGATGAATTCGGGCTCGGCCTGGCTCTTGTTGTCGGGCGAGTTGCGCTGCGACACGCGAGGTGCCGCCAGGGCCTGGTCGATGGGCATGCCGAAGTCGAGGAAGTTCACGAGCGTCTGGCCCACGGTGGTGATGATGGTGGAGCCGCCGGGGCTGCCGAGCGCGAGCACGGGCTCGCCGTCCTTGAACACGAGCACGGGGCTCATGCTGCTGCGGGGCCGCTTGCCGGGGGCGGGGGCGTTGGGGTGGGGCGCGTCCACGGTGGCGGGCAGGTCGAAGTCCGTCATCTCGTTGTTGAGCAGGAAGCCGTAACCGGGGACGACCATGCCGTTGCCGCCCTCGCCCTCGATGGTGCAGGTGTACGCGACGATGTTGCCGGCGGCGTCCGCGGTGGTGATGTGCGTGGTCTCCTTGTTGAGCACCGTCTCCTCGGCGGCGGGGCGCTTCACCTCGGGGAGGGGTTGGGGCGCGGCGTGGGTGTCACCCTGGAAGGGCAGTGGATTGCCGGGCGCCGCGGCGGTGGTGGAGGCCCGGGAGACGTTGAGCGCCGCTCTCCGCTGCGAGGCGTAGTCGCGCGACAGGAGGCCCGCCTCGGGGACGGAGACGAAGGCGGGGTCTCCCATGAAGGCGTTGCGGTCGGCGAAGGCGAGCCGCGAGGCCTCCAGGTAGCGGTGGAGGAACTCGGGGCGGGACAGGGCGGCCGGGTTGGAGGACTCGAGCAGGTGCAGGGTGAGGCCGAGCGTGAGGCTGCCGCTGCTGGGCGGGCCCATGCCGTGGAGCGTGTAGCCGCGGTAGGTGCTCGTCACTGGAGGGCGGACGAAGGCCTCGTACTTCGCGAGGTCGGCCAGCGTCATGACGCCGGGGCGCACCGTGCGCGAGGCGCCGGGCGTGACGGGCGGCCGGGTGACGGTGGAGACGATGGCCTGGGCAATCTCGCCCCGGTAGAAGGCGGGGACGCCGTCCTGGGCGACGAGCTTGTATGTCTTCGCCAGGCCGGGGTTCTTGAAGGGGGTGCCGACGGGCCAGGGCTGCCCATCCGGCCCGAGGTAGAGGGCGGCGGTGCTGGTGAAGTCTCGGAAGCGCGAGACGTTGTGGCGGGTCTGCTCGAAGAAGGTGGGGTCGACGTCGAAGCCCTGCTCGGCGACGCGGATGGCGGGTTGGAGGACGTCGGCGAGCGGGCGCGAGCCGTAGCGGCGCAGGGCCTCGCTCCAACCCATGAGGGAGCCGGGGACGCCGACGGACAGGCCGCTGGTGACGAGCTCGTCGAAGCGGATGGGGGCACCGTTCTCATAGAGGCGCGAGCGCTCGAGGGCCTGGGGTGCCGTCTCCCGGTGGTCCACGGTGACGACGCGCTGGTCCTTCGCGAGATAGATGACCATGAAGCCGCCGCCGCCGATGCCACACGAGTACGGGTCGGTGACGCCGAGCACGCTGGCGGCGGCCACGGCGGCGTCGACGGCGTTGCCTCCGGACTTGAGCAGCTCGATGGCGGCGGCGGTGGCGCGCACGTCCACGGTGGCGGCGGCACCCCCGCGCCCGGTGGCGCTGGGAGTGGGGGCGGGGGACTGCAGCGGCCGGGGCTCGGACGTGGGGGCCGGAGCGGTGGCGCACCCGGTGCCGAGTCCCAGGCAAAGCGTTGCACTGACGGAGAAGAGGAGCCTTCGCATGAGGGCGAAGCCTATCAGTCCCTCCTCCCTGGAAGGGCTCGCCCACGAAACCGCCGCTCCCGAGGGATTTCCCGGGAGAAGGGGAAGCATCCCAGACGGGAGGCGCATGCGGATGATGCGCACTGCACACCGGCTCCGCGCGGGTGTCGGGTTTCCGGCGTGGAGCGGCCAGGGCCGACTTCTCGGGCCCGGGTGAATCCCTACCATTCGCCCGCGTGTCGACGTGGGAGGGAGCCGTCGAGGACCGGGGCGCACGTGCGCGGGTCCTCGGCCGCTGACGTACCGGGGACAGGGGAAACCCAGACACGCTGGGGGGACGCATGGACCACTCGCTCTGGACTGTCCGCGATGGGCCGCGAGGAGACCTGTCATTCCTCGCCCTGGACGAGGGCTCCGAGGACTCCCGGGCGGTGGAGCACGCCTTCTCGCGGTGCGGCTTCTCCGCGGACGAATGGCGGGTGCTCCACGATGCACCCCTGCGAGCCTTCCTGTGGGTGGCCACCGCCGACGGTCCGGTGCGCCCGCGCGAGCGCGAGGCCTGTCGGCGCGTGCTCTTGCTGGGCCAGTTCTCCCCCAGCCCGCTGGTGGGCCTCATCTACGGCGAGGCCCTCGGCCAGCTCGACGTGCTCTCGCCCGAGCGCCTCCGCGAGGCCCCCGACCTGGAGCCCCTGCGCCCGTTGTGCGAGCGCGTGGCCGAGCGGTTGGGGCTCGGCGAGGCCGCGCGCTTCCGGCGCTGTCTGTTGGACGTGGGCTGGCGCGTGGCGAGGGCCTCCAACGGGCTGCTCGGGCGCTTGGGGCGGGTGCGCGAGGCGGAGCGCACGGCGCTCGAGGCCTTCACGGAGGTGCTGGAGTTCCCGGGCCTGGACGGCTGAGCGCGGCGGGCCGGGCTCAGGTGGGGGACTGGTGCTCGCGCGGGCCGAGCCCCCACGGGCCGCGGAGGTTGGTGTCCTCCAGCTCGCGCAGCTCCAGGCCTCGCATCACATCATCCTGGGTGACGGTGCCCACCAGCATGTCCTCCTGCACCACGGGGAGCTGCGGCAGCCGGCGCTGGCCCATCTCCCTCAAGGCCTCCCAGGCGGTGGACTCGGGGGTGAGCAGGGGCACGGGCAGGGCCACCGCGCGCACCCTCACCTGCGAGCGCCTCGGCGCGGGCACCTGCCGCACGGCCGCGAGCGTCACCAGGCCCACCACGTGCCCGTCCTCCACCACCGGCAGCGCCCGCCTCCGCTCGGCCTGCATGCGCGTGGCCACCTCCTCCAGCGAATCCGTGGCCTCCACCGCCGCCGTGCGCGGTGCCATCAACTCGCGCACGTGCACCCGGTTGAGCAGGGATTGCATCAACACCTCGCGCGACTCGGCCTCGGCGCCCATGAAGACGAAGAAGGCGATGAGGAGCAGGATGAAGTTGCCCCCGAAGAGGCCCACCACGCCGAAGAGCAGCGCGAAGCCCTTGCCCACCATCCCCGCCACCTGTGTGGCGCGCACGCGGCCGAGCCTTCCGGTGAGCACCGCGCGCAGGACGCGGCCCCCGTCCATGGGGAAGGCGGGCAGCAGGTTGAAGAGGCCGAGGAAGACGTTGAGGTTGCCCAGGTAGAAGACGGCGAAGCGCAGGTTGAAGGAGCGCGCCCCCGCGAGCCCCACGTAGGCGCCCAGGAAGAGCGCCCCCAGCGCGAGGCTGGTGAGCGGGCCCGCCAGCGCCATGAGGGCCTCCTGCCGCGAGCCCTCGGGCATGCGGGTGATGCGCGACACGCCTCCAATCATCAACAGGGTGATGTCCGACACCTGGCCGCCCTTGCGCAGGGCGTAGAAGGAGTGGGCCAGCTCGTGCACCAGCACGGAGAGGAACAGCGCCACCGCGAGCCCCAGGCCCCACAACAGGGGGCTGCCCGTGAGCCGCTCGGGAGGGACATCCGCCGCCTCGGCGGCGCTGCGGAAGGCCTGGCCGAAGAGGTAGGCGAGGAAGGGCAGCACCAGCAGGAAGGAGTAGTGCACCCGGATGGGAATGCCCCGCAGGGTGGCGATTCTGAAGGCTCCGCGCACGTGACACCTCGCTCCCGGGAAAGGTGGGGACTGTGCCGCGCGGAACAATCCAGCGGAACGGCGGGGCCCTCGCCCCCGGCTGGAGAGCGGGCGGGCGCCGGAATGCACGAAACCCCTCGGCGGGCAGGCGGCCTTCGGGGCCACCGCCGTCAGAGGGGCTCATCCCAGCGGCCAGGGGCCGGAGTGCCTCGTGGGCACCGGCCCCGGGGCCTCATGCGCCGTCACATGTTGGGGCTGGAGGGCTCGGAGATGCCCTCGAGCGCCTCGCCTACCTTGCGCTCGCTCACCTCGCCGGTCAGGTCTCCCAGCGACGCGACGCCTACCAACTTCTTGCTCCGGTCCACCACGATGATGCGGCGGATCTGCTTCTCCTTCAGCCGGTTGAGCACCGTGTCGACGTCATCGTCATCGAAGGCGTACTCGATGCCGGGGCTCATCGCGTCGGCAACCTGGGTGCTGTTGGGGTCCTTGCCCAGGGCAATGGCGCGCACGACGACGTCGCGGTCGGTAATCATTCCCACCACGCGCTGGCCGTCACACACGGGAATGGCGCCGACGTTGAGGGTGCGCATCTTCTCGGCGGCGTCGCGGAGGGTGTCGTTGGGGTTGATGACCTCCACGTCGCGCGTCATCACTTCACGAATCAGCTTGGCCATGGCCGCTCCTTTGGGTGCATCGGGGTGCCCGGCACCCTCTCTGTCAAACCCTGGGGAGCATCCCGGCAGCGGGCAACGCGGGCCGGGGCCGTCCTGCCGGGGAGTACGCGAGCGGCCGGGCGCTCAGGCCGGTGCCATCCACGCGCCCGGCTTGGGGGCATCGCGCCAGACGTGGCGGCCGGTGTCCGGGTCCTTGTGGAAGCGCATGAAGTCGCCCAGGCCCGTGTCGAGCGCTCGGGCCTCGAGTGCCTCGGCCACCTTGCCGATGATGTCCAGCACCTCGTCCCCCGAGCCGTGCACGAGCAGCTTCACCCGGGGCGCCGGCTCCCAGGGGCCGATGTCGAAGGTGATGGAGAAACCGTCACCGTGGTAGGTGCCCTCGGCGAGCGAGGAGAAGAAGATGGTGGGCAGCGCCTCGCGCAACCGGCGGAGGATGAGCTCGCGAGGGCCCAGCGGGGGAGGCGACCATCCCTCGGGGAAGTCCCGCACCGAGTCGAAGCCAGCAGCGCCCATCAGGTAGATGATCCAGCTCATGCCACACCTCGTGATTCATCATCTTCTGGAGAACAGCCTACGCGGGGTGTCTGACATTGCCGGGCGCGAGGCCGTGAGGCTTTGACGGAGCCGCGAGTGTGGACCTGCCACCGGTGCACCTGGACCGGGGTCTCGGGGAGCCGGGTCCGGAGTGCCCGGCGCACGCAACCCGGCGAAACGCATGGCGATTTCGGCCGGACTCCATCGGGTTCAAAAAAGCGCCACGTCTGGGCGGTGGGGCCGGGAGGCGTCGTGATGCGGAGGACACCAACCGCGTCCACTTGAGCCGCGCCGCGTGGTTTAAGGCCACGCATGGGTGTACTGCCGCGCTGTGCTGTCGTGTTGCTCCTCGTCGCGAGTCCCGTGCTTGCCGGGCCTCGCCCCGAGTCCCGTTGGGGACTGCGCTGGAATGCCACTCCCGGGTGCATCCAGGCGGGGCCACTCGCACGGGCGGTGGAGGCGCGGCTCGGACGCACCGTCTTCGGCCCCGGGCCCGAGTTCCTCATCGACGGAGTGCTCGAGCCCGGCAAGCCCTCGGGCTGGAAGGCGACGCTGTCGCTCGTGGATGCGCGCGGCAACGTGCTCGGGAGCCGCGAGGTGTCCACGCGGGAGGAGGCGTGCTCCGCCCTCGAGCCCCGCCTGTTGTTGGTGATGGCCGTGATGATCGACCCCTCGGCGGCGCTCGGGGGTCCGCCTCCCGAGAGCCCACCCGCGCCGGAGCCTCCGCCCCTGCCCACCGTCGCCGAGCCCCCCGCACCCGTCGAGACTCCCGCGCCCGCCGTCACCGAGGCCATGCCCCCGCCACCCGAAGAGTCCCCGGGGATGCGCCCGGACGCACCGGGGCCGAGGCTTGGGGGCCCGGCGGTCACGGTGGCGGCCCTGGGCTCGCTGGGGGTGGGCTTCGGGGTGACGCCCGGAATCGCCACGAGCTTCTGGCTCGGGCGAGGCGCATGGCCGTGGCTCATCCGGCTGACCCTGTCCCCCTACGAGTCCTACACGAAGGACGGAGGGCGGCTCTCGCTGGTGAAGTCCGGGGCGGAGGTGGGCGTGTGCCCGGTGTCGTGGGCGGGCGGCGAGTGGTCCGCGTCCGGCTGTGCCACGGCCACGTTCGCGCTGGTGCTCGCCTACAGCGAGGGCTTCGAGCAGGGCCGGCTCGAGCCGCTGGCCCGGGGCGACGTGGGGCCGCGAGCCCGGCTGGAGAGGAGACTGGGCGCGAGCACGGCGCTCCACCTGGGAGTGGGCGTGGGGTACGGGTGGCTGCGCCCGACGGTGCGCCTGCTCAAGCCGGACGGGACGGCGGAGGACCAGCGGCTGGGACTGCCCGTGCAGGCGAGCGTGGACGTCGGCGTGTCGTTCCTCGGACCCTGAGGAGGAACCGGCGCTAGACTTGGGGGCTCCGGTCTCCTTCCCGATGCCTCCTTCCTCCCTGGCGCCGAGCCCCATGGCCGGGCCGCCCGTCCTCCGCTTCCAGCAGGTCTACGCCGAGAGCGCACCGTTCGTGTGGCGCACGCTGCGCCGGCTGGGCGTGCGGGAGGCGGACCTGGAGGACGTGAGCCAGGAGGTGTTCGTGGTGGTGCACCGGAGGCTGGCGGACTTCGATGGGAGCTCGGCGGTGCGCACGTGGCTGTTCGGCATCTGCCGGAGGGTGGCGGCGGACTACCGCAAGCGGGCGCACATCCGCCGCGAGACGGCCGTCTCGGAGCTGCCGGACGGAGCCCAACCGCCGGAGCAGGTGGAGGTGGTGGCGCGCAGACAGGCGCGAGCGCTGTTGGACCGAATCCTGGACGGGCTGGACGAGGACAAGCGGGCGGTGTTCGTGCTGTTCGAGCTCGAGCAGTGGCCGATGAGCGAGGTGGCGGAGGCGGTGGGGTGTCCGTTGCAGACGGCGTACGCGCGGCTGTACGCGGGGCGCCAGTACGTGCAGCAGGCGGTGGCCCGGGCGCGGGCGGAAGGAGGCGAGACATGAGTCCCCGCGAGCCGGTGCGCCTGCTGGAGCAGGACTCCGAGGCCTCCCCGGAGCTGCGCGAGTTGCTCGGAGCGGCGAGCCTGGACGAGCCGTCGGCGGAGCAGCTCGCCGCGCTGGCGGGGAAGCTGGGCCCGTTGCTGGGGCCGCCGGGGGGCGCACCGCCGGAGCCGCCTCCGCAGGGAGCGCCGCCCGTGCCCTCTGTGCCGGGGGGAGTGGCCGGGACGGCGGTGTCCGGGGTGAAGGGCAAGGTGCTTGCGGGGATGGCGCTGGCGGTGCTCGCGGGGGGCAGCTTCCAGGCGGGCCGTCTCGTCGAGCGGGAACGAGCACGGGCCCGCCCGGAGGAACCCACGGCGGTGCTTCCTTCGTCCGTGCCGGAGCGTGCCCCGGTGGAGACTCCCGAGCCCGCGAGCGTGAAGGCACCTGCACCCGAGCCCGCGAGTGAAGAGTCCGCTCCACCCGGGCCCGTGAAGCCCACTCCACCACCGGCGTCCGGGGTGGCCTCCGAGACCGCTGCGCCGAGGACGAACGCGGCGCCCGTGCCACGGGTGCCTCGCCCGCCTGCGCCCGAAGTCCCGAGGCCGACGCAGCTCAGGCCGGCCGAGACCCCGGCGGAGATGGACGAGGAGCTCACGCTGCTCGAGACGGCCTATCAAGCGCTGAGGGGAGGGGATGCGGCGGGGGCGCTGGAGGAGGCGGAGCGGCACGCGGCGCGCTTTCCGGAGGGAGCGCTGGCGCAGGAGCGGGAGGTGCTGGCCATCGACGCGCTGGTGCGGATGGGCCGGCGCACCGAGGCGGGGGCACGAGCCGAGACCTTCCGGGCGCGCTACCCGACGTCCACGCACTGGGTGCGCATCCAGGGGCTGCTGGCGGGCCCGAAACCCTGAGACAGACACGAGGGCGATGGGCAGGGGTCAGTGGAAGGATTGGCCGAGGAGGTCGAGGAAGGGGCGGCGGGAGGGGAGGGAGTGGAGCTGGTGGTCGTAGAAGCACTCGGGGCCGAGCAGGGAGATGAGCTCGCGCTCGCGAGCGATGCCCGAGGGGGTGCCGGCGTCGGAGGGCAGAGCGTAGGGCTGGACGAGGACGAGGTCCTCGCCGAAGCGCGCGAGACAGTCGGAGGGAAGAGACTGGAGACGCTGGCCGAACATGCGAATGAAGGGAGGGCCGAAGAAGTTGCGCCAGACGAGACCAGGAAGACCCTCGCTGTAGTCGCGCACAGTGAACAGCTCTTCCGAGTAGGTGAACTCGGTTCCATCGTCCTGGGGAATGCTGCTGTGGACGAGCCGCCACTGCTTGGCGTGGAGATCCGAGTCCAGGCCGGCTTGGGCCAGGGGGGACTGGACGAGGCGCATGAGCTCGACGACCTGCCGGGCATGGGCTGCACGCCACGAGGCCTTGGAGGCAGAACTGGCGGACGTCATCCAGGAGATGGAGCCCGTGTACGGTGGAGCTCCAGTCGAGGTCGGGTAGATCGAAACAAAGTCTCGATCGGTTCGCGCTGCCACGTACAAATTGCCATGCTCTTCGTAGTAGGCAACCAGCGCTCCGAGATCGAGGCGGTTTGGGTCGATGGGGTCGCCCAGAGAAGCGAATCCATAGCGCCTGGGCTCGAACCACCGGAATTCACGCAAAATAAGAGTGAGAAACTCTCTTACCATGCTGGAGGAGGGGCGGCCTGGCGGGAGTCCGAACTGGGTATGAAAATATTTGATAGGCATGCCGATCCTGGAGGGGGAACGCCACGGCTGACAGTGTTTACCGGCCGCGACGAGCGTCGGTCATCTGAAAATGCCTTTGCATGACGTGGGTTCATCCGGACCAGGGGGGCGCTCAGGGGACGTAGCTCGTGACATGTCAGAAAGGGGCATCATGGGTAGTATTTCACGCTCGCCCTGCCTTGTTTTCTCAGATTGTTCACCCTGTTCAGGAGTGACGTTGAGAGATGTGTGGGTCCATCAGGATGCCTGGGGGAGCGGACCCATAGCTCGATATGGCCGCTATAGGCTTCCACGTACTCGATCATCGCCTTGAGGTTACCGGACCAGGACAGTTCCTTGCGCGCCTTGGCTTCGACGAAGAGGTAGGGCTGGCCCCACACGAGCTCCGTGGGGTTTCCCTTCACCGAGTCGGCGATGAATCCCTGAGTGCGGCTACCCGGTGGCGGCATCATCATCGCGGTGTTGCGCTCATACCTTCCCGTCCGGAGCATGGCCTCCTCGAAGGCGTTGCCCGCGGGCCGGTTCTTGAGGATTGTTTCGTACATGCGCTCCCAGTCCGCGTCCGGCTGGAAGGAGAAGCGGCGGTACTTCTCCGGGTGGCGGAACTGGTAGTCCACCCAGCGCTGCGCCTTGTGGGCCTGCGTGCCGGGCAGCAGCCGACTGCCGTCCGGAAGGATGCGCACGCCCAGCAGAGGCACCTTCTGGCCCGCGCGCAGCGCTCCGGCCGCCTCGCGCAGCGGAGCCTCCAGCCCATGAGCCACCCGGTTGAGGAAGCGCAATTCCTCCTCGGTGAAGGTGTGGCCCCGGGACACCTCGGCCAGGAGGCGCTCAACCTCCTTCGCGTCCGCGGGCGACAGGTGCGAGGCCACGCGCGAGAGTACCTCCACCTCGTCGAGGCTCCGGCCGGTGAGCAGGGCCAGCCGCTCGGCGCCGTCGCCACCGGCCTTGAGCAGCACGGTGCCCGCCACGAAGGGAACCAGCACCCCCAGCGCGCACACCAGGCGCTCGTTGCGGGAGAGAGTGTGGCCGGTGAAACTCCGGCCGGTGACGGCGGCGTGTGCGTCCGTCACCTCGCCGGCCCCCGGCATCAAACCCACCGCCAGCTCCAGCAACAGCTCTTCCGGGGTGTACACCTCGGGGTCGAACGTGGGGTTGTAGTCCAGCTGCAGCGGAGACAGCCGGCCCAGCTGCACCGCGGTGGCCAGGGCGGAGCGGCTCGCCAGCAGATAGAGGGCCACGTCCTCGGGCGAGCGCTTCAAGAAGTCAGGGTCCTCCGTGTGAGCGTAGGCCCAGGAGAGAGTGGCGTTGCCCAGAGCCCACAGAGACTGAGCGCGCAGGGGAGACTCGGAGACGAGGTAGCCCGGGGCCACGTGGCGCTGAGGCGAGACATACGTCGCCAGCAACGAGCGTCCCCAGGCCTCGTACTCGGCGAGCTTGCGCTGCACGGCGTGCCAGCGCACCTCGCGCTGCCGCTCCTCCTCGAGGAAGGCCACGTACCGGGCCAGGGGAGAAGGAGCCTCGCCGAGAGCCTCCTCGGGTTGGAGCAGCACCCAGGCCTCCAGCTTCTTCAACGCCCCCAGGCCTTCGCGGCGCTCCGCCTCGGAGAGGCCCGCCGACTGAAGCTTCTGCCGCTGGTGCCGGAGGAAGGCCTCGTAGGGCGCTTGCATCCGCGAGGCGGAGAGCACCGGGCCCGTGGACTCCACCTCCTCCCTCCACATCCCCTCGCCGCGCCGCAAGGTCAGCACCACCTCGCCTCTCTGGCCCCTCACGTACCGGTACAGAGACCACTCCAGGAGGGCACGGAAGCTCTCCGCTTCCACGGCGCTCACCTCGTTACCCGTCCCCTCGTGCTTGTGCACGGCGAGCAGCCGCACCCGCTCACCCTCCACGCGCAAGGCGAGGGCCAGCCACGCCCCCACTCGCTTCAGGCTGCGCGCTGCCGCCCGGGCCTGGGTGTGCACCTCCTCCGTCCCCTCCAACACCCCGGCTCCAGGAGCCCGCGGAGGCGAGGTGTCCGGAGCCGCGTCGCCAGGAAAGGGGCGTGTCGGGCCCATGCCCGGTGACTGCATGCCGAATTCCAGACGAGGCCCCGCGCCTCCGTCCGTGTAGCTCCGGCACGCGGCCACGGCGACCCACAGCGCGATGCAGAGAAGAGAATGTGTCCTCATAGGAGAGGCACACAACTCCGGTCATCCCGCCGCGTCTGGATGTCCGGGAATGGCTGCCTCGGGACTCAATGCAACCATGATGCAGGAGTCACGGACAGGGAAACGATGCTCGGCGGCCTCGAGTCCCCCGAGCCGGGACGCCCGGGAGTGCTCCTCCAAGGGCCGCGGCTACGCGCCCCACTGCACCTGGAGGTGCCGGGGCACGCGGTGGACGAGGTTGGGCAGATAGGAGATGTGTTCACCAGGAGACAGACGCAGCTCGGGCAGGCGCTGCACCATGAGCTCGAGGAGGACCTGGGCCTCGAGTCTGGCCACTGGCGCGCCCACGCAGTAGTGGATGCCGTGGCCCAGGCCGAGGTGGCGCACGGCGCTGGCGCGGTGGAGGTCGAAGCGCTCGCCGCCCTCGAAGACGGACTCGTCGCGGTTGGCCGAGGCGAAGAGGAGGAACAGGCGGGCCCCGGCGGGCAGCTCCGTGCCCCCGAGCTGCACGGGCCCGTTCGTCGTGCGCATCATCCCCACCACGGGCGAGTCGTAGCGCATCGACTCCTCGAGGGCGTTGCGGATGAGGTAGGGGGCTTTGCGCAGCTCCTGCCAGAGGCCGGGGTGGCGCAGCAGGTGGTAGCAGGCGAGGGCGAGCAGGTTGGTGGATGTCTCGTGGCCGGCGAACACGAGCACACAGGCCAGGGCCACGAGCTCATCGGTGTTGAGGGGACGCTCGCCCTCGGCGCGCGCCTCGAGAAGGGACGTGATGAGGTCTTCGCGAGGCGACCTGCGGCGGTCCTCGACGAGCTGGCGCAGGTAGCGGCGGAAGTCGGCCACACCGCGGGCGGCGCGCAGGTGCTGCTCGAGGGGGATGGGGGTGAAGAAGAGCTTCTCGTCGTCGCACCACTGCTTGATGCGCTCGCGGTCCGCGGCGGGGATGCCCAAGAGCTCCGTCATGACGTGCATGGCCAGCGGCGAGGCCAGCCGGGAGACGAGGTCGGCACGCGGCCCGCCGTGGAGCAGGGTATCGAGGTAGGAATTGGCGAGCTCGCGGATGCGCGGCTCGAGCGCATTCACGCGCGACAGGGTGAAGGCCTTGCCCACGAGCGCGCGCACGCGGGTGTGCGAGGGCGGATCATCTCCGAGCAGGGGGTACTCGGGCCGGTAGCCGGCGGGCTCGAGGATGGCCATGACCTCGCGAGGCAGCTCGACGGGAGGGCGGAGCGTGTCGCGCGAGCTGAAGGTGCGCGCGTCCTTGAGGACGGAGAGCACGTCCTGGTAGCGGCTGACGAGCCAGAAGTGGAAGGCGGGGACGAAGGTGACCGGGGACTCGCGGCGCAGGCGCGCGTAGAAGGGGAACGGGTCCTTGAGAAAGTGAGGCTCTAGCGGTGCGAATTCGAGACCGAGGGGAGCAGGGGGCATGGCACCATTCTGTCAGTTTCGGGTGCGACAGGACGAGCCCGGAAGCGTGGCGCGGAAGTCCAGGAATGACCTGGCGGCGCTGAACGGGTGGGCAGAACGGATTGGGCGGGAACTACCGCTTTCTCCCGGCTGAATTAGGATTTGGCGAAAAGCTCGCGGACGCTGGAAGCGAGCCAGGGGTGGACATGCAGCCCAGACTGTCAATGAGAAGCCCGCTGGCCGCGACGCACCCGGCCGGGTGGTGGGCGTGGCCGCGAGGGCTCCTGAGGGAGCTATCGCTGAGTTGGAAATTTATTGGCGGAGACGTGTCCTCGGCGGTGGTGCCGGCGATGCTGTTTCTCGGGGCGGCGAGCGCGCATGCGAGGCTGGTGCCGGTGGAGCTGCTCAGGGCGCTGGGCCGGGGAGCGCTCTACTTCTGGCTGTATACATATGCGTTCTGCCTGTCCAACCAGTTGGTGGGGATGGAGGAGGATCGGCTGAACAAGCCGCACCGGCCGCTGCCGAGCGGACTGGTGTCGGAGCGGGGGACGCGGTGGCGCTGGCGCGCGTGCATGGCGCTGTTCACGCTGGTGGGATGGGGGTTCGGCGTGTGGCGGTGGACGCTGCTGTGGCAGCTCGTCATCGTGCTCCACAACGAGTGGGGAGGCGCGAGGCGGTGGTGGGTGAAGAACCTGCTGATGGGCGTGGGGGTGTTGTCGCAGCTGACAGCGGCGTGGGAGTTGGTGACGCCGCTGACGCCGACGGCGTGGCGGTGGATTGGGGTGCTGTCGTCCGTGGTGTGCGTGCTCGTGTCGCTGCAGGACCTGAGGGACATGGGGGGAGACCGGGCGGGAGGGCGCAAGACGTTCCCGATTGTCTTCGGGGAGAGGTGGACGCGCTTCCTGCTGGCGGGGCTCTTCGGGCTGATGCCCCTGGTCATCCACCAGGTGCTGATGGTGCCGCTGGGGATGACGCCGTGGGTGGTGCTGAGTGACGCGGGCCTGGCGCTGATGAGCTGGGTGGTCGCCGTGCGCGTGGTGCGCTGGAGGACGCCGGCCGCGGACCACCGGACGTACCTGTTGTTCACCGGGTGGTACTGCCTGGCGCTGCTGAGCACGATTGTCATCCTGTGAGGCGGGCACCCGCGGGGCCCGAGACCACATGAGACACTGGTGGACACTCTTGCTAGGGTGCTGGTCATGATGTCGCCAAGAACCTGGGGACGGCTGGGCCTCTCGATGCTGGCCGCCATGGCGCTGACCGCCTCAGGATGCGCACCCAAGGCCATGGATGATGACCTTGTGCGCCCCAATCCCGGAGAGCCTTTTCTGGAGAAGCTTCCGGGGCCGCTGACGGAGTCGTTCGACTCCTTCTCGGACGCGCTGCTCGCGGCCTGCAAGAAGATTATTACAAAACCGAATGCGGTCGCTCCACGCGAAGACGCTTGTTGAGAATGACCAGCACGGAAGGGCAATGGCGATGTGAGCAGGTTGGGCTTGTCAGATGGGATGACAAGGGAGAAACCCCCATCATTGAAAAAGCTCAAGGGCCCTGCTCTCAGAAAGGGTCTCCATGAGAAGCCTCCCCCTTCTGGTTGCGCTCGCTTTCGCCAATTGTGTGCGGAGTTCGGGCTCTCCTTCCGAGCCGCTGGCGGAAGACACGTCCATTGTGTTTCCGAGCTTCTTCGAGCGTGCCGCCATCGGTGTGGGTGAGCAGGGTACGCCGTATGAGTTGGAGGGTGTGACCCTCAGGGCCATCACGGTTGCGGCCAATGACTTCATCCCCCCGGACTCCAAGGAGCGGCCATGCTGGGACAGGCAGGAAGCATACCGCTATCGGGTCATTCGCCAGGGGGACATCATCTTCGTTCGTATCTTCACTGACCCCACGCATTGCCGGCGCGGATTCCTGATGCTGGATGCTGGTGCGCAGTACGCCATCAGCACGGATGGCCGCATTCTTCGGCGCGTCTTCGACGGCGAGCCTGAAGGGCCCTCCGGTATCCCTCTGCCTGACGCCGGTGGCCAGAGGTTGTCCGGCGAACCTGTTCCCTCCTCCTCCGTTGGGACCCTGTCGGGTGAGCCGTCGCTCCAATTTCTTCCGAAGCGGAGAGATGGAGGGACTGCACCTGCGCTCCCCGATGCACAACGCCCGCTCCCCTCTCCTCTCGACGGTGGTTCGTCATCAGCTCTGGAGGGTGGTTCTTCAGCGGCACCTGATGGCGGTTTGCCCGCGGCCCTGGACGCTGGCCTGAAATAACGCCCCTCCAAGTGGCATCCCCTCTGTGCCATGGGGCTCCCTCCGGGAGAAGAACCGACGCGCCCGCGTGGGCCGTCCGGGTGTCCCCGGGAGCGGGCGGACACGGGTCCCTCGGGTGGCTCGCGGCGGGAGCGGGCGAGCGGCACGCGCTGCGCTGGACACTCGGACGACCCTAGGGTGAGAGGCGACGCGGGGGGATCGACCATGGCCCAGAGGAGCAGTGGGGTGGTGCCCATCGAGCGCATCGAGGCTCGGGCGTATGAGATACCGACGGATTCGCCGGAGTCGGACGGCACCCTCGAATGGGACAGGACGACGCTGGTGGTGGTGGAGCTGACGGCGGGAGGGAAGCGAGGGCTCGGCTACACGTACGCGGACGCGGCGGCGGCGAGCCTCATCAACCGCTCGCTGGCCGAGGCGCTCGAGGGGCACGACGTGATGGACGTGCCGGCGCGGATGGTGTCGCTGCTGACGCAGGTGCGCAACAAGGGGCGGCAGGGGCTGGTGGCCATGGCGCTGTCGGCGGTGGACGCGGCGCTGTGGGACACCAAGGCGCGGCTGCTGGACGTGCCACTGGTGGGACTGCTGGGGGCCGCGAGGGATGAGGTGCCTGTCTATGGCAGTGGAGGCTTTACCTCGTACTCGCTGGAGAAGCTGAAGGAGCAGCTCGCGGGGTGGGTGGAGCAGGGGATTCCGCGAGTGAAGATGAAGGTGGGCCGGCACCCGGATCTGGACGGGGACCGGGTGTGGGAGGCGCGGGAGGCGATTGGCCCGGACGCGCAGCTCTTCGTGGACGCGAACGGGGCGTACACGGCGAAGCAGGCACTGGTGATGGCGGACAGTTTCGCGGAGGCGGGGGTGGTGTGGTTCGAGGAGCCGGTGTCGAGCGACGACCTGGAGGGGCTGCGTCTGCTGAGACAGCGGATTCCGAGCGGGATGAACATCGCGGCGGGAGAGTACGGCTGGGACGCCATCTATTACCGGAGGATGCTGGAGGCCCAGGCGGTGGACGTGTTGCAGGCGGACGTGACGAGGTGCTTGGGGGTGACGGGCTTCCTGCAGGTGGACACGCTGTGCGAGGCCTTCATGGTGCCATTGTCGGGACACTGCGCGCCGAGCCTGCACCTGCACGTGGCCTGCGCGGCGAGGCACGTGGTGCACCTGGAGTATTTCCACGACCACGTGCGAATCGAGCACATGCTCTTCGACGGGGCGCGCAGGCCGGTGAAGGGAGCGCTGACGCCGGACCTGTCGAGGCCAGGGCTGGGGCTGGAGTTCAAGCGCCAGGACGCCGAGCGCTACGCCTTGTGATGTATGACGTGGTGGTGCTGATTGATGAAATAAGAAAGTCTTGGATTCCTCGGTGGCGAGCGACTCGTGCAGGGGATCTCCTCCGAGCGGAGTTCGTCGTGGCCTGTATCCGGCCGTAGCCAATGGGTTGCGAATTTGGCGAATTGCTCCTACATAACGGAGTACTTCTCCGAGAGTGTCGAGGCTTCGCGCTCGCGGAGGGATGGGAGCGACGATGCTGCCGTTTCAACTCAACGACCCTGTGGATCTGCCTGCGGAGAAGCGGGGGGTTGCCGAGCGAATCAGCGCCCGCTTGCTCGAGACGTCTCGTGGGACGGGTCGCAAGCCGCGCCTGACGCTGCCCAACGGCGAAGAGATTGAGCTCCCCTCGGAACTCCTCCTGCTGCTTCGGGACATCACTGCGGCGCTAGCGCGTGGAGAGCCCGTCAGTGTTGTACCGCTCCACCGGGAGATGACCACCCAGGAGGCCGCGGACCTGCTCAACGTCTCCCGCCAGCATCTGGTTGATCTGCTCGAAGCGGGTGAAATCCCGTTCACCCGCCCTGGGAAGGGAAAGCATCGTCGGGTGCTGGCCGCGGACGTGCTCGCCTACAAGAAGACACGAGATGCCGAGCGGCGCACGGCCCTCCGCGAGCTGACACGCATGAGTGAGGACGCGGGCGATTACTTTGGGGACGCCCCCGGGAACTTCAAGCGGCTCGACGACCTCGACGAGTGACGGGGGGTCTGTGTTCCCGGCCATCTTCCGTGTCTTCCTGGACACCAACGTTCTTTTCCATCCGCCCTTCGGGACACGCTGCTGCGGGCAGCGGAGACAGGGCTCGTCCAGGTGTATTGGCGCGCGGATGTGTTGATGGAACTCGAGCGGAATCTGGTGCGCTTGGGTCGCTATGATGCACAAGGTGCTGTACGCCTCACCCGTGCGATGCGAGCGGCGTTTCCGTCGGCGGAGGCACGAGCGTACCAGCACCTCATTGCCTCCATGCAGAATCACCCGAAGGACCGGCATGTGGTGGCGGCGGCGCAGGTGGCTGGTGCTCAGGTCATTGTCACCAACAACCTGGCCGATTTCCGCACACTGCCCGCGGGCATTGAAGCCCAGGACGCGGACTCTTTTCTTCAAGGACTGTTTGATTTGAGCCCGGAGGCATTGGTGCGAGTGCTCACACAACAGGCCGCTGACAAACGCAACCCGCCACTCACGCTCGACCAACTCCTCGAGGGGCTCGCCAGATCGGTCCCCGGTTTCATCGCCGAGGTGCGCGCCTGGCGCGCCGAGCGGCTCTTGGAGTCCAGGCCTGATGAGGAGTAACTCTCCCGTTCTTCTGCGCGGGTAGGTCTCTCCGACGCGCGATTCCTGACAGTTCGCCTGTAGCCTCGGTTCACAACTGGAAGCACGCGAAACACTGTGATTGTTGCCCCCGGCCGCCCTCTCTAGGGTCGAAAGCCCTCGGAGCCGAGCACACGCGTGCGGAGCCATCCGAGGCGCTCTATGGCCTGGATCTTCACACGCCGTGCCAACACGGTGGCTCGGGTCGTCGCCCTGGGCGTACTGGCCACTCCAGCGCTCGGAGTGTTCCTGCTCTGGCTCTACGCGCGCAGCCCCCTGGCGCAGAACATGCGCCAACCCGTCGCGCAGCCCGTGCAGTTCGACCACCGCCACCACGCGGGCGATGAGGCCATCGACTGCCGCTACTGCCACAGCACCGTCGAGATCTCCTCGAGCGCCGGCTACCCCTCGGTGTCCACCTGCCTCAACTGCCACTCGCAGATATGGACCCAGAGCCCGCTGCTCGAGCCCGTCCGCCAGTACTACTTCACCGACCGGCCGATTCCGTGGAACCGCGTCCACAACCTGCCGGACTACGTCTACTTCAACCACTCCATCCACGTAAGCAAGGGGGTGGGCTGCGTCACCTGCCACGGCCGCGTGGACCTCATGCCTGAAATCACCCAGGCGCACCCGCTCTCCATGGGCTGGTGCCTCGAGTGCCACCGCGACCCCACGCCGAACCTGCGCCCGCTCGACACCATCACCTCCATGCGCTGGCAGCCGCGCCCGGGTGATCCGCCCGCGGAGGAGCTGGCGCGCGCCTACGACGTCCACCCTCGAACGAACTGCACGACATGTCACCGCTGACCGACCGCTACCCGCTGCCCGTGCTGAACGCCTCCGGTGCCGGGGAGGACGCGGAACGTCCGCGCGCCTGGCGCAGCCTCGAATCCCTGCACGGCCCACCCGAGCACGCCGCGCATGAATTCCCTCCCGGCGCCACCGAGCCACCACGGGGACTCGGCCGCAGGCACTTCCTGAAGCTCGCGGGCACCACGGCGGCGCTGGCGGGGCTCGCGGCGTGCAAGCGGCCGGCGGAGAAGGTGATGCCGTACACGCACCAGCCGCCGGACGTGAAGCCGGGCATTCCCAATGCGTACGCCACGGCCTGGACGCACGAGGGCTACGCGGCGGGCCTCGTGGTGACGAGCTGGGAGGGGAGGCCCACGAAGGTGGAGGGCAACCCGGACCACCCGGCGAGCCTCGGGGCGACGAACCACCTGGCGCAGGCGCTGCCCGTGGACCTCTACGACACCTCGCGCACCCGGGGCGTGAAGCAGCGCGGCAACCTGAGCTCCTTCCAGACGTACCTCGAGCAGATGCGCGAGCACGCGCGCCAGTTGGAGGCGAAGGGCGGAGAGGGCCTGTGGTTCCTCCTGGAGCCCTCGTCCTCGCCGACACGGCGCGAGCTGCTCGACCGCATCCGCCAGCGCTACCCGAAGGCGCGCGTGGAGACGTACCACGCCATTTCCCGGGACAACGTGTACGAGGGCGCGAGGCTCGCCTTCGGCCGGCCGCTGGAGATGCGCGTGCGCTACGACGAGGCACGCGTGGTGCTGTCGTTGGACTCGGACTTCCTCACGCAGGGCCCGTCCTGCCTGAGCGAGGCCCGTGAGTACGCGCACTCGCGCACGCCCGACCGCGACACCATGAGCCGGCTGTACGTGGCGGAGAGCCATTTCAGCGTCACGGGGATGAACGCGGACCACCGCTTCAAGCTGAAGCCCTCGGAGGTGGAGCGCTTCGCCCTGGCGGTGCTCGGCGAAGTGGCCCAGCAGGCCGGGGACAAGGCGGTGCTCGCGCGCTTCCGGGGCGTGGACCTCGCGTGGCCGGAGAAGGCGAGGGAGGCGCGCGTGGTGGCGGCGGACCTCCTGAAGAACGGGGACCGCTCGGTGGTGGTGGCGGGCCCGAGACAACCTCCGCGCGTGCACGCGGTGGCGCACCTGCTCAACGAGGCGCTCGGCAGCGCGCGCCGCCTCATCACGCTGCACGAGCCCGGAGTGGACGCGGTGCGCAGCGGCCTCGAGGTGCTGCGCGAGCTCTCCGAGTCGGCGGGCGCGGGCCGGGTGGACACGCTGGTGGTGACGGCCTTCGACCCGGTGTCGACGGCGCCGGTGGGGGTGACGCTGGGGGCGGCGGTGAGCGCGGTGCCGAACTCGGTGTACCTGGCGTTCCGCGAGGACGACACGGCGAAGCAGAGCGCATGGGTGCTCCCGGCGGCGCACGTGCTCGAGTCCTGGGGCGATGCGCGAGCCGTGGACGGCACCGCGGGCATCCTCCAGCCGCTCATCCAGCCGCTCTTCCAGGGGGTGACGGAGCTGGACGTGCTCGCGCCCTTCGCGGGCGTGGCGGAGAAGACGGCGTACGAGCTGGTGAAGGCCCACTGGACGAGGCAGCAGCGGGGCGGAGGCGGAGCGCTCTTCGAGGATGCGTGGGAGCAGTGGCTCGCGGTGGGGACAATCCCAGACACCGCGGTGCCGGCCATCACGGCCACGCTGGACGCGGGCGCGGTGGAGACGAGCATCCGGGCCTTCGCGCGCAAGGCCTCACAGGGGCTCGAGCTCAACCTGGTGCCCGGCTACAAGGTGCACGACGGGCGCTACTTCCAGAATGCGTGGCTGCAGGAGATGCCGGACCCGCTGACGATGCTCGCGTGGGGCAACGCGGCGCTCATCAGCCCTCGGACCGCCGAGCGCTTGAAGCTGGATCCCCAGGGCAGGGTGAAGCTGACGCTGCGCGGCCGCTGGCTGGAGGCGCCGGTGTTCGTGCTGCCCGGGCACGCGGACGACACGGTGACGCTGGAGCTCGGCTGGGGCCGCGAGTGGCTCGACGAAGACCTCGAGAAGCTCGGGGTGCTCGGCGTGAACGCATACCTGCTGCGGCACGCGGACGCGCCGTGGTTCGCGGATGGGCTCCAGGTGGAGAAGGCGGAGGGGAAGGGCGAGCTCGCGACGACGCAGGAGCACTGGACCATGGAGGGCCGGGAAGTCGCCATCCAGGATGACCTGGACGAGTTCGAGAAGAAGAAGTCCAGCTACCTGCACCACCTCAAGGGGGACGTGGTGACGCTGTACGACCCCTTCAAGTACGAGGAGCCGTACCAGTGGGCGATGGGGGTGGACCTGAACCGTTGCATCGGGTGCGGGGCGTGCGTGGTGGCGTGCCAGGCGGAGAACAACATCTCGGTGGTGGGGCCCGCGCAGGTGCGCAAGGGGCGCGAGATGCACTGGCTGCGGGTGGACCGGTACTTCGAGGGCTCGCCGGACGAGCCGCGCGCGATTCCGCAGCCGATGATGTGCCAGCACTGCGAGGCGGCGCCGTGCGAGTACGTGTGCCCCGTCAACGCCACCGTCCACTCGGACGAGGGCCTCAACGAGATGGTCTACAACCGCTGCGTGGGCACGCGGTACTGCTCGAACAACTGCCCGTACAAGGTGCGGCGGTTCAACTTCCTCAACTACCACTCGAAGCGGAGCGAGCTGGACAAGCTGCGCTACAACCCGGACGTCACCGTGCGCTCGCGCGGGGTGATGGAGAAGTGCACGTACTGCGTGCAACGGATTGAACGGGCCCGCATTGAGGCGCGCAAGGCCCGGCTGCCCATCGACACGGATGCGCTCCAGTCCGCGTGCGCGCAGGTGTGCCCCACGGAGGCCATCGTCTTCGGCTCGCTGCACTCCGTGAACTCCGAGGTGTACCGGCGCCACCGGGACGTGCGCCATTACGCGGTGCTGCACGAGCTGGGCACGCGCCCGCGCACGGCGTACCTGGCGCGCATCAAGAACCCCAACCCGGAGCTCGAGCATGGCTGAGAGTCAGCCCACGGAGACTCCCACGAAGGATCCGCTCGAGCCCATTCCGCTCATCGCGGGAGAGCAGAGCGCGGAGAGCCTCACGGGCTCGCTGTTGCAACCCGTGCAGCGCAAGGCGGGCCGGGTGTGGTGGGCGCTGTTCCTCCTGTGCCTGGGGGGCACGGGCGTGTTCGTGGTGGCCATCACGGTGACGCTCACGGTGGGCATCGGCGCGTGGGGCACCAACATCCCGGTGGGGTGGGCGTTCGGCATCATCGACTTCGTGTGGTGGATTGGGTTTGGCCACGCGGGCACGCTCATCTCGGCGATTCTGGTGCTCTTCCAGCAGAAGTGGCGCGCGTCGGTGAACCGCTTCGCGGAAGCGATGACGCTCTTCGCCGTCATGCAGGCGGGCCTCTTCCCCCTGCTGCACATGGGCCGGCCATGGGTGGCCTACTGGCTCATCCCCTACCCGAGCACCATGCGCGTGTGGCCCAACTTCCGCAGCTCGCTGCCGTGGGACCTGGTGGCCATCACCACGTACCTCACGGTGTCGGTGCTGTTCTGGTACCTGGGCCTCATTCCGGACCTGGCCTCGGCACGCGACAGGGCCACCACGCCCCGGAGGCAGTTCTGGTACGGGGTGTTCTCGCTGGGGTGGACGGGCTCGGCGAGGCATTGGCACCACTGGCAGACGGGCTACCTGCTGCTCGCGGGCCTGGCCACGCCGCTGGTGCTCAGCGTGCACACCATCGTCAGCTTCGACTTCTCCATCGCCCAGGTGCCCGGCTGGCACAGCACCATCTTCCCGCCCTACTTCGTGGCGGGCGCCATCTTCTCGGGCCTCGCGCTGGTGCTCACGCTGTTGCTCCCGGTGCGCAAGCCCCTGGGGTTGAGCCATGTCATCACCGAGAAGCACGTGGACATCCTGACGAAGCTGCTGCTGGCCACGGGGCTGATGGTGTCCTACGGCTACCTGCAGGAGCAGTTCTTCGCCTGGTACAGCGGCGACCCGTTCGAGATGGCCGCGTATGCCTTCAAGCGCAAGGGCGATTGGGGCTGGCTCTTCTGGTTCCAGATCTTCACCAACGTGCTGGTGCCGAACCTCTTCTGGATTGGAAAGCTGCGCACCAACCTGGTGGTGGTGTGGTGCGCGGCGCTGCTGGTGGACGCCGGCATGTGGGTCGAGCGCTTCACCATCATCGTCCCCTCGCTGTCGCACGACTTCCTGCCCAAGAGCTGGCACCACTACACGCCCACGTGGGTGGACTTCAGCCTGCTGGGCGGGTCCATGTGCTTCTTCGGGGCGCTGTTCCTGCTCTTCCTCAAATTCGTCCCGCCGGTGCCCATCAGCGAGGTGAAGGAGCTGCACCACGAGTTGAAGGAGGCGCTGGAGGAGAAGGAGAAGCGCGAGCGCACGGAGAGCTCCCTCCGCGAGAAGGAGGCCTGAGCCATGCGCTACTGGGTGGTGGGAGAGTTCGGCTCGGGCGACGAGGTGAAGAAGGCGGTGAAGCGCCTGCGCGAGCTGGGCTACGCGAAGGAGGCGATGGATGTCTTCTCGCCCTACCCGGTGGAGGGCATCGACGAGGTGCTGGAATTGAGGCCCTCGCCGGTGCGCGGCTTCGCCTTCGTGGCGGGGCTGGGCGGGGCGGCGTTCGCGTACGCGGTGCAGTGGTTCTGCAATGCGTATGACTGGCCGCTCAACGTGGGCAACCGCCCGCCGCACGCGGGGCCGGCCTTCTTCCCCATCACCTTCGAGACGATGGTGCTGTTCGCCTCGCTGACCATCTTCTTCAGCCTGATGGCCATCTACCGCTTCCCGAGGCCGCACCATCCGCTCTTCGAGCTCGAGTCCTTCCGCACCGCGTCCACGGGAGGCTTCTGGGTGAGCGTCACCACGGAGCGCCAGGCGGAGACCGAGCCGGTGCTGCGCCACCTGCGCGAGCTGGCCGCGAGGACGACGTCGGTGGTGGAGGAGGAGACATGAGGCGCGCGCTCCTCCTCCCGCTGGTGGCGGTGCTGGCCGGCTGCGACGTGGACTTCCAGGGCTGGGCGGGGATGAAGCAGCAGGCCAAGGCGCTGCCGTACCGGGAGAATCAATTCTTCGCGGATGACCGGGCCATGCGCCAGCCGCCGCCGGGCACGGTGCAGAGGAGCCGGAGGGGACAGAACCGCCTCTTCCTCACGGGCCGGCTCGCGCTGCCGGACGCGGGCATACCGGACGCGGGCATGCCGGACGCGGGCTACACGGACGAAATCCCTCTCACGCTCACGCGCGAGGTGGTGGAGGGCGGAGAGAAGTCCTTCGAAATCTACTGCGCCACGTGCCACGGAGTGCTCGGGGACGGGCAGAGCCATGTGGCGCACAAGATGGGCCTGCGCGAGCCGCCGTCGCTGTTGGACCTGCCGCCCTATCCGAACGGCTACTACTACGTGGTCATCAGCGAGGGGTACGGGTTGATGCCGTCCTACGCGGAGAAGCTGACGCCCGAGCAGCGCTGGGCGTTGGTGGCCTACGTGCGAGCGTTGCAGGCGAGTCAGCGCTCGAGGCTCGAGGACGTGCCGCCCGAGGCCCGTCCGCTGCTCATGAAGGAGGGGACGCCGTGAAGGTGATGGAGCGCTTCACGGGGGGGCGCACGCCCATGCTGGCCTCCGCGGCGGTGGGCGCGGTGGGGCTCGCGCTGACGGGCGTGGGCTTCGCGGTGGACACGAAGCGGGCGCTCTTCTCGTACCTGTTCGCCTTCGTGTACTGGGCGGGCCTCGCGGTGGCCTCGCTCGTGCTGCTGGGCGCGTGGCATGCGTCGAAGGCGCGCTGGCCGGTGGTGCTGCGCCGCATGCTGGAGACGATGGCGGCCTCGCTGCCGCTCTTCGTCGTCCTCTTCATCCCCATCCTCGCGGGCGTGGGCCAGCTCTACCTGTGGATGGATCCGCATCCGCGGCAGCTCGTGGAGAAGGACCTGGCGAAGCTCGACCACAAGCGGCCCTTTCTCAATCTGCCCTTCTGGGTGGTGCGCTCGGCCATCTACTTCGCGGTGTGGATTGTCGTGGGTGAGCTGCTCCTGCGCTGGTCCCGCCGCCAGGACGAGTCCCGCGAGCTGAAGCTCACGAAGTGGCAGTGGTGGCTGGGCGCGGGCACGCTGCCGGTGGTGGGGCTGGCGATGTCCTTCGCGTCGCTGGACTGGCTCATGTCGCTGGAGCCGCTCTTCGTCTCCACGGTGTATGGGTTGTATTGGTTCTCCGGAGCCTTCGTGGGAGCGCTGGCGATGCTGACGCTGGCGACGGTGCTGGCGCGCGGGCCGAACCTGTATGGCGAGCTCGTCAATGACTCGCACCGCGCGAGCCTGGGCAAGTTCCTGTTGGCCTTCAGCATCTTCTGGGCCTACATGGCCTTCAGCCAGTTCTTCCTCATTTGGATCGCCAACCTGCCGCACGAGGTGCCCTGGTACGTGCTGCGCGCCCGCGGCCCGTGGGAGCCGGTGGCGCTCTTCATCGTCAACGCGCGCTTCGTCTTCCCGTTCATCGTGCTGCTGTCGAGGCCCTTCAAGCAGCACCGCCGCACGCTGGTGGCGATGGCGGTGTGGCTGCTGCTGGCGCACGTGGTGGACACGTGGTGGCTGGTGGTGCCGGTGGTGAGCCCGGACGCGATGCGGGTGCACTGGGCGGACGCGACGGCGTTCCTCGGAGTGGGAGGTGCGGCGGTGGCCTTCACCCTGTGGCGGCTGCGAGGCCACGCCACCGTGCCAGTGGGAGACCCGTACCTGCACGAGTCCCTGAGGTACGACGAATGAGCGGCGAAGACGAATCCAAGGTGGAGTGGAAGACGCCCGAGCGCGACAAGCAATCGGTGAGCGGCTGGTTCGTCAGCGCCGTCATCGGTGGCGCGCTCATCGTCTTCACGTTCTTCGTGGTGGGCACCTATGCGCAGCTCCAGGAGCGAGAGAAGCAACTCAATCCCGCGGGCCCCTACCAGCCCCAGGCGCTGGAGAAGGCCGAAATCAACATCGTCAACACGGGGCTCATCCAGCTCGACACGCGGGCGTACGAGGAGAAGAACCGGCAGCTCCAGAAGCTGCACGAATACGGCTGGGTGGACCGGGACGCGGGCGTGGTGCACGTGCCCATCGAGCAGGCCATCGACCGCGTGGTGAGCGAGCAGCAACGGCGCGGAGGTGGCCGGTGACTCCGTCCAGCAGCGAGGCGTATGCGGGCACGGTCCACACGCAGGCGGAGAGCGGGTGGCTCGAGGAGCTCTTCCGCAGAATCCTCTTCCTGCCCGAGCAGGCCTCCACCGTGGCGAAGGACGTGGACCATCTGCACTACGTCATCATCACCACGGCGATGGTGATGGCCACGCTCATCTTCGGGGTGGCGGCGTACTTCCTCATCCGTTTCCGGAGGCGCTCGGAGACGGACGTCACGCCGAAGATACAGACGACGCTCCTGTGGGAGGTGCTCTTCGTTGGCGTGCCGCTCACCACGTTCCTCGTGTGGTTCTTCATCGGCTACCACGACTTCGTCCGCATGCAGACGCCACCGCCGGACGCCATGGACGTCTACGTGGTGGGCAAGCAGTGGATGTGGAAGTTCACCTATCCCGAGGGCCCCAATTCCCTCGGTGTCCTCCGGGTGCCGGTGGGCAGACCGGTGCGGCTGTTGCTCACGAGCCGGGATGTCATCCACTCGTTCTATGTGCCCTCGTTCCGCATCAAGCAGGACGCGATTCCCGGCGCCTATACCCAGACATGGTTCCAGGTGGTGAAGCCGGGCAGCTACCGCGTCATGTGCGCGGAATACTGCGGGCTGAAGCACTCGGAGATGTGGGCCGAGGTCGTGGCGCTCTCACCCGGGGACTACGAGTCCTGGATGAAGGAGCAGCGCCAGGGGCTCATGGCGCGCCGGGACGCCACGCCCAGCGGCCCGGAGAAGGAGGAGCCGCAAATCCCCGCGAGGAAGGCGGCGCGCTACGACGCGCAGGAGCCGCACGGCGAAGTCATGTACGCCGAGCGCGGCACCCTGGCCGAGCGGGGCGAGCGGGTGGCGGCGGAGAAGGGCTGTCTCAAGTGCCACTCGGTGGATGGGACGCAGCACATCGGGCCCACGTGGGTGGACCTGTACATGCGCCATGAGCGGCTGACGAATGGCCAGACGGTGCTGGCGGACGAGGCCTATCTCACCGAGTCGATGATGAAGCCGCTGGCGAAGGTCGTGGCGGGCTTCGAGCCGGTGATGCCGTCGTTCCAGGGGCAGCTCGAGGCAGCCGAGGTGGCGGCGTTGCTCGAGTACATCAAGACACTGCGCAGCACGCGGATTCAAAACATCGAGTCCAGGGGGCCGGTCTATGAACCCGTCGGCGGAAAGTAGTCAGCCGGCCATCACCTATCTCAACCACGAGACGACGGTGCGCTCGTGGCTGCTGACGCGCGACCACAAGCGGATTGGGGTGATGTTCCTGGTGGGTGTCATCTTCTCGCTGCTGCTCGGCGGCGTGTTCGCCATGGCGCTGCGAATCGAACTGCTCACCCCGGGGCCCACCATCATGAGCCCCCTGACGTACAACCGCATGTTCACCCTGCACGGGGTGACCATGGTGTGGCTGTTCATGATTCCGGCCATTCCCTCGGCGTTCGGCAACTTCGTGCTCCCCATCATGCTGGGGGCCAAGGACGTGGCCTTCCCGAGGCTCAACCTCGCCTCGTTCTACATCTACCTTGCGGGCGCGATGCTCACGGTGTTCGGCATGCTGTGGAGCGGCGCGGACACGGGGTGGACGTTCTACACTCCCTACAGCACCACCTCGCCCACGGCGCTCACGCCGATCCTCCTCGGCGTCTTCATCATTGGCTTCTCCACCATCATCACCGGGCTCAACTTCATCACCACCGTGCACACGCTGCGGGCGCCGGGGATGCACTGGACGCGGATTCCGCTCTTCGTGTGGACCATCTACGGCACGTCCGTCATCCAGGTGGTGGCCACGCCGGTGCTGGGCATGGTGCTGCTGCTGGTGTTCGTCGAGCGCGTGCTGGGCTCGGGCATCTTCGACCCCTCGCGCGGCGGAGACCCGGTGCTCTTCCAGCACATGTTCTGGTTCTACTCGCACCCGGCCGTCTACATCATGGTGCTCCCGGCCATGGGCGTCATCAGCGAGGTGGTGTGTGCCTTCAGCCGCAAGAACATCTTCGGCTACAAGATGATCGCCGTGAGCACGTTTGGCATTGCCTTCGTGGGCTTCTTCTCGTGGGGCCACCACATGTTCGTGTCGGGCCAGTCCACGTTCACCTCGGGCATATTCGGCGTGCTGAGCATGCTCGTGGCCATCTTCACGGCCATCAAGATCTTCAACTGGGTGGCCACGATGTATGGGGGCTCGATTGATTTGAAGGTACCGCTGCTCTACGTGCTCGGGTTCATCTTCCTGCTGATGTTCGGCGGGATGACGGGCGTGGCGGTGGCGACGACGTCCCTGGACATCCACTGGCACGACACGTACTTCGTGGTGGCGCACTTCCACTACATCATGGTGGGCGCGGTGCTGATGGCCTTCCTGTCAGCACTGCACTACTGGTGGCCGAAGATGTTCGGGCGGCTCTACCCCGAGCGCTGGAGCTTCCTGGCGGCCATCACCATCATCTTCGGGTTCATCGTGACGTTCCTGCCGCAGTTCCTCCTGGGGAACATGGGGATGCCGCGGCGCTACTACGAGTACCCCAAGGAGATGCAGTGGCTGCACGTGCTGAGCACGGCGGGCGCGTCGCTGCTCGCGTTCGGGTTCGTGCTGATTGCCATCTATTTGCTGTGGTCGCTGAGGTACGGGCCTGTGAGCTCGCCCAACCCGTGGGGCTCGCGCGGGTACGAGTGGTTCAGTGGCTCGCCGCCCGCGCCGCACAACTTCACCGAGTCTCCGCGCTTCGAGAACGAGGTCCACGACTACACCGTCCCCGAGGCGCCCCGTGTCTACTGAATCGTCCCCCTGGGAAGACCATTTCAGCGGCCCGGAGAACCAGAACCACGCGGCCCAGCTGGGCATGTGGATTTTCCTGGGCTCGGAGGTGCTGCTCTTCACGAACCTGTTCGTCGGGTACGCGGTGTACCGGTACTACTACCCGGAGGTGTTCCACGAGGCGAGCAAGCACCTGAAGGCGGACTGGGCCATGGTGCAGACGCTGCTCTTGGTGACGAGCAGCCTCCTCGTGGCGCTCGCGGTGCACTTCATCCGCAAGGGGAAGCAATTCCTGACGGCGGGGGTGCTCGGGGTGGCCATCGTGATGGGCGTGGGATTCCTCGTCATCAAGTTCTGGGAGTACTACGAGCACTACAAGGAAGGCGCGCTGCCGGGCGAGTTCTATCACTTCGCCGAGTTGCCCCAGAAAGGCGGGGCGATGTTCTACACGCTGTATTTCCTGCTCACGGGGCTGCACGCCATCCACATGATGGTGGCGCTCGGGATACTGGCGTGGCTGGTGTGGGGCTTGGTGATGGGGAAGTACTCGGCCGAGTACCACATCCCGGTGGAGGTGGGCGGGCTGTACTGGCACCTGGTGGATATCTTCTGGCTGTTCATCTTCCCACTGCTGTACCTGGTGGAGTGACGGGGGCGCGCCATGAAGGAGCAAGCGGAGGCCAAGGAGAAGTCCGCGTGGGGCTACGTGGGCATCTGGGTGGTGCTGGCGGTGCTCACGGTGCTGACGTGGGTGCTCGGGACGAAGGTGCAACTGGGGCCGTACTCGCTGCCGGTGTCGCTGTTCATCGCGGTGGTGAAGACCTTTCTGGTGGCCACGTTCTTCATGCACCTGATTGAGCAGCAGGGCGCGAGGCGCGTGGTGTTTCCGGTGTCGGTGGTGTTCCTGGCGCTGCTGATGGGCGTGACGCTGATCGACGCGATGACGCGCATCCACATGGCGAGGCCGGACGGCATCAAGCACGAGCTGGAGCCCAACCGGCCCGCGTCGACGCGCACGGCGCCGCCGGGCTCACCGAACCGCTGGATGGGCAACTGAGGACTCGCTCCTCTCCCTTTGGAGAGTGAGCGGGGCTGTCGGATACGCAGGTGGGCAGCTCCATGGTCCTGGCGACGCGGGCAACGACGCCGGGGCGCTCTGATTTGCTTGCCAGAACGCGCCCGCGGCCATCGCCGGTCTGTTGTGCACTGGACAGCATGGCGAGTCTGTCAGTCTTCCGTGAAATCATGGAATGCGTGTTTCCACGGAGGACTTCCTGTGCGCTATATAGGCCTGATGCTGTGCGGCTTGCTGGTCGCTTGCGCGACGACGAGGCCTTCCCGAGGAGAGCAGGGAGCCGTTGCCGATAGGCTGGAAATCCTGGAGGACGAGTGCGGCGAAACCAGCGTGCTCGCCCTCTGCGACTCGGAGGGTTGCGAGCTGTTTTGGTGCCAGGCCGTGGCACCCTACCTTGCGTCAGACCAGCCGCTGCAGAGCCCCGACGGTAGCTGGGGGCGCCTACCCGGTTCCATCGGCCTGCGCACGGAGACGAAAGCCCCGCCCGCCCGCTCCGCGACCTTCTCCATCAGGCGAGTCAGCCATGGGGGCGACTCCCCCCAACCCGAAGCGCCAACGGCCGAGGGGGTCCGTGTCTTCAGCGGGCGCGATGTGATCCAGCAACTCGTCCGCCTGGGGAAGCCTGGGGACGTGGCCGCCTGGTGGGGCTCGGAGCCCGGGGCCCATCCCGACCAGTGGCTTCACCCGCTCTCCTACTGGGAGCGCGAGTATCTTCAGGCCATGACCTCTCCTACCGTCTCCGCTCCCCTGCGCATGCGGCCACCGATCGACCCCGGAAATCTGACTCCGAAGGAAGCTCGAGAAGCGGAGCAACTCTTCGGCAGAGGTTTGGATGTGGCACAGCGGTACGCCCACTTCGCGAACAGGAGGAGCATTGTCTCCCACTACGTGTGGTCGCATCCCGCCACCATCCGGCTGCACCTGGGCCTGTACGGGTTGTTCAGGGACTCCAACCCGCTGCACTTCGCGCTGGAGCGGGGCTGGCAGGTAGGCAGCGGCAAGGAGATGTTCACGCAACAAGACGTGTTCCGACTCGGAGCAGCGGCGGAGTTCTTCGCTGCGCTGGCGGTGGGAGTGGCCGTGGAGAGGGCGATGGGCCTCGCCCATCCGCTGTCTGCAAGAGGGAGCTCCGCGCCTTACATGACACCGGAGGTAGAGCGTGCCTTCGTCGAGGCAGTCCGCCTGCGCGCCGCTCATATGGTCGAGGTGCTTTCGCTTGAGCAGCGCGGCCCTGTCCTGACGGGCGTTCTCGACACGCGGACGGGAAGGACGTTCTTTGGGCTCAATCAAGAGGAGCCTCTTCTCAACCTGCATCCGCTCCTCAAGAAAAGGCTTGCTGATTACCTCGAAAAAACGGGGGGAGTCACGCCGCCGCGCGCAGGGAAGCCGGGTTCACACTCCGAAATCGTCGCCTTGAATCGAGCTTTGTTTGAACGCGAGGCGGCGCTGGGCCGCCCAGTACAACCCCAGGAACTCTCCGAGTTCGTACTCCACAACCGCACTCTCAAAGGCCCGAGGAAGATCGAGGGCGTTCCACCGCCTTGTCCAAACTGCGAGGCGATTGTCCCCCCAGAAGTCAAGGTCCTGCCATGACAGAAACCCTTCGCGTCCTCCACGATGAACTCGATATCGGTGATGAGCAGTTGATGGTCTGGGAGGGCAAGCCCTTCACGGGAATTGCCGTCGAGTTCTTCCCCGACGGCAAGCTCCAGAGCGAAGTGCCTCACCTCGACGGAGTCGAGCATGGATTGAAGCGCGCGTGGTACCCCTCCGGCCAGCTCGGGAAAGAAGCAAACCTCTGGTATGGAAGTCTCCACGGGTATTTGCGCAAGTGGGACGAGCAGGGACGCCTCATCCACGAAATGCTCGGTGAGCTCGGGGTGGGGATAGCGGAGAAGCGGTGGGATGAGCAAGGCAGGTTGATCAGGGACTGGCACATCAATCCCAAGGACGACATGTATGAGATATTGCAGCTCTGCCGGAAGAAGTGGGGCCATCTCGCCCCTCCGCTCTGAGGATGCGGGCACTCCTGGCCTGCCTGGACGCTCACCATGCGGCTCCAGCGCGCACCGCGTGGCGTGTTTGCTGATGGCCCTGTCCAGCCCAGGGAAGATGTAGAAGAACTCGTTCTGGTACCTCTCGCCCTCCGAGTCGTCTGACACCCTTCTCGGCGGCCTCCTCACCCCGAGAGGGTGACGGTCTCCTCGAAGGAGTTGCGGTCCTTGACGATGAGCGTCTGGAGCCGAGGGAAGCGCTTCTTCACGAGCGCCGTCACGTCGGCCAGCGCCTCCAGTGCATCTCCCTCGGAGTCGTACTCGAGGGTGAGCTGCTCGACGCTGTCCGACCACATCCCGGCCAGGTCATACAGGTACAGCTCTGCGGCCCGCATCCAGATCGTGCGTAGCTGGGGGAGCAGCTCCACCAGGTCGGCGGGGAAGGTGCCGATCGAGAGGTGCTCGAGCGTATCGACTCGCGAGCGCCTGCGCCGCCAGGTGAAGCGAGGAAGCACCTGGATGCGGGTGTCCGCGCTGCCATTCCAATCTGGCTCGAAGCCATGCTTCCGGAGGGCCTCGACGACGGCCTGACCCGTCTGCACGTCCTTGTCGGAGGGCTCCTCGTCCAGCTCACCGAAGGCGATGTGCAGCGAGCCTCCCGCAAGCGCCGACTCGATATCCTGCTCGTGGAAGAACGCCGCGCCCCAGAGCTCCAGTCCGCGCTCCCGCAGCTCGTCCGCTTCTTCCCGGACGGCGCTCCAGCCCGAGCTCAGCGTGTTGCCCCCGCCCATCTGCGCCACGATGCCCGAGTCCAGCAGGTCCTTGAAGGCGGCCTCCAGCCGGTCCGCCTCGAGGACCTCGGGCCAGGCCTTCTCTTCCTCCAGGCGCTTGCGGACGTCCTGGGAGAACTCCTTCAGCACCTTTCGGAGCGCGCGCTCGTCTCCCAGCTCGGTCCAGCTGCTGTGCGAGCAATCATCCAGGAGCCGCGGGAGGGAGTGGACCCCGATATCCAGCCCGAGGCGCAAGGCCTCGACGGCTTCGGGAATCATCGCGGCCTCCTCCTCGGGAAGCGGAGTGTCCTCGGGCCGCACTCCCAGGGCCCCCAGCCGCCGCGCGAGCTCCGCCGCCTGCGCGGAGAGCCCGAGCTTCTCGGCGAGCAGCGGCAAGGGCACGTCGCCCCGCGTGGTGGCGAGCACCCGGAAACGGAGCTCGAACCGCTCTTCGTCGAATACCTCGAGCCCGACCCTCCAATGTCCAGCCTCGTCGAGGCGTACCTCCGCATCTTCACCGGCAGCCTCCAGCACCTCCCGGGCGATGGCGTGCACCTCCTTCTCCCAAGGAGCCAGAGTGTCCTCGGGCCGCACTCCCAAGGCCCCCAGCCGTCGGGCGAGTTCCTCCATCTTCGCGGAGAGCCCGAGCCGGGCGGCCAGCATGGGCTTCACCACCTCGCCCCGGGTCGAGACGATCTTCCTTTCCAAGACCTGGCCCAGGTCACTGATGAGATCGATCCCCACCCCCCAGTGCCCCGGCCCGCCCGTGTAGAGCGCCACGTTCTGCACACCGGCCAGCACCTCGTGGGTGATGGCACGCACCTGCTCTTCCCACTGCTCCTCGTTCATGTTGAGCCCCTGTCCAAGAGAAGCGTGGGATGGCTCCCGAGAGGTGTCAAAGAACTCGAGGGACGCGACCCGGCGCGAAACGAGGAGGGTCCCAAGGGCGAGATGTGGCTGCAGAGCGGCACGTCGGTCGCCCAGGTGTGTGGGCCACAAGCGCCTCCGCGTCCTCGGGGAGGACGACGACTAGCGGAACTGTTCGGGGACGCCGTTCGTCGCCGGCCGGGCGTGTGGGCCGTCCGGCGAGGGGCTTCGGAGGGGCGGGCGGCTAGAGTTAGCCGGGATTTTTGCAGAGTTTATCATTCAGATCATTGATGACGATTGGAAAACGTGACCTGTCGTTGACGTTCTTGCATGCGAGCAGTTGGGCATCGCAGAGCGTTTTGCTGTCAGCTTTGTTTTTCGCAGTGAACGACTTGTCGCACAGTTTCTTCTGCTCGATGCAGGCGTTCCAGCACGCATTCTGGAGCTCCTCGGGCTTGTGTAGGTAGTCGATTCTGCAGACGGCGTCGGGGAAGTCGGTGCCGGGGCCGACGAAGAGCTTGAAGTGGTACCCGACTTTGAACTTCTCCTTGTTGTCGTGGCACGACACGATGGGGGCGTCCAGGCCGCCCAGGGGGAATTGGACATCCCGCCACTTCTTCGCCACGCTCTCGGGCACCGTCGGCTTTATACAAATGCTGGCGGCGCTCTTCGGGGGCAGACCCTCAGCGGACGCCTTGGCGAGCTCCGGGAGCTGGCCGTAGGCGAGGGACGCGGCGAAGAGAGAGGCGGACAGGATGGTCTTCATGGCAAGAGGATAGCGAAGTCGAACGTCTTGCTCAGCAGTTCCGCGAAAGTCCATTCGCGGCGTCCTCTCCTTCTGCGGCTCCTTCCTGGCATGGCCTTCAACCTGGCCGCGTTCGCCTGGGCATCCGAGGCGCCCGAGACCCGAGACGGTGTTTCCCCTGACGGTGTCAAAGGTACACGGACGCGCCCTCGAAGTCGCACGTGCCGTCAGGCGTTCATCAGTGCCCTCCGCGCAAGCGCGGTGACGGTTTGACGGGGCCGCGGTGTTCCATGGGGAGGAGGAACAGCACCCATGGATTTTCAGTTACCCGTCACCCAGGCTGGAACGCCCCTGCGTCTCGGGCCCATCTTGTCTCGCCCATCCGCGCGGCTGGCGCTCGCCGCCGTGATAGCTGCTGCCGCTCTTCTCTCTTCCCCGGCACGCGCCGATGAATCGCCGACGCGTCTTCCGCTGACCGTGGCGTACTTTGGAGAGACGCTCGTTCATCCGGGACTTACCGTTGGGACGGAGCTGAGCCTGGTCCGTGGTGGCAGCGGTGCCGTCGTTCTGACGGGCAATCTGGGCGGCTACGTCCATCCGCGCAACCACGTGGGGCTCTTCGCCTCCGCCGAGGTAGGCGGACGCCTCACGGCTTCCTTTGGCCTGTATGGAGAGCTGCTCGCCGGTGCTGGTTACCTGCACACCTTCCTGCAAGGCCCGGCCTATGGGGTCTCGCCGGACGGCGCCGTGCAGCCGGCCGCGGATGCTGGCAGGCCTGCCCTCATGCCCACCGCCAGCCTGGGCCTGGGCTGGGACCTGCAACGCAATGGGGTGGCCCCGCTTGCCCTCTTCACCCGCATGACGCTCTTCGGTCAATTCCCCTTCAACCAGCGGCTGTTGCCCCATGCGGCCGTGCAACTCGGAGTCCGCTTCCAATGAGAACCCTCGCGACCGTCGCCCTGTTGCTCGCCGCGCTCCTGACTGGCTGCGGCCGGTTCCAGACCGAGGGCGATTTCTTCTTCGTGCGCAGTGCCGGCGCGGACCTGCCGGTGTGGGTGCGTGGCAACACGGACTCCGGTGTCTTCATGGTGGTGCTCGCCGGAGGCCCTGGCGATTCGGGCATCTCCTATGTGTCGCCCGTCACGGAGTCCCTCGAGGAGAAGTACGCCGTCGTCTACTGGGACCAGCGCGCCGCCGGGGTGGCCCAGGGCAACCCCACACCCGAGACGCTCTCTCTCGAGCAGTTCGTCGCGGACACCCACGCCGTCATCAGCACGCTTCGCCAGCGCCATGATGTCCAGAAGCTCTTCCTCTTCGGCCCGAGTTGGGGAGGCACCCTGGGGACCGCCTACCTCCTCAAGCACCAGGAGGGCGTGGCCGGATGGATCGACCAGGATGGCAACCACGACTGGCAGAAGAACTGGGACTTCGCGCTCGACTACGTGAAGGTCCACGCCGAGCGGAAGCTGGCTGCGGGCGAGGAGGTGGACGCGTGGCGCGGTGTTCCCGAGTGGGCCGAGTCGATGAAGGGGACGCGGATGAGCAGCGACAACCTTTGGAAATGGCAGAGCCTGTGCATCAAGGCGGGGGGCTACTTCTATCATCCGTCGAATTCGCCCGGCGGTGGTGCGGATCTGCTGCTCTTCTCGCCCTTCTCGTTGGGGGCCCAGCTCACGAACGACGGTACCGTCCTCGAGAAGCTCCTCTCCGACGACGCCTTCTACGACGCGCTGCAGATGTCCCCGAAGCTCTCGCGCATCACCATCCCCTCACTCGTGCTGTGGGGGCGGCACGACGGCGCGGTCCCGGTCGCCATGGCGCACGACGCCTATGACAACCTGGGTACACCTCCCGAGCACAAGTTCCTCGTCATCTTCGAGAAGTCCGCGCACATGCCACCCTTCGAGGAGCCCGAGGCCTTCCTCACCGCGGTGACTCAGTTCATCGAGAAGTACCGCTGAGCCCGCGCGGGCTCAGGGCTGACTTCTCGAGTCACGGAATGCGGTGCCACATTCCTCCAGTTGGAGAAATGTGGCGAATGCTCAGCTCCCAGAGGGAGAGGGGGCCATGCCGCTACGGCGCGGAGCAGGCGTTGTTCATGCGGCTCTGGCCGAGCGCGAACATGATGAAGTCCCGCAGCTCGCCCGGCTTGTCCGCACGGAAGAAGCTGCCCTTGCCCGCCATCGCGATGCTCTTGAGCATGGGGTGGCTGTCTCCATAGCCGATGACGAACGTACGCATCGTCTGCTTGCCCGGCATGTCGTCGCGCAGATCCATGTGAGACATGAAGAACGCCACGTCATCCATGAAGTTCTTGTTGCCCACGCCGTGGCCGGCCGGCCAGTTGTAGTCGGTGTAGTCGCACGCCGCCTTGGTGGCGCCGAACCGATCGCAGTAGTTCACGCCGCCCACGTCGGGATTCGTGTCCGGGCTGGACGGGTCGAACCTGAGCAACGAGCCATCGTCGTGCCTGGCTTCCTTCGCCTTGAGGAGCTCCATCATCCGGGTGATGGGCACCGTGTTGTCGGAATAGGGCGCCCCACCGCTCACCACGATGACGGCATTGGCCTGGGTGTTGAGGCACACGGATCGCGCTCCTCCAGGCCAGTTGTCCTCCCAGGGCTGACCCGGCAGATAGATACCGGTCGACGAGACGTAGGGCTGCTTCAGCCACTCGATGGAGTCCACGCCCCAATAGAGCCCCGATGTCGTAGGTCCCGCCACCAGCCCTTGGTGTTCAGGCAGCTCACGCACTCGTTGATGAGCGGTGCCAGGGGCGAGTAGGGGTAGTTATTGAGGTCCCGGGAGTGTCCCTAGCGAATCTCCCGGAAGAACGCTCGCACGTCCTCGAGGAACAGCTCGGGCGCGTCGACGGAGGCGAAGTGGCCTCCCCGTGCCATCTCCGTGTAGCGCCTCAGGTTGTACCGGGCTTCCAACCAGCGCCGAGGGGGCAGGGGAATCTCCTTGGGGAACACCGCCACCGCCGTGGGCACCCGCACCGGGCTGCGCTGATCCACGTGCCGCACGCCAAATGTCTCGTAGTACAGATTGGCCGCACTCGCGGCGCTGTTCGTCGCCCAATAGAACATCAGGTTGGTCAGCAGCCAGTCCTTGGAGAGCACTCGCTCCAGCTCCCCACCGCAATCACTCCAGGTCCGGAACTTTTCGACGATCCACGCGGCGAGCCCCGCGGGTGAGTCGCTCTGCCCGATGGCCAGGGACATGGGCTTGGTGCTCTGGACCTGAGTGTGGCTCAGCTCTGTCGCCAGGAGCGCCGCCGCCTTCTGGCCATAGGCTTGCGCCAGCTCGCTTTGCTCTTCTCCGGGCGGCGGCCCCGCGAACGCCATATTGAGATGGATGCCCACCAGGTGCTCCGCATGCTCCACCCCGAGCATCGTCGAGACGATGCATCCCCAATCTCCTCCCTGTGCGCCATAACGCGGATGGCCCAGGTGCTCCGTCATGAGCCGATCGAACGCCGCGGCGACTCGCGAGGCATTCCACCCCGGCTCGCGCGGCTTCCCGCTGAAGCCGTAGCCGGGCAGCGAGGGGATGACCACGTCGAACGCGTCCGCCGCGTCTCCCCCGTGCGCCGCCGGATCCGTCAGCGGGCCGATGAGGTGATGGAATTCGTAGATGGAGCCGGGCCAGCCGTGGGTCAGCAGCAAGGGCAGGGGAGACGGCCCCTTCCCCCGGACATGCCAGAAATGGATGTCCACGCCATCCACCTCGCACATGAATTGAGGGTAGCGATTGAGCTCGGCCTCGTGCCGGCGCCAGTCGTACTGGTGCCGCCAGTACGTGCACAGCTCGCGCACGTAGGAGAGCTCCGCCCCGTGCTCCCACGGGCCACCGGGTAGTGGATTGGGGAAACGAGTGTTGTCGAGGCGGCGATGCAGGTCGGTGAGGACGTCCTGCGGTACGTCGATACGGTAGGAGCGTGGAGGCATGTGGCACCTGGGTGAGGGAACGCTTCACCGTGCCACACGCCCTCCACGTGGAGAGATGCTAAAAAAGCATCGCGACGCAGCCGCTCCTCAACCCTGGAGCGCCTCGTAGGCCGAGCGCCAGAAGTCCACGAAGGCGGCGGGCCCGGACGGAGAATCCCTCATCCGCTGCGTCAACAGCACCCCGATACTGGACCGCGCTGTCGGCCTTCGCACGGAGGCGAGGCGCGCATCGGGGAGCACAGGGCCCTGACACGAGGCAGTGAGTCCCGTGTGCCATCCTCCGCCACGCCCCGGGTGCGCGCCCGGTTTTTGCGATATGGAGCGTGCCCACCGAGGACCCGATGCGTTCACTTCTAGTTCTGCTCCTGTGCGGTGCGGCGTCGCTCGCCCACGCCGCGTCCAACTTCACCTTCTCCAATGCGCGAGGTGCCCACGGCGTCGGCCTGCGCGTCGTGCACCAGTACGACTACTCGCGTGCCTACAAGGGCGACATCGACCTGGTCACCGGCCTGCCCACCCAAGGCGAGCGTGCACGGCCGATCCAGACGGTCATCTGGTATCCGGCTTCGAAGGGAGGGACACCGGTGGTCTTCAACGACTATCTGCGTCTGTCCGCGACCGAGGAAGTGTTCGGCCGGAGCGACGCCGAGATCACCGCCGAGACGGCCGTGTGGGCCAGGTCCATTACCGGCCTGAGTGACGGCGAGTTGCTCCAGGCGACCACCCGTCCGATGTGGGCGGTGCGCGACGCGACGCCGGAAGCCGGCCGGTTTCCGGTGGTCATCTACGCGCCCAGTTTCAATGCGTCCTCGGCCGAGAATGCCGACCTGTGCGAGTTTCTCGCCAGCCAGGGGTACATCGTGATCGCCAGCCCGGACATGGGCGCACATACGCGCGCGATGACCGACGATGTCGAAGGCATCGAGACCCAGGCGGCGGACATCTCGTTCCTGATTGGGTATGCGCACGCCTTGCCGCAGGCCGATACCCGCAGAATCGCCGTGATGGGCTTCAGCTGGGGCGGCATTTCGAACGTGTTCGCGGCGGCGCGCGACAGCCGGATCAAGGCCCTGGTCAACCTGGACGGCTCGGTGCGCTATTTCCCGAATCTGGTGGACGCGGCTGGATACGTGACTCCCTCGCGGGTGGCGGTGCCGATGCTGTACATGGCGGCGCAGCCCCTCACGCTGGAGCAGTTGATCGCGCGCGGGAAGGCGTCCCCCAACAGTGTTCTCAACAACCTGAAGTACTCGGACGTCTATATCGTCACGATGCATCCGATGGTGCATCCCAACTTCTCGTCGACCTATCTGCGTTTGATGCCGGCGGATGCGTTCGCGGATTACTCACTGGAAGAGGTCTCGCTGGCCTACAGCTGGACGGCGCGCTACGTACTTCAGTTCCTCAATGCCTATCTGAAGAACGATGCGGGGGGACTGGCCTTCCTCGGCAATTCAGGCGTGAAGAATGGTGCGCCGCCGCACATGATTTCGGTCGACGCGCGCCGCTCCACCGGAGCGCCACCGACGCAGGCAACGATGGCCGCCGACTTGGCCAAGCGTGGCTTCGAACATGCGCATGAGGTCTATCAGGCCCTTCACCAGCGCGATCCAAAATTCGAGCTGAGTGAAGTGCAGATCAACCTCTGGGGTTATGAACTGCTGCGCAAGCACAAGAACCCCAGGGCAGCCATCGAGATATTCAAGCTGAATACCCTCCTGCATCCGGAGAGCAGTAATACGTTCGATAGCCTGGCCGAAGCGTATGAAGTCAACAAGGACACCGAACTGGCCATCAAGGCCTACCAGCACGTGCTGACCCTGGAGCCCACGCACGCCAACGCGGCCAGGCGTCTGAAGGTGCTGGGACGGACGAACGGCAACGGCGCGCTCAAGTAGAGCGATGGCTCGGACGGCACACCCTGTTCGCCGCCCCTGTCTCCCCCCGGGGTGCGGCCGCCGCTGCATCCCCAAAGGCGTCACAGCGCGGGACTCGGTTCCCATGACAAATCCCTCACCCGCTGGCAAGGTCCTGTCGACAGGCCTGTCCGCAACTGCTAGCCGGGGCAGCATGCGCTCAAGCTCCGAGGCCCTCCTCCTCCCCGTGGGCTGCGCGACCCCCTGCGCGCCAGAGGAGAGTCATCTCAGGGCTCGCAGAAGCCGCCGCGCACCCACTCGTTGGCGACGTCTCTGTTGAACTTGAAGTTCACGGGCACGCGATGCTTCGCGACGGTCGCGCCAGCGTCGTCGACGGCTGAGAGCAGTGCGTGGGGCTCATACTCATCGGCCACGATCTCGAGCCGAACCTCGTACCAGCGGCCCTCCCAGGCGATGGAGAGCTTCTTGGTCATGGCCTGGTCGCGCTGTCGCGCGGAGCGGTCCAGGACCTCCGAGGCCGTTTTCACGAAGGTCGCGAACGCCGTCGCATCGAAGGGCTTGGGGTTCTTTTTATCGCGGCCCATCACCCACGGACTGATGAGGACGGGCTCGGCGAGCCCCTGCTTGCGGATTTCCACGGCCCAGCCGTCGTCCTCTTCGTTCTTGATGACCCTGGCCGTCCAGCCGTTCTTCCGCCAGAACGTGGGCTCCATGACCTCGGGCTCGGCAGGCGTGCGCTCGTCGCTCATGGGCGTTCCTCATACCCTCTGATTGCCATTTGCCAGAGAAGTATCTGCCGGACTTGTTTTTCCATGGACGCAGGGGCCCGCTGCTCCGGGAAGGCGGGGAGGGGACGCTCCGCTCGGCCTGCGGGCTTTCAGCCAACCCGGCACCCGGCTAGTGGGTCTCCGCCAGGCGGCGCCGCCAGTCGTCGAGCTGCTCCTCGGAGAGCACTTCGTCCTCTAGCTTCGCCCCTGCTTGGGGGAGCGGCCCGAGTGGCAGGCGCGGCGGAGCGGGCTCACTTCGTCGAGGTGAACACGGCTCCCATCGCGGCGCCGACCAGCCCCTGGACCGGACCGAGGAAGAGGTTGCTCTTGTTCAGATAGAGGATGATGTCCTGAGCCTCGTCGACCTGCTGGAGGATGAAGGGCATGGCGAGCAGGATCAGGTTCACCACGACGAGGTAGAAGAGCGAGAGCCCGAAGGCCAGGCGGAAGTAGTAACGCTCGACGGTCTGCTGCTGGGGAGAGGGATTGCGCGCCTCGGCGGCCACGATGCCGGTCACCAGGAGCAGGGTCGGCATCACGGTGGGCAGGAACCAACCCCACACCTCATTCGCGTTCAACCCATAACCCTCGTAGAGGCTCAGGAGCGTCTGGGCAATCAGCACGAGGACGGTGGGGGCCGCGCCGATGTACCAGACGAGGAGCAGCCGGCGCTGGCAGTCCGAGAGGCGCATCCTGCGCGGCACGGCGGGCCGCCTGTGGGGGCGAGAAGGAGTCGCGGTGCTGCCTGTGTCGGGTGAGGCGATGCTGCTCATGGCTGACCTTGGAGGGCGTTGGTGATTCCCGCGGCCTTCAGGTGCTCCAACGCCGACAGGGCGCTGGGCATGACAATGTCTGCCCGCGCCGAGGATGAGGGCTTCTCGTATTCATAGATGAACACGAGGACTTTGTGATCCAGCGTATAGGGTTCCGCTCGCATGGCGCGATCCAACTCGAGCGTGCCGGACAAGAGCCATTGCTCGGCCTCCTCACGTCCAATCGGCGCTCCGCGGGGCACGGTGGCGCTGGTGACCAGGAAGACGATGAGCCGGAAGCGGCCCGCGGGCGCCACGAACAGGCCCATCAGATAGTCCCTCAGGTTGCGAATCTTCTCCGGCCTGAGCCTGTCCCCCCACCGATCGGGTGGCGGAACCGGAGTCCCATCCGCGTGGATCTGCTCGAGCTGGGTGACGAGCGCGAAGCCCTGGGGAATCCGGAACCAGGCCTGCTGGGAGTAGCCCTCGGCCAGCAGGGCATTCGACAGACGATCGGCGACCTGTCCCAGCGTGGTGCCCCGGGTGGGGGCTGGCAGGAATTTCCCTGGAACCGTGGTGGAGGCGCTGGGAGCGGGTGGAGGCCAGGGAAATTCCGGGCTGATGTCGCCAGGCCTGACGACCTTCGGCTGCCTCTTCGCCTCGGATTGCTTCTCGGCGCCCATCCCTCCTATTCCTCCCGTGGCCTCGTGGTCCCTCTCGTGCGCTGGGCCTGCATCCGGCGGCGGTGTTGTCTGGGGCGGCGGGCGCGCCTCCACGGGAGGCGGGGCCTCCTCGGGAGGGGGACGGGCAGGCTGCTTCCGGCAGCCGCAGGCAACCACCAGGAGAAGCGTGAGGATGAGCGGAGCACGGCGCATGCCGTCGATTTCCCCTGCTCGTGAGGGGGAGGGCCATACCGCTTCCGAGCGCCCGTTCCGGAGCCGACGCTTCATCCGGAGGGTGTTCGAGAAGAGGACGGAAGGCCCGGCCCCGGGTCGGGTATTCCCCGTCCGCTTCTTGGGCGAACCAGGGAAGGTATCAAAGGACTCCCCGGGGCCGCCGCTGCGGAGTGCTGAGGCGCCGAGGCAACGCGGATTTTGTTGCAACGCGCGTGGCGGGCGAGTTCCACACGCCATGTTGATCGGCGCGGCGCAAGCTGGCACAGACCGTGGCATGAGCGATCTCGACATCAGCATCGCCTCGGCGGATGAGCGGGCGGCCATCGCCAACATGATGCAGCTCTACACGCATGACTTCTCCGAGCTGTGGGCGGGGGAGGCGCGCGGCGAGCTCGATGCGCTGGGGCGGTTTCCGGAGTATCCGCTCGAGCCTTACTGGCGCGAGCCGGACCACATTCCGTTGCTGATGCGGGTGGGCGGGCATATCGCGGGCTTTGCGCTGCTCAACCGCACCTCGCACCTGGGCGGCACACCGGACCGCAATATGGCGGAGTTCTTCGTGGCGCGGAAACACCGGCGCGGCGGCGTGGGGCTGCGCGCGGCGCATGAAATCTTCTCGCGCTGGCCGGGGACGTGGGCGGCGGCGGTCACGCGCAAGAATGTCGCCGCGCAGCGCTTCTGGCGCATGGCGGTGGCGACGCATCCGGATGTGGCGGACATCGCTGAGACGGACGTGACCGAGGGCTGGAACGGCCCGGTGCTGAGCTTCGCGATCAGGCCTTCGCGCAGACCTGATACAATGGGCTCCACCTGAACATGGCCCAAGGCGACCCCAATAGGACGCGACGGATGCAGGCGCGGCCGCCCGGAGGCACACAGCTCCCTCCAGGCGGGACGGCGCGCAGCGCGAAGGGTGCACCGGCCGCTGCGCCGCTGCGCCCGCGCAAGCAGCCCACGCAGCCGCGTGCAGTCGAGACGGTGGCTTCTATCCTGGAGGCCGCCGCGCAGCTCCTGGAAGCCCAGGGCTTCGCTGCGTTCAACACCAACGCGGTGGCCGAGCGCGCGGGCGTCAGCATCGGCTCGCTGTACCAGTACTTCCCAGGCAAGGACGCCCTGCTGATCGCGCTGATGCGGCGCGAGAAGGAGCGCTTCCACGACGACGTGTTGGCCGCGCTCGCGGCGCCGACCGGCCGTGAGTCGCTGGAGCACCTGATCGGCGCGGCCGTGCGCCAGCAGCTTGGCCGGCCGGAGCTGGCGAGGCTGCTGGACGTCGAGGAGGAGCGGCCCGAAACCCGCGAGGCGCTGGACGGCAATAGCGGCTTCGCCCGGCTGATCCTCCAGATCCTGCTGCGGTCGGACCTGCCGCCGCAGCCCGACGTGGAGGTCGCCGCGGACGATCTCGGGCAGCTCGTGCGCGCGCTGACCGATGCGGCCGGCGCGCGTGGCGACACCGACGCCGCGGCGCTGCAGCGGCGCCTGTGCGCCGCGGTGTTCGGCTACCTCGGCATCGCGCGAATGTGAGCAATCGGCGGTGAGCGACCGGCGCGCCCGTGTGCGCCGGATGCGAGTAGGCCGAAAGCACCCCGCCGCTGAATATGAAGGCACGCGAACACGCCGTTCGCCCTCCCCCTGAGAGGAGCCTTCCATGACCCCAACGCTCGCCCCGATGAAGCTCAACCATCTGAGCTTCCCGTCCCACGACCCCGCGCAGACCTCGGCTTTCTTCGCGAAGTACCTCGGCTTCTCGATCGCGCTGGACAGCCCGTTGCACTGGATTTTGAAGCGGCCCGGCTTCGACGTCGTCATCGAGAACGTGCGCGACGCCGCGCCGCATTGGCCGACCACCTTCCACGTCGGCTTCGAGCTGCCCACGCGGGCCGACGTCGAAGCGCTGCACGCCGCGATGGCTGCCGACGGCGTGCCGATGGAGACGCCGGTGATCAGCCATGAACGCGGCTCCCGCTTCTTCTGCCGCGCGCCGGGCGGCGTCATGTTCGAGCTGAACACACGCGACGACGCGGCCGAGCCCTACCGCGGCACGTTCAGTTGATCGACCGGGTGCGGCCCGGACGAAGGGGTAGCGGAGGCGAGAGGCCACGGTGTCGCAGGTGGTCCCTCGCCCACCGCCGCGGCGGCTCAGGCAGCGGTGAGTTTCTTCGAGTATGGCAGCGAGGCATTGCCTGGTGTGTGCACGCGCATGGCAACCGACTGCCTGGCGAGCTCGCCGCCGAGCCGCTCCAGCTGCAGCAAGAGGCCGCTCGGGGCGGTCCGTGCCTCGGCTGTGACGGCGTTCAAGAGCCCCCAGCGGGTGAAGTCTCCCTCCGTTCTGTAGCGGTTGAGCACTGCTTGCATCACCCCGGGGCTCAAGCCGCTGACGAGCGATTCCGCGAGGCCCCCGTCCCCGAGGGGCTCGTTCGCGCTCCGCTGGAAGCTATCGACGGCCGGCTCGAGCACCGTCGCATCGAAGCAGGCACGGATCATTTGCTCGAGCACGTGAGCCAGCGGCTCCACCGCCTCGGAGAGCAGGTGCCGGTGCAGGTGGAGCTCGTGGGAGCGAGCATCCTCCAGGAAGACGATAGCGCCGTTCTGGCAGACCTTGCGGTACATCCGCGGCAGCACCTCGAGCCGGCAGCCACCTCCTCCAGGCTCCCCGTGCAACGCGACGAGCACTCCGGCTGCGACGCTATCGCCCACGCGAACGTCCGCGGTCAGCGTCGGCGAGTACATGCCCAGGAGCATGTGCTCGTCACCTCGATCGCCTTTTTCGATCGAGCAAACGGCGATGCGCGGTTTGAGGGTATGCTGGAAAACGTCGAAGGCGATCTTCGCGGCGGAAGCGACACGCAGCGCGAGGCCGTTCAAAGGCCCGTGATGCCCAAGCGAGCGAAGGGTCGAGAGTAGCTCGGGTGGCTGCTCGAACGCGGGCTGCTCGTCACCCAGCAGGAGCCTGCTCAATGACTTCACGATTATATCTTCACTGCGCCCGCTCTCTATCGCCCGCAAGAGAGCCTCGGCCCAGGAATCGTTGACCTTCTCGCCATCGCTTTGCCTGTGTCGGAGCATGTCGCGGAGCACTCTCACTACCGAGTACCCATATCCATCCAGCGCGTACTCCATCTTGTCCTCCAGTCGGCGAGGCCGAGCCGTTGAAACGGCCGGGGCCATCTTACGCCGTACTCGTGGGGTATGGGTAAGAGGCCGGGCCCTCCGTACAGGAAAGAACAGCCCGCTCTGGGTCACATGCCCTCAACACGGCCTCTGAGGATAGGAAGCATGGGGGCCGTGGATGGCTTCGTGATGAAGCTGGGCCTGCCGTAGCCGCGCGCACGCTTCCTCGTTGAAGCTGGGGCGCCGCCTCCTTAGGGGGCGGCGCCCTTCTCGTTTCGTCCCGCGCGCGGGCGGTTTCGTCCCGCGCCCCGGCGGTTGCGTCACATCCGTCCCGGGCGCTCCGGGGGGAATGGCCTACAAGCGCCCCACTCCCGTGCATGACGCACGCGAACCCAAGGAGTTCTCATGAGAGTCGCGCAGAAACTTCGCAGAACCCTGCTGGCGGGGGCCATGGCCCTGCTGGCCATTCCCGGTTGTCAGGGGGAGGAGCCGGTCGCGGAACCCGCCCCGAGCGCCGAGCGCGCCCAGGCGCTGGGCTGCTTCATGAGCCTGGTGCCGCCGATGACGAGCGCCACCTCGCCCAGCGGTTCCGCGGGGAGCAGCGGGGACTTCAGCAGCTCCTACGCGGCATGGCAGGCGTTCGACTCCAGCCTTACCAGCATGTGGATCTCGGCCGAGGGACAGACCACCGCGTCGCTTTCGTACCAATGGAACGATGGCAGGAGGCGGGTCACCAGGTACGCGCTGCGCTACTCCAATGGCAGCATCACCACGCGCGCACCCAAGTCGTGGGTGCTGTGGGGGTGGAATGGCCAGCTCAGCCAGCTGCCCGTCGCCGTCGACTCGCGCACCAACGAGACGGGCTGGGCGGGCCACGAGCGGCGTGAGTACACGGTGGCCAATCCCGGCTCGTACTCCATCTACCTCCTCGCGTTCTCCGACGACAATGACCCGACCCCGGGCATCGTGGTCATCTCCCTGGGGAACGTGGAGTTCATCGGCTGCGCGCCCGAGGGACTCCCGGTCTGGACGCGCCTCCAGGGGGCCGCGAGCAAGGTCACCCGCGTGAACGACCTCACGGGTGACCCGGAGGGGCGCAACTACGCCGTGGGCATGTCGAACGGCGCCGTGCCGGGTCCGCTCGTGGGCAACCAGGACGCGTTCCTCCACGCCTACGACGCGAATGGCAACGTCCTCTGGACGCGGCAGATGGGTGTGCCGGGCAACCTGACGGCCGGCTACGCCGTCGCACGCAACCGCGTCTCCGGCACCACCGACGACATCTACGTCGGCGGCTTCACGAGCGGGGCGCTCGCCGGTGGCACGAAGACGGGGACGGGCTACGACGCCTTCGTGATGAAGTACGGCTCCAGCGGGACGTTGGCGTGGGCTCGGCAGATTGGCGCCTCCGGCGCGAGCACCGAGGCCTATGGCGTGGGTGTGGACCCCGCGGGCAACGCGTTCCTCGTGGGCGCCACGGAGGGCAACCTGGATGGCAACACGCGCATCGGCGTCAGCGATGCCTTCGTCACCAAGTACGACAGCGCGGGCACCAAGCAATGGACGCGCACGGTGGGCGTGGCGAATGCGCGCACGCACGGGCGGCGCGCCTCCGCCGATGCCGCGGGCAACGTCTACGTGTCCGGTTGGACGGACGAGGCGCTGGACGGCAACGTGAAGGTGGGTCCCCAGGACTTCTTCATCACCAAGTACAACGCGGCGGGCGTGAAGCAGTGGACCCGGCAGTACGGCGCGGCGGCGGGCTCCTCGTACCTGTATGGCTCGGCGCTCGACGCGGCGGGCAATCTCTATGTGACGGGCTACAGCTACGGCAGCATGGACGGCTCCACGAGTGGCACCACGGACCAGACGTTCCTCGTCAAGTACGACGCTTCCGGTACCCGGCAGTGGGTGCGCCAGTTCGGCCTCCCGAATGGTGCGTGGGGCACCAGCCTCACCCTCAACGCCAGCGGCGTGTATATCGGCGGTGTCGGCTCGGGTGACCTCACCAACCCGTCCTCCCCCGATTCCATGGCGCACAGCTACATCGCCAAGTACGACACGAGCGGCAACCGGCTGTACCTCACCCAGCAGGACTTCGCCCGGACTGGCAGCACCGAGCAGTACAGCCACGTCCACGGCATCTCCGTGGATGACTCCGGGTACGCCTACCTCGGCGGGTTCACGGAGGGCAACCTCGGGGGCGTCAACCTCACGGGCAACCCGGATGGCTTCGTGATGAAGCTGCGTCTGCCGTAGCCGCGCGCATGCTTCCTCGTTGAAACCGGGGCGCCGTCTCCTTCATGGGGGCGGCGCCCTTCGCGTTTCTTCGTCCCACGCCCCGGCGGCTTCGTCACATGACCGCCGGGCCTGCCGGGGCCACACCGTTCCCCCAAGAGGGAGCGGAGGAGGCGAGCGAGGCGCCCCAGGCAGCTGCGCGGCAGGAAACGAGGAAGGAGCGGACAGCGCGAGTGGACTGGGCAGGTATGCCAGCACCCTCCTGAGGCCTGCACACCAGAGCAGGCGAAGACATCCAGCGGGAAAGTACAGCGTACACCGCGTGCCCCGCGCTGCGGGGGGCCTCGGAACGCGCAAGTTCCTGGAAGGCCTCCACGGGGCCATCCAAGCAGCGGGCGCTCGCCACCCACCTTGCGAAGCGCGGCTGTCATCAACAGCAGCCGGACACTAGGTTCATTATCGAGGATCCCATCATGAAAACCTCTGTTCGCTGGCTCCTGGGAACCGTGCTTGCCGGGGCATCGCTTGCATGGGTCGTAAAGGGCCGAGCCTCGAGCCCGCCTGCGAGCGCGCCGCATCGGCCCGAGCTCGAGTATCTGAAGGTGGTCAACCGCGCGGGGCCGGCAACCGATCCCCAGCTGATCTTCTTGCTCATGGGCCAGTACGCCAATGCCCACCTGCATCGGGAGGGTGCGGAGTTCTTCTCGGTGCTGTTGAGGGACTTCGAGCCGCACCTGTCGGACGTCCAGAAGGCGCTCTATCTCTCCGCCATCGGCGTCCTGCGGGCAGGGCATGCGGACGAGGTGGCGGTGACCAGCCGGCTTGGATGGGTCCGGGACACGATCGCCATCCTCGAGGAGGCCAGGCGCCTCTCGGGCGGCAACGTCTTTGTCGTGCGGTGGATGGCCGGCGTCGTCCATGCGCAGCTGCCCGCGCTCTTCGGGAAGAAGGAGGCGGCGCTATCAGACCTGACCTGGTGTCTCGCCAACGCGGAGAAGGCGCCGGACGCCGGGTGGCTGCGCGAGGTCTACTATCAGCTCGCGAGCCTGTACCGCGGGGACGGCGACGAAGCGAAAGCCCGCGAACACCTGCGTCTCAGTGGCTACACGGAGTTCGGCAAACCCATCACCCTGACGATGGCGAACGGCCTGGATCTGGCGGCGGGCCATACGTTCTCTTCCAAGCGAATCGCCGAAGTCGTTCCCGGCAAGGTCTTCGCACTCTCGGGTTTCGAGTTCACCGAGTATTACTTCGTCGTCTCCGACGATGGCAGGGAGTTGATCAGCATCGATGCGGGCACGCGCCCCGACTCCGCGAAGGCAGCCTACGAGGCGCTACGCGTCCACGCACCCGGCTTGCCCGCGCTCACCACCGTCCTGGTCACTCATGCCCATTGGGATCACATCGGAGGGCATGCCTATTTCCGCAGCCTCAATCCGCGCATGAAGATCTACGCCAGGGACAACTACCACGAGGAGCTGGCCCTGATGCTGGGCGCGCCGGCTCTCCTCCTCGAGCAGTTCTTCGGCGAGCGCTTCAGCATTCGGGACGTGGAGAGCTTCAAGCCCGACGTGACCATCGACCGCGACACCGAGCTCCGGATCGGCGGCACGCGCTTCGAGTTCATTCCGGTGCGGGGCGGGGAGACCCGCGACGGGCTGCTCATCCACCTACCGGATCATCAGGTGATGTTCGCCGGCGACTTCATCATGCCGTACCTCGGCGCGCCTTTCCTCCAGGAGGGAAGCCTCGACGGCCTGCTGGACACCATCGACGTGGTCGCGCGGAAGAACCCCCGGCATCTTCTGTACGGCCATGAGCCCCTGACCCGGATCTTCGCGGAGCCCGCCGTGTTGTTGACGCTGAAGTCCCATCTTGCCTGGCTTCGTGGCGAGGTTCTCGCGGCGTTCCAGCGCGGCATGGAGCGCACCGCGCTCCAGCAGGCGAATCTCATCCCACCCGGGCTCCTCTCCGAGGACGCGCGCGCCCACGTTCCCTATCTGGTCCTGCGCGAGAACGTCATCAACCGCCTCTACCACCAGATCTCCGGTTATTGGCAGCCCGACCTGGAGGGCGTCGACTATGTCAGCCGTGCCGATCGCGGCTCCATGCTGGTCGATTATCTCGGCGTATCCGAGGAGCAGCTGGCCAAGGCCGTGGAACGCATGGTCGCCGACGGGAAGCACGAGCTTGCGGCGAGCGCCCTCGAATGGACCCGGAATCAGTTTCCGGAGAGCGAGCGCCTGAAGCACGTCGAGTCGCTCACCTATCTCAAGCTGATGGAGAAGTATCAGAACTTCAACCCGTTCAAGGTGATTGTCTACTCGAGGAAGAGCGGAATGCGGATACCCCAGATGGGGCCGAAGGGTGCCGAGCGTTGAGCGCCGTAACATCGAAGTGCGCGGCGCACGCCGCTGAGCTCGTGCGCCGTCTCGTCCATCCGACCGATCCGGGCACAGTGACGCACCTCACACGCCGCGTGTGAGGTGCGTCACTTCCATTTCATGGGAGAGCCTCCAGGATATGCATCCACAAGAGCGACACAGCCCTTGGCGCTCTCCCCGCAACCCAGCGTCGCTCAAAGGAATGGAGACCCATGAAATCCGTGCCCAGCGTTTCGCCTGGCGGCAGTTACGACATCGTTCAAACAGTCTTCAACCTGTCGATCCTGTCGAACGCCGCGAATTCGGTCACCGGCCAGACGGCCACCCAGTTGCAGGCGTTGCTGTCTCAGCGAATCAATGCCGCCTTCCAGAAAGACGTCGGAGACATCGGCCCTTGGGAGATCGTCTGGGGACCGGCGGTGTTTGAGTACAATGACTCTGGTACCGTCGACAACGCGCTCTATGTGGCCCGCAACACGGCCATTGACTACTATGTGGTGGGCGTAGCCGCGACGAACGGCACGTCCCATTACGACATCTACACACTTGACTTGAACGTCAAAAAAACGGTGGCCTTCCCTTCGGGCATTACGCCGACCGGTTGTCCTCCTCCGTCGGGGTCGAGCGCTGGCAACGTTTCCCTGGGGACAGCGCTCGGGATCACCAACCTTCTGCAGCTCACCGACAGTTCGCAGGCGGGTTCTCCCAACCTCCAGACGTTCCTGGCGGGCGCCGCCAGCTCTGGTGCGACGCTGGTGTTCACCGGTCATAGCCTGGGCGGTGCGCTCTCTCCGGCCCTGGCACTGTGGCTCTATCCTCAGCCGACGGCGAGCCCCTGGAAGGCGGTCTACGTCCTGCCGACGGCCGGACCCTCGCCGGGCGATGCTGGCTTCAGGGCGGGTTTCGCCGAGGCCTTCCAGCAGCTCTCCATCACCGGCGTCAACCCGAGCTACGGCTTCTGGAATACGTTGATCTGGAACGAGTTCGACGCCGTTCCGCACGCCTGGACAAACATCATGAAGGTTCAGCCCACGACGACGCCCAACGACATCTTGTGGGGCTCGCTCCTGGATCAGTCGCTCTACGGCCCGCTGAGCAAGGCAGCCCAGGGGGGCGTCGTGCCGCTGGTCGAATATCTGTACAGCCTGCCCGGCATGACCTACGCGCGCCTGCCCGACACGATGTTCAGCTCGGGCTATTCGCCAGCCGAGGTGCCGAACCTCTCCGCTTTCGAGCAGACTGTGCTCACCCAGCACATTCAGGCCTACGGAACCTTCTTCGGGGTGCCGATCAACAGGGACATCGCCTCCGGCATCGGAATCAGTCTCCTGAAGCCCGTTCCGACCGCCGACCGCACCTTCCCGGAGTCCGTCCACCCGGAAGGTGGTATCGCTGTCCGCAACGCCTCGTAAGGCTCTCGCAATCGCGGGTCTGCGCCTTCCCCGACGTGTGCTTCACGCCCCCGCAAACGCCCGCGACTCCGCCGGGCGTGCCGATTCCCTATCACCACCCATGAGCCCGTGCTGCTCAGGACTTCCGACAAGTCGGAAGAAGCCATACCCCGCAGTCCCATACGCAGTTGGAGGAAACGACCCATGAGCTTTCAGATCACAACACCCGGTACAACCACTTACACCGTCCCGGAGGGTACCGAGTCGATCACCGTGACCGCCGTCGGTGGCGGCGGCGGCATCGGCGGTGGAACCGGCGGACAGGGTGGCGCAGGCAGCAGCGTCACGGCCACGATCCCCGTCCAGCCCGGTCAGGTGCTGACCGTGACGGTCGGCGGCCCGGGCGGGCCCGGTGTCCCGCCGGGCAACAAGGCCCCGTGGGGTGCACCCGGCAGCAACGGCGGGGGGGGGGGCGGCGACGGGAAGGCCGACCACTTCGGCGGAGGCGGAGGCGGCGCCACGCAGCTCTCTCTCGGGTCCACCCTCCTGCTCATCGCCGGCGGCGGTGGGGGAGGAGGCAACGGCGTAGGCGGCAGTGGCTACATCGGCGGCAACGGCGGAGGGGGCGCCGATGGCAGCCATGTGCTCTCGGCGACGAGCTGCAACGGGAACGGCGGCGGAGGCTCCGCCTGGGGGACAGGCGGGGGCGGAGGCGGCAACATCAGTCTCGGCTACGGCCAGGGAGGAACGGTCCCCACCATGCCCAATACGCCCGGCGGCGCCGGGCACCCGGCCGATGGCACCAAGGCTGGGTCTGGGGGCGGCGGCGGTACCACCGGGATTTACAACCACGGGTGGGCCGGAGGAGGAGGCGGCGGCGGCGCGGTTGGTGGTGGCGGCGGCTGCGGACAGGCCGACATTGACTCGCACGCTGGAGGGGGAGGAGGAGGCGGCGGCGGCGCGAGCAGCGTGCCTGCCCCGGGTGCCACCAACGTCACGTTCCGGAGTGGCGGGAACGCCGGACAGGCCGGCTCCGTGACCATCGCCTAACGGAGGCGCCCGCGGAGCCGCTGGGACGTGTCGAGGTGCTTCACCCGCGCGAGTCCAATCGCGGCGTGCGCTCCTTCGTCGACTCCACCGTCGCAGCCAGGGCCGGGCTCTCCTCCTCCAGCCCTGGCTCCGCCCCCGCTTGAGGGAACTGGTGTGGAGCGCGCGTCCGAGCCTGAAAGCCAACGAGGTGAGACTTCGGTGAAGTGCGGGCCCTCGTCCATGTTACCCTGATGCACTCGTGGAGAAGTCGGGCCGATCGGGGTGCATCGCGATGAAGGACTGCAGCAACCAGGACAAGGTGAAGACGAAGCTCCTGGCGAACACCTGTCTGGGCATGATGGCGATGCTCCTCGCGTCATGCGGTGCTCCCCCACCCGTCATGGCGCCCATTGAAGCCATGTATGCCCAGACGGGGCCATCCGAGGCCGCCACCCTGGACATCCAGGATGGCTCGGGCAAGAAGCTCTACAAGATATACCATCCCAAGGAGCTCACCTCCGGCCATCCCATCATCGTCTGGGGAAATGGGAGCTACGCACTCCCGCAGGATTACGACGGTCTGCTGACCCATCTCGCCACCTGGGGATTCGTCGTCATCGATACCTACTCCAGCTCCACCGGGACGGGAGCGGAGCTGGTGGCAGCGGCTCAATACATGGCCGAGCAGAACGACACCTCGGGCAGCACCTTCCACGGAAGGCTCGATCCCACCCGGCTGGGCATCGCGGGCCATTCCCAGGGCTCCACCGGCGCCATCAACGCCCATACCAATTTCGCCGCTGGAGCGCTCATCAAGACCGTCGTCTCCATCGCGCTGCCCGCGCTCCACTGGTGCGAGCCGGAAGACGTCTATGAGACCTCGAGGATCTCGGTTCCTTTCTTCATCATGGGAGGAACAGGCGATGGGCTCATCTCACCGCGCTCGAGCAACAAGCGCGCCTACGACAACGCGCCGTCCACCCTGCCAGCCGCCATGGCGATGGCCATCGACGCGAACCACAACGCCATTCAAGGAAACGGAAACAATCACAGAGGCTACCTGACCGCCTGGATGTCCTATCAGCTCAAGGATGACCCGGCCGCCAGGGCGGCTTTCGCGGGAGACAACCCCGAAATCATGACCAGCCCTGGGTGGAAGGATGTCTCCACCCGGAATCTGGAGTGATGGTTGCCCATGCCCACCGAGCCGCCCCAATGTCCGGCGCCTGCCTCCACACCCGGCACAGGCGAAGAACCGGGGCACCCGCTGTCAGAGGAGTCCGCGGTTGGCTGCGATGGCGATGGCGCCGGCCATGTTGGCCGCGTTGGTCTTGGTGATCACGCTGCGGATGTGGAAGTTCACGGTGCTGGTCGACAACGAGAGGATGTGGGCGATGTCCTCGGCGGTCTTGCCGGCGGCAGACCACTTGAGGACTTCCAACTCCCGCTCGCTCAGGCTTGGCTCCGGGGCGAGGAGGGACAGGTGATGCTCGCTGATTAGGGTATGCAAGGTGTTGCACAACCAGAGGACCTGGGAGCTCTTCTCGTAGAACTCGGCGGTGCCGATCTCGCCGCTAGCCCTGGCCACGCTCAGTTGGCTTTCGTTGTGCCGCAGGTCCTGCACGGATTGGGTCCAGCCATGGCGCAAGCCGTGATTGCACGCTGCCTCACGGAAATGCGGCACCTCGCGGTATAGCTCATCGCGCCAGAGCACCGGAAGCGTGGAACGATGGCACAGGGAAGCGACCGGGTCCTGCCTGAAGAAGTCGGCGTCCTGGAGGCGGGCGTTCCATTCAGTGGGGTAGTTGTTGTACAGGACGACTTGAGGGGGATGGGCGGAGACCTGCAAGTGCAGGGTGAGGCCGAGATAGGTCATCTCCAGGCCCTGCACCAGTTCAACGGCAAGCTTGAAGAGTTTCTGGGGTTCCTGTTCGTTAAGCAGCAGTTGCAGTTGCTCGTTTTTCCAATGTGGCATGGGTCGCAACTTCGTGATGACTCCGTGGATCCAAACACTCACTCCCCGGGAGATTTTAGGAAGAGACTTAGCATCACGTTGGGAATTTTTCACTGTGGCGTGCTCGGATTCATACGTTTTCAGGTTCCCCCAAGCAAGTGAGGGGGGCGAGCGTGGCACCTGAGGCAGCGGTCAGGCAGGAGCCGAAGAAGAAGCGGATGCCGCGAGTGGGTAGGGTCGAGGGCTGGCGCGGTGGTGTGCAGGCTGCTCTTGGCCGTATCCGCCGTTTCCGGCTTCGTGCCCGTTTATAGGCTCTCAGCGGAAGTGCGCAACCCAGCCCCTCAGAATCGGGTTGATGACTCGTATCACCCGGTCCACCGGCTGGGACACGTGGCGTCGGAATTCCTCCTTGAGCTTGCGCAGCAGTGCCGTGCGCTTCTTCAGCTTGGGCACATACCGCGGTCGCCTCTTCCCCGTCTTCGTGGGTATCTGGCGGAATTCAAACCCCAGGAAGCCAAACGCCTCTCCCTTGGTCAGGTCGGCGACGCGACTCTTCTCCTCGTTCACTTCCACACCGAGCTTGCCGAGCTCCTCCCTCAGCCGCCGGACCACCGCTCCTTCCAGCCACGCGTATCCGCGGGTGGGGTCCACGAGGACAACCAGGTCGTCGGCGTAACGCGCGTACTGCACGTGCGTCCTCACCTTCTCCCTCGTCACCTCACGGGCCCGCTCCAGCATCCGGTCCACCTCGTTGAGGTAGAGGTTGCTGAGCACGGGCGACAGCACTCCCCCTTGCGGCACTCCGCGCTCCCCGTTCGCCTTCAGCACCATCTTCAGCAGGTGCATCACATCATCGTCGTTGACGCGGCGGGCCACCTTCGCCAGCAGCACATGGTGCTGCTGGCGAAGTGGGCTCTCTGGTCGATGTCGATGAGCACTTGAGGGCGCGAGCGGGAGCGGGAGGTGCTGCTGCTGGTCGCCGACGGCCTCACCAACACGGACATTGCCCGGCGGCTGGGCATCAGCGAGAAGACGGTGAAGTCCCACGTGAGCAACATCCTCGGAAAGCTCCAGGTGGAAGACCGCACCCAGGCCGCTGCCTTCGCCTGGCGCGAAGGCCTCAAGCAGCGCTGACGCGTGGGTGGGGTTGCTGACGGGCGTACCAAGGAGCCCGCGGGGGGGGGCTCCTCGAGGCTCGCTATAAAGGCACGTTTTCAGGATCAGTCGCGAAGAGCGCATGAAAGAGCGTGGTATCAGGCGGTTCCAGCAGATCCACGATGAGTGGGATTCGAGTCTCGGCGATCTCGCGAGGAAGGGCCTCAGCCCCGAACATCGCCTCGATCTTCCTGCCAACGACCTCCGCAGGCACCTGCATCTCGGGCGGAAGCGGATCGAAAAAGACCTTACGGGCGATCACGTCTTTACCTTTGTAGTCATAGTGCAGGCCATAAACTGTATAGACAGGCGCCAGGATGCTGAGGCAGCCGACAACACCCCAGCGGCGCTCCCGCGGCCCACCCTCATGACTCGCCTCCACAGGCTGCAGATCCGTATACACGATACAGCGGAAACAGGAAGTAGAGGTGGCCGTGATATGTCCGATATGGAATTGCGGAAGCGCCGCCCTGAGCTCGCGCACGAGCACGCGCCATTGATCCAGCTTCTTGAGCTCTTGTTTCCACGCGGCGTGGAACCTCTTCAGCTCAGGGCTTTTCTCCAACTTGCCATCAAACTCATGGTCCGAACGCCAGTAGTTCCGAACGATGGAAAGCAACTCTTCCGCTGAAATTGGCATGGGCTTAGAGCTCAACTCGGATGGGATTTGTTTCCTCTTCGCACTGGCCCGTCACTTTCGAGCCAAGCACGGCGCGATTCAGAACAACGTGAAACGTGTTCGTGAATTGCCTGCAGACGAGGCCAGGAAGTGGAGAGGAGGGGGAGGCGATCACCTCCCTCAAAGCCTCGTTGGCACAATCGGCAGCGATTCGCTGGGCAAGCGGCTCGGATACCAACCCGAATGTCTCAGTTTCGATGGGCATTCCTACGCCGAATTGGCAGAAATAAGGCTCCAGGGTCGATTTGTTGACTACGGTCGCATGTATGCACGCGGCCCGCCAGCCACCCGGTCCTGCTTCGGTTTTCTCGACGATGGTGGTGAATTGGAAGTGGCTGGGTTGGTAATGGTTGATGCTGCATCCCGAGAGCACTGGCAGAACCACCCCAAGCAACCGCAGGAGTGCGGGTATCCGCGTGAGTCGCCGTGAAATGCCCATGGCACCACCTCGGCTCAAAAGGCTCAGCCAAGCGCCCGATATTATCCCAGCCTTCACCGCGGGTGCAATTGTCTCGCGCAGAACATGATGGGTCCTCGCAGATAGGGATAATGACGTGCCCTCAGGGAGAGTCCCCGCGTGAGCCAGATGAACATCGAGCAGGTGAAGCAGGCGGCGGAGTACGTCAACGTCGTGCGGCACAAGTACGCACAGCCGGCCAGTGAGCGTGTCTCGCTCGGGCGCCTGCTGCGGCTGGTGGTGTTCCTCTCCGTCTGGCTGGTGCTCACCGGCGTCTTCACGCTCGTGGGCGGAGCGCTCGCGGGCCCCGCCGACGTGGGCGTGGCGCTGCCCGTGGGCCTCGTGCTTGCGGCGATTCCCGCGTTCCTCCTCAGCCGCATCGTGCGCGTAGCCGCGCAGTGGGAGCGCGGCGTCATCCTCCGCCTGGGCCGCTTCCACGGGATAAGAGGCTCGGGCATCCTCTTCGTCTTCCCCGTGGCCGACTACGCTCGCTTCGTCGACAGGAGCCTGCTCACGCTCAACATCCCCCACCAGCAGGTCGAGGATAGGACGCATGGGGGGCCCAGTGAAGGGAGGCGGGCAGGTGAAGAGGGGCCAAGAAGGGCGTCCAGAATGGCGCGCACCCCACCGGGGCCGTCAGGCACGTGCGGCAGCACCCGCTCCACCAGGTGCACGGCCGTTACATGCGCGCGCTTCGCGTTGCAGGACGGGCACACCCCTCGCCCCTTGCACGAGAAGGCGACGAGAAGCTCGTCCTTGCAACTCTCGCAGCGCACCACGGGCCCACCCCAGCACCAATTGGGGCGCGTCACCCTGGGCGCTACTGGGTAACTCGGTCGGCATATGCCCGCCGGCGGTTGCCGCATTACGTCCAGGAGGGCATGTGACCCGGCGAATAGCGCGCGCCGGAACCTCCGTTCGGGAGGAGCTCCGCCACCCGAGCGAGCGTGGACGCAGAGAGAGAGACCTTCGCCGCGCCGACATTCTCCTCGAGTCGTGAACGATTCTTGGTCCCGAAGATCGGCACGATGTCGTCTCCCTGCGCCAGAAGCCAGGCGAGAGCAAGCTGCGCGATCGTCAAATCATTCGAGGCTGCGAGCTGTCGAAGCTGTTCCACGGCCGCGACGTTCGCTTGATAGTTCGCTCCCTGCCAGCGGTCGTCCCAGCGCCGCATGTCTGTTTCCTCGTATTCGGCGGCAGGTTTGACTGTCGACGTCAGGAACCCTCGACCCAGAGGTGAGTACGGCACGAAGCCGATCCCGAGCTCACGAGTCACGGGAAGCACGTCGCGCTCGACCGCACGCTCGAAGAGTGAGTATTCGGTCTGCAGGACCGAGACAGGTTGCACCGCGTGTGCGCGCCGAAGAGTGGCAGGTCCCGCCTCGCTCATTCCGAAAAAGCGCACCTTGCCAGCGGAGATGAGGTCCTTCACCGTTCCGGCGACGTCCTCGATCGGGACCGCTGGGTCGACGCGATGCTGGTAGAGTATGTCGATGTAGTCCGTCTGCAGGTACCGAAGGCTGTTCTCGACGACGAGGCGGATGCGCTCCGGCCGACTGTCGAGTGGAGTGCGCGTGGCAGTCATGTTCGGAATGTCGAACCCGAACTTGGTCGCGATGACAATCTTGTCGCGGAATCCTTTGACTGCTTTGCCAAGGAGGACCTCGTTGGTGCCGGTGCCCCTGCCGTAGAGCTCTGCTGTGTCGAAATGCGTGATGCCGAGCTCATAGGCGCGGCGGATCGTGGCGATGCTCTCGTCGTTGTTGGCCGAACCGTAGGCCATGGTCATCCCCATGGTTCCGAGACCGAGAGCCGATGTCTCAAGACCATTCTTTCCGAGCCTTCTCTTTTGCATGGAGAACCTCACGTGACGTCTCGTGATGCGAGCGTTGAAAGAGCTGACTCCAAGCTACGCCTCGGAGGGCTCAGCAGGTAGAACGATCCTCGAAGAGTCTTGGATGATCCTCCAATCGCCTCCATTGACGAGGCGATCCGCGAGCACCCTGCCTTGCATCGCCATGGGCCACCGCATAGAACGAGCCTCGAGGAGTCTTGAATGATTCTCCAGCGGACTCAATCTGTGACCCGCGCCGCGAGCTCCGCCCTCGCCGACGCCCGCCGCGAGCTCGCGGCGATCATCGCGCGCCACGTTCCCAATGATGGAGAGCGTTCGCCTCTTCCTTCGATTTATCTCGGACGCACGTCGAAGCCGACAGGACCGATGCACGTGCTGTATGAGCCGGCGCTCGTCGTGGTCGCGCAGGGGAAGAAGCTCGTGGTGGTCGGCAGTGAGGAGCTCGCCTACGGCGATACGGCCTACCTCCTCAACTCGGTCGCTCTTCCGGTGACCGGTCGCGTCGTGGAAGCGTCACAGGCCGCGCCGTTCCTCTGCGTGCGGATCCCGCTCTCCGCTGCCCTTATCGGCTCCGTCCTCGCGAATGTAACGCCGTCGCCGGAGACAGGTGCGACTCCCGCAAAGGGGCTCGACATCCGCGCCCTGGAGCTGCCGCTGCTCGATGCCGTGTTGCGCCTCGTGCGCCTCGCCGATACGCCCGAGCACGCTCAGGTGCTCGCACCGCTCATGCTGCAGGAGATCGTCTACTGGCTTGTCGTGGGGGGCCAGGCCGCGTGTCTCCAATACATCGCCACTGTCGGCGGTCGCGCCCATCGTGTTGCCAGGGCGATCGCATGGCTCCGCAAGAACTTCGACCAGCCGATGCGCATCCAACACCTTTGCAAGGTGGTGGGGATGAGCTCATCGGGCCTGCATCTTCACTTCCGGGCGGTGACGGGGATGAGCCCGCTGCAGTACCAGAAGACGCTTCGCCTCCAGGAGGCGAGGCGTCTGATGCTCGGTGAGCACCTCGACGCCGCGACGGCGGGCTTCCGCGTCGGCTACAACGATCCCTCGCAGTTCTCGCGCGAGTACCGAAGGCACTTTGGTGCGCCGCCGCTTCGAGACGTATCGAGGATCCGCACCGGGGCGGAGTAAACGCGGCCCCAGGAACGATGTCAGACGATTCGTAGAGGAGACGAGGTGTCGGAACCAGTCCTTTGACATCTTCCCCGCTCAAGGCCAGGCCGGGTAGCCATCCTGCGGTATGCGTATGCGCGGCTCGAGCAGCTCCGGAGGCAGCATCCGGTGCTCCACCGTCAGCGGCACGCCAGCTCGCCGCGCCACCTGTATGAGCGCCAGGGCCTTGATGTCGATGTCGCCGGCGCCGGGATCCAGTTCCTGCTGCTCCTCTGGAGAAAGCTGATCGAACAGGCTCAGGTACTCAAGCAGGCCCTTGTTGAAAGCCGCAGCATCCTTGTGCACCAAGCTTGCCAGCACAGCCATGTCCCTATCAAACCGGAACTTGCCGGTGCATGTGCGCTGAAACTCCTGGAACGCCCGGAGGGTGAGCGGCTCATCGCCGCTGGCCAGCGCACGCAGCAGGTTTGTATAAGTGAGGAACTCCTGCCCGTCAGGCCCGTTCAGTTGCTTGGGCATGAGCACATCGATTTCATGAGCGAGTTCGAAGTTACCCGCGGCCATGGCGCACAACAGCGGTTCATCTGTGTAGGCATTGACACGCGCTCTGTCCACATCGAATCCCTGGTAGTAGGCTTTGAGGAGTGTGAGGTACGTCAGCGCCCCCCGGTGCAGGTCCTCGAAGTAGCCGTCCACGTCCGCCTGCAGAAGGAAGTGAAGCACGGCGCGGCAGCGGTACATGCCCACCAGGCTCCACAGAAAGCCACCGAGGTTCTTACAGGCTGCGTAGGGGCGGGTGATGTCCTCTCTCAGGAACATCCTTACGGCGGTATTGATGCTAAGCAACGAGTCTTCAAGCAGCTCTTGCTTTGACATGCGATAATGGCCTTAGCGGCTGATGATGGGGGAGGGGGGAGGTGAAGACACGTGGGAGGGTTGTCTCTGCAGCCAGTCTTCAAAGTCCTGCCCCAGCTCTATGAACTCCTGTGGGTCCTGGGGAAAGGGCCACTCGATGCTCAGTTCGTTGACAGAGGGAGTTCCGCCCTCGCCCAAGACGAACAAGTAGACGCCAGGATAGACGGGCACTTGAGCGGCGCCATAGATGTTGACCACGCGCCTGCCGCGTCTGCCTATCGCGGCTCTCAGCATCCGGACGCTCTCCTCGATGATCGATGCCTTCTGGGAGGTAGGGAGCCCTTGGAGGCCAGCGGGATTTCTCAATGCCTCGCTGGCTCGATTCCCGATCCACTCCCAGCTCATCTGCCGGCAAGGTCTGCCGTTGGCCTCGTATCTCCCCAGGCGCTGCCAGACACTCCGCGGGTTGCGCCTCCACCTGGCATAGATGCGCATGTTCGTGGTGAACTTGGACTCGCAGAAGACACAGCTCTGGTCACTGTTACGCCAGAAGAAGCTGTCCACACCACAATTCTCGACGGTCATGGTCGATCCGCCTGAGGAGGACACGGTGTTGACGTACTTCGAGGCCAGCTTCTTATATCCCTCACCAATGTAGCGCCTCTCGGCGCGCATGACGGAGTAGAGTTCGAGCTCGTTGTTGGTCAGCTTGTTGGAGTCATCCCAGACCTTCCATGTCAGCTTCACATCCTTGCTCGTGCCACTGCCAATGGGCTTCTCCTCCGTAGGGAACGGCTTGGGGCCGCCCGCCTTCCCCTGAGGAATGGCATTCCATGTGGTCTCGAGGCGGTTGTTCTCGGCCCATCCACGCCAGGGTTGCACGTGGCCCATGCGCATCACCCGGTGGTTGGTGGCCCCGCTGCTGGTCCAGTTCTCATACTCGACGATGGCCACCGCCTCGTGTACCTGCTCGGGGTTAATTGCCATCCTTCCACTCCACCTTGAGCTTGACAGCCTCCGGATCCGGGTCCGAGGAGGATTGCCCCAAGGCAATCAGCGGCGGCTGCATCACCGGAGCCGGTGGCGTGTTCTTGTCATTGTGTAGCATCAAGTCGAAGGCCCGCGCCACGTTCTTGCCCTCGAACTTGACATCGAACGAGTAGTTGATGAACTCCGCTTTGCCCTGGATCTTGCCGGATGCGACTCCCTTGTTGGTGCCGGCCTCGTCTCCCGTGCTGGTCTTGAAATTGGAGTCCTTGACGCACACCGGGTTCATGTCAGCGGCAAAAGGCGTCAGGTTGACGAAGCCTCTGCGCATCAAGTCCTGCACCGGTTGAGGCATGCCGTGTCCCTTCCGCGAGGTAGCGCTGGCTCGGGGGCCTCTCCAGCCTTGGTTGACGGAAGTGTAGCTGAGAAGGTGCCATCGCGCTTCTCGGTTGGGTTGAGTCCTGGCATCCGCAGTGGCGGTACCAACCCAGTGCGTCGTGTTGGGTGCTTGCCTTGATGGCTACGGTGAGTGCCTCATCGGGTTCGCACCTCTAGGAGCCAGGAACGGTGTCAGACGATTCGTAGAGGAGACGAGGTGTCGGAACGAGTCTTTTGACATCTTCCCCGGCGTACCCGCGAGTAGGCCCCCACTTGGCGCACCGAGTACCTCCTGGAAGTAGGGGTCGGTCCATGCGAACAAGAGCACTTGGCCACCCGCAGTCGGGGAGGCCAGGGAGGAGCACTCATGGACGAGAAGAAGAAGCCCGAAGTGAGCGGGGAGGGAGCAGAGCGGGTGGGGCCGTACCTGATTCAGGAGCAGGTGCAGCAGTCCGACGACAGCCAGGAGGAACTCTATCTGGCCACGAACGAGACGAGCGGGGCCACGGCCCTGGTGCGCAAACACGCCGCCGAGGAGGGCAAGGCACCGCGGAAGGATTGGCGGGTGTTCCTCGGCTCCTGGGGCTCACGAGGCTACTCCGCCATGGAAGTGGAGCACACCGACTGGGCCAGGGCCCAGGACAGGCAGTCGGCGGAGTCGTTGCTGCTCACGTTGGAAGGCGTGCTCGAGGAAGTGAGGCGCATGGTCCGCGGCGTGTCCGCCCCCCACGAGCCCCGCCTCCGGTGGCGTCTGGGATGGGGCGTGGCGAGCGCCGTCACGGGATGCGTCCTGCTCCTCGCGCTGGTGTGTCTGGCCCGCGTCTCCCAATCCCCGAGAGCCCTACCAGTGCCCCCGAGCCACGAGGTGCCCGCGGCAGTCGAGACGTCGGACTTCGGCGCGTGGCTTTCGGACACCACCCCTCCGGGGCAACCCGTGCTCGCCCGACCTCTGCCGAAAGAGCCTCTCAAAGGACAGAAGCGCCCGCCCTGTATACCCTACACCGAGGTCGAGCTCGTCGGCGCCTGCTGGGCGCCTCACAAACTCAAGGCCCCGTGCCCGGATTCCCTCTTCGAGTACCAGGGGGAGTGTTACCTGCCCTCGTTCAGTGCCAAGCCGCCGCCCTCGTCGCTCGGGCAGTAGGGGGCGCGGGGTCGCTCGGGAGCCATCTTCGTCGGAAGCTGGCCCCTCGAGCCCCGTCTCACATCACTACTGGGGTCCGGCGACGCAATACACGTCGAAGGTGATCACCGAACCCGCCGGGGCACCATTCGGCCAGTCGATGATCCAGGACCACTCGTTATAGCCTGTGGGAGAGAGGTCCAGACGGGGCCCATTCCCGAGGACGACCATTCCCGCCTTGGCCGCTGCGTTGGGGAGGAACCCACCGCTCACGGCCACCGGATAGGCCGCCGGGCAGGGGTAGTGGACGAACTGGTCCACGCGGCCGGCCGGAATGCTGAGGGTGTACTTGCCCTGCCAGCCAGCGCCGCCCGGTGTGGCATGCGTCACCTTGGGCAACGTCACGCACAGCGCCGCCGCTCCAGCGAGCGCGAACGCGAGAAGGGCACGGTTCTTACGACGCGCGTTTGCTTCGGTGGGGTTGAGGGGATGCTGGTTCATGTGAAACTCCAATAGGGTGGTATTTCTCGTATTCACGGGTTGACGTGATTTTCTTAAATTGCGCCTCCGCGTGTTTCCTGTCAAGCCAAACGACGGGTTTTGAGATGGATTCAAAATCAGAGCATCAGTGAAGCAGGTGGTTTCAACCACACGGTTACTAATGCATCGCCAATGCAATTCGGACGGCTCTCGCGCCGGGCTCGGCGAAGCGCGGGAGCGCCGGCCCGGCCTCAGCAGCCACGGTCTCGGTGAGGCCGCTCTGGGCGGAGGGAGGGGGAGGGCGGCGCGGGGGCCTCACGGGCTGCGGTCGAGTTCGTTGGAGAGGCCCAGGTCCTCCACGGAGCAGGTGCTCCCGTTGGTCTCGACGATGAGGTCCGTCTGGGCCGGGAAGACGTTGACCCCGTGCAGGTAGCTGCACTCGACGAGCGCGTTCATGTTCCGGCTGCTGCTGTAGGTGAAGACGCGCGCGGGGACGCTGAAGTCGCCGTCACTGCCCGGGGTGGTCGCCACCGCCGTGTTGGGTTTGAAGTCCCAGGACTTCACCTTCACCTGCCAGTGGTCTCCGGGAATGCAGCAGTCGGCGGCCTTCACGTCGATCTGCTTTGTGCCCGAGCAGGTGACGGCGAAGCGGCGCACCTGGCCCGGCCGCTCCAGGATGCAACTGAAGCGCAGTTGATTGCCCTGGTGCTCGGGCCGCCACGTGCGGGCATCGGCGCCAGCGCGGACATTGCCGTCGGAGCGGGCCTGGGCCTCCTCGTCGGACGAGCCCTCCGCGTACCCCAGCGAGGCGAGGCCGAGTACGGCACCACACACCACGACAGCACAACGCTTCCAGGCCTTCATGGACAGACGGAACATGATTTCCCCCTCCTTGGACGAGCATGGGCTCGCACTCACCGGATGGAGTCATCCGGGAGTGACCAAGGAGTGGGCATACCTCGCGCGGGCGGATATTGCTCACAAGCGCGTGTAGGCTTTGGGGTTTCGATAGACAGGACTGACCCGGAAGGGTGTGGGGCTCAGTGCGAGAAGCCCACGGCGTCGATGAGGATGCGCGCCGGGCAGTTGCTGCGAAAGTCCGGAGGGGTGGTCTGGATGAGCTCGCTCAGCTTCGAGCCCGCCGCGATGTGGGCTGGCAGGGCGATGGAGAGGTCGGTCAGCTTGCCGCCGGCACAACCCAGGTGCAGCCGCTCGCGAGCACCGGCTCCCAGGGCATTGTCCACCTGCGCGAGGAAGTCTTCCCGCGCAATCTGCTTGCCCATGTTCAGAGCCATGTATTTGCTCATCCCCGAGTCGTTGAACTGCTGGGCGAGGTTCATGGCCTCCTCGAAATACTCGCTGGGGGTCCAGTCCTGCTGGCAGGTGCCGTGCTTGAACCACTCGTGGCGCTCCAGGCAGGAAGCGGTGCCGGGCATCACCTGCCCCAGCGCCTTGGCCACCTCCGGGTCCAGGCCGACGTCGGGGTAGTCGCAGAACTCGCGCGGCTTGCTCCGGTGCTCACAGTCGCCGTAGTTCGTGCCGCACGCCTCGCGGTTGGGCCACAGGCCGTGCAGGGTGAAGTTGCCCGCAGACTGGAAGGTGGTGGGGAAGCTGGCGCCGCACTCTTTCTTGGAGCGGTGGCTCTCGCAGAAGGCGGGCTGCCAGCTCAGCGCCAGCACGAAGCTGTCCTGCAGGCCTGGAGTGCTGCAGAGGCCCCCTCCACCTCCACCCCTCCTGGAGGAATCCGGGGGCTCGGAGGAGCCATCGTTCACCACCGGGGGCGTGGTCGGCCCGCCCTCCGTCAGCGTCCCGCAGCTCGCCTGGACCCACCGCTCCGGGGGATTGGCCTCCTCCACGCGCACCCGGTACCAATCGGGCTGCTCGGGACGGTTCACTTCCAGAATCACATATGCATCTCCCACCTCGAGGCGCGTCTTGTCCGGGTTGTTCTTCTTTTTCTTCGAGACGAAGGCCTCGCAGTCCTTCTCCGCTTTCAGCGTGCCGCTGCCGGGAACACTCGCCCAGGCGGTGGTGTGCCCGAGGACGAGGAGGACACCGAGGGCCAGGAAGGTGGAAACACGCGGCCGACGCAAAGGCAGACCCATGGGTTCTCCGTGGATGCGAGGGTGGGGGCCGGACCCGATGTGCGAGCAGCGCACCGGTCGCGCACAGTACCCACGTCCCCGCTCCACTTCCGCAGCGGAGCGCCGCAATGACAACAGTCACACGCGTACGGACGCGTGACATCCACTTTCGGCAGTTGGCCTCGAACCCCGGGGCAGGGGCTGGTTCCACCCCACGGCTCAGGCCGCCTTCGCGCCGCACCGCACCTTCGAGTCCTCATGGGAGATGGTCCACCTGGTGAGTGGAAATGGACGCGCTACGCGTTGTTCCTCGAGGGCCCGGGAGGACTGGGCTGTTGCCCTCCACGGTGGTTGTACCAATCGGCGAGCTCTCCGCCGGTCGTCAGCCAGACCTCGCGGCGCGAGGTGATGTGGGCGAGCGCCTTGGCGAAGTATTTGCTGCGGTGGGGATGGCCGATCAAGAACGGGTGCAGGCAGAGCGCCATCACGCGTCCCGATTTCGCGCCGTCCTCGTAGAGGACGTCGAACTGATCGCAGATCATCTGCGCGAAGGTTTCAGCGCTCTGCCCCTGCTCGAGGAAGGCCGTGTAGTCGTTGAGCTCGACCGAATACGGAAGTGACAGCATCGAGCCGCTCTTCACCCGCATGGGGTAGGGCTGCTCGTCGTTGACCCAGTTGGCGACGTATTGGATGCCGGCCTCGGCCAGCAGGTCGAGCGTCCGGTGGGATTCGCTCAGCGCGGGGCTGAGCCAGCCGCGCGGCTGCTTGCCGGTGCTCCGTTTGATGGTGTCGACCACGGAGCTCACGAGCTGCCGCTCCTCCTCCTCCGACTGGCCATTGAGCAGCGTGGAGTTGTTGGTGCCGTGGCCCATCCATTCCCAGCCGAGCGCATTGCCGCCTTCGATGATGCGAGGGTAGTGCCGGCAGACGTCGGAATTGAGCGCCACGGTGCCCTTGACCCCGTGCTTCTCCATCACCTCCATCATCCGCCAGATGCCGACGCGGACGCCGTAGTCGCGCCAGGAATAGTTCAGCACGTCGGGGACGAGGTTCGTGGTGGACGCGATGACGGAGCTGGAGGGACGGTCGAACAGGAAGTGCTCGATGTTGGGGATGACCCAGACCGCCACCCGTGCGCCGTTCGGCCAGTGCAACGGAGGACGGTCGACGATGGCGGAATACGGGAAACGATCGTGCTGCTGCGGCGCTGTTGATGCCTGTGGCATTGCCTCTCTCCTTGCTCGGGATGCGACATGAACGAGGCCGGCCTGACGGAGGCGCCCCTGCCGAAGGCGCGAGGCGATTCGGGCGGCCGCGTTGATGGGCAAAGTAGGTTCATCCAGCACTGCGGACAATTGGGATGGAGTTCCGAACACATCGGACATATGTGTCCGGAATGGAGATGTGGCAGATGGACAGTCTCGGTTCGCTCAACGCCTTCGTTCAGGCTGCGGAAGCGCGCAGCTTCACGCTCGCGGGACGGAAGTTGGGAGTGTCGTCCTCGGCGATCGGCAAGGCGGTCGCGCGGCTGGAGGAGCGGCTCGGCGTGCGGCTCTTCCACCGCTCGACGCGCACGATGACCCTGACGCCGGAGGGCTCCTGCTTCCTCGAACGCTGCCGGCGCATCTTCAGTGAGCTCGAGGCGGCCGAACAGGAGCTCGCGCAGACGCAGGGCGCGCCGCGCGGCAAGCTGCGCGTCAGCATGCCCCTGGCCGGCATGTTGATGATGCCGGCGCTGAGCGCGTTCATGCGAGCGTATCCCCAGATTGAGCTCGAGCTCGATTTCACCGACCGGCTCGTCGATGTGATTGATGAAGGTTTCGATGCCGTGGTGCGCGCGGGCGACGTCAGCGACTCACGGCTGATGACCCGCACGTTGGGCACCTTCCGGCTCAAGCTCCTCGGTTCGCCCGGGTATTTCGCGCGGAGGGGGACTCCGCGGAAGCCGGAGGACCTCGAGTCCCACGCCTGTCTGCATCACCGCTTCGCCACCAACGGCAAGCTCGAGCGATGGCCACTGCGCCGCGGGCGCAAGGACTTCGAGCTGCCGACGACGGCGGTGGCGAACACGATTGAACCGCTGATCTCCATGGCCGAGCAGGGGCTCGGCATCGCCTGCCTGCCGGACTTCGCCATCCGCCGTCAGCTCGAGGAGGGAACGCTCGTGACCGTACTCGACGCTCACCTCCAGCACTCGGGCACGTTCCGGATGCTGTGGCCGTCGAGCCGCTACCTGTCACCGAAGCTCAAGGTCTTCGTGGACTTCATGGCGCAGAACCTCTTCCCGGCGTGAAGTGGCCGCGGCGTCCTGGCTCGGCGCTCTCCCAGGGGGCCCGGACTCGCGTTGCCGCCTTGGCTGCAAGAGAATGAGGCCTCGCATGCCCCACTCCCCTGATGCACGCAGCGTGACCCCCCTCGGCACGAAGTTGCTCGCCGAGCACCTCCGGGCGGATGCCGCCGCCCGCGAGGCCTCCGTGGCCCGGTTCATCAGCAGGGTGGCCAGCGTCTTCACCCTCTCCACGCTCGGGCTGACGCCCCTCATCGGCTGGCCCCGTTCCATCGCCGTCGGGGTCCTGTGCGCCTTCCTCGCCCTCTACTATGGGTGGATCCACCGGCTGCTGCGGCGAGGGTGGTTCCACCCCGCCATCCTCTGGGTCAACGTCACGCTGGAGGCCTCCACCGGAGCGTTCCTCTACGTCTGCGACATCCTCTTCGGGAGTGCCGAGCAGGCGCTGACCAACCCCATGGCCGTCCTCTGGAGCACGCTCATCCTGCTCGCGGCATTGCGCTCCAAGCGCAACCTGGCCCTCTTCGCGGGCAGCGTCGTGGCCGCCGAGACGGTGCTGCTCTACTTCCTCCTGGCCTGGCCGCGGCTGGCCGAGCCCGTCCCGCTGATGTTCTCCCCGCCCCTCGTCGTGCTGCGCGCGGCCTACTACTTCACCACCGGATGGATGGCGGCGCTCGTGGCCGGCCACCTCACGAACAAGGCCGAGGAGGCGCTGCATGCCATCCGGGAGAAGGACCTGTTGGGCAAGTACTTCCTCCACGAGCGGCTGGGGGTGGGAGGCATGGCCGAGGTGTTCCGCGCCACGTACAGCCCGGAGGGCGGCTTCGAGAAGGTGGTGGCCATCAAGCGCATCCTCCCGGCCTACGCCCAGGACGAGGACTTCGTGACGCTGTTCCGCCGGGAGGCGGAGCTGGGCTCGCTGCTCAACCATTCCAACATCGTCCAGGTGCTCGACGTGGGACGGTTCGGGGACACGTACTTCATGGCCATGGAGCACATCGAGGGCATGTCCCTGCGCGAGCTGCTCAAGCGCTACGGGGCGCTGCCACCGGTGGTGGTGGCGTACCTCGGGGCCGAGCTCGGCGAGGCGCTCGACTACGTGCACCGGCGCACGTCGAGCGACGGCGTCCCGTTGAACCTCATCCACCGGGACGTGAATCCGCCCAACATCCTCCTGTCGCGCATCGGCGAGGTGAAGCTGGGGGACTTCGGGGTGGCGCGGGCGGGCATCCACGTGCGTCTCACCCAGGTGGACCAGGTCCGCGGCAAGCGGGGCTACCTGGCTCCGGAGCAGGCTCGGGGCGAGCCCGTCGATGGACGCGCGGATCTCTTCGCGCTCGGCCTCACGCTGCACGAGGCCCTCACGGGACGGTGCCTCTTCGACAAGGAGGATGCCTCCGACATGGTGCGCACTGCCCCGCCGCCCTTCCTCATGCCGCCCTCGGTCATCCGCCCGGAGGTTCCCCCCGTGCTGGATGCGGCGATCATGGACCTGCTGCAGTGGAGGGTGGCGGACCGCACTCCGCGAGGACACCGGCTGCGCGAGCAGCTCTGTGAGTTGAGCGGCGAGTTCGCGCCCTACCCACACGGGCAGCGGGAGCTGGCGCGGCTCGTCCAGGAGGCGCTCGCGCGGCAGGGAGGACGGGACCCGGTGCGGAGCACGGAGTTCGAGACCCGGCAGGAGCGCCTCCCCGTCCAGCCGAAGAGCGAGGAGCCCACGGCGGTCCTGTCCGGGGAGGTCTCGCGCGAGAGCGGGTCGCTGGGAGCACCGCGCGAGGAGGGTGTCCGGAAGGGCTGAGCACGCCGGGTGTCACGTCGGCGACTTGCCGGCGCGAGGCCAGGCCGTTCGGCCCAGCTTCTCGGCAATCACCTCCCGCATGCTCGCCGGCGCACGCCCGAGCAACTTCTGCAGCGTGGGGTCGACCGCCGCGAACTCGCCGTTGTGGCTCGCGCGGTAGAGGCCGAGCGACATGGCGACCGCGGACGCCGGCATGCCGCGCGCCGAGAGCTTCGCCCGCATCTCGTCCTCCGACACGGTGCTTCGGCGGAGCGGACGTCCGAGGAGGCTCGACGCGATGTCGCACAGCGCTCCGAAGTCGAGCGCCTGCGCCGCCGTGAGCGGCGGCGTCGGCCCGTCGTACTGGCCCTCGCTCGTCAGAATCACCGCTGCCGCCTCCGCGAGGTCGGCGTGCGCCGTCCAGGAGACCCTTCCGTCCGCAGGCGCCTCGAAGACTCCCGTCCGCAGGGCCTGCTCCAGCAGGAACATGGCACTGGCGGCGTAGAAACCGTTGCGAAGCGCGGTCCACGCCAGGCCGGACTCGCCCAGCATCTGCTCTGTCGCCGCATGGTCGAGCATCGGGGGAAACGCCGACGAACGGCTCGCAGCCATGTGGCTCGTGTAGACGATGCGCCGCGCCCCGGCAGCCCGTGCAGCGCCGATGGCGGCGCGATGTTGGGCGAGGGGATCTCCTCCATACGCCGCCGCATTCGACGAGACGAGCAGGACCTGGGACGCGCCCTCGAAGGCGTGCGCGAGGCTCTTCGGATCCGTGAAGTCGCCCTTGCGCACCCGGACGCCCCGGGCCGCCAGCTCCTGCGCCTTCTGCATGTCTCGGACACTGACGGCCACCCGGTCCACCGGCACGCGGGTGACGAGCTTCTCCACGATGAGACGGCCGAGCTGCCCTGTCGCTCCGGTCACGACAATCATTGAACGCTCCTGCTGTTAACGGCGGAAACATCGATGCGTTATCGATGATAACGTAGTCGCCGTTAACGCCGTTAGCAATCCGATGTTATCGGCGTTCCGTTGGCTGCGTGTTATTTCAGCCGCATGGACGACCGCGAGAAGTCCGCCGCCGAAGAAGCCGAGGGCCCCGATGTGCGTGCGCGCATCATCTCGGCGGCCGCCGAGCTCATCTCCTCAGGAGGTCCCGAGGCTGCGACCACGCGGGCGGTGGCCGCCTCGGCCGGTGTGCAGGCGCCCACCATCTACCGGCTCTTCGGCGACAAGCGCGGCCTGCTCTCGGCCGTCATCGAGCACGTGCTGAAGCGCTACCTGGCGGAGAAGGCCGCGCGCCCGCCGCACCCCGACCCGCTCCAGGACTTCCGCGAGGGCTGGGACATGCACATCGCGTTTGGCCTCAGCCATCCAGGGGTGTTCGCGCTCATGAGCAGCGAGCCGCATCCGGCCTGGGAGGCTCGTGCCGTCAGCGGCGGGGAAGATGTGCTGCGGCGGCGCATCCGGAACATCGCGCTCGCGGGCCGGCTGCGGGTCAGTGAAGAGCGGGCGCTGGGCCTCGTGTCGGCGATGGGCACAGGGGCCATTCTCACGCTCCTGCGCCAGCCCGAAGGGCAACGCGACCTCGGACTCGCCGATGCGGCGCGCGAGGCGGTCGTGGCCGCGATCACGAACGAGACGGCTCGACCGGCGGACGCGGATGTCCGAGCGGTAGCCGCGGCGCTGCGGGCCTCGATGGACCGGCTCACCGTACTCACCCAGGGCGAGAGCGCGCTGTTGCGCGAGCTGCTCGAACGCATCGCAGACGCCGAGTGACGGAAGGAGCAGGCAGGGGCCGTTTCCGGGTCACCTTCCCAGTGAGCCAGAAGGCGGCGCCCTGAGCACGGCCACCGCTGCGAGCCGTGCCGAGCCTCAAGGGGTGGATCGCCCGCCAATCTCCGGGAAGCACTCGTAGGCCCGCTTGAGTGCATCGAGGTGGGCGGGGTTGTCGAGGTCGAGCGGCGCGTCCGTGAGCTGCACAACCCACCCACCCGACGCCGTGCGCCGTGAGCGCGAGAGCAGCTCGGCGTCGCGGGCGGGGTCCGGAAAGCCGATGGCCCGTGCGGCAGCGGCCGACCAGTAGTTCAGCCACCCAAGGTAATAGGGAATCTCGGGCGAGGGGATGTGCTCGAGGAGCTTGAGGGCAGGCAGCCCCCGACGTGGGGACGGCGGCCCTCCCAGCGTGGGGGCCGTCTGATAAGCGATGTCCAGCGCAGCGTCATCCGGCGTCGCATGCCCCCAGAACGCGCAAGCGCCCTCCGCTACGCGCTCCAGCATCTCCCCCGCTGCCGCGATAACGGCCGCGTCTAGCGGCAACTCCGCACGGACGTCGAGCAATGACTGACCGCCCGGGCCGATGCGTCCCGATCTTCCCCTTCCCGAAACCGTCACGGGGTAGCTCTCGTCTCCATTGCACAGGAGCGGGAGCTTTCCGCGTGTTGTCGCCTCAACGAGCCAAGCGTCGCGTTGCGGTAACTCGATGGGTCGCCCTCCTTTGCCCACTTCCCACTTCAGGCGCAAGCCGGGCAGCGCTCGTTCCATACCACGGACGACAGCGAGTGTGCGGTCGTCATTGGCCACGAGCGCTGGAGCGTAGACGGTCAGATCGAGGCGTTTCTGAGTGGTCATCGTTTGCATCCTGTGACGACGATGTTGAGGAATCGATCCGCTCGCAGCAGCGCGTCTTTGTGTGCTTGGGTGCTTACCCCGATCACGTAGCCATATCCGCATGCGGTCGCCGCGTCTCGCTCCTTTTCTATTTGCTCCAACTCCTTCTCAATCTCCCGTTCCCGGATAAAGTCAGGGTACGTGTCAAATTGATGGGTCTTGATTTCCCACAGCACACGCACGCCGACTTGTAACGCATCGAAGCTCACACCGCCCACGAGCACATCCATTCCGGGATAGCGGTTAGGCGGAAACTGATCGGCACACCTATTATGCGCGTCATCCTTGCCCGCGTGCGGTTCCGGGATGGGTTCGCACTCCGGGCGGCGGTCTCGCTCCGTGACTTCGGGTGGCAACGGGGGCGGCCAGTCCTGCCCTGCTGGCTCCGGCGTGGGTCTTTTTTTCGGCGAGGGCTTCGGGGGGGGCGGGCTTCGTACAGGCACGGGCTTCACTTCAGGCACGGGGCGCATTTCAGGCACGGGCCGCGTCTCCGGCACCGGCAGCGTAGGCGGCGGCCGAACCTGGGGACGGCCCCTCTTCTCCGCGTAAGTATCCAACGCTTCTTTGATGGCGAAGCCCACCACCACAACGCCCGCCACAACTACCGCTCCCACGATAATCTCCGGGGCGGCCAGGACGCAGACCCCGACCCCGAGTCCCATGGCAGCGGCACCAGCAGATGCGACCGCGCATCTTCCCGAGATGTCGTGAAACTCGATCCGGTCATGGTCGAGGGCATAAAAGCACCGCTCCGCCAACACGGGCCAGGGCTCAGAAGCTTCACGGACGGCGCAACGCCCCCCGTCCGTCCAGGGCAGCGTCGCCGCTCGCTGGAGGTTGGCGAGCCTCGGGTCTCGGGCCGCTGGCTCTCTTGGGCCAGGCGCTGACGTAGCGCAGGCTGAGAAATAGAGCAGAAGTGCGATGCACGCTCGGAAACGCATGGCTACGTTCTCCAAACAAGCCAGGTCCTGGAGGGTCCGTTCGGAGTATGCCAGGGCGCTCCGACTGCGACGCACGAGCACGCGAGGGGGCGCGGTAGGAATCCGCCCTGTTGCGTCTATGTCGCGTGAGAGTGCGGAACGGCGATGTCGCGAAATGCCAAACAGTCCCTGGACCGCGGCGACCGTCAACGCGTAACGTGCTCCGGCTCCGCGAGGAGCGTCAAGGATGTGGTGCTGATCCAACCATCGAATAGGAGTGTTCGAGTGGAGATCAAGCTGTTCGCCGTGTTCCTGGCCGCGTTCGGCCTCTCATTCGTGGCTACTGCGGCGACGGACGACCTGATCGTCTGCGCTGGCGGCGTTTATTGCGAGGACATCCGCCTGGAATGTCTCGCCTCTGGCAGCAGCGAGGACGTTTGTCATCGGCAGTGGCGCGGCTGCGTGCTCGACGCCTGCCCGCAGTAAGCCGGCCGTCGCCGCGATGCTCCGAGCCGAGTCCCTCGATGCGTGGGGCTCACCTGGAGTGGCTGGGCGCCGACATCGCGGCCTTCGCGGCGGTCATCTCTCGGGCGCGATGCCCCGAGCGAGGAGGGCTCGGGGCGACTGGCGCTCGAGGACGTGCACTCACTGGCCGGTCATGTTCGCGAAGAACCGCTCGAGCCGCGACTTCTCGGGCTCCACCACGCCCGCCGGAGCGCCAACGGCTGCCGCGGGGGCGAGGCTGGCGCGCAGGCCCGACGCGATTCCGGGCTGGACATGGTGGCGCAGGTCCACTGCGGTGTCGGCCTTGAAGTGGGTGCCCACTCCCATGGCGGCGTTGACGTCCGCGGAGTGCTTGAGGAAGCCGTTCTCCAGCCCGATCTTCCCGCCCGCCTGCGCGGCCACGCCCGCCACGGCGCCCGCGGTGACCGAGCCGTGCAGCCGGCCCAGGTGTCCGCCCGCCGTGCCATAGGCTCCCGCCGTGGCGCTCGCGCCCACCTGTCCCGAGAGCAGCGCCGTGCCGTGCTTCGGGTCGAAGGAGGCAATCCCCTCGGCGAAGGCGCCGGCCGAGGCCTTGGCCTCACCCTTGACGTACCCGCCCACGTGCCGGTTGAAGTCGTGGCTCGCGCTCGCCGTGACGCCCACGCCCGTCTCCGCCTTGGCCGTCAGCGCCGCCGTGTACGCATGCTCCTTCGTATCGGCCGAGACCCCGGCCTGGGCGCTCGCTCTCAAGGCGTTGGCCTCGGCGGAGAGCTGGCCGCTGGTGATGCCCAGACGGCCCGCGTGAACCTTCTGCAACTCGTAGGAAGCCTGCGGCCCGTTGAGCTCGGCCTGGGCGGAGTAGTGATACAGGCCCCCAGCGTTGTGATGGGTGGTCGAGGCCTGGAGCGAGCCCAGGTTCGTCTTCACCGAGCCCCCGAAGAAATCCCTCTCACGGGGGTTGCCCGGCCTGTCGATGAGCATGTTCTGCGTGGCGTTCGGGGGAGGCGTGAGCTTGCTGTCGCCGCCGCCCACCATCAGGTTGGAGGCATTGCCCGTGCTCTTCTCCCAGGGGGTGTACGAGGGAGCGTCCGCGAGCGCACCCGGGTGCTTCACGGGCCTGGACTGCGTGGCGATGGGGGCGCTCGGCACGGCCGCGGGCGACACGGCGGGCCTGGTGGTCATCGAGGAGGCGGCCGTGGGGGGCAGCGTGGAGGCGCGGGTCGGAGGCTTGGGATGGGACGCCGTCAGCGTGGGGAGCGTCGAGGACCGGTGGGGCAGCCTGGTGCGGATCGGGGACATGGTGGGTGCGCTCCGTGGGGGTTGTGCGGAAAGGTGATGGCTTGTCCTTCTGCACCTGACATGCCATGCCGATGTCACCCCTCCTGGCCGGGAGCGCTGAAGGAATTCAGGGGGTTAGGAGCGGCAGGGGAGCCACGGGGTGGTGAGCGTTGTCACCAGTCCTGAGACGACTGTCACCAGGAACTGCTCCACCCCCTCGAGACGCCGCCGTGCCGGGGCGAGCCGCCCAGGCGGCGTGGGCCGTGCCAGTGCGGCCACAGCGCGACGCTGCCACGGAGCAGTTGAGGGCGTCCTGCTTGTGCCCTCCCGTGTTTCTCCCGAGCGTTTCCCGAGAGCGTTTCAAAGACGAGCGCCTCGTTGCATTCCCGTGCAAGTCTTTTCGCTCTCGAGAAGCTCATGGCCTCAATTGAACAGTCCATTCAAGGCTCCCCGTATACATGCGATTGTTGCTTGCTGTAAAAAACAGCCAACGTCATGGCTGGCCGGAGCCATGAGGGTAGCGTTTGGACAATCAGGAGCCCGCGATATGCATTGTGTCTTCAATCCATGGGGAGTCTTCTCGAGTCATTCCTTGCGCCAACGGCTGGGATGGGCCGTGGTCTGGGGAGTGGCCGGAGCCGCGGGACTGCTGCCCCTGGAGAGCGGGGCGCAGAACGTCCCGCCCAGCGTCATCTTCTTGTTGGACAACAGCAAGTCCATGCAGGACTTCCCCGAGTACCTTCCCGAGGCCTTCACGCCCGGCTACGACTCCCCTCCCCCGATTCCCCTTATCGGAGACCACGGCTACGACGGGGATTTCGGGCACTTCATCAACACGGGCTGCTCGGACCCGGCACTGGTCTCCGCGATGAGCTGGTTCGACAAGGACAGCTCGGATACGAAGAAGAACGGCTCCATCATCTACGACAACGACGCCGACTTCGGCTCCACGCCGATGTTCGAGCCCAACAAGTTCTACCACTCGCGCGGTCGGCGCCTTGCGTGGCAGCGGGGTGAGTACCCATTCTCACTCATCGATGACTTCCGTCACCTGGATGGGGCCTCGGATTCACTGACCGCCTGCTTCCAGGTGGTCGGCTGGACGGGGGCGTATTGGGGCACGACTGTCATGAATGAGTGCCAGTCATGTCTGGCGAACAAGGGCTGGTGGCGCGGTCCGATGGTCTCCGCCAAGACGCAGGTGGGCTACAACGGCCCCACGCGGGAGTTCGACGAGCCGCCGCTTCCTCCCGAGGCGTACCGCAAGTGGATTGTGAGCGGCCGGGTCCTCAACGTGCGTCCGCCCCGGTTCGTGATCGCGCGCAAGGCGCTCAAGGAGGTCATCGCCACCGCGAGCAATGTGCGAATGGGCGTGGCCACCTTCGGTGCGGACCACGGCTGGTTCGACCCTCCGCAACTCCTCGCGAGTCTGCGCCCGAGCTGCGACCAGTCCATGCCAGTCCTCGACGAGGCGGCGCTCAACCGGCCGCTGCTGATGCAGTCCGTCAACACGGCGGTGTTCCGGAACAACGAGCGCTCCCTCGGTGAGGCCTTGTTCGGCCTGGGTGGCTACTTCTCCTCGCAGAGGCAGGACAACCTCTGGACGAACTGGTTCAAGCAGCCCCTCAACCCTGGCTACTTCGGCTGGCCGGGGTGCTGCAATGGCGGCACCTATGACAACCCGTACACGGGTCAGACGGGCGCGACCTACGCCGCGGGCTCCGATGAGTGGCTCAAGCTGGGCTTCACGGATCCCTCCACGGGGACCTTGCGGCCGGGCCAGCCCTGGGAGGGATATGGGCTCGACAAGTCTGTCTGCTTCAACACCCAGACCAGCGCGGTCATCGCGCTGACCGCCGGAAGGCCCTACTACGACAACTCCGTTCCCATCACCCGGATGATGGCACTGCTCAAGGCCGACGGGGCCAGGCACCCAGATGGCACCCTGCTCAGGTTCGATCCCGTCAATCCCGAAACCAACCCGGATGTGGGAGGCGTCAATTACTGCGACCAGTTCGAGCGAGACCCGGTGACTCATGAGAAGTACACCAAGGCGGACTGCGACTACATCGATTGGAACTGGCCGGCCGGTCTGGGCGTGGGCAACAAGAACTTCATGGATGACGTGGCCTTCTTCCTTTCACACAAGGACCTTCGGTGGGATCTGCCCGGCAGCCAGAGCGTGCGCACGTTCGTCGTTGGCTATGGCGACAGCAGTCCCATGCTCCAGAGCGTCGCGCTGGCGGGCCGGGGCCAGTTCTACCGGGCGGACTCGCCGGATGAATTGAAGGCGGCGCTGCTGAGCGCCCTGGCCAAGTGCCGCGCTCCCGCCGGCTCCGTGCCTTGAGGACATCCCTCCCAGGCCCATGAACGAGAGGCCTCGGGCGCCACGTCCCCCCCGCGAGAAATCACTGTGCCGGCAACATCTGGCGGATGATCCCTCCCAGGTCATTGTCGCCCCCGCCGTTGCGCGCCAGGAGCGCGACTAGGATCGCGTCTCCTCGCGCTCCCGCGCTCTGCCGCTGAGTTCGCACCAGCTCCAGCAGCGCGGCATCGGCGGACAGGGGCGTCTTGCCCGCCTCGACCTGCTCGGCCAACCGGCTCCAATCCCCCGGCTCCATCGTCTGGGTGAGCAGCGAGGCGAAGGCGCTGCTCGCCACCGAGGAGTGCGTGTCGGTGGCGAGCGAGAGCAGCGTCTCGCGCGCGGCCGGTGTGTCCAGATGCCGCAGCGAGCTGGCCACCTGGTCGCGCACCTGGGGATCCTCGCTCCCCGAGTACGCGCGGATGGCGTCCACGTCCTCCAGCCGCGCCGCGTTCCCCAGCGCCGCGAGCAGGCCCCGCTGCATTCCGGGCTCCTGGGTATACGCGAGCTCATCCCGGAGGCGGGCACCATACTGCCGTGCCGCATCCTCCCGTCCCATCTGCGCCAGCCGCCGCACCGTCGAGCCCAGCGCCACCGCCGCCCCCTGCGCCGACGCCACGTCCCGGGCGTTGCGCGCCCGCTCGAACTGGTGGGCGATGAACTCCGCGGACTCGGGCTCGGGGGCCTCCACGAAGGAGAAGCGCTGCACCAGCAGGCCGAACTCGCGCGAGTGCTCCTGGGCCACCGGCGTTTCCAGCGCCGCCCGGAGTGCCGCTTGCGCCGGGCCATCTCCCGCCTGGACCAGCAGGTCCAGCACGAAGCCGCGCCCCTTCAGGGTGAGCTCCGGGTTCTGGAACTTGTGCACCAGCTCCAGGTCCGCCTCCGGGTGCAGCCGCAGGTAGGCTCCCGCCTTGACGATCAGCGCGTGCGCGGGGCGCTGACCCGCCTCGAAGTGGTCGATGTCCAGCATCAATGACTCCACGCTCACGCCTTGCGCGAGCCGGGCATCCCGCCGCGCGCCCAGCTCCGCGTCCGTCACCGGCTGGGACAGGGGCCGTGCGGGAGTCTGCGCACGCGCCAGGAGCGCGGCCGCGTCGTAGCGCTCCTGGACGAGCCGCTCGAGCGTGAAGGTCCACCCGGCGATGATCGAGGGCTCGGTGGCGCCGCGGCGGGTGTAGCTCAGCTCCACCTGGTCGGAGAACGACACCGGAGCCCCCGTGGCATCGAGCGACAGCAGCGCGCTCCCCCGCACCTGTTGCTGCCCATCGAGCGCCGGACCCGGCACCGCATCGAGCGACTCGTAGGCCACGGGCGTGCGGTGCAGCCGGTCCCCGTCACGCAGGTAGCGCACGCTCGCCTGTCCCACGGCGGAGCGCTCCACCGCCGTCCACTCCGTCGCGCCCGCGGTGGGCAGCGTCCAGTGCAACTGCGCCACCAGGGCCCTCAGCGCGGACTGCGTCGCGGCGGGCACGGTTGGCTCGAAGGCGAGCGCCACCGGCTCTCCCGCCGTGTTGAACGTCACGAACGCCGGGTGGCCGCTCAGCTCGCCCATCACCTTCGCCTCGTCCTCCACCGCGTCCCGTCCCTGGAGCTTGAAGGAGAACCGGCGCAGCTTTCCGTAGGACACCGCGGCGCGGAAGCCCTCCGGCGTCGCGCCCAGTCCTTCCACCACCACCTCGCCCTCGACCTCCGTCTCCGCCAGGAGCCGCTGCGTCTGCTCCTTCCCCGCGCCCTCCTGCGCCGGGGTGATCATCCCTCCCGTGCGCGAGCTCCAGGTGAGCGCGTACACGTGGCGCACGCCCTCGGCCCAGGGAAAGCGCAGCTCACCGCGCGCCGCCGGCGCCATCGTCTCCGCGGTCACGGACGCTCCGCCATCGAGTTCCACCCACGCCAGGCTTCCAAGCAGGGCCGTTGCCAGGGATGCCACCACCACATGCTTCGCCTTCAGACTCATGGGTCTGTCTCCACGTGCCGCCCGGAGGCGGGCTTTGTTTTCGGGTTTCAAGGACGAGCGCGGCACGGTGCATCGCGTGTGCCGCGCTCGGAACGTCATCCACCGCGCCGGGGGGTCAGCTGTCTGAACCCGAAGGCGGAAGCTCGATGGAGCCGGACGTGAGCGGGGAGAGCGGCAGCGTCTCGCTCGTGCGGAAGATGGGGAAGGTGTGGCTCAGCCCCGACCAGCGCACCAGGGTGAACGACGCGACCTTCATGAACAGCGCCTTGATGTAGAGGTCGATCTCTCCCTTGAGCGTGGTGAGCGTCAAATCCAACGCGGTGCTGAAGGTGATGACCGGGGTATTCTGGGCATCCACGCCCAGGCCCACGTTCGCGCTCAGGGGCAGGCTCAGGCCCACGAGGGTCAGCTCGACCTCCAGCCCCACCCCGATGATTCCAGCGAGGCTCGCGTCGGCATCCGCCCACACCCCCAGGTCGGCGTAGGGCGTGAAGAGCGCGCTCGCCGAGTAGAGCGGCGCGTCGGGATTGCAGGAGCCCACGGCGGGCGCCTTGGCGTTGAGGGACAGGATGCCGCCGTAGCCGTAGGCGACGCCCGCGCTGACGGTGATGGTGATGGGACCTGCCTGGAAGGGCACCGTGAGCAGTTGGGGCTTTCCGCTCCCGGCGAACACCGGCTTGGAGTAGGTCGCCGCGCTCAGGTCGATGTGCTGGCCCGTCTTGTCTGGATCCGTGTCGAAGACCTGGAAGCCCACCACATACAACTTGGCGTCACCATAGGCCTTTCCATCGTCGCTCTCGTTGGAGGAGACAAAGGCCCGGGAGTCGAGGATGGAGATGTCGCTCACACCGAACAGCGTCGCGTTGGCGGAGAACTGGGCGAGCACATTGCCCCCCATGCGGCAGATCCGATCCGCGGCGTTGCGCTTCTTCACCTGGGCATGCCATCCGAGCGTGTAGGAGTAGCCGCCTCCGAACGTGCTATTGCCGATGCTCTGGGTGTCGGTGCGCGTCGTCCCGAAGTCTTCATGGCCCTTGACCGGGACCTTCTTCAGCTTCGCCTCGAACGTGGTCTGACGGTAGGCCAGGGTGGTGCGGAGGTTGTTGAGTGTGGCTCGGTTGCCCGAGGGCACCCCCACCGACGTGTTGGTCGAGGTGAGCTGGCCGCCTCCCGTCCAGCGCTTGCACCAGCGGTACTCGGCCTCCTTGGCCGCGGACATGTAGCCCACGTTCTTGGTCACGAAGCGGTCGACGAAGTCCTGCGGGAGCCAGTCACACGCATAGCTGTTGCGATCCAGGCAGCTCGGCTTGCCGTTCTGCAGTCGTCCCCACTCCTCCAGCAGCATGTTGGTGAGCAGGCACGCATCCACCCAGATCTTCTCGGTGTGGAAGTCGGCATCGACCACCAGGCGCCGCGAGTTGCAGCGCAGCTTCGGGCTGGCGCCGGTGGTGTCCACGGACGGCGCGTTGACGGCCCACATGCGGTTGAGGAGCCAGGACAGGTTACCGGGGGTGACCAGCGAGGCGGGATCCACCACCGGCGTCCAGTCGGAGATGGAGGGAGGAGGCGGCGTCGTCGAGGGTCCACCCGGGTCGACGGCGCTCGGAGACGGCGTGCTCACGGCGAGGGTGCGAGTAGCCAGCTCGGTGGAGGACTGGCGCGTGCTGGCGAGCCCCGCCACCTGCGATTGCAGCATCCCGGGCAGGTGGGCCGTGGTGGGAAGCATGTCCTGGCTGCTGATGAGGCCGGTGGAGAGGATTTGACTCAGCGGGTACTGGCCGAGCTGGAGCTGGGAGCCATAGCCAATCTGCCCCTGGAGCGAGGGCGGCGTGACGAACGCCTCGGGGGTGATCTGCGAGAAGATGGAGCGCACGGCGAACGGGTCGCCTTCCCACATCTGTGCCTCTCCCGGCCGCACCTTGCCGAGCGCGTTGGGGATGTTCGAATTGCAGCCCCCGGGCTGGGTCGCATTGGCGACCAGGCACTTCATCGCATCGATCGTCAGGTCGAACTGCTGGCGCAGCACCTCCGAGCGGCGGCGGTACTCACGCGATTCGCCGTCCGTGACGGTGGCGGTGCGCTGGTTCATCTTGTTGTGGAAATCCCACTCGTCATAGAAGCCCTGGTGCGCCCGGTCGTTGAGCATGAACCAGGAGCCGCCGACGTGGGAGTCGCCAATCGAATACAACGTCGAGCCCCGGTTGAGCTCGTTGAGCAGGTTCTGCACGTGCGAGCCGAGGCCCGCGGTCTGGAACGCCGCCACGAGGTTGGGAACGATGAACGCCTGCGTGTTCGCGTAGAACATGTTCTTCGGCAGCTGGCCGAGCGTGTAGGAGTCATCGAAGGGATCCAACTCGAACTGCTTCAACAGCCCCTGCGCCATCAACTGGCGGCCCCGGGTGTAGGGGTTGACCGGGTCGTAGATGATGACCCCCTCGGAGTCCTTCATCTGACGCCGCGCGATGCCAGGGACGGTGGCGGGCCCGGTGGCCGTCATCCCGTTGAGGCTGACGTTCACCACGCAGCGCGCGTCGCCCTTGCACAGGTTCATGGCGTCGACCCAGCGCTCCACGTCATAGAAGGACCGGTAGACGTAGTTCTCGCAGGAGTTGATGGAGGTCCAGGTCGCGGTGTCATACATCCGCTGGTAGGTGAGCGGATCGGTGGCGGTCGAGCGGGCGGCGTTGAAGCGGGCGAGATCCTCCTGCGCGGACCAGGTCGAGTTGGTTCCCAGGCGGCTGACGGGGATGGGGATGGTGGGCGACGGCATCGACGAGACGAAGTCGTTGGTGCCCGTGTCGAAGATCCGCTCGCTCATCGCCCCCTGCTGCGAGGTGGTCATGTAGTTCTGCAGGGTGCTCTGGTTGTAGCTCCAGCACGGCGAGGTCTGATCGTTCGGATCGGTCGCGTTGTAGGTCGCGCCGCACACCTTCACCCAATGGTCATCCACGCAGGTGCTGGCGCTGGGCGGCAGGCAGATCACGGTGGGCGGGAGGGTGATGATGCCGGCGTGGGCCGCGCCAGCGCTCAGGATGCCGAGCGCCGTCAGCACGGCGGGGAGAGGACTTTCTTGGAAGAAGGCGTAGCGCTTCGCGCGAGCCTTGAAGACAGCATTCATGCGGTGCTCCTCGGTGGTCAGGACCGGGTCGGTTCCGCTGATTGCAAAGGGTCTGCCGGGAATCGCGGCTGGGAATTCGTCCGGGAGAGGCACTGGAGAGGGCAGTGTTTGCCGGGAAGGAGGGTCCGGCCCGTCGGCAAGCATTGCCATGTCGGCAAGGATTGCCGTGCGCGGGCGGGGAGCGGCCGGGCCGTCCGGTTGCGTGGGGCGTGAGGGGATGACATCGTTCCTCTCCGCCCGGCTGTCCGGCTCACCCTCCAGGGTCCGCCAGCGAGAGGAGGAGGCCTACCGCATGGTCTGGCTCTTCGTGCCCGAAGAACGTGTCAGGACGATGTCGGTGGAAGAGGCGATGGAGGCACTGAGAGGTGTGATCTCCGCCCGTCAGCGCGTCCACCGCGTGGCCGTGGCGTCGGGACCGGTGCTCATGCTCGCCGCGATTGCCTTCATCGGCTTGTCCTGGTGGCTCGTGCCCGCCCTCTTGGGGGCGGCCTTCTCGGGCGGCCTCTTCCGGTTCTGGGCGTGGCACAGCTATCGGTCCGCGTGCGTGCTCGGCCTGACCGGGTACGCGCGCGATGCGCTGGTGGGCCGGTGGGTGACCGCCGACAACCTCGGGTTTGGTCCCCACCGATGAACGAATCCCTTATTCTTTGACACCGGGCCGGACAGGTGCTGGTTCGCTCCTCCGCGAAGAACGGCAGACGTCGATTCGAATTCTCTGACACCTTCCCGACGACACCTTCCCGACACATTCCCTGGCACCTTCACAGATTCACTTTCCGTGCGCGTTAGATTATTATGTCGCGCATGACCAAGACCCTCTTCTTCTCCACGGTGGTTACGATTGGTATTTCTCTCGTCGGCTGTGGAGTGGACGTGGCCGACCCGGGGCAGCCCTCGCCCGAGGCGGTCGAGACCATGAGCCACGAGCTCACCGTCACCTGCACGCCCGGTGAGGAGAAGTGCGACATCGGCTGCTATTACGACGGTGGGCCGAGCACCGACGACTGCATCATCAAGTGCAACGCGGCCGGCAATGGCTGGATAACCCTCGAGAACTGTGGGTGGGCGCAGAACTTCCCCTACAGCGCGAGCTGTCTCAACTCGCAGCCTCATCCCGTCTGTCAGTGGAACTGACCGTCGTACGGTCGACCCGGTGCCGCGTTCGAGTCCTTTGATACCGAACGCGGCCCGAATGCGGCGGCGCGTCACGTGTCGGTGACGCGCACCACGAGCTTGCCGAAGTTGCGCCCCTCGAGCAGGCCGATGAACGCCTCCGGCGCGTTCTCCAGCCCGTCGACCCGGTCCTCGCGCAGCTTCACCCGGCCGGCGCCGACCCACTCGCCCATGTCGCGGCGGAAGGCGTCGAAGCGGTCGGCGTAGTGGTCCAGGATGATGAATCCCTGCATGCGGATGCGTTTCTGCAGCAGCGTCGACGTCAGCAGCGGCAGCCGGTTCGGACCGGGCGGCAGCGTCTCGTCATTGTAATGCGCGATGAACCCGCACACCGGCACGCGCGCGCCAATGTTGAGCAGCGGCAGCACCGCGTCGAACACCGCTCCGCCGACGTTCTCGAAATAGACGTCGATGCCGTCCGGACAGGCGGCGGCGAGGCGCTCGGCCAGTTGCGGCTCTCGGCGGTCGAGGCAGACGTCGAAGCCGAGCTCCTCGACCGCGTAGCGGCACTTGTCGGCGCCTCCGGCGATGCCGACCACGCGCGCGCCCTTGAGTCTGGCGAGCTGCCCGACCACCGCGCCGACCGCACCAGTCGCCGCGGCCACGACCACGGTTTCGCCCGGCTTCGGCTGGCCGATGTCGAGCAGGCCGACGTAGGCGGTGAACGCGGGCATGCCCAGCCCACCCAGCGCCAGCGACGGCTGCGCCAAATCGCCGAGCGGGGTCAGATCCTGACCGTTCGACAGCGCGTAGTCCTGCCAGCCGGCGCTGCCGAGCACTAAATCTCCGGTGCGGAATCGCGGATGCCTGGAGGCGACCACGCGGTTGATCGTGCCGCCCGCCATGGGCTCGCCCAGCCGCACCGACGGCGCGTAGGTCGGCCCGATTTCGTCCATCAGGTTGCGCATGTATGGGTCGAGCGAGAGGTACAACGTGCGCAGCAGCACCTCTCCTTCGTTCGGCGTCGGAACGGCGGCCTCCTCGAGGCGGAAGTCCTGCGGCGTCGGCTGGCCGCGCGGGCGAGCGGCGAGGACGACGCGGCGATTGACGGCATCTCTTTGCGGCATGGGCCTACTCCTGTGGGTGGGAAACGTTCGGCTGGAGCGCTCCTCGCCCCGGCGGGTGCGAGCGAGCGCGGATGATCTGGGCGCGGCGTGTCACCGCGAATAGACCGGTCGTCTAGAAGACAGGCGGAAAAAAGCGGGAAGGCATGCGCCTGTCCCGCCTCAAGCGTCTTGCGCCAGACCCAGCAGCTGCCGCGTGCCGGCCATGGCCGTGTCCAGCGGCGCGCGGTCGCGGGCGATCTTGGCCAGCAGACTGGCGCCGAGCCAGCTCTGGTAGAGCGAGACCGAGGCCGCCTGCGCATCCGGCGCGGCCGGCAGCGAGCCGTCCTCCCTGCCCGCTTCGATGCAGCGCGCCAGGCGTTCGGTCACGCCGCGGGTGCCGCGCTCCAGCGCCGCGCGCATGCTCTCGGACAGATCGCACACCTCCGCGCCGAGCTTGACCACGAGGCAACGGCTCTGCGCCTCGTCGCCGGTCTGCGAGTCGAGCCAGTCGCGGAAGTAGCCGAGCAGCCGCTGCGCGGCCGTACCCGGCTCCGCCAGCAGTGCGTCCATTCGCGCCAGGTAGTCGGCGAAATAGGCCTCGAGCACCGCCTCGCCGAAGGCCTCCTTGGAGCCGAAGTAGTGATAGAACGAGCCCTTTGGCACTCGCGCCGCCGCCAGCACCTCGGTCAGCCCGACCGCGGTGAAGCCCTTGCGCAGCAGCAGCGGGTGGGCCACTTCGAGGATGTGCCGGCGGACATCGGTGGGGGCGGCGGTCGCGCTCATGGGGCCGTACTTAATGGCCAGTAGACCGGTCGTCTAGTCTTTCAACGAGGGGAGCGGCTCAGGGAGGCAGCCCGGTGGCGAGGGCCTCGCGGATGGTGGCGGACGTGTGGTGGGTGCCCCAGAGGGCGTTGACCGCCGCCGCCACCCAGTCCGCGCCGAAGACCCTCTGCCCGTTCGCGAGCTCGAACAGCACCACGCGCGGGTCGGCCAGCTCGCGCAGCAGCGGCGCCACGCTGGCCACATCCCGGCCATACCACTGGAGGACGCGCACCTCCCACAACCAGGCCGCCAGCGTGGACTGCGTGTAGGGGACGGCGAGGAACTGGGTGGGGTTGCCCAGGTTCGTCAGCAGGTGCCCCAGGGACAGGGTTTGCACGGCGTGCCCGTACTGCTCCACCAGCGAACCGTGGGAGAGGGGGAGGGTGTTCCAGTCGGGCATCTCCAGGTGCTGGAAGTAGAGCGGCGTCATCTTGGGGCCCACCAGGGCCGCCAGGGTTTGCGTCTGCTCCACGGGGACGAGGGTGTCCCAGTCCTCGTGGAGGACGAGGAAGGGCATGTCCAGCTTCGAGGCGAGGTGCTCTCGCGTCCACCGGCTGTAGTCCGCCCCCGGGGCGCCGGGAGGCCCGCCGGTGGTGGCGAAGATGCGGCGGGCATAGGGCTCGAAGAACGTCGCGTAGCGCTCCCGAACCGCCGGGTCCGTCACCCGAGAGGGGACGACGTGGTCACGGTAGTCGAGCTGCCGCGCGAAGTCCGAGAGTGGGAAGAGGGCCACGCCCACCTTCGGGCGGGCTTCGGCCGGTGCATCCGCCGCGGCGTATAGCGCCTCGAAGCCACCCCACGAGCCGCCGAAGACGCCGATGCGCGAGCGATCCACGCCGGGAGCCTGGGCGAGGAAGCTCATCCCCGCGTGCATGTCGTCCCGGTCATTCTGGAGGTCGCCGCCCGCGTAGAAGCGGCCGAAGACGGCGAGCACTCCGAAGTCTTGGTACAGATAGAAGAAGGCCTCCGAGGTGATGAGCTCGGGAGGGCTGAGCGTGTAGACAATGGACGAGGAGCCCGTGTGGTAGTGGGGCTCGCTGTCATCCGGGTACATGCCGGAGCCGCGCGTGGCCCACTTCGCGTCCACGGCCTCGCCCGACCAGGAGATTCCGTCGTAGGGGCGGGTGAGCATCACCGTGGGCCAGACGCCCGGGTTGCGCGGTGGGAACCACTGGGCATACGCGGGCGCCTTGCCAGGCTCTTGCAATCTCAGGAGTTGGTATTGCCAGAGCTGCCCGCCGGCCTCGGCCTGCCCCGTGCCGAGTACTGTCACCGTGAGCCCGGTACTCACGGAGCCGGACGTGTTGGGAGCTTGGAGGTTGTCGTCAGCCGCGAAGGAAGGGCCACCCGCGAGGGTGAACCCCAGGAGCATCAGCAGGAAATTGCGCATGCCCTGGAGACACCGCGCGCGAATTTTTCCGAAAGTGGCTCCAGAAATTCTCTGACACCTTTCCAGTCTTCACCGCCCCGTGAGAGCCTCCGCGCGCGGCTTGCCCTCGGCCGACGCGGGCATGCCCACCTCCAGGAGCGCGGACAGCGTGGGCGCCACGTCCACCGGGTCGATCTCCTGGTGGTAGAGGCCCGGCTTCACGCCCCGACCCGCGAACACCACCGGCACCTGGACGTCATAGGAATACGGCGTGCCGTGGTTCGTCCCTCGCGGGTAGTCGCTCACGACGTGGAAGGGCTTCGACACGAAGAGCACATCCCCACTGCGCACCGGGTAGTAGCCGCGCCGCAAGGGCGCCACCAGCCCCTCGATGTCCGGTGCCGCATCCAGGTCGTCCTTCGCCACCGCCATCACCGCGAAGGGCTGCTTCGACAGCCACGCCGCCGCCGCCCTCCGTACCGCCGCGCCGTCCACCTGTCCCGACTCCAGCGCCTTGCCGCCCAGGTACACGTCCAGCTCCAGCAGCTTCACCGTCACGTCGACGCTGAACTGCGCACGCAGCTCATTCGCCAGCTCCTTCGCCGCTTCCACCGGGTGGATGCGCGTCGCGGGCACGCCCGCCTGGGCCCAGGCCTCTGGAATCTCCGCGCCCCCGTGGTCCGCCGACAGCATGATGACCAGGTTTGCCCTTCCTCCCGCCGCGCGCTCGGCGGCGGTGATGAGCTCCCCCAGCGCCTGATCCAACCGCAAGAGCGAGTCCTGCATCTCCCACGAGTACGGACCGAACGCGTGGAACACCGCATCCGTGCCGCTGAAGCTCACCGCGAGGATATCCGGCACGTCGTCCCTGCCCAGGCCCTCGCCCTCGAGCGCCGCCTTCGCCGCCTGCACCAGCAGGTCATGTGAAAGGGGCGACACCGCGAACACCCGGTACGACGCGGGCCCCGGCTTCTCGAGCCCGCCGCTCAGCGCATGGGGAAACGTGCGGCCCATGCCATAGGGATCCGGCGGCTCCGCGGCGCGGTCGTCCTCGCCCACGTACTCGGCGCGCGGGCGCAACAACTCCCACGCCTTGCCGAACCCCGCGTCCGCCAGCTTGCGCGCGTTGAACGTCTGCATCCAGGCGGGCACCTCCTTCGCGTACCAGGTGCTCGTCACCATGTTCCCCGTCGCCTCGTCGAACCACCACGCCTGTCCCTGCCGCCCGGCCAGGGGAATGGCCGCGCGAGCCTTCATCGACAGCGCCACCACCTTGCCCCTCCCTTGCGTGGACACGCGCAGCCGGTCCGCCAGCGTCTCCGCCATCAGGTTCGCCGGGCTGGTGTCCGAGTTGGGGACGGTGACTCCGTCCAGGACCGGATGCTCCGGGTCCATGTAGACCTGCACGCTCTGGCCACTGGCGCGGTCATGGATGTCGTTGTCCACGATGCCGTGGCGCCAGGGGTTCGCGCCGGTGGCCAGTGTGGCATGACCCGGTGCGGTACGAGCCTCGGCGTAGGCATACCGGGCGTAGGGGTAATACGCCCCCGTGTTGAGCAACTGCCCCAAACCCCCGGTGAGGCGCGGACGGTTGCGCAGGAGCAGGTCGCTGCCCAGCGCATCCACGCTGATGAACAGCGTGAGCTTCGGGGCCCGGGCGGAAGCGGGCAGGGCGAACAGGATGAGGAGGGCGGCGAGGACACGAAACATGGCGGACAGCCTCCCCGGCCGGATCGTCAGAAGCAACCCATATGCGACCCCACCGCGTGGACACGTCACCCCGCCCTGAATGCGGTCCACCCAAGGGTCGAGGCAAGGTTGCGCGTCATCTCTGGTGACAGGCGGCCCGCCTCGGGAGCCTTGGGTCGGCGGAGGCCCTCAGCGGTTCTTGATGAAGCTGGCAATCAGGTCCGCGCAGACCTGCGGGGCCTCGTGCTGCGGGCCGTGGCCCATCTGCGGGAACACCATCAGGTGCACCGACTTCGTCTGCGGCGTCAGGTCGAACCAGTTCTCCACCGGGAAGACGATCTCCTGGTCCCCGGAGATGACCAGGATGGGGATGGTGGTCGTCTTGAGGAAATCGCGGTAGCCGCTGTCATCCACGAAGACATCATCGCCCTTGGACTCGGCCAGCATCTTCAGCACGGTGTTGATGGGAATCGCCGGACTGGTATCCGTCGTGCGCGCCGCGATGCGGTTGTGCGAAGCCACCGCGGCGGCGCGGGACTTCTGCGACTCCGGATGGAAGAACAGCACGACCTCATCATCCAGGTCGTTCTCCGGCTTCAAGGCGCGCTCGTAGAAGATGGGCTTCGCCGGCATGCGCACCTTGCCTGGCGGCGTGGTGCCAATCAGGATGATCTTGATGACGCGCTCGGGGTGCAGGCGCGTCACCACCTGTGCCGCGATGCCACCCAGCGACCAGCCGCCGATGATGAAGCGCTCCAGGCCGAGCGCGTCGGCCAGGTCGACGGCATCCTGCGCCAGGCTCGTGCGCACATAGCTGGGCGTGCCCGTCGACTGACCCAGGCCGGAATAGTCGAAGGTGATGACGCGGTGGTGGGCCGCCAGCGCATCCAGGAAGGCGGGGTCCCAAGAGTCAAGGATGCCGCGAAACCGCAGGCACAGGATGATGGGGACGCCCTGGCCGAGCTCGCGATAGGCGAGGCGGCGGCCCTTCACCTCGACGAAGCGGGTGGGCGTGTTGACGGCGGTGGGAACGGGAGCAGGCTTGTTCATGGTGGCGATCTCCTTCAGAGGTTGGCGGTGACTTCGGAGGGGAACTAGATGGGCAGGGCCTTGAGCAGGCCGGCCGTGTCGAGGATGGCGTGGGCGTAGTTGGGGCCGTTGAGCGCGTGCGCTGCGTGCATGCGGTCGGGGCTCATGGCGGCGGTGGCGTCCGTGACGAGCGTCACGTGATAGCCGAGCTCCATCGCATAGCGCGCCGTCGCCTCGACGCAGGTGTTGGCAATCAGGCCGATGAAGATGAGCTTGCGGATGCCGTGCTGGGTGAGCAGCAGGTGCAGGTCGGTGTTGGCGAAGCTGTTCTGGCCCCAGTGCTCCTTGACGACGATGTCACCGTCCCGGGGCGCGAAGTCCGGGTGCCAGTCACCTCCCCAGGTGCCGGCCTCGAAGGGGCGCAGCCGCATCGTTCCCTGCTGGTCCGGGCTCGGGAAGGCCCAGTCCGCGTAGTCGCCCGGTTGGATGCGACGATGCGGAGCGACGAAGACGCGCATCCGCGCCTTCCGCACGGCGGCGGTGATGGCGCGCAGGTTGTCGAGCAGCCCCACGCTCTTCGCCACCTCCTTGACGAACGGCCACATCTTGCCGCCCTCGGACAGGAAGTCGTTATACGGGTCGATGAAGATCAACGCGGTGTCCTGAGCGGAATAACTCTGTGTCGGCATGGGCTCACCTCCAGTAGGTGGGTGGTAGGCGCAAAGGCAGGCATGCAGCGGCCTCGCCTTCACGAAGCTTGAAAGGGATTATGGCGATAGGTCTTCTCGCCGTCTTTTGTACTGTCGGACAGACGACCTAAACCTTGGTATGAGGCCGCCCAAACCCCGAGACGATGGCAATCCGGAATCCCGATGCGCATGCTGCGGCGATTCAGTTCCCCCGTGTCGAAAGGAATCGCCCATGGATACCAAGACCCGTCCCCCCACCGTTCCCGCTGGCAAGCTCGACGGCAGCTATCTCACCACCCGGGACGGCACCCGGCTCTACTTCAAGGACTGGGGCCCGAAGGACGGCCAGCCCATCGTCTTCTCCCACGGCTGGCCCCTCAGCTCCGACGCCTGGGAAGACCAGATGCTGTTCCTGTCGGAGCAGGGCTACCGCACCATCGCCCACGACCGCCGCGGCCACGGCCGCTCGACACAGCCGTGGGACGGACACGAGATGGACACCTATGCGGATGACCTCGCCCAGCTCACCGCCGCGCTCGACCTCAAGAAGGCCATCCATGTCGGCCACTCGACCGGTGGCGGCGAAGTCACGCGCTACATCGGCCGTCACGGCACCTCGCGTGTCGCCAAGGCCGTGCTCATCGGCGCCGTGCCTCCCATCATGCTGAAGACGGACTGGCATCCCAACGGTCTGCCCCGCGAGGTCTTCGACGGCATCCGCGCCGGCGTGCGCAATGACCGTTCCTCCTTCTTCAAGGAGCTGAGCATGGCGTTCTACGGCTTCAACCGTCCGGGCGCGAAGGTGTCCGAGGGTCTGCGCGAGAGCTTCTGGATGCAGGGCATGATGGGTGGGCTGAAGGCCGAGTACGACTGCGTCAAGGCCTTCTCGGAGACCGACTTCCGCGCGGACCTCGCCCGGTTCGACGTGCCGACCCTGGTGATGCACGGCGATGATGATCAGATCGTCCCCATCGACGGCGCGGCGAAGCTCACGGCCACCCTGGTGAAGGGGGCGACGCTGAAAGTCTATCCGGGCTTCAGCCACGGCATGTGCTCGGTCAACAAGGACGTCATCAACAAGGACCTGCTGGCCTTCATCAAGGGGTAGCGCGCGGCGCTATTTCGCGAAGGGCACGGTGAAGATGAAGCGAGCCCCACCGGATGGGATGTTCTCCGCCCAGATGCGGCCGCCATGCGCCTCGATGATGGTGCGGCAGATGGACAGGCCGATGCCGAGCCCGTTCGTCTTGGTGGTGAAGAAGCTCTGGAAGAGCCGGTCATGGTGCTCCGGCGGGATGCCCGGCCCCGAGTCCTCGATGGCGAAGTGCAGCTCGCCGTCGACCGCCAGGGTCCTCAGGTCGAGCCTCGGCCGCGGGCAGCCCGCGCGCTTCATCTCCTGCATGGCATTGAGCGCCAGGTTGACGACGGTCTGCTGAAGCTGCACGCGGTCGGCCTCGATGTCCGGCAGGCCGCTCGTGAGCGCGAGGTGCAGGTCCACCTCATGTGCCACCAACTCGTGGTGCAGGAACCGCACCGCCTCCTCGACGACCTGGTTGGGCGGCAGGCGCTGCCGCTCCGCCGCCTTGTTCGACGCCATGGCGCGGATGCGGGCGATGATGTCGGCGGCGCGCCTCGCGTCACTCACCATGTTGGCGTGGATGGTGCGCACCTCGTCCAGGTCGGGCTGGGGCCGCGACAGCCAGCGCGCTCCCGCCGCGCCGTTGGCCGTGATGGCGGCCAGCGGCTGATTCACCTCGTGCGCAATCGACGCCGTCAGCTCTCCGAGCATCGACAGGCGCGAGGCATGGGCGAACTCGCTCTGCAGTTGCCGCAGCGCCTTCTGCGCCGCCACGCGCTCGGTGATGTCGGTGAGGCCGACCAGCACCAGGTTGCGCGCCCGCAGCTCGGGCGAGGCATTGATGGTGAACAGCGTGTTGATTTCGGTGCCATCCAGCCGGTAGTTGACCGTCTCCTGCTCGAAGGCGACGTTCCGCCGGAAGCTGGAGACCAGCGAACGCCGGACGACCGGATGGGACGACCGCGGCCAGAAGCGCGACACCGGCTGGCCAATCAGCTCCGACCGGTCCTTCGCGCCCATGATGCGCACCGCCGCCTCGTTGACCTCGCCAATGGACATCGCGTCCAGGTAGGTGGTCAGGAAGTCGGGCTCGCTCTCGAGGTGGGCGGCGATGTCCTCGACGCCGCGCGTCGCCAGCCCGGCGAAGAGCTCGCGCTGGCGCGTGGTGTCTATCTGGAACAGCGCCGTCGACATGGCCTGGAAGAGGCTGCGGTAGCGCAGCTCGCTGGCGCGCACCTCCTGCTCCGCCGCCACGCGGTCGGAGAGGTCGATGACGCCGACGAGGACGGTGCCGCGCCCATGGTGGCCCGATGGCCAGCAGACCGTGAACAGGGCATCGATCATCCGCCCGTCGAGCGTGGAGAGGCGCGTCTCCCGCGACAGGCTGGGCAGGCGATTCACCGAGGCCATCAGGCTCTCGGCATAGACGTGGCGGCTCTCCGGCGGCCAGAAGGGGACGACGGTGCCACCGACGAGGTCCTCGCGGCTGCCGGCGCCGAACAGCAGCACGGTCTTGTCGTTGACGTCGACCACGCGTGTCGCGGCGATGGCGGCGTCGATGAACTCGGGATGCGCCGCGAAGTAGGCGCGGAAGTCCTCGACGCCCGCGTGGAAGAGCTGGCCCAGCATCTTGCGCACTTCCGAGAAGTCGAGCTCCCAGAATGACGCCGCCATGGCCTGGAACAGGTTGCGGTAGCGGTGCGCCTGCTGCCGGGACTCCACCTCGAGATCGCTCAAGCGCGTGATGTCGCGGCCGTATTCGATGATGGAGGCCGGCTGGCCCTCCGGGTCGCGCAACACCGTCCACCGGACCTCGATGCGCCGTTCCTCGCCGGACGCGGTGGTCCGCGTCAGCTCGCCCTCCCAGTGCCCCTGTTCGAGCACCTGCCGCTCGAGGCGCGCCAGGGTCGCCGGGTGCTGGCCCTCGAGGCTGTCATGGAGGTGGCGGCCCAGCATGGCGTCCCGCGCGAAGCCGTAGAGCGACTCGGACGCCTTGTTCCACAGCAGGACTCGGCCGCCCAGGTCGCGGACGATGACGCTCTCGGCCACACCGTCGATGAGCGGCCCCAGCAGGTCCGGCGGGCACGACACCGTCTCGAAATCCTTTGCTTCCGGCATCCGCCCGCTCCGGCAAGAGTCGCGGCTCTACGATGCCAGGGCGCGCTCGACGCAAGCAATGAACTCGTCGCTGTCGAAGGGCTTCTTCAGGAGGCAGGACGGATTGCACGCCCGCGCCCGCTCCAGCACCGACGGCTCGGTCTTGGCGGTGATCATGATGACGGGCACCGTGGAGCCCCGCGCATCGAGCTGCCGCTTGAGGTCGATGCCGCTCATGCCCGGCATGTGGATGTCGGTGATGACCAGCTTCGTGCTCTCCAGCTCGCCCGACTCCAGGAACGCCTCGGCGCTGTCGAACGCCAGTCCCTTCAACCCGAGCGACCGGAGCAGGCTGACCACCGCCGTGCGGACCGAGGCATCGTCGTCGATGACAGAGATGAGGGATTGGGGCGACATGGCTTCTTCACAGACTCAGGGTTTTCGCGCCTGGGATGGGGGCGGGGCCGTGTCCAGGGTCTTCGGGAGCTTCAGTGCTTCAGCCATGCGCACCAGGTCGGCGAGGGACTCCGCCTTCATCTTGCGCATCACCGAGCCGCGGTGAATCTTGACTGTGATTTCGCTCAGGTTCAGCTCGCCGGCCACCTGCTTGTTGAGTTGCCCGGCGGTCACCAGCGTCATCACCTGTTTCTCGCGCGGCGACAGGCTGTCGAAGCGCTTGCGTAGGTCCGCCTGGTCCTCGCGCACGGAGCGCTGGCTGCGATGGCGCTCCACCGCCTCGGCCACGGAGTCGAGCAGGTCCTGCTCGCGGAAGGGCTTGGCCAGGAAGTCCACCGCCCCCGCCTTCATCGCCCGCACCGACATGGGGATGTCGCCGTGGCCGGTCATCATGATGACGGGCAGGTCGATGCCCAGCGACTCGAGCTGTCCCTGGAAGGTGAGGCCGCTCGTCCCGGGCAGGCGCACGTCGAGCAGAAGGCAGCCGGGGGCGTCCCCCCGCTCGGCGTCGAGGAAGGCGCGTACCGAGTCGTAGGCTCTGGCCTTCATGCCCACGGAGCGGAAGAGGGTCTGCAAGGCGGTACGCAGCGACGGGTCGTCGTCCACGATGTGGATGACAGCTTCCTCGGCCATGCCGGTAACTTGGCATGGCGATAGAGAGCCCGCAATCATGGTCCGAGTCAGAGCGCCGCGCCCAGTTGCTGCGTGCCGACGTTCGCCGCCTCCGTGGCCTGGACGAAGCGCGGGTCCAGGTTGTCGCGGAGATCGGCGACGGACCGGTCCAGGTAGGGCCAGGCCGGGGCGATGACCTTGAAGCCCCGGGCTTCGTAGCGGGCGCGGAAGCCCTCCCAGGCGGCGGGGTTCAGCCAGGCACCGTGGATGAGGACGATGGTCTTCGAAGAGGTGGGAAGCGGCATGGCGCAATCTCCTGAAGCGTTGATGGCAACAGGATGCGCCGGGGGCTCGCCGAAACCCATTCTACGTGGGGTTGGGCAATCTATACCTTGGTATGGGTGTGGTGGTGGAGCAGGGGAGAAGGTGTCAAAGAAGTTGTTCTCTGGGAACAGACAAGAAGAGCTGCTCCCAGAAGCCACCACTCCAGTCCACCCGCCGCCCCACCTGGCAAGTGATTGCCTTCGGGCAACGCTCGCGCGGACACTGCGGGGAGGAGGCGGCATGCTGTACTACTTCAAGTGTCGGAAGTGTCAGAACACGAGTGGGCTCTTCCTGGAGAGTGAGCTGTCCTCGAAGGTTCCGTCCTGCAACGTCTGCCAGGGGAGCGGTGGGAGCATCGTGGACCGGCTGTCGTCCATGGCGTTCTTCTTCGGCTGCATGACGTGCAAGGGGACATGGTCGTACGTGTCGCCCGGCAGCTACGCGCAGGCCAAGGCGGCCCGGCCTGACTGCCCCTTGTGCAAGACGAACGCACAGGTCTTCTTCGTCCCGCCGGATCCCACGCAGAAGCAGAAGACCGCGAAGCGCCGGAAGCCCGGAATCGTGGACCCGCAGGTGCACGACGTCGGCCAGGAGCTGGCACTCGAGCCCAAGTCCCGCGGCACCGCCGTGAAGCGCAAGTGGGCGGACGAGGACTTCCAGCCAGAGGAGACGCTGTTCGAGGTGACCCCCGTCCAGAACGACCACACTGCCGAGAAGCGGATCAAGATGGAGCTGGGCTACCGCCAGCAGAAGAAGCGGCAGTCCGACTTCGACCTCAAGTACGGGAAGCTCCAGGACAAGCATGATCCGATGAAAACGGCCCAGCACCCCCACCGCGTGGTGACCTTCGCGACCTATAAGAACAAGATGAAGAGCATCACGAACGTCGTCGGCGGCGTCACCTACCCCCGGTCGAGCAAGGCGGGGCCCACGCTGGTGACCGGGTCCCGGGTCGTGAGCGTCAGCCATACCTGGGACTACCGCGAGCTGGGTCCCAACTCCTTCCTGCGGCGCCTCTGCCTGCTGGTGTTCGTCCGGAACTATGGCTCGACGGACGCGATGGTCCCCGTGGAAGTCCAGGCGATGTGGGCCGCGGGCTCGCTCTATCTCTCCTGCAACAACTACGACTTCTCCAAGAAGGTCTACGAGGACCTGACCCAGGACAAGACGCTCAAGAAGTTCATCACGGAGCTCAAGCTCAACTCCTCCGACACGGGCAGCCACGGCACCGTCGGTCGGAGTCTGCCGATGGTTCACACGAAGAAGCTTCCGGACTACAAGCGGGACTTCGCCGCCAATACCGAGCAGTCCTATCCGGACTACTTCCTCTTCCGCTGGGAGTATGTCTTCCGCCAGCTCCGGGACGCGCTGGAGTGCACGCAGATCTCCAAGGTGGAGATCGTCAAGAACAACGGCGACTACACCCGCTGGACCGTGGGCAACGTGCAGGCGGGCCGCGTCTACATCGTGCTGCCCCAGCAGGGGCAGGGCTTCCTCAAGAAGGAGGTGCACGCCGAGCAGCTCTTCTACCCCATCCTCATGAAGCTGGATCAACAGGGCCTGCTGAGCGCGAGCCAGCCGGCCTTCATCGGCGGCGTGAAGACGGCCTGCCTCACGTGCAGCATGGTCATGAATGCCGCGCACGGCACGCTGGGCGACAAGCTCATCCTCCCCACGGATGCCCATGGGCACTACTGGGAGGCTTCCGGCCGACATGTGACGAACCCCACGTTCGACTCCAATGACCTCGCCATGGTGTTTGGCAAGGACACGAACTCGGACAGCCTCGTCAGCACGGAGTTCCCGCCGTCACCGCAGCGCAAGTAGGGCAGCAGAGGGTGTCGCAGCAGCAGAGGGTGTCAAAGAATTCGCAGCAGAGGGTGTCAAAGAATTCCCCAGCCGAGAGGGTGTCAAAGAATTCCGCGAGAGGGCGCGAGAGGGTGTCGCGAGAGGGTGTCAAAGAATTGCCCCCCCGCGAGAGGGCCCTGCCGAGAGGGTGTCAAAGAATTCCCCGAGAGGGAATCAAAGAACTCAAGCGAGGCGACCCGAGAGGGAATTCGGTGGGAGTCAAAGAACGCGAGTGAGGTGACCCGGCACGACACGAGGAGGAAAGGAGAAGGGAGGGAAGGGGGCTGAGAAATCCCCTCGCCACCAGCGAGCAGCCGCTTGGCGGAAAGCGGAGACGAAGGCACGGTACTGCTCGCGCAATGCGAGCAGCACCTGGGGTGTGGATGCATGCCCCAAAGGCCGAGGGCTGCGCTTGAGGTGCTCGGGACGGGTATGCGGGTGCTGCTCCTGCACGGTCCTCGCTCCCAAGACAGGCTTGCCCCGGGCTCGGGCCTTGGCTTGCACCTCTGAGAGTAACGCGCGCACCGCACGCTGCTTGTCCTCCTCATCCAGTCCTTGCCAGCACGGCAGTGGCGCCAGCTCCAACTCCACCGGTTCGGCCCATTCCTCGGCAAAGGGCCCTGGCTGCGCCGCCAGGTCCTCGCTTGTGCGTCCGTTCCAGCGCTTCGTCCAGTTGAACCACCGGAAGAGCCGGCGCGCTGGACCCAGCAACTGAGGCAAGCAGGTGAGGCCCGGCCACTCGGCACTGCTCTCCACCAGTCCTTCCTTCACTCCGTGGGCGAGCACGTAGCTCAGTCGTCCCACCAACGCGGTGTCGTCCAGCACCGGTTCCGCCGAATAGCGCCGCTCCCAGAAGCCGCCACTCCAGTCCACCAGGCGCCCTACCTTCCTGGAGAGGTTGGCGCGCAGGTACTGCATGAAGGAGGCGAGAGAGGCTCCTCGAGCCCACACCAGCAGGTGGAAGTGATTGGAGGCGAAGGTGAAGGCGTGCAAGCGCACGGAGCCGGCGCTGTGTTGAACGGCTTTGGCGAGCACTCCTCCCACCACCTCGTTCACCTCCTGGCAGGGGCGCAGCAGCAGTCGCCCCTGAAAGCACCTGGAAGTGACGAAGTAGAAGCCCTCCTCTTGGAACATCCTCAGCGGCCAGCCCATCCCCATCCCCTGCATTCGGTTCGCAGGGCCAGATGCAGCTCATGGGCCAGCACGCAAGTCCTCGGAAAGACTTGGAGGCGGGTCGGTTCACCCGTCCAGGCCAGGCCTGTCTACCTGTTGCTTGAGTCCCACATGACACCCGCTCTGCCGCCACTCAGTTCGGGTTCTTTGACCACCGTTTCGGGCGGAGGAGTTCTTTGACACCAGTCCCGGTCCCGGGGGTTCTTTGACACCAGTCCCGTCGACACCAGTCCCGTCCCGGGGGTTCTTTGACACCAGTCCCGAGGGGACACCAGTCCCGGTCCCGGGGGTTCTTTGACACCAGTCCCGAGGGGGTTCTTTGACACCAGTCCCGGGACACCAGTCCCGGTCCCGGGGGTTCTTTGACACCAGTCCCGGGACACCAGTCCCGGACAGTCCCGTCCCGGGGGTTCTTTGACACCAGTCCCCAGTCCCGACACCAGTCCCGGCACGGGGTCCCTTCTTTGGCAGGAGCCCCGCGACCGGGCGGAGAGCGAGTGTCTCCGCCCGGCCCGGTCCCGCGCGCTGGCCGTGCGCACGGGACCTCACCTACCTCAGGCGGCCTTCTTCGCCCGGCGTCGGACGGACACGTAGCGCGCCAGGGCGAACAGCCCCAGGTAGACGCTCGCGTCCGCGCCCGAGGTGGCACCGCAGCCGCAGCCCGTGTCGTCGCCCTTCACCTCGTTCTTCACGGTGATGCCCACGGGGGCGGAGTTCGCCACGTTGCCCGCGCTGTCGGAGATGACAGCCGTGAGGGTGTGAGACGAAACACCTGGCAGGCCGGAAGTGTCCCAGGTCGCGGTCAAGGTCGCGTCCTGGCCGCTGGCGATCACCACGCCATCCACGAGGATGGAGAGCTGGACCAACCGGGTGCCTGGGGCCACCGCGCCCGTGGCGGTGATGCGGACATGACCGGACACCTCGGAGCCGCCCGCTGGCTCCGTCACCTGGACGGTGGGCTGCGCGAACGCGGTGACGTTGGTCTGCACGGTGCCGCTCAGGCCAGGCTGCTCGGCATCCGTCAGGGTCAGCGTCCTGAAGCCCGGGGACAGGAAGGTCACCTTCAGGCCGTTGAGCACGCCCGCCGTGAACGCCGCGTGGGCCGGGAGGACGGCCGCCGCGTCCGAGCTCGTCACCTGGATGGAGCCGGCGTAGGTGGTGGCCACGTTCCCGTAGGCGTCGTACGCCGTGGCGGAGAGCGTGGCTTCCTGGCCCGCCGTGACGCTCACGGGGAACACCAGCGTGTAGCTCGCCGCCGGGCCCGGCGTCACATTGAACGCCGTGCTCGTCGCGCTCGTGGAGCCCTGGGCTCTCGCCTCCAGCGTGTAGCCCGTGCCTGCCTTGCGCAGGGCGAGGCCCTCGAACGTCGCCACGCCATTGACCGCGAACACCGAGGTCGTGCCGAGCAGGGTTCCGCCCGTGGGGTTGGTGCCGAGGCTCAGGGTCACCTGGGTGGTGCTGTCGGTGAGCACGTTGCCCAGCGCGTCCTGGAGCTCCACCACGATGGGGGCCAGCGACGCAGCCGCCGAGACGTTGCTCGGAGCGCTGCGGAAGACCAGCCGCGCCGCGGCACTGCTGGTGACGTTGAACACGGTGCTCGTCACCGCCGGCAGGACGCCCGAGCTCGCCTGGAGCGTGTAACCCCTGGCGGCGCGGTTGAGGGTCAGGTCAGGGAAGGTGGCCACGCCATTGATGGCGGCCACGGTGGTGGTGCCGCCCAGCGTGGCGCCGCCCGGGTTGGAGCCCAGGACGAGGGTGATGGAGTCGGAGGCGCTGGTGATGACGTTGCCGAACGAGTCGAGGATGGAGACCTTGATCGCCGGGGAGATGACCACACCCGCCGTCGCATTGCCCGGCTGGACGGAGAAGGACAGAGCCGCAGCCGCACCCGGGGTGATGTTGAAGGTACCGCTGGTGGCGCTCGTCAGACCCGAGGCCGAAGCACTCAGCGAGTAGCCGTTGGCCGCCTTGTTGACGGAGAGGTTGGAGAAGGTGGCCACGCCGCTGACGGCGGCCACGGTGGTGGTGCCGCCCAGCGTGCCACCGGAGCCGCCCAGGAGCGACAGGGTGATGCTGCTCGTGGCGGCCGCCCGGTTGCCGTGGGCATCGAGGACTTCGACCTCGACAGGGGCGAGGGTGGAGCCTGCGGTGGTGCTCGAGGGGCCCGTCTTGAAGACGAGCTGGGCCGGAGCATTGGGCTGGACGTTGAAGGCGGAGCTGGTGGCGTTCGCCAGGGAGCCGGAGGAGGCAACCAACGTGTAGCCCGAGCCCACCCGGTTGAGGGTCAGGTCAGGGAAGGTGGCCACGCCGCTGACGGCGGCCACGGTGGTGGTGCCTCCGAGCGTGGCACCCCCCGAGCCCGAGAGAGCCAGGGAGACCGCGTCCGAGGCACCCGTCACGAGGTTGCCGAGAGCGTCGAGGATGGAGACCTTCACCGCGGGGGAGAAGGCGACACCCGCCGTCGCGTTGCTGGGCTGGACGGTGAAGGACAGGGCCGCAGCCGCACCCGGGGTGATGTTGAAGGTACCGCTGGTGGCGCTCGTCAGACCCGAGGCCGAAGCACTCAGAGAGTAGCCGTTGGCCGCCTTGTTGACGGAGAGGTTGGAGAAGGTGGCCACGCCGCTGACGGCGGCCACGGTGGTGGTGCCACCCAGCGTGGCGCCCGAGCCACCCTGGAGCGACAGGGTGATGTTGCTCGTCGCGGCCACCTCGTTGCCGAGAGAGTCGAGGATGGAGACCTTGACCGCCGGGGAGATGATCACACCCGCCGTCGCATGGCTGGGCTGGGCGGTGAAGGACAGAGCCACTGCCGCACCCGGGGTGATGTTGAAGGTGCCGCTGGTGGCGCTCGTCAGACCCGTGGCCGAAGCACTCAGAGAGTAGCCGTTGGCCGCCTTGTTGACGGAGAGGTTGGGGAAGGTGGCCACGCCGCTGACGGCGGCCACGGTGGTGGTGCCGCCCAGCGTGCCACCGGAGCCGCCCAGGAGCGACAGGGTGATGCTGCTCGTAGCGGCCGCCCGGTTGCCGTGGGCATCGAGGACTTCGACCTCGACAGGGGCGAGGGTGGAGCCGGCGGTGGTGCTCGAGGGGCCCGTCTTGAAGACGAGCTGGGCCGGAGCATTGGGCTGGACATTGAAGGCGGAACTGGTGGCGCTCGCCAGGGAGCCCGAGGAGGCAATCAGCGTGTAGCCCGAACCCACCCGGTTGAGGGTCAGGTCAGGGAAGGTAGCCACGCCGCTGACGGCGGCCACGGTGGTGGAGCCACCCAGCGTGGCGCCGCCCGGGTTGGAGCCCAGGACGAGCGTGATGGCGTCGGAAGCGCTGGTGATGACATTGCCGAACGAGTCGACGATGGCGACCTTGACCGCCGGGGAGAAGGCGACACCGGCCGTCGCATTGCCCGGCGGAACGGAGAAGGACAGAGCCGCAGGCACGCCCGAAGAGATGTTGAAGGCGTTGCTGGTGGCGCTCGTCAGACCCGAGGCCGAAGCATTCAGCGTGTAGCCGTTGGCCGCCTTGTTGATGGTGAGGTTGGAGAAGGTGGCCACGCCGCTGACAGCCGCCACGGTGGTGGTGCCACCCAGCGCGGCACCACCCGAGCCGCCCAGGAGCAACAGGGTGATGCTGCTCGTCGAGGCCACGCGGTTGCCGTGGGCATCGAGGATTTCGACCTCGACAGGGGCGAGGGTGGAGCCCACGGTGGTGCCCGAGGGGCCCGTCTTGAAGGCGAGCTGGGTGGGCGCATTGGGCTGGACGTTGAAGGCGGAACTGGTGGCGTTCGCCAGGGAGCCCGAGGAGGCGACCAGCGTGTAGCCCGAGCCTGCCTTGGCGATCGACAGGTTGCTGAAGGTGGCGACACCGCTGACGGCGGCCACGGTGGTGGTGCCACCCAGCGTGGCGCCCGAGCCGGAGAGGGCCAGGGAGACCGGGTCCGAGGCACCCGTCACGAGGTTGCCGAGGGAGTCGAGGATGGAGACCTTGACCGCGGGGGAGAAGGTCACACCCGCCGTCGCGTTGCCTGGCTGGACGGAGAAGGACAGAGCCGCGGCCGCGCCCGGGGTGACGTTGAAGGTGCCGCTGGTGGCGCTCGTGAGGCCCGTGGCCGAAGCACTCAGCGAGTAGCCATTGGCCGCCTTGTTGACGAAGAGGTCAGCGAAGGTCGCGACACCCGCGGTCGCGGCCACGGTGGTGGTGCCACCCAGCGTGCCACCCGAGCCGCCCTGGAGCGACAGGGAGACCGGGTCCGAGGCACCCGTCACGAGGTTGCCGAGGGAGTCGAGGATGGAGACCTTGACCGCCGGGGAGAAGGTGACGCCCGCCGTCGCGTTGCCCGGCTGGACGGAGAAGGACAGAGCCGCGGCCGCACCCGGGGTGATGTTGAAGGTGCCGCTGGTGGCGCTCGTGAGGCCCGTGGCTGAAGCACTCAGCGAGTAACCATTGGCCGCCTTGTTGATGAAGAGGCTGGAGAAGGTGGCCACGCCGCTGACGGCGGCCACGGTGGTGGTGCCACCCAGCGTGCCACCGGAGCCGCCCTGGAGCGACAGGGTGATGCTGCTCGTGGCAGCCACGCGGTTGCCATGGGCATCGAGGACTTCGACCTCGACAGGGGCCAGGGTGGAGCCTGCGGTGGCGCTCGAGGGGCCCGTCTTGAAGGCGAGCTGGGTGGGCGCATTGGGCTGGACGTTGAACACGGAGCTGGTGGCGCTCGTGAGGCCCGTGGCCGAGGCACTCAGCGAGTAGCCATTGGCCGCCTTGTTGATGAAGAGGTCAGCGAAGGTCGCGACACCCGCGGTCGCGGCCACGGTGGTGGTGCCACCCAGCGTGCCACCCGAACCGCCCTGGAGCGACAGGGTGATGTTGCTCGTCGCGGCCACGACATTGCCGAGGGAGTCGACGATGGAGACCTTCACCGCGGGGGAGAAGGCGACACCCGCCGTCGCATTGCCGGGCTGGACGGTGAAGAACAGAGCCGCGGGCACGCCCGAGGTGATGTTGAAGGTACCGCTGGTGGCGCTCGTCAGACCCGAGGCCGAGGCACTCAGCGAGTAGCCATTGGCCGCCTTGTTGATGGTGAGGTCGGAGAAGGTGGCCACGCCGCTGACGGCGGCCACGGTGGTGGTGCCGCCCAGCGTGGCACCCGAGCCGCCCAGGAGCGACAGGGTGATGCTGCTCGTGGCGGCCGCCCGGTTGCCGTGGGCATCGAGGACTTCGACCTCGACAGGGGCGAGGGTGGAGCCCGCGGTGGAGCTCGAGGGGCCCGTCTTGAAGGCGAGCTGGGTGGGCGTATTGGGCTGGACGTTGAAGGCGGAACTGGTGGCGTTCGTGAACGAGCCCGAGGAGGCAACCAGCGTGTAGCCCGAGCCTGCCTTGGCGATCGACAGGTTGCCGAAGGTGGCGACACCGCCCACCGCTGCCACCGTGGTGGTGCCGGAGAGCGTGGCGCCCACCGGACCGCCCGAGAGCGCCAGGGAGATGCTGGCCGTGGAGGCGGTCGGATTCCCGAACGCATCCTGGATGGCCACCTGCACCGCCGGGGTGATGGACGCGCCCGCCAGGGTGGTGGAGGGCTGAGTCATGAAGCCCAGCTTCGCCGCCGCGGCCGGGGTGATGTTGAAGGCCGAGCTGGCGACGTCGGGGAAGCCGGAGGAGCTGGCCTTCAGCGTGTAGCCCGTGCCGGCCTTGTCGATGGACAAGCTGCTGAAGGTGGCCACGCCGCTGCTCATGGCGACGGTCGTGGTTCCCGACAGCGAGCCCCCCCCTGCGTTGTTGGCGATGGACAGGGTGACGTTGAACGAGCCCGCAGCCACCGGGTTGCCATCCTGGTCCAGCAGGCCCACCGTGATGGCCGGCGAGATGGAAGTGCCCGCGACGGTGTGGGAGGGCTGGGTGGTGATGACCAGATTCGTCGGCACCCGGACGTGGGTCGTGGAGCTTCCGGAGATGCTCGGGGTCGCCGTGTCCTTCGCGGTCAGGGACTGGCTGCCCACCGTCTTGAAGGTGGCGGACAGGCCGCTCGCCACACCACCGGAGAAGGTCGCCGTGGAGGGCAGGACCGCCGCGGCATCCGAGCTGGTGAAGGAGGCGCTTCCGCTGTACCCGGTGGCCACCACGCCCACGGCGTCAACGGCCGTGAGGCTGAAGGTCACCGGCGTGTTCGCCAGCACCGAGGCAGGCACTCCAGTCACCTTGTAGGCGGCGACCGGTCCCGGAGGAGGAACGTGGGGAGAACAGGTGGCCACCTGGTCCGCGTTGATGCGGACGTCGTCCACGTAGAAGCCCTCGTAGTTGCTGGTCGAGTCGCTGTAGAACTTGAAGCCGAACCACACCTTCTGGCCCGCCAGCGCGGCCAGGTTGACGGTGACGGCCTTGAGCGCGCCATTGGTGCCGGAGCTGCCCGCGGTCGTCGTCGTCCAGCTGCGCGTGGTGGAGCTGCTGTTGAGCGTGTTGTCGTAACCGCCCGCCGAGATGTACGGCGCCGTCGCCACGGCCGCATCACCCACATTGATCCACGGACCGCTCGGCCCCGTGGTGCTGTAGGCGAGCCAGGCACCGTCGTACCGGGCCTCGAAGCTGTACCAGATGTTGAACGTCATCTGGGGGTTGATCGCGCTCGCCGGGATGGAGAAGCCGTTGATGGTGGACGACACCGAGCCGTTACCACCGAGCACCAGCGTGTGCTGCTGGCTGATGGGATACGTGCCACCGCAGGCCGTGGAGGCCGCACCAAAGCGGTAGGCGTTGGTGGCCGACTGGTAGTGGCAACCGGACACGATGGCCATGGTGGCCGCACTGCCAGTGCCCACCGTCGGAATCCAGTACGCCGAGGCATTGGCCGGACGGCTGGAGTCGAAGTCATCGAAGTAGCGGACACCCGGGGTGATGGTACCCGTCGGGGTGGCCGCCTTCTCCACCGTGTTCGTGTCCTCGAGGGTGGCCGAGCTCACCTCGGTGGCGCGCACCACGTAGTAGTACGGGGTGCCGTCGGCCAGGTTGGCGTCATCCAGGTAGGAGGTGCCCGTCACGCCCGTGGCGAGCCGGTTGGTCGCAGAGGGGGTGAAGCCCGGCGTCGTGCCGCGGTACACCGAGTACGTGAGGGCGCCACCGCAGGAGGGCGTGGCCGCGGACCAGGACAGGGTATTGGCGCAGGTGCTCTGGGCGTTGTTAGAGGCGGAGGAGAGACCCGCGAAGGAGGGCGGCAGCGCGCACATGCCCGTGGCCGTCACGGAGGCCTCGTTGGACTTCGGGGACTCGGCACACGCCTTCGCGCGCACCACGTAGTAATACGTCGTGCCGCCCGACAGCCCGGTGTCCGAGAACGGCGGAGCCACGGCGGTACCTACGCGGGTGTACGGCCCGCCCGCGGTGGTGGCCCGGTAGATGTGGTAGGCGGCGGCGCCATTGACGGTCCATTGGATGTCGACGCGGTTGCTGCCGCTCACGGTGGCCGTCACACCCGTGGGGGCAGCCGGCATGTTGTTGCAGGCGTTGTAGGCGACGATCGCGAAGTCCTGATCCATCGAGGAGGCGTTGTTGGGCACGCCGTCCGAGTTGATGTTGGCTGCCGTCACCGTCACCGTGACAGCGCCTTCGGTGCCCGCCGGCAGGAAGACGCTCTCCACGTTGTTGGAGCTGTCCGCCGTGCCACCCGTCGTCGAGTTGGCTCCGGTGAAGACGTTGCCCTTGTACGTGCTGGTGCCCACCGTCACGGTGAGGTCCAGGTTGTTCTTCCAGGCGCTGCCGGTGGTGGAGCCTGGCGCGTCCGTCCACGCCACCGTCACGCGGAAGGGCTTCGTCGAGTCTGCCACCACTGTGTTGAAGGTGCTCGTCTGGCCCGAGGCCGTGAAGAGGCTGGCCGGGGTCTGGTCACCCACCAGGCGCGGCACGCCGTCGAACGCCATGCCCAGGTCCATCAACCCCATGCCCTGGTTGGTGGACCAGAGCGAGTCGTTGGCCCCCACGCCCGTCATGTAACGGGTCGAGTTCATCAGGTAGGCCTTCGTCATCGCCGGGCTCGGCGGGGTGACGCCCTGATTGATGAAGTACTGGCGCAGCAGCGCCGTGCCACCGGCCACCGCGGGGGTGGCGTGACTGGTGCCGGAGGACGCCGTGTACCACTGCTGCGTCACCGGGAAGTAGTCCGAGCTCGGACCCCCGCACACGCCCGAGGCGTCGAAGCACGAGAGCTTCTGGCCGGTGGCAATCGCCGGCGGGCTGGCTCGCTGGCCAGCGGCCTGCGCCACGCCGCCCGACACGTGCGTACCCGGCGCCATGATGTCCGGCTTCTTGCGGCCGTCCGAGGCGGGGCCTCGGCTGGAGAAGGCCACGATGTCGTAGGCGCTGTTGGCCTCCGCGTCCGTGGTGCCGCAGGCATCCGCGCCGCCGAAGGCCTGGACGTTCTCCGAGGCACCCACGGTGATGACGTTCTTGGCCGTACCGGGGCTGCCCACCGTGTTCGCCGACGAGCCGTTGTTGCCCGCCGCGAAGACGATGATCATCTCCTGGTTGCCGGCGTTGGGCACCGCCGAGGCCGTGGGCTGAGCGTCACGCACCAGCGCGTCGTAGCGCTGAGAGTCCGCGGTGTACGTGTTGGCGTTCGAGCCCCAGCTGTTGGAGCTGATGCGCATGCCGTCGCGATAGGCGCGCGACTGCAGGTTCTCGTAGTTGGGCGAGGTGAAGTCACCCGGGTCGAACACCACCGAGGAGCCCACCTTCACGAAGGGCGCCACGCCCAGGCCGTAGTGGAACCCGGCCGCGTCCGCGAACGGAGCCCCGCTCTGGTTGGAGAAGCCCGCGACGATGTGCGCGTTCAGGTTGCCGTGGCCGTCGCAGCCCTGGATGGTGCTGCCGGTGTTCGGCGTGCCTTCCAGTCGGTTGTACACCACGCGGCTGGTGCCGGTGACGTCTCCGTTGAGGTACAGGCCGAAGTGGTTGGGCAGCGGCGTGCCGTTGTCGATGCCGCTGTCGGTCACGTCCACGCCGAAGCCCGACGCGGTGAACTGGGCCTGGGTAAAGCCCTTGGACGCCAGCCACGCCAGCCAGGTCGCTCCGCTCGGCGCGTTTCCGGTCAGCTGACCGGAGAGAATCATGTTCTGCCGTTCGTCGAACTTCCTGGGCAGCGGGCGCGGCTGGATGGACAGCACGTCCGGGCGCTGGACAATCTCATTGAGCGCCTGGCGGTCCACGAAGGCCACCACGTTCACGTAGTCCAGGGCCTCCTGGACGATGGCCTCACGCGTCTGCAACTTGCGGATGAGCTCCAGCGTTGCCCCATTCGTCTCCTCATCCTTGATGAGCTGGACGGAGTAGGCGGGCGTCGCGACCGTCTGGACGGTGGGGTCCAGCTTGTAGTCATCCAGGTACTCGCCGTCCCAGCGGATGGCGGGTGCCGCGGCGATGTGCTTCTGCAGGCTGCCCATCGCCGTCGCATCGCCATAAACGAGGTAGGCGTTGTTGGGGATGTACGTCACCACCCGCACGCCCGTGGCCTCGAGCTCCTCGAGCCACTCGGCCTTCACCGGGCCGTCGAAGTGCACGATGTGGAAGCCCTTGCCCGCGGCGTTCTTCTTCATGCCGCGCAGCGACCTGGCGTACTCGGAGGCGGTGTCGATGACCCCCGCGTTCAGCAGGATGTGATTGTAGTCATCGCGCAGCTCCGTGCCCTTCTCCGGAGAGAGCGAGTCCAGCGTGGCATCATCCACCTGGACCAGCTTGTAGGAGCCGTAGTCGCCGAGGACCCTGGCGCCCTGCTTCTCCAGCTCGGCCGCCTTCTCCGCGTCGAGTTGCACCTTGTGGATGCCCAGGCTCGAGCGATAGCCCTCGAGCCGCGAGCTCCCCGGCACGCTCGCCGAGTCCCCGCAGGCCAGAGCCGAAGCGAGCCATGCCACGCCAAGCACCCTCGTGGAGAGTCCACGAGAGCGCATACCGGTCGACCGGTACGCCGAATTCTTCATTGTGTTCCCACCCTCTTTTTCCCGACGAGCGAGGCCTGCCTCGGAATTCGACCTCTCTCAGGGGACCCCCCCCCTCGCGAGGGCTCTTCGCCGCGTGGGCTCCTTCCGGACTTCGGATTCGCCCGCACGCCGCGCACCGTCGGAGCACGGAGAACTACCACAACCCGGGAAGTTTTGACAAGGAGTGAACACTTGTCATACAGGAAGAAGCAGGACCCCCGACTGCGAGTGCGCCTCGAGAGCCCCCCAGGCCCCAGTTGGCGTTGGCGGTGTCCTCGTTATCGAAGTGACGAATAGGGTTTGTGTCTTGGGAAGCAACACCGGGGCACTGCAAGGGTTTGTGCCTTGGGAAGCAACACCGGGGCACGGCAAGAGGCTGCTCTCTCGGGCGTGGGCGTGCTGCGCCCGGGCGCCCCAGCGACTGGAAAGATCTCCCAAGGGTGTATTCCCGAAGTGGCGGTTGATTCTGGGTTTCCGGGTATGTCAGGAGCTTGGAGTCACTCTTCAGGGAGGTACCTGCGTTGGCTCATCGGCTTCTGACGACGTTGGGCGTGGCCTGGCTGGGAGTTTCGCTCGCCGCCTGCGGTGCCACGGAGCAGTCCGGTGGTGAAGAGTCCCTGGCACTCGGGCAGAAGAAGTCGGGTGAGGACATCCAGGCTGCCTTGAACGCGCTCGGCGGCGCCGAGGTTCTCGGGGTGCATGCGGACGGCATTCCGGACACCCTCCGGGGCGAGCTGGGGCGCGTGGAGCGGACGCTGTCCGTGGGCCAGGGGGCGGAGTCGGCACTGTCGGCGGTGGCTCCAGTGTTCCGGCTGCGTGCGCAGGACCTGGTCTTCCAGAAAGCGCACACGGATGCCCAGGGCAACCAGCACCTGCGCTACCGGCAGATGAAGAACGGTCTGGAGGTGGTGGGCGGTGACCTCATCCTCCACGTGCGCCCGGATGGCACGGTATTCCTGGCGAACGGCTCGGCGCGTGACGGCGTGGACGTCTCCTCGCAGCCGCGAGTGGGGGCTCCAGCCGCGTCCGCGGCGGCCCTGCGGACCACGCGGGGCACGGACCTGTCCATCCAGGGCGAGCCCCGGCGGGTGTACGTGCGCACCGGGGATGGCAGGCTGAGCCTGGCGTGGGAGGTGCGTGTCGTTGGCGAGGGGGAGGGCATGCCCCTGCGCGACCGTGTCTACGTGAGCGCGACCGACTCCTCCGTCCTGCTGCGCGTGCCAGAGCTCCACACCCTGCTCTACCGCTCGGTGTACTCCGCGAATTACGGCACGACCACTCCGGGCGTGCTGAAGCGTTGCGATGTCTGTGCGCCCATTGGCGACGACATTGTCGACATGAACTGGAACCTGCTGACCTACGCGTACAACTGCTACCAGGCGAACTTCCTCCGTGACTCCTATGACAACGCGGGCGGCAGGCTCATCAGCACGGTCCACTACAGTAGAAACTACGCGAACGCGTACTGGGATGGCACCCAACTGGTGTACGGCGACGGCGACGGCGTGAACGCCAGCCCGCTGGGCATGGACGGCGACGCCACGGTGCACGAGCTGACCCACGGCATGACGGAGTCTGAGTCCAACCTCATCTACGCGGGTGAGCCCGGCGCTCTGAACGAGGCCCTGTCTGACACGTTCAGCGCCATCTGCGAGAGCTGGCAGTCGGGCACCTGGAGCACCTCGGCGGATATCTGGAAGATCGGTGAGGACATGTGGACGCCCCCCATCGCGGGTGACGCGTTACGCTACATGGACGATCCGAAGAAGGACGGTGCGTCCATCGACTACGCGGCGGACTACACCTCCAGCCAAGATGTGCACTACACCTCGGGCGTGCCCAACCTGGCATTCGCGCTGTTGGCCAAGGGCGGGACGCACCCTCGTGGCCGTTCCACCATCGTGGTTCCGGCCATCGGCGTCCAGAGGGCGGCGCAGATCTGGTACAGGGCCAGCACGGACATTTATGTGCCGAGCACCACCTTCGCGCAGGCCAGGTTGGCGACCGCGATTGTTGCCTCGCAGCTCGGCTACGATCAGACGACCGTGGATGCGGTGAATGCCGCGTGGGAAGCGGTCGGCGTGGGCGTGACACAACCTTCTCCGACTCCCATTGCACTGAGCAACGGTGTGGGCGTGTCCGTCGCCGATAGCAAGGGCAACAAGAAGTACTACAGCCTGGACGTGCCCGCGGGCCAGACGAGCCTGACGTTTACCCTCAGTGGTGGCACGGGCGACGCGGACCTCTACGTGCGCTTCGGTGCCGTGCCGGAAACCTCCAAGTATGACTGCCGTCCGTATCTGAGTGGCAACAACGAGACGTGCACCATCACCAACATCCAGGCAGGCAGGTATTACGTGATGGTCCATGCGTACGCGGACTACTCGGGCGTGACGCTGACGGGCACCTCCTCCCCCTCCGGTGGCTGAAACGTGCCACGGAACGCGTGCCGCTGAGCGGCCTGTCCAGGATGAACCGGAGCCTGAAAGGAAGGGAGCGCGGATGCTGCTGGAGAACAAGGTGGCCATCATCTACGGCGCGGGCGGCTCGATCGGCGGCGCCGTGGCCCGCGCCTTCGCCCGCGAGGGGGCGAGGGTCTTCCTCACGGGCCGTACGAAGGCGAAGCTCGAGCGGGTCGCGGACGACATCCGTGCGAGTGGCGGAAATGCGGAGCTCGCCGTCGTTGATGCACTCGACGAGAAGGCCGTCGACGCGTTCGTTGATGCGGTCGCCGGGCAGACCGGGCGCATCGACATCTCGTTCAACCTCATCGGGTACGGCGACGTCCAGAAGCCGCTGATGGAGATTTCGGTCGACGACTTCCTGCAGCCCATCACGATCGCGATGCGGACGCAGTTCGTGACGACGAGGGCGGCCGCCCGGCACATGATTCCGCGCGGCTCGGGCGTCATCCTCGCGTTCGGAGGTTCGGGTCCGCAGACACTGCCCGGCCTGGGAGGCTTCAAGATTGCCCTCGACGCCGTCGAGGGCCTGCGCCGGCAGTGGGCCTGCGAGCTCGGCGCCCACGGCATCCGCGTGGTGACGCTGAAGACGGGAGGAATCCCCGAGACCCTTCCCGACACGCTCCCCGGGTGGAAGGACATCGCCGCCAGCATCGAGCAGGCGACGCTGCTGAAGCGGGCGGCGACGCTCGCCGACGTGGGCAACGTCGCGGCCTTCGTGGCTTCCGACCTGGCCCGCACCATGACCTCGACCGAGGTCAACATCTCCGCTGGAGCGATGGTGGATTGACGATCTCGGCGATCACAGCCGCGGGCGGACGACTAGCCCGGAGTCACTCTTCCAGCTCCAACGCCATCGCAGGCGGCGGCATGGGCGGCCCTGACGAGGGCCTCGGCGAGGGTATCGGCAAGGGCTCATCCTCCGATGGAGGCTCCCTTGGCCGCTTGCGCTTCTCGAACAGAGCATGGAGAGCCTTCTCCAACTCGCGCCGCGCCGTCGACGGGTTCTTGCCAAACGGACTGTCCACCTGCGTGGTGGACAGGCGATCTGCGACGTGCAGTCGCAGCAGGGATTGCTGGGACTTGGGCAGCGAGGCGTACGCGTCGTGCACGGCCTGGGTGAACTTGCTTGAGTAGCGGCGCCGGATGATGTCGAGCTCGGGGCTCGGTTTGGAGGCGAGCAGGGCCTCCTGGACCTGGCGCTCGTCCTCTCGGGTTCCCCCGTTCGGCGGGCGCGACTTGAGGGCCGTGCGCACTGCCATGACGCGCAGCCAGCTGAGGAGCTGGCCCCTGCCCGTGTACTCCGCGAACTGGGGCCGCGTCTCGCTCGTGCCCACCAACAGGTGGATGCGTACCCTCTGGCTGACCTCGTCGAGCATTGTTGCCGGCAACTTGAGATAGCCGAGCAGGGACGGCAGCCGGGCCATGAACTGGGTCTCCAGCACTTGGAGCGCGGAAGGCATGCCCTGCAAGCACGCACAGGCGAGGTAGAGGTCCGACACGGCCATCGACTCGAGTTGCGCGGAGAGCCGCCCCCGTCCCAGGTTTTGGGAGCCCAGCATCCCCCGGAGGTGGGCGCTGAAGGGCTCGAAGGCCAGCGGCACGGTGGGCCAGGACGCCCGGGCCCGCTCCCAGCTCAGACGCAAGAGCTGCTCGAGTTCGTCGCCATGGTTTGACACGGTCAACTCACCTCCCCTTGTTGCACAGCCCAGCATTGTCTCAGCCCGAGCGGGACACCGCGTCCAAGGAAGTGCTCCGTCGACTGGTGGATGTTCTGGAATGGTGATTTTCCATTTTCCATGGAAATCATGGAGTTTATGGATTCCCCATGTGGTTCTGGATAAGACAACCCCCTGTCTCTACTCCAGGCGATGGCATCCACCATCCAGGCTTGGGAGGAGTTCCAGTGAGTACAACGATGAAGAGCGTGTGGACGACCTGGGGCGGCCGGATTCTCGTGATGTCGTGGTTGAGCGCTGGCGCGGGATGCGGAGCCCTGGCGGATCCGACGGTCGAGGAGGACTTGCTCTCGGAGCGGCAAGCCGCCGGGTCGACCTATGAAGCGGAGGCCGCGGCGTTGTCGGGCGGCGCCGTCGTCGAGACCGATCACACCGGCTATTCCGGCACGGGCTTCGTGGGAGGCTTCACGGACGGGAACAAGGGCAATGCCGCCGTCCAGTTCTCCATCAGCGCGTCCGCCGCGGGCAACTATGACGTGGCGCTGCGCTATGCCAACGGCACGGGCAGCGCGCAGACGTTGAGCCTCTACGTCGATGGCACGAAGGTGGAGCAGCTCTCCCTCGGCGCGACCACCAATTGGGACACCTGGGGCACGAAGACCCGCATGCTCAGCCTGAGCTCTGGCAGCCACATCCTGCGCTACAAGTTCGACACGACCGACTCGGGCAACGTCAACCTGGACAGCATCACGGTGACCGAGCCCATTCCTGCCCCACCCCCGCCGCCCGCGGGTTCGGGCTTTGTCTATGAGGCGGAGGAGCAGTTCTTCTCCGGGGGCGTCACCAAGGAGTCCGCCTATCTGCGGAGCTTCTCCGCCACCGGTGCGAGGGTCATCTTCACGGTCAACATGGACGCGGCGGCGGCCACGAGCGTGGGTCTGCGCTATTTCAACAACTCGGGGGCGAGCAAGACCCTGAATGTCTATGTCAATGGCCTGTTCGCCTTGACCACGACCCTGGCCCACACCGGCTCCACCTGGTCGGGGCAGACGGAGACCCTGAACCTGCGTCGAGGGCTCAATACCATCACCTATCAGTACGACACGGGGAACACCGGGGGCGTCAGCATCGATGCCCTCACCGTCGTGGACGGCAAGGCCCTGGCGGCCCGCGGTGCCACGCTGCCCTACCAGGAACTGGAAGCCGAAGCGGGCACGACCAACGCCACGGTGTTGAGTCCCAACCGGACTCCCGGGACGGTGGAGGCCGAGTCCTCGGGACGCCGGGCCGTCAAGCTCACGCAGACGGGCCACTATGTGCAATGGACCGTGCCCCAGGCGGCCAACTCGCTCGTCGTCCGCTACGGCATGCCGGACGCGGCGGCCGGAGGCGGGGCGAGCGCGACGCTGAGCCTGTACGTCAATGGCACGAAGCTCCAGACCCTGAACCTGACCTCGCGGCATGCCTGGGTCTACGGTGGCTATCCCTACGGTGACAGCCCGAGCACGCCGTCCAAGCCGGGCGAGTGGGACCCGGGTCCGCATCGCTTCTATGACGAGAGCCGCTTCCTGCTGCCGTCCATTCCGGCGGGGGCCACCCTCAAGCTGCAGAAGGACAGCGGAGACACCTCGGTCTATTACACGATCGATCTGATCGACCTGGAGCAGGTGGACGCGCCGCTGACCATGCCCGCGAACTTCGTGAGCATCACGTCCTTTGGCGCCATCGCGGACGACAGCGGAGACGACACCCAGGCGCTCCGCAGCGCCATCTCCAGCGCGAAGTCCACCGGCAAGGAGGGGGTCTGGATTCCTTCGGGCCTCTTCAACATCAATGGTCTGGTGGAACTGGAGAACATCCACCTGCGCGGCGCGGGCCCCTGGTACACGCGGCTCCGGGCCACCAATATCGGCGAACACTTCAAGGGCACGGGGAGCAACGTCAAGGTGTTCGACCTGGCGTACGTCGGGGAAATCGTCGAGCGCCAGGACGGAGCGGATAAAGCGGCGTTCGAGGAGAACTTCGGCACGGGCTCGCTCATCCAGAACGTCTGGATTGAACACGCGAAGGTCGCCTACTGGATCAGACCCGGAACGGACGGTCTGTACATCGTCAATGGCCGTGTGCGGAACGTCTATGCGGACGGAGTCAACCTCCATGCGGGCGTGAAGAACACGATGGTCAGCCACGTCCACGCTCGCAACACGGGCGATGACGCCTTCGCCATGTGGTCCGATAGTGCCATCAACGAGAACTGCACGTTCCGCTATGACACCGCGCAGCTGCCCAATCTCGCCAACACCTTCGCCATCTACAACGGCAGGGACAACAAGATTCTGGACAGCGTGGGAGTGGATACGCACTACGCCTCCTCGGGCGTCCTGATCACCGACTGGTTCGCGGACCTGCCCTTCCTTGGGACCACGGAGGTCAGGCGCGTGACCCTGACCCGGACCGGTGGAGAGCAGAAGGTGAACTTCGCCATGAACGCCGGGGCTCTGTGGCTCCACGCGACGAGGAAGGAGATCTCGGGGCACATCCTCGTGGACGGGGTGGACATCAACGACAGCACCTTCTCGGCCGTGAAAATCAGCTTTGGCAAGACACCTCCCGTGTCCAATCCCCCCGTGAACACCTACCCCATCTCTCCCGTGACCCTGAGCAACGTCACCATCAAGGGCGCGGGCGCCTATGGGGTGGAGACCTTCAATGTGCCTGGGACGGCCACCTGCACCAACGTCACCGTGACGGGCGCGGCCCTGGGTGGGCTCCTGAACCCCGACAACCGCTACACCTTCAACAAGGTCTCGGGGAACAGCGGCTGGTGACGACGGCTTCCCGGGGAAGGCCGCACTGTACGATTTGGCCAATGCCATAATCGTTCTGTTCCAGACACCGGGCACGAGGCCATTCCCAAGTTGCTCGACTTCGCTCGGGCCATGGCTTTGGAATGCAGGGACTGCAGCGAGTTGTGATGCGTGGGGAAAGTCCGGAGCCAGGGCCGGGCTTCCTCTCATGCCTTCATCCACCCGCAGTCCCCTCGAGCCAATCCCATGCCGCAAATGCAAGCGCCCGCCACGCGTTGGACTCGCGACTACCTGTTCGACATCCTGCGCGAGCTCGGTGTCGGCTATCTCTTCGGTGTTCCCGGCACCAATGAGATTCCCATCATCGACGGCTGCGAGGCGCCGGAGAACCTGGGGAAGGTGAAGTACATCGAGTGTCTGCACGAGAACATCGCGCTGGGCGCGGCCATGGGCTACGCGCGCATGACAGGCAAGCCCGGTGTGGTCATGGTACACGTGACGCCAGGAATTGGCCACTGCCTGGGCAATCTCTACAACGCCTATAAGTCGCGCATGCCCGTGGTCGTCCTCTGTGGGCAGCAGCAGAACGAGCTCGTCACCCAGGAGCCCCTGCTGGCCTCCAACCTGGTCCAGGTCGCCGAGCAGTTCACCAAGTGGTCCCACGAGCTGCGCGCCTGGGAGGAATTCCCCCTGGTGTTGCAGCGGGCGTTCAAGGAAGCCCTGGCGCCGCCCGCGGGTCCCGTCTTCCTGTCGCTGCCGTGGGACTTCACCCTGCGGCAGATTCCTCCGGACTCTCGCGTCAAGGGCGTCACCCGCATCGCCTCGGGGTTCACCGGTGACGCAACCGCGGTGGCCCAGGCCGCCGAGCTCCTCTCCAAGTCCAAGAACCCCGTCATCATCGTGGGAGACGCCGTCGGTTATGGCGACGCGTGGAACGAGGTGCGCGAGCTCGCCGAGGTGGCGGGTGCACCCGTGTACCTCGAGGGCTTCAGCAGCCTGGCCAACTTCCCCAATGACGATCCCCACTGGCAAGGCGAGCTGCCCGGCGCTCAGGCGGATATCCAGAAGGTGCTCGGCCTCCACGACGTGGCGTTCCTGTGCGGCTTCGGCTCCCAGGCCCAGCTGGCCGTCTACAAGTACTCGGACGGGCCGCTGATCCCGGACTCGCTCAAGTGCATCTACCTGGCCAACAACACCTGGGACATCGGCAAGAATCACTACGGGGAAGTGGCCATCCTGGGGGACATCAAGAGCACCCTGCCCGGCCTCACCCAGCGCTTGCGCCAGTCACCGCCCGCCACGGCCGCGAGCAACAACGCCGCCCTGCGGGAATCCGCCGAAGCGCGCACGCAGCTCTGGCGCGAGTTCACCGCCCAGGCCATGTCGGCCGAGGGCATCTGGGGCGTGGTGGTGGCCGACTCCCTGCGCCAGCTCATCGCCGAGGAGAAGCTGGAGAAGAAGTTCGTCTACGTGCACGAGGCGGTGTCGGACGCGGGCTCGTTCCAGATGCTGATGCCGCTGGGTGCTCGTGCGGCGGCCCCCACCAGCTACTACTGCGTGGCGGGCGGGTCGCTCGGCTGGTCCATGCCGGCCTCGCTCGGCACCCGGCTCGCGGCCGAGGGCTACCAGGGCATCACTCCCGAGGTGGTCATCAACGCGGTGGGGGACGGCTCCTCGCTCTTCTATCCGCAGGTGTGGTGGACGGCGGCCCACCGCGGACTCGCCGTGCTCTACATCATCATGAACAACACCGAGTACCGCACGCTCCAGGTGGGACTCGGGCAGGTGGTGGGGGCCTACGGTTCCGCTCCGGGCTTCGAGTGGAAGCCCGTCACCATGACGCCCGAGTACCTCACCATCCGCGACCCGAACTTCAGCTTCGTGGAGCTCGCGAAGTCGTTCGGTGTTCCCAACGGCCGCGTCGTGACGAAGCCGCAGGACGTCAAGGCCGCGCTCAAGGAAGGCCTGGAGTGCGTGCGCGAGCGCAAGCAGTCCTTCGTGTTGGACGTGCGGTTGGATCCTCAATCCCAGTTGGCGCCCAGCGCGCCCGGGGTCGCGAAACAGCGAGTTGTCGCCGCACCGCCATCGCTCCACGCCTACTACCGCCACATGGCTCGCGCTCGGCACACGCTCGGGGCCGACACGCACGGCACGTCGCCAGCCGAGGGCATGCAGGTCGTCTTCTAGTCGCGCTGTGAAGCCCCCACCGATTCCCCAGGAGAACAAACCATGGCTCAAGAGTTGGACATCGCCATCGTGGGCGCCGGCGTCTCCGGTGTCTATTCGGCGTGGAAGTTGAAGCAGCAGCACCCCAATCTCAACATCACGGTGTTCGAGGCGAGCCACCGCGTCGGAGGCCGCCTGTTGTCGGTGGCTCCCCCGGGCATCCCCAACATGGTGGCGGAGCTCGGTGGCATGCGCATCCTGCCTGCGGTGCAACCGCGGATCGCCGCGCTGCTCGAGGCCCTCAACAAGGACGCCGGACCGAACGAGCGGATCGACACCTACGACTTCCCCGTCGATCAGGACCAGAACATCTCGTACCTGCGCGGCACCTACCTGCGTCTGTCCGACTTCACCCAGCACCCGGAGAAGGTGCCCTACAAGCTGAAGTTCCTCGAGTCCGGCAACTCCGCGGGCACGCTCGTCATCAACGCCATCGAGCAGATCGTCCCTGGCATCACGGCCCCGGGGCTGACGGAGGAACAGCGGCGGGAGATGACGCGGGACGCGGAGTTCGCCGGGGAGAAATTGTACAAGCAGGGGTTCTGGCAGGTGCTGGTGCGTGTGATGAGCGGCGAGGCCTACCAGCTCGCGATGGACGCGGGCGGCTACCAGTCCACGCTGAACAATTGGAACGCGGCGGATGCCATTCCCTGGTTCCTGAGCGACTTCGGGGTCGACGCGAAATACAAGGGCTTCAAGCGGGGCTTCCAGCAGGTCCCCCTGACGGTCGCCAGACGTTTCGAGGCCCTGGGCGGCAACATCCAGCTCGACAGCCCCGTCTCCCACTTCGAGGTGGAGCCGGACAAGCGCGTCCGGTTGACGTTCAAGGACAAGCCCGAGGTCTTGGCCCGGGTGGTCATCCTGGCCATGCCGCGGCGGGCGTTGGATTTGCTGCGCGAGGGAACGCCGTTCCTGCGCAGGCAGGACGTCACGGAGCTGCTGCACACCGTGACGCCGCAGCCGCTGTTCAAGCTCTTCACCACGTACCGGGATCCCTGGTGGTTGCCCGCGGGGGTGAAGGCGGGACGCACGACGACGGACCTGCCGGTGCGGCAGACGTACTACTGGCCGAAGAACGACGGCACCGCGGCGACCCAGGGCCCTTCCATGCTGATGGCCAGCTACGACGACGGGACGAACATCGGCTTCTGGGACAGCTTCCGGGACAAGCGTGGCCTGGGATGGCTCGCGGAGGCGCGCAACGTTCCGAAGAAGGAGCGGTTCATCGGCCTCCACAAGCGGCTGGCCCGGGATGGGGAGGTGGACAGCGAGTGGACGAAGCACGACGCGCCCAAGGCCATGGTGGCTGAGATCCAGCGTCAACTGCAGCTCATCCACGGCCTGGGCTTCGTGCCGGACGTGCTCGAGGCGGCCTACCGGGACTGGGGCCAGGACCCGTACGGCGGAGGGTGGAACAGCTGGAACATCGGAGTGCGCAGCCACGAGGTCATCCAGAAAGTCCCCCAGCCCGTCGCGGACACGCCCGTGTACATCTGCGGCGAGGCCTACTCAGGCGCTCAGGGCTGGGTGGAGGGGGCGCTGGAGACGGCGGACCTGGTGCTGGACAAGCTCGCGGCCCTGCCGCTGCTCAATCCGAAGAGCGTGAGATAGCGCATCTGGCCCATCACCCTGCTCCTGACATCGTCTGGGGGGACGGGCTGCGGCATGGAGAGCATGGGGTGCCTAGGTTCCCCATGGGCATTCCCGCCGAGGAGGAAGCCATGGCCCAGCCCATCCGCCGCATCCTGGTCCCCACCGATTTCTCGGAGTATTCGCGGCGAGCCGTCGAGCTCGCCATCTCCCTTGCCGAGCGGATGGGGGCCTCGGTCGACGTGCTCCATGTCTGGGAGCCCCCTGCCCACCTGGAACCGGAGATCCTGGTGGTGGTGCCCGGAGAGCCGGGGACGCCGCTGGAGACCCTGGGGCTCGCGCAGGCGGGCCGCCTCCTGCACGCCTGGGTGGAGAGCTACCACTCCAGCCCCGTGCCTCTTCAGGTGCACCTGGAGCGGGGGCCCGCGGCGGAGACCATCCTCCGCTTCGCCGAGGGTGGGTACGACCTGGTGGTGATGGGCACGCACGGGCGTACCGGGCTCGCCCGGCTCTTCATGGGCAGCGTCGCCCAGAAGGTGGTGGCCCGGGCCTCGTGCCCCGTGCTGACGGTACATGGGACGGAGGCCGCGGAGGCCGCGGAGGCCGCGCAGCCGGTGGGCTGAGTCACGTCGCGTCTACACCCGGCGCGCGTTGGCGCGCTCCTGCATCATCAGGTGGGGGGCCTGGGGAAGGGCCCGCGCCCGTGCCAGCAGCTCGGCGCGGCTGCGCACCTTCCATCGCTTGTGCAGGGCCTTGCAGTAGTCGTGCACCGTCCCCGGGCTGAGCTCAAGCCTCTCCGCCACCTCTTTCTCGCTGTAGCCCGCCTGAAGCAGCGTCAGGGTCTGTTGGAGCCGCCGCGGCAGCTGTGCCCCGCTCGCCGCCCTCCACAGTTCGCCCAGCTCTCCGTGGAGGTGGTGGACGATCTGCCTTTCTCGCTCGGTGAACGGGCCCTCGGACCGGGTCTTGAACAGAAACACATAATGCGCTGCCCCGTACTCGGGAATGTGGAGGTGTGACAGCAGATAGTGATTGAGCTGAGCGGGCCGGTAGTGCTCGTTGAACATCACGGACCTGTACCAGCTTCGATCTGTCGCGAGCTCCTCCCTGCCGAGGGTGAAGGAGCGCACACCCTGCCTCGCGATGGCCGCGTCCGAGGGGTCCAGCTCCGGCTCCTGGCGCTCGCAAACGCTCATCCACGCGCGGCGCTCGGACTCGGTTCCCCAGCCGGTATCCACGCAGCCCATGTGGCTGGAGGGCTCCAGGAGACGCCCTTCCGGCACCTCCGCGGCCATGCCGACCTGTGCGCCCACCAGAGGCCGGAGCGACGTGAGCAGGTGGCGGCGCCATGCCAGTGGGTCATGGCTCAACTGCTTCAACTCATCGAGCAGACGGAAGACGGCGCGAGCATCCTGCCAGGTGACGGAGCTGGACATGCTCGCGGACTGTATCCCCTGTTCAGGGGAATGGTCACTCCGCGCGCGGTGAATACCCTGGGCCTCACCTTGTCACCAACGGAGGCACCATGAATCACATGCTTTGGAGGAGTGTCTGCGCGGCGGGTCTGCTCTTGGCGGGTTGCGGGACGGAGGAGCCCGAGCCCACCACCCGCGTCATCCCGGCCCAGGAGTCCGTTCAGGGCCGCGGCATCACGGACTGGACCGAGTCCTGGTATCACTGGATGTTCGCCGTCCCCGCCAGCCAGAGTCCCACGCTCGTGCTGGAGGCGGACTGCGCCACTGGCCAGAGCGAGCCCGTCTTCCTCGTTCCCGTCTACGATGGCGCGAAGACGTATCAGCGCTCCTGCAACATCCCCGCCGGCAAGCCGGTGCTCGTCCCGCTGTGGGTGATCATCAACGACTATCCCTGCCCGGACTCCAGCTTTGAGCCGGCCCCCGGACAGTCCCTGGAAGCGTTCCTCACGCAAGGTGCGATGGATTACAACAGCCTGGTCCAGAACCTCACGGTGAGCCTGGATGGAGTGGAGATCGATCCCGCCGAGCACCGGCACACGACCGGTTTGTTCCAGTTCACCGCGGAGCGGAGCCTGATTGGTCAGCTCCCGGATGCTTGCCTCCAGGGCACCTCCCAGCCCGGCGTCAGTGATGGGTGGTGGCTCATGCTGACCCTGGCGCCTGGCAGCCATGAGGTCCACGTCACGGGCGTGGATCCGAGCCAGGAGGCCTTCGACTACAGGTACACGCTCGTGGTCGGACGGTGACGGGAGCCGCCGCGCGGGAGGTCGCGGCACCGTCACATCAAGTTGCAGGACGTCGAGCCCTTCACCTTGCGCACGGTGGGATCGTAGACGGCCACGGAGGTGGCGCCGTTCGAGTGCCTGAGTCTGACGAGCGACACCCAGGTGAACTGCGCGTAGTTCCAGTCCCACATGTCCGTGAAGAACACCTTCATGTCGGAGTGTTCGTCGGGGTCGAAGCGGAATTCACCGAAGTTGGGATCGAAGAAGCAGAGCCTGCCGGTGTGAGACAGGTGGAACGCGATGGCGTGTCCGGGCTGGTTGCTGCTGGACACGCCGGCCTGCACCAGCGCGCAGTCGCCCGCCTCGAGCTCGAGCAGGAGGAAGGGGAGGACCAGCTTCGTCCACACGTCAGTCCCTTTCGTGTAGCTGCCGGTCATCTGGGTCGTGCTCGGCGGGTCCAGGGTGATGGATTGGAAGTTCGTCGGCTTGTGTTTCTTCCACGCCACCTGGAAGTTGGCGAACATCTCCGGGAACTTGCGGTTCAGGTATATCTCGATGTCCTCGGTTTGCGCTTGGATGGCCCGGATGTCGTCCTGCACTTGGGGCAGCCGCTTGTTGATGTACCCCATTCTCGACATCACCCGATTGAACATCTTGATGTGCGCCTGCAACTCCTGCGGGGGGATGGACTCGCCATTGAGTCTCCTCTGCTTCAGGTCATCGCCGTTTTGTTTGTACAGATTCGACTCGGCGATGCAGGTTGCCTTCAGCTCGAGAAGCGCGTCCTCCTTCTGGGCGAGCGGGGCCAGGGTGTTCTCGAAGTAGCCAGGAACGGATGCCTGCTCATTCAGCAGGTCGTGGAGCTTGATCTGTTTCACGTAGCGCTTGAGCGCCTTCTCCTTGTCGACGGGCATTCCATTCTTCTCGTGGGGGGAGCCCAGGCCCAGGAGGATCCGGCGGATCCAATCCAGACACATTCCACGGCAGACGCCGCCCTGTACCTTTTGTTGCGTCGCGACCTTCTTGTAGACGGGGTCGGAGTGTCCCCAGTTGCTGACGCGGAACTTCTTGTACTTGCTTGGATCGAAGGTCATGGTGGGCCTCGTGCGGGCACGTAGGGTAGTCCCCTTTTCGGGCTTTGACTCCATCCAAGAGGGGATCAAAGAGCTTGCGCGAGGCGAGCCGGCACGGCACGAGGGGTGATGAGGGCACGGCGCGGCTGGCCCGGGCCTTGCTCTCGCTGAAGGGCCCTGGGGGAACTGCTATCGTCCCCGCCAACATGCCCTTGCCTTCCAGACGCACCATCCTCGCGCCAGTACCCGACCGTGATTTCGACCCCACGGAGCTCGCCATCCCGTGGCACGTGCTCTCGAAGGCCGGGCACTCCGTGGTGTTCGCCTCCGAGTCCGGCCAGGGAGCGCCTCGTGCGGACCCCATCACGTTGGGTGGGCCCATTCCGAAAGGCCTGCGCGTCAGTCCGGAGGCGCTCGAGCGCTATCGCGAGTTGGAGCGGGACGCGGCGTTCCAGAAGCCGCTGCGCTGGGAGGACATCGAGCCCGACGGCTACGACGCATTGTTGCTCCCGGGGGGTCATGCACCGGGCATGCGCCCGTATCTCGAGAGTCCCCTCCTGCAAGCCAGGCTCGCCGCCTTCTGGGCCACGGGGCGGCCGGTGGGGGCCATCTGCCATGGAGTCCTGGCGCTCGCGAGGACGAAGGGCCCGGACGGGCGCAGCGTCCTGTACGAGCGGCGCACCACTGCCCTCACGAAGTTCATGGAGTTCGGCGCCTACGCCCTGACGTTCCCGCGTGTCGGACGGCACTACCGGACCTATGACGCCTATCTGGAGGACGAGGTCCGTTCCCTGCTCGGCCATCCTTCCCAGTTCGAGCGGGGGCCCCTGGTGCTGAGCGGGCGCCCCCGCCCGGAGGCGGGCTTCGTGGTCGAGGATGGTCACTATCTCTCGGCGCGCTTCCCGGGTGACGCGTGGGTCTTCGCACAGCGCTTCCTCGCGAAGGTGGAGGTGCTGCCGGCTCGCTCCATGGCGGCGAGCACATAGGCCGGCTCGGCCCGGGAGGGTCAAACACAGCGTGCGGCTTCTATTGACAGGCGTTGTATGTCTCGGTGCACCTGTACGAGTAGAAAACCCTGGCTTCGTAGAGCCAGTCCTCGCTCGAGGTGTCCCTGTCGCAGTCAAGATCGACGACATCCTCCCAGCAGATGTTGTTGCCAGAGCCGCACGAGAGGGTTGCGCTCGCTCGTGCGTTATCTGCTGCACCGACGTAGCCAGCTCCGCAGCTGGGATCTACCTTGAAGCCATAGGTCGATCTCACTGTCGTAGAGCATCTCTTCTGTGGTGCACCCGGTGGTTGAGTGGAGAAGTTGTATGGCTGGCCTACGCAGCTAGGGGCGCCCGAGAGAACCAGTGCCCTGACGATGGGAAGTCCACTTGTTGCATCATCTCCCATGTATTGAAAGTTCCAACAAGCACTCACGCCTAGAGTGGTCGCTATCGCTACGTGCAGTTTGCCGTTAAAGGGGGCACCTCCAGGCTGGGGGCGGATATCAACGACCCATCGCCCGGATTCCGGGGATGCACAGTCCACAGGCTCGAGGGTAAGGTCCCAGCTGGAAGACAACCCGGTCGCCTTGTAACAAGCGCATGCGGCTTCAGCTGCGCTGGGGGCCATGAGAAGACAGAGCAGGGGAATGAACAGGGGGTATTGGCGGGTCATACTCCCGGTGTATATCGCCTGAGAGGATGAATCAACGGCGCCTGTTCGCGGGGGCGGATGGGGTGCCTGGGACTGGCCTTCCTGAAGTCCAGAGAGGGCGGCGCCGCGCCCTCTCCCTGTCCTCGCCTGCTTACTGCCCTTCGAGCTTCATCGAAGGCGCGTCAGCTCTTCGCGGAGGCGGGCTGCCGGGCCTGCTCGGTGCAGACGTCCTGGGAGCCGTCCTGCTGCTCCTGGGCGTCCTGCTGCCCCTGGGCATCCTGGGTGAGGGAGGCCTGGGGGTCGCCGTTCCTGGCGCCGCAGTAGTTCAGGCAGACCCTGATCGCGTTACAGGTGGATCGCTTGGTGCCCGTATAACAGGGGTCATCGCAGCTGCTCTCGCACGAGCACTCATCGGTGCACTGCGGCGGATACGCCAGGGCCGTCGAGGAAACACCGAGAGTGAAGATGAGGCCGATACCGGTACCGAGCTGCTTCATCCAATGACGCATGCACGCTCCTGGGTGTGGGGGTGAGGCCAGCGGAGTCTACTCTGTCTGGGAAGGTGTCAAACACTTCGTACGGCCATCCGCGGCCACCTGGGCTCCCACGCCGTGCTCCCCTCGCCCAGGGCCGCCGTCCGAGCGGGCCTCGGTGGCGCGGTTCCACGAGGCGTCTCCCAGGCTTCTTCCTGGGAGAGCGGGGCTTCAGGCCGGAGGAGCAGGGGAGTCGGAAGGGAAGTTCCCGATCCGGCTCCGCGTTGGTGCCGAAAATTTTCGTGCGGACTCGCGGACTGACGCGTCAAGGCCGGGTCCTGACACGTCACAGGGGCGCGTTGACACATCATTTCCGCGGGTCTCAGAGCGGTCTCCAGAGGAGCGATGGCCGGCCGTGGTCCTGGCATCCCTCCTGCAATCCGCCCGCGTCACGTCCTCCATTCCGGCTCACGCAGCGGATTCGCGGTCTGGAATCCGTTGCTTCGCGCCATCCACACGACAAGCACCGTGAGTTCGACGAGGTTCATCCATGGCTGAGGCGCGAGCAAAGCAACCCTTTGAGCTGCCCGACTTCTATGTCCCCTGGCCCGCGCGACTGAACCCCCACCTCGAGGGAGCCCGGACGCACTCCAAGGCGTGGGCGCGTGAGATGGGAATCCTGGACCCGCCCAAGAGCGAGGTCAGCATCGACGTCTGGGATGAGGCGAAGTTCGATGCCATGGATTACGCCCTGCTCTGCGCGTACACCCATCCCGAGGCTCCAGGACCGGAGCTCGACCTGGTGACCGACTGGTATGTCTGGGTCTTCTACTTCGACGATCATTTTCTCGAGGTCTACAAGCGCCCCCAGGACCGGGAGGGTGCGAAGAAGTATCTCGACCGGTTGCCGTTGTTCATGCCGGTGGACCTCTCCGTCACCCCGCCGGAGCCGACCAATCCGGTGGAGCGGGGCCTGGCGGACCTGTGGGCCCGGACCGTGCCCACCAAGTCCGTGGAATGGCGGCGCCGGTTCTTCTTGAGCACCAAGGCCCTGCTCGAGGAGTCGAACTGGGAGCTGTCCAATATCAGCGAGGCCCGTGTCTCGAACCCGATCGAGTACATCGAGATGCGGCGCAAGGTGGGCGGGGCCCCCTGGTCGGCGGACCTCGTGGAGCACGCCGTCTTCGCCGAGGTCCCTGCCAGAATCGCCGACACCCGGCCGATGCTCGTGCTCAAGGACACGTTCGCGGATGGAGTGCATCTGCGCAACGACCTCTTCTCCTACCAGCGCGAGATTCAAGAGGAGGGGGAGCTCTCCAACTGCGTCCTGGTGGTCGAGCGCTTCCTGGACGTGGATCCGCAGCGCGCCGCCAACCTGACCAACGACCTCCTGACGTCCCGGCTCCAGCAGTTCGAGAACACGGCCGTGACGGAGCTGCCCTCGTTGTTCGCGGAGTACGGCCTGAACCCGGTGGAGCAGGCGAACGTGCTCACCTATATCCGAGGACTCCAGGACTGGCAGTCCGGTGGCCACGAGTGGCACATGCGCTCGAGTCGCTACATGAACCGTGGCTCCGGGTCGGCGGGGACCTTTTCCCTCGGCCCGACCGGCCTGGGGACCTCGGCGGCGCGGCTCCCCTGGTCGATCGGCGCGCTGGGCCTGGGGCGGTTCAAGAGCTTCACCCACGTGCCCTACAAGGCCGTGGGTCCGGTGAAGCTGCCGAAGTTCTACATGCCGTACTCCACGGGCTTGAGCCCCCATCTGGATGCCGCGCGGAGGCACTCCAAGGAGTGGGCTCGCCAGATGGGGATGCTGGACACCCTGCCCGGCCTCCCGGGTGTCTACATCTGGGATGACCACAAGTTCGATGTCGCCGACGTGGCGCTGTGTGGTGCGCTGATTCATCCCGGGGCCTCCGGTCCCGAGCTCAACCTGACCGCCGGCTGGCTGGTCTGGGGGACCTACGCCGACGATTACTTCCCGGCGTTCTACGGGCACACCCGCGACATGGCGGGGGCGAAGGTGTTCAACGCCCGGTTGTCGGCGTTCATGCCGGACGACCCCTCCACCCTCACCGCCGTTCCCACCAATCCGGTGGAGCGCGGCCTGGCCGACCTGTGGGCGCGCACGGCCGGCCCCATGACCGAGCACGCGCGGCGTCAGTTCCGCCGGGCCATCCAGGACATGACCGAGAGCTGGTTGTGGGAGCTCGCCAATCAGATGCAGAACCGGATTCCAGACCCGATCGACTACGTGGAGATGCGCCGGAAGACGTTTGGCTCGGATCTCACCATGAGCCTGTCCCGGCTGGCCCAGGGCGTCGATCTCCCTCCCGAGCTCTTCCAGACCCGGCCCATGCGTGGGCTCGAGAACTCGGCCGCGGATTACGCCTGCTTGACCAACGACATCTTCTCCTACCAGAAGGAGATTGAGTTCGAGGGCGAGCTCAACAATGGCGTGCTGGTCGTCCAGAACTTCCTCGAGCTCGATGCCCCGCGGGCCGTCGAGGTCGTCAACGACCTGATGGCTGCTCGGATGCGACAGTTTGAACATATTGTCGCCACCGAGCTGCCGGCCCTTGCCGAGGATTTCGGCCTGGATGCGAGGGCCCGGGAGAAGCTGCTCGGCTACGTCGAGAAGCTGCAGCAGTGGATGTGCGGGGTGCTCAAGTGGCACCTCACGGTGGACCGTTACAAGGAGTTCGAGTTGCGCAACACCCGGAAGCCAGGGCGGCTGTTCGGGGGCCCCTCGGGGCTGGGCACCTCGGCTGTGCGCATCGCGTCGCTGTTCAGCGGCAAGCGGGCCGGGGTCGGTGTCAGTGAGTAGTCCGTGAGTGTTCTTCTGCCTAGAGGGAAAAGTAAATCATGACGAATCCTGTGAAGCCTGGTGGTGATGCTGAGAAGCTGCAGATGAGTCTCGCGACGGAAGCGGCGCGCCAGCTGGCGACGACGGTCAAGTCCGTCCCGCAGATGCAGGGAATCTCCACCCGGTGGCTGCTGAAGCTGCTGCCGT
>NZ_PZOX01000026.1 GCF_003044305.1 Vitiosangium sp. GDMCC 1.1324 | reverse complement strand
GGGGTCCCACCCGTTCCCATCCCGAACACGGAAGTTAAGCCCTCCAGAGCCGATGGTACTCCGCGGGAAACCGCGCGGGAGAGTAGGTCGCTGCCGGATTTTTTTTGAAGGCCCCGAGTCCTCACACACAGGTGTGGACTCGGGGCCTTCGCCTTTTGCGGGCTCCGGGCGGCGCGGGCTTCTTCGCTCCTAGCCCCCCGGCCTGGTTTCTCAGTAGTGCGGCGGCTTCTCCTGCTGCCTCGCGTCCACCAGGCCCGGCTCCCCCTCCAGCTTCTTCTTCAGCGCCTCCACCTCCGCCCTCAGCGCGCTCAGCTCGCGTTGCTGCTCGTACAGCACCTCGCTCAGCTCCTGCAGCAACTCCTGCTGCTGCATGTAGCGCAACTCCAACTCCACGATCCGCAACTCGTCATCCATGCCCTGTGGGATAACCCGGCTCCGGCCTGTTTGTCCCCGGCTTTGGCCACCTCCCGGAGTGGTTCCATGGATGCCCTACGTCACCTCCAGCGCGCCCGAGAGCTCATCGACCGCGGCCGGCCCGACCTCGCTGAGTCGGCCTTGAGTGATGCCATTGATGCCGCTGTCCTCTCCGAGGACCTGGTCCTGTTGACCCGCGCTCGGATGGCCCTCGGGGAGCTCCTGTTCGATCAGGAGCGCGATGAGGAGGCCGTTCCCTTCCTCCAGGCCGTCGTCCGAACCGAGATTCCCGATGGTTCCGTCGACTCCGAGGTGAAGTCCGCCGCAGGGTTGCTCCGGCGGATCCGCGGCATCCCTGAATGACGGCCTCGAGATGTCCCTGTGTTTCCCACCCTCGAGGGGAGGGGATCACGGAGCGCGGCAGGCGCTCCTGACCGCTTCCATCCGCTCCGGGAACCGGCGCTCCAGATCCATCCTCGTCACCGTCAGCTGCTCCGTCCGGCCCGCTCTCCTCTGCAGCTCGCAGAGCGTCGCCAGCGGCTTCATGTCCGACATGTCCAGGCGATCGGCCTCCCTCAACGCCTCCTCCGCCCCCTCCATGTCCCCCACCGCGAACGCCGCCACCCCCAGGTGGTAGTACCCCATCGCCAGCTTCGGGTCCTCCTCCACCGCCCTCGCGAAGAGCTCCCGCGCTTCCTTCATCCGTCCCTGCTCCTCCCTCACCAGCCCCTCTTCCACCAGCAGCCTCGCCCTCCCCAGGCTCCTCTCCTGCTTCTTCAACACCTCGATCGCCTCGTCCCCTCGGCCCGCCGCGCTCAGCAGCCTCGCGTACCTCACTCCCACTCCCGCGTTCCCCTCCGCCTTCCCGTACGCCCTCTCCACCGACTCCAGCGCTCCCTTCAGGTCCCCGTTCTTCTCCTGGAAGTCCGCTCGCAGCAGATCCGCCCGAGGATCTCCCGGCGCCAGCTCCCGCGCCCTCGTCAGTGATTCCTCCTCGCACCGGTTCATCCGCTGCCCGTGGCAGATCCTCGCCAGCAAGAGCTGCGTCTCCACCTCCCCCGGCTCCCTCTTCTCCGCCTCCCTCGCCAGCTCGTAGGCGTCCATCGGCGAGCCCTCCCTCAGCAGCTCCGCCGCCTCCCTCAGGTTCGCACCCGTCGCCTTCGGGTTCTCCTTCAGCGGTTTCAGCACTTCCACCCGCTTCGTCGCGTCTGGCATTGCCTTCGCGATCGCCAACTCCTGCTCCGGCATGTTCCTCGGTAGGAACAGCGGAATCAGATGGATGGCGAACGCCACCAGGCAGGCGATCAGCGCGCTCCTCACGCCCCGATCCCACCACTGGTTTCGTCGACCCCTGGGTGCTCCTGGGGTCTCTTCCGGGCCTCGTCGGCCCCGGTTCTCTTCGGCGGGCGGCAGGTTCAGCACGGCCCTCTGACTCTAGAGACTCGCCATCCCCTCCGCACCGTCCCTCGCCCGCTCCCCCAGCCCTGGCCCGACACCTCTTCCCCGGTGCCATCAGCCACGCTTACTCCCCAGCCCTCCTCCCTCACGGCTCTGCCCTCACGACACCGCCCTCAGCCGCGGCCTCGGCGACTCCGGCAGTTCCTCCCCACAGCTCCAGCACAGCTCGAAGTTTCCCGGATTCTCCTCCCGGCACCCCGGGCACTCCACCACCCTCGACGCCTTCTCTCCGTCCTCCTCCAGCTCCGCCAGCAGCTCCCTCGCCCTCGCGACCTCCTCCTCCGGCAGCCACAGCTCCACCCAGGTCTCTGTACTCGGAATCTCCCCGCCCAGCGGCGCCAGCGCCTCTCCTCGTATCTCCACCGACAGCCCCGACCCCTCAAGCAGCCCCGCTTGCAGCCTCGCTTCCCCCACTGTTCGGTACACCGAAAACCGCACTCGCTTCATTCCTCCCTCTCTAGGCATGGCCTCGTCTTCTGCTCAACCCGGCCCGCCTCCTTCCCCGCCCAGCTTCTTCCCTCCGCTCCCTCCCTGGTCGAGCGCTCGGGCATCCAGATAGACTGTCCAGGCAGTGGGGGGCGCAACTGCTCGGTTTCCAACTCAGACCGGAAGGGGAGGGTGTTTCTCCCGTTCCATCACACCGGCTCTCCGTCTATCCGTCGTTGGATTCCGTCTTCTCGTTGCCCTCAGCCCCTGGCCCTCGCGTGCCCTCCCTCTCCCGCGATACCTCCAGCCCATACCGCACGCCCCCCTGGGCTCGTTACGGGCTCGCCTTGCTGGCCACCGGGCTCGCCTTCGCCTTCCAGTGGTTCCTCTGGCGCTGGCTCGCTCCTTCCCCCTCCTTCCTCTTCCTCTCCGCCGTTGTTCTCTCCGCCTGGTGGGGCGGCTACGGCCCCGGCGCGCTCGCCACCGCCCTCTCGCTCGTCCTCACCCGGTTCTTCTTCCTCGAGGCCTTTCCCGCCGCCTCCTCCGTCGCCCACCACACCGTCACCAGCGCCCTCTTCACTGGCGTCGCCACGTTGATGACCCTCGTGGCCGCCCGCGTCCGCACCACCCTCCACGAAGCCCAGATCGCTCGCGCCTCCGCTCAGGCCAACGGCCACGTGCTCGACATCACCCTGCGCAGCATCGGCGACGCCGTCCTCACCACCGACTCCCACGGCCTCGTCCGCTTCATCAACCCCGTCGCCTCCTACTTCACCGGCTGGCGCGAGTCCGATGCCATCGGCCAGCCCCTCGAGCGCGTCCTGCGTCTCGTCGACCCCTCCACCCGCCAGCCCCTCGTCCCCGCCATCCCCGAGCGCCATGAGCAGCGGCCCGTCCAGCTCGGCCTCCAGGCCCTGCTCCTCTCCAAGAACGGTGCCGAGCTCCCCATCGAGCACACCGCCGCCCCCGTCTCCGGCTCCGAGGGCCGCCGCATCGGCTCCGTCATCGTCTTCCGCGACATCTCCGCCCGCTTCCGCGAGGACCACGAGCGCTCTCAACTCCTCGCCCGCGAGCACGACGCCCACGCCGAGGCCGAGGCCCAGCGCGAACGGCTCGAGACCCTCTTCATGCAGGCCCCCGTCGCCATCTGTCTCACCCGCGGCGCCGACCACGTCGTCGAGCTCGTCAACCCGCTCGGTCAGACGCTCGTCGGCGAGCGGCTCTCCCTCGGCCGCTCCGTCCTCGAGACCCTCTCCGGGTTGGATCCCAACCTCCTCCACCTGCTCGATGAGGTCTATCGCAAGGGCACTCCCTTCGTCGGCCATGAGGTGCCCCTGCGCGCCGACTTCTCCGGCACCGGCCAGGACGAGGTGAAGTACTTCGACCTCACCTGGCAGCCCTGGCGCGGCGTCGATGGTGAGATTCTCGGCACCATGGGCCTGTGCGCCGAGGTCACCGAGCAGGTGCTCGCCCGCCGCGAAGTGGAAGCGCTCGCCACCGACCTTCAGAAGGCCCTCCAGATTCGCGACGACTTCCTCTCCGTCGCCTCCCACGAGCTCAAGACGCCCCTCACGTCGCTCCAGCTTCAATTGCAGCTGCTGTGGCGCTCGCTCCCCGAGCACGACTCCGACGGCAGCCCCCACCCCGCTCGCAAGCGCATCGAGGCCACCCGCCGCCCCGCCGAGCGGCTCCATCAGCTCGTCAACAACCTGCTCGACGTGTCCCGCATCCGTGCCGGCCGGCTCGCCCTCGAGCACGAGACCGTCGACTTCGCCGCGCTCCTCCAGGACGTCGTCGCCCGCGCCGAGGCCGATGCCGCTGGCGCCGGGTGCAAGCTCGTCCTCCAGGCCGGCTCCCCCGTCATCGGCCGCTGGGACCGTCTCCGGCTCGAGCAGGTCGTCACCAACCTGCTCTCCAACGCCATCAAGTACGGCGCCTCCCACCCCGTCGAGCTCACCGTCATCCAGGATGGGCCCTTCGCCCGCCTCACCGTTCGCGACTACGGCATCGGCATCGCCCCCGAGAACCAGGCCCGCATCTTCCACCGCTTCGAGCGCGCCGTCTCCGAGCGCCACTACGGCGGCTTCGGTCTCGGTCTGTGGATCTGCAAGCAGATCGTCGAGTCGCTCGGCGGCGACATCCGCGTCGAGAGTCAGCCCGGCCTCGGTGCCACCTTCATCGTGGCCCTTCCCCTCGAGCCTCCTCCCTCCAGCCGCTCCGACGCCGAGCCCGACTCCGGCTCCAACTCCGCTTCCCACTCCACCGTCTGAGCCGCTCCCGCGGCTTCGCTGACGCCGGAGCTACTCCTCCTGACGCAGCTCGTGTGGCAGGACGGCATGCGCGTGCCTCGGGGCCCTCGCGTGCAGCTCGTCCGTCAGGAGCGCGTCCAGCTCCTCCAGCAGGGCGTCATACGGCGTCCCCTCCCGTCTCGCCGCCTGCCCGGGGTGGACCGCCATCCGCACCCGTGGCGTCTCCTCGTCCTCGAACGCCAGGCTCACCGCCATTCCCCTCGGGCCTCCCGCCGCGGGTTCCAACGCCGCTGGGGCCTCCTGGTGCTCGGCCTCCTCCAGCAGGGGCCGCAGGCGCTCGACCTCCTCCTTCGTCAGGTCCCTCTCCACCACCGTCTCGCCCTGCTCCAGCACCCGCAGGTGTCTCATTCCCTCCACTCGCACCGCCTGCGCCCCCGTGTTCGTTCTCCCGTTGCGCTCGTAGGTCACCGTCTTCACGCGCTACCTCCCGGCTCAGGCTTCCGTGGAGGTATGCACTCCCCGCTCCTCCCGCAGCCCTCCCTGTTCCTCCCCGACACTGCCCCCTCCCCAGCGGCCCGGTGGCCTCCCTCGCGCCCGCACCTACCTTGCGCGTCCTCCCGGGCATTCCGCCCGGGGCTCGTCTCCTGGAGGCTTCCGTGTCCCACAACCCCAACGATCAGCGCTCCGACGTCAAGAACCCCAACAACCCCGCCCACAAGCAGGACCGCGACAACAGATCCAACCAGAAGAACCCCAACCACCCCGCCCACCCCTCTCGCCAGGCCGACACCGGCGGCTCCTCGCCCGGTGGCCCCGTGCCCGGCTCCTCGCCCAGCAACACCAAGCGCTGATGTCCTCTCCCTGACCGCGCTCCAGGCCCGGGTTCCCTGCGTGGGGGACCCCGGGTCTGATTTCCGGCGGGGGCGAGGGCTCCCTGGCTTCTTCTTGACGCACCGCGTTCAGTTCCTGCTGCCCCCGGAGCTACCCAGCCATTACACTCCCTCCGTGCGTCCTGAATCCGTTGCCCCGTCCGCCCTCGCTCCCGCCCATCGCGGTGACTCCGGCGCCGCGGCCCTCCTTCCCCCGACTCCTCCTCCGCCTCCCGCTCCCCGCTCCGAGCGCCTGCTCGCCCTCTCCTCCCAGGAGTTTGATCTCCTCGTCATCGGCGGTGGCGTCACCGGCTGTGGCATCGCCCGGGATGCCGCCCTGCGCGGCCTGCGCGTCGCCCTCGTCGAGCGCGAAGACTTCGCCTCCGGGACCTCCAGCCGCTCCTCCCGCCTCATCCACGGCGGCGTCCGCTACCTCGAGCACGGCCACCTCGGCCTCGTCTTCGAGTCCAGCATCGAGCGCTACCGTCTGCTGCGCCTCGCTCCCCACCTCGTCCGGCCCCTCTCCTTCGTCTGGCCCGTCTACCAGGGCGCCCGCATCCCCCGCTGGAAGCTCGCCGCCGGTCTCATGCTCTATGACGCCCTCGCGCTCTTCCGGAACGTGAAGGCCTCGCGCCGTCTCAATGCCCAGCAGCTCTCCGAGGCCGTCCCCGGCATCCGCGCCGAAGGTCTCAAGGGCGGCTCGCGCTACTTCGATGCCGCCACCGACGACGCGCGCCTCACCCTCGCCAATGCCCTCGGGGCCTCCGAGGCCGGCGCCATCGTCCTCAACCATGCCTCCGTGCGCGGGCTCCTCATCGAGCAGGGCCGCGTCCACGGCGCCACCGTCGTCGATGAGCTCACCGGCCAGCAGCTCTCCGTCCGCGCCCGTGCACTCGTCAACGCCACCGGGCCCTGGAGCGATGAGATCCGCAAGCTCGACGCCAACGGCTCCACGCCCACCGTCCGCGGCTCCAAGGGCGTCCACATCGCCGTCCCTCGCGAGCGTCTTCCCACCGACACCGCCCTCACCCTCCTGTCCTCCGTCGACGGCCGGGTGATGTTCATCATCCCCGCGGATACCCACACCATCATCGGCACCACGGAGACCGCCACCCACGCCCACCCCTCCGAGGTGCGCGCCAACCTCTCCGACGTGGACTACCTGCTCGCCTCCGCCAACGCCTTCTTCCCCCAGGCCCTCCTGTCCCGCGAGGACGTCGTCAGCGCCTGGGCCGGCATCCGCCCCCTCGTCGCCAGCGGCTATGGCCACGGCGACGCCAACAGCGCCAGCCGCGAGCACGCCCTCCACACCAGCCCCACCGGCGTGCTCGCCATCTCCGGCGGCAAGCTCACCACCTACCGCGTCATGGCCCGCGACACCGTGAACGCCGTCGAGAAGGTGCTCGGCCTCCCCCATCGCAAGCCGCTCACCGACTCCCTGCCCCTGCCCGGCGGCGACATCTCCTCGCTCGATGCCGAGCTCGCCGCCGCCCGCGCCGAGGTTCGCCGCGAGGACACCGCCGTCCACCTCGTGCGCTCCTACGGCGGCCGCTGGCGCCAGGTGTGGGCCCTCACCCGGGAGCAGCCCTCCCTCGCCGAGCCGCTCGTTCCCGGCCTTCCCTACATCCGCGCCGAGGCCGTCCACGCCGTCACCCACGAGCTCGTCCACACACTGTCCGACCTGCTCGTGCGCCGCCTCAAGGTGGCCTTCGAGACGCGAGACCAGGGCCGGGCCGCCGCGCGCGTGGCCGCCGCCGACATGGCCCCCCTGCTGGGCTGGAGCCCGGATACCGTCGAGCGGCAACTGGCCGACTACTCCCACGACGTGGCGCGGCTCTTCGGCATCGACCCGGCCGAGCGCTGACGTCCACCAGCACGCACCCGGCGGGGGCACTCCCGCTCGTCATCCCTACCGTCCAGCAGGCAGACTCCCTACCGTGGTTCAATGGGAATGGGTCCTCCGTCCAGAAGTTGGCCGGACCCGTTCCTCCGCCCGGTACCGAACACCGGCGGTGCCCGCCCCACGGACGTGGTGCAAGGAGACGTACACATGAGGCGATTGGTGCTGTTGGGCTTGCTGGGGTTGGGGGTGAGCGCTTGCAAGAAGGACGAGCCCGTCGACCCCGGGCAGCAGGAGACGCCACTGTGTCCGGATCTGGTCGTCCAGACGCGGAGCCCCTCCTCCCAGGCCCTGGCCACGGCCTCCTCGGCGCTGCGCAGCACCTCCACGTCCCAGGATGGTTCCGAGCGAGTGCTGGTGCGCTTCCGCAAGCAGACCGGGGTGCACGCCGCCGCCGTGTCCCGTCAGCGTGAAGACAAGGTGCGCGCGGTGGGCGCCCGGTTGAAGTCCCACTGGCCCTCGCTCGACACCCTGGCCCTCACCGTCACCCCCGAGCAGAAGGCCCGGCTCGCCCAGGACCCCGAGGTGCTCTCCATCTCCGAGGACCGGAAGGTGCACGCGCTCGGCCTGTCGCCCTGGGTGCCCGTGTCCGCCCTGCTCGCCGCGCCCGCCACCACCGGCAGCACCAGTGAGTACACCTGGGCCGTCAAGATGACGCAGGCCAACGAGGTGTGGGACGCCAACAACGACGGCGTGCTCGACGCCGGGGCCCCCAACGGCTCGGGCAGGACCGTGTGCGTCATCGACAGCGGCATCGACCCGGACCACCCCGAGCTCAAGGCCGCGTACGCCGGCGGCAAGGACTTCATCGACCTCGACGACGTCCCCGAGGACAAGGACTCGAGTGGCGCGTGGGGCGGCGGCCATGGCACCCACGTGTCGGGCACCATCGCCGCCCAGCTCGGCTCCGGCGGCCAGGTGAACCCCAATGACACCAGCCTGAGCACCAGCGGCATGGTGGGCCTGGCCCCCGGCGTCCGCCTGCTCGTCGCCCGTGTGCTCGATGAGAACGGCGATGGGCGCACCTCCGACGTCATCGATGCGCTCCGCTGGTGCGTGGCGCAGAAGGCGAACGTCGTCTCGCTCTCGCTCGGCTCGCCTACCCCGGATGAGACCGAGAAGCAGGCCTTCCAGGAGGCGTGGGACGCGGGCCTGCTCTCCGTGGCGGCCAGCGGCAACGGCGGGGAGATCGCCACCCCGGACTCCCGCATCTACCCGGCCGCCTATGACACCGTGCTCGCGGTGGGCGCGGTGGATGCCAATGGGAAGCACCCCACGTTCTCGCAGGGCGGACCGCACCTGAGCCTGGTGGCCCCTGGCGTGGGCGTGTACTCCACCTTCCCGCGAGGCAAATCGCCCTACGCCAACCTGGTGGCCGGTGGCACCTTCTACGCGTCGTCCGCCTTGGATTTCGTCCCCTTCGAGGAGTACGAGGGCAAGCTGCTCAACTGCGGCCTGGGGGACGGGATGCGCTCCTGCCCCGAGGCCACCTGCGATGGCTTCGTGGCCTACGTGGACCGCGGCGACATCAAGTTCAACGAGAAGGTGCGCAACGTCCGCTCCCAGGGGGCGCGCGCCGTCATCATCGGCAACAACAACCCCGAGGATGACGCGTCGCTGGGCTTCACGCTGGGCGTGGCCGGTGCCTGGCCGCCGGTGACGGCCATCACCACCACCGTCGTGCCCGCCGTCCGCGCACAGTTTGGCAACACCGTGCGCGTGGGCATCCGCGGCGGCGACTACGCCTTCAGCTCCGGCACCTCCATGGCCACGCCCCATGTCTCCGCCGTGGCCGCGCTGGTGTGGAGCGCTCGGCCCTCGCTCACCAACCAACAGGTGCGCGACATCCTCGAGAGCACCGCGAAGCGCCTCGAGGATTCCAACATCCCCGGCACGGACGCCGACAGGGACGACGTCTTCGGCTGGGGCCTGGTGCAGGCCAAGGCGGCCGTGGACAAGGCGCTGAGCATGCCCTAGCGCTCGGGGCTCAGCGCCTCGGCGTCAGCGCTTCAGCGCCGCGTCGATGGTCTGGGCGAAGTCCGCCAGCGGAAGCGCCCCCACCACGGCCTTGTCGTTGATGAAGAAGGTGGGGGTGCCCATGATGCCCCGCTGGCGCCCCTCCACCACATCCGCCTCGACGTAGTTGTCGTACACGCCCGTGTCGAGCGCTCGCTTGAAGCGCTCCACGTCCAGGTTCAGCTTTCCGGCCAGCTTCTCCAGCGAGGCCCGGTCCAGCTCCTTCTGCTGCTGGAAGAGCGCGTCATGGAAATCCCAGAAGCGCCCCTGTTCCGCCGCCGCCATGCTCGCCGCCGCCGCCAGCCGCGCGTCCTTGTGCGCGGGCAGCGGGTAGTGACGGAAGACGATGCGGATCTGATCCCCGTACTTCTCGCGCAGCTGCTTCACCGTGGTGCTCCCCCTCGAGCAGAAGGGGCACTGGAAGTCGGACCACACCTCCACCGTGACCTTGGCGTCCGCGGGACCCTGGCTCGGAGCCTCGCGGCGGGGCGTGGCCGCTCGCGGCTCGGCGGCCTGCACATGGTCATGGCCCTTCGGGCAGTTCCCATCACAGGCGTGGGACGACGACAGCGGGAAGAACGTGGACATGAACGCGCCAACGAGCGCGGCGGTGACGATGCGCCTCATGGTGACCTCTGGAGTTGGGATGGATGTGCCAGGACCCGGGAGGGTGCGGCGGCTGGACTCTCCTGCTCGCCCCTGGCTCCCGGTAGTGGCGCGGGCGGCACGCGGGTTTCAGCGCGCCATTTCCCCGGTGTTTCTCAGTGCAGCGTCCGCGCGGGTGACGCCTGCAGGCACGCGCCGACGATGGCCTCGACCCGGGCCACGGCCTCGACGCTCGGGTCCATGCACGCCGGCACCGTCGCCACGGAGACGAGCCCCTCTCCCCACTGCTCCTCGGTGGCGAAGGAGTCCAGGGACGTGGGGCGCACCGGCACCAGGCTGAGCGTCAGGAAGGCCACCGCGGCCACGGCTCCCAGCGCCATCCGCCCCGCGTGCTCCCAGCCACCCCGGCGCGGCGCGGACGCCGGACGCAACCGGGCCTCCAGCGCACCGAAGCTCAGCGCCGGACGCGACGGCATGCGCCGGGCCCGTTGCGCCATCCACCCTCGCTCCAGGCGCAGCCACGCCAGCGCCCTCGTACACGAGGCACACGCGGCGGCATGCGCGCTCACGCGTTCGGCTTCCTCCGCGGAAAGCTCTCCGGCGAGCAGCGCGTCCAGGTCCGATTCGCGGCAGGGGTGGCTCATGGACGACCTCCGTTTCTCACCTGCCCGGCGAGCCGCTCGCGCAGCTGCAGCCGTGCCCGGTGGATTTCATTCTTCACCTTGGGGAGAGACCAGCCCATCACCTGGGCGATGTCCTCGTACGCCAGCCCATGGTCGATGCGCAGCAGCAGCGCCGAGCGCCGCTCCTCGCGCAGCTCCCCGAGCGCCTCCGCCAGCAGCCCCTCCAGCTCCCGGTCCAACAGCAGATCCTCCGGCGTGGGCGAGGGCAGCGCCTCCGCCAGCAGCGGCTCGCTCTCCTCGGAGGCGATGTCCAGGTGGGTGCCCCGCGTCCGGCGCGACTCGAGGTAGACGTGGCGGGCAATCCCCAGCAGCCACGAGGACAGCCGCGCATCGTCGCGCAGCGCCCCGAGCTTCCCGTGCGCCCGCACGAAGGTCTCCTGGGTGGCCTCGTCCGCGGCGGCATCGTCCCGGAAGAGGTCGCGCAGGAAGCGCCACACGGCGGGTGAGTGCTGCTCGAAGAGGGCTCGGAAGGCGGCCGGGTCTCCCTTCCGGGCGCGTGCGAGCAGCCGGCGCTCCGCGTCCTGCTCCGAGGACGTGTCGCCGACGAGGGTCAATCGGACCGCGAAAAGATGGGCCACGCGCCGTGGTGACATGAAGCCGCCGGGAGTTTCACCGCTCGTTCTCTTTCATCCCGGCCCGGTGCGTCAAATCGGAGGCCGCCCGCCCCGAGAGCCACCAGGGGGGCGGAGGGGGCCTCCCGGCCGGGTGTGTCCTTCCCGGAACAATTCCCACCTTTGCGCCACGGGGAGGGGGCCGACGAGGAGGAAGGCATGCGGAGAGCCATCTGGATGGCGCTGGCCTTGGTGGGGACTGTCCCTCCGGTGGCCCTGGCGCAGCAGAACGCGGGAACCCAGCCACCCGCCGCACAACCCCCCGCGGCGAGCCCCTCGGGGGCGGCGAGCCTGCAGGAGGGGCAGGACACGGCGGGGATGGGGGGGCCGGGAGCGCCAGGGCAGCAGTCCGCCGGGAGCGTGGGGACGGCCACGGGGGCGCCCACCGGAGGCGCTGGAATGCAGGGTCCGGGCGTCGCGACGGGTCTGAACAGCGTGCAGCAGGAACAGGGGGCGAGCGGTACGGGCGGCGCGGGCCCCACCTATCGGGGCACCACGCCGGAGATGCCATCCGCATCGCCGCCTCTGGAGGCGGGCCCGGGGAGGGGCGCTGGGACGGCTGGCGCGGCCGGGACGAGCGGCGTGAGGGGGACTGGAGCGGGCGAGGGGCCCAGCCCCGCGGCGATGCAGCGCGAGCTGGCCAACCTTCGCGAGCGCGTGGCCCGTCTCGAGGGTGAGCTGGAGGCCCTGCGCGGAACAGGCGGCTCGGGGACGGGGGGCTCGGGTGCGGCGGGCACCTCGGGCTCGGCGAACGTCCAGACGCGAGGCTCCGTGGCCGTGGCCACGGCGGTGTTCGATGGCCGGGTGGTCAGCGTCACGCCTCGGGAGATCGCCATCGAGGACACCTCGGATGGCAGCCTCTACCGCCTCGCCGTCGATGACCGGACGAAGGCGTTCGTGGCTCCGCGGCTCAACCGCATCCCCGTGGAGCAGCTTCCCGAGGGGACTCCGGTGCGCGCCTCGTTCGAGTACATCTCCGGCGGCGTCGAGCGCGCGCTCAACATCGTCGCGCAGCCGCAGCCGCCGCCCCGTCCGCGGCAGGGCACGCCCCCAGAGCCAGCAGCAGCAGGCGCCAACGCCCCAGGGGCAGCAGGGCCCGCCGCGACAGTGAACCTCAGCCGGCCTCGATGAGGTCCAGCGATGGGATGAGGGGCCGTGGCATCGCCCACAGCTCCTCGCGGTGACGGTAGCCGAGTTCGAAGGCGGTGAGGATCGCGGGCCAGCGATCCTCGAAGAAGGCCCAGTTGTACTCGGTCGGCTTCGAGGTGAGGAAGTTGTGGTCCCGATCCTTCTGCGTGGCGGTGTAGTCGGTGAGCTCCCAGGCGATGGGACCCAGTTCGAGCCGCACCGTCGGCGTCAGCGCGAGCATGAGGGCGAGGCGGGGCACCTCCCCCGCGAGCGGCGAGGGCGGAGAGAAGGCGGGCTGCACGGCGTTGTGCTGCTCGTGCCAGGCCACGTAGTTGTTGGCGAAGGCGATGAGCGCGTCCCGGTCCGCGGCACTGGCCGCCTGGCGTGCGTCCTCGTAGAGGGCGAAGGCGGTGACCAGCAGACTCTTCCCGCTCACGTCGGGCAGGGCGCTCGCGAAGTCCGAGGGCCGCGGCGAGTCCTTCACGTGCTCGAGCGCATACACCCAGGCGCGCCGGGCCTCGTCGGGGTCGGTTCCCTCGAGCGCGAAGCCCTCCACCACCTGGGCCGGCTTCACCGCGTTGCCGCCCGAGCGCTTGCGCCACTCGAGGTACTGGTGTGCCGCGCCGCCGATGTCCGAGTAGATGGCCACATTCCCGTCGAGCAGCAGTTGCTCGAGGGTGCGCGCGACCGCCTCGGCCCGCTCGAGCGGGGTGAAGCCCGGGGCCTCGTGGAGGAGCCGAGCGAAGCGCCAGGTGGTGAGCCACAGGGGGCGCGGGTCCGCGAGCGCGTCGAGGTTGGCTCCGCTCAGCAGCGTGCCCAGGGACGCGGCCACGTCGTGCGACAGGCCGAACCAGCGCAGCGTGTCCGCCACCTTCTCGGCGACGAGCCGATCGGAGCCAGAGACACCGCCGCGCTCGAGCGCATGCTGGATGGACGGAGCGGGCTCGCCCTGGGCCGCGTCGATGATGGCCCGGGCGAGGTGCGCGCCGAGCATGCCCTTGCCCACCACCAGGGCGGCATGAGGGGCGAAGGCGAACCAGTTGCCGAGGACGCGGCTGACCCCGCCGGGCCGGAAGTCCGGATCGACCAGCGCCTGCATCTCGTGAGCGAGCTGGATGTAGCCCCGGGTGATGCGGTGGTTGGTGTCCAGGGAGTGGCGCGTGTCGGCGACCAGCCAGCGAGCGGGCGCGCGGAGGATGTTCCGTGGCCTGGGCGCATCGACGGGAGTGCCGGGAGTTTGGGAAGACAGATCCTGAGCCGACATGTGCTGAGCTCCTGTGGAATCCCCGTGCACGGAGCCTCCTCGGAGGCTCGGAGAGCGGCCGGGGCGCCGCTCCGTGGGTGCTTCGCCTCAAGCAGCCGTACTGGTTGCCCATGGGCGTCCGCCGCCCAACGTTTTACCGGAAGAAGGGAGCGCGGCGTAGATGCGAAAGCCAACCTGGCTGGACCTGGGCATCGCGGTGCTTGGCCTGTTCCTCGTGTGCAGCGCCGCGCAAGGGGTGGTGCAGTCTCCGTACGGAGATGGGACGCAAGCTCCTCCCACCGATGACTATGTGGGGGATGTCACCCAGGATTCCGGTGTCACGGGGACACAGGACGGCATGGGCTCGAGCTCGGGCCTGGCCACCGACGACACGGCGCCGCAGACGGGGAACACGGGGCAGGTGGCCGGCTCGCCGCAGACGGGGAACACGGGACAGGTGGCCAGCTCGCCGCAGACGGCGGACACGGGACAGGTGGCCGGCTCGCCGCAGACGACGGTGAATGACGCCCAGCAACAGCTGCAGGTCGCCCGGCTGCGAACGGAGGTGGCCCGGCTGGAGCAGCAACTCGCGCAGATGCGGGCCCAGCTTGCACGGATGGAAGCCGCCTCGCCGGGAGTGGGAGGGAGCGGGCCGGGCGTGGGAGGCAGTGCTCCGGGCGTGGGAGGCAGTGCGCCGGGAGTGGGAGTCCGCGAGCCGGGCGTGGGGGGTAGTGGCTCCGCGGGAATTGGAAACCCCAGCGCGTCGGGCGTGGGAGTGGGCGGTAGCGGCGCGGGGCAGGCACAGCCGACCCGGCAGGGCTACGCCGAGGCCAACGTCATCTACACGGGCCGCATCCGCTCGCTGTCTCAGGGACAGCTCGTGCTGGAGGACGAAGGCATGGTCAAGACACTGCCGCTCGCGCCCAAGGTGCGCGTCCTGCGCGACGGACGAGAGGTATCCCTTCAGAGCCTTCGCGAGGGCACCCTCGTGCGCGCTTCCGCGGACATGCTCACCCGCGGCATCCCGGTGAAGGAAATCCAGGTGATCGTGTCGCCCAAGGCCAAGGCGCAGGGCAAGTAGCACGCGGCCTCTAGAAAAGAGAACGCCCCCTCCCGGGAAGGCAGGAGGGGGCGGGGTGCTTCATCGCGAGTGGAGTACTTCAGCGCTCACGGGCAGAGGAAGCGCACCTGGTAGTCGAGGCAGGTGCCGTTGGACTGCTGCGAGTTGGTGCAGGTGCCGCCCGAGAGCGTGCAGCTGTACACCTGGCCGGTGCTGCTCCAGTTCACGCCGCTGGTGGTCTGGCACTCGATGGCGATGGGGTTGGAGCAGACGGGGAAGCCCTCGGTGAGGAAGTCGGACAGGGTCTCGAAGTCACCGACGCCGCCCGGAGCGTCGCGGTTGAGCCAGGGCGTCCACGTGCCCGAGAGGGCGTTGACCTGCACGGAGCGCGAGTTGGTCGCATTGAACTGGCGGCCGTGGGAGTCGCTCTGGGCGGTGAGGGCCACGGTCTTGGCGCCGGCGGAGGTCCATGCCTTGCTCTTGGTGGTGACGGTGGCGGGGGCGGCGCTGAAGCTGGTGGAGGTGCTGTCACCCCAGGCGAGCTGGTAGTTGACGGTGTCGCCGTAGGGCCAGCAGGGACGCATGCGCGAGTTGTAGTTGCCGGTGGCGTTCACCAACAGGCTGGAGGGTCCGGTGAGGATGGGACGGATGGCGCTCGAACCACCGCTTGGGATGTCCCAGAACTTGATGTGCTTGCGCGAGGTGCTCCACAGGTTGTTCCACTGCGCGGGGCTGCCACCGAAGGCCGCGGCCTGGGCGGTGATGAAGAGCTGCCAGTCGAGGTCGAAGGTGAGGGCGCTCACGGTCTCGTTGATGCCGTCGCCGTTGCCGTCACCGCAGGAGTTGCCGTAGTAGCCCCACAGGTCGCCATAGAGGTAGGGACGCACACCGACCTGAGCGTAGGCGAGCCACTCGGAGTAGAGGTAGGCGCGCACGGCGACCTGGGCCCACACCGTCGGGTAGGCGCGGCCCGAGATGCTGGCCGTCAGGGGCTGCGGCGAGGAGGTGGGCAGGCTGTAGTTGGCCCAGCCGCTGCACGAGCTGAGCGTGCAGGTGTAGTCGAAGCTGCCCGTGGCGTTCTGGTTGCTGTTGTAGCTGACCGAGCCGGTGACGCTGGCGTTGACGTTCAGGCCCAGGTTGATGGGCAGGTTGAAGCCGATGTGCACCGGGACGGGGCCGACGAAGAAGTCCAGCGAGCCCAGGTACGGCTTGGCGATCTGGTTCTCCCAGTTGAAGTTGTAGTTGAGGGTGCCCGACACGGTGGCGCCGTAGCCCACCGTCGCACTGCCCCAGGCGTGGGCGTAGCCGAACTGGACGGCGTAGGGGATGCACACCCAGAAGACCTTGGTGCGCTTGATGCGCAGCTGCACCTCGCCGGTGGCGCTGCCGCTCAGGTTGCCCGTGGCGGACAGCGTGCCCGAAAAGCCTCCGCCGAGGCTCGTGGACGTGGAGATGGGCGTGTTGAGGCTGAAGCCCTTGCTCTTGTTGATGAACTGGTCCGAGCACGAGCCGAACGGGCCCATCTTGCCCATCGTCTTACCATCGCCCTCGTCGAGCGGCTCGGCGATGGCCTTGAGGGCCTCGGTGAGCTCGCCCTTCTCCTGGGCGATGGCGATCTCATCGGCGATGAACTTGTCGACGATGAAGACCGTGTCGCCCTCGGTGGAGGCGGCGGCCGCGGCCAGCTCCTCCTGGAGGCTGGGGACCACCGGCAGCCGGAAGGCGGACTCCTTGCCACTCTGCAGGGTGTAGATGTCCTTGGAGTAGTACTGGCCCTTGTCATCCACGGCGTAGCCGCTGATGTTCTTGAGCTGCCAGCCCTCGCCCTCCTCGAGGATCTTCTCCGAGTAGACCTTTTCCTCGGGAATGGGCTCCTGCTCCTGCGCGAGCGCGCTGCCGCCCGCGGCCAACGTCAGGCCCAGGGTCAGGAACCGGGCAAAAGTCTTCCACCCACGGCGCGAGGCCGTGTTTCCAGAGAATGGTTGAGTCATAGGTCTGTTCCTTCGAAACGGAGATGCGCCTGCTGGCCCCCCCTTTTTCCTGGGGCGGACGTCATCGGCCGCGTTCAGCAGGCGCCATCCTATGTCTCATGTCTGTTTTAGAATTTCAAGCCTCGCGGATAATTCCGGTATTGTTGCTTCACGAGCAACACCCCTGGCGCGGCGTTGGTTGCCTCGAGAGCAACGTTGCCTCGCAGGCTACAGAGCGGGCTCCGGCGCACTCGAACCGGGAGAATCCGATGAGCTCTCAGGGGCCGACGGGGCGCGTGTCTGCGTTTGGAAGGAAGCCGTGGGCGCGGATGTCTGGGATTGAAAAAGGAACGCCCCCTCCCTGGAAGCCAGGAGGGGGCGGGGTGCTTCATCGCGAGCGGAGTGCTTCAGCGCTCACGGGCAGAGGAAGCGCACCTGGTAGTCGAGGCAGGTGCCATTGGACTGCTGCGAGTTGGTGCACGAGCCACCCGCGAGCGTGCAGCTGTACACCTGGCCGGTGCTGCTCCAGTTCACGCCGCTGGTGGTCTGGCACTCGATGGCGACGGGGTTGGAGCAGACGGGGAATGCCTGGGCGAGGAAGTCGGACAGCAGCTCGGAGTCACCGGTGCCGCTCGGCGTGTCGCGGTTGAACCAGGGCGTCCACGTGCCCGCGGGGTAGTTGACCTGGACGGAGCGCGAGGTGGTGGCGCTGAGCTGGCGGCCGTGGGAGTCGCTCAGGGCGGTGAGGGCCACGGTCTTGGCGCCGGTGGAGGTCCAGGCCTTGCTCTTGGTGGTGATGGTGGCGGGAGCGGCGCTGAAGCTGGTGGAGGTGCTGTCACCCCAGGCGAGCTGGTAGTTGATGGTGTCGCTGTAGGGCCAGCAGGGGCGCATGCGCGAGTTGTAGTTGCCGGTGGCGTTCACCAGCAGGCTGGAGGGCCCGGTGAGGATGGGGCGCAGGGCGCTCGAACCACCGCTGGGGATGTCCCAGAACTTGATGTGCTTGCGCGAGGTGCTCCACAGGTTGTTCCACTGCGCGGGGTTGCCACCGAAGGCCGCGGCCTGGGCGGTGACGAAGAGCTGCCAGTCGAGGTCGAGGGTGAGGGCGCTCACGGTCTCGTTGATGCCGTCGCCGTCGCCGTCACCGCAGGTGGTGCCGTAGTAGCCCCACAGGTCGCCATAGAGGTAGGGACGCACTCCGACCTGAGCGTAGGCGAGCCACTCGGAGTAGAGGTAGGCGCGCACGGCGACCTGGGCCCAGACGGAGGGGTAGACGCGGCCCGAGATGCTGGCCGTCAGGGGCTGCGGCGAGGAGGTGGGCGAGTTGAAGTTGGCCCAGCCGCTGCACGAGCTGAGCGAGCAGGTGTAGTCGAAGCTGCCCGTGGTGTTCTGGTTGCTGTTGTAGGTGACCGTGCCGGTGACGCTGGCGTTGACGTTCAGGCCCAGGTTGATGGGCAGGTTGAAGCCGATGTGCACCGGGATGGGACCGATGAAGAAGTTCAGCGAGCCCAGGCCCGGCTTGGCGATCTGCGTCTGCCAGGCGTAGGCATAGTTGATGGTGCCGGACACGGTGGCGCCGTAGCCCACCGTCGCGTTGCCCCAGGCGCGCGCGTGGCCGAACTTGACGGAGTAGGGGATGCACACCCAGAAGACCTTGGTGCGCTTGAGCCGCATCTGCACTTCACCGGTGGCGCTGCCGCTCAGGTTGCCCGTGGCGGACAGCGTGCCCGAAAAGCCTCCCCCGAGGTTCGTGGACGTGGAGATGGGCGTGTTGAGGTTGAGGCTCTTGCTCTTGGTGATGAGCTGGTCCGAGCACGAGCCGAACGGGCCCATCTTGCCCATCGTCTTGCCCTCTTCGTCGAGCGGCTCGGCGATGGCCTTCAGGGCCTCGGTGAGCTCGCCCTTCTCCTGGGCGATGGCGATCTCATCGGCGATGAACTTGTCGATGATGTAGACGGTGTCGCCCTCGGAGGCGGCGGCATCCGCGGCCAGCTCCTCCTGGAGGTTGGGAACCACCGGCACCCTGTAGGCCGCGTCCTTGCCCGTCAGGGTGTAGACGTCCTTGGAGTAGTACTCACCCTTGTCGTCCACGGCATAGCCGCTGATGTTCTTGAGCTGCCAGCCCTCGCCCTCCTCGAGAATCTTCTCCGAGTAGACCTTTTCCTCGGGAATCGGCTCTTCCTGCTGGGCGAGCGCACTGCCCCCCGCGGCCAACGACAGGCCCAGGGTCAGGAACCGGGCAAAGGTCTTCCACCCACGGCGCGGGGCCGTGGCTCCAGAGAATGGTTGAGTCATGGGTCTTTCCTTCGAAACGAAGACGCACCCGCGGATGTCTCGGCCACGTCCGGCAGGCGTCAACCCTATGTCTCATGTCTATTTATGGGTTTCAAGTATCCCGGACATTTCCTGAATTGTTGCTTCAAAGGCAACAGCCCTGGCATGCGCCGGTGCCTCGAGAGCAACGTTGCCTCACAGGCTACGGGACGCACTCCGGCGCTCTCGAAACGGGAGATGCCGACGAGGGGTGATGGGGCACGTGTCTGTGTTTGGAGGGGAGCCGCGCGCGGGTGTCTGGGATTGCGCGGCGGAGGCCCGGAGCGGGGCGGCACCTACTCCGGCAGCTTGATGCCCGAGAGCCGCTGGTACAGCTCCACCGCGAACCCGTCCGTCATTCCCGACACGTAGTCCGTCACGCACAGCAGCCGCTGGTACGGCGTCAGCCGGAGGATGGCCTCGTCCCGGTCCTCGAGGTACGGACCCGGCCTCTGGAAGAACTCCAACGGCAACAACTGCCGCAGCTTCTTCTCCTCGCGGTCCGGTTTGTCCGCGAGCACCGCGAGCGCGAACATGTCCAGCAGCCCGCCCAACGTCCGGAAGCCCGCGGCTTCAATCTGCAGCACGCGCTCGCTCTCGTAGCCCTTCTTCCGGGTGATGCCGGTGATGTCCTTCACCTTGCGGTCCGCTTCCGGCCGCGCCGACATCAGCGACTGCTCGAAGCGGCCCTCCTCCATGTCCCGCACGTTCTCCTCGAAGCCCGCCACGCACTCGTGGATGAGCGCGAAGATGGCGCCCGCACGTGCTCGCCCCAGCCGCGACTCCCAGTCCACCTTCTCCTTCAGGGGATGGAAGCCCAGCTGCATCGCGGCCACGCTCTCCAGCAGCGAGCAGGCCTCCTCCATCGGGATGAGGCCCAGCTTCGCCGAGTCCTCCAGGTCGATGAGCGCGTAGCAGATGTCATCCGCCGCCTCGACGAGGAAGGCCAGCGGGTGGCGGCTGAACACATCCGCCTCGCGCTCCTTGAGCCCGAGCGTGCGGAACACCTCGCGGGCGAGCTGCGCGTCCTCCTGGAAGAACCCGAACTTCTTCTCCGAGATGGGTCCCCCCTTCTTGCGCTCGCGCCGGCCCGGCAGCACCGAGGGACACGGGTACTTGCTCATCGCCCCCACGGTGGCCACGGTGTAGCGCAACCCGCCGTCCCGGTTGCGCGCCTGCAGCCGCGTGAGGATGCGGAAGCCCTGGGCGTTGCCCTCGAAGCTCTCCAGGTCCTTCCACTCGCTCTCGGTGGCGAATGGGTGCTGCTTGTCCCGCTTCTCCACGTGCTCGAAGTGCTGGAAGTGCTTCTCCACCCAGTGCTGGATGGCCGCCTCTCCCGAGTGTCCGAAGGGAGGGTTGCCGATGTCGTGCGCCAGGCACGCCGCCGCCACGAGGGTACCCAGGTGCGACGGCTCCACCTCCACCCCCTGCCTCTTCAGGCTCCGCCCCGCGAGCTGCCCCAGCGAGCGCCCCACGCTCGAGGCCTCGATGCTGTGCGTGAGCCGCGTGCGGGTGTAGTCGCTCGACGAGAGCGGAAACACCTGCGTCTTGTCGTGCAGGCTCCGGAAGGCGCTCGAGAAGACGATGCGGTCGTAGTCGACGTCGTAGGCCGTCCGCTCGTCCAGCGACTCCTGCTGGGGCGGCCGGTCCTTCTTGTCCCCCACCCGGTGCGGGGAGAGGAGCTGTCGCCACCGTTCGGTTCGTGGGTTGCTCATGGGTGCCTCGTGCTGTGCGTGCGGTGGGGGGACCGCCATGGTGCGGCGGGAGCACCCCGGGGCAAGTTTCCCGGCGGCCTCCGGTGGCGGCTCCACGAAGGGGCAGGATGCCTCACGGCTCCCACGGTCTTCATGCAGCTCCATGGTTCGTTTTTGACCCATATTGAAATTTGAGAAAGTGGGTGATTCCGTCCTGCCTCCCCCCCCGGCCGAGGAGGCTTCATGAAGTCGCTCTACCGTTCGCTGTTGTTCGCCGTGCCCGCCATCGGGCTGATGGGGCCCGCCAGTGCGTGGGCCCAGACGAAGGTGTTGTTCGAGGCGATGCACGCGCAGACCGCGGGCAACGCGGACTGGGTGCTGGACGAGGACTCGTGCGGCACCGCCCAGCGCTACCCCACGCCCGCGCAGAGCGGCATCACCGCCTCCACCCCGGAGACGTACTGGGGCGGCGCCTACTCGTCCTTCGGCGTGGCGCTGGTGAAGAAGGGCTTCTCGGTGGAGAGCCTGCCCACCGGCGGCCGCATCACCTACGGTGACACCACCAACGCGCAGGATCTCAAGAACTACAAGGTCCTCATCCTTCCCGAGCCCAACACCCGCTACAGCACGGCGGAGCGCTCGGCCATCCAGGCCTTCGTGAAGAATGGCGGCGGCCTGTTCATGATTTCGGACCACGGGAACTCGGACCGCAACAACGACAGCTGGGACTCGCCGGAGATTCTCAACGAGTTGATGACGGGCGTGTCCTGGGGCATCCACTTCCAGGTGGTGGGCGAGTCGGACAACTACTTCAACGACAACCCGGACTCGAAATACACCACGGACACCTCGTCCCCCATCGTCTTCACGGGCCCCTACGGCAAGCCGTCGGCGGGCAAGGGCCTGGGCCTCTTCGGCTCCACGTCGATGACGCTGAGCACGTCCACCAACCCCAACGTGAAGGGGCACATCTGGATGACCACGGGCACTGTGGGGGCGAGCACCCGGGTGACGTTCGCCACGTCCACGGATGGCACGGGACGCATCGCGGCCATCGGTGACTCCTCGCCGGCGGAGGACGCCACCAACGGCTGCGGCCACACCACCAACAACGGCTGGAACGAGACCGCGTACGACAACGCGCTCATCCACCTCAACGCGGTGGCGTGGCTCGCGGGGGCGGGCGGGGGCACCGCCGACACCACCGCGCCCACCGCTCCGAGCAACCTGAGCGCCTCGGCGGCCTCTTCCAGCCAGGTGAACCTGGGGTGGACGGCCTCCACCGACAACGTGGGCGTGGCCAGCTACAACGTGTACCGCAGCACGGATAACGCTACCTTCTCGGCCGTGGCGAGCGTCAGCGGCACCAGCCACTCGGACACAGGGCTCGCGGCGAGCACCACGTACTACTACCGCGTGACGGCCGATGACGCGGCCAACAACGAGTCCGCTGTCAGCAACACCGCCTCGGCCAGCACCCCGACCGCCAGCAGCCCGGCCCAGGTCATCATCAATGAGATTCTGGCCAACGAGCCGGGCTCGGACACGACCAGGGAGTTCGTCGAGCTGGTGAACGTGGGCGGCACCTCCATCGACATCAGCGGCTGGAGCGTGTGGGATTCGGCGGCGAAGCAGCACACCTTCGCCTCGGGCACGGTGCTGGGGGCGGGCAAGGCCATCGTGGTGTTCGGCTCGGCGGCGGGTATTCCCTCGGGGCTGACCAACGCCGTGGGCGCCTCCGCCGGGACGCTGGCGCTGGGCAACAGCGGGGACACCGTCACCCTGAAGAACGCGGGCAGCACCAACGTGGACTCGTTCACGTACACGAGCTCGCTGTCCGGCACGGATGGGGTGTCCATGAACCGCAGCCCCGACACCAGCGCCACCGGGAGCTTCGTGCTGCACACGTCGGTCTCGTCGCTGAGCTCGTCGCCGGGCACGCGCGCCAGCGGCTCGGCGTTCTAAGCCGTCTGGAATAGGTGATGTCTTGAATTGAAGGAATGGGCCGCTCTTTCGGAAGGGAGGAGCGGCTTTTTTCCTTCCAGGGTGCCCGAAGCGCCACCCCCGGTATGGCGCCATTCAGTAGACGATGCAGTCGAACTTCTCGATGACGGCCCGGAGCTCTTCCGGGGTGGTGTCAAACCGCTTCGCAATGGTGAGGGCGTGCTCGGTCAACGCCACTGTGCTGGGCGGCTGCTTGCGCAGCGTCTCGATAACAATAGGGCCAACTTGTCCCGGCCACTGGACGCTGTTGAGCTCACGGCTTCTGCCGATGGGGTCCAAGATGGTGAAGCAGGGCCACTTGGGAAAGCGAATGGTGGCAGGGTCAGAGCCCATGATGCGGCAGCCATCCATGCGGGCCTCGGTGAAGTCGCAGTCCTCGATGGCCCCGAACTGATACCACGGCAGGCTGCTGTATTCAGGCCAGTGCCCGAAGTCACACCCTGACAGCCGCCCTTTGAACCGACAACCCTTGAGAGACGCGGCCACCCAGCTCTGGTAATTCTTCAACTCCTGCTTCACCTCGAAGGTGCAGTTGATGAAGCGGGGCTGCTTGAGGCTCAGGCGCCGAGCGGGCACCTTCAGCACGAGGGTACAGTTCTTCAGCGTCAGGTCGGGGCCGAGGATGTAGTTGGCTTTCGTGTCCGTCAGCTCCAGCCGCTCGTTTTCGATTTCCCGGTCCGTGAAGACGACGTTACCGAGCGAATCCATCGCCGCCCCTTTCAGAAGGTGAGCATCCGGAAGAACTCGCCTGCCAGGCGCCTGCCATGCCGCGCCAGATTCGACGCCGTTCCGGAGAGAATCTCGTATCGGGTGCCCGTTGCCGGGTCAACCACGTCGACGCCCTTGCTCAGGCTGAAGTCGTAAAGGTGCTCGAACTGCTCTTTTATCCTGACTTGCACATAGCGCCCCCGGGCTTCGCGCTCCAGCAGCCGCGCCAGCCAGTATTTGCCGTTCTTCTGGGCCTCTTCGATGGCGATCTGCTCTTGACGGCTGAGCCTGTGGGGCCCCCACTCGTTCGCGGCCTTGGTGACGGCCGCTTGGAGCATGTCCCCTACCTTGTCCTCGACAGGAATATCCGCAGCCGACTTGCCGCGTGGCACGTGCCAGCGCTGGCCGTCGCTGAGTTCCACCTGCCGGTTGCCGCCCCGGTGACGGATGACGGTTTCCGCGGAGCGGCCCCCTGGGGCCATTTCCCCACCACCCACCCGCCCCTTCTTGAGCATCACCACGGCCATGGGGCCCTGCGGTGAGGTAGCCACCGTCTCCGCCGCCGCCACCGCCTTGGCCAGGGCCCCCTCCGTCGCGAGCGCCGCCTCTGTGGCTTCCAGGTGCCCCATGACGGCGGCGCCACCCTGGGCCTCGAACTGCGCTCCCGCGAGGTTGAATCGCGGAAGCGACTTCACCCGCGCCACCACCTGCCCCAGCGTGTGCCCGGCGAGTGTGGACACCGCCAGAATCATGGCCCGAGCCGCGTCCTCGCCCAGCACCTTGCTGAACTCCGCGCCCGCCGCGCGCAGCTCCTCGAAGGTGGTGGCGTGGTACGCCGTGTCGGCCATACGGGCCCACCCGTCCATCAGCTCGTACACCGTTTTGAGGCCCAGGTAGCCCATCAGGATGAGGGTCATGCCGGCGGCCAGGGCCTTGCTTGTCGGCTCGGGCACCACCCACATCATGCAGTAGAGGGCGACCGTCCAGACGACCATGGAGACGAGCGCCCGCACGTCCAGCAGCTCGCGCCCCAGCGCCGCACGCGTCTCGTCGAGCACGTTGCCGAAGGCCAGCGCCAGGGCCAGCGTGCGTCGGTCGTCCGTGCGCAGGTACGGGTCATCGTCCAACAGGCCCAGGCAGTCGCCGCCGCCCCGGGGCTCACACCACTTGAGGTACTTCTCCTTGAGGGTTTGTTCGGCCTGGGGGGTGAGAACAACCAAGCCCTCCTGGCGCTCGGGTATCCAGGTGTAGCTCTGGCCCGCGTACGCCTCCAGCTTCCAGTAGCCCGTCGCGGCCACCTTGGAGTCGTCGGGTGGCGTCCCCAAGAGACTCAGCAACTCATGGGCGGCCTGCCGTGGCGTCTTCGCCCCCAGCCGCACGTCTCGGGAGAGGCGCAGGACGGCCTGTTGGAACTCGGCCCTGGGAATGGGCACCGGCCGGGTTGCGATGGCGCCGGGCTCCATGAAGTCCACGACGTATACCGTGGCGGACTCAAGGCCGGGCTCCGTCGTGGCGGCCACACGCTCTTTCGGTGCTGACGGGGGCGTGAGCGAGTTGTAGCGATAGCCCACGAAGTTGCCTCGTGGGGTGCCCGTGGCACACGCGAACTGGAAGAGGACGATGAGGGCCCAGGTGCCGATGCAGGGGCCTGGCCGCGTTCCCGTAGGGCAGACACCGCGAAGACGGGGGGACATGGAGCACCTCCGGAAGCGACGCGGTCAGAAATCCGTCGCTCCGGAATTACACGAAAATGCAGGCTTGCTCGTCAAGCCAGGGGGATGAGGTGTGGAGGACGCAAAGGGTTTGCAATGACGATGTAGCCCCCCCGTGCGGGGCGGCGCTATGGGCACGTCATGTTGTCAAGAGTTACGGTGCGTTGCTGAACTGCGTCCCACAGGATGAGGGTGCAGGTGCTCCGGGCCTCAAATGAAGGAACGGGCCGCTCTTCCGTGAAGAGGAGCGGCCAGGGGGCGTACCTCTCCAGGGGCATTGCGTGTTCTCCACGTGGGTGTAGATCGTCCAGGCACCCTGTCGGTTTCTGGAGCGAACCTCGTGATTCGACTGGTCGTCACGGATATGGACGGAACGCTGTACTCGTGGGTCGACTACATCGTTCCGGCGGTGGAGGCGCTGGTTGGAACTGTGGAGCGCTCGACGGGATGGCCGCGTATCAAGATCGTGCAGGCACTCAAGAGCGTCTACTCGAAGTACGAGTCGAACGAGTATCCGTTCGTTCTGCAGGAGTCGGAGATCTTCAAGGCGTTCCCGGAGTTTGGCTCGTTCGACAAGCTAATCATCGAGCCCGCGCGTACAGCCTTCAACGACGCGCGCAAGAAGTACCTTCAGCCCTTCCCGAGAGTCATCGAGACGCTCGAGGAGTTGAAGAAGCGGGGCATCCCCGTGGTGGCGCTGACGGATGCGCCTCGAAATCCCGTGGTAACCCGGGCGAAGATGCTCAAGCTCGATCTGCTGCTGGATGCCATCTACTGCCTGCCGGGCTTCGACTTTCCAAAGGACGATGAAGGGGAGAAGAAAATCTCTCGGTACATCGAGCAGAAGGATCAAAAGGGCGAATACCGGACAGCATGCAGGCTCGAGGAACTGCCTCGGGACCACGAGAAGCCGAATCCGCTCGGGTTGCGGCGCATCTGCGAGGAGATGCGTGTCTCTCCAGAGGAGACGCTCGTCGTTGGTGACGCGCTCAAGAAGGACGTGGCGGTGGCGAGGGAGGTGGGCGCGGTGGACTGCTGGGCCGAGTACGGTACCTATATTTCATTGGAGTACCGGGAGCGGCTCGCAATCATCTCGGCTCCCGCCATCACCAAGCGCCATGCGGCCAGCATCCTGGACGGGGACGCTGGCAAGAGTGCGCAACCGACGCACCGTCTCTCCAACTTCGCGCAGATACTGGACATCATCGACGGTGCGCCTACTCGAAGGTGAGGCGCGGGGCATTCCGTTGAGCAGCGAGGGATGCGTCGGGACGCACGTGCGGTAGGTGGTGGCGGCGAAGATGGCCTCCCGGTGTTTCCTACTGGAGCTTCTTCTCCGTCTGGAGGCGCGGCAGGTCGGCGCGGGCGCGATAATCCGTCTCATGCCCACGTCGAATGCCACCGCCTCAGGCTCCTCCGGTGCTTTCGGGTCCTCGGACCTGCCCGACGTTCCCCTGTCCGAGGGCAGCACAGGCCTCGCGGTCCAGCGGCTCCAGTCCGTGCTCATCCGGCTCAAGTATCTGGGCGGCCGGGCGGATGGGGACTTCGGACCGAAGACGAAGGACGCCCTCTCTCGCTTCCAGCGTGACTGGCGGCTCACTCCGGACGGCGCCTACGGACCCGAGACTCGCACCGCGCTCCAGAAGGCGCTGACGCCCGTGTTCAAGCCGCCCGTGGTCTCCAGGGCCTCGCCCAACTTCGAGTCGCGCCAGGGGGTGGACATCGACGTCATCGTCCTGCACCACACGGGCACCAACCGCGTCGCCGTGGACCTGGCCACGCTGCGGCTCTCGCACGGCTCCGGACGCGTGAGCGCGCACTACCTCATCGCGCCCACCGGCACCGTCTACCAGCTCGTACCAGACAACAGGGCGGCCTGGCACGCCGGTGTGTCCTCGCTGCGCGGCGTGACGGAGCCCAGCGTCAACCTGCGCTCCATCGGCATCGAAATCACCAACGACGGCAGCGGTCAGACGCCCTTCACCGAGGCGCAGTACCGCGCGCTGGAGCAGCTCGTGCCCTACCTGGCCCGGACGTACAAGGTGCCCAAGGAGAACATCCTCGGCCATCGCGATGTGGCCCCGGGCCGCAAGACGGACCCGGCCGACAACTTCGACTGGCCGCGCGTGCGCCGCGCCGTCGATGTCGTCCTCTGAGTGCTCGCGCCTCCGTCCCGTCGTTCCTATCTTGGGAGGGTGGGGGGAGCCGGGAGGGGGCCCGCCCCGAGGAGGAATGCCATGGCCAACCTCAAACAAGCAGCCCGGCGGCTCGTCGAGGAGGTCTACGGCCAGGGCCGGGTGGAGGTGCTCGACGAGCTGTGCCACCCCGGCTACGTGGGGCATGATCCCCTGGTGGGTGATGCGGACCTCTCGGGCGTGAAGGCATACGTGCGGTTGCTGCGCGCCTGCTTCCCCAACCTGGAGGCACGCATCCTCGGCCTGTATGTGGATGGAGACACGACCATCACCTGGTGGCGCATGGAGGGGAATCTCGCGCGGCGCCTGCTCGACGTGGAGCCGCGGGGGCAGCGCGTCCGCATGGAAGGCATCACCCTCTCCCAGTTCGAGGACGGAAAGCTCGTCGAGGACATGAGCGAATGGGACACGTTCGGCTACCTGCAACAGCTCGGGCTGGTGCAGCCGTTGGGTTCCTTGGGCAGGCCCTCCGAGGCGGGTGATATTCCCGAGACCTCCCAGGCCTGACGGGAGCGCCGTCTGTCAGGGGTTCAGCGACTTCTCGGCTCGGAGCCGGTCGACCGCGAAGTCGACGAAGGCTCGCACCCGCGCATTGGCTCGCCGCCCCTCGGGGTACACGACGTGAATCGGAAGGGGTGGAGGTTCGAAGTCCTCGAGCACGATTCGCAACTGCCCCGCGAGCAGCTCCGGGGCGATTTGATAGGAGAGCACCCGGGTCAGCCCCCGCCCGGCCACCGCCGCGGCGATGGCGACCTCGGCGGTGTTGACGATCAACCGCGTGGGCGGGCTGACCGTCTGGTTCCTCGCTCCTGACGCGAACGACCAGGCTTGCTGGGCGGCCGTGGACGAGAACATGAACGCATCAAAGCGTGACAGCTCGGCCGGGGTCCGCGGGATGCCGTGCTTGGCCAGATACCGAGGGGACGCGCAGACGACCCGCCGCACCGAACCCACCCGGACCGCGCTCAACGACGAGTCCGCCAGGTGGGCGATCCGGATGGCGACGTCGAGCCCCTCGTCCACCAGGTCGACGACGCGATCCACGAGCAGTGTCCGCGCGATGACGTGCGGATGCCGGGCCAGGAAGTCGAGCAGGATGGGCGCGACGAACATCCGCCCGAACATCATGGAGGCCGTCACCCCGAGTTGCCCGCGAGGCTCGGTATGGGAGCCCGCTGCCGATGCCTCGGCCTCCTCGAGCTCCCCGAGGATTCGCTTGCAGTCGGCGAGGAACCGGGTGCCCGCCTCCGTCAGGCGCACGATGCGCGTCGTGCGATGAAGGAGCCGCGTGCCGATGCGCTCCTCGAGCGCCGCGACAGCCCGGGTCACCGCCGGCGGAGACATCGCCAGACGCCGGGCCGCGGACGCGAAGCCCGCTTCTTCCGCTACCGCGACGAACACACGCAGGGTCTCGAGGCGATCCACACGATTATTCCGCGGCGTGGAACGGTGCATTGTCAAGAACACTCATTCCGCATCCGGGCCGCAACGAGCATCTTGCCGTTCATGACCCAGCCCACCCGTCCCATCCGTCTCTATCGCCACCCCCTGTCCGGCCATTCGCACAGGGTCGAGCTGTTCCTGTCCCTGCTGAAGCTCCCGTTCGAGCTCATCGACGTCGACCTCACCCAGGGGGAGCAGAAGTCCCCCGGATTCCTGGCCAGGAACCCGTTCGGCCAGGTGCCGGTGATCGAGGACGGAGAGGTGACGCTGGCCGACAGCAACGCCATCCTCGTCTATCTCGCGACGCGGTATGACCCGTCGGGGCGTTGGCTTCCGCGTGAGCCGGTCGCGGCGGCGCGAGTGCAGCAGTGGCTCTCGGTCGCGGCCGGGCTGCTCGCGTCGGGTCCCGCGACGGCGCGCCTGGTCGCCGTGTTCGGCAGGAAGCTCGACGCCGAGCGCGCGAAGGAGATCGCCTCCCAGCTCTACGCGGTGCTCGACCCGCATCTGTCCACCCGGAGCTTCCTCGTCGGGGACGAGCCGACGCTCGCCGATGTGGCGCTCTACACGTATACCGCCCACGCCCCCGAGGGAGGCGTGTCGCTCGAGCCCTACGGCAATGTCCGGGCGTGGCTCGCTCGCATCGAGGCGTTGCCCGGCTTCGTGCCGATGCGGCGGACGCCGACCCGGTTCGCGGCCTGAGTCATCGCGGGAGGTCCTGTCATGCCACCGAATGGTCCATCGAATGTCCCCGGTTCACCGCTGTCGGGGTGGCCGCTCGAACGGTCGCCGTTCCACGCCGGTGAGCAGGCCGTGCAGGAGCGGGTCGGGATGCGCGGTCGTCTCGAGCAGACGGGGCGGAAGATCATCCGCTCATTCATGCCGGACCAGCACCGTGAGCTGTTCTGCAAGCTGCCCTTCCTGCTCGTCGGCAGTCTGGATGGCGAGCGACGCCCCTGGGCCTCCATCCTCGTGGGAGCACCGGGCTTCGTGAGCTCGCCGGACCCCCGGACGCTCGTGATCTCCGCGCGCCCTGGCTTCGGAGATGCCCTGGGCCAGAACCTCACGGTGGGCGCGCCCCTGGGTCTTCTGGGCATCCAGCTCGAGACACGCCGCCGCAACCGGATGAACGGAACGGTGGTGGAGCTCGACGAGGACCGGTTCGCCGTCCAGGTTGGTCAGAGCTTCGGCAACTGCCCGCAGTACATCCAGGCACGGGATCCTGTCTTCGTGGCCGAGCCCTCTCGTGTCATCGAGCCGCGGCCGGTGCGGAAGGAAGGCCCGTTGCTGTCGGGTGCCAGCGCGGGGCTCATCGAGCGCGCGGATACGTTCTTCATCGCGTCGGCGTCCCCGGCCGCACGCGGGGGAGAGCCGGTCGATGGCGTCGACGTCTCGCATCGCGGAGGCAAACCCGGCTTCGTGCGTGTGACGGAGGAGGCCGGCCGCACCGTCCTGACGGCTCCAGATTTCAGTGGCAACCTTCAGTTCAACACGCTGGGCAATCTGGTCCTCCACCCGCGAGCCGGTCTGCTGTTCGTCGACTTCACTTCGGGTGGGCTCCTGTCGCTGACAGGGGAGACGGAGATTGTCTGGGATGGGCCCGAGGTCGAGGCCTTCACGGGAGCGGAGCGGCTCCTGCGCTTCCGTGTGACGGAAGGCACGTGGATTGAGAACGGCGTGCCGCTCCGCTGGTCCGCGCCACGGCCCGCGCCACAGCTCAGCAACACCGGCTCGTGGGAGGAGGCCGGGCGGCATCAGGGCTCGGCGGGGGCCGTCTTCCCCGTGCCGCCTTGACGGGCGAGGTCGCGATTGCGTGTAGTCCCTGGCACCCGCCTTGTGACATGACGCGGGGTGCTCATGCCCGTTCATCCATCGACCGTGCTCGCGACCTTGGCAGCCGCGCTGCTCAGCCTCTCCTGCGCCACATCCCTGAGCACAGCGCGCGTACAGCCCGAGCCCTCCTGGGGCGGGCAACTCACTGGCGGACGCTCTCAGTTCAACCAGTCGTGTGGCCCCGCCTGTGCCGCCCCGGTCAATGCGAGCACCGGAGAGCTTCTCGCGCCGACGGCGACCCAGTCCGGCCAGATTCTTGAGAAGGTCATCCAGGTTGGCGCGACCGTCCAGGGACTCAACACCTTCGCGCGTGCCTTGACTGGCGACGAGTTGGACCTCGTCGAGGCGAGTCTCAAGGAGTGCGTGGCGCAGGCCCATGCGGACGTCAACGAGTCCTACCAGCGGATGGATGGAGCCTCCCGGTTCGAGAACGGCAAGTTCCCGAACGACAAGGAGTGCAAGAAGATCGTCAGATTCACTGAGGGCGACGACACCCCCATTACCCTCGCCCAGGAACTGGGGCGGCTCAAGCACGCTGCGGCCTTTGCATGTATCAAGCTTCGTCTTCCCTCGGACCTCCGAGAGAACTTCACCGTCGAGCCTCGCTACAAGCCGGACCCCGATGTAGAGGGGGCCGTGCTCACAAACGGGGGCATCGACACGCTCCGTCCCGATTTCGTGGTGCACGGGACGAGGAATGCCACCGACGTGCAGTGTGTCTACGAGTTCAAATTTCCCTGCCTCGCCGACCACAAGCTGAGCCCTCTGTTGGCTCCCGGTGTTGATGCTCAGCTCAAGGGCTACCAGAAGCTCACGAGGCGCTGTCCGGTGGTTGTCGTCTCCCCGAAGGGGCTCGACCCCCTTGAATGGGCTCCGTGAAGAATGAACGCTCTCTATCCACGCGTTCGGTACCGAGGCATTTCTCCCTTTCGCCGGAGGTTCCATGACGGAGAGCCGCCGCGCCTGGTGAGAGAGCTGCTCGTGCGAGACGTTGTGCGCCTGGTCTTCTACATGCCGCATGATCACCCGGAGATTGCCTCGGGGGTGAGCCATGCGGTCGAGAGCTACATGCGTGCGGTCGGGCAGGGCCCCAGAACAATCAATCATGCCTACCTCAATGACGACGAAGGCGACGCATTGACCGAGGAACGCTGGATCTATATTCGCAAACTCCTCCGGCCAGAGCGGTCGTTCCGCTTCATCGAAGAGCTGAGCGAGGACACTGCCCGTCGAATGGAAAAGAGGGGCTACGCGACTCAACTGCTCTTCGATAGAGGCTTTCTCAGTCGTAACGGCTACGAACTCTGTTACCGAGCCCGCATTCCCTGGCGCACTCCCTTCCCGGAGTCAGTGAGCCTGCTCACCGCGACACTCCCCACCGAGTACCTGGAGGTGAACGGGCCGACGCGGGTGCGCGAGTTGGCTCTGGATATGGCTTCCCGGCTGCGATTCGCCACCGGCCATGCAGGCCTTGCTCTACGCTTCTACCGGTATCTGCGCACTGCGGACGAGGCCTTCCATGCAGAACTCGCTCGTTACCCAGGGATCGATCTGCGCACAGCATGGCTCCCCCCGACGCGGCTGGGCGCGCGAGTCGATGGTGTGCACTGGCTCAACTTCCTCGCGCAGCCCGTGCTGGGTCAGCTCGGAGGAGCTACTGCCCTTCGTTCTCGCCTCCATGCTCCCGAGACCACCGTGCACGAGCTTGATGAGGAGCGCGTTGTGGTCTCCCTCGGCGAGAAGCCAGAAGCGGGAGACCTGTCCGCCGGGCAGACGCTCCCGGCATATCGCGAGCTCGCACGGGCTCTGGAGCCCTGGCTCGAGCCTCTGAGGTTGTCCCAGAGAACCTTGTTCGATGAGCCACCCCGCTACTCCGATATGCGCTTTACCGAGGACGAGGCGAAGCGCTGGTGGAGACGCTTCCTCGACTGAGACGGTGACGCATCGAGAGGGGTCCGCTTGCGCCGGTCTGGGTTGTGCGGCGAGGCTCGGGCACCATGGACACGCCATGGACAGGCGCGGGCCTCCCACTCGAGGAGCTCGCACTCGACTTGAATCGAATCGTCACGTTCCTGGCCCGCCGGGACATCGAGTCATTGACGAAAGATGCCCTGCGCTCGCGTGCCGGTATCGAGCGGGTGGACCTGCTCCTTCTGAGATTCTTCAGGCCTACCACCGGCTGCTTCCGGCGCTCGGCGCCTGGGTGCGCAAGCCCGGCCAGGCAGGTTGAGTCCGCGACGAGGTGGATTTTCGCCAGCGGTGACCAGGGGCGCGGGCTTAGAAGTAGCTCATGACGAACCCAAGAGCAGGGGAACCCACCCGGCGTCCGCTGATCGTCGGCATCGCGGGCAGCACCCGTCCGGGCTCTTCGACGGAGCGAGCGATGCGCGTCTCGCTGCTGGCGGCCGAGGCCGCAGGTGCCGAGACGCTTCTGTTCGACGGCCCCTTCCTCACCCGGCTGCCCATCTACGCCCCCGAGAATCCTGCGCGCAATGACGAGCAGCGCGCGCTCGTCGACGCGGTCCGGCGCTGTGACGGCATCCTCGTGGGCAGTCCGGGCTACCACGGCAGTGTCTCGGGGCTCATCAAGAACGCGTTGGATCAGCTCGAGGACCTGAATCGTGACGAGCGGCCCTACCTCGATGGCCGGGCCTTCGGCTGCATCGTGACGGCGTACGGTTGGCAGGCCTGTGGAACCACCCTCGTGGCGCTGCGCTCCATCGCCCATGCGTTGCGTGCATGGCCGACCCCGCTCGGGGTGATGTTGAACACGACGACCCCTCTCTTCGACGACCAGGGCGCCTGCGTCGATGCCAAGGGCGCCGCGCAGCTCGAGATGGTCGCTCGACAGGTCGTCGAGTTCGCGACCCTCCGGGCCACGCACGCGGGCCGGCTCGTGTGAGCGCTCTGGCCATCCCCTGCCGGACAGGGCCTTCCTGGCCTGACTGGCCAGGGTGGGAGTGACATCACACCCGGTACCTGATGGACTCTCTCCCCGTCGTAAATCCCAACGGGGGGAAGACATGCGGAACATCGGCATCATCGGCTCGGGAATCATTGGACTCCTGGCTGCACACGGTCTGCGCAAGGCGGGCCATCAGGTGACGCTCTATTCGGACCGGACGCCCGAGCAGTGGCTCCAGGGCCGGCCCACCGGCACGGCGGCGCGCTTCGATCTGTCGCTGCAACTCGAGCGGGAGCTCGGCCTCAACCACTGGGATGACCAGGTGCACTGGGTGGAAGGCGCGCACCTCCTCGTCTGCCCGGCGCCGCTCAACCGCCTGCTCACGCTGACGGGGCGCTTGAGCCGCGCCGGCCAGGCCATCGACGTGCGGCTGCAGAGCCACCGGTGGATGATGGACCTGGCGGAGCGCGGCGGCCGCATCCACATCGAGTCCGTCACGGTGTCTCGGCTGGAGGAGATCGCCGCCGCGCACGACCTCACCCTGGTGGCGGCCGGCCGCGCGGAGCTGTGCCAGCTCTTCGAGCGCGACGCGGCCCGGAGCGTGTACGACGCGCCCCAGCGCCAGCTCGCGATGATGTGCGTGAAGGGCCCGAAGATGCGCTTCGACGGCCTGCCCCTCGTCCCGGTGAAGTTCAACGCCTTCCCGGAGGCGGGCGAGGTCTTCTACATCCCCTATTTGCACAAGGACGTGGGCCCGAGCTGGAACGTGCTCTTCGAGGCGAAGCCGGGCGGGCCGCTGGACCGGTTCCGCGAGGCCCGGAGCGGCGAGCAGGTGGTGGAGATCGCCAAGGGGCTGTTCCGCGAGCTCCTCCCCTGGGACGCCGACTGGTTCCAGTCCGCGGAGCTGTCGGACCCGAACGGGTGGCTGGTGGGCGCGGTGACGCCCACGGTGCGCCGGCCGGTGGGGCGGCTGCCCTCGGGGCGCGAGGTGATGGCGCTGGGCGACACGGTGATGTCGGTGGACCCCATCGCGGGGCAGGGGGCCAACAACGGCAGCAAGCAGGTGCGCAACCTGCTCGAGTGCGTGGCCGAGCGGGGGGACCGGCCCTTCGACGCGGCGTGGATGAGCGCCACCTTCGAGCGCTTCTACGAGCGGCACGGGCAACCGACGTACGCCTTCACCAACTTCCTGCTGGAGCCCATCACCCCGGCCGCACGCGAGCTGCTGATGGCCCAGTACGGCAGTGACGGCCGCAGGGGCAACCAGAGCGCCGTGCAGCGGCTGGCCGACGCCTTCACCGAGAACTTCAACGACCCGGCCCTCATCACCCCCGTGGTGCAGGACCAGGGCCGCACGCGCGATTTCATCTCGCGGACCACGGGCGGCGCGTGGTTCGCGGCGTTCGCCCGGGGCGGGCTGGGCGTGGCCCGGGGGCAGTTGCTCCAGAAGCTCGGTTTGGATCCAAAGCACCCGCCCCAGCGCGTCTGACACGGAGCGTCAGGGACTCCGGCGCTGTACCAGGCGTGCATGGCTCTCCTCGGCGAGAGAATGTGAGAATGGGGACGCAACTCCCACACCCCTCCTCGCGACAATCCCGTAACGGATTTTCAAAAAATCATCGCCGGAGTCCCCCCCATGAGCACCATCGACCGCAGCCGCAACCTCCTCCAGACCGTGCGTACGGGCACGCAGAATGCCGTCGAGAAGACGGCGCAGACCGTGAGCCCCATCGCCAACACCGTCTCCGGGAGCGCCTCCAAGGCGGGCCAGTTCGTCGACGGTTTCGAGTCCAAGGGCACCAGCAAGGCCAAGGGCCTGCTGGGTGGCATCTTCGGGGGCTCCAAGCCGGACAAGGTGTTCGACGGGCAGCTGGTGGGCGCCGGCGGCAAGACGTTCCCGCCCGGTACTCCCCTGAGCCAGATTCCGGGCGTCACCCCGCGCAACAACCCCAACCCCACCCAGACCTTCGTCTACGTCAACGGCATCTCCAACACGAAGGACGACCAGTTCAACAGCATGCAGCAGATCGCCGACCGGACCGGCGCCAAGGTCGTCGGCGTGCACAACGCCACCGAGGGGATGATTGCCGACCTCGCCCAGTGCGTGAAGGACAAGCTGGACAAGGGCAGCAACCCGGCGGTGGACACGCTGGCGGACACCGTCTACTCGGAGCTGAAGGCGGGCCGCTCGGTGCACCTGTTCGCCCACAGCCAGGGCGCGCTCGTCACCAGCCGCGCGCTCAATGACGTGGCCAACCGGCTGCGCATCGAAGACGGGATGTCCAAGGCCGACGTCGAGAAGGCGCTGGGCAAGGTGGACGTGGAGACCTTCGGTGGCGCCGCCGCGCACTTCCCGGACGGCCCCAAGTACGTGCACTACGTCAACAACAAGGACATCGTCCCCACGTGGTTCGGCCAGGGCAACGGCAAGGGCGTGGACGAGTGGGCGCGCAACGGCGGCAAGGGCGCGGTGGTGCACCGCTTCGACTACGGCTCGGGCATCAACGGCACCCACTCGCTGAACGACGCCTACCTGTCGCACCGCGTGCCCTTCGACCAGGCGCGCGCCGGCAAGTTCGAGTGACGGAGAGGCGCACCATGCTCCAGTGGCTGATGTCCGCGGTGGGGTTCGCGCCGCCTCCGCCTCCCAGTGGGGGCGCCCTCACGCGCGAGTCGGCGCAGGAGCTGTTGCGCTGGTACTCGCGCTCGCAGGGAGCGGTGCTGAGCCCGGGCCTCAACGCGCAGGGCTTTGGTGGCATCGCCCTGGGCGGGGCGCAGGTGTACTTCGAGTACCACGAGGACTCGAAGTCGCTCGAGTGCAGCGCGCTCGTCTACCGCTTCCACGAGCCGCCCAAGCCGGGCGTGCTCGAGGGCTTCGAGGCCGAGGCCCGCGAGGGCACGGACACGGGCGGTGGCACCGTGGACTACGAGCGGGAGAACCGCGGCCTCTTCCTGAGCCGCGTCTACACCCAGGTGCCGGACGGCGGCGACTTCGCCAAGGACATGAAGCGCCTGGCGAAGGCGAGCCTCGTCTGGGGTGACGAGGTGCTGGACCGCGTGGCCTCGCGCGTCTTCCACCCCGAGGAGCTCGAGAAGAAGAGCTGAGCGGGGCGTGACGGGAGCGGCCTCGTCAGGTCACGCGGAGAGCCGGTTGGCTCCGGGCAGGTCCTGGGGCACCTCCGGGGGAATCGGCTCGGGCCTGCGCGCGAGCGCCTCCACCCAGCGCTCCAGCAGGTCCAACAGCGCGCTCCGGTCCTCGCCCTCCAGGGGCAGCAGCAGGTGGGCCAGACGCTCCTGCACCACGGTGTCGGCCGCGTCCCCCGCCAGGCGGCCCTTCTCGGTGAGCCGCACCAGGACGTGCCGCTTGTCCGAGCGCGTGCCGCGGTGGCGCGCGACGAGCTGCAGCTCCTCGAGCCTGTCCAACATCCGCGTCATGGGTGGCATGGACATGCCCATGCGCTCGGCCAGGGCGTTGACGGTGAGGAGGCCCTCGGCGTGCAGCCACCAGAGCACCTGGAGCTGCCGGGGCTCGAGCTCCGGGTGGGGAATCTCGTCCAGGGGGTTGGCGAAGGCCCCCTGACGCGCCATGTCGACGAAGAGATTCCTCAACCGCGCGACCACCACTCTCACCTCTGACGCCAGCTCAGCCATGGGTTGCCTCCGCTGACTTCCCAAACGCGCGGCTCGTGCGCGTATATCGGGCCGGAGGTTCTTTCCCGGGGGCTTCTACTTTCTCGACTTCTGAGTCCCGGGCGCCGCGCGCTGCAGTGCATCCAGGAAGGGCTCCGGGTCGAGGTAGACGCGGATGAGCTCGCCGGTGCGCGAGAAGAACTTCACCACCTCGGCGGTGAAGTGCATGTACTTGCTGCGCGTGAGCATGCTCACGCTCTTGAGCGCCGAGCGGTTGTGGCTGAACCACTCCGTCCACGCCTCCTGCACGGGCAGGTTGGCCCCGGTGATTTCATCCATCTCGACGAAGAGCTCGACCGGAGCGAAGCGGCAGAGGTCCTCGCGCAGCTCGTCCATGGGCGCGGTGCCGAACTCGCCCTTGTCCGAGCCCACGATGCGCATGTGCACCACCCCCGGGCGGGGGCGCTGGTAGATGAAGCTGCACCGCTCGCTCGACAGCCGGACCGTGCCGTCCTCCAGGGCCTCTCGTTTGAACGACATGCTGTCTCCTTCCCTCCCGCGGGAGGGCCTCCTATTTCCTCGGCTCGAGCAGGGCGGCACCGGGCGCCGCGCGCCGGAGCGCCTCCTTGAAGGGCTCCGGGTCGAGGTAGACGCGGATGAGCTCGCCGGTGCGCGAGAAGAGCTTCGACATCTCGACACTGATGTGCATGTATTTGCTGCGCGTGAGGACGCTCACGCTGTTGAGCGCCGGACGGTGGTGGCTGAACCACTCGGTCCAGGCATCCTGCACGGGCAGGTTGGCTCCGGTGGTCTCATCCATCTCGAAGAACAGCTCGACGGGGGCATAGCGGCGGAGGTCCTCGCGCAGCTCGTCCCGGGGGGCGTTGTCGAACTCGCCCCGGTCATCCCCCGTGAGGCGGATGTACACCACGCCCGGACGCAGCCGCCGGAAGGTGTAGCTGCACCGCTCGCTCGACAGCCGCACCGCGCCGTCCTCCAGCGTCTCTCGTCGGAACGACACCGCGCCTCCTGGTCCCCCGGGGGGCGAGGGCTCTCGCATTCCGCGTGAGCGACCCGGGTTGTTCCTCAACAGAGCAATCTCCGGGCCACTTCCGTGGCCCAACGAGTCCGCGAGGTTGGCGGAGGCGGGCGTGGGCCCGCCGGTCGAAACGAACTACCGTTCGTTCAAAATGAAAGGGTCATCCATGCGAGCCGAGGACCTGCGCATCGACATGCTGCTGGAGGTGGATGCACAGGAGGGCGTCCGCTTCGCGGGCGAGCGGGCGCTCATCCTGGACGCGGTGGCGCTGGGGCTCTTGCGCAAGCAACTGGTGGAGATGCTGGGCCTGGCGGGGGCGAGGGCGGTGCTGACGCGCTTCGCCTTCGCCCACGGCTGGCGCATGGCGGAGGCGCTGCGCAAGGGCTTCCGGTGGAGCAGCGAGGCCGAGTGGCGAGCCGCCGGCGGGCTCATCCACACGCTTCAGGGACTGGTTCGCATCCGGCTGGAGGACAACGACCCTCTTTCGCCCCAGGGCGTCACCCTCGAGGACTCGTACGAGGCGGAGCAGCACCTGCTGCACCTGGGGCGCGCGGAGGCGCCCTCGTGCTGGACGCTGTGCGGCTTCGCCAGCGGCTACATGAGCCGGGCGGCGGGCCGGCCGCTCTACATCCTGGAGGACCGGTGCGTGGCGAGGGGGGACGCGGCGTGCCACTTCGCTGGCCGGACGCTGGAGGAGTGGGGGAGCCAGCTGGAGGAGCACCTGCCGTACTTCCAGGGCGAGGTGCTCGACGCCTCGCTGCACCAGGTGGCGAGCGCGCTCAAGCGCACGGAGCGCAAGCTGCGCGAGCGGACGAGGGCGCTCGAGCAGGCGGTGGGCGAGCCGGAGGGCCCGGGAGGGCTGGTGGCGCGCAGCCCGGGGATGAGGCGCGTGGTGGACCTGGCGAGGCGGGCGGCGAGGAGCGAGGCGACGGTGCTCATCATCGGCGAGAGCGGCACGGGGAAGGAGCGGGTGGCGAGGCTGGTGCACGAGGAGTCCGCGCGGGCGGGGGGACCGCTGGTGGCCATCAGTTGCGCGGCGTTCACGGAGTCGCTGCTGGAGGCGGAGCTGTTCGGCCATGCGCGAGGGGCCTTCACGGGAGCGACACACGAGCGCGTGGGACTGCTGGAGGCGGCGGCGGGCGGGACACTCTTCCTGGATGAGATTGGCGAGATGCCGCCAGGCATGCAGGCGAAGCTGCTGCGCGCGTTGCAGGAGCGCGAGGTGCGGAGGGTGGGGGAGAACCACCATCGGCCCATCGACGTGCGCGTGGTGGCGGCGACGAATCGGCCGCTGGCCGAGGAGGTAGCGGCGGGACGCTTCCGCAAGGACCTCTACTACCGGCTACGGGTAGTGGAGCTGACGGTGCCGCCCTTGCGAGAGCGGCGCGAGGACATTCTCCCGCTGGCGCGCGTCTTCCTGGTGGATGCGGCGCGGCAGCTCGGGCGGACGGCGCCGGGCCTTGGCGCGGACGTGGCGGATCAGCTGCAGCGGCACGACTGGCCGGGCAACGTGCGCGAGCTGCGCAACGCGATGGAGCGCGGGGTTGCGCTCTCGAGGGGCTCACGCATCGAGCTGGAGGACCTGCCCGAGGATGTCCGAGCCGCGTTGCCCACGCCTTCGCTGACGGGAGCGGTGCGGAGGCTGGAGGAACTGGAGCGCGAGTACATTCTCGCGGTGCTCGCGAGGAACGGGGGGAACCGGACGCGCACCGCGCAGGAGCTGGGAATCGGAGCGACCACGCTCTACCGCAAGCTCAAGAGCTACGAGCGAGGGACACGCCGCCGGAAGCGGTGAGCCTGGGCTCAGCCGTTGAACGTGGGGGCCAACGTTGGAAACAGCTGGGACCACCCGCAGTCGAAGATGGGGCCGTGGGGACTCTTGAGGATGGGGGCCCGGATTCGCGCGGACCAGTCCTGGGGTGAGGGCAACCTGGGGTCTTCGAAGAGATAGGCGGCGACGAAGTGCAGCTTTGACCCGGCCTCCTTCCAGTAGTCGGAGTCCCCAGCCTTCCGTTGTGCCTCGATGGAGCCATCCTTCCTCATCTTCACGATGTTGAGCGTGCCCCCCAGCGAGTGCGTGAAGAAGGGATACTCATCCATGTTTGCGGTGGACAGGATGCACTCGTTCAAGACGAGGGTGCGATTCGCGAGCAGCTCGGAGAAGGCTCGCAGGAAGATCGGTGCCAGATTCACCTGCGGCTTGCGAGATGCGAGTTCAAAGACGACATGTCCCTCCGTCCGCCGCGTGAGCGAGTACCAGATCGGCTGGTCCTCCAAGGTCACCTGGTCCCAGCTCGAGATGTCCGCGGAGGGCGTTCCGCTCCATGGCGCGAGGACGAAGCCGTTTCGCCGAAGAACCGGCTCTACCTGAGTCCGCACGGCCCCCAGGTTGCGCTCCTCGCTCTTGTACCAGGCATGGATCTGCATGACGTCCGTTGGCTCAACGCAGAGCCAGGTGCAACGAGTTCATTTCGAACTGATGGACCGTCTATATCCCGCCCGGCTTCATGAGCAGAAGCGGCGTATCCAGCGGCGCATGTCCTCCGGGTCCTGCTTGAGGAAGAAGAACCAGTTGGAGCGCTCCTCATGGAGGAAGCCCCCTTTGGATGCGACGTACCAGCTCAAGGCCTGGGGAGGGATGGCACGGAGAAACGTCTGTAGGGCCCTCCACACTGCAGGGGCGACTTCTCCATGCGAGCGGCGCATGAAGAAGCAGATGATGAGACCATCGCGGGGCCACCAGGAAGCCATTGTCCGCCCGCACCCGGATGACAGGTATACGTTCCTTCATCTCTCCGTTCCAGCTCGCTACATTTCGTCCAGCAGGCCCATCCGGTCCTTGATGCGCAGCACCCGCCGGACCGCCGCGTCCAGTTGCTCCGCCATTTTCGGCTCCGATCCGGCCAGCTTCGTCAGGATGCCAAAGTAGTCCAGGCCCCCCGACCAGTCTGGCGGCTCGGTGGTGAGGATGACGTCGTTGCCCGCGAGGAAGGCCCGCCGCACCACTTCCTCGCGCTCGGTGCCCAGGTGCTCGGCCAGCGCGCGGATGGCCACGTCGTCCGTCACCGCAATCCATCCGCCCTCGTGCGCCATCGCGACCAGCGAGGGCTCGAGGATGGCGGGCGCCTCGCCGAACTTCTGGTAGACGATGTTCGACATCATCACCCCTCCGAGGAACCGCTCCGCCGCGCGGAACGCCGACGCCTCCTGACGCACGCGCTCCACCGTCCAGTCGGCAATGGCTCGCACGTGGTCCGAGTCGGCATCGAGGTCTCCATACCCCGGGAAGTGTTTGCCGATGGAGACCACTCCCTCCCGGGCCAGGCCTCGTGCGAAGGCGGTGGCCTTCTGCTTCACCACCTCGGCGTCCCCGGAGAACGCGCGCCCGTTGCGGAACATGTGGCCCGCGGGCGACACGTCGAACACGGGCGCCAGGTTCATGTTGAGCCCCACCTCCCGCATCGCCTTGCCGACTCGCACGCCCCACGCCTCGACGTCGGCGTCCTCCATCGTGGCCATCTCCCGAGCGGACGGAAGCTCCTTGAGCGAGGGGTGCCGGTTGAGGCGGTTGAAGCCTCCTCCTTCGATGTCCACCGCGAAGAAGGGGGGAACCCGGGCTCGCTCGCGCGACGAGCGGATACGCTCCTTCGCCGCGTCGAGCTTCTTCAGTGTCCCTCCCACGAACAGCACCCCGCCCACCTCCACCGGGTTCTCCTTGCCGACCTGCGGGTAGGCGAGCAGCAACTGCCCCACCTTCTCGCGCAGGGTCAGCGATTGGAGGACCCGCTCCACGCGAGCGTCATCGGGCACGCGATCATGGAAGCCCCGGTGCTTCCCCGAGGCGGTCGCCGTGCCCGCCACGGTGGAGAGCACGAGCGTCAGACTGATGAGCGATGAGCGAAGCACTGCGCACATGGGGTCGCAGTCTTCCATGGAGGAGCCCCTGGGGCTCGAACGGATTCAGCGCGGCCCGAGAGAATGTCCGGCCGAGAGGCGGGCGAGCGGCCCGGCATGGGTTCAGGAGCCAACGAGCTCATCGTAGCCCCGGCCCCGGAACTCGAGCAGGCAGAAGCCATGCCCGAAGGGGTCGGCGAGATTGGCCATGCGGCCCCACTCGCGCTCCTGGATGTCCCGCTCGAGCGTGGCGCCCGCGGCCCTGGCTCGCTGGACGACGGCGTCGAGGTCGGTGACGGTGAAGTCCAGGTGGACGGGGGTCCAGTGCCGGCGGTAGTCGCGCGGGGAGGACAGGCTCGGGCTGGCCGGGCTTCCCGCGGGTTTGCCGAGCAGATCGATGGGGGAGGAGGCCCCGAGCAACTCGGCCCAATCGGAGCCCACCCGTCGCCCGAGCTTCAACCCGAGCGTCTGGGTATAGAACGCGATGGCCTTGTCCAGGTCATCGACATCGATGCAGGCGCGCAGCTCGAGCATGGGCGTTCGCGGCTCCGGTCGCAGTGAGGGTATGCTGCTGAGGACTCCAGGGTCGTAGCACGAGCCATCGGGAGACAGGGTATGCACGGCGAATGGGCTGCACGCGTCGAGAGGGACGGGTTCGCCCTCATTCCGGAAGCCGTGCCGGGTGCCGACATCGATGCGCTGCTCGCGGCGCTCTCCACGCCTTCCCTCGGCTCGGAGTTACGGCGGCGTGGCGGCACTCGCGACCTCTTCGAGTCGGTGTCCGAAGTGCGCAACCTCGCCCGTTCGGGGGCGGTGCGCACGGCGGCCGAGGCCGTGTTGGGTCTCGGATGCTTCGCGGTTCGTGCCCTTCTCTTCGACAAGACACCCGAGGCCAACTGGAAGGTCATCTGGCACCAGGACCTCACCATCGCCGTGCGCGAGCGCTGCTCCGTCGAGGGCTTCGGCCCCTGGTCCGAGAAGGCCGGCATCCCCCATGTGCAACCGCCCACCACTCTGCTGGAGCGCATGGTGGCCGTGCGCCTGCATCTCGATGACTGCGGCGCGGAGAATGGCCCGGTGCGCGTGCTGCCGGGCTCCCACCGCGCCGGGCGGCTCGGCCCGGAGGACATCGCCTCATGGCGTGAGCGCACCGAGCCCGTCGAGTGCCTTCTTTCCCGTGGCGGGTTGCTGGTGATGCGGCCGTTGCTGCTGCACGCCTCCTCTTCCGCCACGGCTCCGGTGCATCGTCGCGTGCTCCATCTGGAATACGCGGCGGAGTCACTTCCGGACGGGTTGGAGTGGCACGAGCGCTGGTGATGCGCTCTCAGGTGTCGAGCGGCTTGCGCAGCAGGTGGATGATGTTCTCCCTCACGTGCGTTCTCTGCACCGTCTGGCCCGTGATGGCGTAGCCTTGCCGTTGCCAGAACCGCAGCCCCGCCGGGTTCTGCACCTGCACGACGAGCCGGAGCCCCGTGGCGCCCTGGCCTCGCACCCACTGCTCGAGGTCGCGGTGCACGCTCGCCCCGAGTCCGGTATTGCGGCGGGTGGGTTCCAGCAGGAAGGTTCCGATGATCCACTCGTCCCGTATGGGCCAGTGGCGCACGATGTCGATGACTCCGGCCAGCTCGTCCGCGCCCTCCGCGTACAGCCCGAGGACGAACTTGTCCTCGAGTGTCTTTCCGTTGGGCAGGTTGTTCAGGAACTCCCGCGCCGCGCCGGGTCGCGGGGCCTCGTGGGTCAGCTCCAGGAAGTCACGGCAGCGCTCGAGCAGGGCTTGCAGGGCCAGCGCGTCGTCCGCTCCCAGCCGTTTCACGTGGCCTCTCTCGACTGGGAACATCGGCTCTCCTTCTTCACTCGTGATGCGTGCCGTGAGTAGAGCACGGTTCAGCGGCCCACGGCGCTCGGGGCCAGGGGTTTGAAGCGCACCACGAGGAACGGTGGCCGGGTCGCGGACTTCCCCTGGTTGAGCGCCGCGTGCCGGTGGAGCTGGTTCACCGTCACGTAGAAGTATCCATCCGGCCCGTACGTCAGTCCGTCCGGCCATTGCAGCAGTTCGTCCTTCACGTAGAGTTCGTAGGGGTCATCCGGCCTCGTCACGCCGATGGCACCGGCCCCCAGGTCGGTGATGTACAGGTTTCCCACCGAGTCGATGCTCATGCCATCGCTCACGGCCTTCTGCCCGTAGGGCTTCACCTTCTGGCCGAGCTCCTCCGTGGACAGCTTCGGGTCCAGCACGTCGTCCATCCGGACGCGCCATACCGTTCGGCCGTTCATCGAGCCGAAATAGAGCCACTCGCCCTTCGGATCGAGCGCGATGGGGTTGAGGCCCAGCCGTGGCTCCACCTGCTTGCCCTGCTTGTCGGCCACGGTGATGTGACGGCCCTCCACCACCATGGGCACGTCCTCGGGTTGGAGGCTCGGGTGGCCCTGGAGCACGCGCCGGCCCTGGCCGCTCTTCAGGTCCACCACCACCAGCGCGGGCATGCTCTCGCCCACCAGGTCTCCCCGGCCCATGTCCGCGAGCACCGCCACGCCCCGGTCCGGGTCCACCACCAGGTCCTGGAGGAACGAGTTGGACGCCGCCACCGGCTTGGGCAGGGGAATCGTCTTCACGAGCTTCTCGCCGCGCGTGTCCCAGCCCACCAGCTTCGCGCCCTCGCCTCCGCCCTTGCCGTTGTCCAGAATCCACAGCACCCCGTTCTTGTCCGACTCGAGGCCGATCACCGTCTGGAGGCCGGTGCCATCGGGCCCGGGTGCGCTGGCCCACTGCTCGGTGGGGTAGGGGCGCGTGGTGCCGCCGGGGAGCAATTCCACCACCGCGTACTTCGGTGCGCCGAAGGGGTGCTGGCTGAGGAAGATGCGGCCCTCGGGCGTGATGGCGATGTTGCCCGGTGTCTGCTCCAGGCGCGCCACCACCTCCAGGCCCGAGGGGCGCTTCTCCAGCGTGGGGAAGTGATCGAGCATGGCCGCCGCGCCGCGCTCTTCCTGGGCTCCCTGCGGGGCTGTCTGGGTGGAGGGCTCCGCACCGGGCGACGTCTTGCCGCTCATGGCGCAGCTCGTGGCGAGGAGCCCCAGGAGCAGCAGCGCCCGGGGCGAGCAGGACCGATTCGACATGGTTCGAACCTCCGAGAAAGGGAGGCGCACCTTACGCGCGAGCAGCGGCCCGGGGGCAATCCATCCTCTCGTTCGCGCTCCCGGTGTCCGTTTCAGGCCAGACAACCCTGGTGGGTCCGACTCGAAGCAGGTCCGGTCGAGCATCAGACGAGATGGGCTACTTCCACGTCGAAGCGTTTCACCTTGTGAGAGACCAGGAGTTGGTGGAGCCGCTGGGAGATGAGCAGCAGCGGCTCGGGACGGTAGGGGCCAAAGCGCTCTCCCAGGAACTGGCGCGTGCAGAACCAGTCCGCTGTACTCAGGCTAGAGCGCTGGATGAATACCTCGGAGAGCACGGTGAATCCGATCACGTGCCCATTCGGGCAGCGAGCACTGTCTGGTTCTGGAGCGAAGAAGCTGTGTCCCACCTGGGTCTGAGGTGCCAGCTCCAACGAACCTTCGGGTAACAGAATCTGGTACCAGTCCGGGGTTGGGGTGCCGTTCCGGCTCACGACCGGTCCCAGTTCGTAACCGCAGAGGCCCGCGGTGCTCAGTTTATCGGCCAGCCTTGCGGACACTACGATCTCTCCTCCCAGTGTCCGTGCGATGTCGCGCTTGGGTATCCGCTTCAAATCCAGGTGTAGAGGCCCCACCTGCTTGGCGCCGAATCCGCACTGGGGGCACGCCTTCGTCTCGTCATACTCCGTGCCGCAGTCTTCGCCCGTTGGTTCGAAGAATGGACGCACCCTGAGCCAGAAGAGCTCCGCCTGTTTCAGCTCCTCGGGAGTGTACTTCCGGTGGATCTCCCAGTAGGTGACCGCGATCGATTCATGCCTTCGCTTCTCTTGTTCGTATTGCCTTATCTGGTCGACGAGTGGGTCATCCAGTTTGAGCAAAACCCGGCGCGCCAAGCCGCGCTCCACTCCTATGTTGGGAGGGAGGAATTGCCTTGCATCATCCGCGAAGAGCCGCACCTCGAGTGTGTTTTGCATGGTTAGAAATGGACTCCGGGAAGAGGGTACTTGGAATAAACAGCTCTCATGAAGGCCAACACGGCGTTTAGTGAGGGCAACTTCCTCCCATAGCCAGCCAATTTCCGGAACTCGTTGGTGATGAGCTGGTGATAGGCGGGGTCCAGGTCCACGGTGGGGCCGTTCTCCGGACCGCCGAGGTAGCGGGGATGGATATGGTGTTTCTGCTTGGGGCCGCCCGCCAGGTGGGGGAATTTCTTGCGCGCCTCCTGCATGCCCTTGTCGTACAGCGCCCGTGTGGACTCCGGGTCCAGTGATGGTGGCGCGGACATGAGGACGAGCGTGCCCGCCCCTACTCCCAATACCGCGCTCATCGCGCCGACTGGCACGGTCGTCACTTCCAGTGCCAGTGTTCCCTGGGCACTGAGCGTCAGGAGCGGCACCTGGGCTCCGGTGCCCGCGACGCGTACCCCTACCTCCGCTGCCCCTCCCGCGAGCATGAGCAGATGCGTGGACAGCCGGGCGGCCTCTCTCACCTGCTCGCGCAGAGGTCTGTCCCCATAGCTGGCGAAGTACTCGGGGGAGGAGATGATGAGCGTGGCGACGGCGGTGGGGAGTCGGTGTAGCCCCTCGAGCGTGCCATCGACGTTCATCAGGCTCGCGGCCAACGCTCGCGCCATTTCCACCATGGCGTCCTGGGCACCGTCCAGGGCGGTGTTGACGATGTCCTTGTCCACCGACAGCTCGCCCAGGGGGATGTCGCTGGCGCGTTGGAGCTCGTCGTCCAATGGATACAGGACGCCGCTGTGTGAGAGGTAGAGGCGGCCCACGAGGAAGCTGCCCGCAACGAGGGTTCCCTCCTGCAAGGCCACCTGCCCTGCGCGTTGCAGCGGCTGCCCCGTGAACGCGGAGGCGAGATAACCGTCAGGTCGCGGGACGACGAGGAGGAGAATGCGCTCGCAGAGGGTTCGCAGCTCGGCGGCGGGCACTTGCCGGACCTGCGCTTGGGTATGGCGCAGCATCCAGGCCAGGGCTGTGCGAGGCGCGAAGGTGCGCAGGGGCACGGGGGCCTTGGCCAGCCAGGACCACAGGGCCATGGCTTGCTGGGGACGAAGGTCTCTTCCCGGAGCCAGACGCAGGCCCATCTCCACTTGAGCGGACTCCTGCACTAGCGCGCAGGTGTCCTGCCCTCGAGGGATGATCGGGTGGTAGTCCTCCCACCAGGATGCGGCGGGCTGGGCCGGACTCGCTAGCGCGAAGGAGGACGCAGAACGCGGATGCGCCCCGTCCATTCGCCAGTGCGTGCCGGTGGCGCAGCCAGTCAGCAGTGCTATGAAGGCCAGAGCCAGCAGGGCTCGGCTATGGCACCAGGTGTGCGGGGGCGAGTCAGGGGGGCGCTGAGGCATCAGCTCAGCCTCGGGGTACAGGCATCCTGTGAGCAAGGCTGAAACGAGTGACCCGGAGCTCAGCCTCCCGGGTCCGCGGTGCGCTCCTGGGGGCGCTGTGGAGGACGAGAGGCGCCTCCTGGCACGAGTCCGGCGTCGTCGGGCACGGGGCTCCCGTCCGTCGCGCGGCGGGGCGCGGTGGTGGCGGGCACTTCTGTTTCTTGTGTCTCCGGCGCCTGCACCTTGGCGAGCGCCTGGCGGGCCTCGTCCGACTTCGGATGGAGGGCCACTGTTCTCTCCAGCCAGCGCAGTTGCTCCGCGCTCTTCCCCTGTCGTCTGTAGCGCGCGGCCACTCGGAGCATCTCCTCCACGTAGTCCGGGTGCAGCGCCGCACTCGTGGTGGCTTCCTCCAGCGCGGGCCAGAGCGTCTCCGGGTCCTTCACCTCGTCCAGCCGGACGCGCCTCAGCTCGGACACCTGTGCGCGTTGCCACACCTCGTCGAAGTGTCTCACGTCGCTCTGGAGGGACTCGCTGAAGCGCTGTGCGGCGGGGCAGTTCATCTGCTCACAGGCCGCGAGGTAGTCGATGAAGAAGGCGAGCGGGCCTCTCGCCGGATACTCGCGGAGCTTCTCCGCGCCCCATGCCTGCTCCAGTGTCCGCGCCATCCTCGCGCCCACCCGGATGAGCAGTGAGCCCGCTCGGGGCTGGTGGGCTCCTCGCACGCGCTCCAGTGCCGCCTGTGGGTCCTGTGCAATCGTCGTCCGCTCGAGCAGCGCGGAGACCTGGGTGAAGGCCTCGTTCTCGTCGCCTGGCTCGGGGATCGCGCCGGGCCCCCGGGTGGCCCACAGGTGGTACGCGAGCCCGTAGGTGAACAGGCGCGCGAGGCCCTCGTGCACCACCGCGTCCACCGGCTCCACCACGTGCGCGTCTCGGCGCACCTGCCCGTCCTCCAGCAATGTCTCGAGGATGCGGGTGGACACACGCCTCAGCCGCTTCGCGTCTCCCTCCAGGTTGGTGGCGAGCGCGATGACCACATCCTCCGCCGGCAGCAGCACCAGCAGCGATGTCGTCTCCGGCTGGCCTCCCGCGTGGGCCACCATGTAGTGGCCTCGCAACGGGTACGTCGCGAAGCCCATTCCGTAGTCGGTGAGCTGGCCCTCGCGCGTGCTCATCGAGCTCTGCATCCTCCTCGCCGTCTCCGCCGACACCAGCCGGTGCTGGAGCATGGCCTCTCCGAAGCCGAGCAGATCCTCCACCGAGGCGCGTGTGCCTCCGCCGGCGAACCGGCTGGACACATCCAGGTAGTGCGAGGGAATGAGCTGTCCCTTGTGTATGCGATAGCCCAGGGCGTGTTGCTTGTCTCGTGTGCGGTAGTCATCCAGCGCCGCGTGGCTCATGCCCGCGGGGCCGAAGACGTGGGCCTTCAGGTAGGTGCCGTAGCCCTGGCCCGAGGCACTCTCCACCGCGGCGCCGAGCAGGTTGTAGCCCCACGTGGTGTAGACGAACTTCGTGCCGGGCTCGGCGACGAGCGGCTTGTCGGCGAAGAGGGCCAGTGCCCCCTTCGTGTCCAGGTGGCGCGTGTTCTCCGAGGCCTCGGGGCCGTCGTAATGGGACACGCCGCCCAGGTGTCCGAGCAGCTCGCGCACGGTGATGGGCCAGGGCTTCTCGGGGTACTCGGGCACCAGGGTGTGGATGTCCGCGTCCAGGTCCAGCTTCCCCTCCTGCTCGAGCTGGAGCACCGCCACGGCGGTGAAGGACTTGGTGATGGACGCCATCCGGTACGTCGTCCGGGGCGTGGCGGGCAGCTTGTGGGAAATGTCTCTCAGTCCGTAGCCGGCCACCCAGCGCATGCCCCCGTGGAGCACGCCCACCGAGAGCCCCGCCTGTGTTCCCTTGGCGAGCTCGGCGCGCACGAGGGCGTTCAGCGCGCGCTGCACCTCCGTGGGAAAGGGCGTGTCCTTCCGCTGGGACTCGGCCGGGCGGGGGACCGCCAGCGCGGTGCTACCGAGCAGGAGGAGCGCCGCGAGGAGCGCTCTCACCGCGTCTCCTCCGAGGCCTGGAGCGGCGGCGCCAGGGCGGTCTGCCGGCTGGTGTCTCCGGAGTCCACCCACGCGCGCAGCATCGCGTCGGTGAGGAGCTGGCCGAGCAGATCCAACCCCTGGCCGCGCGGGTGCACCAGGTCCTCATGGACGAACCCGGCATCCATGAAGCGCGCCAGCGAGCCCGAGCCCCCCATGGTGGAGAAGATGTCGAAGAAGGCGCAGCCCTCGGCGAGGGCGATCTGCCGCTCGATGGAGATGACCTCGTCGAGGTAGGGCCGCTGGGCGAGCCTGTGCGGCCCGGTGCCTCCGCGCACCGCGTCGATGGGGCCCACCACCAGGCAGGCACTCGTGGGAGCGGCGGCGCGCGAGCGGCGGACGAAGGTGCGCAGGCCCTCCTCCACTTCGGCGATGTTCGAGCGGCCCCACTCGAGCCGCTTGGCCTCGTTGCCTCCGAGGATGAAGAGCAGCAGGCTCGGCGAGCGCTCGGCGAGCTGGGCGCGGAAGATGTCCTCGCGCGCTCGCAGGAAGAGGTTGGCGTCGGAGGACGGGACGCCCAGGGTGTCGAGCACGATGCCGGGGCGCTCCTGTTGCAGCACCACGCCGAGCACCACCGCGCCACGGCCCTCGGCGACCACGTCCAGGGTGCGTGCTCCGTGGGGGAGATCGAAGGTGAGCGCCTGGGCCTGGCCGCTGCCATGGGGCTCGGCGCGGGCGAGCTCCTGGCCGTCGACGTGGACGGACAGCGCGCCCGCTCGGGGCACGTCGAGCCACCACAGGGTGCCGCGCGGCTCTCCCTCGAGCGTGAAGCGGCTGCTGGCCTTCGCGGCGGTGGACTGGTGGTAGATGCCGGTGAGGCCGAAGGGCAGCTCGGCGAGCTTCATCTCGCCCAGGGTGCGCGCCTCCCAGCCGCCGCGCGAGAAGCCGGCCCGGACTCGGGGCCCGTACGGCGCGAGCCGGTCCACGAAGAGCACGCCTCGGCCCGCGTCTCCGAAGGTGGCTCCGAGCTCCTCGCGGACGATGTCGACGATGCGGCCCCCGGCGATCAGCGAGTTGCCGAACGCGGAGATGACGACGGGCGAGGCCGCCTTGCCGGTGGAGAGGGCGTCGAGCGACTCGAAGAAGGGGGTGAGTGCGGTGCGCGAGCACGAGGAGCCGGACTGCGCGACGCAGGGGTTCTCCAAGTGGGGCTCGTGGGTGCCGAGCTTCTTCCCGAGCTGGTACAGCCTCAGGGCGCGCGGCGAGGGCGCCGGCAGTGCTCGGCTGACGGAGGGGGCGGGAGCTGGAGCGAGCTGTGCGGGGATGTTGGCCTGGGCGAGCCGGAGGGGCTTGCCGGGAGGCGTGGCCGGCCGGGATGCGCTCGGAGTGCGGGTGTGCCGGGGTGCCCGGGGTTCTTCCGGGCCCTGCCGCCGGAGCGCCCACGCGAGCGCACCGACGAGGAACGGAACGAGGAGGAGGACCGCCCACCGCCGGCCACGAGAAGCATCGATCATGCGGCCGGGAACTCTAGACGAAAGCCCCGGACCGAGACAGGAACCGGCCGGAAGGCACACCCTCGTCGGTGCCCGGCGTCTGCTTTCTTGCTCTCCGCGTGAATGCCCTGGGGCTCACGCTACTCGTAATAGAGCTGCCCTTCCTCTCCCTGCGCCTTCTCCTGGACTTGGGCTTCGCTCGGGCGCGGCGCCGGGCCTACCTCCACGGGCAGGTCCAGCTTCTTCCACGCGGTCATCCCCCCGAGCAGGTTGGCCACGCCTTGGAAGCCGTTGCGTTGCAGGATGCTCGCGGCCAGCCCACCCCGAGGGCCAGCGCTGCACGTCACCGCCACGGGTGCATCCTGACGCAATCCCAGCTCACCCAGGTGCTCCTCCAGCTCGCCCACGTAGGCGTGACGCGCGTTGGGGATGTGGCCTTCCTCGAACTCGGAGACGGTGCGCACGTCCAGCGTCTGGAAGCGGTCGGCCTGCTCGTGCAACTCGTTGGGAGTCAGGGTGGCGTGGTGCTCGATAGGCAGCCCCGACGCCCTCCAGGCGCGGAAGCCTCCCGCGAGGACTCCCTCCACCCGGTCCATGCCGACGCGGGCCAGTGAGAGCTCCGCCTGCCGCACGTCCGTGTTCTCGGGCAGCACCAGGTAGAGGGGCATCTCCGGGGTGGCCATCCAGCCACTGAAGAGGGCCAGTCCGTCCATCCAGAGGTTCAGCGAGCCGGGGATGTGGCCTCCCGCGAAGGCCTCCGGCTCGCGCGTGTCGAGGATGAGCCCCAGCACCTCGGCGGTCTGTTGGAGCTCGCGCGGGGACAGCATGGGAAGGGTCCGCTGCTTCCGGGCGAGCGAGATGCCGCCGTGCAGGTTCACCCCCTCCATTCGCGAGAAGTAGGGCGGCCGAGGGAGGCGCTCGCGCAGCTTGTGCGAGATGAACTCGTCCCGGCCGAGCACGAAGACGGGGTTGCGGTGGCGCTCGAGGCCGAGCGTGGTCAGCTCCCGGTCGGCGATCTGGCTGGCGCACACGGAGCCCGGGCCGTGCGCGGGAAGGACGAGCGCCTGGTCCCCGAGCGGGAGCACCTCGCTGTGAAGGGCGTCGTAGAGGAGCGCGGAGTTCTCGTAGGTGCGCTCGGGGTGGAACAGATCGGTGCGCCCGGTCTCCCCGGCCAGCAGCGCGTCGCCGGTGAAGACGCCCCAGGCGAGCGTGGGGTGGGTGTCGAGGAAGACGGCGCAGCTCATGCTCTCGGGGGTGTGGCCCGGGGTGTGGAGGGCGAGCAGCGACAGGCGGCCGAGCTGGAGCCGCGCGCGCTCGCCCAGCTGCACGTCGACGTAGCCGCTGATGGGATGCTTGAAGGCGACGGTGCGGGCGCCGGTGAGGTGGGCGAGCTCGGCCATTCCCACGATGAAGTCCTCCTGTCGGTGCGTCTGGAGGACGTAGCGCAGGTGCAGGCCCTGGGCCTGGAGGATGTCGAGGTAGACGCCGAGGTCGCGCCGCGGATCAACCACGAGCGCCTCGCCATCGCTGCCGAGCACGTAGGACACGTGGGCGAGACCGGGTGTCTTGATGGCCTGGAAGAACATGGATGAAACCCTCCCCGGTTCAGGGTGGGGCCCCAGGCGCGAGGAGGGGAGGGGGTCCGGGCCGAGGCCCCCGTTGTCCGGAGGCTTCTCGGAGTGCCCTCCGGTCAGTGGCTCACTTCCCGAGGAAGTTGACGAGCAGCTCGCGGACCTCGTCCGGACGTTCCTCGGAGACCCAGTGCCCGGTGTTCTCGAGGATGTGCGATTCGACCCGGGTCGCCACCGCGCGCATCTGCGCCGTGAGCGGCTCACCCAGGGACTTGTCCCCACCGATGACCATCACCGGCATCGGGAGCTTCGTCCGGGCCAGCTCGCGGAAGTCCTTCTGGTCCTGATCGAACGCGCGGAAGTAGCCCCACGTCGCGCGCAGGCGGCCGGGGGCCGCGTACGCCGCGGTATAGGCACGGCGTTCGGCCTCGCTGAACGCCTGGGGGTTGGCGGACAGGTCGGTCCAGAAGCGATCGAAGTAGATCCGCTCCCGCCCCTGCACGAGCTTCTCGGCCGTGGGCCCGGTGAAGGTGAAGTGCCAGGTGTCGCGGCTTCGCATGATCTGGTCCGACCAGGGCTCGATCCCAGGCAGGAACGCGTCCATCACAACCAGCCGTTCCACCTCGTCGGGGAACTGCGCGGCGTAGGCATACGCGACCATCAACCCGATGTCGTGGCCCACCACCGACACCCGGTCGAACCCCAGCTTCTTCACCAGCTCCCGCACGTCGCGCGCCATCGTCTTCTTGTCGTACCCCTCGTCGGTGATGGACGAGCTCCCCGCGCCTCGCAGGTCGGGCATGAGCACCGTGTGGCTCCTGGCCAGCGCGGGCGCCACGCGCCACCACATGAGGTGCGTCTGGGTGTAGCCGTGCAGCAGCAGCACGGGGCTTCCCTTCCCTCCGCGCACGACGTTGAGCTTGATGCCGTTGACGTCCTCGACGCTGCTGCGGAACCCCTCCGGGAAGAAGAGTGCTTCCGCGGTCCCAGCCGCGCCCGAACTCGCCGCGAGCACCGTGCTCACGGCCCATGCTCCGACGTGGATGCTCATGGGCGCCTCCAAGACGAATCACCCTCGCATCCGAGGATATGCGCGACCCGGGCGCGGGAGTATTGGACCCCGGTGCTCGATACAGAGGCGTGAGGGCGCCTGCACGGACGCTCGCCTCCACCCACGTTGCCGCGGCTCGTCGACGGGAGTTCCTGCTTCTGAATGTGCTCGGGGCCTTCCTTCACGTAGCGTGGCACGCGTGATGGGACATGCCACCCACGACACCTCGCACCAGGAGCGGACCATGACGCCAGAAGAGGAAGCGCTGCTGCGCACCGACCGGGAATTCAATGTCGCCACGCAGGCTCGCGGCGGGGAGGGCTGGGCCTCCTATTTCGCCCCCACCGGCGTCATGCTGCGCGCCTCGGGTCACATCATCGGGACCGACGCCATCCGCGCCGCCATGACGCCCGTCTTCGCCACCCCCGGCTTCTCCCTCACCTGGGAGCCGACCCGCGCCGAGCTCTCCGCCGGCGGGCGGCTCGGCTACACCACCGGCCGCTACCTGCGAAGGACTCCCCAGGCCTCGGGCGGGGTCGCGGAGGCTCGCGGCACGTACATGAACTTCTGGGAGAAGCAGCCGGATGGTTCGTGGAAGGTGGTGGCCGATGCGGGTGACCCGGACGAGGCCCCTCGCCCCTCGTGACGCGGGGGCGGTGGCTCACCCGGTCTTGTTGCCCGGGGCCTGGCGCTTCCCCGAGGGCGGCTCGAGCAGGCGAGTCAGCGTCCGGGCCACCGTCTCGACATTCGGGGCCCGCAGCGCCGAGTAGTGGTCTCCGGGCACCTCCACCATGTCCAGGTGGTTCACCAGCGCGGCCCAGCCCCGATCGGGAGCCTCGGGGTCGCCCACCTGGGCCTCCTGGCCGCGCAGCATCGTGAGCGGCAGCGGCAGGGGGCTCAAGGTGTGCTGGTAGAGGGCTCGCACGCAGCCGGTGAAGACGCGCTGGAGTCTCCGCAGCTCGTCGGCCGGCACCTCCTGCGGCGGCCCCAGCGTCTGCGCCAGGTTCGCGGTGAAGAGGGCCTCGAGCATCGCCTCGTCCTCGATGCGCGTGCCCTGGGCATAAGAAGTGGGGCTGGGCTCGATGAAGACGAGCTGCTCCACCTCTTCTCCCTGCTGCTTGAGCACGCGGGCCATCTCGAAGGCGACCACCGCGCCCATGGACCAGCCTCCCAGCCGGTAGGGGCCTCGGGGCTGCACGGTGCGCAGTGCCTCCACATAGAGCGCCGCCATCTCCTCCATGGACTCCAGCGGCGGCCGCTCTCCCTCCAGCCCGCGCGCCTGCAGGCCGTAGAAGGGCTGCTCGGGGTCGAGGTGGCGCACCAGCTCGGCGTAGCACAGCACGTTGCCGCCAATGGGGTGCACGCAGAAGAAGGGCCGGCGCGAGCCTCCCGTGCGCAGCGGCACCAGCACGTCGCCGTTCGCCAGTGCCAGGCGCAGCCGGGACATCGGCTCCTCGGGGTGCGCCACCGTCCACTCCAGCACCGCGCGCAGGTGCTCCGCCATCCGCGTCGCCGTGAAGGGCTCGAACAGGTCGCTGCTGTACTCCAGCACGCCGGTGATGCTTCGCTCTTCCTCCCACAGCGCCAGCGTCAGGTCGAACTTCGACGAGTGGCGCTCCACGTCCACGAACCGCATCGACAGCCCCGGCCCCATCGGCTGGGCGCCCGGGGCGTTCTCCAGCACGAACAGCACCTGGAAGAGGGGCGAGCGGCTCGGGTCTCTCGTGGGCAGCATCAGCTCCACGACGCGATCAAAGGGCACGTCCTGGTGGGCATAGGCCCCGAGCGTCACCTCGCGCACGCGGCCCAGCAGCTCGCGGAAGCTCGGGTTTCCATCCAGCCGGGTGCGCAGCACCAGCGTGTTGACGAAGCAGCCCAGCAGTCCCTCCAGCTCCGGCTGGGCCCGGCCCGCGATGGGCGAGCCCACCGATATATCCAGCTCTCCCGAGCAGGCCGACAGCAGCGTCTGGAACCCCGCCAGCAGGGCCATGAAGAGCGTGATGCCCTCGAGGTGGCACAGGGCCTTGAGGGACTCGGACAGCTCCGGGCCGAAGCGCACGGGCACTCGGCCGCCCCGGAAGGACGGCACCGGGGGACGCGGCTTGTCCGTGGGCAGTTCCAGCGCGGGCGGCGCTCCCGCGAGCTGCTTGCGCCAGTACGCGAGCTGCGTCTCCAGTACGTCTCCCTTCAGCCACTGGCGCTGCCACACCGCATAGTCCGCGTACTGCACGGACAGCGGCGGCAGGCGGGGCGGCTCGCCCGTGGAGAAGGCCTCGTAGAGGGCGGACAGCTCGCGGATGAGGATGCCCGAGGACCACCCATCCGAGATGATGTGGTGCATCGTCACCACCAGCACGTGGTGCTGCCCGTCCAGCCTCACCAGCAGCGCACGCAGCAGCGGCGCCCGTGTCAGGTCGAAGGGCCGCTCCGCCTCCTCGGCCGCCAGCGTGAGGGCCTCGCGTTCCCGCTCGGACTCGGGCAGCCCTCGCAGGTCCACGAGCCCCAGCGAGGGCTCCACGTCCGGGAGGATGACCTGGGTGGGGCCCTGCTCGTCCTCGATGAAGGTGGTGCGCAGGCCCTCGTGGCGCCGTTGCAGGGCCTGGACGGCGAGCACCAGCGCTCGCACGTTCAACGGACCCTGGAGCCGGAGCGCCGCCAGGATGGTGTACGCGGTGCTGCCGGGCTCGAACCTGTCGAGAACCCACAGGCGCTGCTGCGCGAAGGACAGTGGGAGCCGCTCCGTCCTCGGCGTGGGCAGCAGGGGCGGAATGACGGCGAGCGCGCTGCCGCTGTCACGCGCCGCTTCCACCCTGCGGGCCAGCGCCTCGAGCGTGGGCGCTTCGAAGAAGGCATTCAGGGGCAGCTCGAGCTTCAGCGCCGAGCGCAGCCGCGACACCACCTGCGTGGCCAGCAGCGAGTGGCCTCCCAGCTCGAGGAAGTGGTCGTGCACGCCCACGCGCTCCACGCCGAGCACCTGCCGCCACAGTCCGGCCAACAATTCCTCGGTGGGGGTGCGCGGCGCCTCGTAGGGCCGGAGGCTGGGGCGCTCGGTGGCTGGCGCGGGCAGGGCCTTGCGGTCCACCTTGCCGTTGGCGTTGCGCGGCAGGGCCTCCAGCACCACGAAGGCCGAGGGCACCATGTACTCGGGCAGCGTGCGGCGCATCCCATCGCGCAGGGCGGAGACGTCCAGGGTCCGTCCCTCGCGGGCGGCCGCGTAGGCCACCAACCGCTTGTCGCCGGGCACGTCCTCGCGCGCCACCACCACCGCCTCGCGCACGTCCGGGTGCCGTTGCAGCGTCGTCTCCACCTCGCCCAGCTCGATGCGGAAGCCGCGGATCTTCACCTGGTTGTCATTGCGGCCCAGGTAGTCCAGCTCGCCGTCCGGCCGGTAGCGGACCCGGTCTCCCGTCCGGTACATGCGCGAGCCCGGCGGGCCGAAGGGACACGGCAGGAAGCGCTCGGCGGTGAGCTCGGGGCGGAGCAGGTAGCCTCGCGCGAGCCCGTCGCCCGAGAGGTACAGCTCCCCGGGCACACCCACGGGCACCGGCTCCAGGTGCTCGTCCAGCACATAGGCCCGGGTGTTGGAGAGGGGACGGCCGATGGTGATGGGCTCTCCGGGGCGCACGCGCACCCAGGTGGAGTACGTGGTGTCCTCCGAGGGCCCATAGAGGTTGTTCAAATCCCTCACCGTGGGGACCTCATAAACCTGACGCGCGAGCGGCTCGGGGAGGGGCTCTCCGGCGAGGTTGATGACACGCACCGAGCCGGGCAGCGCTCCGAGCCGCAGCAGTTGGGCCATGGCCGAGGGCACGGTGTTGACGAGGGTGACGTCGGAGGCCTGGGGCAGCTCGGCGAGGTGCAGCGCGTTGCGGGCGACGATGACGGTGCCGCCGCTGCTCAACGGGGCGAAGACCTCGAAGACGGAGAGGTCGAAGTTGAGCGAGGTGCAGGCCAGCACGCCGCGCAGCGACTCGGGCGAGAAAGTGGCCAGGGCCCAGGAGAGGAAGGCCACGGCGCTGCGGTGGGTGATGGCCACGCCCTTGGGCCGACCGGTGCTGCCCGAGGTGTAGATGAGGTAGGCGAGGTTCTCGGGGTGGAGCGCGCCGGGCGGAGGCGAGTCGGGCAGGTGCGCGAGCTCCTCCGGGAGAGCGTCCAGGCAGACCACCCGGGCGGAGTGGGGAGGCAGCACGCCCTGGAGGTGGGAGTGGGCGAGGAGCGCGGGGCCCTGGGCATCCTCGAGGAGGAAGGCGAGGCGCTCGCGAGGGTAGGTGGGGTCGAGCGGGACGTAGGCGCCACCGGCCTTGAGGATGGCGAGCAGGCCCACGACCATGTCCGCGGAGCGCTCGACGCACAGGCCCACGCGCACCTCGGGGCCGACGCCCAGCGAGCGCAGGTGCCAGGCGAGCCGGTTGGTGCGTGTCTCCAGCTCCCGGTAGGTGAGGCGCACGGAGCCGGCGCTCACGGCCACGGCATCGGGAGTGCGGCGGGCCTGGGCCTCCACGAGGTGATGGATGCAGGCCTCGCGCGGGAAGTCCGCGGCCGTGGCGTTCCACTCCACCAGCAGGCGGTGCCGCTCCTCGGGGGTGAGCCGGGCCCGCGCGGGAGCCAGCGCCTCCGAGACATCGAGGGGGGCGTCATCGGCGCGCAGGGGAATGACGGGCAGGCGCTCGCGGCGTTGGGGCCCGGAGGTCCGCTCCTGCTTCGAGCCCCCGCCGGAGCGGGCCTCGTCCACGAGCCGGGCGATCTGCTGCACGGTGGAGTGCTGGAAGAGGACGCGCAGGGACAGCTCCACGCTGAAGCGGGCGCGCAGGCGCGCGATGACCCGCGTGGCCATCAGCGAGTTGCCGCCCAGCTTGAAGAGATCATCCCGCGCGCCCACCTGCTCCACGTGCAGGAGTTCCCCGAGGATTTCAGCGACCCCGGCCTCGGTGGGAGTGCTCGGGGGGACGGGCTCCTCCCGGGCCCGCTCGAGCTTCGGCGCGGGCAGGGCCTTGCGCTCCACCTTGCCGTTGGGATTGAGCGGCATGGTGTCCAGCACCACGAGCGCCGAGGGCACCATGTACTCGGGCAGCTTTTCGCGCAGGTGGGCACCGAGCGCGCCCACGTCCACCGCCGCCGGGCCGCCGCGTCCCACCACGTAGCCCACCAGCCGCTTGTCGCCGGGCACGTCCTCGCGCGCCACCACCACCGCCTGCTGCACGGTGGGGTGCTGCTCCAGCGCGGATTCAATCTCCCCCAGCTCGATGCGCAGGCCGCGGATCTTCACCTGGAAGTCGGCGCGGCCCAGGTACTCGACGTTGCCGTCCGGCAGCCAGCGCGCCACGTCGCCCGTGCGGTACATCCTCGCCCCAGGCGTCTCGCTGAAGGGGTCCGGGATGAATCGCTCGGCGGTGAGGGCGGGGCGGGACAGATAGCCACGCCCCACCTGCACGCCGCCGATGAACAGCTCGCCGGGCACGCCGATGGGCACCGGCCGCAGCTTCGTGTCCAGCAGGCGGATGGAGGTGTTGGCCACGGGGCGGCCGATGGGCACCGAGCGCCGGTGCTCGCCGCGCACGCACGCGTAATAGGTGACGTCGACGGCGGCCTCGGTGGGGCCGTAGAGGTTGTGCAGCCCGGCCTGGGGCAGCCGCTGCAAACAGCGCTCGGCGAGCTCCAGCGGCAATGCCTCACCGCTACACACCACGCGCCGCAGCGAGACACATCGCTCCAGCCCCGGCTCCTCCAGGAAGACCTGGAGCATGGAGGGCACGAAGTGCAGGGTGGTGACGCGAGCCTCGGCGATGAGCCGCACCAGATAGGCGGGCTCCTGGTGTCCTCCAGGCCTCGCCACCACCAGCCGTGCGCCCACCATCAACGGCCAGAAGAACTCCCAGACGGACACGTCGAAGCTGAAGGGGGTCTTCTGCAGGACGGTGTCCTGGGCGCCCAGCACATACTCCTTCTGCATCCACAGCAGGCGGTTGCACACGGGGCCGTGGGCGTTCATCGCGCCCTTGGGCCGGCCGGTGGAGCCGGAGGTGAAGATGATGTACGCGAGGTTGTCCGGAGTGGCGAGCGGAGGCGGAGCGTGCCGTGGGTGCGCGGACACCTCGTCCCACTGCGAGTCCAGGCAGAGCACCCGGGCCTCATGCGAGGGCAGGCGCGCGAGCAGCCGTTGCTGGGCGAGCAGCACGGCGGGGCGCGCGTCCTCGAGCATCCACACCAGTCGCTGCGAGGGGTAGTCGGGGTCGAGCGGGACGTAGGCACCGCCAGCCTTCAGGGTGGCCAGCAGGGCGATGACCATCTCCAGCGAGCGCTCCAGGCACAGGCCGACCCGCACCTCGGGGCCGACGCCGAGCGAGCGCAAGTGCCAGGCGAGCTGGTTCGCGCGCGCATCCAGCTCACGATAGGTGAGCGACTGCCCCTCGAAGACGAGCGCCACGGCCTCGGGCGTGCGCTGCACCTGGGCCTCGATGAGGGAGTGGATGCAGGCGCCGCTCGGGACGACGGCCTTCTCGCCGTTCCACTCCAGGAGGATCTGCCGGCGCTCCTCGTCCGTGAGCATCGTCAGCTCGGAGATGCGCCGCTCCGGGTGCTCGACAATGCCTTCCAGCAGCGAGCGCAGGTGCCCGAGCAGCCGGAGCATCGTGGGGGCCTCGAAGAGGTCCGTGCTGTACTCGGCGCTGAGCCGCAGGCCCTCGGGCAGCTCGGTGGCGTACAGCGTCAGGTCATGCTTGGTCGTTCCGCTGTGGACGGGCAGCACCTCCATCACGAGGCCCGGAACCTGGAGCGGAGGCAGGGGCGCGTTCTGCAGGTTGAGCATCACCTGGAACAGCGGCAGGTGGCGTGAGCTGCGCTCGGGCTTGAGTGCCTCCACCAGCTTCTCGAAGGGCACGTCCTGGCGGGTATACGCCTCCTGTGCGGTCTCGAAGACGCGGCCGAGCAGCTCGCGGAACGTGGGGTCTCCGGCGAGGCTGGTGCGCAGGGCCAGGGCGTTGATGAACAGCCCGATGAGGCCCTCGAGCTCGGCGCGCTCACGGCCGGCCACGAGCGTGCCCACGGTCAGGTCTGTCTGCCCGGTGTAGCGGTGGAGCAGCACCTCGAAGGCGGCCAGGAGGGTGGCGAAGAGCGTCTTGCCCTCGTGCTGGGCGAGTGCCTTGAGGGCCTGGGTCAGCTCCGGGGACAGCACCAGCGACTGGCGCACGCCGTGGGAGCTGAGCGCGGCCGGGCGGGGCCTGTCTCCGGGCAGCTCCAGCACGGCGTTCGGGTCCAACCGCGAGCGCCAGAAGGAGAGCTGCGACTCCAGCACCTCGCCCTGCAACCACTGGCGCTGCCAGGCGGCGTACTCGGCGTACTGGAGGGGCATGGCGGGCAGGGGCGAGGGCTGACCCTCGACGAAGGCCCGGTAGACGGTGGCCAGCTCCCGGACGAGCACGCCCATGGACCAGCCGTCCGCGATGACGTGGTGCAGGTTGAACAGCAGCAGGTGCTCGCGCTCGGAGAGCCGGTACAGCACGGTGCGCAGCAGCGGCCCGCGGCTCAGGTCGAAGGGCCGCTGGGCCTCGGCGGAGATGAGCTTCCAGGCCTGGGACTCGCGCTCTGCCTCGGGGTGCTCCTGAAGGTCCACCCGGGACAGGGGGACCTCGGCGCCGGGAGCGATGCGCTGCACGGGGCCGCCGTCCTGCTCCGCGAGCGTGGTGCGCAGCGGCTCGTGACGGTTGACGAGCTCCTGAAGCCCGCGCTCGAGCGCCTCCAGGTGGAGCGCTCCGGTGAGCCGCACGGCCACGGGCATGTTGAAGAGGGCGCTGCCAGGGTTCCACTGATCGAGGAACCACATCCGCTCCTGGGAGAAGGAGACGGGAGCCTGTTTGGGCTTGCGGGCCTTCTCACGCAGGAGGCGGGCCAGCTGTGCCCGCTTGTCTTCAGGAGTGGTAGCCATTGTTCTTCAATACCTCTCAGCGCTGACAGTCGGCTGGTTGGAAAGCCAAATGCATTCCGGAGGCTCGCCCTCAGCTCGCGCCGCCCAGGCGCTCCTGAAGGAACTTCCGCGCTGCTTCGGGCACGGTGGAGATGCCCTCGGGGCGCGAACCTTCCGCCCAGGCCACCTCTGGCCCTCCCTGCTCACTGCTGGCCTCCACGGCTGAAGCGACCCGCCGCAGGAGTTGGCTCGCGTCCACTCCACGCAGGAGCAACTCTTGCGCCGCCGCGGTGACGAGCATCACCGCGCCCAGCGGGCTCCACTTGCCTGTCTTCAGGATGGCGAGCAGGCGCTGGGTGCTGCGGTCCCCGAAGAACGCCTGGAGCCCCTGCTGGAAGAGCGGGACGAGGAAGCCGCGGGCCTTGCGTCCCTCCTCGGTGTCCGGCCATGGGGCGTCCGCGATGGTGCTTTCGTCGTAGAGGTTCATGGCAGTCCGGGATTCCGCCGTCATGACGCGGCGCCGCCGAGGCGGGCCTGGAGGAAGTGCCGCGCGGCCTCGAGCGCCGCGTCGATGCCCTCGGGCCGCGAGCCACCTCCCCAGGCGATCTCCGGGGCGCCGCCGCCCTTGCCGTCGACGGCGGGGGCGACCTGGGCCATGAGCTGGCCGGCGTCCACACCGCGCTGGAGCAGGGCCTGCGTGGCCGCGGTGACGAGCACCACCTTTCCGCCACGTGTGGCCGTCAGCACCACGGCGGCGCAGTCGGCGGATTGCCGCAGGCTCTCCGCCAGGGCGCGCATCTGCTGGGCGGATGCCTCTCCCAGGTGGCTGGCCACCAGCAGGGCCTCTCCCAGCCGGGCCGCGCCCTCGAGGAGTTGCCGGGCCATGTCCGCCGTGGGAGGCGCCTTCTCCGGCGGGGCCTTGCTACTGGTGCCGCGCCGCTGACGCTGCTCGAGCCGCATCAGCTTCTCGCGCAGCTCCACCACCCGCCGGGGCGGCTGCTGCCAGTTGTGGAGCTTCTCCGCGAGCGGGGTGAGGGCACGCGCCAAGGCCTCTCCCTCCAGCGCGGAGGCCTCCTCCAGTGCGCGCTCCAGCGAGGCCAGCTCCTGGCGCAGAAGCTCCACCGCCTCGCGTACACCCATCGTGGGCGGGGCGAAGGTCTCGGGCTCGCCGTCGAAGCCCACCACGTTGTCACCGTCGATGGGCCGCAGCACGCCCCGGGAGGCCGACAGCATGGGGCCGTTGGCGAAGCGCCGCAGCAGCCGCCACCCGGACTGACGCCAGCCCGGCAGGTGCTGGGTGTAGACCGAGCTGTAGCGCGGCATGGGCTTGTCGCCCCGCATGCTCTTGAACTGGTCGGCGCCCGCACCGAGCTCCACGGCGATGCCGAGATCCGCGGCCTCCTGGATGAGCAGGTGCACCAGGCCCCGGTACAGCCCGAGCTCCTGGGGCAAGCTCAGGTCGTACCCGAAGACGGGCGGGAAGAGCGTGTCGTGGCCAATCGCGTAGGCGAAGAACCCGTCGATGCGTCCGTCCTTCACGGCCAGACGGAACTGGAGCGTCCCCTCGCGCAGGTGCGTCTCGAAGAAGTCGACCGACATCCGCTGATTCGTCGAGTACTTCTCCGCATTGAGGAACCGGTACAGCTCGGCCAGACGTGGCGCGCAGCCGGGCATCTCCTTGCCGTCCACGATCTGGTAGCCGTTGGCCTCCAGCAGCCGCGCGTCCCGGCGCCGGTTCTCGCGCACCTGCCGGCTCACCTCGGCCTTGGGCAGCAGCAGGCGGGTGTGAAAGGCAAAGACACTGTCGTAGCCGCAAGCCTTCAGCGTGTTGAGCAGGGGCGAGTGCGTGGCCAGGCTCAGCGTCGAGAAGACGATGGCGTGGTCGGGGAATTGCGAGACGAGGAATCGCGTGAGCCGTTGCACCTGGTCAGCCGTCAACAGGGTCGGCATGTTGCGCAGCACCACCCAGTGGTCCACGTAGACACACCGATCGATCCGCGCCACCTTGAGCATCCCGCCCACGCCGTGGAGCACGCCGCGCACGAGCCTGCCGTACACCGGGCCCCAATTGCCTCGCTGGATGGCCTTCACCTGCAAGGTGACGTAGCGGGCGTAGTTCGAGAGCATCGGCGAGTTGCCGTACTCGGCGTCATTGATGGCCAGGGGGATGACCAGGCCATCCATGCTGACGAGGCGCAGCGTGGTGCGATCCGATACGAAGGCGGTGCTGCCCCGCTGGATGAGGGGCGTGAGGTAGGCACGCGCGAAGCGCCCCTCCTCTGTGTCGGGCCAGGGGACCTGCTCCAGGTTGCTCGCGTCGTGAAGAACCATGGAATGCCAGACTCTCTTTGAGGAATGGGACAAATCAACCCGGCGTGGCGGGGCTCGTTTCGGGGAGGACGTCCGGAGGAGTGCCCGGGTCGGCGAGGACGTCGGGCAGCTCGTCCTCGATGTTGCGGATGCGCGGGGAGAGATAGGACAGGAGCGTTTGGGCCAGGATGATGAAGCCCAGCACGACGAACAGCAGCGCGATGCCGCGCCCGGTGCCGGTGCCCATCACCCGTCCGATGGAGCCGGCCAGCGCGCCACCCGGGGCGAGCAGGGGTTCGAAGACCTGGTCGGACAGCGGGCCGGAGAGCAGGGCGGCGATGGGCGGCGCAGCCTGGCTGAGCATCCGCCGCACGGAGAAGACGCGCCCCTGCAGGCCGGGAGGGACCTTGCTCTGCCAGATGGTCTGCATCGAGCTGATGATGACCGGGGAGCACAGGAGGTAGACGAACGCTCCGCCCGCGACGAGCGGAGCCGTGGGGGGCAGGGCCGCGGCGAACAGCGCGAACGCGGACAGCATGTGGAAGCCGAGCACGCCGTGGATGCGACGCTTGGGTCCGCCCCACACGCTCATCAGGACACCACCGGCAGCCATCCCCACGCCGGCGAAGGACATGACCATGCCCAGGGTGGACACGTTCGCGAAGCTGAGGACGAGCGGGGTGATGAGCGTGATGACCATGCCCAGGATCAGGTTGAGCAGGCCAATGAAGAGCATGAGCTGGAACAGTCCGGGCCGGGTGCGGATGAAGTGCCAGCCGTCGGCCATGTCCCGCCAGAGCGACTTCCGGCCCGCCTGCTGCTCCGGGGCGAGCGGAGGCGGCGGGGGAAAGCGCACGAGCAACAGGAGCACGATGGAGAGGCCGAAGGAGGCGACATCGAGCAGCACGACGCCCTGCAGCCCGATGCGCCCCACGAGCAGACCGGCGACCAGGGGAGACAGAATCTGCCCGGCGCCGTAGGCCAGTTCAATCATGCCGTTGGCGCGGCCCAGGTGCTGCTTGGGGACGAGCAGGGTGGTGGCGGCGTAACAGGCGGGCAGATGCAGCGCGCCGAAGGCGGCGCCGAGCGCGATGGGCGGATAGAAGTGCCAGGGCTCGAGCTTCCACAGGCCCGCGTGGTCGGCGAAGACGAGCAGACAGATGAGGGCGGCGCTGCAACCTCCGCCGAGCTCGGCGACGAGCATGGCGCGGCGGCGGTCCCACCGGTCGACCAGGGCACCGGTCAACGGGGAGAGCACCACCATGGGCAGGAAGTAGAAGAAGTTGAAGAGCGAGTACTGGGTGATGGACCCGCTGCGTTGGTACATGAACGTACCAATGGAGAAGGTCGTCAGCCCCGAGCCGAACCAGGTGACCACCAGTCCGAGCCAGGTTGCCAGGAAGGCATGAGGGGGATGGGTGATGGCGGGTGGTTTCAGGGGGAACTCCGCGCGTTCACTTCGAGGTGGCGGGAACCTACTGGGGACCTCCCGCCCAGAAGGCGATGGCCGCGGCGGCCACGCGGGTGGCCTGACCGAGCCGGATCGGATCCAACGTGTCCGGGGTGTCCGTCTCCAGGTGGTAGTGGGGATTGCGGAAGGGCGCGGTGTCGGTGAGGAACACGGCCTTCTGGTGGTTGAACCAGAAGGGCAGGTGGTCGCTGAGCGTCAGGGCGAAGCCCATGGTGGAGGTGCCATGGCCCGAGGAGATGAGGGGGACGGTGTTCATGAGCTTCAGCTCGTTGCCGAGCGCGTAGACCTGTGAGGCCTCATGGCTGGAGTCGTCGTTGCCGATGATGGCCAGGAAGTCCGCCTTGGAGGGAGAGGGCAGGCCGGGCAGCGATTGCTGGGAGCCCTCCTCGTCGGAGTAGTAGCCGAGCCCGTCGAAGACGATGGCGGTGACGACCTGCTCGCCCTTGCCTTCCTTCACGTAGCGGTGGCTGCCGGAGATGCCGTACTCCTCCATGTCGAAGCCGACGAAGCGGATGGTGCGCTCGAACCTGTGCCGCGAGAACACGCGGGCCAGCTCCAGCAGGGCCGCGACACCGCTGCTGTTGTCATCCGCGCCCTGCCAGAAGGCATCGAAGTGGGCACCGACCAGGATGACCTCGTCGGGCTTGGACACGCCCTTGAGCTCCGCGACGATGTTGTTGGTGCGCATGCCGTTCTCGCCGAACGACTCGTCCCCGGTGACGGACAGACCGTCGAACGACTGGAGCCGCGAGTGCACCCAGGCGCCCGACAGGGAGTTGGACAGGTGGCACAGCTCGGGGAACTTCTCGCGGGTCGCCTCGGGGACGAGGGGGGCGCAGTCGATGGATTGATCCGAGGCGTGCTTCTGCGTCAGCTCGAGGAGGTCCGACCAGACGCGCTCGGGTTGGATTTCTTCGGTGAGCGCCTGGAGCGCGGGCAGATCGGCGCCCTCCAGGGGCTGCGTGGGAGCGCACGCGGTGCCGCCAGCGAGGCCTAGGCCCCCGGCGAGCAGGAGGAGGGAAGAACGGAGCGGGAAGCTCATAGCTGGACCTCCAGGCGGGCCAGACCGATGTGGAGCCGCTGTGCCGTCCCGAAGGGAGGGCCCGCGGGGCCCCACTGCACCTCGGGACCTCCCACCACGAAGCGGCCGAGGTGGAAGCGCAGGGGCGCGGCGTGGAAGGCGAAGTAGAGCGGGCCGGAGAGGGCGTCATTGCGCTCGTACAGCTCGACGCCCATGGGGACGCGGACGGCCCGCCAGGGCAGCGCGACGCGGCTGAAACCCAGCTCGAGACCTCCAGCGGGTTCCCAGTAGCCCACGCGCGTGCGGAGCTCCCCGCGGGCATAGAGCTCGAGCGGGAAGGTGGTCAAACTCTGGGGCAGGGCGTAGCGCAGCCCACCACCGAGGAACAGGTGACTGCCGAAGCCCTCGGTGCCGAGCGCCCGCTGATAAGCGACGTCGAGCGTGGTGGCCACCTCGGAGTTCCGCCACAGCCCGAGTTGCTGGAAGCTAGAGACACCAACCGAGATACCTTGGGCCACGGGCTCAACGGGCTCGGCCAATGCCGCGGAGGCGGAGAGCCACGCGCCCGCCAGAAGCCATCTTGAGGGGTGTGCGTACATGGAGGGGGGAGCTTGCTGGGTGGGTGAGGAACCCGCAGCCTGAATCAGACGGAGGGCCCCAGACAACGACATGTCTGGTAGGCCAGCACTCCATGTATGAGGGGAGGGCGCACAGTCCGGACGAAGGCTTCGTGCTCCGGTGCTTCTCTTCGCGCCCAGATCGGCTGGTTCGGTTTCCCGCGATTCCTCGTGCTCAGCGACAATCCTCCAGGTTCGCTGCACCCCGGAGAAAGGCCTCTGTCATGCCCGAGGAGTACAGAAGTTTTGGAACTGGGTTGGTCATTGGCACGCGGATGGAGGATCGACGGGAGGGCTCGCGGGGGCTGCCGCGCTGGGTGGTCGCTGTGCTGGCGGTGCTGCTCGTGGTGTTGCAGGCCGCATGTGCTGCGGGCTACCCCATGGTCGGTGAGATGGCGGGGAACCACCACCACCGACCGGTGACTGTCCCTGCGCGACCGGATGCGAAGGAGAGAGGGGCGACAGAGCGGGCGGTGGCCGAGGGTCCCTCCGCCGCACGGGGTTCCGTTGGCGCCAGTGTGGAGGCGCGTGTCGCTCGAGGAGGAGGGGATGGGGGCTCGGCCGGTGGCGCTGGCTCGCGGACACGGAGCCAGGCCCGCCTCGCTGGCGAGGCGGATGAGGCCGAGGACTGGGAAGGGGCGGAAGCTGGCTGGCCGGATGGGGTGGGGGACGGACGTCCCCACACGGTGCCCATCACCCTGGATTACTTCCAGGGCTTCCTCGTGCAGGCCGGGGTCGCGTCCACTGCGCTACCCGTGGACGGGCGCACCCTGTCTCCACAGCAGGCGATGGAACTGCTGCCGCACCTGCTGTCCACGCCGGTGACACTGGGCAATTTCGGCATCAGGCGGATGGCGGCGCACCTGCTCCTGGAGGTGGCCACGAGCGCAACCGCGGTGTCGCGCGACGAGTTGCATGCGCGGATGCGTCGCTTCTCACGGCTGCTGGTGCTGCGCCCGGACGGATACCTGGTGAAATCCACCACGGGCGTCGCGGTGCAGAAGGCTGGCCAGGTGGTGCTGGCGGACGATGGCACCTTGCGCGCCGGCCACTTCGAGGTGGGACCCTTCTATGCCATCGACGGCGGGCGCCTCTTCCCGGTGGATGAAAAGCTCGAGGTGCTTCACGGTGCTCGCCCGGCGGGCATCTACGAGCCGGATGACGGTGTATTGCTGCCGGTGGCGGAAGGGGCCGTGCTCGCGGTTGTAGATACGGTGGAGGGTATCTACCGGCTCGTCTTCTACACGGGGGAGACACTCGAGGGGTTGGCTCAATTGCCGGGCGCGGTGCGCGAGCTCTATGAGAACGCGCCCGGCCTCTGGGAGGAGTTCCGTCACAAGCCCTACGCGGAGAGGGTACGTACCGTTTCCCGGCTCGCCACGAGCATCGTGCTGATGGTGGGCACTTCGGGGGCAGGAGCTGCGAAGGCGGCGTCCTGGGGAGGGAGGCTCGGGAGCATCTCCGTCCCCCTGCTATCACTGTCGGGCGATGGCCTCCTGGCGATGCGGCTCGTGGCCGTTCCCGCCGGTGGTGTCGTGGCCGTCGCGGGCAGTGCGCTGAGCGCCACCTACGTGCTGCACATGGCCAACGTGGGAGCCCAGGGCTCGCGGGGCGGTGGAGGGTGGCCTCCCGTGGGCGGTCCCGGTCATTGGGTGGAGGACACCTCGAGCATGTCCGAGCAGTCTCGTTCCTATCAAGCCCAGGTGACGGGTGCGCCCAAGAGGTGGGCCTACAGGGTCTGCCGCGACGGCGAGTGTGTGGACTACGACGGGTTTGACCCCAAAACAGACATGCTGCTTGAAGCCAAGTCTCGCGGATACGATAAGTGGTTCGATCAGGACCTCAAGGTCAGGTGGAAGTACGAGGGCGCTGATGACATGGTGAAGCAGGCCCGCAGACAGAGCCGCCTGGCTGGAGGGCTTCGTGTTCGCTGGCATGTGGCGGAGGCTCGGATGGTTGCCGTCCTCAAGAAGCTGTTCAAAGAGAGCAACATTGAGGGTATCGAAATTGTGCACACACCGCCGCTGCCGAGGGACTGACGACACATGAGGGAGACCTACTACGCAGGTGCCTATTGGGGGCGCCGCCAGGAGTCGGCCGAGGAGTGCGCTTGTCGGGCGGAGACCTTCTTCCGTCTGCTGGCGGAGTGTCATCCCAGCTACGCTCGTTGGTACGAGAAGAGCAACTCGACGAGGAGCGCGCTCCAACTTCAGTTCGAGCCCACACGCGAGACCTTCGAGCGGTTTTTTGGGAAGAAGAAGTACCAGAGTGGTAGGGACGGCTTCAATTTCGGGGCATGGACTGGCCATGAGGAACAGGAACAGGGGGGAATGGTCAGGTTCTTCTGTGGCGCACATGCCGAAGGCTCCTCGAACCACGTGGTTCTCTACTTCCCGGTGGAGGAGCCGGGGAGTGAGCGAATGCTTGGAACGCCGGTGCTCGCCGGGGTGATGCGGGCGATGGCGGAGGCCTGGGAGCCGGACTGGGGCGTCATCGTGTCCGACGACTTCCGGGACGGTCTTTCTGAGCACGGTTCGGCCGGGACTTTCGTCGGGTGGTTGACGTACTTCTCGCGGCAACGGGGCGAGGTGCCAGCGTTGCCGGAGCCCGTGCGCGTGGAGACGGTGGAGGAGAAGGGGACGCTCGTCACTCTCATCCCCGAGCGGCTCACCGCGAGGAATCCCGACCACCTCGCCCTCGGTCGCCGTGTCCAGCAACTGCTTGAGGAGCGAGGTTTGCTCAGGAGGGTTGGTGAGCGGCTCCGCTTGCCGACCGCATGAGCCACGAATCACTTTGTGTGCTCATTCAAAGCCTTGGTTTCTGTGATTCGTCCTCAATGACCAATATTTCGGCGCGGGACCAGACTGCCACGAGCCCCGGTGGGGGCTGCTCGATTTCGAGCATTCTCAATGCCTCGGGTGGATTCTTCTCCAGCCCCACCATCGAGAGCGAACGGCGCTGAGCAATCACTCCGCAGAAGGGGCCGATCATTCCTCGATCTCGCAATTGGTGAAGACGGATCTGGACGCGGTCGCCCCGGAGGCTGGCCTCGCCGTAGAGCAGCGCCGTACCAGCAACGATTGTTTTTCCCTTGCATTCAGGAGGGACGACCCAATTCGGCGGATGATCCGTGCACAGAGGAGACTTGGCAATCTCATCCGGAACGTAGTCGTAGACAGGACCCGTGACACGAACCTCGATGGGACCCTCCTTGATGAGGGCCACACCACTGACGCTTCCCGGCAATCCCAGAACCTCCACGGAGAAGTAGGAGTGCGGAGGGATTCGCAGACGCTGGGTTTCGGCGATGGCTTCCGGAGAACATGCGGCTGTCCCGTCCGGAAGCACGCGGACTCCCGAGCAACCGGCGATCAGGCAGGCTCCCGTCATGGCCGCCAGGACTTTCGATGAGGCTCCGCCACCACGGGGTCGGCGCGATTCGGGCTTCATTGATTCTGTCATGACCCTTCCCTTCATGTTCTCGCGAGATGTGGTTGTGTCGGACACGCTGCCGGTGCTTGCGCGGACGTGGGTCCGTGGCGGCTCGCCATTCCGGTACTCCTCGGTGCTCGCAGCCAGGACGAGCGCGAAGGCCACTTGGGCGAGGGGTAAGATCATGGAAGCACCGTCACGAGCAAGCTGGGCAGGTCCGTTCCAGGCTTGTCTATCGTGGCAAGGAGCTCGGAATCAGAAGCAGGAGTCTCATAGGCGAGAACGACTCGGGACTCCGCTCCCGGAGGAATCACGGCGAACTCGGATGCACGAGAGATGATCCGCACCATGCCGCTTGCGGAACCCGTCAGGTTGATCCGCTCCAGATCGACCGGCCAGTCAGAGTCTGAGCAATTCGCGATGAGCAGGGTGGCGTACGAGATTCCTGCATCATGAACGACATCGACAAAAGTAATCGAGAGCAGATTGGTTTGCTTGAACAAGTAGCCATGACCGACTGCCCGGTTGATGACCGCCTCGGAGCCTCGCTCCGCGATGAGCCGGGTCTTGCCAGAGACGATCTCTCCCAACGACTGGGGACGCAGCAGCCGTTCTTGAGCCTGACGCTCATTCTCCTCGGGGCTGATGGCTGGACGCGCTCGGATGTTCAGGACGACATCCCTGACGTTGGGGCGCGTGACGAGACGCAGCGTGACGCGGGCCTCGTCCACGAGCGTGATGCGTACTTGCACCCCACGACCCGTGGTCACCGGACGGCGAGAGGACACCTGGAGGCGATTTCCCCATCCGTCTCCACCTCTCGCATCGGATTCCACCAGCGCATCCGCGTCCGCATCGACCTGCTTGATCGGGCCTGGAAGAACCACGGCCGTGAGGGAACTGTAGGGGTTCTGCTCGACGAACGCCCGGACGAACACTTCGACGGAGCCTCCATCAGGAGGCATCAAGACGGACCTGACCTGCTGCTCCTGGGGACTCGCGGCCGCGGTCGCCGGAGCCGCGGACAGGAGCGCGCATGCGAGCAACAACGCGCTTGAGAACATAGGTGGCACCTCCAACCCCATAGCCTCGGCACGGCCGCGGTTACGTGGAAGGTAGGAGCATGCAGTCAACTCCAGCGGTAAGGCAACTCGTTCCTACTCTACCGGGAGTGTATCGCCTGACGAAGCGTGACGGACGCCGGTGCCCGGCCGGAGCGAAGCCCCGGCACCGGGACGCTATCACCGACGAGCCCGAGTCATCGCTCCGTGCGCCCGCGAGCTACGGGAGTGGGGGGTCGGCTTTCCGTGAGTCCGTCTCCCTGCGGCAAGGGCTCCGCTGTCCGGTCCTCCAGGCGCAATGTGCGCTCTGTTCAGTCGGCCCTGTCCAAAGAGGTGAAGTTCAGACTTCCTCGTCAGGCAGGAGCGTGAGCAGCAGCTCGTCGTCGGGGCCGAGGGGGCGCCAACTGGTGGGCGGTGGCGTGGCGCGGAGTGCATCTCTGGCCTTCCTTGCGCGCTCCTTATGGGTTTCTGGGGTGAAGGCAATCCACGAACCCATCGCCTCTGCGACCTTGAAGCGGTTTGCATCGTCCAGCACAGGAGGCCAGCCGTCGGGGAGAGATTCGTTCAGTTCGCGTACGAACTGCCCGCGCACTAGACGTGCGACCTTATGGCTCCGTTCCGCTTCAGCCACCAGCCCTTGGAACACCTGGACTCCAGCAATGTCGTCCTTGCCAAGCTCCTTGGCCAATGCCACCAACGAGGCAGTGGGGCGCGCCTCGGCGAAGGCGGTGAGCGAATCGTAGCCGCGCTTGCGGACCCGCTCATACATGCGAGCCACCCAGTTGCCCCGCCAAGGATGTCCGTCGCTCATGGCCCTCTCCAGGGTGAAGTTCAGACTTCCTTGTCGGGTAGAAGTGAGAGAAGCAGCTCGTCGTCAGGGCCTAGAGGCCGCCACCCGGGTGGCGGAGGCGTGGCAAGGAGCGCTGTCCTGGCTTGCCTGGCACGCTCCCTATGAGTTTCGGGAGTGTAGGCAATCCACGAGCCAATCGCCTCGGCAATCTTGAAGCGGTTTGCATCGTCCAGCACAGGCGGCCAACCGTCGGGAACGCTCTGGGACCACAGGCGCGCGAATACATCGCGCACAAACCGCGTGACCTGCTTGCGCCGCTCCGCCTCGGCGAGCAGTCCACTCAACACCTGTACCCCGGCGACGTCGTCCTTGCCTAGTTCCTCGGCCAGCAAGTGTAGCGGAACGGCAGGACGTGCCCCGGCGAAGGCGGTGAGCGAATCGTAACCACGTTCGCGAACCCGCTCGTACATGCGCACCTTCACATTGCCTTGCCAAGCACGTCCGTCGGTCATTTTCCTCTCCGGAGAGGGATGCTCGTTGGGATTCCGACGCGCCTCATTGAGCGCATCGCGCATGCCCTGAGTCAGCTCGTGCTCATGCCTCAATGAACCGGGTGCCCGTAATGCCCTCAGCCTCCATGGCCCGTTTGAGTCGCTCGGAGACGATGAGGGCCACGGTCCACCCCCAGGGGCGGAAGATATTGGCGCCGTCCACCCTGGCCGGGTCTACTTTCAGCCCCACGACATTTCGATATTTACCCAACTTGTCCGGGCGACCATCCTCTGGTTGCCAATAGAGCACCTCTTCGCATCGAGCATCGTCGATGCACCGGAAGATTTGCAGCGTGTTGAGGATGAAGTAGGGCTGGGATTGTCCCTCCACACGCGCGGGGATGAATTGCACCTCATCCTGGAGGGCAAGGCGCTCGAAAACAGACACGACGCGACTGCTGACAACGGGTGTGGACAACTCCGTCAGGCTGAAGTCGAGCGCGTTCCCAGGATGGCCCACCCCAATCAACTGAACGCCTTCTAGATGGAGGACCTTCCCCTGGTCGAACTGCCAGGGGTCCATGGGCCGCCCTCGGTCATCGATATCGAGCTGGCTCAAGACCCAACGCCCGGGAATGCGCATGTCGTCCGACAGGTCGAAATACTTGTTCTGTGTGCTCATTTTTTCTTCGTGACAAGTTTATTGAGCCTGGAGCCTGGTTTGCAAACATCAGCAGCTATCCGGTCAAGCTCATCCTCAAGCCGATTCCGGCAATCGACTTGGGTCTTGCACTCTCGAAGGGCGTCTCGAAGTCGACGGAAGACTTCATCGTGGTACTCTTCGGGATGAGGGCCTTTGTGGCCCTTGAGAAAGACGATGTTGACCAAATCGTTGAGGCTTGAGCCTGCGCGATCGAAAAGCAGCTTGAATCGTGGCGTCCATGGGCCTCCGTTCTTGTCGGAATCCTCGTTCTTGTCTGTGGCTAGGTGGTGGCCCTCGTTGTCGTCCTCCTTCTTCGGGGCGCAGTCGCCCGATACCCGCGCCGCCTTGAGTGCGTCCTTGACGGCTGAGGCACTCGCGCCCAGCGTTGCCCCCATGAGGAGGATGGTTCCGTCTGCCGCCGAGGTCACTGTGCTTGCCGTCTCGGAAATCTCCACCGTCCCATCCGCCGTGGCCACAGCCAGGGTGGCTCCTTCCGAGGAAGCAACAATCTTCTGCACAGAGATGCCAACCTTGCCGAGTCTGTCCCAGAGCCCTCCTCCCCCAGGGGGGGAGGGCACCTCGGGGAGTTTTCCGGCCAGTCGCCCCACCGCAACCGTTACGAGGATTCTCAGCCCTACACCCCCGAGGGCCTCTCCAAAGTGGCGGGATGCATCTTCCAGCGCACGCTCTGACGTCGCTGCTGACGACTCGTCATGCAAGCGTTTGACTGCCGAAGCCACGGCCACGACCTCTGAGACGCCGTAAGTCGCCATGAGCCAGAAGGTAATCGCTGCCACTGCTCCCTTTGAGATGAATGGTCCCGGCGCTGCCAACATGACCATGTAAAGCGTCATGGAGATTGCCATGGAGGTAATGAAAACGGGGGAGGTGAAGAGTTCCTCGGCCGATTGCTGAGCACCGGCTCCCATGTACTTGGGTGAACGTTTGAGGGCCAGGAAGAAGCGGCTGGACTCCACCGGTCCCGAGCTATCAAGGAGGCCGACGTTCTTTGAGTTGTAGAATCTCAAATAGTCCTGGCGGATTCGTTCTTCTATTTGCGGTGGCAGGGCTCGCTTGGGGTTGGAGTTTGCCTCGCATGGCACCGGGCTGCCGAGCGTTATCTGCAGAGCGGACTTGACGCAGGTGGATTTCTCCCGAGTCCCTGCTGGGGGCGGCGCCACCTTGTCGTACATGCTCTCGAAAGCCGCGAGGATGGCCCGCACGTCCTCTCGGGAAAGGGGCGCCACGTCTTTGGGAGCCAAGGGGCGCAGCGGGAGCGCGAGAGATACCCAGTAGCCCCCCTGGGAGTCCCAGTGCCCGCGCGCATTTACTGGTGTCACCACGTGGATGACCTGGACCTCCGTTGCGTTGGCTCGGGCCGTCACGGGGAGGAGTACCAGGAGTAGGATTGCCAAGGGGGAGCGCAGGGGCATGGTTGTGCTCCTTAGAGCCGAGATGGGTGCAACGAGCGCTCAAGCACATCACGCTCCAGTTCACGGAGCACGGCACGAACTTCAGGGGACACACACCATTGCGCCCCTCTCCCTCGCTGAGAGTGATTGCTCGTGTGGGAAGAGGGGCGGCGGGAACCTCTACGCGGAAGTCTTCGGGCCGCGAGCCGTCTCACGAACGCGGCTGTGGCACCGTGACTTCATGACGGTCTACCACTCGTATTCGTAGCGCACCTCGACGGTGACGACCTTGCGCGCCGTGTGGAACACGAGCGTGTAGAAGTCACCGAAGTTGTAGTAGTCGGGCGCCGTCATGCGCGCCCACGACGCCACGCTGACCGTGTAGTCGTTGCCGTAGGTGCCGATGTAGCTGCGGATGGCCGGCGGCAGCTCCTCGTAGTTCTTGTTGGCCAGGGCCGACGCGAACTGGGTCTGGGTGATGGCGTGGCCCGCGTCCGGGTACACCTGGTAGTCCTGGGCGCCGAGCCAATCGAACGCGGCCCAGGTGGCATCCTCCTGCGAGATGGCGCCGGACGAGTCGACCGCGAAGGCCGTCACCGTCAGCGAGGTGCAGTAGTAGCACTGGGGCTGGATGGTGGTGACCGTGGAGGCGAGCTGCGTGCTGAGGGCAACCTCGTGCAGCTCCACCTGGGCCTGGGCGGGAGCGGCGAAGCCGGCCACGAGGGCCAGCACGGCGAGGGCGGGAACGAGACGCTTCATGGGGCGACCTCTTGGATGACGGGCCTTTCGACAAGGCCCGGTTGGGGGGAGCCCCGTTTGCCCCAGGACGCGAGCCTGTTTCAAGCAACGCTTTCGAGTGGCCTGTAGATGTCGTAGTCGAAGCGCTCGTAGGGCGGAGTCGGGCGCTGGCGGCGTACGTCATACAGCTCGAATGCGTAGGCGTCGGCCCGCGTCTTGCTGCCAGACGCCGCGAGCCACTGTGCGAGGCCGATATACGTTGGCTCGATCTGCTCCGCGCCTCCCTTGCACGTCGTGACCGCGTAGCGCTGGGCCGGCACAAGAAGGGTCGTCATGGTGGCGGGAACGGACTCGAACGCGGACACCTCCGTGGCCACCCAATAGGAGTAGACGCCGCTCTGTCCGCCGTGGAGGTGGTCCGACTCGGGGCTGACGCCGTAGAAGAGCGCCGGGTCGACCTTGTGGCGGATGGCCTCCAGTCCCCGCGTCAGCTCCAGCCAGGCCATGGGCACTCGCTGGCTCAGCTCCTGCCTGCGGCCCACGACCTCGAGGCCCACCAGTTTGATCTCCCCGCGCGACACTTCCCGGACGTCCATGTCACTCCCTTCGTGACGGCTCCCCTCGAGCCTGGATGACACCTGAAGGCTACCAGTTGCTGCGCGCCGTGACGGCGCGGCTCACGTGAGGCGCTTGTCCTCGCGGCGGAGCACCTCGCCCTCGACGACGACGGTGCCATCGGGGGACACGGGATGGCCGAGCGTGGCGACGAGCTGGCGGTGGGCCTCCTCCAGCCGGCGGTGCAGCGTGGTGAAGGTCTGCTGGGCGGTGCTGGGCATGTCCTCGGTATAGGTGAAGTACCAGCGCAGCGTGTCGAGGCACTCGTAGAACTGGTCCACGACGGACTGCTCGCGAGCGGGCAGGTTCACGAGGTCATGGAAGGTGGCCGTGGAATAGCGGGTGGCGAGGGTGCTGAGCATGGGCTCGCGGCTGCGCAGCCGGGAGAAGAGGACGAACATCTCGCTGCGGCGGGCCTCGAGCCTTCGCATGATGTTGGCGGCATCGAGGGCGATCAGATTGCGGACGCGGGCGGTGGTCTCATCCACCTGTTTGCGGCGGGCCATGGTCCGGCGAGCCTACAGCCGGGCGGGCTTCCGGCGTAGCAGGGGGAACCCAGGCGGACTAAAGGTGTTGGACCGAGGAGGACACTGCCTGTCCACACGACTTGATCCGCGCCGTCTCGAAGTCTTCCGCGTGGTGGCCACCACGGGCCAGGTGTCGGCGGCCTCGCGGCTGCTGCACTTGTCGCAGCCGGCCGTCTCCGCGCAGGTGCGTCAGCTCGAGCAGGAGTGTGGCCGGCCCCTGCTGGTGCGCACCGCGAGGGGCGTGCGTCTCAACGAGGCGGGCCGGGCCCTGCTGGAGTACGCGCAGCGCGTCCACCAACTGCTGGACGAGGCGGCGCTCGCCATCTCCAGCGAGGAAGAGACGGGCGGAGAGCTGGTGCTGGCGACGAGCACCACGGTCGCCAGCTCCGTGGTGCCGCAGTTGCTGGCCTCCTTCCTCCGCGTCCACCGGGGATTGCAGGTGCGGGTGGAGGTGGGCAACACCACGCAGGTGCTCGGCTGGGTGGGCGAGGGCCGCGCGCCCCTGGGACTGGTGGAGGGGCATGCCCGCGCCGCTGGCATCCGCCTGGAGCGCTACCTCGATGACGAGCTGGTGCCCGTCGTCTCGGCGCAGGCTCCGGCGGAGCTGCTGCGGGTGCGCTCGGTGGAGTCGCTTCGCTCCGTGCCGCTCCTCTGGCGTGAGCCGGGCTCGGGGACGCGGGCGGTGCTGGAGCGCGCCCTGCGGCGGGCGGGCGTGCGTCGCGGAGCGCAGGCGGGGGACCTGCAACTGGGGAGCAACGAGGCCATCCAGGGCGCGGTGATGCTCGGCCTGGGCGTGGGCTTCCTGTCGAGGTGGAGCATCCAGGGCGAGCTGGCCCAGGGCCGGCTGCGGGTGCTGCCCATCCCGGGCCTGCGCGTGGAGCGCGCCTTCTCGTGGGTGCTGCCGGTGGACGCGCCGTCAGGACTCGCGGGCCGCTTCCTGCGCCATGCGCGCGCCTCACCACCGGCCCTGCTGCACCCCTGAGCGCGCCTCACCCCACGAGGTGGAGGACGATGGCACCCAGGCTCAGGCCCGCCATGCACACCCACAGGGCCACGCCCTGCGCGAGCGGCCGCACACCCACCGAGCGGATGGCTCCGCGCGTGAGGTTGGCGCCGATGAGGAAGAGCGTCAGCACCAGCACCTGCCTGGAGGCGCTCGCCACGTGGTGCCCCATGGGCCGTAGCGCTGGCACCCAGGTGACGAGCGCCGCCGTGGCGATGAAGCCGAGGATGAACCAGGGGTACCGCGCCTTGCCGCGAGGCTCCGATGCCTCGCCCCGGCGGCTCCGCCACGCACCAATGCCGAGCGTGAGCGGGACGATCCACAGGGCGCGTGCGAGCTTGACCGTGGTGGCGACCTCGAGCGCCTGGGGGCCGTACTGCATGGCGGCGCCCACCACGGAGCTGGTGTCGTGGATGGCGAGGGCGCTCCACAGGCCGAACCGGCTCGGGTCGAGCCCCACGGTGTGCCCCACAGCGGGGAAGACGAAGAGGGCCACTGCGTTGAGCAGGAACACGGTGCCCAGGGCGACGGAGACCTCGTGCTCCTTGGGGCGGAGCACGGGCACCATGGCGGCGATGGCGCTGCCTCCGCAGATGGCGGTGCCCACGCTGATGAGCAGGCCGGCCTCGCGGGAGACGCCGAGCGCCCGGGAGAGCAGGGCTCCGAGCAGCAGACACACGGTGATGCTGGCCACCGTATAGCCGGCGCCCTGGATGCCCACGGCCGCGACGACGCGCAGGTCCATGCTGGCGCCGAGCCCCACCACCGCGAGCGACAGTAGGGGATGCGTGGCGCGGCGGGTCCACTCCACATAGGGGTTGCCCACGAGCAGGGCCACGAGGATACCCGCCACCAGGGCGGCGCCCGTGGACACGAAGGGCAGGAGACTGGCCGCCGCTCCGAGGGGCACCAGCACATGACCCACACCTCGGTCAGGCCGCTCGGGGGATAGGGGAGGGGGCGTGTTCGCGAGAGCATCCATGCTCCCTGGATGCACCCGAAGCCCTCGGAAAACCAGACGGGAGATGGGATGAGCCATCAGCTTTTTGGATGGCTCGGCGCGTCCCGAGGTGGTGCAGGTGCTCCGGCGCTCCTGCCCCTATACTCGGAAGCGGATGCGATACTTCAAGCGGCCCTGGGATGAGTCCCGGGGTGACGAGTACGACCACTGGGGCACATCGGTCTGGTACCTCGAGGTGGACGCGGAGGGCGGTGTCTCGCGTCAGCTCACGGTCTTCGAGAACGGCTCGGTGCTGAAGTACGACGAGGCGCGGCCCGAGGACCGCTACGGCGGCCTGGCCCATACCACGCTCGACCTCGAGGAGGATGGCTTCCTGCCCTTCGAGATCGACCGCGCGGAGTTCGAGTCCGCCTGGCAGCGTAAGCGCACCATCGTCCCGTAGAGAAGCGCCTCGGTCAGGCGCGCGCTCACGTCCACCCACACGTTCGAGTCTCGCTTCCGATTCCAGTTCCCATTTTCCGGCCTCTGGCCGGTCTCTCCTGTGGAGGAGAGCGTCTTGCACCCGAGTGCCCGAAAATCCCCGCCGTCCCACCTGCTCGGAGCCCCGCGGCATGGATGACGCATGGCTGGCCCGGCTGTACGAGCAATACGGCTACCTGGTGCACCGGCGCTGCCTCCAGTTGGTGCGCCGCCCGGAGGACGCCGAGGATGCCCTGCAGGAGACCTTCCTGCGGGTGCGGCGCTATGGCCCGCCCAGGGAGGAAGGCTCGTTGCTGGCGTGGCTCTACACCGTCGCCGCGCGCTGCTGCTTCGACCTGGTGGAGCGGCGCGGACGCGAGCCCGTGGCCGAGGAGGCCCAGCTCGCCACCCTGGAGGCGCACGGCCAGGGCTCGCCCGATGATGCCGACCGCCGCGCGTTGCTGGGCGTGGCGTTGCGGCAGCTCGATGGCAAGACGCGCACCATTGGCGTACTGCACTTCCTGGACGGCTACACCCAGGAGGAGGTCGCCGAGCAGACGGGCTATTCCCGCCGCACGGTGGGCAAGAAGCTCAAGCTGTTCGAGGAACGCATCCGCCAGCTCTGGCAGGGACACCGCACCGAGGAGAGCCGATGAGTCCGCCCCTTCCCCCTTCGCCCCGAGGCCCCGGGTGCCCGCCCGCCGCTGTGCTCGAGGCCCTGAGCGCCGGTGAGCAGATTCCCGAGTCCCCTCGCGCCCACGTGGAGGGCTGTCCCACCTGCGGTGGCCAGCTCGCGGCCCTCACCGAGGCCCGCGACGCCTTCCTGCGAGCGCGCCCTTCCGAGCGCTTCCTGCGTCAGCTCGAGCGCCGCGCCGCCACCCGGCCCGCTCCCGCCCTCTGGCGCCGTCTGGTGCCCGTGCTGGCCGTGTGCGTGCCGGTGCTCGCGCTGGTGGTGCTCATGCCGCGCGTCCTCCCGAGTGGGAGTGGCGTGAACTACAAGGGCAACGAGTTCAGGGTGGTGGCGGCCAGGGCAGGAGGTACGCCCGAGCTGCTCGGGCCGGACAGTCCAGTCCGCACCGGGGATGCGCTGCGCTTCGCGTACGAGGCGCCCGAGGCCGGCCACCTGCTGGTGTTGGAGCTGGACGGCCGCGGTATGGCGAGCGTCTTCCACCCCTTCGGAGGAGGGGCCTCGGTGCCGGTGGCGGCGCTGCATCGGGACTTCCTTCCGGGCAGCGTGGTCCTCGATGACGCGCCCGGCCCGGAGTGGCTCTTCGCCATCTTCTCTCCCCGCCCGTTGGACGCCGCGCCCCTGCTCGCCCAACTCCGGACGCAAGCGGGCCGCGCGGAACCCTCGCTCTCCTGCCCCGACTGCCGCGTGAGCGTGCTCCGCCTCCAGAAACCGAAATGATGAGACATCCGCTGCGTTCGTGGCTCCTCTTCCCGCTGGGGGTGTTGCTGCTCCTGCTCCCGGCCCGCGCTCCGGCCGAGACGGTCCGCCTGCTGGTCTCCATCGGCGCCAACGTGGGCGCGCCGGAGGACCCGGTGCTCAGCTTCGCGGACGATGACGCGGAGCGCGTCCGGCGGCTGTTCATCGAGCTGGGCGGTGTGCGCACGGATCGCGCCTACCTCCTGGTGGACCCGACGGCCACGGTGGTGCGCCAGAGGCTGGCGGAGGTGGCGGGCCGCATCGCCGAGCTCCGATCCTCCGGCAACGACGTGGTCCTCGTGGTCTACGTCTCCTCGCACGCCAGGGCTGGAGTGCTGCACCTGGCCGGGACCGGGCTGCCGCTCGCCGAGCTGCGCGACACCACCCGGCAGATCGGCGCGCGGCTGGCCGTGGTCATCGTGGACGCTTGTGAGAGCGGCACCCTCGCGCAGCGCAAGGGAGGCAGCGCCGCGCCCGCCTATGACGTGTCGCTCGAGCGGCTGCCCCTGCGCGGCCAGGTGATCATCTCCTCGAGCGGACCGGGGGAGAGCTCCGAGGAGTGGGACTCGCTCAAGGGCTCGCTCTTCACACACCACCTGCTCACCGGCCTGCGAGGAGACGCGGACGCGGAGGGGGATGGCAAGGTCTCTCTCTCCGAGGCGTATGCCTATGCCTACCGGCGCACGGTGGCGGGCTCCAGCAGCGCGGGGCAACACCCGGCCTACGCTTGGGACCTGTCGGGCACGGGCGAGCTCATCCTCACCGAGCCGGATGTCGCGCGCAGCGCGCTCGTCTTCCCGTCCGCGGCCTCGGGGCGCTTCGTGGTGGCGAGCCAGCCGCGCTCGGATGTGGTGGCCGAGGTGGACAAGCAGTCCGGGAGACCGCTGCGGCTCGCGGTGCCCCCGGGCCGCTACCTCGTGCGCAAGCGGGCGGGGGAGAGCACCGGCCTCCTGGAGGTGGAACTGCCCTATGGAGGCGAGCGCCGGGTGCAGGAGGAGAAGCTCGTCTGGCGCCGCTTCACGGAGGTGGCGTTGAAGGGCGGCTACGTGGCGCTGCGCAACTCCGCGCTGCTGGGCTTGGCGCGGTTGGAGAGCGCACCCGTGCGGGGCTCGGGCCTCCGGCTTGCGGGCGGGCTCGGTTACCGCCACACCTGGGGCTCGTGGTGGGCACTGGGGACGCTCACCGCGACGGGTGCGTCCTACCGGGGCGTGGCGCTCGACATCACCGAGCGTGCGCTCGGCCTCGGCGTCTCAGCGGGGTACCGCTGGATGGAGTGGGCGCTCGTGCCGCACCTGGGGCTCTCGGTGGAGCTCACCGGCATGAGGCAGTCCCTGCACCGCGATGCCGAGGACGAGATCCAGGACAACTTCGGTGCCGCGCCCCTCGCGCCGCGCCAGGCGCTCGGTGTGGCCGTGGGGCCCGTGGTGGGCGTGGAGATTCCCCTCTGGGGCCATTCCTTCGCGCTCGTGCAGGGGCAGCTCCTGTTGCGCTATCTGCCCTCGGAGCAGCAGCCTTCCGTGCGTCCCGGGGGACTCGTCTCCGCGGGAGCCGGCTGGCGGTTCTGAAAACAGACGCGAAAAGGACGGTTCCCATTTTCGAGGGCTCGTCCGGTTCCTCCATCCAGAGCGCCCCACTCCCGGGGCCTCGCATTGGAAAGACCCTGGAGGACATCATGAAGTCGAGCCTGCTCATCACACGGGGCCTGCGGTTCACCCTGCTCCTCGCTGCTTCCGCTTGCGGAGGCAGCACCTCCCAGGAGCCGGCTCCCGAGGAGGCGCAGCAGCCCGTTCCGGTGGAGTCCCAGAAGCCACCTCCGGAGGATCCGAACACTCCGCACGAGCCCTTGCTCACGCTGAACGTCACGCTGTTCCCGGCACCTGGCGTCACCCTCGACGGGCCCGTGCGGCTCGCGATGGGCTGGTACGCGAACCCGCTCGGCCGGGAGGACATCTATCAGATGTCCCAACCCCTGGCCATCGTCAACGACGAGGCCGTCTTCCAGGGCAGCGCATCCGCGGACTTCGAGTTCCGCGTCTACCAGCCGCCCCCGGAGGCGGCGATGTACCCCTTCGGAAAGCATGACATCACCACCAAATGCGCGATGGGAATCCTGCTCGCATACCAGGACCTGAATGGCAATGGAAAGCTCGACACCATTCCCATCGCGGGCGAGCCCATCGACAGGATTGTTGGCACCTCGATGCAGTGGTGGGTGAGCCCCGAGGCGCAGAAATACGCGGCCTACTATATGGAGGAGGCGCTGCCCGAGTGGGATATCCGCAAGGGCTTCAACCTGCTGGAGCTGTCTGAGTCCAATGGGCCCGTGCCGCTGTCCACGCCCATTCCGCTCCAGCTCTTCGCGGGCGGCCCAGAGTTCGATGCGTTTGTCTGCGAGGGGCTCTGGCTCAAGGAGAACCCGCCGCCGGCGGACCAGTGCGGCCTCACCCTCAATCGCTGAAACACGAAAGGACTTCCGGAGCACATCATGAATCCGAGAGCACACCACACGCCGGGCCTGTTGCTTGCCTTGCTGCTCGCCGTCTCCGCCTGCGGAAGCACGGTGGATGCCGACTACCAGGGCGAGCCCCTGCTGACGCTGGAGGGCCAGATGACCCTGGCCCCTGGTACGACCATCAACGGGCCGGTGCGCATCGCGCTGGTCTGGTACTCGCGATGGTTCATCGTCCCCCTCACCTTCTTGAATGCCCCCCCCGACTCCACGGCTGTCGTCGCCGAGGACTACCCTTATGAGGGGACCTTCCCCGCGAACTTCCGCTTTCACATCTACCGGCCTCCCCAGAGCGCGAGCTGGGTCTCGGATGACGGCACCGAGAACCAGTTGGCGACGGGGATCCTGATCGCGTACCAGGATGGCAACGGCAACGGGAAGCTCGACACCATCCCCCCCACGGGTAGCCCCGTCGATCGGGTACTCGGCTCGACGATGGTGTTCAACGCAGACGTGATGCACACGCTCGTGTACACGAATCGGGCGAGGACGCTCATGCCCGGGATGGAGCTGAAGCCGGGCTTCAACCTGCTGAAATGGGCAGGCTACGAATCCGAGTCCCTGCCGCTGTCCGAGCCCATCCCGCTGGAACTCTCGGCCGGTGGTCCGCTGATGGACCTGCTCGTGTGCCAGGGGCTCTGGGATGGCGTGGACTCGCAGGTGACGGGTGGTTTGTGTGGCATTCCTGGCCTGGCGGACCCGGATGCCGAAGAGCCTCCACCTGAAAAGGTGGGCCTCGAGCTCGACGTCACCGTGAAGCGCAGAGGAGACCGGGCGCAGGTGGCCGTTGAGCTCAAGGATGGCGACACCCACTTCACCGTGAAGGACGCGCAGGTGACGTTGGGCGGCCGAGCCCTGACGTACAACCCGAAGACCTGGGACTACGAGCTCCTGGATGCCGACATGGCGCCGCTGCTCGACGGGGGGACGGTGCCGTTGGACATCGTCTGGGGCGGGAACTCGTACCATCGCCCACTGACCATCCCGAGCAGCATCGGGCTTACCTCCCCCGCGCCTGGCAGCCATGTGAAGCTCGAGTCGCCCTTCGAGGTCCGTTGGACCCGGCCCACCGCCGACGACGAATCCGCCACCTTCTCCGTGAACATGGTGGAGGCCTTCGAAGCACAGGCATGGATGGTTGAAACGAACCAATTGTCATACAACGTGACCCTGTATGACAGATGGGTGTCCGCCGGTCCGGCAATCCTCGAGTTCTCGCTCTGGGCCAGCCCCATCGATGACGTCCCGGACATGCGGATACGGATCAAAACGGTGCTCGAGGTGCCCATCACCGTCGATCCTTGAGCTACCCTCTCCGCTCATGAGCACGCTCCAGCTTCCCACCCAGGCCGTGGTCGCCGCGTGGAACCCCCGGGATGGTGTCGGTACCCTCCGGACCGCCGAGGGCATCGAGGTTCGCTTTGGAGCCTCGGCATGTACCGACTTCGACCCCGAGCAGGGCATGAGCGTGTGGCTCGTGGAGACGCAGCCGGATCCGCTCGGCCGGGGCGAGCGCGCCAAGGTGGTGAACCGCTCCGGACAGAAGGAGAAGGACCGGCTCAGCCAGATCTGGGAGGAGGCGGCTGCGTCAGATGCGCGCTTGCAGTTGGAGGTGGAGGTGCTCGAGCGGCTGGGCCTCCCCGAGCAGCCGGAGCCGGAGGACTATGAGGCCCTCACCTCCGAGGAGCGCGTGCGGCTGGCCGAGGAGGTGATGGCGTTGCGGCGGAGCTCCCATCTCTTCGAGGAGGCGTTTTCGATCCTCGTGGAGATGGACCCCACGCTCTTCCACCCATACCTCGGGGAACTGTCACGCGAGCGCGAGCCCGAATCCCTGGCCTGGTGGGACGCTCCGTTGGAGTACGTGCTCCCGCTGGCGGCCGAGCTGAGACCGGGCTGGCACTCGCAGCGGAAGCGGCTTCCGGTGGGCACGGTGATGTCTCATCAGGACGCGCTCCGGGAGGAGCGTGCTCCGGGTGACCCGATGGCCGCGGCCGCCCTGGCGCTCGCGCGCTCGGGACGCGCGGAGGCGCTGCGGATGCTCGAGTCGTGGCTGGCGACGCTCGAGACGCCGGAGCTGCAGGAGGCGCTGGTGCTCCTGGCCCACGCAGGTGTGGTGCGGCGTTCCACCGGCAAGGTGGTGCGCTCCTTCTCGTCCACGTGCCTGGAGGTGCTTCCGGCGAATGCCAGTCCGGATGGGGTGGCGGAGCCTCCCGTGGCCCACGGGACGCTGTGGAACCCCATCGCCGGAGCGTCCTGCCCCAAGTGTGGCAACGAGCTGGTGGATGCGCTTCTGCTCGACGGTGAGGCTCCACGGGGAGTGCCCTGGCCCGCGCGCCTGCCCACCTGCTTCATCTGCATCGTGGGAGGCGGGCGCGTCCACGTCGAGGTCTCGGGGATTGGAACGGTGCGGGGGCTGGGCACGGACGGCGGCTACCCGGTCAATCGGCGCGTGGTGCCTCCCGCGCTGCAGCGGGTGGGATTGGGGCCGGGGCGCACCTGGCGGACGATCTTCATGAGCAAACGGGTACGGCACCACCGGCTGGGCGGAGCTCCCACGTGGGTTCAGGGTCCGGAGATTCACGCGTGCCCGCGCTGCGGCGAGCCCATGTCCGCCACCGCTCAGGTGCGGGACACGGACTCGCGCTTCTCCGACACGGGCATGCTGTACGGCGTCGCATGCGAGCCGTGCGGCATCGTGAGTTCGTTCTCCCAGTGAGTTCCCCGGCGCAAGGCATGAACCGCTCCTCGCCGAGGAGCGCTCACGCCGCTTCCTTCTCCCCGGCTGGCTCGGGTGCCGGATCTCCCGAGATCTCGACGGCCTTGGGGTAGGGAATCTCCAGCTGGTGGGCGTTGAAGCTCTCCACCAACATCAGATGCAGTGCCCGCTTCACCTCGTAGTGGCACCCGGGCGCCACCTTCGTCTCGATGCGAACCCGGAGGCAGCTGTCGTCAATGGTCTCGATGCCCATGACCTTGGGCGTCTCGATGGCCTTGCCCGGGAGCAGCTCGGGCAGCCGCGCACCGGCCTCTTCGATGACCCGGAGCGCCTTCCTCAAGTCCGATTCATACGCCACGCTCATCTCCACCACGGCCATCGTCCACCCCCGGCTGTAGTTGATGACGTTCTTGATCTCTCCATTGCGCATGATGTGCAGACGCCCGAAGCGATCCCGGATGCGCGTCACCCGGGGAGTAATCTCCTCCACCAGGCCCTCGGTGTCGCCGATGCGGACGTAGTCCCCATTGAGGATCTGATCCTCGAACAGGAGGAAGATGCCGTTGAGCAGGTCCTGCACGATGGTCTGGGCCCCCAGGCCGACCGTGAGGCCCACGATGCCTGCACCCGCCAGGATGGGCGTTGGATCCACGCCGAAATCGCTGAGGACCATCATGCAGACACAGAAGTAGATGATGTACTTGATGATGCTCTGCAGCAGGCTGACGAACGTCTGGCGCCGGCGCTGCACATCATCGGTAGCGGAGGTGCTGGAGGACAGCAGCCGGGCCACCATGACGCGGCCGAGCTCGACCAGCACGCTGGCGGCGAAGAACATCGAGACGACGCGGATGAGGATGGGCCCATAGGGCGCGATGGGCTCCAGCGTCTGGAACTTGCGGACGATCAGCGTCGCCACGGAGATATAGGTGATGGCCTCGAGGCTCTTCTGGCCCACCGGCAGCAGCCTGCGCAGGGCCGCGTAGTACTCCTCGAGCCGCGTGCCCTTGCTCTTGTCCTCCCACGAGGCCACCACCCGCTCGGACAGGAAATAGAGCAGGTACACGAGTGTCCGCCCGCCGGTGACAAGCAGCAGGATGTAGAGGGTGGTGGTGATGAGCCACTCGACGGCGGCCGGGAGGTCCAGGGCGGAGATGGCCAGACGCACCACGGCGTTGGCCACCGCGAAGTTGATGGCGGAGGGCAGATACACCAGGAGCTTCTCCACGTGGACGCGCTGGGCCTCGTGGAGCTGGCGCTCGCGCACCATCTGCTCGATGCGGACCACCAGACGCCGGCCGCTGCGCTGCAGCGCGTAGAATCCGATGACCATCAACACCACGAGGCCCACGCCGCGCCCCAGGGCCTTGAGGATGTCGGGGGTGAGCTCCTGCAGGGCCCGGTCGAACCAGGGCTGGAGATCGGTTCCCCTCCAGAGCGCGTAGCCGAGCAGTCCGATGCCGGCGAGGACGACGGGGATGGAGAGCAGGGCGGCCAGCAGCCGTCCCCGCTTGTAGAGGCTCTCGCCCAGGGAGGCCAGTGACTGGATACCACTCGCCCGGATGCCCTGGTGGAGCAGGAAGCTGGAGGTGACGAGCACGAACCAGATGGCGAGCAGGGAGAGCAGTACTGAGGAACCGACGAGCAGTGCGTTGTTGAGCTCGAGGGTTTCCACGAAGCGGGGGATGACCATGTCCTGAGAACCTGACCCGGAGTGGGCGGGGGAAGAGGGCGCGGTGTCACGCGCGGATGGCCGCACTGTAGCCGTCCTCCGCCGTACTTTCACTCGGGAGGACGGGGAGTGTGCCTGGGCGTGCGGGCGGTTGCGGCTCGCGCCTTCACACCACGCCAGCCGAGGGAGCGGTCGCGCGGGAGCCTGGCTGGGTGATACTGCGGGCAGCATGAGCCTCCACTCATCGAGAATGTCGCTCGCGGGAGCGCCCGCGCTGGCCGTCCACCAAGGCTCGCGAGAGGAGGCGCTGCGCCGTGGCGTGGTGCTCTTCTTCCATGGGCTCGGCGGGTTCAAGGAGGTGAACGAGCGCGAGCTGGGCGTCTTCGCGGAGCGGGGACTCTTCGCGGTGGGCATCGACGTGGTGGGGCAGGGCGAACGGCGCTACCCGGACTTCGACGCGCGCTTCGCCCACGGCAACCCGCGCATGGAAGAGGAGTTCCTCCAGGTGGTCCAGGCGACCGCGAACGAGGTGCCCGCGGTGCTCGATGCGCTCGTGTCGCTCGGAGCCCACCCGGAGCGGCTGGGGATTGCGGGTGTCTCCCAGGGCGGGTTCATCACCTACCGGGCGCTCCTGCTGGACCGGAGGTTGCGAGCGGCGGTGGCGCTGCTCGGCTCACCGGAGTGGGCGCTCGCGCTGCCGGAGAGTCCCCACCTTCATGCGGAGCGCTTCTTCCCCGTGGCGCTCTTCAGTCAGACGGCGGGCCAGGATGACGTGGTGCACCCCGGCCCGGCGCGGAGCTTTCACGAGCGCCTGGCCCCCTTGTATGCCCAGGCGCCCGAGCGGCTGCGCTACCGCGAATTCCCCTTGTCCGGGCACATGATGCGGCCCGAGGACTGGGAGGAGGCCATCCGGGATGCCGCCGACTGGTTGGTCCGCTTCCTGGCCATGCCCCGGGCCCCTCCCGGGTAGGTGCGAGTTCCAGAAGGAGATGCCCATGAGCCAGTGGCCGCCAGCTCCAGCAGCATTGCTCCGGCATGGAGGACTCAGCCTTGCGGCTGGCGAAATCGACTCATTCCTCGCTTCCTTCCTCGGCGTAGGAATCCGAGTCCTTGCACGACAGCTGGATGAATTTGCCCGCTTCATTCTGCGAGTCCCATGCACCAGGAACGTAGATCACGTCCTTCCCGACACGCACCTTGCAGTTGTTCTCGCGAGCGAAGCGATCGAGAGCGGCATCGTCGCCCGGGGTATTCGGTAGTAGCACCGCAAACCCGTTGGTGACGCAGCAGCCGATCCACTCCTCGATGTACTCATATTCAACGGCAAGCACCTTCCGGCCGAATAGTTCGATATCACTGAGCGGCGTATAGAAGCTCGAGTAGTCCTCCCGCACGAAAGGCTTGCCGATCACCTTCGCGGCGACCAGTGCATGTGCGATCGCTTTCTGCTCGTCCGGAGTGGTCTTGCGGCTCGACGCCAGGCCCTGGAGTAAATGCTTCGCGAGATCTGCGTCAGGCTTTTTCTTGTGGATGAAGGTACCGGTCGGAGCCCGAGCGGGTGCGTCTGCAGTCTGTTGCCTGTTGCAGCCAGCGAGGAGGATGCTGGTGAGCGCCAGAGCAGTGATCCGCATGGTGTGTCCCCAGAAGACGCAGCGACCACCTCATGGCGGCCCCTTCGCCATCATGCCTCGCGCTTGAGCCCTCAACCACTGGTTCGATGCGGAAATGGTGTCAAAGAACTCGACAGAAGGGCAGCGAACGCGACTCGGCGTGGACAGGTGAACGTACCGCCCTCCTTGAGTCCGCCGGCTCCGTGTAGAAGAGAAGGCGCGAGGAGGAACACATGACGGATACCCGCGGAAGGGGTCAACGGATTCGACTTGGGCCCCCCGGTTGTGGCTGGGAGCGCGGAGAGGGGCGCGTGGATCATGTCCGCTGAGACAGTGCGGAAGTGGGTGGCCCTACTGCTGTATTCCTCCGTGTTGGCAACCGGCTGCGCCCCGGTGACTCCACCGCCTGGACGTGGGATTCCCCTGGATTACAGCCCTCGTGCTGCATCCAGGCCCGCGTTGGCCGACGATGTTCGCGGCGACTCCCAGCGCGCGCCCATGGGTCCGGGTGCATCGGTGCGGATGCTCCGCCGCCAGGGGGCGATCGTACCAGGCTCGCAGGTAGCCATGATGAGTCCGGCCGAAATTGCCGCGCGCGCGGTGGTCAGCGGCGCCGAGCGGGTGGACGCCTTCGAATGTCTGCTGCTGCTCGCGGGCCTGGACAATGTCAACGACGAGCCCCCGCGAGGCGCTCCCCTCACGCCCCAGGAGGCGGCCCGGGTGCTGGCCGTGCTGCTGCACAAGCCCGTGACGCTGGCCTCGTTCCCGCCGCGCATGGCCATCGGACACCTGCTGCGCGAGGTGCTGGAGGGAGGGGAAGTCTCCCGCGAGGAACTGCTGCGCCGGGTGGAGCGCTTCAGGAGCGTGGCCGTGCTGAGGCCGGACGGCTATCTCGCCTGGACACTCAACGGGCGCACGCAGCAGAAGGTGGGCCCGGTGGAGTGGAAGGACGAAGCCTTCCGCGCCGGCCCCTTCGAGCTGGGCCGCTTCTACTCCAGCAACGGGTGGGTCTTCCGAAATGCGGATGCGCAACTGCGCCCCATCATGGAAGGGCCCGGGCTGGCCGAGGTGTACGACGACGCCGACACCATCAGCCGCACACTGGATGGGGCGGAGGAGGCCTTCGTCGAGCTGTACCACGCCATGGGCCAGTTGCTGACGCGTCCGTCGGACAGCATCGCGGCGCTGAAACACCTGCCGACGGGAGTGGCGGCCCTCATTGCCTCCTCTCCCGAGTACCTCGAGCGCTTCCGGTACATGACACGGGGCGAGCAGGTGAAGGCGCTCTCCAAACTGACGACCCACCTCATCGTCACCTTCGGTACCGCTGGGGGCGCCACCAGCACGTTGACGCGGGCGCTGGCGGGCGCGGAGGCCACCGTGCCGGTGTTGTCCCTCTCGGTCGAGGGCGCGCTGGTGGTGGAGCGCGTCGTGGTGCCGGTGGGGAAGGTGGCCACGGTGCTGAGTGGCGGGCCGGGAGCGGCCATCATCCTCCAGCGGGTCAACGCGGCAGGGCAAACGCCCTCACCCGCCCCGGGGCCGGGTCAGTGGGGGCCAGCCAACGAGTCCATGTCCGCCCGGGCCCGTGCCTACCAGGAGCAGATTACGGGCTGCTCGGCGGACGATGCCTACTGGGTGGGAGGCATGAGCACGAAGGCTGGAGGCGTGAAGTTCGACGGCTTCAAGAACGGCGTGCTCCTGGAGGCCAAGGGGCCCGGTTACGCCAACAAGTTCCTCGACAATCTGGACCCCAAGACCTGGTTCAAGAACTCTGGAGCAAGGGACCTCGTCAACCAGGCTGAGCGCCAGCTCAAGGCCGCCCGGGGGACGGGTGTCCCCATCCGGTGGCACATCGCGGAGGAGAAGACCGCCGAGGCCATCCGACTCTTGTTCAAGAACGAGGGAGTGGTCGGGATCGAAGTGGTCTATACCCCGCCGTTGTAGGGGAAAGCGTTGCCCATGTCCGAGACGTTCCAGAGGATTGAGTCGTACTATGCAGGTGCCTATTGGGGGCCGCGGAAGGAGTCGCCGGAGGAGTGCGCCCGGCGGGCGGAAGTCTTCCTGGCCGCCATGGCGAATGTCGACCCATCCTTCTCCCGCTGGTTTCAACAGGGCAGGTCGCGCAAGGACGCACTGAAGCGCCCCATCGAGCCCACCCGCATGGCGCTGGAGAAGCTCATCCGTCGGGGCAGAGATCGGCAGTTCGAGGACCTGGGTTACTCTGTCTGGGCGTGGAATGGCGTGTGTGTCGACTACGAAGACAGCGGCTTCAACTTCAAATGCGGCGCCTATTCGGACGTGGTGTGCAACGTCTGTGTTTGCAACCTGCCAACCCGAGGGCCGAACGCGGAGCGGGTGCTGACCGTGCCCGTTCTCACGGGGCTCATGCGGAGCATGGCTCTTGCCTGGGAGCCGGACTCCGCCATCGCTACTTCGACGATGCACCGCGACAAGGTAACCCCCACGGGCAGCGCAGGGACGTTCGTGGGCTGGATCATGTATTTCTCGCGTAGCCGGGGCACGGTGCCTCCTCTCCCAACGCCCGTGCATATCGAGCCGGTGGAGGACAAGGGCACGCTCGTCGTCCTCACGCCCGAACTCCTCACGGTGGCCAACCCCGAACACGTCGAGCTCGCACAGCGCGTTCACAAGCTACTGGACGGTGCTGGCCTCCTGAAACCTATAACGTCCTGAGACGGTATCGCCCGGAGATGGCTCGCCTGAGTGGGCGCTCCCGTTGCCCGAGAGTTCCCACCTTCATCCGGAGCGCTTCTTCCCCGTGGCGCTCTTCAGCCAGACGGCGGGCCAGGATGACGTGGTGCACCCCGGCCTGGCGCGGAGCTTCCACGAGCGCCTGGCCCCTCTGTACGCCCAGGCACCCGAGCGGCTGCGCTACCGTGAATTTCCCCTGTCCGGGCACATGATGCGGCCCGAGGACTGGAAGGAGGCCATCCGGGACGCCGCCGACTGGCTGGTCCGCTTCCTGGCCATGCCCCGGGCCCCTCACGGGTAGGAGCGTGTTCCAGAAGGTGAAGCGCCATGAGCCCGCGGAAGGCCTCGAAGGAGTCGAGCGTACTTCTTGAGCATCTGCTCGTAGATCGAACGGCGGGCCTGGATGCGGTGGTGCACCCCTGCCCGGCGCGAAGTTCTCACGAATGTCAGGAACCCCACTGTGCCCGGGCGCCCGAGCGGTTGTGCTATCGCGAGTTCCCCCAGTCCGGGCACATGATGCGGCCCGAGGACTGGGAGGAGTCCTTCCGAGCCTCCTCCGGCTGTAGGAGCGCGTTTCAGAAGGTGAAGCTCCATGAACCAACGGGCCGCGCCAAGCACGACGGGGCAGTGGGGGGACGCATCGCCGGTCCGGTGGTGGCTGCGCTCATCTACCTCGTTCCCTCCGGGTTGCATGAGGTTCCCGACATGGGTCACCGTCCCGCCGTGGCCGCCTGGATGGCGCTCTGGTGGTTCACCGAGGCCGTTCCCATGACATGGACGGCCATGCTGCCGGTGGTGCTCATCCCGGCTCTGGGCGTGTTCGGCACTGGCAGCGTGTTGGCCGCGGTGGGCCGCTCCGCGCAGCCCTTCGTGGACCCGTACACCTTCCTCACACCGGGCTGCCCGCATGAGGGTCCGTTGAGCAGGAGCAGGCAGGTGAAACGGAAGCGTATGCGGCGGACAAAGAGATGAGATTGATTGTTTTGATGACCGCCATGGCGGTACTCAGCATCGGATGTGCCCACGGGCAACGGCCAGAAAACCGAATCTACGTCATCTCCGATGATGCGCATGGGGTCGGCACCGCACTCGGAACTGGCGGCGCTGGCTTCCGCGACTGCGATGCGGAGCATGTCAAGTGCTTCGATGAGTGTTGGAACGCCCGTACTCTGCCATGGCCTCACACGAAACGAGACGAATGGTATAACGAGTATTGCACCAGGGAATGCCGCAAGCAGTATATGGAATGCGAAAAGGAGAATGAGAAGAAGGCGAAGGAACTGAAGTTCTCGCGCGTTGATGACGCGGTTGGATGGATCAGGGAGCACAAAGCCGAAGTGGCGCTTGGTACGGTCGTCATCATCGCTGGCGCTGCCTTCGTCATTACGACTGGCGGCTCTGGTGCGCTGATTCTGGCTCCGCTTGCCCTCTAGCCTGGTGCACCAATGACCTATCATTCAAACTTCGATGTTGACACCGTCATGAAGACGCTCGGAACTGTGGGCGTGAAGTACCCGGAGGGCACGCCGGAAGACGAGGCGCTCCGAATTGCCGCGGTAGCGTTGCTTTACCTCCGCGACATCCAGAAACTGGATGAATACCGCGATTATTTTCGGAGGTTCTTCACCTATAAGCCGGTGACCATTGCTCAAACGTTCGCGACGAGGGAGGAAGCGGACAAGTGGCTTGCCAGTGGAAATGCCAAGGATGGCGATCTCGTTAAAATCGCTGACCAGGGTTTTGTCGTGTACGATATGCCGAAGGGATTGAAGTTCGTCCCGAGGCCCCTGCCGGAAGAACTGGAACCTCCAGATTCGAAGTAGGCCCCGCCTACGGGAAGGTCCCCCTGGGTCAGGAATGCTGGTGGCCACCATCGCCGTGTCGCTCTGGATTTCCAACACCGCCACCGCGGTGTTGATGGTGCCCATTGGCATGGGGCTGCTGGCCCAGCTCCAGGCCGCCGAGGGCCGGAAGCTGGAGCACTTCGGTGGGGCGCTGATGCTTGCGGTGGCCTACGGCTCCAGCATCGGAGGTATCGGCACCAAGATTGGCAGTCCCACCAACTCCGTGTTCGCCGGAGTGGTGTCGCGGCGGCTGGGGCGCGATGTGGGCTTCCTGGAGTACAGGCCGCCGCGGTGCTCACCCTGTACGGCCATGTCTGGGTCCGGTGGGTGCTTCCTTGCGCCGCTCCCGCCCTCTCCTCGAGGTCTAGGCGATTCGTTTCTTCACCCAGGGGCGGCTCACGAGCGATGCCACGCCCCACCACACCGCTGCCCAGATGGCCGCCACTGCGATCCATCCGAGCAGCGATGGAGCTGCCCATCCACCCGATTTCCCTCTTGCGAAAACGGGGAGGCCCAGTGCTCGCAAAACCATGAGCGGCGCGTAGATCGAGCCGCCCACCGCGGGAGCAATTGCGTCTGGAATAAAGACAGTCGCGAGCAATTGCAGCGTCAGCAGCGAAACCCACAGCACCAGGCGCAGTCGCATCGTTTCACAGCCTCGAATATCAAGCGCTACGAGTGAACGGGGTGCTGATAAGAGCAAGAGGGGACGGGGCGAATGAGTGATGCGCGGCAAGGGTGTCAACCCGTCCGCGATGCTTCACGTCCGCAGTGGCTGCCCTGGTGGGGGTGACGCTCATGAGGGCTTCACGATACGCCCGAGGAAGAGCACGGTCTTCGTCTCCACATCCTCAATGAGGAAGAGGAAGGGGCGATCCACGAGGAGGGGCTCTGGAGCAGCGGATTCGACTCCGATGACGACCCCGGTGGCCGCCGCCGCCTCGGTGCCTGCCTCATCCACGGCCACGAAGGCCTTGTGCTGGGCGCCAGTGATGAACAGGCGCGTCTGCCGCGAGATGCCCGACAGGTCGGCGTTTACCTGGTTGAATGCGTCCACCATGCCGAGCTGCTGGAGGGGCTCGACCAGGGAGAACTCCGTCTCCGCGCGGAACCTGGGCAGGCCGAGCATGAAGTTCCGGTTCACCAGCGCACCCCGAACGCCATCCAGGAACCCCGCGGACAGCTGCGCCTCGATCTCGGCGAAGTGGCCGCTGTCGGGGACGATGAACACCATGCGGAAGGCTTCTCCCGAATAGGGGAGCGCGAAGGCCTCGAAGCCCTGCCTCCGCATGTACGGGACCGTGGCCTCGCGCTGCATCATCATCACCTGCTGCGTGCCGCCCTGCAGCAGTTGGAAGGGAGCCATCCGGGTCATTGAGGCCTCGAAGGGCTCGGCCCATGCTCCCTTGAAGTAGAGCGCGTTGGTGAGCACCAGGCGCGTGTCGCTCGTCACCGAACCCTCGGGGAGCAGGTTCTGGATGCGGTCGTTGGTCGTGCCGGCGATCCACGCGTTGATGCGCTGGCGGATGGAGTCCGCCTCGTTCTCGAAGTCCACCACCCGCACGCCCGCGCCGTACTGCTGGGCGAGCACGTCGAGATAGTCCGCCTCGAAGGCCTGGCCCTGCTGGCCCCAGGTGGCGTTCACCACGCGTAGCTCGGGTGGGGTTTCTTTCGCCCCCTGCGTGCGCGCGGCCCGGCCGTGGAGCGCCAGATCGATGGCATTCATCGCCGGGTGGAGTTGCTCCGGCGCCAGGTTGAAGCGCAGCGCCTGCCGCATCTGCTCGGCGGTGTTGCCCCGGGCTCCCGCGTACACCATGGCGAAGGACTGGGTGATGCTGAGCGGTGAGAAGAAGAGGTTCTGACCCGGGCTCGCGAGCTGGTGGTACAGCGCCACGCCAAGCTCGGTATTGCCGGTGGCGGCCGATGTCAGCTCTTCGACGGGGACTTCAGGCGTGGCCCGCTGGAGATTCGAGGCGATGAGTTTCCCCGGAGCCTCCGGGGGAGGGGTCTCCTGGGCGCAACCCGAGAGCACCACCAGGACAGCGACCACGGGAGAAAGCCAGTACCGACGAGTTTCCATGAACACGCTCCTTGCGCAGGTGTCCGCGGACGTCAGCAAATCGCGTGCGCAAGGACAGACTGAGTGACTTCGGGCACTTGGGCGGCGCCAGGTCCCGGAGGCCCTCTCGATTTTTCGAGCCCCTTGGGAGATCTGTGGTGTCGGCTGGCCCGGTGTAGAAGAGGCGCACGGAATCGCCGACCCAAGGGGCGCCATGACGAGCAGGACCATCGAGGAGGGCCGCATCAAGCGGCTCAATACCCGCGAGTCACGGAGCGGTGACTACGTCCTCTACTGGATGCAGCAGAGCCAGCGCGCGGAGTTCAACCCCGCATTGGAGTACGCCATCCAGCGGGCCAACGAGGCGAGGTTGCCGCTGCTCGTGGGCTTCGGACTCATGGACGGCTACCCCGAGGCCAATGTCCGTCACTACCGCTTCATGCTGGAGGGGCTCCAGGACACGCAGCGGGCCCTCGCGCGCCGGAAGATTCCCCTCGTGGTCCAGCGCGGCAATCCGGCCGAGGTGGCGCTGAAGCTCGCTCGGCATGCGGCGCTCGTCGTGTGTGACCGCGGCTACCTGCGCCACCAGAAGCAGTGGCGCACGACGGTGGCGGACCAGGCTCCCTGTCTCGTGGTCCAGGTCGAGGGCGATGTGGTGGTGCCCGTGGAGGCCGCCTCGGGCAAGGCCGAGTACGCCGCGCGCACCCTCCGTCCCAAGATTCATCGTCTCTGGAGCGCGTACCTGGTGGCGCTCGCGCCCACGCCGCTCAAGACGGACTCACTCGGGCTCGGCGTGAAGGGGCTCGACCTGGAGGACCTCGACGCGGTGCTGGCGACGCTGGACCTGGACCGCTCGGTCCCTCCGGTGAGCCACATCTTCAAGGGCGGCACGAGCGAGGCGAAGCGTCTGTTGCGCAGGTTCCTCACCGAGCACCTCCCCGAGTACGAGGAGAGCCGGCCGCACCCGGAGACGACGCACGTCTCTCACATGAGCAAGTACCTCCACTTCGGGCAGGTGAGCCCGGTGCAGGTGGCGCTCGCCGCTCGCGAGGCGAAGGTCGCGGACAACCAGCGCGAGAGCTTTCTCGAGGAGCTCATCGTCCGGCGCGAGCTGGCGCAGAACTTCGCCGAGTACTCGCCCCACTACGACTCCTTCGAGTGTCTGCCCGAGTGGGCTCGCAAGACGCTCGACAAGCACCGGGGCGACGAGCGGCACCACTCGTACACGAAGGCGCAGCTTGAGCGCGCACGCACGCATGACCCGTACTGGAACGCCGCCATGCGGGAGATGCGCTACACGGGCTACATGCACAACGCCATGCGCATGTACTGGGGGAAGAAGATCCTCGAGTGGAGCAGCACCCCCGAGCACGCCTGGCGCACGGCGTTGGCGCTCAACAACACGTACTTCCTCGACGGGCGCGACGCGAACTCGTACGCCAACATCGGCTGGCTGTTCGGCCTGCACGACAGGCCCTGGGGCGAGCGCGAAATCTTCGGCACCGTGCGCTACATGTCCTCCGGGGGCCTCGAGCGGAAGGCGGACATGGAGGCCTACCTCGAGAAGGTGGACCGGCTCGTGGCCGAGGCGAAGGCCGCGGGGGTGCGCTTCGCGGGCGATTGAGCCCCGGTTCGCCAGAAACGACGAAGCCGGACTCGCGATGGCGGGGGCCATGCGAATCCGGCTCGGAGCACAGCGGCGAGGTGCCGCCAGCCACTAGCGCATGTTGTTGATGACGCTCATCGCGATCTCGTTCAGCTTCTTCAGCGTGTTCGAGACGAACGCGACGGTCTCCTGCTGCTGCTGGAGCTTGAGCTGAGCCTCCATGCGGGTGCGGTCAGCGCCCTCGAGGCCGGCCAGCAGGTCCTGGTTGATGCCCTGCTTGAAGGTCGCGGTGGAGGCATTGCGGATGGCATTGAGGGAATCGTTGGTAACGCCCATGGCGGTATCTCCCAGCAGGGAAAGAGGTTGGTGTGCGGCAGTGCAGCTTACAAAAGGATTATCGGAGGGAGCCGGCGGAAGTTTCCTCCCTCATTTTCCGCCGATTTTCGGACGTGCCCTCTTTCGGTTTCCGTGCTGCGCAAGTGGTCGGAATGACTGGGGAAATCCGTCAGCCTCGCGCGATGCACGCGGCGGTGCGCACCCCTCCGAGCGCCGTGGCCAGCGTGCTCTGGCCCGGAAACACCGAGTCCCCCACCAGCCACAGCCCGTCCATCGCCGGCCGGGGCCCCAGCGCGCGGTAGTGGTGCAGCCCGGCCCGGCGCGGCACTCCCCCCACCGCACCCGCCTCACGCTGGGTGAAGCGCTCGAAGGTGCGGGGGGACGCCGTCAGCTCGTGCTGCACGTCCGCCAACCACTCGGGGGCCAGGCGCCGGAGGCCCTGCCTCATCCGCTCCTGGATGGTGGAGACGAGGCGGGCCTGCTCCTCCTCGGGTCTCCCCTTCAGTGAGCGCAGCGGGACATGCGTGGACACCGTCAACGTGCGGTGTCCCGGGGGCGCGCGGCCCGTATCCGCCTCCCCGCTGAGCGAGGCGAAGAGGTGGTTGCCCTCGACGAAGGGGGCCTGCTCGTTCTGCACCAGCTCCAGGTGGTGCGCGCCCGGCGAGGCCTCCCCGGGGGCTCGTACCACGAGGTACAGCATCACCGCGCCCCAGCCCTCCTCCACGCGGCTGGTCAGCTCCCGCAGTCGCGAGGGCACGCGCTCGGGTGGAAGACCCAGCAGCCGCACCATCCCCTGCGGCAACACGTTCGCCACCACGTGGCGCGCGAGCAGCTCGCCCCGGCGCGAGGACACCCGCCAGCCTCCCGGCACGGGCTCGAGCGACTTCACCCGGTGGGCATACAGCACCTCGCCACCGCCCGAGGTGACGGCCCCCGCGAGCGCGCTCGCCAGCCGGCCGATGCCTCCGCGCACGTGCCCCGTGCCGCGCCAGTAGTAGTCCATGGCCCCGAGCGCGAAGGGGGCCTCGGCCTCGGTGGCGCTGCACTGCACGGTAATCTGGCAGAGCGCGTCCAGGTACGTGCGCAGCGGCGTGAAGCGCAGCAGCCCGAAGCGCTCCAGGACGGCGCCGAGCGGCTTCCCCATCCAGCGCACCAGGGGCGTGTACCGCAGGGCGCGCGAGGCGTGATGCAGCAGTGCGCGCAGGTCGAGCGGTGGCAGCAGCGTGGGGTCATCGAAGAGGGGCCACAGCGTTCCGGCCACCTGCTGCTGGAGCGTGAAGAAGTCCCGCAGTGCATCGGCCGGTGCATCCGGGAAGGCGCGGAGCTGCTCGAGCAGACGCTCGCGGTCCCGGTACACGCCCAGCCGCATGCCCGGGGTGCGCAGCTCCACCAGCGGATCCAACCAGTCCACCGTCACGTCGAGCCCGAGCTGGCGCACCCAGCGGCCGAAGAGCTGCTGCTCGCCGAGCCCGGAGAAGAGGGTGGCGCCGGCCTCGAAGGAGTAGCCGTGCCGGCGGAAGGTGCTGGCGCAGCCCCCCGGATAGTTGAGGGTTTCACAGAGCGCCACGCGGGCGCCGCGCTGGGTGAGCTCGAGCGCCGCGGCCAACCCACCGAAGCCCGCGCCCACCACCACTGCGTCGTACCAGGTGCTCGTCATGGTCCCAGGCCGGGTGTCCGGCACCGGGCGGAGATAACGGTCCGTGGGCGGGCTCGTCCGGGTTCATGACGGAAGCTCGGGAAGGAGGGCCCGCCTGCCCGCTCTCAGGGCTGCGGCGCGGCGGGGAGCTGCACGCCCTCCTCGGCTTGTACGCCCGCTTCGCGTAGCACTCGCACCACCTCGGCGGCCATGACGCGGTGCCCCTCGGCGCTCGGGTGGATGCCGTCCACCTCCAGCCCGTCGATGAAGAGGTGCACGTTGTTCGGCTGCCGAGTCACCGCCTCGAAGTCGATGAGGTCCGGGAAGGTGGCGCGAACCCACGCGTTGAACGCCAGCCTGTCCCGCTTCACCACCTCGTAGTCGCCGTGGTTGCTCTTCTCCTTGGGCAGCAGCGTTCCCACCCACGTGCGGCAGAAGGGTTTGAGCCGCGACACGAGCGTGTTCATCCGCGACTCCAACCCCGCCAGGTCCAGCCCGGCCAGGTCGTTGGTGCCCAGCAGCACGATGCAGTCGGTGATGCCCTCCAGGGAGAGCACCTCCTGGTCCAGGTTCATCAGCTCCTCGTAGAAGCCCTCGCCCGACACGCCGGCGTTGACGATCGGCACGCCCAGTTGTTTCTCCGCCACCGAGGGCCATGCCAGGCGTGTGTCGTCATGGTCGGTGATGTAGCCCTCGGTGATGCTGTCTCCCAGGGCGACGAAGGCGCGCGCGGGTGGGCCCTCGACGTCCACCGTGGCCAGTCCCACCGCGCGGGCCCAGGGCGTGCCTCCGATGGGGTCCGTGACGCTCGCGTAGGCGCCCGAGCGCACGTAGCTGCCGGGCAGTGCCTCGATGGCGCTCACCGCCAGCTCGCCCTGCACCTCGAAGGACACGGCCAGCTCGTCACGGAAGCCCACGGGGAAGGAGACGGGATCCGAGACCACTCGCGTGCTCGCGCCCACGGAGAAGCCCGGCGCGCCGGAGAACGTCACCGTCACCGGCGCGGAGGCCAGCGAGCCCTCCGTTCCGGCGCGAGCGACCGTGGCCTTATTCAGCACGAGGTTCCCATCTCCCGCGAGGAAGGCGAGCCTCACCCGCTGTCCCGCCCGCCCCACCGGCACGCGCAGGCGGAACGTCACGCTGCCCGTGCTGTAGGACCAGCGCAGCGCCTGGTGGAAGCCCGGTTGGAACAGGGGCGCCATCGGACGGGGCTGGCTCTCGGGGTCGTCCCCGATGGGCGCCACCTCGAGCCCTCCGTCAGGCAGGGGGTCCTCCACGTTGTCCTCCGGCGGGGGCGCCTCGGGCGCCTCGGGGGTCTCGGGGAAGGTCTCTTCCCTCGTGTCCTCGGAGGAGCCGCATCCGGCCATGAGGATTGCCCACGCACACACCAGCAACCGAATCCGTCTCCGTCCCGCCATCCATCCCCTCCGTTGCTGAAGAGAGTGTGCACCTCGTGGGCCAGCGGGGAGCCGGGGCACGTGTCATGTGGAGGACAGCCCCGCGCGTCGCCCACGCCGCGGGGCAGGCGAGGGAGCGGCTCGAATCGGCGCGGGGGTTGTGTGGTGCTGGAAACACGAAGGCCCCCGCTCGTGGAGTGCGCGCGGAGGCCCTGGATGGATGTGTGTGGCTCGCGGATGTCTACGGCAGGGCGCGGGCGAGCAGCTTCCACTTCACGCTGCTCTGGGCCGTGTTGTCCAGCCAGGTGGACACGCCGATGAGGCCGGCCATGCAGGCCAGGCTGAAGACTCCCAGCCAGTTGACGAGCTTCGTGGTGCTCTTCACGTCACTGGGGGCCTCCTCCGCGGCCTTGCTGCCGGACTCCATGGGGATGCCTTCCTGGAGCGCGCGCCGGGCCAGGATGCCACCGCCGATGAGGTTGATGACGCCGCTGACGAGCGTGGCGCCCATCAGGAAGTCCTTGGCGATGACGAGCTTGCGCGCCCTGGCGGAGATGATGCGGCCACGCACCTTGGAGCGGCCGACGAACCAGGTGAGGGCGGTGGTGCCCAGGCCGATGGCGTTGATGATGTTGTAGCCGTTCCACGCCGCGTTGACGATCCTCGCCCGGTCCTGCTTGTCGGAGATGAGCTTCGCGGATGGATTGAGGGCCACGCGGCCGAAGAGCGAGCCGCCGAAACCCGCGGCGAGACCGAGGTTGTGAAGCACGTAAGCGCTGGTGGTAAGCGTTGGAGTCATGGACCCCTCCTTGCTGCGGTGTGTGATGCGCGGGTGAAGCTACACACGCCGTAGGCAACGGCTGGGTGACCCTGGTCCCCTGCTCGGTGGGTGGGAGGGAGGGCCTGTAGCTCCTTCCTGGAGTTTCCCGGTTGAACGCATGCACAGCCCGAAACCAGACACCGCGGGCAGCCGAGTCACTCATGCATGGGGATGGACACGGCGCGCAGCGTCTCCTGCCGGGCCGCGGGCCTCCACAGCAGGAAGACCATGCCCAGCAGCAGGCTCACCTCCAGCGGCAGCCGCCAGAACTGGTCCATGATCGGAAACCCATCCAGCACGACCGGCATGCCCCTCACCTGGCGCACGCCCACCGAGAGCGCCCCCATCATGTCCACCGCCATGGGCAGGGCGCACAGCCGGGTGATGAGCCGCGTCGCCGGCGTCCACGCTCCGAGGATGAGCCCCAGCCCGCAGGCCACCTCCATCAGGATGACCATCCACGCGTTGAGCAACGGGAAGGGGCTGCCGAGCGCCGCGAGCAACCGCGCGAAGCCCTCCGCCCCCGTCGCCACGTGCAGCCCCGGCGCTCCCACGAGGATGGGCAGGGTGAAGTGGAAGGCCTTCATCAGCCCGAACATCATGAAGATGACGCCCGTCACTCCTCGCAGTTGGTACCGGCCCGCGGTCTCGGGGACCCGTTCGAGCCAGAAGTCACGCCGCACGCGCGGCGCCAACGAGCGCACCTGGCGGGCTCGCTGGGGCTGGCCCTCGCTGGGGCGGGCGGGGTTCAGGGGCGGTGCTGCCTGGGTCTGGTGACGCATGCGCGAGTTCATGGGTGTTTGTCTTCTTGGTTTGAATTCATTCATTGACACCGCGTGTCATCATGAGGACGTGCCACGAGGGAATCATTGTGCGGGCGTTTTTCGTCTGGATTTCGCCGGGCCCCGGCGCTCAGGCCGCGAGCTCTTCCGCGCGCTCGACGGCGAGAGGCTGCAGCCACGCCCTCAGCTCGCGGCGGGCCTGGTGCAGCCAGAAGCCCACCGTCCCCGGGGTGGTGCCGAGCCGCTCCGCGATGGCCCTGTAGCGCAGCCCCGCCGTGTGCAGCTCGAAGGCGGCGCGCAAGGGGTGGCGCAGGCGCGCGATGGCCTCGTGCAGCTCCTCCTCGGAGACGTGCTCCCACGTCTGCCACCTGCGGGGCTCGCGCACGAGCACGGGCACACGCAGCAACTCCAGACGCGGGCCCTCGGCGGCCTCGGTGCGCTGGTGACGGCAGTGGTCGAGGAACCGCCGGTGCAGTGTGGTGCACAACCACGCGCGCTGCGTGCTGTGGCTCCAGCCGCGCAACCGCTCGAAGTGGTGCAGCGCACGCTCCAGGGTGTCCTGCACCAGGTCCTCCGGCTCCACGCCTCCGTTGCGGCACAGCTTGCGCGCGAGCCCGTGCAGCAGGGACCAGTGCGGGCCGATGATGGCTGCGAATCCCTGGCTGTCTCCTGCGAAGGTGCGTGTCATGGGGACCTCCTGGACGGATGGAGGAGGCTCGGCCAGAAACGAACGCGGGCCGGAAGAGCTCGTCTCCCGGCCCGCTTGCCCTCCAGTGCACCGTGGGACCTCAGTGGACCAGGGAGCACGTGTTTTCCGTCTCCCAGGCCGCCTCGCGCGAGGCCCGCGACAGCTCGCCCAGGGTTGGCCGGCGGGGCGGCCCCTGCTGGCACACTCCCGACTCGAGGAGCGCCTGGTTGATGACCTCTTCAAACTCGGCCAGCTCCGCGCACTTGGAGAGAAACGCCTTGACGCCCGGGGCATGCGGGTCCGTCGCCGCGCTGTGCATGATGACGGGCACGTCGTGCAGCTCCGCGTCCTGCTCCAGACTTCGGCACAGCTCCACCCCGCTCATCCTCGGCATCTGCCAGTCCGTCACCACCAGGTCCGGCCGCCGCTCGTGCGCTATCTCCAGGGCTTCCCGTCCATCATGTGCACGCAGCACGCGGTGATCCATCAGCTCCAGAACTTCCGTGTAGAGGTCGAGGAGCTCGGGCTCGTCATCGACAAGAAGAATGGTGCTCATGACTTCACCTGTTCCTTTCATGGGGCGAGGTCGAGAGCGGTCCGGGCTTCTTCAGGAGGGGAGGCCCCGGTTCCCTGCCTCTCAATCCGATGGAGTCCACACCCCATCGGTGTGATGTGTGTGATTTGGTGTGTGTTGCGCGGGATGGCCACACCTCTTCGGAAGGGCCCGCTCGCCCCGCCGGTGGACGCGGAGGGGTCCTGGAGCCAGAGCAGCCAGGCTGGCGGGAATGAGAGGGAAAAGCGGACGTTGCCCCCTCCCATCCGGGTGGTTTCGTTGCCTGCTTTCCCAGACGCCCCTAGCTTTTGCCCGAGGGGGCGGGGGGCAGCGCCATGGGACGAACCGGCGATCATGACGGCCAAGGGCCGGTGGAGCCCCATCAGGAGGACGCGGAGGACCGCCTCGACGCGGAGTTTGGCGCCGAGTCGGACTTCGGCGATTCCTTCCTGATGGAGGTGGCGGGTGCGGACGTGCGTCCGACGTTCCGCAGGCTGCTTCCCGGAGAGCGGCTGGGGGGCTCGGACGGGCGCCGCTTCGAAATCATCGAGGGGCTGGGCGAGGGCGCCATGGGCCAGGTGTTCCGTGCCCAGGACGAGGAGCTGCAGCGGGTGGTGGCCCTCAAGTTCCTCTTCCCGCGCGAGGAGCTCGCCGGCATGGGTTTGCGCGAGGCCCGGGCCATCGCGCGGCTGGACCACGAGAACATCGTCCGCATCTTCGACGTGTCCGAGTGGAGCGGTGGGCCGGGCGAGCCCACCGTCCCCTTCCTGGTCATGGAATGTCTTCAAGGGGAGTCGCTCGCGGACGTGCTGAAGCGGGAGCGGCGGCTGTCGTTGCGGCGCACGTTGCTCATCATGGGGGACGTGGCCGCGGGGCTGGCGCACGCGCATGAGCACCACATCGTCCACCGCGACCTCAAGCCCAGCAATGTCTTCATCACCCGCCAGGGCACGGTGAAGCTGCTGGACTTCGGGCTGGCGTGGGTGGCGTCCTCGGGCGCCGCGTCCGTGCCGCACCTGCCCACGGCCGGCACGCCCCCGTACATGGCCCCGGAGCAGTGGCTCGGCGGGAATGTGGACGAGCGCACCGATATCTGGGCCGCAGGCGTCCTGCTCTATGAGTTGCTCACCGGCGTGCTGCCCTATCCCAACCTCCTGCTGGAGGAGCTGCGCGTGAAGGTGCTCTCCTCGGAGCCGGTGCCCTCGCCGCGCGTGCTCGTCCCGGAGCTGCCCTGGGAGCTGGAGTCCCTGTTGTCCGTGGCGCTCGCGAAGGACCCCGAGCAACGCCTGCTGTCGGCCGAGGAGCTGTGCGAGGAGTTGCGCGAGCTCGAGGAGCGTTTCCGCCCCGGCCGGAGCGCCCAGCGCCTGGTGTCTCCCCAACGCCGGCAGGTGACGGTGGTGTACTGCCGGGTGGAAGGGCTCACCTCGCTGGCGGAGGAGATGGACCCGGAGGACTTCGGCGAGCTGGAGGCGGCCTTCCACCGCTCGGCCTCGGAGGCCATCCAACACCACGGAGGCTTCATCACCCTGTGCATGGGAGACGAGGTGCTGGCCTGCTTCGGCTATCCCGTGGCGAAGGAGGGAGACTCGGAGTCCGCGGTGCTCGCGGGGCTGGACCTGCCCGGGGCCGTGCGTGCGGCGCTCCGGGGAAGGCTACCTCCGGGGGAGCATCCGGCGCTGGCGGTGCAGGTGGGCATCGACACGGACATGGTGGTGCTGGACGACATCCTCCCGGAGCTGCGCGGGCGCACCCCCACCATCCAGGGCGAGGCTCCGCGCATCGCCACCTGGCTGGCGCGGCAGGCCGGGCGGGACGAAGTGGTGCTCGGCCCCAGCACCTACAGCCTGGTGCAGCGTGCCTTCGACACCGAGTCGCTCGGCACCCGCGCCGTCGACGGGCGGCGCTCCCTCGAGGTGCACCGCGTGCTGCGCTCGCGAGCCGCCGTCATCCGTTTCGAGCGCACGCTCGCGGGCGACGGGAAGCTGAGCCCGCTGGTGGGCCGCGAGCGGGAGATGCGGGTGCTGCTCGACGCGTGGACGCGGGCCCGCGAAGGGCAGGGCAGCTATGTGCTGCTCACCGGTGAGGCCGGCATCGGCAAGTCCCGCCTCATCCAGGAGCTGAGCGAACGGGTGCTGCCGGAGAAGCCCTACCGTCTGCTGCTCCAGTGCTGGAACCAGTTCAGCACCAGCGCCCTGCACCCCGTCATCGAGATGTTGCAGCGGCTCTGGGTGAGCCCGGATCGCTCGCCGCAGGAGAACCTGGCCGCCCTGGAGCGGCATTTGGAGAAGCGGGGCGTGACGCCCGTACAGGTGCGCCTGCTGGCCTCGCTGGTGTCGCTGCCGGTGGCCGAGGACTCCCCGCACCTGCGCCTCGCGCCGCAGCGGCAGCGGGAGGAGACGCTGGCGGCTCTGGCCACCCTGTTGACGCACAACGCGACGGAGCGGCCGGTGCTGGTGGTGGTGGAGGACCTGCACTGGGCGGACCCGTCCACGTTGCAGCTCTTGAACTTCCTGCTTCCCCTCGTGGTGAAGGGGCGCCTGCTCTTCGTCCTCAGCGCTCGTCCCGAGTTCCGCCCGGCCTGTACGGAGCACCCCGGTTGCCAGACCCTCGTCCTGGAGCGGCTGCCGGCACACCGCACCGCGCAGTTGGTGAAGGAGGTCGCGCGGGGTCAGGAGCTGCCGGACGAGGTGGTGACGCAGTTGGTGGAGCGCGCGGACGGCATCCCCCTCTTCGTGGAGGAGATGACGCGCGTCATGTTGGAGAGCGGAGCGTCGGCGGCCATCCCCGTCACGCTGCAGGAGCTGCTGCTGGCCCGGCTGGACTCGCTGCCGCCCCGGCAGAAGCAGCTCGCGCAGCTGTGCGCGGTGGTGGGGCGCAGCTTCTCCCATGCGCTGCTCGTCATCCTCACGGGCTTCGCGGGCACCGCGCTGCGCAGGGACCTGGCGGGCCTGGTGGCCGCGGGGCTGCTCCAGTCCCGCAACGAGGAGGCCGAGCCCGGCTACCAGTTCCGCCACGCCCTCATCCAGGAGGCGGCCTGGCAGTCGTTGCCCCGCAGCACGCGGCGGCAGTACCACCTGCGCATCGCCCAGGCGTTGGTGGAGCACTTCCCCGAGCAGGCGGAGGCGCGGCCGGAGCTGCTGGCCCACCACTACACCGAGGCGGGGTTGGTGAAGCAGGCCATCCACTACCGGAAGCTGGCCGGGACGCGGGCCAGCCAGCGCTCGGCCAACGAGGAGGCGGTGTGCCACCTCACCCAGGCGCTGGCGCTGCTGAGCCGCCTCCCGGATGCTCCGGCGCTCACCCAGGACGAGCTGCAGCTGCTCATCGCCCTGGGGATTCCGCTGGTGCAGGTGCAGGGCTTCCAATCCTCCGAGGTGGAGCGCACGTATACGCGGGTGCGCACCCTGCTGCGCGAGGTGGGTGACGAGCTGCCCCACCTGGAGCTCACCTTGTGGGGCGTCTTCGCCTACTACTTCGCTCGCGGCAAGCCGCAGGAAGCGCACGAGGTGGGCAGGCTGCTGGTGGACCTGGGCGGGCGGCAGAACAGCCGGGAGCTGCTGTCGCTGGGGCACCGGATGCTGGCCACGGACTTCTTCACCTGGGGGCAGATGACGCAGGCCCTGCGGCACGTGGAGCTGGCGCTGGAGTACTCGGACTTCGACCTCGAGCAGCACCGGCTGCTCGCCACCCGGCACTGGGTCAACCCGCGCGCGTCGGCGTTGGCGTATGGCTCCGTCATCCTCTCCGTGTTGGGCCGGGGGGAAGAGGCCCAGCGCTTCGCGCGTGAGGCGTTGGAGTTGTGCGGGCGCATCGGCCATCCCCACACGACGGCCTTCGTGCTGACCTACTGCACCCTCGGCAGCCAGCTCCGAGGGGACGCGCGGATGGTCCTGGCGCTGGCGGACCAGTGCATCCCGCTCGCCCGAGAGCAGAAGTTCGGGCTGTGGTACCTGTGGCCCTCCGCGCTGAAGGCATGGGCCCTGGCCGAGCTGGGGCGCCCGCAGGAGGGCCTGACGTTGATGCGCCAGGTGCTGGAGCTGTGGAAGCAGTCCGGCCTCCTCGCCGGCATGCACCTCAACCTGGGAATTCTGGCCCACATCCACATGCGGCTGGGGCAGGTACAGGAGGGGCTGGCCGCGGCGGATGAGGCCCTGACGTGGCCGGACGTGACGGAGGAGTACTCGTACCTGCCCGAGCTGCACCGCGTCCGGGGCGAGCTGCTGCGGCTGGCGGGCCGGGAAGAGGAGGCTCGCGGAGAGTTCCTCGAGGCCATCCGCTTCGCCCGGGAGCACGAGATGCACGCCTACGAGCAGCGCGCCCAGGCGAGCTTGCGCCACCAGTCACAGGCCCTGGGGCTTCATGAAGAGGCCTCGATGCATCCGTGATGTGCGCGCCGGACCTGCCGGGGGCCTTCAATAAATAAATCAGCGGACTGCGGGATTGGATACCAGGATCTGTGCTGCCACTCCGGGGGGTGAATGCAGAGCCGCCGTGTGCTTCTGGTACCGCTTCTCGTCATCACGCTCGTGGTCGGTGCCTTCACCGCATCGGCGACCTACGTGGAGTACTACACGATGCACTTGAGCGAAGCCGCGCTCTCCGTCTCCCGAACGACCATGCCCCTGCTCGAGCCCCTCATGGACATGCGGCTCCAGGTCCATCGCATCGTCACCCTGGGGCACAGCGAGGCAGACCTGGGGCCGGCGGAGCAGCGGCTCGCGATCGTGCGTGACGCGCAGCAGCACTTCAACGAAGCCTTCGCACGGTATTCCCAGCTTCAATCGGCGTTGGGATGGGGGGCTGTCGCGGAGATTTCGTATTCGGTCGATCGCCTCAATCTCATGAGCGAGCGCGCGGTCGCGGAGGCGGAAGCCAATGCGTCAGGTGAACCCTCGCTGCTGGCCATCCTCGAGCTGAGAGAAGCCGCTGAGGCGACCACCCGGTTGCTCATGCGGCAGATGACACTGGATGCCCAACGGTCCAACGAGGCTCGCGAGGTGTTGGATGCAGTCGGCCATCGCTCCCTCCGGCTGGCTCACGCCCTGCGTTGGCTGTGTGCGGCCGTGGCGATCCTGGGTGCCTCGCTCTCGCTTCTGGCGCTGCGCAGACACCTGCGCCTGTCCGCCCGGTATGCGGCGCTCCTGGAGGAACGGGCCACGGAGCTCGAGCAGTTCTCCAGCAGGGTTGCTCACGACATCCTGGGACCGCTGCAACCCGTGTTGCTGGGGCTCGAAATGCTCGGGCGGAAGCTGCCCGAGTCGCCCGAGTCGAAGGAGCTCCTCGGCAGGACGCGGCGGAGCGTGGGCCGGGTGCAGCTCATCGTGGATGGGCTCCTGGACTTCGCGCGAGCCGGCGCGAAGCCGAGGCCCGGCGCGCAGGTGGGGCTGCGGCGGGTGGCGGAAGGGCTGCGGGAGGACCTCGTTCCCGCCGCGATGGACGCAGGGGTCCGCCTGATGATCGAGCCCGTCCCCGACGTCGAGGTGGCCTGTGCGGAGTCGGCGGTGACGGTCGTGCTTCAGAACCTCGTTCGAAATGCCATCAAGTACATCGGGGACGGGCCGCGCCGGGAGGTGGTCGTCCGGGCCTCGGTGGACGCGGGAGCGGTCCTCTTCGTCGTTCAGGACTCTGGCCCCGGGCTTCCTCCTGGCACGGAACACAAGATTTTCGAGCCCCATGTCCGGGTCGGAGACACACGTCTGCCCGGCATGGGACTCGGGCTCGCCACGGTCAAACGCATCGTCGAGGCCCATGGAGGCAGGGTGGGCGTCCAGTCCGTTCCGGGAAATGGAGCCTCGTTCTGGGTGGAACTCCCGCTTGCGTCGTGCGTCCCCGTTCGAAGGGACTGGCCGCGGGCGATGCACTGTGTTTCGTTTGAGGCCCATGAGCTCCTCCCACCGACGTGCCCTGGACGCTCCCGCGGGTGAGCTCGTGGTCCTCTCGCGCTCCCTGGTGGAGGAGGTCGCCGAGGCCTCCCGGACGAGCCCTCGCCGGCGCATCACCCTGCCCCTCCACAAGAGCGAGTCCGAGCCGCTGCACCGGATGCTCAACGTCATCCAGCCGGACAGCTACGTGCGGCCGCACCGGCACCTGGAGCCGCCGAAGCCCGAGGCCTGGGTGGTGTTGCGGGGCGCGCTGGCCTTCTTCACCTTCGAGGAGGATGGCCGCGTGCGCGACTGTCTGTCATTGGAGGCCGGGGGCGAGCAGTTCGGGGTGGACCTCGTTCCGGGCATCTACCATGGGCTCGTGGCGCTCGTGCCGGACACGGTCCTCTTCGAGGTGAAGAGCGGGCCCTACGCGCCAGCCCATGACAAGTCCTTCGCACCCTGGGCGCCCGCTGAGGGCACGCCCGAGGCCGTGGGCTTCCTCGCCCGGCTGCGCGAGGAGTTCCGGCGGCGCTTTCCGGAAGAGGCCTGACGGCCGCCGGCACGGGAGCGCCCCACTGCCCGGATGCCCGGCGGGCGGCGAGGAAGCAGGCTCCGTCCCACGAGTCACGAACGTCGGCACAGCGCTCTCTCTCTCCGCACAGGGACTCTGTCCGACGCCATCCCCATGGAGGATGCTGCTTCTCTTTTCCGCCAGGAATGCGGGCCCCGTGCTTCCTGGCTTCGTGGATGTCTGCATTTTCGGGAGGGAGGGCGGCCTGGCCCTGGACAGTGCTCCTGCCCTCCCGGCCCGTTGCGTTGTCCGGTGACCATGGGACCCATATCTTCACTCATCAAGGCCTTCCGGAACGAGGGCCCGTCGACCGGGGAGCAGGGTATGCACGACGAGACCGGTCACAGCAGCGGGGATACGCGTCCTCCCGTGGCGCGAGGGACCCGTGCCGAGGACTCGGACTTCGGCGACTCCTTCCTGAAAGAGGTGGCGCAGGTTCCACCCCCGTTCCGCAAGCCGGCCACCGGGGAGCGGTTGGGGGGCTCGGATGGCCGCCGGTTCGAAATCCTCGCGGAGCTGGGCGGCGGAGCCATGGGCCGGGTGTTCCGGGCGCGCGACGCGGAGCTGCAGCGCGTGGTGGCCCTCAAGTTCCTCCTCCCGGGCGAGGGGGAGAGCCCTCGCTGGCCCATGGCGTTGCTGCGGCAGGAGGCGCGCGCCATCGCGCAGCTCGACCACGAGAACATCGTCCGCATCTTCGACGTGGCCGAGTGGGTGGGTGCACCCTGGGAGCCCCGCGTTCCCTTCCTCGTCATGGAGTGTCTGGAGGGGGAGTCACTCTCCGCGCTGCTTCATCGCGAGCAGCGGTTGGGCGTGCGCGGCGCGCTGGAGCTCATGAGCGGGGTGGCCGCCGGCCTGGCGCACGCGCACGGCCGTCACATCGTCCACCGCGATCTCAAACCCAGCAATGTCTTCATCTCCAAGGAAGGTGGGGTGAAGCTGCTGGACTTCGGGCTCGCGTGGCTCACGTCCTCGAGCAGCTCCCCCGTGCCGTACCTGCCCACCGCCGGCACTCCGCCCTATATGTCTCCGGAGCAGTGGCAGGGGAGCAAGCAGGACGAGCGCACGGACATCTGGTCCTCCGGCGTCATGCTGTACGAGATGGTCACCGGGGAGCTGCCCTACCCGAGCGCCACACTGGATGAGCTGCGCGCCAAGGTGGTGTCTCCCGAGCCCGCGCCCTCGCTGAGCGTCCGCCGTCCGGATCTGCCCGAGGAGCTGGTGGCGCTCGTGGCCTCGGCCCTGGTGAAGGATCCGAGCAAGCGCTTGCCCTCGGCCACGGAGCTGCGCGAGCGGCTGCGCCGGTTGGAGGAGCGCCTGGGGCCCTGGCGCGAGGAGCCGCGCACCGTGGCGCCTCAGCGTCGGCCGGTGACGCTGGTGTCCTGCCGACTGGTGGGCCTGGTGGGGCTCGCCCAGGAGCTGGACCCGGAGGACTTCAGCGAGTTGGAGGCCGACTTCCAGAAGAGCTGCTCGGAAATCATCCAGCGGCACGGCGGCTCCATCACCATGTGCGTGGGTGACGAGGTGCTGGCCTGCTTCGGCTACCCGGTGGCGCATGAGGAGGACTCGGAGCACGCTGTCAGCGCGGGGCTGGCTCTGGTCGGCTCGCTAGCGGACGAGCTGCGCGAGCATCAGCCCTCGTTGGCCCTGGGCTCGCTGGCCGTCCAGGTGGCCCTCCACACCGAGCTGGTGGTGTTCGACGACATCCTCCCCGAGCTGCGCGGGCGCACGCCCACCATCCAGGGCGAGGCCCCACGCATCGCCGCCTGGCTGGCCCGGCAGGCCGAGCCCGGCTCCCTGGTGCTCAGCGGCTCCACGCACACCCTGGTGCAGCGCGCATTCGAGTCCCAGGTGCTCGGCTCGCGCACCTTCGAGGGGCTGTCCGGAGCGCGGCACATGGACGTCTGGCGGGTGACTCGCGCGCGCAAGGCGGCCACCCGCTTCGACCGGGCACTCGCCGCCGGTGCGCTCTCTCCGCTGGTGGGCCGCGAGCGCGAGCTGCGGGAGCTCCTCGGTTTCTGGGAGGATGCCGGGCGCGGGCGGGGCTCCTTCGTGTTGCTCTCGTCCGAGGCGGGCATTGGCAAGTCCCGCCTCATCCAGGAGGTGCGTGAGCGCGTGCGGCCCTCCACCTGCCTCATCCTGCGTTGCCAGTGTTGGAGCCAGTTCGCCAACAGCGCCTTCCACCCCATCATCGAGATGTTGCAGCACCTCTTCCGGTTGGACCCGGAGGGCGCGCCGCGGGACAACCTGCGCAGGCTGGAGGAGCAGCTGGGGGCGTTCCACATGAACCCCGAGCACATGGCCCTCATCGCCACCTTCCTCTCGTTGCCGGTGAAGGAGAACCTGCCCTTCCTCCAGCTGTCGCCGGATCGTCAGAAGGAGCGCACGCTCGAGGCGCTGACGGCGCTGCTCCTGCACCTGGCCCGGGAGCGCCCGGTGCTCGGTGTGGTGGAGGACCTGCACTGGGCGGACCCCTCCACGCTGGAGCTGCTCGACCATGTGCTGGCGCGGGTGGAAGACGCGCGGGTCCTGCTGTTGCTGAGCGCCCGGCCCTCGGGCTTCCAGCACATGTGGCCCGAGCTGGGCCGGCTCCACCGGATGGGGTTGGAGCGGCTGCCGGCGCGGCTCACCGCCACACTGGTGCAGGAGGCGGCCGGGGACCGGAAGCTGCCGGAGGAGACGGTGCGTCTGCTCGTGGAGAAGACGGACGGCATCCCCCTCTTCGTGGAGGAGATGACGCGCATGGTGGTGGGGGGCGGCGCCCTGCCGTCCATCCCCGTCACCCTGCACGAGCTGTTGCTGGCGCGCCTGGACCTCTTGCCGCCGCGGCTCAAGGCCCTGGCCCAGCTGTGCGCGGTGGTGGGGCGTGGCTTCTCCCATGCGCTGATGACCACGCTGACGCGGCGCTCGCCCTCCTCGCTGCACAAGGACCTGGAGGAGCTGGTGGCCACGGGGCTGCTCCAGCGCGAGCCGGATGCGCAAGGCGAGCCCGGCTACCAGTTCCGTCACGCGCTCATCCAAGACGCGGCCTACCAGTCGTTGTTGCGCAGCACCCGGCGCCAGCACCACCGGCGCATCGCCCAGGCGCTGGAGGAGCAGTTCCCCGAGGTGGTGGAGACGCAGCCGGAGTTGCTGGCCCACCACTACACCGAGGCGGGGGCGTACGAGCTGGCCATCCGCCACTGGCTGCGGGCCGGCATCCGCGCCAGCCTGCACTCGGCCAACCTGGAGGCGGTGAGCCACCTGCGGCAGGCGCTGAAGCTGCTGCGCTCCCTGCCCGACGCCTCGCAGCGGATAGCGCAGGAGCTGCAACTGCTCATCGCCCTGGGCATTCCGCTCTCGCAGGTGGAGGGCTACCGCTCGCCCGAGGTGAAGCGCACGTACACCCGGGCGCGCGAGCTCTTCCTCCAGGTAGGGGACGCGCTGCCGGGCCTGGAGCTGCCCTACTGGGGGCCCTTTGCCTACTACTTCGCCCGCGCCGAGTACCGCCTGTCCCACGAGCTGGCCGAGCAGCTGGTGGACCTGGGCTCCCGCCAGCGCAACCAGGAGCTGCTCGCCCTGGGCTACCGGATGATGGCCACCGACTTCTTCACGTGGGGGCGGCTGCACGAGGCGCTCGAGTACGTGGAGCGCGCGGTGGCGTGCTCGGACTTCCCGGTGTCCATGGAGGAGCACCGGGCCCTGGCCGCGCGGCAGTGGGTGCACCCGAGAGCGGTGGCGCTCATCCACTCCTCCGTCATTCGCACCGTGCTCGGCCAGACGGAGCTCGCGTGCCGGTACAGCCATGAGGCCCTGGAGCTGGCCGGACGCATCGGCCACCCCAACACGCGCACCTACGTGCTGCTCTACGCCGCCCTGAGCTGCCAGTTGCGGCGTGACGCCCAGGGCACGCTGAAGCTGGCCGAGGAGTGCCACGCCCTCGCCCGCGAACACTGGTTGCGGCTGTGGTCCGAGTGGTCCGCCCTGCTGCGGGGCTGGGCGCTCGCCGAGCTGGGGCTGCCCAAGGAGGGGTTGGAGCAGATGCTCGAGGGGCTGGGCCGCTGGAGGGTGTCAGGCCTGCGCGCCGGCATGCCGCAGCACCTGGGACTGTTGGCACAAGTGCACCTGCGATTGGGCCAGCCGCACGAGGCGTTGCTTGCGGTGCGGGAAGGGAAGAAGTGGATGGAGGCGGTGGGCGAGCGCTACTACGCGGCCGGGTTGCAGCGCATCGAGGGCGAGGCACTGCGGGCGCAGGGCCACGAGGAGGAGGCGCGGGCGAGCCTGCTCGAGTCCGTGCGCATCGCACGCGAGCAGGGGGCGGGAGAGTACGAGCGGCAGGCCCTGCTCGTCCTGGAGCATCCCGTGGAGCCGGGGTTGCACGCGCACGTGCCCGGGTCGGCGTGAGCGAGCGGAGACACGCGAGAACGAGAGGAGTTGAGGAGAGCCACCATGCAACCAGAAGAGCGCGAGAAGCTGGAGCAGGAAATCCAGGGGTTGTGCAAGCAGGGCGACGTGGCCGGAGCCGTGGAGCGGGCGCTGGAGGGGTACGGGCAGGAAATCATGCGGCTGATGGCGTCGGTGCTGCATGACTATGAGCGGAGCCGGGATGCCTTCAGCCTCTTCAGCGAGAACCTCCTGCGGGGCCTGCCGGGCTTCCGCTGGGAGAGCTCGTTCCGCACGTGGGCCTACCGTCTGGCGCGCAACGCGTGTTACCAGGTGATGCACGCGCCGTCGGGGAGGGAGCAGCCGATGACGGTGTCCGCCATCCCGGACGAGACCTTCAAGCCGCGCTCGGAGACACGGCCCTGGCAGCGGACCTCGGTGAAGGAGCGCTTTCGGGCGCTGCGCGAGAGCCTGGACCCTCAGGAGCGCATGTTGTTGTTGCTCCGGGTGGACCAGCGGCTCTCCTGGGAGGAGGTGGCGCGGGTGATGTCGGAGGGGGACGAGCTGATGTCGGACCCGACCCTCAAGCGCAAGGCGGCGGCGTTGCGCCAACAGTTCCAGCGCATCAAGGCGCACCTGCGCTCCCTGGCGCAGGAGGAGGGGTTGATCGCCTCGGAGGACTCCTCAACGCATGTCTGACGCCGCTCTGCCTTCCCACGCTCCGGCGGACGAGGCTGGAGGGAGCGGGCTCGCTACGTGGCGATCGAACTCGACCGCGCAGTGGGCGGAGAACACGCGCACCTCGTTCGAGTGCTCACGCACGAGGTTGCGCAGGCGTGCCTGGTTGGCGAGCCGGGCGGCATTGTCCGCCGAGCGCAGGCGCTGGAAGAGCGCCAGTCCAGGGGGACTGCGCGGGGCCACCGGGTCTATCTCGCGATGGCTGAAGTACGCATCGCCCGCGTGCAGCAGCCAGCCCGAGTCCGTCTTCACCGCGACCCCGCAGTGACCCTCGGAGTGACCCACGAGCGGAACGAGCAGCACCTGCTCGGAGAGGCCGGGGATGACACGCACCGCTTCGAAGCCGAACCAGCGCTCGCCCTCGACGGCGTGGCGGTTCCACCGGGGCCCATGCGCCCACTGCACGGGACGGTAGCCATATTTCTTGCTGCGCCCGGCCGGAGCGAACGCCGCCTCGTGCTCATCGCGGAAGATGTGCACTTCGGCGTCGGGGAAGTCCGCGAGACCCCCGGCGTGGTCGAGGTCGAGGTGCGTCGGAATGATGTGGCGCACGTCCTCGCGCTTGAAGCCGAGCCGTTCGACCTGCACGGCCGCGGTCTCATGTGGCTCGAGCCGAGGCGCATTGCGAGAGATGAAGCGGCGCCCCAGGCGGCTCGGGTCCTCGATGTCGCGCAGTCCGAGGCCCGTGTCGACGAGGACGAGCCCCGCGTGGGTCTCGAGCACCAGGCAATGACAGACCATCCGGGCGCGAGAGAAGAGGCCGCCTTCTCCCAGGACGAACCGCGAACTGGCGGGGCATAGGGTTCCGCAGTTGATGTGGTGGACACGCATGGTCGGCTCCTCGCCTGGATGTGGCGGATGGGGTGGGGGTTGTCGGGAGCAACGCTCCTCGGCCGGATACCTAGAAGGGCTCGCCGGGAAGCGATTGGAGAAATCGGCCATCGCACTTCGACGGCGGTTGGCGTGGGTTGAACGCCGTGCGCGGGTGCACCATGCTGGGTCCATGACCCCGTCGTCCGTCTTCCTGGCGCCGCAAGGCGTGCTCGCGCGCTTCGTGCGGAGCGTCCGCATCGTCTCGCGCGGATCCGACGCGGGTCCCTATATCCGGCTGCCGGATGGCGAGGTCGATCTGATCGTGCGCGTCACCCCCGCGAACGGCTACGTGCACGCCATCGGCACGCGCCTGCACGCGCTGCACAAGTCCGTCGTGGACGTGCCGCAGACGATCGCCGTGCGCTTCAAGCCGGGTGGCGCCTATCCGTTCTTCGGCGTGCCGATGTCCGAGCTCACCGACCGTATCGTGTCGATCGACACGCTCTGGGGTGCGGACGGCACGCGCCTTCGCCACGAGCTCGCGGAGGCACCCTCGATTGCCGCGCGGATGCAAGTGCTCGAGGACGCGCTCACCGAGCGCCTGCGCCGCGGAGACGTGTTCGAGCCGGCGTCGGCGCACGTCGTGCGGCGAGCCATCCGGGTGATGACCGATGCCACGGAGCCGCCGCGCGTGGAGGTGCTGGCTCGCGAGCTCGGCCTCAGCGCGAGGCAGCTCCGACGGGCCTTCGACGAGGTGGTGGGGGTCAGCCCGAAGGAGTTCGCGCGGGTGGTCCGGTTCCAGCGCGCGGTGCGAGCGTCGGAGCGAGCCGCCACGCCGGACTGGGGAGCCATCGCGGCGGCGGTGGGCTATTACGATCAGGCGCACCTGATCTCGGATTTCCGGGCGTTGACGGGGACCACGCCGAGCGCGTTCGTGCGAGCGCGGGCCCGCGCCGAATCTCTACAGAGTGTCAGCCCCGGGTAGGGAGGGGTTGAAAGGTGATGCCGTCCAATCCCAGACGCTGACAGGCGTTGGCGAAGCGCTCGGTGCAGACGAGCAGGCCGGGGAAGTTATCCAGCCGGAACAGGTCCAGGTGTTCTGGCATCGTGGGGGTATGCAGCACGGGAGCGTCGGGCAGGGAGACTCCATCCCGGCCACAGCGAGCGCAGGGCGGGGGACGTCGAGGCAGGCAGTCCGGGTGCAGGTCGCCCACGGGAAGGATTTCCAGTTCGAGCAGCTCGGGCGAGTTGCGCTGGCGGAAGCGAAGAAAGGTGGGGCAGCCCTTGAGGCCGCGCAGCCCCTCGGCCTGGAGCTTCTCGAGTGCCTCGCGTCGCACCATCAATATCCAGGGAACCGGGGTCACGAAGGAGCCGAAACGGCCCTGGCCCCTGCCCGTGAACGGACCGAACTGCGTCCCGGGGCACAGTACGGCACCCGGAGGCATCAGGGGGCGTACCAACTCGCGCATTCTTTCGTATTCCTCGATGGGCTCGGCTCGGGCTTTCTCGAAGTTGGCGAGGGAGGTCACCGGGGTCAGGTCCACGGAGGGATACATGTAACCGCCTCCACCCCAGATGGCCTTGCAGGTAGGGCAGATGATGCCCGGAAGAGACCACTTGTACGAGCCATCGATGAAGCCCGTGTAGTCCGACGCCCTGTCTTTCTCGACGGCGAAGTAGTTCATGAATGGGTTCCGGCTCCGCTCCTCAGTCGCAATTGTAGGGGATGAGGGGGCCATTTACTCCGAAGCGGATCATGAGCTCGCCCGCGAACCGCCAGATGTCCTCAGCTGTGGCGGTCTTGGCGTTTTTCAGCATGAGCTGCCGCCAGGCTTCATTCCACTGGCCCCCATCGGGTCCGCCACTGTGCAGCCAGGTGTGGAAGCTCTTGAGAACGCGGACGGTGTAGGCGTGGATGTCGATGTGATTGCTCTCGAACCATCTGGCCAGGACTTCCTGCTGCGGAAAGATGTGGTGCTTCTCGAAGGGTTCCCACGGACGGGCGATGCAATAGGACCGGTACTCCTTGAACGCGAGCTGTTCGCGCGCCTTCCAGTTGTGCCAGGGGATTTCGAAGACGGGCTCCGTCCCCGAGGGCGCGGCCAGGGGGTGTCCCCACCAACGGCTGAGGTTGCCCACCTGGTGAGGACGTACGGCCTGGGGCATGGACCCGCGCACCAGCACCACGGAGGGGGTCGTGTCCACCTCCGCCACGTCCTGGCAGCGCCAGAGGGCACAGCGTTCCTCGTTGCATAGCGGCACCACGCAGCTTGGGTCTGCGCGAGCCTCCTCCCACGAGTACACGACGTCCGTCGTCTCGAGGGTCTCTGGCACGACGGACGACGAGGTGGCGCAGGCGCTCAGCAGCACGCAGAGGAGCGCGAGGCTCCTCGTCGAGAACAGAGGGCTCATCCGCCACAGGCTACTCGTGGCTGCTGTCCCCAACACAGTGCCGCTCATACTCGGCGTCTGGTTGATTTCCGAGTCAACCCCGGGAGAGCATTCCCTTCCCAGTGCGGGTACGCAGCCCGCGGAGCACGGAGGCCACGTCGTGCAGAGGAAGCTCTTTCGCGAGGACCATGAGCAGTTCCGCCAGTCGTTCCGCCAGTTCCTGGAGCGGGAGGTGAAGCCGCACCAGGAGCGGTGGAGCGAGGCGGGCATCGTCGACCGCGAGGTGTGGCGCAAGGCGGGTGAGGCGGGCTTCCTCTGCCCGTGGCTGGAGCCGGAGTACGGCGGCGCGGGCGGAGACTTCCTGCACTCGGTGGTGGTGATGGAGGAACTGTCGCGCGCGCACGAGTCCGGGCTCGCGATGCCACTGCACTCGGACGTGGTGGTGCCGTACATCCACGAGTTCGGCAACGAGGCTCAGAAGAAGCGCTGGCTGCCGAAGTGCGCCTCGGGCGAGGCGGTGACGGCGGTGGCGATGACGGAGCCGGGTACGGGCTCGGACCTGGCGAGCGTGAGCACCACGGCGGTGCGGGATGGAGACTGCTACGTCCTCAACGGAGCGAAGACGTTCATCTCGAACGGGATTCTCTGCGACCTGTGCGTGGTGGCGGCGAAGACGGACCCGGACCCGAACAACGCGCACCAGGGGATTTCCCTCTTCGTGGTGGAGGCGGGGACGCCGGGGTTCCTCAAGGGCAAGAAGCTCAAGAAGATGGGGCTGGCGGCGCAGGACACGTCGGAGTTGGCCTTCGACGACTGCCGGGTGCCCGTGTCCCACCGCCTGGGCGAGGAGGGCGAGGGCTTCCTGCAGTTGATGAAGAAGCTGCAGCAGGAGCGGCTGGTGGTGGCGGTGCTGGCGCAGGCCTCCGCTGAGCAGGTGCTGGAGGAGACGCTGGCCTACGTGCAGGAGCGCAAGGCGTTCGGCAAGCCCATCGGCAAGTTCCAGAACACGCAATTCAAGCTGGCCGAGTGCGCCACTCAGGTGGAGGTGGGGCGCGCGTTCCTGGACCGGCTGGTCGCCGAGCACGTGGCGGGGGAGTACCTGGTGAAGGAGTGCTCGATGGCGAAGCTGTGGCAGACGGAGATGCTGAGCCGGGTCGTGGACGAGTGCCTGCAGTTCTTCGGGGGCTACGGCTACATGCTGGAGTACCCCATCAGCCGCGCCTTCATGGACGCCCGCGTCCAGCGCATCTACGCGGGAACCAGCGAAATCATGAAGGTCATCATCGCGAAGCAACTGGGGTTGTAGGCCCCTTCCTCGAGGCCACGCGCGAAGGCGCTTCACGGCACCGGCAGCGGAAGCGCGTGCAGCTCCGACGGCCAGTCCTCCTCCTTGGAGGGTTGCACCCGGGGCTCGCCGGAGGTGGGCTCGGAGGTGCCTGCCGGGGTCTCCTCCAGGATGTCGTGGAGCAGCGCGTCCGTGGCCTGGCGTGCGTCCTGGAGCGTCACGAGCTGGGCCTCATCGGTCTGCGCCTGCTCCTCGTCGGCCACCCGGATGACCGACACGGCCGAGGGCGGCATGACCCGGGGGACGCGTGGTGCCGCGGGCTCCCGGAGCGTGGCGGGTTGCTCGAAGACCGGTCTCTCGTGGGCCGGTGACAGCTCGGGGGCGTCAGGCTCCTCGACGCCGCTGTCGGTGCGCTCATGTCCCTTCGCCATGCTCTTCTCCCTTTCGAGCGTGGCTCACGCCTCCGCCTGTTGAATTCCGGAAGTAATGCATGGCGTCGGAGGGGAGTGGGGGCAAGGGCCGGCGGGAGCCCAGACGCACGAAGGGCCCAGAACCGGCATGCGGTTCTGAGCCCTGGCGGCGCACCGGGCGCCTGGCTGGCTGCTTCTCACATCTCGAGCGGCGGCTGGGGGCCAGGAATGATTCCGGCGATGTCCGGATCCTCATCGCCCGGCTGGCGGGGTGGCTTCGTGGCTTTCTCGCGCTGGCGCTCGGCCTTCTTGGACTCCTTGTCGCGCTGGCGCTGCTGGCGTGCCATTTCCTTCTGTCGCTTCGTAGACCTTCCCTGCATGGCTGCTCCGGGGAAAGAGGAAAAAAAGAAGCCCGGCCTCATTAGAGGCCGGGCCTCGTGCATACAAGATAGGGCGCCGGGCTCGCGCGATCAGCCGATCGGGCGAACGTTCTCGGCCTGGAGGCCCTTGGGCCCCTTCTTCACGTCGAACTCCACCTTCTGGCCCTCGGCCAGGGTGCGGAACCCGTCGGTCTGGATCGCGGTGTGGTGGCAGAACACGTCCGGGCCCCCGCTGTCCTGGGTGATGAAACCGAAGCCCTTCGCGTCGTTGAACCACTTCACGGTGCCACTTGCCATTGCTTTGAGTCTTTCTCCTACACAGCTGAGCGACCATCGCCCGACTGTCCGCTCACCGGAGCGCAGACCGGGCCTAACACCCTGTCCCTCGTGAAGTCGAGTCGGTAAATCCTCCAGACTTCGTTTTCACGACATTAGGTGTTTGGCGGCGATCACCAGAGAGAACACTTCCTGTAGGTTCCCTGTTCCTGGCGAACTGTAGGTTCCCTGTTCCTGGCGAACCTGGCCCCGGTGTCGTGAACCGGGCCTGGTCAGGCACCCTCGGCGAGCAATTGAGGGGCCAAGCAGCCATCCACCTGGAAACAGAGGCGATTTCAGGCCCGGATGCCGCTGGCGCCAGCAGGGTTGGAGGTGGGACTGCGCCGCCAGGAGAGCAGCAGCTCCGTGCCCGCGGCGAGCGCCACGCCCGCCGCGTAGCAGACGAGGTCGGAGGCGAGGAACCCCCGGCCCAGGACGAGGGCGGCGAAGCGGTTGGCCCGGAGCGCATCGAGCCAGGGCGTGTGGATGAGCTGGCTGAGCTCGACGAGCACGGAGAGGCCCAGGGCCCACGCCGCCGCGAGCCGGACTGGCAGGCGAGGCAAGGCGAAGATGAGGCACAGGTAGACCATGCTGGCCCACAGGGTGTCGCCCGCATAGTCGGTGAGGAAGCGAGGCAGGTGCGCCGCCGCCATCCGGGAGCGCGAGCCCAGGCCCAGTGCGACGACGAGGATCATCAAGAACAGCAGGAGCAGCCGCCCGCGCGTGGGCCGCACCTGCGCGCGTACATCGGAGCCAGGGCTCATGCGGGAGAGTCTACGCCACCCGCGACGGGCTCCCCGAGACTTCCATCACCCGCCACGCGCCTGAGCCGGAGCGCTCTCCCCCCGGAGGAAGGCGGAGAGATCGGGCCACTCGCAGCCGAGGTATTCGTACCCGGAGGCCCGGGCGGGCTTCTCGGGCAGGACGCATCCCGGCTTGAGCGGGACGAGTTGCCCCTCCAACCGGCTGCGGGCGAAGGCGTGGAGGACCGCCACCGCTCCCACGTCCAGCTCGGGCACGTTCTCCCTCGGGGTGTGCTGGATGCGCTTCACCGCTTCCACGTACTTCCCCTCGCGGCAGAGCATCACGGCCTGCGCCAGCATCGCATGGTCCGTCTTGTCGAACATGGGGCGCCGGATTTCCCCCACCCGGCGCCTGGCTTCGTACAGCTCACCGTACAGGGCCAGGATGAGCGCCAGCAGGGCCGGGCGCTGCGTGGCGCTCATCTTCCCCCATGCGAGGTGGGGGTCCTCACACAGGGCGAGCGCACGCGCGTAGTCCCCCTTGCGAAGCCAGGCGAGTGTGAGCCCGTAATGGCTCCAGGCCCGCTGGGCCTTCCTCCCGCCATACACCGCCACCTCGAAGGCGCGGATGGCCGCCTCGGGTCTTCCGGCCAGGAGCAGCTCCCAGCCCTGTCGTGCCAGGCGCTTCACCTGCCAGTGCCTCCACTGTTCCAGGGCCACGCCCATGCAGAAGAGGCTCGCGAGCACGAGGGGAACGGGGGCGCGGGCCGCCCCCAGGTTCACTTCCGGTGCGACGGAGATTGGCTGTCCGGAGAGAAGGAGGACGATGCCTCCGAAGCCGGTGAACATCAGTACGGTCGAGAGGAGCTGCAGCCCCCCGAGCCGGGTCTTGTGGGTCAGGCCCTGCGCGAGCGGAGGGCGGAAGCGGTGATGGGTGAGAGTCGTCATGTCCGGGCCCGGTGCAAGGGCGGGCCCAGACTCGCCTCGCGTTGCTACCGGGACTTGCACGCCCGGCATGTCCCGCCGCGGGATGCTCCGTCCGGAGGGCACGACGGCGGGAATCTCGTTGCAGCGCCAACGACGAGATGTCCGACGAGATGTCTGACACCTCCGACCCCGACGAGATGTCTGACACCTTCGCGGAGGACACCTTCGCGGAGCCGTCAGCCTCCGCCTACCCGTGTGTCCCGGCCGCTCTCCCGGTGCATGACGGATGTGCTCCCGGAATAGGCTCGTCCGTCACCATGAGGGCGACTCATGCCCGGGTGCCGCCCCGGGGGCTCGCTCGGGGCACCAGGACTGGCGCTCTCTGGCGTGGGTCCCGCGCGACCGTTTGAATGCCGACGCCCGCGACGCGTCTGAGTGGGCAGATGCAGCAAGGACTTACCCCAGAAGGATGACACTCCCATGAAGGCCCTCTTCGTCGCCATTACCCTGCTTACCGCCGTGACCGCCTCAGCCCAGACCGCCCCGACGATCGCTCCGCCTCCGGGCCAGGCCACGGGCAGTGCGCCTCCGACCTCGTCCGCCGCCGGGTTCCGCGGCGATGACAACGCCGAGTTCCGCCGCGGCCGGTTCAGCACCATGGTGGTGGTCGATCGCGAGGAGATGGAGCGGCGCCTCGCCAACCTGGAGGCCTTGATCGGCGAGGCCTTCGAGCGCGGTGGCCGCGGCGGGAGCCGGGGCAAGCTCCGCGAGGCCTACGAGGAGCTGAAGGACATCCGCGAGCAGCTCGCCGATGCCCCCGACGTGCGCGGCTACAACCCGCGTCCCACGCCGCCCCCTCCGCCTCCTCCCCCCGCGTATCAGCCCATCTCGGATGGCCGGCTGCAGAAGATCGTGAGCGCCATGTCGCGCGAGCCCTTCGGTGAGGACAAGATGAACGTCCTCGAGGGCGCTACCCAGGACAGCTACTTCCTCGTCAACCAGGTGCAGCAGGTGCTGTCCCAGTTCCAGTTCTCCAAGGATCGGCTGCAGGCGGTGCGGTTGCTGTGGTCGCGCGTCCTCGACCGGCAGAACGGCTTCCAGCTCTACAACGCCTTCCCGATGTCCAGTGACAAGGCCGAGCTGAAGCGCATCATCTCCGGCTGAGTCCGGAGTCGAAGTGGCTCCCACGGGGCCAGGCTCGCGGGGCGCGGATGCGCCGGCGGGTCTGGCCCTTCGTCTTTCCGGGTCCGGTGCAGACGCGCGTGTTCGCTGTTTGAATGCGTCCCCTCATGCGCCCCCGCTCCCGCAGAGTGCTGCTCTTCCTCCTCGGAGGACTGCTGCTCGCCGCCCTGCTGGCCGTCCCGCACTACCTGCGGGGGCTCTCCCTCGTGGCCCGCGCCGCCGGCATGAAGGGCGGCCTGGCCGAGCACCTCGCCCACTGGGGCACCGGTCCCTTCCGTGAAGAGGAGATCCAGGTGCCCTCGCGCCACGGGCCCCTGCGCACCCGCGTCTTCCGCCCCGAGCACCCCCACGGACGCACCGTCCTCCTCATCCCCGGCGTGCACGCGGGCGGCATCGACGAGCCCCGTCTGGTGCAGTTCGCCAGGATCCTCGCCGCCGGAGGGCTCACCGTCCTCACCCCCGAGCTACCCGACCTTCTCCAGTACCTCATCACTCCTCGCGAGCCGGACATGATTGAAGATGCCGCGCTCTGGGCCTCGTCCCGGCCGGACTTCGCGCCCGATGGCCGCGTGGGCCTCATGGGCATCAGCTTCTCCGGTGGGCTCTCCGTCGTCGCCGCTGGCCGGCCCTCGCTCGCGGACAGGGTCGCCTTCACCTTCTCCCTCGGGGGGCATGGCGACCTCGCGCGGGTGCTCACCTTCCTCTGCACCGGCATCGAGCCCGGTGGCCTCCACCGCCGACCCCATGACTACGGCGTGGCCATCATCCTGCTCAACGTGGCCGGGCAGATCGTTCCCCCCGAGCAGGTGGAGATGCTGCGCGAGGGCATCCTCACCTTCCTCCGGGCCTCGCACTTCGCCATGCACGACGCGCGGCGGGCGGAGGAGAGCTTCGCGGAGGCCAGGCGCATGCAATCGGAGATGCCCGAGCCCGCCGCCACGCTCATGAAGTACGTGAACGAGCGGGACGTCACCGCGCTCGGCGAGCGGCTGATGCCGTACGTGAGGGCCTTCGCCGACGACCCGTCGCTCTCGCCCGAGCGATCACCGCCTCCCCACTCGCCCGTGTTCCTGCTGCATGGCACGGACGACTCCGTCATCCCCGCCATCGAGTCTGTGCTCCTCGCGCGCTCCCTGGAGCCCCGGACGCGAGTGCATCTCCTGCTCTCGCCCCTCATCACCCACGCCGAGCTCGACCGGAAGATGGGGCCGCTCGAGGTCTGGCGGCTCGTCTCCTTCTGGTCGGCACTGCTCGCGGCCTGACGTGCCCGCTTCCGGTGCGCTTCAGGCCGGTGGCAGGCCCAGCAGCTCGCGAATCTGGGCGAGCATCTCCTCCTCGGAGAGGTGCACGTTGGCATCGCTCTCGATGAGGGTGCGCACCGTGGAGAGCACCTCGTCCGGGTGTTGGCGCAGCAGGCCCAGGTTCGGAGCCGGAAGGGGCTCGCCCAGCTCCAGGCATCGCTCGAGCCGTTGCAGCTCCGGCACGGGGAGCTTCCATCGCTGCGCCGCGCTCAGGAGCGCCCGGGCCTCGTTCGGGTCGAGCTCGTCGTCACTCCAGGCCACGTGCAGCAGCAGCTTGAGCAGCTCGGTGTAGAAGCGGTCGTCGGTCGGTGTCGTCATCCCAGGAGGTCTCCGCTTCCACAAGGTCGCGCGTTCCGGCGCTCGCGTCCATGCCTCGAATGCATGTCCCGAGGGCGGGCCGGCAGGCGAGCCTCGTCCGGCTACGCCCCCTGCCACATGAAGCGGAAAGGCGTGCCGCACTTCCCGCTCCGGCACCGGAAGAGGTAGCCCCGGCCGTTGTCCCCGAAGGCCAGTCCGAAGGGCATCGCCGCGAGCTGGGCCACGAAGCGCATGGGCTCGCCACAGCACTCGGGCGTCGCGTCCCCGTTCACCCAGCCCGCCACTCCGCCCACCTTGCTCTCGGGCGCTGCTTCCAGTGCCCGGTCCAGCGCGGCGAGCTGCTCGTCCGTGGCCGTGTTGATGTCCACCGAGAGCGCCTCGGTGTCCTCCCGGGCGGGGGCGAAGCCGAGGCTCCACTCCGCGTAGGGGATGCCCGAGGGCCGTGCCCCCTCCACCGAGGCCGGGCCCGCCTCCACCGCCACCGCCGCGTTGGCTCCCAGGTGCGCATCCCACCGGAGGCAGACGGTGTCCGGGTTCTCGCACTGGAAGACGTACACCGCGGCGAAGGGCGCCAGGTCCAGCCGTCCGGGCACATGCGGCAGTTGGAAGAGGAAGCGCATCGGCGTGCCACACGAGGCACACGCCGGCCAGCGCAGGGCACCCACGGGCTCCGGTGCGCCGCCCACCTTCGCGAGCGGCACTCCCGAGCCCCCGGGCACCAGGGCCCACAGCGGGGAGAGGTCAGCCATCACCCGAGCAGCCTAGAAGTCCGAGATGTCCCGCGCCAGCGAGGCGTCGTCCACGAAGGGGTTGCGGTTGCCCTGGTACTTCTCGATGGCGTCGTTGCGCGCGCGCTCCGCCGCGTCCACCTGATCCTGCACGTTCCACTGCTTGAGCACCGCCTCGTCCTGCGCGGGGATGGGCTTGCCGTACACCGTGGAGAAGTAGAAGAGGGCCCGCGCCACGTTGCCCTTGTGCGCGTCGGGTGGCTCGAAGACCTTGCGGCCCTGGGCGTCCGTGCCGAACTTCGCCCCGCCCTGGCTCCACTGCACGTTCTTCACCACTCCGAAGGGGTAGCTGCTGCGGATGCTGTTGGCCTTGCTGTCCGTGGGAAACAGGTGGTGCAGATCGCTCTTCGCCGCGCCCACCGCTCCCTGCGACTGCGGCCAGGTGTGCTCCACGTTCATGTCGGAGCTGTTGGGAATCTTGTCCGTGCGCAGCTCGCGGCCCGTGTACACGCACGCCACCTTGCCGTCATGGTTGTCCAGCGCGGTGAAGATGACCTTGCGCGCCTGGCTGTAGCCAAGGTCCTTGTGCTTGGCCACCGCGTCGTGCAGCGCCTGGATGAGCGCCTTGTCCTTCAGCCCCTCGAAGCGCGGGTCCCTCCCCGAGGGCTCGAAGACGTCCACCGGACCCTGGGCACCACCTGTCGCCGGGCGAGGGCTGGGACGGGGGGCCTCGGCGGCGGCCGGGATGATCGGACTGCGAGCGGCGGTGGTCGAGCGGACGAGCATGGGGGACCTGGTTTGGAGGCCTACATTGGCCCATACATGCTCAGGTTGTCGTGAATGCTCTCCAGGAGTTGCGTGAGAGCGACGCTTTTCCTGTTAGCATCCGCCCCATGCATCCCTTCGACCGAGGTCGCGGCGCACCCTCCCCCCAGAAGGAGGGGGGGACGCCGGATGCTTCACCCGAGCTTCCCGGAGCCGAGGACGTCAGTGTGACGCGGCCCTATGCGCACGCGCCGCGCTCCGCCGAGGTCCCCGCCGTCCGGCGATTCCTGCTCACCGTGGTGGAGGGCCCCGGCGCGGGGACTGTCTGGGACTCGGTGTCCGATGCGTGCTCCATCGGCTCGCACCCGAGCAACGACTTCACCCTCGATGACCCCACGGTGTCGCGCTTCCACTGCGAAATCCGCGTGGGCCCCAAGGGCGCGAGGGTGAAGGACCTCGACAGCACCAACGGCGTCATGCTCGATGGGGTGCAGGTGGCCGACGGGTACCTGCGCGGCGGCAGCCTGCTGCGCCTGGGCCGCGCGGTGGTGCGCTTCGACTACAGCTCCGACAGCAACCGGCTGCCCGTGTCCGAGCGCACGCGCTTCGGCTCGTTGGTAGGCACCTCGGTGCCGATGCGCATGTGCTTCGCCCTGCTGGAGCGCGCCGCCGCCCGCGAGGTGACGGTGCTGCTCGAGGGCGAGACGGGCACCGGCAAGAGCCAGGCGGCCCAGGCCATCCACCAGGAGAGCGCCCGCCGCGACAAGCCCTTCATCACCGTGGACTGTGGCGCCATTCCTCCGGACCTGCTGGAGAGCGAGCTGTTCGGCCACGAGAAGGGCTCCTTCACCGGCGCGGCCCAGCGGCGCATCGGCGCCTTCGAGGAGGCCCACGGCGGCACCGTCTTCCTCGACGAGATTGGCGAGCTGCCCGCCGAGCTCCAGCCCAAGCTGCTGCGCGTGCTGGAGGCGCGCGAAATCCGCCGCGTGGGCACCAACACCTACGTGCCCGTGGACGTGCGCATCATCGCCGCCACCAACCGGGACCTGCGCGCCGAGGTGAACGCGGGCCGGTTCCGCTCGGACCTCTTCTTCCGGCTGGCGGTGCTGCGCATTCCGCTGCCTCCGGTGCGCCAGCGGCCCGAGGACCTGCAGCTCCTGGTGGAGCAGATTCTGGACTCGCTGGGCGCGGATCCGGAGCGCACCAAGGCGCTGCGCTCGCATGGCTTCATCGCGCGGCTGGAGCAGGCGGCGTGGCCGGGCAACGTGCGCGAGCTGCGCAACTACCTGGAGCGCTGCCTCGTCTTCGAGGACACGCTGGCGCTGACGGATGTGGTGCCCACGGGCAGCCGCTTCGAGGTGGACCCGAAGGTGCCCTACGCCGACGCGAGGCGGCTTGCCCTGGACGACTTCGAGCGCCGCTACCTGCGCGCCCTGCTGGAGCTGCACCAGGGCAAGGTGTCCCAGGCGGCCGCCGGCGCGGACATGGACCGCGTCTACCTCTACCGCCTGCTGCGGCGGCACGGCATCAAGTGAGCTGACAGGTCACCAGGGGCCGAGCCCATCCAACTCCCGGCGGAGGATCCGCCCATCGACGCTGATGGCGTACGTGGCCCCAGCGTCGAGCATGCGCACGGTCTGACCACAGTTCTGCGGCTTGAAGTCGATCCGCACGAAGATGACGTCGTTTCTTCTCAGGGCCCGATACCTGTGTGAGGACTGCTTGCGCTCGCAGGGGAGCCCGGTCGGATCCGCTTCCAGGAAGTCATCCGCGGCGATGCGAATGGCCTCAAGTGTATGGCCATCCAGGTCTGTATCCAGCGGCAGGTCATAGTTGAACACGGGGAGCTGGATGCTCATGTCCTGATATTCGGGCTGCTCCCTTTTGCTTACACACGAACAGCCAAAGAGCGTCCCCAGCGTCTTGCATGGCCCATGAGCACACCCCGTGATGGAGATGCAGCAGAGCAGGAGCGCCGCTATCGAACGCATGTTCACTCCTCAAGCCTCTCGATCTTGATGTCGAATCCAGGAGGTTCTGGTTTTTCCCTCAGCAAGACCCGTCCATATTGTTTTTTCACCCAGCCCTGCTCAGGGTGTCTGCTCCACTTCAGCAGTTCACCCGTCCTGGGGTAGTAAAGATAGAAACCATCGCAGTTGGGCACTTCCGCAGTACTGCTTTGTGAGAAGAACGCAGCAATGCCAAGGTCGATCTTCTTGCCATGTGCCTGAACGGTCAGTCCGTGGAGCCTGGCCTCCTCCACGATGAATCCAATGTCATCGAAGGAGAGCTCGCTTCCCAGAGGGTGGTTGTGAACCGCGAAGACATATCCCAGGCTTTCGCTCGCGTAGCGCGGGTCGAGAACGTGGTCAGGCAGCTTGCACCTCATCTCCTTCTGGTTGGGATTCATAGCGACCAGACTCATCTCGTACTGACCCTCGGGAGTGAAATAGATCCAGGCGCAATACTCCTTCGGAACGCTACGGGCGAACCTGAGGCGTGGAGAAACTGGCCGGGTCGCGACGGCATTTTCATAGGACAAAATCTTCGGACATGCCGCCAGCAGGGCATCGGAGTAGGTCGGGAATGAGCCGAACCCCGGCATGGGTCCTGGAAGATAGCTTGCTCCCTCGGGTGGAACCAGGATGACTCCTGGCTGCTGCGCGGGTGCACAAGCCATGGGAACGAGCGCCAAGCCCGTCAAGAGGGAGGCCACGAGAACTCGCATGAGGTGGCGGAGGGTAGGGGGACCCTTCTGGACGGTCAATGCCACCGCGCGTGGACAGGTCGAGAGCGTGCCCGATTGGCAGCTCATTCGATGATTACGAGGACGTTCCCTTCCAGACGTGGCGCAGGCCCTCGCGGCCGGAGAGCACTCCCGTGGGGAAGGTGTCCTCCAGCCCCGAGAGCGCCGCTTCCGTCGCCAGCACGCCGTGGCCCGGGTGTCCCCCCGTCCAGGCCGACAGCCGCAACAGCCGGCCTCCTCCCAGGCCCGGTCTCCCCCCCGTGTTCGGCTTCAGCATCGCCGTGTCCACGTGCAGCGTGGGCGCCAGTGAAACTCGCGCCAGCTTCGCTTCCGCGTGGGGCTCCGCCGCCACCGCGAGTGCCAGCTCCAACACCCGCCGCCGCGCTTCCCGCTCGGCGTCCTCCGCATCCGGCAGCGCTGCGACCCCCAAGAGGAAGTTGCTCCCCTCCACCACCACCGCCAGCCCCAGTGCGTCCATCCTCGTCCGCGAGCGCTCCAGCAGCGCGTCCACCGCGTCCAGCGTCGTGTCGTCCACCTGCCCGTCGATGCGCGCCTCCACGTACAGCCCCACCGCCCGCACCTGTCTGGCCCGGTTCGCGCCTTCCCCCCTCACCGCGCGCCGCAGCGCCTCCAGCACCGCGTCCACGTCCGCGTACCGGTCCTCCCGCCGCTTCTCCAGGCACCGTCCCACCACCGCGTCCAGCGCCGCCGGCACCGGCGCACGCTCGCTCGCCCTCGGTACCGGCGCGTGCAGGTGCTGCTCCTCCAGTTCCACCAGTGTCGTCCCCTGGAAGGGCGGCCTCCCCGTGACGAGTTGGTACAGCAGCACTCCGAGTCCGTAGAGGTCCGTCCTCGCGTCCGGGGTCTCCCCTCGAATCTGCTCCGGCGCCATGGACAGCGGCGTGCCCAGCACCATCCCCGTGCTCGTCGCCGCCATGCCCGACTCCTGGGGCCCGAGCAGCTTCGCCACCCCGAAGTCCACCAGCTTCACCCCCAACCCCGCTCCCCCGGCCCGCACCACCACGTTCTGCGCCTTCAGGTCCCGGTGGATGACTCCCGCCCCGTGCGCCGCCCGCAGTGCCGAGCCCACCTGCTCCACCAGCTCCAGCGCCTCGCGCGCGGAGAAGGGCCCTCTCGCCGCCAGCTCCGCCGCCAGGTCCCTCCCCTCCAGCCACTCCATGGCGATGAAGGGCCGTCCATCCGGCAGCGTCCCGTGCTCGAGCACGTCCACGATGTGCGGGTGTCTCAGCCTCTTGAGCGTCTCCGCCTCCTGCTGGAAGCGGCGCAGCGCCCCTCGCGCGGCGGCGAACTGCGGCCTCATCACCTTCAGCGCCGCGGCGACTCCGGTACGCGCGTCCCGGGCGCGGTAGAGCGTCGACACGCTCCCCCAGTAGCGCGTGCTCTCGACGACGTAGCCGCCCACGAGCGCCCCCGGCGACAGCTCCTCGCCGTACATCGCCCGGGCCTCGGCTGCTCCGGGGGATTCGTCCCGCCTGTCCGTCATGCCGCGGGTACTCCCTCTACTTCGGCGTGCCGCGCCAGGTGCAGTACTCGGACGGGACGCCCGGCAGCAGCCCACACGGCTCGTGGAGGAACACGGTGATGGGCTCCTTCCACATATTCCCCTCCGAATCGTAGCACTCCTCGAAGTCCTTATCCCCCGACACCTCCAGACCATCCTCCTTCTTGCACTTCGAGGCCGGGTACGTCCGGTCCGTCCAGTCGATGCACGCGCCCGTCGGCTTGGCCGCGCAGTTGGACCCGGCAGACGGCAGCGCGCACACCCGGTACGACGCATACGCCGCCGCGTTGTTCCACTCCGGCGCCTGGCAGGAGAACATCTTCCTGTACACCGAGCCATGGACGACCTGGTTCTTGCCTCGGATTTCGCCGTTGTCCTCGACGTACACCTTCGCCGCCAGCGCCGAGGAGTCGAAGATGTTCCCGTAGTAGGCGCCCTCTCGGAACCCGTACACCGTGCTCTCCGACAGGCGATAGCTCGTGAACGCCGACGTGCTCGTCTCCACTGCCACCGTCACCGCGCCCACCAGCGTGCTGTCGTAGGGCGCGCTCATCACGTTGAAGTGGCCCGACGTCGGACAGGTGAACGTCACCGCGGGGTTGAGGCCGCTACACGTGCCCTGGCTGTCGGCCAGCTTGCGCTCGCTGCCCTGATCGCAACCGATGAGGTCGTCACACACGCGCAGCATCATGCGCGCGCCGCTCGACGAGCCCAGCGCCGAGCCCGTGCACTGGTCCGGTGCCTTGCCTCCCGCTCCCAGCCGCACCGTCTGCCCCGGCACGCACCGGCCGATGAAGTCCGCCTTCCAGCCACAGTCGCGGCTCATCGTGCTCTGCGCCGTCGTGCACGCGTTGAAGCTCGGCACCCGGCCTCCTCCCAGGTCCGGGTCGAACTCCACCGGCCGCGTCTGCGCCTCCAGTGGGAAGCGCCCGGGATGCTGCGCGTCCTCCCCTCGAATGGACAGCTCCACCCGGCGGCCGTAGGCGTTGTTGCGCGCCAGCAGACAGGAGGAGATCCGGTTCTTGCATTCGCTCGACGGGGCGCTGGTCTCCCACTCGGGGCACAGGCCCGCGAGCCCCTCCCATGTCTTCTGCGTGAGGGTGAGTGGATCCTTCCAGGCGATGCTGTTGCCCGCGGGGAGCGCGCAGCTCACCAGGTACGACATGAAGTGCTGCGCGTCCACGTCCCGGAGCTGCTGCCGGAGGTAGCCGTTGCCCGTCACCGGGTGGAACAGCTGCGCCAACCCGGAACCCACCAGGAGATCATTCGCCATGGGGTTGGTGGAGATGGCGTTGAGGACCAGCGCCTGTGTGGTGAGTGAGTTGGCCACCCGCATCCCCCGCTCCAGGGAGGTGGTTTCCTGTTCCTCGCTCCGGGTCAGGTCCTCCGGCTGACAGCCCGGAGCCCCCAGCAGCATGGCTACCCCCAGTGCGAGCGAGTGGAACCGAAAGTGCATGGAACGGCGGGAGGTCCTAGTTCGCGGGGAATTCATGCGAGGGCTCGATTGCACGGGGCGGGCCACCTGGGCGGGTGCTTCATTCTCCTCGTGAAGAGGGGGAAGGTTGTGGCTCCTGTGGCTCGGGGAGCGACGGGCCTTGGGCGCCGGGTGTTGCTTCCCAGGCAACGCGGAGCGCGTCCAGGCGCGAGTGCCACAGGGGAGAGGCCGCCGCGGTGCTCTCGGCCTGGGAGAGCCACGCGTGGGCTTCGTCCCGGCACCCGGCCCGGAGCGCGGAGCGGGCGGCCTGGTACAGCACCTCCGTCAGCTCGTCGCCCGAGGTGTTGGGCTGGGACTCGCTGGCGAGCGCCTTCCACTCCCCGGCGTCCCGGGTGCCCGTGCGCGCCTCGCGCTCCAGCAGCTCCACCAGCCGCCACAGGGCCCGGGTGTTGGGCGGGGTGTGCTCGGGACGGCAGTGGGTGGAGAGCCAGTCCAGCAATCCGCGCGCCTGCGCCAGGTCCCCGCGCTCCGAGCACACGCGCGCCAGCAACACCGCGTCCACCGCCACCGGGTGCTCGCCGAAGAAGCGCCCCCCCAGCTCGTGCGCGCGCCGGGCCAGCCGGTACGCCTCCCCGGTGTGTCCCATCCAGTGGAGGAACTCGGCGAGGTTGCCCGAGGCCCAGCGCTCCACCTGCGGGTGGCCCAGCTCGCGCGCCAGCGCCGTGGAGCGCCGCAGGTCCTCCAGCGCGGACTCCACATCGCCCCGCGCGCGCCACAAGAAGGGGCGGTTGATGAGGGTCGCGGCCTCGTGCAGCGCGTCCCCCTCTTTGCGGCACAGGGCGAGCCCCTCGTCGAAGGCCCGCGCGGAGGCCTCCACCTGCTCGGCCAGCGCCAGCCCCGTGCCCTGCATCATCAGCGCGATGACGCGCGTCTCCGTGTCCCGCGCGAGCGTGGCCGACTCCACCGTGGCGGTGAGCAGTCGCGTCGCCCTCGCCCAGTCGCCCTGTCTCCAGGCCTGGCGCGCACGGGCCAGCGAGCAGCGCACGGACAGGCGTGGATCATCCAGGGACTCGGCCTTCTCCAACGCCTCTCCGGTGCGCGCCGTCGTGCCCTCCGCGTCCTCCAGCCAGTCCAGGACGGTGGCCTCTTCCAACAGCAGGTCCACCTCCAGCGCCGTGTCCCCGAGCGCTCCGGCCAGCGCCCGCGCCGCGCCCAGGTCCGCCAGGGCCTCGCGGAAGCGGTGGATGCGGTAGCGCACCCGGCCCCGTCCCGCCAGCACGCGCGCGCGCCGCGCCGGGTCTCCCTCGGGGAGCTGCGCCAGGGCGTGGGTGTACTCCTGCTCGGCCTCCACGTAGCGGTGGGCCTGGCGCGCGGCCTCGCCCAGGGCGAACCAGGCCGTGAAGGACTCCTCGTGCGCGCCGCATGCCGCGGCATGGCGTGCTCGCCGGCGCCGCTCCGCGTCTCCCTGTCCGGAGAGGCCTCGCAGGGCCGCCGCGTGCAGGGCCCGGCGCCAGGGGGCGGGCAGGGCGCGCTCGAGTGCCTCGCGCAGTTGGGGCTGGCGGAAGGCGTAGCGGTTCGCATCCACCGCCCGCAGCAGCCCCGCGCGCTCCAGCCGCGCGAGCCCCATGCCCGCGTCCAGGCCGGCCACGTGCGCCGTGTCCTCCTTCGCGTCGAGGTGCCGCTGCGCCGCGTCCACCTGCGCCACCGTCAGCTCCTGGCCCAGCACCGCGCACAGCTGCGCCAGGCCCTGGTGCGCCGCGGGCAGCACGGAGAGGGCCCGCGCGGCGAGCCGCTCGAAGAGGGGCGTCACCGAGACGTGCAGCAGCTCGTCCGCGGCCACGTACCACTCGCCCCGCGGCGTGGCGCGCAGGGCCCCCGAGGTGCGCAGCGCTCCGGCCACCTCCACCAGCGACAGCGGCACGCCCTGCGTCAGTTGCTCCAAGCGGGCGAGCACCGGCTCGGGGATGAACTCGGCGGGACGCAGCAGGTGCAGCAGCAGCGCGCGGCTGGCCTCGGGCGCGAGCGGAGGCAGCACATGGCGCGCGGGCTGGCCGGCGCGCTCGCCCAGGAGGGGGCGCAGGCCCAGCAACTCGGGACGCCCGGCGGCACATACCCAGAGGGGCACCTCCCGCGCGGCGAGCGTGGCCACTTCCAGCGCATCCAGGCTGGTGGGGTCCGCCTGGTGGGCGTCGTCCAGGAGGAGGGCCAGCGGCCTCTGGGTGGCGAGGTGGCGCAGGGACTCGGCCACGGCGCGGGCGAGCGCATGGCGCCGGGCTCCGGAGGGCGCGGAGGGGAGGGGCGCATCCGGGTTGCCGCACGCCCACAGCGCATGCAGGAGGGCATCCGCTCCGGAGGCGTCGGGGTGGGGCGCGGCGAGGCGGAGGACGCGGGCGTGGCCCTCCGCCTCCAACCTCGCGGCGAGCGCGTCGAGCAGGCGCGTCTTGCCGTGGCCCGGCTCTCCCGTGAGGACGGCGAGGCCGGGGCCGTGGCCCGAGAAGGAGCGGGCCGCGTCGGCGAGGAGCATGTCGAGCAGCGCGTCGCGGCCCAGGAGGGGCGGGGGCTCGGCCGAGGCGGGGGTCCGGGTGAGGGAGGAGTCTCCCGAGAGCAGCAGGGCGCCCGAGGGGCTGGGCGTCGTCGCGCCCTCTCCGAGCCGGGCGGCGGCCTCGGGCGTGGCGAGCAGGGCGGTGTCTCCCGGGGCGCCAGGCCACCAGGACTCGGGCTGCTCCAGGGCCGCGCCCGCCATGCGCGAGAGGGTGGTGCCGGGGCGCACGCGCAGCTCGGCGAGGTGGAGGACGGCGGTGGTGCCGGGCTCGCGGGTGAGCTGGCGGGCGGCGCGGGCGGCGGCGCGCAGTCCCGCCTCGGCCGAGGGGTGCTCGGGGAAGGCGACGAGGTACAGGCCCGGGTGCACGCGTGCGAGCAGCCCGCCCTCGGGCGCCACGGCCGCGGCGAGCTGATCCACGTCCAGCTCTCCGCGCACGCCGAGGAGCGCCACCGCGCGCACGCCCTGGGGACGCGCGGGAGCGAGCGCGTCCACGGTGGCCACCGGCGTGCCGGGGCTGGTGCGGCACGCGGTGTCGAAGGCGGCGAGGAGCTCGGCGGCGGAGGCGAAGCGCGCGGCCCGGTCCTTGGCGAGGCAGCGCAGCAGCACGTCGTCGAGGGCCGGCGGCACGGGGGCATGCTCGGAGGCCCGGGGCGGCCGGAGGCTGACGTGGCCGTGCAGCACCTCGTCTGGCCCGCCGGTGAAGGGAGGGGCACCGGTGAGCAGCTCGAAGAGGAGCACGCCGAGCGCGTAGAGGTCCGTGCGCGCATCCACGTCGCGAGACTCGAGGCACTGCTCGGGGGCCATGTAGACGGCGGTGCCGAGCCGCTGGCCGGTGCGGGTGAGGCTGACGGACTCCTCGGGCTCGTCGGGGTCGGAGGCGTCGAGGAAGCGCGCGAGGCCGAAGTCCAGGAGGCTGAGCGCGCCGCCCTCGCGCAGGAAGACGTTCTCCGGCTTGAGGTCGCGGTGGACGAGCCCCGCGCCATGGACGCGCCCGAGGGCCTCGCACAGTCCGGCGAGCACGTCGCGCACGTGAGACAGAGGCGCGGCGCCGGAGCCCGGGAGCGCGGCCATCCAGGCGGCGAGCGTCTGGCCCCGCAGGCGCTCGAGGACGAGGAAGGCGCGGCCATCGGCGGAGCCCTCGAGGAAGAGCTCGGGGACGATGGGAGGGCCCACGCGGCGCAGGGCGGCGGCCTCACGGGCGAAGCGCGCGGCGAAGGGTCCGAGCGCCACCTTCAGGGCCACCTCGCGCCCGTCCTCCTCGCGCCGGGCGGAGAAGACGCGGGAGAAGCCCCCGGCGCCGATCAGCGCGCGGAGCTGGAACCCGGGCACCTGGGGCAACGCGAGGGACTCCGGCTCCGGGATGGGCCGGGGCCGTTGCGCGTGCAGGGGACACGCGATGCCGTGTGCAAGACGGCGGTGACAGTCCGGACAGCGCATGGAGGGAGCGGCGTGGGTCGCCGTTCTACGAGGTTAGCAGAGACGCGGCGGGGACGCGGAGACGCCGGTCTCCTACCGCACACATCCGCGACACGGAGCCTCTCCGTGCGCACCCTTTGCGCCACCCGCGCCGAGCCTCCTTCGTGCGACGCAGCGGCCGTCAGGCCGTCGGCTCGGACTGCTCCGTGGCCGCGGGGACCTCCGCGGGAGTGGTGCGGGCGTTGCGGCGCGGGAAGAACCGCCGCCAGGACAGGGCGAAGCCGGTCCACACGAGGACGACGCCCCCCAGCGAGGCGAGCGCGGCGATGAGCTGGCCCACCCACCCGAGGGCCTCGCCCGTGTGCAGGAAGCGGATCCACGTGCGGGCCTGGCGGCCGGTGTTGGTGTCCGCGAAGGTCTCGCGGAGCAGCACCTTGCCGGTGAAGGGGTCCATCGCGAACTGCGTGGACGCGAACAGGGGCCAGGCGCCCGGCTCGCGGATGGAGAAGGTGAGGGCCTGCGTCCCCTGCGGCTTGGGAGGGGGGCCGCCGGGGCCACCGCCCAGGCGCACCGAGATGTTCTCCCAGGCGGGCACCTGCGCGAGGGCCTCGGTGAAGAGCGTGTCGAGCGCGATCGGCGTGGCACCGGCGGGCGGCTCGGGAACCTTGACCACGGTGGGCGTGGGCGGGCCCTGGGTGGCGGGGGGCGTATTGCCCGTGAGCGTGTAGACGAGGTCCGAGGCCCACTTGTACGAGATGACCATGCCCGTCGCCGTCAGGACGACGAGCACGGGGAGGAACCAGAGGCCGAGCACGTTGTGCCAGTTGAAGTCACGAGCCTTGCCCCGCAGCCCGCTCCGGAACCAGACGGTGGGCCGGACCGTCCGCCACGTCCACTTGCGAGGCCACCACAGGTACAGGCCGGAGACGGCGAGGAAGAGGAACACGGCGTTGCTGGCCCCGGTGATGGCGCGGCCGGCGGCGCGGTTGTCGCCCTGGGCCCCGAGCCACCGGTGCCACTCCTCCATGACGTGGAGGAAGTTGCGGAGGCCCTTGGCGCCCTGCTCCTTCACCTCGCCCGTGTAGGGATTCACATACACCCCGCTGCCACGGCCGATGCTCACCAGCACGGCGGCGGTCGGCTCGGGGTACACCGTCACGCCCGAGGGCTTCGCCTCCGGACGGGCCTGGCGCACGCGGGCCAGCAGCTCGTCGATGGGCAGCCGGGGCGCGTCCGGCGCGGGCGCCTGCACCCACCGCTCATGGTCGGCCCAGTCCACGAGCTCGTGCTCGAAGGCGATCACCACTCCGGTGATGGACATGATCGCGATGACGAGCCCCGCGATGATGCCGGCGACCAGGTGCGGCCAGAAGATGACTTTGCGGAAGGTGACGCTCATGGGGGACTCGGCGCTACAGGGATAAGTAGAAATTGAGAATCATTATCAATTTCTACTTGGTGCCACGAATACCCCACGTCCGGCGGGTCGTCAACGCGAGGGGGGCGGGGGCGCCCCACCTGGGCCTGGCTCCTGTCACCGGCGTGACGTGCAGGCGCATCCATCCTGCCTCCGGACAGAGGTCAAAGGCATACTCCTCCAGACGCCCTTCCGGCGCCCTCCTACCGGAGTCCTCATGCTCGCGACGCTGCTCGTCCTGTCCGTCCTGCAGTTCTCCCCTGCGGATGCTCCTCGGCTCGATGCTCAGGAGACTCGTGCGTTGAGCCTGCTCGCACCGGTCGCCGCCGCTTCCTCGGGGTACAGGCTTCTCTCGCACGAGCATGACCCCGGAGTCGGCGTGTCTCCGCGCTCCTCGCCCTTCTCCTTCTGGCGCGCCTTCGGGCAGTTCTCCGCGGGTTTCGGCGCGCAGCTCCTCGTGGGCTCCGCCATGTGGGCCGTGGAGACGCTCGCCCTCTTCGGCACCGCCGCCTTCGATTCCACCTACAACGGTGGCGCGGGCACTCGCACCATCCTGGGCTCGGGCATCCAGACGATGATCATCCTCAACGGAGCCGTCCTCCCGTTCCTCAGCGCGCTGCCCATCTGGCTCATCTCCAAGATTGACCGGGGCTACCTCCACAGCTTCCCGTGGACGTGGCTCTCCGGCGTCGCCACCTACGCGGCCTACTGGGCTGTGTGGGCCGCCCAGCCGCTGCGCTACGACGGCCTCGAGCTCGTCCTCTGGCCCACCCACGTGGGCAGCTGGCTCCTCGTCTCGCTGGTGCAGGCCATCGTCGTCCACCTCACCCGCGAGCCGGATCCATCCGCCTTCGAGGCCACGTCCGTGACTGCCGCGCTGGTGAACGTCAACGGCTCGCGCGTCTCCGTGGGCGCTCCGCTGCCCACGCTCACGGCGGATGCCTCGCGTCCGGGCCGGATGGTGCCCGTGTTCTCGCTCGCACAGGGCCGGTTCTGAGGCGACCGGTCGTCCCTGCACGGCCTCCCGGAGTTGCCGCTCTCCCGCGTCTTCTCGTATGACGAGTGGCAACTCTGGAGGTGTACCGTGCCGCCCTCTGCCTCGCGCCGCTTCGTCCCGGGCACCGTGCCGGGGTTCCCGCTCGGGCTGATGGCCCTGGTGCTCGCACTGCTGCCGGCGGCGGTGCGCGCCGACGCGGATGTGTTTGGCCTGGGCAATGGCCAGCATGGCGCGCTGGACGTGGTGGAGGCGGGGGTCGTCATCAACGCGTCCACGCCGCTCACCGCCGAGGCGCCCGCGGGGGCCACCGAGCTGGGAGTCGCGGACGAGTCGGCCTTCGCCCCGGGCGAGCTGGTGCTCGTGCTGCAGGTGGGGGACGAGCTGCCGCTCGACGAGTACCGCAAGGGGGGAGACACGCTCGACGTGCAGGACTGGGGCGCCGGCCGGTGGGAACTGGCTCGCCTGTTGGGGGTGGCACCCGGAGTGCTGCGGCTCGAGGCGCCGCTCTTGAGACGCTTTGCCCTCGTGTCCCAGGTGGTGCGCGTGCCCGAGTTCACGGAGGTGCGCATCTCGGAGCGCGGCTCGCTGCGGGCGCGGCCGTGGAACGGGCGGAGCGGCGGAGTGCTGGCGTTCCTGGCCACCGGCACCGTCTACAACCAGGGCGGGCTGAGCGCGAAGGGCGCGGGCTATCGGGGAGGCGAGGCCGAGTCGGGAGTGGCCACGGCGCTCTACGGCTGCGCTCAGGAGGACGGGGACGCTCCGAGCGGAGGAGGCGCGAGCAAGGGCGAGGGGCTCGCCAGCGGACTCTCCGGTGCGCCAACCCATGGGTATGGGCGGCTCGCCAATGCAGGAGGCGGAGGCAACTGCCATGACTCGGGGGGAGGCGGAGGCGGCCACGTCGGCAGGGGAGGGAAGGGCGGAATGTCCTCGCAGGAGACGGTGCGCGACGTGGGGGGCCGGGGCGGTATGCCGCTGCGGTACTCGAGCCCGCGCGAGCGCCTGCTGTTCGGTGGCGGTGGTGGCGCGGGAATAGAGGGCTCCTCGGGAGGCGCGGGCGGCGGCATCCTCTTCGTGCGTGCGCGCTCGCTCCTGGGCTCCGGTGAAGGCAGCACCCTCACCGCGAGCGGGCAGGATGCACCCTCGGCGGTGAGCATCCACGGAGGGGGAGGCGGAGGGGGCGCGGGAGGCACGGTGCACGTGCGTATCGCGGAGGGGCTTGGCTGCACGTCGCTCCAGGCCCGGGGAGGCGTGGGGGCGAGCAGTGACATCTCTCCCGGCGGAGGGGGCGGAGGCGGCTCGCTGTTCGTCCAGGCCGCGGGGGGCGTGCCGACGAGCCTTTGCAAGGCCTCGGCGGGGGCGGGGCTCGCGGGCTACTCGCCCACCGGCACCCGGGGCGCCGAGCCCATCTCCGAGGGCGACTCCAATTTCGATGGGAGCGTGTCTGTCATCACCGAGGGCTTCTCGGTGCCTCCCGTGCCCACCTGGGTGTCTCCCGGAGCCGGGGCGGCCGATGTGGAGCCGCTGCCCCGCCTCGAGGGGAAGACGGCACCCGGGGCGACCGTGCAGGTGCTGCTCGATGGCGCGCCGCTCGGAGCGCCCGTGGTGGCGGACGCGTCCGGTGGCTTCGCCGTCGTGCCTTCGACGGAGCTCGCCAGTGGGGCCCACGAGGCGCGCGCGTGGGCCGAGTTGCTCGGTGCGAGGAGCGCCACTTCGGCGCCGCTCGGCTTCACCGTGAGCGATGGGAGCTCGGCGGGGGGTGATGGCGAGGTGGACGAGGGGCTGGCGCTCCGGGTGGGCTTCGGGTGTGGAGTGGCGTCGGGGCGTGGGGCGTGGGGGCTCGGGCTCGCGGTGCTCGCCCTGGCCCTGGGGCGGCGCCGAGGGTGGGCATAGCCGAGGGCCACCTCGATTCTCGTGGCGCGCCGCCGGACAGCTCCAATTGTCTGGATGCTGAGCCGCCGATTCTCATTTCTTCTTCTTGGCCGGTTTTTTTGCCGCAGCAGCTGCGGGAGCAGCGGCCGCAGCAGCCGCGGGAGCTGCGTCTGCCGCTTCTCGTCGAGCGCGCAACTCTTGAAGCCACTGCTGGTGCGCCTCGGCCTCCTTTTGGCTACTCGCGGCGTACTGCTCTCTCTTCTTGTTGCTGAGGTGCTTGCCTTTAGTGCCCGAATCCAGCTTGTGGTGATTTTTCGCCTGGCTCTTCACGAATTCTGCGGCAGCTTCCTTGGCCTGATCGTCTGACTTCCCCTGGCACTGGATGACGCCGCCTCCGCCCGTGACGGCCTTGCGCTGCACGCCGCTGCCAACGCCGCGTACCGTCGCCTCCAGCCCCTGGGCTGCCCGAGCGCCTTGTCGATCGGCCTCGGCCTCGAGCCCGGGGTCGGCGTTGATCGGCGCTCCCTTGCCCTGCGGGATTGCGACATGGCCCGCGCGCTGCTGCACGACATGCGTCAACTCGTGCCCGATGAGCGCCTGCCCCGACTGCGTCTCTGGCTGGTAGCGGCCGGGGGCGAAATGGAGGTCGTGGCCGCGGGTGTAGGCGGTGGCGCCGAGCGCGGCCGCGTTCCCGTTCTCGTGGACGCGCACCTGCGCGAAGTCATGTCCGAACGCTGTCTCCATCTTGGCGCGCAACGGCTCTGGCAGGGGCTGGCCCGTCCTGCCCGCGGCGGGCGGGGTCGCGTACGTCGGTGTCTGCTCGAGTCGATGGCCCAGGTCGGCGGCGCGATCGAGGTTGGCGAAGCTCGTCGTCGCGGGTTGAGCGGCCTGCGGGGCCGTGGCTGTCGAGGGCGTCGTCACCGTCGCCGGGGCGGCGGTCTTCCGTTGTACGGGCACATGCCTGCTCATGTTCTGCTCTCCGTTCAGAGTTCCTGAAGATACGCATTGAAGGCGACGGTGATGCGCACGCCGGGACCCGTATAGGGATGCACCGAGTGGCCGAGGAAGCCGGGAAAGACGACGAGCATCCCCGTGTCAGGGAGCACGTCGAAGTCCTCGGCGAAGCCGAGGAGCCGGCTGTGGAGCATGGCGCCGCCAGCGCGCGGCTCGTAGAAGCAGAGCTTTCCACTGTGTGGGTTGCTCGGGTCGGGGCGGCCGGCATTCACATAATAGGAGCCGGCCAGGTGGCTGCCGGGGTGGACGTGATGGGTGTGGTAGCCGCCGCGCGGGAGCACGTTGGCGAAGGCGGACAGCTGGGTGCGGATGCGGGTGACGGCGCCTTCGGGCATCACGGCGCTCAGGCAATCGAGCACCGCGCGGTGGATGAGCGCGCGCAACTCCTGGAGCTCCGGCGCGAGCTCGCTTCCGTTGCCGTCGGGCTCGAAGAGGTCGTCGCTCGACTGCCATCCTCCATGGTTGCTGCGCTGCCGGCCAGGGTCGCGCGCCTGACGCTCGAGGATGCGCTGCTCAAGGGCCGCGTTCCACGGAGGCGGTGGCATCAGGCGGCGGATGAAGATGGGCGTTGCCCAGAGCAGACGCAGATCGTCACGGGGGAGGGTCGTGGGGGGTGGAGAGTCCTCGCGTGCGCGAACACGCCTGGGCGCGGTGCGCCGGGAGCGGGGAGGCATCCGCGGAGTATACGCGCTGCGCCCAAGGCGGCCCCTCCCGTTCGTCACGAAGTGGGCCTTTCTTCCGCGGACTCGTCCCATCACGGCTTGACCCCATGCCCTGTCCATCTGTTTCATGATTGCATCTGCCGTCCGTCTGCCGTCTGTGGGGGCCCGCTTGAGCGACACGCTACGGATGATGAGCCGGTTTTTCTGCATCGTTGCACTGGCCACCGCCACCAGTGGGTGCATGGGGCTGCGCTATCCACCTCGCTTCGGAGCCCTGCGCGCCGAGGACCAGCCCTTCCAATTTCGGCATGACATTCTTCTGTACACCGCCGACAACGGCATGACGGTGGCGCTGTTGCCCGATCGGCGCACCAATCTGGTGACGGTGGATGCCCGCTACCGCGTCGGTGCCTCCGACGATCCCGCCGGACGCGCTGGCCTGTCTCACCTGGTCGAGCATCTGACTTTCGAGGCCCGGACGGGAACGGATCGCGCCACCCTCGCTGACCGTCTGGGCGAGGCCGCCCTCCAGCACAACGCCTTCACCACTCACGACGTCACCCACTACATGGCCACGGCACTCGCCCACCGGCTGTCGGACGTGCTCGAGCTGGAGGCACAGCGCCTCGAAATGACTTGCGCGCAGATCGACGACGACGTCTTCATCCGCGAGCGCGACGTGGTGCTGGAGGAGTCGGCCGAGAAAACCACGCCGTGGAGTGAGCTCAACCTGGAAGTCTCTCGCGCGGTCTGGGGCGAGCACCACCCGTACGCGCGCGGTCTCGGCACTCGCGAGGTGGCAGACGCCACCAAGGACGAAGCCTGTCGTTTCCTTGGCGGCCACTATGCGCCCAATCGTCTGATGTTGGTCGTCACCGGCGATTTCGACCCCGACCGGGTCTCCCAGGCGATCGGCACGCGCTTCGCCCGGGTTACACGCAAGAGCGACGCCGCGCGAGCCGTTGTCCAGGAGGCCAGGCTCACGGGCACCCGGTCACGGCACCGGGCCGACATCGATGATGCGGTCGCGCTCGTCTTCTTCCCGGCGCCATCGTGGGGGGGCAAGGACGCGGTACTGCATCAACTGGCGCTCAATCGGTTGCGCGGGGTCATGGCCCAGGCCGACGAGGAACTCGACTGGATCACGAACGTGAGCGTCTCCATCGCGGGGGCCGGCCGGGCCCAGTTGATTCGCGTCATGATCTCGGTCGACGACCCCGAGCGTCTCGACGCCGCCGTCGACGAGCTCTTCACGCGCGCGCCGTCGATGTTCACCGATATCGGTCCGTACCAGTCCTCGAACATGATCGACCGGCTCCAGACGGGCTACGTGGCGTCGTACGAGTCATTCGAGACGCGCGGCGCGTGGCTCGCCGACTATTTGACCTACACGCGGCATGACGGCTTCATGATTCCCGAGCTGCAGGCCCTGGCGAACACTTCGATGGCCGACGCCGACCGCTATGCTCGAGCGAGGTTCGTACGAGAGAAGAGCCATGTTGCCCTGGTCGAACCCAGTGGCAATCCGGCGACCGCCACGCAGACCGAGGTGGCGTCGGGCCGCGAGCTCGATCTCGCTCCGTGGCGGGCGCCGGTCGATCCCTTGGAGGCCCAGCGCCCGCTCCCCGCGCCCAACACGCGGGTCAGCGACACGATCGACGAGATGACCCTGGAGAACGGGCTCCGCGTGGTCCTGGCTCCGGATCCCACCAGCGCACTGGTCGATGTGCGGTTGGTATTCCCGCATGGCTCGGCGTCCGACTCGTCTGAACGCCTGGGCCGGGCCACCGCTGCCGGCAAGTTGTTGGAGCCCATCCCGGATCGGCGTTATCGGGCAAGCGACGTGTTCCTGATCGGATGGGGGTTGAGCATCGGCACCCAGTTCGATGTGGATGTCTACGAAACCTCGACGGTGTTCAAGGCGCGTGGTTCCTCCAACAGGGCTGACTGGCACGTGTGGCGCCTGTACTGGCTCATCGAGCAGTGTGGCTATCTGGACGATTCCGTGAAGACCTTCCGCGACGACATCATTCGTGCCAGCGCGGATGACGTCGATCCAGCGGAGACACGGGTCCGTGAGCTCCTGTTCGGCGCCAGGCATCCCTATTCCGCCCCGCTGCCGACTGGCAACGATTGGAGTTGGCTGACCCCTGCCGAGTTGGAGGACTATCGCGAGAGATACTACGTGCCGCGAGGGGCCACGTTGATCGTCACGGGCGGCTTCGAGGTCGAGGCGATGCGACAGCATGTCCGGGAGCTGTTCGAGCCGTGGCGCGATTCCTCCGTCGAGCCGCCCGCGACGGTCCCAGTCGCCCGGCCCGCGCCGGGGCCGAGTTGGATAGGACTCCGGGAGCCATCCCGCACGCAGGTGGGCCTGGTGGTGGCGTTCGCGACCGCGTCGGAGCCCGACCGGGACCAGGCCGCGCGGCTGGTCCTGCGTGAGATGGTCAGCGATCGGCTGCGGATCGTCCGCGAGGGGATGGGCGCGTCGTACGGCGTGAACGTGGCGTACGCCGGGCGTACCGGTGGCGGCGCGCTCTACATCGAGAGCGACCTCGAGCCGGTGAGGGCGGCGAAGGCCGCGACCGCGATCGTCTCCGAGCTCGAGGTGCTGCGTACCGGAGCCGGCGCCATGGCCGAGGACTTCGTGCGGGCGCGGCGCCGCGCGCTTGCCAGCGCGTTGGCGGATGCCGCTGGCGTCACCGCGGTGGCGGACGAGCTCGAGTACAGCATGCGACGCGGCCTGCCGGTGGGGCACATCGACCAGCTCGCGCTCGCGATCAGCAAGGTCACACCCGCCGAGGTCGCCACCGTGGCGGCCGCCGACCTCGACCAGAGCCGCAGGGTGGTCTGGGTTTCCGCCACGCCCGAGCGATTGGACGGGGTCATGGCCGCGCTGGGAGCGACCGATCCCAAGCTCTTCGACTCGGAGCACCAGTCCGAGGGGAAGGAGAAGGCAGAAGGCGTACGGGTTCGCGCGGAACCCGGCCGATAGCGCGTGGATGCCCTTCTACGGTACGCAGCTCAGCATGACGAGTGGTCCGCTTGAGGCACGGAACCACTTCGGCGCCCTCCCGCACACGCTTGATCCAGTCCTCGGTGGTCAGCGTTCTTCCTGGCCTGGAATTGTCCCAATTTCCTGGTGGGTTCACGCCGTTTCCGCTCAGGGTGCACTGTACTTGTCGTGATGGCGCACCCACGCCATCCCATACGGCAGCTCCTGCTCCTGGCGGCCGAGCGGCGTGAGATCGAGATAGTTGTACGTGTTGATCAGGAGATCGAGTCCGCGTGTGTAGGTCGAATACGTGTGGAAGATGTCGTTGCCCTCGCGGAGGAATACGCTGAGGCCCGGCGCCTCCGACATCGGAAAGGGCTTCTTCTCGTAGTTGTATTCGACTGTGTTCGCCGCGACGTCCTCGGGACGGAACGACACGTGGTAGTCGTAGTTGAAGTCGGTGTCCGACGAAGAGAGCCAGCGGAACTTCCAGCCCATGCGCTTCTTGAACCTCTCGAGCTTTGCGAGCGGCGCGCGAGAGATGGCCGCGAACGACGTATCGCGCGCCGCGAGGTGAACGATGGAGCTCTCGAAGTTGTCAGCGACGAAGGAGCAGCTCTTGCACCCCTCGTCCCAGCTCGGATCGAACATGAAGTGGTAGATGATGAGCTGGCGCTTACCATCGAAGAGCTCGGCGAGCGTGCGCTTGCCGCTCGACTCCTCGAAGACGTAGCGCTTTTCGACCTTCACCATCGGAAGCTCGCGACGCGCGGCGCTCAGTGCGTCGCGTTCGCGTGTGAAAGCCTTCTCCCTCGCGAGCAGGGCCTTGCGGGCCTCGACCCACTCTTCGTGCGTGACTACGGCTTTGCGCGTCTTCTCCTTCGTCTCCACCGTGCTCGTGCTCGCCTGGCCCATGATGTGACTCCGTGCTTTCGGGCGGCGCTCGTGCCGCCACGGAGTGATCTACGTCTTGGGAACGAGACCGAGGAGTAACATCCGTGACGCGATGGGCGTCCCGGGCCGCGTATAGCGCACGTCTCTTCCCGTTCCCGTCCGGATCGCACCGCCGCTCGCCACCAGAGCGCCGAGCGCTCGCTGCGCGGTGCGCTTCGAGATGCCGGCATGCTCCGCCAGACCCTGCGCCGACCACGACGCGCCATCGCCGAGGAGAAGCGCGACACGTGCGACCTCGTCCTCCGATGGGGGAAGAAGCACGGCCACCTCACGCGTCGAAGAGAGCGCGTAGCCGTCCGGCGTGGCGAGCGGCTCCGCGCCGAGCCCGGCCATGACCTTGCGGAGCCGGCCGATCTCGACACGCAGCCTCGCCCGATGCGAGGCGTTGACCCGGCGCACGTCGAAGGCGCGCGCCGCGAGCTCATCTCGTGGCACGGAGGCTGGCCAGGCGCGGCCGAGGACGAGGAGCAACGCGAACAGTACGGGTCTCCGCGCGAGCGGGATCCTGATCTGTCCGCCAATGACGAGGCGCCGGCATGCATCGACGAGGAGGAACTCGCCGCGAGAGACGTCCTCGATCGCGAAGAGATCGGCATCGTGGAGTACGCCTCCGCGCAGTATCCGGGCGACGGGCCGCGAGAGCTCCTGCTCGAGCGCGACGAGCGCACGCGCGAGCAGGTGATTCGGTGCTCCTTCGAGCGCACGGCGAGCGTGGGAGAGAGCATCGCGGGCATCGGTGGTGGCGATGGCACGGAGGCAGATCTCCGCCTGGGCGAGCAATGCGACCGCGCGCAGGTCCGGCGCGAGCTCCGTGGCCATGACCTCCTCGACGACACGGCGGGCCTCGCCGAGGCGGCCGAGCAGGACCTCGGCGCGAGCGAGGACGAGGCGCTGCATCGCCGCATTGCGCGCATCGCCGAGGCGGGCGAGCTCGTCAGCGGAGGCCTTCGCGGCTCGCGCGGCGGGCGTGGGATCTCCCGTGCTCAGCTCGAGCTCGACGAGTGCTGCTCTGGCGCGTGCTCGAGTCAGCGGCTCGTCCGCGAGCGAGAGGGCCCGCTCGAGCGACTTCCTCGCCAGCTCGAGATCGCCGATCTGCGCGTAGGCGATGCCCCTGAGCGTGAGCCCGAGCGCGCTCTCGAGCCGTCCGACGAGCCCGAGCGCCTTCAGGGGTTCGCCGCTCGCGAGCGCGCGCCCGGCGTCGAGGAGGGCTGTAGGAGCGGACGGCATGCTCCGAGGATCGCCTGGGGCGGCTGACTTGTCATGTCCTCGCCGAGCGCCGCTCTCCGCGTCACGAATGTTACTCCCGGGTCTCGCCGCGCATCCCTAGGGTTTCCTTGGAGCTGACCCAGGAGGAACCGTGTGCCCCGCGTGTTGGACATCCCTTGCGCTCACCGTCGCCACGACAACGGGAGCCGGCGCCGCCGTGACGGCGTTCGTGGTACGAGCGGCGCGGTCGTTGACGAAAGACCCGCAACCCGAGCCCCAAGCCCGAGAGCCTCGCCATGAGCACGTCGAAACGCACCGCTGAGATCGTTCGCGAGTACCGCCCCTTGGACGACGCGCGGATCCATGGAGTCACCTTCGACGGGAAGCTCGTGTGGTTCGCGCGCGACAACGAGCTCATCGCGTTCGATCCGGAGACCGAGCAGGTCGTCCGCCGCCTTCCGGTTCCGGCCGCCGATGCCGGCACGGCGTTCGACGGCGAGCACCTCTATCAGCTCGCGCACGGAGAGATCCTCGTCATCCAGCCGGCCGACGGCCGCATCGTCCGGAAGCTCCCCGCGCCGGGGAAGGGCCATGCCAGCGGGATGGCGTGGGCGGATGGTCATCTCTGGATCGGCCAGTACGACGACGCGAGAATCCACAAGGTCGACGCGAAGACGGGCGCGGTCGTGAAGACGCTCACGTCGGACCGATTCGTCACCGGCGTGTCGTGTGTCGAGGGGGCGCTCTGGCACGGGGCGAGCGGGGACGGGAAGCCGTGTGAGCTGCGTCGGCTCGCATCCGATGGAACGGTGGAGGAGGCCCTGGCCGTTCCCGTGACGGCGATCGCGGGTGTCGAGGGAACGGGTGACGGCGGCTTCTGGTGCGCCGGGGAGAAGGGCAAGCTGCGCCTGGTCCGCCGCAAGAGTCAGGGCTGACGAGCCCGGATGGGGTGAGCGCCCATCGCCTCGGCGACGCCCGTGCGTTCAGGCGGCCCGGCGTCGCCGGTAGTGCAGGATCACCGCCCCCGTATTGAGCGAGCGGCTCTCGATGAGCTCCAGGTCGATTCGGCGGAATCCCGGCGCGAACAGCCGCAGGCCGTTGCCCAGCAGGTTGGGAGTGATCATCAGGCGGTATTCGTCGAACAGGTCCAGGGCGACGAAGCTCTGGGCGATTCGCGCACCGCCGAACATGAAGAGGTCGCCCTCGTCCTTCTCCTTCAGCCGTGCGACCGCGCCCGGCAGGTCGTCGCGCACGACGGTCCCGTTCCAGCCCGGCTCATCCTCGAGGGTGGTGGAGAACACGGTCTTTGGCAGCCGGTTCATCACGGAGGCATAGGAGATCGAGGCCGCGGGGCTCTTCGGATCCGTCTCCGCCGCGCCCCAGAAGTCCTTGTTGAACAGGAAGTTCTTCCGCCCGTAGAGCAGCCTCTTCGCTCGCTGGAGCGCATAGCCGGACCAGTGACGCTCGAGGTCGTCCGACCAGTCCGGCGGGATGAACTCCCCGTTCGGACCGGCGATGTAGCCATCGAGGCTCGTGAACATCGAAAGCACCAGCTTGCCCATGACCTGACCTCAGCCGAAGACCGCTTGCGACATGCAAGCAGTCTTGAACTACTTCGACTGGTTTTGTTTTGCAACCAGTTTCGAGGTGGAGGCAATTGCCGAGCCCCCGTGCGCCCCTCACGCCATCTTTCGCAGGTACTCGGCGAGCACACGCAGGTGCTTCGAGATGGCGGGGCCGCTCATCACGAACGGCGCCGAGAGCTCCTTGACCGTGGCCGCACCCTCGGCGAGCCGGGCGAGGATTGCTCAGCTCGTTTGGTGATGAACCTGGAGATCAGGTATGGACGCGACCCGCTGCGTGCCGGCCTGGTCACCCAGCTAGGAGGAGGTCCGCTGCGCGGTCTGGAGGATGACCGTGAACGTGGTGCCTACGCCCTCGCGGCTCTCCGCTCGCAGCGTGCCTCCCAGGCTCGTGATGATGGCGTGGCTCACCGACAGCCCCAGTCCCGTGCTCGCCGGCCGCGTGGTGAAGAAGGGCTCGAAGAGGCGCGCCAGCACCTCCGGCGGCATGCCCACTCCCGTGTCCTGCACCTCCACCACCACCTCGCCCGCGGGGCCCGTGTACGTCGCCACCCGCAGCACGTTGCGCGTCGCGTCCAGCTCGCTCATCGCCTGCACCGCGTTGAGCAGCAGGTTGACGAACACCTGCCCCAGCCGGGCCTCGTCCCCCTCCACGGGCGGCACCGGCCGGAAGTCCTTCTCCAGCCGCGCCCGGTGGCGCAGCTCTCCGCGCACCAGGCTCAGCGCATGCTCCAGCACCGGTACCACCTCCACCGGCTCGCGGTGCTCTGGCGGCGCGCGTGACAGCATCCGCAGGTCCTGCACAATCACTTTCAGCCGATCGGCTCCATCCGCCGCCTCGCTGAGCGCCTGCAGCACGTCGTTCAGGTCCTCCGAGAGCTCGTGGCCCTGCGCGCGCAGTGCTTGCTTCATCCGCCCCAGCTCCTCGCGGGCGAAGCCGAGGTTCGCCAGCATGTAGGCCAGGGGGTTGCCCATCTCGTGGCCCACCGCCGCCGCCAGCGAGCCCAGCGCCGCCAGGCGATCCGCCTTGAAGAGCTGTGCCTCCATCTGCTTGCGCGCCGTCACGTTCTTGGCGAACACGCGCAGGCCCCCGCGGTCCACCAGGGGCGCCACCGTCAGCTCCCAGTGCCGGCCGCTCAGGTGCACCGTCGGAGGGGACTCGCCCACCTCCGCGCCGCGCCGCGCCCAGGCGAGCGCCGCCTCCACCAGCGGGTGTCCCGCGCCGCGCACCAGCAGATCCGGGAAGGCCGTGTGCGCCGCCGGGTTGGCGTAGCGCAGCTCTCCCCCTGGGCCCAGCTCCAGCATCGGCTCCGGGTGCAGCAGCGGGAACGAGGCCAGCCGGTACAGCTCGTCCTCCAGGGCGCGCAGCTCGGTGACGTCGCGCACCAGCAGGGCCGTGGTGGTGCTCCCCGCGCCGCCGGTGGCCGACATGCGTACCGTGGCCTCGGCCGCGTACCAGCGCGTCTCGCTCTCCACCTCCATGCGGTACTCCACCCGTCCGCCCACTCCGCTGTGCCGCGCGGCGCGAGCGAGCGCCACCAGCGCGTCCCCCGCCTCGGGCCCCAGCACCGCCGCCAGAGGTCGTCCCTCGGCGTGGCGTACGTCCCTGCCGAAGGCCAGGCCCGAGGGCGACCACAGCCGCATGCACCGCTCCTGCGCGTCCAGCTCCGCCGCCAGGTACTCCGCTCTCCGCGCTGCTCGGGTCGGCGGGGGCCGGGGCGAGGGCATGGACGAGAGGACGAAGCCCTCGCTGTCGAAGAGGCCGAGCAGCGGCTCCAACCCCGCGCCACCGCCCGCCAGCGTGGTGAGGATGGACACCAGCGCGGCCGCGTCCGCCTCGGGCATGCGCGAGGTGAGGATGAGCCCGTCGGCGAGCGTGGGCTCGGTGAACTCGAAGGGGATGAGCCGGCGCTCGTCCGCGCCCACGTACTCGGCGAGGTATGCGCGGACGGTGTTCTCCTCGGGGTGGCTCGAGTAGATGGCCGCCACGTCCGCTTCGCCCTCGAGCACCGCGAGCAGCGCCTTGCGGTAGCTGCCGTGGTAGCGCTCCTGGGCGAAGGTGTCCGCCGGGAGCAGTCCCTTCGCGACGAGGTGGCGCGTGGGCAGCAGGTAGCCGCCGGTGGAGCGCGGGGCCACCCAGGCGGCGCGCGTGCCCTTCAACGTCTCCAGGGTGAGCGGCTGAGCGGCCCGGCACACCAGGGCCGCGTGGTAGTACCAGCGCCCGGCTCGCACGGCGCGCAGCACCGCCCGCGCCTGGGCCTCGAAGTCGGTGCACTGCTCGGCCGTGCCCCAGGCCAGGTCCACCTGTCCCTCCACCAGCTCCCGCTCCAGCGCCTCGTACGAGGGGGCCAGCTCCACCACCACCGGGCGGCCCAGCCGCTGGGTGAGTGCTCGGCTGAAGAGCTCGGCGCGCACGTGCTCCTTCACCTCTCCGAGCGGCGGCGAGAGGAGGAAGCGGAGGGGGGCGGCCGGTGACGTCACGTGCGTGTCTCCGCGGGCGGCCCGGATTCTTGCGCGCTCCCGCACGGGCAGCATGCCGGACGTCCTGGGAGTGCGCATCTTTCGCGCTCGGCGTGACGCTCACGCATGCCAATCCCGTGGGGCTCGTGTTTTTACGGCTTCATCTCAGCCGCTGAGAAGCCCGGGGGCATGCGTGCGGGAGATGGCTCAGGCGTAGACCTGTTCGCTCTCCACGGAGGCCTGCAGCTTGTGGCTGAGCTGCTCGAGCCTGTCGTAGCGGGCCTGCAGCATCTCGCGGTAGGCGCGGTGATCGGCGTGGGCGATCTCATCGAGCAGCTCGCGCAGGGACGAGTCGAGGACTTCCTTGAGCTCGCGGGCCTCCAAGGCAGTCAGTTCCAGGAGCATGGGGAGCTCTCCTTTCGTGTCGGAGGAACGTTAGGCACCGCGTGCGGTGACGTCCCCGAGCGGGGGGTTTCCGCATGCGAGCCGGGGGGAGGAGCCATCCCCTGTCTCCAGGGCCGCCCGGTTGCCGTGGAGCGGGAGCTTCCCCACACAGTGGGAAGGGGCCCGGTGCGGGAGGGCCTGGGGGCTCGCGAGGAGGACGCCATGGTGACGAGGGACGACGTACACGAGGGCATGGTGGTGCTGGACGCGGACGGGCGGAGGGTGGGCTACGTGCGCGCGCTGGGCGAGGAGCACTTCGAGCTGGAGCCGCGTCTGCTGTCCAGCGAGGAGTACCTGGTGGAATACAAGGACGTGCGCCGCGTGCACCATGGCGAGCTGCACCTGGTGCCCCATGGCGAGGTGTACCTCAAGCGCCAACCGCACCTGCTGAAGGTGGAGGACGACGACGGAAGTGCGCTGCCGCCGCGGCACCACGAGGCCATGGATGCGGAGCCGGTGAACCTGGAGGAGGTGGAGAAGGAGGCGCACCACGCGGGCTCATGAAGGAGCCATGACGGGCCCATGACGGGGTGCGGCACGAGCCGTGCCCAACCTGACAGGTCTGTCATACAGAGGACGATAACCCTCGGGAATCACAAGGGTTCTTGGCGCCGGGGATGTCAGACCCGGCGTGTAGACCCGTCCCTCTCGGAACGGATTGGGAAGGGTCATGAAAAGGGTTTCGACGTCCTGCGCCATGCTGGCGCTTTTTACGTTGGTGTTCTCGTGCAGCTCGGCGCCGCCGCCGGACGAGCTGTCGCGGGAGGTAGCGGTGCAGGGGCTGTCCACGCCGCGCAAGCTGATGCCGCTGGTGGAGCTGGCGGACGGGCGGGTGCTGGCGGCGGGTGGGCATGATGGAAGCCGCTCGCTGTCGAGCTGCGAGGTGTACGACGCCGAGAAGGGCGGGTGGCTGAGCACGGGCGCGATGCGCACGGCGCGGCGCAACCACGCGGCGGTGCGGATGACGGACGGGCGGGTGCTGGTGGCGGGAGGGACGTACTCGGCGTCCTTCGGAGCGCTGGCGAGCGCGGAGGTGTACGAGCCGGGCACGGGCCGGTGGACGCAGGTGGCGGACATGGCCGAGGCGCGCAATGACCCGGCGGCGGTGGCGCTGCCGGACGGGCGGGTGCTGGTGGCGGGCGGCTTCGACGTGGACCGGCACCCGGTGCGCTCGGCGGAGCTGTTCGATCCGGCGACGGGCCGGTGGACGCGCACGGGAGCGCCGACGTCCGCGCGCAGTGGAGCGCAGACGGGCGTGGTGCTGGGCAACGGCAAGGTGCTCTTCGTGAGCGGGCTGCAGGCGGAGCTGTACGACGTGGCGAGTGGCCAGTGGGCGAAGGCGGGCCCGGTGGGAGGCGCGGCGGGGACGCACCGCTCGGGGCACTCGGTGACGTTGCTGCCGGACGGGCGGGTGCTGGTGGTGGGCGGCACGACGTCGCGCGCGGCGGCCACGGCGGAGCTGTACGAACCGGTGAGAGGCGAGTGGAAGCTGGCGGCGGCTCCGGTCACGCCGCGCGAGGCGCACGGGGCGCTGGTGACGGGGGAGGGGCGGGTGCTGGTGGCGGGAGGCTTCCACGTGACGTCGGGGGCGCTCGCGTCGGTGGAGAGTTATGACCCAGCGGCGGACACGTGGAGCGCGGAGCCGACGCTGCAGGCGGCGCGGCGTGGAGCGGGGATGGTGTTGTTGGAGGACGGCGCGGTGCTGCTGGTGGGAGGCTCCAACGACCTGGAGGGAACGCTGGCGACGAGCGAGCGGTATGACCCCGGGGTGTGCATGCCGCTGACGTGCGAGGCGGCGGGGCAGGCGTGCGGCGTGGTGGCGGACGGTTGCGGTGGGACGCTGGAGTGCGGCCCGTGCGAGGTGGCGCCCGCGTGTGGAGCGGAGGGCTGTGGCGTGGAGCGCGCGGAGTATGACGCGGAGCTGCGGGCGCCCCGGTGCGACGAGGTGTCGGCGGGGTGCAGCTCGGGCGGCCTGTTGGTGGGACGGGGGCTGCTGGGCCCGGAGCCGAACATGCCCAACGCGCTGTGGGGCACGTGCGGAGACGGCGAGGGAGGCGCGCGCGAGCGGGACGAGGCGCTGGAGGCGCTGCGGGTGACCACGGTGGATGGTGGGAACCTGGCGCCGGGGAAGATGGTGCGGGTGGAGGCCACGGTGTGGGCGTACGCGGAGCCGGAGGCGAACCGGTTGGACCTGTACTCGGCGGCGGACGCGCGCAATCCGGCGTGGACGTACCTGACGACGCTCTCGCCGGCGAAGCCGGGGTCTCAGGTGCTGACGGCCACGTATGTGTTGCCGGCGGGCTCGCTGCAGGCGGTGCGGGGCGTGTTCCGCTACGCGGGCAGCGCCGAGCCGTGTCCCGGCGGCGTGTTCGATGACGTGGACGACCTCGTCTTCACCACGCGGTGAGGAGAGGCTCCGGCCTCAGGCGGAGCCCTCCTTCGTGGTCGGCAGGGGCTCGGGCGCATGCGGGTCCCACACGTACTCCTCGGTGGGGGTCAGCCTCATGTTGGTGAACCCGTGGCGCGCGACGAAGCGTGCGAAGCGCTCGGAGACGGTCAGATCACCGTACAACCCCCGGGGACGGAAGATGTCCTCGCCCTGCCAGGTGCCGGGCTCCAGGGTGAATCCGTAGATGGATTTGAACCGCGTGAAGCGGCACTCCTCGCAAGCGGGGGGCTGTGCGCCTCGGATGTGGCTGTGCGCGAGGTCCACCGCCGCGTGGCCGAAGCAGGGCGTGACGACGAAGTAGCGGGGAACGTTGGAGGGCTTGGATCCTCGCCGCTTCCTGCGCACCCGGAGGACCTCGACGGGGTGGAAGCCTTCGAGCCCCGTGAGCCCCTCGTCGCGGAAGGCCTGGGCGAAGCGTTCGGAGACGACGAGGTCGTCTCCTGTGGGTTTGATGAAGTCGCCAAACTCCTTGCCGTGCAGCTCCAGGTTCGCGCGGTAGGGCGCGAGCCATTGCAGCATCCCAATGGGAGCGCCGCATCGGGGGCAATCGACTCCCTGTCCTCGGTTGACAGGCTCGGCCTTGTCGATCTCGGCATCGTAATGCGACCAGAGAACGCCTTTTTTCAGGACGAAGAACCGGGGGGACATTGGATGTTCAGAACCCATTAGGGAACCTCGCACGCATCAAGGGTCGACTGTAGATCTCCCGAAGGAAATCTTCGAACTGCTTGGGGGTCGCATCACGGTTGCTCTCGAGCCATTCGATGACCTCGTCATCCACCTTCCGGTGCCACTCCTGATAGCCACAGTGGGATTTCTTATCCACGGCCCGGGTGACGAAGCGTCGGTCTCGGGCCTTGTAGTGGCCCTTGAGGGTTTTGTGGTCCTCCAGAGCTTTGGCGATGGGCTTGGAGATGATGTGGTGCAATTGTCCCTTGCACTCCTTGGGCTCGGAACAGTCGGAGGCAGACTCGGCCTCGAGTGCCTCCGCTTTCTCGCCGACATCCTCCACCACCTTGGCTAGCGCTGCGGCCTGCTCCAACCGTGAGAGGATCTCCGCCGCTTGTTCCGGCTCGCTCAGTCGAAGCGTCTCGCACGCACTGAGCATGCCTTGCTTGCAGGAGCACACCGTGGAGAAGTCATTCGGTGCGCACGGAAGCTGCGTGAGCAGCAGCAAGAGGACTTTGAGCATGGGTTTCTCCTGGGCGATGGGTTGGGTCCAGGAGGCTACTACCGGAGCGTGGGACCGCGACGCCGGGTGAAGGCAGGGAGGCGCGCGAGCCGGGTCCGCTCGTGCGAAGCTGCGCGGTCATGAAGAACACCCGGATTCGTCTCCTCGTCCCCCTGTTCCTCTTCACGTCCGCCTGTGCCACCACGGCCCCCGTCTCCCACGCACCCGAGGCCGCCGCGCCCGAGCGCCCCTTCGGCTCGCTGAGGGAGCAGGCCACGCGGCAGCAGGCCTGGTTGCGCGAGCGCCTGGACAAGGCCCTGCCGGCGCTCATGCGCCAGTACGGCATCGAGATGTGGGTGGTGCCGATGCGCGAGTACAACGAGGATCCGGTCTTCCCGGCGCTGGTGTCACCCACCACGTTCGCGGCGCGGCGGCGCACCATCTACGTCTTCCACGACCGGGGTGGGCAGCTGGTCGTGGAGCGGCTCGCGCTGGGCGGCGGGACACAGGGCGGCGTCTACGAGGCGAGGCGAGCGCAGATGCAGGTGGACGGAGGCGGGGTGACCCGGCAGGCCGAGCTGTGGGGCCCGGACCAGTGGAAGGTGCTGAAGGCGGTGTTGGAGGAGCGCAAGCCGAAGGTCATCGGCATCAACGTGTCGCGCACGTTCGCCTTCGCGGATGGGCTGTCACATGGCGAGTACGAGGGCATGGCGGAGGCGCTGGGGACCGAGTGGACGTCCCGGATGAAGCCGGCCGAGGGTCTGGCGGTGGACCTCATCGCGTGGAGGAGCGCGGACGAGGAGCGCTTCTACGAGGACCTGACGAAGCTGGCGTGGAACATCATCGAGACGGGGTTCTCCAACCAGGTGATTACGCCGGGCAAGACGCGCACGAGCGACGTGGTGTGGTGGATGAGGCAGCGGGTGAACGACCTGGGGCTGGGGACGTGGTTCCAGCCGTCGGTGGAGGTGCAGCGGCAGGGGAAGACGGAGGCGGAGCTGGGCGAGGACCCCATCATCGAGCGGGGTGACGTGCTGCACTGCGACTTCGGGGTGACGGCGCTGCGGCTGAACACGGACACGCAGCACATGGGCTACGTGCTGCGCGAGGGCGAGACGGATGTGCCGGCGGGGTTGAAGGCGGCGTTGGGGCGCTCGAACCAGCTGCAGGACATCGTGGTCGAGGAGCTTCGTCCGGGGCGGACGGGCAATGAGATTCTCAAGGCCTCGCGCGAGCGGATGAAGGCCGAGGGCATCGACGGGACGGTGTACTCGCACCCCATCGGGCTGAACGGGCACGGAGCGGGGCCGATGATTGGCCTGTGGGACCGTCAGGAGGGCGTGCCGGGCAACGGTGACCACAAGGTGATGGGGAACCAGTGGTTCTCCATCGAGCTGCAGGCGACGAGCCCGGTGCCGGAGTGGGGCGGGCAGCGGGTGCGCTCGGCGCAGGAGGAGGACGTCATCGTCGACGGGAGCGGGAAGGTGCGCTGGGCCCTCCAGCGGCAGACGGCCTTCCACCTGGTGCGGTAGGGTGTCTCGCATGAGCAGGGGAGGCCGTGTCCCATGAGGGTGCTGCTGACGAGTCCAAGCAAGAAGGTCCTCCTGCTCATCGCGGCGATCTCCGCTGTCCTCACCACCGCGCTCGCGTGGAAGCTGTTGGCCATCGACCACGAGCTGAAGCCCTACACCATCGTGTCCTACGAGTTCGCGGGGTCGACCGAGCGGGCGACGCAGATGTTCTCGGCCTGGGGCGAGGCCGGGAGGGAGGCGGCTCGCGAGTCATTGCGCTACGACGTGCCCTATCTGCTGGTCTATCCCTTCCTCTTCTTCGCGCTGACGCTGCTGGCCGCACGGTCCGCGCCCGGGAAGCTCGCGCTGCTGGGGACGTGGCTCGCGGTGGCTCCGTTCGCCGCGGCGGTGTTCGATGCGCTCGAGGACCTGGCGCTCTGGCGCGCGCTGGACCAGTTCCAGCAGCCGCCCGGGTCCCTGCTCCAATTCGCGGCGATTGCCGCCGGGGTGAAGTTCCTGCTGCTCGGGGCCTCTGGGCTCTACGCGTTGGTCGTGGGCTGCCTCTATCGGTGGAGGTGAAGGACGGGGAGGGGCTCGGATTCACGCTCCGGGAGCGAGCGAGCATGCGGCCTCCATCCGACGGACGGCGGCTCCCTTCGGGCGGTGGTCGATTCCCCCGGGGCTCCCCACCTTTGCCGCCATGAAGGGCAATCGCACAAGACATCAGGTCGTCATCGTGGGCGGGGGCTTCGGTGGCCTCCAGGCCGCGCGCAGACTGGGGCGCGCTCCCGTCGATGTGACGGTGCTCGACCGCTACAACCACCACCTGTTCCAGCCGCTGCTCTATCAGGTGGCCACCGCAATCCTCAGCCCGGGCGACATCTCCGCGCCCATCCGCGGGGTGCTGCGCAGCAGGAACACCCTCGTGCTGCTGGCCGAGGCCCGGTCCGTGGACCTGGCGCGCAAGGTGGTCGTCAGCGACGGCGGCGAGATTCCCTACGACACCCTGGTGCTCGCCACCGGGGCCACGCACTCGTACTTCGGCCATCCCGAGTGGGCCCGGTTCGCCCCTGGGCTCAAGACGGTCGACGACGCGAGGGAGATCCGCGAGCGCCTGTTGCTGGCCTTCGAGGCCGCCGAGCGCGAGCCACTCCCCGAGGTCCAGCGCGAATGGCTCACCTTCGTCATCATCGGCGCGGGTCCCACGGGTGTGGAGCTGGCCGGAGCGCTCGCGTACATGACCCGGCACTCGCTGCCCAGGGACTTCCGCCGCGTCGACACCTCCAAGGCCCGCATCCTCCTGCTGGAGGGTCTCCCGCGCGTCCTCAGCACCTACCCCGAGGAGCTCTCGCTGAAGGCGCGCAAGGATCTCGAGAAGCTCGGAGTGGAAGTGCACACGGGATCCATGGTCACCGGCGTGGACGACCAGGGCGTCTATGTGGGTGACACCCGCATCCAGGCTCGTACGGTGCTCTGGGGCGCGGGCGTGGCCGCCTCGCCGTTGGCGCGCACGCTCGGGGTTCCGCTCGACAAAGCGGGCCGGGTGAAGGTGGAGCCCACACTGGCCATCCCCGGCCATGAGGACGTCTTCGTGATTGGCGACCTCGCCTCGCTGGTGCAGGACGGCAAGCCGCTGCCGGGCATCGCCCCGGCGGCCATGGAGATGGGCCGGCACGTGGCGAAGAACATCCGCCGCCAGCTCGCGGGCCAGCCCATGGCGCCGTTCCGCTACAAAGACAAGGGCTCCTTCGCCGTCATCGGCCGCGGCACCGCGATCGGCGTGCTCTATGGCAGGTTCCGTTTGAGCGGCAAGCCCGCCTGGGCGATGTGGCTGGGCATCCACATCACCTTCCTCATCGGCTTCCGCAACAAGCTCGCCGTGTTGTTCGACTGGGCCTATACGTTCCTCACCGGGCGGGGGGACGTGCGTCTCATCACCAGCCTGCATGCGGACAAGCTTCCACCCATCCTGCCCCCCAGGCCTCCGGAGAAGGTCGAGGCGGTCCGGGTGGCGCCCGTCCCCGGGTCCGAGCCGATCCCCGTGCACTGAGTCAAAAAGGCGCTACAGTCGCTCGCCCCCGAGCTGTAGCGATGATCCGCCTCCACGCCGTCCACCACCACTTCGGTGAGCACCACGTCCTCAAGGGACTCGACCTCACCCTCTCCGAGCGCCGCATCGCCGTGGTGGGCGGCAATGGCTCCGGGAAGAGCACCTTCGCGCGGCTGCTCAACGGCCTGCTCGTGCCGGACCAGGGGCAGGTGCTCGTGGACGGGCTCGACACCCGGAAGGACGCCCGCGCCATCCGCCGCAAGGTGGGCTTCGTCTTCCAGAACCCGGACCACCAGATCGTCCTCCCCACCGTCGAGGAGGACATCGCCTTCGGGCTCAAGAACCTCCGGCTGCCACCGGCCGACATCTCCGCGCGGGTCACCACCATCCTCGGCCGCTACGGCCTGGAGGGCTTCCGCCACCACCCGGCCCACCTGCTCAGCGGGGGCCAGAAGCAACTGCTCGCGCTCTCCTCCGTGCTCGTCATGGAGCCGCATTACGTCGTCTTCGACGAGCCCACCACGCTCCTCGACCTGCGCAACAAGCGCCGGCTCACCCAGGCCATCCACGACATGCCCCAGACGGCCATCGTCGTCTCGCACGACCTGGACCTGCTGCGCGACTTCGACCGCGTGCTCGTCTTCGACGAGGGCCGCGTCGTCCTGGATGACGTCCCCTCCGTCGCGCTCGACTCCTACGTCCGGATGATGGCGTGAGCCTCGGCCTCTACCTCCACCGCGACTCGCTCGTCCACGCCGTCCCCGCGGGCGCCAAGATGCTCGGACTGCTCGCGGCGGGCACCGGGCTGTTGCTCTTCCCCTCGCTGCCCGTCGTCTCCGCCGCGCTGGGGGGCACGCTCGGTCTCTATGTGCTCGCGCGCCTGCGTCCGCGCGAGGTGGCTCCCGTCCTCCGCTTCTCCGCCTTCGTGCTCGTCCCGCTGTTCGCGGTGCACGTGCTGCTGTCCGGTTGGGTGCCCGCGTTGGAGGCCGTGCTGCGGCTCGTCGTCCTGCTGCTGCTCGCCACGCTCGTCTCCCTCACCACGCGCGCCTCGGACATGCTCGACACCCTGGAGCGCGTCCTGCGTCCCCTGGCTCGCTTCGGGCTCAACCCCACGCGCCTGGGCCTGCTGCTCTCCCTCACCCTGCGCTTCATCCCCCTCCTGGCCACGTGGGTGCGTGAAATCCAGGAGGCCCAGCGCGTGCGCGGGCTCGACCGGAATCCCTTCGCCGTGCTCGTTCCGCTGCTCGTCAAGACACTCCGTACCGCCGACACGCTCGCCGATGCCATCGACGCGCGCTGCTTCGACTCCGAGGAGCCCTCGTGAAGACCCGCGACCTCGTCCATGTCGCCCTGTTCGCCGCCATCGTCGCCGTGCTCGGGCTGCTGCCGCCCCTCGCGCTGCCCTTCATCCCCGTGCCCATCACCGCTCAGACGCTGGGCGTGATGCTCGCCGGCTCCACGCTCGGAGCGCGCAAGGCCGGTCTGTCCCTGTTGCTCTTCCACCTGCTCGTGGCCGCGGGGCTGCCGCTGCTCGCCGGAGGCAATGGCGGGCTTGGCGTCTACGCCGGACCCACGGGCGGCTTCTTCGTGGGCTTCCTGCCCGGGGCCTTCGTCGTCGGCTGGCTCACCGAGCGCGCCTGGACGCGGCTCTCCGTGCCGCTCGCCTTCGCCATCAACGTGCTCGGGGGCATTGGCGTCCTCTACGCGGTGGGGATTCCCTGGCTCGCCGTGTCCGCGAAGCTGCCGCTCGCGAAGGCCGCGCTCGGCTCGCTCGCCTTCGTCCCCGGGGATTGTGTGAAGGCGGCCATCGCCGCTTCCGCCGCCGTCACCCTCAAGCGCGCCTGGCCGCTCATCCAGGCGCCTCGGGCCGGAGTGGATGCGCCTCGGACGGCGGAGCCCCGGCAGGGGTAGGATGAGGCGCCAGGGTCATCCCGAGGTTGCCGTCTCGCTCCATTCGTCGTCGCTCGGCGTCGGAGCCCCGTGGTAGGTACCGGGCCCGGTTCGCTGACATGTTCTCGAGCGAGACTGACGCGTCCTCCGACACGTCAGCGGGCACTGCGCGCCTTGCGCTGGATGCGCGCCAGATGGGAGCCCCGCGATCTCGCGCGACTGGCGCGGCATGTGCAACAGCGGCCTCACTCCATTCTCGAGGAGCAGACCATGAACACTGTTGTCCGAATCGCGGCCGCCACGGCCATGGCCCTGACGTTCTGCGTTGCCTCTCCCGCCCATGCCGATGCGGCCAAGGGACAAGCCCGGGACGAGGCCGTCCTGCGCCAGCTCGTGGCCGAGCAGACCGAGGCCTGGAACCGTCACGACGCGGCGGCCTGGAGCAAGGACTTCGCTCTGGATGCCGATTTCATCAACATCGTGGGGATGGTCTTCACGGGCCGGGCCGAAATCGAGGCGCGGCACGCCGCCATCTTCGCCAGCGTCTTCAAGGACAGCCGGACCGAGGTGACGGTGCGGAAGATCCGCTTCCTCGAGCCCGGCGTGGCCGTGGTGGACACCGAGCACGCGGTGACGGGCTTCACGGGGTTGCCCCCTGGTGTGCAGCCCACCGAGCCGGGCCTGTTGCGCACCCGCATGCGGTACGTGGCGAAGCGGACGGGCGGCAAGTGGCAGATCATCTCCGGCCAGAACACGGACGTGAAGCCGGCGCCGGCCCAGCCGAAGCAGGCGGAAGGTGGCCCCGCCGCGCATTAGTCGCGTCGGGAGCCACATGGAGGGGCGGGGACGGGAGCCCTGCCTCCGCCCCTACTTCGCGGCCCCCGTCATCGACTTGAGCAGCTTCACCAGGGCCTTCTTCTCCTCGTCGGAGAGGTCCAGCTTCTTGATGGTCTCCGACACGTGGCCCGCGTAGTTGCCCGCGGGCTCGCCGCCCTTGTTGTACAGCTCGATGACGTCCTCGAGCGTCTTGAGCTCTCCGGTGTGCATGTACGGCGCCGTCAGCTCGATGTTGCGCAGCGTGGGCGTCTTGTAGGCGCCCTCCAGCTCCGCGGCCTTCTCCTTCAAGTCGTTGCTCAGCCGCTGGAGCCGTGCCGACTCGGTCCCCGAGGGCGCGTCGCTGTACGGCCCCGCCGAGTTGAAGGGCCAGTCGAGCATCGGGGTGGCCGCCGCCGCCACGCCGCGGTGGTTGTCGCTCAGGTCCTTCACGCCGATGTTGTGGAACTGGTCATCGCTCAGCATGGGCCCCTTGTGGCACGCGGAGCACTGGCCCTTGCGCACGAACGTCTTCAGCCCGAGGTAGGCAGGGTCGTCCTCGGCCTTGCCGGCGTCCACCGCGGCCAGGAAGCGGATGACGTCCTGGTCGAAGGGCGCTTCGGTGCGGTTGAGCGTGCGCTCGTACGCGGCGATCACCTTGCCGAAGTTGGCCAGCAACTGGTTGTCGTCCGTCTCGTCCAGGGGGGCCTTGCCGAAGAGGGCCCGGTAGTCCTCCTTGTACGCCGCGTCCAGGCGGGCGCGCAGGATGGCGGGGCTGGAGGCCATCTCCACGGGGCTCAGCAGGGGCAACAGGGCCTGGTTCCACAGCCGGTCCGCGCGCCCGTCCCACATGAACCAGGTGCTGTAGCCCGAGTTGATCACCGAGGGCGGATTGCGCCCGGTGAGCTGGTCGCCACAGCCCGTCGCTTTCGGCGTGTCGACCGTGCGGCCCTCGCCGTCATGGCAGCTCTGGCAGGAGATGTTGCCGCAGCTGGACAGGCCCGGGTCCTTGAAGAGCTTGAGGCCCAGCGCCGCCGCCGCCGGGTTGTCCCCGTACTTGTTGGTCGGGTCCTTCGGGGGCGCGTGCGTGGGGGTGTGCAGGCTCTGGAGCAGCTCGAGCTCGTCGAGGTTGGGGAACGGCTCCTCGGGGGTGCAGGACAGGCCCAGGGCGCCCACGAGGGCTCCCGCCAGCGTCCAGGTGCGCAGGGGGTGACGGCTCATCAACGTGTCTTCCTTAAGGGGTGCCCGTGCTGCGAGGACCCTTGGTGGGCCCACTCGGGGGGTCAAGCACTGTAACCCTGGAATACTCCGAGAGGCCATCACCGCGGGTGGAGGTGCGCCCCCTCAGGGGGTGAGAACGGTGAGCTGGTTCTCCACCTTATCCACGCCGAAGACGAACCAGGCGTCGTTCTCCGCCATGCGGCGCTGCTCCTCGGCGTGGACGATCCCGCGCAGGGTGACGGTGCGGCCCCAGGTGTCCACGGCGATCTCCGCGGCGTCGATGAACGGGTCCTTCTCCAGCACGACGTGCACGGCCTCGGCGAGCTCTTCGGCGTTGTCGCGCTCGGGAGGCTCCACGCCGAGCCCGTTCACCACGTCGCGCGTGCCGGGCACCCACCAGGCGAGCACACCGGCCAGCCGTTTGGCCGCGAGGCTGTTGATGTCGCCGTCCAGCGTCACGATGCCCTCGGCCACGCGCACCTCGAGGCAGCCGCGCACGCCCGGGGCGGTGGGCCGCAGCACGCGCACCTGTCCGCCGTCGCGCACGCGGACGCCGCAGTCGCGCAGGGCGGGCTCGTCCAGGAGCGTGTCCACCACGTGCTGGCGGACTTCGGCGTCGCTCATGGGCCTTGCGGGAGCCACGTGCAGCCGGTCCACGATGCCGGACAGGCCCGGGGTGGCGGCGGCCACCTCGAGCAGCAACTTCTTCGAGGCCACGTCCTCGACCTCGCCCTCGAGGACGAGCACGTCCCCCGTGTCGAGCGACATGCGCACCGGGCGGGGCGTGAGGTGGATGTTCGGATGGTGCTCCATCGCATCGCGGATGGAGTCGAGGTTGGGATGGGGCGTGGTCATCTCCGCCTCCGGGGAGGGCTCCAGGAGAAGGTAGCCACGCCGTGAGACACCCTTCAGGCCTGCCCGGTGTGCGGGAGAGGTGCGGCTTGTCTGCTCGTTTCGTGGGTCCGTGCCCGCCAGGGGCGGGGATCAGTCCGCCTCGCCGGTGACGAAGGAGGCGCCCACCAGCAGCCGGACGCTGGGCGTGTCGACGGCGGTGCCCAGGCCGGGGCCTCCCAGGAAGTACAGATCCAGCCCCTTCACGGTGTGCTTGCGCACGCCCACCAGCACCTCGCCGCTGGGCCGGCCGCCTTGCAGCGGCAGGTTGAGCAGTACGCTCAGCTCGGGCCGGGTGGAGGTGCTGGTCTCCCCGCGCGAGGTGACGGTGGCGCCCAGGCGCAGCTCGTTGCCCACCACGTCCTTCTCGCGTCCCGACAAGGGGGACAGGTCATGGCGCGGGCGCAGCAGGGCTCCCACCTCGGCGCCCACCTGGTAGCCCTCGCCCTGGATGCCCGCCTGCAACTTGGGGTTCACCGCGTACGTGTCCCGCCCGAGAATCTCCGACCGGCCCACGGGCAGCGCGGCCGACAGCTCCGCGGCGACGTTCAGCGGCGCCCCGTTCTTCACCTGCAGCGGCGCCGCGCGGACCGACACCCACGGCGAGCCCAGGCCATGCCCATCGGGTGGAGGCGTGTCCAGGAACTTGTCGCCGCGCTGGGTGATGATGTAGGGCAGCTGCGCTCCGACCTGGAGCCAGGGCAGCACGCCGACCGCGGCGGTGACGTGGCCGGAGAGCTTGCTCGACACCAGGCTGAACACGTTGAGCCCCGGGTCCCACGAGCGCGCGAAGTTGAGGGCCAGGTGCTCGTAGTGGACCTGCGCGGACACCCGGACGACGCCCGGGTCCAGCGTCCGGCCGGTGCCCACCACCAGCGAGCCCAGCCCGGACGGCTCGAGCTGCAGGCGTTGGAGGTCGAAGGTCGGCAGGGGTCGCGAGGTCTGCGCCGCGGCCATGCCGGGCGCGAGGAGCACACAGAGAAGCGGAAGGAGACGGTGGGCCAAGAAGACAGGCTCCAGGAGTGAGGGGCGGACGTAGCCCGGCCACAGAACGTCCGACGCGCCCGGACATATGGGGGTAATTCTGCACTGCTCGCAAGATGCATCTGTGCGAGGGCCGAGGAGGTTCGCCGGCGAGCCTCCGTGGAAATACGCATCTCCAGGAAGCGCGGGAGACCCCACCCGCACGTGGGGTGTCCGTTGTTTGGAGGTGGAAGCACCCGCCTGTAAGCTTCGGGGCCACCGAATGATTCAGCCTCTCCGAAGAGCCGCCCAGGTGACGTGGGTGCTGGCCCTGCTGGTGCTCGTGGGGAGCATTGGCGTGTGGCTGTACCAGAATCCCCTCCAGGACGTGGACACCGCGCGCCGGCTCGGGATGCGCTTTGTCGGAATGGCCGTCACGCCGGCCTTCCTGGGCTGTGTGGGACTGTGCCTGGCGTTGGGAGCGGGAGGGGCCTGGGCGGAGTCCCGGGTGCGTCGCTCGCGCCAGTCCTTCGCGCAGCGGCCGTCGCTGTCGCCCCTGGCGGTGGTGGACGCGGACGTGGCGCTCGCGGTGCGGGAGATGCTCGTCGAGCTGCAGCAGGTGCTGCGCGGCTACATCCAGCGCACCGAGCCGGACATGATCGCCTTCGTGGACATCCTGCTGGATGGAGCCATCCGCGTGGGCGCCAGCGACGTGCACATGCACCCGCTGGAGACGGGCACGCGCATCGCGTTCCGCGTCCACGGCGTGCTCGAGGAAGTGATGATGATGCCGCGCGAGCACCACCCGCGCCTCATCAACCGCCTCAAGGTGCTGGCCAAGGTGGTGCTCTTCCGCTCGGATCGGCCCCAGGATGGCCACTTCGCCATCAGCACCGCGGAGGGGCCGGCGGACATCCGCCTGTCGTTGCTGCCCACCAACCACGGCGAGTCCGTGGCGCTGCGCATCGCCCGCAGCACCGTGCGGCTGCCGGAGCTGGGCCGGCTGGGCTTCCCGCAGGGTCTGCTCCCGTACTACCAGCGCCTGCTGGACTCGCCCCAGGGCGTCATCTTCGTGGCGGGCGCCACCGGTGCCGGCAAGACGACGACGCTGTACGCCTCGCTCGGCTACATCAAGGAGACGCGCGGGGAGCTCACGCGCATCGCCACCATCGAGGATCCGGTGGAGTACGACGTGCCGCTCTTCTCCCAGACGCAGGTGAACGCCGAGCAGGGCTTCACCTTCGCCCAGGGGCTGCGCTCAGTGCTGCGCCAGGACCCCAACGTCATCATGGTGGGCGAAATCCGGGACGCGGAGACGGCGCGCACCGCCATCCAGGCCGGCCTCAGCGGACACCTGCTGCTCACCACGGTGCACGCGAGCTCGTCGGCGGGCGTCTTCAACCGGCTCATCGAGATGGGGGTGGAGCCCTTCCTGCTCGCGTCCGCGTCGGTGGCGAGCATCTCGCAGCGGCTCGTGCGCGCGCTGTGCCCGCATTGCCGCGTCCCCACCAGCCCCGAAATCGACGAGCTGGCCCGGCTGGAGGCCTCGGGGCTGTCCACCGCGGGGCCGTTCTTCGCGCCGGCGGGTTGTCCGCGGTGTGCCGGCTCCGGCTACCTCGGGCGTGCCGCCCTCTATGAGGTGCTGCGCGTCAGCCCCGCCATCCGCGAGTGCATCACCACCAAGGTGCCCACGTCGCGCACGCAGGACGTCGGGGTGCAGGAGGGCATGGTGCCGCTGCTCGCCGCGGGCCTGGAGCGCGTGAATGCCGGGACCACGACATTGAAGGAGGTCTTCCGTGTGGTCGGCTGAGTCCGGGACCTCGCTGGAGGTGGAGTCGTGAGCGGCAACGCACCGCAGGCGCGGGAGCGGTCCACGCCCGGTCATGTGGGAGAGGCGCGTGCCTCGGATGGGGGCCCGCCACGGCCCCTGGCGCCCGTGGCACCCGCCCGAGCCATCTCCTGGAACGAGTGGGTGGCCGCGGGCCTGAAGCTGGCCTCGGCCCTGTGCGCGCTGGTGGCGGTCGGGCTGTTCGTCCGTCCCCTGGTGCTCAACGAGCTGTCCTTGAAGCCGCGGATGGTCACGCTCATGCCCACCTTCGCCTCTTCCCCTCAGGCGGAGGAGCCGGCCAGGCCCGTGGCGCGGGACACGCCCGCCGAGGCGCCGGAGCGCGGCACGGGGAGCACCGCCGCTCCCCCGGAGCCCTCGCGCAACACGGTGACGCGTGAGGAGCGCGCCGACTTCGACGGGGCCATCCTGATGGCCGAGTCGGAGCCGTCCGGGGCCAATGTCCTGGTGGACGGACATGACCAGGGGGAGACCCCCGTCTCGGTGGGGCTGGACTGCATTCCGGGCACGCCGGTGCTCGTCGAGTTCTCCCTGCGAGGCTACGAGAAGGCGAAGCACACCACGCTCTGCCCTCACAATGCGCTGGTGAAGGTGACGGCCCGGCTGAAGAAGGGCTCCGGCAGGACCTCCGGCAAGCGGTGAAGCGGGGGAGGGGCGGGCGCGGGAGGGGCCCCGGACGCACGCCATCCTGATAACATTTCGGACTCCATGGTAAAGGGTGGGTACGAACGGGCCTCCGTCCTGGGCCGCTTGCGAGAGTTGACGGGTAGGGGAGGCCGCACCGTTGAAGCTGCTGCTGGTTGAGGACTCGCGCTCGGTTGTCGCCTTCCTCGAGCAGATTCTGCGCCGTGAGCCGGACATCGAGCTGCTGCCGCCCGTGGGCAATGGCCGCGAGGCGGTGGCGGCGGTGCAGCGTTGGAATCCCCAACTGGTGCTGATGGACCTGGTCCTGCCCGGGGGCATGGACGGGGTGGATGCCATCACGGAGATCATGTCCACGGCGCCATGTCCCATCGTGGTGCTGAGCGGGCAGCTGGACACGCCGGGCCGGGACCGGACCTTCGAGTCGTTGAGGGCGGGAGCGGTGGACGTGCTGGCCAAGCCGACGGCGGGCGGGCTGGAGGCGGTGAAGGAGTTCCGCGAGCGGCTGCTGCGCACGGTGCGGGTGATGGCGCATGCGCGGGTGGTGGGCCGGAGGCGGACGTCGTTGCGGGTGCCCGTGGTGCAGCCCGTGCTGTCGTCGCCCGTGGCGGCGCCGGTGGTGGATGCGAGACCGTGCTCGCTGCTGGCGATCGGAGGCTCCACGGGAGCGCCGCCGCTGGTGTACGAGCTGCTGCGAGCGTTGCCAGTGCCCGCGCCGTTTCCGGTGGTGGTGGCGCAGCACATCGTCCGGGGCTTCGAGCCGGGCTTCGCGCGCTGGCTGGGAGGCACGGGCCACCGGACGGTGGCGGCGCAGGGCGGGGAGTGGCTGGAGCCCGGGGCGGTATACGTGTCCCCGGCGGACAGGGATCTGACGGTGCGAGGAGGCCGGTTGCAGACGCAGCCCTCGAGGGGCGTGGCGGTGCCCTCGGTGGACGTGCTGTTCGAGAGCGTGGCGGGCTTCCATGGGGCGAGGGCGGTGGGGCTGTTGCTGACGGGGATGGGAGAGGACGGAGCGCGAGGGCTGCTGGCGATGCGTCAGGCGGGAGCGCTGACGGTGGCGCAGGAAGGCTCGAGCTGCGTGGTGGACGGGATGCCGGGGGCGGCGAGGGCGCTCGGGGCGGCGTGTCAGGTCCTCACGCCCGGCGAGATGGGCTCACTGTTGACCTCCCTCGCGCGCGCCTCCTCCCCGCTTTCTGGGAGAGGCACTCCTCCGTAGCGCCTTCGCTTCTGCCCCTGGTCAGGTTCCGGGTGCGCGTGCGTCGCTGGCCGCGAACCTCCGCCCGCGGCCTCCCGCCGCTCCTGGCGGACCGTGAGAGCCTGGATGCGCGAGGACATGTTCAAGGTCATCGTCGAGCGGCCGCGGATGCGCCTGCCGAAGCGGAATGGAAGCCATTACCCTCGGAGCACACTGAAGAGTGTCTGGCGCAGGTTCGACGATGGCCCGCGGCACGAGGCCATGGGCCGTGCCTACGGCTACAAGTACCTCAACGAGAACCTGGCCCCACTCCGCCACTTTCTCCGCTCGCGCATCGGCCGTCCGTGGGACGACGTGTATTCGGAGATCTGCGAGCACGTCTCGCTCGACAGTGCCGTCAAGAAGCACATCCTCGAGCACCTCGATGACTTCGTGGCCCGGAAGACCCGGGAGATCGATGGTCGAATCCACGAGGTCGACCACTACGGCAGATTGATCGAGCTCCGTCCGGTCTCCAGGTGGGCGTGCTTCTACGTCTGCCCGCGCACCGGCCTGCTGCTCGCCCGAGAGAATCAGCGCCAGGGGGGGCCGAGGTTCCCGGGCCGCGCGCTCGATGAGTGGCACGACATCCGGAAGATCGACGATGCGTGGTACCTCGTGCGGTTCGCTCCGGTGCCTGATTCCGTCGAGGAGCGGAAGCGCGTGTATGACGTCCTCCTGAAGAAACAGCTCTACTACGTGGCCGCACCGGAAGGGCTGCTCAAGGCCATCTGGGGGCGGAGGGATCGCTACGCCTGTGAGCTGCGCCAGCTGAAGCCGAAGGTGTACCAGCAGTTGCTGCGCGGTTGAGCGGGCGAGCGCCTTCGACTCACGCCGCCTGGACTCACTGCGCGCCGTGGACGCGCCGCGCGCAGGCGATGAAGCGCAGCAGGGCGCGGGAGGTGAAGCCCTCGCGCCGGCGGATGAAGACGGTGGTGATGCGGGCCCGGGAGGCCGGCAGGGAGTGCACGGCGACCGAGCCCGCGCGGCGGGCATTCTCCACGACGGCACGAGGCAGGAGCGTGATGCCCATGCCGGCGCTCACGCAGCCGATGATGCCGTCCAGCGTGCCGAATTCGAGGGTCCGGAACGCCTTGAGCCCGCGTGCGGCGAGGAACTGCTCGAGGTGCTGTCGGTAGGAGCAGCCGGTGCGAAAGACCAGGACCTTGAGGGCGCCGCCCTGGCCTGGCAGGTCCTCGAGGCGCACGGTGGGAGCCGTCACGAGCACCAACTCCTCGGTCACCACGGGCTCCTCGGTGATCTCCGGATGGCGCACGGGCCCCGCGACGAAGGCCCCCTCCAGCCGATGCTCCAGCACATCGGAGATGAGGCTCTGGGTGGTGCCCGTCCGAAGGGAGACATCCACATGGGGACACTCCCGGGCGTAGTCGACGAGGATGGGCGTGAGGCGGATGGCGGCGGTCGTCTCCAGGGAACCCAGACTCAAGGAGCCATGCGGCTCAGGGCCGTCTTCCACGGCGCGGCGGGCCTCGGTCATCAACTGCTCTGCCTGGGTGGCGTAGGGGAGCAGCCGCTGCCCCGCGCTGGTGAGGCTCACGCCGCGGCTGTGCCGGTCGAACAGCGTGACGCCCAGCTCCTCCTCCAGCCGGCGGATGCGCGCGGTGACGTTGGACTGGACGGTGTGGAGCTCCTGCGCCGCCCGGCCGATTCCTCCGGTGCGCGCCACGGCCGAGAAGACCTTGAGATCGGCAGCATCCATGTCCGCGCCTCCCCTGTGTCGGGAACCCAACCGTCCCGGGAGAAGTCATCACTCCGGGCGATGACTTGCATCTGAAGGATTTGCTACCGCGGATGACCTTCGGGGCACAATGTAGGGATGGAGTCCAACAGGAGGAAGGACATGGCTCGTTCCACCGCTTGGAGTCGTCTCGCGTCGCTGATCGGCATCGAGCACCCCATCATCCAGGCCCCGATGGCGGGGGGTTCCACGACTCCGGAGCTGGTCGCCGCGGTCTCGAACGCGGGAGGGCTGGGCTCGACGGGAGCGGCCTACTCGAAGCCCGAGGACATCGTGAAGCACTCGAGGCGGGTGCGAGAGCTCACGGACAAGCCCTTCGCCGTCAACCTCTTCGCGCCCCTGCCTCCGCCGGGCGAAGTGGACTCGAGCCGGATGCTGGCGGTGCTGGCCCGCTACTATCAGGAGCTCGGGCTCGCACCACCGCAGGCGCCGAAGTCCCCGATGCCGCCCTTCGAGGAGCAGGTCGACGCCGTGGCGGAGAGCGGGGCGCGGGTCTTCAGCTTCACCTTCGGGATTCCACCGGCGGCGGCGCTCGAGCGGCTGAGGGCGCGAGGGATGTTGCTGGTGGGGACGGCCACGACGGTGCGAGAGGCGAAGCTGCTGGAGGAGGCGGGAGTGGACGCCATCGTCGTGCAAGGCAGCGAGGCGGGAGGACACCGAGGCACCTTCGCGGGGCCCTTCCAGGCGGCGCTGGTGGGGACGATGGCGCTGGTCCCCCAGGTGGTGGACGCCGTGCGCCTGCCGGTGGTGGCGAGCGGGGGCATCATGGACGGGCGGGGCATCGCCGCCGCGCGGGTGCTCGGGGCGAGTGGGGCGCAGCTGGGGACGGCGTTCCTGACCTGCCCCGAGTCGGGCATTTCCCCCGCCTACAAGGCCGCGCTGCGTGAGGCGCGGGACGACGGGACGGTGGTGACGCGCGCCTTCTCCGGCCGTCCGGCCCGAGGGCTCGCCAACACCTTCACGGAGGCGCTCGGGGAGTCGGAGGACATCCTGCCGTTTCCGCTCCAGCACGCGGCCACGAGCGCGCTGCGGAGCGCCGCGGGAGCGCGAGGGGATACCCGGTTCATCGCGCTCTTCGCGGGCCAGGGCGCGGCGCTGTCTCGAGGCCGGCCCGCGGCGGAGTTGATGCGGGAGCTCATCTCCGAATCCGAGCAGCTCGGGTGACGGAGCACCTGCGCGTCACGGCGCGACGAAGAGGCAGCGGGTGATGGGGACGATGATGTCCGCGAGCACGTACAGGTAATACGTCTTGCCGCTCGTCAGGGCCGCGGGCTGGCCGGAGGCCGGGTAGCGCTGCGACATGCCGGAGGGGACGGCTCCGTAGCGAACCGTTTCGCTCTCGATGGGAGTCCCATTCGAGGGCACGTCGATGCGCCAGAGCGTGCCCTCGGGCAGGTCGAGGTTCGGCGGCACGGTGGGTGACGTGGCCTCCTGCTCGAGCACGTACACGTAGCGGGCCTTGCCGCCGCGCCAGTGGAGCGTGCCGTCGGCGCCGACGCCCTCTCCGTTCTGGCAGGCGCCAGGCCGGTAGAGGCGCTGATCATCCAGCGGGCCCGCGCCGTACGGCTGGTTGGCGAAGTCCTCGCGCTTGTAGCCGCGTTGGAAGAGCTCGGACTCGAAGAAGCGCGCCATCCGTGCCGGGTCCGTCGTGACGAAGACGGAGTCATTCGGGCGCTCGGGCGAGGCGCGCGAGAAGCCATTGTTGTGCTCGGGCCGGTACGCGCCGAAGCCGATGGTGTTGATCCACCCGGCGCCCATGGCGAGTCCCCGCGGATTGAAGGAGTTGATGAAGTTCCCTGGCGACTCGACGTACCAGTTCGACGGACCCTTGGGGGCGCGCGTCGAGTGGCAGCACACGCAGGCGGTGGCCTCGATCTGCGAGCGCACCCACTGGACCTCGGAGGCATACGCCGGATCCTTCATCCGGGGGTCTTCCCGCTCGGCGTTCTCTGCGGGAGGCACCGCGTAGTAGGGGCGCTGGGTGCGCACGCGGTCGCAGCTCGCATAGTCGCTGAAGCTGCGTCCGGGCTCGGTGGCGCCGGAGATCATCTCCCACGTGCAGACCTTCCCACCCTCCGACACGCCGACGGGCTCACCCTGCTTGGGGTCCACACACGTGAGCACCGGCTGTTGGAACGTCGGGAGCCCCGTGTCGCTGGTCTCCACCACCTTTCCGCCACAGACGGGGGAGGGGTCGAACGCGCCGCCACCGAACAGCTCACACCCGCGCTGCATGGAGCCACACTTCTCCGCGTTCACACCGGGGAAGGTGATGCGGGCCCACCTGTCGTCATCTTCTTCCAGGAAGCAGTAGCCCAGGCGCTCCTCGATGTTGCACGCCGAGCCCAGCACGGCCGTCGAATCCTGGTCCTTGCAGTCCTCGATGGCCTCTTCTTCGGTCCATTCCCCGACGTAGTCGCGACACTCCGTGAGGTCGCTGAACTTGTTCATATAGATGCAGTGGCCCACGATCTTGTCGGGGACGATGGGGACCTCCTTCTGCTGGCACCCCACGAGGACGGACCACAGGACGCAAAACGACCACCACCGCGGCGCGGTCATGAACTGACTCCTGTCTGGAATGATGTTGGATTACTTCGCGTAGCCCTTCATGAAGCCGTCGAGGTGCTTCTCGATGAAGACCGCCAGGTCGAGCGGACGGCAGCGGCGTCCGTGCAACTGGTGCTGATGGAAGAGCGCCATCAACACGGGTGACAGCAGCGCGAGCGCTGCCACGCGCGCATCCGGCACCGACAGCTCGCCTCGCGCGTGGAAGATGATGAGCAGCTCCTCGAGCGCGTTGAGCGTGGGCTCGAAGATGGAGGAGATGTAGAACTGCCCGAGCTCCGAGTCGCTCATGCCCTCGGCGAAGCCCGCGGCGTGCATGCCGCCCAGCGCCCCCGTCCAAGCGGTGGCGATCTGCTCGAGCAGGTGCTTGAAGGCCGGTCGCGCCGGTTGCTCCGCCAGACTCTTCGCCCAGGCCTGGCGCTCCTGTCCGAACTTCATCAGGTGCTCGAAGGCGGCCTGCACCACGCCCCGGCGATCGCCGAAGTAGTGCCGCAGCGTGCCGGGGTCGACACCGGCCCCGTCCGCGAGTGCTCGCATGCTCGGGTGCGTGCCTCCCGCCACGAGCATCTGCCGCGCGAGGCTCTGCACGAGCCTCGACCGCGTCTCCTCATGATCCCGGTTGCGCGCCCCCGATATCCTTCCCATGTGGCGGAGTATTATTCCCCGCCATTTCCAGGTGCAACCTCTCGTGAGAGTGCTCGGAGATGTTTATATCGTTCCCCAGTGAGGAGATTTATTGGCTGGTCCAGGCCTCGCGGAGCGAGCAGCCGTCTCCAGTGGGACGGCCTCATGGCCCTGGTGGCGATTCGCTAGACTGGTGCCCGTGGCGAATGTCTTCCGAGTCGAGGTGGCGGCCTCCAACTCCCGAGCGGCCGCGCTGGTGCTGGCGCGGGCGTTCCAGGTGCCATTGGAGGCAGCGCGGCAGCTCCTGGCCGAGTCTCGGGTCCTGCCCCGGGACCTGGAGGAGTCCGAGGCGCGCCGGCTGGTGGAGTCCCTGCGGCAGCACGGCGTGAGCTGTCAGCCGGTGGCGGCGGCCGGGCACGGCGGCGCCGTATGTGGCACCCACTCCGCACTGGCCGCGGAGTTACCTTGCGAGGACTGCCGCGAACTGGTGTGCGTGCTGTGCAGGGGCCGGGAGGGCCAGGCGCTCTGTGCACGGTGCTCCGAGCAGCGAGCTCGCCGCACTCGTGCGAAGTGGCTGCGTGTGTCCGTGCTGCTCATGGTGCTGGTGCTCATCGCGTTCTGGGGCACCTCGCGCCAGCGCACCCGGGAGCGGCGCCTGGAGTGGGAGCGGCCCTTGAGTGTGGCGGTGGTGCTCCTCGCCCGGGGTGAGGTGAAGCCCGAGGTGCGCCAGGCCTGGAGCGAGGGCGTGGGGCGGTTGGAGGGTTGGCTCGAGCGGGAGGCGGGCCGTTACCGCGCGGACCTGGGGCGGCCGGTTCGTTTCGTCCTGGCGGGTCCTCAGCCGGCGGCCGGGCTGGAGCTGACTCCGCCCGGGGACTCGCTGGTGGCACGGGCCCTCCATGCATGGACCCTGTCTCGCGCGCTGTCCGCCGTGGACGAGGCCGCGGGCCTGTCCTCGCAAGGGCTGGATGCGCGCATCTACGTGATGTTGGAGCCGACCAGTGAAGGCGAGCGGCTCGTGGAAGGCATGGCCGAGGCGGGTGGTTCGGTGGGTCTGGTGCGCGGGGTGCAGGAGGATACCGAGCTCACCCTGGAGCTGACGGCGGTGGCCCATGAGCTCTTCCACTGCCTGGGCGCCGAGGATGCGTACGACGCGCAGGGCCACGCGCGTGTACCAGAGGGGCTGGTGGAACCTGGACGCCAACCGCTCTATCCCCAGCCCGCCGCCGAGGTCATGGTGGGCGAGGTGCCCGTGGGCGAAGCCGAGGGGCGTCTACCCGAGTCCCTCGAGGAGGTCCGCGTGGGTCCGTTCACGGCGATCTCGCTGCGCTGGGCCCCATGAGCGCGTGAGCCATCGCTTCGGCTCCGCCCTGGGAGTACAGGGAGATCCGGATGACAGGCCCTGTGCTGGCTCATATAGGTGAGCCGCAATGCGTGTGATGACCCGGCAGGAACAAGCGGTGGCCGTGCGCTCTCCCCTTGAGACGGATGCACCTTCCGTGGTGCGGCGGGGCGCGCGTCCCCGGATCGGGCTGGGCGTCGATCTCCTCACGATGCCGGCCGGAGAGGTGGAGCTCCCCCCGTTGCCCGACCATCGCCTGAGCGTCCATGCCGGGGCGCCCGTCTGGTCGTCCTGCCGCTCCAGCCCTTCCCGCCGCTATCGGTACACGCGCGGAGATGTCGACATCATGCCGGCAGGCGCGTCGGCTGTAGTCCTGGAAGAGGAGGAGACCACCTCCCTGGTGGTGCGGCTGCCGCATTCGCTCCTGCGGCTCGCCGCGGAGGAGATGGGTCTGGATCCCGACCGGGCGGGCCTCGAGGCTCGGCACCAGTTCAAGGATCCGCAGATCGAACACGTCGCCTGGGCGCTCGAGGCCGAGCGCAGGGCGGGCCATCCGAACGGGCTGCTCTACACGGAGAGCCTGGGCATGGCCCTCGCGGTCCACCTGCTGGGCCGCTACGCGGTACCCCTCGAGAGCCGTCAGGGATTGCCGAAACGGCAGCTGCAACGGGTGACGGACTACATCGAGGAACACCTCGACCAGAACCTCTCGCTGGACCGGCTGGCCCGGGTCGCCGGGGTCAGCACGTCGCACCTCAAGACCCAGTTCAAGCGCTCCATGGGCGTACCGGTGCACGAGTACGTCATCCAGCGCCGGGTGGAGCGCGCCAAGGCGTTGCTCCAGCGTGGCGGACTGTCCGTGGGCGAGGTGGCGTTGCGGGCGGGCTTCTCACACCAGAGTCACCTGGCGCGGTGCATGCGCCGCGTCCTCGGCGTGACGCCGACGTCCGTGATGCGCGGCTCGCGCGCACCCTGACGAGAGCTCCAAGCTGGACGTGGTTGCGCGGGCTGCTGCGCCGCTCCCGGCCCATCCATTTTTCTCATTTTTCGTTAAAAAACCGAGCCCACGCAACATTTGTGTGGGTCGGTGGATAATTCCTCCAAACGTTTTTTCAGGAGAACCCCGTGGCTCTTATCGACAACGACGGTCGCCGGATGCTCAGGACCCTGCGGCCCGCGCCCAAGCCGGAGTCGAAGCCCGCTTCTACGGAGCAGAAGTCCTCCAAGAAGTCCTCGGCGAAGCAGGAGCAGGCCCAGGCCCGGCAGTCCGACAGCTTCGAGTCTCGCGACAAGAAGCCGGCGAGCCACGTCTCGGACCGGCTGCTCAAGAACTTCAACTCGAGCGCCCGCAACGACATCAAGCGCCTGGCCAACTCGCTGAAGGCCGCCGTCACCACCAACAAGGATGGCTCGGTGACGCGCTCGCAGACTTCCAAGAACGGGAAGACCGAGCGGACGCAGGAGCTCACCACGTCCAAGGGCCGGCTGGGCGACACGAAGCTCAAGCACACCACCACCTCGAAGACGGGCAACACCGAGGTGAAGAACACGCGCACCTCGCAGACGGACATCTTCCGCCGCACGCAGTCCACGCATTCGCGGGAGTCGACCTTCGAGCGCGGCGACACGAAGCAGACCAAGGGGCGCACCGAGACCACCGACCACAGGGGCGGCAAGAAGGTCACCGAGTCCCAGAGCAAGACGGTCACCCAGGGCGACCACTCCGAGTCGACCTCGCGCTCCACCACCACTGACAAGCGCGGCAACAAGGCCTGGTCCGAGAGCTCGTCGACCACCGATACCAACGGCAAGACGACCACCACGCGGACCGCCACGCGCTCCGGCGGCACCGAGCGCACCGCCCAGGCCACCTCCGGTTTCGCGGACGGCAAGTACTCCGTGGGCCAGTCGGTGGACCGCAAGAACAACCTCTTCAACACGGAGAAGAGCTTCTCCAAGGAGAAGGAGGTCCGTCCCAGCAGCCAGGACAAGGGGTTCACCCAGAAGCAGAAGAGCGACAAGCTGGGCAACCTGCAGACGGGCGGCAATGCCCTCGCCGCGGCGGGCGCCAAGAAGGAGATCGCCAAGGGCGAGTTCAACAACGTCAAGGAGCACAACTACGTCAAGGACCCCAACTCCTTCGTCGGCACGCGCGTGGGCACCTCCGGGTCGCACAGCGTCACGATCGGCACCGACGGCCTGAACGCGTCCTTCAACCGCGAGGCGAAGGCGGGCGTCTACGCCGAGACGAAGGGCTCCACCAAGGGCAAGTACGGTGAGGCGTCCTACAACGCCGGCGCCAAGGCCGAGGCCAAGGCCAGCGTCGACGCCAAGGGCAAGCTCGACCTCAACGGCCTGGACGCGAGCGTCAACGCCAAGGCGAGCGCTTCCGTCGAGGCGTCGGCCAGCGGCAAGGTGCAGAGCAAGTCCGTCAAGGTCGCGGGCGTGGACGTCAACGCGTCCGCCGAGGGCAAGGTCCGCGCGTCCGCCGAGGTCTCCGCCGAGGCCACCGGCAAGGTCAAGGTCACCCGCAACCCGCCCACGGCCATCGCCGAGGGCACCGTGGGTGCCTCCGCCGTCGCCAAGGTCGAGGGCGAGGTCAAGGTGTCCGCGGGTCCCTTCTCCGTGAAGGGCAGCGCCTACGCGAGCGCCGGCGCCGAGGCCAAGGCCACCGGCGTCATCGGCTACGAGGACGGCAAGCTCAAGCTGGGCGGCAGCGTCGGTGCGGCGCTCGGCCTGGGCGCGGGCGGCTCCGCCACCGTGGAGGTCGACGTCAAGCAGATCGGCGAGATGGCCAAGAACACGGCCGACGTCAACCACGACGGCAAGCTGGGCCTCGACGACGCGAAGGCCGCCGTCAGCAAGGCCAAGGACAAGGTGAAGCACTTCTTCGGCTTCTGAGCGCGTCCTCTCTCGCCCGCCTGCTCGTCTTCACGTCATTTCTGGGGGATACTTCCGGCCGATGGTCCAGAGCGAACTCTACCGACGTGGGGCCGAGCAGCTGAAGGCGGGAAACTACGACGAGGCCAAGCGCCTTTTCCGGGAGCACGAGGAAAAGGCCGGCACCGCCGCCCAGACGATGGCCCTGATGAGGCAGGCGCAGACGCGCCTGGGTCAGGGAGATGTGGCGGGAGCGGCTCCTCTCTACGAGCAGCTCCTGGAGCGCAATCCGTCCCTGCCCGAGGTCTACCTCGGGCTCACCCGCATCAGCCTCTTCACGGGGGAACTCGAGGCGGCGCGCGTCCACGCCAACGCGGGCGTCCGCCTCGCGCCGACCGCGGGCATTGCCTGGGCCTTCCTGGGTCTGGTGCATGAGTCGGAAGGGGACCTGGCGGGGGCGCTGCAGCACCTGGGCAAGGCCACCGAGCTGTCGCCCTCGGAGTTCCTCTGCCAGTTCAACTACGGACGGGTCCTGGCCGCTTCGGGTCGCGCCGCGGATGGCATTGCTCCGCTCCTCCAGGCCACCCGGCTGCAGTCCAGCAACCCCGATGCCTTCTACACGCTCGGCATCGCCTACAAGCAGGCGCGGCAGTACGAGAACGCGCTGCGCGCCTTCGAGCGGGCCAAGGACTTGGCGCCCAAGAACGTCGATTACTGGGCCACCCTCGGCGACGTGCTCTTCGAGGTGAGGGAGTTCCAGGCGGCGCGTGCCATCCTCGACCAGGGGCTCGCGCGCTGCGGTGCGCACCCCGCGCTGCTGGAGAAGGCCACGGCGGCGGCCATGATGCTCTCCGATACCGAGGGCGCCATCTCCTACGTGGAGCGCGAGCTCCAGGTCGTGCCCGACCACGAGCAGGGGTGGATCAACCTCGCCAACCTCACGCTCCTGACCAAGGACTTCGACAAGAGCGAGAAGGCCGCCCGCGAGCTGCTCCGGCGCAACCCGAAGAACTGGGAGGCGTGGTTCCACCTGGGCAACCTCTTCGAGGCCGTTCCGCTCGAGAAGGAGTCCGAGGAGGCCTATCGCAAGGCCGTCGAGTTCGCGCCCGGCAACTGGAAGCCCCTCACCAACCTCGCGGGGCTCCTCATCCAGATGACGTCTCGGGAGAAGAACACCGAGGCCGTCTCCCTGCTGGAGAAGGCGCTCCCGCTCGCGCCCAAGGACACCTGGGTGGTGCACTACAACCTGGCGCTCGCCTTCACGAAGCTCGGCAACCGCGAGCGCGCCCTGGAGATGGCCCGCCGCATCCTGCGCGAGGCCCCGGCGGACGACGAGATGGCCGTCCAGGCCCGCAGGCTGGAGTCCAACCTCCTGGAGGCGGCGAGCCGGAAGTGATGCTCGCGCCGTGAGGAGGGCTCAGCGCGGTTCCTCGGGCCCTCCGTCGATGATCTTCTTCGCCGTCGAGAACGAGAAGCCCGCCCGCGCCAGCGCGGCGAGATCCTTCTGCCGGTTCTCCTGACGGGTGTTCGCATCGCGCCGGAAGGGTCCCAGACGCTTCTTGCGCGCCCAGATGCGAGCGGCCATGTCCTCGGACAGCTCCGTGGTGACCCGGGCCAGCTTCTGCTCGACGACGTCCGCGGAGACTCCCTTCATGCGCAGCTTCTGGGCGATGACCCGGGCGCTGCGTCCCGAGGCGCGCAGCGAATGGGCCTTCATCTCCGCGTAGGCCTGATCATTGATGAGCCCGTTGCGGATGAGCTTGTCCGCGAGCGCATCCACCCAGCCGAGTGCCTCGGCGCGCTCGCCCCCGTGGATCCGCAGGGAGCGGTCCACCCGCCGCATGAGCACGCGCTTGAGCTGGCTCACCGTCGCCGCGTACCGCTTCAGGTAGTGCAGCGCGGCGTTCTCCAGCGAGCGCGGAGACACCTTCCGGGGCTTCTTCTGCGTCCCCGGGGGCCTGCCGCCCTGTCCTTGCTTCGGCTCATCCATGCAGGCCCGTGTGTACCACCGGGGTCCGACCCGGGGCACACGCACGGTGCTCAGGGGACACCATGGGTGCGAGGCCGCCTGCTCAGCGGGCCAGCAGCACCACGGCCAGTGCGGCGAGCGCGGGCACCGTCTGAACGAAGAGGATGCGCTGGCTGACGGTGGCGGCCCCCACCACGCCGGCCACGCTCACACACAGCAGGAAGAAGACCTTGAACTGGAAGCCGACGGGGTCCTGGGCAATCAGTCCCCACACCAGGCCCACGGCGAGGAACCCGTTGTAGAGGCCCTGGTTGGCGGCGAGCGTCGCCGAGCGCGCGGCGAACTCCGGATCCGTCCCGAAGATCTTCATTCCCCTCGGCGTGCGCCAGAGAAACGCCTCCAGCACCACGATGTAGAAATGGATGGCGGCCACCAACCCCACGAGCAGCTGAGCAAGCGTGTTCATCTCGGTCCTTCAGTCAGTTGGATTTTCAAACTGGCCGCACCCTAGCACGTGGGTTTGGTTTTCCAACTGGGTTGTTAGGATGAGGGCATGCCAAAGCAGGAGGGGGGCCCGCGGGTGTGCTCGCTGGCCTCCGCATTGGAGGTGGTGGGAGAGAAGTGGTCGCTGCTCGTGCTCCGGGAGGTCTTCTACGGAGTGCGGCGCTTCGAGGGCATCGCGCACAACACCGGGGCGCCGCGGGACGTGCTCACCGCGCGGTTGCGCAAGCTGTCCGAGTCCGGAGTCCTGCGCCGGGTCCAGTACTCGGAGCGGCCGGCGCGCAGCGAGTACCATCTCACTGAGGCCGGGCTCGAGCTGGCGCCCACGCTGCTCAGCCTGTTGCTGTGGGGGCATCGGTGGACCACGGACGCCTCGGCCGGGGTTCCCCCCTTCGTCCACGACTGTGGGGCGCCTGCGCAGGCGGTGTTGTCCTGCCTCAGCTGTGGCCGTCGCATCACGGGGACGACCCTGTCCATCGACGGGAAGCGGCTGCCGCTTCCGGAGGCCCCCGCGCCCGCGCCCGAGCCCGCGCCCGAAGCCAGGAGGGCTCCGCGCGGTCGACGGCGTCCGTGAGCGTCCACCTCAGAAGGCGATGCCCGTGTGGACCTGCGGAGAGAAGCTCACGGTGGTGGTTCCAGGGCTCCCGAGCACGAAGAACGGCAGGTCCAGCTCGATGAACCACTTCATCTTCCCGATGGGGAACCCCTTGTTCACGAGGGGAATCAAGCCCCCGTTGACGGGAACCCCACCACCTGTCTGCATGGCGAGGCGCAGGCCCGTCGCGACGGGTCCGAAGTTGTAGATGACGCCGGGGTCCACGACGAGCGCCGTGCTGGAACTCGCCGCGGCCGAGTCACTGGCGAACCGCCAGATCGAGTAACCCACGACCTCGAAATCAACCGCCCAGTGCTCATCCAGCATGACGGTGACGCCGGGCGCGAGGCCGACCTGGAGGAAGTCCGCGCCAATCGCGCTGACGCCCCCCGTCTGGAACTTCACGACCGGCAGCGCGAGCCCCACGTGGCCTCCAAGTCGAGGCCAGGCGGGCGCGCTCTCCTCGGCCGCGGCCGAGCCTCCCGTCCCCTCGTGGTGCCGGTGCTTCTCCATGCCCATCGGGCAGTCCGAGCACGCCTCCTTCGCGAAGGTCTGGAAGGGGAAGAGGGCTGCCGCCAGGACGAGAAGCAAGCGCCAGCGGAAGCCGGGAGTTCGACTCAGCCATGACATGCTCATCTGCTGTTTCCTTGGTCAGTGGTCGATGAGAACCGCCGACGAGGCGCGGAGTCGTGCTCGCACGGGTGAAGTGCCTGTATCGGGCGCCCTCAGGCGCTGTACGAACATGTGGGCGACGAGGGGCTCGTGCCATGCATCCGCCGGACGTGGCCCTGTGGCGTGCACGACGATGTCCGGGGGCGGAGGCCTCCTGCCGTCCAGGACCTCGTGTGCGGAGAAGTGGACACTGGGTTTTTTCAAAACATGACAGACCGGTATGTGATGCTATCCGGGTGATTCGCGGTTTCCCCGGAGAGGGACCGGCGAGCCGCGCCTCACATGCCGTAGCGACCCTTTTGGAGAAAGCCACATGTCGAAGCCGAGCCGTCTGTCGTGCCGTCCGGTGAGTCATGCGCTGCTGGGCCTGGCTCTGTTGTCCCTGGCTCCCGAGGCCGAGGCCGCGCCCCGGCCCCTGGCGCCGCGCGCCGTGGCCATGAAGCACACGGGCCGGGAGCTGCCCGCCAACACCTACGTGGAGCGCCTGGTGGTGAAGTTCCACGAGGGCAGCCGGATCCGCCTGCGGGGCCAGTCGCTGACGGCCCTGGCCTCCGAGCGCGGTCTGGCGGAGCGTGAGCTGCTGTCCTCGCGGGGCCTGCGCGCCGAGCGCGTGATGGCCGACGCCGCCACCGTGCAGTCCCTGCTGGAGCGCGCCCCGCGCATCGGTGCCCTGTCGCGCCTCTTCGAGGAGGACGAGTCCACCCTGGAGACGCGCAAGGTCTCGGGTGAGGCGCAGAGCGGCCAGCAGCTCGCGGACCTGAACCTCTATTACGAGGTGCCGCTGCTGCCGGGCACCACCAGCGAGCGGGTGGCGGACCTGGTGGCCTCGCTCAACGCCCTGGAGAGCGTGGAGGTGGCCTACGCCGAGCCTCCCGCCGAGCCCGCCATGGTGAACTTCGGCATGGACGTGGCGCTGCGCTCCCTGCTGGCCGCCGCGGACATCGCGCCCACCACCCCGCTGTACGAGTCCAACCAGGGCTACCTTGCCGCCGCGCCCGGCGGTGTCGACGCCAAGTACGCGTGGACGGTGACCGGCGGCGCCGGCCTCAACGTCAAGGTGGTGGACATCGAGGGCGGCTGGCGCACCACCCACGAGGACATGCCCACCCTCTTCACCCAGATTGGCACCCAGTACACCGACATCAGCTGGCGCAACCACGGCACCGCGGTGCTCGGGGAGATCATCGGCGCGTCCAATGCGTATGGCGTGACGGGCATCGCCCACCAGGCGCAGGCGGGCGTGTCGTCCATCGGCAGCCAGAGCACCGCGGCCGCCATCAACAGCGCCGCGTCCGCGGCGGGCCTGGGCGGCGTCATCCTCATCGAGCTGCACTCGCAGGGCCCGTCCGACGGCTCGGCGTGCACCTGCAACACCTCCCAGTGCAACTACATCGCCATGGAGTACTGGCAGGCCAACTACGACGCCATCGCCTCGGCCACCGCCAACGGCGTGGTCGTCGTGGAGGCCGGTGGCAACGGGAGCGTCGACCTGGACAACGCGGCGTATGGCAACGCCTTCAACCGCTCCGTGCGTGACTCGGGCGCCATCATCGTGGGCGCCAGCACCGCCACCACGCGCGCTCCCATGTGCTGGACCAACTACGGCAGCCGCGTGGACGTGCACGGCTGGGGCGAGAAGGTCTACTCCCTGGGCTACGGCACCCTGTTCGGCTCCAGCTACGGCGAGGACCAGTACTACACCTCCACCTTCAGCGGCACCTCCAGCGCCTCGCCCATCATCACCGGCACGGCGGCCAGCGCCCAGGGCGTGGCGCTCGCCAACGGCCGCCGGCTCACCTCCAAGCAGATGCGCAGCGTGCTGAGCGCCAACGGCACGGCGCAGGCCTCGGACTCGCGGAAGATCGGCGCCCTGCCGGACCTGCGCAAGGTCATCCCCAACGTCATCGCCGGCACCTACTGAGCGCCGGGAGAGGACCCCTCCGCCCCCCGTGAGGGGTCTCGCCCCAAAGAGTTGACGGAGAACAGTTCGGTCATCACCCGGGGCTGCGGCGGAGTGCTCCGCGCCCACTGCGGAACGGAGCGCGGAGCATTCCGTTGCCGGTGCCCATCCCGGGTGGTTTATTGCGCCCCCCTCAACCCTTCACTCTCGGGAATCTCCCCATGAGCAAAGTCAAACTGTCGACCAGCTTCGGTGACATCGTGCTCGAGCTGGACAGCGCCAAGGCCCCGAAGACCGTCGCCAACTTCCTGCAGTACGTGCGGGACGGCCACTACGACGGCACCGTCTTCCACCGGGTGATCAGCACCTTCATGATCCAGGGCGGCGGCTTCGAGCCGGGCCTGAAGCAGAGGAAGACCCGCGCGCCCATCGAGAACGAGGCCGCCAACGGCCTGAAGAACGTGAACTACAGCGTGGCCATGGCCCGCACGTCGGATCCGCACTCGGCCTCCGCGCAATTCTTCATCAACGTGGCCGACAATGACTTTCTGAATTTCAGGGCTCCCAACGTACAGGGCTATGGCTACGCCGTCTTCGGCAAGGTGGTCGAGGGCCAGGCCGTGGTGGACAAGATCAAGGGCGTGAAGACGGGCAGCACGGGCGGTCATCAGGACGTGCCGCTCCAGGACGTGGTCATCACCAAGGCGGAAGTGCTCGAGTAACCCGCCCTCCAGGACGCCGGGCACCCTCCCTGGGGTGCACCGGCGCGCCGGAGGAGCCCGCTGCACCCGTTCTCATTCCCAGGGGTGGCGCTCGGCCGCCCGGTGATGCTCGGCCCCTCTCGCGTGCCTAGGTTCGAGGGAGGATGAAGTCGCGCCTGAGCTCCCTCGCCCAGCATTTCCGCCGGCTGTGGAGCGCCTATGCGGTCCTTCTCGCCGCGGTTCTCCTCAGCGCCATCGCCCATCACTACGTCGGACGGGCCGTGGATGAGGGTGTGCGCTCTCGCGTCCAGTCCGTCGCCGAGGAGACACAGCGCGCCCTCGTCTGGCGGGTCGACCATTATCTCAGCGTCGTCTATGGGGTTCGTGGGCTGATCGGCGCGAGCCAGGAGGTCACTCCCGAGGAGTTGAATGCGCTCCTCGAGTTGATGGAGGTGGAGACCCGCTACCCGGCCATGCAGGGCGTGGCCTATGCGAAGGTGTCACCGGCCCGGGTCACCATCACCCGCGTCGGGCCGCTCGCGTCGAACCGGGGGTTGCTCGGGGCGAACCTCCGGGCGGACCCCGGCGCTCGCGAGGCGATGCGCACGGCGAGCAGGACCGGCCGTCCCTTCGCCATCACCCGGACCGGGTTCGGGTTGGAGCCGGATGACCTGGGCATTCCCTCGGTCTGGGTCTTCCTTCCGGTGTACCGCGAGCCGGTGCCGCCCAGGGCGCAGCATCCGGGCGCCTCGCCCATCGGCTTCGTGGTGGGAATCTTCCGGACGGAGGACCTGCTGCAGAACCTCGGGCCGCTCAGCGCCGTGGTCGATTACGAGGTGTATGACGGCCCGGCCCCCAACCCCGAGCACCTGCTCTACGACGACGACGGGCTGCCGGATCTCGGGCGGCGCACCTCCGGGGTGCAGCTCGTCCGCTCGAGCATGCTGCCCTTTCTCGGGCACCCCTGGACCTTCTTCTTCTCGACCCGGCCCGGGTTCGAGGAGGTCGGGGTGGAGCGGGGCGCGCCGCTCGCCATCACCGTGGGGGGCTCGCTGGTGGGCGTGTTGCTCTTCGGCATCATCGCCACGCAGATTCGCGGCCGTGTGGCGGCCGAGCGGTTGACCACTGAGCTGCGCAGCTCCGAGCGAGCGGCCCGCGCGAGCAAGAGCATGGCCGAGCAGGCCGAGCACCGCGCGGCCATCCTCGCGGATGCCAGCCGGATGCTCGCCTCGTCACTCGATGACCCGACACGGCTGGGCCCGGTGGCGAAGCGGGTGGTGCCCTTCGTGGCCGACGGTTGCATCATCGACCTGGTCATGCCGGATGGTTCCCTGGCTCCGGTGGCCATCGCGCATGAGGAGCCGGGGGTGCCCCCATGGCTGGTCCACCTCCGGCGCCTCTACCTGCCGCGGAGGGACGGCCCGGCCCTCGCTCCGCCTCCGCCCGTCGCGCAGGAGTTCGGCTCGGTCCTGGTCGTGCCCCTCTCGGAGCGTGGGCGGCTCCTCGGCGCGATGTCCTTCTTCCTGGGCCCCGGGTCTCGCCAGTTCGACGGCGTGGCGCGCGCGCTGGCGGAGGATCTCGCCCGCCGGGTCTCCGCGGCGGTCGACAACGAGCTCCTCGTGGAGGAGGCCCACGAGGCGGTGCGCCTGCGCGATGACTTCCTCGTGGTCGCCGCGCATGAGCTGAAGACGCCGCTGACGGCGTTGCAGTTGCAGATCTCCTCCCTGGGCCGCCTGCTCGACAAGGAGCGCCTCGCTTCGGAGCAGCTCGGCGACAAGGTGGGGAAGGTCCGGCGGCACCTGGTGCGGCTGACGAGCCTGGTCGATGATCTCCTGGACATCTCCCGCATCACCTCGGGCCTCTTCGATCTCCACGTGGAGACGGTGGACCTGGGAAGGCTCGGGAGCGAGGTGGTCGACCGGTTCCGCGAGCAGGCCGCGGCGAGGGGCTCGGCGCTCTCCGTGTCGATGGAGGGAGACCTCGTGGGGAGCTGGGATGCCTTCCGGCTCGACCAGGTCCTCACCCACCTCGTCTCCAACGCCCTCAAGTACGGGCTGGGGAGGCCGGTCTGCGTGTCGATGGAGGCGGCCGGTGACACCGTCCGGGTGCGGGTACGCGACGAGGGAATCGGCATCGCGCCGAAGGACACGGGGCGGATCTTCAACCAGTTCGAGCGCGCGGTCTCCTCGGACCACTACGGAGGGCTCGGACTCGGCCTGTTCATCTCCCGGCATATCGTCGAGGCGCTGGGGGGACACATCCGCGTGGAGAGCGAGCTCGGGCGCGGTGCCACGTTCATCCTCGAGCTGCCCCGGACGGGCCCGTCCTCCTTCATCGCCGCGGGGAGGCAGAGAGGGAGCACCGGGCTCAGGGTCCTCCCCCAGTCCAACAGCGAGCCTCCGGTCTGAACCATGCGCACCGCCATCGCTCTCTTCACGCTGTTGTGCGCGCTGTCCTCGACGGCCGCCGGGGAGAAGGACTCACGGGTGCCGGACCAGGTTCCGTTCGACCGGCAGGCGCTGCTCATGCTGCGGGTGCTCGCCTATGACCAGAACCTGCACAAGCGCGTGTCTGGCAACCTCACCATCGCGGTCATCCATGGGCAGACCCCGGAGAGCGAACGGGTCCAGGCCGCCATGGTCGAGGCCCTGAAGAAGATCTCCCAGGAGTCCACCGTGTCGGGGCTCCAGGTGCGAGCGGTGGACGTGGAGTACGCGGACCCTGGGACGTTCGAGGCGCGGCTCACCTCCAGCGGAGCCGCCGTGCTGTACGTGTGTCCGGGGTTGGAGAAGGACGCACTCCAGACGATCGCCGACGTGGCGCACCGTCACTCGATGCTCTCGTTCTCCGGGCGCGAGTCGGACGTGGGCCTGGGCGTGGGGATCGCGCTCGTGCGCCGCAGCGCGAGGGCGGCGATCATCATCGATCGCTCCATGGTGGCCGACGCGGGCGCGAACCTGTCTCCCGAGCTCCTCCGGGTGTCCGAGGTGCGGGAGTAGGGCTCAACGCAATCGGACCCGGGGGCGGGTTGCTGCTCGCAAGAAGGCTCCCCACCGTCCCCGTCGTGCGCGGCTCCTCACCCAACGTGTGCGGCGCAGGGAGGCGAAAAGGGTGCGCCGTCGACCCTGGTCATCGCTCGTCGCCGTGCTGCTGGGTGGACTGCTGACCCCGGTGGCGCGGGCGCAGCAACCCACCGCCCCGGAGTTTCCACCTGGAGACATCGCGCGCCTGGACATCGAGTCCCTGCTGGAGATTCCAGTCGTCTCTCCGACGAAGGAGGAGCAACGTGGCGCGCAGACTCCCGCGGTGGTGTCCGTCATCTCCTGGGAGGAGATCCAGGCCCGGGGGTACACGTCGCTGGCCGAGGTCCTGAACGCCGTTCCCGGGCTCTACGACGTCTACGATTTGACGACGCACAACATGGGCATCCGGGGCATCAACGGCGGAGCCCGGGCGAGCGGGAACGTCCTCAAGCTGATGATCGACGGACACCCGGTGGACTATCGGCCCACCACGGGGAACTTCTTCGGTGTCGAGTTGATTCCGCTCGAGCTCGTGGAGCGGGTGGAGGTCATCCGCGGTCCCGCCTCGGCGCTCTACGGAGCCAACGCCTTCCTGGGGGTGGTCAATGTCATCACCAAGAGCGGTGAGGCGCTGGCGGGGGCTCATCTGGTGGGCTACGGCGCGATGGTACGTGAGCACCCGGGTGGGGGTGGGGCCCTCGTGGTGGCGGGCGAGCAGGGGCCCTTGGAGCTGGTGGCGGGCCTGAGCGCGCTCTTCATCGACCGCTCGGGGCTGGAGTTGCCCGCCAGCAGTCCGGTGCTCCAGGAGCCGAGCAATCCCGTGGCGGCCCGCGGACCGTCTCGCAATGACGAGGCCCGGCCCAAGAGCTTCTTCGCCAAGGGCTCGGTGGGGCTCGGTGGGAAAGGCCGGCTCCGGCTGTTCGCCTCCATCCAGAACCTCGACGCGGGGGGCGAGTTCCAGGACTTCGGGCCGCTCAGCCACGGCACCCGCGTCGCCATCGTCAATCAGAACTACTGGCTGACCTACCAGGTGGAGCCCTCCAAGAAGCTGTCGCTCGAGCTGTCGGGCCACTACCTCCACGGTGCGCCGTCGTCGGTCCAGCGGCTGGACCTCGGGCGGCCCGACTTCGTCCTGCTCAGCAGCTCCGGTGTGGAGGGCTTCGGCGCGTCCGCCGGAGGCCGGTGGGAGGTGCACCGGCGCCTCACCCTCACCCTGGGGGCCGACTTCGTCTCCGAGAACCACCTGCTCCAGACCTTTGATCGCCTGCTGACGCAGGACGTGACCGCGCCCGATGGAACGGTGCTCAGGCCCGCTGGCACCATCATCCCGGGTGAAGCGCACGGCGAACACCGCGTCTTCCGCAACGGCGGCGCCCTGGTGCAGGCCCAGCTTTCCCTGGGCGAGGACTGGAGTGTCGTCGCTGGCGGCCGTCTGGACGTCCACAACATCTATGGCGCCAACCCCAGCGCCCGCCTGGGCGTGGTCTACGCGCCCCGGGAGAAGGCCCGGAGCCTCAAGCTGCTCTACGGCTCCAGCTTCAAGGCCCCCAGCGCGGTCCAGCTCTACACCCAGCCCATGACGATCCTCGACATCCAGGGCAACCCGGACCTGAAGGCGCAGACGGCGCACACCCTGGAGCTGGCGGGGACCCAGGGACTGGCCGGACTGGGGGAGCTGTCACTCAACCTCTTCGTCCTCGGCGTCAACGGCCGGGTGGAGTTCGTCCAGAAGGGCCTCTATCAGCAAGCCCAGAACATCCTCCGGGAGTGGGTGGTGGGCGGCGAGCTGGAGAGCCGCTTCCAACCCATTCACTCCCTGCGGCTGCGCCTGTCCGGTGGCGTGGCGCGCACGGTGTCCCGCACGGCGGGAGTCCTGCTCACGGGGTCGCCCGAGGTGCACAACCCGCTCTTCCCCACGTACCAGCTCCGGCTGATCGGCGAGTACACGCTGCCGTGGGAGGGGCTCGTGGCCACGCTGGAACTCGCTCCGACGGGCCCTCGTGGCGCCTCCCAGTCCAATGCCTTGCGCAAGGACTCCGACTACCAGGTGCCCGCCTATCTGTACACCGCCGTCGCGCTGTCCATCCCCGAGCTCCACCTCTGGAAGAAGAACCCGACCCGCCTCTCGCTCCGGGTGAGCAACGTGTTCAACCAGTCCTGGACGGAGCCAGGGTTTGGCGGCATCGACTATCCCTCTCAAGGAATCACCGCCTTCCTCACGGTGAGCCAATCGCTGGGAAAACCATGAGATGCTCGGTCTTCGCGGCAGTGTTCGGGCTGTTGATATCGGGGTGCAGTGGAGGCATGGAGGGCGGCACCTCGGCGGACACCCTCCGCATCGGCACCGTCTTCTCCACGACGGGTTCGGCCGCCTCGGCCGGCATCGAGAGTCTCGAGGCCGCCTCGCTCGCGGTGGATGAGATCAACGCGGCGGGGGGCGTGCTCGGGCGCCAGCTGGAGCTGCTCAACCGCGACGACGGAAACGACCCGGCCAGGGCCAGGGCCGCCATGCAGGCGTTGGTGGAGATTCCAGTCCCGGTGATCATCGGGGCCTTGGGGAGCGAAGCCACGATTGCCTCCTACGAGGTGACCCGGGATGCGCGGGTCGTGCAGATCACCTCCTCCTCCACCGCGCCGGCCATCACCACCGCGGCGGACAACGGTTACCTGTTCCGCACCTGCACGTCCGACGTCTATCAGTCCCGGCTCGTTGCCGAGCGAGCCGCGGCGAAGTCCTTCAAACGCGTGGCGGTGATTCACGTCCCGGGAGCGTATGGCGTTGGTTTCGCGAGCGGCTTCGAGACCGCCTTCACGGCGCTGGGAGGCACGGTCACGAGCCGGGTGGAGTATGTCGAGGGACGGACCAGTTACGTGGATGTCCTCACCGAGGCCTACACGCAAAATCCCGAGGCCATCCTCCTGGTGGGGTACGCGGTGGAAGCCTCGCAGATCATCCAGGACTATCTGTCTGGCTTCGTGAGCCGGGGCACGTTCTGGTTCTTCTCCGATGCGTTGGAGGACCCCGAGTTCATCACCGCGGTGGGCGCGAGCGGCTTCACCTTCGCGCACGAGGGAACGGGGCCGGGAGCGTCCAACAGCGAGCCCTTCCGTGCCTTCCAGGTCGCGTTCAGGAAGAAGTACGGCGTGGAGTCGAGCCTTCCCATCAACGCGAACGCCTACGACGCGGTCTATCTGGCGGCGTTGGCCATGGAGGCGGCTGGCCAGCCGGACGGCACGGCCATCCGGGACCACATCACCGAGGTCTCCCGGGGAGGAACGCCCTATGGACCGGCGGAGTACCAGCAGGCGGTGGAGGCCATCCGGGCCCAGCAGGACATCAACTTCGAGGGCGCGTCCGGGCCGTTGGACCTCGATGCCAACGGGGACGTGGTGGCGCCCTACCATCTCTGGAGGATCTCGGGTGGACGGGTGGAGATCCTCGAACCCTCGGTGAACCCGTAGCTCGCTTGACACCGCGAGGCTCGCCCCGTATCAATCCGCGCGTGCATTCCCCTGGCTCCCTCTGTTGTCGCTGTTCCGTCGCCAGCCGTTCTGGCCACGAGGGTGCCTGTGTGCGCGCGTGTAACGCCTGAAGAGACATCAGCCCCGCGCTGACGCCCTCTGCGCCGCCCCGGTTCCCGAGCACGGACCGGGGCGTTTTCGTTTCCACGCCTCCCCAGTCGCTCGGCGATCGACCGGCCTGGCGCCTCGACCGTACGACTCCCTGACTCTCTCTGGAGAACCCATCCATGAATCGTTTCCCCAAGACCCTGCTCACCTCCCTGTTCGTCTCCGTGCTGCTGGTGGTGTCTGGATGCAAGAAGGCAGACGCACCCGCGAGCAACGGGGCTGTCCGCACCCTGAAGGTCGGCGTCAACCCCGTGCCTCACGGTGAAATCCTGCGCGTGGCCGCCAAGCTGGCCGAGCGAGAAGGCGTGCACGTCCAGGTGGTCGAGTTCACCGACTACGTTCAGCCGAACATCGCGCTCGCGGATGGCCAGTTGGATGCGAATTACTTCCAGCACGTGCCGTACCTCGAGAGCTTCAGCGCCGACCGCAAGCTCGCGCTGGTCAGCGCGGGCGCGGTGCACCTGGAACCGTTGGCGCTCTATTCGACGAAGCACGTGCGTCCCGTGGAACTGCCCGAGGGCGCGCGCATCTCCCTCCCAGCCGACCCGAGCAACGCGGGCCGTGCGCTCCGCCTGTTGGAGCAGCAGGGGCTGATTCGCCTCCGGGAGGGGGTGGGCGCCTCCGCGACCCTCAAGGACGTGGTGCTCAACCCGCGCAAGCTGGACCTGCGGGAGCTGGATGCCGAACAGCTGCCGCGCACCCTGGAGGACGTGGACGCCGCCGTCATCAACGGAAACTATTTCCTCGAGGCGAAGAAGAACCTCCAGCTGAATGCGCAGGTGCTGGCCCGGGAGCTCGCCAGGGACAACCCGTATGCCAACGTGCTCGTCGTGCGGAAGGGTGACGAGACCCGGCCCGAGCTCCAGACGTTGGTGAAGGCACTCCAATCCGAGGAGGTGCGCCGCTTCATCGAGACCACCTACGGCGGAGCCGTGGTGCCTGCCTTCTGAGTGTCCATGCAGCCCGGCCCAGGCATTCAACCCGGGTCATTTGACAGGGGAATTATACCCGGGTAAATCCCCTGGCCATGAACCCAGGGCAACCACGGCGCTGTATCGCCTTCGCGGGAAACCGGCGTATCGCGTCGGGCGAGCTGGCGCACGTCGCGCTGAAGACGAAAGAGGTCATCGACCGGGGTGAGCACCCCCCCGTCCTGATCTTCGATGAGGAGACGAGCGAGCCGATCGACCTGGACCTTCGCGGCACGGACGATGAGGTTTTGAAGCGGCTCGCGAAGAAGGCACGCAAGAGCGGGTCCGCCGCCGCTCCCGCTGAGCCGGAGGCCGAAGCGCCGCGAGGTCCCGGCCGTCCGAAGCTCGGGGTTGTCGCTCGCGAGGTCACCCTGCTGCCACGGCATTGGGACTGGCTGAACAGTCAGCCCGGGGGTGCATCCGTCACCTTGCGCAAGCTCGTGGAGGAGGCGCGGCGCGCGAACGCCGAGAAGGATCGCATCCGGCAGGCGCAGGAGTCCGCGTACCGGTTCATGTCCGCCATGGCCGGGAACCAACCCGGTTTCGAGGAGGCGACGAGGGCCTTGTTCGCGGGCAATCCGGAGCGCTTCGACACCTGCGTGACCCGCTGGCCCGCCGACGTCCGGGACCACGCCAGGAAACTGGCGACCGCCACGTTCCAATGAGCCATGACGTCCCGGCCGCCCCAACATCATCCAATCCCTTTCTGGCACCCTCAATAACGTCTATCTCGGGGGCGAAGCGCAAGCGTCCCCCGCGGTTGGACTGGGTCGGGCGAGCGACTGGAGCTCACCGACAAAGAAGCCATCTATTCAGCCTCTGGCCGTGAGCAGCAACAATCCTTCGCCCCGCGTATGCGCTGTCCGCAGGGCGCGGGGAATGAAGGCGAACAACTCCTCGGGGCGGAGATCCTGGTTGTTGCCCCGGGCCAGCCAGCGCCGGGCCCGCGCGAGCATCTCCGGGGAGGGCCGTTCGAGCACTGCATCCAGGACGGGTAGGAGCTGGCCAACATCAGCCGGAGCAGCGAAGAGGGCGCCGAAGTGCCCTGGCATGCGTGCCGCTCGCTCCGCCCCCAATCCGAAGTACAAGGCAGCGGCGGCTGGGATGCGGTCGGTAATGACAAGGCTGGCATTCTCCGCAGTGGGCTCGATGCCCCAGTCGTTCGCCTCTGCGCCCGTTCTAATGAATCCTTGCCCGAATGCACTCAGCGCCTCCGGGCGGAACAACTCCTCGAAGTCCACGGTTCCCTCGGACTTCATCCAGAAGCCAGGACGGGCAGGATCGGGCACGGACTCCGGCGACAAGGAGCTGGGGGCCTCGCGCCAGCGATCGAGCACCCGGCGGGCGCTCTGGGACACGGGCGAGGCGGTGACAGCCTCGGCGAAGTGTGCGGCGACGTTGGAGGCATGCTCGAGGGGGATGCTCAGAGACAGCCAGAAGAAGGTCACGCCCATGGGACGAGCATACACCTCCCTCAAGGGAGCCTGTGGGTACATCGCCGAGCGGTGTGGGGGGCGCAGCTCAAGGAGAAGGTTCGCCCGCGCAGTGGTAGGCGGGGGAGGGCTCTATGGGCCCCCTCCCGTCGCGCCCCTGGCGTGCTCGTTCGTGGCTATTGGGGTGCACTGGCATACTCCGAAGCAGGTGGAGAAGGCGCGGCGTGAGCGTGATCTCGCAGCGGCCTGCGGATATGATTTTGTCATCGGCGGTCGCTCCGATGCACACAAGAATCTGTTGGAGGCACTGTTGCCCGGTTTCAATATCGTCCTATCGACGCTCCTTTCTAAGTTTTGGCCGACCGAACAATGAAGACCCCCTCCAAAGACGACCTGCTTGTCATCGTGCGGAATTACTACGATTCGAGCGAAAAATTCCTTTTCACGCCAGAGGCAAGCCCGGCCACAAAGCATCTTCACGCACTATGGACGCAATGGCTTGAAAACATGGGACCCTGGAACGCTTTCCTGCAAGAGTTGGAGAGCGAGCTTCCAACCTTTGTCGTTGGAGACACGTTGTCATCAAGCGACGGGGGACCCCGCTGCCTGGTTTACCCACCAAGGGAGTCCAGATCGCCAACTGCGAATTGGGTTGTCGTTGGCTGCGTAAGCCTATTGGCGCCAGTCTATATCGTGTATGGAGTGGAGTGTGATTATGCTGACGGTGGCTTGCGAAATGAAAAGGCCAACTTCGCGCAACCGCCTCCCAACATGGCTCTCCCGGCTCAGATAGTCGCCAGGAGGATTGAAACAACATTCGGTTTCAGCGCGGTTCCTCGTGAGATTGCGGAAACACCGGTGCCGCTCTTTGTTTGGGGGCCGAGCGCCCTCGGAAGCTACGCTCTTCCATGCGTTGTTCACAAGCGACCCAAGTATTATCCCGTAGCGTGACGTTGCTTACAGCGAACACTCGACGCCCACGCCACGCCGGAGGGCGCACCATTCGCGCTCACTGCCAGGTAGGGTGCGTCACCGCTGCGGTCTACCGCCACCCCACCTTCAGACCCCCACACTCAGGGACTTTCGAGGTCACCTAAAACCCCCTGTAACCTCAGATAGTTGAGCGAAACCAGCACATTACACCTCTTCACCGTCACGCCTCTTCACCGTCTATTTGACCTCTGGGTGACCTGTCAGGTATATCTTCCCAGGAATTCCAGCAGTCCGTGCTTTATTTGCCCCACCTTACCTGCGCGTAATCCTACAAGGCCGATTTTTGATGGCGCTCGAACCATTGCCCCACAAACCATTGCCGCCGCAGCCTCGGATGGCCATGCCGAGGGGGACAAAAAATGCACTTCTGGCGCTACTTGCTCTGTCTTTGGGATGTGCGTCATCGGTGACAGGACAAATCCAACCGTCACATTTTCAGTTCACGACGACAGTGCCGCAGACAGAACCCGGCGCGGGCGGGTGGCGCGTGGCCTGTGTTCACGCCCAGATCAAGAACGGTGACACACCAGATCAAGAACGGTGACACAGGAGATATATATACCTGCAAATTTGGAGTCGAGATGCCACTAGAAAACAAAGACGGGCCTATATCCACTCCCCTTGCCCAACGCATCTCGGCAGAGTGCGCCAATGAGGCCGCCTATGTGGTGCTCTCGACACTAACCAAGCCTCCTCCACCGCCGCTCTACACACTCTGCACGACCATCAGAGATGCCTACAGAGTGAGGCTTAATGCCGCCATCGCGGGTTCACAAGTCATGGCAACCTGTAACCCCAGAGCAACGCCGGTCGTCTTCGGCATACCCGCCCCTACCCTCTGACTGCATACGTCATGACTGATGGGACCATTCATGCGCCCCGCCCCCTCGACAGAAGACCTCATCAAAATCGTTCGGAATTACTACGACTCAAGCAACGCCTTTCTCTTTGCATCAGAGCCAACTCCCGAAGAGAGTCGACGTCAGGCGCTATGGACGCAGTGGATGGAGAATATGGAGCCCTGGAAGGCGCTCAGGGCCAAGCTGCGAACTGAGCTTCCAAACTACAAAACCGGCGAGACATTTTCATCGGCCGATGGAGGCCCCCGCTGCGTGGTCTACCCGCCCAGGGAGTTGTGGTCACCCAAAGCCAATTGGGAGATCGTGGGCTGTGTAAGCTTGTTGGCGCCTGTCTATTTTGTGTACGGCGTAGAGTACGACTATGTGGATGGTCGCACACAAAACTACAAAGCCAGCTTCGAACCACCTCCGCCCAACATGGTTTTGCCGACACAGGTTGTTGCCAGGACAATTGAAGAGATATTTGGCGTTAGCGCCTTGTCACGCAAGGTGGCAGAAACACCCGTGCCTCTCTACGCCGGACTGCTCGAACCTCCCGAGACAACACTCTTCCATACGCTCTTCACGAGCGCGCCGAGCAGCGTCCCGTAGCGCAACTTTGCCTACAGAGAACGCTTGACGGTCACGCAATGCCCCAGTGGTTCATGGGATGACGACACCATCGTCGCGCCGAGCCCTATCGACGGGCGGGAAGCTGACGTTCCAGGCGGTGACGGTGCTCGGCCCCCCCAGCTTCCCACAGCTTGAGGGTACAGGGGCAACCGCTGAGGCATCCCCTCATAAAAGGCCAAAGGCTTCACGGAAAACGAGCTGCTCGTAGACGAGTTGGGCGAAGCGTTCAATGAGAGGGCGCAACCGGGTTTCGGGCATGTTGGGAAGAGCCTGGTAATA
>NZ_PZOX01000025.1 GCF_003044305.1 Vitiosangium sp. GDMCC 1.1324 | reverse complement strand
TTCCCCTCGTCAACGCCTACGGCCCCACCGAGTGCTCCGACGACGTCACCCACGGGCCTCTCACCTCTCCTCCCGCTTCCTCCGTCGTTCCCCTCGGCAAGCCCATCTGCAACACCCGCCTCTACGTCCTCGACTCCCACGCCCGCCCCTGCCCCATTGGCGTCCCCGGTGAGCTCTACGTCGGTGGCTCCGGCGTCGGCCGTGGCTACCTCCTCGACCCTCGCCGCACCGCTGAATCCTTCCTCCCCGACCCCTTCTCCTCTCACCCCGGCGCCCGCCTCTACCGCACCGGCGACCGCGTCCGCTGGCTGCCCGACGGCACCCTCGACTTCCTGGGCCGCATCGACTTCCAGGTGAAGGTGCGTGGCTTCCGCATTGAGTTGGGTGAGATTGAGGCCACCCTCTCCCGCCTCCCCTCCGTGCGCGAAGTGGTGGTGGTGGTGCGCGAGGACTCTCCGGGCAACCAGCGTCTCGTCGCCTACCTCTCCGCTCGTCCGGGTCACTCGCTGGAAGTGGACGCTCTGCGCGCCCACCTCGCCCAGCACCTGCCCGAGTACATGGTGCCCTCGGCCTTCCTCGTCCTGGAGGCCCTGCCCCTCACTCCCAATGGCAAGGTGGACAGGAAGGCTCTGCCTGCTCCCTCCGGCTCTGACGACTCCCGCTCCTACGCTCCTCCTCGCACCCGTACCGAGGAGCTGCTGTGCGGCCTCTTCGCTCGCCTGCTGCGCCTAGAGCGCGTCGGCATCCACGACGACTTCTTCTCCCTCGGTGGCCACTCCCTGCTCGCCACCCGTCTGGTGGCCCAGGTGCGTGAGGTGCTCGGCCTCGAGTTGCCCCTGCGCGCTCTCTTCGAGGCCACCACCGCCGCCCGCCTCGCAGAGCGTCTGGACGCTCTGAAGACTCAGTCCCAGGGCTCCTCCTCCGCTCCGCCCCTGCGGCCCGCTCCTCGCGACAGCGCCCTGCCTCTCTCCTTCTCCCAGCAGCGCCTCTGGTTCCTCGACCAGTGGCAGCCCCACAGCTCCTTCTACAACATCCCCTCCGCCCTCCGTCTCCAGGGGGCCCTCGACGTCGACGCCCTTCGCCGCTCCTTCGACGAGCTCTTCCGTCGCCACGAAGCGCTGCGCACCACCTTCCAGGCCACGGCGGAGGATCCCCTCCAGGTCATCCATCCGCCGCAGCCCGTGCCGTTCCCCGTCATCGATCTGCGGCCGCTGTCCGGGTCCGATCGTGAGCGCGAGGCGCGTCGGCTCGCCAACGAGGAGGCCCAGCGACCCTTTGATCTGGCCACGGGCCCGTTGATGCGGGCCTCCCTGCTGTGGCTGGACGAACAGGACCACGTGCTCGTGGTCGTCATGCACCACATCGTCTCGGACGACAGGTCCATCGAGGTGCTGCTGCGCGAGGTGGTGGCACTCTACGGCGCCTTCACCCGGGGCGAGCCCTCGCCGCTGCCGCCCCTGCCCGTGCAGTACGCGGACTATGCCGTCTGGCAGCGCTCCTGGCTCCAGGGCGGAGAGCTCGAGTCGCGGGTCGACTGGTGGCGCAAGCAGCTCGAGGGGATGCCCCAGGCGCTGGAACTGCCCACGGATCGCCCGAGGCCCGCGCACCAGAGCTATCGCGGCGCCGTGCGGGAGCACCGCCTGCCCCGCGCCCTCTCCGACTCGCTGCGCTCCTTCCACCGCCGCGAGGGCGTCACCCCCTTCATGACGCTGCTGACGGCCACCCAGGTGTTGCTGCACCGCTACTCGGGCCAGGAGGACTTCGCGCTCGGCACGCCGGTGGAGGGCCGCGAGCAGCACGGGCTGGAAGGGCTCATCGGCTTCTTCATCAACACCGTGGTGCTGCGAGCCCGGCCCGAGGGCCGGCTCAGCTTCCGCGAGCTGATCGCGCGGGTGAAGGCGTCCACGCTGGATGCCTTCAGCCACCAGGAGGTGCCCTTTGAGAAGCTGGTCGAAGTGCTCCAGCCCCAGCGAGACCTGAGCCGCTCGCCGTTCTTCCAGGTGATGGTCGTCTACCAGCAGGGACTCGCGCTGAGGGGCGCCCTGCCCGGCGTCACCCTGCGTCCGCTCGAAGTGGAGAGCCACACCTCGCGGTTTGATCTCTCGCTGGCCTTCACCGACAGCCCCGAGGGACTGGGCGTCTCCTTCGAGTACAACACCGACCTCTTCGATGAGGCCACGGTGGCCCGCATGGCCGGGCATCTCGAAGTGCTGCTGAAGGGAGCGGTGGACCAGCCAGAGCAGCGCGTGGCCGAGCTGCCGCTGCTCACCGAGGCCGAGCGCCAGAAGCTGCTCGTCGACTGGAACGATACCCGCGCGCCGCTGCCGTCCGATGCACGGCTGCACGGGCTCGTCGAGGCCCAGGTCGATCGCACCCCGAACGCGCCCGCCGTCTCGTACGAGGGCACACAGCTCACCTACCGGGAGCTGGATGAGCGCGCCAACCAGCTCGCCCATCACCTGCGCTCGCTGGGCGTCGGCCTCGAGGTACCGGTGGCCGTGTGCATGGAGCGCTCGCTGGAGATGGTGGTGGGCCTGCTCGCCATCCTCAAGGCCGGTGGCGCCTACGTGCCGATGGACCCGTCCTACCCGGCCGAGCGCCTCGCCTTCATGATGGCGGATGCCTCCGCCCCCGTGCTCCTCACGCAGGAGCGCCTGAAGCCGGCGCTGCCCGCCACCTCCGCGCGCGTGGTGTGCCTCGACTCGGGCTGGGAGGACATCGCCCGTGCGCCCACGCACCGGCCCCAGGTGGCCGTGGCTCCCGAGGGCGCCGCCTACATCATCTACACCTCGGGCTCGACCGGCCGGCCCAAGGGAGCGCTCAACACCCACGTCGCCATCTGCAACCGCCTGGCGTGGATGCAGTCCGCCTACGGCCTGACGCCCGAGGACTCGGTCCTCCAGAAGACGCCTTTCGGCTTCGACGTCTCCGTGTGGGAGTTCTTCTGGCCGCTGCTCACCGGCGCGCGTCTCGTCATGGCCATTCCCGGGGGCCACCAGGACGGTGCCTACCTGGTGCGCACCATCGCCTCCGAGCGCATCACCACCCTGCACTTCGTGCCCTCCATGCTCCAGGTCTTCCTGGAGCAGCCGGGGCTGGAGTCCTGCACCCACCTCAAGCGCATCGTCTGCAGCGGCGAGGCCCTGCCCGCGGAGCTCGCTCAGCGCTGCCTCGAGCGGTTGCCGGCGAGCCTCTACAACCTCTACGGCCCCACCGAGGCCGCCGTGGACGTCACCCACTGGACGTGCGAGCGCGGGGACTCGCGACGCAGCGTGCCCATCGGCCGCCCCATCACCAACCTCCGCCTCCACATTCTCGACGCGAACCTGCGCCCGGTGCCCATGGGCGTGCCGGGTGAGCTCTACATCGGAGGCATCGGACTGGCGCGCGGCTACTTCCGCCGGCCCGACCTCACCGCCGAGCGTTTCATCGCCGACCCTCTGAGCACCGAACCCGGCGCGCGCCTCTACAAGACGGGTGACCTGGCGCGCTACCTGCCCGGAGGGGAGATCGAGTACCTCGGCCGCACCGACTTCCAGGTGAAGCTGCGCGGCTTCCGCATCGAGCTGGGAGAGATTGAAGCCTCGCTCGGCCAGCACCCCACGGTGCGCGAGGCGGTGGTGGTGGCTCGAGAGGACGTGCCCGGCGACAAGCGTCTAGTGGCGTACGTGGTACCGGCGGCGGGTCAGGTCACGGATGCGGCGGAGCTGCGCCGTCACCTCCAGCAGCGGCTGCCCGACTACATGGTGCCCGCGGCCATCGTCTCCCTGCCGTCCCTGCCCCTCAGCTCCAACGGCAAGGTAGATCGCCGGGCCCTGCCCGCGCCGTCGTCCACCGCGGCGGACTCGCGCGCGTACACGGCTCCGCACACCCGCACCGAGGAGCTGCTGTGCGGCCTCTTCGCCCGCGTGCTGCGCCTGGAGCGCGTGGGCATCCACGATGACTTCTTCGCGCTCGGTGGACACTCCCTGCTGGCCACCCGCCTGGTGGCGCGCGTACACGAGACGTTCGGCGTGGAGCTGTCCCTGCGCGCCCTCTTCGAGGCCCCCACCGCCGCCCGGCTCGCCGAGCGCCTGGACTCGCTCCAGACCCACGAGCACGGCGCCGTGCCGGCCCTGCGCCCCGCTCCCCGCGACGGCGAGCTGCCCCTGTCCTTCGCCCAGCAGCGCCTGTGGTTCCTCGACCAGTGGCAGCCGCAGAGCGCCCTCTACAACATCCCGGCGGCCATCCAGATGGAGGGCGAGCTCGACGTGGGCGTGCTCGAGCGATGCTTCTCGGAGCTCGTCCAGCGCCACGAGTCGCTCCGGACGACGCTCCGCCAAGGAGAGCACGGAGGTGAGCAGGTCGTCCACACCCAGGCCACGGTGCCCCTCACCGTGATGGACCTGGAGCCGCTGTCCGCCGAGGAGCGCGAGCGGGAGACGCGCCGGCTCGCCACGGAGGAGGCTCACCGGCCCTTCGAGCTCGCCCGCGGGCCGCTGCTGCGCATCACCCTGCTGCGCCTGGAGTCCCAGCGGCATGTGCTGCTGCTGACGATGCATCACATCATCTCGGACGGCTGGTCCGTGGAGGTGCTGCTGCGCGAGCTGGCCGCGCTCTACGACGCCTTCCGCCGGGGCGAGCCCTCGCCGCTGGCGCCGCTGCCGGTGCAGTACGCGGACTACGCGGCATGGCAGCGCTCGAGGCTCCAGGGTGAGGTGCTCGAGACGCAGCTCGGCTGGTGGAGACAGCAGCTCGAGGGGGCGCCGCGAGGCCTGGAGCTGCCCACGGACAAGCCGCGTCCGGCGCTCGTCACAAACCGGGGCGCGGTGGCCACCCGCCGCCTGCCGCCGGCCCTCTCCGAGTCCCTGCGTGCCTTCCATCGCCGCGAGGGCGTCACGCCCTTCATGACGTACCTGGCCGCGTTGCAGACGCTGCTGTACCGCTACTCGGGCCAGGACGATCTGAACGTGGGCACGCCCGTCTCCGGACGAGGGCGCCCCGAGCTGGAGGGGCTCATCGGCCTCTTCATCAACACGCTGGTGCTGCGGGCCCGCATGGGCGCGCGCACGCCCTTCCGCGAGCTGCTCGCCCGGGCGAAGGAGTCCGTGCTCGGAGCCTTCAGCCACCAGGAGGTGCCCTTCGAGCGGCTGGTGGAGGCGCTCCAGCCCGAGCGCGACCTGAGCCGCACGCCGCTCTTCCAGGTGATGCTCGTCTACCAGCAGGGGCTGGTGATGGAGCGGGCCCTGCCGGGGCTGACGCTGCGTCCGCTGCCGGTGGACGGACAGACGGCCAAGTTCGATCTGACCCTCTACGTCACCGACGGTGAGCAGGGCCTGGAGACGGCGCTCGAGTACAACACGGACCTCTTCGAGGCAGCGACCGCCGACCGGATGCTGGGACATCTGGAGGTGCTGCTGAAGGGAGTGGTGCAGCGGCCGGAGCAGCGCGTGTCGGAGCTGCCGCTGCTCGCCGAGTCCGAGCGCCGCCAGCATCTGGTGGAGTGGAACACGCTGCGCGACGGCTTCGCCCGAGGCCCGGCCCTGCATCAGCTCTTCGAGGCCCAGGTGGCCCGCACGCCGGATGCCCTCGCCGCGTCCTTCGAGGATCTCCACCTCACCTACCGCCAGCTCGACTCCCGCGCCAATCAGCTCGCCTGGCGCCTGCGCTCCCTCGGCGTCGGCCCTGACTGCCTCGTCGGCCTGTGCGTCGAGCGCTCCATGGACATGCTCATCGGCCTCCTCGGCATCCTCAAGGCCGGTGGCGCCTACGTCCCCATGGATCCCGCCTACCCCTCCGAGCGCCTGGCCTTCATGCTCCAGGACACCTCCGTCCCGGTGCTCCTCACCCAGTCCTCGCTCCAGGACAAGCTGCCCGCGCACCGCGCCTCGGTGCTGCTGCTGGATTCGCCCGACAACGGGCTGGACTCCGAGCCCACCCACGCCCCGGACTCGGGCGTCACGCCCACCAACCTCGCCTACATCATCTACACCTCGGGCTCCACCGGCCGGCCCAAGGGCGTGCAGATTCCCCACGAGCAGGTGGTCCGCCTCTTCAGCGCCACCGAGCACTGGTACCACTTCGACTCGCAGGACGTCTGGACCTTCTTCCACTCCTACGCCTTCGACTTCTCCGTCTGGGAGCTGTGGGGGGCCCTGCTCTACGGTGGCCGTGTCGTCGTCGTCCCCTACTGGGTGAGCCGCTCTCCCGACAGCTTCCTGTCCCTGCTGCGCCGCGAGCGCGTCACCGTCCTCAACCAGACGCCCTCCGCCTTCCGCCAGCTCATCCACGCCGACTCCACGTCCACCGAGCCCGGCGAGCTGTCCCTGCGCTACGTCATCTTCGGCGGCGAGGCGCTCGAGTTCGCCAGTCTGCGCCCCTGGTTCTCCAAGCACGGCGACAGCAAGCCGCAGCTCGTCAACATGTACGGCATCACCGAGACGACCGTGCATGTCACCTACCGCGCCCTGTGCGCCGCTGATGCCGAGGGCGCCTCGGGCAGCATCGTCGGCGTGCCCATTCCCGACCTCCAGGCCTTCGTCCTCGATGGCCACCTGCAACCGGTGCCGGTGGGCGTCCCCGGCGAGCTCTACATCGGAGGCATGGGCCTGGCTCGCGGCTACCTCCACCGTCCGGAGCTCACCGCCGAGCGCTTCGTCCCCCACCCCTTTTCGCGCCTCCCCGGCGAGCGCCTCTACAAGACGGGGGACCTGGCTCGCTTCCGTGCCGACGGCCACATCGAGTACCTCGGCCGCACGGACCTGCAGGTGAAGATCCGCGGCTTCCGCATCGAGCTGGGCGAGATCGAGACGGCCCTGGCGCAGCACCCCACCGTGCGCGAGGTGGTGGTGATGGCGCGCGAGGACTCGCCGGGCGTCAAGCGGCTGGTGGGCTATGTGGTGCCCGCGGTGGGTCAGGTGACGGACGTGGCGGAGCTGCGCCGTCATCTCCAGCAGCGGCTGCCCGACTACATGGTGCCCGCGGCCCTCGTCTCCCTGGACGCCCTGCCCCTCACCTCCAATGGCAAGGTGGATCGCCGGGCCCTGCCCGCGCCGGAGCTGGAGCGCTCGGCGAGGACGGCCTACGCGGAGCCACGGACGCCCGTGGAGCGAGAGCTCGCCAGCATCTGGGCGCACGTGCTGCGGCTGGAGAAGGTGGGCATCCACGACAACTTCTTCGCGCTGGGCGGAGACTCCATCGTCAGCCTGCAGATCATCGCCCGCGCGCACCGCGTGGGCCTGCGCCTCACGCCCAAGCAGCTCTTCCAGCACCAGACGATCGCCGAGCTGGCGCCCGTGGCGATGGAGGTCCGGGCCACGACGGGCGAGCAGGGTCCGGTGGTGGGCCCCGTGCCACTCACGCCCATCCAGCACTGGTTCCTCGAGAGGGAGCTGGAGACGCCGCACCACTTCAACCAGGCGGTGATGGTGGAGGTGCGCGAGCCGGTGGAGGCGGAGGTGCTGGAGCGGGCGCTGAACCACCTGGTGGAGCACCATGACGCGCTCCGGCTGCGCCTGACTCAGGCGGAGGGAGGCCGTCGGCTGGCATGCGCCGAGCCGGGTGGCGCGGTGGTGCTGCGCCGGCTGGACGCCTCGCGAATGGAGCAGGCCGCCGAGGAGCTTCAGCGCGGCCTCTCGCTGGAGAACGGCCCGCTGGTAGCGGCGGGCCTGGCGGAGCGAGGAGAAGGACGCACCGGGCGCCTGCTGCTCGTCATCCATCACCTGGCGGTGGACGGCGTCTCCTGGCGCACGCTGCTGGAAGACCTGGGCACGGCCTGCCAGCAGCTCCGTCAGGGGCAACCGGTGTCGCTGCCGCCCAAGAGCACGTCATTCAAGACGTGGGCGGATCGGCTGGTGGCGCATGCCCGCTCGCCAGCGGTGGCGGCGGAGCTGCCCTTCTGGCTGGACGAGGCCCGCACGCGCGTGCTCCCGCTCCCGAGGGACATTGCCGGCGGTGACAACACCTTCGCCTCGGCGAACGGGGTGACGGTGTCGCTGGAGGAGGAGGAGACCCGCCTGCTGTTGCAGGAGGTGCCGTCCGCCTACCGGGCCCGCATCGACGAGGTGCTGCTGGCGGCGCTGATGCAGGCCCTGGCACCGTGGTCGGAACAGTCCCGGCTGCTGGTCGATCTAGAGGGACACGGCCGCGAGGACCTCTTCGACGATGTGGACCTGTCACGCACGGTGGGATGGTTCACCTCGCTGTACCCGGTGCTGCTGGAGGTGCCCGAGACGGCCAGCCCGGGCGAGGCAGTGCGCGCCGTTCGCGACGAACTGGCGAGGGTGCCAGGACGAGGTCTCGGCCATGGCCTGCTGCGCTACCTGCGCGAGGACGAGACGGCACGGCGCCTGCGTGCCCTGCCCGCCGCCGAGGTCAGCTTCAACTACCTGGGCCAGTTCGACACCGGCGCGCGGGCCGAGGGTGCCTTCGCCCTGGTGCGAGAGCCCACCGGCCCCACCATCGGCCCTCGGGAGCACCGTCCCCATGTGCTGGAGGTGGGCGGCTACGTGCTCGCGGGCCGGCTGGATCTGCGCATTGGCTACAGCGAGGCGCTCCACACACGAGACACCGTCCAGATGCTCGCCACGCGCTTCCTCGAGGCGCTGCGGCACATCATCGCCGGCCGGGCCAGCGCGGACGCCGCCCGCCGCACGCCCGCCGACTTCCCCCTGGCGCGCCTCACTCCAGAGGGGCTCGAGCACATCCTCCGCGAGGATCCGCTCGTGCGGGACATCTACCCGCTGTCGCCCATGCAGCAGGGCATGCTCTTCCACTCGCTGTTCGCGCCGCGGGTGGGCATGTACCTCGAGCAGCTCACGTGGACGTTCGGCACACCGCTCCAGGTGGACGTCTTCCGCCGAGCGCTGGAGCGGCTGACGGAGCGCCACGCGATCCTCCGCACCGCCATCCACCGGGAAGGAGTGACCGAGCCCCTCCAGGTGGTACGCCCGCGAGCCGAGCTCCCCTGGCGCGAGCTGGACTGGCACGGCGTCTCCCCGGCGGAGCAGCAGACGCGGCTGGAGGCCTTCCTCCTCGAGGATCGCGCCGCGGGCTTCGACCTGGCCCATCCGCCGCTGATGCGCCTGGCGCTCATCCACCTGGACGAGCGCGCCGCGCGGCTGGTGTGGACGTACCACCACCTGCTGCTGGACGGGTGGAGCATGGGCCTGCTCGTCCAGGAGCTCTTCGGCACGTACCACGCGATGCTGCGAGGTGAGACGCCGCCCCAGCAGCCCGTGGCGGCCTTCCGCGAGTACATCGCCTGGCTGCAACGCCAGGACGACGCGAGCGCCGAGGTCTTCTGGCGGCGCTCGCTCCGGGACTTCACCGCGCCCACGCCGCTGCCGTTGGCCCGGCCTCCCGCTGTGGGCCAGGAGCACCTGCCTCCCGGGGAGCGGATGCTCCACCTGTCGGCCGAGCACACCGCGCGGTTGCAGACATTCGCCCGCGAGCACCAGCTCACGCTCAACACGCTGGCGCAGGCCACCTGGGGCCTGCTGCTCGGCCGCTACGCGGGCACGCAGGACGCGCTCTTCGGCACCACGGTCGCCGGCCGCCCGCCGGAGCTGCAAGGCGTGGAGTCCATGGTGGGCCTCTTCATCAACGCGCTTCCGGTGCGGGTGCGGCTGGAGCCACGGGTGCCAGTGCTCCAGTGGCTGAAGGAGCTGCAAGCCTGGCAGGTGGAGATGCGCCAGCACGAGCACAGCCCACTGGTGAAGGTGCAGGGCTGGAGCGAGCTGCCCCGGGGCACGTCCTTCTTCGACAGCTTCCTCGTCTTCGAGAACTACCCGGTGGACACCTCCGTCTACGAACGGGGGAGCAGCCTGGAGATTCGAGACCTCCGCTTCATCGAGCGCATCAACTATCCGCTGGCGGCGGCGGTCGTCCCCGGGCAGGAGCTGAGACTGCGGCTCGAATACGACGCGGCGCGCTTCACGTCCGAAGCCATCGAGCAGTTGCTGGAGCACTGGCGAGGCGCGCTGGAGGCGGTACTGGCCCGGCCCGAGCAGCCGCTGGGCGAGCTGTCGCTGCTCACCGAGGAAGAGCGGCACCGGGTGCTGGTGGAGTGGAACGACAGTCACGTGGACTTCCCGCGTGACGTCCTCGCCCATCAGCTCTTCGCGGCCCAGGTGGCCCGCACTCCGGACGCGCCCGCCGTGTCCACCGGCGACGCCACCCTCTCCTTCCGAGAGCTGGACGCTCGCGCCAACCAGCTCGCCTGGCACCTGCGCTCCCTCGGCGTCGGTCCCGAGACGCGGGTCGGCCTGTGCGTCGAACGCTCGTTCGATTTCATCGTGGGCATGCTCGGCGTCCTCAAGGCCGGCGGCGCCTGGGTCCCCCTGGATCCGACCTACCCCTCGGACCGCCTCGCGTTCATGATGGAGGACTCGGGCGTGCCGGTGCTGCTTGCCCAGGATCACCTGGTGGACGAGCTGCCCGCGCAGAGCGGATTCCTCGTGTGCCTGGACACGGACTGGCCGCAGGTGGCTACCCAGCCCACGGAGGCGCCGCCCGCGCGCGGCGTGCCGGACAACCTGGCGTATGTCATCTACACGTCCGGCTCCACGGGCCGGCCCAAGGGCACCCTGCTCACCCACCGCGGCCTGTGCAACACCGCCCTCGCCGCCGTCCGCGAGCATGGCTTCCGTCCTGACAGCCGCGTCCTCCAGTTCGCCTCCATCGGCTTCGACGCCTCCGTCTGCGAGGTCTTCGCCTCCCTGCTCGCCGGCTCCTGCCTCCACCTGGCTCCGCGTGAGCAGCTCATGCCGGGCGCGCCCCTGCATGGCCTGCTCCGCGAGCGCGCCATCACCGCAGTGACCCTCACCCCCTCGGTCCTCGCGCAGCTCGACCCCGAGGGCCTCGAGGGCCTGGAGACCGTCCTCACCGCGGGCGAGGCCTGCCCTCCTGAGACCGCCGCGCGCTGGTCCTCCGGCCGCCACTTCCTCAACGCCTACGGCCCCACCGAGGTCACCGTCTGCGCCTCCATCGAGTCTCGCGTCGACCCCCTCCAGCCCACCATCGGCAAGCCCTTCCCCAACGCTCGCGTCTACGTCCTGGATGAGCAGTTGCGGCCTCTTCCCGTGGGACTCCCCGGCGAGCTCTACGTCGGTGGCCCGGGCGTCGCTCGCGGCTACCTCGGGCGTCCCGAGCTCACCGCCGAGCGCTTCATCCCCGACCTCTTCTCCCCCGAGCCCGGCGCCCGCCTCTACCGCACGGGCGATCACGTCCGCTGGCTGCCCTCCGGATCGCTGGAGTTCCTCGGCCGCCTCGACGAGCAGGTGAAGCTGCGTGGCTTCCGCATCGAGCCCGGTGAAGTCGCCTCCGCGCTTCGAGAGCACCCCTCGGTGGAGGACGCCGTCGCCCTCGTCCGCGAGGACACGCCGGGAGTGCAACGGCTCGTCGCGTACGTGGTGGCGGACGAGCCCGTGCCCGAGGAGTCCACCCTGCGCGCCGCGCTCAAGGAGCGTCTGCCCGAGTACATGGTGCCCGCGGCGATCGTCTTCCTGAAGGCGCTGCCGCTCACGCCCAACGGGAAGCTGGACCGGCGGGCGCTGCCGGTGCCGGGCATGTCCGAAGCCCGAGCCGCGGACCACGTGCCTCCGCGCAACACGGTGGAGGAGCTGCTGGTGGGGCTGTGGGCGGAGCTGCTGGGCGTGGAGCGCGTGGGCATCCACGACGACTTCTTCGACCTGGGCGGACACTCGCTGGCGGCGACCCAGCTGGTGACGCGCATCCGCGCCGTGTTCGACGTGGACATCTCCCTGCAGGAGCTGTTCGACCTGCCCACCGTGGCCCAACTGGCCGAGCGGCTCGGGACTCCCCGCGATGGCGCGCCCGCGAGACCGCCTCCCGTCACTCCCATGCACGCGGACGGGGACGTGCCCCTGTCCTTCGCGCAGGAGGCCTACTGGTCTCCCGAGCGCCAGGGAGCGGGGAGCATCTACAACCGGGTCCTCACCCCGCTGCGGCTGGAAGGGCCGCTGGACGTGGAGGCCCTGCGGATGGCCCTGGAGGAGCTGGTGCGCCGCCACGAGCCGCTGCGCACCTCCTTCCCGGTCGTGAACGGCCAGCCCCTGCAGCGCGTGGCCCCACCCGATCGGTGGGAGCTGCCGGTGGAGGAGATCAGCCACCTGACAGAGGAGGCACAGGAGGCCGAGCTCCTGCGGCGGCTGAACGAGGAAGGCTGGCGTCCGTTCGACCTGGAGCAGGGGCCGCTCATGCGCACGCGCCTCTACCGCCTGTCGGACACGACGCACGTGCTGATGCTCGCCATGCACCACGCCGTGACGGATCTCGTGTCCGGCATGGTGATGCTGCGCGAGCTGGCGGCGCTCTACGAGGCCTTCAGCGAGGACGAGCCCTCACCGCTGCCCGAGCCCACGCTGAGCTACCGGGACTACACCCTCTGGCAGCGCGAGTGGATGCAAGGCGAGGTGCTGGAACAACACCGGGCGTACTGGAGCCTCCGGCTGGCGAAGCCACCGTCTCCGCCGCCACTGCCTTTCGATCATTCACGCCCGGAGACCGAGAGCTTCCGCAAGGGCAGCCACGGCTTCACCCTGTCGCGGGAGCTGTCGGATGCGCTCCGGACACTCGCCCGGCGCGAAGGCGTCACACCCTTCATGCTGGGACTGGCCGCGCTCGAGTCCTTCCTGTCACGGCGGACGAAGCACGAGGACATGATGGTGGGCTTCGTCCATGCCAACCGCCCCCGCCCAGAGCTGGAGCCGATGGCGGGCATGTTCGCCAACTACCTGCTGCTGCGCACGGACCTGTCCGGTGACCCGAGCTTCCGCGAGGTGCTGCGGCGCGTGCGCACGGACTACCTCGAGGCGTCCGAGCACCAGGCCCTGCCGCACGTGGAGCTGGTGAAACTGCTGCGTCCGGGGCAGGCGGACAGCCGCCCCTTGAGCCCCATCGGTTATGTCTTCCAGACGTTCGCGCCGCCCACCCCCTCGGTGGCCGGGCTCTCCATGAGCGTGGTGCAAGTAGACCTGGAGTTGATCCTCAACGACCTGCAGCTCGTGCTGGCGGACGGCCCGGAGGGGTTGGCGGGCCGCTTCGAGTACAAGTCCGAGCTCTTCGAGCCAAAAACGATCGCGGCCCTGGCGGAGGAATTCCAGGCGTTGCTGAAGCAGGTGGTGGAGGAGCCGGATCGGCCGCTGGTGGACCTGCCCGACCCGCCCGCGCGCGACGGAGAGGTGGCCGCATGAGGTTGCTCGCCCTGCTCTGGCGGCGCTCGCGGCTCCTCTTGTGCTTGGCCGTCCTGGGCGGGCTCCTGTCCGGTGCGGCGAGCGCGGGGCTCCTCGCGCTCATCAACCACGTCCTCGCGGGCAACCGCGAGCCCTGGCTGCTGCCCGGCTTCATCGGAACGTGCGTGCTGGCGCTCGTCTCGCGCATGGGCTCGCAGATGCTGCTCAACCATCTCCACGAGCGCATGGTGTACGAGCTGCGCGTCGACCTCTTCCACCGCATTCTCGCCACGCCGCTGCGGCGGCTGGAGGAACTGGGCCCGCATCGGCTGCTGGCCACGCTCGCGGACGACGTCATGGTGACCAGCACCGGCCTGCTGATCCTGCCCACCGTCATCAGCCACCTCGCGGTCATCATCGGGTGCCTGACCTATATGGCCTGGCTGTCGTGGCCCGCCCTGCTGGGATGCCTCGTCTTCATGTTCCTGGGCGTGCTCAGCTACCTGCTACCGGCCCGCTATGTCACTCGGCTCATCCGCACCACGCGGGATGTCCAGGATGTGCTCTTCAAGAACTTCCGTGCCCTCACCGAAGGCATCAAGGAGCTGAAGCAGCACCGGGAGCGGCGTGAGTCCTTCCTGGCGGAGGACCTGGTGCGCACGGCCGCGGAGCTGCGGCGGCTGCGAACCCACAGCAGCTACCTGGACTCCGCCACCAAGATCTGGGGCAGCCTGCTGTTCTTCGTGATGGTGGGGCTGCTCCTCTTCGTCCTGCCACGCTTCCTGGCGGTGGAGACCTCGACCCTGATGGGCTTCACCCTCACGGTCCTGTACCTGCAACAGCCACTGGACACCCTGCTCAACACCACCCACGTGCTGAAGCAGAGCAACGTCGCGCTGGAGCGCATCACCCACCTCGGGCTCGACGGGCAGGAGGCCCCGCGCCTGGCCGCATCCGCCGAGCACCCGGTGAGCACGTTCCGGGAGCTCGAGCTGAACGGTGTCACGCACACCTATCACAGCGAGCAGGAGGATCGGGCCTTCACGCTCGGGCCCCTCCAGCTGACGCTGCGGCGTGGGGAGATCATCTTCCTGGTGGGCGGCAACGGCAGCGGGAAGACGACGCTGGCCAAGCTCATCACCGGGTTGTACCTGCCCGAGCGCGGGGAGATCCGCGTGAACGGCGTCCCCGTCACCGGCCAGAACCTGGAAGACTACCGCCAGCACTTCTCGACAATCTTCTCGGACTTCTACCTCTTCGAGCGGATGGTGGGGCTGGCGCCGCCGGATCTCTCCGAGCGTGTGCGGGAGTACCTGCGGCGGCTCCAGCTCGATCGCAAGGTGCGGCTGGAGCAGGGCGTGCTGTCCACCACCGCGCTCTCACAGGGCCAGCGCAAGCGGCTCGCCCTGCTGACGGCGTGGTTGGAGGACAGGCCCTTCTACGTCTTCGACGAGTGGGCGGCGGATCAGGATCCCACCTTCAAGCATGTCTTCTACGAGGAGCTGCTGCCGGAGCTGAAGCGGCGCGGGAAGGCGCTCCTCGTCATCTCCCACGACGATCGCTATTTCCACCTGGCGGATCGCCTCATCCGGCTGGAGTCCGGCCAGCTCCGGGAGGCGCCACCCCTGCAAGCACATCCACGAGAGAGAGAGCTCGCATGAGTCGCAGTGCCCATCTGTTCCTGGAAGCCGAGCCCTACCAGAACGCCTCCGGGGCCATCAACGCCTGGGTGGAAGACGAGCTGCGAGCGCTTGGCTATGGCGTCGAGCGCCACAACCACCATCGTGTCAACGCGCCAGACGCGGGCATCCCCGTGGCCACCGCGCGGCGCCTGCTGGCCCTGCGCTCCCGGCCGCCCGCGGACCTGGCCGTCTACTGTGATCTCGGCCTGTGGATCTCTCCCCCCTCTCGGGAGCGGGCCCGGCGGACGTTCGTGTACTTCCACGGGCTCCACGGCGCGCCCACCACCTGGCTCGGCAACCCCGTCATCGACCTGTACGGCACGCTGTCGCCCTACATCCACGACACGCTCTCCGCGCTGCTGATGATGCCGGACTGGCGCCAGCGCCGGTGCCTGGAACCCCGCGGAGCCCAGGTGGTGGAGTCCATCGTCCCAACCCTGCCCTGCCTGGAGGCGAAAGATGGGGATCCCCGCCTGCCCGGCGGAGGATTGCCCTCGTCCGTGCAGGAGGCGCTCGATCGCGGCGAGGTGCTGGGCCATGCGCTCCAACCCTCGAAGGCGGACTGGGCGGCCGTCTGCCAGATCCTCCTGCACCTGCGAGTACTGACCCGGGAGCACGGTCATCCACCCGTGCGCCTGGTGGTGTCCGCCGAGGACTACTCCCTCATGCAGCATGTGCTCCGCTTCCGCCACCCCTTCGACGCATCCGCGCTGGTGGCGGCGCTCCAGGCCGCGGACCTACGGCTGGAGGATCTCCTGCTGCCTGTCGCACACCTGAGCCAGCCCGCGCTCTTCCAGCTCTTTCAAAAGGCCCGCTTCGGGCTCGTCTACAACACCGTCCCCGAGCCCTTCGGGATGTATGTGCTCGAATCGGTGCTCAACGGTTGCCCCATCTACACCAATGGGGCGGGCAACAATCGCCATGCGCTCCCGCCCGGCCACGGCATCGTCGTGCGCGAGAGCGCGGGCATGGCCTCGGGCACGCCGGGGGCCTACGCCACCGTGGCGGAGCGGATCCTCCAGGACATCCAGGCACCGGGCCCGCTCCGGGAAGCGTGTCAGCGAGGGGCCGCGCTCATCCGCCGCACGTTCACCCGCGAGACCTTCTCCGCCAGCGTCCGCGCCTGCGTGGCCCGGCTGGAGTCGCAAGCCGAGGCGCCGCGCTGGAGCTTCGACGATCTGGTGTTGCGCCTGAGCCCCATGGTGCGCCGGCTCGACGAGGCCAGCGGGCGGTTCAGCTCCGACTACGCGGGCGGCGTCCTGAGCGAGCGGGAACGCGAGTCACTCCCCGAGCTCCTGGGCCAGCCAGCGGGCCGGTTGGGACACGGCGAGGCCGAGCGCTCGCTGCTGGAGGGGCTCTTCGACAAGGGAGTGTTGTCCCTCACGCCGCCCGATGAATCCGCGCCGCCACGGCCCACCTGGGGCGCATGGCCCTGGTATCCGCCGCGCTCCGCGTTCCTGAACCCCTCCTTCCTCTTGGAAGCCGCCACCAGGTAGTCCCCCGTGTCCACCATCCTCTTCACCCCCATGCACGAGCGCGGGCACATCAACCCATCGCTCAAGCTGGCCCGGGCCCTCCAGGCGCGGGGCCACCGGATCGTCTATTGCGGCCTCCCGGACACGGAGGAGCTCATCCGGGGCGAGGGCTTCGAGTTCGAAAGCCTCTTCGCGGAGCTCTTCCCCAAGGGATTCCAGGCGGAGGTCATGGCCCGCCTCGGAGGGCTGAGTGGACTCGAGAGGATGGCCTATGTGCGCGAGCTGGTCCGCAAGCAGACGCGGATGCTCGAGTCCCTGCTCGACGGCGAGTTCGATCGGATCATCGCCCGGACGCGCCCGGACCTGGGCATCACCGACGTGCTGTTCCCCGAACGGTCCCTGATCCTCCACGGCCATCGAGTGCCCACCCTGCTGCTGAACACGAGCATCCCCTTGCGGTGGGAGCCCGGGACGCCGCCGCCCACCTCGGGCGTCATTCCCGACGGTCTGCTCTCCAGCACGCTCCGGGGCGCCCTGGACTGGGGGCGCATCCTGCTCGACTCGAAGCTGGCGTTCGCGCGCCACCAGGTGGGGCTCGATCCGAACGTGCTCAAATATCGGCACGCGCTGGCGCGCAAGCATGGCTATCCGCTCTCGGGCCTGGACTTCGCGGGCAGGCCCACGGGCGAGCACGAGCCCATGATCATCCTCTGCCCGCGCGAGTTCGTGGAGTTCCGCGGTGCCGGGCTGTCGATCGACTACCTCTACATGGGGCCCGCCATCGATCTCCAACGCCAGGAGCCGCCCTTCCCGTGGGAGCAGCTCGACGGGGAGCGGCCCCTCGTCGTGTGCTCCCTGGGAACGATGGCCATCCACCCCGATCGGGCCGAGCGCTTCCACCACTCGGTGATCGACGCGGCGCGGCGGCGCCCCCAGTGGCAGTTCGTGGTCGCCACCAACCAGTGGAAGGGCTCGGCGGCGACGAACGGGGACCCCCCGTCCAACCTCCTGTGCGTGCAGCACGTGCCTCAGCTCCAGATGCTGCGGCGCGCCTCCGCGATGGTCACCCACGGCGGCTTCAACAGCGTCAAGGAGTGCATCTATTTCGGCGTGCCCATGGTGGTGTTGCCCGTCCAGTTCGATCAGCCCGGTGTGGCGGCCCGGGTCGCCCACCATGGCCTCGGCGTGCGCTCGTCCATCGACACCCTGTCACCCGACACCCTCACGGGGTTGCTCGACGAAGTCGTGGAGAAACCCTCATACCGGCGCAACCTGGAGCGTATGCAGGCGATCTTCCAGGCGGCCGAGCAGGAGCAACTGATGGCGGACACCCTCGAGAAGCACCTGCGCACACGAGGCTCGGCTTCCTGAAGATTCCACGACCCGTTTGAAGTCCGATTTTGATATGTCTTTTCCCCTTACAGGCGTTCGCCAGAAGGTCAGACATGGAAACCAGATCGAACCGCTTGATTGACGAATTGAGGCAGCGCGCCCTGCGGACGGTGGGAGGCGCCGTCACGACGGGAGTCATCCACACCGCGAAGCAGGTCACCCGAGCCATCGATCAGAGGCCCGAGGCGCGGCGCACCTTCTTCCAGCCCCGGGAGTTCCCCTTCACGGCCCACCTGGAACGGGAATGGCGCACCATCCGCCAGGAATTGGACGTGGTCATGCGCGGGGTGGACATCATCCCCAACTTCCAGGACCTCCAGCACGAGCAGCGTGAGCTGACCACGGATGACAAGTGGAAGACGTTCGTCTTCTACGGCTACGGGGTGAAGATGGAGGAGAACTGCCGGCGCTGCCCGGAGACGACGCGCCTGCTGGAGAGCATCCCCGGCATGAGGACCGCCATGTTCTCCATCCTGCGCGGCCGTAAACACATCCCCGCGCACACGGGCCACTACAAGGGCGTGCTGCGCTACCACCTGGGCCTCCTCGTGCCCGAGCCCGACAAGTGCCGCATCCGGGTGGGCCAGGACATCTCCTCGTGGGAAGAGGGGCGCAGCCTCGTCTTCGACGACACCCATGATCACGAGGTGTGGAAGGAGAGCGACGGGGATCGCGTCGTGCTCTTCGTGGACTTCCTGCGGCCCCTGCCCCCGCTGCTCGACGGCGTCAACCGACTGGTGGTGAAGATGATCGGCCTGTCGCCCTACATCAGCCAGAGCGAGCAGAACATGCAGCGCTGGGAAGAGTATTTTGGCAAGGAGTTCGACCTCCGCCGCAATACCCCAGGCCAGGGCACCTGAAGCAGCCCCATCCCGTCCCTCTCCACCTCGAGTCTTCTCATGGCCGCCCTCCAGTACCTCAAGCCCAACGTCGCGATCGAACCGCTCTACAACCAGTGGTACGTGTGGTGGTACCTGCTGTCACCCGCGACGGCGCCGCTGTTCGTGACGAACCTGCACGCCAAGCTGATGTCCTCGTTCGTCACCAACCCGGAGGTGCACGTCGCGGCGCTGAAGAACCCGGCGCTGATGGGGGGACCGTTCCTCAACCACCCGGCCTCGCGCGCCCCCGAGGTCAAGGCACTGCTGGAGCGCACCACGCGCGAGCAGGCGCACATGGTGGCTTTCGCCAAGGCGGTGGCCGAGCTGGAGCAGTTGCTGGCCACCTCGGCGACGGGGACGTCGATCGAGGGCCTCTACCCCAAGGTGCCAGACATCCTGCGAGGCTACGTGGAGCTGACGTATGACATGGCCAACCACGCCAGCTTCCGCTTCATCGAGCCGCTGCTCTACCGGAGCCGCTACCACCAGGAGTCCGCGCAGAGCATCTTCCTGATGCAGGTGGAGGGAGACGAGCGCAAATACATCTACAGCACGCCGCGGCTGGAGGGGGACTCGCCGCTGTGGCTGAAGGTGCCCTACCGGCACGAGGGACTGGACGCACTGTTCCGCATGAGGACGACCCCGGGCTCACCGGGAGCGGTGGCGGAGATGCTGGGAGTGCCGTCCAGCGCCGCGGCGGACTTCGCGGCCCTCTTCACCGAGACGCCTCCGCGCCGGACCGAGCCCTGGTCCGGAGAGGGAGTGCGCGTGCGCTACTTCGGGCATGCGTGCGTGCTCATCGAGGCGGGCGGGGTCTCCATCCTGACGGATCCGGTCATCAGCTACGAGTTCCCCACGGAGCAACCGCGCTTCACGCACGCGGACCTGCCCGAGCGCATCGACTACGTGGTCATCACCCATGGCCACGCCGATCACCTGATGATGGAGACGCTGCTGCAACTGCGCCACCGGGTGGGCACGGTGGTGGTGCCGCGCAACAATGGCGGAGGGCTGGCGGATCCCTCGCTGCGGCTGATGCTGGAGAACACGGGCTTCCGCAACGTGGTGGAGCTGGACGAGTTGCAGCGTCTGCCGATTCCCGGCGGAGCCATCACCGGCGTGCCCTTCCTGGGCGAGCACAGTGATTTGTCCATCCACGCGAAGATCGCACACCTGGTGCAGATTGGAGGCAAGTCGCTGCTGATGGCGGCGGACTCCAACGCCATCGAGCCGAGGCTCTACCAGTACCTGCGCGAAGTGGTGGGAGAGATCGACGTGCTCTTCCTGGGAATGGAGTGCGAGGGAGGGCCGATGAGCTGGATGTACGGGCCGCTGCTCAGCCAGCCGGTGCCGCGCAAGGTGGACCAGTCGAGACGGTTGAACGGCTCGAACTGCGCAAGGGCCACGGAGATCGTCACGCACCTCAACCCCAAGGACGTGTACGTCTACGCGATGGGCCAGGAGCCGTGGCTGCGGCACGTGATGGTGCTGGCCTACGACGACAAGGCCCCGCAGATCGTCGAGTCCAATCGCTTCATCGAGCACTGCCGCGCCAAGGGAATCCGCGCCGAGCGCCCCTTCGTGCACATGGAGCGCGTCTTCACCTGACGTGGCGTCAGGGCAGCTCGCCCTTTCCAGCAAAGGCTTGCATCCACACGTGCTCGTTGCGAGCCCGAAGGACACAGGATTCCTCCTGCAAGGGAGCCAGGGGCCAGCGGTAAAAGGCCGCCCGTTTCAAGGCGTCCTCCCACGTCCCCAGCTCCCCCCACATGCCGATGCTGTCCACCCGTGTCGGGCTGTGCCCCGTCAACTCCGAACCAAACATCTGGAGCTGGAGTCCCAGCTCCAATTCCAGACGCGAACGCTGCTCGCGCAGGCGCGCCCCCACTTCCCACAGCAACCGTCCCAGCCACCGCTGCTCGTCCTCGGACAGGTGCGCCTTGCTGACCCGGGCCCGCTGCAGGAGCCACGAGCCGAGGGATAGGCCCTGAGCCAACGTCGCCATCGCGAAGGCATGGTGGCCAGGCGCGTACATCATGTCGATGAGCCCTCGCACCTCCAGGAAGAACTCCTCGCTGGAGGGCTGCTTCCACTCTGGCAGCGCGACGATCTTCTCGAGTGCTTCCAGATCCCGCCGCTCGAGGGGCACCTCGGGTGATTTGCCAGCCAGGAAGGGGACCAGCGCGAGCTGGAGGGTCCGCGGAGAAGGCCCGGCGAGCTGCCCGATCCGCTCCTCCACCGCGGACAGCAGGAAGCGGCGCAGCGGCGCTTGTACTTCGAGGGAAAGGAGTTGCTCGCGTAGAGCCATGAGCAATGGCACGGACTGACTGGCGCGAACCTGCTCGAGCATCCACTGCTGCTCCTGCTCCGCCGACGCTGGGTGCAATATCAGCACCGGGAAGCGCCAGGTCTGGTCGGCCGGGGAGCGGGTGAACCCGTTGGAGATCAGGTGATTCCACTCCAGGGGCTCGGGAAGCAGGGTGCTCTTGCTGAAATCGGGCCGTCCGAGCGCCTTCCAGGCGTCGAAGAAGGCATGGCGCCAGTCGGGAGCACGGGGCCGGCGCTCGGTGAGGTCCAGCAGCAGACGTGCCTCCGGAGTGTCCTGAACCGAAGGATGTGAGAGAACCCCCGGCACCAGATCCCACCGATCTGTCTGCATGAACCAGCATGCACCCATCACCCGGGCCAGCGCGTTGGAGGGAGAAACCTTGACGGCCAAGGCCAACCTGAGGCTCGCGCTCTGGCTGCCCGCGAAACAGGGCGCGGTGGCCTGCTGGGTCAACTGCACGGCCCAGGCCTCATCGCCCAGCCGCCCCTTGGCCGGTCCCCCCCTCGCCAGCCCCGCTTCCGCCTCATATCCATCGAGCGGCCCACCTTCCTCGTCCTCGACGCGCCGCTCGCGTTCGCCGAGCCACTTGAAGGCGGCCCATCCACCTCCCGCCGCGGCGGGCACCAGACCCAGTAGGGTCCAGCGCAACAGGTGGCGACGCGGCCAACGCTGCTCCTGCCCTCCAGCATCCGTCACCGGTTGCTCGGTGCCCGTCCCCTTCTCCGCTGTCTCGTCACTCATGGCGCCTCTATGCTGGGTTCCGTGCTTCATACCGCGAAGAGTGGCCCCGTGTGGGCGCTGGCTCTCCTGGCCGTGCTCCAGGCAGGGTGTCTGGCGGAGTCAGATCCCTTCGAAGGATTGGGGGAATGCGGGCAATGGGACCTGACCCCCGAGTGCTGTCTCAAGAAGCTCCCCGGACAGTGGGAGCGCTGCACCGGCTCATCAGAGATAGCGGAGGCGGCGCAGCGAGCCCACACCTTGGGAACGAAGGCGGTGGCCGTCGGCACGGCAGTGGCCATGACGGCGGCGGCTGCTGCGCCCCAGATCGGCTCGGCCGAGCGTCGGGGTGTGGAACTGGCCGCGGACCTGCGCTCGAAGATCGAGAGCGCCATCGCACAGTGCACCCGCAAGGCGGACCAGGAGATCAACGACTACCATTTCAAGGGCAAGAGCCCCAGCGCGGAGCTCTGTGGCCAGGTCAAGGTGGGCGAACGAACGACGTGGGCCGCGTACCTGGGACTCTTCAAGCATGAGCAGGCCTGGTCGTGCCTGCGCGAGGCACTGAACAAGTTGATACCTCCGGAGCGCTACCGGCTCTATCCCCGCTTCTACATCAACCCAGCAACGGGGAAATGGGAGTTCATGGAGGAGAATCTGATGAGCCAGATCGTGACGGAGCAGGGCTGGAGTGGTCTGAAGGGCACCATCGAGCCGGACATCATCATCCTGGATGAAAAGGGCATCATTGTCCGCGTGTACGATCTCAAGTTCCCGTGCCCGGAGAACAAACCGGCTTCTTGGGAATGGTACAAGGAAGGCCGCTGGCGCGATTTATCACAGGGCGATGTTTATAAGAGGATTCTCGGCGTAACCCCTCAGCTCGTCTCCCCACGGTGGGGAGTGGAGCAGATCAAGTAGGAAAAGTCCCCATGCGCTACCCGAGATTGCGGCACCACACCGAGCGCGGCGGGCTGGTCGCGAGCGATGCCCTGCTCATGTGCTTCTACATGCAGCATCCCAACGAGCGGATCGCCCCCGCCGTCTTGCGTGCCCTACAGCTCCTTCGTGAACGGATACACCCCTACCAACTCGCCTGGTATGACGCTGGTGAGGGACAAGCCGACCCACTCGATGACGCCGCATGGGAAAGACTCCGCATTCGAACATTGAATCCGGAGCCAGATACGTCGGCATGGTTTGTACTGGATGGCAAAAAATTCGAGGAAGTGGATGAGCTCCGCGTGCACTACAGAGGGTTGGATGCCTTCCCCTCCCCGTGGCCAGAGCAGGAGAACACCGTGAGCGTCCTATATGTGCGACTGCCCACGGAGTTCCTGGAGGAACGAGGCGCGGATCAGGTCCGTGCCCTGGCCCTCGATATGGCTGCGGAGCTCCCCTTCAACTCGGGGTATGTGGACTTCGCCCTCTGCTCGGACGGCTGGTATTTGGGCGAGGCCCTCCAGCACATCCGACCGCGCTACCCGGGAGTGCACCTTGCCTTGAGCAGGGCGAGACTTCGCATGAACACCTGGGTAGAGGGCGTGCACTGGATGAATTTTCTCGGGGAGCCCGTGCTCGGAAAGCTCGGCGGTGTGCCCGGTCTACGAGAACGCCTCGCACTCCCGGGTATCTCCCTCCAGGAAATGAGCGGAGACCGGGTGCTCATCACTCTGGGAGAGCATCCTGAGGTTGGAGACGTGGAGGCGGGCCAGACGCCCCCCCTGCACCGCGCGCTCGCCCGGCTCCTCGAGCCCCACCTGTATCGCAGTGACTTCGACGACTTCTACCCGATCACCGAGGAGCTACTCCGCTGGGAGCGCCGCTTCCTGGATTAAACTTCCCGCCCCACAACCCACACGCATTCCAACGCAAAGCCCGACAGGAGGCCTCGGTGAGTCTTCAGGTGAGAGGCACGACCGTTGTCCGCAACCTGCTCCTGATGGGAGCGCTGCTCGCGAGCAACGCCTGGGCTGTGGTCACACGCGCGGACCTCCGCGTGCCAGGCGAGCCGGGCATCGAGCTCTCCGTGCGTGAGGTGCGCGACACCGGGACGAAGGTGCCCGGACTTCCACCCGTCATCCTCCTTCATGGCGCTCGAGTCCCGGGCCGCGCCTCCTTCGACCTGCCTGTCGAGGGCGGCTCGCTCGCGGCGGACCTCGCGCGCGCGGGGCATGCCGTCTATGTCATGGATGCGCGAGGCTACGGTGGCTCCACGCGGCCCCAGGCCATGAGTGTGCCCGCATCGGGCCGGCCGCTCGTGAGCTCTCACGAAGTCGTCCGGGATCTGCATGCCGTGGTGGGTTGGGTGAAGAAGCGAACCCGTCAGCCGCGAGTCGCGATCCTGGGTTGGGCCACCGGTGGCCACTGGGCGGGCATGTACGCCAGCCTCCACCCCGAGGAAGTCAGCCACCTGGTCATCCTCAACGCGCTGTACGCCGGAAGCGCCGAGCACAAGATGCTGGGGCGCGGTACGGACTTCGAGGACCCGAAGCGGCCCGGCCACTTCAATGCCGAAGGGTTGGAGGCCTACCGGTGGAACACGGCGGCCTCGCTCCTCGGAGTCTGGGACCGGTCCATTCCCCTGGAGGACAAGGCCCTGTGGCGCGATCCGGCAGTGGCCGAGGCCCTCCAGCGCGAGGCGCTCGCGAGCGATCCGGCATCGGCCTCGCGCACTCCGCCGGCCTTTCGGGCCCCGTCGGGCGCGCTGGAGGACAGCTTCTACCTCGCCACCGGACGGCAACTCTGGGACGCGGCCTCCATCACCGCGCGCGTCCTCATCCTCCGCTCCGAGAACGACTTCTGGAGCCGGCCCGAGGACGTCACCCGGCTCCAGGAGCACCTGGACCATGCCTCCGAAGTGAAGGCCGTCGTGCTCTCCCAGGCGACCCACTTCGTGCACCTGGATCGTCCGGAGCGGGGGCGCGCCCTCCTCCTCGAGGAGGTCATCCGCTTCTTGGGGACGTCGGCAACCCCCGCGGCACGGGCCACGCCATGAACACGGGCCGCTGACACGTCAAAACGCGCTGACACGTCAAAACCAGTCGTCTGACACGCCGGGCGCCACCCCTTCCGTGGCGTCCCCAGGGGCATCCCCTCGTTGTTGATGGGTTGACAAGCACTGGCACCGCGCGTGCAGACCCCGCCTCGAATCCGCTTCCACGTGGAAGCCACTCGTTCGAGACGTCTTCATGCCACCGCTTTTCTTGAAAAGGTCCATGTCGTGGCTCGCCCTCACCGGCCTTCTGGCTGGGGGATGCGGACAGCCCCTGGACACCCCTTCCGAACACCTCGCTCCCGCCTCCAATACCGCGCCGCTCTTCGGCGATGATGGGGAGCTGACGGTCAGCACGGCCGGAACCGTGCTCAACCGGTACGCCGTCCTCGCCTCCGACGCCAGCGCGGGCGCCACCTCGCTCGAGCTGACCAACGCCACGGACCTGGACAGCTCGCTCTTCGGCCCACTGGCCGCGGGAGACCTGGTCCTCATCCTCCAGATGCAGGGCGCGGAGATCGACACCTCGGACACGGCGAGCTACGGCACCGTCACGACCCTGAACGGCGCCGGCCGCTACGAGTTCGCCTACGTGGGCTCTGTCTCCGGCAACACCCTGCGCCTGGCGTGCGCGGGCCTGCGCAACAACTACAGCGCCGCGGGGCACGTGCAGGTGGTGCGCGTCCCGCAGCTCACGCGGCTCACCGTGTCGGACGCGGCCAGCGTCGTCGCGCAGCCGTGGGATGGCCAGCGAGGCGGCGTGGTGGTGCTCCATGTGCAGGACACCACCACCCTCATGGGTGACATCGACGCGAGCGGCCAGGGCTTCCGCGGCGGGGCGCTCGACAACCAGTCGGCTGCCGCCGGCCAGACCGTCCTCGTCTTCGCGTCGGAGGACCCGACGCTCGGAGGCGAAAAGGGCGAGAGCATCGTCGGGAACGCGACCGCCTACGCCGGCCTGGGTGGGCGCTATGGCCGGGGCGCACCGGCCAATGGTGGTGGCGGCGGCAACAGCCACAACGCCGGCGGCGGTGGTGGCGCCAACGGCCATAATGGGAAGGCCTGGAGCGGCCAGGGCGTGATGAGCAGCACCGTTACCGGGGCGGCCGCCTGGGAGCTGGATCCGGCCTACATCGCCAATGGCGACGCGCTGACCGACTCCTCGGGCGGTGGGCGCGGCGGCTATACCTACTCGAGCACCAACCAGAACGCGCTCGCCGTGGGGCCGAATAGTGCCGCGTGGGGTGGCAACAACCGCCAGGAGGTGGGTGGGTATGGCGGGCGTCCGCTCGACCAGACCCCGTCGCAGCGCCTCTTCCTCGGCGGCGGCGGTGGCGCGGGCGATGGCAACAACAGCGCCTCGGCGCCTGGGGCCAACGGCGGCGGCCTCGTCCTCCTCATCTCCAACACGGTCGGCGGCACCGGCCACATCCGCGCCAACGGTGCCAGCGCGGCCAACACCATCAACACCCACAACGACGCGCCCGGCGGCGGCGGTGGCGGCGGCACCCTCGTCGTCGTCAGCGGCTCGCTCAGCGGCGTCTCCCTGGAGGCGAACGGCGGCAAGGGCGGCAACCAGCTCATCACCAGTGCCGAGTCCGAGGGCCCGGGTGGTGGTGGCGGCGGTGGCTTCATCGCCGTGCCGGACGGCACCGTGACGACCTCCGTGCTCGGCGGGACGGGGGGCACCACCTCGTCGAGCTCGCTGACCGAGTTCCCCTCCAACGGCGCCACCTTCGGCGCCACCGGTCAGACGGGAAGCGTGGCCCTGGACGCCCTCCCCTTGGCGGCATGCTCGCCGCTCGACCTGTCGGCCACCCTCGACAATGGCCAGAGCGCCTCCGTGCCGGGCTCGGCCGTCACCTACACCTTCACCGTGTCCAACACGGGCCCCCTCACCGCGACGAATGCACCCGTCTCCGTGCCACTGCCCCCGGGCGTCACGGGCCTCGAGTGGACGTGCGTTGCCTCTGGCGGGGCCTCCTGCCCGATGGCCAATGGAACGGGTGCTGTTGCCACGAACGTCACCCTGCCGCCCGGTGGCTCGGTCACCTTCACGCTGATCGCCACGGTGTCGCCCTCGGCCACGGGCTCCATCGCGATGACGGGCTCCATCGGCGTTCCGGCGGACGTGAGCGACTCCGCGCCAGAGAACAACTCGGCCACGGATACCGACACGCTGACACCCCAGGCGGACCTCTCCGTCTCCCTCACCGAGTCGTCTGATCCGGCCACCGAGGGCTCTCCTCTCACGTACACCGTGCACACCACCAACGACGGCCCGAGCACCGCCAGCAATGTCTCGGTCACCTTCTCCGTGCCAGCGGGCTCCACCTTCGTCAGCGCCGGGGGCTCGGGCTGGACGTGCACCCAGGCCGCGGGGGTCGTCACCTGCACCCGGCCAGACCTGGCCCCGGGCAACGCTCCGGACATCGCCATCAAGGTGGTGCCCACGCTCGACGGCGGCTCGCTCACTGCCTCCGTGAGCGTGGCGTCGGATACGGCCGACTCCGACACCAGCGACAACACCGACTCGGAGACCACCACGGTCATCAAGCTGGTGGACGACGACCACGACGGGCTCAGCAACGACGACGAGATCGCCCTCGGCACCAACCCGAACGATCCGGACAGCGATGACGACGGCATCCTCGATGGCATCGAGGTCCACATCGGCGGCACGAATCCGCTCGATGACGACTCCGACGACGACGGCCTGCTCGATGGCAATGAAGACGCGGACCACGACGGTGTGCGCGACCCGGGCGAGACCGACCCGCTCGATGCCGACACGGATGACGATGGCCTCCAGGACGGCACCGAGCAGCGCCTCACCACGCCCCAGGGCAAGGACACCAACACGTCTGTCTTCATTCCCGACGCCGACCCGTCGACGGGCACCGACCCGCTCGATGCGGATACCGACGATGGCTCCGTCCGCGACGGCGACGAGGATGCCAATCACAACGGCCGCGTCGATGCCGGGGAGACCGACCCCAACGTCGCCGCCGATGACACCGATGCCGATGGCGATGGCCTGAGCAACGAGTACGAGCGCGGCATCGGGACGGATCCGTTCAACCCCGACACGGACGGTGGCGGAGTGAACGACGGCGAGGAGGTCCAGCGCGGGAGCAATCCGCTCTCGGCCTGGGATGACCGGGAGCTCCGGGTGGTGGGCAGCGGCTGCAGCGCCACCGGCTCGGACACCGTGCCCGCCCTCGGCTTCTGGGCGGCCCTGGCGCTGCTCGTGTTCTCGCGCCGCCGCGGCCCCCGCGCTCCGGTGGCTGCGAGTCCGGCCGCCGGTGCCCTGGCGACGCTTGGCGCCGTGGCGGTGATGACCTCGGCCACTCCGGCCCAGGCCCAGCAGGGGGCGCCCTCCCTGTCCACCGCCATCGACGCCCAGCAGTTCAAACCCGCCCCCGGCAAGGACGACATCCTCGGCCTGCACGGCCCGGGCGTGCCCGGCCACCTGAACTGGAGGGCCGGTCTCTTCATCAACTACGCCGATGATCCGCTCATCATCATCAACCCCGCCAACGACGCCCTCGTCACCCGGCTCGTCGACAACCAGCTCGGCTTCGACCTCATCGGCGCCATCGGCCTCGGCGAGCGCTTCGAGCTCGGCTTCACCCTGCCCATCGCCCTCCAGCAGAACGTGACCAGCATCACCCCCACCGGCAACCAGGCAACCGCGTGGGGCGGGGGCTTCGGGGACCTGCGGCTCATCCCCAAGGCGCTGCTGCTCCAGAGCGGGGGCCTGCGACTCGGCCTGGCCGTGCCGGTCATCCTCCCCACCGGAGGGGCCAGCGACTTCCGTGGCCAGTCCGGGGTCGGCGTCCAGCCCCGCCTGTCCGCCGACTACACCTTCGACGGCGGTGTCCGCCTGCTGGCCAACGTGGGCGCCAACTTCCGTCAGCGCCAGGAGCTGCTCAACCTCTCCGTCGGCAACGAGCTGAGCTATGGGCTCGGCACCGCCATCCCGTTCGCGATCAAGGCCCACCGCTTCACCGGCCTGGTTTCGCTCGCGGGGGCCGCCGGCCTGGGAGCCTCCGGTGGCACCCAGAGGGAGGAGCTCCCCCTGGAGCTCCAGGGCGCGCTCCAGTACCGCATCACCCCCAAGCTCCTGGCGACCCTCGGCGTGGGCCGAGGCATCATCCGCGGCTACGGAATGCCCGACATCCGCGTCCTCGGCGGCATCGCCTGGACCGAGGAGGAGGAGCGCCAGAAGACGTCCGAGCCCAAGGCCGCGGTCGAGGTCGACAGTGATGGCGATGGCCTCGTCGACAACCGGGACCAGTGCCCGAACGAGCCCGAGGACAAGGACGGCTTCCAGGACGAGGATGGCTGCGCCGATCCGGACAACGACCAGGACGGCATCGCCGATGCTCAGGACAAGTGCCCGCTGAAGCCCGAGGACAAGGACGGCTTCCAGGATGAGGACGGCTGCCCCGATCCGGACAACGACCAGGACGGCATCGCCGATGCTCAGGACAAGTGCCCGCTGAAGCCCGAGGACAAGGACGGCTTCCAGGACGAGGACGGCTGCCCTGATCCGGACAACGACCGGGACGGCATCGCCGATGCCCAGGACAAGTGCCCCAACGAGGCCGAGGTCATCAACGGCCTGGACGACGAGGACGGCTGCCCCGACCAGGGCAAGGGCAAGGTGGAGGTGAAGGCCGGGAAGATCCTCATCCTCGAGAAGGTGTACTTCGCCACCAACAAGGACGTCGTGCTGGAGCGCTCCTTCCCGCTGCTGGAGCAGGTGGCGGCCGTGCTGCGCGCCAACCCGCAGCTCACCAAGGTGCGCATCGAGGGCCACACGGACAGCCAGGGTGACGACTCCTTCAACCTGGACCTGTCGCAGCGCCGGGCCAACAGCGTCCTGCGCTTCCTGGTGGAGAAGGCCATTGCCGCCGAGCGCCTCGACGCAACCGGCTACGGTGAGACCAAACCCGTGGACACGAACAAGACGGTCCAGGGCCGGGAGAACAACCGCCGCGTCGAGTTCACCATCGTCGAGACGGCGGAGGAGTCGCGGTAGGAGATAGGCACCACGTGAGGTGACGGGGTGGGGAGGCCGGAATGTCCGGCTCCCCCACCCCGTCCGCGTTTTCAGAGCATGGACAAACACGGTGCCCGGACCGTCCGTGTGTGGAAACGCTGGTTGGCCTCTGCTTCCTTGCTTGGCAGGCTGTTCCTCGGGACAGGACGCTTCTGGCGGCCCTACCGCCACACGTTCTAATGTCGGAGTTCGGACGGCTGTCCGAATCGCGGGACCTTCGAGAAGAACCCAGCGCCGGGCTCTTCCTCCCAGCTCCCTCCGGCGCTCGGCTTGCACTTGCGTCCCGGCTCCTGGCGGGACCGAGTGCTCCCGCCCTCACGGAGGAGACACGCATGCTGGGCGCTATCGAGAACGTCACGGAGGAGCCGCGCACGGGAGGACTCGGGCGGCGACTCCTGCAGGGAGCCCTCTACGGCGCGCTGTGCGGTTTCACCGCCGCGGTGGCGCTGGACCTGGGCCTGGGAAGAGGCCTCGACACCTTCGGTGGAGTCCCCCTGCTGCTCTTCTCGTGCGCGGCGGTACCCGGTGCCGCGCTCATGGGGGTGCTCATCGTGCTGTTCTCACGGCGCGGTGGCGAGCCAGCGCCCACGAGTTTGATGTTCGTCGCAGCCGTCGTCATTTCGCTGCTGGGCGGCGTCGTGGGAGGCGGTCTCTTCCTGGCGGCCCTGGACCTGTTCGTCGGGAAGCCTCATGAAGCCGTATCTTCTCTCCCCCAGGCGGCTGGTGCGGGGGCCCTCTGGGGCTTCCTCTTCGCGCTGTTCGCGCTTCCTGTTTCGGTTCCACTCTCGTTCCTGCTCATCTTCAAGTTGCAGCGGTTGAAATGAGCGGTGGGCAGCGGCGTCCCTCGCGAAGAGGGAGGCCACTGCCCGCTGACCGCAGGAATGGACGACGCACCCTCTCCACAGGGCCTCTATTCGTCCGCGACGAGTCTGGTGCTGGCTGGCCGATATGCCAGGGGACTTCGCCCGTTAAACACCCCGGAGCGGTCGAGCCAAGGGTTCTTCACGAATGAAGTACCCACGCTCGCACCCGGGATCGATCTGGCGCCATCCATGGTCGACCCACCGGCTCCGCCTCAGGAGGTTCCGCAATGTCTCGTCTTGGTCTCGCAATCGCCGTGCTCATCGCGTGCACGCCCGCATTCGCGTCCCCCCTCACCTCCACCGAAGCTGAACAGCTCGCGTCTGTCAGCGCACCGTTCGCGGTGACGCGCGAGCACGTCAGCGGCGACATCTATCACTACCAATTCGACCTCCGCGTCGGCTCCACGCCGAACGCACGCGTGCGCGTCCACCGCGTCGTCCGCGAGCTCTCGCCGTGGCGGCCTCGTCCGACCACGCACGCGGTGATGCTGCTGCACGGCGACTTCGCCAACTTCGTCACGAACTTCGTGCCATCGCTCGGCAATCCGGCGTCGTCGGCCCCGGGGCTAGCCCCGTATCTGGTGTCCCACGGCATCGACACCTGGGGCGTCGATCGGCGCTGGACGCTGCCCACCGCCGACGGGGATATCTCCGATCTGGGCGGGATGGGCGTCAACCAGGCGCTCGAGGACACCGCTGTCGCGCTCGCCTTCGCGCGGGCGACGCGAACCCTCACCGACCACGATTCAGGCCAGATTGTCCTCGGCGGATTCTCGCATGGCGCCCAGCTCACCTACGCGTACGCCGCCGCCGATGGCCGCCACATCTCGGCGATCGCCCCGCTCGACATCTACTACGACCTCGCACCCGAGGATGCCGACCTGCGGGCCTTCGCGTGCGCCAATGCCGCGGCGGAGCGCGACGCGCTCGCCCAGGGAGTGACCGACTCCAGCAACAGCCTCTTCATCACGGCGGGCTCGCTGGCTCGGAGCGCGCCCCTCGAGCCCTCGCCCGTGTTCCCGTCCTACACGAACCGCGAAGTGCTGTTCACGCTAGCGGGTCTGACCTGGTGGCTCGCTCCGTACACACCGCTGTACCACTTGAGTGCGCCGATCCTCGACGCCGAGGGCAATGCCACGGGGTTGCGCGAGTCGTCCGAGGACGACGTGAGCGCGTGGTTCGCAGGCGCGCCGCCGCACCAGTCCATGCGCGAGGCCGCGGATTTCGATGACATCTGGTGTGGCACTTCGCCGAGACCCGAGCTCGCGAAGATCCGCGTCCCGCTCTTCTATCTCGGCGCCGCTGGCGGGTTTGGCGACCGCGGGCTGTACTCGACGACGAGGGTCTCGTCGACCGACGTCACCACGCTCGTCATCCGTCGGTTCGGGCCGGATCGAGTCGCCGAAGACTTCGGCCACGGCGATCTCTTGTACGCGGAGGACGCGCCGGCACTCGCCTGGAGACCGTTCGCGGCATGGCTGGTGCGCCACTGACCGGTTGCTGGTGTGGATGAGAGGCCTTGGCTGGAGCGTGTCCCTGCACGCTCACAGCGCGAGGCTCTCCTTCAGCAGGGCGAGACCGAACCACCATTGGCCGTCCGCCGTGCCGAGCTTCAGCGCGCCGGCCCTCATCCGCTGATAGAACTCGACGAGCGAAGGCGTGGAGTCGAGCGTCTCCGCGCCGGTGACCCCCGCATGCTTCATCTGGCGGGCGAGGTACAGCGATAACGAGCCGGCGAGCGCCGCCGCCAGCCGGCGGATGTAGATGAAGCGGTGGGGAAGCCCGGCGAACGGCCTGCCCTCGTAGGCCGAGAGCAGACGCAGGCAGGTGCCCTCGTCCATGCGCAGGAAGACAGAGGGCACCGCGAGATCGTAGTAGGCGTCCATCGGCCCGGCGGTGGCCCAGTCGAGTATCAGGATCGCCTCGCCGTCATAGATGAGGTTGGAGGGGTTGAGGTCGTTGTGGCAGAGAACCAGGGCGCGTTCGCCAGGCGGTGGTTCCTCGGCGAGCACGCGCTGGATCACGCCGCTGGCGAAGTCCGGGAGGGCGAAGCCTGCCAGGAAGCCGTGCCAGACCTGGGCGAGGAACTCGCGGGGCTCGCGCATGCTCGCGTCCGTGGGCAGGGGGAGCGAGTGGATGCGGCGCACGGTGCGGCCGAGCTGGGTGAGCGCGGCTTCGTGGGTGCGCGGGTCCCGGTAGAAGGTCACGAACGAGCGGTCGACGACGAAGGCGGTCAGGACCGCGCGCCGCTCCTCATCGACGTGGACGATGCGAGGCGCGAGACCCGCGTCGGCGGCGAGCCGCTGGATGTGGAGCGCGTTGCGCCAGTCGGCGTCGCTCTCGGCCTCGCTGGCGACCTTGAGCACGAAAGACTGGTGGGCGGCCTCGACGCGGTAGACGCCAGCACCCGAGAGCCCGACGGCGATCCGCGTAATGGTGGTGGTGGGTCCTCTGAGGTCCGCGGGCAAGCAGTCTTCGACGCTCACGTTCGACTCCGGCGCGTGGGTTTCATGCCGGGACGACGCTAGGCTTTTGTCCTCAGCCTCTCCAGCCCGTCCAGGAGCAGCTCCAGTCCAAATTCGAACTGGTGAACGCCGCGGTGGGCGCCATCGGCCACCAACTGGGTGAGCTCCCGCATGTAGGGATACTGCTCGGCGGGAAGCATGGGGAGGAAGCCCCGCGCCGCACTCGCATACTCCGAGCGGTCGAGGGGGAAGTTCAGCTCCTGGAGCGTGAAGCCGTAGATGTGGCTGTCGATCGCGTTCCAGGCGCGATCGGCGAGCTGATACGAGAAGCCGGCTTCACGCAGACAGCCGAGGGTGGCGTTCACGTAGCGCAACATCGCCGGCCCGATGTTGAGGCGGGAGGCGATCAGCATCGAGGCCCAGGGGTGGCGCAGCAACACGTCGTGGGCAGAGTGGGCGCGCTTTCGCATCGCGATCTTCCAGTCACCGCCAATCGCGGGCAGCTCGATCTTGGCCACCACCAGGTCGGCGATGCCGTCGAGCACGTCGTCTTTGTTGGCGACGTGGTTGTAGAGCGACATGGCCTCCACCCCCAGATCCTGGGCGAGCTTGCGCATCGAGAGCGATTCGATCCCCCCCTTATCAGCGAGGCGGATGGCAGCGAGCAAGACCCGCTCCCGGGTCAAAGGAGTGCGTGGTTTGGCAGGTCGGCTTGACACGACTTACACCGTAAGCCTAGGGTTGGATCGAGTCAACTTACGGTGTAAGCCAGGAGAGCCCGATGAAGACCATGAACGCGATCGTCCAACCCGCCTACGGCTCGGTCGAGGTGCTCCGATTCGAGCAGGTGGAGCGGCCGGCGGTGGGCGACGGCGAGGTGCTGGTCCGGGTGCATGCGGCCTCGGTGTGCAAGGGCGACGTGCACCTGCTCACTGGCAAGCCGTACCTGTTGCGCCTGATGTTCGGCCTGAGCCAACCCAAGCGCCGCATCGCGGGGCAGAATGTGGCCGGAACGGTGGAGGCGGTGGGCTCCCATGTCACCGCGTTCAAACCCGGAGACGAGGTCTACGGCCAGACACCGGGGGGCGCCTTCGCCGAATACGTGTGCGCGTCCGCGGACATGCTCGCGCCCAAGCCGGCCAACCTGACCTTCGAGCAGGCGGCGGCGGTACCCGTTTCGGGAATGACCGCGCTGCAGGGGTTGCGCGATGCCGGGCAGCTCAAGCCGGGGCAGAAGGTGCTGATCAACGGCGCCTCGGGAGGCGTGGGCACCTTCGCGGTGCAGATCGCCAAGGCGCTGGGCGCGGAGGTGACCGCGGTCTGCAGCACGCGCCACGTCGACAAGGTCCGCGCGATCGGAGCCGACCGGGTGATCGACTACACCCGCGAAGACTTCGCACGGGGCGCGGAGCGCTACGACGTGATGCTCGATCTGGTGGGCAACCGCCCCCTCGCCGACTGCCGGGCGGTGCTCAAACCAGAGGGTGTGTTCGTCTCCTCCGCGGGCTCGCCGGGCGGAAACTGGATCGGGCCGATCGTCTGGATGCTCAAGGTGATGCTGGCGGGAATGTTCGGCCGCCAGAAGGTGGCCCTGCTGATGTCCACGCCTCGGCAGGAAGATCTGCTCTTCCTCCGGTCGCTGCTCGAAGCCGGAAAGGTGACGCCGGTGATCGAGCGGCAGTACGCGCTGCGCGAGACCGCCGCGGCAGTGGGTCACGTGGCCGAGGGACACGCACAAGGAACGACGGTGATCTCCGCCTGAACGTTGGAGCTACCACTGCCAGTCAGACGCGCCCGAGCCCATGTCAGACCCACGTGGATCATCCACGCCAGACCTCACAAATCCTGAAGGACTGGATTCATGGAACTCAAAGAGCTGCGTCGAAGCATCCGTTGGATGCCCCTCCTCCTGACCCTGGCGGGTCTGGGCCCGGCGGCGGCCACGCCGTTGCAGAGCGGCAACATCCTGATCAGCACCGGGAACACCCTCTACGAGTACACCCCCGCGGGCGCGTGGGTGCGCACCGTCCCCATCCCGTATCCCGGGGGGACGCGCCCCACCACGGAGACTGCCCGGGACGTGGTGGTCGACGCGAGCGGCAACCTCGCCCTCTACAACGGCACGTTCGATCCCTACGTGAGCCAGTACGACGTGGCCGCGGGGACCTGGACGCATACGACGCACACGGGCTGGAGCACGGCCAACAACGCGAGCTACGGAGGACTGGCGCGCTACGAGAGCTTCGTCTTCGCCACGGACATGCTCACGTATGGGACGGGGGACAGCCCTCGAGGCCTGGTGCGCTTCGACCTGGGGGGCTCGACCCCGGTGCGGTTCGCGGACACGGTGGACTTCATCGATGTCACGCTCGGCCAGGATGGTCTCCTCTATGCCCTGGCGAGCAACGAGTACACCGTCCAGGTCTACGACCCCTCCACCCTGGCGCTGGTGCGCACGCTCAACCTCCCCTTCGGCAAGTCGATCCGGGGTATCGCGGTCAGCCAGCAGGGAGAGATCTACGGCGCCTCCTGGGATGACAACATCTACCGGTTCAGCGCCGCCGGAGTGCAGCTCGGCCAGCTCTACAGTGGGGCGTACGATCTGATCGACATCGATCTCTCGGCCGAGGGTCTACTGGTCGTGAGCTCGCGCTTCGGCAACATCCTCTTCACGGACCTCCAGCTGAGCAGCCTGAGCTCCTTCACCGTGGGCAGCGCCCCTGCCTTCGTCACGTTCGTCCCGCAGGTGTCCGACAACCTCCTGGTCTCCTCGGATAACTCCCTCCTGGAGTTCACTGCGAACGGCCAGCTCGTCCGAACCACGGCCATTCCCTCGAACGACATCGCAAGGGATCTCACCGTCAGCACGAACGGGAGGATCGAGCTCTACAACGGCACGTTCGAGCCGTTGCTGAGCCGGTATGACAGCGCGACCGGGGCCTGGACGCACTGGACGCACCTGGGCTGGAGCACGGCCAACAACGTCAGCTACGGCGGAATCGCGAGTACCCAGCACCGCGTCTTCGTCACGGACATGGCCACGGCCGGAGCCGGAGCGCCCCGTGGGCTCGTCTACTTCGATCTGAACACAGGGTCGGCCCAGCGGTTCGCCGACACGGTGGACTTCATCGATGTCACGCTCGGCCAGGATGGGCTCCTCTATGCCCTGGCGAGCAACGAGTACACCGTCTACGTCTATGACCCGTCCTCGCTGGCGCTGGTGCGCACGGTGAACCTGCCCGCCGCGGTCCGGGCCATCACGGCCAGCACGACGGGCGAGCTCTACGGCGCCTCCTGGGATGACTTCATCTACCGGTTCAGCGCCGCCGGGGTGCAGCTCAACCGGGTCTACAGCGGGGCGGCTGATCTGATCGACATCGACATCTCCCCTGTCTCCCAGCAGGTGGCGGTGGGCTCGCGGTTCGGCACGGTCATCCTCACGGACCTGGCGCTGAGCACCCTCCGAGCCTTCTCGGCTGGGAACTCGGAGGCGTTCGTCTCCTTCACCACGCCGGCCTCCAAGTCGAACTGAGGCTCGGACGCGCCGCCGCTCGCGAAGTTCGGGCGGCGGCCGGCGACTCCCCTCACCCCGGGCGTGCGAGTTGTATGTCATTGCGCGCCGCCCAGGCGCGCAGGTCCTGCCGTTGGATGGCCGCGGCCATCATCTCCGGGAACAGGTCCGGCGTGCAGGCGAAGGTCGGCACTCCCAGTGCCGCCAGTTGCGCCGCGTTCTGACTGTCATGGGCCGGAGTCCCCTGGTCGCTCAGCGACAGCAGGCAGATGACCTTCACGCCGCTCTGCACCAGTGACGCGGCCCGCTGGAGCATCCGCTGTGCATTGCCCCCCTCGTACAGGTCCGTGATGAGCACGAGGATCGTCTGCGCCGGCCTCGTCACGAGCTGCTGGCAGTACGCGAGCGCCCGGTCGATGTCCGTGCCTCCGCCGAGCTGCGTTCCGAACAGCAGGTCCACTGGATCCGACAGTTGCTCGCTCAGGTCCACCACCGCCGTGTCGAAGAGCACCATCCGCGTGGACACCGCTCGCATCGACGCGAGCACCGCCCCGAAGATGCTCGAATAGACGACGGACGCCGCCATGGAGCCGCTCTGGTCGATGCACAGCACCACGTCCCTCAGGCTCGAGCGCCTGCGCCCATGGCCCACCAGCTTCTCCACCACCACCGACTTCCGCCCCGGCTGGTAGTTGCCCAGGTTCGCCCTCAGCGTCCGGTCCCAGTTGATCTCCGCGGCCCTCGGCCTCCTCGTGCGCGAGCTCCTCGACAGCGCGCCTCGCACGGCCCGCTCCGTGGGGGCCCGCAGCCGCCGCTCCAGGTCCTCCACCACCCTGCGCACCACCTTGCGCGCTGTCTCCTTCGTCTTCTGGGGGATGACTTTGCGCAGCGACAGCAGCGTCGCCACCAGCGACACGTCCGGCTCCACCGCCTCGAGCATCTCCGGCTGCAGCAACATCTCCGTCAGCCCGAGCCGCGTCATCGCATCGCCCTGCATGACGCGCACGACGGAGGCGGGAAAGTACTCGCGGATGTCTCCCAGCCAGCGCGTCACGTGGGGCGAGGAGGCTCCCAGTCCCGCCTTGCGCTCGGAGTCGTATAGCGCCGCGAGCGCTCGGTCCATGCGCAGCTCGGACTCCCCGAGCGATACGCCCATCGCATCCTGCGCCGGCTCGCCCAGGACGAGCCGCCAGCGCTCCAGCCGCTCCTCTTCAGCCTGCTTCATGGATCCTCACCCCCAGGAGGGTGGACAGCACCGGCAGCACCTTCGCCACGCGCTCGGGGTCCAGGTCCTCCGTGGCCGCCGTTGCACTCCCCGCCGCCGGGGCGGTGGTGAGTTGTTTGACCCGCTCGCCCATGGCCCGCCGCTCGGACGGGCTGAACCCGGCGAACGCGCGCCGTACCAGGGGGAGGTGCTCGACGAAGGCATCCCGCGCCAGGCCCGAGAGCCAGCCATCGAGCGCAGCCCACAGTTCCTGCCGGTGGAGCAGCAGGAGCGCGCTCCCCGAGACGAGCCCCTCCAGCCAGGCCGCCGCTTCAGCGGGAGGCACGGCCATGGACAGGGCCCGGCGGGCGAGCGTTCCCAGCTCCTCGTCCCCTACCCGCCCGAGCTCCACCCGCAGCCGCAGCGCGGTCCCCCGGACGAGCCCATGCACCGAGTCGCGGTGCACGAGCTGCCCCAGGGCCTCCGCCCATTCCTCCGAGCGCTCCCCGCCCTCCAGCAGTGCCACCGCCGCGTGCATGGCGCGCACCTGGTCCCTCCGCTGGCGCGAGGCCTCGTCATCGAGCGAGACGCACGCGCCGGGCAGCCCGATGACGATGCGCTCGAAGAGCCCGTCGGCGATGGCGAGGATGGGCGCGGTCGGCGTCTCGCGGACGCTGCCGTACCGGATCGCATGGGCCAGGGCCGGGAAGGCCTCGAGCAGCTTCGGGACATCCGCCGAGCGCGTCGAGAGCGCCTGCACATGGCGGAGCACGGTGTCGATGGCGGCGGGCAGTTCCGCGAGCAGCGAGGCCTCGAGCAGGGCCGTCAGCGTGCCGAGCTCGGTTGCCTCGGACGCACGCGCCACCACGCGCCCCGTTGCCGCGGAGTCCACCGTGTTCCCGAAGAAGCTCGCCTCGACGACGCGCACGGCCAGCTCGGGCTCCCACTTCAGGCGCCACACCTCGCGGAAGGTTCCCGTCGCGTTTCGCGGGTCCTCCTCCGGCGAGCCCCATGGAATGTCGAGCAGCCGCAACCGGTGCAGCAGCCGGCTCCGCTCCCGGTCCAGGTCCTTGCGCAGGTCCAGCTCCTGCAACTTGCTCTCGGACGAGGGCGGCAGGCGCAGCGATTTCTGAAGCGCCGCCAGATCGCGGGCGAGCGGGACCGAGGGCACCTCGGAAGGCACCGAGCCCAGTCCGGTGCCGACCTCCAGCTTCTCGTGGACGAGCGCCAGCGGCGTCGCGTCCCCGCCGCACATCACGGAGAGCGCGGCGTCCCGCAGTTCCCCCAGCCCCACGGTGGAGAGACCTCGCAGGGCCGCGAGCGCCTCGGCGAGCCGCACCGTCTCGATGACGTTCGCGGAGGAGGCATCCAGGCCCTCGTCGCGGAGCAGGTGCGCGATGCGCGCCGCCCACGACGTCACCGGACGCTGGGGCGTGAGCCACAGGTGCGCGTACCATCCCGGAGACTCCACGCCCGCGCCGTACCCGCTGCGCCAGCCGAGCCGATCGTACGTCCAGGGAATCCACGTGGCCGCCACCTTCGTCTTCGGCAGGCCCTTCAGCAGGGCATCGTCCTCCCGCGCGGGCCGCTGCCGCACGAGCGCCGGTGCGTGCCACGCTCCGCACACGACGGCGATCCGCTGGAAGCCGTCCTTCTTCGCCTGACGGATGCCGCGCCGCATGTGGGCCTCGCGCCGGGCCTCGTGCGGTGGCAGCTCGCCCTCTCCCTCCCGCAGGGCGGTCATCGCCTCCAGCACGGCGTCGAACACGCCCTCGGGGTCCCGGCGCTGCTCGATGAGGTGATCCCACCACAGCTCGCCGTCCTCGTAACCCGCCGCGCGTGCGAGCGCCCCGAGTGGATCCCCCCGAGGCGTCCCGGCCTCCTCCGCGGCCGTGGGCTTCGGCGCCTCACCCTCCTCGGTGCCCTCGTCCTCGGGGCCCATCTGGTGGGTCTGCGGGAGATCGATGAACCGCACCGGGAGGGTGCGCTCCAGGGCGTACTGGAGGGCCTGCCACTCGGGAGAGAAGACAGCGAACGGGTAGAAGACGGCCCGGGCCGGGCGATCCACCGCGTACACGAGCAGCGCCACCGGAGGCTTCATCTCCGCGTGGGCGGCCACGGGGAGGAGCGCGTCCGCGTCCGGCGGTCCCTCGATGAGCACCACGTCCGGCTGGAGCTTCTCGAGCGCGGCCCTCACGCTGCGCGCGCTGCCCGGGCCGTGGTGCCGCACGCCGAGCACGTGCACCGACGTGTCCGGCTCCCCGCTCACAGCACCTCCATGCACGCGCGGTAGAGGTCCTTCCACCCCTCGCGCTCCTTCACCACCGTCTTCAGGTACTCCAGCCACACCACCCGGTCCTGCACCGGGTCCTTCACGATGGCACCCGTCAGGCCCGCGGCCATGTCCGGCGCCCGGAGCACCCCGTCGCCGTAGTAGCCCGCCATGGCCAGGCCCCCGTTCACCACGGAGATGATCTCCGCCGTGGACAGCGCGCCCGAGGGCGTCTTGAGCTTCGTCGCCCCATCGGCCGTCGCGCCGCTGCGCAGCTCGCGGAAGAGCGTCACCACGCGGCGGATCTCCTCCAGCGCTGGCTTCTCCGCGGGCAGCGCCAGGGCCTGGCCCAGCTCGGCCACGCGCTTCTCGACGATCTCCACCTCCTGCTCCAGCGAGTCGGGCACGGGCAGCACCACCGTGTTGAAGCGGCGCATCAGGGCGCTCGACAGCTCATTCACGCCGCGGTCGCGGTTGTTGGCCGTGGCGATGACGTTGAAGCCCGCGCGGGCCTGCACCTCGGAGGACAGCTCGGAGATGGGCAGCGTCTTCTCGCTGAGCAGGGTGATGAGGGCGTCCTGCACCTCACCCGGCATGCGCGTCAGCTCCTCGATGCGCGCCAGCTTTCCCTCGCGCATGGCCCGCATCACGGGGCTGGGCACCAGGGCCTGCTCCGAGGGGCCTTCCGCCAGCAGCCGCGCGTAGTTCCAGCCGTAGCGCAGGGCGGCCTCGTCCGTGCCGGCGGTGCCCTGCACCAGCAGCGTCGAGTCCCCGGAGATGGCCGCGGCGAGGTGCTCGCTCAGCCACGACTTCGCGGTGCCCGGGACGCCGTAGAGCAGCAGGGCCCGGTCGGTGGCCAGGGTCGCCACGGCGATCTCCACCAGCCGCGCGTTGCCGATGTACTTGGCGCTCACCTTGAACCCGTCCGGAAGCTGACCTCCGAGCAGGTAGAGGCGCACGGCCCAGGGCGAGAGCTTCCAGCCCTGGGGTCTCGGCCGGTCATCGGCCCTGGCGAGCGCGGCCAGCTCCTCGGCGTACTGCTGTTCGGCGTGCTGGCGGAGGACGGTGGTGGCGGTCACGGTTTCAACTCCTCGTGCAGGATGCGGCGCAGAGAGACGGTCTGCTGGAAGCGGCGGAGCTCCTGGTTCCAGCGGGACAACGGAGTGGGCAGGTCGAAGGGTTCGGCGGCGGTGGCGAGGCACTCCGGGGGCAGCGCGAGGGCCGCCTGGCGGAAGACCCCGAGGAGCGCCGTGGCCCGGGTGCTCGGGTCATACAGCTCATGCAGCGCCTGGAGCCAGGAGTACCCGAGCTTCGCAGGCCACGGCGCGGGCGTCAGCGCGAGGGCGCGATCCAGCGAAGGCAGGGACTCGGCGCGCTGAAGGATGCGCAGGGTGCGCGCGGCGCGCTCCGCGGGAGGGAGCTGCTCGAGCACGGAGACGGCCAGGAGCTGGGCGCGCTCGGCCTCGAGCACCTTCGACTCGCAGCGGGACCACCAGGCGAGCAACGCCATCCCCCAGGAGGAAGACACGCCCAGACGAAGCGCGTGGGCCCAGCCCTCCGAGAGCGCGATTCCATGGTCCGTCCGTCCGGCGGCGGCCACGAGCTGCTCCGGAGTGACCTCGAACCACTCCTCCCAGGAGAGAAGGGGCACGCACTCCACGAGGCGGATGAGCCAGTGCTCGCTCTGGCCCACACCGGGAGGCGGCTTGTCCAGACCATCGCGCTCGGCCTCGGCGTCCCATTTCGCCGGGAGCTGGATGCGAAGCGTGGCGGGCTTCTCCCAGACGAGCACGGCGCGCGCCCTGTCGGCCATGCGTCGGGTGAAGGCGGAGCCGGGCAACCGGGCCAACAGGTAGCGAGCCACCTCGCGCACCGGGCCCGAGCGGTCCTTCCGGCCGAGTTCCAGCAGCGCCTCGTCCTCCGGAGAGAGCCCCATGTCGAGGCAGGCCAGGAACCGGGCGCGGTGCTCGGCCTTCTCCTGGGCCCAGGTGCCCTGCAACCAGGAGCGGGCACGCGCGGGCTCGAGACCCCGGGCCTGGGTGAGCACCGCGAGCCGCTCCTCGAGATTCCCTTCCGTCCACACGCGCTCGGCTTCCCCGGTAGCGGACGCCAGGGAGGCAGCGGAGGTGCGCCACTCGGGGTTCAACCGGGAGAGCCACACACCCCGCTCCCCGAGCACCGGCACCGCGGCCGCGCGCAGCGAGGGGTCCTTCAGCGCGAGCACCCGGGGAAGCAGCTCCGGCGGGAGGCGGCGTCGGGCGAGGGCCAGCCGCCCGAAGGCCTCGCGCAGCACGTCGCCGTCGTTCGCCACCAGGAGCTCCGTGAGGACGGCGCTCACACGAGGTGGGCAAAGCTCGAGCGTGTCCGATGGGGCCACGGTCTCGCGCGTCTCCAGCCGGGTGAGCGGACTCCCCGCGGCCCTCGCCACGGCGCGCACCCCGGCCGCGAGCAGGAGACGCTTCTCCGCGGGCACGCCCTCCAGAGCACGGAGGGCCTGGGCCTCCACTCCAGCCAGGGGTCCGGGTTCCGGAGAGCGCGCGGTGCCCAGCGTGGCGAGGCGGGTCAGCGCGTCGAGCTCATTCACTGCGGGCATCCTCCCAGCTCGGGGTGAGAGGGTGGAAGCATAGCGGCTCGTGTAGCGATTCGTGTCCCATTCTGCCCCGTCCCGGAGGCGACGGGGCGAAATGCCCCGTCCTGGTGATGCGCCTACCCCGTCCCCGCACGCTCGCTTCCGAGAGGAGCCGGGAGCGGCATAGGCCTTGCTCCGTGAGAAAGGCGCGGTGCGCGAGAGACAGGAGACGGTCGCAATGAAGGCCATTGGCGAGGCCAGCTTTCAACCCCACGCGGACGAGTATCAGAGGCCGCAACTGGGCGAGGTATTGGAGTTCATGCGCTTGCTATGGGCCGTGGATCATCAACTGAAATCCACCTCCAAGCTCATGGAGACCACGGTGGGGATCACCGGCCCGCAGCGGCTGGTGCTACGGCTCGTGGGACGCTACCCGGGCATCCCCGCGGGCCGGCTCGCGCAGATCCTCCATGTCCACCCCAGCACGCTCACCGGCGTCTTGAAGCGCCTGGAGAAGCGTGGCTACCTCGAGCGCAGGTCGGATCCGCTCGACGCGCGCAAGGCGCGCTTCTCCCTCACCGATACGGGCCGGGCGCTGGATGTCCCCTCCTACGGCACGGTGGAGGCCGCCGTGGAGCGAGCGCTCTCCCGCGTGCCGAAGACGCAGCTGGTGGGTGCCCAGGACGTGCTCACCGTGCTCGCCGAGGAGCTGGGCGTCGGCCACCCCCCGACCCCGACGAAGGAGCCCGTCGGATCCTCCTACCTGCCTCGAACCGGGTGAGTGCGAGCGCCCCGGGGCGCGATCACGGAGAGCCGCCCGCGAGTGGATGCAGACGTCCCTCAACGCGGGCGCTCAGGGGCCGGAATTGCTCTCCATCCCACTCGCCGAACACGTCGAGTGCGTGGCCTCCCGACAGCGCGAGCAGCCGCCACCGATCACACGGGCCGAGGCGGACCGCCGCGCCCGTGCCGTCCCGGAGCCACCAGCTCCGCCCCCCCTCCACCACGGGCACCACCCCTCCGAGCACCGCCGCCGTGCGCTCGCGGAAGGGTTGACGGGACAGCTCCTCGGCGAATCGCTGGGTGAGCCCGTCGAGCGAGAGTGAGGGCACGGCCGCCGTCCAGGGGTGGACCTCGCCCTTGCGCTCCCGGACCATCGCCCGGAGGGGGGCCGCCCCTGGCCAGAACACCAGCTCCGCGGGGAACGCGGTGCCGGGCAGGAAGCTCTCCGCGAAGCGCGCACCGGGGCCGGCCGCGAACTGGAGCACGAGCGCCATCCGGCCGGTGGTGGTGCCGATCAGGTATGTGCGCTGTGCCCGGACACGCTCCGTGTCCTCGAGCTCCTGGCCGATGACCATCCAGGTGTCCTCGACGCGCTCGCCCTGGACCAGCACGTCCTCCTCCCGCAGGGGAATGCCCACCAGGGAGCGGAGATCCGCCGCGAGGGGCGGCGGGAGCTGATCCAGCCTGCGCCAGGCCTCGGTGACGAGCGCGAGACGTCCGAGCCGATCCAGCAGCCGCCGGGGCCAGTCGGGGCCACTGCCCGGGAGCGCCGCGAGCTGGGCCACCTGCGACGCGAGCCCCGGCGCCTGTGCGTCCACCAGCCGCGCCGCCTGGGTGTTCCACATGGCGGTCTCCGACTCGAGCCCGGCGAAGCCCGTGCGGACCAGGTCCTCCATCCAGAGGGACAGCGCTTCCAGCCCCTTGCGCACACGCTCGTGGCGCTCGACCGAACGCTTCGTCTTGGCCTCCGGGTCCGCGGGGGCCACACCCTCCGCGCCAGCGGCCTCGCGCTTCGCCTTGCGCTCGGCGTTGGCGGAGCGCCGGGAGATCCACTCCTCCACCCAGGAGGGGGGCGTGCCCGAGGGAAGGCGCTCCGACGCGGTCAGCAGCAGCAGCCCGACGGCGTGCTTGCACGGGAACTTGCGGCTGGGGCACGTGCACTTCGTGGCGAAGTCGGAGAGGTCGATGCGCACCTGGTACAGCGCACTGCCCTTGCACTCGCCCCAGGCCGCGCGCCCGTCCCGGCCGAGCCCCTGCCAGGAGCGCTCCGTGGCCAGCTTCTGGCCGGCGGCCGCCACGGAGGAGTCCGGCGCGAGGGCGAGAGCCTGCTCTGTGCTCAGGAGGGAGGCGGACATGGTATCGGGCGAGGGAGCATAGCGTGCCCCCCGCCACCTGTTCACTGCTTGACGCTCCGCGGGTGAAGGGCGACAGTCCCTATTGGCGATGAGACCCGCGACGCCTCCCTCGAATCCCTGGTTCCCCACCCGGCAGCCCAACCCCCACGCGCGCCTGCGGGTGTTCTGCTTCCCGTACGCGGGCGGTGGTGCCTCCGTCTACAACGGCTGGGGCGCCGCGCTCCCGGCGAGCGTCGAGCTGGTTGCCATCCAACTGCCGGGCCGCGAGCGGCGGATCATGGAGCCGCCCTTCCGGAAGATCCCCGCGCTCCTGGACGCGCTGGAGCCGGTGCTGGCCCCCCTGCTGGACAAGCCCTTCGTCTTCTTCGGCTACAGCATGGGCACGCGGATCGCCCTGGGGCTCGCGCAGCGCTGGCAGGCCCGCGGCGCGCCGCTGCCGCTCGGGATGGTGGTGGCCGCCGGAGGTGCACCCCACCGCACCCGCGAGTCCCGCGACACGCTCGATGACCCGGCCTTCATCGAGCTGCTGCGCAAGTACGAGGGCACGCCCGCCGAGGTGTTCGCCCACAAGGAACTGCTGGAGATGGTGCTGCCGGTGCTGCGCGCCGACTTCGCCATCGCGGACGCCGTGATGCCCGCCGCGCCGGTGCGCTGCCCGATCTCCGCCTTCGGGGCGCTCGAGGATCCACACGTGCCCCTGTCGGATCTCGAGCTGTGGCGCGAGCTGACGACAGGCGAGTTCCGCACCCGTCACTTCCCCGGCCGGCACTTCTTCATGCGGACGGCGCGCGAGCCCTTGCTGGCGGCGCTGCGCGAGGAGCTCGTCCGCTGGTGCCCCGAGGTCGGCCCCTAGCCGCCCGGGACGAACCAGGGCAGACCATCCCCCGCCAGCGGCACGGTCCTCTGGCAGCGCACCGTCAGGGGCAATCCGCGCGCCCGGCGCACCGCCACCGCCGCCGGGTGCTCCGCGGACAGCCGCACCTGCACGAACTGCCACGAGTCCGGCTCGTCCATCAGCCGCGGATCAAAGGAGATGCGCGGCGGCTTCCCGGGCTCCAGGTGGAACGCGAACTGATCCAACGGCAGACTCAGCCCCGCGCCCCGCGCCTTGATATAGGACTCCTTGAGCGTCCAGTAGTCGAAGAAGCGCTCGCGCTGGCGCTCGGCCGGCAGGGACCTGAGGGCCACCACCTCCGAGGCCGCGAAGAAGGATTCGGCCAGCTCCACCGTCTGGCCCGGACGCCCCGCGTGCTCCACGTCCGCCCCCACGTCCGTGTCGAGCGCCACCGCGCACACCGCCATGCCGTCGGTGTGTGAGAGGTTGAAGCGGACACGCGGCAGCTCTCCGCCGGCGATCTCCGGGCGCCCGTATGCATTGGTGGAGAAGCGCCAGTCCTGGGGCTGCACGGGCGCGTAGCGCGACAGGGTGACGCGCACCAGCGCGTGCGACACGAGGAACTGCTGCCGGTGCTTCTCGAAGCGGAAGCGCGAGTGCCTGTCCTGCTCCTCCGCGCTGAGCATCGCGAGGTAGGCAGTGAGGAGCCGGGGCTCCAGGATGCGCTCCGGCTCCACCACCCAGAGGTGGACCTCGTCGGGGCGCAGCGATAGGGGCGGCTCGGCAGGGGGGCTCGGCATCATGGGCGACGTCCAGCCCCTCCCCTATCGCGTCATGGGCGTGCGCGCCAGCCCGACCATGCGCTCACGGTCCCTGGACGACGCCGAGCTGCAACTCGAGGTCGAATGACAGGTCTGGCGAGGTTGCCCCTGTCTGCTTCACCACCACCGCGAGGGTGTTCTCTCCCTGGACGAACACGTTGGTGGGGATGGTGCCGGCGACGAGCTCGTTCTCCGTGCCGGCGCTCGCGTACTTGTCATGGGCGAGCCCCTTGTCCACGTTCCGGGCGAACACCTGCGTCCCGTTGACGAACACGGCGAAGCCATCATCGAAGAGAACGCGCAGGTTGGCCTGGGTGACAATCCCATTCACGGTGATCTTCTTGCGGAAGTAGACGCTCGGCTGCGAGGGCGTGGTCCGGTTGAGCACCGTGACCTCGTCCCCATCGCCATAGCCGAGCTGCCCCGCCCCCGACGGCCAGGCCGAGTCATTGAAGACCGGCATGTTCCAGTCCAGGCCCGGATCCACGCCGGTGTCCAGGTACTTCCACGTGGACCGGAACGGGATGGCCATGACGGTCGTCTGCCGGCTGATGATGAAAGGCGCGTTGCTCACGTCGGACAGCGGCGTGCTGCCACCGACGCGGGACACGCGCACCAGCGCCTGGTTGGTGGCCACATCCGGCACCGTCCAGGCATACACACCGGTGTTGGCCACGCCCAAGGCGATGGGCGTCCAGTTCGCGCCGCCATCCGTGGACAGCGCGAGGTCCACGTTCGCCACAGTGCCCGTGCTGGACCAGGTGATGGACGTGGAGGCGCCCGGCTGGAACACCTCGCCCCCGTTGGGTGCGGTGAGCACCACGGAGTCCGGCACCGGGCCGGAGGCCTGCTCCACCTCTAGCCCGAGCGCGAAGGTGAGATCATTCGAGCTGGCGGAGACCTGCTTCACCATGGCCGTCACCACGTTCTCCCCCACGCGGAACGGGTTGGCGGTGAGTGGGAGCGAGACGCGCTCGTACGCGTTGGTCGTCGAGCCGGAGGCCCAGGCGCTGAAGCCCGTCCCGTTGCCCATGTTGCGCGAGAAGACGAGCGTGCCGTTGATCCACACGGCGATGGCGTCGTCGTACAGCACCTCGAGGTTGGCCGCGGTGACGAGGTTGTCCAGGGTGATCTTCTTGCGGAAGTACACCGAGGGAGAGCCCTCGTTGATCACCGTGCCCTCGTCATCGTCGCCGTAGCCGAGCTGGCCCGGGCCCGACTTCCAGGCCGAGTCATCGAAGTCCCGGGCGAGCCAGGCGGTACCCTGATCGATGCCCCGGTCGTCGTACTTCCACGCGTCGCTGAAGACGATCGTCTTCTGCGCGGACGGCGCCTTGACGTTCAGCTTCACGATGCTCCCCACCGAGGGCACGCCCCGTCCATCCACGAGGAAGAGCAGGTAGTAGCCCGGGGGCGCGGCGAGGTTGCTGGCGGGTGCAGTCACAGTCACACCCCCACTCGCCGGGGTGAAGGGCAGCTTGAGGAAGCGCTGGTTCTGATCGAAGGCGTGCGTCACCGAGCCCAGGGAGATCAACGTCACCTTGGCCACCTGCGCCGCGTTCGGCGTCTGGACGAGGAAGCTCGTCCCGGGGTCGATGACGGCGGGCGCGGACTGGATGGTGGGGCGAGGGCCGTCCTGCTTGAGATAGGGGGGCGTGAAGATCTCCGCCGTGTGGCGGTTGCGGCCGCCGCCGGTCAGCACCCGGCCATCCGGCAGCAGCAAGGCCGTCGAGTGGTAGCCCCGGTAGTCCGCGGCGGGGGCGAGCTTCGTCCAGGTGTCGGTGTCGGGATCATAGAGCTCGGGCACCTTGACGGGCTGGTTATCGTCATCGAAGTCCGAGCCACTGCTGCCCCCCGTCACCAGCACCTTGCCGTCCGGCATCAGGGTGGCGTTGAGCTGGCGCCGGGGCCACGCCATCGGGGCGCGCACCTTCCAGGTGGGCGAGGGAGCCGCCAGATCGAGCTCCTCCACCATCGTCGTGGGCGGCGATCCGCCTCCGATGATGAGCACCTTCGAGCCGTACATCACCGCCGCGCCATAGGCCCGGCCGACGTATGCGCTGCGCGGGCCCTCGTACCAGGTGCCGGTGCCCTCGGTATCCAACCAACGGGAGACGCGCTGGGGGCTGGCGAGGAACATCTTGCCGTTGGGCGCGAGGAACATGCGGGGGTAGTAGGGCAGATCGCGCACCGCGGTGGTGAGGTTCCTGAACGTGCCCGTCGTGGGCTGCCACACCTGGGGCAGCTCGTTGCAGGAGCCCGCCGAGTGGGTCTCCCCCGAGAGCACCAACACCTCACCGTTCTGCAGCGTGGTGTTGGTGGGGTACCACCGGTTGTCGTTCATGCTCTGCGTGCGAGACCACGTGAGCGTGAAGGGATTGAAGACGCTCGCGTCGGGCAGGCCCACGTGGGACTCCTCGTGGCCGCCGGTCACCAGCAGACGTCCATCCGCGAGGAAGGAGTGGCCCGCGCAGAAGATGTTGTAGCCCGCCTTGGGGAGATCCTGGAGCGCGCCGGTGGAGGGCTCCCACAACTGAGGCGGCTCCAGGCCCTCGTCGAACTCGCCGAAGAACATCACCTTGCCGGTGGGCAACAAGTGCGTGTGCGTCATCGAGACCGGGAACCTCGTCAGCGGCGACCACTCCCCCACCAGTTTTGGATCCGCCGCCCGCGCGGCCAGCGGCGCCAGCGCCAACAACGTGCCTACCGCGAGCAGCAGCTTGCCTACCCTGGCTCCAACGGATGATCGCTCCATCTTTCCCCCCTACGGCCACGACCCCAAGCGGTTCGGCAAGTGAACGTAGGACCCGCGCTCACGTTGCCAAGCCGAGCCCGGGTCTCTCCCCGGTGACGAGCACAGGACAGGTCTGGGTGCAGGTGTGTCCCCACATCCGACATAAGCGGAAACAGGGGTAGCGCATGCCAGGCGCTCCCCCTGCCCCACGGGGCAGTTGTCCGAGGGATGGCACGGGCCGAGTTTCAGGCCACCCCGGAGCACCGCGAGACCCATGCGCGCGGATCGGGGACGAGGGGGGAGGCGGGGCGGGACAAGGGCCAGGGGCGACCGGTGGAGGTATGTGCCAGGCGCGCCGGGCTCATCCGCACAGCCGGATGAGACATGGAACTCTTTCCCGTTCATCTGCTGGTGCTGGTGGTGACGATCAACCGGTACGTGCTCGGCCCGCTGCTGCGGCGGCTCCGGGGAAGCCAGGTGGACGCCACGGATGACAGCTACCAGCCCACTGTCACCGTGGTGATTCCCCTCTTCAATGAGGGCGAGGGCATCTACCACGCCGTGCGCAGCCTGCTGGTGCAGGACTATGCCCCGGACAAGCTGAGCATCTGCGTGGTGGACGACTGCTCCACCGACGACAGCCACTCCTGGGCGCTGCGTGCCGCCGAGGGCCACTCGAACGTGAAGGTGATGCGCAACCCCCACAACATGGGCAAGCGCAAGGGCATCGCCCGGGCCGTACGCGAGGCCACCTCGGAGATCATCGTCTCGGTGGACTCGGACGTGGTGGCACACCCGAGCGCCGTGCGCGAGCTGGTGCGGCGCTTCGTCAGTCCACGCATCGCCGCGGTGGGAGGCCGCACCTACGTCTCCAACCGCCACCAGAACTGGCTCACGCGGATGGTGGAGATCAAGTTCTACTTCGCCCAGGAGTGGCTCAAGGATCTGGAGCGGAGCTTCCGCTCGGTGCTGTGCCTGTCCGGGTGTCTCACCGCGTACCGGCGCGATGTGCTGCTGGAGCTGGAGCCCATCCTCGAGGCGCGCAACATCGCCGGAATCCCCATCAAGTACGGGGAGGATCGCTTCCTCACGCGGCAGATCGTCAAGGCGGGCTACGAGACGGTCTACACCACGGAGGCCTGGTGCCAGACGGCCGCGCCGTCCACGCTGGCGGGCTACTTCTCGCAGCAGCTGCGGTGGCGGCGCTCCAACCTCGTGGACATGATCTGTGGGCTGAGCCACGCCTGGCGGCTGCACCCCGTGGTGTGCGTCCACTACGTGTCACAACTGGCGCTGCTGCTCTCCTATCCCGTCATCATCGTCCACAACATCATCAATGGGCAGTTCTGGGGGGTACTCCTGCTGCACATGCTCGTCATGGGGGCCATGGGGATCATCTACCGCATCGACAAGAGGGACCTGCCGCCGGAGATGCGCGTGTCCGCCCTCTCCTTCCTTCCCATGGGATTGCTGATGCCCGTCACCTATGCGCTCTTCACTCCGCTGGCGCTGTTCACGCTGGACTCGGGCAGTTGGGAGACGCGGGGCAAGCCGGCTCCCGCCCCCAACGTGCCGCCCGCGAACGCGCCCCCCGCGGATGGGACACCTCCTGGCGCACTCCCCCCTCGAGCCGCGGGGGGAGGCTCGACGCCATGAACCAACGCATCGTCAACAAGATCAACACGCTCGCGGTCAATGCCTACAAGACGCTGGGCTCGGTGCTGTTGGCGCTCATCCTGCTCGGGCTCGTGTCGTACCTGGGGGTGCAGACCTTCTTCTTCGTGGGCCACGCCTGGCTGACGCCCACGGTGGTGTCCCCGACGGATCCGCAGATCCTCCAGCTCAACACGCAGCTGGCGCAGCAGGCAGCGGCGAGGGACAAGCTGCTGGCGGATCGCAGGGACATGGAGACGCGGTTGGAGCAGGCCCAGCGGCTGCTCGGCACGGAGAAGGATTTCCAGGAGCGCTTCCGGCTGGCGCTGGGGAGCGAGCGCGAGGCCCGGGCGAAGGCCCTGCGCCGGCTGGCCATGCTGCGGCAGGAATACCAGCAGGCGGCACAGGAGATCTCCGAGTCCAACCGGGCCTACGCGGGCATGGCGCGCACGCGCACGGAGGCGCTCTACAAGGCGCGGATGTTGGAGCGCGAGGATCGGCTCACCGCCAACCACCAACTGGCGCAGATGGCGCAGAGCAACCTGTCCCTCGCGGAGGGCTCGGCGGAACTCCAGACGAGGCTGGAGGCACTCAAGCGCGAGCTGGACGGCTTCGACGCCTCGCTGGGAGGCAAGGCCCGGGGCCTCACCACCGAGGTGCTGTTGCTGGAGCGGGAGTACACGCGCTCGGTGCTGGAGGTGGCACGCGCGGAGAGCGAGCGGACACACCTCGAGGAGAGCCTGCGCTCCCTGGACGAGGCGGTGGCGCGCTACGACACGCTGCTCGCGACCATCCGCGGCTCGCCGTGGATGGAGGCCATCGAGCGGGGGGTGACGGTGGGCTTCGTGCCCTACGAGAACCTGGAGAACGCGGCGCCAGGGACGCCGCTCTACCGGTGCGCGCTGACGCTGCTGTGGTGCCGGGAGGTGGGCATGGTGGGGCACGCGCTGCAGGGCGAGGTGACCGTCAAGCACCCGGTGCGCCAGACGATGTTGCGAGGCGTGATGGTGGAGCTGGAGCTGCGGGACGAGCACTGGGCGCGCGAACAACTGCTGCACCTGGGTCGGCCGCCGCTGCTGCTGTAGCGCTGAGATCAGGAAGGAGATGCGGATGCGGTGGGCGGTTGCATGGGGCGTGCTGGCCGGTCTCGGAGCGGGAGCGGCGGGAGCCCAGGAGCCGGCCGGAGAGGCGCGCGATCCGGGCTACTGCGCCTTCGTGCGTGGGGTGGGCGATGCCGAGTCGGCGGTCCTGCTCGCACCGGACGTCTTCGCGAGCGTGGGCGTGGTGAACGCGGGCGAGGCCGGAGGGAACGGCGAGGGTGTCCCCCTGGGCAGCCCGACGCCGCGGATCACCGCGGGGGTGAACTACGACTTCGTGGGGCTGTACCGGGGACTGGCCATCCGCCGCCGGGCGCAGGCGGAGTGCGCGCGCTACCGGGCACTCTCGGCGTTGCAGGCCGCCGTGAAGCGCGGAGTAGACGTAGGTGCCGAGACCTCGCTGGCCGCACGCGCCCAGGTGCTGGAGGCCGCCATGCCCGAGGCGGAGCAGCTCCTGGCCTCGCTACGAGAAGACGTGAAGGAAGGCCGGGCCACCATCGAGGAGCTCAACGCGCTGCAACTGCGGTTGGACGGACTGCACGCGCTGGAGCGCGAGACGGAGAAGGAGCGCGAGCGGCTCGCCGCCCTGCCCCGCCCCGCCGAGCGGCCCCTGTCCGCCTGGCTGCGGGACTTTCGCGAGGCGGATGCGCGCGTGGAGGAGGAGGACGGGAGCCTGCGGCGCGCGTCGGCGTGGAAGATGCAGCTGCGAGGTGGGTACGACGAGCTGCTCCGCGTGCCGCAGGAGGTGCCGCTCTTCGGGTCGCTGACGGTCTCGTACAACCTGGGGAGCCTGTGGCAGCCCGCGGCGAACGCACGGGCGCGCGAGGGACGCCGGAGTTCGCTCGAGGAGGACGTGGCGGGCGTGAGCCAGGACGTGGCCCGGCTGCTGCGCGAGCTGCGAGGGGCGCATGCGGCGGAGGAAGCACGCCTGCGCGAGGTGTCTGTGCTGGTGGCGGACCTGGAAGGACAGCTCAAGGACATCCAGGCGATGGAGACGGTGAAGGTGCGCCGCTATCGGGACTACCTGATGTTGGAGCTGGCTCGGTTGCGCGCGGAGCAGGCCTGGTTGAAGGCCCACGTGGCGGAGGTGGGCCGCTTCTTGGGAGAGGAACAGCCATGAGTACCCGACCACTTCTGGTGGTGTCACTGCTGGGGCTGCTCGCCCCATCGATGTCCCCAGGCAAAGCCATGAAGAAGACAGACGAACCGCAGCCCCCGATGGCGCCGAAGCGGATGAAGGCCACGGAGGGAAGGCTGGAGCCGCTCCCCAATGGCCGCCTGCGCATCGAGGATCCGAAGGTGCGGGCGGTGGTGCCCGCCAACGAAGAACCCAAGGCCCTGGCGCTGGCGCCATCAGCGCGAACGGGGACGCAGGTGGCGGAGCTGCGCCTCACATACCTGGGGGCCACGGCGGTGCAGAAGCCGTTGCAATCAGGAGAGATGCGGCGGCAGGTGGGGCTCAAGCTGAGGGCACAGGACGGCTGCAACGTCGTCTACGTGATGTGGCGCATCGAGCCGAAGGCGGGCCTGGTGGTGTCGGTGAAGCACAACCCGGGAATGCACCGCTCGGACGACTGCGGCAACGGCGGCTATCAGACGGTGAAGCCGCGCAGCGGGAGCGCCGTGCCCGTGCTCGCTCCGGGCGACAGCCACACGTTGCGAGCGGAGCTGCGAGGGGCGGAGCTGAACGTCCTCGTGGACGGCAAACCGGTCTGGGAAGGGACGCTGCCGGCCGAAGCCCTCACGTTCGATGGCCCGGTGGGTCTGCGCAGCGACAACGGCCGATTCGACGTGGAGCTCTTCTCCAATCCGTAACCCTCCACCCCTCTCCACCGGGAGGAAGAGGGGCGGAGGGCGAACGGCTCACATCGAGGACCGCTGCTCCTTCGAGGTCCCTGGCGTGCTGTCGTCCTTGTCCTTCCCGAGGGGCTCGGCGTTGATGGAGCACCCGTTCATGGGGCAGAGCCCCTCGGCCGTCAGGTCGAAGCGCCAGCGGTGGCGGGGGCACACGAGGAAGCGCCCCTCCTCGACCCAGCCCTCCTGGAGGTCCGCGCCCTGGTGGGGGCAGTAGCGGTTGATGGCGTAGCGCTGCCCGCCGGCGGTGACCACGGTGCGCTCCTTGCGCGACTCGTTGGCGAGCGTGTTGTCGCACAGGGCGCGCAGGTCCTCGACCTCGGCGGCGAGGAAGTTGTGCAGGGAGGCGTCGTAGACGTCCGGCGAGCGCGAGGCCCGGAAGCGAAAGGACAGCAGGAAGTCCTCCCAGTTCAGCTTGCGATCCAGCACCCGGACGATGTCCGGGGCGCTCGTGATGAGCGTGTACCGGCTCAGGTCACGCACCTCGCTGACGACCTCCACCCGGCGCGAGCGGAAGTCCACGCGGATGAGCTGTCCGGGCAGCTCGATGAGGCCCAGGTACAGGGGCATCGTCACGCGGTCCGCCAGCGAGAAGGATTCCAGCTTGTTCTGCATCTCCTCGCGCAGCCGCTCGTGGATGCGATCCACCTCCTCGAGCATCAGGTTGCGCCGCCGCTCGCGGAAGACGCGCGTCTGGAGCGTCGCGTAGGAGCGCAGGTACTGCGAGACGTTCTCGTCGGTGACGCGCTCGGGGGCCAGCGAGATCAGGTCTCCGATGCCCGCATCGAGCACGTCCCCGGGCATGGGCTCGAGGAGGCGCGGCGTCTTCCCCGCCAGCCGGTGGTGGAGGAAGGTGAAGAGCTCCGAGGCGCGGGGGAAGATGTTCACCGGCTCGAGGTTGATGTGGAAGAGCGACGGATCCAGGAAGCAGGCCGGGCCCGCCGAGGCCAGGTAGACACGAGGCCGGACGGTCTCGATGGCGCGAGCCACCGCCTCGAACTTGCTGGCACGCTTCCGCCGCGAGTGCTCCGCATACGCCTCGCGCGAGTAGTCGTAGCAGGTGGGGTGCCAGATGGCGCCCGAGAACTGGGCGGTGAAGATGTCGAGCGGCCCCTCCTCCGCGACGATGCCCGGCAACCTGTCGTGGACCTTGCAGTCATTGAGGTTGAGGAAGCTCTGCCCATCAGCCTGGATCAGCAGGGCCGAGTCCCGGTTGGTTCCCGAGTCCGTGAGGTAGAGCTTCAGGTAACCATTCTTGAAGGGCACCTCCTGCTGGTCCTCGCAGGCGATGACGCGGCGGGCCCCATAGGCCTCGAAGTCATTTCGGAGCGCCGTGCGGCGGAAGCGGGCGATGACGACGGTGAAGTCCCGCTTCGTGAGGGTGCGGAGGAAGTCGGGATCGTAGTGATCCTTGTGCTCGTGGCTGATGTAGAGGAAGCGCTCCTTGGGCGAGTGCTCCAGCTTCTGACGCACCATGGGAGCGAGCTGGTGGTTGCGAGGAAACTGCATCCAGGCCGAGTCGAAGGCCCCCTGAGGGGACAACCACGGGTCGGCGACCACCAGGGCGTGTTGGGTTTCGACCAGGAAGCCGGCATGCCCCAGGAACGTGATCTGCATGGATGGGTCCCCCGCGAGATCCGGGCCGGGAGGATCGGCCCGGAATGACACCTCCAGACGTACGCATCACGCGCTTGGAGGCGCCGCAACGCTGGGCTGTGGGGTGAGATGCGGCCATGACCCCCGAGTGCGAACCAGGGGTTCGGCGCCGAGCAGAAGTCTGGCGCCGGGCATGAAAAAGGCGCGGGGACGATGGAAATCCCCGCGCCTGACCCATCATGAGAGGTAGGGCCTGACGTCCAGACTCATTCAGTGATTTCCCGGACGCTCAACCATTTGAAATCCACGTCCGACGCGCTGTCCCAACGGAAGGTGGCGATGGGTCCGCCCCAGGTGATGGGCATGGCCGGCACGGAGCCACCGCAGTGGTCGGCGTCGCCGCCCCACGAACCGTCATCCACCTTTTCGTAGATCTTCTTCCACGTCACCTTGTCGGCATTGTCGTTGAGCCACGCCTCCAACCTGACGGCGGGCTTGCCGTTGACGGAGGTGTTGCGCATGACGGCCTTGAAACCCACCCAGCGGCCCTTGAGCGACGAGGTGGCCGTCTTGTAGGGCACGTTGTCGTAGCTCACGTGCCAGGACTCCTTCTCCCAACGGGTGCGGCCGTCATAGTGCAAGCCGCCCTTGTAGGAAGAACCCTCGCAGGCCAGCGAGTCGGTGTGGCGGCCACCGCGGGCATACCAGGCGAAGTTGTCGCCCATGTTGCTGGCGGCATTCACCTTCACGAAGCCCGTCATCTCCACGTTCTTCCAGTCGTTGGCGGCCTGCATGTAGCCACGGCTCGCCAGCACGTCCCGGTCATAGGTGGGAATCTTCTTCGCGTCATAGCCGGTGGAGGTGAAGGCCTCCATGCGGACCTGGGTGCTCTTCATCTTCCAGGAGCCATCCGCGTTGCGGGTGATGGGATCCTGCGGATCGAAGCGCGAGTCCTTCAGCGGGTCGGCCTGGAGGAACCACGTCTCTCCGCCCGGCTTCGTCGGATAGAGCATGGTGACGCCGAACACGTCCTTGTCCTGCACGGGCTCGGGAGCCGGCTCGGGCGTCGGCTCAGGCGTTGGCGCGGGAGTGGGGGCGGGCTCTGGAGCCGGCTCCGGAGTGGAAGGAGATGGGGTCGGAGTGGGCTCGGGCGTTCCGGGCTCTGGGTTGCCCGGCAGGGGCTTCTGCGAGTCCAGCGACTGGTCCCCTGCCTGACAGGCGGCAGTCGAGCCCAGGAGGAAGGAGACACAAAGGGCGGAGAGAAGTCGGAGTCGGATCAACGAGGGGGATCTCCCTGAGAGGGGGCCGTGAGACGCGCTCGAGCGCGGCCAGGGCGGCGCGGAGGTCTCCACGCTCGCCGGCGACACTCGCAACCGGCCAGGTGCTCACAAGCCCGGTGGACATCGGGACCAGCCGGTGCGGGCTTCTGAACAGAAGCCAACAGTGCATCATCCCGTCCGCGGGTACATCGGCGAGCTCGCCCGCCCGGGCTCCGAGGACAGGAGACGAGCGCACGCTCCACTTCGTTTTTTCCGAAGGGATGCGTCCTGATTACCTATTTGCCGAAGATTGCCCTGGCTCTTATCTCCCAAGGCATCTGGGGCTTCGCGTGCGTGTGGTGCGCGCGCCCGAGCTCCCGAGAGGAAGAGAGCCATGAAGAATCAGATCAAGACCCTGCTGCTGCTCGGCGTGCTGTCCGTGGTGCTGATCGGAATCGGCGCCGCGCTGGGCAAGGGCTTCCTCATCGGTGCGCTGGTGCTGTCGCTGGCGATGAACCTGGGGGCCTACTTCTTCTCGGACAAGCTGGTGCTGCGCATGCACGGGGCGCAGGAGGTGAGCCCCCAGCAGGCGCCCGGCCTGCACCGGATGGTGGAGGAGCTGTCGCAGCGGGCGGGCATCCCCAAGCCGCGCGTCTTCCTGATGAACGAGGCGCAGCCGAACGCATTCGCCACGGGCCGCAACCCGGAGCACGGCGTGGTGGCGGTGACGGCGGGCATCCTGGAAGTGCTCGACGAGCGGGAGCTGCGCGGGGTGTTGGCGCACGAGCTCGCGCACATCAAGAACCGGGACATCCTGGTGTCCACCATCGCGGCCGCGGTGGCCTCGGCGGTGACGTACCTGGCGCACGCGGTGGGCATGTTCGGCTCGATGTTCCTCGGCCGGGATGAGGACGAGGGGGATGGCCTGTCTCCGCTGCAGGCGCTGGCCCTGGCGCTGGTGGCGCCCATCGCGGCGACGCTGATCCAGATGGGGATCTCCCGCTCGCGTGAGTACCTGGCGGACCAGACGGGCGCGGAGATCAGCGGGGACCCCGAGGCCCTGGCGCGAGCGCTGCAGAAGCTGGAGGCCGGAGCGAGGGTGCTGCCGGTGGAAGGACAGCCGGCCACCGCGAGCCTGTTCATCGTGAGCCCCTTCGCGGGGGTGCAGAGCATCCTGTCGCTCTTCTCGACGCACCCGCGCACCGAGGAGCGCGTGCGCCGGCTGCTGCAGCAGGCCTCGCGGATGCCGGCCGCCCGGGGCTGGAGCGGCGCCCTGCCCTTCGCCCGCTGAACCCGGGCCCCCTCTCTAGAGCGAAAGACACGGAATCATGGACATGCAGAGCATAGGCAGCCCCGCCCTCTGGGCGGGGTTCATCGTGTTCGTGCTGGCGATGCTGGCACTGGACCTGGGAGTGTTCCACCGCAAGACGCACGAGGTGAAGTTCAAGGAAGCCCTGGCGTGGAGCGGGGTGTGGATCTCCCTGGCGCTGATCTTCAACCTGGGCATCTGGTGGAAGTTCGGCGCCACACCGGGGATGCAATTCCTCACCGGCTATCTGATCGAGAAGTCGCTCTCGATCGACAACATCTTCGTCTTCGTCGTCATCTTCTCGGCGCTGAAGATTCCCGCGCTGTACCAGCACCGGGTGCTCTTCTGGGGGATCCTCAGCGCGCTGGTGTTGCGCGCGGTGATGATCTTCGCGGGCGTGGCGATGCTCGAGCGCTTCCACTGGCTCATCTACGTCTTCGGCGCGTTCCTCATCTTCACGGGCGCGAAGCTCTTCCTGCAGCGCAACAAGGAGGATCACCCGGAGGACGGGGCCCTCATGAAGCTGGTGCGGCGGGCCATCCCCTCGACGCCGCGCTTCGACGGGGACCGCTTCTTCACGCTGGAGAACGGCCGGAAGCTCGCCACGCCGCTGCTCATGTCGCTGGTGCTGGTGGAGCTGTCGGACGTGCTCTTCGCGCTCGACTCCATCCCCGCCATCTTCGCGGTGACGACGGATCCGTTCCTCGTCTTCACCTCGAACATCTTCGCCATCCTGGGCCTGCGCTCGCTCTTCTTCGTGCTGGCGGGGGCCGTGGAGAAGTTCTCCTATCTGAAGGTGGGCCTGTCGGCGGTGCTGGTGTTCGTGGGCTCGAAGATGGCGCTGGTGGACGTGGTGAAGGTGCCGCCCGCGCTGTCGCTGGGGATCATCTCCCTGCTGCTGGGCGGCTCCATCGTGGCCTCGCTGCTGAAGGCGCGAGCGCAGGAGCGGGAGAACAAGGCCGTGGCGCCGCGCGAACAGCCCGCGCCCGCGGCGAAGTAGAGGCCCTGGAAAGCGAAGAGGCCGTGAGCCCTTGGGGACTCACGGCCTCTATCGTGTGGGCGCACCAGGATTCGAACCTGGGACCCCTGCCGTGTGAAGGCAGTGCTCTACCGCTGAGCTATGCGCCCTGCTGCTATCGGCTTTCGTTGGGAGTGGGCGCACCAGGATTCGAACCTGGGACCCCTGCCGTGTGAAGGCAGTGCTCTACCGCTGAGCTATGCGCCCCCGACGAAGCGACGGGCGGGTAAATGCCACCCGGTGTACCCCCGTGTCAACGCCTATTCTCTCGCGATTTCTTCCAGCTTCTCGTCCAGTTCGCGCAGCCGACGCTTGAGGCCGGAGAGCTTCTTGCCCACGGCCTTGAAGTCGCTCCGGGGCGCGAAGCTCAGCGCCCGCATCAGCTCCTCGTGGCTGCGGTCCAGGGCCTGCTTGCCCCGCTGCACCGAGCCCAACGCCTGCGCCAACGCCATGGCCCGTCGCTCGTCGGCCATGAGCTTCTCCACGGCCTTCTGCGACACGCCCAGCGCCTGCTTCTTCAGATTCTGACGGATGCTCATGGCTGCCTGCCCCCCGCTGGCATTCACTGCTCGTCGACAAACTCTGTCTTCAGTTGGGCGAAGACGCGATCCGCGATGCCCTTGAACCTCAAGCGCTCGATGAGCTGCTGCAGGTCCCCCTTCACCGCGATGCGCCGCCGCAGCACCGCCTCGACGGGATCCAGGCTCCCCTGCAGGAGCTGCTTCCACACCGTGTACGGCGCTCGCGCCAGGTAGGCCGGCTCGAACTCGTCCAGGTCGTCCGGCGCATCCAGCACCCGCAGCTTCTCGATGCGGGAATCACGCGGGACGACGTGCACCACGAAGGCCCGCTCCAGCTTGCCCGGCTCCGCGTCGACGATGATCCCTATCTCCCCCAGCCACCCCTGGGCGGCCAGCGGACGCTCTGGATCCTCGTTCACCAGCCTGACCGCCTCCTCACACCACTCCTTCGACGGGAACCTGGCCATGCCGCCGCCTACCCCCTACGGAAGATGCTCTTGATGCTGGAGAACAACCCGCTGCCCTCCTGGTGGGACGATGGCGTGGACGACGCCTGCTCCGCCTTCTGGGCCTTCTCCTCGGCCACCCGCGCCAGCTCCTTCTTGAGCAGCTCCGGGGTGTCCCGCGTGGCCAATTCAATCCGCTTCGGGCCGCTCGGCTCCTCGACGATGACCTGGAGCAGACACTCCTCGTTGAGCCGGAAGTCGATCTTCCGCCCCGCGGCCTCGGCCGGAACCTTCAGCGTGCCCAGGTACTCGTTGTCCACCATCAGGTCGCTGTCGCCCTGGAAGATGTCCATCTCGATGAAGGGCGCGCCCGGCTCCTTCGGGGGCGGCAGCCGGAAGCTCTTCACCAGCGGGATGATGGAGTTCTTCTCGATGATCCGGCGCACGCGCCCGTTGGGCAGCGCGTAGCCAATGGGCATGGACACCGCGTCCAGCAGCGTCACCGAGTCGATGCTGCCCAGCGAGTCCGCCAGCAGCGCCGCGCCCAGGGCCACGCACTCGTCCGGGTGCACGCCCTTGCGCGGCGGCTTGCCGAAGTGCTCTTGAATCCGCTGCTGCACCAGCGGCATGCGGCTCTGCCCGCCCACCAGGATGATCTCGTCGATCTCCGAGCGGTTGATGCCCTTCTCCGCCAGCACCCGGTCGCAGATCTCGAACGTGCGATCCACCAGGTCCATGGTGAGCGCGTTGAGGTTCTCGCGCGTCAGGGGAATGCGCAGATCCAACGGCCTGCCCTTGCGCTCCTCGATGTAGGGCAGATCAATGACCACGTTGGGGATGAGCGTCAGGTCGATCTTCGCCGCCTCGGCCGCGTTCTTGATGCGCTGCATGGCGATGGGGCTCTGCGAGAGGTCGACCTTGGTCTCCTCCCAGAACTTCTCGAGCACGTAGTCCATCACCCGGTTGTCGAAGTCGACGCCGCCCAGGAAGGTGTCACCGCCGGTGGCGAGCACCTCGAAGACGTTGCCCGTCAGGTGCAGCACCGACACGTCGAAGGTACCGCCGCCCAGGTCGTAGACGAGGATCTTCTGATCCAACCCGCGGTTGAAGCCGTAGGCCAGCGCCGCCGCGGTGGGCTCGTTGACGATGCGCTTGACGTTGAAGCCCGCGAGCTTGCCGGCCTCCTTCACCGCCTGGCGCTGGCTGTCCGTGTAGTACGCCGGCACGGAGATGACGGCCTCGTCGATGGGGCCACCCAGGAACTGCTCGGCGATCGTCTTGAGCTGCTTGAGGATGAAGCTGGACACCTCGGGCAGCGTGTAGATGCGCCCGCCCATCGTCACCGCCGCCTCGCCGTCCGGGGCCTCGACGATGTCGTACTTGAAGTAACCCTTCAGGTCGTCGACGACCCTGGACTGATACTTGCGGCCGATGAGGCGCTTGGTCCCGTAGAGCGTGTTCTTCGGGTTGGTGACCATCTGATCCTTGGCCACACCACCCACCAGCAGCTCCCCCTTGCCGGAGAGCGCCACCACCGAGGGGAGGATCAGGTTGCCGCGATCCGTGGGGACGATCTTCGGGATGCGGTTCTTCACGGACGCGACCAGAGTGTTGGTCGTTCCCAGATCAATCCCGATGATGCGAGGTCTGTCCGCCATTGGAGTACCACTCTGTATCACGTCAGGAGCCGTCTTGCGCAGTTCTCGTCTCCAGGATCAGCCGGTCGTAGGGTGCCTCCTCGCCCACCGGCAGCTCCTCGATGAAACGGGAAAGCCGGAGGATCGCCCGCTCACCCCCTCGCAGGACCGCCGAGATAGGGTAGCTCAGCGCCAATTCGTCCTTGGCCCGGGTGGCCGCCACGTAGAAGAGCCGGCGCTCCTCCTCCTCTTCGTCCGGCGTCCGAGCCGCCCCGGGCAAGGGGAAACGGCCCTCGGCCAGGGAGATGACGAAAACCGCCTGCCATTCCAGGCCCTTGGACTGGTGCACCGTGGAGAGCGTGAGGCTCTCGTCCGGAGCCTCGCCCGTGGCCTCCCGGGCCGAGAATTCGGCCACCAGCGCGATCTCCGACAGGAAGCGCGGCAGGTCCTCGAAGCGCCCGGCGAACTCGGCCAGCTGGCGGATGTCGTCCTCGCGCCGCTCCTCCTCCGGAAACTCCGTCCGCAGATACTCGCCGTAGCCTCCCTCCAGTATGTCCTGGATCATCCGCCCCGGTGTCAGGGTTGACCCAGGGGTCCCCAGCCGCTCCAACAGACGGATCAGCCGGCCGAAACCGGGAGCCGCCTTGCGAGGCACCTCGGCCTGGAGCTCGGGGCGGGCCAGGGCCTCCACCAGGGTGAGCTCCGGAGGCAGGGCGAGCAGGGCCTCCCAGAGGGCCTCGGCCTTGGCGGGGCCGATGCCGGGCACCAGCTTGACGACGCGCTTGAGGGCCAGCTCGTCGCGAGGGTTGCCCACCAGCCGCAGGTAGGCGAGCACGTCCTTCACGTGGACCTGCTCGAAGAAACGCACACCCGAGCGCACCCGGAAGGGGATGCCCCGGCGCGTGAGCTCCAGTTGCAGCTCGATGGAGTGGCTGTGGGCCCGGTACAGCACCGCCATCTGCTCCAGGGGCATGCCCCCCTCGCGCAGCTCGAGCACCCGCTGGGCCACGAAGGCGGCCTGCTGATCCACGTCAAGGGTGGGCACCAGCACCGGCACCGGCCCCGGGGTCCGCGAGGAGATGAGCTGCTTGGGGAACTGGCGCTGGTTGAGCGAGATGGAGGCGTTGGCCAGCCGGAGGATCTCCGGCGTCGAGCGGTAGTTGCGGGTGAGGGGGAAGATGCCGCAGCCCGGGTAGCGCTTGGGGAAGTCGATGATGTTGGTGAAGTCCGCGCCCCGGAAGCTGTAGATGGACTGGCAGTCGTCGCCCACCACGGTGAGGTTGCGGCGCTCGCCGACGAGCAGATCCACCAGGTCGCCCTGCAGCCGGTTGGTGTCCTGGTACTCGTCCACGAGCACGCAGTGGAACCGGTCCACCAGCTGCGCGCGGATGATGGAGTTCTCCACGAGCAGCCGCTTGAGCATCACCAGGAGGTCATCGAAGTCCATCAGGTGCATGCGCGCCTTGCGCTCGGCGAAGCGGCGCGACACCGCGAGCACCTCCTCGGCCAGCGGGAGGAACTGGGGCCGGCGCTCCACCAGCGCCTCCGCCACCGACACCTGGAGGTTGGCGGCCATGGAGACCAGATCCAACACCACCTCGGCCTTGGGGAAGCGCCGCTCCCGGGGCAGCTTGCGCTCGGCGATGCACGAGGACATCAGGTCTCGCGCGTCCTCGCGGTCCAGCACGGTGAAGTCGCGCGAGAAGCCAATGGCGCCCGCGTGCTGGCGCAGCAGCATGTGCGCCGCGTGGTGGAAGGTGCCCCCGAGCAGCTTGCTCACATCCGCGAAGCCCCCGGCCAGCTCCTCCACCCGGCGCGTCATCTCCCGCGCCGCCTTGTTGGTGAAGGTGAGCAGGAGCACGCCCTCGGGAGGAATGCCGCGCTCCAGCAGCCGCGCCACCCGGAACGTCAGCGTGCGCGTCTTGCCCGAGCCCGCCCCCGCGATGACCAGCACGGGCCCCTCCCCCGCTTCCACCGCGAGCAGTTGCTCCTCGTTGAGCAGCTGCGCGTAGTCGATGCGCGGCACGGGTGTCGCCGTCGCGGCCTTCAGCGTGTACGTGCGGGTGGCCATCGGCGACTCACTCTAGCGGTTGGTCTGACCTATGAGATCCGGTCGGTCGGGGGGAAGAAAGAATCCGCTCAGGGGACCTGGAGCGCCGTGAGTCGGGAGGCGGCCTCGGCGCGGATCTCCGGGGACGGATCCCTGTCCCGGGCGAGCTCGAGCAGCAAGGGCGCCAGCTTCGGCAGCTTCGTGCCCACCGAGCGCAGGGCCTCGCGGCGCTCGGACACCGCGCTCACCAGGCGCTCGCGGACCGCGTCGTCTCCACATGTGCGCGCCCCGGGCGTCTTCTCGCGCAGCAACAGCTCCGCGTCCGACAGCCGCGCCTCCGACAGCTTCAGCGCATCCGACGCCGTCACCGCGAAACCCTCCAGGTCCTCGGGGAACTCGGTGTTCGTCTTGCGGGCCGCCGCGATGGCCTCCGACGCGAAGCGCGCGCCCTGCACCGCCGCGCACAGCTTCCTCGCCGCCGCCAGCGGCACACCGCCCTCGGGGGTGATCGACTCCTCGCGCGCCACCCTCAGCGCCCACAGCGCGAGCTGCCGCGCCGCCACCGCCGCCGAGAAGGACTGGCGCCGCGCCTCGCGGATCTGCACCCAGCGCCGCAGCACCACCGGATCCGGATCCTCCGGCTCGAAGGCCCGCTGGTACTCGGGGGCCGCCTCGCCCATCCGGCCCGAGAGATCCAGCAGCACCGCCATGGTCAGATACAGCTCCGGGCTGCCCGCCTTCTCGCGCAGCGACTCCAGCCGCACCGCCACCTCGTAGTCCGCCACCGGCTTCGGCAGCGCGCGCAGCACCGTCCCCAGGCTCTCCAGCGCCCGCTGCCGGACGAGCGGGTTGCGCGCCGAGCGGAGCGCCTCCAGCAGGGGATCCAGCGCCTTCACCGACACGTGCTGCCCCAGCTCCTCCGCCGCCTGCCAACGATCCATCGGGTCCGGCGCCACCAGCGCGCGCCTCAGGTCGTCGATGCTCCGCAGGTAGTACCCCACCTGTGCGGACTGGGCCAGCAGCTCCGGGCTCTGGAGCACCGTGCGCTCGGCACGGGCCCGGGCCAGACGCGCCGGGAAGTCCTTCAACTTCGCCCCCAGCGGGTGCCCCGCCACGCGCGCCTCCGCCTCCTCCAGCAGCCCCGAGACGAGCAGTCCCTCCACCTCGAGATCCAGCAGCCTCACCTTCGCCTGCTCGCGGTAGCGCCCCGCCTCGAAGTCCCGCAGGTACGCGAGCAGCTGCGACGCCCCCGCCGTCTCCGCCCGGGTGAAGCTCTCGTCGTCCAGCCGCGCCTCCACCTGCAGCCGCCGGGGATCGTCCGGAGCCTCCCGCAAGTACTCGCGCAGCCGCTGCGTGTCCGTCGTCGTGGACAGCTCCTTCAGCTCCGCCTCCTTCAACAGCCGCTGCGCCTCCTCGCGCTGCGCCCCGTCCGGATGATCTCTCAGGAACTGCCGCATCGCCGCCGCCGTCCCCGCCTCCTTCGCCGCGTTGAAGCGCATCCCCTCCAGCAGCGCCTTCGCCGCCCGCGCCTGCGGGGCCTCAGGGTGCGCCTCCAGGAAGCGCTTGTAGGCCACCACCGTGTGCAGCTTCGAGGCCTCCTGGAACTCCAGCTCCTCGATGCGCACCTCGATGGCCTCGGCCTCGTCCCCCACCGGGTACTCGCGCAGGAACGCGCGGTACGCCTCCACCGTGTCCGCGTCCCGCGCCCGCTGGTACGCCCGGGGCACGCCACAGCCGGTCAGCAGCAACACAAGGGAGAGGGCTCGGAGCTCGCGCATCGCCGCAGCATTACCACCACGTCCCCGGGTGAAAAACCCGCGCTTCCTCGCCCGCCTGGCTGGGTAGGTTTTTTGACGACACCCCTTCTCCGCCCGACCATCGTCCCCGTTGGACTCGCTACAGGGAGGTCGCGACATGAGGCTCTGCATACTGCTCGCGGGACTGGTGGTGATGACGGGGTGCGCCACCGGCATGCCCCTGGGAGGGCGGGTGATCGCCTCCGGCTACCGCTACAGCCCGCTGACGCCCGCCGCCGCGCCCCGGGCGCCCCTGAGCGTGGCCGCCTCCTCGCCCGCCCCCTCGAAGCAGGTGCGCCCTCCCCCACCCGATTCTCGCGAGGACGTGCTCGCCGCGGCCCGCGGGCTCGTGGGCAGCAGCAAGGTGCGGCTCGCTGGGCGCTCGTGGCCGAATGACTGCACCGGCTTCGTCGAGGCCGTCTACTCCAGGGCCGGAGTCTCCTTTCGCGGCGCCGGCGTGACCGGGGACAATGGAGTCACCGCCATGTACCGCTACGCCCGCTCCCATGGCCGCGTGTACACCCGGGGCCAGCCGAAGCCGGGAGACCTGGTGTTCTTCCGGGAGACCTATGACCAGAACCGCGACGGGCGGCGCAACGACGGGCTCACGCACGTGGGGCTGGTGGACGGGATTGAGAGCGATGGCACCGTCGTCGTCATCCACCGCGTGAAGCGCGGCGTGGTGCGCTACCGGATGAACCTCGCGAAGCCGAGCCTCCGGAGGGATCCGCGCACCGGCGAGGTGCTCAACGACATGCTGCGAGCGCCCGGGGCCGGGAAGGTGCCCGTGCTCACCGGGCAGTTGTTCGCCGCGTTCGGCTCCGTGCTGCCCGAGTCGGGGCCCACCGCGGTGGCACGGCGGTAGGCCCATCGCTCAGGGATTGGGCTTGCAGCGGCCGAGGAAGCGAACCAACTCCGTGTGGAGCCACTGCGGCGAGTCCATCATCAGCCAGTGACTCGCGTGCGACAGCACGGAGTGGGACAGCTCGGGTCGCTGGGCCACCAACGTCTCAGGGCCGGTGTCTACCGCCAACGCGTGGGTGGGCCCCGTGAAGCGCTCGAAGGCCTCGTCCAGGTTGTGGCCGACGCCCCGTCGCCTTCTCCTGTCGCCATCAGTCGCCCCGCGGGTCCAGGGACGGCCACGGTCGTCGGGTCCTTGTGTTTCATCGTCTTGGCTCCCGGCCCCCCGGTATGGACGCTGCCCCAAGGGCCTTCTTCCAAGTCTGCCCGACTCCAGCGGAGCGCGAGCAGCGGCCGGGGTTCGCGTTGCCCCCCCGAACAGAGGCGGAACGGGATCCTCGGGACGGTGGGCACCCGATGAGAGCCACGGCCTGGCCGCACGACCCCCCTCCCACCCGTCGAGCCCAACCCCACCTCTTCTCTTTGCGCGCGCTACCGCGGGGGGTATGCACCGATGGCATGAAGGACGTCGAGAGACCCCAGACACCACCGACCGCTGCACCGCCGACCACTTTGTCGCTGGACGAGGTACGCCGGTGCACGCACCTCCTCGAGGCGATCGTCGCGGACCGAATCCTGCTGGCGAGTCTCCCAGAGCCGGAGCGGATCGCACTCCTGACCGCCGCTGGCAACGTGGTGCACCCGGATCGCGACACGAAGACACGGCTGGCGAAGGCGCTGAGGCGCGAGCGGAAGCAGGCGAAGCGCGCGCACGACCGCAGCGTCCGCGCGACGACCGAGATCCGCGCGCTGCGCCGTGCCGCCGTGTTCACGGTGCCACAACTTCCGCCTCCGCCGCCCTCGGAGGGTCCAGAGCGGATCCTCGAGGTCGCGCGCAGGTGCTACGTCTGCAAGGTCGAGTACCGGAAGCTGCACTTCTTCTACGACTCGATGTGCGGCGAGTGCGCGGACTTCAACTACGCGAAGCGGACACAGCGGGCGGCGCTGTCCGGGAAGGTCGCGCTGATCACCGGCGCGCGCGTGAAGATCGGGTATCAGGCATCGCTGATGTTGCTCCGCTCGGGAGCGCGGGTGATCGCGACCACCCGGTTTCCGAAAGACGCGGCGCATCGCTACGTGCGAGAGCCGGACTTCGCGGCGTGGTCGCATCGGCTGCACATCCACGGCCTCGACCTGCGGCACGCCCCCAGCGTCGAGCTGTTCGCGCGGCACATCGAGCAGGCGCACCACCGGCTGGACATCCTCATCAACAACGCGGCGCAGACCGTGCGCCGTCCGCCCGGCTTCTACGCGCACCTGCTGGAGGGCGAACAGCGCCGCTTCGACGAGCTCCCGGCGGAGCTGCGCCCGCTCCTCGCCGGACACGAGGAGTGCGTCGCAGCGGTACAGCCCGCCCTCGGTGAAGGTGGCATCGACGCCTCGACGCTCGTACCCACATGGCGCAGCAGCGATCCCGCGCTCGGCATCCACTCGTCCGCCGCGCTGTCGCTGCTCCCGTACGTCCTCGAGCAGGAGGGCGACACGCGCGCCCTGTTCCCCGAGGGACGGCTGGACGCGGACCTGCAGCAGGTGGATCTGCGACGGATGAACTCCTGGAGGATGAAGCTCGCGGACGTTCCGACAGCCGAGATGCTGGAGGTCCACCTGGTGAACGCGGTAGCGCCGTTCATCCTCTGCGGAAAGCTGAAGCCGCTGATGACGCGCGACCGCTCCGAGCCCGGCCACATCGTGAACGTCTCCGCAATGGAGGGCAGCTTCTCGCGCGGGACGAAGACGGACAAGCATCCGCACACGAACATGGCGAAGGCCGCGCTGAACATGATGACGCTGACCTCCGCGCCCGACTACGCGAAGGACGGCATCTTCATGAACGCGGTGGACACCGGCTGGGTCACCGATGAGGACCCGGCGATGCACGCGGAACGCAAGCAGCAGGAGCTCGACTTCCAGCCGCCGCTGGACATCGTCGATGGCGCGGCGCGCGTGGTGGATCCGGTCATCTCCTCGGTGAACACCCGCCAGTACGTGTGGGGCAACTTCTTCAAGGACTACCGCCACACCGCGTGGTGACGGCGGAGGGAGGCCTACGACGAGGCCCGGGCCGTCCGGTCCCACGCGGCCCGCTGCGAGTTGCGCAGGAAGCGCCAGAAGCCCACGACGATCGCCAGGTTCATCGTCACGAAGTAGTAGGCCACCGACGCCACCCGCCGCGCCGAGCCCCTCAGCGCGCCCTTCTTCCCCAGGTACGCCAGCCCGTAGAACAGCCCCTGCCCCGCCAGCGTCAGCTGGTAGAGAGGACTGTTCAGCAGGAAGAGGTTCGCCACCAACGCCAGGGCCATCAGCGCGGGCGCGCACCAGCGCAGCAGCTTGTGCGACCAGAACGCGAACGCCGGGAAGCCCGACAGCGGCGAGAGCAGCCCTGGCACCATCCTCAGACTCTGGAAGTTCCCCGCCGCGATGCGCGCCCTCCGCCCGAACTCCTTCCCGTAGTCCTCCGTGGTCTCCTCGTGCGCCACCGCCTCGGGCTCGTAGACCACCTTGTAGCCCTTCTCCAGGATGCGCAGCGGAATCACGAAGTCGTCGACGATCGTCGACGGCGGCAGCGCGTTGAACAGCGAGCGGCGGATCGCGTACAGCCCCCCGTTCGCCCCCACCACCGCCCCGCGCTTGCCCTCGTAGAACTTGATGAGCGACTCATAGGTCCAGTACGCGCTCTCCTCGTACTCGGCCTTCGTCGGGTTGTAGAGCCGTAGCTGCCCGCACACCGCCCCCACCTCGGGGTCCTCGAAGTGCCGCACCAGCCGCGTCACCGCCTCTGGCTCAATCATCGTGTTCGCGTCCGACAGCACCACGATGTCGCCCTTCGCCATCGGGATGCACCGGTTCAACACCGACGTCTTCCCCCCGCGCGGCGCCGCCGACAGCTTCACCCGCTCGTCCGTGCACTGCAGCACCCGCTCGTCCGTCCCGTCCGTCGAGCCATCCGAGCCGATCAGCACCTCGAAGCGCCTCTCCGGATAGTCCAGCGCCAGACTGTTGCGCAGCTTCTCCTCGATGCAGCTCGCCTCGTTGTAGGCCGCCACCACCAGGCTCACCCGAGGCAGCTCGCTCGCCTGCTCCTCGCCCCGGCGCCGGCTCGCCCCCGAGCGCATGTAGCGCACGTTGTGCAGCACCTGCGCCACCCCATCCAGAGCGAACAGCACCACCGGGTACAGAAAGTACGTGTGCACCAGCAGCACCGCGGCACACCAGAACACCAGATCCGCCATCACCCCAGCCTCCCCGGCCCTCGGCACGCCTCAACGCATGCCACTCGGGGGCATGAGGCAAGCAAGGCACATACCGCCGTCCCGGACCGGAACCTGCCCTCCAGCCCGAGCGTGCAAGCACCCGGCGCTCGCGGGGAGTGGGAACTTCTTTTCCACTCGAGGGTCAGCGGATGACCACCCCGGGTCAGGGCGTGGGGGTGGCCTCGGGGGCGGGCGTGGGGGTGGTGGCCTCCGGGTCGGGCGAGGTGGGAGTGGCCTCGGACCCAGGCGTGCTGGCGTCGGGAGCGGACGACGGCGTGGACTCGAGCTCGGGAGCTGGCGCCGGTGCGGGCTCCTGTTTCGCCACCTCCCGGGCATGCGCATGGAGCTGCCTGGCCAGCTCGTGCTTGGGGTTGAGGGTGATGACGGTGTCCAGCAATGCCTGCGCGGCGGCGGGCTCCTTGCGCAGCAGGGCGATGCGCGCCCCTAACACGTAGGCGCGCAGGAAGGTCTTGTCCTTCTCGCGCAGCCGCTCCAGCGAGTCGGCGGCCTCCTTGACCTGGGTCTCCGAGGGCTTGGCGCCATGAAGGACGTACTCGGCCATCGTCAGCGTGCTCCAGTCGGACAGATCCGCCTGGGACAGCTTCACGGCCATGCCGAGCGCCTCGTCCCCACCCAGGGAGCCATTGAGCAGGGCACGACCCCGAAGACGCGCCAGACCGTCCTCCCGGGACTCCTTCTCGGGGGCCGACTCCAGCAGCTTCAGCGCCTGCACGGCATCCTTCGAGAGCACCTTGCCGCGATCCTCGATCGGGAGCAGCTCCCGCTGCGTGGCGGCCAGCTCCTCGCGCATGGCATTGACGCGGCTCTGCCAGTCGAAGGGCTTCTGGGCCTGCGTCAGGAGGCTGATCCGCGACTGCAACCGCACCGCCTTTTCCTTGAGCGTGGATACCCGGGCCTGGGTGTCGTCCAGGTGCATGCCGAGCGCGACGCCCACCTCCGCCTGCAACTCGACGCTGCGCGGGTGAGCGGCCGACAGGGCCTTCAACCGGGTGAGCGCCTCCTCCTTCGAGGCCGCGTCGTCGCGCCGCAGCAGCGCCACCGCCTCGTCCTTGGCGGCCCGGGCCTCGTGAGGCAGGGCGTCGGACTTCGTGAGCCAGGCCGGCGAGGTCAGGAACGCCGTCAGGACGAGCACGAGCACGCCCCCCGCGATGAGCAGACCCCGCCCCTTGAGCCCGGACTCGGGGCGCTTGTCGCGGCTTCCCTTCTGGTTGATGTCGACGGACCCATCGAGCAGCTCCGCTGGCAGCTCGAGCGGCTTGGACAAGGCCGGACCCAGGGGCCCCGACTGCCCCACCACGGGCACGGGCCCCCGGTCCTCGGACGAGGACCCCTCCGCCATCAGCTCCGCGAGCGGGCGGTTCAACTGGTCCAGGATCTCATCGGGAAGCTCGATGGGCGTCCCCACGGCGACCCCCACCATCGGCTCGGACCGGAAGGGATCCGGAGCCGGAACCGCGGGGAGCCGATCCTGGGTCGTGGCCCGAGGCGTCAGGCCCGGCGGCTGCGAAGTAGGACCCGCCGCCGTCTGTCCGGGCTGCGGCCCCTGGGTGCCGCCCGCCTGCGTGCTGGGGAGCGGAACGCTCGCGAACAACTGGGTCGTGGCCGCGGAAGGCGGAGGGGCCGCTGGAGCCTGGGGCCCGGGCTGCGGCACCGCTCCGAACACCTGCGTCGTCTGGGGCGCGGGAGCACTTCCCGCTGGGGGCCTGGTGGCGCCAGGAGCCATCTGCTGCGGCGTGGAGCCGAAGGGCGGCGTCGTCGCGGAGGGGGGCCTGGCCGGCTGGGGCCGGGGACCCGCCGAGGACTCGACTCCCTCGGTTCCGACCACCAGGAACTGCGCCGTGGACGGAGTCGGAGGCTTGTTGCCCTGCGGCTGCGGCACCGCCCCGAACACCTGCGTCGTCTGGGGAGGGGGCGCGGCGCCCGCCGGAGGGGGCCTGGCCGCGGGAGGAGGCTTGGCAGCTGGAGGAGGCCTGTTGCCAACGGGAGCCGCGGCCGGCACCTGCGGCACTGCACCAAACGCCTGCGTCGTCATCGCGGACGGTGGCATCCCCGCCGGGGCGGGTTGGGGCCTGGGGCCCACCGGGGCCACGGGCGGCACCTGCGGCACCGCACCGAACACCTGCGTCGTCATGGCGGACGGCGGCATCCCCGCCGGAGCGGGCTGAGGCCTGTTGCCCGCTGGCGCCACGGGAGCCACCGGAGGCACCTGCGGCACCGCTCCAAACGCCTGCGTCGCCCCGATGGACGGCTGTGGAGCCGTCTTGCCCGCGCCGTAGGGCAGCGTGGAGTTCAGGTTCGGGTTCGCCTGGGGATTCGGGTTCTGCGCGGGACGAGGGACCGCAGGGCTTCCGGTCACCGGTGGCTTCTGGGGAGCCGCTGGGGCGGGCGGTGCGGCGATGAAGACGTGGCGACAACGGGTGCACTCCACCGGAACACCCCCGGGCGGAAGCAACCGGGGGTCGAGCGCGTACTGCATCGAGCACTGGGGGCAGGAGATCTGCACGGAGAGTGCTTATCACACGCCTCGGGGCCGTGGCTCCTACCGTAACTCGGTCGTCGCCTGGAGGGTCTCCAACCGGGCTGCCCCCACGCCTGGCACGGAGGCCACCTCTTCCCAGGAGACGAAACGGCCCCGGGTCTCGCGGGCCTGGACGAGGCGCCGGGCGAGCGAGGGCCCCACTCCGGGCACCCTCGCGAGCTCTCCCTCGGCCACCGAGTTGAGGTCCAGCTTCTGCCCCAACAGGAGGCGCTGCGAGGCGGAGGGCGCGGCACCGTCACCACACCTCGCGACCCCGTCCACCACCCGCACCGCGCCGGGCTCACAGTCCAGCGCGGGCGAGGCATCCGGCCAGCGGCCGCGAGCCACCACGCCCAGGCCCAACAGCCCGAGCGAGGCCACCGCGAGCGCACCGGTCCGGTTCACGGCTCAGCTCGCCGCGGGAGGCTTGTCCAGACCGAACGCCGTGTGCAGCGTCCGGACGGCCAGCTCCGTGTACTTCGAGTGGATGAGGCAGGAGACCTTGATCTCCGAGGTGGAGATGAGCTGGATGTTGATGCCCTCGCTGGCGAGCAGCTGGAACATCTTCGCCGCCACGCCCGAGTGGTTGCGCATGCCCACGCCCACGATGGAGACCTTGGCCACATCGCCATCCGTCTCCACGCCGCCGGCCTTGACCTCGCGGGCCACGGTCTCCACGGTCTCCCGGGCCTTGGCCAGATCCGTCTTGCCCACCGTGAAGGACAGGTCCGTGCGACCATCCTTCGAGGCAGTCTGGACGATCAGGTCCACCACGATGTTCTGCGAATCGAGCGCCCCGAAGATCTTCGCCGCCACACCCGGCACGTCCGGCACACCACTGATGGCGATCTTCGCCTCGTTCTTGTCGTAGGCGATGCCGCTGACAACCACGTTCTCCATCGACTTGTCCTCCTCACACACCAACGTGCCCGGATCGTCCGAAAAAGAGGACTTCACCCAGAGCGGCACCTTGTACTTCATCGCGAACTCGACCGAACGGATCTGCAGCACCTTCGCGCCCAGGCTGGCCAGCTCGAGCATCTCCTCATAGGAGATGCGGTTCAGCTTGCGCGCCGGCGGGCACACGTTGGGATCCGTCGTATAGACGCCGTCCACATCCGTGTAGATCTCACAGGCATCCGCCTTGAGCGCCGCGGCCAGGGCCACCGCCGTGGTGTCCGAACCGCCACGGCCCAGCGTGGTGACGTTGCCCTGCTCGTCCTGGCCCTGGAAGCCGGCCACCACCACGATGTGCTTCTGTTTGAGCGCCTCGACGATCTTCTCCGCGTCGATGCGTTTGATGCGCGCTTTGGAGAAGGTGCTGTCGGTGACGATCTGCACCTGGTGACCGAGGAAGCTGGTTGCCTCGCCTCCCTGCGCGTGGATGGCCATGGCCACCAGGCCGATGGACACCTGCTCGCCGGTCGCCACCACCACGTCCTGCTCTCGCTCGCTCGGCCGCTCGGTGATCTGGGAAACGAGTTTCAAGAGGCGGTTGGTCTCGCCGGACATCGCGGACACCACCACGACCACATCGTTCCCAGCGGCCTGCGCCGCGATGCAGCGGCGGGCCACGTTCTTGATTCGGTCGATGTCACCGACCGACGTTCCGCCGTATTTCTGGACGATTAGTGCCACGTTGGCTGGTTCCTCCTTGGAACGGCGCGTCACGGTAGTGAGCTGCCTTTCGGCTGTCAAAAGCTCCCTCAAGAAGTGACCGAGCGGACGGGCTGCGACCCGCCGCCTGTTGAGATATAGGGGGCGCCCCGGGGCCAGGACCCCACGCCCCGTAGCTTCCGGAGCCACACATGTACCGCCCCCGACTTCTGATCGATGGAGACACCCTCCGACTGGAGGAGATCCTGCAGGTTGCCCGCAACGAGGCGCTCGTGGAGCTCACCCCCGAGGCCGAAGCCTGCGTCCGGACCTCGCGCGAGCTGGTGGACCGGGTCGCCGCCGGGGATACCCCCTCCTACGGCATCAACACCGGCTTCGGCACCCTGGCTGAGGTGCGCATCGACAAGAAGGACCTGCGCGAGCTGCAGCGCAACCTCATCCTCTCGCACGCGGCCGGCGTGGGCACGCCCATGTCGCTGCCCGAGGCTCGTGCCCTGCTGCTGCTGCGGTGCAACGTGCTCGCCAAGGGCTACTCGGGCATCCGCCTGGAGACGCTGCAGCTGGCGCTGGACATGCTCAACAAGGACGTAGTGCCGGTGGTGCCCGAGCGCGGGAGCGTGGGCGCCTCGGGAGACCTCGCGCCGCTGGCGCACCTGGCGCTGGTGTTCATCGGCGAGGGCGAGGCCTTCTACCAGGGCCAGAGGATGCCGGCCCGTGCGGCGCTGGAGCGCGCGGGACTTCAGCCCGTGGTGCTGGAGGCCAAGGAGGGCCTTGCGCTCGTGAACGGCACCCAGGCGATGTGTGCCGTGGGCACCCTGCTCCAGCTGCGCGCCGAGACGCTCGCCTATGTGGCGGACCTCGCCGGCTCCATGACGCTGGAGGGCCTGCTGGGCAGCCACAAGCCCTTCATCCCGGAGATTCAGGACGTGCGCCCCCACGAGGGCCAGAAGGCCGTGGCCGCGCACCTGCGCCGGCTGCTGGCGGGCAGCGATCTGGTGGAGACGCACGTCAACTGCAGCAAGGTGCAGGATCCCTACTCGCTGCGCTGCATGCCCCAGGTGCACGGCGCGGCGCGCGAGGGAATGGCCTTCGCCCGGCGCATCCTCGAGGTCGAGGTGAACAGCGCCACGGACAACCCGCTCGTCTTCGTGGACACGGGCAAGATCGTCTCGGGAGGCAACTTCCACGGACAGCCCATCTCGCTGGCCATGGACGTGACGGCGATGGCGCTCACGCAGCTGTCGTCCATCAGCGAGCGGCGCGTGGAGCAGCTCGTCAACCCGGCGCTGTCCAACCTGCCGCCGTTCCTGGCGAAGAACTCGGGTCTCAACTCGGGCTTCATGATTGCGCAGGTGACGAGCGCGGCGCTCGTCGCCGAGTCGCGCGTGCTGTGCCACCCCGCCTCGGTGGACTCGATTCCGTCGTCGGCGGGCCGAGAGGACCACGTGTCCATGGGCATGACGGCGGCGCTCAAGGGCCGACAGGTGGCGGACTTCACCCGCACGTGCCTCGCGATTGAGATCCTGGTGGCGAGCCAGGCACTGGACTACCGGCTGCCGGTGAAGGCGGGCCGAGGGCCTCGCGCGGCGCACGAGCTGGTTCGCAGCCGCGTGCCCACCATGGAGAAGGACCGGGAGATCCACCGCGACATCGAGGCGGTCTGCGAGCTCATCGACTCCGGCGAACTGCTGCAGGTGGTGCGCGGCGCCACGGCGTAGCGCGCCCCCTGTAAAGCTCCAAGGGGATACAACGCCAGGAGTCCACGGGCGCGAGGAAATCCATCGCGTCCATGGAGTCCTGGCTCCGTGCGGGTAAGCTATGGCTCTGGACCAGAGGTAGGATCCACGGCCGAGCTGAGTGACTCGCATGGAAACCACCACGAACAGAGCACGCAGCGCGGGGGCCGGAGCACGAAAACCCGGACGGCGAGCTGAGCCGATCTTCCTCTCCGCCTTCTTCCTCGCGGCGATGCTGTTCCTCACCGAGGCCCGTGCCGCGGAACCCGCTGCGAGTAGAGCCAGTTGCTCCAAGAGCGACTACGCCAGGAGCCGGCGGCGCTTCCAGGAACTCTACGGCGCGGGCAGGTACGCGGAAGCCGTCGAGACACTCCAGCGAGCGAAAGAGTCGTGCTGGGGGGTTCTCGACGCCAAGGACCGGGGCTGGCTGGTGTCCGACCTGGCGCTGGCGAATCTGAAAGCCGGGCACCCGGACATCTGCCTCCAGGTACTCGACGAGGCGCCCAAGGAGCTCGAGCCCCAGTCGCGAGTGGCGAAGGCGATCGAGTTCAACCGGGGGCTCTGCAGTGCAAGCCCCACGCAAGACAACACAGCCCCCGCGCAGGTCAGCGAGCTCGCCGTGCAGGTGATGCCGGGGCTCGATATCTCCTCTCCGTCGGAGGCCACCACGGCCCTGACGCGGGAGTGGAAATCCGCGTGGGAGCTTCGCGAGGGACGGCTGCCGAGAAGGCGTGCGCGCGAGCTTCGTCGGTGTACCGACCTGGACGGGGTCGGCAGGAACGACGTCCAATACGAGAATGATCCCGATGCCTACTCGTTCCAGAACAAGGCGCTCGCGTGCCGGGTCCTGCGAATGATCACCACGGCGCGGCCTTCACGCATCAGCCACGTAAGGGACGTGCTCACGGTGAAGAAGCCCGACGGGGTGCTCCCGGCGGCCCTGGCACCCGCGATCTCCGACGACGAGCTCGGGGACATCGCACGAGCCCAGCGCGAAGGACGCTCCTGGCACGACTACGACGGAACGCTGCGGTTCGAGGCGGGCCCCCAAGAGGAGAAGTGGCGTCAGCTCTCCGTGCGCGGGAACGACTACGCGGGCTTCGTGCAGTGGTGGGCGACAGGAGACTTCAATGCCGACGGTTTCGAGGACGTCATCGTCTACCGTAGCATGGGGCCTACCGGCGGCACCGCGGCCGACATCGCCGTGTTCGTCTTGACCCGAACCCGGCCCAAAGGCGTGCTCCAGGTGCTCGAACGTCTGGAGTAATCCCACCCTCTCCGACCGAATTTCCCGCGTGCGACCCGCGTCGCACCCAACATGGATTCAGAAAGGCCCTTCCCAATGACCTCTGGCAACGAACGTACTTCTCGCGTCTCCCCGGTTGGGCGGTGGACCCTCTCGACCGTGTGCGCCCTTGTGGCGCTCGGTGCACCCGGCCAGGGACGTGCGGACGAGGCGCGGCTCTGCGACTCGGACTGGGACGGCCAGAGCTTCATCGTCCAGATTGGCAAACGGAAGAACGATGGAAAGCCACTGCAGCCATACGATCCGAGTCAACCTATGGCACCCTATGAACTGCCCGGAGATCGCTATCTCTTTGGCGAAAGGGGGAAGGTCTACCGGGCAATCGGCAGGTTCAGTGACAGGAAGGAAGGCGAGGAAGCGTTGAGGAAGGTGGAAACCGAAATGACCTACCTCTACACGAATTCCTACCCCCCTTTTCTCACGAGTCCCGGTGCGTATCTGGTAACCGAATCACCCATTTGCAAGATCGATCGCAGAAACCCCGTCATCGATCCCTCCTCCTGGATTCTGGAGAAGAACGGCGTGCTCCTGGTAGGAACGGACACGGGTTGCACTGGCGGCAAGCGCACCAAGAAAGTCACCGTGGTGTCGTGCGATGGAATGAAGAACCTGGTGACCGACTCGGTGGCCGCGTCTTGCGAATCCAATCGGGTCAACACCTGCATCTATCCTGTAGCGCCGGACGTATTCGCATTCGAGCATTACTATTCACAGCCAGGGTCTGGGACTGAAGTGCGCCTGCGGATCTATGACGTCCGCAAGAAGAAGCGGCTCCAGTCCATTGATAGAAGCAACGACGACGGTCCCGATACCGAACTGATGAAGGTCAAGGATGTCGACAACGATGGCATCCCCGAAATCGTGTTCAGCATCGCGGGCTCCGGCGAGCAGACGTCGATGCTCAAGTGGCGCAAGGGCAAGTTCCTGGAGGTCAAGACCCCATGAGCGCCCCGAGCTACCCTTATCAGGAGCCGACGCACGTCTGTAACACCGAGCAAGACGTCGAGAAGCTCTATGGCAAACTAAGAATTCCCGACGCGTTCGAACCGAAGCGCGGAAGTGCCGTGAGCAGGTTCGAGAAGACAACAAGGGTTTTCGGAAACCCCATTCTCGAGAGCTTCCACAAGAACGAAATCGTCTCAGTGAAACTGCCCGGCATCGGCCCGCAAAAGAGCGGGACGGCCTCGGTGGAGATCAATCGCAGACTGGCGCATCTCCTGCTGGCGGCTTTCGAGAAGATCAAGGCCGAGAACCTGCCCTACGTGATCTACGTAGTGGGTGGATACTACTTCCGCTACAAACAGAATTCCAAAGTCCAGGCCGCGATCGCAAATCGCCCCGAATACGCGGAGATCAGAAATCAAGACGGCTTCTGGCGTGCGTGGAACGGTCGTACCGCCGAGCAAGATCGCGCGCGCGGCTCCTTCGAGGAGATCATCTCGTTTTCGAATCGCACTTCCGCCAAGAAGGATCTGCTCTCCAACCACTCCTGGGGCACCGCGATCGACATCAACTGGGATACCAATCCCTTCCAAGGCGGCGAGCGCTTCGACATGTCCCGAAGGATCGTGGAGATCCTGGCGAGCTTCGGGTTCAGCTGGGGCGGCTACTACGACGATTACATGCACTTCGAATACCTGCGTGACACCATCGAGGGACTCCCCGATGAGGAGCCGCCGCAGGTGTTCTTCCCGTTCAGCGCGGCGCAAAAGCGCGAATCGCCACTCAAGTACTACGTCCTGAATGAGCGCGGGAATGGAGGCTATTTCCCGCTGGGTCTCCAACAGAACCTGCACGGCGGCGTGCATCTGGAGCCCGAACCAGTGGACGCCAAGGTCCCGGTCCAGGCGGCCATGCCAGGGTACATCGTGGCCGCGCGTCTCATGGCCCCAGGAACAGGTGGAGACAATCCCGACGTCCGTTATGTGTCGGAGGGACGCCATCTGGGCTTCGCCCTGGTCCGGCACGAGCTCGTGGGGAAGTCAGCCAACAGTTCCACAGGCGGGGCCGCTGGAGCCCCAGCGCCGAGCGGCGAGCCCGAGAAGCCCCATCCGCTCTACAGCCTCTACATGCATCTCGCGCCCCCTGCATGGGGACCGGACAGCCAGGGATTCGAGAAGGCCCCCTGGCTGGCGTCCCTTTTGAAGATGCAGTTCGGCGGGGTGGTCAATCTCGATCCGAAAAGCCCAGACGTGGGCAAGACCTTCTGGTCCCAGGAGCCGCTGAACCCGGAGGCGGCGGCCACCAAGGTGCATGATCTCAAAACACCACTGCCCATCCGGGAGGGTGAGCGCACCCTAGCCCTGTGCAAGCCCATCCCCGAGGACGTCAGCCAGGCCATCCAAGCTCTCAAGGAGGGGGCCGTTGTCACCTTTGATCGCGCGCTCTTCCCCGTAGCCGCGGGTGAAACGATCGGCTTCGTCACCGAAGGCTTTCCTTTCGAAACCAGCGCCCCCTCCCCAGGCGTCTCACAACCGCGGCAACCGAAGCCGCCGAAGCTGCCGAAGTACCTGCATTGGGAGCTGTTCTCCCCCGCCAGCGACGAAGGTGGAATCCAGTTCCTCCGAAACAAAGCCGGTGACTTGAACAAGCTTCTCATGCCGGTCGGTGAAGCGAAGGGGCGGGAGAACAACTTCCTGGAAATGCCTTCAGCGCAGAACCACGACGCCCCCAACGAAATCCGGGAGGTGTTCGAGAAGGCGGGGTGGAAGATTGTCGAAAAGTTGCTGAAGGACACGTACGGTGATGAGGTTTCGAAGTCCTTCAACGACGGCCAGACGTTCTTTTCGAGCGAAGGCAGCACAGCCGAGCCCTTCACCTATCCCCTCGATATCACCCTCAAGAATGAGCACCAATACAAGGGGGAGTCAGGGGGGGACTGCATCCTCGAGGTGTCCTACAGGAAGACGGGAGTTCAAGCCCCATTCAAGACCGAGCGCATCCAGATCAGGCCGGACCAGGGAAAGGTCACGCTGAATGTGCCCGCGGAGGCGGACGAGTTCTCGCTCTGGTCACCGCACATCTTCCTCGACAAGCCCGCCCCGGCGGAGGGCGAGAATCCGCTGCCGAAACGGCTTGAGAGCCGCACGGCACTCTTCAAGAAGGCCGCGGCCCATCGCTGGCGCAACGTCGTGCTGGATCATGTGAACGAGTGGACGCCGAAGGGACTCGAGGCCCAGCTCGATGCCCGCCAGAAAGCCGGACACGTCGACGCGCTCGTGGACACCAGCGACCCGGACAAGTTCGCGACGTGGAAGAAGAACCTCCGGCCACTGAGCTGGTGGTCCCGTAGAAAAGACGCGAATGATCCCTTCGGCGAGGTTCCGGTGCTTGGAACGGAAGCCGAAGAGAAGAGCATCTTCGGCACTGGCGACCAACTGCTGCCCGAGGACGCTCACCTCGTCAACATGCACCCGGTCACCACGCTGTGGCTCATTGACATTCTCCTCGAGAAGCAGGCCATCGAGCTCAAGAAGTCATGGCCGCCTGCCACGCTGAAACGCAGCGAGAGCACCCAGAAGCCGCTGTTCCTCGGCCTGCTCTGGAAGGAACCAGAGCAGCGGGTGGGGATGGAGGTGAATGCCCTCTTGGTGCAGCACGGATATGCCACCACTGACGGCACGAATGGGACCGATGTGATCTTCTGGGTGACCCCTCGAAGCGAGGCGAGCGCGCCACCGGCGCCGCTGATGCTGCGCCGCACGCCCTATATTGAGGGCGTCGCGAAGGCGAACATCCCCTTCCCTTTCTGGGGCAAGTGGGGGATGCACGCCACCGATGGAAACAAACAACGCTTCGAGCCTGTCACCACCGGTGTGACGGCGCTCGATGTGCCCAAACCCGACATCTCACAGACATTCACTCTCGGCAAGGGAGGTGCCGCTTCCGCCACGGATGGCAACATCCGCCCGCTCTTCACGGGAAACTTCATCTGCGACACGAACTGGCCTGTCGCCGTCGCTGGCTACATCCTGTTCGATTACTGGCAGGCGCCCAAGGGGAAGCAACCCGACCTGACGGACAAGTCAACCCCCAGCAAGTTCGTGATCCCGGTCGTCGCGAACAGACCCGCCGACACCAGGGTGGCAGGTGGACTCAAATACAGGAGGGACGTCATCGTTGGCCGAGAGAGGGAGAAGAGCAATCCAAGCGTCACGGCCAGCTTCTCCTTCCAAGACTTTGTGTTGCATCGGCGTTTCGGGGCCGTTTTCGTGGGTAACGTACAGAAGGAGTTCCAACTGGCCGTTCCCCTGGCGCAGCGCCTCCAGGAGTTGCGGGACGCGTGCCGGCCGAAGAACAGAACTGAAAAAGACATTCCCATGCTGGTCAAACGCCTCGAGCGTGACGGTCTCTCGCTCATCGTCGTCCCCGCCTCGGGCGCCAAAGCCGACCTCGACACCATGGAACAGCGACTGGCGGTGCTCCGTGCTTCCGAGTTCTTTTCGGCCGAGCGAGTAGAGACAGCGACAGATTCAGGGATCCTGCTCTCCTACGAGCCGCCGCCAGCAACCGGTCCGCTCGGCTTCCAATTCGATCCGGGCCCCGCCCTGGGACTCATCGCCGAAAATGCGCTCTCCTCCGAGGATGAGATGCTTCACGTGCGCACCCGCTTCATCGCTCCGAACGGCGGGCATATGATGCTGGCCGGGAAGACGTCTCCCGTGGGTGACATGACGAAGCTGATCGAGGCCTCGGCGGAGGACATCAAGGCTGCTTGTGGCAATGATTTCCTCGAGGTCGTCGCCGACAAGCTCCTACCCCCCGTGGCGCGATTCGAGTTCGGTAAGATCGCGATCAAGATGGGCGCCGGCAAGGTCCACACGGACGTGCCCCTCTACGGAGACGCGAACCAATGGAAGGCGGCCAAACCCGTCATCAAGCTCGAGGTGATGGGAGAGACGATCCGTCAGGGCAATATCTCGGGCTCGTCCCTCAGCGCGGATTGGGACCTGTTCAAGGACAAGAAGGGCAAGGTCCTCCCCGGCCGTTGGGGCGGAGCACTCAACTTCTCGGTCGAGCTCTCCGTCCCTGGGAAGGTAGCGACGCCTCCTCCTCCCGCGAAGCCACTGCAAGTCACGATCAAACCGAGCCTCGACGAGTTCTCCTTCGAGGTCGGACCGAAGCAGATCCGATTCGTGGGCAAGGCCAGCTTCATGCCCACCGATATCGCCCTCCACGTCACCTGCGAGAAATTGGATGATGCGGGCCAGTGGCAGCAAGACGTGACCATCACCCAGTTGATTCGCTACACGGTCCCGCTCAAGAGCGACCCCTCCCACTTCGGACACTGCAAGGACACGGGGGTGTTCGAGGCCAATCTCCTCAAGGACAAGCTGAAAAAGGCTCCGGGGACGTATCGTTTCACCTGGAGTCCCAAGGGGACCCGGGCGGGCGACACGGTCGACGTTCGTGGCATCGCCGTCGAAGTGAAGACAGCTCCTGAGCTCAACTCCCAGACGTTGGTACCCTAACCCCGGCGCGCAGCCGATCTCGAACCATGCCCACGCCAAGCACCAGCGAGAGCGCAGCACAGGCCGAAGCCCAGGCCCAGCAGGCCGTGAAACAGACCGAGAGCGTCCACCTGAGCGCGGGCTACCGGGCCACGCTCGATTTCGTGATCGTCCCGCGGACTTCGATCACATTCGACCCGCCGGGGATGGGGGTTACGCTCAAGTTCAAAAATCCGATGTCTCTCCTCCTCGAGGTGCCCATCGAGGGCTCGTGCAGGAATTTCCCCCCCAAGGAACATCCCTGTGGACTCACCTGGCTGGTGGCACACGGGGAACAGGTCTCGTCCTATCCCGTTGACGGCAAGATAACGATGAACGTCGATTCGAACGGACGGTTCCAGGTCAAGGTCGACGGCAAGAACCCCCAGGTCGATTTGATCGCCCAGCGCCTGATTGGTCAGGGGAAACTGGGCTACTCCATCACCCCGAACTTTCCCCACGCCGATCCAGCCGTCTTCAAACCGGCCATCGAGTTCAACAATCCCTGTAACATCAAGGTCACGCTGCCAGAGAAGCTCCTCTTCGGCGAGCTCGTGACCTTCAAGCCCGATTTCGCGCTCGTCTTCCAACAGGCGGACCTCGAGTTGCGAGTGGTGGAGCTCGATGAGGGGTCGACCGAGATCGCGCTCGGAGTCCCCACGACCGTCTTCACACACAAGTGGAACGCGGCGCGCTGGAGTCGAAGCTGGGCCATCGGCTTCACGGATGACAGCTGCCGCCAGTTGGCGGAGCTCGGAGAGGAGGAAGCCGGAGGCTACGAGTTCGCCTGGCAGCTCTGGGGAACGAGGAGCGGTGGCACACCGACCTTGTTGCTCGAGAAGAAGGACTTCCTCGCGGTCCCGAAGCCAAAACTCGAGGAGTTCAAGGTCGAGTACGCCCCCTCTATCGAGGGAACCTGGGAGGTGAGCGGAAAGATCTCGGGAGTGTCTCCGCGTGCGGATCTCCGCCTCGACGTGGCCCTGGTACAGCCGACTTCACACGAGCCGGCACCCATGGACTACCACTCCACCGCCGTCCGGCTTGTCTTGGAAGACGATGGCGTCTTCGAGGGCTACCTGGGAGAACGTCACTGGTTCTTCAAGCAACTGGACGCTGGCGCCCTGCCCCCCTCGCCGGATTTCGCGATCCTCTCGATCCCGGCAGCGACTCGGGACGGCAAGCCTGGTCCGATCACTCCCTATCTGGACTTCGATGACAGCAAGCTCTCCCTTTTCAAGGGACAAGCACTCACCTGGGACCTGGATGCCGATTGGATCTGTTCGTACGAGGCAGTCCCGATGCAGCAGCGCCCGCCTCGTCCCAAACGGCGAAAGTCGGGCATCAATATGCTCCCGGCACCGCCTCCCGATGCGGGCGATCAGAAGACGCCGCTCTCCTTTGACGACATGTGGAACGACCTCACCGCCTGGGAGGGAGTCGTCGCGTACATGTATCAGGACACCGAGGGCAACGTCACGGTGGGAGCCGGCAACCTGCTTCGTTCTGCAGAAGAAGCCAAGAAGCTGCCCTTCCGAAACATGGACGCCACCAGGGCGGCGACGCCGGAGGAGATCGACGCGGCCTTCAGGGCCGTCACGGCCAAGCCACCAAAGATGAACGCTACAGAGTATGCGTCACGGCCGACCATTGCCCTCTCCGACCAGGATATTCGTGAGATCCTGAGGAAGCGGCTCGAACAGGAATTCATCTATCAGCTCAGGGAGGTTGTCTTCAAACCACACTTCGACACCTATCCCCGCTGCGTCCGCCGTGCTCTTCTCGACTTCTCCTACAATGCCGGCGCATACGCGCTTAGCACGAAACGCAAAGAGCTCGCCGATGCCGTCAAGGCCAGGAACTGGACCCTTGCCGCCGAGTTGTGTCGCCTCAATACAGGCCACGAGGAGCGAAACATGTGGCGGAAGGCGCTCTTCCAATACGCCAGCACTCTCGAGCCGACCAAGAAGTCGTAGGAAGCTTCGCGCGATGGGACTCCCGGTCTTACCTGGGACCGGCCCCCGAGCTCGCCCGTGCCGGGAAGGGCGCCATCCTTCCCCTGACCCTGCTTCCACTTCGCTCCCGGCTTCCTCGTTCCCATTCGCCAGGAGCCGCAATCCTCACGGGATTGCAACGAAACGACCTCCAGCGCCCTCCGTTACAATCAATGACAGACATCCGTGACACGGCAGACAGCCGTGACACGTGACCCGCTGCTGGCTGAATCTTGACGCAATTGGAGCGCAAAGCAGCCTGGAGTTGAGGCACCTTGCGCCCCGTCGAAACCGGCCCCCACCGGGTTCGACGCCTCTCTCGCGAAGCCCTCGTTCCAGCACCGCTCGGCGGAGAGTCCTTGCCTTGTCAAAAGACAGTCACATGGGCGAAGCGCGTGCGCCAGTTGACCCCTCGCAACACGGAGAAGTCGTCATGAACAAGATGAAGTGGGTGATGTCGGCCGCCGTGGTGGTGACGATGTCGGTGGTGGGCTGTGGTGGTCAGTCCTCGGGCTCCGAGCAGCAGCCGTCCTCGGTGTCCCAGAGCCTGGGTCCCAACAATGAGTTCTACGGCTCGGACACCCTCAAGGAGGCCACCATCGCCGCCAACGTCCAGTCCGGCGCCGGCCTGACCGTCGAGGGCAAGGGCTCGGGCGTGGGCGAGGGTTGTCTGCGCAATGGCTCCGGCACGTTCTGCATCGGCCGTCAGCAGACGCTCGCCCCCATGTCGCGCGACTTCAAGGCGGGCACCTGTGCCGGTGGCTCCGCCTCCAGCGGCGCCTGCTGCCCTGGCGAGTCCAGCAACGTCATCGCGCTCGACGCCGTGAACGCCTTCGTCAGCAGCTCCACCTACAGCGCCCTTCCCAGCAACAGCATCTCCACCGCCGACCTGAAGAAGGTCTTCTGTGGTGACGGCACCGGCAGCGCCACCACCTGCGTCAGCAACTGGTCTGCCCTGGGCCGCCCCACCGCCGGCACCATCGCGAAGTACCGCCGTGACGATCTGTCCGGCACCACGGACACCTTCAAGTCGCTGCTCGGCTGCACCACGTTCTGCGCCGACGTCGTCGTCATCAATGACGAGTCCGCCTCCAACCCCTCCCCCTGCGCCACCACCGACAGCGCCACCACCTGCATCGGCAAGCTGACGGCCAACAACACCAACGCCATCGGCTACGCCGGTGACTCCGCCAAGCGCACCGGCAACGCGGCGCTCAATGTGAATGGCATCGCTCCCACCGCGGCCAACATCCGCAAGCTGATCGCCAGCAACACCACCGGCGTCTACCCGCTCGCTCGCAAGCTCTTCCTCAACGAGAACGTGAACTACACGAAGTCGTCCGAGGAGCAGGCCCTGTATGACTGGGTCTACAGCACCAACACCCAGGACTTCGAGAACATCCTGGTTCAGCAGGGCTTCGTCTCCTGCAGCACGGTCAGCCCCCTCGACTGCGGCGGCGATCTGGGCCGCGGCGCCGGCGTGTGCAAGGGCCTGTAATCCCCACCACGCCCACTGAGTAGCACCGGGGCCGGGGGAGCGCCTGCTCCTCCGGCCCCCATTCCTTTTTCACCCCTGGACATTCCCATGCGCTCCGCTCTCCGCTCCATCCTCGGTACGTCGTGCCTCGTCGTCTCCACGCTCGCCGCCCCGGCGCTCGCCCAGAACCTCTCGGGAGCCCATGCGCCGCCCTGGATCTGCCGTGATTCCCACGGCACCGTTGGCACCGTCGAGGAGTTCGTCCTTCCCACCGGTGCCGCGCCCCTGAGCATCACCGTCGGCCTGGACGGCAACCTCTGGTTCACCGAGTCTGGCTCCAACAAGATCGGCCGCGCCAGCCGTGACGGCCAGGCGACGGAGTTCAGCCTCCCCACGCCATTTGCCGGCGTGCAACAGATCACCCCGGGCTTCGACGGCAACCTCTGGTTCACCGAGCTGGCCGTGAGCCAGATTGGCCGCATCACACCGGACGGCGTGGTGACCGAGTTCCCTCTCCCCAGCCTCGGCTCCAGCCCCGCCGGCATCGCCACGGGCACCGACGGCAACGTGTGGTTCACCGAGGTGACGGGCAATCGCATCGGCCGCATCACCCCCGCCGGGGAGATCTCCGAGTTCACCGTGCCGACCCCCTCGTCCCAGCCGCGCGCCATCGCGCCGGGCTTCGACGGCAACATGTGGTTCACCGAGCAGGCCGCCAACAAGATTGGTGTCATCACCCCCGAGGGCATCATCCGCGAGTTCGACGTCCCCACGCTCAAGAGTGGGCTGGGCGCCATCACCGCGGGCCTCGACGGAGCCCTGTGGTTCACCGAGCAGATTGGCAACAAGATCGGCCGCATCACCGTTGACGGCGTCGTGACGGAGTACGCACTGCCCACCGCCGGCAGCTCGCCCTCTGCCCTCTCGCTCGGCCCGGATGGGAACCTCTGGTTCACCCAGCTCAATGGCAACCGGATTGGCCGCATCACCTACGCTGGGGAGCTCTCCGAGTTCTCCATTCCCACACTGAACAGCCGGCCCTCGGGCATCGTCTTCGCCCCGCCGGGCCGCTACTGCCTGGACGCGCACCTCTGGTTCACCGAGCGCACCGCCCACAAGCTCGGCAAGATCCGGGCCGTCACCGTCCCGTAAACAAACACGCATTCTCGACAAGGAAGCCGGGCTGAAAGATTCCAGCCCGGCTTTCGTTACGATGAATTGTCAAACACGAGCCCACATTCCTGGATAAGGGTTGCGCCGCGCAGGAGGAGAACCGGCTTCATGGTGATGACAAGGAATGGGCTCGCCCCGGGCCTCGCTCTCGGTGTGTCCATGTTCATGGTTGCGATTGCGGGCGGCTGTACGCCCCCGGAGAAGCCCGCCGCCGTCCTGGACGGAGGCCAGACGGACAGACCCGATGCGGGTGACGGTGGTACGCCCACGGGTTCCACCTGTGCCCCGGTGCAATCCCACGAGCGCATTCCCTTGCGCCGCTCGGCGACCCGAGAGGTCGTCACCGAGACCTTCGACAACCTGAAGGCGCGCGTGGACGCCCAGTGCGGCAGGTGCCACAAGGCGCCCGAAATCGTGGGGGGCTTCCAGTACACCTCCGATCTCGCCGGCCTGAGGGAGACCGCCCCCCGCATGGCCCGGATGGCCACGCAGGGCGCCATGCCTCCCCTGCCCACCGCCGAGCAGCTCAAGCAGGCGGTGGCACTGGGACAGGCCCTCTCGTCCTGGCTCGCCCAGGGCACGCCGGAGGGCTCCTTCGAGGTGCGGGAGGAAGGCACGAGCGACGGTGGCACGGTGGTGGCGCGCGACGTGGGCGAGGCGATGACCGACCTCGGCAACTGCCTCCCCGAGCGCAAGCCGCTGGGCAGCGATCCGGAGAAGGACGCCTGGTTCGCCAGCCGCACTTCCCTGCCCCGCTTCCTGTCCGAGACGGACACCGACATCGTGACCTTCGAGGCGGAGAAGCTGGCTCGTCACGGCACCGTGGCCTTCGCGCCCACCTATCCCCTCTTCTCCGACAACGCCAGGAAGCTGCGTCAGGTCCACGTGCCCTCCGGTCAGTCCATCCGGTATGACTCCGCGACGAAGCGCTTCGAGATTCCGCCCAATACCCGCTTCTACAAGACATTCTTCAAGCCGGTGAAGGACGCCCAGGGCCACGTGGGCTACCGGAAGATCGAGACCCGGCTCATCGTCGTGCGACAGCCGTGGAAGGACTCGCTCTTCGGCACATACCTCTGGAACGAGGACGAGACGGTGGCGGAGCTGCATGATCTGCGCTACCGCGATGGCTCGAGCTTCTCCGACCGCGTCCTCGTCTACCGCACCGACGAGGCCACCGGTGCCACGCGCAATTACGCCATCCCCGGCCGGCACCGCTGCATCGACTGTCACACCGGCTCCGAGGGCCAGAACTTCGTCCTCGGCTTCACCCCGCTGCAGCTCAACCGGCGGAGCGGGGGCTCGGGCGGCGTGGACGCCGCGGCGGACGTGCTCACGGATGAGCTCTCCCAGGTGGACCGGCTGATCAGCTATGGCCTCCTCACCGGCATCCGCTCGAGCGAGGACCTGCCCAAGCTGGAGACGTACGGCAGCAAGCGCCCGCGCAACACGCAGGAGCTGGAGCTCCAGGGGTATTTCATCGGCAACTGCGCGCAGTGCCACAACCCGAACGGGTTCGCGGTGAAGAGCAACCCGGCGATTGCCTCACTCGACTTCTCCGCGGGCGGCATCCTGTACCAGTTCCCCACCTCGCTGAAGGAGAGCAACGGGCTGCGCTCCTACGTCAACCTCGCGGTGACGGACTTCGCCGCCGATCTGCGGAGCCCCACCCCCGCCAGCACGCTCTTCCAGCGCGTCTCGCGTGACACCGATGAGCGCATCATCCACATGCCCGCCAACGTCCCCGGCCAGGACTGCCGCGCCTCGCTGCTGGTGGCGCGGTGGATCGCCTCGCTCGACTGGCCTCGGGACAGCGGGCTGAGCACGGAGCAGAAGGAGGCTCGCCGGCAGGAGCGCCTGCGCCAGGCGGAGCTCGCAGTGAAGGACACCTGCCAGGATCCACCGGACGTGCGCTGGGTCTCCGAGGATTTCACCGACAAGGTTCCCTACGAGCCGCGCAATACCCACTGGGCCTCCAGCATCGGCCAGCCCCCCTTCGAGTACCTGACCCGCTACGCCATCTCCGAGGCGCATGAGGCGCTCGCCCGCAAGCGCATTCCCACCAACTTCTGGACCCCCAAGCCCGGCTGCACCTTCGACACCAGCGCCCCGCCGCCGGCTCCGATCGAGCCGTGGATGAAGGACACGCTGGGCAATCCCAAGCAGCCTTGGGGTGAGCTCTACTATTCCACCCCCGGGGCCACGGTGTTCCAGGGCATCTGCGCCAATTGTCACGGGCGCGCGGGTGATGGGCAGAGTGGTGCCGCCAAGACACTCGTCGCGCTCAATGGGGCGCGCGTGGCCAACCTCGTGAAGGGATTGTTCGGCACCTCCTCCACGGGCGAGCCCCACCTGGCCATGTTCGAGCGAGTGCTCGGCACGCATGGCGGTGCGCGTTACCTGGCGTGGATGGCCTCGGGTGGCACCACGGTGACGTTCACCCCCGAGTTCATGCAGGCCTGGATCAAGTACGGCGAGGTGGACATCGACTTCTCGCCTCGGGATACGGATTGGGGCAGGTGGGGCGCCAACATGCTCGGTGCCGCCCGCGGCGCCTGTGATCTCGTGCGCGCCGGCAAGTTCGGCACCGGCTCGAGCGAGCCCCCCAGCGGCAATCCCACCGCCATCGGCGGCGCCACCCTGTGGAAGCAGATCTGCACCCTCGACAATCCCCTGACCCCGGAGATTGAAGCCGGAACGGATGACGCCGCGGTCTCGGAATGGCTCCAGCACGCGCAGTTCAACGCGGGGGTGATGGCCTACTTCTACCTGAGGGACGAGCTGTCCAAGGGCCGCGTCTACCCGCTGCGCAGCGAGTGCGACAAGCGATGAGCCACAAGTGGGGGCGCGGCCTCGTGCCCCCTCATGCGGTTGTCTGTCCTTGATTTTCCCGTTGGAGAGCAAGCGTGAAGAGAAACGTCCTGGGTGTCTGGTTGTTGATGAGCGTCCTCGCCTTCACGGCCGGGACCACCACCGGCTGCGACGACGGCGGCTCGAAGAACCCCCCTGATGAGACGGACGCGGGTGACACCCGTGCCGACGGCGGAAGCGGGGCAGACGCCGGAGACGGGGGGAACGACGGAGGCGTCATCGTCGTTCCTCCGGCCGATGGGGGCACCGATGCCGGTACGCCCACGCCCAAGGCGTACGTCCGCTTCGTCAACGCCCATCTGGGTTTGAAGAACAACCCCAGTGACAAGGCAGACGCACCGTGGGAGCCGTACAAGCTCGACGTCTATGTCGGGGGCAAGAAGTTGTTCGCTGCGCCGGTGGTGCCGGGTGATGACGCGGTGACGGCCTACCAGGAGCTCGAGTTGACCCCTGGGGAGAGCGTCCAATTCGCCGTGCGCAACGCGGAGGCGGCTCCCACGGAGGCCCCGGTGGCGACCTCGGAGGCCATCACCCTCGAGGACAAGGAGCGCCTCACTCTCGTGGGCACCGGGAATGTCAATTACGCCGGGCAGGACACCCGCATGGACAGGCCTCGAGTGCTGGTGTTGAAGGAGTCTTTCGAGCCAGTCGAGGCAGGCTCCGTCCGCGTCCGCTACGTGACAGCCGACCGAGTCACCGGAACGGGCCGCAGCCGCCGGCTCGCGAACGAGACGGGCTCGACGCCCTATACCACCGCGGTGGAGCCCTATTCGGCCGAGGCGAGCACGGGCGGCGTCTCCGTTCCGGCGAACCCCTCGCGGCTCTCGGTCATCGGCTCGCCAAACTTCACGCCCTCGCAGAGCGGCAAGCTGTTCTTCTCCCCTCCGACCGGGACACTCGCCACGGGCGCGTGGTTCGCCATCACCACGGGCGATGACCGACGCACCCTTCAGGACGAAGGCGCCCCCGCGCTGCTGCTCATCCCCGCGGGCAGGGACGGCGCTGTCCGTCTGAAGCGGGATCCGCTCCTCTACTTCTTCCACGCCGTCAATCCAGCCACGGCTGATTCGACTCCTTCCACCCTGCAGGTCCTCCATGGCTCGCAGATCATCGCCAACAACCTCCGGTATGGAGCCGCGCCCGCCATTGGCGATCTGCCGGTCACCTCGACGGGCGGAACTCTCGAGTTCACCGTGTCCGGCGACAGCACCGCGAAGGTGCTGCCCCAGGCCTCGACGGGTCCGCTCGAGGCGGGCCGCCGTTACCTGGCCGTGGTGAGCGGCACCGAGGGCGGAGAGACCCGGCTGACCGTGGTGAAGGAGGAGTTCGCACCGGACGCGGTGCCAGCGCCCCTGGTGCGGCTCATCCAGGCCTCGCCCAACGCGCCGGCGGCGATCGACTTCGGACACTTCGCGCTGGAGCCGGACGGCGTCACCCAGGGCGCCTTCACTCCCGTCATCACCGGCGCGGGGTACGGCACGGCCGCTGGACCCACCCCAGGGGCCGCCTTCCAGCCTCAGATCATCACCCCCGCGACTGGCAGCCCCTACCTGTATTACGGCGTCCGGACCACCGTGGACGGCACGGTCATCGAGCGCTCGGTGAATGGCCGGGTCCTCACCACGCCGAACTTCATCGTGTTGATGGGTGATTGGGCCACGTCGCTTCAGTTCCGGGCGCTCAACGTCCGCATCAATACGTGGTCCGCCACTGCACCGGAGGGCACCTTCAGCAATCCGTGAGGCCCGGCCAGGGGGCCCCGCACTCGGAGGCCCCCTCCCAAGGTCATGAAGACCCGGCCGCTCCCATCCATGGCCTACGAGGCGATCGCCTGGGCATGTTCCAGGCGCACCGGGTCGGAGGAAACGTCGCCGCCCGCGAGGTGCTGGCGGTACCACGCGATGGTCTCCTCCAGGCCCTCCTCCAGCTTGTACTGCGGTGCCCAACCCAGGAGCTGCCGCGCCTTTTGTGCCGAGACGTGCTGGTGAAAGATCTCCCCGTGCGCGGCCGGGGTGATGTGGGGCTGGAGCTCCTCACGGTGGAGGAGCCGCAGGAGCGTCCTCACGACCTCGAGGACCGTCCAGCTCCCGCCCATCGCGAAGTTGAACGCCTCTCCCCGGGCCACGCCCGCGTCCAGACCGTGGAACATGGCCATGTACGCCTGCACCGCGTCGCGGACGTAGAGGAAGTCGCGCATGAAGTCGCCCTGAGCGGGGACTCGGACCAGGGGCGGCTCACCGGCCAGCACCCGGCGGATGGTGTTGGGGATGAGCCGGCTCCAGTTGAGATCTCCTCCACCATAGATGTTGCCGAACCGTCCGATGGCCACGGGGAGGCCGTAGCTGTGCGCGTAGGCGTGGGCGATGAGGTCCGCGCAGGACTTCGAGACATCGTAGGGATGCCGGCCCTGGAGCGGCAGCTCCTCGGTGTAGGGCAGGACGGGGCTGTCGCCGTAGACCTTGTCGCTCGAGGCGATGATGACACGCCGGACGGTGTCCGCGTTCTTCCGGCACGCCTCCAGGACGTTGTACGTCCCCCGGACGTTGACCTCGAGCGCCAGGTGCGGCGACTGGAACGCAAGCCCCTCCACGGAGATGGCCGCGAGGTGGAACACCGTATCCACCCCGTGCTCCGCGATGATCCGTTCGAGCGTGGGGTAGTCCTCGACGCCGCCGACGACGTTCTCCACCCGGTGGACGAGCCCGCTCTGGACGAAGCGCCCCCACGGCTCCCACCGCGAGAGCAGGTTCACGACGAGCGCTCCCCGGCCGACGAGGTGCTCGGCCAGCCAGGAGCCCATGAACCCCGAAGCCCCCGTGATGAGGACGCGATGCGCATGGAGGTCGGGTGACATGGTCTTCTCCAGGGAGAGTGGACGCGGCCCCGGGCGCGAGGCCAGCCGGGTCGATGGCGGCGCCGGGAACTGTGATGAAGACCCGCGTCCCCCCGCCGAAGGCCCGCATGCAGACCGGCCGGTCACGGGCTCCTCGTCCAGCTCCTGCCACCCGGTGGACAGTCCACACGAGCGAATCGCGAGGCTCGCGGCCCTGGTGCGTTTGCTGAACTGAACGATGCGTGCTTGCACGCCTGGCGGTACCGGCTTCGAGCACTAGATTTCCCTCCCACGCACAGGAGAACCCCCATGAAGCCGCTCCCCGCCAACCATCCCGCCCTCTGGGGCCAGCAGCAACGCGCCTGTACCCTGAGGGTGTCACAGGCAGAGCTCGAGCGGCGCCTCGGACCCGCGCTCATGCATGACGAGCAGGACGGCCTGGGGCCCAGGTACCGGTGGGGATTTCAGTGTGGCTGTGGCCTGGAGCTGATCGTCGATCTCCCCTGCGTGTCCTCGAAGACTCCCCGGGAGGCCGTGCTGTGGATGGAGCACCTGGAGGTCGAGCACGCACTCGCGCACCTGGGCCTCTCCATCAACCGGGTGCTCTGGCGGGCGGATATGCAGGACCCACTTCCACTGGAGGGGTGGGCCATTGTCCGGCAGGACGATCCGGGCAACCGGTTCGACATGTGTGTGCTGTCCATCCGAGCCCATGCGGAGTGCCTGGCACAGTTGATGGAAGCGCGCGCCCACAAGCAGTCCTACGACGTCGAGCCCCGGGGTATACCGCCCCGGCGGGCAGAGCCTCGCCATGAGCTCGGCTATTTCGCCGAGCACGCCGCCTCCTGAAACGTATGTCCAAACGCGCCTCCTCCCACCGCGGCACCACCAGCAAACCCATCGAGCGGGATGTCATCCCCCCCGGGATGGACGTGCCGGACAGCGGTCTCTTCTTCAACCGGGAGCTGTCCTGGCTGGCCTTCAACAACCGGGTGCTCCAGCTCGCCGAGGATCCGGCGGAGCCGCTGATGGAGCGCGTGAAGTTCTGCGCCATCTACGCCCGCAACCTCGATGAGTTCTTCATGATTCGCGTGGCGCGGCTGCACGAGCAGGTGCGCGGCCGTGTGGCACGGCTGGTGCCGGACGGGGCCACCCCAGGCGAGACGCTCGACAAGCTGCACGCAAGCATCCTCGAGCAGGGCCGGCGCCACAGCGACTGCTTCGAGCGCCAGCTCCGCCCCGCGCTGAGGGAGAAGGGCCTGCGCATCCTCTCCATGAAGGAGCTCGACGCCGAAGCGCGCACCCAGATGGACCAGCGCTTCCGCGAGCAGATCTTCCCCGTGCTCACCCCGCTGGCCATCGGCCTGGGACGTCACTTCCCCTACATCTCCAACCTCTCCCTCAGCCTGGCCGTGCTGCTGAGGGATCCGGAGACGGAGACGGAGAACGTGGCGCGGGTGAAGGTCCCCAAGGAGCTGCTGCCGCGCTTCGTCCCGCTCAAGGGCAGCACCTCGTTCGTCCCGCTCGAGGAGATCATCGCCCACCACCTGGACGCCCTGTTCCCCGGGATGGAGGTGCTCGACCGTGGGCTGTTCCGCGTCACCCGGGACGCGGACTACACCGTCTCCGAGGACGCCGAGGATCTGCTGGTGGCCGTGCAGACGGAGCTGCGCCAGCGCCGCTTCGGAGATGTCATCCGCCTGGAGGTGCAGGCGGGGATGAACCCCAAGTTGCTCGAGCCCCTGGTGGAGGCGCTCGGACTGGAGCCCCGGCAGATCTACGAGGAGCAGGGTCTGTTGGATCTCACGGACCTCATGTCGGTGGTGTCCACGCCGGGCTTCGCGGAGGTGAGGGATCCCCCCTGGATCCCCGTCACCCAGCCCCGCTTGAAGGCGGAGAGCGACACCGGCGAGGTCGGCACCGTGATGTCGGCCATGCGCCGGGGGGATCTGCTCGTCCACCACCCCTACGAGTCCTTCGCCACCTCGGTGGAGCGCTTCGTCACGGAGGCGGTGGAGGACCCAGACGTGCTGGCCATCAAGCAGACCGTCTACCGCACGTCGGACAGCTCGCCGCTCGTGCCGGCGCTCATCCGCGCCACGGAGCGGGGCAAGCAGGCGGTGTGCATGGTGGAGCTCAAGGCACGTTTCGACGAGCGCACCAACATCCAATGGGCGCTCGCGCTGGAAGAGGCCGGAGCGCACGTCGTCTACGGCATCCCCGGCCTCAAGACGCACGCCAAGGCCATCCTCATCGTCCGCCGCGAGGGCGATCGGGTGCGCCACTACGTCCACGTCGGCACCGGCAACTACAACTCGAAGACGGCCCGGCTCTACACGGACCTCGGACTCTTCACCACGGACCCGGACATTGGCGCGGACGTGGCGGACCTCTTCAACTTCCTCACCGGCTTCGCCCGCCCCAAGTCCTTCCGCAAGCTGCTGGTGGCCCCCATCAACATGCGCGAGGGCCTGCTCCAGGAGATCCGCCGCACCATCGCCGCCCACTCCGCCGAGCGCCCCGCGCGCATCCAGATGAAGATGAACGCGCTGGTGGATCCGGAGATGATCCGCGCCCTCTACGACGCCTCGCGCGCCGGCGTGAAGGTGGACCTCAACGTGCGCGGCATCTGCTGCCTGCGCCCCAACGTCCCCGGCGTCTCGGAGAACATCCGCGTCGTCTCCATCCTCGGCCGCTTCCTGGAGCACTCGCGCATCTACCTCTTCGAGCGAGCAAGCGAGTCGCGCTGCTACATCGGCTCGGCGGACCTCATGCCGCGCAACCTGGATCACCGCGTGGAGGCCCTGACACCGATGGAGGATCCCCAACTCTCCGCCCAGGTGAGGGACATGCTCGACCGGAGCTTCTCGGACAACACCCACGCCTGGGTGCTCGACGCCAACGGGATGTGGAAGCGCCGCACTCCAGAGGGCGACAAGCGCTGGGTCCAGGGCGAGCTGATGGAGCGCGCGGTGCGCATGGCCCAGGCCTCCACCGGCCGCCCGCTTCCCTCTCCCGCCGCTCCCTCCCCGTGAGGAGAGCTGCGAAAGCGGGAAGCCAGGACGACTGTCTTCTATTGGAACTGAAACCATTCACCTGCATGAATCGCCGGGCTGCTCGAGAGCCCAGCCAGCTCGACACGCACAGTGCGGGCACATTGTATTGAGCCCCCGACAGATCGGATGATGAGCCACCCGTCACACCGCGTGGGCTCATGGACAACGAACAGCAGACCCAACTCCCCCCGACGTCGGATGAGAGCGCGGCCACCGCGCCAGCACCCGCCCCCAGGAAATTGGAGAAGCCCGCAACGTGGCCCGGGAACGTGCCCACCCAGGCGCAGGCGCTGGATGTGCTGCGCGGCAGACAACTGCTGGTGGTGTCGCTGCCGGGTGCTCGCAAGCTTCAGGAGAAGCTCACCCTTCCCGAGCGCGAGGCGCTCCAGGACGACGGGCTGGCCGATGCCCTGCGAGATGCGGTGGCGATGCGCTGGCGTCTGGCGGCGGCGCAGGATCTGCTGCTGACCGCGGAAGGCAAGGTGGATGAGGTGGCGCTCAACGCGCTGCTCGCCGAGGTGGACCAGGCCCTGGAGGCCCTGCGCGCCTCGAACCCGGCTTCACCGGACCTGGCCCTCGCCATCGATCGCACGTGGGAGACGCTGACCCAGGAGGCCGTCGACTTCTCCAGCAACGTGAAGGCGGCGGCGGCGAACCCAGCGCCCGCGCCCGTCCACGCGGCGCCGAAGAAGCCCGCCGCCACCACCGGCAAGGTGACGTTCCAGGCGGAAGAGCCCCAGAAGCAGCAGGGCCAGCCGGCGTCGCAGAAATGGATGGTCGTCGCCCTGGCCCTGGTGGTCGCCGCCGTGGGCGCCTACCACGCCCTCAACAGGCCGCAGGCCGCACCGCAGCCGCCCCTCTATCCGGGAGCCCCCGCCAATACCATGGTCTTCCCCGACACGGCCACGGGCGCCCTCGTGGTGCGCTCGACGCACATCGGACCCACCAGCCCGGAGCTGCAGGCATGGCTCAAGCAGCAGGAGGCCAAGGGTATGCTGGTGAAGGAGCTGGGCCCGGGCAACTACTTCCTCGTCCGCGCTCCGAAACCTCCGGCTACCGCCGGCAACACCACTCCGTGAGCCTCGAGTTCCTTCCCCTCCTGACGAAGCAAAGGGAGCATGTCATGGCCAATCGAATGCTTCACCCCCACCGCGCACCCCAGGGTTTCACCCTCATCGAGCTGATGATCGTCGTGTGCATCATCGGCCTCCTCGCCACGGTGGCGCTGCCCGAGTTCCAGAACGTCATGCTTCGCACCAAACAGGCCGAGCGGGAGGCGATGGTCAACTCCCTCATCCGCATGTTGAATGACTACGCCTCCACGCATGCCGGGCAGCTTCCGGGCGGGGCGGTCGTCGACCTGCCGCAGAACCCCAATAGCCCCGCCGACGGCACCAAGAAGCCCTTCGACATGAGCTTGGGGCACTGGTCGGACCTGGGCTGGGCGCCCGATGGTCACGTCTACTTCCGCTATGACGTCACGAGCACCAGTCCCGACACGGTCATCGTGACGGCCCAGGCCGACCTCGATCGCAATTCTCTCGTGAGCTACAAGGCCATCACGTTGAAGCTCGAGAACGGCATCTGGCAACGCCTCGACGAGAAGGTGTACGGCGATTGGTTCTGAGACCCTCTCCGGGTCCGGTTGAAATCGTATGAACCGGGCCCGGAATTGAGGTAGGAGCGCAACCATGGGCGCTCAATGGAAGCACAAGGGCCGCACCGAACACGCGGCCGCGAAGGGCCGGCTCTTCACGAAGCTGGTCAAGGAGATCATCGTCGCCGCCAAGGCCGGTGGTCCCGACCCGGGCAGCAACCCCCGGCTCCGCATGGCAGTCGATCAGGCGAAGCGGGCCTCGATGCCCCGCGACACGCTCGAGCGCGCCATCAAGAAGGGCGCCGGCCTGCTCGATGAGCCCGTGAACTACGAGACCATCATCTACGAGGGCTTCGCCCCTCACCAGGTGCCGGTCATCGTCGAGTGCCTCACCGAGAACAAGAACCGCACCGCCACCAACATCCGCGTGCTGTTCCGCAAGGGGCAGATCGCCAGCAGCGGCGCGGTGTCGTGGGACTTCAACCGCCTGGGTGTCATCGAGGCCACGCCTCCCGCCGACGACGCCGATGCCGAGACCGCCGCCATCGAGGCAGGCGCGCAGGACCTCGAGGCCGCCGAGGAAGGCGCCACCCGCTTCCTCACGAATCCGACCGAGCTCGACGCGGTGAGCAAGGCGCTCACGGGCCTGGGCTGGACGGTGAGCGCGCAGAACCTCGCGTGGATCGCCAAGAACCCGGTGCACCTCGAGGGCGAGGCCCGAACCGAGGTCGAGGCCTTCCTCGAGGCGATGGACGCGGACGACGACGTCCAGAACATCTACGTCGGCCTCAAGTGAGCCTCTCGGAGCTGCACACCCGGGTCCGGGCCCTTCTGGGCCTGGAGGCCTCTCCCGCGCCCCTGCCGATGACGCCTCGGGGGGAGCTCGCCCCGTTGGAGCCCGCCTCCTCCGGTCATCGCTTCCTCCCCTTCCTGCCCTCCCATCAGCAGCAGGCGCTGTCCATGGCGGCCCGCTTCATGGAGCTGGCCAACGCGGCGCCCGGTGAGGCGGGACTCGCGGCGGTGCTCGACGAGGCCGAGCGGCAAGCCCGGCACGGGGACCCCGAGTGGGTGAAATACGCGCTGCGCGTCTTCATCGCCTACCACCCCGAGGGCCGCTCGTTGCCCGTACCTCCCCTGCGGGAGCGGGCTCCGCAGCTGGTGGTGCCCTCGGGACGCACGGAGCCACCGCGGAAGGGGCCGCCCGGCACTCCCGGCGCGGAGATCTGGCTCGACTATTTCCGCGAGGACACGGGGCTCAACGAGCACGTCGACACGTGGCATGCCCTGCACCCGGCGGCCGGATATCCGGACCCCGCTCAACCCCAGCGGCGGCTGTTGCAGGAGCGGAGGGGCGAGCTGTTCTGGTACGTGCACCAGCAGCTCCTGGCCCGCTACGACACGGAGCGGCTGGCGTTCGGCATGCCCCGCGTCGTGCCCCTGGAGGACTACGCGTCCCCCATCAACGAGGGCTATGACGCTGGACTCCCCGGCTTCGCCCCCCGGCCGTCCGGATTGAGCCCGAAGGATCTGCCCGGCTACGGCGTCACGGACCACGCCATGCGCCGCGACCGGCTCTTCACCGCGGCCTCCTCGGGACTCCTGTGGCAGGGGAACACGCCCATCCTCATCGAGGACATCGAGCAGCTCGCCGACACGGCCGAGTCCAACATGGGCTCCGTGGACGGCGAGGCCTGGGCGGATCCACTCGGCCCCTACGGTTCGCACCACAACCTGGGGCACGTGCTGCTGGCCTGCCTCACCGGGCCTCGCGACAGGTCGGGCCTGCCCGGTGTCCTGGCGTCCCCGGCCACCGCGGCGAGGGATCCCCTCTTCTACCGTTGGCACCGCCACGTGGACGACATCATCGACGCGTGGCAGAGCACCCACCTGCCGCCGCACGACGTGTCGGCCAATGCCCCCCAGGTGCTGGTGCGCAAGTGGCTCGGTGATGGAATCGCCCCGGCGCACCAGAGCCCGGACATCCTCGTGTGCTTCCACCAGGACATCCCCGAGGCCGCCTCCCCGGACTTCGACGGGCAGCGGTGGGGAGAGGCCACCTTCGGCGGCGACCACTGGACCAGCCCCCCTCCCGCCTTCCGCTCGAGCACGCACACGCTGCGCACCCGAATGGCGCAGCAACCCGTGCGACTGCCGGGCGGGAGGGAGATCCTCAAGCCACACCTCGACCACGACGCGTTCTCCTTTGTCCTGCGGGTGGAGAACCTGCTGCCGCGCGAGCAGAAGGTGACGGTGCGCCTCCATGCCGCGGCGGATGCGTTCGCCGAGGATCGCCGGATGTGGATGGAGTTGGATTGCTTCGTCCACACCCTGAAGCCCTCGGAGCGCGCGGTCATCTTCCGGCCCGCGCGCCTCTCGTCCGTGGTGCAGGAGCGCGGCTGGCCGCTCCACCTGCTGCTGCCGCGCGGCCGGCGTGAAGGCATGCTCTTCCGGTTCATGGTGATGATCAGCCACGGGGAGCAGAACCTCGTGAGCGATGACGCTGCGGGCACGCACGAGCTGGGCTACCCGTTCAACCGGCCGTTCCCTCCGGGACAGCGCATCGCGGATCTGGTCGCGCATCCTCACATCGCGACGCGGAACATCTGGATTCAGCACGTCGCGCCCTGAGCCCGGATTCGTATCGCCTTCCCGACATTCCCGAGTGGTGAACACCCCTCGCGTTCCCCGGTTGGCGCATCCACGGCCCGGGTCTATTGCTTCTGGCCGTGCTCGCTGGAGGGACGACCATGAGGCGTGGGGTTGGTGTTTCCCGGGTGCTCGCCGCCCTGCTGTTGGCTGGAGCAGCATCAGCGCAGGACACTCCCAAAGGCAGCGCGCCGCCTCCCCCCAAGCTGCCGCCCGGCGTCTCCGCCACGCTGTGGAAGCTCTCCGTCCCGCCCGGCGCCGAGCCCACGCCGGAGAAGGTGACGCTCGGGCAGAAGCTGTTCCTCGACAAACGGTTGTCCCTCGACGACTCCACCTCCTGCTCCACCTGCCATGACCCGGAGAAGGGCTTCGTGGACGGCAAGCCCCTCGCCGAGGGCGTCCAGAAGCAAAAGGGCAAGCGCAACAGCCCCACCGTCCTCAACGCCATGTTCAACGCCACCCAGTTCTGGGACGGGCGCGTGGCCACGCTGGAGGAGCAGGCGAAGCTGCCCATCCTCAACCCCGTCGAGATGGCCATGCCCTCGCCCGAGGCGGTGGTGGCCAAGGTGCGCGGCATCCCCGAGTACGCCTCGGAGTTCCAGAAGGTCTTCGGGCGCGAGGTGACCTACGACGACCTGGCCTCCGCCATCTCGGCCTTCGAGCGCACCCAGTTCTCCGGCAACGCGCCCTTCGACAAGTTCCTCCTCCAGGGCGACGAGAAGGCGCTGGATGCCTCGGCAAAGCGCGGCTGGGCCCTCTTCAACGGCAAGGCCCGCTGCAACGAGTGCCATGCGGCCAACGCCACCGCGCCCCTGTTCTCGGATCAGAAGTTCCACAACATCGGCATCGCGGCGCACAAGCAGGACTTCGTGAAGCTCGCCCGCGAGGGTGTGCGGGTGGTTCGCACCGGCGACCAGAAGCAGATCGACGAGCTGGCCCTGCAGACGGACTTCTCCGAGCTGGGCCGCTTCCTGGTGACGAAGAGCGAGAATGACGTCGGCGGCTTCAAGACCTCCACGCTGCGCAACATCGGCATCACCGCGCCCTACATGCACGATGGCTCGCTGGCCACGCTGTGGGACGTGATGGACCACTACAACAAGGGCGGGGTCGCCAATCCCTTCCTGGACGGAGGCATGCAACGGCTGGGTCTCACCGAGGCGGAGATCGACGACATGGTCGCCTTCCTCTTCACCCTCACGGACGAGCGCTACGCGAAGTTCAACGCGCAGGAGCTCGCGAGGCAGCGCGCACGCAAGAACGTGCGCCCGGAGCGGGACACCGCACTGGCCACGGGGAAGAAGGGCAACATGGGAGACATCGGCGTGAGCCCCGACTTCGCGGTGAAGAACCCCGCGGAGATCGGCGTGTACGGCGGCGAGACGGCGGCGGGCAAGGCGGCGGAGAAGGCGAAGACCCCGGCGAAGTAGGAGGCGCACGGCCCATGGGCAAGGGATACAAGAGCATCGAGACGAAGTATTACGAGGAGCGCGCGGCCTTCTTCGACGAGCTGGGCAGGCTGGACCGCCGGGCCTTCCTGCGCGTGGCGGGACTCTCCGCCGGCATCGCCGCGGGCATGGGGCTGGTGACGCCGCAAGGCTTCCAGCTCGTCCGGGTCGCCGAGGCCCAGGGCAACAAGCCCCGCTTCTCCTTCGCGTACATCTCCGACACGCACCTGTACACGCGCGACCTCAATGATCGCTTCGTGCGCTCCATCCTGCGCGCCGTGGACGACGTCAACGCGATGGACCCCCAGCCGGACTTCGTTCTCTTCGGCGGAGACCTGGCACAGCTCGGCCAGCGCGAGGAGCTGAAGCTGGGCGCGGAGATCCTCAAGGCGCTCAAGGCGCCGGTGCGGATGATGGTCGGCGAGCACGACTGGTTCCTCGACCTGGGCGAGGCGTGGCGCGAGCTGTTCGGCCAGCCCACCTACTCGTTCGACCACAAGGGCGTGCACTTCGTGGTGCTCATGTCCGTGGTGGAGAAGGACTTCTGGACGAAGCCCGGCTACACGCCCATGGAGCGGATGAAGATCGTCGCGGGGCTGGACAACGGCATCCAGTCCCGCTTCGAGGTGGGCCCCGAGCAGCGCGACTGGCTGAAGCAGGACCTGGCGAAGGTGGACAAGAAGACGCCCGTCATCGTCTTCAGCCACTCGCCGCTCTACAAGTACTACCGGCCGTGGAACTTCTGGACGGAGGACGCCGAGGAGGTGCAGGCCCTGCTGCGCCCCTTCGAGCACGTCACCGTCATCCACGGCCACACGCACCAGCTGCTCAGCAACCGCATCGACAACATCCACTTCCACGGGATGCTGTCCACCGCGTGGCCCTGGCCCTATGCACCCGAGGGTCTGCCCTCGCTCACCGTGCAGATGAACCGGGTGGATCCCTTCAGCAACTTCGACGGCCTCGGGACCGGGAGGGTGGACGCGCTGGAGGCCGGCGTCGTCGACAAGCTCTACAGGCTGTGGGACCGGGCTCCCATCACCGTGCGCGCGAGCTACCTCGCATCCAACGGGAAGCAGGACGTCCCTCCCCGCCCCAAGATGCCCAGCTACTAGCCCCTACCCGCGAGAGAAAGCCATGACCCACCGGATGAAGCTCCTCACGGGCCTGTGCACGCTGCTGTCCGGTCTGGGCGGCGCGGCCCTGGCCACCGGACCCGCCCCCGACGAGCCCCCCCGCCATACCCTGCCCCCCTCCAAGGACGGCAACCTCGTGCTCGGCCTGTGCGACGGCGAGACGTCCCTCGAGGTGAAGGGCGTGAAGGAGGGTGAGAAGCTGTCGCGCGATCAGGCGCTGGATGTCACCCAGCAGCTGATGGCGGAGTGGCGCCGCAAGAACCCGGATGCACGCTGGGACGTGGTGGCCCAGGCCCCTACCCCACCGCCGAGCCCCAATCCCAAGGGCCCCCGCAGCCCTCCCGCGGTGCCGCCCACGCCACAGAAGCCCTCGGCGGGACAGTCGACCCAGGAGGGCGGCCCCAGCGCGGCCTCGGGTGCCCCGGGCGTGGCGGCACAACAGGGCGCGAACCTCCAGACGGGCCATACCTATGGCGCCTTCAGCAAGCGGGACGAGGAGATCTGGGCCGCCTCCACGCAGGCCTTCGTGGACGAGGGCAAGCGCGTCTTCCACGACGCGAACGCGCTCGGGAGCAAGGTGGCGGTGTCGTGTGACATGTGCCACCCGGACGCGGCCAACACGCACCCGGAGACCTACCCGAAGTACCAGGTCCAGTTCGGCCGCGTGGCGCTCCTACGCGACATGATCAACTGGTGCATCGAGAACCCGGTGCGCGGCAAGCCCCTCGCCGATGACGACCCGAAGATGCGGGCCATGGAGGCGTATATCTACGCCCAACGCAAGGGCGTGCCGCTGGAGTACGGCAAACACTGATGGCTCAGTACTCGCCCTTGCGGATCTGGAAGTGCATGGCCTCGAACTGCTTGAGCAGCTTCTCGCGCTCCTGCGAGAAGAGCTCGCGCGCCCGGGGCTTCTGCGCGTCCGTCAGCACCTTCTCCGCCTCGAGGTAGGCCTCCGAGTCGTTGTCCTGCATCTGGCGCAGCTTGGACTCGATGAGCTCCAGCCGCTCGCGGCGCACGAGCTTCTCCCGGTCGGCCTCGGGTGGCCCGCTCGTCGAGCCGCCCTTCCCTCCGTGGACGTCGTGCTGCCCGCCGCCCATGTAGCCCCCATGCCAAGGACGGTTGCCCTTCTTGTTCTGGGCCCTCAGGGACTCGAGCTCGTAGTGGAGCGGGACGTTCCGCTCGTGAAGGGTGAAGTCCAGCTTCTCGAAGCGGTCCACCTGTTCGGGGGTCAGGGCCAGCTCGACGCGGTGCTCGAGCAGCACCGCCAGGGAGGACTTGAAGTCGAGGCCCGAGGCCTCCTCCCCACGCTGGGCCGGTGAGGACCGGGCACAGGCGGCGAGCAACAGGGACACGCACAGCGGCAACAGCTTCCGAGTCAGGTATCGGCTCATCAGCCCCCATGGTGCCACCATCCCGCGCACGGCTCACGTCCGCCCGCTCCGTTGCTCCACCTCCGAGCCGCCAACCGGCCATGGCATGCAGGGGTGTGTGGCGCTCGAGCGTCAACGAACCGTGCTTCTGCGCGCCTCGTCACACTCGGCACACCCCGCGCTCGGAGGATGGAGGAACACGAGGGGCTCCTGGGCCAGGTGCTCGCGTGCCACTGTGACGATGTCCCGCGCGCGAGCGAGCCGTGCATGGGCGTGTCCTACGCGCCCTTCGGACTGGAGGCCCCGTTCCCGTAGCCACCCGTCCGCGAAGGCGAAGCGCTCGCAACAGTGGTCGTTCTCTTCATAGTGGACCCGGACCGGGCGCCCATCCTGGAGGACGGTGATGTACTTCGGCGTGCGGTACGGAACGCCCGCGAGGAGCTCCGCCAGGTGGATCGCGGTGTCGGAGTCGTGACCGACCCCGAGGAGGAGCACCTGCCCGTCCAGATCGTACACACGGCCGACAGGGCTCTCGTGGATGTGGGGCGGGAGGGGAAGTGGATCCGAGGTGATCCGCGCCGCTTGCGGGCCGGCCGCCGCGAACGCAAACGCGTGGTTGCTTCGCACGACCCCGGGCAGCCGCCAGAAGGTGGCTGGCACGACACCGAGGTCCTCAGACACAGGTGTGGTCGCCGGATCGAACGGCTCTTCATCGTCTCCCGTCCACGCGGGCGTGACCAACGTGCCCTCGGGACCGAGGACGGCTCGGAGCGCGTCGATCAGGCCAGCCGGTCCTCCCTCGATCGGCCGCACGGCCCGGAAGGACGTGTGTACGAGCAGGACTCCACCCTTCTTGACCCCGAGCGCGCGGAGCTGGTCCGCGACCTCGTCCCTGCTGAGCTCCCTCCGGCCGACCTGACTCTCACTCATACGCGTCCCATTTCTCCCTAACGAAGAGGACTTCCACCGTCCGGCGCCGGAACCGGTGCAGCGGGCTGCGCGGAGGGAGTGGGCTCTGGCTCCACGGGGATGGCACGGTAGCTCTCGAGAAACTCCTTCAGCCAGTGCCTGGGCTTGGAGAAGCCGTGCCCCACCTTGTCGAGAGGCACCACGTGGGCGTTGCCCATGTCCTTCGAGAAGGTCTCCACGTTGGCCAGCGGGCACGTCTCGTCGATGTTGCCCCCCAGCACGAACCAGGGCGAAGGCAACTGCTTCACCGGCGCGAGCAGCTCGCTCTTGCCATCCGGCGTGCGCGAGCGTGTCAGGCCATGGGACTCGCAGAAGGGCGTGGCCATCTCCTGGTCCGGGCAGAAGCCGAGGCTCATTCCACCCTGGAACGTCCCCTCGGAGGACTGCGCCAGCGCGGCGTACGCGAGCGTCGCCCCGGACGAGTACCCCACCACCACCGGATGGAGATACCTCGGCAGCCCGAGCTGCTTCTGGGCGAACTGGCTCAACGCGTCCAGGTCTCCCGCGACATCGGCGCACGCCACGCCCGTCCGCAGCGCCTGGAGATAGCGCGGGGTGTTCAGGCCCAGCACCAGCGCGCCCTCGCCCGCCAACGAGCGCCCCATGTCCACCACCCCCGCCGTCCACCCTCCATCGCCGGACAGGAAGAGCACCACACTCCTCGGCTCACCCTTGGGGTGCACGAGCGCCACCTTGCCGAAGCGCCCGAAGGTCAGCTCCTTCGCCTTCGACTTCGCGGGAGCAGCCTCCTTCCTGGCCGCGAGCGCGGGCACGGCAACGGTGGCCAACAGCCCCATCCCGAGCAGTGCGGCCCGAAGGCTCCTGGCACTCCTCCCCTTCATGGATCTCCGTCCTTTCCATCTGGATGCCGGGCGCGCCCGTAACTTCGAGAACGGAACGGCCTTGGCCCGCCAACAGTAACCACGCTTCCCGTGCTTTGGTGGAATCTTCCCGGTGGGGCCTGTCATGAACCGAATGAAGCAGGAGATGCAACCCGAAGCATCATCACCCCTCCTCCGCCGGGTCGAGGCGCTCGTCTTCGTCACCGTGTTCCTCGACCTGGTGGGCTTCGGCATCGTCATCCCCCTCCTGCCCTTCTACGTCCAGTCGATGGGAGGCTCGGCGCGCACGGTGGGGGTGCTGCTCGGCTGCTTCTCCTTCACCCAGCTCCTCGCCACCCCCATCCTCGGGAGGTATTCGGACCGGTACGGCCGCCGGCCCATCATCCTGTTCAGCCTCGCGGCCAACGCGGTGGCCATGGGCCTCTTCGCCCTGGCCAGCTACCTGCACCTGCTGCCGCTCCTCTTCGTCTCACGCATCCTCGCTGGCGCCACCTCGGGCAACCTCTCGGCGTGCCAGGCGTCGATCGCCGACATCACCACGAAGGACACCCGTGCGCAGGCGATGGGCCGGATCGGAGCCGGCATCGGGCTGGGACTCATCCTGGGGCCCATGATCGGAGGGGTGTTCTCGCAGTGGGGTGCATGGCTCCCTCCACTGGCGGCCGGAGCCCTCGCGCTCCTCGGGGCACTCGGGGTGTTCGTGGCCATGCCCGAGACACATCCGGCCTCGGCCCGCTCCACCTCGAAGCCCCGGTCACGGCTGAGCGCGCTCCAGGAATCGCCGAAGCCCCGCGCCCTGAAGCTCGTGCTGCTGCTCTACTTCCTCGTCTTCCTCTCGATGACGACGCTCCAGGTGGCCTTCGCCCTGCTCGCGCAGGCTCGCCTCGGCTGGAACGCCAGGGAGGTGGGCTACGTCTTCGCCCTGCTGGGCGGACTGGGGCTCCTCATCCAAGGCGTGCTCATCGGTCCGCTGTCGAGCCTCGTGGGCGAGGTGCGCCTGCTCGTCCTCGGCGCGCTGCTGCTCGCCGCCGGCCTGCTGGGCGTGAGCCTCGCGGAGCACGCTCTTCCCCTCGTCGGAGCCGCGGCCCTGCTCGGCACGGGGCTCGGCTTCATCCAGCCCCTCCTCTCGAGCCTCGCCTCCCAGGCCGCGAGCCCCTCCCTGCAGGGCCTGACCCTCGGCCTGGCCCAGTCGTCCGGAGGACTCGCCCGCACCGTGGGGCCGGTCGCCAGCGGCGCGCTCTATTCAGCCCTCGGATCCAGCGCCCCCTTCACCGCTGGAGCGCTCGCCTCGCTCACGGCCGCGGCACTCGGTGCCCTGCTCACGCGAGAGGGCATCGGAAAGCAGCGCCGCTCCGGCAAGCCAGCCTCCTGACGAATCAGGCGCTGAGCACCTCGGCCGTGACGCGCGGCGAGCCTGTTCCGGCGGCTTCCGCGCGCTTCACCGCCTCCAGCACCTTGCGGTTGACCGGCGCGTCGCGGCCCAGCGAGCGCGCGAGCTCCACCACGGCGCCCTGAAGATGATCGACCTCGGTGGGCCGCCGTTTCTCGAGATCCTCCCACATGGAGGAGCGGGCCTCCGGATCGATCTTCACCACCGCCCCCGCCAGTAGCCGGAACACGGGGTCCGGCAGTGACAGGAGTCCCGGCAACAACCGCGGCAGCAACTTCCCCACCCGTGCGGGGACGATCCCAGCGGTGGCCAGCAGGGCCAGGGCCTCGCGCTGACTGGCGGCCAGCACGAGGCGCCAGCGCCTATCTCCGAGCTGCTGGCGGAGCGGAAGGCCCGACAGGGCATTCAGCGCGTTGTTGAGGTTCATCAGCAGCTTGCCCCAGGCGAGTCCGGCCATGTCGGGATGCTCGATCACCGCCAGGCCGGGCACCGAAAGCGCGGCCACCAGACCCGGCACACCCGCCTGGACCGTGAGACTCCCATCGGTCCCCCGGTGGAAACGCCCCTCTCCGCCATGCACCACGTTGAAGGGAACCATGCCCGCGACCACCCGCTGCTCCCGGGCGACGGCACGCAAACGGTCGGCGTTGCCAATCCCGTTCTGAAGGCTGACGACCACGGTCCCCGCCTTCGCATGACGGGCGATGGTCTCCCCCATCTCGGCCGTGGCACCGCTCTTGACGGTGACGAGAATCAATCCGGCCTCCGCCAGCACGGAAGGATCGTCCGTCACGGAGAGGCTCGCCGCGGACACGCGGCGGTCACCGCCATCGCGATCGGTCAGGGTCAGGCCGTGGGCCCGCAGCTCCGCCACCATTCGAGGCCGGGCGAGGAAGCGGACATCGCGGCCAGCCGCCGCCAGCAACCCACCCACGAAACAACCGATGCTCCCCGCGCCTGCCACGACAACAGGACCATCCATCCCGTTCCTCCTCGTGCCGTCCAATCCGTTCCGCCAGAGCGGCATCATATTTGATGATCTCGGGGTGGAGCGTGCGACACTGAGTGGACAACGAGCAGCTCCAGGAGTCACTCGCGGCATGGCCAGGAACGCGGGCGGGGTTAGCTCCCCAGGTCAACCTGATAGGAACACCTCCATGACTGAACACCACTCCGTCGCTGAAGGCTTCATCACCCACCAGGTCACGAACCAGGCCCCGCCACTCATCTATGACGCCTGGATGACCGACACGGTGTTGCGTGAAGCCGTGACGCGGGAAGGTGGCGCCTGGGCGGAAGCCGAGCTCGCGAAGTACGGCCCCCTCGTGGGCGGCGAGCTGATGCAGCTCGGGTTCGTGGCCAACGAGAACAAGCCGAAGCTCAGGCCCTTCGACCGGTACGGCAACCGCCTGGACGAGGTGGAGTTCCATCCCGCCTACCACCGCCTCATGGAGCTGGCCATCGCCCATGGGGTGCCGAACTTCGCCTGGCGCCACGAGGACAAACCCGGTGCACACGTGGCCCGCATGGCGCTGTTCTACCTGCACAACCAGGCCGATCAGGGCACGAGCTGCCCCCTGACCATGACGTACGCCAGCGTGCCCGCGCTGCGCCGCCAGCCGGAGATCGCCCGGGAGTGGATGCCACGCCTGAGCTCGGACACCTATGACCCGCGGTTCATCCCCGCGGCGCAGAAGCGGGGCGCCACCCTCGGCATGGGCATGACCGAGAAGCAAGGCGGCTCGGACGTGCGGACGAACACCACGCGTGCGCATCAGCTCGGGAGCCGGGGGCCCGGACAGCCCTATGCGCTCGTCGGCCACAAGTGGTTCTTCTCGGCACCGATGAGCGATGCGTTCCTGGTGCTCGCACAGGCCGAGGGCGGACTGTCGTGCTTCCTGTTGCCGCGCTTCACGCCGGACGGAGAGCGTAATGCCATCCGCGTCCAGCGCCTCAAGGACAAGCTCGGTGACTGGAGCAACGCCAGCTCCGAGGTCGAGTTCCAGGGCGCCACCGCCTGGATGGTGGGCGAGGAAGGCCGCGGCGTCGCCACCATTCTCGAGATGGTCGCCCTGACGCGTCAGGACTGCATGATCGGTTCGAGCGGACAGATGCGCCAGGCGCTCGTGCAGGCGATCCACCATACACGGCACCGCAAGGCGTTCAGCAAGCGGCTGATCGAGCACCCACTGATGCTCAATGTCCTCGCGGACCTGGCGCTCGAATCGGAGGCGCACCTCGCGCTCACGGCGCGCGTGGCCCGGGCCGTGGATGCGAGCCACCGGGATGCCCGGGAAGCAGCCTTTGGTCGTATCGCGACGGCCGTGGGCAAGTACTGGGTGTGCAAGCGCGCTCCCGCCTTCATCAACGAGGCGCAGGAGTGCCTCGGCGGTGTCGGCTACGTCGAGGAGTCGAACCTCGCGCGGCTGTACCGGCAGGCCCCGCTGAACTCCATCTGGGAAGGCAGCGGCAACATCCAGTGCCTCGACATGCTGCGCGCGGCCACTCGCGAGCCGGCCAGCCGCGACGCCCTGTTCGATGAGATCCTCGCCGCCCGGGGTGGGCATCCGGCGCTCGATGCCGAAGCCGCACGCCTGGCGAAGGAGTTCGACGACCTGAGCACGCTCGAGTCGCGCGCGCGGTTCATCGTCGAGCGCCTCGCGTTGGCACTGCAGGCCTCCATCCTGCTCCGCGCCGGCAACTCCCAGGTCGCGGACATCTTCTGCGAGTCGCGTCTGGCCGGGGCACATGGACAGACGTACGGCACGCTCCCGGCCCACGCGCCGATGCATGCGCTCATCCAGCGCGCCTTCGCGGATGGAGTCGAGACAGCACGGTAAGTGGTGGCATCATCGGGGCATGTCCGCCCCCCTGCTCATCGTTCCTGGCTACAACAACTCGGGTCCTCAACACTGGCAGAGCCACTGGGAGCGGCTCCTGCCAGGAGCGCTCCGGGTCCAGCAGCGCGACTGGGACCACCCGACGGTCGAGGAGTGGGTGGCCGCGCTCGATGCGGCGATCGCCACGTGTGGTGAGCCCCCCGTGCTGGTGACGCACTCGCTCGGGGGGAGCACCGTGGCACACTGGGCGATCCGCCATCGCCGGGCCATCCGGGGCGCGCTCCTGGTGGCGCCTCCGGACCTCGACAGCCCCGCCCTCCCCTCCGAGTGCCTCACCTTCACGCCCATCCCACGCCAGCCCCTGCCCTTCCGCTCCATCCTCATCGCCTCGCGGGACGACCCCTATGCCTCCTTCGAGCGCTCCGAACAGATGGCTCGCGACTGGGGAAGCCGGCTGGTGGACGCGGGCCCGACGGGACACATCAACTCCGCCTCCGGGCTGGGCGAGTGGCCCTGGGGTCAGGCGCTGCTGCGCGAACTGCTGTGAGGCTCGAGCTCAGGCCGTCCCCTTGAGGACCATGAGCTCGCCCTTCCCCACGGGAACCAGGACGTGCGCCGCGCCAGGCTCCTGGCGGATCCGTTCGAGCAGTGGCTCCATCTCCGCCGCGTGACTGACGGCGTTGTCCACGACGAGCAGGCCGTTGGGCCTCAGCCCGCGCCACAGGTCGGACCACCACGCCGCGTACGGCTTGCGGTCCGCGTCCAGGAAGATGAGGTCCCAGTGTCCGGCGGCGCCTCGCGCCAGCAGGACGCCCGCGTCACCGGTGTGCAGCTCCACCACGCGCTCTAGACCGGCCCGGCGGAGGTTGTGGGTCGCGAGCTCCGTCTTCCGGGCGTTCACGTCGATCGTCGTGACACGGCCCCCCACCGCCGCTGCCGCCGACGCGAGCCACACCGTGGAGTAACCATTCGAGGTGCCGACCTCCAGGATGTTCCGGGCGGCCATCGAGCGCACGAGGACCGCGAGGAACGCGCCCGTGTCCGGCGTGATGTTGAGCATCCTCGAGGCGCGATCCGTGGTGGTCGCGTCATTGTGCTCCCCGAATGTCTCGAGCTCTTCCAGCAGCTCGCGCAGGCCAGGTGGGTACGAGATGGACATGGCCGTGACATAGCTCACGTTCCGCTCGCGATGCTTCGGTGTTCATCGAAATGACGCGGCGGCTATAGTCCCCCCATGTCGATCGATCCGAACCCCGCGTTCCCCGCCGCTCGCCATGAGGTGGCACGGATTGGTGGCCTGCTGGGTGATTCGAGCCGGGCCGCCATCCTGCTGGCGCTCCTCGATGGAGATCCCCGCTCGGCGGGCGACCTCGCCAGGGCTGCCCGGGTCACCCCCCAGACCGCCAGCGCCCACCTGGCGAAGCTCGTCGAGGGCGGGCTGCTGGTCGTGAAGCAGGAAGGGCGCGACCGTCTCTTCCGCCTCGCCAGTGGCCGCGTGGCCGACACGCTCGTCGCCGTCGCGAGCCTCTCGCCCATGCCCGCCGTCACACGGCAGCGGCTGGCCCTCGAACCGGTCCGGCAGGCATTCCGCCGCGCGAGGATCTGTCACCACCACCTCGCCGGAAAGGTCGGGGTGGCGGTCACCGAGGCGTTGCTCCAACGCGGGCTCCTCCGGCGCCGCCAGCGGGGGTTCTCCCTCACGAGCGCTGGCCGGACCTGGATGGAGGCACTGGGCGTCGCCGTGCACGAGGCTCGCGAGAACCCGGGCGACTTCGCGGCCGCGTGCCCGGACTGGACCGAGGAGTGCTCACACCTGGGAGGCCGCGTTGGAGAGGCGCTCACCTCGCGGCTGCTCGAGCTGGGCTGGCTCGAGAAGGTACCGCGAGGCCGGACGCTGCGCCTGACGCCTCAGGGAGAGCGCGGCCTGGCCCGGGAGCTCGGCATCGCGCTGTGAGTCTCGGCCATTGATTTCTCAGACACTGAGATCCGTTGCGGTGACGACAAGCGGACTCGCGGCTCCACTCCGCACAGCACGGAGTGGCTTGAGGATGCCCACCGCGCTTGCTAGCACACCGAGCACCCCTCAACAGGAGCGGCACATGTTCGCGTCCAGTACGAAAGCCCCCAAGGTCCGTACGAATACCAACATCACCCCCAAGGTATCGACGGGTACTCCGACAACGTCTAACAAGGCATCGTCGGCAGCCAAGACCTCGTCGACGACCAAGACTTCGTCGACCTCGACCACCGCCGCTCCTGCCAGGAAGAATACGCTCGGCGAGCGTCTGCAAAAGGACACATTCTCCGCGGGGCCGTCCAAGAGCGGAGTGAACACCGCCAAGGTCCAAAGCCCCAAGCTGGAAGGTGGTGAGAAGAAGCAGCCCACCATCATGTTCACGCCTCGCGTGAATGCGGAGGGGAAGAAGCAGCGGCTCGACCCGAATGCGACGAAGCCCTACTCGCAGGGGGTTGCGCCGCCGTTCGGGCCCGACCGGGCCAGCAGCAAGCCCATGCCCGACGTGAATGTGAACGGCACCGCGTGCCTGGTACACGGCACCATGCCCGAATTCGTCGAAGGCGCCATCAAGGACGGTCACCTCGGCTCGGCCTACCGGCGTGAAGGCCCCACTGGCAATTACAGCCGCGATGCGGACAAACGTGGTGGCGGTGGGCTGGCGGTATACACCCGGGCCGTGGGGACGGAGCACACCAAATGGCAGGCCATGGGCTACGGCGTGGGCAGCAACGAAAACAAGGTGCAGCTCATCCTCAGCCCCGAGATTCTCAACAAACCCAACCACACCTGGCGTGCCTCCAGCACCGACAACATGGGCAAGGCGCCCGGCGTGCTCCCCGCTGACCTGGCCGACGTCAAGAACGGCAAGAAGGACGGCTGGGACCTGTGGGCGAAGCAGAGCGAGCGCGGCCGCAACCAGGCCTTCAACGAGACCGTGAAGGCGCAGCCCAAAGGCGGTTTCGCCGAGAACAACGAGCAGATGCACTGGGAGAAGATTCCCCTGCAGGACTCGCTCAAGGGCGCGGTGTGCACGTCCCAGTCGTCCTTCGACACGTTGATGAAGATCCCCGGCGCCACCCGGAAGAGCGACACCGAGGGCACCATCCCCATGGGGGAGAAACACGTCCCGGTCATCTTCGCCTCCAAGGACACCTCGCTGCTTGGCGCGCTCAAGAGAGCGGGCATCGCCAACGACAGCAACCAGGTGGGCTGAGCCGCCGGGGTTGGCCGCGGCCCGGGGACCGAGGATCGCTCGCACCTGGGAGACTGCGTCGGAGAAGCCCCCCCCTGACCTCACGGCTGCTCGAGTCCTTCTTCAACCCCGCTGCCGCTCGGCCACGCGGTAGAGCTGGGTGAGGGAATAATCAAGCAGAGACTGGCGCGAGCGCATGTAGCGCCAGGCTCGGGCAAAGGGCAACCAGACGCGGTTGCCCACGAGCACCTGTGCCTCCTCGAGTTTCTGGCGTGGAATCCACTTGCCGCCCAGGTTGCGCACCAGCACTTCGCCCAGGTACGCGCCAATGGCGGGCACGGCTCGCTCCTCAATGGCTTCTCGCAGGCGGCTCGTCGGGAACTCCTCGCGCCAGAAGTAGAAGTCGGCATCCGTGAGCGACTCGGGCGTCGCCTCGAAGACGGAGGGCACCTCGGTGTGCAGCAGCGCCACGAGGTGCTCGGCGAGAGTGCTGTAATGCTCGCGAGCTCGTTCCTGGTTCTCGACGTCCGGAGGGAGGGCGGAGTCGGCGGGGCGCCACTCCTCGGGCTCGGGCGGCTGCCAGACGTTGAGCTCGGCAATCTTCCGCTGGCGCGCGTGGCTGGCGACACGGTCCACCACACGCGAGAGAAGAGGCGCTACGTCCGGGTGGAAGCGAGGCTCGGCGGGGGCCAGCATGGCACTGCGCTCGCGCAGGGTGCGCAGCACGTTGTCGTAGTCCAGGTCCGGACGCAGGTGGACGTGCGCGCGGGCCTGGGCAATACGCGCCTCCTCGCTGGCGAAGTCGGCAGCCGTGGGCCAGGTCACCAGAAGAACGGAGCCGTTGGGCAACTCCTCCACCCGGTGGGCCGGAGTGGACAGCATGCGCTCGCGGCCGACGGCGGCCACCAGTTTCGGGCCGAAGACGTTGAGCCAGAAGACTTCATAGATTTTGTCGAAACCGTCTCGAATGGAGGTCTGCTGATCGCGGCCGAAATCGGGAGCGCCCGCCAATGCTCTGTCGTCGGTACTGTGGGCCATGGCATAGGTAACCGGGTAGCGGGAGGCCCAGGCACGCATCATCTCGACGAATTTCTGGCAGCGCTCCGCCTCCGCGAAGGAGGAGAGCGGTTTCGCTTTGACTGTGAGGCTCAGCTCAGGCGGAAGAGGTGGAAGTGAATGCCAGAGCGACATGTCCAATACGGGCCACTTCGTTCGATAGAGCCCGATGGACGTGGTTCTTTCGCCACGCGCCTCCTCCAGGGACTTCCAGACGGCGGCGCGGGAGTATTTACGTTGTCGTTTGCCTTTGACGACGTCCGGCATCCACCCATCGGCGTACTCCTCCAGCGACTGAAGAAGGGGCTCCAACTCGCGCTCCCGTGCTGCCTGTGGATTGAATGCACCGTCGAAAATAAGCTTGAGGCTGTCCTCCGGCTTCACGCCGTAAAATTCCAGCACCTTCATTGGAACAGCACCTCCACTCCCGGAACCTCTCTCTTGGTTTCGCTCACGGCTCTATTCAAATCGTCAATATCCGTGGGCTTGAGCGCGTCCCCCTCGTAGACGAGGCGGACCCGCTGGACGGACACCCTGCTGCCCTCTGGGAGAAGGGGCTGGAGGGAGTCCCGGCGGATGTCCAGCGTCTCGCCGTACTTTTGTAGCGCTTCCCTCGCGTCCGCAATCATCTGTGCTTCGAGCGCCTGCTCTCCCAATCCAGACAGATCGCGGCTCTTGAAGCTGAACGTCTCCACGCGCCGTGGCCGCCCGCCGAGTTCGCCCTCTTCGATGACGAGCACATCCGCGTAGCGCAGGCCAGGGCCCAGCTTCCTCACGCCCACCTGCGTTTCAACGCGGGGCCTGTCGAAGTCCCCGAGGAAGTGGCGCTCGGCCCGAGGCTTCTTCGCGTCCTCTCGCAGCAGATTCACCATGTCGCGCTCGAAGGCCAGCCCCCGGGCAAACCACGCACGCATCCGCTCGTAGTGCTCCCACTTGAGGGGGCCCTCCGCGGCCGTGCCCTTTTCCACTTCGCCCAGGCGCCTCTCGTAGTAGTCCACGTACTCGCGCCAGCGCGGATTGCCCCGGGCCTCGGGCGGCGGGGCATCAAGGGAGGGGCGGTACTTCTCCAGCACGCCCACGTTCTTGGGCAGGCGCGGTCCCGTGAACTCGAGCTCCACTGCCGCGAGCCTGGCCTCCACCACCTCCAGCGTGTGGCCGACCTCCTCATCCACCAGCGAGGCCAGGGTGCCCCGCCGGTCCACGCCCCGCGCCTCGGTGGAGGAGGGGCGTGAGGCTTCGTCCGCCACGGCGACGGCTTCTCCGGCTCCTGACCCCGCACTGCTCTTCGCTTGCGGGGAGCCCATGGCCCCGGACCTGGCCTTGGACATCAGCGGCCGTGCCTTGGCCACATCGCCCCGCGCCTCTCGCAGGGCCAGGGCGGCGTCCACTCCTCCTGCGGCCACGAAACGGCCCGCTTCCCGGCTGGCTTGTATGTCCCGGGCCAACTCCCGCAGGCCGTCCACACCCAGCTTCGCCTCCAACTGCCGCGCCGTCTCCTTGAGGGCCCGCAGCCGCAGCTCCATCGCCTCGAGTCCGGTGAGCAGGTGCAGCCCCATCCCCGATGCGCCTCGAGCCTCGGAGAGGTAGCGCATGCCCTTGCCACCCGCGTAGAGAGCCACCAACAGCGCCGCTGGCGCCAGCTCGCGCGTGGCCTGCTCGTACTTGCCCTGCGTCAGCGAGTACGCCCCATGGCCCGTACTGGCCAGCAGCCCGTAGAAGCCCAGCGGCACGCCGAAGGTGAGGTGGTCGAAGCTGCCCAGCAACACGTTGCCCGATGAGAAGTGCTGCTCCGCCCATCTCATCTCCGCCTCGTGGAGAGCCTTCTGGTAGCTCGGCGGCAGCTGGCCTTGGAGGGTGGAGAAGGCGAAGGCCGCCGCGTCACCGCTCATCGGAGCGCTGGAGAGCGCGTCCCTGCCAGCTCGGGCAAGGCCTCGGCCCACGTCCCGCCCTTCGAAGTCCCGGTCCCGGCGGGCGGTGGGTTTCAGGCCCCGCTTCTCCAGCGCCGTCTGGAATGCGGGCAGCAACTCGAGTGTTTCCTCCAGCCGCTTGTCCTGGGCGAGGAAGAAGAGAATCTCCCTCAAGTCATCGTCATGGGCCGAGTCGACGATGTAGAGGGCGAGCACCCCGGCTCGAACGGCGCCATAGTGCTCGGTGGCATCCATGAGGAGGGATGTGCGCTTGCGGTTGAGAATGCTGGCGACATCCTCGCGCAGTGTGCCCTGGGCACCGAGTCGCACGGCACGCCAGTCGTCCAATGCCTCCACCAAGCGAAGCATGTCCACGCGATCCTGCAGCGCGAGAAATTCCGCGGGCGAGGTGCACGTGAGGAAGGGGGCGAGGAGTGCTTCCCTGTCGCCGGAGGAGAAGTCGGGCCAGCCCGGGGGCACGGCTACTCCTCCGCAGGAGGGTGAGCCCTGGGTGGCAGTCGCCCCGCCCATTCCCCGGGCGCTGACAGCGGAAGAAGAAGGCGTCTGGAGTGGAAGCGCACCGGCCGCCGTCTCGCGCAACACCGCCATGGAGCGCGAACCCTGGGAGCCGCTCCCGCCGGATTGTGTCGCCAGCGTGACGCAACCCGTGGTGAGCAGCGTGATTCCCAGCAGGAGCGCCGCCCGGCTGAGCACCAGGGCCTCAGCGCGCATGGTCCACCCGGAACCCCACGCTGGATCTCCACCCCGAAGCTCTCAGCACGACTCCATCCGGGATGGGAGCCGCCTCTGGAATCGGATGGACGGCGATGGCGAGGTCATTCGGCCGGAGAGTACCAGCGCAAGGCGCTGAATCGGGGCTCCCGCCCGCCCGGCAAGCGGCCATACAACGGACAAAATTCCAAGGAAGTCGGGAACTTGAGGGACCTCGGAGCACATGGTACGACCGCCGGCAGGCCTGCTTTCCTGGCCTCGATTCCCCCCTCACGGAGCCGGCTTTCCCATGAGCGAGCGCAACGATCAGCCGAGGATGCCCTCCTCGACCTCTCCCGGTGTACCCGTGCCCTCCGTCACGTTGGGAGGCTCCCCCATCCGCCCGGGCGCCACGGAGACCCTCGCCTCCACCCTCTCCACGGTTCCTCCCGCCTCCAGCCCCGAGCAGGAGGCCCGTGAGCGCATCACCACCCTGGAGCGCGAGGCCCGCGCCCTCGGCACCGAGCCCCAGGCCGCCCTCCTCTTCCACGAGATGGGCCGTCTCTGGGAGGACCCCCTCAAGAACCCGCGCAACGCCGCCATGGCCTACAACCAGGCCTACCGGCTCGCGCCCCGCTTCCTCGCCAACATCCGCGCCGCGCGCCGTCTCTTCGCCGACGTGGGCAACTGGCAGATGGCCGTCCAGCTCCTCGAGGCCGAGCTCAACGCCACCGAGGCCCCCTCTCGCGCCGCCCTCCTCTTCGAAAAGGGCACCCTGCTCGAGGAGCGCCTGTCTCGCGAGGAGGACGCCACCGCCGCCTTCCGCCAGTGTCTGGAGCTCAAGCCCCAGGACATCGCGCTCCTCACCCAGCTCGAGGCCATCTTCGCCACGCGCAACGACTACGCCTCGCTCGTCGAGGTGTACCGCCTGCTGGCCACCACGCTCGAGGCGCCCGCGCTGCGCGCCCACTACCTCACCGCCGCGGGCCTCGTGCTCGACGAGCGTCTCAAGCGTCCCGACCAGTCCGCCGCCTGTTTCCGCGACGCCTTCGCGCTGGACCGCGAGGATCTACTCCTGCTCAACGCCCTCAAGCGCGTGGCCGTGCGCGAGGGCCGTGCCGAGGAGCTCCTCGAGGTCCTCACCGCCGAGGCCGAAGTGCTCGGGCCCCAGGGCGCTCCCGCCTGGCTCCAGCTCAGCAAGATGTATGAGCGGCTCGGGCGCAAGGAGGAGGCGCTGGCCGCCCTGCTCGATGCCCGCCGCGTGAGCCCCCACGAGCCCCTCATCCTCTCCGCGCTCGCCAACATCTACGAGACCCGCCAGCGCTTCGAGGAGCTCGCGGACGTGCTGCTCGCCTGGGTGGGCTGCATCAACGACGAGAGCGAGCTGGTGGCCATCAACCTGCGCCTCGCCGCGCTCTACGAGGAGGATCTCAAGCGCGACGCGGACGCCATCGCCCGCTATCAGGCCATCATCGCGCGCATCCCCGGCCACGTCGCCGCGCTCGCCGGCCTGGGCAAGCTCTTCTACCGCATGCAGAACTGGGAGGGCCTCGTCTCCGTCTTCGACGCCGAGAGCGCCGCCGCCCAGGATCCCAAGGAGAAGGCCGCGCGCATGTTCAAGGCGGCCGAGGTGCTCGAGGAGCGGCTCGGACGGCAGGAGGAGGCCATCCAGCGCTACAACACCTGCCTCCAGCTCCAGCCGGGCTACCTCCCCTCGCAGAAGGCCCTCACCCGCCTCTACGAGCGCCAGAGCCGCTTCGCCGAGCTCGTGGCCATGTACGAGCAGGATCTGCTCCAGACGCAGGACCGCGATCAGATCATCACCACGCTCAACAAGGTGTCCCTCATCTACGAGGAGCGCCTGAGCGACCTGGACCACGCCATCGAGTGCATGCGGCGCATCCTCGATCTGGCGTCGGACCACCTGCCCACCATCCGCAACCTGTCGCGGCTGCTCGAGCGCGCCGGCCGCTTCCAGGAGCTCATCCGCAACCAGGATCTGGAGGCCTCGCTGGTGGGTGACACCAAGCAGGTGCTCTCGCTCTACCACCGCAACGCCGAGATCCTGGACGAGTACCTGAAGGACCGCGCGGGTGCCATCGCCGCCTACGAGCGCGTGCTCACGCTCACGCCCTCGTACCTGCCCGCGCTCAAGGCCCTGGGCCGGCTGTACGCGCAGGAGAGCAAGTGGGAGCAGCTCATCCGCATGTACCGGGCCGAGGCGGAGTTCTCCCCCAACCCCGAGGCCGCCGCGGCGCTCATCTACAAGATTGGCGAGCTGTGTGAGCACCGGCTCAAGGACGAGCACCAGGCCGTGGCCTCCTTCCAGGAAGTCCTGACGCTGGCGCCGAGCCACTTCTCGGCGCTGCGCGCGCTGGCGCGGCTCTACAAGTCGCAGGGCGCGTGGGAGAGCCTCATCGAGGTGCTGCGCGCCGAGGCCGCCAACCGGACGGATCCCCTGGAGCGCGCCAACGCCATCTACCAGGCGGCCACCATCTGGGAGGATCAGCTCAAGCGGCCGGACATGGCCATCGAGGTGTTCCAGGAGGTGCTGCGGCTGGCGCCGGGCCACACGGCCACGCTGCGCGCCCTGGAGCGGCTGTACCTGGCCGACGAGGACGTGAAGCAGTTGGTGGCCCTGCTGGACCGCGAGACGCAGATGGGCCAGACGGCGGGCGCCAAGGTGGCCGCGTACGTGAAGCTGGCGCGGCTGTACCTGGACCACTTCCAGGAGCCCGCTCGCGCGGCCCAGTGCTGCGAGGCGGTGCTCGCGCTGGAGCCCCAGCACCTGGTGGCCCTCAAGACGCTGGAGCGCATCCGCTCGGGGGACCGGGCGCGCCGGGGCGAGCTGCGCCTGCGTCTGGCCGAGCTGGTGAAGGACGGGCGGCTGGGCACCGCGCTGCGGGTGAACGCCGCCACCGACCTGGACAAGGGCGCCGACGTGGAGGCCCTGCGGCGCGCCGTGGCGGAGAACCCGCGCGACGTGCGGCTCGCGTTCGCCCTGGAGCGCGCCCTGCGCCAGACGGGCGACGCGGTGGCGCTGTCCGAGCTCTACATGCGCCGCCTCCAGGTGGTGTCGGACGAATTGGAGCGCGTGGAGCTGCTGCTGCGCTGCGCCGAGCTGGACGAGTCGCGGCTGAACAACTCCACCCGCGCCGAGCAGGCCTACCGCGCGGCGTTGCAGCTCCAGCCCCAGTGTCTGCCCGCGATGCAGGGCCTGCGCCGCGTGCTGGCCCGCCGGGGAGACACCGCCTCGGCCCGGACGCTGCTGGAGAGCGAGGCCCGCGCCAGCAAGGATCCCCGCAGCGCCATCGACGCCTTCATCGCCGCGGCGCGGCTCGCAGCGGGTCCGCTGCAGGACTCGGAGGGAGCCATCGCCCTGTATCGCCAGGCGCTGGAGAAGGATCCGCTCGACGCCACGGCCACCGCGGGACTGGAGGATCTGCTGGCCTCGCGCGGTGGCGCGGCGGACCTCGCGGTGCTGCAGGAGCGGCGCGGCGAGGCCCGGCTGGCCCAGCGTGATTCGAACTCGGCCGCGGGCGCCTTCTTCGGCGCGGCGAAGACGTACCTCTCCGCGCTGGGCAACCGGGCCCGCGCCCAGGAGCTGCTCGCGCGCACCCTGTCCCTCCAGCCGGCCAACACCGAGGCCCTGGAGCTGCACGCGAACCTGCTGCTGGAAGATGGCCGCCACGCCGATGCCGCCGCGGCGTTCGCCCAGCGCATCCAGCTCGGGGGCGAGCCGGCCCACCTGGCGAAGCTGCACCTCACGCTGGGCGCGCTGTACCAGGACCACCTGTCCGAGCCGAGCCGCGCCGCGACCCACCTGCACGCCGCCCGCGAGGCCCTGCCGCACAACACCGAGGTGTTGGAGCGCATGGCCAGCCTCTTCCAGCAGGTGCGCAACTGGGCGGGCGCGGTGGAGTGCCTGCGGCGGCTGCTCGAGCAGGACCTCCCCGTCCCCGAGCGCGCCCGGCACACCGTGACGCTGGCGCAGCTCCACGAGCAGGGGCTCGGGGACGGTGCCTCCGCCTCCACGCTGTACCGCCAGGCGCTGGAGCTCACCCCGGGTGACGCGACCCTGGTGGATCGGCTGGTGGGCCTCTACGAGCGCGCCGGCAACCTGCCGGAGCTGGCGCAGATGCTGGAGACCCAGGCGGCCCAGGCCTGGTCCGCCGGGGACGCGAAGCGTGCGGCCTCGCTGCGCGTGAAGGTGGCGGACCTGTACGCCGGCCCCCTGGAGGATCCCAACCGGGCGGTGACGCTGTACCGGCAGATCGTCGATGGGGACTCGGCCAACGTCCCGGCGCGCTCGGCCCTGGCGAACCTGTACATGCGTGACGCGGCGGCCTCCCAGCTCGCCATCGAGGAGCACCGGCAGCTCTTGCGGCTGGAGCCCTCGCGGGTGGAGAGCCTGCACGCGCTCTTCCGGCTGTGGGAGGGCCTCAAGCAGAACGACAAGGCCTTCTGCGCGGCGGCGGTGCTCCAGTTCCTGCGCTCGGCCAACGAAGTGGAGATGGCCTTCTACACGGAGATGCGCTCCCGGCTGCCCATGGAGACGCAGGAGCGGCTGAGCGTGGCGGACGTGGACGCGGGGCTCATGTACCCCACGTCGCGCGGGCCCCTCGTCGAGGTGCTGCGGGCCGTGGGCGATCAGCTCAGCAAGCTGCACCCGCCGCAGTTCGAGCTGCTCGGGGTGGATCGGAAGACGGACAAGCTCAAGCCGGACCATGCCGTGTTCAAGGCCCTGCGCTCCGTGGCGCAGGTGTTCGGCGTGGAGGAGTTCGAGGTGTACCAGGCCCGCCGCGGGCTCATCGGTCTGGAGACCACCGAGCCCCTGTCGGTGTGCGTGGGCCAGGACGTGGTGCGCCGCTTCAACATCCGCGAGCAGAAGTTCCTCTTCGGCCGCGCGGTGATGGGCCTGCTCAACAAGACGGCGGTGCTCACCAAGCTGTCCCGCGGCGAGACGGTCGATCTGTTCGGCAACTCGGTGCGCATCTACGCCCCGCAGTTCACGGCGCTGGGACGCAACAACGAGGAGCTGGTGAAGCAGTACCGCCGGGCCTACTCGCGCAAGGCGCTCAAGGCGCTGGAGCCGGCCGCCCTGGAGCTGGGTCCCCAGTCCAAGGTGGAACTGGAGCCCGTGCTGGAGGGCCTCTCCTACTCGGCGGACCGGGCCGGCATGCTGATGTGCGGCGACGTGTCGGTGGGCCTCACCATGGTGCTGCGCGAGGATCCCAACTTCGCCACCGCCCGCGTGGACCAGGCCGAGCCCCTGATCCAGGCCCTGCGCGAGCGCGCCGATCTGCAGCAGGTCCTCTCCTACATCCTCACCGACGACTTCATGCGCCTGCGCCAGCGGCTCGGTCTGTCGGTTCCGTGACAGGAGCCGGGGTGGGACATTCCGCCTACCTCGGCTCGACCTCCAAGCCCTCCGGAGAGGACTTCGTCGGAAGCACCTCCTGGAGGGCGAGCAGCGCCTCCGAGTCCAGGGACAGCCCCGCGAAGAGGGTGGGCGTCCAATTGCCCTGCCAGAAAGCGGGTTGAGTCACAGGCGGCGCATCTCCTCCCTGGGCCTTCCGGACGTTGAGCCCGGCGTTCAGGTAGAGGAACCAGACCTTGAACGTCAGTCCGGCATAGAGGTTGGCCGGGAATCCACCGCCGCCCAGTCCGAGCAGAAGCCCCAGGCTGAACGTCTGGCGGCGATCCCGGCTGTTCAGATCCACGGGCAGGAACGCGACTGCCCCGAACGCATCCAGCGTCAGCCCGGTGGTGCGGCCACCGCTTCCCGAGGTGGGCTCGAGGCCCGAGGACCCGAGCTGGAGATCCGGGAAGCGGTACAGCGGCACACCCGCTCCGACAACGAACCGGAAGTACCGCTTCCGGTTTTCGAGCGACCCCAGCTTCTCCTGCTGCGCCCCGGCGAGCGCCAGGAGTTGCCCCTGCCTGTGGACGAACGCCTGGAGCTCCCGGTCCTTGTTCTCCACCGCCTGGACGAGCTTCTGCTCCTGCGCCCTCGCGCTGGCGGACCCCTTGTCCTGGCTCCCCCGAGCCGCGTCGAGCTGCGCGACGAGGGCCTCTCGCTCCCGGAGCAATTGCTCGAGCCGGCCACTGTGCGAGGCAATCTGGTTCAGGAGATCATTGATGACCATCTCCGCGTTGACGATGACCGGCGCGGCCGGAGCAGCGGCAGGAGCCTTCGTGGCGATCGGAACCGGAGCGGCCACCGGTTCCGTCTTGTCCTGCGCGAGGGCCGACGTCGCCAGGAGGCACACGGCCCCCAGCAGAGGGCCTCCTGTGAAATGCTTCACACCCTGAATCGAAGACATCGTTCCCCCTCTCTCCGCATGAGCAAATCCAGGACCTTCGGTCCCTCTTGGGAACTGTGTGGCCAGTGCGTGATTGGCGCGTGATGTGTGCCCATGGCCCGCAGTACAGGGCGTGACTGCGGCGTGACAGGTGTCTGTCTTCACACGTTCAACCTGTTCACGATGGCCTTGCGGCCGACCTGTCAGGGCGTGGAGAATCCTGACTCCTTGGGAGGAGGGGGAACCAATGGATGCCGCGAGCACGCGTATCGAACTGCTTGGACGTGCGTGTGTGACCTCCCCCCAGAGTGCCCCCAGGCACCTGGAGCGCAAGGCGGCTGCGCTGGTGACCTACCTCGCCATCGAGGGCCCCACGGAACGCAGTCGGCTCGCCGGACTCCTGTGGCCGGACACCCCCGACAAGGCCGCCCGCGGAAACCTCCGCCAGCTCCTGCGACGATTGAGGCTGGCCCTGGGCGAGGACAGCCTCTCGGGGGAGGATCCCGTGTGGCTGCGCGAGAACCTCCTCATCGACACCCGCCTCTTCCGGGAGGGCTTCGAGGCGTGCGAATACTCCCGGCTCTCCACCTTCCACGGAGAGTTGCTCGCCGGCTTCACCTACGACGACTGCGCCGAGTTGGATGAGTGGCTGCGCATCCAGCGCACGCGCTTCCACTACTTTCAATGCCGCGCCGCCGAGGCCGAGGCCCTCCGCCTGGAACAGGAAGGCCAGCTCGGCTCCGCGCTCGACGCGGCACGGCGCCAGCTCCACCTCCAGCCCACCTCCGAGCAGGCCTGGCGGACCGTGATGCGTCTGCTGCTGCTGCGCGGGGACCGCTCCTCCGCTCTCCAGGCCTACCGGGACTGCCAGGCCCTGCTCCACCGGGAACTTGGGATCGATCCCTCCACCGAGACGCGGGCGCTCGCCCAGGGGATCGAACGGCCCTCGGATGCGGAGCGCACCCGGCTGCGTCCAGCTCCAGAGGAGATTCCCCTGCTGGTGCTCTCCCCACCCGTGCTGGTCGGACGCGATCACGAGTGGGAGGTGCTGGAGGAGGCCTGGGCCGAGAGCCGTCCCACCTATGTGCTCGGACAGGCGGGCATCGGGAAGACCCGGCTGGTCTCGGACTTCAGCAGTGCCCAGGGCTCCTGGCTCCTGGTCGCGGCCAGGCCCGCCGATCCTCCCACCCCCTACGCCACGAGCGCCCGAGTGGCCCGAGCGGTCCTGGGGCTCGCGCCAGAGCGGCCCCTGGAGCCATGGGTACGGCAGGAGATCGCCCGGCTCGTCCCGGAGCTTGGCCCCAGTGCACCGCCCCTGCCCTCCTGTCCCGAGGAAAAGGCGCGGCTCGCCGAGGCGCTCGCCCGGTTGATCCGCGCCTGCTGTGAGGACATGGCGGCCCTGGTGCTCGACGATGCCCACCGGTGCGACCCGGCCAGCTTCGAGCTGCACCTGCGCGTGCAGGATCTCCTGCTGGAGACCCGGCCCGAGGAGGACGCGCTGCGGCTGTTCACCTGCTTCCGTATGGGCGAGCTGTCCTCCGGATTCGAGGAGAGGCTGCGCGAGCACCGGGAGGCAGGGCTGGCCACCTGGCTCGAGGTGGAACCGCTGGCGCCGGGCTCCGTCGGCGAGCTGCTCGCCGGCATGTCCGTCCCCGGGCTGGAGACGAGCGCTCCCGAGATGGCGAGGTACACGGGCGGCAACCCGCTCTTCATCATCGAGACGGCCCGGAGCCTCGTCGCGGCCGGCGACTTCAACGGGAGCTTTCCCGCCGTCCCGCCCCCGTCGGACCGGGTGACCTGGATTGTCGAGCAGCGGCTCAAGCGGCTCTCCCCGGATGCGCTCCGGCTGGCGAGGACCGTGGCGCTCGCGGGTTCGGACTTCAGTCTGGAGTTGGCCGCGTACGTGCTGGGATTGCCAGCCGACCAGCTCGCCGCCCCCTGGAAGGAGCTGGAGGAGGCCAGGATCCTTCGCGGCGCCACCTTCACCCAGGGGGTGTTGCGCCGGATCGTCATTGAGTCACTCCCCCATCCGGTGCGTGAGGCCGTGCTGCAACGGATCTCCGCCTGCTCGCGCCGGGGGTGAACCCGAATCCAATATCCAGAACCCTCGACAAACAAGTAAACATGGAACAGCCAGGATGGAGGGGGGCATCCATGACGAGGGGTGCACATGGACGGATTGAATGCGGTGCGTCGGATGCTGCGGGGGCTCGCGGTGGCCCTGCTTCTGGGAACGGGACCTGCGTGGGCCTCGACGCCCTTCCAGCGGGGCATGGTGAGCATCACGCTGGATGACGGGTGGCCCTCGCAGTTCACGGCGGCGCGCCCGGCCCTCAACGCGCGAGGCATCCCCGCCACCTACTTCCTCGTCACCGAGGGCATCCGCAACGGGTGGACCGGTTTCGTGACGGTGCCGCAGGTCCAGACGCTCATCTCCGAGGGCAATGAGATCGGCGCCCACACGATGACGCACCCGGATCTCACCACCGTCTCCGCGACGCAGGTGGAGGCGGAGCTGCGCGACTCGCAGGCGTGGCTCGCGACGCAGTTCGGCCTGCAGGCGGTACCTGCCTTCGCCTCGCCCTACGGCGCCTACAACGCGAGCGTGCTGACCACCCTCCAGAAGTACTACGGCAGCCACCGCACGGTGAATGGAGGCCAGAACTTCAAGGACTCCAACATCCTCCAGCTCCGAGCCCATGAGGTGAATACCGCCATCAGCCTGAACACCGTGCGCGCGTGGATCGACAGCGCCGCCGCCGACAAGAGCTGGCTCATCCTCACCTTCCACCAGTTCGTGAGTGGCACGCCCACGCAGTCCACGGAGACCAACATCGGCGACTTCGAGGTGATCCTCGACTATGTCCAGAGCAAGAACGTCGACATCGTCACCGTCACCGAGGGCGTGGCGCGGATGGACGGGCTGACGGAAGATCCCGCCGGGGACACGATCGTCTACGACGACTCCACGGGCGATGGCTTCACGGACTGGAGCTGGGCCACGCACGACCTCGACAGCCGCACCGTGGTGCACAACGGCCTGGCGTCCATCTCCGCCGAGCTCGATGGCTGGAACGCCCTCTTCTTCCACCACACCTCGGGGCTCGATGCGAGCCAGTACTCGGCGCTTGAGCTGTGGGTGAACGGAGGCCTGAGCGGCGGCCAGGGCGTGCGGGTGGCGTTCTACGATGGCTCCCAGTTGCTCGGCTCGGTGCGGTTGGACTCGCTGCTGGGCCATCCCATCCTGGCGGGCACGTGGCAGCGGGTCCTCATCCCGCTGAGCACCGTGGGCCTGTCCACCGGCACCGTGCGCGACATCTACATCCAGGACGACACGGGGTGGGATCAGGGCACCGTGTACTTCGATGACGTCCGGCTGGTGCGCTCCAGCACGCCGCCTCCCGGGACGCCTCCCTTCCCGCTCTACGCGGATGGGCTCGGCTCCGGATTCAATGACTGGAGCTGGGCGACGCACACCCTGGACGAGCACGGCACCGTGCACGCGGGCACGTCGGCCATCGCCCTCGAGCCGGACGGCTATAACGCCCTCTTCTTCCACAGCAGCACGGGAGTCGATCTGAGCCGTTACAAGTCGCTCACGCTGTGGGTGAACGGTGGCACCGCCGGTGGGCAGATCGCGCGGCTGGTGCTCCATGACGGCTCCCAGACGCTCGGGGAGATCCGGTTGGACGAGGCGCTGGGACACGCCATCCAACCGGGCACCTGGCAGCAGATCACCCTCCCCCTCAACACCCTGGGGATCAGCGCCGGCACACTCCGCGACTTCTACATCCAGGACCAGTCGGGCGGAGACCAGGGCACCCTCTACCTCGACGACATCCAGTTCCTCCCGTGAGGCTCCACGGATGATGCTCCGGATGCCTGCTCGTGGTTCGAGGAGGCATCCGGGGACACTCCCCGCTCGAGGGGGTTTCCGAGCGGCAACGCGCTCGGGACATGATGCCCGCCAGCCCAGGAGATGCAGACGTGTCGCAAAACCCGGCGATGCCCCCCGAGCTCGCAGCCGAGAAGAAGAGAGCCCTGCCCCAGTCGCTGCTCGTCACCCTGAGCCTGCTCGTCATGGGCGCGCTGATCTTCCTCTCCGCGGGCCGGCTCGACTGGAGGGGCGGATGGATCTTCGCGGGGCTGGTCGTCTTCAGCCTCGCGGTCAACGGGTTCGCCACGCGCGTGCTCAACCCGGCGCTCCGTGAGGAGCGATGGAAGGAGCGCGAGGACACCAAGCCCTTCGACCGGATCATCACGAACACCTATCTGGCCATGCTGCTGACGATGACCGTGGTCGGAGGGCTCGACAACGGGCGGTTCGGCTGGACGTCGATGCCCGCGTGGTGCGAGCCCGCCGGGGTGATCCTGCACGTCCTGGGGCAGTTGCCAATGCTGTGGGCCTTCATCTCCAACCCGCACCTGGAGACGACGGTGCGGGTGCAGAAGGACCGGGAGCACAAGGTCATCAGCACGGGCCCCTACCGCTTCGTGCGGCATCCCATGTACCTGGGGCTCCTGATGATGCTGGTGGCCTGGCCGCTCGTCTTCGGCTCGCTCTGGGCGTACGTGCCCGCGAGCATCGCCATGGCCGCGTTCATCCTTCGCACCGCCCTCGAGGATCGCACCCTCCAGCGCGAGCTGCCCGGCTACGAGGAGTACACGCGGCGCACCCGCTACCGGCTCGTGCCAGGCCTCTGGTAGCGCCGCGCGCACAGGCGCTCGTTGACGCTCGGGGGTGACGTCACTAGGGTCGCGCGCTCCGCCAGGAGGAGCGACCATGACAGTTTCCGCCATCTTCAATCCCGCGCGCTGGCGCGAGGTGGAAGGCTTCAAGTTCGAGGACATCACGTACCACCGGGCCGTGGATCAGGGCACGGTGCGCATCGCCTTCAACCGCCCCGAGGTGCGCAACGCCTTCCGGCCGAAGACGGTGGACGAGCTGTACACCGCGCTGGATCACGCGCGCATGACGACGGACGTGGGCTGCGTGCTCATCACCGGCAACGGGCCGTCGCCCAAGGATGGTGGCTGGGCGTTCTGCTCGGGTGGAGACCAGCGCATCCGCGGCAAGGACGGCTACAAGTACGAGGGCGACGAGGCCGGCAAGCCGGATCCGGGCAAGCTGGGCCGGCTGCACATCCTCGAGGTGCAGCGGCTGATCCGCTTCATGCCGAAGATCGTCATCGCCGTGGTGCCGGGCTGGGCGGTGGGCGGCGGGCACAGTCTGCACGTGGTGTGCGATCTGACGCTGGCCAGCAAGGAGCACGCGCTCTTCAAGCAGACGGATCCGGACGTGGCGAGCTTCGACAGCGGCTACGGCTCGGCGCTGCTGGCGCGGCAGGTGGGCCAGAAGAAGGCGCGGGAGATCTTCTTCCTGGGGCTCAACTACACGGCGGATCAGGCCGCGGCCATGGGCATGGTGAACGCGTCGGTGCCACATGCACAACTCGAGGAGGTGGCCCTGGAGTGGGCGGGCCTCATCAACTCGAAGAGCCCCACGGCGATGCGCATGCTGAAGTACGGCTTCAACCTGCCCGATGACGGCATGGTGGGCCAGCAGCTCTTCGCGGGAGAGGCGACGCGGCTCGCCTACGGCACCGACGAGGCGAAGGAGGGCCGCGACGCCTTCCTGGAGAAGCGCGATCAGGACTACTCGCGCTTCCCCTGGCACTACTGAGGCAGGCACTCACGCCCGCGCGATGCTGGGAGGCGTCAGAACTGCGCCCAGCCCGGCACGCGCGGGTAGGGAATGGCGTCGCGGATGTTCTGCAGGCCGCACATGTAGACGATGAGCCGCTCGAACCCGAGCCCGAAGCCCGCGTGCGGCACGGAGCCGTAGCGCCGTAGATCCCGGTACCACTGGTAGTGCTCGGGCTTGAGGCCGAACTGCACCATGCGCTTGTCGAGCACGTCCAACCGCTCCTCGCGCTGGCTGCCGCCGATGATCTCCCCGATGCCCGGCGCCAGCACGTCCATGGCCGCCACCGTCTTCCCGTCCTCGTTCAGGCGCATGTAGAACGCCTTGATCTTCTCCGGGTAGTTCATCACCACCACCGGCCGGCCCACGTGCTCCTCCGTGAGGTAGCGCTCGTGCTCCGTCTGCAGGTCGTTGCCCCACTCCGGCGCGTAGTCGAACTTCTTCTTGGCCTTCTTGAGGATGTCGATCGCGTCGGTGTAGTCGATCCGCTCGAAGCTGGAGTTGATGAACTTCTCCATGCGCTCGATGACGCCCTTCTGCTGGCGCTCCTCGAAGAACTTCATGTCGGGTCCGCACTCGGCGAGCACCGTCTTGAAGACGGACTTGAGGAAGCGCTCGGCCAGGTTCGCGTCCTCGTTGAGGTCCGCGAAGGCGATCTCCGGCTCGATCATCCAGAACTCGGCCAGGTGACGGGTGGTGTTCGAGTTCTCCGCGCGGAAGGTGGGCCCGAACGTGTACACCTTCGAGAGTGCCAGGCAGTACGCCTCCACGTTGAGCTGGCCGGAGACGGTGAGGTAGGCCTCCTTGCCGAAGAAGTCCTTGCCCCAGTCGATCTTCCCGGTGTCCGTGCGCGGCGGGTTCACCGCGTCCAGCGTGGACACGCGGAACATCTGCCCGGCGCCCTCGGCGTCGCTGGCGGTGATGATCGGCGTGTTCACCCAGAAGAAGCCCTCCTCGTGGAAGAACCGGTGGACAGCCTGGGCCGCCACGTGGCGCACGCGGGTGACGGCACCAAAGGTGTTGGTGCGCGGCCGGAGGTGGGCCACCTCGCGGAGGAACTCCAGCGTGTGCTGCTTGGGCTGGATGGGATAGGTGTCCGGATCCTCCACGAAGCCGAGCACCTGCACCTCATCGGCCTGGATCTCGAAAGACTGGCCCTTACCCTGCGACTTCACGAGCGTGCCGCGGGCGACGACGGAGCACCCGGCGGTGAGGTGGAGCACCTCCTTCTCGTAGTTGGGCAGCGTATTGGGCGCGACCACCTGGATCGGATCGAAGGTCGAACCATCGCTCACGTTGACGAAGCTGATGCCCGCCTTCGAGTCACGGCGCGTGCGCACCCAGCCGCGCACCTCGACCTTCGTGTCCGGTGCCACCGAACCATCCAGCGCCTTCTTCACACTGACGACCTGCATGGACTCCCTTCCTTCCTCACGAGCCTCAGAGAACGCGGAGTTAGCCGTCCCGATGCCTAGAGGATAAGCCCCATGAGCACTCGCCGGGCAGCCAGCCGGTGCTTGACAGGTCCCCCGCTCCCCTCTGGGGCGGGCCCGCTCCCCCCCCGGAGCCCCGCCGCTCCTCGGGCGGGAGGCCAACGCGGCGCGGCACGGACGGGAGGAGACCAGACGGGTGGGAACGTGGTAATTCGCACGCCCCATGCGTTCTCTCTTCCAACGCAAGCAGATCGCCGATCTCCTCCCCGAGGGCGAGTCGTCCGGCGGCCTGAAGCGTGCGCTCGGCACCAGCGACCTCGTGATGCTCTCCATCGGCGCGGTCATCGGCGCCGGCATCTTCTCCACACTCGGCACCGCGGCCGCCGGCGAGGTGCTGCCGAGTGGCGAGGTCATCCGCCACGGTGCTGGCCCCGCCCTCACCGTGTCCTTCCTGCTGCTCGGCGCGGTGTGTGCCCTGGCGGCGCTCTGCTACGCCGAGCTGGCCTCGATGATCCCCCAGGCCGGCAGTGCCTACGCGTACTCCTACGCGACGTTGGGAGAGATCATCGCGTGGATCATCGGGTGGGATCTCATCCTCGAGTACGCGGTGGGCAACGTGGCGGTGGCCATCGCCTGGGCGGGGTACTTCAACTCGCTCATCTCCCCCTGGGTGCACATCCCGGACTGGCTCACGCACGGCTACTACAACGTGCACGCGAGCACGGATCCGGCCATCCACGGCCTGCTGGAGACGGCGCCGCGCCTGTTCGGCATCCCCGTGCTGGTGAACCTGCCGGCCTTCCTCATCGTGATGCTCATCACCTGGCTGCTGGTGATCGGGGTGAAGGAGAGCACCCGGGTCAACAACGCCATGGTGGTGGTGAAGCTGCTGGTGCTCACCCTCTTCGTGGGCGTGGGCGCGCTGCACATCAACCCGGCGAACTACACGCCGTTCGCCCCCAATGGCTTCACCGGCATCCACCAGGCGGCGGCCATCGTGTTCTTCGCCTACATCGGCTTCGACGCCATCTCCACCGCGGCCGAGGAGACGAAGGAGCCGCAGCGCACCCTGCCCAAGGGCATCCTCCTGGGCCTGGGCGTGTGCACGGTCATCTACGTCATCGTCGGAGCCGTGGCCACGGGCCTCATCCCCTACCAGCAGCTCAAGTCCTCGGATCCGCTGGCGCACGCCTTCGAGGTGGCCGGGCTGACGCAGTTCAGCTGGATCATCTCCCTGGGCGCGGTCGTCTCCATGGCGGCGGTGCTGCTCGTCTTCCAGTACGGCCAGCCGCGCATCTTCTACGCCATGGCGCGCGACGGCCTGCTGCCCCCGTGGGCGGCCAAGGTGCACCCCAAGTACCGCACGCCCCATGTCACCACGCTCGTCACCGGCGTGCTGGTGGCCCTCGGCTCGCTGGTGGCCGATGACGCCGCCACCTACGACCTGACCAACATCGGCACCCTGTCCGCCTTCATGCTGGTGTGCCTCGGCGTGCCCGTGCTGCGCCTGAAGGACCCGAACCGGCCCCGGCCCTTCAAGGTGCCCTTCGTGTGGCCGGTGTCGATCGCCGGCGCCGCCGCGTGTCTCTTCGTGATGAAGGGCCTGCCCGTGCACGCCTGGGAGCGCTTCGGCATCTGGCTGGCCATCGGACTCGTCGTCTACTTCGCCTATGGCTACCGCAACTCCGTGCTGCGGCGGGGCGTGGCCCCGGTGAACCTCGAGGCCCAGGCCGGCGCGGGCCCCAGTGTGGAGCCGCCCGGCAACATGTAGGGCTCCGGGCCTCCCGCGAAACCTGGCCCGGAGCACGGCGGCTGGTCAGACGCGCGACGGCTCCTTGCCGCGCGACGACGCATCGCCGGGAGCCGGGGGCGCCCAGAACATCCCGGCGGAGTACAGGAGGCGCTCATTGCCCAACCGAGAGAGCGCCTCGCACAGCCCGGGCTGATCCAGGAGGTGTCGCTCGCAGCTCCCCCAGTCCAGCCGCAGCAACAGGCAGGCCGTCTCCGAGCGCACCGTCGCGGTGGCCGACAGGCCGAGCATCAGGGAGATCTCCCCGAACATGTCGCCTTCGCCCAGCGTCCTCAGGAGGCTCGTGCCGCCATCCGGGTGACGGTGCAGCGCCTGGCACTGGCCCCTCAGCAACAGGTACAGGGCGTCCACCGGCTTGCCTTGTTCGAGCAGCGTCACCCCCTCCGGCCTGGCGCACAGCTCGAAGTCACGGGCCACGGCCTCCCTCCTGTCGGGCGAGAGGAGCCGGAAGATCGGATTGGCACGAAGCACGTCCGTCAGCAGGCGCTCGCGGTGGAAGGCCCGCAGCACCTCCGCCACGGATGGATGACGCTGGACGATCTGATCCAACCGCGCCCGCGTCAGCTCCAACACCGCCGTGCGCTCGAAGGCCCTGACACTCGCGAGCCTTGGCACGTCCGAGAGGATCGACACTTCTCCGAAGAAGTCCCCCTCGCCCAGGAAGGCCACCGTGCGCCGCCGCCCCGACTTCAGCGTCCGCACCACCTCCACGCTCCCCTCCACGATGGCGAACATGGAATTGCCCGGCTCCCCCTCCTCGACGATGGTCTCCCCCGGCTGGAAGTCCCGCAGCTCCAGGGCCTCCATCACCGACAGGAACTCCTTCTCGCCGAGCCTCGCGAGCAGGGAGACGCGCGGCGGCACCACGCCCTCGTGCGAGCTCATCTCGTTGGCCGGAACCACCACCACGGGCATCGGGACAGAGGGCCCTGGGGGCGTCAGCGGATCCATCCGCCGGGCATCGAGCTCCACGAACAACCGCCGAGTCGGCTCGTGGTCCGGCTCGAGCCGGAGGATGACCTTGCACAGCGCGATGGCGCGCAACAGCCATCCCTGCCGGGCCCAGGCCTCCGCCAGGTGCTCGTACTCCGAGAGAGCCTCTTCCGGCTGCTCGCTGGAAGGGAGCTGAACGACCTCATCCACCTGCTGACGCGGCGTATCGGACATCGTTCCCCCTCTTGTCAGGGCACCAGCACGGAATGCGTGGTCTCGGGCCCAGTCTTCCTGCAGGGTGCACGCACACCCCGTCCAGTGTCTGTGAGCGAATTCACAGGCTTGGAGAGAATTCCTTCACCTCCGGGTCGAGGCGCGACGAACTCCGCGTCCGTGTTGAGCAGACAACTTTCGAGAGGCGTTCTACTCCGTGCGGACCACCGAGCCCGCCGGCAGCCCCGTCTGGAGCCGGGCCACGGCATCCTCCACGGCCGCCTTCTCCACGCTCTCCACCGTCACCTTCACCAGGTAGTCCAGCGCCGGGTCGAACATCGGGTACGAGCCGATCGCCACGTGCGGCATGTCGAGCGCCACCCGGTCCAGGACCGCCGCCACCGCGCTCTCCCCCAGGCCCAGGTACAGCACCCGCAGGTGCACCGGCGTGCCCTGCATCCGCGCCAGGACCGACTCCAGCTGCATCCGGAAGAGCTGTGGCACTCCGGGCAGCATGAACACGTCCTCCACCGTCAGCACCGGGTACCAGATCCCCGGCTGGTGGATCAGCACCGCGCCCTCGGGAGCATCCGCCAGCCGCAGCGCCTCGTCCGTCAGCGAGTCCATTGCCTTCGTGCGGACGAGTTCCACCATCTCCGGAAGACGCACCACCTTGCGCCCCATCGCCAGCGCCACCGCGCGCACCGTCACGTCATCGTGCGTGGGGCCGATGCCTCCGCTCGTGAAGACGTACTTCGCCCGCAGCCGCGCCCGCGCCACCGCTTCCACGATGACGTCCACTTCGTCGGGGACGATCTCCAGCGAGCGCAGGGGAACGCCCACCTCGCGCAGACGCCGGATGAGGTGGGGGCCGTTGGCATCCACCACCTTCGCCGTGAGGACCTCGTTACCGATGATGACCGCTGCTGCGCCCGTGGGCTCCATGCGGCCGGGGACTCTACCTCACCGCCGCGCGCCCGGGCTTCCGTCCGAGCAACTTGCGCACCTGGGTCAGGCAGTCGGCCGTCACGGCCTCCACCGGTTGGTCCCCATCGATGCGCACCACGTGCTCGCGCTTGCCCCGCAGCCGGATGGCCGCCTCGTACTGCTTGGAGATGCGGCGCTGCTTCTCCTCCGCATCGAAGAGCTCCTCGGGCCCGCCCCGCGCCGCCCGCCGCCTCGCCGCCACCTCGATGGGCACCCCGACGTACAGCGTCAGGTCCGCTGGCACCGCGTGCGCGTTGATCGTCTCCACCCACTCCATGGGCAGCGACGCCCCCTGGTAGGCCAGCGACGACAACACCGAGCGATCACTCAGCACCACCTGCCCCGCCTCCAACGCCGGCAGCACCTTGGCTCGCAGGTGATCCGTCCGATCCGCCGCGTACATCAGCGCCAGCGTCTCCGGCGCCAGGGGCTGCGTGCCTCCAGGCCCCGGCAGCACCATCCGCCCCGTCAGCGCTTGCCGGATCAGCACGCCCACCGGCCCGTCCGAGGGCTCGCGCGTGGTGAGCACCGAGTGGCCCTCTGCGCGCAACGCGGACGCCAACCGCTCCACCTGGGTGGTGGTGCCCGCGCCGTCCAGACCTTCCAGAACGATGAGACGCCCGCTCCGAGCGGGCTTGCGTGCGGGGCTCACCGCGGCAACAGGGCCGTGGGGTCATCCAGACGCAGCCGGCGGCGCAGCTCCAGCATCGTCTCGTAACGCACCAGCTCGTCCGCCAGCACCGTACGGCCCTGGCGGTAACGCACCAGGCCGTAGAGGGCCAATCCCACCGTGACCGCCAGACCCAGCCACGCCACGTACGGCGCCCTCGCCGAGTCCCAGAAGAGCTTCGCCGTCGCGCCTCCGAAGATGAGCGAGACGATGAAGGACACGCCCGCGTGGGCGAAGAGAAGCGTGCTCTGGCGCGTGGACAGCGCCTCCTGGAGGCGCTCGAGCTGCTCGTGGAGGTTCTGCGTTTCTGCGTTCACGGGGCGGCGACCCTAGCGGAACAGGGGGGCCTCGTCGAGTCTCGCCCTGCGGTAGACTCCGCCGGGCATGCCCATCCAAGCGCGGCCCCTCACACGGGCGGAGTTCGCCCCTTTCGGCGACGTCATCGGCCTGGAGCTCGACGGGGGCTCCAGCGCCAATCAGGGAACGGCCACCCGGTACGACCGGATCGCCCAGCTCACCAGTTCCCGGCCAGGGGCCCAGCCCAACCTGGCCGTGTTCCGCTCGGTGTCCAAGGCCCTGCCCTTCGAGGTGCGTCTGCTGGAGCGCCACCCTTGCTCGACCCAGATGTTCGCGCCCCTCGCGTGCCGGCGCTACCTCGTGGTCGTGTGCCCGGATGACGCACGTGGCGAGCCGGATCTCCCCCGACTCCGCGCATTCGTGTGCGGCCCCGGCCAGGGCATCAACTACCGCGCCAACGTCTGGCACCACCCCATCATCGCGCTCGACGGGCCCGCCGACTTCCTGATGCTCGCCTGGGAGGATGGTTCGGCGCTCGACTGCGAGGAGCGGCCCCTCGCCACTCCCCTCTTCGTCACGAGCGACTGACCCCCACCTTCAGGGGCACCCTTCAGAGATCGGCGAGCGCCTTGCGGACCGCGTCCAGATCCGCGGGGAGATCCTTGGGCGGATTGGCGTAACGGCTCGTCACGTCCGCCAGCGCTCCCCGGTGGTAGCCCACCTTGAAGTCCGGGAACTTCAGCCCGTGCGCCGTGGACACCACCGCCACCCGAGAGCCCCGGGCAATCACGCCCTGGGCCACCAGCTTCTCCAGCGCCGCCAGCGCCACGCCCGTGTGCGGGCATGCGAACGTCCCTTCCCGGTCCGCACGCGCCGCCGCGTTCGCCAGCTCGGACTCCGTCGCCTCCTCCACCACTCCGTCGAAGGCCTTCAGGATCCGCACCGCGCGCCGGAAGGACACCGGGTTCCCAATCTGGATCGCCGACGCCAGCGTGCGCTCGGCCGTCATGGGCTGCAGCTCCTTGAAGCCTCCTCGGAAGGCCCTCATCAGCGGATTGGCCCGCTGCGCCTGCGCCACCGCGATCCGCGGCCGCTTGGAGATGACCCCTAGCGCCAGCATCAGCTCGAAGCCCTTGCCCAACGCGCTCGCGTTGCCCAGGTTCCCTCCCGGAATCACCACCCAGTCCGGTGGCTCCCAGCCCAGGTCCTGGCACAGCTCGATGGCCACCACCTTCTGCCCCTCGATGCGCAGCGAGTTCATCGAGTTGGCCAGGTACAGGCCCGCGTCCTGCGTCACCTGCTGCACCACCCGCATGCAGCCGTCGAAGTCCGTGTCCAGCGACAGCACCCGCGCCCCATTGGCCACCGGCTGCACCAGCTGCGACAGCGACACCTTGTCCTTCGGCAGGAACACCACCGAGGGAATCCCCGCCGCCGCGCAGTAGGCCGACAGCGCCGCCGAGGTGTCCCCCGTGGACGCGCACGCCACCGCCCGGATGGGCACTCCCCTGGCGCGCATGTGCTTCACCGCGGACACCAGGACCGTCATGCCCCAGTCCTTGAAGCTGCCCGTCGGCGAGACACCACACTCCTTCAAGTCCAGGCTCGCCAGCCCCAGCTCCGCCGCCATGCGCGGCAGTCCCTTGAGCGGCACCCGCCCCTCTCCCAGCGAGACGATGTCCTCCGCTGGAAGCTGGGGGTACACCCATTCGTGCTTGCCCCAGACTCCCGAGGCATGGGGCAGCCGCGAGGCCCCGAAGCGCTGCTGGAAGCGGCGCCGCCACTCCTCGGCGGGAACCGACTTCAGCGCCTCCACATCGTGCGCCACCTCCAACAACCCCTGGCAGCGCGGACAGCGATAGACAACCTCCAGCAGCGAGGCGCGGAAGCCACATCCCTCACTGCAGGCATATTCGGCGTGAAACGCGGGCGTGCTCATAGATGGTTGATCACTCGGCCGCCGGAACGAGGGTACTGCAGGTGACGCAGGCCCGGCCCGCGTACGCGGGGGAATGGCACTTCGGGCACGACGTCCGCTCTCCGGCCTGGGGCAGGCGGGTGGAGGCCGTCTCGGGTTGCGCCAGGCGCACCTTGGGCAGCCTCATGCCGCAGCGATCGCATACGGCCCCGCTCTCCTGCACGTTGCGGCAGTAGCGGCAGACGACCGGGCCCGTGGGCGCCGCCGTCCTCACTCCGTCCGAGACAGCTCTCCCCGTTTCCATGTCCGGAATGGGCGCCACCATGACGTTGCCCGCCGCGGCCGAGCGCCCCGTGTCCAGCTCGGGCACCGGCTGCACGGCGACATCCGGCACTCGCTGCCGGGCCGTCAGCTCCAGGTCCGGAATCGCCGCGACGGGCACCGGCGCACGGCCCCCCGCGAGCTGCGTCTGCTCCAATTCCGCCAGCGGCGCCACCGCCACGGCCACCGGGGCGACCGCGGTCAGCTTCTTCCCACAGACTTCACACTCGGCGCCCTGAGCCTGCTGGTGCTCGCACACGGGGCAGATGATCATGGCCGAGAGGTTAGCGGCCCCGCTCCAGCCGGGCAATGAGCGCCCGAGGCTCCGTCCCCACATCGTCACGGCCGGAAGGCCCTCACCCCCCAGCCAGCTCCTCCCAGCACCCTCTGAGGGCCGCCTCGGAGAGGGCTGGTTGCCTCCTCCCCGGTACGAGGGGGCGGGAGGAGCCTGCTGGACGGCAGGCCCACTCCACTGCGGGCAGGCCCACGCCTCCCCGCGGCTGCGTTGCTCGATGGAGGGCAATGCCCTCCCCAGGCGCCCGGCTCAACTAACGATCATCGCCGTCACGCCCCTCGGAAGCGGGGACGACCGGGCTGACCGCTTGGAGCGCCCCCGTCAGCACCCAGGCCCTCTGGCTGGGAGCGAATCGCGGAGCCAGATAGCCATCATTGATCTCCCGAGTCACCGCGAAGCGATTGAAGGCGGTCGCGGGGATGAACAACCTCGTGTTGTCCGGGAACCCGTCGGAGGCCGTGTCGACGTCTCCCTCGCTGGCCGAGACCACTCCGTCACGGTTCGTGTCCACCCTCGCGACCTCCAAGGCGTAGGCGAGGAAGAGGCGGCGATTCAGATTGTTCTCCCAGGGGAAGAACGAAGCCCGCCGCACAAAGACATCCAGGAACACCTCATTGGCGAGCCCACTCGGGATGAACCGCTGGCGGAATTCACGCTGGGAGTCCACGTCCGCGTCAAAGAGATCCGGGTCGCGGGGGCGATACGGACTATCGCCATACACATTCGCCTTGTTCTTCACACCGAAGGGCCCCGAGCCTGGAACGAGCGACGACAGCTTGCCGATCTCCCCATCCTCGAAAGCATCAGGAGGTGCTCCAATCCGATCCGGGAAGCCTCCGGTAAAGGGCAGCTCGTAGAGTGGGTGAATCCAGTTCGTGGTGTAGTTGAACTCCCAGTAGTTGTGCGCATCGGACTGCTGTAGGGAGTTATACGCCCCCATGCTGAGCTGAAGAGGGACGACGTTGGTCTGGAACCTGGGAAACCGGTCGCTTTCGCTCGGAAACCGGACCGCGTTGCCATCGGTCGTGAAGATGTGTCCGGGAACATTGTTGCCGGACCCCATCCTCGCGAGGTGAACGGCGTCTTCGCCGGTGATCTTTCCGAACTGAGCATGCCCATCGGGACGCGGAGGCGCGACCGAAGGGACGACCAGGTCATGGATCATCCAGCCCTCGTACCAGCCGCTCTCGTTGTTGATGACGAAGAGCCCCGAAATGTCCGTGAACACGTCGATGAACGCACGGACGTTGTTCGGATCCGTGGGGAGCCCCGGCTTCGGCTCGACGACGAGTCGCACCGACCCGACGGTGGGCAACCCACAATTCCCGCCCGTGACCGTCTTCATCGCGGTGTCGTTGACGCCTGGAATGACACTGACGAAGACGTTGCGCTCGAAGCCGCTGGTTTCCAGGAGGTAATACTGGAAGAGCAAGCTCGGAGACGGAGCTTCCCCGTAGACCTGGAGCGGCAGGATCGAGTGGGGCCGGTCGGCGAGCTGGACGAGCCGAGCCTTGAGCGGGCCAGGCAATGAGACGACGTCGCCGCGATTGGCCACGGTTGCCACATCCTCGGCCGCATGCGGGTTGGGGTGGCAGGGCGGTGGCGGTTGCTCCGCCCGCGCATCATGGGCCGTGGCCAAGGTGAGGCCAATAATGGCCGATGAAACACCGACAAACGCGTTGTTTCGCATTCTATCAAACGCAGACATATTCTTGAAGGCTCGCATCTTGCGCCTCCTTTGGGCTACCTGTTCTCGCTCTGAAATCATGCGGCGAGCGCGACGAAGCGTTCCCCTCGCAGCCCACCGGCACCCCTGGAAGAATGCCCTCCCCCGTTTTTGAGCCGGCGCAGATCTAGTCTCGTGCCAGATGCCCGGCTACCGCACGTTCGTCCGCGTGATGAGCGCAGAAGGCAACGACCCATGGCGGTCGCCTTGGAAAGTCAGACAAGCCACGGACCTGTCAGTGCAGGAACTCGGGCACCGGCGTGCTCGTCATCGGGACGAAACGCACGGCCAGCAGCTTCTCCACCCTGGGCGACTCCCCCAGGAGTGGCCGGGTGATACGGATCAGCTCCTGCCCTCCATGCCGCGGACCCACCGGCAGGACCAGGCGCCCTCCCGGCCGGAGTTGCTGATAGAGGGCGGGGGGCAGCCGCTCGGGGGCGGCGGTGCCGAGGATGGCGTCGAAGGGCGCCTCCTCCGGCCAGCCCGCCGAGCCATCGCCTACCCGGAAGTGGAGGTTGTGGAGGCCCAGCCGTCCGAGCCGCTCGCGGGCCGACCTGGCGAGCTCGGGAACGACCTCCACCGAGTACACCTCACCGCAGAGCCTCGCGAGCACGGCCGCCTGGTAGCCCGAGCCCGTGCCGATCTCCAGCACCCGCTCCCCGGGCTGGGGGCTCAGCGCCTGTGTCATGAAGGCCACGATGAAGGGCTGGCTGATCGTCTGCCCATAACCGATGGGCAGTGGCGAGTCCTGACCGGCCGCGCTCCGCAACGACTCCGGGACGAACTCCGCCCGCTCGAGGCCTTGGATGGCCTCGAGTACACGTGTATCGGAGATGCCCTGCCGCCGGAGTGCCTCCGCGAGCTCCATGTCTCCCATGGGGCAAAGCCTAAGCACGCGTGGGACATGGTGCGGGCCCTTGCCCGCCCCCCATCAGGGCAGGCGGCCTGCGCACCCGGTTGCCCCGTCCCTGGAGCGCGCCCCGAAACGCGAAGCGGGACGCCCGGAACCCGCCCGGACGCCCCGCTCGGCTTCATGGGATGTGACTCAGGACAGGGTGCCGTAGCCCTTGATGACGGCCGAGTCGGCCGGGTACTGGCGGCGGCGCACCTGGTCGCTCGAGTTGCCCTCGATGGTCTGGATCCAGAGCTTGCCGTCCTTCTTGAAGGTCTTCTCGACCATGCCCACGTGGTCGGCCCAGCCGTTCTTGCCCTGCCAGTCGAAGGTGACGGCATCACCCGGCTGCGGGTTGTTGCGGCCCTTCCAGTTGCCCTGCTTGGTGATCGCGTCCTGCACGCCCTGGGCGGACGCGGTGTTCATGTGCAGGCCCGCCTTGGTGGCGCAGTAGCTCACGAAGTCCGCGCACCAGGCCTCGCCCGGCCGGCCGAAGAACTTGGAGAACGGGTTGGCGTTGCCCGCGCCCTCGTGGAAGCCGATGTGCGTGGCCGCCTCCGCCAGCATCTTCTGCTGCTTGGAGCCCGGCGCCGCGCCACCATCCACACCACCGGTACCGCCCGTGCCACCCGTGGACGGGGGCTTGTTGCCGCCCGTGGACGGCGGCTTCGGGTGGGCCGGATCGAAGCGGTCGCCCTTGAGCGCGCTCCACGTCTTCGGGCCGATGATGCCGTCCTGCACCAGGCCGTGCGACTTCTGGAAGGCCTTCACCGCCGCCTCGGTCTTCGGGCCGAAGATGCCGTCGAGCGGGCCGGGGTTGAAGCCCGCCGCCTTCAGCTCCTTCTGCGCGTCCAGCACCTGGGCGCCCCGGCTGCCCTCCTTGAGCAGGCCGTTGAGCGTGGCGCTCGGCTTGGAGCCCGTGCTTGTCGTGGGTTTGGAGCTCGGCTTGTCCGTCCCCTGGGTGCCACCGGTGCTCGCGCCCGCGAACTGCTTCATGCGCGACAGCACGTCCTTGCCGTAATCGTGGCCGGTGGTGACGCTGTCCGGATCCCTCCCGTTGCGCAGCGCCTTCTGCACGTTGCCCGGACCCGCGTTGTAGGCCGCGAGCGCCGCCTTGGTGTTGCCCTTGAAGAAGTCCAGGTTGGAGCGGAGGATCTCCGCGCCCTTCATGATGTTGGACGCCGGATCCATGCCGCCGTGGTGCGAGTTCAGCCAGGAGCCCCACGAGCGATCGTCGATCTGCATCAGCCCGCGGCCGTGGCCCCCGTCACCCTTGATGTTGCGGCCCCCGGTCTCGCGGCTCATCACCGCGTAGATCATCGCGGGGTCCAGGTTGTACTTCTTGGCGGCGGCATCCACGTAGGGAGCCCACTGACGGTACTGCGCCGGAATCTGCGACGAGCTGGTACGCGCGGCGGCCGACGTGGACTGGGGCTGCACGCGCTGAGCGACGGAACCGACGGTCATGACAGGACTCCCTGGGGGGCTCCCGGGGCTGCGGAGCGGGATTTTTCCGGATTATCGCAGGGCGTGAGAAAGAGTTGCTTCCTCGCCCCGTCGTTTCCCGGACGCACCGCCCGTGCGGGAGCAACTCCCCATTGCGCTTCCGGAAGGGGCATGGTGGGAATCCGCGCAGGAGGAATACCCATGGACGCCGCCGCCGACGAACTGCTCCGCCTCGCCTTCGACCGCGCGCCCGCCATCGAGGCCAATCAGGCCATCGCGCGCATCCGCGCCCAGGAGAGTGACGAGCTCTCCGGCGCCACCAGCTACGAGCTCGTCCTCCCCGCCGAGAACGTCCGCGCATGGCTGCTCGACTACACGCTGCCGCGCCTCGTGGACTACCTCGAGTCGAGCGGCGCGAAGCTGCCCCACTGCAGCGGTGTGTTCCTCTCCGTGTTCTCCGGGGACACGCTCCACTTCCTGCATGCGAAGGACGTGGTGGAGTTGCTCTCCCGCTGGAGCGGCCTGTCCATGGCCGAGCTCAAGACGCGCTACGGGCCCAGGTAAGGCGGGCTCGGGCGGCGGACGCTGGGTCCCGGTCCGCCGTCTGCCCGGCGAGCTTGCTCCCCGCGGCCCCTCGTCCCCCGTGTTATCCCTCCCAGAGCCATGACCCCCACCGAGCGCCTCTACTACAACGATCCCTTCCTCCTCCGGTTCACCGGGCGCGTCCTCGCGCATGGCACGTGGAACGGCTCCCCCTCCGTCGTGCTCGACCGCACCGCCTTCTATCCCGAGGCCGGGGGCCAGATGGCCGACCGGGGCGTGCTCGGCGGCCGGGCCCTCCGCGACGTGCAGGTGGATGACGCGGGCATCGTGCACCACGTTTTGGAGCTGCCCGAGGGCATCGGGCTCCCAGAGGTCGGCACCGAGCTGTCCGGGGAGATCGACCGAGTCCGCCGCCGCGTGCACATGGCCCTGCACACCGGCCAGCACATGCTGTCGCGCGCCCTGGTGGACGTGGCCAACGCCCACACCGTGTCCTCGCGCCTGGGCGAGACGGTGTGCACCATCGACGTGGACCTGGACGTGCTCGACGAGCGGCGCGTCGCCGAGGCCGAGGACCTGGTCAACTCCATCATCGATGACGACATCACCATCCGCGCCTTCTTCCCCACTCCCGAAGAGCTGGCCGCCCTCCCGCTGCGCCGCGCGCCCAAGGTGACGGACAACATCCGCGTGGTGCAGATCGGCGAGTTCGACGTGTCACCCTGCGGTGGCACCCACTGCACGCGCTCGGCGCAGGTGGGGATGATCCGGGTCATCGGCGTGGAGCGCTACAAGGGCAAGGGCCGCGTCCTCTTCTCCGCCGGACGCCGCGCCCGCGGCGAGCTGTGGAACGAGGCCGGGACACTGCGCTCGCTCGGTCGGGCCTTCTCGTGCGGACCGCTCGACGTGCCGGCCTCCGTGGACAAGCTGCGGCGGGATCTCACCGACGTCCGCGAGGCGCTCGGCGCGGCCCGGGCGAAGCTCGCCGAGTCCACCGCCGCCGAGCTCGCCGCGCAGTTGGCGCAGTCCCCGGACAAGCGCGTGGTGGCGGTGCTCGATGGGGCCACACCCGAGTACCTGCGCTCCGTCGCCGCGCGACTCACGAGCCACCCCGAAGCCGTGGTGCTGCTCGCCGGCCGCTCGCCCGAGGGACTGTCGGTGCTGATCACGCGAGGCAGTGGCTCCAGCTTCGGCTGCGGTGCCTTCCTCAAGCGCGCCGCCGAGGCCGCCGGGGGCCGCGGAGGTGGCCGCCCCGAGCACGCCGAGGGCCGCCTCCCTCCGAACACCGACTGGACGGCCCTCGTGACCTCGCTGCTCGGCTGAAGCGCTCGGAGCTCGTGCGCGCCACTCGGGGGAGGTCCCGTAGCGGCCAGCCATCCCACGGTGATAGACGGCACCTGGGGGTCAATCACCATGCCGCTTCTCTCCGCATCCACCGCGCTCCTGCTGCTGGCTGCCGCGCCAACCACGAGTGCATCCTCTTCCTCGGACTTCCACCTCCACGAGGGCCTCCCCTCCGGCTTCAAGGTCGACGGGAAGCTCGACGAGTGGAAGCAACCACCTTCCCTCCTCCTCGGAGGCTCGAACCAGGTGGCCGGCAAGTCCAAGGTCGCCTCTCCCGCCGACCTGTCCGCGAAGATCTGGCTCGCCCTCGGCACCGAGGGACTCGCCGTGGCCGGAGAGGTGCGGGATGACCGCGTCCAGCTCTCCACGAAGCCCGAGCACATCAACGACGATCACGTGGAGATCTGGCTCTCCCTGCCACAACCGGCGATGCCGCCCATCGCCTTCGTCAACCAGTTCGGTGACCAGGAGCTCCCCACCGCCGAGTCCTGCAAGGACACGGAGCGGCCCATGGACGACATCGAGGCCTGCCAGACGTGGTGGAAGGAGCAGGTGGAGCACCGCAAACAGCTCGTGCGCGCGTTCACCCTCCAGTACGGGCTGCTGTCCGGGAGCGTGGTGCGCTACGGCCCGAAGGACACGGTCGGCTCCATCCGCTACGAGCCCATGGATGGCGGCTACCGGTTCGAGGCCCTCATCCCCCCGAGCGCCTTCCCGCGCACCGCCGAGGCGCCCCTGCGCAACCTGAAGGTGCTCGTGGACCTGGTCGACAGCGACGAGGGCAAGGGCAAGCTGGAGACATTCCTGTCCTCCTCGCCGCGCCGCAAGTTCGGCGACCCGTCCACCTTCCACGCGGTGGCGCTCGCCAAGCCGCTGCGGTTCGGCGCCTGGCCCGATCTGTTCGAGCGCGCCCTGAAGGCCAACGAGAGCGCCTCCTATCAGCCAGGGCCGGACGTCCAGGCGCTCCAGGCCTGGATCAACCCGGCCCGGGGCTACCAGTACGCGCCCGAGGAGGACAGCCCCATCGCGGTGGACATCGACCTCTCCAAGGTGGAGTCCGTGGGCAAGCTGGGCGACGTGGAGCTGGTCTCGGTGCCCGGACAGAGCGATGGGATGGGAGGCATCGATCGCTGGATGGTGTCGCGCCGTGGCCAGCAGATCCTGGACACCCAGAACATCGGCACGAGCACCCTCCGGCTCACTCCACGGGCACCCGGGCTTCACATCCTCCGAGTCTACGAGGGCACCCAATCCCCGCTGGGCACCGGCGCCTGTGGGGCCTGCCCCGAGCTGGACATGTACCTCGTGAAGATGGATGCCCAGGGCCGGTTCTCGACCCTGGAGACGATGGATCCCATCTACAGCCAGGGCGAGGAGATCACCTGGAAGGCCACGCCCGACCTGTCACGCATCGAGGCCTCCGTGAGCGCCGACGAGGCACCGCCCAAGCTCGTCCTCCGCTACACGTTCGACCCGAAGACCGGCGCCTACAAGAAGGAGACCTTCGAGCAGGCCCAGGACGGCGTGGCCGGCGACACCACCCCCTGACGCCCCAGGTGTAGGCCGCCCAACGCTGGACACCTCGGTGACCGAGAATCGCGGCCGTTCCCGTTCACTGCCGGGCGCTGGGACGGGACGGCCGCGGGCACTCGCGTGGCCGACCTGTCACGCTGGCGAGCATGCACTCCTTGCCGGACACGCACGGCTTCGCGCCGCCGCGGCTCGAGCAGCTCCTCGAGGTCGTCACGGATGGTGTGCTCGCGCTCGACGTCCAGGGGCGGCCCACCTACGTCAACACCAGCGCCGAGCGCATCCTGGGACGCGGCCGCGACGAGCTCCTGGGCCGCCAGCTGTGGCGGGAGCTGCCCGAGTTGGAGGAGACGGAGCTGGGCCTGGCCTGCCAGCGCGCGCTGGCGGAAGGGGTGCCCACCACGGTGGAGGAGTACCTCGCGGCCCTGGGAGCCTGGCTCGAAGCCCGGGTGTTTCCCACCGGCGAGGGCCTGCTCGTGCTGCTCCGGGACGTGACGGAGCTCAAGCAGGTGGAGGCCGACTACGCGCGCCTGCACACGCTCGTGATGAGCGCCCCCGCCGTGGCCTTCGTGACGCGCGGGCCCCAGCACGTCTTCGAGCTGTCCAACCCGCGCCACCGGCAGTTGCTTGATGGGAGGCAGGTGCTCGGCCGGACCGCTCACGAGGCCCTGCCGGAGTGGGAGGACCCGGGAGTCCTCGAGGCACTGGACCAGGTCCTCGCCACCGGCGCCCCCCGCGTGCTGGAGCAGGTACCGCTCGGGATGGAGGGCTCCCGCGGCGGGCGCGAGGAGCGCCTCTTCCACCTCACCTGCCAGCCGTTGCGCAACGCGGCCGGACGGGTGGACGGCGTCGCCTCGTTCGCCTTCGAGGTAACGGACCTGGTGCGGGCGCGCCGGAGGGCGGAGCTGCTGGCCGAGGACCTGAGCCGCAGCGAGGCGCGGTTCCGCTCGCTGGTGGTGGCCACCTCCACCATCCTCTGGACGACGGACGCCACGGGCGTCATCCATGAGGACTCGCCCACCTGGTGCGCGTTCACCGGCCAGTCCTATGAGAAGTGGCGCAGCGGCACCGGGTGGATGGAGGCCATCCACCCCGATGATCGGGCCCGGGCGTCGGCGGTGTGGAAGCGCGCGTTCGCCAGCCGTGGGCTCTACGAGGTGGAGTACCGCCTGCGCCGCGCCGATGGGACGTACACCCCGGTGGTGTCGCGCGGCGTCCCCGTGCTGGAGCTGGATGGCTCCGTGCGCGAGTGGGTGGGCTCCATCACCGACATCACCGCGCAACGGCGCGCACGCCAGGCGCTGGAGCTCATCTCCGAGGCGAGCGCCGTGCTCTCCTCCACGTTGGATCTACGCCAGGCGCTGGAGCGCCTCACCCGGTGCCTGGTGCCGCGCTTCGCCGCGTGGTGTGGCGTCTACCTGCGCGAGGGCGAGGGCCCCATCGAGCGGGTGGCCTTCACGGACGTGGACCCCCTCCGCGCCCTGCGGCTGCGCAAGGCGGGCCGGCTGTTGGACGTGCCCCGGGAGTTCCGCCAGGTGATGGAGAGCGGCCGGCCGGAGCTGTTCCCCGCCCTCACCGAGGAAGCACTCGCCTCGGAGCCGGACGAGTCCCGGAGGGAGTTGCGGCGCGCCTTCGTGGGCCTGCGAGGACTCGTGGTGCCCATCATCGTGAACGGGCGCCGCCTGGGCGTCCTCCTGCTGGCCGTAGGCGAGGGTCTCCGCGCCTATGACGCCGACGACCTCCGGGTGGCCGAGGAGCTGGCGCACCGGGCCTCCATCACCCTGGAGCACGCGCGCCTCTTCGAGCTGGCGCGCCAGGAGCGGGACCGGGCCGAGGAGGCCAACCGCGCCAAGGACGACTTCCTCGCCACCGTCTCGCACGAGCTGCGCACGCCGCTCACGGCCATCCTCGGGTGGGCCAGCATCCTGCGCACCAGCGCGCTTCCACCCGAGCGGCAGGCGCGAGCGCTGGAGACAGTGGAACGCAGCGCCAGGGCTCAGGCGCAGATCGTCGATGATCTGCTGGACATCTCGCGCATCGTCGCCGGGAGGATGCGTCTGGAGGCACGGCCGGTGGAGATGGCCACCGTGGTGGAGGCAGCGCTGGACACGGTGCGGCCGGCGGCGGTGGCCCGGAACATCCGCCTGGAGCCGGAGCTCGAGTTCGGCGTGGGACTCGTGCAGGGAGACGCCCAGCGGCTGCAGCAGGTGGCGTGGAACCTCCTCACCAACGCCATCAAGTTCACGCCGGAGGGCGGCCGGGTGGAGGTCCAGCTGCGGCGCGTGGAGGCGCACGTGGAGCTGGAGGTGGCCGACTCGGGCCAGGGAATTCCTCCGTCCTTCCTCCCCCACGTCTTCGAGCGCTTCCGGCAGGCGGACGGCAGCGCCACCCGCAGGTACGGAGGCCTCGGCCTGGGGCTGGCCATCGTGCGCTATCTGGTGGAGCTGCACGGCGGCACCGTCCAGGCCCACAGCGAGGGCGAGGGCCGCGGCGCCCGCTTCATCGTGCGGCTGCCGTTGACCGGGACACGCGCCTCGGAGGGCTCGTCCCCACGGACCACCCCGTCGCCCGCGGAGAAGCTGCTGCCCGAGCACCTGCCCGATCTCTCCGGAGTGCGCGTGCTGGTGGTGGACGACGAGCAGGACACGCGCGAGCTGCTCCGGGTGGTGCTGGAAGAGCGCCGGGCACACGTGACGACCACCTCCAGCGCGGCCGAGGCCTTCGAGTCCCTGGTGCGTGAGCCACCGGACCTGCTCGTCTCGGACATCGGCATGCCGGACGAGGACGGCTACGCGCTCATACGCCGGGTGCGAGCCCTTCCTCCGGAGCGTGGAGGCCGGGTGCCGGCCACGGCCCTCACCGCCTTCACCCGGCTGGAGGATCGGACGCGAGCCCTCGGCGCCGGCTTCCAGGGGTACGTGCCCAAGCCCGTCGATCCCTCCGAGCTGGTGATGGCACTCGCCAATCTGATCAACCGGTTCGGTGCCGCGCGATAACGGCCGCCCACGGCCTCCGCCACTCGGAATCGACAGGAATTCAGAGCCTCCCGACGATTCATCGTGGCCGATCGCTCGAATATGGGGTCCGGCCCAATTCAAATGAATTATCCATTTGTGTATATTCACCACCCGCTGCGCTGGCGGTGAACGGTCCAGGGACGAAAGCCCCGAAGGTCAGCAGGTCGGACTCCTGACCCACCAGCGGAGTGTTCGCTCCCGGAGAAGGCATCCCCCCAACAGGTGCCCCGACGGGAATCTCCCTCGACGCAGTACGGTGGAGTCATCTCATGTCCATGCCGTGGCCTCGTTGGCCTCTGCTCCTCGCCGGTCTCCTCACGGCGGGTCCATCCCTGGCGGCGGGTGAAAAACTCACCCCCCTCTCCCAAACCGCGTTGGTGCAGCTCCGAGCCCGGGAGCTGTCTCGCATTGCGGATTCCCAGACAAACCTGAAGGCCCAGACACTCAAGCTCGGACTGAGCTCGATGGATGACTTCCGGTTGTCTGGCGCGAACACGGATCGCTTCGGGCAGACGCACGCCCGCTTCGCGCAGCTCTACCAGGGCGTACCGGTGTGGGGGGCCATGGCCATCACCCACATGAGTGCCTCCGGGCTGAACCAGCCGGTGACGGCCGACGGCCTGCGCAAGGGCATCCGCCTGGGTGTGAATCCGACGGTGGACATGGCGGATGCGATCTCCCTGGCCACCCTGGAGCTGGCGCCCCGCGGCCTCCTCAGCGCCCGGCCGACCGCCGAGCTCATCGTCTATCCGCAGACGCAGCTGACGAACCGCTTCCCGGAGAAGCCGTACGCGAAGCGCAACGCGGAGGACTTCACCGAGGAGGTGGTGGGCTACAAGCTGGCCTGGCACGTCCACACCGAGCTGGACAACCGGGTGGACGGCATCAAGCACACGGACTTCATCCTCGACGCGCAGTCGGGCGATCTGCTCAAGAAGTGGAACTCGCTGAAGACCGCCGCGGCCATCGGCACGGGTCACTCCCAGTACAGCGGCGACGTGAAGCTCGACGTCTGGAAGCTCAAGGATGGCACCTTCGAGCTGCGCGACACCACCCGCGCGCTCGGCGAGGGCATCCGCACGTATGACGTGGCGCACGCCGAGGTGCAGGACGGCGAGATTCCCGAGCTCGTCATCTACACCGACCCGGACAACGTCTGGGGCGACGGACAGAACTACGAGGATGGCGGGGACACGCAGAACGACAACGGCCAGACGGCGGCCGTGGACGCGCACTATGGCCTGCTGACGACGTGGGACTTCTACAAGAAGGTCCTCGGCCGCAACGGCATCGATGACCTGGGCTCGCCCACCTACAACCGGGTGCACGCCAGCTACCTCTACGACAACGCCTTCTGGAGCGATGGCTGCTTCTGCATGAGCTACGGCGACGGCTCCTACCCGGATCCCGGTGGCTTCAAGTCCATGGCCGCGCTCGACGTGACGGGCCACGAGCTGAGCCACGGCGTCATGTCCCAGACGGCCGATCTCATCTACTCCGGCGAGTCCGGCGGCCTGAACGAGGCCAACTCCGACATCTTCGGCACCATGGTGGAGTTCTGGACGCATGGTGGCCGGGGCGCCACCATCGGCAACACCGGCGGCAACTTCCGCATCGGCGAGGACCTGAGCGATCCCCCCCTGCGCGTCATGTACAAGCCGTCCCTGGACGGCAAGAGCCCGGACGCCTGGTACCCCGGCATCGGCAACGTGGACGTCCACTTCAGCAGCGGCCCGATGAACCGCGCCTTCTACTTCCTGGCGCAGGGCGCGAAGTCGACGGACACGGCCAACGACTATTCCAGCACGTACCTGCCCGGCGGCATGACGGGTATCGGCAACGACAAGGCGGCGGCCATCTGGTACCGCGCCATCACCACGTACCTGTACCCGTCGGCCAACTACATGGCGGCCCGTACGGCCAGCCTCCAGTCGGCGGCGGACCTCTTCGGTGCCTTGTCCAGCGAGTACCGCGCGGTGCAGAACGCCTTCGCCGCCATCAACGTGGGCTACACGGCCGGCACCTATGACGACCGCACGCCCCCCACCGTCAGCACGAACATCTCGGGCAGCGCCCCCACCCTCCACCTGAACGCGGTGGCCACGGACAACGTGGGCATCAAGCGCGTGGAGTTCTTCGTCGACGGAGCCCTGGCGGGCACGAGCCGCGCCCTGCCCTTCACGGTGCCGCTCGACACCACCCTGCTCACCAACGGGCCGCACCTGTTGACGGCGGTGGCCTACGACGCGGCGGGGAACCGCGGCATGTCGGAGCCCACCACGTTCACCGTGACCAACAGCTTCGAGCAGATCCTGCGGGATCCGGGCTTCGAGCTCGCGGGCGAGGGCTGGGAAGCGGATCCGCGCGGCAACATCAACTACCCGTCCAGCGGGGCGCGCACGGGCCTGGGCTACGTGTGGCTCAACGGCTACGGCGCGTTCCACATCGACAACCTGTACCAGGACGTCACCATCCCGGCCTCCGCCACCAAGGCCGCGCTGACCTTCTACCTCAACCTCACCACCGAGGAGACGGGCACCACGGCCAACGACACCTTCGTCGTGCAGGTGCGCGACACGTCGGGTGCGGTGGTGGAGACGCTCGCCACCTGGTCCAACCTGAACCCGACGCTCGGGTGGGTGCAGCGCAGCTTCGACCTCTCCGCCTACGCGGGACAGACGATCCGCATCTACCTGGAGGGCAACGAGAACAACTCGAAGGCCACCAACTTCAAGCTCGATGACTTCGCGCTGCGCGTGACGGACTCCGCCGATACCGAGGCGCCGATCGTGAAGGCCACCGTCCTCAACACCGGGACCCAGGTGGGCCTCTTCGCGGACGTGTCGGACAACGGCTATGTCGGCGCCGTCGAGTTCCTCCTGGACGGCACGTCCGTGGGGACCGCGGCGACGTCGTTCGCCCAGGCCGTCACCCTCTCGACGCTGAGCAACGGCTCGCACACGCTCGTGGCCAAGGCCGTGGACGCCGCGGGGAACGAGGGCTCGTCGGCCCCGGTGACGTTCTTCGTCGACCTCACCCGCAAACAGATCGTGCTCAACCCGAGCTTCGAAGACACGTCGACCGCGGGCCGGGCCGCCTGGCCGATCACGACGACCCGCGCCGGTTCGGCCGGGGTCCTCAACTCCGCTGACCTTGCCCACTCGGGCAACAGGTCCTTTGCCTTCTTGTACACGGGCCTTCCCTCCAAATCGGCCACCCGCCAGACGATCACCGTTCCGGCGGACGCCACCTCGGCCATCTATAGCTTCTGGCTGCTGATCTACACGGGCGCCTTCACGGATGGCGTGGCCCACCACACCATCACCGCGAAGGTGCGGGACTCCAGCGGCACGGATCTGAAGACGCTCGAGACGTTCTCGAACCTGGATGACACCGGCGCCAAGTACTTCGAGCACCGCTACGACCTGAGCGCCTACAAGGGGCAGGACATCCAGATCTACTTCGAGGCCGATCTGCTGACCCCGGGGCAGGTCTCGGGCGGCGTCACCTATTTCTTCATCGATGACGTGACGCTGAACACCTCGGGTGTCGCGGATACGTTGCCTCCCGCGGTCAGCCTCTCTGCCATCGGCAGCTATGGCTCGATCGGGCTCTCCGCCACCGTGAGCGACAACATCTGGACGTCGAGCCTCGAGTTCTTCGTGGACGACGAGTCCGTCGGCGACTTCACCGACGCCAACGGCGGCCCCTACACCGCGTACTTCAATTCAACCTCGCTGACCAACGGCGTCCACCACGGCAAGGTGAAGGCGACGGACTCGTCGGGCAACGTGACCACGGCCACCGTGGACTTCGAGGTCCGCAACTCCACGGTGACCGACGTGGGTGCCCCGAACGTCACCGCCAGCGTGGACGGTGTGTTCGAGGTCCGCGTGCTGAAGGCCGATGCCACCGATGACACGGGCGTCACCGCCGTCGAGTTCTACGTGGACGGCGCCTTCCAGGGCCGGGCCACCGCGCCACCGTACTCGGTGCCCTTCAACCCCATGCCACTGTCGGTGGGCATGCACACCCTGGAGGCGGTGGCGTTCGACGCGTACGGCCACTCCAACAAGGCGGCGACCACCTTCACGCGTGAGGCCGTCCTCGTGACCATCGAGGCGCCCAGCGTCGTGTTGCCGGTGGGCGGCTCGGCCACCTTCACCGCCAGCGCCACCAACGTGGTGGACACGTCCGTGCGCTGGTCCGTGAGGGAGGGCCGTATCTGCGGCACTGTCAGCGCGACCGGTACCTACAGCGCGCATCAGGTGCCCGGCATCTGCCATGTCGTCGCGACCAGCACCGCGGATGTCAGCGCGAGCGCCGCGGCAACGGTCAAGGTCTTCACCGGCGATCTCAACGGAGATCACGTCGTGGACGGTGAGGACATGGGTCTGATGGCCCAGGCTTTCGGCTCCAGCGAGTCCGGCTCCTCCTACAGCGAGGAAGCGGATCTCGATGGCACCGGCGCCGTGGACGACAACGACGTCACCCTCTTCGTCAGCCAGTTCGGACGGTAACCCATGAAAACGTTGACCAAGCTCATTGTTCCGCTCCTGATTGGAACGCTGGCCGCCTGCACCGATCCCGATGCGGGGCCGGTGACGGTTGCCCCGAAGACCGCCACCGTGAAGGCCGGTGACAAGACGACCTTCACCGCCACCGTCAAGGATGCCAAGGAGTCGAAGATCCTCTGGTCGGTGGAGGGAGGCGACTCCCACGGCACCATCTCCAGCGCGGGCGTCTACACCGCGCCCACCGAGGCTGGCACCTACACCGTGGTGGCCACCAACGCGGTGGACTCCTCGAAGAAGGACACGGCCACGGTGACGGTCGAGCCGGCCGTCGTCGTCCGGATTGCTCCGCTCGGTACCCAGGTGGTGACCGGAGGCACCGCCACCTTCACCGCGAAGGTGACGGGGGCCGAGGACACCTCGGTCACCTGGTCCATCCAGGAGGGCGAGGCGGGTGGCAGCATCACCGCCGAGGGCGTGTACACGGCGCCCGCCACGGCTGGCACCTACACCATCGTCGCCACCAGCGTGGCGGATCCGACCCGCAAGGGCACCGCCGAGGTGACGGTGACGTCGGTGAGCGTGAAGCTCTCCCCGGAGACGAAGACGAGCGACCAGGGAGCCACCACGGCCTTCATCTCGGAAGTCACGGGCACCCGCGTCACGGCGGTGACCTGGTCCGTGGAGGGCGGCGACAGCAACGGCACCATCACCAGCGCGGGCGTTTACACGGCGCCGAACCATCCGGGCTCGTACACCGTGTGGGCCACCAGCGTGGCGGATCCGTCGAAGAAGGCCTCCGCCACCATCACCGTGCCGGTCGCCTCGGGCATCGGCTACCAGGATCCGGTGGGCATCGGCTGGCGGCTCGTGAAGAACGCCGCGGCGTCCACGGACAGCCGTCTCGTGCTGGATCTGGTGGGCCCCGAGGGACAGTCCGGCCGCGGCGTGGACCTGACGCTCTCGGTGGACTCGGCCCGGGCGAGCTGGACGAAGGTGTCCGACGCGGACACCGAGTACGTGGCCAACCGGGCCTTCGACCTGGGCAGCGCGCCCCAGCTCTTCAAGGGCGGCGTCAAGGCGGACACCCTCAGCGTGGGCGTGTACCAGAAGGACGCTCCGGCGAAGGAGTACACCGGGGCGCTGATCTCGGTGGCGCTGGATCTGAAGGGCAGCGACTCGCTGCCGGCGGGCACGCGCGTGCCCCTCTCCGTCGTCAAGGCGCACGCGCTGCCGGACAGCGGCACGCTGGCGTCTATCAACGTGGCCGTGGGCGCGATCACCACCCGGTGATTCCTCCCATCCGGTAGTGCGAATACGAACGGCGGCCTCCTCTCGAAGGGGGCCGCCGTTTTCGTTTCCCGAAGGCGAGCGCCCTACCCCACCCGGGCGAGCGCCAGCCTTCCCTCCCAGCGCTCCTCGAGTGCCTTCACCAGGCCCTGGTGCTCGGAGGACTCGAGCCGGGGATCCTTCGCGAGGATGCTCCGAGCCTCCTGCTGCGCCAGCGACAGCAGGTCCCCATCCCGGGCCAGGTTCGCCACCGCCAGCTCCGGCATGCCGCTCTGGCGCGTGCCGAGGAACTCACCGGGGCCGCGGATCTCCAGGTCCTTCTCCGCGATGACGAAGCCGTCGCTGCTGTGCTCCATCACGCCCAGCCGCTCCGAGGAGTCCATCGAGGAGCGCGCCAGGTTCGCCACCAGGTAGCAGAAGCTCACCGCCGCGCCACGGCCCACGCGGCCGCGCAACTGGTGCAGCTGCGACAGGCCGAAGCGCTCGGCGGACTCGATGACCATCACCGACGCGTTCGGCACGTCCACGCCCACCTCCACCACCGTGGTGCACACGAGGAGCTGGATGGTCCCCGACCGGAAGGCGTCCATCACCAGCTCCTTCTCCTCGGGCTTCATCCGCCCGTGGAGCAGCCCCACCTCCACGCCCGGGAACACCTGCCGCAGCTTGTCCGCCCCGCGCGTGGCGTCCTCCAGATCCAGCTTCTCCGACTCCTCCACCAGCGGGTACACCACGTAGGCCTGGTGGCCCTTGGCCACCTCGGACGCCACCGCCTCGTACACGCGCGCCCGCTGTTTGTCGTTGAAGACCCGCGTCTTCACCGGCGTGCGCCCCGGGGGCAGCTCGTCGATGATCGACACGTCCAGGTCCCCGTACAGCGTCATCGCCAGCGTGCGGGGAATCGGCGTCGCCGTCATCACCAGCACGTCCGGGGACAGGCCCTTGCTCATCAGCATGTGCCGCTGGAGCACCCCGAACCGGTGCTGCTCGTCGATGACCACGAAGCCCAGCTTGTCGAAGGCCACCTCGCCCTGGATGAGCGCGTGTGTGCCCACCGCCAGGTGGATCTCCCCGCGCGCCACCGCCTCGCGGATCTCCCGTTTGCGCTTCGCCGTCCCCGCCGCACTCACCAGCCCCACCTTGTAGCCCAGCGGCTCCAGCAGCTTGCGGAAGGTGCGCTCATGCTGCTCGGCCAGGATCTCCGTGGGTGCCATCACCGCCACCTGGTAGCCGTCCTGCAACGCCAGCAGCGACGCCACCACCGCCACCGCCGTCTTCCCCGAGCCCACGTCCCCCTGCACCAGCCGGTTCATCGGCTCGGCGCGGCCCATGTCCTGGGCGATCTCCTCGATGACCTTCTTCTGCGCCCCCGTGAGCTGGAACGGCAGCGCCCCGCGCGCCTTCTCCAGCCTCGGCGCCGACACGTCGAAGGTGATGCCCTTCTCCGTCTTCACCCCCTGCCGCTTCAGCCCCACCCCGAGCTGCAGGAAGAAGAGCTCGTCGAACGCCAGCCGCCGGTGCGCCGGGCTCAGGTGCCGATCCAGCATCTCCGGGTCCGCGTCTCCCGGTGGGAAGTGGATGGACCGCAGCGCCTCGGACAGCGTCATCAGCTCCAGCTTGCGGCGCAGCGACTCGGGCAGCGGCTCCTCCACGTGGTGGGAGTAGGACTCGCTCACCACCGAGGCCAGCTCCCGGAACATGCGCTGATCACCCCGCTCGAAGCCCGGGTACACCGGGACGATCCGGTTGAAGTGCACCGAGGACGCCTCAAGGTCCTCCGCCGGCTCGATCTCCGGGTGGGCCATCTCGCGCCCCGACATCGACGCGCGCACCTCGCCGGACAGCACCAGCCGCTTGCCCACCGGGAAGCGCTGCTTCAGCCACGGGCCCGCGTTGAAGTACGTGGCCGCGATGCTCCCCGAGCGATCCGCCACCACCGCTCGGAAGTAGCGCTTGCCCGTCCGGCCTGGCACGAAGTCCGCCAGCTTCACCACGCCCACCGTCACCCCTCGCTCCCCGGGCATCAGCTCGGCGATCGTCTGCAGCTTGCGGCGATCCTCGTAGCAGCGCGGCAGCAGGAAGAGGATGTCCCCCACCCGCTTCAGCCCCTTCTTGTTCAGCGCCGCCAGCAGTCGCGGGCCCAGCTTCTTGCCCATCGTCTTGAGCGGAATCGCCAGCGGCCCCGAGCGCGGCGCGATCGACAGCAGCTTCGCCTCCGCGCGCGACTCCTCCTGTCCCTTCGCCACCTTCTTCTTGCGCTTGGCGGCGGGCTTCCGGACCTCCTCGGAGACCAGAGCGGGCTGGGCGGCCGTGGGCTGGGCGTCCACGGACGGAGCGGGGCGCTTCACGGGCGCACGCGTGGACAGCACGGTGCCGGACCTCGCCGCCGGGGGCACGGGTCCTCCGCTCCTGGCGGAAGGGCCTTCCGTCATGGGTCTCGGTGGCGCGGTCCGCGTTCCCGGGGCCACGGGGAGGGGCTCCGTGGACTTCCACGGGGGAACTCCCTCGAGCGGGCCCTCAGCCCGTTCCCCGCCCGGAGGCGGAGGGGCGGCGGCCGTGGCGACCTGCGCCAGCTCCTCGGGGAGCGGCACACCGCTCAGCTTCAGGCCCGCCACCACCCTGCGCAGCGCCGCCTTGCGCCGCTCCAGCGTGGGATGGTCCACGTGCGGCAATGCCGCTCGCAGTTGCTTGAGCGCTTCCGCGTCCACCCCCGTCGCCCCCGCCAGCGCACGCTCCAACAGACTCCGCAGGTCCTTCACCGTCGACAGATGGGCGAAGTCACTCCGGCATGCGTATTTCAGGGGTCCAACGAGGCTGGCGAGCGGGTGGTTCACAGGGCGTTCCGAGCGGTTCATCCTAAGGCGCCACCGTCACCCTGCCCACCCAAACGACGCAGGGGAGCGAGCTCGCGCCCGCTCCCCCGCTCGACCGGACAGGATGAAGGAACTCAGCCCTCCTGCACCGGCTCGTCCTCGGGATCCTCGAAACGGATCTCCTGCACCTCGTACTCGCGCGTGCCGCCGGGGCTCTGCACGGTGGCGATGTCGCCCTCCTTCTTGCCGATGAGCGCACGCGCCACCGGCGACGTCACGGCGATCCACCGCTTCTTCAGGTCCGCCTCGAGCTCGCCCACAAGGCGGTACGAGACCGTCTTGTCGGTCTCCACGTCCAGCAGGTCCACGGTGGCGCCGAATACGACCTTGTCCCCGCCCAGCTTGGAGGGATCGATGACCTCGGCCCGGGCAATCCAATCGTTCAGGTCCAGGATGCGACCTTCGATGTGGGACTGCTTCTCCTTGGCCGCGTGGTACTCGGCGTTCTCGCGCAGGTCTCCGTGCGCGCGCGCCACTTCGATCTCCCTGGAGATCTTCCCGCGCTCAACGGATTGAAGGTGCTTCAGCTCCGCCTTCAGCTTCCGCAAACCCGAGGGGGTCATGGGAATGTTCCCGCTCCCGCTCATCGACACTGCTCCTTCCCACGGCAAAAGGTGAACGCCAAAGCCCGCCGCCGCCAGTGTCACGATGGCGGCGAGCGGGCCGAAAGGGAAACTGTAGGAGAGGTATGACAGCCGGGTCAACGAAACCCGCCCGTCGCACCAGCGACGACACACCTTCCGCCCCCCGGGACCGCCGGACTTCTGGCATGCTGCCGGACCGTGCTGTCCATCCAGGAACTGCGCGCGCTCGGCGCGTCACTGTCCGTCGGGGCCTTCCGCCGTCAGCTCGGCCCCTTCGTCCTCATCCAGCGCCCGCCCGGCCGGCCCGTGTCCGCCGTGCTCGCGGCCACGCGCGTGGCGTCCGCCTCGGACATCGAGAAGGGCATGCTCTCGCTGCTCTTCGAGTTCGAGGACCTGCTCATCACCACCCTCCCCCCGCTGACGCGCGTGGAGGAGCTGAGCGTGGGCCGGCTGCCGGACTGCGATCTGATGATCGACGACGCGTCGGTGTCCAAGCGCCACGCCGTGCTGAACTGGAGCGAGCCCCAGGGCCGCTGCTCGGTGCGCGACGTTGGCTCCACCAACGGCACCTTCCTCAACGGGGCCACGATCGGCACGCGCGAGGCCACGCTCAAGGATGGGGACATCCTCAGCTTCGGCAATGTGCAGTTCTGGTACCTGATGACGGACACGCTGCATGCCCGGCTTCAGGGCCCGCCCTCCGGGAAGACGTCCTTCCGAGGCACTTGAGCCCCGGAGGCTGACGCGGACGGAGGCTCGCGCCGCTCAGGGCAGCACGCCGTAGTTGCGGTCCTTGCGAGCCGTGGAGAAGGCGCCGTGCAGCGCGTCCACCGCGCCGCCCACCTCGCCCGCGTACTGCACCGCGTGGATGGTGTAGAGGTCCTGCACCTCCTCCAGGCGGCGGTACACTTCCTTGAGGTTCGTGCGGTCGCGGGACTCGAGCCCACACAAGGCCTCTTGATCCGCCAGCCGCTGCAACCAGACGGTGCGGAAGTCCATCCACTGCTTGTCCACCTTGCGCGCCGGAGTGGTGCGCACCAGCTTCTCGCGCTCGGACTCGAGCTGGGACCACAGCCCGTCCGCCGCATCGAGGCACTCGCGGTAGTTGAGCAGCTTCTCCGCCGGGGGCCTGCGCTCCGGCGTCATCGCCCCCACCGAGCGGAACACGCCGATGGTGACCGCCAGGCAGAAGGCGACCACCACGGCGAAGTAGAGGCCGTAGGCGGCGGCTCGGAAGGGGCGGTAACGGGGATCTTTCCGGGGATCGGGCTCGGACACGGGTCCCCGTCTTACGACCGAGAGCCCCTCCTGGCAACGCCCGGATGTGAACCCGGGCCCTCGAGCCCCTCACTCACCTGCCCCCCTCCCCACGGAAGAGGGGGGCTGAGATGGGGTGGCGCTACTGCGCCGGAGCGGGCGTGGGCTGGGCCGCCGGAGCCGCGGGCTGGGCCGCCGGAGCCGGAGCCGTATGCTGCGCGGGAGCCGGAGCGGCCGCCTCGGAGCCACCCGCCTTCAGCCGGCGCACCGTCGCCAGACGGCCACGGAACTGCGGGATGAACTCGCTGGCCGGGTGCTGGGCCACGCCGTCCGTCGCCGTCTGGATGGCCTTATCCAGCTCGCCCGTCTCCTGGTACGACTGCGCCAGCAGCAGCATCGCGTAGTCGTGCGTCTTGGCCTTCTTGTCGCCCTCGACGAAACGGGCCAGCAGCGGCACCGCCAGATCGTGCTTCTTCTCCATGTTGTAGGCCACGCCCAGGAAGAAGGACGTGTCCAGGAGCTGATCCGCCGGCGGGTTCATCGCCACGAAGCGCTTCATCTCCTCGATGGTCGTCTTCATGTCGTTGCGCCGGAAGGCCGCCTTGCCCCGCTCGAACGCCGCGTCGCCAATCTCGCGCCGCAGCTGCGCCGCCTTGTCCGTGAGCGCGTTGCGCTCCAGCGCCGACAGCTTGGAGGTGTCCAGCTTCACCAGCTCGTCCACGCCCTTGAGCCGCTCGTCCCCCGGCAGCGTCGTCATCAGCCGGTAGACCTCGGTGGCGGCGCGCTGGGCGTTCGCGTTCGCCGTCTGCTCCGCGCGCACCTTGTCCAGCTGCGTCGTCAGCTCGGCCACCGCCTTCTCCAGACGCTCGCGCTCGGCCCCCGCGCTGGAGCTGCGCGCGGACGTCACCACCACCGCGCCCGCCACGCACAGCGCCGCGAAGATCGCGTACGCCACGCCGGAGGAGATCCACTGCCGCTTCTGGAGATCCTCGTGACGCTTGCCAATCGCCTTCACCTCCGCATGGAGGTTCTTCAGCAGGCTGTCCGTCTTGATCACGAGGTTGCGGGCCTCGATGACCTCCTTGCGGATCTCGCTCAGTTCCTTGTTTTGCTCAGGCTTCGTCTCAGCAGCAGCCATGGACATCTTCCTGTTGGGCCCGGAAATGATCTCGGCCTCTTCGCGCATCGTAGGGGCTCCCTCGGGCGGTTCGTGGATTCTCCACACCCGTCGTGTGTCGGCCCCGGAAACAGGCCCCGAGCCCCGAGGAATTTCCGGTGCATTCCTCGGAGGCGAGGGGCCAGGCAAGCGGCCCTCCGCTTATAGCGAGCTGAATGGCCGGCTGGGATCCGGCGGGAACATGTATGTCACGCCCAGGGCGAACCAGCTGCCCCCTCCGTTGAACGAGCCGAGGTTCTGGAACCCGGCGTTGTTGTTGGCGGTGAAGGGGGTCAGGCCGCGAACGAAGGCCAGGCGGTACTCGGTGGTGAGCCCCCAGGAGGAGGACAACCGGAAGGTCGCTCCCACGGTGCCCGCCCAGGTCTGCGTGAAGAGCTCGCGCTGCCCGACACCCTCCGCCTGCGAGTAGACGAGCGTGGGCCCCGTCTGGAGGCCCACGAAGGGCACCACGCCCTGGGGGGTGAGGAAGTCCAGGAGCGTCTGGAAGCGCACGCCCAGCAGAGCCCCATAGGTGACGTTGGTGAGCGTGGGAGCCCCCGTCAGCCGCAGCTGCTCGCCGGTGGCGAAGAGGTCGATGCCCAGCTCGATGAAGTCGGTCATCGCGTAGCCGAAGGAGCCCGCCAGGAAGGGGCCGCCCGGCGAGGCGGGGGCCCGTGCCACTCCCTGGTAGTCCGGCAGCGAGTAGAACTTGTCGTAGAAGGTGCCGTTCGGGGACAGCCGCCAGCCGGCCTGGATGCTCATGCGGCCCACCCCGTTGAGGGGTGCGAGCTCCTCTTCCTCCTCGTACTGGGCGGAGGCGCTCGAGGCGGCGAAGAGGAGACAGAGGAAGACGAGACGGCACATCGGTCAGGAATCCTTCAGGCGCAGCGCGACTTCGAGGAACGTGGTCCGGCGGCGGGACAGCGCGGCGAGCAGGCACCGCACCACACACAAAGAGCCGAACTCCCGCCGGACCAGACCCACGTTGGCCACCACGTCTCGCAGGGTGATCACGCCGCGCATGCGCTCCTCCTCGCGTCAGTCCGCCCGGGTGCTACAGGCAGGTGGCGCACCGTAGCAGCGACGTGTTGGGGGTCAAATTTTCGGGTTGGGAGGCCGCAGTGCGCGCCGCTCCAGCTCCAGGAGCGGCACCTCGAGCACCACTACCGTGCCATGAATGCAGGAGGGGTGGAAGTCGGCCGCGTCCAGCTCGCCGAGCAGCGCCCGGAGCTTGCCGTCGGAGAGCTGGCCCTCGGCATGGCGAGCGGCGTGGCAGGCGAGCACCCGGAGGGCCTCGGCCAGGGACACTGCGTCCAGGGCCGCGCCGGGAGGAGGCAGCGCCCGCGCCAGGGCCTCCAGCAGCGCCCGGGCATCCGCCCCCACGAGCACGGGAGGCACCGCCTTGAGCGCCAGCGTCGTCCCGCCGAAGGGCTCCACCTCCAGCCCCAGCCGGGAGAGCGCCTCGCGCCCCTCCACCAGCGCCTTGGCCACCGACACGGGCAGTTCCACCGTGGCGCCGAAGAGCGTGGGCACCGGCGGCTCCTCGCGCGCCAGCATCCGCTGGAAGGCCATCAACCTCGCCCGCTCCAGGGCGGCGTGAGCGTCCAGCACCACCAGCGTGCCGCCGGGCCCCTCGCACACGTGGAAGCGCTCGCCCAGCACACCCATGGGCCGCAGCGCGCCGAAGTAGCCCGGGGGCGGCGCCTCGTTGAGCTGGGGCAGGGCCTGCCCGAAGGCGGGCGAGCGCCCCGGGAGCAGCGGGGTGGAGGGCGCGAAGGCGGAGCCGGACGCCGCGGGCATGGACAGCGCGGCGAAGGGCAACTCCGAGGGCCCGGGCGCCGGAGCGTCCTGGGTGCCCGGCAGGGGCAGCGGCGCGCCCCACGTGGCCTCCTGGGCCCGGGTGAGGAAGCGCTCCACCGCCATGGCGTAGTGGGCGGCCTGCCGAGGCGGCTCGGCTCCCCCACCCTCCCCCGTGTTGCCCAGCCAGGGCGCGGCCCGGAGCGCGCGGGAGATGGCGGCGTGCACCGTGTCGCCCACGCCCTTGCCGTCCGCGAAGCGCACCTCGAGCTTCTGCGGGTGCACGTTCACGTCCACCGTCCTCGGGTCCATGTCGATGAACAGCACCACCACCGGCTGGCGCCCGGCCGCGAGGAACTCCTGGAAGGAGCGCTGGATGGCGCTGTTGAGGCCCCGGTCGCGGATGTAGCGGCGGTTGACGAAGGTGTAGATGCCGCGAGCGTTGGGCAGTGTGTACTCGGGCGAGGCGATGTGTCCGGTGACGCTCACCCCCAGCCTCCGCTCCTCCACCGGCACCAGGTGCGGGTGCACTCCGGGCCCCAGCGCCGCGGCGATGCGCTCGCGCGGATCTCCCGGGCTCGCCGGGCTGGTGAAGAGCTGCTGGCCCCCGTGCTCCACGAAGAAGGACACGTCCGGATGCGCGAGCGCCAACCGGATGACCGCCTCCTCCGCGTGCTGCAGCTCGGTGGACTCCCGGCGCATGAACTTGCGCCGCGCCGGCGTGTTGTAGAACAGGTCCTCCACCGAGATGACCGTGCCCACCCGTGGCGGCGCCTCCTCCAGCAGCGGCTCACTGCCCCCCTCCACCACCACCCGCGTGCCCACCTGCGCCTCGGGCACGGCCGTGTGCAGTGTGAACCGCGAGACAGACGCGATGGCCGGCAGCGCCTCGCCCCGGAACCCCTTGGTGCTCAGGGTGAACAGATCATCCAGCTCGCGCAGCTTGCTGGTGGCGTGGCGGTCCAGACACAGCCGCGCGTCGTCGGGGCCCATGCCGTGCCCGTCGTCCGAGATGGTGATGCGCCCGAGCCCTCCCCGCTCGAGCGCCACGCGCACGGTGCGCGAGCCGGCGTCGATGGAATTCTCCACCAGCTCCTTCACGACGGAGGCGGGGCGCTCGACGACCTCGCCGGCGGCGATCTTGTTGATGAGGACATCACTGAGACGGGCGATACGTGCCATGGGAGGTCACATCATGCGCAGGACCCGCGAAGTTGGCCAGCAAACCTGACGCATCGCGGCTGACAACCGTGGGGCTTCTGAGCTATCACGCCCACTCCCGTATGGAAGCAACTCAGGCGAGCAAGGGGGGACTTCGCGTCGCGGTGACGGGGGCTGCCGGTGACCTCGGCCGGCTGCTGCTCCCGTTGCTGGAGCGAGATCCCGACGTGGAGAGCATCCTGGTCCTCGACGTGGCGAAGCCCGCGGGGGACAAGGTGGACTTCCATCGCGTGGACCTCACGCGGCACGACGCCGAGAGCGAGCTGTCCGACGCGCTCGCCGAGCTGCCGGTGGACGTCTTCTACCACCTGGCCTTCCTGTACGGGCCGGTGAGGGATGGGTCGCTGGCGCACGAGCTCGAGGTCATCGGCACCATGAACGTGCTGAGCGCGGTGGGCCGAGCGCGGGTGCCGCGGCTGATTGTTCCCTCGCTGACGGCGCTCTACGGGGCGCGAGGCCAGAACCCCGCGCTGCTGGGCGAGGAGACGCCGCTGATGGGCTGCCCGGGCAGCCGCTTCGTCACGGACAAGGTCGAGGTGGAGAAGCAGGTGCGCACCTTCCGCGAGCGCCACCAGGAGACGCGCGTCATCGTCCTGCGCTTCGCGCCGCTGTTCGGACCGAACGTGGACAACCCGGCGACGCGCATGCTGGCGCACCGGGTGGTGCCCACGCTGTTCGGGTTCGATCCGCTCTGGCAGGCGCTGCACGAGGAGGACGCGGCGCGGGCGCTGTACCAGGCCCTGAGCGCGAATGCCGAGGGCGAGTTCAATATTGTGGGCCGAGGGGTGCTGCCGTTGTCGGGGCTCATCCGGCAGGCGGGCGGGCAGCCGCTCCCCCTTCCCGGACCGCTCTACCGTGCGGCCCTGAAGACGATGACGTCGCTGGGGGGACCGGGATTCCCCACCGCGCTGCTCGACTACATGCATTACGGATGGGTCGCCAACGGCGAGCGGGCGGAAGAGGAGCTCGGCTTCATTCCCATGTTCCACGCCCGGGACGCCGTGGCGGCGATGCGGAGGAGTTGATCATGGCCAAGGGAGTGCTCGGAAACGATCCCTTCCAGCGGGGCGCGGCGCAGCGGCCCTCGGAGCCCAGGTCGGCCAGCACGGCGCCCACCGCCCCGGAGCCGAAGAAGGCCCAGGCCGCGCCACCGGCCGCGAAGAAGGCAGCCCCGGCCAAGACCGCGAAGAAGACGCCCTCCGAGAAGGAGAAGGCCGTCGCGAAGCCGGCGCCCAAGCCTGCGGCGGGCGCACGTGCGAAGGCCGAAAGCCCCACGAAGGCCGCCGCGCCGAAGCCGGCGACGAAGGCCGCCACGCCCAAGCCTGTCGCGGGCACGCGTACGAAGGCCGACGGCCCCGAGAAGACCACCGCGCAAAAGCCGGTGCAGTCAAAGCCGGCCCCCCACTCCGTCACGACCGCGAGTGCGAAGACCGAGGCCACCGAGAAGACCGCCGCGCAGAAGCCGGTGGAATCGAAGCCCTCGTCCAAGCCTGTCACGGGTGCACGCCCAAAGGCCGAGGCGCCCAAGGAGCCGACTGCCGCCGCCGCGACCGGAACGGCATCGCCCCGGCCGGGAGCGCGCGTACCGCCCGAGGGAGCCACGGGCGTGACCGAAGAAAGAATCCCCGCCGAGGCCACAGGTGCTCCGGCCCGGCCGCAAGTACACATCACGCCCGAGCCAGCCACCGCCGCCGGAGTTGAGCCAGGCACTGCGGTCGCGGCGCCACCCTCGCCGACCCAGCCACCGACCTCGGCGGAGGCGAGGGCCTTCGTCGAGGAGCCGATGGAGCCGCGAGAGCCCTCGGCCTCCACCGCGTCCGACAATCCCGAGGAAGCGGAGGTAGACGCGGAGCTGCTGGAGCGAGCAGCGGAGGCCCTCACGGCCGCGGAGGCCCTGCGAGAGCTGGAAGAGACCATCGGAGAGCCGTTGCCCACCGGGCCGGTCGCCATGCCGGGATTCGAGGACGTGGCGGCGATTCGAGAGGATGGGGCGGTGGTGGTCGAGGTGCTCGACGGGAGCATGGACGAGTACGCCCCCGACAGCGAAGCCGAAGCGGTGGAGGAGGCCCGCATCGAGGTGGAGGTGGAAGCCGCGCTGGCGCCCGCGCTGCCGGCGGTGAGCACCACCACCACGGACATCTTCTTCACCTCCACGTCCCCGGGAGCCGAGTCACCGCGGTTCGGGGCACGGGTCGCGGGGCTGATGTCGCTGGCGAAGGAGGTTGCATTCCAGGCGCTGGCGAGCGAGCGGCTCGGCAAGACGATGGGCTCGGCGCAGGGGCTGCTGGGCGCGGCGCTGACGGGAATCGGGGTGGGCGGCGGCACGGCCATCGACGAGTACGGTAAGGACGCGGCGCTCGGCAGCGTGATGCAGCCGGTGCTGGACTTCCTCTACGAGCGGTACTGGAGGGTATCGGTGCAGGGGGCGAGCCACGTGCCGTCGGGGCCGGTGCTGCTGGTGGCCAACCACTCGGGAGCGCTGCCCATCGACGGGCCGGTGCTGCAACAGGCGCTCTCGAGGGAGCGGCCGGACCTGCAGGAAGCGCGCTGGCTGGCGGAGGACCAGGTCTTCTACGCGCCGATGCTGGGCACGCTGATGAACCGGCTGGGCGCGGTGAGGGCCTGCCCGGAGAACGCATTGCGGCTGTTGGACGAATTGCGCCCGGTCATCGTCTTCCCCGAGGGAATCCAGGGACTGGGCAAGCCCTTCGCGCAGCGCTACCAGCTCAAGCGCTTCGGCCGGGGCGGCTTCGTGAAGCTGGCGCTGCGCACGGGCGCACCGATTGTCCCGGTGGCCATCGTGGGAGCCGAAGAGACGGTGCCCCTGTTCGGGAAGATACCGGCCAGCTTCCTGGGGATTCCGTACCTGCCGCTGACGCCGCCGCCGTTGCCGGCGAGGTGGACCATCCGCTTCGGCGAGCCCATCAGCATGGGCGAACTGCCGCCGGAGGCCGCCGAGGACATGTCGCAGGTGCAGCGGCTCACCGAGCGCACCCGCGAGTCCATCCAGGGAATGCTCCAAGCGCTGCTCAAGGAGCGCCGCTCCGTCTTCGCGGGGTGAAGACGCATTGAGGGGATGCCCCTAAAATTCAGAGGCATCCCCTCCACACTGGTGCTCACCTACCCCGCCGCAGCACCCACCGAAACTACGGCGGTGTTGACACTTCTGTTACCCACATGAGTGTCACGAGGCGTGGATTGCAAATCACTCTGCTGCGGCTCCTTGAATCCGAAGACAGTCGCGCTGTGAAATTGGACCGAAACAGAAAGTCAGCTTGACCGTCCCCTCAGCTACATTCGTTGTCGTTCCACCATCACAGGAGGGCTGCACTCTTCGACGCCCCATAGCGCTCTGAGCGTAGAATTCGGTTTGGAGCCGCTCGCCCCATAAAGGCTTAGTCGATGTCGTTACCTGCCCATCTGGTGGAGCACTGATGAGGTACCAACCATCTTCCATCGGCAATGGAGGCGCTCCCTTCACTTGAAACCGAGTGGTGACACAGCCCTCAAATTTCTCTGGGACGACCCATCGAAGCCCAGAGGGCGTTTTACTACATGCAAGCAATACGCACATCAAGACTAGTGGCAACAAGCACTCGCTGGATCGGCCCCTACATTTTGCAACGCAACCTGCACATCTTATTCGCATACCCCACCCACTCTTGACAATCCCTCAACCCAAGAGAGTAATCCATTCGATCGCCCGGATTCATCCCCATATCAAACATACACTGTTCAAAACAACCATTACTGTCATCAACGCGATCGCACCGCTCCGGAACATACTCATCTCGAGATGGCACCCCAGGACCCGACGCCCCACCATTCGCAGACGTCTTACCGAAACACTTAAGCTCACCATTCGGAGCGGTGACACAATAAAACTGATGATACAGCGGCAAAAAGAAAACATAAGGATAGCTTCTTCTTGCAGTCTTGTCGCTTCCGCCACCATACGGAACCAGTGCATCCAGTGGCTTGGAGCACATATAGATATCGAGCCCGGTTGGATCTGAGAATGCTAATGCATTGCTCAAGGCGAACACATACACCGGAAGCCCATGCCCTAGCCTCGCATACCGCAGGTGACTCTGCGGGTCCTGAAGAATCGGCTCCGGTTGCAGGTAACGCCCAATGCTCGGATCGTAGTAGCGGTTCCAATTCTCGAAGAGGTCCGTCTCCGCGTCGTAGTACTGGCCAGGAAAGCGCAGCGGCGTCCAGAATGGCTGCGCGCCCGTCTGATAGCGCTGGTACTCGTACGCCTCCATCACCACTCCCGTCGACGTGCTGGAGGAAGAATTCGCCTGAGTCCCTGCGAAAGATTCGGTGGTGCAGTCCTCGTGGCAGAAGAGGTCATTACAAATGACGGGGCACGACGTGGTGTAGGTGAATCTCACCTTCGCATATCCTGCGGAGGGCTGCACCCATCCAGACCAGAAATGGCCCTGCTCGGAACTATCAATGGCATCGGAGAGCGTGCGTCCATCCGTCCCGTCAACCAGGTTCAGGTGGCCCTGCCCCTTCGTATCGAGCAGATGGAAGAGGACTCGCATCTTCACCTGGGTAGACGCACTCGTGGGCTGCCTCAATTCTGCCATCGTGTAGGGACTACCCATGGTGGGAAGAGGATGCCCCGTCTCCGCGTGCAGCGCCACCCGGTTGGCCTGGCCGAAGGGCTCATAGTCCACGGCACCCGCCACGCGCCCCGCACCGTCCAGCATGAGCACTGGCTTGCCGATGTGATCCGTCACCGGGAAGTACACACCGCATGCCGAGGCCTCTCCGTTACGGCTGCAATCCGTCGAACTGTCAGACAGTCGAATCCACGTATTGCTCAGCTTACCGCGCACCATGGCGACCGGGCGCCCGCCCAGCCACACGTAGTCGTCTTGGGTGTAATGCGCCACCGGAGTGGTCGTGCTGCTGCTTCCACGGTCCACCAGCATCTTGCTCGACATGTCGTGGAAGAACTCGTCCGAGGTACCTCCGGGGTAGCTCTTCGACCGGCGGCGTCCCTGCGCGTCGTAGTAGTAGTTGTAGAAGACGCCGTTCACTTCCACCGCCCGGAAGACGGTCTCCGTGGCCACTCCCACTGACTGCCCATACCTGAACCCCAACGTGTACGTCGGCTGTCCATCGAGTGTTTTTGCTCCTTCTTTCCGGGTGACTCTCCCCTCCGCGTCATACGCCAGCGTGTAGCCCCAAAGACTGTTTGACGCAGAAGAGCTCCAGCCCGTCAGCCTGTCCCCTCGAGGCGCGGCCGCGTAGCTCATGTTGTAGGAGGAACCGTCGATGTTCATGGACGTCCGGTTGCCACGACCATCGTAACCGAAGCCGTAACCGCCCGTGATGCTCTCGGCCGACCACTGCATTCCCGTCAGACGCAATGTCCTGTCGTAGCCGTAGCTCTCCGTCCTCGGCGCCGACGCCCCGAGCAGACACGTGTCGGTACGTACGACCTGGTCCGCCTTCCACGTGTAGGTGCGCTGGTAGATGTCGCCCGCTCCGGTCCCCATGGCCATGGCGCCCGAGGACACCCTCAGGCTGCGCAGCCGACCCGTCAGGTCCGAGCTCGCCACAGACGGGAAGGTCGTCGAGCAGCCCGTGGGCGCCACTGAACCGTTATCTCCCAGGCCGTACTCCACCGTGCTCGTCGTGCCCGTGGTGGGGTGGGTCAGCGTGTAGCCCCGCAACCCGCCGTATGGCTCCCACGCGACGTTGCTCAGCAGTCGCTTCGTGGTCCACACCGTGCCGTCGTACAGCGTCACATCGACAGCGGCAACCCTGTCCGCGTTGGCGCCTGTCCCATACACATACGTCACCGTCCGCCCGTTCGGGTACGTCACCGAGGCGAGGTTTCCGTTGGCCGAGTAGGTGTAATAGGTGTGCGGGTTCGCATTGACCACGGTGCCGCACGTCGTCTGCCCTGCCCTCACGCGAACCTCACCCAGCACGCGGCCCTGCGGATCATACTGGTACCAGGTCTGTCCGAAGGAATCCTCCCGGTAACGTGTACGCCCCATCGTGTAGGTCAGGGCCGGGCAGCCGGAGGGGGACGTTCCCTGCGAGTCGTAACCGAAACGGTAGAGGGTTTCAGTCCCCGTCTCGTACACCCGCTGGGCGGACACAGGCCTCGAGAGCATGTCATAGGAGTAGGAGACGTACTCGTGCGCCTGCCGCATGGCCTCCGTCTCCTTCACCACCACGTTGCCCAGCACATCGTAGGCGTAGCGCACCGGTCCATCGGCGTGCGGCAACGCCACCTCCACCACCTTGCCGAAGTCGTCGTACTTGTACGTCGCCGCCGGCTGGCCGCAGCTACCGAAGGAGTCCGTAGCCAAGCACCCCACCTTCACCCCGGTCACGTTGCCCTGCACATCGTAGTCGAAGAGCGTGCGCTGGGCCACGCCGTCCGCAGGGTACTCGTCCACCTGCACCAAGCGGTTGGCCCTGTCATACGACATGGAGGAGCACAGCTGCGACAGCGGCGTCCCGTCCGCCTTCACTCCACCGCACCAGGCCGGCGGGTTGTTGAAGGGAAGCCCCACGCCTGTCGGGTTGTCCGCACCATCGAAGGACTTCGCCGTCGTGAAGCTCCCCGCCCCGTCGCCCCACTTCTGCCATGTGGGCCTCTTATGCGCATCCGCCGCGTACTTCAGCACCCGCCGCGTTTCGCTCGTGGCTCCCGTCCTCGCCAGGTAGCGCTCCTCCTTCAGCGTCCCATCCGGCCAGTACGTGTACACCACCTTCTCCGTCCAACCCGTACCGTCCGTGCTCGCCGCCCGCGCCTTCCACTGCAGCTTTTCCGTCAGCGTCCCTCCCGTGCACGCCTCTCCCGAGGTCCCCGTCCGATAGCAGAACACCTCGGCGTTGCCAGCGGGAGACTGGACTGAGGTCAGGTTGCGGCCATCGGCATAGCCGTACTGGGTCGACTGCCCATTCATCACCGTCTGGAGCAGCCTGTCTTCCTCATACGTGAAGCCAGTCACCACACCATTCGCATCCTTGACGCTCGTGACATGGCCCCGCGCATCGTAAGCGAGGTACTCGGTCGTCAGCGGCGCAGTGGACGTGCGCGTGGGGTAGACAGACACCTTCTGCAAGCGGTTGCGGACACTCTCCGCGGCGGTGCTCGGGTAGTAGTCGTAGCGAGTCAGCGAATAGTCGCCGGCAGCACTGCAATCCGTGGCGGACTCACTGGAGACGACGCACGGGCCGTGCACCTCCATCGTCCGGCCCAGCGGGTCGGGAATCGACTCGCCCGAGGAGATATGGGAAGTGAAGTTGAAGGTCCCCACGAAACGGCGCGTCGGCGTCCAGCTGCCGTCCCCGTTGCGCACCAGCGTCCAGCCGGACTCGATGACGGCCTTCTGCCTCCCCGACTCGTCGTACACCGACGCCGTGCGCTTGCGCGCCCCCGTGCCGCCCAGCACGCTCTGCTCCTCGGTAGCCTGCGGCAACTGCTCCCCGTTGGCACCGTAGGTGTAGCTGAAGGTCTGCTCCTCGAGCGCGCCCGTACCGAACATGTCCGAGGCACCCCGCTTCACACTGGTGCGCTCCAGGCGCGGCTGCGCCTCCGAGGACATGGAGTAGCCGTACACCTCCCAGTTGTCCCGCTTGTCCTTGCGCGCCGCCTCATGCCCGGGCATCCCCGCGGCCGAGCACGTCCACTCCGTACGCTCCGAGCCCGCGCTGCACGCCTGGCTGGGGCTGCACGCCTCCGTCGTCCGATACAGGCGCGGCGCCAGCTGCTGGCCATAGTTGGAGAGCGTCTCATAGGTGTACGTCAGCGAGGCCGCGGTCTCGGTTCCATCTCCGCGGCCCACCAGCGAGTCCGTCGCCTGCTTCACCTGGGGCACCTTGCCGCAGCAGTTGGAGCCGGGCTGGCAAGTCCCCACCGCCGACTGCCATTGCAGGGACACTCCGGACCCACCACCTGTCACGGAAGACACGCGATTGTCCGTTCCGTAGGTGTGACGCACGAGCTCCACTCCCTGCTCGGTGCGCCGGAAATCCTGCACCTTATAGGAGCTAGACGGATTCAACGTATAAAGATACTCCTCCTGCCGTGCACGGTACTGAGCCTTGGCGATACGCCCGGAGCGCTCCAGGCTTCCTATCCTCGAATAGGTGTACGTCACCTCGGGGACCGTGGAGCCCCCATCCACACCACCCGGGCTGCCCAGGCTCACCGCCGAAATGACGCACTCGGCGCCCCCGCTCAGCTGCGTCAGCAACCGGTAGCTGAAGCTCAACGTGCTCCCCGCCGCTGTCTGCACGGACGACAGGTAGGGGACTCCCGGATTGCTTCCGACGCCCCCCCAGGGGCAATTCGCCAACGCCGGTGCTGCATAGTTGAGCGTTGCCAGCACCACCCCTGTCGGCGACTGGACTCGTGAGAGGAAGTAGCGGTTGCGTCCGCCGTCGGCCGGCACGAAGCGCGCCTCGAAGACGAGCCGGCTGCCGTCCTCCTGCACCAACTCATACCCGCTGGCCGTCCGCCACAGGCGCTCGCGCTGGCTGGGGTTGCTTTGCGATGGAGCCGCCTGGCACGGCACTCCTCCCGTGCATGGCGTGAAACGCAGCATTCTCCCGTCCCTGTCTCGGACACTCCAGAAATTCGCATGCTCCATCACCAGGCTCAGCCAATTGTGCCACCACTCCACGGAGTTCGGGTTGCTCACGCTGGCCCCAAAGGGCTTGGGCACGCCGAGCAGCGGAGCGTCAGTCCCCCACTCGTCCGCACGCGAGCTGAAGGTGCGCTCGAAACTCAGCGTCGTCACGCTGTCCGCAACCTCGACATCCTGGACTCGCTCAAAGCTCGTACCCGTAACGATGTTGACGGGGTCGAACTTGTTCGTCCCTCCGCACGCGCACTTGGGACCCACGCAGGAGGGCGGCGGCCCACCATCCGGCTCTTCATCCCGACAGTCCTCATCCACCTCTCCATCGTGATCGTTGTCGAAACCGTCATTGCACTCGTCGCCGCCCCCCTCCAACTCCGGCGGGTACTCGCAATAAGTCCCCTCATTCAAGATGAATGAAGCCTGCTCGATAGTCGAGACATCCATCTTATCATTGACAAGGCACCTGCCCCCGGGGAAGGCCTTGCAGTCCGAGTCTTGTCGGCACCGCCATTTGGCGCTTATCGGACACTCCCTGGCTTCGGGCAGGATGACCCTACGGGTGTCACCTGGCTGACGCGGGGCGTTGCCATTCGCAAGGCATTGAGTTTTCACCAACTCGCAACTACCTGTGCGATTCGGACAATAATGATCGCTACCAGAGGAGCAGCCCCCTGTATAACATACCAGTGGCTCCTCGCCCGGGCAGGAACACAACCAGTAGTCGTTCAGATTCGGATTGGTCGGATTCTGAACTTTCAACACATAATTACTATTGGCCCGCATGGGCACCAAGAAACACACGAGCCCCAAGAGCACGGTTGCCGTTGCTCTCAGCAAACACAAGGACTGGAGACATGACAAAATCCAGCGACGCATCAACACATGGGATTGTTGCACGATTTCACTCGATGAATGCCAAAGAAATGGATACACGGATGATTCTGGGAGAAGGACTCACTGCCTCGAGGGCGAAGGGACACACAGCCTCCCCTGAGGCGTGGGATACACCTGAGCGCACCGCCAATCCTGAGGACACTCCTGCTCGCCCTGGCACGCACGGCTGCAGACGTACCCCTCCTCGCGCCCTGGCTTCACATGGAGACAGACACCGGAGAGACACGCACTGGCGCCATTCTCCGAGCAGTCCTCCCCCATCTGCTTCGTCGCCATCTCGGCTCGCAGAGGGCGATGCTCCGTGAGCACTTCCCGCGCTCCGGACACCTCGGGTTCCGCCTGGTTTTTCGAACAGCCCGCCCACACCCCCGTGGCGAGCCCCAACATCAAAACAATCCGCCTCATGAATCGCTCTTTCCGTTCGCGCGGCATCGATCTGGCTTCTCAACTCCCAAACAGCTGTCTCCTGACCACACCTGCGGGCGCACTTCGGACAGGAGCCCACGACCACAGACGCCTCGAGCTCCGCCAATGATTGAGTCCGTGGTCGCCGGCGGCCGAAGCACAGGCCGTGCCAGCTCAGGAAGCCCCCCCCCGAAGCCCCTGAGACGCCTCGCCGCTGAACCTCTGCCGGTGACCTTCACTCAGCGGGCTGGCAAGGCTCGGAGGGGCCCTGCCGACCACTGGAGACGAAGCAGGGAGCTGGTGCGCACATCGATGAGCCCGAGGGGGAACACGGAGACCGGAGCACACTCAAACATCCGTCGCCCACCAACCCCGCGAACTTCCAAGACCCACCAGCAGGCCAGCTTTCGGAGAGAGCTCGTTCAGGCGACCCGCCCACCGATACCCGTCCGCCCCATTCGACCAGCACGGAGCTCCGTTCTCGGCGACGGACTACCATCCCATCCCGGAGACGCTCGTGAGCAGCACAGGACATGGGCTCGCTCTCCATCTTCGGACATGGACCTGAGTCAGCCGGGCGGCTACGTGAAGCTGGCGCTGCGCACGGGCACGCCGATCGTCCCGGTAACCATCGTGGGGGGACGCCGAGGAGACGGTGCCCCTGTTAGGCAAGATTCCGGCCCGCTTCCTGGGGATTCCGTACCTGCCGGTGACGCTGCCGCCGCTGCCGGCAAGGTGGGCCATCCGCTTCGGAGAGCCCATCAGCATGGGCGAACTGCCGCCGGAGGCCGCCGAGGACATGTCACAGGTACCCGAGCGCACCCGCGAATCCATCCAGGGCATGCTCCAGGCCCTGCTCAAGGAGCGCCGCTCCGTCTTCTCGAGCTGAGCGCTCTCGAGATCAGGGTCGTTCCCATGAGGCTCGCATGTTGAGCCTCGCATCTACTCTGAATACACTTACGTCCTGACAAGCTGCTCAATGCGATCAGCCACATCGAGCCAGATTTGAACGCGTCTCGCCCGAAGTCGCTCATCCGCTCTCATGGCGAGGTACACACGAGTAAGCACCGGCAAATTTTGTTTGTCCAACCTACCTCCGGCCGCAGCAAACGCCTGGCTAGACCTGGACCAATCCTCCGGATGCAACTTTGCCCAGAGTTGCCCTAAATCAGCCATGGCACAATCGTAAGCGGCATCAAAAATCCACCGCTCGAATTCTTTTCGTTCTGCCTTTCTGCTGATGGCCAACCAAAGATCTTCAAGGCCGCTGACGTAATTACCAGCACCCGCGAATGAGTGTTTCTCCGCCTCCGAGGCAAAATCAACAGGCTCTACAACAGCGTCAGTTCCGCCGAACCAAGCCGCGGCACCCTCCAAGAATCGACGTGCCCAGTCAGAATCCAGAGCGTACGCCTCGAAGAGCGGCAGGAACAGCATCAGTCGCTCACGAACAACTTCGAAAGAGACTTCTGGGGAGAGACAACTGATCAGCGAACGAAATGCGGATTCCTCTTCTTTATTATCCCCTCGCAAAACAGCCTCACGGAAATCCTGTGCAATCAAAACCAACTCCTCCTTCGTATGCTCTTTTCTACAGCCGACTTGCTGTAACGATCTGAGTTCATACGAAGCACTATAACCACGGACTGCCTATCAGGCGCAGGCTTCGGCGAAAGATCTGGAGTACCCGCCCCAGTCCCTGCTGGAGCGCCGCTCCGTCTTCGCGGGTTGAGCGCTCCCTGAGTCCTACTTCATCGTAGCTGCGAGGGGTCACCAGGCTGGCCAGCACCTGCAGACCACCAGCAGCTACGCTCGCCCCCCTCCCTCGGAAAGCGGCGAAGGCGAGCTCCGACGGACACACGCAGCAGAACGGCGACATCTCGACGCAGAACAACGGGCATTGAGAGAGGATCAGTTGAAACAATGCCAGTACATACTCGGCTGTGTCGCAGGGCTACTCCAAAAGAAATATATCCACAGCTTCAACTGGAATCCCGCTCCCGACATCAGCAATGGGCTCGACGCGTCCCATTCTGGCCCACTCTCGATAGATTGATTCTGCTTCCCCAAGGTCCAATCCGCTCCGTAGCAGCCCATGCTCATTCAGGATCCCTGGAAGCACGTGCGACGGATCCAACAACACGTGTTCTTGCAAGCTTCTCAACAGCGACCATTCCCCAACAGCGATCACATCCACCCCCAAGAGAGAGGGGGTACGCCCTGGCGTTTCGGCCCGGCAGCGTAGCGAAGAAAGATACGGAGAAGCCACCGCAATCAATTCGCACGGAGGCCCATTGACAATGGAATAGGCCAACAAGTCCTGGGCAGCTCCAAACTCACGACTAACGGGCCACCAGAGTCCGCGCTGCTCGGGCGACCTCATTTGCTCAAACCAGCTTCGTTCCCGCTTCGGGATCAGCCCTTCATAAAAATGTCTCTCAACCAAGCCCCAAGGATTTCTATCAACTCCACGATAAAGGAAACCGCGCCGCGACCGCTCGACAACCAAGTAACCATTCACATCGATTCCTCGCCAAGCTTCCGAAGGGCAGTGCATGCCTCATCTCGGACCTGAGCCACCCTATCCCGCTTCAACTCGCGAAGCATCTCAACAGCCCGTCGCCTGATCTCAGCGCTCTTTGTGTGCAAAGCCAACGATTCAAGGCCGTGGGGCACCAAGGCGCGCGCCGGCATCGAGGCACCTTTCGAAAGCGTCGAGAGCGCCTTCAGCGCATCTTCGTCACAGTAGCGCTCGCCAAGCACTTCCCCGATAACAAACGCCCCCATTGGGCTCCCCCACTGGTCGAAGCTCTCCACCAGCAGAGGACGCAGCTTCTCTCGTTGTGGTGCCGTTAGCAGCGCCCAGCTGCCGTCGATCTCTTTCAGCAACCCCCAAGCCCCCTCATGCGCCCGAAGCACTGGATCACTCAGCAGAGAGAGCAGTCGCTCAAAGGCATCTTCAGGAAACTGCTGGTGCATGCACAGACTGGCGATCAACTCAACCACGAGGGCAGAGAGTGGCCCTCTGCCGCCTGTGCGAATCACTGCGCCAATGTCTGCAAGAACATCCTTGGGTTCGCGAATCATGGAGTAGCCCACGAGCGGAAGGCTCAGGTTGTTCCACCTTGAGCGTGCACTTCGGACCACGCACTTCGCTTCAACACTCCCTCAATGACCGATGCGACATACTGAGTTCGCGTTGTACCGTCCTCTCGACATCGACGAAGGAGCTCAACGGCCTCCTGTCGATATTCCCGGCCCTGCGTCTGAGCGAACAGGTACATTGCCGGAGCCAACACGGCTGGGTCTTCCTTCAGAAACTGCCGGCAGTCCTCTGGCGCGATCTCCTCCCCAAGATCCGCCCAGGGGATGTACTTCTGCCAGAACCTGACTTCTGTACTTTCCGGGTAGGCTCGACCCGCTTCACTGAGCAGAACAGGGAACCGCTCGCTGGCCGTCGCGACAAATCCTGGACCCAGCCCGTGCCTGGTCGAGAATCCAATCTCGGTGGCTTGCCAATATAGAATCGCGAGATTCAAGAACAGTTCCAGTGTTCTCTCTCCAACCAACAGCGACCCTTCGTAGAGCCGAGCAGCCGCCTCAATCTGACCTTCGCGGTCGAAACGAATGGCATCGAAATGATTCATCGGAATTCTCCAAGCCTGCCAGACCGGTTCAGGCTGCCTGAACCCCTGGCGAAAAGGGGAGGCAGAACCGCAGGGATGAGGCTCAACACCAAGTCTCGCTCTGGCTGAACCAGATCGGGATGTTCGGCATAAAGCGGGTTCATCACCTTGTCCTGAATGGTTGCCATGAGCATCGCGACCTGAAGCCGGTAATACTGGAAGATCTCCTCTGTTTCCGTCGTCTGGACCAGCCGCACTGATTCATTGAGCTGTGCCCCGATTGACAGCATGAAGTCAGAAACTGCCTTTGCCGTTTGTTCTCGTCATCTTCCAAATTTCCCCTCTTACAGCTCAGCGTCGGTAGGCACGCCTTGAACGCCCTACTCTCTCACACCCCCGTCAGCCATCGCCGATGTGGGCGGGCAGAACTCATCACGAAGTGGAGAGGGCGGACATTCGCATGCGGTTCTGGCGGATTCAGGACAGCCCAGGATGATGTCGTGCACCTGATCTTCCGTCACCATGTGGGCACAACTGCTCGTCCCCACAACCCATGACAAGACAGCCATCACAACAGGAATCACCTGACTTTTCATCTTGGACACTCTCAACCCCCGAGGCCCCGTTCCAGACAGCGCTCAGGGCATGCTTGACGGACGTGACGGCCCAACCAGGACTACTCGGTCGTCATGGGTTCCTACAATCCCATCGCGGCCCAGCGAGCGGAGCGAGATACATCCCGCGTCTTCGTTCAGCACAAACACTCGTCCCCAATCGTCGCGTGGTACTGCAGCCTGCATGCAACCGGCGCCAACACATCGGGGTGGTACCATTTCTTCGACGCTCCAAGGCCAGATACCTTTCGCCCGCCGGAATTCGTCAATGGCCGAGGCAACCCGCCGCATGTTCCGGTCGGCATTCATGTCGGACCAGTGTCGCTCCGACCAAGCCAATATTGCCACCAGAAAGCTCGTAGCACCGGTCACAACGATTAAGACCCTGTGATGCAATCTCAAACTCATGGGCATCCCCCCCTTGTTCACTGCGTTGACCCAATGAGTCCCTGTTCGTCAGACGCGCTGGTGGCGCAAGATGCATTCGCAGGAATCAGGTACGGTTCTGGCGTCCTGAGAACGCATTGGTTTTTCACGCAATGGGCCTCGCAGGAAGAGCCTTTCATGCAGATGCGATTGACCGATCCACATGCCTGCTCTACCTCCTTTTCGAGCTCAATCCGCCCCTGACCAAGGAACCACGAGCGATTCACCGCTGTGCAGCAGGGACCAACAGAAGGCCAGGAGTGCATGACTGCACAGTCCGCATCGGCAGTGCACTCCTGGCTATTCACCATTGCGCTCATGGCAGACCAGGACCTCCTCAAACAGGCCTCTGACGTCGGGGACTCATAGCCCAGGGCTACAGCACACGCATGATCGGATCGAAACTGCTCGAATTCGAAACCATCCCTCCCGGGATGTTCCCAGTAGCGCCCCCTGGATACGCAACCCACCAGCAGACCGATGGCAACCATCATCCCCCGCTGAATGCCTTTCATTCTCAACGCACTCCGGACTTCGCTGCTTTCAGCGCTCGCATCCAATCTTCCCAGTGGGCCGGATCCATAGGCATGCCGTCCTGTAGCAGTTGAAGTCCCGAGAGCAGATCTCCCAGAGCGTCTGGTCTGCCTACGCGATTCCAGTAGTCCTCCAGAAAGAGTGTCATTGCCTTGAACGCTGTGTTCGCGTCTGTCTTCATTGCGCTCCTCAGCGGTGCTCCTCGATGAGCCAGAGGCCGAAGACGAAGAATGGAGCATGCTCGGGCACGCGCCGGTCACTGACCTCCCGGAACTCCAGGGCCCGCTCCAGGTCTCCCAACAGGTGGTGCTCGTTCAGGTGTCCCGCCCACTTCGCCCTGAGGCTCGCGGCCTCGGCTTCCGTGTATCCGCAGTTGCTGAGGCCGCTGATGAGCCCTCCATCCGCCACGTCGTAGCCGAGAAGCTTCCAGCCCTCCTCACGCATGGCGGGCACTGTCGGCTCCCGGTAGGGGCCTCCCTGCCACGTGCCTTCCTCGGGCTTCCCGTCCCAGTGCCAGCTCACCGCCACCAGCGCATATGGAGCCTCTCGCACCGCGCCGAGCGACGTCAGGCTGTTCCTCATCCGCTCCAGGTCGTCCCACAGCGGCGGGTTCGGACCCCTCCAGTCCGGCAGGTTCGCGTCTCGGAGCGCCAACCGCTCGCGCTCCGCCTCGGGAAGCCCCTCTCCGAAGAGCGAGGGCCAGACCCTCGCGTCCGTCGCCAGCGGCTTCCTCGCGTCCTCCCGGAGCAGGTAGAGCCCTCGCCGGGATGCCTCCCACTGCCGCCCCACGTCAAGCCACAGCTCCCGGGCATCGAAGCCCACGAGCCACTCTCCGACCGGGCTCCTGCTCACGAGCACACGCGGTTACGGCCCGCTGCCTTCGCCTCGTACAGCTTCCCGTCCGCCGCTCGCTTCAGATCCGCCGAGTCCCGGTGATCCGCTGCCAGGAGCGCCACCCCCAGCGAGATCGACACCGGGATGATGTTCTTGTCGAACTCGAAGCGCTGCTTCTCCACCAGCCTGCGCACCTTCTCCGAGAGCTTCACCGCCCCCAGCAAGTCAATCTCCGGCAGCAGCAGCCCGAACTCCTCCCCGCCGTACCTCGCGAATACGTCCTCCCGCCGGATCTTCGTGCGCAGCGCCGATGCCAGCTGCTTCAGCACGTAGTCCCCCGCAAGGTGCCCGTACTTGTCGTTCACCAGCTTGAAGTGGTCCACGTCGAACATCACCAGCGCCAGGCTCCGCTCGTACCTCCGAGACCTCGACACCTCTCGCTCCAGCGCCTCCTCGAAGTAGCGCCGGTTGTAGATCTGCGTCAGCCCGTCCATCGTCGTCAGCCGGTAGATCTCATCGTGGTACGCCGCCTCGATGTTCCCTCCCGCGATGAACTTGAAGATCGTCCTCCCGATCTTCACCAGGTCCCCGTTGCGCAGCGCCTTCTCCCCCTGCACCGCCTCGTCGTTCACGAACGTCCCGTTCGTCGACTCCAGATCCTTGATGAACACCCCACGCTTCGTGTTCGTGATGCATGCGTGGTTGCGGCTGATGGACTCCTGGTCCACCTGGATCTCCGCCTTCGAGGAGCGTCCAATCAGGATCTCCTCCTTGAACAGGTCGTACTTCCTGCCCAGTTCCAGGCCGTAGATCACCACCAGCGCCGCGTCATGATCGACCGGCCGCTCTGAGATCTTCGAGATGACTGTGACGACCGTCTCGTTCTGCGCCATGCCACCCAAGACGGTACCACCCGGAAATCCTTGTAAGCCAGTGGACGGAGCGGTTCTGTGCACAGATGCACGCCCGCTCGGCCTGGATGGCACCTCGCTCTCTCACAAAAAGAGAGAAATCGGCCTCGGGAGACCCCATCCGGCGCTCCTCCCTCGTCCAGGGAACGAGGGAGGGAGCTGAGTGAGGGGAGCTTTCTCACGGGGTGATGGTGATCGTGCGCGTGCTCGTCACCGGGGGGAGCAGGGGCACGCCGTCTGGGTCCACCAGCGTCGCGGTGAGCTGCACGCCCGTCCCCGAGCACTCGCCAGGCAGTTGCAGCTCCACCTCGCCCCGCCCCTGCGAGTCCACCACGTACCCGTTCACCGTCTTGCCCGCGCACCCCGCCCCGCCCGAGAACGTCAGCCGCACGGAGCCGTCGTCCGAGATGCCGCTCCCCACCCGGAAGGCCAGAACGCGCACCTTCACCTTGGAGCCTCGCGACAGCGTCTTGCCGTCCTCCTCGGGGTCCATCCACGTCACCAGCGGCCGGCCGTAGTCCAGCGCCGACCACGCCACCGTCAGCGCCCCCAGGTGCTCCAGGTCCACCCCGTCCGCATCCACCAGCCCGTTCAGATTCAACGCCGCTCCCGCCGACGTCCCCGTCCGCCGCAGCACCAGCGCCTGCACCCCGAACGGCGAGCGCGACCCCGTGAGGTCCCCGAAGTATGTCCGATCCTCGAAGGGCACCGGCGGCACCGGCAGGCGCACCCCCGTGGTGGCGCTCGCCACGTCCATCAGCACCTCCCAGCGGTGCTCCGCCCGGTTCGTGAACACCGCGCGCAGCACCGTCGCCACGGGCAGCTCCGGCGCCACGAGGAAGCGCAGCTGCCGTCCCTCGAGCCCTCCCGCCGTCCCCAGGTTGTAGTTGTAACGCGCTCCCTCGGGCACCAGCAGGAAGGGCCCGCTCACCGTCACGGGCGAGCTCCCCTTCGGATCGAAGGGCAGTTTCTCCAGCGTCCGGTCGATGAGCACGCTGGAGGCCGCTCCCGCCGTCGCGTCGTTGGCGGCGGCCGAGGAGGAGGCCGTGATGATCAGGTCATACGGGCTGCCCTCGAGCCCGTGGTGCGCGGGCGCCATCCGCACGCTCACCAGTCCCGGTCCCGGCAGGTTCGCCTGGATGTCCGTGTTCGGATCCGCCGGGTTCGTGTTCGTCCCCATTCCCAGGCCCAGCGGCACCACTCCGCGCCCCGGCACTCGCGCCGCGCCCATCACCGCCGCGCTGTCCATCCACGCCCCCCGGTAGCGCGGCAGCGCCGGCACCCGGACGGCGAACGAGAAGGCCAGCCCCATGCTCCGATCCGCCTTGAAGTCGTGGTCCACGCCCGTGAAGTGCGCCTGGTCCGAGAAGTCCGGCGCGCCCATGTCCGCCCCCGGCGTCTCCTTCAGCCGGAACCCCACGTCCCGCACCACCGAGGAGTTGAAGGTGCGCAGCAGCGGAATCGTCTGCGCCAGCACCTGCCCCACGTCCATCGTCCCGCCCGACAGCAGGGGCAGTGCGTTGAGCGGAATGTCCCCGCCCAGTGCCCACGCCGTCCGCGTGCCGCACGTCCCCGTGGCCATCGCCACCTCGGGTTCCTCCACTCCCTGCAGGGCCTCGTCGCAGACCCCCGCCAGGCCCTGCGCCGACACGTTTGTCACCTGCAACGTGCTGCCCGGAAGCACCACGTAGGCCCCCGCCGGCAGCGTCGCCTCGCGGGCCTGCCCTCCCATCGTGAAGCTCACCCGGCGCGTCGGGCCCGCCAGCAGCGACGCCGACAGGTCCGTCACCGCGTCCGGCGACGACAGCCCCGCCAGCCCCGAGTGCATGTCCAGGCTCGTCGGCATGTTCCGGAACGTGCCCTTGTAGCCTCCGTACCGGTCCGTCGGGTTGCGCCGCAGCGGCAGCGCCAGGTCCGTGGGGCCCGTGCTCCCGCCATGCGCCACCGTGAGGTAGCCGAAGTCCGCGTGGAACACCGAGACGCTCCCCGCCGACGCCGGCGCCGCCAGCATCGCCACGCCGCTCGCATCCGTCGCGGACGAGCCCGTCACCGCTCCCTGTGCGTCCGCCGTCACTACCACCGCGCCCGGAATGGGCCGGCCCGTCTGCTCGTCCGTCACCACCGCGCGCAGTTGCCCCGACTCCAGCGCCGCCCCCAGCACCCTCACCCGCGCCGTGCACGTGGCGCTCCCCACCCGCGCCTGCACCGACTCGCGCGCCTCCACCGTCGCCGCCGACAGCACGAAGGAGGACTCCACCCCCGCGCCTCCCCCCTGCACGCTCCCCTCCAGCGCCGTCCACGTCGCGCCCGAGGGCACCACCACCGGCCCGCCCGCTGCGTCCATCGCCAGCACCGAGAAGCGCGCCGACGTCCCCTCGCGCCCCACCACGTAATCCGGCGTCACCCGGCACGCCGCCACCGTGCTCGCCGCGGGCGCCGGCTGGCACCGGCCGTTGCGGCACACCGTCCCGGATCCCCCGCACTCCGCGTCCGCCGAACACAGCGCCTGCACGCACCGGCTGCTGTCACAGCGGCAACCCAGCGGATTGGCGTCACACTCGGCGATCCGGTACGCCCCCCGCTTCTGCGCCGTGCAGTCCTCCTGCGTCCGGCAGGCGGCCAGGCAGCGCGACGTCACCGTGTCGCAGAAGAAGAGCCCGGGATCCGGGCAGTCCTGATCCACCTGGCACGAGCCCGTGTGCGGCGTGTCCGGTGACTCGTCGGGCGGAGTCCCAGGGCTGCCTGGAGCGCAGGCGCTCCACAGGCTCGTGCACGACAGAAGGACGGCGCATAGCGCCAGACGAAGGGGGGGATTCATCGGCGGCTCCAGTCAGCGAGGAGCCAAACGGCTCCCTTCGGACCATGTCAAGCAGGGCTCCGTATACACCGCCTAGCCAGCTTCATGCCGAGTCCGGATTCCGCGAGGTTGCACGCCAGTGGACCCTTCAACCCACGACACCCCCGCCCTACACTCCTCGGTTGGCATTCCCCCCGCCCCGGCCGATGATGACTCCCCACATGGCCCGGCGCGATCCGCAGACCCTCGATCAACTCCTCCCCCGCGTCCTGGCCCGCCTGGCCGAACAGTCCGGGAAGGGACAGGCCCTCGTCCCGGTTTGGAACGCCACGGTCGGGCCCCACATCTCCAAGCACGCCCGGCCTCACACCCTCGAGGGAGGCACCCTGGTGGTCAACGTGGTCAGCGCCGAGTGGGCCCACACCCTGTCCCGGCAGCAGGAGTCCCTGCGCGAGCAGCTCAACGCCCGGCTGGGGCCGGATGCCGTCTCCGCCCTCGTCTTCCGGCTGGAGTAGCGATGCTCGCCCTCGCCCTCAGCGCCCTGCTCGCCTCCACCTCGCTCTCGCCCACCACCATGGAGCAACAGGCCTCGCGCCACGTCCTCCAGGAGTTCGAGCGCGTGGGCCGCCGCGCCCCCCAGACCGACCCCGCCCTCACCCAGGCCGCGCGCAGGCTCGCCCGCGAGGCGCTCGACGACAGCCCCTCCGGCGCCGTGGAGCTGCTCGCCCTCACCGAGGCCGTCAGCGATGCGAACGGCACCGACCCGAGCCCCCGCTCCTATGTCATCCGCGCCTGGGTGCGCGAGCATGCCGTGGAGACGCTGCTCGCCCGGAAGGATCTCCCCCAGGAGCCCGCCACCCACGTGGGCGTGGGCGTGGCCGTGGAGAAGGATCGCGCCGCCCTCGTGGTGCTGCTCGCCGAGCGCAAGGCCACCCTGCAGCGCTTTGCCCGCACCCTCGACAAGCCCGGCACGAGCCAGAGCCTGTGCGGCCAGCTCGCCTCCCCGCTGCGCGGGACCGAGGTCTACGTCACCCTGCCCGATGGCCGCGTGGAGCGCCCTCCCCTCACGCGCGAGTCGGGCCCCTCCTTCTGCACCCGGCTGCTCTTCCCCTCCGAGGGCCGCTACACCGTGGAGATCGTCGGCCGCAGCGAGCGGGGGCCGGAGGTGGCGGCGATCTTCCTCGTGGACGTGGGCACCTCCCAGCGCAAGGGCGAGCGCGAGCACGTGGTGGAGCCCACCACCGTGGAGGAGGCCCGCATGGCCGTGCTGGCCCGTATCAACGCCCTGCGCCGCGCCCACGGGGCGCAGGAGCTCGCGCTCGACGACACCCTCAACGGCGTGGCCCAGGCCTACAGCGACCGCATGGCCAAGGAGGGCTTCTTCGCCCATGTGGCCCCGGATGGTTCGGACCTGCGCAACCGCCTGACCTCCGCGGGCTCCACCTACCGCATCGCCGGAGAGAACCTCGGCATGGCCTCCGGGCCGCTCGCCGCCCACTTCGGCATCGAGCACAGCCCCGGCCACCGCGGCAACCTGCTCGGCGCCCAGTTCACCCATGCCGGCATCGGCGTCACCTTCCAGAAGGTGGATGGGCGCGACCAGGCCCTGCTCACCGAGATCTTCTCCTCCAGCGTCACCCCCGCCGCCACCACCGCCACCGCCCCGGTGGATCCGCTCGAGGAGGCCTACCAGGCCATCGCCACGCACCGCGCCTCGCGCGGCCTGCCCGCCCTGGAGCGCAACCCCGTGCTGGAGCAGATCGCCCTGGACCATGCCCGGCGCGCACTCGAGCTGGACCAGCCCAGCGTGCAACTGCCCGGCACCAAGGTGCATGACCGCGTCTTCGCCGCCCTGGAGAACTCCAAGAGCGCCGCGGTGGACTTCTACGTGGCGGAGAGTCCGACCCTGCTCCCGGACTCCAAGAACCTGGGAGACCGTAAGAACACCCTGGTGGGCGTGGGCGCCGTCCGAGGGGACTCGCGCACCTACGGGAAGGGACAGTACTGGATGGTGATCATCTACGCCGCCATGCGCTGAGCGGGCTCCCGGCCCGGCACGCCGGGAGCCTCTGGCGCATGCATGGCGGCCGCCTCAGATGGCGCGGCGCTGCGTGGCGTACGCCTCGATGCCCATCTGTGGCGGAGCCACCTGCTGGTTCATCGGGCACTTCACGCAGGTGAAGGACTGCCAGCCACGGCGCACCGCCTCATCGAGGCAGTTGTCGTAGTAGTTGCAATTGAGGTTACGGTGAGTCTCGACGCCAGCCCGCTTGGGCCCGGCCTCGGGATTGATGGTCTGCGGCAAATCAGTCGGACACGGCTTCAGCATGGAACGGAGCCCTCCCAGTAGAGCTGTTTCCCCCCCGAACGCATGGGGCCGCGAACGGCCCGGAACGCAAGTCACCTCATCAGCGACCTTTCAGGTCATGCGCTTGAAATGGCCGCACAACCTAAGAAGCGCCCCCTTTTGACGCAACGGGTCAGGGCCCTTTACGCCTAGTAACTTTCATTTCACACAGATCAGCAGCCAAACAATTGACAGCTGCTGAACAGTGGCCCTGTCGTCGCGGGGGGGATCTAGGACTTGTCGGCCCGGCTGTCAAACCGCACCCTGAGCAGGCACGAAGTGGCCCGGTGCGCGGATGTGGTGCGGAATGTGGAATTCGGGCCTGCTGTTCTCCAGCCCCTCGCTCCGTGAGAAAGCGGAAAAGGAGATGCACACATGCGGCGGTGGACCGGGACCGGACTTCTCTCGGTGATGTTGGGTTCGGGCGTGGCGTGGGCACAGTCCCCGGAGACGCTGGAGGCGGTACGGCTGCATCGCGCCGGAGCGCGAGAGTTGGCGCACAAGGACCTCGAGGCCTGTGCGGCCAGCAAGTGTCCTGACGCCGGCCGCATCGCCCTGCTCGCGGGAACGCTCGCCCTGGCGGAGGGAGATGTAACCGAGGCGCGTACCCTGCTGACGGGCGCGAGCGTGTCCGAGCCGCTCCAGCCCTACCTGGCCTACTACCTGGGTCAGGCGCACTTCTACTCGGGTGACGCGGCGCAGGCGGCGGTGGCCTTCGCGAAGGCCATGGAGAAGGCCTCGCCGGCGCTGGCGTCGCGGACACGGGCCCGGCTGGGCGAGGCGCTGCTGGCCGCGGGCAAGGCGAAGGAGGCCGCCCCGGTGCTCGAGGTGGCCGCGAAGGAGGAGCCCTCGGCGGAGCTGCTCTACCAGCGGGCCCAGACGCGGAAGGCAATGGGCAACGCCACTGGCGAGCGCGAGGACTTGAAGGCGGTGGCGCTGCGCTACCCCGCGCACCCGTACGCGGACGAGGCCCTGGCGATGCTCGAGGCGACGAAGCCGCCGCTGCGGCTGACGCTGGCCGAGCACCTGCAGCGGGCGCGCGGGCTGCTCGACGCCGGTGCGCCCAAGCGAGTGTTGGAGGAGCTGGAGAAGGCCGAGTCGCGCAAGCTGGCACGCACGAAGCAGGACAAGGCGCAGGTGGCGCTGGTGCGCGCGCAGGCGCTCTACTCCACCGGGAAGAAGGAGGAGGCGGAGCAGGCGCTGGCCGTGGCGCGCCAGGGGCCTCCCTCGGTAGCCGCCGAGGCCGCCTACGTCACCGCGCGCCGCGCGCTCAAGGCCGACGACAACGTGAAGGCCCGCGAGCAGATGGCCGCCATCGAGAAGACCTGGCCCAAGGAGGACGTGGCCGACGAGGCGGGCTTCTACGTGGGCTGGTTGGACCTGCAGGCCGGGCGCTTCGAGGACGCGGTGAAGTCCTTCAAGGCGTTTGATCAGCGGCACACGGGCTCGCGGCGCCGGGACGAGGCGATGTGGTACCGCGCGCTGGCACACATCCGGATGGAGCAGTACGGCCCGGCGCGCGAGGTGCTCGACACGCTGGCGGATACCTTCCCGCGCAGCAGCCTGGTGCCACAGGCGCGCTACTGGTCGGCCCGCAGCCACGAGTTGGAGGGTGCCGGCGCGGACGTCACCGGCCCCGGGTATGAGTCCGTCATCGCCACCGCGCCCAACTCGTATTACGCGCTGCTCGCCACCGAGCGACTGCGTGAGCTCGGCAAGGAGCCTCCCGCGGCCTTCCCCGAGGCGCCGAAGCAATTGGAGGCCGCCGGGGTGCTGCCGGAGCTGAAGCTGGCGGTGGCGCTCACCGAGGCGGGGCTGTTCAGCGACGCGGCCGAGGAGGTGCAGGCCCGCTCGGCGCGCATCCGTGGCCAGGACCAGGCGCTGACGTTCGCCCAGGCCCTGCTGCGGCTGGGCGAGTACGGACATGCGCACGCGGTGGCCGCGCGGTACCTGTGGGGCCGGGCGTTTGGAGCCAGGGCCCCCGAGGCGCTCGCGGCCTTCTACCCGCGCGCCTTCGCCAACGCGGTGGAGAGCGAGGCCTCGCGCTACAAGGTGAGCCCGTTCCTCGTGTGGGCCATCATGCGCCGCGAGAGCGCCTTCCGCCCCGAGGTGGCCAGCGCCGCCGATGCGCGCGGGCTGATGCAGGTGATTCCGCCGACGGCGCGCGCCATCGCGAAGAAGCTGTCGGAGCCGGAGCCGGCGCCCGCGGAGCTGTTCTCGCCGTCGCTGAGCATCCGGTATGGGGCGTGGTACCTGTCGCAGTTGATGAAGCGCTTCTCGCATCCGGCGCTCGCGGCGGCGGCGTACAACGCGGGTCCCGACGCAGCGGTGAAGTGGGTGCAGCAGAAGGGCTCGCTGCCCCTGGACCTGTTCGTCGAGGAGATTCCCTTCCGCGAGACGCGTGGGTACGTGAAGCAGGTGCTGGCGGACCTGTACCTGTACCAGTCGTTCTACGGAAAGGACGCGGCACCGCAGCGGCTGTCACTGACGGTGCCCGCGCCGAATGTCGAGGGCGTGAGCTTCTAGCGGACGGCTCACTGCACCGAGAAGAAGGCGGGCACGGAAGCACCGCTCGCATCGAAGGCCCGGATCACAGCGCGCAGCCGGGTGGTTCCGCTCGCGCTGTTTCCCACCACGCCGGGCTGGACGTAGGTGTAGCCGGACTCGCTCGAGAAGACCGTGCCGCAACCCGCTCCAGTTCCGGAGTAGGTGATGTTGCCGCCACCGATGCGCACCCAGTAGCCCACGCCGCTGCTGCTCGTCGTCCAACGGTAGTAGTCGACGTGCGCCGTGTGTCCATCCACGCAGGTGGAGGCTCCCGCGGAAAGGGTGTGGCCACCGGACACGTTGGGAAGCTCGATTTCGGCGATGAAGCGCCGGCAGGCTCCAGTGGAGGCGTAGGTGGAGCCGCCGGAGTCGGCCGACCAGGAGGTGGAACTGGTCACGGTGGGCGAGTTGTCGGCGCCGTCGATGAGGCAATCGAACACGGATTTGACGGCGTTGGCGACCTTCTCGCGCCGTGAGGCATCGCCGAGGATGAGCGTGCTGTCCTGCTCCAACTGCAAGCCCCGGAAGTCCACGCTCATGGCGTTGACGAAGTTGTCATCATCGCTGCCCTCAAAGCAGACACCGGGTCGCCAGTGGACGCGCAGGCTGGAGTCGTTGAGCGCCTCGCGGATGATCTCCGCCACGCCCTGCCGGAAGGACAGCTCGATGCCGCCGCCCACCTTGACCTCGCTCGTGGTGCAGCTCGTCTCGCCGTGGAAGGCGACGGCGTAGGGAATCCGGTTGGCCAGGAACGTCCCCAGCCCGGGGAAGCTCGCGCCGCTGATCTCGGTAGCGGTGATGTGATACCGACTGAGGGTGCCCTTCTGGTTGTTGTTGATCCCCGCGGCCCAGATGGCATTGCGTTGCGTATCCGCGGTGTGGACGAGCGAGCCCTGCTCGAAGGTTCCCTTCTCGAAGGGGTGCGGCACGGTGTAGGCCACCACCGAGCCCGGCGCGCGGAGGGTGTATTCCATCACCTTGCCGAGTGATTGGGTGTTGGCCTCATCGAGCGAGTTGGCGGGCTGGGCGATCGCCGGGGCGCTGCCCGCGGTGTGCTGGTTGGCCACCTGGACGTCAGCGGAGGTCTCGGTGGCGTTGTCGCCGGAGATCTTCACCCGGTTGTCGAACCCCTCCTGGTTCATCTCGAAGTCGCCCGAGGCGCTCGCGGTGGCCTCGACGGTACAGAGGCCGCGCAGGGTGGTGCCGCGCCGGATGAGGAGCTGCCGGTTCGCCTGGAAATCCGCCTGCCGGCTCTGTGGCACACGGCAGTGCTCCGTGGAGGCGATGCCGGTATTGACCTTGAACTTCTGGCCGTCGAGCACGAGCGAGCTGGAGGTGACTCCGTCGGAGCCGGGCGCCCGGTCCAGGGAGGCGTCCGGGCCGCAACCCGCGGCCAACAGCAACGGGGCAAGAGTTCCCAGCAGTCGTGACGAGCGCTTCATGGTGTTTCCTCCTCGAGAGCAGAGCCGCACCGGTTCTGGGCGGCCACGGCGGCCCGAGGCAGGAGCAACCATCGTGCCGCGTTGCCGCCCGTACAGTGACGCTGCGCTCTTCGAGGAAGACCGGCGCCGTCCACCTGCTCCCGGGTGAGGAACACGGGCGGAACGGCGTCGAAGTGAGGCTCGGTGGAACGAACGTGGCACAGCAGCATGTGTCACTGACGAGTGAGTGGCACGGCCAGGTGTGTCACGTGCGAGGAGGAGCCGCATGTGGCGGTCCGGCCCCAGAGCCTCCAGGGAAGCAGGAGGGCCCTCTACCGAACGAGGGCCCCCGAAGGGTTACCGCTGGGCGTAGGCCACCGCGAGCTGCCCCGCGAAACGGGCATTGTTCGTCAGCAGCGCGAGGTTGGCGCGCAGTGTTTTTCCACCAGTGCGCTTCGCCATCTCCGAGAGCAGGAAGGGCGTCACCGCCTTGCCGCGGATGCCCTGCCGATCGGCCTCGGCCAGCGCCGAGGCGATGTGCAGTTCCACGTCGGCGCGAGGCAGCGACGTCTCCTCGGGCGGAGGCACGGTGAAGAGCAGCCCGCCCTGCCCCAATGTCTCGAAGCGCGCCCGAGCGATGCGCGCCGCCTCGGACGCATCCTCCACCCGGTGCTCCAGCGGCAACCCGGACGAGCGACTGTAGAAGGACGGCAGCTCATCGGTGCCCACGCCGATGACGGGCACGGCGACGCTCTCCAGGGCCTCCAGCGTCTTGGGTAGATCCAACACGGACTTGGCCCCGGCGCACACCACGGCCACCGGGAAGCGAGCCAGCGCCCAGATGTCCTGGGAGATGTCGAGCTGCTCGGCGACGCCCCGGTGGACACCGCCGATGCCACCGGTGGCGAAGACGCGGATGCCCGCCGCCGCGGCCAGCTCGCAGGTGGCGCTCACGGTGGTGCCTCCCGTGCCCCCTCGGGCGATGGCCACGGGCAGGTCCCTCGAGCCCAGCTTGAGCAGGCGCTCACGGCCCTCGGCGAGCCGGCGCATCTGGGGCTCCTCCAGGCCGATGTACACCTGTCCGTCCACCACGGCGATGGGCGCGGGCACGGCGCCCACCCGACGCACGGCCTCCTCGCAAGCGCGCGCCGCCCCGAGATTGTCCGGGTACGGCAGCCCCTGGGCCACCACGCTCGTCTCCATCGCCACCAGCGGCACGCCCTGCTCCTTCGCGCGCCGGACCTCTTCCGAGTAACGCAAGTCCATGGGGGGCATATACGCCATGGCCCCGCGGGAATCCCGCCCTGAAAAACCCGGGTGTTCATGGTCATCAGGCGGGTCTCCGTTCCGCAAACCCACAGCCAATCGCGCGGAGCTCGAAGAGCGACAGGAGATCATCGTCATCTGCGGCCACAGCCACTTGGACGGCCGCTCGCGGAGCTGCCGGGCGGAGCGCAGGTGCTCAACGTGGACAGCCGGGCCGTGCTGCTTCAATGCGCCTGAGCCCCGGCGCCCCACCGGCATTGCCAGCACCTCCCGGCGGGAGTATGCCGCTGCCCGTCTTGAGCACGACCAGCACCGTCACCGTCCCCTCCGAGGCTCCGCGCACCGTCTCCCTGTCGGACCTCGCCCTCGTCTTCGTCGTCATCATCTGGGGGACGAACTACACGGTGGTGAAGGAAGCGCTGGGCTCGTTCCCTCCTCTGGCCTTCATGGCCCTGCGCTTCGCGCTCGCGGCGGTGGCCATGGCCGTGGTGCTCCACGTGCGCGAGGGCTGGAAGCCGCTGCCCCGCGCCACCCTGCTCAAGCTCGCGGCGCTCGGCTTCGTGGGCAACACCATCTATCAGGTCTGCTTCGTCGTGGGCCTGTCCCACACCACGGCGGCCAACAGCGGGCTGCTGACCTCGGGCACTCCCGTGGTGACGGCCCTGCTGGGCGCCGCGCTGGGCGTGGATCGGCTCCGCCGGCCGCTCGTGATGGGACTGGCGCTCGCGGTGCCGGGCATGCTCCTCATCCTCAGCGCCCGCGGCCCCGAGCTGGATGCCTCCACGCGCCAGGGGGATCTGCTCATCCTCGGCGCCTCGCTGTGCTGGGCTCTCTACACCGTGGGCATCCGCTCGCTCGGCACCGAGCTGTCCGCGCTGCGCGTCACCGCGCTCACGATGATCACCGGCGCGCCCGGCGTCGTGCTGATCGGCCTGCCCTCGGTGATGGACATGAAGCTCGAGAGCATCAGCCCGGGCGCCTGGTCCGGCATGGTGTACTCGGCGCTCATTCCTCTGGTGCTGGCCTACTCCGTCTGGAACCGCAGCGTGCAGGCGGTGGGCAGCAGCCGCACGGCCATCTACAACAGCGGCACGCCCCTGGTAGCGGCGACCACGGCCTGGCTCGTGCGCGGCGAGCAGCCCACGTGGGTGCAGGCGGTGGGCGCGGGGCTCGTCATCTCCGGGGTGCTCGTCAGCCGGCGGCGCTGAGTGCTATCCAGGAGTCCCGTCCTCCACCCGCGCAAGGAGCTGCCCCCATGGCCGTCCTGACTCCCTCCGAGGCCGCGCCCCACCTTCGCAAGGCCTACAAGGAGGGCCGGCTCATCCCCTTCCTCGGCGCCGGCTTCTCCGTGCCGCTGAGCCTGCCAAGCTGGCGAGAGCTGACCGGGTGGATGGCCAAGGATGTCGGCTTCGAGGCCGATCTGTTCGAGCTCCACGGTCGCAACGAACAGCTTGCCGAGTACTTCGACCGCATCGGCCCCAGGAACCTGCAGCGGCTCATCCACGAGATGACGCGCCGCTTCGACTCGGCCGAGGCCGAAACGAAACGCAAGAGCTCGCCCACGCATCAGGCGCTCGCGCGGCTCAACTGGCACACCCTCTACACCACCAATTACGACTTCCACCTCGAGGGGGCGCTCCGAGACGCGGGCAAGCAGGCCGTCGTGCTCGCCTCCTTCGACGACTTCCAGGGCCCCCGCCACCCGGGTGCCTGCGAGGTCATCAAGTTTCACGGCACGCTCGAGCAACCGGAGACCATCGTCCTCACGGAGAGCAGCTACTTCCAGCGCATGGCGCTCGAGGCGCCCCCGGATCAGCGGCTGCGCGCCGATCTGCTCAGCCACGGCTTCCTGTTCATCGGCTACGGCTTCAACGACTTCAACATCCGCTACATCTGGTACCGGATGCACCAGCTGCGCCTCCAGAGCCAGGCGCGCCGCGCGCCGAACGACTCCGGGCGCCGCAGCTTCTTCGCCACGCATGGCCCCGGGCCCGTGCAGCCGAAGATCCTCGATGAGTGGGGCATCGACGTCATCCAGCTCGATCCAACCGACAAGACGGCCAGCGTCGCCGAGCTGCTCCAGCTCATCGGATGAGGAAGGAGAGGGACATGAAGATCGCCTGGTACAACACCACCAACCCGGACAAGGTCCGCGAGGTCGAGCACTTCTTCGGCCCCACAAGCAAGCTCGGCATCCTGCGCAGCGCCGTCACGGAGGTGCTCGACGCCAACCTCGAGAAGGTCATCCTCGCCAAGGCGGCCGCCGCGTACCAGGTCTGCCGGGTCCCGGTGGTGGTCGAGCATGGCGCGTTCTGTCTCGACGCGCTCGGGGGAATGCCTGGCGCGCTCATCAAGCCGCTGTGGGAGACCCTCCAGTTCCGGATCTGTGACCTCGTCCCGGCGGGGCAGTCCCGGACGATGTTCGCCAGGAGCGCGGTGTGCTACTGCGACGGCCGCACGCGCACGCTCATCCTGAAGGAAGTCAAAGGCGAGCTGGCGACGAAGGCCCGGGGCTCCGGGGGCTTCCACTGGGATCCCATCTTCATCCCCGAGGGCCACACGCGCACCTTCGCGGAGATGAGCCTGACCGAGAAGCTCGCCCTCTCTCCCGCGGGCCTCGCCTACGCGGAGCTGCGCCAACGGCTCTCGCTCTGAAGCGCGCCCGAGCGCTCAGACGCGCCGCCGGGCCACGGTGAGGCCGTAGTCCTCGATCTTCTTGTCCAGGGTGGGCCGGCTGATGCCCAGCATCCGGGCGGCGACGATCTTCTTCCCGCCGGCCGTGCGCAGGGCCTCGGTGATGGCATCGCGCTCCAACCGGGCAACCCGCTCCTGCAGGGTCAGCGGCGTGGGCGAGGTGCTCCCCGCCTGGATCTCCGGAGGCAGGCCCAGCGCGTGGATCTGCGAGCCGGCATGCACCAGCGCGAGCCGCTCGCCGAGCAACTCCAGCTCGCGGACGTTGTGCGGCCACTCATAGTCCATGAGCAACTGCCGGGCCTCGGGGGTGAGCACGGGAGGCCCTTTCCGGGCCGCGCGAGCGCCACGGGCGGCGAAGAGCTCGAAGAGCGGGGGGACATCCGCGCGCCGGTCGCGCAGAGGGGGCAGCTCCAGCTCGAGCCCGGCGAGTTGCCGGAGCAGCGACGCCTCCAGTTCGCCCCGGGAGGCGAGCACCCGGGGAGGAGCGCTCGTGGTGACGATGAGGCGGAAGTCCACCGGCTCCTCGCCGCCCTGACGTGCCGGGGCCGTCTTGCGCGCGAGCAACCGGGCCAGCCGCTCGGCCAGGGAGCGCGGGAGCATCTCCACATGGAGCAGCAGGAGCGTGCCCCCATCGGCGCGCAGGAGGGCCGAGGACAGGGGCGGCAACCCCTGTCCGGTGGAGCGCCCGAAGAGCACCTCCGCCAGGGAGGCCGAGTCCCGGCAGTCCACGCGCACCAGGGGCCCGAGCGCCCGGGACGAGCGCGAGTGGATGTAGTGAGCGCACAGGGACTTGCCGGTGCCGGGCTCACCGGAGAGCACCACGGGCGCGGCGCTGGCGGCGGCGCGGCGGGCCTGCTCCAGCACCTTCCGGAAGGGGCGCGAGTTGCCCACCATGTCCACGCGAGCCGGCTGGGCTCCCGCGCGCGAGCGCACCGCCGCATAGGCCTCGCCGCCGAGCCGTCCGAGCATGGCGGCGAGCCGTCCGTCCACTTCGGTGAAGGGAGGATCCGAGCGCTCCACGTACAGCACGCCGAAGGGCGACCCACCCGAGGCCACCAGGGGTGAGCACAGGGCTTTGGAGGAGAAGCCCTGCTCGGAGTGTTCCAGCGCGGCGCGGGCCATGTCGCGGGGCACCTCGACGGAGGGCGCGCCCACCACGGCCGCGGTGAGCAGGCCCTTGACGTCACCGAGGAGCGCCGCCGCCGCGTCCGCGTGCAGCGCGTGGAGTGACTCCTCGGCAACACACCGCAGCACCATGGCCTCACTGGTGGCGCCCAGCAGCGCCGCCCCCGCCGAGTACAGCGCGGCCTCCGCGCCCACGTGGGGCAGCACCTCCTCGATGGGGAGCTGGCTCGCGCCGGCCGGGGTCGAGCCCACCAGGGCGGCCGCGCCGAGCGGCTCGACGAGCACCGTGGTCTTGCCCACCTGGACGCGATCGCCGGGGTGGAGCACCACCTCGTCGACGATGCGCTCGCCATTCACCGACGTGCCGTTGCGCGAGCCCAGGTCCGCCAGACGCACCTGTCCCTCGTGCACGAAGAAGCGTGCATGGCGGCGCGACATCTGGTCGTCCTCGGGGAGGGGAATCTCGCACGAGGGGCTACGGCCGATCGTCGCCTCGGCCTGGACCTCATAGCGGAGGCCGGCGGAGGGACCAGAGAGGAGCAACAGGGCGGGCATGGAGGGCGCGCGATGCTACCCCTACATCGGGCGTTCGGCGATGAGCAGCGCGCGGACCTCTTCCTCGTCCAGGGTGCGACCTTCGCGGCTGAGCGCGAGGGCATTCACGTCGGACTCGGGCACCTCCACGTGGGCGCCCTTGCGCCACTCGGTGGTGTGCACCGCTCCGTCCACCAGACGGCCCACCACGACGCCTTCATCCCAGGAGAGCACCTCCATCCAGAGCTGCTCGGTCACGGAGTCGCCTTCCGGGTGGGTCTCGAAGGGCGAGCGCACCAGGAAGGTGAGCGGCTCCATGAGGCCACGGCGCAGGAAGCGGGCCTTGAAGGCGGGCAGGAGCGTCTGGGTCTCCTGGCGCATGGACTCGGTGCGCTCGGTGGGCTCCTGGGCGAAGCGCTCGCGGAAGGGGCGCAGCAGCTCCGCGGTGTTGTGCCGGCCCTGGGGCGACACCACGGTGAGGAAGAGTCCCTCATGGCCCTCGAACGCCTCCAGGGGCACTCCGAGCAGGTTGGTGCGCGCCTCCTCCGAGGGCACCAGCATGAAGGTCTGTCCCTCGCTGGTCCCCATCTCCGTGCGCAGGGGCGGCCCCTGCCCGAAGGCCAGGTCCGTGCACAGCTCATGGAGGAAGGCCTCGGCTGGCAGCAGATCCTGCTCGCCCAGGTGGAAGACCTCCAGATCCCTGGCGCCGAACTTCTCCATGCCGTGCGAGTGCACCCACAGCGGGGTATCGCCCTCGATGACCTCCACGGCATGGAGGTTGAGGTGGTCGCGGATGTCGAAATCCAGCTCGGTGATCTCCGCCACGTCCTCGGAGTCGTGAACCTTGGAGGACGTAATGTCCACCAGGACACCGTCCGCGTGCGTCAAGAGGAGACGGGCGCTCATGAGCGCCACGAAGACGGGCACGGTCGGCTGGGCGCCTCCAGTCTCGAAGGCGAAGCGGTAGAAGGCCTGGGCGCGGCTGAGCGACTCCAGGGCGGTCTCACTTCCGGAGAACAGGTCCGGGGTCCACTCGCTGGGGGTGGGGCGAGACTCGAAGACGACCTCCACCCGGGAGCCCTCGGCCTCGAGGGTGAAGCCATGGCCGTCGGGGGCGGGGGTGAAGGCCATCTCCTCGGACTCGAAGGCGGCGCGCAGCGTCTCGGCGGGCACGGGCGAGGCCTGCGTGATGGCGACGAGGTAGACCTCCATCACAGGTGCTTCTCGATCTGTCGGAAGAGGTCCACGCGGTCCACCAGGTTCGTCAGATAGTCCAGCTTGTCCGTCGGGAGAACCAGGACGGGGGACAACTTGTAGCCACTGAACCATTCCTCGTACAGACCGTTCAACCGGTTGAGGTACGTGGTGGGGATGTCCTGCTCCATCTCCCGGCCGCGCAGGCGGATGCGCTGGCGGAGCGTCTTGACCGGGCAGCGCAGGTAGATCATCAGATCCGGCGGGGCGAGCGTCTGGGAGAAGGTCTCGTAGAGATCGCAGTACATCTGCCAGTCGCGCTTGTCGATGTAGCGCTGGCGGTGGAGGTTCTTGGCGAAGATCTCCGCGTCCTCGTAGAGGGTGCGATCCTGGAGGGTGGTACCGGGGGAGCGCTCGAGCTGGCGCTGGAGCCGGAACTTCGCCGTGAGGAAGAAGAGCTGGGAGCGGAAGGCCCAGGTCTTCATGTCCTTGTAGAAGTCGGCGAGATAGGGGTTTTGCTCGTTGGGTTCAAAGAAGGGCGTGAGGCCGTATTTCCGGCAGAGGAAAGACGTGAGCTCCGTCTTTCCGGCTCCAATGTTGCCCGCGATCGCGATGAACTTCTTCCTGGCCAAGGGACTGCGCTTGTACCCCCACCGGGCGGCACACACCAGCGCCAAGGTGGCGTGATAGATACGCGCCCGCATGTCTCCTCTCCCACCCACCCCGAGCCTGACGTGGCCTGGTGCCACTCCGAGGGCCCTGGATGGTCGGAGGCGCTCCCCCACCGCCGCCGGGCGCACGAGCGTGCGGGCGGCCCCTGGCTTCTGGAAGAGGGGTGGGCGGCTCCACTGTTCGGGCTTTTTTGGCGGGACAGCGGGTTCAGCGCCGTGGTGGGCTCCCCGTAGGACAAAGCCGAGGTCGCCAGGATGCTACGCAACCTGATGTGCATATTGGTCACGGCGGTGGCTACCGCCATCTTCTTCCCCGTGACGGTGGTGGTGGCGATCGTCACCCTCAACCCGGGGGCGACGGTATGGGTGGCCCGCGAGCTGTGGTCGCCCATCCTCATCTGGATAAGCGGGGCGAAGGTGGTGGTGAGCGGCCAGGAGAACGTGGACCCGAAGCGGCCCACCGTCTACGTCTCCAACCACCAGTCCACGCTGGACATCCCCATCCACTTCGTCGCGGTGCCGGTGAACTTCCGCTACGTGGCCAAGCACCAGCTCAAGTACGTGCCGCTCATCGGCTGGTACCTGTTGATGGCGGGGCACATCTTCATCAACCGGAGCAGGCGCGAGAAGGCCATCGCCTCGCTGAACGAGGCGGCGCGGAAGATCCGCGGCGGCACGAGCGTGTTCCTCTACCCCGAGGGCACGCGCTCGGACGACGGCCGCGTGCTGCCCTTCAAGAAGGGCCCCTTCGCGCTGGCGCTCAAGGCGCGAGTGCCCGTGGTGCCCATCACCATCGAGGGCTCCGGCACGGTGATGCCGAAGAACTCCTGGAACATCAAGCCAGGCGTCGTGCACGTGAAGATCGGCAAGCCCATCGACACCACGGCGTTCGCCGAGGATGACCGCGAGGGGCTGGCCCGGGCCGTGCGCGACGTCATCATCGCGCAGAGCCTCGAGCTGGGCGGCAAGGGAGGAGATCCCGAGAAGGCCGTCGCCGCCGCCGGTGTCGAGGGTGATTCCCCTTCCCGCCTCAACGCCTCCTGAGGAGACCGTTTCCCCGTGCGCCATCCCTCCCCCACCCCCCGTCGCTCTCCTCGCCGCCGCTGGCTCACCTGGACCGCGGTGGCCATGCTCGGCTCAGGCCTCGCCACGGGCTGTAGCCACGGCACGGCCGCCGAGCGCCCCCTGGAGCCACGTGCGCAGGCCCGCGAGTACCTGTCGAAGAACCAGCCCGAGCGAGCCCTGCCGCTGCTGGAGGCCGAGTACGCCCGGGCCCCGGAGGACCTGGAGCTGGCGCGGGTGCTCACGGAGGCCCAGGTGAAGGCGGGCCACACGGACGCGTGGATCGCCGAGTTGCAACGCCGCAACGCGCAGGCGGAGCGGGCGGTGAACCACTACATGCTGGGGCTGGCGTACTTCTCGCGGGCGTCGGACGCGGGGGCGCCGGCGGTGGCCGCCTTCGAGCGGGCGCTGGCGTTGAAGCCGGACGAGCCCGAGTTCCACTACCGGTTGGGGCTCGCCCGCCTGGAGTCCGAGCAATACGAGGCGGCGGTGGGCCCGCTGCGCCGTGCGGCCGAGCTGGCACCAGAGCGCGCGGTCATCCGCCTGCCGTTGGCGAAGGCGCTGCACCGGACGGGGGACGCGGCGGGGGCGGTGAAGGCACTGGGAGCGGTGGTGCGGATGAGCCCGAGCCCCTCCGAGGTGGCCACGGCGCGGGCATTGATGGATCAGATCGCGGATCCGTTCGCGCGCTTCCCGAAGGCGTCCGAGTCCAAGCTGGAGGAGGGCATGCGCTACCTGCAGGAGATGGACGCGCCCCACCCGGCCATCGTGGCCTTCGAGGAGATTCTGCGGGACTACCCGGACCTGGCGGTGGTGCACGCGCTGCTGGGGCTGGCGTGGCAGCGGCTGGATGACGCGGGCCGGGCGGTGGAGGAGTTCAAGCGAGCCATCGAGCTGGCGCCCGAGGACGGCAAGAACCACTTCTACCTGGGCGAGCTATACCTCTCGAGGCAGAGGCCGGAGACGGCGAGGCCGTACCTGGAGAAGGCGGTGGAGCTCAACCCGATGCTGGACATGGCGTGGTTCCGGCTGGGGGACATCCACCTGGAGCGCAAGGACTTGAGGGCGGCGCGCGAGGCCTTCCGGGTGCTGACGTACCTGGAGCCGGACCAGGTGCCGCCGAAGGGCAAGCTGGCGCTGGTGCTCCAGCTGGAGGGCGACTGGGCGGGCGCCGAGCGCGAGCTGATGGCGGTGGTGGACAAGGATCCGGAGAACCTCGAGTTCACCCTGCGCCTGGGCATCCTGTTCACCGAGCAGGCGCGGCAGTCCTCGAAGCCCGAGGAGCGAAGAGAGGCGGCCGGGAAGGCGGAGCGCTGGCTGCGCAAGGTGTTGGAGACCCAACCGGAGAACGCGGTGGCGTCGCGGGCGCTGCAACAACTCAAGGGCCCGTAGGAGCCCCAGTAGCCAGCGGGAGCCCGTGCCCTCTACACTGGAGGCCCGATATGAGTGAAGGTGCCAACCAGCCCGAGCAGCCGCCGCGTGGGACGCCGTCGTCGTCGAACGTGCCCCGCGTGTCGCAGACGAACCTGCGCGTGATGACCGCCGCGCGCACGGCGCCCCTGCCGAAGGAGCAGCAGCAGGGCCCGCTCGGCCAGAAGCTGAAGTCCGAGTCCGCCAACGTGGCCCTGAACGCCCTCTCCATCGTGAAGGAGATGGTCCAGGACTTCCGTCAGCAGGATCGCTTCTTCAAGTACAAGGCCTTCATCGTGGGCGGCTGGCTGTTGCTCTCGGTGGTCACCTTCGGGGCCACGTGTGCCCGGGGCGTGAAGCAGACGGGAGACTTCGGAGCGAAGCTGGTCCCCGTCGCCGGGCGCTCCTCGGTGACGATCATGAACAAGAGCGAGGCCCCGTGGATCGAGGTCACGCTCATCGTCAAGGACGACCGGGGTGCGGAGTGGCGGGCCTCGGTGGCGCGAGTGGAACCGGCCAGGGAAGTCACCGTCAGCCCCAAGCAATTGCTGGGAGCGGGTGGTCAGGCGGCGCCCTCGGACATCTCCATCCGCGGCGTCGAGATGCGCACCTCCGAGGGCCGCGCCACGCTGATGGTGGACGGCAGGAACCTCACCGACGACGCGCAGTAGCGCCCCTCTCAGACTCAGGCGTCGGTAGCGCTTGACCCCGCAAAGCGCGAGAGCGCCCTTCCCAAAGGGAAGGACGCTCCCGTGCACTACCCGACGGATGGCCGACTACCCCTCCGTCTGGGCCTCCGGAGCCTCAGCGGCCTCGGTGCCCTTGGCCTTGGCGGGACGATCCACCAGCTCCAGCAGGGCCATCTCGGCACCGTCACCGCGACGGAAGCCGAGGCGCACGATGCGGGTGTACCCGCCCGGGCGGTTGGCGTAACGGGTCTTGTACTCGCTGAACACCTTCTGGAGGATGGCGCGGTTGCGAACCGTCCGCTCCGCGAGGCGCACGTTGGCCAGACCACCGCGCTTGCCGAGGGTGATGATGCGCTCGGCGAGAGCCCGGGCCTCCTTGGCCTTGGGCAGCGTGGTGCGGATGGCCTCGTGCTCGAGCAGCGAGGTGACCATGTTGTGGAGCATCGCGAGCCGGTGGCTCGTGGTGCGGTGGAGCTTCCTCTGTCCGACCTTGTGACGCATGGTGCTGACCTCGGGCCCTTGGGGGGCCCACCACTCCGGCCGTACGAGGTACCGGGTGGGAAGGATGGAACCGGCACGGGCTCCACCGTTGCTGTGTTGGGCCGGTGAAGGCCCCCTCCTCCCCCGAGGCATGCGGCCATGCCGCCCCGCGGGAGGAGGTACTGCGAGAGGTGATTAGGCCTTCGGCGCGGCAGCCGCAGCGGCGGCACCGGCACCCGGAGCAGGAGCCGGGGGCGGGGTCTTCGGAGGCCAGTTCTCCAGCTTCATGCCGAGCGACAGGCCCATCTCCGCGAGGATCTCCTTGATTTCCTTCAAGGACTTGCGGCCGAAGTTCTTGGTCTTGAGCATCTCGGCCTCGGTGCGCTGCACGAGGTCACCGATGGTCTTGATGTTGGCCTGCTGCAGGCAGTTGGCCGAGCGCACCGAGAGCTCCAGCTCGTCCACGGAGCGGAAGAGGTTCTCGTTGAGCTTGGCCTCCTCCTTGGGCGCCTCGACGGCCACGGGCTCCTCGGTCTCGTCGAAGTTGACGAAGACGGTGAGCTGCTCCTTGACGATCTTGGCCGCGTAGGCGACGGCGTCCTGCGGGGTGACGGAGCCGTCCGTCCACACCTCGAGGGTGAGCTTGTCGTAGTCGGTGACCTGACCGACGCGGGCGTTGGTCACCTGGTAGTTCACCTTGCGGATGGGCGAGAACAGCGAGTCGATGGGGATGGTGCCGATGGGCGAGCCCGCCACCTTGTTGGCGGAGGCCGGCTGGTAGCCGCGGCCGCGGCGGCACGTCAGCTCCATGCGGACCTTGCCACCCTCGGAGACGGTGCAGATGTGGTGACCCGGGTTGAGGATCTCCACGTCCTGGTCGGCGATGATGTCACCGGCCTTGACCTCCTTGGGGCCCTCCGCCTCGATGCGGATCGTCTTCGGCTCGTTCGTGTGCATCCGGAGGAGGACCTCCTTCAGGTTCAGCACGATGTCCGTGACGTCCTCGGCCACCTCGGGGATGGTGGTGAACTCGTGGTCCACACCCTCGATCTTCACCGTGGTGATGGCGGCACCCTGCAGGGACGACAGCAGGACGCGGCGCAGCGAGTTGCCCAGCGTGGTGCCAAAGCCGCGCTCGAGCGGCTCGGCCACGAACTTGGCGTAGGTGGGGGTGAGCGAGTCCTGATCGACCTCGAGCCGGCGGGGCTTGATGAGATCACGCCAGTTCTTCGCGATGAAAGCGTCAGCCATGTTCTTCTGCTCCTCGTGACGTGCACCACCACCGACTTACCCGCCCCGTGGCGGGAGGATGGGCACGTGGGGTTCCTTGAATACGCGCCGGCCCCGTGTGCTGCATGGGGGGCCGGCAGAAGCACGACGCCCCGGCGGTGAGGCCAGGGCGCGTACGACAGCTCCAGCGGTGGGTCTCGCCCGGTGGGGGCGAGCCAGGCCGATTACTTCGAGTAGAGCTCGACGATGAGCTGCTCCTGGATCGGCATGGTGAGGTCCTCGCGGTTCGGGGCGGTCTTCACCGTCGCCTTGAAGGCCTTCTTGTCCAGGTCGATCCACTGCGGCACGCCACGGCGATCCACGGTCTCCAGGGCCTCGGAGATGCGGAGGATCTTCCGGCTCTTCTCGGCCACCTCGATGGTGGTGCCCGGCTTCACCGCGAAGGACGGGATGTTGACCCGCTTGCCGTTCACCGTGAAGTGACCGTGACGCACCAGCTGGCGCGCCTCGTTGCGGGTGTCCGCGAAGCCCATGCGGAACACGACGTTGTCCAGGCGGAGCTCCAGCTGCTGCAGGAGGTTCTCACCCGTCTTGCCCTTGGCGGCGGAGGCGCGGTGGTAGTAGCCGCGGAACTGGTTCTCCAGCAGGCCGTACATGCGCTTGACCTTCTGCTTCTCGCGCAGCTGCACGCCGTAGCCGGAGAACTTCACGCGACCCTGGCCGTGCTGGCCGGGGGGATACGGGCGACGCTCGATTGCACACTTGTCCGTGTAGCAGCGGTCACCCTTCAGGTACATCTTCAGGTTCTCACGCCGGCAGATGCGGCAGGCGGAGGCGGTATAACGGGCCACGATGCTTCTCCGTGTAAAGATGGTCTAGGGCCGCTCCCTCTGGAGAGGAAGCGGCCCGGGATGGAACTAGACGCGGCGGCGCTTGGGCTGACGGCAGCCGTTGTGCGGGATGGGCGTCACGTCGCGGATGAGCGAGATCTTCAGGCCAGCGGCGGCGAGCGCGCGCAGGGCGGACTCACGGCCGGCGCCCGGACCCTTCACCAGCACCGTCACGTTCTTCAGGCCGTGCTCCATGGCCTTGGCCGCGGCGTCACCGGCGGCCACCTGGGCGGCGAACGGCGTCGACTTGCGGCTGCCGCGGAAGCCGCGGGCGCCAGCGGAAGACCAGGAGATCACGTTCCCGGACACGTCCGTGATCGTGATGATGGTGTTGTTGAACGTGGACTGGATGTGGACCACGCCATTGAGGATGTTCTTCTTGCCCTTCTTGCCCTTCTTGCGCGCAGCGGCGGTCTCGCCCGCCGCGGGGGCCGCTGCGGCCGGTGCCGCAGGCGCGTTGGTCTCTTCAGCCATGGAACTCGTTGCTCCTGGAGGTAGGTGATCGACGCCAGCTCCTCGAGGGAGCCGGCGCAGGTGGAAGAACTAGCGAGCGGCCGTCGCCGGCTTGGCGCGCACGATGCCGCGCTTGGGACCCTTGCGGGTACGCGCGTTGGTGTGCGTCCGCTGACCGCGCACCGGCAGACCCTTGCGGTGACGCAGACCCCGGTAGCAACCCAGGTCCATCAGCCGCTTGATGTTCATCGTGACCTCGCGACGCAGGTCACCCTCGACCTTGTAGTTCGCCTCGATGAGCTCGCGGATCTTGCGCGTCTGCTCCTCGGTGAGGTCCTTGGTCCGGGTGGCGAGGTCGATACCCGCGGCGTTGATGATGTCGTGGGCGGTCTTGTTGCCGATCCCGTAGATGTACTGGAGCGAGATCACCGCGCGCTTGTTCGGCGGGAGGTCGATGCCGGCGATACGAGCCATCTAAGTCGTTCCTTCGTTTGGAGTTGGTCTGGAGCTCGGCCCCTGTGGGGCCTAGCCCTGGCGCTGCTTGTGCCGCGGGTTGGAGGCGCAGATGACGCGCACGATGCCCTTGCGGCGGACAACCTTGCACTTGTCGCAAATCTTCTTGACGGACGCCCGAACCTTCATGGCGGTACTTCCCTTCCTTCGCTTTTAGAAAAGAAAAGCCTCGAGGGCCTGTCCGCCATTCCGCGGAACCAGGCCCTTGCTACTTCGCTCGGTAGGTGATGCGTCCCCGGGACAGGTCGTACGGGGAGAGCTCCACCTTCACCTTGTCGCCCGGGAGGATTCGGATGAAGTGCATCCGCATCTTTCCGGAGATGTGCGCGAGCACCTTGTGGCCATTGTCCAGCACCACGCGGAACATCGCGTTCGGGAGGGGCTCCATTACAGTCCCCTCAACTTCGATGGAATCGTCCTTCGGCAATCAGATAACCCTCTCGCGGACCACCTGAACTCTGGAAGCGCGGCGGGATAACACTTTGGTCCTGAAGTGGCAAGCACCCTCGCGCGGTAAAACCGAAATTCTACGAACAGCCCTGTATCCCACTGTATTCCGCTCGCCTACCCGGCCCGGCGCCGGGTGAGGACTTCCGGCCCCCCTTCAGTGATGAGCACCGTGTGCTCGAAGTGAGCGGAAAGCTTGTTGTCGAGGGTGACGGCTGTCCAGTCATCGTCGAGCAGCTCCACCTCATACGTGCCCTGGTTCACCATGGGCTCGACCGCGAGGACCATTCCTGGACGGAGCTTCATACCGCTGCCGCGTTGACCGTAGTTGGGCACCTCGGGCTTCTCATGGAGGTGCCGGCCGATGCCGTGGCCGGTGAAGTCGCGCACCACGGAGAAGCCCCGGGCCTCCACGTAGGTCTGCACCGCGTACCCGATGTCGCCGATCCGGTTGCCGGACACCATGGCCTGGATGCCCTTGTTGAGGGACTCCCGGGTGGCATCCACCAGGGACTGGGCCTCGCGGCTCACCTTCCCCACCGGCACCGTGCGGGCCGAGTCCCCGAAGAAGCCCCGGTACACCACCCCGAAGTCCAGCTTCATCAGGTCCCCCTCCAGCAGCTTGCGCCGCTTGGAGGGGATGCCGTGCACCACCTCGTGGTTGATGGAGGCGCACAGGCAGGCGGGGAAGCCACGGTAGCCCTTGAAGGCCGGCCGGGCGCCCTTCTGGTAGATGAGCTTCTCGGCCAGGGCGTCCAGATCCCAGGTGGTGACGCCGGGCGCCACGGCCTTCTCGAGCTCGTCCAGGATCTCGCTCACGATGCGCCCTGCCTCGCGCATGAGGGCGATCTCATCCTGGCTCTTGATCTCGACCTGGCTCATCGCTGCCCTGCCCTTGGTGGAACCCCTGGGGCGCGGGTCCCCACTTCAGGACCCCGCCCCTGGCCGTCAGCCCGCCTCGCGGGCGCTCAGGCCTTGCCGACCGCCTTCTTGAGCTCCTCGTAGATGCCCTCGGGAGAGCCCACCCCGTCGATGCTCTTGAGCAGGCCGCGTTGCGCGTAGAACTGCTTCAAGGGGGCGGTCTCCGCGTCGTACTTCTTCAGACGCTTCTCGATGACCTCCGCCTTGTCGTCCTCGCGCTGGGTGAGGCTGGCGCCATCCTTGTCGCAGAAGCCGGCCCGCTTCGGGGGGCTCTGGAAGACATGGTAGACGGACCCGCACACGGGGCAGGAGCGGCGCCCGGAGCCCCGCTCGATGAGCTTCTCGTGCGGCACCTCGAGCGACACCACGGCATCCAGCTTCTTGCCCAGCTTGGCCAGCATGCGCTCGAGCGCCTCGGCCTGGGGAGTGGTGCGCGGAAAGCCGTCGAGGATGAAGCCAGGAGCAACATCCGGCTCCTTCAGGCGCTCCTCCACGATACCGATGACGATCTCGTCCGGGACATAGGCACCAGCAGCCATCAGCGGCCCCGCGAGCTTGCCCAGCTCCGTGCCTTCACGAACCGCCTTGCGGAGAATGTCACCCGTGGAGATCTGCGGAATCTTGAAATCCGCGTACAGCTTCTTCGCCTGGGTCCCCTTCCCCGCGTTCGGCGGGCCCAACAGGATGAGGTTCATTTGTTCCTCTCAGCTCGTCAGGAAGGAGCGCGGGAGGGCCACGGCCAACCTCGTCCCGCTGCTCACACACCCCTGGAACGACGAGGCGCCCCTCCCCGGGGTGAGGGGGAGGAGCGCCCGCGAAACGGCTGCCTTGCTCAGGCGGCCACGCGAACCCGACCGCGGATGCGAGGACCGCGCGGACCGGCGAAGCCCTCGTAGTTGCGGCTGATGAGATGACCCTCGATCTGCTGCACCGTGTCGAGCGCCACGCCCACGACGATCAGCAGCGCGGTGCCGCCGAAGGTGAAGCGAACGCCCAGCATGTTGGTGATGATGGAGGGAACGACGCAGATGGCGGCCAGGTAGAGCGCGCCGCCGAAGGTGATGCGGTTGAGCACCCGCTCAATATAGTCCGCGGTCTGACGGCCCGGGCGAATGCCGGGGATGTAGCCGCCCTGCTTCTTGATGTTGTCCGCCACGTCGTCCGGCCGGAAGGTCAGCGCCGTGTAGAAGTACGAGAAGAAGATGATCAGCAGGACGAAGATGCCGTTGTAGACCCAGGGGCTGGACTCGATGCTGCGCTGCACGTTCTGGAGGAACGGGAACCAGGTGCCCAGCGTGGCGGGGAAGGACAGCAGCGCGCCGGCGAAGATGGGCGGAATCACGCCCGAGGTGTTCACCTTCATCGGGAAGTAGGTGGCCTGACCCGCGAACATGCGCCGCCCGGCCATGCGCTTGGCGTATTGCACCGGGATGCGCCGCATGCCGCGCTCGACGTAGACCACCACGCCGACCACGACCACCATGAACAGCAGCAGGGCCGCCACGGCCGCCATGGTGATGACCTCTTGCTGGACCAGGTCCAGCAGCGTCTTGGCGCTGGGCAGCAGGCCCGCCACGATGCCCGCGAAGATGATGAGGGAGATGCCGTTGCCGATGCCGCGCTCGGTGATGCGCTCGCCCAGCCACATGATGAACGCGGTACCCGCCGTCAGGCTGATCACCGTCATGAAGGTGAACCAGACGTTGTCGTTGGGGACCACGACCTGGTTGAACCCGGACTGGCCCGCGTCACCGCGGCCCAGCGAGGCCAGCCAGCGCGAGATACCAATGCCCTGGACGATCGACAGGCCGATGGTGCCGTAGCGCGTGTACTGGTTGATCTTCTGCCGGCCCGCGGCGCCTTCCTTCTGCAGCCGCTCAAGGCTGGGCACCACCACCGCCAGGAGCTGGATGATGATGGAGGCGGACACGTACGGCATGATGCCCAGACCAAAGATGGACATCTGGTTCAGGGCGCCGCCGGAGAACAGGTTGAAGAGCGAGAACAGGCCGCCCGACTGGCGCTGGGCGTCCATGAACGCGTTCATCGCCGCCCTGTCCACTCCAGGCGTGTTGATGAAGATGCCGATGCGGTACACCGCGAGCAGCATCAGCGTATAGATGAGCCGGCTGCGCAGCTCCGCGATGCGGAAGACGTTGGCGAAGGCGTTCAGAGCCACGTGGGAACCATCCCCCAAAGAGGTTTCTGCGAGAACAACAGCGCCCCTGTCCGAATTCGGAAAGGGGCGCGGAATCCTACACGCATGGAAAGGCGCGCACCACCAAGAGTGTAACGCGCCCTACCCTCACGACTTGGCCTGCTTGACGCCCTTGCCGGCGTGGGCCTTGGAAGCGGACTCGGGCTTGTGGGCCACGAGCGGGAGCTCCTCCACGGAACCGCCCGCCTTCTCGATGGCCTCGCGGGCCGCGGCCGAAGCCTTGTGCACCCGGACGGTCACCTTCTTGGTGAGGGAGCCGTTGCCGAGCACCTTCACGCCGTCATAGCGGCCCTTCACCAGGCCCCGCTTCTCCAGCGCGTCGGCGTCGATGGTGGCGCCCGCGTCGAACTTCTCGAGGTCCGCCAGGCTCACCAGCGCGTACTCGGTGCGGTTGGGGGAGATGAAGCCGAACTTCGGCAGGCGGCGCTGCAGCGGGCTCTGGCCACCCTCGAAGCCCTCGAACCGCATGTTGCCCGAGCGAGCCTTCTGGCCCTTGCCACCGCGGCCGGCCGTCTTGCCCAGACCGCTACCCTGGCCGCGGCCCACCCGCTTCTTGCGGTGCCACGAGCCCTCAGGGCGCTTCAGCTTGTTGAGCGTAGTCATTGTCTGAACCCTCTCGCACTAGGCCTTCCGGGCGCGCGCGGCGTCCCGGGCCCGGATCTTCCGAGGCTTGCGGCGGGCGATCTTCGGAGCATCGCCCTGCACCGTCTCGGCCGTCACCAGGTGACGGACCTTGTTCACCATGCCGCGGATGGCCGGCGTGTCCTTCAGGAGACGCTCGTCGCCGAACTTCTTCAGTCCGAGGCTGTCGATCGTCGCGAGCTGGTCCACGGACGAACCCGCGAAGCTCTTCGTCAACTTGACCTTGAGCGCCATGATTAACCCCTCGCCTCTTCCTTCTGGGGACCCACGTCCTTGCCACGCAGGCGGGACACCTGCTCCGGCGAGCGCAGGTTCTTCAGACCGGCCACCGTCGCCTTGAGCACGTTGTGGGGATTCCGCGAGCCCTGACTCTTCGTCAGGATGTTGCGGATGCCCGCCGCCTCGAGGACCGCGCGCACCGCGCCACCGGCGATGACGCCCGTACCCTCACCGGCCGGCTTCAGGAGCACCCAGCCCGCGCCGAAGTGACCGAGCACCTCGTGGGGAATGGTGTGACCCTGCAGCGGAACGCGGAACAGGTTCTTCTTGGCGTTCTCGCCACCCTTGCGGATGGCCTCGGGAACCTCGTTGGCCTTGCCCAGCCCGACGCCGACATGGCCGGCGCCGTCGCCCACCACCACCAGCGCGGCGAACGAGAACCGCCGGCCACCCTTCACCACCTTGGCCACGCGGTTGATGTTCACCACGCGGTCGGTGAGGTCGAGATCGTTTGGATTGATCGGAGTTGCCACTTGGGAACTTCCTTATTCGAAAGGTTGCTAGAACTTGAGCCCGGCCTCGCGCGCGGCGTCAGCCACGGCGGCGATCCGACCATGGTAGGGGAAGCCGTTACGGTCGAACACCACCGCCACGACATTGGCCGCCTTGCACTTCTCCGCGATGAGCGCGCCAACGCGCTTCGCCTCGGCCTTCTTGTCGCCCTCGTCCTTGCCCTTGAGCTCCTTGGAGAGCGACGAGGCGAAGGCCAGGGTGCGGCCCGTGGTGTCGTCCACCACCTGGGCGTAGATGTGCTTGAGGCTCTTGTAGACCGTGAGCCGCGGGCGCTCGGTGGTACCCGAGAGCTTCTTGCGGATGCGGTCCTTCCTCTTGAGGCGCGGATCGAGCTTCTTCGACATGGATGATTCCTTCTCCGTCCGGCGGTGATGGGGACTTCCACCGCCGGATGATTACGGAGCCCCAGCAGGAGCTCCGCGGTTGGGTGTTCACTCCGACTAGGCGGTGCCCGTCTTGCCTTCCTTGCGACGGATCTTCTCGGTGGCGTACTTGATGCCCTTCCCCTTGTACGGCTCGGGCGGGCGCAGTGCGCGGATCTTCACAGCGGCGGCCCCGAGGGCCTCCTTGTCCGCCGAGCGCAGGGTCAGACCCAGGGTGGGCAGACCGTCCTCGGTGCGGGCGGCCTTGTCGACCTCGGCCGTCACGCCCTCGGGCAGGTTGAACACCACCGGGTGCGAGTAACCCAGCGAGAGGTTGATCGTCTTGCCCTTCACCTCGGCGCGGAAACCGACGCCGCGGATGTCCAGGCGGCGCTCGAAGCCCGAGGACACGCCCTTGGCCGCGTTGGCCAGCAGCGTGCGGGTGAGACCGTGCAGGCTGCGGGCCTCGCGCGACTCATCCTCGCGCTCCACCGTCACCTCGTTGCCGGCGACCTTCACCTTCACGCCCTTGGCGGGAAGCTGAACGACCATCTTGCCCTTGGGGCCTTCGAAACTGACCTGGCGGCCCGACACGGTGACCTTCGTCTTGTCCGCCAGCTTGACCGGAAGCTTTCCAATCCGACTCATGATTCCCTCGTGCAGTGAGTCCGGGTCGCGACGTGAGTCGCGGCACCCGGGCAGCTGGCTAGTAGACGGTGCAGAGCAGCTCGCCGCCGACCTTCTGCTTGCGAGCCTCGGAGTCCACCATCACGCCCCGCGACGTGGACAGGATGGAGATGCCCAGACCACCGAGCACCTGCGGAATCTCACGCGAATTGACGTACCGGCGCAGACCGGGCTTGGACACGCGGCGGATGCCGGTGATGGCCGGAGCGCGATCCGGGCCGTACTTCAGCTGAACGGTGATCTCGTTCTGCGGGGCGCGCTCGTGGATGGTGTACTCCCCGATGAAGCCCTCGGACTTGAGGACCTTGATGATCTCGACCTTGAGGTTCGAGTGGGGGATGACGACCTTGTCGTGACGCGCGCGCGAACCGTTGCGCAGGCGGGTCAGCATGTCGCCGATCGGATCGTTGATGACCGACATGGATGGCTACCTTCCGTGCGGAGCGGTTTCACCGCCTCCGCGCTCGCAACCGCCGCGCCTGCCGAGCCCATCCCGGGGGTTCGCCACGGTTGCCATGCATACTCACTGCTTCGGCCCACCCTCTCGAGGGCAGGCCAGGCAGCCGGGCTCCTTCTGGGAGCCCGGAAGCCCGCGTCCGACTACCAGGACGACTTGGTGACGCCGGTGATCTCGCCGCGGAGCGCGCGGTGCCGGAAGCAGATACGGCACATGTTGAACTTCCGCAGGAACGCGCGGGGCCGGCCACACAGCGGGCAGCGGTTGTACGCGCGGACGGAGAACTTCGGCTTGCGCTTCGCCTGGGCGATCTTCGAGAGCTTGGCCATGGATGCGGATCCTCTTTACTGGCGGAACGGCATGCCGAAGTGACGCATCAGCGCCAGCCCCTGCTCATCGTTCGCCGCGGTGGTGACGAAGCTGATGTTGAGCCCCTTCACCTTCTCGATCTGGTCGTAGTTGATTTCCGGGAAGATGATCTGCTCGCGGACACCGAGCGTGTAGTTGCCCTTCCCGTCGAAAGCCTTGGGGGACACGCCCTTGAAGTCACGCACGCGCGGCAGCGCCACGGTGATGAGGCGGTCCAGGAACTCGTACATCCGGTCGCCGCGCAGCGTGACCGCGGCACCGATGGCCTGGCCCTGGCGCAGCTTGAAGTTCGCGATGGACTTGCGGGCGCGGGTCACCACGGGCTTCTGGCCGGTGATGGCACCCAGCTGGTCCACGGCGGACTCGAGGATCTTCGCGTTGGCGAGTGCCTCGCCCAGACCCATGTTGACGACGATCTTCTCGAGGCGGGGCACCTGCATGGGGTTCTTGAGCCCCAGCTCCTTCATCAGCGCGGGCACGCCCTCCTTGCGGAAGCGCAGCTTCAGACGCGCCGGCTTGGACTCGAGACCCTCCTCGATGTTCGCCGCGAATCCTGCCTTCTTGAGCTCTTCCTTCTTGCGGCCCTTCTTTTCCTTCTTCGGCGCCGCTTCCTTCTTCTCTTCAGCCATCGTCTTGTCCTCTGCTTCGGAGCGCCGTCGTGGACCCAGCGCGCCGATCAGTACTGCGTGGAAACTGGAAACACCGGAGCTCTCATGGGTCCTTCAGAGCTCCGGGTACGCACGCCCGCCCTCCCCTCGTCCGGGTAGGACAAAGGGCGCGCATACATGCCCGAACCCGCGCCCCTAGTCAATCAGGGCGTCGCAGTTCTTACAGAACCGCTTCTTCTTGTCCCCATCGGCCCGGATACCCACGCGGGTCGGCTTGTCGCACTTGGCGCAGACCAGCTGGACGTCCGAGATGTGGATGGTGCCCGGCTTCTCCACGATGCCGCCCTCGGGCTGCTGGGGCGTCTTGCGGAGGTGCCGCTTGACCAGGCGCACGCCCTCAACGGTCACGCGCTGGGCCTCGCGGTCGATCTTCAGGATCTTCCCGCGCTTGCTCGCCGGGGTCTTCTCCGAGCGCTCGGCGCCGGCGATGACCTGGACGGTGTCTCCAACCTTGAGCTTCTCCATGGTTCCTCTCCCTCCTCGCGGACCGCCTGATGCCCTACTAGAGGACCTCGGGAGCGAGCGAGATGATCTTCATGAACTTGCGGGCGCGGAGCTCGCGGGCCACCGGCCCGAAGATGCGCGTCCCGATGGGCTCCATGTCCTTGTTGATGAGGACGGCGGAGTTGCCATCGAACTTGATGTAGCTGCCATCCGGACGGCCCACCTCGCGCGCGGTGCGCACGATGACCGCCTTGGCCACATCACCCTTCTTCACCTTGGAGTTCGGCAGCGCCTCGCGCACCGACACGACGATCACATCGCCGATGGACGCGTACTTACGCTTCGAGCCACCGAGCACCTTGATGCAGAACACCTTCTTGGCGCCCGAGTTGTCGGCCACGTCGAGCACGCTCGTCATCTGAATCATCTGGAATCTCCTATCTCAGCTACGGCAGGCCCCTCCGGTGAGGACGGGCACCGCGCGGCTCGAGCCACGGCCTCGCGCGCCTGGTGGGCAGCGCGAGCTCGGACGGCTCAGACGTTCTTGCTCTTCTCCAGCACCTCGACCACCCGCCACCGCTTGTCCTTCGACGCGGGCTTGGTCTCGGCGATACGCACCCGGTCACCCTCGTTGATGGTGACCTTGGCCGGATAGTCGTGGTCCTCGACGTGCGCCTTGTACTTCTCGCGCATGCTCATGATCTTCCCGTACTTGGGGTGAGCCGCGCGGCGCGAGACGGTGACCACCACCGTCTTCTGCATCTTGTTGGAGGTCACGATCCCCACGCGGGTCTTGGGACGGCCGCGGGTGGAGGTCTTGGCAGAGGTGGATTGAGTCGCTTCAGCCATGAGAAAAGCTCCTAAGCCTTCTTCTCCGCCCGGGTCTTCTCCCCCAGGACGGTCAGGATGCGCGCCAGATCGCGCTTGTGCTGGGTGCGCTCGGACGGGTTGTCGAGCGAGCCGGTCGCCCGCTTGAGCTGATCCTGGAACAGCGTATCGCGCAGCTCGGCCGCGCGCCGCTTCAGGTCATCCGCCGAGAGCTCCTTGAGTTCCTTCGCAGTCGCCATCTTCAAATCTCCTCAGGCCAGCGGGCGGCCCACTTCTCAGCGAGCCACCCGGAGGCGAACTAGAGCGCCAGCTCGCTGCGGCTGACGATCCTCGTCAGCACCGGCAGCTTCGCCTGGGCCAGCTTCAGAGCAGCCGTGGCAACCTCCGGCGTCATACCCTCCATCTCGTAGAGGATGCGGCCGGGCTTGACCACCGCCACGTAGTACTCCACACCACCCTTACCGGTACCCATACGGGTCTCGGCGGGCTTCTTCGTGATCGGCTTGTCCGGGAACACGCGGATCCAGATCTTGCCGCCACGCTTGATGTGGCGCGTCATCGCGATACGGGCCGCCTCGATCTGCCGCGAGGTGATCCACCCCGGCTGCAGGGACATGAGGCCATACTCACCGTAGGTGAGATCGCTGCCGCGGTACGCCAGACCGGGCGTGCGGCCCTTGTGCATCTTGCGGAACTTCGTACGAGCAGGCTGAAGCATCGTCGGTGTCCTTCAATCCCGGGCGAGCCGCCCCTCTCGAGGCGGCTCCGGGGAGTTAGCGGTTGGCGGCCGGCGCGGCGCCCTGACCACCCTTGGTGGGCAGGACCTCGCCGCGGCAGATCCAGACCTTGCAACCGATCTTGCCGTAGGTGGTCTTCGCCTCGGCGAAGCCGTAGTCGATGTCCGCGCGGAGGGTGTGCAGGGGCACGCGGCCCTCGCGGTACCACTCGTAGCGGGCCATCTCCGCGCCACCGAGGCGGCCGGAGCACGACACGCGGATGCCCTTGGCGCCGAACTTCATCGCCGTCTGCAGCGCCTTCTTCATGGCGCGGCGGAAGGCGATACGGCGCTCGAGCTGGGTGGCGATGTTCTCGGCCACCAGCTGGGCGTCCGTCTCGGCCTTGCGGACCTCGACGATGTTGAGGAAGACCTCGTTCTTGGTGAACTGCTGGAGGTCCTTCTTCACCGTCTCGATGCCGGCACCGCGCTTGCCGATGACGATACCGGGGCGCGCGGTGTGCACGTTGACCTTCACCTTGTTCGCCGCGCGCTCGATCTCCACCTTGGAGACGCCCGCGTGGGCGAGCGACTTCTTCACGAACTCGCGGATGCGGATGTCCTCATGCAGCCACTGCGCGTAGTTCTTGTGCTCGAACCACTTGGAGTCCCAGGTCTTGATGACCCCGAGGCGGAACCCAATGGGATGGACTTTCTGGCCCAACGTGCTTCTCCTTCGATCGGTTGCGTTAAGCGCCAGGCGGGCGGCTACTTGGCCGCCTCCGCCAGCACCACGTGAATGTGACTGGTCTTCTTGTTGACGCGCGTGGCGCGGCCCATGGCGCGCGGCATGTAGCGGCGCTGGGTCGGACCCTGATCCACGGAGATCGTCTTCACGATGAGACGATCCACGTCGACCTGACCCTTGGACAGGTCGGTCGCGTTGGCCACGGCGCTCTTGATGAGCTTGGCCACGGGAACAGCCGCGGCGCGGCTGGTGAAGCGCAGGATGTTCAGGGCCTGCCCCACCGGCTTGCCGCGGACGAGCGCCGCCACCGTAGAAACCTTCCGGGGCGACATGCGCAGGAACCTCAGATGTGCCTTCGACTCCATGTGATCTCCTCTGGCGGACGCCGCCTGTCAGCGGGGCCGGCTACTTGCCCTTGGCGACCTTCTTCTCCGCCGAGTGACCGCCGAACGTACGCGTCGGGGCGAACTCGCCGAGCTTGTGGCCCACCATGTTCTCGGTAACGAAGACGGGGATGAACTTGCGGCCGTTGTGCACCGCGAAGGTGTGTCCCACGAACTCCGGCAGGATGGTGGAACGCCGGGACCACGTCTTCACAACACTCTTCTTGTTCGTCTTGATCATGTCCTCGACCTTCTTGACGAGGTACTTCTCGACGAACGGACCCTTCTTGATCGAACGCGCCATTGTGTGAACCCTCGACTACTGGCTGCGCGCGCCCGGACGGCGGACGCTCACGATGAACTTGTCAGTACGCTTGTTCTTGCGGGTGCTGAGGCCCTTGGTCTTCTGGCCCCACGGCGACACCGGGTGCGGGTTACCCTGACCGGACTTACCCTCACCACCACCGTGCGGGTGGTCGACCGGGTTCATCGCCAGACCGCGGACGGTGGGCCGGATGCCCAGCCAGCGGCTGCGACCCGCCTTGCCGATGCGGATGATCTCGTGCTCCAGGTTGCCCACCTGGCCCACGGTGGCGCGGCACTCGATGAGCACCATGCGCACGGCGCCCGAGGGCAGACGAACCTGGGCGTAGCGGCCCTCCTTCGCCATCAGCTGGCCGGAGGAGCCCGCGGAGCGGATGATCTGGGCACCGCGGCCAGGCTTCAGCTCCACGTTGTGGATGATGGTACCCACCGGGATGTTGATGAGCGGCAGGGAGTTGCCCGGACGGATGTCCGCGGTCTCACCCGCCATCACGGTGTCCCCGACCTTCAGGTCCACCGGCGCCAGGATGTAGCGCTTCTCGCCGTCCGCGTAGTGCAGGAGGGCGATGTTGGCGGAGCGGTTCGGGTCGTACTCGACGGCAGCGACCTTGGCCGGCACGCCGTCCTTGTCCCGACGCTTGAAGTCGATGACGCGGTAGCGGCGCTTGTGACCACCACCCTGGTGACGGCGGGTGATGTGGCCGTGGACGTTACGGCCGCCGGACTTCTTCAGGGACTCGGTGAGCCCCTTCTCCGGCGTGTCCTTGGTGATGTCCGCGAAGTCAGACGCCGTCATCAAACGGCGGGCGGCGGAGGTCGGCTTGTACTTCTTGATGCCCATAGTGGTTCCTCAACGTCGGTCAGCGCCGTGCGCTAGACCGCGCCTCCCTCGAAGAGCTCGATCTTGTCCCCCTCCTTGAGGGTGACGACCGCCTTCTTGAAGTTCGGCCGCTTGCCAATCGAGCGGCCCACGCGCTTGGTCTTCCCGCGCACGATGTTGGTCCGCACACCCTCGACGCTCACCTTGAAGAGCGACTCGACGGCGTGGGCCACGTCGTGCTTGGTGGCCTTCTTGTCCACGATGAACGAGTACTGCCGGAACTTCTCGCGGGCCGCGTCCAGCTTCTCGGTGATGAGCGGTCCCTTGATGACGTCGTTGATATTCACGAGAGCGCCCCCTCGATGGCCTTGGCCGCCGCGGAAGTGAGCACCAGGTGCTTGTGGCGGAGCACGGACTCGAGGTTCAGACCCTCGGGGGGCAGAACGTCGAACTTCGCCAGGTTGCGCACGCTGCGGTGCAGGTTGGTATTGCTCTTGGCGTCGATGACCAGCGCGCCGGCCAGCTTCAGCCGCTTGGTCAGCGCGTCGAAGGCCTGCTTGCTCTTGGGAGCAGCCAGGTTGAAGTCGCTCACGATGATGAGCGTCTTCTCACGGGCGCGCAGCGACAGGGCCGCCTTGAGCGCACCGCGGCGGACCTTCTTCGGGGGACGGTAGAAGTAGTCCCGCGGCTTGGGGCCCATCGCCTTACCGCCGCCCACCCAGTGGGAGGCGCGGATGGAGCCCTGACGAGCGCGGCCAGTGCCCTTCTGCTTCCAGGGCTTCTTGCCACCGCCGCTCACCAGCGAGGTGTTCTTCACCGCCACCGTGCCCCGGCGCCGGTTGATCTGCTGCATCTTCGCGACCTCGTAAAAGAGGTTCGCGTTCGGCTCGGCGCCGAAAACCTCGTCGGAGAGCTCGAGCTCCGACAGCTTCTTCATATCCAGGTCGACTACGTCGAACTTCGCCATGGCTCTTTCCTCTGGGGAACGGAGTGGAACCGCGAGGGCTCAGCCCCGCTTCCTCAGGACTTGATCTCCACGTCAACACCAGCCGAGAGATCCAGCTTCATCAGCGCGTCCAGCGTCTGCTGGGTCGGCTCGAGGATATCGAGCAGGCGCTTGTGAGTGCGGATCTCGAACTGCTCGCGGCTCTTCTTGTCCACGTGCGGCGAGCGCAGAACCGTGAACTTGTTGATGCGCGTGGGCAGGGGGATCGGACCGGCAACCTTGGCGCCCGTGCGCCGAGCCGTCTCAACGATCTCCCCAGCGCTCTGATCCAGGAGCTTGGAGTCGTAGGCCTTCAGCCGGATGCGGATCTTCTGTGTCGCCATTCGCAAAAACCTCTTTGTACGGCCTCTGCCTGCCTGTGGGAGGCGCTACGCCCAACGTCCCCTGGATGTCACAGAGCCGTCTCTTCGAAGGGGCGCGGCATGTACCACCGCAGCCCCGGTGTTTGCAACCTTATTCCCACTACCCCGGCTTTTTTCTACCTGGAACGCCGGGGTAGCTGGGTACTTCCGAATACTACGCGATGATCTCGGCCACGACGCCGGCGCCCACGGTACGGCCACCCTCACGGACGGCGAACCGGAGCTCCTTCTCCATGGCCACAGGGGTGATCAGCTCCACCTCGATGGCGATGTTGTCGCCCGGCATCACCATCTCGACGTTCTCCGGCAGCTTCACCGTACCCGTCACGTCCGTGGTGCGGAAGT
>NZ_PZOX01000024.1 GCF_003044305.1 Vitiosangium sp. GDMCC 1.1324 | reverse complement strand
CGGGCTGCTGGGCTCGCCCCGGTACGCACTGCCCGGAGGCCTGTCGCTAGAGGGCGCGACGACGGTACGCATGGTGGCCGACGGCACCGTCCTCGTCACGGGCGTCGCCGCGGGCACCGTGGCGGCCGCCGCCGGCAGCGCCTGCACGGATGGCTCCCAGAAGCAGGACGGCCACCACTGGCACCATCTCGCCACCAACAAGAACGACTCCTCGACGCAGAGCGGAGGACCCTGGACACCGCTATTCAGTCGCCTCTTTGCCAAGGCGGGATTGGACCTGGATGCAGCGGAGAATCTCGTCTACCTCCAGGGCCACAAAGGCCCGCACCCCGAGGAGTACCATACGGAAATCTACCGTCGGCTCACGACGGCAGTCGCGCAGTGCCAGACCTTGATGCAATGTCGGAACGCATTGGTGGAAGAGCTCAAGAAGATCGCAAGAGAGGTATGCACTCCAGGGACACGGCTCCACCGGCTGGCAACGAAGACATCGGACTGAACGCGTATGGCTCGATTCTTTGACTTGATGGACGACAGACGTTCCCACGATCGCTGGCACTTGGGGGCGCCTGTCGACGAGCAGGGGCGGGAGATCGACCCCTGGCAGTTCAACGAGGGACGGGTGATCGAGCTGGGCTGCGTGCCGAGCTTTCCGCTCGACATTCCCGGGCGTGCGCTCGACTTCTGCTGGGCCGCCTTCAACATCCTCGTGGCCAACGAGCGTTTCGTGCGGCTCTTCAAGCAGCTGAATGTCAGTGGGGTGCAATTCATCCCCGCCCGCGTCGAAGCACACTCGGAGCCCTACTTCATCCTCAATCCCCTGCGCATCATCCGCTGCATCGACGACGCCCGGAGCGAGGAGGTGCAGTACTTCAAGCCCGAGGATGGCCAACCGGAAAAGGTGGGCGAGTACAGGGTGGTGGCGGGGATGCGTATCGACCCTACGAAGGTGGGCGACGCGCGCATCTTCCGTCCCTGGGGCTGGACGGTAGCCCTCATCGTCTCCGAGGACGTAAAGGAAGCGATGGAGCGCGAGGGCCTCACCGGCCCGCGCTTCGCCGAGGTGTGAGGATATAGTACGGGTGGCACATGGACAACACCGCAAGTCTGACAGTGCGACAGCGGGGACCATCAGCACAGGTGTAGGCGTCCCACGGCGAGGAGAACCTCGTCTACCTCAAGGGCCGTAAGGGCCCGCATCCCGAGGAGTACCATCAAGAAGTCTACAAGAAGCTCAGCAAGGCGCTCCAAGGCTGTGCATCCGTCATCCAATGTAGGAACAAGCTGGTGGAAGCGCTCAAGGCGCTCTCGGATGAGGTATGCAGCCCCGGCTCACGCCTCCACAAATTGGTGACTCAATCCCAGGATTGAGCCAGAGCGAGAAACATGCCCAGGTATTACGAATTGGAGGATGACAAGTACGTCCCGGAACGCTGGCATCTGAGAACCCCGGTCGATGAGCAAGGGCAAAAGCTCAATCCCTGGCAGTTCACAGAGGGCCGATGGCTCGAACCCCAGGGAATCATCCGCTTCCCCGTGAGACCTGATGGAGTAACGCTGGACTTCACCCTGGACGCCTTCTCCAACCCCATCGTCCATGCTCGCGTCGTCCAGCTCTCGAGCGCCTGGGAGTTGAAGGGGTGCAGTTCCTACCCGTGCAGGTAGACGGCCATGCGGGGCCCTATTTCGTTCTCAATGCCCTGCGCATCATCCGCTGCATTGACGACGCCCGGAGCGAGGAGGTGCAGTACTTCAAGCCCGAGGATGGCCAACCGGAGAAGGTAGGCGAGTACCGGTTCGTGAGGGGTATGCGCATCGACCCGACGAAAACAGAAGGAGCCCGCGTCTTCCGCCCTTGGGGCTGGACACTGTCGCTCCTCCTCTCCGAGGACGTAAAGGAAGCGATGGAGCGCGAGGGCCTCACCGGCCCGCGCTTCACCGAGGTGTAGCCGGAAGCTCCCCAAGCCCTCCCTACCAGCAGCGCGCGGCGAACGCGGCGAGCTCGCGGTTGAAGCGGCGCGAGTCCTCCCAGAAGGGCGAGTGGCCGATGCCCGGATACAGGGACACCTTGGCATCGGGCAGCAGGGAGGCGATGTGCTGTCCGGAGGCGGGGCGGATGACGCGGTCCTCCATGCCATGGGACACGAGCACGGGCACGGAGAGCCGGCGCAGCACATCGTCATTGTCCGCGGCGCGCGAGCCGATCGCCTCCCGCACGTGGCCCGGCACCAGCTCGTTGTAGGCGAGCACCAGGCGCCGCGTCTCCGGCGTCACGGGCTGGTGGTGCAGCAGCGACACGAAGCGCTCCAGGGTGGCGCGGCTGACGGCGTCCTCCTGGGTGAAGAGGCCGGGGATGAGCGAGAGCAGCTCGGGCGAGAGCAGGCCGAAGGCCTCCTCGGAGCCGCCCTTCACCATGGCGGACACGAAGTTCACCCCGGCGACGCGCTCCTGGCCGTAGTGGCGCAGGTAGTCGGCGACGACCATGGCGCCGTAGGACCAGGCCACGAGCAGGGGCCGCTCCAGCTCGAGCGCGGAGATGACGGCATGCAGGTCCTCGGCCCACAGCCGCCCGTCGTCGTAGGCGCCGTGGGGCTTGCCCGAGTGCCCGTGCCCTCGCAAGTCCAGCGCCACCAGCCGGAAGCCCAGGCTCAGGGCGCTGTAGAACTGCCGCTGCCACGCCAGGTGGCACTGCGAGAAGCCGTGGAGGAAGAGGAGCGGAGGCCCGTAGACGTCTCCCGCGTCGTACACGCGCAGGGACACGCCGTCGGCGCCCTCGAGGCCGTGGACGCGGAAGGCAACGGGCTCGGAGAAGGGCGAGCCACCTTCCGGGTCTCTCGGCGCGGACGACGGCTCCAGGACGGTCACCGCCGGGGCGTACGGAGACGGTGCCGCCGGAGAAGGCGGGTACACGGAGAGTGAGGGGGTTTCGACCATGGCGATGTCAGTCCGGGGGTGTGCTGCGTTCCCCTCAGAAATAGGCATGGGCGCAAGAGCGGGAACCCCCTCCCCGTGCCGGGCTCTCCAGACGTTTCAAGGAAGACGCGTCTCCCACGGAATTCGGTCTGCCCGGAAACACTCCCGTTTTGCGGGAAGGGGTGGGCGAGTGCGCGCCAGGAGACGTCTGGCCGCCCACTGCACCGGGGGGCGCGAGGCGCGGGCGTCGAATCGCGGAGCGGTTAGTAGTAAGCCCGCCACATACACGCAGGTGTCACACGCAGGTATCAGGAGCCTCGCGCATGAAACGCTTCTTCATCGGTTCGCTCGCGGTGGTGGGCGGGCTGACCATCCTCTTCGTCGGAGCCATCATCGCGTTGGCGGTGCTGGGGGCGTCGAGCAAACCGGGGGTGCCACAACAGGTGGTGCTCGAGCTGGAGCTGAGTGAGCCGTTGCCGGAGTACGTGCCGGAGGACTCGCTGGCGAGCGCCTTCGGGGACGACAAGCTGACGGTGAAGGACGTGGTGGACGCGCTGGAGAAGGCGGGAGGGGACGCGCGGGTGAAGGGGCTGGTGATGAGGCTGGACGGCCCGCCAGGGAGCACGGCGGTGGTGCAGGAGCTGCGAGACGCGGTGAAGGCCTTCCGGGCGAAGGGGAAGAAGGCGGTGGCGTACGCGGACACCTTTGGAGAGGGAGGGGGAGCGACGGGGGCGTACTACCTGGCGTCGGCGTTCGACGAAATCTACATCCAGCCGTCGGGGGACGTGTCGGTGGTGGGGGCGGCCATCGAGACGCCATTCGCGAGGGATGCGCTGGCGAAGCTCGGGGTGAAGCCGAGGATGGGCAAGCGCTACGAGTACAAGGGCGCGGTGAACACATACACGGAGCAGACGTACACGGAGGCGCACCGGGAGGAGACGGAGCGCTTCCTGACGAGCCTGTTCGGGCAGGTGGTGAAGGGGGTGGCCGAGGGCCGGGACTTGAGCGAGGAGCAGGTGAAGGCAGCCATCGACGCGGCGCCGCTGATGGGGAAGCAGGCGGTGGAGGCGAAGCTGGTGGACGGGCTGCTGTACCGGGACGAGGTGTACGCGAAGGTGAAGGAGGAGGCGGGGGGAGCGCAGCTGCTGTACGTGGAGAAGTACCTGGAGCGAGCGGGGAGACCGAACACGCACGGCCCGGTGGTGGCGCTCATCTACGGAGCGGGGACGATTTCGCGAGGGAAGAGCCACTCGAGCCCGGTGTCTGGGGAGGCGACGATGGGGAGCGAGACGGTGGCGGCGGCGTTCCGCAAGGCGGTGGAGGATGACCGGGTGAAGGCGATTGTCTTCCGGGTGGACAGCCCGGGAGGAGGCTACGTGCCGAGCGACACGGTGCGCCGGGAGGTGCAGAGGGCGAAGGAGAAGGGCAAGCCGGTGATTGTGTCGATGGGGACGTACGCGGCGAGCGGTGGCTACTTCATGTCGATGGAGGCGGACAAGATTGTGGCGCAGCCGGGGACGCTGACGGGGAGCATCGGGGTGTACGGCGGGAAGATGGTGACGGCGGACTTCTGGGAGAAGTTGGGGGTGAACTGGGAGGCATTGGGGGTGGGGAAGAACGCGACGATGTACAGCTCGGACCTGGACTGGACGCCGGAGCAACTGGCGAAGAACGAAGCGTCACTGGACCGGGTGTACGAGGACTTCACGACGAGGGCGGCGGCGGGGAGGAAGCTGCCGTTGGAGAAGCTGCAGGCGGTGGCGAGGGGCCGGGTGTGGACGGGGGAGGACGCGAAGGAGCGGGGGCTGGTGGACGAGCTGGGAGGCTTCCCGGTGGCACTGAAGCTGGCGAAGGAAGCGGCGAAGGTGGAGGGCCCGGTGCAGGTGGAGATCTTCCCGAGGAAGAAGGGAGCGGCGGAGGTGCTGGCGGGGATGTTCGGAGGGGAGAAGAAGGGGGAGAGCAGCGACGACGAGGAGGCAGGCGTGAGGGTGAGCACGCCGTGGCAGCCGCTGTTCGAGCAGACGCGGGCGCTGTACCAACTGGGAGTGAAGCTGGGAGTGGTGAGCGAGCGCCAGCAGATGCTGTCGGCGCCGGTGCCCGACACCACCTGGTAGGGCACACCTGAGCGGAGAGCCCCTCCCATGCCGCTGGGAGGGGCTGCGACGCGGCTGGCCTTCTATTCCTTTGCGATGCCCACATCGCCGGCCTAGCGTCGATCGCATATGAAGAACTCGAACCAGGCCTTGAGCCTGGGAGCAGTGGCCCTCCTGGGAGTGCTCGTATCAAGCTGTGCATCGGTACCTGAGACGCCGGGTCCGACCGACGATGCGAGCACCTCGTCCCCCTCCGTCGAAGAGCTCAACCAGTACGTGCTCATCCTCCAAGAGTCCTCCAGCGGTCACGTCACGCACAGTTGGCGCCCCGTCGAGGAGTTTGACCTTTCGCAGTTCAGGCTCCAGCCGCGTGCGGAGAGGACCTATGGGCGCATCGTGCTTGCGGCGGCCCGCCAGCGCGATTGTCATGAAGAACTCAACGGTTGCATCGAGACGTGCATGGACCGGCCTCTTTCGGAGGACTATGCGCACATCACTTCAATTGGCGCCAAGAGATCGCATTGCAGGAAGGGGTGCTGGCAACCGTACCTTGATTGCGAAGAATTGCAGGGACGTCGCCCTCAAGAGTTTTCGGCCACGAACCAGGCGGTTGATTGGCTGAAGCGCAATCGCAACGAGGTTCTGGCGGGGAGTATCATCGTCGTTGCAGGAGTCGCCTTCATCGTGGCCTTTCCCCCTGGGGCGCTCATTGCCTTGATTCCAGCGGCTGCTCTGGCTTCATCGGAAGTGGCGTGCGAGCCCCACATCGCAGCGGTGGCACCGTGACGATTTTCGACCGCATCACCGAGGCACAGAAGCTCCTCGGGAAGGACCGGAAACAGGCTCAGACACCGGAGGAGAAGGAGTTGTATCTCCTCGCCATCGACGCGCTCTGGTTCGTCTGGATGAATGGCCAGTCGTATGAGTTCGAGAGCTATCGCAAAGACGTCGAATCCAAGGCCCCCCCCCGGGTCATCGCCTCATTCAACACGCGGGACGAGGCGGAGGCCTGGCTCGGTGCGCAACCTGAGCCACCTGATCTGGCCGATGTGCTGATCGCTGACGAATACCATGTCATCATGTCTTCTCGTGACCGTAGCCGCCGCTTACTCGTCCCAGATTCCGGACTCGAATACCACATCGAGGAGATGACGAAAGACGGCCTCCCTCCGGCGGTGGCTACGTTCAATACTCGCGAGGAAGCAGACGCCTGGTTTGGCAGCCAGACCGCCCCCCCAGCGCAGACCGTCATTCAGATTGGGGGCGAGCGCTACCTCGCGGTGTTCTACCGAAACATCAATCACCGTGCCCTCTTCCCCTTCTCTGTTGTTGAGAGACTTCATGCGAGGCGGAAGAGGAGAGAACAAGAGGGGACGGAAGAAGGAGAATAGGGGCCGACGGGGCAGCGACACGCGTGCGCTCGCTCACCAATCGGGCGCTTCGCACTGAACACGCCTTTCCAGCCATCCCCCTTGCCGGGAGCGTGCCCATCACTCAGCTCGCTCAGTCTGGCCCGCTTCTCCCTCGTCCAGCGTGCTCGGTAACACCCGCGCCCGGCATCCAGCCCCGGGCGGTCACGACACTGGGAGCGGACTGTCGAGGCCTCTAAGCTGCTCCTCGGCCGCCTGACGGTATCGCGGCACGACCTCCACGGCCAGCACGTCGCGCATCTGCTGGCGCGCACCTTCGAGGTCCCCCGCGTCCCGGAGGCTCGTCATCTGGTACATAGCGCGCAGGAATCGACGCCCACCCTTCTGGAACCGAGAGAGAATCATTCCCATGAGGGCTTCGGCGCCTTCTGGGCTCTTGATGGCCTCTTCGGTCTCGGCCTCGCTGACGGCTGCCGTAGGGGCGACCCGGCGTAGAAGGGCGCGCAAGTCGTCCGTGAGTTCTAGGGCGTTCCCCTGCTGAATGCGTTGCGAAAGAACGGCGAGTTGGTCCCGGTCGGGCAGGTCCGGATTGAGCCGCCCGGTTGCGCGCACTTCAATCAGTCCGGTCAACTTCTCAAGCTGAACTTCGGCGTGCTTCCGGTAGAGGGGGACCACCTCCACGGCGAGCACGTCACGGATCTGCTGACAGGCCCCTTCAAGGTCCCCTTTATCTCGAAGCTCATACGCCCGGTTTCGAGCCCTGCTGAGTCGCCGTGACCCTTCCCCGATTCGCTGGTGGATCTCTCGAAGCAGGGTCATTGCGGTGGACAGGGAGCGCAAGGCATCTTGCGCGTCCTGTTGGCCTATGGCCACCTGCTGAGCGGTCCGCGAGAGGAGGGTCCGCATCTCGTCGTTGAGTTCTAAAGGGGCGCCGTTTTCAAGAACGTCACGACACAGCACCCATACATCGTCCAAGTCTACCTCTTCGGCCATGTGCTCACCTCCATCTAGCGTTCGTGGCACTTGCTAGAAGGCCATTTCTGCTGCTCCTCACAGTAGCGCAGGCAGTCATCACACTTGCCCGTCCACCCTCCCTGGATGCAGGAATAATAGAATTTGATGCACTCTTGCTTCCACTCGGGAAGGGATGCGTTGTTGGAAAAATTCTCCTCGTCCTCGTCCACGTCGGCGCGCATGGCGCGTAGCACCTGCTCGACCTCCGTAAGGCGAGGCGCCACAGGCCCCCACCGGTTCAAGAGGGTGCTTCTTTATGCAGCACGTCATGGTGGAATCCTCCGGTAGGCAGTCCGCCGAGCCCAGAGCAGCAGCAGGAGCCGAGCAACCTGACGCCAGCACAGCCCACTGCATGGCCGCTCCGAGACGAAGGGTATAATTCGGCCTTTTCATGCCTCAAAGGCCAAGCCAGCCCACCAGGGAACACTAGAAAACGACAGAGCGTAACGGGCTAGCCGCCATGCACCCTTTCTGGTAGGTTGTGCTGTCCTATGCGGAACTTCTTACCTCCCCGGTCTGCCCTACTTCTCGTCCTCCTGGCGTCCGTGGCTGTGGCCAAGGAACGCGAGGCCGAGTCTCGGAGCTTCTACCTTTCGGAAAGCCCGAGGGACGTAGCCCGCCCGGTGTACGTCGCCGGTGAGATGGTAACCGTCCTCCGGTTCCAGCAACCCTGCACCGCGGCAGGAACGAAAATGCTGGGGTGGGAAGGTCGTTTTGAGCCGGTGACGTGTGCCGGGAAGCGAGTGCTTATTGAACCGCTCCAAGACCTCAAGCCCGAGGATCGCTTCCTCTTGCTGGTGACGCTCGCGGACGGGAAAGAGCTGCCCTTCACCGTGACAGCACATGAGGGGCGGTTTGATCATCAGGTGAACGTGTTCCTGGACCTTGAGAGCCCGGATGCAGCCCGCAGGCGACTGGCAGATGCCTACGTCAGGGAGCGCACGCTTGAAGAGGAGAACGAACGACTCCGAAAAGAGCAAGCCTCTACTAGTCACGCCTACGCCTCGCTATTGGCCAGCGGAGAAGTGAATAACACGCCATTTCGTCGCGAGAGCAAGTGGCGAGTCGAGCTTGGGGGCGCCGTAGTTGATATTTATATCTATTCTGCCAGGAAAGTGCAGAAAGCGGCTGTCCTGTTTCATGTGACCAACAACCAATTGGACGTGCCTTGGAAGCTAAAGGAAGTCCAGCTATCGGCCATGCTCAGCAGGCAATCCTTCGACGAGCCTGTGCGGACGGGCGAGAAAAAGGAGTTTGCCTTACGCATGAGTCGCGACGAGATTCAGCGCGGGGAGTCAGGCGATATTGCTGTCGTTGCGGACAAGAGCGCTTTCACTTCAAAAGATGGACCGGTCCATCTTGTTCTTGAGTTGTTCCGGCAGGATGGTCTTCAGCAAGCCGTTGTTCTCCTGGATCATCGAATTGTAGAGGAGAAGGGAACGCGTTAGCCATGTCTGTGAAAAAGCCCCTTGCGCTCCCTGTTATTGTCTTGCTGCCTTTGCTCACTGCCTGCCCGCCTGCTGGAGTGTCTCTTCGTTCTGACGGCAGTCCCGGTCCGGAGAAGTGCCCCGAAAAGGCGTTGGAGGTTATGCGCATTCTGCGGATGCGTGTAGGTGATGCCGCTGACGCGCACCTTGATGCGAATCAAATAGATGCAAGTCCCGTCATCGTTTACGACGGTCCGATTGAAAGCTACTTAACCGAATCGCTTGGTACGCTAGAGCCCGGAACTCGCCTTTACGGGCAGGCGTGGACCGGAGGGTTTCAGGTAGTCGTCCGGTACTACGAGGCGCACCCTCCAGATGGCGACAAGGTGCCAATCTGCGCGGTCGCTCGCCTCGGTCACGGCCAGATGCGGAAAAAGGCCGAGTCCAAGCCGGGGAGCGCCCTCCTCGAACATGGCGCGGTGTCGGTTTTCGTAGTCGATTCGTTCCGGTAAGGGCCATCCGCGCGTCCCGACTAGTCATTTCACCTCGGGTGTGGGTCCCGTGTGGTCGAGAATGTAGCTGCGAGCGCCAGAGGAGACCTGAATTGATGGCCTTTGACCCCCATCAATTCAAGCGAAGTGCCTGAAACTCTTGGGGAACCGTTTTTCTCCCACCAAGACAGGGTCGGGGCGAGGGAGCCACGGCTCCCAGGAAGAGCCCCGGAAACCCACTCCGGGTCAAAACGAAGGCAGATCGTTGGCGAGGTGAGAAGACAATCCGCCGTCGATCACCAGCGTGCTGCCGTTGATATAGCCACCGAAGGGCCCGGCGACGAAGGCCACCAATCGGGCCACCTCCTCGGGGCTGGCGAACCTTCCGGCGGGAATCCTTCGCAACAATGCCTGACGAGACGCGGGGTCCGCCTTCGCCAGCATCTCCGTATCGATGTACCCGGGACAGATGGCATTGCAGGTGATGCCATGGGCGCCCCACTCGGCGGCGATGGATTTGGAGTAGCCGACGAGCGCGTGCTTGGTGGCCGCGTAGGTGGAAGAGAGCGCCCCGCCAAACAACCCCAGGACGGAGGAGATGTTGACGATCCTCCCGTACCCGGCCGCCTTCATGCGCGGGAGGGCCCAGCGGCAGAGATGGTAGACACCATCCACGTTCACGCCGAACAAGGCATCCCACTCTGCCTTGGAGACCTGGTCGGCACGGTGGAAGGGCCCACCGAGTCCGGCGTTGTTCACGAGGACGCCGGGGACGCCCAGGGAGGCTTCCATCCGGGCGAGTATCGCGTCCACCGCGGCCTCATCCGCGACATCGCAGACGAATGACCACGCCTGGGCACCGGAGGCGCGCAGCTTCTTCTCCTGGCGGGCCAGGGCCTCCGCGTCACGCGCCAGCAGAATCAACCGGAAACCGTTCTCCGCGAGGACGTCAGCGATGGCCGCGCCAATTCCTCGGCTGGCTCCGGTGACGAGCGCCAGGTTCGCGTTCGATGGCCGCTCCATCAGAGGACTCCCTTGGGGGGCAGGAGGTGGAGCTCATCGACGCGGACGTGCAAGGGTTTGCGGGCAATCTCCCAGATGCTCTGGGCCACGTCCTCCACGGACAGCATGTCGGCCGGGCTGAACTCCGGGAGCGACTTCCAGAAGGCCGTGTAGACGGCGCCCAGCGAGAGGAGCGTGGCCCGGATGGAGTAGGGCTTCCCTTCTTCATTCAAGACACCCGTGAGGCCTCGGACGCCATGCTTGGAGGCGGCATACGCCCCATTCGTGGGCAGGGTGAGGTGATCGCTCACGGAGCCGATGTGGATGAGCCTCCCGCCGCCGCGCGCCTTCATCCGCTTGAATGCCTCACGTGCGCACAGGAAGGTCCCGGTCAGGTTCACGTCGAGCGTCTTGCGCCAGTCGTGGAGCGAGGTGTCCTCGATGGGCGTGAAGCTCCCGAAGCCCGCGCAGTTGACCAGCAGCGAGAGGGAGCCCTGCGCCTTCTCCGCCCTGTCGAACAGCGACGTCACCGAGGCCTCATCCGTGACGTCGACCCGCATCGCGTCGGACGACTCCTGCCTCACATCATCCGAGGCGCACACGACGCGCAGTCCCTCGGCCCGCAGCTTGTCCGTGACTGCCTTGCCTATATTGCCGGTCCCGCCGACGACGATCGCGCTCATGGGGGAGAGATATCGACCGTCTCGCCTCGACACCAGGAGCATTCACGGACGGGCTCACACCGTCTGTGCGGGAGTGAAGAACGGGAGGGAGGTAAAGCCACCGCAGGAATTCTCTCCCCGGTGACCCAGGCGCGCGGGGGCTCGCGCGGAGATACCGAGCCGCCGCCGCAGCGCCTCCAGGGGCATCTCCAACAGGGCCTCGAAGCGCTCGCCGAGGAGGGACACAGCGGAAACACCCCGCTCGAAGTCCTCCGCCTGAATCTGTCCCAAGTAGATGTCGCGCAGGTGCTTGTACCGCGTCTGGGAGATGTCCGGGTGCACCGCCGCCTCCGCCAGGAAGAGGGCGAGCGCGACGGGCGCCATGCCGAACACGAACGACTGGACGGCGACCTCGTCCGAGTCCGACGTCTCATAGGCGCCCATCACGTGGATGAAGTCGTGGCACTTGTTGAGCCGGTGGACGGCGTACTGGGTGGGAGTCGCGTCCGCGCCGAGCCGGGCCTGGATGGGGAAGAAGTCGGGGGACAGCCGGTAGTGCGCCATGTACCGCGCGTAGCAGCTCCCGAGCGAGCCCTCCGGCATCGCGGTGAGCGCTTCTGGCTCCGGGAGAGCGGGGTCCCACCGCTCGGCATGGAGCTGGCGGAAGCCCGGCACCGAGAGCAGGACGGCATCGCTGGCGGCGAGGAGCTCGGCCCGGGAGAGGTGGGGGATGATCTCCCCGAGAGTGGCTCGCCGTTCCGCCAGGTCGCGGACAATCGTATCGAGGGAATGCTCAGGCACCGGAATCTCCTGGGGCCCACGTTATTGCGTCCCCGGCGGGGCCTTCAAAGCTCCGTTTGCACCGTGCCCGCGGCGGAAACTCGCGCCACCCGGAGCCTCGCCGCCTCGGCCCACTGGCTCTCGAGCGCGCCCCAGTCCGCGATGGCGCCCAGCCGCGCGAGCACCGCGTACAGGCCGAAGCGCAAGCGGAACAGGAACAGGAATCGGCCAGGGAGCGAGAGCCTCGCGAGGAACCGCTTGTCCCGGAGAAGCTCCTGGGCCTCCAGCCCCGGGCCGGGGTGCATGGGGTGTGCGCCGTGCTCGAGCAGCGGCGCGAAGAAGCCGCGCAGCAGCGTGCGCAGCATCTCCAGGCTCTCCGAGTCCCCGGGCGGCTCGGCGCCGAGCGCCACCAGGGCCTCGCGGATCCTCCGCGCGTCATCCGTCCGGACGGCCTCGAGAAGCGCCGAGCAGGCGAGCACCGTCTCCGGGTCGAAGCTCCGGACGCAGCCGAAGTCGTAGATGACCAGGCGGCCATCGTCGCGGAACGCGTAGTTGCCCGGGTGTGGATCTCCATGGAACAGGCCGTGCCGGTAGAGCGTGCCGACATAGAACGAGAACAGCGCGACGCCCATCCGGTCCCGAGCCCCCTGGGACGATTGTGACCCCAGGAAGGAATCGAACGACCGTCCGGAAATCCAGCGGGTGGTGAGCACGGCGGGCGAGCACCAGTCGGGCTCGATGGCCGGGATGAGAATCGTCTCATCCTGCGAGAACAGCCGCGCGAAGGTGGTCTGCCGCTCGCGCTCCAGGGAGTAGTCACACTCCTCGAGCAGCACGGTGTGCGCCTCCTCGACGAAGCCGCGCACGGACGCGGCGGCACCTGGAACCAACAGGCTCGCGAAGGCGGACCCGGCACCCGCGGTGCGGAAGTCGCTTCGGAGCGCCTCGTCGATGCCAGGGTGCCGCACCTTCACCGCGACGTCGGTGCCCTCGGGGAGGCGCGCCCGGTGGACCTGCCCGATGCTCGCGACGGACACCGGTTGCCGCTCGAGTCCGGCGAGGAGCACGTCCGCACGAGCCCCGAAGGCCTCGCGAATCACCGCCTCCACCTGCGGGAAGGGGCTGGCCGGAGAGGCGGTCTGCAGCACGGAGAGCAGCCCGCGAAGCTCCTCGGGGAGCGTCGGGTCGATGTAGCCGAGAATCTGGCCGGCCTTCATCGCGAGGCCCTTGAGCTCCCCGAGCCGCGCCACGAGCTGGGACACGGCGCGCACATCCGCCGCCGCGAGCCCCTCGCCCCGGCCGCGCAGCCGCCCTCCGAGCGCCGAGAGCGCCAGCCCCGCGACCCCGCGCCCCGTCTTCCACAGCCGCTCGACCCCCGACCGGGCCAGCGACCGCTCCGTCCCCAGCAGCTGCGCCCGAAGCATCCCCACCCGGTCGTCCTCTCGCATCCCAGCCCCTCCGCCACCGCGCGGCGCACTCCCGCGGACCTTCGGCTACCTCGCCCCGGCTCCGTCCGGCAGCCAACAGAACATGGCTCCAACGCCCGGACTAACCAGACAGCCCGTCAAAGACAAACGGGAAATGTCGCCAAGACGGAAGCAAGTGGCGCCCAGGGTGAAGACACCGCTGGTGTAAATGTTCTACAGAACCGTGACCACTGAACGGGGGGGACGCCCGATGCAAACAAGGAAACGGCTGGGGGACATCCTGTCGGAGATGGGTGTGGTGGACGGGCTGCAGTTGCAATCGGCGCTGGCCTACCAACGCAAGTGGGGAGTACCTCTGGGCCAGGTGGTGGTGGACATGCGCTTCTGTACGGCGCAGCAGGTGCTGGAGGCCCTGGCGCGGCAGGCGGGCGTGGAGACGCTGGACCTGGACGCGGAGCTGCTGGAGCCGGGGATGGCGGAGCTGGTGCCGAGGCGTCTGGCGGAGATGCACCGGGTGGTGCCGCTGCGGCTGGAGGGCCCGCGGAGCATGGTGCTGGTGGTGGCCATCGCCGCGCCGGCGAGCCTGCACTCGCTGGATGCGGTGCGCAGCGTGTCGCGCAAGGCGCGGGTGGTGGCGAAGCTGGCGTCGGACGCGGCGATCTCCCGGGCCATCGAGCGGCTCTACGGCGCGGAAGCGCCGGCCCGGCTGGAGCAGGAGTCCATCCTGCTACCCGAGGCGGACGCGGACATGCAGCTGAACTCGGGCTGCATGGCGGCGCTGACGGAGGACGGAGGCTTCGACGAGGCGCGCGCCATCCTGCTGCCGGACCTGAATCCGGAGCGAGAGGCCCTGGAGCTGCCGCTGCTGGAGCCCCTGGACGTGGAGGAGCTGGCGGGCATCCTGGAGCTGACGGAGGAGCTGTGCGAGCCCGAGCCCGAGACGGGTGGCGTGCTCGTCTACGGCTGGGGCGCGGCGGCGGCGGCGGGGCTGGTGCGGGTGCTCGGAGCGGCGGGCCACCGGGCGAGCGTGGCGAGCACGGAGCAGGTGCTGGCGGCGGGGGAGGGCGCGGTGGTGCTCTCGCCCCTGCCCTCGCTGGAGGTGCTGGAGCAGCGGCCCCGGGCGCAGTTGCTGGTGGCGGGCAAGGTGCCGGAGCTGGATGTGGTGAGGGCGCAGGCCCTGGGAGCGCGCGGCTTCCTGGTGGCGCCCCTGGACACCGACTTGATGCTGCGCGCGGTGAAGCGGCTGATGCGTCCGGCGGAAGAGGCGCCCCGGCTCCGCGCGGCGAGCTGAGGCGCCTCGGACGTCACGAGATCAGCGCACGAGCTCCAGGACGCTCTCGGTGGGCATCCACAGCGAGGAGAGCTCCAGCGGGAGCGAGTTGAAGGGCTCGGCGCGGACGATGGCATCCCCCTCGTAGGTGTCGACGAGCAGCCAGCCGCGCTTGACGCGCTGGAACACCTCGAGCGTGTGAGCGGCGGGGTCCACGAGCCACACGTGTGACACGCCCGCGCGGGCATAGGCCGGCAGCTTGCGCGTCCGGTCGAGCGCGGCGGTGGAGGGCGTGAGCACCTCGCAGATCCAATCCGGCGCGAGCGTGAGGAAGGGCTCGTCGGGCGTGGGCGCCTCGGCGATCCTGTCCCTGCGCCAGCCGGAGAGGTCCGGGACGAGCACATCCCGGCCGAGCCGCAGCTCGGGGGCGCGCAGGAAGCACCAGCGGCCAGACCCACCGCGCCGCGGGTCCAACCGTTCACCCAGCTCGACTCCCAACATGAAAGCGGCACGGGCCTGACCTGGCGCCGGCCGGGGCGAAGCCACCAGCTCCTCGTCGACGATTTCCCCAACCCATCCCATGGGCAGCGCCTCGAGAGCCGAGTACGCCGCCTGGCTGTTGCACATCGGAATCACCCTGTCCTCCTACGGCCCCCATGGGCCGGGCAGGGGAAGCAGTCTAAGGAGGGGTCTGACATGCGCCCGGCGCCGGGCCGGGTGTCTACTTTCCGATGCAAAAGCGCTGGAAGATGGCGTCCAGGAGTGCCTCGGACGCGGATGTCCCCGACACCTCGCCCAGGCACTCGAGCGCGAGGCCCACCTCGCCCGAGACGACCTCGAGCGTGGAGAAGCGGCAGGCGCTCTCGGCACGGCCCAGGGCCTCGGCGGTGCGCCGCAGCGCATCCGCGTGACGCTCGGAGACGAGCGCCACCGCCGCTGGAGCCCCGCCGCCCCACAGGCGCGAGAGCACCGTCGAGCGCAGCAGCTCCACGCCCTCGCCCGTGAGCCCACTGACGGACAGCTCGCCGTCCGTCCCCAAGTTGTCCACAACTCCGAGGGCCCGCCCCACGTCACACTTCCCGGCAACGCGGAGCACCGCCGTGGCCCCCGCCTCGAGCAACCACCGCTGGGCTTCCGCCTCACCGGCCTCGGGAGGAAGCACGAGCACGGCGAGGTCCACCGTGGCGAGCACCTCACGGGTGCGCGCGATTCCGAGCGCCTCCACGCGTCCGGGAGCCTCGCGCAACCCGGCGGTATCGAGCAGGGTGACGCCGAGCCCGTCCCACTCGACCCGGGCCTCGAGCACATCGCGCGTCGTCCCCGGCTCCTCGTCGACGAGCGCCCGCTCCTCGCCCACGAGCCGGTTGAACAGCGTGGACTTGCCGGCGTTCACCGGCCCGAACAGGGCCACCCGAGCCCCCCGGCGCACGAGCCGCCCCCGGCCCACCTCGGCGAGCAGGGCCTCCGCGGCGGCGCGCAACCCTGAGACACGGGCGTCCGCGCCTTCATCCGCGCCCTCGGCCTCCTCGGGGAAGTTCAGCACGCCCTCCAGGTCCGCATGCAGCGAGCGCAGGGGCTCCTCGAGCGCGCGGACCCTCGTGGCGAGCGAGCCCGCCAATCCCGCCGCGGCGGCGCGCACGGCAGCCTCCGAGTCCGCCGCGACGAGGTCCGCCACGGCCTCGGCGCGGGTGAGGTCGATGCGCCCGTTGAGGAAGGCGCGCCGGGTGAACTCGCCGGGGCCCGCGGGACGTACGGCGGGGTGCTCGAGGGCGCGCGCCAACAGCATGTGCAGGAGCCGGGGGCTGCCATGGGCCTGGAGCTCGACGACGTCCTCGCCGGTGAAGGACTGGGGCGCGCGGAAGAACAAGAACAGCCCCTCGTCGAGCACGCCGCCTGTGGCATCGACGAAGGAGGCCAGGTACGCGTGCCGGGGCGTGGGGGCAGCGGGCACACCGGGAGCGAGCAGGCGCCCCACCTCGAGGGCCGCGGGGCCGGAGAGCCGGAGGATGCCGACGGCACCGGCGGCGGGAGCGGTGGCGAGCGCGGCGAGGGTGGCGGGAGAGGAGGTCATGCGTCGGCCGTCAGGAGCCCACCGCGAGGCCTCGCCAGGAGGACGGAGCCCGGAGCGCTATGGGCAGGCGGGTGCGGTGGGGGAGTTGAAGTTCTCGTCGTAGGAACCGTTGCAGGACACGATGCCATTGCCATCCACCTTCCCACCACGGAGTTGGGAGCCGCCGATGTGGATGACATACCCCTCGGCGCTGCGCACCGTCTGGGTGGTACCGGAAAGGGTGGAGCGCTGCACGTCCACGGAGTAGGAGCCGGCGTCAGTGCGAGACACCGCCAGCGCTCGAGCCTGCTGCCCCGCGGAGCCGGAGCCCGAGAGGGAGCTGTCCCGCACGAAGGCCGAGGACGAGGACAGGCGCAGCCCGGTGGAGTCCGCGCCATTGCCACCGGAGAGCTCGGTGCGGACGAGCAACACCTTGGAGCCCGCGGCGTCGACCCCCGTGCTCTCCGAGGCACCGTCCAGGCCGGTCGCGGAGGAGTCCCACAACTCCAGGGTGCCCTGGCGCACGGAGACGCCGAGGGCCCGGTTCCCGCCCTGACCGAGGAGCGTGGAGCCCGAGAGCTTCACCGTGCAGGCCTCGCACGAGAAGCCCACGGTGTCCCCCTGGTGGGACGAGGCGAGCGCCTGGACGCGCTCGAAGCCCCCGGGGCCCGGGCCAGCCGAGGACTGGATGGAGACGGTGCGCTGCTGCCCGTCATGGGCGAAGGCCACCACGTCGCGGGCGCGGAACAGGGACGACGCGGTGGAGAGCGCCACGGCCTCGCCCGGTCCGCCCACATGCTCCACGGTGAGCGAGCGCAGCTCCGTGTGGTCCACCCCCACCAGCGTGGCCCCCTCCGCCCGCGAGCGCACGGTGGTGAGCGTCTGCCCCGAGCCCTGGAGGTGGATGTACGGGCGCAGCTGCAACCCCTCGGTGCCGAGGTCGAACACCCCGGGCTCGATGAAGACGAGCCAGGGCTCATCGGCGGAGACCTTGGTGATGGACTGCACGGCATTGCGCAGGTTCTCGCCGCCAATGAGCGGGTTGTCTCCCGGTGGGACGACGCGGATGCGGGCGAAGTTGCCCGGAGGTCCCATAGGCCCGGGGTCTCCCTTCTGACCCGGCTCGCCCCTGGGTCCGACAGTGCCCTCGCCCTGGGGTCCGGGGTCTCCCTTGGGTCCGGGAGCTCCCTTTCCACCGCAGGCGGGGACGAGGACGAGCAGGATGGACAGGGAGAGAACGACTCGGCGCCGCATGGAGAGGCCCTCCTGTGCCCCGGGGGCACGGCCCGCCGGAGGGGAGCTCCGGAAGGGACCTCGAACGAGGTAGGTGCCCCCTCTCCGTGCGTCCAGCCAGGAGTCGGCCCAGCGCCGGTGGGCAGACGGAGCCAACGTCCACCAGCGGTGGCAGACCCACTCTCGGGCCCGCCAGCCGACAGAGCCCTGCGACTCCAGGGCGTCAGACCGGAAGGCTAGTCCCGCGAACCCTGCGCGGGAGTGGTGCCGCGAGCGGCGCGCTCGACGGCCTCTCGGTTCTCATCGATGTACCTCTCGACGGCGGCGTCCTCGAGCTCGAGATCCCTCAGCACGCCGGGGTACACGAACTTGAAGGCGGGAGACTCCTCGTCTCCGCGCAACCGGAAGCTCATCTTCAGCACGGCCGCTCCGTATAGCTTGTCCTTGAGCGACTTGGCCTTACCCATGCCTTGCCCTTTCGTCGGTGGGCCCCGGGGGCACCTCAGCCCTCGAGGTCATCCTCGTCATCGTCCTCCGGCAGCATGCTCCGCTTGGGAAGGGGCGCGGGCTTGTCCGGAGTGAACACCACGCGCCGGTTGCGGCCCTCGCCCTCGCAAGAGACCTTCACCCCCGGCACGCCCTCCACGGCCTTGAGGACGCGCGCGCGGTCTTCTGACTTCAGTGTAACGAGCGCGTAGAAACGGCCGAGCGTGGCCGACTTCTCGGCGAGCTTCCGGGCGGCATCGCGCAGGGCGGGATCCTCGGCCACCTCCACGGTGCGCTCATCCGCCTCGGTCGCGCGAGCCGCGGGGGCCTTCGCCTGCTGCTGCGCGCCCTGTTGTCCCCGCGCGGGCTTCGCCGGGTGCGGCGCCGGCGCCTGCTGCTGCCGGGGCTGCGGCGGAGGCTGGGGCTGGGGAGCCGGCTGGGGCGCCTGGGCCGCGGCCTGCGCGGCGGCGGCCTGCTCGCGCTTCAACCGCTCGCTCCGGGGCTCCGTGTGGGCCCCGGCACCCACGAGCACGAAGCGCCGATCGGAGCCCGGTCGGTGGAGCATCTTGTTGAGGAGGAACTGCAACGAGTCCACCACCTGGCTGCGCTTGCCGGGCTCCACGCCCGGAGGCGGCTCGCCCTGGAAGTGCAGGGCGACGGAGAGGCTGCCGTCGCTGGCGTCCTTGAAGTCGAGCCGGGCGGGAAAGCCCATCAGCCCGAGGATGTCGGTGAGGAGCCGCTCCACGCGAGCGCGCAGTTCCTCGCCCGCGGGAGCCGGAGTGGAAGCCTCGGGTGCCTGCACGTCGCTCACTTGCGCTTGCCTCCCGCGGTGGCCGTGGCCGTTCCCGCCGGCACTCCGCCGCCTCCACCGCCGCGCTTCTCCAGCCACTTGCGCAGGCCGTACTGCTGCGCGATGGACAGGAGGTTGTTGGTGAAGATGTAGAGCGCCAGACCCGCCGGGTAGTTGAAGAGCGTGAGGGTGAAGATGACGGGCACCACCCAGGTCATCATCTTCGCCTGGGCCGGGTCTCCCATCTGCGGCTGGAGCTTCTGGGTGATGATCATGCTCACGCCCAGCGCCAGCGGCAGCAGGTAGGTGGGGTCCTTGTAGGTCAGGTCCCTCCACACCGGGCCGAAGAAGGGCTCCTGGTAGATGTCGTAGCTGTTGCGCAGGGCGGTGAAGAGCGCAATCCACACGGGCATCTGGATGATCATCGGCAGACAGCCGCCGAAGGGGCTCACCTTGTTCTCCTGGTAGACCTTCATCATCTCCAGGTTCTGCCGCTCGCGGTCGTCCGCGTACTTCTTGCGGACCTCCTCGATGCGCGGCTGGAGCTTCTTCATGGCCTCCATGCTGACCATGGAGCGGTGGGTGAGGGGCAAGAGGAGCAGCTTCACCAGCACGGTGAGCAGGATGATGGCCACGCCCCAGTTGCCCACCAGGCCGTGGAAGAACTTCATGACGGTCACCAGCAGCTTGGCGATGACGGCCCACAGGCCGAAGTCGACCGTCTCCCCGAGCTGCGGGTTGACGGAGGTGGCCGTCAGCCCCGCCGCCTCGCGCACGGCCTGGCCGGGCACCGCGGCGAGCAGGTCCGGCTCCTTGGGCCCGAAGTAGCCGCCGAAGCGGTACGTCACCGTCTGGCCGGGGGCCACCGTGAGCGGGAAGATGGCGGCGACGGAGCGCGCCTCGGGGGTGGCGGTGAGCTCACAGCGGCCCTGCATCGGGCCGTCGAGCGGGTAGAGCGCGGAGAGGAAGTACTGCTGGTCGATGCCGAAGTACTGCACCGTCCCGCGCATCTTCTCCGGGTCCGGCTGCTTCTGGTCCGCCGCCAGCTTGTGCTTCTCCTCGCCCACGTGGCACGAGGCGTAGCTGAGGTTGCCCACGCCGCCGAAGAAGGACGGGGCGTGCTCGTTCTGCGGGTCGATGGCGCGGTTGTAGTGCACCTGCAGCTCGCCCGTGGCCGGCTGCGCCGAGGTGTTCTTCACCTGGAGCGTGTAGACGAGCTCGAAGCCCTCCTTGGGCCACTGCAGGCTCTTGGTCACCTCCCACGGCCCCTGGCGCGCGGTGAAGGTGACGCCACCCTCGGCGCCCGTCTCGGCCACCGCGTAGTGCGTCCCGGCCGGCAGGGGCTGGGGGCCCGCGATGGTGACGGACAACGGCACCGGCTGGCCCGCCACCGGCTGCGCCAAGTTCATCTGCGGCGGCGGCGGCACCTGGCCTCCGAAGAGCAGCTTGTAGCCCTCGGCGATGGACAGGTGCTGCTGCTCGCGCATCTTCTCGCCCTGGAGCACCGCCGACGTCAGGCCCGCGCCCTGGCTGGTGAAGGTGTAGTGCGCCGACGTGCGCTCGAACTCCAGCGTGCGCACCGGCGGCGGCGGCGCCTCGGCGTTGGCCACGGCGCCCTCACTCCCCGTCCCAGCGGGCGGCGGCGTCCCCGCGGTCTCCATTCCGGGCGCGAGAGTGGGCGTCCCCGCATCCGTGACGGCGGCCACCTGCTGACCACCGTCCGTGGCCCCGGCCTCCACCGGAGCCCCCTTGGGCGCGAAGAAGAAGGTGTAGGCGAAGGTGAGCGCCATCGCGAGCGCGAGCGCCACCAGCAGTCGCCTCTGGGAGTCAGGCGAGTTGGGCGAGAGCGGATCCAGATCGTTCATAGAGAGAAGGCGGTCAGGGAACGGGGTCGATGCCGCCGGGGTGGAAGGGCTGGCAGCGCAAGAGGCGCCAGACAATGAGGGGCACGCCGCGCAGGGCTCCATGCTTCTGGAGCGCCTCCAGGGCGTACACCGAGCAGGTGGGGTAGAAGCGGCAGGCGGGGGGTAGTAACGGCGACAGCCACCGCTTGTAGAGGCGGATGGGCAGCGCGAGCAGGTAGGCGAGCGGGCTCATCGGGGGGACTCCCGGGGGCCGGACGGAAACAGCCTCTGCAGCTTGCGGGTGACTCCATCGAAGGCCCGCGACAGGTCCGTGAAGGAGGCGTCCTTGGCGGACTGACGCACGACCAGGACAACGTCCACACCGGTGGGCCATTGCCCCCGGCGCTTGCGAAAGAGCTCTCTCAGGAGCCGACGCAGGCGGGCACGCACCACGGCATTGCCCACCTTGCTGGAAACGGTGAGGCCCACGCGGCTGAAGGGCCGCCCATTGGGCCTGGCGAGTCCCAGGAGACAGTCGGAGGGAAGCTTCTGACCGGTCTCCTGGACCTCGAGGAACTCGCGCCGCCGCAGCAGGCGCACGGCCTTGGGGAAGCGCTCGTCGCGAGGTGGCGCCTGGCCCTCGGCCTTCACGCGAGCGTCCCGGCCACTACTTCTTGTAGGCGGACACCACCAGGCGCTTGCGGCCCTTGGCGCGGCGGCTCTTGAGCACGTCCTGGCCAGCCCTGGTGGAATTGCGCTTGCGGAAACCGTGGGTACGGTTGCGCCGGATCTTCGACGGTTGATAGGTGCGCTTGGACACGGCTGAACTCCTGGGACACCGAGTCGCCCACCCCTGAGGCGGGCGCCCTTATCCATGAGACTGAGGAAGGCGGCGCTCGTAACCCGATCTCCCACCCAAGTCAATGTCGGATCACTCCCGCCTGTCCGGCCAGGGAAGGTGGCCCCCCTTTTTGCACCCCACACCCGGGGTGAAACGGGGGTGAGGTGGGAAGGCTGGGGTCAGAACCCTTGGAGGGGCGCGCGGGATTCCGCGCGATCGCTGCGATCAGAAGGGGGGCCCTAGGGGTGCGGAATGTCTGGGGTTGGGGCGGCAAACTTGATCGCCCAGGGGGGGCCTGTTAGCACGGACGGCCCCCTGCCTGGCGGTGCGCCAGTGCCTCGGAGCCCCTTCGTGAACGCGCTCGCCCATACCCCGCCCCCGACGCCAAGTGCCGAGAATCTCTGGGCCCGGATGCTGGACTGCCTGCTCCAGGACAAGAAGAACTACGCCCTGGGGTGGATCGGCAAGATGCGGCCCCTGGAGGTGCGCGGGGACACGCTGGTGCTGGCGGTGCCGGACCGCTTCTACCAGGACTGGGTGGACAACCATTACCGCCCGCTGCTCGAGGCCACGCTCGCCCGGGTGACGGACGAGCCCACCCAGGTGGACTACGAGGTGGTGCCGGGCATGGCGCCTCCGCCGGAGCTCAAACCCGCACCCGAGGTCAAGTCCGCGGGCTCCCGGCCGCCCCGGCTCAACGCCCGGTTCACCTTCCAGAGCTTCGTGGTGGCGGACAGCAACCAGCTCGCCGCGGCGGCGGCCCACGCGGTGGCCGAGAGCCCCGGCCGGGCCTACAACCCGCTCTACATCTATGGTGGGACGGGGCTGGGCAAGACGCACCTGCTGCACGCCATCGGGAACAAAATCTGGGAGAGGGACCCGTCGCAGCGCGTGGTGTACCTGTCCAGCGAGCAGTTCACCAACGAGTACATCGAGAGCGTACGCGAGCAGCGGATGCCGGAGTTCCGCCGGAAGTTCCGCGACGAGTGCGATGTGCTGATGATCGACGACGTGCAGTTCCTCGGGCGCAAGGAGGAGACGCAGCGCGAGTTCTTCCACACGTTCAACACGCTGCACGAGCAGGGCAAGGCCATCATCCTCACGAGCGACATGGTGCCGGCGGAGGTGCCGGGGCTCGAGGAGCGGCTGCGCAGCCGCTTCAGCATGGGGTTGATTACGGACATCCAGGAGCCGAGCTTCGAGACGCGGGTGGCCATCCTCCAGAAGAAGGCGGTGATGGAGGGGTTGGACCTGCCGGACGAGGTGGCGCACTTCATCGCGAGGGCGTTCCAGAAGAACGTGAGGGAGCTGGAGGGGGCGCTGGTGAAGGTGAGCGCCATCCACTCGCTGTCGAGGCACCCGGTGACGGTGGAGTTCGCCTCGCACGTGCTCAAGGACGTGCTGCCGAGCCGGCAGGTGGTGGACGCGGAGAGCATCCAGCGCGAGGTGGCGCGCTACTACAAGGTTCCGGTCGAGGCGTTGAAGGAGGACCGGAGGCACAAGGCGCTGGCGCACGCGCGGCAGGTGGCGATGTACCTGTGCCGCAAGCTGACGAAGGGCTCGTTCCCGGAGATTGCCGCGCGGTTCAACAAGGACCACTCGACGGTCATCTCCGCGGTGCGCAAGGTGGAGAAGCTGCGCGAGACGGACGCCGCGGTGAAGCGCGAGCTGGACGAGCTGGAGTCGAAGCTGACGGGCGAGTGAGCTCCTGAAAGAGGCCAAGGCCTCTGTGCCAGGAGCACAAGGGCGAGGGGTGCTGGCGACCTTCAACGGGAACGTGCCCCAAGGGCCCTGGGAGACCCGCCCAAGCGCCGCCCTCGGCGGGCTCTCATCAGGAGGCTCCCTTTTTCCGGAGGGGTTGCATCTGCGAGAGAAGCGCCTCTGCCTCCTCTTGAGTGCACACGGTCACGTCCCTGGCACGAGCCACGCGCGTCAGCGCGGACCTCGCCTTGGCCCGATCATCGAGCGGCCCAAGGTAGAGCTTGGCAAGATGGAGAAGCGCACCCGTGTCACCCAGCGAAACCGCCTTCTGGAACCAGCGAGCCGCCAAGCGTGGCCGACCTTCGTCCCGATACATCGTACCGATGTTGTTCGCAGCGGCTCCATCGCCTTTCGAGACTGCCTTGCGATACCAGAAGAGTGCCCGCTCTCGAGAGCGCCGCACTCCCCGGCCCACATCGAAGCAGTAGCCAACGTTCAGCCAGGAAGCCTGATGCCCGGCCCGTGCCGCCTCGTGGAAGAGGCGAAACGCCTCGCGATGATGACCCGCATCGAGATGCGCACTCGCCTCGTTGAACTTCACCTCGAGATCCATGTGTCGCGCCTTGCCTGTCATTTCCTGCTGTTCCACCATTCGTCGAATCCGGGAGGCTTCGCCCTCCGCACCAGCGTGCCCGTGTGAGGGTCTTCGTAGAGGACCTTGCTTGGATTGTCTGGATCCGGTCTCATCTTCTTGAAGGGGTTGTTTGTCCCGTCGGGTTTGGCTGTCTTCCCGCGCTCACCCTTCCCACCACCGCCGGGTACGCCAGCAGACTCAAATTGATGATCGTAGTTCGGGTCGTCGAGCGTTTCCTCGCACTCCTCCGGCGAGACGAGCCAATTTAGCCCTGCTGCACTGACTCAGAAATCGAGTCTGCCATAATAGAAGAGAAGTCTGTTCGGTTCGAAGCGACACGACACACTCACGACACCGGGGGCGGACTGTCGAGGCCCCTTAGCTGCTCCTCGGCCATCTCGCGGTATAGCGGCACGACCTCCACGGCCAGCACGTCGCGCATTTGTTGGCGCGCACCTTCGAGGTCTCCCGCGTCCCGGAGGCTCGTCATCCGGTACATTGAGCGCAAGAATCGACGCTCCCCCTTCTGGAAACGAGAGAGAATCATCTCCATGAGAGCCTCGGCGCCTTCCGGGCTCTTGAGGGCCTCTTCGGTCTCGGTTTCGCTGACGGCTGCCGTGGGGGCGATCCGGCGTAGAAGGGCGCGTATGTCGTCCGTGAGTGCTAGGGCGTGCCCCTGCTGGATGCGTTGCGCTAGAACGGCAAGCTGTGGCCGGTCGGGCAGGTCCGGATTGAGCCGCCCGGTTGCGAGCACCTCCATCAGTCCGGTCAACTCTTCAAGCTGGACTTCGGCGTGCTCCCGGTAGAGGGGAACCACCTCCACGGCGAGCAGGTCGCGCATGACTTGGTGTGCCCTGTCGAGGTCCCCTTTCTTCTGGAGTTTGCCCGCCTGGTCCAGGGCATCCCCAAGTCGATGCGAACCGTCCCGGATGCGCTGGCGGATCTCCCGGAGCAGGGTTGTAGCGGTGGGCAAGCTGCGCAAAGCATCTTCCGCGTCCTGCTGACTGATGGCCACCTGCCGAGCGGTTCGCGCAAGAAGGGCGCGCGTCTCGGAGGAGAGTTCCAATGGGGCGCCACTTTCGAAGACATCCTGAGCCAGCGTCTGGAGTTCTTCCCAGTCCGTTTCTTCGGTCATTCGCTTATCGCCCCTCGCGCCTGGTGCACCAGTTGAACGGCCAATTTCCGAGTTGACCCTCACAATACCGCAAGCAATCGTCGCACTTTCCCGTCCATCCGAGATTCCGGCAGTCGTAGTAATACCTGATGCACTTCTGCTTCCACTCGGGCAGGGAAGCGTTGTTGGAGAAGTCCTCCTCGTCCTCATCCTCGTCGGCGCGCACGGCTCGTAGCACCTGCTCGACCTCCGAGGGCGATGCTCCACAGGCCCCCACCGGGTCAAGGGGGTGGTTCTTGATGCAGCACACCATGGTGGAGTCTCCCGGTCGGCAGTCCGCCGGGCCCAGAGCAGCAGTTCCAGCTGAACAACCTGACACCAGCACGCCCCACAACACAGCGGCCTCGAGGCGAAGGGGGAAATTCAGGTTTTTCATTTCTATAAAGCTAGGCCAGTAAATAAAGCTAATCCAGAAAATGACGGAGCATGACGGACTGGCCGTCTGGAACCCGCTCTGATAGGTTGACCCGTGCGATGCGGAACCTCTTACCTTTGCGGTCTACCCCGCTGCTCGTCCTCGTGGCATCCATGGCCGTAGCTCGTGGACGCGATGTCAACGTGCGGAGTGCCTACATTCAAGACCGCCCCAACGACCGGGTCGAGCAGTTGTTCGTGACTCCTGATGTGACAACCGTGCTCCAGTTCCAGCAGTCCTGCGACCACGCAGGCACGAAGATGCTGGGCTGGGAAGGTCGCTTCGCGCCCGTGGAGTGTGTCGGGAAGAGGGTGCTTCTAGAGCCGCTCCAGGCCCTTGAACCCGAGGAGCGATTCCTGCTGGTGGTGACGCTCACGGATGGGACAGAAGTGCCCTTCACCCTGTTGGCCGCCGGGAGGGACGAGACGCGATGGCCTGATCAACAGGTGAACGTGTTCCTTGACCCCGATTCCCGCGACGCTCTCCAAGCGCAGCTAAAGGAAACCCGAGAGAGGGAACGGAGGCTCGAGGAGGCGAGCTACCGTCACTACAAGGAGGACACGGCAGACCACGCGCTCGCAAAACTCCTGGTGACGGGCGCCATCAATCAGACCTCGTTCGTTGAGCGGAAGAAACGGATCGTCAAGAGCGAGGACGGGGCGACAATCGTCGTCCGGATCTACGGTGGCAAGGCGAAAGCAGCGGTCCTTTTCACTGTGACGAACCGCCACCCATCCAAGCCCTGGAGTCTGGCAGAGGCTCGCCTGGTGACCACTCGCCCAGGAGAGGACCAGCGCCCTCCCTTCCTGTTTGGCGAGGCGAGACCGTTTGCCTTGCGCGCCGACCGCGACGAAATCGCCCCAGGCGAGACCGGGAACATCGCCGTCGTCGTGGATAAGAGCGCCTTCGACACGGAGAGCGGGCTCGTCAACACCCTTGCTCTGGAGCTCTACCGCCACGATGGCCTGATGGACACCCACGTTCTCCTGGAGCGTCGACTTGCCCGCGAGTAAGACCGCCGAGATCATGCCGCCGACCCGAGCACCGCTACTCCCTTCCGTGATTCTGCTCCTTGCGACGTTGGGTTGCCCTTCCGGGGGTGTGCCACTGCGGGCGGATGGCAGTCCCGCATCGGAGAAGTGCCCGGAAGAAGCCCTGAAGACGATGCGGATTCTTCGGATGCACGTCAGTGACTCCGCGGATGTGCAACTCGATGCCAACCAGATCGATGCGAGCCCCATCACGCTCTATGACGGGCCAGTCGAGAGCTATCTTGATGGTTCGCTTGGCACACTTGGCTCCGGTACGCGGCTGTACGGGCGGGTGTGGACGAGCGGACCACTGGTTGTCGTCCGGTACTACGAAGCGAAGCCTCCGGATGGAGACACCGTGCCCATTTGCGCAGTAGCCCGGCTCGGGGACGGTCAACTCAGAAAGCGCCCCGAGTCCAAGCCAGGAACAGCCATTCTCGATTACCCGGGCGCCTCGGTCTTTGTGGTTGATTCGTTCCGGTGAGCCCCCGCCCGAGCAAGTAGCAAACCCTACCAGCACCTGTTCTTCAGGGACGGCTTTAGAAGTTCTCCGAGCGATCCGGCAAACAGGAACTGAGCATCTCGCTGTTGGAGCACACGGCCAGCCGTACCTGCGAGGAGGTCCTCCGGAGCCGCGTGGCACTCGACGCCCTGCAGCAAGACATGCAAAGGGTCATGATGAACGCTCTGCTGCAGACCGACTTCCACCTGGATGGTTGTGCCGTGGAAGTGTCCCGGCCCCTGGATGTCAACCCTCCAGGTTGATCAGGGCCTGGAAAACACCCGGCCACCGCTCGAATCCGCTACACACGTTGCGGACAACCTGGCCCCCGGGGCGCTATATCCCGGGCCGCGCTCGTTCCAGGTGGAACCGAAGGTGACGGAGCCAACCCAGGCCCCGTGACACCCCGGTTCTGCCCCGCGGAACGGAGCACGGAGGTTTCACACCCATGCGGTTGACGGTCTTCGGAGCGACGGGGCGGGTCGGGCACACGCTGGTGCACGATGCGCTGGGGCAGGGGCACGAGGTGACGGCTTATGTGCGGGATCCGCGCCGGCTGGGGCTCAAGCATGCGCGGCTGCACGTGAAGAAGGGCAGTCTCGAGGACGGCACCTCCGTCGCCGAGGCCATTCGCGGCGCCGAAGTCGTCGTCAGTGCCATCGGCGCCCGTGACGCCACCCACACCGTCACGGTGGTGACCGAGGCCACCCGCGCCATCGTCACCGCCATGAAGCTCGAGAACGTGCAACGGCTCGTCACCGTCGGCGCGGCCGGCCTGCTTCCCCACCCCGCGGGCGGTCTCGCCGGTGAGCACGGCCTGCCTCCCTTCCTCCGTCACGCCTTCGAGGACCACCGCGACGCGTTCCACGTCCTCCAGGAGAGCTCCCTCGACTGGGTCGTGGTGTGTCCGCCCGTCATGCCCAGCGGCGTCAAGACAGGCAAGTACCGCACCGCCGTGGAGTCGCTCCCCTCCGGCGGCCGTCAGGTGTACGCCGAGGACGTCGCCGATTTCACCCTCAAGGTCGCCACCGGCTCCGAGCACCACCGCATTCGCATGGGCATCGTCGGCGACTGATTCCCCCGCGCATGGCCTCCGCCTCCCCCTCCCTCCTCCTCCTCTCCCTCTGGCTCGCCCTGTCCGGCTGCGCGCTCCCCGCCCCAGACTCCGGCACCCTCCTGCTCACCGCTCCCGTCCCCGTCTCCGAGGCCTCCTTCCAGGTCCGCGCCCGCCACACGGACCTCGTGGACGTACGCGTCGTCTTCCCCTCGGACGACCAGGGCCACCCCGCCCGGCCCGCCGACGGCTCCCGGCTCCCCGCGCTCGTCTTCATCCACGGCGGCTTCGTCCCCCCAGAGGACTACCTCTGGCTCGCCGAGTCCCTCGCCGCTCGCGGCTACGTCGTCGCGCTCCCCTCCCACCCGCTCGGCCTCGCCCTGTCCGCCATCGACAACGGCCGCTTCGCCCGCGAGCTCCTCTCCTCTCCCCCCGATGGCTCCCTCCTCGTCGGCCTCGTGGACCCCTCTCGCATCGCCGTCGCCGGGCACTCGCTCGGCGGCGTCGTCGCCAGCAAGCTCGCGCTCGATGGGGGATTCGCCGCCCTCGCCTTCCTCGCCAGCTACCCCGACTCCGCCGACGCCGAACGCATCCCCTCGCTCGCGATGCCCTCGCTGTCCCTCGCCGGTGCGCTCGACTGCTCCGCGCCCCTGTCCCGCGTCAGCGACGAGGCCTCCCGTCTTCCCCCTCCCTCCGTGCTCGCCGTGCTCGAGGGCGTCACCCACTACCAGTTCACCGCCAGCGACTCGAAGGACGTGGAGGGCGGCTGCACCCCCGGCCTGCCGCTCGACACCGCCCACGAGCGCATCGCCGAGGTCCTCTCTCGCTTCCTCCACGCCGCCCTCTCCGGGCAGGGCACCGGCGCCGATGACATCCGCCTGGTTCCCGGCACCGAGGTCACCGTCCGATGAGGGCCCTCGTCTTCTCCCTCGTCTTCTCCGGAGCGCTGCTGCTCGCCCCCGTGGCCGCCGCCGAGGCCCCCGTCCTCACCGCCCGCGGCCGCGTGGATGCCTCGCACCTGTCCCTGCTCGCGGGCCCCCAGGGCGTGGGCCTGGGCTTCCTGCTCGCCCGCCCTCCCGTCCCCGACTCCCGTCCCATCGCCGCTGGCGGTGAGCTCTTCTTCCACCCGTCCTCCGGCGTGCTCGAGCTGCGCGGCTCCGGCCAGTGGCAGCTCTCCTCGGGCGAGCGCGCCTTCAGTGCCTCGGCGCAGCTCGGCCTCACGGCCTACGGCGTGGTGCGCGGCCCCGCGGACGCAGGCCTCGGGCCCCACGCGGGACTCACCCTGGGACTCGGTGGCCCCCGCCTCGAGGGCTTCCTCGGCGCCCAGGCCGGGCTCGAGACCTTCCTGCGCACCGGCGGCCCCCGCTTTCCCCTGCGCGCACTGCTCGGCGGGCACGGACGGCTGGGGCCCTGGGGCCTCACCCTCACCGCTCGCGCCGGGGTGGACCTGGAGCACGGCCTGCATGCCACCTGGCGCGGGGACGTGCTGCTCGCCCTGAGCTGGTACGGCCGCGTCCCCAACCCCGAGGTGACTACGGAAGCCTCGGCGCCTCCACGTCCGTGACGATGAGCGTGTTGGTGCGTGCGTCCACGCTCACGCTGCCCCGGGGCGACAGCAGCGCCTTCACGTGGGGCAGCAGCTCCGAGGCCTGCGCGTAGTTGACGGGGATGAGCCAGGTGCGCAGCGGCGCCGCCTGCTCCTTCGCCTGCTTCAGCCGCGCGAGCACCTCGGCCTCCTCCTGCAGCGTCTTCAGCGGCGCCACGCGCAGGATGTTGCCGCGCTGCTCCATCCCCAGCCCCCTCGACGCCAGCACCACATCCAGCGCCTCCGTCCACGGCACGTTGCGCAGCGTGAGTGTCACCGAGCCCTGCACCTCCTCGGACACCACCAGGTTCAGCCGGCCCACGTCCGCGAGCATCCGCAGCACGTCGTGCACGTTGGCCCGCGTCACGTCCAGCGAGATGCGCTTACCCTCCTTCGGCGGCTTCGCCACGGCGGGCGTGGCGGCCAGCGCCAGCGCGAGGAACACGGCTCGGGCATGCCTCATGGGACTCCTCCGACGGCCAGGGTTTCCCCAGTCTAACCTGCCGTCCTCACGGGCCCCGCCCCCCTCACCGGGACTGTCCGCCACGAACAGGGCCACGCCTTTCGCCATGCGCCGGCCCGCCGCCCCGGCCTACACCCGCAACAGTCACAGGCGTGTGGCCGATATCCCATGGAGAGGGTCCTCCCCCCAGCGACAGGGGGGCAGGTCGGCCCAACACCCACTCCAGAGGTGACCATGAACCTTCGCACTCCTTCGCTCCGGCGGATGCTGCTGTCCGCCACCACCCTGGCCTTCACCGCCTGCGAGGGAGGTGAGGGTGCCTCCCTGCGCTTCTCCGTGGACGAGCCCCAGGCCCCCACCTTCCACTCCAGCGACGGCGTCACCTTCACGCTGACCGAGGCCCTCCTCCGCCTCGAAGACATCCACCTGAGGCTGCCCCAGGGCTCCGGCTGCTCCGACGTGCGCGGCCTGCCCCCGGACGCCACCTGCTCGCGCGGGGACTCCGGCAGCGGCTCGAGCGACGTGCTCCTCCCCGGTCCCATCTTCGTGGACCTGATGACGGGCACCACCACCCCGGACCTCTCCAGCCTGCGCCTGCCCTCGGGCACCTACAAGGCCATCGACTTCCGCCTGGAGGACAACCCCTTGATGGACGCCAAGCGCGACGCCCCCTCCGAAGAGCTGCTCATGAGCTACAGCCTCGTGGTGAAGGCCACCTTCACCCAGGAGGACACCGTCAACACGTTGGACCTGAGGCTCCATTTCAGCGAGGACGCGCGCTTCGAGTCCACCCCCGGTATCGCCGTGGGCTCCGGTGACGAGATGCTCGCGCTCCTCCAGCCCCAGGCGTGGCTCGAGGGCCTCCCCGTGGGCAGGTGTCTCCAGAAGGGCGACCTGCGGCTCACCGAGAACGTGCTGAGCATCGACGACCAGGCCAGCGGCGAGTGCACCGGCGCCGTGAACACCCTGAAGCGCAACATCAAGTACAGCGGAGACCTGCGCAAGGTCCGGGAGTAGCCCGCCCCCCGCGAACCGGGCCCCCGCACCAGGGGTGTGTGGCCGATGTCCAGCTCGTGGGGTCCTCGTACCGTACCCCGCCCGAACCGCCGCACCTGGTGTTGCTCCACATCCACGCGCCAGGAGTGCCGGTCCGCACAAGGTGGTTGCCCCCCACCTCGCTCGGGAACGGGCCCCCTTCAGGTAGCCTCCACCTGGAGGGGGCCGTGCGGAATCTCCTACCCCGCGGCGAACAGCGCGTGCAGCAGCTCGGAGAGCCGCGGCCAGAAGAGGCCCACCCACAGCACCAGCGAGCCGAGCCCCAGTCCCATCGCGGCGAGCGCCTGGCCTCCGTGGCCAATGGGTGGCCGGGCCTCGGGATTGACGCGCCGCAGGGCGACGAAGCCGAGCCCCAGCGCCAGCGGCGCGAACACCGGCACCAGCACCCCGTAGAGCCCGAGCTGCAGGCCCAGGCGCGCCAGCGGGTTGTTCTCGAACCGGTCCCACAGCCGCAGCAGGACGGCGTCCGGGAGGGGCAGGCGGAAGAAGAGCCGGTGCCGGGGATCCTGATGGACGGTGTAGGCGAGGCCGAGCAGGAAGAGGGAGGGCAGCCCCAGCGCGGGGTCCTCGCGCACGAGGCCCGCCACGACCATGCCCGCGGGCACGGCGAGCAGCCCCACGCGGGCCCACCCCTGGCGGAAGAAACACCCCACGCCCACCCCCGCGCAGGCGAGCGCGAGCACTCCGGCGAAGGTGTCCCCGCCGAACAGGAGCACGGCACCGAGCCCCAGCGCCACGAGCCCCCAGAAGCCGAGCATCCAGGCCCACGAGTCCCGCCGGCCCCACAGCTTCAGCCGGAAGGTCTCCAGGTAGTTGACCTCGGGGAGGGCGGCGCAGGCGGTGCAGTACACGGCCCCCAGCACCCAGGTGGCGCACGCATCACAGAAGAAGCCGCCGCAGCGCCCGCAGATGCCTCCGGCCGGAGACTCGGGGTGGACGGCACAGCGGGGCACGGTGGCGCTCGGGGCATCGGCGGAGGCCATGGGGCCAGTGTCTCACGAAGCCGCCCGCCTCTCCCTCGAAGGGCGGGGCAGGCGCCGCTTGTTGCCGTCCCGCTCCGCCTCCACCCTCGAAGAAGCAATCCCGCCCACGAGGGAGGAAGCCATGGCGGAAAAGAACTGGGGCAACTGCAAGGGCTGCCGCTACTTCGACAGCCACCACCCCAACCCGGGTGACGCCGAGGTCGCCCAGTGCACGGAGCCCGAGCTCCGGGAGTTCGACCTGAAGGTCTCCGGCATGAGCGGCTGCAACGAGTTCGAGGCCCGCACCGGCGTCCCCAGCAGCGTGCAGCAGGAGCCCGCACCCTCCCTGCACTGAGTGAGCACCGGAGGCCTCCTCGCGGTGCCCGGCCCGGCCGCCTGGCCTCGGGCCGGGCTTCACTCCCGGAGAAAAGCGGCCCCGTTTCCGGGGATTGATGTCGCTATGCTGCGCTGCATGGCCTCGTCGCCGCACCTCCACGACCCGGCCGGCCCCGAACCGTTGCTCGGGCCAGGCCCCGCCGCGCTCCTCGACGCCGTCCACGCGCTCGTCCTGGTGCTCGACGCCAAGGGGTGCATCCTCCACCTCAACCGCCATGGGGAGCGGCTGCTCGGGTGCGCCACCCGCGACGTCCGGGGCCTGCGCCTGGAGGAGCTCGCCCTGCTGGCACCCGGGCAGGAGACGGAGCGCACCGCCCTCGCGCGGCTCGTCGAGGGCCCCCACCCCGCGCGCCACGAGGGCCCCTGGCTCACGCGCTCGGGCCGGAAGCGGCTGCTCGAGTGGAGCACCTCCCGGCTGCTGCCCGACACGCCCGGCGCCGAGGCCCTGCTCGTCCTCACCGGCGTGGAGATGACGGAGCGCGACCGGGCCCTGCGCGAGCAGGTCCGCTTCTTCCAGACGCTCATCGACAGCATCCCCAACCCCGTCTTCCACAAGACGGCCAACGGCCTCTACGGCAGCTGCAACCGCGCCTTCGGGGAGATGCTCGGCACCCCGCGCGAGGCCATTGAAGGCAAGTCCGTCTGGGAGCTGTCCCCGCCCGAGCTCGCCGCGCGCTACGCCGCCAAGGACCAGGAGCTCTTCGACCATCCCGGCCTCCAGACGTACGAGTCCTCGGTGCGCTTCGGCTCCGGCGAGGTGCGCGACGTCATCTTCTACAAGGCCACGTACACGGACGAGGGGGGGCGGGTGGCGGGGCTGGTGGGCACCGTCCTGGACATCACCGACCGCAAGCGCGCCGAGGCCGCCCTCCAGAAGACGCGCGACGAGCTGGAGGTGCGCGTACGCGAGCGCACCGCCGAGCTGCTGCGCCTCAAGGACTCCGCCGAGGCCGCCGATCGCACCAAGAGCGAGTTCCTCAACATCGCCGCCCACGAGCTGCGCACGCCCCTCACCTCGCTGCACCTGGTGCTCACCCAGGCCCGGCGCCAGCTCGAGCGCCACGAGCCCGTCTCCGACGTCACCCTCGTCTCGCGCATGGAGCGCTACACCCACCGCCTCACCCGGCTCGCCGAGGACTTGCTCGACGCCTCGCGGCTGGAGCGCGGCCAGCTCCTCATGCGCCAGCGGCCGGTGGACCTGCGCGCCCTGGTGGCCGACGTGGCCAACGACTTCCGCCAGCAGTACCCCCTGCGCCACCTGGAGGTGGAGCTCACCGAGGGCATCGCCTGGGTGGCCGCGGACCGGGAGCGGATTGAACAGGTGCTCGCCAACCTGCTCGACAACGCCATGAAGTACACCCCGCCCGAGGCCCGCGTCACCGTGCGGCTCTCCGGGTGGGAGGGCACCTTCCGCGTCTCCGTCTCCGACGAGGGCCCCGGGATTCCCGCCGGAGAGCATGCCCTGCTCTTCCAGCGCTTCCACCGGCTGTCCTCCTCCATCCACCAGCCGGGCCTGGGCCTGGGCCTCTACATCTCGCGCGAAATCATCGAGCGCCACGGCGGCTCCCTGGGCGTCCACGGCCACGCCCCCGGCCAGCCGGGCATCACCTTCTTCTTCTCGCTTCCCCGCTCCCGCTGAACGTCCATCCCCCCGCACGCTGGCGTCCACCCCGAGCGTCCAGGTTCAACGTCCACCGTCCACGGTATCATTCACGGGATTCATCCCGGGGCAGCTCCCGGGCCACAGGGGCGCGCACATGTTCCACCCGAAGGGACCCAGCTTCGTGGAGCTCCTCCAGCAGGGCCTCAGCTCGGTGGAGCGGGGCTATGATCTGCTCGCGCCGAAGTTCGAGTACACGCCGTTCCGCACGCCGGAGAGCCTCCTGAAGGCGAGCCTGGAGCAGGTGGGGCCGCCGGGGGGAGTGCAGAGCGCGCTGGACGTGTGCTGCGGCACGGGGGCGGCGATGCGCTACCTGCGGCCGCTGTGCCGCCAGCGCGTGGTGGGGGTGGACCTGAGCCAGGGGATGCTGGACGAAGCGCGCCGGCTGCTGGCGGACGCCCCGGGCGAGGCCGCGCTGGAGTTCGTGCGAGGCGATGCGCTGGCGCTGCCCTGGCGCGAGGAGTTCGACCTGGTGACGAGCTTCGGCGCCTTCGGCCACATCCTCGAGGAGGACGAGCCGAGGCTGGTGGACGCCATCCACCGGGTGCTGCGCCCGGGGGGCCGCTTCGTCTTCATCACCGGGGAGGAGCCCTCGGCGCTGCGTCCCGGCTACTGGATGGCGCGGGCCTTCAACGCGGCCATGCGGGTGCGCAACGCGCTTTGGAGTCCGCCCTTCGTCATGTACTACCTGACCTTCCTGTTGCCGCGCGCCCGGGCGCTCCTGGAGGCCCGGGGCTTCGGCGTGGACGTCCGGCGCGACGCCCTGCCCGAGCCCTACTCCCACTATGGGCTGCGCGTGGTGATCGCCACCCGGCGGTGAAAGGTTCTCCTGTGCAGGCCTACCGCGCACGTCGTATCATCCCCCGAGTCCACATCGCCGTTGGAGCCCTGCCGCCCCCATGCATCGCCCGTCGCCCGCCCCGGAGGAAGGCCTGAGCACACACCGGGAGCCGAGCCACGAGAACGCTCGGCGGCGCAAGACGAACCTGGTGTTCGCCGGGGTCATCGTCCTGCTGTACCCGATGGACCTGCTCGTCCTGGAGCCTCCCAGCCTGCCGACCCTGCTGGCGCGGGTGGGGTGGGCCATGGATCTGCTCCTCTACACCTGGCTGCTGCGGAGGCTGAGCGCGCCCTGGGTGGAGCGGCTCACGGAGCTCAACAGCGTCCTCAACTGCGTCTTCCTCTTGAGCCTCGTCTACCTCACCGGGGGCAGCTCGAGTCCGTACCTGAACCTGGTGCCCACCCTTCCGCTGCTGCTGGCGCTCGTCCTGCCACGCAGCTCGAGGCCCGCCATCCTCTGCGGCATCACCTGTGCGCTGGGCGTGATGGCCATCCACCTGCTGGGGCACGCGGGGCTGCTGCGCGCGCTGACGTGGGTCGGCATGGTGGGCTCGTCCACCTTCTTCGGGGTGTACGGCGCGGCGCAGGTGCGCAAGGCGCAGGCCGCGGAGAGCGAGGCCCGGCTGGAGCGCGCCCGCCGCGAGTCGCTGGAGAAACAGGCCATGGCCGAGAGCCACCGCCTGCAATCGGAGAAGCTGGCCACGGTGGGGCGCCTGGCGGCCAGCGTCATGCATGAAATCAACAACCCGCTGGCCTTCGTGAGCTCCAACCTGGAGTTCCTGCGCACCGAGGTCCTGGCGCACGGCCTTCCAGAGGAGGCCCGGCAGGAGCTGCGCGAGGTGTTCGACGAGACGCGCTCGGGCGTGCTGCGCATCCGGCAGATTGTGACGGACCTGAAGGGCTTCTCGCGGATGGACGCGGAGGAGCCCAGCGAGTGCGCGCTGGCGGACGTGGTGTCCGATGCGGCGAGGCTCGCGGCGGTGCGGCTGAAGAACGTGGCGAAGCTCAAGGTGGAGGTGCCATCGGAGCTCCCGGAGGTCTTCGCGACGAGGCGAAGGCTGGCTCAGGTGATTCTCAACCTGCTGGTGAACGCGGGGGACTCGCTGGAGGAGGCGAAGGTGCGGGGCGGCGAGGTGCGGGTGTCAGGAGTGGCGGGGGAGGGCTGGGTGGCGCTGCTGGTGGAGGACAACGGCCCGGGCTTCCCCCCCGACGCGCTCCCGCGGCTCTTCGAGGCCTTCTTCACGACGAAGGGGCCGGAGAAGGGGACGGGCCTGGGGCTGTCCATCTCGCGCGAGCTGGTGGAGCGCTTCGGCGGGACGCTGAGCGCGGAGAACCGTCCAGAGGGTGGAGCCCGCCTGCGCCTGCAACTGCCGGCGCACAAGCCCCCCTCCCCGGCGGAGAAACAAGACGAGGCGTAGCCGGAGGCCCCGGGTGCTTCTCTCCGGGTTGCACCGAAAATCGAACGGTCGTAATAATCCGCGCACTTCCGGAGCGGACGGCCGACACCATGGGCAAACGAGAACAGACGCACCAGCGCATCCTGGACGCCGCCGTGCGGGTGGCCAGCCGGGAAGGTCTGGAGGCGCTCACCATTGGCCGGCTGGCCGATGAGACCGAGATGTCCAAGGGCGGCCTCTTCGCCCACTTCGGCTCCAAGGAGAGCCTCCAGATTGAGGTGCTCGGTTACACCTCGGAGGCCTTCCACACCACGGTGGTCCAACCGGCGTTGCAGCTGGAGCCCGGGCTGCCGCGCCTGCGCAAGCTGTTCGAGCGCTGGCTGTCCTGGCTGAGCCGCCCCGAGGTCCCCGGCGGCTGCATCCTCCTGTCCGCCTCCTCCGAGGTGGATGACTGCCCCGGGCCCGTGCGGGATGCCGTGGTGGCGCAGATGCGCAGCCTGCTCCTCCTGGTCGTCAAGTTCGCGCGCCAGGCCCAGGAGCAGAAGCAGATCCGCGCCGAGCTCGATGTGCACCGCCTGGCCTTCTCCATCCAGGGGCTGCTGCTCAGCTTCCACCACTCGCACCGGCTGCTGCGCAATCCCCGGGCCTACGAGCACGCACGCGCCGCGTTCGACGAGCTCCTGGCCCCGGTCATGACCTGACCCCTTTTCCCCACGACGTCCCCATGAGGACACCGCATGCCCGAAAATCATACGACCGTTCGATTTCAAGAGAGGCCCCCGAAACGCAGGCAGGTGGTGGTGACGGGGTTGGGGCTGATCACCCCATGCGGCACCGGCGTGGAGGCGAGCTGGAGCAGCCTGGTCCAGGGCCGCAGCGGCGTCCGTCCCATCACCCTGTTCGATGCGAGCGCGCTGGAGACGCGCTTCGCGGGCGAGGTGCCAGACTTCAAGCCAGAGGACTTCATCGAGCGGCGGGAGCTGCGGAGGATGGACCGCTTCGAGCACCTCGCGGTGGCGGCATCGGACATGGCCCTCAAGGATTCGGGCTTCCGGGTGACGCCCCAGAACGCCGAGCGCGTGGCGACCATCGTCGGCAGCGGCATTGGCGGAATCTCTTCCCTGGAGGAGACGTACCGGAAGGCGCTCGAGAAGGGCCCGGACCGGGTGAGCCCGTTCTTCATCCTCCAGATGATTGTCAACCTCTCGGCGGGCTACATCTCCATGAGGCACGGGCTCAAGGGCCCGAGCTGGGCCACCAACTCGGCCTGCTCCACCAGCGCGCACGCCATTGGCGAGGCGATGCGGGGCATCGAGCGGGGTGACTTCGATGTGGCGGTGGCGGGCGGCTCCGAGGCGCCCATCTCCCTGTTGGCCGTGTCTGGCTTCAACGCCATGAAGGCGCTCTCCACGCGCAACGACGCCCCGGACAAGGCCAGCCGGCCCTTCGACGTGGACCGGGATGGCTTCGTCATCGCGGAGGGAGCGGGGATGCTGGTGCTCGAGGAGCGGGAGCACGCACTGGAGCGGGGAGCGCGCATCTACGCGGAGCTCGCGGGCTACGGGGCCAGCAGTGACGCCCACCACGTCACCTCTCCGGCGCCGGGCCACGAGGGCGCACAGCGCTCCATGCGGCTGGCGCTCAAGGACGCGTGCATGAACCCGGCGGAGGTGGGGTACCTCAATGCCCACGGCACCTCCACGGACATCGGAGATGCGCTGGAGGCCGAGGCCATCGAGGCGGTGTTCGGCGAGCACTTCCCGTCGCTGGCGGTGTCCTCCACCAAGTCGATGACGGGCCACATGAACGGGGCGGCCGGCGCGGCGGAGGCAGCCATCAGCATCCTGGCGCTGACCCGGGGCGTGCTCCCGCCCACCATCAACCTGGAGCGGCAGGACCCTCGCATCCGGCTGGACTGCGTTCCCAACCAGGCACGCGAGCGCCGGGTGGACGCGGTGATGAGCAACTCGTTTGGCTTTGGGGGGACCAACGTGACGCTGCTGTTCCGCCGGGACGCCTGAGACCCGTGAGAGCCGGTTCCGGACACCGGACCCGACAGGGAGGGCATTCGTGCTCCGCGGGGAACAATTTGCGTGGTAAGCGGATTCTTCCTGAACCACGAGGAGGCATCCGCTCCGCATGAAAGCGCTCATCGCCGCCACCGTCCTCGCCCTCGGCCTTCCGGCCTTCGCCCAGCAACAAGAGGCGAAGCCCCTGGCACCGGGGCGCGAGGCGCTGGCCATCCCCTACGAGAAGTACACGCTGCCCAACGGCCTCGAGGTCATCCTCGCCAGGGACCCCAAGCTGCCCGTGGTGGCCGTCAACGTCTGGTACCACGTGGGGGCCTACAACGAGCAGCCGGGCCGCACCGGCTTCGCGCACCTCTTCGAGCACATGATGTTCCAGGGCTCCAAGCACGTGCCGGATGACGTGCACATCGCGATGCTCGAGCAGCTCGGCGCCAACGACCTCAACGGCACCACCAACTTCGACCGCACCAACTATTTCGAGACGGTGCCCAGCAACCAGCTCGCCACGGCGCTGTGGCTGGAGAGCGACCGGATGGGCTTCCTGCTGGACGCGCTGGACGAGAAGAAGCTGCGCACCCAGCAGGAGGTGGTGAAGAACGAGCGCCGCCAGGGCACCGAGACGCGCCCCTACGGCCTCGCCCAGGAGAAGCTGTGGAAGGCGCTCTTCCCGGCGCCCCACCCGTACCACGGTAAGGTCATCGGCTCGATGGAGGACCTGGACGCCGCCACCGTGGGCGAGGTGAAGGACTTCTTCCGCAAGTGGTACGCGCCCGCCAACGCCACGCTCGCGGTGGTGGGGGACTTCGACGAGCAGCAGGCCCGCGCCCTCATCGAGAAGTACTTCGGCACGCTGCCCAGCGGCCCCAAGCCGGAGAAGCCCCAGGTGGCCCCGGTGAAGGTCACCCGGGAGACGGTCATCCGCCACGACGAGAAGGTGGGCACCCTGCCCATGGTGACGATGGCCTGGCTCACCCCGTCGTACCTCACCGAGGGCGATGCCACCGCGGACGTGCTCGCCAACGCGCTGGGCACCGGCAAGTCCAGCCGCCTCTACAAGCGCCTGGTGCAGGACAAGGAGCTGGCCCAGAGCGTGAGCGCCAGCCAGCAGAGCCTCGGCGCCCAGTCCGTCTTCACCATCGAGGCCGTGGCCCGGCCCGGCGTCTCCAGCGACGCGCTCGCGAAGGAAATCGACGCCGTGCTGGACGAGGTGCGCCGCGACGGCATCCAGCCGCAGGAGCTGAACCGGGCGCGCTCGCGCTTCGAGACGCAGATGCTGGCGGGGTTGCAGTCGGTGGGCGGCTTCGGCGGCAAGGCGGACACGCTGCAGAGCTACAACCACTACGAGGGAGACCCGGGCTACCTCAACGAGGACCTGGCGCGCTACGACGCGGTGACGCCGGACAAGGTGCGGGACTTCGCCCGCGAGTACCTCAAGCCCGACGCCCGCGTGGTGCTGCACGCCGTGCCCTCCCAGAAGAGCCCCATCTCCGCCGCTAAGGAGACCCGCTGATGCGCCGCCTGTTCGTCGCCGTGTCCGTCCTGGCGCTCGCCGCCGCGTGTAGAACGGCTCCCGAGCCCGTCCCCGAGACGCCCCCGCCCGCTCCCGAGACGCCCTCCACCCCCGCGCCGGACCCCGAGGCCTTCCGCGCCCAGCCTCCGAAGCCGGGCGAGCCGCCCGAGCTGGTGCTGCCAAAGTTCGAGCAGGCGAAGCTCGACAACGGGCTCACCGTGCTGGTGAGCACGCGCAAGGAATTGCCGCTGGCCTACGTGGGCGTGGCGTTCGCGTCGGGAGGCTCGGAGGACCCGCAGGGCAAGGCGGGCCTGGCGGACATCACCTACAAGACGATGCTGGAGGGCGCGGCGGGCAAGGACTCGCAGGCGCTGGACCAGGCCTTCCAGGACCTGGGCGTGTCGCCCGCGGTGAGCGTCAACGCGGATGGGGCCTCGCTGGGGACGCGGGTGCTCAAGCGCAACGCGGACGCGGTGCTGGCACTGCTGGCGGACGTGGCGCGCAAGCCGAACCTGGCGCAGAAGGACTTCGACCGGCGCAAGAAGCTGCAACTGGCCGAGCTGGTGCGCGCCATGGGCAGCCCGGGCTTCCTCGCGCAGCAGGCGTACCTGGACACGGTGTTTGGCCCGGAGCATCCCTACGGGCACCCGGTGAGCGGACTGCCGGCCACCGTGGACACGGTGACGCTCAAGGACGTGCGCTCCTTCTACCAGAAGAACGTGGGCCCCAAGGCCGCCGCGCTGGTGATGACGGGAGACGTCACGCTGGACGAGGCGGTGGCGCTGGCGAAGAAGTACTTCGGGGACTGGAGGGGGAGCGGGACGCCGCCCCCGGTGCCGCCCACGCCGCCCGTGCCACCGAGGCAGCAGGTGGTGTTCGTGCCCAAGCCGGGGTTGGACCAGACGGTGATGGTGCTGGGCCGGCCGGGCGTGGCGGTGGGCAACCCGGACGAGTACCCGCTGGAGCTGGCCACGACGGTGTTCGGCGGCTTCTTCGGCAGCCGGCTGAACATGAACCTGCGTGAGGACAAGGGGTACAGCTACGGGGCGGGGGCGAGCGCGGATGCGCGACTGGGCGTGGGTCCGCTGACGGCCTCGTCGGCGGTACGGGCCAACGTGACGGGCCCGGCGCTCACCGAGTTCTTCCACGAGCTGAAGGGGATTCGCGAGCGTCCCATCACCCAGAAGGAGCTGGAGGCGGCGCGCGAGGGCCTCATCCGCGCGTTCCCGGGCGAATTCGAGACGGTGGAGGGCCTGGGCTCGAGCGCCTCGCAGCTCTTCTTCCTGCGCAGGCCCATGGACGAGTTCGCGCGCACGGTGGAGGGGCTGCAGAAGGCGACGCCCGCCGAGGTGCAGCGCGTGGCCGAGGCCTACCTGGCTCCGGACGCCATGCAGGTGGTGCTGGTGGGAGACCCCGAGGTCATCCAGCAGCAGGTGGGCCCGCTGGAGCTCGGCAAGCTGACGCCGAAGGAGCCGGTGGCCTCGCCGACGGTGAAGCGGTAGCACCCCGAGGTGGGGGCCGGTACACCCGGCCCTCAGTCCTCGGGCTCCTCACGGTCCTTGTCCAGCTCCTCGCGGCCGCGGAGCTCGCGGACCTCCTCGTCGGCGTCCTCGATGGCGGTGTCGGTTTCGGGGACGTAGCCGCCCACGGGACCATCGCTGTCCAGGCTGAACTTCAGCTCGCGCGTGGGGTGGATGGAGTCCGCGGCGTAGAGCCGCCGCGTATCATCGGCCTCGAGCCCGCGCTCGACCCGGTCCGGATGGAAGGGGGGCTTGCGGTCCTCCAGCTCCTTCGGGTGCAGGGGATCGTACTTCCTCGGTTTCTCTTTCCCGGCCATGGTGACGGGCTCCTCGTGGAATGAGGACGCGCGAGGTTGCGCGGCCCTCCGAGACTCAATGTGGGGCGAGCCCGGAGCACTCCAAGCTTCCCGGGGAGGGACGGGCCCTGGCTCGCACGCCCGGTACGCGAGCGGCTAGGGCTCGGGCTCCTCCGACGAGGTCAGCTCCAGCCGGACGAGCACCTCATCATCGAGGACGCCGTCCCGGCTCTCCTGGTAGGTGGCCCGCGCGTGCTCTCCAGGCTGGAGGGACTCGGCAGACACCCGTTGGCCGTCCCGGAAGATGTGGACCGAGCCGTTGAGGTCGAAGTCCAGCGTGCCCTCGTGGGTGCGGAGCACGACCTGGCCCGAGTCCACCGATGAGATGACACCCTCGGCGGTGTAGAGCCGCTGCGCCGACACCTCGGCGTGCGCCTGGGTGGCCAGGAGGAGAAAAGCCGCCAGGGAGAAGAAGAGCCGTTTCATCGCCATCCCCCGCACCCTCCAAGGTGGAGACGCGGGTGGCGGTGGGCACCCAGGGACGGCTGCCTCGTGGGACTCCGAGTCGAGCAGCGCCCGCCAGGAAGGGGCTCGGGCAGGGGGCGCTTTGAGACACCGCGCCGCGGCGAGGGCGTGCGAGTCTGCGGCCCCATGAGCTCCTCCGCGACACTCTGCGCCCTCCATCCCGAGCGCCCGGCCGTGGGCACGTGCGCACGCTGCGGCGCCTTCTTCTGCGAGCCCGAGACCATCCGGCACGGCGAGCGGGCCTACTGCGAGGCGTGCGGCCGCCGGCCCGAGGTGAGCTACCTGGAGGAGCTGCGCGTGCGGCTGTGGGGGAAGCGGGACACGTGGGCGTGGCTGATGATGCTCAGCGCGCCAGCGCACGTGGCCCTGTGCATCACCATGGGGCTGGATGGGATGTGGAACTGGGCGGTGCTGGCGGGGGCGGACGCGGTGGTGGTGACGGCGTGGTTCCTCGGCGTGAGGCTGGCGAGGCCCGCGCTGCTGCTGCTGCCGCCCGCGTGGATGGTGGGCCTGCTGCTCAAGGACCGTGAGGCGCTCCACGTGGTGCTGTTGATGGCACCGCCGATGGCGCTCGCGCTGGCGGCGTTCTCCAGTACGCGCAGCCAGCTCTTCTTCCGCCTGGAGGTGGACCCCGGACGCCTGGAGCGGCTGTGGGAGGCACACGGGAACAACCCGCTGGCGAGCCGGGCGCTGCTGTGCGGACTGGTGGGCCTGCTCGTGCCGGTGGCGGCGCCGGTGGCGGTTCTGCTCGGATGGGCGGCGCTGCGCCGGGTGAATCCCGAGGCGCACCCGCCCGTGGGCAAGAAGGCACAGGCGCTCGAGGCGATGATGCTCGGAGGCCTCAGCATGCTGGGATGGACCTACCTCCTGGTGAGGCTGAAGCTCGGGCTGCCCCTCAACCCGTTGTAGGAGTCGAGCTCAGAGCCGCTGGAGACGAGGGGCGCGGAACCGCACCCGCGAGCCCGCATGGTGCGCCTGCAGACCGATGCGGCCGGCGCGAGGCTTGTACGCGGGCGCGGTGGAAGTGCACACCTCCACGCCGTTGAGCACGACGCGCAGCTCCAAGCCTCCGGCGAGGATGTCGAAGGTGTTCCACTCGCCCAGGGGGCGCGAGGCCTTCAGCACCGCGGGCGCGAGCATGTAGAGGGCGCCGGTGAGGTGCAGGGGACTGCCCAGGGTGTCGTGTTCGGGATCCACACCGCGCTCGTCGATTTGAACCTCGAAGCCGGCCTTCCAGTCGGGCTGCTTGCGCGCGAGCTCGGCGGTGGGGAAGCGGAAGAAGACACCGGAGTTGTCCTCGAGCGCATGGGCGAGCCAGTCCACCTGGAGCCGGAAGTCGGAGAACTCCGCGAGGGTGTACCAGAGGAGACCGGGGCCGCCCTCGGACTCGAGCAGACCGGGGCCGGCGGAGACGAAGCGGCCCGCTCCCGCCATGGCCCAGGCGCCAGGAGAGTCGAAGGACAGGGTTTGGAAGGAGTCCATGTCCGCCCACGGTGGCGCGAGCGCGGGCCCTGCGGCAAACACGGCAGGGCCGCTTCCTTCCGGTGGACGACGGAAGGAGGACGAGCCGCGTGCCAGCCGTGCCACGAGTGTTGGCGGTGAGGCGCAACGAAGCGGGGACGAGGGGCGCGATTCACACCGCGCCGGGAGCGCTCGGCGCTCGCGAACGGAACTCCACGGCATACTCGAGGAGCCGGCGGATGGCCTGTTCCGCATCTCCCTGACAGGCCTGGAGGAGCGGCAGTGTCCACTCCTGCCCCGGCGGGAGGCCCTTGTCCTCCTGAAGCCAGCGCTCGAATCGGGCGTACTCCTCGTCCCGGGCACCCGCGAGGGCCAGGCACAACCGGTAACCCTCAATGAAGCCAGCCATCCGCCGCACGTCGATGTAGCCGATGAACAGGCCCAGCCGCCCAGGCACATCGCCAATCACCCGGCGGACCTCCAGCAGCAGGTCCAACGTGGGCTTGGGCGGGTGGATGGGAGTCCAGGAGGGCACCTGGGTCGCGGGGTGCTCGCCGCCGTAGCGCCACGGAATGGCGGCCAGTCCTTCGGGAGGAAGGGCTCGGAACTCGGCGACGAAGTCCAGGTATTTGCGCAGGGCACGCTCCTGGTCGCCGTGGAACTCCTCCAGATAGGCTTTTGCCCAACCCTGGCCCGGCCAGGCTTTCTTGACGTCGCGAAACCACTCACCGAAGAGCGCATCCGCCCCCTTCTCGACACCAAATGACCGAAGGCATTCCGCATAACCCACGACAAAACACTCGATCCGACTCACATCGGGCATGCCGATGTATAGGTACGGCCCCACCGTGTGGTTCCGAATGTCCTCGCGGATGCGCAGCAGCACGTCCAGCAGGGGAACGGCGGGCTTCACCTCGGAGTGAGAGATAGACCGCTGGCTCATGGGGCCTCCGTCACGACTTCAACGACCTTCTGGGTGATCGCCGACTGAGCACCCAACCTGCTCAAGTACTCCGCCCAGGGCATCCCCGCTGCCCCGGTGTAGGCGTCGTATGCCCGGTCGTTCATCCTGACCAAGAGATGGTAGCCGTTGAGCGATAGATTCATGTCCCGGCCGTTCACCATCTTGAACATGATGTAGGGAACCTCCTGGGCGGATCGGGTCCGCAGCTCAACGAGTTCCGGCTTGCCTCTCAGCTGGGTGAAGGCCGTGTAGATGGACCGCGCCACCCCCTGACACTTCCCCGCCTCCTGTTTGCCCACATCAAATGCCGTCCTGAGGGCCAACAGCCACGAGGGGGCTTCCTTTCCCGTGGTCAGCACCCAGTAGTCGATGGCCTCCGCCACCTCTCCCCGTGCGAGCAGACTGAGGGTATGCCCCCGCAGCGTGTCCGCGGCCATCACCTGCGTGGCCACCACCTCCCGGACAGGTGGTGCGCCGTACGCCGCACTCGCGAGCCCCCACAGCAACACCACGGCCAGACACATCCGCGAAGTGGACATGGACATGAGGGGACAGGACGCTAGCCGCACCCTCTCAGAAGGACCACCCGAGGCAGAGCTCGGCCCTGTACCCCACGGTCACGCTCCACGGACTGGAGCCGGAGTGGGGAGGCCGGTACAACGCGCCCACGCCCAGCGCGCCCTGCACGGTGAAACCCTCGCCCAGGCGCACGCTGTAGCCCGTGAGCAGCGCGCCTCCCAGGTCCCAGTCCCGCCGCGAGCCCCCCACCGCGCTTCCCTCGGAATCCCTCGCGTCCTGCCACGAGTGCATCAGCTCGAGCCGGGGGCCGAACCACATCCCATCCAGCGCCGAGCCCGTCACGTAGAAGCGCACGCCCGGCTCGACTCCCAGCCGCAGGTACGCCGGGCTCGAGTCGTCGAAGACGCGGCTCCACCCTCCCAGGTCGAAGGAGCCCCGCAGCCCGAGGGTCGCGGTGAACCGGTCATCCAGTTCCCGCTCTCCCTCCAGCGCGAACCCCCCGGGCGCCAGCGGCACCGCCACGCCCACGAACACGCGGGCGCTCTCATGCCAGGAATCACCCTCCTCCGGAGCGCCCTCGGCCGCGCCCTCTCCGGCCGGGGCCGCCGCCATCACCAGGGCCGTCATCACACCCACCACACCGTGCATGTCACCGCCCATTGCAACCCCCATGCACTCGGGCCGTCCAGGAGAAGCGGGACGTTGCGAGCGCCGCCCCCCGCCCACCGTCACACCGCGTACGCACCGGCCCACCCCGCTGACACGCCCCGTACGCACACCGCCCGCGCATCCCCATCACGGAGCGTGCCCGTCCTCCTCGCCCTGGTTAGGGTTCGCCCATGTCCTCGAACACCTCGGAGTCATCCCCCTTCGTCACCGCCACCACCTGGAGCCCGCTCGGCGAGGGGCGCTACCTCAGCCACATCCGCCCGGAATGGTTCCAGGGGCGCGGCGCCTTTGGCGGAATGCTCGGCGGCTCCCTGCTGCGCTCGATGATGCGCGAGCTGAACGAGCCGGCCCGTGCGCCGCGCTCGCTCACCGTGCACTTCTGCGCTCCCGTGACGGAGGGCGAGGCCACCCTCTCCGTCCGCCTCGAGCGCGCCGGCCGCCAGGTGACGCACCTGTCCGCGCGAGTGGAGCAGGCGGGACAGGTGGCGTGCCTCGCGAGCGCCACCTTCGCCCTGTCGCGGGACACACCGCTCGTCTACACGGACGCGAAGCCGCCCCGGGCGCCGCCTCCCTCTGACGTCCGTCCCATGTCGAGCGAGATGCTGCCCACCTTCGCCGCGCACTTCGACTACCGCTGGTGCGTGGGGGCCGTGCCCTTCTCGGGTGCGAAGGAGGCCCGCCTCGGAGGGTGGATCCGCCCGCGCGTCCCGACGCCGCTCGACGCGCCGCTGGTGGTGGGGCTGTTGGATTCGTACCCGCCCGCGGCGCTGACCCGGGTGGAGGGCTTCTGCAACGGCGCCACGGTGGACTACACGGCGCACTTCTACGCGCCGCTGCCGCTCGCCTCGGCCTCGCCGGAGGCCTTCTACCTGCGCACCGGCCTCTCCCGTCACGCCGCCGAGGGCTACGCGGATGACCTGGCCGAGCTGTGGAGCGAGGACGGACAGTTGATCGCACAGCTACGCCAGGTGGCGGCGGTGTTCCCCCAGGGCCGGTGAGCCCTGTCTGTGTTTCCTCTCCTTGAAAAACTAGCGCGGGATGGAATGACGCACAGCGCAAGAATCAAATGACGCACCGCACAAGGGGGTCTATTGCGGTCGCGAAGTTCGCCTTAATCGTCACGAAGTGCTAACAACGCGCCACTCTCCGGTCACACGGTCACCCACGTTTGGAGGGGGGCGAGGTGGACCAGGGAGGTTGCAGCACAACTCCCCGCAGTTCCCCATTCAGGAGATGATTCACATGCGCAAGTTCTTCCTTGTGGCCAGTGCCGCCGTGTCCATGTTCGCCGTTGGCTGCGTCTCGCCCGAGTCTGTGTGCGAGTCCAGCGCGGATCTGGCCTGTGACCGCATCTACGAGTGCCAGTCGGATGCGGTGAAGAGCTCGGATGCGTTCAAGGCCATCTACGGCACCAGCGTGGCCGACTGTAAGACCAAGCTCTACGCCGCCAGCAAGTGCTCGGAGCGCAAGGAGTACGACGAGGCCTGCACCGACGGCAAGAAGTACAACCTGGGCAACGCCTCGGACTGCTCGGACGCGCGGAAGGCCCAGACCTGCGCGGACTTCCTGGACCCGGCCAAGACCCCGGCCGTGTGCGGGCAGATCTGCAAGTAATTCCGCGCGGCACCCTCGGGTGCTGAGGCACTGAAGCACGAAGGGCCGGTCCCCTCTGGAAGGAGACCGGCCCTTTCTTCATGCGGGGTGCCCGGGTCCGGCGACTAGCCGTTGATCTGCGCCCGGTACTTGTCCATCCACTGGGTAATCTGACGGGCGTAGGTGACGCTGTCGTTGCCATCGGAGGGAGGGGCGTACTTGTTCACCAGGCCCTGCCAGTCCTTGTTGTCGACGAACTCGCGGTAGGCGGGGCCGCCGAGCAGCCGGAAGTAGGCCTCGACGCCCTTCTCCACGCTGGGGAACTTGGTGAAGCCGCCGTTGGGCACGCCGCCGAACTGACGCTCCCACTCGGCGAAGCGCAGGTTGCCGGGGTTGTTGTTCTTCGGGGCCAGGCCGGTGGTGTTCCACTGGGCCTCCTTCTGGAACATGGCGAGCGCGAGCTCGGGCGGCACGTTGTACTTCTTGGACATGGCGAGGATGTGCTCGCCCTGGCCGCGCAGGCCGCTGTTCTTGAGCATGTCGTTGAGGCGGGCCGCCTTGGCCGCATCCGTGCCGCCGGTGGGCGGGGTGGGGGTGGGGCCGGTGACGGGGCCGGAGGGGGGCTTGCCGCCGCTGCCGCCGAGCGCCTGGGTGAGCGCCGCGCGCGTCTTGGGGCCGAAGATGCCCGAGTTGGGACTGATGCCGTGGTCCGTCTGGAACTTCGCGACGGCGGCTTCCGTCTTGGGACCGAAGGTGCCCGGGCCGGTGGAGACCTGCTCGTTCGTCATGTAGCCCAGCTTCACCAGGGCGTCCTGGAGCTTCTTCACCTCGGCGCCCTCGGCGCCGCGCTTGAGGTCCACCTGGGGCACGGCGGGGCGGTTGAGCTTGTCGAGCTCGGAGGTCATCGCCGCGCGCGTCTTGGGGCCGAAGATGCCCGAGTTGGGGCTGATGCCGTGGTCCGTCTGGAACTTCGCGACAGCGGCCTCCGTCTTGGGGCCGAAGGTGCCCGGGCCGGTGGCCACCTGCTCGTTCGTCATGTAGCCCAGCTTCACCAGGGCATCCTGGAGCTTCTTCACCTCGGCGCCCTCGGCGCCGCGCTTGAGGTCCACCTGGGGAACGGAGGTGGAGCCGCCGGGCGTGGGAGTCGGAGTCGGGGTGGGCGTCGGAGTCGGCGTGGGGGTGGGCGAGGGCGAGCCTCCGGTGGCCTTGCCCGAGTCGTTGACCCAGTACTCGACGGGGCGGTTGCCGAAGGAGTCCTTCACATGGCCGTTGTTGAAGTTGCTCGAGCCGGCCTGGGCGATGGCGGGGCCCTGGCTGGTGAGCTCACCGGGGCGCACCATGGCGACGTGGCCGATGCCGCTCGGGTTCTTCCACACGGCGGTGGCGGGGTGGCCCTGGTTGGCCAGACGCTGGGCCTCCTCGGCGCTCACCTTGCGCCAGCCGTGCTCGGCGCCGTGCTGGTGGAGCCAGTCCACGGTGGCGTTGGCGTTGAGCTCGCGGCCCTTGCCCACGCCGGTGGGGTTGCCGGCGCCATCCACCCAGTGGGGAATCTCCGCGCCCATGGCGCGCGTGGCGTCCCACACGAAGATGTTGCAGTAGGTGTTGCCGCCGCGCGGGGTGTAGCGCGGGTTGTTGCCCACGGCGAACTGGTTGAGGACCTCGTTGTAGGTATTGGCGTTGCGATTCGACGGGCTGCCGCGCACGGGGGCGTCGATGGGAACCCACGCCTGGGTGTTGGTGGTGCCGGGAGCGGGCTTGGAGCCGTCATAGCGCAGCGCCTGGGCCACGAAGGTGTCCGTGTTGCGCGCGGCGGCCAGGGTGTTGCGCGGGGAGGCCGTCTCGGGGGCGGAGGTCTGCGCGCGGGCGTCGGCGCGGAGCGGCTCGGGGCGAGAGGTGCTTGTCGTGGAGGAGGTGCGCTGGATGGTGGTCATGGGGAGGGCTCGGAACGGGACGACGGAGGCTGTGTGGGGATTGTCGTACGGAGGAATTCCCAAGTTGCGAGAGGGGCTCACGGACGACTCCGGGTGAGGAGGAGCCACACGGAGCGTTGGCGTGGGAGCGCGAGGCGCCGAGGGCGTGGACCACTTCCGCTCCACACGGGGCTCGGGTACGGTGCGCCGCCCTGCGTTCCGCAGTTGTGCAGTACGCAGCACACGAGGACCTCAAAGATGGCACGGATTTCCCAGGACCAGGCCCAGGAGCGCCACGCGTTCCTGCTGGAGCTCTTCCGCAACCAGCCGGACATCAGCCGCAACGAGGCGATGGACGCCTACAAGGACAAGTTCGGAGCGTCGCTGAACGCGAAGACGTTCAACGAGCTGCGTGAGCAGGCGCAGCGCGACGTGGAGAGCCAGGAGGAGGAGAAGGCCGAGGAGACCTCGCCCGAGCCCGAGCCCGAGACGCAGGTGGTGGACGCGGCGTCGCAGCTGAAGGCGGCGGCGACGAACGAGCTGACGAACGGAGCGGGGGCGCAGCCGGCGGCGAAGAAGCCGAAGGCGAAGGGCACTGGCTCGAAGAACGTGTTCGTGGACGCGTCGCAGGAGCAGCTGCAGTTCCTGGAGAAGGTGCTGCAGCAGTTGCAGGAGGCGGGCGCGGCGAACGTGAAGATCGACCATTCCACGGACCGCTGGATGGTCCTCACGGTGGACGCGAAGTAGTCGCGAGAAGTAGTCGTGAAACCCTGCCCTCTCCCGACGGGAGAGGGTCGGGGTGAGGGTACCCGCCCCCGTGTTCCACCCCGTGAAGGGGGAGAGCGGACCAGGGATGGGGACTTGGAAGCAACGAGAGCCACCGAATGACTCAGCCCATGACACCCCGAGTCTGCTGGGTTCGCCTCACCGCAGCCTTTGTCTGTCTTCTGGGTCTGGCTTCCGTGCAAGCGTGCGATGCGAGTCAGCCTTGATGGGCGGCACAGAGCACACGGCGGGCACGATTGACTTACTGGAACTCGAAACCAGTTCCAGCTCCTCCTACCAGTCGATGTCAATCTCGAGCCAGAGATTTGCCCGGAGCTGGCTCCAGACGTGCGAAGTCGCGACGCCGTCCAGTTCATTGGCTGGGGCGAGCACGTTCTCGCTTGCCAAATAGTAATCGAACAATCCGAGTTCGAGCCGGTCTTCTCGCGTGAGGGTATATCCGCTCGCTGAAAGTCGCAGCTTCACCAGGAGCGGGAATATGAAGGCAGCCAGAAGCAGGTGCTCCTGCACGGACCAGATGGATGGGTATGATCCTTGGCGATTCCCGTGCGCAACGCTGCCACGCATGGTCGCCATGTCGTACATCCAGGCTTGTCTCAGTCCTCGCCGTGCAACGAACTCCTCGCTTCGAGGCTTCTTGGGTTTCACGCTCGCGAGCGGGACGCGAGTCAATGCATCCGCGAAGCTTCGCGCAGTACTTGCAACATCGCCTCCGCGAATGCCGAATAGCTGCTGGAACGCACTGACGGTTGAGATCAACTCGTGCGTCTGACTCATCGTCGCTCGATCGGTGTTCGCTTCATTGAACGCGCGGATCGCGAGATCAAATCCTTCGTCGGTCTCCATGGCGTTGAAGCTCGGGGCTGTCAGCGCGGTAATCGCATAACCGCGCAGTTCCACAATGTGTGGTTCCTGGCGGACACGAAGCAATTCTGCGGACCAATAGGAAGAGGTCCCACCATCGCGGCGGCGCGAGCGGAGAGATGCACCCGATGCTCCTGGGCGAAAGCGCTGAACGATTCCGGTGAACGAATCGCGGTTGCAGTATCCGGAGTGCGTGAAGAACTCGCGCTCGGCCAAGCCACTGAACGCGAGTGCCTCGGTAAGGCCGAACACGCGTTCGATCTCATCCTCCGTGAGGTCAGCGCTCCAGCTTCGGTCGGCGAATCTAATAAGCGTCGCAGACGCGATCGGTTGATCATGCTGGTCGCGATACGACGAGAGGATGCTCCGCATGTCTGTATCCGGCTCGACGACATCCTTGAGTCGACTCGCGCGCCGGTCAACGATCGCAACCGGTGCCACCTCGAATGGACCAATGCGGTAGGATCGATCGATGGTGGTCCATGGCAAAAATGAGAGCGTTCCCAAGTGTCAACCTCGTTGGCTCAATGTCGCCGTGTACGTCGTAGCCAACCCCACGACGTGCATCTTAGCGAGAACATCATACAACTTGTCGACGTTTGCCTGGGAGAAAACCAAAGAATTCGCTCTGACACCTTGCCCCGACAAGCCGCCTGAAACCCAGCTTGGCCCTCTACGGACTGTCTGACATCCTCCCAGCACTCTTCTTCGTGGCGGTTCGCCGCACCGCTCGAAGTGCTGAATCAGCTTGACGTAATACAGGCTTGGCGTCGGGCCTTTGAAGATGATGACATTCAGTCCCTGCTCGGGGCTGTCGCAGCCCCCGCCTCTGCGGACGGAACGACGAGCTGGGTCGCGTCCTCTTCCGGTCACGTGATCTGAGGCTTCCGGGCAGTGGCGGGCACGGCACATCCCGAGAGCACCGCTGCGAGCACTGCGAGCGCATACACCTTGACACGGAGAGGCACGCCTTGGATGGGTTGGCGGTCACGGAGCCAGAGGAGGTGCTGGAGAAGCACTCCTCGGACTCGCTGGCGGTGCTTTCACGGGTGGGGGTGGTGGGTTGCAGCAGGCTCACCTGGAGGTCCCACCTCGAGGTCCCAGCGGCCACCCGCCCCTTGCGCCACCTTGGTAGCTTGGAGCGCAGCGGCTCCTGCGAGCAGAGGAGAGGGATGCTCTGCGTCAGGAGCGCCTGGACCGGGCGCCAGCGACGCTCGTCGCCGTGTCCCGCCTCACGGTGAGCCCGCATCCGGTGTGGGCCGTGGCGCTTGCGGTATGCCGCCATCCGGGGTCTGCGCCAGGGTGCGCACGGCGCGGATGCGCTGGCTTGCGACGCGCTTGCACTCTGATGTGAGAAAAATCTCGGCCTCGATACACTCCGGCCCCATCTCGGTGATGCCCTCAAGGAACACGGGGAACTGCACCGTGCCCCCGTACCAGTGGCCAGGCTCAAGGGTGAGGAGATCCTCTGGACGGGCCAAGGGGGCAATGCCATGGGCAATCCTGTAGTAGAAGCGTTTTTCGCGAGCGCAATCCCAGATAGGCCCGATATTCACGGAGGTGGTATTGACGAGCCGTTTGTCCAGGCGCAAGCTGCCCGCGACAGGGCTCATCAGGACTCGTCCCGAGAGGGTCCACCCGTCGTAATGAATGTCCTGCATTTCCAATCTGACGCGCGGAGGGACCTGTGTGCTGTCGGCCGTGGTTCCTGCGTCGCCTGGGGCCCGAGTGCCTGCGGCTGGGGTCGCTCCCCCCTTGAGCGAATCTGCTGGCGCAGGGGGTATGGGTGCTGGCGCAGCAGGTGAGGGCGCAGCCGGAGGCTCGGCCGGTGGAGGTGACTGCACGGGCGCGACGGCAGGTGGCGGGTCTGCTGGCTGCGGAGCAGGGGCCGGTGCGGGCCGGCCCCCCGTAGGGGTGGGCGGAGCGGCAGGTGGCGCTGTTTGCTCGGCAGGGGTCGGGCTTGGGCGGGGAGAGGAGGCCGCATCCTCATACACCGGCGGCAGAACTTCGGCCACCACCTCGCCTTGGGGGGTTACCGCGTACTCGTAGTTCCCGTCGAGCACCCGAGAGGGAGATCCGCACGGGTTACACCGATCGAAGCGTTGGACGAGCGAGACATAGTACAAGCCCGACGACGAGTCCTTGAAGACGACGACATCCAAGCCCTGTTCGGGGCTGGAGCAGCCCAAGAACAGGTCTGGATAGGGGTTGACTCTCACCATCTCGCGGATGGCGGCCACGGCGGCGAGCGCAGCCCCCGCCTCGGTGAGCGGGACGATGAGCTGGGTCGAGGCTTCGCCCGGCCACTCGATCTGCCTCTTCCTGGCAGCGGCGGGCATGGCACATCCTGCGAGCACTGCAGTGAGCACTGCGAGCGCATACAGCTTGTTCATCGCATTCTCCTGAAGCCACACTCGGTCATAGCACTCTCGGTAACAGGGTTATCACCCCGGAGACGCCAGCGTGGGTCTGAGACTCTTCTTGTTGACCGTCGGCACATGACGGGCACCTACTCTCTCAGCAACTGCAGAGGTTCAGGGTTGCATTTGGGCGGGCGAGGACGATTGCGGCCGTCGGGTAGCCGTGGGGCGCAGGTGCCAAGGGAGACCCAGCCGGCCCTTGCATCGCTCCACTGTTCAACCTCGCCCGTGGTGAAGTAGCGCAAGTAGACGCGAGTGCCGTCCGAGCGCTCCGCTACGATGGCCGAGGCCATATCAATACCCGTGTTCTTGTAGACGGCGGGAACCCGTTTGCTCGTGTTACCCGGTTGCTCATTGCTCGCAATCAGGCGGACTTCCGCCATGGCCACATAGGCGTCGAACGCGTTCTTGGGCCATCGGGTGAGGTCGCCCGAGGAGGGAGGCGAGCCACAGAGGTGGTTGTGGACGTACCCCACGACCCACACTTGCGAGGCAGGATAGTCGTCGTCCTCCACTTCAAGGAACGGAAGGCATGAGTTGTGGTCTCCGACGGTGGGCTCGGTCACCCGCCAGGAGAGGGAGTTGCGGTCTCCGGCGACATAGACCGTGGAGCAGTATTCCGTGGACAGGCCCACGATGGGCCGCAGCTTCACCGGGTCACACACCTTGGCGCCAGGACGCTTGAGGAGTGCGTCCGCCACGTCCCGGAGCAAGCTGATGGGGACGGAGGTCTCCCCCGTGGGCATTTCGACTGCGGGCACCTCCGACCACGGACCTTTGGGGACGCGCTGCGCAGGGGTGTGAGGCAAGGGCGTAGTGGCACAACCCGCCGCCAGTAGGAGGGACGGAAGTGCATACCGCATGGTCGTGTTCTCTCCTTGGACAATCCGCCCCACGGCGGCAGGTGGACCTGCCGCTATCCTCCCTACTACGGAGCCCAGATGTCCGTCTTCACCCCGCTCAGAACTCCCCGGGCCCCTCTAGCTGTGCGGAGGGGCTCGGGCTGCCGGGACGGTAGAACTCGCTGGGAGCCTCGGTGGCCTCGAAGGCACGCGGGCGCAGCAGGCGCAGCGTGAGCACGAGCGCGAGGAACAGCACGGCGCACGTGACGGTGATGAAGCGCACGCCCACGCGGTCCGCGAGGACGCCCTGGAGCCACACGCCCACCGTGTACCCCACGCCGATCATCATGCTGTACAGGCTGCTGATGCGCGCCTGCAATTCGCGGGGGACGCGCAGCTGGCTGGAGGTGTTGAGGCCGGTGAGCGAGGCCATGTAGAGCGCGCCGAGTCCCACGATGGCGAGCGCGGCCAGGTGCAGGGTGGGGGCGAGCCAGTACAGGGCCGCCACCGGGCCAATGAGCAGCAAGCACCACTCCAGCAGGCGCCGGCGGCCGAAGCGCTCCACCAGCGGGCCGAGCATCATCGCGGCGCACACCGCGCCCACGCCCTGCGCGGTGACGAGCAGGGAGGTGGCGGCGGCGCCCTGGTTGAAGACGCGGATGGCGAACACCGGCACCAGCGCGATGAAGGGTGCCACGAGCGCCGACACGAAGAGCGTGCCCACCATGATGAGGGAGATGCCCGCGTCGCCGCGAGCCACCCGGGCGCCGCGGCAGATGCCGGGCCACAAGTCCTCCGGCGTCTGCGAACCGACCCGGCCCTGAGACCGGACACGCGAGAGCGCGGCGAGCACAGCAAGGAAGGACAGGGTGTTGACGAGCAACGCCCAGGCGGGCCCACCCGTGGCGAGCACCACGGCGGCGAGCGCCGGGCCGATGATGCGGCCCAGGTTGTACTGCGCCGAGTTGAGGCTGACGGCGCTGTGCAGGTCCTCGGGAGGGACGACCTGGGAGATGAGCGCGGCGAAGGCCGGGTTGACGAGCGTGTTGGTGCAACCGTTGAGGAAGGAGATGACGGCGACGGCCGGCACGGTGAGGCGCCCGGTGAAGGCGAGCACGGTGAGGATGGCGGCCAGCAGCGACTGCACCACGGTGCCCACGGCGAGGTAGGTGCGCCGGTCGAACCGGTCCGCGAGCGCTCCGCCCACGGGCGAGAGCACCACGGCGGGGAGATAGGTGAGCGCAGCGATGGTGCCGGTCGCCTCGGCGCGGCCCGTCACCGTGGTGACGAAGACGCCCAGCGCGAGCGTCTCCATCCAGGTGCCAATGTTCGAGACAAGTGCTCCGGACCAGACATGGACGAAGTCCCGATGTCCAAACGCTCGGAGCGAGGAAAAGCGCGACAGATGGAGGGCAGGCACGGCGCTTTCCTTTGTAACCCACCCGGCTGACGCGCGCTCGGTGGGCACCCGCCCACACGTCTCCAGGTGAATGCTCGCCCACTGTCACGGCAAGCACCCGGCAAGCCTCCAGTGGCGACGAACTCGTATGACTCCAAATCAGCTACGACCCACACGGAAGGTCGGAGGAGATCGGCCCAGGAGCGTCTGACGTGCCGCGCCGACGCGCCATGACAGGGCGGTGCGTCGAGCCGGGCTCCGAAAAAACGAGAGCGCCCTGAGCGGGAAGCCCAGGGCGCTCGAGCTGACACGGAGACGTGACGCGAGGTGCTAGTCGGCGCCAGCGGCGACGGCCTTGCGCGGCGAGATGGTGCCGTCGGGGCCGATGAGGGCACCGGTCTGGGGGAAGTCCTCGGTGGTGAGGCGGCGCACGAGCGGAATCACCTCACCGGAGGAGTCCGGCTGGGGGATGCCCTTGCCCTCCTGGCGGGTGGGGAGGATGCGGCCGGAGCGGAAGCGGCCCTGGGAGTCGAGCTCCACGTCGACGACCATGCCGAGCCCCTGCGGGCCCTTGAGGTTGAAGGAGCCGTAGGTGGCGAAGTTGCCCATGGAGTAGACGATGAGCCGGTCCTTGTAGAACTCCATGGCGCGCACGACGTGGGGGCCGTGGCCGAGCACCAGGTCCGCGCCGGCGTCGATGACGGCGTGGGTGAAGACGCGGAGGTGGCCGCGGTTCTCACCGTAGAAGAGCTCGGGGCCCTGGGGAATGTTGAGGGCCTTGGCGCCCTCGGCGCCGCCGTGGAAGGAGACGACGACGAGATCGTGCCCCTGCTTGACCGAGCGCACCAGGGCGGCGGCGCTGGCGGTGTCGTTGACGTAGTTGCAGTTGGCCGAGGTGTGGAAGGCAATCAGGCCGATGCGCAGGCCATTGCGCTCGACGGTGGCGACGGTGCCGGCGGGGCCGCTCCAGCGGATGCCGAGCGCGTCGAGGGTGGCCTCGGTTTCGCGGCGGCACAGCTCACCGAAGTCACCGGAGTGGTTGTTGGCGGTGGAGGCCAGGTCGACGCCGGCGTCCTGGAGGTACTTGCCGTAGCGGGTGGGGGAGCGGAAGGCGTAGCAGTTGCCACCCTTGCGGCACTTCTTGGTCTCGCCGTTGTCGCAGAGGGGGCCCTCGAGGTTGACGAAGGTGAGGTCCGCGTCGCGCAGCAGGGGGGCGACGGTGGCGAGGCTGGCGGCGCCGTCATCGGGAGGAAGGAGGCCCTCGGGGAAGGAGGTGCCGAGCATCACGTCACCCACGGCACGCAGACGGACGCGGGCGTTGGCGGGGGGAGCGGGGCGGGGCGAGGGCTTCGCCGAATCGCTGGTGGCGAGCTTCTGCAGGAGGGCGGACTGGCCGCGGGCCTGGGTGAGGGCGTCCTCGAGGTCCGGGTAGTTGGGGTCGAGCTTCTGCACCTGGGTCCACTCGGTGAGCGAGTCGGACCAGCGGTTGACGAGCGAGTACGCCCAGCCGAGCTCCCAGTGGCAGTCGATGCGGGAGGGGGCGGCGCGGGTGCAGGCGGAGAAGGCGGCGATGGCGGCGGAGGCGTCCTTCACCTTGAGGGCCTCGACGCCGCGGGCATAGAGGGCATCAGCGCCAGCGACCTCGGTGGGCTCGGCCGTCGCGGCGGGAGCAGCAGGCGCCGCCGAAGCGGCAGAAGCTGCAGGTGCAGCCGGAGCAGCGGGTGCAGCAGGCGCCGCCGAAGCGGCGGGGGCAGCGGGTGCAGCCGGAGCGGCAGGGGTCGGAGCAGCAGTCGCCGCCGGAGCAGCCGGAGCCGCGGGAGCGGAGGCAGAGGCCTCGCCGGACTCGGAGGACTGGGAGCGGGAGACGGATTCGGACTCGGCGGCGGGGCCGCGAGCGGTCGCACAGCCTCCGAGGGCGGAGAGCGCGAGCACGGAGAGCAGAAGAGAGCGGGAGCGCATGAGGGCGCGCATCTTACGGGTCCGGGGGCGGTGTCCAGAGGAATGCGTGCGGGGGCGTCCAGCGCTCGACGGCGGAGCAACCGGGCGGGCTCTGGGGAGAGGGGGCAAGCGTCCTATACTGGGCGAGGTATGTCCCAGACCGCTCCCGCGCTGTCTCCGTCCGCGGACTCGTCCGCTTCCGCCGTCCGCTTCGAGGGGCTGTGGCTGTTCTCGCCCCGGGTGGACGTGAGCCTGTTGCTGGTGCCAGCGCTGCTGACGCTCTTCTCGGTGTGGCTGGCGGGCACCACGGGCGAGGGGGTGGACGGGTACTCTCGGGCGCTCGGGCGGTGGGCCTCGCAGTACGTGCTCTTCAACGGCACACACGTCATCCTCACCTTCCTGCTGGTGGGAGCGCGGCGCGAGCTGCTGCACACCACGCCCTCTCAGGCGAGGCTGCTGGTGGGGGGCTCGGCGGCGGTGTTCGCGCTGTGCCTCGCGCTGCTCTGGTACGCGGGCGAGCGCGCCCCCGGGCTCAACCTGATGCTGTCCGCGGTCATCCACCTCCTGGCGGCGCACCACACGCTGTCGCAGGTGAAGGGCATCTGGGCGCTGCACGGACTGAAGGCCCGAGTAGCCGGAGTGCCCTCGCTGTCCGAGGCCGAGCGCCGGCTGCAGCGCGTCTTCGTGCCACTGGCGCTGGTGCTGATGATGGTGCGCACGCTGGCGGTGCCGGTGACGAGCAGGGCGGGGGACTTCCCGCTGGTGAACGTGGGCCAGGCGGAGGGCGGGGCACTGCCACACGGCACCACGTGGGTGCTGCTGGCCGTGTGGGCGGTGTTCGCGGGTCTGCTGGTGGCGGCGCTGCGAGGGCCCTCGGGGACGAGCGGTCCGAGGCGCCTGTACGTGCTGGGACACACGGCGGTGGTGGCGGTGTACCTGGCGTGGCCGGCATGGGGCGTGGTGCTGAGCGCGGGCATCCACGGGCTGGAGTACTTCTTCCTCACGGGGCGGATGCTGGAGCCCACGGCGAGGGAGGCGGAGTCCCGGCTGCGCGGGGGCGCGGTGTGGGCGGCGATGCTGGGCGTGATGCTGCCGCTCATCCTCGTGGGCCTGGCGCAGAGCCCCTTCGTTCCACTGGTGGACACGGCCACGGGCGGAGCGGCGTCGACGTTCCTCCTGCGCCAGGAGCCGCTGTGGACTCTGGGAGTAACGGTGACGAACGCCATCGTGCTGGCGCACTACTTCGCGGACGCCTTCCTCTACCGCTTCCGGATTCCGAAGGTGCGCGAGGTGACGCTCGGCAGACTGGGCCTCGCGTAGCACCGGGGGGTTCCTGTACGAGGGCCCATGCGCCTCTTCCCTGCCGCCGTGGTGCTCACCCTCTCCACCGTGTTGTCCGCATGCAGCGGTCCCCAGTCCTTCTGCACCCTCGAGGCACGGGCCTCGGTGCAGGTGAGGGTGGTGGACGCACGGGGCACGCCCCAGCGGGACGCCCGGGTCACCTTCACACGGGACGGCGGTCCCGAGCAGCAGGCGATGTGCGCGGGCGCGGGGACACAGGGCAACTGCGACACGTGGGTGACGGAGTACGAGAGGCCGGGCGAGTACGTCATCACGGCCACGAGCGCCGATGGCCAACGCACCGCACGCCAGTCGGTCTCGGTGGGTGAGGATGAGTGCCACGTCCTCACCGAGACCGTGACGCTCACGCTCCCGGACTGAGCCCTCCGAAGAAAGTCTTTACGACCTCCCGAGCGCATTCTTCGCGGACTGGTCCGACCATCGGACCCGTTGCGGAAGAACGCACCCGGCGGGCGTCCTCGGCTCCCGGCTCCGCTCCAGGCCAGACCCCGACACGCCACCTTCATCGCTCCCATCAGCACGAACAGGGGCAGCGGTACTCCGGCACGCACTCCCCCCACGCCTTCCGCGACTACCTTCGCCCCGTCTCGTAGTCCTGCTCGAACAACCCTGGATGGAGTGGAGCCCCCATGAACCACACGCACCTCCTGCACCGCGCGGGGAGCGCGGCCCTGTTGCTGTCACTCGGAGCCTGCCAGACGCCGGGGGCGTCCTCGGGAATGACTCCGGGCGCGGGCCTGCCCACAACCTCTCAACAGGTGATGGTGGGGGCGGGAGACATCGCGAGCTGTGAGTCGGACCGGGACGAGGCCACGGCGGCGATGTTGGATGGAATCGACGGAACCGTCTTCACGCTGGGAGACAATGCCTATCCGGACGGCTCGGCGGAGGACTTCGAGCGCTGCTATGCCCCGTCCTGGGGGAGGCACAAGCAGCGGACCCATCCGACACCGGGCAATCACGAGTACCACTCAGCCCGGGCGCGCCCCTACTTCGAGTACTTCGGCGCGGCGGCGGGCGAACCGGGCAAGGGCTACTACAGCTACGACCTGGGCGGCTGGCACGTGGTGGCGCTCAACAGCGAGCTGTCGAAGCGCGGGCTCGCGGAGCAGGAGCGGTGGCTGCGCGAGGACCTGAAGGCACACCCGGCACGGTGCACGCTGGCCTACATGCACCGGCCGCTCTTCAGCTCGGGGCTGGGCCGCGACAACGCGGTGGTGAAGGGCATCTGGGAGGCGCTGTACGAGGCGGGAGCGGACGTGGTGCTGGCGGGCCACGACCATTTCTACGAGCGTTTCGCGCCGCAGACGCCCGAGGGGGTCGCGGACGCCGAGCGAGGCCTGCGCGAGTTCGTGGTGGGGACGGGAGGCAAGGAGCTCTACGTCTTCGGTCCGACCCTGGCGAACAGTGAGGTGCGCCTGGCCGGCACGTTCGGACTGATGAAGCTGACGCTGGAGGACGGCGCCTACTCGTGGGAGTTCATCCAGGTGGGAGGCGATGTGAGGGATCAGGGCCGGGGCGCCTGCCACTAAACGCGGGCCTAGGCCCGTCACCCCTGGAGGGACAGCTCCGTGAGCAAGGACAGACACTCCTCCACCCGGTCCGCGAGCACGAAGAGGTGGTCGTGGTAGTACCCGGACACGGGATTCACGCTGATGCCATGGGTGGCCAGCCAGCTCGTGATGGCCGCGAGGAACCCCACGGCCTCCAGGCTGGAGTGCACCGAGAGCGTCACCATCCGGAACGCCGCCGAGCACTGAAACCCCGCGGCCTCGGCCCGCTCGCGGCGCAGGATGAGCGTCAGCCCCTCGTCCTCGCGGAAGAACCCCACGGGCTCCAGTGCCCCCAGGTCCGGCGGGGGCTCGGGGGTGGTGCAGAAGACGAACTCGCCGTCCCGCAGCACCGGTCTCATCGACTTCAGCAGCGCATCCAGATTCGTCTCACCCGACATGGCCTCGCATCCTCCCATGAACACGGGGGTTCAGGACTTCCGCCGCGGACTCCGGGAACGCGGCCGGGCCTCCTCCCCGGAGGGCTCGGAGGACCCGGGCCGCTCGGGCGCCTCGCTGGCGGACGGCACTGGCCGGCCCCGGACCCGCGCCGTGTGCCGCACCTGGAGCGCCACGCACTGGCTCACGAAGTCCCGGATGAGCTCCAGCTCCTCGGCGCTGTAGCGCCGGAGCACCTCGCGGCCCTCCACCACCAGCGGTCCCCAGAGCTCCTCGCTCGCCCGCCGGACCTTCGCCGTCGGCTCCACGCTCACGCTCCGGCGATCCTCGCTGCTGCGGACCCGGCGCGCATAGCCCGCCTTCTCCCACCGGTCGACCGCGGCGGTCATCGCCCCCGGTGACAGCCCGCTGGCCTGAGCCAGCTCGCCCGCGCTCATCGCTCCCCGGTTGATCAGCAGCCCCAGGCACCGCACGTCCGTCAGGTTCAGCCCCATGCGCTCGGCGAACGCCTCGTCGAACGCCTGCACCTCGTTCTGCCACTCGGTGATGCCCCGCCCGATCTCCTCCACCAACGGCTCCCTGCCGGATTGATTTGACTCTCGAATCTTTCGATCGTTAAAATATCCCATATCCAAAAGGATAGGCCGTCCCCCCGAGAAGGTCACCCGGCAAGCGCGAGGGCGGCCCCGGGAGCGGGCCCACGGCCAGCGTTCGAGGAGGAAGCACATGAGCACGCGCAACACCCATGCGGTCATCATCGGAGGGGGAATCGCTGGACCGGCCCTGGCGCTCTTCCTGAAGAAGGCGGGCCTCACCGCCACCGTGTACGAGGCGTACTCCCGCAGTGACAGCATCGGAGGAGGGCTGCAGCTCGCCCCCAACGGGATGAACATCCTGGAGGCGCTGGGCCTCTCGGAGAGGATTCGGACGAAGGGGACGCTCGCCACGGAGATGGGCTTCCAGAACCACCGGGGCACGAAGCTGGCGAGGTTCCCCAACGGCCGCGTGGAGAAGTACGGCCAGTCCGCCGTGACGCTCCCGCGTGCGGTGGTTCACGAGACCCTGCGGGACGAGCTCGAACGGCAGGGGGTGCGAATGGAATACCAGAAGCGCCTCACCGCCCTGTCGTACGAGGGCCAGGAAGTCGTCGCCCACTTCGAGGACGGAACGAGCGCACGGGGAGACTTCCTCGTGGGCGCGGACGGAATCCGCTCCCGCACGCGCGAGCTGCTGCTGCCCGAGGGCCCGAAGCTCTTCTACAGCGGCCTCATCGGCCTGGGAGGCTTCGTTCCCGAGTCGCAGGTCCCCGGCTGGCGTGCGGAAGACAGGTCCTGCCTCCAGATGACGCTGGGGCGGGGAGGCTTCTTCGGCTACTGCGGCGGCGGAGAGGGCAGGGTGATGTGGTGGAGCAACCTGCCTCGAGCCGAGGAGCTGACGCGGGAGGAGCTCGCCACCCTGTCGACGGAGGAGCTGAGGAAGACGCTGCTCACCGTCCACGCGGGCTGGCCCGCGCCCATCGAGGCCCTCCTGACCCAGAGCCAGGACATCGTCCGCACCAACATCCACGACGTGGGACTCCTGCCGAAGTGGCACCGCGGGCGCGTGGTGCTCATCGGTGACGCGGCGCACGCCATGAGCCCGAACACCGGACAGGGCGCCTCCGTCGCGCTCGAGGACTCCATGTACCTGGCCAGCCTGCTGCGCGGAGAAGCCGCGGTGGACCTCGAGCAGGTGTTCGCGCGCTTCGAGCGGGACCGCCGCCCGAGGGTGGAGCGGTTGATCCTCGAGGGCCGGCGCATGGGAGACCAGAAGAAGATGCTGAGCCCCTTCGCGTGCTGGCTGAGGGACCGCTTCCTGTCGGTCATGTTCTCCCTCATGGGCGAGCGCATGAACGACTGGCAATTCAAGTACAGGGTCGCCTGGGACTGAGAGCGCGTAGGTAGCAGGAACACCGGTGCATGACCGACTCCCTCCCACCTCCACACAAACACAGCCACTGGAAGACTCCTTCCTCTTTGTAGCCGGTGGCCACTCAATGCCTTTCAGGGTCCTCTTCGAGCCGGGGAGCGGGGGGATTGTGGAGATGTGTTCTCTGGCAGGCATCACTGCTCGTGAGGGAAGCCATGACACTGAAGAAGACGATGACCCTCTCCTCCGTCCTCGCCGCCACGCTCTGGGTGGCCCTCGTCGGAGGTTGTGGTGGAACCCAGGTGCCCGAGGAGGGTGACAACTCGAACCTCCAGGGCGACAACCTGAATGCCGGTGACTCGCAGGATGGCACCCCGGCCGGGAACACCGCCCCCGACGAAAACGGGAAGGTGACCGTGTGCCACATCCCTCCAGGCAATCCGGCCCGTGCGCACACCCTCATCGTGGGACAGCCCGCGGTGAAGGCGCACCTGAAGCATGGAGATACGCTCGGCCCCTGTGGAGGAACCTCGGAGCAGGACGGCGGAACGACCGAGCCCGACGCGGGCGGCGAACCGGGCCCGCAGCCGGATGCCGGCTCCGGAACCGGAACCCCGGATGCCGGTGGGCCCACGTGTGCCCCTCGGGGAAGCGCGTGCGGCGCGGACACGCTGTGCTGCGACGGACTGCAGTGCACCGACGGCGTCTGCACCATCATCGTCGGCTGAGCGGTGCGCATTCCTGGCACGCGGGCTCGGACGGGCCCGCGTGCCCCTCCCTTACGTCCCGAGCCTCCGAGCGGCTAGTGTGACCACGCGATGCCCGCTTCTCGTGGGACACCGTCCCTCGCTCGCGCTCCCGCCCTCCCGAACCCACCGGCTGAGGAACACCCTGAGCGCGCTGACGCTGGCGCTGCTCGCGGCGTGCGGAGGCTGCCGCAAGACGGACGCCGAGCGCGCCGCGGAGGAGCGGGCGGAAATTGAAAAGAAGATCCGCGACTCCAACACGCTGGTGCCCTACCGCGCGTTCAAGCTGACGCTGCGGGCGCAGGGCACGGCGGAGGAGCCCGAGGCGGTGACGGCGCTCTGGAAGATACTCGAGGAGACGCAGAACCTGCCCGAGAAGGCAGTCACCGCAGAGGAGGCGCGCCGGGAGGCGGAGACGTACCTGAAGCTGGCGGTGGCCTTCTACAAGGCGAAACAGACGCTGCGGGAGCACGACGAGGACGATTACCCGCTGCTGTGGACGAAGGAGCAAGCCAGGTCGAACGCGCCCCTGGAGCCGCCCCTGCCTGGCTACGACAACGGCATGGAGCACCTGTTCGTGGGAATGGTGCTGGTGGCCCTGGACACGGCGGACCAGGGCAACAAGCTGCCGGTGACGGACATGACGCTGTATGAGTTCTCGCGAGCCACACCGAGGGCCGAGTGGCCCGCCGTGTTGCGGACGGTGTCGCGGGCGAGCCGGGGCCTGTCCTTCATGCAGGCGCGCTACCACTACGCGGCCGAGGAGGAGCTCACGGCGTACCTGGCGGAGGTGGAGAGGCTGCCCGGCGACGAGGGCAGCCTGCTGTACAAGTGGGGAACGACCGTCGAGCAGGAGCGCGAGGGCCTGTTGGCGATAGGCCACTGCCTGCGCGCGTGGAACCGGATGCAGCTCGAGCGCGACGAGCAGGCGGCGGATGACGTGGAGGCGGGGCTGAAGTCGCTGGAAAAACTGGGCGTCGAGAACGAGCTGACGTGGTGGGGCTCGGCATTGGTGAGCTACCGGCGCGAGCGGTACCCGGAGGCGGCGGCGAGCCTCGACAAGCTGGCGCGCAGCCCGTACCTGGACGAGCCCATCCGGAAGGAGCTCCAGGCGAGCGCGGACGAGCTGCGCAAGCACGGCAAGAGCCTGCCAGTGTTCCGGCAGCAGCGCGCGGCGGTCATCCTGGTGCGCGCGCTGGTGGCGAGGGCCGGAGGCCTGGAGAAGATTCTCATCACGGTGCTGGGCGAGGAGCGGGCGAAACAGGTGTACGAGCCCATCCGGTGGATGGAGCGGGTGCAGCGGGGGCTGGCGGCGGTGAAGACCGAGGACGTGATGCGCGAGGCCGGGAGCGTGCTGGACAAGGCGCGCGAGGCGGGCCACCAGGGGCTGAGCACGTTGAAGGAGAAGCTCGGCGGGGCGGGGAAGGACGGCGCGGGGAGTTCGGCCAACTCGGGGCCTCCGTAGGGAAACGTCGTCCGCTGGACGTCCGGGCCGGTGCTCCTACCCGAGGAGGGTTGGAGTGTTGCGCACGATGCATACCTTCGGCGAGTGATCGAAGCCTCCTCGCGCGTTCCACCCCGCGGGCACGTCCTCGCCGTGCTCCTGCTGAGCACCACGCTGTCCTCGCCGCTGGCCCGAGCCGCTGAAGGCACCACGCCGCTCGAGGACAACCGCCGCATCACCGAGGGCTACATCCAGCTCGCCAATGCCTTTCAGACGCTGCTCGACCCGGACTTCCAGCCCGGAGGCACGAGCAGCCTGCGCCCCAACTGGTTCGTCTTCGCCCCCCACGCCTCGAGCGCGGCCGGCAAGGGCATGCTCAACGCCGCCATGGCCCGGCACCTGCTCGACGCGGCCCGGGGACGGCCCTCGCTGTCCGTCCTGGAGGCGCTCGACCGGGTGGACCTCGTGGGCTCGGTGCGGCTGTCCGTGGAGCAGCTTTCCCTGGAGCTGGCGGCCCAGGGTCTGCCCACGGATGCGGCGGCGTCGCTCGGAGCGCTCACCACGGCGATGAACGCGGAGGCCCTCGTGGACCCTCGCACGCTCGCCACCACCACGACGCGCCTGGCCTCGCTCTATTGGGGCGCGCCGGGCCTGGAGCCACTCGACAAGGCGGAGGCCGTGGTGCGCACGCTGGAGCGCACGCTGAACGAGGGCAACGTGGCCATCTTCGCGGACATCGGCGGAGCGGCGAACGCGTACCTGGAGTGGCGTCAGTCGGCGGGAGAGGTGACGCCCGGGCGCGTGCTCGCGGAGTTCACGCTGACGGGCGCGCGGCCCGAGGAGACGCGGCTCGCCTATGAGTACGCGCTCGCCCACGCGCACGACACCCCGAGGCCCCATGCCTTCGACCAGCTCTTCCCCGGAATGGACGGGAGGAGCCTGGTGGTGGCGGCCTTCGCGCTCTACGAGCGGGCCCGGCTCACGCCCGAGTCCTCGGAGCGCGAGGCACTCATCGCCGTGGCCAACAACTCTCTGGCGTGGCGCGAGCAACACGACGCGGTGCAACCGGCCTTCTCGCCAGTGGTGCCGCGCACGGACGAGGTGTCCCGCCCGGAGGTGATGCGGATGATGACACCGATGCTCGTGGTGTACTTCGGCACGCTGGAATGGACGCTGGCGGATTACGCGTACGCCCATGAGGACCGGGACGGAAATCCTCTCACCGCACCGCCTACGGACTACGGCTGGGCAACGTTCTGGGACCGCTGGCCGCCGATCCTCGATTCCTTCGAGGGCGGCTACCGCGAGCCCACGACCCTCTGGGTGATGCCGGAACCGATCGAGGATCCGCTGGCGTTCAGACCTCGATGAATGCGGGGCCACTCAGGCCCTCCTCCTCCATGGCCCGCTTGACGCGCTCGGAGACGATGAGGGCCACGGGCCAGCCCCATGGGCGGAAGATGCTGGCGTCCCCAATCTTCTCCGGGTCCACCTTCAGCCCAGAGATGTGCCGATATTGACCCACCAGCCCGGGATCTTCGTACCCGGGCTCGTAGAATGAGACCTCGTCGCATCGAGCCTCATCGACGCAGCGGATGGTGCGAAGGGTGTTGAGGACGAAATAAGACTCGGGATGTTCCTCCACTCGTGCCGGGACGAACTGTACTTCGTTTTGAAGACCCAGCCGCTCACAGACTGAAACGAAACGGCCGCTGACGACGACGAAGCCAAGGCCGGTCCAGCTGAAATCCAACGCACGTCCCCGCCGATACATGGGGAGGAAGAGAGGCTTCTCCCATCTAAGAATCTTCCCCTGCAAGAATTGATAAGGGAAGATTTCTTCCCCCTGATCGTCCAACGGGCTCTCCACATACCAACGCCCTGGGATATGCACGTCGTCCCTCATCTCGAAATATCGGGTCCGAGGTTTCATGGCTTTTTCGTGAGCAGCTTGTGGAGCTTCGAACCAGGCCTGCATATGTCGGCTGCGATTTCGTCAAGCGCCTCAATGAGCTTGAGCTTGCACTCAGCCCGGCTCTGACAGGTTGAAACAGCACGTCTCAGCTTATCGTAGACGTACTGGTGGTATTCCTCGGGATGGGGACCCTGGTGACCAATGAGATGAACGATGTTCGCGGGGTCGTCGAGGTTCATTCCCGCCCGCTTGAAGAGTTGTTCGAACAGAGGAGTCCAGGGGCCACCTCGGACCTCGGCCGTATCGTTCTTGTTGGTGGCGATGTGATGGCCCCTCGCATCCCCCTTGTTCGACTCGTCCCGGCAGGCCCCCGTCGTCCGTGAGGCCGCCACCGCCGCGGAGGCCGCCGTATTCGCCGACACCCCCATGAGCACCACCGTGCCATTCGCCACGCTCACCTGCGCACGAGTCCCCGCCCCCACCGTGAATCCTCCCCGCGCACCTCCTCCCGCGAAAGCGGAGCGCGGCGGCGAGAAGCGCGCCCACATTCCTCCCTGGGGCACCTCTGGCAGACTCCTGGCCAGCTTCGCTCCCGCCACCGTCACCAGCACCCTCAGCCCCACTCCTCCCATCGCCCTCCCGAATCGCTCGGCCGCAGCCTCCAACTCCTCTTGCGTCCTCGCCGCCTCCGCCTCCCGGTACAGGTTCAGGCAGGCCATCCCCACCGTGTAGAGCTCCGCCGCCGTGTACGTCATCATCAGCCCGACTGTGACTGCCGCGGCCAATGCCTTGCTGAAAATTGGCTCCGGCGCCGCCCACGCCACCATATAGAGCATCATGGACAGCGCCACCGAGTACGCGACGGTGGGGGAGTTGAGCAGCTCCATGGCTGCCTCTCGCACTCCCTCGTGCATGTAGCGCGGCGACAGCTTGAGTGCCTGGAACCACCGGCTCTCCTCCAGGGAGTTCGGCAGCGGCACGGAGGAAGCGCCGTAGAGTTCCTCGTAGGCCCTGCGCAGCCTTCTCTCCAGCTCCGCAGGCTGCACGCTCGTAGGTGGTGGCCCGCAGCCCAGGCCTCCCGAGAATACACACGCCGACAATGTCCTCGAGGCAGGCGTCCCTGACTGCAACCCGGCCGCCCGGAATGCCTCCTCCATGGCATCCACGAACGCCCGCGCGTCTTCCACTCTGAGCCGGGCCAGGGCCGGGTCCGGCGGCAATCGCTTGAAGGTGAGCTCGAGTCCACTCCCGTCTGCCGGGCCGTGGTGCTCACTCACCGTCACGGTCTCCACCTCGGATGAGGCAGCCCAGACCGGAAGCGGCAACACCACACACAGGGCGAGGAGGATTCTCAGTGTCATGGGCCCTCGCCCGTTCCGCCCTCTCGAAAAGCCACCTACTTGCGCTTCTTCACGGGCTTCTTGGCCCCCCGGCAGAGCGGGTTCGGCTTCTTGTCCACGGTGGCGAGCTGGAACGAGCGACGCCCATCGCAGGACACGCGGAACTCGGGGTTCTCATCCTTGGGAATCCGGAACGTCTTCGCCTTGGCGCCGCGCAACAGCTCGTGCTGCCACCACACCTTGAGCCGGTCTCGGCCGTACATCCCCGCGCCACACTCGAGGTAGGGCAGCCGGCCCAGCACCGAGGTGAACGAGGGCGCATGCACCCCATCCACGAGCCGGGTTCCAAAGAAGACGCGACCCTCGTACCGCACGAAGCCACACCCGAGCTCCTCATACCCCTGCCCATCCCCGCGCGGAACGGCGACGAAGGCGGGGAACTCGGGGCGGGCGGTGTGGTTGAGATAGAAGAACCGCGCATCACGCGGACGGCACCCGGCATCCACCTCGAAGGTCTCCGCGTCGGCCAGGTCCAGGCGGACGAGCACGTCGGCGCGCTGGCCGTTGGGCTCGTTCACGTGGTCCGCATCGCTCAGGGGCTGGCCCCAATACACACTGGTGGCGTAGCGGAAGAAGCCGCACCCCATGGGGCGGAACGAGTCCGGCGCGAAGGGCACCGGCGGACGGTACTTCAGGGGACGCTGGAGCAGCAGCGTGCACCCGCGCCGCACCCGGTTCCCATCGGCGTAGAAGCCGTGCCCGAGCGGCCGGAGCTGTCCCTCGCCCGTGCCGACCTGCTTGTCACCGCACTGCGAAATCTCCTCCTCGGGAGCCAGAGCCGCCCCGGCCTGCTCCGAGCTGGCGCTCGCGGGGGAGGGAGGAGCCTGGACCTGGCTGGCTGCATCGGGAGCGGGAGTGGCCGTGTCCTGGGCACGCGCGGCGGAGCCCGTGACGAGCGTCCCCAGCAGGAACGCCAGGGGGACTCCGAGCCGCCTCTGTAGATACTTCGTGCTTCCCATGGCGGCGCATCATGGCGTGTCCGGGGCGCGGGTGCGAAGAAACCCACCGTCCGGGAGCCATCGTCTGGGAGGAAGGAGGGGAGGCGGGCGCTCAGGAGGCGGGGCTGGCCTCGGTGACGACGCGGCCCGGAGCCAGGGTGGAGAGCGTCAGGGCGGCGACCCCGGCGATGGCGGCGACGAGGGCGAAGCGCAGGGCGAACCCCCCGTGGACCAGGTCCACGGCGGCGATGGTGAAGGAGCCCCCGAGCATGCGGGTGGCGTACATGGCGCTGGTGATCATCCCGCGGTGTTGCCAGGGGGCGCGCGTCTGGGGACCGATCAGCGAAGTAGAGGCGGCCGGCCCGAGCCCCAGCCCCAGCAGGCCGAGGCTCGCGAAGGTGGCGGCGGTGCCCCAGCCGTATGTGACCCCGAGGGTGAACAGCGAGGCGCCGAGCAGGGCGATGGCGAAGCCCCCTCCGGCGCTGGCGCGCAGGCCGCCGCGCATGAAGACGCGCACGCCGAAGGTGGAGCCGCAGGCCCACCCGGTGAGCAGCGGCACCAGGGCGAGCCCGGCCATGAGGGGGCTGTAGCCGCCGCGCTCGGTCATCCACAGGGGGACGAAGGCGGTGGTGGAGTAGAGGAGGCCGCCGCCGACCAGGCCGCCGAGCACGCCACTGAGGACGGTGCGGTCTCTCAGGAGCTCCAGGGGGATGATCGGGGAGGGAGAGGTGCGCTGCTGCCACGCGACGGCGCCAAGCCCCACGCAGGCGGCGACGGCGAAGGGGAGCCGCAGCCCTTCGCTCCCACCGCGCTCGAGGGCGAAGAGGAGCAGGCCGAACGAGGCACCCGTGAGGGCGGGTCCCCAGATGTCGACGCGGGAGGTCGCACGTGCGGGGTCGCGGTAGGACAGATGAAGCATCGCGAGCGCGATCAACCCGACGGGGACGTTGACGAGGAAGGCCCAGCGCCAGGAGGCATGCATCACGAGCCAGCCGCCGATGAGGGGGCCGATGACGTTGGCGGCGCCCCAGGCACCAGTGAAGACGCCCTGGACGGCGGCGCGCTCGCGCAGCGTGTAGAGGTCGGCGCTGATGGTCATGGTGGTGGGCTGGAGCGCGCCGGCGCCGAGTCCCTGGATGACGCGGAAGGCGATGAGGGCGGGCACGGACTGCGCGAAGCCGCAGAGCACGGAGCCGAGGAGGAAGAGGCCCATGCCGAGCGAGAAGACGGGCTTGCGGCCGAGGTTGTCGGCGAGCTTGCCGAAGAGGAGCACGCCGACGGTGGAGGCGAAGAGGTAGGCGGAGAAGACCCACGAGTAGAGGTGCTGGCCGCCGAGCTCGCGGGTGAGCGTGGGCATGGCGCTGGTGACGACGGTGGCCTCGAAGGCGGAGACCACCAGGCCGAGCATCACCGCGGCGGTGGCCATGCGCCGGGCGAGACCGGGACGGGCGGCGGACTGAACCTCGGAAACACTCGCATCCATGGCGCTATCAGTAGCTGACCGGGCGGCATGCGGAAACCGCATCTTCCGCATAGAGTGGATGCGGAAACCGCATGAACACGGAACAGCTCAAGGCATTCTTGCAGGTGGCGCGGGAGGGCCGTCTGACGGTAGCGGCCAGGCAACTCGGCGTCTCCCAGCCGGGCCTGTCGAGACAACTGAAGTCCCTGGAGACGGAGCTGGGGGTGCGCCTGCTCGTCCGGGCACCGGGCGGGGTGGTGCTGACGGACGCGGGAGAGCGCTTCCTGCCGCACGCGAGACGGGCCCTGGACGCGATGACGGTGGGGACGGCGGAGCTGGGCGAGCTGACGACGACGCCGAGGGGCCCGGTGTCACTGGGAACGCTGCGGACGGTGGGGACATACCTGCTGCCGGAGTTGGTGGAGGCGTTCAAACGCCGCTATCCCGAGGTGCTACCGCGGCTGAGCGATGGGTCGCACGACATGCTGGAAGCCCGGATGGCGAGCGGCGAGCTGGACCTGTGCATCGTGAGCCTGCCGTTGAAGCGGCTGGACCTGGTGGCGCAGAAACTGTGGGAGGAGGGGATGGTGCTGGCGGTACCGCGAGGGCACCGGCTCACGAAACTCAAGAGACCGGTGGCATTGACGGAGGCGGTGGAGGAGCCCTGGGTGGTGATTCCAGGTATGGCGGGGACCCATGCGCTGGAAGCGGCGTGCGAGGAAAGGGGAGTGAAGCCGCGGATCGCGGTGGAGATGGACAGCGCCGAGGGGCTGAGGCGGATGGTGGAGCGAGGGCTGGGCGTGGCACTGCTGCCGGCGCTGATGACGAGAGACCATGCCTCGCGAAACTTCGACGTGGTGGAGTTGACGAAGGGAGGCCCGAGGCGCCAGGTGGTCCTGGTGCACCGGGGCGAGGAGTACCTCACGGCGGCGGCCCGGGCGCTCAAGACCTTCATCGTGGATGCGTTGCGCCGCTCCGGGCCTTCGTGACAGACAAGAAAGGTTGTCGGCCCCCTACACTGTTCTCTTCCTTCTACGCTCGGCCATGGAGAAGGGGAAGAAGGCACGGTGATGGATGTTCCGGTAGTACACCGCCAGGTAGAGCTCGCCCCCGATCTGGACGACTGTCTGCGCTGGTGGCTCCGATTGCCCGCCAAACCATGCGTCTGCCTCCTCGTGGGTGTTGAACGTGGCCACTGTCGGAGGAAGACCGTCCTTCGTCATCTCCTCGAGATGAAACTCGAGAGTCGGATGCGGGGCGAGCGCGCGGATGTTGCGCTCACGAGAATACATGACGATGTGATATTCGTCTGCGATCAGCACATAAGCCAGATCAGGTGGGTTGGGGTTTGCCTTCAGCCAGGTATCTGCCTCGTCGCGTGTCTTGAACGCGGCGACGACTCGGGCCGGGCCGTCGGACTGGACATCTTTTCGATAGTCCGCGAACTCATCTGAATGGCCATTCGTCCAGATGAACCAGAGCGCATCGATGGCGAGATGGAGCAACTCCTTCTCTTCGGGGGATTGAGAAGTTTCGCGAGTCTTCCCGAGAAGCTCCTGCGCTTCGAGAATACGGTCGTAAATCGTCACGGCGCCACCACCGCTCTGTGAGGCTCGCAAATGACCTCCGATGAGGCCAGGGCCGTCACTGGCACCAGGGAAACCACTGCCCCAAGAATCGCCCCGGGAGGAAAGGCTACGAAAAAGGCAACTCCTGCAACGAAGACAAGGCTTCCCACCAGAACCTCGGTGCGATTGCGCTTCAACCAATCCACCGCCTGGTCCGTGGTCGAAAACTCCTGGGGACGGCGCTCCTGCAAAAAGGTCATTGTTCCTAGAAGCAGGTAACACTTCGCACGTCTCATGCAGGCGGCGCTTACCACCAGGCCCCATGAGAATCTACGCGGCTCGAAGGATAATCCGCAGCGCTCCCATGCCGAAGAAGACACCGCCTCCCGCCATGACGCTGCCCCTCGACGAGGCACGCGCCTGGCTCGTCAGCCATCTCGGGCTCGCTGCTCCTCCCTACCCACCGGGCGCCGAGGGTGTGCGCGCGCTGCTGCACCACCTGCGTCACATCCAATTGGATCCACTCGATGTCATCGGCACCAACGCGGACCTGGTGGCGCTCGCTCGCGTGGAAGGCCTCTCCAAGGGCGACGTGTACCGCCACCTCTACCCGGGCCACGCCTTCGAGCACTGGGCCAAGGAGCGCTGCATCCTCCCCGCCAGCGCCTTCCCCCACTACCGCGACCGCTCACTCGAAACCCCATGGTGGCGCCTCGCCACGCGGCTCGAGCGCCTCCCCGAGAACGTGCCTCGCGCCGTCCTCGAGGAGCTCGAGGCCCGAGGCCCCCTCACCGCCTCGGAGCTGACCGACCATGGTGCCGTGAAGCCGCTCGACTGGAGTGGATGGAAGGGCACGGCGAAGGCCACCTCCATGGCGCTCGAGGTGCTCTGGACGCGCTGTGAAATCGTCGTGTGCGGCCGCGGCCCGGGTGGCAAGCGCTACGACGTTCCCCACCGGGCCCTCCCCAACGTGGCGCGCTCCTCCACGGGCTACACCGGCGGCGAGGACTTCGAGCGCTGGGCCCTCACCGAGCGTGTGGAGGCCGCGGGCCTGCTCTCCCGTGCCGCCGGGGCGCACTGGTCCTCCCTGTCCCCGGTGCGCACCTCGCCGCTGCCAGATGCCCTGGTGCGCGAGGGCCTGCTCGAGGAGGTGGCGCTGCCCGGCTCGCCCAAGCGCTACCTGGCTCCCGCGGGGTTCCGCTCTCGGCCCGTGACGGCTCCGGACGAGCGGATGCGGATATTGGGCCCGTTGGATCCACTGCTGTGGGACCGCGCGCTGGTGAACCTGCTCTTCGGCTTCGAGTACGTGTGGGAGGTGTACAAGCCCGAGGAGCAGCGCCGCTGGGGCTGGTACGTGTGCCCGCTGCTGCACCGGGGCCAGCTCGTGGGGCGGATGCAAGCGCGCGTGCAGGACGGCGTACTCCGAGTCGAGAAGCTCTGGAGGGAGAAGGGGGTGAAGCTGGACGACGCGGCGCTCGACGAGGCCCTGACGCGCCATGCCAAGGCCTGTGGTGCCGTGAAGGTGCGCAGGCCCCGGGCCCGGGTGGGCTGAGGCTCGCACCACCTGCTAGGGTTGCGCCCCGAAATGTGGTGGACGACAACTCCGAGGGAACAAACCCTGTTCGAGGTCGGGGAGTACCGGGTACGGCGGGTCTCGGAGGAGGACGCGCCGATCATCCGCAAGCTGGGCGAGCGCTGTCTGGAGCACATCGAGCTCCATTACGGCTCTCCACCGGACCCCTCGCAGATGATTCGCGAGCTGCTGTCGGATCTGCCTCCGAACAAGGCGCTCGGTGACAAGTTCGGCATGGGTGTCTTCGATGGGGCGGGCCGGCTGGTGGGAGCCATCGACGTCATCCGCGACTACCCGGAGCCACGCGAGTGGTACCTGGGGTTGCTGGTGTTGGACCCCCACCACCGCAACCATGGGCTGGGAGCGAAGCTGATGGCGGCGCTGACGCAATGGCTGCGGCAGCGGGAGGCCGTGTACCTGCGTCTGGCGGTGTCCGAGCACAACGAGGGGGGTCAGCGCTTCTGGGCGCGCATGGGCTTCGAGCCCGTGAAGCAGGTCATCGCCGAGTTCGGCAACAAGCAGAGCGTCTTCCACGTCATGCGTCGCGCATTGGAGGTGCGATGAAGTGTCCGGAGTGCAAGGAGCAGATGGCCGAGCAGTCCTTCGAGGGCCGCAACGGAGCCCAGGTCACCGTCGACGTGTGCCACGGCTGCCGGGGCCTGTGGTTCGACACCCATGAGAGCCGTCAGCTCTCTCCGGGTGGCACGCTGCACCTCTTCCGGGAGATGCACGGCCAGTGGAGCGAGCGCCGCCCGTACGGTGGCCATGGTCCCATGTCCTGCCCCCGCTGCGACTCGAAGCTCCAGCTCTCGCACGACCTGGCGCACAACAACCGCTTCCAGTACTCGCGCTGCCCGAAGGAGCACGGGCACTTCATCAGCTTCTTCCACTTCCTGCGTGAGAAGGGCATCGCCCGGAGCCTGACGCCCAGGGAGCTCACCGAGCTGCGCAAGCACGTGGACACCCTCCTGTGCTCGGACTGCGGCGAGCCCGTCCGGGTGGCGAACCTGAGCGCCTGCGTGCGCTGCCAGGCGCCCCTCTCCATCCTGGATCCGGACTGCGTGCAGACCACGGTGCGGGACGCGCAGATGGCGGCGGGCTCGCGCAGGGACGTGGCGCCCGAGGTCGCCGCCCAGCTCCTGATGACCCACCAGAAGCTCGGCGACTTCCACCCGAAGCCCGAGCCCCGCTCCAACGCCATTCCGCCCGTCGAGCTCCCCCCCGACTCGACCGAGGAGCTTCGCAACGCGTCGAAGAAGCTGTTCACCCTGGATCTGATCGCCGAGGGCATCGCGGTCGTCGTCATCGCCCTGGGCAAGCTCCTCTTCTGATTTCCCCCACCCCGTCACCCCCTCTCCATGACGCCCCGATACTCCTCGCGGTTCACGCCCCTCCTGCTGCTCGCGCTGACGACCCTGGCCGGCTGTCCCAAACCTCCGACGACGCCTCCGGCCGGGCAGACCTACTCCGATGTCCAGTTCGACGTGACGGTGCCCCCCGAGACGCCCGTCGACGCCACCCTGCTGCTCAAGGGCTCGGATCCGGCGTTCAACGGCATCTCCGGACAGGGGCTGGAGCTCGTCTATCAGGGCGACACCACCTTCTCGGTGAAGGCGAAGCTGCCCAAGGACAAGGAGCTCACCTACAGCATCCAGATGACGCCCCCGGGCTCGCAGGAAGCACAGAAGGCGCTCGATGCAACGGGGACGAAGGTGCCCACGCGGACCGTCACCGTGCATGAGAATGAGGAGACCGTGAGCGCCAGTGTGGAGCGCTGGGGAGTGCCGACCCCCACGCCTCCGCCGCAGCTCGCCATCATCGTCGCGGTCCCGGACATCACTCCACCGGACGCCACCATCTGGCTCTCCGGAAACCAGCCGGAGCTGGGCGAATGGAATGGAGCGGGAGTGAAGCTCTACAAGGCGGTGAACAGCAGCTATGCCACCGTGCTGTCCTTCGCCGCGAGAACGTCGTTCGAGTTCAAGGCGACGCGCGGCTCATGGGACACCGTGGAGAAGACCGCCCAGGGCGAGGAGGTCGACAATCACACCCACACGACGACTGGCGGCTTCGAGCGCCTCTCCTTCAAGGTGGGCTCGTGGGCGGACTACAACAGCGTGCCGCCCAAGCAGGTGCTCACGGGCAACATCCAGTACCTGCGCGACGTGACGCCGGCGAACCCGCTGCTCAAGAAGCGTGACGTCATCATCTGGCTTCCGCCGGACTACGAGCAGAACCCCGATCGCCGCTACCCGGTGCTGTACATGCACGACGGGCAGAACCTGATGGACGCCACCACGTCCTTCGCTGGCGAGTGGGGCGTGGACGAGACGGCGCAACAGCTCGTCCTGGCCGGCCAGGTGGAGCCGCTCATCATCGTAGGCGTCTACAACACCTCGGATCGCGGCCCCGAGTACACGCAGGTGCCGGACCCCAATTACCCCGAGGTCGACGGTGAGCACGGCGGCCGGGCGGACGAGTACGGCAAGTTCCTCGCCGAGGAGCTGAAGCCGCGCATCGACAGCACCTACCGCACGAAGCCAGAGGCGCTGTACACGGGACTCGCGGGCTCGTCGCTGGGCGGCCTGGTGTCGATGTACCTGGGCACGAAGCGCTCGGAGACCTTCACCCGGCTGGGCGTCGTCTCCCCGTCGGTGTTCTGGGGCGAGAAGGACATCCTCTCGAAGGTGAACGCGTTGCCCGGAAAGCTGCCGCTGCGCATCTGGGTGGACATCGGCACCGCGGAGTCGAGCGGCAGCCAGGAGACGGTGGCCGATACCCAGGCGCTCCGCGATGCGCTGGTGAACAAGGGCTGGGTGCTCGACACCGACCTCAAATACACCGAAATCGAGGGCGCCAAACACAACGAGAAGGCCTGGGCCGCGCGCTTCGGGGACATCCTCAAGTTCCTGTACCCCGCCCCGTAATCCCTCTCAATCCCCGCCCTCCGGCTCGATGAGAGGGGAGGGCTGACGCTCGGCCCGGGGTGGCTCCATGAGCGAGGCCACCTCGGGCGAGTAACCCCCCGGCCCCTCCCCGTGAGCGATGAGCGGCGGGCGCACCGCGAGCCCCCGCTGCCTGTCGCGCACCGCGTGCACGAGGAAGCGCGTGGCCGGAGCCTCCACCCGGGCATGCACGAAGCGCAGGGCCACCGGGTACAGCTTCGCCGCCACGAGCAACCCGAGCACCTCCGCCACCCGCGCCGCCGGGTAGACGAGGCTCACGCGTCCCCCTGGAGACAGCGCATGCCGGGCGGCGGCCACCACCGAGGGCGCATCACACGCCAGCTCCTGCTTGGACAGGGCGCGCTCCGCGTCCGGGCTGCGCACGCCCGCGTGCACCGGTCGGAAGGGAGGGTTGGACACCACGTGCGCGTAGGCCCCGGGAGGAAACAGCGAACGCGCCTCGCGCAAGTCCCCGAGCACGGGCCGCACGCGTCCCTCGCACGCATTGAGGGCCACGGCACGCACCAGCCGTGCGTGCACCTCGGGCTGTAGCTCCAGCGCATCCACCGGCCCGAGGCCGAACTGACAGGCGAGCAGGAAGGACACCACGCCACTGCCCGCGCCGAGCTCCAACAGCGGACCTCCCGCGTCCCGGCCCTCGGTGGCGGCGAAGGCCGCGAGCAGCACCGCGTCCAACGTGAAACGGTAGCCGCTCCGGCGCTGCACCACGCGCACACTCGCGGTGCCGATGGAGTCGATCGTCTCGTCCGGCGGAGGGCTCGTCTCGCTCAAGGGGGGTTCCGGGAACTGTCGGGCAGAGGGCCCTCACTCTATCCGGCGGTGCACAGCCGTGGGGCGCGCGCGTGCCACCCCCCTGGTTTCACGGGCGGTGATGCACAGCTTGCCCGCCCCATGAGGGTTCGACACATCTCCCTTCCCGTCGTGCTCCTGGCCCTGGCGTCCGCCGGCTGCGGCACCGAGCCAGTGCCTTGCTCCAACACCTGCCCGAACATCTCCGGGGTGTATTCCATCCAGAATGCCTCGCCGACGGGGCGGTGTTCCTTCAGTCCCTACCTGCTCGCGCCCACGGTGGAGATCCTCCAGAGCGACAACGGGCGGAGGGTGGTGCTCGAGGTCATCGATCCGTCCACGCAGCTCGAGGTGCCCCTGGTGGGAGAGGTCTATACCCCCGATCCAGGGGACGGCCCCGGGGTGCTCGGCTCGTTCCGGATAGACACCCGCACGGTCCGCGCCGCCAGCCGGTCGGACGAGCAGACGGTGACGCTGGACGTGAGCGCCATGGGCCTGGTGTCCGTGCACGAGGGCCGCCGGATGCTGTCCGCGACGCTGTCCACGACGGACGCGACGTCCGGCAAGGGCTGCACCATCACGCTGTCAGTCACGGGCAGCGGAGACTGAGCGGGGCGAGCAGGGCATCGAGCCCCCGTGCCCCGGGTCTTTCTCTCCTGGAGCCCAGGCTGCGGCCCGTGCCCCTCTCACCCTCGGCGATGCGCGGATTCATCCATCACACTCGCGTGTGGGCGATTCCTTCCATATGAGGGGCGCGAAACCGCTGTCCAGGCCAGGCGCTCCGGAAAGAGAGGCTGCCACCGTGAGCAAGATACTTCTGGTCGACGACGAGCCGGAGCTCCTCGAACTCTACACCGACGTACTGGAAATCATGGGCTGTGAGGTCACCTACGCGCACGATGGCCTCGAGGCGCTGGAGCTGGCCCACCGGCAGAGGCCGGATCTGATCGTCACGGATTGGATGATGCCTCGCATGGACGGGGTCGAGCTCTGCTGGCACGTCGTCCATGATGCCCAGCTCCAAGGCATTCCCATCATCCTGCACAGCACCCGGCGGGCTCCCAGGGTTCCAGGTGTCCTGGCAACCCTCTCGAAGGTCTGCCCGTTGGAGGAGTTCGAGGATGCCGTGGCGCAGGCGCTCGAAGGAATCGCCGAGTCCGCGCCGCACCCTCGGCAAGCAGCCGCCCACGCCTGAGCAGGGCACGTCACTCCTCCGCCACCCCGTCGACCGCCAGCCCGACCCGCCATGGGCGGCTCGCCAGGCTCAATAGGCCCACTCACCCAGGCCGTAATGCCGCGCGGTGGCCAGGTTGATCAGGACCAGGACCGATACGGCGATGACCTGGAACCAGCGGGGACGCCGCGCGCAGGCATCACCCAGGAAGAAGAACAGCGGAAACACCGGGGCGGCATACCGGAAGGTATTGACGAACTCACCCTGCATCAGTTGCACCAGCAGGGAGAGGGCCACGTAGATGCCCAGAGCGGGCTGCCGGCGCGAGATCATCACGGCCCCCGCGAGGAAGACCCACCACGTGACGTACCAGAGCACGTTGTGGGGATCGACGCTCTGCCAGGGGTTGCCGAAGACGAATGTCTTCAACGCCCCTCCCACCGAGTCCACGTGCGACCACCCTTGTTGCTGGGACTGCATGAAGGCGAAGGGGGAGCCAGCGACGACGGTCTGGAACGCCAGGAAGCCCAGCACTCCGAGCAGGCAGAGCAACCCGGTGACGAAGAACGCGCGGACCCGGCGGGCCGGCGTCGTCTCGACCCAGGCCGCCAGCAGCGAGGTCGTCAATCCCACGAAGACACCCTGGTTGCGCGTCAGGGCGCAGAGCGCGCCGAAGAACCCACCCCCGACCGGCCTCCGCGTCCCACTGAAGTAGAACGAGAGGAACGACAGCAGCAGGAACAGCGACTCGGTGTGGTGCGAGTGGAAGACGTAGCTCGCGGGCGCGAAGAGGAAGAAGAGCCACCCCAGCCGGGTGCGCGGAGTCATCCAATCCGGAAGAGCATCCCGTTGGGAGACACGGAAGCAGATGAAGACGAACAGGGCGAACATCACGGTGGAGAACGCCGCGCCCAACCATTGAAACTCGGTGATGCCCAGGGGAATCGCGATGGCCCGCAGGGTGAGCGGATACGCCGGGTAGAAGACGAAGAGTCCGCTGTGGTACCCGTCGCGGGCGATGGCCGTGTAGTAGTTCGCGTCCCAATACGTGAGGAGATGCCCGAACGGCTGATGGCGCCGAAATGCGATCCATCTCCAGATGGCCACGTGCAGGAGCACCATGGCGGCTGCGCTCGCGGCGACGAAGCGGGCGGTACCGGGGCGCGTCAGGTCCGGGAGGAAGGGACGCTCGGGTTTCAACGTGGCCAGCGGAGACTCCGGAAGGAAGGCGGACGGCGTTGCTTCGCAGTCGGGAGGGGCGCATGTCAATGACGTCGCCCGACCCCCATGCACGCACGGGGCCAGGAGCCGCCCGACACGCCTGGACGGAACCCCACCACCCGAGGGGAGGTAGGCCTGGGCGACCGCAGACCGAAGGGCTTCTCATTCCTTGGAAAGAAAGAAGAACGCAAGTCCACTCTGGGCGTTGATGTAAATTTCAATCACAGCTCGATTTTCAGGCTCCATTTGTCAAATTCGTGACAAAACAGTTTTAGTTGAAATTGTCGCGAACAGCGGAAAACGCGACTGTCACTTGTAGTGAAACTTGTTTTCCTTTAGTGAGAATCCGAAGACATCGCATTGGACGTGATGTCTGTCTGCGTAAGGAGACTCGAATGGGATTCAAGATGTCCTTGTCGCAGTGGAAGCCTTTCATCCGTGCCGCGCAATTGTCGGGCCTGGCGTTGCTGAGCGCCGGTTGGAGCACGGCGTTGCAGCCGCTCTCCAACCCGGTGGAGCGCCAGGAGTTGCTGGCGCTGTCCCCGGAGATGAGCGCGCTGTATGACTCCAAGATGGCCGAGGGCGGCGACCGTATCAGCATCGAGCTCGACCTGTCGAACGATGCACAGCACGGCTTCTTGATGCGCCGGCTCAAGGCGGCGGGCAAGAACGAGAAGAACTCGCCCGAGCTCTTCCGGAAGATGACGCAGATCCGTGAGCGGGCCCTCGCGCGCAAGAGCCAGAATACCGCGGCCAATGTCCAGACCGCGGCGGGAGGTATCTGGTGCGACCACTACCTGGTCGTGAAGCCCCCCATCCCCGGCAACAATGGGCAGACCATGACGTACGAGCCGTACGTCCATGTGAGCTGCGAGGGAGGGGCCAATTACGTCTATGCCGACATCGTCGCCTACGACACCAACCAGGCGGAGACGGTGAGCAAGCAGGTCGCCTCCGACGCGGGCGAGGAGTATGGCAATGGGACTGACTTCGTCGACGTGGGGACCGTCGCCACGGTGAACGTGGCCGAGGGCCACCTGCTGCGCCTGGAGTCCGTGGCGCTCGCGATCGACGACGTGACCGGCAGGGACGTCTCCCTGTACACCGTGGCCCGCACGTCCATCGCCCTGCGCGAGGATGGTGGTTTCACGCTCATCCACCCGCGAGAGATCGTCGCGAACAGCCAGGCAGACATTCTCATGTGCCAGCTCCGGGGCGGCGTGGACTGCGACTACGCGGTGGCCGGCTACGACAGCAGGGGCGTGCTGACGGCCTATCCTCCGGCTCCTACCGGAGTCGCCGCCTCGAGGGCCGACGTCCCGGGCGTGCTGAACCCCGCTGACTACTGGGCGTTCTCCGCGCCGTATAACGCCACGCGGCTCTACTTGCCGATCCGCACGGAGATCAAGGCGGGCGCGCGCAACTACCTGCAGTGCACGGTGGACAACTACACCTTCGGCAAGGTCAAGCTCCACGCCGAGGGCACGACGTGCGCCAACTCGGTGGACTTCAAGAGCCAGCTGCCCGTGGGCAGCTACGCCGCGACGTTCAACTACCTGGCGGACACCTCGTACAACATCAACGGGGACAACACCACTGGCTGCCCAGCGAACATCATCCTCAACAAGGCGGCCAGCTTCACCATCACCATCCTCGGCAAGGCCAAGTGCACCAACGCGGATGGCACCTATTCCCTGGAGCCGTTCTACAAGTCCCAGGCGATCGACGGCCGCGCGCTGACCACCCAGCGCATCTTCTACCGCAACAGCTGCATGGCCGAGGGCACTCGCATCCAGATGGCGGACGGCCAGGTGGTGCCGGTGGAGCAGGTGAAGATGGGAGACAAGGTCATCGCTGGAGCCGGCGGCAAGGTGCTGACGGTGACGGACGTGGCGCGCGGCAATGAGCTCAACCCCTTCGTGCACCTGCGTGACAGCGCCGGCCACGAGGTGACGCTCACGGAGATGCACCCGGTCATCACCGCGAAGGGCGAGGTGGTGGCCGCCAAGAACCTGAAGGTGAAGGATCAGCTGCGCACGGAGAAGGGCGTGGCCTCGCTCACCTCGGTGAAGCGCGTGCCGGTGAATGGCAAGCGCGTGTTCAACCTGAAGCTGGGCACCACCGAGGAGCTGGCGGGCCTGGACTCCCTGGGCCGGACGATGTTCGCGGGCGGCTTCCTCGTGGGTGACATGGCGATGCAGCAGGAGCTGGAGACTCCCGCGAAGAAGCCGGTGGACGTGCTGGCCAGCCTGCCCAAGGCCTGGCACCAGGACTTCAAGAACGCCCAGGCTCGTTAGTCCGAGGCGCATTGGGTTTTCAGAGGGGGTGGTGGGGTTCCGACCTTGCCACCCCCTCTCTCCTTTCTTTTGGAACGAAGGCACATGACGATCAAACCAACGATGACAAGATGGAATGGGCGCTTCGTCTGGGCGGGTGTCATCGCGCCCTGGATGGTGCTGGGCCTCGGGTGCCAGTCAGCAACGTGCGAGACGGCAGCGGATTGTCACACCGAAGGCGCGCTGGCTCCCGGCCAGGAGTCCGACTGCCAGAATAGTCTGTGCGTCATCCGGGACGCCCAAGTGCCCGGACGTGACGCGGGCACCCAGGTGGACGCTGGTACCGCCACGGACGCCGGCACCGCCACGGACGCCGGCACCCAGGTGGACGCCGGCACCGCCACGGACGCCGGCACCCAGGTGGACGCCGGCACCGCCACGGACGCCGGGACGAATCCAGGCACGTCGTGCACTGAACTGCCGCATGACCCCAAGCTCGGCACGCTGAAGCTTCACGCGAGCTTCGTCTCCGCCGAGTCCGTTCAGTTCCCCCAGGGCATGACCGCCATCACCGCGGTCCCCAGTGGCGGGAGCTTCAAGTTGTACGGTGTGCGCGGCTCCAACAAGAGCCTCTATGGGCTCGGTACCTGGCCCGAAATCACTCCTGGCGCCACGGCACTCCAGCAGATCGCCGCTCCAGAAGATCGCGCGTCCGTCATCTTCCCGAGCAACTTCCTCGTCAACGATGGCAGCCGGCTGCTCGCGGGCTACATCAAGGGGAGCTCGAATGGGGACGGCAAGGTCTTGGTTCATGATCTGGCTGCTCCAGCCAACTCCGTCTACCTGCCCGCGCCCGGCATCGAGTCCGCCATCGCGACGACGAGCTCGGGAGCGAGTGCGTTCTTCGTCAGCGCCATGGGATTGGAGAAGCTCGGGTCCACGAACAGCGACCCGGCCATCCATGCGCTCAAGACGCAGACCCAGCCCTTCCAGGCCATGACGCTCGCCACCTTTGCTCCGGACTGGTCGGCGATCGGTGGGATCTCCGCGATGACGGCCAATGGCATCGCCGTGTTCGGCTACTTCAGTGGTGCCGACATCCAGGAGCACCTGCACGCGGTGCCGCCCTCCGTCTATGCGCAAGCCCTCGCCAATGGGACTTCCTTCTCCCTGGCCGATTGGCCCGAAATCCACGCGGGCAACGTGGAGGGCCTCCTCATCGCGGGCTTCGGCAATGGCCTGGCGGTACACCGCGGCACCCTCTCGGAGACCAGCAACGAGGTGGATACCGAGAGAGTCCTCCGGATTCCCCTGGCCGTCGGCACCGGAGAGGTGCCCACCGTCAACGCTGGACAGGCCGTTTCCCTGCTCATCAGCGAGGACTCCTGTACCAACGTGACCCTGCTGGTTCCCATGGGGCGGGATCTCCTCGTGGGTGTATCGGACAAGAACGGCAAGCGGCTCGTCCGTCTGAGGGAGCAGCAGCAGTAGGCTTCTTCTCCCGCCACGACTTGAAGGCACAGGCAGGGACCACGCTCGAGCGTGGTCCCCCAAGCCGGCTGGTTGTGACTGCTGAGACGTCTGGCCTACGCGCTCACGTCACCGCCGCTGGCCCACGAGCCGCTCGGCGACGTCGATCACCTTCGCCTCCACGTTCGTGTTGTCCAGCTTGTCGATCTCCGCGAGCCCGGTAGGGCTGGTGACGTTCACCTCGGTGAGCCAGTCACCAATCACGTCGATGCCCACCAGGTACAGGCCCCGCTCCTGGAGCGCGGGTTTGAGGCGCGCGCAGATCTCCAGTTCACGCGGGGTGAGGGCCGTCTTCACGGGAGTACCGCCGGCGGCCATGTTGCCGCGGTGGTCATCGTGAGCGGGGACGCGGAGCACGGCGCCACAGGGCTCGCCATCCACGAGGATGATGCGCTTGTCACCCTGGCGGCTCTCGGGGAGATAGGCCTGGGCGACGATGGCCTTGCGCCCACCGAGGGTGAGGACCTCCAGGAGCGAGCGGGTGTTCCGGTCCCCGGGCTGGAGGAAGACGATGCCCTGGCCGCCAAAGCCCTCGACGGGCTTGAGGATGGTGCCCTGCGGGTGACGGGCGACGAACTGGGCGAGCGCGACGAGGTCTCGGGCGATGAGCGTCTCGGGCATGAGCTCGGGGAAGCGCAGACCGAAGAGCTTCTCGTTGGCGTCGCGGATGCCGGTGGGGTTGTTGATGAAGACGGGGGCGCGGCCGTTGCACAGCTCGACGAGCTGGGTGGCCAGGATGAAGTCGGCGTCGACGGGCGGATCCTTCCGGAGGAAGAGGACGTCGAGGCTGGAGATGGGGCGGATCTGCTCGTCGAGGATGTCGAAGTGGCGGCCGGGCTCGCGGCGCACGGTGACGGTGCGCATGCGGGACTCGGCGCTGGAGCCACCGAAGCGGAGCCAGGGCTGCTCGAAGTAGCGCACCTGATGGCCGCGGCGCTGGGCCTCGAGCATGAGGGCGAAGGTGGAGTCGTGGTCGACCCGGATCGCCTCGAGCGGATCCATCAGGAAGCCGAAGGTGAGCGCGGCCATGGGTGCGAGAGTCTCCTGGGAAGGGGGGAAGATGATACCCGGTGAGTGAGTAGACGCGCCGAGGCCTTCGCGCGACAGAAAAAGCACGTGGGCAGGCGAGGGGCCTACGGATGACGCGGTTGACACACGGCGGGTCCGGCGTCAGGAGGAGAGACGCAGACCTCCCGAGGACCACAGGCCTCCGGCACGCTGGGGTCGCAGGCACGCTGACAGGAGCCCTGAAAGCAGGAAGTGCCTCGGGGGCACGAGGGCTTGCCCTCCCCACAGGAGAGGTAGCTACAGGCCATCTTCAGCTCCAGGTGCGATTCCCTGTAGCGAGGGGGCCAGACGGAGCAGAGGCTGTCGGCAGGGCAGGGCACCTGCTGGCAGTTCTCCCCGCGCACCACCGCGCAGACCGAGATGCCCTCACCCAGGGTGACGCACTGCTGGCCCTCGAGGCAGCCCCGGGCCTCACACGAGGGAAGGCACGAAGGTCCGTCGAGTCCGTCGCGGCAGAAGAAGCCCTGTGGACAACTCGTGGGTTCGTCCAGCGTACAGGGACGGCCACACCAGCCCTCGTTGCAGTGAAGGCCCCGGGCACAGGTGTTCTCCAGCGGCTTTCTGGCCAGCGTGCAGGGCTCGCCCTCTTTTCTCAGTCCCGGATCGACGCACGCACGCACGAGCGGTCCATCGTCCAGGGTCCGCAAGGCCTGACAGATACGTCCCTCTCCGCACTGCATGTCTGTCTTGCACCAACTGTCGCTGCAGATTCCCTCTCTCTCGAGAGCGGACAGGCTCAAACATCCGAGCGGAGGCTCACAATCCGAGCCTTGCCAGCAGCGCTGCCCGTAGGTCTGGAGCCTCCATGTTTCCTCTAGAGGGAGGTGCGGAACCGTCTTCGCCTTCCTCACGTGCTCATCGGGGCCGAGTTCCCAATACGCCGTGCTCATGACGAGAAGGAGCGGCACGGGTAGCAGGAACCCAAGGACGATGACGGGGAAGGTGCTCTTCTTCACTTGCACATCACCTTGCAGGGTTGAGAGCTACAATCCCAGGACTCCACTTTGTCAGCAGGGCAGACCCTCTCCTCTTCATCATCCTCATCCTCCTCGGATCTCACTCGCTCGAACTCCGCGTCGCGCTCGTCGAATCTTTCCTCCATGTCCTTCTGCATCGCCCGGTCGAGCTTGCCTCCCTTTCTGTAGGTATGCGGACAGCCCGTTCCGAGCATCAGCAACCCCACCATGGTCATGAGCATCGCGCATCGAGTCATGAGGCCCCCTGACCGAATGGTGCCCCACGGGTTAGAGGTCCTCGAAATGGAGCGGTGCGCCATCCCCGCGAGGTGACGACTGCCGGACACCACGGTGGGGGAGGGGCCCTTGATGCCGTGCCTCCACTTCAAGGACGCTCGGGTCCGTGCCCCTCGTCAAGCCAGACGCCCGGAGCGATGCCTTCTCCCTCCACGAACTGGAGCGGCATCAGCGCCGGCGTGAGCAGGGCATTCCCACCCTCACCGTGCTCGCCGGTCCTCCCGGCTCCGCGGCGTCCCTCTGGCGCAAGTGGCTCGAACCACTCCACCGGCCCACGTGCATGGTGCCCGCTTCGAGCGAGTCCGACGCCGTCCGGGCGTGGATGGAAGCACTCGCCCGGAGCAGGGACCTCGCGGCGGATGCCGCCGACTTCCTCGGTACGGCCGCGGGACTCGCTCCTGGCGAGTTGCCCACACGCCTCGAGGGAAAGACAGCCCACGAGCGCGACGTCCTCCTCCAAGAGTTGCTCCCCTCCGCTCCCGATGGAGACGTCTCCACCGCGTGCCGGTGTCTGCTCCAACCACAAGTTATCCACAAGTCTGGCAGTCCCTTCGAGGCGCTGCTCGAGGCCTTTGATCACGATCCGCTCCGGGTGCTCGCGGCGGTGAATGCGCTCGTCCCACCAGAGACGGCTCCGGCGCTGCTGCTGACCGGCTCCGGCGCCGAGGCCCTGACTCGCGCGGCCCGGGTCGCCGCGAAGCTGTGTGCCGCTAATCCCTCTCTCGTCATCGCGCTGTGTACGGATCGCCCCTCACTCGATGCGTACCTGCACGGTGGTCAGTCCCAGGCACTCGCCATGGTGCGCGAAGGGCTCATCGAGCTCGCCACCCCCTCTCCCGAGGCACTGGGCCGGAAGCTGGAGACACTCGGAGTGAGTCCGTCGAAGGAGCTGTCCGCCCCGTTGGCCCGGCTCGCGACGGATGGTGTCTCCGACGAGGTCCTCACGCTCTTTGGCGAGGTGGTCCGCGAGCACCAGCGGGCCTCGCGCGAGGGCGAGCCCGTGGACCGCGCTCGCAGCAAGGAGGAGCGCTTCCTCTATGCCTTCCTCGACTCGCACCCCGCCACCCATGGGCTCTTCGAGCTCAACGCGTCCCCGGGGTTCCGTCTCGCGGGCCGCGACGTCGAGGTGGATCTGCTGGCGCGCCAGCTCTCCATCGCCGTGGAGATCGACGGCTACTTCCACTTCCACAACGACGAAGCGTACCGCCGCGACCGGCGCAAGGACCTCGCGCTGCAACGCCATGGTTACTGGGTGCTGCGCTTCCTCACCGGGGACATCGTGCCGAGGCTCGAGGAGATCCTCGACACCCTCTCGGACGTCATCCAGCAGCGGCGCGAGGCTCTCACGCAAGAGTCCTCGCGGGAGGAAGCCGGACCTACAGGCTCCGGCCGTCGACCTTCGTCACCTTGAGCGCGTCGAGGTCCACGCCGTCCAGGCAGCGGACGTTGATGGCGTACACCGCGCGGCCATCGGGCGCCGTGCCCCGGCTGAAGGGACGGACGCCACAGCCCGGGCAGAACTCGTGATGGATGTGCTTCTTTCCGAACTGGTAGTCCGTGAGGACAACGTCCGAGCCAGCCCGGAACGTGACCTGGTCCGCCCCCACGAAGGCCATGAGCGCACCTGCCCGCGAACAGAAGGAGCAGTTACACGAAACGATCTGACCTCCGAGGTCGACCTTCACATCGAAGCGAACCTTGCCACAATGGCACTGACCTTCATACGTCTTGAGCTCGTTCATGCGGTCACCCTGCCCGAGGTACCTGACCGCGTATTGTAGAAACACGACAGCCCATGTCCGCCCCGAGCACCAGTCAGAGAGGCATCCTGAACCCACACGAGGGGAAGAAACACTTTCACCTCGCGCGACACGCGCCAGCCGAGGACCTCGCGTTCTTCATCGAGCGTCACTGGATCATCCGATGGGACCTCCGAGGTCAGAATCCGTTCCAGCAGGAGGTGCTGCCGCACCCGTGTGTGAACCTCGTGGTGGAGGCGGGCCGGTCAGCCGTCCACGGTGTGGATACCCGGAGGTTCGTCGCCCATCTCGAGGGGAAGGGCCAGGTCGTGGGCACCAAGTTCCGGCCCGGGGCGTTCTTCCCATTCGTGCGCGTGCCCATGTCCGGGCTGACGGACCGCTCCCTGCCGCTGCAGGAGCTCTTCGGTCCCGCCGGGGCGGCCCTCGAGCCAGCGGTCCTCGCGAGCGACGACGAGCGCGAGCAGATTGCCCTCGTCGAGACGTTCCTGCGCCAGCGTCTGCCCGAGCGTGACGACACCGTCGCCACCGTCGTTCACATCATCCAGCGCGCACTGGAGTGCCCCGAGGTCAACCGGGTCGAGGACCTCAGCATCCGGGTAGGCCATTCCGTCCGGACCCTGCAGCGCCTCTTCCGTCAGTACGTGGGCGTCAGCCCGAAGTGGGTCATCCGCCGCTTCCGTCTGCACGAGGCCGCCGACCGCGCCTCCTCGGGTGGGCAGGTCGACTGGGCGGCGCTCGCCCAGGAGCTCGGGTACTTCGATCAGGCCCACTTCATCCGCGACTTCAAGTCACAGGTCGGCCGCTCTCCGGCCGAGTATGCGGCCCTGTGCACCTCTCGTACGGGCGGCGGCCAGGCCATGACGCGACCGCTCACGGGCCCGCTGTAATGTTTCTCCTGAACTCTTCACGAACGGGGTCCGGGTTGACCTGCTAGCGCGGCCCGCGGAAATCCCCGACACTTTGTCCAAAATCATTCCGCAACGACGCGAGGCCCTCTCCCAGATGGGCCCGCGGGGGGAGGCCAGACATGGAGGGGCACGAGGTTTCTCGTCTCGGAGAGCTGACGCTCGCGTGGTTGCTGACGCGCGACGAAGGCAAGGGTGCGCGCAGCGATCTGTCCCGCGCGCTCAAGCCCTTCGCCGAGCACCGCTGGAGCGCCAGTGATTGGAGCCAGCGGCTCGATGAGACGCTCGCGGCGCTCGAGTCGGGTGGGCTCGCGCTGCGCACGGCACGCAACGGGCTCGAGCTCACCGCCCAGGGACGCACGCATGCCCACACGTGGCTCGGCGTGAAGCGCCTGCCCGAGGGCACCACCTGGAAGAAGCTCAAGGCCACGCACCTGCTGGCGCGCGTGTTGGAGCTGACTCCCTCCGCCAGCAGCCTGACCCGGCTCGGCACCGCGGATGGCATGCGCGCGGTGCTCGTGCAGAAGGAGCTCGGCCTCGAGTCCCCCGGCTCGCGCAGCCTCACCCAGGTGCGTGACGCGCTGTGCTGGAAGCAGCTCGGCGTCGACACGGACAAGCCCTTCACCCTGGCCGCCGTGCAGGCGGTGCTGCTCGCCCGCGCCCTGCAGACCTCGCGCGAGGCCGAGCCCACCCAGGCCATGCGGCAGCTCGCGGCGAGGAGCGTGGGCGCGAAGCGCTCGGACGCGGAGAGCCTCCGTCTGGCGGCCTTGCGCTCCTGGCTCGTTCCCTCCTCGGAGCCCGTGGCCCCGCCGCCCTCCGTGCCCACCCCGTCCAGCACTCGCAACGAGCTGGCCTCCGCTCCCCAGCCCGCGCTCTTCGAGCCGGCGGCTCCGGTTCCCCAGGAGGATCTCCCCACCTTCGCCGAGCGCGTGCGGCAGGCGGCGAAGGACTCGGCGAGCGGGCGCTTCGGCGAGGACAAGATCTTCATCTCCCATGTCTGGCGCACCCTGCGCGGCCAGTTCCAGGGCCTGGATGAGCAGACGTTCAAGAACAGGCTCGTCGAGGCCAACCGGGCGCAGCTCCTCTCCCTGAGCCGGGCCGATCTGGTGGAGGCGATGGATCCCGGAGATGTTGCCGAGTCGGAGACCCGCTACCTCGGCGCCACCTTCCACTTCATCGCCCTGTAGTCGCATTCCTCCGCGCGGTTGCAAGGGTTTCCCTGATGACCCAGCCCGATCTTCGTCTCGCCGCCTTCCTGTCGGACCGCACCGAGGTCTTCCACTCCATCCAGCACCGCCATGAAATCTGGCGGCCGGATCCGTTCGACGTGGAGCACGTCCACCAGGAGGCGCGCACCGCCTTCGAGCGTCTGCTCACCCGGGCCACCACGCCGCCGGGCCTGGACTCGGGGCGCATCCTGCTGCTGCTCGGCGAGTCAGGCTGCGGCAAGACGCACCTGGTGCGAGCCTTCCGCGCCCGCGTGCACGAGAAGTCCCTGGGCTTCGTGGGCTACATGCAGATGACGACGTCCACGTCCAACTATGGGCGCTACGTCCTCTCCAACCTCATCGACTCGCTCGACCAGCCCTACTACGAGCCCTCGCATCCGGGCTCCGGGCTGATGAAGCTCTCCAGCGCGCTCTTCTCGCGCTGCGGCAAGTGGGCGGCCGGCCTGACGCTGCCCGATACGGACGCGGAGGACGTCCATCAGATCGTCAGCGACGCGGCCGATGAGCTCATCACCCAGGAGGCCTTCGCGGACCTCGAGCTGGATCTGCTGCGTGCGCTGCTCTACCTCCAGCGCAACGAGGCGCGCATCAAGAGCCGCGTCCTCAGGTACCTGCGCTGCGAGGACCTGTCCGATCCGGATCGCAAGGTGCTCGGGGGGATGGTGCCTCGCATCCATGACGACCATCCCAAGCAGATGGTGGAGCAGCTCGGGCGGCTGATGCGCTCGCTGGAGCACTCGCTGGTGCTGTGCGTGGACCAGCTCGAGGACATCTACGATCCCAACGACGCCGGCAATCCCTTCCGCCGGGCCATGCAGACGGTGTGCGATCTGGCCGACCGGGTGCCCTCGTCCCTCGTCGTCATCAGCTGTCTGAAGGACTTCTGGGAGGCGATGCACTCGCAGCTCACGCGGCCCATGTTGGACCGCATCCTGTTGGACCCGGCCCCCATCAGTCTGCACAGCCTGCGCACGGCCGAGGAGGCCCGGCTCATCGCCGAGAAGCGTCTGGAGTACCTCTACGAGCAGGAGGACGCGCCCTTCGATGCGGCGGATCCCACGTACCCCTTCCCGCACGAGGGCTTCGAGGCACTGGCCGGCATGCGTGCCCGCGACGTGCTCAACGAGTGCCGCCGCTACCGGGAGCTCGCCATCCGCGAGGGCCAGCTCCCCGAGCACTTCCCACTCGTGGAGGGTGGCACGGGGACGAAGGGAAAAACGGAGGGGAACAAGCCCGTCCAGCAGGTTCCGGAGCTGGATCAGCTCTGGAACGATTTCCGCACCGCGTACAAGGGCTCGCCGCCCGATGACGACTCCGAGCTGGCCGTGCTCCTGGCCTGGGCGATGGGCGCCAGCACGGACGAGGTGGACAGCGGGCACCGCTTCGAGGCCCGGACGTTGGGCGAGGCCATCCAGGTGGACATCGTCCCCGAAGCCGGGAAGCTCCACGTCGCGCTGTGCAACAGCAAGCCCCATGGTGGAGCACTCGCGCGGCAGATTGAGCAGGCCCGCAAGGGGCTCAAGGACCACACGCCCGTGGTCGTGCGCACCACCGCCTTTCCCAACAATCCCAAGACCCAGGCCGCCGAGGAGCTCGGCAAGCTCATCGCCAAGGGCGGGCGCCGCGCGGTGCTGGAGGACAGTGACTGCCGCACCCTGCTCGCGCTGCGCGACTTCCGCAAGCAGCACGAGTCCCGCGCCGACTTCGCCGCGTGGCTGCGCTCGGCCCGGCCCCTCACGCAGACCAAGCCGCTGCGCGACATCCTCAACCTGGACCACCTGCGTCCCGTGGCCCGCCAGGCGCCGGTGACCGCACCGGTGAAGCCCGTCGTCTCCCAGACGGCCACAGTGCTCCGGACGGATCCGAAGCCCGCTGAATCGCCGCCGCAGCCGAAGCGTGTGCCTGATGCACCCAGGGAGCCGCCTCGCAAGCTCGAGCCCGTGCGTATCGGTGAGCTGGATAGCCTCTCGAGAGAGCCCGTCCACGCCAACCCCAACGAGTTCATGCAGCACGCCGCGTTCCTCGGTGGCTCGGGCAGCGGCAAGACGACGCTCGCGCTCAACCTGCTGGAGCAGCTCCTGTTGCAGGGCATCCCCGCCATCCTCGTGGACCGCAAGGGAGACCTCGCCGGCTACGCCAATGACGCTGTCTGGACTCGCCCGCTCGATGACCCGCGTCGCTCCGAGCGCCGCGCCCTGTTGCGCGACCGGCTCGACGTGGCCCTCTTCACCCCCGGACACCCCCACGGCCGCCCGCTCGCCATCCCCATCGTCCCGGAGGGGCTCGGCTCTCTGCCCGACTTCGATCGCAAGCAGGCCACCCAGCTCGCGGGTGACGCGCTCGGCGGCATGCTCGACTACAAGCACAGCGGGCGCGACAATACCTGTCGGACCATCCTCACCCAGGCGATTGATCAACTCGTCCTGCTTTCGCCCGGCGGCGTCTCCCTGGAGAAGCTCGTCTACTTCATCGACGAGAAGGATCCCCGGCTGGTGAACGCCGTGGGCCGGCTCGACACAAAGCTCTTCGAGAAGATCGTGCAGGACCTGGAGACACTCCGGCTCCGCGCCTCCATGCTGCTGGGCAGCGGCGGTGAGAAGCTCGACATGGATCTGCTGCTCGGCCGCGGAGCCCATGCGCGGCCCGGCAAGACGCGCCTGAGCGTCATCAGCACGAAGTTCCTCGGCGACAACGACAAGGTGCTCTTCTGGGTGTCCCAGCTCCTCATCGAGGTGTCGCGCTGGCTGGGCCGCAATCCCGCGAGCTCGTTGCAGGCGGTGCTGATGTTCGACGAGGCCGACATGTACCTGCCGGCCACGCGGCAGCCCGCCACCAAGCAGCCGATGGAGAACCTGCTGCGGCGTGCCCGCTCGGCGGGCCTGGGATTGATGCTCGCCACCCAGAGCCCGGGAGACTTCGACTACAAGTGCCGAGACACCATCCGCTCCTGGTTCATCGGCCGCGTGAAGGAGAAGAACTCGCTGGAGAAGATGAAGCCCATGCTCAGCGAGGCCCGGGTGGACTTCTCCGCGAAGATTCCCACCCAGAGCACCGGCGAGTTCCACGCCGTGCGCGAGGGCAACGTCCAGCGCGTGAAGGCGGACCCGTCCGTGCTCGCCACCGAGCAGCTCTCGGATGACGAGCTGCTTCGGCTCGCCGCGCGCACGCTCCCCGAGGTAGATACCCGGCGCACGGGCTCGTGAGCCCCTCCCCAAGATGAGACCGCGCGGCTGGAGTGTCCTCCCACCACTGGCCAACCCGTTGGCTTGACGGGCGCACCCGCACCTCCGTGTAATTCCAGAGCGACGGCTTTCTGGCCGCATCGCTTCCGTGAGGTGCGCCGTGTCCACTCGTCTTCCTGGTGCTCGCCCTACGGGAGCGCGTCTGGGCTCTTGTGTCGGCGCCTGGGCTCTCATCGTCCTCTTCCAGTTCGCGTGTGCCACGAGCACCCCACGGAGCAACTTCATGGGCTACCGCTCGGAGCCCGGCCTCGAATCCGCCACGGTGTACGTCGTGGACTTCATGGAACCCGGCGCCGTCGCCACCCGGCCGGTGCCCATTCCCAGGGCCGAGTTCCAGCAGGCCGTCCTGCGCCTCTCCCGCGACGTGCGGCTCAAGCAGAAGACGCCACGGCAGGCCGCCCATGAGTTGCTGAGCCTCTTGGGGACGCCACCCGACGACCCCAAGGTGGCAGCGACGGGCTACTGGAAGCTGGAGCAGCACCGCGGCGAGGGCGTCACCTGGATACTCGAGCGCCAGGAGGGCCTCGTTGTCCTCACTCCCCAGGCCGAACAAGCCCTTAAGGAGAAGTACCTGAAGTGGTGTGAGCCCCGGGGCGGCGGCGACTGCCTGGGCCTGCTGGACGACGACCCGTACCTGCGCACGGACGACCGGCGCACATTGGCCCTGGCCCTCGCCTTCGGCAATGTGCTCGACGAGACGCGTGCAGCGCTGGGGCGAGAGCTGCTGAATGTGCAAGCGCTCGTCTCCATGGTCGTCTGGACGGTCGCTCTCTACTGCATGATGTGGGTGGTGCCCGAGCCGACGACCAAGGCCTTGGCCGCTGGCATGACCCTCATCCTGATGGGCTACCTGGGCCTCAAGACGGTGTACGAGCTGATGGACGGCTGGGCTCGGATGGCCGACACGGCGTACCACGCCACCACCTTCGAGGAGTTGCGTGCGGCGGGTGAGGAGTTCAGCAAGGTGCTGGGCGAGGATGCGGCACGGGCCATGATTCTGGCGGTGTCCACACTCGCCGGACACACGCTGGGGCAGGTAGTAGCGCGGGTGAAGTCGCTTCCCAGGTTCAATCTCGCGGGAGCGCAGTTCGAAGCGCAGGGCGGTGCCGCTGTCATGGGGAGCCTGGAAGCCACGGAGGCGGCGCTCGCGACGGAGGGGGCCCTGGCCAGGGCGGTAGCAGCAGCGGAGACGGTGGCCACCTCACCGCAGGGCCCCATGGCCGTGGTGATGCTCAAGAAGGGGCGGGTGGGTGGTGGGGAAACGGCCCCGGGGGGCCGATCCGCGGAAACCGTCATTCGCCACCGGGGCGGCAACCGGCAGGTGGAACTCAGCGATGGCCAGCGCTGGCACGTGCCTCGCGGCAAGTCGGCCGCAGACATTCCCGCCGAGGACAAGATTGGGGACATGCTCCAGGAGGCCGTCACCAAGGCCGCCAATGAATGGGGACCCCATAGGCTCAGCCGCCAAGAGCGAATCGCCATCGAAAAGGCCCAGAAGAACGGCGAATACTGGCTGGCGCGGCTGTTGGAGCGGGAGGCCCGGGGGCGCTTCGTGCAGCGCACAGTGAAAAACCAATTCGACCATCTCTACGACTTCAGCTTGAGCAAGGGCATCGACGTGATTGACCCGGCGACGGGCCGCAAGTATGAGATTCTTTCCGGCACGGAGTCGAACTTGGCGCGGCATGGCAAGCGGATGGCCAGCGAGTTCTTCCGGATGCTCACCTTCTGAAAGGGCGGTAGATGCTCGCCAAAAAAGTCTTTTACGAGGATAAGGAACTCGAAAACGAGCGGCTGGAACTGACCGACAAAGGCTCGCTCTACTTCCTTGGCCGCAACCTTACGCTACGCAACTGCACCCTCGTACTGAAGGTTCCCGCCAGTCGCCTGTTCATCCGCGAAGTCCGGTTCATCGATTGCGCCTTCGAGGTGAAGCAGGAATTGAAGAACCACCAAGACTGGATAAAAGCATCCCTCACGGGATGCCGGTTCAAGGGGCGGCTGACGGGGTGCGACTTCGGGCACTGGCCTGAATACGGGAGCGAGCCGGAATACCAACTCGGCTCCATCGAAAACTGCGACTTCTCGGAGGCCCGCCTGGAGGCCTGCCGTATCATGGGCTCTGACCCTGCCACCATTCGCTTTCCGAAGTGGCCCTGCTTCACCATCCTGGACCCCATCGGGCGGGCCCGCGAGCTCAACAGCGTCCAGTGGCCGGGCCGAGTTGGCCCTATTGTTATCGAGACGCTGAGCACGGAGCCGCCTGGCACAGTGGCGTTGACCGAGCACGCCCTCAGCATTGCGAAGCGGTTTGACACCACCCCGGAAGAACTCCGGGCCGTCATCGAGAAGTTCGACTGCATCATCTACTGACGGGGCCATGCCGAGATCGCGTGGCGCCTCCCGGAGATTTCCCTGACACAGGGGGGAACTGTCCGTGCTCGCCACCGAGCAGTTCTCGGATGACGAGCTGCTTCGGCTCGCCGCGCGCACGCTCCCCGAGGTAGACACCCTGTGCACAGGCTCCTGAGCGAAAGGGAAACGCATGTCTGCCTATGTGGTGGTCGAAGTCACGGTGAAGGACGCGGAGACCTACGAGCGGTACAAGTTGCTCGCACCGCCGGCGATTGGCCTCTACGGCGGCCGCTACCTGGCGCGCGGAGGCTTGACGGAGGTGCTCGAGGGCACGTGGACCCCGACGCGACTCGTGATTCTCGAGTTCCCCACCGTCGAGCGGGCCCGGGCGTGGTGGAACTCACCCGAGTACGCCCCCGCCAAGGCGCTGCGTCAGGCGAGCACGAGCACGGACATGGTGCTCCTGGAGGGCCTGCCCCCGGGGGCGGATCCCGCCGCCAGGAAGTGAACGAAGACCCCCCTCACATGTCGTCGAACAGGGTCATGGTCACCTCGACGCCTTCCCACAGAGAGGTGGCGTCGAAGTGGTCATCGAACCAGCTCCGCGCGCTCATGCGCACGCAATAGGTGATGAAATGCCGCTCCGGCGCCGCATCGATTTCCGCCGGCAACAGGCGCAACTCATGCTCCAGGACGGCTTTGCGTTCCGGGCACACCGAGTCATAGGAAGCTGCTCAGCGCAGGACATTCTCGATGTGTGCCGCGAGCGTGCTGCCATTGAGGCCACTCCGGGACTGGGCCACGAGGCGCCCCTGGCCATCGAGCAGGGCGAGATAGGGAATGGCTTCCGGGTATGTCCCCCCGAAGGCGCTCACCGCACGCTTGAGGGTACCGGGGGGGTAGGGCGCGGCGCGCAGGGCCGGAAACGCGGGGCGCGACTTCTCCAGGTAGCGGACGAGGTCGGACTCCTCGTCGTCGAGTGAGAGGCCCACCACCTGCAGGCCGCGGTCCTCGTAGTCGAGCGCCACCTGGTTCACACGGGGAAAGGTCTGCCGGCAGGCCGGGCACCACGAGGCGTAGAGGAAGACGAGGGTGGCTCCGTACCCCGCACGCGTCCGATCCCGCAGCGAATCCACTCCCACGGTCTCGATGCGGCCGTTGAATGCCGGGAGCTCGCGAGGGGCCGCCTTGGGCGGGGCGGCCGGGACGGCCTCCTTCACCGGAAGGGGAGTGGCGAGGTTGGCCGCCACCTGTGACCGCAGCGCATCCTGCTCGCGCTGGACACGCTGCCGCTCCCGCGCGATGCGCGAGAGGAGTTCGGCGGCCGCCGCCGCATCCAGACTCTCCGCTGGCACCCGGCGCAACCGTTCCTCGATGCCGGTCATCTCCGGGTCGAGATAGGCCTGGTCCAGCCGGGTGGCGGTCAGGCGTCCGAAGGCGAGATAAGCCTGGGTGTACTCCTCGGAGGGCTGCTTTCTCCTGCCACAGGCAAGGCTCGTCACCAGCAGCAAGCACGCGAGGAGCGAACGGGAGAGGAGCGAAGGGGACATGTCCTCTCCGAATCTAGCGTGCGCTGGGAAAAGGGGAATCCGAATCAGGCCAGTTTCAGGCAGGAGCTCTTCTTGCTTCGCCTCTTCAATGACACCTGTCGGAGTCCCTCCAGGTGCTCGGGGCCTACTGCGGATCCCACCCGGCGTTCACGGTCATCTTGTTGAGCGCACGCACGGAGACGTAGGGGACGAAGCCGGCCGCACGCGAGCGGGTATAGGCATCCGCGATGTGCGCGGCCTGCACCGCGTAGTCCACGGAGAGCACGAGCTTGCCCGCGGCACGCACGCGCGCGGCGTTGTTCCGGTTCTGCGCGCACCAGTCCTCGGAGCATGCCTTGTCATCCGACCAGTACATGTCCTCCATGCCCAACCCATCGATGGCCCCGAGGTAGCCCGCGTAGTCGATGAGCTCGGGGGCGTTCTGCGGCATGACCTTGAAGGCGGGGTTCTTGGACTTCGCGTACTGGCTGATCCGCGCGATGAGCGCCACCATCTTGCGCGCCAGGTCCTCACGGTTGGTGCCCGCGGCGTTGGCGGCGATCTCCTCGTAGGTCACCACCATGTCCAGGTAGCAGCCATTGAAGCCGGCGGCGATCGCCTGGTCGATACGGCCCTGGACGATGGGCCACCAGCGCTCGTCCCAGTACTTCACGTACTGCTCGTCCGGCCAGCCATCCACCGCGCCGAGCTTCATGTCCGCCGGCACCTGGCTCCACTCGGGGCGGTACTCCTCGATGGCGCCGATCTCGAAGTAGGCGAGCACCTGCTTGCCGGTGGCCTTCACCGCCGCGAGCTCATCGCTCCGGAAGTAGTCGTCCGACCCGTCACGCGACAGCTCGATGACAGCCAGGTTGAACTTGGAGGCGGCAATCTGGTCCAGCTTGCTGTCGGCGTAATTGGTCAGCTGGTAGGTGAAGCTGGTGACGCCCTCCCAGGGCACGGGCGTGCTGGTGCCCGCATCGGTGGTGCCCGCGTCCGGCGTGGAGCCACCCGCGTCAGGGGTGGAGGTGCCCGAGTCCGGCATGGTGCTGCCCGCGTCCGTCCCCTCGAGCTGGATACGCACCACCAGCAGGTCGAGCTGCGAGGCATCCGCCGACGACGTCGTGCTGTAGCGCAGCTTGAAGGGTCCACCGCTCACGAAGCGTCCCACGGGCGCGGGGAGCGCGAGCGAGGTGGACGTCCACGTCCATGATTTGGCGAAGGTGTTGTCACCCACCACCACCCAGGCACCGGCCTGGTAGTCCCAGGCCTCGAAGATCCAGCGCATCTCCGAGCGCAAGGGGCCGCGGTAGTTGATGCCCACCTCAGCGGCCTGTACCGCCGAAGCGCTCACGTCCGAAGGCAGCGCATAGGTGCAGCTCGCCGAGCTGTTGGCGGCGAACTCCACGTACTCGGCCCAGCGATCCTCGGTGCCGGACAGGGTCTGGGTGGCGAGTGCCTGCGCACTCTGCCCCGAGCCGATGGAGCCGCGCAGCACCTGGAGGGTGGAGCACGTCAGGGTCCGGGCGTTGGTGAGTGCCGCCGCTTCAGGAGCTCCGGACTCCTTCTCCGCCTCGGGGGGCTCGTGGCACGCGGCGAGTACCGCGAGCAGGGTCAGAGACAGTCGGGCCAGGGTGTATCTCACGGGTGATCTCCTCATGGGATCGAACCTTTGGGTGATGACAACGCCGATGGGGGGGTCGCATCGGCGCGCGCCCTTATGCCTTGTCCCTGGCCTGAGAGGAATTCAGATTTTACATTTTTTCCAGTTTCTTCTCTTTTTCAGAATGAATGGGAATTCCACCGCGCACAATCTCAATGTCTGGCATTGCGCCGCGGTGGCGTATTGGAACACATCCCCCAGTCAGTGAAATGAAATTCACTATGGGCGAGAGGTGATCGCTACGGTCAGTGCTCGGGGATGTCCGTGAGCGCGAGCTTGAACTGCGCCGTCTTCCCCGCCTCAATGGGCACCGACAACTCGCGCCGCTTGCCGTCCGCGCCCTTGATGCGCAGCCGGTGTCTGCCCACCGGCACCGGTGTCTTGATCAGCGGTGTCTTCCCCAGCGAACGACCGTTCAAAAACACCTCGGCCTCCGGAAGGACGATCAGGGTCAGCGCTCCCTGCTTGACCTTGCGCACGGGCTCGCCATCTCCATCCTTGTTCGCTGACGCACCCTTGCCGCCCTCCTGTGCGTCCGCCGGTGGTTGTGTCTTCGCCGCGGAGGTGCCCGCCGCCAGCCCCGTGTCTGTCTTCGCTCCCGTGTCTGTCTTCGGCCCCGTCTTCTGGCCGGGCCGCTCGATGGGCAGCATCGGCGACAGGTCTCCCACCGGTATCGGCGTCCCGGAAGCTTCCTGCTCCTTGATTGCCGCGATCAGCTTCACCGCCGCGAAGCCCAGACCCCCACCCAGCACCAACAGCACGGAGATCACCCCCCAGAACTTCCCCCTCCCTCCCTGCGCCTGCTTCGTCGTGGACCGAGGCTCCTTCACCGGCTCCAGGGCGGGCCGCTCCCGCGTCACCCGCCGCCCCGTGGTCACCACTCCGGCCGCCGGAGACTCCTGGGTGTCCGCCTCGCGTTCCCGCCTCGCTCCCTGCTCCTGGGGGGCCGGCCTCTTCGGCTCCTCCCGGGTCTGCACCCGCGCACCCTCGTCCCGGGTCGTGGACCGTACCTCCGCCTTCTCCGGCCGCGCGCCCTGCTTCACCGGACCCGCCGGCTCCGTCGGCGCCTGTCCCATCCCCGCCTCTCCGCTGGCCCCGGGCGGCGCCTTCACCTCGTCCGCGCTCTCCAGCAGCCGGCGCGTCACCTCCATGCGCTCCCGGAAGTGCTCTTGCATGAACGCCGCGCGCTGCTCGGCATCGAAGAGCAGCTTTCCGGCCGCCGCTTCCATCGCTCGCGCCATCTCCCGGCCGTTCGGGTAGCGCTCCTCCCTCTTGCGCGCCAGCGCCTTGAGCACCACCGCCGACACCTCGGGTGGCACCTCGGGCACCACCTCCGTCGGCACCGGGATGGGCGCATCCAGGATCATCTTCATCTCCTGGTGCTCGCTGTTCCCCGAGAACAGCCGCTGGCCCGTGAGCATCTCGTGGAGCATCACCCCGGCGGCGAACAGATCACTCCGGCCATCCAGTGACTCGCCCCGCACCTGCTCCGGCGACATGTACCCGGTGGTGCCCTTCACCATGCCCGCCTGGGTCCTCACCACTCCATCGCGCGCCTTGGCGATGCCGAAGTCCAGCAGCTTCACCACCCCGTCGTACGTCACCATCACGTTCTTCTGCGCCACGTCTCGATGGATGACGGGGGAGGGCTTGCCGCCCGGCGTGGTGAAGCCGTGTGCGTAGTGCAGCGCCAGGCACACGTCGCGCACCACCGACAGGCTGAATCCCAGCGGCAAGGGCCTGCCCTGCTTCGTGCACAGCCTGGCGATCTGGTTGAGGTTCTGCCCCGCAATGAACTCCATCGCCAGGAACAGGCCCTCGGCGTCCTGGCCCAGCTCGAACACCTGCCCGATGTTCGGGTGGTTGAGCGCCGCGGTGATGCGCGCTTCATCCAGGAACATCTGCTCGAACTGCTCGTCGCCCCGCGCGTCCGGCAGGATTCGTTTGAGTGCTACATACTTGCGGAACCCGCCCGGCCCCGAGGTGAAGCCGAGGAACAGCTCGGCCATCCCTCCCACCGACAGCTGCGAGAGCACCTGGTACCTTCCGACGCGCTGGCCCCAGTGCAGATCAAGTGTGGCTGGATTCGCTGATTGGGGCCCCCCCTTCGCCTGTCCGGACATGGGCGGGACCATAGCCCACACACCCTGTGGACGGCCTGTGGATGGAGCGGGGTGCCCCTGTGGAAAACCCTGGGGATGATCCAACCCCTGTGGGTCGCCGGGGAAAAGCGCCAACTTCCCCACATGTAGCAGGTTCTGGATTCCTCAAGGGTTCCAAGCGGTTACGGACTTTTCCACAAGCCCACACCCCCTGCTGTTACCCCTGATTGATCTAATACTCTTCTACTCCAGTACAGAAACAGAGGGGCCTGGGGACAAGGTGGAACTGTGGAGAAGCCCCGCGCCGCTCAGTGCCGCTCGCGCACCAGCGAGACGAGCGTGAGGCGCGCCCCCGGTGCATCCAGCTCGATGCCCACGTCGCAGCCGGCCAGCAGGAACTCGAGGGTGACGGGGCCGTGGCGGGGCAGCAGGAAGCGCTCCTGCCAGGCCTGGACGGCCAGCCGGAAGAGCTCCCCCAGCAGGGTGTGGCGGGTGTCCGTGGGCAGCAGATCCATCTGCGTCTGCAGCCCGAAGGGGATGAAGACGGTGAAGGCCTGAGCCAATTGCTCGGAAATGGCGGATTCGATGGAAGCCATGACCCCGGGGCTTGCGAGAACCGTACCTGGGTGGGGGCCAGTGTTTCCGGGGGGTTGAAGAGACTCCCCCTGGAGAAGACCGTAGAAACGCCAGGGTGCTCAGGGTGGGCTGGTGAACGGGAGGGCTCCCTGCGTGGGGGAGCACCCCTCCTCCCCGGGGAGGGCGAGGCCTATAGCCCAGGAGGGAGCCCACACATGAAGCGCGAAACCCGAGCGGATGGATGGGGCTGGAGCCTGGTGGCACTGCTGCTCACAGGGCCGCTAGGGGCCTGCCGTGAGGAGCGGCCGCCGCTGGTGGACTCCTCCAGCCAGGTGCGCTTCTCGCAGGAGGCGCTGGCCTTTCCGGCCACGTACGTGGGTGCCTCGCGCGAGGGGGCGATCCGGGTGGTGAGCGCGGGCCGCTCCCCGGTGCGGATGACGTGGAACCGGCTGCAGGGGCCCTTCGCGGTGGAGGGGCTGCCGGAGCGGGTGGGGCCCGAGGAGGAGCCCTCGGTGAGGGTGCGCTTCACGCCCGGTGGGCTGGGGACGTTCTCGGCCACGCTGGTGGGCACGGACGAGGGGGGCCGCACGGTGACACTGCGGCTGTCGGGGGAGGGCAGGCCGGTGCCCCCATGCCCCACGCCGGTGACCTGCCACCGCTTCACCTTCGACGCAGCGCGTGAGCTGTGCGTGGAGGAGGTGCTCGAGGACGGCACCGGGTGCGATCCGGGCAACGCCTGCGTGCTGGACGCGGTGTGCCGGCAGGGCCAGTGCAAGGGCCACGAGCGTGTGTGCGACGACGGCAATGCCTGCACCACGGACGCGTGCAGCCCGCTGGATGGATGCCAGTCGGTGCCCGCGCCGCCGTGCCCGGGGGATGGGGCGTGCCAGGAGGGCTGGTGTGAGCCGTCTCGGGGCTGCCAGTTGCGGCCGGCGCCCAACGGCACCTTCTGTGGCGAGGAGCGGGGGTGCGATCTGGCGGACGTGTGCGTGGAGGGGGCATGCGTGAAGCGCAACCCGCCGGACGGCTTCGTGTGCGCGCCGGCCTCGCCGTGCCAGGGGGAGGGCCGGTGTCACGGCTCGGAGTGCACGCGGCCGCCAGCGTCGGTGCTGGTGCCGGACTGGACGTATGACGCGGCGGCCCAGGATCGCAAGCTGCACGATTTGCTGGTGGGCCCCGGAGGCGACGTGACGCTGGTGGGCTTCTTCGAGAGGCCGGTGCTGGACGCGGCGGGGGACTCGCCAGTGGAGGCGCAGGTGACGGGGCGCCGGTGCATGTTGTGGAACGAGCGGCTGCTGTGCATGGACCTGCCACAGCAGGGCAAGGTGTCGCTGATGGAGCGGGCGACGGCGGCGCCGCGCTGGAGCTTCGACCTGGCGAGGGCGAGGCCGGAGCTCGCGCAGAAGGCCTCGACGATCTTCCTGGCGCGGCTGGCGGTGATGGCGCCGGACAGGCTGGCGGCGCTCTTCGAGGCGTACCCGGCGGGACAGGACTCGAGGACGCCGTGCCGGCTGTACTACCTGGTGGTGCTGGACGCGGCGGGGGGGATGGTGTCGGCGCAGTTGATGGAGGATCCCCTGCTGTCCGAGTGCAACCACCCGCACCCGTTCGGGCTGGCGTCGGACACGGCGGGGGACCTGTACGTGACGTTCTCCCCGACGCTGAACTCAGTGGCGCCGCTGAGGGCGGGAGCTCCAACGCTGGTGATGGCGTTCTCGTCGGACGGGGTGCCGCGCTGGAGGAGGACGCTGCCCTTCCCGGGAGGCGAGCTGGGGCTGGTGCGGGGGTTGCTGATGCCGGAGGGAGGTTCGGAGCCGCTGCGCACCTCGGACGGCGAGCCGGTGGGGACGTTGCCGCTGAAGCTGGGGCGGGCGGTGGCGACGCACCAGGTGCTGGTGCCGAGCCCCGAGGGCGCGACGGTGAACCCGGATACGGTGCCGCCGGAGTCTCCGCGGCTGCGGGGGTACGCGGTGCCGGGGCTGGAGCCGGCGTGGATGTACCAGTTGCCGAAGGGGGCGAGCTTCGTGTCGAAAGAGCTGCGGCTGGGCACGTGGCCGGAGGGCGGAGCGCGGCGGACGATGGTGCTGGGCTTCGCGGCGGAGGACTCGAAGCCGGTGCTGGTGGGAGTGAGGGCGGAAGACGGGAGCGAGGCCTTCCGGTGCGAGCTGGGCTACACGCCGAGGACGGTGCCGCAGCTCTTCGAGCTGGGACCGGGGACGCTGACGCTGATGGACGGAGCGACGACGTGCGGCGAGTGCGATCCGCCCTTCGCGGACAGCGAGGCGCGCTTCCAGCGCTTCACCCTGCCGAAGCTGGAGCCGGCGGAGGCTCCGTGGCCGGGCACGTTCGGCGGACCGGGGCACGACCACCACGAGGACCCGGTGGGCTCGGCGCCGTGAATCCATCCACCCAGAGCAGGAGCACGAGGTTCCCTGTCCTCTGACTGAAAGGGAGACGAGAGGGTTAAGCTACAGGTCCTACAACTGCTGGAAATACGTCTGTTCACCCTGAGCCTCTCCTTGAAGGATGAGGTAGCAAGGGTTCAGCACGTCCTTCCTTAGCGTGGGAAGTCCGCCGCTCGTGGAGCCTCCGGGGGAGCACCCGTGTGTGTCTCGCGTCCCCGCCCCTAGCTTGAGGGGTGGTGACGAAAGGCAGGTGCACCGTGACTCAACCCGCGTTCCCGCTGCGCGGTGTCCTCGCTCCGCTCGCGGTGGTGCTCGTGCTCGGCATCGTCCCGCTCGCGGCGGCCGAGGTCTCCGTCTCCCCCGGCGAGTCCCTCCTGCTCCAGGTAGGCGAGCGCAGCCTCGAGGTCCAGGTCGGGTCCGAGTTCATCTCCGGCTCCGACATCTACCTCTTCCGCACCGATGATGGCTTGAGCGGCCTGCTCCATGGTCAACCGGTGAAGCTGACCTGGAACAGGCAGGGGAATATCTCTGGCCAGGTGGTGGGCCGCTCCGTGACACTCTCGGCCACGCGCCTGACCCAGCCCGGGCTGACGGTGCGCGGCTGGTTCGGCGCGGATACGGCCGAGCTGGCGCTCACGCCCACGGCCATCTCCGGCTCGGTGGAGGATTGTGGTTACTCGCTGTCCATGGCGGCCGGCCAGTACTCGGGCTGGCGCACGTGTGCGCCCAACCGCGGCCCGCCCGTGCGGGTGACGCTGCGGATTCCCGAGAGCTTCGTGTCGCTCGGGACCACCCAGGAAGGTGCCCTCCTGACCCTCCTGCTCTCGGACGAGGGCCTCCCACCGGCCTCCCCGCCAGCGGAGACACCGGGCGTGGGCGGGGCGGGCACTCCATCTCCATAGAGGGAAGCGCAGAGACAGGAGGCTCCCATGGCATGCAAGGCGTTGGCATGGCTCGCCGTGTTCGGGCTGATGGCCCCGGCGGGCGCACAGGAGGTATTGGGCGGCAGGCCCGGCAACGTCGACGAGCGGCAGCTGCCCGAGGACATTCCCGACAACATGCACGAGTTCCGCCAGACGCCCCTCACGGATGACATGCCCGAGCAGCTCTCGGACGAGGAGGCGGGGGTGGGGGGCTCCGGGACGGCCGGCACCGGTCAGGAGCGGCGGGGGGAGCTCTTTGGCCAGGTGGTGAACGTGGAGGGCAACCAGCTCTGGCTGCGCCACGGCGGAGCCGTCTTCCCGCTCGAGCTCACCGAGGACACGCGCTTCTCCCCGGATCGCCGCCAGGTGCTGCAACCCGGACGGGAGGTGCGGGCACGCTTTACCCTCGAGGAGGACGGTTATGTGGTGAACGCCCTCGAGCCGGTGCCTCCAGCGGCGTCCAAGCAGCCGCCGGGGAAGAGATAGACGGCGGGTCCGCCTGGAGTCCCGGAGCGGTGACGGGGCGAACGGAGTGCGTGCACCAGGAGTCTGGCTGGGGTAATTCCGCGCCAGAAGGAGCCAACTCGCGTCAACCATGCTGATGCAGAACGAGCCCACCGCCATCACCTTCTGTCGCGAGGTGCTCCCCGCGGTGTCGCGCACCTTCGCGCTGAACATCCCGGTGCTACCTCGTCCGTTGGACACGGCGGTGATGGTGGCCTACCTGCTGTGCCGGATCGCCGACACGCTGGAGGACGAGGCGCATGGGCCGACGAGCGCGGTGCTGCTGGCGGAGCTGGCGCGGCTGAGCACGCTGCCTGAGGGCTGGGAGGCGGACGCGAGGCGCTTCTCGGAGGAGGCGGGGCGGGTGCTGCGTACGCAGGCCCCCGAGGCGGAGGTGCGGCTGGTGGAGGGGACGTCCCAGGTGCTGGAGGCGCTGGCGGTACACGCGGCGCCGGTGCGCGAGCACGTGGCGGCCTGCGTGGCGACCATGGCCGAGGGCATGGGCAGGATGGGGGACAAGGGCCGCGTCTCGGGAGGTGGCCTGGGACTGGCGAGCCTCGAGGAGACGCTCGAGTACTGCTACTACGTGGCGGGGACGGTGGGGGAGATGCTGACGCGGCTGTTCGCGTGGTACTCGCCGGCGATCGCCCAGCGGGCCGGAGCGCTGGAGCCTCGCTCGGTGGCGTTCGGCAACGCGTTGCAACTGACGAACATCCTCAAGGACGTGCGCGAGGACCTGGAGCGGGGCAGTTGCTGGCTGCCGAGGACGTTGTTGGCCGAGTACGGACTGACGCCCGAGGCGCTGCTGGAGCCCGGCAGGCGGGGCGAGGCGATGAAGGCGCACGGCAAGCTGGTGGCGGTGGCGCACCGGGAGCTGCGCAAGGCCTTCGAGTATGTGATGGCATTGCCCCGGGAGGAGAAGGGCATCCGGCTGTTCTGCCTGTGGCCGCTGTTCCTCGCGGTGATGACGCTGCGCAAGCTGTATGGCAACCGGGCGGTGCTGGAGCGGCAGCCGGTGAAGGTGTCGCGGCGGACGGTGAAGTGGGTGGTGGGCTCGACCAGGCTGCTGGTGGCACAGGACTCGCTGTTGAAGCTGATGTTCTCGGCGCTCACCGCCCCACTGCCCGCCTGACGGAATGGCGGGATTGTGGATAACTTGGGGATGGATCAGCCCGAGCCACTTATCCACAAGATATGAGCCAGGAGTGACGACATGACCTTGAGTGCCGCGAGCGCGGTGACGGTGGGACCCATCGTCGGGCACACCACGGATACCTCGGTGCGCCTGTGGGGGCGCGGAGACCCTCAACGGACGGTGGGCTATCCGCGGCGCTGTCATGGGATTGCCCAGCTCCTGGCGGCCGGCTCCAAGACGATCCTCCAGGCGCGCTACTTCAAGCTCCTGCCCGAGGACGACTTCACGGGCAGCGTGGACTTCAGCGGCCTGGAGCCGGGAAGGTCTTATGACTACCGCATGGGTTTCTTCCACGCGGACGCCGAGCCCTTCCAGCTCCTGCCGCCCCAGGGCGTGGACCTGTCCCAGGCGAGCACGGGCTCCTTCCGCACCGCGCCTCGGCCGGGCCCCGGGCCGCTGTCGTTCGTGTTCGGCTCGTGCCGTCATCCCGGGACGCAGCTGGACACCTCTGAGGCGCCCGAAGACAGGGGGGACCGCGTCTTCCGGACCCTCCTGTCCCAGATGGAGGGGGGTGTTCGCACGGACGCGCTGTTGATGCTCGGAGATCAGATCTACTCGGACGTGGGGCGCGAGGACCGGACGTGGCGCGAGTACTGCGACAACTACCGCACCAGCTTCCGCCGGCCGGGGATCCGCTCGCTCATGTCTCGCGTGCCGACGTACATGATGCTCGACGACCATGAGATCGCCGACAACTGGAGCGCCGATCTCCTGTATGACCCGAAGCTCTCGCAGGAGGAGCGGGTCCGCAACAAGTCCCGCTACTTCGGGGCGATGATGGCCTACCGCTCCTACCAGGTGGTGCACGGGCCGGTGCTGGTACGCGAGGGACAGCCCGAGCGCACCAATGCCTTGCATGGTTATTGGTACACCTTCCAGCTCGGGCCGGCGCGCTTCTTCATGATGGACACGCGCACCGAGCGCTTGAACCTGGCCGCGCCCCCGCAGATCATCAGTGCGGAGCAGCTCGAGGCCTTCAAGCAGTGGCTGCTGGAGGACCGCGAGGGATTGAAGTTCGTGGGCTCGTCGGTGCCCTTGTTCCCAGACGTGAAGCTGTCGGGCGAGCTGGAGTGGGAACGTAAGGACAAGTGGGCGGGCTTCCTGCTGCAACGCCAGAAGCTGCTCGAGTTCATGCGCGAGGAGCGCGTAAAGCGCGTGGTGTTCCTCTCGGGGGACGTGCACGTGTCCTTCTGGAGCGAGCTGCGGAGCACCTCGCGACCGGACTTCCAGGTGCTCTCGCTCGTGTCGTCCGCCTTCAACGCGCCCATGTTCGTGCCACCCTTAGGGATGTTCGAGAAGGAGGGCATCCTCGATGGTCAGGCGGACTTCGTGGTGAAGCGCAGCGGGGGCTATACGGCGAAGAGCAACTTCACCCGCGTCACCTGGAACGAACCCGAGCTACTCGTCGAGGTGTTCGAGCGCAAGGGCGAGAAGACCGCCGAGGCCCGCTTCACGCTCTGATTTCCGGCCGGAGGGCACGCTACAATCCCCCTCCCTATGAGCGGTGAAGACCAGACCTGGACGCAGGACCGGGTGCACGTGCACAAGACCGTCAATCGGTTCCGCCTGCTCGTGGTCGACGGGACGACCTCGTCCATGATCGACCTGCCACCCACGGGCGTGTTGATCATCGGCCGAGCCGCCGAGGCGGATCTCCGCCTCACGGACCGCTCGGTGTCCCGCCAGCACGCCCGGCTCTTCCTGGACGGCGGTGAGGTGCGCATCGCCGACCTGAAGAGCCACAACGGCTTGCGCGTCAACGGCCAGCCTCTCGGTGAGACGGTCACGCTCCAGCCGGGCGACGTGGTGTCCATCGGCGAGGTGCACCTGGTGCTCTATGCCGCATCCGACTCGCCCACGCTTCCCAGTCAGGGCGCCCACGTGACGCCGGCCACCCACCTCGCGCTCGGCGAGCGCACCGTGGTGGTGGCCGACCCGGCGATGTTGCGTCTGTACGAGCTCATCCGCCGGCTCGCGGCGAGCGAGCTACCCGTGCTCATCCTCGGAGAGACGGGTTCGGGCAAGGAGAACGCCGCCTTCGCCGTGCACCATTGGTCTCGCCGCTCGGACAAGCCCTTCGTGGCCCTCAACTGCGCCGCCATCGCCGAGACGCTCGTGGAGAGCGAGCTGTTCGGTCACGAGAAGGGCGCCTTCACCGGGGCGGCGGCCTCCAAGCCGGGTCTCCTCGAGACGGCCGATGGCGGTACCGTGTTCCTCGACGAGGCGGGCGAGCTGCCCCCGGCCGTGCAGGCCAAGCTGCTGCGAGTGCTGGAGACGCGGCGCTTCCTGCGCGTGGGTAGCACCCGGGAGCGGGAGATCGACATCCGCATCGTCGCCGCCACACACCGCAACCTGGAGAAGGAGGTGGAGGCCGGACGGTTCCGCAAGGATCTCTTCTTCCGGCTCGGCGTCGCCACCGTGGTGCTGCCCCCGCTGAGAGACCGGCCACGCGAAGTGCGGGTGCTGGCCGAGCACTTCATTGCCGCCGCCTGTGCCGCCTCGGGACGTCAGCCGCTGTCGCTGGCTCCGGAGACCCTGGCGGTGCTCGAGCACTACGGCTGGCCGGGCAACGTGCGCGAGCTGAAGAACGCCATGGAGTACGTGGCGGCCACGGTGACGGAGGCGGTGGTGGAGTCGCGACACCTGCCCGAGAAGATCCTCGCCGGGCTGACGCCGCCCCTGCCTCCCGAGGGGGTGCCGCAACGTCCGCCCGAGCCTCGAGCCGCTGCCGTGGGCGCTTCTCCGGAGGCCGCGCCAGCCCGCCGCGCCGTGCCGCTCGCCGAGGAGCTGCGGGAGCTCGAGCGCAACAAGATGATTGAAGCCCTGCGCGCCACCGGCGGAGTGAAGGTGCGCGCCGCCGAGCTGCTCGGCATGCCGGTGCGTACCTTCACCTTCAAGTGCAAGCAGTACGGGCTGTGACCCGCCCTCCAGGGCCCGTGGGTTCATCCCCCGGGTGGCCCTGGAGAAAGCCATCATTGCCCGCGAGCGGTGGAGCGACGGAGAATGCCCCTCGTGGGCGCCTCCGCTCCCGAGTGGGAGCCACCATCATCGTTCGAGGAGTACCGCCTCATTCGCTCCCTGGGACAGGGGGCCATGGGGCAGGTGCATCTGGCCCGCGACACGCTGCTGGATAGACTCGTCGCCGTGAAGTTCCTCTCCGGCATCGCTCCGGACGAGGGCCAGCGCGAGCGCTTCCGCAACGAGGCGCGCGCCGTCGCCAGGCTGCAGCACCCCAACATCGTCGCCGTCTACCGCACGGGCGAGGTGCGGCGCCGTCCCTACCTGGTCTCGGAGTTCATTCGCGGCAGCAGCCTCGACAAGCTGCCGTGGCCCGCCTCGTGGGAGAAGGTGCTCGACCTGGGCATCGGGCTGGCGCGGGGACTGGCGGCGGCGCACCGCCGGGGAGTGCTTCACCGGGACATCAAGCCCGCCAACGCCATGCTCACCGAGGACGGGGAGGTGAAGCTGCTGGACTTCGGGCTGGCCAAGCTGCTGGACGCCTCCGACGGCGTCCGGGAGGTGGTGCCGCGGCCTCCCGAGGTGTCCTCGCGCGAAGAGCAGGCGGAGGAGGACGGAGCCGCGACGGTGTCGGGGCCAGGGCGGCTCGCGGTGGAGGCCTCGCCCACGGGAGAAGCGGACGGGTTGGCGACGGTGTCGAGGCCGGGGCGGCCCGTGGAGGAGGAGCCGCCGGAAGCCGAGGCGGGGCAGCTCATGGGCTCCCTGACGGCCCCCGGCGCCTGGGTGGGCACGCCCCGGTACATGGCGCCGGAGATCTGGCGCGGCGAGCCGGCCTCGCCCCGCAGTGACGTGTACTCGCTCGGGAGTGTCCTCTACGTGTTGTGCACGGGCCACGCTCCGCACCAGGCCCGGGAGCTGAGCGCGCTCAAACAGGCCGTCCTGAGCGAGCGTGCCCCCGCGGTGGCCTCGGAAGTGCCCGGCCTCGACCCACGCCTGGCCGCCATCATCGACCGGTGCCTCGAGCCCGAGCCAGCGCACCGCTTCGGCTCCGCGGAGGCGCTGCGCGAGGCGCTGGAGACGCTGCGCGAGAGCGGACACGGTGAATGGGCGGTGACGGAGCGGCCCTACCCGGGGCTGCATGCCTTCTCCGCCGAGGAGCGCGGCGCCTTCTTCGGCCGGGGAGCGGAGGTGAGCGCCCTGCTCGACCGCTTGCGCGCCGAGCCCTTCGTGCTGGTGGCGGGCGACTCGGGCGTGGGCAAGTCCTCGCTGTGCCGGGCCGGCCTGCTGCCGCGCATCGCCGAGGGGGCGCTCGGGGGTGGTTGGACGGTGGTGCCGTTGGTGCCGGGGCGGCACCCGCTGGCGGCGCTGGCCCATGCGCTGGCCGCGTTGCCGGGCCTGGACGAGGCGCGCGCGGCCGAGGAGCTGTGCGCCCGGCCTCGCGAGCTGGGACGGCTGCTGCGGGCCCACTCCAGCGCCAGCGGGACGCTCCTCTTCGTGGATCAACTCGAGGAGCTCCTCACCCTGGCCGTGCCAGAGGAGGCGGCCCTCGTCGCCGAGTCACTCGGGGCACTGGCGGAGGGAGTGCCCGGCGTGAAGCTCCTGGCCACCGCGCGCGGCGACTTCCTCACCCGGCTGGCGGCCCTGCCCGGCCTGGGTGAGGTGCTCTCCGGGGCCCTGTACCTGCTGAGGCCGTTGTCGGAGGCGGGGCTGCGCGAGGCCATCGTCGCGCCGGCGCGGGCCCGGGGCGTGGGCTTCGAGTCGGAGGCGCTGGTGGACGCGCTGGTGGAGGCAGGGCGCGCGGAGGGAGCGCTGCCGCTGCTCCAGTTCGCCCTGGCCGAGCTGTGGGAGGCACGAGACGCGGGGCGGCACCTCATTCCCGCGGCGGCCCTGGAGGTGCTCGGTGGCGTCGCGGGGGCACTGGCCCGCCATGCCGACGGGGTCCTCGCCCGGTTGATGCCAGCCGAGAGGCTCGCGGCCCGCCACCTGCTGCCGCGGCTCGTCACCGCCGAGGGCACACGGGCGCGGCGTACGGCCTCGGAGTTGCTGGCCGGGGACGGGGCGGAGCAGAAGCGGGTGGTCCTGGAGGCGCTGGTGCGAGGGCGTCTGCTGGTGGCGCGCGAGGACCACGGCGAGGCCACCTACGAGGTGGCCCACGAGGCGCTGCTCACCGGGTGGGAGCAGCTGCGGAGCTGGCTGACGGGTGATGCCGAGCGGCGGGCGGCTCACCAGCGCCTGGAGCGGGCGGCGGCGGAGTGGCAGCGGCAGGGCCGTCCGGCGGATGCGCTCTGGGGCGCGCGGCCGCTGGCGGAGGTGGAGTCGCTCTCTCCGGGCGAGCTGGCGCCTCGGGAAGCTGCCTTCCTTGCCGCCTCGCGCCGCGCCGTACGCAGGGGCCGTCTGGTGCGCCTGGGCGCCCTCGTGGCGCTGCCGCTCGCCCTGGCGCTCACCTACGGGGGCAACCTGCTGTTGCTGCGCCTCGAGACAGCGCGCGAGGTGGACCAGCACCTCGAGAACGCGCGGCGCCTGCTGGAGGGGGCGCCTCGGGACAGTGCCGCCGTCGAGGCGTTGCGGCGCCAGGCCTTCGCCGCCTTCGATGCCCGAAGGAAGGTGGAGGCAGAGGAGGTCTGGGCTGGCGCCCTCGCGAAGACCGCCGAGCTGCAAGAGCGCAGCTACGCCCCGGCGCTCCAGGAGCTCGAGAAGGCGCTGCTGAAGGATCCGGGCCGCGCGGACACGCGGTACCTGCTGTCCGGTGTCCTCTACGAGCGCCTGCTGCTGGCCGAGCGCGACCACCAGGTTGCCCTGCGACGGGATCTGCTGCGCCAGCTCGAGCTGTATGACGAGACGGGTGAGTATCAGCACCGGCTCCAGGCACCGGCCCGTCTGGACATCGAGACCCTGCCAGCGGGAGCCACCCTCTCCGTGGAGCGCTACACCGACGAGGGCAGGTACAGCCGGCCTTCCGCCCCCCGGCCGCTCGGGAGCACCCCGCGAGCGGACCTCGAGCTGGAGCCGGGCTCCTACCGTCTGGTGCTCCGCCTGCCGGATCGCCCTCCCGTCCTCTATCCCGTCCTCCTCGCCCACGGGGAGCACGTGCGTCTGCGCGTCCCCCTGCCTGCCACCGTGCCCGAGGGCTACGTCTACGTGCCTCCCGGCCGGTTCCTCTTCGGCAGCAACGACGACGAGCTGGTGCGGCGCAACCTCCTGGGCGGATTGCAGCCGATGCACCCGGTGCGCACCGGGGGCTTCCTCATCGCCCGCCACGAGGTGACCTACGGCGAGTGGTTGGAGTTCCTGCGCGCGCTGCCTCCCGCCGAGCGGGAGCTCCGCCGCCCCCGGGTGGGCAACTTCTTCGGGACCGTCGAGCTCACCGAGTTGCGGGACGGTCACTGGCAGCTCTTCCTGCAACCGCCGACCCACGTCTACCGCGTCCGCGAGGGCGAGCGGGTGCACTACCTCGAGCGCGAGCGGCACATCGAGCAGGACTGGCTGCGCTTCCCCGTCACGGGCATCTCCCAGGACGACGCCCGGGCCTATGCCGGGTGGCTCTCCCGTTCGGGCCGTCTGCCCGGAGCGCGGCTGTGCGAGATGCACGAGTGGGAGAGGGCCGGCCGGGGTGCCGACGCGCGCCTGTATCCCCAGGGCGACCGCCTCGAGCCCGGGGACGCCAACTTCGACCGCGCCTATGGGCAGAAGGCACTCGCCTTCGGCCCCGATGAGGTGGGGAGCCACCCCGCCTCCGACAGCCCCTTTGGCATCGCCGATCTCTCCGGCAACGCGTGGGAGTGGATCCATGTGGCCGCCGAGCCCCAGGCCGCCTTCTACTCGGGCGGCAGCTTCTACCAGGACTTCATCAGCGCCCGGGTCAACAACCACGTGGATGGGGAGCCCTCGCAGCGCTCTCCGCTCGTGGGCCTGCGCATCTGCGCCGATCCTCCCGTGCCCGACCCCGCCGACCCCTGAGCTCCGAGGACCAACCTCCTGGCAGACCGCTTGCAACCGGGAATCCCCGGGATGAGCGATCGACGCTCGGGGAGGTACGAATGGACTCGAGGAAGTCTCAGGCAGGAGTGATGGGGGCCGTGCTCTTCACGGTGCTCGTGCTCGGAGCGGGTACCGGCCGGGCCGAGCTGAGCGAGGAAGGCCACCAAGGGCAGCAGGGGACGCGCGTGTACGCCACCCTGAACGACCGGTTCGAGCACGCCGACATCCCGATGGACTCGGCCCAGTATGCCTACCGCCCTCTGCTGCTTGCCACGCCCACGCAAGTTCCCTTCCTGGCCAGCCTCGACCGGGGACAGCTCAAGGGAAAGCTCTTGGGGGAGGTCCCGGCGCCGCTGCTGGGCAAGGTGCTGGCTGGAGCCGACTTCACCCAGGTGAGCTTCGTCGTGTACAAAAAGGGCCTGGAGCCGGTGACGTATCAGATCGTCCGGGCCCGGGAACACACCAACGTCTATCCCCCCTACGCCAGGTCGACGACCCTCTGGCAGTACCAGGTGCGGTGGTCGTCGGGCAGGGCCAGCGGTGATGTGTGTCCTGGCGGCACGAACGGGTGGGCGCTCGCGCTGCCCGGCGGTTGGAATCAGGGCCAGAATCATTCCCGCACCACGGTGTTCTCCTTTGCTTGTCTGCCCATCCAGAACTCGGACGGGACGTATACCGGGGGAGGCGTGGCCGCGAAGTGTGTCGATTGGGGTTACTCGCCCTGGAACACGGGGAAGTTCTCGAGTGATCTCGAGGCGAGCAGCTACCACACGGCCTGCGTCACCATGGCCACCGCGGACTACTGCGGCGAGGGCAAGACCAATACCGTCAACGGCACGCCGATCATCATGTTCGACGCGCAGAATGTGCAAACCCAGCCGTCGGGCACGCCGTCGCAGGACCCACGCGTCTCACCTGGCCCCTTCGGGCCTGACCGGAAGTACCTCTTCGAGGCGGCGTGGGCACTGGACGCCACGAACAGCGATCTCCGCTCGATGCGTGCCAGGGCGGTGTGCCTGTCCAAGAAGCGCTGGTCCACCATGCCGTTGGGGGGCTCGTGCGCCAGCACCCTGGTGGATCCCCGCCGGACGGGTCTGCCCTTGCCCCCGTTAACCTACGTCCCTCCCGTGGGGAGATACTGCGAGGACATGTCCATGGCCGAGCTGAATGCCCGTGGCGCGGTGCTGTTCTCCTACTCGCAATATATCGATGCCGGGCTCTACCGCTTCAGGAAGCCCACCGGCGATGGCACGTACCAATACCTCACCACGGCGCACGTGGGCATCGAGGCCGTGCAGGGCTCGTACATCCACACGTACTCCCCCGCCGTGCCCGGCCTCTCGGAGGCGGAGGCGGCTCAATACCAGCTGGATGTGAACACTGTGACCGAGGCCTGGACGGGCACGGCCTTCGAGGGCCCCGTCCTCAGCCCCAAGGTGTCGTGCACGGATGTGGTGCGTCTGGGGGCGAGGAAGCTGCTGCGCTACAAGAACGGCGACACGGGAGCCTTCGTCACGCTCGTGCCTCAGGAGGGTGAGCAGGTGGAGATCGGACCCGGTGGCTCGACGCTCGACGAGCCCGAGGCGGGCAACGACTGCGCGGCCGTGTGCCCCCAGCAATGCGCCAGCCTCGAGGGCTATGTCTACGGCGGGAGCCTGGGTGGCAACTTCCAGCCGCTCCAGCTCTGGAGCGACACGTCCACCGGCGGCTACGTGACGACCACGGGGAACCCGCCGGCGGGGTTCAACGAGGTGGCGAGCGACCTGATGGGCTACCTGCCCGCCCTGAGCGACTACGCCGCCATGCCGTGACAGGTGAGGCCGCGGGCAGGACTTGCTGGCAACTCTTGCCGTGTAGGCGGCAAGCCTTGCCCGCGAGCCTCCGGGCACCGGGTCATGGAATCCTGGCAAGCTGCTTGCAAACGGTATTTCCCGGGACGAGCCTTGGATGCTCGCGGAGGAAGGTACCGATGGACTCGAGGAGATCTCAGGGAAAGGTGATGGGGGCTGTGCTCTCCACGGCGCTGATGCTCGGGGCGGGCACCGGCCGGGCCGATCCGAGTGATGAAGGCCACCAGGGGCAGCAGGGAACGCACCTGCACGGCACCGTGGGCGACAGGTTCGAGCGCGCCAGCATCCCGCAGAACAGTGCGTACAACCGAGCCGGCCGGCTCGACTCGGCCTGGATCGAGGACGGACAGCTCGTGGGGGTGCAGCGGGGTGAGAAGCTGGCGGGCGAGAAATTCGCCGATGTGTCCTTCTCCGCGACGGTGCAGGGTCAGCTCGTGACGTTCTCCATCACCCAGGCAAGGAAACACAAGAACGTCTATAGCGGCGTCGAGTCGAGCACCGTCTGGGAGTACCAGGTGATGTGGGGTACAGAGACCGAGAAGGGGATGCTGTGCCCGGAGGGCGCTCCGGCCCTGGCGCTCCCTGGCCTGTGGAGCCAGAAGAGTGCCGCGCTCTTCTACAACAACAGGGACTGGTTCTCCTTCGCTTGCGTGCCCATCCGGAGGGACGATGGCAGGTCCGCCCCCGTGTACTTCTTTGGAGGAGTGGCCGCCAAGTGTGTCGATTGGGGCTATGCGCCCTGGGTGAACAGGGATTCGATGCCAGGGCCCGACCTGACGGTCGAGGAGGCCTTCAGCTACCATGCGGCCTGTACCGCCATGGCCTCCGCCGACTACTGCGGTCAGGTCGCTCCCAATACCGTCGATGGCACGGCGATCGTCATGTTCAATAGAGAGGACGTGGTGACGGACGCGCCGTCCTGGGACAAGTACAACGGACATGTCCTGGATGGTCCGTTTGGCTCCAGCGAGAACTTCTTCCTCGAGGCGGCGTGGACGGCGCCTCCCGAGTATTTCAATGATGGCAGCGTTTCGGGCCTCGCGGTTCGTGGCAGGGCGCTGTGCCTGAGCAAGAAGCGCTGGTCCACCCTGCCCATCCACGGCAGCTGTCCCGTGGACCTGGTGGATCCCCGCGTCGACGGGAGCACCGTGTCCCTCTGCGAGCAGCCCTCCGCGGGGGAGCTCGTGAGTCGTGGAGCGATGCTGTTCTCGTACTCGACGTTCATCGATGCCGGGCTCTACCGTTTCAAGCATTCGCAGACCGGGCAGTTCATCACCACGGCGTCGGTGCACCTCGATCCCAAGGGCGCGTACCATCCGAATGTGGGCGTGGCGGATGAGGGTGAGTACTGGTTGGATGATTCCCCAGACGCCCGGCGCGGCTTCCAGGGCCCCATTCTCAGCCCGAATGTGCCGACATCATTTCCAGGCCTGAAGTTCGCACGCGAGCTGTGGCGCTACCGCTTCAAGGATGCGCAAGGCTTCACGCGTTTCATCACAGGGGTGGACAGCACGGGGGTGCCCGCGAATTTCGTGGAGAGAGTTCTCGAGGGTTACGTCTACGCCGATTCGCAGCCTCCCGTGGTTGCTCCCAATGCACCCAGGCTCCACCTGTGGGAGAACCTCAATCACGAGTACGCGACGTCCATCGATGGGATGCCGGGCTACTCCCATCGTGAAGTGATGGGGTACCTGCCCGCGCTGAGCGACTACGCCCAGATGCAGTAGCCATGGGCCACCGTCCTGATTGCGGAGCGGGCGAAAAAATCCGTCCGCTCCCGTGACTCCCCGTGCCTTGACCCTCCCGGTAGCGCCGAGCACTCTCGCGCCGTGCTGACCTTTCCGGAGAGTCATCTCGCCCTGACGGTGGGTTCCGTCCTCACGCTCGTCGTCGTGGGAGCGCGGGCGGTGAGCTCGGACTCGCAGTTCCGCAAGGACCTGGGTGGGGCGCTCGGCTTCCTGGTGGCGTTCCTCGTGCTGCGCGCGATGGACGGGGAGCTCGGCGCGCTCCTGCACCCCCAGGCGCGGCAGGTGCTGCGCGTGGCGTGGATGCTCACCTTCTCCTTCGGTGCCATCCGCACCACCGTGTCCTTCGGCCTGCTCCTGCTGCGCCTGCGCTCGCGCAACCCCATCCCGAAAATCCTCCGGGACGTGCTCGATGTCTCGCTCTACATCGTCGCCGTCCTCGTCATCCTCAAGACGCAGCTCGACGTCGACCTCACGAGCCTGCTGGCCACCTCCGCCATCGTCTCGGTGGTGCTCGGTCTCGCGATGCAGGACACGCTGGGCAACCTGTTCGCCGGCCTGTCCCTGCAGCTCGAGCGCCCCTACCAGGTGGGCGACTACGTCACCATCCGGGACGTCACCGGGCGCGTGGTCCAGATTGCCTGGCGCGCCACGCGGATTGAAACGGGCCGCAAGGAAATCATCACCCTTCCCAACAACGTCTGCTCCAAGGAGGCGGTGAAGAACTACTCGCGGGGCGGGCTGCCCGTGGGGGTGGATGTCTACTTCCACGCCTCGTACGACCGGGCGCCCAACGAGGTGAAGGCGGTGGTGCTCGAGGCGCTCCAGCACGTGCCGCTGATGCTGAGAGAGCCCTCGCCCATCTGCCGCGCGTGGAGCTACGACGAGACGGGCATCCGCTACCAGGTGCGCTACTTCGTGGAGGACTTCGGGCACGCCGACTGGGTGATGGAGGAGGTGTACACCCGCATCTGGTACGGCTTCCGGCGCGAGGGCATCGAGCTGCCCTATCCCAAGGGCAGGGCGCAGCCGGGCGGTCCTCCGGCGCCCGACTTCCCCGAGGAGGTGGTCGCCGAGATGTTGCGGCGGGTGGACCTCTTCAAGGTGTTCAAGGAGGAGGAGCGTGCGCGGCTGCGCAAGGAGATGGTGCCCAAGCGCTTCGCGCGGGGCGAGCACATCATCGAGCAGGGCCAGCACGGCAACACCTTCTACCTGGTGGGCCGGGGCGAGCTGTCGGTGTGCGCGGGCGGTGTGGAGGTGTCGAGGCTGTCGCGAGGCAACTACTTCGGGGAGATGTCGCTGCTGACGGGCGAGCCGCGCGCGGCGACGGTGGTGGCGCTCACGGACGTGGTGCTGCTGGAGCTGGACCGGCCGGTGTTCGCCCGGCTCTTCGACGAGCACCCCGAGCTGGCGCCGAAGCTGTCGGGGATGCTGGCGCACCGGCGCACGCAGTTGAACGCGGTGCTGGCGGCGTCGGGAGAGAGCCTGCCCATCTCCGAGGAGCACCACATCCTCGACCGGCTCAAGAACATCTTCCGGCTGAGCTGACGCCGCGGGGTCCGGTCCTCCCGGGGGCTCCGGGAGGACTCGGGCCCGGAGGACTACAGGTACCAGGTGGCCGTGGCGGTGCAGCTCACGGGGTCATCCCCGTTGAGGATGTCCACCCACACGGTCTTGGTCTGGCCCTTGGCGAGCGCGAACGAGGCCGTCCCCGTGACGCTCGAGTGGTAGAGGTACTTCGCCGTGTACTTGATGGTGGCGCCCGCGGGCACGGCGGTCGTGGCGGAGGTGTTGGTGATCTCCAGTCCCACGAAGGGGTAGTTCGGCACGCACTTGAGGTTGAGCGTGACGGGCTTCTCCTCGGGGATGCAGCCGTCGATGGGGCAGGCCTGGGCGGACACGGTGCCCTCGGCGGCGGTGGCGTCCTCGCCCGGGAGCGTGTCCTCCGGCGAGCCTCCGCAGCCCACCGCGAAACCGAAACCGACAGCGACGAGGGAGAGGCACTTCAGCGTCTGCGCGTTCATGGTGACCGACCTTTCTGAGTCGTTGAGGTGTCGGTCAGGGCTTTAGCAACCCATGTGCCGACGTCCGGCCAGCGCCCACGGCCACCAGAAACGAGAAGGGTGGAGGCGCGGAACCCCCCCGGCTCCATGCCTCCACCCCGGTACCTCGTTCCGCGAGTCCCTACGTACCTGAAGTGCTACTCGTACTGAACCTCAGAACCACCGGAGCTGTTCACCTGAACGCTCTGCGGGCGGGTAGAGGCCTTGACCGTGGAGCCGCCGGACAGGGCGCCCGAGATGCGGCGCTCGGGCGAGGCCTCGACGCGGGTGCCTCCGCTGGCGGTGACCTCGAGCGACTCGGCCTGGACCTTCCGGGCCTCGATGACCGAGCCCCCGCTGCCTTCAATCTCCAGCTCCCCCGTCCGGCCCTTGAGCTTGAGCTCGGAGCCCCCGCTGGCCGCCACCTCAAGCTTTTTCGAGTCCACGCCACGGATGTTCAGCTCTGAGCCCCCGCTGGCCGCCACCTCGAAGGTGTCCGAGCGGGTAGCCTCCGCCTCGACGTGGGCACCGCCGCTGGCCGCCACGCTCTCCACGCGAGGGCTGGTGACGTAGAGGCGGACGTTGCTCGTGCCCCCCCAGGAGAAGAGCTTCGGGCTCTTCTGCACCTGCGTCGTCAGCACGCCGTCCTTCACCTCGAGCCGCACCCGGGCCAGGTCGTCCTTGTCGCCCTCCAGGCGTACCGACTTGGGGCCCGGCTTCACCTCGGCGTGGATGCCGTGGCTCACCGCCACGCCGTGGAAGTCGGGGACGTCGACCTGCCCGCCCTTGGCGGCGTCCTGGGCGAGGACGGGAGCGGATACCAGCAGGGCGACAGGGACAATCAGGGTGCGGAGCATCATCTCGTGGACCTCGGGAAGGGAGAGGCGCCGTGGGGCCTCGTGTCGTCCGAGGGTACGCACCGCTGCCAGGGCCATTGCAGGCCCGGCGGCCGGGCCGCTCACTCCCGGGCGAGCTTGGCGAGGGGCACGCGGATGGAGGTGATCTCTCCCGACTTGATTTCCACCAGGAGTTTCAAGGGTTTGCCGTCAGGGCCGACCAGCCGCAGGGTGTGCTTGCCCGAGGGGAGGGACACCCGGAAGAGCGGTGTCTCTCCGAGCAGGCGGCTGCCCAGATACACCTTGGCGTACTGGTCCGTGGCGAGCGTCAGGGAGCCGTTCTCTCCAGGGGCCTCGGCCGTGCCCGCGCGCTCACGCTCCAGCGCCTGCCAGGCCCGGTCCGCCTCGTTGGCGTCCGTCACCTGCTCGGGAGAGGCCTCCACCTCCGTGGGAGCGCTCGCACCCCGCTTGCGGCGGGGGCCCGCCGTCACCTTGCCGCGCTTGGCCGGCTGCGAGGAATCCGAGGCACTGGCCTGGGCCGCGGGTGCCTCGTCCTTGGGCGGGGCAGCCTGGGGAGGCACAGGAACGGCCTCGGGGGCTTGTGCCTGCTGTGCCTGTGTCTGTGCCTGCTGTGCCTCGGCCGGTGGTGCCACCGCCGGTTGTGCCTGTGCCTGCTGTGCCTGTGTCTGTGCCTGCTGTGCCTCGGCGGGTGGGGCCCCGGCCGATGCTGCCCCGGCAGGTGGTATCTGGGCCGGTGGTGTCTGGGCAGGTGGTATCTGGGCCGGTGGTGTCTGGGCCGATGCTGACCCGGCCGGTGGTGCCGGTGCTGGCGATGCCTTGGCGGAGGAGTCTTCCCGCGCTGCCGGGGCCTCGGGTGGGGGAGGAAACAGCCGCGAGGACAGAAGGCCCCCATCCAGCCTCAGCACGACCAGGACGGAGGCCCCGCCCAGGACGAGCAGGAGGAACAGCACGGCCCACATCCCACCCCGCCGCGTCCGGGCGGGCTCGGGCGGTGGGTTGCCGGAGGCGGTGAGCTCCTCCTCGGGCTCTCGCGGAATCGCCGGGCGGACCACGGGCCTCGGGCGATTGGGCGAGGTGAGCTCCTCCTCTTCCGCGGGTTCGTTCCCGGGCGCGGAGGGGTGCTTGAGAAAGGGGACGGTGGGGAACTCCGGCCCGTCATCCTCGGGCTCCACCTGGCGCGGCCGGGCCAGGGGCGAGCGCATGAGGGGGATGGTGGGGCCCTCCTCCTCGATGGGACCCGGCGGGGGCGGCGCCGCGGGAGCGGGAGGAGCGGAAGGCAGCTCGAGCGCACGGGCGGGCGTGGTGACGGCGTCCAGGTGGGACAGGGACGGCCGGCGCGCGGGGCGCGAGGGGTTGTACCGGGGAACGGTGGAGTCCGAGGTGACGGGCTGCTCGCCGGTGGGAGTGGTGCGCGGGGGCCGGATGATGGCTGTCTTCTCGGGCACCTCCGGCTCCCGTGCCGGGGACGACACCGAGGGCAGGGCCTCGGAGCGGCCCAGGCTGCGAGCGCGGGGGGGAGCCGGCTCGGGCGGCGCGGTCCGCGTGGGCTCCGGAGGAGGAGGCGGCGGAGGGCGGACGGGGGCCCGGGGTGACTCCAGCGCGGGCGAGGCGGGCGTCGTGGGCAGCTCGGAAGTGCTCCGCGTGCGGGCGCGAGCCGTGGCCTGCACTGGCCGCTGCACGCTCGTGTCCTCGGGGGGAGGCGGAGGCATGGCCATGGCCGGAGGAGGCGGCACGGGCCGGCTCTCTCCCGAGAGCGCCGCCGGAGGCCGGGTCACCACGGAGTACGAGACGATGTCCGTCTGATCGGAGAGCGGGGCCGGGCCGGGCACCTGGAAGTTGGGCGCGGAGATGGTGGGCAGGCGCGGGGACGGAGCCACCGGTGGAGCCGTCCTCGGAGCGGCCACGCCCGGCGGAGGCGGCGGGGTGGGCGCGGGAGGGGGCGTGGTGGCCGGCGCGTCCTTGTCCGAGAAGAGCTGGGCGAGCTTCACCTCGCCCGTGGTGGCCCTGCCGCTGGCCAGCAGCTGGCGCGTCTGCTCACGCCGCTCGGCGAAGAGGCGCCGTATCAGCTCTCCGCTCTGCTCGGGCAGCCAGATGAGCGGGCCCACGGTGCGCTCCAGCTCCCGGGCGAACTCCAGCGCGGTGGCGTACCGGTCCACGCGCTTGCGCGCCAGCGCCTTGAGCACGATGGCGTCCAGCTCGGGGGGAATCGCCTTGTTGACGCGCGAGGGCTCGGGGATGGGGCCGCGCAGCACCGCGTTCACCACCACCGCGGGCGCCTTGCCCGGGAAGAGCCGCATGCCGGTGAGGCACTCGTGCAGCACCACGCCCAGGCTGAACACGTCACTGCGCGCATCCAGCGGCTCGCCCAGAATCTGCTCCGGCGACATGTACCCGCTGGTGCCCTTCACCATGCCCACCTGCGTGCGGCTGGCGCCCGCCAGACTCTTCGCGATGCCGAAGTCCAGCAGCTTGGTGACGCCCTCGTACGTCACCATGATGTTCTTCTCGGCCACGTCCCGGTGGATGACGGGCGAGGGCTGGCCGAGCGCGTCCGTGAAGGTGTGCGCGTAGTGCAGCGCCAGCGCCGTGTCCCTCGCGGCGGCCAGTCCGAAGCCCATGGGCATGGGCTCGTTGGCGGCGCGGCAGGCGCGGGCCACCTCTATCAGCGTGGCGCCCGGCACGAACTCCATCGCGAGGAAGAGCTCGTCCTTGGCCACGTCCAGGTCGAACACCTGGGCGATGTTCGGGTGGTTGAAGGCCGCCGTGACGCGCGCCTCGTCCAGGAACATCTGGACGAACTCCTCCTGGCCCTGGATGTCCGGGAGGATCTTCTTGAGCACCACCGGTTTGTGGAAGCCGGCGAGGCCGCGCCGGGTCGCGAGCAGGATTTCCGCCATCCCGCCAGTGCTGAGGCGGCAGAGCACCTCGTAACTACCCATCTGCCTGCCGCGCACATCATCCGGCGCGAGGGGGAGCTTCGACCCAGCCATTCGAGGAAACCCAGCTTATATGGCGGGCGGCTTCCACGCGAAAGCCAACGGCGTGATTTTCGCGTAGGAACGCAACCCTACCGGGTTTCCACCTACATGACCGACGCTCCCAGCACGAGAATGCTCGCCCTGTTCCAGGGGGCGGGAATCCAGTTCGAATCCGCCGAGGACGCCTGGCGGCGAGCCGAACACCTCTACCCGCTCCTGGGGTGGCTGACGGCCCGGTTTCCCGACGAGAGGGCCTTCGGGACGTGCGCGGAGTGGCTGCGGCTGTGCGCCTCGCGCATCGAGGACGCCGCACCGGCCGCCGAGCTCTTCGCCCAGGCGCGCTCGGGCGCTCACCCCCGGCAGGCCCACATCGTCGCGGGCAAGCTGGGGGACCTTCGCAACGAGTGGATTCTGGCGAGGAAGCCCGCGGCCGCGGCGTTCGCGGACGCCGCCAGCCACCTGTGCGAGGTGTGGGCCGCCGTGACGACGGGTGAAATGGATGCCGAGACCGAGCCCTGGGCCCGGGGGAAGGCCGCGGCCGGGGCCATGGTGACGGCCTGGCTGTACCAGCAGGGACTGAAGGAGGACGACAAGGCGGAGAGGGAAAAGGCGCGGATCGCCCTGACCGGGCTTTTGCGGACGGCCCGGGCGGCGGGGCACCCGGAAGAAACCTGACATACCCCTGTCACGGGCGGTGCCTAGAACGCGCGGAGTCGATTCACTTCACCCCGGAGAACAACGTCATGAGCGCGACCGCCCAGAAGAACAACCCCCACCTGAAGAAGTACGCCGGAGGCTGCCACTGTGGCGCCGTGCGGTTCGAGGCGGAGCTCGACCTCAGCGGCCCGGTGAGCCGGTGCAACTGCTCCATCTGCACGAAGGTGGGGGCCTCGTCGATCAACGTGAAGCCGAGCGCCTTCCGCCTCGTGTCGGGCGCGGAGCACGTGAGCGAGTACCGGGTGGGGAACAGCCAGAACAGCCGTTCCTTCTGCAAGCGCTGCGGCATCCAGTGCTTCGGAGGGGGGTATGTCGAGATACTCGGCGGTGACTTCCGCTCCATCTACGTCAACTGCCTCGACGACGTGGACCTCACCACGCTCACGTTCCAGTACTGGGACGGCCGCCACGACAACTGGGGCGCGGGCCCGCGCAGTCAGCCCTGGCCGGCCCGGGCCTGAAGCTCGGCCGCCAACTCGTTGTTGTAACGGCACACAACCAATCGTCCCGGACACCGGGACCCAAGCCTCGCGCTGCAGGTGCCCTCCCGCGCGAGGTTCCGCGCTCTGGGAACCGGCACTATCAGATTACGCTCGCATGCTCCGAACAGCCTCACCAGGACCCTCCAGGTCCTGAACAGGTTGGAGGATGTATCCATGTGTTTCCGAGCGTGCCTTGCACTTCTGCTCGTTGTCTCCGCCTGCGCGAGCGCACCCGCCCCGCCGTCGAGGTTACGGCCCGACGCCTTCGTCCCGACTCATCCCTCGCACTCGCGCATCCAGCTCGTGTCCGGGCAGATGGACCCGCGGCAGCAGTCGCGGATTGGAAAGGCGGACCTGGAGCAGGCCAGGGCACTGCTCTTTCGAGCGCGCACGGACCTGGAGCCGCGTCAATGGGAAGCGTTGGACGGCAAGCTCACCGCGGCGGAACGAGCTTTTGAGCGCTTCTCCAGAGCCGCGAAGACGAGCGGGCAATCTGCCGAGGTGTCGAGGGGGGCGGAGGGGTTCGTGCAGGCTGGACGCGCCAGGACGGTCGCTGAAACGCTCCCCCGTGTGGGCACGTTGCTTGCGATCCTCGTCTTGCTCTATCCCTCCAGTACCGCCTCAGCGGAGATCGACCGCCGCCCGGAGTGGGTTGACGCTCAGCGGGAGTACGAGGCGCGGCTGCTGGATGTAGCGGAGGAGTCGCGGTGGCTCATGGATGAATTTGAGCGTCAGGAATCAGAGGAGGTCGTGCCGGACGTTGATTCGGACCCGGTTGCGGCGGTCACTGCTCCCACCCATTGGCGGAAAAAGACCAATCCGGCGACGGGTAGGAACTACACCAGCGTGGAGGAGTACGACCGGGTCCCCCGCCACGCGGAGCAGACCTGCAAGAACAGCCGGCTCGACGAGCTTCAGGCGGAGAAGGATAAGCTCAGCGCGTCAATCCCCCCCTTCAATCCGAAGGCGCCCAGATCGAAGAACAAAGAGAAGCTGGACAAGGTGCCGTGCTCCAGGATCCGGCTGCGTCTTGAAGCGATGAAGAGAGTTCTGGAGAAGCGGTGGGAGATTGAGAACGAGTGCTTTGGAGGCAAGCCCGATCCAGGCCACGATATAACAATGGCCGAACTCGAACAGGGCATCGAGAATACCGAGAAGCTCGAAAAGCAGAATTGCGCCCCGGGTCATCCGATGGCGGAGCTGTGAGCCATGTCGAAAGAACTCTTCGCGGCGATCGAGCAGCACGATACAGCCCGGGTCAAGGCGCTGCTGGCCGGGGGAGCCGATCCGAACGAGCCGCAGCAGGAGTGGCCGGGGTTGCTTCCGCTGCAGGTGGCCATCCACGCACTCGACGATGGAGGCGAACTCGATGTGCTCCGGGCGCTCCTTGAGCACGGCGCGGACGTCAACGCATGGGATGCCGAGCGGGACAGGACCCCCTTGTTGGAGGCGGTCTGCGAAAACCAGTTGGCGGCAGTCGAAGTGCTCCTGAAGGCGGGGGCCGAGCCCAACGTGCGCAGCAGTGAAGGGGACACGCCGCTGCGGGCGTGCGCGGAGGTGGGCAATGTGGGAATGGCTTCTCTCCTGCTGAGCGCGGGGGCCACCCGGACGATCAACGACTGGGGCGGGTTGACCGGATGCACCGCGCTCGGTATTGCGATATCGCGGCTGGACATTCCGATGATGAGACTGCTTCTCGACGCGGGCGCGGATCCAGATGCCCCGGACGATAACCGCCAGCCCACCCGCGACCGCCTGCCGCCGCGTGATGAATCCGATTCCCAGACATGGGACGCCGCGTTCGAGCTGCTGGGAGGAGCGAAGGGTCGCAACCCGTAGGATGGAGGGCGCGCGCCTCCGGCTCACGGAGGTGCCGCCCAATGGGTACGACCCCCGGAGCGGGGTTCACGCTGCCGAGGGTGACCCCTCACCGGTTCTGAAGCCTGGAGAGGTGCTCCTTCCGGGCGCTCTGTCGGCAATGGGACCCTGGCCGCGCTCCTCGAGCCCTGGCGGACTGCTTCGACCCGGCCAGCCAGGGAAACCCGGCTTCCAGCGCGGGTCGCTCCACCATGAAAACCAGCGGCGTGATTTTCGCGTGAGAGCACAACCCCAGCGGATTCCACCTACATGTCCGTCATGGGAAGCCTCGCCTCCGCGTGCGCGTGAAGCCAGACAGGTCCGCTGCTTCTGTCTCATTCTCGAGAATCGCTAGAAGACGCCAGGAGAGGCGGACTTCCCGCGCCCTGTGTACGGCAGGGACTGTTTGCAATCCCTACCGGGTAGACACCGCAGGTGTTCACTGCTCATCGCGTCCCGGAGGCGGGGTTGGTCCGCAACGCTTCCACCGATCCCACCCCCCAGTGCGGCTGCAACCCCTGAGGCGTGTGTCCACATTGGCGGAATCGAAATCCCATCCAGGTGGCCAATACAACGGTGGAACCGAAAACCTTCAATGCTCCAGTAATTAGGCTCTCCAAGACAAACGGAGTTCCCATGGCGAGGGACAAGGTGGAGCGCATGCGGGCCCGAGAGAGCGTCCTGGGCTACCGGATGGGGCCCGGACTGCTGGCGGTGGCGGCGGTGGAGGGTGAGCTGTCCTCGGCGGGGAGACTGGTGCAGCTGTCGCCGGAGCACCTGACGCTGAGCCTGTCGAGGCCGACGGCGCTGCGGCCGGGGCAGACGGCCAACGTGGTGCTGGGCCTGGGAGCGGAGCGGACGTCGTTGAAGGCCGAGGTGATGAATGTGCACGTGCCGGGGCCGGAGGCGCCGCCGGAGCTGAGCCTGCGCTTCGTGGCGCCGGCGCTGGATCAGGGGCGGCACATCGTCTCCATGCTGGAGGGGTGGCGCGACAAGGGCCAGCTGGAGACGCCGCGCGCGAGCCCCATCTGGAAGGAGCGGCTGACGCGGGCGGATCGCATCGGCCGCATCTTCGAGGCGCTGACGGCCCGGCGGTGCCAGGGCATGGCGCGCGCGAGCTCGGGGGATGTGGAGCTCACGGCGGCGCTGTATGACAAGTACGACGGGAGGGTGTCGTGGGAGGCCAGCGGGGTGCTGCCCTCGGGGCCCTTCGCGGTGGAGGTGTTCGGTTACAGCTCGGTGCTGCACTTCCTGGTGGAGCACGCCGTGTACGAGGACGGGCTGTGGAGCGTGTCGCTGCCGCGCGAGGTGATGCGCTACCGCCACCGCAAGTTGCGGCGGGCGTCGGCGTGGGGTGGGTGCGCGGTGCGCTTCGCTCATCCGCTCTGGCCCCAGGTGCGGGTGGAGCGGGAGCTGATGGACATCTCCTACGAGGGCCTGTCCTTCTCCACGGAGCCGGGAGCGGACCTGCTCTACCCGGGGCTGATGCTGCCGGAGGTGGTGGTGGCGCTGCCGGGAGGCGAGCCCGTGAGGCTGCGGGCCGAGGTGCGCAACATCACCGGCACTGGGCTCGGCCGGCGCTGCGGCATGCGGGTGGAGCCCGCGGACGAGCAGGAGGGTGCGCGCTGGCGGCGGCTGGTGGAGGAGCAGAGCCATCCGAACACGCGGGTGAGCGGGGAGTGGAACCGGGGCACGTGGGAGCTCTTCGAGCGCTCGGGGTACTTCCGGCTGTCGGGGAAGACGCCGGCGGACTTTGAGCGCATGCAGGCCGAGTACCGGGAAGCCCACGAGCGGCTGGAGGGTCACCCGCGGCTGGGCTACCGGGTGGTGAGGCCGATGCCGGGAGGGGAGACGGTGGAGGCGAGCCTGTCATGGCTCAAGCCGTACTCGGGGAGCTGGCTGGGGCACCAGCTGGCGCGCCAGCAGCCGCGCAATGAGAAGTCCCGCAGCACGGCGCGGGACGCCCTGCGGGACATCTATCTGCGGGGCTTCGAGCCGGCGCAGATGGACCCGGAGCTGAAGTGGTTCCTGGCGTACTGCGAGGCGAACGTGAAGTGGGTGAAGTTCACCACGTTCGACTTCGCCGAGTGGTACCAGCACACGGGCCAGGCGTGCATGGTGCCCTTCCGCTTCATGGAGGCGGACGCGCGGCGGGAGTGGAGCCTGCCCGAGGGCTTCAGCCTGGGGGCGCCCACGTACGAGGAGAAGCAGGCGCTCTTCGAGAGGCTGAAGCAGACGCGGCCGGAGGCGTACCGGGAGGCGTTGGACCTGGTGCCGGAGCGGTTCGACCTGGCCGAGCTCAAGCGCCAGTGGGCCGAGGCGAAGCTGACGCGGGAGCGGGACGTGCTGGTGGCGCGCAAGGACGGGCGTGCGCTGGCGGTGGGGGTGCTCGAGACGGCGCACGCGGGGCTCAACCTGTTCCACGTGCTGGACGGGCTGCGAATCGTCCCACTGGTGGATGAGGCCTCGGCGCAGGCGCAGGAGGCGATGCTGGCGCTGCTGGCGGGAGCGGCGGCGTGGTACCGGGCGCGCGGGCTGGACGTGTTCGTGCACTACGTGGAGACGGAGCACACGGGGTACACGGAGCGCGCGCAGCTCAAGGATTTGGGGGAGGGTCGCATCTGGATTCTCTCCGCGCAGCTCCTCCCGGACTTCATCGAGCACCTCCACGAAGCGACGACGCCTCGCGGAGACCCGTGAGCCTCGAGCTGGGGGGAGGCGTGGCAGGCGGCCATTTCACGAGACCGCCGTGGATGCCTTGGCATGGCCGAGGAGGACGGCGGACACCTGACCGTTGTCCGAGAGGGCGCACACCAGTGCGTGCTCACCGGACGCATGCTCCCGGAGGAAGGCCCACGCCGAGGCCGCCAGGGCGACCGGAGCGCCCGCCGCTCCGGTTTCTCCCAGGGAGTCGGCGGGGAGGACGGTGCGGCATCGGAGAAGGTCCAGCTGGCCGGCGAGCAACACCTGGGCGTGGCCCCACACCTGGGCCTTCCACTCCTCGCCATTGAGATCGAGGAACAGGTCGCCTCGAAAGGGGTGGGGGGTGTGAGCGGGCAGCACTCGCTTCACCGCATCCGCCAGCACCCGTCCGAGTCGAGCAGGAATGGAGCCGGGTTCCGCGGGTCCATCCACCACGGCTGACTCGACGTGCACGATGGCGGAGGCCTCGCGGGTGCGGGCTGCCGCGGGAGCCTCCACCAGGAGGGCGCCTCCGGCTTCGCCCGGCATGAGGCCCACGGGCCACCGAGGGGATTTGAGGCGTCGGTGATGGGCGAGCCATGTGAGGCTCATGGGGTCCACATACGAGTCCGCCGCGAGCACGAGGACTCGATCCACACGCCGGCTCTCGAGCATCTCTCTCGCCTGGAGGAGCGCCCCGGCCAGGGCGCAGTGGCCCAGAGCCAGTGCCCTGGCATTCTCCTTCCGGATGGGGACCTCCAGCAGGGAGAGGAGGGGTTGGACATAGGATGTCTCCAGCGCATCCGGTAGGTCCTCGAGAGACCAGCCGAAGCGGTCCGGGTCCACGAGGGGGGTCAGGGCAAGCAGACCCGTGCGGTGCCAGAAGTCCGGGCGGGTGGGCGGTTGCGCGGCGTGGAGGAGATCCTCGAAGGCTCCAGAGGCGAGCCGTACCCACGCTCCTGTCTGGAAGAACCCCTCCGCGAATGAGGCAACGGGGTAACCGGTGATGGGCACGGCTTCCCCGGACCCGTCGTCCACGACGAAACCACCGAGGGGACCAGGGCGCGAGAGTCCAGCATGCAGCGCGGCACAGGAGCCCACGACACCATGGCCGATGGAGGTCACCAGCCCGAGCCCGGTCACCGCGAGCTTCATGGCGTCCACCGCGTGGAGCTCGTTGCGCCCGGGGGTCCCGCGGGAAGCAGGTGGCGCCAGGCGTCCGCGGAGGGCAGACGCGCGCGGTGGAGGCGGCGGGCCACGGAAGGCGCCAGCGGGTAGTGCTCGTCAGGAGTGAAGCCGGCGCGCTCGGCGAAGCGCAACAGCGCGAGCACCTCGACGGACAGGTGCGCGGTGGTGGGCACGTCATCCGGGTGCATCCGCTCGGCGAGCACCTTCTTCCTCAGCTCCCGGGTGCGTAGGTCGAGGAAGTGGCCGAGGCCCTCCTCGAAGAGGGAGGCATCGCGCGTGAGGAGGGCCCGGCACACGTCGAGCCGAGGGTCCTCACCGTCGCCGAGCACGGCGGCGTAGCGCGCCAGCAGGGCCTCGAGGTGGGCGGTGGGGGCCTCCAGGGAGAAGCAGTCCATGAGGAAGCGGACGTAGAGAAAGTCATCCTCGTATTCCTGGCCCTGGTGCCAATGGGGACGGGAGTGGCGGGCGATGCCCAGCTCTGCCTCGTGGTCACCACAGGCAACGGCATCGAAGAAGGGCTCGGACTGGCTCGTCACCTTGACGGTGTCGTCATTCGCCTGGAGGAAGAAGAGGAAGGCCCGGGCCGAGCAGGAGAGATGTTCGAAGAGCGCCTCGGGCAGGCCGGTGAGGAACAGCTTGCCAATGCCCAGGCGCCGGTAGAGGGTGCAGACGGCGACCATCTGGGAATGGGTCACCCGGCCAGAGAGGACGCGGGGCAGCACGTCCTGGAGCTGGAGGAGGCAGGATTTCTCGACGAGCGGCAGCGGCGTCTGGACCATGGGGAATCAAGACTGCTCCATCTGCGTGAGATAGACATTGGTGGGGTTGAGCTGGCGCAGCTCGTCCACCAGCTTGTGACTGAGCACTTTGACGTATGGGTCTTCCTTGATGCGGAAGAAGTCCGGCGCGGAGCGCAGCTTCTGGGAGTCGAGAACCGGCTTCCTGACACGGACGATTGCTCCTGGGAGCTCCTTTGAGTATCTGATTTCACTCTTCTCCAGATTCAAGCAATCAAAGGTGCCCAGGGGGTTGATGAGGAAGTAGTCACGGCTGGCTTCCCGTTTCTTGTGGTCATAAAGGGTGAAGTTGAGGCACTCCATGGGCACCCCGGTGCGCTCGAACACCTCCATCAACCTGCGCTCCACCACGATATAGGTTCCCGTGTTCGCGATGAGCGAGGGAAGCTTGATGCCGGGGAACTGGTCACTCATGTACCATGTCGCATCCTGCGGATACTTGTCGCCCATGGCATATCCCTCGCCCATACGATGCGAATACATGTTGGTCCCCTCGGGTTCATCATCGAGGATGCAGTAGCTCATATCCACGGTGGGGCTCGTATTGATGCGGAAGTAGTCCATGATGGTCCTTATGTCAGCCTCTCATCGGAGGCATGTCCGAGATGGGTGAGCCGGGATGTGCGGTCCCGAATTCAGTCACACTCTTGTAACAGTCCCTTGAGAGTTCCTCGAGTTCTTCCTTCGAGAGCTTGAATTGTGAGGTATCGCAATTCTTGCGCAGCTCGTTGTCACATGCCGTCTTGTATCGATTGATGATGGGTTTGAGGCGGCCAAGCACATTCATGTTGTACGCCGCGTGGTTGAACTTGGGACAATCCTCGATGACCCAGGAGCCGTCCTCCAGGATGAGGTGGCGGGGCAGCCCCAGCACGCGTGCCACCTCCATGTCCTGTGGTAGGATGATGACGTTGACATGGTGGTTGATGTTGTATTGGGCCCTCAGCAACGCCAGCCTCACCAGCATCTGGCAATCCGCGTCCGGGATCTTCGCGATCGTCTCGTTGAGGACGCCCTTGGGAATGAGGTGGTGCGAGTTGTGCCAGTAGGGCCACGTATCCTTGGTGAAGTTCTTCCCGCGCCGGATGTGCTGGCCCCCCGGATTCTTCATGGTGTCGCGGTGGGGGCCATCCAGGTGCCAGTCCCCCTCCTGTGGCAGCGCGACGAGCGTGCTGTACTGGGAAGGCACCAGGTTCTTCTTTTCGCTCAGGTAGGCGGACGTCGCCAGGAATCCCTGGGGGGCGCTCTTCGTGCGCACGCCCGCCGTGGGTGTCTTGTCATAGAGGCGCTTCCGGTTCTCCTTCGACTCCGTCAGCGCCTGCCACCGGTAGGAGCAGGAACTCGGCCTGTAGCGGGACTCGTGCCCCGTCAGGCATGCCCCATTCTCCGTCCCCTTCTCCACCTCCACGTGGGGAGTCGTCCCGTCCGGGTTGGTGACGTGCTCATCTGTCGATCGACCCATGGCACTCCTCCGGTTCGCGAGCTGCCTATTCCACCTCTTCCTTGCACATCAGGCAGCACGGGTCCTCGGGGGCCTTGCCCACCGTCACCACGGGCGGCTGCATCAGCGGAAAGGGAGGCGTGTTCTTGTCGTTGTGCAGCATCAAATCCAACGCACGTGCCACGTTCTTGCCTTCGATCTTCACGTCGAAGGAGTAGTTGACGAACTCGGCCTTGCCCTTCGTCTTGCTCGAAGCCACTCCGCCGCCGGCCGTCCCCGCCTCGTCTCCCGTGCTGGTGCTGAAGCTCGAGTCCTTCAAACACACCGGATTGCCCTCGACCTTCACCGTACTGCTTCCCTGGGCCGTGTCCGCCGAGCGGGCCACGTTCGAATAGGGAATGGGCACGGGGCCACCCGGGCCGGGCGTCTTGCACACGTCCGGGAATGCCACCGTGGTACCGTTGCTGTCCTTCGTCACCACGGACATCGTGTTCACACCCACCGAATTGCTCATGGGGGCCCTCCTTCAACGGCTCATCCAATGGACGAAGGGGCGCAAGGCCGGTCCGCCCCGCCACTCGCGCGCGCTGGCCATCTGTCGGTGCTGCACGCGCGCCCAGGTTCGCGTCTCCACCCCATGCTCCCCCGCGCTACGAATGCTCAGCTCCAGGGCCAGGGTGGGCCTCCTGCGCATGGGCGCCTCCTCCAACACCTCGAGCAGCCGCGCGGCCGTGAAGGGTCTACCGTCGAGGTAGCGCGTGCCCGCCTCGAATGCCTTGCGCGCTTGCATCCACCACCGCTCCACCTCGGAGGTCTCGGGCATCGGTAACTCGTCGTCCGGCCCGGGGAGGAGCGGCGTCCGCAGGTCCTCCTCCAGCGGAGGGATGGCTTCCTCCTCCGTGCGCGGCAGGACGTAGCGGCCTCGCAGCTTCAGCCCGGTGATGGCGCAGAAGGCCTCGCCGGCGAGTCCACCCAGCAGGGAGTCGCCCAACCAGGCCCTGCACGCCTCGGCGGCGATGAGCCGGCCGGAGAAGCCCAGCGCCCAGAGCGTGTCGCGCCGCAAGAGTGGCACTTCCAGCAGTTTCACCAGCCGCGCCACGTCCTCCTCCTCGCCGCCCAGGGCCAACAGCAATCGTGCTGTGCGTCCCAGGGCGTCCGGTGCCTCGGCGGAGTCCTGGCAGGCCCGCCACATGGAGCGCTGGCCCTGAACCAGCCCCGCTTCCAGTGCCGCCGCTCGCACCACGGGGGCCGCGGAATCCAGTCCCCTCCGGACCCGTGCTCCGTCCGCATCCCACGGCCAGCGCCTCGCCGCGCGCAGCGCCGCCAGCCTCACCTCGGGCGTGGGGTGCCCCAGGGCTCGGGTCAATACCGCCGCTCCGGGAGCCTCCTGGCGCACTGTCAGTGCTTCCAACACCGCCCCCCGCACCTCGGGTTCCTCCTCGGCCTCCAGCAGGGGCAGCAGGTGCGCGGAGAGCCGGGGGCAATCGCAGACGGCCAGCACCTCTCCCACCCATTCCCGCCGCTCTGCTCCTTCCCCACGCAGTTGCTCCAGGACCGCGTCGATGTCGGCCCCCTCACCTCGCGCGAGCAGCGCCAGCGCCGCTACCGCCACCCGTTCGCGGTCATCCTCCCGGAGGTTGCGGTGCAGGAGCCGCTCGGCCACGGCCGGGAGGGTATGGGCCAGCACGTCCACGTACGCCCGCAGGCGCTCCTCATGGACATCGGCCACCCGCGCGAGGGTGAGCTCCGGCGAGTGCAGGTAGGACTCGCGCTGCATCCACTGGAAGCGTGCCTCGTCGAAGCAGTCCTCCAGCACGTCCCAGCGCGGAGTACGGTCGGGGCGCCGGGCCCGCATGGTTAGTTGATTTCCACCTTGCCGCCCTTGATGCGCTGCAATCCACGCGAGCGGGAGTCCACCTGGAACCCTTCCAGGACGATGCGCCCGTTGCGGCGCAGGAGGATGCTCGCGTCACCGCAGCGCAGCTCCAGCTCGTCCCGGGCCTCGATGACCACGTGCCGGCCGTCCACGCGTGCTTCCCGAGGAGTAGTTCCCGCGAGCGGCTCTTTCCGTGTGCCTCCCCGGCCCGTAGATACGCGGGGGCGCAGCAGCGTGACGAGCACTGGCCGCGATGGGTTGCCTTCCTCGAACAGGAGCAGCGCGCCCTGGCGGCCTTGCACCGCGTCCTCGAGTGCGGTGCCGTCCACGAGCGTGCCGCACTGGGCGGGTATGGGGCGATCGAAGGGGTTTCCCTCGAAATCGACCAGGGGCCCACCGTCTGCGTCCACGGCTGCGACCCAGCCCACCCGCGAACCGTGGATGCGGCCACAAGCGTCCGCTGACAGGTTTGACATATCAGCGGGGAGCGAACCAGGAGCGGCCATGTCCTGAATCCTTTCGAGATGAAAGGATTCTAGCGTGGCCTTTGCTCACACGCCGTCCGGCTCCCACGAGCCTGTCAGCTTCCGGACTTCATCGAGCATCTCCACGAGGCGACGACGCCTCGCGGAGACCCGTGAGCCAATGGCTCAGGAGATGCCCTTGCGCAGCCGGTTCCAGTCGAAGTTCGCGGCCGGGTCGCTCTTGCGGCCCTTGGGCACGGCCACGTCCTTGTGCCCGACGATGTTGTTCGCCGGCACCTTGTACTCCTGCTTGAGGTAGCCCACGAGCTGGGTGAGCGCCTTGTACTGGGCGTCCGTGAAGGCCGTCTTGCCGCTGCCGTCGTTGACGATCTCGATGCCGATGGAGCGGCCGTTCACGTCGGTGGGCACGCCGTGCAGCTCGCCCTTGCCCGCGTGCCAGGCGCGCTTCTCGTCGCCGACGAGCTGGTAGATCTTCCCGTCCCGGTCGAGCATGTAGTGCGCGGACACCTGGCTCTGGGGGTTGCGCATCCAGGCCAGGTCGCCCTTGCCGTCGTTGGAGCCGGTGTGGTGCAGGACGATGGTGTCGATGTCCGTGCCGCCGCGCTCGTTGGAGTTGGGCGAGGGAGCGCTGATGACGGGAGGCTTGGTGAACACGCCCGGCTTCGGGTCCGGCTTGGTCGGGCCCGAGACCGAGCCGAGGGCGCTCTTGAGCGCCGCCTGGGTCTTGGGGCCGTAGACGCCGTCGGCGGTCAGCTTCTTGGCCGTCTGGAACTTCTTGAGCGCCGCTTCCGTCAGGTTGCCGAAGATGCCGGGGCCGGTGGCGGCCTGCTCCTTCGTCATGTAGCCCAGCTTCACCAGCGCGTCCTGGAGCTGCTTCACGTTCGCGCCCTGGTCCCCCTTCTTCAGGCCGGCCGGGGGCGCGGACACCTGGGTCGCACTGGCAGCGGTGGTGGTGAGACGGGCAGCGACAGGTGAAGAGGATCCGCGGACTTGCATGAGGGCCTTCCGGAGTAACGGGTCGAAGGATGGGTCCGTACTGCTGGACTCTCATGTTATCGGAGGGAGGCGCCGGAAGTTGCGCCCCCCCTTCACTTTTTCGTTACACCCCTCTGCCCCCGTCACGCCTCAGTGAGGCGCGGCCGCGTCGGAGACGGAGAGGGACATGTCCTCGCCGCGCTTGACGCGGGGGAAGAACAGCCCGGCGGTGAAGGCGGCGGCGGCGAAGGCGCAGATGAGCCAGAAGTTGATCGTCAGGCCCGAGCCGAGCGCTCCGCTCAGCGACTGGAGCACGTCCGGAGGCAGGCCGCGGCCATGCTCGGGGCCGATCAGCTCGTTGGCGGCGGAGATGGGCACGCGCGGATCCTTCACGAGCTGGGACACCAGCACGCCGCCCATCAACCCCACCCCGAGCGCCCCGCCGATGGTGCGGAAGAACATGTTGCTCGCGGTGGCCACGCCGCGCAGCTCCCAGCCCACGCTCGTCTGCACCGCGATGAGCAGCGAGGTGGCGGTGAAGCCCAGGCCGATGCCGAACAGCGCCATGGCCAGCTCCGGAATCAGCAGGGAGGTGTGCGGCTTGAGCAGCAGCGCCATCAGCCCCGTGCCGAGCACCGTCAGTCCGAGCCCTCCGACGATGAGCGGCCGGAAGCCCGTCCTGAGCAGCAGCCGGCCCGCCACGAGGCTCGCCAGCGGCCAGCCGACGATCATCGGGGTGATCATCCCTCCGGCCAGCGTGGGCGAGCCGCCCAGCACCCCCTGCACGTACAGCGGCACGTAGGTGGTGGCCCCGAACATGGCCGCGGAGAAGAGCGCGCCCGCCGCCGAGGAGATGGCGATGGCGGGAATCTTGAAGATGGACATGGGGATGACGGGGTCGGCCACCTTGCGCTCCACGAGCACGAAGGCGACGAGCAGCACGGCGCCCACCGGGAGCGCGAGCAGGTTGCGGCCGGTGCCCTGCACGCCGATGAGCAACGCCACCACTCCGGCGGAGAGCAGCAGCGCTCCGGCGTAGTCCAGCTTCTGCGGCTTGCGCTGCACCTGCTCGTGGTAGAAGACAATCAGAAGGCCCAGGGCACCCAGCCCCACCGGGACGTTGATGAAGAAGACCCAGTGCCAGGTGAGGTACTTCACGATGAGGCCACCGGTGAGCGGGCCCACCAGCCCCGCGATGCCCCACACCGCGCTGAAGACGCCCTGCACCTTCGCGCGCTGCTCCAGGGTGTAGAGGTCTCCCACGATGGTGAGCGCGATGGGCTGCATCGCTCCGGCGCCCAGCCCCTGCAGCGTGCGGAAGGCGATCAGCATGCCCATCGACGTGGACAGGCCACTGAGGATGGAGCCGAGGAGGAACAGCCCGATGCCGAACAGCAGCACGGGCTTGCGCCCGTAGAGGTCCGCCAGCTTCCCGTAGATGGGCACGGTGATGGTGGAGGACAGCATGTACGCGGTGAAGACCCAGGCGTAGCTCTGCAGCCCTCCCAGCTCGCCCACCACCGTGGGCATGGCGGTGGAGACGACGGTCATCTCCAGCGCCGCCATGAAGAGACTCAAGGCCAGGGCGGAGGTGGTCAGGGGGCGGTGGGTGGTTCTCATGCTGTCGGATCGGCGCTGAAAGTGCCCCCCTGCTTAACGAGGAGGATCCACGGTCGCCAGGAGCAAGTAGAGCGGCCGCCTACCTGTCCGAGCGCCCGCTCGCCCGGTGCCGGTGTCCCACGGACTCCGAGTGGGACTCACCTGGAGTAACCTCGCGGGCCGTGTCCCTCTCCCGCCTCTGCCAGCGCTGCGGCCTGTGCTGCGATGGCAGTCTCTTCTCTCACGTCCCGCTCCAGCCCGAGGAGGCGGGGCCCGCCCGGCGTCACGGGCTCGACGTGGAGGAGCTCGTGGGGGGCGCGCCCGCGCTCCGGCAGTGCTGCACGGCCCTGAAGAACCGCCAGTGCACGCTCTACGCGCAGCGCCCCGAGCGGTGCCGTGCCTACGGTTGCCGCCTGTACCACGCGCTGGCCTCGGGCCAGGTGTCCGTCGACGAGGCATTCTCGGTGGTGGACCAGGCCCATGCCCTGCTCGCGGCGTTGGATGAGAGCCTCCCGCCCGATACGGACGTGCGCCCGTCACCGGTGATGGAGCGCGCCCGCTTCGCGGACCTGTCCGAGCACGGGCTCTCCCCGGAGACCCGCGCGCTGAGGGAGCGCACCGAGGCTCTCCTGGACGCGCACTTCCACGGGGGCCCGAGGCACTTCGGCGAGGGCTCCGGAGAGCCCTGAGTCACGCGGAGGCCTTGGCCGCGGACTGGAGCTCCTCCAGCGTGTGCTTCCAGTGGAGCTCCGTGAGCTCGCGGCCGAGCTTCCGCTGCTGACTCTCGGCCCGGGTGACGGCCTGTCCCAGACGCTCGGTGTCCCAGGTGGCCGCCTGGGAGGGGGAGAAGATGTCGGCCACCTTCCGCAGCAGGTTGCACACGCGCTCGACATCCGCCCGGGAGGTTTGCGTGGCCTGCTCCAGCCGCTGCCGGGAGTCCTCGAGCAGCGGCTCGGCCACCAACTGCTTCAGCTCCTCGGCGGTGCGCACCCGGGTGCCCTTGCCGAACAGGCCCGCCAGCATGCCTCCCACCAGGGCCGCGCCCAGCATCGCCCAGCCTCGATGCTTGCGCGCCACGCCCATCAGCAGCGCGGCCCCCACGCCCAGCAGCCCGCCCTTGCGAGCGAAGCTCCAGTCGAAGAAGAGCGCGCTCGGCTCGATGAGGCGGCCGAAGCGGTCCGCCAGCGTCAGCGTTACCGGGCCGTCCACGTCTCGCGCCAGCTCGCGCGCCAGCACCTGGTCGAGCCGCTGGCGCAGCTCCTTCAACCGGGGCTCGATGCGAGTGCTCATCTTCTCGCGGAAGGCCTGGGTCAGCGGACGCTGGGCCTCGGGCAGCCGGGGCTCCAGCTCGCGCAGGCTCTCCTCCACGAGCCGGGGCAGCTCCTCCCCCAGCCGCCGGATCTCCTCCGCGAGCAGCTCGTCCAGGCACAGGTGCAGGCGCGAGAGCGTCTCGGGCCGGAGCTTCGCCAGGTCGCGCAGGCCGAGCAGCGCGTGCAGGTCCTCCAGCAGGGTGCTCCAGTCCTTCAGCGCCTCCTCGAGCAGCGCCTTCTGCCGCAGGGCCAGTTGCTCGGCCAGCGCCAGGAGGAGATCCTCGAGGCTTTCACTCCCAGCGTTGGAGACGGCGAAGACCGGGAGCGTCCGGTGGGGCACCGCCTCCTGCAGCATCTCGCGGAGTTGCTCGAGCACGGCGTCCAGGGGCAGGTCCTCGGGGAGCTCGTCGAGGCGCGTGAGGACGACCTGGAGCGAGCCCTCGGGGAACACCTCGGCGAGCTGCTGGAGCCACCCCAGCACCTCGGGGGAAGGGGGCTCGTCCACCGGGAGCACCAGCAGACAGTGCTCGGCCAGCTCACCCACGCCGAAGCCTCCCGCTTCCGCGTCACCGGGCTCCTCGGAAGAGTCCTGGATGGCGGGCACTTCGACCTCGAGCCACTTCCACGGCAGGTCCGAGCCCAGGGCCTGGATGAGCGCGCTCTTGCCCACCGCGGCGGTGCCGGCCACGGCCACCACCGGCCGGGCCATGCGCTCCAGGTCCTGCGAGTCCCGCTCCAACTCCTTGGCGAAGGGCACCTGCTCGAAGAGGGACTTCCGCTCGGCGGCCAGTCCCCGTGCGATACGTGCCTGCTCCCGGATGCGCTCCTCGTGCTTCATGGCTTCCTCCCGGCGGCGCGCAGCGTAGCCCAAGGAGCAGCGCCCCTGGCGCCTTCAATCACCCGGATGCATGTCGTCATTCCGGGCGGCAGGGCGGAGCGCCTGAAGGGACGGGTGCTCCCCACCCCTCGCACCCTCCTCCCTTCGTGCCGATGCATGTGTCTCACGGAGCACTCCGCGCCGTGTCGGGAGGAAAGCGCGATGAAATCCTCGTTCAGGTCCGGCAGGCTGCTCGGCGCGTTGCTGTTGCTCCCGGCGCTGACGGTGATGGCGGGTGAGGAGAAAGCTCCGGCCTCGGGCGACAAGCCTCCCGAGGGGCTCATCCAGGCCAATGCCGAGTTCATCTGCTTCTTCATGAGTGAGCTCGCGGGACGGCCCAAGCCGAAGAACTGCGAGGAGGACGCCGCGCGGGAGCTCACCCAGGCCTATCCCTCGCTCCCGCAGGAGCAGCGCCAGCAACTCGTGGAGGTTCAAGCGTCCTGGCCGGGTTTCCTCGAGGAGTGGCGGTCGCTCAATGATCTCCAGAAGGCCGCGCTCCGCGCGAAGTGGGCGGAGGTGCTGCAAGAGCAGGAGCGGCAGCAGGGCACTGGCGGCTCCGAGCCTTCCCCTCCACCCACGAAGTGACGCTCCGGCTCACTCCTCCCAGAGGAGGGCCAGCTCCAGCTCAAGTGCTTCGAAGGGCTCGGCGCGTGGCCGGGCCTGGTCGGCATGGGTGGCCAGCAGCAGGTAGTGGGAGCCCTCCAGGCGGAACACCTCCAGCATCCGCGCGACTGGATCCACCAGCCATACGTGCCGCACACCTTCGCGCGCGTACACTGGCAGCTTCGCTGTCCTGTCGACCGTCCGCGTGGAGGCAGAGAGCACCTCGCACACCCAATCGGGAGCGAGCGTGAATGCTGCCGTGCGCGGAGTCCGGGGCATCCTCTCTCGCCGCCAGCCCGCCACGTCTGGTACCAGCACATCCTCTCCGAAGTGCAGCTCGGGCTCGAACAGCAGGCGCCAGCCTCCGGGCCCGCCCTGCCCCCTGCCAAAAGGCCCGCCGAGTGTGATGAAGAGCTCTGAGGCCGCCACCGCATGCGGAGCAGCCGGCCGGGGGCTCACGTACAGTTCGCCCGCGATCAGCTCCGCCACCCGATGCGGGGGCACCGCCTCCAGATCTTCGTAGGTCGCCTTGCGTTTCTGGCCGCCCATGCCCGGAGCATGGGTAGCCGAGCGGGTCTCTTCAAGGGGTATCCAGGGTGCACTGCTCGATAGGCTGTCCATGCGAGCAATCTAGACCCTACCTCTGACGTAAGGTAGCCCCCACCTTCCAGACACGTCATCCTGGAGGTGATGGCTCATGCCGGGAGGGCCCGTGCCCGCCGCCTGGTGCTATCCTGATGGCTACACCCGCCAGGAGATCGCCCCATGGCCGACATCTTCAGCGCGTATGCTCGACCGCAGTGGAATGTGAGCCGAGTCCTGAAGCGCGCCGGGCTGGTGTTCCTGGCGTGGCTCGTGTGCCTGTTCCTGCTGAGCGACATCACCTCCGCCGATGCTCCCTTCGTGGTCATGGGAGGACTCGTCGTCTGGGGACTCTCCATGGTGGGCGGGTACCTGTTCCCGAACCGCTGGATGTTCCGCATCGCGCTCGTCGGTGCGCTGCTGACGGGGACGGGGATGCTGGCGTTCGGGATGGGCCGCGACTGTTTTTGCGAGCCCTCCAACTCGCTCGTGTCCGGACTGCGCAGGGCCCTGACGGGAGGGCCGGAACCCGAGCCGTTCAGTCTCGCCTGCTACTAGCTCCGGGTCGGGCCCCGCGCGTCCGGACCGCTCAGTCGATCCGGCACGCCTCGTCGAAGTCCAGGCGCGGATTACGCGGGAACAGCTTCTGCGGATCCCCATAGCCCAGGTTGATGAGCAGGGTCGACTTCCACTTCCCATCCGGGAAGAAGGCCGCGTCCACCTTGGCGGCGTCGAAGCCACCCATCGGTCCGCAGTCGAGCCCCAGAGCCCTCGCCGCGAGGATGAGGTAGCCCGCCTGCAGCGTGCTGTTCTGCAAGGCCTGCTTCTGCCGGACCTCCGCGGGCAGCGCCAACATCTGCGTCTTCCAGTCCCGGGCCGGGAAGAGCTTGGGCATCTTCTCATAGTACTCGGTGTCGTAGGCCACGATGGCCGTCACGGGCGCGCCCAACGTCTTGTCCACGTTGGCGGGGAACAGGGCGGGTTTGAGCCGCTCCTTGGCCTCGCGGCTCTTCACGAAGACGAGCCGCAGGGGCTGCGCGTTGGCTCCCGTGGGCGGCATCCGCACGAGCGCATAGAGTTCGCGCAGGACGGAGTCCTCCACCGGCCTGTCGAGCCATGCGAAGTGGGTACGCGCCTCGTGGAAGAGCAAATCCAGCGCCGCCGGGTCGAGAACAGGTCTCTGCACTGCCATGGGAGTGTTCCTGCGTGAAGGAGTCTCAGTCGGGCCGGCCTCGGCCGCCGGCGCGGTCACTGGGGTGGCCACGCGCCCCTTTGGTAGCGAGGCGGCTTCCCCTTCGCAAGTTACTTTAGAAAAGTAAGTGCCTCCGCCGCGCGCGGTGGCCATGGCGAGGGGCAGCGCTATATTTGCTGGGGGAGGCGTGATGGAGAACGACCCGCCGAGCTACTGTGGGCACTACGAGAAGGCCATCGGCCTGCTGGGCAAGCGCTGGACGGGCCTCATCCTGCACATCCTGCTGGAGGGGCCCCGCCGCTTCTCCGAGCTCAGCGTGCAGCTGGGCGCCATCAGCGAGCGCATCCTGTCGGAGCGGCTCAAGGAGCTGGAGAGCGAGGGCATCGTCGAGCGGCATGTCGACTCGGGGCCGCCCGTCCGGGTCGAGTACCGGCTGACCGACAAGGGTCAGGCACTCTGGAAGGTCGTCGACGAGATTCGAAGGTGGGCCAGGCGTTGGGTGGATGTGAAGCCCGCCACACGCAAGCGCAACTCGGCTTGAGCTCCACCCGCGTGGGGGAGCCGCATGCAGTCCCATCCCACAGACGTGAGACTGCAGGAGGGCGCGGCCGGGGCCCGGTGCGAGGCGGCTGCTACGCCACGGGAGATGCGGCTTGCGTGCGCTCCTCGCGGCGGCGGCGCACGGCTCGGAAGGTGAGCCACAGCCCGAAGAGCAGTACCAGCACCGCGGCCCCGGTGAACAGCATGCCCAGCCGGCTGGCGCGCAGCCGGTCGTCGTGCCACATGGTGAAGCCGGGCGACTCGGGGTTCCGCCGGAAGTGGTTGACGGAGATGACGGCGCGGTTGGCCTCCCGCTCCTCCGCCACCCAGTGGTAGGCGATGGGGAACTCGCCGCGCGTGGTGACGAGCACCGGACGGTAGATGTTCTGCTGCTCACCCCGGGGGCTGCGGTCGCGCTCGACACGGGCTCCCTGGATTTCCGCCAACGTGAAGGTCTCCGGCGCTTCCCGGGTGAGCCAGCCGATGCGGGTGAGGGTGCAGGGCCCCCCCCGCTGACACTGGAGCTCGATGCGGGCCTTCGTGTCGAGGAAGGCCAGCCCGAAGATGAAGAAGGGGATGGAGAGGACCAGGACGCCGATGGCGCCGATGAACAGCGAGCGTGAGGGGGTGACGGGGGGCGCGGAGTCGCTCACGGGCCCCTCATAGCCCGGACGGGACAAGGGGGCACGCGGGAACTCGCGGGAATGGCTCCGTTGACCGGTGCGCATCCGGGCGGGCGCGAGTGTCCACCGCCCGGGCTCCGGCCACCCGGGAGGGTGCACGCGCGGTGAATCCAGGGCATCGACAGGGGACGCACAGGAGGTGGCTGCATGAAGGCGGTGGCGGTGTTCCCGAAGGGCCGCGAGGTGAAGGTCATCGACGTGCCGGAGCCCCGGCTGCGCTCGCCCACGCAGGTGCGGGTGCGCACGCTCGAGGTGGGGGTGTGCGGCACGGACAAGGAGGTGGTGGAGGGCCGACATGGCAAGCCGCCGGAGGGAGAGGAGCACCTCATCCTCGGGCACGAGTGCCTGGGCGAGGTGGTGGAGGTGGGCGAGCAGGTGAAGGGGCTGGAGCCGGGGGACCTGGTGGTGCCGCGGGTGCGCCGGCCGTGCCCGAGTCGGGAGTGCCGGGCGTGCCGTGCGGGGGCCCCGGACTTCTGCGTGACGGGCGAGTACACGGAGCGGGGGATACAAGGGGCGCACGGCTTCGCGGCGGAGCTCTTCGTGGAGGACGCGAGCTACCTGCACCCGGTGCCGCGCGAGCTGCGCGAGGTGGCGGTGCTGACGGAGCCGCTCACCATCGCGGAGAAGGCGCTGCGGGAGGTGGAGCGGGTGCAGGCGCGGATGCCCTGGCGGAGGCAGCCGGGCAGGGCGGTGGTGCTGGGAGCGGGGCCGGTGGGCCTGCTGGGGGCGATGGTGCTGATGCGGGCGGGTTACCAGACGACGGTGTACTCGCGCTCGCCCAAGCCGAACCCGAAGGCGGAGATGGCCGAGTCACTGGGAGCTCCGTACATCTCCGCGAAGCAGCACCCGGTGGAGAAGCTGGTGGAGGAGCGGGGGAGGGCGGACGTGGTGTACGAGGCGGCGGGCGTGGCGAGCGCGGCCTTCGAGGTGGTGAAGGCTTTGGCACCCAACGGGGTGTTTGTCTTTACAGGCGTGACCGAGAGCGAGAAGGCGCAGTTGGATGAGGGCCTGCTGATGAAGCAGATGGTGCTCGAGAACCAGGTGCTGCTCGGCACGGTGAACGCGGCGGCGGCGGATTTTGAGATAGCGTTGGAGGACCTCGGACACTTCCGGTCGAAGTGGCCTGGAAGGGTGGAGCGGCTCATCTCCGCGAGACACCAGCCCGAGGACTACGCCGAAGTGGTGCGAGGCGAGAAGGGTACCGATATCAAAGACATCATCGTCTTCACGCGGGGGTGAGGAGCGGGGGGGCCTGGTACTACGGCTTATAGGTGCGCAGCAGTTGCGCTGTCGCCCTGAAGGCGCAGGGGGCGCGACGTAGGTCAGGAAGTAGAGAATGGAAGATGACTGCGGCGCGATAGCGTATATACGTCACTTGCATTGCCTTGATTACAAGCCCCATATCGCAGCGGTGGCACTGTGACGATTTTCGACCAGATCATTGAAGCGCAGGAACTCCTCGGCAAGAACCGCGAGAACGCTCAGTCACCAGAGGAGAAGGAGTTGTTTCTCCTCGCCATCGACGCGCTCTGGTTCATCTGGAGGAATGGTCAATCGTATGAACTCGAGAATTACCGTAAGGAGGTCGAATCCAATGCTCCTCGCGGAGTAATCGCCTCCTTCAACACGCGGGGCGAGGCGGAATCCTGGCTCAATGCACAGCCTGAGCCACCTGATCTGGCCTGTGTGCTGATCGCTGACAAATACCATATCGTCCTGTCTTCTCGTGACCGTAGCCGCCGCTCGCTCGTCCCAGATCCCGAAATTGAACTCCATATCGAGGAGATGACGCGAAACGGTCTTCCCCCGGCAGTGGCCACGTTCGACACTCGTGACGAGGCGAACGTCTGGTTCAATAGCCAGGCCGAGCCCCCAGCTCAGTCCGTCATACGGATTGGCGGTGAGCACTACCTCGCGGTGTATTACCAAGACATCCATCACCGTGTCCTCTTCCCCTTCTCGATGGTCGAGCGACTCCACGAAAGGCGAAACAAGAGAAAGAAGATGGAGCTGTGAGCACACCTTGAGCACACCTGCTGATGGCCTTTCGTAGGTGGTGCCAGCGCCATACTGCTCCTACCCTTGACCAACTTGGCGGCTTGACGGACACACCCTCATTTTCATGTAATTCCGGAGCGACGGCATTTCGCGTCACCTCCGGAGGTGCGCCGTGTCCACCCGTTTCCCCGGCGCTCGCCCTATGGGCGTGCGGCCAGGCTCCTGCGTTGGCGCCTGGGCTCTCATCGTCCTCTTTCAGTTCGCGTGTGCCACGAGCACCCCACGGAGCAGCTTCGGGGGTTACCGCTCGGAGCCCGGCCTCGAATCCGCCACGGTGTACGTCGTGGACTTCATGGAGCCCGGTGCCGTCGCCACCCGGCCGGTGCCCATTCCCAGGGCCGAGTTCCAGCAGGCCGTCCTGCGCCTCTCCCGTGACGTGCGGCTGGGGGCGAAGACGCCACGGCAGGCCGCCCATGAGTTGCTGAGTCTCTTGGGGACACCACCCGACGACTCCAAGGTGGCCGCGACGGGCTACTGGAAGCTGGAGCAGCACCGCGGCGAGGGCGTCACCTGGATACTCGAGCGCCAGGAGGGACTCGTTGTTCTCACCCCCCAGGCCGAACAAGCCCTCAAGGAGAAGTACCTCAAGTGGTGTGAGCCCCGGGGCGGTGGCGACTGTCTGGGCCTGCTGGACGATGACCCGTACCTGCGCACGGACGACCGGCGCACACTGGCCCTGGCCCTCGCTTTCGGCAACGTGCTCGACGAGACGCGTGCAGCGCTGGGGCGAGAGCTGCTGAATGCGCAGGCGCTCGTCTCCATGGTCGTCTGGACGGTCGCTCTCTACTGCATGATGTGGGTGGTGCCCGAGCCGACGACCAAGGCCCTGGCCGCCGGCATGACCCTCATCCTGATGGGTTACCTGGGCCTCAAGACGGTGTACGAGCTGATGGACGGCTGGGCCCGCATGGCCGACACGGCGTACCACGCCACCACCTTCGAGGAACTGCGCGCGGCAGGCGAGGAGTTCAGCAAGGTGCTGGGCGAGGACGCGGCGAGGGCCATGATTCTGGCGGTGTCCACACTCGCCGGGCACACGCTGGGGCAGGTGGTGGCGCGAGTGAAGTCACTTCCGCGATTCAATCTCGCGGGAGCACAGTTCGAAGCGCAGGGCGGTGCCGCTGTCATGGCGCGCCTGGAGGCCACGGAGGCGGCGCTCGCGACGGAGGGGGCCCTGGCCAAAGCGGTGGCGGCGGCGGAGACGGTGGCCACCTCACCGCAGGGCCCCATGGCCGTGGTGATGCTCAAGAAGGGGCGGGTGGGTGGTGGGGAAACGGCCCCTGGGGGCCGCTCCGCCGAAACCGTCATCCGTCACCGGGGCGGCAACCGACAAGTGGAGCTCAGCGATGGCCAGCGCTGGCACCTGCCACGCGGAAAGTCGGCTGCGGACATTCCCGCCGAGGACATGGTGGGTGACATGCTCCAGGAGGCCGTCACCAAGGCCGCGAACGAGTGGGGGCCCCACAGGCTTTCTGGCGCCGAGAAGCGGGCCATTAATGAGGCCCAGAGGAAGGGTGAATACTGGCTGTCGCGACTGCTGGAGCGAGAGGCCCGGGGGCGTTTCGTGCACGCCAAGGTGGAGGCACAATTCAAAGGCAGCCTCCGGTTCAACCACCAGGGCGTCGACGTGGTTGATCTGACGACCAACCGCAAGTACGAGATTCTCTCCGGAACGGAGTCGAACCTGGCACGGCACGGCAGGCGTATGGCGGGCGAGTTCTTCCGGATGCTCACCTTCTGAAAGGGGCGGTGGCCATGGACCGGTTCGGTAACGTTCTCTTCGAGAACAAGGAGATTGAAAACGAGCGGCTGGAGTTGATGGATAAGGAGGCGCACTACTTCCTGGGCCCCAACCTGACGATGAAGGACTGCACCCTCGTGCTGAAGGTGTCCGCCCGGCGTCTGTTCTTCGATGGAGCGCGCTTCGTCAACTGCACCTTCGAGGTGAGGCAGGAGCTGAAGAACCACCAGCAATGGGCGGCCGCGTCCCTGAAAGGCTGCCGGTTCAAGGGGCGGCTGACGGGGTGCGATTTCGGGTACTGGCCCGAATACATGAGCCTGCCGGGGTTTCAGCACGGCTCCATCGAGGACTGCGACTTCACCGAGGCCCGTCTAGATGGTTGCCGCATCATGGGCTGTGACCCTGCCACCATTCGCTTTCCCAAATGGCCCTGCTTCACCATCCTGGACCCCATCGGGCGAGCCCCCGAGCTGCGCAGCATCAAGTGGCCGGGCCTCGTCGGCGACGTCATCGTGGATGATCTCCACACCCATCCGCCTCGTACCAAGGCCCTGACCTACTACGCACCCATCCTGGCTGAGCGGCTTGAGACTACGCCCGAAGAGATCAGCGCCGTCATCGAGAAGTTCGACTGCATTCTCTACTGACGGGCCGTGCTGAAGGCGCGCGGGGCCCTCGCGAAGAGCCACCCCGCCGCAGCAGCACGAAGTAGCGACAACTGCCGAGGGGAGGGGGCTGGCCTCCTGCGATCTGCAACGCCGTGACCTCGCGTACGAAACGCGCCGACAGAGGCGGCCCCCCAATCAACCCATCCACGCTGACAGGGCTCGAAGTGCGCCCCGCCTGTGCGCAGGTCAGCGTCTTCACGCGCGGGGGACAACCGGGAGACACTGTGTCCCTTCCCTCCCCATGCCCCCCGGGAGCAGGCTAGGGTGGGCGTTTCTCGACCCCCACGGACGATCCGCGTCCCCGAAGAGGAGGCAGCACATGGACATGGAGGGAGCCTGGCTGGACATCTCGGTGCCGTTCGGCGAGGAGCCAACCGCGGAGGCCCAGACTCAACCGAGGGTGGGGCTCCCGGAGTCCGCCGCCGAGCAGGCCGAGTGGCTCAAGAAGGCCGCGTGGATGGGCACGTACGTGACGGCGCCGCCAAGTCTCGAGCTGGACCTGGAGGACACGGAGCGCTTGCCCCTGAGCGCCACGGTGGGCCGGGCGCGCGTGCTGCACTTGGATGATGTGGACTGCATCCGCGCGGACTCGCTCGCGGACTACGAGCCGAGGCCGGGAGAGCGCTTGTTGCTGCGTACACGCAACTCGCCGAGCGAGTGGTGGAAGCGCCCGCACGCGGACAACTTCGTGATGCTGTCCGAGGCGGCGGCGCGTCTGCTGGTGGAGCGCCAGGTGGCCTGTGTGGGCGTGGACTACGTGTCTCGAGTGGGCTTCCACGCGGAGGCGCTGGCGGTGCACCAGCAACTGCGCGAGGCCGGCGTGTGGCTCATCGAGGGGTTGGACTTGAGCGAGGTGAAGGTGGGCGTGCACGAGCTCGTGTGTCTGCCCTTGAAGGTGAAGGCGGAGTGGGGCTCGCCCGCCCGAGCGTTGGTACGGGCGATCCGCTCCCCGGCCGCGGGGTAGCCAGGCGGGCGAAAGCCGCTCGCCCACTGGATTCATACATCTCCTGAACGCGCCGGGGCTCCCGAGTAGGAAATCTCCAGGGCTCTCCAGCGCGGGGAGGAGTGTCATGGACGGGGACAAGACGTCGCGGCCTCCAGCCATCGAGGACCATGGGGTCATCGGCGACTTGCGTACGGTGGCCCTGGTGGCGACGGATGGCACGCTCGACTGGCTGTGCTTCCCGTATTTCGACAGCCCGAGTGTCTTCGGAGCGCTGCTGGACCGGGAGAAGGGCGGCCACTTCCGCATCTGGCCCGAGCTGGACGGCGGGCGGGTGGTGCGCAAGCAGTTCTACTGGCCGGACACCAACGTGCTGGTGACGCGCTTCTACTCGCCGGACGGCGTGGGCGAGCTCGTGGACTTCATGCCCCTGGGCAGGGGGGACCGCGTCCGCGAGGTGGTGCGGCGCATCCGCGTGGTGCGCGGGGAGATGTCCTTCCACATGGAGTGCTTGCCCGCCTTCAACTTCGGACGGGACTCGCATGCGGTGCGGCTCATCCGCGGCGGGGCGAGCTTCCTGTCGGACGGGCTGAAGCTGACGCTCGCCACGTCGGCGGAGCTGGAGACGGATGGGCGGCGGGTCTCCTCTCGCTTCTCGCTGCGTGAGGGCCAGTCGGCGGTGTTCTCGCTGCGCGAGGGCGCTCCCGAGTCGTGTCATGACCGGGTGTTGGGGCACGAGGCCTCGGAGGTGCTGTTCCGCTCCACGGTGGAGTATTGGCGGCACTGGCTCGCGGGGTGCAGCTACACCGGGCGGTGGCGCGAGACGGTGCATCGCTCGGCGCTGGTGCTGAAGCTGATGACGTTCGAGCCCTCGGGGGCCATCGTGGCGTCGCCCACGTGCAGCCTGCCCGAGTCACCCGGTGGCGCACGCAACTGGGACTACCGCTATGTCTGGATTCGCGACGCGGCCTTCACCGTGTACGCGCTGCTGCGCATTGGTTTCCGCCAGGAGGCGGGTGCCTTCATGCGCTGGTTGGAGAAGCGCATCGCGGACCTGCCACCGGGTATGCCCCTGCCTCTCATGTATGCGCTGGATGGGGGCGAGGTTCCGGGCGAGGAGGAGTTGTGGCACCTGGCGGGGTCTCTGGATTCCAGGCCCGTGCGCGTGGGCAACGGGGCGGCCCACCAGTTGCAGCTCGACATCTACGGCGAGCTGATGGACTCGGTGTATTTGTATAACAAATACGGGGCGCCCATCTCGTATGACTTCTGGAGGCACCTGCGGCGGCTGGTGGACTGGCTGTGCGAGCACTGGCAGGAGCGGGATGAGAGCATCTGGGAGGTGCGGGCGGGGAAGCAGAATTTCGTGTACTCGAAGATGATGTGCTGGGTGGCGGTGGACCGGGCCATCCGGTTGGCGGACAAGCGCAGCTTCCCGGCGAATCGCGCGCGGTGGCTGGAGACGCGCGACGCCATGTTCGAGGAAATCATGCAGAAGGGCTGGTGCGCGAAGCGGGGCGCGTTCATCCAGTCGTATGAGTCGATGGCGCTCGACGCGGCGAACCTGCTGATGCCGCTGGTGTTCTTCCTGTCGCCGGTGGACCCGAGGATGCTGTCGACGCTCGACCTCCTGCGCAAGCCGCCGGCGCAGGGCGGGCTGACCTCGGATGGGCTGGTGTTCCGCTACGACTTGGATGTGGCGAGGGACGGGCTGTCGGGGCGGGAGGGCACGTTCAACCTGTGCACCTTCTGGCTGGTGGAGGCGATGACGCGCGCGAGCGTGACGCGGCCGGATCTGCTGGAGGAGGCACGGCTCACCTTCGAGCGCATGCTGGGCTATGCGAACCACGTGGGACTGTTCGCCGAGCAGACGGGGCCCTCGGGCGAGGCGCTGGGCAACTTCCCGCAGGCGCTCACGCACCTGTCGCTCATCAGCGCGGCATACAACCTGGACAAGGCGCTCGGCCACCGGGACTGAGGGGAGGATGCCTCCTCGGCTCCCCAACGGCCCATGGAGCTTCGGCCGCCGTGGCCGCTCCCGGCTCGGCCTCGCTCGCCTGACCCCTGTCTCCGGCCTCCGGCTGATAAGCTGCCGCCCCGTGCAGAACGAGCCCCTGGTGCTGACGCTGGAGCTGTCTCGCAAGGACAGCTCGGCCGAGCCCTTCGCCTTCCACTTCCAGAAGCAGGAGTACCTGCGGCGGCGGGCGGATGGTTCTTTGCGCAGTGCGTCCTTCCCCTGGAGCCAGGGCCTCCTCGATGACCTCTCCCGTCTGGAGCGCAGGGACCTGGACCTCGGCCTCATCCAGCGCCTGGGCCATGAGCTGCGCCGCTTCCTCGAGGGGCTCGACTGGGGCCGGGACGAGGCGGAGCTGCACGAGGCGCTCAGCCAGCAGCGCGAGGTCCACCTCACCGTGCGCTCCGCCGCCGCCGAGATGCATGCGCTCCCCTGGGAGCTGCTCATGCTGCGCGACTCGGGGCAGCACTTCGGCCAGCACAAGGGCTGCTCCCTTCACTACGAATGGACCGGCGCCAGCGAGCCGCCTCGGACGGAGGTCACCTCCCCCTCCGAGGGCCGCATCCTCTTCGCCTGGTCCGGCGCCGGAGGAGATGTGCCCGCCTCGGCCCACCTGCGGGTGCTGCGCGACGCCTGCCGCAGGAGCGGCCTTCCCTTCGACGAGGCGCGGGATGTGCTCGCGCAGGTGTCGCTCGAGGCGCTGTCCCGGGAGCTGGACCGTTCCCGGAGTGCTCGCGAGCCGGTGAGCGTGCTGCACCTGCTCTGCCACGGCGGGCAGAAGGGCGGCACCGACGGGCTCATGCTCGAGGGTGACAGCCCGGGGCCCTCCAAGAGCTTCGTCGACGCCCACCGGCTGGGCGAGGTGCTCGGGCCCCATGCTGGCACCGTGCGGATGGTGGTGCTGTGCGCCTGTCAGGGCGGCCATGAGCGGCTGGGCAGCCCCCTGGGCGGTGTGGCCCAGGCGCTCCACCGCGCGGGGATTCCCGCCGTGGTGGCCTCGCGGCTGCGGCTGTCCACCGAGGGCTCCCTCCTGCTCACCGAGTCCCTCTTCGGCTCGCTGCTGGGCGTGCCCGTCTCGCCGGAGGCGCCGCTGGAAGCTCCCGGCTCCGTCGAGGCCGCGCTGGCGGCGGCGCGCGGACGCCTGCGCGAGTCGGGGCTCATGGAGTGGGCCTCGCTGCAGCTCTACGCCCGGGCCAGGCCGAGCCCCGGCCTGCGTCCCCTGGCCCTCCGACCCTACCGGGGCCTGCTGCCCTTCGAGCCGGAGCACCGCCGCTTCTTCTTCGGCCGCGGCGAGCTGGAGGCCGAGCTGGTGCTGCGCGTGCGCGCGGCCATGGGCGGGTGGGGCTCGCGCTTCCAGGTGGTGGCGGGTGCCTCGGGCAGCGGCAAGTCCTCGCTGGTTCGGGCGGGACTCGTGCCCCGGCTGCGTGCGGACACGCGCGACGCCTGGGATGTGGTGATGATGCGGCCCGGCGAGGCCGGCTCGCGGTGGACGTCCGGGACGGCGGGCCCGGGCCGGTTCAGCTCGCTCGGGAGGTTGCGGGCGCTGCTGGCCGGGCTCCATCGTCCGGAGGGCGCTCCCCCGGCGCGCACGGCCACCGTCGCGGAGGTCCTCCAAGAGGCGAGGCTGCTGCGCGCGGCCCGTCCGGGACGCTGGCTGCTGCTGGGGGTGGATCCACTCGAGGAGCTCTTCACCGAGGTGCCCCTGGCCCGGGAGCGCGAGGCCTTCGTGCGCGCGCTGTGGAAGCTCGCCCACGCCGAGGCCTCCCGGGTCATCGTCGTGTCCGCGCTGCGCGTGGAGGCGCTCGGGCGCTGCGGCGAGGTGCGGGTGGAGCCTCGGGGCCCCCGCCTGGACGAGGTGGTGTACTCGGGCGAGCACCGGCTCTTCGTCGGCCCGCTCCGGGGCGAGCCGCTCGTCCAGGGTATTGAAGGGCCCGCGCGGACGGTGGGGCTGGAGCTCGAGGCGGAGCTGGTGGAGCAGCTGAGGCGGGACGTGGAGCAGGAGCCCGGAGCGCTCCCGCTGCTGGGACATGTGTTGGACAGGCTGTGGGAGCGGCGCTCGGGCCGGCTGCTCACGCGGGCGGCCTATGAGGAGCTCGGCGGGGTGGCGGGAGCGCTGGCCCGGACGGGAGACCAGCTCTACGCGGAGCTGTCCGAGGCCGAGCGGCACCAGGCGCGCCGGCTGCTGGTGCGGTGGGTGGAGCCCCGGGAGGAGGCGGGCCCGCGCGCGCGGCGCTGGGGGCTGAAGGAGGTGCGCCCGGAGCAGGAGGCGCTCGCCGCCGCGTTCGACGCGGTGGTGGAGAAGCTGGTGAGGCGCCGGCTGGTGGTGAGGGGCGTGGACGGGGACGGTGGGGGCGCGGCGCCGGAGCCATGGCTGCGGATTGCCCACGAGTCGCTGAGCCGCCGGTGGGAGCGGCTGGTGGGGTGGGCGCGGGAGGAGTGGGAGCGGGAGTCCCGGGCGCGGGAGATGGACGAGCGCGACAAGCGCGAGGAGGCGGAGCGGTGGCGGGTGGCGCTGGACGTGTCGCGCGTGCTGCGGGCCCGGTGGCTGATGGAGGGGGACCCGGCGCTGGCGGCGCGGGTGCTGCGCGAGGTGACGGAGCCGGAGCGGACGCCCGAGTGGCACCAGGCGGCGCTCGAGGTGCTGCAGCGTGGCGGCGTGGAGCCCGTGGTGCTCCAGGGCCATGATGGGAAGGTGGAGCTCGCGGAGTTCAGCGCGGACGGACAGTGGGTGCTCACCGGCTCGGAGGACGGGACGGCGCGGGTGTGGAGGGCGGATGGCACCGGCAAGCCCGTGGTGCTCGCGGGCCACGAGGGAGGCGTGTGGTCCGCGGAGCTGAGCGCGGACGGCCGGCAGGTGCTCACCACCTCGCAGGAGGGGCGGGTGCGGATGTGGAGGGCGGATGGGACGGCGGCGCCCATCCTGCTCGCGGGCCACGAGGAGCGGGTGTGGCCCACGGAGTTCAGCCCGGACGGGCAGCGGGTGCTCATCGTCTCCGAGGACGGGACGGTGCGGGTGGCCCGGGTGGAGGGAGCCGGCGAGCCCGTCATGCTCCGGGGCCACGAAGGCGGCGTGAGGACGGCGACGTTCAGCGCGGACGGGCAGCGGGTGCTCACGGCGTCGGAGGACGGGACGGCGCGGGTGTGGAAGGCGGAGGGCGGCGGCATACCGGTGGTGCTCCGGGGCCATGCGCGGGGCGTGCGGAGCGCGGAGTTCAGCGCGGACGGGCAGCGGGTGCTCACGGCGTCGGAGGACGGGACGGCGCGGGTGTGGCGGGCGGATGGCACGGGCAAGCCGGTGGTGCTCGCGGGCCATGCGGGAGGCGTGGCGGCCGCGGCGTTCAGCCCGGATGGGAGGCGGGTGGTCACCGCGTCGGAGGATGGGACGGCGCGGGTGTGGAAGGCCAACGGCAAGGGGGCGCCCCTCATGCTCGCGGGCCATGCGGGCGGTGTGTGGTCCGTGGCCTTCAGCCCGGACGGGCAGCGGGTGCTCACCGCGTCGGGAGACGGGACGGCGCGGGTGTGGAAGGCGGATGGCACCGGGGAGCCCGTCATGCTCGTGGGCCACGAGGGCGGCGTCTGGTTCGCCGAGTTCAGCCCGGACGGGCAGAAGGTGCTCACGGCGTCGGAGGACGGGACGGCGCGGGTGTGGTGGGCGGATGGCCGGGGAGCGCCGGTGGTGCTCGCGGGGCACCTGGGGGGCGTGTGGTCGGCGGAGTTCAGCGCGGATGGGCAGCGGGTGCTCACCGCGTCGGGGGACGGGGTGGTGCGGGTGTGGAGGGCGGACGGCCGGGGCGAGCCCGTGCTGCTCCGGGGCCACGAGGGCGAGGTGGGCTCCGGGGCGTTCAGCCCGGACGGGCAGCGGGTGGTCACCGCGTCACGGGAGGGGACGGTGCGGGTGTGGAGGGCGGACGGCGCGGGGAAGCCCGTGGTGCTCCAGGGCTATCTGGCGGTGCTGTGGCCCGCGGAGCTCAGTCCGGATGGGCAGCGGGTGCTGGTGCGCTCGAGGGAGGGGACGGTGCGGGTGTGGAGGGCGGACGGGACGGGAGAGCCCGTGCTGCTGCGCGGCCACGAGGAGGAGGTGTGGTCCGCCGAGTTCAGCCCGGACGGGCAGCGGGTGCTCTCCAAGTCGCAGGACGGGACGGCGCGGGTGTGGAGGGCGGACGGGGCCGGAGCGCCGATGGTGCTCGCGGGCCACGAGGGAGGACTGAGGAGCGCGGAGTTCAGCCAGGACGGGCGGTGGGTGGTCACCGTGTCGGAGGAGGGGACGGTGCGGGTGTGGAGCGCGGAGGCCGCCGGCGAGCCGGTGGAGCTCGCGGGCCCAGAGGAAGAGGTGGAGCTCGCGGCGTTCGGCCCGGACGGGCAGCGGGTGCTCACGCGCTCGAAGGACGGCACGGTGCGGGTGTGGAGCGCGGATGGCACGGGCACGCCCGTGGTGCTCCGGGGCCATGAGGGACGGGTGGAGCTCGCGAGGTTCAGCCCGGACGGGCAGCGGGTGCTCACCGCGGCGCAGGACGGGACGGCGCGGGTGTGGAGCGCGGATGGCACGGGCGAGCCGCTCGTGCTGCGCTGCCCCGAGGCCCGCACGCGCTTCACCTTCAGCGCGGACGGCCAGCGCGTGCTCTCCGTGTCGGAGGGCGGGACGGTGCGGGTGTGGACGATGGAGAGCGCGGGGGAGCCCGTGGTGAGCCTGCTCCATGCGCAAGAGGTGGGGGCCGCGGAGCTCAGCGCGGATGGCTCGCGCATCCTGCTGAGCACGGACCAGACGCTGTACCTCTGGAGCGTGGGGACGGAGCGGCTCCAGGCCCTGCTGCGCGAGGCGGCTCCGGGCTGCCTCACGCCGGAGCAGCGCCAGCGCTACCTCCTGGAGACTCCCGAGGAGGCCCGGGTGGGCTACGAGCGGGCGCTTCGCGGCGGCGCGGCCCGGTGAGCGGGCGGACCCTCCGGCTCAGCCCCGCTTCCCACTCCCTTTAACCTTCAAGGCCCGCGGCTTCTCGGAGGCGGAGGCCGCTTCCTCGTGCTCCGGCGCCACGCCGTGCCACAGGATGTCCACCATCTGCGCCAGCCAGGGGTTCTCCTCCTCCGGAGGGATGGGCTCGTTGGTGATGTGGGCGAGGAAGTAGCGGTACTGCAGGCCCGCCAGGAACATGCCTGCCATGACGCGCGGGTCTCCCTGGCGCAGGCGGCCCTGCTCCTGGGCCCGGCGGAACCAGCCCGACACCGTGTCGAAGGTGCGCGCCGGGGGCGGCACGCCATCGTTCGAGGCCCGCCACTCCTCGGGGGTGATGCCCGCCTCGCGCAACACCGAGAAGGCCGGCACCATCTCCCGGAAGAAGGCATCGATGGCGCCCGCGATTTCGCGGAGCTGCTCCGTCAGCTCGCGCTCGTCCGGACCCTCGGTCATCAGGTCCAGCCACGGCGGCGTCTTCGCCACCCCGAACGCCGCCATGAGCAGCTCGCGCTTGGTTCCAAAGCGCTTGAGCAGCGCCGGCCCCGACACCCCCAGACGCGCGGCGATCGTCTCCGTGCTCACCGAGGCACCGTGCTCGATGAAACACGCGCGTGCCGCCTTGAGAATCTCTTCGTCCAGGACCTGTCGGGGACGTCCCATGCTCTGCCCGTTGAATTGGTTAGCTATCACTAACTAACTAACCTTTCGACGGGTACGGAATCAAGTGGGGAACGGAGACAACCCTTCACGGCGGGTGCCCAGCCGCGCGTCGAGGAACCTGCCGATGCGGGCGGCCATCTCCTCGGGGACCTCCAGGAGGGGGAAGTGGCTGCGTGCGGGGAGTTTCTGCACCTGGAACCAGGGGTGCGAGGAGGCGAACGAGCGCTGGCCCTCCAGCCAGGCGGGGTCATCCGGCTGGGCGTAGAGGTGGAGGGTGGGGACGGGAGGCGAGAGGGAGGCGAGCGCCTCCACCGGGCTGCCGTACTGGGCGTACACCTTCCCAATCTCCCGCCCGGCGCGCTTCCACATGTCCTCGCCGAAGGAGCCCATGTCCTCGTGGACGAAGCGGATGATGTCCGGCGAGTTCACGCCGTGCAGCCACAGGGAGAAGAGCCCGTCGCGGGCCTGCTTCCACTGGGGCGACTGCAGGGCGCGCACCGCCTGGAGGAAGGCCGGAGGCGGCTCCAGCACCAGCCAGTCCAGCAGCACGAGCGCGGGCACGCGAGCCCCCAGTTGGCGCCGCAGCTCCATGGCCCACCAGCCGCCATGGGACAGGGCCACGGGCACCACCTGGCGCGCGCCACTGGCGTCGATGACGCCGCGCAGCACGTCCACCACGGTGGCGTTGTCGAAGTCAGGGACGGGCTGCTCGGAGTCGCCGTGGCCGGGCAGGTCCACCACGAGCGTGCGCTGGAGCGTCGCGCTCCAGGGCGCGAGCTTCCGGAACACGTCTCGGCTGGTGCACCAGCCGGGAATGAAGAGCAACGCGGGCCCTCCCTGCCCCACGTCGTCATAACGGATGCGTACCCCACCCACGAGCGTCTCGGCCATGTGCGTCTCCCCCCGGGCGGCCTCGGAGCTGTCCCTCTCGCCGCCAGGGGCGAGTCATCCTCCGGGCGGCCACGGAGGGACAGCGGACCGCGGTGCGGTGCCGCCGTTGGCTGGCCGTCACTTCAAGCGACCGGGCTCGAGCCGCGCTCGGGGATGCCGAAGAGCTCGAGCTGCTGCAGCCGGCCCTTCACCGCGTGGGCGCCGAGCGGCTCGAAGGTGGCCTCGTCTCCGAGCGCCTCGCGGCACTCGCGGGTGAGCAGCAGCGCGCGGCCGAGCGCCTTGGTCAGGTCCTGCACCCGCGAGGTGGTGTTCACCGTGTCGCCGATGACGGTGTACTCCTGGCGCTGGGCGCCGCCCACGTTGCCCACCACGGCCTCACCCCGGTGCAGAGCCACGCCGATGCGCAGGTCGGGGAACTCGCCCCGCTCGCGCATGAGCTCGGCCTCGGCGAGCATCTCGCGCGCGGCGGCCAGGGCGCGCCGGGCATCGTCCGGCTGGTGCGTGGGCGCCCCGAAGACAATGAGCATCCCGTCCCCGAGGAACTTGTTCACCAGTCCACCGTGGGCCGCCACAATCTCACACATGCGCCCGAAGTAGAGGTTGAGCAAGCGCAGCGTCTCCTCGGGGGACTGGGACTCGGAGAGGCGGGTGAAGTCGCGGATGTCGGTGAAGCAGATGGTGACGGCGCGGCGCTCACCGCCCTCGGGCATGCGGCCGGAGAGCAGGTGCTCCATGACCTGCTCGCTCACGTGCATGCCGAGCAGTCCGCGCACGCGCTCTCGCTCGACGGCGCTCTCGGTGAGACGCACGAGCAGCCCGCGCATGGAGCGGCTGGCCACCATGCCGAGCGCGCCGGAGGTGACGAGGAAGATGGACTTGGCGAGCGTGACGTAGAAGTCGAAGGCGCCCGAGGCGAGGAGCTCCGGCGAGGCGGCGGGACGCAGGACGAACTGGACGAGCACGAGCAACTGCGCGGCGGCGGCGAGCCCGGCGAAGAGACATAGGCGGGGCTGGAGCCGGGGCGTGGACATGACGACACCCACGGCATAGAGGGCGGGCCCGCCCGCGGACAGGGCGAAGGCGGGGCCGTTGACGCGCAAATCCAACAGGGCGACGACGGTGCCCATGGACACGTCCACGAGCGAGGAGGCGTAACGCATCCACGGGCGGTAGCGGCCGGCGCGCATGAGGAGCGCGACGCAGGCATACCAGGCGAAGAAGAACAGGGTGGCGGCGAGGATGATGCGCGGGATGGGCGAGCCCGAGGCGATGGAGGCGAGCACCAGCGCGGTGGCGATGGCGGAGGCGGTGGTGGCGACATGCGCGACGCGGGACTCGAGCTGGAAGACGGTCTGGCCGAGGAGGGCATCGAACCCGCTGGGAACGGGAGGAGAGCCGGGAGGGGCGCGCATGTGGAGGCGAGGATAACGCCAGGAGGAGGGCGCGGGGCAGCGGGTCAGTGCCGGGAGGAGGGAGCGCGCGAGCCCACGGCCTCATCCAACTCGGCCTGAAAGGCGCGGTGACGGCGGAAGCTCTCCCGGAAGCCAGCGAGGAGCAGGTTGCCACGAGCCTGCTCGCCTTGCAGCCAGAGGACCTCGGCGGAGGCGACGAGCAACGTCGCGGCCTTGCCGTAGCTGCGCCGGTGCTTGTTGCTGACGATGGAGCTCACGCGCTTGCGGGCGATCTCCAGACTCCACTCGAGCATCCGCTCGTGCTCGGAGGGCTCGAGCGAGAAGGCGGGGAGGACGTCGGCATACGCCCGCGAGAGACGGTCGCGGAGCACCGCATCATGACGCTCATCACCCGAGTACCAGTCGCCAGCGTGGGCGCCCGACTCGAGCGCCTGATGCCAGAGCCGGTCCACGTTGCGAGGCAGGGCCCCGAGGGGCTGGCGAGACAGGAGCACGAGGAAGGCGGGGACGACGGTGCCCTGGGGGTTGTCGCCATAGGTCCACCCGAGGGGACTTTCCTTGGCGGCAATCGCATGAGCGGATTCCCAGTCGAGCGCGAGCAACCAGGCATGAGCGAGCAGCCGCCGGTCGACATGAGCGGGCGCCTCGAGCCGGTCTTCATCATCGAGGAGCACGGCCATGGAGCCCGAGGGCCTGCGGGGTTTCTGGAGGACCTCCTCGAGATGACGGGCGGCCTCGCGCATCACCCGGGAACGCTCGGACGCGGAGGAGCGGGAGTCGCGCAGGTCGAGCATCCGCGAGAGGGTGGGCCGGGAGACGAAGGCCTCCCAGCGAGCGGAGCGCACGGTATCGGCTTGCCCGAGACGCGCGGCGGCCGAAACGAGGAAGTCGGCGATGGCGGCGCGGAGGGGGAGACCGGAGGGGAGCACCTCGAGGGCCTCGCGGGCGGTGGTGAGGACCTTGCGTGGAGGGCCCTCGCGCTCGAGCGCGGCGAGCAGCTCGACGAAGGCGCGAGGGTGGCGGGAGGGCTCGGAGAAGGCGAGCTCGCGCAGGCCGCGAGTGCCCTGGGAGAGACGGATGGCCTCGCGCAACCAGGCATCGGCATCGGGGCCGTCCTGCTCACGAAGAAGGGAGACCCAGTCGCGGAGAAAGACATCGGAGTCGGGGAGGGGCTCGGAGGAGATGTCGAGCCAGTCCTGCATGAGGGGCCTGGGCCCGCGGGGGAGGAGCGAACGCACACGGCGCATCTGCTCGAGGAGGACGGGGGCGCGCTGCTCGGGGGGAGTGGTGAGGTAGACGGCGCGGAGGTAGCGGGCGCGGGCCTCGGGGAAGTCCACCTGGGAGAGGTGCTCGGGGCGGAGACCGCGGCCGAACTCGTCCTCGTAGGTGAGGAGCTCGAAGAGGGCATGGTAGGCCTCGCGGGCGAGCGGGTACTGCCCACGCTCGGAGGCCTCCTGGGCGTGCGAGAAGAGAGCGGTGAGGGGCTCGAGGAGCTTCGCGTAGGGACCGAGGATGTCTTCCTCGGGCCAGAGCTCCTCCCATTCCCTGGCCATTTCCGGGAGCGAGTGGGAGAGCTCGGCGATGTCATCGAGCAACTCATGTTGGCCGAGGAGCGCCTGAGCCCCGGAGTCCGAGGGCTCCTGGAGGGATTGCAGGAAGGAGAGGCGTTCGGAGGGCCGCACACGGCTGGCGAGGACGCGGAGGAGGACGCTGAGCTCATCAGCGGAGCAGGCGGCCAGCCGGGTCTCGAAGGCCTCGCGGAACTCCTTGAGCGGCAGCTTCTCTGGGTGAGACAAGTGGACTTCAGCCATAGGTAGTCAGAATATGACCTCCGCCGTCATATCCTGCCACATGCCCTCGATTGATGCTGTCGGCCCTTGCCTGCTCTTCTGCCGAGGTACAGGGCGCTCTACGCCGTCAGCCGTCTAAGGTCACCCCCCGGGAGAGCGCGGTGAACGGCTTCCTGAAGGCGTAGCACATGGTCGATTGGTGGCTCGAAACGAGTGTAGAAGAAGCCATGAGAATCGTTGCTCTCTGTCTGGGCTTGCTGCTCGCAGCGCCTGCTGCTGCCCACGCTGTCGAGGATGAGTTGTGCGGGCCAGTTCTGGTGCCTGTTGCTCAGATGGCCCGTGGGGAGAAGTTGTGCCGGACTTCAGCGCGCGCCTTCTCGGAAATGCCAGCGGCCGGAGCTGCGGAACTCCGCACCCTGCTTACCCCCGAGAATCTGGTCACCATGACGGCGCTAACCTCCGTGTGGCTGGGCACCCAGGGCGTGCCCGTGGTGGGCGAGGCCGTGGACCTGGCCCTGGCGTCGCTCGGAGTCGTGCTTCTGTCCGTGCAAGCGGGCGATGTGTCCAGGGCGCTCTGGACGTTTGCCAACCGCGCCCTCTCTGCGCGCACGGACGTTGACTTGAAGGAAGCCTCCTCGTCACTGGCCTGGGCCGTCTCCAAGGTCGGTGTGAATGTAGTGGTTTTCGTGCTCACGAAAAAGATGGTGAGCAGGGTGGCCAGACCTCGTGTGCCACCGAACGAACCTCCGCTCGTCACGCCCGAGGGGGTGGTAGCCCCCAACGCGGGTGCTACGGCTGCTCAGGCCAACACGTTTGCTCCGGCAGCGGTGGCGAGCGGGGTTCTCTCACAAGGCACGAGTAGACCGCAAAGCGGTGCGCAGGCTGCGGTGCCGAAGAAGGTGGACCCGAATGCGTTCATGGAGTGGATCGCGAAGGCGCGGAGGATTCTCGTCCGCGAGAACTCGCCAGCAAGTCGTTATCAGGTCAGGCAGGCTGGAGCCGAGGAGTTCACCGTATCGGGTGGAGGCAAGGAGGTACGGGCAGACGGCGCTCGCGCGAGTGATGCCCACCTTCTGGAGGTCAAGCACGTCGACAAGCCGGAAACCAGTCCCTATGTTCCCGGTTCGAAGTGCAACGAGGATGTTCGCGAAATGGTCCGGCTCGAACTATTCGGACAGCTCCAGCGGTACGCAGCCGTCATCGCTGATGCCGCAACTCCTGTCGTAGGTCTCGAAATCATTACCAATGATGCACGTGCAGTGCCCTATCTCGAGGCATTGATGAATCTGGCAGGCGTTCCGGGGAAGGTCGTCGTGCGACCCTGAGCAGGGCATGCCAGGAATTGACAAGGGAGATCGAACTTATGGACTACTTCCTCATGTCTCGGGACCGGCGGAGCATCGATGTCGAGAGATTCATCGACCTCCTGCGTGTCCGGTGGCCCACGAGCAGGATCAAGATCATTCCGGACCCGGAGGACCACCACAGCGTGGAGTTCGAGTTGCCCATGAAGGAGTCCACGCTCCTGGGTTCCCTCAACCGCGAAGGGTCGACCGTCATCTTCTACGGGGCCATCCGCGATTGCGCCGGGTTCGCCCTCTGGTATCAATCCGTCGTACCCGAGGTCTGTCCGCTCCTCATGTTCGATGAGGGCTATGACCGGAGCATCGGCCTCCAGCCCGATACGACGGCCGACGACATCATCCATGCGCTCAGTGATGAGAGGTGAGCGTCAACATCGTCGTGAGAGCTGTGAGGACGTCGCCTCCGGACGTCAGGTTCGCCACTGGGCACTCACCCACCGTGTCGGGAAGACCTGATTCGCCGAGTCGCTCGCACCAGGGTGACCACGGAGGTCGAGCAGTCCTTGCCCTGGCAGGCGGGCTCCTCTAGCGTGCCGTCCTCCTCACGGAGGCGTCGTGCATCCACGTACCTGGCCCGTTGCGCTCTGGGTCTTCCTCGTCACCCTGCTGGCCGTCTCCGAGGCGCGAGCCAACGGGAGGCGGATGCGGCAGGGGACCGTGCTCGTCGCGGGACAGCCGGGCGGAGCGCCGTCCGTGCTGTACGTGGCCGGGCGGCTGTCCACGCTGGTGGACTTCGAGGACCTGCTCGAACCGCGAGCGCTGCTGACGCCCGAGCTGCACGCGCGCGTCACCGTGGTGGTGGTGGGACCCCGCTCGCTGGTGATTGTTCCCGCGAGCGACCTGGCGGAGGGCGAGCGACTCCTGCTGCCGGTGGCGGGGCGGACGGAAGCGGGTGGGCTCCGCACGCTGACGCTGGCGCTCGTCACGCGGCGGGACGAGGTGGACGTGCAGGCGCGCGTGTCCTTCGCCTCACGGGAGCCCCCTCGGGTCGCCAACGAGGAGGATGGGGGCGAGGGGGCGGTGGCGAGGATGCTCCTCGAGAGCCATGAGCCGGGCACACCCCCGAGGCTGGCGCTCGTCACGCCGAAGGAGACGCTGGCCTCCAGGAATTCCGATGATGTCCGCGCAAATGTCAATTCTGTACTCCGGATGGACCAGTTCCTCTTCGTGTCCGTGTCTGTCAGAACAACTCAAGTCAACTCCAAGCCCTGGCGACTCGCTCGAGCCCGGATGGAATCCGGATGCGAGGCACTGCCGACAGGTGGGGGGCTTCCTCTTCCTGTTGTCGTCACCGCGGCCGTAGCTATAGGGCCATGGCAGTTCCACACCTTCTCTACCCTGATTCCAGATGGAGTCGGGTGCGTGTCATTGACGCTGGAGGAGGACGGTCCCCGGATGCTGCGCTTCGAGCGTGTGAGGCTTCCGCGATGACGAAGCCCTTTCACCCGGCACTGCTCCAACCCGGGGACATGGTGAGGCACTACCGGGTGGTGCGCCGCCTGGGCAATGGTGGCTTCGCGTTCGTCTTCCAGGTGGAGGAAGGGGGCCGGTTCTACACGCTCAAGATGGCCGCGCGACCGCCGAGTGATGAAGACGAGGCCCGCGAGGATGAGCGGGCCTTTCGTGAGGCGGTCTCCCTCGGTCACTTCCGCCACCCCAACCTGCTGGCCGTTCGCGAGCTGGGCCGATGGCCGGACCTGGAGGGTGGTCACTTCTTCTTCGTCACCGACTACGTCCCTGGCTCCACCTTCAATGCATGGCGCTGGGGGACACAGGCCGCTCTGCGTCGGCTGGTGACGGTCTCGAGCGAGTTGGCCCAGGTGTTGGCGGAACTGCACGAGCGCGGCGTGTGCCACCGCGACATCAAGGCCGACAACGTCCTGGTGCGGGATGGGGATGACAAGCCATTCCTCATCGACTTCGGAGCGGTGTTCCTGCCAGGGGCGTACACGTTGACGCGGGAACTCCCCCCGGTGACGTTCCACAACATGCCGCCCGAGGTCGCCGCCTTCCTGCGAGGGGGCGAGTGGGAACAGGGAGCGCACTTCCCCGCGCAGCCCGCGGCGGACCTCTACGCGTTCGGTGCCCTGCTCTACGAGGCCCTCACGGACTGCCATCCCTTCAACCCCCGCCTGTCACCGGAGAAGCTCCTGCTCGCCATTGAGTTCCTCCCGCCGGTAGAGCCCGTACAGTTGGACCCGCGCGTGCCACCGGGCCTGAACGAGCTGGTGATGCGATTGTTGGCGAAGGCGCCGGAGCAGCGGCCCCCGAGCGCCAGAGCCGTGCACGAGGAGTTGGTGCGGATGCTGGAGCGGGAAGGGGACACGGAGGCCTGGACGGCGCTGTATGCCTTTCCCACGACGCGCGATGGCGCGGGCCCACGGGCGGAGGCGCAGCCGGGAGAAGGGGCTGGCACGCCAGAGGTTCTCGAGGCTCCCCGGCATCCCACGGCCTCCAGCCGCCAGGCGACGGATGACTCGCCTCCGTCACCCGAGAGGGACGCTCCGGTGGTTTCGGAAACGGTCGGGCCGAACAGCACTGGGCGGGAAGCGAGATGGTATCGCAAGGGTTGGGGGAGGGCACTCGTCGTGCTCGCCCTCTTCCTGCTCCTGCTCGGGATAGGGTGGGGATTCATCCGCACGCTGTGCGCGTCCGTCTTGGAGGGGGCGTGTTCCGGTGCGGCTTCCACCGCGCTGGCCCCTCCGGCGCCTTCCGAAGAAGGATGCGAACCCTTGCACTTCTCCACACCCAGGTCTTTCCGCGAAACCCTCGCGCTGCTTTGTGCCGTTTCCACCCACTTCCTGGCCTGCACGGGCGCCCCCGTGCGCCCTGACGTCGGAGGTTTTCTGGAACGGTGTCCTCCCGAGGCTCGCCTGACGGCCCTACGATTGGGTTTCGGGAAGCGGCTCTTCACGGCTGTCGAGCTGACGACCGTTACGGACGCAGGCCTTGGGAAGACGAGTCTGCGCAATGTCAGGAGCGGACCCATGGAGGGGTGGATATTCCTGCCCGACGAGAGCATCCGCCGGGTGACCGGTGAGGCGAAGGTGTTACCGGATCGGGTCTACGTGCAGTTCGATCGGATCTATCTCGATGGGCTCTATCCGAGCACTCCCGGTCGCATGGCGACTCCGATTTGTGCCGTGGTCGTGAGCGATCTTGACCGGACGAAGTTCGGGGTGCTGACGCATGCAGCCCTTCCGGACGAAGGGGTCGAGGTCGATCCCTCCAAGGTGGACCGAATCCCGGATGCAGCCGTCATCAATGCGCCCATGGTGGACACGTATGTCCAGGTCCCCGATCGCCACTTCCCGGAGTGATTCAGGTAGGCATACCCTGCGCATTCGTCGCGTAGTTTGAAGAAACCCCGGGTAGGGCTCAAACATCGCTCGGTGCACTGTGTCGAGATGAGCCCTGACGGTGATTTCCAGCACGCCGACATGGTTCTGGCTGCCCATGTCGTCGATGCTCAAGGCAGCAACCTACAGATTTTGATCGTCCAGCTCTATTGGGAAAACGTCTGGCTTGATCTGTACGCTGTCTGCTACGACTCCAGCGGGTAGAGAACCGAGACTTCCGACAATCGCTTGAGCGAATGGCTGTATGCCGTTGAGGATTCGGAGCTTCGGTTTGGAGCTTGCAAGGTCGTATAGGCGTGCAATGCGATAGTTCTCCGTCGTTGCGGCGAAGCGCAACTCGGCAATGCTCATGTGTATCGGCCGCTCGAATGAGCCACGCGTCGTCTTCACGTCAACGAACACGTGGGGGGTGGTGTCCAGCCATCTGGCCGCATGTACTTCATAGTCGAACGCTGAACGGGCATGGGTCAGCGAGACCCATTCAAAGTCGTCTTCGTCGTGGCCCTTGCTCACCAGCCAGTTCCCGAAGAGCTCTTCACCCAGTTGTCCGGTTTCTTCAGCAGCCAGAAGTTGCTGGCGCAGTTCATGAGGGGACATCGCCACTGAACGGCCGGACGGTGTTGTCCCCACTGGAGTTGGAGCGCTATTTCCAAAGAGGACTTCTTCGACCGTGTCACGGAAAACGAGTGCGTCGAACGGATGCTCGCCAGCGGCATACGCATCGATGGTCGCTGCGCGCAGGTCGGCGATGATTGTCTCCGACACCTCGACCATGGTGCTTCTACCAGCGAATTCGAAGAAGCTTGCAATAGCCGCGCGCAGCTTGGCGTCATCATTGGCCGAAACGAGAACGAGTGACAACGCTTTTGGACGTTCATTGCCTTCGAAAGAGATGACAGCAAAGTCGTCTGCCGCAAGCCCGTCGTAACGCCCCGGCTCTCCATCCGGGTCATGGATGATCTCACCGTTGAGACGCCAGTTTTTTGCGCCCGGTGAGCGCAGGGCCTTACGTGCAAGGCGGTGCGCCGCCCTTCCCCCGGGACCAATGATGGTCAAGGGAAAGAACACCGGGTCGTAGATGCCTTTGAGGCCCGGGTAGAATCGGTCGATGAAGACGTCGCTGTTGAGGTTGATCGCCTTCTGCTTCGAAAGCTTCAGGTGGACCTTGAAGAATGACAGGTCCGAAGATGTCAGGGACTTGATTGCGATCTTGGCGCTGCTCATATTCAATCACCCGGGCCTTCAGTACTCTTCGGTTCTCAAACAGCCGCGCTGGTCTGTACTTTCGCCTCGCGATGTGACCCGGCAATCGCATGGTGTGCGACACCTATCGAAGCAAGGAGCGGCTCTGCGAGTGCATGCGCCAGCAGCGGAGGCACCGCATTCCCAATCTGTCTGAAGGCTGGATTCATCGTGCCCGAGAATTCAAACCCGTCTGGGAAGGACTGAAGGCGAGCTGCTTCGCGCACTGAGAGGACACGCGCCTGGTCGCTGTCGTAATGGATGTGGCTGTACGAATCCTTACCCAGATGGGCCATCAACGTGCGAGCCGGTTCATCAGGCTCCATTTTGCGCCACTTGTTTGGGAACTTCCCCGGATCATAGGGCGGCACGTAGTCACTGCGGAGCGCTTCGTACTCGGCAGAGCCGGGATCTATAGGATGTCCCGCTCGTTTCTCTTCAGCGAGGCGTTTGGTGAACAGGCGCTCGGCCAGAGCGTACGCTTTCGGGTAGTCGTCACCCCAACGCATGGCGCGAAAGAGTCGATAATCGCGGTCACTGAGTGAGCGGATGGCGTGATCCCAGATCTGACCATCACCTTCGAAGCCGGGCCAGGTTCGCATCAGGCGGGCATAGTCGGAAGGCACGACATCCGGGCGATAGGTGACGGCATTGTCGAACCGCCGCGCACCACGGCGAATGGTTCCTTCGAGGTGCCCGGTGATCGGAGGGAGGTCTGCAAGCGCCTCGCGCACTGTTACAGGTGGGCGTCTCGTTCGCCTAGCCTCGGGTGTCGGCACGTATCGGGTCCGCGGCGCGAAGAGGTCGCCAACGACGATGTGCTTCAAGGCGACATCACGCGAGCCTTGATATCCCGGTGGGAAATCGACCTTCCGTGTTGGTGCCGGGAACGAAAAATAAGCACCTGCGGCTTCATGGATGCCGACCAGGATGAATCGCTCCCTCATCTGGGGCACGCCGTAGTTCGCTGCGTTGACGAGCGTGTAGACGCAGCGGTAGCCCAGGCCCTCAAGGACCTCACAGACCTCTTCGGCCAGGTTGTGCCCGCCGAAGTTGAGGATGTCCGGCACGTTCTCCATGAGGAGGGCTACAGGCTTGAGTGCCTTCACGTACTCGAGGTACGGCAAATAGAGCTTGGCTCGTGGGTCATGGCGGAACGCCTCGGGGTGCTCATGAACCTCGCGCAGCTTCGCACGTCCGACACGGGTGAAGGCCGGGCACGGTGGACCACCAACCAGGACGTCAACTTCGTACTCAGGCTTCTTGACGCCGAAGGATTGGAGCAGGGCATGTGGCCCTGTGACCGTGATGTCCTTCGGTGCCGCATGTGCCTCGAAGAGTTCTGGGGGCAGATGCCGATGGAAGTTGAGGGCGTGAGAGCGGGCGGCATGCTCGTCGAACTCCACACCGCAAACCACCTCACAGCCGGCGCGGTGAAAACCAAGGGTAAGGCCTCCGCACCCGGAGAACAGATCCAGTAGTCGCGGGCGCTCCCCTCGTGCGAGGCGGTCGAGCTTGTGGTCGATGGGTCGAAGCATGGGGGTTTAGAATCCTACGGCCTGACGGTGCCCGGTGTCCGCACTGGCCTTCTCGAAAAACAGGTCCAACAACTGCGGCGATGCGCCCTCTTGAGTCCTCCTCAACTTCACTTGGATTCTCGGGGGCATTCCATCGGACTTATAACGCAGCGGCTCCGGCGCGCCACCTCCTGCATGCAAGCTACAGGCCGCTACCGGACTGCCCGTGTGACCTCTTCCACTTTTTCGTGCTGCGCCTGCCTACCACGAACCGTCGAGGCTCGGTGCTTCGCAGCTCCTCCATCCAGCGCTGTTCCATGTCCCCCTCTCCAGGCAGCGCATCCACCTGCACGACCCTCCAGGAGACAGGCGGGCTCCACTGCTCGCCCTGGATCGCAGCGCGGATCGTCTCCAGAACTTCGGGTAACGACTCGAAGATCTGGTGCTCCCAGAAGCGGCAGATGCGCCAGCCCTCGGCTTCGAGCTGGTGCGTCTGCCGCTGGTCACGCTCTACGTTCTCAAGGAGCTTGGCGGACCAGAACTCGTTGCGCGTCCGGGGCCGGACGTAATGCTCGGGGCATCCATGCCAGAAACACCCGTCTATGAAGACGGCCACCCTGGCCTTGGAGAAGACCACGTCCGGCCGCCCATGAGGCGTCCTGGATTGCAGCCTGAAGCGCAGGCCTGCCCTCCATAGAGCCGAGCGCAAGAGTCGTTCGGGGGAGGTGTCCTTACCACGGATTCGCGACATCTGCTCGGAACGGGTGAGGCCCATGCATCCTCTCCTTGAGACTCCATACCTCTCGGGTGGTAGCGCGTTCCTGCGCGGTACAGGGTAGTTGGGGGATGCTACCTTGGCGCCAACTACTTCAAAGGTAAAGAGGAACGAACCAACCCCGTAGAATCAGGGCCCTTGTGGATTGCGGTTTCCCCGCACATCAGCACGCACACCTGGCCTGCCTGCAGACGAATTCCGGCGGGCCGAAAGGCCCACCGAGGGAAGGGGGAGTTCCACTCGCGGTCCAAGTCATCCAGCTCAGTGACGGGTTTCCTTGGGGCCGTACGATTGGCCAGACAGACACAGTCGGGATACGCTGGGAGCAGACAAGAGGGAGATGACTCATGTCCGGTGTCAGGTGGAGCTTCCGTAAGATGCAGCGCGGGGAAATCAACGCGGACCCCGTGCAGGAGGAGTTCTTCACCCCAAAGGAGGGTCTGGCCGACAGCTTGGTGCGAGAGGGTGACCAGAACACGCTCGATGCCCATGTGGATGGGCAGCCACTGCGTGTCTGCTACACCATCTCCAGCCAACCGTTGGAGCCCCAGGCCGCAGAGAAGTATCTGGCGGGCCTGGAGGAACACCTGGAACCCGGCGGTGTCCAACTCCGCCTTCGTGACGAGCCCGCACGGTACCTCGTTATCGAGGATTTCGGCACGCGAGGTCTCCAGGGCAACCCGAACCAGGATGAGGATGACCCACCAGGATTGCCGTCGGAGAGCAAGAACCACTTCTTCTACTTCTGGCGGAACATTGGCCGCTCCAGCAAGGGTCATACGGATCGCGGTAGATGGGGGCTTGGCAAGACGGTCTTCCCTGCCGCGTCCCGGTTCCGGACCTTCTTTGGGCTGACGGTTCGGAAGAGCGATGGTCGGGCGCTGCTCATGGGCCAGTCCGTGCTCAAGGTCCATAGCATCGACAAGCAGCGGTACTGCCCCTACGGCTATTTCGGGCTGACGGACAATGAAGGATACAGCATCCCCGTTGAGGACGCGGAGGTGATTGCTGCATTCAAGTCCGACTTCCATCTGCAGCGTGCGGACGAGCCGGGCCTGTCACTTGTGATTCCTTTTCCGCATGTGGAGGAAATCAATGCGCTGCAACTCCTCCGCTCCACTATCCGGAACTACTTCTACCCGATTCTTTCGAGAGACCTCGTGGTGGAGGTCAGACATGGAAACGAGAAGTGGGTGCTGAATCGCGACAGCCTGAACGACATCTCGACCCGGCTTGACTGGAAGGACTCTGACACTTCAAAGGAACGTCTCCTGAAGCTGTTCGATTTCGCCAGATGGTCCATCTCCAGGCCGGAATCCGAATTCGTTGCATTACAGCAGAAAGGGATGAACGCACCGACCTGGGGAGAAGAGCTCTTTCCAGAGAGTGCACTTGCGAAGCTGCGGGAGAGATTTGAGAAGGGCGATCGGCTCGCATTGAAGGTCCCTGTCAAGGTGGAGCGCAACGGTCGGCCGATCAAGACAGCTCACTTCAGGGTCTTCCTGGAGAAGGATCCGAAACTCGGTCGAGGGGAGGACCACTACATCCGGCAGGGCATCACCATCACCGATATCCGCCAACTCAAGGATCCCGGTGTTCGGGGCCTGCTTGTCGTGGATGACCCGGAACTCACTTCCCTGTTGGGGGATGCCGAGAATCCAGCACACACGGACTGGCAGGAGAAGTCCACCAAAGTCAAGGAGGGGTACAAGCATGGCACATTCAGCATACGGTTCGTCCGTAGCAGCATCCGTCACATCGTCACATATCTCTCTGCTCCTCCAGAGGGTCTGAAGGAGGATCTGCTGAAGGATTTCTTCTTTGTCGACCGGCCAGATGGCCCGCGTATGAACGAGGGACAGGGCGGGGCGAGCGAGGCTCCCCCTCCGCCTCCGGAGGGAACTCCTCAGATTCCGCCAGCCATTCCTCCTTCAACAAGTAGTTACCGGCTGGAGCCGCTAGCGGGAGGCTTCTCCATCAGGAGTGTTCCCGGTAGGCCGTTGGCGGGCAAGGCCATCGAACTTGAGGTGGCATATGAGGTCAGGCGTGGAAACGCATTCAAGCGCTACGACCGCAACGATTTCGATTTCAGCAGGTCCGTTTTCACCATCGCTACCCCGGTTGGCGCAAACGTGGCCGACAAGGATGCGAACAAGTTGCGTTTCGACATCACCGACGAGGAATTCGAGATCAACGTAACCGGCTTTGACCCGCAGCGGGACCTGAAGGTCCGTGCGAACGTCCGGGACTAGGGGACGGCAATGATCAGACGGTTCAATTACACGAAGCGCAGGCGCATCGACCCTGAGCGGGTCTTCATCCGGTTGATACGCAATCCGAATGGGCCTCCCTCCTTCGATGCCAGGATCGACCTCTCGGGGGCGCGATTCCCGGCGGATGCCAGTGTTTTCGTCGAGGCCTACTATAAGTCCTCGTACATGCGTTTCCCCTACGGCACAGTGGGACGTATCGTGCCCGAGCCCGAGCGAGACCTGAAGGAGTTCGACCGGGACAGTACGGTCTTCTTCCGCGTCAAGATCGTAGACCGCAGTGAACGGGTGGGCAAACTGCTCGCCGAACTCGATGACATCAATCCTGTGGAGGCGGGGTCGGAGGGCGATACGAGGTATTGCATTCTCCCAGTCAGCTTCGGGGAGCTGGGGCAGGAGATCTGGCGGCTCAAACTAGACGAAACCAGGCCTGTGTTGGAGGTCAACCGTCTGGATGGGATGGAGGAGTATGTGAGGAGCAGCCCGATGTTCCTCTCGCTCGTCTACCCAGCTGTCATCCGTGAGGTGCTCCAGCATCTGTTGCTGGTTGAAGAGGAGGAGATCGCGGATGACGATACCACGTGGCGGGGCCACTGGATGAGATTCAGTAAGCACTACAATCCCGAACCGGTTCCTTCAATAGAGGAGGATTCCTATCTCCGGCGGGAGTGGATCGAACGGGTGGTTCGGCGCTTCAGCGAATCGCAAAAAATCCGGGAGAAGTTCACTGCTGCGCGTATGTCGGAGGGCTCCTGATGGCACTCGTGCGCAAGTTGAACGCCAGGGGGCTCAAGGCGTTCCGTGACTATTGGAAGGAAATCCGGAGTGGCTCTCCAGCATCGCCGCCGCTCGACCTGCTGGAGGATCGTTCGTGCTCGGATGCGCTCGATGTCCGGATCGATGTCGAACACGAGCGTTTTACTACCCGATTGGAGGCCGCCCGATATTTGAGCGAAAAGCTCGCGCCGCTCCCGTCCTCCTCCGTCAAGAACAACGCGGAACTCTGGAATTGGCTATCGCTCTTCTACTTCGATCAACTCAGTCCTCAGGACGGTCGAAAGGGACGGAAGGTGAGGCAGGAGTATCACTACATCCTGCCGGCCGTGACGGAGGCCGGGCATTCCTGGCACTACTATCGCCATCTGCTGGTCGGGCCCTACATCATCTATGAGCTACACAAGGAACATGCTCAGACGTTGTTGTGTGGCCGTGTGGAGGAGTTTGGAGACTTCAACGAACAACTGGCATCGCGGCAGGAGTTCGTGACCAACCGAGCCATCGTCCAGGCGGTGGATATCCTCTATTTCGACAAGGACAAGGGGAAGCCCAAGAGGGGCGCTTCGCCCAACAGCAGGAAGCCCGGGACGCTCCGACGATTTGTCGACGTCATCCAGCAGTTCGACCTCACTTACGACCTGTACTCGCTGAATGGAGAACAGCTTATCGGATTGTTCCCTGTCGAATTCGAGCGGTGGCGAGCCAGGTAGGTCGCGACGAGATGAAGTTCGAAGATGGAGCCTTGGCTCAGCTGTATATGCTCCTCACGTGGAGGACATTCGATGGCCGAGCCCGCTGGTCATTGGGCATCCGCGAAAGGATGGGCTCGTTGGTGGAGCGTTGCTGTCTGCTGGCGGGCTGATCGGCTGCGCCACAAGCCGCGACACAGTGACCGGGTACATCTGTGACTGACCAACGATTGGGTGGTAGTTCAGGCGGACCTGTTCCCGGAAGAAGATGATGAGCCAGACCTACAAGGCCCTCACGCAACCGTTACCCATCGACATTGTTGGCCCTGATGGAAAGAAGCGGCCCATTCACGCCTTCCCGAAGGTGGGTGGCTTCAAGAAGGTTCCGCTCGCCCGCGGATTGAAGGCGTTCGAGCTGCACTTTCCGACCTTCCTCAAGAAGCGGCGCGGCAGCAATCTCGTGGCTCCGGACCTTGGCACCTCCCTATGTATGCTGCTTGAAGTGGAGGACGAGCAGCAGTGCTCCGAGATCGTCCGTCGTGTGGCGCATGAAGAAATCCCGGGGACGTTTGGCAAGTACCTCGACACCATCCATTCCTTCGACGTCACCGTGCACCGCGAGGCGCGCACGATGCAGGTCTCCGTGGTGCTGACGCCGCACGGGGCCGACACGGTGTCGTGGAGCTTCGAGCTGCGGTTTCCTCCAGAGGAGGAGGGCGTGCGCCAGGACGAGGTCAGGCCTCTCCCGAGTCCCCAGGCTCTGAACGATCCCAGGGCCGCGGAACTCATCCGCATTGCCTGGCACTACTACCCGGCGGGTTATCCCGTCTGGGAGGACGATGACGAGGAGCCGGTACTTGCCTACCAGCGGACGCCCGAGTACCAACGGTGGAGTGCGATCCGGCAGAAGACCTGGGACGACTGGAAGGAATGGGAAGACTTCCTCGAGAGCGTGCGTGCCGTGTTTCCAGGGCACGTCATCCGGGATGTCACCTATCCCTCGACGGATGCATGTTCCCGCTGTTGTTTGTATCTGGAAGAGCCCTTGCCGGACGGCGGACGGGTCGTCACCCGGGTGGTGGGGGCCGTGTGTATCCTCGCGCCGCTATACCTCGTCTACACGACGACGGCGACAGTAAGGCCCGACAAGACCTCAACCCGATCGCGGCTCACCTTCGAGCCGGCCGGCGAGGCGAAGCCTTTCGCTGACGCAATGGCCCGGCTCATCGAACAGTCGTTCGATTATCGCCCCTTCCCCCTGGAACTGGCCGACATCCCCCTGCCGGACCTCCGTGTCGAGTCCCTCTACGAACCGCCCACGCTCCTCGGTGCCCTCTTCGCGTCTCGGGACACGTTGGATAACCTCCCCTGAACCTGGGGGGGCCGATGAGCTTCGAAGATTCCCATCGTATTCGTCAGTACGCATTCGAATGTGAGGAGCGCTCGTGGGTACGGGCTTCGTTCGACCGGTACGTCAGCCTCCCACTGCTGGCGCTCCTTCCTCGCGGCGTGCACCCCAACGTGTTCACCTTCTCCGGGCACTTCGCGAACGTCGTGGCCTTCATTCTGCTCGCCTCATTCGCGGACTTCGCTCTCGAGGATGAGCCCGTCTCCTTCCGGCTCGTGGCGCTCGCCGCGGCTCTGCTTCTCTTCGTCTCCTGTGTCATGGACAGGGTGGATGGCCTCCAGGCCCGCCGCCTCCGCGTGTCCAACCCGCTCGGCGACTTCTATGACCACGGGCTCGGTGCGCTCGCGGGCTTCATGATTCCTCTCGGCGGACTCGCCGCCTATGGGGCCTCCCCCGGCGAGTTGATGGGGGTCACGGTCGCCTTCGCGTTCGGCACGTGGGCCGGCACCTTCGACCGGCGGCGGACCCAGCGGCTCGTGCACCCGCCCTTCGGTGCGCTGGAGATTCACGTCCTCTTCATCGCCGTGCATCTGCTCTCCGTCCCATGTGGTCCGGCGCTCTGGCTGATGCGTGTGGCAGGGGTGGGGCTCGTGGACGTGCTCGTCCTCGTCACCGTGCTCAGCTTCGCATACGTGGGGGTGGATGCCCTCGCGAGGATGGGCCGGGAGCGCCGTCATGTGCTGGGTCTCGGCGTCAATGTGGCGCTGGTCGGGTCCTGGTTCGTTCTCGCCCTTGCGAGGGGTCAGCACATCGCGGTGGAAGCGGTCAGTGCGCAGCTGCTGCTGGGTCTGGTGGCGGTGAAGCACCACTGGGATGTCTTGCGCAACGTGCTCATCGGCACGCGCTACCGTTCCTGGGACGTGCCCCTCACCGGGTTGTTGGGGCTCTGGAGTGTGAGTCTCCTCATCCCCGAGCTCTCCCATGTGGAGGCGCAGGAGGAATTGCTCCTGCTCTTGGTGGTGTGGGTGTCGGCCTCGCTCACCTGGCAGTTCCTCCACACCACGTGGTTCGCACGGCGTGAGTTGGGGATGTGACTGCTCGTGCTTTCTTCGTCGCAGCGCGGCATGAAATAGGCGTGCAGGTTGTCCTGGCCCGGCGCCGGGGCTTCCGTATGCTGCGCCTCCCGCATGAACGAGCAACACGTGGCCTGGGTCCCGTGGTCCAGTCCCGGGCACGAGCATCTCATCCTTCGCGAAGTCCCCCGCGGTCTCACTGCGCACTCCTCCGTCGAGGGTGTCACCGACGAAGGCCGCCCCTTCTCCCTTCGCTACTTCCTGCGCACCGACAACGCCTGCCGCGTCCGCGAGGTGGAGCTCGCCCTCCTCGGCAGTGACTCGCGGCTCGCTCTGCGCTCCGATGGTGCGGGCCTCTGGTCCGACGACAAGGGCCGCTCCCTTCCCGAGCTCGACGGCTGCATCGACGTGGACATCTCCGCCAGCCCCTTCACCAACACCCTCCCCATCCGCCGTCTGGGGCTCGCCCCCGATGCGTCCGACGACATCGTCGTCGTCTACCTCTCCGTCCCCGAGCTCGCCGTCCGCCGCTGCCGCCAGCGCTACATCTGCCTCGGCCCCGAGCGCTACCTCTTCGAGAGCCTCGAGTCCGGCTTCCGTGCCGAGCTGAGCGTCGACTCCCAGGGGCTCGTGCTCGACTACTCCGGGCTCTTCCGCCGCCTCCCCTCGCGCTGACGGGGACCCGGGCACGTCCCGGGCGTTTGGCGTACCCTGCGCATGATGCCTCCACTCGCTCTCAGGAAGGGCCCAGGACCCGTTCGCCGTTGGCTCTACGTCGGTCTCGGGGTCGCCACCTTCGGCCTGTATGGCATGGCCTTCGTGGTGGACCGCTTCGGCCAGCGCGAGCGCGCCGTCCCCTCGGACGTCCTGGTGGTGCTCGGGGCCCGGGTGCTTCCAGGGGGCGAGCCCTCGTCCGCGCTGCGCGCCCGCGTCGAGAAGGCGGTGGCGCTCTACCGCCAGGGCCTGGCTCCTCGGCTCCTGTTCTCCGGTGGCGTGGGCGTCAATCCGCCCTCGGAGGCCCAGGTCATGCGCGAGCTCGCACTACGGCTCGGCGTCCCCTCCGAGGCCTGTCTCCTGGAGGAGCGCAGCCACTCCACCGAGCAGAACGCGCGCTTCTCCTCGGACATGCTGCGCTCGCTCGGCGCCCGGCGCGTGGTGGTGGTGTCGGATCCGTACCACCTCCTGCGTGCCCGCCAGTACTTCCGGCTCCACGGCTTCGAGGTGGCCACCAGCCCCGCCTTCCTCTCCGACCGCAACCTGCGCACCAGCGACCGCATCTACTGGACGGTGCGCGAGGCCATCGCGCTGCTTCTCCACCCGCACGTGCTCCTGGCTCGCGAGCCGTCCTGAGGGGCGTGGCCGGAGATGGGGGCTCCGCCGTCCATCACTCCGGGTGGGTGCGTCCGCGGGCCCGCTGATAGACTGCCGTGGCCATGCCCTCGAAGTCGCCCAATGCCCTCGTCACGCTCGCCTTCCACGTCGAGCACCACCTCGAATCGTGGGGCTGGCGCTTGCGGCGCAAGCTGGGCCTGGGCCGTCCGCCGCGCATCCTGCCCTACCGGGGCTACGGGACGACCCGTCAGTCCGTCATCAAGGCCCGCGTGCTGGAGGACCGGCACGTGCGCCCGCCCTGGAAGCGGCACACGCTGCTGGGCAGCGCCATCGCCTCGTGGAAGCGCTACATGACGGTGGAGATTCCCCACGCGCGGGTGCGCGTGTCCTGGGGCGGGCACCAGTGGGAGGGCACCACCGACGAGGAGGGTTTCCTCGAGCTGTGGGTGGAGCCGCCCGCGGGGGTGAAGGCCGGCTGGCACGACGTGGAGCTGGAGCTGCTGTCGCCCGCTCCCGAGGGCGTGGCCCGCGTGCGCGCTCCCGTGTTGGTGGCGGGCCCCGAGGCCGAGGTCGGCGTCATCAGCGACCTCGATGACACCGTCATCGTCACCAACGTCACCAACTTCCTCAAGCGCTTCTGGGCGCTCTTCCTCACCGAGCACCGCACGCGGCTGCCCTTCGAGGGCGTGGATGCCTTCTACGAGGCCCTGCATCAGGGCAGCACGGGTGCGGCGGGCAACCCCATCTTCTACGTCTCCTCCAGCCCGTGGAACCTGTATGAGCACCTGGACGAGTTCCTCGGGCTGCACCGGATTCCCGCGGGGCCGCTGCTCCTGCGCGACTGGGGGCTGAGCCGCCACGGCTTCGCGCCCGGAGGGGGGCACGGGCACAAGCTGGAGAAGATTCGCGGGGTGCTGGGGACGCTGGAGTCGCTGCCCTTCATCCTCATTGGCGACAGCGGGCAGGAGGACGCCGAGCACTACCGCACCATCGTCCGCGAGTTCCCCGGGCGCATCCGCTGTGTCTACATCCGCAACGTGTGGCACCGGCCGGGCCGCGAGCGCGAGCTGGCCCTCATCGCCGAGGACATCCGCGCCGCGGGCAGTCAGATGCTGGCCGTGGATGACACCGTGACGGCCGCCCGCCACGCCGCGAGCCAGGGCTGGATTCGCTGGCGCGAGGTGGCCGAGGTCCAGGCCCACCAGCGCGAGGACGCCCAGGCCCGCTCCCTGCTCGACAAGCTCGACCGCGAGCACGGTTGAGGCTCGTGCTCCCGCTTGGGGGCGGAGACGCCGGGTGATGGGGGATTGAAGTATAAGTGTTTTTCTCCCATGTTGCTTGAATTCCTGGAATGACCGTGGCACACGGGCCGGGAAGCTGGACGGGGCCTGGGGGGACCGCGTCCCACAACCCCGAGGGCCTGATGATGCGTCGCAAGCGGATGGAGACGTGGATGGTGCTGCCGGTGGCCGTGCTGGCCGCCTGCGGTGGTGTGGACGGGACGGAGCAGGCGGTGGAGACGGGCGAGAGCACCCAGGGCGTGCTGTACGCCCCTGCGGCGCCGGCCAGCGGCAACATCCTGGAGGGCACCACGTACCTGGGCCCGGTGGCCCTGGGCGGCGCGGTGCAGACGTACTTCACCACGAATCCGCAGTACTACTCCTTCACGGTGCAGGTGCCGGCCAGCTCCCTGGTGAAGCTCGAGGTGACGCACCTGGGCAGCTCCATGTACCTGGACACGGGCCTCTTCGTGTACGGCCCGAAGAACGCGGCTGGCAGCTACGGCACCACGGTGCTGGCGCAGGACGATGACGCCGGCTATGGCCAGCTGAGCAAGCTCGACTCGGTGCCGCTGGTGCAGGGCGGCGAGTACCTGGTGGTGGTGAGCTCGGGTAGCGGCTCGGGCAAGCAGTTCCGCCTGCAGACGAGCTGTGCCGGGGGCGCGTGCGCGTCGACGACGCTGCCTCCGGCTCCGGCGGGCTACCAGTTGGCGCTGACGGAGCAGGCCATCACCTCGCAGCTCCAGGCCACGCTGAACAGTGGCAACGCCGTGTATGACTGGACGACGGGCTACCTGCGCCGGTTCGACTTCGCGTGGCCGTACTCGGGTGAGCCGACCCTGGCCCAGGCGGACGCGGCGGTGCTGGGCAGCACCCAGGACTACGGCGAGTACGCCTACGACGCCGGCACCGTGCTCACCTATGCCCAGCTCCAGGACTTCATGTACTCGGAGTTCCAGCCGCTGCACCCGCAAATCCTCTCCACCTACGGCAATGGGGTGGAGAACGTGCAGGTGATGACGCACTACTACTCGCGGCTGGTGGCTCCGGGGGCGTCCGGCTGGTTCCGGCTCAACGTCATCCTCTTCCCGCAGTCGCGCAAGGTCATCGTCTTCGAGCAGAACGGCTACGAGACCTGAGCCCCACCCGCGTCCGCCCGGCACCGTGTCCAGTCAGGGCCAGCTGTGGACAGGTTGGCCCTGACTGCCGATGGTCATTCCGTTGCCGCGCCCTGGCTGCTCCACCGGGGCGAGCATCGGCTGAGAGCCCCGGCGCGCCCCGCTCGAGATCAACCGCCGGGCTTGTCTCGCTTGCTTGCTCTGCGTTTGTTGGGAGCAGTGCCCTCCGTGCGTGGTCGGCTGCGCTTGGTGGGCGATGCCGGGCTGGGCGCGTCTGGCTGCCCCGCGGCATCCTCGGCGGGGTCCAGGGCCCAGGTGCCGCTCTCCCAATTTTTCAGTACTAGCGAGGCTTCAAAGGGCACCAGCCCCTCACCCTTCGCCGCTTCTTCCAGTATCGCGCGGGCCTCTGACGTCCGGTATCGCAGCAAATACGCAGCGGCCGAGACCCGAACGTCCATCCGAGGGTGCGTCAACAGCACGGTGAGCGCATCGCGCCCGGCATCGCCATGTGCGGTCAACTTTTCGAATGCGGCTATGTATCGCTTGGCGTGCTTGTTGCCGGTCTTCGCGTCACCTCTCCAGATTGAGTCCGTCTGTGCAGCCACGTTCTCGGCAAACTCAGCAACAAGCCCCTCAATCTCCGTCACCAGATGCCTCCTAGAATGTTCTTGATGGCCAACAAGCCGAACTCGCGCTGTGCCTCATAGGATTGAGTGCTAAGCCACTGCCGCACTGTCAGGGTATTTGAGTTCGTGATCTTTGGCTGAATTGACGAGTAAAATGCGCTGATGCGCGTATGGATGGGTTTTTCTAGTGCAGCAACATTCTCGGTGTTGTGAAGGGCCTCGCCCCCGAATCGCTTCACATTGCCCGGTGTCTGCTCCACGATGTGATGCCATTGCTTTCCTGGGCCTGCCGGCCCCATGGCCGCCTTGAAGCCACTAAACGACCCCCACGCCCTGTGTCCGTTGGGGAGGAGCTTACCCCGGCTCGGCGCAGGATTCCCAGCGGCAAGGCCTTGGGCAGCCATGGTCACAACGTGAGGTGCCAATACGAGGCGGATCGTGTTCTCGGGCACCGAGACGATGAAGCGCTCGGCTCCGATGGCCGCATCCTGCAAGGGCAAGCCGGTATTGGCCGTGAACCTCTCCGAAGCTTGCGCGAATCCCGGTAGCTTCGGGGCCTTGGAAGCGAGCGCCGCCGTTTCTCCGATCGCCGCTGTCGCCACGACTACGAGAATCCGCACGCTGTTGGGGCCGATGACACGGCCGAACCGCTCGGCTATCTCGCGTAGCTCCGCAAAGGTAGAGGCTCGGGGCGCAGCTTCGTAAAGCTCCGCATAGGCTTGCAGCAGAGTGAAGAATTCCCACCCGAGATAAGCCCACATGGCGGCGCTGAACACCAGGGCCGCGCCCTTTGTTATCGGCTCGGGCACTGGCGCCAACAACAGCGCCATGTAGATGGTTATGGTGGTGCCGAGCATTGTCAGCACCCGCGAGGGGTTGAGCATCGCCCGCACTTCCGCGTTGACGCCTTCCAGGGCAGGGCCCACAGCCAGGGAGAGCGCAAGGCGGCGCTTGTCGTCGTCCTGGATGCGTGGCCCGTCGTCAAACAGTGTCAGGCAGTCCCCTGGAGTGCCGCATCGCTCGCAATACCGCCCGTAGGACTGCGCCAGGTCTGATTGCGATGCTTCCCCACTCATGGGTGTGGAAGCCAACGCCAGCCTACGGCCGACATAGAGAGGTGGGTGGGAGGTGGCCACCCGCAGCGGCACGTCGAGCCAAAGCGTTGTGAGGGCTGCCGCGAGCTCGGAGTCACTCACCTGCACCGGTGCGAAGTCCGTGGGCAGCCTGGTCAAGACAGTTTCTTCCCGGCCTCTGTCGTTGGCTTCCGGCTCTGGTTCCCACGTTTCGGACGAGTCGTTCGGAACGGTCGGACGGTAACGGTATGCCGCGCCCATGGGAGCCCCGGTGGCACATGCTGTCACCAGCATCAACCCCGCCAGGGCCAGTGCACCCACACGCAAGGGCCGCCGTGGTTCCACGGGGCGCGCATCGACCGCATGGCTAGACATTGCCGCACCTCTCCGAGCGAACCGCCCGAGTTGGAAATCCAAGCCCGCCGATTACAGAGAGCGGCGGACCGTCACGTCAAGCCGTCGGCTCCGGCGAGGTGCTGAGCGCAATGCCTGGTGACGTCTGGACGGACTCCCAGCCTTCTCCCAGAGAAGGCCGGGGTGAGGAGCTTCCACCTCCACGAGCGAGCGCCGGTGCTCCCGCGAGAGGCCCGGCGTCTTGTTTTCCGTGCTCACTGGCAGTCGGGGTCCGCCTCGTCCGCCTTGCCGTCCGCGTCGTCGTCGGCGCCATTGGCACAGTGGCCGGACTCTCCGGGCACGTACTCGGAGATGTGCAGTGTGTAGCGGATGGGCACGGCCGCGGTGTCACTGGTCAGTCCATCACCGCGACGAGGCCCACCCACCCGAGCCCGCTCCACCGCCCGCCCATGCCTCCGCCCTCCACCCGACCCGCGAGTGGTCTCCGGCGGCACAACCTGGGGTGGCCCGGCTGACAGGGGAAGGGGTCTCCGACTGCCAGGGGCCCGGTGGTGAACGGACGCCGCCTGTCCCCGAGGCCCATGGGCGACGGGTTTCCGACAGCACATTGCCCGGGCGCACCGATTCCTGCACGCACGCCTGGTCGTCACCTTGTGTGGAAGGGCCTGGTGGGGAGGGGGGAGGGCAGCGGATGAGGCGTCCGTGGACGTTCGCGACGCGCATCGCGGTGGGGCTCACCGCCTCGCTGTTGGTGGCGTTGGCCATCGCCGCCAGCACCGCGCTCGCATTGCGCTCGGTCCTCTCCGGCGACGAGGGCGCCACCCTCAACCGTGTCTGGCACCTGGCGAAGGTGGAGCGGCTGCGCCGGGCCTTCAGCGAGAAGATCGCCAGCCAGCGCGGCCATGAGTTGATGGGCGGCAGCGGCTTCCTGGCCGAGGCGGACCTGGCCCGGCGGCAGTTCATGGACACGCTGGAGGATCTCCGCTCGCACGCGGTGGGCGAGGAGGAGGTGCGCTCGCTGGACGCGGTGGCGCGCGCCGAGCGGGAGCACGAGCAGGTGAACCGGGAGCTGGAGGAGGCTCGGGCGCACGGGGCGAATCAGAGCACACGGGAGCGGCTCACCCTGCGGTTGACCGAGGCGCGCAAGCTGACGAACAAGGCGCTGGACGAGCTCGTATGGCTCAACGAGCACCAGGTGAGCGAAGGGGCCCGGCAGGCCCGCATGTCCGAGCGCCACGTGCTCTGGCTCATCCTCGCCGTGGCGACGTTGGGGTTGCTCGTGGCGATGGTGCTGGCCTGGGTGCTCACCCGGGCGCTGTGGCCCCTGCACCATGAGGTCCGCACCACCGCGGAGCGTTTCCAGCTGCTGGTGGAGGGGGTGAAGGACTATGCCCTCTACCTGTTGGATCCCCAGGGCCGGGTGGCCAGCTGGAACCCGGGCGCCGAGCGCATCCAGGGGTGGCAGGCGGAGGAGATCATCGGCCGGCCCGGCGCGCTCCTCTATCCGCCGGAGGTGATGACGGAGGGGCTGCCGCAGCGGGAGCTGGAGAGGACGGCACGCGAGGGGCGTCTGGAGTCGGAGGGCTTGCGGTTGCGCAAGGACGGCACGCGCTTCTGGGCCGAGTCCCTGCTCACGGCGCTGCGCGACCTGGAGGGCCGGCTCGAGGGGTACGCGGTGCTCACCCGCGACATCACCGAGCGCAAGCGCCTGGAGCGCGCGCAGCACCTCTTCACCGAGGCGGAGCGTCTCTTCCATGCCGCGAGGGATCCGGACCAGGTGGCGGTCGAGCTGGCGCGGATGCTGGTGCCGGAGCTGGCCGACGGGTGTGTGCTGGCCCTGGTGGGCGCGACGGGCGTGCTGGAGCCGCGAGCGGTGGCGCATGCCTCCGTGGAGAGGGAGCTCATCCTGTGGGAGCTCATCCGCAACCCCCAGCGCGGGCCGGGCGCGGTCACCCTGGAGGTGTTCCGCACGGGCAGGAGCGAGCTCGTCACGGAGGTGACGCCGGAGCTCCTGGGGGAGGTGGCGGTGGATGAGGTGCACCTGTCGCTGCTGGAGCGGCTGGGCACGGTCTCCTACCTGGTCGTCCCGCTGCGCGCGGGCGGGCGGGTGGTGGGGGTGATGATGCTGTTGGCCCAGAGGCCGGAGCGCCGCTTCACGCAGACGGACCAGGTGTTCATCGAGGAGCTGGCGGGACGCATGGCGCTGTCGCTGGAGAACGCGAGGCTGCTGCGCGAGGCCCAGGCGGCGCTGGAGCTCATCGGGGTGGCGGCGCACGACCTGGGCAACCCGCTCAACGCGCTGCAGTTGATGCTGGGCAAGCTGCGGCGCACGCCTCCGTCGGAGGCGGACAAGCTGCGCGAGGTGCTCACCTCGGCGATGCGCTACACGCAGCGGCTGGGGCGGCTGCTGCACAACCTGTTGGACTTGTCGCGGCTGTCCTCGGGGAAGCTGGAGCTGGAGGTGGGGGAGGTGGACCTGGCGGAGCTGGCGCACGACGCAGTGGCGAGGCACTCGGACCAGGCGGCGGAGGCGGGCAGCCGGCTGGTGCTGAACGTGGAGCTGGGGGTGGTGGGGAGGTGGGACAGGCTGAGGCTGGAGCGGGTGCTGACGAACCTGCTGTCCAACGCCTTCAAGTACGGCAAGGGCCAGCCCATCGAGCTGCGCGTGGAGCGCACGGATGGAATGGGACGGCTGGTGGTGCGCGACCACGGGCCGGGCATTCCCCTGGAGCAGCAGCGGCAGATCTTCGAGCGCTTCAAGAAGGCGCCGGCGAAGGGGGTGAAGAAGGAGGGGTTCGGGCTGGGCCTCTACATCGTGCGGCAGCTCGTGGAGGCGCACGGGGGCACGGTGCGCGTGGAGAGCGAGGAAGGGGAGGGCGCGACGTTCACGGTCGAACTCCCGCTGGCCTCGGCGAGTCGGGAAGTGGATGCCAGCGCACAACATCCGGGAATGGTGCATTAGTCGGATTGAGCCGGGTAGACGGTGATGAGACCGTGAGGGCGTTCACGAGGTGAGCCATGGTGAAGCTGGCCCTTCTGGGAGAGTCCTTTCCGGCGCAGCTCCGGGAGAATCCGCAGGCGCTCCGGGACGTGGAGGTGGTGTGGTCGGGGTCGTCGGTGGAGTCCTTCCGGCAGGAGGTACCGGCGAGGCGCCCCAACGTGCTGGCCCTGGACTTCAAGGAGTTGAACGGGGTGGAGACGGGGGGGGTGCCGGGGCTGATGGAGGGCTCGGGGGCGAGGCACGCCATCGTGACGTACCGCTTCGCGAAGCGGGGCGTGTTGCAGCAGTACCCGGCGGGGAAGGTGCGGCTGCTGCAGGGGCCCATCTCGCTGTCGCTGCTGAGGGCGCACGTGCACCTGGCGGTGATGGACGACATGCTGCAGCCGCAGCAGGTGAAGAGGGTGCCGGCTCCGGGAGCGGGGGCCCCGATGGCCTCGGCGGGGGCACCGACGCTCCAGTTGGGCGCGCCCGGAGCGGTGTCCACGGTGACGGTGCCGGCCACGCCGAAGCCCCCGCGCTACTCGGCGGAGCAGTTGGGGGTGCTGCTGGAGGTTGCCAGCGCGGTGCAGTGCGAGTGCCCCAACCACCTGTCGCAGATCGTCAGCAGCCTGCAGGCCTTCGAGGAGTACTCGAAGCAGTGTGAGAGCCGGAACGAGGCGGACCGGCAGCTGCACGCGCTGCTCTACCGGTACACGGCGGCGGCGCGCGCGGTGATGGAGGAGGCGCTCACCGCGCTGGTGAAGCACGAGAACATCCAGCTATAGGCGAGCGGAGCCGAGTCTGCGAAGGAACTCGGCGAAGGCGGGGCATACGCGAGCGAGGGTGTCGAGATCGCACTCCTGCACGAGCTGTCGACGGATCTCCGCGGGGTCCTGCTTGCTGGCGTGCTCGTCGGACCACTGCTGCAGGAATTCCTTGGCCTGGCGCCTCCCGAGGCGCTCGGGGGGTTTGGGCGGCGAGAGCGGCTTGCGGATGACGGCTTTGACCGCCTGGGGGTCCGCGATGAGCCACGCCTCGAATTCCTGGATGGCCACGGAGGCGACTGCTTCGACCGTGAGGTCCTGAAGCGTCGAGTCGAGTTCCGCCTGACGGTCCTCCTTGCCATCCGCGTCGACGAGCACGATGGCCAGATCCGGCCGCAGGTCCTCGTCGGCCCAGAAGAGGAGGGGACGCAGGGTGGTGCGGCTGTGGAGCATGCTTCCACGTGCGAGCTTGCCGCGAGAGCGCAACGGCTCCTCGAATTGGATGAGCTCTGGAGCGAGGCTCCGGGCGCGCTCGAGACAGCGGCGAACGAGCAGGTGTGCTGAGCCCAGTTCGTTCTCGGTGAGGGGAGTACCCGGGGCTCGCTGGCGGCTCGTGTCCCGGCCGGTGAGTTCGCCGGGACCTTCGGCATAGACGACGACGCGGAACATGCTCAGGCCCCGGGGACGCCGCCCATGCCGCCGGAGAGCCAGATGCTTCCGAGGGATTGGTTGTACTCCTCGTAGACACGCCGCCAGTTGGTCGTATCGGTGGGGGCTTGATTCACCTGGACGGAGCCATCCTCTTGCGAGCGGGTGAGGAATCGGACTTCCTCGGGACGTACGTAGTCGAGCAGCTCGGCGGAATGGGTAGCGAGCACGACTTGGATGGGCTTCTTGCCAATCTCTCCGGTGGTCATCTTGCGCAGCATCTGGATGAGTTCATCGAGGAGATAGGGATGCAGGGCCCGTTCGGGCTCTTCGATGGTGATGAGCTCCACCTGGGGGTTCTGGTGCTGGAGCACGATGAAGGCCAGCAGCAGCATCGTGCCGTCGGAGACTTGGCCGGGTGCGAGCCAGAGATCCGGGTTCCAGCGATCCTGGAAACGAAGGCGGTGTTGTCCCTGCTCAGTGGGCTGGAGGTCTACGTCGCTGAACATCGGGACGAGTCGGCACAGTTCCTTGGCGACGCTGGCCTGCTGCTGGCGTGTGAGGGAGGCGAAGACGTTGGTGAGATTGTCTCCGCTTCGCGTGAGTCTTTGTGCGAGAGCCAGGGTATTTTCCCGGCGGAGCGCCGCCAGGTCGAAGGCAAGTGGTTGGTACGGATGCGTGCTTGCGTGGCTGGGACTACCGAACCTGAATGCTGGTCCAGCTCCAACGTTATGTTTGCTGGCTCGGAGGTTCTGCGAAACACCGGTATCGTAAATCCAGTCGATAGAGACGGTCAGTGAGGTGTCCTGCTGCCAGAAGTCGGAGCGTCCCAGGCTGTTGCGCCCGTAGGACTGCAATCCTTCCAGCACCGTCGTTTTCCCGGACGAGTTGGGCCCCACGAGCACCGTCAATGGCTCGAGTGTTAGCTCCACGTCCCGGAGGCAGCGGAAATTCTTGAAGTGCACCTTGCTAATCACGGGCCCACCTTAACAGCCCCGGGGCCGTGGGGCTCCGGGCTTTCAGGTGCCTGTGCCGGGGGCCTCACACCGTTGGAATGGGCGGTACCAACGGCTCCACCGAGGACAGGCCGCGCAGGGCATGCGGCTCGTGGGCGCGCTCGTCCTCCTCGAGGCGCTCGAACTCCACGGCGTCGTGCGCGCAGAAGACGCGCACATCCCGGTCGTGACGGCGCACCAGCTCGCGCAGTCGCTCCTGGTTGAGCTTCCGCATCCGCCCGTCCTTCTGCATGAGCTCCTGGTATGCCCACAGCCCTGGCGTGCACTGGGGCCGGTCCGGGTCCATCTCCTGGTGGTAGAAGTACGCGTCTCCCGCGTGCAGCAGCCACCCGTCGGGCGTCTGCACCGCCACGCCCGAGTGTCCGAGCGTGTGTCCCACCAGCGGCACCAACAGGAACTCCGGAGGCAGGCCGTCGAGCTCGCGCACACACTCGAAGCCGAACCAGCGCTCGCCCCCTCGCGGCATGGGGTAGGTCACCCAGTGCGGCTGCGTGGTCCACTGCCGCGGGCGGAAGCGCCGGCGATCCAACCACGTCGTCTGCGCCATGGCCGCGTCCACCTCCGGCGCCATCACATGCACCCGCGCCGCCGGAAAGTCGTCCAGCCCTCCCGCGTGGTCGAAGTCCAGGTGGGTCAGCAGGATATGCCGTACGTCCCCGGGGTCGAAGCCCAGGCGCTGGAGTTGCCGCAGCGCCGTCATCTCCTCGTTGAGCTGGGGCCGGCAGAGGTATTCGAGGAAGAGGGGACTCAACCGGGAATTCGGGTCGCGCACGTCCTCGAGTCCGAAGCCCGTGTCCACCAGCACCAGCTCGCGGTTCGTCTCCACCAGCAGGCAGTGGCACACCAGCGCCGCGGGCACGCCCCCGGGCCGGCGTCTCCCATCCATCAGCCGCCCACCCGGCGGGCACATCGTCACGCAGTTCAAATGGTGCACGCGCATCCGCTGCTCCCTTTCGTTGCCGCAAAGGTGGGGTGTGCCTGGCGGGCGGGCCAGATGTCGGGGGCTTGGAGCAGTCCGGGGGCTTGGTGCCGGGCCTGGCTGGATGCTCGACGAGCGGCCGGGCTGGAATTCGTACCGCTTTGGCTGGCGTGACCCTTCTTCCTGTCTTACGTGAGACGGCGATATGGAATCCCATCCGCTGCTCGAGCGCGCGTTGATGCTCGTCCCGCTCGTCCTCTCGCTCACCGTCCACGAGTTCGCCCACGCCTGGAGCGCGAGGCTCCTCGGAGACGACACCGCCGAGCGCATGGGCCGCTTCACCCTCAACCCCTTCGCGCACATCCACCCGATTGGCACGCTGCTGCTGCCGCTGCTCGGCATCCCGTTTGGCTGGGCCCGCCCCGTGCCCATCGATCCCACGCGCTTCCGGCGGGGCATGTCCATGCGCACCGGCTGGATGCTCACCGCCGCGGCCGGGCCCCTCTCCAACCTGCTGCTGGCGGCCGTGAGTGCGCTCGCCTATGGGCTCACCCTGCGCTGGGCTCCGGACTTCCTGAGCGCCAACCCGGGGCTGCGCTTCCTGCTCGCCATCATGGTGGCGACCAACGTGGCCCTCGCCCTCTTCAACCTGCTGCCCGTGCCTCCGCTCGATGGCAGCCGCGTCCTCGAGGGACTCCTGCCGCAGCGGATGCTCGGCTCCTGGCAGCGGTTCCTCGCGCTCGGGCCCGTGCTGCTGTTGGGCATCCTCTTCTTCGGCGGCAAGCTCATCGCCGGGCCCACGGCGTACCTCATCGGGCTCATGGAGCGGCTCATCTCGGGCATCGCCCTGGCCGGCACCTAGCCTCCTCGCTCCGGCGGGGCACCGCGGGATAGAGTGCCCCACCCATGCGTCCCTGGTTCCTCCTCGCCGCCGTGCTCCTGCCGGGAGCCGCGGCCGCCTCCGGACATGATGTGTCCCTCGGCGCCACCGCCCTCCTTCTCACCAACGGCGGCGTCTACAACGTCACCTCTCCCCGGCTCGGCCTCGAGGCCGCCTATGCACATGAGCTTGGCTCGTGGCGCCTGGGCGGTGGCGTGCGCTGGCTCCCCGCGGGCCGGGGCAACCTGCCGCTCGAGGTCTACGCTCGGGCGCTGCTCTCCACGCACCTGGGGGTCTGGCAGCCCGCGGTGGGCCCCGAGCTGGGCCTCAGCGGCGTGCCCATCATCCTCCCGCCGAAGGGGGGCTTTCCGGATGACCTCTCGCGCCAGCAGGCCGAGCAGCTCGGTGCCGCCTACGTGGCCGTGCATGCCGAGCCCCTGCGCTTCGTCTTCGACCGCTTCACCGTGAGCGCGCTCGAGCTCCAGTGGGGCACCTCGCTCAACCAACCCGGAGCCACCCTGCGCCTGCAGCTCGGGCTCGTCCATGTGGGGGTGACGCTGTGAGACGACTGTTCGCTGCCCTCCTGGGCCTCGCCGTGGGCTCCTGTGTCTCGAGGCCCGCGATGGACGCGGCTGCCGTGTCGCGAGCCGGGGACTTCGCCGCGGGCGTGGAGAAGTCGCGGCTGATATCGAACGTGGACGCGCTGGTGGCGGCCCACCGCGAGGACACGCCGCTCGACTGTAGCCTCTTCGAGACCTCGGACATCGACACGAACCGCCGGCCCGTGTGCAACCTCACGCGCGAGCTGTCCCGGAGGCTGGTGCGCGAGCGTTTCGAGTCGCTCGGGTACAGCGTCACCACGCACGACACCGAGGACGCGCGCTTCCCCACGAGCAACGTCATCGCCGAGCTGCGCGGCACCGAGCACCCCGACGAGGTGGTGGTGATTGGCGCGCACTACGACGCCTTCTTCTCGGGAGCGGACGACAACAGCTCGGGCGTGGCGGCGATGCTGGAGATGGCGAGGCTGGCCTCGGGCAAGCGCTTCGCACGCACGGTGCGCTTCGTGGGCTTCGACCTGGAGGAACTCGGGCTGGTGGGGAGCACGCGCTACGTGCAGACGCACCCGGGGGAGCGGATTGTCGCCTCCATCGTCTTCGACTGCATCGGCTACCGGGACGCGACTCCTGGTGCCCAGCAGGGCCTGCCCGGCTTTCCCGTGCCCACGACGGGGGACTTCATCGCGGCCATCGCCAACGAGCAGTCACGCGCGAGCCTTGAGGAGCTGTATACGCTGGGCTCGCGGTTGAAGGACGGGCTCGTGCGAGGCGTGGTGATGCCGAACGATGGCTCTGGCCCGGCCTCGGGCAACCTGATGCGCAGCGATCATGCCCCCTTCTGGCTGGCGGGGCAGAGCGCGCTCTTCCTCACCGACACGGCCAACTTCCGCAATCCGAACTACCACCACGACACCGACGTGCCCTCCACGCTCGACGCGGACTTCCTCACCGACGTGACGCGGCTGTCCGCCGCCGGGCTCTCCTACTGGGCGGGGGGTCCCCAGCCATGACGCCGACGACGCTTCTCATGCTCTCCACGCTGGCCGCCTCTCCGGCGCCGGCCGAGGAGACGATGCCTCCGAGGCACCAACTCTCGCTGTACGCGCGCTCGGGGGCGACGGTGTACCTGTCGCCGGCGCGAACGCACGGGGGAGTGGGAGGCGGCTTCGGGCTACGGGACACGGTGGATGGGCGGTGGCTGCTGCAGGTGGACGCGAGTGGACTCACGGGCCTGGGCTCGGCGCTCGCGGTGAGGGTTGGAGCGGGAGTGCAGCGCCAGGGGTGGTGGGCGCCCGCGGCGCTGGTGAGCCTCACGGGGCTCTTCGGGGACCGGATGGACTTCCTCACCCCCGAGCATCCCGCGCCCGTCGCGGGGCCCTCCGTGGGACTCGGGCTGACGCTGGCGCCCGCGCGCTTCACGTTGGGGCGCGCACAGGTGTCGGTATTCGAGCTCGGCGTGGGGGTGGGCACGGATCGGCCGGGGCTCGGACTGCTCTACGGGCTCACACTGCTCGAGGTGGGCGTGGTGCTGTGAGTGGGGTAGACGGCCGAGCACGGGCGGCACTCCCTTGAAGAAGCAGGGAGGCTCGGCCCACCCCCGGACATTCTCGAGAGCGGGCTGGTGGCTCCGCGCCGCTTCCGTCTGGACGAGTACCACCGGCTCATTGATGTCGGAGTGCTCGGCGAGGATGAGCGCGTGGAGTTGCTGGAGGGGGTCATCGTCGAGACGACGCCGCAGGGCCGACCTCATGCGCTGGTGATCTCCCGGCTCAACCGTTTCATGACCCGCGCGCTGGGGGATACCTACAGCATCCGTCCGCAGCTCCCGCTCTCGCTCGGCGACGACAGTGAGCCGGAGCCGGATCTGGCCGTCGTCACCCGTCACGAGGAGGAGACGGCCCAGGTGCACCCCCGCTTCGCGTTGCTCGTGGTGGAGGTGGCCGACGACTCGTTGCGCAGGGACCGGTTGCTCAAGGGCCGCATCTACGCGCGGGCCCGGGTGCCCGAGTACTGGGTGGTGGACGTGACTGGCCGCGCCGTCGAGGTGTACTCCGACCCCGATGCGGACGCGGGCCGCTACCGTGCCCTGCGCACGCTCGGAGGAGGGGAGACGCTCTCCTCCGCGGTGCTGCCCGGGCTGGCCCTGTCCGTGGCGGATCTGTTCGCCTGAACGAAGTGCCCGGTCACCGAGCCATCCTGTCACACCCTGGTCACACCTCTCTTGCTACCGATGCTCGCGCGGGACACCTCGGGGGGGTGGACGTGCCGTCGCCTCCGAGTGAAACGCATACAGCTCACCAGAGGGGATGGAATGTATCGGTCTATGTTTCTGGGTGCTTCGGTTCTATTCGCAACGCTCACGGCTGGCTGCGGCACCGCACCGCCGGAGGAGGACGGCGTCACTTCTCGTTCGGATGCCTTTGAAGTCTGGCGGGGCGCGGAAAATCTTCTCATCACCCAGGTGAGGCAGGGAAGCGCCATCCGCGTGTGCCTCTCGGGCAGCGGCGTCGACGAGGCGACGCGGCCTTCCTTCGAGACCACGATTCGAGATGCGATCATCGCCTGGGTTGACGGAGCTCGCCCGGCCTCGACGGTGGCGCTCCTCACGCAGAGCGACATCACCTTCAGTTGTACCGACCCGCACGTCACGGTGGACTGGTCCTCGAGCACGGGCAGCGCGCACACGGGTTCTGGCTCGGTCAGCCTGTTCGCGGGGGATGATTTTCCGGTCGTCCTCCACGAATTCGGCCATGTGTTTGGAATTGGCGACACGTCTGTCGAGGGGGGGGCGTGTGACCCCGGTCAACCCAACTCCGTCATGTGTGGGAGCGGCGGCATCCCCAGCGCCCTCCAGCCCGACGACCTCAATGCCATTCAGGAGGTGTTCTGCATGGCCTTCGAGAGCAGCTGTAACCGCCGCTGGGCGTCCGCGATGAAGTGGTGTTATCAGTCGGGCGACCGGTTCCGGACGGGTGACTTCAACGGTGACGGCCGCTCCGACATGCTCTGCAACAACCCGGTGAGCGGCTACGTCTGGATTGCGTATGCCAGCAGTACGGGGCGGTTCACGGGGACGGGCTGGGAGAAGCACTTGAACTGGTGCAACACCACGGGCTCCCAACTCACCATGGGTGACTTCAACGGCGACGGCCGCACGGACATGCTCTGCCACAACGTTTCGACTGGCTCCAAGGCCATCGCCTACGCGAACAGCGCGGGCAGCTTCACCGGTACCAACTGGCAGAGCGCGATGGGCTGGTGCCGCCAGCCGGACGACACCTTCAGCACGGCTGACTTCAACGGCGACGGCCGCGCGGACATGCACTGCCACAACAGGGCCACCGGGACGCATTGGCTCGCGTACGCCAATGCCTCCGGGCAGTTCCCCGGCACGAGCTGGGAGCGTCGGCTGGACTGGTGCCTGGGCGCCAATGACCGCCTCCACCTGGGAGACTTCAACAGGGATGGGCGTACGGATCTGCTCTGCCACAATTCATCCACGGGTGCGAATTCGATCGCCTACGCCAATACCTCCGGCCAGTTCACCGGCCCCACCAGGCAGAGCACCGAGGGTTGGTGCTACCAGTCCGGCGATGTCTTCAGCCTGGGAGACTTCAACGGGGATGGGCGCACGGACATGCTCTGCCGGAACCTGGCCAGTGGCCACGTCCAGGTGGCGTTCGCGGATGCCAACGGGGGCTTCCTCGGCACGAGCCGTGAGTGGGCGCCGAACTGGTGCACTCAAGCTGGCACCGAGTTCCTTGGCACTGGAGACTTTGACGGCAACGGGACCGACGACTTCCTGTGCCATGACCGGAACGACGGCGACAAGTGGATTGCCTACCAGTATCCGTGAGGTCTCCGCGGTAATGGTCTGAGGCCACGGGGGGAGCGCGCCTCGGAAGAAGGGACGCGAGGCGCGCTCAGTCCGGGAAGAACATCGGCTCGCGCGTGGCCACGAAGTCCGAGATGGCGGAGACCACCTCGGGGGGCAGGTTGCTGAACTGCACGCCCAGGCCGGGCATCAGCTCGGGCGTCTTGTCGTTCACCTCGCGCGTCCAGCGCACCACCCCGCTCACCTTCATGGGCCGGCCACCCGGCAGCGTGAAGTCCAGGTCCACCGTCGTTCCGCGCGGCACCGACTGCACCGTCGCCACGAAGATGCCGCCTTCGCTGATGTTCGTGGCGAAACCGGTGAAGAAGTTCGAGTCGCTGCGCATGTCGATGGCCGTCTGCATGCGCACGCGCGACGAGCGGGCCCCCAACGGACGCGGCTCGGGAATGGTGAGGTTTTCCTGCGCCGGGGCCTTCCGGTGCGCCGGGGCCGTCTGACGCGCCTGCGCTGCCTGGGCCGCCTTCGCCGCCGCCTCGCGCTCGCGCTGTGCCCGGGCCGCTGCCTCCGCCGAGCGCTTCAGCCCCGCTTCCGCCTCGCCCAGGTCCTGCTGTGCCCGCGTGTTGAGCAGCTGCAGGGACTGCAGGGCCGCCTGGGCCTCCTGGGAAGCCCGGCGCCGGGCCTCCAGCGCCTCGTGGCGTGCCGCCAGCCCCCGCTCCCGGGCGTCCTCCGTGGAGCCAGTGTGCACCGAGGCCGACTCGAGCCGGGCGCTCGCCCCACGGACATGCTCGTCCGTCTGGCGCTCGGCGGGCACCCGCGACACCTGCTGCCGCAGCTCCGTGAGCCGGCGGGAGAGGGACTCGGCCTCCGTGGCCGCTCGATTGAGTTGCTCCGCGAGCCGGGCTTCCTGACTGGCCTGCTCGGCCTCGGCTCGTGCGAGCTCGGACTCACGGGGGGGCGGGTGGGACGGGGCGGGGGACGGCGCGTTCATCTCGGCCGCCCACTCTAGCGCGCTCCCCGGGGGGCGACGAGTGGGGAGACCCCTCTCCCCCGCCCGTCCGGACGGTCCCCTCCGCGCGTAACCCCTCGGAGGCACAGCGTTCGGGGGGCGCGTGGCTCCTGGCGCCGGCCGCTTCCGGAGGATCAGCGGGCCTTCGCGGTGCGGTGCGCGCATGCTGCTCCGGCGCGGGTGACGGCCCCGCAAACTCCATTTCTCAACATGGGGTGTGATGAAAAAAATGAAAGCCGTGCGGATTTGTTTTCCAGCTTCGGCGAATTTGTCTGGTTGTGATGACTATTCACACGCGACACGTCACATTCGTGAGAGGTGGAGTTATGGCTTTTCACACAGCGCACTTATGATGTGCACGTGGGGTGACACGGTCAGGGGCTGTATCGCTGTCACCTCATGAAGCGGGGGCAATGCATGGACGCGCAGAACCGGGGCAGTTCACTCCACCAGGGAGGAATGATGGACGCTCGTCAGTTCGCCGCAGTGCTTGAGAAGTTGGCCGGGGCCGAGGATTCGCGGCTCCAGCAGGTGCTTCAGTTGCTGACCCAGAGAAGTGCCTCCGAGGGAACGGAGCATGCAGTTCACGGCCGGTTGCGCGGTGAGCGGCGCCGGTTGGCGCGCAGGCGGCTGGATGCCGAGTTCGCCGCCGCGTGTGGTGCGTGTGCCTGCTTCGGCGCGCCCCATTGCCCCAACTGCGGAGGAGAAGGGAGGCCCGGCTGGCAGGTGCCCGACGAGAACCTCTTCAGGATGTATGTGGCGCCGGCGCTCGAGCGGCTGGGAATCCACCATCAGGAGGAGGGCCACGCCACGATGTGAGCAGCCGGGCCCGCTCCCGTGGCGCGGGGGAGCGGGCGGAACATCAGGAGGGGCTCAGTCCGCGCCCTTGATGCAGGCGATCGGCTTGAGACGCCTGGCCACCTTCGCCAGGCCCGCCATCTCCACCGTCTCCAACACATCGTCGAGGTTCTTGTAGCAGGGCCCCGACTCGTCCAGCGGCGTCGTGCGCGTGTTGAGCAGGATGCCCGCTTCCGTCATGCGCCGGTCCGTCTCGGACTGGTCGAGCACCCGGCGTGCCTCGCCTCGCGACAGCCGCCGGCCCGCGCCGTGGTTCACCGAGTAGATGGACTGCTCGGCACCCTCCTCCGCGAACAGGATGGCGCTGCCTGTCTCCATGGAGCCCGGAATCAGGATGGGGTGCCCCGTCTTCTCCCACTGCGTCTTGCGCAGCGCCGGGTGGCCGGCCGGGAACGCGCGCGTCGCGCCCTTGCGTGCCACGAACTTCCCCGACTCCTTCTGGATGAGGTTGTGGGAAATCTCGTAGTAGATGTCCGCCGTCCCGCCGAACACCTCCTCGAGCGCCGCGCACACCGCCTCGCCGATGAGGAGCCGGTTGGCCACCGCGAAGTTGGCCGCCATGTTGTGCAGGTTCCAGTACTCGCGGCCGAGCCGGCTCTCCGCGTCCAGCCAGATGAAGTCCTCGCTGCGCTTGCCCAGCCCGAGCGCCGCCGCGCCCTCGACGAAGTAGTGCTTCGCGATGTTCCACCCGAAGCCGCGGCTCCCCGTGTGCAGCATCACCCACACGCGGCCGTTCTCGTCCACCTGCATCTCGGTGAAGTGGTTGCCTCCTCCGAGGCTCCCCAGCTGATCCCTCTTCTCATAGGCCCGCTCGGGGATGTCCACCCGGTCGTCCTCCACCGGGATGAAGTCGCGCTCCGTGGTGGACGCGCTGCGGCCGAGCGCCTTGGCTCCATGACGCACCACCTCGGCGAACGTGCGCGTGTCGATGCGCCGCTGCTTCTGCACCCGCGAGGCCCCCACGCCCACGGCGATGCGCTTCGTCACTTCCTCAATCCACTGGCGGCGCTTGGCCTTGTCGGCCACGTCCTCGGCGGTGAGCGTCGTCTGGAGCTGGACCATGCCGCAGCCGATGTCGTAGCCGGCCGCCGTGGGGAGCAGGATTCCGTCCGTCTCCACCACCGTGCCAATGGGGACGCCGTAGCCCACATGGCAGTCCGGCGTCACCGCCACCCGCGTCACGCCGGGGAAGGAGGCCGCGTTGACCACCTGGTCGAACACCCCCTCCTCGAGTCCTGGCAGCTCGGGACCCTCGCCCCACAGCAGCTTGTCCGAGAGGAACAGGTGGGCGTCCACCTTCATCGTCTTGGTCTTCGGCAGGACGTAGTGACCCTCCGCGACCTTCTCCAACCTTTGCGTCCAACTCATGGCCATTTCCCCTGGGGGTAGTTCAACCGCTGGCAGCGACGGAAGCGTCCTTTGGATGCTGACGAACAGAGTGGGCGGACGGGCCTGCGACCGGTCAACGGCCACCGTGTGGAGGATGTTGCCCTCTGGTCACCCGCAGTTGCCCCTTCACTGAAGAATTCCCATTCCTTTCCCGGAGCTTCAAGGGGGTAGGGAGATGGGGATTCTCGGAGCACTGCTGGTGGCTGTGACCGTGAACACGGGTCCCGTCGAGGTGAAGACGGCACCGGTGTTCAACCCCGCCACGTGTAGCAAGAAGCGCGTGGACGCGTGTGGCTGCCACCATGTCTACGGTGTCCGCCACTGCCACCCCAAGCGCAGGACCGACCATTGTGAGTCGGTGGCCCAGGTGAACGAGTCCTCCGGGAAGGACGCCTCGCGCGCGGAGCAGTTCGTCGAGCAGTTCTTCTCCGTTGAGCCGGACTCCGAGTCCACCGAGCAGGCGCAGCAGGACTCCGCGACCCTCTGAAGTCCCACGCCTGGCGCGGTCCCTGGGAACAGGAGGCCGCGCCCGGGTTTCACTCCTCCACGTTCATCCCTCTCGGTGTTGGGGCCGAGCCACCCGGGCGTTGTTCCGCCCGGCAGGCCCCCGGAATAAGAGGGGTTGACCCTCACGCAACGTGAGGCCCTATTCCTTCGCGTGGAGGTGAGGACGATGTCCCTGACAGTGAGCCAGGTTGCCCGGCTGGCGGGCGTCAGCGTGCGGACGCTGCACCACTACGACGAGATCGGCCTGCTCCGGCCTTCCGGGCGGAGCGAGGCGGGTTACCGGCTCTACGCGCAGTCGGATCTCCAGCGGTTGCAGCAGGTGCTCTTCTTCAAGGAGCTCGGCTTTGCGCTGGAGGAGATCATCCGCATCGTCGGGGATCCGGCCTTCGACCTCCGGGCTGCGCTGCTGATGCAGCGGCAGCTCCTCACGGAACGAGCCACCCGCGTCCACGCGCTCTTGAAGTCCGTGGATGCGGCGCTCGAGTCGCTCGAGAAGGGAACGGTCATGACGAAGGAAGAGATGTTCGAGGTGTTCGGAGACTTCGATCCCTCGAAGTACGAGGACGAGGCGCGCGAGCGCTGGGGCAACACCGAGGCCTACAAGGAGTCGGCCCGGAGGGCCGCGCGCTACACGAAGAAGGACTGGGAGAAGATCAAGGCGGAGGGCGAGGAGCTCACGAGGGAGCTGGCGGCGCAGCTCGAGGCCGGGCGTGCTCCGACGGAGCCCGGAGTGATGGAGCTGGCCGAGCGCCATCGTGGCTACATCTCCCGGTGGTTCTACCCGTGCTCGCATGAGATGCACCGGGGACTGGGAGAGCTCTACGTGAATGACCCGCGATTCACGGCGAACATCGACCGGGTGAGGCCGGGGCTGGCGGAGTACACCCGGGACGCGTTCCGGGCCAACGCGGAGCGCGCGTCCCGCTCGTAGCCGAAGGCTCACACCTCCGCGGAGTAGGGCGGCGCCGGGTCGTACTGCATCCGGCGCTGCACGTGGCGTGCGAGTGCAGGGGTCCAGAGCTGGCCCACCAGCCACAGGGCCATGTCGATGCCCGCGGATACTCCGGCCGCCGTCACGACGTTCCCATCCCGGACATAGCGCACCTCCTCCAGGACGGTGACGTCCCCGCGGGCGCGGAGCTCCTCGATGGCCCTCCAGTGCGTCGTCACGCGCCGTCCGGCGCACAGCCCCGCGCCCTGCAGCAGGAACGCTCCCGTGCAGACGCTCGTGAGCCAGGAGGCCTCGGCACTCCGCTCGCGCAGCCACCCGAGCATCCGCTCGTCATGCATCTCCCGCTTGCGCCCCTCGCCTCCCGGCACGAGCAGCACGTTCATCCGGGGCGCGCTGGCGAAGGAGTGGTCCGGAATCACCCGCAGCCCCTTGGCGCAGCGCACCTCCGTGCCCTCTCGCGACACGGTGAAGACTTCCAGGTTCGTGCCCTCCTCCTTGGCCGTCATGGTGAACACCTCCCACGGGCCCACGAAGTCGAGCTCCTCGGCGCCATCGAACAGCACGATTCCAATCCGCGTCATGACGGTCTCTCCTTTTGGGCGCGCGGACGCACTCACGGGTGCCACTCGAGCGCGATGGGGTTGGGCTCGAAGCCCAGCGACTCGTAGAGCGCGCGGCCGTCCGGTGACGTGTGCAGCCACAGCTTTCGGTAGCCGGTGGCACGCGCGTGCGCGAGCAGGGCTTCCATCATGGCTCGCGCCAGGCCCCGGCCCCGCCAGGCGGGCGCGGTGTACATGTTGAGGATGTAGCCCTCGCGGGCCTCCAGGGCGCCGGGCGAGGGCGGCCGGTCGAAGGGGGACAGGCCGCTGCAGGCCACGGCCTCGCCCGCGTCCGTCTCCACGAGCCAGGCGACGAAGCGGCCCGTGGGCAGTGAATCCTGGAGGAAGCGGCGGGTGACGCTCACGAGGGCGTCGCCGCCTTCCCGGGTCTTCTGTGGCTCGAGCTCCTGGAAGAGGGCGAGTCGCAGTCGAAGGAGGGCTTCCACATCCTCGGGGCTTGCCTGGCGCAGCCGCCAGCCGGCAGGGGGCATGTCTGTATCTCCTGGGGACTTGCGAGCGGAACGGATGCGATGCGTCAACCCTCACGCTGTTCCGCCTTCCGAGAGAGTGAGGGGCCGCGCGGACATTACCAACCGTTCGTCGTCCCCCGGAAGCGCGGTGCTTCTGAGCTGCCATTGCCTCGAGAACGGGTTCGCGAGACCCGGCCGTGCGTGTCGTGGTGCGACAGAGAAGTCGCGGTTTCCCCAGAGCCAGGGTCGCGAGTTCTCTCGGAAGAAGGGGCGGCACAGGGGTTGCTGTGGCACGCCGGCGCCTGCTCACGTCCCCCCCTTCTCAAGCTGGCAGGCCTCACGAGCCCCGTCATGAGAACTCCCGAATCCGAACGCGCCCGTGCCAGCGATGGCTGGCATTTGAACCTCCGTCCGTGGGCGGTGAGGTGCTCGCTGCTCATCGCAGCCGCGAGCGCCATCGCCACCTCTCAGCCGAGATCTCCAGCGGTTGTCGCGGAGTACAGCGGAGCCCCCTTCGTGCTGACCCACGAGGCCGGGAAGGTGTCTCGCTCGCTCGTCATCTCCATCTCCCCGGGTGAGGCCGGCCAGAAGGAGAATGAGGGCCTTCTGTCCATCGAAGGCACCGCACGATGGCGGCCGGCGAATTCCTCGGCTCCTGGCAGTCCCTGGCTGACCACCCGGGTCTCGAAAGTAGAAGGGTCATACAGTTCCTCGGATACAGCGATCCTGCTCGAGACCGAGGGGGTGCCGGTGCAGATCCAGGTGGCGCAATCCCTGGTGTCGATCAGATGCCAGTCCGGGCAGACGTGTGAGTTCCCCGTGACGGTCGAGTTCGAGTTCCAGGGCGGAGCGTTCCAGGGGGCCGTGGAGATGGAGTGGCGGGCGAGCGTGTCCTTGCAGGTCGTGGACGAGAACAAGGTTCCAAAGAACTATGCCGTCACGCTCACGGAGCGCTGAGCCCGGCTGTATTGGATTCCGTGGTCGGAGGTTCCCATGCGAAAGCATTGCTTCTTCTCAAAATGGCTGCCCGCTGCCTCGTTGCTCCTCTCCTGCGTAGGGCCCCCGGACGAGCCAGCGCGCACGGCGATGCAGGTGTCACATGACGGCTCGCCCGCGGTGCTCAGCGTCTCCGCTTCTACGGCTCGCCGCCAGATCGCCTTGCACGTTCAGCCCGTGAGCGACAAGCACGGAGTCGTCCATTATGCGGACCTCCACTTCAGGCTCATGCCTTCGGTGCAGGGCTCCGGCCCGGAAGCGCACGGCCGTCCGTGGCTGAAAGCGCGCCTGTTTCAAGCGAGCGACGGGAAGCTCGTGAGTGAAGGGCTCTGGGTTCTGGGGGATCCGGGTGTCGAGGGCTACTTGAACGGCGTCTCGCTGTCCGGGTGTTCCGAGCAGGCGCGGTGCGATGCGGCCTATGTGCTCGAGTTCGAGCGTCAAGGCCCACCCACCGATGGTGAGGTCCTCGTCAAGTGGACTGCCTCCTCCTGGGTGAACTGGACATCTCCCGACAGTGGCACCTACACGCTGTCACTGGACGAGGAGTGAGCCGTGCCGGAGGCCCAGCGCGCGACGCGAAGCATTCTTCCTGGTGACGGTCTTCTGCACCCGCTGGTCCTCGCGGCCGTGCTGCTGCTCCTGGTGAATGACCACGTCCTCAAGCAGCGCTGGCCCTCGTGGTGGACCGGCAAGCTCTCGGATGTGGCGGGCCTCGCCTTCTTTCCCCTGCTGTTGCAGGCCGCGTGGGAGTCCGTGTCCGCGAGACGTGGACGTCCCTTCACGCCCTCCGGCCCGGTGCTGCTCACCTGTGTCGTGCTCACCGGCGCGGTGTTCTCCGCCATTCAGCTCTGGGACACGGCGGCGCTCGGATGGCAGTGGGGGCTCGGGAGTCTTCAATGGCCGGTGCGCGTGCTCGGAGCACTCTGGAACGGCGCCCGCATTCCGCAGGTGGCGCCGGTGGCCCATACCGCGGATGCGTCGGATCTCCTGGCGCTCCCCGCGCTGGGGCTGCCGGTCTGGCTCGGACGGGCGCGCTGTCACCGGGCCTCCACCGCGATGGAGTGAAGGCTTTCAGTGAGTGGCCGGGCCCAGGGCTTCACCCAGCGCTGCGCGCAGCAGGCGGTCGATGAGGTCGAGCCCGGCTTCGCCCTCGCCCGGCACGAACTCCAACACGGACATGCCCACCAGCCGTCCGTCCTCCCGCAGGCGCGAGAGCGCCGCCACCAGCGCCTCCGGTGTCACACCTCCAGGGGTTGGGCACTTCACGTGTGGGAAGCCCGAGGGCTCGAGCACGTCGAGATCCAGGTGCACGTAGACGTGGCGGAAGCCGGCTTCTCCGACCCAGCGGGCGAGCGAGGCCGGATCGTCGTTGAGCCGCGACGCCGTGAGGCGGGCCATCCGCCGGGCCGTGATGAAGTCGGCCTCCGGCGGGTCCAGCTCGCGCGCTCCAGCGAGCAGCACCTGGCGCGGGTCGAGCCGGGAGGCGACGAGCCGGGTCAGCGCGGGCTCCCCCTCGCCCAGCAGACAGCGCAGGGGCATGCCGTGGAAATGCCCGCTGGGCGAGCTCTGCGGCGTATTGAGGTCGCCGTGGGCATCGAGCCAGAGCACCGCCAGGTTGCCAGCGTAGCAGCGGTTCAGCCACGAGACGGGCGCCAGCTCCACGCCGCAATCACCCCCCAGCGTGACGAGGCGCGTGGGCTCGTGGTGTGCGAGCAATGCCGCGGCCGCCTGCTGCTGCGCCAGGAGGGCGTCATAGCCGAGGATGCCGTGTCGGATGGGCAGCGGGGTCTCCCTCTCCACCGGGACCTCCACCCAGGGTAGTTCGGGCCAGCGCTGCCTCACCAACGCCGCGCCACGATAGAGCTCGTCGCTGGTGCCGGACCCCTGCCACTGCGGGAAGTAGAGAAAGAGCATGGGGCCTCTCGGGTGCGTGGAAGGCATCGTGCGGCGCGGTGGGTATGAGTTTCGCTATTCAACAAGCGTAGCGCGTCATGGCTCCGGGCAGGGGTCGCATCAGGCGGACATGGACGGTCGCGGTCCAAGATTGGGCACCACCGCCAGAAACCGGAGTCTTCTCATGAATGCCCCGTCCGTGGCCCCACGTCCCGCTGTGCCCCGCATCGCCACTGGCCCTCGAGGCCTGCCCCTCATCGGAGTCGCTCGCGATGCCCGAAAGGATGTGTTGGGCTTTCTCATGCGGACAGTGGCGGAGCACGGGCCCGTGGTGCAGTACCGGTTCGGCCCCGGGCGCGCCTACCTCGTGACGCACCCGGATGGGCTCAAGTACGTGCTGCAGGACAACTCGAAGAACTACACGAAGGACCACTTCAGCTACTCCATGGTCCGCCGTGTCGTCGGCGATGGCCTGCTCACGAGCCAGGGCGAGACGTGGCTCAAGCAGCGCAGACTCGCGCAACCGGCATTCCACCGGGCCCGCATCGCGGCGATGGCGGAGCAGATGGTGCGAGCGACAGCGGAGTTCTCGGAGCATTGGGCCGAGTCCCAACGCACGGGAGCGCCACGCCACGCCGTGCGGGACATGATGGCGCTGACCCTGCGCATCGTTGGCGAGGCGTTGCTCGGAACCGACGTGCGCGCGGAGACCGAGGTCGTGTCCGCGGCCTTCAACGTCGTCAGCGAACAGACGGTCGAGCGTTTCCGCACGCTGCGCCTCATTCCTCCCATCCTGCCCACCGCCTATGACCGGGCCTACCGCCGGGCGAACCACACCTTGAGGGAAGTGGTGGCCCGGGTCATCGCGAAGCGCCGCGAGCACCTGGAGGACCGCGGAGACCTGCTCTCCATGTTCATGCTCGCGCGAGACGAAGAGACAGGCGAGCAGATGGATGATGCGCACCTCCAGGGCGAGGTGCTGACGATGATGATCGCGGGCCACGAGACCACCGCGACCACGCTCTCGTGGGTCTGGGTGCTGCTCGAACAGAACCCGGAGGTGGAGCGCCAGCTCCACGCGGAGTTGGAATCCGTGCTCGGTGGCCGAGCGCCCACGGCGGAGGATGTTCCGCGGCTCGTGTACACGCGCAGGGTGCTGGATGAGACGCTGCGCCTCTACCCACCCGTCTACATCCTGAGCCGCAAGGTGATGGAGGACGACACGGTCTACGGCTACCAGGTGCTCGCCGGGTCGTCGCTCGACATGAGTCCCTACGTCACGCATCGCCTGGCGGAGTTCTGGCCGGACCCGGAGCGCTTCGACCCGGATCGCTTCACACCCGAGAAGATCGCCGCGAGGCCGAGGTACGCGTACTTCCCGTTCCTCGGCGGCCCGCGTCAGTGCATCGGCAACACCTTCGCGCTGATGGAGGGTACGCTCATCCTCGCGACGCTCGCGCAGCGCCACCGTCCGAGGATGGTGGCCGGCTACACGCCGAAGCCCGAGCCCCTCCTCACGCTGCGGCCGGCCAGCGAGCTTCCCGTGATGATCACCGCGCGCTGAGCCGCCATGCACGCGGCCTCGCTCAGTGGCAGTGCACGACCCCGACCACCTCATCGGTGAAGCGATACCAGACGTTCTTCTCACCGAGGCCCGCATCCTCGATGACGGGCTGCTTCTTGAGCCAGTCGACCAGCTCGGGGCTACAGCCCAACGGACCCTTCTGGCTTGCGAGGTCCTTGAAGAACTGCATGCGCCGGGACTCGGAGACCTCCTTCGCGGCCCTGGCCGCCTCCTGACTGGCTGTCAGGACCTGGACCTCGGCCGGCTGGGAGAGCAGCCGCGAGCTATCCGCATACTCGACCTCCAGGGCGAAGCGGATGGGCCCCGCCGCATTGGGAGTGAAGGTGTGCTGCGGATTGAACTCCGGGTCGTCTGGGTTGCCGGACAGGGGAACGGGCGGGAACCGCTCGGCGACCTGGCCATTCTTGTCGAGCTGGACCACGCGAAGGGTTTGGATCTCCGGGCTCCAGACTCTTCGCAGCAGCCGGGTGAACTGCAGGGTGCTCTTCTGGCCCAGGCGTAGCTCGCGGGGGAAGGGCGCTGGCTCCTCGTGGGAGAACTTGGACAGCATTTGTTGAAAGACGCCCCGGTCTCGTTCCACCTCGGAGCCGGTGAGTCCTGTAACCGCCTCCGCGGAAGGAGCGGAGGGCCGACAGTCCACCTGGAGGGGGATGACCTGTTTGCGCTCGAGGACCTGACCGCTCTGGCAGCGGAGGGTCAGGCTCACGGGAACGGAGTCCACGCTGACCTCGCCGTCCTTCGCGCAGGCTTCCTTCACCGCGGAGACTTCCCACAGGTACAGCTCCATGCGCGTCGAGGCCCCATAGAGGTTGTGCTTGCGCAACAGCTCAAAGGTCTGTGGCCTGCTATTCGGCCCCTTGCCGGTCTTGACCTCCAAACCCACCGCCTTGCTGTCCGAACAGGTCCAGTGGATGTCCACCGCCGCGACGAGCCAGCGTGGCGTCATGCTGGCGGGGCCATCCGGATAGGCGACGCTGGCGGCTTCGCCCCGGCCGGTCACCACCGTGCGAACCTCCTTTGGCTCCGGAGAGCGAAGGGTGAGCTCATTCGTCAGCGCATACGCCGGTGTGAGGGAGAGGGTCGTGACGACGGTCAGCGGCCACGCGAGAGCGCGGGGGCGTTGGAGGAGGGTCATGACAAGGCTCCAGGCGGGAGACGCAACGGTTGAAGCATGGCGTAGCACATGCTCCCGTGGTGGGTCCCCACTTCCGAAGCAGCGATCACGTCCGGACTCAGGACGCGAGCGGCACTTCCAGGTGCTGACGCAACTGCCGCACGTCGCGAGCAGGCGGCGCCCCGAACAACCGGCTGTACTCGCGGCTGAACTGCGACGGACTTTCGTAGCCCACACGGAAACCTGCCGTCGCAGCGTCGACATCCTCGCTGAGCAGGAGACGGCGTGCCTCCTGAAGCCTCAACTGCTTTTGATATTGCAGCGGGCTCATCGCCGTGACGGCCTTGAAGTGGTGATGCAGTGAGGACGTGCTCATGTGGACCTTCCGCGCGATGTCTTCAATCCGCAGCGGCTCCGCGAAATGCTCCTTGAGCCAGCCGATGGCTCTGGCGATGCGCTGCGCCTGACTGCCTGCCGTTGCAATCTGGTTCAGTTGCCAGCCGTGTTCGCTCTTGAGCAGGCGATAGAGAATCTCGCGCACGGCGAGCGGCGCGAGCGCTGGAATGTCCTCGGGTGTGTCCAGCAATCGCACCAGTCTCAGCACCGCATCCAGCATCCGCGGGCAGGCCTGATCGAGAAACAAGCCTCGGGAGGGGGTTCGCTGGGCCGGGGCGGGCAGGCCCGCCTGCAGGCTCACCTCGGCGATCTCTCCCGGGTCGATGTCGAGGCGAAAGCAGAGGTACGGAGCCCGGGGCGTGGCTTGCACCACCTGCGCCGTGACGGGAAGGTCCACGGACACCACGAGGTAGCGCGAGGCGTCATACCTATACACCTCTTCGCCCAGCATCACCCGCTTGGAGCCCTGGGCAATGATGCACAGGGCGGGTTGATGAACCGCGTGGAGCGGCTCGTTGGGATGCGAGGCACGAATGAGCGACATGCGCTCGACCGCCGTCGGATGCACGCCGTCGCGAGGGGCGAAGCGCTCGATCACCGCGGCCAGTTCGGCCATGTGCATCGGATCCTTCTGCGGGGTCATCGTCATGGGACGAGTCTACTCCGTCCACCTGGAGTGTGCCGCACGCTTCCGCGACCGCTTGCAGGATCAGGCAAGAATCCGCCGGGAACAGGCTACCGGTCTCTCCCTCCCCGCTTCTAGATAGTGCTCAATCCCAGCGCCCACGGGCCGCGGGAGTTCTGGGGCGCTCATCGAGGAGAGAAAGAATGTCTGGAATTGAAGGAAAGGTCGTCGCCATCACCGGGGCAAGCAGTGGTATTGGCGAGGCGACTGCCCGCCTGCTGGCTAGGCGCGGCGCGCATGTCGTCCTGGGCGCCCGGCGCACCGACAAACTCGAAGTGCTCACGGGGGCCATCCGCGCCGAGGGCGGCTCGGCCCGATACCGGCCACTGGATGTGACCCGTCGGGAGGACATGGAGGCGTTCATCGACTTCGCGCGTGGCGCGTTGGGCCGCGTGGATGTGATCATCAACAACGCGGGGGTCATGCCGTTGTCCATGCTGGAGGCTTTGAAGGTCGACGAGTGGAACCGGATGATCGACGTGAACATCCGGGGGGTGCTGCATGGCATCGCCGCTGGATTGCCCGTGATGAAGCAGCAGGGAGGTGGGCAGTTCATCAACGTCTCGTCCATCGGTGGCCATAGGGTGTCGCCCACGGCGGCCGTGTACTGCGCGACCAAGTTCGCGGTCATGGCCATCTCCGAAGGGCTTCGCCAGGAGGTCGGTGGCGATATCCGGGTGACGGTGATCTCTCCGGGTGTCACCGAGTCGGAGCTCGCCGAGAGCATCTCCGACCCCACGGCACGGGAGGCGATGAAGGAGTACCGGCGGATCTCCATTCCCGCAGACGCCGTGGCCCGGGCCATCCTGTTCGCGATCGAGCAGCCCGCCGACGTCGACACCAGCGAGATCATCGTGCGTCCGACCGCCAGCCCCCACTGATTGCAATGACCGTGTCACTCACGACATGCCATTTCGACAGACTGACAAAGGAAGACCCGGTGCCCGACATGGACCGGTGCCCGACATGGAATTGAATTAGGGGGGCGGGAGTCCACCCAGAGGATCAAGTAACTGGAAGACAAGGAGGTGCTTGCCGCTCTCATATCTTGCCTGATCCTGCAAGCTGACGCACGGGGGCATGCGGCGCGCTCCGATTGGGCGGAACAGGTACTGCCGGGCTGCTGATGCGATGGACTGATAGATGGGCTTGTTGGGTAGACAGGCCATGGGGATGAACTGGAGTTTCCCAATACACCAGAGATGTCCTCCTGCGTAAGCGAGACTTCAAGGCGAATAGCGTTGAATCTACCCCAGTTCAGAACTCGCTCCAATCACGATCCGCATGCGCATAAGGCAGTCATCTATCGAAGGATGGCGTCAAGCCTTACCTGTGGAGCCAGCGCTCCCTCTGCTGCCCGCTTCAGGCGCTCCTCTCTCTGTCCGAGGCCGCCATACCCAACTCAGCGTGCTTCGGGTGGTTTCTACAATGGCGCGGTACCGCCTTTCTTCAATAGCTTCGCTGCCACACGGAACAGGTCTGGCATGTCGAGGCGTCCGTCCGGACGGCGGAACATAACTCCAATCCGTTCGAGAGCTGCGTACAGTCCTTGCTCGTCCGCATCAGTTTTCTTGGGAAACGGCGACAGATATCCATCACGTTGAGCGCTCTTGATCGATAGACTAACGGTTTGTGCACGCCTCCATACTTCGAACACCTCATCCTCTTCTTGTGGCAAAAGAAGGCCCGCCAACGGCGCCAGCACGCCTTTGATCCAGGGAAATTCCTGATGAAGCTGATCAACGCGCATCTTTGATGCCGCCCGCAGCCCATGTCGAATACCATCAGGCGAAATCACGAAGTCCGTTGGATGCTCTTCAAAGTTCGCAGCGCCGATGGCGAGGCTGAGGAAGCTTCTTGGGGTGACTTCATCGAAGGCGTCGCCGAGGTGCGTGAGTGGCCAGTCGTAGGTATTTCCTTTCTTATGTGCATGTGGCCCCGCTGCCATGTAGGGGCCGGCAAGCGCAGCCATCAGTCTGCGCTGGCTCTTCTCGTCATGAGCGAGCACCCATTGCCGCGCGCGGATCTGTTCGGGTGTCGCCGTACGGAGGTTCAGAGACGCAAGCAAACGTCCGAACGGTTCTGCCGCTTCGCTCATTGCAAGGCGCGCAAAAAGCAGACCGTATAGGTCCGTGCCGCTCCACGTGAGCCGAACCGCGCCGGTGCGTAGCTTCGGCAACTCGACGAAACGCAGAGCCTCGTCTTCGAGTTGGTCAGGGCGCAGGAAGAGCTTCGGACGGACTGCACGCCACGCCCGCATCGCCCACACGACCTCAAGAAGCGTCTGCGTCAACATTCGTCGCCGTGGCCACGATGATGCGACGGTGTCGAGCGCGTCATACACGATAATAAGTGTCGAGTCGCTAGCCTGCAGTTCTCGGGCGCGTACCGATAGCAGGGTTTCGCGCTGCTCGATATCAGCGGCGACCGCGACGAGCTTCTTCAAGCTTTGAGGTTTTCGGCCCGAAGAGAGTTCCATCGCACGCAGTATGGTCGCCCACCAAAAGATGCGTGCCTCTTGTTCTCCCCCGTTTTCTGATACGCACTCGTCAAGCTTTTCCTTATCGACCCCCTCAGGTCCCGGCAGTCCGGTGTATCCGAATTGCACTTCGATGCGATCAAGCCCTAAGCGAGGGTATGCCTTGGCAGCTGCTGCGCGCAGTGTGGCATTGCCTAGCACTCCCGTCCAAAAACTCTTCCCGGTGCCACGAGTCCCCTGAATGATGGTCGCGGCTGGGTCGAGCGCAGCCGAGTGGGCTCCAGGTGCGTACAGATCGTCCAGCCCTGGGGCCTGGACTCCGTGAGCATCGCTCGACACGTCGGCAGGCCACGATGCCAGCGCGGAGCGGAGTTCAATGATATCGTTGGTTGTCACAGTCATACGGGTTCCGCAAGCGTTGGAAAGACTGCTTCCTCAACGCGATCAACTAGCGCGCCGAATGTGCTTCGGTAGAGGGTCTCGGTAAGCAGATCACGCCTCTGAAGAGGATCAAATCGGTCGAAGCGATCATCGCGCAGGACGGGAATGGGCTGTTTCAGTGACCACTCATCAGGCAAGACATCTTTGTCTTCTATCTGCTCGTCCCAGGGGACGTCGCTAAAGCCGTCCGGCAGTGGTACCTCGATCGGTGTCGTCCTCTCGTTTGGTATCGGGCCATGCCGAGCCACCATTGCTTGCCATTGTTGGACGAATTCCGCACGCGCTGCGGCATCGGCAGGTGCTTTGGCGTGAACCGGGTTGAGCCGGTCAACCCACTCGGGCACAGGTCCTTGGAACGGTACGAGTCGAGAGAGGTGTGCGAGCAATGCAGCGTACCCTTGGAAGGTCTGTGCCTCGTGTAAGCCGAACAGGAAGATCTCGGCACCAAGACCCAGGATTGCTGAAGCAGTCGTTTCGTGCAGCCCCGCTCGAGCGTCAACAAGGATGGCATCGTAGCGCTTCGGGTCGGCAAACCCATCAATTAAGGTGCGGACCTGATCCAGGATGGTCGCGACTGTTCCGTCCGCTCGGATGTCTTCCGCATAGGCACGCGCGAGTTTGCTCAGCACGTCGGCTGGTTGCGCGAGCGAGCGTCGACCGAACGCGGGGATGACATCGATTCGCCCACCTTGAGCGGCTAGGGCTGAAGGGCCGACCATGTCGACGAAGAAATCGTTGCCGAGCTCTTGAAGATTGTTCTCGACCAGCGCATCGATCACTCCAAACTCTGGCACGGTTTCCGGCGTGAGCAGGAAGGCACCAAGTCCCGGCGCCTCAAGGTCCAAGTCGACCGCTAACACTCGTCCCCCACGTGAGGCGAGATGTGCCGCCACGACAGATAGAGCAGTGGAGCGTCCAACACCGCCTTTCAGGCTCGCAAAGACGAAGCGAGGGGGTGCTAGGACTACCTCGGCGGGTGAGCGCAGCCAGTCCGCGCCCACAAGCCGACGGTCCACCAGTTGTACCTTGCGTTGGCCCACGCGGCACTGCAATTTCGCAGGGTCCGCTAAAATGGCTGCAGCACCGATCTCGGATGGCGTTGCGAAAACGCGGTCGGGGCGGGCATAAACACCTAGTGTCTCTTTCAGCCGGGCAGTAATGCGTCGAGCAGTTGCCGTGTCGAGAGCAGCTCCAGTGAAAAAAGACAGCCGTCCGGAGGCGTCGCGCAGGACCACTCCGGCCGCAAGTGCATCATCACCCAGTTCGGCAGCGACAGTCTCGACCAATCGGGGCAAACTGTCGTCGAAGAAGACTTTCGTGCTCTCTGGCATCGTCATCCATCCATGCTGGTGACGGCTCGCGCCGCCTGCTCAGCCCATCGATCTACCGGCTTGGTTCTGACTTCAGCCGTGGGAGCGTAGCGTATTCCGATGGCCCATTCGTTCATGAAGTCGGGGGGCTCGATGAGGCGTCGGAGCGGCTGCGCTCGACGGCCCGAGAGCACGTCAAGCAGGAGGGTTCGTAGTAAGGGGAAATGCGCGTAGAACACGTCGTCCCGGCGTGCTTCCGGAATGTTCTGTGCCATAGCCTTCAAGGCGCACTCGGCGGCGAGACCGAATAGGTATGCTGCGACATGGCGATGTCCGTTCTCGGCCAACTGCTGGGCTGCCTCTAGCTGTCGTCGGGCTGCTGCCGGTAGGTCTGCTGTGTAGGACATCGCGCTCTCCTATGCCGACACCCTATCTAGCAGACGTGTGGGAGAAACAGCACGTAGTTCGTACATAGGGAAGGAGAGGACCGCCACCGTCGGGCGAAGCGGGACCGTTGACATCCTGCGAGTGCTGCTGCGTGGCCCCGATCTGCGCACTCGCCCCTGGGCCACAAGTGGGCCGGGGAAACAGCGATTTGGTTCTTTGAGGCATCCTGGTAGGTTGTGCCGCGCCATGCGAATGCTCCTACGTTTCCGGTCAACCCTCCTCCTGGTCCCGTGGCATCCCTGGGTCCGCGAGCCCATCGAGTGGGCCCTCATCCTCTCGGAGCATCCAAGAGCAGAGGCGTCCAAGGTGTGTACGTCAGGGGTCGTGTCTCCACTGTCTTGCGCCTCGAGAAACCCTGCGATCCCGAGCGGACGAAGATGCTCGGCTGGGAGGGGCGTTCGAGCCCGTGCTGTGTGCAGGCAACTCGGTGTTGCTATATCCCCTCCGCGACCTCACGCTAGGTGACTCTCATGGACGGGACGGAAATCCCATTCATCGTGACATCTCATCAGCAGGTTTATGGTGACCGCGAGGTCGACCAGCAGGTGAATGGGCTTGCCCGGTTACGTGGACAGTGGGGTTATGCTGCCAACTTCTACGGTAAGGCCGCAAGCTCAAGATCTACTGGACTGACGTAGCCCAGCGAAGAGTGCCGCCGCTGCCTATTGTAGAAGACCTCTATGTTCTCGAAGACAGCCAGCCAAGCCTGTTCGTGCGTGGCGAAGTCGGTGGTGTAGACGAACTCTAACTTCAAGCTGCTGAAGAAGCTCTCAACCACGGCGTTGTCCCAGCAGTTGCCCCTGCGCGACATGCTGCATTGAATCCCGCGAGAGGCCAGCGCCTGCCGGTAGTCGGTGCTGGCGTACTGACTGCCCCGGTCCGAGTAGTGCTGCAGCCCCCGTGGTGGCTGGCGTCCCTTGAGAGCCATGTCCAGCGCGTTGAGCACCAGGTGCCTGTCGATGTGCTCGCTCATGGATCAGCCCACCACCTTCTTGCGTGAGAAGAGGTCCATGACGACGGACAGGTAGAGCCAGCCCTACCTCGTCCCCACGTAGGTTATGTCCGTGGCCCATGTGCAGTTGGGCTGGCCGGGGGAGACGTCGCGCTTGAGGAGATTGGGAGCCACGGGCTAGTTGTGGCGTGAGTCCGTCGTGCGCACGAAGCGACGTCTCTTGCGAGCAGCCAAGCCCTGCTGGCTCATCAGGCGGGCCTCGCGCTTGCGACTCACGCGCTGCCCGCGGGCACGCAGCTCCGCGTGGACGCGCGGGCTGCCGTACTTGCCGCGGCTCTCCTGGTGCACTGACGTCACGACCTCGGCCAGGGCCCGGTCCGCCTTGTCTCGCTCGGACTCCGGACGCTCCCTCCACTCGTAGTAGCCCGAACGCGACACGCCCAGTTGCTGGCACATGATGTCCACGAGGAAATGGGCCCTCTCCGCCTCGATGAACTCGAATTTCACCTCGAGGTCTCCTTCGCGAAGAAGGCCGCCGCTTTTTTTAGAAAGCTGCGCTCCATCTCCAGATGACGCACCTCCTTGCGCAGCCGCAGCAACTCCTCCCGCTCGGCCGTGGAGAGCGCGCCTGCCGGGCTCTTGTCATTGCCTCCGTCGGCCTCATGCACCCAGTTGCGCAGGGCCGATTCGGTCAGGTCCAGGTTCTTGGCCACCTGGGGCAGGCTCTTGCTGCCCTCGCGCACCAGCCGGACCGCCTCGGACCTGAACTCCGGGGTGAAACTCCGCCTTTTCCTTCGCTCCATGAACACTACCTCCCGTGTAGCCGGCTTATGAGGTGTGTCCACAAAATCCGGGGCAGGCGCAGGTACTCGCGGCCCATTGTGTAGACAGCGGTGACACGGTCCCCATCTGCGCGATGGCCCGCCTTGGAGATGGTCAGCTCAGGAATCGGCCCGAGTCAAAGCCTGGGACCGCCATCCTCGAGTTCTCCATCGCGGACGCCTTCATCGTCGATTCGTTCCGGTGCGCGCACTTCACCCCTCGGGCGCCTCCACCGTGACTTCCAGCGTGAACTCCCTCGACAGCACCCGGTCCAGGTCATCCACCTCGTAGGCCGTCAGCGGCGTGCGCGAGGACACCACCAGCCAGCGCGTCCCCGGCGCCGCCCTCATCGCCAGCGTGTTCCCGGACAGTCTCCGCACCTCCGCTGGCGAGGGTTGTGGCCCCGCGGGCGCTGCCGGCGCCGGTGGCAGTGCCAGCCGCCCCGGTACGTTCGCCTGCCTCGTGTGCAGCTCCACCATGTCCCGCTTCTGCTCGGGGATGCTCGATGGGGGCTTGGGTGCTGGCGGAGGCAGGTGCACCTCCTCGCGGCGCGGCGCGTACGTGGGTGACAGCCGCTCCAGTGCTCGCGCTATCTCCGTGTCCCTCGGGTCCAGCTCGAGCGCTACCTTCAACGCAGCCCTCGCCCTCGCCTCGCACCCCAGCTGCAGCAACAGCTCCGCCGCCGTCCGGTACGAGGTGATCGCCTTCTTCCTGTCCCCCGCTCGTCTCCACGCCTCCGCGTGGCGCACGTACAGATGCGGATCCCTCGGCTCCAGCTCCAGCAGCTTGCCGTACGTGCGCGCGCACTCGGCGAACTTCCGCCGTGCATACAGGTCCAACGCTTCTTCTTTCAGCTCCCTCACCCCCATCTCCACCCCCACCACCGCCCCGAGTACCACTTTCGCCAGACCTGTCCCCGCATGGACAAGCATGGGGTGTGCCGCGGAGTGGCGTGGGCCCGCTCGTTCCCCGGTCGGACCCGCAGTCTCAACCTCGTCACTTCCCGTGTCCTCCGCCTCGCACCTCGAGAGGCGGACCTCTGCCCACACGTGGAATTCTCCTTCCTCCCCGCTCAACCCGCCTTCCCAGACCCTGTAAGAAAGGACGAGAGCCCCGTTCCAGTCTGTAATCCCGCCAGGGTCCCCTTCATGCCTCCTCCGTCCTCGCTCGCCAGCGTGTTCGCTTCTCATCTGCGGCCCTCGGCTCGTGCCTACGCGGAGCTGCCCTCGCTGGAGGCGGTGCTCGCGGAGCTGCTCGCGTCGGCTCGCGCGGCCTGGCCCCGGGTACGGCTCGACGAGGCCGTCTTCCTGCGCCACCTCGCCGAGCGACTCCCTCCGAGCGAGGAGCCCGAGCGCTCCCTGCGCGCCGTCCCCGCCGCGGACCTGTTCCTCGCCTGTGCCTGTCTGCACGGGGATGCCGCCGCCCACGCCGCGTTGGAATCGCACTTCTTCCCGAAGGTGGCCGCCGCCGTCGCTCGCGTGCACCCGGGCGCCGATACCGCCGCCGAGGTGTGCCAGGTGTTGCGCGAGAAGCTCCTCACCTCCGAGCCGGGCCGTCCTCCCCGCATGGCCGAGTACCAGGGCCAGGGGCCGCTCGCCGCGTGGTTGCGCGCCGCCGCCGTTCGCACCGCCCTCAACCTGCGCCGCACCGCCTCGCGGCAGGCCCGCGCCGAGGAGGAGGCCCTCGCCGACGCCACCGTCCCTGGCTCTCACCCCGAGCTGGAGCACCTGCGCCAGCGCCACCGGGCCGACTTCCAGGCCGCGCTCGCCGAGGCACTCTCGGCCCTGCCCTCGCGCGAGCGCACCGTGCTGCGCCTCCACCTCGTCGAGGGGCTGAGCCTGGAGCGCATCGGCACCATGTACCGCACCCACAAGTCCACCGTCTCCCGGTGGCTCGCCCGCGCCCGCGATGAGGTGCTCGCGGGCACCCGCGCCCGGCTCGCCGAGCGTCTCCACCTGTCCGAGGGCGAGCTGTACAGCCTCTTGCGCGACGTGCCCCACCAGCTCGACCAGAGCCTCTCCGCGCTCCTTGCCAGCTCCCGTTGAGCGGGGGGCCGAGAATTATTTTCGCGCCGCCGTGCAACACCGCGCCGCCACCGGTGTCACCCGGGCAGAAGGTCGAAAAAGGGAGACACCCATGCACGTGAAGAAGCTTGTCGGAGTGGTCGCGGTCCTGGCGGTGACGGTGTTCGGCACGGAGGCGCGCTCGGAGCAGGCGCCCGCTCCGGCCCAGGGCCAGGCCGCTCCGGCCCATGATGAAACGCTCACCCTGAACAAGGGCGAGGTGCGCATCCTGGATGCCAAGGACATCACCCGTGTCGCGCTGGGCAGCCAGGAGTTCGCCGACGTCGCCACGGGCGGCGATGGCTCGGAGAAGGTGCTCCGCGTCACCGGCGTCAAGAAGGGGGAGACGACGCTGCTGGTGTGGACGAAGGACGGGAAGCGCAAGTCGTACCGGCTCGTCATCCAGGGCTGACGCTGCCAGGTCCTCCAACCAGGTCAGGGCCTGATGAGCCCTGGCGGGGCCGGTCGGAGTGCCAGTGCGCCCCTCCAGCGACGAACGAGCACGTGAGGGGGGCGTGGGACACCCGGAGCTCAAGCGGCTGGTTCGAGCGCGAGTGGCTGTGCAAACCACGCCTCCGCGCTGCTCATGCTTCGTCGAAGCGCTCCATCTTCACTTCCTGAAGGTCGTGGAACGACCGGCCCACGAACGCCTCCAGCGCGGCCATCTGATGATCGAACGGGTGGATTTCTTTCGTCGGTTCGCCCGGGAGCGGCGTGCCCTCGTCGTCGGACATGCCATTCCCCCGGCTGCGGAAGCGGACCCGCTCGCCGTTCCGAAAGAGCGAGAACATGTAGGTGCCGCTCGAGTCGTCGAACGAGAACACGAACACCGGGCCGTGCTTGCGAGAGCACGCCTGGAAACCACCGGTGTAGCTGTCCTGATCGAGCCCGATGAACCTGCCGATCACGACGGTCTTTTTTCCGACCATGCCCACCGCGTACTGGTCGAACGAAGCGCCCAGCAAGTCACCGAACTCGAGCGGTGCATCCCCCAGGTTGACGGAAACCTCGAGCTCCTGCAGCGCGACCGCACCCGCTTCTTGCAAGCGCTTCACCCTCAGCTCGTCAGCCGTTTCGTTGCCGGTGATGAAGATCCGAAAGGCCTCATCGAGGAGCTCATCGACGACGGTGTGAAAGTCAAAATCAATGATGGCGCCGCCAAAGCTCATTCCCACGTTGCATCTCCTCCGCGATTTCGGACGCCGACGGCTTGTCGGCTCGTCAATTCAATCAGACGGGCGGCGACTGGCGCACCAGATTCACCGTCAGGCGCCGCTCCAAGGCCTGGCTTCGAGCAGTGAGGGCACTTGACTCCATGCGTGGCCCTGTCACGGCTCCTCGTGCGCATCGGGCTCCGGCTCCCACCCGTCCCGGCCCCTGGCACCGTGAATGATTTGCATTATCTCGTGGCGTATTTTCACGGGTTTGATGGGGGTCCACCGGGGACGGATTCGCCGGACGAGGTCTTCTCCCCGGCCCACGTCCACCACTTCTCGGTGGGCGACTCTTTCATGGTCCCTGTACCGGCTTCAACCGAGGTCCGGATTTGTGTCTGTGTGCCTGGCATCCCCTGGGGCTACTTTGAGAGGAACAGTTCATGTTCAGAACAGGCGAGAAGGAAAGAAAGATCTCCAGCAAGAACATGCGACCAGAAGAACTCGACAAATACTACGGGCCCTCGCCCTCGAGCAGTGCCGCGAGGAACAGCGCATAGGTGAGCTCGGCGACGGGCCGCTTCTCGCGGCGGGCCTGGATGCGCAGCGCCTTGGGCAACGAGCACGACTTGCCGCGCTCGCCATCGCGCATCCGCACATAGCCCCGCTCAGAGAACCCGAGCACCTGCCAGCCCCGCTCCCGGAGCGCCTGACTGAGGTCGTCGGTGAGCTGGTGGTGAATAGCCTTGGCCAGGGGCAACAGGCCGAAGATCTCGCTCGACCAGCCGCCTGCCTCCTCGCGCCAGCCCCGCGCACGCAGGTAGTTCGCCTTGCGCGTGAGCGAGAGCCCTCCGACGTGGCGCTCAAGCTTCACGGGGCTCCACGGGTCAGCGGACCGTCGAAGCTTTGCCCCTCGCAGTCGGCATAGACATGATCGCCGACGAAGGTCAGCGAGAGTTGGATCCGCCGCGATTCGAAGCCGGAGAGCGCGCGCAGCAGCTCGGCATCAATCGCGGCGAGCTCGGCCTTCGCCACGCGCGTCGCCTTGGCTTCGCGCGCCTCGGAGAGGAACGCCTCGAGCCGCTGGGGGGACTCGAACAGCACCGACACCTTCGCGTGCGGGTTTTGATCGACCGCGCGCTGGACCTTCAGCGGGTCCGCCTTGCCAACGCGCACCCAGCGAGTGACCAGGCCGGTGTAGTCGCGGCACTCGAGGTCTGGCGCATCGGGTTCGCCCAGGCCCTTACCGAAGGTGAGCCGCTCCTCCCAAAGCCAACAGAACGCGAGTACCCGCAGCCAGACGCGCTGCATGGTCTCGGACGGGTGGCGCGCAACCTTGATGCTCAGCTGAGGCTGGTCGATGGAACGATCGACGTGGCTCAAGGCGATCTGGAAGTCGTACAGCGTCGGAGCGAGGGCCATCGGAGAGGTTCTAGCAAGTCCTCGGAAAGACTTGGAGGCGGGTCGGTTCACCCGTCCAGGCGAGGCCTGCCTACCTGTTGCTTGGGTCCCGCGTGACACCCGCTCTGCCGCCACTCAGTTCGGGTTCTTTGACCACCGTTTTGGGTGAGTTCTTTGACACCGTCTCGGGGAATCCCAAGGCCCGGCTTCGAGCCGTTCAAGCTGCCTTGTGCCAATCCGCCGCCGCCAGCCTACCCGGTGTCACCTGCGTCGGAGCCCTCGTCGACCGCGTCAGAATGTCGCTGTCATCGGATCGGGACCGATGCGACCATTCGCGTTATCGAGCTTCGCGATCTGCGCCAGGTCTTCTGCATCGAGTCTGAAGCCGAAGACATTGAAGTTCTCCTGGAGGCGGGTGGGCGTCACCGATTTCGGGATGACGACCAGGCCGCTGTCGATGTGCCAGCGGATCACCACCTGCGCCGGCGTGCGCTCGTGCCTGGCGGCGATCTGGCCGATCACCGGATCGGACAGCAGCTGGCCCTGGCCGAGCGGGCTCCAGGATTGGGTGACGATGTTGCGCTTGGCATGGGCCTCGCTCAGCGCCTTCTGCTGGAAGCGCGGATGCAGTTCGATCTGGTTCAGCACCGGGACGATGCCGGTCTCGCCAATGATGCGGTCGAGATGCTCGGCGGTGAAATTCGAGACGCCGATGGACCTGGCGCGGCCCTCTTCCTTCAGGCGCTTCAGCGCCTTCCAGCTCTCGACGTAGAGGCCCTTGCGCGGCGCCGGCCAGTGGATCAGGTAGAGATCGACGTAATCGAGGCCGAGGCGCTTCAGGCTCTGGTCGAAGGCCGTGAGCGCACTGTCGCCGCCCTGCGCATTGTTCCACAGCTTGGTGGTGACGAAGACCTCCTCGCGCTTCACGCCGGAGGCGCGCAGGCCCTCGCCGACGCCTTTCTCGTTGTCGTAGATCGCGGCCGTGTCGACATGGCGGTAGCCGGCCTCGAGCGCGGTGCGCACGGCAAGTGCCGCCTGCTCGTTGGAGGCCTGCCAGACGCCGAGCCCGACCTGCGGGATGGAACGGCCGTCATTGAGTTGGATGGAAGTCTGGGTGGACATGGGGAACTCCTCTTTGGCTCGTGAGGCCCCGAGAGGGTGTCAAAGAACTCCCCGAGAGGGAATCAAAGAACGAGAGAGAGGTGACCCGGCACGACACGAGGAGGAACAAAGGGCCCTGGCTCCAGTGAGTGTCAACGTCGTTGTCGCGAGAGGTTGACTCGAGTGGTCGGTCCGCCAGCGGATTCCCGAGGGGCTCCGATATCACGCAGAGTGCACCACGAGGCAGGCTTGGACTCGGAAAAGAGCTGATGACATGCACCCTCTCATCGCGGCTGGCGTTTTCTACATCCTCAGCGGTCTTCTGTTCCCCGTGACGCTGCTCGGCTACGTCATCTGGACTGGCAGCCTCATCGTCCGGCGCGGATCGGGCGTATCGACAACAGCGCAAGGACCGCTGTCCGCACGCTGGGTCGAGCACCTCCTGGGGACCAGGAAGGACGAGGGGGCGGATCTGCTGATGCGGGTACTGCCCGGCGTGCCATCCCTGGGCCCGCGCCTCACGGCCGGCCCCATGCTGTTCGCCCACCGGCTGACGGGCTACGTGCCCAGGGCTTTCCGATACCCCTTCGAGGGCGAGGTGCCCCCACGGTACCAGGCCTCTGCCCGGATCTCGTTCTTCGACGCCGCCGTGGACCGATACCTCGCGGACATCAGCCAGTTCGTCATTCTGGGGGCGGGTTTCGACACGCGCGCATTCAGGCTCCCGGAGGACGGGGCGATCCGCGTCTTCGAGGTCGACACACCGAAAACACAGGCGCTCAAGCGGGAGATGGTGAAGACGGCGGGCCTCGACTCGGCCCGGGTCACGTTTGTCTCAGCGGACTTCGAGAAGGAGGACTGGCTCGAGCGGCTCGTGGACGCGGGTTTTGACATCGGCAAACCGGCGCTCTTCCTGTGGGAGGGAGTGCTCATCTACCTGGAGAAGCAAGCCGTCGAGGACACCCTGCGCAAGATCGCCAGCACGGCCAGGGGCAGCGTTGTCGCGTTTGACTACTTCACGACCGAGTCGCTCGAATCGCGGGCGTTCTATTGGCGTCTGGCGAGAGCGGGGACCAGGGCCAGCGGAGAGCCGCTGAAATTCGGCATCGATAGCCGTCCGCCGGTGAGCGAGCGCCTTACCGGGTTGCTCCTGTCCTGTGGACTCTCACTCGGAGAGCACCAGGTTCTCGGGCAGGAGACGGAAGGGAAGCGCGCATGGGGCGGCTTCGCCATCGCGGTGGTGAAGTAGGGGGAGTCACGCCATCCGCTTCGAGGTGTAGCGCGGGCCGCCTCGAGCAGCTCCCGCTGGCGGCCCGCGCCTCCACCTCGCCTATCGATTATTTGATATACACTTGAGCCCTTGTCCTCACCTCCCCAAGGCTTGTGGGCCGCACATCGACCTTGAAGCCCCTGCCCGACAAGGTGTCCTCAGTGGTCAGGAAGTTGAAGATGGTCGGACCGGGCCCCTCCTCGCCTCGGGCCCTGGGGTATTGTGCGTTGCCATGGCAACCCATGCATCCCCCCATCACCACCTGGTTGGAAGTCGCGGGCAATCCCCGCACTTGCAGGATGTTCGGCGTTTCGCGCTCGTTTATCAATTGATTGGCCGCTGCGCCGCGAGTGCCAGGATCCGAGACCGCGCCTTTGAACAACTGGATACCAGGCTGGCTGCTTTCGATCACAGTGTTTGCCAGGTAGAAGTCCTCGGTGAGCGGATTGAGCTTACCCGGGATGGAGCCCGCGGTGGGGCTGTCCTCATTCACGGGGAGAATCTGCACTCCCGCGAGACGATAATATTTCCACACCGAATTATTGAACGCGGGCGCGCTGGCCATGGCTGCACTGACTTCATTGTTGGCAGTCGTGACGGCGTTTGTCACTGCATGTGATACCCCGACCTTGATCGGGCCTGCAAAGCCGGAAGGAAAGTTGAATGACCCGGAAATGATCGGATAGCCGTGGGCTGCGTCCACCGCGCCTTCCAGGGGCAGCGCAAATGACTGGAGGTGGCCGGTCCCCGTATTGACAATGGCATGCGGATTTTTGACGGCCTGCGGAGTCTTGATGGATTGCCTGTAATTCATTGTGTCATAGAGGGTGATGACATACAGGCCGGTGTCTTCAGCATCTTGCGGGCTGGAAGCGTTGTCATCCTTCTGCAAGTTATCCACATGCTCGAAGGTGGTATAAATAAAGGCAGGGTAGTTTTTCGTCTTGCGCAGAATGTGCAGACCGACCAGACCGAAAGTGCCCACCCGCGGCTCGGGACTGCTCACACCCGGTCCAGCATGGTTCGTACCCTTGACGTAGAACAGGGCCTCGGCTGTGTGGTAGCGACCCGATTTGATCAAATCATCAGACAGCTCCCGCCAGGCCGCCTTGACTTCTATGGATTCATCGCCACTCAGCGCATTGGCGGGCACATCAGGGCTCCCCGCATTGGGAGGAAATTCAATGCGTTTGGGGAGGGCATTGGGGGTATAGTTGGAGCCCAAGGTGTTCCGGATGTAATCATACTCCGCCTGATTCACCTTGGCCTCGAACAATATCATGTGATCGTCATATGGGTTGGCTGACGGCGTGTTGCCGTTTTTGGGGAAGAAGATCTGGTTTTGGCCGATCTGCGTGGTTTCGTCGAGATTGTTGAACCGGGACTTTGCTGGGTCGACCCTGAGGCATCCCCTCATAAAAGGCCAAAGGCTTCACGGAAAACGAGCTGCTCGTAGACGAGTTGGGCGAAGCGTTCAATGAGAGGGCGCAACCGGGTTTCGGGCATGTTGGGAAGAGCCTGGTAATA
>NZ_PZOX01000023.1 GCF_003044305.1 Vitiosangium sp. GDMCC 1.1324 | reverse complement strand
TGTCGATCTGGTCGTACGCGAGGAAGGTCGCGCCGCCGGTCTTCGCCAGCACCTTGGTGATGGCCGCCGTCAGGGACGTCTTGCCGTGGTCAACGTGGCCGATGGTGCCGATGTTGACGTGCGGCAAACTTCTGTCGAACTTCTCCTTACTCATTGCTGCTCCTCGCGAGACCGGCGCACCGGCCGAATCGAGAAAAGGTGCTGCGTCGTGCTCCAAACCTGCAAAAACGTCAATCGAAATCGCCTGCTCCCCTTCCAGGGAGCCGGTTACTTCACCGGTTCAGTGCGTCCTTCGAGGCCGGGGCGTAGTGGCTGAACCGCATGGTATAGGTGGCTCTTCCCTGGCTGCGGCTGCGCAGGTCGGTCGAGTACCCGAACATCTTGGCGAGCGGCACCTGGGCGTGGATCGCCTGCACGCCTCCCGGCCGGGGCTCCATGCCCAGGATCTTCCCGCGGCGGCCATTCAGGTCGCCGATGACATCACCCGTGAAGTCGTCCGGGGTGATGATCTCGCAGTCCATGATGGGCTCGAGGAGCACGGGGTCCGCGCTGCGCACCGCGTCCCGGAAGGCCATCGAGCCGGCGATCTTGAAGGCCATCTCGTTGGAGTCCACGTCGTGCATCGAGCCGTCGTAGGCCTCCACCTTGATGTCCAGCATGGGGTAGCCCGCGATGGGGCCGCTCTGCATGGCCTCCTGGACGCCCTGCTTCGCCGCGGCGATGAACTCCTTGGACACCGCCCCGCCGACGACCTTGTCCTCGAAGGCGAAGCCCGCGCCCGGCTCGTTGGGCGTCACCCGCAGGTTGATGTGGCCGTACATGCCCTTGCCACCCGTCTGGCGGATGTACTTGCCCTCGCTGTCCACCGCCTTGGTGATCGTCTCGCGGTAGGCCACCTGGGGCTTGCCCACGTTGGCGTCCACCTTGAACTCGCGCAGGAGCCGGTCGACGATGATCTCCAGGTGCAGCTCGCCCATGCCGGCGATGATGGTCTGCCCCGTCTCCTCGTTCGTCTTCACGCGGAAGGACGGATCCTCCATCGCCAGGCGCGCCAGGCTGGTGATGATCTTGTCCTGGTCCGCCGTGGACTTCGGCTCGATGGCCACGTCGATGACGGGCTCGGGGAACTCCATCCGCTCCAGGATGATGGGGTGCTTGTCGTCACAGAGCGTGTCGCCCGTGGTCGCCAGCTTCAGGCCCACCACCGCGCAGATGTCACCCGCGTAGCACTCCTGGACCTCGTCCTTCTTGTCCGCGCGCATCTGCACCAGGCGGCTGATGCGCTCGCGCTTGCCCTTCACCGAGTTCCACGCCGCCGTCCCCGCCTCCAGCTTGCCCGAGTAGATGCGCAGGAACGTCAGCGTCTGCGACTGGAACGCCGGATCGTTCATGATCTTGAACGCCAGCGCGCTGAAGGGCGCCTTGTCGTCCGTCTGACGCGTCTCGTCGTCGCCCTTCGGGTTCTTGCCGTGGACCGGAGGCACTTCGAGCGGGTTGGGCAGGTAGTCCACCACCGCGTCCAGCAGCGGCTGCACGCCCTTGTGCTTGAAGGCCGAGCCACAGAACACGGGGAAGATCTTCAGCCCCAGGGTCCCCTTCCGGATGGCCCCGCGAATCTCCTCCTCGGTGAGCTCCTTACCCTCGAGGAACTTCTCGGTGAGCGCGTCGTCCTGCTCGGCCGCCGTCTCCACGAGCTCGTTCCGGGCCGCAGTGGCCTGCTCGAGGAACTCCGTGGGAATGTCCACCACGTCGTACCGGCTGCCCTGCTCCGAGTCGTGGAACACGAGGGCCTTCATCCGCACCAGGTCGATGACCCCGCGGTGCTTGTCCTCGGCGCCCAGCGGAAGCTGCAGGCGCACCGGACGGGCGCCCAGCTTCTCGCGGATCGTGTTGACGGACATCTCGTAGTCCGCGCCCACCCGGTCCATCTTGTTGATGAAGCAGATGCGGGGGACCTTGTACTTGTCCGCCTGCCTCCAGACCGTCTCGGACTGGGGCTCCACACCGTTCACGCCGTCGAAGACGGCAATCGCCCCGTCCAGCACGCGCAGGCTGCGCTCCACCTCGATGGTGAAGTCCACGTGCCCCGGGGTGTCGATGATGTTGATGCGGAACTTCTGATCGTTCCGGCTCCAGAAGGCGGTGATGGCGGCCGAGGTGATGGTGATGCCGCGCTCGCGCTCCTGCACCATCCAGTCCGTGGTCGTGGTGCCTTCATGCACCTCGCCCATCTTGTGGATGGCTCCTGTGTAGAACAGGATCCGTTCCGTGGTCGTGGTCTTGCCGGCATCGATGTGCGCCATGATGCCGATGTTGCGATAGCGCTCGAGCGGATACTCGCGAGGCATTTCTCCGAACCTCTCCAGAACGGGATGGGGCGTGCTCCCCTGCCCTTCCCACCACGAAACCAACGAAACGGTTGTCAAAGACCTGAAACACCCGGACGCGGGGGGCCGCATCCGGGTGTCGGGCACTTCAGGACGCCAAGGACTACCAGCGGTAGTGGGCGAAGGCCTTGTTGGCCTCGGCCATCTTGTGCGTGTCCTCGCGCTTCTTCACCGCGTTGCCACGGTTGTTGGCGGCGTCCATGATCTCGCCCGCCAGCTTCTCCATGGCCGTCTTCTCACCGCGCGCCTTGGCGTAGGTGATGATCCAGCGCATGCCCAGCGCCACGCGGCGATCCTGACGGACCTCCACGGGCACCTGGTAGGTGGCGCCACCGACGCGGCGGCTCTTCACCTCGAGCACGGGCTTGACGTTGTCCAGGGCCTTCTTGAAGGTCTTGAGGGGATCCTCCTTCGCACGCTCCTCGATGAGGGCGAAGGCGCCGTAGCACACCCGCTCGGCGATGGACTTCTTCCCCTTGCGCATCAGGTCGTTCACGAACTTCGTGACGAGGCGATCCTGGAACTTCGGATCAGGAAGGATCTTGCGCTTGGCTACTACGCGACGACGAGGCATTGCTTTCCATCCCTTACGCCCCTCTCCCATGCACCTGGGAGTCAATTGGTGGGGCTTCAACTGCGTTGGCGATATCGAGGAGACTCCCCAGGGTGCGGGGCAAGCGACCTATGCGAATGAAACGAAGGTGATCGACCCGAATCAGCTCGGGCGCTTGGCGCCGTACTTGGAACGGCCCTGCTTGCGGCCGGCCACGCCCACGGAGTCCAGCGTTCCGCGGATGATGTGGTAGCGAACGCCCGGGAGGTCCTTCACACGGCCTCCGCGGATCATCACCACCGAGTGCTCCTGGAGGTTGTGACCCACGCCCGGGATGTACGAGGTGACCTCGATCCCGTTCGTCAGACGAACACGCGCCACCTTGCGGAGCGCCGAGTTCGGCTTCTTCGGCGTCGTGGTGTACACGCGGGTGCAGACGCCACGCTTCTGAGGGCACTCCTTCAGAGCGGGGCTCTTGCCCTTGATGTTCAACTTCTCGCGGCCCTTGCGGACCAGCTGGCTGATGGTTGGCACTGAGCTTCTCTTCCTTCCCGATTTGCCCCGGGCGGGTGTACCCAGGGGCGCATACAAACCTACAACTGCGCTTGAAAAAGGGCCGCGAGTATAGGGAGGGAGTACCCTGTGTCAAGCACTGCTGGCCCACGGCGTTCCAACCGTGGACGGCACGGGCATCCTTTCCTACTCACTCCTGGCGGGGCCGGTCCTCTACTCCCCCGGCAGCTAGAAGTCGAGGACCATCACGATCGCGTCCTCGGGCGCCCGGCCCTCGTCCACGTAGTAGTTCGGCCGCACCCCGACCGGGCGGAAGCCGAACGACTTGTACAGGTGGATGGCCGGATCATTGCTCTTACGCACTTCCAGCGTGGCCAGGCTGCACTTGCGCGACCGCCCCTCGGCCAGGGTGGCCTCCATCAGCCGGCGCCCCACCCCACGCCTGCGGTGCGCCGGCGCGGTCGCCACGTTCAGCACGTGCACCTCGTCGTGGACGATCCAGAAGATGGAGATGCCCAGCAGCCGCCGCCCTCCCTCCATCAGAGACTCCTCCAGGAGGAAGATGACGGACCAGTCGTGGCCGAGCTCGCGCTGCAGCAGCTCGAACGACCAGGGGTTGCTGAACGAGGCCTTCTCCAGATCCATCACCGCCGGCAGGTCCTCGCGCGTCATCCTGCGGATGCGGTACGGGGACTCCGGCGTCGCCTGCTCCGTCGGCTGGGGCTCCTCGCGCATCCGCCTCATGGCAGCGCCTCCCGGGCGAAGGGAGCCACCCGCCGCACCTTCGCGCCCGCCCTCACCTGGGCGAACTCCTCCTTCGCGAGCTGGCTGTAGCGCTCCCGGATCAGCTTCTCCTTCAGGGCCTCCCGCACCGACTCGTACGGTCCTCCCAGGGCCGCCTTGTGCTCCTCCCAGTACCGCCGCGTCTCCGCCTCGCTCACCTGCGCCCGCAGGCGGCACCGGCTGTCCAGGATGCGCTCGGCCCGCACTCCCCGCTCCAGCACCGCGAACAACTGCTCCAGGTCCGCGTCATGCCGGGCCAGGAACGCCAGCAGCGCCGTCTCGTCCTCGAAGCGCTCCCGGAAGACCTTCAGCCGAGCCTCCACCTCCGAGCGCTCCGCCGCGAAGGCCTGCAGACGATCCGCCCCCGCCACCAGCAGCCGCTGGTTGATGGCCAGCTCGAGCGCCCCCCGGAGCGTCTGCTCGTCGAGCCGGGCTTCCGCCGCCCGCACGCCTCCTCGCTGCACCAGCGCCACCCGCGTCTCGAACTCCAGCTCGCTCAGGGTGAGCACCTGGTTGCCGATGACCGCCACCACCCGGTCGATGACCCGGCCCTCCGCCGCGGCCGCCCCCTGGGAGGCCTCGGGAGCGGCCTGCCCGGCAGCCGCCACCGGCACCAGCGCGAGCCAGCCCACCACCAGCCCGGTCTTCGCTCTTCGTCCGCGTGGTACTCCCATGCTCTCCCTCATGACCCTCCGGCCACTTTATACATCCGGACCTTGGGCCACACGCCGTGCTGGCGATCGCCGGACGGCTGGTTACGTTCTTGCAGTTTCGGAGGGCAGCACCTTATGGCGGACGACTACTACCAGATTCTCGGCGTGTCCCGGACGGCATCGGCCGACGAAATCAAGAAGGCCTTCCGCAAGCTCGCTCGCAAGTACCACCCCGACGTCAACCCGGGCGACAAGGCGGCCGAGGAGAAGTTCAAACAGCTCAACTCGGCCTTTGAAGTGCTTTCGGACGAGCGCAAGCGCAAGCTGTACGACGAGTTCGGCGACGAGGCCGCCCAGTTCGGCTTCGACGAGAAGAAGGCCGAGCAGTACCGCGCCTACAAGGCCGCCCAGGCCGCCGGTGGCAGGCCCTTCGGCGGCGGCGGTGGCGGCGCGGACTTCGACCTGGGCGACATCTTCGGCGACATCTTCAGCCGCGCGGGCGGCGGCGGCGGCGTGGACGTGGACGAGCTCTTCGGACGCGCCGGTCGAGGAGGCCGGACCGCAGGGCCCACCCCCGGCGAGGACATCACCGCCCGGCTCACGCTCAGCTTCAACGAGGCCCTCACCGGCACCGAGCGCAGCATCTCGCTCCAGCGCCCCGGCCGCTGCCAGCGCTGCCAGGGCTCGGGCCAGGTGGGGACCCCCACCACGTGCGCCACCTGCGGAGGTACCGGGAAGGTGCGCCGCGGCGGCGGCATCCTGGGCATGGCCTCGAGCGGCACGTGCCCCACCTGCCGCGGGACCGGCCGCGCCGCCCCGCCCTGCCCTTCCTGCCAGGGGACGGGTGTCCTGGAGGAGACGGCCCGGCTCACCGTGAAGATCCCCGCCGGCGTCCAGACGGGCTCCAAGGTGCGGCTGGCCGGCCAGGGCGCCGCGGGCACGCTCGGCGGCCCCCCGGGTGACCTCTACATCGAGACCATCGTCCAGGAGCACCCCCTCGTGCGCCGCGAGGGAGATGACCTCTACATGGACCTGCCGGTGACCGTCACCGAGGCCATGCTCGGCGCCGAGGTCCGCGTGCCCACCTTCCAGGGAGAGGTGACGGTGAAGGTGCCCGAGGGCTCCCAGTCCGGCCGCCGCATGCGGCTCAAGGGCCGGGGCTCGCCCGCGCTCAAGGGCGGCCCCCCGGGCGACCTCTACCTCACACTCCAGGTAAAGGTGCCCGAGCAGCCCACCCACGAGGCCCGCCAGGCCGCCGAGACGCTCGCTCGCGCCTACCAGGCGGATGTCCGCAGCACCCTGCTGTTGTAATCGACGGCCAGCCACTGGCCATCCAAGCTTCTTGCGTTAGCTTGCGCCGCGTCCTACACGGCGCTCCACAGAACTCGTTCTCACCCTCGGAGCATCTCCCACTATGGGCATCTTCGATTTCCTCGGCGGCTCCGGTCCCGAGAAGGCCCTCAAGCTCAAGTCCAAGGTGACCCAGAAGTACGGGGACCCCACCACCCGCCAGAAGGCCCTCCACCAGCTCGGGGAGATGAAGTACCCCGAGGCCGTCAGCGTCCTGCTGCAGCGCTACACCATCACCGTGGAGCCCCTCACCACGGACGCCGACGAGAAGGAGCTCGTCTTCGAGTTCGTCAAGAGCTTCGGCAAGGACGCCCTCGCCCCCGTCACCGAGTTCCTGCGCAAGACCGAGCAGGCCACCTCCTGGGCCCTGCGCATCCTCGAGGCGCTCCTGCCCGAGAACGAGGTGGTCGGCATCGTCGTGGACACGCTCACCGCCCTGAGCGCCCAGTACATGCGCGACCCCGAGAAGAAGGTGGTCCTCCTCCACTACGTCACCGGCAAGCAGGACCCTCGCATCGCGCCGGCCGTGGTGCCCCACCTCGACGACATGGCGGATGACGTGAAGATCGCCGCCCTCAAGGCGCTCGGCTCCCTGAAGTACGAGCCGGCGCGCGAGCCCATCCTCCGCCTGCTGACCACCGGCGATACCGCGCGCCGCGTGCAGGTGGCCGCCCTCGCCTCGCTCCAGGAGAGCGGCTTCGGCGTCCAGGGCTTCCGTGAGAAGGTGGAGGCGACCCTGGCCGACCCCTACTACCTCGACGGCAACGGTCTGGTGCAGCGCCGCGGCTGAGCGCCCGGGCCCTGGCGGGTCGGATATCTCCCACCCGCCGCCCTGTCGTCCATTCAACACGGCAATTGTCCTCCGGTCGGCCCTGTTCCGGGTGTGGCCCCGGGAAGGGTTTCACCCCGGCGCCGGGTGACGCAGGATCGGCCTGAGCGGCGAGCGCGTCACCCCACCCTGGACGTGGGCGGGCGCGCCGCCCCCTGGTAGCCGAGGTAGCTCCGTGCCCAAGAAGAAGGTTCCGCATCTGGCCGAGGTCGTCACCCTCCGCCCCGAGTCGAAGAAGCCCCGCCGCACCGTCAAGCCCCAGCCTCCCGTGGAGAGCGAGGCCGCCGAGCGCGCCCTGGTGGAGATGGCGCAGCACATCAGCTCCAGCGCCGGTCCCACCGAGGCCCTCCGCTCCCAGCTCCAGATCATCCACGGGCTGATGCAGGCCAAGGCCTGCTACGTGGCCCGCTTCCTCGCCTCGCGCAACCAGCTCCACGTCGAGCACGTGCGCGGCCGCTACGACGAGCGCATCACCGCCGCCACCCCCGAGGAGGGCCTGGTCGGCCGCGCCTTCGCCGAGCGAACCATCCTCCGCGACGAGGAAACCGTCGCCGTGCCGCTCGAGGGCCCCCAGGGCATCAGCGGCGTGCTGGCCATCATCGCCCCGCGCCGCTCGCTCTCGGACTCGCTGCTGGCGGCCATCGCCGGCCAGCTCTCCGCCGCTTATGAAGTCGCCCGCCTGCGCGACGACAGCGCCCGCCGCAACAAGGACCTCCAGACGGCCATCGCCGGCCTCAAGGCCCTCGAGCAGAGCCGCGACGAGCTGCTCGGCAACGTGTCCCACGACCTGAAGAACCCCCTCACCACCCTCAAGGCCTACCTGGCCATGATGGGGCGCGAGAAGCTCGGGCCCATCTCCGACGCCCAGCGCCGCGCGGTGCAGGTGTGCGATCGCAGCGCGGACCGCATGTTGCGCATGGTGAATGATCTGCTGCTCATGTCCCGCCTCCAGGCCGGGAAGATGCAGCTCAACCAGCGCCCCTTCGGCCTCAAGGCCGTGGCCGAGGAGGTCATCCGCACCCTCACCCCCATGGCCGAGCAGGCCAAGGTGCAGCTCACCCTGCCCCCCTCCGGCGAGGTCTTCGTCCGCGGCGACCGCGAGCGCATCGCCGAGGCCATCCAGAACCTCGTGGAGAGCGGCATCCACCGCTGCGAGGCCGAGGACACCGTGGAGCTGCGCGTCTCCATCGAGGACGGGCTCGCCGTGCTCACCGTGAAGGACTCCGGGCCGGGCATCGGCTCGGAGGACCTGGAGCACGTCTTCGATCCCTTCTACCGGCCCGAGGGGACCCGCGGCCAGGGGCGCAGCCTGGGCCTGCCGCTGGTGGCCAAGATCCTCGCGCTCCACGGCGGCCGGGTGGAGGCCACCAGCACCCTGGGTGAGGGAGCATCCTTCCAGCTGGTGCTGCCCATGTTCGCCGGCGCCGTCAGCACCCCCGACTCCGCCCAGGCCGGCCCCCGCGCAGGCGGCATCCTGCTCGTCGAGGACGACGCCGACTGCCGCGAGGTGCTCCAGCAGGTGCTCGAGCAGGAGGGCTACCGGGTGATGTCCACCTCGGGGGCCTCCGAGGCTCGCTCCATCCTCTCGCACATCCGCCCGGCCATGGTGCTGTTGGATTTGCGACTGAGCGAGGACGATGGGCGCTCCGTGCTGCGCTTCATCCGCGGCACCGAGTCCCTGGCCGACGTGGCCGTCTACATCATCTCCGGCGCCAGCGAGGTCTCCAGCCTCGGCGCGGGCCAGGGGCTGGACCGCATCGACGGATTTTTCGAAAAGCCACTGCAACTGCCGCGGCTGCTCGACACCGTGGCCGCCGTGGTCCGTCCGAGCCGCCGCAACCCGGCCGTCACGTGAAAGGTCACTGCGACTCAACGCGTTGACAGAAGGTGCGCGGATTACGCCCGGGTTTCGCTTAGTATCCGCGCGATCCAATGAATCCTTCCGTCTATTCCCGCTATCGGACTGCCTTCGTCGAGGCGCTCGCCCAGGCCCTGGGCGTGCCGGCCTCCGAGATCGACTCCCAGATCAAGCCGGCCGACCCGGCCCACGGCGACCTCTCCTTCCCCACCTTCCCCTTGGCCAAGGCCCAGAAGAAGGCTCCCCCCGCCATCGCGGCCTCGCTCGCCCAGAGCGTCAAGGTGCCCGGTCTGGAGGTGGTGGCCGCTGGCCCCTACGTGAACGCGAAGTTCGCGCAGATGCCCTTCACCGCCGAGGTCATCGACGCGGCGCGCTCGCAGGGCACGCGCTACGGCGGCAGTGACGTGGGCGCCGGCAAGACGGTGGTCATGGACTACTCGTCGCCCAACATCGCCAAGCCCATCGCCTTCCACCACATCCGCTCGACGATGATCGGCCACAGCGTGGCCAACCTGCACCGGGCGCTCGGCTACCGCGTCGAGGGCATCAACTACCTGGGCGACTGGGGCAAGCAGTTCGGCCTGGTGGCCGTGGGCTTCCAGGAGTACGGCGATCCGGCCCACCGCAAGGACATGGCCCACCTGGTGGAGGTGTACGTCAAGGCCAACAAGCGCGCCGAGGCCGAGCCCGCCTTCGACGATCGCGCCCGCGACTTCTTCCGGCGCATGGAGGCCGGTGAGTCCGACGCGCTCGCGCTCTGGAAGGAGTTCCGCGAGACGTCCGTGCGCGACTTCGAGCGCATCTACAGCCGGCTCGGCATCAAGTTCGAGCACATCGAGGGCGAGAGCTTCTACCAGGGCAAGATGGAGCCGGTGATCGAGGAGATCGCCCGCGCTCCGGGCGTCAAGGAGTCCCAGGGCGCCACCATCGTGGATCTGCCCTACGCAGAAAACGAGCCGCCGGTGCTGCTCAAGAAGAACGACGGCAGCACCCTGTACGCCACGCGCGACCTGGCGGCGGCCATCGATCGACACGAGCGCTTCCGCTTCGAGAAGTCGCTGTACGTGGTGGCCACGGATCAGGCGCTGCACTTCCGGCAGCTCTTCCGGGTGCTCAAGGCCATGGGCCGCGAGTGGTCCGAGCGCATGGTGCACATCAATTTCGGCCGCGTGCACGGGATGAGCACCCGCAAGGGCAACGTGGTGCTCCTCAATGACGTGCTCGACGAGGCCAAGGCCCGCGCCATGGAGAAGGTGCAGCAGAACATCCAGGAAGGCGCCATCCAGACGGACAATCCGGAGGCCCTCGCCGAGCAGATCGGCCTGGGCGCCATCGTCTTCGGAGACCTGAAGAATCGCCGGGCCACCGACTACACCTTCGACTGGGATGACGTCCTCAACCTCACCGGCCACACCGGTCCCTACCTCCAGTACGCGCACGCGCGCACCTGCAACATCCTGCGCAGGGGCGGCGGGGCTCCGGCCTCGTATGACGCGTCCCTGCTCACCCTGCCGGAGGAGCAGGCCGTGCTGCGCGTCATCGCCAAGCTGCCCGTGGTGGTGCAGGAGGCCGCGGAGCAGGCCGAGCCGAGCTTCGTGGCCCGGTGGCTGCTGGACCTGGCCGCCGAGTTCAGCCGCTACTACACGCTGGGCAACCAGGATCGCTCCAAGCGCGTGCTCGTGGAGGGCAACGAGCCCCTGAAGGCGGCCCGGCTGGCGCTGACGGACGCGACTCGGGCGGCCCTGGCCGCTGGCCTGGGGCTGCTGGGTATCGCAGCTCCGGAGAACATGTAGCGAGGCTCGAGTGGAAACAGGGGGGCCGCACGTGGACACCGCATTGACACAAGAAGCTGTGAATCACAGTGAGGCGTTGAAGGACGAGTTCGGACCCATGTCCCGGGTGCTCGGCCAGCGCTACTTCGACGGGGTTCGCTTCCCCGCCGAGGCCGAGGATGAGCTGCGCTCGCTCCACACCAAGGGGTTCGTGGTGCACGTCATGCGCACCACGGCGTGGATCAACTTCCTCTACCTGGCCTGGGCCATGGTGCGCCGGGCCCTGCCCCCCGTGCGGGCCGTGGTGAACCTGCGTCCCTGGTTCACCCGCCCCTTCCGCAAGACGGCCCAGCGCGGCGACTTCGATGTGCGCTTCACCTATGCCCGGCGCCAGGGCGGCAGCGGCCTCATCTTCCTCAAGAAGACGGCCCTCCTGAGCGCCGCGGGCAAGGACATCGAGGAGAACCCCTTCCCCGCCCTGGTCGCCATGGCTCGCAAGGGGGACAAGACCATCTACCTGGTCCCCGAGCTCTTCGTCTGGGAGAAGCGCACCTCGCGCGTCAAGCCAAGCCTGCTGGACCGGGTGTTCGGCAGCCCGGACGCCCCGGGCTTCCTGCACTCGATGGTGGCCTTCTTCCGCAACTACCGCCGCGCGCAGTTCCGCGTGGGCGAGCCCATCGATCTCAAGCGCTTCATCGAGGAGAACCCGGAGGACTCGGACGAGCTCATCGCGCGCAAGGTGCGCAGTGCGCTCAACCACCACCTGGCCCGCGAGACGCGCGCCGTCTTCGGGCCGCCGGTGAAGCCCCTGGTGCGCATCCTCGAGGAGACGCTGCGCGACCGCACGCTGCGCAAGGCCCTGGACACGGTGGCCACCGAGGACAACCGCAAGCCGGACAGCGTGCTGCGCCAGGCCCGGCGCAACCTGGAGGCCATCGCCGCCAAGCCCAGCCCCACGACGCTGGCCTTCGTCTCGCCCGTGCTCGGGTGGGTTTTCAACCGCATCTACGACGGCATCGAGGTGGACGAGGCCGGGCTCAACCGCGCCCTCAAGGCCGCCAGCAAGGCGCCGCTGGTGCTGTGCCCCTCGCACAAGAGCCACGTGGACTACCTGGTGATGAGCTGGGTGCTCTGGAACCGCGGCTACTCCGTGCCCCTGGTGGCCGCGGGCGCCAACCTGTCCTTCTGGCCGCTCGGGCCCCTGCTGCGCCGCTGCGGCGCCTTCTTCCTGCGCCGCTCCTTCAAGGACGACAAGGTCTACGCCGCGTCCTTCAAGGCCTACGTGAAGAAGCTCGTCCACGACGGCGTCCACCAGGAGTTCTTCCCCGAGGGCGGCCGCTCGCGCACCGGCAAGCTGCTCCAGCCCAAGCTGGGCATGTTCACCTGGCAGGTGGAGTCCGTGATCGAGGGCGCACGCAACGATCTCACCTTCGTGCCCGTGTCCATCGACTACGAGAAGGTGGTGGAGTCGAGCAGCTACTCGAAGGAGCTGGCCGGCGGCGAGAAGAAGCCCGAGGACATCAAGGCCCTGCTGAGCACGCCCAAGGTGCTCACGGCGCGCTACGGCCGCATCCACCTCACCTTCGACGAGCCCCTGTCGCTGGTGGACCTGATGAAGAGCCGCGGGATCGATCCGGCCCAGCCCATCACCGACGAGCAGAAGAAGGGCCTGGTGCGCGCCCTGGGCAACCGGATGATGTATGGCATCAGCAAGGTGTCCACGGTGACGCCGCACGCCCTGGTGAGCGCGGCGCTGCTGTCCCACCGTCGGCGCGGCATGACGAGCCGCGAGCTGACCGACCGCATCACCGTCCTGCGCCGCATCGCCGAGGAGGAGAAGACCCCACTGTCCACGATGCTGAAGGACTCGCCGAGCAACCCGGAGGCGATGGGCGCCATCCAGGATGCCATGCGTACCTTCTGCTCTGACGGGATGGTGCGCACGCAGAAGGCGCACGGCGAGGTCATCTACCAGGCCGAGGACGACCGCCGCGGCGAGATGTCCTTCTACAAGAACACGCTGATGAACCTGGTGGCGGCGCGCAGCCTCGTGGCCAACGCGCTGCTGGTGGGGGCTCCCGCGCCGTTCGACGAGGTGAAGGCCCGGGCGCTGTGGCTCTCGAGGCTCTTCAAGGTGGAGTTCATCTACCGGGTGGGCGCCAGCTTCGACACCATCTTCTCAGAGGTGGTGGAGCGGATGGTGCGGATGGGGCTGGTGCTGCACCAGGGGGACACGCTGAGCGTGGCGCCCGAGCCCCATGCGCGGCCGGAGCTGGAGTTCCTGGCGGACCTGCTGCGGGACTACCTCGAGGCGTACCTGATCGCCGCCCAGACGCTGCCAGAGGTGGCTGCGGGCTCGGCACAGGATCGCAAGTCCTTCGTGAAGCAGGCACTGGATCTGGGCCGGGCCGAGTACCACTCAGGGCGCATCACCGCGGCCGAGTCCCTGGCCAAGGTGACGCTGGAGAACGCCGTGGCCTACATGCTGGACCAGCGCTACCTCGTGGAAGAGGACAAGAAGCTCAAGCTGGGACCGGCGGCCCCCGACGTGGCGGCGACCCGGCAGTTCGCCGAGGAGATCCACCGCTACCTGCGCCACCAGGGTTGAGCCCCTCCCCCTCCCCTCTCCTCTGCGGGAGAGGGGAGCGCGCGGTCACGGCTCCGTACGGAAGGGCACCCGGACCTCCTGCCGGAGCGGGTTGCCCTCGAAGTCCGTCAGCGAGTTGCGCAGCACCAGCGTGTACGCGGTCCCCGGCTTGAGCACCCCCGGCTCCGTGCTCACCGTCACCGTGTACGGCACGTCCCCGCGCTCGACGTTATCGTCCACGTCCGAGCCCGGCGGCACCGTCAGCACCAGGGGAAGCTCCACCCGGCCCTCGAAGACGGCGATGCCCGGGCGCAACGTACGGGTGTCCATCGACTCGGAGAAGACGACCTCCAGCGAGCCATCCACGAGCACCGTGCCCCCAGCGCCCGGCTTCGTGGACACCACCTCGGGCGGATCCGTGTCGCGAGCGGCGAGCATCGGGTCCCCCGGCTCCAGACACCCGGCACAGCCCAGCAGGCCTACGAGCAGCACCCGGCGCATCAGCGGCACCCCTTCTGCGCGAGGCTCGTCTCGGTGTGGCACTTGAGGCAGGCCCTGTCGTTGGCCGCCGCCACCCGCTTGCACGCCGCCGCGAAACCATCCGGATGCGGATTCACCTGCCGCCTCACCGAGCGCTCCGAGTGGCAGCTCATGCACGACTCCTCGCGATGGCACGACACGCAACTCTGGATGTCGCGCGAGGCCGCGACGCCGTGGTGCTGGGGCCCGGGCACCTCGACCCACGCGGTGTAGTCCGGGTGCACCTTCACGTTGCGCGGGCGCAGCGAGCGGTCCGCGTCCATGCCCACGCCGCTGCGCTCATGGCACGCGACACAGAAGGACTGCATCCGGTGGCAGCTCGTGCAGCGCGTGGACTCCATCCGCGCCTGCACCGGGTGCAGGGTGATGAAGTCGTTGGGGTGCACCGACAGCGGCTTCTGCAGCGCATCGTGGCACGTCTGGCAGTAGGACTCGGCGTGGCACGACATGCACGTCTGCCGGTCCACCGACGCGCGGCTGCCGTGGGTGAACTCGTAGCGGGGCCCGTGGTCCAGGCCCAGCGGGTTGCCCTGCGTCGGCCGCAGCACGCCCGAGGGGAACGTGAGCTGCAACCGGCCCGAGGCCTCCGTCACGTGGCAGGTGCGGCACTCCTTCGAGGCCACGGAGCCATTGTGGCACTCGAAGCAGGTGGCCATCTTCGGGAGCTGCTGCCGGGTGGCGAGCTGCACGTCCGTCATGGCGCCATGGCACACCGCGCACTCCACCTTCTTCTGCACATGCACCTGGTGATTGAAGTGCAGGTTCGCCGGGGGCATCTCCACCTTCGGCGGCGCCAGGCGCACCGTGGCATCGAACCCCGGATGGCACGTGTTGCAGCTGGCGGGCGGGTCCGTCTTCTCGCCCTTACGAGCCGCCTGGATGTCGTGACAGGTCTCGCACTCCTCGTGGCCCGGGAGGTTGAGGTCCTTCACCGAGCTGCTGGCCCGAGCGGCATCGTGGCAGGTGACGCACTCGGCGCCCGCCTCCAGGTGCTGCTTGTGGTCGAACTTCACGGGGATGCGCTGGGCCGGGTAGATGGCGAGGCTGCGCTCGCGGGCCGTGGCCGCCCAGGCGATTCCCGCCACCAGGAGAGACAGGGCCACGAGGCCCAGGGCTGTACGGTACCGGCGCTCCATCTACAGGCTCGCCTTCAGGTCGAAGAGGAAGAACACCTTGGAGTCCCAGCGGGTGTACGGGTTCACGTTCTGCTCGAGCACCAGGGACACGCGCGAGGCCCGGGTCAGCACCTGGCTGGCCCACACCTGCGCGCCGAAGAAGTTGCCCGCCAGCAGCGGGTTGAAGCCATCATCGATGCGCGCCGCGGACAGCCGCCCATCCAGGGTGAAGCGCCCATCTCCGAAGCCGTAGCCCGCGGTGAGATCCACCCAGGCCTGCGAGCCTCCGAAGCCCCGCCGGTACGACACGTCCAGCCCCGAGCGGAAGCGGCCCGAGCGCAGCGTCGCGCCCGCGGAGCCTCCCGCGGTGTAGGACGGCTGTCCTCCGGGATCGTTCGCCACCGCCGCCAGCGCGAGGCCACTGTTGATGTTCGTGTGGTACTGGCTCCCCACGCCCTGCACGTAGTAGCGCAGCGGGCCTCGCGGGAAGAAATCCACGCGCACCCGGGCCTCGTCCCTGGGAGCGAAGGCGAACCAGTACCAGATGGAGTCCGCGGAGAAGACCGGCGAGAGCCGCAGCGCCTCGCCACTCACCGCCAACTGCTCCCCGTCCCACCGCACCTGCGCACGGGCCTGCGCGAGCCGCGTCTGCAACAGATCGAAGTCCACCCCCGCCAGCGCGCTCAACCCGAGCCCCCGCCCATACCGCACCTCCACCGTCGCGCGCTCGAGGTCCGTCTGCCCCTCCACCAGCGCCCGGCGGTAGCCCACCGAGGCGGACACGCCCTTCAAGTCCTCCAGCAGCAGCTTCGCGCCGTACATCGGCTCGAGCGCCGTCAGCGACGGGTCCGCCCCGGCCACGCCCTGGTCCAGCCGGCGCGAATCGCTCTCCCGCGTCCCATCGGGCTGGTACACCGACGAGGACAGGAACCCCGCCCCCTTCACCCACAACCCGCCGTACACCTCGGCGCCGAGCCCCAGCCTGCTCATGTAGCGCACCCGCGCGCCATCGAAGGCCAGGATGTCCGCGACGTCCACGTAGACCTGCCGTCCCAGCCGGCCCTCGAAGCCGTTACCCGCGTAGCGCACGAAGGCGTAGAGGAGATCCGCGTCCTCCGAGCGCACCCCGTCGATCTGCGCCGCCTCGCCGCGCGGCAGACCGAAGTCCGCGAAGATGCGCAGGCTGGACTCGAAGCCCACGTCCTGCCCGGTGACGAGCTCGTAACCGTTGAGCCCGAGGTACTGGACGATCCTCCGGCGAGGCAGCAATACCGGCTCGTCAGGAGAGGCATCCCTCCAGGCGCGGATCTGGTACACCTGCGCCTCGGTACGGGCCTCGAGTTGGAAGGCCGAGGCCGAGGCCGTCCCCGACACCAGCAACGCCGCCAGCGGGCCTGCACGTCGGAAAATGATTCGCCCCGTGTCCACCATCCGCCGCTGAGCTCGTCTCAGGAAGCGCATCAAAGTCCGGGCATTATAGAAGCGCCTCGTTCCGGTGCCTCGTGTTTTGAGCACCCTCCTCGCAAGCCGGAGAAAACCGGTGGAAGAAGTCAGCCCCAGCCCCCCACGACCTCCCTCGCACGGCTCATGGGATCCCCGCACCGTGGCGGTGTTCGCCGCGATGGCCGTGTTCGTGGCCTTCCTGGTCTCGGGACTGCTCGTTCAGCCCCTCAACGTGGCCTTCGGCATCTGGTTCACCCAGATCTTCGTCTTCCTGGGCCTGGGCTGGATCGTCCTGCGCGCCACGGGGAGGGATCCGGTGCGCTACACCGGCCTGTTCCCCTTCCCGGGCCTGGTGCCGGTGGCGTTCGGGTTCGCCCTGGGCGTGGTCAACTTCTTCGCCATCGTCGCGCCCATCCAGTACGTCTCCCAGGCGCTGCTGCCCAAGGCGTGGCGGGAGATCTACGACGTGGCGGACATCTTCCGCGGGCAATCTCCGCTGGAAATGGCCCTCATCGTGGCGAGCGTGACGCTCGGGGCTCCGGTGTGCGAGGAGTTCTTCTTCCGGGGCATCTTCTTCCAGGGCCTGAAGTCGCATGGGGGTCCGCCCCTGCGAATGCTCGTGCTCTCGGCGGTCGTCTTCAGCGCGTTCCACCTGGATCCGGTGGGGTTCCTGGCCCGCGTGGAGCTGGGAGTGCTGTTCGGCTGGCTGTTGCTCCGCACCGGCTCGCTGTGGCCGGGCATCCTCGCGCACACGGCCAACAACCTCGTGTCCACGGTGCTGTTCTTCGGCGCGAAGCAGGTCGAGTCCCCCCAGGAGCCCACCACCCGGCAGGAGCAACTGGCCATCCTGCTGTTCGCGCTCATGGGCAGCGGAGTACTCTGGGCGCTGCTGTCCGCCACGCGCCGTTTTCCGAGCCTGCTGGGCCCGCCTCGTCCGGCCCAGGTCGTGGAGGCCCCGGAACCCCCGGTCCAGCCAGAGCCCTTTCCGGGCCTGCTGCGGCTGGCGCTTCCCTGGGCGTTCGCCGCGGTGCTGTCCCTGAGTGCTTATAAGGCCCTGGATCCGCTGGGTGTCCGGCTGAGCCAGATCGATCTGCGCTATCCGCTCAAGCCCGTGCCCGAGGACGCGCCGGATGCGCTTCAGGCCGAGCGCAAGGCGCTGGACGAGCTCCGGGTGCGAGCCCGCCGGGGCGAGGTACCGCTCGAGGAGTACGCCCAGGAGCGGGCGAGGCAATCCAAACAACCGAGACGAGACGCCCCGTGAGCGTGTATGCCCCCTCTGGCCCCAGGAGGAGGCAGGGTTGAGGGTGCAAGCATGAGAAGAGTGACCGCGACACGCTATGTCACGCCGCTGCGAGAGGGCGGCTCGATGCCCGCAATCATCGAGACGGATGACTCAGGGCTCTACGTCCTGAAGTTCCGAGGAGCGGGCCAGGGAATCAAGGCGCTCGTGGCGGAGATCATCGCGGGCGAGCTGGCCAGGGCGCTGGGTCTGCGGATGCCGGAGCTCGTGCTGGTGGAGCTGGATCCCACACTGGGCCGCGCCGAACCGGACGGGGAGATCCGCGATCTGCTCAAGGCGAGCGCGGGCCTCAACCTGGGCATGGACTATCTGCCGGGCTCCATCACGTTCGATCCGATGGTGGGCCCGACGCCAGGAGCCGCGGAGGCCTCGGCCATCGTGTGCTTCGACGCCTACGTGACGAACGTGGACCGCACCCCGAAGAACCCGAACATGCTGTCCTGGCACAAGGCGCTGTGGCTCATCGACCACGGCGCCTCTCTGTACTTCCACCACGCGTGGGACGACTACCTGGAGCGCAGCCAGAGCCGCTTCCCGGCGGTGAAGGATCACGTGCTGCTGCCCTGGGCCTCCGCGCTACCGGAGGCGGAGGCGTCCCTGCGCCAGAGGGTGACGGAGGACGTCATCCGGCGTGTCGTGGGGTGCGTGCCCGATGCGTGGTTGGGCCCGGAGGTGGAGCCCCGCTTCGCGACGGTGGCCGAGCACCGGGAGGCCTATGCCACCTACCTGCTGAAGCGCCTGGAAGCGACGTCGGCGTTCATCGAGGAGGCGCAACGTGCCCGCGCACAGCTCGTTTGACTACGCCGTCATCCGCGTCGTGCCGCGCGTGGAGCGCGAGGAATTCATCAACGTGGGCGTCATCCTCTATTGCCTCACCCGGCGCGTCCTCGATGCCCGGGTGGAGCTGGACGAGCGGCGGCTCCTGGCGCTCGCACCGGATGCCGATGTGGAGCTGATCCGGAGCCACCTGGCGTCCATTCCGCGCATCTGCGCGGGAGGCAAGGCGGCGGGGCCAATCGGCCAGCTGCCGCAGAAGGAGCGCTTCCACTGGCTGGTGGCGCCGCGCAGCACGATGCTCCAGACAGGCCCCGTCCACTCGGGCCTGTGCGAGGAGCCGGCGAAGGCGCTCGAGCACCTGATGGATCGGATGGTGCGGCCGCCCACGGGGAAACCCTGAAGCGCCGCTGCTCCGTGCTCCCTCTCCTCAGAACCCGAGAGGGAGCAACCCGGAGCAAAACCCCGTGCGTCAGATGAAACGGTAGGTGGCCACGTTGAACACGGGGCCCACCATGGCGGCGGTCATCACGTCGCGGGCCACGTCACCCTGAACCTCCACGCGCTGGCCGTCCTTCTTGATCTTCCGATCTCCGCCCGCGAGCTGGTAGGTGCGCCCATCATCACCCTCCAGCACCCAGACACCGCCCTCGAGATCACGGAACACCACGCGTCCGGTGATCTTCATACCGCCGACTCCTTGCGGAGCATGGCCCTCGCGATGATGAGGCAGATGAGCGTATTGACCACCAGCCAGGGCAAGGCGAGGAAGTTGAAGGGCATCCACGCCAGCGCGGGGGCCTTGGACCAGGCGGCGTACGTGAGGAAGCCGGCGAAGCCCAGCGAGAGCCCGCCAATGGCCGGCCGGATCCCCTTGAACTTGATGGCCAGGAAGGACAGCAGCAGCGGGATGAGCGAGCTGTAGAAGAGCGGGTTGGCCAGCTTGCCCCGGCCGAAGATGATGCGCTGCCAGTCGGGGATGGGCAGGTACGCCGCGTCCACCACGTCTCCGGCCACGCCCGAGGCCCCACCGAACCACGAGCGCGCGAAGAACACGCCCACCGTGGCCAACACCAGCGGCACGAGGAAGCTCGGCCGGACGAGGACGTTGAGGTAGCCCGGACGCTCACGCCCGCGGATCGTCAACAGCACCAGCGCCAGCAGGGCCAGGGCCCACCACATGGACGGCCAGCGAGAGGCCCCGCCACCGAGCGCCTCCAGCGAGGCCTGGGCGTCCAACAGCCCGTGTCCGTACTCCTCCGTCCAGGCCTGCTCCCCCATCCGCTTCGCGCCCGCGAAGAGGGCCTTCTCCACCTCGTCCGGCCCGCTGGCGCCCTCGGCGTACAGGAGCGCCGCCACCGCCGCCACGTGCGGGGTCGCCATGCTCGTGCCCTGGTAGGCCGCGTACACGGAGCGCGACACATCCCGAGGATCGATGGTGTTCTGCAGGATGCCGCCCGCGTCGCCCTGGCGCTTGTCACCCCCCGGGGCCGCGATATCCAGTTCCTTGCCATAGGACGAGTACGGGGCGCGCGTGCCACTCGGGCCCACCGCCGCCACGGCCACCGCGCCCGGGTACGCCGCCGGGAACTCCACCCGCGGACGCCCAGCGTTGCCCGCCGCGGCCACCACGGTGACGCCCTTCTTGCGCGCGTACTCCACGGCATCCGCCATCACCTTCGAGTAGCCACCACCGCCCAGGGACATGTTGATGACGTTGGCGCCGTGGTCCGCGGCGAAGCGGATGGCCTCGGCGATGTCCGCCGACGTGCCGGAGCCGAAGTGGTTGAGCACCTTCACCGGCATCAGCGTCGCCTCGAAGGCCACGCCGGCCACGCCCTGACCATTGTTGGTCGCCTGCGCGATGGTGCCCGCCACGTGCGTGCCGTGCCCGTGATCGTCGTTGGCGTGCTCGTCGTCGTTGACGAAGTCGTAGCCCTTCTTGAACTTGACGCCCTTGAGGTCCGGCACCTGCTTGAAGTCGTCGTAGTCCTCGTAGGCGATGCCCGTGTCCAGCACCGCCACCACCACGCCCTTGCCACGGCTCTGCTGCCAGGCCTTCGGCATGTGGATCATCCGGAGGTTCCACTGCTTGGGATAGTCCGGATCATTCGGGGTGTAGCCGTCCTTGCTCGTCTCCTCGAGCGAGTCCTCCAGCCCCGACACGGCCTCCTCTCCAGGAGGCACCGAGTACACCCGCAGCGGCTCGGCGGACTCGACGGCCGGGTTCTGGCGGATGCGCGCGAGCACCGCGTCCACATCCCCCACGTCCCGGGCGATCGTCACCCCCGTGTGCTCGCCCTCCACGGAGTTGAACTCGAGGTCCACCCCCCACTCGGACTCCCAGGCGTCGAACTCGGCCTTGGAGGTACCGTCCTTGAAGTCCACGACGATGCCGCCGGGCTCTTCCTCGGCCAGCACGCGCCGCGAGGTGTCCACCGCGGCCTCCTGCTCCGCCTCCCGGCTGCCCCCGGAGTCCGGGGGAGACGCGCAGGCCGCCGCCGCCACCACCAGGGACAGCACCGCATTTGCCAGGGTCCAACGCTTCATGGGCATGGGCGCTCCTTTGACGACCCATACGAACGAACGGCGGAACGATTGGGTCTCGATCAAGTCTGTTCGACGCCCCTCCCGGCGGGCAAGTTCCCTCCGGGATGAGGATCCTTCGTCAAATCAACGGGTTACGCAGCATCGGTCACTTGCCCGACAGCATCTTCAGCCAGGCGCGAACGGCTTTTCCCACCAGGGGCAAGGCATGGTGGAAATTGGCCCCGGCACCTTCCACGACCTCCAGCGAGCCCCCCGCCGCGTCCACCGCCTCGGCCAGCTCCGCCCGGGACAGGGTGGAGTCCAGCTCGCCCACCACCACCAGCAACCCCCGCCCGAGCCCGGCCAACTCCCGCGCCGTCACCGCCCGGGGGCTCACCAGGCACAGGCCCGCCACCTCGGGGTGCTGGGCCCGGAGCTCGAGGGCAACCCGGGCACTCCCATGGAGCGCGGCCACCGCCGCCGCGGGAGCGTGGGCATTCTCCAGCACCACGGCCAGTGCGGCCCCCGCGTCCTGGACCAGCGCCTCGCCCGAGCCCCGCTCGCCCTGGCTCCCTCCCACACCGCGGTAGTTGAAGCGCAGCGTGGGGTGGCCCGCCGATGCCGCGGCGAAGGCCAGCTCTGCCCCGATGACGTGGTCCATGCCTCCCCCGTCCTCGGGCCGGGGCGGGAGGACGAGCAGCGGGGGGCGCTCGTCGCCCCGGTGCGCCACGCCTTCCATCACCTCGCGGCCCAGGGGGATGAGCGCCGGGCGCTCGAGGAACTGACCTTTCAGGACCATAGGAAGCCTGGAGATTAACGCGGAGCGGGTCCGAGTGCTTCACTCCTGGAGCACTTCCTCCCGGGCAGTGAACGCCAGCCGGGCCTCGCAGGACAGGGCGCTTCCCCCCGCGCACGAGGCGCAGCTCGCCTTGAGCTCCACCACGCCCTTGGAGACGGTGTCCAGGTCCTCGAAGACGATGTGGAGGGCCGTGGATTCCAACACCTGGCCGTCGGCGGAGACCTGTACCCGCTCGGCGGAGAAGGAGTCCCCGGTGCCAGCGATGGCCCCCTCGAGCCGCACCGGTGGAGCGTCCCCGAGCCTCCAGCCCCCCTCGGGCGATTCCACCACGAGGAAGGCGCGATCGGCGCTCCCGGCCTCCCAGACGGTCCAGGTGAAGTCGCGATAGAGGTTGTGGTCCTCCACGCGCGGCGAGGGAGGCGTACCACCCCGGTAGCAGGAGGCCGGAAGCGCCGCGAGAGGCGCGGGATCCACCGCCACGAGATAACGCCGGATCTCCTCGCCCCCTCCACAACCGGCGAGCAGGGTGAGCCCCAGTCCGATTCCCAGGTATCGCATGTCAGGTCGCTCCCGCCATTTCCGCCGCGTGCTCCTCTCGTACCCAGGCGTAGTACCGATCCGTGTTCTCGGGGGTATGGAAGAGCACGAGGAGCGCCACATGCCGCTCGTCCCAGAGCTTCGTCAGCAGACCCCAGAGACTGTGGCTGAGCTCTCGTTGCTCGGCATCGGGCACATCGAAGACCTCCAGAGCCCAATCCCGGCCCGGAAAGTCCCCCTTCGTAGTCCGATGATCCGTCCACCTGATAGGTCGGCTCCCGACAATCTCCCGCACCCGCTGACGAATCTCCTCACGCTCGTTCACCATGTCGGCTCCTCTCCAAGCACACCCCGGACGATGGTCGTCGCCGTCTCCAGTGCAGCCCTCGCGCGCTCGACTGTCAGGTCTTCCTGAAGATAGTCCGCAGCCACTCGCAGCCGGACCAGCTCGCACAGCCCCTCACTCCCTTGATCATCGAGCACCCCAGCCCTGCGAGCCTCGTAGGGCAGCGGGTCATGCAAGAAGTAATATACACCAGACCTGACTTCTGGAGTAGGTATACCCGCTTCGTTCATCGCATGCCAGCACGCATGGTAGGCCGCGTAGTACGCCCGCGAGGCCGCCGCATTGGGGCACGGCTCCTCAACGTCCAGAAGCACACGCGCCGCCGCCAGGTTCTCCCACGCCTTCCGCTCCATCGCCCTCCCCCCCTCCACCACCTCCCTTCCTACCTCCCACCTCTGACATGGGCTCGCCCGCCCCCACTCCAGCGGTCATCCCCGGACGGGACCCCCTCGGAACTCCACCTCGCCGCATGGGCCTCGGCCCGGAGTTCCACCCATCCTGCCCCGCATTCCTCGCGATGCCGGGCGGGCTGCTGCTAACGTCCCTCCCGAAGAACGACGCCTCCTGGAGGCGGAGGACCCATGACCCGCGAAGAAGCGCAGCGCCTGGTGCAGGCGTTCATGAAGTCCCTCGGGCAGCCGAGTGAAGGCCTCAACCCGCAGGGATTTGGTGGAGTGGCGCTCGGCGATGCGCAGCTCTATTTCGAGTACCACGCGGACAAGCAGGCGCTGGAGACGAGCGCTCTCGTCTACAAGTTCCGCGATCCGCCCAAGCCCGGAGTCCTCGAGGGCTTCCGCGCCGAGGAGAAGTCCGGCACGGACACGGGCGGTGGCGCGGTGGACTACGAACCCGAGAACAAGAGCCTCTTCCTGAGCCGCACCTACTCCACGGTGCCGCAGGACGCGGCCTTCAAGGAGGACATGCGGCGCCTCGCCCAAGCGAGCGTCGTGTGGGGTGACGAGGTGCTGGACCGCGTGGCCTCGCGCGTGTTCAAGCGCTGAGGCACGAGGGGAAGCACCTCTCCATCAGTCAGGCGGGAGCGCCCCCCGGGACTCCGGCAACCGAACGGTCCCGGGGTCCCGAGCCGCTCAGGTCGCTCCCGCCAATTCCGCCGCGTGCTCCTCGCGCACCCAGGCGTAGTACCGATCCGTGTTCTCAGGGGTGTGAAAGAGGATGGTGAGCGCCAGGCGTTTCTCCTCCCAGACCTGCCTCTTGATTCCCCAAAACAGACGGCCATGGAGCTCGCGTTGTTCGGCGAAGGGCACGTCGAAGATCTCCAAGGCCCAATCGCGCCCTGGGAAATCACCCTTGGTGGTTCGATGATCCGTCCACCTCACGGGCCTGCCCCCTACTGCCTCCATCACCCTCCGACGAATCTCCTCACGCTCGTTCACCATGTGGGTTCCTCCCCCAGGAGGCGCCGGACGAAGCTCGTGGCCATCTCCAGTGCCTCTTTCACCAACTCGACCGTCAGGTCATCCACGACGTAATCCGCGGCCACTCGCAAGTCGACCAACCAATCCAGCACCTCGCTCGCCTGCCTATCGAGCACCCCTGCCTCGAGCGCATCTTGAGGCAGCGGGTCATGCAAGAAGTAATATACACCAGACCTGACTTCTGGAGTAGGTATACCCGCTTCGTTCATTGCATGCCAGCACGCGTGGTAGGCCGCGTAGTACGCCCGCGAGGCCGCCGCGTTGGGGCACGGCTCCTCAACGTCCAGAAACACACGTGCCGCCGCCAGGTTCTCCCACGCCTTCCGCTCCATCGCCCTTCCCCTCCCACCCCCTTCATTGCTAGCACCCACCTCCGACATGGGTTCGCGCGTCCCCACCCGCGCGGTCATCCGTGGCGCACGCTTCAGGCAAGACCACGGGGGTGGGCTCCAACGCCGGGCGAGGAGGGCAGATGGGTTTCTTCCGGAAGAAGGCAGTAGAAGTGGACGCGCCGAGGCTGCGGCGCGACCTGGGTCTGGCCATGGTCACGCTCGATCGGGCAAGGCCGCTCCCCGAGGGCACCCTGCTGACCTTCCTGCAGGACAACTGGAAGGAACTGCCTCGCGCGAAGGAGGTCCGCCAGGAAGGGGACACCCTGAGCTTCGAACTGCAAGGCGCCGTCGTCACCCTCACGCTGATGCGAGCCCCCATTCCCTGGAGAGACCTCGAGGGCCCGGCGCGCGCCGCGTGGCACTGGCCCGAGGCGGTCGATCGATTGAAGGCCCACTCGGCCCACGTCATCGTCGCCGTGCTGGCTCCCGGGATGGACCGCATCTCGACGATGCTCCTGCTCACCCGGGTGGTGGCCGCGGTGGCATCCACGGCGGATGCCTCCGGCGTGTACTGGGGCGAGGGACCCGTGGTGAATGCGCCGGACGACTTCGTCGACGAGGCGAAGCGCACCTCGCACGAGCGGCTACCCCTCTATCTGTGGATCGCCTTCCAGCTCGTGCGCAACTCCGATGGAACCTTCACGCTCTGTACCTCGGGAATGAAGGCGTTTGGCCTCATGGAACTGGAGCTGGTCGCGTCCCGCACGAAGCCGGCGGAGCTGGTGGACCGGGCCTTCAACTTCGCCCACTACCTGCTCGACCACGGTCCCGTGCTGAAGGACGGAGATACCATCGGGCTGTCCGCCCAGGAGCGCTTCCGCGTCCGGCACGTGCCCTCCGTCCTCGATCCGTCCCGCACGGTGTACCGGATCGAGGTGTGAGGGCAGGCCCGGCGGGAGGGCTACACCGATACCATCACGTAAAACTTCAGGTAGCGGCCCTCGGGGAACTGGAGCCGGATGGGATGGTCCGGCGGCTGATAGCGCTCCTCCACCATCGCCAGGTCCACTCCCGCCTTGAAGGCCGCCTCCTTCACCGCGCCCAGGAAGTCCTCCGGGCCCACGCGCGCCGAGCACGACGCCGTCGCCAGCAGTCCTCCGGGCCGCAGCAGCCCCAGCGCCTGACGGTTCAGTGACGCGTACCCGTCGATCGCCGCCTGCACCGCCCGCTGGCTCTTCGCGAACGCCGGCGGGTCCAGGATGATCAGATCGAACGTCCTCCCCTCCTCCCGGAAGGACGCCAGCAGCTTGAACACGTCCGCCGCCAGGAAGTCGTACTTCTCCGCCGGCAGCCCATTGCGCGTGAAGTTCTCCCGCGCCAGGGCGATCGCGTCCGGATCCAGGTCCACCGAGAACACGCTCTTGGCCCCGCCCAGCGCCGCGTTCACCGAGAACCCGCCGCTGAAGCAGAAGCAGTTGAGCACGTCCCTCCCCTTCGCCAGGCGGCGGATGAGGTAGCGGTTCTCGCGCTGGTCCAGGAAGAAGCCCGTCTTCTGCCCGCGCCACGCATCCACGCCGAACTTCGCGCCCCGCTCCAGGATCTCCAGCACCTCCGGCGCCTTCTCGCCCCACAGCATCCGCCCCGAGCCCCGGCCCTCGTCCTCCTCCGCGTCGTCCCGGCCCACCTCGTCCCGGCCGAGAATGCCCTTGAGCTCCGGCACCGCCGCCTTCAGCGCCTCGACGATGAGCCCCCGGTACGGCGTGAGCCCCGCCGAGTACAGCTTCATCACCGCATAGGGGCCGTAGAGGTCCACCACCACGCCCGGCAACCCATCCCCCTCGCCATGAATCAACCGGAAGCTGTCCGTGTCGCGCAAGTCGATCAGCGAGCGCCGCTCGGCCAGCGCCTGCTTCACCCGCTGCGCGAAGAAGGCCGCGTCGATGTTCTGCCGCGGATTGCGCGTCAGCACGCGCACCGCGATCGCCGAGTGCGGATCGAAGTACCCGCGCGCCACGAACTTCCCGTTCTCGGCCAAGTCCACCACGCTGCCGGGGGGAATCTTCGGAACCTTGTCCAGCGCCTTGCGGAAGACCCACGGGTGCCCCGCGCGCAGGTGACGGCCCAACCCAGGGGCCAGCTCCAACTTGACGACGTTCACGCTCTGACTCCTCGACGAGGGGCCACACGGCCCCGTTGGGCGAGAATGGCGCGGGCCAGCTCCTCGAAGCCCCGCCCCTCCTCCGCCCGGGTAATGAAGGCCGGCGGCGTCTCGATGCGCTCCAGCACCCGCCGCACGTTGGCCACCCCGACACTCAGGGCGAACTCTCCAAACATCGGGGCATCGTTGAAACTATCCCCGGCGTACACGAAGCGCGGATCCCCCGGCTCCAGCCGCAGCCCCCAGGCGAGCTTCAGGAAGCGCCGCACCGCGGAGCGCTTGTCGAAGCGCCCGAGCCAACAGTTGATGTGCACCGACGAGCGCACCGCCGTCACCCCGCGCGCCCGCAGCAGCGCTTCAATCCGCTCGGCCCCCTGCTCGCCCAGCCGGGCCTCCTCGTTGTAGTCCACGGCCAGGTCCACCTCGGTGTAGGCGCTGTCCATGGACAGGCGCGCCCCGGGCACCTGCCGCAGCACCGCCGCCACCTCCGTCTCCAGCCGCCGCCGGTTCGGCTCCCGGACGCGCGGAGACTCGGCGTACACCTTGCGCAGCTTCCCGCCGGGCCCTCGCAGGAAGAACAGGCCCCCGTTCTCGGCGATGACCCCGTCCACCGGCAGCGTGCGGGCCCAGGCCTCGGCCCAACCCGCCGGGCGCCCGGTCACCAGCACCAGCTTGAGACCGGCCTCCGCCAGGCGCTCGAGCGCCCGCACGGTGGTGGAGCGCAACCGGTGCGCGGTGGTGAGGGTACCGTCGACGTCGGTGAAGACCCCTTCCACCCAGGAGAGGTCCGCGTCGCGCAAGGGGCGGGGGGAAACCATACGCTGCCGCACCTACACCCTTCCCGGCTCCACGGGAAGGCCCCGCTTCACCTGCCCGCAAAACGAAACCCCCGGGAGGCAGTGCCTCCCAGGGGCCGTTCAGCTCAACCCATCTTCAACGTGCTCGGGACTAGTACGAGCCCTTGAGCGAGACGCCGGAGTAGGTGCTGTAGGCGCGCAGCATCACGTGGATGCGGGTGGCCGCGGTCTTCGCGGCGATGCTGCACGACTCGGCGTTGCCGGACAGGTACGGACGGCAATCGTACGAGGACGTGGTCGGCTCCGAACCCGCCTTCACGTACAGGTCCGCGTCACCCGTGCCGCCGCTGATGGCGAACGTGGACGCCTTGCTGGCCGGCACGTCCAGGTAGAAGTACGACTGCGAGCCCGAGGAACCCGCCAGACCCGTCTTGGCCACGCCGTTGGTCAGCGGGGTGGAGACGATGGGCACGCCCACGCCCACCGCCTGCCAGGCCGCCGTCACGGACGCCACTTCCGCCGTGGTGTAGCCGAGCGCCGTCGCGGCCTGCTCGGTGTACGTCTTCGCCTGGGCGAAGGTGGTGGAGGCCGTCATCAGGTCCACGTTGGCCTTGTAGAAGATGGCGCCGGCCTTCTGCACGCCGATGCCCGTCACGTTCACGGTCGACTTGCTGCGCGGGTGCGTGCCGCCCTTGGAGAGCAGCGTGAAGGCCAGGTTGGCGATGCCCGAGCTGTAGTGCACGTCCACGCTGCCGGCGCCGCTCGTCCAGAAGTCCAGCGAGGAGCCGTCCTTGGCCGGATCGTACATGTAGCGGAGCGCGTCGTTCGGGGTGGCCGGCGTCCAGATGTCGTCGCCCACCATGAACACCGCGTTGGTGGTGGCCCAGGTGCCCGAGGCGTAGCTCTCGCAGTAGGCGCCGAAGATGTCGCTCATCGCCTCGTTGAGGCCGCCGGACTCACCCGAGTAGGTGAGGTTGGACTCGCTCGAGGTCACCGCGTGGGTGAGCTCGTGCGTGGTCACGTCCGCGGACAGACCGAGCTGGGTGGAGTTCACGCCGTCGCCATCGCCGTACACCATCTGGGTGCCGTTCCAGAAGGCGTTCACGTAGTTGCTGCTGTAGTGCACCGTGCTCTTCAGCTGCGCGCCCGCGTTGTTGTACGAGTCGCGGCCGAAGTTGTTCTTGTAGCAGTCGTAGGTGCCACCCAGCTTGGCGTAGTTGGTGTCGACGTGGTTGTCGCCCGTGGCGGCGCCGCCCTCGGAGCGCTTGAGCGTGCCCGGGAGGCTGGTGCCGTTGTTGGCCGAGTACACCGCCCGGTTGAGCGCGGTGTGGATGTTCGAGTTGCGCTGCACGATGGAGCCATCGAGCGCGCTCACGTAGACCTTCTCGTCGATGGGCAGGTCGCGACCCTCGCCGCGCACCGCCACCTCGTAGGCCAGCGTCAGCTTGCCGCTCTGAGTGGAGCGCACGTACACCAGCTTGGCGCTGTCGTTGGACAGGCGGCTGCCGGAGGTGCTGTTCACGGCGGCGATCTCGGCGGCCTCGGCGGAGATGGTCGCCTTGGCGGGGGCGAGCTCCCCGTCACGCGCCGTGCCGTTGGCGCCGGTGATGGTGCCGTTGGACGCCACGTGAACGATGAGCTCCTCGTTCACCACGGGCAGGCCGTTCTTCGTCTGGGCATAGCGGACGTGGGTGACGCCCTGCTCGTCCACGCGCGAGCGCTTCGCCACGAGGTCGCTGGCCTGCAGGCGGAACACGGCGGCGATGCCGGGCAGCGCCTGGCTCAGACCATCACGCCCGGCCGCGAGCCCCTGCACGGAGCTGGCCGTGCCGAGGTTGCCGGTGATCATGAAGGGAATGTCCTTCTCGGCGCCGGCGACCTGAGCGGAGGGCAGCGCCGCGAGCGCGGCCTGGATGTCCCCAAGAGAATCGGCGGCCTCGTCGAACTTCTGGGCGCCTTCGGGGAGCTGGGAGTTGTCGACCTCGCACGCGGCGAGGGGAAGGGCGAGCAGCGCGGCAGCAAGGAAGCGAGTGCGAACCACTGGGGTTCCTCCTGGCCAACGGCGAGGTGCCGTCGGGCACAAGACGAATGAGCAGGAACCGCGCCAAACCCCTCAATCGTGGAAATACTAGGCCTTGCAACACTTCCAGTTCAAACAAGTGGAGCGTGGATGTCACGACAGACAACCTCCACGCTGTATCGAGTGTTTACAGATTTCTGAAGAACTCCCCTAATTCCAATAGCTTCTTCCACCCTGCCAGGACGCGTCCTGATTCGAGACAGCAGTGTCCTGATACGCGACACCCCGTCCGCGACATGAACAGGGATGGCCCAGCAATAAAAATATGCCGCCTCCATCCCAATGATTTCAGCAGCAATGACTTGCCATGCAGAGGGAGCCGGCAGGCCCGCCTCCTGGAGTGGAGGGCGGCGACACGGAGTGAGAGCCGCACGAAAGTGCCGGGCTAGACTCGCGCGCCATGCGAGTCCTCGGGTGGCTCAAGAATCTCTATGTGCAGGTGCTGGTGGCGGTGGTGCTCGGAGCGCTGCTCGGACACTACTGGCCCCATGCGGGTGAATCGCTCAAGCCGCTCGGCGACGGCTTCATCAAGCTCATCAAGATGATGGTGGCGCCAGTGGTGTTCACCACGGTGGTGACGGGCATCGCCAAGATGGGGGACCTCAAGCGAGTGGGACGCGTGGGGCTCAAGGCCTTCATCTACTTCGAGGTCGTCACCACGGGCGCGCTCGCCCTGGGCCTGCTGGTGGGCAGGTCCCTCGAGCCCGGCGCCGGCCTGTCCGTCGACGTCTCGCGCCTGGATACCAAGGCCATCGAGAGCTACACCACCGCCGGCAAGTCCCTCTCCACGGTGGACTTCCTGGCCAACATCATCCCCTCCTCGCTGGTGGATCCGTTCGCCAAGGGCGACATCCTGCAGCTCCTCCTCGTGGCGCTGCTCACCAGCGTGGCGCTCTCGAAGATGGGCAAGGCGGGCCAGGGCATCCTCCACGCGCTGGACAACGTCGGCCACCTGCTCTTCGGCATGGTGGGCATCATCATGAGGCTGGCCCCACTGGGAGCACTGGGCGGCATCGCCTTCACCGTGGGCAAGTACGGCGTGGGCACGCTGGTGGGCCTGGGCCGGCTGCTCGGCACCTTCTACGCCACCGCGTTCCTCTTCGTGCTGCTCGTGCTCGGGCCCATCGTGCGCTGGACGGGCGTGGGACTGTTCCAGCTGCTGCGCTATCTGCGCGACGAATTGCTGCTCGTGCTGGGCACTTCCTCCTCCGAGTCCGCCCTGCCCCGTCTGCTCGTGAAACTCGAGGCGCTGGGCTGCCCCCAGAGCGTGGTGGGGCTCGTGGTGCCCATGGGCTATTCGTTCAACCTGGACGGCACTTCCATCTACCTCACGCTCGCCTCGCTCTTCGTGGCCCAGGCCACCGGCACACCCATCACCCTGGGCGAGGAACTGGCGCTGCTCGCGGTGCTGCTGCTCACCTCCAAGGGCGCCGCGGCCGTCACGGGCGGAGGCTTCATCACGCTCGCGGCGACGCTGTCGGCCACCGGCCGCATCCCCGTGGCGGGCCTGGTGCTGCTGCTGGGTGTGGACCGATTCATGTCGGAAGCTCGTGCCCTCACCAACCTGGTAGGCAACGCGGTGGCCACGTTGGTGATCTCCAAATGGGAGGGAGGCCTGGACCAGGAGCGAGCCCGCACGGCGCTCGCGAACCCGGCCGCCGCCTCCGCCGAGCCCACGGCCGCCCCAGACACGCGGACATAGGCTCGAGCCCCCCTCCAGCCGGACAGGCACGACGCCAGCGGGAGCCTGGGCCGCCCCACCCCCCGCGCTCGAGGACGACGCGCCGCAAGCGGCCCGGCACCCGAGACGGCGGTGACTCACATCATGTCGAGTCCGGCCAGCAGCGCCTGGAGGGTCTCGATGGTGGTGCGCAGCTCGGCGCCGGGGAGCTGGGCGAGTTGCAGCTTGCGCGCCTTGCGCAGGAAAGCATCGAGCTTCGGCTCCCGCCCATAGAGGGACTGGGCGCTGGCGGCAGCCTCGGCCAAGGCCTTCGCCGCCTCCGCGGGAGCCGAGCCCAACAGCCCCAGGGCCCGCTCCAGCCGCACGCCACAGCCCGCCCACACCTCGCGATCATGGGTGATGAGGATCTGCCGCTGGTTCACGCTGGAGAGCGAGCGCACGAAGGTGTCCAGCTCCTGCACCAGCGACAACACCTCGTGCCTGAGAGGGGCCTCCTGGATGGCCAGCCTGCCCACCTGACCCCGCAGCTCGATGATGTGCCGCTTGTCCTGCGCGCGCAGATGCTTGTAGGCGGCCGTGCGTCCGAAGGCATCCAGCTCCGTCTGGAGTTGCTGGGCATTCCACTGCACGTCCTCGGGCTCGGCCTCGCCCACCTTGGACAGCCGCGCCGAGACGATGCGCGACAGGTCCGCCACGATGGCCCGCACCATCACCGCCGCCTTCACCTCGGCCTCGTGGCCGGGCACCACCTGCAGCCGCGTCACCGGCCCGAAGGCGCTGGCGGACTCGAAGACGAGGTTGCCGATCTGCTCGCGGAAGCGCTCGCGCAGCCGCTGGATCTCCGCCAGCAGCGTCCAGCGATCCGACACGACCGCAGGGTTGCGCATCGTCTCGCCGAGCTGAGTGATCCCCTGGGCAAGCTGCTGCATCCACCCCTGGAGGAGCTCGGAGGAGTCCTTGGCCCGCCGCGTCTCCACGGTGGCAGCCAGGGGCGCTCCGGAGCCCGCCGCGCCTCCCGCTGGCCGCGCCGCGAACTGCTCGCGGATGACGTTGAGCAGCGCGTTGACGTCCACCACCGTGTCGCGGATGACGGGGGCCATCTCCTCCCAGAGCGACAGGTCCGGGCTCTCGTCCACGTGGGCGGTCTCGTACTTCAGCAGATCCAGGTCGCTCAGTCGCGAGATGGCCTGGCTCGCGGCGCCATACACCTTGCGCAAGCGCTCGGCGAAGGAGCGATCGGACAAGGTCTGAAGCAGCTCTTCGAGCCTGGGGGAGAGAACGAGCGGAGGGGTATCGGCGGCCACGGCGCACGCACTCTAGCGGGTTCGGCACGGCGCGTCGCGAACTTCGGAACCCGGAGCGTACAGCGCCGAGCACTCCCCCTGGTTTGACCCCCACGGGAGAGGACCCGGCCGGGCGGAGGGGGATGCTCGACATCTCGACATCCAAGAGGGTGCGATCTAAGCACGCGCACGCATGCTCCAGGTTCTGCTCCTGAACGAAGGCAAGACCCTCACCGGAGGTGAGGAGCTGCTCGACCGGCCCGGTCCCAAGTGGATCGATGTCCTCCACCCGACGGAGGAGTTGATGCAACGGCTCGGCGAGCGGTACGGACTGCACAAGCTGGCCATCGAGGACTGCCTCCACCTGGATCAGCGGCCCAAGCTGGAGGAGTACCCGAACCACCAGTTCATCGTGCTGCAGGGCTTCACCTCGCAGGCGGGGAACGTGTGCGATCTGACCCTGCACGAGCACCACTTCTTCCTGGGGCAGGACTGGCTCATCAGCGTCCACGAGCTGCCCTACGAGGGACTGGAGGCGGTGCGCAAGCGCGTCCAGGACGAGCCCCAGGCGACGATCGGACGCGGGCTGGACTTCGTGCTCTACCTGCTGGCGGACGCGCTGGTGGACCGCAACTTCCCCATCCTGGACAGGTTCAACGAGGAGCTGGAGGACCTGGAATCGGATGTCTTCGAGAACACGCGGTCGGAACAGCTCCAGCGCATCTTCGAGCTGAAGCGGGCACTGGTGACACTGCGGCGGGTGCTGTCCCCCCAGCGAGACGTGCTGGGCATCCTGTCCAAACGGGGCACCCCCAACGTGCAGGAGCGCACGGCGCTGTACTTCCGCGACATCTACGATCACCTGGTGCGGCTGTACGAGCAGATCGACGCGGGGAGGGATCTGCTGGGCAACGTAATGGACGGCTACCTGTCCATGGTGGCCAACCGGACGAACGACATCACCAAGCAGCTCACCATCTTCGCGACCATCTTCCTGCCCCTGTCATTCATCACGGGCTTCTTCGGACAGAACTTCGACGTCCTGACACGCCAGGAGTTCTTCTGGGTGATGATGGTTTCGGTGGTTGGCCTGCCCGTGGCATTGATGTTCTGGTTCAAGCGCAAGCAGTGGATTTGAGGCCCTGGAGGCGCACATGCTCACCATCACCGTCGATGGCGTTCCCCTGCACTACCGCGACGAAGGCCGCGGGCTGCCCGTGCTGCTGTTCCACGCGTTCCCGCTGAACGGGGACGCCTACGAGAAGCAGGTGAAAGCGCTGTCGGGGCGCTATCGATTCATCATCCCGGACATCCGGGGCTTCGGACGGAGCGGGCTGGGCGAAGGCCCCACGGAGATGTCTCGCATTGCCCGGGACGGGCTGGCGCTGCTGGACGCGCTGAAGGTGGACTCGGCGGTGGTGGGAGGAGTTTCCATGGGCGGGTATGCCAGCATGGCGCTGCTGCGGGAGGACGCGGGGCGCGTGCGGGGGCTCGTGCTGGTGGACACGCAGGCCACGGCGGACGACGAGGCGGGACGCGCACGGCGGGAGGCCTCGGCGCAGGAGGCGCTCCGGGAGGGGCCCGAGGCGGTGGTACGGGCGCTGCTGCCAAAGTTGGTGACGGCACCAGACTCGGAAGTGGGACGAGAGGTGGCGGCGCTGATGCGGACGGCGACACCGGCGGGTATCGCGGCGGCACAGCGGGGTATGGCTTCGCGGCCGGACAGCAAGGACATGCTCGCGCGCTTCGCCGGGCCCGCGCTGGTAGTGGTGGGAGAGAAGGATCCGGTGACGCCGCCGGACAAAGCCAGACAGATGGCGGACCTCATCTCCGGGGCTCGGTTGGAGGTCATCCCAGACGCGGCCCACCTGCCCAACCAGGAGCAGCCGGAGAGGTTCAACGCAGTGCTCGACAGCTTCTTGTCAGGACTCTGAAGTGCCCCTGATGGGTTCGAATCCCGTCGGGGACACTGAAAGCGTGGATGCCACGGCCCTCCGACACGAGAATGCGCACCGAGGCCGGGAGCCGCTGGAGTCAGCAATTTCCGGCCTTCGTGTTTCCGGCACCTTCACTTATAGACGTCTACAAGTGAGTGGCGCCCTGGCCCGCGTTTGGGATTACGCCTCCTGCCCTCCCCTCCGTCGGTCCACCTCGAAAGGCACCTCATGAGCCACCGCGCTTCTGCTACTGGGGCTACTGCGGATGAGGCGCCATGCGAGGGGCTGGGTGAGGCATATCTCGGCGGCCATGGACACCGCCCCGCTTGCGCACGCTTCCCACCTGTCTCGATTGATCCCCATCCTTGAGGGGCCCCGCCGGGGGCTCGTCGAGCATCCCATCTACACGCGGCTCTCGGAGCTGGGAGCGCTGCGAGACTTCATGGGCGCGCACGTATTCGCCGTCTGGGATTTCATGAGTCTGCTCAAGACGCTCCAGCGGCGGCTCACGTGCGTGGAGGTGCCGTGGATGCCCCCTGCGGACACGGAGTGCGCCCGGTGGATCAACGAAGTGGTGCTCGCCGAGGAAACAGACGAGGTGCGTCCGGGAGAGTTCCGCAGCCACTTCGAACTGTACCTGGAGGCAATGCGCGAGGCCGGTGCGGATGAGCGTCCCATGCTCCGCTTCCTGGAGGCGCTCCGTGCGGGAGTGGCACCCACGTCCGCGGTGGAGCATGCGCCCCTGGCGGCGCGAGCCTTCGTGCTGCACACGCTGACGCTAACCCGGGCGAGCACACACGAGGTAGCCGCCGCCTTCCTCTTCGGACGCGAGCAATTGCTGCCCTCCGTCTTCGAGCACGTGCTGCGCGCCGTGGAGCCATTGGGCGGGCGGTGCGACTCGCTGCGCCTCTACCTGGAGCGCCACATCCACCTGGATGGACAGGAGCACGGAGTGCGTGCCGAGCAATTGCTCTGCCGACTGTGCGGGGAAGACACCCGGAAGTGGCGCGAGGCGGAAGCAGCGGCACTGCTCTCCCTGGAGGCACGGCGCGCACTGTGGGACGGAGTGCTGCGAGGGTAGCGGCCCCGAGGCTCTACGCAGCCGCGTGGTTCGTAGCCGTCCCCGGTGACGCGCTTCGTCCCACGCTGGAGCAGGTTCGTCCCTCGCGGCGGCGGACTCATCCCATCCCTCCGCGCCGGGTGGCTGTGAGTTGGTATTCACAGCACGTGTGCACTTCGCACACGAACGCATGGAGGCGTTGTGAAGCTCCCGAAGTCTTTGAGAACTCTTTGTCTGGCAAGCTCGCTCATCCTGGCGTCCACGCCCGGGTGCAAGGGAGAGGAGCTCCCAGCCGAGGGGGCGGAGCTCGAGGGCCAGAGCAGCACGCAGACACTCACCTGTGGCAATACCGTCAACCTGGTGCCTGTCATGACGAGCGCCACCTCGCCCAGCGGCATCGTGACCCGCTCGGGAGCCTACAGCTCGTCCTATGAGGCGTGGCAGGCCTTCGACAACAGCAACACGATGTGGATCTCCGCAGTGGGCCAGACGCCAGCGCAGCTCGGCTACGAGTGGCAGGACGGGGCCAAGACGATCACCCACTACGCCTTCACCTTCGCCAACGGCTCACTCACCTCCCGAGCCCCCAAGAACTGGACGCTGGAAGCCTGGACCGGCAGCGCCTGGACGGTGATCGACACCCGGACGAACCAGACCGGCTGGGCGGGCTTCGAGCAGCGCGAGTTCGCGGTGACCTCGCCGGGTGCCTACAGCAAGTACCGCTTGAGCTTCACCGACGACAACGACACGCGCACTGGCGTGGAGGTCATCTCCCTGGCCCGTGTCGAGCTCAAGGGCTGCTCGGGCCAGGCTGACTGGACGCGGACGATCGGCGTGTCGGGGGCCTGGACGCAGGGAATGTCCCTCGCGGGCGATCCGGCGGGGCGCTCCTACATCGCCGGGATGACGACAGGCGCCGTGAACGGTTCCCCCATGCTTGGAGCAATGGACGCGTATGTCCGTGCCTACGACTGGACCGGGAACCTGATCTGGGCCCACACGCTCGGAGCGCCGAACGCGGTCGCAGTGTCCTATGGGATCGCGACAAACCGGACCTGGGAGGAGATCTACGCGGTGGGCTACAGCGGCGGAGGAATCGACGGCAACCCGCCCGTGGGCGGGACGGACGCCTTCATCACGAACATCCGCTACACCGGCGTGAAGCACTGGACGCGGGTGCTCGGTGTCTCGGGCGGGCGGACGGAGGCCTACGGGGTCGCCGTGGATGCCTCGAACAACTCCTTTGTCGTCGGCTCGGTGAACAACGGGCTGGATGGCAACACGCTCACCGGCAACTGGGATCTCTTCGTGACCAAGTACGACCCCAACGGCATCAAGCTCTGGACCCGGCAACTGGGCGTGGCGGGCGGGACTACCATCGCCAGGCGCGCGGCCACGGATGACGCGGGCAACGTCTATGTCGCCGGATGGACCACGGGCAACCTGGACGGTGTCGTCAAGAACGGTCCTCAGGATGTCTTCGTCACGAAGTACAACGGGGCCGGCGTCAAGCAGTGGACGCGGCTGCTGGGTGCGGCAGGCACCTCGAGCTGGACGTATGGCGCGGCGGCCGATGCGGCGGGGAACTTCTACGTGACGGGCTACACCGGTGGAGATCTCGACGGCAATCCCGCCGCGAGCCCCAACGGCTTCCTCACGAAATACGACTCGGCGGGCAACAAGCAGTGGACGCGACAGTTCGGCTCCGGCGCCACCGTCTGGGGAACGGGAGTGGTCATCAACGCGAATGGAGTCTTTGCGGGAGGACTCGCCTTCGGGGATGCGAGCAATCCCACCAGCACGGGCTCCGCGTCGCATCTCTTCGTCGCGAGGTACGACACGGCGGGCAATGCCCTTGGGGTGGTCCAGCAGCCTCCGGCCAGCCTCGGAGGGGTCGACAAGGACGTCTTCGCCTATGGGCTGTCGATCGACGCCAACGGGAACTACTACCTGGGCGGCAGCCTCTACGGGAACTACGGCGGCAACCTGCTGCAAGGCAACCCCGATGCCTTCGTGACGATGCTCCCCCACTAGGCGCACGCTCCTCGAGCCCCCACCTACCAAGGCGGGGGCAAGCGAGCTCCGAAAAGCGAAGAGCCGGGCCACAGTAGAGGCATCCGCGCCCAGCTCCTCGAAGCCATACCTGGGATCGGTCAGCCCAGGTCCTGCCGGCCTGATGGAAATCCTATCGCCCGCGGACTCGCTTGGGGTTTTCTATCGCCCTGCCCACGGGTTCGAATCCCGTCGGGGACTGCCGAGTCTCAAGGGGTGGCTCGCCCGCCGATCTCCGGGAAGCGCTCGTAGGCCCGCTTCAGCGCGTCCAGGTGCGCGGGGTTGTCCAGGTCGAGCGGTGCATCGGTGAGCTGCACGACCCACCCGCCCGTCGCGGTGCGCCGTGAGCGCGATAGCAGCTCCGCATCGCGGGCGGGGTCTGGAAATCCGATGGCTCGTGCTGCAGCGGCCGACCAGTAGTTCAGCCACCCAAGGAAATGCGGAATCTCTGGCGCGGGAATCTCACGGGGAAGCCCGATCGCAGGTAGCCCCCGAGGCGAAACATCCGGGTCGCTCGACGAATGGCGCGTCTGCTGCGCGAGTTCCACCCCGTAGCCCTCCGGCGACACATGCCCCCAGAACGCACGCGCGCCCTCTCCTATGGCTTCCAGCACATCCACAGCCGCCGCAATGCCTGCTGAATCCTGTGGCAGGCTCGCAGAGACTTGAAAGTGCGGCGGCCCCTCTGCGGCAAGGCCGTCCGGATTCTCCCACCCGCTAAGTGTCACCAAGTGGGTTTCGTCATCGTTGCATAGGAAGAAAAATCCGCCGTTTGTCTTGTCTGTCGCTATCCCCTCGTCGCGATCAGGTAATGCAATGAGGTCTTCCTTTTCAGAAGTCGTCCACCCCAGCCGCAATCCGGGAAGCGCGCGCTCCATACCTTGGGCGATGGCAAGAGGGCGCTTCTCGTCGCCCACGAGCGCAGGCGCGTAGACGATCACGGCAAGGGATTTTTGCTCGGCTGCCATTTCAGCACCAATCCATAACGACAATTTTGAGAGAGCGGTCTAGCGCAAGAAGCGCTTCTTTGTGCGCGGCGCTGCGGACGCCAACAACGAATTTATACCCACACTCTTCTGCGAGCATTCTCTCGCGTCTAATCTCCGGGAGCTTCACCTCCGCAAGAAACTTCCGGGATCGCGGCGAGTGCTTGTCGAAATTATCAGTCTTGACCTCCCAGAGCGTGCGCGTGGCCAGTTGCAGCGCGTCGAAGCTCTTCCCATTCACGTACACATCCCCCCAGCGAAGGTGTTGCCCGGCATCTTGTCGGCGCATTCGTTGTGCGGGTCATGCCCGCCAAGGTGGCGCGGCAATGGGATGGGCTTGCATCTCGGGTCGTCTTCTTCCTGGGTGGGGGCGGTCGCGGGCTGATTTCGCTGTGACGGCTCCCGGGCCGGTGTTTTCGCCCCACGAGGCTGGGCCTCAAGTTCCACCATGAAGGGCATGAAAGCACCGCTCCGCCAGCACGGGCCAGGGCTCGGAAGCCTCCTGTACGGCGCACCGTCAGAGGGAGCGCTTCGTCGTCGGCCCCGCGGGCCCGCGCGAGGCTGCGAGGGTATCCGACGGGCTCTCTGCGAAGAGCTTCTTGTATTCGACGCTGAATCGCCCGCCGGACACGAAGCCGAGCGAGGCCACGACGCCGGCGACGGTCGTCCCCGGCGCGCCTGCGAGCAGCGTTTGTCGCGCAATCTCGAAGCGACGGCGGCGGAGGAACGCACCCGGCGGCATCCCCCGAGCCGCGATGAACGCAGCGCGAAGCGAGCGCTCCGGCACCCCGGCGGCAGCGACGATATCGGCCAGGGAGATGGGCTCGCCTGCGTGCGCCTGGATGAACTCTTCTGCGCGACGCACGGAAGCAGGCGCCGCGCGGCGCGGGGGAGCTTCGAGGAGGCTCGATGCGCTGTGGCGCGTGCCCGTGAGGAGCGCTGTCAGGAGCGCGTCCCGCAGCGAGGCCACGAGGAACGACGAGATGGAAGGCAGCTCCAGGCCCTCCGCGAACAGCTTCAGGATCGAACCGACCCCGGCGACCGACGTGAGATCCAGCGCGACGTCGAACACGAGCGGCCCGCGGAGCTCCCGGCCCGTGAGCGCCGTGAAATGGGACTCGAGTGTGGCGCGCTCTATCACCACGGAGCGACCCTGGTAGGCCGGCGAGGACTCCAGCGTGACGGGGCGCTCCGGCGAGAGTACCGCGCTGAGCCGCTCGGGCTCCAGCACGTAGGGCTCGTTCGCGTGGATCCCGTGGACGTTGCCGCGCAACGCGCCCGTGATGAGGTAGCGCCCGAGGATCTGAGGAATCGTGAACCGGCCGCCGGTGGGCCAGGTCCCGTGGACGATATGAATCGACCCGCAGGTGATGACCTTCAGCTCGCACGAGAAGGCAAGTCCCCGTGAAGGCTCCAGCATTGACTCCGAGTAGATGCCTCTGATTACGGCGCGCGCCTCCTCCAGATCCGCCATGTGGTGGACACGGCGCTCGGGGACCAGCCACACGTCCGTCGTGCGCATGCGCCCCGAAGACGGAGCCGCCCGCTTATTCGGCGGCTCCGAAGCAGGTGGTCGCAGCATGTTCATCCAGGACCGCCCTCCGTCCACCGTTCATCACCGCCGACCATGACTCACCACCCCGCCGACCTTCCAGGAACCACTGCGAACTTCTGAGCGACTGTATCAGGTTCGACACTGGCAAAGACATGCTCAATCGGATTCAGAGTACAGCACCCTCCCCTCCGGCTGCCTCCACCCTCAAGGGGTGGAGCGCCCGCCAATCTCCGGGAAGCGCTCGTAGGCCCGTTTGAGCGCGTCCAGGTGGGCGGGGTTGTCCAGGTCGAGCGGCGCATCGGTGAGCTGCACAATCCACCCGCCCGTCGCGGTACGTCGTGAGCGCGAGAGTAGTTCCGCGTCGCGGGCCGGGTCCGGGAAGCCGATGGCGCTTGCGGCAGCGGCTGACCAGTAGTTCAACCACCCAAAGAATTCGGGAATCTCAGGCGAAGGGATCTCCTCTGGGAACTTGATTGCAGGCAGCCCCCGTGGCGGCTTTTCAGGCCCATACAGCTTCGGGCCCGTTTGGTCCGCAATGTCCAGCATCACGCTATCTGGCGTCAAATGGCCCCACAGCGCGCGCGCGCCCTCCGCTACTCCCACCAATATATCTACTGCGGCAGCGATAACAGCCTCGTCAAGTGGCAGGCTCGCGGAGACTTTGAGCTGCGGTTGGTTGCCCGGACACTGCCCCGCAGGTATCTCCCAGCCGGTAAGCGTCACGACATGGTTCTCGTCGTCGTTGCAGAGGAACGGAAGTCCCCCATCTGCCATTTTCTGTGTCCTGACCCACTCATCTCGCTGCGGCAATGGAATAAGTCCTTCCGCCTCTGTCATCGTCCACCCCAGGCGCAAACCGGGGAGAGCGCGTTCCAGACCATGAGCGACGGCGAGAGGGCGGCTGTCGTTGCCTATGAGCACAGGTGCGTAGACACCGAGGATGAAAGAATTTTTATTGGCTGACATTTCAACACCAATCCATGACCACCACATCAAGGGTATTATCTGCCTTGAGCAGAGCTTCTTTGTTCGCGGCGCGGGAGAAACGCTCGAAGGCCCGTTCCGCCGCGGTGAGCTTGCGGTCCAACTGTTCCCATTGACGCGGCTCGATGTCTTTACGTGCCCGAGACAGCAGTGGGGGGGGCGGCATATGGCAGCCGCAGTTCGGGCCTGTGGAGGGCTCCAAGGCGGTAGCGGTGCCAGCGGGCAGGACCCCGGCACCGGGGAGCAAGCTGCACCCCGCCAGTCGCACACCGCAATAGCGGCCTCCAACGTCGTCCGCCGCGGCCACCACTCCAGCCCAAACCGAGGTCGCGGCGCCTCGGGGAATGGTCTTTAGGGTGAACGGAGGTTTCGGCTTAGGTGGTGGCGCGTCGCGCGTTGGCGAGTCCCACCAGCCCGAGGCTCACGAAGATCGAGAGGAACAGGAACGCGACGAGGTAGATCAGGAAGAGGCCAACCGGCTCGATGCCCTCGAAGCCGGAGCTGCTCGGGAAGTAGTGCCGGGCCTCGAGCAGCCGCACCGGGCCACCCTCCGCCGGCTCCTCGAAGAGGAACTGGTAGTGCGGAGCGAAGGCGCTGGTGGGCTCGCCCGCCCCGAGCGACAGATACAGCCGCCGCACTCCCTTGGGGCCCTCGGCCTCCGCGACGACACCCCAGAGCCCGTGCTCCACAGCGGAGCCACCCTCGGGAGTCACCAGGACGCCGGAGGCCAGCGCTGGCGCCAGCAACGCCTGGATGCGACGCTCGTCCGTCGCGGGGAGCCCCTCGAGCTTGCCGCGCCGGTTCAGCTCGTACAGCACCTCTCCCACCGACCAGCCGCCGCCTTGCTTCCACGCGCTCTGCCGCACCTGCTCGCTCGTGAGGCCGGGGTGGACGATCAGCGAGCGCGGTGGCTGGCCCGTGGGCTCCGAGACGACGGGTGTCGCACTCCAGTAGTGACGGGCCTGGAGGAACCGCTTCTCGGGTGCCGGCGGAATGAATTCACCCGTCTGGAGCTTGCACGTGACGAACGTGGCGATGAGCGCCGCGCAGACGGGAATGATGACCGTCCATACGCTCACCTTCGGTCCGCCCGGATTCTCGAGAGGGACCGGCATGGGCGCCCCACCCTCCAGCTTCTTCGGATCATACCGGGCATACAGGAGCCTGGCCGACATCATGAGGGTGCCCCCCAGTGCGGGATCGAAGACCACGAAACTCGCCAGGGACCCGGCCCCAAGGAGCACCGAGACGTAACGGGCGTTGCGCGCCTTGTTCTTGCCGCTGGCCAACAACACGAGCATGACAACCACGATGAACGCGGCGATGCCCACGCTGATGGCGGGGTACTGATGGAGCCGCCAGAAGATCGTGCGCTCGATGAGTGGCAGCTCGAGCCCCATGGCCCCAGCACCATGGATGAACGCGATGATCGGCAACAGCGGCCACAGAAGGGCGGTGTCACCAAGAACCTGCTTCATTGCTTCGCGGCGCATCACCCGCCCCCCCTCTTCGAGCTTCCCTCGCATCTAGCATACGAACCGGCTGGTCAGTGCCCATAGCGGTGATGAACCGGAGGCCTCCTACGGCTTCGTCAATGGCGCCCTCTAGGCTGGGTTCCACGCTCCAAGGCTTCGGCATGCTGGCGATGGGGCTTGTTCCGCCCGGCTCGCCGAACCACTCCCGCGGCGAACCGGGCGGAATACGGCGGGGCGGGCTACGGAGCGATGTAGATGTCGCCGTTCGTCTGCGTGATGGCGCCGCCCACGACGTTGTAGACGTCGAAGAGATCGGCGCTCTTGAAGCTCGCGCCCGCCGGCACCGCGGCCAGGGCGGGTGAGATCGTCAGCTGGGTCAGCGTAGAGCTCACGAAGGTATTTCCGGAGACCGTGACCAGGTTGTCCGCGGGCAGGTTTCCGCTGTTCACGCTGGTATCGGGTCGCAGCCACATGCCGGAGAGGCGTTGGTTGAATGCAGCCGAGCCGTGGAGCGGCGTGCTGGTGATGGTCACCCCCATCGTGGTGTCACCGGCGGAGACCGCGCTGCTGACCGTTCCCGCGATGGAGATGAACGGGGTGTATCCACCCGCGGGGTAGTGCGTCTGATTGTTGTTGTTGATGAGCAGCTGGCCGTACGCCACATCGGCGTGCTTGAGGAACACCGTGCCCGCGCCACCGTCGGTGTACGTCGCGTTGAGGCCGGTGCCTCCCCGTGCCTGGAGCTGCGCGTTGCCCGTCGGGAGCGGATAGCTGAGAGCGCCGACGAAGCTCGAGACCCCGCCCGTGCTGACCAGCGCAATCCGGCCGCCACCGCCCGCGCGCACGGCGCCGAGCGAGCCCGAGTAGGCGTTCGCCCCGTTGGCGGTGATGGAGCCGTTCCAACCCGTGGTGTCGAAGCCACCGCAACGCATGGAGACCGAGCCTCCCGCGGCGCCGTAGGCTCCGGTGGTCCCCACGCCGGCCTTGATGAGCGTGCTTCCGCCCAGCGTGCAGGTTCCGGAGGCATCGAGCCGGAAGACGCCACCTCCGTTACTCCGGTACGAGAGGTACGACGGCGAGCCGCCCACGCTCGCGGCCGCCCCGCCGGGATACCGCGGGTCTCGATAGTCATCGTAGGCCATGCCGCGAACCGCCCCGGCCGTGTACCCGCCGCCGACGCCACCGTGACCCGCGCCGTAGCCGTTCGCCACGCCGGTCGCGGCCAGGGGGCCCGTCGCTCCGAAGCCCCAGGCCGTCAGCGGCGCGCCCTGCGGATCGCACGCCATCGGATAGCCCAGCCCCGCCACATCCATCGAGCCCCCCGTGAGCGTGAAGGTGTCCGCGATCGTCAGCTGGAGCCCGTACACCATCGCGGCGGCCGGCGAGGTCTTGAATATCGGTGGGTAGTGCTTGAGGACGCCCGCGGTCTGCGCATAGCGCGCCGCCGTCAGCGAGTTGGTGGTCAGCGTGCCCCCCGACACGGTCACGTCGTTGGACGCGACGATGGTGGGCACGGTGAGCGCGCCCGCCGTCACCGACACGTTGTCTGCGACGAGCGTACCGCCCCCCACTGAAGGCATTGCCTGGGTGCTCTGCACGACGTTCACCGCCCCACCTGCGTACTGGATGCGGCCCGTCCGGTTGCTCGTCGTGTCGAAGAGCACCAGGCCGTTCACGGTCATCGTGCTCGCCCCGGAGCTCGTCGTGTTGCCCGAGAGAACGTAGATGTCACCGTTGGTCTCGAGAATCGCGTTGCCGAGCACGTCGAGGTGATCCAGCACCTCCACGCTCCGGAAGAACGAGCCCGCGGCGATGTCGGAAGGAACGGCGGTGGTCGTCAGGCTGCCCACCGCGTTGGTGGTGACGCTCACCAGGTTCAACGGGTCGAACAGCGCCCCGCCCGCGGCGCTGATGTCGGGCCGCAGCCAGCCGCCCGCGAACACCCCGTTGTAGGCCGCCGAGGACGAGGGAGTCGTGTTCTGGGTGAGTGCCGGGTTCGTGTTCAGCGGCGCACCAGCGTTCTCGTAATAGGTCGCGTTGAAGCTGGTGCTGGCGATGGAGACGGGGAGCTGGGTGGCGCCCGCGGTGACGTTCGCGGTGAGGGTGCCGGCAATCGCGGGCAGCCGCGTCGTCCCCTCGTTCTGGTAATGCGCAGGCGAGTTGTTCGCGATGAGGAGGTCGCCGTACGTCAGCCCGCTGTGCTTGAGATAGATGGTCCCCGCGCCGCCAGCGCCAATCACATAGCTGGAGTTGGCCGGCGCGCCGCCGAAGGCGTGGACCTGGGCCGTGAGGTTCGTGGGCGGGTAGCTCACCGCGCCGGTGATGGTCGCGGCATCACCGGTGCTGACCAGCGCGATGCGCCCTCCCCCGCCAGCGCCCACCGGGATGGAGGAGTTCCCCGCACCGGGGCCTCCGTCCGCGTTGATGCTTCCCGTCCAGCCCGTCGAGGTGATGCCTCGGCAGCGAAGGTTGATGGAGCCCCCCGCGCCATTGGACGGAGAGCTCGCGGTAATGGAGGCAGTGCCGGCCAGCACGCAGGTCCCCGCCGAGGTGATGCGCGCGACGCCGCCCCCATGGAAGCCCGAGTAGGTGCTGTTGGTGGCACCGGGATACTTCGGGTCGCGGTAGTCGCCGTACGTCGTCCCCGCGTTGCCAGCGTGGGAGTTGCTGGCCGCGGTCATGTTGATGCGGTAGTTGCCGGAGCCCATGCCGCCGTGGCTGGCGCCGTACAGCTGGCTCGTCCCCGACAGCACGGACGATGGCGCGCCATTGGGGCCGAAGCTGACCAGCCCGTTGCCGCTGCAGGAGCCATTGGAAAAACAGGTCATGCCGTAGCCCTTGCTGGTGGTGTTGACCGTGCCGCCCAGGAGGTTCCAGGAGCCCGTGAGGATGTCGAGCTTGTACATGGCGGCGTTGGTAGCCTGGAGATGCGTCACCGTGCCGCCGGTGATGAAGACGTCACCGAAGGTCTGCCCCTCCGTGGTGGCGTCGAACGTCACCGTGCCCCCCGTGATGTAGAGGTTGCGACCCTCCGCATTGCTGCTGGTGATGGTGACGTTGCCCGTGGTGATGGTGGTGCCACAGGTGCCGGCGCAACCGGCGCCGCCCTCGAACCTGCTCGAATCAAACGTGACGTCCGCCGTGTCCGGAAGCGTCTCGGTGCCGCTCGCACCCGTGACGGTGGCGGAGAAGGTTGTCGGCACGGCCAGCGCCGTCGAGCTCTTCGCCGTGACGACGTAGCTCCCGGCGCCCGAGTCCACCGCCTTCAGGCAGGTCGCTGACGGAGCATTGACCGTGCAGGCCGTGGTTCCCGTGCCACCCAGGGTGACGAGCCCGTCGCTGCTCAGCACCTCGACGTGAAGCCCTGGCCCCAGGGGTGCTCCAGTCGAGTCTCGCGGCGTGACGGTGATGGTCACGAAGGCGAGCCCATCCGAAGGCGCAAAGGTCGCGGACGCAAGGAGCTGCGGTTCCGGCGAGGTCAGGCTGGCACTCGCGCTCCCGAAGGCGCTCGCCGCTACCGGATTCCCATCATCCCGCGGTGGAGGTGAACAGCTGAGCAACACGAGCACGAGCGAACAGGCTCGCAGATCTGCGAACTGCAGACGCATGGACCTTCTCCCTGTGGTTTGGAACAGCGGCTAGCCGGCAGCGCTTCGGCCCCGGGGGGCCGGACGTTCGCATGCTTCAACCGGGTTGCATGAAGGAAGAAGTCATTGGAAACATTAGCAGTCCAAAAAGGGCCACGCACGCCACGCGAAAACAAGCGCGGCCCGGCGTGGGACTCCCCGCCGGGCCGCGTCTCTCATCTCACGCCGTGGAACGGGGTGGGCAGCGACTCAGTTGTACGTGACGGTGTACGTGCCGGCCTGCGTGCCGTTGATGAACGCGTAACCCACGCCCTTGATGGTCTGCGGCACCGTCGTCACGGCCGAGCCGTTGCGCGTCACCGAGACGAGCGTGCGGCCCGCCGCCGTGCTCGTGGGAACCATGAGCGACAGGTTGCGCGCCGGGGTGGCCACGGTGAAGGTGAGCGCCATGCCGGTGAAGGCGACGGAGGACACCTGGGTGGCCTCGCGCGCGTCGAGCCAGGTGAGGAGCTGCTTCGCGGTGATGACGGACACGCCCTCGCGCTGGGCAGAGGCGATGATGGCCGCCGAGCCCGAGGCGCCCGCCGACGGGTCCGAGTCCACGTGCATGTTGGCATTGAAGGCGCCGTAGTAGCCCTTCGTGCCGAGCGCGTTGGCCAGCAGCGTGTCGATGTGCAGCGGGTAGGACTGGCCAGACTCGTCCGTCATCTGCGTGGCGAGCTGGTAGACGTCGATGGGCGTGCCGTCCACATCCGCGAAGCGCATGGCCAGGCCCGAGCCGGTGAAGAGGCCCGGACGGTCCTGCACCCAGTAGTCCGGCCAGTAGTAGTAGTTGGTATCCAGCCGGATGCCGTGGGCCAGCGACACCTTGGGCTGAGTGGCCCAGTCGCTGAACGCGATGCAGTGCGTGCGGTTGGTGACGGGCGCGGGGATGCCCGGGTACGACGACGCGAAGCCCGCGAGCTGCGGCGTGAAGAATTGCGGGTCCAGCGAGGTGGCCGTGTAGTCCGCGCAGCCGGTGTTGACGTGGAGGGCGTACTCGAAGCCCTGCGCCGTGTAGCTCTGCGCCTGGGTGGCCGTCAGCCCGCCGATGAAGTCGTAGACGGTGCCACGGATGCACTGCCAGTCATCCACGCTGCAGCCCGCGGGGCTGGCGGCGAGGTAGTTCTGCCAGCGCTGGTTGATGGCGCCACCCGGGTGTCCGTCGCCCGTCATCACCACCACCGCCTTCTTCGCGCTGGGGAAGTACCAGAGGCGCGGCAGCGGGACGGCGCTGGTGAGGTGGAGCATGTTGGCCAGGAGGCGCTGCTGCTCGTCCGCCTGGGGAATCTGCACCTTGTTCAGGTTCACCCAGTCCGGCTTCGGGTCGAAGGATGCGTTGCCGTAGAACATGTCGCTGGCGCGCGCGCCCGGGCCGATGCTGGAGCCGTCGCGGTTCTGCCCCTGCCACGCCGGGTTGCCCTGGCGCGTGAGGATAACGGACTTCGCGAGATCGTAGGTGAAGGCCATGGCCGTGCCGCTGCCCACGGTGCGCAGGGTGACGGCCGCGTAGGCCGTGGGCGTGGTGGCGTTCGAGTACAGCGTGGCCACCGCGCGCGTGCCGGCCACCAGCGTGTGGAGGTCCGCGGTGCCGTGGTACTGCATCGTGTCCGCGGTGATGCCCGCGCCCGGCGCCTGCGTGGTGTCGATGAGGAGGTAGCCGTCGTCCTGCGTGCCCGAGGATGCGTTGAGGCCGAGCAGCGCGTTGAGGTTGGCCGCGGGCCGCATGGCGATGAGGCTGCCGCCCGCGTTCACCCAGTTGGTGACGAGCGTCACCTGCGCCGCGCTCAGCGTCTCCTCGCCGAGGATGAGCACCTTGTAGTCATTGAGCGACACCGTGTTGCCGATGTTGCCCGCGTCGGTGGTGGCGAAGGTGGTGATGCCTTCCGCCTTGAGGATTTCCTTCAGGTAGTCGGTGAAGTGGTTGGTCGGGTCCGTGGCCACCAGCACCGGGCCGGAGCCGGTGACGCCCGGGCGGGGCAGAGCGCTGTTCGGCTCGAAGACGACGTCCACCCAGTAGTTGGCGTTCTGGTAGCTGCTGTTGGGGAAGGTGGACGCCGAGCCCAGCGCGAACACGCCGTTGCCGCCGCTGGTGGTGCCGGGCAGCGCATGCAGGGGCGCCGCGTCCACGCCGTTGGCGAGACCGTTGGCGTCGAAGGCGTAGCCGCCGATGGGCGCGAGGTATGAGGCAACGTAGGTGGTGCCGGCGGTGATGGACACCGGCGTGGCGAAGCTCACCTGCTGCCAGCCCGAGGCCGTCTCGTTGGTGAAGGTGGCGCTGGCCAGATTCTGGCCGGTGCTGCTCCACAGGTTGCCCACGTGCGTGCCGGTGTTGCTCGCGCCCTTGTAGAAACGGATGCCCTTTACCTTGCCGTCCACGTCCGCGCGGAACTTCACGCCCATCTCGACGGAGGCCGTGTCATTGGCGCTGGCGGTGCCCGGCGTGGCGGTGGCGGGGAAGAGGCTGTAGGTGCCGGCCGGAGGCGGCGTCGACGGCGGAACGCCCGTGGCCTGGAAGACCACGTCCACCCAGTAGTTGGAGTCCTGGAAGCTGTCGGTGGGGAAGGTGCCGGCAGGGCCATACTTGAAGACGCCGTTGCCGCCGCTGGTGGTGCCGGGCAACGCATACAGCGGCGGGGCATTCACGCCCGAGGCGAGCCCGCCGTTGTCGAAGGCATAGGCGCCGCCCGGTGCGTGGTACGAGGCGATGTACATGGTGTTGGCGGCGATGGTCACCGGCGAGGAGAAGGTCACCTGCTGCCAGCCGGTGGCCGTCTCGCTGGTGAAGGTGGCGGTGGCCAGCAATTGTCCCGTCGCGCTCCACAGGTGGCCCACGTGCGTGCCCGTGTTGCTCGCGCCCTTGTAGAAGCGAACACCCAGCACGTTGCCGGCGACGTCGGTCCTGAACTTCACGCCCAGCTCCACGGGCGTGGAGTCATTCGTCACCGAGGCGACGGCGGGCGTGGCGGTGGACGGCCAGAGGGAGACGGGCGCGGCCGGGCGGAAGACCACGTCCACCCAGTAGTTGGAGTCGTGGAAGCTATCGGTGGGGAAGGTGCCGGCGGGGCCGTACTTGAAGACGCCGTTGCCACCGTTGGCGGGCCCGGCCAGGGCATGCAGCGGCAGCGCATCCGCGCCCGAGGCGAGGCCGTACTCGGTGAAGGCGTAGGCGCCACCCGGCGCGTGGTACGAGGCGACGTAGGTGGTGCCCGCGGTGACGGGCACCGGCGTGGTGAAGGTCACCTCCTGCCAGCCGGTGGCCGTCTCGTTGGTGAAGGTAGCGGTGGCCAGCAGCTGGCCGGCGGCGCTCCACAGGTGGCCCACGTGTGTGCCGGTGTTGCTGGAGCCCTTGTAGAAGCGCACGCCGACGAGCTCGCCACTCACGTCTGCCTTGAACTTCACGCCCAACTCCACGGCCGCGAAGTCGTTGGTCACCGAGGCGACGGCGGGCGTGCTGTTCGCGAAGAGCGAATACGTCGTCTGCGCGCGGGCGTTACCCGCGGGGAGGGCCAGCAGGATGAGGGCAACAGCGGTGAGTAGGGACTGGAGGACCCGTGTGGGTCGTACGTGTATGTCTTTCATTGGATGGGTTCCTCGTGCGCCGCGGGGGGCAGCGCCAGTGCGGTGGGTATCCGCGACCTCCCATCCTTTCGTTTGTTTGCATCATCCACAATGCAACAAAACGGTTCCGGCCCCGACGCGGTATGCCCTTGGGTGGCCCCATGCAACTTTTCCCAGCCGGGTGCGCAAACGGTGGGACGCGTTTCAGCGGAGCGTCAGCACTCCTGATGAATGGCAACACAGCGCGAGCGCTCGCCGGGCGCGAGAAGCGGCGTCGCGCAGCCGCGCGTCGAGGCGGGGTCAATTCCGCCGACGCGCCACCACAGCTCCGACGATGAGCTCGACGGCGAAGTCAAACTCCTCGCGGTGGTCGCACCGGGCGAGGTAGGGCGCGGTCTCGACAAGCCCGGGCAGGCCCGAGTCCTCCAGCACCTTGCGACGACGCGCGATGCCCTCGAGGTCACTCACGCCGAAGGTGGGCCCTGCGTTGACCTCTCGCAGGAGAGTGCCGATCGCAATCGCGAGGAACGAGCGAAGCAGATGCACCGCTTCTTCGGGCGAGTACCCGGCGCGTCGGAGCGCCGACACGACCGCCTCGACCGGCGCGAGACTGGTCAACGACGACAGCTGGCGGGTGAGCACCAGCGTGGCGGCCTGCGGGTGCGCGAGGGCCGCTTGCCGGAACGCGCGTGCGATGGCGCGCAGGTCGTCCTCGAGCGAGCCGGTGGGCGTGGGCAGGCGAATGCCAGCCAGGATGTGCTCGGCCACCGCGTCGAGCAGGTCGTCCTTGCCATCGACATGGTTGTAGAGGCTCTTGGCGTCGACCCTCATGTGACCCGCCACGGTGCGCATGCTCACCGCGCCCACGCCGTGCGCATCGATCACCGTCAACGCGGCGTCGAGGATCGCCTGGCGGGAGAGCCGCGCGGCGCCTTTCGGTGGCCGACCCCGGCGGGGACGCTTCGTCACGCGCACACGATGCACGACCCCTTGCAGAAAATCCACTGTGTGGATAAACACAAACCCACGCTGTGGGTAAATCCGCGATGAAGCGAGGCTACGGACGATGCACTTTCCCTTGAGCACGCCGACGTTCACGCACCGGGCGATCAGCCATCAGGCCGGAGGCCACTCGTGAGTCGGCTCGAGATGCCAGGCGCCGACGTGCTGCGCGCACGCGAGAAGCTCGTCCTCGACCACTTTCGCGACGAGGTCCGTCAGGACTGGGACGCGGTACTGTCGACCTTCCCCCACCCGCACTACGAGATCATCGCGACGCTGACCGTGCACGGCGGCAACCGCGCCGTGCGGAGCTATTACGCGGATACCCGCGTTGCATTTCCCGACCAACATCACGAGATCATCGCGCTCAGACACAGCGCCGACGCCGTCATCGTCGAGTTCTGGCTCATGGGCACCCACAAGGGGCCGCTGGGCGCCATCCCGGCCACCGGAGGCAGTCATCGCACGCGAGTGACCGCCTACTTCATCTTCGACGAAGAAGAGCGGCTGGTCTGCGAGCGCATCTACTTCGACACCCTGACGATGTTGAAGCAGCTCCTCGGCAGCGTCGATCTGAAGAAGCCGCGCAACTGGCCGCTGGTGCTCCGCGCGCTGCGCGGCCTGCTCGCGATGTCGAGCGAGCCGGACCCGCAGCTGCTGAACACCCCCGCGCTGGACCTCAGCGAGCCCACCACCGAGAGACAGGTCTCATGACCCTGTGAGCACTCATCGGCGGCGTCGGCCCGAACTGGGAGCTGCGCAACATCGCTACCCCTTGACCGCGCCCGCGGTGAGGCCGGAGACGATCCTTCGCTGGAGGATGAGCACCAGCAGCACGAGCGGCACCGTCACGATTACCGATGCAGCCATGATGACGCCCCAGGGCAGCTCGAAGGAGGAGCCGCCACTGAGCAGCGCGATGGCCACCGGCACCGTGCGCACCTCGTTCGTCAGCGTGAACGTCAGCGCGAAGAGGAATTCATTCCACGCAGAGATGAACGCCAACAACCCTGTCGTCACCATGGCGGGCCCCAGCAGCGGCAGGAACACCCGCGTGACGATGGTCCACGGCGTGGCCCCATCCATGATCGCCGCCTCCTCTAGCTCAATCGGCAGCTCCCGCATGAACGTGGTCAACGTCCAGACCGTGAAAGGCAGCGTGAGGATGAGGCTGGAGACGATCATCGCCGGCAGTGTGTTGTAGATGCCCAGCCACCGGATGAGCTCGAACATGCCCGAGAGCACGGCGATCTGCGGGAACATGGACACGCCCAGCACGCTGAGCAGCAACACACGCCGCCCCCGGAACTGGATGCGCCCGAGCGCGAACGAAGCCGTCAGTCCAAGCACCAGTGACAGCGCTACCACCGCCGTGGACACGAGGATCGAGTTGAGGATGTTTCGCTCGAAGGGCTGCTCGGCGAAGACCTGCACGTAGTTGCTCAAGGTGGGCTGGCGCGGCCAGGGTTTCACCTCGAACAGCTCCCCCTTCGTCTTCAACGACGACACGATGGCCCAATAGAACGGGAAGAGCGTGTAGACCGTGATGACCGCGAGCAGCACCCAGAACGACACCTTCTTAAGCCAGCGCATGCCTCAAGCCTCCGCGTCCAGCCGGACCCGGCCCACCGTCAGATAGACTGCCGTGAACAGCGCAATGAGTGCGAACAGCAGCGAGGCCGCCGCGCTCCCCACGCCAATCTGCTGGAACTCGAACATCTTCTGCCGCGCGTAGCCCGCCATGGGCATGGTCTCCGTGCCACCACCGGTGAGCACGTAGAACACGTCGAACACGCGCAGCGCATCCAGCATGCGGAAGATGACAGCCACCAGCAGCGGCCCGCGCAGCAGCGGCAGCGTGACCCGGAAGAAGACCCGGATGGGCCCCGCTCCGTCGATCTTCGCCGCCTCGTAGATGTCTTCCGGCAGCATCTGGAGCGCCGCCAGGATGAGCAGCGTCATGAAGGGCGTGGCCTTCCACACGTCCACGGCAATCACCGCCCAGAGCGCCAGCTCGGGCTCGGCCATCCACGCACGCGCCTCGGAGATCAACCCCAGGCTCAGCAGGATGGCATTGATGACGCCAAAGGAGTCATGGAACATCCACGCCCACATCCTCGCGGACACCACCGTGGGAATGGCCCACGGCACCAGCACCGCGGCGCGGAGCAGACCCCGGCCGCGAAAGCGCGCGTGCAGCGCCAGGGCGATGATCATCCCCAGCACCGTCTCCATCGCCACCGAGATGAAGGCGAACTGGAAGGTGGTCCTCACGGTCGTCCACCAGTCCGGATCCTCCACCACCTCGCGGAAGCTCTCGAGCCCCACGAACTGCGAGGACTCCAGGTCCGTCAGGTTCGCGTCCGTGAACGCGAACCAGAACGTGCGCAGCAGCGGCCAGCCTGCCACCAGAGCCATCGCTACGAGCGTGGGCATCATGAACAGCCAGGCCGCGCTCGTACGCTGGCGCGTCAGGGACGAAGGCACTGCGGCCTCCTCGGCGGAGACATTCACTGTCACAGTGGCGGGCATCCGGGCTCCTTTACCACTTCCCGTTGTTGCTGAGCTTGACCAGCTTGTCCTGGAGCTTCTTCAGGTTCGCATCCGCGCTGCCCTTGCCGCTGAGCGTGGCATAGACGGCGTTGCGGAACTCGGTGCTCACCTGGTTGTACTTCGTGCCGGTCACCGTGGCGGGGCGCGACACCGCGTTGGTGAAGGTGGCCTCGAGTTGTCCGATGAAGGGATTGGCCTTGAGGATCTCCTGATCCTTATAAAGGCTGGCGATGGTGGGATTGAACGAGGCCACCAGCGCGCGGCGCTTCTGCTCCTCGGGGCTGGTCAGGTACTTCACCAGGTCCACCGCGATCTCCTGGTGCTTGGAGTACTTAGACACGCCGAGCTGCCAGCCTCCGAGCGTGCCCGAGGACTTGCCGTCCGGGCCGCCCTTGGGCAGGGCCATCACCCCCACCTTGCCATTGACAGGGCTGTCCTTGGAGTTGGCCAGCGCCCACGCGTACGGCCAGTTGCGCATGAACACCGCGTTGCCGGACTGGAAGACACCGCGCGCCCCCTCCTCCTCGTAGCTCAGCACTCCCTTGGGAGCCACCGGCCCGATGAGCGACGCCGCGAACTGGATGGCCTCGACTGCCTTCGGATTGTAGATGGTGACCTTGCCGCTGGAGTCCACGATGGTGCCCCCACCGAACGAGTCCACCCACTCCAGCGCGTTGCAGGTGAGGCCTTCATACGCCTTGCCCTGGAACACGAAGCCCACCAGCTTGTCCTGCCCCGCCTTGCGCTCGCCCTCCACCACTGTCTTGGCGATCTGCGCCAGCTCCTGCCACGTCGTCGGCGGCTTCTGCTGGTACTTCTCCAGCAAATCCTTGCGGTAGTAGAGGAGGCCCGCGTCCGTGAACCATGGGATGGCGATGAGCTTCCCGTTCACCGTGTTGTTCTTCACGATGGCTGGGAAGAACTGGGACAGAGCCGTGTCTGGAAAGTAAGGCTTCAAATCAATCAGGTGATTTCCCACGATGCCCGGCCACACCACGTCGATGCGGTACACGTCGACATCGGGAGAACCCGCCGCCAGGAGCTGCTGGAACTGCGCCAGCTGCTGATCCGCAGCCGTTGGCACCGACACCAGGTTGATGGTGTGGCCCGTCTTCTTCGCCCACGCCTCCGCGCCCTGCCGGCAGACTTCCTGCTCCTGCCCCACGCTGCCGCACGCAATGCTGATCTTCTCGGCCAAAGCATGACGCGGTGCGACGAAAGTCAGCGCAACTACAAGCCCTGCCAAAAACTTCGACATGGATGTTCCTCCACGACTGAAGTGCTTGAGAGCTACCCGGTGGAACCCGTTAACACGTTGCAACATTACAGAGAAGCCTTGAGTTTTGTGTCTAACACGTTAAAGAAGCATGGCTGAAGGGTCGCGTGGCTTGAAACCGCTTCCGCGCCCTTCAGCTCCCCCCGCATGGAGTCACCTCGTGCTTCTCCACCGTCTCTGTTCCAGTGTGTCCGCCGCCTGGCGGAAGTCTCCCTCCTTGCCGATGTTCACCCTGCTGGGCGCCCTGATGGCGCCCGCCGCCGCCCACGCGTCGCTCGACGCGAGCGCGCTGGAGATCAGCATGTACGGCCGCGTTGGCCTTGCGTGGTCTCCCGTGAACGGCAAGGTCATCCAGGGAACATCGATGAACCTGATGGGCAACTCCATCGGTGGCCGTTTCGAGGAAGGTGACTACCTCGAGCCGACCATCCGGCTCCACGTCCTCCGGGCCAAGCCCGAGGAGCCGGATGGGACGACGGTGGATTTCGTCCTGACGCCCGCCATGTTCGCCCGCAACGGCTCGTTCATCGGCGCTTTCACCAACAACGCGCCGACGACCCTGGGCATCGAGATCTTCCAGGCCTATATCGAAGCGGGCAACGTCCTCATCCCGAAGCTGACGCTGTGGGCCGGCGAGCGCTTCTACCGTGGCACCGACGTCCACATCGCGGACTATTTCTACTTCAACAACCTGAGCGGTCAGGGCGTGGGCGCCAAGTATGGCAACCTGGATGTCGCCGTCCTTCTCCAGACGTCCCTCCTCGGAAGCCAGTACAACTGGGACTCGAACGGCGACGGCATTCTTGACTCACGGCGTCAACGCTCCGTGCTCGTCGGGCAGTACGTGCTGCCGGTGACGGAGCAGTTCAAGCTGCACTTCCTGGGTGAGCTCCACCTGCTGCCGGCGGGCATCAACCGCGATGGCAGTGAGAGCCTGCCGTCCGACTTCGGCTGGGTGGCGGGTGTGAAGACTCGCGTGGAGCTGACCTCGCTCTCCGAGGGCAGCTTCAACGAGTTCTCCGTGCGCTACGGCAGCCGCGCCGCCAACGGCAGCCGCGCCGGCTCGCAGACGTGGAACACCTTTGGCCTGACGGACGTGAATGGCCGGTATGATGGCGCCGCGGGTCTCGAGGTGGTGGAGCACTTCCTCTACAACGTGAACAACCGGCTGACCCTCAACGGCTACGGCATCCTCCACTACGACCAGGGCGCCAGCGACACCGCCGCGGACAAGGGCTGGGACTACGCGTTCGGCGTGCGCAGCTTCGTGTACATCGCCGACCAGTTCCACCTGATCAACGAGGCCACCTACCAGGGCCGCAAGGACGGCGACGATCCCTGGGGCACCGCCTTCAAGTTCACCATCGCCCCGACGATCGTCCCCACCGGCGTGCGCTCGGCGTGGGCCCGCCCGCACCTGCGCCTCTTCTATACGCTCGCTGTCTACGACAACGACGCACGTGACAAGCAGTACTCGCCCTACCTGCAGACCTTCGGGCCGAAGAACCTCGGCCACTACATCGGCGCTCGCGCCGAGTGGTGGTTCTAGCCGTCATCCGCCCCACTCCAGGACCCGGTGCTCCTGCTGACCTGAGTCCAGGCGGCCGGGGCCCGGGGTTCTGGTTTTTTGAGGGGTGGATCGCATAAACAGCTTCACCCTCCGCGAGGAGAACGTCACTCTCCGCGTGGGCCCGGGTGAAGGCTCTTGCGGCACACCCGGGGCGAAGTCAGGATGGCAGCGCTTTCAGGAATTCCCGTCGTCACTACCGCAGAAGTCCCATCGTCGTCGTCGTCTTCAACGCTGAGGGAGGTTCGAGTGGATACGCGTACTTCGGTAACTCGCATTGGAACCCGTGTGCTGGCGGCCATGCTGCTGTTCACCGCTGGCTGCAAGAGCGAAAAGAAGGAGACCCCGCCTCCGGCCGCGGGGGAGACCGCCGCGAAGCCGGCGGCGCAGACCACGGGCGGCAAGATTGCCCTGCTGCTGCCGGAGTCGAAGACGTCGCGCTATGAGTCGCACGACCGTCCGAACTTCGAGCGCAAGGTGAAGGAACTGTGCGCGGACTGTGAGGTCATCTACAGCAACGCGGACCAGGACGCGGCCAAGCAGCAGAACCAGGCCGAGGCGGCGCTGACCAACGGCGCCAAGGTGCTGGTGCTGGATCCGGTGGACTCCGCCTCCGCGGCGGCCATCGTGGCGCGCGCCCGGCAGTCCAAGGTTCCGGTCATCAGCTATGACCGCCTCATCGTCAACGCCGACGTCGACTACTACATTTCGTTCGACAACGAGAAGGTGGGCAAGCTCCAGGGCCAGGCGCTCGTGGACAAGCTCAAGGCGGATGGCAAGGGCGCCGGCACCATCGTGATGATCAACGGCTCGCCCACCGACAACAACGCCAAGCTGTTCAAGGCGGGCGCCCACTCGATCATCGACGGCAGCGGCCTGAAGATCGGCGCCGAGTACGACACGCCGGACTGGAGCCCGGACAAGGCCCAGACGGAGATGGAGCAGGCCATCACCGCGCTCGGCAAGGGCACCATCGCGGGCGTCTACTGCGCCAACGACGGCACCGCGGGTGGGGCCATCGCGGCGATGAAGGCCGCGGGCGTCACCCCGCTGCCGCCCGTCACGGGCCAGGACGCGGAGCTCGCCGGCATCCAGCGCATCGTCGCCGGGGAGCAGTTCATGACCATCTACAAGGCCATCAAGCCCGAGGCGGAGACCGCGGCCGAGCTGGCGGTGACGATCCTGCGTGGCGGCCAGCCGGAGGCCAGCAAGATCAACGGCAAGGTCAACAACGGCCAGAAGGACGTGCCGTCCATCCTGCTGGCCCCCGTGGCCGTGACGCGCGAGAACCTCAAGAGCACCGTCATCGCCGACGGCTTCTGGAAGCCGGACGAGATCTGCTCCAGCTCCTACAAGAACGCCTGCACGGCGGCGAACCTCCTGTAGTCCCGAGGTGAACGCATGTCCAAGACCCCACTGCTGGCGCTTCGAGGCATCTCCAAGCGCTTCGGCGCCGTCCAGGCGCTGACCCGGGTGGACTTCGAGGTCCATCCGGGCGAGGTCGTGGCCCTCGTGGGAGACAACGGGGCCGGAAAGTCGACCCTCATCAAGATCATCTCCGGCATCATCCCCATCGACGAGGGCGAGATCCTCTTCGACGGCAAGCCGGTCACCCTGGGCAAGCCGCAGAACTCGGCCGCGCTCGGGATCGCGACCGTCTACCAGGACCTGGCGCTGTGCGACAACCTGGACGTCGTCGGCAACCTGTTCCTCGGACGCGAGCTGAAGGCAAGCGGCGCCGGGCAGCTGGTGGGGTGGTTGGACGAAACGACCATGGAGCGCCAGGCCAACGAGCTGCTCGACAAGCTCTCGGTCAGCATCCCGAGCGTGCGCACCCAGGTGGCGGCGCTGTCCGGCGGACAGCGTCAGTCCATCGCGGTGGCGCGCGCGATGATGGGCTCGCCCAGGATGGTGCTGCTGGACGAGCCCACGGCGGCGCTGGGCGTGGCGCAGACACGGCAGGTGCTCGACCTCATCCGGCGGCTGCGCGAGCAGGGCCTGGGTGTCGTCGTCATCAGCCACAACCTGGCGGATGTCTTCTCCGTGGCGGATCGCATCACCGTGATGCGGCTCGGCCGGAGGGTGGCGTCCTTCGACGCCAAGGCGACCCGGGAGGTCGAGGTCGTCTCCGCCATCACCGGACTGGCCGTGCCGCCGAGGGAAGGGGCCTCCGCCCCGGAGGTGAATCCATGAACACGATGCGCGAAGTGCGGATCGACCCGCGTCTCATCCAGGATCCGCCGGGGCTCGTGGGGGCGTGGCGGGGCTTCCGCCGCAAGGTCTCCCAGGGAGAGCTGGGGAGCCTGCCCGTCATCATCGGGTTGGTGGCCATCTGGATCACCTTCTACCTGGCCAACCCCCGCTTCCTGTCCGCGGTCAACCTCACCAACCTGATGCTGCAGATCTCCGCCATGGGGACCATCTCCGCGGGCATCGTGCTGGTGCTGCTGCTCGGGGAGATTGATCTGTCGGCCGGAGCGGTGAGCGGCCTGTCCGCCGCGGTGATGGCGGTGCTCAACGTCAAGCAGGGGTGGGCGCCAGTGCCCGCCCTGCTGGCCGGCCTGGCCACGGGCGCCGTCATCGGCCTGTTCCAGGGCATCTGGATCACCCGGTTCCGCGTCCCCTCGTTCGTGGTCACCCTGGCGGGTCTGCTCGGGTGGCAGGGCGCGCTGCTGTACGTGCTGGGCGGGACGGGCACGGTGAACATCAATGATTCGCTCATCACCGGGCTGACCGGGACGTTCTTCGAGCCATCTGTCGCCTGGTCGGTGGCCGCCCTGGTCATCGCCCTGCTCGTCGCGACGGTGTTCGTCGAGCGGAAACGGCGGGAAGCAGCGGGCCTGACGCTGCCCCCCATTCGCACCACCGCCCTGCGCGTGGTGCTCATCTCCGGAGCGGTGCTGGGGGTGACGGCCGTCTTCACGCAGGACCGCGGCCTGCCGCTGGCCACGATCATCTTCGCGGGCATCGTGGCCATCCTGGAACTGGTCCTGCTGAGCACGCGCTTCGGCCGTCACGTCTTCTCCGTGGGCGGCAACGCGGAGGCCTCGCGCCGGGCGGGCATCCGGGTGGAAGGCATCCGCGTCGCCATCTTCACGCTGGGCTCCACCCTGGCGGCGGCGGGCGGCATCCTGGCGTCCTCGCGCCTCATGGCGGTGAATCAGTCGTCGGGCAGTGGAGACGTGCTGCTCAACTCCATCGCCGCGGCGGTGATCGGCGGTACCAGTCTCTTCGGCGGCCGAGGCTCGGCGTGGTCAGCCATCCTCGGAGCGCTGGTGATTGGCTCCATCTCCAACGGGATGGATCTGCTGGCGCTGTCCTCGTCGGTGAAGTTCATGGTGACGGGCGCAGTGCTGCTCGTGGCCGCCTCCATCGACGCCCTCTCGCGTCGCGGACGGCAGGCCTCCGGACGGGCCTGAGCAGGGCCCTGGGCGCGGGAGACGGCATCGTCTCCTGCGCCCTCCCCTGCCGCGGTACCTCCGGCGGATGTCCGGCAATACCCTCGCCAGACGGACTGCTCACGTCACGGGTTGCAGGTGACGAGGTCGCCGCTCATGGTGCACGCGCTGCACGTCTTCACCTGCACCAGTGTGCCCATGCGGCACTCGAGGACGGCCTTGCGGTCGGCTGTGCACAGACCGCGGCCCTCGGCGGACGCGGCGCAGGCATCTCCGTCGACGTTGCCGGTCATGTCGCAGTTGATGGACTGGGCAGACACGGAGCACCCCGCGGGCCCCTTGCAGGGCAGCGCGCGCCACACCTTGTCGCGACACTCGAGGGCCTCCTTTTCGGAGGCGCAGAGATAGCCGGAGCCCGAGCACGAGTCTCCGGCCTGGGTGCCACAGCCGGAGAGCAGGAGGGAGCCGAGCAGCAACGAGAACAGGACGGGAGCGCGGTTCATCACGGCGCCGGACGATTCCAGGCGCCGCGAGCCCGGTCAACCGGTGTCACGCCCCGAGCGTCTCGCGGAAGTACCTTCGGAAGTTTCCTCCGAGGATGCGCTCCACGAACGCCTCCGGGTGACGGCGCAACAGGGCCTCGGTGAGCTTGGGCAGATCCGTCACGTCGCGGATGCCCTTGGGCAGGGCCACCATGCCGTCATAGTCCGAGCCGATTCCCACGCCCTCCTCTCCCATCACGGACACGGCGTGCTCGATGTGGCGGACGACATCGTCGATGGCGTCCCCCCCCAGGTACACGGGCGCGAGGATGATGCCCACCACGCCCCCCTTGTCGGCGATGCGGCGCAGCACCTCGTCGGAGAGGTTGCGCCAGCCGCCGCCCGCTCCGCGCACGCCCGTGTGCGAGGAGAAGACGCGCGCCGTGGGATGGGCCAGGATGTCCTCCAGCGTCTGCTCGGAGGCATGGGCCACGTCCACGCCCATGCCCACGCGGGCCATCTCCTCCAGCACCGCCCGGCCCAGTGGCGACAGCGGCCGGTTCCCCATCAGCGGGAAGGACGAGCCTCCCGCGTCGTTGTTGGACAGGTGCGTGAGGCCCATGAAGCGCACGCCCCGCTGGTACAGCTCGGCCACGCGCTCCACCTGGCCCTCGATGGCATGCGCGCCCTCGATGCCGATCACCGCCGACAGCCGCCCCTGGGCGAGGTTCTCCTCCAGCCCCCGCCCCGTGGTGGTGATCCGCACCCGCCCCTCGGAGCGGCGGCAGAAGTCCGCCAGCCGATCAATCTGCCACACCGCGCGCGTCCACTCGGTGGCACGGGCCTCGCGCGGCCAGCCCCTCCAGATGGCGAAGGCCTCGAACCCCCCGATGAAGGGAAAGCCCCGGGTCACGATGGTGAAGCACTGCAGCTTCATCCCCACCTCGCGCAGGCGGGGGAAGTCCACGTGACCGTCGGAGGAGCGCTCGCAGAGATCCCGGTTCCACATCAACGAGTCCGCGTGCCCATCCGCGATGCACCAGCGCTGATGAAACTCGAGAACGTCACTCGCCGTCAGGGACATGGCGCCAGTCTCGGCCCTCCCGGGCCCCGCCACAAGCATCCCTGAGGCCCGCCACGAAAAGCACAGCGGCCCCCACCCGAAGGAGGAGGCCGCGTTCGTCCACGCCGGGCGCGGAACTACTTCGCCTTCACGCCCGGGTGCTGCGCGCTGGCCTTCTTCACGTCGATGCTCTTCAGAACCATCTGGCCGTTCGGGTCCATCTGATAGGAGGCGCGGACCTCATCGCCGGGCTTCAGATCCTTGAGAGCCACCGGCTTTTCGTCCCGGGTCACCACGACCTGCGGGTTCGCCTGGAAGCGCATCATCTGGTTGTTCTTGTCCGGGACGATGATCGTGATGGTGCTGGCCGACGCGGACTGGATGGTGCCCTTCACCTCCTCGGTCTGCGCGGTGGCCGTGCCACTGCCGCCCGTGGCCTGCTCCTGCTCGGCCTTGGCCAGGTCACTCTGCTCCTTGTTCAGGTTGCCCTGGGCCTCGTTCACATCCTTCTGCTCTTCCTGGCGCGTCTCGGCGACCTTGCGGTTCGCGTCCTGCTCCGCCTTCGTCACATCCCGCTGCGCCGAGGCCACGTCCTCGCGCTGCTTCTGGACTTCGCTCTTCTGCTGGCAGCCCGCCGTCATCAGACCGATCCCCGCCACCGTCATCACCGCCATCATGAGCTTACGCATGTGGTGCCGCTCCTTTCGGTTGCTGGCCGGGGAACCTCCCCGGCGTGTGGCAGGAAACTGGGACCCTGCTTCGTGGTTGCAAAGCCTTGTCACAGGAGAGGTGCGGACCTAGGGACTCCGCCCGAGGGACGGGACGCTCGGGCGTCCGCCTGCTCGGAGCGGTAGGGATTTCGCGGACTTCCCGCGCCAGCCCGGGCTCAGGAGCCGCTGTCCGGCGTGCCGCCATCGCCGCAGAACGGCGCTCCACCCGAGGCCCAGCGATTGATGAGGGAGCGCTCGTCCTCGGTGGGCTCGGGAAGACCTCTCCCGGGGGGCGGCATGGTGCGGAAGGTGACGGCACGCGCGTGGATGCGGGGCGCCATCAGCTTCGCCCCGGCCACTCCGCCATCGGCCTCGTACATGTCGAGCCGGAAGTCCGCCCTGCCGCTGTCCTTTGTCGTGGCGCCGTGGCACGAGGACACGCAGTTGGCCGCGAGGATGGGCTGGATGTCGCTGCACCAGGTGGGCACCGGCCCGTCGTTGGGTTCGGTGACGCCCGGCCCGTTGAGCACCTCGCAGGTGCGACCCGCGCCCGAACGCGCCGCGACGCAGGTATAGGCCGAGGGACAGTCGGCCGGGGACTGGCACGACTTGCCGGAGAAATCGGGGGCCTCGATGGTGCAGCCGGCGGCCGCGGCGGCACAGAGACCCAGGAGGCTCAAGTGGATGCGCATCATGGCGCCCTACTGAGTACCACCGTCGGAGCAGGACGGTGTACCGCCAGCAATCCAGCGCGTGAGGAGCTCCCGCTGCTCGGCCGAGGGAGCGGGATTGCCCGCGGGTGGCATCGACTGCTGATCCACGGCGCGGACCTTGATGCGCGCGGCCAGGTCCCGGGCCCCGAGCACGCCACCACTGGCCTCGTACTGGTCGAGCCGGAAGTCCGTTCGGTGGCTCCCCGACGTATCCGCGCCATGGCACGAGGCCACGCAACTGGCCGCGAGGATGGGCCGGATGTCCCGGCACCAGGTGGGCACCGGCCCGGCGTCGGGAGTGCCCGAGTCCGCCTCCTGGGGAAGCGGCGGATACACCACCTCGCAGGAGGCGTTGCCCGGGGAGGCCGTCACGCAGCGGTAGGAGGTGGGGCACTCGGAGTCATCCGAGCAGGGGTGCCCCGGCCCGGTGTTCTCGGAGATGAAACATCCGGAGGACGCCAGGGCGGAGACAAGCATCAACGGTTTCAGGAGGGAGCGCATGAGTCTGCTCCCTCTCCCCGGAGGGAGAGGGCTGGGGTGGGGGCGTTCCGGCGCTGGGCTTCACGCCTCAGAAGTGGAACGTGAGGCTGGCCTTCTCGGCGGCGGGCTCGGGGAGGAGCTCCAGCACGAGCCCGTAGACGAGCGTCATCCCCGCCACGCCGTAGAGCACGTTGGCGGTGGCGGCGCTGGCGCGGGCTCGGCCGAGCGCGGCGGTGGACTCGCTGGCCGAGGAGAGGGTCCGGGCGCGGTTGGACTCACCCTGCGCGAGGTAGCCGAAACCGGCGCCTCCGAGGAGCAGCAGGCCGCCAGCGACGAAGGCATAGCGGTGGCCATAGAGGCCGGAGGGAGCCCGCTCGGGGGCATCCGGAGCGCGGGGGGATTCGGCGGCGGCGGGCAGCCCGAGCGACAGCACCAGGGCGGCGGCCACGAGCCTGCTTCGGACGGTGAACATGACGCCGAGTATAAGCGAGCACTGGAGGACGTGAGGGATTTGGGTGCGCGTTGACAGCCGGGGGGACGCACCTGTAGGGCGTCGGAGGCCAGCAGGAGCGTCGAACCGTGACGATCTGGATCAACGGACAGCTACGGGAAGTCCCCGAGGGAATGACGCTCGCGGCGCTGCTCGCCTCGTTGGAGGTGGAAGGGCCGGGAGTGGCGGTGGAGGTGAACGCGGAGGTGGTCCGCCGGGCGCGCCACGCCGAGTACCAGCTCTCGCCGCGGGATCGCGTGGAGATCGTCACCTTCGTCGGTGGCGGATAGGAGCCAGCCATGAGCGTGCAGGACAAGCCCCTGATGATCGCGGGAGTCACCTTCCAGTCGCGCCTCATCGTGGGCACGGGGAAGTACCCCAGTCACGAGGTGATGAAGCACTGCCACGAGGCCTCGGGCGCGGAGATGGTGACGGTGGCGGTGCGGCGGTTGGATCTGTCGGCGAAGGGCGAGACGTCACTGATGAGCTGGATCGACCGCTCGCGCATGCGGCTGCTGCCGAACACGGCGCTCTGCTACACGGCGGACGACGCGGTGCGCACCTGCCGGCTGGCCGAGGAGCTCGGCATGAGCAAGTGGGTGAAGCTGGAGGTGCTGGGCGACGAGAAGACGCTCTACCCGGATGTGGAGGAGACGCTGAAGGCGGCGCGCATCCTGGTGAAGGAGGGCTTCACGGTGCTGCCCTACACGTCGGATGATCCCATCACCGCGCGCAAGCTGGAGGACGTGGGGTGCGCGGCGGTGATGCCGCTGGCGGCGCCGATCGGCTCGGGGCTGGGCATCCGCAACCCGCACAACATCCGCCTCATCCGCGAGTCGGTGAAGGTGCCGGTCATCGTGGACGCGGGCGTGGGCACGGCGTCGGACGCGGCCATTGCCATGGAGCTGGGCGTGGACGCGGTGCTGATGAACACGGCCATCGCGGGCGCGAAGGATCCGGTGCGCATGGCGCGCGCCATGAAGCTGGCCATCGAGGCGGGGCGCGAGGCCTTCCTCTCCGGCCGCATTCCGCGCAAGGCGTACGGCTCGGCGTCCAGTCCCATCGAGGGGCTCGTCGAGTAGTGCGGCCGAGGTTGATCGTCATCACCGACTGGCGCCTGCCCCGGGAGCGGCTGCTGGCCGCGCTGGAACGGGCGCTGGAGGTGGGGCCGGAGGTGGCGGTGCAGCACCGTCACCCGGAGGCCACCGCGCGCCAGTTCCTGGAGGAGGCCCGGCTGCTGGCCGGGCTGTGCCGGGCACGGGGCAATGCCCTCTTCGTCAATGGCCGGTTGGACGTGGCCCTGCTGGTGGGAGCGCACCTGCATCTGCCCGCGGGAGGCCTCTCGGCCGGGGACGTGCGCCCGCATCTCCCCGAGGGCCGCCAGGTGAGCGTGGCGGTGCATGACGAGCGGGAGGCGCGCCAGGCCCTGGGAGCGGACCTGGCGCTGGTGAGCCCGGTGTTCCCGCCGGGCTCGAAGCCGGACGACACCCGGCCCACGCTGGGACCCGAGGGCTTCCGGAGACTGGCCTCGGCGCTCCCCTGCCCCGCCCTGGCGCTCGGAGGCATCACGCCCGAGCGAGCCTCCCTGCTCGCCGGGGCGGCGGGCTTCGCGGTCATCTCTGGCGTGCTGGAGGCCGAGGACCCGGGAGCCGCCGCGAGGGCCCTGTGCTCGTCCGGGTGAGGGTCTTCCCCCAGGACTGCGTGCCGCAAGTATGCTGCGGCCCGTGAGCCTTCCCCTTTCGGATCTGCGGCCCCTGGCGCTCGGTGAGATCATCGATCGCGCGGCCACGTTCTGGCGCAAGCACTTCAAGTCGCTGCTCGTGCTGAGCCTCGGCTTCAACCTGTCCTCCTACATCCTCACCAAGGCCCTGCAGCTGGCGACGCAACGCAACTTCGCGGCCATCCAGGAGGCGGCGCGCGACAACGACCTGGCGGCCATGGGCTCCGAGTACGCCCGCCTCATGGTGGCGATGACGGGGATCATCGTGGTGACCCACTGGCTCTACCAGTTGAACAGCCTGGTGGTGGCCAGGTACGTGGTGCCGATACAGCTCGGACAGCCAGCGCGTCCGGCGGATGCGGGGCGGCGCGCGTTGCAGCGGGTGGGAGCCTTCACCGGTGCCTATGCGCTGTCCCTGCTGTGGGCCGTGGGGGCCGTCTTGCTGATGATGCTGCCCGGCGGGGTGCTGGCCGGGGTCGGCACGCTCATGGGCCTGCAATCGAGCTCCCCGGGAGTCCGGATGGCCGGCGTGGTCGTGGGCATCGTGGGGCTCATCCTCGCGATGCTCGGGATGCTGGGCGGAGTCCTCTGGTACCTGCTGCGCTTCTCGATCCTGGCACCGGTGATGGCCCTGGAGGACCACTCGGCGCTGCGCTCCTTCCGGCGCTCGGGCGAGCTGCTCTCGGGACGGGTGGAACCGGGCTTCCTCGGGCGCGTGACCGTCCGAGCGATGGTCCTCGTCACCGTGGTGTCGCTCATCCTGCTCGCGGTGAGCATCCTGTGCGGAATGCCCGCGCTGATCATCCAGTTCGTCTACGGCAGTCCCCTCAACCCGGGAGCCGCGGCGGCCAACCTGGCACCCCAGTCGCTCCTCGTCCCCGCCGAGCTGCTTCAGGTGGTGGGACAGGCCATGCTCAACCCGCTGGGGGTCGTCGTCTACTCGACGCTCTACCTGGACATGCGCGTGCGCCGGGAAGGACTGGATCTCGAGCGGCGCCTGGAGGCGAGAACCCCTGCGAGCACGGATACGGTGGTGGCCGCATGATGTCCGGGCTGGTGCTGCTGTGGCTCGCGGCCGTGCCCCTGCCCTGCGAGGACCTCGCCCGAGAGGCCCAGCAACTCACGGAGCTCACCTCGCGCGAGCCCGAGGCGCTGGACGACGCATATCTCGAGGCGCTGGAGTCGCGCTGGGAAGGCCTGCCCCTGCGCTCGCCCGAGGACAAGACGCCCGAGGAGCGCGCGAGGACGGCGGCCCGCCGCCTCCAGGGTGTCTGCACCCAGCTCGAGGAGGCGCGAAACGCACCGGCTGCCCTGCCCCGAACCGACGGGGCCCGGCTCCAGGAGATCCTCTCGCGGCCCGAGTTCGCTCACGCAAGGCAACGCCAGGGTGACGTGCTCCAGCGGCTGCTGACGCTGGCGGCGGCGTGGCTGGAGGACCTGCTGCAGACGCGGCAGGCCCAGAGCTTCGCGACGAGCACGCGGACGGTGGTGCTAGGGCTCGGATTCGCGGTGGTGCTCTTCGCGGTGCTGCGCCTGCGCCACTGGCGGAGGGGCGCGGTGCGGCGCGGAGAGGAGCCGGGCACGGACACGAGGGCGGAGGCGCTGCGGCTCGACTTGCCGGGGGAGCATCTGGCGCGGGCGCGGGCGGTGATGAGAACCCAACCGCGCGAGGCCATCCGCGAGGGACTGCTGGCACTGCTGTCCTCTCTGGAGGAGAAGCGGCTGGCGCGGCCGGATCGCGTGAAGACGAACCGCGAGCTGGTGGGCGAGCTTCCCGGACGAGGTGCCTCCACCCAGCTCACGGGAGAGGTGGAGCGGCTGGTGCGCTGGTACGACCGGGCCTTCTACTCGCTCGAGCCGGTGCCGCCGGAGGACGCGTCGCGCTTCGTGGACGAGGTGGAGCGGCTGCACCAGGGCCTGGCGGGAGCGGCGGCATGAAGGGCCTCCGGACCGCGGCCATCTATGGCGTGCTGGTAGCGCTGGCCCTGGCGCTGGGCCTCGCGGTGAATCAGGCGCCGCCCCTGTCGACGTTGCCCTCGGTGGACAATCCGGGGCCCATGGGACTGCGGGCGCTGTACCTGTACCTCGAGGAGTCGGGGGCACCGGTGTCGGCACTGAGGGAGGCACTCGATGTGCCGGGGATTCCCGAGGGCGTGCGGACGGTGGTGGTGGCGGCGCCCACGGGGCGGCCCGTGACGGAGGCGGAGGCCGAGGCGCTGCGCCAGTGGGTCTCCCGGGGAGGAACACTCGTCTACCTCGTGTCGAGGAACGCGAAGACGCGGCAGCCCCACCTGGACGACTGGCTGCGGATCTCCGAGGGCTCAATCACGCCGCCGGACTCCGAGGGACTGCCGTCCGGGGAGAAGGATCTCACGGGAACGACGGCACGCGTCTGGGCTCCGGTGGGCGCGGCGCGGGGCCTGGAGCGGCTCCGCGTGTCGCTGGACCAGGGCATGACGGTGGGACTGCCAGAGGCGCTCCCCCTCGCAGGAGCGAAGGGGGCGGCGGTGCTGTGGCGGGTGCCGGAGGGCCGAGGCGAGGTGTACGTGCTGGCGGGAGTGGACCTGGCGGAGAACCGGCGGCTGGAGCTGCTGGACAACCTGCGCTTCTGGGACTCGCTGGCGGCACGGGGGCCCATCGCCTTCGACGAGTTTCACCACTCCGTGGGTCCGAAGCCCGAGCCACCCTCAGCCCGAGCGCTGTGGGTGTTCGTGGCACAGGGCTTGGTGGTGGGGCTGCTCTACGCGGTGTCTCGCGGAACGCGCTTCGGTCCTCCCCGGCCGCAGGTGGTGGAGAAACACCGCTCGGCGCTGGAGTACGTGCGCTCGCTGGGAGGACTGGCCCGGCGCTCGAAGGTGGAGCGTGAGCTGGTGCCGGAACTGGCGCGCCAGCTTCGCCGGCACATGCACGAGCGGCTGGGCATTCCCCTCGCGCTGCCCGAGGACGAGGCGGCACGGCTCCTGGAGCAGACCTGCGGGGTGAAGGCGGCGGACTACCTGGCCGCGAGGGAGGAGCTGGTCCGCACGATGGAGCAACGGGACATCCGCCCCTCGGAGTACGCCCGGCTGGTGCGGCGTTACTCCCAGTTCGAGAACATCATCACGGGCCGTGCGGCACCTCGGGCCGAGAACCCGTAAGGAGCCCGCTCAGCGGGCCTGACGGCGGTGGCTCCCCTGCTCGCCCAACTTCCAGGCCAGCTCCCGGGCGACCTCGAGGTCGAACGGCTTCCGGAGCCACTGAAGGTCGATCCGGCCGACCCGCTTGGCGACCTCCTCGCGGGAGATGTCCGAGAAGGCGCTACAGATGGCCACCTCGAGCTGGGGATCCTTCTCCAGCATGCGCAGGACTGTCTCCAGCCCGTCCCAACCCGGCGGCATCCGCATGTCGACGAGGGCGAAGGTGTAGGGACGCGCCTCCTCCAGAGCGGCGATGACCTTCTGATACCCCTCCATTCCCTGGGAGGCGGTGTCGATGGCGAAACCCACTTCAGGAGCCGGGGAGGGAGGAGCGGCACCGAAGAGCTTCTTCTCCAGGTTGTCCAATGCGGGGCGGCGCCATTTCGGCCCGAGCACCCTGCGCCAGACATTGAGAATGGCGGGATCATCGTCCACCACCAGGATGCGCCGATCGCCCTGCCCCTCCATCCTGGGCCCTCCTGACGGAGCCTGGCGCACCCCCACCCCCTGGGCTCCATCCTGCGACCCGACCATCCAGAACGCGTGAGGGGGTCGCCAGAGGAGCGGATCCAGCGGGGTGCTGCGGCTCGCCATTTGGTTGTCCACCGAGCAATTCTAACTGGGTTCCCCCCGGGGGTGGAAGACATGGCGTTGGGAGGGGCTCACGCGCGGGCGGGAGCAAGGAGGGACGAAGAGCGTGCAGGCGGACGTCCAGGGTAGACGTCGGCACGACCGACGGCCCCGAGGGGGACCCCGGGCCCCGGGGAGCGCCTCTGGGAAAACACAGAGGGCCCCGCCCTGACGAGCGGAGCCCTCGGAACCCGCGAGCCCGTGAACGCTACTGCTTCGCCGAGAAGAGCCCGGCGGCCCGCAGCAGCCGCAGGGCCGCGAGCGACGTCTGCAGACGCTCGGAGATGGCGCTCACCTCGGCGTTCGTCAGCGCGTTGTTAGCGTCCGCCACCTCGAGGTAGGTGGCCACGCCGGCCTTGAAGCTGATCTCCGTGAGGCGCTGCGTCTCACGCGCCAGCCCCAGCGCCTCCTCGGCCTTGGCCAGGTTGGCCTTGGCGCTCTCGTAGTCCAGCCTGCCGCGAGACACCTCCTCCAGGGCGCGCGACTCGGCCTGCTTCTGCTGGGCGCTCGCCTCGGCCACACGCGCGGACTCCTCGCGCAGGTTGATCTCGCGCACGCCACCGTCCCACAGTGTCCACTGCGCAGAGAGCGACAGCGCCCACGAGTCAGTCTGACCCGTGAAGCCCCCGGCGTTGCTGATGCGGTAGACGCCGGAGAACGCCACCGAGGGCGCGTAGGAGTACCACACGCCCGTGCGGCGGCCCACCGCCAGGTCCAGGTTGCGCCGTGCGGCGGCCACGTCCGGCCGCTGCTCCATCGCCACCTTCACGAGATCCTCCTCGGTGGGGGGCACCTCCGGCACCGGAGGCAGCTGCAGCGTGAAGTCTGGCTCCTTCTGGATGAGCGTGCTGAGCGCCAGCTTCGAGGAGGAGTAGGAGTTACGCGCCCGGACCAGGTCCTGCTCGGCGCGGGCCCGGTCGAACTGCGCCCGGAGCAACGCCACCCGCGTCACCGTGCCCGCGTCGAAGCGCTTCTGCGTGTCCTGCTCGCGCGCCTTGTTCACCTCCAGCAGGAACTCCGCGGCGCGGATGGCCTCCTGGTAGCTGGCGGCCGCGTAGTAGGCCTGGGCCACGGCGAAGAGGATCTCCCGACGCACGTTCTCCGTGTTCAGCACCGCCACGTCCTCGGCGATTCCCGCGTTGCGGATGGCGGGCCACAGCGACGGAGCGAGGATCGCCTGGCGTACTTCCGCCTGGCCGGCGAACGAGTTGAACGGCTGGATGACGATCTGCGGCCCCCCGGGGAGGCTCACCGACGCCTCCGCGGAGTTGCGGGTGTAGACGCCGCTCACCGAGACGGTGGGCAGGTAGGCGGCCCACGCCCTGTTGGACAGCAGCCGGGACTGCTCCAGGCGGGCACGTGCCACCTGGAGATCGAGGTTGTTCTGGCGAGCCGCCTCGAGCGCCTCATCCAGGGTGAGCACCGGGGACGCGGTGCTCACCGTCAGTGTCAATGCAAGCAGGGCAATCACGCCGCCGCCTCCTTGTCATGTGCCGGCCGGAGCTCGGAGAGCGTGTCGACGCCATAGGCGCGCGCCACCTCGGCCTCACCCGTCTCCTCGGGCGAGCGCTTGGAACCGAACTTGCGTTTGAACCAGGCCGACGCGTCATCGATCAGCGAATATGCCACCGGCGTCACCAGCAGCGTGAGCACCAGCGACAGCGTCTGTCCACCCACCACCACGCCGGCTGTAGCCTGGTTGAAGGTTGCGCCCACGCCCTTGGACAGCAGAAGCGGAATCATGCCCGCCACGAACGACAGCGTGGTCATGAGGATGGGACGCAGACGATCCTTGCTTCCGTGGACGATGGCCTCCAGCTTCGGCAGGCCCTCGCGCCGCAGCTGGTTGGTGTGGTCGATCTGCAGAATCGAGTTCTTCTTCACCACGCCGAAGAGCACCAGCAGGCCCAGCATCGAGTAGAGATCCAACGACTGCTTGAAGATCAGCAGCGAGATGATCGCGAAGGGCACGGTGAGCGGCAGGGAGAGGAGGATCGTGATGGGGTGGACCCACGACTCGAACTGCGCGGCGAGGATCAGGTACATGAAGATGAACGCCAGCGCGAAGGCCATGAGGAAGTTGACCATCGTGCGGGCGATCTCCTTGGACTGACCCGCGGGCTTCGCCGCGTAGCCGGCCGGCAGCTTCGTCTCGGCGATCACCTTGTTGAACGCGTCCACCACCGTACCCGTGCTCACGCCCGGCGCGGTGTTGCAGGAGATCATGATCTGCCGCTGACGGTTCATGCGGTTGATCTGCGAGGGACCCTCCTCGTGCTTGAGCTTCACCACGTCCGTGAGGGGCACGGAGCCCAGCCGCATGGAGGGCACGGTGACCTGGGAGAGCGACTCCACGCTGTCGCGCGAGCCCTGCTCGGCGCGCAGCCGCACGTCGTACAGGTTGCCATTCTCCACGTAGGTGGACACGTCGAAGCCGCCCACCAGCATCTGCATGGTGCTGGCCACGTCGGGGACCTGGACACCCAGGTCCGCGGCGCGCGAGCGGTCGATGTACGCGCTCACCTCGGGCTTGCCGATGATGAGGTTGCTGTCCGCGTCCACCACGCCGGGGATCTCCCTCATCTTCGCCAGCAGCAGGCTGGACTGCTTGGCCAGCTCGTCGAAGTCGGGACCCGTCACCACGAACTGGATCGCCGCCTGCGCGCCGAATCCGCTGAACAGCGGCGCGTTGGACACGCTGACCCGGAACTCCTTGGGCAGCTTGGAGGTGATCTCCTTACGCACCCGGTTCATGATGTCGTCCTGCGAGTCCTTGCGCTTCTCCGGGTCGACGATCTTCACGAAGATACCCGCCACGTTGGGGGTCTTGTCCGTGTTGTCGCCGATGGTGACGAGCGTGGAGGTCGTCTCCGGGATCTTCTCGCGGATGTCACGCGCCACGCGCTCGGCCACCAGGAGGGTGGAGTCCAGGCTGGTGCCCTCGGGCATGCGGACGGTGACCTGGTACTGGGCCTCGTCGCTCTTGGGGAGGAAGCCCTTGGGCACCGCGCCCATGAGGGGCACGCACGAGCCGAGCGTCACCACCGACGCCACGACGGCCACCCAGCGGTGCGCCATCACCCAGCGCAGGGCGCGCTCGTAGGCGCGCTCCACCGGCAGGTAGAACACGTCGGTGAGGCGCTCGAGCGCCGGCTTGCGGTGGTGGCCGTGCTCGGGAGCGGCCGAGCCGCCCACCAGCCAGCGCGCGCACAGCATGGGCGTGAGGGTGAAGGACACCAGCAGCGACACGGCGATGGAGAAGGCCATCGTCCAGCCGAAGCTGCTCAGGAAGCGTCCGGGGATGCCACCCATGAAGGCCACCGGGAGGAACACCGCGATGAGCGACAGCGTGGTCGCGAGCACCGCGAGGCCGATCTCCTTCGTGGCCAGGATCGCCGCCGGGAAGGGCTTGAGCTTCTTCTCGTGGATGAAGCGGTGGATGTTCTCCAGCACCACGATGGCGTCGTCGATGACGATACCCACCGCCAGCGCGAGCGCCAGCAGGCTGATGGTGTTGAGGTTGAGCCCCGCGGCGTTCATCAGCGCGAAGGTGCCGACGATGGACGTGGGGATGGCGAGCGCGGCGATGAGGGTGCTGCGCCAGCTTCCCAGGAACAGGAGCACCACCAGCGCGGCGAAGAGACCGCCCAGGGCCAGGTGCTCCTTCACCGCGTTCACGCTGGTGATGGTGGTCTCCGAGTTGTCGCGCACCACCTGCAGCGAATAGCCCGCCGGCATTGTCTGGCTGAGCTCACCCACGCGCCGGCGCACCTCCTGCACCAGGGCCACGGTGTTCTCACCGGACTGCTTGCGGATGGACAGCAGCACCGCCGGCTTGCCGTCGCGCACCGCCGCCGTCTCCGCCTCCACCTCGCCGTCCTCCACCCGGGCCACGTCCTGCACGCGCAGGATGTGGCCGTTGCTCTCGCGCAGCACGAGCTGGCCCAGCTCCTCCACGCTGGTGACGCGCCCGCGCAGGCGCAGGGTGAGCCGCTCCGGACCCGTCTCGATGCTTCCACCGGGCAGCGACATGTTCTGCCCGGACAGCGCACGCTGAACGTCCGCGGAGCTCACGCCCGCCGCGCGCATCTTCACCGGATCCATCCACACGTTCACCTGACGCTTGCGGCCACCGATGATGGACACCTGGCCCACCCCCTGCACCGTCTCCAGCCTCCGGCGCAGCACGCGATCCGCGTACTCGGTGAGTTCCCGCACGGGCCGCTCCGCCTGGAGCGACAGGATGATGACCGGCACCGCGTCCGGATCGAACTTCTGCACCAGCGGCGTCTCCACGTCGCGCGGCAGATCGTAGGTGATCTGGCTGATGCGGTCGCGCACCTCCTGCACCGCCACGTCGACGTTCTTCTCCAGGACGAACGTGATGACGACCTGGCTGACGCCCTCCACCGTGACGGAGGACATCTCGTCGATGCCGGAGATGGTGTTGACCGCCTCTTCAATCTTCTCGGTGACGTCCGTCTCCATCTCCTCGGGAGCGGAGCCCGGCAGGCGCGTCACCACCACCACCGTGGGGAAGTCGAGCTTGGGGAAGCGATCGACGGTGAGCTTCGCGTAACCGGCGATCCCCAGCACGCAGATCAGCAGGATGATCACCGACGCGAAGACGGGTTTACGAACACAGATACTCGCGAGCCATTGCATGGCGGATGCCCTCTCCTACTGCAGCTTCTGGCCGTCGCGCAGGTCGTCCCGCGCCACCGCCACCACGCGCTCACCCGCGCGCACACCCGCCATCACGCCCAGCGAGTCCCCCGCGGACTCGCTCACCTGGACGAACCGCTCCTCCAGCCGCCCGTCGCTCACCACGAAGAGCTTGCGGCGCGCGCCGTCTCCCAGCACCGCGCTGCGCGGCACCACCGGGAGCTGCTGCTCGCCCAGCTGCACCTTCGCCGTGGCGAACTGGCCCGGCAGCAGCGTGCGCTCCTTGTTGGGAACGAGCGCCTCCACCACCAGGTCCCGGGTGCCGTTGCGCAGGCCCGCGCCCACGAAGGACACCTTCGTCTTGTGCACCACGTTCGGCGCCGCCGTGAGGGTGAACTCCACCGCCTGGTCCTTCTGCACGAAGGCCGCCGAGGACTCCGGCACCGTGAGCGACAGCCGCAGCGGATCCAGCGCCACCAGCGTCACCACCTTCGAGTCCTGGCGCACGTACTCGCCCACGGACACCACCCGCTCGGACACCACGCCGTCGAAGGGGGCGCGGATGGTGGCATCCGTCACGTTGAGCTCCAGCATCGACAGCCGCGCGGTGGCGGAGGCGAGCTGCGCCGCCGCGTTGCGGCACTGCGCCTGGGCGCGATCATGATCCGCCGAGGAGACGGTGCCGCTCGCGAAGAGCTTCTCGTTGCGCTCGCAATCGGCGTTGGCCAGCTCCTGCTGCGACTTGGCCAGCGCCAGCTGGGCCCGAGCCTCCTCGAGGCTCGCCGAGGCGGCGCGGGAATCCAGCCGCACCAGCACGTCGCCCTTCTTCACCACCGAGCCGCGCTCGACGTGCACGGACAGCACCTTGCCCGCGGCGCCGGCCGCCACATCCGAGTCCTCGTAGGCCGACAACGTGCCGGTGAGCGTGAGGTAGCGCGGAACCTTCCCCTCCCCCACCTGGACCGTGTCCGCCTTCACCGCGGCTTCCTGGGCCACGGCTTGTTGTGGTTGGGAACCCTTCTTGTTCTCCGCTGCGTCCACCCGCGAACCACAGCCAGCGCCCAGCGTCAGCACCAGCCCGCCCGCCACCAGCACCTTGAACGTCCGGACCTTCTTGCCCGTCCTGCCCTGTCGAAGAAGCTTCTGCATACCCGTGCTCCCGTGCGCCCTGCCCCCCTATCAGAGGTGGGCAGTTCCTCGCGCCGAGATAAGTTAGTGACTGCAAACTAACTAATCCCTGGGGGGGGGGAGATGTCAAGCACAGGATGCGGCAGGCGGGCAGACGTAACGGGGGGGTTGTATGTGGGCAACTTCTTCCGTCGCAGCTGTGTGAAGCGGGGCCTACCAGCTCGAGCTACCAAAGCCGGATCCACTGCCGCTGGAACCGCGCGACGAGCTGTTGCCGCTGCTGCTCCAGGAAGAACTGGAGAACCCTGAACCGCTGGAGGAGCGGGAGCTGCGTTCCCGCTCGCGCTCGCGTTCACGCTCCCTTTCGCGCTCGCGTTCCCTCTCGCGCTCGCGGGCCCGCTCCTCCTCGCGCCTGCGCCGCTCCTCCTCGCGCCTGCGCCGCTCTTCCTCCGCACGCCGTGAGGCCACCTCACGCTCGGCCCTGTCGATGGCATCGCTGGCAATCCGCCCGGCTTCTTCGGAGGAGTCCCGGGCGGACGCGTAGTTGCCCCGCTCCAGGGACCTGCGCGCATCCGCGAGCCTGGAAGCACCGGGGCTCCCAGGAATGGACACACCATACGACCCGGACCACCTGTCCGCGCGCCGGACCCATTTCGCTGCTTGCTCGATGGCCTCGACCGCACGCTCGGCGTCCTTCAGCTCACCCCGCAGCGTGGCTGCCTCGCGCGCCACCTGGGCCTCGATGCGCTCGGCCTCGGTATCCAGCGCGTTCCAGTCACCATGGGGTTTGCCGAGCGCGCTGTCCGCCGCCTCGAGTGCACGGGAGAGCGCCTCGACTGCCTTGATGGCCTGGGTGGTGTCACGGCTATCGGGGATGCCATCGCTGGAGGCACGATGCACCAGTTGCTGGGCCACCGAGAGCGCCGACCTTGCCGACCGCAGGCTCTCCCCCGCCGCCACGTGCAGGGAAAGATCCCCCGCGATGCTCTTCTGGACATTCGCGAGCGCCACACCGGCCTCGAAGAGCCGCTCGGCCGCGTCGAACGGATCTCCCGGCCGGCGCCCGACCGCAGTGCGAGCCACCTCCACCAGACTCCGCGCCGCCACGAGCGCGCTCTGGGTGGGCTTCATGACACGGGGATCCGACACCTCGTGGGCACACGAGGCACCGAGCGCCTCGCTCGCAGCGAGCACCTGCGTGTTCCGGGCTTCGAGGGCCCGCAGCTGCAGAGCCTTCTCGGTGAGCTCCTCGAGCCGATGCGCCGCGAGCTCCTGCTGCCCCTGCACCTGACCGAGCAGATCGGCCGACGCGAGCAGCCGTCCCTCGGAGAACGCGGTGGCCGCGGCCTGGAGCAGATCTGCGGCCCGCTGGGTGTGCGAGACGAACTCGCGCGAGTTGTCCTTGACGGTGCCATTCGCGTTCGGGTGCACCGGATCCTTCTCGCGCAGGACCAGCGCCGAGGGCAGATAGCGGTGATTCACGTCGACCAGCAGGTCATCGCGCTCAGTCACGAGCGCCGTGAGCCGCTGCGCCTCGGTCCGGCGCTCCTGGCGCCTCGGCTCGAAGCGCGTATGCGCCTCGCGGCTCCGGGTCACCAACTCCTCCGCCTCGGATACCCGCGCCAGGGCCGCATCGAGCGAGGTGCGCGCCGCTTCCAGCTCGCCGCGGCTCAGCGCCTCGCGGGCCTTCGTGAGGGATTGCTCTCCCGAGTTGATGCGATCGGAGGGATCGCGGCCCTCCTCCCGCAGCAGCGACCCGGGAGCCAGGCCCAGTGCCTGTCCCAGCGAGGCCCGTGCCGTCTGAATCACCGTCGCCACCCGCGTCAGCTCGGTGCGCGCGCGTCCCGCCACCGCCACGAGCGTCGCGCCCTCGGTCGCACGCCGCTCCAGCAGGGCAAGCGCCTCGGCCAACGCCTTCACGGACTCGGTGGCCGGCCGCGCCACCAGTTCCCGGGCCACCTCGTTCGCCTGGCGCGTGAGTGCCTCGAGCGTCTCATCGACCCACCGCCGCTGCAGCCCGGCCGACACGAGCGCCCCACCCGCGCGCTCCGCCGTGGGCAGAACCTCCGAGCGTCCGCGCGCGAGCACGGACAGGAGCTCCGACGTGTCCGAGCCCTGCCGCTGACCGGTGGCGAGAGGCCCCTCGAGCGCGGCGATGGGATCTCCCCGGAGCAGCGCCCACGCCTGCTTCAGGAGCGCCTCGATCGACGGCACGACGCGCTCGGTGAGCGCCGACACGCGCAGCCCCACGGCCGCCGACTCCGCCTTGCGCACTTCGGCGACGAGGGAATCCAGGTGGCTGACGGCCTCCCGCGCACGAGCCGGGGCCGACTCCAGCGCATCGAGCGCCGAGAGAGAGGCCGCCGCGCGCGAATTGAAGGCCTCGACGAGCGCTTCGAACGAGAGGGAGAACGGCTGGTAGCTCGCGAGCTCGCCGATGAGCCGCTGCGTGTCGGTGGGGCGGCCGCGCAGCACGAGCTCGATGCCATCATCGGGGTGGAACACGATGGGCTCGTCGCGCAGCAGGCGCGTGACACGCACGAAGCGCCCGGTCGTGAAATGGAACTTGAACCACTCCATGCCCCCCTTCTGGCGAGTGAGGAGCGCCTCGGCCTGGCCCAACACGCGCGAGGCCCCGACGGACAGCAGGAACAGCTCATCGACGTCGGAGGCGAGCTTCAGGGCCCGCTCGCACGTGATGCCCGAGTAGCGCTTGTCGATCTCCTCGCGCGAGCGGCCAGCGACCAGGTGCGTCCGGTCCAGCAACCCGAAGAGCGCCTGGGTCTTCTCGTCGATGGCCGTGCGCCATTGGGCGTGGAGTTTGACGGCCTTGCGCCTGCTCAGGAAGCGCCGCAGTCGCGCGATGCCGAGGACGATGAGCGTGAAGACGGTGGCGAGGAACACGAGCGCGAAACGGGCGGCCTCCGCGAGCTCGACCTCGTTGATGCGAGCGAGGGCCGCCTGGTGCGACGCCTCGCTCGCGCTCAGCGGCTCCTCGAACGAGCGCTCCTGCCGCGAGAATGCCGCCTGCGCCCCGGCCAGCGCCTTGCGGGCATTCGCGAGGTCCTGCTGGACGAGCGCGGCATGACGTCCCTTCTCGAGTGCATCGAACAGGCCGGGCAGCTCTCCCAGCCGCTGCTCGCGACGAGCCGTCTCCTCCAGGCGCGACGCGGCCTTCACCCGGTGGGCCTCCAGCGCGTCGAGCAGCGCCCCGTGGGTCGGCGTCAGGGACATGACGCCGAGACGCGCCTGCTCGAGCACCGCGCTCGCATCCGCCAACTCTGGCTCGGCGAACGCCTTCAGGCGGTGGGACTCGAGTGCCCGCAACCCCTCCTCGGCCTTCTTCAGGCGCGAGAGCGCCTGGCGGTAGGTCTCGAGCCCCTGGCGTGCCGCATCGATGGAGGCGCGCAGCTCCTCATGGGTGGCCTTCGCCTGATCGAGCCTCGGGTCCGGCGGCGGATCGAGCTTCGGCGCCGGGGCCTTCTCGCCTTTGGCCTTCTTGCCTTTGGGGACCTGCTCCGGCTCGAGCAGCGCGAGGGTGGTGGCGACCTTCACGCGCAGGCCGGCCACGTCGGGGTTCGCCTGGGGGACGCCCGGCGGAGGGTTGCCCGCGAAGAGCTCCTGCTGCTGCGCCACGAGCGCATCGAGCTCGCCCGTCATCCGCTGGAGCCGGTCACGCAGTGAGGCACGAGTGCTCTCGCGCTCGGCGAGCAGCGCGGCCCGGGCCCGCTCTCGCTCGGCGAGCTCCTGCTGGAGGAGCCGCTCGCGCTCAGCGAGCTCCTGCTGGATGGTGCTCGCCATCCGCTCGTCGATGAAGGTGATGGTGTCGCGCACCGCATCGAGAACGCGCCCACCGCTGCGCATCGCGGCGATGGCGCGTGCGTCGAGCTCACCCTTCCAATGCTCATCCCCCAGACCGCGCCGGTCCTGAGCATCCGAACCGAAGTACGACAGGTTCCGATCGCGCAGCGACAACAGGAAGATGGCGCCGTCCGGCTCGCCCGTCTTTGGGTGCTTCAGCGAGCCGAAGTTCGTGCGGTTCGACAGCCCCTTGCCGAGCGCGTGCTGCACCGCCGCCACATCCTCGTAGGATGAGCCCTCCGCATCCGTGAAGCGCTCCCCTTCCGAGCTCTCCAGCAGCACCACGGTCCAGTGCGGCGCGCCCTTCGTCAACCACACTTCGAGCTCGCGCAGTTGCGCGTCCGAAACGCCGAGGTCGCCCTTCACGTAGAGGTGCTGGGACGGAGACCAGACCTTCACAATGCCCGTGGCGCTATTGACTCGGCGGGGCTGAGCGGCCGCGCGGGCAGCCGGAGCGGCAAGGGAGAGAGCGAGGAGAAGAACGGAAGCCGCGGCCAGGAGGAAACGCTTCATCAAGAATCCGAGCAGTCAGCCCAAACAGGCAGTGAAGATCCCTGTTTATAGACGACCCCGGACGAGATTTGCGTGCCAACTGCCCTTCTCACAAAGAATGAAGGCGGGTGCGCTCAACCGTGCGGCGGGGCGAATCTGACGCTCGCTGGCGCGAGGAGACGGCCATGGAGCTTTACGCGTACACCTACGTCGGCCCGAAGAAGATACGTCGCTCCGTGGCGTCGTTCCCCACTGGCACACCCATCACATCAATGCGAGACATCGAGGAATGGCACGAGGCCCACCCCGATGCCCTCGCTGAGGGAAACACGTACGTCGAGGACCTTCAGGGCCGGCTGCGGCTCGCCCCGAGAAGATCCGAGCACATCGCCTGCGCTGGAGGTGAAGACGTGCTGGCGGCTGGAGAGATTCGCTTCCGGCGAGCGGGGACGCACTTCAACCGCCTGCACCGTCCGTCTCACCCGCCCTGCTGCTCGGACCCGGCGCTCCACTCTGGACGAGAGGGACGCTCTGGCGCGAGCGGGGTCCCCCTCCGGGACGCCGCTCCGTGCAGGACCGCGAGTTGCCTCACCACCCGCTCGAGCTGGGCTCGCAGCAGGGGCGCATCCTGAGCCAGCGCCGCGGACACCTCCGTGGAGAACGATTCCCCTCCGAGCAGGCTCGTGAAGTCGGGCAGCGGCTCGGGCGAGCGGCCCTCCGTCACCGCGTTGGCCAGATCTTCCAGGACCTGTTCGACGGCCGCCGCGAAACGCTCCAGCAGGGCCCGGACCTGCTCCGTCGTCTGCTCGTGCTGCGTCGTGGAGAAGGCAATCACCGCCGCCGCGAAACGGCGGGTATACGCGAGCAGCGTCATCAAGGGCTCAATTGGCTCCGTCCGCCGCCGCGGCTCGGAGAGCAACCGCTGGAAGGACGCCTCCGCGTTGATGGACGCCAGGCCCATCTTCCTCCGGGACTCGCCGACCCCGGGATTGTAAGTCTTCGGCTCTCCGAGCCAGACGGCGAACACCTGCCGGAAGAACTCGCGATCCGCCCGCAGCGCCGCCGCGAGCTGCTCGGGAAAGAGCTCCTTCTCCGGCCGCTCCCACAGGAGCCACGTTCCCGCCAGCGCCAGCGCGCCGCCGATGAGCGTGTTGATGATCCTCACCTCCGCCAGGCCCCAGTCTCCCGTGCCCACCTCGGCCAGGAGCACGAACGTGACCGTGAGGAAGATGGTGTAGAGCCCGTAGTTCACCGAGATGACGGCCACGCTGATGGCCACCGTGAAAAACACCAGCGCCATGATCGCATGTGGATCATGAAGCTCGGCGGCGACCAGCGCGGCGAGAATTCCCCCCAGCACCGTGCCCACCACCCGCTGCAGTCCCTTGAGGAAGGTCGGGCCGGTGTACGGCAGCATGACCGTGAGCACGGTGATCGTGACCCAGTAGCCGTGGCTCTGGCCCAGCGCCGTCGTGAGCCAGACCGCGACTGCCGTGGTGACCCCCACCCGAAGCGCATGCCGGAGCACTACCGAGTTGCGCGAGAGGTTCTCCCGCAACGGCTCGAGGAAGGGGCGCTTGCGCTCGGCCAGGTCGATCCCCAGCAGTGCCCGTCCGAGCGTCGACGGGCGATCGTCCGAGAGGCTCGCGGCCGTCTCCACCACGATCCCCATGAACTCCCGCAGTTGCGCCAGCAACCGGGCCGCGTGGAGGGTCTGTGCCCGATCCACCACCCGCATGGCCTCGAGCCCCTCCGCGCTCTCAGCGCGGGAGAGTGCCTCCCGAAGTGCCTCCGCGCCCCAATCCAACGCGGGCAGCTGATGGGGCTTGCCCTCGGTCTCGACGACGCGCGCGAGCTCTTGAAGGCTCCGGGAAAAGGCCGCGAGGGTGCGCTCGACCTCCTCCTGCGCCGGGCGGACCCCGGTCTCGTGCGACAGGCTCTCCATCACGTCGGAGAGCGCGATCACCGCCCCGAAGCTCGCGTCCGCGATCTGGAGCAGGACCAACAGCCGCTCCCCTCGCCCGCTCTCCTGGCGTCCCCGCCGGGTGGCGACCAGGGTGCCCCGAGCCTCCTCCAGGGTCTCTCGAATCCGCCCGTGATGGCCCTGGATCAACGCCTGCCAGGCGGCGCTCTCGGCTCCGGTGGACAGCCGGCCCACCTCCCCCGCGAAGTCGGCCACCGCCCGGAAGCAGCGGCCCAGGGCGAAGCGCGCGGGCCGGTACGGGCGGATCGGCCAGAGCACGAGCGAGAGCACCATCGCCCAGAGAGCGCCCACGAGCAGGAAGCCCGTCCGCTCGAGGGCCTCGCGGAGGCTGGAGGCCGGCAGGGCCAGGGAGATGACGAAGGCGCTCGCCGCGATGTTGCCCACGAAGCCCGCCGCGGGTCCGTACACGCCCGCGTAGCTACAGGCGGTCACCCACAGCAGGGCCATGGGGATGGCCAGGGCCGGATATCGGCCCGCCAGTCCTCCCACGAGGACCGAGAGCGCCGTGGCCAGGGCCACCGCCCCCATGCTGGATGCGCGAGAGCGGTACGACCCGCCCTTGTCCGCGAAGGAGGTGTTGAAGCCTCCCACGCTGAGCCAGATGGCCCCCGTGAGATGGAAGACACTGGCCACCACCAGGGGGAGGATCGTGGCGATCGCCGCTCGGAGCCCGGCCTTCACCGCCGGACGGACCGGGGCGAAGCGGGCTACTTCCTTGGAGTGTTCGATCAGACGCCGGGTGAGCATCGGGAGAGCCACCTCGGTGGAAGACGAGGCCGCTCGGGACTAACTGAACCGGTTCCGCGTGGGAAGCAAGCCCCAGTGTCTCCGGACACGCTCCGAGGCCTCGTGCAGGCCCGCCCCCTCCAACCGGTCCGCGGCCCATACGAGGGCGGGCTCCAGGCGGGAAACGACGACATAGGGACAGGGCGGCATCCGGATGTAGAAGAGGATGTTCAACCCCAGCCGGAGAATGGGGGAGGTCATGACGAAGGCATTGCCGAGCACCGTCTCCCGCAGGAGCCTGTCATGTTGCAGCATCCAGTCCGCCTGCCTGCGGCGCTGCTCGGCCGTGATCATCCCGCCCTGGAGCAGATCGGCGATGACGACGTGGCGCTCTCCGCGGCGGAGGAAGGACGCCGACCTGTCGAGGTACTCCTCGAGCTCCTGGTTCGACGGCTCTCTCGTCATCCGGAGGATGAGCAGCGGCCAGAGTGAATCGTCGAAGGTGCAGAAAGGCGCGGCGGTCATGGAGCAAGCAAGCGGGACACCTGCACCGGCGCAGGTGACCTGCTCCTCTTAACAGAGACGCGAGCAGGATGTACCCGCGAGCGAAGCGCCTGGCTGCCCACCGGAATCACGGCAGGCAGCCAACGGGCTCGGCGGCTACAAGCCCCGTCCCGCCTTCACCATGGCCTCGCCCACGAAGCCGCGGATCTCCTCCACCTTGGCCTCCCAGCTCTCGTGGCGGATGCGCTCGGCGCGCTCGCGGGTGGGCCCGGCGCCATCGGCGAGGCACTCGTCCACCTTGCGCACGAAGTCCTCGGTGCTGCTCGCCACCTTGCACAACCCCACCTTGCGCACCTCGGGAATGTCCGAGGACACCACGGGCAGGCCCGCCGCCAGGTACTCGCGCACCTTGAGCGGGTTGGCGTTCAGTGTGAGCTCGTTCACCTTGAAGGGCATGAGCGCCACGTCGAATGCGCGGCAGTAGCCCGGCAGCGCCGCGTACGGCTTGCGTCCGAGCATGTGCACATTGGGCTCGGCCGTCAGCACCGACGGGTCCACGTCCGGAGCCACCTTGCCGATCACCACCACCGAGCCCTCGCGGTGCGCCCGCGCCGTCGCGGCGATCGCCTCCAGGTCCACCCAGTCCGCCACCAGTCCGAAGAAGCCGAAGATGGGCCGGGGCAGCTTCGCGATGTCCTCGGGAATGGGTGTGGAGGGATCGCACGCCTTCACGAAGTGGTTGAAGTCCACGCCGTGGCGCACCAGCACCGTGTTCGGGTTGACGCGAATCTTGTTGTCCCTCAGCCGGTCCGCGGACGTGATGCACAAATCCGCCCGGCGCAGCAGCGTCTCCTCCAGCTCGGCGATGTGCCGCCCGTTGGTGTCGCTGAAGGCGGAGAACTCGTCCACGCAGTGGTAGACGACGAACTCCTCGCCCAGCCGCCCGGACACCGGCGCCGAGGCCGGCAGGAAGGACCAGGAGATGGGCCGCTTGAAGTGCAGCTTGCGCATGGCGCGCAGCACCTGGGCCCGCAGCAGCTCCCGGTTGGTGGCCCGCACCACCTCCGAGCCGTAGAACGGAATCGCCAGCGGGGCGAGCACGAAGAGGTTGGGCTCCACCTCGCGGATGCCCTCGGTGAACGAGGCCAGCTTCTTCCAGATGCGCTTCACGTCGTGCGCATTGGCCTTCGGCGCCCGGTTGCCGATGCTGTTCACCCAGAGGACGCGGTTGTCCCGCGAGAGGATCCGCATGATGTGGACCTTGGACAGCGGATCCCCATCCCAGTCGTTGGAGAAGACCACCAGATCCCTGCCACGAAGGGCCCGGCGGGCCAGATCCAGTTCCTCACTGCGCCGCATGTGTCTCGCCTCCACCCTGAATCGTCGGTTGCGCCAGCTCTCCGTACAGCTTCAGCAGCACCGGTCCGGCGTCCGGTGACACCACCTGCGCGGGCCCCTGCTCGAGCGCGTGCCGGACCTTCTCCGCCAGGTCCACCGCGTTGCCCGCGCGGAAGGTGTACGTCCCGTGAGGCCGCCCGCACACGTCGCTGGCCACGCACGGCACGCCCAGCGCGAGCGCCTCGCGCACGGAGATGGCATCGCCGTCGTGCGTGGTCGGCCGCACGAAGGCATCGCAGCGCGCCATCAACGCGAGCGCCGCCGGGTGCTCCAGCTCGCCCAGGTCCTCGAGGAGCGCCTCGACCTCGTACTGCCTGGCATCGCGGAGGAACTCCTCCGAGCGGGTGCCGGGCCCGAAGACAGCGAGCCCCACACCGGGCAACGCACTCGCGAGCATCCGCAGCGCGCGGAACATCAGCCCGCGGCCGTAGACGGGTGACGGGTGGTGTGCCATGGCCAGCAGGGTCCGGCGGCGGTTGCGCGCCTCCTCCACCCGAGGAGGCACCGGCCCCGGCCGCACCTGCGAGCCGCAGAAGGCCGGGTACACCACGAGCTTGTCCTCGGAAACACAGCGCGAGAGCGCCTCGCGGACGGCCTCGGACACGGCCACCACGCGCGAATACCCGGCCAGGGCCACGCGAGCGAAGGCCCGGCGCGACACGGAGGCGGCCAGGTAGTCCGGCAGCAGTCCCGAGTGCAGGGTGATGACACGCTGGGAGCGCGGCGCCCTCACTCCGGCGGTGGCGACGAGCATCCAGGACTTCGGGTTGTTGCCGCTGGTGTGAACGTGGACGGTCCACCCCTCGCGCAGGAAGCCCGCGAGCCGCGTTCCATACTGGGTGGGGGTCCGGACGGGGATGACATCCGGCGCCGGCCGCCGCCCTTTCCCGATGTCCAGCACCACCGCCTCCACCCCGCGCTCGCGCAGGTACCCGTGGAGCTGCTGGACGTGCACGGCCACGCCACCGTGCGGTGGCGGATAGTCCCCGACGAGGAGCACTCGCATGCCCTGCCCTCCTGCTAGCTACTGCGCGGCGGACGACACCGTCGATGGAATGGGCTTCACCGCCTCGGGGTGCCGCGCCGGCTGCGGGCGCAGTCCCATCTCCCGCTCGTAGGTGGCGAGCGGATCCGGATCCTTGCGGATCTCCCGGGCCGGGATGCCGCCCACCACCGCGCCGGGGGCCACGTCCTTCACCACCACGGCGTTCGCGCCGATGACGGCGAAGTCACCGATCTGGATGTTGCCCAGGATCTTCGCGCCCGCGCCGATGCGCACGTAGTCGCCGATCACCGGTAAATCCTTGAGCCCCGAGCGTCCACCAATCGTCACCTGGTGGGAGATGAGGCAGTGCCGGCCGATCCTCGCGTCCTTGTGGATGACGACGCCCATGCCGCCATAGCCCAGCTGCGTGCCCTCGCCGATCTCCGCCTCGACCGGGATGTACGAGCCATGCAGATAGTGGATGGCCTTGCGCAGCACGGCTGGCAACACCGGGACGCCCCTGAGGTACAGCTTGCGTCCCAGCCGGTACAACGTCATCGCATCGATGCCCATCACGCCTCTCCCCTGGTTGAACGGAGCCCCAAGCTAGGTACCAGCCCTCCGGGGCGGGAGTCCCCCCAGACCCTTGCCGTCCACCACCTGCAGGTCCCATCAGGAGCCCCCCGCGCGACGCGAGCGCAAGCTGACGAGCAGGCTCAGCGGTCTCACCCCCGTGGCGTGAAGCACGCCCACATACCCCGTGACGAACAACAGGCCCGCCACCGCGAGTGGCAGGACCCTCCAGACGAAGCCCTCGGGCAGACCGCGCCAGGCGTGCTCCGTGCAGACGCGCAGCAGGAAGACAGCCACCGCGGAGGCCACGGCCGCGAGCGACGCCTTGCCCAGCTCGCGCCAGGGGATGATGTCCCGGATGTGCAGCATCCGCTCGGGAGTGGACAGCGCCGCCGGTACGCGGACGAGCAGCGCGCTCTTGCCCACCACCTCGGCCACCGCCCAGGACACGACACCCCCCGTCATCCCGAACCGCTTGACACCGAACCACACGAGCGGTGCCGTCACCACCGCCTTCAGCAGGTACGACAGGAGGATGGCCCGCGTGTGCCCGCGGGCGCGCAGCACGCCGTCCATGGGAAGGATGGCGAGCACCACGCCCAGCACGCTCACCCGGAAGATGGGCACGGCCGGCAGGAACTTCGCGCCGAAGAGTGCGCCGATGAACTCGGGCGCCGCGGCGAAGAGGAACGCGGCGAAGGGCAGGAAGACGTAGGCCAGCCTGCCCGCGGCCTCGCGGAAGGCCACCACACCCTCCTCCATGCGGCCCTGATTCTCCAGCTCACCCAGGCGCACCATGAGGACCTCGCTGGTGGGCGTGTAGAGCAGATCCACCACCGGGAGCTGGAAGCACCCCACGCGGTACAGGGCGTAGAGCGCCGGGGCCACCGCGCTCGCCACCATATAGAGGTGGGCGTTCTGCTGGGGGATGGCGAGCGCCATGGCCGCGCCAAAGGGAGCCGCGTAGACGAGCTGCTCGCGCCACAGCCCCGCGCGCAGCAGCGGCCCGGAGGAGCCCCGAGGCACCACCACCCAGGCGGCCACGTAGCGCACGAAGGCGAAGCCCGCCACCGCCAGCATCATCCCGCGCAGGCCAAACCCGAGCAGGCACGGCACCACCATGGAGAGAGCGCGCAGGACGTCCGAGACCAGGTAGGCGATCGCCGAGTGCTTCGTGCGGCCCTGGCTGGTGAGGGAGATCTCCAGCGGGAAGGCGCCGATCAGGAAGGCGGTGTAGACGGCGAGCGTCCCACGGTGGGCGAGCAGCGCCGGGTTGTCGAAGTGGTGCGCCACGGGTCCGAGCACCACCCACACCATGCCCGCGGCAACCACGCCGACCCCGGTCATGAAGAGCAGCGTCTGGCCCAGCCAGGGCCGCTTCTCCTCGGCGCGGGGCAGGAAGTAGTAGAGGCTCTGCACGATCCCGAAGGGCAGCACGTAGTAGAGCGTCGTGGCGATCAGGAAGAGCTGATAGTAGGTGCCATACTCATCGAGGCTCAGCATCCGCGCCAGGACGAGTGGAATGGACAGGGTGAGCCCGGCGGTGAACAGCCGGGCGAGCACCAACGGGCCCGCCTTCCCCAGGAATGAGGAGGCGGGCGCGACAACGGGTGCGGCGGGCACAGCGGTGTCCGGCTTTCCGTTCACCAGGACACCTCCTCCGGGATCCCCGTGGGACGCGCGACGTTGGACGAGGACGAAGCCGCCATCTGCTGCGGGCGCCGGCCATGCACGGGCTCGCGCATGCCGAGGGTTCCGAAGCAGTCGTCGAGCTGGCACACGGTGAGGCTGCGCGAGTAGCCACCCGTCAGGCCCACGCTGAAGTTCTCCCAGAGCACCTTGCGCTTGAGGGTGAACGGATCGCCCCCCATGAGGTTGGGCATGTCCTCGGTGGTGACGGCCGAGCGGAACCCGTTGCGCACCAGCACGCGGATGACGTCGTCCGAGTACCAGCCGTTGCAGTAGGCGAAGTCGCGCACGGTGATGCCGGCCTCGCGCTCGATGAGGGCCTTGGACTCGCGCACCTCGCGCTCCACCACGTCGAGCGGCTCGTGCGTCAGCACCACGTGGCCCAGGGTGTGCGCGCCGAAGTCGAAGCCGTCCTTCACCATGCGCCGCACCTCGTCCCAGTCCATCAGGTCCCCCTGTTCGGGGAGCAGGTCCGAGCCGGGGCCGAGCCGCTCCTCCAGCGCCTGGAGGGTCTCCGTGAGCGTGGAGGAGGGGTACTTGCCGATGAAGTCGTCGAGCGCCGCGGACAGCCGGGTGCGCCCAGAGAGCACCGTCTCCAGTAGCTCCATGGCGGGAGCGGGCAGCACGTCGAACAGCGGCTGGTAGCCCCGGGACCGTGCGCGCCGCAACAAATGGAAGAGCCGGTCGTGGTTGAAGCGCCTGTGGGTGCCGATGAGCGCCGCGGGCAGGTAGGTGATGGCCGGCACGCCCATCTGCTTCAGCACGGGATAGCCGTACCGGTACACGTCGCGGTAGCCGTCATCGAAGGTGACGACGCACAGGTCCTTGCGCGCCGTGCGGCGCCCGGCCATCACGTCCAGTGCGTCACCGAGCGGAGCGAACTCGTAGCCGGCCGCGGAGAGCTCCTCCAGGTGCCGGCGGAAGGTCTTCTGCGAGATGAGGAGGCCCGGGATGGAGCGCTGTAGCTCGCCCGTGAAGTCCTCCACGACGCGGTGGTAGCTGACGATGAGCAGGCGGCGCCCTCCCGACTGATGCCGCCTGTAGGCCGCCAGCGCCCTGCGCAGGCCGCTGTGATGCAGCAGCCCCGCCGCCGCGGATTTCATCGCCCGTCGCACCACTCCCCGCCTGTCCATCGTTGCTTCCTCCCAGATGACGCCGCCGCCCGTACTTCTCCGGACTCGGAGGTGTGCATGAGGGGTGCCATCCGCACAGCGGGGGGATGCCTGGAAGGCCGAAGCACTGTTGACGGTAACGCCGTTCCCAACCGCTACGTCCACGGGACAGGTCCGGTGCAAGCGAGGCGTCAGCGGGTTGAAAGATCTTCCGTTCCGCCCAGGACAGGGCCCCGTTCCGGGCCGCCCCGGGGGCTCCGGCTTGAAAAAACTTCCCGTCCCCGCCCTGGAGCGCCCCAGGATGGGGCCCCGGGAGGCCCCCACCCGAGGACCCATTCCATCCCTGGGATTTCCCATTCGAGGCGCTGACACGCCACGCCAGGGGGTCCGGGCCTCGTCCTGGGGCACCGCCTCCAGGCTCCCGGCCAAGCGAACGGGCGTGCTTTCACTGGAGTGTGGGGAAATTTCCAGTTACGAACGCTCCCGCCGATGGACGCCCCCGCCGCGCCGCAGCCCCCCGCGCTCGCCCTTCACGATGTCAGCAAGCGATATGGACGTCGCTGGGCACTCGCGCGCCTGAGCTACTCCCTCCCCGCGGGCCGCTCCCTGCTGCTCACGGGTCACAACGGCTCCGGCAAGACGACCTTGCTGCGGCTGGTGGCCACCGCGCTCTCCCCCACCCACGGCCGGGTGGAGGTGCGCGGCAACGACTGTGTCACGCAGCGTGACACGGTGCGGCGCGAGGTGGCCCTCCTGTCCCACGCGAGCTTCCTCTACGAGGACCTCACCGCCCACCAGAACCTGGTGGTGCTGGCGCGGCTGCTCGGCATGGACGCGCCCTCGGACGTGGCCGGGGAGCTGCTCACCAAGGTGGGGCTGACGAAGCGCTCGGACAGCCCGGTGCGCCAGTTCTCCGCGGGTATGCGCAAGCGCCTGGCCATTGCCCGGCTGCTGATGAAGGCCCCCGCGCTGGCGCTGCTGGACGAGCCCTTCGGCGAGTTGGATCCCGCCGGCATCCAGGCCATGGAGAAGATCATCCGCGAGCTCAAGGACGCGGGAGTCACCGTGGTGCTGGCCACGCACCTCATCGACCAGGGCCTGTCCCTGTGCGAGGAGCGCCTGCACCTGCAGGAAGGCCGGGCGGTGGCGGCATGAGGAAGGTGCGACCCATCTCCCTGCTGAAGACGGTGGGGGTGCTGCTGGCCAAGGATCTGCTGATCGAATGGCGCACGCGGGCGCGGCTCAACGCGCTCATCTTCTTCGCGCTGGCCACGCTGCTGCTCTTCTCCTTCGCGGTGGGCCCGGACACCAAGCTGCTGGCGCGCAACGCGGGGGGCTACCTGTGGCTGGCGCTGCTCTTCGCCAGCGTGCTCGCGCTGGGCGAGTCCTTCCGGGTGGAGACGGAGAACCTCACCCTGGACGGGCTGCGGCTGGCCCCGGCGGATGCGCGCGCCATCTTCCTGTCCAAAGCCCTGGGCAACACCCTGCTGCTGGTGATGCTCGGCGCCCTGCTGATTCCGGTGATGGTCGCCCTCTACGGGGTGAACGTGGCCATGGGGGTGGGACCTTTCGCCACCACGGTGGTACTCGGCTGCATGGCCATCAGCGCACCGGGCACGGTGTATTCGGCCATCGCGAGCAACGCGCGGGCAAGAGACGTGCTGCTCCCGCTGTTGCTGTTCCCGCTCATCATTCCCGCGCTGCTCGCCGCCGCGAAGGCGACATCGCTCGTGTTGCAAGGTGACCCGATGAATCAGCTGGGCTCATGGTTTGGGCTGCTCATCGGGTTCAATCTGATTTATTGGGGGCTGGGATTCGTCCTGTTCCCCCGGGTCATCGAGGATTGAGGTCAGGAGCGGAGTCATGAACACGGTGCTGCAGGTGATTTCGGCGGTGGCGGCGCTGGCGTCAGTGGGTCTGGGAATCCGGCTGGGCGTGAAGTGGGCGCCGCCGGGGTCGCGGTACAACGCCACGCCGGTGCTGGTGGGGATGACGGGGGCGGCGCTGGGGCTGCTCGCGGTGGGCACGTACCTGGCCCTGGTGTGGACGCCGCCCGAGCGGGAGATGGGAGACGTCTACCGCATCATCTACGTGCACGTGCCGGCCATGTGGATGGCGCTGATCGCGCTGACGCTGAACTTCGGCCTGTGCGTGGCGTACCTGCTGCACACGAGTTGGAAGACGGACGCGCTGGCGGAGGCCACGGCCGAGGTGGGCCTGCTCTTCGGCTCCTACGGGCTGGTGCTGGGCTCCATCTGGGGCAAGCCCACCTGGGGCACGTACTGGGACTGGGATCCGCGGCTCACGGCCATGGCCATCATGCTGGTGACGTACGTGGCCTACATGGCGCTGCGCCGCTTCGTGGAGGATCCGGAGAAGCGCGCCGTGTGGAGCTCCGTGGTGGGCATCATCTCCTTCGTGAACCTGCCCATCGTCTGGTTCTCGGTGAAGTGGTGGCGCAGCCTGCACCAGGTGCAGTCGACGCCCAAGACGGTGGACCCGGACATGGCGCTGTCGCTGCGCGTCAATGCCTGGGCCTTCCTGATCATCCTCACCCTCTTCCTGCTGCACCGCTACCGGATCGCCCTCGCCACGCGCGAGGCGGAGGTGGCGATGCCGGACGCGCTGCCCCCGGATGCACCGGGCTCGCGTGACAACCGCGCTTCGGAGGTGGCCTGATGTCCCCGCACACGTACACACTGCTCGCCCAGGTGGGCGTGGGCCGCATCCAGGGTGGTTGGGAGTACATCTGGGCCGCCTACGGCATCGCCTGGGCGTCGCTCTCGCTGTATGCCCTGTCCCTGTGGCTGCGCCGACCCGGCAAGGCCGTGAACGACTCGAAGGAGTGAGCCATGACGCAGCAGACGCGCAATCGTGTCATCGCCGTGGTGGCCCTGCTGGTGGCCGGGGCCGGACTGGCCCTGGTGGCCTTCGGCAACATCGGTGAGAACCTCGTCTATTACTGGCGGCCCTCGGAGATGCTCGCCCAGGGTGAGAAGGCGTATGGCCCCACCATCCGCCTGGGTGGGCAGGTGCAGCCGGGCAGCATCCAGTGGAACGAGCAGCACACCACCCTGCACTTCCGCGTCATGGACAGCGAGCACCCTGGCGCGGCCAACGTGCTGGTGAGCACCAGCGAGGTGCCTCCGCAGATGTTCCGCGAGCGCATCGGCGTGGTGGTGGAGGGCACCTTCGACAAGTCCCAGGTGTTCCAGGGCAGCCGGCTCATGGTGAACCACTCCAACGAGTACCGGGCGCCGAAGACGGATGACGACGTGAAGAAGATGTTCGAGGACATGCAGAAGGCGGAGGCCACCACGGCCGCCGCGGCGAGGGCCCAGTGAACGGGACGCTCGGAAACGCGCTGGTGCTTGGCGGGCTCGCGTTCGCGAGCTTCGGGGCGCTGGTGGGCCTGGTGAGCGGGATGCGCCGCAACGACGCGGCCTTCCCCTGGGTGATGCGCTGCGTGTTCGGCTTCTTCGCCTGCATGCTCGGCGCCAACCTGGTGATGGAGTGGGCGCTGCTCACCAACGACTTCAGCGTGCAGTACGTGGCGCAGGTGGGCAGCCGCGCCACGCCGACGATCTTCAAGATCGTCTCGCTGTGGAGCGCGCTCGAGGGCTCCATCCTTTTCTGGGGCCTCATCATGGGCAGCTACGTGCTGGCGTTCGCGCTGGTGCACCGGCGCGAGCACGCGCGCTACATGTCCCTGGCGCTGGGCACGATGCTGGCGGTGGGCGTCTTCTTCGCCTTCCTGATCGCCGGGCCGGCCAACCCCTTCCACACGCTGTCTCCGGCGCCGACGGACGGCCCGGGACCCAACGCGCTGCTGCAGAACCACTACCTGATGGTCATCCACCCGCCCATGCTCTACCTGGGCTACGTGGGCATGACGGTGCCCTTCGGCATCGGCGTGGCCGCGCTGCTGCGCGGGGAGATGGGTGACGCGTGGATGGCGCCGCTGCGGCGCTGGACGCTGTTCGCGTGGATGTTCCTGTCCGTGGGCATCATCCTGGGCGCGTGGTGGGCGTACGCGGTGCTCGGGTGGGGCGGCTACTGGGCGTGGGATCCGGTGGAGAACGCGTCCTTCCTGCCGTGGCTGACGTCCACCGCGTTCATGCACTCCACGCTGGTGCACGAGCGCAAGAAGATGCTCAAGCTGTGGACGCTGAGCCTGGTGCTCTCCAGCTTCGTGCTGACGGTGCTGGGCACGTTCATGACCCGCAGCGGCATCTTCAACTCGGTGCACAGCTTCACGCAGTCGGACATCGGGCCCACGTTCCTGGTGTTCATCGCCGTGCTGCTGTTCGTGTCCATCGGACTCTTGGCCACGCGCGGCCACCTGCTGGTGGCCGAGAGCAACATCAAGACGATGCTGTCGCGCGAGGCCACCATCCTGGTGAACAACCTGGTGTTCGTGGCCATCACCTTCACGGTGCTGCTGGGCACGCTCTACCCGCTCATCTCCGAGGCCGTGCGCGGCATCCGGGTGAGCGTGGGCGAGCCGTACTTCAACAAGATGGCGGTGCCCGGCGGCATCATGGTGCTGTTCCTGATGGGCGTGGGCCCGATGCTGCCCTGGGGCAGCTCGGATCCGAAGACGGTGCGCGATCGCTTCTGGATTCCGGCGGCGGTGGGCGTGGCGGTGGTGGGCGCGTGCCTGGCGGGCGGCCTGAGGGGCTTCTACCCGCTGCTCACCTTCGGGTTGGCGGGCTTCGTCACCGTCATCACCCTGCGCGAGCTGGCGCTGCCGGTGAAGGTGCGCATGAGCGAGCGCAAGGAGGGCTTCGTCACGGCGCTCGTGGGCAGTGCCACCAAGGCGCGGCGGCGCTTCGGCGGCTACATCGTGCACCTGGGGATCGTGATGATCCTCGTGGCAGTGGGGGCGTCGCAGGCGTACGTGACGCACACCACGGGCACGGTGCGCGTCGGCGAGTCGATGAAGGTGGGCAACTACCAGGTGAAGTACCTGGGGCTCACCAGCGGCCAGGAGCCGCACCGCGCCTACGTGGCCACGAAGGTGGAGGTGACGGCACCGAACGGGACGGTCAGCGAGCTGGCGCCCCGGATGAACTACTACGAGCGCATGACGGATCCGATAGGCACGCCGGCGGTGGGCTCGACGGCGAAGGAGGACCTGTACCTGTCGCTGATGGCCTTCTCCGAGGAGCGGGGTACCGCGAGCTTCAACGCCTGGGTCTTCCCGCTGGTGGGGTGGATCTGGTGGAGCATCCCCATCCTGGTGCTCGGGACGCTGATCGCCCTGTGGCCGGCGCGGCGGGCCCGCGCGGTGGCGGAGGCTCAGACGCCGGCGGGTGCTCCTCCCGAGGCGGGTGGTGAGATGAACCAGGGTGCGGCATGAACTGGCGCGTCACGATCAGCTTCATCATCCTGTGCCTGGGCCTGCTGGGCGTGCTCTACAAGGGCTTCGGCAGCGACCCGCATGCGGTGCCCTTCATGCTGAAGGGCCAGCCGGCCACGCCCTTCACGCTGCGCGCGCTGGACAGCGGGATGCGGGTGAGCCTGCAAGAGCTCAAGGGCAAGCCCGTGGTCATCAACTTCTGGGCGTCCTGGTGCGGGCCCTGCAAGATGGAGCACCCGGTACTCGAGTGGGGCTCGCGCGAGTTCGGCAACCAGGCGCAGTTCATGGGCATCGTCTTCGAGGACACCGAGGACAACGCGCGGCAGTTCCTGTCGCAGATGGGGGCGAGCTTCCCGCAATTGGTGGATCCGCACTCGCGGGTAGCGGTGGACTACGGGGTGGCCGGCGTGCCGGAGACGTACTTCATCGACGCGCAGGGCATCATCCGGGGCAAGCATGTGGGTCCGATTGATCCGCAGACGCTCGCGAACTGGATGAAGGAGCTGTCCACGAGCGGCCCCACCGCGAAGCAGTAGTCGCCGCAAATCCAGTATACTCCGCGCGGCGCCCCCCCAGCGCCCGGAAGCCGGAGGCCGTATCCCATGCAGTGCAAGGAGTGCGGAGAGCTAGCGAAGGATCACACCCTGCGCTACTGCGAGAACTGTGGGGCGAAGATGCCCACGCCCCCTCCTGGAGCGATCCGCCGGACCGGCACCCGAGCCGCCATCCAGACCTCGGGGCGGACGCGAAGCACCGGAGCCGCCCGAGCGGTCTCCGCGCCGGACCCGGGCGACGACACGGTGCCCGACCCGCGTCCGGTGGTATCCGCCCGAGACGCGGACGAGAGCACGGATCCAGGCAAGCCCGCGTCGCCTCCCTACGACGGACCTGTGTGGCTGGCGCATGTGCCGGGACACTCGCCGAGCGTGCTGGGCGTGGGGCTGCTGGCGGTGGCGCTGGTGCTCTCCATCCTGCCCTTCTTCGCGGGAGTGGGACCCTTCTGGTCGTCGGTGGTGTTCGCGGGTGGGTGGCTGGTGACGGCGCGAGAGCTGCGCGCGGCCAGCGTGAAGCACCCGCTGGTGGACTGGGTGCCGGACACCCTGCTGCGCCCGGCGGTGCCAGCGCTGTACGCGGTCATGCTGGTGGGGCTGGCGATCCGGATGCTCGGCATCGGCCTCACGCCCGTGCTGTGGCTGGGAGGCGCGGCGCTGATCGGGTTCGACCAGTACCGCAAAGTGTACGCGGGTGAGGACGGGTGGAGCCGCCTCTTCGAGCCGCGCCAGCTCGTGCGAGGGCTGGCCCCGGTGGGGCTCGGGGGCGTGGCGCTGTGCCTGACGACGCTGTTCCTCACCTGGATGCCGGTGGCGACGACCCCGGCGCGAAGCACGGGCCCGGTGCCCATGGCGCCGCCGGAGCTGCACGTGGTGGACGCGCCGCGCCCCTCGGACGACGTCGTCTACAGCCTGTTCGAGGAGTCCTACGACAAGGGCTGGGATCAGCCCTGCTCCGTGGCCATGGAGATGCTGCTGCTGGCGGTGCTGGGATTGATGGCACTGCGCCCGGAGGTGCCACGGCCGGACTGGTTGCGCTTCTCGCCCATCGCGGTGGTGGTGCTCGGCCTCGTCTGGACGCTCGTGCACGGCCGGCTGCTGCCTGGCCCCCTGCTCTTCCTGGCGGGACTGGCCGCCGCGGGCTTCGCCTCGGTGTATGGGGCCTTCTCGCGGCAAGCGTGAGCGCGAGGCCCACGCTTCCGCTGAGCGCGCCTAGTGGAGCTCCTGCGCCTTCTTCGGCTGCGGGCAGCTCTTCTCGCACGACGCCATCGCGGACTTGAACTTCTCCGAGCAGCCGCTGATGCACTTCTGGGTGGCCTCCTTCTTGTTCGGGTCGTCCGACTTCGGGCAGGCCGTGAAGCACGCCTCCGCCGCCGTGTTGGCCTTCGACTGACAGTCGAACTGGCACTTCTGGGCGGCTCTCTCCGGAGACTTCTCTTCCGGAGACTTTTTCCCCGCCGCCGCCGCTGGCAGCGCCAGCAGCAACCCGCCGACCACCGCCGCACACCACCACGAAGTATTCCTCTTCCGGTTCATGGCTCGCCTCTCCTCCTGCTGAAACGGTTCCCGTGGAGCCTGGGGCCCACGTGCCCCGACGTGGAGAGGATAGGAGGCCCCGCCACCGCAGGGAAGCGGCTGGGGTAGAGTGCCGGGCATGGCCTCCATCCAGTTCCTCGGTGCTGCGGGAACCGTCACCGGTTCCAAGTTCCTCCTCGAACACCAGGGCAGGCGGGTGCTCGTCGATTGCGGCCTCTTCCAGGGCCGCAAGGAGCTGCGCCAGCGCAACTGGCGGGCCCTGCCCGTTCCTCCGCGGAGCCTCGACGCCATCGTCCTCACGCACGCCCACATCGATCACACGGGCGGCCTGCCCCGCGTGGTGCGCGACGGCTTTCACGGGCCCGTCTACTGCACGTCCGGCACGCGGGATCTGTCCGCGCTGCTGCTCCCGGACTCGGCGCACCTCCAGGAGGAAGAGGCCCGCTACGCCAACAAGGAGGGCTTCTCCAAGCACCACCCCGCCCTGCCCCTCTACTCGGTGGAGGACGCGGAGCGCGCGCTGAAGCTCTTCAAGACCTTCGGCTATGAGCACACCCGGGAGATCCTCCCCGGCATCACCCTCACCTTCTACCGGGCGGGCCACATCCTCGGCTCGGCGGTGTGCGTGTTCCACCTGGAGAGCACCAACCAGCGCGTGGTGTTCAGCGGAGACCTGGGCCGCTACCACGCCCCCATCCTGAGGGATCCCCAGACGGTGCGCTCGGCCACCACGCTCATCGTGGAGAGCACCTATGGAGACCGCGAGCACGGGGACAAACGGCCCGTGGACGCGCTGTGCGAGGCCGTGCTGCGCGCCACCGAGCGCAAGGGCATGGTCGTCATCCCCGCCTTCTCCGTGGGCCGCACCCAGGAGCTGCTCTACCACCTGGGCAACCTGGAGCGGGAGCGGCGCATCCCGGAGCTGGATGTCTACGTGGACTCGCCCATGGCGTGCGACGCCACGCCCATCTACCTGGCGCACGCGGAGGACCACGACCTGGACATGTCCGCCATCGTGGGGCGCGGCGAGTCCCCGCTGGCCACGAAGCGCACGCGCTTCATCACCTCGCCGCAGGAGAGCAGGAAGCTCAACCAGGTCGAGGGCCCGGGCATCATCATCTCCGCCTCGGGCATGGCCACCGGAGGCCGGATCCTCCACCACCTGAAGTACCGGCTGCCGGACCCGCGCAACACGGTGCTCTTCGTGGGCTACCAGTCCGAGGGCTCTCGCGGCCGGCGCATGCTGGACGGCGAGAAGGAAGTGAAGATCCACGGGCAGATGGTGCCGGTGGAGGCGGAGATCCGCACGGTGAGCGGCTTCTCGGCGCACGCGGACTGGACGGAGACGCTGCGCTGGATGGACGGCTTCGAGGCTCCCCCGCGGCAGACGCTGCTCGTCCACGGGGAGCCCTCGGCGTTGAAGGCGCTCCAGGGCCGGGTGGAGGCGCGCGGCTGGCCGGCCTATATCCCCGAGTACCTGGAGACGGTGGAGCTGGCGGAGTAGGCCCGGGAGGCCGCACGGCGCCGAGCCTCGAGCTCGGCGCCAGAGAGCGGCGTCAGCGGGTGTTCCAGGAGCCGGAGGACTTCACTCCTCCTCGCCGTCACCCAGCAGTTGAGCGAGGCCAGTGCCGGTGCCCTCGGAGAGGCGGCGGACGCTGGAGAGGTGGTGCAGCAGCAGGCCGCGGTTGTCGCCCACGGAGAGGTTCTGCATCTCCAGGGCGCCGATGCGGTCCTCCGGGGTGAAGGCGCTGGCGACCTTCTCCATGGAGAGCTTGCTCGGGTCGTAGGCCATGTGCTCGGCCTGGGTGTCGAGCAGCGTGTAGTCATCGCCGCGGCGCAGCTCCAGGGTGACGCTGCCGGTGATGCTGGGGGCCACCCACCGGGTGAGCGAGTCCTTGAGCAGCAGGGCCTCGGGGTCGAACCACTTGCCCTCGTAGAGGAAGCGGCCGAGCCGGCGGCCCAGGGTGAAGTAGAGGTCGCTGGTGGACTCGTTGTGGATGGAGGACAGCAGGCGCTCGTAGACGATGTGCAGCAGCGCCATGCCCGGGGCCTCGTAGATGCCGCGGCTCTTGGCGTCGATGACGCGGTTCTCGATCTGGTCGCTCATGCCCAGGCCGTGCCGCCCGCCGATGCGGTTGCACTCGAGGAAGAGCTCGTAGAGCGAGGGGAAGCGCTTGCCGTTGAGGGACACGGGCAGGCCCTGGGCGAACTCCACGGTGACGCGCTCGGGGCGGATGTCCACCTCGGGGCGCCAGTGGGCCACGCCCATGATGGGCTCCACGATGTTCATGCCCTTGTCGAGGTGCTCCAGGTCCTTGGCCTCGTGCGTGGCGCCGAGCACGTTGGCGTCGGTGGAGTAGGCCTTCTCGGTGCCCATCTTGTAGGACAGCCCGATGGAGACCAGGTACTCGCTCATCTCCTTGCGGCCGCCGAAGGCGTTGACGAACTCCTGATCCAACCAGGGCTTGTAGATGCGCAGCTCCGGGTTGACGAGGATGCCGTAGCGGTAGAACCGCTGGATGTCGTTGCCCTTGTGCGTGCTGCCATCGCCGAAGACGTGCACGTCATCCTCGCGCATGGCGCGGACGATGGCGGTGGTGGTGACGGCGCGGCCGAGCGGCGTGGTGTTGAAGTACTTCTTGCCGCCCACGGACAGGTGGAAGGCGCCGCACTGGATGGCGACGAGCCCCTCGCGCACCATGGCCTCACGGCAGTCCACGAGCCGGGCCTGCTTCGCGCCGTGCTGGGTGGCGACGGGAGGGATGTCGGCGGGGTTCTTCTCATCGGGCTGGGCGAGGTCGGCGGTGTAGGCGTACACGTCGAGGCCCTTGCGTGACATCCACGCCACGGCGGCGCGGGTATCGAGACCACCCGAGAAAGCGAGACCAATCCGGGTACCAGCGGGGGGAAGTGAACGGTAGATGCGGCTCATGGCGCGGTGCGTGGTAGCACGGAGTGGACGTGAAGACCATGCCGCGCGCTCGCTGACCGGGTGGGTAGTGCCCTGGCTGATGACCGGCATTCCGTCTCCTGTCGTGGGAACCTTTCAACTCGGGCGCGCAACCCCCCCCCGCTTCGGCTAGTGTCGGCGCGGCGCAAGTACCCCCGAGGAGACACATGTCCCGCACTATTCGTGCCCCCCGAGGAACGGCCCTGTCCTGCAAGGGTTGGGTCCAGGAAGCCGCCCTCCGGATGTTGATGAACAACCTGGATCCGGATGTGGCCGAGCGCCCCGAGGATCTCGTCGTCTACGGCGGCATCGGCAAGGCCGCCCGTGACTGGCCGTCCTTCGATCGCATCGTCGACAGCCTGCGCCGGATCACCGACGAGGAGACGCTCCTGGTCCAGTCCGGCAAGCCCGTGGGCATCCTCCGCACCCACCCGGACGCGCCCCGCGTCCTCATCGCCAACTCCAACCTCGTCGGCCGCTGGGCCACCTGGGACCACTTCTTCGAGCTCGAGAAGAAGGGCCTGATGATGTACGGCCAGATGACGGCCGGCTCGTGGATCTACATCGGCACCCAGGGAATCCTCCAGGGTACCTACGAGACCTTCGCCCAGGCCGGCCGCGTCCACTTCGGCTCGGATGATCTCTCCGGCCGGCTCGTCCTCTCCGGCGGCCTCGGCGGCATGGGCGGCGCCCAGCCCCTGGCCGCCACCATGAACAACGCCGTCTTCCTCGGCGTGGAGATCGATCCCCACCGCGCCCGGCGCCGCGTGGAGACGCGCTACCTGGACGTCGTCGCCAAGGACCTCGACGAGGCCATCGCCCTGGCGAAGGAGGCCCAGGCCAAGCGCATCGGCCGCTCCATCGGCATCATCGGCAACGCCGCCCAGGTGTACCGCGAGCTGTACCGCCGGGGCATCAAACCGGACCTCGTCACCGACCAGACGAGCGCCCATGATCCGCTCAACGGCTACATCCCCGCGGACCTGTCGCTCGAGGCCGCGGCCGAGCTGCGCAAGCGCGACCCCAAGGGCTACGTCGAGAAGGCCCAGAAGTCGATGGCCATGCAGGTGGAGGCGATGCTCGACTTCGCCCGTGCCGGCAGCCACGTCTTCGACTACGGCAACAACATCCGCGCCCAGGCCCAGCTCGCGGGACTCGAGAACGCCTTCGACTTCCCCGGCTTCGTGCCGGCCTACATCCGCCCCATGTTCTGCGAGGGGCTCGGGCCCTTCCGCTGGGTGGCGCTCTCGGGAGACCCCGAGGACATCCGCCGCACGGACGAGGCGGTGCTGGAGCTCTTCCCGCAGAAGGAGTCGCTGCGCCGGTGGATCAAGATGGCGCAGCAGCGCGTGGCCTTCCAGGGGCTGCCCGCGCGCATCTGCTGGCTGGGCTACGGCGAGCGCGCCAAGGCCGGCCTGCGCTTCAACGAGATGGTGCGCAAGGGCGAGGTGAAGGCCCCCATCGTCATCGGACGCGATCACCTGGACTGCGGCTCGGTGGCCTCGCCCAACCGCGAGACGGAGGCCATGAAGGACGGCACGGACGCGGTGGCCGACTGGCCCATCCTCAACGCGCTGGTGAACGCGGTGAACGGCGCCTCCTGGGTGTCCTTCCACCATGGCGGCGGCGTGGGCATGGGCTACTCACTGCACTCGGGCCAGGTGATCGTCGCCGACGGCACCGCCGAGGCCGCGCGCCGCATCGAGCGTGTGCTCACCTCGGACCCGGGCATGGGCGTGCTGCGCCATGCCGACGCGGGCTACCCCGAGGCCGTCGAGGTCGCCCGGACCCGCGGCGTGCGCATCCCTGGCATCACCGAGTGACGCATGGAAACCCTGGAGCTGCTGATCCGCAACACGTCCGAGGTGCTCACCGTGGAGGGCTCCCCCCAGGAGCCCGCCGAGCAGGCCCTCACGCCCCGTCCGAACGCCTGTGTGGGCGTTCGCCGGGGGAAGATCTGGTACGTGGGCTCCGAGGGCAGTCTGCCCAAGGGCGCGGTGGGCCCCTCCACCCGCGTGGTGGACGCGCACGGCCAGTTCGTGGGCCCCGGCTTCGTGGATCCGCACACGCACGCCGTCTTCGCCGGTGAGCGTGCCGCCGAGTTCGACCTGCGCTGCCAGGGAGCCACCTACCTGCAGATCGCCCAGGCCGGGGGCGGCATCGCCAACACCGTGCGCAACACCCGCTTCGCGAGCGAGGAGGATCTCATCCAGCTCGCCCTGCCCCGGCTGCAGCTGATGCTCGAGTACGGCATCACCACCGCCGAGGTGAAGAGCGGCTACGGCCTGTCGCTCCAGGACGAGCTGAAGATGCTCCGGGTGATGCAGCGGCTCTCCACGCTCCAGCCCCTGGAGCTCATCCCCACGCTCATGTGCGCGCACGCCGTGCCCGAGGAGTACCGGGAGTGGCGCGAGGCCTACATGGATCTCTGCATCAAGGAGATCATCCCCGCCGTGGCCGAGCAGGGGCTGGCGCGCTTCTGCGACATCTTCGTGGAGCAGGGAGCCTTCAGCCACGACGAGGCGCGCCGGATTCTCGGAGCAGCCAAGAAGCTGGGGCTCAAGCCGCGGCTGCACGTGGACCAGCTCACCGCCTCCGGGGGCGCGGAGCTGGCGGCCGAGCTCGGCGCCGCCACCGCGGACCACCTGGAGAACGTGAGCGACGCGGGCATCCGAGCCCTCGCCGACGCGGGCGTCACCGCCGTACTCGTGCCCACCTCCACCCTCTTCCTGCGCGTGCGGCCCTACGCCCCCGGGCGCAAGCTGCGCGACGCCGGCGTCAACGTGGCGCTCGGCACCAACCTCAACCCCGGCTCCGCCATGAGCGAGAACCTTCCCCTCGCCATGGGGCTCGCCTGCCTGGAGAACGGGTTGACGGCCGCCGAGGCCTACTGGGCCACCACCCGTGGTGCCGCCCTGGCCCTTGGTTTGAACACATACGGCCGGATTACCGTGGGGGATCCGGCAAACATTGTCGTTTTTTCGTGCTCAAACTACCGCCATCTTCCCTACCACCTGGGAATCAACCACGCGCGGATTGTCATTAAAGATGGCCATGTAGTGGTAGAGAATGAGCGGGCCCTCTGTCCGTGACGTGGAGCGGACAGGAGTGGCGTGACGGGACTTCCCGTCTGGGCCGGCCGTTATAAACAAACAGCAAGACCATGTGCCGTCTCTTCGGCTTCCGCTCCTCAGTTCCCACCGCCGTCCATCCCTCCCTCGTGACGGAGAAGAACTCGCTTCTCCAGCAGTCGAGGGAGCACAAGGACGGCTGGGGTATCGCAACCTATGAAGCAGGCGAGCGCCCGCTCGTCGCGCACGGGCTAGGCCCCGCGTACTGTGATCCCGACTTCGAGCGGGTGAGCAGCCGGGTGTCCTCCCGCACGGTGGTGGCGCACTTGCGCCTGGCCTCCGTGGGCGCGGTGGAGAAGCGCAACGCCCATCCGTTCCACCATGGCCGCTGGTGCTTCGTGCACAACGGGACGCTGAAGAACTTCGCCCGGCACAAGGCCGTGGTGGAGGCGCTCATCCGCCCGGAGCTGCTGGCGAACATCCAGGGAGCCACGGACTCGGAGCGCTGCTTCTACCTCTTCCTGACGCGGCTATCGGAGCGCCAGTGCCTCGTGGGTCCGGCGTGCGTGGAGAAGGTGGCTCGCGCGCTGGCGGAGACGATGGAGCTGGTGTCAGCCATCACGGACGAGCCGGGGCAGGATCGCTCGTCGATGAACTTCCTCGTGACGAACGGGGACGTGATGGTGGCGACGCGCCGCAACCGGACGCTCTTCCTGTCGGACACGGCGCCGGAGACGGGCAAGCGCCCGCACCGCATGCACGCCGGTCCGCCCAAGCCAGGCACGCAGCTCGAGCAGTTCGTGCTCGCCAGCGAGCAGCTCTCGGGAGAGGACCACTGGCACGTCATCGACGAGGAAGACGTCGTCGGCGTGGACAACGGCCTCGTGCTGCACCGGTGGAAGGTACAGGACCTGTACACGCGGCCCTGAGGTAGCACCCTCCTCCTCCAGGTCCGCCTTCATGCGGGCCAGGAGGTCGACCGCTCGAGCTCCGGGAAGTGGTCCGTGAGCTCGCCGGTCGTCCGCGGCCGCGTCCACGGCGGCTCGGAGAGCGGAGAAATGGTCTCGGGCCCCGGGCGACCAAATCCAGACGCTCCGTCCGCGCGACAGCGGTCAATCCCTGCTCAATGCTTCAGAGGACCGAAGTAGTCCACGAACTCGGCGGGGGTATTGGCGTTGATGCGGGCTGCTTCGTCGGAGGACAGCGGGCGCGGGGGCTGACGACAACGCTCCGTTGTGGATGCTTCGTGTAACGCGGTGAGGTGCAACGGAGATGCGGCGGTGGACATGATGCTGAGGTCCATCGCGCAGGCCACCAAGAAGTTCGGGCCAGCCGACCGACGGCCGGTGATGGTGCATGCGCAGACGGTGCGAGAGGACCAGTTCGACCAGATGAAGGCCCTGGGCATCCTCCCCACGTTCTTCGTGGCGCATACCTTCTACTGGGGCGACTGGCACCGGGACGAGACGCTGGGAAGGGAAAGGGCCGAGCGCATCTCCCCCCTGCGCTCCGCCACGAAGCGAAACCTGCGCTACACGATTCACAATGGCTCGCCGGTGGTGCCTCCGGACATCCTGCCGCTGGTGTGGAGCGCGGTGGCCCGCACCACGCGCAGCCAGCAGGTGCTGGGGCCCGAGCAGCGGGCGACGCCGCTGGAGGCGCTCAAGGCGGTGACGGCGTGGGCCGCATACCAGAACTTCGAGGAGAGGGAGAAGGGCACCCTGGAGCCGGACAAGCTGGCGGATCTGGTGGTGCTGTCGGGCAATCCGCTCACCGTGTCCACGGAGGCTCTGCGGGACTTGTATGTGGTTGAGACCGTCAAAGGCGGCACCACCGTCTACTTGCGCGCCCCCGAGCTCCCCACGGCAGCCGGACGAAGCCTCTCCTCACATACAGGGCGCGCACCGTTCCTCGCATTCCTGCCACGGCACACCTGCTGCTGAACGACTACCCTATTGCAATTGCTCTGGTGCTGTGCATTTCGCACGGGCCCGCGATCGCACGTTCGTAACACGCACCCACCAATCTCCTGGGTCATTGATCTCCTAAGTGCATTCGGTAACCTTCTGCGAATGCACTGGCATTGGCACTCGAAGAGCGCGGCCATGCTGATGGTGATGCTCGTAATCTCCGGACTCGCCGGAGCGGACGCGCACGCCCAGCAATGCAGTCCCGAGGATCCTTCCACGGAGGAACCTCCCAACGACCAGATGAGCGACACGCGCTTGTTGCGGCGCATCATGCTCGGGCTCACCGGGACCACACCGACCGTCGAGCAGTACGAGGCGATGGCGGCCGCGGCCACGCCCCAGGCGCGAGAAACTCTCCTGCGCTCGGCGCTGGATGACGCGCTCGCCTCGCCGAAGTTCTACGAGCGCATGCTGAACTTCGGGCATGACTGGATCACGGTGGGCGCGTACACCACCGGCGCCGCCGGCGACGCGTACCAGGGCGACATGTCCGGTCACCTCCTCAAGTGCCCCTCGAACAGCCTACGTCCGAGCTCGTACTACCAACAGAACGAGTACGGCGACCAGTCGGTCAATCAGTGCAACGACAAGGATAAACAGGGCAATCCCGCGACGGCTGAGGTGCACTCGCACGAGCCCTGGTGGGCGCCGGGAACAAGGGTCGAGGTGCTCGGCAAGGCCGGCTCCGACGTCACCCAGGTCCTCGACTCCAAGGGAAACACGGTCGACTGCGGCATCGCGGGCGGCGGCTACTACGATCCCGCGCTTCCCACCGGGTGCGGCTGCGGACCGAACCTGGTGTGGTGCTCACCGCTCTCCGGCTTGGGGAGCATGAGCAACTTCGACCTCGGCGTTCAGCGGCGCCACCCGTACGAGGAGCCCGCGCGCCTGTTCGCGCACCTCGCGTGGCACGACCGGCCGCTGTCGGACCTCGTCCTCGGCAACTACTCGGTGGGGACCAACTGGCTGCGCGCGCTGTACGTGCGCTTCGGCCGGCAGATGGGCAGCACCGCGCTGGACGCGAACACGACCTGGTGGCGCCCGGACGCGGACACCGCACCTCGCGACCCGCTGCACCCCACGCCGAACGATCCACAGGCATGGCGCGAGTTCGTGGTCGAGGACCTGGAGCCCTTCCACCTCGCGCTCACCAACAACAAGGCGGCCTCCGGCAGCATCGAGCGCACGTACCGCTTCGATCCCCGCACCACGCTCGAAGCGCCGAAGGGGATTCCCACCGCCGGGGTGCTCACGATGATGGGCTCACTGTCCTCGTTCCCGCGCGAGCGCGTCCGGGCCGCGCGCTTCCTCGAGATCTTCGCCTGCCAGAGCTTCTCGCCTCCTCCCGCTGACGTGCACTTCCCTCCGTACGAGACGGATCCCGCGACGGGCGGAACGTGCCTGCACTGCCACAAGACGCTCGATCCGGCGGCGATCTCGTTCAAGCGATGGGATTTCTCTCCGTTCTCGAGCTACTACGTCCCCTGGCCCTTCATTCCGGGCGTAGGCCGCAACCGCGTCACCAAGGAATGGCTGTCCGGGCAGTATCCGCACACCGGCACCGCACCGGGCTACCGATGGAAGAACGCGTTCCTTCCCAACACCGTGCTGACCCCGGTCACCCCCGCGGAGATCGCCGCCAATCCGGAAGCGGTGCTGCTCGACACGATGCCCGAGTCGTACACGCTGCTCGGCGAGCATGGCGATGGCACCATGGGTCCGCTCGGCTTCGGAAAGCTGCTCGTCCGCTCCGGCGAGTTCGATCGCTGCGCCGCGCGCAGGCTCTATTCGATGTTCATCGGCCGTGAGCTGAACCCGGCCTCCGAGAAGCGCTTCATCGACAAGCTCGCGAGGGAGTTCGTCGCACGCGAGCGCAAGCTGAGGCCCTTCATCCGTTACCTCTTCGAGCAGCCCGAGCTGCGGAGGGGCCTGTAATGAACACGCTGCGTTCAATGCTGGGAATCGCCGCGCTGGCCACACTCGTGCTCACCACGGGGGCCTGCACCAAGACGGACCCGGGCGGCCCGGACGGAGGCACGGACGGTGGCGAGAACTGTGCCCCCGCGAACAGGAACGACGAGATCCGGCTCGCGCTCGCGCCCGCGTGCGAGGGCTGCCACCTCACCGGCAACAAGCCGTTCTTCGCCTCGCTCACCGCGTTCGAGAACGGGCTCGTGTACGACGAGAAGTACGTGAAGCCCGGGGACCCGGAGAACAGCCTGCTCATCCAGCTGCTCGTGGGAAACGCGCCGGGAAGCTACCCCCAGATGCCGCCGGGCCAGCGCTACGAGGAGCTCGTCGCTAACGGCCGCGTCACGCTGAACATCGAGCAGGTGAAGGCCTGGATTCGCGAGCTGCCTCCCGCGCCCGAGCGGCTGGAGGCTCCGGATCCGAAGGCCTTCACTGTCCGCCGGCTCTCCGCCGAGGAGATGGTGGTGAGCTTGATGGATCAGCTCGGGCTCACGCTCGAGGACTTCGTCTCCACCTCGGATCCCAACTGGCGCAACAGGGCGTACGTGGTGAATGGCGGCAAGCTCTTCATCTGGCCCGGGGATTGGGCGCCCGGAATCTCGGGCGAGTACGTCTCCGACTCACGCAGCGTCGAGCGGTTCGAGGCGCTCGGAGGCGGCAACTCGCTCGCGTACCGCAAGCGGGACGTGAGCTTCGGTCCCTCCGCCGCGCAGACGGTGGTGCAGATGTCCCAGGCTTGGTGCGCGCGCGCGGTGGACAAGAAGAGCAACACGGCGGTGCTGCGCTACGTGACGCTCGCCGACACCTCTGCGAAGAACCCGGACGCGGTGCAGAAGAACCTGCGCGCGCTCTACCTGCGCATGCTCGGACAGCCGCCCTCGGATACGGAAGCGAAGGAGCTGTACGAACAGGTCTATCTGCCGCTCGAAGCACAGAGCACGCGCCTCGCGTGGATCGGCGTCTGTGCGGCGCTCATCCGTCACCCGCTGTGGATCACCTACTGAGCCGAGGACACCATGCCGAACACCTCTCGTCGCACACTGCTCAAGTGGGCCCTCGGAGCGGGACAGCTCGCGCTCCTCGAACGCGCGGGACTCCTCGGCTCGAGCGCCGCGCGCGCCGCGGACATCGACGTCCCCTCCCGGCTCGTGGTCCTCTACATCCCGGGCGGCTACCGGCCGGCGTACTACTTCACCCCGATGGGTGACGCGGACATTCCGCTCTGCGTGCCAACGTCCTCCAGCTACAACGGAGAGCCCGTCTTCTTCGACGCGAGCAAGCTGGTGTCGCTCGCGCCCGAGAACGGACCCTACCAGCCACTGCGGACCTGGCAGTCGTGGAACCCCGCCGACCCCGCCGCGCGTGGCTCCTACAGCCCGCTCATGTACGGCTTCAAGCACTTCGCGCTGCACGAGCAGCTGAGCGTGCTGCACGGCATCGACCAGGGCACCAATGATCACCAGAGCGCGTTCATCGCCTCGATGTGCGGTGTCGCCGGTGCGGACTACCGGGCGCCGGCCGTTCATTCGGTGATCGCCAATCACCTGTTCGAGAAGTACCGCGAGAGCCGGCCGCTGCCATTCGTGGTCGTCACCGGTGAGCGCGGCACGCCGCTCGGGATGGGGCTGCCCTCCCACGCCTCGCCGGTGCGCGTTCCGTCGATCGGAGCGCTCAAGCCGCAGCTCTCCGCGAAGCCCGCGGACAATCCGTGGTGGACGGGGCTCGATGCGCGCACCGCGGGCCCCGAGCTGGACGCGCATGGTAAGCCCACCGGGAGCAACCTGAAGACGACCACCATCGAGCGCTTCTCGCTCACGCGGGCCCAGCGGATGATGGACCGCTCGACAGCGAAGGTGGACAGCTACCTCGAGGGCCTGCATGGCTCGTTGTCGTCGGTCTCGCGCGTGCTCGCGACGGACGTCGTGTCCGTGCTGGAGAGCACCAAGGGCATCGACGTGCTGAAGTCGAGCCGGCCCGCGTACCTGTCGAGCTACCTCTCCGAGACGTTCACGTACACGTTCGGCCTCGCGAACTTCCACCTCACGGGGTTGGATCCCCGGATGGATCTCGCGCTGCGCCTGCTCAAGTCGGACCTCTGCACCTCGGTGCACGTGTCGCTGCAGGTCGACTTCGATACGCACAACGCCTTTGGACACGCCTTCAGCTGCGCGCACGGCCGCGGATTGATGGACTGCGTCGCGCGCTTCCTGGGCGAGCTCAAGGCCGCACCCGCTCCCGGCAAGCCAGGCAAGACGCTGCTGGATGACACGCTCGTGCTGGTGATGAGCGAGTTCGGCCGCAGCTGGGCCTCGCGCACGAGCGACAACTCCTACTACCAGCCGGATGATCACCACCCGTACACCTCGGTCTGCTTCGCGGGCGGAAATGTGGCGGCGAACCGGCAGGTCGGCTCGTACACCCCGCGCGGGCTCGGCGTGCCGGTGGACATCATCGAGGAGAACGGTCAGCCCTCGAAGCGCGTGCCCCGGGCCGCGGACGCAGTAACTACCGCGCTGCGGATCATGGGCATGAACACGAGCGACTTCTTCATCCCCGGCGGCTACGGAGAGGTGGCGGGCATCCGCAAGTCATAAAGGGCAGACAGCCTCCCGGCTCAGAGCCGGTCGCTGATGCGCTGCTGAAAGAGCCAGTCCTGGGGATGGGTTTGCAAGGCTTGAGCCCGCCAGAGTGCAGCTGGCGGGCTCCACGTCAGAGCGGATCGAACCTGATGGCGAGCCCGAAAGGGATGTTGTTGGGATCTCCGTTGTAGCGGATCCGGGGCACACTCCAATCCGTGGACGGGTGGATGATGTCCGACATGTCGAAGTTGATCGTGATGCGGAACTTGCCCGCCACGTACTGGTTCGTCCCCGGCGAGTTGCTCGACGACGCCGTATCCTTGATCTTCACCGACACCGGGCCCGGCATCGGGATGAACAGCAGGTTGGAGTAGAAGCGGCGCTGGGTGCCATTGTTCACCAGACTCAGGATGAGACTCTCTTGATCCGGCGTGAGCGGGACGCTCGAGTGGCTGATGACAAGCCTGATCGGCATGGTGCCGGGTTCCTGGGCCGTGGTGACGTTGACAGGCTGCGGGAACCAGTCCGAGCGCACGAAAAACACGTTCAGGTCCTGGCTGCGCTCCGCCTGGCCGGGGAACTCGGGATCGCAGTAGTGATCCTCCCATGAGGCCCATGCCGGGTACTTGTACAGCGGGTGTGTCTGCGAGCCGTTGAAGTCCGCGTTCATGCCGTAATAGACATTGTCGTGGAGGACACCCGTCCGGTACATGTAGACCTCGAAGAGGTCGATGTCGAAGACACCCACGTTCTCGATGAAGTCCTTGTCGGGGGTGTCGCTGTTGTCTTCGTCGAGCGTGGCGGCATCGAACTGCTGACCGGGCTGGAGCACGAGATCGCGAGCGGACTCATGGCCGCTCATCAGCGCCCCCCAGTAACTCCAATCATGCGTGGCGTTGAACCCGAAGTGCTGACCGGTCTGCTGGACGGTCGCGCCAGGCCGGTAGTCATAGGCCAGCATCTCCAGTTCCCCGAAGTAGAAGCCCTGGACACTCCCCCCCTGGTTGCTCGTCTCCACCAGGCGGGTATCCAGCAGCAGCCGCTCCTCTTGCGGTTGGCACCCCCCACTGGCCGTGATGCTCCCCAGGAACAATCCTCCCATCAACAACACTCTCAACGAATGGCTTCGCATTCATCCTCCCGCGTCGCGTGGATGGGGGTCGCCCCTCGAAATCGAAGCCCCCCGTGGCCTACCGGACCCGTAGATCCTCCACGACTTTCTCCTCTTTTGAAAGAGACCCCCTCCCCTTGACGCTCGAGGAAAAACCCGGGCCGAGCAGGCTGCCGAACTCCAGAGCGGCCTGCTCGCCCGCCCTCAATCCGCGGTCAATAATAGATGCGGAGGTCGTAACCCGGCGCGGACTGGTTGTAGACGTTGTGCGCGGTGTCGTTCAGGTTGCGGACACGCACGTAGTACGCCGAGCCCGCGGGCACATTGACCGTCACCCGCGCCACCCGGCACGCCGCATTGAACGGGTCGTTACACACGTGGCCCGCACCCGCGACGTACGACCCGGCGCTCCCATTGTTATACGTGTACACATCCAGGTAGACGCTGGCACCGTTCTTGATGTTGTACGCCTCGAACTTCGCCGCCCCCGCTACTCCGAAGTACACGGCCACCCAGTCCACGTCGCCGAGCTCGTGGAAGGTATGGTTGAGCTGCGGCGAGCCCAGGTAGCTGCTCGCGGTCGCGGCGGTGTTGTCGCTCTCGAAGGCGTCCGGCGGCGGCAGGTGGCAGTAGCCATACGGCGGGCTGAATCCGTCCGGCTGGCACTTCCCCGAGACACACGTGCACGCCGACCGGCAGTCCGAGCTCGTGGTGCAGGAACGCACGGGAGGCGAGCCACAGTCCGGGTTCGGCGGACCAAAGCCATCGTTCACGCACTGGTTCGCCTGGCACACACAACCCAGGCCGCAGTCGAGCCCACTGGAACAGTACCGGTACGTCAACGCCGCCTCCGACACTCCCTCGACCGGAGCAGACTCGATCCTCTCCGACGGAAGTGTTTCACCACAGCCCGCCGCGATCAGGGCAAAACCGAGGATGATGAGATGAGGCTGAATTCGCATTCTCGAATCTCCATGTTTGGATGGGAATGGACTGATACTCTGGGTGAAGCGGCCCGCCATATACGGGGTTTGCCCCATTCCAAACAAGGAAATCCGTCATTTCAAAAATGAGCAGAACCCGAGAGGAATTTCACGCCCGAGCACACCCATCCCTACTGCACTGCGTTGAGGTGGGATTGAGCGTGCAATCGCTTTCATCCGAGCAGCGCCCGGCTCACGGGCCCGGAGCCGGAGCGGTGTCCTGCACCGGGTGAGGGCTCTCCAGGCTGGAGAACAGCTTCGCGTACTGGATGAGGTGCCGGCTCCCGATGAAGTGCTCCAGCACGCGTTGATGGGCATTGCGGCCCAGCCGCTCGGCGAACTCGCGATCCGAGAGCAGGCGCTCCAACGCCGCGCCAAAGGCGTCCACATCCGTGGGCGGATCGAGCAGCAGGCCGCTCTCGCCCTCCACGATCTGCTCCACGATGCCGCCCACCGCGCTCCCGATGGTGGGCCGCGCCTTCCACATGGCCTCCGCGACCGTGAGCCCGAAGCCCTCGGCGAGGCTCTTCTGCACGACGACCGCCGCGTGCCGCTGGAGCGCGTTGACGATCGCCGCGTTCTCGTCGCGATCGATCATGGGCAGACAGACGAGCTGGATGCGTTGCCGGACGGCATGGGGCAGCTCGCGCCAGGCCGCGGTGCACTCGTCGAGCACCTGGGAGCCCTCGGGATCATCGGAGACGCCGCTCACGTTCGGGCCCACGAGCGCGAGGTGGGCCTCCCCGAGCGTGGCGGCGCGGCGCGCGAAGCCGTGCATGACCCCCAGCATGTCCTTCAACCGGTCCCACCGGGACACCTGCACGACCAGCGGGACATCGGACGGCGGCGGAGGTCCGGCGCGCACCAGGTCCGCGCAGTGATCGATCCGGCCCGGTGTCCCGTCCCGGTGCGAGTAGATGGCGGGCACCTCCGGCTTCCCGCGCAGGATGCCCACGCGGCAGAGGATGGAGCGGATCGTCTGCTCGTCCAGGGGCTCGTTCTTCACCGAGAACGGATCAATGGATGGCGGGATGACCGAGTAGTGCCGCAACCAGTCCGGCGCGTACTCGGAACGGGTGAGGATGACGGTCGCGGCCTGCTCGATGTAGGGCCGGATGAAGCTCCAGGCGGAATGCACCGGCTCGTTCCACTGCTCGGTGCCGACATGGCTCCGCCAGACCACCAGCGCCCCCGAGCGCCGTAACAGGGGGATCAACCCGGCGGTCTGCGGATCATGCAGCAGCACGACGTCACGAGGCTCGATGAGCGCCGCGAGCTCCAGCGCGTTCTCGTGCAGGACGGCCTCGTAGGTGGCCCGTTCGCGCTCCCCGAGCGGACCGCCGTCACCGAGCGCTCCATGGAAGCGGTTGTGCAGGCGCTTGGTGATGCGGAAGAAGTCCTCGTCGCCCCGGATGACGAACCAACGGGCATTGATGCCCGCCCCTCTCGAGTAGGCGAGGAGGGGTTGCAGCATCTCGGCCACGCCGCCCCCCATCTCCGTCGAGTTCACGATGAAGACGACGCGCCCGTGGAGCGCCCGCCGGGCCAGCTCCGCCGCGGCATAGAGCGCCCCTGCCCGCTCCGGACCGATGAGTGGCTCGAAGCGCTCCAGCGGTGTCGGGTGGATCTGGACTTCGCGCAGGTGCACGAAGGAAACGTAGGGCGGGCCAGGGCCCACCGCCTGCCCGCCCGTCTGGTGGGCGGAGGCAACGCCTGTCCCGCCGCACGCCGAGCGGCTCGGTGGATGCGAATCAATCCCTGCTCGGGGGCCCCTTGCCTGGAGAGCCCCAGCGGGCCACGGTGGTGGTCACCATCATGTCGTCCCCCGCGCGGAAGGAATGGCGCGGCATCGGCGAGCCGTCCGCGGAGAGCTCGGGACGCCACACGTCATCCAGCCAGAGCTCGAACGAGACGTCCGCGTCGAGCGAGAGGCGCACCGAGCCCGTGAAGTGCTCGCCCTGGCGGCGGAGACGGAAACCCGGTGCCGTATTACCCCCGAGCGCCTCGTCCGAGCCCACCACGGTGACGACCGCATCGGGCGGGGTATCGGCGGGGACCGTCACGTCGAAGGAGACGGTGACATGGGGATACGACTGGGGAGCCGGCTCGATGGCACCGCATCCGGCCAGCACCGCGCTGGCGAGCGGAACGAGCAGGAACCACTGCGCTGCGTGCGAGAGGGTCATGGAGCGCAGGATAGATCCGGCGCGAACGTCACTGGAGAGCAAGCGGGAGGACGACCCTCACGCCTGTCCTCTCCCAGGGTGAGAGGGGACCTTACGATGTTGGCCACTCAGCGATTCACGAACTCGTGACGCCGGAGTCCCGGCCTCAGCGCTTTCTCGGCCGGACATGGGGACGGCCTGGCTGGAAAGTTTCTTCCAGCATCTCGATGAAGCCGCGCACCCTGGCCGGAACGTAGGGTGAGGGCGCGTAGATGGCGAACACCCCGCGACCCACCGGGATGAAGCGCTCGAGCACCGATTCGAGCCGCCCGGCCGCGAGATCCTCCTCGACGAGGTAGCGAGGCAGATCGGCAATCCCGAGCCCCGCGAGCGAGGCCTGCCTCAACGCGAGGGTGTTGTTGACGTGCAACCGGCCCGCGATGCGGATGGGGGTGGCGTGCTCCGCGTCCTCTGTAGCGCGCAGGTTCCAGGTCTCCGCCGGCTGACCCGCGACGAACACGATGCACTCGTGATTCGCGAGCTCCGCGGGGCGGCGGGGGCGGCCCGCCCGAGCGAGGTAGCCGGGACTGGCGCAGAGCACGCGCCGGTCATCCGCGAGCCTGCGGGCCACGAAGGCCGGAGGAGGATGCGCGGTGATGCGGATGGCCACGTCGATGCCCTCTTCGATGAGGTCGAACCGGCGATCCGAGAGCTCGACGTGGACCTTCACGGCGGGGTGCTTCTGTTGGAAGGCGAGCACCACCGGCATGACCTGGACCTGGCCGAGCACCGTCGGCGCGGTGACGCGCAGCGTGCCATGCGGCGACTCCGGGACGCTCTCCGCCTCGCGCTCGACGGACTCGATGGACTCCAGGATGGAGCGAGCGCGCTCACAGTAGCGAGCACCTGCCTCGGTGAGCTGCATGCGGCGCGTGGTGCGCTGGAGCAGCCGGGTGCCCAGCCGGGCTTCGAGCCTCGACACCTGCTTGCTCACCGCGGAAGACGTCATGCCCAGCCTCGCCGCCGCGGCGGTGAGCGAGCCGGCGTCGACGACGGCGACCAATACGGACATCCCTGTGATGGCCTCGCGGTGCTCCAGCATTCGTGAATTCCCGTCAAGAGTCCTCGTCCGCGAGGAGCCTTTTTCATCTCCAGGGAACGATGCAAATCAAAAGTCATCGAGGCACCGGCCTCGAGCGCCACCGTCTTCCCAAGAGAAAGAGCCCCATGGCCCCTACCACCCAGAGAGCCCTCATCGTCAGCCCCAGCGATACGAACCGGTTCGAGTCCGTCGAGCGCGAGGTCCCCACCCCCGGTCCGTATGATCTGCTGGTCGAGGTCAAGGCGGTCTCCGTCAACCCGGTCGACACCAAGGTGCGCGCGAAGCGTCCGGGCCGGGTTCTCGGCTGGGATGCCTCGGGCGTCGTCGTCGCGCGAGGCCCCGAGGTGAAGCGCTTCCGCGTGGGAGACGAGGTCTTCTACGCCGGGGACATCACCCGGGAGGGCACGAACGCCTCGCTGCACCTGGTGGACGAGCGCATCGCCGGCCACAAGCCGCGCAAGCTGGACCACCTCCACGCCGCGAGCATCCCCCTCACGGCGCTCACGGCTTGGGAGGGCCTGTACGAGCAGCTCGACGTCAAGGAGGGCGGCACCCTCCTCGTCATCGGCGCGGCCGGAGGTGTCGGGTCGCTCGCCGTGCAGATGGCGAAGCGGGTGTCGAAGATGACCGTCATTGGCACGGCCTCCCGCGACAACACCCGCGAGTGGGTGGAGAAGATGGGGGCGGACCACGTGGTGAACCACCGTGAGAACCTGCCCGCGCAGCTCGCGGCGCTCGGTCTGAAGAACGTGGACTCCATCTTCTGCTGCGTCGGCACGGACGCGCACTTCGAGGCGATGGCGGAGTTGATCGCTCCCCACGGACGCATCGTGTCCATCGTCGAGCCGGAGCAGCCCCTGCCGATGGGGAAGCTCTTCAGCAAGAGGGCGCGCTTCTCGTGGGAGTTCATGTTCTCCAAGTCGATGTACAAGACGCCGGACCTGAGCTCCCAGCAGACCATCCTCGACCGCGTGGCCGATCTGTTGGACGAGGGCGTACTCACCTCGACCCTGACGGTGGACGCGGGCGCGCTGGAGCCCAACGCGCTCGCCGAGGCACATCGGACCGTCGCCTCCGGCCGCATGGTGGGCAAGCTCGCCTTCCGCCTGTAGATCCCCCGATGCTTCGGACCCTGGACATCAATCCTCGGGCTCCTCGACCTCGACCAATACCTGCCCGTTGGTGGCATCGAGGAGCGCGGTCCTGAATGCGTCCACCCGGGTGACAGGAAGCTCCAGCCGGTAGCCCACGGTGGCCGCGTACTCCTCGGACACGACCTGGACCTCGTGGGCAGCGAACAACCGGCGCACAATGTCGATGCTCGCGTACTCCAGCTCGACGGCGAGGCGGGTCTTGCGTACGCGCTCGAGGGTGGGGAGGCTCTCGAGCGCCTGTTGGACGCAACCGGTGTAGGCCCTCACCAGCCCGCCCTTGCCCAGCAAGGCGCCACCGAAGTAGCGGGTGACGACCGCGGCGACGTCCCCTACCCCTCCGTGGAGCAACGCCGTGAGCATCGGCCGGCCCGCGGTCCCATGTGGCTCGCCGTCGTCACTCATCCCCACCATCCCGGTCGAACCGGGCGGGCCCACGACGTAGGCCCAGCAGTTGTGGTTCGCATCGGCGAACTCCTCGCGGACGCGGGCGACGAAAGCCTTCGCCTCCTCCACCGTCGGCGTATGGGCCACCGTGGTGATGAAGCGGCTTCGCTGGATCTCCTGCTCCACCCGGTGGAGACCCGCCGGAATGAGGTAGCGCTTCTCGTCGCCCGGCTTCTCGTCACCCATCAGCGATCCGCGGGCAGCCACGCCTCGAGCAGTTCCGTCGGCCTCGAACCCCAGGCCTCGGCCACCAGCTCGCGCGACTCCTCACCCGAATACCTCAGGGTGACGCGCAGGAACTCGCGGGGCGCGGCCTCCGGAATGCGATCCAGCCACTCCACCAGCACCGCGCCGTCGCTGCCCACCAGGTCCATGAAGCCCGTGGCGTATAGCTCGTCGTAGTCGGACAGCCGGTAGAGGTCCGCGTGGTACAGCGGCACCCGGCCCCGGTACGGATAGACGATGGCGAAGGTGGGGCTCGCCACTTCCGAGCGGGATACGCCCGCGCCCTCGGCCACGCCGCGCACCAGGTGCGTCTTGCCCGCGCCCAGGTCGCCCACCAGACCCACGAAGTCCCCCGGCTGGAGCAGTCGTCCGAGCAGGAGACCCAACCGGTGCGTCTCCTCGGGCGAGCCCGAGAGCACCGTCCGGCTCAGCAAGGGAGTGCTCATCGGTGCCACCTCGTCCACACGTTGCCCAGTCCCTTCGCCACGTCCGTGGCAATCAGCCCCAACTGGCCCCGCCGGGCCACCATGAGGTCCGCGGACAGCCCGTGCGCGTACACAGCCGTCCAGGCGGCCTCGGGGAGCTTCAAGCCCTGTCCCAGCAAGGCGCCCACGAGTCCGCTCAGCACGTCCCCCATGCCCCCGGTGGCCATGCCCGGGTTGCCCGTGGGATTGACGTACACGGTGCCATCGGAGTGCGCGATGAGCGACCTCGCGCCCTTGAGCACCAGCGTCACCCCGTGCTTGCGCGCGAACTCCCGAGACACGTTCACGCGGGCCTTCTGGATGTCCTTCGTGGACATGCCGGTGAGCCGCGACATCTCGCCCGGGTGCGGAGTGAGCACCAGTGGCCCCTTCGCCCGGTGGAGGATCTCCAGGTCCGTGGCGATGGCGTTGAGCGCGTCCGCGTCCAGCACGGTGGGCACATCCACGCGCGAGAGCAACTCCCCGAGCAGCTTCGCCGTCTCCTCACCGCGGGGAATGCCGGGGCCGATGACGAGTACGTCCTTCTTCTCCGCCGCGGCGAGCAGGGGCTCCAGGTCCGCCATGCCGAGCGGCCCCCGGTTCTCCAGCGGCCACCCCATCACCTCGGGCGCATGGCCGAGCACCGATTCCACCACCTCGGAGCGGGTGGCCACGGTGACGAGCCCCGCGCCGCCGCGCAGCGCGCCCAGTGCGGACATGGCCGCCGCTCCGGACTTGCCATGGCTGCCCGCTACCACCAGCACGTGTCCGTAGGAGCCCTTGTGCGTATCCGAGCGGCGCGGAGGAATGGCGCCTCGCGCGTCGGACTCCTCGACGAGGAACAACTCCGCGCCCTCGCTGGGCTCGACGGCCTGGGGAGGAATGCCGATGTCCACGCACCGCAGCTCGCCGCACAGGGAGGCGCCGGGCTCCAGCACCTGCCCCTGCTTGACGAAGCCGAAGGTCACGGTGACGTCCGCCTGCACGCAAGGCTCGAAGGGCTCGCCGGTATCCGTGTGCAGCCCCGAGGGGATGTCCGCGGCCACCACCTTCGCCCCTTCCGAGCGCCAACGGAGCATGTGCTGGATGGCCTCGGCGAACTCCCCTGCCGGGGCCCGGGTGAGCCCCGTGCCGAAGAGCGCGTCCACCACCACGTCCCCGGCCCGCGTCTCCACCCCCGCGCCGAGCGGCTGGGGCTGAATCCCATAGGGCTCCAGCGCGCGCAGGTTGCGCCTGGACTCGGTCGTCAGCTTCGCCCGGTCCCCCACGAGCACCAGCGTCACGCGCAGGCCGTAGGAGTGGAGGAAGCGCGCTGCCACCAGCCCATCGCCACCGTTGTTGCCAGGCCCGCACACCACCACGTACCGGGCACCGGGTGCTCCGAGCTCGCGCGCCACGTCCGCGAGCCACCGGCCGGCGTTCTCCATCAGCAGGGGGGACGGCATGCCGAAACGGGACTCGGCGGCATGGTCGGCCGCGCGCATGCGGGCGGCGGTGAGGACACGGCGCATGACTCAGCTCCTCTCCTGAAGAATCACCGTCGCGGCAGCGACCCCCGCGTCATGGGTGAGCGCGAGCAGGGCCTCCGCGCGCCGCTTCTCCATCTCCTCGAGCGCCACTCCCGACAGGCGGAAGCGCGGTGGGCCGCCCTCGCGCACCACCTCCATGTCCTGCCAGGTGAGGCCCGGCGGAGCGCCCAGCGCCTTCACCAGGGCCTCCTTGGCGGCGAAGCGGGCCGCGTAGGCACTGGCCGCGTCGGCCCTCGCACCGCACAGGGCGCGCTCAGCCTCCGTGTACACACGTTCGAGGAAGCGCTCGGCGCGCGGTCCATCCAGGATGCGCTGGATGCGCTCCACCGAGCAGATATCCATCCCCAGGCCGAGGATTCCCATGGTGCCCTACCCCGGGTTGCGCATCAGCTCGACCATCTCCCGCACCGCCCGCTCGAAGCCCACCAACACGGCCCGCGCGACGATGGAGTGCCCGATGTTCAGCTCGTCGATCTCCTGGATGCGAGCGATGGGCAGCACGTTGTCGTAGTTGAGCCCGTGGCCCGCGGCCACCGACATGCCCAGCCGCGCCGCCGCCTTCGCCGCGTCCACGATGCGGGCCAGCTCCCGCGCCCGCTCGCGCTCGTTGCGCGCCTCGCAGTAGCGCCCGGTGTGCAGCTCGATCCGGTCCGCGTCCACCTTGTGCGACGCCCGCACCTGGTCCAGGTCCGGATCGATGAACAGCGACACGGGGATGTCCCCGTCCTTGAGGTTCTTGATGATCTTCGCGATGTGGTCGCGCTGTCCGGCCACGTCGAGCCCGCCCTCGGTGGTGAGCTCCTCGCGCCGCTCGGGCACCAGCGTCACCACGTCCGGCTTGTGCTCGTAGGCGATCTTCACCATTTCCTGGGTGGCCGCCATCTCGAGGTTGAGCAGCGTCTGGACCGTCTCCCGCAGAATGCGCAGGTCGCGCTCCTGGATGTGGCGCCGGTCCTCCCGCAGGTGGATGGTGATCTGCCCGGCGCCGGCCAGTTCGGCCATCGCCGCCGCCGTCACCGGATCCGGATACGTGGTGCGCCGCGCCTGACGCAGCGTCGCCACGTGGTCCACATTTACACCCAATCGCTGTCCCATCTCGGCCGCTCTCCTCGCGAGCGCATCAGACCGGAGCTCCGATCCGTGCGCGCCCTTCTTTTCGCGGCCCGAGACCGGATGTCAACCGTTGAGCGCCTTGGACAGGGCCTCGGCGATCTCCCGGGCGTACTGCTCGTTGCGCGCGGCGTCGGTGCCCTCGATGAGGACGCGGGCTTTGGGCTCGGTGCCGGAGAAGCGCACCAGCACCCGGCCCTCCTTGCCCAGCTTCTTCTCCACGTCCTGGATGGCCTTCATCACCGAGGGCAGCTCGCCCAGCTCGCGCTTCTGCTTGACCACCACGTTGACGAGCGTCTGCGGCACCGGCTCGAAGATGGAGGCCAGCTCGCTCACGGGCTTCTGCTGGCGGCACATGACGGCCAGGAGCTGGAGCGCGGCCAGGGTGCCATCGCCCGTGGTGGTGTGGTCCAGGAAGATGAGGTGGCCGCTCTGCTCGCCGCCGATGTTGTAGCCGTTCTTGCGCATCTCCTCGACGACGTAGCGGTCTCCCACCTTGGTGCGGACCACCTTGACGCCCCAGCGCGACACCGCCCGCTCCAGGCCGATGTTGCTCATCACCGTGGAGACGAGCGTCTTCTTCTTGAGCTCCTTGCGGGTGACGAGCTCGCCGGTGCAGATGGCCATGATGGCGTCGCCGTCCACCACCTTGCCCTTCTCGTCCACGACGATGAGGCGGTCCGCGTCACCATCCAGCGCGATGCCCAGGTGCGCCCCGTGCTTCACCACCGCGCGCGACAGGTTCTCCGGGAAGAGCGCGCCACACTTGTGGTTGATGTTCTTGCCGTCCGGCTGCACGCCCAGGGCGATCACCTTGGCGCCCAGCTCCTCGAGTACCGCCGGAGCCGTCTTGTAGGCGGCGCCGTTGGCGCAGTCGACGACGACGGTCAGCCCCTCCAGCGTCAGCTCGCGGGGGAAGGTCGTCTTGAGGAAGACGATGTAGCGCCCGCGCGCATCATCCAGGCGGAAGGCACGGCCAATCTTGGTCGCGGTGGGGCGGATGGAGTCGATGGCGCCGCTGGCCACCAGCTCTTCAATCTTGGCCTCGGTCTCGTCCGGCAGCTTGAAGCCGTCGCGCCAGAAGAACTTGATGCCGTTGTCCTGATACGGGTTGTGGGAGGCGGAGATGACGGCGCCCGCGTCCGCGCGCATGGAGGTGGTGAGGTTGGCGATGCCCGGGGTGGGCAGCGGGCCCACCAGGTCCACATCCACGCCCATGGAGATGATGCCGGCGGCGAGCGCCTGCTCCAGCATGTAGCCGGACAGGCGCGTGTCCTTGCCGATGATGACGCGGTGCCGGTGAGGCCCGTTGCGGATGAGATGCGCGAGCGCCCGGCCCAGCTGCATCGCGACCTCCGCCGTCATCGGATAGACGTTGGCGACGCCCCGGACGCCATCCGTGCCGAACAGTCGCTGCGACGCCCGCTCTTCCTTGGGGGGCATGTTCATCCTGTACGCCATAGTGTGCCGCTCCACCTTTCCCTGGGCCGGCCGCGAGACCGGTCCACCAAAACCGCGGGCTTATATCCCGCCCTCCACAGCGCCCGAAGCTAGGGAGTGCAAGCCCCCTGGACAAGCTTGCGGCCAGTCAGGCCGCCCTACCCTGTGGTGGGTCGGGCCGGTTCGCACATCCGCCCAGAGCGAGAATCTCCCTCAACCCCGCACCTTTCCCGGTGGGGATTGATAGAGGGACCCGCCCTCCACGGCCGCGCGCACGGCATCCGCCACGGCGAGAGCGTCCTTCACCTCGGCCACGTCGTGCACGCGCACGAAGTCCGCGTCCCCCGCCGCGGCCATGGCCGCCACCGAGCCCAGCGTCGCCGCCAACCGCTCGCTCGCCGGCTTGCCCCCCGCAAGCCGTCCGAGGAAGCCCTTACGGCTGGTGCCCACCAGCAGGGGCAGCCCCAGCACGCGCAGTTCCTCGAGCCGCCGGAGCAGGAAGAGGTTGTGCCCGAGCGTCTTACCAAAGCCGATGCCCGGATCCACCAGGACCCGCTCGCGAGGGACGCCCGCCGCCACCGCCCGCGCCACGCCGTCCTCCAGGAAGGCCAGCACCTCATCCACCACGTCCTCGTAGTGGGGGTCCTTCTGCATCGTCTCGGGGGTGCCCTGGATGTGCATCACACAACAGGCCGCGCCCGCCTCGGCGGTGACCCGGGGCAGCTCGGGGTCGAAGTGGAAGCCGCTGATGTCGTTGACGAGCACCGCGCCGGCCTTCAGCGCCTCGCGGGCCACCGCCGCCTTGGTGGTGTCCACGGAAATGGGCACGTCCGTGCGGGCCCGAAGGCCCCGGATGACGGGAACGACGCGCGCCACCTCCTCCTCGGCGGGCACGGGGGGCGAGCCGGGCCGGGTGGACTCACCGCCCACGTCCAGCACGTCCGCGCCGGCCTCGGCGAGCCGCAACCCGTGGGCCACGGCGGCCTCGGTGTCGAAGAAGCGCCCACCGTCCGAGAAGCTGTCCGGCGTCACGTTCACCACACCCATGACGTACGTGCGCGTCCCGAAGGTGAAGGTGCGCCCGCCCAGCACCAGGGGGGCCGGCGGCCTCGAGACCTCCAGCACGCGCGCCAGCGCCTCGGCCAGCCCCGTCAGCTCCGGCCGGGCCTTCGCCTCGGCCACCACGCGCTCGAACTGGTCCTTGCGTCCGGAGAGCAGCCCCGTGCCGGGCCGCGTGCGCTGATCCCCCGCCACCCACGAGGGGAACTCCTCGCGCCCGGGCGCCTCGGAGGCGGAGAAGAGCCCGGCGAGGAAGCGGCCCTGCTCGCGCTCCAGGCCGGTGAGCAGCACGTGGAGCGCGGGCAGCTTCTCCAGCAGGTACTCGCGGGCGGGCGTGGGCAGCCCCATGCGGAGGAAGGCGGGCTCGAGGTCGGTGGGTCGGTCCACGCGGACCGGGCGGGCGCGAATCATGTCGGGCTGCGAGGCTCCCTAGCAAAAAGGCCCTCCCCACGGTCGGTGGAGAGGGCCTGGGTTCTACCCGGAGACGAGGCGCGGACTAAGCCTTGTTCGGCTCCATGTTGGGGAGCCCCTCGAGAGCGTCGAGGATCTTCCGCTTGTCCTTCTTCTCGGTGGACTTGGTCGGCGGGGCCACGACGCGGGGAGGCGGACGCTCGCGGGTGAGCTGGCCGCCCTGCAGGAGGATGTTCACGTCCTCGGCGTCCAGGGTCTCGTACTCCACCAGCGCATCGGCCACGCGCTTGAGGCCCTCGAGGTGCTCGGTCAGCACGCGCTTGCCGTTCTCGTAGCAGCCCATGACGATGCTACGCACCTCGGCGTCGATCTGCCGCGCGGTGTCCTCGGAGTAGTCCTTGGACGAGTTGAAGTCGCGGCCGAGGAACACCTCACCGTCGCTCTTGCCGAAGGACAGGGGGCCCATCTTCTCGCTCATGCCCCAGCGGCACACCATGGCGCGAGCCGTCTCGGTGGCGCGCTCGATGTCGTTGGAGGCACCGGAGCTCATCTCGTTGAAGATCAGCTCCTCGGCGATGCGGCCGCCCATGGCCATGGTGATCTGATCGAGGATCTGCTTCTTGTACCCGTTGACCTTGTCCTCGGTGGGCAGGCTCCAGGTGAGACCCAGGGCCTGGCCGCGCGGGATGATGGTGACCTTGTGGAGCGGATCGCAGCCCGGCAGCAGCTTGGCGATGAGGGCGTGGCCGGCCTCGTGGACGGCGGTGTTCCGCTTCTCCTTCTCGGTCATGATCATGGACTTGCGCTCGGGGCCCATGAAGACCTTGTCCTTGGCCTGCTCGAAGTCGCTGAGGTCCACGCGCTCCTTGTTCTGGCGGGCGGCCATCAGCGCCGACTCGTTGACCAGGTTCTCCAGGTCCGCGCCCGTCATGCCCGGAGTACCGCGGGCGATGACCTCGAGGTCCACTTCCGGAGCCAGCGGCACGCGGCGGGTGTGCACCTTGAGCACGCCCAGGCGGCCCTTCAGGTCGGGGCGCGGCACCACAATGCGCCGGTCGAAGCGGCCCGGGCGCTGGAGCGCGGGGTCCAACACGTCCGGACGGTTGGTGGCGGCGATGAGGATGACGCCCTCGTTGGACTCGAAGCCGTCCATCTCCACCAGGAGCTGGTTGAGCGTCTGCTCGCGCTCGTCATGACCACCGCCAAGGCCCGCGCCACGGTGACGGCCCACGGCGTCGATCTCGTCGATGAAGATGATGCAGGGGGCGTTCTTCTTGCCCTGCTCGAACAGGTCGCGCACGCGGCTGGCGCCCACGCCCACGAACATCTCCACGAAGTCCGAGCCGGAGATGGAGAAGAAGGGCACGCCGGCCTCACCGGCCACCGCGCGGGCCAGCAGCGTCTTGCCGGTACCCGGAGGGCCCATCATCAGCACGCCCTTGGGGATGCGGCCGCCCAGCTTGGTGAACTTCTTCGGGTCCTTGAGGAACGCGACGATCTCCTCGAGCTCCTCCTTGCACTCGTCGGCGCCGGCCACGTCCGCGAAGGTGACCTTGTTGTGGCTCTCGTTGAGCAGCCGCGCCTTCGACTTGCCGAAGGTCATCGCCTTGCCGCTGCCGCCCTGGAGCTGGCGCATGAAGAAGATGAAGAAGAGGAACAGGAAGACGACCGGCATCCACTGGCCGAGGATGGTGAGCCAGAGGCTGTTCTGCTCCTCCCGCTCGTACTTCACGTCCACATTGTTCTTGCGAAGCTGCTCGAGGACGGCGGCATCCGCCTCGGGACCCGTGGTCCGGAACTTCTCGTCGGTGTCGGTGAAGACGCCCGAGTAGGTGTTCCCCTTGACCGAGACGGCCTGGACCTTGCGGTCCTCCACCTTGGCCAGGAACTGGGTGAAGGTCGGCTCCTGCACCTGGTCGCTGCCCGTGGAGAAGAAGTTGTAGAAGGCGACGAAGAGGACGATCAGGATGACCCAGAGGCCAATGGTCTTGTAAGTCGAACGCACGTGTCAGCTGCCCTTTCGGTGCTCGGCGGTATGAGGGCACGGCCGAAAAATGCCCAGCAGTTTCGACCGTTTGTCACGACACCGGGCGTGTTGCCCGTTGATCGGACGGTATCAGCAACAGCAAAAACGCCTCAACTATTTTGGGGGTTCCAGCCCCAACCACTTCCGCAGTGGTCGACTCTATAACGGACGGGTACCGGGCGTGCTCGCGACCGGAGGGTGGGCCCACAGAAAGAGCCGTACAGCGCCCGCGGCCGTTGAATTCCAGACCCCCGGCACCCAGAGCACCCCTCCCCCGGCGTCCGTCACCACGGGGAGTGCGTCCCGGCGCTCGGCGGGGATGCGCCGGTCCACCAGGACGTCCTGCAGCTTCCGGGAGCCCGCGGGCCCCCTCACCCGGTCCCCGGGCCGCCGCGTCCGCACCGTCAGCGGCCAGCGCGTCCCCTCCGGCAGCGGCAGGCCCAGAATCCCCGGAGGGGGAGACCCCGGCTCCACGCGGAAGGCCCAGCCCGTGCCGGGTTGGAGTCCGGAGGCCCCCTCGCCCGCCAGCACCAGGGCCGCGGGCGGCTCCCCGGGCGGCTCGGGACGCACGCACCGGACGCGCCCCCCCGTGGTCCGCAGCTGAAGACCCCCGGGCGAGTGTCCTCCCCGGAGCGTCACGGCCCGGCCCGTCTCCACGGCGCGCATGACCCGGGCGAGCGAGGCATCATCCACCTCCGCGCCGGCTTCGGACAGGAGCCGCGCCAGCACCCGGCGGCGCAGGGGCGGCTCGAGGGCGCGCACCCCCACCACGTCCAGACTCCCGTCCGGAAGGACGAGCCGGCCCCAGGCCCCATCCGCCAGTGTCCCCAGCAGGGCCTCGTCCTCGGCGGCCAGGCGGGCGAAGGCGGCCAGGTGCCGCACCACCGGGAAGCCCGCCGCGCGCTCGAGCCTCGGCAGCACCTCATAGCGGATGCGCGTCCGGAGGAAGGCCGGGTCCACGTTCATGGGATCTGTCGTGAAGAAGACCCCCTGCTCCGCCAGGAAGGCCTCCACCTCTTCGCGCGTGCGCTCGATGAGCGGGCGGACAAGGAAGGGCCTGGCCTGATGGATGCCAGCAGCCCCTCTCAGGGCGGTGCCACGCACCAGGCGCATGAGGAGCGTCTCCGCCTGGTCCGAGGCCGTATGCGCCGTGGCCACCACCTGGAGACCGCGCTCGCGCCGCAGCTCCTCCAGCGCCGCGTAGCGGGCCTCGCGCGCCCGGGCCTCCACTCCGGAACCGGGTGACAGATGCAACGCGCGTACATGAAAGGGCATCGCCCAGCGGGCGGCCAGCCGGGCAACCGCCAGCACCTCCTGCTGGGCCTCGGGCCTCAAGCCATGATCCAGCGTGGCCACCTCCACCCGCAGGGAGAGCGCCTCGCGCACCCGCGCGGTCCCCACGAGGAGCGCGGTCGAGTCCGCTCCCCCGGACACGGCCAGCAGCACGGAGCCACCCACCAGCCCGAAATGGCGGTAGGCCGCTTCCAGGGCCGTCGAAAACAGGACGCTCACATCTCCAATGGAGGGCATTGAACAGGGGAAGGAATCAGAATCTGGTGAGTCCGGTTACACCGGATGCGGCCGGTTGAAGGGGCCGAAGACGATTCTTATGATCGTCACGCAGGTCGCGAGGGACGGGAGGGTCGGGGAAAAGATGGCGGGGGAAATGGTCGCGCGACACAGCCTGTTTTGAACGTGGATTTTCGACGGAGTTGGGCCTAGGGGTCCCCCCCCTCCCCCTCTGGGCCCACGGGGCCGCCGGGATGAGTCCTGGCGGTCCTTCTTTCCGGGAACGCCCCGGGTCCTTTTTGGCAAGGACCCGGGGCGTTTTCTTTTGCGCGCTTTTTTCGCGGATGATGCATGCACGGCTGCATACGGTGCGGGAGTACTCCTAAACCGTTGACCCAACGGGGCGTCTGTCGGATAACCGCTCCGGTGTGTTCAGGTCGTCACCTCGTATCCGCTCCGGAGATCCAGGATGGCAGGCACCGACAAGCGCAAGCAGTCCCTCTACTTCCCCGAGGAGATGCTGAAGGAGATCCAGGAGGAGGCCAACCGCCAGGATCGTTCGCTCTCGTGGGTCGTGCAACAGGCCTGGAAGATCGCTCGTGACCGAATCAAGTCGTTCCCTGCGGTGAACGACGTGACGGGTGACGAGCGACAGGACCCCCGTGAAGAAGGGAGGTCCTGAACTTCATGGCCGCCACAGATCATCGAAAACAATCCCTCTACTTCCCCGAAGACATGCTGGACGAAATCCAGCGCGAGGCGACGCGGCAGGACCGCTCGCTCTCGTGGATCGTCCAGCAGGCTTGGAAGGTGGCTCGCGGCGAGTTACGCAAGATGCCATCGCCCAACGACGTCTTCGGCCCCACGCCGACCCAGCCCAACGGGACTGACGGCACACAGTCCTGACAGACGCCCTCTTGGCCGGCCCTACTGCACGGGCCGGCCGGGCTGGGCGCAGTTGACGAAGACGACGCGACCAGCCTCCCGCAAGGCCTGGGTCTCCGACGGGTAGTTCACCCGCATATAGGCCTCGGTGAGGTTGGCGTCCGTGGCCTTGCCGTCGGCCGCCGTCGCCGTGACGGGGTTGCGAGACAGGTCCTTGGCCGCGTCCTTGAAGATGGTGCCGTAGCCATCCCCTCCCCCCAGAAGGAAGTCGGGCATGGCCACGCGGTAGCGGATGCTCGCATCCGTGCGCGGCGGCAGTGGCACCGTGCGCTCGTTCACCTTCAGTTCCACCACCCGGTTGCCCGCGGGGCGCTCGCAGTCCACGCGCAGCGAGGTGCCCTGGGACACGTGCAGGAAGGCGCCGGACGGCGAGACGATGGCCTGGCCCTGCGGGGTCAGCGCCTCCACCGAGTGCTCGAACATGGCCACCAGTTGCTGCTCGGTGAGGTCCACCGTCACCACGGAGTTCTCGAAGAGGAGGACCTCGTGCAGCAGGCCGTTCTTGAGCGGGCCCTTGGGGATGACGGTTCGGGTGACGCACAGGCCCTCGGCGCGCAGCGAGCCCCCGTTGATGATGCCGAGCTCCGCGGGCGTCCGGGTGCTGTCCGTGGCATGCCGGAAGGCGTCCGCGGCGAGCTGGCCGAGCGCGTGGTTGCCATGGCGTGCATAGGGCTTGTCGAGGAAGACGTCCTCGCCCAGGTAGCCGAGGATGGCATCCGGATCATCCACCAGCGGCCGGCACTGGTCGTTGTACTGGATGCAGCCGAAGCCCGGCGCGAGGGCGGCGGCGAGGAGGGCGGCGGTGAGCGTGCGGGACATCAGTTGCGGGCCCTCAGGGTGAGGAAGGCGGAGACGCCCTCTCGGGGGAGGAGGCCGGACATGCGGTCCGGCCGGGGGACATCATCGCGCAGGTCGGAGTCGAAGAGGTTCTGCACCACGAAGGCCAGCTCGAAGCGCTCGGCGATGGGCTCGGTGCGCACCTGCGCGGTGATGAGGCTGTAGGCGGGAATCTTGTAGCGGCGGATGAGCTCCAGCACGGAGCGGGTGTTGTTGCGCCGCTCGGCGCCCGCGCGCACCACCAGATCGAAGTTGATGTAGTCCCCGATGGGCATGGACACGCCGGCGTTGAAGCGCGCCTGGGGGATGTCGGTGAGGTACTTGTGGTTGGCCGGCAGCTCCTGGTCCTCGGCGCGGAAGACGCTGGCGTTGACCCAGGCGTTGGCGCGCTTGGAGGCCTCCAGGCGGGCCTCGCCCTCCACGCCGTAGACGATGACTCCCAGCTCGCGGTTGCGCACCGGGACGATGTTGCCCGAGGTGTCCACCGCCATGATGGGGTTGGAGAAGCTCTCGAAGAAGGCGTTGCCGCGCAGGCGCACGCGCGCATCCCCCGCGGCCTGGATGAGGTCCGCGCCCGCCTCGAGCGTGTTCACCACGGCGGGCTGCAAGGCCGCGTTCCCCTCGAACCGCCCCTGGTTGTAGTCGGTGTCGGGGATGGCCTCCACCAGCTCCTGGAGCGTGGGCGGACGGAAGGCGCGGCCATAGAGCAGCTTGAGGACGAGCGAGTCGCTGGCCGAGAAGACGAGCCCCACCCGGGGGTTGATGCTCGGGACCAGCCGGCTGCCGATGATGGCGTTGGTGTCATTTACGGACGGCAGCTGGGTGGCGTCCAGGCGCACGCCGAAGGTGAGCGTGAGCGGCTCCACCACCGTCCACTGGTCCTGCGCGGAGATACCGAGCGACAACCGCCGCGAGGCCGCGCCATCCGCGAGGCTCACGATGTCCACCAGCCCCTCCGGCGTGGTCAGCCCGGGCCGGAGCCGGCTGTCGAGGGTGTAGTTGGTCTCGTAGCTGTAGGCGCCCAGCGTCTGCAGCTCGGTCACGGCACCGAGCGAGAGGCGGTTGCCCTCGAAGAGGGTGATGTCCGAGTCCACGCTGGCGCCGAGCGAGAGCACGGAGACGCGCGTCTGCTCGAGCATGCCGTCGGGGAAGAGCTGGTCCGCATCGGGGCCGGTGCGGAAGTCGTCCGGGCCGATCTGGAAGAGCCGATCCGTGTGCTGATAATCCCCATAGAGGCGGGCGCGCAGGCGCACCCGGTCGCTCAGCGCGTGCTCGTAGGAGGCGTTGCCCTGGAACACCTGCCACCCCAGCCGCGAGCCCGGGCCCACCGTGTCGAAGAGGCCCACCAGGGCGGCACGGCTCTCGGAGATCACCCGTGTGGAGACAGAGAAGTGGTTCTTGGGCGACAGCTCGTAGTCGAACCCCAGACCCACGTTGAGCAGGAAGCGATCGTCCTGGGTGTAGCCGACGGGATCCAACGGATCGCGCATCTTCTGGGCGAGCGTCTCCGCGTCGAGTGCGTCCTTCTCGACGGGAGACGAGTCCCCCTTCTGGTACCAGACGTCCGCGTCTCCAAAGAGCTTGAAGCCACCGAAGTTGTGGGCCCCGGAGGCATGGCCATCGAAGGTGGTCGCGAGCTTCCCTTCGAGCTCGGGGAAGCCTCCACCTGAGATGGCGGCGCGCAGGCCCTCGGCGCGCTGGGTGACGATGTTCACCACGCCCAGGAAGGCACCCGCGCCGTACAGCGCCGAGCCGGGCCCGCGGATGACCTCGATGCGCTCGAGGTTCTCCACCGGCAGGTTCATCAGGGCCTTGCCATCGAAGAAGCTGTTGAGCCGCTGGCCATTGAGGAGGAAGAGCACCTCGGCGTCGTTGCGCAGGCCGCGGACGGCGACGCGGTAGAAGCCCTGCACGTCGCGGCTGATGGTGAGGCCGGGCACCACGTCCAGCACGTCCGCCACCGTGCGCGCTCCGAGCGCCCGGATCTGATCGCGCCCGAACGAGGCGGCGATGGCGGGCACCTTCTTCACCGTCTCCTCGTGCCGGGTGGCGAGCGCCAGCGTGTCCTCGGCGGTGTAGAGGGCGAGATCCTCCTCCATTTGCGAGCGCTCCGGTTCGGGCGCAGCGGGCTCGGGGGACCGGACGGGCCGAGTGGGGGCCGGGTGCGTGGCGGCGGGCTCGGCCTCCGCGGGCACATCGGCCGTCAGGGCCGCCATCGCATCATCGGACTCGGACTTCCGGGCGGGCTCGGGTCTGCGCTCAACCTTCGGGGCCGACTCAACCTTTGGAGGCGGTGGAACCGGTTCGCTCTTCGAAGGGGGTTCGCGTCTCGAAGCCGGCTCCCCCCTCCTGCCGGGCTCGGACCTGCGCTCGGGCTTCGAGGGGGGCTCCGCCTGGGCAACGGGCTCCGCGGTGGGCCGTGACGTGGCGAGCGGGGCCCGCGTCGTGGGGACCTGACCCACGATGACGACGCGAGCCGGACGCGTGGCGCTCTTGAAGAGGGGCACGCGCTCCCCACTGGGAGTGAAACCCTCCACGTAGTACTCCACGCCCGGTGGAACGAGGCTCGTGGCCGGGATGACGCCCCGGTAGAGGTCGCCGTACTGCAGCTCCATGGGCGCCTCGGAGAACGGCTCGCCGGGCCCGCGGTAGCGGACGACCATGCGCGTGATGCGCTGCGTTCCGGAGAGGACGCCGTCGATCACGAGCGCCGTTCCCGGCTCGGCCCGCGCGGGCGCGTTGTGGAGCAGGGACGACTGCTCCTGGGCGTTGACGGGCAGCGCCGCGAGAAGCACGAGAGCGAGGAAGACGGAGCGGGGGCTCGAAAGGACGGACTTCACGGGTAGACCGGATGGTCCTCCGAGGGGTCCGGCGCGTCAAGGCAAGGGGGGTGGCCGAAGCGCCGAATTTTTGCCGGGCTGGCGGGCGCATGCGAGTTGTGATCGCCCATGCGCGCGTCGCTCGCCCTCCACCTCGCCCTGTTCCGCCGTCAGAAGGCCCAGATTGCCCGGGTCATCGAGGGGCACTCGGCGGCCTTCCGGACCTACGAGGCCCGCTACCGCCGGCGCACCTCCGAATACCAGCGGGTGCTACCGGCGTCGGCGGTGTCCCAGCGGGTGCAGGCGGCGGACGTGGTGTACGTGGGCGACTACCACACGCTGCCGCTGGCCCAGGAGACGTACCTGGAGCTGGTCGAGGGTGTGCGGGAGACGAACCGCCGGGTGGTGCTGGCGCTCGAGTGCGTGGAGGGCCGGCACCAGGCGGCGGTGGATGCCTGGCTCGCGGGGCGCCTCACGGAGCGCGCGCTGTTCGCCCGCCTGGGACAAAGCACGAGCCAGGGAGCCTGGTCGGGCCTGCGCACACTGCTGGCCTACGCGAAGCGCCACCGGCTGGAGGTGGTGGGCATCGACCGGCGCGCCCAGGGCGAGCGCTCCCTGGAGCTGCGGGACGCCTACGCGGCGGAGCGGATCGCCCGGGCGGTGCGGGCGGAGGACAGGCCTCGGGTGATGGTGCTGGTGGGCCAGTACCACGTGGCACCCTGCCACCTCCCGGCACAGGTGGAGCGGGCGCTCGGCGAGGGACACGGGCTGCGCGGAGTGGTCGTGTACCAGAACGCCGAGGGCGTGTACTGGCGGCTCGCCCGCGAGGGCAAGGTGGGCATGGCGCAAGCGGTGGAGTTGCTGGACGGAGCGCTGTGCCTGCTGAACGCCTCGCCAGTGGTGTGCCAGCAGAGCTTCCTGGACTATCTGGAGGCGGAGTCCGGTGACTCGCCCCTGCGGGAGCGGAGCGCGGCCGAGCGCTTCCGGGAGATGGCGAGCCTCATCGGCCGGCTGGCGGGAGTGCCGGTGGGCCGGTGGCTGGACGAGGTGGAGGTGGTCACGGCGGCGGACGAGGACTCGCTGGTGCGCATCCAGCAGCGGGGCCGCTTCACCCAGGGAGAGCTGCTGCAACTTCGGCGGCACATCCTGTCGCGGGAGAGCTGTTACATCCCCCGGGCGCGGACGGCGTATCTGGCGTCCCTGTCACTGAACCACGCGGCCGAGGAGGCGGCGCACTTCGTGCGGCACTGCGCGGTGGGAGACGCGATGGAGATGCCGCGACGGGCCTCGGATGCGTTCTACGCGCGGTGCCTGGAAGAGGCGCTGGGGTTCTTCGGCTCGAAGCTGGTGAACCCGCGGCGCAGTTGCCTGGGGCCCGGCGAGTGGGCGCTGCGCTTCGCCGAGGCGCGGGGCGTGGAGCGGCAGATCGCCGCGTTCGTGCTGGCGCACAAGGCGGCGGAGGTGGAGGTGCCGGACGAGGCGGTGAAGCTGCTGCCCCTGCGCAAGGACCGGCTCTTCCACGGCGTCAGCCACGCGCTGGGCTACCTGCTCGGAGACGCGCTCTATCGTGGCTTCGACGGAGACCAGGTGGACCGGGCGGACCTGCGGGCGCTGTTCCGGGAACCGCTGGAGGACCCGCGGGCCACATACTTCGAGTGGGTCCGCCGCCTGTCCCGGTGACGACACATGAAAGCCAGGGCCTGGAATCAGCTCGACTTCGATGACCCGGCGGTCGCGCCTGCACTGACAGTGCTGGAGACGCTACAGCGGGAGGACGGCGGCGACGTGGTGCGCTACCTCATCCCGGAGGGCTTCGGCCCCTACGACGAGGCGCTGGCCGACGAGATCATCGAGCTCCAGCAGCGGGTGCTCGACGCGTTCCGGAAGCTCGTGCCCCCGGAAGCGCATGTCTCCGTCGTGGATCCCGAGGACCACCACCCACCCCTTCTCTTCCATCACCACGTGCGCTTCGAGGAGGGCCTGAGCCGCGACCGGCTCTGGGGCTACAAGCACTACGTGATGCCCGCGTGGTGGGTGGGGCTGCTGCCCGATGGGGACAGTTGGTGCTTCGTCGGCCCCGGCTTCGCCTGGGAGGCCCTCTACTCCGTCTCCGGCCCCTCGGAGATCATCGTCCGGGGTGCCCACTTCATCTCCGCGCTCGACCTGGCGTCGCTCCGGCTGTTCCAGCGCTTTGAGCGGATGGACCGGGCGTAGCCTCTCAATCCCAGACGCCGCGCGGACTCCGAAATATTGACAACACCGTCTGGCTTCACCTACGTGAGGATTTAGTTCCGAGAACTACGGGGAGCCTGTTCCGGCATCCGCACCGCCAGCGTGGACCACACGGAAACGCAGGTCTTGACCGGACACGGGCTCCCCGGTCCTCCGTCCCAGCGCATTGGGGACGAACCAGAAGCCCCCTTCATCATTCACGGCCCACAGTTCGTACTCCCCGACCGGGATGGCCCCGAGCGTGGTCACCACCCTCCCCTTCCCCGGCTCCTCGATGATCGCCTGGGCCAGCGGGACGACGAAGAGTTGCAGGGACACGGCGGCAATCTCCTTGCTCGGATCTCCCTGCAGACTCCCGAGGAACGGGGTCGCGTTCGGCAGCAACGGCACCAGGACCTGCGCGGGCCGCCCCTGGCTGTCGAGAGGCACCGTCTGCCCGGGCCTGGGCACGAAGCGCAGGAAGAACTGGGGCCACAGGTCCGCCACGCCATCCCCGTTCACGTCATCCGGGGTCCCATCCCCATTGGCATCCGCGAGCCGGAGGTAGAACGCGGGCGCGTCCCCGCGCAGCAGCCCGAAGCCCTCGCTCCGCACGGTGAACGAGGCAATCGCCGTGGCCGAGTCCGTCAGCGTCACCACGCCCTCCTCGCTCTGCTCCACCACCTGGAACGCGGGGGGCGGACGCCGCACCCTGCGTGATAGCGAAATGTCCACTGGCAGTGTCTGCCCAGGCTGCACATTCAGCTCGACGGAGGACTCGGGGACCCAATCTCCCGCTCCTGGCTGCGCGAGCACGTCCACGGAGAGGTCCGCATCCCCATTGGCGTCGAGAAAACCCCACAGCCGGTACACATCGGGGCCCACCCCGGAGAACCCGAAGCGCGAGTCCCCCGCGGTGAGACGCACCTCGGACACGGCGGCCAGATACTTCGGCTCGCCACGCTTGTCCGGTGGCGCCTCATCCGGGGCGAACAGGAACAGGTACGCATTGCCCACGGCGGGGCCCGCCAGCTCGACGCGGCCCTCCACGCGGGCCTCGCGTCGAGGCTCCGAGGAAGGAGGCACGGCACAGCCGGCGAGCACGAACCCGAGGAGAGCCAGGACCAGGGCACGAAGGACGATGGAAGACACCGCGCCATTCTACCCTTCCGGGGGTGCTCCCGGCTCTGGCAAGGTAGGCGCCCGTCTCTCTCCTGGGAGGCCACACCATGAAGAGGATGCCATGATAAAAATCAATCTGACGAGTGTGCTGGTGGATGATCAGGCCAAGGCCCTCGAGTTCTATACGAAGGCCCTGGGCTTCGAGAAAAAGCACGACGTGCCGGCCGGGGAGGCCCGATGGCTGACGGTCATCTCGCCCGGAGGGTCCGCCGACATCGAGCTGGTTCTCGAGCCCAACGGGTTCCCTGCCGCCAAGGTCTATCAAAAGGCCCTCTTCGACGCAGGAATTCCCCTGACGTCCTTCGCCGTGGATGACTGTCAAAAAGAGTACGAGCGAATGACGAAGCTGGGCGTGGTGTTTCGCACGAAGCCGACGAAGATGGGACCGGTCACCATCGCCATGTTCGAAGACACCTGCGGCAATCTGATCCAACTCCATCAAGTCTGATCCACCCGGAGGCGCTGGCATCCACTCCAGCGGAGGCCCTGTTCTTCCTACGGGCCCCGCCGGATCTGGGTGCCAGCCTCCTTCAACCGCCGCACCATGTACTCCGGATCGATCAGGACGTCGGGAAGATAGAGCCCCGGCGCCACGGGAGCGCCGCCCACGAGGCCGAGCAACCGCTCGATGCCAACGGCGACCCCCACCGCGGTCAGCGGCGCCTGACCCGCAGGATGAACGAGCTCGTGACGGACACGCCCTGTCCGCCCATCCTTCAGCTGGCCGGCAATCTCGATGATGGTCTCCGACGAGAAGGGCTCGCCGCGCCGGCGGGCCGCCGACTCTCCCACCGCGAGATCGAACCGGATCGACCGGGCATCGGTCGCGGCCGCGAGGCTCACGCCATCAAGCAACGAGTAGGCCTGAGCTTGCACCTCGGTCCCATCCACGCCTCTGAAGCTGCGCTTCGCCTCCTCTCCGCTGACCCAGAGCCACTTCCCGTCCTTGAGTATCAGGGCGTTCGGCGCGGCCTTCGTCTGACGCTCGAAATCGACATACGCCGCCGGCCCGCCCAGGTCCTGCTCGTCGAGAACGGCCGCGATTTCGATCGCCTCGATGGTCCGGAACTCACGGGCGAAATAGAGAGCCGGCAACGTCGCCGTTCCCGCCAGCCAGGTGCTGTCCATGAGGATCGGCGCGCTCGTGGGCTTGTGGATGTACCGCGCCACCTCCGGCCCGATTTCAAACAAGCCCGTGGAGATGCTCAGATAGGGCAAGCCGTTCGCCTGGGCATACTTCAGCGAGTTGAGGGTATCGTCCTTCAGGAACATGGCGACAGCGCTGTAGGCCCTCCCACCAGGCTGGCCCAGATCCGCCCGCTCGAGGTCGATTCTCGCCGTATCCGCGCCACCGATTTCCCTGGCAACGGCCTCGGCCTTGCCCATATCGCGCCCGCCGATCGTGATCGGCAGCTCCGGTTGGAGCCGGCGAAGCGCTTTGGCCGCCTGGGAGCCGACGATGCCGGATCCTCCAACGATGAGAACGGGTTTCTTCGTGTTCACGGACATGATGGATGGACTCCTCTGGGTTTGACGCTTGTTGTTGGCTGAAAAAAACAGTGTTACGGTGAATCTTGAAAGCTACAGACAGTAGGCTACGGACAGTAAGATGACCGAGACCTCATCCAAACGATTGCCCAAGGCCATGCGCCACGAGCAACTGCTCGAGACCGCGATGATGATCGTGCGCGAGCAAGGCACCGATGCGTTGACCCTCGGCTATCTCGCCGAGCGCGCAGGCGTCAGCAAGCCGATTGCCTATGAGCATTTCAAATCGAGATCCGGTCTCCTGATTGCGCTCTACAAGCAGATTGACGACCAGCAGGTGGCGGCGCTCCTTCACGCCCTCAAACGCACGCGGCACCGGCTGGAAGATGTCGCTCGCGTGGTGAGCAGCGCTTACATGAACTGCTACACGTCGGTCGGTCCAGAATGGCATGCGATCTCCGCCGCGTTGAAAGGCGATGAGGAAATGGAAGCCTTCCAGCAGGAACTGCTCGACAACTATGTGACAACCTATTGCGACGCGTTCGCGCCCTACTGCGACCTGCCGAAGGACGAGCTCCACCTGCGTTGCGTCGGAATCGTTGGCGCCGCGGAGGCGACTTCGCGAGAGATGATCCGGGGCCGTGTTGACGAGGCCACGGCCGCTGCGAGCCTTGCCTCACTGATCGTCAAATGGCTTTCCGCGAAGGCGTAGCCGGCCTGCGCGTGATCTTCGTTCCAAACTCTTTCAGGCGCTCGACCACATAGGCCGGATCGAGCAGACCCTCGGGATGATAGAGCCCCGGAGCCACGGGCGGGCCGCCCGCCAGTCCCAGCAACCGCTCCACGGCGAGGGCTACACCCCGAGCGCTCAGGCCTGAGTGCACGTCCCCGTCGACGAGCTCGTGCCGGATGCTCCCCGTCGTCCCGTCCCGCAGTTCGCCTGAAATCTCGATGACGACCTCGTGCGAAGGGCCCTCGCCACGGCGGCGGCTCGCCGCTTCCTTCACCGCACCATCCACCCGGATCGACCTGGCATCGGTCGCGGCCGCGAGGCTCACGACGTCGAGCAACGGATAGGCCCGGCCCTGCCGCTCCGTCCCGTCCACATCCGTGAACCGGCGCTCCGCGTCCGCTCCACTCGCCCAGAGCCACTTGCCGTCCTTCAGGATCAGCGGATTCGGCACGCCCTTCGTCGTGAGACGCTCCATATCGCCTTGCGCCACCGGCCCGCCCACGTCTTCCTCGTCGAAGACCGCGCCGATCTCGATCGCATGGACGGTCCGGAACTCCCTGGCGAAATAGAGGGTCGACAGAACGGCCGTTCCCCCCAGGAAGTGGCCCAGCATGAGAATGGGCGCGCTCGTGGGCTTCTGGATGTAGAGCGCCACTTCTGGCCCGATATCAAACACGAAGTCCGAGAAGGAGAGATAGGGCACCCCCTTCGCCTGGGCGTACTTCATCGAGTTGAGCGACGGATCCTTCAACAGCACGACCACCGCGCTGAAGGACGATTCCTCGGGTAGACCCAGATCCTCTCGCTCGAGGTCGATCTTCACCGTATCCGCGCCGCCGATTTCCTGGGCGAGCGCCTCGGCCTTGAGCAGATCGCGCCCGCCAATCGTGATGGGCAGCTCCGGTTGGAGCCGGCGAAGTGCTCGGGTGGCCCGGCTGCCGACGACGCCGGAGCCTCCAATGAAGAGAACGGGTTTCTTCGTGTTCGCGGACATGGCGGATGGACTCCTCCGGGCGGGCGATGCGAATGCCGGCCCAAGCAAGTTACCAACAGTAAGTTACTAGTAGTAACGAGGTAGTCGGTTGTCAACCGTGATGCTTCCACCCATATCCCGAGGGATACTCGCGCGATGACGAACGCCATCCCCACGCAGCTTCTCGAAATCGCGAGTCCGCTCGTTCTGGGCGCGATCGTTGGCCAGTTGTATCGGGTGTTCTGTCTCCCGTGGGTGCTCTCGCGGTTGCGCGGGCTGGGACTGGGTAGGCCACTGGAGAGGCTGGCGTCCCCAAAAGCCGCGCTCGTGTCCCTGCTCCCGACCCTCGCGTTCTGGTTGTTCCTGGCGGTGTGGTGCCATCCCTCGAATGCCCCGCAGGCGCTCGCGTGGCTCACCCATCACTCCAGCCTGCTGCCTGTCACCCCGACGCCGTCCCTTCTTCAGGGTGTCTTCTACGCAGCCACCTTCTTTTGCGGGTACACGCTCGCCGGATACCCCGAGGAGCCCGTCTCCGCGAAGGAGCGATGACGCTCACGGCTCGTCCAGCATCCCCTCCTCCTCCATCAGCGCCTTGAGCTTCGCCTTCACCCGCTCGAAACGCTTGCGCAGCGCCGCCGTCTCCTTCGCCGTGTCCCTCTTGCCTGCCGGAGCGCCCTCGGCCTGCTCGGCCAGCACCTGGGCGATGTCGCTCCAGGCCAGGCCCTGGTCCACGCGCAGTACCAGCAACGCCTGCTCCTCCGGCTCCAACCGCTCGCGCAGCCGCGCCGCTCGTTGTTTCACATCCGTCCGCAGGTGCGGCAGCGTCTGCGTGCGGATCTGCTGCTCGAGCCGGGACAGGTGCGGGTGCTCCTCGAGCGCCACGCGCCGCCTCTGGAACGCATCCTTCGCATGGCGCACCATCGCGTGCCGCGCGAGCACATAGGCCCACGTCCGGAAGCTGCTTCCCCACTCGAAGCGCGGCACCCCCGTCCAGAGATCCTCGCAGAACTGCGAGAAGCACTCCGAGGCCGCCTGCGCGTCCCGCCGCACCGCCACCAGGAAGCCGAGCACCTCCGGGCCATAGCGCCGCAGGGCGAGCGTCACCACCCCCTCGAAGTCTCCCCGGGCATGCAGCGCTCGCAGCTCCGCCTCGAGCGCCTCCACCTCTCGCGCCTTTGCCTCTCGACGAGCATCCATGCCCGACCCTCCTGCCCGGATCCGCTTCACGGCCGAGACTCCCTCAGCTTACAGTGGCAATCCTCCACGCCCCTCGCAGCCATGAGCCAGGACCCCGAGAACTCCGACGACTCGCTCGGGACCGACTCCTTCCTCGCCGTGCTGAAGGAGGTCGCCCACGCCCCCAGTGTCACGCCCGAGGCGCTGGCCACCGTGGCCCGGGACGAGGAGCACGGGCTCGTCGGAACCCGCTTCGGGCCCTTCCAGATCGCCGCCTGGCTGGGGGCCGGAGGAATGGGCCGGGTGTATCGCGCGGAGGACACTCGGCTGGGCCGCTCCGTGGCACTCAAACTATTGCCTCCCAGCCATGCCCTGGATGAGGCGGCGCGCGAGCGGCTCCTGCGAGAGGCACGCAGCGCGGCGGCCGTCGACCATCCCCAGGTGGCCACCATCTACGAGGTCGGCGAGGTGGAGGGCGTCTCCTTCATCGCCATGGAGTACGTCGAGGGCCAGACGCTCCGAGCGCTGGCCGGGGAGCGTGCCCTGCCCGCCGCCACCGCGCTCCAGCACGGGCTCGCCATCGCCGAGGGGCTCGCCGCCGCCCATGCTCGCGGCATCGTCCATCGGGACCTCAAGCCCGACAACGTGATGGTGTCCGCGAAGGGCACCCTGAAGATGCTCGACTTCGGGCTGGCCCGGCTGACCCGGACCTCGGGCACCCCGAGCACGCCCGCTCCCGGCGTGAGACCAGCGGACGTGCCCCAGACACGCTCGGGCCAGATGGGGGGAACCCCGGGCTACATGGCCCCGGAGCAGGCCCGAGGCGAGCCCGTGGACGCCCGCGCGGACGTGTACGCATTCGGGGTGCTCCTGCTCGAGTTGCTCACCGGACAGCGCCCCCTGCCCTCCCAGGGCGTCGTTTCCCTCCCGGCCGAGCTCCGGGTGTCGCCTCGAACCCGGCGGCTGCTGGAGCGCTGCCTCGCGCACGAGCCCTCCCAGCGCTTCGCGGATGGCCGGGAGTTGGTGGAGGCGCTGCGGCGGCTGCCGGAGTTGAGCCACTCAGGCCGCCACGGAGCCCTGCGCTGGGTGGCGCTCGGAGGCCTGGGCCTGGTGGGGGTACTCGCGGTCATCGGCTCCACCCGGCAACCGCCGCCCCCTCCGGTGCACGCCGAGCGGCGGCTGACCGCCAATCCCGCGGAGAACCCCGTCTGGGCCCACGCGCTCTCCCCGGATGGCGAGCGTCTGGCCTACCTGGATCAAGCGGGACTGAGCGTGCTGCGGCTGGACTCGGGAGAGCGGCGCTCGCGCCCACTGCCCGGAGAGAAGGCCTGGGCACAGAGCCTCTCGTGGTTCCCCGGAGGCGAGGCGCTGCTCGTCGGCGTGCGCCATGAGGGCGCCGCGGAGACCGAGCTCTGGCGGCTGCCCGCGGGGGACGGCCAGCCGCAAGCGCTCGGAGAGGGGCGCTTCGAGCTCGCCACGCTCTCCCCGGACGGTCTGCGCATCGCCTTCATGGATGAAGGAGGCCTGGCCTGGCGGGAAGTCACCCGACCCGAGCGCCATGCCCTGCTCCCCTTCACCGCGGGCGAGAAGGTGCGAGGCCTGGCGTGGTCTCCGGACAGCCGCCGCGTGGTGTTCGAGCTCCAGACCGGCTCGGGCGGCCGGGAGCGGCACACCCTGGAGTCAGTGGCGCTCTCGGGCGCCGGCCGGGCGCTTCTGGTTGAAAACGCGCTGCTCACCCTCGAGCAGAACACCGTGGGACTGACGTGGGCTCCGGACGACCGCATCCTCTATGCGCTCGCGGATCTGCCGCCGCGCCCCACGGGCGCCAACCTCTGGGCCCTCCCCGTGGATCGGGAAACAGGTCAGCCCACGGGCCCGGCGCGGGTCCTCACGCAGTGGGCGGGCGTGGGCATCAGCCAACTCAGCCTGGACGCCCGGGGGCACCAGCTCGCGTTCCTCCGGTATGAGACGCAGGTGGACGTCTACGTCGGGGCATTGCATCCGGACGGCCGCGGCATGGAAACGCCCCGCCGCCTCACCCTCAGCGACTACAACGAGCGTGCCTCCGGGTGGACACCCGACAGTGCCAACATCCTGTACACCTCGGACGAGCGTGGCACGCGCGATGTCTTCCTCCAGCCGCTCTCGGGCGGCGCGCCCCGTCCCCTCGTGCACGGAACGGACGAGGAGACCTGGCCCGTCCTCTCTCCAGACGGTGCGAGCCTGCTGTACTGGGAGCTGCCTGGCGGGTCCAGAGGAGCCACGAGCATTCCCCGGCTGATGCGAGCCCGAGCGGACGGCACCGAGCCCTCCGCGCTCTTCAGCATGCACCAGGCGACGCCTGTCTCTCCCGTGGGCACGCCTCCGCCCAAGCACCAGCGCTTCCGCTGCGCGCGGAGCGGCTCTCGCTGCGTCGTCAGCGAGGTGGAGGCCGGGCAGCTCGTCTTCTCCACGTTCGAGCCCTCCCGCCCGGAAGCACCCAGGCCCTTCCTCCATCTCCCCGTCGCGGGAGATCTGGGCCGCTACGGATGGGCACTGTCGCCGGATGGAAGCGAAGTGGCGCTCCCGTTGAGCACGGGCCTCCACATCCATCCGGTGGAAGGAGGACCCGAAAGGCACTACCCGCTGCGCGGCGACTGTGGCCCGCGGTTCGTGGAGTGGAACGCGCGGGGTGACGGGTTCTTCGTCACGGCGGTGTGCTCCGGAGAGGTGAACTCCTACCAGCTCTGGGCCGTGTTCCCCGGTGAACCGCTCCGCCCGCTGTGGACGAGCAGCAACGCATTCCTGAGTGATCTCACGGCCTCGCCCGATGGGCGCTCCCTCGCGTTCTCGGCGAAGCCGTATGACAGCGACGTATGGCTGCTCGAGGACCCCTGAGAAAACAAGGCCCTGGCGTCCCGCTAGGGCCTGCAGCCATCGCCATCCCTGCCGGGGATGCCGCTGTAGCCTCCGCCATCTTCCTGCCCCTTCACGTCACCCCCACCATGGCAAGGCACTGGACCGACATCTGGCGGACTTCCGTTGTTGCCTCCACCATCGAGTCCACCGTCGAGCGGTATCACCTGGAGTCCACCGTCGAACGGTATCTCCTCGGGTGGAGTCGCTCCCGCCTGGAATAGCACACCGGGGCTCTCGACACGTCCATCCACCGAGGACTCGAGCTCCGGCCCACAGGCCATGGCCAGCACGGTGCTGCCCCCCACCACGACACCCACGATCCACGCCTTCATCGTCTTCATCGTCAGCTCCTTGCGAAGTGTTTCCAGACGCCACCCGCCCCCACCCACCCGCTGCCTGGGCGGGGACGTAGAGAACGCTCGCGCTGGATGTGACCGGCCACCTCAACGAACAGACCTCTCGCCGATTTCTCATCGGCGTCTGTCACATCCCTCCCGTCATTTCTCTACGGTGCCGGGAACGGGTGCCGCGAGGACCCGATCCCCAGGCCACTCCCCGTGGCCTGTTCTTGATCGGAGATACCCATGTCGACGTGGCAGCCCTTTCTCTCCCTCTCCTCTGAGCAAGCTCCGTACCCGACGAAGCGCGGCCTCATGGCCACACTGTTTCTCCTCACCGTCGGCCTCTCCGGTTGTGGTGCACCGGAGGCCCGTGACGAGCCCGAGGCCGTGCCGCAAGCGCCGAGCCTCTCCGCGCCGCTCGCCGCGGACTGCACGGATCCCTCCTGCCCGTCCCTCATCTATCGGACCTATGTCCCACTGCTGAGGAACACGCAGGGAACAGGCACGGGGCTACCCGGGGCGGGCTGGTACACACCGCTGGTCATCCAGAACACGGACACCGTGAACTCCGCCCTCGTTCTTCTGGAGGCCGTGCCCATGGCTGGCATCGGGACGAGCAGGTCCACCACGGCCCAGGCGGCCATCCCACCGGGGGGCTCAGTGGTGTTCCGCCCGGACAATCCCACGGGGCTGCCGGGCGTGGTGGGGATCCCCGCGGTCGCCACCGGCAACTTCCAGGGCTCGATGGTGATCCATTCGGACAGGCACATCGCGGTCACCGCGACGCTGAGCAACGCCCCCATCTCGAGCACGCTCGGCACGGCCGGTGGACGCGCGAAGGGAGCCTTCAGCGCGACGCGGGATGAGGACTTCGAGGGGCCCGTGGAGGTCAACTACGCCCCGGTGAAGAGCGGCTTCTTCGGGCGCGCCACCCGCCTGTTCCTCCAGTCCACGAATCGCGACGTGAACACGACGGTCACCGCGACGCTCCGGCGCGAGCTCGATGGCCAGGACTTCACGGTGAGCCTGACCCTCGCGCCGCTGGCCTCGGCGGTGCTCGACCCCACGGACTTCCGCAGGAATGGCATCCCCTTCCCCACCGCCTGCAACCCCATTCCGTCCGAGGCGCGCGCGTGCCTGGCGGCCCTGCACCTCACCAGCTCCGATCGGCTCGGAGCGGTGGCCGTCGAAGTGCCCACCCAGGAGACGGTGCCCTCCGTGGTGATGATGAACCGGCTGTCGTCGGGTGAGCTCGACTACTGGAAGCTGGCGTGCCCCACGGTGAAGAAGCAGTTCCCCGCGGGCAGCGGCATCTCGACCGCCATCGCCCTCATGAACGTGGCGCCCGTCCCCCAGACGGTCGACGCCCGGCTCGAGGGCACACTCGAGCCCGTCACCCCGGCCACGGGCCATGAGTACTGGCAGGTGTTCACCGATGTTCCGTCCCTGCGCAGCGTGGTGGCCTCGAGCTTCCAGGACTCACTGGGCCTGCTCCCCGACGCGACCGTGAGCTCCGCCACGCTCACCGCGCAGAGCGGTGGAGATCTGGTCGCCGCGGCCGTGGAGGAAGGCGGGGGACGCCTGGCCAGCTACTCGTGCATCCCGGTAACGCGAGGCCGGCACCATGTGGCCATCCCCGCCGCGAAGTTCGAGTTCCCGAGCCGGACCGACGCGTTCGCCGCCAACACGGGCATCACCGTCCAGAGCGTGGGGCCGGCCCCCACCTCGGTGACGATGACCTACCGATGCCGGACGGCCAGCAGCGGCACCTTCACCCCGTACGTGGTGCAGCGCCCGATCGGGCCGTACGAGAGCCGGGTCTTCTCGCCGTTCAACATCACGACGATTCCGAGCGGGAGCCTGTGCACGGTCCTCATCGACTCCAGCTCGGAGAACATCGTCGCCACCGCCAACGAGAGCTCCGAGAGCCTGCCTTCCTCCACGCAGGACTCGGCCTCCTTCGAGGGCGTCTGGATGAACAACTGACCCCGGACTCCTCAGCGAGACGGCCGCTCGATGCGACCGTCCGCGTGACGGGCGAACCGGCCCTCCTCGCGCGGATGCACCGGGTCGTCCTTCCCGAACGGCCAGCCGCCGAAGCGCGTGCGCTGGTAGTCGTTGAACGCCTGCTGGATCTCCGCGCGGGTGTTCATCACGAAGGGGCCGTACTGCACGACGGGCTGCCCGATGGGGCGCCCCTGCAGCATCAGCACCTCGACCGCGCCGCCCACGGCCTCGAGCCTCAACGCGACGTCGCTCTGCACGGCCAGGATCTGGTGCTCACGGAAGGCGCGATCCTCGACCTTCAGCGCGTCGCCATCGAAGAAGTAGAGCGTGCGGTTGGCATGCGGGTTCTTCGCGGGCGGGAGGGTCCACGTCGCGCCGGGCTCGAGGCGGACGGTCCAGATGGCCACATCGGTGTCCGGACGCGCGGCCCACGAGCGAGGCGGTGGAGGCGGAGCGCGCCGGCCCTCGAGCTCACCCGCGGCGACCGTCACCTCGGTGCGCCGGCCCGCCGCGTCGGTGAACGTGAGCCGAGGGATGTCCTGGCTCCAGAGCATCGAGAAGTGCGGCGGCGCGTGCTTGTCCTCGGCCGGGAGGTTCAGCCAGATCTGGAACAGCTCGGTCGGGTTGGGCTCCCCCTTCTTCACGAGCGGGAACATCTCCGAGTGCACGATGCCCGCCCCCGCGGTCAGCCACTGCACGTCGCCGTGGCCGAAGCGCGCGGTGGCGCCGAGCGAATCCGAGTGGTCGATGAGCCCGTTGCGCACCAGGGTCACCGTCTCGAAGCCGCGGTGCGGGTGCCCGGGGAAGCCCGGCACCTGCTCACCGTGGTACATGCTCCAGCCGTCCTTGCTCTCGAAGTCCTGGCCGAGGTTGCGGCCGGCCAGCGAGGCCTCTGGTCCCATATGGTCGTTGCCGGCCGGGTACTTGTCGTCGTGATGCACGCAGAACAGGAAGGGATCCGCGGTCACCCAGGGGGGCGAACCGAGCGGCAGGGTCTGAAGGATAGGGCTCTTCATGGCGGATCCTGATGTAACGGGATCCGCAGGATGCTGCACGCCCCCTTCCCTGCACACCAGAGGAGGGGCCGTGGCTCGCACGGCCCCCCGAGCTGTTCACGACCTGGCGGGTACGCCTAATAGGACGACTTCGCCGTCATGTTCTGATTGGTGACCGCAGCGCCCGTGCCGTTGATGATGTGGTTGATCGCCGCGCCCGCGGTGCTGCCGAGGAACACGGTGATCATGTGCTGGAACTTCACCCCGGCGTTGGTCGGCGACTCGATGGCGTTCTCCAGGATGACGGGGTTGTAGAACACGGAGTAGACCCCGAGCCCCCGGGCGTCATGGCTCGTCACCGAGTCCGCGACCTTGTACGACGCGTATCCCTTCACGCCGTCGTGCGTCCACCGGCTCTGGTTCGGAACGTCGTAGGGGATCTCGGACTGGTAGAAGTAGACGCGGCCCCCGTTGCCATTCCAGAGGGTCTGATACCCCTCGAAGTGCTCGACGAAGAGCCCATAGGCCGACACGTTGTTGCCGTTGACGGTGAGGCCGTTGGTGCTCTTGTTCACGTCCCAGCCCACGCCGTTGCCGTGATCGGCGCGCCAGAGCCAGATGTTGTCGAGCAGGACGTCGTTGCTGTTGATCGTCACGCAGTTCGTGGCGTTGCCGGCCTGCGCGCCGCCCACGCGGCAGGAGACGTCGAAGAGCGCCGTGGGATTACCCGCGTGACTGACCGAGCTCGTCGCGTTGCCGAGCTTGAGCAGCACGGGGGAGTTGGTGACACCCGCGTCGAAGAGAATCCCCGCGATGGTCACCCCATCGACGTCCGCGACATTCATGGCGGCATTGCCCTGGTCCGGAATGAACGTCGCGAGGCCGAGCCCCAGGATGATGGTCCCCGGGTTCGACACCTGGAGGGGGCTGGCGAGGTGGTAGATGCCGGGGGTGACGATCAAATGCTTGCCCGAGCTGAGCGCGGCATTGAGCGTGTCGGCCGTGTCCCTGTCGGAGCGGGCGATGTAGAACTGGTCGATGGAGAGGACCGTCCCGGCGGTCGTCCCGGCGCTCCACGTGGTCCCCTTGCTGTTCGTCCTGAGGGAGGGGCGCATGACCGCGTAGTTTCCAGCGCTGTCGATGAAGAGATAGGGCTTCTCCCGGATGACGGGCGTGGTGTCGACGACCGTGTAGACCTGGTTCGGCCATGTACCCGTCGGAGTCTGCTCATCGCCAACGAAGACCATGTTCCAGTTCTGGCCCTGCCAGTTGTTCAGGCTGGTGTTCCGGGTGAGGAACTGCTGCTGGGTTCCGGAGTTGATGACATTGTCGATCTTCGAATCCGCGATGAACCCGCCGCTCGACCAGGCATTCGACCAGGCGTTATCCCAGAGGTTGATGGAACCCTTCACGTGGATGCGGCGCATGGTGGTCGCCTGCGAAACGGCCCACACCTCGATATTCGAGTCCTTCGTCGGGACGATGGCGAGGTTCTCGGTGCCGCGCCAGAAGTTCTGGGTGGCGTTGCCCTGGAACCAGTCCGCCTTGGAGCGCACGGCCCCGGTGATCGTCACGGCATCGGGCGACTGCCCGAGGCCAAACACGTTCATGTAGAACCCGACCTTGACGTCGAGGCTGTACTGGCCCGGCTTGAAGAAGTACGCGTACCGCTGGTTGCCGAACTGATTCGTCTCCTGCTGCTGGAAGACACCGTCGATCCGGCTCTGGATCGTCGCCATCGACATGGACGGGTCAAAGATGAGGACGTTGGGTCCGAAGTCCGGGCCTGACCCACCGCCCCCACCGCCTCCGGCGGAGATGCGCAGCGTGAGCGTCTCCCACTCCCTCGCCGCGGGAGCGGAGGCCACGACGTTTCCGCCGCCGGCGTTGATCGCGGAGACGAACTGACTGGTGACCGTCGTCTTCAGCGCGATCTTGTCGCCGCTGACGATGTCGCCAGTGCCATTCAGCTTCACGATGCTGAACTGCTCCCAGGCCTGTGGTGCCCAGGCGGTAACCCGGATGTTGCTGCCACCGCCGTTGATCGCCGAAGCCCACTGACCACTGATTCCCTGCAGCGTCACCACGTCGCCGCTGACGAGCGAGCCGCCGTTCACATCCGTGAGCGTGAACGTCTCCCACTCCAAGGCCTGGGTGCTGTACGCCATCAGATCGGCGCCACCGCCCTGGTCGGCGACGAGGTAGTGGCCCGACCAGGTCTGCAGGGTGACCGTGTACTGGTTCGCCGCGAGCATCTTCGCCTCGCTTCCAGTGGCCTCGTCCTGCTCCGTGGCTGGGGGAGCGGCGCAACCCGCGCTGGCCGCGAGAAGGGCCCAGGCGGCAACTCCCAGGACACGCTTCCGGCGGGAGTGAACGGCCAGGAATGATTCATCCAGGGTAATTTGACTCATTGCATCATCCTCTTCGTTGGGTTCAGGAAAGAGAGTCACACAAACCAGAATTCATGCTTGACGGCAATAGCCGAATATTCACGAAAACTAGTTTTCGCTCGACTTTCTGGATGATGTCTTGGTGGTTGGAGTCCTGAGAAATTTCCACCGCTTCTGCGCAAGGGACTCTTGCCTTAATATGTAAAAGAGAGCTACACGCGAAACCGGTTTAGCGGCGCATCCAGGGAATCGTGTCATGGTCCGCCCGAAAGGCAGGAGACCCCATGCGAACCATTCGTCGTCATCCTCGCGGCGTCATCGCACGCGCCGTCGTCCCTGGTGCCGTGCTCCTGCTCTCCGCCTGTGAGGCCCTCTCTTTGGAAAGAGCCCTCCGGGCATTTTCAGGTGCCTCTTGAAAGCGCTTTCAGCCGCCCTCCTTACCCCTGGAGATGAACATGAAACGGCAGTTCTCACGACGAAAGAGCGCCTCTGGCGCGGCCCTTCTGATGATGGCACTCGCGGCATGTAAGGACCCCGCGCCCCCCGGCCCGGGGACAGAGAATCCACCCCCCACCCAGCCCGACGACTGGGCGCACGTCCAGAGCGCGATTCCCAAGGATCCCGAGATCGAGGACCGGATCGACAAGCTGCTGGCCAACATGTCGCTCGAGGAGAAGGTCGGGCAAATCACCCAGGTGGAGATCGGCCACGTCACTCCCGACGAGGTCAAGCAGTACCACCTCGGCTCGGTGCTCAACGGCGGTGGCTCGTGGCCCAACGGCAAGAAGGGCTCCACGGTGGCCGAGTGGAACGCGTTGGCCGACCAGCTGTGGGAGGCCTCCATGGACCCGGCCAATCCCCACCAGATCCCCATCATCTGGGGAGTGGATGCGGTCCACGGCCACAACAACGTGAAGGGCGCCACCCTGTTCCCGCACAACATCGGCCTGGGTGCGGCGAATGACCCCGAGCTGATCAAGCGCATTGGAGAGGTGACGGCGCGCGAAGTGGCCCAGACGGGCCTGGACTGGGCCTTCGGGCCGACGATCGCCGTCGTGCGCGACGACCGCTGGGGCCGCACCTACGAGGGCTACTCGGAGGACCCCGCCATCGTCGAGTCCTACGCCGGCAAGATGGTCGAGGGCCTCCAGGGCCAGCTCGCCAAGGACCCGAAGGCGAACGAGAAGGTGATCGCCACGCCCAAGCACTTCCTGGGTGATGGAGGCACCAAGGAAGGCAAGGATCAGGGCATCACCCGGGTCACCGAGAAGGAGCTGCGCACCATTCATGGCCGTGGCTACTTCCCGGCGCTCGCGGCCGGTGCCCAGACGGTCATGGCCTCGTTCAACAGCTGGCAGGACGCGGCTGCCGGCGAGGATGCCAAGGCCTACAAGATGCACGGCAACCAGTACCTGCTGACAGACGTGTTGAAGACCAAGATGGGCTTCGACGGCTTCGTCATCTCCGACTGGAACGGCATCGGGCAGATCACCAAGGCCAACAGCGACTCGCCCAGGGACTGCACCAACAGCGATTGCCCGCAGGCCATCAATGCCGGTGTGGACATGGTGATGGTGCCCTACCGCGCGGACTGGCAGGCCTTCATCGCCAACACCATCCTGTCGGTGAAGAAGGGAGAGATCTCCCACACCCGCCTCAATGACGCGGTCCGCCGCATCCTGCGCGTGAAGTTGCGCGCCGGCCTCTTCGAGAAGTCCAAGCCCTCGCAGCGCCTCGCCACCCACGAGATTGGCACCGCCGAGAACCGGGCGGTGGCCCGCGAGGCCGTGCGCAAGTCGCTGGTGCTCCTCAAGAACAACGGCAACACCCTGCCCCTGGCGCGCACGGCCCGGATCCTCGTCGTGGGCAAGAGCGCCAACAACCTGTCGAACCAGTCGGGCGGCTGGTCCCTCACGTGGCAGGGCACGGACAACACCGACGCCGACTTCGGCGGTGGAACCACTGCCTGGCAGGCCATCCAGAAGATCGCCCCCAATGCCACGCTCGACACCAGCGCGACGGGCGCCCTGGCGGATGCGAGCTACGACGCCGCCGTGGTGGTGATCGGCGAGACGCCCTACGCCGAGGGCCAGGGTGACATCGGCAAGAACAAGACCCTGGAGCTCGCCAAGCTGCGCCCGGAGGACGCCACGCTGCTGCAGAACCTGAAGAGCAAGGGCGTGAAGAAGATCGTGACGGTGCTCTTCTCCGGCCGTCCGCTCTACGCCAACAAGGAAGTCAACGTGTCGGATGCCTTCGTCGCCGCCTGGCTGCCCGGCACCGAGGGCGATGGTCTGGCCGACGTGCTGTTCCGCAAGGACGACGGCTCCATCAACTATGACTTCCACGGCAAGCTCTCCTACTCGTGGCCCAAGGCCCCCTGCCAGGTCTCGCTCAACCGGGGCGATACGGGCTACGACCCGCTCTTCGCGTTCGGCTACGGACTGACCTATGCCCAGCCGCAAGAGCTGAGCATGCTCGACGAGACGACGCAGGCCCACGGCTGTGGCACGACGCCTGGAGACGGCGGCACCACCACCACCCCGCTGACCCTCTTCGAGCGCGGCAACCAGGATGACTGGGTGATGCGCATTGGCGCGCCGTCCAACTGGGGCGGCATCGACGTGCTGCAGAACACCAGCAGCACCACGGCCCTCGCCGCCAATGAGCTCAGCGCCACCCCGGTGGATGACGCGGGCGGCCACCAGTGGGCCGCGGTCAACATCAAGTTCAGCGGCACGGGGCAGGTCTACATGCAGAACAAGAACGGCAACGTGGGCCGCAACCTCCAGCCCTACCTGAACTCCCATGGCTCGCTCGTCTTCGCGGTGAAGGTGAACACGGCGCCGGCCGCCTCGGTGAACCTCTCCATGCACTGCATCTATCCGTGCCTCGGCGAGATCAAGCTCACCGACACCCTCAAGGGCCTGGAGGGCAAGGGCTGGAGCGAGCTGGCGATTCCCCTCCAGTGCTTCGCGGACACGGGCCTGGACTTCACCAACGTCAACTCCCCCTTCCTGCTGTACACCACGAGCACGCTGGACCTGACACTCTCCGACATCCGCTGGGAGCCGAACAAGGCTGGCAACGTGAGCTGCACGGGCACCGAGCCGGAGACGCCGCCCACCGCCATCACCGACGACAAGGACGCCTACGTCAACGGCATCTCCGACACCGCGCTCTTCGACGCGCCCAACGGGTGGACCGCGGGCACGACGGGCACCGTGACGGTGGATTCCGCGTTCGACATCGGCGGGGGTGAGAAGGTCATCGACGTCACCATGAAGGGCCTCAAGGAGGGCGGCGGCAACGGAGGCATCGCCCTGGGCATCAAGGCGCCGCACCTGCTGGACGTCTCCGCGATCGCCGACACGGGCGGCGTGGAGTTCGACATCCGAGTGCTCGACTACGGCGACACCACCCAGGACTTCTGGGTGAAGAGCGTCTGCAACCGCAAGCCGGACAGCTGCGCGACGGGCGACCTGAAGACCCTCATCGGTCACCCGGTGCTCAATACGTGGACGACGGTGAAGATGCCTTTCTCCGACGCGTCCTATCCGGCCTCCTGGGACAAGACCCGGGTGAGCTCGGTCCTGGAGATGCTGCCCGCCTGGGGTGACCAGGGAGGCAACATCCACTTCCAGCTGCGCAACATCCGCATCAAGAAGCAGCTCCAGTAACCAGACATGAGAAGGCAAGGCCCCACTCCACCACCCACAGGTGGAGTGGGCGCCTCCGGTGGGACCGGCTGCTGTGCCTCTTCCAAGGGTCCGGCGTTTTTTTTGACCCAAAAAAAGAGGCATAAGCATCTCTATCCAGGCAAAACCTGATATTCTATCCATCCCCTCAATACCGGAGGACATTTCTTTGTCTTACATCTCATCCCCCTTTCGGAAGCTGACCCTGGGCGCGGCCTTCATCTCCACGCTCGTGGCGTGCTCGGGTCAGCCCGAGGCTCCCGCCGAGGATCCAGTAGCTCCCCAGGAGCAGTCCGCACTGGCCACCCGGGTCGTCGGCTACTTCCCCACCTGGAATGGCGACGTCAATGCCATCCAGTACGACAAACTCACCCACATCAACTACGCCTTCGTCGTGCCCACCGCGCAGGGTGGCCTCACGGGGCCGGGCAGCGGAGACAGCCGGCTCAAGTCCCTGGTGCAGACCGCGCACGCCCGGGGCGTCAAGGTGAGCATCGCGGTGGGTGGCTGGAACGATGGAAATGATTCCGGCTTCGAGCAGCTGTCCGCCAATGCCAGCACCCGGACGGCCTTCGTCAACAACCTGGTCAACTATGTCACGCAGGCCGGGCTGGACGGCGTGGACATCGACTGGGAGTACCCGGATCCGGGAACCTCGTCCCAGAACTTCGCGCTGATGATGAAGGAGCTGTCCACCGCGATGCACAGCCGTGGAAAGCTGCTCACCGCCGCGGTCGTCGCCAGCGGATCCACGGGTGGAGGCATCCCCACCGCGACCTTCGCCGACGTGGACTTCCTGAACATCATGGCCTACGACGGTGGCTATCCCCACTCGACGTATAACTATGCCGTCCAGTCCCTGGATTACTGGCTCGGGCGGGGGCTCCCCAAGGACAAGGCCGTGCTGGGCGTTCCGTTCTACGGCCGCGGGCCCAACTCGTACGTGGGCTACTCCACCCTGGTGGCCCGTGATTCCCAGGCTCCGTACAAGGACCTCGTGGGCGACGTCTATTACAACGGCATCGCCACCATCCAGGCCAAGTCGCAGCTGGCACTCCAGCGCGGCGGGGGCGTGATGATCTGGGACATCTCCGACGACGCCACGGGCAGCGCCTCGCTGCTCACCGCCATTGCCCAGGCGGTCCAGGGCGGCTCCGGCCCGACGAACCTGCTCGCCAACTCCGGACTCGAGAGTGGAAGCCTGTCGAGCTGGAACTCCGAGTGGCACAACGGCACCGCGGCTGCGCACAAGGTGGATACGGACTCGCCGTACACGGGCAGCTACAAGCTCACCCACTGGGCGTCCGCGGCCTATCAGCAGGTCACGGGCCAGACCCTCAACGTGGCCAACGGCACCTACCGGGCCAGCGTCTGGGTCCGCTCCGGCGGCGGCCAGAGCGCCCTGCGCCTGTATGCGAAGAACTATGGCGCGGCCGAGGTCACAGCCGAGATCGGTTCCGGCGCCGTCTCGGGCTGGACGCAGTACACCATCAACAACATCCCGGTCACCAACGGCTTCATCGAGGTGGGCGTCTATAGCAATGCCCAGGCAGGCAACTGGGCCGCGTTCGATCAGTTCGAGCTCGTCAAGCTGTAATTCACTTCACAAGGAGCCTCACATGACTTTGAACATCACGAAGACAATCGGTGGCCGTTGGGTGTTGTTGGCTGGGGTTGGGAGCATGCTCCTGGGCGCATCCGCTTGCTCGCCCGAGGCGGCGCCCGCCCCTGAGACGACGGAGCAGGTGAAGCAGCCCCTGGCGGCCCCCATCGGACAGACCATCTGGCTGAAGGCGTGCCTGAACTCGAAGTTCATCTCGGCGGATGGAAACCTCGGCGCGACGGCCCCCCTGGTGGCGGATCGCGCGGCGGCGGCGGGTTGGGAGCTGTTCCAGATCGTCGACGCCGGCAGCGGCACCATCGCGCTGCGCGTCAGCGAGACCGGCATGTACGTGTCGGCCGACACGAACCTCGGCGGCCAGCTCGTCGCCAACCGGACCACCATCGGGGACTGGGAGCGCTTTACCTGGGTCGACTTCAACAACGGCACCTACGGCCTGATCGCCAAGAGCACCGGCAAGTACGTGTCGACGGATTCGAACCGCGGCGCCAACGCGCCCCTCTACGCGGATCGCGCCACCGCCGGCTGCTGGGAGTCGTTCTCCTTTGGAACTTCCGGCTCCAGCACCGGGGGCTGGAAGCAGATCTGGAGTGATGAGTTCGACGGCACCAGTGTGAACACGGCCAACTGGAGCTACATCACCAACATCCACGTCAACAGCGAGCAGCAGCAGTACACGACCTCGGGCAACAACGTGCAGGTGAGCAACGGCACGCTGAAGCTCATCGCCCGCCGCGAGTCGAACAACGGCTACCCGTTCACCTCGGGCCGCCTGGAGAGCGCGGGCAAGAAGGAGTTCAGCCACGGCGCCGTCGAGGCCCGTCTCAAGATGCCCGTGGGCCCGGGCCTGTGGCCGGCGTTCTGGCTGCTGGGCAACGACATCGGCTCGGTGGGTTGGCCGGCGTGCGGCGAGCTCGACATCATGGAGAACGTCGGCTACAGCGATTGGACCTCGGGCGCCCTGCACGGCCCGGGTTACTCGGGCAACACGCCCATCAACGGCCGGTTCTACCCGAACTCCTCGGTCAGCAACTGGCACACCTACCGCACCGAGTACTCCTCGACCGACATCAAGTGGTTCATCGACGGTGCGCTGGTCAAGACCACGACGAAGGCGCAGGTCAACCAGTACGGCAACTGGGTGTACGACAAGCCCATGTACATCATCCTGAACCTGGCGGTCGGTGGCGGCTACCCGGCCGGCGTCAACGGGGCCACCTCGCCGTACTACGGAGTGCCGCAGTCCACGGCCGACCTCATCGCCCAGACGCCGCAGGTGTTCGAGATCGACTGGGTGCGCGTCTACCAGTGGCAGTAGTGAAAACGCGCTGACGCTCCCGGCCGGAAGCCGCTGCCTTCCAGTGGCTTCCGGCCCGGATGTTCTTCAAGCCCGCGTCAGGCGGACTTCGGGACGTCGAAGAGCGGCAGGTCGCCGATGAAGTCCGCCTTGCCCACATCGATGCCGTTGTGGCGCAGGATCGCGTAGGCCGTCGTCGCGTGGAAGTAGACGTTCGGCAGGACGAACACCGTCAGGTAATCACTCCCCTTGAGGCCCTTGCCCGGGATGAACGGCAGGGTGATGGTCCGCTCGGCCGCGCCCTGGAACTGCTCCGGCTTGAGCGTCTTCAGGAAGGCAATCGTCTTGTCGACGCGGGCCCGCAGCTCGTCCACCGTCTTCTCGTTGTCCTCGAACGAGGGCGGCTGGACGCCGGCGAGGCGCGCGACGGCCCCCTTGATTTGATCGCTCAGGCCCTGGATCTGCCGAGCGAAGTGGAACTGATCAGGCGCGAGCCGCGCGGGCAGAAGCACGTTCACGTCGTACTTCTTCTGATCGGCGTGCGCCTTCGCCTTGTCGAACCAGCGGTGCGTCTGGCTCAGGATGCGGATGAACGCCGGGACGGTCACATCGTAGTAGTTCATGGGCCTCTCCTTGGGGCGGTGCAGACTAACCAGCCCGTCATGGGGCCGCATTATTGATGTCACGGGTTTCCAACACGCGCGCCGGGGCACCTCGCCTGGCGACCTGGAGCATCGCGCGCCCGAGCTGCTCCGTGTTCGTCACGTCCTTCGGGAAGAGCCCCCTCAAGACGGGGTAGAACGGCCCCATCACCGCATAGATGGCCCTGTACAGCCGCGTCTTCGACGTCACCCCATGCAGCGGCTGGATGAACCCGGGACGGAACATGTACGTTGCTTTGAAGGGCAACTGGAGCAGTGCGTTCTCGGTCTCCCCCTTCACCCGCGCCCACATGGTGCCGCCCCGTGCGGTGCTGTCAGTCCCCGCGCCCGACACATAGATGAAGGTCATGCCGGGGTTGAGCCGGACCAGGGTCCTCGCCGCCGCCAGGGCGAAGTCGTACGTCACGCGCCGGTAGTCCTGCTCCGACATGCCCGCCGAGGAGACACCGAGGCAGAAGAAGCACGCGTCGTAGCCCGAGAGCGCCTCCTCCGCGGAGGAGAAGTCCAGGAAGTTCGTATGCACGAGCTCGCGCAGCTTCTCGTGCTGCTGCCCCGTCGTGCTGCGTCCGACCGCGAGGACGCGCTCCACGCCGGGATCGAGCAGACACTCGCGCAGGACCCCCTGCCCGATCATGCCCGTCGCGCCAAAGAGAATGACCTTCATGTTGTGGACTCCTCGCTTCGAGCTCTGGTGGGCATCAGTTCATCTGGGTGGAGACGATGGGATCCTGCGCCCCGGTCCTCCAGGGCAGCTCAGGCCACCAGCGCTCGAGGGCTGGTGGTGAGCCCGGCTCGACGCTCTGGCCCGGCTTCGGCGCGATGACCGTCTGGCCGGACTGTCCGGCTGCCGCGAGCACGCGCTCGATGGGCTCGGTCCAACCATGAGCGGCGAGGGGGAACAGAGCCCAGTGCACCGGAAGCAGGACACGGCCCCGGACCATCTGGTGGGCGAGCACCGCCTGCTCGGGCCCGATGTGCCAGTCGGGCCATGCTCTGTTGTACTGGCCCGATTCGATCATCGTCACGTCGAAGGGCCCCAACCGCGCGCCGATGTCCTTCATCGCGGGGAACAGCCCCGTGTCACCGGAGTAGTAGGCCCGGTGCGTGGGGCCGATGAGCGCGTAGCCGGCCCACAGCGTCGCGTCCTTGTCGATCCCGGTCCGCCCCGACGCATGGCGCGCGGGCGTGCAGACGACCTCGAGCCCACCCACCCGTGTGCGCTCCCACCAATCGAGTTCGACGATGCGCGCCTCGGGTATCCCCCAGGAGGCCAGGTGGGCACCGATGCCAAGCGGCACGATGAAGGTGGTGTTCCAATCCTTCATCCGCGAGAGGGTCCCGTAATCGAGGTGATCGTAGTGGTCGTGGGAGACGACGACGGCATCAATCGGGGGCAGGTCCTCGAACGCCACCGGCGGGGCATACCAGCGATGCGGGCCCACCCATCCCAGGGGCGAGACCCGCTCGCTCCACACCGGGTCCGTGAGGACGCGATGGCCGTCGATCTCGACCAACACCGAGGAGTGCCCGAACCACGTGACGCGCAGACCGGAGGCAGGCGGCGTCTCGAACCGCTGGCGGTCGCCGGTCACCGTGGTCACGGGTTGCCTGGGGCTCACGTCTGGACTGGGATCGAACATGGTCGCCACGGAGCCCCAGGCGTCGTTGATGAGCGGCTGTGGATTCTCGAAGTGGCTGCCCATCCACTGGGGTGAGTGCTCCATCCGCGTGCGCCGTGCGCCGCTGGCGGCGCGTCCGAGTGCCGTCCAGGCATCGGCGGCGACGCCGGCCAGGGCGATGGCCACCAGTGCCCCGGCCCACAGGGCCACACGTGCCACGCCGCGCGCTCTCTTGCTCTTCTTCATGTTCTCCACTCTTGCTCCCTGGAGGGGCGCATCCCACGCAGGCTCACCTGCCGCGGCGCGGTGGGTTACAAATTGACAATCTACGCATTTTTTGTCAATTCGTTCACATGGTGAGCACAAAGGGCGACGAGCGCGATGCGATGCGCCGGGCGGAGATCCTCGAGGCCGCGCGGGAGTGCTTCCTCCAGTTCGGCTACGCGAAGACGTCGCTCGACGATATCGCCAGGAGGGCCAACATCTCGCGGCCGCTCATCTATCGGAAGTTCAAGAACAAGGAGGACATCTTCGCCGCGCTCTTCGACTTCATGCTCGAGGGGCGGTATCCCAAAGCCGAGCAGGCGCTGGCCGGGCCCGGGAGCAAACGGGACAAGCTGTTCCGGGTGTACGAGTTGCTGCTTCTGGAGCCGTGGGACGAGATGGTGGGAGCTCCCATGGCGGCCGAGTTCTACGAGGCCTGCTCCCGGCTGCTTCCGGAAGTCGAGGCGAAGCACGAACGGCTCCTCCTCAAGCTCACCCAGGCGATCCTGGAGACCAAGGAGCTCTCCGAGGTGTTCATGCTCGCCGTCGATGGGCTGCAAGGCGATCTACCGGCGACGCGCGTCTTGCGCCGGCGCCTCCAGCTCCTCGTCGAGCGCTTCGTCCCATGACGGCCCTTCGGGTCGTCCGCTTCACACTACTTAACGGGACGCGAGTGCCCCCTGTGTTACTGGGGGAGCCTCAGACCCACGACACGTGAAGGGAGAAGGTCCGTGGCATCCGCGAAGGCACTCATCGGAAGCGTTCTCGGTCGGTTCGTTTTTCACGACGTCAGCGTGACGCGCGTCCGCGACATCGCGCCCCGGTTCCGCTGGGTCGAGTTCGAAGGTCCGGCGCTGCGCGATGAGCACTGGGAGGCGGGTGACAAGGTGCAGGTCTTCCTCCCCGAGACGGGAATGCGGACCTACACGCCGCTCGCCTGGGACGCACAGAAGGGCTCCACCGCGTTTCTCGTCTACCTTCACGGCTCGAGCCCTGGAGCCAGCTGGGGACGGGGGCTGCGCGTCGGCGAGCGGGCCCAGTTCTTCGGGCCCCGCCGCTCCCTGTCGCTCGGTGACGCCTCCGGCCCCGTGGTGTTCTTCGGGGATGAGACGTCGTTCGGAGTCGCCCACGCTCTCAAGTCCGCGAGCGCGAAGCGCAACGTCACCTGCGTCTTCGAGGTCTCGCAGCGGGCGGAGTCATCCGCCGTGCTGAGCGAGCTTGGGTTCGAGGGCTCGGACGTCGAGCGAACGGCCGGTGACTCGCACCTCGCCGAGGTCCATGAGCGGCTGCGGGGAGCGCTCCTCGCCAACCCGAACGCGCAGTTCGTGATGACCGGCAAGGCGCAGTCGATCCAGGCCCTCAAGACCCGGCTCAAGGCCGAAGGGCTCGGCCGCTCCGCGAAGGTCAAGGCCTACTGGTCGGTGGGAAAGACAGGGCTCGACTGACGAGCCCCCTGCCCCGCTAACGCTCCGCGCGTTTCTTGAGCCCCTCCGCGAAGTTCGCGAAGGCCTCGGTCATGTCGGGGATGGAGCCGCCGATCAGCGCGAGCATGGGCCCACTGAACACCTCGTGGACCGTGAACTCGGTCTTGTCGCCCTTGGGGGTCAGCGTGAACGTCCGGACTCCCTTGAAGAGCCCGAGCGGCATGCCCCCCTTCCAGGTCATCTTCTGGCCGGGAACGAACTCCGCCACCTTCACCGGGAACGCCCGGCCCGGGCTCAGCTTCGTGAACGCCTTGAGCGTTTCGCCCGCCGCGATGCGGCCTTCGATCTTGTCGCAGGAAGGATCCCACTCGGGCCAGGAGCGCCCATCGATGAGGATGCTCCAGATCTTCTCGGGGGGTGCATAAATGGTCGTGGTGGCCTTGTACTCTTTCATCGGCGCTCTCCTTTGGACCTGGAGTCGAGGCGAGCAAGGAGCGCGTGGTCAATCCTGGTCATGGCTCCACCGTCTGCGCCGCAACAGAGGCCGCGGCGATAGAGGCCAGGGCACTCGCGGGCAATCTCTGCTTCGGACATAACGGATTCAGGAGCCACACCATGACCGAGATCAACGTCACGTTCGTCACCGACCTCGTCCGCGCGGCAGGCACGTCGTTGAAGGACGCGTTCGCGAGCGTCGAGCCACTGGCCGACAGGGAGCAGCTCTTCGCCGCCTTCAAGCGTCTCGACGACTCGACGGCGGAGCGGCTGCGCTCCGCTCTCGCCCGAGAGTACCCGGGCATCACCTGGTCGGACGGCGAGTTCGACAGCGAGTCCCAGAGAAGCCACCCGCCGGGCGAGTTCTGGGTGTGCGACGCCATCGACGGAGCCGTTCAGTTCCTGCAGGCCATTCCCGCCTGGGCGCTCTCGCTGGCGCTGATCCGGGACGGCCGCCCCGTCTTCTCGGCTGTGTACGATCCCGTCCACGGCGAGCTGTTCCACGCCGTCGCGGGAGGCGGGGCCTATCTGAACGGCAAGCCCCTCCATGTGAGCGCCAAGCAGCGGCTCGAGGATGCGCTCGTCGCCGCCAGCCAACCGCCCTTCGTCGGCGAGGACCCCGAGAGCATCAGGCGCGCGGGCGAGGCGACGGCCGCGGTCCTCCCCCTCATCTTCGTGCTGCGCAACTTCGGTCCGACCTCGCTCCAGCTGGCCTATGTCGCCGCCGGGCGCATCGACGCCTTCTGGGAGTTCGGCGAGGACATGTACAACTGGCTCGCCGGAATCCTGCTCATCCGCGAGGCGGGAGGTGTCGTCACCGATGCCCATGGCGGCGCTCTCGAGTGGGGCGCCACCAGCTTCCTGGCCGCCGCGCCCGCGTTGCATGCCCCGATGACGGCGGTGCTCCAGACCGTGAAATGAATCGGGAGGGGCCCTCGGAGCGCGCCTGAGCCTTCATGTGACACCGCCGGGCTCCCGAGTACCGGAGCCCGGCTCCCTCGAGGGTGGTCTGGGCTTCACCCCCGAGGATGCGGCGGCTCAGCGGTTGTACGTATCCACCGCCTGACGGCCCACCGCGGGATCGTCGGTGAAGAAGCCGTCGATGCCGGCGTCGAGATACGTCTGGATCTCCTTGATGGAGCCAGCGGGATTGCGCGTGCTGTCCACACCTTCCGACTTGAGCGGAGCGGGGAGGAAGTTGTTCTCCGGACGGAAGGTGTACGGGTGCACCAGCAGCTTCGCCGCGTGCGCGTTGCGCACGAGCTCGCTCGCCGCCTGGAACTGACCCGCGCTGTCGACATTGACGATGCTCAGCTTGTAGGGACCGACGCCGTTGGCGTACTTCGCGATCTCCTTCATGCCCTCCGCGGTCATCAGAGCGCCGTAGGTGCGCGCATCGCCCGCCTTGACGAAGTCGTAGGGCTGCTTGGACGCCTCATCCATCAACTGCACCAGCCTCCAGTTCGGCTGCGAGGTTCCAATCTTCTCGCGGATGGCCTTCAGGTTCGCCACCTCGAAAGACTGGATGTAGACCGTAGCCTGGCTCGCGGTGAACGCGTCTGCCTTCAGCGTGGAGATCAGCCGATCCTCCAGCGGAAGCCCGATGGACTGGAAGTAGGTCGGGTGCTTGGTCTCCGGGTAGATGTGGATGGTGCGGCCCGCCTTGCCCGACATGTCCTTGGCCAGCGCGATCACCTCGGAGAGCGTGGGGATCTCGAACTGGTCGTTGTAGTTCGTCTTGTTGTCAGGGCGCACCTGCGGAATCCGCTCACGTGCGCGCAGCTCCTTGAGCTCGGCCAGCGTGAAATCCTCGGTGAACCAACCCGTGAGCTGCACACCGTCGATCGTCTTCGTCGTCTTGCGATCCGCGAACTTCGCCACGTCCGCCACATTCGTGGTGCCGGAGATCTCATTCTCGTGGCGGGCCACGAGCACGCCGTCCTTCGTCGACACGAGATCCGGCTCGATGATGTCCGCGCCGTCCTCGATCGCCTTGGTGTAGCTCGCCAGCGTGTGCTCCGGCCGCAGCGCGCTCGCACCGCGATGACCGACCACGAGCACCTTGTCCGCGATCGGGCGCGTGAGATCTTCCTCACAGCCCGTCAGCGTGAGGGCGCATGCCGCCGCGAGCGGCAACACGGCGGACAGCGAAAGGGAGCGCCGGAAGGAAGAGCGAAGCGGATGACGGCGAGGGATGTGCGGGTACAGGAGTGTCTCCTTGTAGGTGACGCGTACGTCCTGGGGGACCGGGGACGTAGCACCCGCGCATGACAGTCAGGTGAACAATGAGGGACGACAGCGTCAAACCGTGAACACCTTCAGGGGGAGCTCCCCGCTCGCGTTAGCGCGCTCTGGAGCTGCGAAAGCTCATAGGGCTTGGGCAGCAGCACGGCTCCCACCACCTCGCCGCCTTCGTTGATCACCGAGGCGCCATATCCGGAGGCAATGATGACCCGCAGCCCGGGATACAGGCGGACGGCCTCGCGGGCCAGCGCCACCCCCGACAGGCCTGGCAGGGACACATCCGTGAACAGCACGTCGAAGCCGCTGGCGGCGAGCACCTCTTGGGCCTCTTCCGCGCTCGCGACGGCCCGCACCTCGTGCCCGAGCACGTCCAACAACTCGCTCGCGGACGAGCGGATCTCCTCATCATCTTCCACGAGGAGGATGCGCAAGGAGCCCCTCCTCGGAGTCTCCTGAGCGCGTCCGGGCCCGGCGCGCTCCTCCGTGGCGAGTGCCTGTCGGGCGCTGCTCCGTTGCTGGCGGTTGCGCAGCAGGTGGCGGAGCTTCCGGGCCAGCTCCTCCTTCCGATAGGGCTTGCTCAGCAGGCTGAGGCCGGGATCCAACCGGCCACCATGAACGATGGCATTCTCCGTGTAACCCGACGTGAAGAGCACCTCGAGGTCGGGCAGGAGCACCTTGGCCTGCCTGGCGAGGTCCGGGCTTCGGACCGGGCCGGGCATGACCACATCGGTGAACAGCAGGTCCACGGCCAAGCCGCTCTGGATGATCGCCAGCGCGCTCTGCCCGTCGGAGGCCTTGAGCACGCAATAACCGAGATCCGTCAGCAGCTCCACGACCGTGGCGCGCACCTCGGCGTCGTCCTCGACCACCAGGATGGTCTCGGTGCCTCCCTCGATCGGGCGCGTCACGACCTCGACAGGTGACACCTCGGCCTGGAACGAGCGCGGGAGATAGATCCGGATGGTCGTCCCGTGCCCGACCTCGCTGTAGATCTTGATGTGGCCGCCCGTCTGCTTCACGAAGCCATACACCATGCTCAGACCCAGCCCCGTGCCACGGCCCTCGGGCTTGGTCGTGAAGAATGGCTCGAAGGCCCGCTCCAGGACCTCCGGGGACATGCCGCAGCCGGTATCCGAGATGGCCAGGAGCACATACTGCCCGGGCGCGACCTCCGGATGGCTCCGGGCGTAGTGGTCATCGAGCATGGCGTTGCCAGACTCGATGGTCAGCTTGCCCTCCCCCTCCATGGCATCACGGGCGTTGATCGCCAGGTTCAGGATGACGTTCTCGAGTTGGTTGGGATCGGCGAACGTGTTCCAGAGCCCACCGGAGATGACCGTCTCGAGCTCGATGCGCTCACCCAGGGCACGCCGCAGCAGGTCTCCCATGCCCCGCACCAACCGGCCCAGGTTGATGGCCACGGGCTCGAGCGGCTGCCTCCGCGCGAACGCGAGCAACTGCGAGGCGAGCCTGGCGCCGCGCTCGACGGCGCTGATGGCGGCCTTCAAACGCCGCTGGGCCTGCTCACTGCCAACCAGGTCCCGCTGCAGGAGCTGGAGGTTGCCCCCGATGACCTGAAGCAGGTTGTTGAAGTCGTGCGCCACGCCACCCGTGAGCTTGCCCACCGCCTCCATCTTCTGGGACTGCCGTAACACGGCCTCCGTCTGACGCCGCTCGGCCTCGCTCTCCGCGAGTGCGCGGGTGCGCTCCTGGACCAGTTCCTCCAGGTGCTCACGGTACTGGCGGAGCTCATCCTGGGCACGCTTCCGCTCGGTGACGTCATGGCCCTGGACGAAGATGCCCGACACCGTCCCATCGGACTCGATGATGGGCTGGTACACCAGATCGGCATACACCTCCGTGAGCGGTGCACCGGGGTGACGCTGCAAGAAGACCTGCACGCCCAGGCCGACGAACGGCTCTCCCGTCGTGAACACCTGATCGAGCAGCTCGAAGAAGCCTTGCCCCTCTATCTCGGGAAGCGCCTCGCGAACCGGCTTGCCGACGATCTCGCGGTGGCCGATGAGCTGGTAGTAGGCGGGGTTGGCCAGCTCGAAGACATGCTGATGCCCGCGCAGGAAGGCCACGAACCCGGGCGCTTGATCGAACAGCCGGCGGAGGTGACGCCGCTCGGCATCCAGGGTGCTGTTGGTTTCTTGAACGATCCGCGCCCGGTACAACACGCCAGCTTCTACCTGGTCCGAGGAGATAGCCGATTCCCGGGCCGCAGTGGCACCCACGGCCCTCTTGAGCCTCTGCAGCTCCGTCACATCCACGGTGTGCTGGAGGATGAAGGCCACCTCCCCCCGCGCATCGAGGAGGGGAGTGTGGGTGGCACTCCAGAAACGCTCCTCGGTGACCACCCCCTCGGCGGTTTGGCGTGGGACCCGGTAGGGAATGAGCGCCAGGGTGTCCGGCACGCGCCCGGTCAGGACCCGTTCGAGTGACGCCCGGAGCAGGCGCGCACTGGTGTTACCGGGATCCTCCGGATCATGAGGAAACACATCGAAGACGTTGCGCCCGAGGAGCTCATCCCGCCGGCTCGCCGTGACCCGCAGATAGACGTCGTTGGCCGCGACGTACCTCAGCTCGCGGTCCAGCAACATGTAGGAGTTCGGGGAGTGGTTGAAGAGCGTCTCGAAATCGATGGTGTCCGGCATGGTTGAAAGACGGCTGACGCCCCTCCACTTCCTTGCTTGCAAGGCCCGGCTGGCTCAGCCGCGAGAATCCGTGGATACGCATTCCAGCATCGCGGCATGGACACCGGCCGCACAGGCGACTGCCCGCCTCTTCGGAGGCCCCCCTCGTCACGCTGGCTCGAGCAGCCGGAGGAAGGCCCGAGCGGCGTCCGCGTCGCTGATGCCCGCGAGACCCTCGCCCACCTGGAGCTCCGTCTCGACGATTCCAGGAACACGCGTCTGGCCGAAACCATTCGCCACCCAGACGCCCTGCTCGCGGGCGATGCGATCGCGCTGGCGCGACAGCGCCGCCGGGTCACCGCGCAGGAAGACGCGGAACATGTTCGTCTGGACGGGACGGGGCAGCACCGTGAGGCGGGAGTCCGCCGCCAGCGCCTCGGTGAGGGGCTTCGCGCGTTGGACGTAACCCGGAATGCGGGCCAGCGCGTCGTCCAGGCGCATCGCCGCCGAGGCCACGTAGGGCATCATCTGGAAGATGTTCCCGCCGTGCCGGTGCCGCCAGAGGCGCGCCGTGGAGATGAAGTCGCGCCCGCCGACCACCATCGCCCCGCCCATGGCGCCCACCATCTTGTAGAAGGACACGTAGACGGAGTCGAAGCCGCGGCAAATGTCCGCGTAGGAGCGCCCGTAGAAGGGCTGGCTCTCCCACAAGCGCGCGCCATCCATGTGCAACTTCACGCCCCGCTCGCGGCAGGTGCGCTTGAGCTCCTCGAGCTGCTCCCACGACTGCAGTTGTCCGCCCAGCCACCGCACCGGCAGTTCGACGCTGACGACATCGAGCGGCTCGCGGGCCTCGCGCACGTCACTGGCGAGCACCGGCCTCACCCAGGGCGACAGCTGCACCGCGCGCAGGCCGTGCAGCACGGCGTAGCTGTCGTCCTCGTGCAGCACATGATGGGAGGACGGGTGGAGGCCCACGGTGCGCTTGCCCCCGGCATCCGCGTACATCCGCAGCACGATGAGCTGGCCCATGGTGCCGGTCGGCATGAAGCACCCGTCCTCGAAACCGAGCAGGCCCGCCACGCGCCGCTCGAAGGACTGGACGAGCTCGCCATTGCCGTACACGTCCGCCGACAGGCCCTGACGCTGTACCCATTCGCCGATGCGGATCAGCTCGGCGCCATCATTCCCGGAGGGGCCAGGCGCGAGCGCGGCGCGGCAACCGCGGCGCAGATCCTCCCGCGAGGGCCCGGATGGAGCGGCCCGCGTCACCACCCCGGCGTCGGCGGCCTCCTTCGCCGGGCGCGGGGCAACCCTGGACGCGGCTGCATCCGCCGCCAGCAGACCGGAGAGGGCGAGAAACTCGCCCCGGCTGAAATCGTTGGGGGCCATTCGAGAGCGACTCCTGGTGAGGGATGGGGAGAGCGGCGGGGTGAACGTAGCGTAATTTCCACGAATGCACGGTGGCTGGGGAAGCGAGCGTGCCAGAAACGGGAGGAACACCGCCGATATGCGATGATAGGGGGCCCCCGACGAACCTGGACTCCCCTCTTGAACCCGCTGCTGAAGCTCTGCTTGCTGACAGTGGTGCTCTCCGCCGGTGCTTCGCGCGCCGCGGAGCCGCCATCCGTCGAGCAGGTGCGCGCCGAGCTCGACCGGCAACTCCAGGAGATGGTGAACAGTCCGGCGCCGGAAGTGCGCCTGCTCTTCGCGGGCCTGGATCCGTCCGAGTACAAGCTCGTCGAGGTGCACTTCACGCTCGATGGTGAGCCGCTCGAGGTTCCCCCGGTGGACGACATCGGCTCCCCCGGCCCCCATGTGCTCACGACGAAGAAGGTGAAGGACGGCCCGCACAGCCTCGTGTCCAACGTCGTCTACATGGACGCCTCGTGGAACCTGTTCAGCCAGACATCCGGCCTGCTGTGGAACATGACCTCCACGCTCAACTTCCAGACGCAGCGAGGGCTGCGCGTGGACGTGAAGGCCATGACCCTGCTCGTGCCGGAGGCGAGGGATCCGCGGCTGAAGGTGAAGCTGGCCCACGACGTGACGATGGAGATGATCGCGAAGCTCGAGGACGCCACGCTCCCCGAGCCCCACCCGGGGCGGACGGCACCGCCTGATGCGGGAGTGGCGATCGCCCGGGAAGCAACGCCACCTCCGGAGCCACCGAAGGCGCCTCGCGATCCAGGGACTCCTCCACCGGCCGCCCCGGCGCAGACCCAGAAAGCGAAGCTCCTGGTGCGCGCGCTGGTGAGCCGCAAGCCCATGGCGGCCACGCTCTCCGTGCGCGGGGCCACGTCCCAGAAGGTGGCACTGAAGAAGGGAGCCAAAGCTCCCACGCCCGTGGAGCTGGCTCCCGGCGACTACACGGTCGACCTCATCGCCCCCGGCTTCCTCGCGCAGACGCGCCGGGTTCAGCTCGCCGGAGGCAACGCGAAGCCGCTGGACTTCACGCTGGTACGCGCGCCGAAGAAGAAGCTCGTGAAGGAGAAGAGCGATCGGCTCGAGCTGGTGAAGCCCCTGCGCTTCCCCGAGGGCAAGGTGACGCCGCTGCCGGCGGGCAACGCGCTCTTCCCTCAACTGGTGGACACGGTCGTGCGCCGCCCCATCCAGCGCATCCGCATCGAGGGCCACACCGACAACCACGAGGGCGAGGAGAGCGCGCGGAAACAGCTCTCCGAGGCGCGGGCTCGCGCGGTGGCCGAGCTGCTCGTGCAAGCGGGATTGGACCCGGCTCGCATCGAAACGGTGGGCCTCGCGGACACCCGCCCGAAGGCACCCAACTTCACCGCCCGCGGACGGGACCTCAACCGGCGCGTGGAGCTCGTCGTCCTCGAGCGGTAGCCCACTCCACTCCAAAGCCCATACCGTTTTTCGTGACGGCGCTGGTGCAGCTCGCCCGGCATGGCCGATGGCAAGGCTCAGTCGAACAAAAACGAGAGGAGATCGTTGTCCATGAGGAAGTGAAAGAGGCCCACGAGGAGGAACGCCACGCCGAGCACGATGTAGAGCCATGCCATGCCAACGGCCCTGGCTCCGGTGGCCTCCATGTGGGGGCCGAGATGGGGCCCACCTGGCATGGGTACGTCGTATGGCTTTCGGGCCTCGACGAGGAGCGAGCCCAACAGGCCAGGCCATGCCGAAGGCGAGTCTGGGTTGACCACCGTCATTCGCTTGCGCACCAGGGCGCGCACCCCAGAGATGAGGAAGAAGAGGCTGAAGCCTCCCGTGATGATGAGGACGGCTGGATTGAATCGCATGGCGATAGCTCTTTCGGCGGCACGACGGTAGCACAGGCACGAGGCCGCACTCCCCTCCTCTCCCGAAAGGCCGTGGACACCACGCGGAGTCCCGGTCTGGCTCTCTCTCCCCGCCGCTCCGTCTGGAGTAGGCTCCGCGCCCATGACCCCGGATCCCGTCACCCTCGCCGCCGCGCTCCGCAACACCCTCGAGGACACGGCGCGTGACTTCTCGTCGATGCCCTTCTTCATCAGGCCCATGGTGCGCCGTGGCTTCGCGAACCGCACCGGGCGGAGCCTCGAGGAGTGGCAGCAACTCGCCTCGGCGCTCGTCTTGGAGGTGAAACCCGACACGGGGCCCGCCCAGCTCCGCGAGCGCCACCCGCGGTTGCGCGAGCACCTGGAGCAGCTCGCCGAGAACTACCGCACGGCCCCCGAGCGGGCCTCGAAGGGAATGGGCGCACTGGCGGGGACGCTCCAGCGCGTCCAGGAGGCCTCCCGGCGGAGGGAGGAAGCCGTCCGCGCCCTCATCGCCTGGCTCGGATAGACGCGCAAGAGGACCACAAGGCTAAGGTGTGGCCGCCATGCGAATCGAGACACGTGAGCTGACACCGGAGTTGTGGCCCGCCTTCGAGAAGTTGTTCGGGAAGAACGGCGCGTGCGCCGGATGCTGGTGCACCTTCTGGCGGCTGGAGAAGGGCGAGCGCTTCAGCGAGGTGAAGGGCGCCGAGGCGAAGCGGCGGATGAAGGCGCTGGTCGAAAGCGGAGAGGCCCAAGGGCTGCTGGCCTTCGTGGATGGAGCGCCGGTGGGGTGGCTCGCACTGGGGCCCCGGCGGGAGTTCAAGAAGCTGGACCGGGCTCCAAGCCTGAAGTGCGACGACGCGGATCGCGTCTGGTCGCTCCCGTGCTTCTTCGTGCACAAGGACTGGCGGGGCCAGGGCGTGGCCTCCGAGTTGCTGCGGGCAGCACTGGAGGTGTTGAAGAAGCGCGGGGCGGAGGTGGTGGAGGCCTATCCGATGAAGCCTTCCGCGGCGAGCGGGCGTATGCCCGCGGCTTCCGTCTACACGGGCACGGTGCCCCTCTTCCTGAGGCAGGGCTTCGAGGTGGTAGCCGAGCGGCCTTCCGGCAAGCAGCGCGTGCGCCGGAGCCTCACGTCCGCACCGGGGAAGACCCCAGCCCGGCGCTCACGCTGATGCGGCTGCAGGCTCCATGCCGAGGGCTTTCTCACGGGCGGACGTGCACGGAAGAAACCCCTGGTTATCCTGGTTCACCCCGTCCCAAGGATTCCCTCGTGAGCTCACTCGTCATCCGTCTGGTCTGTGGTCTGCTCTTCACCGCGATGGCGCTCGGAGCAGTGGTCCACCCACCAGCCGACCTCACCCAGGGCATCGGCATGCTCCTCCCGGCGGGGATGCTGCTGAACTACGCCATCCGGGGTCCGCGCCGCGCCCTCGTTCCGAAGAAGCGCACTCCCGCGCCCGCTCCGACACATCCGGGAACGGGCCAGCCCTGAGCCCCAGTCTCAAGGACGGCAGGAGGCCACGGGCGTCATCGGGACCTCCGATGCGGCATCGGACTCGCGGCAGACCGCCGGCTCCAGCGTGTTGAGCTCCGCGGGTGGCGGGTTGGCGGGCCCCGAGTCCTCGCTGGACCCGAGCAATCCCATCACCTCGGGGTAGACCTTGCTGGCGAAGTACATGCCACCGGCCAACGTGAAGTGGACCCCGTCGTCCATCCGCAACCGCATCGGCTTGCGGAAGCCCTCGACCCGAGCCTCGCGCAGCAGGGCACCCTTCGCGTCGGTGAAGAACGGCCTGGTGTCGAGATGGGTCGCGGCCTCATGGGCCGAGACGGCCTCGCGCAGGACGCGGCGAATCACCCCCAGCTTGCGCTCGAAGTTCTTCAGCCCGGTGACGGGCAGCTCGACCCAGAGGATCTTCCGGCCAGGTGCCGCGAGGACGTGAAGGAAGTCCTCGACGCGCTGGCGGTAGGCAGCCTCCCATCCGGAGGCGCCCCATTGGACCTTCGCCTTGCCCTTGTCGTCCGTGAGCCCCTGTCCGTCGTTGCCGCCCATGATGATGACGACCACGTCGGGCTGGTGGCGCTCGATCTCCTCGCGGCCCACCGCCATCCAGTCGAAGAAGTCGGGGCGGGCAAGCCCGGTGGAGGACTTCGCCCGCCGCACGGCGCGGACTCCGGGGGACTCATTCAGCGACTTCTCGAGGTACTCGCCGAAGCTGGTGACGATCAGGCTGTCCCCGAGCAGGAGCACGGTCCGCGTCCGCTGGGCCGCTGGCAGCTCCGGGGCGGGCGGCGACTCCCCTTCCGCCGCGCGCACCACTCCCGTGGACAGGACGGCCAGGCACACGAGCACACGAGCGAGGAGGGGCTCCATCTCGCGCGCAAGCTACCGCGCCCGTGCCCGGCTGAGAACAAATCGGCTGCCCGCCCGCCGGAGAGACGAACGGGCATCCCCCTACCCCGACACGGGATTCGAGGCCCCCTCCGGGTGCGAGGCATCGACGAAGAAGAGCATCCGCGTCACGAACCGGAATCCCACTCGCTCGTAGATGCGGCCGGCCTGCTCGGAGATGGTGCTCAGGAACAGCGTGTCCACGCCCCGCGCGAAGGCCTCCTGCGCGACCCGGGAGGTCAGCGCGGTGCCGAGTCCCCGCTTGCGGAAGCGCTCGATCGTCGCCACTCCTCCCAGCTCGGAGATCCCCTCGGAGGGCCGGGTGTACATGCCGACCACGGCGGGCTGTCCCTCCACGCACCCCAGCACCGCCCCGCTCTCCCCGAGATCCTTCAGCATCCTGGAGATCTCCTCCTCGGAGGCCTCGTAGGGCTCGTTCGGGGAGAAGCCCCGCCTCACGGTGGTGCAATACGCGCGCACCTCCTCGCGAGAGGAGCCAGGTGTGAGCATCGACAATTCGAGCGCGTCCGGAGGTGCGACCGGGGTGAAGCTCTCACGCGTGCAGACCATCACCCACGCCTCGGCCTCCAACCGGAACCCCGCGGCGAGGAGCTTGTCCGCGAGGGCCGGAGCCAGCTCGGAGACGTACTCGAAGCGGGGCACTCTCTTCCGCTCCGTGAACACCGCCCGGAGCCGCCGCAGCGGCTCGCTCACGTCCCCCGAAATGGGCCCGTCCGGGATGGCGTAGTTGAAGTAGATGAGCGGGTCGCTGGAATGGATGAACGCCGTGAAGGGCGCAACCGGGACGGACTCGTAACGTCCCGCGGCAGCGCGGCGCATATAGGACTGCAATCGTTCGATCAGGGTCGTCATCGGGAAGTGTCTTCGGGTGTCACCGCTTCGTGGGCTTCACCGCCCGGGTGGCACAGAATCCCGACAGGTACTCGGACAGCCGGTCTCCCTCGACGTGCTTGTCCTCGTAGAAGCCCGCGAGCAGGAACCCGGCCTCGAGCTGCCCGCCGATCTGGTCCTCCAGCGAGTGCCCGACGCACAGGGGCTCGCCGTTGTCGGTGTACCGGCGGCGCTCCTCATCGGTGAGGCTCGTCAGGTCCGAGTACGGCATGCGGTACTTGAGCTGCATCACCCCCTGCTTCTCCAGGTCCGGATCGAACAGGTAGATGACCGGGTTGGAGAACCCGGAGAGCAGCGCCCCGCCGGGCCGCAACACCCGGAAGGCCTCGCGCCACACGGGCCGCACATCGTCCACGAAGCCGTTGGAGCAGGGGTGGAAGATCAGATCGAAGCTCTCGTCCGGGAAGACCGAGAGATCACGCATGTCCCCCTCCACCAGACGGATGGACAGGCCCTCGCGCTCGGCCACCTTGCGATCCTGACCCAGTTGAGCGGATGAGTTGTCGAACACCGTGACGCGCGCCCCGGCGGCCGCGAGCACCGGTCCCTGCTGTCCACCCGCGCTCGCCAGGCCCAGCACGTCCTTGCCGGTCAGGTCCCCGAACCACGCACGCGGTACCGGTTTGTTCGGAGTGAGCACCACGCTCCACTCATCCCGGCGCGCCGCGGCGATCACCTCCGGCCCCACGGGCAGCGTCCACCGATCCCCCTTCGCCACCTGCCGGTTCCACGCCTCGCGGTTGTAGTCCCGAAGATCGACTCCTGGTCTCATGCCGTCTCCTCTTCTTCGTGCGCACGCATCTTCACACGCATACTAGGAGGTCCCATGATCATCCAGCGACCCCTGCTCGCACTCCTCCTGCTGCTGTGCGCCGCACCCGCCTCCGCCCAGGCCCCGAAGACTCCCGAGCCGCTCGGCATCGCGCTCGAGGGCTATTCCTACCCCTACCCCGTCCAGTACCTCCCGCTCACACTCCAGGGCCAGGATGTCCGCATGGCCTATATGGACGTGCCCGCCGCCGGAAAGGCCAACGGCCGCACCGTCCTGCTGCTCCACGGGAAGAACTTCTTCGGCTCCTACTGGAACGTCACCATCCGCGCCCTCAGCGAGGCCGGCTACCGCGTCGTCGTCCCCGACCAGGTGGGCTTCGGCAAGTCCTCCAAGCCCGCGCTCGACTACAGCTTCCACACGCTCGCCACCAACACGAAGCAGTTGCTCGACAAGCTCGACATCCCGAAGGTCGTCGTGGTGGGCCACTCCATGGGCGGCATGCTCGCCACCCGCTTCGCCCGCATGTTCCCCGAGGCCACCACCCACCTCGTCCTGGAGAATCCCATCGGGCTCGAGGACTACCGCTTCCTCGTTCCCTGGCGCTCCACCGAGGACCTCTACCGCGACCAACTCGGCACCACCGAGGAGTCCATCCGCAAGTACCAGAAGACCTACTACGTCACGTGGCGCCCCGAGTTCGACGAGTACGTCCAGATTCCCTTCCGCCAGACGCTGAGCGCCGAGTACCCGAGGCTCGCCTGGGTCTCGGCCGCCACCGAGCAGATGATCTACCAGCAGCCCGTGGTGCACGAGTTCCCCCTGGTGACGGCGCCCGTGCTGCTCGTCATCGGGCAGGCGGATCGCACCACGCTCGGCCGCGCCCGCGTGTCTCCCGAGGCACTCGCGAAGCTCGGCCAGTACCCCGAGCTCGGCAAGCGCGCCGCCAAGGCGTTCCCCAAGGCGACGCTCGTGGAGATTCCCAACGTGGGTCACATCCCCCACTTCGAGGCCCCCGAGAAGTGGCACCAGGCCCTGCTCGGGTTCCTCGGGAAGTGAGCCTGCCCCGGTTTTGTGGCTCTCCCGCACTTCGTGTGGTTCAGCGGTAGCGAGCAGGCGAGCCTCGCTCTTGCGACCATCCGTATGCGCCCAGGATTCACACAAAGTGCGGGAGAGCCACGTAACTGGGGCAAGCCCATCCAGTCACGTCCCATGAGGCCGGCGCGCACCGCGCGAGGATGCTCTTCCCATTCCTCGCCGCCGCGGCCTTGCGGATGAGTTCCACCACCTCGGCCACCGACACGCGCTCGTCGGACGGCGCCGCACAGGGAGCGTACTCCTCGGCAAGAGCCAGACGCGCCTGGGGGGTGCGGCCGGCCCCTCCACTGGCCGGCCGCGCAGCTTGAGCGGCCTGTGTCAGGCGCATTCCTCCACCTTCGCCATAGCTCTCGCCTTCATCAACGCTCCACCACTCGCGCGGCGGAAGTAGGAATCAGGCAGCGGCCTCTCGTTGTCACAGGGCCGCGCCGTCACCGCCTCCTCCGCAGCGACTTGGCGTTGACTGACTTTGTCAGACCATAGGCGCAGCGAACCTCGTCAACCACCGCGCAACGCCTGCTTGTGGTCCTCGATGACTTCATTGAGGAGCGCTTGCTGGGTCTTGTCACGCGCGCGCAACCTCAGTCTCGTACTTGGGATTGATGCTGTAGGTGCACGGATAAGGGCAATCGCGCCATACTCTGTGTGCTCGAGAGGAATCACCGCCGACGAGGCCCCGAGTTCGGTGAGCGAGAATCCCAGGCGCGTGAGGAAATCGTACGTCTTGGCCGGAGCCTCGGGTTTCGACTCAAGGTCGTAGTACTGCGTTTGCTCCTCCGGTTCAGCTTCAAGGACGACCCTGGATACGATGATCGTTCGTAGCCAGTCGGAGAAGGTCGGGAAGGGTTGCTCTACCTCACCCTTCCCACGGATTAGGTCCTCTTCGTGAATGCGGATGATTGCCGCGTCCCGTCCGTCGGGTGTCGGGCGGGTAAGTTCGAAGAAGTCGTCCGTGTCGCGCCTGCCGACGCTATCCTCACGCTCCTCGCCAATGGTGAACTTGAGATACCGGCGAGCATCAGGCCGCTCCCGTTGAGGGCCCTCGCGGTCCTCCAGCAGCGCCGAAATTGAAGTCGTGCCGTAATACGTCAGCTGCAATTCGCCCGTCGATGCGCCCATCGTCTCAAGGAACTCGCGATACACGCGAGGCAGCGCGTTGAGCCCTCCATGCGGCTTGGCCAGGGCGGCAATCTGGTCGGCCGTGGCAGGTTCGAAGCCCTGGGTACTACCGGGCTTCCATCGCTCCATGAACGCGAGCAAGCCCCGCATCGACAAGGGAGGGGGAGCCTCGAGAAGCTTTGACCAGGTCATCCGCACGTCTGCACCTCGAGGTCACACCGGGCCATGAAAAGCGTGTCCTGACACGACCGGCAGGAAGGCACAGTCTCCTCCGACTTGCGTCGCATATCAACGCGTTCCCCATCGGGCTCGCCACCTCTACCCTCCTTGATGGCAGCGACGACTGCCGCTACACGTGGAGGCATCCAAGCCCCCGCCCCCTTGCCGTCAGGTCCCACAACGTTATCCTTGGGTGGAGAGTATTCGGGGGGGCCGCGATAGAATACCTTGTAGGTCATCTTTTTTGCACTGGGAAAGGCGAAGAACATCTCGGTCATCGAATTCGCGACGTGACCGCTTTTGCCGATGAGTTTGGCGCCTGCGCAAGTTCCAGGCTTGTTGTTGTATCCTGGTTTTTTGTCATCGAACTTCTCCTTCGTCTCTCTCCACCGCTTTCTCATCTTGTGGATGGCCTCGGTGTCCCCCGCGGCACACCTTGGGTTGATGGCCAAGAAGTCCTCCAGCGTGGCGGCCTCCCCAATAACGGTGCAACCGTGAGCCTCGGCGATGGCCTTGAAGCGAGGGGGCACCTCGCCACCCGACACTGCGGCGAATTTCTTGCCATTGCGGCACACCATGACTCCGAACATGTATCCGCTAGAGTTCTCGCGTCGATGGTCCTCAAACCCCTTGCGCTTCTCCTCAAGCTCCTGGATTCTCGCCCTTCGCTCATCCAAGGTCGCCTGTTTGGGCGGAGGATTCGTGCCCTCAAGAAGGCGCTTGAGTTGGGCTTCCTTCGTAATGATGTCCTGATTGACCTGGGCCCACTCGGCCTCGCGCGCCTTGAGGTCCTTGAGAATCTTCTTTGCGATGTCGAGGCTTTGGCCCTCCTCTGTTTCTTGTCGTTCAATCACCGCATGGCTGTCGGGGTCCTTCTGACAGATGATACACGCGCCCTTGAAGTCGTCCGCGTAGGCGAATCCCGTCCCGTTATGCCCATTCGACATGAAAGTGGTGTTGAATGAGTTGCCGTTGTGGAGGGTGACGTCGAGGAAGCGCACGACGCCCTTGCCCTCAATCCTCACGTCCACGCTGCCGCTGCCCCAGGCCAGCTTCCCCTTGAACTTGGAGGAGATGAGGCCGCCCGCCGTTCCCGGCTCATCGCCCGAGCTGACGCTCAACTCTGAGTCCGTGAGCGCCACCGGGTAGCCGTTGATGGTGACGCTCTTGCTCCCCTTGGTGAGCATGGAGTCCTGGGCCGAATTGACGAAGGGCGTGGGCACCGGCCCTCCTGGTGTCGGCACCTTGCAGACGTCCGGCGCGGCCGAGGTATGTGTGTTGCCGCTCCCCTTGTGAACGATGGAGCGGCCGTTGGCGAAGACCTTGCTCATGCTTCCTCCTTGGCGTTTCGAATCATCTCCACGATGCAGGCTCCCACGCGCCCACCATCGGCACTGCCATAGACGAGTGTCCTGCGCGCGCTGGGCTGACGCCAGCGCGCCCGGTGCAGGGCCACGCCCAGCATGACGGGGCCCGCGCCAGCCCCGGCGTCCCCCAGTCCTTCGCCCGCGACATGCACGCGTAAGGGCTCGGGCATGAGGGCGGCGTTGCGCAGGTAGGCGCGGGTGAATTCAGTACCCCAGAAGGAGTCTCCGGGCTGACAGGCCAGGACTGCGTCCACGCGCCGCGCGCCCGTCACCGCGTTTCGCCGCAGGGCATGGAGGACTTCCGTCAGCCCTTCGGCCAGGCTGGGGCCGCGCTGTGAGAAGGGCTTCGGCTCCATGGCGAGGGCCGTGCCCAGCAGGACGCCCGTGGCCTCCAGCTTCAAGGACTTGGGGGCGCCCGGCCGCGCCATGGCGACGAAGCCCGCCGCTTCGCCCGGAATCCTCCCGTCCGGATTCCGGCGCCCCAGGTGCAGCCGCGCGCCCACCAGCGCCTTCAAGGAAGCAGTATCGGCCAGCGAGTCCACCGCGCCCACCAGGGCCAGCGCCCCCGCCCGGCCGGAGTGCAAGTCCTTCTGGGCGGAAGCCAGGGCCTCGAAGAAGGCGGCCCGCCCGGACTCGTGCACCTTCACCACTTCCAGCCGTCCCTCCGTCTCGGCCAGCAGCGCACCCACCAGCGCCTCCTGGTCCAGCCGGGCCCCCAGCCCCGCCTCGGGCAGTCCGAGGTACAGCGGCACTCGCCCTGGAGGGAGTGTGTCCAGCAGCGGGCGCACTCCGGCGAGGGCCTGCCGGGCCAGGGCCGCCATGCGCTGGGTGCGAGTGAGAGAGTCGTCGAGGAGACTCAGCCGCGAGGCCCGCACGGGCTCCGCCACTTCGTCCAGCACCTCCGTCCGGCTGAAGCGCACCAGACCAGCGCGCAGCGACGCCAGCGTCATGTGCGTCGAGGTGCCAACGGGCGTGCAGAGTCCCAGCCCCACTACCTGCGCTCCACTCATAGCGCGTCCTCCCCGGGCAGCAACAGCCGCACGGTGCTCACCTCATGCAGGGTCAACTGCCGATGCGCTGGAACCGTCGCCCGCCAGGTGAGGACGAGGCGGCGCTCCTCCGGCTCCAGCAGCACCGTGTCCAGCACCATGCGCCGCCTCTCCCTCCGTCCGGCGAAGGTGCAGCGAGCCATCAGCCGGTGCGTGGGGAGCGTGAAGGCCAGGGGCCCGTCGGGAGAGACGCCCGCCAGCACCACCGGCTCTCCGCCCTTCAGGTGCGTCGAAGCCCGCAGGCCGTCGGGGGCGACGTGGAAGAAACGCTCGTCGAAGTCCGCGGGCCAGAGTGGGGCGCGCTTCTCCACCCACGCCGCGTCGTACGTCCCCGCCCAGCCCCGGCGCGGCAGCCAGTGCCGCGCCACCGGGCCGAAGCCGCAGGGCGGTGGCCTGTCCGCCCAGCCGCGCACGAGGGCCTCTGGCGCCTCAATGGAAGGCAGGGGCTTTTCCAGCGCCTCCTTCGCGCTGGCGTAGTAGCCCCGGCCCACGGGGTTGCGCGCCTCTTGGCCCGAGGCCGTGGTGCCGCCGAAGGCGTACTCGTAGCGCAGCGGCAGGGACTCGAAGGGCAGCGCGTCCGAGGCGCTCAGCCCCATGAGGCTTTGGTACCAGACGCGCGTGCCGGTAACGGTGGCCCGCTTCTCCAGCGCGCCCACCCGCACCGCCACCTGCGTGCGTGTCACCTTGCGGCCCCGGGGCGCCCAGGCCTGGCCGTGCAGCAGCACGTCCGTGCCGGGCCGCATGTAAGCGGATTGCGACTCGTAGCGCAGGCTCGACTTCTCCGGCTCGCCCAATACGTGTCCGTGATGGCAGGCGGCGGTTGCTCGTCGCGTACCGCCAGCGGTGCGTCCGTGGCGCGCCCGGCCGGAGGCAGGACGAAGCTGCCGGAGACGACGAGGACGAGGCACTCCTCGCCCTCCTTCGTCAACGAGAGGAAGTCGGTGGCCGCGAAGGGCGTGAGGTTTTCGAGGGTAGGCATGGGACGTCACCGCAGGGTGGAGGCCAGGGGCGTGCCACAGACGAGGGCGGCAGTGGCTCGGGCCCGGGCGAGGGCTTCGCGTTGGCGGTGGGTGAAGGCGCGGGTGGGAATGTGGTGCTGGCCCCGGGTACGAATGGCCAACTCCCGCGCGAGTACGTGCCGGCGCCGCATGGGACTGGCTTCCAGGGCTTCCAGCAGCACCGGGCCGCTGAAGGGCTGGCCCATGAGGTAGCGCGAGCCCGTCGCGAAGCGCGTCTGGTTCTGCGCCCACCAGGCCCTCACCCCGGCCACGTGCGGCCAGGGCAGGTCGTCCTCCGGCCGGGGCACCAAGTCGGCGTCCAGACTCTCCTGCTCCTCGGGTGGAGGAGGCGCGCCTTCGGGCCGCTCGCCTGGAGGCAGGGCATGGGCGCCCTCCAGCCGCAGGCCCGTCATGGCCGCGAAGGCCTCTCCCGCCAGCCGCGCCACCTCGGGCACCTCGAGGTACTTCACGCAGGACTCCATGGCCGCCACCCTGCCGCTGAAGCCCAGCGCCCAGAGGGCGTCCGCACGCAGCTCGGCGGACTCCAGCAAGCCCACCAGGAGTGACGCCTCCGCCTCGTCACCGCCTATGGCGAGCAGCACCATGGCTTCCCGGGCGTGCGCGCCGGGCGACTGCACCGCCTTGCGGCAGGCCTCCCAGGCCAGCCGCACGCCGGAGGCCAGTCCCGCCTCCATGGCCGCCGCGCGAATACCGGCGTGCGCCGAGTCCAGCAGCGCGGGCAACTGCCTGCGCACCGCGTCCTCCGGCAGCGGCAGCACCCCGCGCAGGGCCGCGACTCGCGCCCGCTGCTCGCCATGCGTGAAGAAGCGCGCCAGTACCTCCGCGGGTGCCTCCTGGCGGAAGGCCAGCGCCTCCAGCACTCCGGCCTGCAGTCCCGTGTCCTCCAGCTTCAACAACTCCATGAGGCGCGCGCCCAGACCCGGAGCCTCACTCACCTCCAGCGCCCGCAGCATGGCGGCACGGGCCGGCGCTTCCGCCCCTCGCAGCCGCACCAGCACTTCGTCCACCTCGCCCAGCCCCAGCAGCGCATGGGCCGCGGCCGAAATGCGTGGCGCTTCCTCCGAGTCGAAGGCCGGGCGCACCACGGTGTCCAGTGCGTCCTCGTCCTCCAGCCCCTCCAGGTACGCCAGCAGCCGCTCCTCGCGCTCCGCCGTCTCCGCCAGCGTGAAATCCGGCGCCACCAGCGCCCTTTCCCACTGCACCCACCGGAAGGCAGCCTCGTCCAGGTACTCCTCCAGCACGTCCTCCAACACCATGTTCCTTCCCCCCTAATTGATTCGGATGGAGCCGCCCTGAAGGCGGACGACGCCCTCGGCGCGCGTCTCCACGTACGTCCCCTCGAGGAGAATGCGCCCACTGCGCAGCAGCGTCAGACTCGCCCGGCCGCACCGCAGCGTGAGGCGCTCCTGGCTCTGGATGACCTGGACGTCCGCTGCGTCTCCTCCCGGGACGAGGCCGCCTGCCTCCCGAGGCCGCACGTGCTCCTCACTCCCCGAGGCGGCCTGCGCACCCGCCGTATGGACATGAACGGAAATGCCCTTGAGGCGGAGCGTGCCCGCTGCCGAGGTTTCGACGGATGTCCCATTCAGGGAGACCTTCCCGTTGCGCAGCAGGGTGACCGAGGCCTCGCCACAGCGGAGGGCGAATCCGTCCTGGGGCTGGATCGTGCGAGCGCGTGACTCGGCGGCATCCTCCAGCGCGGCCTGCAACGCATCCGAATAGGTGGTCCGCGGAGCGACGGGGAGAAGGGCCGTGATGATGGGGAGCCGCGGGGAGCCGCGGGTCCCCATCCTCGAAGCGGAGCTCCACGGGTTGACGTGCCTCGACAGTGGCCTGAAGCCCCTCCGCGTCCACCCGCACGGCCTTGCGTGCCACGCGAGGCCCCACCGGATTGCCTTCGAAGTCCACCACGGGCCGGCAGTCACCGTCCGTCCCAATAATGCGCCCCAGGCGGCTCTCCCAAAGAGGCTCCAACGTCACTCCGGACAACGAGGCGTGCAAAGACGACGGGCGACTCATGGAACTTCCCCTCCTCTTCGAAATGCAATGACAGGGTGCTGGACGGCCGACGCGAATGGGAGGAATTCCCCCCTCGCGGCAGCCGAACTACTTCATGCGGTGAAGCGATTCAAACAGTCGGACTTGTCTCTACCGGGCAACCATACAATTCCAGACTGACTCGCGATGCAGGAGGTGTGCTGGGCGTGAAGGGCCGCACCCGGCGTGCCGCTGAGGACGTGCTTCGCTTGGTGGCAGAGGTGCACCTGCTGCGCGCGACGCTGCGAGAGGCTCTCCGCCAGAATGAGCGGCGCGAGAGCATAGGCGGCATGGGAGCCCTGTTGCGGGCGAGGGCCGGGGTAGGTGGTCGTCCAGGAGGGCCGCGCGACACGCATTGGACGGTGCAGGAGGGCCCCAAGGAGGCCCGCCCGTCGCGCTCCAGGCACACTCCTCCCCTGCGCAGGCCACCGCTCGCCTTGGGCTCCGCCAGAGAGTGCATCCCTCAGCCGTGCGTCACTCCCACAGCGCCTGCTGCGGTGGCCCCCTGGCAGGTGCCTGGAGTGGGGGCAGCTCGGGCAGGTGCAGGTGGCGAAGACTGCGCCGGATGACGCTGCCCTGGGTGAGCTACACCAGCACCCGCCGCCTTCCTCCGCACCTCGGGCAGCAGAAGACGTCCACTGCGAACCTCTTGCGCAGCAACCCCGCCCACTCCAGCCTCCGGGCGCGCTGACGCTTCCGGCACATGGCCCGAGCTGCCGCATCTGAAGCTGGTGCCTCCTCCTCGCCCGGGGCCGCCGCCGCGGAGCCAGGATGTCCGCATGGCCTATATGGACGTGCCCGCCGCCGGAAAGGCCAACGGCCGCACCGTCCTGCTGCTCCACGGGAAGAACTTCTTCGGCTCCTACTGGAACGTCACCATCCGCGCCCTCAGCGAGGCCGGCTACCGCGTCGTCGTCCCCGACCAGGTGGGCTTCGGCAAGTCCTCCAAGCCCGCGCTCGACTACAGCTTCCACACGCTCGCCACCAACACGAAGCAGTTGCTCGATAAGCTCGACATCCCGAAGGTCGTCGTAGTGGGTCACTCCATGGGCGGCATGCTCGCCACCCGCTTCGCCCGCATGTTCCCCGAGGCCACCACCCACCTCGTCCTGGAGAATCCCATCGGGCTCGAGGACTACCGCTTCCTCGTCCCCTGGCGTTCCACCGAGGACCTCTACCGCGACCAGCTCGGCACCACCGAGGAGTCCATCCGCAAGTACCAGAAGACCTACTACGTCACGTGGCGCCCCGAGTTCGACGAGTACGTCCAGATTCCCTTCCGCCAGACGCTGAGCGCCGAGTACCCGAGGCTCGCCTGGGTCTCGGCCGCCACCGAGCAGATGATCTACCAGCAGCCCGTGGTGCACGAGTTCCCCCTGGTGACGGCGCCCGTGCTGCTCGTCATCGGGCAGGCGGATCGCACCACGCTCGGCCGCGCCCGCGTGTCCCCCGAGGCACTCGCGAAGCTCGGCCAGTACCCCGAGCTCGGCAAGCGCGCCGCCAAGGCGTTCCCCAAGGCGACGCTCGTGGAGATTCCCAACGTGGGTCACATCCCCCACTTCGAGGCCCCCGAGAAGTGGCACCAGGCCCTGCTCGGGTTCCTCGGGAAGTGACGCTCAGGCGTCGCCGTCGGTGACGCCCGGGTCCCCGTTCACGTCGATGCCGTCGCGGAGCAGCTCCGCCTCGGCCGCCGTCTGGGCCTGGGTGTTCACCGGGTTCTCGTACCAGCCCGGGTCCCCGTAGCCGTCGAGCCGGTCACGCACCTTGAGCACCGTGAACATGCCGCCCATGGTGATGCCGCCGTGCCGCCCGCGCCCGCCCACCATGGGGATGCTGTTGGCGGGGACGGCCATGCCCATCTCCTCCATGTCTCCCATGCCCGCCTGGCCCATCGTCATGTAGTTGGGCAGCAGCTTGCGCACCTTCTCGTCGAGCTCGCCCGGCTTCACCCCGATGAGGTTCGGCATGTCGTGCCCCATCTGGTTCATCACGTGGTGCGTCATGTGGCAGTGCATGGCCCAGTCGCCCGGCTCGTCCGCGACGAACTCCACCGTCCGCGTGCTCCCCACCGGCACCAGCACCGTGGTCTCCGGCTGCTGCGCGGACTCGGGAATGCGGCCACCATCCGTCTCGGTGATGCGGAACTGGTAGCCGTGCAGGTGGATGGGGTGGTGATCCATCGGGCTCAGGTTCCCCAGCCGGATGCGCACGCGCTGCCCCGTCTTCACCACCAGCGGCGCCGTCCCCGGGAAGGCCTTGCCGTTGAGCGTGAGCAGGTTGAAGTCGTTCATCGCGTTCGGGTCTGGCCGGCGTGCCCCGGGCTCCACCTTCCACTCGTGCAGCATCAGGGCGAAGTCGCGGTCCACCTTCGGCCCCCGAGGCTGCCGTGGGTGGACGATGAAGAGCCCCGTCATGCCCAGGGCGATCTGCGTCATCTCGTCGTGGTGCGAGTGGTACATCAGCGTCCCCGACTGGCGCAGGGTGAACTCGTACTTGAACGTCTCGCCCGGGTTGATGGCCCGCTGGTTGAGTCCTCCCACTCCATCCATGCCGCTCGGCAGCAGCAGCCCGTGCCAGTGCACCGTGGTGGGCGCCGCCAGCCGGTTGGTGACGTAGAAGCGCACCCGGTCCCCTTCCACCGCTTCGATGAGCGGACCATGCACGCGCCCGTTGTAGCCCCAGCACACCGCCTTCAGGCCTGGTGCGAACTCGTGCTCCACCTCGCCGGCCACCAGGTGGAACACCTTCACGCCATCCACGACCTTCCATGGCAGCTTCGCGCCGTTGGGCACCACCACCGGCTGGTAGTCCCGGCCGGGCCGCGCGGGAGGCAGGTGCCTGGCATTCGCCCCCTCGGCCCGCGCCTCCCGGGACGCCAGCAGCGCCCCACCCGCCACACCGATTCCGCTGGCGACGAGCATCTGCCGCCGGCTCAGGTCCTTCGTGTCTCGCGAGCTCATCGCGCGTCTCCCTTCTCGTCCGTCAGCCGGCCGCCCACCGCGTTCTCCAATGCGTTCCGGGCGTTCCAGTAATCCCTCAGCGTCTCCACGTACTCCCGGTACGCCTGCACCTCGTCGCGCCGCGCCTCGAGGAGCTGGTACGGGCTCAACACCATGGCGTTGTAATGGAGCTGGGCCTGCTCGATGACGCGCCGGCGCAAGGGCAACAACACCTTCACGTAGTGCTCCACCATCCGCCGCGACGTCTGCAGTTGCGCCCGTGCCAGCCGCACCTCGGAGCGTGCGTCCACGGACAGCTTCGTCAGCCGCCGCTCCGCCTGCCGCCGCTGCGCCTCCAGACGCCCGATGAGCGCCTGGCGCTGATCGAAGATGGGCAGCTCCAGCACGAGACTCGGTCCGGTGACCCGCAGCCCATCCCCGTCCCGCTCCGTGCTCACGCCCACCTCCACGGTCCCGAGGAACCGCGAGCTGCGCGCCAGCGACACCGACTGGTCCATCAGCGACACCTCCTTGCGCGCGGCGTCGACGTCCAACCGGCGCTGGATGGCGAGCCGCTCGAGGTGCTCCAGCGGCGGCTCCTCGGACGGAAGCTCCGGGAGGGACTCCCCCACCTTCCACTCCGTGTTCTCACCCCACAGCCCCAGCAACCGGTTCATCCGCTCGCGACGCTCGACGAGCTCCAGTTCCTCGCGCGCCAGGGCGAGCCGGGCCTCCTGCCAGGCGGACTGTGCAATACCCAGGTCCAGCTCGGCGATGTTCCCGGCGTCATACTGCTTCTGGGCCAGCTCGGCCGAGACCTCGGCGGCAGCGGTGATCTGGGCCTGGTACTGCAGGAGCTTCTCGGCCGCCTGCGTTGCCGTGTAGGCCTCGCGTACCTCCGCCACCAGGGCCAGTGCCTCGTGGGCCGTGCGCAGCACATCCGCCTCGAACTGCTGCCGTGCGATGCGCTTGCGAGCCGGGAGCATGAAGAGATCGAGCAACTCCTGCACGAGCGAGAACTCGACGTTGAGGCCCACGGCCGGCTGGTTGGGAAACCGGACCATCGCGCCAATCGTGGGGTTGCGCAGCAGCCCGGCCTCCACCAGCTCCGCCTGGGAGATGCCCAGCGCCTCGTACTCGGCCTGAAGGCCCGGGCTGTTCACGAGCGCGATGCGCACCGCCTCCTCGCGCGTGAGCCCGTCGCGGAGCAGCTCCAAGACGCTCGCGCGAACCTCCTCGGGGGGAGGCGATCCCTTCTCCCAGCCGGTCGGGGCGGACACGCGCTCCCGGACCATGGCACCTACCTCCGCGTGCCCACGCTCGGGAGACATCGTCGCGCACCCAGCGGCGAACAGGGACAGGGCCACCGTGGTGACGAGTCGTCTCATCGGTGGGCCTCGTGCTGATGGGAGTGCCCATTCCCTTCCGAGGGCTTCGACCCGGCGGGCTTCTGGGGAACGAGCTTCATCCCGCACTTCGGGCAGCGCCCCTGCTCGGAAGAGGTGACCTCCGGATGCATCGGGCACGTGTAGACCGTGGAGGGAGTGCCAGCGTCCTGAGAGGCACTCCCGGTGGGCGCGGGCGCGGCGTGGCCCGCATGGCCGCCCCCGTGCGAGGCGTGCGCCGAACCACCCGGTGGGTCCGCGAGAGACAACAAGGTAGGGGGATTGCCGGCCAGCACGGCGGCCACGCCATGCACCGGGGATTCGGGCGCCTCCGGATTGGAGGGATCGATAGGAGAAGGAACACGCTCCGCGGCACCGGTGGCGCAAGCGGACAGGCCAAGAGCCAGAGCTCCGGCCACGAGCTTCGTCGTGAAAGACATCGTATTCACCTGAAAGAAAGAGTTTTCGAGCAACGGCCAGAAGACACACGCCTCCCGTTCCGGAGCGGCACGAGGCCACATCCAGTCACACGGCGGCGGGGGGCCGGCTCAAATGAGGAGCTGACGCAGCGAGAGGAACAGCCGTTCCCGAGGTGGCGGATCATGCCCCGAGCGGACCCGGAGGCCCGGCTCCTCGGGAGGCTCCGGCGGCGTCCAGGAGGCCACGGCCGGAAACTCGACCGCGTGGAACTGGGGCCTCCAGTCGAGCGAGGGCACCACGCCCGTGAAGTCCGCCCGATGGCCCTGCTGGATCTCGCAGCAGCCCTGGGGAAGGACTCGCTGCTCGACGGGCTTCTTCTCGGGGCAGGCGCACGGCTCGACCCGCTTGCCGGTGAAACGGCACACCGTGATCGTCCCGCCCGGGAGGGCGGCCTGCATCGACAGCAGCAGGGCGAAGCCTATGGCGACGAGACGGACAATCACGATCTCTGCACTACCCTTCCCTCGAGCACTCCGCAAGCACTCACACCAACGCAGCGGGCCCCGAACTCTTACAGCTCGCATTTCGTCGCCCTGAAGTGCGAGGTCCTCCGCCCTGCTCGACCGGCGGCCATGCGGACGTTCTGTGTAGGCGGGTATCGGCTTCGCTAGGGGCCACGCTCCGTGCCGTCATCGAGCGCAACCTCCCCATGACCCGAGCGCACGTCAACGGAGCGAGACACCGTCCTTCCGGATGAGCTCGTGGCGCGCACCGTGTAGCGCCCGGCGGCCGGGAGATAGGTATGGAACACGCCGGACAGCGGGTGCGCGGAGAAGTGCTCCTCGTTCGGCCAGGTGAGCTCGTCGATGGCCACGGTCACGGGCCCCTCCGCCCGGAACGCCTCGGGGACGCGGATCGTGAGAGACGGGCCGTCGAGGAACCGATCCAACAGAACCTGCCAGAAGGGACGCGCCCCCTCGACCATCGGCGCAAGCGGCCGGCGAGGTCCTGGCGCCGAGAATGGCAACTCCACCAGATACGCGAGCGTGCCGAAGCTCCAATAGAACCAGTCCTGATCCGTCCCTCCCACAGGGTAGAGGTGGCGCACGGCCGCATAGCGCTTCCCCTCGGGTATGCGGCGGACCGCATCGACCATGGCGGGCGCCACCCCCCACGCGGCCGAGGGCTCTGGCGAGCGCGCCCCCTCCACGGTGTACGGTACGAGCAGACGGCTCGCGGCGGCGTGGTACGACACCATGGCGACGAAGCGCCACGCCTCGCCAAGCCGCATCATCGCCTGGACCTCGGGCTCCGAGCCCGCGGACGGCCCCCGGAAGAAAGGCGAGCGGGGATCATCGCTGTTGAAGCGATCCTCGACGTTCCTCCACGCGAAGGGGTAGTTGCGGTTGAGGTCGACGCCGTACTCGAGCAGCCCCAATCCGGCCGCCTGCTCGTCCTGCCGCCGGTTGGTGCGCCCGCGTGCGTCGGACACGTGCCAATACCCCTGGCTCCCATCCGGGTTGACGAGTGGAACGACGACGACATGGAACGTGCGCAACCAGCGGGCGACGCGCGGATCTCCCCGGTTGTCCAGCAGCCAGCGCGCGGCATCGAGCGGCGGCTCGGGCGTCACCACCTCGTTCGCATGGGTGCCACCGCACAACAGCACCGCCGGGCGTGAATGATCATCGAGCGCCTCGCCCAGGAGCAGCGCGAGCATCGGCCGGTCCTCGTGCGTGCGGCCGATCTCGATGACGCGCGTGAGCTCCGGAGCCCGTGCGGAGAGCGCCCGCATGGCGCGCTCGATGAGCTCGGGATCCTTGATGCCCTCGATGAAGGCGTCGCGCGGAGGAGCATTGCGGGCGCGCGAGAGGCGCTCCGCGAAGGTGGAGTCCTGGAAGCGGTACGGCACCCCTGGCTGGATGTCGCGCACCTGGAGCGGGCTCGTGCGCAGCAGGTGCACCCCGAGCTCGCTGGCCACATACACATCGGTGTCCGCCTCGCGTGCGACACGGCGCAGATGGCGGCGCAGCTCCGGAGCGAGCTCCAGACCGCGCTCGACACGCACGAGCCACCCGGTCGTGAGGCCATCGCGAGCCGAGGCCTCCTGGGGCGGCGGATCCGGCACGAACAGCGACACCTTCACATCGGGAGGCTGGTTCTTGTTCGCATACACACCGAGCGTGCCCTCGGGAAACGCCGGGTCGGACCAGACGAGGCTCGCGAGCTCCGCCTTCGTCCGTGCGTCGTACACGTGGGCGGCGAAGGCGGGCCCGGCGAGGAAGAGCACGATCTCGAGCTCTCCCACCTTCGCGAGCCCACGCACCTTCGCGCGCACACCACTGTCGTCGGAGCGCGTCCCGTCGTAGCGCAAGAACCCGAGCGTCTCGCGGCGCGCATCGAGGTAGAAGCCATAACCCGAGAGCGCGAACAGCGGCTCGGTCGCGCGCACCTTCGCGCGGAACAGGATCGCCAGGTCGGCACGGGAGGGGTTCTGGATCCTCGCGCGCACGAACGGCACCGAGGACACGGACGCCGGCTCCTGGACGAAGAAGTTGCGGGTGACGCGCGAAGGGGCGAGGGAGAGCACCGCGTCCTGGGCGCTCCACTCTCCGACGGTGGCCTCCGCCTTCCACGTGACGGAGTGCTCACCACGAGGGATGGGATAGCCCTCGCCGCGTGCATGGCCCGCGACGAGCAGGCACACGAGGAGTCCACCCAGGAACCTCACGGCGAGGGCTCCGTCCGCCCCGAGGGCACGCCGATGTAGCTCAGGAAGTCGAGGTAGCGCTCCCGCTTGGGAGCGCCCTCGGTGGCCGAGACCATGACGGTGGACAGGAACGCGCCCACCTGCTGACGGTCCTCCATGAAGGTCCAGACGTTCGCGTACCCCGGGAGGGCCAGATGCTCCTGGGCGTGGAGCCCTCCGTGGACGATGTAGTGCCAGCGCGACTCCGACTTGTGGAACTTGCGGGAGATCAAGGTCCGGAGGATGACGCTGCGCTCGTCGAACGGCAATTGCCGCACGTTGTCCCGGTACTGGGGCGGCAGCTGCTTCCACTGCTCCTCGGCATTCGAGGGGTAGTAGACGCGGATCGGCACGCCCACGGCCCGAGCGGCACGCGCGATCGACGGGAGCGCCTTGTCCGTGAGCATGTTGCCCTTGATGGCGATGATGCGTCCCTGCTCGAAGAGCAGGCGCACGTAGCGGTAGTTCTCGTCGTTCTGGAGCCAACCGAACCCATCCGTCCAGCGCGCGGGCCGGAGCTGGCGCGCGTAGTTGGCCCACAACGAGCGCCGCGCACGCTCGAACACACCGGCGATGGCGGCGCGCTCTTCCACCGGAAGTGACGCCCACTCCTGTTCGATGGCGGCCCGCGTCGCCTCCAAGCGCTTATCGGTGAAGGCCTCGACGAAGTCCTCGCGGGTCCGCGCGCGCTTCACCACGGCCCTCAGCACGTGATGGAGCCGGATCACCGTCGGGTCGTAGTCGAAGATCCACGCCCACTGGCTCCGGGCGTGCGCGATGAACGAGTAGCCCTGATCGGCGCCGAGCCCGACATAGCCACCGCCCACGTTCTTGATGGAGTCACCGAAGAGGTATTGGAGCGCCTCGTTCGACTTGATGTAGCTCAGCGGGTCGCGGCAATCGACGCGCGCCTTGCCCTTGCGCCCGCAGAGGGGAATCTGGAAGACGTCGGTGTCCTCGACGACCGCGAGAGCCTTGGCGCGCTCCTCCTCGCTCGGCGGAGAAGGATCCGCCGGCCGGGCCGGGGGGTCGGTGATGAACCGAGGAGGCCACGCCGACAGCCGCGTCGTCGTCGACGCGCAGCGGAAGCTCAGACGGTGGAGCCCGCTCGTGGGACTCTGGCCGCGCCGCCAGGAGCCACGCAACATGTCCTCGGGCCAGTACCAGGAGCCGCCCTTGAGCACGCGCTGGGTGAACCCCTTGCACGGGCGCGCGCCGTCGCACGGCCCACGAGGATTCTCACGCAGGCAGGCCTCACCACACGCCTTGTCACAGCCCTGGAAGCACGGAGCCCACCAGTCCTTCACCCACTCGTAGCCGTTGCCCGCCAGGTCATAGAGACCCTGGGAGCCGGGCGGGAGGCTGCCGGGCGGCATCGTCGTGTTCCCGGGGCAGCCCTTGTAGTTCGCCTTGTCGCACGTGGGAGGCTCCTCTCCCCACGGATAGGTCCGCCCCTCGGGTCCTCGCGCGGCCTTCTCCCACTCGGCCTCTGAGGGCAGCCGCTTGCCGGCGAACACGCAGTACTGATGCGCCATGTCCCAGGTGATCGGCACCGCCGGGAGCTCGGGGCGTTGGAAGCGCGCGTAGAACGACGGACGAGGCAGCCGGGGACACGCGCCCGCGCGCTCGCAGCGGCTGTAGTCGCCGACCGTGACCTCCCTGGCATCCAGATAGAACGTCTCGACGAACACCTTGTGCCGGGGCTGTTCGGCGGGGGTGCGATCGTCAGCGCCCACGATCGCATCGCCCCCCTCGATGCACACCATGCCGGGCGGCGGCGCCTTCTCGCACGGCACCGCGCTCACCAACCACATCAGGAGCAGAGGAGTGAGTCCCATCGCGGCGCGATGCTACCCCGGGCTTCTCTCGGGAAAGACAAACATCGCCTGGTCTCGGTCCTGACAGAGGGGCACCTGTTTCCCCGCTCGCTTTTTTTTCCCTTGCGTGGGGTAGATGATTTCGCCTCAAACAAATGTCGACAACCAAACAAAATCGCTCCCATTACCTCTTGCCGCTCGCGTTGGGATTCACGTTGGCTTTCGTGAGTTGCCTCGCGGCCCCTGATGAAACAGCACTCACGGAGCCCCCCTCCGAACAGGCCCCGGGAGACACCCCGCCAGAGGAGGGCTATGAGCTCGTCTCGCCCATCCGTCTGCCCATCGAGGTCCTCGGCCGCGAGGGATTGACGAAGAGCGTGACGTTCACCCTCACCGCCCAGGACATCCAGAATCCCCTGAGGCTCTGGATGCAGGTCCACAGCCTGAGCTACGCGAACAAGGCCAGCGTCCGCTTCAACGCCGGTGCCTGGGTGGACCTGAGCAACACCACGGTGACCGTCGAGGGGCTCGGGAAGAGCTACGGGGGCATCGGCGGGGCCTTCGCGACGCTGAAGCTGAACCTGAACGTCCCCACCGGGGCGCTCGTGGCGGGCACCAACCAGCTCACCTTCCGGTTCAACACCTCGGACGAGCGATCCATCGGCTACCGGGTGTTGAAGTTCAACCTGCTCCGGGCCGATGGGAGCCGCATCCTGCCGGACTCCATGTTCGAGGAGGACAATCCAGCCACCTGGCAACCCCCGCTCACCGACGCCGCCTCCATCGCCGAGGGAGAGAAGCTCTGGCGGACGCGGCAACTGGTGCGCTCCTACAAGAACGCCACGGCCATCCGGGCACGGTGCATGGACTGCCATGCCCAGGACGGGAGGGATCTGAAGTATTTCAACTACTCGAACCTCGCCATCATCGAGCGGGCGAAATTCCATGGCATGAGCGACGCGGAGGCCAACAAGGTCGCCTCGTACATCCGGACCCTGCCGGGCGTGCCCAACCCGGGACGGCCGTGGAACCCCCCATACCAGCCCGGGCCAGGACTGGACTCCAAGCCCGTGGAGCAATGGGCGGCGGGAGCCGGAATCGACGCGGTCCTGGAGCGGGACCGGGACATCCTCAAGTCCATCTTCCCGGCGGGCATCACGAAGGCGGCGGTCGCCACGACGACGAACCTCAGTGCCCGGGAGATGCCCATCGCCTTCCAGATGCCCGATTGGAACCACTGGCTGCCGAGCATCCATCCCAAGGACGCCTGGGGTGACACCTTCGTCAACGACAAGCTCAACAAGGCCTATGCCGGTGAAGGGACCGCGACGGGTGTCAGCGCCCCCCTGCGGGAACTGGGCGCGAAGGTCAAGGCCGCGGGCTATACCAACTACAGGCTCCTGCTCTACTACCCCCACACGCTGTTCAACCAGTACATCTACGAGTTCCTCTCGCCGAGGTACCCGAACGCCACCACGGGCCTGGATATCAACTACTCGCGGAAGGTCTACTCCACCGCGCTCTGGCACCTGGTGAAGACGTGGGAGCTCATGCAGGAGTTCGGCCTCGAAGGCCAGCAACGCCAGCTCTTCCCCTCCTCGCGCGAGACGCGCAGCTGGATGAGGAACAACAGCTTCGACAGCTCTCCCAACCTGCTCAAGCTGCCGAAGAACAACTCGGGCATCAACGACAACAGCCCGTTGATGTTCACCTACTTCTCCATGGCGTGGTACCAGGCCTCCCTGATCCTCTTCAATGGCAACCATTCGGACGGGGCGGATCGCAACGGCCAGCGGCCGATCGACTGGTCCTACGTGCACGGCTTCATCAAGGACATGCAGCGTTACGCCATCGGCACGCCCCCCACCAACGGGTTGCTCACGCTCTGGCTGGTGAAGGGGATGCAGACGTCAGACAACACGCTCAAACCCAACGCATCGGGCTCGGCCGGGTGGAGCCCGAAAACCGCGGGCGACCTGAGCCGCCTGGTGGCGCCCGACTTCATGACGGGCTGGACCGACATCACCACCCAGGAGCGCAAGGCCATCCTGGAGGCGCTCCTGTCCACGTGGTGGGACAAGACACGCCAGTACCCCGCGGCGGACTGGTGGAACGGCGGCGGCGCGAGCACGACCGAGCTCATCAACGGCTTCTATGACTCCACGCTCGGCAACCGCCTCTGGTACCTGCTCCCGCAGTTCAAGTACCTCGGGGTGAATCCCACCCTGGTCAACACGATCGCCGATTGGGCTCAAACCATCTGGCCCCAGGCCAACTGGTCCCTGGTGAAGAACGCCACCTGCGCGCCCTATTCGACCCACCTGCGCTGTTCCTCGGAGACGTTCTGAGCTAGGACACGCGCGCCCATGTCCGCACCGACTGCCCCCCCGAGTCCACGGCGCGCCGCGCTGGTCTTCATCTTCGTGACCGTCCTGCTCGACATCCTGGCCATGGGGATGATCATCCCCGTCCTGCCGGGAATCGTGGAGGGCTTCCTCAACGGCGACACGGCGCGGGCCTCCGAGGTCTTCGGCCTGTTCTCCACCGTCTGGGCGCTGATGCAGTTCGTCTTCTCGCCCGTGCTCGGCGCGCTGTCCGACCGCTACGGCCGCCGGGCGGTGATCCTCGTGTCGAACTTCGGGCTGGGGCTCGACTACATCCTCATGGCGCTGGCGTCGTCGCTGCACTGGCTCTTCGTGGGCCGGGTCATCTCGGGCATCACCGCGGCGAGCATCAGCACGGCCAGCGCCTACATCGCGGACGTGACGCCGCCGGAGAAGCGCGCCGCCAGCTTCGGGATGATTGGCGCCGCGTTCGGCGTGGGCTTCGTGCTGGGGCCCGCGCTCGGCGGCGTGCTGGGCGGCGTGGATCCGCGCATGCCCTTCTGGGTGTCCGCGGCCCTGAGTCTGGCCAACGCGATGTACGGCCTGTTCGTCCTGCCCGAGTCCCTGCCGCCCGAGCGGCGCAAGGCCTTCAGTTGGCGGCGCGCGAACCCGGTGGGTGCGCTGAACCTGCTGCGCTCGAACCGGGAGGTGCAGGGGCTGGCGAGCGTCCACTTCCTGTACAACCTGGCCCACGTGGCGCTGCCCAGCGTGTTCGTCCTGTATGGGAGCTACCGCTTCGGCTGGGACCAGCGCACCGTGGGGCTCACCATGGCGGGCGTGGGGCTCTGCTCCCTGTTCGTCCAGGGAGGATTGGTGAGGCCCCTCGTCAAGAAGGTGGGCGAGCGGCGCGCGCTGCTCCTGGGGCTCTCATTCGGTGCGGTGGGCTTCACCATCTACGGACTGGCGCCGACGGGCCACCTGTTCTGGCTCGGAGTGCCGGTGATGTCCCTGTGGGGGCTCTTCGGGCCGGCGTCGCAGGGGTTGATGTCCAGCCGCATCAGCCAGTCGGAGCAGGGCCAGCTCCAGGGCGCGCTCTCGAGTCTGATGGGCATCGCGGGGATGATCGGCCCCACGATCTTCACGCAGACGTTCGCGTACTTCATTGGCCCGCGGCTCGACTGGAACCTGCCTGGAGCGCCCTTCCTGTTCGCCACGCTGCTGCTGATCTTCGCCATCGCTCTGGCCGGGCGGGCCACCCGCTCGCGCGGAGAGGCCGCCCCCGTCACCAGCATCCCGACGGCGGGCTGAACTCCCGCGGGGGGGGCGGCTCGTCCGCCCTCGCGGGCTCAGGTCTCGTGCAGAACGCGGCCTTCCATGCCGCCGGCCACGGTGATGACCTCGCCCGTAACGTGGCCGGAGATGCGGTCGGACGCCAGCGTCACCACCACCCGTGCCACGTCCTCGGGACGGCCCACCTTGCGCAGGGGCATCGTCCGCGTCACCCGGTGGATGAACGCCTCGTTCAACTTGTCCTTGTTGCGATCCACCGCCGTCCACCCAGGGCACACCGTGTTCACCCGGCCCAGCGGCGCGATGCGCGTGATCTCGTTCTTCAGGCTCTTGAGGAACCCGCTGGCCAGCGCGCCCTTCGCCGCCGCGTAGTCCGAGTGCCCCGCCTCACCGAACAGCCCCGCCGTCGAGCCGATGAGGATGATGTTCCCCGTCCCCGTCGTCGCCACGTGGCGCAGGAAGGCGCGGCAGCTCAGGAACACGCTGTCCAGGTTCTCCGCCAGCGTCCGGCGCCAGCGCTCCAACGACATCTGCCACACGCCCTCGTCCGGCGGAGGCCAGACGCCCGCGTTCGCCACCAGCACGTCCAGCCGGCCGAGCGCCTTCACCGCCGCGGGGACCAGGGCATCCACGTCGGACTCGGACGTCAGGTCCGCCTTCAGCGCGGCGCCACCCAGCTCCTTCGCGAGGGACTCCGCCTTGTCCGCGCTCTGGTGGTAGTGCACCGCCACCTTCGCGCCTTCATCCGCGAAGGCTCGCACCACCGCGCTCCCGATCCCTCCCGCGCCTCCGGTGACGAGAACTCCCTTGCCTCGAAGATCCGTGTCCATGGCCGGACGTTACCAGCCGTTCGCAACCCCCAGGAAACAATGAGCCGGTGGGCTCGGCTTCCAGCCCACCGTCATGGGGAGCAGGCCAACAGCGGCGTCTGGAAGGGGTACTCTGCGAGGGCTCAGCAGGAGGAAGCCGGGAATGCAGCTTCGGAAGAGGACATGGATGTACATCGCACTGGGTGCGATGGGCATGATGCTGACCGCTTGCGGGAAGGGTGGCGCCGACCTGTCGTGCGCCACGGACAACGACTGTCTGGAATCCGAGCTCTGCCATCCAGACAAAAAGGTCTGCGTGCAGCTCTGTACCACGAACGTGGATTGCCCCGCGTCGGCCAAGACGTGCGCGGCGATGAACGACAACGGCCAGAAGATCTGCCAGTGCCTGAGTCAGCAGTGCACGAACCCGTAGTCCCCTCCGGCTACGGGCTCCCGCGCGCCATGAGCTGACGCGCGGGAGTTTCGCTGACAATCAGTGCCTCACCGCCGCGAGGGCTCGCCGGCCGCCGGCTTCTCGATGTCGATCTGGATGCGATACCCCGTTTCCCGGACGTAGACGCTGTTGCCCTGACGCGCCTCGAGGGGAGCGACGTCTCCCCCCGCCTGGAGGGCACCCACCCGGACAAAGCGGGACTGAGCATTGACCTGCCGCGCCAGACGCACGAGCCAGTTGGCCGCCGGGTTGGCCTCCTGCTCCAACCTCAGCTCGTGACGCTCCACGTCCCTGCCCTCACTGTCGAACACCCGGAAGGTCACCTTGCTCCCCGCGCCCAGATCCTCCCGGACCTGCACCGGCTCCAACTCCTTCCAATCGGAGGCCGCGAGGCCCGTGCCGAAGTCCACATCGATGCAGGCGTAGAATGCCTCCGGGCTGTCCGCGCGCTGCCAGATGTTGTAGATGACGTGCCGGCCCGTCTTCCCCGTGGGGAATGGACAACTCACCGTGTAGCGGTTGTTCTGGAGGGTGACGCTCGTCACGGTGCAGAACGGCGTCGCTTCCAAGTCCGACCACTTCAGCGGCTGCAACGGATTGTAGCCCGCCTTCGTCACGTAGAACTGGAAGTACTTGGTGGAATGGGGCGCGGTTGCGTAATAGGTGAAGTCGAACCGGCCACTCGAGTTCGGCGCGATCAGCTTCGCCGGCCAGTCGTTCCTCGCCAGGTCCAGCCCCTTGTGAGACTCATTGCCGCCGCTGCACAGCTTTCCGTCTGGAATGATCTGGCGGTGCTGGTCATTGGCATTCCCCTGCCGCACGCCATTCCAATCGTAGAAAGCTTGCGTGCCGCCGTAGGCAACCGCCGCCTTGCAAGCCGCGGACTTGGGCGCCTCCGGCCCTTCCTTGTAACAGTTGTACACACGGCTGATGGGTATCTCGAAAGAGCCGTGCGCGAGTGCCTGCCCCCCGGACACCAGGGACACCACGGCCAGGAACGGTGAGACGAATGCCTTCATCATGAGGACGAGCCCTCTCCCTTCGAGGTGGACTTCGCCGAGTAAAGAGTCGACAGCCGGGTTTTTCGGGTCACCACCGGTGACAAAAAAACCCACTCCCGGTGTCAAAGGGCCCGAGACGAGGGGTCCGAGTGAAAGCTTGCACTCGCATCGGGCCTGCGTTCGGATGCGCCCACGCATCGCTCCCGAGCCCCATGCCCACCTTCCGCTCCTGTATCCTGCTCGTCCTGCTGACTGCCTGCGCCTCCTCGCGCCCCACCCCTTCCACCGAGACTCGGCCCGCCGCGCCCTCGGAGGAAACCGTGCTGGCCGACGACGTGCGCGTGCAACGCCTCGCCCCCGGCATCTGGCTGCATGTGACGCTCGCGGGGGAGGACTGGGGCCGGACCCCCGCGAATGGATTGCTCATCGAGGACGGCGAGTCCTCACTGCTCGTCGACACCGGCTGGAATGCGAAGCAGGCGGAGCACCTGCTCGCCTGGGCTCGGGACACGCTGCACCGGCCCGTGCGCGCCGCCGTGGTGACACATTTCCACATCGACCGGACCGGAGGCGTGCCCGCGCTCGAGGCCCGGGGCGTGCCCGTGTACGCGCGAGCGGAGACCGCGAAGCTCGCGTCCGAGCACGGCCAGCCCGTGCCCGCCCAGCGAATCGCGGACACCAAGGACCTGGGCCCCCTGTCGTTCTTCTTCCCCGGCGCCGGACACGCACGCGACAACCTCGTGGTGTGGCACCGTGCCAGCGGCCTCCTCTTCGGAGGCTGCTTCGTGAAGGATGCCGACGCGCACAACCTGGGCAACGTGGCGGACGCGGACGTGCCGGCGTGGCCCCAGAGCCTCGAGCGTGTGCGTCAGCGGTACCCCGACGTGCGCACGGTGGTGCCCGGCCACGGCCTTCCCGGCGGACTGGAGCTGCTCACGCGCACCCAGGAACTGCTGCGCGAAGCCGGCACCGGCGGCCCGGCCCCGCACTGAAGCGGGACTACACCGCGTCCAGGCGCAGGAGCTTGCGGGCCTCCTGAGGCGTGGCCAGAGTCCGGCCCTTCGCCTTCGCCCGCTTCGCCGCCTCCGCCACCAGCTCCCAGTTGCCCTTCGCCAGGACGCCCTTGGACACGTAGATGTTGTCCTCGAGCCCCACGCGCGCGTTACCGCCCCGCTCCGCGGCCAGGTCCACGAAGGGCAGCTGGTGCCGCCCCACCGCCGCCACCGTCCACGTGCACCCCTCCGGCAGCGACTTGATCATGAAGTCCAGCGCGTCCTCGCGCGCCGTCAGCGCCCCCGGCACTCCCATCACGAAGTCGAAGTGGCCCGGCAGCGTCGCCACGCCCTCCTTCGCCAGCGCCCGCACCTCGTCGACCATCCCCACGTCGAAGCACTCGAACTCCGGCCGGAGCCCCAGCGCCTGGATGCGCCGGGCGATGTCCCGCACCAGCGGGCGCGGGTTCCAGAACACCTCCTCGCCGAAGTTCACCGTGCCCGTCGTCAGCGTGGCCATGTCCGGCCGGTCCTCGCCCGTCAGCCGCAGCCCGCCGCAGCGCTCGTCCACGCCCATCCCCACCGCGCCACCCGTGGACACCTGGACGAGGATGTCCGTGCGCTTGCGGATGGCCCGGATCGCCGCCCGGAACAGCTCCGTGTCCTGCGACGGCTTGCCGTCCGGCGTGCGCACGTGCAGATGCACCATCGCCGCGCCCGCTTCCCGGCACTTCGCCGCGTCCTCGGCGATCTCCTCGGCGCTGATGGGCAGGTAGGGCGTCTGCTCGCGCGTCGTCTCCGCGCCCACCATCGCCGCCGTAATGACCATGGGGTTGCTCATCGCTGGCCTCGCTGTTTGTCCTTCGGCACCACGCAGGTCCCGCTAGCCCGGCACACCACCACCGGCTCCGGCAACAGGTCCGCCGCCGAATCGTTCACATCCGGTCGCGGGCGGATGACCTTGCGCGCCTCGAAGCGCATCTTGCGCGAGGTGTTGCCCACCTGGACGATCTCCCCCTCGGCCTCGATGAAGTCCCCGGCGTACACCGGCGCGAGGAACTCCACCGAGTCGTAGGCGCGGAACAGCCCCTCGTCCCCGTCCAGGCGGATGCACAGCTCGGTGGCCACGTCGCCGAACAGCCCGAGCATCCTCGCGCCGTCCACCAGGTTGCCGCCGTAATGCGCGTCATGGCTGCTCATGCGCAACCGGATGACTGCCTTCACGTTGCTCACTTGGGCTCCCCCTCCCAGTGCACGTTCTTCTCCTCCTTGCCTTCCTTCTGGAGAACCTGGTGCACGATGTAGTTGGCCACGTCCGAGGGCTTGGTCCCCGGGCCGAAGCCCGCGTCGAAGCCCAGATCCAACGCCAGCTTGTGGTCCACGCGCGGCCCGCCCAGCAGCAGCAGCGTCTTGCCGTGGATGCCCGCGGCCTTGGCCGCGTCGATGAACTGGCGCGAGTTGTCCTTGTGCACGTCGCGCTGGGTCACCACCTGCGACACGAGGATGGCGTCCGCGTTGCGCGCCATGGCCTTCTTGATGAGGTCCTCATTGGGTACCTGGCTGCCCAGGTTGAAGGCCTCGAACCAGGGGTAGCGCTCCAGGCCGTAATCGCCCGCGTACCCCTTCATGTTGAGGATGGCGTCAATGCCCACGGTGTGCGTGTCCGTGCCCGTGCACGCGCCAAACACCACGATGCGCCGGCCCACCTTGTCCTTGATGAGCGCGTTGAGGTCATCGAAGCCCTGCTTCTTGACCACGACCTCGGGCACGTCGATCTCGGCGTAGTCGAGCGAGTGCGGGGTGCGCGCGTATACGATGAAGAAGGTGTACGTGTCGGCGGCGCGCTCGGCGGCGGCCACCTTCACGTCGGTGAACCCCATCTTCCTCGCCATGACGGCGGCGGCCTCCTTGGCCTTCTCCGACAGCGGCACCGGCAGCGTGAACGACAACTGCACCACACCGTCATCCCGACGGTCGCCATAGGGGCGGATGATCTGCTTGGTCGGCTTCGTCGCCATGGCGGTTACTTCCCTTTCTTCGCCGAGGACTTCACGTACGCGACGCTACCGGCCACCTTCTCCGCGAGCGGCGCGAAGTGGTCCTTCTTCTTCGCATCCATGTGGAAGACGAGCGACCAGGTGGTCTTCCCGTCACAGCCCACGTACGTCACCGTCTCCACGGACTCGGCCCGGTCGGGCGTCATGTCCGTGTCGACACGCCGCGCGGCCGGAGCCTTCCCCAGCTTGAGCTGCTTCCAGCCCTCCGCGTTCCCCATGGCGGCGAGGATCTTCTCCAGGCACACCTGGGGCTTCATGCCCGCCGCCTGCACCGCGCCCACGTCCAGCAGCAGGTAGGCGTCACCGGACGGGTCGCTGAAGCGCTGGGTGCCATCCGCCTCGGACTGCTTCCAATCCGAGGGCAGCTGCACCGAGAGCGTCTTCACCTCGTACTTCGCCAGCGCCGCCGCCGGCTCTCCGGCCGCGAGCACCATCACCAGCATCGAGCCGAGCATCACGGAGCCTCCAGCATGTCCTGGAACGGGTTGAAGTAGTCCGGCGCCTTCTCCAGCACGCCGTCCAGGCCCTTGCCGCCCGTCTCCGCGCGCTTCACGTCGCCGAAACGGCCCCGGCCGATGGCCGCCACCATGCCGTCCTTCTGGCACTCCTCCAGCAGCGCCATGGCCTCGGCGAACACGGCGCGCGCCCGGTTGGCGATCTTCCCGTCCTCGCGCACGGTGAACTCCTCGTCGATGCCCGCCGCCGCCCGGTAGATGTAGCTGGCCGCCTTGAGCGCCACGTACCGATCCGCGAGCAGCGGCGTGTGCATGGCCTCGGTCATCATCCCCAGGAGCTGGATGCCCTGCCGCGTCCAGATGGCCACCAGGTCCGCCATCACGTCGTACGCGTGGCTGAAGAAGATGTCCGTCTCCTTGTGCTTGGTGGGCGGCATGTACTTCAGCGGCGCGTTGGGGAAGCACCGGCGCACGAGCATCGCCTGCGACAGCTCCAAGAGCAGCGTGTCCGCGCGGTATGGGTCGATCTCGTACGAGTGACCCAGGCCCAGCTGCCAGTCCTTCAAGCCCGCGCGCTTGGCGAAGCTCTCGTTGATGAACTGGCTGGCGATCACCGTGTGCGCGGCGTCGTAGGCGTCCGCGGTGGTGATGTAGTTGTCCTCGCCGGTGTTGATGATGATGCCGGCCAGGGCGCAGATGCGGCGGCTGAAGTACTGGTCGATGAACGTGCGCCGCATGTTGATGTCGCGGAACAGGATTCCGTACATCGCGTCATTGAGCAGCATGTCCAGCCGCTCGTAGGCCGCGGCGAAGGCGATCTCCGCCATGCACAGGCCCGACGAGTAGTTGGTGAGCTGGATGTAGCGCTTGAGCTTGCGGCTCTCGTCATCCAGGGCCTCGCGCATGATGCGGAAGTTCTCCTGGGTGGCGTACGTGCCGCCGTAGCCCTCGGTGGTGGCGCCGTGCGGCACGTAGTCCAGCAGCGACTGCGCCGTGGAGCGGATGACCGCGATGATGTCCGCGCCCGCCTGCGCCGCCGCCCGGGCCTGGTCCACGTCGTCGTAGATGTTGCCCGTGGCGACGATGACGTACTTGTGCGGCGCCGGAGCGCTCCCCAGCTCCTTGCGCAGCGCGTCACGCTGGGTGATGCGGGACTTGAGATCGTCCATGGCCGCCCGGGCCTCGTCCTGCACGGCCTCGCGGAGGTTGTGCTCCATCTCCGGAGAGAGGGGCCCCAGCTTCTCCGCCGGCAGCGCGGTCAGGCGCTCCACGGCTTCCAGGGGGCTGCGAGCCCCCATCTGCAGGGCCCGGCCATACCAATAGGCGGCGCCCCGGTTCAGCACCCCGGCGGCCTTCAGCCGGTCAACCATCAGGTTGGCGAGTGGCACGCCTCCAGGCCCGGCATCTGAGATGCCGAAGAAGCGCAGCACGGTGCGCTCGATGGAGACAGTGGTGTTGCGGCGGATGAGCTCGAAGATGGGCTCGGTGATCTCTTCCGCCAGCTTGCGCGCATGCGTGAGCTGCGCGTCTTCGATGAACGGACCTGGCATGTCGGCACCTTACTACACGTAACGCGTTTCAAAGAGACGGCGCAGGGCCGGCTCGGAGCGCAGCAGTTCGAGCGTGAGATCGGCGTGGCCCGGAACGTAACCATTGCCTACCAACATGGTGACGTCCTTGCCCACGCCCTCGGCGCCCAGGGCCGCCGCGGTGAAGCTGGTGGCCATGGAGAAGAAGATGACCGTCCCGCCATCTTTCACGCTCAGGATGGAGGCCATCTCCGTGTTCCCCACCGAGGCGCAGTTGATCACCAGATCACACAGCGCGCCATCCGTGGCCTTGGCCACGGCCTCCATCACATCCACGGCCTGCGTGGCGTCCACCTTGAGCGAGACATCGCACAACCCCAGACCCTTCAGGGTGGCGAGCGCCTGCTCGGAGATGTCCATGGCGAGCAGCCGGCCTTGGCCCTTCAAGTCCTTGCGCGCCTGCGCGAGGCACAGCGCCCCGCTCTTGCCTGCGCCCAGCACGGCCACCGTCATCCCGGGGCGCACGTAGCGGGCCACCAGGGCTGGCGCACCACACACGTCGAGCGCCGCCAGGGCCAGCGTGTCCGGCATGTCCGTGGGCAGCTTCGCGTACAGGCCCGTGGCGAAGAGGAGGGCGTGGCCGCGGATGTCCACCCGATCGATGGACGGATGCACGGCCTTCACCTCGTCGATGACGAGCGGCGTGAGACTGAGGCTCACCAGCGTGGCGATGCGGTCGCCCGGCTGGAGCACGCCGCGCGCCGGGTGCTGCGCGCCAATCTCCTTCACCCGCCCGATGAGCATGCCGCCCGAGCCCGTCACGGGGTTCTGCATCTTGCCGCGCTCGCGGACGATCTCCTGCACGCGAGCGGCGATGCGCGAGGGCTCCGCGCCCACCTCGTCCTTGATCTGCTTGAAGGACGCGGCGTCGATGTTGAGGCTCTCCACGTCGATGAGGAGCTCGGCCTCCCGGCAGGGCAGCGCGGGGTCCAGCTTGCGTGCCCGCTGGGGCAGCACACCCTTCTCCCCGACGACGCGGGACAATCCGTAGCGGTCGTTGCTCATGGCGACTCTCCAGGCCGCGTGGGGAGCGCATAGCCCCCCACCAGCGCGAATGCACGGGTAGCCCTCTACCCGGGCCCACGTTGGAGCGCCAGAGGCATCAACACAGGGGAGTCAGGCCGGGTGTCCGTGCGCGGGAACAACGCCCTGCGTCATCAGACACCCGGACTCCGAGTCACTCGACCGCGAGCTTCGGCCCGAGCACCGCCAGCGAGCGCTCGAAGCGGTAGTTGACGCCGGTGTGCCCGTCCTCGAACTCCTCGTGGACGACCTCGACGCCGCCGGTCTTGAGATCCTCGGCCACCATGCGAGCACCCCAGCGCAGGTTGAACTCGTCGCGGGTGCCGCAGTCGATGAAGACGCTCTTCTGCTTGCGGAAAGCATCCACGAACTTGGGCACGAAGCGCACCGGGTCGTGCACCAGCCAGCGGTTCCACACCTCCAGCTTCAACCGGCCCGTCTGCGGATCGAAGGGCAGCTCCAGGTTGAGCGGCTCGCCCTTCTTCGGCGAGTAGGCCGCCGCCATGGCCAGGATGTTGATGACGGTGAAGTCATCGCCACGGGCCTTGGTCTCGCGGGCGCGCCGGAGGAAGTCCTGGTACCACGCCTCCACGCCGCCCGCCTTGAGCAGCGCCGCGGCCGCCTTGGGCAGATCGGGCAGGTAGCAGTACTCGAAGTAGGCGTCCGGCGACTGGGCGCTCAGGTGCGAGAAGATCTCCGGGTGGTAGCGGCCCATCACCAGCGCGCCGTAGCCGCCCGAGCTGTGCCCCACCACCGCCCGCGCCGCCGGCTTGGGCAGCGTGCGGTACGTGCGGTCCACGAAGCCCACCACGTCCTTGGCCAGGAAGTCCCGGTAGCGGCCAATGGCGTCGCTGTTCACCCACTGGCTGCCGCCCAGCGACGTCCAGCCGTCCGGGAACACGCCGATGACCGGAGGAATCGTGCCCGCCGCCACGAGCGCATCCAACCGCTCGGGCACGCTCACCGAGAACGCGGAGAAGTTCGTCCACGACTTGCCGCTGTTGGAGAACGCGTTGAGGAAGTACACCACCGGGTAGCGGCGCTGGCCTCCGGCGTAACCGGGGGGCAGGTACACCAACAACTGCCGCCGTGCCGGGTCTCCCAGCGGGTTGGACTCCAGCGCCGGCGAGTGCATCTCCTGCGTCTCGAGGACTCCCTTCATCGCGTATCCCCCTCCCAGGGGAACCCGGTCAGCCTCGCTGCCCGGGTTGCTTTCCGAAGAACTTCATCACCTGTTGCAGATCCTCCCAAGCCTTCTTCTTCTCCGCCGGTTGGCGCAGCAGATAGGCCGGGTGGAAGGTGGGCATCAGTTTGATGCCCTCGTACTCGCGCCAGTTGCCCCGCATCCGCGTGATGGGGGTGCTGTCACGCAGCAGCGTCTGCGCCGCGAACTTGCCCAGTGCCACGATGACCTTGGGCTGCACCGCCTTGAGCTGCGAGCGCAGGAACGGCTCGCACGCCGTGACCTCGTCCGGCTCCGGGTTGCGATTGTTGGGCGGCCGGCACTTCACCACGTTGCAGATGTAGACGTCGTCGCGGCGGTAGCCCATCGCCTCGATCATCTTCGTCAGCAGTTGGCCCGCCGCCCCCACGAAGGGGACGCCCTGCACGTCCTCGTCCGCCCCGGGGCCCTCGCCCACGAAGACCAGCTCGGCGCGCGGGTTGCCCGACCCGAAGACGATGTTCTTGCGCCCGGTGCACAGCTTGCAGCGGCGGCAGTCGCCCAGCTCGCGGCGGATCTCATCCAACGTGGGCCGCTCGCCCTCCACCACGCCCGGCAGCGGGTCCGCGTGCGGGCGCACCTGGGGGGTGACGTCGAGGAGCTTCGCGGATGGGGCCTCCCGGCGGACGGGGGGTGGCTCCGGCGCACGCGCGGCCAGGGGACGCTCGGGCTCCGCGGACATGGGACGCGGGGCTACCGGGCGCGCGGCGGGGGGCGCCGGGGGCACGGCGGCTGGGGGCGGAGGCTGCGCGGCCGGAGACGGTGTGGACTTGGCGGCCTGGGCGCGCAGCAGTGCCTGGGGACGCAGGCCCGAGCCACGCAGCTCGGCGGCCAGACGTGCGTCCACCTGGAGCACCCGGCCACCGTCCTCCTCTTGCCAGAGGAGGTGGCGGCGCAGGTCCTCCAGCACTTCGCTCAACTCTTGCGAGGTATCGGGGGCTTCGCTCACGGTCACCAGGGTTTATGGGCCCAAGGGCCTCGGTTCAACCGCCTGCCGGGTAGGGCGCCTGTACGCTTACCCCAGGGTCGAGCCCGGCGCCACGGGGGAAATCCACGGGGGCGTCCGGAGGCCCGCGCCCCCCTGCCCTGCCCTCTCCCGGAGGGCTCGGAGCCACGCCCCGGCAGGCCCGGAGAAGTCCGGTGGCGGTATCCCCCCGACCCGCTCGCCCGGCGTGGCCCACCCACCTGGAGGGTCATCCCGCCGGGCCCATCACCCCCGCGGCCCAGGTGCCCGGCACGTCCGGCCCGTGGAGGAAACCCCATACCTCCGGGTGAGGTTGGGACAGCATGGGGATGACGTGCTCTCGCCTTCCGGGGCATCGCCGATGGGCAAAGGCAGACAAACGCATCTCGCGGGAGTTTCGAGGCCGACAGGGGCCACGGCGCGTGGCAGCCCGTGAATTGACCCCATTCGCGAATGAGGCTCAATGGCGCGCCAGATGTCGGGCCAGGCTGGACGGGGGCGCCATGAAGAACCCACCGCGGATGCTTGTCCGTCTGTCCTTGCAATGACCTGTGTGCAATTCGCGACGACCCGCCGCTCTTCCAGAAGAGCAAGTGTATGACTTTCAATGGAAATTCCTGTCATGAAGTGAGCGTCACACGCGGCGTTCCCGCGCTCCTGGCCGCCGCCGTGCTCCTGGCCGCGTCCCCTGCGCTCGCGGATGAGCCCGTGTGCTCCCCGGTGTCGAAGGTCCCCCTCGAGCGCCATCTGCGTCAGCTCACCCTGGATCTGCTCGGCCGTCCGCCCACGTACGAGGAGTACCAGGCGGCGCGGGCCAGGGGTCAGGTGACGGTCGACGACGTCCGCGCACTGATGCAGAAGGAGGAGTTCTACGGGCGCATCCGCGCCTACCACCGCGCGCTCCTGTGGAGCAACGTGAGCGCCAGCATCATCGGCAACGGCAACCTGCGCCTGTTGGGCACAGGCTCGGCCGAGGATCCGCTGGCGCTGCGCGGTCCCAGCAGCCGCCCGCTGCGCGGGGATTACGGCCAGGGCTGTGACAGCTTCATCGCACAGGACGATTGTGGCGCCGCCCGGCAGGACCCGCATGCGGACCCCGCGCTCCCCACGACCGCCGAGGCCTGCGCCCAGGAGCGCTACGACGAGCGCGGCGTGCCGCTGCCCGTGAGTTGGGACTACGACACCAACTACTACACCTGCACCCGGCTGGATCAGACGCCCACCGATGCCACCATCACCTCGTGTGAGGTGGCGGTGGCCAGGGGGCGCATCCCCGCCAGGTACCTCTTCTTCTGCGACATGCGGCGCCAGTCCAACGGCACGCGAGTGCCGTACCTGTGTCTGCCCGACCCCGGCAAAGCCACCACGGCCGCACTCACGCAGGAGGTGCTGGCCCCGGATGGTTCGGGCCGGGTGGTTGCCTTCGCGCACCCCAGCCCCACGCCGAGCACCTCGCTGGCGCGGCTCGACCGCTGCACATTGAACCTCGGCTTGAAGCTCACCAGCACGGGCGTCGCCATCAAGGGCGCCTACGAGCCCCAGCGCGGTTGTGTCCAGCGCGAGGGCTATGTGACGCAGCCAGCGCCTTTCTGGAGTGCGGAGCGCTCGGAGGTGCGGGTGTGCGCCATCGAGGCGCAGGCGCGCACGGCCAACCCCTGGACGTTGGAGCCCTGCATCACCACGCGCTTCATCGGCGACCGGACGTGCGGCTGCGGCGAGGGCCTGCGCCGCTGTGATTCTCCGGATGGCTTCACCCACCAGGCCCGCCTGGCGGCCATCAACACCGAGCCCGAGCTCATCGCCGACTCGGTGGTGCGCCGCGACGAGCCCTATTTCAACATCCTCACCACGCGCCGCTCCTTCCTCAACGGCCCGCTGTCCGAGCTCTACCGCGCCCCCCAACAGGGCGTGGGCGTCTTCAGCGTGACGCCTCCCGCGGAACCACAGGTCCTGCCCGTCGTCCCCTTCGCGCAGACCGACACCTGGAAGGAGTACGTGCGCGGGCCCCAGCACTCGGGCGTGCTCACCACGGCCTCGTACCTCTACCGCTTCCCCACCCAGCGCTCCCGCGTCAACCACTTCTACTCGGCCTTCCTGTGCCGGTCGTTCGTCCCTCCGGCCAACGCGCGCCCTCCGCCCCCCGAGGACTCCTGCAACCGCGAGAACAACCTGGCCAAACGCTGTGGCTGCAACGCCTGCCACGCCACCATCGAGCCCACCGGCGCCCACTGGGGACGCTTCGCCGAGCGCACTGCGCTCTTCCTCGACCCGGACCACTTCCCCCGCTATGACCCCAGGTGCCGCGACTGCGCGCTCGCCAACAACCTCTTCTGCGGCGGTGAGTGCGGCCAGTACGTGATGCAGGCCTCCGACGGTGATGGGGCCAGCTCGCTGGGCATGCTCAAGACGTACCTCTACCGCTCGGCGGACGAGGAGCAATCCATCGACGGCGGTCCCCGGCTGCTGGTGCAGCGCATGCTCCAGACAGGTGAGCTGGAGCGCTGCACGGTGCAGCGCGTCTGGCAGGAGTTCCTCGGCCGGCCCATGTCGGCAGAGGAGCAGCGCCTCTACCTCCAGCCACTCGCCGATGGCTTCGCCCGCGACGGCTACCGCTTCAAGGCGCTCATCGAGCGCGTGGTGATGACGGATGCCTACCGGAGGATCGACTGATGCGCCGCCTGCTCCTGTTCGCGCTGCTCACGCTCGGTGCCACCGCGTGTGAGAAGTCCTCCGTGGCTCCGCCTCCGGTGGACGGGCAGCTCGAGCCCGTGCCCAACCCACACGGGGACACGACCGCGCCGCTGCCAGACCCGGATCTTCAGAACGGCCGCGTGGGGCGCTCCCCGCGCCGCATCACCGTCAGCCAGCTCGCCCGTTCCATCGAGGTGACCGTGGGCCGCCCCTGGACGGGACTCGACAGCCTGGCGACCACGATGGGCCAGGCGGACTACGCGCTCGTCAACATCGAGAGCATCGAGCCCAACCTCGTCTTCGCCAAGTTCCTCGAGGACGGGGCTCGCGACGTGTGTCTGGCCCAGGCGTCCGCCGAGCTGACCCAGGCTTCCCCGGAGGCCCGCGTGCTCAGCCGCACCGTGCCTGGGGAGCTCGGAGATCTGCGCCAGCTCACCGACGCGCAGGTGCGTGAGCTGCTCGTGTACCTGTCCATCCGATTCTGGGGCACGCCCCTTCAGGGAGACGAGCTCACGCGCTGGACGGGCTTCTTCTCGCAGGCGGCGGCGCGAGCGGAGACCACCCGGAAGCGCCATCAGGCGCTGGCGGCGGTGTGCATCGCGTTGATGACGGATTCGCGCTTCCTCACCTACTGACGGCCCGGGGAGAGACCACCATGAAGAAGAACCATGAGAGCTGCCTCGAGCGCCGGTCCTTCCTGAAGGCCACCGCGGGATTCCTGGGCGCCTCCCTGCTGGGCGGCGTTCCCTTCCGGGCCTTCGCGCAGGCGGCCACGCTGGCCCCCCCGGACCGCTGTTTCGTCTTCGTCTTCTTCGCGGGAGGGTGGGATCAACTGCTCGCCCTGGACCCGAGAGACCCCGACGTCTTCACCCCCGAGCGGGTGCCAGAGACGCGCATCCTCCCGGGCTACAACCTCTTCGTCGATCCGAGCTTTCCCTCCAGGCCCATCGTGCCGGCGACGCGCCCGGGCGCGGCCCCGTCCAACATCACCTTCGGCCCGGCGGTGAGCAAGCTGGCCGCGCACTACGATCTGATGACGGTGGTGCGTGGCATCAACATGACCACGCTCGTGCACGAAGAGGGGATGCGCTACTTCATCACCGGTACGCGTCCCCTGGGAGCATCGGCGCGCGGCTCGTCCACGGCGACGGAGATCGTCGGGCAGATGGTGCCCCGGGTGCCCATCCCCTCCATCTCCTACAACATGGAGACGTACAACGACCGCTACCCGGGGAGCGCCAACGCGTTGAAGGTGAACCGGTCGCAGGATCTGCTGCTCGCGCTGTCACCGAGCCCCCAGCAGCTCGACAGTGAGCTGGAGAAGCAGTTGGTGGACCTGCGTGGGCAGCCCATCACCTGTGAACAGGCCGCATACGGAGCTGGAGGCGTGGGCGACCGGTACCGGTTGAGCCGCGGGCAGATGCAGCAGGTGCTGTCGAGCCGGCTGGACAACGCGTTCCGCTTCGAGCTGCCGGCCAACGCGGAAGTCCGCGCCTTCTACGGACTGCCGGGCTCGGGGCCCTATGACAGCTCGGCGGGGCGCGCGGCGATGGTGGCCACGGCCCTGAAGAAGGGCATCAGCCAGTGCGTGTCCATCAACCTGGTGGGAAACCTGGACACGCACCTCGGCACGCAGACCGTCCATGCCACCTACCTGCGCACGGGCTTCGATGCACTGGCCCTGCTGGTGGATGACCTGCGGCGCTCCCCACATCCGTCCGGTGGCAACTTCATGGACCACACCACCCTCCTGGCCTTCTCCGAGTTCGCTCGCACTCCGCTCATCAACTCCAACACGGGCCGGGACCACCATCTGACGAGCAGCTGTCTGCTGATGGGGGCCGGGCTGAAGCACAACCAGGTGTTCGGGCACAGCGGGGACATCGGCATGGCCCCGGGTGTGGTGGACCTGAAGACGGGTGCCCGCGACCCGAACAATGGAACCCATATCCTCCCCGATCACATCATCGCGACGGTGCTGGCGTCCGCCGGTCTCGACTACGGCTTCACACGTGTCGAGCCCCTCCAGCCCCTGTTGGCGTGACCCTCGCTGGACTGTCACTGGCGCGAATCCGTGAGGCGTTCCACCATGACTCGAGCCGTCTTCCGCGTGTCGCTCGTGCTCGCGCTCCTGTGCGCGGCCTGCCACCCCGAGGAGAAACCCTCCGAGCCTCCGGCAGCCGTGGACCCGTGCGCGAGCCTTCCCCCACTCGCCCTCACCGCGAGCCCCGAGAAGGTGCGAGTGAAGGAGCCCGTGACGCTCACGGCCTCGGGAGGCACGGGCTCCTATCGCTTTCGCGTCGAGCCCGGGGGCTCCTCGGGAGAGATGCGGGGCTCGCGCTTCGTCGCGGGCCTCACGCCAGCGACGGACACCCTGGTGGTGGAGGACCTGAGGTGCCCCGGGGATGCGCGGGCACGGGTGGCCGTGGTGGCTGCTTTCGATGTGGCGCCCACGCGGGTCCTGGTGAAGCCGGGCACGTTCTTCCAGGTGCGGGTGACGGGGCTGCTGGGCGAGCCTGAATTCACGCTGGAGCGCAGCGAGGCGGGCAGCACGCTGACGCCCTCGGGCCAGTACACGGCGGGCCCGGGACAGGGCGTGGACCTGGTGCGGGTGCGGGATGGCCGGGCAGGAGACGAGGCACTCCTCCTGTACGAGGTGCGCGAGGATGCGGTGCTGCGCGGGGACCCGGAGCGGTTGGCACTGCCCGCGGGCTCGTCGGTGCCGCTGGCGACGGTGGGCGGCAGCGAGCACGTGGTCTGGACGAAGCTGTCCGGCCCCGGCACGGTGGAGGATGGACACTTCTCGGCCGAGCCGGGTGCCACGGGCACGGCGGTGCTGAAGGCGGAGGATCCCTTCACGAAGCAGACGGCGACCGTGTCCGTGCGCGTGCTGTCGGAGCTGTCGCGCGACACCATCGCCCACGGGCAGCTCACGGACACGGCCTCGGTGGTGACGGCGGACTTTGATGGAGACGGAGTGCCGGACGTCGCGGTGGGACGGCCGGAGAGCGACCTCGCTCGGCCCCAGGGCGGCGCGGTGCTCATCTTCAAGGGGAGCGCCGCGGGTCTGCCTTCGGAGCCCACCTGGGTGCTCACCGGAGAGACGGACACGGCGAGGTTCGGTGACGCCCTGGCGGCGGGCGACCTGGACCATGACGGAAAAGCGGAGCTGGTGGTCTCCTCTCCAGGAGCGGACGTCACCACCGAGAGCTCGGGCGCGGTGTACCTGTACCGCTTCGGGACGAAGGGACCGGAGCGCCTGCGGCCGCCGCTCGCCGGGTTGGGACGGGACGCCTTCGGTACCGGCGTGGCGCTCGACGACGTGGATGGGGACGGGAACCTGGACCTGCTCGTGGGCTCGCCCGCGGGTGATCTGGCCCCCTCTCCGCGGTTCGCGGGCCGGGGCATCGTGGACATCTTCCTGCTCGCCCCGGGACAGCCCGTGCCCGATCTGCCCTCCATCCGTCTCGGCGGGAGCGACCTGGGGATGAGCAGTGCCATCGAGTCCCGCTCCAGGACGGGGTTGGGACAGGCGATGGTGGTGGCGGACTTCAACGGGGACGGGCTGCCAGACGTGGCCGCACTGGGAAAGACCTCGCGCTTCAAGGCCGATGGCAGCTCCGTGGGAGTGGTGCAGCCCGCGGTCTCCGTCTTCTTCGCGCGCCCCGAAGCCCCGCGCTTCCGAGTCACTCCGGATGTGTTCGTGCTGCCCACGACCACGGCGGACGGCGGCGAGGGGACCTGGCGATTGGGCACCGCCCCGGGCGAGGGCTCGCGGCCCCCGCTGTTGCTGGTGGCGGCAGAACGTGCGGACTCGCCGGACCTGCGCGGCAGCGGCGGCCTGGGCGCGATGACGAACGCGGGAGGAGCACTGCTCTTCGACCTGAGCGCGTACACGCCCTCGGGCGAGCCCTCGAACACGCCGGCGCAGTTGAAGCTCGCGGATGCCTTCGCCCGGTTCTATGGGGACGAGCGCGCCATCATGGCGGGACGGAGCTGGGCCGTGGCGGACGTGGACGGGGAACCCGGCCCGGAGCTGCTGCTGGGCGCGCCCTACGCGAGTGTGTCCTCGGGGGGAGGCTCGCTGCGCATGGCGGGCAAGGTGCTGGTGTACCCGCTGACGAGCCTGGGCCGGGGCGCCGCCCTCAACACGCCGCGAGCCGTCCTGTCAGGACTGGCGAAGTCGGACACCTTCGGGGTGGGGCTCGCGGCATGGCCACTGCCGGGAAGCGCGGGGCTGGTGGTCTTCGCGGGACGGGCCTCGGCGGAGGGACGCGCCTTCACCGGACGGGTGGACGGCTTCATGAAGGCGGGCAGCTCGCTCGAGCAGTGGACGCGCACGAGCTGCATGGTGCCCGCGCGGCCGAGCCTGGAACGCTTCGGCGAGGCCGTGGCGTTGGGCAAGGGTGCGACAGGGAATCTGGTGGCGCTGGTGGGCTCGCCGGGCTGGTCAGGCCCGGGGGCGAACGGCGATGGCACCGATCTCTCGGTGGGCCGGGCCTGGGCGCATGGCGCAGGAGGTGGCGCGGGCACGCTCGTGGCGGAGGGGGCGTTCGCACCGCTGTACAACGGACGAAGCGTGGGCACGGACGTGGCCTTCACGGACTTCAACGGGGATGGACGGGCGGACCTGGTGCTGGGCGCGCCGGGCCTCATCATCCCGAGGGCCACCGCGAGCACCACCGAGCTCAAGGACGCCTACGCCCAGCTCCGTCCCGAGTGCCTTCCAAGCTCGGACCTGCCGGCGGGAGGTGTGCTGGTGTCGCTGGCCCAGACGGATGGGAGCTTCAAACCCGCCTATCGGTTGTGGGCGCTGGGCGACATCACCGCGGGATGCATCGCCATGGGTGGCACCTGTCCGCGCTCGGGAGTCGGACGCGGGGTGGTGGGCGGCTTCGACGCCAACGGGGACGGCCGGCAGGACATCGGGGTGCTGCGCAACAACGGCTTCGAGCTCTTCCTGGGGCGCGCTCCAGATGACGCCACGCTGGCGAAACGGACGATGGGATGCAACCCCGTCTACTCGTCGCCCTATTACGCGACGTCTCCTTCCATTCCACAGGTGACCTCGGCACCGGCGGCACTGGGGGACCTGGACGGGGACGGCTGCGACGAGGTGGCGTGGCGCTACGCGGATGACAGCAGCCGGTCGGGCATCGTGGTGCTGTTCGGGTTCGACGCGAGCGGGGCGAAGTGTGCTGGGCGCACGGCTCCGGCAACGGTGCGGCTGGCGACCGGCACGGACGTGGGCAACACCTATATGGGGTTGGGCGTGGCGACGGCGCGCGTGGGCCGAGTGCTGGGCAGAAGCGGCGCGGACTATCTGGCGGTGAGCGCGACGAGCGTGCCTCATGACGGCGTGGCGCAGGCCGCAGTGCTGCTGTTCGACACGGCGGAGCTGGTGAAGCGCAGGCCCGCCTCGGGCGAGGTGCTGGTGAGCGCGCTGGAGAAGACGCTGATGCCCCAGGTACTGGTGCACCGCTCGCGGCCCGTGGGCTTCGGAGCGGCGCTCGCGGGAGGGGTGGACCTGAATGGCGATGGCGTGCCGGAGCTGGCGGTGAGCGCGCCGGGCGCGTCGGTGGCCTCGGACGGAGGAGGCGCGGTGTTCGTCTACGAGGGAGGACCGGAGATGACCCGGGCGCGCTCACCGTGGCTCACGCTGACGGGAGACGTGAGGGAGCGCTCGGGCTTCGGCAACGACCTGGCGTTGATGGCGGGGAGCGAGCGCTTCCCTCCGACGCTCGTCGTCGGCGCACCGCTGAGCTACCGCACGGGCACGCAGAACGGCACGGCCTTCCTGATGCCGCTCGGGTTCTGACCCGAGTCCGCACACCACGCACGTCCCAGGATCGCCCATGCAAACACAAACGTCATGGCTTGATACACCCGTTGCGATTGCCGTGCTCGGAGCAGCACTCGCCTTCATCGCCACGCAGTTCAACAACTGGCGAGTTCGAAAACATGACCTCCGAAAGCAGAAGGAGACCAGGCAAAGCAAGCGGGAAACCCTCTTGATCGCTTTACATGCGGAGGTATCCGCGATTCGAGGGTTCCTCTGGTCTCGATGTGAGGGGGTACGATTGACGATGACCAAAGGCAACCTGCCCAAGATGCGCCAGGTATTCACACCCGATCATGTATACAAATCCAGCACTGGCGCCCTCGGCGAAATCGGAAATGGCCAGCTGGTCGGAGAACTCGTCGGGCTGTACGCCAAAATCGAGGGGATCAATGAAACAGCCGCGCTCATCGAGCAGGGCGTCTACCCTGGAGAACAGCCCATCCGAGAGTATGTCAAACAGCTCTCCACCTGCCTCCAAGCCAGCATCCTGGTGGAATACATCCTCAAGCGCGAAATACCAGAAGAAATGCTAGCACCGCTCCCGGGTGACTTGTTGCTCGATCAAAAGGGCAAGAAGTATTGGGAGACCGCCACGAAGGCTTACGATGAGGCAGATTCCTCTTCGAGCTGAGCCGATACGCATCCAGACGTTCCGCCGAACGAGCATTTACCTCGGGAGATAGTCGGCGACGAGTTCCAGGATGGAACGGGCCACCTCGCGCTTCGTCCCGGACAGCTCCTGCTGCTTGCCGTCCCGCGTCAGCACCGTCACATGGTTCGTGTCCACTCCGAAGCCTGCTCCGGGCACCGTCACGTCGTTCGCCACGATCGCGTCCAGCCCCTTGCGCGCCAGCTTCTCACGCGCGTACTCGACCACCCGCTGCGTCTCCGCCGCGAATCCCACCAGCGCCGGCCGGCGCGCCTGCCCCGACACCCGCCGCGAGGCTTCGGCCAGCACGTCCGGAGTCCGTACCAGCGTCAGCGACTCCGGCCCCTCCGACTTCTTCACCTTCTGGGCCTCGCGCGTCTGCGGCTTCCAGTCGCTCACCGCCGCCGACGCGATGAAGCAATCCACCTCGTCCACCCGCGCCAGCACCTCGCGCGCCATGTCCTCGGCGCTCACCACGTCCACCACCTCGTAGCTGTCCCGCGCCACCTCCCCCACCGGGCCCAGCACCACCGTCACCTGCGCCCCCATCGCCCTCGCCGCCTCCGCCAGCGCCAGCCCCATCTTCCCCGTCGACGGATTGGAGATGAACCGCACTGGATCCAGGTACTCGCGCGTGGGCCCCGCCGTGATGAGCACCCGCCGGCCCGCCAGGGGGCCCTCGGCGAACAGACGCGCCGCCGCCTCCACGATGGTGCCCACCTCCGCGAGCCGCCCCGCCCCCACGTCCCCGCACGCGAGCAACCCCGCCCCGGGCCCCACGAAGTGGAAGCGCGGTCTCGAGCTCAGCGCCGCCACGTTCTCCTGGGTCAACTCATTGTCCCACATGGCCACGTTCATCGCGGGCGCGAGCAGCACTGGCCCTCGGAACGCCAGCAGCGACGTCGTCACCGCGTCGTTCCCCATCCCCGCCCGGATGCGCGCCAGGAGATCCGCCGTCGCCGGCACCACGATGTACAGGTCCGCCCAGCGCGCCAGGTCCAGGTGCCCGAAGTTCCCCTCTTGCGACGGATCGAAGTAGTCCGTCAGCACCGGGTGCCCGCTGAGCGCCTGGAACGTGAGCGGCGTGACGAACTCCTTGGCCGCCGCCGTCATCGCTACCCGCACCTGCGCACCGGCGCGCCCCAACTCGCGCACCAACTCACACGCCTTGTACGCCGCGATGCCGCCACCCACTCCGACGATCACCCGGCGTCCCTGCAGAGCCGAAGCCACCATGCTGGATTCCTTATGCGCCTGGGGCCGGACTCGCAACCTCCTCGGTTGCTTCCAGATGTTGCCAGCCCTGCACAACCCCCGGGAGCATGGGTCAGGCCGCCGGTCGGATGGGCAGCCAGGCATCGCCTTCAGCGCTCCTGACGAGCGCGGAGCCGAGCCCCGGCTCCGGGCAGCCCCGCGGCAACGAAAGGGGGGAACGCGGCGAATGCCTACAGCTGAGGCACTCCCAGCTCGTAGGCCTTGCGGATTTTGTGCGCGCAAACGCGCGACTGCTCGCCCTCGTGCTCAGGGCCGATCAGACGCGCCCGGGCCAGGAGCATGTACTGGCTCTTCCCGGCATCCACCCATGGGTAGAACCCGAACAGCCCCGGTGAGGAGTGACCCGTCATCCGCCAGACATCGCTCACGAGCTCGCGCTCCAACCAGTGCCCAAGCCCATAGTACGCCTGACCCGACACCCACGGCGTGTTCGACACGCCGGGGCCACCCGGGTAGGCGGGCACGGCGTCCGCAGTCAGCCTCACGGACATGGCGTATTGGTTGGTGAGCAGCTTCTGGAGGAAGACGCGGTAGTGCGCCGCACTGCCCCTGAACCCGCCGGCCACGGCGACGGCGCCAGAGGACTCCGGCAGGCTGGTGCCCAACTGACCGTTGAGCCAGCTGACGACGCTGGCCACGCCCGTGCCGCTCCTCCACCCCATGTCGTCCGTGGCGAGCTTCTGCATATGGCCGCCGTCATAGAAGAAGTTGCCGTCCTCGCCGGAGTGGTACGAGACGTTCTTGTAGTCCGAGCCGTAGCACTCCGAGACGGTCGTCCCCACGTCCCCGCAGGTGACGTCGTCCGTGCTCTCGAGGTAGCCGCTGGTGAAATTGAGCTGCTTCTTCTCGGCCGCTCCGAGGTTCACGTAGCCCTTGGACTGCACATAGGCGGACGCGTAGAGCCACTTGCTCGCGGAGGCGAGCGGCAACACCGTCGTCTCGGACACGGTGCTGCCTCGTGAGAAGCCGAAGAGCTTCGCCGTGCCGCTGCCGATCTCCCAGTAGAAGTCCCCGAGCGACGTACAGTCCGGTGAGGTGTTGGCCGTGTCCACCGCGGCCTGCTCGTACACCGTCAGGGCCGCACGCGACGTACCAAGGTTCGTGTCGGAGAGGCCTTCAAGACCATTCCCCCCGGGTCCACAGCCGATACTGCCCAGCGCCAACAACCCGCCCACCGGGATGAGGCCCGTCTTCCAGGTCCACTTCATTCGTGCTTCCTCCTTGCGTAGCGCCTCCAACACGGAAGGCGGCGCGAGGTTGCACGCGAAGTTGAAAAAACCTCGGGCTCACGGGCCGAGAACCACGTCTCCCGAGGTCGGCAGGTCCACGGTGCGCACCATGGGCCCTTCCGCCGTGTCCACGTGGAAGTTCGACCACACCACCGTGTAGCGGCCCGGCGGAAAGCCCTGCAGCGTGATCCGCTCGCCACGGGGCTGGTAGAGCAACTGCCCGTAGCTCGTCCGCATCAACTCCCTCGGCGGGTTGCCCACGGCGCTCACGTCCCCGGCGATCACCCACAGCGCCTTGCCGCGCTCGGACTTGAGCTGCACCGTCAGCGAGGCCGTCCCGGGCGCCGGTCCGAAGTCCAACCGCTTCTCCCCTCCGTCCACCTGCACCAGGAGCGCCGGCTCGCCGGAGAACTCCCGCGCCGAGCCCAGGGCGAAGCGGTAGTTCCCCGGTGACACGTCGGCGCTGTAACGGCCGTCCGGCCCCGTGACGATGCTGATGGGCTCGCTCCGGTCCGCGTTGACGCCCTCCAACTGGAAGCCCGCCGCCGGCGTGCCATCGGGCCGGTACACCGCCCCGGTCAGCCGCGTGGCTGGCTTCAGCACCAGCTCCACCGTCCGCTGCCCCTCGCGCGAGGCCGGAGCCGACGCGCTCAACCGCCCCTTGCGCGCCGACACGGTGAACTTCGCCACGAAGGGCGGGCTCGGCAGCGTGAAGCGCCCGTCCGGCCCCGTCATCACCGAGTCCTCGCACGCATCACACCCCACCACCGCGTCCGCCACCGGTCCGCCACCCGCGTCCCGCACCAGCCCCGTCACCGACGGCGCCCGCTCCAGCACCAGGTCTCCCAGATCGTTCGGCTGCGCCGGCTTGTCCACCATCAGCGGCTCGAAGCCCGGCGCCTCCACCGACACGATGACGCGATCGCCCGCCGTGGGCAGCGCCACCTCGAAGCGCCCGTCCGGGCTCGTCACGTCATGCTCGTCCAGGCGGTAGCGCCGCACCGGCTCGCCATCGTCGGCCACCACCCGACCCCTAAACGTCCCACGAGCCTCCAGCACCACGTGCACCGGCTCCCCCCCGGGCGAGCCCTGCACGCGATCGCGCTGGTCGTATCCCGAGTGCCGCACCTCCACCAGGTAGGGATTCCCGGGCTTGAGCGCGCGCACCTCGAAGTGTCCCTGTGTGTCCGTCGTCACCGGCTCGGCCATGCGAGGCAGCACCGACACCGAGGCGCCCGCCACCGGAGCACCCCGTGTGTCCACCACATCGCCCCGGAGCGCCGCCCCGGGCTCGAGCGTCACCGTCACCCGCTGCGTCTGCCCGTCCTCCACCACCACCTTCTGCCGCTCCGAGGGCAGGTAGTCCCGGTGCGTGGCCACCAGCGAGTACGTCCCCGGCGGCAGCCCGCGCATGGGCACCATGCCGTCCGGCCCGGAGGAGCTGTCACTGCGGAAGATGTTCTCGTTGTCCACCCACAGCACCACGTCCGCGCCCTCCAGCCGGCGCCCCTCCCCCATCACCGTCACCTCCAGCGACGCCCGAGGCTCCAATTCCAGCTTCACGCCCTCCGCCGGAGCCGTCACCTTCAGCTGCCCGCCGCCCCACTCGGAGTGGTGCGCATGCAGCTCGTACAGGCCCGGCGTGGGCACCGCCGCCGTGAAGTGGCCCTCCGCATCCGACAACACCGCTTCGCCCGTGGGCTGCACCAGCACCGACACGTTGGGCGCTGGCCGGCCGTACTGATCCAGCACCTGCCCCGAAATCAGCGTGGCGCGAGCCATCTCCAGTTCCAACGTCGTCTCACCCTGCTTCACCCGCGCTGGCAGCTGGGCGTCCCGGAAGCCCGTCGCGTGACCCTCCAGCACGTAGTCCCCCACGGCCAGCGGGCCGAACTGCACCAGCGCTCCCGTGGAGGGCTTCTGCGTCTGGATGGGCTTGCCCCGGACGGTGCGCAGCACCAACTCCGGAGAGGGCACCGGCTGTCCGGCCTCGTCCACCACCGTGACGAGCAGCGTGCCCGCGTCCTCCAACTCGAGCGTCACCTGCGTGAGGCGCTCGCTCAGCGTGAGGGTGCGCGGCGTGGCCCCCAGCTTCCCGGCCTCGGCCGATACCACCAGCTCGTCCGGGTACAGATCCTCGAAGCGCGCCACGCCGCCCTCGGCACGAACCTCCCGCGCGAGGTGGTCCGCCTTCAGCCGCACCGTGGCCGTCATGGGGGCGCCGTGGCGGGTGACGCGCACCTCCAGCGTCCTCGAGGGCTCCAGACTCAAACGCACCGGCTGCGGACCCGCCTCTACCAGGGGCTCCACCGTGGGAAGGAACCCCCTCGCGGTGGCCAGCACGTAGAAGGGACCTTCCCCCAGCCCGGACAGCGTGAAGGAGCCATTTGGCCCCGTCACGGCCTCGGACGGCAGGGGCACCTTGCGGGACACCGCGTACACGTGCGCGCCCGGGAGGCCCCGTCCCGCGTCGTCCACCACCTGTCCGCCGATGCTCCGCGTCGGGGGCAGGTACAGGTCCACCGGCTCGCCCGGGGCCGCGCGCTCGCGCATGGCGGCGCCGAAGCCCGAGGCCCGGGCCCAGACGGAGAAGGAGACCCCGGCCAGGTGCTCGAAACGGAAGCGCCCCTGGGCGTCCGTACGCGTGGTGGCCTTCGGCTGGAGGAAGCCGCGCGCCTGCTCGAAGAAGGCCAGCGCGTGCAGGCCGCTCTCCCGGGCCGGACAGGCCAGCAGCGCCTGGCCACACTCGTCACAGCGCACCGAGGTGAGGGTCTTCTGCGCACTCGCGGCCAGGAAGACGTCGGCTCCGGCCACGGGCCGCCCCGTGGAATCCAGCACCCGTCCGGTGAGAGTGAGGCCCTCGGCATCCCCGGAGGACACCTCCACCGACTCGAACTCGGGGAGCGCACGCGCCGAGGGCGCGGACGGAACCGGAGACGGAGGTGCCTCGTCCTGAGGCCACAACACCGCCACCGCCACGACGACCAGGGCGGCAGCCGCCCCTATGATGAGCCATTTGCGCATCGGACGGCGCGGGACGTTACCCCCGCGACCGGCCTGCCAACCGACATTTCCGCCGGTTCATTCCTCCGAGTCGTCCGCCCGACGCCTTCCCGGCGCCGGGTGCTCACTCCTCGGCGAACGGCTGGATGGCCTGCGCCACCGCCAGTTCCTGCCGGGCCTCGCTCAGCTCCGAGTTGGTGGCCCTCAGCCGATCCGACAGCACCTGGACGAAGCTCCAGAGCATCTTCACGGCCAGGATGGACTCGCGCTTCATCAGGCCCATCAGGTCCGAGCGGGAGATGACCATGGTGCGCGTGGGCTCGACCGCCCGCACGGTGGCCGAGCGAGGGGCGTTGTCGATGAGGCCCATCTCGCCGAAGTGTCCGCCAGGCCGCAGCTCGGCGATTTCCACCCCGCTCTTCTCGATGACCACCCGGCCGCGGATGACCACGAAGAGCTCCTCACCGGGCTGGCCCTCCACGACGATCTCCCTCCCGGCCGGGAAGGTGCGCGTGGTGGCGATGGACAGCACCGCCGTCTGCTCCTTGTACGTGAGGTGGCGGAAGAGCGGAATCTTGCGCAGCGCCTCCATGCGGCTCTGCGCCTCGGAGGTCTCCGCCTCCAGCGTGCCCTCGCCGGACACCTTCACCACCACGGCGGTGATGTTGTCCTTGCCACCGCGCTCGTTGGCCAGGTCCACGAAGCGCTTGGGCAGATCCGTGGGGGGCGTGCCCTGCACCAGCGGCAGCACCTCGTCGTCATCCAGGTAGCCGTGGAGGCCGTCCGAGCACAGCAGGAACAGGTCTCCGGGGAACAGGTCGACGATCAGCGTGTCGACCTGGACGGACTCCTGGATGCCCACCGCGCGCGTAATCACGTTGCGGTACTGCGAGGTGGCGGCCTGCTCCTTGGTGATGGTGCCGGCCTTGAGCTGGGCGGCCACCAGGGTGTGATCCTCGGTGAGCCGGTGACACTGGCCGTGACGCACCAGGTAGATGCGCGAGTCACCCACGTGGCCGATGACGCCCTTGTTGCCGCTCACGGCCAGGCACACGAAGGTGGTGCCCATGCCGCGCTTGCTGGGGTCGGCCAGGGCCATGCGGAAGATGTCCGCGCAGGCGCGCTGGATGGCCACCTCCATCAGGGCCTGGGCCGCGTTGCGAGCGTCCTGGCTCGTGTTGGTGCTCAGATCCTTGAGCAGGTGCCGGTTGGACACCATGTGCTGGCGGACCACTTCGGTGGCGCGGTTGCTGGCCACCTCACCGGCGGCGTGCCCTCCCATGCCATCGGCCACGATGAACAGGCCGAGCGAGGCGTCCACGAGCATCGAATCTTCATTGTGCTGCCGCTTCCGGCCCACGTCGGTCAGGCCGAACGCCTCTGTCATCAATGGCACCGCGAACGCTCCCTGTTCCCCCCCAGAGGGGTGACTCAAAGGTTACGAAGCCCGTGGAAGGGCTGACAAGCTCACGGTCCCAACCGCCTCGCGAGCACCTTGGTGAAACCACTCGCCAGGTAGAAGGTGACCTCCACCTGGCCGAAGCGCAGGCGGCTACCGTCCGTGAGCAGAGACGGACGCCGAGGCGTCAACCGTACGCCCGCCACGTACGAACCATTCTTCGAGCCCGCATCCGTGAGGATGTAGCGCCCGTCGGTCTCGCGCTGGAACCAGGCGTGAAAGCGCGACACGGTGCCATCATCCAGCACCACGTCGTTGTTCCCCGTGCGCCCCACGGTGATCCCCCGGCCGAACGCGTTTTCCTGATTCTTGATGACTGGAAAGACGATCGGCTCCCCGACCCCCAGCATCGGCGTGGACACGTTGGTGAGGGTGCGGAAGTGGTGATGCGTCTCGTCATCGTCCTCGAGCGGCTGCGTTGCCGCGCTCGCGGGCGTGAAGACGAGCACCGCCGGAGGCAGCGTCCTCTCGTACTCCGCCCGCTCTCGCTGGAAGCGGCCGATATGAAGGCTGAGAAGCTCGACCATTCGCTACGCACTTCACCCCACCCGGGGGGTCAGGGTCCAGAGGCGCCTAGCGCCAGTCCGCATACAGTCCGAGTTGCAGGCCGCCTATATAGGGACGGGCCAGGCTCGACCTCTTGTAGTTGTAGGGATCACCATACCCCACCGCCACGCCCAGGGCCACGGGGCCGAAGCGGTAGCCGAGGCGAGCACGGCCATCCAGGAGACCCACCCAGTAGGACTCCTCGCTCTTGGAGCCACCGCGGAAGCGCGACTGGAACCAGGCGGGGCCGGTGCCGACCTGGAAGCCCCACTCGAGGCCGGACTCGAGCCGGCTGGTGTACCCGATGCTCAGCAGCAGCGAGTAGAGCTGGAGCGACGTCATGGGGACGCTGGCGTTCTCGACGACCGTGTCCGGCTTGGCGGCGGCGAAGGCGGCGGTGGGCTCGATGAGCAGCCCGAGCGTGTCCCGGCGGCCCTGGTAGAACACCAGGTGCCACTGAAGGCGGACCTCGGGGACGACGGCCCCGTCCCGGATGAAGGTGCCCAGGAAGGCCCCCCGGGGCAGCCAGGCGGGGGTGTGCGAATCCGAGAGCCGGGCAGGCCTGACGGGCTTGGGGGACGGGGCAGGCTGGGCCCAGGCGGCCATGGACAGCCCCAGAGTGAACACGATCCACGGGAGGAAGCGTCGATTCATGACGCTTCCTTACCCCGCGACCGGGCGGGTCATGTCAAGCGCTTGTCAACGAAGTCTCCCGTTGGCTATAGCACGCTACCCCCCTCGCCGTATGTGAGGGCTCAAGGAGCCGTTTCCCACATGCCCGGTGCGTCAACACGTACAGGCAACACCAAGAAGCATCCCGAGCGGACCGACACGCTGGTCCGCAAGGCGGAAGCCGCCGCCACGGGCCTGTTGGATCAGAGTGAACGCGTGCTGGTCGTCTACGACGAGGGAGGGGCGACCCTCTACTATGAGTCGGACGACGCGGAGGATGGCATAGGCCGTCGCAAACTGCCCCGAGCCTCCTGAAGTCACGCGGAGAAGTCATGCGGCGCGCCGGCTGCGCCGCCCGGAGCCCTGGACCGTACGTCTCCGGACTGATCGTCCCAGCCGGCAGTCCCCACCGAGCCCCCGCTCGGAACCGCTGATGAGCGCCGCGACAGGGAACGGCGCCCCGGCACTTCCCTCCTCGAAGCCGTGAAGCCGGCCAACGACGCCGCGCCCGCCGAGGCTCTCCCCTCCCCTCACGCCCCCGCTGGAGCCCACCTTCTGCCGTGGGCGGGCTACACACACCTGCGCTTCGTGAGCAAGGGGAAAGCCAAACCAACATCCTGAATACAACATTTCCCGGTCTTCCCGTACAAGTATGGACATTGGGAACCCACCCAGGGGATGCTGTGACTGGATGAGCTACGAGCTGTCGCATCTGCAGTCCCTGGAAGCGGAGTCCATCTTCATCATCCGGGAAGTGGTGGCTGAATTCGCCCGACCCGTCCTCCTGTTCTCGGGAGGGAAGGACTCAGCGGTGATGCTGTGGCTGGCTGAAAAGGCTTTCGCGCCTGCCCCGCTCCCCTTTCCGCTGCTGCACGTGGACACCGGCCACAACTTCCCCGAGGTCCTCGAGTACCGAGATCAGCGCGCGGCCGCCCTGGGCGCCCGGCTGGAAGTGGCCTCGGTGCAGGAGTTCATCGACTCGGGCCGGTTGGTGGAGGAGAAGGGCCCTCGGGCCTCCCGCAACCGCCTGCAGACGGCCCCGCTGCTGGACGCCATCGAGAAGCACCAGTTCGACGCCGTCTTCGGGGGCGCCCGCCGCGACGAGGAGAAGGCCCGCGCCAAGGAGCGCGTCTTCTCCTTCCGCGACGAGTTCGGCCAGTGGGACCCCAAGAACCAGCGCCCCGAGCTGTGGAGCCTCTACAACGGCCGCCACCGCCGCGGTGAGCACATCCGCGTCTTCCCTCTGTCCAACTGGACCGAGATGGACATCTGGCAGTACATCGCCCAGGAGCGCATTCCGCTCCCCTCCATCTACTTCAGCCACCGGCGCGAGGTGTTCCGCCGCGATGGCATGCTCATGGCGTGTTCGCCCTACCTGCCTCTGCTCCCGGGTGAGCAGGCTGCAATGGCCCAGGTGCGCTTCCGTACCGTGGGTGACATGACCTGCACCGCCTGCGTCGAGTCCACCGCTTCCACGGTGGAGCAGGTGATCCAAGAGGTCTCGGCCTCGCGCGTCACCGAGCGTGGCGCGAGCCGCGCCGACGACAAGTTCAGCGAGACGGCCATGGAAGACCGTAAGCGCGAGGGATACTTCTAAATGGAGCTGCTCAGGTTCGCCACCGCCGGTTCCGTCGACGACGGCAAGAGCACGCTCATCGGCCGGCTGCTCTACGACACCAAGTCCATCTTCGAAGACCAACTCACGGCCGTGGAGCGCACCAGCAAGGCGCGCGGGGATGAGTACGTCAACCTGGCGCTGCTCATGGACGGGCTGCGTGCCGAGCGCGAGCAGGGCATCACCATCGACGTGGCCTACCGCTACTTCGCCACGCCCCGGCGCAAGTTCATCATCGCGGACA
>NZ_PZOX01000022.1 GCF_003044305.1 Vitiosangium sp. GDMCC 1.1324 | reverse complement strand
CGAAGGGCGTGACGAGGAAGAGGAAGAGCGGCTCGCGGGCGGGCCACAGGCCATGTCCTTCCAGCGGCAGGCCCCCGGCGCGCCACAGCTTCACCATGACGTCCAGCTCGCGCCAGGCCCAGCGCGCAGCACGCGGCAGGAAGATGAACTTCACCGCGAACAGCCGCCCCTCGCGCCAGGCTCGGAACACGGTGCCCTGGCCGCCGGTGCCCAGCCTCGCCTCCAGCCGGTAGCCGGCCACCTCCATGCCCACCTGGGGCAGGTGCTCCTCTGGCGAGTCGTGCTGTAGCTGCCGCATCCGCGAGTGCCTCAACACCCGCTGCCGCTCCTGCTCGTCCACGGGCCCGGCCGCCCCGGCTTCGCTCATGCGCACCACCTCCCAGGTGACGCAGCGTAACATGACTGCTCACGCCAGGTGGGCGTACGCTCCGGAGAACTCCGTCGTCGGCTCCGAGTGGTGTGGCGTCTTGACCTACATGACCTGGAGTCAACTCCGCGTGAGCTTCCGTCGTCGCCGACGACGAGTGATGCCACTCGTGCCGGGGGCTGGGGTAAAGGGACCGGCATGAACGAGAACCTGCAAATCGCCGTGGTGGGCGCCACGGGCGTGGTGGGCACCGAGGTGCTCTCCGCCCTCTTCGACCGGGGCGTCCCCGCCGAGCAGCTCACCGTGTTGGCCTCGGAGCGCTCCGAGCGCGAGGAGCTGGAGTACGGCGAGGAGACCCTGGAGGTGGAGGCGGCCACGCCCGAGGACTTCCGGGGCAAGGGCCTGGTGCTGTTCGCCACGCCGGCGGACGTGTCGCGCACGCTCGCTCCGGCGGCCCAGGCCGCGGGGGCCTGGGTGGTGGACGTCAGCCCCGCCTTCCGCGCCGATGGCAACGTCCCCCTGGTGCTCCCCGGCTTCAACTCCGAGCTGCTCGAGGCCTCCTTCAAGGGCCGCATCGTGGCCCTGCCCTCGGCGGTGACGACCGCGCTCGCCACCCTGCTCGAGCCGCTGCGCCAGGGCTTCGGCGTGGCCCAGGTGCAGGTGACGGCCCTCATGAGCGCGTCCTCCGCGGGCCAGACGGGTCTGCGCGAGCTGGAGCAGCAGACGGCGGCGCTCCTGTCCGGCCGCGAGCCCGAGGCGCACGTCTTCCCCCACCGCGTGGGCTTCAACCTGGTGCCCCAGGTGGGCCCCTTCATGGCCAACTCGCCCTGGACGGAGGAGGAGGCCGGCTGGACGCTCGAGTCCGCGCGCCTCTTCGCCTCCAAGGGCGAGGTGCCCGTGGTGGCCGGCACCGCCGTGCAGGTCCCCACCTTCCACGGCCACGGGCTGAGCCTCCAGGTGCGTCTGAAGAAGCCCGCCTCGGTGGACCAGGCGCGCGCCGCCCTCAAGGGCTCGCCCGCACTCAAGGTGCTGGATTCACCCGGGGAGAAGGTCTACCCCATGCCCAGCCTCGTCACCGCCGACCCCACCATCCACGTGGGCCGCCTGCGCTCCTTCCCCCAGTCCCCCGAGTGGCTCACCCTCTTCGCCTCCGTGGACAACGCCCACCGGGGCGCCGCCCTCAACCTCGTGGAGGCTGGTCTGCGGCTCGCCGAGCGCACCGCCTGACAATTTGGCAAGGCCCCCGGGCCGCCCCTGCCCATTTGACCGGGAGTGGGGGGGTCCCTCCCCTCGGAGGCGAGGGGAAGGGGGCCAGGTTTCCGCTGGCCTCAAGCTTGCTACCCTCCAGTCCGCCCATGCGCACCCTTCTCATCGCCGCCGTGCTGCTGTGTTCGTCCGCGGCCTTTGGCCAGACGATCCTGATCCAGAGCCCGAACGGAACGGCCACCGTGACCGTGGGCCCGTCCCAGTGTGGCGGTCAGGCCTCCTTCAAGTGGACGGTCTCCGCTACCCCCTGTTCGGGGAACCTGGAGATGTGGCTCACCACCGACACCACCTGCAAGGACAGCGCGAGCGATCAGACCGGCTCGAAGAAGGAGCTGCCGTCCCTCTCTCCCTCCACCATCACCTCCCAGAACCTGACGGGCACGCTCAGCTTCAATGTGTCGGACCTGCCCATCTTCTCCACGACGGATGGGGGGCAGGCGTGCGGCGCCCAGGGCATCGACGCCACGGTGCGGCTGTGCGCGTCGGCGAGGATCACGAAGGATTACCTCGGGATCTGCGCCACCACGGTGACGCGGGTGTCGACGCCGTTGACGATCGCCTACGACACGCTGCCGCCGGCAGCGCCCACCATCACCTCCGCGGACGGGCTGGATCAGGCCGTGGTGGCCAATGTCAGCACGCCGGACGGGGCCTCCCAGATCGAGCTCGAGGTGCAGCGGGAGGGCGCTGTGGTGAAGACCGTGACGCAGCGCGTGGGCAAGGGCTCCATCCGCGTGGAGGGGCTGGAGAACGGGGTGACGTACCAGTTGGTGGCCTTCGCTTTGGATGAGGCGGACAACAAGAGCGCCGCGTCCGAGGTCAAGGAAGCCACCCCCATCAAGACCAAGGGCTTCCTGGAGGTGTACGCGGACGCCGGAGGCGAGGAGACGGGGGGCTGCGGCGCGGCGGGCGGAGGAGTTGTGGGTGGCGCGGTGCTGGCCGTCCTGGGTTTCTGGCTGTCCTCAAGGAGAAATCGTTCATGACTCGAGCAGTGGCCCTCGGCGTCGCGGTATTGCTCACCGCGCTCCCCGGAGAGGCGCAAGAGGTGTCCGGTGTGCCCAACCAGTCGCCCCGCAGTGGCTCCGCGGAGTTCCGCATCGGTGGCTACCGGCCGAAGTTCGGCGACGAGGCGGCCCTCTCGGAAGACCCCTTCGCGAAGGTGTTCCAGGGCAACATGCTGCTCTTCGAGGGGGAGCTTCAGCGCTTCTTCTACCAGGGCATCGGCACCGCGGGCGTGAGCCTGTCGCTGGGCTACGCGGAGAAGTACGGCGCCGCGCAGCTGCCCGAGTCCGAGGGGGGAGGGCCGAGCCCGGAGCGCACGGGCTTGCACGTGTTGCCCATCCGCGTGCGCGGCGTCTACCGCTTCGACTACCCCGCGTTCCAGTGGGGCATCCCGTTGGTGCCCTATGTGAAGCCCGGCCTCGTCTACATGCCGTGGTGGATCACCAAGGGCGGGAACATCGAGAACTTCGTCGATCAGAACGGTGTGACGCGCAAGGGGAGGGGCGGCAAGCTGGGCTGGGAGGTAACGGCCGGCGTGTCCTTCCTGCTGGACATCCTGGAGCCGCGGCTGGCGCGTGACTTCGACTCGGACCTCGGGGTGAACCACAGCTATCTCTTCGCCGAGTACACCTACGCGAAAGTGAACAACTTCGGCGGCAAGGGATTCAATCTCTCGGACTCGTACTGGATGTTCGGTCTGGCGCTGGATTACTAGGCCGTACATGACACCCCATGTGCGTGCCTCCCTTCGAGCCCTGACAGCTTTGTTCCTGGTGGCCGTGGCCCTCGTGGGTCCCGGCTGCCGGATGGTGAAGCCCGAGGCGGGGGGAGATCGCACCGTGGAGGCCGGTGTTCCGGTGGGCTTCGGTTCCGAGGCCCGGGATGCACCGGTGGTGAGGTGGGACTTCGGAGACGGCTCGCCGCCCCAGCAGGGCGCGCGGGTGTCCCACGCCTTCCAGCGCGCGGGCTCCTTCCCGGTGCGCGCGCTGGCGAAGGACAAGGACGAGGTACTGGCCAGCGCCACGGTGACGGTGGTGCCCCGGCCGGTGCTGCGCGCCCTCCCCGCCGACACGGAGGTGGCCCTCTTCTTCCCCCAGCTGCGCGGCAACGTGGAGCCGCTGGTGGCCTTCGTGTCGCGGCTGCTGGGCGAGGCGCAGGCACGCCAGACGTTGGAGGAGGCCCCGCTGCTGTCGCTGGTGCTCGGCGAGCTGCGCGGACAGCCCCGCGTGGTGGACCCCGAGGAGGGCATGGGCTTCTTCTCCCTGCCCGGCTTCGAGGGCACCGTGGCGCTGCTGGGCGTGATGGATCCCCAGGCCGCCGTGGACGCGGTGGTGAAGGAGCTGGAGTCCGGTGGCGCCACCGTGGCGCGGCGCGAGCCCGATGGCACCGTCCACCTCCGGCGTGAGAATGGGGCGCCGATGCTGCTCTTCCTGGACCGTGGCTACCTCTACTTGGTGGTGCCGGACATCGTGGAGTCGGACGGCGTCCGGGAGGTGCGTGGCCAGGTGGTGAAGGTGCTGGCCCAGGCGGGCGGGACGGAGCCGGCGGGTGAGGCGGCCCTGGAGGCGGTTCGCGCTCGCATCGCGGGCATGAGCGGCACCGGCCTGTCCGAGCTGCCGCTGCTCACCGAGCTGCGCTCGAAGGTGGGCGCGGGCAACCTGCACCTCTTCGCTCGTCCCGAGGGCGACGACGCTTCGTCCGGCATCCACGGCATCTGGGCGGCGCTGAAGGCGGAGGAGCGCCGGTTGGACCTGGAGGGCTGGGTGGCCTCGGACAAGTCGCTCTTCGAGGGCAGGAGCGCACCCGGCTCGGAGCTGCTGGGCAAGGCGCCCCTGGGTCCCATCGCCTCGCTCATGGTCTCCATGCCGCCGGAGGAGCTGGCCAAGCTCGTCTTCGGAGCGCCCGGCTCGGCGCGCCGCGAGCGCACGCAGCATCGTCTGCAAGAGGAGGGGCTCGACGCGGCCGGCGTGGAGCAACTGCTGGGCGCGCTGCGGGGAGACCTGACGCTGCTGGCCTACTTCGACGCGGCGGCCTTCTACCGCAACTTCGTGAAGGGCAGCCGCCGGCCGGAGCCGCGCGGCGCATTGCTCTTCCAGGCGGGCCTCGTGCGCTCCGAGCCGGTGCTGGAGTGGCTCACCGCCCGGCTCAAGGCTCGCGGTCAGCCCTTCGAGGTGGTGAAGGGCCCGGACGCCACGCGCCTGCGCACTCGGGCGATGGAGCAGCCGGTGGAGTTCACCGTCACGGCGGATCGGCTGATGATGCACGGAGGCGAGTCGTTGGAGGCTCGGCCCAAGGGGGATGTGGGCGCGGAGCTGCGCGAGCGCTTTGGTGCTCAGGCCTTCGAGCAGGGCCACTTCTCCGCCATGGTGGACATGGGCCGCCTGCGCTCCGAGCTGGACGCTCCCCAGGAGGTGCCCGGCGTGCCATCGCAGCAGCTCCCCGTGGCCCGCTCCCTGGTCGACACGCTGTTGGATCAGCTCCCGCCCGTCGAGCTCGTCTTCGCCGACTTCGCTCCCGAGCAGGGGGGCGGGCGTTTCCGGGCGCGCACCGTGCTCCGCTCGCGTTAAAGAAGACTCCGTGCCCGACACCATCACCGTCCTGTATTTCGCCGCGGCGCGCGAGCGCGCGGGACTCTCGCGCGAGTCGCTGGAGTTGCCCGCGGGTGCTCGCGTGGCGGATGTGCTGCGCGTGCTGGCCACGCGTCACCCCGCGCTCGAGCCCCTCCTGCCGCACCTGAGGGTGGCGGTGAACCAGGAGTTCTCCGGCGCGGAGGCAGAGGTGCCCGCCGGTGCGGAGCTGGCCCTCATTCCGCCGGTGGCCGGAGGCAGCGGTGGGTTGTTCCGCGTGGTGGAGCGGCCGCTGCGGTTGGAGGAGGTGGTGGAGGCGGTGGCGGGCGAGGCCTATGGAGGGCTCGTCACCTTCTCCGGCTCGGTGCGCAACCAGACGCGGGGCCGGCGAGTGGTGCGGTTGGAGTACGAGGCCTATCCGCCCATGGCGGAGAAGAAGCTGGCGGAGATAGGAGCCGAGGTGGCCGAGCGCTTCGGCGGGACGCGGCTGGCCATCGTGCACCGGGTGGGGACACTGCAGCCGGGCGAGCTGGCCGTGGTCATCGCCGCCGCCGCGCCGCACCGCAAGGAGGCGTTCCTCGCGTGCGAGCACGCCATCGAGCGGCTCAAGCAGGACGTCCCCATCTGGAAGAAGGAGTTCTTCGAGGACGGTCAGGTGTGGGTGGGTCTGGGGCCCTGAGCCCGGGCCTCAGTGCACGCCGAGGTTGGCGGGCAATACCTTCGTGCCCCCGTCGGACGGCGCGGCGTTCTCGGTGATGGGGTGCGCGGGCTTGTCCACCCCGAGCCGCTTGCGCTCGGCCTGCTCGCGCTCCTTCGCGGCGGCGATGGCGCGGGCGTTGGACTCGGCCATCCGCTCGGACGTGGGCCCCGCGATGAGGAAGCCCACCGGCAGGCTGAGGAAGAGCGCGGAGACCACCACCAGCCAGCCGAAGTCGCGCAGCCCCAGGCCCGACGTGCGCTTGCCCGCGACGGAGGGCGCCAGTTGCAGGGCGAGCTCTCCCTCGCGAATGCGCAGCGTGTCGTCCTGCGTGAGCTCGAGCCAGGCGCGCTCCCCGGTCCGCTGCAGCTCCGAGTCGGGCACCGGGCGGAAGGCATCCCCGCGCCGGCTGCGCTCGACGCGCGCCGCTGGAGGGATGAAGACGCGGTAGCCGTGCTCGGTGCGCTCGGCGAGCAGGAAGGGCTCCTCCGGCAGGGTGAAGCCGTAGAGGGGGAAGGACACCGTCTCGTCCGGTGCCGCGAGCACGCGCGTCTGCTCGGGCCCGAAGCCACGGGCCTCGTTGAGGGTGGTGCCCCAGTAGAGCTCACAGAACAAGCCGTCGTTCTTCGCCTCGGTCCTCATGGCGCGCGGGAGCATAGGGCGTTCCCTCCCCCTTGGCGCCTTCTTCTGGCGCGGATGCGTCGTCCCGGATGCACTCGCCGGCTGCTCGGGTGCCCGGCGTCTGGACGGGCGTGGGCGCTCACTCGCCGGGCCTGTCCGTCGTCAGGAGCTGTCCGCCATCCGGTGGGCTCGTGGCTTCGGTGGAGGCCGCCGGGTGTTTCGTGATGCCCGCGTCGGGCGTGGCGGCCACGGGCGTGACGAGGGGGCCGCCATCGGGCAGGCCGCCATCGGGCAGGGCAGGGGAAGGGGAGGCACCCATTCCGCCCCGCTCCCAGAGCGAGAGGGGGTTGTCTCCGGGCTCACGCGAGTCCTGGGCCGAGGTGTCGGCGCGGCCCAGGTGCTGGCGCAGGTCCGCGAGCGCCACGGTCAGCACCACCGCCAGCAGCGCGAGGAAGCCCACCGCGTGCACCAGCGTCTCCACTCGAGTCGGCACCTTGCGGCCGCTCACCGACTCGAAGAGGACGAAGAGCATCCGTCCCCCATCCAGCGAAGGCAGCGGCAGCAGGTGGAAGAAGGCGAGCGCCACCGAGAGGCTCACCAGCACGCGCAGGAAGGCTCCCAGGCCACTGCCCGCCGCGCCCGAGGACTGCTTCACCACTCCCACCGGGTTGTTCAGGACGACGCCCTGTTTCCCCTGGAGCATGCGGCCGAGCATCTTCGTGCCCTCGATCACCAGGTTCCCCGAGTGCGCCAGCGCCTGCAGCAGCGCCTGGCCCGGGCCGTGGGTGCGGTACACGTACTGCTGGCTCACGCCGATGCGGCCCGCGCCCCGCTCGTCCGGACGGGGGCGCACCGTCACCTCGCGGGGCTCTCCTTCGCGCTCGACGCCCAGCTTCAGCTCGCGGCCCGGACGCTGGGCGACGAGCTCCACGAACTCGGCCCAGCTCGCCAGCGGCGTGCCGTCCACGCTGACGATCCGATCCCCGGGCAGGAGCTGGGCTCGTGCCGCCTCGGAGCCGGGAGTGATGGTGCCCACGGTGAGCGGCACCACCACGTGCGTGCCCGAGGTGTAGAGCGCGACGAGGATGCCCAGCGCGAACAGCCCGTTGGCCAGCGGCCCCGCCATCAGCACGAGCATCCGCTTCCACGGGCGCTGCGCCGAGAAGCTCGTCGGGTCCGCGGGGTCCAACCCCGGCTCATGGGGGTTCATCCCGTGGATGCGGGCCGAGCCCCCCAGTGGCACGGCCCCGAGCACGTAGTCCGTTCCCCCGAGCCGCCAGGTGAAGACGGCCGGCCCGAAGCCGAGCGTGTAGCGGGTGACTCGCACGCCCAGCAGGCGGGCGGCCACGAGGTGCCCCAGCTCGTGCAGCGCCACGAGCAGTCCGAGAGCGAGAAGGAGGGGGAGGTAGTACATCCGGGTGCGTTCGCCTCAGAGCTTCCGCCGCTGCCCGGTCCGCTTGTAGGTCAGGTAGTCGGCGAGGATGGTGCCGTGGTCGAAACACAGCTCGCGGGGCAGGGCATCCACCGGGAAGGCCCGCGCCTCGGCGGCGTCGTCCGAGCCCACCGGCTCGCCCGTCGCCCGGCCGATGTAGACGGTGGAGAGGGTGTGCTTGCGCGGGTCGCGGCTCGGGTCCGAGTAGGTGAAGAACTGCTCCTCCAACTCCACGTCCAGGCCCGTCTCCTCCTTCGCCTCGCGCCGGGCGGCCAGGTCCAGCCGCTCGCCCTCGTCCACGAAGCCTCCGGGCAGAGCCCAGCCCAGGGGAGGGTTCTTGCGGCGGATGAGCACGACGCGCTCCCCTGGCAGCTCGATGATGCAGTCCACGGTGGGGATGGGGTTCTTGTACGGAGCCATGGGAGGGCCAGTCTAACCGCTGGCCCCGCCGTTGCCTCCTGCGGAGACGCTCCGGCTGCGCTAGCCTGCGCCCCGTGGACGCTCTCCGACTGTTCCGCCCGCTCCTGCTGTCCGTCCTGGCCCTCTCGCTCGGCGTGGGCTGCACCCGCGCCTACATCCAGAACGAGGGCCCCTACGAGTTCAAGGTCGTGGAGGTGCTGCGCGACGACTGCGGCCTGCTGCCCTCGCCCGCGAATCTCTGGCCCGGAGAGCTCTACATCTCCGGAGAGGTGGTCCGCATGCGCTACGGGCTGATGGACGCACTGCTCGTGGGACGCTTCCTCGATGGGAGCTCGGAAGACGACGACGCCTTCTCGATGGATGGCAGCGTGCCCAACGCTTCGCTCACCGCGAAGGACGGCACCGAGTGCATCGTGGACCAGGTGTCGATGCATCTGGATGCCATCACACAATGCGCCACGGAGTTCGATGGCGTGCTGAGCGTGCGTTACGAGCCGCGATTCCAGCAGGCCTCGTGCGCCTGCCAGTTGTGGGTCCGGTACCAAGCCGTCCAGGACAACGCCCCTTGTGCCTCCGGGCTTTGAGGGGGGCTCGCGAGGCTCCTGGGAGGAGTAGGCCTCGGTGGTTGAGGGGCGTGGCCTCGTCGTGGACGGCGTGAGCCCGAGCCCCCTGTCACGTCTGTCGTCACGCTCTTGGGGAGAGGCGGGGGAGGTTCAGACTTCCTCGTCAGGCAGAAGCGTGAGCAGCAACTCGTCGTCGGGACCGAGCGGACGCCAGCCGGACGGCGGGGGGGTGGCGAGGAGCGCATCGCCGGCCTTCCTGACCCGCTCTTCATGAGTTTCAGGGGTGTAGGCAGACCAAAGGCCGAGCGCCTCGGCGACAGCGAAACGGGCTTCGTCGTCCATCACGGCCGGCCAGCCGTCTGGGAGTGCTTCGGTCAGTTCGCGCACGAGCTGCCCGCGCACCAAGCGCGTGACCTCGCCGCTTCGCTCTGCCTCGGCAACCAACCCGCTGAACACCTGCACCGCCGCGAGGTCATCGGGGCCAAGCTCGTCCGCCAGTTCCACGAGCGATGCGGTGGGACGCGCCTCGGCGAAGGCAGTGAGCGAGTCGTAGCCGTGCTCGCGCACTCGCTCATAAAGGCGCGTCTTGATGTTGCCCTGCCAGGCACGTCCGTCGCTCATGGCCCTCTCCACGGGACGAAATTCATCGGGATCCTGTAGCGCTTCATGTTTTTTGCGACAATTCGCAGGATCGCATTGCGCGTCAACATACGGCCAGCCCTGGTTTCGGCATCATACAGCGCCTTCATTACCATCCGATTCCATTCGCCCGGCCATGTGCGACCCAGCTTCCAGTTGCCACCGCCGTGGATGGCTTGGTGATGTGCCTCCTCCAACTCGACGCAAAACTCGTTAATGTCCATCTCGCCCGTGAAGCCGCGCCTCTCGAACCACTCGCGGAACTCTTCGGGCATGACGTGGTGCCGGGGCGGCCTGGCCATGCCCGCCCCCGTCTTACCCGTCACGCGCATGGTCCGCACCTCGGGCCCGTCCCCGAGCGCCTCGCGCACGCCTTGTGGCAGCTCGCCATGCGCCTGCGTCAGCATCACCCCGCCCGCGTGAATCCGCACGGCGGTGCAGACGGCGGGCAGGGAGAGGACGCCCGCGCGCACCAACTGCCGCATCATCTCCACCCACTCGGTGGAGACGACAAGGCGCGTGCCCATCATCACTCCGCCGCCACCCACCGTCAGGCCCGTGCCGAGCAGAGCTGGGGCTGACAGTGCCTCGGACGCCAGCAGGGGCGCTTCCAGTGCCAGGGGAAGCGACAGGAGGATGTCTCTGAGCACCAGCACCTTCCCGGTGAGCTCCACCCCCTTGCGCACGTTGGTAACTGTGGCGGCGAGCGTGTCCGAGAGGTGGCCCACCAGGGAGGGGGCGTCTTGCGCCGCGGCCTCCACCTGGTCCGGCTCCAGCGAGGAGAGTGCCCGCATTGGGGGATCGAGCATCCCCTGCCAGTCCAACAGGTCGCGGTGCATTCTCTCCACGCTGTAGAGGGATTGGTCGAGCAGGGCGTCCACGAGGTGCAGGCAGTCGAGCCAGGCGGCGAGCAGGAGCGAGCCGAGCATGGCAGTTTCCAGCCGGGGGCCCGCCATGCTCAGCAGGGCGAGTTGCATGTCCGGGTCGTCCACCTCCGAGGCGGCGTCGGCAAGGCGCGTGGCGGCAGCGAGCTGGGCGTCCATCCACCGTACCTGCTCGGTGCCGAAGTCGATGAAGCGCACGAAGAGGCCGGCATGTTTGCCCGAGAGTCCTCTCCCACTGGCCTTGAGCCGAGCGAGCTCGGCGGAGATGCGGTGGGTGGCGCCGGACACCTCGCGCAGGGCCCCGTGAAGCGCCAGTTGCGCCGCGAGGGTCCCCTGCCTCGCCTCCCTTTCCGCGCTGTCCGGGCCCACCGCCGTCACCTCTACGCGGGAGGCCCGGCGCCGGTGCAGCCGCTCAGGTGCAGTGGACACGGAAGGTGAGGGCAGTGTGGAGCCGGGAGCACGCGGCGAGGCGCCGTCTTGTCCCTGGACTGAGGTGGGGCCCGCGGTCTCGCGCGGTGCGTAGCGCAGGCTCGTCCTCTCGGCGGGAGGTGGCGTCAGCGAGGCACAGCCGGTGGACAGCAGCGCCAGGGCGAGCAGTGGGCCCGTCCACAAGGCCCGGGGCGAGTCAGCGCGCATTGTCCACCCCCAGGCCCACGGAGGCGAAGGCCCCCGGCCGCAGCGTGTCCACCCCTTCCGGAAACAGCAGCGTGCCGCCCGTGCCCAGCGCATATGTGCGCCCGCCGAAGAGGCGCCAGCGCACCTCGGCGCCGCCCATGTAGCGTGCCCCGGGTTGACCAGACGGCGCACGGCGTCCAGCCCCAACCCCACCAGCCCACACAGCCGCAGGGCCCACTCTACCGAGGCCACCGAGTACAACCGCCGCCATGTCACCTCCCAGGGGCCACCGTGCGGATGTCGCATTCCGCGAGTTGCGGAGCCGACTCCTGGTTTCGAATAGAAGGGAGAAGACGATGGAGGAGTCCATGGCGCTACCCGGTTTGGAGCGGTTGATGGAAGTATGCCAGCGATTGAATCTGGGGCTGGAAACCTCGCCGCCCGCACGCGAACCATTGAAGGCCGGGAGCCTGTTGGAGGGTGTTCCTCTCGACCCGGTCCTGGCGAGCGTCTATGCTCGCCTGGGGCACGCAGCTTTCGCTACGGAGGTGATGTGTTGGGTGCTCACCCGCTCCGATGATCAGGTTCATAGGCTGGAGGAAAAGGCCAAGTGGTGGCGGGAGAATTACTGGGAGCAACTGGGGGAGTCCGTGATTGTTTTTGGTGGTGAGATGGCAATGGCCTGTGCCTATGCAACTGTGCCCGGTCTCGCGGATGGGTGGGGAAGGCAGCCCGTGGTGTATGTGGATACCTATGAGTACGAGCCCAAAGTCATGCCGATAGCATCGAACGTGGACCGGTTCTTCGATAGCTACGCGCGCTATCTGGAAGCCCTGGTCGCGGAGCCGCGCTACCAGGAGTCGGGAAGAACGGACCTTCTGTTTCCCTGGCACGTAACCGAAATCCTCGCACGGGACGAGCGGTTGGTGGAGTTGATGCGCGCGGGGCGTTTTGATTCGTTGATGAAGAACGTGGACGACGAGACGCGGCGCTGGGCTGCCAGGGTGATGGGCTCCCAGGTGTGAGGGGTGCTCCCGGCGTAACGGGCATCGCCCCTCAGCGCTCCAGGTGTGAAATGCCCGCCTCGAGCAGTGCGGCCACGCCTCTCCGGGCCACGTGCACCACCTTGTGACGGTGTGGCGTGCCAGGCTGTGTGTAATGGCTGCTCACCTTGTGGTGCAGCTCCGTGGCGCCCCAGACGAGCACCAGGTCTCCCCACTCCAGGTCGCTCTGCGCCTTGCCCGCCGTGCGCCGCTCGGTGCCGTCCACCATGCGCAGCTCGATGCGGCCGCCCAGCTTGTTCTCCAACTCCTCGCGCACCGCGGGCGAGCCTCCCACCACCACCACCCGGCGCACCCCCCGCCTCTGGCACGTCTCCAGGAAGGCCACCTCCGCGCGCCGGTTGTTCGAGCCCCCGCAGTGCTCGCAGTGGCTTCTCGGCTCCACCAGCAGCGCCTCCTTCCCGCTCGCCCTCGCCACCTGCTGGCACTCGGACGCGGCGCATACCCGGTAGAAGCGCTCGGCCAGCACCTGCTCGGCCCGTGGCAGCTTCGCCTCGCTGATGCGCACCTTGCGCGAGCTGGTGAGCCCCACCTCCTCCAGCGCGGCGCGGGCTCGGGCACGTGAGTCGGGCAGGGTGATGCCCCGCTCGGCGAACCAACCGTCGATGTCCTTGTCCGCGCTCACCGTTGCCCGCTCCCCGTGAAGAGCTCGCCTTGGACGGGCCCGGATGGTGCCGGCCCGGTGGCCCCGAGGGCCTCCCGCACCGGCGCGAAACTGCGGCGATGGATGGGCAGCACGCCCTTCTCCCGGATGGCCTGCACGTGCGAGGCCGTGGGGTAGCCCTTGTGCTCGGCGAGGCCGTAGCCCGGATACTGTGCGTCCAACTCCCGCATCAGCCTGTCCCTCGTCGTCTTCGCCAGCACCGACGCCGCGGCGATGCTCAGCGAGAGCGCGTCTCCCTTGATGATGCCGCGCTGGGGCAGCGTGCACTCGGGAATCGTGAAGGCATCCAGCAGCACGTAGTCCGGTTGGATGCCCAGCGCCTGCACCGCTCGGTGCATGGCCAGCAGGCTCGCCCGGCGGATGTTGAGCCGATCGATTTCTTCCGCGTCTGCCTGGCCCACCGCCCACGCCACCGCCCCGAGTTTGATGGCCTCGGCCAGCTCGTCGCGGCGCTCCTCGTCGGCGATCTTCTTCGAGTCGTCCAGCCCCTCGAGCTTCCACCCCTTGGGCAGGATGGCCGCCGCCGCCACCACCGGGCCGGCGAGCGGGCCCCTGCCTGCCTCGTCCACCCCGGCGATATGGGTATGGCCCTGCTCCCACAGCTCGGTCTCGAAGCGCAGCAGGTGGCGCAGGCGCTGGCCCTCGGCGCGGTTCTTTCCCTGGCGGCCACGGATCCGGCGCGCGAGCGTCTTCGCTCCCCGGCGTGGATCCGCCTCCAGCGCCTCCAGGAGTCCCGCCGGGACGGGGCGGGTCTGGGTGACGAAGCGCTCGGTCAGCTCCGTCAGGGAACACAGGAGGAGGTCTTCCACACTCGACATGACGTCCTCAACCTAGCGAGTCGGGGCGCGCCCGACAAACGTCGATTCAGGAATCAGCCGCTCGGAGGGGGGCTACGGATGCAACTGGAGCTTCACTTCGTCCGGCTCGGGGTGGCAATGGCACCCGTCGCACGTCCAGGTCACCTCGGAGGGGGCGCTCACCTTGGAGCCGGCGGTGGCCGTCAACCGGACCGTGCCCTCTCCAATGTCCTCGTTCACCGCCGTGGTGACGCCGCGCTCCCCCGTGATGCTGGTGATGGTGTGTCCCGTCCCCACGTTGGTGGCCGTGACGGTGGCGTCGCGAACGGCGGTGCCCGCAGCGTCCACCACCTCCACCCGCAGCGTGACGAGGTAGGCGCAGGAGTCCTCCTGTTGGTGCACTCGCAGGCCCCCATCACAGGCGGCGAGCGGCGCGAGACCCAGGAGGAGCAGCAGATGGCGTGCCCGGAGCATGGGGAGGGATTGCGCACGGCCGTGCCGCGCGGCAACGCCGGATGTCAGGTGGTGGGCGGAAGGCGGGCCTGGGCGAAGCGCGAGGCGTCCGTATCCGGGTACCGGTCGACGATGTAACGGTAGACGTCCAGGGCCCGCGCCGCTTCCTGCATGCGCTCGCCGAGCACCCGGGCCAGGAGCACGAGGGCCTTCGGCGCGAGGGGATCATCCGGGGCCACGTCCGCGGCGGACTCCAGCGCGCGCACGGCCAGCGCATAGTCACCCTGGGCGGCCGCGGCCTGTCCGACGAAGAGGTGCACGGCCGGGCCGATGGCGGATTTCGGTAGGAAGCCCAGCTCGGAGTAGAGCGCGAGCGCCTGGGGGATGTCGCGGGCCTGCACCGCCGCGGAGAGCGCCTGCACCCGGGCCTCGGGCGTGGGGGCGTTCGCGGCGGCCGCGTCCTCCATGGCCGGCTCCCGGGCCTGGGGGTCCACGCGCAGCGAGGTGCTCGGCGCCGCGTCCGGCAGCACGGGGGTGAAGTACTCGCCCGGGGCTCCGTAGCCGAGGGCATCTCCCCGCGTGTAGAGGAGCAGCCCGAGCACGCGCGCCATCACGAAGAACACCAGACACTCGAGCACCTGGGCGAGCCAGCGCGACACGACGACGTCGAAGGCCACCTCGCGCAGGCTGGAGCTGACGAGGTGGACGACGGAGTAGACGAGGCCCAGGGTGAGCAGGGCGCCCAGGGCCAGCGCGTAGTCCTTGCCCATGCGCCGCATGCCGTGCACGGCCTTCAACGGGTTGAAGATGTCGAGCAGGCTGTTGCTCGTCACCGCCATCATCAGGGCCATGGGCAGGTAGGCGAGGCTGGCGAGCCCCAGCAGCCACGCGAGGGGATCTCCCAGGAGCGTCTCTCCCGGAATCGAGTGGAACCTGCCGGTCATGTAGAACATGGGATCATTCAGCAGGCGATCCATGTACTGGAGCACGTCCCAGCCGCCGGCGAGCACGAGGTAGAGCAGCAGGGTCATCCACACCACGCTGGTGGCCAGCAGGCCTCGCAGGGCCGGGGCGAGCCAGTCCTCGAAGATGTCGCCGTAGTCCGGCATGGGCACCTCGGTCTCGCCGCGCACACTGGAGCGCATGATGGCGAAGAAGCTGCCCCAGAAGATGCCGGCGCCGATCGCCGCGGGAACCAGCCGCGCCGCGATGAAGGTGACCCGCGTCATGAAGCCGACGAAGGCCAGCATCGCCCCGAGTCCCGCCGCCACCATCAGGCCATGGCGGGTGAAGGGGTAGCGCCACACCTGGCCCAGCCGGTCGGCGTAGGAGGCCTGCTCGGAGCGGTGGACGATGAGGGTCTCGGCCCGGCCACCACACAGGCGGCAGACGAGCAGATCCACCGTGTGCATCCGCCGCGCCTCTACGCACTCCGGACAGAGCGAGGCCCCACAGCCATCACAGCGCCAGCCCGCGGCGGCGGCGGGGTGGCGTTTGCATCGGGCGAGCGGTCTCGGTGGCATGCGGCTCCTCTGGCGCGGGAGCCTAGCTGGTCGGTTGGCGGGGGTGTACCGGGTGGAGGGGCGCGGAGCGGGTGGAGGGGAGGGCTCCTTCGTCTAGAATTCGCATCGGAATGCATGCGCACACTCCGGGCGAAGAGCCATCAGAACCCTCCGAAGACTCCGATGCCGCCAGACTCGATCCGCTGATCAGCCAGACTCTTCCCACGGGGCGCCCAGCCAGGCCTGGTATGCGGCCTTCTGCGCGTCGGTGGGTTTGTCCACGCGGGCGAGCCACACCGCATCCGCGGGCTTCTGGCCGAGCGTCACCGGTACCTCCACCAACCTGTCCCGGCGGAACACCGTGAGGCGGACCGTGTCCCCGGGGGACTTGTCCTCGCCGCGTGACAGCAGCCCCGCCGCGTCCACCCGCCAGCCGTCGAGCGCCACGAGCTCGTCATCCACGTACAGCCCCGCCTCCTGCGCGGGCGAGCCCTCCAGCACCGTGGCGATGGTGGCGCTCCCCTTGGTGGTGACGCCCAGCCAGCCCCTCGGCCTGCTGTCGTTCTTGCCTCGCGGCGGGGGCGAGCCTCCCTTGTCACTCGCGGACTCGCGCGGACGGAAGCGCGCCTCCAGGCCCACGTGCGAGAGGACGGAGTAGTCCAGCTCCTCCGTGGAGCGCACCGCCCGGTCGAAGAAGGCGCTCAGGTCCTTTCCCGCCACCTCCGAGGCCGCCGCCTCCACACCTTCCTCGGGCACGCCGGACTCGTCGCCGTAGCGCTTCCACAAGAGGCGCATCAGATCGTCCAGGCCCCGCGCGTCGCCCGTGGCTCGGCGGATTTCCAGGTCGAGCAGCGCGGCCACCACCTCGCCCTTGAGGTAATAGGAGATGGAGCTGTTGGGCGAGTGCTCGTCCGGGCGGTAGTGCTTCACCCAGCTCACCAGGGAGGCCTCGGCCAGCGTCTGCGCCTTGCGGCCCGGCGTGGCGTGCAGCGTGGAGAGCGTCTCGCCCAGGCGCGTGAGGTAGCGGCTCGCGCCCATCAGCCCCGCGCGCAGCACGAAGAGGTTGTCGTAGTAGGACGTGGCCCCCTCGAAGGCCCACAGGAGCGAGGTGTAGTTCTCCTGGGCATAGTCGAAGGGGACGAGCGCCTTCGGCTTCACCCGCTTGACGTTCCACAGGTGGAAGTACTCGTGGGCCGCCAGGGTGAGGAAGTCCTCCCAGCCTCGCGAGTTCTGCAACCCCGTGCGCGGGAAGAGGAGCGACGTGGACGCCTTGTGCTCCAGCCCTCCGCGGCCCTTGTCCGTGAGGTAGACGAAGAAGACGTAGCGCTCCAGGGGCAGGCCGCCGAACAGCTTCGCCTGCGCCTCGCAGATGCGCTGCAGGTCCGAGCACAGCCTGCCCGCGTCCGGCACCGCGTCCCCCCACACCACCACCTCGTGCGGCACGTTCGCGGCGGTGAAGGTGAGCGGCGTGTGAGGTCCCACCTCGAAGGGGCTGTCCACCAGCTCGTCGTAGTCCTTCGCGACGAAGGCCTCGCCCCGGCGCTCCAGCGCGGTGAAGGACTTCCAGCCCGGAGGCGCCTGCACGGTGACGTGGTGCTCCAGGCCGCGCGTGGGCTCGGTGTAGAGGAAGAGGGTGGCGCCGTTGAAGTAGCCGTGGCTCCCATCCAGGTGGCTGGTGCGCACGGTGAGCTCGTTGGCGTAGGCGCGGTAGCGCAGCGTCACCGCACGCCCCTGGCCCCGGACGCGCCAGGTGCGCTTGTCCACCCGCTGCACCGCGAGGGGCTCGCCTTCCGGGCCCGCGGCGCTCACGTCCTGCACCTGCCGCGCGAACTCGCGCACGAGGTAGCTGCCCGGCGTCCACACCGGCAGCACGGCCTCGAGCACGTCCGGACCCGCGGGAAAGGTCGCCTCCACCTCGAAGAGGTGCGAGTGCGGACGGAGCATCGAGACTCGATAGTGGACTGCTTCCGGCATTCCGAGCCCTCCAATAGGGGCGAGGGTGACATCGTCCTACGGGGCGGTGGGGGCCGCCCCCGGGGAGGCTACTTCGCGCGCACGAGGATGGCCCCGAAGAAACCATCCGTCCCATGCAGGTGCGGGGCGAGCCGCAGGTAGGGGCCCGCGCCCAGCTTCGCGCCCAGCTCCGGCCCGAGCTCCTCCGCCACCGGCCTCACCGAGTAGTCCGGGTGCCGGGCGAGGAAGTCCTCCACCACGGCCTCGTTCTCCTCGCGGAGCACACTGCACGTGCCGTAGATGAGCCGGCCTCCCGGCTTCACCATCTGCGAGAAGCGCTCCAGCAGCCGCTTCTGCCGCGCCACGTGGTCTTGAATCATCTCGGGCGTGAGGCGGTAGCGCGCGTCCGGCTTGCGCCGGAAGGTGCCCGTGCCGCTGCACGGCGCGTCCACCAGCACCCGGTCCGCCTTGCCCTTCAGGGGCTCGAGCGCCGCGTCCGCCTCGGGGCCCTCGGCGGGGATGACCTGGGTGCGCACGTTGTGCACACCGGCCCGGCGTGCGCGCTTGCGCAGCTCGTCGATGCGGCCCTCGTCCACGTCCAGCGCGTGCAGGTCGCCCCGGTTCTTCATCTGCACGGCGAGCTGCAGCGTCTTGCCGCCCGCGCCCGCGCAGGCGTCCACCACCCGCGTGGGCGGCGCGTCCACCAGCATGCCGAGCAGCTGGCTGCCCTCGTCCTGCAGCTCGAACCAGCCGTCGCGGAAGGCGTTCAGCGAGAAGGCGTTGGTGCGCGTGTCCAGGATGAGCCCGAGCGGCGAGAGCAGGGTGGGGGTCACGTTCACGCCCTCCTGCTCCAGCAGGGCGCGCAGCTGCTCGCGGCTGCCTTTGAAGCCGTTGATGCGGGCGGTGAGGGGGGCCCGCTCATTCATGGCCTCGGCGGCGCGCTCGGCGTCCGCGCCGAACACCTCGCGGAAGCGCGCGGCGAGGAAGTCCGGCAGCGAGGCGGCGATGGGGAAGCGCTTCTCCGGAGGGAGGGCCTCCAGGGCTCGGGCGGCGGTGGGGAGCGAGGCGAGCGCGTCCGCGTCCTGGCCCGTCAGCGCCGAGGTGCGCGCCACCCCGTCCGCGGGCTCGCCGTGGAGGATGCGCGAGGCGGCCAGGCGCAGCACGTCCTGACGCGTCTTGTCCAGGCGGGAGAAGCCGCGGTGGGCGCGCTCGAGCAGGAAGTCCACCGTGCGCTGACGGCGCAGCAGGGCATACACGCGCTCGGCCACGGCCCGGCGCTCGTTGGAGTAGAGGTTGCGCTTGTGACGGAGAGTGAAATCCAGGGCCCGGTCGGCCAGGCGGCCCTCGTGGCGGACGAAGCCATAGGCCTCGAGGCTAGCCTGGAGGACGAGGTCCTCACGCAGCGGGCGGCTCGCGCGGGCGGCCTCGGAGGCGGGCGGCTCACGGCGGGTCTGGGGGGCCCGAGCGGGCGGACGGGGGTTCTTCTTCATGAAAGGCTCCGGGGGCCCGGGAAGCGGGCCCGTACTCCTGTCGGCAGCAGGCGAATCGCATCCCGGGCGCTCAATGACAAGGGTGGAGGCGCTCCGCCCCGTTTCCAGGGCGCTCGCGCCCCTCGTTCTCGGCCTTCCGGCTAGCGGCGGCGACGGCGGCGCAGGGTCGCGGCGAGCAGCCACGCGCCCGCGGGAAGGAGCGCCATGGCCGGGCCAGCCGAGCAGCCGGGGGTGTTCGGGCCCACGTCGTCCGGTGGGTTCGCACCCGGAGTCAGTCCGGTGTCCTCGGAGCTGGGGCTCGGAGGGGAGGGGGCTGGGGCGTCCCGGGCTGGCCGGTGCCCGACGAGGGCGTGGGCTTGGACGTGCCGGGCGGCGTCGAGAGCGGAGGGAGTTCCTTAGGTGAGGGTGAATCGGTCCATCACCTTGCCCGAGGGCGTCAGCACCTGGGTGGTGAGGGTGCCCTCCTCCAGCGCGACATCCAGGTCTTCCAGGGCGCGGTGCTGGCGGCGAGGGAATACAGTCGGTGCATGGTGTCTCCTGTCCGAGCCACTCGGACCAGGAGAGCAACCATCCACCGTTGGACATCCATCCAGTTTCGTGCGGTCTCCCACCTGCCAGGCGGCGGGGGAGCGAGGGGCCGTCAGGTGGTGCGCCCGCGCTGTCCAGTCTGTCCGGGTTTGCTCAGGGCCGCTCGATAGAATGGGCGTCATCCATCGGAGGCGCTGATGACGTCCACGCTGCTGATGCTACTGCTCCGCTCTCTGCTGTTTCCGGAAGGTGTAGGCGCGCTGCGGCCGGGCGCCGTCGCCTCCGTGGGCCTGGGGGTGGATGATGCGCACTGACTCGCCCCGGACCCGGCAGGCGAGCCTGCTGCTCGCCCTGGCCCTGCTGTCCACCGGCTGCGTGTCGCTAACGCCACCACCTGACCGGGGGATGAGTCTGCGTTACACGCCGCGCGAGCCCGTCCCGTCCATATCGGCGGCGGGGCCTGGTGTCGAGGCTCCGGACCTTCTCGCCCCGCCTGAGCCCGAGACACCGCAGCGGCTGCACCGGCGCCGGGCCTCCCGGGAGGAGGTGACGGCGGCGGGCCCGGACAGCACGGAGAGAGATACGCGACAGAGCGCCCTCGCGGCCCAGCTGGCATTTCGCAGTGCCGTTCTCGACGTGTCCAGCTCCACCCGCCGCATCTCCGGCGAGCTCTCCAGACTCAAGGCCAGTGGGCGAGGTGTTGCCGGAGGAACGGGGGTCTTCGTCCGCTATATCGATTATGGCGAAGGTCAACTGCGGTGGATTGACGCCCAGCTCGCTGCCGCCACCCGGCTGACCAACGCCGCCTCGGAGGTGGAGGACCCGGACATGCAGCTCGCCCTGCTTCGCCTCGCGGGCCCACGGCTCGAGGCCGCCATGATGGGCTCGCTCCTGCTCGCCGTCTGGCTCGACCTCCTCCACCTCGCCGACGTCGTGCTCAAACAGTCCTTTTATGGCGTGGAGTATCTGTTCATGGACATGGACCGCTGGCGGGAGATGCTCGAGCCCTCCGTGACGGCACTCTCCTCCCTGGAGCCCGGGCAGGTGGAGGCCGCAGCGCAAGACCTCCCCGCGCTGGTAGGCCACCTCACGAGCGAATTGGCCACGACCATCGAGACCGTGCGCAAGGGGGAGGAAAACGTCGCGAAGGTGCTGCTGCTCAAGGATTCCATCGAGGCGCTCACCATGCTCTGGGCGCTGAAGTTCTCGCTGCCCTCGGTGCCACCGTCCGCTCCCGCCCTGCTTGGCATTGGCCTCTCGGTGGGTGGCAACGGCGTGATGATGGGCACGCGGATTGTCGTGTCCGCCGAGTGGGTGGAGATGGTGCGCCAGCTGGTGCGGGCCGGCGTCCTCTCGCTCCCCGTCGTCAGCGCCGCAGTCCGGATTCAGGCAGGACAAGTGATGCTTGCGCAGGCACACGGCGAACTGCCGCAGGGCGTGCGCGAGGCGCTGGGAGATGGGCCCGAGGTGCGGGGCATGCGGGTGACGGGCCGAGCGGGAGCCGGCATGGCCGAGCCACCGAAGCACCACGTCATGCCCAAAGAGTTCCGCGAGTGGTTCGAGAAGCGCGGCTTCACCGGGGAGATGGACATCGACCGGTTCTGCGTCGAGATGGAGCGGGCGCACCACGAGGCCATTCACGGCGGCGGCGACTGGAAGCTGGGCCGCATATGGCCGGGCGAATGGAACCGGATGATCATGGAGGCGCTGCGCAAAGCCGAGTCCAAGGCGGGCCGGATGCTGACGCGAAATGAGGTCCTGGACATCGTTGCGGAGAATATGAAGGAGTACAAAATCCCGATGAACTTCACCTCTTGGAGAGGAAGATGAGCAAGGACCGTTCCTGGGAGGGCAACTGGAAGGGGCGCCTGTATGAGCGAGTCCGTGCGCGTGGCTACGATTCGCTCACCGCCTTCGCCGAGGCGCGCCCCACCGCCTCGCTGGTGGCGCTGGCCGAGGATCTTGGTCCGGATGATATCGCAGGGGTGCAAGTGTTGAGCGGGTTGCTCGCCGAGGCGGAGCAGCGCAAGCAAGTCACACGCTTTGTGCGTGATGTGCTCGTGCGTATGTTGTCCCAGAGCCTCCCTGATGGCTGGCCGGCCGTGCTGGACGACACCAACCGCTTCAAGGTTGCCAAGGCAATCGGCCGCTGGTTTGCCTATACCCCTGAAACCCATAAGGAGCGCGCCGACAAAGCCGGCGATGCGCTCCTCGCCTCGCCGCCGCCACCGGGCTGGCGCCCTCTAGGCCCCGACGACGAACTGCTGCGCACGCTCCTTCCTGACGAGGAAGTCTGAACTTTCACTCCTGGAGAAAGCGATGACCGACGGACGTGCCTGGGAGGGCAACTGGGTGGCGCGCCTGTATGAGCGGGTGCGCGAGAGGGGTTACGACTCGTTGACTGCCTTTGCTGAGGCGCGCCCCGCCGTTCCGCTGTATTTGCTGGCCGAGGAGCTTGGCAAGGACGACGTCGTCGGGGTGCAGGTGTTCAGAGGGTTGCTTGCAGAGGCGGAGCGAAGCCATCGGGTTACACGCTTTGTGCGTGATGTTCTCGTGCGCGAATTTGCAGAGAGCCTCCCTGACGGCTGGCCGGCTGTGCTGGACGATGCAAATCGTGGAGAGGTTGCCTTGGCGCTTGGCGCGTGGACCGCCGACACCCCAGAAACGCATAAGGAGCGTGTAAGGAGGGCTGGCGGTGCGCTCCTCGCCTCGCCGCCGCCACCGGGCTGGCGCCCTCTAGGCCCCGACGACGAACTGCTGCGCACGCTCCTGCCCGACGAAGAAGTTTGAATCTTCTCTATCCGTTCAGGGGAGCGTTCCGCCTGACGAGACAGGGTTCGGGCGGGTCAGGCTCGCGGCGCTGGTACTGCTCGCTATGAAGTGCGAGAAGACCTGAGTCGAGGCGTACTCTCATGCACTACTTCACTGTCGAGAGAGACGGGTCGGCGGGGTACACGGGCGACGTTGATGCCTCGCACAAGTGGGGGCTGCCCGGCATCATCTGTCCTGCCTGCAAAGCCACCTGGAGTGGAGGTTCCAAGGCGTATCCCTCGGTGGACCTGACGCCGGTGGTCGCCCTGGGCGACTTCGAGAAGGCCCGACCCGAGCCCGCCGAGGAATACGAGAGACTGCGGGAGCTGGTCCGTCCGCTGCTGCCTCCTGGAGCCGTGCTGGACCCGGGCTCGGGCATGGGTCCGCTCGTGGGCAGCGCCCAGGGACGCTTCGGGTCTCTCGTCTCCCCCTATCCCTGGTGGTTGCTGGTGCGGCGTGAGGCGCTCGAGAAGCTCCAGGCAGAGGGGCTACGAGGTCTCAAGGGCTGTCGGACGCAACTGCGCTTCCGCCAGCGAGCCTCCCCCGAACTGCTCGAGCTGGAGCTGCTCCCCGTCGGCTGTGCACACCCGGATTGTCTACCACCGGGTCGCAAGCCTCCCTGTACTCGGTGCGGCCGCCTGGGTCTCATCCTGCCTCATGACCTCGTTCTGGACGCCACCACCCTTCCCAGCAACCTGGATGTCTTCCGGCTGCGGGACTTCTCCACCGTGATTGTCTGCACCGAGCCTTTCGTCGACGCTTGCCAGCGCCTGGGATTGGATGGCGTGACCTTCCGCCCCTTGCCCACGAAGGGTGTCTGACTCAGGGCTTCTTCACGTCGTAGGAGATGAACTCCTCGGTCCGCTCACCAATCTCCTTCACCTTGCCAATGCCAGGCACCAGCCAGTACGTGCGCGCCGGTTCTGTCTTGTTTTTGCGCACGCGCTTCTGGCGGATGGCATGGGTAAATGTCCCTGCCTCGGTGGTGAGGGTTTCATTCAGTCCTGGAGGGACGTCCCGGGCGTCATATCCTGGGTGAGTCCCGCTCCATGGTCTTCTCCTCGCTCAGAGCGCAGGCCGGGAGGTCTCGTCCACCGAGCCGCGCCAAGCCGTGCGCTCCGAGGGGAGCACGGCCGCGTGCGCGGTGGCGACGATGCGGTAGGCATTGCGCAGCACCGGCAGGCGGCTGGAGGTCCGCTTCAGCGCGTGCAGCACGAGGGTCTCGGCCCGCTCCGTCAAGGGCAGGCCCTCCAGCGAGGACACCGCCGTGGCGGGCCAGCGCGTCAGGAAGGCCTCGCGCAGCCGCCATGCACGCGGGTCATCCAGCCCGTCCAGCGAGTCGAGCGCCTCCTTCGTCAGCGGAGCGCCGCGCTCGCGCAGGGCGAAGGACTCGTCGGTGGTGAGCCCGGCCAGTGAGCGCAGCACCAGCTTCAGGGCCTTGTCTTCCAGGGCCAGGCGCAGCTCCCGCGCGAAGGGGGTGTCCAGGCCGTGGATGCTGCGCAGCACCGCCAGCCTGTCGTGGGCGAGCAGGCTCTCGCGCAAGGCGTCCGCCCGCGCCGAGTCCAGGCCGGTGAGGCTGTGCGCCACATTCGTGTACAGCCCGCGCCGCACGCCCAGCTCCCGCGCCGCCCAGGCCGGCTCATCGTCCACCTCGGCCAACCCGCAGAGCACCTCGCTCAGGCGTCCTTCGCGCAGGGCGTGCTCGCGCAGGGCCCAGGCCTCGGGCGAGCCGTTGCGCTTGAGGCTGGAGAGCACCTCCGCGGGCGCGTACGTGTAGAGGCGCTCGCGCAGGGCCATGGCCGGGGGCGCCTGGGTGGAGCCGAGGCTCGAGGCCACGTCCTGGGGCACCACCTCCGCCAGCAGCTCGCGCAGGGCCCAGGCCGGCTCGTCGTCCAGGCCGGAGAGGCTGCGCACGGTGAGGCCCGGGAAGCGCTCCACGAAGCCCAACCGCCGCTGGTGCGCGGCGAAGCCGGGGATGCCGCCCAGCAGCCACACCGAGAGCTGGGGCTCGCGCACCTCCAGGTTGTCCAGCATGCGGAAGAAGTGCTCCTCCACGTCGTCCACCGTCGCCGGTTCCCACTCCGGTGTGTCGTGCGGCGGGGTGATCCGCTGCGCTGGCAGCTCGCGTCCCTCCAGCCGAGCCACCACCGCCTCCACGATGCGCTGCTCCAGCACGCGCAGGGGCTGGTCGTTGTTCTCGATGACGAGCCAGTGCGCCGGGTCCTTGCGCGCCAGGCCGAGGAAGGCCTCTCGCATCCGCGCCGCCAGGCCCGCTCCGGCCAGCCCCTTGCGGCTGTCCGGGTCCGAGGTCCGCTCGCCCCGGCTCTTCCCCAGCCGCTTGCGCAGCCGGGCCAGGTCCGGCTCCACGTCCACCAGGATGACGAGGTCCGGCCACAGCCCCTGCGAGGCCAGCTCGCACGCCGGCTCGAGCGATGCTCCGGGCAGCCCGCGCCCGCCGCCACTGAGGGCCAGTTGCGAGTAGAGGTAGCGATCGCTGATGCACACCTCGCCGCGCGCCAGGGCGGGGGCGATGACCTCCTCCAATTGCTGCGCGTCGCGGGCGAGGTTGAGGAAGAACTCGGTGCGCGGCGACATCTCCAGCAGTGCCGGGTCGCGGGTGAGCTCGCGGATGCGCCGGGCGATGGGCGAGCGCAGCTCCCCGCCCTCGCGCGCGTGCGTCACCCGGTAGCCGAGCCGCCTCAGCCGCTGCGCCAGGAGGTTGGACAGGGTCGTCTTGCCGCTGCCGTCAATGCCTTCGAAGTCGATGAACACGGTTGCTCAACCCCCCACAATCCCGTCCGCGACGAAGTCGTGGACCCTGGCCATCCCCTCGGCGAACTTGCTGTACGCCGGCCTGCACCCGGGGTTGAGGGCCGCGAGCCACTCGGGCAACTCCTCCCCCAGGTGCTTCACCTCCACCACCACCTGCCCGTCCAGGGCCAGCGGCTCGCCCAACCGCTCCGCGCTCAGCGTCATCGCTCCGAGCGCCAGTTCCGGCGTCACGCGGTGGAAGCCGATGTCCCGGTCCACCGTCACCCGCCAGGTCTGCGAGCACTGGTACACGTGCCGCCGGTACGTCACCGCCAGCACCGGAAGCAGGCTGCCTCCGGCGATGAGTGGCAGCAGGCGCACGCCGCCCCGCAGTACGTGGGCGAGCTGCGCGCGCGGCACCCACACCCGGCGCTTCTGGGTGAGGCCATGGCGTTCGCGCTTCACCTCCAGCACCACGCGCTGCACGCCGCCGGCCCCTATGTCCGGCGAGTACTCCTTGGTGCGCACCTTGAGACAGTCCCGCGGGGTGCTCACGGCGCGCCGGGCCAGCGGGTAGCCCGGCTTGTCGAAGTAGACGGAGGTGATGCGCGTGGGAGGGGACAGGTAGCCACCCAGCGACGCGGAGAGCCTCGCGCAGAGGGCCATGGCCTCGTCCATCTCCATCACCCGCTTGAACTCCCGGCGCAGCCGGGTGACTTCTCCTTCCGCGAACTGGAGCATGGTCGGTCTCCGTTCCTAGAAGCGCATGGCGAGCTGCCGCGAGTACTCGAAGCCCGCGGCCTCGTCGCCAGGGCGCAGCGCGTGCTCGGTCTGGAGCTGGGCCTTGACGTCGGTGCGGGTGCCCTCGAAGACCTCCGTGGCGAGGAGCCCCCGTCGTCCCTTGTCACCCCATCGCCCCTCGGCCATGCACTCCTCCCCGCCCGATCCTCACGGGGGAGTGCAACCGGGGTGCCCGAAAGGAGGGCGTTCGAGGGCGGACAGTCGTCAGGCCCCGCCGTCCGAAAGCCATCGCCCCCGGGTCGTCCCCCGTGCGTCAAAGGGAAGCAAACTTCCACACGAGGGTGGCGGGCGGCCTGTCGAAGTTACTGGTCCGCGGGGGGCTTGTTTTCAGCCTCCACCAGGGTGGAGGAGGAAGGAGCAGCGCCCACGGCTGGAGGCTCGGCCGGAGGGGGCGAGGCGGGAGGCACCGGAGGCGCCTCGGACCCGGGGGCGGGGAGGGTGAGCGCCGCCGGAGGTTCGGTGGCGGGCGGGGCTTCGGTTCCGGGGACGGGGGGCGTGTCCACCACCGGCGTCGCGGCCGCCGGAGCGGAGGGCGTCTCTTCCGGAGGTGCCGGCTCATCCGCGGGCAGGGGCCGGGTTCTCTCCTCCGGCTGATCCCCCTTGATGAGACTGCGCACGGTGTACCCGAGCAGTGCCAGGCACCCCAGCCCGAGCACGCCCCAGCCGATCATCCGAGGCACCTGAGTGGTGGCCACCTCGAAGGCCGCATGGAGCGACTTGTGCCGGGTCGTCCGGAAGCTGATGTCGAGCAGGTAGGGGCCGTCGTGCTCGGGGGTGAAGGTGGCCTCCCAGTGTCCCTTGGTGCGCGGCACGGTGAGGCTCTGTCCGTGGTTGGCGCCTGCTTCACGCAGAGTGAGGATGAGGGGGCCCTCGAAGGGGGCGCCCTCGAAGCTGCCCACCTGGAGGTTGACCCGAAGGGGCTGGCCCTCGCGAGGTACGGCGGGGAGGATGCTCCCCTGGAGGCGCTCCTCGGTGTCCGACCAGGACAACTCCAGCGCGTCTTCATGGACCTCGATGTCGATCTTATCGGTGGGCGCCCTGGGCAAAGGAGGGTCGGCCGCGGCGGCGGTAGCCAGCAACAGGCCGGTCACCAGAGGGAACCAGCGGATTCTCACGGGCCGTCTTTGCCTCGCCCTGGTACGTCGCCTAAGATGCAACGCCCTGACGTCTTCCACTTCGCGCTTGCTCCCCCCGGCGAGCAACCCGGGATGAACCCTCAACTCTTCGGCAAATATCAGCTCATCAAGAAGCTCGCCACTGGTGGCATGGCCGAGGTCTGGCTTGCGCGCCAGAAGGGCATCGAGGGTTTCGCCAAGAACGTGGTGGTGAAGCGGATCCTCCCCCACCTCGCCGAGGACGGCGAGTTCGTGGAGATGTTCCGCAACGAGGCGCTGATCGCCGCCAAGTTCAACCACCCGAACATCGCGCAGGTGTACGAGTTCGGCGAGGCCAACGGCACCTACTTCATCGCCATGGAGTTCATCCACGGCGAGGACCTCGGGCGGGTGATGCGCAAGGCGTACAACGCCGGGGGGTGGATCGCCCGGCCGCTCGCCATCCGCATGGTGGCCTCGGCGTGCGAGGGCCTCTACTACGCCCATACGCGCACGGATGACTCGGGCCGCCCGCTGAAGGTGGTGCACCGCGACATCTCGCCGCAGAACATCCTCATCAGCTTCGATGGCTCGGTGAAGCTGGTGGACTTCGGCATCGCCAAGGCGGCGGACCAGGCGTCGCTGACGAAGTCGGGCGCCATCAAGGGCAAGTTCGCGTACATGGCGCCGGAGCAGGCCGCGGGCAAGGCGCTGGACAGCCGCGCGGACATCTTCGCCATCGGCCTGGTGCTCTACGAGCTGCTCACCGGCACCCGTCCGCTCAAGCGCGAGTCGGAGCTGGGCACGCTGCAGGCCGCGCTCGAGTGCAACATCCTGCCGCCCTCGCAGGTGGCGGAGGTGCCGGAGGAGCTGGACTCGGTGGTGATGCGGGCGCTGGCCAAGGCCGCGGACGATCGCTACCGGGACGCGCGCCAGTTGCAGCTCGCGCTGGAGGAGTTCCTCGTCAGCCAGCGGTGGGTCGCCGGCTCGGTGCAGATCTCCGAGCTGATGGAGACGCTCTTCGCGGACCGGCTAGACGAGGAGAAGCGCAGCGGCAATCCGGAGCCCCGGAGCGAGGAGTCGATGTCGGCGATGCCGGTGGCGCCGGAGCCGCCGCCCGAGGAGCCGCCTCCGCCACAGCGCAGCAGCTCGCGCGTCGAGCCGCGTGCCGCCTCCAACCAGACGAGCACCTCCGCCGTCGACATGAGCTGGGAGGCGCCGCCGGGCGAGATGCCGAATCAGCGGCGTACGGGGACTCGTGCGGGGGTCGTCAACAAGCGCACCGAGTCGGCCACGCTGCCGATGACCAGCGACACGCCCGAGGTGGAGGAGTGGGAGGCGCCTCCGGCCACGGAGGTTCCCCGCCGCCGCACGAGCAACGAGGCGCCGCGCCGGACCAACGTTGGCGCCACGTCCGTGGCGCGTACACCCAGCCGCGTGGAGGTGTCTCGGGGCACCAACACCGAGGCGCCCGTTCCGCGGCGCACGGGCACCGAGTCCCCCGCCATGCGGCGCTCGGGGACCCGGGCAGGTGAGCCGGCGGCGGACGCGGAAGTGCCGCAGCCCCGGCTCACTCGCGGTGCCGCGGCCGCCAACCCGCGCCCCCGGCCCATCGAGGAGGACGAGGATCCGGAGCGCACGATGTTGCCGCCCCCGCCGGAGCCCGCCGAGCCCCCTCGCAGGCGCACAGGGGTGGCCGCCTCCGCCCAGCAGCAGCAGACCGAGCAACCCCCCCGGCGGCGCACCACCAGCCGCGCGGAGATGCCCGAGCCGCCCGTGGCCCCTCGTCGGCGCACCTCCATGGTGGGGGCGGCGGACGAGCTGGAGGACGAGGACGTCAGTGCTCCCGGCGCCAGGGCGAAGCCCGCCGCCGCGAAGGGCCGTGCACTGCCTCCGCTGAAGAACCTGCTCGGGGCGTTCGTGGCGCTGGCCGTGGTGGGCCTGGCGGTCATCTTCCGCCACCAGCTGCTGGACATCCTCGGCAGCTCGGCCATGGACGGGCAGGGCATCTACCTCAACGTCACCTCCAACCAGCGCGTGCAGGTGTCCGTGAGGCACAGCGCGCGGTGCCGCAGCTCCGAGCCCATCACGGTGCTCGGCTACACGCCGCTGCAGCGCATGGGCGGGGCGCACGTGCAGGACACGCTCATCCTGGAGAACAAGGAGCAGGGCATCCACGACGAGATCGAGGTGCCCTTCGGCGAGCCCCAGGAGACGAAGACGATCGAGCGCAACTTCCAGATGGGCTACTTCCGGCCCAAGCTGGTGCCGCGCAACGTCTCGGGCATCGAGATCTACCGTGACGGCCAGAAGCTGGCGCTCTACCAGCCCGGGTTGAAGGTGGAGCTGGTGGAGGGCACGCACCACCTGGTGTTCCAGAGCGGGTCGCTCAAGGAGCCGGTGATGGTGGATGTCGAGGTGAAGGCCCGCGACATCACCGACAAGACGGTGGACCTGTCGTCGTACCTCCGGTAGCGCGGGTCAGTAGCGCGGCAGGCTCGGGTCCACGGCGCGGGAGTAGAGGTCGATCCCCCCGCGCAGGGACACCGCGTCCAGGCCGCGCGAGCGCAGGTACGCGGTGCCGTCCAGGCTGCGCACGCCGTGGTGGCAGTAGACGACGACGGGCCGGCCCCGGAAGGCCTCCAGCTCGTCCGCGCGCTCGTCCAGCTCCGGCAGGGGGATGAGCACCGAGCCCGGGAGCGCCACGTAGGCATTCTCCTCGGGGAAGCGCACGTCGAGCAGCATGGGCCGCGCCTCGGGCGGGCCGGAGAGCTGGGAGGCGAGGGTGGAGGGGTCGATCTCCGGGATGGGCACGAGGGTCTCCATTCAGGCGGAAGAGGCGCAGAAGCGCTCGTAGTCGATGAGCTCCACCTTCGCCCCGGGCGAGCAGACAGGGCAGTGGGGATCTCTGCGCAGCTTGAGCTCCTGGAAGCGGGTGCCGAGCGCGTCGAAGGTGAGCAGGCGCCCCACGAGCGGCTCGCCCACGCCGAGGATGAGCTTGAGGGCCTCGTTGGCCTGGAAGAGGCCGATGATGCCGGGGAGCACGCCGAGCACCCCGGCCTCGGCGCACGAGGGCGCGAGCTCGGGAGGCGGTGGGGCGGGGTAGAGGCAGCGGTAGCAGGGGCCCTGGCCGGGGACGAAGGTGGTGACCTGACCCTCGAAGCGGAAGATGGAGCCGTGGAGGTTGGGCTTGCCCTGGATGAGGCACGCGTCGTTGAGCAGGTAGCGGGTGGGGAAGTTGTCCCCGCCGTCGAGCACGAGGTCGAAGCCCTCGAGGATGCGCAGCACGTTCTCCGAGGTGAGGCGCTCCTGGAAGGGCACCACCTTCACGTCGGGGTTGAGGGCCTCGAGGGTGGCGCGGGCGCTCTCCACCTTGGGCTGGCCGGCGCGCTCGTGGGTGTGGAGCACCTGGCGCTGGAGGTTGCTCAGGTCGACCACGTCCGCGTCGACGATGCCCAGGGTGCCCACGCCCGCGGCGGCGAGGTAGAGCGCGGCCGGCGAGCCCAGCCCGCCCGCGCCGAGCAGCAGCACCCTGGACTTGAGGAGCTTCGCCTGCCCTTCCTCACCGACCTCGGGGAGGATGAGGTGGCGGCGGTAGCGCTCCTTCTGGGCGGGGGTGAGCACCACCGGCTTCTCCACCGGGTAGTGCGCGTCGCTCCAGCGGTTGTAGCCGCCGGCCAGCGAGGCCACGCGCGTGTAGCCCATGTGTTGCAGGGTGCGAGCCGCCAGCGCCGAGCGGGTGCCTCCAGCGCAGTAGAGGACGAGCTCCTCGTCGCGCGAGGCCTTCTCCTCGATGCGCAGCTCGAGGTAGCCCCGGGGGATGTGCACCGCGCCCGGCAGCCGGCCTCCCGCGTACTCGTCGCCCTCGCGCACGTCGATGAGTTTCACGGGGGCACGCGAGTCCAGCAGGCGCTTGACGTCCTCGACGGAGACCTCGCGGATCTCCTTCTTCGTGGCGGACAGCAACTCGCGGAAGGTGGCGGTCATGGGGGCAACCGTATAACGCGTGCCCGGCGGGATTTTCCTTCGACAATGAGGGGGCCCGGTGGGTGCTCCCGGACGTACGGGAGGATCCGGGGCGCTCGGCGCCCTGTCGTGCGGCCTGGCACTCGAGAGCTGGCTCTGGGCGCTCCATGGGTTCACCCGAGGACATCGGGGCGCCAGTGCGTGGTTCCGGCACTGGCCCCACCTTCATGACGGGACAGATTCCGTGGGTGGATGCAGGTCGTACCCTGGAGACGGGTCCGGCCGGCCCGGGATCCCACGGGCATGGATGGCAATTTCGGCGCCCGGCGTTATAAGGCGCCTTCTAGGAGACCGACCCACATGGATACGACGACCACCCCCGTTCAGACGACTCCCGCTCCCCAGGGCACGCCCTCGCACCCGGTGAAGCTCACCGAGGCCGCCGTGGCCCAGGTGAAGAAGGTCGTCCAGGACCAGGGCTTCCAGGGCTACTTCTTCTCGATTCGCGTGGTGCCGGCGGGCTGCAGCGGTCTGGGCTACGACCTGAACCTGGTGCGCGAGACCAAGGCCGGCGACGTCACCTGGGAGCAGGATGGCGTGAAGATCGCGACGGACGCGCTGAGCAGCAAGTACCTCTCCGGCACGGAGATCGACTTCGTATCGGGCGTGACGGGCGCGGGCTTCAAGTTCAACAACCCGAACGCCAAGTCGTCCTGCGGCTGCGGGACCTCGTTCACGACCTGAGATGAACCCGCTCGTCACGGTGCCCTGCGCCGTGACGGTGGTTCCAGGGGAGAGGGAAGCCGCTCCACACGGAGCGCCCCTCGCCCCTTTTTCGTTACCCCGCCGCGCCGGGCTTGATGACGCGCTGCCAGGCGAGGCTCGTCTGCTTGCGCGCGAGCCGGTCCTGGCGCCGCTGCTCGGCCTCGCGGAAGGCCTCGTGCTCCTGCTCCGTCTCCAGCTTCAGCGGCGGCACCGGCACCTTCTTGCCGTCCGCCGTGAGCGCCACGAAGGTCAGCAGGGCGCTCGTGGTGAGGTGCTTGTCCCCGGTCATCGGGTTCTCCGCCGTCACCGTCACGCCCACCTCCATCGACGTGCGGAAGGTGGCGATGACGCGCGAGTGCAGCGTCACGTTCCAGCCCACCTTGATGGGGGCGTGGAAGTGCAGGTCGTCCATGGAGGCGGTGACCACCACCTGGCGGCAGTGGCGCTGGGCGGCGATGGCTCCGCAGACGTCGATCCACTCCATCACCTTGCCGCCGAACGCCGCGTTCACCGGGTTGGCGTCCGAGGGGAGGATCATCTGCGTCATCACCACTTCGGAATCGCGGGGACTCTTGGCGGGGAGCTCGGACTGCTCGGGCACGTCGGACCTCAGGCGAGGAAGGTGGAGACCCGGTCGAGGAACTCCTCGCGTCCCCGGCCGGTGCGGATGTCCTGGTTCGTCACGTCCAGCACCAGGCAGTCCACGCCGTACTTGTTCTGCAGCACCATGGGGAAGGTGGCGTAGTAGCCGTTGAGCCCGCGCAGGAAGCCCTTCTCGATTCCCTTCTCCTCCTCGCGGCCGCGCTCGCGGATGCGCCCCAGCAGCACGTCCACCGTGGGCACGTCGAAGCAGATGACCCGATCCGGACGCACGATGGTGCGCGTCATGCGCTGGAAGTACTCGAAGTACAGGTCCAGCTCCTTGTTCGTCATGTGCCCCAGGCCGTGCAGGTACTTGGCGAAGATCTCCGGGTCCTCGTAGAGCGTGCGGTCCTGCACGCAGCTCTTCTTCACCGAGTGGATGAGCTCATGGTGCTCGACGCGCCGGATGAGGAACTCGAGCTGGAGCGTGAAGGACCACCGCCCCATGTTGGCGTAGTAGTCCTTGAGGAAGCGGTTATCGATGACGGGCTCGTCGAAGAGCTCGAAACCGAAGCTCTGGCTGATGATCTTCGCGGCCGTCGTCTTCCCCGCGCCGATGTTGCCCGCCAGGGCGACGAAGCGCTTGCCGCGAGGGGCTCGCGGGCGGCGCACCGTGTTGCGCGCGGGGGCCTCGGGCTCGGGGACCGGAGCCGGGGGAGAGACCTCGGCCGGCTCGGGCGCGGCGGGAGTCAGTGCGGCGTTGGGAGCTGTCGCTGCCTTCGGTGCGCGCTTGCGCTGGGGAGAGCGGGGCATACGGGAAAGGGCTTAACGCGGGTTTCGTCGCTCGTCCAAGACCTGGCGGAGCAGGTCCGGCCTGTCCGTCATGATGCCACCGACTCCCTCCGACACGAGCTGGCGCATCTCCCGGGGGTCATCCACCGTCCACACATTGAGCCACTTGCCCTGGGCCTCCACCGCGCGCACGAGGGCCTCGTCCACCAGGCGCACGTCGCCGAAGTACAGGGGCATGTCCAGGACGGTGTAGCGCGGGTCGTCCGGGGGCTGCTCGCCCGCCCGCACCGTGAGTACGTAGGAGGCCAGCGCGTCACGCGGGTAGAAGTGGCAGGCGTCCGGCATCGCCCGCGCCAGCCGCTCGCCCACGCTGTCCAGCTCGCTGCCCACGCACGCGTGCTCCAGCGCGCCCTCCTCGCGCAGCACCTGGAAGAAGGCGTCCTCGATGCCCGGCACGTCCGGCTTCACCTCGATGTTGAAGCGCAGGCCCGGGAAGGCGCGCAGCAGCTCGCGCAGGGAGGGCATGCGCACGCCCTGGCCCCGGAAGGGGAAGGTGTGGCCTCCGTCCGGGGTGAAGGTATGGCCGGCGTCCAGGCGCTGGAGCTCGGCCAGGGTGAAGTCCGCGACGTTCCCCACGCCGTTGGTGCACCGCTCGAGGGTGTCGTCGTGGGCCACCACCAGCTCTCCGTCGCGGGTGAGGTGGACGTCCGTCTCCAGCACCTGGGTGTGGTAGCGCTCCACCGCCATGCGGAAGGCGGCCAGGGTGTTCTCCGGCGCGAGCAGTGAGCCTCCCCGGTGGGAGATGTGCAGGGTGGGGGAGAGGCCGCGGAAGTAGGGGTGCCTGGGGTGCGGCATGGAGCGTTCTCCGGGCTGGGGGCCGAGCGGCGAAAGGCCGGGGACCCTTCCTTGCCGGGGTTCACGGCCCGCCGGTATAAGACCCGGCAGACGAGACCGGCGAAGCGGGACTTCTAGGAGTCTCGTGCCGGAAAATCCACAGGAGAACGTCACCGTGATTGCTCTGCGCAAGCTTCTCGGCGCGGCGGCCCTGGTCTCGGCCGCGGGGGCGCTGGTCCCTGGGTGCGGTGGATGGGATCCAATGGGCGGCGTCGACGCGGGCCCGAAGCCGGGCTGTACCGGCGTGTGCAGCGCGGATGGGGGCGCGGTGGGAGATGCCGGCACCTGGTCCGATGCCGGGACGCAGGCCGATGGCGGCACGCTCCCCGCTCCCGTGGTGATGGCCATCGCCGAGGCACGCAAGTCCCCCTTCGATGGGCAGACGCGGGTGCTGCTCGAGGGCGTGGTCATCCACACGCTCGCGGACGTGGCGCACCGAGTCCAGAACGGCGAGGAGCAGGTGCGTGCGCATTTCTGGGTGGTGGACCCCGCGCGTCCCATGCAGGGCCTCTGGGTGCACAAGGACTGGACGGACCTGCCCGTGGACTTCCTGCCCGAGGTGGGCCAGCGCGTGGACCTCACGGGGTGGATGCAGGCCGCGTCCGGGCTCGAGCCGTTCACGGGCTACCGCACGCACCTCGGCAGTCAGCGCGCCTTCGGTGGGCAGTCCGGGACGCTGGAGATCCACCCCATCGGCACCCTGGCGGTGCCCGCGGACAACACCGTCGCCGCGGGCTTCGGCAACGCGGATGGGGGCTTCGGCCGTCCCAATCCGGGGCTGCTCGGCACGCGCGTGTACGTTCCCGGGCCGCTCCAATTGACCGACCCCACGCCTCGCGCCTTCCACCGCGAGTCGGCCGATCCGAAGGACCCCGTCTATTACGGCTTCGAGGTCTCGGGGGGCATCCTGGTCAGCAGCCAGAACACCTCCGGGGCCAGCCCCACGGACGGAGGCCCGGCGCGCTGTGACTGGCAGGCCCTGGTGCGTGGGGATGGGGGCAGCGTGGTCTTCCCCCAGGGCATCCGCGGTGTGTGGGATACCTACACCTTTGTTCCCTGCCGGGATGGGGGCATCGGCGAGTGCACCGGGGGCGCGAGCGATGGCGGGGTGCCCGGGACGGAGCCAGCGGACGGGGGTCCGGGCAACCGGTTCACCCATGTCCTGTACCCCCAGAACTGTGACAGGGATCTCGCCGGCGTGTGGGATGCCGGAATTCAGGGCTCAGGCGGGTAGCCGAGCAGCCGCCGGGTCTGGTATCCCACCTTTGGTTTCCACCCCACCATCCAGGTGGTGATTCCAGGTAAGCTCGGGAAGCACCTCGGGCTTCGCACGAACGACTTCAGGGGGCTCCCATTTCCGAGAACTCTCCTCAGATTGCCACCCCCTTTGGCAAGTACCTCCTCATCAAGCGGCTCGCCATGGGGGGTATGGCGGAGCTCTTCCTCGCGCAGGAGCCTCCTCGGCCAGGGCTGTTGGTCATCAAACGGATCCTCCCGTACCTGACGGAGGAGCCGGAGTTCGTCCAGATGTTCCTGGACGAGGCGCGCATCGCGGCGCAGCTGCACCACCCCAACGTCGTCCAGGTCTTCGAGCTGGGGCGCATCAACGAGAGCATCTTCATCGCGATGGAGTACGTCGAGGGCGTGGACCTGCGGCGCATCCTCGCGGAGGAGGCGAAGTTCAGCGCCGCGGTGCCCTACGGGGTGGCCTCGCGCATCTGCGCCCAGGTGGCCGCGGGCCTCGAGCATGCTCACAACTCCAAGGGCGTGGACGGTCGTCCCCTGGGGCTCATCCACCGGGACGTCAGCCCGCAGAACGTGATGGTGGCCTACAACGGCTCGGTGAAGCTGGTGGACTTCGGCATCGCCAAGGCCGAGGCCCTCGCCGAGCGCAGCAAGCCGGGCGTCATCAAGGGCAAGTTCCTCTACCTGTCGCCGGAGCAGGTGATGCAGGAGCGGTTGGATCACCGCTCGGACGTCTTCGCGCTGGGGGTGATGCTCTATGAGATCACCACCGGGCGCTCGCCCTACGCGCGGCCGACGACGGAGGCCATCCTCTACGCCATCCGCTTCGAGAACCCCTCGCCGCCCCACCTCATCCGCGACGGCTACCCGCAGGAGCTGTCGCGCATCGTGATGAAGTGCCTGGTGAAGGACCGCAACCAGCGCTACCAGCGGGCGGCGCAGGTGCAGGCGGACCTGGAGGCACTGCTGGCCTCGGGCGCCATGCGGCAGAGCGACGACGTGCAGGCCTATGTCGCGCGGTTGCTGGGCGAGGAGGAGGAGCGCACCGTCCTGCATGTCCCCATCCCCAGCGGGCGCAAGGACGCGGCCTCCACGCCGCCGCCCGCGGGCCTCGCCGCCCGGCCCACGCGCCGGCCCAGCGCGCAGAACATGCCCATGGCAGTGGACCCCGAGGGCGCCGAGCCGGCCACGGAGATGGCCCGTCCGCGCGAGCTGCTCGCCGCCGCGGCGCTCGGTGACGAGGAGGATCAGGAAGAGCCCACCGCCATCCGCACCCTGCCCACCGGACGTGCCCCCACGTCCGAGTCCCGGCCCCTGCCCCGCACCGTCTCCAGCGAGTCCACGATGCAGGACCGGCCGGCACGCATGCCCGTGGCCTCGCCCCGGCGTCCCACGCCCGTGCGCAAGCCGACGACCTCCGGCCCCGTGGCCGCGACGGATCGGCGCCGGCCTGCTCCGCCGGTGGACGATGAGGAGGGAGCCCAGTCCGTCTCCGTCACGGCCGCCACGTTGAACGAGCGGGCGCCCGTGCGTTCCCCGCTCGCGTACCGGGACGAGGACTCCGCGGCCGATTCCGAGATCTCGGCGACGCATGACCTGCCGCGCGCCGTGCCCTCCTCGGAGGATCCGGACGATGGCGAGTCCACCACCGGCTACGAGAACACGTACACCGAGACGGACGGGGCGCCTGCTCCCGTTGTCAGGGGTGGCAGATCCCGTGGCCTGCGTCTGCTGCTGGTCGCCCTCGTGACGCTGCTCGTGGTGAGCGCCGCGGCGGCCGCGTGGCTGTTCCTGTTCGCGCCTCCGCCCAAGCGCGCGCTTCGCCCCGTCCCCGAGACCGCCGCGGAAGGAAGTGAAGCGCCTCATCCTTCCCGGGACGCTCACCCCGACGCGCCTCCTGCGTCGACCGGAACGGGAACCGCGCCGGGTCCCGGAGCCGTCGCCCCCGAGTCGGGCACGGGAGCCGGGACTCCCGCTGCCGAGCCGGGAACGGGGAGCGCCCCGGCCAATCCCGGTGCGACGGGGACGGCCCCGGCTGGACAGGAGACGACCGGGACGAGCCCCGGCAGCCTGGCCGCTGGGAATGCCGAGGCTCCGGCCGCTGGAACGGCTGCCGGACTGGCGGCCAATGCGGCGGTCACCGGCTCCGGAGAGCCACCTGCCGAATCTCCTTCTCCCCCCGCGGCACCCGCCGAGGTTCGCGTCGTGTTCAAGGCCCCGAGTGGGATGTCGATAAAGGTGGGAGCCACCAAGGTGAAGCCCAACGGCTCCCTGAGCCTGGCGCCCGGCATCATCCAGTTCAGCGTCCGTTGCTCCAACAAAGGACCCTGGAACTCCAAGGACTTCACGCTTCCCGAGAACGCCCGGAACCAGTTTGTCGTCAAACTGAGCAAGCTGGATTGCCCCCAGAAGAGCCGACGGTGAGGGGCTTCCCGGAGGCCATATGCGCTGGCCTCCCCCTCCAGCGGACAAGTGGGCGAGGGTACGCGGGAGTGGATATAAGCCATTGGAATTCCAGGGGATTTGCCCCCCTCATCTCGTTTACACGTGTCAGTCGGGTCCTTAGAATCGGCCCCCGTCTATGGCACGCGCGAACAAGAAGAATCTGGCGAAGAAGCGGAGCTCGCCGGCGGGCCGGATTGCCCGTGAGCAGCCCATCGCACCCGAGCCCAATCGGTTGCTGAAGGTCTGGCGGCGCGTGCTCGAACGCCGGCTGCGCACCCGGCTGAGGGCTCCGGTGGCGGTGGAGATCCACGACAACACGCACACGATGCTCACGTTTCAACGTCACCGGGCACTGTGGCGGGTGCGGCTGCACCACATGTTCCTGACGTCGTCGGACGAGATCATCCAGGCGCTCGCCGACTACGTGCGTGCCGGTGATCCGTCAGCCAGCGCGACGCTCGACCGGTTCATCGAGCGCAACAAGGCCTTCATCCGCCGCATGTCCCCGGCGCAGATGCGCAAGCGCATGCGCCTGGAGCCCGCGGGGCAGCATCACGACCTGGGCCGCATCTTCGAGCGGCTCAACGAGCGCTACTTCCGGGGGAGGATCGACGCCGCCATCACCTACGGGCCGGCGCCGCGCGTCACCCGGCCGCGCAAGAGCATCAAGATGGGCTCGTACTCGGCGGACTCGCGCGTCATCCGCATCCACCCGGCGTTGGATCAGCCCATGGTGCCGCGCTACTTCGTGGAGTGGATTGTCTTCCACGAGATGCTGCACCACGTGTACCGGACGCGGCGGGGCGAGGACGGGCGGCGCTGCATCCACCCGCCCGAGTTCATCGAGCACGAGCGGCGGTTCCACGACTTCTCTCGCGCCCAGGCCTGGGAGCTGGAGAACCTGGACCTGCTCCTGCGCGCGAGGGTGTCGGCGTGAGTGGGTGCCCCCCTGACTTCAGGGGAGGATGATGCCGCCGGGGCTGCGCCGCTCCGTCTCCGGCTCCCGGGTCTGTTCCTGCTGGGCGGCGCGTGACGTTGCCTGGGCCTCTCCCCGCTGCCGGGGAGAAGGGGCGGTGCGCTCGGCCATGGTGACGAGCAGGGCCTTCTCGTAGAGGCGCTCGGCGAAGCGCGAGGGGGGCTCGGTGGGGCCATGCGCGAGCCGGCGGGCCTCGGCGCGGGCCACCCGGGAGGGCTGCTCCTTCCCGAGCCGCTCGAGGTGGAGCGCCATCTCCCACAAGCGGTGGGCGTAGAGCCTGCGGGTCTCCTGGGACGCGAAGAAGGCGTGCGCCTGGACGTGGGTGGCCTGGATGAGCTCCTCGTTGCGCTGCGCCGGGGTGAGCGCGAGGGGGCTCGACTCCAGCTCGTCGATCTTGAAGGCCAGCCGCTCCAGCTCGGCCATGGGCGGCAGCCAGCCGCGCAGCTCCGGCTCTTCGTGAAGCTTGTGGGCCTCGTGCGCGAGCCGCTCGTCCTCGGGCTCGGGCGGGGGAAGCTCCACCGGGACGTCCCGGGGCTGCACGCCCAGGTGGCGCAGCACCGTGTCGAGCCCCTGCGGGAAGGCGGTGCGCGTGCGCAGGTTCAACCCGACGGCGGCGGCCAGACGCTCGAGGGCCTCGACGTGGGGAATCTCCACGGCGGCATCGGGGCCGGGGCGGGTGGCCTCCTTCACCACGCGGCGGTACTCGCCCCGGCTGAGCTCCGTCACCTGGATGCGCGTCACACCGAGCTCGTCCGAGTACAGGAACTGGGCCGCCTCCACCCCGCCACCGCGCAGGGGGCGGGCGATCTCCACGACGCGCTCGCCAGTGCCGTCGATGCTGGTGAGGAGGGCGGGAAGGGGCTCCGGGCCCGTGGGGATGGGGCGCGAGGGCTCGGAAGCGGAGGGCCGGGCCGGCTCGGCGACCTCCACGCCGCGTGAGCGCAGCCGGTAGAGGGCCTTCTTGGCGGCCTTGGCGAGCGCCTTGTTCCGGGAGCCCGCGAGCGCCTCGGCGAGGGTGGGGCGGCCGGCGAGCACGGAGCCCTCGAGCAGGGCGAGCGCGAGCGGTTCAGGGAGGGACTCGACGTCGGCGGGAGGGGCGGAGGAGGGCTCGGCCGCGAGCGAGCGGGCGCGCTGGACGGCGTCGGAGGGGAGGTCGGACAGCGGCGTGCCGGTGCGCAGAGCGTCCAGCAGCGTGCGCGGGTCGGACTGGGGGCTCTTGGAGGGCATGGAGCGGGATGTAATGCACCTCACGCGGCGCGGTGAGGCCGGGGGAGCCCTCGCGAGCCGGGAGGCGACCACTGGCCCACACTTGGCGGGCCCGAGCGTTCAGCGACGGCGCACGAGCCAGCTGTCTCCGGCCTGGGCGGCCACGGCCAGCTCCTGCTGGAGCCTGGCGCCGAAGATGCGCGAGGGGTGGACGCCGCGGACGAGGAAGTGGTCGTACGCGCTGCCCTGGGTGGCGTAGTCGAAGTCGTGGGGCCGCCACTCGGAGGGGAAGGTGGGAGGGGGCGTGCCGCGGTAGCGCAGCGGCGAGTGGGGGGTGAGGGCGAAGCTGAAGTTGGTGCTGCCGCCGCGAGCGCGGGCGAGCTCCGCGGCGCTGTGGAGGAAGACGGGGTGGTGCACCACGCGCGAGCCGGCGTCGAAGATGAGTCCCATGACCCGGGGTTTGCGCGCGGTGGCTTCCACGAGGGCGTCCCATTCGGAGGCCTCGCGGGAGAAGGCGCGGAAGCCGCGGCCCAGCACGAGCGCGAGCAGCAGGGCGCAGGCGGTGCTGGCCCACAGCAGCGGGCGCCGGAGCGAGGGGCGGGCGGCGGGCAGGCTCGCGACGGCGAGCGCGGCGGCGAGCTGCGCGTAACGGGTGTTCAGGTAGTAGATGTAGCCGCGGATGTCGAAGGGGAGCAGGAAGTAGAGGCCGAGCGCGATGAGGACGAGCCCCGGCAGGCGCAGGCGCGCCACGAAGCTCTCGCCGCTGGAGTCGCCGCGCACCACGCCCAGCACGAGGGCGCATGCGGCCACGAGGCCCACGGCGTAGAGGGGCCAGCGGTCCGAGCCGTCCCGGAGGAGGTTGGCGAGCACGGCGAGGAGCTCGGCGCGGTTCTGCTCGAAGCTCTTCCAGGCCAGGTTCTGGGGCGACAGCATGGGGCCCCAGGCCTTCCAGGGGGCGCCGGTCTCCACCTCCGAGGGCTGGCCGAGGCGCAGCACCACCCACGAGAGGAAGAGGGCCACGCCGGGCACCACGCCCAGGAGCGCGGGCAGCCGGGGCCGCAACCGGGCCAGGAGTCCGCGGGTGCCGGCGTCCTCGGGGACGGACGTGGTGAGGAGCAACCAGGGCAGGCCGAGGCCGAGGAAGGCGAATGCCTGCACGTGGAAGAGGAGGACGGCGGCGAGGGCCACGGCGAGCCCGATGGCCCAGGAGCGGCGCCGGCCGGTGTCGGTGAGGGCGCGGACGAAGAGGCCGCAGCACAGGACGGCCAGCGGCAGCGCGGCGAGGTAGTTGACGAAGCCCCATCCGAAGTTGTCGCCGTAGGCCAGCGGCAGGGCGAGCAGGGAGGGCCACGTGGGGCGCCCGAGTGCGCGCAGCAGGAAGGCGAGCGACAGGGGAAGTCCCACCACGTAGGCGGAGAGGAAGAGCCGGTTGGCGAGGTCCAGCGGCAGCAGCCAGTTGAGGACGCTGACGGCGTAGTAGTAGCCGAGGTAGGGCGTCAGCTCGTGCCGCGCGGTGAATATCTGGGGGTAGAGGGTGGTCGGATCATCCAGCCGGTGGAGGACGGAGATGAGGTGCAGGTGCTGCGGCAGGTCCACCATGGGCAGGTGCGAGGACACCCACAGGGGCAGGACGCCCAGCACGAGGGCGGCGGTGTAGATGAGGCGATCGGTTCGCGCGGACACGGGTGGGGAGGACTGTACGTGGGGCCTCCTTCGGTCGCGAGCACGGCGCGCGAGACGCTCGCAGGGCTGCCCTGCCTGGGGAGGGTAGACAGAGCCGGTCCGTCAGTTTGGACAGCGAGGAATCGCTGGGATATAGCCGGAAGGGATTCGGGTGTGTGACACCCGGGAGGTACGTCGAGATGAAGCGCATCGGGATGACGCTGGCGGCGGCGGTGGTGGGCGGAGTGCTGCTCACGGCGGGCGATGCGGGAGCATGCGAGGGCCACCACGCCCGGAAGGCGGCGGAGGCCGTGCCGGCGCCGGTGGAGGCGGGCGGGCAGGAGCAGGCGGCCCGGACGGAGGAGGCCGCGGCGAAGAAGGACGGCCAGGGCGAGCAGCACGCCGCGAAGTGCCGGTGTGGCAGCGCGGCGGACTGCACCTGCAAGAAGGGCACGTGCGAGTGCCCCAAGTGCAAGAAGCCCCGTCAGGACGTGGTGCCGTCGCTGGAGGCCGAGAACGGCTCGCAGGAGCTGCGAGAGGTCCGCGTCGACGCCTCGGCGGGCGTCGTCATCTGAGGGGCTTCTCGGCCTTCACCACGAGCAGGGGAGGCAGCCGCAGCCGGGCGAAGCCCACCAGTCCCACGGCGGACAGGGCGTCCCGGAGCTCCTCCTCCTCGCGCGGGTGGAGGCCGGCGCGGCGCTGGACGAAGGCGGTGGCCCGGCCCGGTGGCATCCAGGTGCTGGCCACGAAGCGTCCTCCCGGACGCAGCACGCGGCCCACCTCCAGCAGCAGCCGGCCGAGGTCCGCGATGAAGTGCAGCGAGTGGGCGAGCAGCACCGCGCCCAGCGAGCCATCCAGGAAGGGCAGGTAGGGCGCCTCGGCGCGGAGGAAGTCCACCCGCACGCCGTCCTCGCGGGCCAGGGCCACGGACTCCTCGAGCATGGCCCGGGACACATCCAGGCCCACCACGGGCGGCAGGTCCGCCTCCCGCCCCAGGCGCCGGGCGAAGAGTCCGGTGCCGGTGCCCAGGTCCAGCACGGGCGCCTCCGGGTGGCCCAGCAGGGAGCGGTACAGCAGGTACTCGCTGTCGCGGTCCAGCGGTGGGGCCGCCAGGGCGCGCTGGAGGGCGGGGCGCACGTAGCGCTCGTAGGAGCGGGCGATGAGCCGCTGCTCCATGCCCCGCTGTGCCAGGGGCGCGTTGGCCGACTCCAGCACCAGGTCCGCCACTCCCTCGGTGACGGGGAAGCTCGCGTGACACTCGGTGCAGTGCAGGGGCCCGAAGACGAGCTCGGCGGTGTCCTGGTCCGGCATCAGCCGGCCGCGCCGGCACCGGGGGCAGCGCAGCAGCTGAAGGATGGCGCGTTGCATACCTGCCCCACGGTAGCGCCGCGAGCGCCACTCAGGAACGGCTTTCCTCGCCCCGGAAGGGCGATGGCGCCGGGCTCAGGAGCCGGTGTCCTCGGTGGACACGAGCACGGGCCACCCGCGGGCCATGGCCTCGCGGAAGAAGGTGGCCAGCTCGTAGCGGGCGCTGTTCACCGCACCCAGGAACGGGTCGATGAGCGACTCCTCGCCCAGGCTGCGCTGGGGGTTGAGCTCCACGGGGCTGCCGCAGCGCTCGCAGCGGATGGACACGGAGCGGGCCAGCGCCACGGGCACGGCGTAGCGCGCGTTGCACTCGCTGCACTTCCAGACGAGTGCCCGCTCACCGGCCTCACGCCTCGCCAGCGACTCCAGCTCATCCGCCAGCCGCAGCAGCGCGGGCAGATCCTGCGGAGGCTGGGCGAAGACGGCCGAGGCACCGAAGCCCGACCCGGGGCTTCCCAGGTGCGGGGCCTTGTCGCCCTGGAGCAGGGCGCGCAACCGGTCCTTGGCTTTGATGTCTCGGAACTCGGCGCCCGCGAACGCCCGCTCCACCGCCTCCTGCAGCGGTGGCAGCTCCGGTTCGAGCCGCTCGTCCGAGGGCAATGACTGAGGATGTGCCACCACGCGGTGGCTAGGGATTGCGAGGAATCGGAAACCCACGAGGCTCCAAATCGCACCGCGCCGGGTCCGGCGCAAGGCACGAATTCGAGGGGATAGACGAATTGCCGCTCTTGCGACAGACGGCGCGGTGCGTCACCGCCTCACTGTGACCATTCGAGCATCCGCTGCAGCGGCGCCAGCGCCGCGGACTGCAGGTCCGCCGGCAGGGTCAGCTCCGGCGTCCGGTCCTTCATGCACCGGTAGAGCTTCTCCAGGGTGTTGAGCCGCATGTACGGGCACTCGTTGCAAGAGCAACCATTGTCCGGTGGCGCGGGGATGAAGGTCTTCTCCGGCGCTCCGCGCTTCATCTGGTGGAGGATGCCGGCCTCGGTGACGACGATGAACTCACGCTTGGGGCTCTTGAGGACGTGGTCCAGCAGCCCCTTGGTCGAGCCGATGTAGTCCGCGTGCCGCAGCACGGCCTCCTCGCACTCCGGGTGTGCCACGACTTCGGCTTCCGGATGCTGGACCTTGAGCTGGACCAGGCGCTTCTCGCTGAAGATTTCGTGGACGATGCAGCTGCCCGGCCACAGCACCATGTCCCGTCCGGTCTGCTTCGTCACATAGCGGCCCAGGTGCTGGTCCGGGGCGAAGAGGATGTGCCGGTCCTTCGGCACCTGGTTGACGATCTTCACCGCGTTGGAGGACGTGCAGATGACGTCGCTCATGGCCTTCACCGCGGCGGAGCTGTTGACGTAGCTCACCACGAAGTGGTCCGGGTGCTTCTCCTTGAACGCCCGGAAGGCGGCCGGGGGACAGCGGTCCGACAGCGAGCAGCCCGCCTTCAGGTCCGGCAGGAGGACCTGGCGGGTCGGGTTGAGGATCTTCGCCGTCTCCGCCATGAAGTGGACACCACAGAACACGATGACGTCCGCCTTCGTCTTCGCCGCGGCCTGGGCGAGCGCCAGGCTGTCTCCGACGAAGTCCGCCACATCCTGGATTTCGCTCTCCTGGTAGTAGTGAGCGAGGATGACGGCGTTGAGTTTCCGCTTCAGTTCCTGGATTTCCCGCTCGTAGTCGGCTTCAGCGCTCATCGCGTCTCCTTCCCGCCTCATTTAACCGGCCGGTGGGAGGAGGGCCAGGAATGAACGCCCCGGGTAGGGCGGGAGAGCTGTCCCCCGGCGGTTGGCGGGCAGGGGAGCGTCCTCCCGTCCCCCTGGCGGCTTCACCCGGAGCAGATCCTGTTCGGACACTTGACGCCAACCCTCTCAGGAACCGCTAAGATATTCCCGGGACCGCATTGGCTGCGGATGAAGCCCGATCACTTGGTGTCCTGGATGCTGGACGTTGGAAGAGGCTTTCTCGTGGCACGAGCGGAAGGGGGAGGGGCGGCACGGGCACATGGGCCGCACCCGGAAGAGCATTCGATTTGCGCCGGGTACGGTTGAATGGCCTGCCTGCTGAGGAGGGGTCCATGAGTGTCCCGATTCGAGACGTCCTGGTGGTACATCCGAATGCAGGCAGGCGGGCTGCGCTGGCCTCGGCTCTTCCCTCGTACCGGGTGGTGGCGGTCGAGTCGAAGAAGGAGGCGGCGTTCAGGATGGCGGACGCGGCCCCGGCGCTCATCATCGCTCCGCCGGACGATGCCCGGCTCTTTCTGCAGCAGGTGGCTCACGCGGCCCCTGATGCGCTGCGCGTCTTCATCTGCTCCAAGTCCGACCCCGCGGGCCTGGCGGAGCTCATCCAGAGCGCCGCCGAGGGGCATGTCTTCAGCGTCCTCGACGAGGCGCTCTCGGGGCCGGAGCTGGGTCGCACCCTTTCCCACCTGCTCCAGCACAAGGGCTCCGCCAGCACCACGGTGGTGCCCGCGTCGTACGCGGTGCAGTTCACCCTGAACGAGCAGGGCTACGCCGCGCGGTGCTCGGAGATTGGCAACTTCGGCGCCACGCTGCTGCTGCCGGGTGAGATTCCCATCGCCGACTTCCTGCCGGGCTCGACGCTGGAGACGCTGCGCATCGAGCACGAGGGGAGGCTCATCTTCAAGATGCCGTGGGCGCACGTGCAGCGGGCGCTGCGGGTGCACGACGAGCAGGGAGATCATCTGCGCCTGGGCATCTCCTGGGCCACGGCCATGCACCCGCCGCCCCCGGCGCCCGGCGTGACGATGGAGGCGCAGACGGAGGTGGTGGCCACGCTGCGCAAGGCGTTGCGGCGCGGGGCCGTCCTCTGGCTCCAGCGGGTGAACGACCCGTCCGTGCAGCTGCGCCTGGAAGACGCCGACGTGGAGATGATGGAGGGGGTGGCCGTCCTGCGCGGCCTGTCCTCCGGCATGCTGGAGGGCCTGGCGGGTGACGAGGTGGACGTCTTCTTCGAGATGGGCGGGCAGAGCTACTCGGGGGTCTGCAACCTGCTCGTCAACGATCCGGATGGGAAGATGGCGGTCCAGGTGCCGCGCTCGCTCGTCATCCGCAACTGGCGCAGCCTGCCGCGATTCAAGCCCGGACCCGACAGCCGCTTCCTCATCTCCTTCCAGGCTCCCATCTCCGGCCACCACACCACCCGCGCCGCGCTCGACCTGAGCGTCGGCGGGCTCTCCTTCCCCTTCGACGCCTCGAGCGAGATCATGCCCGCGGGCTCGCGGCTGGATGCCTCGCTGTTGCTGCCGGATGGGACTTCCGCGAGCTGCCAGTTGGAGGTGCGCTCCATCCACGCACTGCCCTCGGATGGCGGGCCCGATGGGGGCCTGCGGCCCTTCCGCGCCGGCGCCCGCTTCTCGGGGCTCTCCCAGCGTGCCAGGGACATCATCCTGCACGCCTTCATGACCTCGCGCTGTCGCGCGATCTCCGATGGCAGCGTCGTTCCCTTCCAGGACGTCTGGCAACTGATGGAGGAGGCCCGCTACCGCTTCCATCCCGACTACCCCTTCGGCGACGAGTCGGTGATGGACACGCTCCAGGACACCCACCGCAGGGTGTATTCCACGGGCGACCTGGGGCGCAGCCTCGTCTACACCGGTGAGAAGGGCCTGCTGGGGCAGATCGCCGCGCTGCGCATCCACTCGCGCACCTGGCTCATCCAACACCTCGCCGTGCGGCCCGGGGTGCGGCGCAACGAGCAGGTCTCCTACGAGCTGACCAACCTCTCCGTGGAGCTGGGAGAGGTGCAGCACGACGTCGAGTTCATCCGCTACTCCTGGCGCAAGGACAACCGCTGGCCCAGCCGCCGCATCGGCTGGCTCGCGCGGGCCCTGGAGACGCCGGGGCTGAGCTTCCTGCGCCACTTCTGTTACATGCGTCTGCCGCTCACCTCCGAGCCGCCCACTCGCGGCGTGGAACTGCCGCGCGTACGGGACGGGGTGCGCACGGACTACGTCTGGATCGAGCTGCACCTGCGCGACCGCGGAGAGCTCGTCCGGGTGCTGAGCGAGGATCTGCTCACGGACGAGGTGGACCTGAGCGCGCTGAGCGAGCGCTACCAGTCGTACGGGCTGCACCGCCGCCGCCGCGTCTTCGTCGTCGACGGGGAGTACTCGCCCCTGGCCGTGGCCCTCTGCGAGGAGAGCACCCCGGGGCTCAACCTCCTGGAGAAGACGAACGCCTTCTGGCTCCTGATTCCCAACCGCTCCCATCCCAAGGCCCACGCGGCGACCCAGGCGCTCATCCAGCGCTGCGTGGAGCATGCCCGCGAGCGGGGCCGGCCCTCCGCCATCGCCCTGGTCGAAGAGGAGGATGCCGCGGCGCTCGAGGAGGCGGGGTTCCAGAACCTGGGCCGCTTCTCCGAGTGGATCTTCCACCGCTCGATGGTCCGCCGGGTGTGTGAGCTGTGGCGCTCCGTGTTCGAGCGGTTGGGCGGCGCCCCCGCGCCGGACTGGTCCACCGAGGAGGGCCTGGATTGAGATACGTCATGGAGTCCCGCGACGAGGCGCGCCGTCTGCTCGTCCAGGAGCGCTCTGGCAACGCGCGCGAGGCGTTGCTGGCCGCCGGTCTGCAGCGGGGGGATCGGGTGCTCGACGCCGGGTGCGGCCCGGGGGGCATCACGGAGCTCATCGCGGAGATGGTGGGATCCTCGGGCCATGTCACCGGGATGGACGTCAGTGAGGAACGGCTGGCCCAGGCGCGGCAGCTCAACCAGCACCACGCCCATGTGCGCTTCCAGTCGGGCGACGTGCGCCGCACCGGTTTGCCGGACGCCGCGTTCGACTTCACCTGGTGCCAGTTCGTCCTCCAGTACGTACCGGATCGCTGGGACGCGCTCGCGGAGCTCGCCCGCGTGACGCGCCCGGGCGGCAAGGTGGTCATCTCCGAGTTCGATGGTTTCGGGCTGGGCAACTGGCCCTTCCCCGAACCCCTGCAGCAGTGGTGTCAGCACTTCACCAACGCGCTGCTGCGCACCGTGGGGCTGGACGTCCACGTGGGCCGCAAGGTCTTCCATGCCATGCGTCAACTGGGCCTGGCCCAGGTGCGCGTGCACCTGTTGCCGCAGTTCGTCATCGCTGGCACCGCCGACGCGGCCATGTACCAGGATTGGGAAACCCGGTTTTCCGCGCTGGAACCCGCTGTGGCCCCCCTGCTTGGTGGCCTGGAAGACTACCGGGCCATGTGTCAGAAGTACCTGGAGTTACTGGCGGATCCTGATGCTTTGAAGTACTCGATCTTGCTGGTGACAGAGGGAACGCGTCCTTGAACCAAAGGGCTGTGGAGACCGAGGAGAGGCCCCATCCGGACAATGCTCCGGAGGTGAGCGTGCGAACCACGTCCACGCTGCTGCTCTACTTCGAGCGGCGCTACGGCGCGGCCCGGCTCGCCGAGGTCTTCCGCAAGCACCCCTTCAGTCTGTCGCTGGACTACCTGCGCACGCCCACCAACTTCATCTCCCTGCCGTTCCTCGAGCGGCTGGCCGACGTGCTGGTCACCGAGTCGGGCGACAGCCAGTTCATGCGCAAGGCGGGCCTGTCCATGGCCGGCCCCGAGGCGCTCGGCTTCGCGTATTACATGATCCGGGCCTTCGGCTCGCTGGAGATCTGCTTCCGCAAGACGGTGGAGCTCAGCTCCAGCTACAACCGCGTGGGCCACTTCGAGATCGAGCAGCTCGAGCACGAGCGGCTGGTCCTGGCCTACCGCAGCTCCAAGCCCGAGCGCGGCCGGCACATCTGCGAGCTGCGCATGGGCCAGTTCGCTTCCTTCCCCACCATCTGGGGGCTGCCTCCGGCCGACGTGAGCGAGAGCCAGTGCCAGGTGCAGGGGGCCGACTGCTGCCGCTACCACCTGCGCTGGATGGATCCGCTGCCCGTGTGGGGCCGCTACGCCGGCCTGCTGCTGGGCGCGCTGGGCGGAGTGGGGGCGAGCATGCTGGGGCTGGGCCATCCTGCCTTCACCGTGACGTCCATGTCGCTGGCGGGCGTGTCGCTGGGCAGCTGGGTGGACCTGCGCCGCGAGATGCGCCGCAAGGACGAGGCCCTCAACGAGCAGGCCGAGGGCATGATGGGCTCGCTCGAGGAGCTCCAGCAGCGCTACGACGAGATGTTCCGCATCAACGTCGCACTGGAGGACCGGGTGGCCGCGCGCACGCGCGAGCTGACCGAGACCAACGTGCGGCTGGAGGCGGCGCTCGCCAAGCAGAAGGAGCTGGATCGGCTCAAGAGCGAGTTCTTCGACAACGTGAGCCACGAGCTGCGCACCCCGCTCACGCTCATCCTCCTCACGCTGGACTCGCTGCTGCAGCGCGGCCCGGAGGTGTTCCCGCCTCCGGTGCGCGCCCACCTGGAGACGATGAACCGGAGCGCCTCGCGCCTGCTGCGGCTCATCAACAACCTGCTGGACCTGACCAAGCTGGAGGCCGGCAAGACGAAGCTGCGCTACGAGCCGCTGGACATCCAGGGGTTCATCTCCTCGCTGCTGGTGCCCTTCGAGGTGATGGCGGACAAGAAGGGCGTGGCGCTCGAGCTGGAGGGCACGGTGACGACGCCCGTGCACGTGGACTCGGTGCGCATCGAGAGCGTCTTCCAGAACCTCGTCTCCAATGCCCTCAAGTTCACCACCCAGGGCAGCGTCACGGTGCGCCTGCGCGAGGATGACACCTGGGTGCACGTGGAGGTCATCGACACGGGCGTGGGCATCGCCGCGCAGGATCTGTCGGTCATCTTCGACCGTTTCGCCCAGGCGGACTCGAGCGGTACCCGGCGCTTTGGTGGCACGGGCATCGGCCTGGCGCTGGTGAAGGAGACGCTGGAGCTGCACTCGGGCGGCATCGAGGTGTCGAGCGAGCTGGGCAAGGGTTCCAACTTCCACGTGCGGCTGCGCAAGGGCACCGCACACGTGCGCGAGGAGGTCGTGGAGAGCGCCGCGGAGCCGGTGGCCTCGCGGCCCATGCGCCGCCCGGTGGAGGTGGTGCCGGTGGAGGTGGTGCCGGTGCAGGAGCCCGAGGCCCCCATGCCCATCACCGCGGTGGAGGCCCTGCCAACCCCGCCGGATACCGAGGCGGGCCCGGATGCGCCGCGTGTCCTGCTGGTGGAGGACGAGCCGGAGATCCGCGCCTACCTGCGCCAGGTGCTCAAGCCCTACTACCGGCTGCTGGAGGCCACCAACGGCGAGGAGGGCCTGAAGACGGCCCAGAAGGAGCGGCCGGACCTCATCGTGTCGGACGTGATGATGCCGGTGATGTCGGGCATCCAGATGCTGGCGGCGCTGCGTAGCTCTCCGGAGACGGTGGACACGCCCATCATCATGCTCACCGCCCGCCAGGAGGTGGACGCGAAGGTGGAGGGCCTGTCCATGGGCGCCAACGACTACCTGGGCAAGCCCTTCTCGCCCCGGGAGATGCTGGCGCGCATCGAGGCGCAGCTGCGTCTGCGCGACGCGGCGGTGCGCGCGGCGGAGAACGAGCGGCTGGCGGCCACGGGCCTGCTCACCTCGGGGTTCGCCCACGAGGTGCGCAACCCCCTCAACGGTCTGATGAACTCGCTGCAGCCGCTGCGCGAGAGCCTCACCAGTGGCAACCCCGACCTGGGCATGGCGGTGGCCATGTTGGACCTCATCGAGGAGTGCGGGCAGCGCATCCGCGGCCTGGCCGAGGGCCTGCTCTCCTTCGTGCGCACCGGCAGCAAGGCGGTGGCGGTGGACCTGGGCGCCTCGTTGGACGCCAGCGTGCAAGCGCTCTCGTGGCGGTTGCCGGCAGGCATGAAGGTGGAGCGCGACTACCAGTGCCCGGAGCCGGTGTGGGGCGATCCGGGCTCGCTCAACCAGGTGTGGGTGAACCTGCTGGACAACGCGGTGCGTGCCGTCGGGCCGGACGGAGTCGTCAAGGTGTCCACGGCCCGCGACGGTGGCGACGCGGTGGTGTCCATCATCGACAACGGCGTGGGCATCAAGCCGGAGAACATGGAGCGGCTCTTCCAGCCCTTCTTCTCCACCCGCGATGCGGGCGAGGGGACGGGCCTGGGCCTGGCCCTCTGCCAGCGCATCATCCTGCGCCAGGGCGGCCGCATCCGCATCTTCAGCGACTACGGCAAGGGCACGCGCGTGGAGGTGAGGCTCCCGCTGGATGCGGCTCAGGATCGCATCCTGCCGCCGCTGCTCTCCGAGGGGCGCCCCAAGCAGCCGCACTGGCGCACGTAGGGTCGGCTACCACAACCATTCTTATGGGTAGGACGAGGCTTCTGGTACAACCAGGGGCCTTTTTTTTTCGCCTTTTCTCCCCACTCGCGAGGAAACCTTCGCATGGCACAGAGCACGGCTGTCCCGACGCCGACCCGGGGTCACCCCAAGGGCCTCTATCTGCTGTTCACCACCGAGATGTGGGAGCGCATGAGCTATTACGGCATGCGCGCCCTGCTGGTCCTCTACATGGTGGGTGCCACCAACAACGGCGGCTTCGGTTGGAGCCAGGCCAAGGCGCTGCAGATCTACGGCATCTACACGGGCCTCGTGTACGCCACGCCGGTGATTGGCGGGTTCCTCGCGGATCGCTACCTGGGACAGCGGCTCTCCGTCACGCTCGGCGGCATCCTGATGATGTTCGGCCAGTTCGTCCTGGCGATGCCTGGAAACTCGGAGGCGCTCTTCTACGGGGGCCTGGGTCTGCTGGTGGTGGGCAACGGCTTCTTCAAGCCGAACATCTCCACCATGGTGGGCGGGCTGTACGCGCCCGGTGACGCGCGCCGCGATGGTGCCTTCACCATCTTCTACATCGGCATCAACTTGGGCGCGTTCCTGGCCTCGGCGGTGTGCGGCACGCTGGGAGAGAAGTTCGGCTGGGGCTGGGGCTTCGGCTCCGCGGGCGTGGGCATGGGACTCGGCGTGCTCGTCTTCCTGGCGTTCGGCAACAAGCTGCTGGGCAACGTGGGCAAGTCGCCGACGCAGGTGGCGCGCACCAAGGGCCCGGAGCAGGCGGCTCCGGCGGCGGCCCTCACCCGCGCGGAGGTGGACCGCATCATCGTCATCCTCGTGCTGGCGCTCTTCGTCGTCTTCTTCTGGGCGGCCTTCGAGCAGGCCGGCGGCTTGATGAACCTCTACACGGACACCAAGGTGGACCGGAGCGTGTTCGGCTGGGAGGTGCCCACCACCTGGTTCCAGGCCGTCAACCCCATCTTCATCATGCTGCTGGGCCCCATCTTCGCGGAGCTGTGGACGGGGCTGGGCCGGCGAAGCAAGGACCCGTCCATTCCGGCGAAGATGGCCATGGGCCTGCTGCTGGTCTCGCTCGGCTTCGTGTTCATGCTGGGCGCCTCCAAGCAGAGCGAGGCGGCGGGCAAGGCGGCGCTGATGTGGGTGGTGGCGGCCTACTTCTTCCACACCGCGGGTGAGCTCTGCCTGTCTCCCGTGGGCCTCTCCATGGTGACGAAGCTGGCGCCGACGCGGTTCGCCTCGGCGCTGATGGGCGTGTGGTTCATCGCCAACGCGGTGGCCAACTACCTGGCGGGCCTCATCGGCGGCTACGCCGAGAAGATGGGCGAGTTCGATCTCTTCCTGGCCATTGCCGTCGCCACCGCCGCGGCGGGCGCGGTGCTGCTGGCCCTGGCGCCCATGCTCAAGCGGATGATGCACGGCGCGGACGAGACGAAGCCCGTGGCTGACGAGCCGACGACGGGCTCCCAGGCCCAGGTGGCCTGAGCCAGAGACTCCCTCTCCTCCTGGGAGCGGAAGAAGGGCCCCGCGCGGAAGACGCCCGGGGCCCTTTTTCGTGGGTCCACCCGAGGGGGGCGTGCCCTCGGCTACAGCGCCTTCTGCTCGCCCACCGTCGCGGGCGGAGGCTGGGCGCGGTCGGGCACGGGGCCGGCCACCACGTCCGGCTGGTAGTAGTCGCGCACCTGGTAGCGGCTCGCCATGAGGGCCATGCCCACGGCCGCCACGAGCGCCAGGGCCCCATAGAAGAAGAACTGGCCGGAGCCGCTGAAGACGTTGAGCGCCGCGGCGATGGCCACCGCCACGTTGGCCAGCGTGGTGGTGAGCAGCCAGACGCTCTGGATGATGCCCTTCATCTCGCGCGGGGCCTGGGTGTAGGCGAACTCGAGGCCGGTGGTGGAGACGAGGATCTCCGACAGCGTCAGGACGATGTAGGGCAGCAACTGCCAGGCGATGTTGAGCGTGGAGCCCTGCTCGAGCAGCACCTGGTAGTAGCCGGCGATGGCATACGAGAACGCGCCCACCGCGAGCCCCAGCGGCATGCGGCGCAGCGGGGTGAGCTCCCAGCCCGCTCGCTGGAACGCGGGGTACACCACGCCCACGAGCACGGGGATGAGGATCATCACCAGCGCCGGGTTGATGAACTGCATCTGGCTCGGCTCGAAGGTGATGGGGCCGACCTGCGGGTCCATGGAGCGCGCCTGGATGACCCACGTGGAGGCCTTCTGGTCGAAGAGCATCCAGAAGAACGGGATGGTGGGCAGCAGCAGGGCGCCGATGCGTAGGACGGCCCTGGCACCCTCCACGGCCTCGGCGGGGTGCTCCTTCGTGGCTCCATCGAGCCAGTGCGCGCTCGCCCCGCGGTGGCGCAGCGCGGAGAAGACCACCTTGAGGAAGGAGTGGGGGTTGGGGCCCGTGGGAGGGACCACCACGTAGTGCCGGCGGCCGGCCCAGAAGATGGCGGTGGCGATGAACATCAGGATGCCGGGGATGCCGAACGCCACCGAGGGCCCCAGGTGCTTGAGCGTCAGGGGGATGGTGAGCGAGGCGAAGAAGGACCCCAGGTTGATGGTCCAATAGAAGATGGCGAAGACCTTCTTCACCAGGTGCTTGTTGGACGCGTTGAACTGGTCACCCACCATGGCGGCCACGCACGGCTTGATGCCGCCGCTGCCCAGGGAGATGAGGACCAGTCCCGTGTAGAAGCCCGTGGCGTTGTTCTCGAAGAGAGCCAGACACGCGTGGCCCAGGCAGTACACCAGGCTCAGCGACAGGATGACCTTGTACTTCCCGAACCAACGATCCGCGAGCCAGCCGCCCAGCAGCGGGGTGAAGTACACACCCGCCATGAAGAGGTGCATCAGACTCTTGGCCTGCGCCGAGCGGGCCCCCTCGTCCGGCACCGCGTTGCGCAACAGGTAGTCGATGAGGAACACCGTGAGGATGTTCCGCATCCCGTAGAAGCTGAAGCGCTCACAGGCCTCGTTCCCGATGATGAAGGGAATCTGGGGCGGGAAGCGGTCGCTGGACGTGGTGCTGGGCGTGGACGTGCCGGCCATGGACAGGGGATTCCTCGGCGATTGGGGTACCAACCGTCGTCCCTACCCCAGGGGTGGCCCCGGGCACAACCCGGGAGCCCTTCCGGGCACGACCCGAGCGCCTTTAGAGGACGAGCGCCAGGCCGGCGTAGGGGCCCGCGAAGAGCTCGCGGTTGCGGTTGCCGTCCACGTAACCCCGGTCATCCAGGTAGATGGCGCGGTAGCCACCCCTCAGCCGCACCGGGCCGAGCTTCACCGCCAGCCCGGCGTCCCCGGTGAGCTGGGTGAAGGGGAGGATCGTCCAGTTGCCGCTCGCCTCCAATTGGAGCGGGCCCACCAGACGCAGCTCCGAGCTCGCGCCCACTCCCGGTCCCACGAAGGTGACGTCCGGGGCGAAGGCGATGTCCAGGCCGCCGGATAGACGCAGGCGCACGTTGTCGCGCGACACCAGCAACACGCTCGGCTTGAGCCCCAGCAGGGAGATGCGATCCCTGCCCGCGGAGCCATCGTCCGTGGCCAGGTTCAGCATGTTCAGCTTCACGCCGAAGCCCAGCTGCTCGCCCTCCGCCTGCAGCCCCAGCCCCACCGCGTAGCCCTGCGCGACGAAACCCGCGTCCGCCGTGAGGTCCACCTGGATGGGCTGGGCGGGAGTGCTCTCCACCTGTGCGTTCGGGCGCGGCATCAGCCGGTTGCGCCACATCAGGTCGTAGTACCTGCCGTAGTAGTACGGGCGGCCGGGCCCCATATACGGCCAGGCCCAGGAGGGGTCGTAGTAGTACCGGACCCACGGATTGCCGTAGTACCCGTAGTATCCCCAGGGGGAGCCGTAATACGGGGAGCGGTACGGCCGTCCCGCGCTGCTGCCCGGCGAGCCATGCCCCGGTGAGGGCGAAGGGGAGGACGGGCGCGAGCTCTTGCCGAAGCGTGCTTCGGCGCTACCCGACCCGAGTCCCAGCAGCGACACGGCCAGAAACAGTCCCACTCGTTTCCACATGGTCCTACTCCTGTGCAGCCGACGGCGAGCGGCCAGTCCGGTGACGTTACGCGGAGACCAACACGCGTACCGGCAACTTACTCCCGGACTCTCGCGAGGGCTAACGCAGCAGTATAAGCACGAGCGGCGGCAGCGCCACAGCGCCGGCGAAGAGCGCTCCCCACAGCAGCGCCTGCTGGTTGCGTGCGCCCTCCAATGCGTCCATCACCCGGCTGTCGAGCTCCTTCTCCGCGAGCTCCCGCAGGCGGGAGAGCGTCAGCTCCACGGCGCCCTGATCTCGCGCCTGCTCGCCGATGAGCTCGATGAGCCTGGACTCGATCTGGCGGACCACCGCGAGCTTGAGGCGCCGGAGGATGGCGCGCGAGAAGCCCCGGAGGCCCGTCTCGGCATCATCGCTCGCGGCGTAGCGGGCGATCGCCCGGGCCAGCAATTCCCGCATCGCCTGGATGGGCAGGGGCTTGCGGAGGAGCTCCGGCGTGGCCGTGCTCGCGGCGAGGTGCTCCGCGTGCTCGAACACGCGGTTCACGATGTGCCGGGTGAGCGAGTGCTCCTCCACGAGGTTCATCGTCGCGCGGCCGATGCCCCGCCACATTCCCGCGGCGCCGAGACCGAAAGCTCCCGCGGCCATGTAGGCCGGGAGCAGGGCGTAGACGGCGTAGCGCCAGGGCTCCCACGGGTGTGCGAGCAGCCCGGAGCTCCGCTCGACGAAGAAGGCCATCCCTCCGAGGACGAGGCCGGCCGTCCCGAATCCCAGGGCCCGTGAGGCGACGGTAGCCGCGGCGCTGGCGCCGGCCCGGGCGATCGAGGTCACCTTGAATTCGGCTCGCTGCTCGGGCGCTGCGGACTGGGACTGCGCGCTCCTGTCAGGTGCGTGGCTCACCGTGTCATCCCTCGGAGTTCCAAAGTTACGAGGGCACGCACGATAGAGGGGCACGCATTCCTCCCGCGAGTGGCCTGGAGGGGACCGCCCCGGGACGTGTCGTTGTGGGCCTCTGTGGGAAGTGTCGGCCTCGCTGTCACATCGCCATCCGCCGTAGACTCTCCAGAGAGGGAGTAGAGGAGTAATGGCCATGATGACCGGGCTGAAGACAGGTCTGGTGCTGGGTGGTGGTGCCGCACGTGGAGCCTACGAGGCCGGCGTGCTCTCCTACCTGCGGGAAGAACTGGAGCCGGAGATCGGCCGGGAGCTGAAGCTGGACATCCTGGCGGGTACCTCCGTGGGTGCCATCCACGCCTGCTATCTGGCCGCGACGAGCGATCAGCCAGCACTCCAGGCCCAGGGGATGCGGGCGCACTGGACCGGGATGAAGGTGGAGGAGGTGCTCCGGTGCGGCGTGGGAGACATCTTCCGCGTCGTGCGCGAGGCGCTCGGCAAGCCGGCGTCCCATCCCCGAGACATCCAATACGGCGGGCTGGTGGATCCGCGCGGGCTGCGGGCCATCGTGAGCCGCGGCATTCCGTGGCTGGGCATCGGCCGCAACGTGCGCAAGGGCCATCTCGAGGCGCTCGCGGTGAGCACCACGCACGTGGGCAGCGGACGGGCCACGGTGTTCGTCCAGCGGCGCGGCGGTGGAATCCCTCCCTGGGGGAATGATCCCTCGTACCAAGCCCGGGCCACGCGCATCGCTCCGCACCACGCGCTGGCCTCGGCCGCCATCCCGGTCGTCTTCCCGGCGGTGCGCCTCGGAGGCGAGCTGCACGTGGATGGAGGGCTGCGGCTGAACGTCCCGCTCAGCCCCGCGCTGCGCTTGGGAGCCCAGCGGGTCATCGTCATCTCCCTGCGGCACGAAGCGCTCCGCGTCCGCCAGCCCGAAGAAGCGGAGGAGAGCACCGAGCAGGAGCGGGAGCAGGCCTTCGCGACCGCGCCGTTCCTGGCGGGCAAGATGCTCAACACGCTGATGATGGACCGCACCGACCAGGACCTCGGCCGGCTGCGCAGGCTCAACGCCATCCTCGAGGCGGGGACGGTGGCGTACGGAAAGGACTTCGCGCGGACGCTCGGCGGAGTGCTGGGGCACCACCGCAGCCAGCCCCTGCGCTACGTGCGCGAGCTGCTGGTGCGGCCCTCGAGGGACATCGGCTCGCTGGCCGCCGAGTACGTCCGCGCGCCCGAGTTCCGCAAACGCAGCTCGGGCCTGGCGCACAAGGCGATCCTCCGGCTGGTGGACCGGGATGCCGCGCACGAGGCGGACCTGGCGTCGTACCTGCTCTTCGACGGGGGCTTCGCGGACATCCTCATCGAGCTGGGACGGCAGGATGCGCGGGCACTGCGCTCGGAGTGGCTGCGCTTCTGGTCGGACGAGCCGCAGAACATGGCGGAGAGGGCCACGATGCTCCCCGCCGCGAGCGCCGCCTGAAAGCCGCGCTCAGAAGGCATAGCGGAGGCCGAGGCGCACCTGCCGCGGCGTCTGATACTGGAGTGGCTGCTTGAAGGAACGGTTGAGTTGGGACTCGGTGAGCCGCGAGCCCTCGCTGGTGGTGATCATGTCCGGAGTGAGCTGACCGGCCTCCACCGCCTTCGTCAGCGGCAGCACGGCGGCGTAGGTGTAGTTCTCGTCCACTCGCGTCACCTCCTGGAAGTTGAAGAGGTTGAACACGTCGAGCGTGAGGGAGACCTCTTGACGCTTGAGTTGCCAGGTCACTCCGATGTGGGAGTCGATGGAGTGGAGCCAGGGCGTGCGCTCGGCCGAGCCGCGTGGCAGCAGGAAGGTCTCGCCCGTGCCCAGGAGCGGGTGGCCCCCCAGGTAGTTGATCGGCGTGCCCGAGAAGCCTCGGTAGGACAGTCCGATGCTGGCTCTCAGTCCGTGGGTGAGCTGGAACTCCTTGGCGCCGAAGACCTTGATGGAGTGCGTGCGGTCCTCGGGTAACAGTCCTGTCCGGTTCTCCATCATGGAGGGGATCTCGAAGTCGGTCAGGATGCTCGGCGCTTGCTGACCGGCCCTGGCCTGGACGAGGCCAAGATAGTTCCCGTACAGGCGTGACCAGGTGTAGCTCGCCTCGGCCAGCCAGCCGTAGGTGACGAATTCGTGGCTCAGCGCAACCGTGGCCGCGTCGTAGGTGCGCTCCGCCTTTGGGAACTCCGCGGCGGCCCCCGAGCCCGGATTGCCCAGGAAGAAGCTGTTGCCGCCATCGCGACTCATGTCCTCGAGGGCCGAGTCCAGGTTGCGGTGGGTATAGGTGGCGCTCAGCCGGACGTTATTCAGCACCTCGAGCTCGGCGCCCGTGACGAGCTCGCTGGAGGACTGCGGCGCGAGCAGGGGATCAATGAACTGCTTCTCTGGCACCCGGTAGGAGTACAGGGCGTCCTCACCTCCGGGTTCCAGCGGCACCACGTTGGCGGGATCGGAGCAACCGGTGCGCTGGCCTTCGAGTGTCGAGGGATCGCACCCGGTCGTACCGTCCGGCCGCTGTGCGGCACGAAAGGCACTATAGCGATGCTCGGCCGGAGCGATGCGGTCCAGCACGGCGAGTGGAATCTGGGCGTGATACTTCGCGTAATGGGCGAAGAGCTTCATCCGGCCGTTGGCCAGGGGATCCACGATCAGGCCCACGCGCGGGGAGAGCTGGTTGCCGAGCACGAGGGCCGGTTCGCCATCATTCCCATACAGCGACTGCATGTCATAGCGGACACCGGCGTTCACCGTGAACCGTTGGGCGAAGTTCCAGCTGTCCTGCACGAAGCCCCCGAGGGTCATGCTGCGGGAGCGGAGCGTGTCGCTGCCCAGGGTGACAGGGGCGTCCGGGCCGGAGAGGTAGCCGTGGCGGTCGGTGTCCCTCCAGAGGGAGCCATCGGTGGACTCGACGAAGCGCACGCCACCCGATGAGGCCCGGATCTGCTCGTAGGAGACGAGGTCCGCGTCCACGCCGGCCTTCATCACGTGATTGCCGAGGATATTCAGGAGCAGGGTGGCCCTGGCGTTGGCCTGGTAGCGGTCCACGGTGTTGATGAACATCTGGCCGATGCCGCCGATGTCGTAGTCCTGGACGGGGCAGAACAGGGTCTGTTCGGCGGAAGAGGTGCCGCAGAACAGCGCCGCATCCGGCACGTTCTCCAGGAGGCCCACGGGCCGCTTCATCCTGTACGTCACGCGAGAGCGGCCGGCGAGCCCATTGCCGGAGAGGACTTCCGCATCGCCCTCGGGCGTGCCGAGCGCGTCGCCGCTGCCGTCGACGGGCAGTCTGGAGAGCGTCTGGCGAGACCAACCGAGGTTGGCTTCGAGCAGGAGCTGCTTCTCCATGAGCGCGCCTCTGTACTCGAGGCCGGCCGTCGTGAAGTTGCTGTCGAGCTGGACCAGACCCGAGGCATCCGGGTGTGAGTCCACGAGCTCCTGGACTCCTCCGGTCAGAGGGTCCACGGTGAGCCTGCCGTCTCCACCCGAGCGGGTGGGCGTGGTGATGACGGACAGGCTCACGTTGTGGTCTTGGTTGAACAGGTACGTCAGCTTGCCGAGCGCCTGGAGGCCGCGCTCGTCGGCGAAAAAGGTCCGCGAGGTGCCGGGAATGGGGGTGGGGCGGGCGTCGTGCGCGAGGGCCTGGAGGGTCCGCGTGTGCTCCACTCGGGAGAGCACCGGGGCCACGCCGGCGAAGAACCACAACTTGTCCCTCACGATGGGGCCGCCGAGGGTCGCGCCGAAGTTACCCAGGTTCTCGAGCGCGTTCTGGCCGGAGAGGGCCGACGCGGGACGGGAGACGGGCGTGGGTGTTCCCACCAGGGCACCCGGCACCCAGTTGCCGAACACGGAGCCGTGGAACGCATTGCTGCTGCCATACCGGGTCTCCGCGCGGATGATGCCACCCGAAGCGCGGCCGTACTCGGGCATGTAGCCGCCGGTGATGACCTCGACATCCTGGATGAATTCGACGCTCAGCGGGCTGGCGTTGACCCCGAGGACCGGGTCCTGGGTGGAGAAGCCGTCCACTCTGTACGCGTTCTCGAAGGCCGTGGCTCCATTGATGGAGACGCCGTACGCGCCGCTCTGAGCGCCCGGAGCGAGCTCGGCGAGGCTGTCGAAGGAGCGAGCCGCGCCGCCATTCCCGGTAGGCGGGTTCACCGCGAGGGTCTGGATGAACTCCGGGTAGAGCCTCACACCCGTGGTCGTGGACCCCGTGTCGATGAGCGGCGGCCCGCATCCGAAGATTTCGGGTTGGATTTCCTCCGAGATCAGGGCCACGTCCGCCTGGACGGAGCGCTCCGGTGCCACCTGGAGCTCCGACCGCGAGAGTGGCCTGAACGACTCCTTGTCGAAGCGCAGGGTGTAGAGGCCCGGTGGGAGCTCGGGGATGCGGTAGTGGCCCTCGGCGTCCGTCACCACCACCTGCTCGCCCTGGATGCTGGGTGAGGTCGCGGTCACGACCACATCCGCGAGAGGCATGTTCGTTTCCGCACTGACGACCGTACCGGCGATGGCGCTCTCGGCCTGGGCTGCCGTTGCATACGACAGGCTCGCGACAACGAAGGCACTGAGCGTCCGGCTCACCCGGCTCAAGTGTATGAGGAGTCCCCTTTCGAGCGTGGAACGAGAGCGAATCATGCAGACGATGACCATCGACCTCCGGGCCATGGGAGGCCTCTACGAAGCCACCGCCAGCGTACGCGAGCCGGCCTCTCCCGAGGAACTTTCGGCCCTGTTCCAGGACGCGGCGGCGCGGCGCCAGCGCCTGACGCTGATCGGGGCCCGGCGCTCCTTCGGCGAACACTTCCTCCCGCCCGAGGGCGCGGAGGGTGTCTCCACGGCCCGGCTGTCCGGCGCGACACGCCTGCTCTCCACCGAGGCGGATGGCAGCATCTGGGTGCGTGCACCGGGCAGCCTCACCTTCGAGGCGCTGCACCGCGAGTATCCCCACCACCTGCCGTACCACCCGCCGACGGGCGATCGCATCTCGTTGGCGGGCGCCCTGGTGGCATGCGCCCATAACGCCGTGGGCTTCTTCGCCGAGGAGGTCCGTGCATTCCGGATGATGACGCCGGATGGCGCGGTCCACGAGTGTCATGCTGCGGCGCCAGGGATTGCAGGAGAGCTGTTCCGGCAGGTGCCAGGCTCATTCGGGGCCCTGGGAGTGATTCTGGAGCTCGAGCTGCGCTTGTTCCGTGTGCGCGAGCGGCAGCGGGCGGAGATCACGGTGCTCGAACACTGTCCGACCCGGGGGTTCACGGCCCTGGAGCGGCTCGAGGCGGTGTACCGCGCGGGTGAATACCCGCTGGGCCGGGGGCTGTTCTTCCTCGGGCGCCGCGGGATGAGTGTGTTGCTGGGCGACCGCATCGTGATGCCCGAGCCCCATGACAAGGCCGCGCCGTTGCCGCTGACCGACGACTCCACCCGGCGGAACATCGTGGCGCAAGGCATTGCCAATCGGATGCCCGGGCTCGTGAGACCATTCCAGGGGCTCGTGCTGAAGCGGGGCCGGCGTTTTCACGCGGGCCTCTATGGCTTCACGTTCTTTCAGCGCAGCTATGATCGGGCATATGACTACCTTGCCTCGCCAGCGGTGCTCCCACGCATGCTGCGCGCCCTGGGAGTCGATCCCCGGTTGACGGTGTGTCACCAGACGTTCGCGGTGCCCGTGGAGCGGCGGCGGGCCTTCCTGGACATGTATTTCGACGTGTTCGATGCGTACCCGGAGCTCGAAGCGCGGCTCGAGCAGCAGGATCTGATCCGGCTGCCGGAATGCGCGTGGCCCCTGCATGCGGCCCACGGCATGCCCGGAGGCGCGTACCTCCTCACCGTGAGCATGAGCGTGCGGCGAGGACAGCCCCACGAGGCCCGGGTGCGCGCCTTCTTGGGAGAGGTGAGCCGCCGCGCCTTTGAAGCGCACGGCGTCAAGGTCCTGCTCCTCAAGCAGGCCCACTGCGAGCCCGCGCTGCTGCGCCGTATGCACGCGCCGTTCATCGAGGCCCTGGGTGCCTTGAAGCAGCGCGTGGATCCCCACCGGGTGTTGACGTCCCGGATGCTCGACGCGCTCGGGCTGTGAGGGACTGCCGTCAACCGCCTATCACGGCGTATGCGCGCACCGGGAAGGTGCCCATCCCGTGGACGAGCGGGGGAGCGGCATGGAACCGGAACCCGTCTGGCGGGAGCTGTGCGAGCCCACGCAGGTGCTCGACGATCGGGATGCCGGCCTCGAGCAGCAGCGTGTGCGCCGGCCGTGTACCGTCGCCGGTATCGTCGATGTTGACCGAGTCGATCCCCACGAGCGCCGCGCCCTGTTCGACCAGCCACTCCGCCGCTCCACGGGTGAGGAACGGCGCATCGACTCCATAGCGCCCGGTACCCCAGTGGCGGTCCCAGCCCGTCTGCACGAGCACCGCGCGGCCTCTCACGTCGTAGGGGAGGAGCACGTTGCGGTCCACGGCCCGGCTCTGACTGTCCTCCATCCGGACCACGATGCCCTCGAGGTCGGCGACCGATTCGACCGGCACACCGGAGAGGTCCGCGCCTTGCGCGAACCTGTGGAACGGCGTGTCGAGGTACGTGCCCGTGTTCGCGACCATCGAGATGCGACCGATCTGGAACTCGGTTCCCTCGGCGTACCTGGCCCTCGAGCCCTCCCGGGTGAGATGGTCGGAGACCTCGGGGCCCGGAAGCCCCGGATAGGTGACCATCCCGTGGTGGATGACGTGGCTCAGCTCGACCAGACGCCGCCGCTCCGCTCGCTGCCCGGGCTCCATCACGCCGCGAGAGCCCTTGTGCGGCTCGCGGATCAGCTCCTTGTGGCTGATCCGGACCTCACCCACCATGAGCAGCCCGAGGTGCCGCACGAACACCGCGGCGAGCTCCTCGTCCGTGATGTTCTCTCCGGGGATGTCGAGGCGGAACCCTTCCACGGTGAGCCCGCCGCCATTCTGGAACGTCACCTTCGCATCGAACTGCACCCGCCATTGCTCGGCCATGCCGCGCAGCATGAGCGAAGACGCGCGGGCACTCACGTGGTTTGAACGGGCCCTCGGAGGGGGAGGAGGCGTCGCCGGATTCCTTGACCTGCCGGGGTCTGCCTGCACAGTACGGTCTGTGTCACGGCGAGGGTACAAGGTTGGAGTCAGCGCCGCGGCAGCCCTGCTGCTGGCGGCCTGCGTGTCTGTACAAGTGCGGCCCGCGGAGGGCCCGCGCGAAGAGGCCCAGGCGTACCTGCGGGCATGGGCCGAGGGCGACATCGCGGCCCTGAGGCGCGCGGTGGCCGAGCCGCCGGCCAGCTTCGAGGCGCAGCACCAGCGCTTCCGCGAGGACCTGCGCATCCTCTCTTCCCGCTTCGAGCTCGGCCGCGTTGAGCTCGAAGGGGAGGGCGCGGTGGCCACCTTCCGCGCCATCCACGTGCTGCGAGGGCAGGGCGAGTGGGAGGTGGACGGCGCGCTGCGCTTCGTGCGCCGCGAGGGGCGCTGGTGGGTACGCTGGACTCCGGCGGTGTTGCACCCCGAGGCGCGTGAGGGCGACCGCTTCTCCCGCACGAGGACGCGCCCGGAGCGGGCCGCCCTCCTCGACGCCAGAGGCCAGCCCCTCACCCACGAGGGCGAGGTCATCACCATCGGGGTCGAGCCCCGGCGCATCCGGAATCGCGCCGCCGTGGCCTCGGCGCTCCAGGCGCAATTGGGCGTCGACCCGGCGAGGCTGGAGAAGGCGCTGAACGTGCCGGGCGCGGCGCCCGAGCACTTCGTGCCCATCATCGACGTGCGGCTCGAGCGCTACCAGCAGGTGCGTCCGGTGCTGGCGCCCGTGCCTGGCATCTTCTTCCGCCGCAAGAGCGCCCGGCTCTCCCCGGCGGAAGGTTTTGCTGCACACACCCTGGGGCGGGTGGGCGAGGTGACAGCCGAGCTGCTCGCGCAACTGGGCCCGGCCTATCAGCCGGGAGACATCGTGGGCCTGTCCGGGCTGGAGCTGGCATATGAGACGCGGCTCGCGGGAAGCCCCTCCGGCGAGGTGCGCCTCACCCGCCCGTCTGGCGAAGTGCGCGTGCTCGGCCGCTTCGAGGGGATGCCGGGCACGCCGCTGTACACCACGCTTCTCCCGGAGGTGCAGTCCGCAGCGGAGGCCGCGCTCGATGGCGTGACGTGGCCGGCGGCGCTCGTCGCGGTGGATACCCATACGGGCGCCGTCCTGGCCGTCGCCAGCCGGCCGCTCGAGCAGCCATTGAACCGGGCACTCACGGGCCGCTATCCGCCCGGTTCGACCTTCAAGGTCGTCACGGCGGAAGCGCTGCTCGCCACGGGGATGGGCGCGGACGCTCCGGTGTCGTGTCCGGCCGGGGTGTCCGTGGGAGGCAGGCTGTTTCGCAACTTCGAGGGCGAGGCGCTCGGGGATACGCGCCTGCGCCAGGCCTTCGCCTACTCGTGCAACACCGCCTTCGTGACGCTGGCCGCCGGGCTCGGGGCGGACTCACTCGGGGCTGCGGCCCGCCGCTTCGGCTTCGACGTGGACTACCGCGTGGGGCTTCCGTCCCCCGGCGCCTCGTTTCCCGGACCCCGGGACGCGGCCGAGCAGGCCGCGGCCGCCATCGGGCAGGGACGCGTGCTGGCCACGCCGCTGCACATGGCCTCGGTCGCCGCGGCGGCCGAATCGGGCCGGTGGCGCGCGCCCTACCTCCTGGCCGATCTCGAGGAACGCCCGAATGCCTCGCTCGCGCCCGGCGCCCGTATGCCTTTGCATGTGCTGATGCGCGCCGTCGTCACCGGCGGGACGGGCCGGGCGGCCGCGGGCGTGGCGGGACTTGCCGGCAAGACGGGCACCGCCGAGTTCGGAAGCGGCACCCCATTGCCCACGCATGCCTGGTTCATCGGCTATCGCAACGGCATTGGCTTCGCCGTCCTGGTGGAGGGCGGCGGCGTGGGCGGACGTGTCGCCGCGCCCATTGCCGCGAGATTCGCCGCGGCCTTGTGACGCTCGCGGCCAATAGCGCTTGAACGGTGACGACTTGTCCTATCGTGCCGCACCCGCAGGCATGGCCTGCGTCACGAAAGGATGAACTTGAAGCACTTTGGCGTACTGGTGGTGCTGGCGAGCACTCTGGCGGCGGGGGCGGCACTGGCCTGTGATTACACGGCGGTGCCCGGGCAGAACCTTCAAGGGCTGCTGAACAGCACGACGGTGACGACCCTCTGCCTGTCTCCTGGCACTTACAACCTCACCTCGACCCTGGTGGTCCCTGCGGGCAAGCAGCTGGAGGGGACGGGCTCCACGCGCGACCTGGTCCGCATCGTGTCGAGCGCAGAGACCATCCTCCGCCCCTCTAACCACACGACGCTCAAGAACTTCGCCATCGAGGGGGCGGCCGGGACGCTCCCTGTGTACGGCGTCCTTTCCTATTACGAGAACGAGCAGATCATCTGGGGCCTGCGCATCAAGCGCACCCTCATCAGCATCGGCCTCAATGGCTCGACGAATGCACACGTCTGGGACACGTTCATGTCCGAGAACGGCAATCTGTCCAACGGCAGCGCCGACCCCAACCTGTGGATCACCGATGCAACCAACGTGGAGATCCTCTGGGGCGAGGCGCGAGGCCGGGCCAATGGTCCAGGGGGCGACGGGGAGATCGCTGGTTACAACTCTCAAGGCGTGAAGATCTACGGCACCTACGTCGTGAACTCGGGGGCCAGCGCCATCTACTTGGTGAACTGTGACAACTGCGCCGTGGAGAACGCCACTGTCACCAATGCAGGCGAGTGGGGCCTGGACATCGTCTCGGGCTCGGACAACTTCCTGGCGAAGAACAACTACGTCGCCTACAGCCGCTGGGGAGGCTCCGTCTACAACGAGAAGGGTTCGGTGGGCGGGCAGTACATCGGCAACCAGTTCGTCTCCAACAACACCTCGGGCTACGGCCTCTACTGCAATGGCATCAACACGGACAGTATCGGGACGGGCTTCGTCAACAGCGGTAACACAGTGAACAGCGGCCAGCTCGTCTGCCGTCCCTGGCCCTGACGCCCGAAGGGTTTCCAAACCAGTCTGGCACCCAGACCGGTTTGTCCAGCGTGGCGTCGGAGGCACTCCTGGTTTCCCAGCTCGTGTCTCAACACCGGGCGGTCGTCTGCGCCGCGCCCTCCTACCTCGAGGCGCGCGGCGAACCCGAGACGCTGGAGGAGCTCGCGGCGCATGATTGTCTGATATTCAATAGCCGGACGCGACGACAGGGCTGGCTTCTACGCCAGAAGGGCGGCTCCTGGGTGATAGCCGCAGCCAAGTGGGCGCGCCTGCGTTTTTTCTCAAGTGTTTGGCTCCTGGGAAAAGACCTGTGGCGCGATGGGCGGCCTCATTGAGAGCTTCCGGACTGTCCCTCGGTCTTTCGCTCGCCTCGTCGCCTGCCCTATGCGATCAGGGCGCCGCGGCGGATACTTCCGCGCTGCCCGCGCCTCATGGGCGCTCGTATTCGATGACAATGGTGAAATCATGAAATCGCTTCACTTCATGCCACGCTGGCGGATGATATGTCTTCTGGTCTGTCTGCTCTCCACTGCCGCCAGGGCGGACTCCCCCCTGCCCGTCTACGGCGTCGCCGCGTCGAGTTCCTATCCCGGGTATGCCCCGCAGAATGCGGTCGATGGGAACCCGTCCACGATGTGGAATGCCGGCACGACGGGTACAGCACAACCGTTCCTTCAGCTCGATCTGGGCAGTGAGATCTCCCTGAGCAGACTCGAGCTCGTCGTGTCGCAGTACCCCAGCGGCGCTACGACGCATCAGCTCGTCGGCTACACAAACAGCTGGGTGGCCGTCAATCTCGGCAGCTTCAGCGGCTATACCTACGAGGGCCTGACCCTGGTGGTGAATGTCACCAACCCCACCCCCGTTCGCTGGGTCCGGATCGTGACGACATACGATCCTTCATGGGTGGCCTGGTTCGAGGTGAGGGCCTATCGGAACGTCCCCGTGGGTTCCCTGAGCGCGAGCCCCACGCAATGCGCCGTGCCGTACAACGGCACCTTCTGCAGCAGCCAGGTCCTGCTGCAGGCGGGGATCTCCGCTGGCGCCTACGGCCGGGTCTGGGTTGCGGAGGCGCCTGCCGGGGCTCCGGAGCTGGGCGGGTGGGTGTTCGATACGGCGCTTGGGTCCACGTATGTCGGCTGGATCCGCGAGGGAAGGTATCGGTTCGATCTTCGCGAAGGAGCCACTTCCAGCGGACAACTGCTCCAGTCGATCTACGTCACAGGCGTGAGAGCTGCTCCACCGCCGCCCCCTGCACCGAAACTGTTCGGGTACTTCGGCACGTGGCAGCCGGGGTTCGTGGACTCGATCAACGACACCCTCGACCACACCAACTTCGTGTGGGCATCTCCCTTTCTGGATCGAACCAGCCTGAAAGCGATGCTGGGCCGATCGGACGTCAGCAAGGTCATGCTGGACGGGTTTGGCATTCTTTACGGATCCGCCACGTGTGGAGCTACCACAAAGCTTGTCTACTTTGATGGATCCTGCACGCCAACCGATCAGCCGCAACTGCCAACCGCCAGCCAGAGGTATCAATATCTCATCTCGCAGCTCTCTCCCAGTGAGTATCGGAAGATCGCGGCGGTGTTCCCCATCGACGAGCCAGACATCCAGGCGGGTGTGACCGATGCGAATCTGGCCGCCGCCAAGCAGGTGCTTGTCCAGGCCGCGAGTGCGCTGTTCCCCAGCACGGGCCACACTCCAGCGTTCGCCCTCTTGTATTCCTGGGTTGCGGTCCCGATGACGGGGCAGGTGACGCCCAAGGGAGCCGGTGCTGCGGACTGGGTGGCGTTCAACTGCTATCCGGTCTCCTATGGGTCCGCGACCTCCGTGTCTCCGAGCCTCTGTGGCATCGCCTCGGACCCAGCGGGTATCGGTACCATCCTGAATCGCTTCGAGCGGCTCAAAGCCCTTGTTCCGAACAAGAAGTACTTCCTGGTCGCGGAGACCGCGTTGAAGACCTCCACCGACAACGCGCAGGGGAGGAGCTGGTTGGCCACGAACCTGACCTCGCTCCGGCAGGCCGCGCTCGCGGATCCGTCCGTGCTGGGCGTGATTGGCTTCAATTGGCGGGGGTTGGATCCGGCTTATGACGTCTCCCAAGGAGAGGTGTGGAAGGGTCCTGCCCTGTTGCAGGGCGCGCCGCTCGACTTCAAGGCGAAGGTCATTCAGGAGGGCAAGTGCATCACCCGGGGACAGTGCCCTTGAGGTGAGCAGGGATGCAGCTGGGGTTGTCGCGAACTGATTGAAACGGGGGTTCATTTACTTGGATCTCTCATTTCAAGCAGTCTCCGGGGAAAGCGAAGCGACATTCGGGTTCCGAGCATTCCGTCCGACTACTGAGTCAGCGTGTGCAGCGTGGGCGAGCGGAGTTCGAGGCTGTCCCTTCGGGCGCCATCCGGGTGGAGGCATGCGGCGGGTCTTGGCATACGCGAACTTGCCGGATGGGCCGCATGGGCCGGCGTGTGCCTGAAGGGGGCTGCACGGCCAAAATCTGCTTTCGGCGCGCATCACGCGATTCGATATGGTCCCACCCTCCATGGACCAGACACCTCCGCCGAATCTCTCGCAGCAACTCCTGGAGCACATCTCCAGCTACTGGATCTCCCAGGTCATCGGTGTGGTCGCGCGACTTCGCCTCGCGGACCTGCTCGCAAGCGGTCCTCTCTCGAGCGAGGCGCTGGCGCCGCAGGTCGGAGCCCACCCGGATGGGTTGTACCGCCTGATGCGCGCGGGGGTGGTCGCGGGCCTCTTCACACAGGTGCCTCCCCGCACGTTCACGCTCACCCCGCTGGGGGCCTGCCTCCGTTCGGAGGTGCCCGGGTCGATGCGTGACATGGCCATCATGCAGACCGCCCCCGGCCATTGGCTGCCCTGGGGAGACCTCGTCACTGCCGTGCAGACGGGTCGCTCCCCGGTCCGCAAGGTGCTGGGGACCGACCTCTGGGAGCACTACCAGAAGAACCCGGAGGAGGCCGCGCACTTCGACCGTGCGATGGGCAGCTTCTCCAGCTTCGTTGCCGCGGAAGTGGCACGTCTCCACAACTTCTCACCCTATGCCCGCGTGGCCGATGTGGGGGGGAGCCAGGGCGTGTTGCTCGCCGCCGTGCTCCGTGCCCACCCCTCCTGCCGAGGCATCCTCTTCGATCTACCGCACGTCATCGACGGAGCTCGGGCCCATGTGGAGGCGGAGGGGTTGGGCCAGAGGATGGAGCTGGTGGCGGGGAGCTTCTTCGAGCCCGTCATCCCCACGGCGGAGGCCTACCTCCTCAAGCACATCCTTCATGACTGGGACGACGCCTCGTCCACCTCCATCCTCCGGCAGATTCATCGCGCCGCACTGCCGGGAGCCCGGCTGATCGTGGTGGAGATGGTGATGCCGGATGGGGAGCCTTCGCGCACGGCCCTCATCGACCTCAACATGTTCGTGGTCTCGGATGGACGCGAGCGCACGGCCCGCGAGTACGAGGCGTTGCTCGCCAGCACCGGCTGGGCGCTGGAGCGCATCACTCCCTCCCCGAGCGGCGTGAGCCTCATCGAGGCACGCAAGCGCTGATGGTGCGTCACGCCTCCCCCAAGCGGTGGCAGAGCCGAAGCCACAAGACTGGTTCATCGGCTATCGCAACGGCATCGGCTTCGCCGTCCTGGTGGAGGGCGGCGGCGTGGGTGGACGTGTCGCCGCGCCGCGTGCACCGGGACACGACAGGCAGCTAATCCCCTTCAGGTAGGTCCGCGAAGGGAGAGTCCTGCGTGGTGGATGTAGCCACGCAGGGCAGTGGGGCGACGACCGAGGTCAGCGCTTCGGGGGAAGAACGTTGGCCGGGAACTGCCCCATCATGTTTCCTGGAACCAGATAGTTACAGACGACATACGTTTCGAGCCACCTGGCGCCCTTCCCCTGGACGATGGCACAGCCGAGCCTGGTGCTGTCCTTCCAGACCACCTGCGTGAAGTGGCCGGTGGTTCCAGAGAAACCCGGGTTCGCGAAATTGTAATCTTTAATCTCGTTGTACCAGGATTCGATGGCGGCGGCGGCGGCCTTCTCTCCACTGGGCAACGCCTCTGACGTCGCGCCCCAATAGAGGTTCTCACCATAACCCTCGAGCCCTGCGTGGCCATGGGAGAGACCGTCTCTCTGCGAGACGAGGTTCGCGCGGCTCTTCGCGTAGTTCGCGATCGCGCCATCCCACTTCATGGGAGGAACGCCATGCTTCGCGCGGAGCTTATTGTGTATGGCGAGGATCTGCTCCTCGAAGGCTTTGACGCTGGCCGCATCCGGAATGGGCATGGGTGCACGCGCGAGTGCGCTGGGAGCGATGAGCACCAGCAGGGTGATCAAAGTGAGCACGACACGATGGGCAGGCATGGTCTGTAGTTCCTGGCGGGTAGATGGACGGCGACTCCAACCCACCCACCTACCACACTCTGGCCCAGACCATGGAGGGTGAGGACAAGCACATAGACATAGGAATGCTCTGTAACAAGGGCGATGAATTCGAGAAGGGATTCAGAGCTGCCGTCGCCCAGGTGAAATAGCACCCTGAGCAGCAGGTGCGAGATGGACTGAAAGGGACTCACGCCCGGGGCAGTGCGCGGGCGTGCAGATTGCGCAGCGCCTTCCGCGCAGGCGTCACGTGGACGCGTCTCGCGCTCCGCAGAGCCGGCTTGCCGTAGAAGGGCGCCCCCGCGCCCAGGAGAACCCTCTGCCTGGCCCTGCTGAAATCAGGTACCCTACCGAGCGGCGGCCGCATTCGGCAGCCCTGGAGTACCCCATGCTTCGCATCCTCAGCAGCGTACTGGTTGTCCTCACCCTGAGCGGCTGTGCGGCGGCGCCTCCTCGCCAACCCGCCACCGCCCCGCCCACAGGAGCCGCCCCCATGCACCTCGGCAACTTTTCCGTCAGCCTCACAGTCAAGGACATCGCCGTCTCCCGCGCGTTCTACGAGAAGCTCGGCTTCCGTGCCATCGGCGGTGACCAGGCCCAGAACTGGCTCATCATGCAGAACGAGACCAGCACCATCGGCCTCTTCCAAGGCATGTTCGACAAGAACATTCTGACTTTCAATCCCGGCTGGGACCGCAATGCCAATCCACTCGCCGACTTCGACGACGTCCGCGAGCTCCAGCGGACCCTCCAGGCCCGCGGCATCACCCTCGTCTCCGCCGCGGACGAGTCCTCCACTGGCCCCGCGAGCCTCATGTTCATAGACCCCGATGGCAACCCCATCCTGATTGATCAGCACGTCCCGAAGCCGAAGCGCTGAGGACGCGCTCGCGGCCCATTACAAAAGAGACACGATGTGGAGGGCGCCCCAAGGCCTTGGCGACCCAGGTTTCTTCTTCCGTGCGGAGCAGATCCAACTTCCGGGCCGCGGATTCGGCGCGGGAGGGGTCCTCCGTCAGGCCCAGCGTGGTCGAGAGCTCCGCCCGAGACAGCTCATCGGAGAGCTTGCGGCCGATGTCAGCCAGGAGCGGGGTACGCGCCATTCTGGAGAACCGTTACTGTCATGCGGGAAACGCATGTGCATGGCTGTGCGCGATGAATCCGAGCTACGAGCAGTATGAATGCCCGGATGAGACAGATTCGCGCTCCTTCACTCGTGAAGGCGAGTTGGTTCTTTTACGTGTGGCTCTCCCGCACCGCAAGAGGGTGGTGGAGCACCGCCTTGGCGTCGAAGGCCGATGCTCCATCCAGTCGGGCTATGAGAAGATGCCCTGGCCCGGCGTGAGGATGTTGTCCGGGTCGAATGAACGCTTGGCGCGCTGGAATCGCTCCCAGAAGGGCTGGAAGTGCTCACGCCAGTCGGCGGCGCTCATCGGTATCGAGCCGGCGCCGTAGCGCTTCCCTCCCACGGCGACGAGCTGCTGGAAGATCTCCTGATTCTTCGCGGTGAGCGCCGCCACGTTCTCCGGGGTGGGAGGGACGGCCGTGCGCAGCAGCGAGAAGAGGAAGGCCGTCTTTCCGGCAGGCACGCGCGCGAACGGCGCGGTGACAACGGGGGGACGGACGGCGTAGAGCAGGATGGGCCCCTGCCCCATGTCGGCGTCAGGGGTCTCGGCGAGCACCTTCTCCACGAAAGCCTCTGCGGCCTTCTCGGGAACGAGCATGTCGATCCACGGGTGCGGGAGCTGCCAGGCGCCGCTGCTCTGGAGGAACGCCACCACCGGGGCCAGGCGGTTGACGAAGTCGAAGTAGCTGCTGTCCTTCACCTGCAGCGTGGCGGGCTGGAAGGACAGGCCGGCGAGCAGCGTCGCATCCTGGGGCTCGGCGCCCTCGGCGAAGTACTTCACCGCCTCGAGCTGGAAGGCCCGGCCGCCGTCCGCGCTCACGACGAAGCCCTCCACGTAGTCGAAGCGGCCATCCTCGGCGAGCTGCTTCTGGTCCTTCAGGAAGAGGGAGAGCTCCTTGTACAGCGCGGTGTACGTGCGAGCGCGGGGCGGCACCGGCACCAGCCGGATCCGGGCCTTCACGATGATGCCGAACTGCCCCAGCCCCCCACGGACGGCATCGAACAGCGGCCGCTTGCGCGAGGGCGAGCACCGCACGAGCTCCCCGGTGCCGGTGACCACCTCCAGTTCCAGGACATTGTCCACCTGCAGGCCCCAGCGGAACACCTGCCCGCCAATGCCTCCCACCGACAGCGTCCCGCCGATACTCAGGTCGATGTAGTCGGTCAGCGTCGGGGGGCTCTTGCCGAGCGGCGTCGTGGCCTGCAACAGCTGGATCCACCGGACGCCCGCATCCACCCACGCGCTCGTCTCGTCCACCTCATGGATGGTCGAGAGCGCGGACATGTCGATGATCACACCGGCGTCCACCTGGGCCTGACCGTAGGTGCTGTGGCTCTCGCCGAGGCCCCGCGCGGCGGCCACCTTCAGGCGCTGAGCCCGCGCGAAGCGGACCAGCTTCACGATGTCCTTCACCGAGCCGGGCACGAGCACTGCCCACGGCGTGCGGTGGACCGAATGGCCAAAGTCGTCCGCGGCCCGTGTACGCGCCGCCGCGTCCATCAGGAGTTGCCCATCCAGCGGTGGGAGGCTGACGGTGCCGGGCTCCGGGCTGGCGGCCCAGCTTCGGCTCACGGGGTTGAAAGCGGCGGCTGTCGCGACCAGCGCTCCTTGGAGGAGCGTACGACGGGGAATGGCGTGGCTTGACATCTGTGACTCGTCTCCCGGCTAGAGGGAGTCGAGACACTACAGGGGCGCCCGTCAGAATGAGAATGAGAAGTTCCGAGGGGACGACCTGGTTTCGACGGGGCATCGTGAGTGAATCGCCGCGTTCCAACCCGTTCTGAACGAGAGGCGTTTGATATTGCAATGACGCTGGCGAAGTCCGATGCGGAGCGCCAGGTCGTTGCGGATCTGCTGCATCAGTTGGTTCTGATGGGACAGGCTGAGGAGAACGCCATTGAGCAAATCCGGGCTCCGAGACAGTGTCTGGGGCGTCGTTCGACTTTATAGGCTCTCAGGAAAGTAATGTCCGCATCGGAGTGTCGTCATTTCCGTTTGTGGCATGAGGACCCTCTGGCACGGCCCCGAGCTACCGCTCCCACGGAGGACATTACTTTCCTGAGACGCTATAGTGTTTCGCGAAGGAGATACCCTTCATGACGTTCTCGTCGAGTCGCTTCAAGGCGCGCCCGCGATCGATGGGGCTGTCCACGGACTTGAGAATGGCCGTGAGCAGGGCGCTGGGGCCGATGCCGATGCCGATGTCCTGCTCCCCCATCCGCACGGTGAACAGCGCGGTCCGGAAGAGCGCGGCCGATCCGAGCCCCGCCACCAGGATCCGGGTGGCGTGTCCTTTCGCATCCTCGGTGGAGATCCAATTGAACAGATCGATGAGCCGGTGGTGGGGCCGCCCTACTTCGAGCTGTTGGGTTCCGCCTGGGCTGCGCGGGTTCCAGCTCCGCGCGGAAGAAGGCGCTGCCCCGGGCGAGCTGCTCCATGTAGGGCCGCACGTCCTCGCGGGCCTCCGGGGATAGCTCCGCGAAGGGCGTCACGTGCTCGTCCGCACGTAGCGGAAGGTGAGGTTGATGCGGCGGGGTACCCGTCTGGCTCTGGGCGTTGGGTGCGTTGAGCTGATGGGAGACCTCCACGCGTTGCTGGGGACTCGATGAAGGAACACATGAGGAAGCAGTTGGGTGCGGACGTGTGGCGCCGGTTTGTAGATTGCTGGGCTTCTGAAAGTGGAGGCGGCGGGAATCGAAGCCGCCGCCTCGTTCTACTCACCGCCCGCACCTCCCTCGGGTCCCAGGTCGATCACCCAGTCCGCACTCGCGTTACTGTCATGCAGGAAACGCATGTGCATGGCTGTGCGCGATGAATCCGAGCTACGAGCAGTATGAATGCCCGGATGAGACAGATTCGCGCTCCTTCACTCGTGAAGGCGAGTTGGTTCTTTCTTCCGTGCTTGCTGCTGGCATGTGCCGCAGGGCAAATGCACGTGTCCGACCAACTGGCGCCAGTAGCCCGGACAGAGCGCGCCATCTCAACGGACGCACAGCCCTCCAATCAGCGGTTCTTGTTGGCGAGCGCTCCGGTCGGGCCCGGGAACTCCGGGACGTCACATGTGCAGAGGTGGAAGCAACTCACGGCGGCGCGTCTGGTGCAACTTGCTCGGGAAAAGGGAATTGGTGCCAGCGGTTCGGTCATCGAACGCAATCGCCAGATTGGCAGAGCGTTTCAAGGAGTGGTTCTGCGGTCCATCGAAGTACTCGAGAACACTCGTTCATTTCCTACGTCTGTTCGCCTTCATCACGATTCAGTCATTCCCGATGGTGTGTTGCCGGCAGGTCGCCTGCACTTGACAGGAAGGGTGTCCTTCGATCCTCAGGGGGCATTTCTGAAGGTCGTCATTGACGGCGATTTCCTGGACATGATTGAGGTGAAGGCTCGATCGAGACCCATCACTTTGTCGACGGGTCAGGGGCAGATCAGGGGCTATATTGAGGTACTCGGCCGGAGGCGTCAGGGGAGCTTCTCCTTGGTGGCCGAGGGTCCTCCGCGACCGGCGCTATTGCTGATAACGACGGCGGAGGCTAGCATCTCAGAGGAGGTGACTTGGGAGGCCGCACGGCATGGCGTGGCTGTTTATCGCGCCATCCCCGAGGAGTTCGAGGGACGGATGGATGTGGGGCCCTTCGTGCAGCAGACGAGTTTCGCGGATGTCCCTGATCAGTTTCAACTTCCGTCAGTGCCCGAGGAGTTGATGAAAGAGGAGCGATGAGCCATGGCAGGGTGGCTTGGACTGTACGCGGAAGATACGGACGTGCTGTTCCTACGCGACCGGCTGAACGAGGATTCGGAGATTGCCTTCCTCATGCCCGAAGGGCCAGGACGTTGGCGGGCCGTATGGCAGTTAGACGAACTGCTTGGGAAGACGATGTTGTGGCATGTGCCAGGTGGACCCCTGCCACTGCTCAGACCGGGCGAGCGGGATTCGATCATCGAGGAGCCATTTGCTGGCTGGGAGGAACTCAGGCCTGGCATGGATTACTCCGTGCCTTATTTCGGTCCTGGATGGCCGTCGACGCTCTTGCTGGAAATCTATACACGAGGGTGGCGGGGATTGAGGGCGGATGTCATCCCGCTGTCAGGAATCAGTTGGTATGGGCGCACCAACCTGAAGGGGCCGTCCGCCTCTACCCGAAAATGGTGGAGCCGCTTTCGCGGATGGATGCGGAATCAATCAGTGTGTATTACCCGAAGCGGAACTCTCGACGGACCGCAGCCAGATATCTGGGCCATGCCTGCAGCTCTGCGCTCCATCCGGGTGGGCGTCGAACGCGGAGACTGGCCTCTTGTTCGATTTCCCCCCGCGCGAATTCCGCATCAGGTGGCTATGGCTGATCAAGCAGAGGTTGGTCCAGCTTTGGCTTGTTTGGATGATCGGGAGTGATGTGGCATCACTCCCGTCTTTCGTCATGGTGCTGAACTCAGGCCGCGGGGGCGGCCTTGTCGGAGGGCCGGCGGCCCACGCGGTGCTTCCTCGACTTCGTGAGCACGTGCTTGAGGTAGCGCCCGGTGTGGCTCTCCTTCACCTCGGCCACCTGCTCGGGAGTGCCCGTGGCCAGCAGCTGGCCTCCGCCCGCGCCTCCCTCGGGCCCCAGGTCGATCACCCAGTCCGCGCTCTTGATGACATCCAGGTTGTGCTCGATGACCAGCACCGTGTTGCCCGCTTCCACCAGCCGGTTGAGCACGTGCAACAGCTTGCGGATGTCCTCGAAGTGCAGGCCCGTGGTGGGCTCATCGAGAATGTACAGCGTGCGGCCCGTGGCCACTCGCGCCAGCTCGCGCGCCAGCTTGATGCGCTGCGCCTCGCCGCCCGACAGCGTCGGTGAGCTCTGCCCCAGCCGGATGTAGCCCAGTCCCACGTCCTCCAGCGTCTGGAGCACGCGCATGATGTCCTTGTGCGCGCTGAAGTGTTGCATCGCCTCGCGCACGCTCATCTCGAGCACTTCGGCGATGTTCTTCCCCTTGTAGCGCACCCGCAGCGTGGCCTCGTTGAAGCGCTTGCCGTTGCACACCTCGCACGGCACGTACACGTCCGCCAGGAAGTGCATCTCCACCAACTTCACGCCATCGCCCTCGCACGCCTCGCAGCGTCCGCCCTTGATGTTGAAGGAGAAGCGTCCCGGCGTGTACCCGAAGGCCCTCGCCTCCGGCGTCATCGCGAACACGTCACGGATGGAGTCGAACAGCTTCGTGTACGTGGCCGGGTTGCTCCGAGGCGTCCGTCCGATGGGGCGCTGGTCGATGTCGATGACCTTGTCCAGGTGCTCGAGCCCCGTGATGGCCTTGTGCTTTCCGGGCACCTCGCGGCTCTCGTACAGGTGGCGGGCCGCGGCTGGGTAGAGGATCTCATTGATGAGCGTGGACTTGCCCGCCCCGGACACGCCGGTGACGGCCACGAACACCCCGAGGGGAATCTCCGCCGTCACATCCTTGAGGTTGTTCTCCTTCGCCCCCTGGATGACCACCTTCGCCTTGCCAAGCGCCCGGCGCTGCTCGGGAATCTCAATCTCCTTGCGGCCGGAGAGGTACGCGCCGGTGGAGCTCTTCTCGTTCTCCATCACCTGCGCCGGAGTGCCCTCGGCGACGATCTGTCCGCCCAGCTCGCCCGCGCCCGGCCCGAAGTCGACGAGCCAGTCCGCCTCCTCCATCGTCTCCTCGTCGTGCTCCACCACGACCACGGAGTTGCCCAGGTCCCGCAGACGCTTGAGCGTGCCCAGGAGCTTGCCGTTGTCTCGCTGGTGCAGGCCGATGGAGGGCTCGTCGAGGATGTAGATGACGCCCGTCAGCTCGCTGCCCATCTGCGAGGCCAGGCGGATGCGCTGGCTCTCTCCACCGGACAGCGTGGACGCCGTGCGGTCCAGCGTCAGGTACGCGAGCCCCACGTCCTCCAGGAAGCCCAGGCGGCTGCGGATCTCCTTGAGCAGCTCGGTGGCGATCTTCCGCTCCGTCTGTGTGAGCTGCATCCCGTTGAGCCAGCGCAGCGCGTCCCCGATGGTCTGCCGGCTCAGCTCCACGATGGAGCGCCCGTGCACCTTCACCGCTCGGCTCTCCGGCTTCAGGCGCGCGCCCTCGCACGTGGGACACGGCTTGTCGCTGAAGAACTTCTGGTAGTAGGTGCGCATCGCCTCGGACGTGGTCGTCTTGAAGCCGCGCATCAGCTTGTTGACCAGGCCCTCCCACTCCATCTCGTAGCGGCCGCCGTCACCCCACTTCACGGTGAAGCGCTTGCCCTCGGCGCCGTACATGAGGACCTTCTTCGCCTTCGCCGGCAGCTTCCCGAAGGGCGTGTCCAGGTCGATGTCGAAGGCCTCGGCCAGGCTGTCCACGAAGTCCGCCGTCCAGCCCTCGCCCTTGTTCATGCCGCTGGCCCACGGCTCCACCGCGCCCTCGCGCAGGCTGCGCGAGGCGTCCGGAACGATGCGCTCCGGATCCATCTCCGCTTTGGTGCCCAGGCCGTTGCAGTCCGTGCACATGCCCAGCGGGTTGTTGAAGGAGAACGAGGACGGGGACAGCTCGCCGAAGGACAGTCCGCATGCATGGCAGGCATTGAGCTCGCTCATGATGCGGTCGCTCGCCGGGCTGCCCGTCTCATCCGTGAGGATGAGCATGCCCTTGCCCTCGCGCAGCGCCGTCTCCACCGCGTCCGTGAGCCGCGTGCGGATCTCCGGCTTGAGCACCAGCCGATCGATGATGAGCGCGATGTCGTGCTTGGACTTCTTGTCCAGCTCGATGCGCTCCTCGAGGCTCTTCACCTTGCCGTCCACGCGCGCCCGGGAGAAGCCGCGCTTCTGCGCCTCGGTGAGGATGTCCTTGTGCTCGCCCTTGCGGTTGGTGACCACGGGCGCCAGCACCATCACCTTGGTACCCGAGGGCGACTCCATCAGCGTGTCGACGATCTGCTGGGCGCTCTGCTTGCCCACGCGCTTGCCGCAGTTGGGGCAGTGCTGCACGCCCACGGAGGCGAAGAGCACGCGCAGGTAGTCATGGACCTCGGTGACGGTGCCCACCGTCGAGCGCGGGTTGTTGCTGGCCGCCTTCTGCTCGATGGAGATGGTGGGCGACAGGCCGCGGATGGTGTCGTACTTGGGCTTCTCCATCTGCCCGAGGAATTGCCTCGCGTACGCCGAGAGGCTCTCCACGTAGCGGCGTTGGCCCTCGGCGTAGAGGGTGTCGAACGCCAGCGAACTCTTCCCGGAGCCGGAGACGCCGGTGAACACCACCAGCTTCTTCTTCGGAATCTCCAGGGAGATGTTCTTGAGGTTGTGCTCCTTGGCTCCGCGGATGGAGATGACGTCGGGTTCGGACATGGCGGGGCGATCTACCACTGAAAGGGCGCGCAGGTAGGGGGAATGTGGGCGCGCGGGGAGTTGAATGGTTCTGGAAGAACGGATTTTCAAGGCGAATCCCTCCCCGGGCCGAGGCAAGCAGGCGGGCAGGGGAGGCGTGCTGTGGAGCGCGGGCCTGGTTCCCCGCCTCCTTCTTCCGGCTTCCAGATCTTCTCCCTGCGCGAGGAATCCCGAGGTGGTTGTGATTCCCTTCCTTGCCTCGATGCGTTCCGGTTTTTACCCGTCGGCTGGAGGGCACTTGGGAAATCTTTACAAGAGAGGGGCAGCGCTGGGCAGGACGCTTCCTCGCCGAGTCCAATGGTTTTCCCCGTACCTCCGCGACAAGTCGCGTCCGTGTGGCTTTCGTTTCTCCAGGCCCCGAGGTTGCAGGAGCCCTCACCCCAGGTGTGGCGCTGGTTGATCGTGCGGAAGAGGCGTACCCCGCCGAGCTGGGGAGGCTGCAATGGTTGGTTTGCGCTGGGTGTGCGTGGCGGCGTGCGTGTTGGCCCTGGTCGGGGTGGGCTGCGAGCGGTCGTCAGCACAACGGGCCCAGTCGGGCCTGGGAGCATCGCCCGAGAAACTGGAGTTCGGCCTCTCCGCGGTAGGCGTCACCAAGACGATGAAGGTGCGGCTGTCGAACCGGGGCCGCGCGCCGTTCACCGTCCATGGGGCCACGGCCACGCTGCCCAATGTGGAGGTGGTGCCCTTCCAGGCCTTCGAGCTCAAGGCGGGCGGTGAGCAAGAGGTGGAGGTGCGCTTCACTCCGGACGTGGAGGGCGCGGTGGAGGGCATGCTGCAGGTGCTCACCGACGCCGACAACGCGGACAAGGATGGCGTGACGCCGGTGGGCGTTACGGGGCAGGGCGTGAAGGTGTTGCTGGAGGTACCGGTGCGCTCGCTCGACTTCGGCAACGTGGAGCTGGGCCGCGTGGAGGTGCGGGAGCTCCTGGTGCGCAACACCGCGCAGGTGGAGAGTCCGGTGCGTCTGGACTTCGACGGGGTGGACGCGGACGAGTTCGGCTCGAGCGATTCGGGGGCGTCCTTCGTACTCGCACCGGGCCAGGAGCGCCGGCTGTCGCTGTCCTTCTCGCCGGATCGGCTGGGCGCGGCCACGGCCCAGGCGCGCGTGCGCGTGGAATGTCCCTCGTGCGAGCCCATCGTGGTGTCGCTGCAGGGCACGGGCATCGCCACGAAGCTGGAGGTGACGCCGCTGCGGGTGGACTTCGGCCGCGTGGCGCTGGGAGCCACCGCCGAGGAGCGCATCACCGTGCGCAACCTGGGCTCCGAGCCCATGGCCTACGGTGGGGTGAAGCTGCTCGACAACGGGGGCAACTTCTTCCGCGTGGTGAGCGCGCCGACGCTGCCGGGCAATCTGCTCGCCTCGGGCGCGGTGGTGGAGATCCGGGTGGCCTTCTCGCCCACCGTCAACGGCCCTGTGCGCGAGGCACGGCTGGAGCTGGACGTGCGGCCCGTGGGGACCACGAATCCGGGGCCCAAGGTGTCGCTCGCGGGTGAGGGCGGTGCCTCGTGCGTGGTGTTGCAGCCGGATCCGCTCGACTTCGGCGTGGTGGCCGAGGGCATGAACGCCACCCGGGACGTGCAGGTCATCAACCGCTGCCGCGTGGACGTGCTGCTGAGCGACCTGAAGCTCACCACGAAGAAGGGCGGCTACTTCATGCTGACCACGGCGCCCGCCAGCCTGCCCATTCCCGCGGGCCAGTCCGCCGCCGTGCCCATCACCTTCATGCCCCGCGCGGGCGCGGGCGCGGGTGAGGCGGAGCTCGCCGTGAAGATCCTCAACGGGCGCAGCACCTCCACCGAGGTGGTGAAGGTGGTGGGCTCGGGCAAGGTGTTCACGCCCTGCCAGTACAAGGTGGAGCCGGCGACGCTGGAGTTCGGCAGCGTGCCGGTGGGCTCCGAGGTGACGCTCGGCGCGTCGATCCGCAACGTCGGTACCACCGAGTGCTATATGGCCGGGATGCAGCTCGCCGAGGGCTCGGATGCGGCCTTCACGGCGGACAAGACGGGCAACAAGGTGTTGCAGCCAGGTCAGCGCGCGGTGCTGCTCGTGCGCTTCAAGCCGGGCGCGGAGGGCGAGTTCTCCGGCATCGCGGAGGGCTGGGTCAACCACCCCACCGCCGGCCATCCGGTGGTGTCACTGCACGGCCGGGGTGTGCAGGGCTGCTTCTCGGTACAGCCCACCAACCTGGACTTCGGCACCACGCGGCTGTCCTGCGGCCCTCGTGAGCGCGACCTGGTCGTCTACAACAAGTGCCCCGGGCCCACCGTCCTCATGGGCCTGGGCCTCGAGGGCGACGCGACCGACTTCACGGTGACGCACCCCTTCATGTTCCCGGCGACGCTCGCCGCGGGCAGCCAGTACCACCTCAAGGTGAAGTACGAGCCGCAGAGCGATGGAGAGGACGCCGCCGCGCTCCGGTTCGACCTGGGCACGGGCTCACCCTACACCGTGGGCCTGCTGGGCAAGGGCGTGCTCAAGAACGACCAGACGGATGAGTTCGTCCAGCAGTCCCAGGCCAAGGTGGACGTGCTGTTCGTGGTGGACAACTCGGGCTCGATGATGGACGAGCAGCAGAACCTGGGCTCGAACTTCTCCTCCTTCCTCACCCACGCGGCCGCGGCGGGCGTGGACTACCACATCGCCGTCACCACCACCGGCATCGAGCGCTCCTCGGGGGGTTGGGCGGTGTGCCCGGGTGGTGCCGAGGGCGGTGAGAGCGGCCGCTTCTTCCCGGCGGACAACTCCTCGCCCCGCATCATCACTCCCGCCACGCCGTCGGCCGAATCGGTCTTCGCGTACAACACGAACGTGGGTGTGTGTCACTGGAACGAGCAGGGCCTGGAGGCCATGTACCGCGCCCTGTCGGATCCCCTGGTGTTCAACGTGGACGACCCGCGTACGCCGCTGCCCATGGATGGCAACGCCGGTTTCTTGCGCGAGGACGCCAAGCTGGCCGTCATCGCCATCTCCGACGAGGAGGACTTCTCGCCCCAGCCGGAGTCCTTCTACGAGACGTTCCTGCTGGGCCTGAAGGGGGAGGACCACTCCAAGGTCATCTTCTCCGCCATCGTCGGCCCGAACGACCTGAGCACTTGTCCCCGGGCCAGCAGCTCGGGCAGCCGCTACATCCAGCTGGCCCAGAACACGGGCGGCGTGGTGGAGAGCATCTGCACGCCCAACTGGGCCGACTCGCTGGAGCGGCTCTCGGAGAGCGCCTTCGGTCTCAACCGGGCCTTCCCGCTCAGCGAGAAGCCCTCGGACCCGACGCGCATCGAGGTGAAGGTGGACGGCGTGGAGGTGACGACCGGGTGGACGTACGACCCCGTCAGCAACACCGTCATTTTCAACACGGGTGCGGCCCCCGCCCCCGGGGCGGCGGTGGAGATCACCTATCCGGTGAGCTGCTAGGACCGGCGCCGTGACGGACAAGAGGGGACGCTCCCAGGGGGCGTCCCTTTTCATTTTTGACACACTGCATGGGTATCCCACTCGACAGAGCGCGCGGGGCGGGGCAGGGTGGTGGGCACGATGGCTCCAGAATCCCTCCTGGTCGCCGGTGTGGGAGACATCCATGGCCGCTTCCACCGGGTGGAGGCGTGGCTCGACGCGCTGGCGGAGGCGCGGGGCCGTCCGGTGGGCATGGTGCTGGCGGTAGGGGACGTGGAGGCCTTCCGGCATGCGGACGACCACCGGCGCAAGGCGGCCAAGCGCACCATGCCCGCCGAGTTCGCTGAGTACGCGGATGGTGTGCGGACGATGAAGCGGCCGCTGTACTTCATCGCCGGCAACAACGAGGACTTCGAGGCGCTGCACGACACGCCGGACGGCTTCCAGCTCGCGCCGAACGTGCACTACCTGGGGAGGGCGGGCCTGAAGGAGCTGCATGGGCTGCGGGTGGGGTACCTGTCGGGCATCCACGCGCCGCGCTTCTACGAGCAGCCGCTGAAGCGGCCGCGCTCGCTCGACACGGCGAAGCAGGCCGGGTACTTCCGCGCGCCCGAGGTGGAGAAGGTGTCGGCGTTGCGGGACATGGACCTGCTGCTGGTGCACGAGTGGCCGCGAGGCCTGCCCCAGCGGGCGCAGGAGCGCGAGGTGCCACCGCCGGGCCGGACGCTGCCGTCGTACTGGATTGGGAATCCCATCACCCGGCGGTTGGTGGAGACGGTGCATCCGAAGTGGGTGCTGTGCGGGCACTCGCACCGGGCCTTCGCGGTGACGCTCGGGGGGCACGGGGGAAAGCCGTTGACGCGCGTGGCGTGCCTGGACCAGGCGACGAGGCCCGAGGAGTCGGTGTTCTGGATGGAGTTCCAGGGCCGCGAGGTGGTGTGCGCCGGGTGGGGAACCTCCGGCCAGGCGTCGTGGCGGGCGGGAGAGTCGTGGGGCCTGGGCTCGCTGCCCTCGCCACCGGAGCCCGCGCCCCTGGAGACAGGGTACTGACTCAGAATTGTCCGGACAGCATCACGCCGCCGAGCCCGCCCGACATCTGCATGGACACGCCCGTGCCTTGTGTCTGTGTGGGATCCTCCCGCTTGTGGAGCAGCAGGGGCATGCCCACGCCGAAGAGGGAGCCCGCCGCCGCGCCCACCAGCACGTCCGTGAGGTAGTGCTTGTCCGCGCCCATGCGCATCAGCCCCACCGACGCCGCCACGGGCAGGCCCACCGCCCAGATGAGCCAGCGGTTCTTGTACCCGCGCAGCTCCGACACCGTGCCCGCCGCTGTCACGAGCGAGAAGGCCATGGCCGTGTGTCCGCTGTAGAACGACAGGTTGTTGTCGGTGGGATGATCCGTGAGCGGCTTCTGGTCCTCGGGCAGCACGTGGACGAAGGGGCGCTCGCGGCCCGCGGCGAACTTCACCGCCTGGTTCACCACCTGGCTCACCACGAACGACTCCACGATGATGGTGGCGTCCTCCGCGAAGTAGCGCGCCGGTGCCCCGCTCCCCGAGGCCAGCAGGTACTGCCCTCCGAGCAGGCCCACGGGCAGCACCGCGAAGTCGGCGACGTTGCTCCACGTGTCCCAGCGCTTGCGGCCTTCGGGAGTCTCCGCCGCGAGGCCTCGGCCCCACCGGTCCAGCCCGTTGAGGGTGTCCGTGCCATCCTCCGCGCGGTCGCACCAGCGGCAGGTCTTCGGGGCGAGCTCGTCCTTGAAGACGGTCTCACTGCTGAGCCACAGCAGTCCACCGATGCCGGTGATGAGCCCATCGCGCGTCCAACTGAAGTTCAACTCATGGAGCGTGGGCGCGTCCGAGGCCTTCTGGGAGGCAGGCAGGGCCTCGGCCGGCACGGGGGTGGAGGCAACCAGGGATGCGAGCGCTAGAAAACAGAGGGAAGTTGGCACGGAGGCGAGCATAAATGCGCCCCCCGTACCGTTCTACACTCCGCCGCTTCGTATGTCCTCTCCCCGCCGTACCCTCCAGGTCTTCCCCGATCCCGGTCGCCGTCAAGCCGCCTTGCGCGCGGCTCGGAGCGCGGCCGGAGTCGTGCGCGGAGACGCCTTCCTCACCTGGGACGGCTTCCTGGAGGCACTCGGCGGAGCGCGCGAGCTGGGCCGGCGCCCGTGCCCGCCTCTGGTGGCGCGCACCGTGGTGGGCTCGCTCGCGCAGGGACTGGGCGCCACGCCCTTCGGCGACTTCGTCCAGGAGCCCGCCTTCGCCCGCGCCGCGCTCGAGGTGCTGTTGGACCTCAAGGCCGGCCGGCTCTCGCCGCGCGAGCTCCAGGATGCGCTGGAGGTGCTCCCTCCCGAGCGGCGCAACCGCGTCCGGACGCTGGCCCTCCTGCACCACGCCTACGAGCAGAAGATGGCCGAGCTGGGGCTGGCGGATCGCGAGGACGTGGTACGCGGAGCTCGCGAGGCGCTGGAGCGCAACGCCTGGCCCGCGGCCTGGGAGGACGTGGGCACGCTCGTGCTGCACGGCATCTACGATGTGCGGCCCTCGGGGCTGGAGCTGTTGCTGGCGCTGGCGGCCGCCTGCGACGCGCGCCGGGTGAGCCTGCGCGTGGAGACTCCGGTGGGTGGTTCGCCGGTCGCGGACGCGGCCCTGGCGGCCCTCTTCCGTGCCTTCGAGAACCGCGGCGAGGCGCTGCCCCACGTGGACCTCTTCAAGGCCGACGTTACTTTCGAGTCCCGCCCGATGGTGGAGCTCGGCCGGCACCTCTTCTCGCCCCGGGCGCAGAAGGACGTGCTGAGTGGCGCGGTGGAGGGCCTGCGGATGTGGAGCGCCGGGGCGGCCCGCGACGAGGCCCGGCTCATCGCCCGGGACGTGCGCCGGCTGGTGTCGGACGGGGTTGCTCCCGGGAGCATCGCCGTGGCGTGGCGCGACCTGGGGCCCGAGGCCCGTTGGTTGGCGGATGCGCTCGGCGAGCTGGGTGTCCCCGTGCGTCTGCCCTGGGGCGAGCCGCTCGCGCTGGCCGGTCCGGTGCGTCTGGCGTTGGACCTGCCCCTGTTGGTGGAGGATGGCTTCCCCGCCGAGCGCGTGGCGGAGCTGGTCTCCAGCCGCTATGCGCCCACGCTCTCCCGGGGTGCTCCCGAGGCTCCGGCGACGCTTCTCTCGCTCGCGGCTGTCCGGGATGACCGGCTGGGCGCGGCGAGAGGGAAGGGCGCGTATGACCTGCGCCTGGAGTCCCTGGCGAAGCGGCTGGAGCCCCTGCCGGACCAGGTGCGTCCGAAGGAGCAGCGGCGCGCGCACGAGGCCCGGGTGCTGCGCGAGCGGTGTCTCTTCCTGCTCGAGTCCTGCCGCCGCATTCCGGAGCAGGGGCGGGCCTCGGAGCTGCTCGCGGCGTGGTGGCAGGTGGTGCGGCGGCTGGGGTTGATGGACTCGGAGGGCGCGTGGGATGCGCCCGCGGATGAGGGGCTCGGGGCACTCGGGCTGGATGCGCGGGCTCGGGACGATGCGGCACGGGTGGCGCTCGCGGCGCGGGTGCGGGAGCTGGAGCGGACGCTCGCGGCGGTGGGCGGTGGGCCCCGGTTGCGGCGGCGCACCTTCGGCCGCTGGCTGCAGGACGCGATGCGGGATGTGCACCTGCCTCCGCGCGGGCCCGTGACGGGCGCCGTGGAGGTACTGGACGTGCACGAGCTGGAGGGCCGCACCTTCGCGCATGTCTTCATCGGGGGCCTGGCTGAGGGCCGCTTCCCGGGCCGCGAGGAGCCCAACCCGTTGCTGGGGGACGCCGAGCGCATCTCCCTCAACAAGCACCTGGGCCGGGACGTCTTCCGCCTCACGGGCGGCGAGTTCGAGGACCGCGCGCCGTGGCGCCTCACCGAGGACAGGCTCCTGTTCGCCAGCGTCCTGGCCTCGGCCGAGGAGACGGTGAGTCTGTCTTTCTCGGTGGAGGGACCGGGGGGGCAGGAGCAGGCGCCCTCGGCCTTCCTGGAGGAGGTGCGGCGGCTGACGGGAGCCACGTGGGCGGCGCGCTCACTGCCGGCCATCGCGCCGCTCGACGAGGTGCTCACGGAGGCGGAGCTGCGCCAGCGGGTGGTGCTGGAGTCGCTCGCGCTCGAGCGGCTGCGCGTCTCCGCGCCGGATCCCGCCCGGAACGTGCTCCGGCATCGCTTCGAGAGCGCACCGTGGCTCGCCTCGGCGAGGGAGATGGTGCACGTGGAGATTGAACGCCTGCACTTCTTCGGCGACACGCGCAAGGGAGCCGGGCGCTACACGGGCGCGGTGGACGATCCGGCCCTGAGCGAGGCGATCCGGGAGGCGTTCCGCTTCGATGCCGAGCGTCCGCTGTCGGCCTCGGCGCTCGCCCGCTTCGGCAACTGCGGCTTCCAGGGGTTCGTGTCCTACGGGCTGAAGGTGCCCGAGCCGGAGCAGCCGGGAGAGGATTTCGATCGCCGGGGACAAGGCATCTTCTGGCACCGAGTGCTGGAGGAGTTCTTCAAGCGGCTCAAGGAGCGCAAGCTGCTGGGCCGGGGCCTCGACGAGCTTCCGGAGGAACTGTTGGATGCGGTGCTCGACGAGGTGCGGGCGCACTTCGAGCAGCGGCACTACGTGGGCCACCCGGCGCTGTGGCGCCTGGCGCGCGAGCGGGCGAAGAACATGGTGCGCCGCATCCTCATGGACGAGCGGCGGGGCCTGCCCTTCGATCGCTTCGAGCCCGCGGGCTTCGAGCTGCGCTTCGGGCCTCGCAATCCGGCGGAGGGGTGGAACGAGGTGACGCTCCAGGTGGGCGAGGAGGTCATCCACTTCGAGGGCACCATCGACCGGCTGGACATGGCGGGTGGAGAGGTGGGCGTCATCGACTACAAGTCCGGCAAGCTGTCGAAGTCGGAGCTGAAGAAGAAGCTGCTGGACTCGGACTTCCAGCTCCCGCTGTACCTGTACGCGGCGCGGGCGAGCGGCCATCGCAACACGAGCCAGGCCGCGTGGTTCTCGCTGCGGACGGGAGAGGTCATCTACCTCTCGCAGGTGCTGGAGAAGGACGCGGTCGAGCTGGAGGAACTGCTGTCCACCGAGCCGGAGGTGCGGGCGCGGATGGCGGCGGAGGCGAAGCCCAATCTGGCCAACGCGGTGGAGTCGCTGGTGCGCACCGTGAGGGCGGGGCAGTTCGCCGTGAGACCGAAGGACTGCGGGAGCTGTGGCTACCGCGCTGTGTGCCGCATCACCGAGCGGCGGCTCGTGGAAGAGGAGGGTGCTCATGAGTGAGGCCTCTCCCCTGGCGTTGGAGAAGAACCTCGCCCTGATGGCGGGTGCCGGCGCGGGCAAGACGTACAGCCTGGTGACGATGACGCTGCACCTGCTGGTCGGTGCGCGCGAGGGCGCCAAGCCCCTGCGTCCCTCGCGGCTGTGCATGGTGACGTTCACCGACAAGGCCGCCGCGGAGATGCGCGCGCGTGTCCGGGCGCGCCTGGATACGCTCGTCCACGATGGGCCGAAGGCCGAGGAGAAGGACCTGCGGGCCTCGCTCGAACGGCTGGGCCGTCCCTTCCCCTCGCAGGACACGTGGAGGTCCCTGCGCGAGGAATTGGGCTCGGCCTCGGTGGGCACCTTCCACTCGATGTGCGGCCAGTTGCTGCGCCGCGCGCCGCCGGGCTCGGGCGTGGACTCGTCCTTCGAGGTGCTCGACGAGCTGGAAGCCCGCACGCTCGTGGTGGACGTGTGCGAGCGCGTGGTGCTGGATGCGCTCGAGGCCGGTGACGCCAATGTGCGCGAGCTGTGCCAGGAGCTGACCTTCTCGGGCTCGGACTTCACCGAGGGCCTGGTGTCCTCGCTGGCCGCCATCTACGGCAAGCTGCGCGAGGAAGGACTGCGCGCGGCGGATGCCCGCATCTCCAACGCGGACGAGGCGCGTGGCGGACTGGAGGCGCTCGTCGAGCGGTGCCGTGAGCTGTGCGCCACCGTGGCCGAGCTGGATGCCAAGGGCGAGTGGCGCACCCTGCGCGAGGCGCTCGAGCGTGCGCTGGACGGCCTCACGCCGGAGAACTGCTTCGAGCCCGAGCGGTTGCCAGCGCTCAAGGCGGCCTTCCTCGATGACGGGCGGGACGTGCGCCGGCTGAAGAAGGAGCCGGGCAACTCGATGAAGGAGTTGTACTGGAGCATCTTCGGGAAGAGCGACGGCTCGGTGATGCGGCTGGAGGACGCGTATGCCGGGTGGCGCACCGCGCCCTTCGAGGCCGCGTTCCGCTCTCTGCTCACGCAGGTGGAGACGCGCCACGAGGAGGAGTTCGTCCGGCGCAACGCACTGGACTTCACCGCGCTGCTGGTGAAGACGCGCGATCTGCTGAGAGACCTACCGGACTTCCGCCGTCAGGTGCAGGAGCGCCTGGGGGCGCTGCTGGTGGACGAGTTCCAGGACACCAACCGCTTGCAGCTCGAGCTGGTGCTGCTGCTGGCCGAGAAGCGAGAGGAAGGCCCGCGCCCGCTGCGCCCGGACGAGGACCTGGTGGCCGCGCTCCCGCTGGAGCCCGCCTTCCTGTGCGCGGTGGGTGACCGCAAGCAGTCCATCTACGAGTTCCGCGGCGCGGACGTCTCCGTCTTCGAGGTGCTGGCGAAGAAGATCGAAGCCGAGGGCGGTGTCCGCGATTATCTCAAGCACAACCGGCGCTCGGTGCCGCCGCTGCTCGACTTCTTCAACCAGGCCTTCGCGGGGGTGCTGGTGGCGGGCGAGGGCGGAGCGCGTCCGTACGAAGTCGTCTATGAGCCGCAGGGGGATGACCTGATGCCGGTGCGTCCGGCTCCGGTACCCGCCCCGGTGGTGGAGCGGCTCCAACTGGACGACGAGGAGCTCTCCACGGGGGAGCTGCGCGCGGCGGACGCGGAGTCGGTGGCGAAGCGGCTGAAGGTGATGCTGGCCCCAGGGGCGGAGCCCCTCGTGGCGGTGAGCAACGAGAGCGAGGAATTGCGCCCCGTGCGTGGCGGGGACGTGGCCATGCTCTTCCGTACCTTCACGCACCTGGAGGTGTACCGGCAGGCGCTCATCCGTCACGGGATTCCCCACCGGGTGCTCCGTGGCCGCGGCTTCTATGGCGCGCAGGAGGTGCTGGACCTGGCCTCGCTGCTGTCGTTGCTGGCGGACCCCGAGGACTCGCTCGCCTTCGCGGCGGTGCTGCGCTCTCCGTTGGTAGGGCTGTCGGATGCGTCACTCTTCCGCCTGGCCGGGCCCGAGGGCCTGACCCTGCCCGCCGTGGAGCGCGCGGGCTCCTCCGCCCTGGAGAAGCTGCCCGAGGGGGAGCGGGCGCGGCTGGAGCGCTTCCTTGTGGCGCTGCCTTCGCTGCGGCGCGAGCGGGACAGGCTCGGGGTGCGTGCCCTCCTGCAGGCGGCGCTGGACGTGACGGGCTACCGCGAGGCGCTGGCGGGCACTCCGTACGCGGAGCAGGCGAGCGCCAACGTGGAGAAGCTGCTCGCTCTGGCGGGCCGGCGCGACGAGCGCGGCACGGGCGGCTGTGTCACGTTCGCCCGTGAGCTGCAGCGGCTGGCCAACGAGGAGCCCACCGAGGCGCAGGCGGACCTGCTCGAGGCGGGAGACCCTCGCGCGGTGCAACTGCTCACCATCCACCGGGCCAAGGGCCTGGAGTGGCCGGTAGTGATGGTGCCCTCGCTCGGAGGCTTGCGGCGCTTCAGCAGCGGGCGGGCCCTCTTCGAGCGTGGCCACGGACTCTGCTTGCGGCCGTGGTTGCCGGACAGCCTGGACAAGTACCGTTCCCCGCGTTTCGACGAGGTGAAGGACGAGCTGAAGCGGCGCGAGACCGCCGAGTACCGGCGCCTGCTGTACGTCGCGCTCACTCGCGCCAGGGACAGGCTCATCCTCTCCGGAGGTGAGGAGCGCGGCGCATCCGACTCGTGGTGGTGCCTGCTCGACGAGCGGTTGCAGGAGGACGCGCGGCTGCGCGGGCTCGTCGAGGACCTGGACGTGGAGACGTTGCCCGCGCCCCCGGAGGCGGACGAGTTGGAGGAGGTGGATCCGTCCGAGCAGGAGGCCCGCGTCGAGGCGGCGCTGCAACGGGTGCACGAGGGCTCGGCGCTGGCCGCGCCCGAGATGGTGTCGGTGGGAACCGAGGCCGTGCAGGACTTCCTCGTGTGCCCGAGGCGCTACCATTACGTGCACCAGCTCGGGCTGCGAGCGGAAGGAGCGCCCTGGGAGACGCCGCCGCGCGAGTCCTCGCCGTACATCGAGCGAGACGCCTGGAGCGCATCGGCTCCGAGCGTTTCGACCCGGATACTGGCCCTCCTGCGGGTGGTGGACTTCCGCCTCGCCGGGACTCCCGCCACCGAGCGTCGCGCCCGCCTGGAGGCGCTCGTGCGCGAGGTGGGTTGGGACATGGCGGAGGACGGAGTGGAGGAGACAGTCGCAGCCGTGGAACGCTTCCTGGGCACCGCGTTCGCCCGCCAGTTGGCCTCGGCTCCCGCGCCGAGGGTGCACCGCGCGTTGCCCTTCGTGCTGACATTGCCGGGGGACGCGTCGGCGGCCCTCGAGGGCGAGGTGGACCTCCTCTGGGAGACGCCAGCGGGCGAGGCGCGGGTGGTGGTCTTCAAGCCGGGCAGACGCTCTCCGCGAGGGGCGGAGGCGCATGCCGACTCACTGGCGGCCGTGCTGCTGGCCTCGCGGGGGCTGGTGCGCGAGGACGTCCCCGTGCAGGTGGGCGTGGCCTTCCTGGGAGAGGACGTACCGGAGCCGGAGTTCCCCGCGCCCGCCGTGGACATGGCGGCCATCGCCGAGCGGCTGAGGGATGCGGCGCGGGCGCTGGTGGAGTCGGACGTTCGCGGCCGTTGGGCTGGCAGGGAGCCCTCGGTGTGTCAGGCGATGGCCTGCGGCTACGCGGGCCAGTGTCACCCCGAGACCCGTCACTAGGACGGCTCGTGGCATGCCCGTGTCCGCCGGGCGTCAGCGCTCCTTGACCACCACGAGCGGCGTCATGGTGCCGCCCTGCGCCAGGTTCACGATGGAGCCGGCTGAGAGGCGGACGAAGTAGCCCTCCTGCCACTCTTCGTTCCACACGAACGGGTTCAGGTCCGAGTAGAGCTCCTCGTAGCGGATCCGCCCTCCGTCGTAGACGGGGTATTTCTCCTTCGTCGTATGGACGCGCGCCTGGACGACCCAGGTCTCCTCCCGGGCCTGCTTCAGGGTGGCGTTCCACGTCTCGGCGTCGGTCTGCCAGCCCAGCGTCACCCCGGTGCCGCCGAACTCGCTCGCCGGCTTGAGGACCAGCTGCTCGCGGTGCTCGGCGATGAAGGGGAGCAGATCGACTTCCCGATCGCCATGCCGGGTCTTGCCCTCCCGCACGACGCGGGTCCAGGGGATGTGGCGGACGAGCGCCGAGCGGATGTCCGGCTCGAACATGTCCGAGTGCGCCAGGTCGCTGAGCATGGCGAACAGCACCTTGCTGCGCAGGACGCAGCTGCGGAACAGCCCGTTCATGAAGTACGCCGCGCCCGAGGAGAGCGCCTGCATGACCGGGTGTTCGGGGCCGCAGCCCACGATGAGCCCGCCGAACCCGCCCACCGAGATGAAGGTGACGACGTCCACCCGGAAGTCGTCCACGAAGAGCCGGCCATCCCGGAGTGTCCACGCGTCCTCGGAGGTGACGATCCGGATGGGGAGACCCTGAGCGTGGATGTAGTCGCGGTACAGCCCCTCCTCGATGGAGTCGTCCTCGCTGGGGGGCCCGAAGAAGGCGAGCTGCGGCACGCCGTCGCGGCCCAGGCGCTGGTGTTGGGCCTTCAAGACCTGGATGAGGTTGGGCGCGGGTTTCGGACGGGAGATGTCATACCGGCGCGCGAAGGCCTCCAGCGCTGGAGTGGCGGCGAAGGCATCGCTCATGTTGCTCATGTGGATGGGGCCGCCCGGGTCGACGTTATACTCAATGAAGCGGATGACTCCGTCCGGACCGACGAAGCCGTCCAAGCGCCCGACGACATTCGGCTGCGGAGTGTCCGCGTCCACGGGCATCAGGAACTCCTCCCACTCCTGGAGGCGCAACTCGCGGCGGAATGACTCGTCCTTGCAGGCGCGCCGGTACACCACGTCGAGCGCCCGGCTCACGGCCACGGAGGCGCGCTGGATGTCCGCCTGCTGCTCCGGGGTGATGAAGCGGGGGCGCAGCACCCGGTACAGCGGGTGTTCGGGGGCGTAATACAGGTTGCGCTCCTCGGAGAGCCGCAGGAGCGTCTCATGCGTCCGTTGCAGGACCTCGCCCTGGAGCAACTCGTCGTAGAAGGAAACGGCATCGGCCAGCACGTTGCGGGACATGGGAGGGCTCTCCGTGCGAGGGGCGGGCACTGGCGGAAACGAGGGCCACCCGCTCCTGCGTGACTCGATTCTGACCCCGGGCCTTGGTTGGCTGCCAGCCCTTCCTGAGTCGCCTGGTGGCTCGAGCACCAGCCTGGGGCGGGAAGGGTCGCACTTCCCATTTCAGGCCGGTGACGGCCCGTGGGGAAGCATGCTAAGCGGGCCCCAACTATGCCGAACGTCGTCGTCGTCGGAGCGCAGTGGGGAGATGAGGGGAAGGGCAAGGTCGTGGACCTGCTCACCGAGCACGCCCAGGTGGTCGTGCGCTTCCAGGGGGGTAACAACGCCGGCCACACCCTGGTCGTCGCGGGCCAGAAGACGGTGCTGCACCTGATTCCGTCGGGCATCCTCCATCAGGGGAAGACCTGTGTCATCGGCAACGGGGTGGTGTTGGACCCCGCGGTGCTGGTGAAGGAGATCGACGCCCTCAAGGAGCGCGGCTTCCTGAAGGACGACTCGCACTTCCTCATCTCGGACAACGCCCACGTCATCTTCCCGTGGCACAAGCTGCTGGACACGTACCGGGAGAAGGCGCGGGGCGTGAGCGCCATCGGCACCACGGGGCGCGGCATCGGTCCGGCCTACGAGGACAAGGTGGCGCGCCGGGGCATCCGCGTGAGGGATCTGCTCCACCCCGAGCGGCTGCGCAAGCGCATCGACGAGCGGCTCCCGGGAGTGCGCGACGAGCTGCGCGAGCTGTGCCGCGCGGCCAACGAGCCGCTGCCCGAGCTGGACGCGCAGAAGTACCAGGAGGAGTTCTCCGCGCTGGGCGAGCGGCTGCGGCCCTACGTGAGCGACGTGTCGCTCTACCTCGCGGGCCAGGTGCAGCGCGGCGCGCGAATCCTCTTCGAGGGCGCCCAGGGCACGCTGCTGGACGTGGACCATGGCACCTACCCGTTCGTCACCAGCTCCAACTGCGTGGCGGGCAACGCGGCGGTGGGCTCGGGCCTGGGCCCGACGGCCATCGACAAGGTGATGGGCATCAGCAAGGCCTACACCACGCGCGTGGGCGGTGGCCCGTTCCCCACGGAGCTGACGGACGAGACGGGCGATCGGCTGCGCAAGGTGGGTGACGAGTTCGGCGCCACCACGGGCCGTCCGCGCCGCTGCGGCTGGCTGGATGGCGTGGTGCTGCGCTACGCGGTGCGCGTCAACGGCCTGTGGGGCCTGTCGCTCACGAAGCTGGACGTGCTCTCCGGCCTGAAGACGCTGCAGATCTGCAACGCCTACGAGCTGGACGGCAAGCGCATCACCGAGCTGCCCGGGGACTACGAGGACCTGGCGCGCGTCAAGCCCATCTACGAGACGCTGCCGGGCTGGGACGACAAGCTCGCCGGGGTGCGCACCTTTGACGAGCTGCCGGAGAACGCCAAGCGCTACGTGCGCCGCGTGGAGGAGATCGGCGGCGTGCCCGTCGTCTGCATCTCCGTGGGCGCGGATCGCGGCGAGACGGTGCTGCTGCAGAACCCCTTCCGCAGCTGAGCTGTGCGGAGCTGAGAAGCTCCGGACAGTCGGAGTTCCCTGGAAGTCGCCCCGTGGACTCCCTTGCCTGGAAAGCGAGGGAGCCGGTGGCGCATGTCAGCCCCCCGCCTTAGCTTCTCGGATATGACCCGGGGCGATCCGCAGGCTGGCAAGCAGGTGTTCCGCCCACACGCGGTGCTCGCGGCCATCATGGGTGGCGCGACACTGCTCTGGCTGGGCGTTCTGGTGTACCTCCTGCGCTTCGACGGGGTACCGATCCAGACGTTCCTGTCGGCGCTCTTCTTCGTCCTCTTCTTCGGAGTGTCGGTGACGTACTACGGCCGCACACGGATCGTCGTGGACGCGGGAGGCATGACGTACCGGGGTCTGGTGCGCACGCGGCGCTTCAACTTCGCGGACATTCGCAAGGTGGATGTGCTGCCCGGGCCGGTGACGGTGTACGCGGTGCGCGGCAGCCGGGGCCTCGTGCACTTCACCAGCCTCTTCGCGCATCACCGCCACCTGGCGCGGCTCCTCATCGAGCGCTCCGGCCTCACGCCGCTGCGCGCCTGAGGCTCAGGCCGCCAGGGCATAGGTGGCGAGCAGCCCCACCAGGGCCAGCGTCGCCCCGATGCCGATGAGCCACCATTCCCAGCGCACCCGCGGGCGCTCCGGCATGTCCTCGCCGGAGGGGGCCGCGGGTGTTTCGTTTTCGGCGGGCGCTTCGGCCTGAACGGAGCCGGGCTCGGGCTCGAGCGGAGGGGTGGGGTTCTCCTGCTGGGGAGGAGGGGGTTCCGCCATGGGGGCCTGGAAGCGCAGCAGCGTCCGGCCCAACTCGATGACGTCGCCCTCATGGATGGGCGAGGGCCTCTCGACGCGCTGGCCGTTGAGGTAGACGCCATTGGGGCTGTTCAGGTCCTCCAGGAGGAAGGTGCCCTCCTGGTAGCGGATGCGCGCGTGGCGGCGCGACACGGCGAGGTCCCGCAGGCGCACGGACACCTCGTGGTTCCGGCCGATGTCGGTGCTCGCCTCGGCGAGGGCGAAGCTCCGGCCCACATCCGCTCCGGTGAGGCAGAGCAGCGTGGCGGCCCTCGAAGGAGGTGGCTCCTCCGTGTCCATGAGGAGGTGCTTGAGCACGGCCACGGTGCCCACCTGCCGCTCGCTGTCTCCGCTGGGGTCCAGCACCTTCAGGCTCATGCCCTCGGGCAGTCCCAGCACCTCGCCGGGCAGCACGAGGCGCGGGACTCCCGGCGGGACCAGCACCCCTCCCACCGTGAAGGTGCGGGTGGCCTCCACCATCAGCCGTTGGCTCTCGATGCGCAGCGTCAACAGGCCCGGGGGGAGCCCCTCCAGCCGCACCTGGTCCTCGGCGCTTCCGCCCAGCAGGTGAATGCCCTCGGGTAGCTCGAAGGGGGAGGTGATGCCCATGTGCTCGAATTCGAAGTGCATGGCCCGGGCGAGGCAGCAAGCCGGGTGCCGCGAGGGAGGAGCGGAATCGCGGGGGGTTGCTTCCCCCTGGCCGTCTCATCTCCAGCCCGCAGTCCACGAGCATGGACGGGAGACGAACTCTCGAGCGGGTCTGCCGCGTCCGCGAGCCATTGGGGAGAGAAGCGCACGTCCCCCGCGGATGGGATGAACGTGCTGGGCTTCTTCGGTGTGCTGGCAGAGGATCTCCTGATGAAAGACCTGAACCGGGCCCTGGATTTTCCCACGGCGCCGCGCGATCCGGAGAGCGGCTACACGGTGCACGGCAGGCGGTTTGACGATCCTTACGCATGGCTGGAGCGGCTCGACGCCGCGGAGACCCAGGCGTGGATCGCGGCGCAGGAAGCCGTTACGCACTCGGTGCTGCGCGCGGTGCCAGGACGCGATGGGCTGCGGTCTGCGGTCACCCGCTCGGCGCGCTATGCGCGGCTCTCGCCGCCGATTCCCGCCGGGCCGCACGGACGCGAGTTTCTCTGGTCGGCGGACGCCAGCGACGACAAGCTCAAGTTCATGCTCCGGCGTGGCAAGGGCGCGCCGCTCGAGACGGTGCTCGACCCCAACACGTGGGCGAGCGGCGAGGCACTGGTTTTCGCCGTGCCGTCACCCGACGGTGCGCTGGTCGCGTTCGGGAAGGCCGTTGGAGGGACCCACGGCGCGCTCATCCACGTGGTCGACGTCGAGACAGGGCGGCTGCTTCCCGACCGGCCCCGCGGTACGAGCCATTCGTCGGTGGCCTGGCGGCCCGACGCGTCAGGGTTTTTCTATGCGGCGTGTCCCGAACCGGGCGAGGTACCCGCGGGCGACGAGGCGCACTGGAACGCCATTTACGAGCACCGGCTCGGATCGGGCACGCCGGCCCGCCGGATCTTCGGCGACGACCAGGCGAAAGAGTACTGGTGCTCCGTGAAGCTCAGCGAGTGCCGCCGCTTCGCCGTGCTCTACAAATGGGATTATGTGCACGCCAACGTCGTCTATCTCCTGCGCCTCGCCGATGACGCGCTCGTGCCGGTGGCTCCCGCCATGCGGTCCCTCAACCAGGTGCAGGTGATCGGCGATTCGCTGCTCATCCATACCGACCTCGACGCTCCACGCGGCCGTCTCTGCGTCGCGCCGCTGACGGCGCCGACCGAGTGGCGGACGCTCATCCCCGAGAGCTCGGACACGTTGCAGACGGTCGCTGGCGTCGGCGGCCGGCTCTATGCCGTCTACTCGCACGCGGCGTCGCATCGCGTGCGCATCCACGCCGAGGACGGCACCTACCTCCGCGACCTCGTGCTGCCAGCCCTCGGCTCGGTGAATCGCAACGAGGGTGAAGGCATCGTCAGCGGCATCAGCGGCACCTGGAGCGGCGGCGAGGTGTGGGTGAGCTTCATGTCGTACGTGCAGGCGCCCTCGGTCTATCGGTATGACTACGCGGCGGATCGCTTGTCGCCGTACCACGTACCCGACGTCGGGCTCGACGCGTCCGAGTATGTGACGGACCAGGTCTGGTACGAGTCGCTCGATGGTACGCGGGTGTCGATGTTCATCATCCACCGGAAAGACCTGCCTCGCGACGGGCGCCAGCCCGTGCGTCTGAGCGGCTACGGTGGCTTCAATGTCTCGGTGGAGCCACGCTTCACGGCGCTCCATGCGGCCTGGCTGAAGCTGGGCGGCGTGCTCGCCTTCGCCAACGTGCGAGGCGGCGGCGAATACGGCCGCGCCTGGCACGAGGCGGCATGCAAGACGCGGCGGCAGAATGCCTTTGACGACTACATCGCGGCGGCGCGTTGGCTCGTCTCGGAGGGCTACACGATGCCCTCCAGGCTCGCCTCGCGTGGCAACAGCAACGGTGGTCTGCTCGTCGCTGTCACCGCCATGCAAGCGCCCGAGGCCTTCGGAGCCGTGTACTGCCGCGTGCCCACCCTCGACATGCTGCGCTTTCCGAAGTTCGGCTATCTGAGCTCGGCGACCGTCGAATACGGCTCACCCGAAGATCCCGTCGAGGGTGCGTATCTCGCCGGATATTCGCCCTATCACAACGTCTGCGCCGATCGCCGTTACCCCATGCTGACCTTCGTGTCGGCGTTGAACGACCGGACCGCGCCGCCGCACGATCCGCTCAAGATGGTCGCCAGGCTCCAGGCTGAAGCCACGCAAGGCGGACCCTATTTCCTGCTGCCGCTCCGGGACTCGGGACACGGCGGCGGCACCACGCTGACGGCGCTCGTCGAACAAGACGTCGACGAACTGAGCTTCTACTGCTGGGCGCTCGACGTCGCACCGGCCTTCGAAGAGTCGTGATGTTCCTCGGCGAGGTACTGGTCCACCTGGGATTCCAGCTCGTGGGCGACGGAGGGGGAAACCCGGGAGAGGATCTCCCATTCCAGTTCCAGGTCCCGGACGAGCACCGGACGGGCATAAGAGAGCGGGTCGCCCTTGATCATCGCCTGTACGCCCGTTGTTTCATTCGCCTTGGGGGAGCTTGGGTGGGGCGAGGTCCGGCCGATGGTGGTGTAGGAGAGACGGTACGCGGTCAGTACGAAGCGACCGTTGTCGAGCTGCTTCCCCATGACGAAGTGCCGCTCCCGGACTGCCCCGACGTCGAGGGTCTCGTCGAACTTCGTCAGCCAGGAGGTACGCACATAGTTGGGGTCCGTACTCGGCAGGATGAGATACCCCCGTTCCTTGAGGACCTCATGGGCTACCTCCAGAATCTGCTCGGAGGGGAGCCGGTAGGAGACGTAGGCGGCGCTGCGCTCGAGCAGCTGCTGTCTTTCGGTGGTGGCACAGCCAGTCAGCCCCAGGAGCAACAGGCCGAGAAGCACCACCGGCAGCAGGGCCTGGGCTGGTGGTTCCTCTGACAGCGGGCGCGAGGCGTGCATCCATTCCTCCTGACGTGGGTGAAGCGGGATGCTCTTGGAACGTACCGGCGAGCCCTGCATATCGATGCGAGTCGCTGCTGATGCGTCAGACACGGACTCACCCGCTCGACGACCCCCATCCTCACGGCCATCGACTCCACGTATGCCTCGAGGGCGACGGGAGTCCGGGCCCATGACAGCGCAGCCGCGTTCGACAACGTGAGCACATCGAGCGCTCCCGGGGCCATCTTCTACGCGGATGGCGGGTACGCCGCTGCTCTCGCAAGACGCCAACGATCAGATGTCGTCGGTGAAGATCCTCGCGCCGTAGCCCTCTCGCGGGCGAACTCCGGACGCGGGCCAGGTGCTCGCGTCTGCCTGGGTCCCGGAGCGACCCTCTGCCTGCGTACCCGGATGGCGAGGTGAGCAGGCCCTGGTTATAGGCGGCCCCATGAAAATCGCCATCGTGGGTCCTGGCTCCATCGGCAGCACTTTCGCTTTTCATCTCGCTCGAGCGGGGCACGACGTGACGGTCGTCGCGCGCGGTGCACGCCTCGCGCGGCTCGAGAAGGATCGCGCCATCGTCACCACGGATGATCGACGCGCACCGGTCGAAGTGAGCGCCGCGCTCGACACCACCACCCCATGGGATCTGGTGCTGGTCACCGTTCTCGAATCCCAGGTCGATGCGGTGCTGCCCACGTTGCAACAAAGCGCCGCGAAGCAGGTGATGTTCATGTTCAACACCTTCGCGCCATTCGACCGGTTGCGCGACGTGGTGGGGGCCAACCGTTTCGTCTTTGGTTTTCCAGCCATCCTCGCCGAGCTCAAGGAGGGGAGGCTCAAGGCTCAAGTCGTCCCCCGGTCGTTCGCCGCCCTGCAGATCACCATCGTCACGGATCCCGCGTGGGCCGAGACATTCTCCAAGGCCGGCATCCCCACGGACACGCAGGCCGATATGCACAGTTGGCTGCGCACCCACGCCGCCCTGGTGGTGCCGCTGATGATTGTCGGGAACCGTGTTCACAATCGCGGGTCTGGGCTCTCGTGGAAGGAATCGCGCGAGATCGCGTCCGGCATGGCCGAAGGGTTCTCACTCGTTCGCTCGCTCGGTCATCCGTTGACGCCTTCGAATGTGGGGGTCTTCAGCAAGCTACTGGCGCCGCTCGTCACGGTCGCGATGTGGTTGATGAGTCGGCACCCCGTGATGGCCATCGTCGGCGGGCAGGGACCCGGTGAGGCGCGCACGCTGCTCGACGGCATGGTGGCTGCCGCGCCCACGCGGACCGCGATGCTTCAGTCGCTGCGGCCGTGAGGTCAGAAGAAGACAACCCTTGAGCCCGCAGCAGTGGTTGTCAGAACGCCCAGGCCTCCCTGCCTCGCCGCTCAGCAGGCAGGGCTTTTCGCGCGCCCCTTTACCCCCGGCACGGGTTCCACTCACCGCTCCTCCTGGCTCAACATGGGCGCTCTTCCGCCCATGCGCCGTCGCGCTGCCCGGTACGTCCAGCTCGCACCCGTTTCTTCACTATGTCCAAACACTTCGTGGGCACTTCGCTAGGATTCGCGGCCTCGATGCGCCCTGCCTCCCGCCTCCTGACGCTGCTGATGCTCGCGCTGTTCGCCACCGCCTGCCGCGACGAGCAGGCGGGCCCGAAGCCTCGCAACAAGGCCCTGCCTCCTCCCACCCAGGCCCGCGTGCTCGAGGCCGCGCCGGCGGACCTCACCTTCCGCAGCGGAGCCACGTTCGCGGGGGGCGCGGTGCGCTACCTCGGGACGCGCGTCTCCCCGCCGGTGGCGGCGCCCGGCCAGCCGGTGCAGCTCGCGCACTACTTCGAGGCCGTGCGCTCCGTGCCTCAGGGCTGGGAGTTCTTCGTGCACGTGGTGGACCCCGCCACCGGTCAGATGATGGTCAACGCGGACCATGCCTTCGCGGGAGGCGCGGCCCCGCTGGGCTCCTGGCCCGTGGGCAAGGTGGTGGAGGACGTGCACTCGGTGCCGATGCCTCCGTCGCCCGGCCAGGTGCTACTCGGCTTCTGGCAGGGGGACGCACGTCTCCCGGTGGATGACCCGAATGCGCACAGGGGGGACAACCGGATGCTGGGTCCCCAGCTCGGCGGTGCCCTCCCGTCATTGCCCGAGTACACGCTTCGCCGCGCGGCCAAGGCTCCGGTCATCGACGGTGAGCTCGATGACGCGGTGTGGAAGGACGCCACGCCGGTGGTGCTGCGCGGCAGCTTCGATGGGCGTCAGGCCTCGCTGCGCACCGAGGCGCGTCTGGCCTATGACGACCAGAACCTCTACGTCGCGTTCGACGTCGAGGACCCGGACATCTGGGGCACGTTCCGCAACCGCGACGAGTCCATCTACGAGCAGGAGGTGGTGGAGATCTTCCTGGACGCCAACGCGGACGGACGCACCTACAACGAGCTGGAGGTGTCTCCGCACAACGTCATCTTCGATGCCTACTTCCCCGCGCGCCGGCAGGGGATGGATCTGAGCTGGGACTCGGGGATGACGACGGCGGTGAAGGTGCGCGGCACGCTGGATGATCCGCGGGACCGCGACGAGGGCTGGCGGGTGGAGATGAAGATTCCCTTCGCCCGGCTCGCCGAGGTGCCGAACCTCCCGCCGAAGAAGGGGGAGCGCTGGCGCTTCAACCTCTACCGGCTCGAGCACCTGGATCGGCAGCGGGTGGAAGGCCAGGCCTTCTCGCCGCTCTTCATCGGGGACTTCCACGCGCTGCCGCGCTTCGGCTGGCTCGTCTTCGGATAGCCGCTACGTGTGGGGGGAGATCTCCCACTGGGCGTCCGCGATGGAGCGCTCGGTGGGGTCTCCCAGGAAGCGCAGGAAGCCGCGCAGCTCGAGCGTGTCGATGAGCTCCTCGGCTTCCAGCTCGGAGAAGCCCTTCGTTTCCACGAGCAGGTTGCGCATGAGCGCCTTGCCGCGCAGGTAGCCCACGGGCTCACCCGGGGCGAGCATGTGCTTCAAGTCGACGGTGAGCTGTCGCAGGTCCAGGTCGTCGGAGATCATCACCTCAAGGCTGGTGATGGGTGGCGACCGGGGCAACCAGAGCGGTGGACACCGGGGGCTCGGATGGCAGGAAGGTCCTCAGGCGGACGTCGTGCCCATCACTCTCCAGGGTGACAGCACCGTGCACGTCCGTGCGGAGACACTCGGTGCCGAAGGTGCGGTAGCGCGCTTCCACCTCCGGATGGGGGAAGCCGAAGCGGTTGCGGCGGCCCACGCAGAAGACGACGAAGCGGGGGCGGAGCCGCTCGAGGAGCTCCTCCGTGGACGAGGTGCGCGAGCCGTGGTGCGGTGCCTTCATCACCGACACCGGCCCGAGCCGTCCACTCGCGAGGAGCGCGGCTTCGCCCTCTTCCTCCACATCGCCGGGCAGGAGCACGGTGACATCACCGTGGCGCACGAGCAGCACCACGCTCTTGTCGTTCACGCCCTCCATCAGCTCGCGATCCACGGGGGGCCCGAGCACCTCCAGGGTCGCGTCACCCAGCGGGTAGGAGGGATGTCCGAGCTGCACTTCCTCCACCTGCGCTCCGGTGGCCGCGGCGATGAGCTGTTGGGACAGGGGCCCGTCCGCGCTGCCCGCGGAGAGCCAGAGCCGCGAGGTGGGCACCTGCCCCAGCGCGGAGATGAGCCCGAGCGCGTGGTCCGGGTGGGGATGGGAGAGGACGGCCAGGTCCAGCCGTTCGATGCGTGAGGCACGCAGGAAGGGGACGACGACCCGGAGCCCCGGGTCCGCGCCGCCAGGGACGCCGCCGCCATCGATGAGGACATGGTGCCCCCGCGAGCTCAGCACCACCGAGTCCCCCTGGCCCACGGAGAGGAAGGTGATGCGCAGGCCGGGCTCGGGGACGAGCCGTGGCACGAGGAAGACGAGCGCCAGGCCCACGGGAGCCAGCAGCCCCCCGAGGCGCCAGTGCCGCTCGCCCAGGGCCCAGCACGCGAGCCCCGCCGCGTAGAGCAGGGAGGCCGTGAGGCCGAAGGAGGGCAGGTCCATCGTGGCCAGCGGCACGTGCGCGAAGAAGCGGGTGAGCCACAGGAGCACCTGCGAGGCCCACGCTCCGCCCCAGAGCAGCGGAGTGGCCAGCACGGGCGCCACGACATAGAGGGCCGCGCCGCCCGCGGCGAAGCCGGTGAGCAGTCCGCACAGGGGCATGCAGACGATGTTGGAGACGAGCCCCGCGAGGCTCGCCCGGCCGAAGGTGCCCGCCACCAGGGGCAGGCTGGCCATCGTCACCGCGGCGCTCGCGCAGAACGTCTCCAGCACCGTCTCCCGGGTGTTCGCGAACAGACGCTTGAGCCGGTGGGACTCGCGCGGGTCGGGAGGCGGGAGGGGAATCGCCTCGCGCAGGGTGGGGGTGAGCAGCAGCAGGCTGAAGACGGCGAGGAAGGAGAGCTGCAGCGACAGATCCACGACACTGGAAGGTGCCCAGGCGACGAGGATCGCGGCGGCGGCGGCGAGGCTGTTGAGCCCATCGGCCCGCCGCCAGAGGGCGAGCCCCATCAACACCATGGTGGCCATCACCGCCGAGCGCACCGCGGGCGGCTGGTTGCCGGTGAACACGACATAGGCCCAGACAAAGGGCACGGAGGCGGGGGCCGCCAGGCGCCGGGCATCCACGCGCCGCAGGCTTTGCAGCCGCGCCCCGGCCCGGACGATCAGCCGGCGCATCAGGGCCAACGTCATGAGCGCGAGCGCCGCCACGTGCAGACCACTCACGCTGAGTACGTGCGCGAGTCCACTCCGGGAGAAGTCCTCCTCCAGGTCATCATCGAGCGCGGCGCGCTGTCCGGCGGCCAGTGTGAGAAAGAGAGCCGCCGCATCGGCCGAGGGGGCGACGGCGCGCACCGCCTCGGAGAGCCCTTCCTGTGTGCGCACCAGCTCCTGGCGCCAGCGAGGGGGTGGGGACAGCACCAGCATCCGGGAGGTCTGGAAGCTGCCCGTGAAGGCGAGCCCCTGCCGCCGCCGGGTTGCGGAGAAGTCCTTTTCTCCGGGATTCGAAGCGGACTCGAGCGGCTTGAGCCGGGCCTCCACGCGGATGCGTTGTCCGGGCAGCAGCGAGGGGGACTCTCCATGGGCGTAGAGACTCGTGTGGAAGCGAGCGGGGCTTCCAGCTCCACGGCCCACGCGGGCCACCGCCATCAGGAGTCGGGTGGAGTCCTCGAAGCGATCCACGCGTTCCACCTCGCCCTCCAGCACCGCCGTGCCTCCCTCCTCGAGAGGGAGGGTGTCCGGTACATCCGCTCCGGCCTCCAGGCTGGCCAGCCCCGCGCCGCTCAGCCCCAGACACAGCAGCACGCCCAGATGAGAACCAGGCAGGCGGGCAAGCCCCAGGGCGGCAACACCCACGGCACACGCCGCCATAAGCTGGAATAATCCGCCGACGACGTTCGTTTGGAGTGCCAATCCCGCGCCGAGCATCAAGCTCAAAGCGGGGAAGAACAAAGGACGCGCGGTCAGATCGCGCCACGAGTAACGGCCCACCCTCCACCCCCTCCACCAACCCGATCCGTCCCGTCGTGGTGCACCGCCCTACCGAGCGAGCGCACACACACAAAGGCATGCAGGCTAGTCTGGAATTTCCGGGCGGGTCAAGGCTTCAATGTTGCTGGAAGGAGTGGATTGTGGTACTCGTGGTCCGCTTTCCGAGGCCGGGTGTCGAGTCGAGCCAAGCCATCCCAAGGAGGCGGTAACGAGTGCAGACGAGCTTCAAGACCGGCGATAAGGCGGTGTACCCCGGGCAGGGTGTGGGCGAGGTGATGGGGATTGAGCACACCGAGGTCGCCGGGCAGCGCCAGTCCTTCTATGTGCTGCGCATCCTGGAGAATGGGATGCGGATCATGATCCCAATCAACAAGGTGGGCTCGGTCGGCCTCCGGGAGATCATCAGTGAGGAGGACGTCAAGCAGGTCTACTCCATCCTGAAGGAGAAGGACATCTCGGTCGACTCCACGACGTGGAATCGGCGGTACCGGGAGTACATGGAGAAGATCAAGACGGGCTCCGTGTTCGAGATCGCCGAGGTTCTGCGCGACCTCTATCTGCTGAAGGGAGACAAGGATCTGTCGTTCGGTGAGCGCAAGATGCTGGATACCGCGCGCTCGCTGCTCATCAAGGAGCTGTCGCTGGCCAAGGACTGCTCCGAGGAAGAGATCGAGTCGGACCTCAAGAAGATCTTCAACCTCGCCTGATCCCCATCGGGTGGAGGTAGAAAGCCCCGGTTCCCAGAAAGTGGGGACCGGGGTTTTTTCATGTCCAGCGAGTCGGAGGAGCTGCAGCAGGAGCGGGACGAGCGCATCGCGCAGTTGGAGGCGCGGATCCACCGGCGCGGCGTGGGAGTGAAGGCCCCCGTGGCCGTGCTGGCCATGGTGGTGGGCGGGGTGCTGTTGGGGATGTTGTGGAAGGACCTGGCGTACTTCTTCTCGCCGGGGACGCCGCTGACGCTGGGGGCGGAGGGGGCCTACCGGTACGAGCTGCTGGAATCCAACCGCTACGTGCAGTTGCACGGAATCCCCACTTCACGAGGAGCCTACGGGCGCGAGGGCGAGGCCCTCTATGTGGTGGTGGGGCTGCGAGAGTCGCCCTTCCTGGTGCGCCGCGGGGCGCTGCCGGGAGAGGAGTGGTCTCCGGGGAGGCCCCCGCGGCAACCGGATCAGCGTCCGTTCGGCGTGAGGGGACGGCTGCTGGTGGAGGAGGACGCGGAGCGCTACCGGGAGGGCTTCAAGCTGCTCCGGGACATGGGCGAGGTGCAGCCCAGGGACGGGCGGCTGTGGATCGTCGTGGAAGGGGAGCGGCCCGGAGGGGACAAGGGCGTGCTGTTCGTGGCGCTGCTGCTGACGGCCTTCATCCTGGCGAACGCCGCGCTGCTGATCCGAGGCCTCCGAAGACCGCGTCGCTGAACACGCCTTTTCCGCTGCTCGAAGCCATCCATGTCCTCCCCTCCTCCTCGTGCACCCCGCTCCCTCTGGCTGTCTGGCCTGCTGGCTTGCTTCGTCCTCGTTCTCTTGGGGCTGGCGGGTTGGTGGTGGTCGAACGGTTCCGACGCCAGCGGCTTCGGGGCCCGCTTCGTGCGGCGCTCCGCCGCAACCGGTTCCACCCTGGAGGGGAAGGCAGGGGATGCTCCGGCCGGGGCCGGCGCTGTTTCCTCCGCGACCCAGGCGGATGGAGGCTCACTCTGGCTGGGTGGCCTCGTCACGGATGAGCAGGGGCAGCCACTGGAGGCCGTGAACGTCCTGCTGCGCGCCAACGCCTTGAGCTCGCTGGACAGGCCCGTCTCTGCCACCACGGATGCCGAGGGCCGCTACCAGCTCGGCCCCCTGCCTCCCGGCCTCTACGACGTCTCCTTCCGCAAGCCGCACTATCTCTCCCATCGCGTCTCCGCGCATGCGGTGGCCACCTCGGGCTCGTTGGACGCGGTGCTCACCCCGGCCCTGCTCGTCGAGGGCCAGGTGGTGAACGAGGTGGGCCAGCCCGTGCCCCGGTCTCGGCTCCGGTTGATCTCCCAGGAACCGAACGAAGACGGAGACGATGATGAGGATTTCGGCACCGTGGCCGAGGAGAACAGCGACGAGTCCGGGCTCTTCGTGCTGGACGCGCCGGGCCCAGGCCCCTGGCGGCTCATCGCCAGCCACCGGGACTACCTCTACCGCGAGCTGGAGGTGACGGCCCCCGCGCGCGAGCTGAAGGTGGTGCTGCCCACCAGCGCCGCCGTGGAGGTGCAGGTGGTGGATGAGCAGGACCGGCCAGTGGCTGGCGCCGAATGTCTGCTGGTGGTGGACGAGGGGAGGTTGGGCTTTGGCCCTCGCGACATCCCGACGAGGACAGACGAGCGGGGGCGGGCGGTACTCGGGGGCGTGAGAGGAGGTCGCTACAGGGTCAGCGCCTCATCCCCGCCCGGAGAGCCCTTCCGCATGGCGTGGCAACGGGTGGAGCTGCGCGAGCGGGAGCGGCGCCTGGTACGGCTGCGGTTCGAGGAGGGTCAGCGGCTCGAGGGCGTGGTGGTGGATGGGAAGGGGCTGCCGGTGGCGGGCGCCGCGGTGCTCGCCGTGCCGGACGAGGTGTTGGGCTCCTGGCGGGCACAGGTCCGAAGCGAGTCGCCGCTGGTCCGCTGGTACTCGCAGCGGCTGCGCAACGAGTGGCAAGGCAAGGAGGGGCGGCCGGTGCTCTCGGGGCAGGATGGGCGCTTCGTGCTGCGCCATCTGCTGGCGCAGCCCTACCGGCTGTCCGCCGTCAAACCCGGGTACGTGCTGGACGCCGCGGCCATGGGCGGCCAGCTCGCGGGCGAGGGGCACGAGCAGGGCGTGCGTGTGGCGGTAGGGAGCCGCGCGCCGGTGCGGCTGGTGCTGGCCTACCGGGGTCTCCTCCGGGGCCGCGTGATACGCCAGGGCGGCGAGCCGCTCACCACCTTCACCCTCAACAACCTGTCTCTCCGAAGCGAGGACGGCACCTTCGCCGTACCGGTGGCGAATACCGGTCCGCTCGAGCTCACCTTCGGCGCACCGGGCCTGGCGTCCACCGTGCGCCGGGCGGTGATGGAGCCGGGGCGGGACGTGGAGTTGGGTGACGTGGTGCTGCAGGAGGGCCGGCCGGTGCGGGTTCGGGTGGTGGATGCGGAGGGCGGGGGCCCGGTGGCCAGGGCTGGGGTGCGGCTGTGGAGGGAGGAGGAGGGACGGCGCTTCTTCATGGGAGTGGAGGAGGCCACGGGGCGGGACGGGTCGCTGCTCCTGCCCTCGGTGGAGTCCCGGCCGCTGGTGCTCGAGGTGCAGCACGAGGAGTACCTGGCGGCGTACGTGCCGCTGGAGCCCGGGCAACGGGAGGTGACGGTGACGCTGCGCGCGGGCGCCCTGCTCCAGGGCCAGGTTCATGCCGCCTCGCAGCCCGTGCGCTACGGCAAGGTGGTGCTGTACACGCCAGGGGGCGACCTGGTGCACGCCATCGACGTGAGGGATGGGTGGTACTCGCGGCGGGGCATCGAGCCGGGGCGCTACGTGGCGCGGGCCGAGTCCCCCTCCTATCCCGAGGCCACCGTCTACCTGCCTCGTGACGTGGAGGTGCCGGAGAGCGGGGTGGTGGAGCTGAACTTCGAGTCGGAGTCGCGGGGAGGTGTGCTGGACGTCCAGGTCCCCGAGGAGGACGCAGACGAGGAGAAGGATGTGGTGCGACTGGTGCCAGGACGCTGGCCGCGGCCCGGCTCGGTGGCCGCGCTGCGCGTGCTGCTCCTGCGGAGCCACCCGTACGACCACGAGTATGGACACCCGGACACCTTCACCTTCCGGTGGTTGGCGCCAGGGCCCTACACGCTGCTGGCGTGGCGCGAGCGCCGCGGCCGGCTCCTGCTGCATGCGGAGGAGGTGGAGCTATCCGCTGGAGCCCAGCGCTCCCTGCGGTTGAGTCCCCGATGGCAGGATGTGGGGGACACGGGCGAAAGGGGCCGGTTGATGTGGGGCGTCCCTTGAGGGTTCTCCCCGCCTAGCGCGCGCTCTGCTGCTTGCCGTCGGCCTGCAGATACGCCTGCTCCAGGGCCTTGCGGATCCGCGGCGCGAAGGTGCCCCAGCCCTTGGAGAGCTGCTGGTCGAGCTCGAGCGCCACCGTGAGGTGCTGGATGGCGGACGCCGAGTCCCGGGCGGCCAGGGCGGCATTGCCAGCGCTCCACTCGTTCTGGAAGCGCGCGAGCGTGGCGCTCAGGTTCTCCAGGTGCGCACGCCGGGCCACGGCGAGCGCCGACTCGACATTCCCGGACTCATAGCGGGCGAGGGCCTCGGCTTCGGCCTCCGCATCCGGAACCTGGGCGTCCTCGGCCGGAGCGGGCTTCGTGGCCGCGGCCTTCCCGGAGCCAGCGCCCACCTTCGCCCGGACACCGGCCTCCTGGCGCTTCGGACTTCCAGACCCGGCGATGGCCTGGGCACTGAGCGCATGCGTTCCAGAGGCGCTCCGCACCTTGCTCCCCGGAGTCGCGGGTGCGGTCGGCCCGGGCGCAGGGGCCTTCTCCACGCCGGACGGGGACTCGGCGCGCACGACCTCGTCGCTCGTCGCGCCGGGGGAGACCTCTGGAGGCGCCTCGGCCACGGTGAGGACCTCGACATCCTCCACGGGATGGCTCGGCTCGGTCCGGGGGCGGATGAGCCGCACCGCGGCGAGCGTGAGGAACACGGCCACCAGGGAGCCGGTGGCGGCGGCGAGCAGCACGATCCGCCGGGTGCTCATGCCCACCCGGAGCGACGCCACGGTCTGGCTGGCGGCGGAGCGAGGGCGCGTGGGCGCGGCACCGGGCCCTCGTACCCGGAGGAGCGCGTTGCCCAGGGCGATCTCATCTCCGGAGCGGATGTCGAGCTCGGAGGTGAGGCGGGCGCGGTTGATGTAGGTGCCGTTCTGACTACCGAGGTCCTTCAGGCTGAGGCGGTCGCCGCGGCGGGTGAGCTGGGCGTGGCGGCGGCTGATGGAGGGGTGCTGCAGCCGCAGATCGGACGTGGAGGCGCGGCCGAGCACGAGCACGCCCTGCTTGATGGGGAGCAGCTGGCCGGCACCGGGGCCGCGCTCGACGTAGAGGAAGGCGGGGGAGTGGCCGGGGTCCTCGTACTCGCCAGAGTCGAAGCGGGCGGGCAGCTCGCGATCACGCGGTTCGCGCGGGGAGCCACCGGGGCCCCGGCGGGGGCGGCGGCGAGGGCCGGCGGGGTACTGGGGAACGCGCTGGGGGCGGGGGTCATCCGCCTGGAGCGGGGCCACCTCGTCATCGTCGAAGGGGAGTTCCACCTCCGGCTCCGGGCGCGACGCCGTGTCCCCCGGAGGGCGGGGCGAGCGGGGCGGGCGCTTGGGATTGGGAGGACTCATGAGGGGGCATTCTCCCAGATTCGTCGGCCGACGGAGATGGGGGGCGGGCAGGCGAGGCGGAGGATAGTCGTTTTTCGGCGGCTCGGAGTGCCAACGGGACGTCAGAGTTGTCTCACATTGTCAGGCATTTGTGGTCCGATGCGTGGGGAAGTCCTAGAGTCCGGCTTTCCAACCCCGGATCCGACCCGCGGAGGTTCGAGCACGTGGCCGCAGCATCGATTCGCCTCTTCAACACGATGACGATGCAGAAAGAGACCCTGCAACCGGCAGTGCCGGGCAAGCTGGGGGTCTACGTCTGCGGCCCGACGGTCTACAGCTACGTCCACATCGGCAACGCACGGACGTTCACCTCGTTCGACGTGGTGGTGCGCTACCTGCGCTATCGCGGGTTCGACGTGAAGTACGTGCGCAACTACACGGATGTGGACGACAAGATCATCAAGGCCGCCCACGAGACGGGCGAGCAGCCGGTGGAGTTGGCGGCGCGCTTCGTGAAGATCTTCGAGGAGGACGCGCGGGCGCTGCACCTGGTCGAGCCGGACGTGTCTCCGAAGGTGAGCGGCAACATCCCGGAGATCATCCGCATCACCGAGACGCTGGTGGCCAAGGGGGTGGCGTACGAGTCGAAGGGGGACGTGTACTTCTCGGTGAGGCAGTACCCGGAGTACGCGAAGCTGTCCAAGCGCAACCTGGACGACCTGTGCGCGGGCGAGCGGGTGCAGCCGGGCGAGCAGAAGCACGAGCCGCTGGACTTCGCGCTGTGGAAGGCGGCCAAGCCGGGTGAGCCCTCGTGGGACAGCCCCTGGGGCAAGGGGCGGCCGGGCTGGCACATCGAGTGCTCGGCCATGAGCGCGAAGTTCCTCGGAGAGACCTTCGACATCCACGGCGGGGCGTTGGACCTCATCTTCCCGCACCACGAGAACGAGATCGCCCAGAGCGAGGCGGCGAGCGGGAAGACGTTCGCGCGCTACTGGATGCACTGCGGCTTCCTCGATCTCGAGGGGGCGAAGATGTCCAAGTCGCTCGGGAACGTGGTGCGGCTGAGGGACGCGCTGGAGAAGGTGGACGCGGAGGCGCTGCGCTTCTTCTTCCTGTCGACGCACTACCGGCACCCGCTGGGCTTCTCGGACAAGGGGCTGGCGGACGCGGAGCAGCGCATGGAGTACTTCTACGAAACGCTGCGCAAGGTGGACGAGCGCGTGGGCGGGAAGGACTTCGGCAAGGGCGCGCTGTACGGCGAGCCGGCGAAGTTCCTCTCCGAGTTCGAGTCGCAGATGGATGACGACTTCAACTCGGCGGGAGCGCTGGGGGCGCTGTCGGGCCTGTTCGGGCTGATGAACGAGCTGACGGATAAGCCGCCGGTGAAGGACAAGGCACAGGTGGGGCGGACGCTCCAGGCGCTGCGCGCGGACGTGCGCAAGGTGTCGGGGGTGCTGGGCCTGTTCGAGGACGAGCCCTCGCAGTGGCTGCTGCGCCGGCGGGATCGCGCCGTGAAGGAGCGGGGCATCGACGTGGCGAAGGTGGAGCAGTTGCTCCAGGCCCGAGCGGATGCACGCAAGGCGAAGAACTTCGCAGAGGCGGATCGGCTGCGCGAGGAGCTCAAGGGGCTCGGGGTGGAGAGCATGGACACGGCGGGAGGCACGGTGTGGAAGGTGGCTCCGCCGCCAGATGCGAAGGCTCCGGGCGCCTGAGCGCCCTCGGCGTGAAGCGCAGATGAGGGGAACACTCGAGGTGCCGTGAGGGCGCGTCGAGCGTTCAGCCTTGAGGGAGCGGGTTGGCCGGTGCCGCTGGCGGCGGGGGCCGATGCCTCCCTCCCGAGAGGAGCAGGGGAAGCAGCAGCAGCGTGGCGCTCGTGGAGAACGCGAGACCCCCGAGCACGAAGATCGCGAGCGGCCGGTGCATCTCGGAGCCCGCGCCCAGCCCGAGCGCGAGCGGGATGAGCGCCACCAGGGTAGCCACGGTGGTCATGAGGATCGGCCGGAGGCGCTCGCGTGCGGCTTCGTGGATGGCGTCCACCCCGGTGACGCCGCGCTCCTCTGCGGCGATCACGTGGTCCAGCATCAGGATGCCGTTCTTCACCACGAGCCCGACCAGCAGGATGGCGCCCATCAGCGACGAGAGGTTCAGCGGCACTCTGGTGACGAAGAGCGTCGCCACACCGCCCGCGAGCGCGATGGGCGTGGCCGCGAGCACCGCGAGCGACCGGGTGAAGGAGCGGAGCTGGAAGAGCAGCACCGCCATGACCGCGACGAGCGCGATGATGAGCACGAGAAGCAGCGAGCGGAACGTCTCGGACTGGCGGTTCGCCTGCCCCGCGAGCTCGACGCTGTAGCCGGTGGGCACCTGGAACGAGGCGAGCACGCCGCGCACGTCCGTGGCCACCTGACCCAGGCTCGCGCCGGAGATGCGCCCCGTGATGTGCACCATGTTGCGCTGGTTGTCGCGCAGGAGCTCGGCGGGAAGACAGCTGTCCTCGAACCGGCCGAGCGCGGCCACGGGGACGCCAGCCCCCGCGGGCGCCACCACGCGCGCGTTGTCGAAGGCGCCGAGCGGCGGATTGTCTGGGACGGCGAAGCGGACGCGCAGGTTCTGGAGGTGGTCCGGTTTGCGGAGCTGCGTGGGGACGTCGCCGAGGAAGCCACCGCCGAGTTGATCCGCCACATCCGACGTCGTGAGCCCGGCCCGGCCCGAGGCGAGTGGCGAGACGTGCAGCGAGCGCTCGGGGGCGCAGCCCGGGTCGCCGTTGAACATGTCCACGAGCCCGTTCACCTTCGAGAGCCGTTCGCTCGCATCCGCCGCGAGCGACAGGAGCACGGCGGGGTCCGGACCGTAGATCTTCACCTCGATGGGCTCCGGCGCACCTTCGAGATCTCCAAGCACGTCAGCGAGCACCTGGATGAACTCCACACGGACCCCGGGAACCTGTGCGGCGATCTTCTCGCGCTGCTCATCCATGACCTCTTCGATGTCGCGGCTGCGCTGGCGCTTGAGCCTCACCGCGATGTCGCCTCTCGAGCTGAGCGTCGCGGTGGCGGGTCCGAGCTCCGCGCCGAGGCGCCTCGAGAAGCTCTGGACTTCTGGACTCTCGGTGATGATGTGCTCGATCTGGGAGGCGAGCCGGTCCGCCTCATCCAGCGACGCGCCCACCGGAGCGAAGTAGTCGAGCACGAACGAGCCCTCGTCGGACTCCGGCAGGAAGCCCGTCTCCACCTGCGTGAGCAGAAACGCTCCGACCACCACGGTCAGCGCGGTGATCCCGAGCGCGAGCGCGCGGTGCCGGAGCACGAACTCGAGCAGCCGCTCGTAGCGGCGCACGAACGCGGGAGGCTCGGTCTTCCGCTGGATCGGCCGGAGGAAGCGCGCGGCGAGCACCGGCAGCACCGTGAGCGCGATGACGAGCGAGATGAGCACCGCGGAGGCAAGGGCGATGGAGAGCGCCACGAAGAACTGCCCGGGGACTCCGGAGAGCAGCCCGAGCGGAAGGAAGACGACCACCGTCGTCAGGGTGGTGCCGACGATGGGCCAGAAGAGCTCATCGGTTCCGCGCCGTGCGGACTCGTCCGGCGGCATCCCCGCTTCCTGGTGCTTGTGCACTGCCTCGATGACCACCACCGCGTCATCGATGATGAGCCCGATGGCGACCGCGAGCCCGCCCAGTGTCATCAGGTTCAGGGTCTGGCCGAGCGCCTTCAACGCGAGCAGTGAGATGCCCAGGGTGAGCGGCAGCGCGAGTGCGGCGAGCAGGGTGGCACGCCAGTTCTTGAGGAACAGCGCGAGAATGACGACGACGAGCAGGGCTCCGAACAGCACCGAGTCGCGGACGCTGTTCACCGCCTCGTGCACGAATTCGGCCTGCTCGTAGACGGGCTTCACCTCGACACCCGGGGGCAGCGAGGGCTTGAGCCGTTCGACCGTGTCGAGCGCTTCGGCGTTCAGGGTGAGGATGTCTCCGCCGAGCCTCCGCGCGACGTTCACGATGGCGCCCGGCTTGCCATCCACGCGGATCTTCGAGCGCGCCGGCTCCACGCCCTCGCGCACGGTGCCCAGGTCGGAGACGCGCAAGGGCGCCGTCTCCGTGCCCCCGACGACGACGTTGGCGATGTCCTCCGGGTTCAGGAGCGCGCCGGTGACCGTGCCGAGCACCAGCTCATGCCCATCCTCGAGCCGCGCCACCGTCCGCACCGTGTTGGCCGCCGCGATTTTCTGGCCCACCGTCTGGAGGCTGAGATGCGCCGCCTCGAGCCGCGCCGGCTCCAGCAGCACCTGGGTCTCCGGGATGTCCGACGATTGCACCGTGACGAGCCCGACGCCGGGGAGCCCGGAGAGCGCGGGGCGCAACGAATACTGGGCGATCTCATAGAGGCGTTGGGGCGGGTAGGGGCCCTCCACGTTGAACGAGAGGATGGGAAACCCGGAGGGCAGCACGCGCTCGGCGATGACCTCGGCGTCCGGCGGCAGCGTCGAGCGCGCCTCGGCGAGCCGCGAGAGCACGAGCGGATGCGCCTGTGCCATGTCCGTGCCTTCGGCGAAGAAGAGCGAGACCTCCGCCGCGCCGCGGATGGTCCGGCTCCGGACCCGCTCCACACCTGGGACGGAGATGAGCGCCTCCTCGAGCCTGCGGGTGACGTTCGTCTCGACGATCTGCGCGGAAGCGCCCGGAAGCGCGGCCACCACCTGCTCACGCGCGAAGGTCAGCTCCGGGTACACACCCTTGGGAATGGAGCCGGTGACGTACGCGCCCACCAGGCAGGCGAAGACGCACAGGAAGACGATGCCGCGCCCGTGGCGGAGCGCGAACTCCGCTGCTCTCATGGGGTTGGCTCCGTCCCACCGTCGAAGCTGACGGTCGTGCCGTCGGGAATGGCATAGCCACCTCCCGCGACCACGAGCTGGCCGACCGGCGGCCCCGCGCGGAGCTCCACGAACTCGCCATCGCTGGCGCCGAGCTCGACCGGGACGTTCTCCGTCTTGCCTTCCTTCGTGACGGTGGTGACGGCAGCCCGCGAAGTGGCTTTGCCATTCTCCGTCACATCCGACCGGATGAGCGCCGACGCCGGAACGGCCGGAACGCCTGGGTGCACCGCCAGGGCCACTCTGGCCAGCGCGAGCTGCCCGAGGCGAAGTGTGCCCGGGTTCGTGACCCGGATCCGCACGACGCCAGCGCCCGTGACTGGATCCACCGAGGGGGACAACGCGAACACCTCACCGGGCACCGGGTCCGCGCCTTCGACGAGGAGCTCCGCGCGCTGACCCTTGGACAGGCGCGCGAGCGAAGCGGCTGGGATGTTCGCCCGCAGCTCCAGCTGCTCGATTCTCGCCACCTCCACGACCGGCTTCGATGGATCCACGCTCTCGCCCGGCGCGGCGAAGACGTGCGCGACGACGCCGTTGAACGGAGCTCGGAGCTCCGCGCGCGCCACCTCCCGCCGGGCGATGGACTCGCTCGCCTGCGCCGTCTTGAGCTTTGCCTGTGATGCCGCGAGCTGGGCTCGTGCGTCGTCCGCATCCTGCCGGGCACTCACCCCCGCGTTGACGAGCATTTCGGCGCGGTGGAGCTTCTCCGCGTCGTTACGGACCGCCGCCTCGGCATCGGTGACCGCCGCCTGGGCCTGCGCGAGCGCATCCCGGAGTGGCGCGGGGTCGATCGCCGCGACCACCTGTCCCTCCTTCACCGCATCTCCTTCCGCGACCGGGACGCTCACGAGCCGGCCCTGGGCGAGCGGCGCGAGCTTCACGTCATTCCCCGGCACGGCTTCCAGCGTGCCGGTGATCTCCACCTTCGGCGTGAGATCCCTCTTCACGACCGGCGTCACCTTCACGGGGAGCGGTGGTGGCTGGGTCTCCTCGGCGGGCTTCTGGCAGGCGAGCAGGGCGTGGCAGAGCGTGACGGCGAGGACAGCGAGGGCGAAATGACGGCTCACGGCGACAACTCCTCCAGGTCCGCGATGGCCTCTTGGAACTGGAGGATCGCGGCGATGGCTTGCGATTCATCGTTGGCGAGCCCGGATTGTGCCTGCAGCACGGACGCGAGGGGCGTCTTGCCCACCGAGTACGCGAACCGCGCGAGCTCCTCCACCCGGCGCGCCTCGGGCAGCAGCCGATCGCGGTAGAGCAGGGCCTTGCGCTGTGCCGCCTCCAGTCGGGCCCGCGCCGCCGCCCGAGCGGACTCCACCCGGGCCACCGTCGCCTGCTCCTGCGCAGCGAACTGGGCCGCTTCCGCCTCGGCGCGGTGGATGGGGCCGCGGTTCCACGACAGGAGTGGCAGGTCCGTGTTGACGGTCACGCGGACGCCCACCCTCGGAAAGCTGGACGTCGGCTGCTGGAGCTCGACGGCCACGCCGGGGACCGGCACGACGGCGACCCGCTCACGTGTTGCACGCGCCAGGGCCGCTTCACGCTCGAGCCGCGCCGTGACGGCTTCCGGGTGGGACGCGGGTGGCGTCTCGGCGAGCAGGGAAGGGGAGGGGGGCTGGATCGTGAGCGGGTCCGCTGCGACCAGGTCCGTCCCCCTCGCGAGGCCGAGGTGCTGGGCCAGCGCGACCTGGGCCTCCCGTACCTGCGTCTCCCGGTCGACGGCCTCCTGCGTGGCGCGCTCGTGCTCGAGCGCCGCCTGTCGTGCATCCAGCTCGGAGGCGGTCCCCACGTCGAAGCGCTGTTTCGTCCCGTCCGCCACCAGCTTCGCGAGCTCGGCCAGCCGCACACCAACCTGGGCCTGGGCCTGGGCCGCCGCGAGCGCGAAATAGAGGCGCCGGACCTGCGCCCGCACGCGCTGCCTCGTCCAGGTCACCTTCGCCTCGGAGGCGCGCACGTCCGCCTCGGCGGCGGCGATGGCCGTGCCTCGCTGGCCGAAGATCGGGAGCCGCTGCTCGATGCCGCCGAAGAGGTAGGGCTCATCCGGGCCATAGCTCACGGTGGCCAGGGGGTTGGGCAGGGCGCCCGCGGTCTGGACCTCCGCTTTCGAGATGGCCGTGCCGAGTTGATCGGCGATGAGCTCGGGGCTCTGCCGGTCCGCGAGCGAGAGTGCCTGCTCGAAGGTGAGAGGCGTCCCGTTGGTGGCAATCACGACCGTGACGAGGGTAGCGACCGCGATCATCCCGAAAACCCTACTCCTTCGTCGAGGAGGACGCGTGCTCGCCTCGGCCCTTCTCTGTCTTTTCTCGGCCTTCTCCAGCTCGAGGGTCTACCGTCCAACCTTCCGAGTGAAGATCCCCCCTGCGATACCGGGCAGGTCATGTTAGGGCTCACCCGACATGAAGCGATCGTTGGTATTCCTCGCTCCCTTGCTAGTCCTGCCGCTCGCCGCCCGGGCGCAGCTCACGACGCCGATGGAAAAGACCGCTTCCCGGACCATCGACGCCGGGGACCTCCGGGCCCATATCGGCTTCCTGTCCTCGGATCTGCTGGAGGGCCGGGGTCCTGGCACCCGTGGCGATGCACTGGCCCAGCAGTACATCGCGACGCAGTTCCAGCTCCTCGGCCTGAGGCCCGTGTTGCCGGACGGGAGCTACCTGCAGCCCTTCGAGCTGGTGGGCATGACGGGCCACCCGGAGACGCTGTCCTTCGTCAGCGCCTCGGGCCGCACGCAGCTCCAGTACCATGACGACTTCATCGCGTACTCGGGCGTGCAGACTCCGGAGGCCCGGCTCCAGGACTCGGAGCTGGTCTTCGTGGGCTACGGCATCCAGGCGCCCGAGTACGGGTGGGACGACTTCAAGGGAGTAGACCTGAGGGGCAAGACGCTCCTCATCCTGAACAACGATCCGGAGGACGACCCGGCGCTCTTCGGAGGCAAGGCACGGCTCTGGTACGGCCGGTGGGACTACAAGTACGACCAGGCCGCGAAGGAGGGAGCGGCGGGGGCGATCATCATCCACACCACGCAGAGCGCGGGCTACCCGTGGCAGGTGGTGCAGACGTCCTGGTCGGGCGAGCAGCTCGAGCTGCCGGCCTCGGGCGAGGTGCCGCGCCTGCAGGTGAAGGGCTGGACGACGGAAGAGGCCACGCGCCGGGTGCTGCGGCTCACGGGAGCGGACCTGGACACGTTGCGAGCGGCGGCACAGAAGCGCGACTTCCAGCCGGTGGAACTGGGCGTGAAGGTGTCCACACGCTTCGCCAACCAGGTGCGCCGCCGGCCCACGGCGAACGTGCTGGGCCTGTTGCCGGGGAGCGACCCGAGGCTGTCCCGCGAGGTGGTGCTCTACACGGCGCACCATGATCACCTGGGTATGAAGGCGGACGCGAAGCCGGGCGAGGATGCCATCTACAACGGAGCGGTGGACAACGCGTCCGGTGTAGCGGCGATGCTCGACGTGGCGAAGGCCTTCGCCGCGCTGCCGAAGGCGCCGCCGCGCTCCATCCTCTTCGCGGCGGTGGCGGCCGAGGAGCAGGGGCTGTTGGGTTCGCAATACCTGGCCGAGCACCTGCCGGTACATCCGGGGCGCGTGGCGGCCAACATCAACATCGACGGGCTCAACATCCACGGGCGCACGCGGGACGTGACGGTCATCGGGTTGGGCAAGTCCTCGCTGGACAAGCCGCTGACCGCGCTGGTGCAGGCGCAGGGGCGCATGGTGAGGGCGGACCAGTTGCCGGACCGGGGGTTCTTCTACCGCTCGGACCAGTTCAACTTCGCGAAGCTCGGCATCCCCGCCGCCTACTTCAGCAGTGGCATGGACTTCATTGGCCGGCCGCCGGGTTGGGGCAAGGAGCGCCGGGAGCGGTGGGAGGCCCAGCACTACCATCAGCCCTCGGACGAGCTGGGCCCGGACTGGGACTTCTCCGGCGCGGTGGAGGACGTGCGGCTCTTCTTCCTGCTCGGCGCCAACGTGGCCCGGACCCAGGAGCTGCCCCGCTGGAACAAGGGGGACGAATTCGAGGCCCCCCGCCTCCGGGCGCTCGAGGCCCTGAAGTCCGAGGGGGCGAGGTAGCGCGCGCTCCGTCATTTCCCGGGCAGGCGGATGATTTTGAACCCGGCATCCCCGTACTCCAGGTGTTAAATCCCTGGGCCATGCCTGAGTTCCAGATCGTCAGCGACTACAAGCCCCAGGGCGACCAACCGCGCGCCATCGGTGAGCTCACCGAGGGACTGCTGCGGGGAGACCGGTACCAGACGCTGCTCGGCGTCACGGGTTCGGGCAAGACGTTCACCATGGCGAACATCATCGCCAACGTGAAGCGGCCCACGCTGCTCATCGCGCACAACAAGACGCTCGCCGCCCAGCTCTACGGTGAGTACAAGTCGCTCTTCCCAAACAACGCCGTCGAGTACTTCGTCTCCTACTTCGACTACTACCAGCCCGAGGCCTACATCCCCACGACGGACACGTTCATCGAGAAGGACTCCTCGGTGAACGATGAGATCGAGCGGATGCGTCACTCGGCCACGCACTCGCTGCGCACGCGTGATGACGTGCTCATCGTGGCCAGCGTGTCCTGCATCTACGGCCTCGGTACAGCGCGCTCGTACGTGGACATGGCCGTGCGCGTGGACGTGGGCGCCGAGCTGGGCCGAGACAGCTTCATCCGCAAGCTGGTGGAGAGCCAGTACGATCGCAACGACCTCGACTTCCACCGCGGCACCTTTCGGGCCCGAGGCGACACCGTGGAAGTGTTCCCCGCCTACGAGGAGGAGCGCGCCGTGCGCGTGAGCTTCTTCGGCGACGAGGTGGAGAAGATCACCGAGTTCGATCCGCTGCGCGGCACGACGCTGGGCGCACTGGAGAAGGTCGTCATCTTCCCCGCGAGCCACTACGTCACCGAGGTGGACACGCGCAAGCGGGCCCTGGAGACCATCCGCGACGAGCTGACCGAGCGCCTCCAGCAGTTCAAGAACGAGGGCAAGCTGCTCGAGGCCCAGCGGCTGGAGCAGCGCACGCTGTACGACCTCGAGATGATCGAGCAGGTGGGTTACTGCAACGGCATCGAGAACTACTCGCGGCACTTCTCGGGCCGGATGCCCGGCGAGGCCCCGCCGTGCCTGCTGGACTACTTCCCGCGCAACATGCTGGTGCTCATCGACGAGAGTCACCAGACGGTGCCCCAGGTGGGGGCCATGTATCGCGGTGACCGTTCGCGCAAGGAGACGCTGGTGGGGCACGGCTTCCGTCTGCCCAGCGCCCTGGACAACCGCCCGCTCAAGTTCACCGAGTTCGAGGACATGGTGCAGCAGGCCATCTTCGTCTCCGCCACTCCCGCCGAGTACGAGCTGCAGAAGTCCAAGGGCGTGGTGGTGGAGCAGATCATCCGCCCCACGGGCCTGACGGACCCCGAGGTGGAGGTGCGGCCGGCGCGCAACCAGGTGGACGATGTGCTGGAGGAGGTGCGCAAGCGCGTGGCGAAGAACGAGCGCGTGCTCGTCACCACCCTCACCAAGCGCATGGCGGAGGACCTCACCGAGTACCTCGCCGACGTGGGCGTGAAGGTGCGCTACCTGCACTCGGACATCGGTGCCATCGAGCGCACCGCCATCATCCGCGACCTGCGCAAGGGCGAGTTCGACGTGCTGGTGGGCATCAACCTGCTGCGCGAGGGCCTCGACATCCCCGAGGTGTCCCTGGTGGCCATCTTCGACGCGGACAAGGAGGGCTTCCTGCGCAGCCACGTGTCCCTCATCCAGACCATCGGCCGCGCCGCGCGCAACCTCAATGGCCGCGTCATCATGTACGCGGAGGGCATGACGGACTCGATGAAGCTGGCCATCGAGGAGACCAACCGTCGCCGTGAGGTGCAGCGCGCCTTCAACGAGCAGCACGGGATCACGCCCAAGGCGGTGAAGAGCAACATCCTCGACCTGTCCGAGCACCTGTACGACGCGGATCCGTCCGCGCTGCCCATGGCCGCCGACTCGGCCAGCGACGTGCTGGAGCCCAAGGAGATCAAGCGCCTCATCGGCGAGTTCACCAAGGACATGCAGCACTACGCCGACGAGATGCAGTTCGAGAAGGCCGCGGAGATCCGCGACCGCATCCTGCTGCTCAAGGACATGGAGCTGGGGCTCAAGCCGCCCAGCCGTTCGCTGCTCAAGGCCCCGGCCAAGGCAGCGGATGAGAAGAAGCCCGGGACGCCCGGTCCTCGCGGCAAGCGCGGAGCCCCGTCACGAGGCAAGGGCGGCGGCGGGGGTGGGAGTGGCCCGCCTCACGGCAAGACGGGCATTGGGCCGAGGAGGAGCCGCTAGCCCCGTATGGACGCGAAGCTCGAAGCGAAGCTGGACGCCCTCCCCACCGAGCCCGGCGTGTACCTGATGAAGGACCGCCGGGGCGACATCATCTACGTGGGCAAGGCGGTCAATCTGCGCAACCGGGTGCGCTCGTACTTCACCCGCACCGGAGACACGCGCGCCTTCGTGTCGCTGTTGGACCAGTTCCTCGGCGACATCGAGACGGTGCTCGTCCACAACGAGAAGGAAGCGCTCCTCCTCGAGAACGAGCTCATCAAGAAGCACAAGCCGCGCTTCAACGTCCTCCTCAAGGACGACAAGCAGTACATCTCGCTGCGGCTCGACCGGACCCAGCCCTATCCGCGGCTGGAGGTGGTCCGGAAGTACCAGAAGGACGGTGCGCGCTACTTCGGCCCGTACTCCAGCGCGAGCGCCATCCGCGAGACGCTGCGCATCATCAACCGCTACTTCCACCTGCGCACCTGCACGGACCACGTGCTCGCCAACCGCAAGCGGCCCTGTCTGCTGCATCAGATCGGCCGCTGCCCCGCGCCCTGCGTCTACCCCGTTCCCGAGGAGGCGTACCGCAAGAGCGTGGACGAAGTGGTCCTCTTCCTCGAGGGCAGGGCGGGAGAGCTGGTGGAAGGGCTGCGCGCCCGCATGAAGCAGGCCTCGGGCGAGCTCAAGTTCGAGGAGGCCGCGCGCATCCGCGACCAGTTGCTCGCCATCGAGCGCAGCCTCGAGCGCCAGAAGGTGGCCACCACCGACTTCAAGGACCAGGACGTCTTCGCCTTCCACCGCGAGGGAGACCGGCTACTCGTCTACGTCCTCTACGTGCGCCAGGGCCGGCTCAACGGCGGCCAGGCCTTCCCGTTGGGCAGCCAGGAGTTCCCCGACGAGGAACTGCTCCCGTCCTTCGTCAACCTCTACTACGACCAGGGCAACTTCGTGCCGGAGGAGGTCCTGCTCCCGTTGGACATCGAGGAACGCGAGGGCCTGGAGGCGCTGCTCTCCGAGCGCAAGGACGAGAAGGTCCGCGTGATGGTGCCCAAGCGCGGTGAGAAGCGCGACCTGGTGGACATGGCGCGCAAGAACGCCGAGCAGGCCGTGCTCGAGCGCCGCCGCACCAAGGACGAGACGGAAGGGGTGCTGCGCCGGCTCCAGGAGCGGCTCCACCTGCGCCACCTGCCGCGCCGCATGGAGTGCTTCGACATCTCGCACTTCCAGGGCTCCAGCATCGTCGCCTCGCAGGTGGCCGCCACCGACGGGGAGATCGACAAGTCGCGCTACCGCCGCTACCACGTCAAGACGCTGGAGAAGCAGGACGATTTCGCCAGCATGCATGAGATCATCACCCGCAGGCTCAAGCGCGGCCAGGAGGATGGGGACCTGCCCGATCTGCTGGTCATCGACGGCGGCAAGGGACAGCTCGCCAGCGCGCTCGCCGCCGCCAAGGACCTGGGCGTGGAAGGGGTGGACATCATCTCCCTGGCCAAGAGCCGGGACCTGGATGTCCACGACCGCGACGAGGAGAGCGCCCGCAGCCCCGAGCGCGTCTTCATCCCCCACCGCAAGGATCCCATCGTCCTGCGGCAGAACTCGGCGGAGCTCTACCTGCTCACCCGCCTGCGCGATGAGGCCCACCGCTTCGCGATCACCTTCCAACAGAAGAGCATGCGCAAGGGCAACTTCCACTCCGTCCTGGAGGAGATTCCGGGAGTGGGGGAGGTGCGCAAGAAGACGCTCCTGCGCCACTTCGGCTCGCTCAAGAAGGTGCGCGAGGCCACCATCGAGGAGCTCGCCGAGGTGCTCGGACCCACACTGGCCGAGCGGGTCCACGCGGCGCTCCACGGTCATCCCGAGGACGACCCAGAGGATCCCATCCGGGAAGCCTCCCTGGCGGATGCGGGTGCCCTGGTGGACGAAAAGTCAGAAGAAGGGTCGCCACCCGGCTCGCCGTGATTAATTTCCGCTCGAAAGCGGGTCGGCAAAAGCCGCTGAATCCGCGATGTTCCTGGGGTTTTTCATTGCGGCTGGGCTCCGCGCTGATTTATAGCGAACTGGTCCAGTCGAGACGTCTTCAAGGGGCGAGGGACCGACATGAGGCTCTATCCAAAGGTGATCCCGATCATCTCCCGGGAGGTCGTCCAGAGGCTGATGCAGGACGGGGATATCGAGGTGGAGCCGATGCGCGTGGCTGACGCCGAGATGGACCTGTCCGCCATCATGCGAGAGTACCTGGCGAACGAGGAGCGGGTGAATCAGGCCACGCGCGAGGCTCTGGAGCGGCGCGGCTATGACTACTCCAAGTTCAATCAGGTCAAGCGTGAGATGGCCGACGTTCGCGGCTTCAAGATGGGCGACGAGGGAATCGAATACGTCATCAACCAGATGATCGAGTTCCTCCTCATCAGCCGGAACGTCGAGGAGGTCTACGCCGCCGATAACATCCTGCGGCAGAAGATCCACGGGGTGATGAAGAAGCACCTGGACGTGGACGAGGAGATCGACAAGGAGGCTCGCTCCCGCCTGAAGCATCTGCAGGAGGGCACCAGCGCCTTCGACATCGAGTACAACAAGACGGTGGAGCAGATCCGCCGCGCTCGCGGTCTCATCTAGGCGGCTGGAGCGGGCCCCTGCCCGCCCAGTTGCTTCAAGCCGTCATCCGGCGCCTCCGCTGCCTACCCTCTCCGGGAGGAGGCAGCGTCGATGGCGGGGATTCTCTCCAGCTTCGTGCTCACCGGGCTGCTCGCGGCCGGTCCGGTCGGTTTCACCTTCGATGGTCCCGAGGCCACCGCGCGGACGGTGGGAAACGTCGGGTTCTTCACACAGGGCCCGGTGCCCTTCACGGACCTCTTCGAGCGGGGACGCGGCTCGGCCGAGCTGTCCGTGCAGGATCGCATCGCGGACCCCCGGGCGACGTACGGTGACGTCGGGCGCCTGGTGGCCACGTTCGAGCTCGCGGGGGTTTTGTACCGGGTGGAGCTGGATCAGGCGGGCTTCCCGCCCGGGTCGGTCTCCCCTCCAGCCCAGGCCATCGCGGGCGGGGTGGTGCTGAACCAGGACCTGCATGGGGGTGCACCGCTCGGCTTCTCCAACATGTCGCGCGAGCGGGCGGCGGCGGCCGTTTGGGGCGTGGGCCGCGTCTGGCGCAACGGGGAGCTGCTCACGGACTCGGCCGTCATCCACGCCGCCGCGCTGGCGTGGGGGGCGCACGCGGATGACGACACCTTCCGGGTGTTGCCGGTGGCTCGTCCGGGGGACACCGAGCTGGACGTGCTGGTGTGGAACCTGCCTCGCGAACTCGAGCCGCGCGGCTTCATCCAGTTCGACTTCGACGACGTGGCCATCACCGTGGCGGGGGTGGAGGTGCCCTCGGTCGCGGTGGTGCCCACGGCGGGGGTCTACGCGGGGGTGGCGCCCCCGGCCTCTCCGGTGCCGGATGGGGCCTCGCTGGGCGCCGTTCCCAACACCGCGGCGGTCCAGCAGGCGGTAGGGGGCGCCGGCCAGGCGGGCACGCCGGTGGGAACGGCCACGACCACTCCCACGACCCCTCCCTCGACCACGCCTACAACCACTCCCACGACCGTGGGGGGCGTGCAGGCTGAAGCCACTCCCGTGGCCACGGATGGTCTGTCGGACCCGGTGAAGACGGAGCAGGTGGCACCCCAGGCGGATACGACCCTGCCGGGACCCGCCAGTCAGTTGGGCGGGGTGACCGAGCCCTTCCTGAACCCGGGCCGGGTGGCGATCTCCACGCAGACCGGCACCCAGCCCGCGGTGCAGACGCCCGGCTTGACGACCACACCCATCGTCCCGGATGCCTTCCTGACCCAGAACAACGAGGGACGCGTCGCGCTCAGCGCGAGCGAGCCCGCGCCGGTCGGTCAGCTCGGGGAGCAGCTTCCCACCACTCCGACGTCGCCCGTCGTCCCGGATGCCTTCCAGAACCCCGCGCGGGTGACGAACCCCAGCCCGGCCACGGCGGGCGGGTTCGTGCCATTGACGGCCGCTCCGCAGTCCACGTCGCTGTCCACCCGGGGCACCTTCTCCGTGGTGCCGCTGGTGCCCGGAGTGGCCGGGCCGGAGCTCGCCTTCGGTGGCACGCGGGTGACGTCCGGGCTGGTGCGCACGCCGAGCCCCGCGCAGGTGGCGACGCCCGCCGTGCCGCTCGTTTCCACTCCGGCGCCCCTCAACTCCCAGCCGCCCGTGCCGCTCGTGTCCAACCCGCTGCCGCTCAACGGGCAGCCCGCGGTGCCGCTCGTCGCCTCGCCGCCGCCGCTCAACTCGCAGCCCATCTCCGCCACGTTGCCTGGCACCCCGGCGTCGGCGGCGGCTCCGAGCACGTCCACGGTGCCGGGCCTGGTGTCCTCTCCCAACACGGCGACGACAGCCCCGCAGCCCACGAGTGCGCCTCCTCCGGGTGCCGTGCCCTCGCCCTGAGCTCCCTCCGGGCGAGGGTGGGGCCGGGGCGAAAAATTGACCCTCTGCTACTGGCCTGTAGCTTGTCGCACATGACGACACCCGCTGCCGCCCTCGTTGCCGCTCCCGCGACGCTGCGCCGCGCGGGGGCCGATCCGCTCCGCCAGGCGGTGGAGCACCTCGGCCACTCGCTGCCCGAGCGCGCCGATTCCACCGTGCTGCTGGACTTCCTGGAGGATGATCTGCGCGAGGGCCTGGAGGCGCTCGGCGACGTCGAGGCGCACTTCGCCGACGTGCTCGAGGCCCTCCAGCCGGGCATGCTGTCCTCGCTGTCGCTGCTCCAGGCCGGGGACGACTACCTCGTGCTGCAGCGGCTGGAGCTGCTGATCGACGTGGTGACGCGCGTGCGCCGCCGGCTGTCGCAGGCGGCGGGGCTGATGCGTCAGACGTCTACCACTTGAGGTGCTCCTTGCCCTGGGCCTGCTGAGCCTTCTCGCCCGGGCGGGAGAACGAGGTGAGGGTGGCGCGCACGGCTCCGAGGTCGATGGCGCCCACGGCCGCGAGCGGCAACCGGCGATCGTCGTCGGAGATCCACACGTGCACCTCGCGCGTCATCGAGGGCTTGTCCAGGCGCACCGCGGTGCCGACCAGGTGCCAGGCCTCGAACTCGCCGAGGGGCGTGGACACGTGCTCGCGCTTGAGCACGCTGCCCGTCATCCGCCACATGCGGCGCACGCCGTAGACGTCGAAGCACAGGGGCAGGCCCTCCTTCATGGGGAGCTGGCGCATCATGTAGACGGTGCCGGCCACGTCCATGCCCTCGTGCTGGTAGGTGTAGTCGTTGTGGCCCGGCTTGCCCCTCTGGACGTAGTCCACCCGGACGCTGCGGTTCTTGGCGTTGAAGGCCACGTCCACCGTGCGGCGCTGCTCGTTCTCCGTGGCGTCCTCGGTGTAGCGCGAGGGCCGCAGCGTCTTCGGGTGCATGTAGCTCACCGCGGTGGCGTCTACGCGGCGCACCTTGGAGAAGAAGGAGTTGGTCTGCACTCGCACCTGCACCGGGAGCGAGCCGTCCTGCTTCTTCTGCACCTGCATCGTCATCTTGCCGGCGGTGGCGCCCATCGCGTCGAGGTCGAACTCGAGAATCTCGCCCGGAGCGAAGGCCAGCGGGCTGCGAAGGGTGGGCAGCTTCTGGGCGCACGGAGGCACGGGGGTCGGAGCTGGTGCCGGTGCCTGGGTGGGCGGCGGAGCCTTGTGTTCCTCGGGCCCGTCCGCGTCCGGCAGCTGGGCCCAGGCGGTGGAGGTGAGGCTGAACAGGAGGGCCGCGAGGGCTGTGCGCATGGCGTTCATCCTTGATTCCAGGTGAGAAGTCTCCACGTCACTTCGGACGGACGCCCGAACGCTTCGCGTATTCGGACGCTTCCCAGCGCTTCCTCAGCCGCGTGGTCATCTCCCGGCGCACCTGCTCCCACTGCCGGGCATCCGTCTCCACTTCATAGCCCGAGCGGGCGAGCCGCCGCGCGGCCTCCCGGGCGAATGTCCGCTCGCCGAGCGCCTCGAGCAGCCGGAGGTACTCGTAGTCCTCGAGCCCGTCTCGGATGTGTTTGAGGCGCAAGGATGTCACGGGCTGGTGGCGGCTGAATCCGGGCCGGGCCGGAGTGCCCGGGTAGAAGAGGGTGCCGTCGCCGTTGCCGCCGAACTCGAAGACGTCCTGCCAGGGGTCCTTCGTGTTGTAGGCGTAGACGGTGTCGAAATAGAGCTCGCCGTCGACTCCGGCGAGGAAGGCCAGCGGGCCCATGGCCCGGTTGAGCGGGGCGGGGTGGTCCACCATGTAGGAGGCCCAGCCGCTGTAGGCCTTCTCGACCGCGGGGTCCTCGGCGGGGCCACCGGTGCAGCCGTGCGAGTTGCAGCTCTGGTACCACCACACCTTCACACGGGGATCGAGCCTGCCGCGCAGCGTCTGCGGGGAGAGGACGTTGCGGCACGTCTGGGGCCCGGGGCGGGGGAAGAAGCAGTTGAGGGTGGGCGTGAGGATGTCCGCCGAGCCACGCAGCGCGTCATCCAGCGGGGCGGTGACGAGCACCGGCACGTCCTTGTTGGCGGCGCGCACCCGGAGCGCCTGGGCGCGAACGAGTGGCACGTCCTCCGGCTTCGGCTCGTCCTTGGCGTAGAAGAAGAGCTGCGTGCGCCAGCCCTTGTCGTGGAAGTGCTCGGCGAAGGCGCGGTAGTACGCGGCCTTCTCCGCGTCGGTGCGGGCCGCCGGGCTGTCGCGCACGTCGGTGGTGGTGAAGCGGGCCCCCGAGGGCAGCGCCGTCCCCTCGAGGAAGGGCGCCAGCTCCGCGTCGTAGGCGCGGAAGTCCACCACGGGCTTGCCGCCTTCGAAGCGCACCGGCGGGGGTTGCATGCTCATGCCGTGGGCGCTGATGCGGTGGGCCAGCAGCTCGCGAGCGTAGTCATGCAGGAGCTCGCGGGCCTCGGGGGACTCGGGCTTCAACCCGTGGCCCCGGGCGATGCTGTAGAGCGAGATGCCGAAGCTGTTGGGCAGTGAGGACGTGGCCGGCAGGACGAAGGGCTGCACCTCCGCGGTGAAGGGGACGGGCGCGAGCGGCTTGCCATCCGCCTCCACGCTCAGCGCGCCCTGGTACGTGCCCGGCGCCTGGGCCTCCAGCGTGCACAGCTCCACGTAGAGGACTGCGGGGACTTCCCGCGCGCCGGGCGGGGCCTCCACCGGCACGAGCGGGTCCGGCCACGGCCCCGTGCCTCCCTGCGAGTTGGAGGGCGTCTTCACGTCCAGGTAGGCCTCGCGCCACACCGAGGCCTCCAGGGCCTTGCCCGGCCCGCGCAGCGTCAGGGGCTTCACCTTCACGCGCGAGGTCCCCGGCGGCAGCACCACCTGGGCGCCCTCGCACTCACCGCGGGCGAGGCTCAACCGGGCCTCCTTCTCGCCCTTCAGCGTGACTCCCGGCCGCACCTTCTCCAGCGCGGATACCACCCGAGGCTCGGGCGCCGCGGCCAGCATCCCCGCGAGCACCCACTCCGCCACCCAACCCGCCCCCATGCTGCCCCCCGTTCCGCGCCTACCGCACGGCGCCGCTCTAGGTTTCGTTCCGGGCCGTCGCCGCCGGAGCCGGCGCGAGGACCTTGCCCTGCTCGTACTCCGTCAACTCCGCGACGATGGAGCCCAGGGCGAGCTCCGCCTCGATGCGCACCGGCAGGTGCCGAGCGTCCGCCGTCAGCCAGGCCACCAGGTCGCGCTTGGAGGCCAGGTTGCCGGAGAACTCGGTGTACACGCGCAGCCGGTACACCTCCTGCTTCCCCAGCTCCGTCTTCAGGGTCTCCTTCGCCTCCACCTTCGCCTTCATCGTGAAGCTCTTCGTGCCGGTGAAGACGGGGTAGGTGTACTCCTTGCCCACCTCCAGCGCGCGGTTGCGCAGCGCGAACGTCGCCCCGGCCACGTCGAGGGTGCCCTCGGCCAGCTCGTGGTTGTACTCGCGGGGCGTCTCGCCCCCCTTCTGCTTCACCACCACGGCGGACCTGCCGTCCTCGCTCTGCTTCACGCGCATGCGGCGGCGCTGGTGGTTCTCGTCCTCGAGCATGTCCGAGCCCAGCACCCGCTGCGCCCCGTGCTCCCAGTAGGAGACGAACTTGTCCTTGATGGGCCACACCCCCGCCACCGCCTCCGACTTCGCCACCGCCACGATGGGCCACACGTCCTTGCCCCACTGCTTCATGGGCGCACCCACCGTCACCTGCGCCGAGCCCGCCGTCACCCCCAGGAACTGGACGCGATAGCGCGCCTGCTCACCCGGGCCGAAGGCGGACCGCGCCTCTCCCTGGGCGAGGGCCGCCCCCGACAGCAGGAGGCTGAACAGCAATCCGGTGAACACTCCCTTGCACTGCTCGCGCATCGATGGCTCCTGGCTCGGTGCTCCGCGACCTGGCCAGTTGGCAGGTGCGGAAGGTAGGCAGCCGCATCCTGGCGCGCCAACTCCTCCGCCAGACCGCAACCCCCCGGCTGCATCTTCGTGGACGAATCGCCGGTGGGCGCATTCAACCGTGGATTCCGCCATTCATGCCCGCCCGGGTGGATGGCGGGCGGGGCCCGGCCGTCCTGCATGCGGCCAGGCGCCTCTCACTCCAGGTGGGGTAGAAGAGCCGCTCCCCCCACGAGGCTGCTAGCCTGGGCGCGGCCGGCCGGTGTGCCGGAGCCGTTTCCTGGCCCAGAGGAGGGACGCGATGCCGTTGGACTACTACGTGGACGAGGACGAGAAGGACTCGGGTGCGAAGGGGGCCCGCAAGGACTTCGACTGCCCCGAGTGCAATGCCAACAATCCGCTCGAGGACGCGCTCGCGGACGGCCAGGAGGTGCTCTGCAACTACTGCGGCTGCGAGTTCTTGGTGAAGGCCCAGGACAACGGCCGCTTCAAGTTCAAGGAGCTGTGAGCTCCCCGGGCAGGGCTCGGGGAGCCGTCCCTCAGGTCCGCTCGCCGAAGATGGCGGTGCCCACCCGGACCAGGGTGGCTCCTTCTTCGATGGCCAGCTCGAAGTCATGGGTGGTGCCCATGGACAGGCCCGTCAGCCCGTGTTGCCGGGCCAACTCCCGCAGCGTGCGGAAGTAGCCGCGCGCCACCTGCTCGTCCTCGGTGGGCGGGGGCAGCGACATGAGGCCCTCCACCCGCAACCCTGGCAGCGCACGCACGGACTCCAGGAAGGGCCCGAGTGCCTCCGGCGCCAGCCCGCTCTTGCTGGCCTCGCCGCCCACGTTCACCTCGACGTAACAGGGAATGGGCGAGTCCTGCCGGCGGCGGGACAGCTCCTGCGCCACCTCCAGCCTGTCCAGCGCGTGGAAGGCGAGCGCGGCCTTCGCCACATACTTCACCTTGTTCGTCTGCAGCGGCCCGATGGCGTGCCAGCGCAGGCCCTCCAGGTTCGCCAGCTCCGCGGCCTTGTCCCGCAGCTCCTGCGCGTAGTTCTCCCCGAAGTCCCGCTGCCCCGCCGCATACGCCTCGCGGATGAGGGCCGCCGGCTTCAGCTTGGACACGGCCACCAGGGTGACGGACCCGGGCTCCCGGCCCGCGCGGGCACACGCCTTCTCCACTCGCGCCCGTATCTCCGCCAGCCGCTCGGCGACACCGCTCATGGCTTGCTCCAGGGAAGGGGAACGCCGGCCCGGGTGAGCAACTCGAGCGTCTCACCCAGGGGCAGGCCGATGACGTTGGTGGGGCTGCCCTCCACGGCCGCCACCAGGAAGCCGCCCTTGCCCTGGATGGCATAGCCGCCCGCCTTGTCCAGGGACTCGCCCGTGCTGGCGTACCAGGCGATCTCCCCCGCGCTCAGCGCCCGGAAGGTCACCCGGGTGCGCACCACCAGGGAGTGCTCGGCCGTGGGGCCGGCGAGCGCCACGCCCGTCTGGACCTCGTGTGTCCTACCTGACAGCCGGCCCATCATCTCCCGGACCTCGGCCGCGTCGTGGGGCTTGCCGAGCAGCTCGTCCCCGAGGACGACGGTGGTGTCCGCCGCCAGGACCCAGGCCCCGGGATTGCGGGCCGCCACCACACGGGCCTTTTCCCGGGCCAGCCTCAGCACGTAGGCTTGCGCTGCCTCGCCCTGGTGGGGGGTTTCGTCGATGTCCGCCGCGGACACCTCGAAGGACAGTCCGAGCTGGCCGAGCAGCTCGCGCCGACGCGGCGAAGCGGATGCGAGAACGAGCCGGGTTTGACCCACTGATGTGTGCATGTTACGGCTCGCCTCTAGCAGAACTGCGCCCTGGAGTGGACTCTGGATGAATCCCGCGGACCTGCTCGCGGCCATGACGCGCACGGTGGAGCAGTTGGCCGCCTATAACGACATCGCCAAGGCGCTCACCTCGACGCTCGAGCTGCGAGAGGTGCTGAACCTGATGATGGAGAAGGTGCGCAGCCTTCTCAGACCCCGCAACTGGTCGCTGCTGTTGGTGGATGAGCGCACGGGCAAGCTCTACTTCGAGATCGCCGTGGGGGATGGGGCCGAGGCGCTCAAGGGGCTGCAACTGGCCTCGGGCGAGGGCATCGCCGGCACCGTCTTCTCCACGGGGACGGCCCGGCTGGTGGAGGACGTGTCGAGGGATCCCGCCTTCGCCTCGCGCTTCGATGATGCGTCGGCCTTCCACACCCGCTCCATCGTGGCGGTGCCGCTCATCGCGCGGGGGCAGGTGCTGGGCGTCATCGAGCTGGTGAATGGCGTGGCGGACCGGCCCTTCACCCAGGATGACCTGATGGCGCTCACGGCCATCTCGGATTTCGCGGCCATCGCCATCGAGAACGCGCGCAACTTCCGGCGGGTGCAGGAGCTCACCATCACCGACGAGCACACGGGCGTCTTCAATGCCCGGCACCTGCGCGCGCAGCTGGAGCACGAGGTGCGGCGCTCGCAGCGCTTCCACCACCCGGTGTCGCTCATCTTCCTGGACCTGGACCGGTTCAAGTCCATCAACGATGCCCATGGGCACCTGGTGGGCAGCGCCGTGCTGAAGGAGGTGGGCGAGCTGCTCGTCTCCTGCTGCCGGCAGCTGGACTACGTCTTCCGCTATGGCGGGGACGAGTTCGCCCTGCTGCTGGTGGAGACGGGCACGGACGGGGCGATGACGAGCGCCACGCGCATCCGCGATGTCTTCCGCACCCGGCACTTCCAGCAGGCGCAGGGGCTGGACCTGCAGGTGACGGCGAGCCTCGGGGTGGCCACCTACCCGGAGCACGCGCTGTCCTCGGTGGACCTGGTGCGGGCGGCGGACTTCGCCATGTACGCCGCCAAGGCGCGAGGCCGCGATGACGTCTGCGTCGCCGTGCCCCACGGGGACATGCCGGGTGGCGTGGCGATGAAGCCCGGCCGGAAATGAAGAAGGGGGCGCCGCCCCGAAGGGTGACGCCCCCTGCGCGAGAGGCCGGGCCTCTCGTGACGACTACCCGCCGGCCACCTGGTCGATGACGCTGGTGTGCGTCTCCACCTTGCCGGTCTTCTTCAGCGACTTGAGGAAGGAGTCGGCCACCTCGTACTCCTTGGCCTTCAGGGCCTGCTTGCGCAGCTCCTCCTTCTTCTCGGCGAACTTCGCGTCATCCGGCAGCTGGCGCTCGGTCACCTGGGCCACCACGTAGCCCTCGCCCACGGGGAAGACCTGATCGAGCGCCTGCGGGCCCTTGCTGGCGAACACGGCGGTGAGCAGGTCCGGCGCGGGGCCGAGGTGCGGCACGCTGGTGCTGGCGGCGTTGAAGGTGTCCGTCTGCACCGCCTCCGGACGCGTCTCCGTCTCGAAGCGCAGCAGCGCCGGCTGCTCCTTCTCCGGCGGGAAGAGCGCGGTGATCGCCTTGCCACCCTTCACCTCGGCCAGCGCCTTGTCCGCCTCGGCCTTGGCCTGCTCCTTGGCCTTGTCACGCTTGTAGAGCGTGGTGGCGATCTCGTCCTGGACCTCCTCCAGCTTCTTGTCCTGGGGCGGCTTCTTCTCCTCCACCTTCACCAGGTGGACGCCGAACTTCGTCTCGACGGGCTGCGTCACCTGGCCGGCCTCGAGCGTGAAGGCCGCGTTGGCCAGCGCGGGGTCCCAGTTGCCGCGCTCCACCCAGCCCAGGTCTCCGCCGTTGGCCTTGGTGCCCGGGTCCTCGCTGCTGGCCCTGGCCACCTCGCCGAAGTCCTTGCCGCCCTCGATCTCCTTGCGCAGCGCCTGGGCGCGCTCCATCGCCTTGGCCTTCTGCTCCGGCGTGGCGTTGGGGGCCAGCTTCAGGAGGATCTGCCGCGCGTGGATGCGCTCGGGCTGCTGGTACACGAAGCGGTTGGCCTCGTAGTAGTCCTTGATGTCCTTCTCATGCGCCTGCTTGTAGGTGCCCAGGTCCGCCGCGCTCGGGGCGGGCACCTTCTCGGCGTACATGGAGGGCAGGAAGCGGGCGAACACGATGCGCGCCTGGTTGCCCTCCTTCTCGAAGCGCGTGCGCACCTCGTCGTCGGAGACGACCGCGCCGTTCTGCACCACCTCCAGCATCTTCTGCGCCGTCAGCCGCTTGCGCAGGTCCGCCTCGTAGTCCGCGGGCGTCTGCCGGAAGTAGTCGCGCAGCACCTGCTGGTACGTGGCGTAGTCGAACTGGCCCTCCTTCTGGAACTCGGGGCTGTGCTCGAGGATCTTCAGGATCTCCTCGTCCGAGGCCTGGATTCCATGCTTCTCACCTGCCTGGGCCAGCAGCTCCGTGTTCACCATCCGCTCCAGCACCTGCTGGGGGAGGCCGAACTGGCGGGCGACCGCCTCGGTGACGGGGCTGCCCTGCTGGCGGAGGTACTGGAGCTGGTTCGCGTACTCGCGGCGGAACTCCAGGGCCGGAATCTCCTTGCCGTTGACCGTGGCGGCGGCCGTATGTGTGGTGCCTGCCTGGTTCGCCCGGCCGAAGCCCGAGCTGCCTGGGCCAAACTGCACAGTGAACACCACCGCGATCGCGATGATGATGAGCGAGACGACGACCTTTCGCGGCTCGAGAGTGTCCTTCATGATGCCGTGACCGTTTCCATGCCTTGAGACGCGCCGATTGATTCCACCCGGTGGAAGGATTCGCGACGCGCGTGTGTTGGGTGCCCGGTCGGATGGTGGACGATGAAACGCCACCCTCCGTGAAGACCTTGACTGCCTAGAGCAACACCCCAGAAAATGCAAGCGATTCAGAGTAGTTAGCGAGCCCCCCCGTCCTTCCTGCCGCTCCCTCTCTCCTACACGGACCTTCACGAAGTGCTGTCGCTTCTCAAGCGCTACCGGACGCTTCTCATCGTGGGCGTGCTGCTGCTCTACCCGTTCGGGGCTTTCCTGACGACGGGCCGGCGCGGGCGTGACCCCAATTTCGTGGACCGGGCGGTCATTGGCTTGACCGCCCCCTTGCAGCGCGGACTGGTGGGCCTCATCGACGGGGTCAAGGCCGTGGTGTTCGGCTACATCGACCTGCGCGAGGTGCGGCAGGAGAACGAGCAGCTGCGCGCGGAGAACCTGCAGCTGCGGGCCGCCGTGCAGGCGCTCGGCGAGACGCGGACGGAGAACGAGCGGCTGCGAGGCCTGCTCGGCTACGCCGAGGCGGCGCCGGGGCCGGAAATCGCCGCGCGGGTCATAGGGGTGAATCCGGTGGCCAAGCTGCTGTCGGTGAGGATCAACCGGGGCGAGTCGGACGGGGTGTTCCGCGGCATGTCCGTGGTGACTCCGGACGGTATCGTCGGCCAGGTGGTGCGCACCACGGGCGGGTGGGCGGATGTGGCGCTGGTGACGGACGCTCAGAGCCGGGTGGGTGTCAGAGTGCAGCGCTCGCGGGCGCGAGGCACCGCGGCGGGCGAGGGCAAGGGCCCGCTGCGGCTGGAGAACATGCTGCGCACCGAGGATGTCCAGGTGGGCGATCTCATCATCACCTCCGGCACGGATGGCGTGTACCCTCCGGGCCTGGTGGTGGGGAAGGTGACGAACCTGGAGAAGACGGAGCACGGCATGTTCCTGGGCGGTGACGTGGAGCCCGCGGTGGACACCACGCGGCTGGAGGAGGTGCTCGTGCGAGGCAATCCCTTCGGCGCCCTGGTGCAGGGCTCGGCGGGTGGTTCCGGAGGTGAGCGTTAGATGAAGTTCCTGGTCACCATCGGACTGGCGTTGCTGCTGCTCACCCTGGAGTCGGTGATGGTGCAGCAGCTGGGCCTGGCCATCAGCCGCATCGACGTGACGGTGGTGCTGGTGGCCTTCCTGGCCATGCGCGCCAATACCCAGGAGGGGGCCATCTCCTCCTTCGCGGTGGGCTACCTGCTCGACCTGATGAGCGGGCAGCCCACCGGCCTCTTCACCTTCCTGGCCGTCTTCACCTTCCTGGTGGGCAAGCTGGTGGTGAGCCTGGTGGAGGTGCGCGGCCGCGCGGCCTTCGCCCTCTTCGCCATGGGCGCGGACGTGGGCCACGGCATGCTCGCGGGCTTCTTCACCTGGCTCACCACGAAGGAAGGCACTCCCCTGGCGTCGCTGCCGGGCCTGCCCCTGCAGGTGACGCTCACGGGCGTGGCGGCCGTGTTCCTCTATCCCCTGCTGAAGCGCTTCGAGGCCTCGCAGGACCGTACTTCTTCAGCGGGGTTGCTGCGGTGACGCCTCCGACGCTGTCCGAGACGACTCCCGGGCGCGATCTCAAGCGCCGTTTCGTGTGGGTGGGACTGGCCATGGTGGCCGGGATGGTGGCGCTCGCCGTCCAGCTCTACCGCCTTCAAATCACCCAGGGCGAGGAGTACGCCGCCAAGAGCGTGGCGAACTTCGTGAAGGAGGTGCGCCTGCGCGCGGACCGCGGCCTCATCAAGGACCGGCGCGGCACCATCCTGGTGGACAGCCGTCCCTCCTTCGACGCCTTCATCACCCCGGCCTTCTGCACCAACTGCTCCGAGGAGGTGCTGCCGCGCCTGGGCGAGCTGCTCGGGTGGGACGAGGCCTCGCGCAAGAGGGTGGACGAGCAGGTCCGCGCGGCACGCCGCACGGCGCCCTTCCAGCCCCTGCCGGTGCGCATCGACCTGACGCGCGACGAGTACGACCGCATCAACGCCCGCCGCGACATGCTGGACGGTGTGGAAGTGGTGCCCGTGCCACACCGCAACTACCGCACCTCGAGCGTGCTCTCGCACGTGCTCGGGTACATGAACGAAATCACCACCGAAGAGCTCGAGAAGCTCAAATCGGAGGGGGGCCACTACGCGCTGGGCGACTACATCGGGCGGCGCGGCCTGGAGCGCTACTTCGAGACCACGCTGCGCGGCACGGACGGCGTGCGCAAGGAGGTCGTCAACGCGCGCGGCAAGGTCATCGAGGAGTTCAGCGACAAGCTGGGCAAGGACGCGGTGGTGCCGTCGCGGCCGGGCAACAACCTGGTGCTGTCCGTCGACATGCGCCTGCAGGAGGCGGCCGAGCGGGCCTTCCCGGGCGCGGCGGGCGCGGTGGTGGCCGTGGACGTGAAGACGGGCCTCATCCGCGCGCTGGTGTCTCGGCCCGGGTTCGACCCCAACCTGCTCACCGGCCGCGTCACTCCGGCGCAGATGGCCTCGCTGGCGAAGGATCCGCTCCAGCCGATGATCAACCGCGTCTCCGCCAACCACTTCAGCCCGGGCTCCACCTTCAAGGTGATTACCGCGCTGGCGGCCTACAAGTCGGGCCTCTTCCGGCCGGAGACGACGGTGAACTGCACGGGCGGCTACCGGCTCGGCGCGCGCACCTGGCGCTGCCACAAGGACAGCGGCCACGGCCCGGTGAACGGCAAGACGGCGCTGCAGTACTCGTGTGACTCCTGGTTCTACAAGGTGGCCGATACCATCGGGTTGGATCCGATCGCGGAGATGGGCAAGGCGTTCGGTCTGGGCGCTCCCACGGGCATCGGCGTGCTCGCCGAGGTGCCGGGCATCATGCCCTCCAGCGAGTACCACAACAAACTGTCCCCAGGCGGCTACACCAAGGGCATGGCGCTCAACAGCTCCATGGGCCAGGGCGACGTCAACGTCACGCCGCTGCAGCTCGCCATGGTGTACGCGGCCATCGGCAACGGCGGCACGCTGTACAAGCCGCAGCTCGTCGAGCGCGTCGAGGGCCTGGATGGCGAGGTCCTCCAGCAGTTCGATCCGCAGGTGGTGCGCAAGGTGGAGATTCCCGAGGCGCACCGCAAGGCGGTGATGGATGCGCTCGTGTCGGTGGTGAACGAGCCGGGTGGCACCGCCTACAGGACCTACCAGTCCTTCAAGGCCGGGCTGAAGGACGTCGTGGTGGCGGGCAAGACGGGCACCGCGCAGGTGGCCACGATCGGCGCGGTGCGCCTCAAGACGCAGCAGATGGACTTCTTCCAGCGCGACCATGCGTGGTTCGCCGCGCTCGCGCCCGCAGACAATCCGGAGATCGCCGTGGTCGTCATCAACGAGCACGGTGGCCACGGTGGTGTGGACGCCGGACCCACGGGCATGGCGGTCATCCAGAAGTACTTCGAGCTGAAGAAGGAGGACGCGGCCAACCCGCCGCAGCGCCAGAACACGCCCTATGTGTCGACGCTGCCCAACGCGCCGAGCCTGGACGACGTCGCGCTCACCCGGGGTGCCCCGGGGTCAAGAGGGGACGATGCAACTGCGGATTGAGCGGCGGATGGTGCCCCACATCCCGTGGGGACTCATTTTCAGTGTCCTCGCGGTGTCGGGGCTGGGCATCTTCAACCTGGCCTCGGCCTCGCGCGCGCAGGCCTCGCCCGTGTGGACGAGCCAGGCCATCTACCTGGGCGTCAGCCTGGTGGCCGGGCTCGTCGTGTGCCTGGTGGACTACCGCTTCCTGCACCGGATGGCGCTGCCTATCTACGTGCTCAACATCCTGGCGCTGCTCGCGCTGCGGCTCATCGGCCACAAGGCCAAGGGCGCCGAGAGCTGGTTCGTGCTGGGCCCCATCCGCATCCAGCCCGCCGAGTTCATGAAGATCGGCGTGCTGCTCATGCTGGCCAAGGTCTACCACGACGACTTCAAGCCTGGAGACGGCTCCTACGGCCTCAAGCGCCTGGTGAAGCCGGTGCTGGTGGTGATGGTGCCCTTCGTGCTGGTGCTGGTGCAGCCGGACCTGGGCACCGCGCTGATGATCTTCCTGTCCTCGCTCACCGTCATCCTGTTCGGCAAGGTGCGCTGGTACCTGGTGGCGGTGATGGTGGTGGGCCTGCTCGCCGGGGCGATCATCATCTGGAACGACTACGTGCGGGACGTGCCCGAGCCGCGCACCACCATCGTCCGGCACATGCTCAAGTCGCACCAGAGCAAGCGCATCTCCGGGTGGTTGGATCCGGAGTCGGACCTGCGGGGCAGCGGCTACCACGCCGCCCAGTCGAAGATCGCCGTGGGCTCCGGCGGCCTGCACGGCAAGGGCTGGAAGGAGGGGACCCAGACGGGCCTGTCCTTCCTCCCCGAGCAGCACACGGACTTCATCTTCTCCGTGTGGGCCGAGGAGCACGGCTACCTCATGTGCGTGCTCCTGCTGGTGCTCTACGGCCTCATCTTCACCCTGGGGTTGGGTGTGGGCTTCAACGCCCGGGACAGGTTCGGCGCCTTCGTGGCGGTGGGCGTGGTGTCGATGATCTTCTGGCAGGTGTTCGAGAACATCGGCATGGTCATCGGCCTGCTCCCCGTGACGGGCATCACCCTGCCGCTGCTCAGCTACGGCGGCTCCTCCCTGCTCAGCGTGATGCTCAGCATTGGTCTGCTGGTGAACATCAGCATGCGCCGCCATATGTTTTGAGCTCCCCAGAGTAGGTTTCCTCCCTCTCAGGGAGGCTCTAGTCGGATGACGGGGCAGGTATACCCTCACGGTTTTACCTGTTCTCTATGTTCTTTACCGGCTGGCTTGCTGTATGTTCGCCACCGAAAGTGTAGGCGCAGATCCGACCCCCCGGTCGGGACTCCCCCCGCGCTCCTTTCGGAGGACGAAGATGACAGCGCTTCGCATCCGCCCGTTGCTGCTCGTGTGTCTGATGTTGCTGCCCGTGACAGCGGGCGCCACAGACGTTCGTTTCGAGCAGGGCTCTCTCATCATCCCCATGCAGAAGGCCTACCAGACCCAGTGTGGGGCAACGTCGGCCTATGGGCTCGTCTACCGCCTGTTGCAGCAGGGGGTGACCGTGTACTGGGCGGTACAGCCCAACAAGACGAGTCACCACCGGTGCAAGACCAAGGTGGACTCCCCGGCGGTGTACATCGACGGGTGTGACTTCGAGGTGGCCAAGGCGAGCGGCCGGCCGGTGTCCCTGTTGGAGAACGCCCGGGGCACCTTCAAGGATGACTTCGACACCTTCGACACGAGCTCCAACCCCAACGGCACGGGGGAGGGCGCCTTCAAGGTGGACCGGAACCAGGCGCGGCTGCGCTACATGGGCGGGCCCTTCCTCATCGACGCCACCGATGCGGCCAAGGCGGTGGACCTGCTGAAGAACCACGCCGACTTCGCGCTGTTCCGCGGCAGTGAAGGCGGCGTCGACTGCGCCCCGGGCTCGAACTTCAACGTCCGCGTGCACCGGGTCAACAACGCCTTCGTGGCCCCCATCGCCCGCATCATGAACGAGGTTCCTCCCCCCATCGCGCTCGTCCGGGGGCGCAACACGTCGAACGCCGGTTCGGTGGAGATCCTCCGCGAGTACCTCAAGAACGCCGGCCTGAACTTCGCGGGCGCCGAGGGCACCTTCGAGAGCCACGGGAAGATCTTCGACGTGCTCGATCAGGACAGGGATCTGATCTCCACCGCCAGCTTCCCCAAGGGGAAGATCAACTACGCGCCGAACGCGAGCACGCCGAACAAGACGTACTACAAGGTGCTGTGGTCTCCGCACTGGGAGGGAGATCGCTCGCAGCAGGCGAACCTCAAGGCCGCGCTGGCGAACATCTCCCACTTCGTGGACCTCGGGAACAGCATCTTCAACGAGTGCGCGTCGATCGCGACGTACGAGGACAGCTTCAAGGCGGACGACTCCAGCCGCGAGCTCTACGACGACAACGATCCCACCCAGTTCATGTCGACGACGGACAACAACCCGGGGGTGGGTCTGCAGACCATGACGACCAACCAGCTCGTCGGCGAATCGGGCTTCGCGCCGAACGGGCAGGACTGCTCGGATCCGGGCGTCCGGGGTGACTGCTACATCTTCCGCAACTACGCGGACCTCTTCAGCCAGAAGGGCGACTACCCGTTCTCCCTCACCTTCGGTGCCGTCGAGGGCTTCCGGCCGCGCAGGAGCAAGAACTACGGCACGGGCACCGTGCAGATGATCTCCACGAAGTCGGGCACCGCCGCCAAGGACGGCTGGGACATCTACATCTCGCGTCCCAAGGACAACAACCGCCAGAAGGGGAACGTGCTCTACCTGGCCGGCCACAGCTTCTCGGCCGCGACCGCCGGCAACCGCATCGTGCTCAACACGCTGCTCAACCTGGCCTTCAAGCCCGAGTCGCTGGAGACCAGCCGCTCCGAGCCGGTGGCCGACGTCACCTACAAGGCGGACGGCTCGGTGAATCAGGTGCACGTCCTGTCGGGCACCTACCTGCACACGCCGCCCCAGGCGCTCTTCCCCGAGCGCATCAACTTCCGCGCGGACAAGGCCGCGGACTGGGTCTTCCCCTACATCGAGGGCCGGTTCCGCTCGCTGCTGGCCGACAACATCGACACCAACCGCCAGGGCTTCAGCAAGAACGCCGAGTGGGAGGCCTCCGAGCGCGTGCCCGCCCCGGGCAGCCGCAACATCTTCACCGTGCTGGGCTCCAACCAGGAGGGGCTCAAGCGGGTGTCCTTCAACCTGGCGCAGCTCGGCTCCAGCTGTCTGGATACGGAGACCACCGGGAAGATCGAGGGGATGTGCGATCTCCAGGAGGCGCTCACGCTGGACCGTAACTCCGCGGGCGTGAGCGTGGTGGACCTGGACGGCAACGGGAAGATCGACCCATCGGTCCCGGCCTCGAAGCTCACGGAGCTCAACCACACGAGCCAGCACTTCCTGCAGCGGGTGCGCGGTTACTGCGTGGCGCACGACACCACCGACAGCAACAGGACGGACACGATGACGCCCACCATCTCCGACTGTGACAACCGCCAGTTCGGCGAGGTCCGCGCGACGCTCGGCGGCCTGGACCATGCGAGCGCGGCGGTGGTCGGCGCCAGCCAGTACATCAAGGTCACCCGGCCGGAGATGATCTACATCGGAGGGCTCGACGGTCAGCTCCACGCCCTCTACCTGCGGGGCTCCGGGGTCAACTTCACGCCGCCGGCTCAGGGCACGGAGGTGTGGGCCTTCATCCCCAAGGGCCAGCTCTCCCGCCTGCTCACCAACAACGCCCGGGTGGACGTGTCGCCCGTGGTGTCCGACGTGTACGTCGACTACGAGGACAAGAACGCGGATGGTGTGCTCTCTCCAGACGAGCGCAACACCGGCATCTTCCGCTGGCGCACGGTGCTCGTCTCCGGCTCCGGCCGGCTGGGCGGGGAGATCTTCGCGCTGGATGTGACCAATCCGCTCAAGCCCATCGTCTTGTGGGACGTGACGGCGAGCGTGGATCACATGGATGACCCCGTTGCAGTCAACAACACGGCCTTCCTGTGGTCGGACAAGGCGGGCGGCCCCACGCCCAACTACAAGGAGCTGTCCTCGGCGACGCTCACGGGCCCCTACAACTACACGGACCTCGGGGACTCGCTGGACATGAACCTGGTTCCGGTGCGCCGGGGCAACCGGCCCACCTTCCAGCTCATCGTCTCCACCAACGGCGCGAGGACCGGGGCGCAGCAGATGCAGGTGTTCGCGCTCGACGCGGGCACGGGCAAGAAGCTCTGGCAGTGGGAGCGGCCCTACGGCGCCACCACCTCCAACTCCGTGCCGGGAGGCACCTCCACGCTGGACGTGGACGGCGACGGCAGCATGGACCGCGTGTACGTGGGTGACATGGAGGGCCGGCTCTGGGAGCTGTCCATCCACACGGGCGTCAACCTCAACTACTTCGACAGCGTGACCACGGGCTCCGGCAGCTACCCGCTCTTCACCACCAACAACGCGCAGCACCCCATCAGCACCGTGCCCGCCATCATGCGGCTGCCCTACAGCCTGGCGGGGGGCATGTTCTCCTCCCTGGGCGTGGGCAACGCGGCCGCCGGCAAGCTGGCGCTCGTCTTCGGCACCGGAGGACCGGACTGGGTGCTCGCGGTCAACCCCACCATCAAGGGCCGGGTGTACGTGGTGGCGTCCAACCCGGAGGATCTGCGCATCCGCGATCAGCTCTCCTATGACAAGCAGACCCAGGTCTCGTCGTCGCTGGACGCCCAGATGGGTCTGCGGGGCACCACGAAGCCGGGGGCCGCCCTGTACCTCGAGCTGGCGGAGAAGGAGCGGGCCGTGGGCTCGCCGAAGCTCGTGGGCAGCAAGATCGTGCTCACCTCGGCCTACGGCACCACCGAGTCGGATCCCTTCAGCTCGGACATGCAGGGACGCACCCACGTGCTCGACCTGAGTCAGGCCACGGCGGACAAGGTGGTGGGCGAGAGCGGCAAGGCGGCGGCGGGTGGGCTCGTGCTGCCCGACGGCACTATCATCACCCAGAGCATGGTGGGTCTGCAGAGGACTCCGCCCGCTGCCTTGGGTGGCGCGGTGCCGACGACGGGGCTGGGTGGCAAGCGCACCCCGGCGCGCGTGGGTTCCTGGCTGGACCTGGGCCGTGCGCTCTCGGAGTAGGTGGCCCATGCGCGGCACGCGACATCCACGGGGTCTGACCCTCGTCGAGGTGATGGTGGCCATGGCGCTGGTGGCGGTGGCGGCGCTGGCGTTGGTGTCCGCCAACACCATCGCCGCCCGGTCCTCCAGCGCCTCGTACCGCCATTACGTGGCCATGCGCCTGGCGCAGCAGCGGCTGGACGGGCTGACGCTCGGCGATCAGAAGACGAAGCTGCGCGCGGCGGCCTCGGCGGGCTTCCTCCCCGATGGGACTCCCGCGGACTGCCAGGAGCACTTTGGCAGCACGCTGGCGGAGCTGTGTGACGGGAGCCAGCCGTCCCTGGTGGGGTGGGTGGACATCTACGGCCGTCCCTGCAGGCGCACCGGGACGGTCGATGAGGGCCATCACCCCACCTGCCAGTACCGCCGCTATGTGCGCTTCCAGCGGGTCGCCGCCGCGGGCTCCCAGGGGGACCTCTGGCGGATCTTCGTCGCGGTCAGCCACGCGTCGGATGGGGAGTGCAAGGACTTCAACGAGGGTGATTCCCAATGCGTCGTCACCAGTGCCCTCCTGACCCGGTAGCCCGGGTGCGGCGCTCCGAGCGCGGCCTGACCCTGATCGAGCTGCTCATCGGAGCGGCGCTCGGCGTGTTGATGCTCGCGGCGGCCGCGGCGGTGCTGCTGGCCGCCGGGCGGATGCAGCGCAACCAGCAGCTGCTGTCGGACGCCAACGAGGAGGCCCGCACGGCCCTGCGGCACGTGGCCCGGGCCATGTCCTCCGCGGGCGCCGGGGGCGGCGTGTTTTCGTTCATGGATGCGACCGGCGCGCGGCAGCAGCGCCCGGCCGTGCTCTTCACCAACGGCGCGGTGGCCCTCCATGAGCCGACCATGCCGCAGAAACCCGACTCGCTGACGCTCCTGCGCTACGCGGCGGATCGGCGCTCCGTGCTGGTGGGGGCGCTCACGCCCCACGTGCTCAGCGTGGCGCCGGATGGGCGTCAGCCGACGACGCCCGGGGTCCAGCGCGATGTCTTCCTGAACGGGGAGAGCGCGCTCGTCACCAACTTCCAGCGCGCCATGCTCGTGACCTTCACGCGCAAGACCCTCAACGGGGCGCTGAGGTCCGTGGACCTGGACGTGGGCGCGAACGATCCCACCGCCCTGCAGGACTCGCAGATTCCCATCGAGCCCGGTGCCACGGTGTTCCCGGTCCAGGTCATCCGCTACCGCGTGGTGTACGTGCCTCCGGCCGGGACCGCCGCGGAGCGCGCCGACCTGGTGATGGAGACGTTGGATCCCCGGACGCTCGCGCCGCTCCAGCAGACGGTGCTGGCGCGCAACGTCGAGGACTTCCAGGTGCAGTGGGCATATGACCGCAACGACGATGGGGTGGCGGATGGCAGCGGCGCCAACGCCTACACCGACGAGGGACCCACCGGCCCTGTGCTCGACCCGGGGCTCTCCTTCGCCCGCGTCAGTCTCTCGGCGCGCACCAGCAACACGCTGGTGAACGACAAGGGCGCGTTCGTCACGAACGAAGACACCCCGTTCGAGCGGGGAATCGATCTCGACAGCGCGGGCACGCGGCCCCCCTCCAGCGGGTACCGTCGCCGTGTGCTCAGCACCGTGGTGTTGCTCAAGAACCTCGTCGCCCCGCGCATCTGATGGCAGGAGAGCGTCACATGAAGTCCCGTGCTCCACGTGGTTCCACCCTCCTGACGGCCCTGGCCGTGACGCTGTTGCTCGCCCTCATCATCTTCGGGGTGCTCGCCTACACGGGAGCGGAGCGGGAGCGCAGTGGCCGTTCCGTGCGCGACATCGACGCGCAGACGTGTGCCGAGTCCGCCGCGCAGTGGGGCCGCAAGTTCTACGGCGACCGCTACCCCCGGTGGAACGACATGCTGGCGGGGATGCCCGGCTCCACCGGCTACAACAACCCGGAGGAGATGGACCCCACCAAGTGGGGCGAGGGCTCCTTCGGCCGCATCGACGGAAGCGTGGTCGACGGCAGCCACCCCGCCGACTTCCGCGTCACCCTCTCGGACAACGTGGACGAGTTCCCTCCGGCGGCGCCAGATCCCACCCAGGACAATGATCTGCAGGTGGTGCTCCGGGCGGAGTGTCTCATCCGTCGCCTGTCGCTCGCGGAGACGGAGCTGGTCGAGGCTCCGCGCACGGCCACCGCGGATCCGTACCAGTGGCGCGGCAACGTGCTCTCCGAGACGAGCCAGACCCGGCGCAACAAGGTGATGGAGGTCGTCCTCATCCACGTCCCGGACAATGAGTACCGGGGGCAGCGGGGTGGGGGCTCCGCCGGAGACCAGAACGTCGTCTCGGGGCGGTGAGCCACACCCGAGGGCCCGGAGCGCGCGGCCGGTTCAGAGCGCGCGGCCGGTGAGGATGAGGGTCACCACGGTGAAGTAGATGATCACGCCGGTGACGTCCACCAGCGTGGCCACGAAGGGCGCCGAGGCGGTGGCGGGATCCAACCCGAGCCGCCGCAGCAGGAAGGGCAGCATCGAGCCGCAAAGCGTGCCGAACGTCACCACGCCCACCACGCTCAGGCCCACCGCCACGCCCACCCAGGCGAAGTGGGGGCCGTAGAGCACCTCGCGCTGGGGCCACATGAGGATCCGGAAGAGGCCCAGCAGCCCCAGGAAGACGCCCAGCGCCAGGCCGCTGATGATCTCCCGAGTGGCCACCCTCCACCAGTCATTGAGCGTCACGTCGCGCACGGCCAGCGCGCGGATGATGAGCGAGGTGGCCTGCGAGCCCGAGTTGCCTCCCGAGGAGATGATCAGCGGCACGAAGGCGCTGAGGAACACCGCCTGGGCGATGGCGTCCTGGTAGTAGGCCATGGCGGTGGCGGTGAACATCTGCCCCACGAAGAGCACCGTCAGCCAGCCCACGCGCTTGCGCAGCATCCCGGCGATTCCGATGTCCAGGTAGGGCGCCTCCAGGGCCTCCATACCGCCGATGCGCTGGATGTCCTCGGTGGCCTCCTCCTCGGCCGCGTCCAGCACGTCGTCCACCGTGATGATGCCCACCAGCACGCCCCGCGAGTCCGTCACGGGCAGCGCCACCCGGTCGTACTTCTCGAACAGGCTGATGAACTCCTCGCGATCCGCCGTGGCCGGGATGCTCACCAGCTGCCGGTCATGGATGTCCGTCACCTTCGACTTCGGATCCGCCAGCACCAGCGAGGCCAGCCGCACGTCGTCCAGCAGCCGCCCCTTCTCGTCCACGACATAGAGCACGTGCAGCGTTTCGCGGCCCTGCCCGTGGGCGCGCACGTACTCGAGCGCCTCGCCCGCCGTCAGGTTCCCCGGGATGGTGAGGTACTCCGGCGTCATGTAGCGGCCGGCGCTCTTCTCCGGGTAGCCCAGCAGGTTGCGGGCGACCTTCAGCTCCTCCGGGGACAGCGTGGTGAGCAGCCGCTTCGTCACCTCGGCCGGCAGCTCCTCGAGCAGGCGCGTGCGATCGTCCGGCGCCATCTCGTCCAGCAGGTTCTTCAGCTGCTCCTTGCCCAGGGTCCCGACGATCTCCGTCTGCTGGTGCGGCGGCAGGTACTCGAAGACGAGCGCGGCCATGTCGCGAGGCAGCAGCCGGAAGATGATGCCGCTCTCGTCCTCGGGCAGATCCTCGACGACCTCGGCCACGTCCGCCGGATCCATTTCCGAGAAGGCCTCGCGCAGGGCGTTCCAGTCCTTGGCGGAGATGAGCGCGTCGAACTCGGGCTTCAGGAGGTTTCCCAGCATGCAATCTCCGCGCGCGGACGGGGGCGCGCATGGTGTATGAAAGGCGCCGGTTGGGGTATGGAAATCTGTCCGTTCCCCTGGAGGAGAAGATGGACAGGAAGGGCTCCCGGAAGAAGGCACCCGCCGAGCAGGCGGAGGTCACCGAGCGTACGCAGGCAGCTCCTCCGCCGGCCCCGCGAGTGGAGCCTCCACCGGCTCCCCGGATGGAGCCGGCTCGCGTGACGCCGCCCGTCGCGCCCGCTCCGCGCGTGGATCCTCTGCGCCGCACGGCTCCCGTGGCACCGCCTCCTGCGAGACCCGGGCTACCTGCTCGTTCCCCGGCGTCACCCTCCTCACCGCGGAGCTTCTTCTCGCCCATCATCGAGACGGCCCCCGAAGAAGAGGTGGAGCACCGGCACTTTCCCCGCGCACGGCTCGCCACGAACTTCGAGCTGTGGATCGACGATGGCGAAGGCGCCCGGCGCTTCACCGCCACCCTGCGCTCGGCCAACGTGAGTGTGGGGGGAGCCTTCGTGGAGAGCACCTTCTTCCTGCCCCTGGACACGGAGCTCCGGGTGCGCTTCTCGCTGGAGCAGGGTGGGGCGCCCGTCGAGGCACGCGCCCGCATCGTGCGTGAGCAGCGGGCCCGCCGCGAGGAAGAGACCTCGGGCTTCGGCATCCGCTTCGAGGAGTTCTACGGACAGACGGAGGTGTCGCTGGCGCGCCTCTTCCTGGACATGCGGCTGCGCACCTTCGCCGAGGAATACCTGCGCTCCAACCGGGCGCGCGGCCTGCCCAACGAGCTGGAGCGGGTGGTGGACGCGCTCGCCGCGTGGGAGCTCCTCAAGGCCAACAACCCCTCGGATACGTGGCGGGGCGAATAGGCCCTGCGCACTGCGTCACCGCGCGGAGACCCGGGAGCGGGCCTCCCGCGCGGGACGAGGTCCGGCTCAGATGACCTTCTTGAGCGCGGCCTCGAGCTTCGTCTTGGGCACGGCGCCGACGATCTGCTCCACGACCTTGCCGCCCTTGAAGACGAGCAGGGTGGGGATGGAGCGGATGCCGTACTGCTGCGGCGTGTCCTGGTTGTCGTCGATGTTGATCTTCGCCACCTTCACCTTGCCCTTGTACTGGGTCGCCAGCTCCGCGACGGCGGGGGCAATGGCCCGGCACGGGGCACACCACGTCGCCCAGAAATCCACCAGTACGGGCTGGTCGGACTTCAGCACTTCCTTGTCGAAATCCCCATCCCCGATGTTCATCACGTCATCGCCTGCCATGTGTCTCCTCCGGCATGCAGGTAAGCAAGGAGGCGCGTGCTCTAGTACGCGTCCGCCGGGCCTGCAAGGACGGGATTCTTCCCGCCCCTTCGCCTGCTTAGATGCGGACGGGGCGGGAGGGTCGCAAGACGTTCAGGGTGGAATGGCAGATGGCGCTTCGGCTCGGAGCGCAGAGGTGTAAGCTAGCGCCGTGATGAGGCTCTTCCTTCCCCAGACCCAGCTCGAGGAGTGGGCACTGGAGGACAAAGCGGACGTGAAGGACGGGGTACTGGTGGTGACCGGTGAGGAAGGTGTGTACCCGGTGACACCGGCCGTGCACATCGTGCAGCTCGTCACCGGCGAGGACGCCAACGGTCTGGTGAGCAAGGTGAAGACCGAGGATCAGCTCAAGACCCTGGGAGCCGAGCAGATGGCCGACTCGGTGCTGCTCGGAGACACGGCATACGAAGTGGTTCCCGGTTATCTGGCCGAGGTGCCCGTCTCTCCCTCGGATGCCGCGTCGGCGGAGGGCAAGCCGGGCTCCGAGACGGATCTCCTCGCCGCCTTCCTTCTGAACAAAATGGGCTGAGCCGCTCAGCCTGTTGGGTTGTCCTGCCATGAACCACGCGCTGGTCTCCCTCGCCTGCCACGCCTACGTCGTCGCGGCGCTGGTCTATCTGGCCTACCTCGTCCGGCAGTTGGGGGCGTTCGCGACCACCGGCCGCATGTTGGTGGGCATGGGACTGGCCCTGCATGGAGTGGCCCTCTTCGGGCTCTTCGGGGCCCAGGGCGGCCGTCCCGTCGGCATGGCCCAGGGCTTCTCCACCTTCGCCTTCCTGCTGCTCGCCATCTTCCTGGTGGTGGATGTGCGCTACCGCAAGCCGGTGATTGGCGCCTTCATCACGCCATTAGCGGTGGCGGTGCTGCTGCCGGGAGTTCTGCTGGACGGGGGGCACCCGCTTCACTCAGATGTGCAGCGGCCCTTGCTTCCCCTGCACATCTCCATCGCGCTGCTGGGTGTGGCCGCTTCGGCCGTGGCCGCCGGAGTGGCGGGGATGTATTTGCTGATGGAGCGCCAGGTGAAGGGCAAGCGCTTCGGCCTGCTCTTCGCGCGCCTGCCCTCGTTGGAGTTCCTCGACACCCTCAACCGCCAGCTCGTGGTGTTGGGCTTCATCGCGCTGTCGGTGACGCTCGTCACCGGGGCCTTCTTCTCCAGCGGGGCACCGGGCTTCGTCTGGGCCTGGCAGTCCAAGCAGATCGCCACGCTGGTGGCCTGGGGGGTCTTCGCCGCGCTCGTCAGTGCCCGCTCCTTCGGAGGATGGCGAGGCCGGCGTGTCGCGCTGCTGACCATGACGGGGTTCGCCTTGCTGCTGGTGTGCTTCCTCTCGTCGTATGACTTCACCCACGTCGGGGGAGGTTGGCGCTAGCCATGGAGTTCCTGTGCATCGGTCTGTCGCACCGGACGGCGCCCCTGTCCGTTCGTGAGCGGCTCGCGTTGCCGGAGGACCGGCAGGTGGAGCTGTTGCAGCACCTGGCCCAGGCGCCCAACGAGGCGCTGCTCGTGTCCACCTGCAACCGGGTGGAGCTGTACCTGGCCGCGCCGGACATGAACCAGGTGCGCGAGAGCGCCCGCGGCGCACTGCAACAGCTCGGTGGCCCGGAGACGCTGGAGCACCTCTACGAGCACCGGGGCGAGGACGCGCTCGTCCACCTCTTCCGGGTGTCGGCCAGCCTGGACTCCATGGTGCTGGGCGAGGCTCAAATCCTGGGCCAGGTGAAGGACGCCTTCGAGCGGGGCCAGGGCTCGGGCGCGGTGCGGGGCGAGCTGACGCGCGTGTGCGCCGCGGCCTTCGGCTGCGCCAAGCGGGTGCGCACGGAGACCGCCATCGGCCGGGCCGCCACTTCCATGGCCAGCGCGGCCGTGGCGCTCGCGAGCAAGGTGTTCGACGGGCTCCGGGACAAGACGGTGCTGCTGGTGGGCGCGGGCGAGATGGCGGAACTGGCGGCGCGTCACCTGAAGCAGGCGGGCGCCACCCGGCTCTTCGTGGCCAACCGTACGCTGTCGCGCGCCGAGTCGCTCGCGGCGGAAGTGGGGGCCACCGCGCGCCCCTTCGAGGAGCTGTTCACGCTGCTCACCGCGGCGGACGTGGTGGTGTGCAGCACGGCGTCGCCGCTGCCCCTCTTTACGAAGGAGAACGTGGGCGCGGTGGGCAAGGCTCGCAAGTACCGGACCCTCTTCATGGTGGACCTGGCCGTGCCGCGAGACATCGCCCCCGAGGTCGGGGAGCTGGACTGGGTGCACGCCTACGACGTGGACGACATCCAGAAGTTCGTGGCGGACAACGCCGCCGCCCGCGCCGAGGAGGCGCAGAAGGCGGGCGTGCTGGTGGCCCAGGAGGTGGCTCGCTTCGTGCGTGACAAGGCCGTGCGCAACGGCGTGCCCGTGCTCGCGCAGCTGCGCCAGCGCGGTGAGGCCATCGCCCGCGCCGAGGTGGAGCGCACGCTCTCCTCCATTGGTGACGGCCTCACCGACAAGCAGCGCAAGAGCGTCGAGGCCATGGCGCGCGCCATCGTCAACAAGCTGCTGCACGAGCCCACGGCCCGGTTGAGGGCGGTGGGTCCCGAGCACGAGGGCAACCGGCTGGCCGGAGCCGCCGCCGAGCTCTTCGGGCTCGACGAAGTGCCCGCGCCCGCGGGAACGGCCGGACCCAACGTGGTGGTCAACGGAGGCAAGGGATGAAGGCCGTACGCATCGCTACCCGGCAGAGCCCGCTGGCGCTCTGGCAGGCCCGTCACGTGGGCTCGCTGCTCGCCCAGCAGCACCCGGGTTTGCAGGTCTCCTTCGTGGAGATGACCACCGCGGGCGACCGGTTCCTCTCCGCGCCCCTGTCCTCCGTGGGGGGCAAGGGGCTGTTCGTGAAGGAGATTGAACAGTCGCTGCTCGATGGCCGCGCGGACCTGGCCGTGCACAGCCTCAAGGACATGACGTCCGTGCTGCCCGCGGGCCTGCTGCTCGCGTCGGTGCCCAAGCGGGAGGATCCGCGCGACGCCTTCTGCAGCCCCGCCGGGCTCTCGCTGGACATGCTGCCCAAGGGGGCTCGCGTGGGCACGTCCTCGCTGCGGCGCAGCTGCATCCTGCGCTCGCGGCGGCCGGACCTGGAGATCATCAGCCTGCGCGGCAACGTGCAGACCCGGCTGGCTCGCATGCGCGAGCTGGATCTGCACGGCGCGGTGCTCGCCTACGCGGGTCTCAAGCGTCTGGGGTTGGAGACGGAGATCTCCGAGGTGCTGCCCACCAGCGTCAGCCTGCCGGCGGTGGGGCAGGGGGTGCTCGCCATCCAATGCCGTACCGAGGACGCCGAGGTGCGTGGCCTGCTGGCGCCGCTCGAGGACGCGACGACGCGCGTGGCGGTGACGGCCGAGCGCGCCTTCATGGCCCGGCTCGAGGGCGGGTGCACCGTCCCATTGGCCGGACATGCCACGGTGGTGGGTGACACCGTCCACCTGCGTGGACTGGTGGGGCGGCCGGATGGCTCGAAGGTGGTGGAGGGAGAGCGCAGCGGCCCGGTGGAGACGGCGCTCGCGGTGGGTGAGGCGCTCGCCGAGGATCTGCTGTCGCGCGGCGCGGCGGAGATCCTCCGTGATTTTGGTCGCCCCACACCCGTGCCGGAGTCCTAGAGTGCCCGGCCGTGGAAAGGCGACTCGAAGGCATCCGTGTTTTGGTGACGCGCCCGCGTGAACGCTCGGAGGAGCTGTGTTTCCTCCTGGAGGACGAGGGCGCGGAAGTGCTGCATGTACCGCTGTTGGAGCTGCTGCCTCCGGAGAATCCCCGTCCGCTGATGGCGGCCGCGGAGTCCATCCAGCGCTACAAGTGGGTGGTGTTCGCGAGCCCCTCGGCGGTGGAGTCGCTGATGGAGGCGCTGCGAGAGGCTGGCACGACGGAGCTCCTGGCGCGGGTGCGCATCGCCGCGGTGGGGCCGCGTACCGCGCGCACCGTGGAGGGCTACGGGCTGAACGTGTTCGTCGAGTCCCCCGAGGGCACCGGGGCGGGGCTCTACGAAGCCATGCGCCCCGCGCTGGATCCGGAGGACGAGGTTCTGTTGCCGGCCGCGGAGGAGGGACGCCGCGAGTTGGAGGACGCACTGCGAGAGCATGGGTTGAGGGTGACGCGGGTGACGGCGTACCGCTCCGCGTCCGTGCCGCTGCCGCCCGAGGCCCAGGCGCAACTCCAGGCCTCGCCGCCGCACGTGGCCCTCTTCGCCTCGCCGCGCACGGTGGAGGCCTTCTTGGAGGCGGCCGGGCGTGAGCTGTTGGGGGCGGCGCGGCTGGTGGCCATCGGGCCCACGACGGCGGCGGCGCTGACGCGGCTCGGGCTTCCGGTGGCCGCCGTGGCCGATCGTCCCACGCCCGAGGCGCTGGTCGAGGCGACCATCCAGGCGATTCGCGGATAGACTGGCATTCTTGGGATGCCGCTCTCGTGGAACAGGAGTCGTCGATGTGGCGCGGTCTGCTGTGTAGCGCGTGGGTGCTCGGAGTGTTGGCCTGGGGCCCGTTGGCGCTGGCCAGTGGTGACGCCGGCGTCCCCTTCGTGGGCACTCCCTGCAGCGTGACGCTCGACTGCAACGCCGACGAGAGCATCTGCCTGCAGGAGATCGTCCGGACCTCGGGGAGCGTGGGTTGGGAGGGGGGCTACTGCTCGGTACCCTGTGGCAGCGGGGGGACGGCCTGTCCCTCGGGCTCCACCTGCGTCGCGACGCGGGGCAGTACCTACTGCCTGAAGCAGTGCCAGCCCGACGTGGCGACGGCCTGCCGCGAGGACTACATCTGCGAGCCCGACGCGACTGCTGGCAACGTCTGCATTCCCACCTGCGTCTACGAGGCGGACTGCCAGTCGGGTTTTACCTGCCGCATCTGTGATGGCAGGTGCATCCCGAAGAAGACCCCCGGCGTGTCCATCGGCGATGCCTGCACCGACGACGCGCAGTGCGGCACGGGCCAGGTGTGCCTGAAGGTGAATGGGCACCCTCAAGGCATCTGCTCGCAGCCCTGTGGGACGGGGGCGTGCTCGTCCTGCCCCGACGGCTCCACCTGCCAGCAGGTGGGCTCGTCCAAGGCCTCCATGTGCGTCAGCACCTGCTCCCGGGGCACGTGTGATTCGAAGCTGCAGTGCGCGCCCTTCCCCGGGGGAACCACCGGTTGCCTGCCTCCGTGCCGCACCCAGGCGGACTGCCCGGCGGGCGCCACCTGCGGGGGCAACGGGCAGTGCCTGGGTGGAAGCGTCCCGACGGATGCTGGCTGCTCGTCGTGTGGCCCGTCCGAGTCCGATGCGGGCACGACCCCCATCACCCCGGCTCCCGACGCCGGGCCGGGCTCGGGAGGGACGGCCGGCCCCGGGTGTGGTTGCCAGGGTTCTTCCGTGAACGCGCCGGGATTCCTCGGCGCTCTTGCTTTGTTCTTCGTGGCCGCAAGGAGACGCCGTTGCCAGCGCCCGTGACCCCGCCCGCTCCTCCCTCTTCCAGGAGCAAGACCGACTTCTCGCTCTCCTTCGTCCTCGAGGCGCTCGTCTCGCAGCGAGTGCTCACCGCCGAGCAGGCGCAGAACATCCTCGCCCGCGAGCAGGCCGCACGGGCTCGTGTCCTCAAGAACCAGGGCGTCGTGGGCAAGGACGCGGCGCGCTATGAGGTCTCCCCGGTGGAGATTGTCGCCGCCTTCCAGGTGCCCCTCGCGGATGGACGCGGGGTGCTCGACGAGGATCGCCTCACCGAGCTCGCCGCCCGTGCCGCCGGCATCCCCTACAAGAAGGTGGACCCGCTCAAGCTGGACATGGCGCTGGCCACGCGCACCGTGTCCCGTCCCTTCGCGCAGAAGCACGTGCTGCTGCCGCTCGAGCGTGCCCAGGATGGCCGGTTGGTGGTGGCGGTGGCCAACCCCTACGACAAGGAGCTCTTCGAGAGCATCCACGTGCTCACCGGCATGCCCATCGAGCCGGTGCTCTCCTCGAAGACGGACATCCTCAAGGCCATCGCGGACATCTACGGCTTCAAGCGCACGCTGGCGCGCGCCGCGGATGACTTCAACACCAACCCCCAGAACTCGCCGCAGATCGGCAACTTCGAGCAGCTCGTCTCGCTCAGTGGCCGCCAGGAGCTGGACGCGGCGGATCAGCCCGTGGTGCAGGCGGTGGACTACCTGCTGCGCTACGCCTTCGACAACCGCGCCTCGGACATCCACATCGAGCCCAAGCGCAACACCTCGCTGGTGCGCCTGCGCATCGACGGCGTGCTGCACCCCGTGTACACGCTGCCGGCCGGTGTGCACCCGCCCATCGTGTCGCGCGTGAAGACGCTCTCGCGCATCGACATCTCCGAGAAGCGCAAGCCGCAGGACGGCCGCATCAAGACCGAGCGCGATGGCCGCGAGGTGGAGCTCCGCGTCTCCACGCTGCCCACCGCCTTCGGCGAGAAGGTGGTCATCCGTGTTTTCGATCCGGAGACGCTGGTGCAGGACATCGCCCAGCTCGGCTTCGATCCGGACGAGAAGAGCGTCTTCGAGTCGTGGATTGACCAGCCCCACGGCATCATCCTCGTTACCGGCCCCACGGGCAGCGGCAAGACGACCACGCTCTACTCAGCGCTCAAGGCGGTGGCAGGTCCGGACGTCAACGTCACCACCATCGAAGACCCGATCGAAATGGTGTGGGACGGCTTCAACCAGGTGCAGGTGCAGCCGAAGGTGGGGCTGGACTTCGCCAACGCACTGCGCAGCATCCTCCGCCAGGACCCGGACGTCATCATGGTGGGAGAGATCCGCGACGCGGAGACGGCGGAGAACGCCGTGCAGGCCGCGCTCACGGGCCACCTGGTGCTCTCCACGCTGCACACCAACGACGCCATCGGCGCGGTGGCGCGTCTGAAGGACCTGGGGGTGCCGCCCTTCCTGCTGGCGCAGAGCCTCATCGGGATGATGGCCCAGCGCCTGTTGCGGCGGGTGTGTCCGCACTGCGCGCAGCCGACGACGCTCACCCAGGACGAGCTGGCCATGCTGGGTGCTCCCATCCCGCTGCTGCCGGGCGGAGTCCGCATCGTCAAGGGCGCCGGGTGCGTGCGCTGCCGTGGCACCGGTTACTGGGGCCGCACGGGCGCCTTCGAGATCGTCAACCTGAACAACGAGCTGCGCGAGCTCATCTCGCGCGGGGCCAACCACCACCAGATGTTGGACTCGGCGCGTCGAGGCGGGACGCGGACGCTGCGCGAGGCGGCGGTGCGCAAGCTGGCCATGGGCCTCACCTCCTTCGACGAGGTGGTGCGCATGACGTCCGTGTCCTGAGCCTCGCCCCCACGAGCCGGGACGACCCACGGGCGCCCGGTCCTTTCTCTGTTGGGTAGCCCACGGATGCAGGGGGGCGGGGGATTTCCGGAATACTGACATGGCTGTGCGGTTACTCTCCGAGTGCGCGGTGATCTTCGAGGGAGGAAGAGTCATGGCGGGAGGAAAGACCGGGATGACGCGACGTGACTTCATTGGCTACGGCACGACGGCACTGGCGGTGGCGGGAGCGGGCGAGTTGCTGTCCGGCTGTGCGACGACGCAGCGGGCGGGCCCGGGAGGGCCTGGAGGCGGCTCGGATGGGCCGTCGAACTCCATTGGGTACTTCGCCCGCTTCGGCGTCACCGAGAACCTCATCCGCGAGACCCTGATGGCCGCCCTGTCGCGCGGCGGGGACTACAGCGACCTGTTCTTCCAGCACCGCGTCTCCACCTCCATGGCGCTCGAGGACGGTGCGGTGAACAAGGCGTTCACCACCGTGGAGCTCGGCGTGGGCGTGCGTGTCGTCAAGGGCGACCAGACGGGCTACGCCTACACCGAGGAGCTCACGCTCGACGCCATGCGCAGCGCGGCCCGGACGGCGGCGGCGATTGCGGATGGACCCTCGCGGGCCGGCCCCCAGTCCTTCCACCTCTACAAGGACATTCCCCAGCGCTACGTGCTCAAGCTGGGCTGGGACGCGGTGCGCCCCGAGCAGAAGCTGCCCATCCTCGAGGGACTGAACGCGGCGGCCTTCAAGGCGGATCCGCGCGTCTCCAAGGTGACGCTGTCGTTCATGGACGAGCACGGCGCCGTCCTCGTGGCCGACAGCAACGGGCGGCTCGTCGAGGACGTGCAGCCCATGACGAGCCTCTACCTGTCGTGCGTGGCCGAGCAGAACGGCAAGCGCGAGCAGAACACCTACGGTGTCGCCGGGCGCGCGGGGCTGGACTTCTACTCGCCAGAGCGGCTGGACCGCGTGGTGCGCGAGGCGGTGAACCGCACCACCATCCTCTTCGAGTCCACGCAGCCGCCGGCCGGAGAGATGCCAGTGGTGCTCGCGGCGGGCTCCTCGGGAATCCTCCTGCACGAGGCCATCGGCCACGGCATGGAGGCGGACTTCAACCGCAAGGGCACGTCCATCTACGCGGACAAGATCAACAAGCCGATTGCCCACCCCTTCGTGAACATCGTCGATGACGGCACGAACGAGCACGCGCGTGGCGCCATCAACGTGGACGACGAGGGCAACGTGCCCGACAAGACGATGCTCGTGGAGAACGGCGTCCTCACCACGTACCTCCACGACTCCATCTCCGCGAAGCACTACAAGGTGAAGCCCACGGGCAACGGCCGGCGCGAGAGCTACCGGTTCGCGCCGCTGCCGCGCATGCGCTCGACGTACATGCTCCCGGGCCCGCACAAGCGTGACGAGATCATCGCCTCGGTGAAGAAGGGCATCTACTGCTCGAACTTCACCAACGGGCAGGTGAACATCGGCGCGGGTGACTTCACCTTCTACGTGAAGAACGGCTACCTCATCGAGGACGGCAAGCTCACCCGGCCCATCAAGGACGTGAACATCATCGGCAACGGGCCGAAGGTGCTCGAGAAGGTGGACATGGTGGCGGATGACCTCGTCATCGACGAGGGCGGCTGGACGTGCGGCAAGGATGGCCAGGGCGTTCCGGTGTCCCAGGGCATTCCCACGGTCCGGGTCGCATCGATCACCGTGGGCGGACGCAATTCGTGAGGGAGGAGGCCACCATGAGCACGACGAACACGAACCTGGCGGATGTTGCGCGGCAGGCAGTCTCCCTGGCGCGCGAGAAGGGAGCCTCCGAGGCGTCGGCCACGGCGGGCCGCACGCGCGAGGTGGAGGTGCAGTGGCGCGATGGCCGGCTGGACAAGGTCTCCGAGGCCACGACGCGAGGCCTCTCGGTGCAGCTCTACGTCGACGGGCGCTACTCCGCGGTGTCCACGAGCGACCTGCGCCCCGAGGCCCTGGAGCGCTTCATCTCCGACTCCATCTCGATGACGCGCGCGCTGGCGCGTGACGAGTACCGCCGGCTCCCGGAGCCCGAGCTCTACGAGGGACGCTCCCTGGTGGACCTGGCCATCGAGGATCCGCGCCAGGAGAAGCTCACCGCCGACGAGCGCCAGCGCTTCGCCCGCGAGCTCGAGGCGGCCGCCCGCTCGGCCGACACGAAGGGCGCGATCCTGTCCGTCACCACCGGCTTCGGGGACTCGCTCCGGGAGATGTTCCGGGTCAGCTCCAACGGCTTCGAGGGCGGTCTCCGTGGGACGCAGTTCGTCGCCTCGGCCGAGGTGAGCGTCAAGGACGCGGATGGGCGCCGGCCGGAGGAGAGCGACTACGCCGTCGCGCGCTTCTTCGAGGATCTGCCCGACGCGGGCACCCTGGGCCGGCGTGCCGGGGAGCGGGCCCTGGGGCGGCTCGGTGCGACCAAGGGCGCGTCGGCCGTGCTCCCGATGGCCGTCGACAACCGGGCCGCGGGCCGGCTCGTGTCCATGCTCCTCGGGCCGATGTCGGGTTCGGCGATTCAACAGAAGCGCTCGTTCCTCGACGGGAAGCTCGGCCAGAAGGTGGGCAGCGATCTGCTCGTGCTCACCGACGAGCCGCACGTGAAGCGGGGCCTTGGCTCGCGCCTGTTCGACGGTGAGGGCATCACGGCCCGGTCGCTGCCCCTGTTCGAGGGGGGCACGCTCCGCTCCTACTTCATCGACACCTACTACGGCCGGAAGCTGAAGACGCGTCCGACGACGGGGGGCGCCTCGAACCTCGCCTGGAAGCTCGGGGCGAAGGGTCAACCCGCGCTCCTGGCGGACCTGAAGGAGGGCATCCTCGTGACGGGCTTCCTCGGTGGCAACTCGAGCTCCGTCACCGGTGACTTCTCCCTCGGCATCCAGGGCTTCCGCGTGCGGGGCGGGAAGATCGCCGAGCCGGTCAGTGAGATGAACATCTCGGGCAACCAGCTCGACTTCTGGAAGCGGCTCGTCGCGGTGGGGAGCGATCCCTACGCTTACAGCGCGCTGCGCACGCCCACCCTCGTCTTCGAGGGCGTGCAGTTCGCGGGCGTGTAGTCCCGCGGGGTGACGCCCCCTCTCCGGCGAAGGGCTGGCCGGGGAGGGGAGACGTCCAGGAACTACGCGGGCTCGATGAAGTTCAGGCGGTAGCCGTCGGGATCCGAGATGACGATCTCCCGTGTGAACCACGGTTGGACGGTCGGCCCATCGACGGTGGCGCCCTGCGCCCGAGCACGCGAGGCCACTTCCTCCAGGCCCACGGCGCCAATGCGGAATCCCAGCAGCACGCCCACGCCTCGCGGGCCCTGAAGCCCGAGCGCCGGGGGCACGGCGACCAGATACACCTCCGCCTGGTTCTCCCAGCGCAGCTGGATGAAGGGCGGATCCGCGTTCACCCGCTTGAAGCCGAGCGCCTCGTAGAACCGAGCCGATCGCTCGGCGTCCGACACGAGCACCTTCACGAAGGACGACAACAGCTGATCGCTTTCCATGGGCGCCGTCTGTACCACGAGGCCACCTCCGCCGCGCACGGGCTCCTCGGCGGAGTCGGTGCTGGAGACAGCCGATTGCTGGAGCTGTCACACTGCGGGTATGGACTGCTTCAGAAGGGCCATTGAGCGCGGGGAGCGTCATCCCTCCTGGGTGACGTACAGGAAGGCGATGCACATCTCGTCGTCCGTGCCCTCGCCCCAGTTCAGGTCCGCCACGGCGGGCACCGGCGCTCCATGGTGGGGGAGGAAGCCCGCGTTGTTCCAGTGGCACTCGAGGCGCAGGTCCTCACCGGGCGAGACACGCACCGGCCGCTGCAACGAGTACACGCCCTGCCAGTGGAAGTCCCACTCGGGAACCTCCAGCAGGCACGCGCTCTCCTTGCCCGACTTCTCGACGGTGAGCACCGCCCGCGTGCCTCGCCGGTGCATGTGCAGCCCCGCCCCGTAGATGGTGAAGGCCGCATCGTCCCGGAGCTTCTCCCTGCTCGCTCGCGAGGCCGCCTCGAGCGCGTCGTAGGAGAAGATGTGGACGACGTCGGTCTCTCCCTTGGGGATGGACATGCTCCTGTCCCGGACCCATCGCGGGTCGGTGAAGGGGAGCATGAAGGCCTCGTGCTCCACCGAGCCGTCCAGCTTCAGCAGCAGTTTGGAGACGTCCGGCACGGGAGCGGCGGACGAGGTGTTGTAGTGCATCTGCATCACCAGCTTGGAGCCCGGGCGGATGCGCACGCCCGTGCCGGCGGCGAGGTCCGCTCCTTCTCCGCCCGGCACCCAGCCACCCACCAGCGTGGCCACGGGGGTGCCCTTCGGAGTACTCGGAAGGGTGGGGCCTCCGGGGCACGAGAAGCCGGGTCCCGGATCGGCCTCGTCCGCCCGTGCGTAGGTGTCCACCTCCTCGGGCGGCACGCTCGCGATGAGGACATGGTGCACAAGCTCCGTCTGGCCCGGCACCACTCCGAGGCCGGTGATGAACTTCTCCTCGGTCTCGGGCCAGTCGAGGAGGAAGCAGCGGTACTCGTCTGGAGCGAGCTGGGGCGTGTAGGGCTCCGGCATGACCAGCTCGAGGTCCACCCGGGTGAGCCGGCTCTCGGTGGGGGTCTCCTGGGGCGCGTCGCTTTCGTTGCCCAGCGGGGCACCAGCACGTACCCAGTCCCGAAGGAGGGCGATCTGTTCGTCCGAGAGCGAGCGGTCGTGGTCGTACTGGTTGCAGTCGCGGTGGGGCGGCCAGGGAGGCATGGCGCGCTCACACACCGAATGAAGGATGGCGTCCTTCATGCCCTGGACCTGCTGGGGCGTCGTCAACGCGAACGGGGCGATGCCTCCGTTCTGGTGACACCCGGCGCATTTCACATCGAGCACCGGTTTCACGTCCCGGTAGTACGTCACCTCACGCTGCGAGCTGCTGGGCTCGGCACACACGTCTGGAAGGGGAGGGGAGGGCTCTCGGGGCTTCTCCGTACAGGCGGAGACGGCGAGGGCGCACAACACTCCTGGCAGCCAGGTCCTGGCTCCAGGCGGGGGGAGGAGGAGTCGCATGGCCCCCACCGTAGGGACAGGGCATTGAGGAATGATGGAGGCGGAAATGAAAAGGCCCCGGGTTCGCGGAGAACCCGAGGCCTGGAGTCATGAACGGGCGGGGCGTCTAGAAGCGCGCCTGCAGCAGCATGTTGAAGCCCAGCGCGTGGGGCTTCTCGAAGCTGGGCTGCGCGACGCCGAGCACGTCATCCCGGAAGGTCGTCCGGTTGCGGTCGTAGGTGTAATAGACCTCGCCCACGGCGGCGACGGTCTCGGACAGGTCCCAGCGGAAGGTGCCCTTGGCCGAGATGATGGGGAGGGCCTGGCAGATGTCGTTGTCACTGCCGCACGTGGTGGGGAGGATGCTCAGCACGTTGACGTCACGCACGACCACGGTGCGCGTGCCCGTGAGCCCCGGCGGCGGGTTGTTGCCACCGAAGAGCGGATCCGGGCTGCGGAACGACGCCGGCTGCTGCACGCCGAAGATGAAGCCCGGGGTCAGGTGCAGCGAGGCGATGTTGAAGTCCGCGCCCGCGGCGACGAACATCTCCGGGTTCACCTCGGTGCCATCCGGGAAGTCGCTGAAGGGCGGCAGGCCGGGCACCTCGAACTGGATGAAGGACAGGCTGCGGTAGAGGCCCAGCACGTGGAAGCGCCACTGGTTCCACTTGAAGCGCGCCTGCGCCGCCACCGCGGTGGCGTCCTGCGGCACCGTGCGGCCGAACACGTCCGGGTCCGACAGCGTCTGCACCAGGTAGCTGCCCTCGAGCGACAGCGAGAACGACAGGCCGCCCGGGTACTGCTCCGGAGCGAAGAAGCGCTGGTAGACGTCCGGATCATTCTTGTACAGCTTGAAGTCCACGCTGGTGCCCACCGGCACGCCCACGTGGTAGACGGCCTGCGCGGACACGCCCGCCGAGTTCACGGGCGCCTCGACTCCCAGCGCGGCCAGGCCCGGGACGATGCCCTTCTGGAAGTAGCCGCCGCCCGCCTCGATGCGCAGCGTCTCCAGCGGATCCCACCCGGCGCCGAACATGAAGCCGTAGAGCGTCTCCTGCTCCTTGATGATGTCGTTGAGCACCAGCGCCGTCTTGGCGCCCGCGAACGCGTACCACTTGTCGCGGGTGATCTGCAGCTTGGCGCCCGGCACGCCCGCGGCGGTGGAGCGGGTGGTGAAGATGCCGCTGCCGCCCCAGGAGATGCGGTAGGCGTAGCCCAGCCGGAAGCGATCCGCGGACACCGGGAAGCCGGTGAGCGACAGGCCCTCGTTCTCACCCCAGCCCGGAGGCCGGTAGTTGAGCCGGATGTAGCTGGAGTTGTCGCGCAGGGTGATGCTGCCCGAGGGCTGCTCCAGCAGCAGCACGGTGAGGGCGGCCTCGGTGGTGAGGCCCTCGAAGAACGCCGGCATCTTCTTGTAGAGGACGATGTTGGACAGCGTCTCGAAGCCGGAGAACCGGGTGTTGAAGTTGTCGTAGAACTGGGTGTTCTGGATGCCCGCGCCGAACCGGGCCGTGGGACTGTTGGGAGTCGTCTCGCCCGCATTGGCGAAGACGTTGTCGTCCGCGAAGGCGAACGACAAGCGGGTATCGACGAAGTCTCCGGCCCATGCGGGTGCGGAGAGGGTCATCAGTCCGGTCAGGGCCAGCGTGCGCAGCGTTCTCAAAGTCCCTCCAAGGGGCGGCGGGGGGCGCCGCTCCTTCCTGCGCCCCGGGGAGTGGGGCGCTCACTTCGTTACGGCACTACTTCACTCACAAGGCTTGATGGGGCTCGGGCACTGCATTCCGGGCCCCGGGTAGCAACAGACGTCGTCCGCGTCGCGCGGCAGCACCATCCAGCGCGGCCGGGCCGCCTGGATCTGCTTCAGGTGGCCCACCACGTCGAAGGTGGCCCCGTGCAGGTAGCGGCACTGCAGCGCGCGAGTCTCGTTCGCGTCGTTCTCGTCGCAGTCCACCCTCAAATCCGGCACGGCGTCCCGTGTCATGACGAGCACGCGGCTGTGGGTGTTGCGAGACACGTAGCAGCGCGGGGCAGGGGTGGACGCGGCCGGGAGCTTCTGCGCCAGGAAGGCCACAGTGCCCTTTCCGCCGCTGATGATGACGTCCTTGCGCGTCTTCGCCGGCAGCAGCTCGTCCGTGTTGGCCGCGGTGACGGTGCTGCCGCCGAACCGGAAGTACGTATCCAGGTCGCACCAGACGCTCACCTCGGTGCCGTCGTCGTAGCTCGTCGCGGTCTTCGCGGAGGCGGTATCGGAGAGGAGGACTTCCTGCCAGCGGCCGGCCAGCGAGTCATCCAGACCGGCCGCGCGCGGCCCGGGCCCGGCCATCTCCACCACGAACTGGCCGAAGCTGTTGTACTGGGTGCGCTCGGTGCAGACGGAGTTCAGGTAGGGGCCGGTGCCGATGGTGCACTCGATGTTGCACTGGACCTCGTTGTTGTCCAGGGGAGCGGTGGTGCCGCAAAAGGTCCACGCACCGCTGCTGCTGCAGAAGAAGGGCACCTTGCCATCGCCGTTGAGGTCACAGTCCTTGAAGAACTTCGGGAAGCGCACGCGGCGCAGCTTCACGAGCGCCGACTCCATGCTCTCCAGCTTCAGGTTGCTGTTGTAGTAGCCGCAGAGCGTATCGACGCTCTGGGGCGCCAGCTGGTTCTTATGCCCGCAGTGGCGCAGGTTGAGCTCCACGGGCGGGTTGAGCTTCAGGTACTTGTTCCACTGGTCCGGCGGCAACTCACGCACGTGCTCGCGCACCGTCCACGAGGGGAAGGTGAGCTGCGTGGTGGAGGTGAACTCCTGGAGGGAGCCGGACAGTGTCCACAGCAGATCGCCCGCGTTGAGCCCCTCGGGGAAGCTGTAGTTGTAGACGAACATGGAACCGTAGGTTCCGGGCAGGTAGCCACTGGGCTCGGGCACGTTCACCTGCGCGGCCGAGCTGGTGTCCTCGGGGATGGGGCAGGAGGTGAGGTCCGTGACGAAGAATCCCGAGGGATCCGTCCCCGTCACCAGCAGCGTGACGGGCTTGGCCGGCTGGGGGTCCACCTTGCCGTCGCCGTTCAGGTCGATGTCCGGGCAGTTCTGGTACTGGACGGAGCCGGACTCGGGCGCGCGGCCGATGGTGACGAACTGTCCTGTGAAGGGCGAATAGCGGTTCTCGTAGCCCTGCGGCTGCTGGACGGCGGCCAGCGTGGGCTCCTGGAAGAAGAGCGTCGCGGAGGTGCCGGCGGCGTAGGTGCGCGAGCCGGGCTCCACCGGGAGCTGATTCACATTCCCCGCGATGCCGCCGTCGACGTAGCGGGGCTCGACGGGCTCGTCCAGCGCCCAGACGCGCACCTCTCCATAGACGTGCTGGGCCCGCAGCTTGCCGATACCGCGGCCCTTGGCGAGCGTCGTCCAGGTGTAGGTGTAGTTGTCGTCGGCGATGTCGCCGGGCACCACCTTGAAAGCCACCGGCCCGTTGAAGTCGAGCGCCTTGCCGCTCTTGTCCAGGGCGGTGACGTCCACCACCAGCTCCACCTGGCCATTGGGGACGATGTAGCGGCAGTCCTCCTTGCCGCGCACGTCGAGCGGGACCTGATCCAGCCGGGTGCCGTACTGCTTGATGCAGGAGGGGACCACGGAGAGCGGCTGGAGGCTGTCGCTGCTGCTCACCGCGGAGATGCTCTGCACCACCACCCGGAACGAACCCAGGTTGGAGTTGCTGGGGGATTCCACGGAGTAGCAACCGGAAACGGAGGCCGCGGTCGCGGCCATGAGGAGCCAGTGCTTCTTCATCACTTCACCTTGCGGCCGATACGGCCGTCCTCGGTGGCGTTGGCGACGGGCATCTTGGTCGGAGTCTCACAGAAGTTTCTGAGCTGCTGGGTGACCGAGCCGCACTCCTGGGCGCCCGCCAACGCCTCGCGACAGTAACAGCGCCCGGTATAGGGCCCCTGGGGCACGTTGCACATGCTGCGGATCTTGTCCGGCGTGAGCCCCTCCACGTGGCAGCGCTCGGCCGCGTCGGAGGGCAACGAGAGGAGATCCTTGCAGGAGCAGTCCCCCACCTTGACCGCGAGCGCGTCCGCGAAGGCCTGTGTCTGCTTGCAGAAGTTGACGACCTGCGAGCTCACAACCCACTTGCCATCCACGAGCGAACCGCAGCGCTCGCCCGTCGAGGACGTCTCCCGGCCCGCGTTGATGTCGTCGCAGTTGCAGAAGCCCTGCATGTAGCCGATGAGCGAGTCGCGCAGGGAGATGCCCGTCTCCACGCGCGTGGTGTTGCGCTTGAGGACGCTGAAGCCCGAGCCGCCCTTGGCGATGTAGTCGTTCACCGCCACGCGGTACATGCCATTGGGGTTGATGGGGCTGCCGTTGATGGAGACGTCCGTGGCGGGGTGGGCATAGCAGCGGTCGCCATCCAGATCCTGGAGGCACTGCCAGGGCGCGTGGCCCTCGCGGCCCTCCTTCGGGCAGTCCTCGGCGTTCTTCGAGGGCTCGCACGGGATGCGCAGGTCGTTGATCTGCACCTGGGCGCAGTCCATGGTGAAGCGCGCGCCGGAGACCTGCGCCTGGCTGACGCAGCCGCGCTCGGAGGAGCGCTCGGCCACGAAGTCGAGCATCTCCTGAATTTCCGTGCCCGACAGGTACATGATGTTGATGGTGTTCTCGAAGGGGAACACGTTGAACATGGCCTCCTGCGTCACCACGCCCGCATAGAGGCTGTCGCGAATGCCGAGCGAGTTGGTGAGGGACATCTCCGCCTCCACTGCGCGGCGCTTGCGCATGGAGTCTGCGGTGATGTTGCCCAGCGGCGAGTCACCGCCCGTGGAGTTGTTGCGGCGCGACACGTCACTGGGCGCGTAGGAGAAGATGGACGTGAGCTGCAGGTTGAAGTCCATGCCCAGCAGGTAGGGCTGGAGCAGGTCTGTGGTCTCCCGGTCCTCCTGCTGCTGGCACGCCGCGATGGCCTCGCGCACGCCCGGGGCGTTGATGAACTGGCCCGTGTCCCAGAAGTTGTCCTGGTAGTACGCGCGCATGGCGTCATTGCACCACAGCCCGTCCAGCGGGGAGACGCGGTAGGTGTGGCTGACCACCTCGGCGCCATCCTGCGTGCGGTCCTGATCCTTGGGCACCTTCACCACCAGGTCCAACCGGCCCACGTACTTGGCGAAGGCGCCCGAGTGCGCCAGCAGCACCTTGCGGCCGCTCGGGTCGGCCAGCTCCTGCGGCGGGTTGAGCACCACGTGCAGGTGGCCGCCCAGCACCACGTCCAGGCCGGACACGCCGGGGATGAACACCTTCACCACCGCCTTGGGGTTGCCCTCCAGGTCGGGGTCGGCCCACTCGAGCACCTGCCAGCGGTCGTGATCGCGCTCGATGAAGGGCTTGGCGCGCTCGTACTCGTAGTAGGCCTCGTAGCCGCGGATGAGATCCTGGTCCTCGGTGAGGCCCAGGTGGCTGACCACCACGATGAGGTCCACCACCGGGCGCAGTACCTCCACATAGGCGCGTGCCGCCTCGTTCTGCTCCAGCGGGGTGGCCTGCAGCGAGTTGCCACCCTCCGTCAGCGAGTTGAGCGAGGAGATGTTCGCCATGCCGATGATGCCCACCTTGAGGCCCTGGACGTTGCGGATGACGTAGGGGGTGGTGTTGAGCGCGGCCTCGGCGTTGCCGGGGTCCTTGGGGCTGTCCCAGGCGTAGTTGGCGGCCATCAGCGGGAAGGTGGCGAAGTCCCGCGCCTTCTGGACGAAGTTGGCCAGGCCGGCGTCGAACTCGTGGTTGCCGATCACCGCCGCGTCCAGCCGCATCTTGGACAGGAAGCGGAACTCGGCCTCACCGCCGTTGACGTTGAAGATGGGCGCGCCCTGGAAGCAGTCGCCCGAGTCCAGGTGCAGCAGGCGCTCGGAGCGCTTGCGCTCGCGCTTGAGGACGGCCGCCATGCGGGTGGCCCCACCGAAGGGACCCGCCTCGGGGATGATTCCCAGGTCCGTATCCGTCTTCAACGGAGAGAAGTCGTAGGGGATGAGCCGCGAGTGGATGTCCGAGGTATGCAGGATGGTGAGCCGGACTTCCTGACCGCTGAGGTCGACATCCTGCCCCTCCATCACGGGCATGCACGAGGAGCAGAGCAGGACACAGAAGAGTCCGAGCAGGAGACGTCGCATCGGGGGCGGATCCGGGGGGCTTGAAGAATTTGAATGCTAGACGACGTCGCAAGGTACGAGATCATCTCGAACTGAGCAAGCAACGTCCCGGCGTCAGGGTGTTCGGGTAAGGGAGAACGCATGCGTTCGAGCAGCCAGTCTTCCGTGACGGATATCGAGGTAATCGAGGATTTCTCGTCGACGGCGAAGTGCGACGAGGGTTTTCTGCGAGTGCGGCGTCTGAGGTGCCAGAACCGGCGCGCGGACGGGACGGCCTCCAAGGTGTACCGGGTGGACGTGGTGGATCGCCCGCGGCTGGACGCGGTGGCGGTGCTGGTGTTTCGCCGCGGCGCGTCGGGACTGGAGGTGTTGACGCGGATGAACCTGCGGCCGGCGGCGTATTTCCGGAGAGGCAAGGAGATGACGGTTCCGGATGGGGCCACCTACCTGCGGGTGGAGGAGATTGTCGCGGGGCTGCTGGAGCCGGAGGACAAGGGGGAGGCGGGGCTGAGGCACCGGGCGGCGGAGGAGGTGCTCGAGGAGGCCGGCTTCGACGTGAAGCCGGAGGAGATCCAACTGCTGGGGGCGGGCTTCTTCCTGGCGCCGGGCATCCTGTCGGAGAAGGTCTTCCCGGCGGCGGTGGACGTGACGGGCAAGGAGCAGGGCGTGCCGCACGGAGACGGTTCACCCCTGGAGGAGGGCACGTACCTGCAGTGGAGGCCCATCCGCGAGCTGCTGGCCATGTGCCGGAGCGGGGCCGTGCCGGACGCGAAGACGGAGATCGCCCTCCTGCGGTTGCTCGCCGAGCAGGGGTGATGGAGGAGAGGGTCTGATTGTCGGGAGCGCGCCGGGCGGGTAGGGTGCCCGGCGCATGCACGACGCTGCCCCCTCGTCCTCGTCGCCGCGGCCGGAGTATTCGCGGGCCTTCCGCTTCCGCCGTGCCCAGAACTGGCTCACGCTCGGAACCATGTACGCGGCCATGTACATGGGCCGCTACAACTTCTCCTTCGCCAACGCGAGGCTGTCGGAGACGTACGGCTGGAGCAAGGCCCAGGTGGGCGCGATCATCAGCGCGGCCACCCTCATCTACGGCATCTCCGCCATCTTCAATGGTCCGTTCGCGGATCGCATCGGCGGACGCAAGGCCATGCTGCTGGGGGCCAGTGGCGGGGTGGTGTTCAACCTCGCCTTCGGCCTGGGGGCGTACCTGGGCTTCCTGGGCACGGGCACGGTGCTGCTCGGCTACCTGGCCACGGTCTGGTCGCTGAACATGTACTTCCAGTCCTACTCGGCCCTGGCGCTCATCAAGGTGAACTCGGGCTGGTTCCACGTCAGCGAGCGCGGGGTGTTCTCCGCCATCTTCGGCTCGATGATTCAAGGAGGCCGGGCGCTCATCTACTTCGTCGGGCCGCTGCTGGTGCTGGCGCTGCCCTGGCAGTTCGTGTTCTTCGTGCCCGCGCTGGTGATGACGACGCTGGCGGTGCTCACCTTCCTGTGGGTGCGTGACGCGCCGGACGAGGCGGGCCTGCCCCCGCTGGACACGGCGGATGCCTCCAGCGGCTACACCGGCAAGGTGGACCTCAAATACGTGGCCAGGGTGGTCTTCACCAACCCCGTCACCCTCACCATCGCGGTGGCCGAGTTCTGCACCGGCTTCGTGCGCCACGGCTTCGAGCAGTGGTTCCCGCGCTACATGCAGGAGGCCCAGAAGCTGCCGCTCGACAGCCCCATCTTCCAGAAGGGCGCCACGGGCGTGGTGCTCGCGGGCATCGCCGGTGCGTTCGCCGCGGGTTTCATGTCCGACCTGCTCTTCAAGGCGCGCCGGCCGCCCGTGGCCTTCATCGGCTACGTGCTGCAGGTGGGGTGCATGGCCATCATCTGGAAGGCGCCGAGCGTCGACCTGGTCATCGCCGCCTTCGTGGTGAACTCCTTCTCCATCAGCATCGTGCACTCCATGCTGTCGGGTACCGCGTCCATGGACTTCGGCGGGAAGAAGGCCGCGGCCACGGCGGCGGGCATGTTCGACGGCATGCAGTACGTGGGCGGCTCCGTGGTGGGCGCCGGCATGGGCTGGCTGCTGGACAACTTCGGTTGGGGTGCCTGGGGGCCGAGCATGATCGGCTTCTCCGCCATTGGCGCCGTCCTCATGCTCACCCTGTGGAACGCCCGGCCCAAGGCGCACTCGGCCCAGGCCGCTCCGGCGGCTCCGCTCCCCGCCGCCGCCCCCTCCCACGACTCCTCCCGGACCGGCACCCAGGGCTGATGTCCCGTCCCTCGCCCGAGGTGGGTGTCGGGCCTGCTCACTCGTAGTCGACTACGAGTGAAGATGTTTTTATCCCACATATTTGTGAGGCTGCGCTCGTCGTCGACGACGAGTGGGCCGCATCGGGAAGTCCGGAAGGGGTTCGAGCCGGACGGACAGCCGGGACCGCGACGTTCAATGGCCGCCAGCGTGACGCTCGGGTCACTATCGTGTGACAGACTCGTACCTTAGAGTGCGGGGGGTGTCCCAGGCTCCCGCACCCCTGCTGCAGAACCGGCTCGATGTCCACGACCGGAAGCAGTTCGAGATCAAGCTCGAGTACCAGCCCTCCGGGGCGGACGACGAGACGCGCTATCTCGTCGAGACGTACGTCTTCCTCCCGGCGAGCTTGAACATCGACGCGGAGACGTACCCGCGGGCGAGCTTCTACGCGGACATCCACAACTACGTGCGCTTCAAGACGCCGGTGATGAGCCTCGAGGAGATGCTCACCGCGGACGGCTCGCCCCTGGCGCGGCTGGAGGCGGGGTTGCTCACGGGGCTCGTCAGCGAGTCGGACCTCGTCTACCAGTCGAAGCTGTTGTCCTGCATCTTCCGGGGGGCGCTGCGGCGCTTCGCCAACGGCGTGGACGAGCAGTGCGAAGGACCGGGCGAGGTGGTGTGCTCGCGGCTGGAGACGGATGCGCGGGCGGCGGCGAGTGGAGCGCGGCGGGTGCTGGAGCGCTTTCGCATCTGGGCGCGCTCGGCCAATCGCTACCGGCTGCAGGAGAAGACGCGCGCCTCCATCCGCTTGGTGGACGAGTACCTGAGCCTCACGGTGGAGCAGTTCTTCCGCAAGGCCGTGGCGGACATGGACGCGCTGCCTCGCTCGGGCGTCTACATCGAGCTGCGCAAGGAGCTGATGGACGAGGTGCTGCGCGAGGAGCAGTACCGCAAGGACAACCAGCTGCGCTCGGTCATCAGCCCCACCGGTGACAACGAGGAGTACATGCACCGGTTCGGTTTCCTGAAGAAGTTCTGCATGAACATCCTCTTCCTGTCGGCGCGGCGGGCGCAGAAGCGCCAGGGCTGGGAGGAGGTGCTGTTCGCGCTCGCGGCGGGTGTGGCGATGAGCTTCGCCACGGCGGTGGCCTTCTGGGCGCAGGTGCGCTTCACGCAGGCGAGCCTCAACTTCTTCCTCATCATGGTGGTGGGCTACATGATGAAGGACCGCATCAAGGAGGGGATGCGGCGCATGTTCAGCCAGGTCGCGGCGCGGCACCTGTACGACCGCACCGCCCGCATCGTGGATCCGGTGACGGAGCGCTGCCTGGGCACCTGCGAGGAGAAGGTGGACTATGGACGCGCGGTGCGGGTGCCCGAGGAGGTGGCCGCGTTGCGCTCGCTCGACGACTTCATCACCGTGTCCCAGGGCGAGCTGACGGAGACGGTGCTGCGCTACCAGAAGCAGGTGGTGCTGGATGTGGAGCTGCTGCCGCGCACCGAGCGCGGGGTGAGCGGCATCACCGACATCATCCGGCTCAACGTGGAGCGCTTCCTGCGCGACATGGACGAGCCCGAGTACGCGCTGGAGTACGTGGACCTGGAGGACTTCTCCGTGGGCCGGGTGCGCGGGGCCAAGAGCTACCAGGTGGACATGGCCTTCCGCTTCATCGTCCAGGAGGCGGGCCAGGAGCGGACGTCGCTGCAGCTCGTCCGGCTGGTGCTGGACCGCAACGGCATCAAGCGGATGCTGCGCCTGTACCCGGAGCAGCCCCACCGGCCCGAGCCCCTGCGCTCGGCTGCTTGAGCCGCTGAATTCCGCGTGCTCCGGGCGCCGGGTGCTCTATAGAAAGGGCCATGGCTTCGGACCTCAAGATCCGCGTCCGGGACGGCTGGCAGCACACGCTGCGCACCATCCTGGAGCAGGCACGCTCGCTGGGCTCCCAGGCGGTGCTCGCTTTCGACCTCGACTCCACCCTTTTCGACAACCGTCCCCGGCAGGCCCGCATCCTCCGGGAGTTTGGCCTCGCGCGGGCGGTGGCGAAGCTGGGGGCCTGCGAGCCGCACCACTGGGAGAGCGGCTTCGACATGCGTGGCGCGATGCGCAACTGCGGCCTGTCGGCGGAGGAGGTGGAGGCCCTCTTCGCGGCGGTGCGGGCCTTCTGGCTGGAGCGCTTCTTCACCAGTGACTACTGCGTGGACGACGTGGCCATTCAAGGAGCCGCGGCCTTCACCCATGCGGTGGTGGCCACCGGCGCCCACCTGGCCTACGTCACCGGCCGCCACGAGGGCATGCGGGAGGGCACCGTGGAGTGCATGCGCCGCAACGGCCTGGTCGTGCCCGGCCAGGGGCGGGTGCACCTCCTGATGAAGCCCTCCGAGCGCGACAACGACGATGCTTTCAAGCGCGCCGCCCACGCCCGCCTGGGAGAGCTGGGAACGGTGATCGCCGCCTTCGACAACGAGCCCACCCACGCCAACGACTACCTCCACCGCTTCCCGGCGGCCAAGGTCGTTCACCTCGCGACCGACCATTCAGGTAGGCCGGTGGTGCTCCGTGACGAGATCGTATCGGTGCCGCACTTCGCCCACGATTTGTGACGCATTGCGCCTTAAGGGCGGGCACCCAGCCTTGCCTGCCCGGTAATGCACGAAAGCCCTTGCAGTCCCCTTTCCGCGCGCTATTGAGGCGCTCGGCGTCTTCTGCCGTCCCCTGATCCCCTGGGGCGGTCTCTCACCTGTACGGAGGCATTGGCGGTGGCCAGCAAGTACTCGAAGGACCTGCTGTTGACGATGTACCGGAAGATGTACCTCATGCGCCGCTTCGAGGAACGAGCGGGCCAGCAGTACGGTCTCGGGAAGATCGCCGGCTTCTGCCATCTGTACATTGGCCAGGAGGCCGTGGCGGTCGGCGTCGAGGAGGCGATCCGTCCGGATGACTACATGCTCTCGGGCTACCGCGACCATGCCCAGCCGCTGGCGCGTGGCTCGGACCCGGGCATGATCATGGCGGAGCTCTTCGGCCGCACCGGCGGCTATAGCAAGGGCAAGGGTGGCTCGATGCACATCTTCGACATCGAGAACCACTTCTACGGCGGCTACGGCATCGTCGGCGCGCAGATCGGTCTGGCCGCGGGCATGGCCTTCGCCAGCCGCTACCGCAACGAGGACCGCATCACCGTGTGCTACTTCGGTGACGCGGCGGCCAACCAGGGCATCTTCCACGAGACGCTCAACATGGCGGCCAAGTGGAAGCTGCCCGTGCTCTACATCTGCGAGAACAACCGCTACGGCATGGGCACGGCCATCGCGCGCACCGCGGCGGTGCCGGAGATCCACAAGCGCGGCGAGGCCTTCGGCATCCGCCATGAGGCCGTGGACGGCATGGACGCCCTGGAGATGTACGAGGCGGTGAAGGACGCGGCCGCGTACATCCGCGCGGGCAACGGCCCGGTGCTGATGGAGGCCAACACCTACCGCTTCCGCGGCCACTCCATGGCCGACCCCGCCACCTACCGCACCAAGCAGGAGGTGGAGGACGAGCGCAAGAACGACCCGATTCCGCGCATCAAGGACTACGCCATCAAGCAGAAGCTGGCGAAGGAAGAGGAGTTCGAGGCCATCGAGGCCGAGGTGAAGGAGCAGGTGGACGCGGCGGTGAAGTTCGCCGACGAGTCTCCCGAGCCGAGCCTGGATGAGCTGTGGAAGGACACCATCGTGGATGAGGGCGAGGAGGACGTGCGCCCCCGCGAGCGCGTGCTGGGCGTCAAGGTGACCAAGTGGCCGAAGTACCCGTCCGGCCAGGAGCTGAAGGTGACCTGGGACCTGGAGCCCCGCGAGCAGGCCGACAAGGCGGACAAGGCCGCGGGCCTCAAGCGCTGATTCTCTTCCACTGACCACAACCTACGGATTTCGCATTCGGAGCCAACGATGGCCGAGTTGATGTATCGCGAGGCGCTGAACCAGGCACTCGCCGAGGAGATGGAGCGCGACGCCAACGTGTTCCTCATTGGTGAGGAGGTTGCTCGCTACCAGGGTGCCTTCAAGGTGTCGCAGGGGCTGCTGGACAAGTTCGGGAGCGCGCGCATCGTCGACGCGCCCATCTCCGAGCTGGGCTTCACGGGCCTGGGCGTGGGCGCGGCGATGGTGGGCCTGCGTCCGGTGGTGGAGATGATGACCTGGAACTTCGCCATCCTGGCGATGGACCAGATCGTCAACAACGCGGCGAAGCTGCGGCACATGTCCGGCGGCCAGCTGCGCTGCCCCATCGTGTTCCGCGGCCCGGGTGGTGCCGGCGGCCGGCTCTCCAGCCAGCACAGCCAGGCGCTCGAGGCCAACTACGCCCACTTCCCGGGCTTGAAGGTGATTGCCCCGGCCACCCCGGCCGATGCCAAGGGCCTGCTCAAGTCCGCCATCCGGGATGAGAACCCCGTCATCATGATCGAGGGCGAGCGCCTCTACGCCCTCAAGGGCGAGGTGCCCGAGGGCGAGCACATCGTCCCCATCGGCAAGGCGGACGTGAAGCGCGAGGGCAAGGACGTCAGCATCATCACCTGGTCGCGCATGTACTACTTCGCCGAGGAGGCCGCGAAGCAGCTGGAGGCCGAGGGCATCTCCGCGGAGATCCTCGACCTGCGCACGCTGCGCCCGCTGGACGAGGAGGCCATCCTCGCCACCGTGCGCAAGACGAACCGTGTGGTCATCGTCGAGGAAGGCTGGCCTCTTGCCGGCGTGGGCGCGCAGGTGGTGGACATCATCCAGTCCAAGGCCTTCGACGACCTGGACGCTCCCGTGCAGCGCGTCACCGGTCTCGACGTGAACATGTCCTATGCGGCGAACCTCGAGAACGCGATCCAGCCGGACGCGCCGAAGATCATCGCCGCCGTGAAGAAGGTCCTCTACCGCGAGGGAGCCTGAGAAACGTATGGCCACGCCCATCCAGATGCCTGCCCTCTCTCCGACGATGAAGGAGGGCAAGATCGTCAAGTGGCTCAAGAAGGAGGGGGACAAGATCTCCTCCGGCGAGGCGATCGCCGAGGTGGAGACGGACAAGTCCAACCTCGAGGTCGAAGCCTATGACGACGGTTACCTGCTGAAGATCGTCATTCCCGAGGGGGACATGGCCACCGTCGGTGCGCCCATCGCCCTCCTGGGCGCGAAGGGTGAGAAGGCCGAGGCCGGAGGCCCCAAGGCCGCCGCGCCCGCCGCTCCGAAGGCCGAGGCCCCCAAGGCCGCCGCGCCTGCTCCGGCTCCCGCGCCCGCCGCGCAACCCGCCGCTCCCTCCGGGGGCGAGGGCATCCCCGTGGTGATGCCCGCGCTCTCTCCGACGATGACGGAGGGCAAGCTCGTCAAGTGGCTGAAGAAGGAGGGGGACAAGATCTCCTCCGGTCAGGCACTCGCCGAGGTGGAGACGGACAAGTCCAACCTCGAGGTCGAGGCCTACGACGACGGCGTGCTGGCCCGCATCGTGGTGAAGGAAGGCGAGATGGCCAAGGTGGGAGCGCCCATCGCGTTCCTCGCGGGCAAGGGTGGCGCCAAGGCCGCTCCGGCACCTGCCGCGGCGCCCGCGCCGAAGGCCGCCGCTCCGGCTCCGGCACCTGCCGCGGCTCCGGCTCCCGCGCCGAAGGCCGCTGCTCCCGTTGCCACTCCCGGTGGCCGTCTGCGTGCCAGCCCGCTGGCGAAGCGCATGGCCCGCGAGCGCGGCCTGGACCTGTCCCAGGTGCATGGCTCCGGTCCGCTCGGCCGCATCGTGAAGAGCGACATCGAGAAGGCGCTCACCCAGGCGCCCGCTCCGGCCGTCGCGCGCAAGGCGCCCACCGCGCCGGCGGTGGCTCCGGGCGAGCGTCCCGAGCCGAAGGCGGTGCCCATGACGACCATGCGCAAGGTCATCGGTCAGCGCATGGCCGAGGTGAAGCCCGGCGTCCCGCACTTCTACCTCTCGGTGGACGTGGAGATGGACGCGGCGCTGAAGATCCGCGAGGAGGCCAAGGCGCTCGAGTCCAAGGTCTCCGTCAACGACATCATCGTGAAGGCGTCGGCCATGGCGCTGCGCCGCTACCCGAAGATCAACGTGTCGTTGCAGGGTGACACCGTCCTGCACTTCGAGACGGTGGATGTCGGCATCGCGGTGGCCATCGAGGACGGTCTCATCACCCCCATCATCCGCGACGCGGACAAGAAGGGGCTGTCGGCCATCTCCGCCGAGGCGCGTGACCTGGCCGAGCGCGCCCGCAAGCGCGCCCTCAAGCCGCACGAGTACACCGGCGGCTCGCTGACGGTGTCCAACCTGGGCATGTACGGCATCGACTCGTTCATCGCCGTCATCAACCCGCCCCAGGCGGCCATCCTCGCGGTGGGCTCCGTCTCGGACAAGGTGGTGGTGCGCGACGGGCAGATGGTGGTGCGCAAGCTGATGACGGTGACGCTCTCGGGCGATCACCGCGTCATCGACGGGGCCATCGGCGCCGAGTACCTGCGGGAGCTCAAGGCGCTGCTCGAGCACCCGATGCGGCTGCTGTTCTAGCCACCGCCGCCCCGGCGGGCCGCCTTCCTGGGCGGCCCGCCTTGGACGTCCGGCCCGTCACTGCCGGGTCGGCTCCTTCTCTCCGTGCATCTCGTGCTCGAGCTTGCGCTGGGCCTCGGTGACGCGGGCCTGCTCCTCGCGCCGGGTGCCCGTGGGCAGCTCCGTTTCGTGCTCTTCCGAGCGGCCCTTGATGCCGGGCCACGGGTCCGGGTGTGTGGCCTCCACGTGCTCGATGTGTTCCGCGTAGCCTGGGTTCTTGGTCTCCGCCATGTCGTTCCTCCTCGGCGTATGGGGGTGCTTGGATACGGTGGGGGTCGAGGTGGGAGACGGCCAACGGGCCCGGCTCCATGTGGGTTGCTCCCCTGCCTGCTGGGGAGGCGTCGAAAAGGGCACGCAACTCTTTCGTGAGCTGTTTAACTTTGCGCCGATGAACGACGACGACACGAGACGCACCCGGCTCCAAGAGGGAATGAAGGAACTGGAGACGCGCATGGGCGGACCCGCCCCGCTGGCACAGCCCCTCCATCAGGCCCTGCTCGGGGCGGTGTTTCCTCTGTCCACGGAGCAACTCGTCCTGCTCGCCCGGGAGAACGAGGCGCCCTCGCTCGTCGTGTCCCTGCTGAGCAACCTGCCGAGCCGGCAGTTCGAGTCGCTGGACGCGGTGCAGCAGTTCCTGGAATCCCAGGCCGGGCCGGGCGAGGAGGCTACCGAGCCCTCGCTGGATTCCACGCACCGCTGAGCGCTCCGGGTGAGCCGCTGTGGCACCGGGCAGGGGGGCGTTTGACGCCGGGTATGCCGGGCATGCCAGTGCGTTCGGGCCTTCTTGTGTGCTGAAACACGGCCCATCGGGTTTTGCGCGTGACGTGGTATCTCTTGGGGCGTGGGCGCAGTGCGTTGGCAGGGCGGGAGTGTGAGGGTAGGCCTGGCCCGGAGAGGAATTCCATGAATCCGTCTGACCTCCCCGCCGTCCTCTATGTCGACGACGACGCGCTCAACCTGAGGGTGTTCGAGGCGAACTTCGGTTCGAAGTTCCGCATCTTCCGCTGCTCGACACCGGCCGAGGCGCTGACACTGCTGGAGCAGAAGCGCAACGAGATCGGCGTCATCCTTTCGGACCAGCGAATGCCGGGCATGACGGGCGTGGAGCTGCTGGAGCGTGCGCGCACGCTGGCTCCGGACGCCAAGCGCATGCTCGTCACCGCCTACTCGGACATGCAGGCCGTCATCGACGCGGTGAACCGCGGCCAGGTGAGCCGCTACTTCGTCAAGCCGTGGGACCGGGCCGAGGTGCTGGCCGCGCTCGAGGACGGCCTGAAGATCGCCCGGTTGGAGCTGCGCATCCGCGAGGTGGAAGGGCGGATGATGAAGGCCGAGCGTCTGGCCACGTTGGGCCAGGTGACGGCCGGCATCGCGCACGAGCTGATGGGCCCGGTGGGCTACCTGTCCCAGAACGTGGCCTCGCTGCGGCGGGATCTCGAGTCCGTGGTGCAGTACGCCTCCAAGCACCTGGCGGCGGATCCCTCGCCGGAAGTGGCGAGTGTCCTGGAGGATCTGCCGGCGCTGCTGCAGGACCTGGCCACGGGCGCGGATCACCTGCGTGGGGTGGCGCTGGGCCTGAGGGCGCAGGCGCGCGGCGAGGACATGGAGGCCGCGGCGGACGTGGCCGAAGTGGTGTCCTTCGCGGTGAAGCTGGCGCGCGCCGAGGTGCGCGATCGGGCCCGCATCACCACCATGGGCGAGCCGGTGAAGGTGACGTTCGGCCCGGTGAAGCTGTGCCAGGTGCTGCTCAACCTCATCGTCAACGCCGCGCAGGCCATGGAGGGCACGGGCCGGCCGGGCCGCATCGAGGTGCGGTGGACGTCGCGAGAGCAGGAGGTGCTGCTCACCGTGGCGGACAACGGCTGCGGCATCTCGCCGGAGCTGCAGGAGAAGGTCTTCCAGCCGCTCTTCACCACCAAGCCGGTGGGGATTGGCACGGGCCTGGGCCTGTCCATCTGCAAGGAGCTGGTGACGCAGGCCGGTGGCGGCGTGCGGCTGTCGTCGAAGCAGGGTGAGGGCACGGAGGTGGAGCTCACCCTCAAGCGAGTCCAGCTCCCCTGAGTCCGAAGGCGTTGTGCAGGAGGCGCCACACGCGAAAGAGCGCCTCCTGCTCGCTGGCGCCGATGTGTTCCACCAGCACCTCGCGCCGCGTCTCTTCCTCTCCGGCGTGGCGCCACACCACCACCAGGGCGTAGCGCCCGGGCGCGCGCTCCACCACCTCCACCGCCGACACCTCGTCGAAGGGCACCCATTGCACGTGGGTGGCCCCCGGTGCCCACCTCAGCCGCTCCAGCCGCAGGCGCTCGGTGGGGAAGTGGAGCACGAAGCGGCGCCGGCCGAGCTGGGCCTCCAGCCGCAGCGCGAAGCCCACCAGGGCCACCGCCACCGCACCCAGGGCCATGGGGGTGGGGGGCGTCCGTTCTCCACCTCCGCCCAGCAACACCCCCACCACTGCGCCCGCCGCGCACAGGGCCGCCAGCAGCAGACACAGGCCGGGGAGCTGCCGCCGCCAGAAGGACGGCGGTTGAGACTCCCCCAGCAGGCGTCCGGGCTCGTAGCGCAGGCGTACGTCTCCCAGCCGCCGCGGGGCGGGGTTCTCCTCCAGCGCATCCGCGAAGCTCGCCACGTCTTCCAGCATAGGTCCCCCGTGGCGCTGCTCGAAGTCCGACGCGAGCTGTGAGATTCTCGAACGCATGGATCTCCCCTTCGAAACGGATGAGGGCGGCGGGGGCGAGGAGGGTGGGGGAACCCTCGCCTCGACCGTGCTGGTGGTGGACGACGAGCCCGTGGTGCGCGACGTGTGCGCCCGGCTGCTGGCGCGTGAGCCGGACCTGGTGGTGAGCCTGGCCGAGGACGCCGAGGAGGCCCTGGCGCTGCTCCGCACCCAGCGCTTCGACGTGCTCATCACCGACAAGAATCTCCCCGGCATGGGCGGCGTGGAGCTGATCGCCGAGGCGCGCGCGCTGCAACCGGCGCTGGAGGCGGTGATGATCACCGGCTACTCCAGCTCGGAGTCGGTCATCGCGGCCTTCGCTGCGGGCGCGAGCGATTACATCCTCAAGCCCTTCGAGGATTTGAGGCTGGTGCGGGCCAAGGTGCGCGCCGCGCTGGAGCGGCGGGCGGAGCGGGTGCGGGGACGCGAGCTGGCGCGGCGCGTGGCGCGTGAGGCGGCCGAGCTGCTGCACGCGGGAGGACAGGCCTCGGTCGAGGCGCGCGAGCAACTCGAGACGCAGCTGCGCGCGTACGAGCAGGCCAGCCGCGTGGCACCGGGCGGTCAGGTGGCGGTGGTGGGCAGCCCCGAGGCGTTGCGGGCCCTGCTGGGCGAGGGGCTCGAGGCCGTGGCGCTGCCTCCGGAGTCGCCAGCGCTGATGGGCGCGGCCGTGGTGGTGCTGGAGACGGGCGCGCCACACTGGTGGGAGCTCGCCGAGCGTCTCCAGTCGGCCTCGCCGGACGTGGTGCTGCTGGCCGGTCCGCACGCGGACCTGGCAGATCTGCTGGACGCCATCACCCTGCGCCTGGAGCTGGTGGGCTTTGGCACCTCGTCGCCGCAGTCGTTGCCGGAGCGGGTGCGCATGCTGCTGATGCGTCGCAGCCTGCAGCGCGCCCAGGCTTCCCTGGCGGCGGCCCTCACCATCTTCCGCGAGAGCCTCGTGCGGTAGCGGTAGCGGCGGGGCGGGGCGCTTGCCCCGCAAAAGCGAAGCGCCCGCTTCTCAGTGAGAAGCGGGCGCCTCAGTGACCCTGCCGGGATTCGAACCCGAGTTTGTGCCGTGAGAGGGCACCGTCCTAACCGCTAGACGACAGGGCCGGGAAACAAAACACCCACCTTCCGAAGAAGGTGGATGCCTTTGCTGCGAGTGACCCTGCCGGGATTCGAACCCGAGTTTGTGCCGTGAGAGGGCACCGTCCTAACCGCTAGACGACAGGGCCGGCTTGCTGCTACCGGGTACTGCGAGCTGGGGAACTAGGATTCGAACCTAGATAAGCAGAGTCAGAGTCTGCTGTCCTGCCGTTAGACGATTCCCCAAAAACTGCTCTCTGACTACCGCAACTGCCCTGCTACTTCAACTTCCTTTTTCGAACCTCGGGGCTACCGCGACTTCTTCCCACCCTTCGGTTCTGACTTCTTCGTCGGCTCTGTCTTCTTCACCGGCTTGCCTGCCGCCGGTACCGACTGAAGCGGGACGACGTAGATACGGACCTCGTCGTTCGCCTCATAAATGTTCACGCCTTCGAAGTTCTTCCCCGAGGGGTTGACGATGTGTACCGCCTTCACGCCCGGCTGGTTGACGATCGACCTTCGAGGGAAGGCGCTCGCCGGGTAGACGGACTTGTAGTACTCCAGCGTCTTGTCGAAGTCCCCCGGCGCCCGATACCTGTTCTCGCCGACCTTCTGCGAGCCATCAGGGACCTGCGCCCCGCTCACCACCTCCGCCATCGCCACCGACGTCCAGAGCGCCGCTGCCACCGCCGCCCCGAGCGGGCGCGGCTTATAGAAAAGGCCCATCAGGCTGTCAAGCGCTCGTGTCATCGCGGGGGAGAATAGGGCCCGCGAGTGGAGGTGTCCACCCCAACCTGTGGGCCCCGTTGGTTGCCTACGGCCGGGCGAGCGCCGCGTCCAGACGGTGGAGCGTCTCCTCGCGGCCCAGCAGCTCGAGCGTCTCGCCGATGCCCGGGCTCACCGTGCCGCCCGTCGCCGCCACGCGCACCGGCTGGGCCACCTTGCCCATGCCTACGCTGGCCTGCTCGCTCACCTTCTTCACCACTTCGTCCAGCGCGGCGGCGCTCCACTGCGGCAGCGCGGCGACCTGCTCACGCACCTGGGTGAGCAGCGGCTTGGACTCGGCGGTGAGGTGCTTGGCCGCGGCCTTCTCGTCCAGCGTCACGCCGTGCTGGAAGTACTTGAGCGCCGTGTCGGCCATCTCCTGCAGCGTCTTGGCGCGCTCGCGGAAGGCCAGCACCACGCGCTCCAGCCGCGGGTCTCCCGCCTGGATCTGCACGCCCTTCGCCACGAGGAAGTCCACCAGCCGCTCGGCCACCAGCGCCGGAGGCAACAGCTTCAGCCACTGCTGGTTGAGCCACATCAGCTTGTCCGGGCTCCACACGCCGGACGTGCTGCCCACGTGGTCGAAGTCGAACCACTCGATCATCTGCTCGCGGCTGATGACCTCGTCGTTGCCGTGGCTCCAGCCCAGGCGGATGACGTAGTTGAGCAGCGCCTCCGGCTGCACGCCGTTGCGCTTGTGCAGCATCACGTCCGCCTCGGGGTGCTTGCGCTTGGACAGCTTCTCGCGGTCCGGCCCGAGGATGAGCGGGAAGTGGGCGAAGTCGGGCGGCTGCCACCCGAAGGCCTTGTAGAGCATCAGCTGCGGGAAGGTGGAGTTGACGTGCTCCTGGCCTCGCCCCACCAGGTTGATGTCCATGGTGTGGTCGTCGATGACGCAACCGAAGTTGTAGAGGGGGATGCCATCCGCGCGCATCATCACCCAGTCGTCCAGGTCCGAGTACGCCTTGGTGATGGGGCCGAGCACCTTGTCGTTGAACGTCACCTCGCCCTCGCCGTCCGGCATCCGGAAGCGCACCACGGCGGTGCGGCCCTCGGGGATGTCCTTGCGGTCGCGGCAGGTGCCCTCGTACTTGTACGTGCCCGGCTTGCCCGTGGCCTTCTCCACGGCGGCACGGCGCGCGTCGATCTCCTCACGGGTGCAGTAGCAGCGGTACGCCTTGCGCTCGGCGATGAGCTGCTCCACGTACTTCTTGTAGAGCTCCAGGCGCTGCGTCTGGAAGTAGGGCGCCGCGGAGCCCTCCTTGCCCGGGCCCTCGTCCCAGTCGATGCCCAGCCACTGGAGGCCGTCGAGGATGGCCTTCACGGACTCGGGCGTGGAACGCTCCTGGTCCGTGTCCTCGACGCGCAGGATGAAGTGGCCGCCGTAGCGCTTCGCGTAGAGGTAGTTGAAGAGGGCGGTGCGAGCACCACCGATGTGGAGATAGCCGGTCGGAGACGGCGCGAAACGGACGCGGGGAGCTGGAGCCATATAGAGAGGGCGCGGATAGCAGGAGCGGGCTTGGGTGGTCAACGAGCGGCCGAGTTCCCTGCCCGCGGCCCGGCCGATGCATTAAACTGCCGCGCACTGAGGGCTCTTGCATGAAATTTCCCATCGCGCTCCGCGCGCTCCTCCCGGCCGTTCTCCTGCTCTGCATGCCCGCGAGCGCCACCACGATGCTGCGGGCAGACCTGCCGGAGCTCACCCAGACAGCGGATGCCATTGTTCATGGCACGGTGCGCCGCGTGGAAAGCCGGTGGAGTGGAGATGGACGCCGCATCGTCACCGATGTGGAAATCCAGGTCACCGAGGCCCTCAAGGGGCAGGCGGGCGGCACGGTGCTCGTCACCCAGCCCGGTGGTCGGGTGGGGGATATCGGACAGGTGGTGAGCGGACTGGCCTCCTTCTCCCCGGGTGAAGAGGTGGTGGTCTTCCTGGAGCGCCGCGGGTCCCAGTCCTTCCGCGTCTCCGGCATGGCCCAGGGCAAGTACAAGGTGCAGCGCTCGGAGGACGGCAAGAGCGCCATGGCCGTGCCCGAGCCCATCGGTGACACGCTCCTGCTGGACCCGGACACGCGGCAGGCCACCAGCTCCTCGCATCGCACCCTGTCGCTGTCGGAGCTCAAGGCGTCCATCCGCACCACGCTCCAGCAGCAGTCTTCCGTTCGCGCCCAGGAGAAACGGCCGTGATTGTCGCCTCGTTGCTGGTCGCGCTCGCTGTCGGGCAGTCGGATCCCTACGTCCGCAGCCGCGTGGTGGCGGGCAGCACGAGCGCCCAGTGCCTCTACTGGACGGTGCCCACCATCACCTGGCAGCTCAGCAGCGTGGGCAACCCCAACACCGCCCTGGAGTCCCAGAAGCAGCTCGAGTTCGCCGCCATCCGCCGCTCCTTCCAGAGCTGGCAGAAGATCTTCGATGCTTGCGGCAACCTCAGCTTCTCCGAGGGGGCCCTCGTGGATGACCGCAAGGTGGGCTACGAGGTGAAGGGGGACAACCGCAACATCGTCCTCTTCCGAGCCAAGCGCTGCGCGGACGTGGCGCCCTCCTCCGACGCGTGCTGGACCGACGACACCTGCGGCAACACCTACGACTGCTGGGACAGCGACGCGCGCACCATCGCCCTCACGCTCACCACCTACGATGAGAAGTCCGGCATCATCTACGACTCGGACATCCAGCTGAACGCGAGCGGCTTCGTCTTCACCACCGTGGACTCCCCGCCCTGCACCACGACCTCTGGCAGCGCCAACAACTGCGTGGCCACGGACGTGCAGAACACCATGACGCACGAGATTGGCCACCTGATCGGTCTGGACCACACGCTCGCGCCGGGTTCCGTCATGTACCCGAGGGCCCCGCCAGGTGAGTTGTCCAAGCGCAACATCGACGATGGCTCGCGGGACTTCGTGTGTTTGGCGTACCCGAAGGGCCAGCCCAGTCAGAGCTGCATCACTCCGACGTTGAGCACGACCGGGAACTCGGCGGTGCTCGGGCAGCAGGCCACGGGTTGTTCCAGCTCGGGCGCCGGGACGGGGTTGCTCGCGATGGCGGGCTGGGCCCTGCTCGCCTGGCGCCGCCGCCGCGGAGGGGCCCGGTCTTGAGGCGCTCCCTGTCGTGGCTCGCCTGCTCGATGCTCGCCCTCGCCGCTCCCGAGGTGGGGGCCCAGGTGTACCAGCGCACCCTGGTGCCGGGCCGGCCCTTCTGTGTCGTCTGGCCCATCCGCGACTACGCGTACCGGTTGGACGCGGCCGGCAGTAGCCGCACGCCCGGAGACTCCGAGTTCACGGCCATCGATGCCGCGGTGGCTTCCTGGCGCGCGGTGTCCAGTACCTGCAGCGACTTCACCTTCACCCGGGGCCCGGACATCCAGAACCCCCAGGTGGGGTACGTGAAGGACAGCAAGGACAACGAGAACGTCATCACCTTCCGCGAGGTGGACTGCAACGACGTCGTCCCGTCGGCGGACCCGTGCATCGACGATGACACCTGCGGCAACAAGTACGCCTGCTGGAACCACGGTGCCGCCACCATCGGCTTGACCACCACCACCTTCAGCTTCCGCACCGGCTACATCCTCGACGCGGACATCGAGTTCAACGCGAGCCGCGACGGGAGGGGCTTCGACTTCACCACCGTCGACTCGCCGCCATGTGACGGGCGGTCCACCGATTGCGTCCTCACGGACGTGCAGAACACGGTGACCCACGAGCTCGGGCATGTGGTGGGGTTGGATCACGTCAACGAGCCCGGCTCCACCATGGAGCCCACCGCGCCCCCGGGCGAGACGCACAAGCGCATCATCGACGCGGGCAGCGCCGCGGGCTTCTGCGAGGCCTACCCTCGGGGCCTGCCGCCCACCCAGTGCGGCGAGAGTCCCGACCTCGGCCGCCACTTCCAGGCGGTGTCGACCGGAACGGGGATGGGGTGTGGTGCGTCCCCCCAGGCCCTCTTCCCCGCGGCGGCGCTGCTGGGACTGTGGGCGCTCGGCCGGCGGCGCGCGACGCCTCGCTCTTCGCGTGAGTGAGAGAGGAGGGCGCATGGCCATCGCCTTCTTCGATCTGGACAAGACGCTGCTCGCGGTCAACTCGGGCTCCTTGTGGGTCCGCCGCGAGCTCGCCCTGGGACACATCACCCGGATGCAGGCCCTGCGCGCCAGCATGTGGCTCGCTCGCTACCACCTGGGCTTCGTCGCCATGCAGGACGCGGTGCGAGAGGCCATCCGCCATCTCCAGGGCACGGGCGAGCAGCACATGCGCGAGCGCACCGTGCGTTTCTACGCGGAGATGGTCCGCTCGCAGTTCCGGCCCGGTGCCTTGCGCGCCGTGGAGGAGCACCGCTCGGCCGGGGACAGGCTCGTCCTGCTGACTTCGTCCTCGGGCTACATGTCCGAGCTGGTGACCCGGGACCTGAGCCTGGATGCCGCGCTCTGCAACCGCTTCGAGGTGGATGCTTCGGGGCTTCACACCGGCCGTCCCCTGGGCGAGGTGTGCTTCGGCGAGGGCAAGCGCTTCTACGCGCAGGCCTACGCCGCGGAGGCCGGCGTCCCGCTGTCCGAGTGCGCCTTCTATACGGACTCGTACTCGGACCTGCCGGTCCTGGAGGTGGTGGGCCGCCCCGTGGCCGTCCACCCGGATCGCCGCCTGCGGCGCGAGGCCCTGCGGCGCGGTTGGTCCGTCGTGGACTGGGGCGTGCCGAGCGGTGGAGGTGACGCCGCGCTGGGCATTCCCTCGCAGTGAGCCCGGCATCCACGCCCTTGCTCACTGTCGCGCGTGAGCTGGACGGGATGAAGCCGGAGTGAGTACCTGGCCCCATCGTCGTTGCTGGGCTGGTAGGTTGGGTCGCATGCGGCTCAACGATGCGGAACGAGATGCGGTGACCTCACTCCCGCCCGAGAAGAAGCGAGTGCGGCGCTGGGTGTTTGTCCTGGGCGGATTGATGATGGCGTGGGGGTGTGGCGGGGGAGGGGAGCCCGTCGAGGAGCGCCCCACCTTCAGCCGTGACGTGGTTCCTCTCCTCCAGGGCTCGTGCGGCTTCGGTTCGGGGTGTCATGGCACCGCCCAGCCGGCGGGCTACGTGCAACTCATCACCGGCTCGGGGGACGCCGCCGCCCTCCTGGAGCGGTTGAAGGCCAAGAGCGTTCGTGAGCCCTCGTTGCCGCTGGTGGATCCGGGAAATCCCTCGGGAAGCTTCCTGCTGCGGAAGGTGACGGGTGACTTCTCGGGCCTGTCGTGCGGTCCGAACGCCTGTGGGGAGCGCATGCCCCAGCGCAGCACGCCTCTTCCCCAGGAGGACATCGACCTGCTGGAGCGGTGGATCCAACAGGGCGCCGTGCTCGAGTAGGGAGATTCCCGCCTGCCCGGGCAGCGGCCCTCCGGCGAGGCAGCACCCGAAGTGAAGTAGACTCGGAGGGCCTCTCACCCTTTTCCCGAAGCTCGACTCCATGGCCAGTTGGAGACTCCTCGCCTGCGTGGGCGTGCTGTCCGCTGCCTCCGTGCATGCACACGGTGGCTTGATGGAAACCCAGAGCTACACCCAGCGCCGCGGGCATCCGGAAGACCAGTTGATGAGCATCACCCGGGGCACGCTCATCTCCCGCGATGGTGGTGGGTCCTGGCGCTGGGTATGCGCGGAGGCCATGGGCTACGGAGGTTGGGTTCCCGAGAGCTACGCGTGGCTCCCGGGCGGGGACATCCTCACGGCCACCGGCAAGGTGCTGTTGCGCTCGCGCGATGGGGGTTGCTCCTGGGCCCCCTCCCCGGCGTTCGGGGACGCCTGGGTCACCAGCCTCGCCGAGCACCCCACGGACGACCGCCTTCTCTATGTGGCCACGGGAAGGCCCTCGGTGACCAATCTCCTGTACCGCTCGGAGGATGGCGGGGAGACGTGGACGCCCACCGCGCTGAAGCGCGACGCCGTCTTCTCCTCGGTGCGCGTGGCTCCTTCCGACCCGAAGCGCCTCTATGTCGGCGGCTGGGTGGACTATGCGATGTACCTCTTCCGCAGCGACGACGCGGGCGAGACGTGGCAGGACCTGCCTCAATCCTTCCCCTGGTGGCTCGAGGGCGCGTTCGACTTGAAGTTGCTGTCGGTGAGCCCGGCCAATCCAGATGTGCTGTGGGTGCGCGTGTCCTCGCGAGGCACGGCCGGCAACATCCTCTACACCGTGCTGCGCAGTGATGATGGTGGCCGCACGCTCACGTCCGTGCTGGAGCAGGACGACCCGCTCGTCAACATGGACGTCTCGGCCGATGGCCGGACCACCTGGGTGGCGACCTACAATCACTTCTACCGGGGACGCGAGGGGGAGTCCTTCCTGTCGTTGCCCCTGCCCACGGGCAATGCGTGCGTGACGCGCGTGGGCGGCTCTCTCTACGCCTGTGGCTCCACCTGGCTGCACGAGTGGGCCCTGGCGCGCAGCTCCGACGAGGGCACCTCGTGGGAGCCGCTCTTCAGCCTCCGCGATGTCCAGGGCGTCCACCAGTGCCCGGCGGGCACGCTCGTGAGAGAGCAGTGCTCTTCGCTCTGGCCCCAGCTCGCACAGCAGCTCGGCGCACCGCTCACGCCCGTGCAACCGGATGCCGGAACGCCTGATGAGGAGACCCCTCCGAAGCCAGAGGGGTGTGGTGCCGCGGCGGGGAGCGCGGGGATGGCCCCGCTGCTCCTGCTCGCCCTGCTGCGCCGGAGTGCGCGGCGTGCGGAAGGAATGCCGCGCCCCAGGTGAGAGCCCTGGGACGCGGTGGGCCACTCATCGCCGCGCTACGGCGGGCAGGGATCTCCCAACTTGTAGCCCTGCTTGCAGATGCACCGGCAGTACGCGTCCTCCCCCGGTACGTTGCAGGCGAGGCGGACGGTGAAGACCTTCTGGAGGGCCTTGCCCCGGCCATCCTTGAGGATGATGGTGAGCTCGTAGTCCTGGTCGAAGATGTCCTTGCTGGACCAGTTGTTGGGGCACAGCGTCACGTTGGAGAACGAGGAGATGTCCTCGTCGATGCTCGCCCCCCGGCCGTCGGTCCCCCGCTCCAGGGTTGTGGTTCGATAGTCGGCCACGAGCTTGCCGGAGCTGGGGTCCTTCAGCGAGCCGATCAGGGTCGCACTGCAGGGGTCCATGTTGATCGCGTCGCGAACCCCGATGAACGACACACGCCCGCCCTGGGGCGGCTCCTTGATCGTGACGGTGCTTCCCGCGCCGATCGGTGAGGACTTCGAGTCGGGTCCCAGCGCCGTGGGCGTATAGTCGAGAGGACCATTGATGTCTCCCAGGTAGGGGATGCCGCACGAGGTGACCGGGCCGGCGTCAGGGGCCGTCCCCGCGTCGGAGGTCGTGCCGGCGTCAGGGGCCGTCCCCGCGTCGGAGGTCGTGCCGGCGTCGGGGGTTGTGCCCGCGTCCTCCAAGGAGCCAGCGTCAGGGATTGTGCCCGAGTCCTGGTCCGTACCCGAATCCTTGCCCGTGCCCGCGTCAGGCTTCGTACCCGCGTCCTGACTCGTGCCCGAGTCCTGGACCGTGCCCGCGTCATGGGAGGGATCGCCGCCCTCCGGCCCACAGCTCATGGCCAGATAGAGCGACAGCAGCACGACGACCGGAACGTATTTCATGAAATGCATTCGCATGACGGCCACGTCAGAAGCAGTTCACGTCGTCCTGCTTCGGGTAGTAATAGATGAAGGCATTGCAGTGCTCGTTCTGATCCACCTGCGGTCCGAAGGTGTAGCAGCAGTCGAGCAACCGGTCGGGGGTCGAGTACTTCTTTTTATCGAACTCGTTCAGGGCCTGGCAGCCCACGGGCGGAGGCAGCCATTCGTAGGAGCACGTGTACCAGACGCCACTGCCAGGGGGCAGCGTGAGGTCCAACTCGGGCGAGCGCTTCATGGGCGGATCATCCCACGTCTCCGAGGTGTAGAAGCGCTCGCTCTCCGGGGGCCGCTCGAGGCTCGAGCCATCCCAGGCGTAGATCCGGAACTCCTTGCCCCGGCTGTGGAAGTGGCCGTTGGCCCCGATGATCTGCACGGGAGTCTTGTTGTTGATGTGGCAGGTGCCGTCGAAAGTCGGGGTGGGGTTCTTCGTGCAGACCCGGACGGACTGCTTGGTGGCGAAGATGGTCCCCAGCTCGTACTTCACCTCCTCCTTGGGGATGCTCCAGAAGTTCACCCACACCCTGCCGTAGTCCTGCGGCGTCTTCTGGGTGGAGGCGTTGACGAAGTGCGTCTGCAACATCAGCCATTCATCCGGTTGGATGACGTTGGCCACCCCCTCCGGATACGTCCAGTCGATGGTTCCATCCTGCTGGGTGTTGGCCAGCAAAGGCCAATCCGCCCAGTTGGCGCTGTTGAAGCAGGGACCGGACCCGTTGGCGTTTGGCTGAAAGGTGCCATTGGCTGGATCCAGCCCCGTGATGGTGCGCACCCGGAAGATGTTCATGTGGTGCGAGCCATCACGCTGGGAGATCTGCACGCGGTGCAGGTTGATGGGCTCGTTCGGCATGCCGTTGGCCGCGGCGATCTCCCCCGCCTTGAAGAAGTAGCAGTCCTGCTGCTCGACGCCCTGGGGGACCTGCGTCTCATTCGTGACGAACTGGAACCCCTGCCCCTTCGGGACGGGGCTCAGTGCGTAGGCGTCCGTCGTGCCAGGGTCCGGCGGCTCGGTGGTACCAGGACAGGCTGTGGCTGCCAGGGCCAGCAGGGCGATCAGGGTGGGCGTTGTTCTCATGCAAGGACCTCGTGTCGAAGAGAGTGAGTCGACCGACGATCATCCTGCACTTTTCCGCGAAAAGCACCCCGCGAAGCTTCGAAGGAGCTCAGCGCGGGGAGCACCCACCCAGCCTGGCGAGACGACGGGCGCAAGGCATGCCTGCCACTCGTGTCAAAACCAGATCAGCTCTCGGAGCGCTCACTGTGCGCGAGTCGCATACCACCGGCTTTGACACGGATGGCATCGTCCGCGCGGGCCTCAGCCTTTCGGGAGTCCTCCCTTCAGGCGCTCGCGAAGCACCGCACCGAGCACCCTCGCGGTCTCCTCGGGCAATCGGGCGAGGTGGGTGTAGAGCATCTCCTCGAGCTGGGCGAGCGTCTCCGGTGCCGCTCCGGCCTCTCTCATGCCGACGAGCACCGTGTAGGCCGCCAGACCGATCGGTTCGGCGAAGCCGCTCGACTCCTCCCAGAACTCCTCGAAACAGGGCACGGCCTCTCCGGACGCGACGCGGGCCAGCCGTCCCAGGCAGGTTTCCCAGTACACCCGGTGTGCTTGCTGTGTCTCAGAACTCGAGAACGGCCCCTGGCGAAGCTCGATGCGCGTGCCGTTGTCGTGGGGGCGGAGCTTGAGCGAAGCCCGGGTCGTCTCGCGGCCGAGGTTCCCGCCGTCCCAGGCCAGCTCCAGCAAGAGCCCCTCGTCCGGATACACCTCGAGGAGACGCCCGGTCTGTGCGAAGGGAACGCCGTGCTCATCGAGCAGGTTCACCCGGAACGGCTCGCCCGCGTCCTCTCCGCCGCTTTCCCCAAGACGGACGGCGCCCGGAGGGGCTCCATACCAGCGCCGCAGGAGGAAGGGCTCCTTGATGGCTTCGAAGACCTGGGCCGGGGGCTGGGCCACCCACACGTCCATCGTCAACTCGCTCATGCGCTCGCTCCGTCGCGGGTCCTCAACTCGAAATGCGGCACTCCCGCCAGCAGGGCCTGGGGCACGCGGTACTGCTCGACCACCAGGCTGACGCGCGCCGCCGAGAGCATCGGAGCTCCGGCCTGGACCGCCACGACCTCGTGCATGAGATCGCCCCGGAACGTCACCAGCGTGCGAGGCGTGGGCTTCACCGCCGCCACCTTCCTGCCACGGTGATACAGCCGCAACTCTCCCCCCTCGAGGTGTTCCGGCACGTGGACGTAGAGCACGCTCACGGCGAGCGGACTGCCGATGCCCTCCCCGTAGAACTCCATGCTCCGGTCGAGGTGGGGCTCCACTCCGCGTCCGTTCTGAATCAGGAGCGGGTTGAGCAGGAAGGCGTTGCAGTCCGGCAGGAGCGCCTTCTCGAGGAAGGGGACGAAGGCGGGAAAGTGCCCCGTCAACTTGGAGAGGCCTTCGCGCCGGAACGTGATGGTGAAGCCATAGGTGCCCGCGAAGGCGTCGGTCAGGTTGGTCTCACCCAGCAGGGAGGAGCCCAGGATGGCCGACCGGATGGCATCGACGGTGCCCTCGGGCAGGGCCTCGGGCTTGTGGTGATGGAAGGTGTGGAGGCGGAAGGCTCCGCCCCATGGTGGCTGGAAGCGCATGGGCGGAGTCTACCTTCTTCATGGGCTCGGAGATGCGCCGCTGACCATGTCACGCAAGGCGTCGTCGAGCGGCGTGGGCTCGAGGCCCAGGGTCCGTTCGGTGCGCGTGGAGTCCAGGAGGCACGGACGCTCGCTCAGGTACAGCATCTCCGACACCTCCCTCATGATGGAATCGGAGCGGCCCAGGAGGGCGACCTCGTCGGCGGACATGCGACTCAGCTTCGGGGCGGGTGCGCCCGTCACGTGGGCGAGCCGCGTCGCCAGCTCGCGAATGGAGAGCCGTGCGGTGGAGGGGACGTGCCACGCCCGGCCCCACGCCTGCTCATTCCGGCTGGCCGCCACGAGCGTTCGTGCCACATCGCCGGTGTATGTCCAGCTGTGCGGCGCGTCGAGGTCGCCGGGGATGCTCGCGGGTTCTCCAGCCAGCACCTGCTGCGCCACCATCAGGGTGAAGAGCGATGCGGCTCCCCGGCCAATGTAGTCGCTGGCTCGCACCTCGGTGACGCGTACCCGGCCGGCCTCGTGGGCGGCGAGCGCGTCGTTCCACATCCGCGCCCGGACACGTCCCTTCTCGGTGGTCGGTGCCATGGGCAGGTCTTCGGTGTAGAGCCCGTCGACGGGCCCATAGCCGTAGAGGTTGCCCAGCATGACGTAGCCCGCGCCCGTGCGCTCGGCCGCGGTCAGCAATGCGGCGGCGAGCGGCGGAAACTCGGTGGGCCACCGGTCATACGGCGGCATGGCGCAGTTGAACAGCGTGCTCGCGCCCCGGGTCAACTCCGTCATGCGGGTGGCATCGGTGGCGTCGGCCGCGACCCGTTCGATCCGCGGGTGTTCTGGCCCGCTGCCGCGCCGGGTGATCAGGAGGACGCGCTCACCTGAGCCGGCGAGCTGGTGGGCGGTGGCGATTCCGGTCGGGCCGGCACCGACGACGACGTGGAACGACATGGGGGTCTCCCCTCGAGGGTGAAAGAGTTCGAGGGGAAACCTGTCGCGGGCGTGTTCAACGGGCGCGCACGAACGGACGCAGCGAGAGCACGTTCGGACACTCGCGCGGCGCGGACCTCGCGACACCGTTCAGGGACGCTCCTTCGGGCTGGGCGTCACCGCTCCGCTCCCAGGGGGAGCGGAGGGAAGGGGAGGGGACTCTCAGCGGCGGCGCGGGGCCACCAGCCGGATGCTGAAGGTGTAGTCCACCGCCACCGTCTTGCCCTGCAGGGTGATGGGCTTGTAGGTGCGCGATTGCAGGGCCTGCACCACCGCCTCGTTCATGTGCGGCAGGCCCTTGATGACGCGGCAGTTCTCCACCGAGCCCTTCTTGGTGATGACGCACCTGACGAGCATCGTCCCCTCCACGCGGGCCGAGAGCGCCTCGCGCGTGTAGACGATGTCCTTGCCCTCGACTTCCACGGGGCGCGGCATGCCGTCCTGGAAGGGCACCGGACCATCACCCGTGGGGGCCACACCCTTGGACAGCGCCATCACCGGCACCGCCAGGCTGCCCGGGGTCGCGGGCGCGGCCTTCTGCTCCACCTGCGACGGAGCCGACGCCGGTACGGGCGCGGGCGGCGGATCCGACTCCAGCATCACCGGCGCCGACATGGAGCCCGAGGCCGCCACCGTGGAGGACTCGCCCGCGGTGCCCGAGGCATGCTCCACCCGGCTCGCGGATGCACTCCGGCTGGAGCCGCCACCGCGCGCACGCTGCAGCTTCTGGGCGAACACCACCTCACCCGAGCCGCCGGTGATCACCGTCTCCGTCTGGTAGCCGTCGAGCGAGAAGGTGAACTCGGCGGTGACCGTGTCCTGGCCCTTCTCCTTGGGAATCTCCAGCAGCAGCGGCGTCGTGCCGCGCTCCTGGCCCTTGTAGACGACGCGCGCGCCCGTGGGCTGGCTCATCAGCCGGAAGCGCACCACCTGATCCGCCGTGGACTTCTCGGCGGGCGCCGCCACCTGGGTGATCGGGGCCACCGGCTCCGGCTTGGGCTTCGCGGAGGAGAAGACTCCCGAGGACAGCAGCAGGCCGCCGGTGAGGGCCACGGCGATGCCTCCGCCCACCAGGCCTCCGAGCAGCAGCGTGCGCCGACGCGCCTTCTGGATGTCGGGCGGCACGACCACGCTGATGTCCACCGCGATCGTGTTGTTCTCCGTCGGGGGCTCGCCCGTGATGCCGGCGAAGAGCGGCGTCTTGTGCGGCCCCGTGGTGTTCTGTCCCCCCGGACGCTTGAAGATGCCGCTGTGGCCGCCCGCCGCCATGCTGGCCCCGCGCATCGCCTCCAGCAGCTCGTCCATCGTCTGGAAGCGGTTCGCCGGATTCTTCTCCAGGCACTTGCGCACCAGCGATTCGATCTCCGGCGGCACGGGCACGTCCGGCCTCACGGAGCTGAACGCGGGCGGCAGCTCCTTGTGGTGGGCGAAGATGAGCTCGATGTGGTCCTTGGAGATGAACGGCGGCCGCCCCACCAGCATCTGGTAGAGCACCACGCCCAGCGAGTACACGTCGCTGCGCACATCGGACTCGTTGCGTGCCTGCTCGGGGGCCATGTAGGCCGGCGAGCCCAGGAAGGTGCCGCTCTGGGTGATCTCCGGGCTGGGCCTGTCGTCCGCGGCGGCGATGGACTTCACCAGTCCGAAATCCAGCACCTTCACGAGGTCCTGATCGGCCTCGTTGAGCAGCATGATGTTGGCCGGCTTTAGATCTCTGTGGACGATGCCCTGGTTGTGGGCCTCGCGCAGCGAGCGGCAGATCTGCTGGGCGATGCTCAGCGCCCGCGCCCAGGGCAGAAACCCCGACTCCGCCAGGATCTGCCCGAGGGTCCGCCCCTCCAGGTACTCCATGGCGATGTAGTAGATGCCGTCGTCCGTCTGCCCGTAGTCGATCACCGTCACCGTGTTGGGGTGGCGGAGCTTGGAGGTCAGCGAGGCCTCGCGCAGGAAGCGCTTCTGGAAACCGGGGTCCTTGCTGGTGGGGAAGTTGGGGTTGAGCACCTTGAGTGCGACCACCCGATCCAGGGGGGCCTGCTGGGCCCGGTAGACCCGACCCATTCCTCCCACGCCGATCGGCTCGAGGATGCTGAAGCGGCCGTTGAGCGTCCGCCCGATGAGAGGATCCGAGCCGCTGTCGCTCGGACCCTGCGAGTCGCCGGTCACCATGTTCGTTCTGCTCCCCCGGTCCATGCCTGGGTGGGAACCATTCGTAGGTTCGCCATGAAACCACATCTCCCGGAAACACGCGACTTGGTAGATGGGCGCTTGCCCGCTACCTGTCCGCTCCCCTTCACTGTGTGCTGGGGGAGCGGGCAGATGGGTGATGCCCGCATTGACGGGTCCCGCAATGTCGGACTACCGTCCAATTCTTCCCGCGGCGTTGTTCAGGCGGGCTCGCGATGGTCGATTCCCCTTCGATGATGGCTGAAGCCCAGGCGAGGCGTGCGTCGGTACAGAAACGCCTGGCGTTGCTGGAAGAGGAGATCGTCCGGCTGCGCCGGGAGTTGGCCACGCTCGGCGTGGATCAACGGTTGCCCGGTCTCTACCTCACGGTGGAAGTGGCCGGCTCTACCGCCCTGCTGCCCGTGGAGGCGGTGATGGAGGTGGTCCGGCTGGTGGCCATCGAGCCCCTGCCGGCGGCCCTCCCCCATGTGCGCGGCACCATGCTCTACCGGGGTACACCCGCGGTGGTGGTGGACCTGGCCGCGTTGCTCGGGGTGCCGCGGGAGCCGGATCTGGACGCGCACCTGGTCATCTGTGGCGGCGCGCGCACGGTGGCGGTGCTGGTGGATCGGGTGCGCGACCTCGTCGAGTCCCCGGTGTTGGTGGAGGGCTCGATCTCCGGCGAGACCTCCAACCCCTGGGACAGGACGGGGTTGATGGCGGGCTTGTGTCGTACCCCCGAGGGCATCCGCCCACTGCTCAGGGCCTCGGCCATCCTGGCCGTTCCGGAGGAGCCGTGAAGGATCCGGTGCGCGTGGAACGCCTCGATGAGGCGACGCTGGGCGGGCTCGAGTCCGTCCTGCGTGCCGCGTGCGGCATGGTGCTGGCTCCCAGCGTCCGCCGCTCGCTGGGCACCGCCCTCACGCGCGCCGCCGAGTCCCAGGGGATACCCACCTCCGACTTCCTCCAGCGGGTGCTGGCGCGCGACACCTCAGCCGTCGAGTCATTCATCGGCTACGCCGTCATCGGCGAGACGTACTTCTTCCGCCACCCCGAGCAGCTGCGCGAGCTGGGGCGTCTGGCCTCCACCCACCTGGGCTCCTTCCTGGTGTGGAGCGCCGGCTGCGCGAGCGGGGAGGAGCCCTACAGCATCGCCATGTCCCTGTTGGAGGCCGGCCTCTCCCCCGAGCACATCCGCGTGGTGGGGACGGATGTGTCGGGCCGGGCGCTCGAGAAGGCCCGGCAGGCCACGTACTCCCCCTGGTCCGTGCGGCGCATGGAGCCCGAGCTGGAGAAGCGCTTCCTCTCCCTCAAGCCGGAGTCCGTCACCGTGCCCGCCGAGGTGCGCGCCCGGGTGGAGTTCCGGCGTCACAACCTCGTGACGGATCCGCCGCCCGTCTCCAGCGCGAACGCCGTCTTCTGCCGCAACGTCCTCATCTACTTCCCGCCCGAGGTCATCCCCACGGTGATGGAGCGGCTCGTCCTGGCGCTCGCGCCTGGAGGGTGGCTCTTCCTCTCTCCCGCCGAGCTGCCCTTCTCCAAGGGCCTGGGGTTGGAGGAGCGCGAGGTGGATGGGCTCCCCGTGCTGCGCAAGCCCTTCCCGGGAGAGCGGATTCCCGAGCGGCCCTCCTCCCGTTTCGCTCGTTCCGGGCCCATCCGGGTCGTCGCGCGGTCCTCGAGCCCGTTGCGGCGGATGTCTCCTGCCCGGGGGACTCCGGCCATCTCCTCCCCGGTGCCCACGCCCGCCCCGGTGGCCCCGGCCTCCCAGGTGCCTCCACCCGCGTCTCCCATCCCGGCCGCCCAGCCGCCAGCCGGGCCCTCGGTGCCCCAGGTGATGGAGCAGGCGACGGCCGCGGCGCGCGCCGGCCAGTTCGATCTGGCCGAGGAGCTCGCCCTCATGGCCGCTCGCGAGCTGACGCCCGAGGCCTACCTGCTGCTGGCCATGATGTACGAAGGGCGGGGGGACGTGCAGGGGGCCGTGGCCGCGGTCCGCAAGGCGCTCTATCTGGAGCCACAACTGGCCATCGGTCATGCCATGCTCGTGGCGATGTACGGACGGTTGGGTCAGCCCGAAGAGGCAGAGCGGGCCCGGCGCAATGCGCTTCGTGCGATGGAAGGATTGGATGACGAGCACGTGCTCCGCGGAGTGGAGACGATGACGGTGGGCGGTCTGCGGAGCGCGCTCGTCGTGCCGGGAACGAAGATGGGAAAGTCGGGTGCGCGATGAGCGGCGCTCGTAGGAGCTGGGAGGTCCTGTGGAAGCCCAAGGCATGAGACCGCCCACCATCCAAAGGCTGGACATGCGTCGGCTCAGTCTGCGGACGAAGATGGTGGCCATCACCGGCGCGTCGGGGGCGCTGGTCACGGTCATCCTCGTGGCCGTCTTCTCGCTGCAGATGCGGGATTCGCTGAAGGCGGAGTTCGCCAAGCGCGCCGCGGCGGCGAGCCACGAGCTGGCCCACCACCTGGCCATCGCCACCTGGTCCCGGGACGAGGAGGGCTTGCGGCTCGCCACCGCCGCCACGCTCCGCAACAACCCGGACGTGGCCTACGTGGTGGTGCGTGATCGGCAGGGAGACATCCTCGGCCACGCCACGGTGGCGCGTCTGGTGAGCCCGGCGCTGCTGCCGGCCCTGGCTCCGCAGGCCAGCCAGCGAGAGCTCTACGTGGGCGGACGGCCGGTGCTGGAGACGTCCTCTCCCGTCTTCTTCGAGCCGCGCGCTCCGCGGACCGACGGCGCTCAGTTGCAGGTGGGCTCCGTGCAGGTGGGCCTGGAGCTGGACGTCCTCAATCAGGCCGTGTCGCGCATGGCCCTGCGGGGGCTCGGCCTGGGCCTGCTGGCGCTCGTCGGCTGCCTCGTGGCGGTGGCCTGGCTGTGCCGCATGCTCATCATCCCCCTGGAGCGCCTGGCGCTCGCCGCGGCCGGCATGGCCTCGGGAGACCTGCGGCAGCAGATTGATTCCAGCGGCACCGACGAGGTGGGCGACCTGGCGCGCAGCTTCGCCACCATGGCGGAGATGCTCACCAACCTGCTCAAGGACCTGCGCGGCGCCGCGGCGGACATGGAACGCGAGGCCACCAACGTGCTCGGCACCTCCTCGCAGCAGTCCGCCATGGCCAACGAGCAGGCCTCCGCCATCCACGAGACCGGCGCCACGGTGGCGGAGATCGCCCAGACGTCCAAGCAGGCCACCTCCTTCGCGGACACCGTCATCAGCGGCACCAGCCGCTCGGACGCCCTGAGCGCCGAGGGCCAGAAGGTCGTCGACGAGAGCGTGGCCGCCATGGAGAAGCTCAGCGAGCAGGTGAAGGCCATCGCCCTGGCCATCACCGACCTCAACGAGCAGACGCTCCAGATCGGCGACATCATCACCACGGTGAAGGACGTGGCCGAACAGTCCAACCTGCTGGCGCTCAACGCCTCCATCGAGGCGGCCAAGGCGGGAGATCAGGGCCGTGGCTTCGCGGTGGTGGCCATGGAGATGCGCACCCTGGCCGAGCAGTCGAAGATGGCCGCCAACCAGGTGCGAGCCCTGCTGGGCGAGGTGCAGAAGGGGACTCGTGCCGCGGTGACGGCCACCGAGGAGGGCAGCCGCCGGGCCCTGGCCGCCATGGAGCTGGCCCAGAGCGCGGGTGCCGCCATCAAGGGCCTGTCCGACCTCATCCGCGAGTCCTCGTCGGCGGCCCGGCAGATCGCCGGCAACACCCGCCAGCAGACCATCGGCGTGGAGCAGATCGCCGCGGCGATGAATGAGTTGACCATCGCCATGCAGGACAACGTGGAGGGGACCAAGCGCATCGAGCAGGTGGCGGGCAACCTCTCCAATCTTTCCAAACGCTTCTCCGACCTCGTCGGGAAGTACCAACTATGACCCGGGGCGTGTACGTGGAGGAATGGGCCGTATGAAGGTTCTCATCGTCGAGGACACGAAGACCATCACCAACCTCATCCAGGTGTACCTGATGGGGTGGGGACTGGAGTTCTTCGAAGCAAGCAATGGCGTGCAGGGGCTGGCGCGCGCCCGGGAGATCAAACCGGACCTGGTCATCTCGGACGTGCAGATGCCGGAGATGGATGGCTTCGCGCTGTGTGCGGCGGTGCGCGCGGATCCCATCCTCTTCGCCACGCCCTTCGTGATGCTGACCTCGCTCAAGGACGACGCGAGCCGGCAGCGCGGACGGCTGGTGGGTGCAAGCGCTTTCCTCAACAAGCCCGTGGCGGTGGATGATCTGCGTGAGAAGGTACGCAGCATCCTGAAGCTTCCCGCCAGCAAGTACTGACGAGGGGTCATGGCCGGCGACGAGTCGAGCGGGAAGATCGACTACACGGCACTGCGCCGCAAGCTGGACGAGGCGCAGGCCGTGCTCGAGGGCGCGCAGGTGCTCAGTCCTGAGCGCCGTCGCGAGGTGCTCGCCGAGCGTGCGCGCGCGCTGGCCGAGTCACGTCACGAGGAGCGCCGCGAGACGGTGTCGGTGCTCGCCTTCCGCGTGGGCGGCGAGCGCTACGCCGTGCCCATCGACGCGGTGGACCACGTGCTCGAGTCCAAGGGCCTGTGCCCGCTGCCGGGCGCGCCTCGGCACGTGCTGGGCGCGCTGGTATCCCGCTCGAGGGTGGTGCCGGTGTTGGACTTGCGTCAGGTGCTGGGTCTCGAGGGAGGCGTGTCGGATCTGACGCGCGTCGTCGTCGTGGAGGTGTCCGAGGAGTTCTTTGGTCTGGCGGCGGAAGAGGTGGACGGACGGCAGGAGCTGCCTCGCGCGGACCTGTCTCACCCTCCGCCAGGGCCTTTCACGTTCCTCACCCGGAATCGGCTGATGGTGCTCGACCTCGTGCAACTCAGCGATCCCTCCGTGGTGGGGCGGGGATAGGACTCGGACGCATGGATCCTCGGGTTCTGCGGAGCCTCTGGCCCATCTTCGCCGCGGAGACGCGCGAGCAGTTGCAGACCATCGGCACGGCCGTGCTGGGGTTGGAGCAGGGCACGGCCGATCAGGCCTCTGAACAGCTCACCGCCCTCAAGCGGGAGGTGCACAGTCTGAAGGGGTCCGCGGCCAGTCTGGGCCTGTCGGACATCGAGCAGTTGGTGCACGCCATCGAGGATGGGCTGGCGCGCTGCGCTCCCGGCCACGTCCCGCCTCCGGGCCTGGTGGAGTGCACGCTGCGGAGCCTGTCGGCCATCGAGTCCGCGCTCAATCGCGGGGACGCCGGTGAGATGCCGACCATCGAGGGCTTGGGGCCGCTGCTGTCCGCGCTCGGGCGGGGTGGTTTCGAGCAGGCCACCGAGTCCAAGCCCAAGGCGCCGGCGCACTTCCGGCGCGACGGGCTGCAGACGCTGGAGAAGCTGGAGTCGTCGCTGACCCGGCTGTGCTCGCCGGGCCTGGAGGACCGTCCGGGTGCCGTCTGGGAGGCGGTGGGCCTGGCCGAGCTGCTGAAGGCCGCGGCCAACACCGTCGGCATCTCCGCCGTGGAGTCGCTGGCGAGCTCCATCCGTGCTGGCTTCGCGCGCATGGAGGAGTCGGGTGTCGGCGCCAGCGTGGCGGCCTCGGACATCGCGGGCGCCCTGGTGCAGCTGCGCGGTGCGCTGGAGTCGTTGGCAGAGGAGGCTCCGGTTGAGCCCGCGATGCCCCAGGCCGAGCCCGAGGTGACGGCGCGCTCGGCGGCCGGCCGGCGTCAGCAGGACATGGACCGGGCGGTGCGCGTGTCCGTGCGGACGCTCGACTCCCTGGCACTGCAGGTGGAGCAGCTCGCGGCGGGCCGGGCGCAGCAACTGCGCCGCGCGGAGGCTCACCGCGAGCTGATGGAGCAGACGAACCAGGCCCTGCTGCAGTTGGAGCGCGCGGCCCAGCAGCTCGCGCTGTCCGGAGGCGGTGGGGCGCTGGAATCGCTCCGCGCCGGTGTGGGCCAGGTGCGCGGCGTGCAGAAGCGCCTGTTGCAGCTCTCCAAGGACGTGCACCGCGAGGGCGAGCAGCTCGCGCTGGTGGCCCAGGTGGTGCGCGACGACCTGAGAGATCTGCGCATGGTGCCGGCCTCTCAGATGCTGGAGCCGCTCAAGCGCACGGTGCGCGAGCTGGCCGCGCGGCTGGGCAAGGACGTGGAGCTGGTGCTCGCCGGTGGGGACGTGCGCATCGACCGGCGCATCGTGGACATCCTGAAGGATCCGCTGCTGCACCTGGTGCGCAACGCGCTGGACCACGGAATCGAACCGGCGGCCGAGCGCGTGGCCTCGGGCAAGACCGCGCGGGGGTTGCTCTCGGTGCGGGTAGAGCCTCGGGGGACGCGTCTGGCGGTGGTGGTGGAGGACGACGGCACCGGCCTGTCACCGGAGAATGTGAGGGCCACGGCCGTGCGCCGCGGACTGCTCACCGACACGGATGCCGCCAAGCTCACCGACACGCAGGCCGCGCGGCTCGTCTTCGAGCCGGGCTTCTCCACCCGCGAGCAGGTGACGGAGACGTCCGGCCGCGGCGTGGGTCTGGATGTGGTGCAGACCACGGCCACGCGCATGCAGGGCGCGGTGGACATCTCCTTCGAGAAGGGCCAGGGCACGCGCTTCACCATCGATCTGCCGCTGATTCTCGCGGGCGCGCTGGGGCTGCTGGTGCGCTCGGGCACGGCGGTGGTGGCCATTCCTTCGGACGCGGTGGAGCGCGTGCTCCGGCTGGCGCCGTCGGACGTGGGCACGGTGGCCGGACACGTGGTGTCCAACGTGGAGGGCGAGCAGCTTCCCTTCCATCCGCTCTCCGTGGCCATCGGCCAGCCCCGCCTGCCGCTGGCGCTCGAGTCGGGCAAACCGCAGACGGCGATGGTGCTGTCGCTCGGCGGCGTGCGCGCGGTGTTCGCCATCGACGCGGTGGTGGGGCAGCAGGAGATCGTCGTCCGCTCGCTGGGGCGGCACCTGCAGACCGTGACGCACCTGGCCGGGGCCGCCGTATTGGATGACGGCAGCGTGGTGCCGGTGCTCAACGCGCCCGAGCTGCTCCGGGTCGCCGCCGCTCCGATGATGCTGCGTACCACCACCGAGGTGCGCCGCTCGCACATCCTCGTGTGCGACGACGCGCTCACCACCCGCTTCGCCATCAAGTCGCTGCTGGAGATCGCCGGCTACTCGGTGGTCACCGCTGGGGATGGTGAGGAGGCGCTGGGCATCCTCGAGCGCACGCCTTGCCAGCTCGTGGTGAGTGACTGGCAGATGCCCCGGTTGGATGGCATCGGGCTCACCCGCCGCATCCGTGCCCATCCGAAGCTGTCGCACATCCCCGTCATCCTCTGCACGTCGCTGGACAGTCCGCAGGAGCGGGCCGCCGGTCTGGATGCGGGCGCGGATGGCTACCTCGTCAAGCGCGAGGTGGAGCGCGGCAAGCTGTTGGATCTCGTGCGTCAGCTCCTGCCCGCGAGCGCCTGAGCCCGCCGCTCACCTCCACGCCTCAAACCAGGAGGCGCGGCAACAGCAGGGTCAGCTCGAGCCGGGGCGACTCCTGCACGGAGAGCCGGGCCTCGCATCTCCGCGCGAGTCGCTCCAGGGTCTCGCGCGCGCGCTCCGGCAACGGACGCTCCGCTCGGGCCTGGACGAGCACCCTCCACCCCTGTGTCCCCTCCGGCACGTTCACCCGCAGCTCCACGTCCGAGGCTCGCGCTCCCGACAGCAGCCGCTCCAGGGTCCGGACCAGCAGGGCCAGCGCCGTCCGGGAGGCGCGGAGGCGCACCGGCTCCGAGGGCAGCTCCAACCTCACGGAGCGGTGCCGCCCGGGCCCGAAGGTGGCGCTCAACAACGGACGCAGATCCTCCACCGGCGCGTCCTCGCCCGTGGGCCTCTGCTGGAGGCGGACATTCATCTCTCCCGCCGCCCGGCTCATGCGCTCGAGGTAGCGCTGCATGGACGGGGTGAGCACGCCCGCCATGCCCTTGGTCATCATGTCGATGTAGCCCTGCAACACGAGCAGAGGCGTGCGCAGGTCGTGTGCCGCCCGGGACCAGGCCCGCTCCCGGTGTGCCAGCTGCTCCATCAGCCGTGCCCGCTCCTGGCGCAGCCGCGTGCGTTCGCACCGGGCCTCGTCCTCTCGGGACAGGGACGCCAGCAGCGCGCTGCCCAGCACCGCCAGCCGGGTGAGGCTCTGCCGATCCGAGGCGTCCACACAGGGCTCGCCCAGCACCAGCGTGGTGCGCCCCTCCTTCACGAGCTGCAACGGATGCGCATGCTCCAGCGCTGAAGGCGCCAGGCCCGCGATCGCCACGCGACAGCGGCCCGCGTACAGCGCGGCCCCGCTCGTCTCCGTGAGGTGCACCGCCGCCTCCACGAGCACATCCAGGCCCGTCCTCGCCCCGTGGTGCAGCGCCCGCTCGGCCACGGCCGAGACTGTTCGCTCCACATCGGAGGCGCTGACACGCCTACCCACTCGCCACCCACTCCAAGCACCCGCCTGCACATCAGGAGGAATGGCCACGGTGGGCCCAGGGCGCAACGCGGCCCTCCATGGGAACCCGAGGCGTGACGGACGGAAAACCCTTTCCCATTCCTCCATCTACCCACCCAACTTTTTTACTGGACTGCGGGGATTCCCAGGCCTCGAAACCGGCAATTCCCTCGGGGGCCGCTGGCCGACCAATTGCTATCGCTGACGTCCGGGATGGGACGGAGCGCGATGGGAACACTGGGATACTACTCGACGATCGCACGGCTCGCGCCGGGAGGACTCGCCCGAGGAGTGGCGCGGCGGGTCCAGGGGGTGGCGCGGCAGGCCCTCTACCGGAGGCGCGGGCGGCTCGATGAGCCGGGGCTGCTGGCGGCCTTCGGGGCCTCCACGACGGACGAGCTGGCCGCGCGGGTCTTGTCGGCGCGTCCCGGTCTGGCCTGGTGCGAGGTGGGGCAGAGGGCCTCCGTCCTGGAGGCGCTCGCGGCCCTGCCGGGTGCCGGGGCGCGAGCCCTGGAGCGGGCGCGAGCGGCCCTGAGGGGCGAGTTCGACGTCTTCGGCACACGCGTGTGCTTCGGCGAGGGCCGGCCGGTGGACTGGTCGAGGGATCTGGTGAGCGGCTACCGCTACCCGGTCGTCCCGGTGGAGCGGCTGCGGCTGGCGCAGCCGGGAGTGGATCCGAAGTACCCCTGGGTGCTCGGCCGGTTGGATTGTCTGGTGGCGCTCGGTCAGGGGTACTGGGTGGCGGACGACGAGGAGGCGCGGAGGACATTCGCCCGGGCCTTCGTGACGCGGACGCTGGACTTCCTCCTGGCCAACCCGGTGGGGCAGGGGGTGCACTGGACGTGCGCCATGGAGGTGGCGCTGCGAGCGGCCAACCTGGCGCAGGCGCTGGTGATGTTCTCGGACGCGCCCGAGGCGCACAGGCCGGAGTTCCTCGTGCCGGTGCTGGAGTCGCTGGCCGAGCACACCGCGTGGGTGGAGGCGCACCTGGAGGACCACGGGGCGGTGCCCAACAACCACCTCGTCTCCAACTACGTGGGCCTGCTGGTGGCGGGCCTGCTCTTCCCGGAGCTGCCGGACGCGCCGAGACAGGTGGCGCGAGCGGTGGCGGGGCTGCGGGCGCAGATGGCGGCGCAGGTGCACGCGGAGGGCACGTCCTTCGAGGGCTCCGTGCCGTACCACCGGCTGGCGGTGGAGCTCTTCACGCTCGCGCTCGTGGTGGCGCGCGGCCTGGGCGTGGAGCTGGGCGTGCGGTACGAGACACGGCTGCGCCGCATGTTCGCGGCCTCGCGCGCCTGGAGCTCCGAGCAGGGGCTGGCGCCGCAGGTGGGGGACAACGACTCGGGCCGGGTCTTTCCCTTCCAGGAGCGGGACTCGCGAGACCAGGGCTACCTGGCGCCCCTGGGGGCCGCGCTCTTCGGTGCCGCGGAGCTGGCCGAGGGGCCCTTCCCGGACGAGGCCGCCTGGCTGCTGGGACTGTCCGGGCTCGAGCGCTTCCAGTCGCTGCCACGCGCCAGGCCCGTGGAGTCGGTGAGCTTCCCGGCGGGAGGTTTCCACGTGCTGCGCGGGGCGGGGGCGGTGGTGACGGTGAGCGCCGGTGCGCAGGGACAGCGCGGGGTGGGCGGGCACAGCCACAACGACAAGCTCTCCTTCGAGCTGCACCTGGGCGGGCGCCCCATCATCGTGGATCCGGGCACGGGCACGTACACGCGCGAGCCCAAGGTCCGCAACGCGTTCCGCTCCACGGCCGCGCACAACACGCTGCAGGTGGACGGCCGGGAGCAGGTGCCGCTGGAGGCGGGCCGGCTGTTCGCGCTGCCCGAGGCGGCGCGAGCACGGGTGCAGGTGTTCCAGCCGGGGCCGGAGCTGGATCGCCTCACCGTGCGGCACGACGGCTACCGCACGCTGGCCTCGCCCGTGGGCGTGGAGCGCACCTTCCTGTTGGACAAGCGCGAGCGCGCGCTCGGGGTGACGGACGCGCTGGTGGGGGTGGGGGTTCACGACGTCGTGAGCCGGCTCCACCTTCCGGACCGCGAAGCGCGGCTGAGGGCGCCCACGCCGGAGGAGCTGACCCGGGCGCTGCGCGTGCCCGAGGCTCCGCGGCGCTTCGAGCCGCTCGGCGTGGAGTTGGGCCCGGCGGAGACACCGGTGGCGCTGGTGCTCTTCGCGGCGGGCATGGAACCGCGGTTGGAACCGTCCCGGTACTCGCCGGGGTACGGCCTCGTGGTGCCGTCGCAGGTGGTGGTGTTCGGGGTGCGGCTGTCGCCCCCGGTGTGGCTGAGGTGGGTGGTCGTCTTCAGGTGAAGGCAACGGACGGGGCGTGACGGGGGGACCCGGCATGCCTTCATAGGAGAGGTAAGTCAGATGCGCGTGATGGTGAGCCCGCTGCTGGAGCGGATCCGCCGGCGGGAGGCGAGGGTGGGTGTGGTGGGGATGGGCTACGTCGGGCTGCCGCTGGGGATGGCGTTCGCGGAGGCAGGCTTCCCGGTGACGGGTCTCGACGTGGACACGCGGAAGGTCAACAGCATCGGCAAGGGGGAGAGCTACATCAAGCACATCCCGAGCGAGCCGCTGAAGGAGCTGACGAGCAAGGGCAAGCTCAAGGCGACGACGGACTTCGCGAAGGCACGGGAGCTGGACTGCATCATCATCTGTGTGCCCACGCCGCTCACGGCGTCGCGTGAGCCGGACATGAGCTACATCGTCAAGACGGGCGAGATGTTGTCGCCCCACGTGCGGCCCGGGCAGCTCTTCATCCTGGAGTCCACCACGTACCCGGGGACCACGGACGAGGTGCTCAAGCCGCTGTTGGAGAAGAGCGGTCTGAAGGCGGGCGTGGACTTCCACCTGGCCTTCAGCCCCGAGCGCGAGGATCCGGGCAACAAGAACTTCAACACCAAGACGATCCCGAAGATCGTCGGCGGCCATACGCCGGCGTGCCTCGAGGTGGCGCAGGCCCTCTACGCCAGCGCACTGAAGGAGACGGTGGCCGTGTCCTCCACGCGGGTGGCCGAGCTGGCCAAGCTGCTGGAGAACATCTTCCGGTGCGTGAACATCGCCATGGTCAACGAGATGAAGATGCTCTGCGACCGGATGAACATCGACGTGTGGGAGGTCATCCAGGCAGCGGGGACGAAGCCCTTCGGCTTCATGCCCTTCTACCCGGGCCCGGGCCTGGGCGGACACTGCATCCCCATCGATCCCTTCTACCTGACGTGGAAGGCGCGCGAGTACGAGTTCCACACCAAGTTCATCGAGCTGGCCGGCGAGGTGAACCAGCAGATGCCGTACTACGTGGTCACCCGGACCATGGAGGCGCTCAACAAGAACAAGAAGACGCTCAACGGGGCGAAGGTGCTGTGCCTGGGAGCGGCATACAAGAAGGACATCGACGACATGCGCGAGAGCCCGAGCCTGCGGGTCATCTCGCTGCTCAAGGAGAAGGGCGCGGAGGTCGACTACCACGACCCATACGTGCCCCGGCTCGAGGAGGGTCACGGCTTCCACTACGCGATGAAGTCGGTGCCGCTGCACCCGGAGACGATCGGCCAGTACGACGCGGTCCTCATCCTCACGGACCACTCGAGCATCGACTACAACATGGTGGTGAAGCAGTCGAAGTGCGTCGTCGACACGCGCAACGCCTGCAAGAACGTGGGACCGGGGCGCGAGAAGGTCACCAAGGCCTGAGGTAACGCCGGCCGGCCCGGTTGCCGTCCGGTGACGCAGGAGGCTCCGCCGAGGCGCCAGGAGGGAGGGGGGGCGCTGGGGCGGGGCCTCCGTTTTTTCGAGCGGGGAGGGGCGGCGATGCACGAGCCGCTCCTCCCTGTGTCTCACGGGCGCTTGACGCCCGGTGCTCCGGGCTCGGGGATGGCTAGGTCCTCGGAGGAGTAGTACGCGATGACCTGCTGGCGATACTCCGGCCGCGAGTACACGTCGGGACGGGGCCGCTCGATCACCTCCACGAGGACGGAGGCGGTCTCCTCGACGGACTGAGCGCCGGGAATCTTGCGCGAGTCCATACCGCCCCCGAGCGCGTTCACCCCGAACTCGGTGGCCACCACGCCCGGCAGGAAGGTGGTGACGTGGATGCCCGGGTAGCGCTCGCGCAGCTCCTGGCGCAGGTTGGTCGTGAGCGCGTTGAGCGCGTGCTTGGCCGCGTTGTAGGCCGAACGCACGGGGACATACGGCACCCGCCCCAGCATGGACGACACGTTGATGATGTGCCCGCGCCCGCGCGACTGGAAGTGCGGTAGCACGGCCTGGATGCCATAGAGCGCCGACTTGACGTTGACGCGCATCATCTCGTCGAAGTCCTCGTCGGTGAGCTCGGAGACGAGCTTGCTGATGCCTCGCCCCGCGTTGTTCACCCAGACATCCACCTGTCCGAAGCGGGCGAGCGCCGCGTCCATCACGCGCTGGACGTCCTCACGCCGGGAGACGTCGGCGACGACCGGCAGCGCCTCGGGCCCCACGCGCGCCGCCACCTGGCGCAGCTCGGGTTCGCGCCGCGCGGCGAGCACCACCTGCCATCCCTTCCTGCCCGCCTGTTCCGCCAGGGCGGCGCCGATGCCCGCGCTCGCTCCGGTGATCACCACCACCTTCTTGTCCATGAATGCCTCCTCGCTGGGCCAGCGGTCTCTCAGATAGGACCCGGGGACGCAAGCCATCCGGGCGAGGTAGAGTCGGGCCGTGCGAACCCGAAACTGGCCAGTCCTTCCGCTGCTCGCCGCTTCCGTCCTCCTCACCGCCGCCGCGCCCGCGCCGGACCCGCGGGTGAGCCTGTTGGACGCGATGGCGGAGGAGCTCCAGCGCAACCAGCAGCAACTCAAGCTGCAGAACCACGAGCCTCCGTACTTCATGAGCTACCAGCTCAAGGATGCGGAGCAGCAAGGCATCGTCGCCCGGTACGGGGCGATCTTCTTCGATGACACGTCCCGCGAGCGCAAGCTGTACGTGGACGTGCGGGTGGGCTCGTACGACTTCGACAACTCGGGCCCCGAGGAGTACGACTTCTTCGGCGGAGGCAGGGGCTCCAGCTACATCGCCAACAAGGACGCGCCCCTGGATGACTCGCCCCTGGCGCTGCGCACCGCGCTGTGGCTGGTGACGGACGAGAAGTACAAGGCCGCGCTCTCCCAGTTCCTCAAGAAGAAGGGCGACAACGTCTACGCGGTGGAGGATCCGAAGCAGGCCCCGTCCTTCTCCAAGGAGAAGCCGGTGAAGTACGTGCAGTCGCCGGTGGCCTACCCGTTCGACCATGAGCGCTGGACCCGGGTGGCGCGCGAGGTGTCCGCACGCTTCAAGGCGCACCCGGAGATCTTCGACTCGGAGGTGCGGGTGACGGCGGACCGGGTGAAGCGCCTGTTCGTGTCCACCGAGGGCGGCCGCATCGTGACGGAAGAGACGATGTACGGGCTGCACGTGACGGCGGTGACGCGTGCGGACGACGGACAGCTGCTGGACGACTCGCGCAACTACTACGCACCCACCGAGGCGGGACTGCCGGACGAGAAGACGGTGAACGAGGCCGCCTCCAAGGTCATCGAGGAGCTGCTGGCGCTGCGCAAGGCGCCGGCGATCGACCCGTACACGGGGCCGGCGATCCTCGCGCCCGAGGCGGCGGGCGTGCTCTTCCACGAGGCGGTGGGGCACCGGCTGGAGGGAGACCGGCAGGATGGAGACGGGGAGGGGAAGACCTTCAAGGGCCAGGTGGGCAAGCAGGTGCTGCCCACGTTCATCAGCATCGTGGACGATCCGACCGTGCGCTCGCTCCAGGGAGAGCCGCTCAACGGCTTCTACGAGTACGACGAGGAGGGCGTGAAGGGACAGCGCACGGTGCTGGTGGAGAAGGGCGTGCTGAAGAGCTACCTGGTGTCGAGGCGGCCGCTGGAGGGCTTCCTGCAGTCGAACGGACACGGGCGCAGCCAGGGCACGCGCAAGCCGGTGGCGCGCATGGCGAACCTCATCGCCGAATCGACGAAGCAGGTGGATGACGCGGAGCTGAAGAAGCAGCTCATCGCGGAGGCGAAGCGGCAGGGCAAGCCGTACGGGCTGATCATCCGGGACATCACGGGAGGGAACACGAACACGTCGAGCTACGGGTACCAGGCATTCAAGGGAGTGCCGAGGATGGTGTACCGGGTGGACGTGAAGACGGGGCAGGAGACGCTGGTGCGAGGAGTGGAGATCGTGGGGACGCCGCTGTCGTCGGTGAACCGGATTTTGAGCACGGGCCGCAAGCAGGGCGTGTTCAACGGTTTCTGCGGAGCGGAGAGCGGGAACGTGCCGGTGTCGACGGTGGCGCCGGCGGTGCTGCTGCAGGAGATCGAACTGCAGCGCGCGATGGAGGGCAAGGATCGCCCGCCCATCCTGGTGAGCCCGGCGGCGAGCACCACCGCGAGCGGCGAGGTGAAGTAGGGCCAAGGGGAGACAGGCTCAAATCCTGTCTCCCCGACCATCTAAGCAGTCGGAATCATTCGGTTACGGGCTGGAGGACTTCTGGGTCTCCAGCCCGTCTCCATTTCTGGCACCTTTCTCCTGCGTCTGTCGCAGGACTCGTTTCGCCCGTGTGCCACCCGGTTCGGGAGGAAGAGCGCGGGCGGCACGTCCGGTCTTGATTCGTCAGTTCACGGTCGTGCTCTGCAATTGCTCACACACATTGTTCTTCGACACCTTGACGCTGGTGCTGCTCCCTCCAGAGAGGGATTTTCCCTCGCCGCTATACTTCACCTCGAAGTGCCCGTTGGTCACCGAGCCCTCCATCGCAATCCCCACGTTCTGGTCGGAGTAGAGGGAGACGGTCTTCGTCCACGGCAGGGTTGGGTTCTCCACGACCTTCGGGGTCGAGGGACCGTCGTAGTAGTAGATCTTCGTGATCGTCCCTTCCCCGCTTCCGGTGACCTCATACGTCACGGTGTACTTCAGGCTCCCCGTGAACCCGTCGGCGAGCTGGGTAACGCCGGTCTCCATGTTGCAATCCTTGGGCTGGAGCTCCTCCGGCTTCTTCTCGGAACCACCACAGGCCGCCAGGGCCAGACCCATCGTTGCGAGGCATGTACGAGAGAAAGAACTCAGACGCATGTGTTTCCTTGAGTGATGCACGCGACAGTGCGTGCGGCACCCAGGACGAACAGCACTGGCATTGATTACAGATTTTTCGTGCAGCCCGCGGCTCTTTTCTTCGTCCGCCCGAGGGGGCAGACAACTCGTAAGGGATAACTCATAAGGAAAAAGGCCCCAGGTCTGGAGATCCTGGGGCCCTGAACACGGCCTTCCGAGCCGCCCAGTCGCAAAGTGAAGAAACCCCTGCCGGAGGGTGCGGCGTGCCTACTCCGCAAGTCCGAGCTGCTTCATGAACGTCTGGTTGTCCCAGAACAGGTACTCCTCGACCATGACGCCATCCTTCCACCGGCCCACGGTATTCATCACCAGCTTGAAGGGCTTTCCGGTGGGGGCGATGCTCGAGCCATCGGGGAGCGGCATGGGCTGGGTGAAGGTGCCTTCCATCTCTCCGATGACGCTGGTCCACTCGCCGGTGCCGAACTTGATGGGGTGCACCAGGATGCGCGTATCCGGTGCGTACACGAACATCGCCTTCAGGTCCTCGATGTGGACGTCGATGCCCTGTGTCTGATGCCCATCGGGCCAGTGGACGATGACATCCTGCGAGTGGCTGTGGTGGAGCTGGTCCCACTTCTGGCCCGTGAACACGTCGAAGTCGAGCGCATCGAATGTGACGAGGTGCTCGCCCACCTGTCGCTCGTTCTCCTGGTACCGCTCCAATTCCTGCTCCGGGGTGGCACAGGCGGCGGAGCCCAGCAGCGCCAGTGCGGCCAACGAGGTGCGGAGGGGCAGGCGGGACTTCTGCGGGGTCTTGTTTGTCTTCATGGTCGTTCCTTTCGTGGGGGCAGCACGCCGGGCCGGGCCCTGCTCCGTGCTGGTCGAAAGGCAAGATGCCGTTGTTGCTCTCCTACAACTAGAAGACCTCGAAGCACATCACTGTTGCTGGATTGGAACGGAGAACGACGCAGGAGCCGATTAGCGCGTTCCACCCCGGGAACGGTGATTTGTCCGGCGCGGCCCTGGTGGAACGACGGCCCGCTGAGCATGATCTCCCCATGTCTTTTGGGGGCCGCGATGCGGTGCGCTTCCCGGTGAGCGGATTCGATCTCGGCTCGCTGTCGATGCGCTCGGTGCTCTTCGGCTGATTCAGCCTCCGGCGGAGGGGGCCGAGAGCGGCCGTCCTCTGAGGAACTCGAGCAGGAAGTCCCGGAAGGCGGACACCTTCCTCGGGAGATGCTGGGTGCGCGGGTGCAGCATCACGAGCGTGGTCGACGGTTGCGTGTAGCGCGGCAGCACGCGGACGAGCTGCCCGGACGTCACGTCCGTCTGGGCGAGGAACGTGGGGAGGGGCGCGATTCCCGCCCCTGCCTTCACCGTCTCGCGGATGAAGAGCATGTCGTCGGCGAGCACGTGCGCATGCCTCTCCGAGAGGCCCAGCTCGTTGAGGTGTTTCAGTCCCCGGAACGCGACGAAGTCGTGTTGGGCCAGGTCCTCGGGTGTGCGGGGGGTCCCACGGCGGGCGAGGTACGTCGGCGAGGCGAAGAGCTGCACGTCGAGCGCCCCGAGCTTCCGGACCATCAGTGACGAATCCGCCAGCTTCGTTCCCGAGGCGCGCAGTGCGAGATCGAACCCCTCCGCCACCAGGTCCACGTTCCGGTTCGTGAGGCGGCAGTCGACCCGCACCGAGGGGTAGCGCGCGGTGAAGCGGGCGATGACCTCGGACAGGAAGGTTGCGCCCATGTCATGCGGCGCGGTGAGCCGGAGTTCGCCGGAGGGCTCCTCCTCCCGCTCGGGCAGGGTGCCGACGGCTTCCTTCAGCGAGGCGAGCAGAGGAGCCGCCCGCTCGTACAGCGCGGCACCAGCAGTGCTCAGCGACACGTGGCGGGTGGTGCGGTGGAGCAACTGTGTCCCCACCGACGCCTCGAGGCTCGCCACGCCCCTGCTCACGGAGGACTTGGGCAGCCCGAGCTTGCGGGCCGCTTCCGAGAAGGTGCCGGTCTCCGCGACGGCCACGAAGAGTCCGAGGAGGTTCAGATCCATTGTTCCACCGGTGGAATGGTCCATTGCGGGTTGGACCGCTCTTGCCTGTCAGGGCAACAGTCATCATAGGACTTGGAGGGTCTGCCTTGCGCGGGCGAGAGGTTGCCGCGAGCAGCTCGAGAGGGTGCAACCCTCAGCCGAGAGTTACTCCCAGAGCTCCTGCTGCGGTGGCCCCAGCGCCGGGGCCAGGCGCGGCGGCTGCTCGGGCAGCTGACCGCATGAACACCGAGTAGACGTTGCTGGAGGTGCCTTGCACCCAGCTCAGCTTCGGGTGATCTCCGGGCCACCCATCCGCGCCGGAGCCCTGGGACATGATGTCTCCCGCGTTGGATTGCTTGGTGGGGAGCTCCGCCCGCGCCACACCTGCCAGGAGCAGGCGAACACGTCTCCATCGTGCCTGTTCACGCCACGACGTGCGCTCGGCCTTCCGGGGTCGTGTCTCTTGCAGCGCAGGTGGGTGCACCTACCTTCCTGTCGGCGCGTCGTGGGTAGTGAACGCGCCTCGGGCGTGCCGGAGGCAGGCGCATCCGGACCGGGAGCGCGCCCGGGGAGACGACGTTCCATTTCACACCACCGGTCGCTCCCCAGCAGGAGGCACGTCGTGCGACCTGAAACGGAGCAACATGAGGGAGTCGAGCCACGGGGCTGGCCAACGGACGCCATCGCGGCAGCCGCGCTGCGTCGCGAGGTGCCTCGCTGGCGTTCCGCAAGGACCTATATCGCCATCGGCGCGCTTCTCGGATTCGGGGCACCTGTCGGCTTCATCGCGCTCAAGCGCATCCTTCAGGGGAGACGCCCCGGGCGCCGGTGGCTGACCTCGGCGCTGGCCGACCAGGGCCTGGCGTTGGTCTACATGGGCATCTCGACGCCCATTGTCTTCGGCCTCTTTGGCAGGGCGCTCGGTCGCCGCGAAGAAAACCTCCACATCTCCGCGGAGCACCTCAAGCAACTGCGCGACGAGTTTGCGGCCGTGGTGGCCCATGGCCTGCGCAACCCCCTGCAAGCCATCTTGCTCCAGGTGCAGGCGCTCCTTCGGGATGCTCGCGACGGCGAGGCGAAGGTCCCCGTTTCGACACTCGAGCGGCTGGAGCGCGGGACAGACCGTATCGGGCAGATGGTGGACGATCTGCAGGATGCGACAAGCATCGAGGCGGAACGCTTGTCATTGCGGCCCCAGGCGGTCTCCCTACCCGAGGCGGTGAATGCGCTCATCGCTCGAATCCGACCCACGCTGGGAAATCACCCCATCGAAGTCCAGGTCGAGCGCGCGCCACCGCCCGTGCGTGCGGACCCCACGAGGCTGGAGCAGATCCTCACGAACCTCATCGAGAACGCCGCGAAATACTCGGAGGAGGGAGCCCCGATCTCCGTCCACATCTGCCCCGCGGGTTCGGGCGCGATGATCTCGGTGAAAGATCAGGGTCCTGGAATCCTCCCGGATGAGCTGCCGCTGCTCTTCGATCGCTTCTACCAGTCGCAGCGTGCGCGTGAGAAGAAGACCGGGCTCGGGCTCGGCCTCTACATCACCAAGGGGCTCGTGGAGGCGCACGGAGGTCACATCGAGGTTCACACCGAAATCGGTCGCGGAAGCATCTTCTCGGTGTGGCTACCGAGGGTTTGAGGTGGGGCTGAACCTCAACCTCACTCTGAGGAGGTCAGGGGCAGCTCCAGCAGGAAGGTGGCCCCGTGCCCCAACCCCTCGCTGTGGACCGTCAGCGAGCCGCCCAGCTCCTGGGCGGCCAGCGCGCTGGAGTGCAGGCCAAAGCCGTGACCGTCCTGGCGCGTGGTGAAGCCGTACTGGAAGATGCGCGTGAGCAGCTCCGGCGCGATTCCCACGCCGGAGTCTCGCACCTCGATGCGGACGCGGCCGGCGGAGGACTCCAGCTTCACCTCCAGCCTCCGCGCCTCCGGCGGCACCCCATCCATGGCGTATTTGGCGTTGCTGAACAGGTTGACGAGGATCATCAACACCTTGTGCTTGTCGGTGAGCGCGGGAGGGAGCGGGGCCAGTTGCCGCTCCACCTTCACCTGATGGCGGGAGAGACCGGCCTCGTTGATGCGCAGGGCGTCCTCCACCAGGTCCGCCAGGTTGACCGGCTCCTGGAGCCGCGGCATCCGGGCGTGGGTCTGCTGCACCTTGACGATGTCTCCGATGTGCTCGGTGTACCGGCCGATGTCGTCGAGCAGCTCGAGGATTTCCCCGCGCTCGTCCACCAGGTTCTGCCCCAACCTGTCCAGGAAGGGGACGAGGTGCCGCCCGTGCTCGTCCTGGGTGAGGAAGATCGCGAGCTCGCCCTGGTGCACCTGGAGCATGTGGGCCACCCGGCCCACGTGCGCGATCCTCATCCCGCTCATTCGCTCCCGGGCGAGCTGGGCCGAGGTGTAGACGCTGTTGAGGACATTGCCCACGTTGTGCAGCACGTTGGTGGCGATCTCCGCCATGCCCGCCTGCCGCGCCGTCTTCACCAGCTGCTGGTGGACGTCCTTCAGCTCCCGGGTGCGCTCCTCGACACGGTGCTCCAGGCCCTCGTTGGCCTGCCGCAGGGCCTCCTCGCGCTGCCGGACCTCCCGGACCATACTTTCGAAGGACTGGGCCAGCTGCCCCAGCTCGTCCTGGCGCGAGGTCTCCAGGGAGACCCCGAAGTCGCCGGCCGCCACCTGTGCCGTGGCCTGGGAGAAGGCCTGGAGCGGACGGGAGATCTGATCCCTGAGCACCCAGGACATGATGATCAGCTCCAGGACCAGCGACGCGAGGCCGAACAGCAGCACATAGCGCGCGGCTTGGATGGCCTTCGAGGACACCACGCTCTCGGGCAGCACCGTGATGAAGTTCCATTCCGGGCCCCGCAGCCGCGCCACGGCGACGTACTCGCCGTACTCGGGCAGCTCCACCACGGTCTGCCCGGGCGCACGGCGCTTCAACGCTTCGAAGATGCTCCGCAGATGGGCCTGCTGCTCCCCGGTGGGGAGCCCTGTCTGCGAGCCCTCCGTTTTCACGGGAGTCAGGACGTTGTAGCCGCCCGCGACGCTATCCAGCTTCACATCGGGATGGGCGATGAGCTCGCCATCATCGCGGAAGATGAGGTTGTAGGCGCCGGGCAGGTGATCGACGAGGGTGCGTGAGAGCAGCTCGTCCACGAGCACGTCGTTGCCGAGCGTCGCGACATGGTGGCCGTCCACGTCCACCGGGGTGACCGGCGAGACCAGCCATTTCCCGGAGGTGTCGTCCTTGTAGCTGCGGGTCCAGGCCATCTGCCGCAGGGGGTTGTCCTGGGTCCGGCTGATGAGGAAGTACTCGAAGGTGAGTATCGGGAAGTCGGCTCCGACGTCCTGGGTCCAGTTGGGGATCTCCGGCCAGTAGAGCACGTTCACCCCTTCCGTCAGCATGAAGAAGGTGTCGATGAGGCGGGTGCGGAAGGCGGGCCCATATTGGGCGACCACGTCATACGCGGCCAGGAGCCGGCGGCGGAACCCGATATCGGCATTCACGCCCGGGGCGACCCAGACGCCCGGCATCCGCGTCCCATCGAAGCCCTGGCGCCGGCAGCGGATCGTCCCGTCGGGCCGGAGCTCGAACAGCTTGTCGAAACGGGGGTTGGGATCCTCCTGACTCAGCTCGCGGAGCCGTTCCTCGAAGGCCTTCTTGAGGAGGGCGTGGGAGTCCTGCGCGAAGACGAAGATGGCCTGCTCTCGCTGGCCGCGCTCCTCGACATGCCGCGCCAGGTGCTCCAGGCTCTCCTCGCGCATGGTGTTGAGGATGTGGATGTAGCTGACGAGGGTAGTCAGGGCGATGACCACCCCGATGCGCACCGCCATGTTGATGAGCGTCGAGCGCGCGAGGGTGGGGCGGGAATCTGTTGGACGGATCATGAGAGATAGCACGCGAGCGGCCTGCGACTGACATCCACCAGGGAGCCAGAACACATTCAAGTGCATCGGACCGTCGAAAGCCATGTGCCGTCAGGCTTCTCCCAGACGGGGTTCACGGAGGGGAGCATGGTCCACTGAGCGTGAGGCGGGAGGGCTTGCTCCCTGGCGGACCTCATGCCGGGCAGACAGGAACGGACCCGCCGGCCACGGCGCAGGAAGAGAGCGCGCCGTGCACGGTTGGGGCGCGCATGAAAAACAAGTGACTCCTCGTCATGGGAATGGGAAGCATGCTATGTTTGGGCTCGGTCCTGGCGGGATGTGGTAGCCAGGAGACCAGCCAGCCCCCGGCGAACAATACCGAGATCAACGCGAGCGAAGACGACGCCGAGCCGGAGCAGGCAACGGCCTCGCCAGCCGCCGAGGCAGCGCCCGGAGCCGGGACTCCCGCCGTGGAAGCGCCCGGCGCCTCGGGCTCCGGGACGGTGACCTCCGAGGCCGGAGCGACCACGCCCTCGGCGCCCCAGTTGGACGCGGATGGAGTCGCGATGCTCAACCCGTCCCTTCCGGCCGGCAGCAGCTGGAACCTCGGCACGCGCGACCCGAACACCGTCGACAAGACGTACTTCGATCTCAACGGAGACAAGGCCACGGCGGGCACCGAGGCAGGTTATTCGAGGGGTACTCTCCCCCTGTGTCAGGGGCCGTTGGCGCAAGCGTTGTGCTGCACGTCGTAGTGCTGACCGGCGGGGCAGGTGCAGTGGTAGACCGAATCGGTGCCCAGGGCGCACGCGGAGCCACCGGCGCACTGCAGGGGCGCGAACGCGAACTCACACACGTAGGGGCTGACCTGCGAGCAGGCCACGTCATCCCAGTAGCCGGTGGTGTACATGCGGGCGCAGTTCTGGAAGTCGTTCTCCACGCCATCCATGTCGTTGGGCTCGCCCGAGCTCCAGTTGAAGTAGGGGGCGGGGTTGCCCTCAGGGGTCTGCCAACCGGCGGAGGTGGACGACTGCCCGCTGGCCTGCTTGAGGCCGATGTACGTCAGGTCCGTCCCGATGATGGAGTAGATGGCGGAGTTGCTGGCGGAGTTGAAGGGCACGGCGAACCGGCCGCCCATGGCCGTGCAGTCCGCCTTGGCGTTCGCCCAGGTCATGCCGGTGGAGTAGCGGTGATACACGATGCCGCCGGCGGCGGTCTGGGCCGCGGGCACCGGAGCGCACTGGTCGGGAGCGAGGGCCGCCTGCTGCGACTGGAGCTCGGAGTCGGAGTCCGTGGCCTCCGGAAGACCGCCACAGCCACTCCAGAGGAGCGCCGCGAGACCCAGCATCATGGGGCGAGACACGACAGTGGACGTGCGGACATTGCGCATGACAGGCATTCCTTGCGATAGGGGTGGGGCCGCTCCATGTGGGGAAATGAAGACCGGGAGCTGCCGTGCCCGCCGCTCAGGTGAGTGAACTGAGCGGGAGCACATCGACTTGGACCCGTGAGGGGAAAATCCGGGCAACGGGCTTTTTTCTTCTTCGAGTCCCCGACTTCGTGACAGGCCGGTATCAGAGCTCCAGGCAGTTGAGGGCGATCTTCTTGTGCGCCAGGGCCTGCCGGATGCCGCTGTAGACGGCGCCGTTCGATGCCAGACCGGCGTGCTCGACGAGGTTGTTCGGGCAGAAGTCCTGCACGGTCACGTTGCACTGCAGCAGCTCGCCCGCTGCGCTCGTGCGATCACAGTTGCTCATCTTCCCGTTCGAATTCGGGTCCGTGAAGACGTCGTTCGTGCTGTTGATGTTCGTGTAGAAGATGGGGTCGGCCGGGTCCCGCTGGTTGATCTCCTGGATGAGCGGGGAGTCAGGCTTCATCTGGGTGCACATCGGCGAGGAGGGGAGCGACGGATCCACGTAGCACTGGAACAGGATCGCGCCAATCAGGGCCGACAAGGGGTCTGTCCTTTGAATGGCACCCTGGTGGGGAGCGCCCAGGCTGATGAGGCTCTCGACGGTGCTGGTGCCAAAGTCGTGGATATAGGTCCGGGCAATGATGCCCCCTTGGCTGTGGCCGATCAGGTTGATCTTCTCCGCGCCGGTCCGCAACAGCATGTCCGCGATCTTGTATTTGAGCTGCCTCGCGCTCTCTCGCATGTCGCCCAAGCCTCCCCCCGGGAGCTCGAAGAACTCGACACGATAGCCGTCCGCCACGAGCCGGGCCTCCAGGAGCCAGTAGACGATCTCGCTCGCCAGGGTTCCGCCGATGATGAGGACCGGGTTCTTCTGGGCCGTCGCCGGGGGGGGCGGCGCGGGGGCCGTGGTGATGCTGCAGGACACCGCGCTGGCCTGCGCGCTGCCCGGGTTGGGGATGAGGGGCGGATCCGCCGCCAGGCAGGCCCACGAGCCATTCTGAGGACCCTGCTGCACCATGAACTCGGCGTGGGCGGAGCCATTGCCAGCATAGGAGAGCGCGCACCCGCCCCCCAACACCTGCGCCGGCGCCTGGAAGATGGATTTGGGATAGGACACCCCCGAGGCCATCGGGCCCTGGCTCACCGTGCAACGCAGGGCGGGCTTCGGGTTGAGCGTCGCCGCCTGTGCGGGATCGATCGCCACCCGGCAGGCGACGAGCGAGGCCTCGACCGTGGCATCCTGGCCGTGGTTCGGCGGGTCCGCCGCCTGACAGAACCAGCCCTGGCCACTGGAGGAGGGCCGGGAGATCACCACGTTCTCGGCATGGGTGGAGCCATTGAGGAAGTGTGAGCTGTCACAGCCTCCGGAGACGACGGTGTAGCCGTCATCGAAGAGGGCCTTGGTGAGCGTCACCTCGGCGGACGGGTTGCGCGAAGGGCCCACCTTCTTGCTGAGGGTCGTGCACTGCAGGCGCAGGCTGCTCACGGCCGGGTCGCTGGCCCGGCAGTACATGACAGAGGCCTTGGCCCAGGCCGGGTTGGAGATGAGCGCCGGATCCGCCCCCTTGCACCGCCAGCCGTACTCTCCGTCAGGGGAGTTCTGCACCATTACCGCGGCGTGCACGGAGTCGAAGCCAATGCGCGACACCTCGCACCCGCCGCCCACCCGGACGTAGCCCTGGCGCTGCTTGTCGAGGGGGACCGTGGCCACCGCCTTCGGGTTCGCCACCAGGCCGGTGGCGGGCATCTTCTCTTGGGTCGTCTGGCAGTCGAACGTCACCTGCGCGGCAGCCGTCGTGCTGACCAGCAGGAGCACGGCGACCAGACCCACCTGTCTGTTCTGGAGGAAGTTCATCGTGGGTCTCCGGTGGCTCAGCGCACGACTTCGCGCAGCGTGATCTCGTAGATCAGCGTGGCATTCGGCGGGATTTTGCTGGGGAACCCCTCGGCGCCGTAGGCCAGCTGCGGGGGGATGACGAAGCGGTACTTGCTGCCGATCGTCATGAGCTGGAAGGCCTCCGCCAGACCTTTGATTCCATCACTGACGCCCATGAGGGCGGCCTTGCCCAGGGCGGCGGTGCTGTCGAACTCCGCTCCTCCCGCGATCGAGGCCTTGTACTCGAACAGCACGCGGCTCTTGGGGCCGGGACGGGGGCCCGAGGGAGAGGCGCTCAGGAGCACATACTGAAGGCCACTCGGGGTGGTGACCACGCCCTTCTCCTTCGAGTGTGCCGCCAGGAAGGCCTGCCCCGCCTTGCCGTACTTCGCGCCCTCGTCCTGGCGCTTCTTCTGGAGGTTCTGGACCATCGAAGCGCGGGCCCTGTCCCGGGCCTTGGTGAGCTCCGGACCGCTCAGCAGGGACGGCTTTGCCTCCAGGTTGTCCCGGATGCCCTGGAGCAAGGCATTGATGTCCAGGTCCGCGTTGAGCAGCTTGATCGAGTCCGCGGTCTGCTGGCCGAGGGCATAGCTGTCCCGGGCCTTGTCCGTGCTCAGCTGCGCCGCGGGTTGCGCCGTCGCCGCGGTCGCCAGGGTGCAGAGGAGAATGAAACCCATCCGTGTCATGTCGTTGAGCTCCTGGGGCCTTCGAGGCTGAAAGCAGCCAGGCAGACAGTGACGTCAGCGCTCGCTGCGAGCGAGCCATGGAGCAACCCATGTGCCAGCCTCCAGCGCGGCGTGCCGGTGGGGCTGAGAGCAGCACAATTCAGTAGTTGGGGCGCTGAGAGCCCGCGAACGGAGTGACGGCTCGAGGTGCTGACACGTCAGCGCGGCCCGTTGACATGTCAGCCGCGCCCAGGCGTGCGTCGCTGCTCCGAAGCCATGCGCCTCTGGCGCTGATGTCCATCCAGTCGCCTCGTCCCCGGCGGGATTCGAACCGGTGCGGCGCTATGCGGCCTGCTGGGCCTTCGGGGTCTCGTCACCGTGCCCGGCGTGCGAGGCCGCGAGCTGGCCGCTCAGCACCGGTAGCGCCACCTTTACCGCCACCGTCAGCACCATCAGCCCGAAGGCCCAGATGCCCGCGGTGATCTTCCACTCGGTCAGGGTGGGCACGTACTCCACCAGCTCGTGCAGGGTGCTCGGGACGAAGCCGGGGATGATGAGGCCCATTCCCTTTTCAATCCAGACACCCACGAAGGCCAGCGCACACGCCAGATTCAGCAGCCCCACGTGGCGCCGCGTGGCCGGTAGGTGCACCACCACCGCCGAGGCGAGGTTCAGCGCCACCGCCGTCCAGATCCACGGCACCAGCGCGTGGTGCCCATGTGAGCCGAAGAACAGGTAGCGCACCGCCGTGGCGTGCGAGCCTCCCGTGTAGAGCGCGGTGAACAGCTCCGAGCCCAGCATGAACAGGTTGAGCAGCACCGTCACCCGCATCACCGACGTCAGCGTGCGCAGCGGGCCCTCGCCGATGGGCAGTCCCGTGAAGCGGCGGATGACTTGCAGCAGCACGATGACGAATGCCGGGCCCGTGATGAACGCCGACGCGATGAACCGCGGTGCCAGCAGCGCCGAGTTCCAGAACGGTCTCCCGCCCAGCCCGCTGTAGAGGAACGCCGTCACGCTGTGGATGCTGATGGCCCAGAAGATGGAAAGGAAGACGAACGGCAGGTACCACTTCTTGTGGGGCTTGTGGCCGAGGAACCTCATGTAGATGAGGTAGCCGCAGATGTGGAGGTTGATGAGCAGGTAGCCGTTGAGCACCACCACGTCCCACGAGAGCATCGACACCGGCCAGTTGAACCGGCCGAGCCCCGGCATGATGTGCCAGAAGCGGTCCGGCCGCCCCATGTCCACCACGATGAACAACAGACACATGAAGATCGCCGCCACCGCGAGCAACTCGCCGATGAGCGTGACGTCGTGCATCTCGTGGTCGTGGTACAGGTAGGCGGGGATGACCATCATCACCGCGCCCGCCGCGAGTCCCACCCCGAAGGTGAAGTTGGCGATGTACAGGCCCCACGAGACATGGTCACTCATCCCCGTGAGGGCCATGCCGTCGGCCAGCTGATGGGCCCAGGCATTGGCGCCCACCAGCGTGATCGCCGTGAGCACCGTCATCCACGTGTAGAAGCGCCAGGTCCCGTCGGTGCTCATCCAGAGCAGCCGGCCCAGGAACCGCGGGTAGTCGAGCAGGTGACGGGAAGCAGCCATGGCTCACTTGTCGAAGAAGTAGAAGAAGCGAGGCCGCGTCCCGAGCTCTTCCTTCAGCACGAAGACGCGCTTGTTCTCGAGCACCCAGCGGATGGGGCTCTTCGGATCCAACAGGTTGCCGAACACCCGCGCCCCCGTGGGGCACGCCTCCAGGCACGCCGGCAGCCTCCCGTCCCTCGTGCGGTGCAGGCAGAAGGTACACTTCTCCACCACGCCCTGCGGACGCACCCGGTTGGAGAGGTAGCCCTGGTCCGGGTTGAGCTCCTCGGGAGGAATCTCCGGCTTCGTCCAGTTGAAGCGCCGCGCGTGGTAGGGGCACGCCGCCTCGCAGTACCGGCAGCCGATGCACCAGTTGTAGTCCACCACCACGATGCCGTCCGGCTCCTTCCACGTCGCCTGGACGGGGCACACCTTCACGCACGGCGCGTTGTCGCACTGGTGGCATTGCACCGGCAGGTAGTATTTGCCCTCGGCTGGCACCGGGTGATCGTAGTTCGCGTTCCCGTGCTCCAGGTCCAGGCTGCCCTGCTGCATCTCCAGCACCCGGATGTAGGAGTTTCCCGTCCGCCGGTCGTGGTTGTTCTCCTGGTGGCACGCCTCGGCGCATTTCCGGCAGCCGATGCAGATGCTCAGGTTCAGCGCGTAGCCGAACGACACGCCCTCCTGCGGCGGCAGGTCCCGGATGTCCACGTCGCGGCCGTACTTCTGTTTCGCCTCGGCCTTGAGGTGGACCAGGATTCGCGCCATCTCGTCGCGCGTCAGTTCCTTGTAGTGCTTCTGCAGGAACTGGTCGACGCTCAGGTCCTGCGACCACTCGGTGAGCGGGGCCATCGCGTGAGCGAAGGCCGCGGCCCCGAGCGTGGCTCCAACGCCCTTCATCACGGTTCGGCGCGAGACGGTGTCACTCATGGCCCTGGGCCTCCTGGGTATCCGGCTCGCCTTGAGCGGATGGGTGGCGCGGAGGCATCACCGGATGCGCGCCCGCGTACTTCGGCGTGTGCGGGTCGTGGCAGCTCACGCAGTTGTTCCGCGTGCGATCTCCCCGCGACAAATCCCAGTGGCCCGTCATGCCGCCGTGCGCCCCCGCCTTGTAGTCGCGGTATTGCGGCCCGTGGCACTGCCCGCACAGCGTCACCGCCTCCGTCATCGGCAGCGGCTCGCCCGTGGCCAGGTGCAGCGAGCGGGGCTGCTGGGCCTGGTGGCACGAGGTGCAGGCGAGCTCCCCATGGCGGAACTGGAGGCCCTGGTGGAACTCCTTCAGTTCCTCGGGCTTCGAGGGCATGGGCTTCGTTTCACGCATCGAATGGCATGTCTCGCACGCCACGCGAAGCGGCCGGCCCAGCGCGTCCTTCTGGTCGCTCTCGACGGAGGTGAGCTTCGCCGGTTGGTGGATGGTCTCCTTGCCGGTCGGTGCTCCCGGGGGCGGTTGGAAGCGCGCGGGCTGGTCCTTCCCGCACCCGCCGAGCGCGAGCAGCACGGCCGCGAGTGCCGGGCGCATCAATCTGTCGAGAGGGCTCTCCACGGACGGTTGCGCAAAGCAGCGCCCGTGCCAGCGCCGCTCGTCCCCGTGCGCACGGCCGGAGCTCCCGCTCGCTCGCGAAAACCCTGCATCGCAGTGGCAACGTTATGCGCAGTCTTTGCGCCACGTCCGTGTCCGGTCGCCGCTCCGCACGTGGGTTCCTCCCACGTGGCCGGGATGGTCCGCCTCTTGCTCTGGGGGGCCATGCCCCATTGGACGGAGCCCTCATGCCTATCAGTAGCCTGGTGCTCACCCTCGATGCCTCGCCCGACAGGCGGGCACTCGCGCTCGCCGGAGTCGCTCGAGATCCCCGCATCACCGTGGGCGCTCCGGTGGAGGAGCGCTGGCTGCCGGTGGTGACCGAGACCGACAGCCTCCCGGAAGGTGAGGCACTCGCCGAATCACTGAGGGAACTGCCCGGGGTGAGCTTCGTGGATGTCGTGATGGTGGATTTCTCCGAGGAGGAGCGCTGAGCCATGGATCGCCGGGACTTTCTCAAGGGCACGGCCATGACGGCGGCGACGCTCGCCGCGAGCCGCCTCGCGTACGGGCAGGACAAGGCGGCCGTGGAGCCGTCGATCGCCGCGCGCAACGGCAACGGCGTGGAGTGGAACAAGGCGCCCTGCCGCTTCTGCGGTACCGGCTGTCACGTGCAGGTGGGCGTGCAGCACGGCAAGGTGGTGGCCATCGCCGGAGATCAGAAGGCCCCAGTGAACAAGGGCCTGCTGTGCGTGAAGGGCTACCACGTGGGGCTCGCCCTGTATGGGAGCGATCGGCTCACCACGCCGCTGCTGCGCAAGGGTGACAAGCAGGTGCCCATCAGCTGGGAGGAGGCGATCGACATCATCGCCCGCCGCGTGCTGAAGGACCCCAAGGGCTTCGGCCTCTATGGCAGCGGCCAGTGGACCATCCCCGAGGGCTATGCCGCCTCGAAGTTCGTAAAGGCGGGCCTGGGTACGCACCACATCGACGCCAACGCGCGTCTGTGCATGGCCTCGGCGGTGACGGGCTTCCTCGCCACCTACGGTGTGGACGAGCCCGCCGGCTGCTACGACGACCTCGATGCCTGCGACGTGCTCATCATGTGGGGCAATAACCCCGCGGAGATGCACCCGGTCCTCTTCTCGCGCGTCATCGACCGGCGCTCGCGCGGGGAGAAGGTCACCCTCATCGACATCGGCACCCGGAAGACGCGCACCAGCGGCTTCTGTGATTACTCCTTCCGCTTCAAGCCGAACTCCGACCTCGCCATCGCGTGTGGCATTGCCCACCTGCTGATGGAGAACGGCACCTATGACAAGGAATTCGTCGAGGCCAACTGCGCCTTCCGCGCCGCGAGCACGCCTCCCACGCTCGAGGGCAAGGCCATCTCCCTCGAGGAGTACCGCGAGCTGCTGAAACCCTACACCCCGGAGAAGGTGGAGCAGCTTTCGGGTGTCTCCGCCAAGGACTTGCGGATGCTGGCCGACCTCTTCGGCCGGAGGGAGCTCCGCATCACCAGCTTGTGGTGCATGGGTCCGAACCAGCACACCCGGGGCACGGCGATGAACAGCCTGCTCCATGGGTTGCACCTGCTCAGCGGGCACTTCGGCAAGCCGGGCGATGCGCCCACCAGCCTCACCGGCCAGCCCTCCGCGTGCGGCACCGTGCGTGAGGTGGGCACGCTCTCCCATGCGCTCCCCGGTGGCCGCGTGGTCGCCAAGGCCGAGCACCGCGCCCAGATGGAGGAGATCTGGAACGTACCCACAGGCCGCGTCTCCGACAAGATTGGCTACCACACCGTGGAGATGTGGAAGCGCTTCTCCACGCCCACCGATAAGGGCGGCGACATCCACACCATCTGGGTCCAGGTCACCAACCCCGCCCAGAGCCTTCCCAATACACACAAGCTGGTGGACCCCAGCCGCAAGCTCGCGGACAAGTTCCTCATCGTGTCGGATGTCTATCCGACCGCCACCACGCGCATCGCCGACCTCGTGCTGCCCTCGGCCATGTGGGTCGAGAAGAATGGCATGGTCGGTAACTCCGAGCGCCGCACCCAGCAGTGGTTCAAGATGGTGCAGCCGCCCGGGCAGGCCCGCGACGATGGGTGGCAGCTCCAGGCAGTGGCCCACCGGCTCCTCGAGCTCGGCTTCGCCGGCATGAAGGACAAGGACGGCCGCTTCCTCTTCGAGGTGAAGGGCAAGGATGGCAAGCCCGTCCCCACCTGGGACTTCGCCCACTACTACGACGTCAACGTCGACGAGCACCTCTTCGAGGAGTACCGGAAGACGACTCGCATCAAGCACAAGGACCTGGCGCCCTATCAGGAGTACGTGAAGGCGCGCGGCCTGCGCTGGCCCGTGGTGCAGCAGCCGGATGGCGGCTGGCGCGAGACGCGCTTCCGCTTCTCCGGCTTCGACGACCCGTATGTGAAGAAGGGCCGCGCCATCCAGTTCTACCACTCGCCCTCGCACGACGATCGGGCGCAGATCTGGTTCCAACCCTACGAACCCCCACCCGAGTCCCCCGACGCCGACTTCCCCTTCTGGCTGTGCACCGGCCGCGTCATCGAGCACTGGCATACGGGCTCGGTGACCATGCGGATTCCGCAGCTCCAGCGCGCCATGCCCCAGGCCTATGTGGAGATGAACCGCGCCGACGCGCGGCGGCTCGGGGTGGAGAACGGGGATTGGGTGACGGTGGAGACGCGGCGCGGGTCGCTCGACCTGCCGGTGTGGCTCGGCGGGCGCGGTGAGCCCGTCGAGGGCTCGCTCTTCGTTCCGTTCTTCGACGAGCGCCTGCTCATCAACGAGCTCACGCTCGACGAGCACGATCCGTTCTCCAAGCAGCCTGATTACAAGAAGTGCGCGGCGCGCGTGCGCCGACGCGAGCGGGTCGCGGAGAAACAGGGATGAGCACCGGCGGCGAACAGGGGAGTGGGCTCGGGGCGCGCTGGCTCCACGTGGGCGCCGCCGTGGCGGTGGCGTTCGCGGCCACCGGTTACTTCGCGGGCCTCCGCGACCCCGAGATGCCCGAGCGTCCGGTCGCCTCGGATCCGCACGCGCAACGGGCTGAGCGCGCTCCGAGTTATGGCGAGCTGCGCGAGCTGCGGCGCGGTGCCAACGCGCGCATGTACGAGGGAGCCATCGCCTCGCTGTCCGAGGGGACGTTCCCGGTGAAGCCGCTGCCCATGGCCACCCCCGAGCAGCGCGCTCAGGCCGTGGCCCAGCGAAAGACGCATCGCGCCTATGACGGAGCACCGCCCACCATCCCGCATGAGATTGATCAGCGCGAGGTCCCCGGCTGTCTGGCCTGCCACGGCGAGGGGATGAAGCTGGGCAACCGCGAGGCCCCGAAGATCAGCCATCCGCCGTATCAGAGTTGCACGCAGTGCCATGTGGTGGGGGTCTCGCCCCGTCCGCTGGCTCCGTACAAGGACATGCCGGGGAATGGCTTCGTCGGGCTGGCCTCGGCCGGGTCGGGCCAGCGGGCCTGGCAGGGGGCTCCGCCAACCATGCCCCACCCGACGCTCATGCGGAACGACTGCGCGAGCTGCCACGGGCCCAAGGGTCTCCCCGGGCTGCGCACCTCGCACCCCGAGCGGCAGAACTGCCAGCAGTGCCATGCGTCCTCGGCGCGGCTCGATCAGCGCGTCCAGGTGCTCCCCGAGCCGTCTCTCGGGGCAGGAGAGACCCCGCCTCCGGGCGTGGCCAGCGAGGTGCACCCGTGAGCTCCCAGTCCACGCTCAGCCGCCGTGCGCTCCTGGGGTTCCTTCGGAAGAAGGAGGAGCCCCGGTCTCCGGTTCCAGTGGAGCCCGCTCAGGCTTCGGCTCCCGCGCCCGCGTCCGCTCCCGGTGGTGGGTTCTCGCTCGAGGCGTTCTATTCCTCCCGAGCTCAGGCCGGTGAGGCGACGGGCATCAGCATCCCGGTCTTTTCCCTGCGCGAGGGGCTCGTCGTTCCTCAGGAGGGCATCAGCCGGCTCGGTATCGCTCCTCCGTCCGAGCCTCCCATCGTGGCCCAGACTCCCGAGGCCCGTTGTACCCCGGAGCGTGTTTCCGCTCCCGGACCGGCCCGGAGCGCCGCTCCCGTGGCGGGAATGGCCGTGAGGGTACGGCCCCAGCTCTGTCTCGCCTGGCAGGGCTCGTTTTGCAGCACCTGCTCCGAGCGCTGCCCCGTCGAGGGCGCCATCTCCGTCGAGCTGGGCCGCCCGCGCGTCGACGAATCGCGGTGCAACGGCTGTGGCCTCTGCGTCCAGGTCTGCCCGGCTCCGCTCAATGCCCTCGAGTTCCTTCCTTCCCGCCCGCAGGTCTCCTCGCCATGACGACCGGTCTCCGCCTCGTGAACGCCACTCTCGAGAACACCCCACTGCCCCAGTTGCAGGACGCGATTCTCGACGAGGAGACGCTGGCGCAGTTGTTTCGTGACATCCAGCACTGTGCTGTCTTGGACGAGGTGCTGCTCAAGGGGGGTCTCCTGTCCATGGCCTCCGAGAAGTCCGTTCCGCTCACCGAGGCCCTGGAGGCCCTCCGCGAGCGGCGGGTCGTCGGGGTGCAGCTCCGCTACTGGTACGCCGGGGCGAACTGGTGGGACACCTTGATGAACACGCCTCGGGGGGTTCGGTTGATCCGTATCGAGCACAAGCTCGAAGCGGGCCATCTGCCGTAATTTCTGCGCCCGCCCCAGGCTGTCAGAAAACTTGTAAGGGATAACTCATGCCGAGCCGTCCAGCCTGCCGGCCAGGCGAAGAGGCAAGCATCTCGTGACGTCGGGCACGGCCGGCAGCAGGTGCCGCCCGGGTACTCGCCAGGCTGGCGCTCAGGAGCTACTCCCCCCGTTGTTTGGCACACAGACAATTCTCCCCTCGGGAATATGCCTGTCCGGTTCGAGTGGAGGTCGGAGCGGGAGTGCAGGTCACCCGCGCGCCCGGTGTGTTCTCATCGAGCGGGGCCCGTATGATGCTTGATGCAGGATGAGCAGGGTTCCATGAAGGCTCCTCGGGTCGATGCCGACAGTGGTGGTCGCGTTGCCACGCAACCCCTGCGCGCCAATCAAAGGGTGACGTCACTGTGAACTGGTTTCGCAACTTGAAGGTTGTCACGAAGCTCACGCTCGGATTCGGGCTGCTCACGATGCTCGCCCTGCTCGTCGGCGTGCAGGGTCTGCGTGGCATGGCGCAGACAGACGAGAGCCTCAAGGAGATACACGAGCAACACGCGCTCGGCATCGTGAAGCTGCTCGAGGCGGACGTGTACATGCTCCACATGTCCCGCACCGTTCGCAACATGGTGCTGGATGTGGGCACGCAGCGGCTCGCGAGTCGGACCGAGGAACTCGAGGCGAACCGGAAGCAGTTCGAGAAGGCATTCGCGGCCTATCGACAGACGATCCCCGGTTCGGATTCGGTCCAGCAGCTCAAGGCCGCGCAGATGGAGCAGCTCCTGGTTCAGCTCCAGAACGAGCAGCAGGACGTCCTGCGACTCGCGGCGGACGGGCGGCTGCCCGGGATGCTTGCCACGAGCAAGGATCTCTACGTCGACGCGGGCGTGAAGGATGTCCGAGCGGTCGAGAACCAGATCGAGGAGGTCCTCAAGGAGCTCGAGACGCACAAGTTCGCGGCGATGGAACGGTTCGTGGAGCAGTCGACCGCGTCGTACGAGGAGTTCAGGCGGTTCGTCCTGGGCTTCGTCCTCGCCACCTTCATCATCGCATTTGGGAGCGGACTGCTCACGACGATGGTGATCGCGCAGCAGCTCGGCGGGGAGCCGGGATACGCGGCGGAGCTGGTGCACAGGGTGGCGGACGGAGACCTCTCCGTGAAGGTGGAGACGAAGGAGAACGACGGGACGAGCCTTCTCTTCGCCCTGAAGGAGATGGTGAGGAAGCTCTCCGAAACGATCGCGGAGGTCCGTATGGGGGCCGCCACGCTCAGTGCGGCCTCCATGCAGGTGTCGGATTCCTCGCAGAGCCTCTCGCAGGGGACCAGCGAGCAGGCCAGCAGCGTGGAGGAGACCACCTCCAGCCTGGAGCAGATGACGGCCAGCATCACCCAGAACCGGGACAACAGCCGGCAGATGGAGCAGATGGCCATGAAGGGAGCCAGTGACGCAGAGGAGAGTGGCCGGGCGGTGAAGGAGACGGTGGAGGCGATGGCCTCCATCGCGGAGAAGGTCTCCATCATCGAGGAGATCGCCTACCAGACGAATCTGCTGGCGCTCAACGCGGCGATCGAAGCGGCGCGCGCCGGCGAGCACGGCAGGGGCTTCGCGGTGGTGGCCACCGAGGTGCGCAAGCTGGCCGAGCGCAGCCGGACGGCGGCGCAGGAGATCGGCGGGCTGGCGACGAGCAGCGTGAAGGTGGCCACGCGCTCGGGGCAGTTGCTGGTGGAGCTGGTACCCTCCATCCGCAAGACAGCGAACCTGGTGCAGGAGGTGGTGGCCGCCTCCACCGAGCAGGCCGACGGGGTGGTCCAGATGAACAAGGCCATGCTGCACGTGGATCAGGTGACGCAGCGCAACGCCTCGTCCGCCGAGGAGCTGTCCACCACCGCCGAGGAGCTCTCCGCCCAAGCGGAGGCGCTCACCCAGCTGGTGTCCTACTTCCGCGTGGTGGATGACCACCAGCGCGGCGCTCGCGTGCAATCTGCTCCTCGAGGGGGAGCACCCCATGGGCAGGCTTCGTCCGCGGCGCACGCGCTTCGGGCCGCGGCGAACGCCCACGGCCCCGAGGCTCCCGCTCCCCGTCCCGCCGTCCAGGCTCCGCTCACGGGCGAGGATCGCGAGTTCAAGCGCTTCCAGGTATGACCAGGAGCGAGAACACCCGGTGGCGAGCACTACCGCGAGCGGCGAGGTGATGGAGTCAGCTCAGCATCCGTTGGAGGCTGATCTCCAGCTGGCTGCGCACCAGCCCCAGGAGGCTCTCCATCGCGAGGTGGTCCTGCTTCAGCTGGTGGGCCAGCTCCGCGTGGACGCGCTCGAGCAGTTGCTCGCGGGCACTGGCGACCTTGCGCGCCACGCCGGAGCGTGAGTCGCCGTACATCAGCGCGAGCCGGTCCATGGTGAAGCCATCGAAGTGGTGCAGGCGCAGCAGGGTGCGCTCCTGCTCGGGGAGCGCCGCCACCGCCTTCCGGACCACCTCGACGAGGAGTTGGCGCGCATCCTCGCGGAGTATCTCGTGCTCCGGGTTGCCCGAGGCCAGCATCCGCGCGAATTCCTCCGGGGGATCGGTGACGGGGAGCTCGCGCCCGTTGCGGCGCACCAGCTCGCCGGCAATGCGCCCGGCGGTGATGCCCACCCAGGTCAGCAGCGGCCCCCGGCCTCCGTAGCTCTCAATCTTGGGAGGCGCCTCCTCGGTGCCCACCAGCAGCCGCTCGCGGAGCACCTGCAGCACCTCCTCCACCATGCTCGGTGACAACGCCCCGAGCCGGTAGGGGATGAACCGGAGGATGTTCTGCTCGAAGGCCCGGAGGGCCGAGGGCTCCCCGGTGGCGCAGGCGCACGCGAGGTACAGGTCGGCGCCGTGGAGGATGCGCAGCACCTCCGAGGCTTTTCCCGCGGGCAGGTGCCGGGCCATGTGCCGCACGAAGGCCTCGGCCGGGAGCTTCAACGTGGGCCACGCGGCCCGGGCCGCTTCGACGTGCTTGTGCAGCAGCGCCTCGAGCCCCTCCACGGCCTCCAGCTCCGCGAGCTGCGCCAGTGGCACGTGCTCCCGCAGCAGCGCCGCCAGTGAGTCTGTCATCTTCTGTTCCTCGCTCATCGCTTCCCCTGCCGCCTCTGCCAGGCCAGCACCTCTTGGAGCTCCGGCCGGCCCCGGACTCCCACGGATTCCAGCCGCGCCCGGGCCTCCTCGGCCATCGCGAGCGCACGCGCCCTGTCTGGCGCGGAGCGCGTTTCCACGAGCGCCCGGGCCAACAGGAAGGCGATTCCCCCGGCGGTCGCCGGGTCCCTGGGCTCGCCCCATCGGGTTTGTATGCGCCAGGCGCGCTCGAGCAGCGGTAAGGCCTCGTCCGCGGCGCCCAGCGCCAGGTGCGCCTTCCCGGCACAGGCCAGGGTGTTGGCATTGTCCATGGACTCCGGGCCCTGGGCCTTCTCGGTGATCTTCCGCGCACGCTCGCAGTACTCGAGCGCCTCCTTGGGTGCTCGGGTTGCCAGGGCCAGCTCGGCCAGGGGAAGCAGCACTGACATCGTGCTCCCACTCTCCGGGCCATGCTCCTTCTCCAGCCGCTTCAGCGCTTCCAGCAGGTCGCGCCGTGCCTCGGGGTAGCGGCCCGCGTTCAGGTGCACCTGCCCCCGGATCGTCAGTGGCAGGGCGGCGCGCGGTGTGTCAGGGCCCATCGAACGCTGGAGACGCTCCAGGGCCTCGGTGGAGAGGGCGAGCGCCTTGTCGTTCTGGCCTGACTCGTCGGACAGGATCGCCAGCTCCACGAGCGTGTGGACGACGGTGCCGTGGTTGGGTCCACGGGCTTTCTCGAAGATGGCGCGCGCCCGCTCGACCATGGACCGCGCCTCCTCCAGCCGGCCGTCGACGCGCAGGGGCACGGCGAGGTTCAGGAGCGCGGTCCCGAGGGTGGTGTCTTCCGGGATGCCGGCCGACTCCCGGAGGGCCAGGGCTGTGCGCCAGGCGCCGATGGACTCGGTGCGCCGGCCCAGCATCCCGTAGGCCGAGGCGACTCGGTTGTACGAAGTAATGAGGGCCGGGTTGTCGGAGCCCAGCAGCCGCTTGCGCTGCTCGAGGGCCTGGAGGTGGAACTCCAGCGACTCCGCGAAGCGGCGCTGGGCATGGCGGATCCGGCCGAGCTGGTGGAGGAGATCGGCCGTGCGGAGGCTGTCCGGGCCATTCCTCCTGCGAGAGAACTCCAGGCCCTGGAGCGCCTCTTGCTCCGCCTCGGTGAGCTTGCCTTGCTGATCCCTCAGCGAAGCCAGGCGGAGGTGCAGGTCCGTCGTGATGTCCGGGAAGCGCTCCCGCCCCAGTCGCTCGACAACGGCCTGGGCGTGCCGGACGAGCTTCTCCGCGTCCGCGGGGCGGGACAGCTCCTCGCCCACCACATAGATGAGCTCCAGCCATGCGCGCGCCACGGTCTCGTCGTCACGCCCGGCCTCGGCGGCCCAAAGGGCCTGGTAGAGGACCTCCTCCGCCTCCTTCGGCTTGTTGCCCCCTCCGAGCAACTCGCCGTGGGCCAGGAGTACCTCCGCCTCCAGCGGCTTGTAGTCGAGCCCCTTCAGCTCCTCGAGGAGGGCCGACGTCACCGCGAGGCCGTCGGGGAAGCGGCGCGCCACGAGGTGGGCCCGGGCCTGCGCCAGCTTGTGTCGGGCCGCATCCACCCGGGATCGGAGGTTGTCAGGGGGCTGAGGGCGGTTGGTGAGCCTGGGAGAGTCCCGGCATCCGGCGAGCCCCTCGAGGGAGGCCATCAGTTGTGGCGCGTTCTGCACCATCAGCGCGTCCGCCTTCTCCAGCACCTCGGTGGTGGCGGCGAGCTGCCAGAGCCGCGCGTCGAGGCACGCGGCCGTCTGCCAGGAGGCGCCATCCCCCGTGTCACCGCCCGCGGCCATGCAGGCCTCGGTACGCAACGTCCGCCACTGGGCGGCGTAGGCGTCCAGCACCGCCGCGAGCCGCTCCCAGGCCGGCGCGGCGTAGGGCGTGCCCGTGGCGAGGAAGGCTGTACGCACCCGCTCGCGCCGCGCGGGGCTCCATGCCACCGCGAGCTTCTCCACCTCCTGCTCGCAGCGCGCCTCGCGCCGATGCGTCACCCCGTAGGCCGCGAGGGCCCCCAGCACGCCGGCCACGGTCGCCGTGGCCACCACCCGCGCGAGCATCCGCCGGGGCGGGTTGAGGGTCGCCAGCAGGGCCTCCATGGTTGGGAAGCGCTCTTCGGGCTCGGCTCGCAGCCCTCGGAGCACCGCGCGCCGTACCCAGGCGGGGACTTTCACCTCGCGTTCGGGCGCAGTCACCCGGTCCTCCTGCACGGCCAGGACCAGCTCCCTCAGGGTCCGTCCCTGAAAGGGACGCACGCCAAAGAGGGCCTCGTAGAGCGCCACGCAGAAGCTGAACTCGTCCGAGCGCGCGTCCGCGCGCTGGCCCCGCAGCAATTCCGGGGCGAGATACGCGGGCGTGCCCAGCACGAGGCCTGTCCGGGTGAGCTGTCCTACGGGATGGGCAGGGGCCTCGGGGCTCACCTGCGGCGAGGGGCCGTCCTCCTGGTGGAGCAGACGGGCGATGCCGAAGTCCGTCACGTACACCCGGCCATTCCGCCCCAGGAGGGCGTTGGCGGGCTTGAAGTCGCGGTGCACCAGGCCCGCCGCGTGCGCGGCCGCCAGTCCCCGCCCGGCCTCCAGGAAGACCCGCAGCACCTCCTTCCAGGGATGCGGCTCCTTCATCCACTCCGCCAGCGTGGTGCCTTCCACCAGCTCCATGGCCAGGAAGATGCCGTCCCCGTAGGTGCCCACGTCATAGAGGGTGACGACGTTGGAGTGGGAGAGCCGGGCCAGCGCTTGCGCCTCGCGCAGCAGCCGCTGCTGCAACTCCTCCCGTTGGTGGCCCTCGGGGCGTAGCACCTTGAGGGCCACCCGGCGGCCCAGCTCCGGGTCATCCGCCGCGTACACCACCCCCATGGCCCCGGAGCCGATGCGCTCCCGTACCACGTACCGGGAGACCGTGGTGCCGCGGGCCAGCGGCAGTGGGGAGAGCTCCTCCGTGAGAACCACCGAGGGGCTGGAAAGGGCCCGAGCGCCATCACCCGCTGCCAGCACCCACTGGCAGTCAGGACAGTGCTCCACGTGCGCCAGGACGAGACCTCTGTGCTCCTCGGAGAGCAACCCGGCCAGGAAGTCGCTCAGCGTCGTTTCTTGGGGACACGCCTTCATGGGGTGGGGTTTGCGAGGATTTCTTGTTTTCTAGTGCGTCAGAGGAGGGGCACGCGAGCGGCCCAAGGTTTTTTGGGACGCGGGCCGAGCCATTTCCTCTTTTACCCCCGAAAGCCGGGAGCACGACTTTTGGTTGCCTCACGCACGGAGTGGAAGATGAGCCTGCCTGGATTTTTGAAGCCCGCTGGTATCCCTCGCCCCGCCGTTCCTCCATCCCCGGCGGATTGCCGCCCAGCTCTCGTGTGGGCCGGGCCCGAGCCGCCCGCCGCGCCCAGGGTGTTACGGGTGGTTTTTCGCCCTGTCTTGGATTGGAGCCTCCACCAACTCAATCACACACGAGGAAGCATCATGGATATCACCATTGCGCCCAGGAAGTATGAAACTGCCGTCAAGGTACTCCAACCCTCCATCGCCAGCTCGACGACACGTCCAGCGAAGACGGAGGAGAAGCCCAAGGGCCACTCGACCCGGGACACATTCGTCGACGGCCCCAAGGGGGCCAGCAAGTCTTCCAGCGACAAGGACAAGAAGATCGACAAGCTCGTCGACGCGGCCAAGGGGCAGATCGGCTACAAGGAGGGGCGCGGCAACAGCAACAAGTTTTCAAAGGAGATGGCCGGCAAGAATGGCCAGGCGTGGTGCGCGGACTTCGTGAGCTGGGCGGCCAAGCAGGCCGGTCTGTCGAAGCCGAAGTCTTCCCTCGCGCAGGGGATTGCTGATCAGCTCAAGGCGAAGGGCCAGTGGAAGGGACGCCACGATCCCAAGAAGGGCGACGCGGTCACCTTCCAGTGGAAGGGAAACTCCAAGGCGCCAGCAGACCACGTCGGCATCGTGGAGAAGGTTTTCGAGAAGAACGGCAAGAAGTACATCACGTACATCTCTGGCAACTCCGGCAGGTCCTCAGACAGCGTCACCCGGCGCACGATGGCCTGGGATGACAAGGTCATCATGGGCTACGGGACGATGATCAAGTAGACGCTGCGGAATGAGGAGCGGGACGATGGAGACGCAGCAAGGTTCCAATGCCACTATCAGCCGCGTGCACGTGGGGGCCATCAACCACGTGCGCATCGCTGGTGTCATCGATGAGACGTTCCCGCTGACGTCTTCCTCGCCAGACCTCGGGGGGCTCATCATCGTCGACCTTGGCCGGGTGGAGCGCATCAGCTCCTTCGGCGTGCGGCGGTGGAGCGAGTTCGCCAGCAAGCTGCCTCCCGGGGGGATCTCGCTCTACGTGGTCAACGCGCCACCGGTGATGGTGGACCAGTTCAACATGGTGGAGGGTTTCGCCGGCATGGCGCGGGTGCTGTCGGTGCTGGCGCCCTACACGTGCCGCGCCTGCGGCGAGGACCGGCTGCGCTTGGTGGACCTGCAGGCGGAGGCGGCCATCATCGCCGAGGGCCGTGCCCCCGAGCACTCCTGCCCGGTGTGCACTGGCAAGCTGGAGCTCGCGGATCAGCCGAGCGAGTTCTTCGACTACGTCAAGCGCCAGCAGTTCGGCACGGTGGATCCGGTGGTGATGCGCTACCTGCGCGCCACCACGCCCAGCGCGCCTTTTTCGCTCACCACGCCCCTGAAGATCGTCCAGGACGACATCACGTACATCACCCTCGCCAGCCAGCTGAAGGGAAGCCTGAACGTGCGGCGGCTGGCCTCGGGCCTGGAGGGGCGCGTCGCCTTCGATTTCGCCCATGTCATCCAGGTGGAGCCCGAGGCGGTTTCCAAGCTGGAGCAGATGCTGGCCACGGCGGCGCAGGGCGCCAAGGTGGTGCTGTGCCGGGTGCCCCCGCCAGTGCTCAACGCGCTGGCCCGCTTCACCCAACTGCTCACCGCGCAGCTCGGCACGTTGTGGTTGCCATGCGAGTGCCGCAACTGCGGTCACGAACACCACGAGCGCGCCCTGGCCTCCGAGTACCTGGCCCGGCTGCGCGCCAAGGCCAGCCCCGAGCGCGAGTGCCCGATCTGCGGCGGGAGCGCGCGCCTGCCCTCCATTCCCCAACTGGTGCCGCTGCTCAGCCGCTCGCCGCTGGTGAAGCGGCCTCTGGAGGACATCGAGGCGCTCGAGCCGAGGGCTCTCAGCCAGTACCTGTTCGGCTCCTCCAACGTGGATCCGAGCACCCACAAGGGCAGCGGCTCGGACATCAGCAACTCCATCAGCGCCACCACGCTGCAGGTCATCCGCCGGTTGGGCCAGGGCGGCATGGCCGAGGTGTTCCTCGCCAAGCAGGTGGGCGTGAAGGGGTTCGAGAAGTTCGTGGTGATGAAGAAGATTCTCCCGCAGTTCGCGGAGAATGCGGAGTTCGTCGACATGCTCTTCGCCGAGGCGCGAGCCAACGCGCGCCTCACGCACCCCAACGTCGTGCAGACGTTCGACGTGGGCATGAACGACGGCGTGGCATACCTCCTCATGGAGTACGTGCGCGGCCCGAACCTCAAGAAGTTGATGAACGAGCTGCGGCGCAAGGGGCTCGCCCTGCCGCTCGAGCATGCGCTGCGCATCGTCGCCGAGACGGCCGCGGGCCTGCACTACGCGCACAGCTACGTGGACCCGGCCGGCGTGCCCCACCCGGTGGTGCACCGCGACGTGAGTCCCCACAACATCCTCATCTCGCTCGATGGCGCCATCAAGCTGAGCGACTTCGGCATCGCCAAGGTGCAGGGCGAGGAGAACACCGAGGCGGGCGTGCTCAAGGGGAAGATCTCCTATCACTACTGCGTCAGGGGCCCGAAGGGTGAACAGGGAGGCCAGCTGGGGTGCGCGAGGGGTGCTGCCGGGTGTTGGAGCGGTGGCAGGTGGGGCACCGAGGCAGCCAGGTGGCAATCACCCGAGCCAT
>NZ_PZOX01000021.1 GCF_003044305.1 Vitiosangium sp. GDMCC 1.1324 | reverse complement strand
AGGCCTCCACCAGCCGGGGCATGTCCACGCGCTCCTGCAGGGCGAGGACTTCCCCAGGAGAGGTGCACGAGAGGAAGGGGGCGAGCAGTGCCTCCTTGTCACTGGAGGAGAAGTCGGGCCAGCCCGGGGGCACGGCCTGGCCTCCGCAGGAGGGCGGCTCCTGGTGGGCAGGCCTGGCGCTGGCCACCTCGTACGCGGGCACCTCGCCCGTGCGCACCAGGGCGGCATCCGGGCCCAGTCCGCGGGCGCTGCGGCGGCGGTGTAGCCGCTCCTGCTCGCCCGGCTCGGCGGAGAGGGCGTGTTCGCCCACCTCCGTGGAAGCAAGAGGGGAGGGCGCCTCGAGCGGGGGCGCAGTCGCCGCCGTGTCTCGCAACGTGGAGAGGGTGTGGGAGCCTTCGGCGGGGCTGCCACCCTGTCGCGGCGCCAGCGTGACGCAGCCGGTGGAGAGCAGCACGGCTCCCAGCAGCAGCGCCGCCCACCTGAGTGCCAGGGCCTCAGCGCGCATTGTCCACCCCCAGGCCCAGCGAGGCGTAGGTACCCGGGCGCAATGTCCCGTCCGACTCCGGGTGCAGCAGGGTTCCATCCTCGGCCAAGCGCATTGCACCGCCCAGCGCCGGACAGAGGCACGGCAGCAGCACGGCCCACGGGGAAGTCCTCATCGTGCGCGCCCTCCGGAAGCACCCCCAAGCGGCGGCGCCCAATCAATCCCCGCTCACTCCAACAGGGCGACTATCACACACGGCAATGACCCGCCTTAAGAAGACGTGCGGGCCTCCGTACTCCGGAGGTAGAGTCCACCCATGCTACTTTCGCCGTACAGACTGCCGGTGCCCGGAGACTGCGTGGGCGCCTACCGGATCCTGGAGCAGGTGGGCAGGGGCGGCCAGGGCCATGTCTTCAAGGCCGAATGCGCCGGCCGTTTCTTCGGCCTCAAGTTCTTCCTGGCTCGCCCGGTCGCTCCCTGGGGCGAGCGGGAGATCGACATCCTCCGCTGGCTGGAGCACCCCAACGTGGTGCGCGTGCTGGGCTACGGCCGATGGCCGGACCCGGAGCACGGGCTGCTCTACCTCGTCATGGAGTGGGTGGAGGGCCTGCCGCTGGAGGATCACGCCCGGACACATGGACTGTCGGCGCGCGAGGTGGCCACGCTCGTGTCGAAGGTGGCGCGTGCACTCGCTCAGGTGCACCGCCAGGGCGCGCTGCACCGGGACATCAAGCCGGACAACATCCTGGTGAGGCGGACGGACGGTGCGCCGGTGCTGGTGGACTTCGGCGTGAGCCACCTGGAGGGACTGTCCTCAGTGGAGGGGCGGGGCCAGCTGGTGGGGACGCCGGAGTTCTACAGCCCGGAGGCCTACCAGTTCCTGTGGGACCACTACGGCGATGGGACGTACTACCCGGGGGCCGTCTCCGACGAGGTGTGGGCGGTGGGCGTCACGCTGTACTGGCTGCTGACGCGCACGCTGCCCTTCGGCTCACGCGCCACCAACCTGGACATGGTGAAGCACATCCGCACCCGGACGCCCCAGGTGCCGTGGGAGTGCAACCCGCGCGTGCCCGTGGCGCTGGGCCAGATGTGCATGCGCCTGCTGGAGAAGGAGCCCGCGGCGCGCTACGAGGACATGGAGGACGTGTGGGCGGCGCTGGAGGGGGGGCTGGCCGGGGCGGAAGGGGATGAGGGCTGGGACGTGCCGCTGGCGGAGCCGGAGACTCCACCGGAGGTGGAGGCCGAGGCGGCGCGCGTGGAGGAGTCCCCGCCCGTGCGTGAGCCTGTCCCCGCGCCGGTGGAGGCCGCCGTCCTGCCTCCGGTGCGTCAATCCCTCCATGTGCCGCCAGTGGCCGCCGAGCCCGGACACGTGGAGGGCGCTCCTCTGCTTCCTCCCGCCAGGGAGCGGAACGTGTGGCGACGCATGCTGTCGCACGTGGTTCCCTCCTGGGTGGGGGTGCTGCCGTTGCGCGCCATGGCCCGGAGCGCCCTGGGGCGAGCGGCGCTCGTGCTGTTGCCCGTGCTGGTGATGGCCGCTGTGGGAGTGGGGCTTTTCGCCTCGCGCACGCGCTCCCCCGTGTCCGCGGGGGAGGAGGTGGAAGCGATTGCGCCTCCACCCGCTGGGTTGGTCGGGCAATGCCCCACTTCTAATGCCAGTCTTTTCCACGAAGTGGCGACGGCGGAGAAGCCCATCGAATCTGGGGTGGGCGCGGTGCCGTACTTTCCCTCTCTCCCCGCGTCCGAATTCGCCACTGCCATGCTTCGCAAGGAAGACTCCCGTTCGAAGTCCGAAGAGAAGCCCGCGCCCGGCCCACAGCGAAAGGTGTCGCGCCGGTGTGTCCCCACCCTCGAGCAGGTCTGCACGGCGGGTGCCTGTACATTCCTCCTCACCGGTTGCACGGGGACAACCCAGGTGGTGAACCCTTCCCCATCCAGGGTTGCGTACCGCCTGCCCAAGCCCGAGGCCTGCCCTCCCGGAGCGCTGGAGACCATGGACAAATTGGGCATCAGAACGGGTCTATGGATCAATGCCTCCTTGATCCCCTTCGAGGCCACGAAGATTCTCACGGTGCGGGAGTCCTCCACGTTCACGACAATGGAGTTCTTTGGGGAACTGCCTCAAGCCGAGCTCTCCGGGAAGCTCTTCTTCAGTGAAGACCGCGTCTATGGCCGCTTCACCCAGGCCCGGGTGCGTGGGGGAAAGACGTATAACATTTGCATGGCGCTTGTGACCCGATCCGGCCGTGAGCTCGGTGTGGACAGGAAGGACATCGGCGGGCCGGCCGACTCAGCCATGGTCTTTTCCGAGCAAGCCGTCAAGGCGGTGAAGCATTTCGAGTAGGGCCGCGTATGGGTGGCCCACCCGCTCCTCCCTCCGCAGTCCCTGGAGTTGATTTCCGTGCCTCTTTCGTCCCCCTCCATCGCGCTCGTGATGGCCTTGCTCACCTCTCCGCCCAAGGTTTCGGAGGCTCCCCCCATTGATGAGTGTGACGTGGCGAGCCCCCGCATCGAACTGGTCGCCACTCCTGGCGCGATACCTCCCGTGGTGTGTGTCAGCCCACGTTTGTCCATCACGTTCAATTTCGACTCGCCGCTTCTTCCGGAGTCCGTGAGGATTCAGGATCGTGAGTTCTTCAAGGACGTTGCCCTTGGGCAGAGGACACTCACGCTGGTTCCTCCGGACGACCTGGTGCCCGGCAGGCGTTTCGAGGTGGAAGTGTGTTTCGCGGATGGTGCCGCCCCGGCCTGTGCCACGTTCCTGATCCTAGGGCATCCCGCCCTCGGAATGCAGCAGGTGGACGTGTTTCGCCATAGGCGTCCGGTGGAGTACTTCCAGGCGGTGGCGGAGACGGCCGAGGCAGAGGTCCGGCAATGCAGGGCGGACGTGCATCAACTGCGAGCCGAGCGAGATGTACCGGAGGGGTTCAGGGGCGCTCTTGCTGCTGATTGGATGAGAGGGGGAATTGCATTCAAGGACCTGACAGAGGCCATACACGAGCAGAAAGGAGGATCTCTTTCGAAAAAGAGCGTCTACAGCTATCGCAGCAGCAACCGTGTCGCGGTGGATGTGTGGCTTACGAACTCGGGCACGAGGTCTTGGAGTGCGGCGGGCGTGGCGCTACGTGGCCCCAAGGGCGAGGTATTGAAGTCACTCCCGTTTTGGTCGTCGGGCCCCATTCTCCCGGATGATGAGATACCCGATAAGTCTCTGCGGAACGGCCACGTAGTCGTGGAGGTACTGGCCACGGAGTCAGAGGCCCTGGGCACCTACACGCTCACCCTTTGGGACGCGGACAAGAAGCGGATCGTCACGCTTGGAAACGTGACGTTCCCATAGGGGTGCACAACGAAGCTCGCTCCTCAGGAGAAGCCGCCCTCCTGCGTTCGTCATCCCGATCCCGACCCGACACCTTGACGGCCTTGGCAGTATCTCCCTGTAATCCCGAGCCTTGAGCTTCCGTGTCTCACGGGTTGCAGAGGAGGTGCGGTGTGTCCACCCAGCAAGTTGGTTCGTGCCCGGCGGGCGCAAGGCGGCCTTCGTCGTTGGGGGCGCTGGCGCTCATCGTGCTCGTCTTGCAGACCGCGTGTGCCGGCGTACCTCGGAGCAGTGTGGGGGGGACGCACGACTACCAGCCGCTGGCGCCTCGGTCCAGCGACGGCGCCACGTCACCAACGGCTGGAGCGGATGCGGAGGAGGCGGACGACGACGAGGATGAGCCGGGCCGTGTCCGTCTGCCCACCGATTTCGGCGCAGTACGGGTGAGCGAAGCCGAGTTCCGGGAGGCCATGGCGGGCCTGCTGTTGGAAGTACCCATGAGGGTGGCAGCTTCTGCCTTCCCCTCGCCGCTGTACGCCAGCCGCGGGAGGATGCTGGCCTCCGCGCAGCCAGTGGGCGAGGAATGGCAGTCGGAGCTGGCGAAGTCCTACGGGCGCTACTGTGAGCGGTGCGGAACTCCGGGAGACTGCCTCGAGTTGTTCAAGGACGGCTCGCGCTTCGACGCCGAGGACAAGGCCAGATTGGCGCTGGCACTCGCCGTGGGTCCGGCACTGGAGGCAAGAGACGCGGAACTGCGCAACATGTTCTCCACGGCGCAGTTGTGGACGACGGTGAGCATCACCCTCGGTGTGTACCTTGCGCTGTTGGCGTCACCTGAGCCCGTTTCCAAGGGCGTTGCGGTTGCGTTTACGGCGCTGATGTGGGGTTACCTGGGCTGGGAGCTGTTCGACCTGATGCGTGGCTACGTGCAACTCCAGGAGGATGCGGCACGGGCCACCACGTTCGCGGAACTGCGAGAGGTGGGGGAGCGCTTCGGCAAGGTGATAGGGCCCAACAGCGTGCGGATTCTCGTCATGTTGGGCACCGCCGCGGTAGGGAGCACGGCACAACTGATGTCCAGGGCGCCGAAGCTGCCGGGTTTTGCGCGGGCCGCGCGCTCGGCAGGGTCACGGGGTGTACGCCTGCTGACTGCGGCGGAGGAAGCAGACAGGGTGAAGGTCGCCGTGGCCGACGGCACCATCCACATCGTCCTGCCCGCCAACGCCTTCAGCATGGCCGCCCGAGGCACTCTCGCCGATGCGGTCCAGCGGAAGAACAAGCCGGAGTTGCACCACATCGCGACCGTCGAGAACAACAAGTCCACCTTGCGTGGCGGGCCCTGGACGCCACGGCTCAAGAAGATCTTCGACAAGGCCGGCATGTCGATGGATGACCCGGCCAACAAGATTCAAATCAAGGGCCACAAGGGGCCTCATCCAGAGAAGTACCACCAGAGAGTGTACGATCGACTCTTCAGGGCGACGGCAAAATGCCGGAGCACCCTGCAATGTCGCGATGCGCTGATCGAAGAGCTTCGAAGGCTGGCGCAAGAACTCTCCGATGAGAACTCCGAAATCTACAAGCTCCTCGTCGAGGGCGCTCCGCATTGAGACCGTGCCATGTCGAACCGGTATTTCGAGCTGACTGATGATGTCTACATCCGCGGACGCTGGGACCTGGGTACGCCTACCAACCCTCAGGGGCAGGAGGTAGATGATTGGCGATTCACAGAAGGGACACCGCTCCTCATCGAGGAGCAGCTCAAGGTGCCCATCCGGGCGGGCGATGGTAGGTCGCTGGATTTCACTGAGGCAGGCCTCAAGGTTCCCGTTGTCAGCGACAGGGTTGCGTCCATTCTCGCCGAGTTGGCATCCAAGGATGTGCAACTCATCCCAGTGGAGGTCGAAGCCCATCCCGAGCGGTTCTACATCCTCGTCTGTACTCGCGTGATGAAGTGCATCGACGATGAGAAGTCCGGCGAGGTGCAGTATTGGAAGTCGGAAGACGGACGCCCGGAGATGACTGGGACCTACCGGGCCGTTTACGACATGCGCATCGAGCCCACGAGGGTGGGCGATGCCAAGGTGTTCCGCACATGGGGCTGGGAGGGGACACTCGTTGTCTCCGAAGACATCAAGCGGGCCCTGGAGCGCATTGGCGCAACGGGCGCGAAGTTCATAGAGGTTACCGGCCCGGCAGCAAGTACGCCCGAGGAGCGTGAGAAGAGGCGCAGGTCGTATGCGCGGCGGGAGCAGACAGACGCCGCCCGCGAAGCTTTCTGGCGCACCCTGGGGACGCTGGATGCGTCGGCCATCATCCCCATGGTCGTCGGCGGCCCCTGGCCAGGAAACAGGGAGCGTTGGTGTGTCATCCGCCGCCCCGAAGGCCGCACCCTCCTGGTGACGGATGGCCTGTCGGACTACTTCGCCAAACGCGAAGAGCCGTCCGTGGGGTTCGGCCTGGAGCTCGCTCTAGAGACAGACACGGTCATGAAGGAAGTCTATAAGGCATGGCCCTGTCTCCTCCTCCAGCGCGTGGGAGATGAAGTGGCCGAGCACGAGCACGTGCGAGAGAAGGTGACGGAGGGCCTGTTCTCCATGGAGGTGTCGGGAAAGAAGATGCCCAAGGCGCTCGTGACTGGAGAAGGCCGGGTGGGGGTGTTGCTGGGTATGGAGTCGCGCACGCTGCCGCGGCACTTCGCCATGCCGGCCGGTGAGGTGAAGCTCATCACCGTGAAGGCGTTGTTGCCCAAGGAACTGGAGTACCTCCTGGAGCACGGCCCGGAAGGGCAGGCCGAACTGGCCCGGCGATTCGCCGCGAGCGGCGAGGAGCATCTGTCCCTCGCCCGGCGCAAGCCCGTGGTGTGAGGGCGCTCCTCGGACTCGAGGGAGGGGCAGGCGTGTTCCCCTCCGGTGCGCAGGTCTCCCGATGCCTATTGTCCAGGAGTGAAATGCCCCTGGGGGCACGAGGAGAACGACATGACCTTCCGATTGCGTCTGGCCGGCGCCTTGCTGGTGCTCGGGCTCGCTTCCTGTTCGACTCTCAAGACGAGCACGAACTACGACCCCAATGCGGTGCAGGAGATCTCCAGCTACCACACCTACTCCTGGCTGCCCGTCAAGGAAGGCGCGGACCCCAACGTCTACAACCCCATCATCCAGGCGCGCGTCGAGGGGGCGGTGGACCATGATCTCCAGTCTCGCGGTTACAAGAAGGTGGACCCGAGCGAGCAGTCGGACTTCAAGATTGGCTGGCACGGCGCCATCAACCACAAGGTGGATGTGGATTACGTCAACTCCTATTACGGCTATGGCTGGGATCCCTGGTACGATCCCTTCTACGGTCCGGTCGCCTACGGCGGCACAGGGGTGACGACGCCCGTCGTCCGCGAGTACCGCCAGGGGACGCTCATCCTCGACATCGTGGACACCGCCTCGAACAAGCTCGTCTGGCGTGGCACTGCTCAGGCCGAGCTGTCCGAGAAGACGGACGCCAACAAGAGCCAGAAACTCATCAACCAGGCAGTCAACGAGATGCTGGGGAAGTTCCCTCCCGAGCCCAAGAAGCAGTAGCGGGTGGAGGGCCGGCATGTCCGGCACATGACGCGGTCTCGTCCCGCGGGGCCGCTCGGCGGGGCAGACATGGGTGTGCATGCTGGGGAGCCGGTCTTCCCCATGCACACCCTTCCTCGGTACTCGCGTCTCCTGTTCCCGCTGCTGCTCGTGGTGCTGACGGGGGCCTGTGCCACCTTGAAGCCTCGCTCAGCGCTGCTCGAGCGCGTGGGGAAGTCGAACATGTCCGTGGGCGAGCTGCGCATCCGCGTGCGGGACATGGCGCGGCGCTTTCCTGCCGTCCTCGAGGCCACCGCCGACGACGCCGCCGCGCGCTCCGACTCGCCTGAGCTGCGCGCGTCGCTGCTCCGGTTCAAGAGCAACGCGGTGCCCGTCATGCAGTCTGCGTTGCTCCAGCCGGATCCCGTGGCGGCGCTGATCGACGGCTGGGCCCTGCTGGCGCAGCTCGAGCAGGCGCTCCCGAAGGCTGCTCCGCCGGAGCTGGTGACGCCCTTCCAGCGCTCGCTCGGGGAGCTGGAGTCGGAGGTGGAGGTGCTCTGGCGGGAGCTGTCGGGACGCGAGGACGTGGCCAATCTGAGGGAGGTCGTCCACACGTGGGCCGGCAAGCATCCGTTGACTGGACCTCTCATCACGCGCGAATCCACCGTGCCCCTGCTGGCGTCCTTCACGGATCGCTCAGGGGTGGGTCTGCTGGGGGCGACGGCCGCCGCCCTCCAGGACACGCAGGATCTGATTCAACGCACGGACCTGTACGCCGTCAGCCTGCCCCGGCAGGCCCGCTGGCAGGCGGAGATCGCCACCCAGGAGATTCTGGGGGGGACACCGGCCCTGGGACCGGTGGTGGACGAGATGGGGCGGGCGGTGGACGTGCTGGTACGCGTGGGCGCGCTGGCCGGCAACACCCCCGCGCTGGTGTCCCGAGAGCGCGAGGCGCTGCAGGACTTCCTTTCCTCCGAGCGGCGGGCGGTGCTGGAGGGCGTGCAGGGCGAGCGCGTGGCGGTGCTGGATGCGTTCCACTCCGAGCGGGTGCAGACACTGGCGCAGACGGACACCATGGGCCGGGGCTGGGTGGACCATGCCTTCGACCGGGCCGAGGACCTGGTGGACCACATCTTCCTGTGGCTGCTGGGGCTGATGGTGTTGATGCTGGTAGGGCTGGTCGGGGTCGCGATGCTGATGTCCCGGGCCCTGCGCCGCGGAGAGGTGGTGCCCTGGGGCCGCTCGAGAGGGGGCGGAGGGCCCCCGAGGGACAGGGGGCCTCCGGAGGCGCACCCGGACGAGGCGCGGGGGCCTGGTCCGGGCGAGGAGCGCGGCGAGCCCGGAGAGCATCCGGGCGAACCGCACCACTGAGGGGGGACGCCGCTTACTCGCCGAGGTAGCCCTTCAGCGTCTCCACCCGCTGCTGTTGGCTGTTGATGACGGGTGCGGTCCGGCTGAGCAGCAGGGCCAGGGACGTGTCGTTACGGTATTCCTTCAGGCCCTCGTTGACGAGCTTCTCGCCGCGCTTCTGGTCCTTCTTCACCTGCTCCACGAAGGCCTTGTCGAACGCGTGGCCGCTCAGGCCCTCCAGCTTGTTGCGCCTCTCGATGTACTCGTTGACCTGCTTGTCGTATTTCTTGTCGTACTTCTCGTTGCCCTTCTCCATGCCCTTGACGGCGCCCTCGGCGCCCGCACCACCGATGCCCTGGCCCTCCGTGCTCAGGTCCACCTCGGCCAGCGTGAAGGCCTTGGATGCCGCCAGGTTCTGCAGGTCGTCCTCGCTCTTCTTGTGATTCTGGATGAGCTCGTTCGCGAAGGCCCGCACCTCGGGATCCCTGGACTTCTGGAGCGCGAGTTTGCCCAGGGCGATCTGCTCCTGGTTCAGCAGGGAGAGTTGGTCCGCGAAGCGGACCTTCTCCGCGAAGGCCTTGCCCACATTCTCTCCATGGGCGCGCGCCTGCTGCTCCTCATTATGGGCACAGCCCGCGCCCAGGCTCATGGCCGCCAGCAACCCCGCGCTCCACAGCCATCGTCGCATCCTCATGTCTCCAACCTCCTTGGCCCAACCGACGCCGCAAAGCTGGGGCTCGGTGGAGGGGCTTACAAGCGCCGGGGGCAGGCGGGGTGGCGGGCGTCTGGTGAGGGTGTCCAGGGAATCGGCGCACGAGAGGGGCGTGCCGCGGGGGTTCCGGAAGGCCACCGCGGGCGTTTGCTGGAGGGTTGCCCGGAGGCATCCGGCCCCGTTTCCCTCCCGGCGCGGGTGACGATGGTGTAGACACGCCCCATGCTCGAGCAGCTCGGCGACAAGGTGAAGCAGGAGCTCCGGGGGTGGACGGAGCGCATGATGGGGCCGGAGCGCAAGGAGCGCCTGCAGGCGCTCGCCCGTTCCGGCAACGAGTACGGGGTGGATCCGTTCGGCTTCAACCTCGACTACAGCCTGTCGGCGCTCGCCCCCTTGGTCTGGCTCTACAAGCACTACCACCGGGTGGAGACCTACGGCATCGAGAAGGTGCCCAAGGGGCGTGTCCTCCTCATCTCCAACCACTCCGGCCAGCTCCCCATGGACGGGGCGATGATCGGCGTGTCCCTGCTGCTGGAGGCCGAGCCGCCGCGCGCCATCCGCAGCATGGTGGAGAAGTGGGTGCCCTCGCTGCCCTATGTCTCCACCTTCATGGCCCGGGTGGGGCAGATCGTCGGCACCCCGGAGAACTGCCGGCGCCTGCTGGAGGCGGACGAGGCCATCCTCGTCTTCCCCGAGGGCGTGCGCGGCCTGGGCAAGCTGTGGCCCCAGCGCTACCAGCTCCAGGAGTTCGGTCTGGGCTTCATGCGCCTGGCCCTGGAGACGGACACGCCCATCGTCCCCGTCGCCGTGGTGGGCGCCGAGGAGCAGGCCCCCGCGCTCATGGATGTGAAGCCCGTGGCGAAGTTGCTCGGCTTCCCCACCTTCCCCGTCACCGTCACCGGGCTGCCCCTGCCGCTGCCCACCAAGTACCGCATCTACTTCGGAGACCCGCTGCGCTTCACCGGCCGCCCGGACGACGAGGACTCCGAGCTGGACAAGAAGGTCCGCACGGTGAAGACCGCCATCCAGACCATGCTCAACCAGGGCCTCAAGGATCGCCAGGGCGTCTTCTGGTGACGGGCCCGGCACGCGCGCCATGAATCAGGATCCTTCCAAGAGACCGGCCGTCGTCGTCACCGGCATCAGCGGCAACCTGGGCCGGGCCCTCGCCAAGCTGCTGCACAAGCACGAGCGCATCATCGGCATCGACCGGCGCCCCTTCGTGGGCCGGCCCAAGGACGTCGAGATGCACCAGATGGACCTGCGCAAGAAGAAGGCGGAGGACGTCTTCCGCAAGAACGACATCCGCGCGGTCATCCACATGGGCATCATGCACGACCCGCGCATGAGCGAGGAGGAGCACCACTCCTTCAACGTGGTGGGCACCACGCGCCTGCTCGAGTACTGCGCCAAGTACGGCGTGCCCAAGGTGGTCGTCCTCTCCTCGGCCAACGTCTACGGCCCCAGCCCGGACAACTCCAACTTCCTCACCGAGGACGCGCCGCTCATGGCGGCCAGCCGCTTCTCGGGAGTGCGCGACCTCATCGAAGTGGACATGCTCGCGCACAGCTTCTTCTGGAAGCACCCCCACATCCAGACGGTCATCCTCCGGCCCGTCCACATCGTGGGTCCCACCATCAAGAACGCTCCCAGCAACTACCTGCGGCTGCACCGCCCGTGGATGCTGGCGGGGTTCGATCCCATGGTGCAGCTCATCCACGTGGAGGACGTGGCGCGCGCCATGGTGGAGGCCGCCCTGCGTCCCGAGCCCAAGGGCGTCTACAACGTGGTGGGTCCCGGCGAGGTGCCCCTGTCCGCCATCCACCGCGAGCTGGGCCACAGCCCCATCCCCGTGCCCCACCCGGTGGCCCGGCCGCTCCTCAACGTCCTCTTCAAGTACCGGCTGGCCAACTTCCCCCCGCCCGAGCTGGATCACATCCAGTTCCTCTGCAACGTGGATGGCTCGCGCTGGCAGAAGGACGTGGACTGGAAGCCACGCCACTCCATGCGGGAGACGATCCGCTCCGTCGTGGGCGAGTAGGGGGCGCGCGTGAGGGGTTCTACTGACAGCCATGTCAGGGCCCCGAGCCACCTGCCTCCGTGGCGAACCTGACACACCTGTCAGGCTCCATGGTTTTTCCGACACACCTCTCGACCGGGGGTGGTCGTGCAACCTCTTGATTTCAGGAGGGAGTCAGGCGGCCAGGGGATTGGCACCCGCATTGCTCTAAGGCCATGCATGGTTAGGGGGTTCCATGGGGGAGCCTCCGACGCCCACCGTCTCGGCCGGCCCCGAGGCGGTGGGCGGTTTTTTTTTCGGCACCCCTCAGGGCAGCACGCCGTCGAACGGCCCGCCCTGCTGCCGCTCGAGCAGCCACTTCCCCTCCCGGTAGACGAACTCGGAAGTGACGGTCTCCTTCTTCACCGTGAGCGAGGGCAGGCGCGTCCAGCGGAACGTGCTGGTGATGATGGCCCGCGAGCCCTCATCCCTCAGCTCCACGTCATCGATGTCGTAGTCGGTGATGTCCAGGTCCCGCTCGTCGTTGTTCTCCCGGACGGCCCTCTCGAAATCCTGACGGCGCTCGGGGACGACGAAGCGGGCGGCGAAGCGGTAGTCCTTCCAGCGCACACGCTGATGGAAGGATTCCACTGTCGGGCGAAGAGTCTCCAGGTCACCCTTCTTCGTGTGGGCGCACGCCCCACCGAGGACGAGGACGGACAGCATAGCAAGCAGGCGAATCACGCGGAGAAGGCTAGCACCCATTCCAGAGGGGGCGAAACGCGAGGTGTCCCGGTGCTATGGTCCCGGGCCGCATGGCCAAATCGTTGGTGGAGCGCTATGAGCAGCTCCTCGCCCAGGATCCTGCATCGTCGGTATTTGTCGAACTGGCCAAGGCGCTGATCGCCAAGGGCGAGCATGCCCGCGCCATCGCTGTGTGCGAACAGGGCATCTCCCACCACCCCAACTCGGTCACGGGACGGGTGCTGTGGGGCAAGGCCCTCATCCACATGGGGCGCCCCGCCGAGGCGATGGCCCAGTTCGATCAGGCCGTATCAATCGACAAGGAAAACCCCCACGCCTACAACCTCATCTCCGAGGTGCTGCTGCAGAAGGGCCTCTATCGCTCGGCGCTGCCCATCCTGCGCAAGGCGCTGGCTCTGCAGCCGAACGATGGGCGCGTACGCGCCTGGATGGAGCAGGCGCAGGCGGCGCTCGCGGGTGGTCCCGCCCCGGCCTTTGGTGACCTGAACGCCCTCGAGCCCCAGGCCCCGGAGGAGTCCGCTCCCTCGCCGGAGGCTTCTCCCGATGCGCCCGCGGCCGCCGGGGCGGTGGTGGCGGAGGGGCAGGACGAGGCTCCCGTGTTGGCGCTGGAGGCCTCGGAGATCGATGGGGGCACGTCCGCGGAGGCCGCTCCGGTCTCTCCGGCCGAGGCTCCTCTGATCGAGGCCTCTCCCGCCGAGGATGCTCCCGTCGAAGACGCTCCGGTCGAGGGTGCTCCGGTCGAGGGCGCTCCGGTCGAGTCCTCCGGGGAGGAACCGCCCGTCGACGACGCGCCGCTGCTCCTGTCAGCGGAGGTTCCCATCACGACGGACGTGGAGGTGGCCGTCGCGGCGGAGGCCGCCCCTTCGGGCGATGGAGGCTTGCTCTCGGACCTGCCTCCCCTGGAGGAGCCCACGCTCCCTCCGCCCGCCGCCGAGGAGCCGCCCGCCGCGCAGGCGGGTGCGACGGGCTCCCGGCGCGGGTTGCTCGAGGGTCTGCCCGAGGCCACCGCGGAAGTCTCGGTGGTGCCCCCCGCGGCCGCCGCTCAGGTCACCCGGCTTCCCGTCCAGGACGTGGCCGCCCTCACCGCGGCCTATGAGCGCGAGCTTCGCGACAAGCTCCTTCCCAAGGACTCGGGTGCCATCCTCTCCGGCCGCGCGCTGAAGGTGCTCGCCGCGGTGGGTCTCGTGGTGGTGCTGTTCGGCGCGTTCCTCGTCGTGCGGGCGAAGCAGGGAGGCCAGGCGCTCGCCGCGGCGCTGGATCGCGTCTCCCGGCTCCTCGAGCAGGACACGGAGGCCTCGCGGCAGGAATCGCTCGCGCTGCTCTCCCACGTGCTGGATCTGGAGGACGACAACACCCGGGCCTGGGCCCTGTCGGCCTACGCCCATGCCCTGCGGTACGCGGAGGGTGCTTCCGCCGACGAGCGCGCTCAGGCGCTCGCCGCGCTGGGCCACCCGGGCGTGCGCGCGGAGCACCCGGTGAGCTCCCTGCTCGTGGACGTGCTGGTGGCCGACGCGCAGGGCCGCGACGCCGCCCGCAAGGCGCTCCTGGGCGCGAAGGTGGAGTCCCCGGAGGCGCAGGCGCTGGCGGGCTCCGTCCTGCTCGAGCAGGGCAAGACGAAGGAGGCCGTGGAGCGCCTCGAGCGCGCCCTGAAGGCGTCACCGCGCAACGTGCGCGCCCTGTTGTCGCTGGGCACGTACTACCGGGACGCGGGCGATCCGGTGAATGCCCTGAAGATGTACACGGCCGCCGCGAAGCTGGCTCCCGAGCACCCCGTGGCGCGCTTCGGCATCGCGGAGAGCCGGTTGGAGCTCGGCCAGGAGCTGGAGCAGGCCCTCTCGGACGTGCTGGGGCTGGACTCGGCACTGCCGGCCTCGCTGCGCGATCGCCAGCGGCTGGTGAAGGGCCGGTTGATGACGGCGCTCGGCAAGGCCCGCGACGCGCGGACGCTGCTCACCGAGGGGATGAAGGGCCCGCTGGCCTACGAGACCTTCCTCGCGCTCGGCGAGGCGAACCGCGTGGCCGGAGACATGGCCGCCGCCCAGCGCGCCTACGAGGAGGCCCTCAAGCTCAAGCCCGACAGCGATGATGCGAAGGCGGGCCTGGGCCGGGCGCTGCTGGACCGCGACCGCGAGCGCGAGGTGCTCTCCCGGGTGGAGGGTGAGGGCCGCCAGGTGGCGCTGGTGCGTGGCGCGGCGTACACGAAGCTGGGCGACTGGAAGCGCGCCCGGGTGGAGCTGGCCCGCACGCGCGTGGAGGACCGCTACCCCGCCGAGGCCATCATCTACCTGGCCCAGGCGGACGTCGCCGAGGGCGAGCGCGAGCGGGCGGTGGCCGCGCTGGAGAAGACGCTCGCGGCGGCGAAGACGGCCAAGGCCGAGGTGCGCACGGCGCTGGGGTTGCTGCAGTGGCAGGACAAGGTCCTGGACAAGGCGAGCTCCCTGCTGGAGGCGGCCGTGGCGGAGGACACGCGGGGCTATGAGGCTCCTTGTGCACTGGGCCGGTTGCTCATCGCCCGGGGCCTGCCGGACCTAGCGATGAAGCCGCTGACTCAGGCGGTGGAGCGCAACAGCTCGCACGGGGAGGCGCGCGAGGCGCTCGGCCGCGCGCTGCTGGCGCTGGGCCGCAACAAGGAGGCCCTCAAGCAGTTCGAGGAGTGGCAGCTCGACAACCCGGGTGCGGCGGGGGCCCACAAGGGCTTCGCACTGGCGCTGTACCACGAGGGGCGGATGAAGGAGGCGGAGGCCGCCTCGGCGCGCGCGGTGAAGCTCGTCACCAACGACCCCGAGTCGTACCGCGTGCGCTCGGACATCCTCTTCGCCCTGGGAGACACCAAGGGCGGCTTCGCGGCCCTGGAGAGCGCCAACAAGCTGGACAGCAAGTCGCCGGAGACCTTCTGCGGTATCGCCTTCGCCTTCCTGCGGCAGGGCCTGGTGAGCAACGCGGAGTCGGCCTTCGCGGCGGCGCGGCGCGAGGGGCCGGACGCCACGTGTGGCCTGGCGGGTGAACACTGGGTGGAGGACTCGGGCGGGCGGGCCGCGGCCAAGGTGCTGCAGGGCATCGCGGAGAAGGCGTCCACCAACTGGGACAAGGCGTTCGCCCAGGCGGCCATGGCCCGGGTGCTGCTCGCCGCCGGGGCGGCGAAGGATGCGCGCACGGCCGCGGATGAGGCGGTGAAGCTGGAGCCCTTCTCCGGGCGCGCGCACCTGGTGCTGGGGCAGGTGGCGCTCAAGCAGCGCGACGAGGCCACGGCGATGAAGTCGCTCTCCCGCGCGGTGGAGCTGGAGCCCGTGGACGGACTGGCCTGGCTGGCCCTGGCGGACGCGCTCGTGCGCAACCCCGCCGAGACGGAGCGGGCGGTGACGTCGTACCAGACCTTCCTGAAGCTGGCCGCGGCCTCTCCCGAGGCGGGCCGGGTGAAGAAGGCCCTGCCGGTCCTGCTGCGCAAGGTGGGAGGCAAGTAAGCGTGCAACCCCAGACCCCGCCGCCCCTGCCGCTGATGCGCATCATGGGTGGCAATGCCTTCCTGCTGTCGGTGCTCTACCTGGTGGTGGGCATCGGGGTGGAGGGCGCGCGCCGCGTGTGGCCCTCGATCCTGTTGCAGCGGCTCTCCCTCTCCCTCGACTCGCTGCCGGCCCGGGCGCTGGAGCTGGTGGGGCTGATGCAGCCGCTGCGCGATGCCTACTTCGCCGGCCGTCTCTCCGAGTCCGTGCTGCGCCTCGTCTTCGGCGTCACCACCATCGCCATCATCTTCCTGCTCGCGGTGGTGGTGGGGGTGCTCATGGGCTCGCTGCGCAGCTTCGTGTTGCGCAGGGCCTCGCGGCGGTAGTCTCGCACCCGCCTTGTTTCTGGCGGTTGGATCCATGCCAGGACGATGGCGAATGGCTCGGGCGAGGCCACCGTCGCAATGTGGGGCGCACCCGAGTTTAGCCGCCCCCACTTCCCCGCACGCTGAAGAGGCCCCTCGGAGCGCTCTTCGAGCCAGCGGCGGTTCAGGCGTAGGGGGTGCCTTTCGCGCCCGCGAACACCATGGCGAATCCGCGCTCGAGCTGGGTGACGAATGCGGAGCGGGCCGCCGCGGGCGCTTCTCCTGCTTCCAGACGGCGCAGTCCTTCGCGGTAGGCGATGCTCCAGGCCGCGACCACCATCGTCGCGACCAGCTTCGCCGTGGAGTCCTCCCGCGAGGCGCCGGCCGACTCCGCGAGCATCGCCGCCAGGTCCTCCTCGAGTTGCTCGCGCAACTCGCGGGCGCGTGCTCGGAGCGCGGCGCTCTCCTGCACCGTCCGCCAGAACAAGGCGACGCCCTCGTCTATCTTCGCGAAGGGATGCTGTCGCTCGACGAGCCCTTGCGCGAGCGCCCGCAGCGCGGCGAGCGGTGATTGACCCCGGCGGCGGCTCTGGAGCGCTTCCCGCAGAAGCTCGAGCCCTTCGTCCTGCCGATCGAAGAAGAGGTCTTCCTTCCTCGGGAAGTAGTTGAACACCGTCATCTTGGAGACGTTCGCCGCCTCCGCCACGTCGGCGACGGTCACCTGGTCGAAGCCCCGCTCCGTGAAGAGGCGCGTCGCCACGTTTGAAATCGTCTGCCGCGTCTCGCGCTTCTTCCTCTCCCGCAGGCCTTCTTCTTCGGACATCCAACAAGGATATACCCGGAACAAACTTGTACTCGGTACAAAAATAACCTAGGGTTGCCGCCCATGAACAGCGAGAGCTTCGATGTCGTGGTCGTTGGCGCGGGACCCACGGGACTTCTGCTCGCGAGCGAGCTGGTGCTCGGCGGCGCCTCGGTCGTGGTGCTCGAGCGCCTGACCGCGATGGACGAGACCATCAAGGCGGGAGGCATTGGCGCGCTGGCGGGAGAGGCGCTCGAGCGCCGCGGCCTCGGTCCCGCGCTCGACGCGGAGGAGCAGGCGATGGTCGAGGCCATGGCGGCCATGGTGAAGGTCTCCGGCTCCCAGGTGAACCCGCTCGCCAATGGCTGGCGCAAGATGGGTGGGCACTTCGCGGGACTGTTCCTCATCGACCAGACGCGGCAGCGAGAGCCGGAGCGCCGCCTCCGCGGCGTGCGGCAACAGGGGCTCGAGCGCATTCTCGGGGAGTTCGCGCGCTCGCTCGGCGTCGAGATGCGGCGCGGGCATGAGTTCGTCGGATTCAAGGACGACGGTGAGGGCGTCAGCGTCGAGGCCCGTTCCTCGGAGGGAACGCGCACCCTGCGCTGCGCGTATCTCGTCGGGTGTGATGGGGGACGCAGCCTGGTGCGCAAGCAGGCCGGCTTCGATTTTCCGGGCACCGAGCCGACGCTCACCGGGCATCAGGCCATCGTCGAGCTGGATCACCCGGAACGGCTGCTGCCTCTCGGGTGGCGGAGAACGGCGGCCGGCATGTTCGCGTATGGGCCCACGCCCGGCCGCATCTTCGTCGCTGAGTTCGACGGCCCTCCCTCGGATCGGAGCGCTCCCATCACCGTCGACGAAGTCGAGCGCAGTCTGCGGCGCGTGAGCGGGGCGGACGTGAGAATCACGGGCATGAAGACCGCCACGCGGTTCACCGACAACGCGCGGCAGGCGACGAGCTACCGGCGCGGGCGCGTGCTGCTTGTCGGCGACGCGGCCCATGTGCACTCGCCGTTCGGCGGACAAGGGCTGAATCTGGGCCTGCTCGACGCGATGAATCTGGGATGGAAGCTCGCCGCCACGGTGCGCCGTTGGGCGCCCGAGGGACTCCTCGATACGTACACCTCCGAGCGTCACCCCGTCGCGGCGCGGGTGCTCGAGATCACACGTGCCCAGGTCGCGCTCATGCGGCCGGATGCGCAGACGACGGCGCTTCGAGAGATCGTGGCCAGGCTCATGGACCTCGACGAGGGCAATCGCTTCTTCGGGGAGATGATGAGCGGCATCACGACGCGCTACGAGCTCGGGGATACCCATCCGCTCGTGGGCCGCCTGTGCGCGGACCGCGCCGTCGTCCTGGAGGATGGAGAGACTCGCCTCTATTCACTGATGCACCGTGGTGCCGGCGTGCTGCTCGACGCGGGTGGAGGAGCCGCGGTGAGCGTCGCGAAGGCATGGGAACCGCGCATTCGCGCCCTGCGTGTCCGCGGTGAGACCTCGATGTTGCTTCGCCCCGATGGGTGCATCGCGTGGGCGACCGACGCGGGCGACACGGCGGGCCTCGAGCCCGCGCTTCATCGCTGGTTCGGATCGCCCACTGTGTAGACGTGCCCCGCCTGCTCAGTGGCGGGCGCTTCGGGACTTGCGCACCTTGGGCGGGACCGGGGCCACCGGAATGGGCTCGTGGCCGGCGGCGCGAGCCATCAGGCAGATCTCCACCACCTTGGGCCCGAAGCGCTCCCAGCGGCTCTCTCCCGTGCCCTTCACCAAGAGGAATCCCTCCCGGTCGATGGGAAGGGCCGCGGCGAGCCCGCGCAGCGTCTCGTCGTTGAAGATGATGAAGGGAGGCACCGCGAGCTCCCTCGCGAGCTCCTTGCGCCAGCGGCGCAGCTCGGTGGCGGCCAGCTCGCTGTAGCCGTCCGGCCTCCCCGGGGCGAGCGTCGGCGTGGCTCGGGGGGCGGTGGCCGGACGGGAGAGTCCCTCCAGGCGCCGCAACCGGCTCCCCGCGCACGTGTCGCAGTTGCCGCACGTCTCTTCCACGTCCTGCTGGCCGAAGTACTTGAGGATGAAGGCCCGCCGGCAGTGCTTCGTATAGGCGTAGTCCGTCATCCGCTTGAGCTGCAGCAGGGAGCGCCGCTCCTGCTCGCGTATCTTGCTCAGGTCCACGCCCAGCTCGCGGAAGGGCAGCTGCGACAGCGCGCGGATGGCTCGCCCGGAGAAGGGCCGGCGCACCTGCACCGCTCCGGCCCGCTCCAGCAGCTTCAGCGCGTGCTGGATGTCCTCCCCGGACAGCCCGGTGCGCCGCGCGAGGATGGGCAGCTCGGTGGTGGCCGAGCGTCCCACGGGGAACGTCTCCAGCAGCGAGGCCAGCAGCCGCCGGGCATCCGGGGCGTGGGGCTGCGTCGCGGAGGCCTTGTCCGTCAGGGTGATGCCGTACTCGCCCTCGCCACGGCCTCCGCGTTCAATCTTGCCCTCGCGCTCCAGGATGCGCAGTGCGGAGGAGATCTCGAACTCGCTCGCACCTGCCTGGGCGGCCAGCACGTGCAGGCCCTTGTCGTACTCGGGCACCGAGCGCAGCACGTTCCACATGTCCGAGAGCACGGCCTCCGACGGGTGGTTGCTCTCGATGAGCCGCTCCTGCGTGTAGACGTCCGCGTGGTTGAAGAGGAGCGCGGCGAAGGCCGGCCCCCTGTCGCGGCCCGCGCGGCCGATCTCCTGGTAGTACGCCTCCACCGCCTTGGGGATGTTGGCGTGGGCGACGAAGCGGATGTCCGGCTTGTCGATGCCCATGCCGAAGGCGTTGGTGGCCACCGCCACCGCCTCCTTGGCGGACATGAACTCGTCCTGGGCCCGGCGCCGCGCGTCGTCGTCCATGCCCGCGTGGTAGAGGATGGCGTTCACCCCCCGCTCGCACAGCGCCGAGTGCGTGTTCTCCGCCGACTTCCGGGTGGAGCAGTAGATGATGCCGCTGCCGCCCCCCAGCGATGAGAGCCCCGCGCAGGCCCGACGCTTGTCCTCGTCCCCTCCGACGTCGAACACCTCCAGGAAGAGGTTGGGCCGATCGAAGCCCTCGGTGAACACCTGCGGATCCTTCATCAGCAGGGAGCGGACGATGTCGTCGCGCACCTCGGGAGTGGCGGTGGCGGTGAGGGCCACGGTGCGCGGTGGGCGCAGGCGCTTGCGCACCTGGCCCAGCTGCGCGTAGTCCGGCCGGAAGTCGTGGCCCCACTGCGAAATACAGTGGGCCTCGTCCACGGCGAGCAGATCCACCCCCACCTGTGTCAGCGCGTCCAGGAAGCTCGGGCTGCGGAAGCGCTCGGGCGCCACGTAGACGAGCTTGAACTCGCCCGCGCGCATGCGGCGGATGCGATCCGCCCGCTCCAGGTCCGACAGGGACGAGTTGATGAACGTGACGGGGATGCCTCGCCCGGCGAGCTGCTCCACCTGGTCCTTCATCAACGCGATGAGCGGGGAGATGACGAGCGTCACCCCGGGCAGCAGCAGGGCGGGGAGCTGGTAGCACAGGCTCTTCCCCGCGCCCGTGGGCATCACCACCACGGTGTTGCGCCCGCTCAGCACGGAGCTGATGACCTGGGCCTGCCCCGGCCTGAACTCGGTCAGGCCGAAATGGCGGACCAAGCCCTCCTGGGCTTGCTCGAAGTAGGGCAGGGCCACCGGCATCCGCCGCATATTCACTGTTCCTTCTTGGTCGTCAACGACCCAGAGGCTCCTGAGTCCAGGTCCAGCCCGTCAGGTACGGAAACGGCCAGGCGTGCCCGCCATTCGGCCACCTCCCGGGCCAGCCGGGCCCCCAGCTCTGTATCCAGGCGGCCCTCCCGCACCACGTCCCCCTCCCGGGCCCCCGGGGGCAGGGTGGCCCGCGGCACCGTGTAGGCCTTGCCTCCTCCCACGGGCACCACCTGCGCCACCTCGTCCTCCAGTACCTCCACCTGGACGGCCCCGCTCGCCCCGCCGCATGCCACCACTCCCAGTGCTCCCACCATCATCCACGCTCTCCCGCCATGCTCCATGACCCTCGGTTCTCCCCGCCCAGCAGCGGCAATTCGCCCCGCTCCACCAGCGAGGTGTACGTCCCATCTCCCACCACCACGTGGTCCAGCACCTTGATGCCCAGCACCCGGCCCGCCTCGATGAGCTGGGCGGTGAGGCCCAGGTCCTGCCCCGACGGCTCCGGGTCTCCCGAGGGGTGGTTGTGGGCCAGCACGATGGCCGTGGCGCGCGAGGTGATGGCCGCGGCGAACACCTCGCGCGGGTCCACCATGCACGCGTTGATGGTGCCCTCGGCCACCCGGGCGTCGTGCAGCAGCACGTTGCGCGCGTTGAAGCACAGCACGTGGAAGACCTCGCGCCGCAGCGCGCTCAGGTTGGGGGCGAGGTACGTGTAGATTTCCCTCGGGGTGCGCAGGCGCGGGCGCCGCTCGGTGACGCGCTGGGCCCGGCGTCCCAGCTCCAGCGCCGCCATCACCTGCGCCGTCCGCACCGCTCCCATTCCGGGGCGCACGCACAGCTCGCGAGGGTCCTGCTGCACCAGTTGCTTGAGTCCACCCTTCGTGGCGAGCAGTGCTTCCGCCAGGGCCCGCGAGCGCGAGCTCGAGCCCAGCAGCACGGAGAGCAGCTCCGGGTCGGTGAGGGCCGCCGCCCCCAACCGGAAGAGGCGCTCCCGGGGGCTCTCCGCCTCCGGTGGTTTCTCCCTCACCGACCCATCGCCCGCGGACTCCGCCCACCGCACCGTCGCCAACGCCGCCGTCCGTTCCATCCCACCCTCCATCCGCGCCGCGTGGCATGAGCAATGCGCGTGCCGGACGTGCCTCCCTCGGCCGTGCCTCGCTTCACCCGTCCCGTGGTGCGTGGGGCGGCTCGTGGCTGGGACGGGCACGTAGGGCGGGATCGTCGCATTGTGTGCGGATCCCCCCACGACCGGGAGGCAGGTGACTGGCGGAATTCGGAGGCCGGTGACACGTCAGAGGAGTGCCGGGTTTTCACGTCTGTCAGGCGCTCGCGCCGCGTCCGCGGCCGAGTGCAGGGAACCCGTGTGTCGAGAGGAGGTACCGATGGTCACCGATTCCGAGCAGGTGAGGGAACGTGAGTGGGGGCTCTACCCCTGGCACGGGCAATCCGAGGCCGAGCGCCGTCTCGTCCACCCCGAGGACCTCGAGCGTCTGAAGTTCCTGTGGCCGTACTGCAAGGTGCTCGAACGGCTCGGGTATGCCGAGGAGCCGGGCTTCATCGTGCTGCGCTACGGCGAGAGCACCTTCCGCGTCCGGCCGGACCTCTTCCAGCCGGTTTCCCCGCCCGCGTTCGACTTCGGCGAGGAGGTGCGTCTGCGCAAGGACCCCGAGCGGCTGGGGGTGATCGTCGCCATCCACTGGCACTATGAGCAGGGCCGGCCCTACTTCCTCATCCGCTGCGACCGGCGGCGGACCTCCAAGCGCTACCAGGCGGAGGAGCTCCTGCCTCGCTCGCACATCCCCTCGGAGCTCCTGTCCTCGCACTGACACCCGGGTGCGGCGTGCACCCCGGCTCAGCTCTCGATGTGGTTGCCCCCGCGGGCCTTGGCCCGGTACATCCGCTCGTCCGCCACGCGCAGCAGGGCGTCCACGTCGGTGCCGTCCCGGGGCGCCACCGCGAGCCCCGCGCTGAAGGTGACCTGGAAGCGCTCGCCTTTTTCTCCCTCGAACTCGAGCCGCGCCATCTCCGCCGCCGTGCGCGCCAGGATGTCTCGCGCGCCCTCCACGCTCTCCCCCAACAGCGCCACCACGAACTCCTCGCCGCCCCACCGGCACCGCAGGTCCTCCTTGCGGAAGTGCGAGGCCAGCAGCCTCCCCATCCGCATCAGGACACCGTCTCCCGCCATGTGCCCGTACGTGTCGTTCACCTTCTTGAAGCGGTCCACGTCCAGCAGTGCCAGCGCCAGGGGTTTGCCCGAGCGCTGGGCCTCGGCCAGCCTCGCGCGTGCGGCCTCCAGGAAGGGCCGGCGCAGCAGCAGCCCCGTGAGCGTGTCCCGCTCGGCCCGCTCGCGAGCCAGCCGCGCCCGCTCCAGTCGTGACTGCACGCGCGCCCGGAGCTCCTCGCCCAGCACCGGTTTGGCGAGGTAGTCGTCCGCGCCCGCCTGGAAGGCCGCCACCCGGAACTCCACCCCCGTGTGCGCGGTGAGGAAGAGGATGGGCAACCCCTGCCATTCGGGCATGGAGCGCACGATGCGGCACATGGCGAACCCGCTCGGCCCTGGCATCTCCACGTCCAGCAGCAGCAGGTCCGGCCGGTGCTCGGCCAGCGCGTCCACCAGGCAATAGGGATCTCCCAATCCCACCACCTCCACGTTCTGGCTGCTCAGGGCATGGCCGAGGGCGCGCACCGCTTCCGGATCATCGTCCAGTACCAGCACCTTCGCGTGTTCCGGGTGCCGGATGGCCGACATCCGCTCCACCGCCTCCGTCAGCTCCTGCGCGGAGAAGGGCCGTGGCAGGTAGAGCGAGGCGCCGGCGAGGATCGCCGCCAGGCGCGAGGTGACATCCCCCCCGGTGCCGAAGAAGGCCAGCGGGAGCGTCCGCAGCGCCTCCTGGGCACGCAGCCGCTCCGCCACGGCGAAGCCCCCGTCCTTGCCTCCCAGGTCCACATTCAGCAGCGCTCCATCCAGCCACTGCTTGCGCGCCGCCGTCACCGCTTCGTTGACGCCACGGGCCGTTATCACCCGGACGCACCGTTCCTTCCCCATCCGCTCCACTTCGGCCAGCCACGTCGCGTCCTCGTCCACCACCAGCACCGTGCCGCGAGGCTCCACCTCGGCGGAGGTGGCCTTCTGTTTCGTGGCGCTCGGGTCCTGGGTGGGCGGAGGCCTGGGCGCGGTGCTCCGGGCCACCCGGGCCAGCTCGTCGCGCGCCGTGTCCAGGGCCTTCCAGTCCGTGGCGCCCTGTCCGCTCCGGGCCGGCTTCAGCAGCGTCTCCAGGTGCCGCGCCGCCACGCTCACCTCGCGGAAGCCGTAGGAGCCCGCCGTTCCGTGCAGCTTGTGGGCGAGCTGGTAGGCCGCCTCCAGCCCCTCCGCACTCCCGGCCCGAGCCTGCTCCAGTGCGGCCGTCAGCTCCCGCAGCTTCTCCCCCAGGCGCGTGCCGTACTCGGCGCGCAGGGCCTGGAAGGCGGCGTCCAGATCCTCTCCGGCGCTCGTGGCCTCCTTGCGTGCCTCGGGCGGGGCCGGTGGTGGCTGGAACGCCAGCACCTGCTCCACGCAGACGCAGAGCTCCTGGGGCGTATAGGGCTTGTGCAGCACGCGCGACACCTTGAGCTGCCGGGTGGCTGGTCGTGGCTCTTGAGGTCCCTCCAGAAGGCGGAGGCGAAGAGGATGGGCAGCGCCGGATGCTTCTGGCGCAGCTCCTGGATGAAGTCCGTCCCCGTCATCCCCGGCAGCAGCCCGTCCACGATGGCGGCATCCACCCGGATGCCCGCCAGTACGGTGCGCGCCTGCTTCACGTCGCGGGCCGACTCCACCTCGTAGCCCCGCTCGCGCAGGTAGGCGGAGACGAGCGACTGGAGATCCAGATCATCCTCGACGAAGAGCAATGTTCCACGGCTCATGAGGCCTCCTCCTTCACGGAGCGCTTGGAGAGACGGGTCGTCATGGGGTCTCAGGCGGGCGGCAGCAGCCGTTTGATCTCCGCGGGCAGCGTCATGGGGTCGAACGGCTTGCCGATGACGCCCACGGCCCCCAGCTCCAGGTAGCGCGCCACCTCCTGCTTCTGGATCTTCGCCGTCATGAAGATGACGGGCGTGTGCGCGGTGGCTTCCTGGGCGCGCAGCTGGCCGAACGTGGTGGGCCCGTCCATGCCCGGCATCATCACGTCCAGGAGGATGAGGTCCGGCCGCTCGGCGGCGGCCTTGGCGAGGGCCTCGGCGCCCGAGGAGGCCATCACCGTCTGCCAACCTCCCACGCGGCTGAGGCTCAGCTGGCCGATGGTCCGGATGTCGTCCTCATCATCCACGAGCAGCACCTTGCGAATCGTCATGGGGACTCCTGGCCGGGCGGGGGAAGGGGATGCCATTCGGGCAGCTCCACCCGAAAGGTGGTGCCGGCTCTCGCGGCGGTGACGAAGTCCAGCGAGCCCCCCATCCGCTCCACCAGCCCTCGAGCGATGGAGAGCCCCAGTCCCGTGCCGCCCTTGCGCCGGGTGTCGGAGCCGTCCGCCTGGGCGAACTTCTGGAACATGCGGGAGTGGAATGCCTCGGGGATGCCCGGCCCCCGGTCCTCCACGCTCACGCGCAGCCGGGGGCCTACCCGCTCCAGCCGCAGCGTCACGCGCTCGCCGCGCGGGGAGAACTTGAGGGCGTTGGACAGCAGGTTGGCCAGCACCTGGAGGAAGCGGTCCCCGTCCACCTGGGCCCGGGCGTCCGCGGCCTCCACCACCGTCTCCACGGTGACGCCGTACTGCTCCGCGTAGCCGTGGTGGGCTTGGGCGGCCTGGGTGAGCAGCGGCCCCAGCTCCAGCGGCTCCAGGTGGACGTCCAGCTTGCCCGCCTCCATCTTCTCCAGGTCCAGGATGTCGTTGATGAGGCGGATGAGGCGCTCGCTGTTGCGGTGCGCGATGCCGATCATCTCCGTCGCCATCTCCGGCAGCGCCCCGGCCACCCCTCCGCCCAGGAGCCCCAGCGCCCCATGAATGGAGGTGAGCGGGGTGCGCAGCTCGTGGCTGACGGTGGCGATGAACTCACTCTTCATCCGCTCCACGTGGCGGCGCTCGGCCTCCAGACGTTTCTGCTCGGTGATGTCGCGCGCCACGCCATAGAGGATGCCCTCCTCCGGATTGACGGTGGCGCTCCACTGGAGCCAGTGCCAGACGCCGTCCCGGTCGCGGCAGCGGTGCTCGAAGCGGGGGAGGGGCTCGCCCCGGGCGCCCTGCTCCAACCATCCGGCGGTGGTGGCCCGGTCCTCCTCGTGGACGAGCTCCAGCAGCGGCGTAGCGCGCAGGGCCTCCTCGGAGTAGCCGAGCGCCCGGGACCAGGCCCGGCTGAGCTGCCGGAAGGTGCCATCCAGCCCGGCGATGCAGAGCATGTCCACGGACAGCTCGAAGAAGCGCTCCTGCCGCGCCAGCGCGGTGCGTGCCTCCTGGAGGGTGAGGGCGTTGAGCTCCAGCTCCACCCACGAGGCCAGGTCCTCCAACTGCTGGCGCTCCTCCTCGCTGAAGGAGCGGGCCCGGCGGTCGATGAGGCAGAGCGTCCCCACGGGGCTGCCGTCCACGGCATGGAGGGGGTGGCCCGCGTAGAAGCGCACATGGGGCTCGCCGGTGACGAACGGATTGTCGGCGAAGCGCAGATCCTCGTGTGCGTCCGGCACCACGAAGGTGTGCGGGGTGAGGATGGCGTGGCCACAGAAGGAGAGGCTGCGGGCCGTGGAGAGGCCGTCCAGGCCCACCCGGGCCTTGAACCATTGCCGGGTCTCATCCACCAGGGTCACCAGGGTGATGGGGACGCGGAACATCCGGGCGGCCATCCGGACGATGCGGTCGAAGCGCTCCTCGGCCGGGGTATCCAGCAGACCCAGGCGCTGGAGGGCCAGCAGGCGCCTCGGCTCATCGGGCGGCAGGGGGGGAGGAATCATGGGGGCTCGAACGAGGTCGGGCGGACACCGGGGGAGCTCCAGTGTAATCGGGGCGGGTGCGGGTGGGACTCCACACGAGCGCACCTGTCAACCGGAAGGCTTACCGGGCCTCCGGGCGGGTGGAGGTCCAGCCGGGGGGCGGTGGGGGCGCCTCAGAAACGCGACAACGCGAGAAACGTCTTCATCTTCTCGTTCGTCTCGCGCAAACGCACGGACAGGGTGCGCACGAAGGACCACAGCAGCACATAGGCCAGGTCCTTGTCCGTGAACATCAGGTGGTCCAGGTGCTCGCGCTCGATGACCCACAGGGTGCACGAGGTATGGGCGAAGGCATCGGCCGAGCGGGGGATGTCCTCGATGACCGCCATCTCCCCGAAATACTGGCCCTTTTCCAGGATGGCGAGCGCCTCCTCGCCCATGCCGGGCACCTGCTGGGAGATGCGCACCTTGCCTTCCAGGATGATGAACATCTCCCGGCCGGCATCACCCTCGCGGAACAGGCAGACGCCCGCTTCGTAGCCCCGGGGCCGAGCGATCGCCGCCACGCGGTGGAGTTGACTCTGGGTGAGGCCCTCGAAGAGCGCAACCTTCTTGAGGATCGAGGCATCCATGTGTCGCCAGTTCGTACCACGGCCAGGGGGGCTCTGGTACGGTGGCACCCCATCTTCGAGAAACAAGAGGAGTGACGACCCGTGGCGGAGAAGATCAACAAGGTGACCATCATCGGCTCGGGGCCCGCGGGCTACACCGCGGCCATCTACGCCGCTCGTGCCAACCTGGAGCCGGTCATGTTCGCCGGTGGCCCCACGCTCGAGGATCCCCAGCGCGTGCCGGGTGGCCAGCTCATGGTCACCACCGACGTGGAGAACTATCCCGGTTTTCCCGAGGCCGTCACCGGCCCGGAGCTGATGGACCGCTTCCAGAAGCAGGCCGAGCGCTTCGGCACCGTCATCCACATGGAGAACGTGGTGAAGTTGGACCTCTCCAAGCGCCCCTTCTTCATCCAGGGTGAGACGGCGAGCTGCTACTCGGAGACCATCATCATCGCCACGGGTGCGACCGCGAAGTGGCTGGGGGTGAAGGGCGAGGACCTCTACAAGAACCGGGGCGTGTCCGCCTGCGCCACCTGCGACGGCGCCTTCTTCAAGAAGCAGGACGTGCTGGTGGTGGGCGGCGGTGACACGGCGATGGAGGAGGCCACCTACCTGGCGAAGATCGTCAACAGCGTCACCCTGATACACCGGCGTGACACCCTGCGCGCCTCGAAGGTGATGCAGGAGCGGGCCCTGAAGAACCCGAAAATCTCCTTCCTGTGGAACAGCGCCGTCGAGGAGGTGCTGGGCAACGAGAAGGGGATGACGGGCGCGGTGGTGCGCAACCTGAAGACGAACGACACGAAGCTGGTGACGGCCACGGGCCTGTTCGTGGCCATCGGCCACACGCCCAACACGGGGCTGTTCCAGGGCGTGCTGGAGACGCACCAGGGCGGCTACCTGAAGACGGTGCCGGGCAGTACCCGCACCAACATTCCGGGCGTGTTCGCCTGCGGCGACGTGCAGGACAGCTACTACCGGCAGGCCATCACCGCGGCGGGCACGGGCTGCATGGCGGCCATCGACGCCGAGCGCTGGCTCATCGAGCAGGGCGAGTAGCCCATCCCTCCTCCAGGAGAGCCGGACACACCATGAGCACGAAGCGGAAGACGGTGGCGGTACACGCGGGCGCGCAGTTGACGGGGAGCAAGTCCCAGCCGGTGGTGCCGCCCATCCACGTGTCGGCGGTGAGCTTCTTCGACAACAGCGACGAGCTGGACGCGGCGCTGGATGGCAAGGACTACGTCTACTCGCGCATCGCGGCGCCCAACGCGGCACTGCTGGAGGAGGCGGTGGCGGCACTGGAGGGCACGGAGGCCAGCGTGGCCTACGCGAGCGGCATGGCGGCGCTCCGGGCCGTCTTCGACGTGCAGAACCTCAAGGCGGGCGACGTGGTGGTGATGCCGGCGGACGGCTACGGCGTCACCCGGTCGCTCTTCAAGAGCCTGGCGGCGAGGACCGGGGCGCGCATCGAGCCGCTCATCCTCACGGACGCCTCGGCGCCCGAGCGCATCGTCGCGCTGCGTCCCAAGCTGGTGCTGGCCGAGAGCGTCACCAACCCGCTGCTGCGCGTGCCGGACATCCGGGTGCTGGCGCGGGCGTGCCGGGAGGTGGGCGCGGCGTTCGCGGTGGATGCCACCTTCCCCTCGCCGTACGGGCAGCGCGCGTGCGAGCTGGGGGCGGACTACGCCATCCAGTCCACGACGAAGTGGCTCAACGGGCACAGCGACGCGCTGGGCGGCACGGTGAGCGGCAGCCGCGAGAAGATGGCGGCGCTGCGGGCCGCGCGCCTGCTGGGCGGTGACGTGCTGGGGCCCTTCGAGGCGTGGCTCACCCTGCGCGGCGTGCGCACGCTGCCGGTGCGCATGAAGGCCCACTGCGAGCACGCGGCGCACGTGGCGAAGCGGCTCTCCGAGTCCTCGCTCATCGAGCGTGTCCATTACCCGGGCCTGCCGGGCCATCCGGATTTCGCGGTGGCGCAGCAGGTGCTGGAGGGCGGCTTCGGCGGCATGGTGGCCTTCGACATCCGCGGCGCGGGCCGGCCCGAGTGCTTCCGTTTCCTGGAGGCGGTGAAGCTGGCGAGGGCGGCGCCGTCGCTCGGGGACGTGTGCACGCTGGTGATGCACGCGGCCAGCGCGAGCGCCCGCCGCATGACGCCCGAGGAGCGGCAGGCAGCCGGCATCGGCGAGAGCCTCATCCGCGTCTCGGTGGGACTGGAAGACCCGGATGACATCGCGGACGACCTGCTCGCCGCGGTGGCGGAGGCGGTGAAGCGGTGAAGATGGTGGACGTGGGAGGGAAGGAGAAGACCGAGCGCGTGGCCGTGGCCACCGCCCGGCTTCGCATGCTTCCCGAGACGCTCGAGCGGATCCTGAAGGGGAAGGTGGAGAAGGGGGACGTGCTGGCCGCGGCCCGGCTCGCGGGGGTGATGGCGGCCAAGCGGACTCCGGACATCGTCCCGCTGTGCCATCCCATCGCGCTCTCGGGCGTGGAGGTGCACCTGGAGTCTCGGAAGGACGCGCTGGAGATCCGCGTCACGGTGCGCACGGTGGATCGCACGGGCGTGGAGATGGAGGCGCTCACCGCGGCGTGTGCCTCGGCGCTCACGGTCTACGACATGTGCAAGAGCGTGGACCGGGGGATGGTGATGGAGAGCGTGCAGCTGGAGCACAAGTCCGGCGGTCGCTCCGGCACGTGGGACCGAGAGGAAGCTCCCGCGAAGCAGCCTGGGAAGAAGTCCGGGACGCGCTCGCGGCGCAAGACGGCTCGCCCGGCGGGCCGGTAGTCCTCGCTCTCGTTCACCTGGGGGCGGAGACGAACGCGGACACGCGCGCGGTGGCGTTCTGCCTCAAGTTCATGAAGAAGAGCTGGTACTCGATCGGGTGGTAGTTCCCGTTGCCGAGCACGCGATCGAGAATCTGGCTCATGACGTCGCGAGGGGCGGCGCCGACGTGAGAGACGATGAGCGTGCCGTTCACGCATCGGGCGTCCGCGAAGGCGGCGCGCGGCGTGGGGTCGTCGCTCTCGAGGAACACGGCGCCCGCGTTCAAGTCGGCCGGAGCCTGCGCGCCGTCCGTACGCCAGGACAACGGATTCGTGCACAGGCGCTCACGGAGGTCCGTCCGATGCATTTCGAATTCCGTCGGCACGTACTCCGGGCCTCGTGCGTTCCAGGCGATGACGCAGTGGAGGTCATCGGGCGCGTGGCATGCCGGAAGGTCAGGGGCCCGTTCGCGAAGGCCGGCCTCGGTGACCCGGCCGCCGATGAGGTAGGCCGCGACGAGCTGGTTGCGGAGGTCCGTGCCCGAGATGACCTCATGGAGGAGGCGCTCCGCCAACACGGTTCCCTGGCTATGGGAGGCGAGAATGAAGGGCCGTCCCGATCCGCGCCTTGCGTTGAAGGCGTCGAAGGCTCGCCTGACGTCTTCGTACGCCCGGGCAATCGCGCGATCTCCCTCCGCGGAAGGGCTCGTGAACGCCGTACCATTGGCCTGGCGGTACCTGGGCGCGTAGACCGCGCAGCAGTCATTGAACGCCGACGCCTGGATGCCCGTGGCGACGCGATCGGTGGCTTCATTGAGCGCCGGATCGTCGGTGGGAGCGTTCCATCGGTTGCGGATGTAGGACGTCGGGTGGATGTAGAAGACGTCCGCGCGAGCGTGAAGTTGATCCGCTGGAGGGACGCCCGTTGGCGAGCGGTCCGCGGAGTCGTCGCGTTCCGGAAGCGCGCTCCAGTTTCGGGGGTCGGCGTAGTCCGGGGCGGGAGGAGGCGTCTCGACGTCGAACGAGACCCCTGGCGTCATCATGTGGCGCACCAGGTTTCCGATGTTCCGTGCGACCAGCACGCTGGCCAGGGCGACCGCGAGCCCCGCCCAGACCGCCCACCGCACTGCCTTCCTCCTCCTGCTCACGGCGCACCTCACCTGGGGACACGAAGCCAGACGCGAGTGTGTCACCCGGGCTTTTCGGTAGGGAAGGGCAGGTGGCCGGGCAAAGGTTCGTCTCCTGGTGGGCACTGGCTCTCGGGGGCGGTAGGCGGGGCGGGACTGAAGTTCCATGCTGCGGCCTCCTTCCGGAGGTGCACATGTCTCGGGCCGCCAGCCGCCGCCTCTTCCTGTCGGTGACCTCGCTCGCGGGAGTGGGGCTCGTGTGGAGTGGCACCGCCAGCGCCGCGCCCCCTCCCCGGAGCAAGGAGAAGTCCCGGCCCGCCGAGGTCAATGCCACCGAGGACCTCATGCGCGAGCATGGTGTCATCCGCCGCACGTTGCTCGTCTACGAGGCCTGCGCGAGCCAGCTCGGCACCGGGAGCCCGCCACGCGCGGACGTCATCTCCTCCGCCGCGAACCTCATCCGCCGCTTCGCCGAGAACTACCACGAGCGGCTCGAGGAGGAGCAGGTCTTCCCCCGCCTGGAGAAGGCGGGGAAACAGGGTGACCTCATCCGGGTGCTCCGGGAGCAGCACGCCGCGGGGCGCAAGCTCACCGAGGGCATCCTGAAGTCCGCCACACCCGCCGCGCTTCAGGAGGCGGGGCAGCGGCAGTCCCTGGCCGGCTCGCTCCAGTCGTTCGTGCGCATGTACCAGCCGCATGCCGCGCGCGAGGACACCGACCTCTTCCCCGCGTTCCATGCGCTCTTCGACGAGGCGGAGTTCCACGAGCTGGGCGAGCGCTTCGAGGAGCGGGAGCACCAACTGCTGGGCAGTGGTGGCTTCGAGGGCGCTGTCGCGGAGGTGGCTCAGCTGGAGAAGTCGGTGGGCATCCACGACCTCGCCGCGTTCACCGTGCGCTGAGCCACTCGCGCGCTGCCAAGTTCTCCGGAGTCCCTACCGGAGCCCCGCGTCCAGCATGTCCCCGCCGAGCGTCGAGGGCGGCAGGAGCCCGCCTCCGCCGAACCCCGCGTCCGTCGTGTCGAGGAGCGAGGGATAGGTCCCCAGCGAGCCGGCGCCTCCGACGCCCCCGTCCATGCCGGTGTCATACGGCGTGGGCTGCGGGAGCGGCGTGGTCTGGGGTACCCCTGGCTGGGGGGTGGAGGGTTCGATCTGTGCGTTCGCCACCGCGAGCGTCAGCACCGAGGCCCCGAGCACCGCGCCTGCCAGCATGAGCCGCGTCTTCATGTTGAGGACCATGTTCCGCCTCCTCCCAAAGTCCATGGCGCAACGAAGGTGGACATGTAGGTCTTCTCCCTGCAGCGAGCCCCGGCCCTTCCGTCCGGGAAGGAAGCGAGCGGCTCCAACTCCCTGAAATTCCTCGGAGAGTGTGCATCCGGACACTTTGCCCTTGACGCCTTGTGTCGGTTCCGGGCATTTACCGACCGGTCGGTAGGTCGGCCGTGAAGCACCGGGCTGGCCCAAGGAGAGATGCGATGCAATCGGGTCGGAGGCCGGACGATGGAGAGCGCTACCGGGCCATCCTGGAGACGGCGGCGCGCCTCATCTGCGAGCGCGGCTTCGAGGGCACCTCGATGCAGGAGATCGCCGCCGCGTGCCGGATGACGAAGGCGGGGCTCTACCACCACGTCCAGAACAAGGAGCAGCTGCTCTTCGACATCATGAGCTACGGGATGGACGCCTTCGAGCAGCAGGTGCTCGACAAGGTGCGCGCCAACCCGGACCCCGTCGAGCGGCTGCGCGAGTGCATGCGGCTCAACATCCACCTGGTGACGGGCGGCTGCATCAAGGAGGTCATCATCATCCTCCACGAGCACGCCACGCTCCGGGGCGAGGCTCGGGCCTTCATCGACAGCCGCAAGAAGGCCTACGTCCGGTTCCTCGAGGACTCGTTCTCCGAGGCCGTGCGCATGGGGCGCATCCGCACCGTGCAGCCCACCGTCGCCGCGTTCTCGTTCCTCGGCATGGTGCTGTGGATCTACAAGTGGTTCCAGCCCGACGGGCGTCTGTCGGCCGATCAGGTCGCCAACGAGATGGTGGAGCTGCTCTTCGCGGGCCTGATCACGCCGGCGGCGGCCGCGGCGCCCGGGTCGAGTGCTCCCATGCTGTCGCTCGTCCCGCCCAAGGCGGTGGGAGGGGAGTCATGAAGCCGGCGCGCTGGGGCTCGGTGACCGAGCTGGTGGCGTCCATTCCCGATGGGGCCTCGCTGGCCACCGGGGGCTTCATGCTGGGCCGCGCGCCCATGGCGCTGGTGTTGGAGCTGATCGCCCAGGGCCGGAAGAACCTCCAGCTCATCTCGCTGCCCAACCCGCTGCCCGCCGAGTTCCTGGTGGCGGGGGGTTGTCTGGCGCGGGTGGAGCTGCCCTTCGGCGCGCTGAACCTGGAGGGCCGGGTGCGGCCCATGCCGTGCCTCAAGCGGGCCATCGAGCAGGGTCGCATCGACTGGCGCGAGCATGATGGCTACCGCGTGGTGCAGCGGCTGCGCGCGGCGTCCATGGGCCTGCCCTTCATTCCGGCGCCGGACGCGGACGTGTCCGAGCTGGCGGATGTCGAGCCGCTCCCGACGGTGGTGGACCCATTCACCGGGCAGCGGGTGCCGGTCGAGCCGGCGGTCTACCCGGACGTGGCGCTCATCCATGCGCGTGCGGCGGACGAGCGGGGCAACCTGTTCATCGAGGACCCCACGACGGATCTGCTGGTCGCGGGCGCGGCCCGCCGGGTGCTGGCGACGGCCGAGGAGCGCGTGACGCGGCTGCCCCGGGTGACGATCCCCGGCTTCCAGGTGGAGCGCGTCGCGCTCGCGCGGGATGGAGCGCTGCCCACCGGCTGCACCGGGCTGTATCCGCATGACGACGAGATGCTCGCGGACTACCTCGAGCTGGCGGAAGCCGGCCGGGAAGCCGAGTTCCTCGACGCGCTGCTCCGGACGCGGAGGGCGGCATGAGCGTGGCGTCGGCCGTATCGCCTGCCGAGGTGGTGGTCTCCCTGCTTGCCCGGGAGATTGACGACGGGGCCGTGGTGGCCACCGGAGTCGCCTCGCCGCTGGCCATCCTCGCCATCGCCGTGGCCCGCGCCACGCACGCGCCGGGGCTGACCTACCTGGCCTGCGTGGGCTCGTTGGACCCGGACCTGCCCTGTCTGTTCCCCTCGTCCGAGGACCTTGGCTACCTGGACGGGCGCTCGGCGGAGATCTCCATCCCGGACCTCTTCGACCATGCGCGGCGGGGACGGGTGGACACCGTCTTCTTCGGAGCCGCCGAGGTGGATGTCCAGGGGCGGACGAACATGACCGCCTCGGGCAGCCTGGAGAAGCCGCGGACCAAGTTCCCCGGTGTGGCGGGAGCGGCGACGCTGCGGCAGTGGGTGCGCCGGCCGGTGCTGGTGGTGCCGCGCCAGTCGCGCCGCAACCTCGTGCCCGAGGTGCAGGTGGTGACCACGCGGGACGATCGCCGCCCGGTGAAGCTCATCTCGGACCTGGGCGTCTTCGAGCTCGGGGCCGGCGGGGCCCGGCTGCTCTCGCGCCATCCCTGGGCCTCGCTCGACACCATTGGCGAGCGCACCGGCTTCACCTTCCAGGTGGATGAGTCGCTGCCCGTCACTCCGCTCCCGGACGCGCGCACCGTGTCGGCGATCCGGGCAATCGATTCCCATGGCCTTCGCGACCGGCTGGTCGGGGCCTGACACACCGTCTTTTCTGCCAGGAGTACAGGATGAAGGCCGTCGTTCTTCGTGAGTTTGGCGAGGCGAGCAATCTGCGCATGGAGTCCGTGCCCGATCCCCGGCCGGGACGCGGCGAGGTGCTCATCCGCGTTCACGCTTGTGGCGTCTGCTACCACGACGTCATCAACCGCCGGGGCAACCTGCCGCGCACCCATGTGCCCGCCATCCTCGGCCACGAGGCCGCTGGCGAGGTGGTGGAGGTGGGTCCGGACACTCCGGGCTGGAAGGTGGGAGACCGCGTGGCCACGCTGCAGCGGCTCTCGTGCGGCGAGTGCGCGCTGTGCAAGAGCGGCCGCAACAGCCTGTGCAAGAAGGACAACCGCTTCTTCGGAGAGGAGATCTCCGGAGGCTACGCGCAGTACATGACGGCGCCGGTGGCGGGGCTGGGCCGGGTGCCGGCGAACCTGCCCTGGCCGGTGGCCGCCACGGTGTGCTGCACGCTGGGCACGGCCGTCCACACGGTGCGCACGCGCGGCCGGGTGCGCGAGGGCGAGACGGTGCTCATCACCGGGGCCAGCGGAGGCGTGGGGCTCGCGGCGGTGCAGCTGGCGAAGCTGGACGGGGCGCGCGTCATCGCGGTGACGTCCGGTGAGGCCAAGGTGCAGCCCCTGCGCGAGGCGGGCGCGGACGAGGTCATCGTCTCGCGCGGGCTGGACTTCGCGTCCGAGGCGCGCAAGCGCACGGGCGGCGAGGGCGTCAACGTGGCCATCGAAATTGTCGGCAGCGCCACCTTCGGGCAGACGCTGAAGGCGATGGCGCCGGGCGGCCGGGTGGTGGTGGTGGGCAACCTGGAGTCGGGCATCGTGGAGCTCAACCCGGGCCTGGTCATCGTCAAGGAGCTGGAGATCCTCGGGGCCTACGCCACCACGCGCGCGGAGCTCGACGAGTCGCTCCAGCTGGTGGCCGACGGGAAGATCCGTCCCTTCGTGTCGGAGTCCGTCTCGCTGGCGGACGCCGCGCGGGCGCACTTCCGGCTGGAGAACCGTGAAATCGCGGGCCGGCTGGTGCTGGTCCCCCCTGAACTGCAGTGAGCGCATCGAGCGAGGAGCAATCCATGAAGAAGCAGGTTGGAATCGAAGCGCTGGCCATCGCCGTGCCGCGCCGCTACGTGGACATCGAGGACCTCGCCCGGGCGCGAGGCGTGGATCCCGCCAAGTTCACGGTGGGCCTGGGCGCGAAGGAGATGGCGGTGGCGGACCCGGGCGAGGACTCCGTGGCGCTCGCCGCGACGGCCGCGGCCCGGGTCATCCAGCGCAACAACGTGGACCCGGCCAAGGTGGGCATGCTGGTGGTGGGCACCGAGACGGGAGTGGACCACTCGAAGGCGGTGGCCTCGCACGTCCAGGGGTTGCTGAAGCTGCCCCGGTCGATGCGCACCTATGACACGCAGCACGCGTGCTACGGCGGCACCGCGGGGCTGATGGCGGCGGTGGAGTGGATTGCGTCCGGAGCGGGCGCGGGCCGCTCGGCCATCGTCGTGTGCTCGGACATCGCTCGCTATGGGCTGAACACCGCGGGTGAGCCGACCCAGGGCGGTGGCGCGGTGGCCCTGCTTGTCTCGGAGCAGCCGGACCTGCTCGCGCTCGACATCGGGCTGAACGGGGTCAGCTCCAACGACGTCTACGACTTCTGGCGGCCGCTCGGCCGGAGGGAGGCGGTGGTGGACGGGCACTACTCCATCTCTTGCTACCTGGAGGCGCTCGCGGGGGCGTACCGGGGCTGGCGCGAGCGCGCGCTGGCGCACGAGGTGGTGCGCTGGGGAGAGACGCTCCCGGGCGAGCAGCTCGCGCGAATCCTCTACCACGTGCCCTTCTGCAAGATGGCGCGCAAGGCGCACACGCAGCTGCGGCTGTGTGACCTGGAGGACGCGCCGGGCGCCGCGGAGAGCACTCCGGCGGCGCGCGAGGAAACGGCGAAGTCCTCCGCCAGCTACGACGCGCAGGTGGCGTCGTCCCTGGGGCTCAACGCGCGCATCGGCAATGTGTACACCGCCTCGCTGTACCTGGCGCTCGCGGGCCTGCTGCAGGGCGAGAGCGCCGCGCTGGCCGGCAAGCGCATTGGCCTGCTGTCCTACGGCAGTGGCTGCTGCGCGGAGTTCTACTCGGGCGTGGTGGGCGAGGCCGCTGCCCAGCGGATGGCAAAGGCAGACGTGGAGTCGGTGATCGCGAAGCGGGAGCGCATCACCCTGGACGAGTACGAGCGCATCATGCGTCTCTCCTACGACGCGCCGGAGCGGGTGAGCCCGGCGCCGGGGGAGTTCCGCTTGGTGGAGATCCGCGACCACCGCCGCATCTACGCCGCCGGCTGAGCCCTCCGGACACGGCCCGGGCGGAGAGAACCCCCCCGGGCGGGTTGTCGCGCGACTGGTCCGATGGCAGGGTTGGTCGGAACAGCGGATTGAGCCTGAGCGGCTGGAGGGCATGGCGAATGCCCTTCTCTCTGCCAAGACTGGGGGCTTCCTCGCTCGGCCGCCACTCCCTATCTGTTCTGACCAACCCTGTGGTCGGACCAGTCGGCGAAGAACGCGCCCGGGAGGGAGCCCGGCCCGGGCGCGTTGGCGCTTCAGCGTGCGTGGAGCAGGCCGGCCAGCCGCCGGACGCCTTCGTTGATCTGATCAGGGGTCAGCGCGCAGAAAGGCAGACGCACGAACCGGTCGCTGGGCACGGCCATCCCATCGTGGGGATCGGCGAAGAAGGGCCCACCGGGCGTCAGGACGAGCCCGGCGTCCTTGGCCCGACCGATCAGGTTCTCGGTATGGGCGTGCTCGGGCAGCATCACACTGACAAAGAATCCGCCGTCGGGGATGAACGCTTGCGCTTCCGGCAGCTCCCGCCGGACCGCGTTCGCCATCGTCTCCCAGCGCGGACGGTAGAGCGCCTTGAGCCGGTCGATGTTGGGCTGAAGCCAGCCACGCCGGAGGTACTCGGCGACGGCGGCCTGGCTGGGGAGCACCGGCGAGAGGTAGGTATCCTCTCCCAGCTTGGTCAATCCCTTGATGAGCTCCGCCGGGGCGATCATGAACCCGACGCGCAGGCCCGGGCTGAGCAGCTTGCTGAACGAGCTCATCGTCATGACTCGCGAGGGCGCGAACTGCCGCAGCAGCGGCGCTTCCTCTCCACGGAAGCGAAGCTTGCGATAGGGCACGTCCTCGATCACCCAGAAGCCATACTTTTCCGCCAGCTCGGCCACGCGCCGACGCTTCTCCAGGGAGAGGGTCGCGCCCGCCGGATTCTGGAAATCCGGCACGAGATACAAGAACGCCGGCACATTCCGCTTCAGCGCGAACTCCAGGGCCTCGATGCTGATGCCATCACTCTCCAGCGGAATGCCAATCACCCGGGCCCCACGCCGGCGGAACGTGGTGATCGCCCGGTCGTAGCTGGGCTGCTCGGTGAAGACCACCGCTCCAGGATGTATCAGATTGGCGGCGACGAGATCCTGCAGCTGGAGCGAGCCATTGCCCACCAGCACCTCGGCCTCGCTCACGCCGTACTCGCGCGCCAGTTCGTGGCGCAAGGGCTGGTAGCCTTGCTGCTGTCCGTACTGCAACACCACGGAGGGGTCTCGCTCCAACGCGGCGTCGAAGCACTCGGCGAGCTGTTTTGTCGGAAACGCCTCGGGGGGCGGCACACCGCGGGTAAAAACTATCGCGTCAGTCATGAGCGGGTGGGGCGGGATGGGGGACGGGCGGGAGTGCACGTCCGCATCGGACGGAGCGAGTGTACCCGTGGCCGGGAACCCCGTCGAGCACTCACGGGTCCGGGGCCTTGGGGGTTACGAGGGAGTCACACGCTCTCGGAATGCGTGGATGCCTATCCAGACAGGCCGGCTTGTCCGTTGACCGTCCATACCTGGTGAAACTGAACCCGCCAGCGGCGGCGGCCGCTACTGGTGCCGCCGCTGGGGTCATTTCAGGACGTCACTTGAGCGGCAGCGACACGTAGGACGGATTGCTCGCGGGCGAGGAGAACTTCACCGACGTGAACGGCGCGGCCTGGTCCGCGTAGAGCGGGTCCACGGTGTCGATGACGAGCGAGAGCCGGTTGCCGCTCGGCACGTCGTAGGCCGTGGCCGGGAAGTCCGTGTCCACGGTGTAGGCCTGGCCGGCGACCGCTCCACGGAGCGTGACCGCCGCATGCGTCACGAGGTGTCCGGTCCCGGACCAGTCCGTGTCGTAGAGGTAGGCGATGATCGTCGTCTGCCCGGAGCTGCCGGGCGTGACCGTCAGGCGCAGGTGCGCGGCGCCACGCAGACGGCGTGCACTCGACAGCCAATCCGACTGCCAGAGGCCCGCCGTCGCCCCGCTCACCGCGGGAATCCACGCCGTTGGCGGCTCGCCCGTGAGCGCCTCGGCGCCGTTCGTCAGCAGCACGACTCCGCCATTGGCGGGGGTGTCCGCGCCCGCGGCGATCGTCCAGCTCCAGCCGGTCTGCGAGCCCGACACGAGCTCGCCCTCTCCGTTCCACCAGTGCACCTCACCCAGGTTGTAGCGCGCGGTGCTGGTCGAGATGGCACTCCAGGACGGATAGGACTCGTAGCCACTCTGGCCGCGCAGCTGCAAATGGATGGGATTCTCCGCGGCGATGCCAGTGTTCACACCGCGCAGGTACTGGTCGAACCAGCGATGAGTGCTGGTCCACGCGTCATTGGGAATGCCGAGAATGCCGGTCAGCTCCGGGATGGCGTGATCGCCCGGACGGAGCTCGAGCCGCCTGGGCACCGTCAGCCGGTTGTAGAAGTCGGCGAGCTGGTTGGGCGAGAAGAGGCTGTCGCCGTAGGCATTCGCGATGAGGATGGCGGGGCGGTTCGCGTTGATGCGATCGATGTAGGTCGCGGCACCGCGCGCCTGCGCGAAGGCGGTGACCCCAGGGATGTTCCGGTTGCCGAAGTAGTCCGAGAGGGTTTGCTGCAGCTCCTGCGAGGGCCGCCCCGTCAGGTCGGCGGCGAGCTTCAGCAGTCCGGCGGCCTGAAGGTGGCGGGTCTGGTTCGCGAACAGCGAGTACAGGAGGTCGGTCCACGCGCTCATGGCGGCCACCGCGCGGATGCGCGAGTCGAACGCCGCGCCGAGCAGGCTGATCCCCGCGCCATACGAGACGCCCGCCGCGCCGATACGGGACGGGTCCGCGGGGGTATAGGTGAGCAGCCAGTCGATGGCGTCGCTCACATCGCCGATGTCCTTGGGCCCGGCCGTCTCGATGTTGCCCCCGGAGGTGTAGAAGCCGCGAGGGGTGTACGAGAGCACGACGTACCCGGCATCAGCGAACTGTGAGGCCTGGACGAGGTACTCGATGTTGGGCAGTCCCCAACTGGTGATGAAGACGATCGCCGGATGCGGTCCGGGCGTGTCCGGGGTGAAGACGTTTCCCTTCAGGACCACGCCGTCGCGAGTCAGGATTTCGGCGGTCCGGAAGGAGGATGCGAGAGCGGGGCTGGCACCGAGGCTCAGTGACAGCACCATGGCCGAGACAGCGATTGCACGCAGCCGGGACATAGAGCTTCTCCGTCAGCTTATGGGGGAGGGGGGTACGGCCAGGTAATCTAATGACATCCGTAACATGAACATCAAGAGAAACTCGATATCCATGAGCAGCGCCATTTCTGACGCGCGGCGTCGTCAATGATAACGCATGGCGTCGTCCGCTCTGACGCGTGGTGTTGTCAAGCGTGACGCGTGGCGTCAGGAGGACTGTGTGTTTGAAATTGAAAAGGCCCGCGCTCGGCGATGCCGGGCAGCGGGCCTTCAGGGCCGGACCTTCCTCGGAGGGTCTACAGGCCAGCCACCTTGGAGGAGCTGACCACCGAGTACGCGAAGGCCAGCTCCTGCTGTGAGCGGGGAGGGGCGGCCAGCTCGAAGCGCACGATGCCGTCTTCGCTCACCTTGCTGGGGGCGGGCTTCGTCTGCTCCTGGAGCAGCTTCACCTCCACCGCCTCGATTTCGGAGACGGGCATGCGCTCCTCGAGGACCACCTTCTCGGGGCGGGTGCCCGTGTTGGAGAGGAACAGCTTCACCAACTGGGTCCGGGTGCGCTTGCCGGTGATGCGCTGGGTGTCCTGCTTCGAGTCCACCAGCCGCGCGATGCGCAGCGTGTCCTCGCTGCCGAAGCCCAGCTTGAGCGTCTCTCCCATGCCGGAGAACTTGAGCTGGGCCCGGCCCACGTAGCCGCTCGAGCGCACCAGGTCCACCGGGCCGGCCAGCAATACCGCCGGGCCTCGGTTGTCGAAGCGCGCCACCCTGTGAACCAGCGGCGAGTGCTCCGGGTAGCCGATGAGCTCGGACGCCGCCGGGGCGGTGAACTGGAACAGCGGCACGCGGTGGGGCGCGCCGTCGCTCGGCACGGTGACCCGGTGGGCCGTCCGCAGCGTCAGCGCCTCGCCCCCATCGTCGATGCCCGGCATGGACTCGGCCTTGGCGGCGCCCCCCTCGCCGGTGGTCTGGATGACCTCCTCGCGGATGGACACCTCCACCGTGTGTTTCTCCTGCTCACTCTTGTCACGCAGCCGCAGCCAGTCCTCCGTCAGCCGCGGTGGCGTGGCGCCCAGGGTGGGGCGGGCCGTGGAGAACAGCAGCTCCACGTCCTTCCAGTCCTCCTCGGTGCGTTGCCACACCACGGCCTCGCACTCGAGCGTCACCTCCTCGCCCTTCTCGGACTGGGCGAGCGTGGCGCGGTACGCCGGCCGCCACACGGCACAGGGCACGAGGTACGTCACGCGCAGCGACACGGTTCCACCCTCCGGGTGGTTCGCCTCCAGCTCCGCCGCGGTGACGAGCTCCTGCTCCGGTTGCTCACCCTGGACGAGTGCCGTCCGCGTCTCCACCAGCCGCTGCCACGTCACCTGCACGTGCCCGCGCGCCTGACGGAGGGCCTCCTCGGTGGAGGCGGACTCCTTGCGCACCGTCTCGAGCTGCTCATGCCAGGACTCGGGCTTCGCACGGCCGACGCCCGACAGCTCGGCGATGGCGCGCAGCACGTCCTCGCGTGCCACGTTCACCACCTCCAGCCGGGACTGCAGCCGCTTCACGTCCGCCTGGGCGCGCTTCCACTCCGCTTCCAGGTCCTCCACGCGGCGGCCCAGCTCCGTCTTCCGCTCGCGCGCTCCCTCGCGCGGCTTCTCCTTCCACGAGCGGCTCACTCGGGCCTGGGCCACGGAGCCCCCGGTGAGCTGGGCCTGGAGCGAGCGGTCCACCGCGAGCGGCGAGAGCCCCTCCACGCGCAGTCTCTGGGGCCCGGCGGGCAGCATCACGTCTCCGCGGCGCTCCACCAGCGCTCGGTCCTCGAGGACGGTGACCTTGACGATGGGCAGATGGATGGGGGTGCTCATCACGTCCTCCGGTTGCCGCCCACGAGCATCTTGCTCGAGGGAATCCGTACGGCCCACGTCGCGTTCAACGTCTGCGTCTCACCCGGTTGCAGCGTCACCTTCCAGGCCCGCTCGCCCTCCACGGGCGTCTCGCCGGGCAGGAGCGCGCGCTTGCTCCAGGCGGGTTTCACCTCGGACTCGTCCACCTTGATGTCCTTCTCCGCCGAGGGCACCGCGGGCATGCGCTCCAGCACCTCCACGGTGACGCGCTGCTGTGTGCGGTTGGCCAGCTCGACGCTGACGTGGTGGGTGAGCACGTTGGAGCCGCCGAACACTCCGCCGGAGGCCTCGTCGAAGCGCGTGTTGCGCGACACCTTGATGGACTCCTCGACGCCCAGGCCCAGCCGCTGCATGGCGCCGGGCGCGAGCGTGGGCAGGGGAGACGTCATCAGGAACTCGTCGCCGAGCGTGACGTCCACCGGACCGGCGAGCAGTGCGTGCGGCGTCCGGTTCTCCACCTTCACGGTGCGGAAGGCGCGTGACTCCATGGAGGGGACGCAGACGTACTCGGCGCTCAACCCCACCAGAGCGGAGAACACGGGCACGGTGTGCCACACGCCGTCCGAGGGCACATCGGCGCGTGTCTCCACGTCGAAGCGGTAGTCGAAGTGCGGTGTGGACTGGCGCGGGGGCACGGACCAGGCCGGGAGCGCCACGTCCTGCACGGAGGCGGCCGTGCGTTCGTACTGGGCCACGAGCGCGAAGACATCCACGCGCACGTGGACGCCCATCAGCATGAGCAGCTCCCGGGACATGGCCTCGGGCTGGGGCTGCAACCGCCCGCGCTGTCCCGGCTGGTGTGCGGCACCCAGCTCCAGGTTGCCGTAGTCGAGCAGGTCCACCGCGGGCTCCAACTCCCCGGCGGCCTGGGCCGGCGGGCCTCCGTAGGCACCGCCGCCACCTTCGGCCAACCCCCCGAGAGAAGAGGCGAGGTCCGCACTTCCGAAGTCCGAGGACTCCTGATCCTTCATCATCTCCATGGGCGCTTCGTCCGAGAGGTCGCGGCGCCTCATCAGGTTCGCGCTCTTCTTCTTGGGCGCTGGAATCGAGGCACTCGGTGCCGGGGCCGGAGGGGCACCTCCCGCGCGAGGGAAGGCGCCGGTGGGCCTGGGCGCGGGCTTCGAGGGGGCGGCGCCGGGCGCGGCAGACAGGGATGGCAGGGTCTGGGATGCGCGCATCGGCGCGGGCGGAGGCGGAGGCGCGGCGGGAGCGGAGAGCTCGTCCATGTCATCCATGTCGGCCATGGGTTGCGGCATGGGCTCGGCCGGCGGGGGCACGGCGTATTCACGTGCCTCGGTGCGCTCCGGCCTGGGTTGGGGGCGGGGCGGGGGTGGACTCGAGGGCCGCGCCGTGTCGTAGCCGGCGAACAGCTCGTCGAGTCCCGGAGGTGGCTCGCGCCAGCCCGAGCAGGCCGGGGGCGGCTGACGCCGGCCGATGCGCAGCGCCTTCAGCTCCGGCACATCGGCGCGGCGCTCCAGCTGCGCGGTGGACAGGGACAGCCGCACGTTGCTCCAGTCCTCGCCGGTGCGCTGGATGATGGCGGCGCGCATGCGCAGCGTGCCTCCGTCGAGCGTCCGGGGTAGCCGCAGGTCATATCCCGGCACCCAGCGGGCACCGTGCACCGCGTACTCGAGCGCGAGCTGCGCGCCCTCGCCCATCCCGTCCACTTCCGAGAGCGTGATGACGGCAGCCCGGTAGAGCTGTGCACGCTGGCCGCGCACCGCGGACGAGCCCTCCTCCAGGCGGCGCCGGCGCAGCTCGACCTCCTCCGTCGCGTCACGTTGCTGGCGCTCCAGGTCGAGCTGCCGGGTATTCAAGGTGGCGAGCTCCGTGTCGACGAAGCCCGCGAGCGAGAGGATGGCCGTGAGGGACGACTCGCGCGGCTCCTGGGGCTCGTCCTTCTTGCGGGGAGGGAAGGAGGGCTTGAGCTTCTGGAGGGCCGCGATGTCGCGCTGCACGCGCTCCAGCTCCGAGGAGATGGCGGTGAGCTTCTCCTGGGCCTCTTCCAGGGCGCGCTGCTCGGTGGGGATGTCCGTCTCTGGCGGCAGGCGCACATCGAAGACGGGCCGGATGTCCCGCACCCGGAGTCCTTGAGGGCCCTTGAGGACGGCGGCCCGGAGCGAGCCGGTGCGCAGCCCGAGCGGCAGGCCCTCGATGCGCACCTGCCTGGGTAGTCTGCCGTTGTCGGACGGCACTGTCGCCAGGCGCGTGCAGAGCGCGCCCTCGGCGTGCAGGGTGACCGCATCGAGTGTGGAAGGTATGACGACCATCAGTGCCCCCTCGGTCGAGTCAGCACCGGGAGGCTAGCCGGGATGCGGTCCGGAGCGCGAGCCCCGGGCGCTGGGGCGGAGAGCCGGTGTTGCCGGTTACGAACTCAGGGCAGTGCGTTATTGACGCACCGGAGGCACCTCCCTAGGTTGGCCGCCTGCTCGGGTGTTTGGGGCACACCCGGTGCATGGTGAGGAGTCTCGTGGGTATCCAGAAACTGCAGGTGAAGGGCTTCAGGTCCTTGAAGGATGTGACCTGGGAGCCGGGCCAGCTCAACGTGCTCATTGGCCCCAACGGCTCAGGAAAATCCAACCTGTTGCGTGCTCTCTCCCTGCTCCAGCATGGCGCGCGGGGTGACCTGCCGCAGGAGATCCTCAACCAGGGTGGAATCACGCCACTCCTGTGGGATGGGCAGGCAAGGGAGATCTCCTGGGCCATCAGAACGGATCCGGTTGATGCGGCAGGGGTGATGGCAGATGAGCCACTGACCTATGAGTTTGTGCTCAGCCGCCTTGGAGAGACCGGCGTCCACCGTATCGAGCGCGAACGATTGATGGGCGAGGAACGCGGGGGAGCCGGGGTTCCCACTGGGACTGAGGTGCTCTTCGAGCGCCGTCCGGGGCACGCCATCACACTTGATTACTCAGGGCAGCGGACGCTGACCGCGCAAGCGGGGACGCTGTCTGATGAGCAGACGCTGTTATCGAGATTCGCGGCTCCCTTCGACAATCCTGTGGCGGTGGCCTTTCGTGACAGTCTGCTGGGGTGGTCCATCTACCACGACCTCCGCGTCGACACGCAGGCTCCACTCCGGCAGGCCGCTGTGTCTCGTGTCGAGGATCGGATCTCTCCAGACGGACAGAATCTCATCCCGGTGCTTCACACCCTCTACAGCGGCAATCGGGAGTTCAAGCGCTCCCTGGATGCGGCCATGCGCGCCGCCTTTGGAAGTGACTATGAGGATCTGGTCTTCCCTCCAGCGGCGGATCAGCGCATTCAGCTCCGGCTTCGCTGGCGATCGCTCAAGACGGCGCAGTCCGCGGCGAACCTGTCGGATGGAACGCTCCGGTTCCTCCTGCTCGTCGCCATCTTCGCCAGCCCGAATCCAGGAGACCTGATCGCCCTGGACGAGCCGGAGACCGGGCTGCACCCGAGCATGCTGCCCATCATCGCCGAGCTCGCGGAGGAAGCCTCGCAGCGCACGCAGGTCATCCTCTCGACTCACTCAGCCGACCTGCTCGACGCCTTCTCCGACGTGGCACTCCCCACCACGACCGTCGCGAACATCACCGAAGGGGAGACGCGCCTCTCGGTGCTCGATGGAGAGGAGTTGCGCCGTTGGACGGATCAGTATCGGTTGGGAGCGCTTATGCGCTCGGGTGAACTCGAGGGCCTGGCATGAAGTTCGTCCTCTTCGTGGAAGGCCATACCGAGCGCAAGGCCCTCCCCGAATTCTTGAAGCGCTGGCTGGATGCCCGGCTCCCCCAGAAGGTTGGAATCAAGATCGTCCGCTTCGAGGGGTGGCGTGACTACGACGGTGAGAGCGCGAAAAAGGTCGAGCTCAACCTGGGGGGCAAGGTTGGGGCGGATGTGATCGCGGGAATCGGGCTGCTCGACCTGTATGGACCCACCTTCTATCCGGCCGACAAGACGACGGCGGCTGCGAGGTATGAGTGGGCCAAGGCCCACCTCGAGAAGAAGGTGGGCCATGAGCGCTTCCGGCAGCACTTCGCCGTGCACGAGACGGAGGCATGGCTTCTGGCGGATCCGACGATACTGCCCGGCGCCGTGAGCAAGGCGCTACCGGGGAAGAGCCACCAGCCGGAGACGGTGAACTTCAATGAGCCGCCAGCGAAGCTCCTCGAGCGTTTGTACAAGGAGAAGCTGGGCAGGTCCTACAAGAAGCTCATCGACGGAGCGAACCTCTTCGCGGAGCTATCTCCCGACGTAGCCCAGGCGAAGTGCCCGTACCTGCGTCGGCTGCTCCAGGACATGCTGGTCCTGGCACAAGCGGCCATGGCGTGATGGGGGTCCTTCGGGGCGGCCAGGGGTCGCCCCGAGGTGCCGCTACTTCAGCACTCCGAGTGCCTCCAGCCTGTCGAAGAGCTCCTCCCGGCGCGGACGCGGGGGAGGGTGGGCCTCCAGGAAGGACTGGATGGTCTGGACCTCGTCGGAGCGGTACTTGAAGCCGGTGGCCTCCTGGAAGGCGCGCGCGTCCACCACGATGGGGTACTGCAGGTGGTAGAGCGCTCCGGGCGGCAGCCGTGGCAGTCCGAAGCGGCCGATGAGCTGGCGCAGCACCACCATGGGCAGCGGCACCGGCTGGCGCTGGGCCTGACGGACGATGACGGACAAGGGCAGCGGCTGCGGACCCGCCACGTTGAAGACGCCGCGTGCGCGCTTCTCCACCGTGAGCGCGATGGCCGCCGCCACGTCGTCCTCGTGCATGAACTGGAAGAGCGGATCATACCCCGCCACCATGGGCACCCGCCGGCCGCGCAGGAAGGTGGCCAGCGTGCCCTGCGCCGAGGGCCCGAGCGTGTAGCACACGCGCAGCACCGACGTGGTCAGCTCCGGGTAGCGCCACAGCGCCGTGGACGCGTAGAGGTCCGCGGCCACCAGGTCCGCCAGCTCCGGGAAGGACGCCAGCTCCTTCGGCGGCTCGTCCTCGGTGTGGTACAGCGCCGAGTCCGGTGCCGCTCCGTAGAAGGTGTGCCGGCCCACGAAGACGGCGTGCTTCACTCCGTAGGCCCGGCAGTGTTCGAACACCACCCGGGTGCCGCCCAGGTTGATGCGGTGGCGCTCCTCGCCCTGCACGCGCAGCGACGTCACCGTGGCCATGTGCACCATCGCCTCGGGCCGCCGCGTGCGGAAGACGTCCTCCGCCGCCCGCTTGCGCAGGTCCACCGTGTGCATCTCAATGTCTGACGGCGCGTCCTCCCACGGCCGCGTGTCGATGCCCACCACCGTGTGCCCGCTGTCCCGCAGCCGCAGCGCCACCCGCTGCGCCACCGCTCCGCCAATGCCGAGGATGAGGACCCTCATGACTCCACGCCCTTCCAGCGCTCGTGACGGCGCCGATCGATGATGTCCGCGATGCGCGCCTTCACCTGCTCCACGTAGCCCTGGATGACCGTGTCCTCCTCGTTGCCCGTGCCCTCGAAGTGCATGGGCTCGCCATAGTGGATTTCCAGCGGCACGGGGAGGGGCAACGGCAGCACATACGGCGTGACGGGGACGTAGGGCATCCCGAGCGCCCGGCCCAGGCCGTAGAGGTTGGCCACCGTGGGGATGGCGGCTCCGCCTCCCAGGAATCCAAAGGGGATGATGGGGGTGCGTGTCTTCAGCGCCAGGCGTATGAAGCCCGTGCCGAAGTCCACCAGATCGTAGCGCTGTGGGTAGAGCTTCGCGGTGCCTCGCGCGCCCTCGGGGAAGACCATCAGCAACCGGTCCTCTTCCAGCAGGCGCACCGCGTGCTCGGGCAGGCCGGGGAACTGGCCGCAGCGGCTGGCCCACGTGGAGGCCACGGGCGTGGCGTTGATGAACTTCTCCGCCATGCCTTGCGCCAGTCGCGGCGGCTCCTTCTCCAGGAAGCACGAGGTGATGACCATGGCCCCATCCACCGCCACGCCTCCCGAGTGGTTGCCCACCACCATCGCCCTCCCTCGCGCCGGCACGTGCTCGATTCCGTGGCAGCGCACCCGGAAGTAGCTCCGGTAGAAGAAACTCATCACCTCGAAGAAGACGCGCAGATGCCACTTGGACACGCCGTACGGGTCCACCCCATACGCGTTGAAGGGCAACTCCATCCGCTCCAGTCGCTCCTTCACCGACTCTTCTGGTTTCACGCCTGCCTCCCCTCCGATTCCTGAGCAGGCCATCGTGTCAGATTCCGCACGCTCTCGGGGAAGCACGTCTGCCTCCCCCATGCTCCGTGAGTGCCCTCTGGAGCCCACCTCCCCGCACATTGTGTTTTGTTGGAAAAGTTATTTTCATTGGATTTGTCGGATAGCCAGGAATATCAGGCGCTCTCAATATTTAATGAAAATAGAGGTTTTCAGAAGAGCCGTATGCGGGAGGCCGACATGAGGAAGATGCTCCGGTTGTTGGGACTCTGGGTGGCGCTGGTGCTGGGGGCGGCCGTGGTGGTGCCTGGTACGGCCGAGGCGGTGCCGGGTGCGGCTGAGGCGAAGGGCTCGCAGGGCATCAAGGTGGAGCGCCGGGAGTTCCCGGTGCGGCTGTCCGACGGGCGCAGCTACAAGGTGGTGGGGTACCTCTACTACCAGGGCAGCTTGAAGCACCGCCCGGTGCAGATCCTCGTCCATGGCATCACCTACAACCACGCGTACTGGGACCTGCCAGAGATTGACGGCAACGCGTATTCGTATGCGCGGTACATGGCGCGTCAGCAGTACGCGGTGCTCGCGTTGGACTTGCCGGGCACGGGCGAGAGCGACAAGCCGAACGGGGACTTCCTGAACCTGGCGGAGTCGGCGAGCGCCGTGCACCAGGTGGCGCAGCGGCTGCGCGCCACCGCGGAGAAGAACACCTTCGAGACGCTCGTCTACGTGGGGCACTCCAACGGGGCGCTCATCGCCACCTTCGCGCAGGCGCTGTACCACGACGCGAAGGCGGTGGTGATGACGGGCTGGCTGAATACCCGGCACGAGGTGCCGGTGGATCCCGCCGTGCTCGGAGCGCTCGCGCAGCAGGGCCCCTACATCCAGGTCCCCGGGGACCTGCGCAGCGCCCTCTTCTACGACGTGCCGCACGCGGACCCGGACGTCATCGCCTATGACAACCAGGTGGCGGACAACGTGACGCGCGGCCAGTTCCTGGATCTGCTGACCATGCTGGGCTCGCCGGAGCTCATCCCGGTGCAGGGCATCACCGTGCCCATCCTGGTGCAGCTGGGGGAGAACGACTTGCTGGCGTCGGCGTCCTACGCGCAGAACGAGGCGCAGGCCTACCCCCGCTCGCCGTTCGTGTGGGTGGACAAGGTCCCCGACATCGGCCACGCCGTCAACGGCCACTACCTCCGGATGCGCAGCTGGGTGATGATCGACGCGTGGCTGCGCCTGGTGACCTGAAACGACTGAGGCTCAGGAGGCGGAGGTGAGCTCGCCGAGGATGCGCGCCACCTCCATCGCGGCGGCCTCGGGCCGCAGGCTGGTGTCGGAGATGCCGGCCACCACGCGGGTGATGTTGTGGTCCACCGCGCCCGGCCTGGCCCAGACACGGGCCTGGGGCGCGGTGACGTAGGCGGAGAAGCTGTGGTGCCCGGAGCCCGGGCGCTCGCCGATGACGTGGACGAGCGCGCGAGGCCCCTCCATCGCCGGGTCCCCGAAGAGGAGCTCTCCCGCGCGGTAGCCTGCCCGCACGCGCCCGAGCGTCAGCACGAGGTGCTCGGGGGCCACGCGGTAACCGGAGGCCTCCAGCCGGGTGCGCAGCGCGGCGAGGAAGGGCGGCAGGTGGCCCTCGTCCATGAGCGAGCGCGCGTCCAGTCCGTCCGAGATGACGAGCTGCACGTCGTAGCAGCCGGCATGGCGCGCACGCAGGGCCTCCAGCACGCGCTCGGCGGTGGGCTCGAGCTGCTCACCTGAGGGCGGGTGGAGGATGTAGTCGCGGCGGGAGGCGGCGCGGGTGCGCAGGCGCACGGCGCTGGGAATCGCCGAGACGAAGTCCGGGGAGAGGTCGGACCAGAGGCCCGTCTTCGCGTCGTCGTAGAGCTGGCGGAGCTCCCGCTCGAGCGAGGGCTCCAGATCCCACGGGTGTTGGCCATGGCCCCTGGCGAGGGGCACACCGCGGGCACGCACGTCGGCCATCTGCCGAGCGGCCTCGGCGAGCACGTCGGCGTCCGGGCGCGTGTCCCCCTTGTGGCGGCGATACTGGAGGTACACCCAGGCGGGGTCTCCGAAGTGCTCGGTGGGCCGGCCCTCCGCGTCGATGACGCCGAGCCGCTGGAAGAAGGCCCACATCCGGTCGTCCACCTTGTAGCCGTACCGGGCCCGCAGGCGGACGTGGTCCTGGAACGCCGTGGTCAGGTAGCTGAGCATGGGATCGTTCCGGGTGGGCAGCGCCATGAGGTAGCCGGGGTTGGCCGGCATGAGCTGCTCCAGGCACCAGCCCAGATCGTCCAGCGACACGTCCATGTGCAGGGTGGAGCAGACGTCCAGGCCAATCGTCAGGCCGTGCAGCTTGCCCATGACGATGTCCTCGAGGCAGCAGCGCACGAGCTGCTCGCGGGTGCGGAACACCTCGGGACCGATGAAGCCGGCCACGTCGTTGACGATGACCCAGGGAGCGGGCTCCTGGCCGGCGCGGGCCTGCGCGGCGCCCAGGCGCTGCTTGAGGGCGCGCGAGAAGCCGTACTTGCGCGACTCGTGCACCACCATGTCCACGCCGGAGGCATGACCGTTGGTGGCGTCGGCGCCCTGGCCCGTCTCGAAGTACATGCCCCAGCGCCCGGTGCGCGCGGCGGTGTGCGCCTCCATCTTCTCCAGGGTGACGTCGAAGGTGCGGTTGGCGGCCTCGGTGCTGCCCAGGCTCTGGAACCAGACGCCCGTGGTGCCCGGCTGCATGGCCTCCACCACCGCCTGCACGTCCACGTGCGCCAGCACGCAGTGGGGCATCACGTCCTGGAGTCCGAACGTCACCAGGATTTCGTGCAGGGCGCCCTCCACGGCCGCCACGGACTCGGGCGAGGAGGACACGGGGTTGGTGCCGAGCACCACGTCACCCACGGCGAAGCTCCACCCGTTGAAGACCTGCCAGCGGATGTCGTCCGGGTGATCCGTGGGCGAGTTGGGTTGGATGCGCGCGCCCAGGTAGCCCCTGGCGCCCACGCGGCTTCCGGGCAGCGGGTTGAAGACCTTGCGCCCCACCGCGGCGAGCTCCTCGTTGCTCAGGAGCTTCACGACGCAGCCGATGGTGTCGCTGCTCAGCCCGCCGATGATGCCGTGGATGTCCGCCTCGTCCCCCGACAGCAGGAAGGCCTTGAGCTCACCCAGCGTCCAGCTCGCGGTGCGCGCCTGCGCCCGGGCATCGAGCGCTCCCTGCATGTACGAGTAGAGCCGCTCCTCGATGAGCGGGTACGCGTCCAGGTCTCCGAGGCGAGTGCGCGCGAGCAGCTCCCGGGCGTTGCGGCGGGACGTCTCGTCGGCCGCGGCGACGCCAATGGCCACGTCGCCCTCCTTGAGCTCGTTGGCGGCCCCCACCACCTGCTGGTACAGCCGGGGCTCGAAGCCGCCGTGCACGCGCCGCACGTAGGCGAACACGTCCTCGCCGGGGAGCAGCTCGGGGATGGAGACGCGGACCGGGGCGCCCTCGTGGGAACGGGCGGACGCGTGGCCGGCGTCGGTGGACGGGATGACCGGGAGCTGCTCGGGGCGCTCCTCGAGTGGATGCGACAGGCTCTCCGCCATGGCGAACTCACCTCGCTTGGGGGCAGAGGGTAGTTCCACCCCGGGTGCGTGTCACGGGGGGCCCCGGAAATAGGGGCCTCTTCGTGGCGCTGGCGTCAAACGCGGATGACCACCCGACAATTTCAGCGGGTGCCCGGGGCCTGGGTGTGCAGGTGCTCCAGGAAGAAGGCCGCCACTACCAGCGAGTGGGTGATGACACCGCTCTGGAGGAGCTGGGGCACCCTCGCGCGCGGGTGCAGCTCCACGGCAATGTCCTCGCCCGCGTCCTGCCGGCCTTCGTGCACCTTCTCGCAGTCGAGCGCCAGGTAGCTGTGGCAGACGTTGTTCTGGATGGCGGGATTGGGGTGCACCTGCCCGAGCCTCACCACGCGGCCCGGCACGTACCCCGTCTCCTCCTCCAACTCGCGCGCGGCGGCCACTCCGGGGTCCTCTCCGGGCTCCACCATGCCGCCGGGAACCTCCAGCGTCAGCGCCTCGGTGCCGAAGCGGTACTGGCGCACGAGCACGAGCTGGTCGTCCTTCGTCACCGCGATGACGTTCACCCAGTCCGGGCAGTCGATGATGACGCGCGGGTGCTCATGGCCGGTGCGCGGGTCGGCCACCATGTCCTGGCGGACCTTGAGGATGCGGTAGTCGTACTCCAGGCCCCGGCGCAGGCGGGGCCACGGTTTGATGGGGCTCATGGGCTCAGTTCAACAGCGCGGCGCGCTCGCGCAACTCCCGGGCCGTCAATTCCAGCCGCTCCCGGTCCGGCGCGTCCGGCGACAGCTCCATGCAGCGCTCCACGTCCTTGAGCGCCGCCCGGTAGGCCCCCAGGTTGGCGAGCAGCGCCGCCCTCGTGCGCAGCTCCCCCGGGTGGTTGGGCGCCAGCATCAGCAGCAGGTCCACCACGGCCAGGCCCCGCTCGTACTCCTCGCGCTCCAGGTACTCGCGCCGCAGGTTGGACAGCATCCGGTAGGTAATCAGCTCCACCGGCGCCGGTGACAGCATGGCGGGGGTGAACTTGAGCTGCGGTGCCACCCGCTGCAGCAGCTCCTTGCAGCCCTCTTCCGTGAGGATTTCCCCGCAGTGGTACGGGTCCACCACCAGCTTGTGGTCCCCCGCGTTGCAGGCCACCAGGAAGTGCCCGGGAAAGGGTACCCCATAGAGGGGAATGCCCGCGCGCCGCGCCACCTCCAGGTACACGACCGACAGCGAGATGGGCAGGCCCACCTTCCGCTCCAGGACCAGGTCCAGGAAGCTGTTGTCCGGCGAGTGGTAGTCCTCCTCGTTGCCGCGGAAGCCCTCGATGTCCGCCAGCACGTGACGCAGCGCGGTGAGCCCCGCCAGGACCTCGCCATGGCCGGAGTGACGCTCCACCTCCAACTGCACCCGGGCGGCCAGGGCGTCCAGGGTGTGCAGACACGCCGCGGCGTCCAGTTCGGGCCGGTTGAGGGTGGCGATGGCCAACGCCGCCAGGTCCAGCCGCGGGGGATCGGCCGCGAGCGCGGACACGAGTCGCTCACGGGAGAGCGGCGGGCTCAAGGTTGAGGTGATGCTCACGGCGGGAAGGACTAACCCAGGGGAGGACGGACGGCAAAGGCAGGCAGGCAGTCAGCGCCGAGGAGGTTCGGGGGGCAACAGGCGGCCCTTGATTTCCGCGTTGAGCGCCACCTGCGCCGAGATGAGCCCGGAGAGCAGTCCATCCTCGAACTCGAAAGTCGGGTGTTCCTTGAGTTTTGGGAAATCATGGGGGTTGCGCAGCTCCTCGGGGGTGATGTTGGGGACCACCTCGCGGGCCAGGCGGAGCACCTTGGCCTGCTGCTGGGAAATCATCCGCTCGTAGAGCTTGCCGGCTATCTCCAGCAGCTCCCGTCCGCTCGCTTCCGTCATTACGTGACTCCTCGCTTCACTTCTGGGCGATGTCCCACTTGGCCCGGCGCCAGCTGCGCCGGAAGGACTCCACGTCACCCTCCACCGCCATCCGCTCCTGCTCCCGGCCGTCGAGGAACGCAACGAAATCGAGCTGCCGGTCGGGCCGGTCATACTCGGAATCGAAGAGACGGACGAACTCGTTGGCGGGCAAGGTGCGCCGGCCGGCCACATCCACCAGGTCGATGCGCACGCCCTTCGCCTCCTGGGAGGGGACGTAGGACTTGTAGACGAGCTCGGTGCACACGAGGGTGGAGTCGGAGAAGAAGTCGAAGTTGAAGTCGTAGGGCCGGCCCTGGAGGTGGAAGGCACGGGCGATGGCGCGGGCCTTGTCCACCGGCGCGAGGCGCGGGCGCATGACGCCGAGGTAGTCCACGTGCATGCCGTGCTCAGGCCCGGTGAAGGACACGCCCTCGCTGATGGACTCGATGATGCGGATGGCGTCTCCGTGGGGGTCCGCGGCGGTGTAGGCCGCCCATTTGGCGGGGTACTCGCGCGCCAGGTGCTCGGCGAGTGTCTTGGGGGCGCCGGGCAACGTCTGGAGCCAAGCGCGCACCTGGGCGTCCGCGTCGAAGAAGGAGGCCCAGTCCTGGGGCGTGCCCACGTAGAGCTCGGCATGGGGCCAGAAGCCCGGCAGGCCGATGTTGGACAGGTACCAGTTCTGCCGCGCCACGAGGATGTCGCCCGGCTGCATGCGGGCCAGCAGGGCGAGCGTCTGCTCGCGCTGGATGAGGGGCTGGCCGATGCGCTTCACCCGGGTGTCGCCCATCCACTCGGCGACCGAGGCCTGTACGGGGAAGACGGCGTGGGCGGTGGCGTCCTTGAGGATGTCCGCGCCAGCCTTGGCGAAGAGGGTGGTGCCGCGTCCGCGCAGCTTGCCCCGGGCCACCTTGGAGTTCTGCCGCATCTCCTGGAGGAGCCACACCGCGCGGCTCACGTTGAGGATGCCCGTCTTCTTGAGCAGGGGCCGCAGTTGCTCGGCATAGGAGTCCCCCGTCATGAGCTGGGTGGCGGTGGAGACGTGGATGGCCTTCTCCTTGAAGCGGGCGAAGGTGCGCGCGGGCAGGCCGTACTCCTCGGAGGGCTCGTCCAGGAGCACCTCGAGCTGCGCGCGGCCGTTGGTGAGCTCCGCGTACGTCAGCCCGTGGGCCAGCTCCGTGGTGAGCGCACCGTGGGTGAGCAGGAAGCCCCAGGCATGCTTCGTCTCCTTCGTGAGGGCGGGCACCTTGATGAAGTCCCAGTAGCGCTGGCGGATGAGTTCGAGCGAGGCGAAGTAGTCGGAGAAGGCCGCCCAGGTGGTGAGCAGGGTGCGCTTCTCCTCGGGCGAGTAGGGGATGTCCTGCTTGCGCGTGTAGAGGCCGCGCGTCTTGGAGATCTGCTCCTGCAGGGCTCGCAGACCCTGGGCGTGGTGCTCGAGTGCCTCCAGGTCCCTCAGCGCCTGGTCCACGAAGGCCCCATCCTCCAGCGAGTAGACGCTCGTGGCGTCGGGGGCGGGGGCACTCACCTCGGGCGCCTGGGGGGCGGGAGAGGGCGCGGGAGTGGGGGTGGCGAACACGAGCCAGGCGGCGAACAGGGGCTTGGAGAGCATCAAGGGTCCCGGGAGGGGTCTGGGAATCGGCAATCTACCCTGGCCCCGGCCGGTTGGCTGCCCGGGGGGCGCGGCCCGGAGGGTGATGGCGAGGTGGCCCGTAGGACATTGCGTCCACAGGTTGAAACCAGGGCCCCGGCAGCGGAGGGAAGACGGGGCGGAAAGGCAGAAGACACGATGGCATTCGGACTTGCGGAAAACCCGGCGCTCTCCATCACCCCCCACCTGGACGCCGTGGACTACCCGGCGACGCGAGTGGAGATCGTCGAGGCCGCGGAGGACGACGGCGCGGCTGTGGACATCATCAACGTCCTCAAGTCGCTGCCGCGGGACGAGTACCAGTCCCGGGAAGAGGTGATGCGGGACCTGGCGGAGGCGGCGCGGCGTTTCGCGAGCGGAATGCTGCGCGACGATGACGGGGTGGATCGGGATCGTCGCAACATCGGCCGGGACCTGGTGGAGAACGCCCCGGAGGGGCATTCGCGGCATCCGTAGCGGCGAGGTGAAGCCATGAGGCGCTCGCGGGCGCCGGCCACGGGCCGGTACTCGCGGGCGCTCGGTCATTCACTCCCGGTTTCGCACTCCGGGTTCTTCAATCCGGGTTCTTCAATCACTGTCCGGACGCGGGCCTTGCGGCGACGTGGCCGAGGTACTCGAGCACGGAGTCGGCGGACGGGTGCGTGGTGATGAGCCCGATATAGCCATCCGGACGGACCAGCACGAGCGCATTGCCCTCGAGGTCATAACCTGTGCGCGCGTGTCCATGGGTGTCGACGAGGGCGTGCGCGCCAGTGGGGGCGCCCGGCTCGACCACGGTGTACGCGTGTACGCTCGAGCCATGGCGGGCGTTGAGGCGGGCGAGCGTGTCCGCGTGGGCCGAGCCGAAGGCCAGCAGCGTGAAATGGGGGCCGCGGAACGCATCGAACAGACGGACGCGGTTGCCGGCGGCGTCATGGCAGGGCGCGTCGGGCGCGCGGTCTCCGGCCTGAATGCGTCCACGGGAGCCGCGCTCGTCGCGGGCGAGCCGGCCATCCCGGTAGTGGAGTCCGAGCTGCTGCGTCTCGGGGCCGCGCCGATGCGCATCCGCCTCTCCCTGACGGCCTCGTTTGTATAGCTTTGTGCTGATTCCAAGGACGTCCGCGGCGATGGGCAGCCGTTCTTCCTCATAACTGTCCAGCAGGGCCTGGGGGGCCCCCGCCAGAACCTGGCCGAGCTTCCATCCGAGGTTGTAGGCGTCCTGGATGCCAGTGTTCAGGCCCTGTCCACCGGCTGGGGGATGTACGTGCGCGGCGTCGCCGGCGAGAAACACCCGGCCGACCCGGTACCGGTCCACCATGCGGATGTTGACGCGGTACAGCGATACCCAACTCAGGTCGTGAAGCCGCACGTCGGAGCGGCCGGACCCCTCGTCGAAGAGTTTCTGGAGGGACTTCAATGACAACTCGGGCACATCATCCGAGGTCCAGGGGGCCATGAATTGAAAGACATTCGTGCCGGGCAGCGGGCACAGCCCGACCCGGAGCGTGCGCTTCTCCAGGTCCGCCCAGGTGTGCCAGTGCTCGCGGTCCAGCCCATCGGACTGGACGTCGCCAATCAGCATCCGCTCGGTCTCGTGCGTCTCGCCCTCGAACCCGACCCCGAGCCGCTTGCGGACGAAGCTGTGCCCGCCATCGGCGCCAACGAGGTAGCTGGCTCGCACCCGCTCGGTCCTGCCCGCATGGACCAGGTTGGCGGTCACGCCGTCCTCGTCCTGCTCGAAGCCGATCAACTCGGTGGCGAGCTCCACGCGGACGCCGTGGCTGGCGAGCCGGGTACGCAGAATCTCCTCCGTCCGCCACTGAGGGATCATCCAGATGTTGGGATACGGCACGTCTGGCATTGGCTCGCAGTGCTCGTGCATGTGGCCTTCCCACACCACGGTCTCACGGGCGTAGGAGCGAATCGCCGGATAGGGCGCGCCCGAGGCCAATATCGCCTCGATGGCTCCGAGGTCTTCGAGGACCTCCAGGCTGCGCGGTTGCAGACCCTTGCCCCGTGAACCGGTGAAGAACTCCGGAGCCTTCTCGACGACCCGGCAGACCACGCCCCGCCGGGCCAGATCGCACGCCAGCGCGAGCCCGGTCGGCCCCCCTCCCACGATGAGTACCGGTACCTCCACGTGCGGCTTCATCCGTCGCTCCTTCCGTCTGGGGGGCCGCCGTCCGGCGCCGAAGCTCCATGCCTCTGCGAGCGGCTGCCGGACCCACCAACTTAACGACGTTAAGGATGCATTTAACGGCGTTAAGCTGTCAAGCTCCGGCGCCAACCGAGGTGGCGATGGGACTGGACCGCGAGCTCGTGGTGCGCACGGCGCTGCGGGTGCTGAACGAGGAAGGGCTGGAGGGGCTGACGCTGAGGCGGATCGCGCGTGAGCTCGATGTGCAGGCGCCCGCGCTGTACTGGCACTTCAAGAACAAGCAGGAGCTGGTCGACGAGATGGCCACCACCATGCTCCGGGATCTCATGGGGACGGCGAAGCCTGACGCCAGACAGTCCTGGGTGGAGTTCATGGCCGAGATGGCCCGGGGCCTGCGCCGGATGTTGCTCAGCTACCGGGATGGGGCGAAGGTGTTCAGCGGCACGCGGCTCACCGATGACACGTTGTACGCGTCGATGGACGTCGCACTGAGGAAGCTCGTCGATGCCGGGTTCTCGCTGCGCGACGCGGTGTGTGGCTTCTCCACGGTGTCCAACTACACGGTGGGCTTCGCCATCGAGGAGCAGGCCGTGCATCCGCTGCCCGGCCAACACAACGAGCAGTACGACCTGAACCGGCGATCCAAACGGATCGACGGCAAGCGGTTCCCACTCGCACTGGCCGCGGGCGAGGAAATCTTCACGGAGTTCGACGACCGCTTCGAGCGAGGCCTGCGACTGATCCTCTCCGGCATGGAGCAGTTGCTTCCGAAGGGGCGCTGAAGGCCAACAAGGGGGACTCGTCGTGAGGCGGTCGCGGATACTGGCCGCACGTGCAAGTGTTCGCTGGCGCCTGATGATTTCCGGTGCGCGGTGGATTTGCTCTCAGTGTGGGTTCTATGCTGTTGCCTCCGGGAGTCTTCTTCGTTCAGGGGGGGGCCGTGCTGATGAACCGCATGCTCGCGGTGGCAGCAACGCTGGTGTTGATGCTCGAGACGGGCTGTCCTGTGGGCGGGGATGCCGGTGTGCTGCATCAGGCCATGCTCAAGGACCAGGTTGAAGAGATGGCCCATGACGGTTGCCCGGAGGAGGACATCTGGGCCGCGTGTGGGCCCAGATTCAATGAGTGCATGAAGGACTGCAGGGTGGCGATGGAGAAGAGGGGCTGGAAATGAAGTGGCGTGCGCGGCTTGCCGTCGTATTGGGGGTGCTGCTGCCGGTCCCGTTGATCTGGGCTTCGTTGCTGAGTGCGATGAACGTATCCGTCGCACACAAAGAGGAGAGCAGACTCGTCCCCATTCTCCCTCCTGATGAGACGAGACGGCTGCTCACCTTCAAGAGGTCTTGCGAAAGGAATGAAGACTGCGAAGCTCCACTCGTCTGTCTTCGCGACCAATTCATGTTGAGGAGAGCCTGTGTGGCGAGCACCTGTGAGACGGATGCGGACTGTCGCGCGGGCCTCTCTTGCTATTCAATCGCAGCCGGCGAACGAGTGGTGCGCCTGTGTGGTGCCCCTGGTGAGGTCGCGGAGGGGGAGTTTTGCATGGAACTGCCTCAAGCACGGAGCAGGGCGTGCGCGCCGGGCTTGGTGTGCACCCAAAAGAATTGCCGCCGTCCCTGCCAGCCCCAGGAGCCCCGGAGTTGTCCGGAGGGGTACTCTTGTCGTGCCGCGGATGTGAAGGGGTCCGTATGTCTGCCGACCTGCGAGGGACGCTCCTGTCCCGAGGGGCAACGATGCGTGGCCCTGGAGCACGGAGCATCGATTTGCGCGCGAGTTCGCGGAACGGATTGCCAGCTCAATCCCTGCCCGGCGGATCAGGTGTGCGATATCGGGGCCGAAGAGACACGACATGAGGTGTGGATGAGATGCCTGCTTGCATGCGACTCCCATGCGCGACCGTGCCCCGAGGGCTTCTCATGCGTGAATGGTCTCTGCACCCAACGATGCAACTCGGATGCGCCGGGTACCTGTGGGCCTTTGGAAGAGTGTGCAGGCTTGTGGGAAGGCCATCCGGGCTTGTGCATGTTCGATCTCGACAAATGAGACGCCTGCCCGGCCCTCGGGTCGAGGTGAAGGAGGGCTTTCAGGAAGCGTGGTTCGCAGGAGGGCATCGGGAGCACTCCTGCTCGGGGAGCGTGCTAGGGATTACCCGCGAACCTTTGGGCCTGGAATGGCGCCAAACATCAGGGGTTGTCGCGCCACCTGCTCGCAATCCGCGAGCGGCCCTAAAGGACGCAGTGAGGAAAACCCAGGCGTAAGTGCGGCCTTCACCGGCCTGGCACCCGAGGCATTCCGTCTCTGGCGCACGGGAAGGTCGCATCCCCAGAAATCCACCCATCCAACAAGAGAGAATCTCACGTGAGACGCGTCACCCTGGTCATCGCAACCATTGCCCTGTCCGCCTGTGGCGGAGCGCCTTCCACCGAGTCGAACACCCCGGCGGATGTCTCCGATTCCCCGGTCGAGACGGCTCCCGCAACCCCTTCCGAGTTGGTCCCGACGGGCCCTTCCGCCGAGGCCGTCTCGATGACAACCGCCGGGGCACCCGTGACGGCCGGGCTCGCCGTGCAGAACTGCCTGCCCCTCACGGTGTCTTCGGTGCGCGCCAGCGGCGATGACGGCAACGTGCCCGGCAATGTCCTGGACGATCGGCTCGATACACGCTGGAGCAGTCTGGGCAAGGGCTCGTCCATCGACCTCGACCTGGGCAGTGCCCGCTCCATCTCCGGCGCGGCGATTGCCTGGCACCTGGGCGACCAACGCACCAATGCCTTCACCCTGTCCGTCTCGTCGGATGGCTCGGCGTTCACCCAGGTCTACAGCGGCCAGAGCAGCATGACGCTGGCAGCCCAGACCACCGCGTTCCCCGCCCGTGACGCGCGCTACCTGCGCATCACCGTCAACGGAAACACCCTCAACGACTGGGCCAGCATCGCCGAAGCGCGCGTGTGTGGCTCGGACCCGGGCTCCGGTACGGGGGCCAGCGTGGTGTGGCGGGGTGACTTCGAGACGGGGAATCGCTCGCAGTGGAGCGAGACCGAGATGGTGAACGCGGACCGGCTCCAGGTGGTGTCCTCACCGACCAGGCAGGGAAGCTACGCCCTCAAGGCCACCGTGAGGCAGGGCGACAACCCCATCAACGGAAGCGGCAACCGCAACGAGCTCCTGCGCATGACACACGAGCCGGAGGGCTCGGAGTACTACTACAAGTGGAGCACCGAGTTCGCGTCAGACTTCCCCAGCGCGAACACCTGGCAGCTCTTCACCCAGTGGCACCACGAGGGCCTCAATGGCTCGCCGCCCGTGGAGTTCTACGTCCGCGGCGAGCGCATCTATCTGCGCGTGGGTGGCCAGGACACCGGCGACGTATGGAGCACACCGCTGGTGCGCGGTCAGTGGTTGGACTTCATCTTCCACGTGAAGTGGTCGTCCAACGCTCGCGTCGGTTTCGTCGAGCTGTACTACAACGGCCAGCTCGTCCTGCCGAAGAAGTACGTCGCCACGATGTACCCCGGCGCGCTCAACTACCTGAAGATCGGCCTGTACCGGGACGCGGCCGTCGGCCCGGTGGGCGTCGTCTACCATGATGGTTGGACGATGGCCCGGGACCTCCAGGACGTGCTCAACCCGACCTCGCGCTGAGCTGGTAGGCACCCCGAGCGGGGAGTGCGCGGCCGGAAGGCGGCACTCCCCGCTCGCTTTCTCAATCCCGCTTGGCGGAACGGCGTCCGAAGGCCGCGCGGACGCCAAACCCGAGCACGGAGAAGAGCAGGCCCAGTCCTCCCAGGGGGCCGCCCGCGGCGGAGCACCCTCCGGAGGGCTGGCCGGCGAGCGCGTTGGGGTCCACCACGCCCACGGTGTCGGGAGTTGCCGCGACGGAGGGACTCGGGGGTTCGGACGTCGAGGTCGCCGGGGCCGGCGGGCCCGAATTGGCAGGCGGCTGGGTCGCCACGGCCGGGGGCGGGGGCGGGGGCGTTGTCTTCGTGGGCATCACGTCCTCGAGCGAGGTCGCCTGCACCATTCCGTCGTGGTAGACGACGCCGTCTGGGTTGACGGACTCATCTCGGTACAGACCCTGCTTCAGGTAGTTCTGCATGCCCTGGAACATCGTGGGCGAGTGCATGCGCGGGAGCACGAGCTGGCCGTTGTAGTACAGCTCGACGAAGCCGATGTTCGGGTCCGACGACCACTTCACGTGCAGGACGAAGTCCAGCCACTGGCCGCGCACCAGCGGCGTGTTCCAGACGATCCGATCGTCGCGGCCCTCCAGACGGAGATAGATGCGCTCGCCACGGACGTAGAACTCCAGCGGCGGCGAGCCATTGGAGCCGTCATGGTGCCACTGGGTGAAGAGCTGCCAGGTGTTCACGCTGGGGAAGTCTGACGCGAACTGGGTGCTCCACTTGTAGTAGTACTCCGAGCCCTCGGTCTCGTTGCCGAAGTGGAAGAGCTCGTTGCGGTTGCCGCTCGCGTTGATGGGGTCGTCTCCCTTCTTCACGGTCACCTTGAGGGCGTATTTGCCCTCACGGGTGGGGGAGGTGACCACCTGCAGGCGATCCGACGCGACGGACTCCCGGCCCGACCACTGCGAGAGATTTCCCGTTTCGTAATCTGCCTTCCATACAGGCGAGGCCAGCGCCGTCAGGGGGAGGGTCATCAGGAGGGCTACTGAACCGAATCGCTTCATCCAGATCCTTTTCGACGGGTTGTGGGTTGCTCCGACACATCCCGATGCAGGTCTCTTCCCCGAATCGGACAGAGCAGGCGTGCCAGCAACCGCATGGATGGCCACTGATAGGGCTCATCCTCCGAGGTGGGTTGACGCCTGCCGGGCCATGCACCATCTCACCGCGGGTTTTTTCCGGACGCGATGCTGTCGAAGGGAGACGCACATGGGACGCCGGGGGCGGAGTTGGTGGATGGGGTGGGGCCTCCTGCTGGGCCTGCTGCTCCTGTTCTGGGGATGCCAGGACAGGGGCACGCGAAGCATCCGGGACCCCGCCGGGCAGCAGGACTCCGGGACGACCATCCCAGACGACGGCAAGCAGCCCCCCACGGGTGAGGGCGACACCGGGGCGAAGGACGGGGGCGAGGATGGCCCCGACACGGTGGTGACGTGTCCGGCTCCGTGTGACTACGAGCGCCACGTCGTTCCCAACCCCATCCCAGCGGAGAACCAACGTCCGGGAGACCCTTCCTGGGAGAGCGGCAGGAGCTCGCAGAACGGGGAGCTCGAGGTCTACACCGACACCGAGTCGCTGGAGGCGGGTGCCTCCCTGGGCGTGAAGGTGTCCACCAGTGACGAGTCGGCCCCCATCACCGCCGAGGTCTTCCGGATCGGCTACTACGGAGGCGCGGGCGCCCGGAAGGTGTGGAGCGGTGGCCCCTGGAAGGCACACAAGCAGCCTTCATGCCCGCGCGATCCGGTCACCTCACGCGTCGAGTGCTCCTGGCTGAAAACCTTCACCATTCCCATCGACTCGTCCTGGCTCTCGGGTCTCTACGTGGTGAAGATCTGGCGCTCGGACAAGTTCATGCGCTTCGCGCCCTTCGTGGTGCGTGACCGGCGCGCGGCGGAGATCCTCTTCACGCCGAACTTCACCACCTATCAGGCATACAACACCTGGGGAGGAGAGAGCCTCTACGCCGACGCCTCCAGGCAGATGCCGGCGGGCCGCGCGTGGGAGGTGTCCTTCAATCGTCCCTACCTGGCCTTGGATGGAACCGGGAAGACGTTCTACCTGGACCTGCAGCTCGTCCGGTTCATCGAGCGCAACGGCTACGACGTCACCTACGGAACCCAGCTCGATTTCGTCCGCTTCGACAGCTTCCTCAACGGCATCGCCGCCTTCGTCCATGGCGGTCAGGACGAATACTGGCCGCCGGAGGAAAGAGCGCAGGTGGACGCGGCGCTGGCCCGCGGCAGGATGAGCCTGGCCTACTTCGGCGGCAATGGAGCGTACTGGCGCATCCGCCTCGAGCCAGACTCGCAGGGAAACCCGCTCCGCACCATCGCCTGTTACAAGAGCGAGCCCCAGAAGGATCCCCGCCCGTACACGACGCTGCGCTTCCGGGATTCGCCGAACGAGCACGCGGAGAACAAGCTCTTCGGCTCGATGTACGACGGATGGTTGTTCTTCGGTTACCAGTTGGCCGTGAGCGATCCCTCACACTGGCTCTTCGAGGGGACGGGTCTGCAGCAGGGGACGCTCCTGCCCGGGCTCGTCGGCTTCGAATATGACAAGGCCTTCACCGACTGGCCGGGCTACCCGCAAGGCGTTCGCGTCAGCATGACGAGCCCGGTGGTGAGCGCCGAGGGCCTGCCTTCCCATTCCACCGTGGTCGATCGCACGCTGCCCTCGGGCCGGTTGGTGTTCTCGGCGGGGACGATCTGGTGGCCGCTCGGCCTATCGGACAAGCTGCCGGAGCTGAGGGATCCCCGGGTGCAGCGCATGACACTCAACGTGCTCGAGCGTGCGTTGGCGCACCGGCGCCCGCCGCGGCAGCTCCCTCCCGCCACGGGGCCGGTGCCCACGCTTCCGGCGCCGCATGGGCAGTGGGCCCAGTCCGTCGAGGCCTTCGTCGGACGAGGCGGGCCCGGCTACGGCGATGGCTCCGGGTCCGATGCGAGGTTCCAGGGTCCCTCCGGACTGGCGGTCACCCCGGCGGGACAGGTCGTCGTCGCGGACAGCATCAACAACCGGATCCGCCTCGTCCAGACGGATCCGGACAGGACGGTCATCACCCTCGCGGGCAATGGAGACCTCGGGTACCGGGATGGAGAAGGAAGCCAGGCCATGTTCCGCAACCCCACGGGAGTCGCGGTGGGACCGGCGGGAGAAATCTACGTGGCGGACTCGGGCAACTACGCCATCCGCCGTCTCGACCGTGGTCCCTCCGGGTGGCAGGTGAGCACCCTGGCCGGTGTGGGCTTCAAGTCGGGCTTCGCGGATGGCCCCGCGCGGAAGGCGTACTTCGGTCGGCCCATGGCGATCGCCGCGGACAAGGCCGGCAACCTCTACGTGGCGGACCAGGACAATCAACGCATCCGCATGTACCGCGCCGCCACGGGGGAGGTCGTCACCCTCGCCGGGAATGGAGTTCTCGGACGGGAAGATGCCCCGCAGGGCGCGAATGCCCACTTCGGCTATCCCTCCGCCCTGGCGCTCGGGAATGGCGGGGAGTTGTATGTATTGGATGGCGCCAGCCAGCTCGTGCGCCGCATCTCGGCGGGGCCCGAGCGCTCGGTCGTGACGATCGCCGGCCTCGGCTCCGATGCGCCGATAGGCTTCCTGGATGGCACGGGCGACGTCTCCCGGTTCCGCGCCCAGCTCGGCATGGCCGTGGGACCGCAGGGAGAGGTCTGGCTCGCTGACACGGCGAACTTCCGCATCCGGAAGATCATCCCCGGTGCGAACGCCGCAGCCACGCAGGTCTACACCTTCGCCGGCTCGGGGAAACTGGGCACCCGGCTGGGCGCGGGGGACGTGGCGGACATCGTCGCCCCCAGTGGGCTGGCCAGCGATGCTCAGGGGCGGCTGTACGTGAGCGACTCCTTCAACCAGGTCATCCGACTCATCACCCCGTGACCCGGGTGCACGCTGGCACCTGGGCCAACTTCCTCGCGAGCCCGCTCTGCCGTCATCCCGGTCGAGGTGACTGATGGGTGCTCGCGTGGGCCGGATGCGCCTCAGCGTCCGCGCTCGCGGATGAGGTTCAGCGTCCCTTGCAGCACCTGCCGCTGCCGTCGGGTTGCGAATCCATCCGGTGCGCCCTCCAACCCCTGGAGGGCGCCTGTCAGTATCCGCTCGGTCCTGTGCGGTTTTCGACGTGCGTCCTCGGACATCGCGTCGGCGGAGAAGTTCCCGCTGTCCGTCGAGGCGCTCGCGGGTCGTGGAACTTTCTGCCAGCGTGCGCGGACGTCATGTGCGCCCTCCGTTCGTGCTTCCTGCTGCTCCTCGTGGCCTCGGCCGCCGCGTGCAGCCACAACGTCCCTTCGCTGATGCCCGAGCCGGCCGCGCCGCCTCCCCCGCGGCTCGAGTTCCGGCCTCCCGAGGGCTCGATGCTCACCGAGACGGTGAAGAGCTCGCTGCGGCGCAGTGGGGCGCCGGGCGCACAGGAGGCGCAGTTGACCACCGTCACGGGTTTCACCCGAGAGCAGGGGAGCTGGCTCCTCACGCAGCGGGTGACGGGAGCGCGCTACTCGCGGGACGGTTCTCCGGTGAAGACGCTGGTGGATGACGTCCTCACGCGAGTCACCCTGCGCGTGCGGCTCGCGGCGGATGGCACCTACGTGCGGGTGGAAGACCCCGAGGCCGCGCTGGCGGCGCTCAAACAGGTGGCGCCGGCGGGGCAGGACGTTTCGCCGCTGGAGCGCTTCTTCTCACCGGACGCGCTGGAGGCGCGCACGCGTGCCGAGTGGGAGGTGAAGTACGGCGGCCTCTACGGGCGGTCTCTGGATCAGGGACAGCACCTCTACGTGGTGGGCACGGTGCCGCTGGGCGGGCGCGAGGTGGCGTACCTGCTGGAGCGCACCTTCACCGGCACGGTGACGACCGAGTACGGCGAGGCGATGGTGTTCACGCTGCGCTGCCTGGGGGCGCCGGGAGAGGACGCGCCCGAGGCGGTACGCGAGGCGCTGCGCCAGGCGGGGAACCCGGAGCTGGCGCCCGGGGTTGAGTGTGAGGGAGAACAGTTGCTCGGCAGGATCCGCTTCCTCCCGGTGCGGCGAGGGTTCACCCTGCGGGCGACATTGGACGGAGAGACGTGGACGTGGGCGACGCAGTCGGCGCTGGAGTCGGTGCAGGCGCCCGAGGAGGAGCAACGATGAGCTACGAGCAGAACCTCATCCAGGACGAGGCGGGCATCCGCGCGGTGGTGCAGGGCAGCAAGCGCGTGGCGGTGCTGGGCATCAAGACGGAGCAGCACGAGGGCCAGCCGGCCTTCTACGTGCCGGAGTACCTGGCGCAGGCGGGGGTGGACGTGGTGCCGGTGCCCGTCTACTACCCGGACGTGACGCACATCCTCGGCAAGCCGGTGTTCCGGCGGCTGGTGGACATCCCCGGGGACATCGATCTGGTGGACGTGTTCCGCCGGCCGCAGGACATCGACCAGCACGTGGAGGACATCCTGGCCAAGAAGCCCAAGGTGGTGTGGTTCCAGTCGGGCATCCGCAACGACGCGGCGGCCCGGCGGCTGGCCGAGGCCGGCATCAAGGTGGTGCAGGACCGCTGCCTGATGGTGGACCACCGCCGCTACGGGCGCTGAACGCCCTGCTCGACCCGCCGAGGCAGCACAACACTCAGCCCGTTCTTCCCAAGGGCCGTCTGCTGGAACTGCAGGGACGAGTGCGTGATGCTGCCTGCGTTGGAGAGAGTTCCTGATGCTCATTTCCGACCGTTTCAGGATACGCCTCACCTTCTTGGTGGCCCTTCTGGCGCTCGCGGGCTGTGAGCGGTGCGGTGCGTCCGGCTCGCGTACCGCGCAGGCTCCCACCGAGCCGGTGGATGGAGCGCATGACATATCAAGAACTGCTGAAACGATACGGCAAAGCCGCGCCCTCTCTTCTGGAGGCGCCATGAGCGACGAGCAGTTCTTCTGCGAGTATTGCGGGCACTACTCCACGAGCCCGACACAGTGCACGAATTGTGGGAAGGATATCTCGGATTTCGATCCCAACCCCCCCTTCATCGTGTCCATCAGCGGCAAGCTCACCTTGCGCCCCTACGACCGTTCCCGCGCCGCAGAAGCATGGAAGGCTTTGGCCGAGCTCTGGGACAGGCTCGAGCGGGAAACCAACCTCTGCATCTGGCCCAGTCAGATGGATAAGTTTCCACCTCAGGGAGACGTCCTGGAGTTGTATGGCTCAACTCTTGAAATCGGTGATATCCACAAGCACCTGCCCGGGATGTTCACCTGTGAGTTCCAGGAGCTGCCGGAGTCGGAGATCCCCAAGCACCCGCCCACCCCCAGAGACCTCGAGATCCGCGAGCGAATCAAGGAGATACGGGAGCGCAGGGCCAGGAAACAGCGCTGACCCACTGCCGCGCACGCTCACCCCACGAGCATGCGCACCGCCAGCGTCGTCAGGCTCCTCCGACACCATCGGCAGCATTGTTGATTCATTGACTCACGCCACCTCGAAAGGCACGGGAGGCCGCGCCATGGCGCGCTCGGCGCTCAGCTTCGCCTGGTGCAGCGCATCGAAGCCGCGCTCCATCTGCGACGGGGACACGGGCGGCAGGTTGGACACCACCACGTAGACGGGGAAGCCGCGCTCCTTCAGCAGCGACAGTTGCAGCCGGAAGTGGTCGTGCCGCAGCGCCGCCGAGCCCGCGGCAATCCCCTGTGCGTACGCCATGGGCCCGCCCAGCATCTTGCGCGTGCGGCTCGGCAGGTAGTGCACGAGGATGGCGTCCAGCTCCTGGCCAAAGCGGCTCTCCCGCATCGACAGCGCGGGCGCCTTGTCCACCAGCCCTCCGTCCCAGTACAGGTCCCTCCCCAGCCGCACCGCGCGGAACAGGCCCGGGTAGGCGCACGTGGCGTGCACCCTCGGCGCCAGCTCGCCCGAGGTGAAGACCTCGTGTGTCCCCTGCGTGAGGTTGGCGCTCGCCAGCAGCAGCGGGTGCGGCAGCTCCTCGAAGGTGCTCACCGGCAGCGTCTGCTCCAGCAGCTTGCGGAAGCGCTCGCCCTTGAGCAGGCCAGTGGCCCCGTGGCCCTCGCGCGGCAGGGCGTTGAGCACCGCGCCAATGGGGTCCGGGTCCCAGAAGTTGTCGCGCGTCTGCTTGAGCACCAGCTCCTCGATGGCGTGCACGCTCGCTCCCGCGGCCGCATACGCGGCGACCAGGCCTCCCGCGCTCGTCCCGGCGTACGCCGAGGGCTTCAGTCCCGTGGCCGCCAGGCCCTTGAGGAAGCCGGCGTGTCCGTAGAAGCCGAAGTACCCGGCGGAGAGAACGAGTCCGAAACGTTTGCCTTCGAGAAGCTGGCGCAGGGATGGAGCGGGCATGGACCTGTCTCTAGACGACCGTTCCCCACATGGCAACGCGCTGCGTCGCCCGGTCGGGCTTCCCTGGTCTTCCAGGATGCATCGATATATGTTGATTCGGAGATATGAAAGAGCTGTCCCAATCCTTCAGGGCCCTGGGTGACCCGACTCGGCTGCGCATCCTGCGTCTGGTGGCGCGGGCGCCGCTGAACGTGTCGGAGCTGGTGTCCCTGGTGGGGGTGGCGCAGTCCTCGGTGTCGCACCACCTGGGCAAGCTCAAGGGGCTGGAGCTCATCCGCGAGGAGCGGCAGGCGGGCTTCACCTACTACTCGTTGGCGGTGGATCAGACGGACTCGCGCTGGCCGCTCGTCCGCCTGGCCCGCGAGGCAGAGGACGAGGAAGGGGACCTGGCCCGGCTGCAGGATCTACTGCGGCAGCGTGAGGACCGGCAGGCGCTCAATGAGCGGCTGTTGGAGCCGGGACAGTCCTGGTTCCTGTGGGCGGGGGCGCTGGCCTCGCTGCTGCCGGCGCTGGATGTGGCGGACTTTGGATGCGGCACGGGTGTGCTCTCGCTGGCCATGGCGCGGTGGGCGTCGCGGGTGTGGGCCATCGACCAGAGCGAGGCCGCATTGGCGCAGGCCCGCGAGCGCGCCGCCCGCGAGGGCCGCACCAACATCACCTTCCTGCGCGAGGACCTGCACCGGCTGTCGCTGCCGGCGGGCGAGCGGGACCTGGTGGTCATCTCCCAGAGCCTCCACCACGTGGAGTCCCCGCCCGCGGTGCTGGCCGAGGCGGCGCGCATCCTCAAGCCCGGGGGCAAGCTGGTGCTGTTGGAGCTGATGCCTCACGACGAGCGGTGGGTGCTGGAGCGGTTGGGCCACCGGCACCTCGGCTTCGCGCCGGAGGCGCTCGAGAACACCCTGCGCGAGGTGGGCTTCGGCTCGCTCACGCGCGAAACGCATGCACGCGAGGGGGCGAGCCCCTTCCGCGTCTTCCTCCTGACCGGAGTCAAACGGACATGAGCAGCCATCTTCCCGCTTCCCTTCCTCCCCCGCCGGGTGTGAACGGCCGCCGCGTGGAGGCCCTGCGGGCCGCCCTGCGTGAGCGCGTGCTGGTGCTGGATGGCGCCATGGGCACGCTGCTGCAGGCCAAGAACCTCAAGGCAGCGGACTTCGGCGGGGCCGAGTACGAGGGCTGCAACGAGCACCTCGTGCTCACGCGGCCGGACGTCATCGAGAGCATCCACGCGGAGTACTTCGCCTCGAACGCAGACGTGACGGAGACGGACAGCTTCGGCGGCACGCCGCTGGTGTTGGGCGAGTTCGGCCTCTCGCACAAGGCGCTGGAGATCAACATCGCGGCGTCGAAGCTGGCGCGCAACGCCGCCGAGGCCGCCGAGGCGCGGGATGGGCGGATGCGCTGGGTGGCGGGCTCCATCGGCCCCACCACGAAGGCCATCAGCGTGACGGGAGGCATCACCTTCGAGGAGCTGGTGGACAACTTCGCCGTGCAGGTGGAGGGGCTCGCGCTGGGGGGCTCGGACTACCTGCTGGTGGAGACGTGCCAGGACACGCGCAACGTGAAGGCGGCGCTGCTCGGGTGCGAGCGGGCCTTCCGCAAGCTGGGGTGGAAGCTGCCGGTGGCGGTGTCCGGCACCATCGAGCCCATGGGCACCATGCTGGCGGGCCAGTCCGTGGAGGCGCTGGCGGCGTCGCTGGAGCACGTGGAGCTGCTGTACCTGGGCCTCAACTGCGCCACGGGCCCCGAGTTCATGACGGACCACATCCGCTCGCTGGCGGCCATGAGCCCCTTCGCGGTGTCGTGCGTGCCCAACGCGGGCCTGCCGGACGAGAACGGGCACTACCTGGAGACGCCGGAGATGCTGGCGCGCTCGCTGCGCCGCTTCTGTGAGCAGGGCTGGCTCAACGTGGTGGGCGGGTGTTGTGGCACGCACACGGGCCACGTGCGCGCCCTCGCCGAGGCGGTGAAGGGCCTCACGCCGCGCCGCAACGTGCCGCCGGCGCGCTCGACGCTGTCCGGGGTGGACTTCCTGGAGGTGCGGGACGAGGAGCGCCCGGTCATCGTCGGCGAGCGCACCAACGTCATCGGCAGCAAGAAGTTCAAGGAGCTCATCGTCGCCGGGCAGCTCGAGGACGCCTCGGAGGTCGCCCGGGCCCAGGTGAAGCGGGGGGCGCAGGTCATCGACATCTGCCTGGCCAACCCGGACCGGGACGAGCTCGAGGACATGCGCCGCTTCCTAGAAGTGGTCGTCAAGAAGGTGCGCGTGCCCTTGATGATCGACTCCACGGACGAGCGCGTCATCGCGATGGCGCTCACGTACTCGCAGGGCAAGGCCATCATCAACTCGGTGAACCTGGAGGATGGCGAGGAGCGCTTCGAGAAGGTGGTGCCCCTGGCGCGCGAGTTCGGCGCGGCGCTGGTGGTGGGGTGCATCGACGAGAAAGGCATGGCCGTCACGCGCCAGCGCAAGCTGGAGGTGGCCGAGCGCTCCTTCGAGCTGCTCACTGGCAAGTATGGGATGAAGGCGGAGGACCTGTACTTCGATCCGCTCGTGTTCCCGTGCGCCTCGGGCGATGCGCAGTACACGGGCAGCGCGGTGGAGACCATCGAGGGCGTGCGCCTCATCAAACAGCGCTTCCCCCAGTGCAAGACGGTGCTGGGCATCTCCAACGTGTCCTTCGGCCTGCCCACCGCGGGCCGCGAGGTGCTCAACTCGGTGTTCCTCTACCACTGCGTCCAGGCTGGCCTGGACATGGCGCTCGTCAACTCGGAGAAGCTGGAGCGCTACCCATCGCTGCCCGCCGAGGAGCGCCAGCTCTCCGAGGATCTGCTCTACAACCGGGGCACGGACCCCGTGGCGCCCTTCGCCGCGCACTTCCGCGAGCGCAAGCCGAAGAAGGCGGACGTGAGCACGCTGCCGCTGGAGGAGCGGCTGCAGCGCTACATCATCGAGGGCAGCCGCGACGGCCTGCAGGCGGACCTGGACCTGGCGATGGAGAAGTACGCGCCGCTGGACATCATCAACGGCCCGCTGATGAAGGGCATGGACGAGGTGGGCCGGCTCTTCGGGGCCAACGAGCTCATCGTCGCCGAGGTGCTCCAGAGCGCCGAGGCGATGAAGGCGGCGGTGAGCCACCTGGAGCCGCGGATGAGCAAGGCCCAGGCGGCCTCTCGCGGGAAGATCGTGCTCGCCACGGTGAAGGGAGATGTGCACGACATCGGGAAGAACCTGGTGGAGATCATCCTCGCCAACAACGGCTTCCAGGTGGTGAACCTGGGCATCAAGGTTCCGCCCGAGCAGCTCGTGCGCGCGGTGCGCGAGCACACGCCGGACATCGTCGGCCTGAGCGGCCTGCTGGTGAAGAGCGCGCACCAGATGGTGGCCACGGCGGAGGACCTCAAGCGCCAGGGCGTGGACGTGCCCATCCTGGTGGGCGGCGCGGCGCTGAGCCGCAACTTCGTGGACCGCAACATCGCTCCGGCGTACGAGGGCACGGTGGCGTACGCGCAGGACGCGATGAGCGGCCTGGAGCTGGCCAAGCAGATCGTCGACCCGGCGGCGCACGAGAAGCTCAAGGGGGACCTGGCCGATCGCCGCACGAAGCTGGCGCAGCAGGACAAGGACAGGCCCAAGGCCAGCGCTCCGGTGACGGTGACGCGCAGCCCGGAGGTGTCCATCCTGGAGCAGGTGCCGCCGGCGCCGGACTACACGCGGCATGTGCTGACGAACACGCCGCTGGACTCCATCTGGCGCTTCGTGAACCCGGTGATGCTGTACGGACGGCACCTGGGTCTGCGCACGGCGTCTCGCGCGCTGGGCACGCCCGCCGAGGCGGAGCTGGCGAAGACGGAGGAGGGCCGCAAGGCGCTCGCGCTCAAGGAGCACGTGGAGTCCATCAAGGGCTTCCTGCGCGGCGGGCGCATGCAGGCCAAGGCCGTGTTCCAGTTCTTCAAGGCGGGCAGTGACGGCAACCGTCTCCACCTCTTCGACGGGGAGACGGGCCGGCCGAGCGTGGTGTTCGAGCTGCCGCGTCAGGACAAGCCGGGCGGGCTGTGCCTGTCGGACTTCGTGGCGCCGCTGGACAAGGGCGAGCCGCGCGACAACCTGGCCATGTTCGTGGTGACGGCCGGGCAGGGCATCCGCGAGCTGAGCGAGGAGTACAAGGCCAGGGGCGAGTTCCTGAAGATGCACGCGGTGCAGGCGCTCGCGCTGGAGACGGCCGAGGCCTACGCGGAGATGCTGCACTCGCAGCTGCGCAGCATGTGGGGCTTCCCGGATCGGCCGGACCTGACGATGCTGGAGCGCTTCCGCGCCGAGTACCAGGGCAAGCGCTACTCCTTCGGCTACCCGGCGTGCCCCCGCCTGGAGGACCAGACGCTGCTCTTCCAGGCGCTGCGGCCGGAGGACATCGGCGTGCAGCTCACCGACGGCTGCATGATGGAGCCCGAGGCCAGCGTGTCCGCGCTCGTCTTCCACCACCCCCAGGCCCACTACTTCGCGGTGACCTGAGCGGTTCTCGGGAAGCCCTCCTCGGTGTAGGGGCGGGTGGGTGAAAAGGGGTCTCACGCCCGCCCGGTGAGTCACCTGTTACCCGGAGGTGGGTCAGGGGGGATACAGTTGATTGCGCAATCATGGTAGAACTCCAGTTTTACTGGTGGTGAGTCGTTCGCCACCAAGGCCCTGGAGCCCCTCTGCCCATGAGCACGCGTAACCCGGAAGGCAAGCATTTCGGAGTCGTTCGGGAGCTTCGCAACCAGTACGCGGAGGTGCAGCGCCAGAGCGTCCCGCCGGAGCAGATGGCGCGGGTCCAGGCCCGGGTCGCGGAAATCCTTCCCGCGCTGAGGGCCTGGCGCGAGCGCTTCCCGGTGATGGCCGCCTCGCGGCTCAAGTCCACCGCCATGGCGTGCATCCTGCCCTTCCCGGAGGCCTCGGCCGCCCTGCTCCTGCTCCTCTCCCAGGTGGGGCTGCTCGTCTTCGCCGTGGATGACATCGCCGATGGGGAGATCGGCACGTACGCGGATGCCGACATCTTCCAGGCGCTCGAGCGCTTCGTGGAGACGGCGGCGCGCCCCGAGTCCCATGCGTGGACGGGCAGCGATCCGGCCAGCTCCCTCGGTGCCGCCATCCAGGACGTCACGCGGGAGCTTCAGAAGGCCTCGGGGGCGCGCTTCCTGCCGCTCTGGCGGGAGCACTTCCGGCGCATGTGCGAGGCCCACGCCAAGGAGCTGCGGGACAAGCGCCACTACCCGGTGCACGGCGGTGCGCCTCCTCTGGATGAATACCTGTCCGTGACGCAGTACAGCAGCGGCGGGACCATGTACTTCAGCGCGGTGCTCGTCGTGTTCGGGCCCGACTTCCCGGGCGAGCCCCTCCAGGAGCCGCTCATCGAGCGGGCACTCTCGGAGAACGCGCTGGCCGGCCGGTGGATCAACGACGTGCGCGGCCTGGAGCGCGAGCGGGCCGAGGGAAAGTTCAACAGCCTCATCCTGTTGATGGCGGGGGGGATGCCCGAGGCGGAGGCCGAGCGGGTGGCCGTCGAGCGATGCGGGCAGCACCTCGAGACCCTCCAAGGTGTCGTGAAGCAGTTGCCCGGCCCCCTCCAGGCGTGGGGGCAGGCGTTGGTCACCATGGGCTACTTCGCCCTGGGTTTCTACCTGCAGCGCGAGTTCCACCACGCGGAACCCGATGCGCCCGAGCGCTCCGGCTGATGCGCCATCCCCCACCCTCTCCCCGAAAGGTGCCTTCCTCCCAATGAAACGAATCCAGGATGTCTTGGTGGCGGAGTTGCACTCGCTGCTCGCGGTCACGGGCAAGAACGGCGGGTTGATGAGCCCGTCCATCTACGACACGTCGCAGGTCTTGCGGTTCCTCCCCCAGGGAGAGACGCCGTGGCCCGTGGTGGACTGGCTGCTGTCGCGGCAGTACGGCGATGGGGGCTGGGGCGATCCCGTCATGCCGCTGCACCGGGACATTCCCACCCTGGCCGCCATCCTGGTCCTGCAGCAGCACGGCCGCCGCCAGGCGACGAAGGACGCCATCAACGCCGGCCTGCACTTCCTGCGCAAGCAGGCCACCAACTGGGCGAAGATGAACAAGGACGACCTGCCCGTGGCCGGGGAGATCATCCTTCCCAGCCTGCTCGACGCCCTGGGCCCCACGGACGTGGAGTTCCCCCGCAGGCCCTACGCGAAGCTCATCGAGCTCGGAGAGCGCAAGCGGAAGATCATCGCGACCCTGCCCGTGATTCCGGGCGTCCCCTGGTTCCACGTCTGGGAGACCTTCGGGACCGAGCCCAACCCGGTGCTGATGGATGGCGCGGGCAGCATCGGCCACAGCCCGTCGGCGACCGCGGCCTGGGTGAAGGCCGCCGAGGCCAAATGCGCGCGGCTGCAGGAGGGCAGCCCGGAGCAGGCGGCGCTGCAGAAATGCGCCGAGCGTGGACGCGAGTACGTGAGGAAGACCTCCCTCGCGACCGAGACGGGCATTCCGGGGCTCGTGCCGGTCGGCGCGCCGCACAACTACTTCGAGCAGTGCTTCGCCCTCTACGGCCTGCTCGTGGCGGATGTCCTCAAGCATCCCCAGCTGGAGTCCGTGGTGGCCCCGGTGATGAAGGACCTGACCCGGGCCCTGGGTCCCAAGGGCATCGGCATGAGCGACTTCTACCTGCACGATGGCGACGACACGAGCGCGGTGATCGCCCTCATGCACGCCTTCAACATGGAGGTCGACCCGGCCATCCTGGAGCGGTTCCAGAAGGAGGACCACTTCGTCGCCTACCCGGGTGAGATGCACTCTTCCCCGACGCTGACGGCCCGCTGCATCCACGCCCTGATGCTGCTCAAGAAGGACGTGGCGCCCTACCAGCGCTACCTCCTCGAGCGCCAGGAGCCGGATGGCCGCTGGTCCGTCGACAAGTGGAACCGCTCCTGGCTGTACACCACCCTGCACTCGGCCATCGCGCTCACCGGCTCGCAGCACGAGCACGAGCTGCGCCATGCGCTGGACGCGGTGCTCGTGGCGCAGGAGCCGGATGGGGGCTGGAGCACGGACGGCGTCTCGAACATGACGGAGACGTCCTACGCCGTGCTGATGCTCGGCTTCCTGGAGCGCAACGGCTTCACCCACGCGGGCATCGCTCCGGCGCTCGAGCGGGCCTTCAAGTGGATGCTCCACAACTACCGCCCCTTCGAGCGGCTGGAGACCAAGGTGAAGTGCTGGATCTCCAAGGAGCTCTACCGCATGGAGCGCGTCGACACGATCTTCGAGCTGGGCGCCATGCTGATGTTGGATCTGCGCAAGCAGAAGCAGACCAGCGCCTGAGGCCGGAAACACGACGGGCCCCTTCGCTCCAGGTTCAGCCCTGGAGGGGAGGGGCCCGTGTGCTTGCGGGGGTGGTGGAGGCCTACTCCTCGAGCCGGGGCGCCTGCCGCGACGACGCCAGGCCCGCGGCCAGGGAGGTCTGCTCGTCCTTCCAGTCGTACTCGCCCACGAAGCCGGTGACCCGGTCGACCACGCCCTGGACGACGTTCATCGCGTCCTCGGACGAGCGCAGCCGCTGCATCGTCTGGTCCATCATCGTGGACAGCTCGTTGACGGCCTGGAAGATCTGACTGATGCCCGCGTTCTGCTGGGCAACCGCGGCGGAGATCTGCCGCACCGACGAGGCGTTCTCCCGGACGATGCCCGACAGCTGGCGGATGTTGTCGCCGAACTCACGCACCTGCTTCAAGCTGCCGTCGATCTTCGCCGAGCCGCGCTCGGTGATCTCCACCGTGGTCCGGATGGCGGTGCTGATGTCCTGGAGCAGCTCGCGCACGTTGCGCGTGGCCTTGATGGACTGGTCGGCCAGCATGCGGATTTCGCGAGCAACCACCGCGAAGCCCTTGCCGTGCTCGCCCGAGCGCACGGCCTCGATGGCGGCGTTGAGCGCGAGCATGTTGGACTGGTCGGCCAGGTCCTTCACCGTGGTGGTGATGTTGCCGATCTGCCGGGTCCGGCTGTCCAGATCCTTGATGCGCCGGGCCATCTCCATCACCTGCTGGCGGATGCTCTCCAGGCCGTTGAGGCTCTGCTCGATGGCCTCCTCGCCCGAGCGGCTGATGGCGTCGGCGCGCTCGGTCTCCTTGAGGACGTTCTCGGCCTTCTGGAAGGCCAGGGTGGAGGTCTCCTTGATTTCCTGGGCGGTGACCTGCGTCTCCTGGAGCGCGGCGGCCTGGCGGGAGAGGACCTCGGTCTGCTTGGTGGTGGACTCACCCAGCTCCTGGGCCGAGCTGCCCAGGCTGCGCGCCGACTCCTTGAGCGCCAGCGACAGCGCCCGCAGCCGCTCGAAGGCCTTGCTCGTGGCCTGGGCCAGGTCGCCGATCTCATCGGTGCTCACCCAGGCCGGCAGCTTGGGCGTACCGGACACCAGCGCCTCGATGGAGTCCTGTACGGAGCGCGCGCCCTCCACCTGGTGGCGGGCCACGCGCCACGCGGAGATGGCGGCGTTGAGGAAGATGTAGAGCCCCACGAGCACCAGCGGCAGCACCAGGCTGCCCGCGATCGAACCCACGCTGCTGGCCAGGTAGCCCTCGATCTGGTTGGAGGGCAGCGCCTGGAGATCCTTGACGATCGTGGGGAGCATCAGCTCCGCGCGCTTGTAGATGATGATCAGCATGTAGACCACCGTGGTGGCGATGAACATGCCGAACGCGTAGGGGAGGAACCACTCCTGGCGCGGCCAGAGGATGCCCCGGCCCTTGATGTTGGGGGCCTGGATGCGGTGGAACTCCTTGAGCGCATACGGACGCAGGAAGCTCTCGATGGAGAGCCGCACCTGGATCCACATCAGCTCGCTCACCAGGAACATCATCAGCAGCGACAGGGGGATGGCCGAGAAGCTCTTGCCGTACATGATGACGAGCACGGACACGTAGAGGCCGGCGAAGAGCGTCAGCACGCTGAGGTTCTGGAGCTCGAGCAGCCGGGGCATCTTGAGCAGGTGCCGCAGCCGGGTCTCGGGATCATTCGTCTCGTAGGCCTTCTGGAGGGCGCGCCGCGCGAACAGGATGGGCGGCGGCAGCAGCACGACCGTGAGGACACCCGCGAGGATGATGGCCATCCTCGTCTCCTGCGCGTCCTTGAGCCCGAGCAGCGTGGTGAACGCGATCACCATGGGCGCAGAGCCGAGCGTCGCGTTGAGCTGGTACGCGGAGAAGATCTTCTTGGTGATGCTCTTGATTTCGTCTGGACTCATGTAGGGGGGCCTCGCGGCGGCGGCTCCAGCTTAGCGGGGTTCGAGAAGGGCGTAAAAGCACCTCGAAATCCGCCCACTCTGCGATTGCACGGGTGCGAACCTACACCGGGTCCGAGATGGCAGCCAGGGACTGGCTACCAATCCGGTGGGAGGGGGCCCTGTCGGATGGAGGACGGCCCGCCTGCCCGGCCGGGCTCTACCCACACTGGAGGCCCAGCCAGGCCTGGTCGAACCGGCGGGCCCGGAGGTCCTGGTCCCGGATCAGCAGGTAGAGGTTGCCCAGGTCTCCCCACATGAAACCGGAGGCGTCGTCCGAGGCGACCTGCCATAGCAGGTTCCACTCGGAGGCCCCGGACTCCAGCTTCCGGGCCTTGGGGGAGCTGTAGCCGCGCGAATCGCCGCAGTACAGGCCGTGGCTGACGAGCTGGGCCTCCAGGCGCGCGTCATTCTGGATCCACCAGGGGTGGCCCCCTACCTGGTGGGTATGCTCGCCGCCCGTGAGGCGCTCACGCAGCACCGTGTAGTCATCCCCCTGGTCCCGGCCCCATTCCTCCGTGGGCGGGGGGGTACGGCGGTCTTCGGGGCCGGGCAGGGACAGGCCGAGCCGGGGTTGCAGCCGCAGGGGAAGGTCGAAGGCCAGGCCCGCCTCCTCCAGTTCCGCCGGAGGTGCGAGCGGCACCGCCTCGGCGCTCCGCGGCGTCCAGAGGAGCTTCCACCAGGCGCTGTCCTTGGGGTCGAACCCCCAGTGCTGCTCCCGCACATCATAGAAGAGGGCGAGGACGCCATCCCTGGGCAGCTCCGGCAGGGCCTTGCCGCGGCAGGCGGCCAGCTCGGCGAAATCGAGCTGGCCCACGAAGTGGAGCGGGCCCTGGGGGGAGTGGGGCCACTCCGTCCCCGGTGGGACGAGGGGGTGCCCTCCGTAGCGGCACCCGGGGAGGGTGGGATCCTCCTCGTCTCGAGGGGTGAAGAGGATGCAGGGGGCGACGACGGCCTCGACGCGCTCGCGCCAGGCTTCCAGCGAGGGCGGCAGGGGGGGCAGCTCGAGCATGGGCGCGCAAGCTATCTGACTTCCGGACAGCGTCCAGCGCCGTCCGCCGGGTGGCCCCTTCGGTTTTGGAACATGGTAGGAGGGGCCATGATCACCCGCACGCTGGAGCTCGACGGCCCTGTTCACTACATGGACTTCGGAGGCTCCGGGCCGACGATGGTGCTCGTGCACGGGCTGGGCGGCTCGCACCACAACTGGATGATGGTGGGGCAGAAGCTGGCCCGGCGTGCCCGGGTGCTGGCGCTGGATCTCGCGGGCTTCGGGCTGACGCCGCTGGCCGGGCGCTCGGCGAGCGTCCACGCCAACCAGGTGCTGCTGGACCGCTTCCTCCAGGCCGTGAGCCCCTCCGAGCCCGTCCTCTTGATGGGCAACTCCATGGGCGGGGCCCTCTCCGTGATGCAGGCGGCGCGCGCGCCCCAGCGGGTGTCCGGGCTGGTGCTGGTGGACCCGGCGCAGCCGAGCGCCGAGGGCACCCGGATGGAGCTGGATGTGCTCGTGTTGTTCGCCCTCTATGCGATTCCGGGCGTGGGTGAATTCTATGTGAAGCGGCGTGCGGCCCGGCATCCGCCCGAGAAGCTGGCACGCGGCATGCTCAAGCTGTGCTGCCGGGACCTGAGCCGCTTCCCGGAGGAACTGGTCCGGGCACACGTGGAGTTCGCCCGCGAACGGCACGAGCGGATGCCCTGGGCCCATGACGCGTTCGTCCAGGCGGCGCGCTCGCTGGTGATGATGCTGCTGCGCAAGAAGTCGTTCCGAGCGATGGAGCTGGGAATCCGGGTGCCCACGCTGCTCGTCCAGGGCAGCGAGGATCGGCTGGTGCCAGTGGCCAACTCCCGTGAGCTGGCCCGGGTGCGGCCGGACTGGACGTATGTGGAGTACCCCGGGGTCGGCCACACGCCGATGATGGAGATTCCGGACGAGTTCCTCTCCACCGTGGAGCGGTGGCTCGATGGCCCGGGCCGTGCGGCGATGGGGGCTGGAATGAGGGTCGCGGGTTAGAGTGGGAGAACCATGAGCGCGCCGAACATCCGCCGTGCCATCCAGTTGCTGCCCACCTGCGCCACCACCGGCATCGGGAGCCTTCCGCACACCCAGCTCGAGATGGGCCTCCAGGCCGCGCTCGCGCTGGACATTCCCTTCCTGCCCCAGTTGCCGGGGGGGCGGCCTTCGGAGTTCATGATTCCGCAGGCGCTCGAGGGGTTGCCGGGCCTGCGGTGGGACGACGAGGGCATGTGCACGGTGGACCTGGAGGCGTGGGGCCGGGCACGCGGGGACTTCGAGACGCGGCTGGAGGTGGCGCTCGCCTCGGGCGCGCTGGAGGCCTTCGAGCCGTCGCTGGAGGGTTGCCGGGCGTGGCGGCCGTTCCTGTGGGAGGTGGAGAACCGGAAGCTGGCCTTCGCCAAGGCTCAGCTGGCGGGGCCCTTCACGGTGCGCTCGGTGGCACGCACGAACGATGGGCTCGCGGCGCTGGACGTGCCGGGGTTGGACGAGGCGATGTTCCGGCTGCTGCTGGCGCGCTCGCTGGCGATGGTGAAGGCGTTGCGCCGGGCGGGGACGACACCCCTCTTCTACTTGGACGAGCCGGGCCTGTACGCCTACGAGCGCTCCAACCCGAGGCACCTGCTGGCCATGCAGGAGCTGCGGCTGCTGGTGGTGGCACTGCAGCGCGAGGGTGCACTGGTGGGCGTGCACTGCTGCGGCAACACGGACTGGGCGAGCCTGCTGGACGCGGGCCTGGACATGCTGTCGCTGGACGTGCGGTTGTCGCTCGACGCGGTGCTGGAGGAATCGGGCGCGTTCGCTCGCTTCCTGGAGTCGGGGGCGACGCTGAGCCTGGGCATCATCCCCACGGACCTGGCCTCCTCGTACGAGGTGGGCGAGCTGGTGGACGCGGTGGAGGTGTCGTTCAAGGCGGCGCTGCCACCGGGGCACTCGTTCTCGCGGGTGGGCTCACAGGTGCTGCTGACGCCGGCGTGCGGCCTGGCGATGCGCACCGTGGTGGACGCCGAGCGCATCCTCGAGCAGCTCAAGGGGGCACAGCGGCGGCTCCGGGAGGCGCTGGTGGCCGAGCCGCCCTCGCTCCGGCCACCGTACGCCAGCTGACACCTCAGCGGCCGAGCCTCAGCTCGCGCTCGGCCTGGATCCAATCGTCCTCGTGACGGCCGTGACTCGCGCCGCGCGAGAGGAAGAGCTCATAGGCGCGCCGGGCGATCTGCTCATGGGTGGGGCCATTGCGGTGGGAGGGCACACCACTGCGCGCCGAGGTCTCCGGCACCTGCTGGGACGGCGAGTGGTGGGACGTCTTGGCGTGCGTACGTGCCATGCGGGGGCTCCTTCAGTTGGCGAGGGGGGTGACTGCGGCCCGAAGCATCAGCACGCACCCGGTAGGGGGAAATCGCCTCCGTGACGCAGCGTTGTCGGAGCGACATGTTGGCGCGGCGCTTGTCCGATTCCGGACAGTGCCTATTCCCGGAGTGCTCCCGCTGCGACAGCGGCCTCGAGGGCCTTGTGCATGGCGGTGCTCATGCCGAGCGAGGAGGCCTCGTCGGGGGTGCACCAGCGCAGCTCGCGGAAGGCGGGAGCGTGGGTGGGGTGCTGGCGTCCCGTCACGCGCAGGAGCCGGAGCGCGAGGGCGCGGTGGGTGAGCTGTCGGCGCACGGTACCGAGGTGCTCCCGCACGGAGACGTCCGCGCCGAGCGCTCGAGTCAGCCGGGTGGCGGACTCCGTGTCGGGCGTGTCGTCATCCACCTCGGCGGCGGGTAGTTCCCACAGGCCGCCGAAGAGGCCCTTCTCCGCGCGGCGCGCGAGCAGCAGCCGGCCCGCGTGGGCCCAGACGGCCACGGCGAGCGTCATCCGCTTGGGGGCGGCGCGCACCTTGGCCGGGGGCAGCTCGTCCACACGGCCGTGGCGGTACGCGAGACACCCCTCGCGCACGGGGCACAGCAGACACAGCGGGTTCTCCGGACGGCACACGGTGGCCCCGTGCTCCATGAGGGCCTGGTTGAAGTCGCCGGGCCGCTCGCCGTGGACGAGCTCGGTGGCGAGCGCCCAGAGCTTCGCCTCGCGGGCGCGGTCTCCTGGGGCGCCCTCCACCTCGAAGAGGCGGGAGAGGACGCGGGCCACGTTGCCATCCACCAGCGGCGCGGGCTCGCCAAAGGCGATGGAGGCCACGGCCCCCGAGGTGTAGCGGCCGAAGCCGGGCAGGGTGAGCAGCTCGGCGGCGGTGGAGGGCAGCTTGCCGCCGAAGCGGGCCACCACCTCCTGGGCGGCGCGGTGCAGGTTGCGCGCTCGCGAGTAGTAGCCGAGCCCCCGCCATGCGGCGAGCACGTCCGGCAGTGGCGCGCTGGCCAGGGCCTCCACCGTGGGGAAGCGCTGGAGGAATCGCTCCCAGTAGGGGATGACGGTGGTCACCTGGGTCTGCTGCAGCATCACCTCGCTGAGCCAGATGGCGTACGGGTCGCGCGTGCGGCGCCAGGGCAGATCCCGCTTCTGCCGGTCGTACCACTCGAGCAGTTGTGAGCGGAGCGACTCGCGGAGCCCGGGCTCGACGAGGGCCTGGGGGGCGGAGGGCTCCTTGCGCTTGCGCGAGGGGCTCATGGCGTCTTGGCGGGATTCGCGATGCGGCGCGCCACGCGATCGAAGAGGCTGGGGACCCACCGGTTGGCGATCACCATGACGCGTCCGGGCAGGGTGAGCACGGTCTCCCGGCGCTTGCGGCGGCTGGCACGCACCATGGCGGAGGCCACGGCCTCGGAGCTCATCGCGTTCAAGGGGATGGAGTCCTGCGCCCAGCCCTCGGCGTTGAGGCGGGCGTCGCGGAACTCGGTCTCGGTGAGGCCCGGGGAGACGAGCAGCACGGAGATGCCCTCGGAGGCGAGCTCGGCACGCAGGGACTCGGTGAGGAGGTTCACCGCGGCCTTGGAGGAGCCATAGCCGCCGAGCAGCGGCAGGCCCCGGTGTCCGAGCACGGAGCTCACATTGATGACCTGCGAGCCGGGCGCGCGCTTGCGCAACAGGGGAAGGGCGGCGCGGGTGACGCGCACGAGGCCGAAGAAGTTGATCTCGAAGACCTGGCGCAACTGCGCCTCGCTGAAGCCCGCGACGGGCCCGTAGAGTCCGAGCCCCGCGTTGTTGACGAGGATGTCCAGTCCGCCGAACGCGGCCTCCGTCTCGCGCACGAGCCGCGTCACGTCCTCCTCGCGCGTGATGTCGCAGCGCACGGGGAGAGCGCGCACACCGAGTGCTTCCACCTCACGCGCCGCGTCCTGCAACTGGGGCTCTCGACGCGCGGCGAGCACGATGTGGGCTCCTCGAGCGGCGTAGGCCTTCGCCGCCGCGCGGCCGATGCCACTGGAGGCGCCGGTGATGAGCACCACCTTTTCCTGGAAGTCTCTGGATGCCATGGCGGCGCGCACCATAGCCGCTCGTCCGAGCCGGAAAAGGACCTGCCGGGGTGTGCCTGCTCGCCTGTCCCCCTTCTAGTGGAGCGAGCCCCCGTCTAGGATGCGCCACCTCCCATGCGGCGCACGTCTTTCACCAACGACTTCTCCTGGTCCAAGAGCCGTCACGAGAAGCTCCAGGAATGCCTGAGGGCCTACTACTACTACTACTACCGCTCCTGGGGCGGCTGGGAGTCGGGCGCGCCGAAGGACGTGCGCGAGCTGTACGTGCTCAAGAAGCTGGGCAACCGCTACGCCTGGGCGGGCAGCGTGGTGCATGACGCCATCAAGGACTCGCTGCTGGACTGGAGGGCGGGGCGCGCGGTGGAGCCAGCGAAGGTGGAGGCGCGGGCGCGCAAGCTGATGCAGGACGACTTCCGGTACTCGCGCGGCAAGGGGTACTGGACGCAGAAGTACCGCAAGACGTTCTCCGGCCTGGTGGAGCACGAGTACGAAGAGCCGGTGACGGACGAGGCCTGGAAGCAGAACTGGGAGACGGTGCGCTCGGCGCTGACGTGGTTCTTCAGCTCGCGCTGGCCGGCGCTGGCGCAGGGGCTGAAGCCCGCGCAGTGGCTGGAGGTGGACGCGGGGGCGGACTTCTCTACCTTCACGCTGGACGGGGTGAAGGTGTTCGCGATTCCCGACTTCGCCTACGTGGACGCGGACGGCTCGCCGGTGGTGGTGGACTGGAAGACGGGGAAGGCGCGAGACGGGTACGACGAGCAGGTGCTGGGCTACGCGCTCTACGTGTCGCAGCGCTACCGGCTGCCGCTGGAGAAGGTGCGCGCGTCGCTGGTGTACCTGAACGACGGGGTGGAGCAGCAGGTGCAGGTGGACGCCAACGCGGTGGAGGGCTTCAAGGGCCGCTTCACGCAGAGCGTGGCGCGGATGCGCGAGCTGCTGACGGACCCGGCCACCAACACGCCGAAGGGCGAGTCCGCCTTCCCACAGACGGAAGAACTGTCCTCGTGCACCCGCTGTGCCTTCCGCCGCCCCTGTGGACGCGAGGCGGCGGCGGCGAAGGTGGCCTGAGGGAGGCCTACCGTCCCAGCGAGAGGCGCCGCACGACGACGCCCGCTGCGTTCATGCCGAACACGGAGGTGACGAAGGCCACGCTGCCGTCGATCTGGTTGCGGTGCTCGCACGAGTGGAAGTCGTTGTCGTTGGGGCACACGCAGGTGAAGCCGTCGTCGGCGTCGTAGCGCAGGGACACGGGCTGGCGGCGCTGCTCGATGGAGTACACGGCGGTGATGCCGGTGGGCCGGTCTGTGTTCACCTCGTACTTGCGCTTGAGCAGCTTGCGGATGTCCTTGGCGAAGGGGTCCATGTGCGTCTCGCACAGGTCCTCCACGCGGATGGCGGTGGGGTCCAGGCGGGCCGCGGCGCCCATGGAGCTCACCACGGGGATGCCCAGGCTGACGCAGCGGTGGAGCAGGTGCAGCTTCGCCTTCACGTTGTCGATGGCGTCCACCACGTAGTCATAGCTGCCCGGGGCGAGCAGCTGATCAGCCATCTCGTCGCGGTAGAACTCGCGCAGGCCCTCCACGTTGACGTCGGGGTTGATCTCCTTGCAGCGCAGCGCCATCAGCTCCGCCTTGGGCTTGCCCACCGTCTTGGCGGTGGCATGGAGCTGCCGGTTGGCGTTGGTGACGCACACGGTGTCGAAGTCCACCAGGGTGAGGTGGCCGATGCCGCTGCGCACGAGACCCTCGGCGGCATAGCTGCCCACGCCTCCCAGCCCGAACACGATGACGCGGGCCCGGGACAGCCGCTCCATGGCCGAGTCACCGAGCAGGCGGCCGGTGCGATCGAAGCGCCGGTGCAGCTTGAAGGGCTTGGGCTCCGAGGGGGCGGAGGTGCCAGGGTCGGTGGAGGTGGTCTCGGGAGGGGTGGGCTGCGGATTCATGGGTTGCCTCTATAACGCGACGGCATCCCTACCGCGAAGCCACGGGAAAGGCTTCCCGGAACAGCCGGCGGGCGTTCTCGGTCGTCCGCTGGGCGAGCACCTCCACGGGCTCTCCGAGGGCCCGGGCCATGCCCTCGATGACGTGGGGCAGGTAGCCGGGCTCCGAGCGCTGCCCGCGGTAGGGCGTGGGAGCCTGGTCCGGGGCATCCGTCTCGGCCATCAACCGGTCGGGAGGGATGACGCGCAGGGCGTCCAGGGGCTTGCGCGCCTCGGCCCAGCTGACGGGGCCCGCGAAGGAGAAGTGGCAGCCCTTCTGGATGTAGAAGCGCGCCAGCTCCGCTCCCCCGCCGTAGCTGTGCATGAGCACGCCGGCCTCGGGCAGGGGCACCTGTTTGAAGAGCTCGATGAGGGCGGGGTGGGCGCGGTAGCAGTGCATGAGCACGGGCAGGCCGTGCTTGCGCGCGAGCTCCAGGTGCCGGCGCAGCACCGCCACCTGCCGCTCCATGGGGGCGCCCTCGGCGGAGGGCCCGTCCAACCCGCACTCGCCCACGGCGATGGCGCCTCCCTGGGACAGGAGCGCGTCCAGACGCTCGAGGTGCGCTTCATCCTGTTCGGGAGGCAGGTCCGGGAGCAGCTGCGGATGGATGCCGAGCCCCACCTGGATGCGTGGTTCGGCGCGGGATAGGGCCAGCAGGGGCTCCCAGTTCTCCGGACCCACGCCGGGGACGAGGATGCCGTGCAGTCCGGCGGCCCAGGCGCGGGCGAGCACGTCGTCGCGATCCGGATCGAAACGCGATGCGTCGAGATGGCAGTGGGTGTCAATCATCGGAAAGGTCCGGTGGCGCTTTGTTCGTCCGTCGTTCAGCCCGAGACAGCGGAGGCGGTGTGAGTGCCCGGCCCAGCCTCCCGGGGAGCAGGAGCGAACCTATACGCACGCGTCGGGTTTCGGAGGAGCCATATGACGAAGCGTGTTGTCCTTGGTGCGCTCGTGGGCGCGTGGATGGTGGTGGCGACAGGTTGTTCTTCTGATGCGTGTGTGGATCGGTTCGATTGTCGTAACTCGAAGGGAGACCCGGGCGAGGGCAAGGAGTGGGCCTGCGTTGACAACAAGTGCGAGGCCCAGAGTCCCGCGCCGCCGTCCGAGGAGGTGGGCACGGACGCCGGGACGCAGACGGATGCGGGCACGGACGCCGGGACGCAGACGGACGCCGGGACGCAGACGGATGCCGGAGACATGACCGTGGTCGAGGGCGGTGACTGCACCGCCAACGCGAACTGCATGGAGGGCCTGTTCTGCGAGGACTCGGGTGGCGCCAGGAAGTGCCAGCCGCTCCAGATCGTGCTGACGACGGAGGCCGCGTCGGGTGGCGCGACCGATGCGGTGGTGGTGCGCTACAAGAATCCCGGCTCCGAGCCGCCCACCGGTACCACCACGACGACAAAGCTCAGTGAGAGCGCCACGGGCCAGAGCCGGTTCCCGCGCTGGAACAAGGACGGCACCGCGGTGGCCTTCGTGGAGGAGGATACCGGCAACGCCGTGACGCTCGTCACGCGCAACCTCCCGCTCACGGCGGGGCAGACGACTCCCCTCACCACCGGCGCCAATGCCGGCAACACCCTCGACTTCCGCTACATGGAGTGGGAGCCCTCCACGCGGATCGCCTGGTGCACGACGACGAGCTCCGGAGGCCACGACGTCGTCTCGGGCATCAAGGTCATCGCTGGCACGGGAGGCACCGTCCAGGATGCCACCTCCGAGGGCGTCTTCCCCTCGTGGGCGGCGGACGGCAACAGCTTCGTCTACAGCGTGAACAGCATCGGGTTGAAGACCAAGGTGATCGATGGGGCTGAAAGCCCGGTGAGTGGCGCGCCCGCCTCCAGCGAGCAGCCGCTGCACAACGAGGCCAATGGCGTCCTGCTCTACCTGGATGGAGGGGGCAAGACGGACATGATCAGCGGTGTGTCCACGCCGCTCACGGAGCTCTTCACCCTCAATCCCGCGGACACGGGGACGCCGGCTCCCAAGCCCGTCGCGAGCGCCACCAGCGCGGATGTCACGGTCCCCCCTGGCCAGCTCAAGTCGTACATCGCCAACCACACCTGGGCTCCGGGAGGCACGCACGTCGCCTACGTCCGGGTCTACTACTTCAAGCCGGTCGCGGGTGACGCCACCCTCTGCACGGGTGGGGACAACTGCGGCGGCAAGCAGGGCAACGTCATCTTCGTGCGGCGCATCGACGCCAGCGGCGCTCCGCAGGGGGACGAGCTGGAACTCGTATCCGAGGCGACCCTCCCGTCGTTCTCTCCGGACGGGCACTTCATCGCCTACGTCTCCGGCAGGAAGCTGAAGGTGCAGAAGATCAACCCGGAGGCCACGGACGCGGCCTCGCTCAAGGTGGGCGACGTCATCACCCACACCTGGAGCGGCAGCAACGTCCCCAGCAACCGGGGCGACGATCACCGCCCGCGCTGGCAGCCGCGGTAGTCCTCCTCCGAGCACGGTAGGGGCTGGCGCCCGCGTCCCGGAAGCCATGGGGCGCGGGCGTTCTCATGTGGACACATGACCGGGGGCGGGGACTTGCCTCCCGGGCCAGAGCGACGTACGCAGGCGCCCCCGTTTCCCGCGCCGCGGGTTGCTCTGGATGTGAGGGAGGACTCGGATGAAGCTCCATGCCACGCTCGTTCTGCTGGCCCTGGCGGGAGGTAGCGGTTCGCCGGTGCGCATGGAGACGCCCGCGGGGACCTTCCTGGTGCACCCCAACAACGCCGAGGACTTCGCGAAGCTGCTCTCGGGCGAGCCCACCGACAAGCAGTACCTCTCCGTCACGGACGTGCCCTGAGGGGCTTCCGCACGGGCTCACCACCTTCCCGGGGAGGGGAGGGGGAGGCTCAGCCCACCAGGACGATGCGCCGTCCCAGGGCTCGGGTCATCTGCGGCGAGGTGACCAGCTTCTGCACCTCGAGGTTCTCTCCTCCGGCCGTGTCATACGCCGCCGCGATGAGCTCTCCCACCGTGAGCAGCGCCCCGGCCGCTTTCCGCTGGGTGGCCCGCCGCGGCGCCGGCATGACGCGCCGCCCCTGCCGTTGGATCGAACCGCGCTTGCGTGTCGCCGTCTTGGCCATGGTGTCCTCCCACCCGCACCGCGTGGGTTGATGGACTGATGCAACCTGAATTGTTTTGCACGCGGCGTGCCAGGGGCTCGTCTGCCCGCCCCCTATGGAAATTCAAGGAGTTGCAGTGAACATGGACCTCTGACCCTGGGGCGGGATTCCAAGTTTCGTTCACTCTTCCAGGGGGAGTGGCTCGTTTCGTTGAGTCTTTTCGTACACATCTGACACGGGAGTCAGGTAAGGCCATCCCATGAACGTCCAGGTGCTCTTCCACGACAACTGCTTCGACGGGGCTGCGAGCGCGGCGGTCTTCACCCGCTTCTACCGTGAGCGTGTCCGCCCGGATGCCCGCTTCAGCTACCGGGGGCTGTCCCATCAGGCAGGGGGCGCGCCCATCGATCCGGCCGTCTTCACCGGCGACGAGAACATCATCGTCGACTTCCGCTACAGCCAGGACGCGCGGCTCTCCTGGTGGTTCGACCACCACGTCTCCGCCTTCCAGCAGCCCGGCGACGAGGCCCATTTCCGCGCCGACACCAGCGGCCACAAGTTCCATGATCCGCACCGCAAGAGTTGCACGTGCTACCTCGCGGACGTGGTGCGCGAGCGCTTCGGCTGGGACTCCTCGCCCATGGCGGACCTGCTCCACTGGGCGGAGATCATCGACGGCGCGCTCTTCCCCAACCCAGAGATGGCCGTGGCGCTGGAGGAGCCCGCCCTGCGCATCATGACGGTGCTCGAGGCCAACAAGGATCCGTCGCTCATCCCCCAGGTCATCGAGCGGATGCAGACCGAATCGCTCGCATCCCTGGCCGCCTCGCCGCTCATTGCCGAGCCCCTCGCGCCGCTGCTCGAGCGTCACCGGCGCCACATCGACCTGGTGCGTGCCAAGGCCCGCTACGACAGGGGCGTCGTCTCCTTCGATCTCGCGGACGAGGGCGTCGACAGCCTCAACAAGTTCATCGCCTACGCGCTCTACCCCGAGGCTCGCTACACCCTCTGGGTGGGGCAGGGCCCCTCGCGCGCCAAGGTCTCGCTCGGCTCCAACCCGTGGCGTCCCCAAGAGCGGCGGCACGACCTGGCCTCCATCGCCTCGCGCTACGGCGGTGGCGGGCACCCCGTGGTCGCCGCCATCACCTTCAAGGCCGGTGAGCTCCCCCGCGCCCGCTCCGCCTTCCTGGAGATTCTGTCCGAGCTGTCCGGGTAATCCCGAGGCACTACATTTTGCGAGCCTCGCAAACTTTGCGAGGCTTCAGTCCGCAACACGTGCGGTGAGCACCCCTGGACACTCATTATTTCAGGGGGTTGGCAGACGGCCTGCCGTTTGCTTGTCGTCCCGTTCGTGATCGGGCTCGTTCAAGTTTTCCAGGTGAAGCGGAAGATGTTGCGTCTTCCTGATCCTGCGCTCTTCGGGGCTGCAGGCAACCTGGCGCCGCCTTGCCCGATAATGGACGTACACGGGTTTTCCTGTGACTTTCCCGCCGGGGGAGCCATGGACGGGCCCGGACCGGCGCGAGGCGTGGAGGGGTTTGCTTCTGCTCGGGGCGTTGAGGGATCCTTCTCTTCCAGAACGGTGTTGGGCGTCGACGTCCTATGTCCTGGAAATAATTTGCTTTTCGTGTAAAACCGGGTACCTTGACCACCCCTATAGAGTCGGCGGAATGAGCAACCACGCAAATCCAGCGAAGCGGGAACGGCGCGACGGTGGCTTCACCCTGATCGAGGTGATGGTGGTGGTGGCCATCATCGGCGTGCTGACGGCGCTGTCGATGGTGGCGTACGACTCGGTGGGCAAGCGTGGGGCGCTGCAGAATGCCGCGTTCGATCTGCAGGGAACGCTGACGCTGGCGCGTTCGGAGGCGGTGTCGCGCGGCTATCCGATCTGGATCGTCCTGTACACGACCGCCAGCCGCAAGGCGCCGACGGGGACGACGGGCCAGGGGGCGTTCCTCATGGTCGAGGACACGAAGAACGACTTCGTGCGCGCACCGGCCGGCCTCTTCGCCCTGCCGCTGAAGAGCGCGGTGGGGGTGCCGTCGGTGTACTTCCTCGAGGATTACAGCAAGCAGGTGCGCTTCGAGGCGGCGACCCCGGGAGTCGCGGGCCGCTACAGCCAGCCCTTCTCGACGCTGAACGTGCAGACCTGTGGCTTCTGCTCGGGGACGCCCCTGCGTGGCGCCATCGTCTTCAACCCGGACGGGAGCGCCCGGTTCGTGGACGGGCAGGGCCAGTACATCGCCGTGGCCAACCAGGCCCTGGCCTTCAGCAGCCTGGACCGCAAGAACCAGTACCTGTTCGCCATTTCTGGCCCCTCGGGCTACGTGGCGGCCTTCTCTCCCTGATGTGCACCGGAGGATCTGCCGTGGACTTCTCTTCCCGACGCCGTATCCGCCGTATGGGTGCCGCTCCGCGCGGAGTCTCGCTCATCGAAGGAATGGTGGCTTCCGTGGTGCTCCTCATCGGCCTGATGGGGGTGTTCCAGGGAATCATGGTGGCCAGCCGGCAGAACTCGATGGCCAACCAGGCCAGCCGGGCCTCTGGCATCGCCTCGCAGGTGCGCGTGGCGCTGGACTCCCTGGGCCGGGACCGGGTGCTCGGCTCGTCAGGGGGAGCGGCTGGGATGCTCACGGGCGCGGCCTGCAATCCGGGCAATGACGTGAAAGCGCTCGCCGGAGGGCTGGAGACGCTGACGCCCGGCTCGGGTGAGCCGTGGACCGTGCGGTGCATCTTCGACCTCGATGCCTTCGAGACCGGCGCGCAGTCGGCCAACAAGCTGCTTCCCGGCTACTCGGACGAGGACTCGAAGCGCTTCCGCCGCGTGCTCGTCTGGGTGACGCGGTTGGACGAGGTCTCCAACGTGCCGATCGACGAGGTCGCGGTCGTGGTGTCGTGGAACGAGCTGGGTCGGCGCCGCTTCTTCCGACAGTACGTGGGGTTCTACGATTCGAGCCCATTTGGCAACGCGACCAACGTCCAGATCTGAGCCGTCCTCAATGCCCCCCTCGAAATCCCCCCGGACTCACGCACCGCACGGCTTCACCCTGGTCGAGCTCCTGGTGGGCACGGCCGTCACCAGCATCATCCTCTTCGCCGTGGCATTCACGGTGCTGGCGGTGCAGGGCTCCTATCAGACCGAGTCGCGCATCAAGGTGGCGGTGGAAGGGGCGCGCACGGCGACGTCCTTCATCGAGCGGCGGCTGCGCATGGCAGGCTATGGGGTGGATCCCCGCTTCGCATTCGACTTCAACGTCAGCCAGCTGCCCACGGGCACCAAGTCCAACTACGCCCTGAATTTCGGCACCGGTGTTCCCAAGTCCGTGACGGATGACCTGGCCTTCCGCTACCGGGATCCCTCGTGGCTGCGCCGGGGGACCTATGACACGGCCCAGGGCCTGGTGTTGACGGGCGGCGATGCCTTCGGCGTGGACTTTCCCGAGGGCCGGCGCTTCATCATCGCGTGCATGGGGGGGCGGGACTACCTGGTGATGAAGGCTCGCTCGGGGGGCGTGAAGAAGGACGAGAAGAAGACCTCCAACCTCGATGTGGACGCGAGTCTGTCCTCCGTGGCCGCGGACGCGGGGTGTCTGACCCAGACGGGGGGCTCGGCGCCCTACGTCATGATGCTGCACGAGTTGCGCATCCGCATCATGGACCTGGGCGGCCGTCCGTTCCTGATGGCCTTCCCGGGGATCGACACGCTGGACCTGTCCACCGCCGTTCCGCTGGCTGCGGACGTGGAGTCGTTCCAGGTGGCCTACGTGATGAACCGCCCGTCACCGAGCAGCCCCTTCGCCGCGCTTCCGGCCATAGACGGTGGTTCCTCGCCGGCCAACTGGGTGCTGGGTGACGTGGGCAGCGTGAGCACGGAGCGTACCCCCGACCCGACGGTCACCCCAGCGCCCATGTATGGCATGGATTACGAGGATGCTGCTCGCTACAACCGGCACCCCGGGAACATCCGTGCCGTGCGCGTGAGCATCACCGTGCGCTCGACCCGCGCCGAACCCAGCGGGCGCCGCGCCTTCGCGCGCGAGAACCTGGAAGACTCCGCCGAGAAAGCAGCGGCGGACGGTTTCTATCGGACCAACATGACCACGACGGTGCGCGTGCCGAACATGATGTCGCGCTCCGCCTTCATTCCTGAGGTGGGCACTGATCCCACTGATATCGTGTCGGGAGGCTGACCCATCATGATGAAGCCCAGGACCAGGGCCCCTCGAGGCAACGCCCTGATGCTCACTCTCATCGCCATCGCCGTGTTGATGCTACTGGTGGGTGGAGCCATCCAGTTCACCAACCGCAACCGCGAGGCGTCCGTGGAGAAGCTGCGCGGGGAGCGCGTCAGCTCCTGTGCGGAGGCCGCGCGCCGCCACCTGCTGTCGCGTCTGTCGCTGTTCCAGACGAGCGGCCCGCTGACGCTCACGCAGCTGGATACGAAGCTCATCGACGATCCGGATCCCAACGCCCGCTCGCGGATGATGACCGGCCACTACGACCTGGGGCCGGACAAGACGGTGACGGTCGTGAGCGCGGAGACGATGGGCGCCGCGGGTCGCCAGGCGCGAGACCTGGCCAACACCGCTCCGAGTTCCGCCAACCTGCAAGGGCAGTACTACCGGGTGGTGGTCAATTGCGAGGAACCCACGGGTAACCCGGCCATCAAGGGCCGTCAGTCCGAGGTCGAGTTCCTCTTCCGTTACGGCCTGTGAGGGAAGCCGCCATGTTCCGCAAGCTGACGTTGTTCTTCGTTGCCCTGCTGGTGGTGGTGCTCCGGGCGGATACGGCGGTCGCCATTGATCAGGCGGCCTGCTGTCTGCCGACCACGTCCCGGCTGGATTCGCTGATGAACCCGGCCCAGGGTGGAGACGAGAAGTTCTTCTCCCGCACGAGCGGCCCCCCCAACATCCTCTTCATCATCGACACCTCCAGCTCGATGCATGCCTGGCCGACGACGTGGCCCGCCGACAAGGGGTGCTCCCACACGTTCTTCGACAGCCTGGGCTACAACAAGGACGAGCAGTACCCGCGGCTGTGGACGGGGCTCAATGCCCAGTCCGACGACTGGTTCGCCAGCGCCAAGTATTATGACGCGCCCTCGTCCGGGTACGGCTACGACTTCGGCGGTACCCCGAGCGGCAGCTCGTGGACGACCGTGACCGATGCGTGCAAGGGCGTCTCCAACTCGAACTCGGACAAGACGCTCTGCCAGCAGTGCCTCGACACCAAGGGCTACTATGTCCAGAGCAACTCGACCCGGCGGGTGAAGGGCAACTTCCTCAACTTCTACGCGCCGCGCGACTCGGGCGCCGTCAAGGTGCTGGCCGACGTCATCCGCGACCTGAAGGAGGTTCGCTTCGGGGTGATGGCGTACCAGACCGCCAACGCGCAGGGGTGCTGGGGCAAGAAGTCCAACAGCACCATCGGTGCCCAGTGTCTCTGCATCTCGCAGCCCTTCGGGCCCACGTGCGACAAGTCCTACCCGCTGGACAACAGCTCGGTGGAGAACAACCGCAACAGCGTCCTCAACACCCTCACCAACCATGGCGGTAACGGCAATGGGCTGGCCTGGGATGCGTGCAACACCCCGCTCTCGGACGCGCTCTACGCGGCGGGCTTCTACTTCCAGTCCAAGACCTCTCCCACGCCCTTCACCACCTACTTCGGCAGCAGCGCCCCGAAGCCGTCGAACAACAACGCCTACAACAACTCGGACGGCATCTGCTTCGAGTGCGGCTTCAACGCCATCATCCTGCTGACGGACGGCGAGCCCTATGACGAGGGCAAGGTCATCACCCTGCCTTCCGGCATCACCAACGACACGACGGAGTGCGTCGGCTGCAACACCACCAGCTCTCTGCACAAGGTGGCCAAGTTCCTGTGGGAGCACGACCTGCGCGCCGACAAGGATGGCACGCAGAGCGTGGCCACCTACACCATCGGCTTCTCCGAGGACGTGACGTCCAGCCGGCTGCTGTCGGAGACGGCGCGGTTGGGCGGAGGCAAGTTCTTCCCGGCCCGCAGCACCAGCGAGCTCAAGCAGGCCATCCTCAAGATTCTCGACAACATCAACGCCCGCAACACCGCCTTCTCCTCGGCGGCGCTCAACAGCATGCAGTCGCAGAGCACGTCGCAGATGGCGGTCATCCCGCGCATGATGCCCGCGCGCAACAAGGGCTGGTCGGGCAAGCTCTTCCGCTTCGAGCAGTTCAACGAGTTCGTCCTGGATCAGGACAAGAACGGCGACAAGGACAAGGACGACGTCTACCTGGTCGACAAGGATGGGAGCGTCGTCGCGGAGAACAAGGACGGCGAGTTCCGCAAGGTGACGGCTTTCAGCACCCCCACGTCGGAGACGGCGTTCGGCGGTGTGGCCAATGAATACTGGGAGGCGAGTGCGAAGCTCCTGGCGCTCGGGCACCTCAGCCGCACCATCTACACCGTGACGGACAACGGCCGGACGAAGGGCGGCAACAAGGACGGGCTCATCAACCAGGATGACGCGCTCGTCGAGGTCAAGCTCGCCAATCTCGATGAGCTCAAGCAGTACCTGTCCGTGAGCGGGGCTCCGCTGTGCCCCAGCGGCTCTGGGACGACCTACCTGCCGGGACTCATCCTGGACAAGATGGGCGTCACCGTCACGAAGGCCGCGGAGATGATGAACACCGTGCAGGCGGGCGTGGTGGCCACCACCCCGACGACCCAGTCCGACTTCGATCGGCTGTGCGCGGCGCTGATCATCCAGTACGTGCGCGGGCAGGATCTGTTCGACGAGGACGGGGATGGCATCCGCTCCGCCACTCGGCCGTCCGTGCTGGGCGACATCTTCCACTCGTCGCCCGCGGTGGTGACCCCGCCGGTGGACAAGTTCCTGTGTGACCTGGGGATCAGCACCCAGTGCGTGCGGACGCTCTACGCCAACACGGAGCAGCTCGGCGTGCCGGCTACGCCGCTGGACTCGGCCACCTATCCCGCGAGCTGCAAGTCGGGGTCGGGGACGAAGACGGGGGATGCCTACGACGGCTACCACTACCGGCAGCGGCTGCGTGAGCGTCTGATCCTCGTGGGCGCCAACGACGGCATGCTGCACGCCTTCAGCGACGGGACGGGCGAGGAGGACGCGTCGTGCAACGTCCAGTACAAGCCGGGCTCGGGCGCGGAGAAGTGGGCCTTCATTCCGTCGGACCTGCTGCCGCGCTTGCAGGACATGCTGCAGGGCCACGCCTACTACGTCGACGGCGACGTCATGATCCGCGACATCTGGGTGGACGAGAACGGTGACGGCAAGAAGTCCGAGAGCGAGTACCACACGGTGGCCGTGGTGGCCGAGGGCCGCGGTGGTACGCACTACTTCGCCCTGGACTTGCGCTGGGACACGGCGTCGAAGCCGGCGGCGCAGGCTCCGGGCTTCCGCTGGATGTTCCCGCAGCCGTGCACGGACGAGGCGCTGCGCTTCGGCAAGACGCTCTTCAGCCTCAGCCCCAAGTCGCCTCCCATCGGGCCCATCCTGATGGCCTCGACGACGGGGTTGGAGCGGCATCCGGGCAACCCGTCCGCCGAGCGCTGGGTGACGATGCTCTCCGGTGGCTGGTCTCCTGGCGGCGAGAAGGGCCGTGGCATCTACATGGTGGACGTGTGGAACGGCAAGGTGGACGGCCGCCGCGACAACCTGCTGTGGAAGTGGGAGTACTCGCCGGCGGGGAAGACCACGGGCGATGGGGACAAGCCGCGCGAGTTCCTCAAGTACGGCATCGTGGCCCCGGTGGCCATGGTGGACTACGGCGCCAACAACCAGCCGCGGATGGACGGCTTCTTCGACACCGCGATGGTGGGCGACCTGGGCGGCCAGCTCTGGACGCTGCGCTTCTTCGAGCCGGGCGTCATCGGCAGCACGGGGCTGGTGAGCAACTGGAGCGGCGCGCGCGCCTTCTCGATGGACCGGCAGGACGTGGCCTCCTCCGCTGACGAGAACATCAACAAGCGCTCGCCCATCTTCTACCTGTCCTCGGTGGCGCTGCAGTCGGACACCAAGGCCCTGCGCGCCTTCGTGGGCACGGGCAACCGCTACTCGCTGCTGGACGAAGGCGTTGGCACCTGCCGCTTCGACAACCTGCAGGCGTGCTCCAAGCTCGGGTGTGACTCGACGTCGGTCAGCTACAAGGTGACGCGCGGCACCTCGGACTACCAGGTGATGGCCAACACGTGGGGCGACAACGGCCTCTACAAGGGGACGCAATACACTCCGTGGGCCGATACGCCGTCCTCGTTCAACTACTGCGGCTCGCAGGGCAGCACGTCCTTCATCAAGGCCACGTTCGACAAGCGCGAGACGCTGTACTGCCCCAATGCCTCCAACGGGAGCACGACCAACTACGACTTCGCCCGCACCAGTGTGGAGTGTGGCCAGTACGCGTTGAACGTCTTCGACTGCCGCGTGAAGGACCCGTCCAACACGCTCTACATGTCGGATCTGGCCGTCAAGCAGCCCGCGTCCTCGAGCACCACCGTCGGCAAGAACCGCTTCTTCGGCATCTGGGCCTACGGCGGCGCCGAGAGCCGGACCTTCGACGAGAACCCGGGCAAGGTCTCCTCCAACCTGGCCGCTCAGTTCGACAACCGGCGGCTGACGGATACCGGGGGCACGGGTGGCACGGGTGACCTCATCAACGTGACGGATGTCACCTGCAAGGCCGACGGGGTCTGCTCGTGCGTGTCCGGCAGCTCGACGTGCAAGTCGACGAAGCCGGTGGCCACCTCGAATGGCTACGGCTGGTTCTACGAGTACGACGGGATGGAGCACAAGACGGCCAGCGGCTCGGCGGTGCTGGCGAGCTGCACGATGTGGAACTCCATGTACTCGGTCCCCGTGAGCTCGGGCCCCAACAAGGGTTCCGCAGCATGCTCCGGCTCCTACACGAGCAAGGCCCGCCTCTTCCAGGCGGACTTCGTCACCGGCGCGCCCAGCTGCGCGGCGGGCTTCTCCGACAAGACCGTGTTCGCGCGCTACCAGGAGCGCGAGGTGCTCGCGCCTCCGCCCGACGTGGCCACGTCCATCCAGGTGTCGAAGACGGGCCAGGTGAAGTACAGCACCGTCTTCGTGGAGCCCGGCCCCAACCGCGAGAAGGCCAGCCAGACGCAGGTGTCGGCCAACTCGGACGTGCTGCAGTACATCTACGAGCTGCCCGTGTCGCGCAACCTGCACGCCTGCCGCCACGACCAGGCGGACGGCAAGCAGTCCTGCATCCCGTCCGAGATGTAGGAAGGGGTTGAGTTTTCACTCCGGGGCCCGTCCTCGCCATGCGGCGGTGACGGGCCTCGTCGTTTTCAGGGGGACTCCATCGCAGGGCGGGCAGGCAGGCAGCTGATACCTTCCCGAGGTGCGAGCGATGCCGTAGCCTGCGTCTCCCCATGTCCCGGCGCGGTCCGTTCGCCCTCTGTCTCCTCCTTCTCGGCGCCTGCCAGCGGACGTGCCCTTCGTCCACTCCGGCCGTGCCCGACGCGGGCACTCCCGCGGTGGCTTCGGCGCCCATGCCCGTCGCGGCTCCCGTCCCCGAGCCGATTCCCACGTGCCGGGCGGAGGGGGCCACTCCGCTCGACGCGGCGCTGGACTACCTGGATGACGGCAAGTTCCCGGAGGCTCTCTCCTGCGCCGCCCAGGCCTCCGCCCTGGAGCCAGACTCGGCCGCGGCCCATGCGGCGCGTGGCGAGGCGCTGGCCGCCCTCAACCGCACCGCGGAGGCGCAGGTGGCCTATGCCCGGGCGCTGGCCATCGACCCCGGCCACCCGGACGCACTGCTGGGCGCGGCGCACCTCTACGCCGTGCAGCTGCCCTCCAGCCGCGAGTATGACGAGCTGGGCGCCCTCTACGCCGAGCGCGGGCTCTCCCAGGCCCACGTGTCGCCGGAGCAGCTGCCCCGCTTCGCCCTGGTGTCCGCCATGGCGCTCAACGACCTGGGGCAGGCCAGCGAGGCGCTCCAGCGCGCGCAGCTCGTCCTGGCACGCGAGCCGAACAACCACGAGGCCGCCTACGAGAAGGCCCTGGCCCTCTTTGAGCTGTGCCGCTTCGCCGAGGCCCGGGCGGCCTTCTCCGGCCTGGTGAACGATTTGGAGCGCGGGGCGCATGCGCACTACCACCTCGGCCTGCTGCTGGAGCGCGAGGGGAAGTGGAAGCAGGCGCAGACGCACTTCGACAAGGCACGTGCCCTCGCGCCGGAGGACTTTCCGGTACCGCCCACGCCCACCGAGGTCGAGTTCCGCGAGGAGGTGGCCCGTGCCGTGGCGGCCCTCTCCGAGGACATGCGCAAGGATCTCACGGGGGTGCCGGTGCGCGCCGAGGAGCTGCCCGCGGACGCGGACCTGCTCTCCGGCGAGCCACCCCTGTCTCCCTCCATCCTCGGCCTGTTCCGCGGCCCGCCGCTGGGCGAGCCCTGTGATGGGACGGAGACGCCCTGCCGCTCGGTAGCCCTCTACCGTCTCAACCTCGCTCGCGCGGTGCGCTCCCGGGAGGAGCTGAGGGAGCAGATAAAAGTGACGCTACTCCACGAGGTGGGGCATCTGCGGGGCGAGGACGATCAGGAGTTGGCAGCCCGCGGTCTGGAGTGACACAAGAGGCCATGGCCCGTTCATCAACCCTTCCCACCGCCCGGGTGAGCCTCAAGGGCGCCAAGGCCCTGCGCCGGGGTCACCCCTGGCTGTACCGCACCGAGCTGGTGGAGCCGCCCGAGACGCAGGAGCGCGGCGCCGTGGTGTCGGTGGTGGATCCGCAGGGCAACCCCGTGGGCCAGGCCTTCTATGCGCAGCGCTCGCCGCTGGCGCTGCGGCTGCTGACGCGCAAGGGCCCCGCCGAGGAGAAGGTGGACGAGGCTTTTCTTCGCCACCGGCTGGAGCTGGCCCTGGCGCGCCGCGCGCCACTGCGCCACCGCGACGGCCTGCGGCTGGTGCACGGCGAGGCGGACCTGTTGCCCGGCCTCTTCGTGGACCGCTACGGCGCGGGCCTCACGCTGCAGACGCTCTCCGAGGGCATGGACGTGCGCAAGGAGTGGGTGGCGCGCACCCTGGCCGAGCTCACCGGGGCCACCCACGTGGTGTGCCGCGACGATGCCTCCGGCCGCGACTTCGAGAGCCTGTCCCGCGAGGTGCGGCTGCTGCACGGCCAGGGCGAGGCCCGCTTCGCCTACCACGAGGGGGAGAACCTCTTCGAGGTGGACCTGCTGGGCGACATGAAGACGGGCGCCTTCCTGGACCAGGTGGACAACCACCTGCGCGCGGGAGAGCTCGCCCGGGGCGAGGCGTTGGACCTCTTCAGCTACCACGGGGGCTTCGCGCTGGCGCTCGGCCGCAGCTGCGACTCGGTGCTGGCGGTGGAGCAGGACCCGAAAGCCTCCGAGCGCGCCCGGGCGAACGCCGCGCGCAACGGGCGCTCCAACGTCACGGTGGAGAACGCCAACGCCTTCGACGTGCTGCGCCGCTTCTCCGAGTCCGGTCGCCGCTTCGACACGGTGGTGGTGGATCCTCCGGGCCTGGCCAAGCGGCGCGAGGGCCTGTCCACCGCCCTGCGCGCCTACCACGAGCTCAACCTGCGCGCCCTCAAGTGCCTGCGTCCCGAGGGGCTGCTCGTCACCTGCTCGTGCTCGGGCAAGCTGTCGCGCGAGGCCTTCGAGGAGATGGTGCTGTCGGCCGCCGCGGACGCGAAGCGGCCGGTGCAGATTCTCGAGCGCCGGGGGGCGGGCCTGGACCACCCGGTGCTCGGCGGCCTGCCGGAGACCGAGTACCTCAAGGCCTTCTTCGTCCGGGCTCTGTAACCGCCGGAGGAGTCGCCCCCGGCGGGGTGGGCCTCAGACGCCCATCTCCTCGCGTAGCCGCTTCACCTGCTTGAAGTACTCGGTGCGGGGGAAGGGGACGTTGAGGATGTGGAAGTCCTTCTTGGAGAGGCCCACGCTGCCGAAGCAGTAGTTGCTGTCGGACATGTTGCGGCAGAGCACCAGGTAGGCGCTGCCGGTGCAGTTCTCGCTCTGCACGCAGTAGGCGCACTGGTGGCACTGCTTGCAGTCCACGCAGTGCGTGCAGTTGTTGCACAGCTCGCAGCGGGTGCAGTGGGTGCACTGGTAGCAGCTGTCGCAGTCGCGGCAGAACATGCAGTTGGCGCACCGCTCACAGCCCTCGCACGCATAGGAGCCGGGGTTGCCCGGGTCCGCCGTGTAGAGCTTGGCGAGCCGCTGGTACTGCTCGAGGAACTCGCGCTTGCCCATGGCGGCCACTTCCCGGCGCGCCTGGGCCTCCTGCTCGAGCACCTCGGGGACGTTCGCCCGCGACCCTCTGTCCTTCACCACGGATGCTCCTTTCATGGGTGGTCCGCACCACCCGGGGCCCGGTCCAGCCGCGCCAGCCCCTCGAGATCGATGTCACGCGCCACCCGGCGCACCTCCACGGTGCCCGGGTAGCCACGGCTGCTTACCGCTACCACGTACCGGTCGCCCACCAGCAGGCTGGCCTCGGCCTGCCGCGTCGACTCGTCGTAGCGTACGAAGCCCACCGCCTGCTTGTCCTTCCAGAAGATGGGGGCGGTGGGATCATTCTGGGCCCGGCTCCGGCCCTGTTCGGCCGCGGCGCGGATGCTCTGCCCCAGCTTCTGCCCCAGGGTGGTGTCCACGATGCGCACCTTCACTTCCCGGTCCTCACCGTGGGTGAAGCTGCGCTCGGCCTCGCTGATGGACACGTCGTCGTAGCGGCCGGTGGAGCCCCCGTCCCGGGCGCGGACCAGTCCCTCCATCGTCTCCGGGAGGAAGCGCCGCAAGTCCTCGAAATGAGCGCAGGGGAAGGCCGCCGGAGTGTTCGCGGAGGCAACCTCCGGGCCATCCGGTGTCTTCTTTCCACCACCGGTGCAGGCGGTGCTCGCGACGAGCGTGAGGAGAATGAGCCGCCGCGGAAAAGAATAGGTGCGCACGGGAGAATCAAAGGGTATCCCCGGGCCGCGCGCAATGGACCTCTCGAAGCTCAATCCCCCGCAGCGCGAAGCCGTGCTCACCACCGAGGGCCCCCTCCTGGTGCTGGCGGGCGCAGGTAGCGGGAAGACTCGCGTCATCACCAACCGCATCGTCCACCTGCTCGACCAGCGGCCGGGTGGACTGCTGGCCCGGAACATCCTCGCCGTCACCTTCACCAACAAGGCCGCCACGGAGATGAAGGAGCGCCTGGTCCACATGGCCGGGCCTCGCGCCCAGAACGTGCTGGTGTGCACCTTCCATGCCTTTGGCGCGGAGATGCTCCGCGAGGACATCTACCGGCTGGGCTGGCCCAAGAAGTTCTCCATCGCCGACCAGGGCGATCAGGCGGCCATCATCAAGCGGGCCATGCGGGAGCGGCGCATCGACGACCGCACCTTTGATCCCCGCAAGGTGCTCGGCCTCATCTCCAAGGCGAAGAACGCGGGCAAGACGCCCGAGCCGCTCGGGGAGGGGAAGGGGGACGACTACGATCTCATCGCCCACATGGTCTACGAGGCCTACCAGCTCGCCCTCAAGGCACAGGGCTCGGTGGACTTCGATGATCTGCTCATCCTCCCGTCCCGGCTGCTGCGCGAGCACGAGGACCTGAGGGAGAAGTACACGCGGCGCTTCCGCTACATCCTGGTGGACGAGTTCCAGGACACGAACCAGGCCCAGCTGGACTTGCTGAAGCTGCTGGCCAGCGGCGAGACGCGCAACGTGTGCGTGGTGGGCGACGACGACCAGTGCATCTACAGCTGGCGCGGCGCCGAGGTGCGCAACATCCTGAACTTCGACGGGTTCTTCCCCGGGGCGAAGGAGGTGCGGCTGGAGCAGAACTACCGCTCCACCCAGGTGGTGCTGGACGCGGCCAACGCCGTCATCGCGAAGAACCCCGAGCGCAAGGCCAAGCGGATGTGGTGCGATCGCAAGGGGGGCCCGCGCATCAAGGTGGTGACGGCCCCCACCGAGGAGGAGGAGGCCCGGTACGTGGCCCACGAGGTCTCCAAGCTCGTGGCCGGAGGCATCCCCGCGGATGAGATCTCCGTCCTCTACCGCGTCAACGGCCAGGCCCACCCCATCGAGGAGATGCTGCGTGAGAAGGGCATCCGCTACGAGGTGGTGTCGGGCAGCGAGTTCTTCGATCGGCGCGAGGTGAAGGACGTCATCGCCTACTTCAAGCTGATCGCCAACCCGCGGGACGAGACGGCGCTCTTGCGCATCATCAACGTGCCGGCGCGAGGCATCGGCGACGTCACCATGGAGCGGTTGGTGGCGCACGCGCGGCGCGACAGCGTGTCGCTCTGGGGCGCCATGGAGCGCGCCGAGCGCTACGAGGATCTGCCCAAGGGCGCGGCCGAGAAGGTGAAGGACTTCCTCCAGCTCGTGGAGCGCTACCGGCAATCGTACGAGCAGGGGCAGCTCGCGGCGGTGACGCGCAAGCTGCTGGAGGAGATTGGCTACAAGGACGACGCCAAGTCGCTCACCACCTCGCAGGCGAGCGCGGACCGGAAGCTCAAGTCCATCGACCACGTCATCAACTCCCTGGAGTCCTTCGAGAAGCGCGAGGGCCCCAAGGCCAGCCTCCTCACGTACCTCAACCGGCTCAGCCTGGACACGCGCCAGGAAGAGGAGGAGGTGCCCGGAGCGCACAAGGCCGTCACCCTGATGACCCTCCATGCCTCCAAGGGCCTGGAGTACCGGGTGGTCTTCTTCATCGGAATGGAAGAGGAGCTGATGCCCCACAAGGGCATGCAGGGCGAGGCGCAGAACCTCGAGGAGGAGCGCCGGCTCTGCTACGTGGGGATTACGCGGGCCAAGGAGGTCCTCTACCTCACCCGCTCTGCCATGCGGGTGAAGCGGGGGAAGGAGGTGCCGCGCACCCCCTCGCGCTTCCTGGAGGACATCCCCCCGGAGCTGGTGGAGCTGGAGGACCTGGACGCCCCGCGCAAGGGGCCTCCCACCGCGCAGGAGAAGAACTTCTTCGCCAACCTCAAGGAGCGCTTCAAGGCCCCGCAGGCCGGCGCCCAGGGGGCAGGCGGGGGAGCGGCCCCCTCGGCCGGGACGATTGTGGGGGGGCCGGCGGGACCGGGGCCTGCTCCGACCGGTACGGCGGGTGGGGCACGTTGAACGCAGTGCGACCTTGACTTGCCTCCCGCCCCCCTCTAAGACGGTCGGCCTTTCCGGTCCAGCCTGGAAGTTCACGGGGTGGAACCGCGGTTGCTACGGCTACAGGCGCCTCAGGCGCCTACCATGCCTTTTGGAGTTCAAACAATGTCGCAGAGGACCTACAGCGCGAAGCCGGCGGATATCAAGCGCGACTGGCACATCATCGACGTGAACGGGAAGGTGCTCGGCCGCGCGGCCAGCCAGATCGCCACGCTGCTCAAGGGCAAGCACAAGGCGATGTACACCCCGTCCATCGACACGGGTGACCACGTCATCGTCATCAACGCCGACAAGGTGCGCGTGACGGGCAAGAAGGAGCAGGCGAAGATGTACTACCGGCACCCGCGTGCGGGTTTCCCGGGCGCCCTGAAGATCACCAACCTCGAGAAGCTGCGTCAGCGGCACCCCGAGGACATCATCGCCAACGCGGTGCGCCGCATGCTGCCGCGCAACGCGCTCGGCCGCCAGATGATGACCAAGCTCAAGGTGTACGCCGGTGACCAGCACCCGCACGCCGCCCAGAAGCCGGTGGCGCGCGAGGTCGAGGCGTAGCTCTCCTTCCACACTTTCCGCACCTTTTAGAGAAGAGACGACATGGCTACCGCCACCGAGAAGGGTTTTTATGGCACCGGCCGCCGCAAGGAGGCCACCGCGCGCGTGTGGATCCGCCCGGGCACCGGCGTTGTGATTGTCAACGGCCGCGATATCAACGTGTACTTCGGCCGTGAGACGTCGAAGATGATCCTCAACCAGCCGCTGGAAGTGCTGGAGCAGAAGGGGAAGATCGACATCGAGGTCAACGTGCGCGGCGGCGGCCTGAGCGGTCAGGCGGGCGCCATCCGCCACGGCCTGTCCCGGGCGCTGTGCAACTACAACCCGGACTTCCGCCCCGCGCTGAAGAAGGCCGGCTTCCTCACCCGTGATGCCCGCGCCGTCGAGCGCAAGAAGTACGGCCAGCCGGGCGCGCGTCGCCGCTTCCAGTTCTCCAAGCGCTAATCCAGCTTCACTCGGTTTCGCTGGAGTTACACGCACGGCGGGGGTTCCTTCGGGAGCCTCCGCCGTTGTGCTTTGCGGGACACAGCAGGCGTTCGAGCCGCGTCCCAGGCCCCCTCGTCGAACCGGTTGGGCGTGCTACCATCCCGGACCATCCATGGAACTCAACGAGATCCTCCAGATTGCGCTCCGCGGCGGTGCCTCCGACATCCACCTCAAGGCGGGCCTGCCGCCCATGTTCCGGGTCGACGGCTCGCTGGTGCCGCTGAAGGACGGCAAGCGGCTGCCTCCCGAGGAGGTGGCGCGCATGGCCTTCGGCATCATGAACGAGTTCCAGAAGGAGAAGTTCAAGCAGAGCAACGAGGTGGACCTGGCCTACGGCGTTCCCGGGTTGGGGCGTTTCCGCGTCAACGTCTTCCAGCAGCGCGGCACCATTGGCGCGGTGATGCGCGTCATCCCCACCAAGGTGATGGCCATCAAGGAGCTGATGCTGCCGACCATCCTGGAGAAGATCTGCCTGGACGAGCGCGGCCTCATCCTCGTGACGGGCACCACGGGCTCGGGCAAGTCCACCACGCTCGCGGCGATGATCGATCACATCAACGCCACCGAGACCAACCACATCATGACCATTGAGGATCCGATCGAGTTCCTCATCCGGGACAAGCGCTCCATCGTGAACCAGCGCGAGGTGGGCGTGGACACGATGTCGTTTGCCCAGGCGCTCAAGAGCGCGCTGCGGCAGGACCCGGACGTCATCCTCGTGGGCGAAATGCGTGACCACGAGACCATCGAGACGGCGCTCGCGGCGGCGGAGACGGGCCACCTGGTGATGTCCACGCTGCACACGCTGGACGCCACGGAGACCATCAACCGCATCGTGTCGGCCTTCCCGCCGTATCAGCAGAAGCAGGTGCGCATCCAGCTGGCGAGCGTGCTCAAGGCGGTGGTGAGCCAGCGCCTCATTCCGCGCGCGGACGGCAAGGGCCGCGTGGCCGCGGTGGAGGTGCTGCGCTGCACCACGCGCGTGAAGGAGCTCATCGAGGACAAGGACCGGACGAAGGAGATCCCCGACGCCATCTCCCAGGGCTTCGACACGTACGGGATGCAGACCTTCGACCAGTCGCTGATGTCGCTGGTGCGCCAGGGGCTCGTCACCTACGAGGAGGCCCACCGGCAGGCCACCAACCCGGACGACTTCGCGCTGCGCTTCTCCGGCATCAGCGCCACCTCGGACTCGAAGTGGGACAACTTCGAGGGCGGCGGCGCCAAGCCCATTCCGGGCTCGGCCAGCTTCGGCCAGAGCCAGCAGCCCGCGCCCGCCGCGCCCCCGGCCCGTCCGGCGCCCACGCCCGCCGCGGCCCGTCCGGGCGTTCCCGGTTCGCCTTCCTCCGTGCCTCGTCCGGGCGTGCCCGCTGCCGCTCCCCCCACCTCCCGCGCGGGGATTCCGACGGTGGGCGCGGCGGCTCCCCGTCCCGCGGCACCGGCGCCCGCGCCCGCGGCACCGAAGGCTCCCGCTGGCGACGACGACTTCCAGATCGAGCGCTTCTAGGCGTCACGCCGCAATCCTTGCGGTGCCCGGTGCCCCGTCCGCACCTCTTGCAGGCTCCTGAATCAGGGGCGCTGGAGGCGCGGGGCACCGTGGGTGGAACACCGTTTGCTCCGGGCCGGGTTCGTGGCTCAATGGCCGCACCGAGAACCCGATGATGAACCCCAAGCCTTCCGTGGAGCGCGGCCGATGGTGGCAGCTGTTGCTGTTCATGGTGCTCCTGGCGCTGGGCTACCAGCTGCTGGACCGCGTGGAGCACGCCTCCTTCTCGTACTCCGAGTTTCGTGAGGCGCTGACGGCTGGGAAGGTGCGGGAGGTGACCGTCTCGGCTGATCGCATCAGCGGGACGATGGCACCCGAGCCGCCGGGCGGTGAGCCGAAGCCCTTCGTCGTCATCCGGGTGGAGGATCCGGAGCTGATGCGCGAGCTGGTCGCGCACGGGGTGAAGGTGACGGGGACGGTGCCGGGCAACCCGTGGGTCCAGTTGGGCCTCTTCGTGCTGCCGCTGGGGCTCGTCTTCCTGGTGATGCGGCTGTCGCCGTCGGCGGGGACGGGGACGGGGACTCCCGGTGGCTACCTGTCGGTGGGGCGCAGCAAGGCGAAGGTGTACGTGGAGAAGTCCATCCCCGTGCGCTTCTCGGATGTGGCGGGCGTGGACGAGGCGAAGTCGGAGCTGCAGGAGGTCATCGACTTCCTGCGCTCGCCGGACCGGTTCTCGCGGATGGGCGGCAAGGTGCCCAAGGGCATTCTCCTGGTGGGCCCGCCGGGCACGGGCAAGACGTTGCTGGCGCGAGCGGTGGCGGGCGAGGCCGACGTGCCGTTCTTCAGCATGAGCGGCTCGGAGTTCGTGGAGATGTTCGTGGGCGTTGGCGCCGCGCGGGTGCGCGACCTGTTCGCCCAGGCCCGGCAGAAGGCGCCGTGCATCATCTTCATCGACGAGCTGGACGCCCTGGGAAAGGTGCGTGGCACGGGGCCCAATTCCCATGAGGAGCGCGAGCAGACGCTCAATCAGCTCCTGGTGGAGCTGGACGGCTTCGATCCGCGCGGGGGCGTCATCCTGATGGCGGCGACGAACCGGGCGGAGATCCTGGATCCGGCGCTGCTGCGCGCCGGGCGCTTCGACCGGCACGTGCTGGTGGACCGGCCGGATAGGGCGGGGCGGTTGGCCATCCTGAAGGTGCACGCGCGCAAGGTGCCGCTGGAGGACGAGAAGGACCTGGAGTTCGTGGCGGCGATGACGGTGGGGGCGGTGGGCGCGGACCTGGCCAACATCCTCAACGAGGCGGTGCTGCTGGCGGTGCGCCGGCAGAAGCAGACGGTGGGCCGCGCCGAGCTGGAGGAGTCGGTGGAGCGGGTGGTGGCGGGCCCGGAGAAGCGCAACCGCGTGCTGTCCCACGCGGAGCGCGAGCGCGTGGCTCACCACGAGATGGGCCATGCGCTGGCGAGCACCCTGCTCGCCTCGGGCCAGTCGGTGAAGAAGATCTCCATCATCCCGAGGGGAATCGGGGCGCTGGGGTACACGCTGCAGCTGCCCACGGAGGACCGCTACCTGATGACGCGCGGCGAGCTGGAGGCGCGCATCGCCGTGCTGCTGGGGGGTCGGGTGGCCGAGGAGCTGGTGTACGGGGAGGTCTCCACGGGCGCACAGGACGACCTGCTCAAGGCCACGGACATCGCCCGGAGCATGGTGAAGGGGTACGGGATGAGCGACTCGCTGGGCCCGGTGACGTTCGACCTGGAGCGGCGCTCGCCCCTGTACGACGGGAGCGTGCCGGGCTCGCGCGGCGACTACAGCGAGGAGCTGGCCCGGCGCATCGACCAGGAGATCCGAGGCCTGCTGGACTCGCAGCACGCCAGGGTGACACGCGTGCTCAGCGAGAACATCGATCTGCTTCGGGAAGGGGCTGCGCGGCTGCTCGCCCGGGAGGTGATGTCGGGCGAGGAGCTGGCCGCGCTGGTGGCCTCGGCGGAGGGCACGCAGGACAAGCCCCCCGGACCCGAGAAGGACGCCGCATGAGGTCCCCGCCTAAGCCTCCTCGTCCCCGAGCTGTGCCCGCAGGCGCGAGAGCCGCTGGGGGCCGATGAGCCCCTCCTTGGCCAGCACCTGGAGGAACTCCACGGTGGCGCGCAGTCCGGCCTCCATCTCGGCCTCGGGCTTGTCGGCGATCTCGGCCTCGTAGAGCGCCTCCATGTGCTCGGGGTTGATGGGGGTGGGCCCCTCGCCCCAGGCGGTGTTCACCAGGGCCCGGGAGATGCGGGCGCGGACATTCCGCTCCGTCTCGTCCCGACCCGCCTTCTCGAAGCCGATGAGGAAGGCGTCCACCTGCTCGCGGGAGAGGGCGGCGAGCGCGGGCACCTCGCCGAGCGTCTCCTGGATGTAGGTGCTGTCGAAGGCCTCCACCTCCTCCTCGTAGCCGAAGGCCTCCTCCAGCAGGATGGAGGCGATGAAGGCGTCCGTCTCGTCCTCGGTGGCGCCTTCCTCCTTGAGGGACTCGCGGGCCTTGGCGGTGGCGGCGGAGAGGGCGGGGTCCTCGGCGATGGCTCGCGCGGCGGCGTAGGCGGCCAGGAAGACGACCGCTGCCTCGGCATCCGAGGAGAGGTGGTGCTTGCCCTTGCCTCCCAGCAGGGCGTTGCGCTTGTCCGGGTGGGCGGCGGCGGTCTGGACGAAGAACCGCTCCTCGGGCTCGAGGGGCGCGCCGTCCTTCTCCTTCTGGAGCGTCTCGCGGGCGGCTTCGGGGCTGAGGTAGCGGGAGATGAGGGGGTGCATGCCGCGCCTGTTACCACATGCTAGAGAGCAGGCGATGGACTCCGAGGACGACACCCCCGAGGAAGTCAGGCGCGCGACGGACGTGTGCCTGCGACTGTTGGCCGTTCGCGCCCGCAGCCGGCACGAGCTGCAGACGGCGCTCGAGCGCAAGGGCTTCTCCGAGCCGGTGTGCAGGAGCGCCCTGGGGAAGGTGGAGGGCTGGGGTTACCTGGACGACGAGCGCTTCGCTCGGGACCGGGCGGCGGTGCTGCTCGGGCGGGGCAAGTACGGCCCCCAGGCGGTGCAGCAGCGGCTGGAGGCCCATGGGCTGAGCCGCGAGGCGGCGAGCGAGGCGGTGGCCGCGGCCAGCGGTGCGGTGGAGTTCGACGCGGAGGCTGCCGCGCGCCAGGTGCTGGAGCGGCGGGGGTTGTTGGGCCGGGAACTGGAGCCCAAGGAAAAGGCCCGGGCCGGCCGCCTCCTGTTCAGCCGGGGCTTTTCCCCAGACGTCATCCAGCGGGTACTCGGTGACGCGACGCTGGAACCTTCGGGTCCGGGCGATTAGCTTGCTTACCTACCCATGCGTTTCCTTCGAGCTGTCTGCCTGACTGCCCTTCTGTGCAACGCCGCCGGCTGTGCGGCCCTCTCCACCGGCCAGGCCGGGGAGCCGGATTACGCCTCCGCGGCGGAGACCAACCTCCAACTGGGCGACGAGGCCCTGGAGCGCAAGGACTTCCTCCAGGCGGAGCGGTACTACGAGCACGTCCGCACCAAGTACCCCTACCTCGACGTGGCCAATGAGGCCGAGCTGAAGCTGGCGGACCTCGACTTCGCCCAGGAGCACTACCCGGAGGCGCGCGAGAAGTTCCAGTCCTTCATCAAGCTCCACCCCACGCACGCCAAGGTGGACTACGCCGCGTACCGGGCGGCCCTCACCCACTTCGCGGACATCCCCTCGGACTTCTTCCTCCTGCCGCCCTCGAAGGAGAAGGACCAGACCGAGGTGGTGGCGGCGCTCGCGTCGCTCAACGACTTTGTCCGCCAGTACCCCAACTCCCAGTACGTCCCCGAGGCCAAGGAGAAGCTCGAGGAGACGCGCCGGCGGCTGGCCGAGCACGAGATGTACGTGGCCAACTTCTACGCCAGGCGCAAGCGCTGGAAGGCCGTGGTGCAGCGGCTGGAGGGGCTGCTGAAGAACTACCCGGGCACCGAGCTCGAGGCGGACGCCCTGTTCAACCTGCATGCCGCCTACCTGGAGCTCAACGAGCCCGAGCAAGCGAAGCAGACGCTGCAGCGGGTCATCGAGCGCCTGCCGGGGACGCCGGCCGCTGAGAGGGCCCGGAGGATGATGGGCTCGTGAGGAGCTCCGAGGCCTGGAGCCGGCTGGGCGGGGTGCTCATCGCCGTGCTGGCCGCCGCGGCCGCCATGGTGGTGCTGGTGCCTCGCCTGTTGGGCGTCGCGGCCGGGCCGGAGGTGGAGATCATCACGCACCTCAAGGGCACCGAGCGGGACGGGCTGTCGCTCGTCCTGCCCGGAGTGGGCGAGCCGCTCACGTCCCTGGCGCACCACTTCGCGCGCATCACCGTCAACGTGGAGCCGGGCGGGCAGCGCGCCGTGGCCTGGGCCACGCTGGACTTCCGTGGCCGGCTGGGCCGCACCGAGGTCAGTTCGCTCGGGGTGGAGCGGATTGCCTTCGTCCGCCGCGGGCGCGAGTGGATGCCGGAGGGGCTGGCCGCACCCCGGCTAGCGGCGGTGGTGCGGGCGCTGGAGTCCCGGCGCCGGGCGTTGGAGGCGGGGGACCGGGAGGCGCTGGCGGGGCTGCTCGTGCCGGGCGCGGAGGCCGACGGTGGGGGAGGGGAGGAGGAGCTGGCGCGGGTGATGAGCCTCCAGCGGCGCCGCTACCGGGCGGAGGCGTGGTTCCTGCGGCTCGAGCGCGACGAGGCGGTGGCCACCGAGCAGTGGCGGCTGGAGGGACAGGTGCCCTCCCGGCCCGTGGACGAGCGGGGCCAGCGCCGGCTCTCGTTGGTCCGTAACGGCGAGGAATTCTTTTTTTCGCCCGGTCTCATGTAGGCTCTGCGCTATTCTCAGATGGCTCTGCACTGGGGTCGGGTTGGAATGGGCGGAGGGATGCGAGGGGCCATGGCAACACTCATTCTCGAGGACGCAGCACCGTGAGCACTCCGACGCCGGGCAAGAATTACGCGCTCAAGTTCATCTCCGGCAAATATCAGGGCGGTGAGTTCCCGCTGAAGGCGGAGAAGCAGATCGTCATCGGCCGCTCGAGCGAGCTCGACATGGTGCTCGTCGAGGACATGGTCTCGCGCAAGCACGCGCGCATCGTGGTCAGCGGGGCCGGGCAGATCTCCATCGAGGACCTGGGCTCGACCAATGGCACGTTCGTCAATGGCGAGAAGGTGAAGCAGGCGACGCTCAAGGAGGGGGACCGCATCCTGATCGGCACCTCCATCCTCAAGCTCATCCTGCAGGGGGCCGGCGCGGGCGAGGTCGACGACGCCGTCGCCAAGCAGCGGCTGGAGGAGGTGGCGGTGCAGGCGGCGCGCACCTCGACGAAGGCCTCGTCCATGACGGGGAAGATCGAGGAGATTCCGCTGCCGGACCTGCTCCAGCTCTTCCACACGTCGAAGAAGAACGGCGTGCTGGTGGTCAGCAACGACCACGAGGGGAAGATCTACCTGCGCCAGGGCCGCGTGTACTACGCGGTCATCGACGAGAACCACAACCTGGGGCCGCAGAAGAGCTTCAACCGCATCGTCACCTGGGAGCAGGGCGACTTCGAGCTGCGGCCGGCGGATCCCCAGGAGTTCATGGTGGAGATGGACTCGTCCACCGAGGCGCTGCTGATGGACGCGCTGAGGCAGCTGGATGAGTACAAGCGCATCCAGAAGGAGCTGCCGGCGATGAGCACGCAGCTGATGCTGGCCCAGCCGATGACGGCGCCGCTGCGCGAGCTGACGCCGGAGCTGCTGGACGTGCTGCAGGCGGTGCACAACTACGGGTCGCTGGGTGGGGTGTTGGACCATTCGGAGCAGGACGACGTGATGGCGGCCGAGGCAGTGCTGCAGCTCATCAAGCGCGAGTACGTGCGAGCCAGCTGAGCGCTCGCGGATGTTCCCCCCTCTTCCTCCGGAGAGGGGCCACTCCCATTCACATGGGTTTCGAGGTTCACCGTGTCCGAAGAGCAGAAGCCGCGCAGGCTGACCGAGTTGTCACATTGCGCGGGTTGAGCGGCCAAGATCCGGGCCGCGGACCTGGCGCAGGTCCTGCGCCAACTGAAGACTGCGAAGGACACGAGGGCGCTGGTGGGCTTCAACACCAACGATGACGCGGCCGTGTATCGTGTGGCGCCGGGGATGGCGCTGGTGAGCACGGTGGACTTCTTCCCGCCCGTGGTGGACGACCCGTATCAGTTCGGGGCCATCGCGGCGGCGAACGCTCTGTCGGACATCTACGCCATGGGCGCGAAGCCGCTGTTCGCGCTCAACCTGGTGGGCTTCCCCAAGGACCGTCCGCTGGACGAGCTCTCCCGGATTCTGGCGGGAGGCCAGGCGAAGGCGGACGAGGCGGGCATCCCCATCCTGGGTGGGCACTCGGTGCAGGACCCCGAGCCGAAGTACGGCCTGGCGGTGACGGGCCAGGTGCACCCGAAGAAGGTGCTGACGAACGCCGGGGCGAAGCCGGGGGACGTGCTGATGCTGACGAAGCCCCTGGGCTCGGGCATCGCCACCACGGCCATCAAGCGCGGCGTGGCCTCCGAGGAGCTGACGGAGCGCGTGGTGGCGCTGATGTCGGCGCTGAACAAGAAGGCCGGAGAGGTGTTCGCCTCGGGGAAGTTCAAGGTGAACGCCCTCACGGACGTGACGGGCTACGGCCTGCTGGGTCACCTGCTGGAGATGATGACGGGGGCCAAGGCCAAGGCCTTCCTGGACCTGGAGCGCATCCCCATCCTCGCCGAGGTGCCGGCGCTGGCGCAGCAGGGCGTGGTGCCGGGCGGGACGAAGTCGAACCTGGCCCACGTGGCCAAGAAGGTGCGCTTCCCCAAGGGGCTGCCCGAGGACATCCAGTGGGTGCTCGCCGACGCGCAGACGAACGGGGGCCTGCTGGCCTCGGTGCCGGCGCGGGACGTGGCGAAGGCGTACCGGGCGCTGGAGCGGGCCGGGGTGGATGTGGCCCTCATCGGAGAGGTGGGCGAGGGCCGCACCGGCATCGAGGTCGTTGGATAGTGGGCCTGGGAGGCGTGGGGCGCCGGGGCCCAGTCGCCGCGGTGCTCCTCCTCCGGTAGCATCCAGGGCCGGCATGATGCTTCGTCTCACCGGCCCCCTCGGCATCCTCGTCTTCCTCTGCCTGCCCTTGTCCGCGCTCGCGGCCGAGCGCCCCGCTCGCATCGTGGTGGACCCGGGCCACGGCGGTGCCAAGGAGGGCGCGACGAGCCCCACGGGGCTGCTCGAGAAGGACATCTCGCTCCAGGTCGCCAGCCGGGTGCGGGAGCACCTGGAGAAGGAGCTCGGGGCGCAGGTGCTGATGACGCGCGACGAGGACCAGTCGGTGCCCCTGCCCGAGCGGGTGGAGTTCGCCAACAAGCACGGGCCGGACCTCTTCCTGTCCATCCACTGCAACGCGATGCCCACCAAACGCACGCGCGCTCGCATTCAGGGCATCGAGACGTACTTCCTCTCGGCCAACGCCTCCAACGCCACCGCGCGTGCGGCCGCGGACCGAGAGAACGCCGAGGCCCCCACGGCGAAGGACTCGCGGGGAGACTCCACGCTGGCCTTCATCCTCCACGACCTCGCGCGCACGGAGGCGCATCAGGACTCCTCGCGCCTGGCGTACGCCATCCATCAGCGGCTCATCGCCGCCACGGGGGGCTCGGATCGGGGGGTGCTCCAGGCGCCCTTCTATGTCCTCAACGGTGTCGAGGCGCCCGCCGTCCTCATCGAGGTGGGCTACATCTCCCATCCGGAGGAGGGCGCCCGGCTGGGCCGGGCCGAGCACCAGGAGAAGCTCGCCATCGCCATCACCGAGGGGGTGCGGGCCTTCCTGGCCGAGGTTCGCAAACGCGACGCTCCCAAGCCCTCCAAGGTGGCGGCTCCCGCCACCCCCTGACACGGGACGCGACTCGTGCCGGACAGCGGGGGGCCTCCTCTGCTAGAGAGGCGGGCCCATTTTCTTTGCCGAGGAGCCTCCCATGCGGTCCTTCAACCGTGGGGCGCTGGACCTGCGCCCCGTCACTCTCACCCCTGGTATCACCCGTCACGCCGAGGGCTCGACCCAGGTGGAGTTCGGCCACACCCGTGTGCTCGTCACCTGCTCGGTGGAAGAGAAGGTCCCGCCGCACCTGATGGGCAAGGGCTCCGGCTGGGTGACGGCCGAGTACGGCATGCTCCCTCGCTCCACGCATACCCGTACGCAGCGTGAAGCCGCCAAGGGGAAGCAGACCGGGCGCACGCTCGAGATCCAGCGGCTCATCGGCCGCTCCATGCGCGCCGCGGTGGACCTGCCCGGCCTGGGCATCCGCACCTTCACCCTGGACTGCGACGTCCTCCAGGCGGACGGGGGCACCCGCACCGCCTCCATCACCGGCGCCTACGTGGCCCTGGTGCTCGCCCTGCGCAAGCTGCACAAGGACGGGGTGATGCCGCGCATGCCCAAGCTGACCCCGCTGGCCGCCGTGTCCGTGGGCGTGGTGAAGGGCGAGGTGCGGGTGGACCTCGACTACGACGAGGACTCCACCGCCGACGTGGACCTGAACCTCGTGGCCACCGGTGATGGCCGCATCGTCGAGGTGCAGGGCACCGCCGAGCACCAGCTCTTCGACCGCAAGATGCTGGATGGAATGCTGGACGCGGGACTGGCCGCCATCCGCCAGCTCACCGAGGCCCAGCAGAAGGTGCTCGAGGGTTGAAGCCATGAAGCCCCGTCTGCTCTTCGCCACCACCAACCCGGGCAAGCTGCGCGAGCTGCGCGGCCTCGTGGGGGATGCGGTGGAGGTGGTCTCCCTGAGCGACCTCCCGCCCATTCCCGAGCCCGTCGAGGACCAGGACACCTTCGAGGGGAACGCCGAGAAGAAGGCCCGCGAGTACGCCGAGGCCACCGGGCTGCCGGCGCTGGCCGACGACTCGGGGCTGTGCGTGGACGCACTGGGCGGCCGGCCCGGGGTCTATTCCGCGCGCTACGCCGAGGGGAGTGACAAGGCCCGCTACGAGAAGCTGCTCGGCGAGCTGTCCGGCGTCCCGGACGACGAGCGCACCGCCGCCTTCGTGTGCGCGCTCTGCCTGGCGCTGCCGGGGAGGGGCCGCGCCATCATCGAGGTGGGCCGTTGCGAGGGACGCATCGGCCATGAGCCCCGGGGCTCGCACGGCTTCGGCTACGACCCGGTCTTCGTCCTGCCCCAGGGCAAGGCGCTGGCCGAGCTGACGTCGGAGGAGAAGGCGGGCATCTCTCATCGGGGCGTTGCCTTCCGGAAAATGAGGCCCCATCTGTTGGCCCTGGCGGGGGGCTCACCTGTCGGTGGGTGAGCAGGCGTCAGACACGTTTGCCTTGCGCGTCCGTTCGAGATGGTTCAACAATGCCGACCTTTATCGGGGCGTAGCGCAGCCTGGTAGCGCACCTGCCTTGGGCGCAGGGGGTCGGAGGTTCAAATCCTCTCGCCCCGATATCGCAGTACCGCAGTAGACGGAGGACCCTGGGCGCCAGTAGCTCAGCTGGATAGAGCATCGGCCTTCTAAGCCGGGGGTCGTGGGTTCGAGTCCCGCCTGGCGTACCAATCCTCCGCAGTGACAAAGAGCTTGAACCGTATCGGTTTCCACGGTAGGGAAGCCGCCACGTTTCAGGACGGTTGTTCGACGTGACGGCGGCCATAGCTCAACTGGTTAGAGCGCAGGACTGTGACTCCTGAGGTTACCGGTTCGATCCCGGTTGGCCGCCCACCTGAATTCCCCTCTCTTCTGCGCCCGTAGCTCAACTGGATAGAGCATTGGCCTTCGAAGCCAAGGGTTGGGGGTTCAAGTCCCTCCGGGCGCGCAGCAGCACCCCCTTTCGAGGGTGCCGCCACGCCGGGGACTTCTTCCTCTCCTGACAGCTCAGGCCTTGGCGTCGTCCGCCGCGGGAACGCGGCAGCGCAGCTCGGCCTCGGTCTCGAGCGCCGCGAGGTTCTCGCGCATCGCCCGGGCCCACTTCGCCTTGGGCTGCTCCATCAGCTTCTCGTGGGCCAGGTCGATCGTCTCGGCCAGCTCCTCGTCGCTGAGCTCGGAGGCCGTCTTGCCCTTGTGCGGACCGAAGGCCACCACCACGGACGAGCTCTTCAGCTTCGCCGGGGCTTCGGCAGCCGGTGCCGGCTCGGCGGCCGGTGCGGTCTCCTTCGCCGCGGGCTCGCGCACGTCCTTCGCGGACCGAGCCGAGGGCCGCGCCTTCACGGACTCCACGGCCGGCTCCGGTTCACGCACGGTCTCCCGCGGCGTCTCCGGGGCCTGCGGGGCCTGCGCCACCGCGGGCTCCTTCTCCTCGCGCGCCTCACGGGGTGCCGTGGGCAGGGGAGGGAAGGACGCCTTCATCGGACCAGGACGCGCGCCGAGCACCTCGTAGCCACCATGCCCCGTGAGGGGGCCGGGCTCCGGCTGCGGCTCGAACTCCTCGGCCGGCATCTCCTCGCGCACGTACAGGCCGCCAAAGGCCTCGGGGTACGCCTTGCGCAGCGCCGCCACGCGCGCGCACTTCTCGATCATCGTCGTGGGAATCTTGGCCCACAGCGGCGTTTGCTGGACGTAGCCCGCGAAGTCCAGCCACACCACCACCGGCAGCTTCCCCTCGCGCACCACGCGCGCCCAGGCCCCTACCAGGCTGCCCTTGCGCTTGGCCGGGTTGAAGCGGTGCACCACCTCGCCCTTCCCCTGGTCCACGATGATGTCATCCTCGGCGTACACCGCACTCGCCTGGATGCCCTTGAAGTCCGGGAAGCGCTCCGCCCGCGCCAGCATCCCCGCCTCCGAGGGCTGGAACTCGTAGCGCGTCACCCAGTTGGGTCTCTCCCGGTTGCCCGCGTTCTGCCGGCGGGCCACGCAGAAGGCCTCCTTCAGCAACGGGTCCAACCCGGAGCGCTTGCACTGCTCGATGAAGAGCGCGAACTCGTCCTCCCCGATGCCCTTGGGGCAGATGGTCCGCTTGATGAGCTCCACGCGCTCGGGGTTCCACGGGCCCGACGCGGTTTCCGTCTTGTTGTGTGCTTCCATGCCGCTGCTCTGTTCTCCGCCTGCGAAAAGGGCGAACGACCTCCGTCCGCCCGCACCTCGGGGACGATTCAACCCCGGACAGCGCGCGTTGGCATCCCCTTTACTGAACGGACGTCCAGGCCCGGCCGGAGGGCAGACGGGCTCGCCAGAGCGGCCGCGAACCGGTTGCGAAGGAGCCCTGAAAAAAAGAGTTTGACGTGGGGGGTGGGGCCCTATACAAGCCGCCCCCGTCGACGCGCGGTGACGAACCGCGGCGGCGCACAAGAGTCGGGAGCGTAGCTCAATTGGTAGAGCAATGGACTCTTAATCCATAGGTTGTGGGTTCGATTCCCTCCGCTCTCACTGCCGGGGCTCTCTCAGAAATGAGAGAGCCCCGGTGCCTTTTTGGGGCTCTGGATTCGCGTGCGCCCGATCCCCTGTTTCCAGTAGAACGCACGCACAGCGCCCGGGCGGGTGGCGAAACTGGTAGACGCGCCAGACTTAGGATCTGGTACCGCAAGGTGTGAGGGTTCGAGTCCCTCCTCGCCCAATCCGGCCATTTCGCGTTGACCGGACCGGACCTATCTCCTAAAGGCGCACGTCCCACATTTGCACTTCTTCACCCATTCGACACGCCGGCGTCCACCGTGCGCCCGGCGCGAGCGAGGCATCCCATGAAGGTCCAGGTCGAGGAGCTCTCCCCCATCGAGAAGAAGCTCTCCATCGAGGTCGAGAACGCCCGCGTGGCCGACGAGCTCACCCGCGCGTACGCCGCACTCGGCAAGCAGGTGAAGCTGCCCGGCTTCCGGCAGGGCAAGGTGCCTCGCCGCATCCTCGAGCAGCGCTTCCGGGAGCAGGTGGAGGACGAGGTCATCCAGCGCGTGGTGCAGAACGCCTGGTTGGAGGCCGTGCGGGAGCACAAGGTGGAGGCCGTGGCGCCGCCCCAGGTGACCAACAACTCCGGCCTCAAGACCGACGCCCCCTTCTCCTTCGAGGCCCGCGTCGAGGTGAAGCCCAAGGTGGAGGCCAAGGACTACCAGGGCCTGCCGCTCACCCGTGCCGAGACGAAGGTCGAGGACAAGGAGGTGGACGACCGCCTGGAGCAGCTGCGCCAGAGCATGGCCCGGCTGGAGCCGGTGGAGGGTCGTGACGTGGCCCAGGCTGGTGACTTCGCCACCGTGGACTACTCCGCCACCGTGGAGGGCAAGGAGTTCCCCGGCAGCAAGGCGGACGGCGTGACGGTGGAGCTGGCCCCCGGCGAGCTGGTGGAGTCCAACGTGGCCGCCCTCGAGGGCACCAAGGTTGGCGACGCCAAGGAGCTCGACTACGCCTTCCCGGCCGACTACCGGGTCGAGGACGTGAAGGGCAAGACGGCCCACTTCCACTTCACCCTCAAGGGGCTGAAGAAGAAGGTCGTCCCCGAGCTCAACGACGACTTCGCCAAGGAGTCCGGCCAGGCCCAGACGCTCGAGGAGCTGCGCGGCAAGGTGCGCACGGACCTGGAGACGGGCAAGCGCAACAAGGCCCAGGGTGACGAGCGCGATGCCCTCCTCAAGGGCCTCATCGAGCGCAACGCCTTCGAGGTGCCCCGCTCCATGGTGGAGCGCACCATCGACAACATGCTGGAGAACCGGCTGCGCGCCATGGCCCGCATGGGCATGGACCCGCGCCAGCTCAACCTGGACTTCGCCCGGCTGCGCGAGGACCTGCGTGAGGAGGCCACCAAGGAAGTAAAGGGAGCGCTCCTCATCGAGGCCATTGCCCAGAAGGAGAACATCCAGACCTCCGACGAGGAGATGGAGAAGAAGATCGAGGAGCTGGCCAAGGAGGCCAACCAGGCTGTCTCCGTCGTTCGCAAGTACTTCAAGGGCCCGGAGGAGCGGCAGGGGTTGAGCCTCCGACTCCGTGAAGAAAAGACGATTGAATTCCTGAAGGGTCAGGCGAAGTATTCCTAGGAGTTCTTCCTTAGACCCTTCGAGAGGTTGTCATGCCCTTCATGCCCGTTCCCTACGTCATTGAGCAGACCCACCGAGGGGAGCGCTCGTACGACATCTACAGCCGGCTCCTGAAGGACCGGATCGTCATGTTGGGAACGGAGATCGACGATGACGTCGCCAACGTCATCGTCGCCCAGCTCCTGTTCCTCGAGTCCGAGGACCCGGACAAGGACATCAACCTCTACATCAACTCGCCCGGTGGTTCGGTGACGGCGGGCCTGGCCATCTACGACACCATGCAGTACGTGAAGCCCCAGGTGTCCACCATCTGCGTGGGGCAGGCGGCCTCCATGGGGGCCGTCCTGTTGCTGGCCGGCGCCAAGGGCAAGCGCTACTCGCTGCCCAGCTCGCGCATCATGATTCACCAGCCCCTGGGCGGGGTGCGCGGTCAGGCCACGGACATTGAGATCCAGGCCAAGGAAATCCTCCGGATGCGCGCCAAGCTCAACGAGCTCATCGTCAAGCACACCGGTCAGTCGATCGAGCGTGTGGAGAAGGACACGGACCGCGACTACTTCATGGGCGCGGCCGAGGCGAAGTCCTACGGCATCATCGACGAGGTACAGATTCCCCGGAAGGTCCTGTCACCTCCGGGCGAGCGCAAGTAGACGCGCCCCCTCGAGGGGCACTCAGGCCGGAGCCGCGGGAATGCTGCACCGCGTCTCCGGCTTCTGTTTTCTGCGCTGGATGTTGGGGGGTGTTAAGTACCCCGCAAGCGCGTGGACGCCCCGGAAGGGGGCTGACTAGATTGGCGGAAGGCAGGGGGGGCGGGCCGGTGGAGAGCGCACCTCCAGGCAGTTGCAGCGAGGGCTTACATGGCGGGTAAGAACGTGGAGAAGCGAGACAACCAGTCCCTCTGCTGTTCGTTCTGCGGCAAGTCGCAGAAAGAGGTGAAGAAGCTCATCGCGGGACCGACGGTCTACATCTGCGACGAGTGCATCGGGCTGTGCAACGACATCATCGCGGAGGAGATCGACCGCGAGGAGACCAAGGACACCAAGCTGAGGATTCCTCGGCCCAGTGAGATCAAGGCCATCCTCGACGAGTACGTGGTGGGCCAGGAGCGGGCCAAGAAGACCCTCTCGGTGGCCGTGCACAACCACTACAAGCGCATCGAGTCCAAGGTGGCCATGGACGACGTGGAGCTGCAGAAGAGCAACATCCTTCTGCTCGGCCCCACCGGCAGCGGCAAGACGCTGCTGGCGCAGACGCTCGCGCGCATCCTCAACGTGCCCTTCACCATCGCGGACGCTACCTGCCTCACCGAGGCCGGCTACGTGGGTGAGGACGTCGAGAACATCATCGTCAACCTGCTCCAGGCGGCCGACCACGACATCGAGCGCGCCCAGCGCGGCATCGTCTACATCGACGAGATCGACAAGATCGCCCGCAAGTCGGAGAACCCCTCCATCACCCGCGACGTGTCGGGCGAGGGCGTGCAGCAGGCGCTCCTGAAGATCATCGAGGGCACCATCGCCAACGTGCCGCCCAAGGGGGGCCGCAAGCACCCGCAGCAGGAGTTCCTGCAGGTGGACACGACGAACATCCTCTTCATCTGCGGCGGCGCCTTCGGCGGCCTCGAGCAGATCATCGAGCGGCGGCTCGGCGGGCGCAGCCTGGGCTTCGGCGCGGACATCCAGTCCAAGAAGCAGCGCAACCTCACCGAGCTGCTCAAGCACGTGGAGCCGGAGGACCTGCTGAAGTTCGGCATGATTCCGGAGTTCATCGGCCGTCTGCCCATCGTCACCGCGCTCGAGGAGCTGGACGAGCCCGCGCTGGTGAACATCCTCAGCCAGCCGAAGAACGCGCTGACCAAGCAGTACAAGAAGCTCTTCGAGCTGGACGGCATCTCGCTGAAGTTCACGGACGGGGCGCTCAAGGCGATTGCCTCCGAGGCCATCCGCCGCAAGGCGGGCGCCCGCGGCCTGCGCTCCATCCTCGAGGGCTCGATGCTGGACGTGATGTACGAGCTGCCCTCGCGCAAGACGGCTCGCGAGGTCGTCATCTCCGAGGAGGTCATCCTCAAGAAGAGCGAGCCGGTGGTGCTCCACTCCCAGGACAACAAGGAGACGGAGCCCAAGAAGGAGAGCGCGTAGCCCTCCGCCTCCGGTCCTGAAGCACACGGACGCCCCCGCCAGTCCCGCACTTTTCGTGGGACGGACGGGGGCGTCGCCTTATCTGCGTTCCCATCCATGGAGACGAAGCGGATGAACTACCCGTCCACACGGGTCGAGGCGGTGGTGGACATCCTGCACGGGGTGGAGGTGGCGGACCCGTTCCGGTGGCTCGAGGACGAGCGCTCCCCCGAGGTGCAGGCGTGGATGAAGACCCAGGACGTCTTCACCCGTGAGCACCTCTCGCGCTTCCCCGGCCGCGACGCCCTGCGGCAGCGCTTCACCGAGCTCTTCTACGTGGAGTCCATGTCCGCACCCGCGGTGCGTGGCAACCGCTACTTCTACGTCCGCACTCACAAGGACAAGGAGAAGGCCGTCCTCTACTGGCGCGAGGGCGAGCAGGGCGAGGAGCGCGTGCTGATCGATCCCAACACCTGGAGCCCGGATGGCACGGTGTCGCTCGGCCTGTGGGCGCCCTCGTGGGACGGCAGGAAGCTGGCCTTCACCCGCAAGCCCAACGCGGCGGACGAGGCCATCCTCCACGTGCTCGACGTGGACTCCGGGACGTGGAGCGAGGTGGACGTCATCGAGGGGGCCAAGTATGCCTCCCCGAGCTGGACGCCGGACAATCAGTCCTTCTACTACGCGTGGCTGCCCACGGACCCGTCCATCCCCGTGGCCGAGCGGCCCGGCTACACCGAGCTGCGCCTGCACCAGCTGGGCACGGACCCGAAGACGGACCCCCTGGTGCACCCGCGCACTGGCGACCCGAAGACGTTCCTCAACGGAGGCGTCAGCCGGGACGGCAAGTACCTCTTCGTCTACATCTCCCGCGGCTGGAACGAGAACGACGTCTGGTGGAAGCGGGTGGGGGAGCGGGACTTCCGCCTGCTGGTGAAGGGCGAGGGCGCGAAGTACTCGGTCGACGTCTGGCAGGACTGGTTTTACGTCCTCACCGAGGAGGGCGCCCCCTTGCAGCGCGTCTTCAAGGTGTCTCCCAACGCGCCCGAGCGCCCGGCCTGGAAGGAGATTGTCCCCGAGGACCCCTCCGCCTCGCTTCAGTCCATCAACATCGTGGGTGGCCACCTGGCGCTCGAGTACCTGAAGGACGCCACCACCCGCGTCCGCCTGGTGACGCTGGAGGGCCAGCCGGTGCGTGACGTGGCGCTGCCCGGCGTAGGCGCGGCGAGCAACCTCTACGGCCTGGAAGACCGCGACGAGGCCTGGTTCGTCTTCAGCTCCTTCATCTCCCCGCCGCAGGTCTACAAGACGTCCGTGTCCACCGGCCGGGTGGCGCTCTGGGCCCGGGTGGAGCTCCCCATCCATCCCGAGCGCTACACCGTCGAACAGGCCTTCTTCCGCTCCAGGGACGGCACGCGCGTGCCCCTCTTCCTCGTGCACCGCAAGGACCTGAAGAAGGACGGCGGCAACCCCACGCTGCTCTACGGCTACGGCGGCTTCAACGTGAGCCTGCTGCCGTCGTTCCGCTCCAGCATCTACCCGTGGCTGGACGCGGGGGGCGTGTACGTGGTGGCCAACCTGCGCGGGGGCGGGGAGTACGGGAAGGACTGGCATGAGGCCGGGCGCCTGCACCGCAAGCAGAACGTCTTCGACGACCTCCATGCGGCGGCCGACTTCCTCGTCCGCGAGGGCTATACCCGGCCCGACCGGCTCGCCATCTCCGGGGGCAGCAACGGCGGCCTGCTGGTGGGGGCCGCGATGACCCAGCGCCCCGAGTTGTATGGCGCGGTGGTGTGCCAGGTGCCCTTGTTGGACATGGTGCGCTACCACCTGTTCGGCAGTGGCAAGACGTGGGTTCCCGAGTACGGCTCCGCCGACAATCCCGAGGACTTCCGCGTGCTTCACGCCTACTCGCCCTACCACCGCGTGAGGCCGGGCGTGCGCTATCCGGCCCTCTTGATGATGGGCTCGGACCACGACGACCGGGTCGATCCCCTGCACGCCCGCAAGTTCGTGGCCGCCGTGCAGAACGCGGGTCATGCCGCACCCGCCTTCCTGAGGGTGGAGGCCAACGCAGGCCACGGCGGGGCGGACCAGGTGGCCAAGGCCATCGAGTCCAGCGTGGACCTCTACAGCTTCCTTTTCGAGGTGCTTGGCGTCCAGGCGGACGTGATTGCATCCGCTGCGAGCGCATCCCGGGGCCGCTAAAGCACCGGCCGGACACCCGATGGCCCCAAGGTGTTCCCTTGCTTGCAGGCCAACGTTCCCCATCTTTCACACGGGGAACGGCCGCCGGAGGGGCCGTGTTATAGAGACCGTCTTACCCGTTCGCACTCCCGCAGTGCGGCCGGGCAACATTCCAGGGGCTTGCTCCCACGGGTTGCAAGCAGGCAGGTGGCGAATACATGTTCTTCGGACGAGACGACAAGAGGGATGCCCAGAAGCGTGGGAGCACCGTTCCGCTCCTTCCGCTGCGGGACATCATCGTGTTCCCGCACATGGTGGTCCCGCTGTTCGTCGGCCGGGAGAAGTCCATTGCGGCGCTGAAGGACGCGATGGCGCACAAGGGCCCCGATGACAAGGCCGTCATCCTCCTGGCCGCCCAGAAGAAGGCCAAGACGAATGACCCGACGCCGGAGGACATCTTCCACTTCGGCACCATCGGGCATGTCATCCAGCTCCTCCCGCTACCGGACGGTACCGTGAAGGTGCTCGTGGAGGGCGTGCGCCGGGCAAAGGTGAAGAAGTTCATGCCCAACGACGCCTTCTTCATGGTCGAGGTGGAGGAGGTCGAGGAGCAGAGCGAGAAGTCCGTCGAGCTCGAGGCGCTCGTGCGCAGCGTGCACTCGGTCTTCGAGGCCTTCGTCAAGCTCAACAAGCGCATTCCGCCCGAGATGCTCATGCAGGTGGCGAGCATCGACGACCCCGCGCGGCTCGCCGACACCATCGTCGCGCACCTCTCCCTCAAGCTGAATGACAAGCAGGCGCTGCTCGAGACGGAGAGCCCGGCCAAGCGGCTCGAGAAGCTCTACGAGCTGATGCAGGGTGAGATCGAGATCCTCCAGGTGGAGAAGAAGATCCGCACCCGCGTCAAGAAGCAGATGGAGAAGACCCAGAAGGAGTACTACCTGAATGAGCAGATGCAGGCCATTCAGAAGGAGCTGGGCGAGCGCGACGAGTTCAAGAACGAGATCCAGGAGATCGAGGAGAAGCTCAAGAACAAGCGGATGAGCAAGGAGGCCACGCTCAAGGTCAAGAAGGAGCTCAAGAAGCTCCGGATGATGAGCCCGATGAGCGCCGAGGCCACCGTCGTTCGCAACTACATCGACTGGATCATCAGCCTGCCCTGGTACGAGGAGACCCAGGACCGCCTGGACGTCGTCGAGGCCGAGCGGGTGCTCAACGAGGACCACTACGGTCTCAAGCGCCCCAAGGAGCGCATCCTCGAGTACCTGGCCGTGCAGCAGCTGGTGAAGAAGCTCAAGGGCCCCGTGCTCTGCTTCGTGGGGCCTCCGGGCGTCGGCAAGACGTCGCTGGCGCGCTCCATCGCCCGGGCCACCGGCCGCAAGTTCGTCCGGCTGTCGCTGGGCGGCGTGCGCGACGAGGCCGAAATCCGTGGCCACCGGCGCACGTACATCGGCGCGATGCCGGGCAAGTTGATTCAGTCGCTCAAGAAGGCGGGCAGCAACAACCCCGTCTTCCTGCTCGATGAGATCGACAAGATGTCCACCGACTTCCGCGGCGACCCGAGCGCGGCGCTGCTGGAGGTGCTGGACCCCGAGCAGAACCACAACTTCAACGACCACTACCTCGACCTCGACTACGACCTGTCGAAGGTGATGTTCATCTGCACCGCGAACACGATGCACAACATCCCCGGTCCTCTCCAGGACCGCATGGAGGTCATCCGCATCGCCGGCTACACCGAGCCGGAGAAGCTGAACATCGCGCGGCGCTACCTGATCCCCAAGGAGCAGGAGGCCAACGGGCTCACCGACCTCAAGGTGGACATCACCAACGACGCGCTGCGGACCATCATCCACCGCTACACGCGTGAGTCGGGCGTGCGCTCGCTGGAGCGTGAGATCGGCGGCGTGTTCCGCAAGATTGCCCGCGACATCCTGAAGAACGGCAAGCGGGACATCCTGGTCGACCGCAAGCAGGCGATGAAGTACCTGGGCACCCCGCGCTTCCGCTACGGCGTGGCCGAGCGCGAGGATCAGGTGGGCATCGTCACGGGCCTGGCCTGGACGGAGATGGGCGGTGAGATTCTCACCACCGAGGCCACCGTGATGCCGGGCAAGGGCAAGCTCATCATCACCGGCAAGCTGGGCGAGGTGATGCAGGAGTCGGCCCAGGCGGCCATGTCGTACGTGCGCTCGCGCGCCGAGCGGTTCGGGATCGACCGCAAGATGTTCGAGAACTACGACATCCACGTCCACCTGCCCGAGGGCGCCATCCCGAAGGACGGTCCGTCCGCCGGTGTCACCATGTGCACCGCGCTCGTGTCCGCGCTCACCCGGATTCCGGTGCGCAAGGACGTGGCCATGACGGGAGAGATCACCCTGCGTGGCCGGGTGCTGCCCATCGGCGGCCTGAAGGAGAAGACGCTCGCCGCCCACCGCGCGGGCATCAAGATCGTCCTCATCCCGAAGGCCAACAAGAAGGACCTGAAGGACATCCCGAAGAAGATCCGCGCCCAGCTGCGCATCGTCCCCGTGGAGTTCGTGGACGACGTGCTGCGCGAGGCCCTGGTCCTCGAGAAGCCCGAGGAGTTCGGCCGCAAGACGGAGCCGCAGAAGGCTCCCGAGGTCTCCTCGGCCGCCGCCTCCGCTCCGGCGTAGGCGTCACACGGGTTGAACCGGTGAAGTGATTCGCGGGCCCCAGGGAAATCACCCTGGGGCCCGTTTTTTCTTCCTCGCTTCGCCAGGGCGGCGCGCCGGGTGCCGAGGCCTCGCTTCAGCGTCTTGCCGGTAGATGAGCCCCGCGAGCACCGAGTGCCGTGTGGGAGAGCCGCTGGAGGCGGCCAAATAACGAGTGAGGACCGGGGTGGGGTGAGAGGGGTTGAGACCCCATCACGGTCCTCGCCCAGAGGGAGTGGGCGCTCACGGCATGCGCCCTCTCGACCTCAACCCTCTCCCCGACACGGGAGAGGGGTGTTGCCTGCTACAACGAGCTCACGAGCCGGTCTTCTTCAGCTTCTCCGCGGCCGGTACCACCTTGAGCAGGCGCGCGGGCATCTTGCCCACGAGCCGCTCGGTGAGCTGCGTGAAGACCCTGAACATCACCGGCAGCAGCACCAGCGTCAGCGCACACGCCGAGAGGGTGCCCGCCACGATGACCACCGCCAGTGGCTTCTGCGTCTCCGAGCCGATGCCCCGGCTCAAGCACGCGGGCACCAGGCCCAGTGCCGCCAGCGACGCCGTCATCAGCACCGGCCGCAGTCGCTCCATCGCACCATGGAAGATGGCCGACTCCAGCGGCTCGCCTGCCTCGCGCCGCTCGGCGATGGCCGACATCACCAGCACGCCGTTGAGCGCTGCCTGGCCTATCAGGGCGATGAAGCCCACCGCCGCCGCCACCGACAGCGGCATGCCCGCGAGGAACAGGCCGAAGACGCCTCCCATCAGCGCGAAGGGCACGTTCATCAACGTGATGACCGCGCGGCCAAACGAGTTGAACGCCTTGAACAGCAGCAGCAGCGTCAGCACGAGCGCCACCGGCACCACCATCAGCAACCGGTGCATCGCGCGCTCCTTGCTCTCGAACTCGCCGCCCCACTCGATGCCCACGCCCGGAGGCAGGGGCACTTCATTGGCCACCTTGACGCGGGCCTCCTCCACGAACGAGCCCATGTCGCGTCCGCGCACGTTCATGCGGATGCCGATGTAGCGCCGGCCGTTCTCGCGGTTGATGGACGCGCGGCCCTGTCCGTTGCTCACCTGGGCCAGCGCCTCGAGCGGCACCGTCACCCCACCGTCCACCGGCACGCGCATCTTGCGGATCTTCTCCACGTCGTCGCGGCTGGAGGAGGGCAGGCGCATGACGACGTCGAAGCGCCGCTCACCCTCCCAGAACTCGCTCACCGGCTGGCCGCTGAGCGCCGTCTGCAGCACGTGCTGGAACTCGCCCATGTCCATGCCGTAGCGCGCGAGCGCCACCCGGTCCGGCGTCACCTGCACCTGCAGCACCGCCGCGCTCTTCACCAGGCCCAGGTCCGCCACGCCCTCCACGTGGGAGATGGTGTTCTTCACCTTCTCCGCCAGCCCCTGCAGCGCCGCCAGGTCGTCCCCGTAGAGCTTCACGGCAATCTGGCCCTGCTGGCCGGAGATGCTCTCGTTGACGTTGTCCCCGATGGGCTGGCTGAAGTTCACCTCCAGGCCGGGGATGCCGTCGATGGGCTTCTTGAGCGCGTCCATCACGTCCTCGAGGGTGGGCGTCTCCTTGGGCCACTCGTGGGGCGGCTTGAGCTTGACGAAGAACTCCAGGTTGTTGGCCAGCTTGGCGTCCGTGCCGTCCTCGGGGCGGCCCAGGGCGGAGAGCACCTGCTCCACCTGGGGGGCCTGCTCGATGAGGCGGGTGATGCGCGGCACCAGCTTGCGGCCCTCGGTGAGGGAGACGTTGGAGGGCAGGCTGAAGGTCATGTAGATGCTGCCCTCGTTGAGCGCGGGGAGGAACTCGCTGCCCAGGCGAGGCACCATCACCCCCGCCACCAACAGGCCCGCCGTGGCCAGGCTCAGCACCAGCGCGGGCCTCTTCAGGGCGAACTTCAGCACGGGGCCGTAGACGCGCTCGGCCAGCTTCAGCACCGGGCTCTCCTTGTGCTTCGTCCCCTTGCGGTAGGCGAACGAGGCCAGCACCGGCACCAGCGTCACCGAGAAGATGAGCGCGCCGACGAGCGCCGCCACCACCGTGTTGGCCATGGGGCTGAAGATGCGTCCCTCCACCCGCTCCAGCATGAAGATGGGCAGGTAGGCCGCGATGATGATGAGCATGGAGAATACCGTGGGCCGCACCACCTGGGAGGTGGCCTGGCGGATGCGGTCCTCCACCGGCACTTCCTTGTGCGGCGCCCCGTGTCCATGCCCGTGGTCGAGCGCCAGCTTGATCAGGATGCTCTCGATGATGACCACGCCGCCGTCCACGATGACGCCGAAGTCCACCGCGCCCAGCGACAGCAGGTTGGCGGACATGCCTCGCATCTTCAGGTAGATGAACGAGCTGAGCAGCGAGAGGGGAATCAACGTGCCCACCACCAGCGCCGCCCTCAGGTCCAACAGGAAGATGAAGAGGACGAGCGTCACCACGATGCCGCCCTCGAGCAGGTTGTGGCCCACCGTCTTGAGGGTGGTGTTCACCAGGTCCGTGCGGTCATAGAAGGGCTCTACCCGGGCTCCGTCCTGCTCCAGGCGGTGGTTGATTTCGCCCACCGAGTCGCGCAGGCGAGCGAGCACATCGGAGGGGTTCTCCCCGCGGCGCATCAGCACGATGCCCTCCACGGAGTCGAAGTTGGTGCCGCGGCTCACCACGCCCTGGCGCGGGGCCCAACCGTCCGTCACCTCCGCCACGTTCTTGATGAAGACGGGGGTGCCGTCATGCGTGGCCACGCGCACGTTGCGGATGTCGTCCAGGTTGGTGAAGAGGCCCTGGCTGCGGATGACGAGCTGCTCGGCGCCGCGCTCCAGCACTCCGCCCGAGGCGTTCTTGCTGCCGCCCTGGAGGGCCTTCTCCAAGTCGTCCAGCGTCAGGCCGAAGGAGGCCAGGCGCGCCGGGTCCGGCTGCACGTGCACCTCGCGCAAGAGGCCACCGATGGACACCACGTCCGCCACGCCGTTCACGCGCAGCATCATCGGGCGCACCACCCAGTCCTGCAGGGTGCGCAGCTTCATCGGGTCGCCCTTCGCGCCGCTGAGCGTGTAGCGGTACACCTCTCCGATGGGCGTGGCGTAGGGCCCCAGCTCCGGGGTGATGCCATCGGGCAGCTCCGCGTCGCGCAGCCGCTCCAGCACCTGCTGGCGCGCCGCCTGTCCGTCCACCCCGTCATTGAAGGTGAGGGTGACGAAGGACAGTCCGAAGAGCGACAGGTTGCGCAACCGGTTCAGGCCCGGTGTGCCGTTGAGCGCGCGCTCCAGCGGCAGGCCAATCTGACGCTCCACCTCCTCCGAGGGCTGGCCGGGGAAGAGGGTGATGACCTGCACCTGCGTGTCCGTGGGGTCCGGGAAGGCCTCCACGGTGAGGCCCTTGAAGCTCACCCATCCCCAGATGGCGATCAGCACCGTGCAGAAGAGGACCGCGGCCCGGTTCTTGAGTGAGAAGTCTACGAGTTTGTCGAACATGAATGAGTCTCCAGGCTGCTGCTAGTCCGCCAGTTCGATGGTGTTCTCCAGCAGGAGCGCGCCACGAGCGACGTAGCGGCTGCCCACGTCCAGGCCGGCGCGCACCTCCACCTCGCCATCACGGCGCCGGCCCACCGTCACCGGCACTCGCTCCAATCGGCCGGCCTCGTGTGTCACGAACACCACCGAGCGCTCCCCGTTGGTGATGACGGCGCCGGCGGGCACGCGCACCCGCTTCTCGTCCGCTGGCGGCGCGGGCGTTACCTCGACGAAGGCGTTGGGTCTCAGGGCCCGGTCCTCGTTGGCTACCCGGACGCGGACCACCACGGTGCGCCGCTGCGGGTCCACCACCTCCGAGACGCGCTCCACCTTGCCCTGGCGCTTCACCGAGCCTCCCTGGGTGGTGACGGTCACCTCCTGTCCCTCTTGCAGGTCGGAAGCGTCCGCCTCCTGCACATCCGCTTGCACCACCACCTCGCCCAGGTCGGAGATGCGCAGGAGTGGCGCGTCCCGGTCTGGCGTCACCTCCTGGCTCGTCGTCACGTTCTGGTCCACCACCGTGCCCGAGCGCGGCGCCGTCACCCAGAAGAGGTTGTCGCCCTCGGCGGACACGGAGAGGCTGGAGCGCTTGGCCTTGGCGGCCTCCAGGGCCAGCTTCGCCTGGCGCAGCTCGGCTTCGGCCGCCAGCAGATCCTTCTCCGGCGCGGCCTGCAGGCCCACCAGCTCGCGCAGCCGATCCACCAGTTTCTGCCGGGTCGTCACGTCCGACTCGGTGCTCTTCAGCTCGCGGTCCAGGTCCGCGTAGGCGCCCGAGCGCACGGAGAAGAGCCGGTCTCCCGCCTTCACCCGGTCTCCGATGCGCACGCGCACCTGATCCACACGGCCTGCCAACGGCGAGCCCACGGCGGAGGTGCGGTGCTCGTCCAGGTCTACCCGGCCCGGGGCCGGCAGTGGCGCGAGCGCCGGAGCCTCGGCGGCCACCGCGAGCTCGATGTACTGCCACTGCGGGCCATCCAGAGGCAGGTGCACGCTCTCATCCCTCACGATGGGATCGACGGTGGCAGTGCCCTCCGCCTCGGCGGGAGTGGGGCGGCCGAGCACCAGTCCGAGGGTGACGGCGGCGCCCAGGCCGAGGCCCGCGGCGGTGAACCAGAGGGGGCGGCGGGGAAAACGAGAGGAAGAATCAGTCATGGTAGGGGGTCTCCAGAGAAGGAAAGAACGTCAGAAGTGCTCGCTCAGCTCGGTGGGGGCCTTGGGGCCGGTGGCGCGCACGCGCTCCATCGACACCGAGAGGCGGAAGGCGGCGAGGTCCAGGTCGGCGGCGTCCATCAGGAACTGGCCGTAGGTGCGGCGGGCGAAGAGCAGGTCCAGCATCGAAGCCCCGCCGGCCTTCACCGCCGCCTCGAGCCGCTGCACCAGGTTGGAGGCCTGCGGCAGCGTCTGGGTATGCACTCGCTCGCGACGGGCCTCCACCGCCTGGCGCTGGGCGGAGAGGGTGACCATGTCGCGCTCGGCCTGGGCGGTGAGCTGGAGGCGGGCGCGCTCGGCGGCCTCGGCCGTGGTGCTCGCGGCCAACCTGTCTGCCTGGCCGTGGTCGAAGAGGGGCAGGGGGACGGTGAGCGTGAAGCCCAGCGAGTTCAGCTGGTTGCCGGAGACGACGAATTGGTCGCGCAGGTAGCCGGCGCGCAGGGTGGGGTCCGGAATCCAGCGCCGCCGGGCGAGCTTCAAGGCGGATTGGGCACTGCGCTGCTGCGCCTCGAGCGAGCGCAGGTCCGGCCGCTGTTGCACGTCGGCGTCCGGGAGCGGACGCGACAGGCGCGTGGCGAGGAACTGGGACGCCGCCTCCCGGTTGCCGAAGGGCGTGCAGGCGAGGCCCACCGTTTGCGAGCACGAGAGCAGCGCCTCGGCCAGGTGGTTGCGCTCCTCGGCGAGCTGGCCCTGGAGCTGCGCCTCCTCCAGTGCGGAGCGGTCCGCGTCCAGGCCCGCGGTCTCACCGCGCTGCGCACGGGCGCGCTGCAGCTCCGTCAGCCGCGAGGCATCCCCGGCCAGCTGCTCCAACTCGGCCAGGCGCACCTCGGCGGTGGCGACCTCGGCCGCGCGCTCCAGCACATCATAGGTGCGCGTGCGCAGGCTGGCCTGCACGTCGAGCGCGGTAGAGGCCAGGGCCGCGCGGGCCGAGTCCTTGCGAGGGCCGCGCTTGCCCAGCTCGAACTGCTCGGAGATGCCCACGCCGTAGTTGGGCACCTCCGTCCAGCGGTTGAGGCCCGGCGGGTTGGTGGGGCCCAGCGGAACGGTGTTGAGGCCGAGATCCAGCTCGGGATTGGGCATCAGTCCGGCCCGCACCAGGTCCGAGCGCGAGGAGGCCATACGGGCCCGGGCGGTGGCGAACTCGGGCGAATGATCCCACAGCAGCGCGGCCACGCCGTCCTCGTCCGGCAGCGAGGCCAAGGAGAGAGCGGCGGGCGCCGGGGCAGCCGGAGCAGGGGAGGACGGCACGGGCTGGGCAGGGGCGGAGGCGGCCCCGAGCAGCAGGCAGGAGACGAGCAGCGGAGGAACGCGACGCAAGGAAGAGGCTCCCAGTGGATGAAGGGGCAGGGGCTACGGCAGATCGCGTGCCTGTGTTTTTCCGAGCGTCTTCGGAGGGCGGTGGAGTCCCAGGTGCCTGCCGAGGCGGAGGACATCCACGAGGCGCTCTCTCGGCTGTGACTGTGCTGAGGAGGTCGCCGCGTCGGTTCCCGAGCACGCACAGGCGAGCGCCAGGATGCCCGTCAGGAGGAAGTTCTTCTTCGTCATGGACCGACGTTTGAGCAATCCCCGGTCCAGACCTGGGTACTTGTAACCTATTGAAATGAGGAGGTTTCCCAGATCCACGGCAGCGGATGTACGGGCATAATTGACCCGCATGTACATTTTTGTCACAGTCCGCCGCCATGCGGATCGCCACCAAGCTCTGGTTGGGGCTGACGCTGACGACGGCGCTCATCCTCGGCTCGTACGGCTACCGCCAGATGCGGCAGGAGCAGGCAGACCTTCGCCATTCGGTCGATCAAGAGTTCAAACTGCTGGGCACGGCCATTCAGGTCGCGGTCGAGAACGCACTCCGCGACGGACAGACCGCGGACATCCGTGAAATCCTTGATTCTCTCGAGTTCAAGGATCCGGCGACCGATGTCTTCGTGTTCGATGCGCAGGCGCGGCTGAGCGCCAGCTCCTGGAGCAGCAGTCTGAGCCTCCCCGCGCTTTCGGGGGCGGTCGCCGAGGTCCTCGCGTCACGCGAGCCGGTCGTTCGCTTCGAAGGCCCCGCGGGCCTCTCGCACCTGGTCGCGGTGCTTCCTCTGCGCGATGACAACAACGCACTGGTGGGCGCGCTGGCGCTCGTGCGGCCGCTCGATGATGTACGGCGCGACCTGACGACGACCGCGCTCGCCATCTTCCTGTCCATCCTGACCCTGGTGGCGGGCATCGCCGCCGTGGGCTGGCTGCTCTTCCATTTGTATGTCCGCCAGCCCCTCGCGAGCCTCGTGACGGCGATGCGCTCCGTTCGCGGGGGGGACCTGCAGGCGAGTGTCAGCGTGAACAGGAGGGATGAGGTGGGGGAGGTGGCCGTCGAGTTCAACGAGATGCTCAGCGAGCTCGCGGAAGTCCGGCGACGCCTCGCCCAGGAGGAGGACTCGCGGCGCGCACTCAACGCGGAGCTCCAGCGGGTCGACAAGCTCATCACCATCGGTCAGCTTGCCGCGGGGGTGGCGCATGAGATCGGCTCACCCCTTCAGGTGTTGAATGGGCGGGCCCGCGCGCTGGCGGGGCGTCCGGACATCACTCCTGAAGTGCGGCGCAACGCGGACATTCTCGTCGAGCAATCGGACCGGATCGCCCGCATCATTCAGCAGCTCCTCAATCTCGCGCGCCGGAAGCCGCCCCGGTTCGAGGAGATCGATGTCCGCACCGCTGGGCGCGCCATCTTCGAGCTGCTCGAGCTGGATGCGCGCCGCAGAGGGGTACGGCTCGAGTTCGAGGCTCCCGAGGTGCTGCCCCGGGTGCCAGCGGATGGAGATCAAATCCAGCAGGTCATCCTCAATCTCCTTGGAAATGCGCTCCGAGCCACTCCGCGAGGAGGGCGCGTGAAGCTGTCCCTCGCGCCCTCCTCCTTCCAGGCTCCCGGGAGCAGCGCGGAGCGAGCTTCCGTCTCGCTCGTGGTCGAGGATACGGGGACTGGCATGACGGAGGAGGTGCTCGCCAGGATGTTCGAGCCCTTCTTCACCGCCTGGGGGGATGCCGGTGGGACGGGCCTCGGCCTCGCCGTCGTCAAGTCCATCATCGCGGAGCACGGGGGCATCCTGACGGTGGACTCGCGCAAGGACGAGGGAACGCGGTTTACCGTGCACCTGCCCGTGAGAAACAACGAGACGAAGGAGCTCACCGTATGAGTTCGTCCGCCAGGAGGCTGCTCATCCTCGATGACGACCCGGGGGTGGTCGACTTCCTCCGGGAGAGCCTGGAGGAGAAGGGTTATGAGACGGTCGGTCTTTCCTCGCCCCATGAGGCGCTTGCCCGGGTCCGGCTCGAGGAATTCGACCTGGTCATCACCGACATCGAGATGCCGGAGATGCGCGGGACGGAGCTGCTGACGGCCATCCACGAGGTCAAGCCGAACCAGCTCGTCCTTTTCATCACCGCGTTCGGCAGCATCGAGTCGGCCGTTGCCGCCGTGAAGGCCGGGGCCTGCGACTTCGTCACGAAGCCGTTCAAAATCGAAGTGCTGTTGCTGGCCATCGAGAGAGCCCTTCGCGAGCGCCAGATGCGCCGTGAGATCGTCCGCCTGCGCACGGCGCTGCCCACCGAGTCTCCAGGAGACCTCGTCGCGAGAAGCCCGGCGATGCGAAAGCTGCTGGACATCGCGCGCCGGGCGGCGAGGTCCGATGCGACCGTTCTCCTGACAGGCGAGACGGGGACGGGAAAGAGCTGCCTTGCGCGGTTCATTCACGACACCAGTTCCAGGCGCGACGCCCCCTTCACCCAGCTCAACTGCGCGGCGCTGCCCACCAACCTCATCGAGAGTGAGCTCTTCGGTGTGAAGCGCGGAGCATTCACGGACGCGCGGGAAGACCGGGTGGGCCTCTTCGTCTCGGCGGGAGAGGGGACGCTGTTCCTGGATGAGGTCGGTGAGCTCCCCCTGGAGACCCAGGCGAAGTTGCTCCACGCGCTCGAAACAGGGAGGGTTCGGTCCGTGGGGGCTACAGCCGAGGTCGCCGTGCGAGCCCGAGTCATTGCCGCGACCAACCAGCCGCTCGAGACCCTGTTGAGGGAAGGGCAGTTCCGGCCTGATCTCTACTACCGGTTGAACGTCATTCGGCTCGAGGTGCCGCCGCTCCGAGAGCGGCGCGAAGATGTGGTGCCGCTCGCGGACCTGTTCCTCAGCCGGGCCAACGACCGTCACTCACGTGAAGTTCTCGGGCTTTCAGCCGCCGCCATGAAGCGGCTGGCGAGCTACTCGTGGCCTGGGAACGTTCGTGAGCTCGCCAACCTCATCGAGCGGGCTGTCGCTCTGAGCGAGCACGACACCCTGCTTCCCGAGGACCTGGACTTTCCTCAGAAGGACGACGAGGTGGCGGCGCTCTTGATGACTGGGGCGGAGAAGGGCGTCCCTCTCGAGGAGATAGAGCGGGCCTACATCCGGAGGGTGATCGAGGCGCACGGAGGAAACAAGGCTGCCGCAGCGCGCGTCCTGGGCATTGACCGGCGGACGCTGCACCGGAAAGTGGAAGGGTGAGCGCTGGTTCAAGCTCCACGCGCTCCCATAAGGGCGTTGCCTTCTTCACTTCGCCAGGGCGGCCGCGCCGGGCGCCCGGGCCTCGAGCCAGGCCGTGATGTCGTTGAGCACCGTCTCCTTCTCGGGCTCGTGCACGAGGTCGTGGTACAGCCCCGGGTAGAGCTTCAGCGTCTTGTCGGTGGAGCGGGCCCGGCGGTACAGCTCCTTCGAGCCCTCCGCGGACGTGAGCTTGTCAGCGGTGCCGTGGAGCATGAGCACGGGCAGGGTGATGTCTTCCATCTGCGCGTTGGTGCGCTCGATGGCCCGGAGCAGCTCGCGCGCCGTGTGGACGGGGGCCGCGGGCTGGTGGATGAGCGGATCCGCCTTGGCGGCGCTCACCACCTGGGGATCTCTCGAGTAGTCGTCGAGGTCGAGCTGGAAGAGGCCCGCGTTCGGGTTGAGCGCCGACACGAACTTGATGCTGGCGACCTGGATCCCGGGAACGTCGACCTTCAACGCCGGCGCGTGGGTGATGAGCCCCGCGAGCTCCGAGGGGTGCTCCAGCGTGTAGCGTGTCACGATCATCCCGCCCATGCTGTGGCCGAAGAGGAACACGGGAAGGCCCGGCTCCCGCTCTCGGACACGTTTGATCACCGCGTCGAGGTCCTCGATGTAATCGTTGAATGTTCCCACGTCGACGCGGGGCCCTTCGGAGTGAGCGTGCCCTCGGAGATCCATGGCGTAGACGGCGAAGTTCCTCGCCACCAGCCGTCGGGCCAGCTCCTCGTAACGGCTGCCATGATCCTTCAGGCCGTGCACCACCACCACGACCGCGCGAGGGGGCTGGCCCTCCGGCCGCCACCATTGTTGGAAGAGTCGGGTGCCCCGGGCTCCGGCGACGAGCTCGTGGCCCGTGGTGGCGGATGTCTGGGCACTGCCCTCCTGGGCTGGCACATTCGGAAGCGAGGCGCAGCCCACCAGGGAGAACATCACTGCGAGCGAAACCGTCTGGAGTAGGTTTTTCATGCCGAATAGTCTCGGCAGGTGCCCGGGCGTTACACGGGTGCTTACGAAAATCGTTCGCCAGGTCTTCCCCCTTCATGACGAGCAGCCTGCACAACCGGGACGCCCCTTCCTCACCTGAGGCCGTGGCCATGAACCAGCCCGAGCTGGCATGGGTCGAGCGCCTCAAGGCCGGAGATGCCGAGGCGTTGGGCTCGCTCGTGGAGCAGCTCTACCCGTCCATGATCCGCCTGGCGCGTTCGATGCTCGGTGACGCCGCGCAGGCGCAGGACGTCGTCCAGGAGACGTGGGTGGCGGTCATGGCGGGGCTCGCTCAGTTCGAGGCACGCTCCTCGCTCAAGACGTGGATCCTGCGCATCCTCGTCAATCGGACCCGCACGGAGATGGTCCGGCGCGGACGCACCGAGCTGGTGGCCTGGCTGGACGCCGAGCCGGACGCGCCCGAGCCGGCCGTGCCGCCCCAACGCTTCGCGGCCCTCGGCTGGTGGAGCGACCCTCCGCGGGCCTGGGGCGGCGAAGGCCCCGAAGGTGACTTGATGCGCAAGCAGCTTCGGGCGCTCGTGCTGCGCGAGCTCGAGACCCTGCCGGCCGGTCAGCGGACGGTGGTCGGGCTCCGCGACGTCGAGGGGCTGAGCTCCGAGGAGGTGCGCGCCGTGCTCGGTATCTCCGAGGGCAATCAACGCGTGCTCCTGCACCGCGGTAGATCTCGCATCCGCGCGGCGCTGGAGCGTGAAATGGCTCGAGGTGGCGGATGATCATCACCTGTCGGCAACTCGTCGAAGCGGTGACGGATGCGCGGGAAGGGGCGCTCTCGGTCCTGGACCAACTGGGCTACCGCGCCCACCTCGCGCGGTGCGCTGGCTGCCGGGCGTACGTCCAGCAGATGGATGAGACCGTGACCCTGCTGCACGACGTGCGAACCGAGGAGTGCGTTCCGGACGACTTCAAGGCGGCCCTGCTCGCGCGGCTCTCGAAGGGGACGCCGAAGCCCTGAGCGCTTCCATGAACCCGCCCAGGCCCGTAGGGGAGCCCGGGCGGGGGAGTGCGGCCTACTCGACGAAGAACTGCTCGCTCGTCTCCTCGCCGTCCTCGTTCTCCTGGACGTACTCGAACCGGCAGTCCAAGCCCTGCTTCTGGCAGAGCTGCAGCAGCCGCTTCAAGGAGGCGTTGGCGTCGTCGAGGGAGCCGGACAGGTAGCCCTCGAGCAGGTACTCCGGATCCTCGTCCGCGTTGTAGCTGTAGAGCTCCGTCTTGTCGTCCTGGTATTTGATTTCGGCTCCCTGGAGCCGGAACCGGACGTCCATCTTGTCGGTCTTCATCCAGGAGGCCAACAAGCGCGAGACGACCTCGGGATCACCAGAGCCGATACTTCCGTGGAGTGCGATCTTGTCCATGGCGATTGTCCTCGGGCCTTTACTTCACGTGCATGTCGGGAGGAACGTCGAACTTGCCACCCTTGAGCACCAGGGAGAGGGATTCGATGTTCAGGTCCGGGTAGTTCTTCTGCATGTCCTTCACCACGTCCTTGATGGCCCGGTTGCCCGTACCCGTCGAGTGCATGATGCCGGTGTGGATGGCGTTCTGGAAGGTGCTCGCCTGGGAGTTGTACTTCGTCTTGTTGTTCTTGATGTCGTCAGCGAGCGCGGACAGCTCGTCGAAGGACTTGCCCTGGAGGCTGATCTTCTTGCCGTCCGCCTTCGTCGTCAGCTTGTTGTCGTAGTTCTTGATCAGCGCGTTGGCGAAATCATTCTTGTTCGCCAGGATGGACACATCGACGTCACCGGCCGTGGGCTTGCGCAGCGACGAGCCCTGGATGCGCACGTCGTTGTTCGGAAAGCCCTTTGCCTTCAATCCCTGCAGCAGGTCCTTGCTGAACGCCTGGAACTGCTCCTTGCTTTCGAAGCGATATGGATAACCACGCTTGGTCACGATGTTGGCGTAGTTCTCCATCTGCTGCTTCAGCTCGGGGGCATCGATCCGCTTGGCGTTGCGAGAGCCCGCGTAGATCAGGTTCTCGACCTCACGATCCGACATGCCCAGCTTCTTGCCGAGGTCCGTGATCTCCCCCAGCTCCTTGTCGGTGTACTTGAGCTCGAACTTGTCCGATTGCTCGCTGATCCGCTGGCGCACGTTCGCGATGACCCCAGCGTCCTGGGCGCCCTGGGACGCGCCGGTCTGCTGGGTCTTCGCGAGGTTCGCCCGGTTCTGCTTGATCTCGTCATCCAGCGACGACGAAACACTCTTCGGCGGCTGGCCGGACGCGGGCTTGGGCGAGGCGGGGCGCGGCGAGAGCTCGGTGTTCGTGGGAACGTGGCTCGAGGAGGAACTCGGCTTGCTGCTGAAGCTCGAGGTGCTGCCCGTGCTCTGCGAGGACCCCGTCACCGTCGGCGGGCTGGAGGTCGCCGGCGCGCCGGTCTTGGGGGTGCTCACATTGGAAGTGGAGTTGCTCCGCTGGGGTGCCTTGGGCGCCGGTGGGTTGCTTTTGGGCGCCGGTGGCATCGAGGAAGAACGGCGGGTTTTCATCGGGGGGCTTCCTTGTCGATCCGCGTGAGCGGGGTTTCACGCCGCCCGCCACCCTAGCGACGGGATTTCCGGGTTTCAAGGACGCTCGCCGCCCTCCTTTCCTCTCTGGGAATTGATAGTCAAAACGTGAGCCATTCTTGGTTTTTGGGAGGCACCTCCAGGTGATGTTTCGCTCTGGGAGTGGGCTGAAGGGTGGGTGTTCCCTTGCCTGGTGGTCGCACGCCGCCTCGCCAGCGCGGTACAACCCGCCCCCGTGGCTCCCCTCGTGCGCTCGTCCCGACTCGCCTTGATGCTCGTCCTGGTCCTCGTGGCCGGGGGCTGTGGTCGGTGCGGCTTCCAGCCCGACCCGGGCGTCAAGGTCATCGTCCCCGCGATGCCCACCACGCTCGACTGGAGCTACTCCGACCCCAATAGCTGGGCCAACTACCCCGTCATGCTCGCCACCCAGCGTGGGCTCACCTCGCTCGCGCCGGATCACTCCGTCCAGCCCGGGCTCGCCGAGCGTTGGGACCGTTCCCGCACCGCCGATGGCCGGGAGGTCTACACCTTCCACCTCCGCCAGGACGTGCGCTGGTCCGATGGGGTGACCCAGCTCACCGCCCAGGACTTCGTCATGGGCTGGCACCGTGCCCTCCTGGGCCGCGAGCGCGGGGAGATGTCCGACCTCGCTGGGGCCGACGAGGTGCTTGCCCTCCAGGAGAAGGGCGCGCCCTCCGAGGAGGTTCAGGCAGCGCTCGCTCGCGTCGGCGTCGAGGCCCTCGATTCGCACACCCTGCGCGTCACCCTGGCCAGGCCTCGCAGTTACTTCCTCGCGCGCCTCGCCAACTTCTACCTGTTCTTCCCCACGCCCTCCGCCGTCCTCGCCGGCAAGTCCGAGGAAGAGGTGCGCGACTACTTCGACCGGCCTCGCGATGGCCATCCCCTGGCGCTCGGCCCGTACCGCGTCGAGAGCTGGGACCGTGCCGGAGAGCGCGTGCGGCTCGTCTACAACCCGCACTCCGCCTTCCCGCCGCCTCTCGGCCCCGGCGAGCATCCCGCGCCCGTGCTCACCCTCCTCAAGTCCGAGATCGGCCCCGCCCTCTACGAGCGCGGCCGGGTGGACTTCGTCTTCGTGGACAGCGCCGTCGCCCTCCAGGGCCGCCGTCCGGACGACCTCCAGCGCGAGCCCCTCCTCTCCACCTACTTCCTCGTCTTCAACACCGAGCGTCCTCCGCTCGACCGTCCCGAGGTGCGCCGAGCCATTGCCCGGGCCATCGATCGCGAGGCCCTGATGAAGGGCCTGCTGCCCGCCGTGCGCCCCAGCAACGTCCTGCTCCCTCCCGAACTGCCCGGTGCCGCCACGCCCGAGGAGGCCGCGCGCCTGCCCCACTTCGAGCCCGAGCGGGCCCGCGCGGAGCTGGCGGGTGTCCCTGGCCTCGATCGTCCACTGCGGCTCGTCTACCGGGCGGGGGACTCCTTCGTGCCCGAGGTGGCCATCGCCGAGCGCCTGGCCGCGCAGCTCGCCAAGGTGGGCGTGCAGGTGACGGTGGATGCGCGCTCGGACTTCACCGCCGAGCTGTCCCGCCGCACCGCCGAGGGCCCGCGCGCCTACGACCTCTACATGCGCCGCCTGGGCGCGGACTACGCGCACCCCAACACCTTCTTCACCCTCTTCGAGCGCAGCGGGCTCCACCAGTCGGGCTGGGAGACGCAGAAGGGCGGTGAGCCCATGGACCGCTTCGAGAAGCTGCTGGACGAGGCGGATGCCGAGCCCGACGAGGCCCGCTCTCGCGCCCTCTACAGCCAGGCCCAGGCGGTGCTCCTCGACGAGATGGCCGTCATCGCGCCGCTGTACCACCCGGACCGCTACTTCCGGGCGCGGGCCTCCCTGCACGGCGTGGACGTGGACCCCTTCAACTTCCTCTCCCTGCGCGAGCTGCGGCTGGGCGGGGCTCCGGCGGAGGTGCGCTGAGCCATGTCTCCCGCACTCGTCCGCATCGGCCGGCAACTGGTGCTCGTGCCCATCGTCGCCATCGCCTCCTACTTCCTCATGGCCGCGCTGCCGCTGACCACCGCGGACGACGCCAAGCGCCAGGTGGCTCCAGAGGTGCTCGCGTCCTACCGGAGGGACCTCGGCCTGGGACAGCCGCTCGGCTTCCTCCGCCCGTGGGAGAAGCTCTTCCGCGGCGAGCGGCTGGGCACCAGCGCCCAGGGCATCACCGGCGATGAGCTGCTGTGGAAGCTCTCCGGCAGCGTGGGCGTGGGCCTGGTGGCCCTGGTGCTCGCGCTCGGGTGGGCCCTGGCCTTCGCGCTGCTCCGGGCCCGGTGGCGCCGCAGCCGCCTCTCCGTGCTCGGGGACGCGCTGCCCGCCGCGGCCTTTGGTACCCCCGTCTTCATCCCCGCGCTGCTGCTCGCTCCCTCCGTGGTGGAGCGCGGGCACCTGCTGCCCGAGCTGTGCGCCGCGTTCGTCATCTCCGTGTGGCCTGGCATCTTCCTCGGCACCCTGGTGGCGGACGCGCTCGAGACGGAGCTGGCTCGCGACTATGTGCGCACCGCGCTCGGCAAGGGCCTGTCCCCGCGCTCCGTCCTGTGGCGCCACGTGCTGCCCAACGTGCTGCCCGCGCTCCTGGATGCCGTGGGCCCCGTGGCCACCGCGCTGCTCGCCGGCTCCTTCGCCGCCGAGCGCGTCTTCGGCCTGCCGTACTTCGGCCAGCTCTACGTCCTCGCCGTGCTCCAGAAGCAGGTGGCCGTGGTGGTGGTGGCCACCACCATCTTCGCCTCGCTGCTCGTCGTCGTCGGGCTCGCGGTGGAGCTCGTGCGGCTCCTCGTGGACCCTCGCGCCCGGGAGGCCCGCACATGAGCGCGCGCCGCGTGCCCACGCGGGCGTGGGTGGGGCTCGTGCTGCTCGTGGGCCTGGGCCTCGCGAGCTGGCTCGCCGGCCGCGTCTTCCCCGAGGCGCTCGCCCGCACCTGTCCGCTGGGCATGGACCCCACCCACCCTGATCGCACGGTGTGCGAGCTGGCTTTCGGGGGCCTGTGGGTCTCCCTGGCCATCGGCCTGGCGGCCGGCGCGCTGTCCACCGTCCTGGGGCTCGGTGTGGCCATGGGGGCTCGGGCCGCTGGCGGCGCGGTGGAGCACTGGCTGCTGCGCGCCGTGGACGCCGTCTTCGCGCTGCCGGACGTGCTGGTGGTGATGGTGTTGCAGCTCGCCGGTCAGTCCATGCTGGACGCGGGCCACGCGGGCGGCCTGGGCCCCTTCGGGCTCATGGTGGTGTCCCTGGCCCTGGTGGGCTGGGCGGGCCCGGCGCGCATGTTCCGCAACCGCCTGGCCACGCTCGAGGGCCAGGAGTTCATCGCCGCCTCGCGCGCCCTCGGCGCCAGCCGCTGGCACCTGCTGCGCGTCCACCTCTGGCCCGCGCTGCGCCCCTTCGTGCTCGCCGTCTTCCTCAGCCGCCTGCCCACGGCCATCCTCACCGAGTCCACCGTCAGCTTCTTCGGCATCGCCCGCATGGAGCCCATGTCGCTCGGCCGCTACCTGGGCACCAGCTACGCGGCCCTCATCTACGAGGGCGGGGCCCGCGTGGTGCTGCCCGCCTGGGGACTGCTCGTGCTGCTGGTGCTCGGCGCCTCGCTGGCCTCCCAGGCGCTCGGGGCGGGGACGCGTCGCACTTGAGGGAGGCGGCGGTTCGCCCTCTGGGACGTTGCCAATGTGGAATTCCGAGCAGGGGTGTGTTCGTTGCCACCACACAAATCCCCCCTCTCACCCCAAGGGTTGCCATGTCCATCGTCAACGAGGAGCTTCCCATCGCCACGGGCCATGCCCGCTCCAGGACTCGAGCCGACGACAACCTGAAGCTGGAGCAGGTCAAGCGCTCGGTCCTCATCGTCGAGGATGACCCGGCCCACCGCGAGCTGCTGGTGGAGCTGCTCACCCAGTGGGGCTACGCGCCACTGCCCGTGGGCAGCGCCGAGGAGGCCGAGTTCGCCGTGCGCAACAAGCGCATGGACGCGGCCATCGTGGACGTCTTCCTGCCCGGGCGCAGCGGCACCAACCTCATGGCCCGCCTGCGCGAGAAGTTCCCCCAGGCCGTCCTCATCGGCGTGAGCGCCATGAGCGATGCGTCCATGGCGCGCAAGTGCAAGGGGCTGGGGGCGGATCTGTTCATCGGCAAGCCGCTCGCGCCGGAGAAGCTCGCCCAGGCGCTGCAGTCCCGGCACACGAGCTGGCACTAAGTCCGACACCCGGCCCCGTACGGGTACGAATCGGTTGCGCGCAAGGGGCGAAGCGCCGAGACTTCCCAGTGTGCAGACACTCGCTCCCGGCCTCCTCGTGGCCACGCCACAACTGACGGATTCGAACTTCCGGCGCTCGGTCGTCCTCATGCTCGAGCATGGGGAGTCCGGCTCCATGGGGCTGATCATCAACCGGGGCGCCTCCTTGACACTGGGGGACCTGGCCAAGAACCAGTCCCTCACCATCGCCCCCGAGCGGACCCACCAGCCCGTCTTCATGGGCGGGCCCGTGGAGAACCACCGGGGCTTCGTCCTCCACGACGACGAGCGTGCGACGGAGAAGCACGAGGTGGTGCCCGGCCTCTACCTCAGCCTCACCCTGGACACGCTCGGCCCCCTGCTCAAGGACCCGGGCGTGCACCTGCGCTTCTGTCTGGGCTATGCCGGTTGGGGCCCCAACCAGCTGGAGAGTGAGCTGTCCTCCGGCTCGTGGCTCTACGCCGAGGCGTCCGCCCGGCCGGTGCTCGAGGGGGATCCGAGTCTGCTCTGGGACAACACATTGAAGAGCATGGGCGTGGACCCGGCCATGCTCCTGAAGGGGAAGGGACTGAACTGATGCTCGCAACGGATGCCATCCGCCAGCGGATTCTCGGCGCACTGCCCGGCTCGGAGGTGGAGGTGCGCGACACCACGGGGACGGGAGACCACTTCGAGGCGCGCGTGGTGAGCCCCACCTTCGCGGGAAAGTCCATGGTGGAGCAGCACCAGATGGTGTACGCGCCCCTCCAGGACTGGCTGAAGACTGGCGAGCTGCATGCGCTCGCGCTCAAGACCTATTCGCCCGAGCAGTGGAAGAAGCTCGGGTCTCGCTGACGAGGTAGTGGAACGATGAATGCAGAGCTGAAGTCGCGTTTCGACAAGGAAGTGGGCAACCACAAGATCGTGCTCTTCATGAAGGGCAACGCGCTGTTCCCGCAGTGCGGCTTCTCCGCGCGGGCGCTGCACATCCTGCAGCAGCACGGCGAGGTGCACACGGTGGACGTGCTGGCCGATCCCGAGGTTCGCCAGGGCATCAAGGAGTACACGAACTGGCCCACGATTCCCCAGGTGTTCATCAACGGGAAGTTCGTGGGGGGCTCGGACATCCTCATGGAGCTGGAAGAGCGCGGCGAGCTGGCGGACATGGTCGCCGGCAAGACGCCCGCCTGACGGACATGTCCGCCCTGGACGACAAGCAGCAGCGAATCATCGAGGCGCGCCTGAAGCTGCGGGCGCGCTACCTGGAGAAGATGGCTCGCACGCCGGGCGTGAGTGACGAGCGCCCCCAGGGCAGTGGTCCTCCCAACCGGCACGGCATGCCCAAGCTGCCGCCGGGGCAGACACAGACGCGCAAGTGGCCCGTGCTGGACCTGGGCGCGGAGTTCGAGCACCCGTCGCTGGAGCAGTGGGAGCTGCGCATCAACGGCGCGGTGGAGCAGCCCGTCACGCTGAGCTGGAAGGACTTCCTGGCGCTGCCTCAGCACGAGGACACCAGCGACTTCCACTGCGTCACCGGCTGGAGCCTGATGGATGTGCGGTGGGTGGGGGTGCAGCTGTCCACGCTGGCGGCGCTCGCCCGGCCGCTGCCCGAGGCGGGATTCATCCTCGCGCACGCCTACGACGGCTACACCACCAACCTGGCGCTCGAGGAGGCCCTCAAGGACGACGTGCTGCTGGTGCACACGTACAATGGGCAGCAGCTGCCGCGCGAGCACGGCGGCCCGGTGCGGATGATCACGCCCCAGCTCTACGCCTGGAAGGGGGCGAAGTGGATCCGCCGCATCGAGTTCCTCCGGCATGACTCGCCAGGCTTCTGGGAACGAAGTGGCTACAGCAACACCGCGCACCCCTGGAGAGACGACCGGTACTCCTGAGCTGGAGACTCCGGCGCTGGAGCCCGTGGGTCCGCTCGGCGTCGTCTCCGAGGCGCCCGCCGTCGTCTCCGAGGCGCCCGCCGTCACTCCTCCGCCCGCCGTCACCCCTCCGCCCGAGGACGGCGTCCCGACGGAGAAGTCTCCCTCGCTGAGGGCGCGGGTGAAGGACTTCCGCTCCCGCCACGCGAAGTGGGAGCTGGCGATCTTCTTCTTCGCGAGCTTCGCCTTCGACATCGCCACGCTGCCGCGCATCGACAACCGCTTCGCGCTCACCAAGCAGGGCGTGTTCCTGGGCGTGCTGGCGCTGCTGCTGGGGGTGGAGCTGCGCTGGAACTGGCGCGAGGAGCCGCCGCGCTGGCTGGCCCGCGTATGGCGCTTTCGCGAGGACGCGCTGCACTTCTTCCTCGGAGGCCTGCTGAGCCCCTACACGCTCTTCTACTTCAAGAGCGCTTCCGGACTGACGGCGCTCCTGTTCCTCTCCGGGGTGTTCGGGCTGCTGGTGGCCAACGAGCTGCCGCGCTTCCGCGCCCGGGGGCCGGTGGTGCGCGTGGCGCTCTTCAGCTTCTGCGTCACCTCATACTTCGCGTACCTGCTGCCGGTGCTGCTCGGCTACTACAGTGGGACGTTGTTCATGGCCGCGGCGGGTCTGTCCTGCGTGGCGACCCTGATCCTCACCCTGCTGGTGCGCAGATGGAGTGGAGACAGGCGGCGCACGCTGCGGCACGTGGCCCTGCCGGGACTCGGCGTCCAGGTGCTGCTGCTCGGGCTGTACCTGTTGAAGGCCATTCCCCCGGTGCCCCTGTCCATGCTGTCCAGCGGCATCTACCACGGCGTGGAGGTGGTGAAGGGCCCTCGGGGCCGGGACTACCGGCTGCTCCACGAGCGCTCCGAGTGGAAGCTGTGGGAGCGCGGGGACCAGGACTTCCGGGCGCGCCCGGGGGACAGGGTCTACTTCTTCGCCAGTGTCTTCGCGCCCGCGAGCTTCAAGCCCCAGCGGGAAGGAGACCGGGGCACCCGGCTCGTCATCCGCTGGTTCTACGAGGACCCGGAGAAGGGCTGGACGGAGTACCACGCGTACGACGACCTCTACCTGGAGCAGGGCGGGCGGGAGCGGGGCTACCGGACGTTCGCGTACGTGACGAACCCCCGGGTCGGGGACTGGCGCGTCTCCATGGAGACCGAGGACGGGCGGGAGATCGGCCGCCTGTCCTTCACCGTGACGCCCGATGACTCGACGCTCCCCCGCGAGTTCAAAGTGGACGCGGGGTAGCCCAGGCGCGGCGGAGCCCGTCAGCTCACGAGCCGGACCTCGTACCGGGTCAGCCAGTCGTTGAGGATCAGCACCTGCTCCAGGGGGGCCCGGGAGAACTGGGTGGATGGGCTCTGGGTGTCCTCCGCCATCGCGCGTACCTGGGTGCGGTCGAGCAAGGGCAACACCGGGGCCCGGCTGTTGTCGAGGATCGCGGCGAGCTGGCGGCGCAGGGCCTTCGCGTACTCGGGGTCCTGCGTGGAGGGGTAGGGGCTCTTGCGCCGCTCGACCACGGAGCGCGGCAGCACGTCGGCGGTGGCCGCGCGCAGCAGGCTCTTCTCGTGCCCGTCGAAGGTCTTCATCGACCAGGGCGTGTTGAACAGGTACTCCACCAGGCGGTGATCGCAGAACGGCACCCGCACCTCCAGGGCGGTGGCCATGCTCATGCGATCCTTGCGGTCCAGCAGCATCTGCAGCCAGCGCGTGAGGTGCAGATAGAATATCTCGCGCATGCGCCGCTCCTGGCCCGACTCGCCCTCCAGGTGGGGCACCTCGGCGAGCGCTTCCTGGTAGCGCGAGGCGATGTAGTCCTCAAGGCCCAGCCGCTGGCGCAGGTCCGGGGCGAACGCCTCGGTGCGCGCCCTGGCGCCGCTCCGCATGAGCGTCATGGCTATCCAGGGGAAGGTGTTGGCGGAGACGATTTCCGGGATGTGGAACCACGAGTAGCCGCCGAAGACCTCGTCCGCCGACTCGCCGGAGAGCGCCACCGTGGAGTGCTGGCGGATGGCGCGGAAGAGCAGGTACATCGACGTGTCCATGTCTCCGAGTCCCTGGGGTAGATCCCTGGCGCGCAGCACGGCCTCGCGTGCGGTGGGGTCCGCCAGCTCGTTGGCGGAGAGGACGATGTCCGTGTGGTGCGAGGCGACGTGCCGGGCCACATCGGCCACGAAAGGAGCGTCGGGCGTGCCGCGGATCTCATCGGGCTGGAAGTGCTGGGCGTTGCCGACGAAGTCCACGGCGAACGAGCGCACGGGTCCGGCTCCCTGGGCCCGCAGGGCGTTTTGCGCCAGCGCGGTGATGACGCTGGAGTCCAGTCCGCCCGACAGCAGTGAGCACAGTGGCACGTCGGAGATGAGCTGGCGGGCGACGATGTCCTCGAGCAGCTCGCGGATGGTGCGCACCGTGGTCTTCAGGTCATCCGTGTGGGGCCGGGACTCGAGCTTCCAGTAGGCCTGCTCCCGCAGGCTCCCGCGCCGCACCGTCAGCACGTGGCCGGGACGCAGCTCCCTCATGCCACGGAAGACGGCTCGCCCCGGCGTCTTGCTGAAGGACAGCACCTCGCGCAGCCCATCGTCATCCATCTCCGCACGGGCCAGCGGGTTGGCCAGGATGGCCTTGGGCTCCGAGCCGAACAGCACGCCCGCAGGGGTGGGGTAGTAGTACAGCGGCTTGATGCCCATCCGGTCGCGCACCAGCAACAACTCCTGCTTGCGCACGTCCCAGATGGCAAAGGCATACATGCCATTGAGCCGCTCGGTGAAGGCGGTGCCCCACTGCTGCCAGGCATGCAGCACGACCTCGGTGTCGCTCTGGGTCCGGAAGCGGTGCCCGAGCGTCTGGAGTTCCGAGCGCAGCTCCCGGAAGTTGTAGACCTCGCCGGTGTAGATGATGACCGCCACCGGTGCACCATTCTCCTCGGCCACCATCGGCTGCCGTCCGCCCTCCAGGTCGATGATGGACAGCCGCCGATGGCCCAGCGCCACGTGCCGGGCCAACCACAGCCCCTCGGCGTCGGGTCCCCGGTTGCGCATCGTGTCCGTCATCGCTTGCGCCGTGCCTCGCTCCTGCGTCAGGTCCCGCTCGAAGTCCACCCATCCAGCAATTCCACACATGGCCCACCGCCTCCTTGTTCGTCCCAGCTCAGGGCGGTCCGGTTCCTTCCCATCAGAGGGTGGGGCAGTGCCGGGCTGCTCTCGGGTTGGTTGCGCGGGACATACTGCCGATCGTTGCGCCGTGCAACGACTTGCCGTGTCATGGACTTCTCCTCCGTCTTGCGTCATTGAAAAGGTAGAGGGGACATGGACAAGCATCGGAAAGCGGAGCGGCAGGAACAGACACGTGAGCAGACGACGCTCACGGCCCTGGAGCGGGAGATGAGCGTGTTCGTTCGGCGCGCGCTCCGGTCAATCTGGACGGAAGAGGACGACGAGGGCACTCTGGGCCGGTGGACCTACGCGTTGCTCGTGCGGCTGTCGGATGACGGGCCGCTGCGGGTGGGGGAGGTGGCCCGCCGATTCGGAATCGACAAGTCGACGGCGAGCCGGCACCTCGCACGGTTCGAGGAGGTGGGGCTGGTGGAGGCCATCGCGGACGAGCGCGATGCCCGCTCGGCGCTGCTGCGTGTCACGCCCCAAGGGGAGCAGTGCCTCGCCAAGGCCCGCCTGGCCCGGATGCAGCCGCTGCGCCGCGTCTTCGCCTCGTGGCCGGAGCAGGATCGAGCGGAGCTCACCCGTCTGTTGGCCCGGCTCAACGTGGAGCTGGATCAGCTCGGAGGCTCTCGGGAGCCATGAGGACGCGTTGCCTCTTGCTGTTGCTCACGGCGCTCGCGGGCCTGCCCGGGCTCGCGCGGGCCCAACCCTCGACTCCGTACCATCCCCGGATCGCGGGCGTGCCCATGTCCTGTGTGTCCACCTCGGGCGTGCCGGTGGCCTTCGTGCCGAATACCTCGCTCGCGGATGTCGGGCTGTGGTTCCCCGCGTGGCCCGGCGTACCGGCGCATGTCGAGTACAACCCCGCGTTGTTGGCGCGGCTGCCTTCACCGGTGCAGCTCTTCTGGTTCGGCCACGCGTGCGCTCACGGAATGTCCGCGAGTGATTCCGACGAGGAGCGCGCGGACTGCGAGTCGCTCCAGCTCCTGAAGCGGCTGGGGCTCGTGTCACGCGCGCAGGTCCTGGAGATGCAGTCCTATCTCCAGGGCACGCCCGTGGTTCAGTGGGGCCATCAACCCGGGCCTTCACGCGCACGGCTGCTGCTCGGGTGCTACGACCGGGCGTCCGGGCCTCGGAAGTAGGGGAGGGTGCTCGGAAGAGCCCGAGCACCCTCGGAGTCGAGTTAGCGCTTCTCGCTCCAGATCTGCTTCATCCACTCCTCGACGTCCTTCGTCTGGCGAGGGATGTCCTCGGACAGCACGCGGCAGCCCGTCTTCGTCACCAGGACGTCGTCCTCGATGCGCACGCCGATGCCCCGGTACTTCGCCGGCACCGTCAGATCGTCCTTCTGGAAGTACAGGCCCGGCTCCACCGTCAGCACCATGCCCGCCTTCAGCTTGCCGAACTTGTACGCCTCCTGCCTCGCCTGCGCGCAGTCATGCACGTCCAGGCCCAGCATGTGGCTGACGTTGTGCAGCGAGTAGCGCTTGTAGAACTGGTTCTCGTCCTTCAGCGCCTCCTCTGGCTTCGTCTTGAGGATGCCCAGCTCGTACAGGCCCTCGGCCAGCACGCGCATCGCCACCCGGTTGGGCTCCATGAAGTCGTTGCCCGGCTTCACCGCGTCGATGGCTCTATCCTGCGCCTCCAGTACCAGCTCGTAGATCTCCCGCTGCTCCTTGGAGAACCGGCCGGAGATGGGCAGCGTGCGCGTGATGTCCGCCGTGTAGAGGCTGTTGCCCTCCACGCCCGCGTCCAGCAGCAGCAGCTCGCCCTTCTTGAGGTCGCCGTCATTGCGCGTCCAGTGCAGCACGCACGCGTGGTGGCCCGCCGCCGCGATGGTGCCGTAGCCCACGTCATTGCCCTCGACGCGCGCCCGCAGGTTGAACACGCCCTCCACCTCACGCTCGCTCCGGGCCGCCTTCAGCCGGCGGATGACGTCCTCGAAGCCCCGGTGCGTGGAGTCGATGGCCGCCTCCAGCTCGCGCACCTCCTGCTTGTCCTTGAGCAGCCGCATCTCGGACAGCGCTGTGGCCAGCTGCTTGTCGCGCTCGGCGTGCTCGGGCACCGCGCCGTCCACCTTCGCCGAGTGGCCGCGCAGCACGCGCGTGGGCACCACCACCGCGCCCCGCAGGCCCTCCAGGAACGTCTGCAGCTCGGGCAGGCCGCGAGCCTCGTGCACGCCGAAGCGCGCCTGGCTCTCCTTCACGCCCAGCCGCGGGCCCACCCACAGCTCGCCCTTCACGCGATCCGTGAAGAAGGTGGAGTCACTGCGGCCCGGGTTCGGCTCCACGAAGAGGATGTCCGTGTGGCCACCGCCCTGATTCGGCTGGAGCACCAGCACACAGTCGGGCTCCATGTTGCCCGTCAGGTAGTAGAAGTCTGTGCCCGGCCGGAAGCGGTAGTAGGTGTCGTTGGCGCGCACCTTCTCGTGGCCGGTGGGGATGACGAGCGTCTCGCCCGGGAAGAGCTTCGAGAGCGCCTTGCGGCGGGCCGCGAAGGACTCCGCGTACTTCAGCTTCGGCGGCAGCTTCCCGAGCTGGGGCTTCCACCCCGTCATCATGAAGTCGAGCAGCGCGGGCGGGGGCGCCGTGTCGTGGCTGGCGGGCTTCGCCTTGGCCTCGGACTCGGGAGTCACCAGGGGCTGCTGCTCGGGCGCCTCGTCCTGCGGCGGCGTGTTCACTGCGGCGGTTGCTTGGGCTCTGGGTTTGGTCGTCTTCGCCATGGGGGACGACTCTTGAACAACCCCCCGCGCGCCTTCAAGCACGATGCGCTAGGTCGTGCGCGCAGTGTCCTCCCGTAGCAATGCCACCTGGCCGAGGAGGACGGGGACGGCCGTCTCCACCCGGAGGATCCGAGGGCCCAGGGAGAAGGGGCGGAAGCCGTGGGCCTCCAGCAGCTCCGCCTCGAAGGGCACCCAGCCACCGTCGGGGCCCACGGCCAGCACCACACGCGGTGCGTCATGAACGCCTGTCCGGGTGAGCGGCTGTTGCGCGGGCGGGTGGGGGAGGAGCCGGAGGGCGCCGGTGCCGAAGACGGTGTCCAGCTCGTCCTCGACGAAGGGGCGGAAGCGCTCGCGGACGAGCACCTCGGGGAGCCGGGTGTCGCGGGCCTGCTCGAGGCCCTGGTGGAGGAGCTCCTCGACGAAGTCCGGGGCCAGCACCTTGGAGTCGAAGTAGCTCTTCTCCACGCGGGCGGCGTTGACGAGCACCACGCGGTCCACGCCGAGCTGGGCCACGGCGGGCAGCACGCGCTTGAGGGCCTTGGGGCGGGGAATGGCGAGCAGCAGGTCCACGCCCGCGCGAGGCGGAGGCGGGTCGGTGAGGGAGACGCGCAGGCGGAGGAGGCCCGGGGTGTTCTCCAGTACCTCGCCGGTGCCCACGAGCCCGCCCAGCCTGCCCACGCGGAGTGTTTCTCCCGGCTCGGCGCGGAGCACCTCGCGGGCGTGCTGGGCGCGGCGGCCGGTCATCTGGACGGTGCCGTCCGGGAGGAAGTCGGAGTCCTGGAGGAGGAGGAGGTTCACGATGGATCCCCCGTCATCTCGTGCGCCGTGGCGCTCTGGGGGCCTTCCGGGGGGCGGGACGCGCCACTGGCCTGCCATTTCGGGCCGCCAGCGTCTCGCGGGCCCATTGCTCGTCCTCCTCGCTCCGGATGTTCACCAGGTCGCTTCCACATTGGGTGCAGGTCGTGACGTGCCAGTTCTTCACGACCCGTGGACACTGGAGGCACAGCGCATAGGGCAGGGGGACGGAGTCGAGTGGATCCCTCGGCTGCGCGCGCTCGGGTGGCGGCTCGTACCGGGCGCTGTCTCCCTCGACGATGAGCTTCAGTCCTCCCACGGTGGCTACGCCGCCGACGATGAAGAACGCGGCGATGATCTCGAGCTCGCCGTCGAAATGGCGCGACGATTTCTTCGCGTCCTGCGCGAGAGAAATGCCACCGGCTAGGATGATGGCGCCGAGCAGGAACGCCACCACGCCGCCTTTGCGGCCCGTCCTGCGAAAGGCTTCGAAAATGTCGTCCAGGTCCATGGTCGGGCGTTTCTAGCTCGTGACTTTGAGATGATTGCAGAACGTCCAACGAGTAGCAGTCAGTGCTTCTCGTTCTGCTGCGCCTCGTCCAACGCCTTCTCCTTGTTGTGTTGGGACTCCTCGGCCTTCTTCGCGGTCTCGCGGGCCCTCTCGAGGAGCTCGGCGGGCGTGGGCACCTCGGGTTTCTCCAGCGTGCTCTTGGGACCCGGGTCCTTTCCGTCCTTACCGGCAACGGGTGGAGATGGAGGCTTCGGCTTGGAGTCGGCCGGCTTGGACTCGGAAGGAGGTGGTTCCTCTCCAGCGAGAGGGCCTTTCATGGTGAACACGCCCACCTGGGCCTCCACGGGCACGGCCCGGGCGCGATACCGGGCGGGAATCTCCCCGCGCGAGCCCACGAAGTGCTCCGTCCCCTTCTCGTCCTTGTACCGGTACATGCCCTCCGTCGCGGCGAAGGCGTGCTTCTCCTCGGACGAGGCCGGAAAGCCCTCTCCCTCGAAGCCCAGGCGGAATGCATGTCCGTCCGCTGTCTCGAACTCGACCGCCTTCCCGTCGGAGGTGTAGTGCGGTGGCTCCCCTTCGATGCCTGTCTGGCCCTTCACCCAGGCGATGCGAGGCGTGGGCTCCCGCACCTCGACCGGCGCGCCGACGAGGGCTCCCGCCTTCGCGCCCTTCATGCGCACGCCGTGCTCGTAGAGCGTGGCCACCTCCACGTCCTTCCAGTTGCCCGGCAGGGCCGCCGGGAACGGGTCGATCACGAGCACCCGCTTCCCATCCGGAGAGACGAACTTGAGCTGCTCCCTCGTCGCGATGCAGGTCTCCCACTTCCACATCACGCTCGGTCCATCCTCCGGCGACGAGAGCGTCGCGACGCTCGTGCACCGGGGCGTCTTCCCGTCCCTGTACGCGGTCTGCCGGACCTCCGCATTCCCATCGGCGGAGCGCGCTGACCAGCTCTGGTCGGGAATCTCCACCGCGGGAGGTGGCTGACGCCCCTCGGGCGCTTCCGGAGTGGAGGGCTGCTGCGTGCCAGAGGCCTGCTCGGAGCCAGCCGGACTCTCCTGCTCGTTCCCTGGCTCGGTCCGGGCGGACTGCTGCTGACAGCCGCTCAGGAGCAACACCACCGCCAGACTCCTCAATCGCATGCCACCCCTCACTGCTTCCATGGGACACGGGAGCGTACACGACTCCCGCCAGTACCGAGGGCCTGGAAACCTCCGCACCGGGCCCGTGTTCGAGCCCGGCGGCAGAGGCGGTGGTGGGCTACAGCTCCACCGGCAGTGTGATCAGATCCTCGGTGAGGAGGCTGCGCTGCTGCCACGTGGCCGTGGTGCCCTTCGCGGGCCGCACCTGGGGGAAGCGCCGCAGCAGCGTCTCGAAGAAGACGTGGGCTTCCAGGCGGGCCAGCGCCGCGCCCAGGCAGTAGAACGAGCCATACCCGAACGCCACGTGTTTGCCCGGTTTGCGGGTGACGTCGAACTTGTCCGGCTCGGGGAAGATCGCGGGATCCCGGTTCGCCGCGGCGAGCATCAGGTACACCATCTGGTAGGGCTGGATCTCATTCCCGTCGAGCTCCACCTGCGCGGTGGCGAGCCGGGTGATCATGGCGGCGATGTCACCGTAGCGCAGCATCTCCTCCACGCCCTGGGGGATGAGCGAGGGATCCTGCCGCAGCAGCGCGAGCTGCTCCGGGTGATCGAACAGGAGCGCCATGCCCCGGCTGATGAGCCGCGCGGTGGTCTCGTGGCCGGCGAACAGGAGCAGCACACAGTTGGCGAGGATCTCCTCCTCGCTGACGAGGCCCTCGTCCTGGGCGCGCAGGAAGACCTCGAGGATGTTTCCGCTGTCCGGGGAGCGGCGATACTTGGAGAGCACCCCGCGCATGTAGTCCATCATCTCCGTGACGCTCTTCTGGCTCTGGTGGAGCTGCTTCACGTCGGCAGTGCTGAAGATGGCCGCCAGGTCCCGGGACCATTTCTGGAGCATGTGCTCGTCGGTGAGCGGCACGCCGAGCATCTCGGCGATGACCATCGAGGGCAGGGGGATGGCGAGCTCCTGCACCAGGTCGATGGTGCCCTTGGCCGCGGCGGCGTCGAGCAACGAGTCGGTGAGGGCCTGGATGCGCGGCCGGAAATCCTCCACGGTGCGCGGGGTGAAGTAGCGCTTGAGCAGCGCCTGGAAGCGGAGGTGGCCCTCGTGGGTGGTGTGCCCCATCCACATGGCGACGGAGTCGCGCAGCGGCGTGAGCTGCTTGCGCTCTTCCTCGGGGATGCGCTCGAACTGCATCGTCATGGGCCCGGCCACCAGCCGGGGCGCCTTCAGCGCCTGGGAGATGTCGGCGTGGCGGGTGAGCACCCAGCCCTGGAGCTGGGGGCTCCAGTGGACCGGCTGCTTCTCCCGGAGCGCATGGTAGAGCGGATGCGGATTCCGGGCGGCCTGGGGGTCGAGAAGGTCGAAGGCGAGGGGTTGTTGAGAGAGGGTTGCCTGGCTCATGAAGCTCCCTATGCGCGCGGCGAGGAGGGAGGCCGCGCTGGTGGTGGGCTTAGCACGGGAGAGGTCGTGTGCCAGGGGAAGGGACCGGCCCCTGCTCCCCTGGTTTCCCCCAGGCGAGCGGGCACCTTGGCTCCTCATCTCCCACCCCGGTGCGGCCAGTTCTTGCCGGCTCCCAGTGAGACCGCTAAAGCGGCGGGGTGCGTTCCCTCTGTCTCCGCTGCCTGCGTCCCGAGTCCACGTGCTACTGCGCGCGCGTGCCCCGGGTGGACTCGCGCACGCGGGTCGTCTTCCTCCAGCATCCCCGTGAGCGGCGGGTGGCCATCGGTACGGCCCGCATGGCCCACCTGTCCCTGCCCAACTCCGAGCTCTACGTGGGCGTGGACTTCTCCGGCCATGCGCGGCTCGAGGAGCTCGCGGCCCGTCCCGAGCGCGTGGCCGTCCTCTTCCCGGGCGAGGAGGCCATCCCCATGGAAGAGGCGAGGAAGCAGCCGCCCGAGACGCTCATCGTGGTGGACGGAACCTGGCCCCTCGCGCGCAAGCTGGTGAAGACGAACCCGCTGCTCGCGGGGCTGCCGCGCATCGGCTTCGTCCCACGCCGCCCCAGCAACTACCGCATCCGCGCGGAGCCGGAGGAGCACTGCGTCTCCACCATCGAGGCGGTGGTGGAGGTTCTCGGGGCGCTCGAGGGCGAGCAGGAGCGCTTCGACACCATGCTGCGCGCCTTCGAGTACATGGTGGACACGCAGCTCGACTGTCAGGAGAAGCGGACGGATCCGCCGCGCCGGCGCATCTACAAGTCCGCGTGGCAGCCGCCGTTGGAGCTGCGCTCCATCGCCGAGGACTTCGAGCACCTCGTGCTCCTGTACGCCGAGGCCAACGCGCATCCCTCGGAGATGGGCATTCCCTCGGAGCTGGTGCACCTGGTGGCGATGCGCCCGAGCACGGGCGAGCGCTTCGAGACCATCCTCGCTCCCCGGCGGCCGATGGCCCGCAGCACGTCGCTGCACGTGGAGCTGCCCGAGGAGGTGCTGCTGTCGGGTGAGCCGCTGGAGGCGGGCCTCGCGCGTTTCCAGGCCTTCCTGCGTCCAGGAGACAAGCTCGCGGTGTGGACGACGTTCGCGTTGGACCTGCTGCGGCGCGATGGCTTCCCGGTGCCCGAGGCGGTGAACGTGCGGCTGGCGTGCGCGCGGGCGCTCAAGAACAAGACGGGCGGGGTGGAGCAGGGGGCGGAGCAGCTGGGCTCTCGGCTTCCCGAACCATGGGCCCGAGGACGCGCCGGCCGGCGCATCGCGGCCCTCGAGGCGGTGGTCCGTGCCCTGGATGAGCGGGGCCGGGCCACCGAGCCCCCTTCCCGGGAGCGCATGGCGTCCTAGCCATGGCCGCGGGGCGGGGGCCGGTGCTTCACGTCACGACGGATCCGGCTTCGGCGTCTTCGGGCCGCTGGCGGGCAGCTTCGGCTTGGCGATGTAGCTCTTGGGCAGCTCGCCGGTGAGCGCATCGAGGAAGACAACGATGGACTTCGCGTCGTCGTCGCTGATCTGCTTGCCGAACTGGTGCTGGGCCATCAGCTTCACGGCCGTGGGCAGCTCCTTCACCGAGCCATCGTGGAACCACGGGCCCGTCTTCGTCACGTTGCGCAGGGTGGGGACGCGGAAGATCATCCGGTCCGCCTCGTTCTTCGTCACCTCGAAGCGGCCCTGGTCCTTCGTCTGGAAGGGTACCACGAGACCCAGCTTCTGCAGCGAGCCGCCGATGGCGGGGCCGTTGTGGCAGGTCTGGCAGCCCTGATCGAGGAACTTCTTCAGGCCGGCCTTCTGCGCCTCGGTGAGGGCGTTCTCGTCACCGGCCAGGTACTTGTCGAAGGGCGAGGGCGTGACGAGCTGGCGCTCGAACGCGCCAATGGCCTTGGCCAGGTTGTCGTACGTCACCGGATCCGCCTCGCCCGGGAAGGCCTTCTGGAAGGACGTGACGTAGCCGGGGATGGACTTCACCGTCTCCACGACGCGCTCGGCGTTGGGCATCGCCATCTCGACGGGGTTGAGGATGGGGCCCTTGGCCTGCTCCTCGAGGTTGGGGGCGCGGCCGTCCCAGAACTGAAGGATGTGGCCACCGGCGTTGTACACGGTGGGCGAGTTGCGGCCGCCGAGCTGCTTCTTGTGGCCCGGCGAGGTGGGCTTGCCGTCCACGCCATACTTGTTCAGGTCATGGCAGCTGTTGCAGGACACGTCCTGGTTCTTCGACAGACGGGTGTCGAAGTACAGCATCCGTCCCAGCTCCACCTTCTCGGCGGTGATGGGGTTCTTCGCGTCCTCGAAGCGGGTGGGCAGGACCTTGAACGCGTTGAGCAGGGCGCGATCGATGACGACCTTCTGGGCGGCGGTGGCCGGCGCGGCCGGAGCGGCGGGCTTCGCGGCCTGGGCGAAGGCCGTGGCGCCCGTGGTGGCGGCGACCAGGATCAGGGGACGAACGAGCGAGTTGAGTTTCATGAGTCTGTTCTTTCACTGAGCTCCGCGGCAGGGAGACCCTTCGGGTCCAGGTGGGGGGGGCGCCGGAAGCTTGTCAGGAAAGTAGCAGTCCCAAGGGGAGGGAGGGAAACGCGGTGCGTCAGTCAGATGCGCTGGCCGGAGCGCATCGGGGTGCCGTTCATCGGCACGGGACGGGCGCGCCACGTCGCGCTATCCGCGGAATGGCGCCGCCCTCGGATCAGCTTTCCCAGGCGGGCGAGCGCGTAGCACACCGCGAGCAGCGCCACACCCACACCCAAGGCGGGGAGCAGTCCCAGGGTGGGGCCCAGGCGCCCGGCGAGGCCCGGCGTTCCGGCCCAGCCGTACACCACCGGGAGGTGCAACACATACAACCAGAGCGACGTGCGGCCCAGGGGCGCCAGCAGCCGGGAGAACACCGGGGGCGCCAGGTTGACGGCGCCCAGCACCAGGAACCCCTGACCCACGCGGAAGGCCACGAGCCACGCGCTGGTGGGGCCCCAGTCCGCGGGCAGCAGGTGCGTGAGCAGCATCAGCCCCGAGCCGAGCGCCACCAGTGCCAGGCCCTGAGGCCAGCCGGATCGCAGCAGCCGCAGCAGGTGTGCCGCGAGCGCTCCGGCGAAGAAGAAACCCGCCCAGGGGAAGAGCGGGAAGCGCGAGCCCGGCATGCCCACCGCCTGCCGCAGCTCCACGGACCAGTCGGTGGAGGCGCTCCACATCCACGTGCTCGCCAGGGGGATGCCCACGGCCAGCGCGGCGAGCATCACGGCCCGCGTCCAGGTGCCGCGCGCCAGCACCAGCACCGCCGCGCCCACCAGCAGGCTCACCCCGATGCTCTGCAGCGCGTCGAAGGCGAAGACGAGCGAGCGCAATTCCTCGCTCCAGCCGAGCGCGTGGACGGTGTCCCATCCCGGCCAGTGCAACAGGTAGCCGAGGAAGAGGAGCAGCAGGGCCCGCCGCGCCCGGCGGCCGAAGGACTGGCTCGCGGTCCCCGGGGCGGTGCCGAGCGCGGCCACCACCGCGAAGCCCGCCACCAACAGGAAGAGCGGAGCGGTGAGGCCGCGCAGCTCCCAGTAGCGCTGCACCCACGGGTGGGCGCGCAGCTCCGGCGAGAGCAGGGCGTCCAGCGTGTGTCCCAGCACCATCGCCACCACGGCCAATCCTCGTGCCCCGTCCAGTCCAGGGTGGCGGGACGAGGGCTGGCGGAGGTCGAAGAGGGATTCGCCGGGTCGGGTCACGGACCCCGAGCATACGTGCAAGCGGGCCCCGAGTCTCGAAAACCGACGCGACAGGTTCCCCAGCCCCACCCGGGACATCCCACGAGGGCTGACGGGGAGCCCGCGCGGTGGTGTCATGGAGCGTCATGACCACCCGAGAAGGCCTCCTGACTTCCCTGTGTCTGTCGTTGCTCGCGCCACTCTCCGCCCGGGGCGAGGTGTCCGAGATTCCTTCCCGGGACGACTGGTTCGGCCGGGACAAGGCGCTGCACTACAGCGTCAGCGCGGGCCTGGCCGGCGCGGGGTATGCCGGTGGGGCGCTCCTCTTCGAGGCCCCGGAGGCCCGGTGGCTGACGGGCGCGGGGGTGGCGCTCGGGGCGGGGGTGGCCAAGGAGCTCTACGACGCCGCGCGTGGGAGCTTCTTCTCCGTGAAGGACCTGACCTGGGACGTGCTGGGGACGGCCACCGGGCTGGGCCTGTCCTGGGCCGTCGACCGGCTCTTCTTCCAGCGGGAGGCCGCCGCCCGGCCGCCTGTCACCCAGAAAGGCGGGGCAGGGCTCCCAGGAGGGATGCGCCCCACCCTGGCCCTGTCGCTGAACGCGGGGAGTCATCCCCAAGGGCGGCTCGGTGATGGTAGGAACACTTCAGTGCAGCTGTTCCTCGTGGGAGGTTGGTAGAGATGATGCGGAATCGGTTGTGGCTCGGCGTGGGACTGGTGTCCCTGGGCGCCTTCTCTTCCTCGTGCAGCAAGGAGTCTCCGCCGCCCGAGCCCAAGCCGGCCGCCGTGGCCACTCCGGCCCCCGCGCCCACGCCCGCTCCTGCTCCCGCCGCGGAGCCGCCGAAGCCCCGGATGAGCTACGAGAAGCTCGTCTCCTTCTTCCGCCCGTCCGCGGCCGCGAAGGCGGTCGAGACGCCGGTGGATTCCCCGGCGCGGATCGCGCTCGGGCGCATGCTCTTCTTCGAGAAGCGCCTGTCGAAGAACCACGACATCTCCTGCAACAGCTGCCATGACCTGGCCACCTTCGGCGTGGACCACAAGCCCACCTCCGAGGGGCACAAGGGCCAGAAGGGCACCCGCAACGCGCCCACCGTCTTCCACGCCGCGGGCCACATCGCCCAGTTCTGGGACGGCCGCGCCGCCACGCTCGAGGAGCAGGCCGCGGGCCCGATGATGAACCCGGTGGAGATGGCCATGCCGGACGACAAGCGCGTCCTGACTACGCTCAACTCCATCCCGCAGTACGTGAAGGCCTTCAAGGCGTCCTTCCCCCGCGAGAAGAAGCCCGTGAGCGTGACGAACGCCGCGCGCTCCATCGCCGCGTTCGAGCGCAAGCTCATGACGACGGCGCGCTTCGACAAGTTCCTCGGGGGCGACGAGTCGGCCCTCAGCGAGCAGGAGCGGCGCGGGCTGGAGCTCTTCGCCGGCGCGGGCTGCACCACCTGCCACAACGGTCCGGCGGTGGGCGGCACGTCCTTCCAGAAGCTGGGCCTCATCGAGGAGTACCCCACCGAGGACAAGGGCCGCTTCGATGTGACGAAGAACGAGGAGGATCTGCACAAGTTCCGCGTGCCCACACTGCGCAACGTGGAGAAGACGGGCCCCTGGTTCCATGACGGCTCCGTGAAGGAACTGCCCACGGCGGTGCGGCTCATGGCGAAGCACCAGCTCGGCACGAGCTTCACCGACGCCGAGGTGGACGACATCGTGGCCTTCCTCAAGAGCCTCACGGGCGAGCTGCCCGGGCCGGAACTGCTCGCGGCCCCCGAGCTGCCCCCGAGCACGCGCACCACGCCGAAGCCGGATCCGACGTAAACGCTCGCCTCCCGGCCTGGGGAGCGTTAGGAAGCGCGGCCATGAGAATGCTCTTCTACGCCCACTCCGGGCTGCGCTACCTCGTGCTCCTGATGGGGCTGATCGCCGTCGCGTACTTCGCCTTCGGGCTCGCCACCAGGCGGCCCGTGGACAAGTCGGTCCGCATCATCGGCTCCAGCTTCGCCGGTCTCCTCGATACGCAGGTGCTCCTGGGGATCGTCCTGCTGGGCTCGGGTTGGCCCTTCTACCCGGCGCTCTGGGGTCACCTGACGATGATGGTGCTGGCGGCGGTGGTGGCCCACGTGCTGCTGGTGGTGAACCGGAAGCGGCCGAACCCCGGCTACCTGCTGCCGCTCATCGGCGTGGGCGGGGCGCTCCTGCTCATCATCGGTGGCATCCTGGCCATCAGCCGCAGCGTGGTGGGCATGACCGGCGCTGGCGGCTGAGCCCGCGCTGGCCGAACGCCTGGAGCCGCTGACGTTCATCGGCGGCGGCTCGGTGTGGCGCACATCCAACACTCCGGTCTCCGTCTGGTTCGAGCCGCGTTGACGCGGTGTTCGCGGTGGTGGTCTGCCCCAGCAGGGCACCGCTCCCCGCGATTCCGAACGATGGAGGCCGTGAGCCGTGATGGACTTTCTCTCCGATGAGACGCGCCGCAATCCCTATCCCGTGTACGAGCACATGCGGAGCAGCGCTCCCGTGTTCCAGGCGCCGGGGCCCGGGATGTGGATGCTCTTCGACTACGAGGGCGTGAAGCGGGCGCTGACCGATCACGACACGTTCAGCTCCAGCGTGACGCCCCCGACCGGCAAGGCCCCCGACTGGCTCGTCTTCCTGGACCCGCCGCGCCACACGAAGCTGCGCGCCATCATCATGCGGGCCTTCACCCCGCGGGCCATCGCGGGCCTCGAGCCGCGCATCCGCGAACTGTCGCGCGAGCTCCTGGCCCCCACACTCGAGCGCGGGGAGATGGACCTGGTCGCGGACTACGCGGGCCCCCTGCCCACGATGGTGATCGCGGGGATGATCGGCATCCCCGTCGAGGACCGGCCGCGGTTCAATCGCTGGAGCGAGGTGATCGTGAACCTCAGCTACAGCATCTCGGGGGGCGAGGCGGCGGCCCGAGCGGTGAGGGAGCACGCCGTGGTGAAGGAGGAGATGCGCGCCTTCCTCTCGGGGTTGATCGAACAGCGGCGGGCGGCGCCCAGGGATGATCTGCTGACCCGGCTCGTCGAGGCCGAGGTGGACGGCGAGCGGCTGACCCAGGAGGAGATCCTCGGCTTCTTCCAGCTCCTCCTGTCGGCGGCCACCGAGACGACGACGAACCTGATCAACAACGCGATCCTGTGCTTCATCGAGAACCCGGAGCAGCTCGCACGGCTTCGGGCGCAGCCGGACCTCCTGCCTTCGGCGATCGAGGAGGTCCTGCGCTACCGCTCGCCGGGACAGGTGATGTTCCGTGAGACGAAGCGCGACGTCTCGATGCACGGCCAGGTCATTCCCGCCAGGAACTTCATCCTCGCGATGATCGGCTCCGCGAACCGGGATCCCAGACAGTTCCGCGACGCCGAGCGCTTCGACATCGCGCGCGATCCCAACCCGCACATCGCCTTCGGACACGGCATCCACTTCTGCCTGGGGGCGGCGCTCTCGCGGCTGGAGGCGCGGATTGCCCTGTCGGATCTCCTGGAGCGGGTGAAAGGCCTCGAGCTCGCGAGCAGCGAGCCATGGGCGCCGCGCAAGGCATTGCACGTGCTCGGCCCGGCCCGGCTGCCGATCCGCTTCGAGCCGGACAGGCGGGCCGTTGCTCCCGCCTGATTGAATCAAGAAGCCGCGCGGAGGCCCCGTTCAGGGGCTCGCGGCAAATGCTGCGTGCCTGGAGTGCGTGAGGCGCAAATGCTGCGCACCTGACACTTCGCGAGGAGGACTCCGTCTCTCGAAGCGGAGCCCGCCCGGCCGCTGGCCTTGTGGTTGCAGTGCGGCGCGTCCAGCCGGGCGATGGGCCCGGGCACCCAAGAGGAGGGGCACGCCGCGATGTGTACACACGTCCCTGGCCGACGCCGGATGCGAGCACTGGCCGTCGCCGCGCTGCCGATGTTGGCGTTGCTCGTCTCGCTGCCTGTGGCGGCGCAAGGGGTGCCCGAGGGCGCGCAGCTCTTCTCCCAGCGTTGCGCGAGCTGCCACACGGTGGGGCAGGGCGACCGGGTGGGCCCGGACCTGATGGGGGTGCTGACGCGCCGCGAGGAGTCCTGGGTCACCACGTTCCTGAAGAGCCCGGGCGCGATGATCGACAGCGGGGACCCGGTGGTCAGCGGGCTCCTGAAGAAGTTCAACGGCGTCCGGATGCCGGATCAGCAGCTCTCCGACGACGAGCGGAAGGGGCTGTTCGCCTTCTTCCGGGATTGCGCCGACAAGGGGAGCTGTCAGCCGGGAGCCACCGGGCCGAAACTGGCCTCGGACGCCTCGCCCGAGGAAATCGAGCTCGGCCGACAACTCTTCGAGGGACGGGTGGCGCTGGCCAACGGCGGCCCGGCCTGCATCGGCTGCCACAACGTGCGCGACATCGGCGTGGTGGGTGGCGGCACGCTGGCGAGAGATCTGACCTTCTCCTTCGCGCGGCTGGGCGAGCGGAAGATGACGCCCGCGCTCAAGGAGATGGCCTTTCCCTTGATGAAGGAGCTCTACGGGAAGGCGCCGCTGGTGGACGCGGAGCAGTACGCGCTCAAGGCGTACCTGGCGCAGGTCTCGCGAGATGGCACGCCGCCGCGCAAGGACCGGGACTTCTTCTACCTGGGCTTCGTGGGGTTGGGCGTCGCGCTGGGGTTCATCGGCATCGTCCTGGGCGGCCGAGGCCGCGCGAAGGACTGAGACAGCGAGGCAACACGTGAGCGACACGTTCCTCTACGATTCCCTTCCCTACGTGGTGCTGGTCCTCGCCGTGGGCGTGCCAGCCTGGCTGCGCTACCGTGAGCGGGTCTCCGCCTGGGTGATGCGCTGGGTGGCGCGCGAGGGCACCGGCTCGGCCGCCGTGTCCCTGGTGGTGGGCGCCCTCATCATGCTGCTCTGGCATGCGGCCTGTTTCCTCCTGCCGCACGCGGTGCAACTCTTCATCCGCTCGCCCGTGCGCCTCTTCTTCCTGGAGGCGGTGGGGCTCATCGGCGGGATGATGCTGGCCTGGGGCCTGGCGGCGAGCATCTCCCGCCGGCTGTCGAGCCGCGAGCCCGGCACTCGCGCGTGGCTGCCCTTCCAGGTGCTGCTGCTGGCCGAAGTGCTCAACGGCCTCTACATCGCCGTGGCGTACCGCTGGGCCTCCGCCTGGTACGTGAGCGTGGTGGTGCCATACCTGCGCTCGCTGGTGACGCTCCAGCCGGACGCGACACTCGTGGCCCAACTGCCGCTCACCGTGCGCATGCACCTCTTCGGCGTGCTCGCGCTGCTGCTCGCCTGGCCCATCACCCGCTGGCTGGCCTCGGCGGCGCCCACGCCCACCCTCGTGTCCTCCCGGGAGGAGTCCGCCAGCCAAGGCGGGATTGTCACCCCATGAGCATCTCGACCCGAGCCTCGCTGCTCTCCGGTGTGCTGGCCGCGCTCGCGATGGGCGGCTGTGACACCACGCCGGTGAACAACAACCAGAACTACATGCCCGAGCAGCCCATCGCGTTCTCGCACGCGGTGCACGCCGGCCACTATGAGATCGACTGCCAGTACTGCCACGTGGGCGCGGAGAAGAGCCGTCACGCGAGCATTCCCCACGCGGGGGTGTGCATGAATTGCCACACCCAGGTGAAGACAGACTCGCCGGAGATCCAGAAGCTCACCGAGGCGGTGAAGGCAAACAAGCCCATCGAGTGGGTGAGGGTGCACCGGTTGCCGGACCACGCGTATTTCAACCATGCGAGCCATGTCACCTCCGGGCTGGAGTGCCAGAAGTGCCACGGCCCGGTGCAGGAGATGGTGCGGCTGGAGCAGGTGGAGCCCATGACCATGGGTTGGTGTCTGGACTGCCACCGCCAGACGCAGGAGTCGCGACCCCAGGCCCCCGTGCCGCCGTTGGCATCCGGTGTGCTGATGGCATCCGCATCGGGAACGCCCAGGGCGACCGCGCCCGTCACTCCGGCGCCTCGCACCCTGAATCCTCCCACCGACTGCTCTGGCTGCCACCGCTGAGGAACGCGCACCATGTCCGAGACGACACCCAAGTACTGGCAGAGCCTGGCCGCGCGAGCCGGAGACCCGGCCCTGCTCGAGCGCTCCCGCGATGAGTTCGCCGAGGAGCTCCCCGTCGGAGTGGCGGCCCAGGCGCCGGATCAGAGTTCGCGCCGTGACTTCTTCAAGGTGATGGGCCTGAGCGCCGCGGCGGCCATGGTGGCCTGTCAGCGCGCCCCGGTGCAGAAGGCGGTGCCCTTCCTGGTGAAGCCGGACGAGCTCACCCCGGGCCTGGCGCTCTGGTACGCATCCACCTGCGGCGCGTGCAGCGCGAACTGCGGCGTGCTGCTGAAGACGCGCGACGGCCGCCCCATCAAGGTGGAGGGCAACGAGGAGCACCCGGTGTCCCGTGGCGGCGTGTGCGCCGTGGGCCAGGCGTCCGTGCTGTCTCTGTATGACGCCAGTCGCTCCCGCTGGCCGTCCGCCGGTGGTACCCGGGCCTCGTGGGCGGACCTGGACAAGGCGGTGTCCGAGGGACTGCGGAAGGTGGCGGGAGAGGGGAAGGCCCTCCGGCTCGTCCTCCCGTGGGTGCTGGGGCCCACCGCCGAGGCCGCCGTGGCGCGCTTCCTGGCAGCCTTTCCCTCGGCGCGGACGGTGCGCTTCGACGCCACCGGTGAGCTGGAGGCCATTGCCGAGGCGCATCGGCTCACGCATGGCGCTCGCGTGGTGCCGGACTACCGCTTCGACCAGGCGAAGGTCATTGCCAGCTTCGGCGCGGACTTCCTGGGCACGTGGGTGTCGCCGGTGGCCTTTACCCGCCAGTACACCGCGGCCCGCGATGCGGCGGGCAAGCGGGAGATGGCGCGGCACTGGCAGCTCGAGCCCCTGATGTCCCTGACGGGCGCGAGCGCCGACAAGCGCGTGCCAGTGGCGCCCTCGGACATGGTGCCGGCGCTGGCGGGGCTGGTGAATCGGTTGGCGGAGAAGGCCGGCCGAGCCGTGGACGGACTCGTGGGGGTGCCCCTGGCGCGGGTGCCCGCCGAGGTGCTGGACACGCTGGCGGGTGAGCTGTGGGCGGCGAAGGAGAAGGCCCTGGTGGTGTGTGGGGGTGACGACCCGGCCGCGCAGGTGCTGGCCAACGTGGCCAACGAGCTGCTCGGCAACGCGGGCACCACCGTTTCCGTCTCCGGAGGACTTGCCCTGGACGCGGGGGCGATGACTGTCGGCGAGCTGCTCACCGAGATGGAGGCGAAGCAGGTGGGTGCCGTCATCTTCCATGGCGTCAACCCGGTCTACGCACACCCGAAGGGCGAGGCGCTGGCGGGCCTGCTGAAGGACGTGGCGGTGACGGTGGCCACGAGCGATCGGCTCGACGAGACAGCCTCGCTGGTGCGCTTCCACGCGCCGGACCACACCCCGCTGGAGTCCTGGGGCGATGCCGAGCCCCGGCGCGGGGTGCTGAGCCTGCGTCAGCCTGTGGTGTCCCCGCTGCACGACACGCGCGGCGCGGTGGAGTCCCTGCTGAAGTGGGCCGGGGTGGAGCTGTCGTCGCACTACGACTTCCTGCGCGCCCGTTGGGAGGCCGAGGTCTTCCCTCGAGCGAACGTGGCCACGGGCTTCCAGTCCTTCTGGGACGAGGCGGTGCGCCAGGGCGTGGTGGTGGTGTTGCCGCAGCCGGCGGCCACCGAGGCACCCGCATTTCGCCCCGAGAGCGTGGCGGCGGTGCTGGCGGGCACGGCCGCGGCGGCGGGTGAGCTCGAACTGGTTTTGTATCAAAAGGTGGGCCTGAGAGACGGCGCGCTGGCCAACAACGGCTGGCTGCACGAGATGCCGGATCCGATCTCCAAGGCCACCTGGGGCAACTACCTCTGTGTGGCGCCTTCCACGGCCTCGAAGCTGGGCATCAGCGACGGGCAGGTGGTGGAGGTGCTCGCGGGAGGGAAGACGCTCGCGGTGCCGGCGCTGGTACAGCCGGGCACGCACCCGCGGGCGCTCGGCCTCGCGATGGGTTACGGCCGGACGAAGGTGGGGAATCTCGGGAACGAAGTGGGGGAGAACGCCTTCGGCCTGGCCTCTTTTACCAACGGAAGGGTGCGCCGTTCCGCGCTCGGGGCGCGGTTGCAGGTGACGCCCGGGCGCAAGCCGCTCGCCCTATCCCAGACACACGCGTCGATGGAGGGCCGCGCGCTCGTGCGCGAGGCGGAGCTGGCGGCGTTCCTCGCCAACCCGCGCGCGGGCAACGAAGAGGAGGGCGGACACGGCGGTGGCCACCCGCTCTCCATCTGGTCCGGCCACGAGTACAAGGGCCACCGGTGGGCGTTGGCGGTGGACCTCAGCGCATGCACGGGCTGTTCGGCGTGCGTGGTGTCCTGCCAGGCGGAGAACAACATCCCCATCGTGGGGGAGGACGAGGCGCGCCGGCAGCGGGAGATGCACTGGATGCGCATCGACCGCTACTACGAGGGCGAGCCGGACGCGCCCCGGGTGGTGCACCAGCCGATGATGTGCCAGCACTGCGAGAACGCCCCGTGCGAGACGGTGTGCCCGGTGCTCGCCACGGTGCACTCGAGCGAGGGCCTCAACCAACAGGTCTACAACCGCTGCGTGGGCACGCGGTACTGCGCGAACAACTGCCCCACGAAGGTCCGCCGCTTCAACTGGTTCGACTACAAGCACACCGAGCCGCTCAAGCGCATGGTGCTCAACCCGGACGTGGTGGTGCGCACGCGAGGCGTGATGGAGAAGTGCTCCCTGTGCGTGCAGCGCATCCAGGAGGGCAAGGCCGTGGCGAAGCGCGAGGGTCGCGAGCTGCGTGACGGTGACATTCGCACCGCCTGCCAGCAGAGCTGCCCGGCCCAGGCCATCCACTTCGGCGACGTGAACGACCCGAACAGCGACGTGGCGAAGCTGGCCCGGAGCGGGCGCGCCTACCGGCTGCTGGAAGACCTGAACATCGGACCGGCCGTGACGTACCTCGCGAAGATTCGCAACACTGGAAACGGGAGCGTGGAATGAGCAACCAGCACACTTCTCCCCTGCGGGTGCCGCTCGTCAGTGAGGAGCGCACCCTCGGCCAGCTCACCGAGGAGATCTGCGCTCCCATGGAGCGCAAGCCCTCCGGCAAATGGTGGGTGGCCTTTGCCCTGGCGGTGGCCACGCTCGCGGTGGGCGTGGGGATGGTCTCCTACGAGGTCGCCACCGGTATTGGCGTGTGGGGCCTCAACAAGACGATTGGCTGGGCCTTCGACATCACCAACTTCGTGTTCTGGGTGGGCATTGGCCACGCCGGCACGCTCATCTCGGCCATCCTCTTCCTCTTCCGGCAGAAGTGGCGCACGAGCATCAACCGCGCCGCCGAGGCGATGACACTCTTCGCCGTCATGTGCGCGGCGATCTTCCCGGTCATCCACATGGGCCGGCCGTGGAACGCCTTCTGGGTGCTGCCGTACCCCAACAGCCGGGGCACCCTGTGGGTGAACTTCCGCTCGCCGCTCTTGTGGGACGTGTTCGCCATCAGCACGTACTTCACGATCTCGGCGGTGTTCTGGTACTTCGGCCTCATTCCCGATCTGGCCACCGTGCGTGACAGGGCGAAGGGCCTGAAGAAGTCCATCTTCAAGGCGCTGTCGTTCGGGTGGAACGGCTCCTCGCGCACCTGGCACCGTTACGAGACGGTGTACCTGTTGCTCGCGGGCCTGGCGACGCCGCTGGTGCTCAGCGTGCACACCATCGTGTCGTTCGACTTCGCCACCTCGGTCATCCCTGGCTGGCACACCACCATCTTCCCGCCCTACTTCGTCGCGGGCGCGGTGTTCAGCGGCTTCGCCATGGTGCTGACGCTGATGATCATCACCCGCGAGGTGTTGGGCTTCCAGCACCTGATCACCCTGCGCCACCTGGAGAACATGACGAAGGTCATCATCGTCACGGGTGGCATCGTGTCGCTGGCCTACGGGACGGAGTTCTTCATCGCCTGGTACTCGGGCAACCCGTACGAGAAGTTCACGTTCATGAACCGCGCTTTCGGCCCGTACGCCTGGGCGTACTGGACGATGGTGACGTGCAACGTGGTGTCGCCGCACCTGTTCTGGTTCAAGAAGGTGCGCACGTCGCCAGCGGCCATCTTCGTGCTGTCACTGGTCATCAACGTGGGCATGTGGTTCGAGCGCTTCGTCATCATCGTGACGTCGCTGCACCGGGACTTCCTGCCCTCGAGCTGGTCCATGTACACGCCCACGGTGGTCGAGGTGGGAACCTTCGTGGGCACCTTCGGCCTCTTCTTCACGCTGTTCCTGCTGTTCACCCGGGTGCTGCCCATCATCTCCATTGGCGAGGTGAAGAGCGTGGCGGCCTTTGCCCGCGGAAGTCACGCTCCGGCGCATGGCCATCACCCGGCCCACGGCTCCGAGACTTCGCACGAGCACCCGGCCGGGGAGCCGGTGCCCATGCCCGCTCCGGCCCTGGCGCCCGTGGCGGTGCGAAAGGACATGCCCGTATGAGCCAGTCCGTCCTGCTCAGCTATTTCGACAGCGAGGAGCACGTCCTCGATGCCACGCGGGCCGCCCGCGAGGCCGGGTACGCGGTGCACGACGTCTACACCCCGTATGCGATCCACGGCATGGACGAGGCCATGGGGTTGAAGTCCTCGCGCCTCACCTGGGTGTGCTTCGCGGCGGGGCTCCTGGGTGCCACGTCGGCCCTGTCGCTCGAGTACTACACATCCGTGGTGAGCTGGCCGCTCAACGTGGGCGGCAAGCCCTTCAATTCCTTTCCAGCCTTCATCCCCGTGGCCTTCGAGCTCACCGTGCTGTTCGCGGGCCTCTTCACCGTGGCGGCCTTCCTGGTGCGCTCGAAGAGCTTCCCTGGCAGCAAGCGGGAGGCGCTACCCCGAGCGACGGATGACCGCTTCGTGCTGGCCCTGCGCGCGGACGAGTCGGATGCGACGGTGAAGGAGTTGCTCCAGCGCCACGGCGCGCTGGAGGTGGAGCAGATGGAGGTGGCGTCGTGAAAAGGCTCCTCGTCGTGACCGGCGTGCTCGTCGCGGCCCCGCAGCTGGGCTGCGAGCGGGACGTGTCCCAGCCCAACCTTGAGTACGCGCCGGACATGTACGGTTCCGTGCCGTACGACAGCTTCGCGCCCAATCCCAACACGCGCGACGGCAAGACGCTGATGGCGCCTGCTCAGGGCAGCATCCCCCGGGGGTACTCGCCGCTGCACTACGGCCCGGGTCCCCAGGAAGCCTCCCGCGCCGCCGTGGATTTGAAGAACCCCTTCGAGGCCTCCGAGCCGGTGCTGGCGCGAGGGAAGGTGGCCTTCAATCGTTATTGCTCGCACTGCCATGGCTCGGGCGGGCTCGGGGATGGGCTGGTGGCCGCGCGCTTCCCCCGGCCTCCCTCCCTGCTGGCCGAGCACGCCCAGGGCCTCGCCGACGGCCAACTCTTCCACATCATCACCCACGGGCAGGGGCTGATGCCGGCCCACGGCTCGCAGGTGGCCCAGGAGGACCGCTGGAAGATCGTCCACTACATCCGGTCGCTGCAGTCTCCGGCGCGGACCGCGCAAAAGGGTACGCCATGAGCTCCTCGGGAATCGTCGTTGGTCCCCAACTCCGTCGAGCCAGTCTGGCCGTGGCGGCGCTCGGCCTGCTCGGGTTGGGCTCGGGCCTGGTCCTGGCGCCCACCCGGGGCTTCTCCAGTCTGCTGACCAACGGCTTCTTCTTCCTCACACTTGCGCTGGGCGGCGCGGTGTTCCTCGCGCTCAACGCGGTGGCCAACGCGGGCTGGTACACCGTCTTCAAGCGCATCCCAGAGGCCTTCGCCTCCTACGTGCCGGTGGGCTCGGTGTTCCTGCTCCTGGTGCTCGCGGGTCTGCCCTCGCTGTATCTGTGGGCCCGTCCCGGGGTGATGGAGGCGGACCACCTGCTGCACCAGAAGGCCGCCTTCCTCAATGCTCCGGGCTTCGCCATCCGCATGGCGCTGATGCTGGGCCTCTGGATCTTCTTCACCTGGCGGTTGCGGAAGAACTCGCTCGCCCAGGACGCGGAGACTTCGGCCGAGCCCACGCGGCGCAACGTGGCCACCTCCGCGCTCTTCCTGGTGCTGTTCGCGCTGTCGTTCTGCCTGGCCAGCTTCGACTGGCTGATGAGCCTGGAGCCGCACTGGTTCAGCACCATCTATGGGCTCTACAACATCGCGGGCATGTTGGAGTCGAGCGTGGCCGCGATCACCGTGGCCGTCATCGTGATGCAGCGCTCGGGGCGGATGAAGGAGCTCAACACCAGCCATCTGCACGACCTGGGCAAGCTGATGTTTGGCTTCGCCACGCTGTGGGCCTACCTGTGGTTCTCGCAATTCCTGCTCATCTGGTACGCCAACATCCCGGAGGAGACCGTCTACTTCATCCACCGGATGCACCACGGCTGGAGGGCGCCGTTCTTCATCAACGTCGTGCTCAACTGGGCGCTGCCCTTCGTGCTGCTGCTGCCGAAGCCGGCCAAGCGCAACCCGTCGTACCTGTGCTTCGTCGCCGGCATCATGCTGACGGGCCGGTGGCTGGACCTGCACCTGATGATCGCCCCGGCCAACATGCCCGAGTACACCGGCATCGGCGTGTGGGACGTGGCGGGACTGCTGGGTCTGGGGGCGCTGTTCGTACTCACGGTCACGCGGACGATGGACTCCGTGCCGCTGATTCCCCGCCACGATCCGTACCTGGTGGAGAGCCTGCACCACCACACCTGAGCTTCATGGATGCGCCCTCTCTCCGCGTGGGGCGGGGAGAGGTTGGCCGAGGTCACCGCTCCTCCGGTGGCCTCGGCCGTTGTCTTTTCAAGTCCTACAGCAGGCGAGTGTCCTTCGGCGGCTGATCGAAACGATCATGCCGGCCATCGGCGTATTTGATCGGTGCCGCCGCGAGCTCGTCAGGATCGACGTCGTCAAGCGACGCAACGGCGACGAAGTAGAACTTGCCTCCCATGGATTCGTGCTCCCCCCACCCGAAGGTGCGGACGCCGCACGTTTTGCAGAATTGGTGGTGCAGGAGGGGGCCGGGCCGGCCCGGGGGCGTCCACCGGTAGTCAGTATGCGCATCAGCTCCGGCGATCAGGCGCAAGCGCTCGGGCTTCACGAACGTGAACCATGTGCGTGCCTTGGTGCAATGGGAGCAATTGCACTTGTTGGTGCCCTCGCTGAGATCGATGTCCGCCTGGAAGCGGACGGCACCGCAATGACAGCTTCCTGAGTAGGTCCTCAACGCCACAGTGGGCTCTCCTATCCTGGCCATGATGTGCACGCCGCCCTCCATGGACGGGGCCGTCAGGCCGTCAATCTAGAGCGCCACGATGACGAGCGGTGCCGCCGCGAGCCTCACCGCCTCCACCAGCGGTGCCCAGCGTTTACCTTCCAGCACTCCGCCCAATCCCCCCATCGAGAGGATGAACCAGCCCCCGAACGCGAGCCGTACGGGCTGGGACAGCGAGGAGCTCCGGACCAGGAACAGCACCGTGACGAGCAACGTCAGCACGCCCACCGTGCCCACGTAGAGTGCCACCCGGCGCGAGGTGCGCACGTCGAACCTGGGGCGCTCCGGCGCGACCTCCGCCGTCGGCGCGTCCACTCCCGGCGGGTACCACTCGGGGGGCCTGAACCAGAGCTCGAGCTTGTTCCACAGCCGCGGGGTCTTCCACGACAGGGCCGCGAGCTCACGAAAGGGAGCCAGCGCCGCCGAGAGCGGGTTGAACGTGCGCACCGGCTTGACCGTGCCGTAGGTGACTCGTTCCGCCTCGGGTTCGAACGTGCCGAACAGTCGATCCCAGATGATCAGGATGCCGCCGTGGTTCTTGTCCAGGTAGCGGCCGTTGCATGCATGGTGCACGCGGTGGTGCGAGGGCGTGACGAGCACCCACTCGAGAGGCCCGAGCCTGCCGATCAGCTCGGTGTGCACCCAGAACTGGTAGAGCGTGTTGAGCGCCGCCGCCGTGGCGAACATGGCCGGCGGAAAGCCCAGGAAGGCGAGCGGCAGGTAGAAGACGCGCGAGAAGAGCGGTTGCACCGGCCCCTGCCGGAGCGCCACGGCCAGGTTGTAGTCCTCGCTCTGATGGTGCGGCGCGTGTGCCGCCCACGTCAGGTTCATGCGGTGCGAGGCGCGGTGGAACCAGTAGTAACAGAAGTCGACGCCGAGCATCAGCACCACCCAGGCCAGCGCCGAGGAGGTGGAGATGTCGAGCAGCCGGTACTGGTAGAGGGTCACATAGGCGCCAGCGAGCAGCCCCACGGCCACCGTGCCGAAGACCGTCTGTGCCGCCCCCAGTGCGAGGTTCGCGAAGACATCCGGGCCTCGGAACACGCGCCGGCCCTGGAGGCGCCCACACAGCCACTCGACTCCCATCAGCAGGAAGAAGAGGGGGATGGACAGCGTGATGAGACTCATCCCTCGAGTCTGTCACGGTTCATCCGGACGCGCTCCGCCTTCACGGCCTCACGCCCAGGAGAACTCGCACTGGCTGTCGAGCCGCCCCGTCTGCCGGCCGTTCACCCTCACCCGGTTCGCGCCCGCCATCTCGAGCAGCAGTTCCACCAGCCCCGAGTGGAACGCGTGAGGCATGAACTCGCGCTTGAGGAGGAGCCGGCCACTCGTCGGTCCCGTCCACTCGACCGACTGCGTTCCGTAGTTCACCCACGATTTGTAGGCCGCCGGCAGGCTGTTCATCAGCCGCTTCGGATCCTTCCGCGCCAGCGTCAGCATCATCTTGCCCGCCGGCGACGCCAGGAAGTCCATGCCCGCGTGCCGGCCGAAATGCCGCAGCACCTGCTCGGAGCTGCCGCACCGCGTCAGCAGCAGCGGCATCGCCGTGGAGACCATCCGCAGCTGCATGCTGATGGAGTAGCTGAAGACGTCCACGAACCGCTCCTGCCCGCTGGCCTCGCGGCAATGCCTCGCCACGTCCTCGCCACCCAGCGAGCGGATGGCCTCCAGCGTCCCGTTCAAGAGAGACCCGCGAGCCGTGTCCTGGGGTCCGACATGGACCAACCTCATCTCACAATCGTGTTTCCAGTCGTACGACACCGCACTCCACGTTGATGCCTGGCTCTCCATGACGACCCCCGCGCGAGCGACATGAATGACAACAGCACACACATTCAGCCGTACCTCATGGCTTATACGGCGCTCGGTCGTGCATCGCTGTGAAGCGGCTCACACGCGGCCCCACGGATTCCGCTCCGCGTCTGGTGCCGTGTGGCGTCACGGTGTTTTTGCGCTGTTTCCATATTTTGGCTTGGAAAGGCATACATCTCGTTTTTTAATGGGATTGGCCGGCTGCCTGTCCGGAGGGGGGCGAGGAGCGGCCGGCGAAGAGAGAGGACCACGCATGAAGACGAGAGTGAAGGGCTGGAGCTCGAGTCGCACGGGAGTGTCGCTGGCGCTGCTGGCGCTCGCGGCCTGCAGTGAGGTGCGCACCGAGGATCCGGCAGCACAGGCGCCGCGAGCCGCGGCGCCCATCCGCGAGACGTCCGGCGACGTGCGCAACGAGGAGCCGGCAGCACAGGCGCCGCGAGCCGAGGAGCCCATCCGCGAGACGTCCGAGCAGGTGGTGACGCCCACCGCGAGCACCAGTCTCAAGGCGGAGCTGAAGTGGGCGTGGACGGGCAGCTCGGTGTTGCCGACGTACAAGCAGGTGATGATGACGCCGGTGGTGGTGGACGTGAACGGGGACCGCATCCCGGACATCGTCTTCAGCACCTTCGACGGCGACTTCTACAACGAGACCTACAACAACGGTGGTGACGGCAACAGCAATGGCGTGCTGCGGGCCGTCAGCGGCAAGGATGGGCACGAGCTGTGGGCCGTGGCGGACCCAGCGTACCGGGTGAAGCCCGCGGCCAGCATCGCCGCCGGTGACATCGATGGCGATGGCAAGGTGGAGATCTGCGGCATCCCCGAGAACGGCCGCGGCATCATCTGCTTCGAGAACGACGGCACCTTCAAGTTCCGCTCGGCTCCGGCCGCGTATGACTACAACGAGTGGGGTGGCCCCTCGCTGGCGGACCTGGAGGGCGACGGGACGGTGGAGATCCTCGACGGCAACCGCGTCTACAGCAACACCGGCGCGCTGAAGTGGGTGGGCTCGGATGGCATGGGTGGGGCCCAGTACACCGGCCCCATCTCGTTCGCGGCGGACATCGACCAGGACGGCACGCTCGAGGTCATCAACGGCCGCTCCGTCTACAAAGCTGATGGCACTCTCAAGTGCGCCAACACGGAGATTCCCCAGGGCTTCGCGGGCGTGGCCAACTTCGATGAGGATGCGGCCGGCGAGATCGTCGTGGCGGGCTATGGCAAGGTGAGCCTGCTCGACGACAACTGCCAGCTGCTGTGGACCCGCGACGTCCACTACACCGACCCCGGGCAGCCCTTCCCCACGCAGCGGGGCCATGGGGGTCCGCCGAACATCGCGGACTTCGATGGCGATGGGCAGCTGGAGATCGGCCTCGCCGGTGATTGGAACTACACCGTCTACGCCGCCGACGGCTCCGTGAAGTGGACCACCTCCATCCAGGAGTACAGCTCCGGCAAGACGACCTCCACCACCTTCGACTTCGAGGGCGATGGCAGGCCCGAGGTCATCTACGCCGACGAGCTCTGGCTGCGCGTGCTCGATGGGGTCTCGGGCGCGGTGCTCTGGCAGACCCGTCACAGCTCGGGCACCACGCACGAGATGCCGCTCGTCGTGGACGTGGACGCCGATGGCAGCGCGGAGATCATCGTGGTGGAGAACAACCACTCGGCCCCGGGCTTCAACGGCATCCGCGTGTTCGGCGACAGCACCGGCGAGTGGGTGGGCACGCGTGGCATCTGGAACCAGCACGCCTACTCCATCACCAACGTCAACGACGACGGCACCATCCCCGCGCACCCGGCGACCAACTGGCTCACTCCGGGGCTCAACAACTTCCGCTCCAACGCTCCGGGCGTCCGCGCTCCTGTCTGCCGCGTGAAGGGCACCTGGGAGAACACCGGCAGCCTGGCGCTGCCTCGCATGCTGCACACGGCCGCGCTGCTGCAGGACGGCCGCGTGCTGGTGGCCGGCGGCTTCAACACCACTTCCGAGCTGTATGACGCCTCCACGGGCACCTGGACTCGCACCGGTGACACGCTGGCCTCGCACCGCTACCACACGATGACGCTGTTGCCCGACGGGCGAGTGCTCATCACGGGCGGTGGGCAGTGCCCCATCACGCTCGCCACCGCCGAGCTGTACTACCCGTCCCTGGGCAGCTGGAGGGCCACTGGCAGCCTCGTGGTGTTCCGCACGCACCACGCGGCCACGCTGCTGCCCAACGGCAAGGTGCTCATCACGGGCGGCGAGGACACCTCTGGCGTCGCGCTGTCCTCGGTGGAGCTGTACGACCCGGCCACGGGCACCTTCTCGCTCATCGGCAACATGGGCTCGGCCCGCCGTGACCACACGGCCACGCTGCTGCCCAACGGCAAGGTGCTGGTCGCGGGTGGCAGTGATGACGCCAGCTACACCCTGAGCACGGCGGAGCTGTATGACCCGGCGGGCAACACCTGGACGTCGGTGGGCGGTCTGGGCACGCCGCGCCGCTTCCACACGGCCACGCTGCTGCCCAATGGCAAGGTGCTGGTCGCGGGCGGTGGGAGCTGGGATATCGCCAGCAGCTCCTCGGCGGAGCTGTATGACCCGGCCACGGGCACCTGGAAGGCCACCGGCAGCATGGGCACGCCGCGCCGCTACCACACGGCCACGTTGCTGCCCAACGGCCGCGTGCTGGCGGCCGCCGGTTACCACGAGGCCACCGGCATCCTGAAGGCCGCCGAGCTGTATGACCCGGCGACCGGGACCTGGTGCCCCGCGGGCAGCCTGAACGTGGATCGCTACGGTCAGACGGCCACGCTGCTCGAGGATGGCCGCGTGCTGGCCACCGCCGGCGTCAGCAACACCAACCAGTCCTCCGCCGAGCTGTTCAGCATCGGCGGCAAGTAGTCGCTGTTTGTTGGAGCCGGGGCCCCGGGCTGGTGGTGGATGCTCCGCCACGCCCGGGGCCTCTTCTTTCGAGGGGATTCAACCCTCGTCCTCGGCGGCCTCGGACTCGATGTCCTTGATGAGCTTGTAGAGGTACTTGGGGTTGACGCCCAGCCGGCGGGCCGCCTCGGCATGGCTGCCGCTGGTGTCGAGCGCCTGTTGGACCAGCCGCTGGCGATAGACGCGGACCGCCTCCTTGATGCCCCGGGGCGCGGAGGCCGGACGCAGGGTTCCGGCGAGCTCCGGAGGCAGCGCGTCCAGTCCAATGCGCTCCGAGTCGCTCAGCACCACCGCGCGCTCGAGCACGTTGCGCAGCTCGCGCACGTTGCCCGGCCAGGACCAGGACTCCAGCGCGGCCAGTGCGGCCGGGTGCAGCCTTCGCACGGGCAGGCCCTGCTCGGCGACCAGGTGGGGGATGAGTGCCTCGGCGATGAGCCCGATGTCCTCCTCGCGCTCTCGCAGCGGTGGCACCTCCAGCCTCACCACGTCCAGGCGGAAGAGGAGATCCTCGCGGAAGCGCCCGGCACGTACCTCGGCGTGGAGATCCCTGTGCGTCGCGGCCACGAGTCGCACGTCGGCACGGCGCGACTCGGTGGAGCCCACCCGCATGAAGGTGCCTCCCTCGAGCAGGCGCAGGAGCTTCACCTGGACGGGCAATGGCAGCTCGCCCACTTCATCGAGGAAGAAGGTGCCTCCGTCCGCGGCCTCGAAGCTGCCGGGTCGCGCCCGCTCGGCCCCGGTGAAGGCTCCCCGCTCGTGACCGAACAGCTCGCTCTCCACCAGCCCCGGCGAGATGGCTCCGCAGTTGATGGCCACGAAGGGACCGGAGGCCCGGCGCGAGTGCTCATGCAGTGCCCGCGCCACCAGCTCCTTGCCCGTTCCCGTCTCGCCCAGGATGAGCACGGGCGAGTGGGTGGGGGCCACTTTCACCAGCAGCTCCAGCAACTCCAGCATCGCGTCGCTCTCGCCCACCAGCGCCTCGAGCTTGCGGCCCGTACGCAGTCGCGCGCCGCGTTCCCGTCGCTTCTCTCGCGCACGGGCGAGCGCTACGTCGCGCTCCAGCAGGGGGCCCAGGGCTCTCGCGAAGGCCTCGGCGCGCTCGCGGGCGTCCGGGCCGAAGGCTCCCGCGGTGCTCGGGTGATCCAGGTACAGCACTCCGAAAGGTCCGGCGCGGCCCGCCAGCGGCACCACCAGCACCGCGCGCAGGGCGAGCGCCATCACGCTGGGGGCCTCGGCGAAGCGGGCATCGGCCCGGGCGTCCTCGAGCAGCAGGGGACTGCCCGTCTCGAGGGCGGCGTCGAGGATGGTGCGGGACAGCTGCCCTTCCGGACCGCTGGGGTGCAGCTCCGTGAAGCCCTGGTGGGCCGCGAAGCGCAGCGCTCCGCCTCTGCCGCGCAGGCCCACGAAGCCCCGCCGCGCTCCGGTGAGCTCCATCAGCGCGCCCAGCGCCACCTCCAGCGAGGTGCCCAGCGGCGCGGCCGACACGCGCTCCAGCGAGCGCAGCACCGGGCTCCTCGACTCCTCCGGCGGTGGTGGAGGCCGGGGCGGTGGGGCCGCGGCCAGCCGCGAGGCCTCCTGTTCGATTCGCACCAGGGCTCCGAAGTGCTTGAGGGCCCAGGCCCGCAGGCGCTCCCGGTCCACCGCTTCCGCGCTGGTGAGGGACTCGAGCTCCACGAAGGCCCGCAGCGCTTCACGCACCTGCTCGACGAGGGGTGGGGCACTCATGCCGCCTCCTTCCGGTTCAGCGCCTCGAGCAGCTCCTCGGCGCGCTGGATGCGCTCCTCCATGTCTCGTGACAGGCAGCGGCCGATGAGGGTGCGCAGATCCTCGGGCACGCTGGAGGGCAGGGGAGCGGGCGTCGTGTTGTGGATGCGGTAGACGAGCTCCAGCTCGTGTGTGCCGAGGAAGGGCCTGTGGCCGGACAGCAGCTCGTAGAGCACCACGCCGAGGCTCCACAGGTCACTGCGTCCATCCACCGGCCGGCCCACGCACTGCTCGGGGCTCATGTACGCGAGCGTCCCCACCGCGGCCCCATGGCGGGTGACGGTCTTGAAGACGATGCTGCGCACCAGTCCGAGGTCCGTGAGCACCGCCCCCCGCGAGCCGAGGAGGATGTTCTCGGGTTTCACGTCACGGTGCACCACGCCCGCGCCGTGCAGGGCGGCGAGCGCGGAGGCCACATCGCGCGCGAGGGTGCGCACCTCGTCCGCCGTGAGCGTGCCACGCGCTCCGAGGTGCGAGCGCAGGGAAGGGCCGTCCACGAGCTGCATGGCGAGGAAACCCCGGCCGTCCTCGAGGGTGCCTGCCTCCAGGATGTGCACCAGGTTCGGGTGGGCCATCTGCATGCCGGCACGTGCCTCGCGGAAGAAGCGGTCGCGCACCTCGGGGTAGCTCATGGCCTCGGCGTCGAACAGCTTGAGGGCTGCTTCGCCGTGAGGCCCCCGGGCTCGCCAGACGGTGGCCGCGGCGCCCGACCCCAGCCGCTCCAGCAGGACGTAGGGTCCGGCATACCGGCGTGCGCGGCGCCGCTGGTTCCAGGTCTGGAGGAGTCCCGTGCCCAGTGCTGGCACCATCGCGCAGGGCCCGAGCAGGAGGACGCCGGGAGGATCCCAGCGCACCAGTGGCCCGAGCAGCAGGAGGAAGCTGGTGGCGAACGCAGGAAGCATCACCCGGTGCTGCCCGGGCAGGAGCCGTCTCCCCAACCACCCCAGCGCGAGGAATCCGAGGAGCAGGGCCAGGCCCTCGCGAGCCACGTTGGCCAGGCGCATCGAGTTGGCCATCCACAGCGCGGCGAGACGTCCCTCATATGCGGGCCCCTCCACGTTCTGCACGCGCACGGTGCTGCCCGCCCCGACTCCCGTGAGGGTGCGTCGCTCTCCCGTGGGGAAGCGCACCTCCAGGGTGTAGCGCGCCGTGGGATCCGGGAGTCCCACCCGTGCCTTTCCGCCGTGGGCGCGGGCCGTGGCCACCGGTGGACCGCCCGACTCCGGGCGCAACAGCACCCAGGCCCCCTCGGCGCGCCTGTCACTGCGGCTGGTGCTCACGTCCACCCGCACCGCGCGGCCGGCATTCGCCGTGGCCAGCAGCAGGCCCCGTTCCGGTGTGTACACATCGGGTGCTCCGTCCCCATTGGCGTCGAACACCGCGGGCTGGGACAGCGGGCCGGTGATGTCGGTGATGCGCTCGAAGCCCTGCTCGCCTCCGAGGTACACCTCGCCGCCCTGCGTCATCCGGGCTCCCAGACGAAGCTCCGCCTGGATGACGTCGGGATGGCCGTCGAGGTTGAGGTCCACCACCAGCCCCGCGGGGGCCGCGGGGTGCGGCCAGGGCTCGCAGCCACCGCTGGCCGTGGGCGGGCAGGTGACGAAGGGAAAGGCTCGCTCGGGGTTGTGCAGGCGTTGGGCGGACGCCTCGGGTCTTCCGTCCCGGTCGAGGTCCGTCCACGCTCCTCCCTCGGCGACGAGGGGCAGGGGGAGCACCTGGAAGTGTCCCGGCTCGTCCTGGCGCAGCAGCAGGGGCGGATCGCGCCAGCGCAGGGCGAAGCCATCGGCATCTCCGTCCCCGTCGGCGTCATCCCACAGCACCTGTTCCGTCCTGGTTGGAGTGGGAGCCTCGGGCCCGAGGGTGAACTGGCCCGCCCCATCATTGATGTAGAAGGAGTGCCGCTCCTGGACGACGTGCAGGTCCAGGTCTCCATCCCCCTCCATGTCCACGAGCGCCACGCTGGCGTTGGTCATGGGAATCGCCCAGGTGCGCTCGAAGCGCCCGGCGGAGAAGCGCCACACCTCGACCGTGCCCGCCTGGGTGGCCGCCGCCAGATCCAGGTCTCCGTCTCCGTCGATGTCCCCCAGGACGAAGCGTCCGTTCCAGAGCTGGATCGGCCGGGGCAGCTCGCTCTCGAGCGGGACGAATTGGCCGGCGCCGTTGTTGCGGAAGCCCACCATCGAGGCGTTTCCCGTGCCCTCGCCGCCCTCGGGGGTGAGCGCGAGCAGGTCCTCGTCTCCATCCCCGTCGAAGTCCGCGGCCTCGATGTGCAGCAGGCCCTTGGGGAGTGTGCCGGGAGGCGTCTCCGCGAAGGTGGGCACCTGCCGGGCCGTGGAGCGGTAGATGCCATCGTGAGCCAGGACCCAGACGTCGCCATCGGACTCGGCGATGGCGCGTGGCTCGAAGCGCAGTCCGCTGGCCACCGGTACCCATCGCTCGCGCTCGATGCGGAAGACGGTGCCCCTGCTCGCGCCCCACCGGCCGTCCTCGTCCATCACGATGTTGCCCAGGACGAAGGGACCTTCGATGGAATGCCAGTGGTTGTCTTCGAAGCGGTAGAGGCGGCCCTCACGGCTTCCCAGTCCGCTGGCGTAGAAATAGAGCGCCTTGTTGCCGTCCAGCGGCGGCAGGAGCTCCCACCGCTCGCCCGTCCATCGCCAGAGCCTTCCTCCGGCGTACTCCACCACCCATCCCCGGCCCCGAGCGTCGAAGCGCACCTGGCCGCAGTAGTAGGTGTTGGCCCCGGCCCCTGGTGTCCACTCGGCGAAGGACGGCTGGTGCACCCATGCCCCGTCCCTCCAGCGCCACATCCGGGCGTGCTGGCCACAGGCCCAGCCGTCTCCATCCGGTAGCAAGGTATAGCTGCCCACCTGGAGGTACTCGCTGTCATCCAGCCGCTCACGAGGCGTGGGCATGGGCTCGCTGCCCTCGGCCGTCACCCGCAGCAGGTTGGGCGCGAAGCCATTCAGGGGGTGATTGAAGCCGAAGTACACCTCACCCGCGCGACGCGAGGACAGCGACAGCTCGGTGGCGAAGGGGCCCTCGTAGGCCACGCGCCAGGAGCCACCCGGTGGGCGGTGGTAGAGGCGCGAGCGCCCGGCGGTGGTCGAGTCTCCAGACACCGCCACCCAGAGCCCTCCTCCCGGGTCCACGTGCATGGCCGGCACGTTTCCTCCCACCTCGTCGAGGGGGAGCTCCCGGTAGAAGCGCCAGGTGCCGGCGGTCGCGGCCGGGGGAGGGCTCTCGCGGCTCTCGCGGTCACACCCGGCGGCCAGCACGAGCAGCGGCAACACGCACGGCAGCACACGCCAGACCGGTGAACACGGAGGTTTGGACGAGAACATCGGACCCGGGAATGTATGCGTCGCGCGGGCCTGATGGGGAGAGCGCCGAGGAGTGACGAGGAGCGTCACCCGGTCAGAAAAAGCTGACTCCATTCCCTCTCAAACGCGTAACCCCGCGTTTTTCCAGACACGGCCGGGAGCGTGTCACCTGGAATGTCGTTTGCTCCACGGTCACCGCGGGGGGGCCGGTCGGCCCACCGCGAAGAGGACCCATCCACCGCCGCACCCGCAGCCACAGCCGGCGCACCACTCGTGTGGCGCGCCGCGACAGGAGACGTGTATGCCTCGAAAGACTTTCCGATTCCGCAGGAGCCTCCTCGGGGCCCTGCTGCTGCCCTTCCTGCTGATGAGCACGCTCGCGGGCCTCGAGGGCTGCAAGCCTTCCGAGTCCGTCCAGGCCGAGGAGACCACCAGTGCCACGTTCTCCATCGCCGCCGACGAGCAGGCGTCCGGCGGGAGCACCGGTGGGGCCGGACATGTGTCGTCGCTCGCCAACTTCTCCTTCAGAAGCGTGGCGCGGATCCGCATCGACGTGCTGGAGACGGCGACGAGCATTCCGCTCTTCAAGGGGGTGGACCTCACCCTGGCCGGAGGGAAGTGGTCGGGTACCGTGCCCTTCCTCCCCCGGAACAAGGGCCTCACCTTCCAGGCTCGAGCCACGGGCCTCAAGGACGAGCTGTTCTTCACGGGCAGCACGGACAAGACGCTCACGGGTGACAACGAGAACGTGGTCATCGTGCTGGCGCCGGTGAGTGACGGGGAGATCATCACCCTGCCACGCATCAAGAAGATCACCATCCCCGCCGAGTTCCCTCCGGGCAAGCAGGGCAACATCGACTTCCTGGTGGAGGCCAACACGGGAGAGCAACTCAGCTACGTCATCACCCCGGCGAGCGGCGGCGGCGCCTTCTATCCGGTGCAGGGCACCATCAAGCTGCTGGGCACCACGGGCACCTTTGTCAGCCAGTACGTGCCGCCCTCGGTGACGGCCGAGACCGAGTTCACCCACGAGGTGCTCGTCACCAACTCGGCCGGCCACTCCGTCAAGACGACCTTCAAGACGAAGGTGCTGCCGGTGGACACCTCGGCCGATGCCATCGACACGCACGTGAGCGTGCTCTTCAACCCGGTCATCCAGTCCCTCAAGGCCACGCGGCTGGTGGGCACCGGGGACATCATCTGGGAGGCGACTGTCGCGGATGACGGCGCGGCCTCGGCGCTGATCTACGCGTGGAGCTTCACGCCCAACGGCTCGTTCGACCCCGCTCCCGCCTTCGCCAGCCAGACCAACCCCACCACGATGCACAACTACTCCCCGGCGTTGCAGGGCGAGCTGGTGCTCCAGGTGACGGACGCGGACGGTGGGAAGACGACCCTCAAGTACGTGCTGACACCCGGCCAGTTCCCGGACAACCCCTATGACGTGGGCAACCTCAACGGGCTCATCTCCATCCGCGCCGGCGAGAGCCACACGTGCGTGCTCTTCGACAACGCCAACGTCCGGTGCTGGGGCCTCAACTCCTCGGGCCAGCTCGGCTACGAGCACACGTTGGACATCGGTGACAATGAGCACCCCTACACGGCCGGCAACGTCAACATCATCGGCAACGCGAACCAGGTGGTGACGGGCGCCAACCACACCTGTGCCCTGCTCGAGGGCGGCTTCGTGCGCTGCTGGGGCCGCAACACCCACGGCCAGCTCGGCTACGGCCACACCGCCAACATCGGTGACGGCGAGCCGGTCGCCAGCGAGGGCTACGTGGGCCTGGGCGGCCGCGCGGTGAAGCTCGCCGCCGGTGCCGAGCACACCTGCGCCGTCCTCAACACGGGCAGGGTGCGCTGCTGGGGCGCGAACACCTACGGCCAGCTCGGCTATGGCCACACCAATGACGTGGGTGACAACGAGTGGGTCTGGAGCGCGGGGGACGTGGAGGTGGGTGGCCTCGTGCAGGACATCACCGCGGGGGCGTTCCACACCTGCGCGCTGCTCACCACGGGCAAAGTGCGCTGCTGGGGCCAGGCCGAGCTCGGCCAGCTCGGCTACGGGAACTACACGCAGATTGGCGACAACGAGACGCCCTCCACCGCGGGGGACGTGGACGTGGGCGGGCCGGCCATCCAGCTCAGCGCGGGCAAGGCCCATACCTGTGCCCTGCTGAGCACCGGCCGGGTGGTCTGCTGGGGCTACAACAACAACGGCCAGCTCGGCTATCCGGGCTACTACTCCGCTCCCTACTACCCCTACTTCTCCAACGTGGGTGACAACGAGACGCCCGCCTCGGTCGGCTCCGTCGAGCTGACCGGCACGGCGCTCCAGGTCGCCGCTGGCTCGGACCACACCTGCGCGCTGATGAGCTACGGCGCCATCAAGTGCTGGGGGTATGGCGCATATGGCCAGCTCGGCTATGGCAAGAGCAGCACGCTTCCCACGCCGACCTTCGACATCGTGAACCTGGGTGGCGCTTCGGCGTACTACGTGACGGCGGGTGGCTCGCATACCTGCGCGCTGCTGAGCACCGGCAAGGCGCGGTGCTGGGGCCGCAACGACCACGGCCAGCTCGGCTACGCCAACACCGTCAACTACGGCGATGACGAGCTGCCTTCCGCCGCGGGTGACATCCAGGTGCTCGCGCCGCCCGTGGGTCCGTAGTCCGTGCCGCCCCTCACACCGGCTCCCGGGCCGGTTTGCAAGACGTTGGCAGTCCGTTGGCAGTCATTGACGTGAAACATCGCAATCGCAAGGGAGAGAGCATGAAGCGCATTCTTTCTGGGAAGTCGTTCGTGGGACTGGGGCTGGGCCTCGCGCTGGTGGGGTGCGGCCAGGAGATGGACACGGACACCGCGCGGGAGGCCGGGAACGGCACGGCCGCGCAGCCACTCACCGAGCTCGTCACCAATGGTGGCTTCGAGGCCTCGCCACTCGGTTTCAGCAACTGGGTGTCGCTCTTCGCGGGCAACACCCAGCTCACCGGGTGGACCATCCTGGGCTCGGGCATCGACGTGATGGCCAGCAGCTACAGGTCCGCCAATGCCGGCAAGGCGTCCATCGACCTCAACGCTTATGACGCGGGCGGCGTCTCCCAGACGCTCTCCACGGTGCCGGGGACCGGGTACACGGTGCGCTTCGCTCAGTCCGGTTGTGTGGGCACCTACGTCAAGGTCTCCGCGGGCAGCATCTCGTACAACTTCCGGGTGAATTACGTGGGGTGGGTGTCCAACTCCTTCGTGTTCAACGCCACCGACTCCACCACCGTGCTGAAGTTCGAGAGTCTGTCAACTGGGGTGTCGTGCGGTCCCCAGCTCGACAGCGTCTCCGTGACGGGCCCCTGAGCGGCCACTGCGCCAGGACCGTGGTCCAACCCACGGTCCTACCCGGGGCTCGGTGAGCGCCCGTCACCGAGCGGGGTCACATGCTAGTGTGAACGCCCGTTTCCGTGACGGGGGTTTCGCCGAGCCATGGATCGGAAGTTCTCCAAGGCGTTGCAGAGCACCACCACCCTGGCGCGAGGTGGTGCGGCGGCGCCTGCTGATGAACACCCGGTTCCCTCCGAGAGGCGGGCATTCGCCGAGGGTGTGGTAGTGGCCGGACGCTACCGGGTGGAGCGCTTCATCGCCCGGGGCGGCATGGGCGAGGTGTACGCGGCGGAAGATCTTTCGCTCCACGAGCCGGTGGCGCTCAAGACCATCCGCCCGGAGCTGGCCGTCACGCCGGAGACGCTCCTGCGCTTCAAGCGCGAGCTGCGGCTGGCCCGCCGGGTGACGCATGCCAATGTCTGTCGCATGTTCGACATTGGCGAGCACACCGTCGAAGCAGGGGAGGGGAGCACGCCGTCGAGGACCTTGTTCCTCACCATGGAGCTGCTTTCGGGACAGACGCTTCACGAGCAGCTCGTCCGCCACGGGAGGCTGCCGCCGGAGCAGGTGCTGCGCCTGGCCGAGCAGATGGCGGCGGCGCTCGATGCGGCGCATGCCGCGCAGATCATCCACCGGGACTTCAAGAGCGGCAATGTGATGCTGGTGCCCTTGTCCTCGATGCCAGGAGGGGTGCGCGCGGTGGTGACCGACTTCGGCCTGGCCCGTGGTGACTTCATCGAGGGGGATGGCTCGGCCTCCCGCGACGGCCACCTCGTCGGCAGTCCCGCGTACATGTCTCCCGAGCAGGCGGAGGGCCGGCCCCTGTCTCCTGCCTCGGACCTCTACTCCTTCGGGGTGGTGCTCTTCGAGATGGTGACGGGACGGCGGCCCTTCGTGGCGGACACGCCAATGGCCACCGCGCTCCTGCGTCTGCGGCAGTCGCCTCCTTCTCCACGTGAGCTGGTGCCGGAGCTGGCCCCCGCCTGGGAGGGCGTGCTGCTGCGGTGTCTGCAGCGCCGTCCGGATGCTCGCTTCGCCTCCGCGTCCGAGGCGGTCGCCATGCTTCGCGGCGCCGAGCCCACTCCCTCCTCGCTCTCCCCGGCACTGGTGTCGGCCAGGCGGCGGAGCCGGACGAGGCCGGCCTCACCCTCCTTCGCGCCACACCCCTCGAAGTCCCCGCCACCATCCCCCAGCATGGAGACTCCCCTGGTGCCCCATCCGGTGGCGCGGCGGGTGGTGGCGGTGCTCGCCCCGCGCAACCTGATGGCCAGGGCCGAGTCGGCCTGGTTATCCACCGCCCTGGCGGAGCTGCTCTCCGCGGAGCTGGCCGTGGGCGAGCAGCTGCGCCTGCTCTCCGGGGAAGGCGTGGCGCAGATGCGCGGGGACCTCTCGCTCCCCGACGAGGAGGGCTTCGCGGCGGGCACGCTGCGGCGCATGCGCGCGCACTCGGGCGTGGACCTGGTGCTCACCGGAGGATTCCTCGTGCAGGGACGCGAGGAGACCGCGCGGGTGCGGTTGAACCTGCGCCTGCAGGAGGCCACCACGGGCGAGACGTTGGCCCACGTGACGGAGATGGGCGCGGAGCGGGAGTTGCTCGAGCTCGTCTCGCGCGTGGGGAGCTCGCTGCGCAAGCGGCTGGGACTGGAGCCGCTGACCACCGAGCAGGCCCATGGCGTCCGCAGCGCGATGCCCGCGAGACCCGAGGTGGCCCGGCACTACGCCGAGGGGCTCGCCGCCCTGCGCGGCCATGACGCGGCCACCGCCGTCGAGCGCTTCGAGCGCGTGGTGGAGCAGGAGCCGGCCTTCGCTCCCGCCCACTCGGCGCTGGCCGCCGCCTTCCAGTACCTGTACCAGGAGGAGGCGGCGAAGGAGTCCGCGCGCCGGGCCTTCGAGTTGGCCGGGAGCCTCTCACGCGAGGAGCGACTCCTGGTCTCGGCCCGTCACCATGAGGCCCAGGCCGAGTGGACGCAGGCCATCGAGGCCTACCGGACGCTCTTCGAGTTCTTCCCCGACAACGTGGAGTACGGCACCGCGCTGGTCTATGCGCGGGTGTCCGCGGGGCAGAACCGGGAGGCCCAGGCCACCCTGGAGTCGCTGAGGCGGTTCCCAGCGCCCCTGGGCGAGGATGCGCGGATCGACCTGGTCGCCGCGGTGGCCACGAGCGCGACGGCCGATTTCATTTCGTCGCGGCGGCATGCCGAGGCGGCGGTGAACAGGGCGCGCCGGGTGGGCCAGGGCCAGCTCGCCGCCTCCGCGCTCATCGTGGGAGCCTATGCCGTACGCAACCTCGGGGAGCCCCTGCGCGCCGTCGGGTTGTTGGAGGAATCCGAGCGGCTGTTCCTGGCGGGAGGGGATCGGGGTGGCGCGGCGCGCTCGATGCTCGTGCGCGCCATGGCCCTCATCGACACGGGCCGGCTGCACGAGGCCGAGCGCGTGTTCGTCTCCGCCATCCAGGCGGCCCGGGACATTCGCGGCGGCTCGCTCGAGGCGGAAGCCCTCGTGTGCGCCGGTGGGCTGAGTTGCCGCCTGGGTGAGCTCACCCAGGCCCTGCAGCGTGCCCGGGGCGCGGTGGAGCTGTTCCGGGCACGCGGCCGGCTCTCCGACATGAACGGCGGCACCGTGCTGATGGGCAGCGTGCGGAGGCTCCGGGGCGAACTGGACGAGGCGCGGCGCCTGCTCGAGGAGGGGAGCCATGCGGCCCAGGTGATCTTCGAGGACGGCTACATCGAGGCCTGGGGCCGCTACGAGCTGGGCTGGTTGATGATCGACCTCGGGGAGCTGGCGCAGGCGCGCCAACAATTGGAGCGCGCGCTGGCGCTGCGGCGGGCGCGAGGCCTGGGCGCCTTCGTGGCCGAGACCGAGCTCGGCCTGGCGCACCTGTTCCTGGAGGAAGGGCGGCCCGAGGCGGCGCTCGCGGTGGCGGAGTCGGCGCTGGCGGCCCATGCGGCCCTGAGGAGCCAGGACCGGGAAGGTCTCTCGTATACGGTCAAGGCGCGGGCACTGATTGCCCTGGGGGATGGTCCGGGAGCACGTCAGGCGATGGAGCGGGCCCGGACGCTCGCGGGCCACAGCGAGGATGTGTTCATCTCGGCGGAGGTCCAGCTCACCGGCGCGCTCCTGGTGGGAGGAGCCGGTGGGCTCTCGGAGCGGGAGGCGGAGGCGCGGCAGCTCCAGGCGCTCGCGGAGCGAGCGGCTCGCGATGGCATGAAGCGCGTGGAGCTGGAAGCGCGGCTCCTCCGGGCGGAGTTGGTGCGCGAGGTGGCCGGGGTCGAGGTGGCGGGGGAGCTCCAGTCGATCCGCCACGAGGCGAACCGGCTCGGCTACCGCGGTCTGGTCTGGAGGGCCAGTGCCCTGGCGCCCCCGGCCGATTCCTCACGAACCTGACACCGCGCGTGCCTACCCCACCTTCTGGACCCGGAAGCCAATGCGGGGGAAGTGCACGACGACCTCTCCAGCGCGCGGATCGACACGCCGGATGGCGAGCTCATTCGGCCGCGACAGCACGAACTCGCCTTCCACGGCATCCATCCCATAGTCGGTCGCCGCGATCGTCACGCGCTCGCCTCGTGTGAGCCCATGCAGCTCGAGGAAGGGCTCGCCGTCCAGGGGTGCTGGCGTGCTAGAGGCCGCGTGCTCGACGGCTTGCTGACTCTCCATGCCGTCGGTCGTGCCATGCCCGCGCGCCCGGACGCGCTCCATCCAGGCCTTCACGCGAGCATGGGGCTCGAGGATGCCCGCGACCGCGGCCGCCTGCCGGAGGAACCACAGCGGATGGTAGACGGAGAAGTCGGCGAGGCTCGCGGAGCCGCCGAGCAGCCAGGCCCGGCCGTCCGAGAGCTGTGCCTCGAGCCGCTCCAGGTACAAGCCCAGCGCACCCACGGCGTCCTGAACACTCATCTGGGGCGCGTTGCCGCGGAAGGCCGCGCGGTCGGCGATGAAGGCCTTGAGCTGCTCGGGTGTCAGGTTGCCGAAGAGGCTTCGCAGGCCCGCGGGTTGGAAGGTGTAGGCAATCACGGTCCAGAACAGGGTGGAATCCGCCCACTGTGACTGGATGTGCGTGAGACCCGCGGCTTCGGGCGGATAGAACGTGGGGGCGGGCGCGAGCCGCTCCAGCACGTCCGCGATCAATGTGGTGTCACAGTAGATGTCCGCGCCGATTTGCAGGAACGGGGTCTTGCGGTAGCCGCCCGTCAGGGCCGTCACGTCCGGCTTGGGCATGATGACCGGGATGATGACGGAGGTCCAACGCAGGCCCTTGAAGCCAAGCATGGTGCGGGCCTTCTCGGCGAAGGGCGAGCCCGGGTAGTGATGAAGGATGGGTTGGGACATGACGGGGAATGAGAGGAATGGGTGGTGGGCGGGCCGCACTTCGAGTGCAACTTTCAGCGGCCATCACCGAGGGTAACATGGCGAGGCCCCACGCCGTGGCGGCTGCCGGGCGAGAGGAACATAACTGGGGCTGTGCCTGTCTCCACCCCTTCCTTGCTCACCGTCGAGGCACGCGCTCCGTCAGCCCGTGGTGCCCGGCTGGCGTCGCTCGCCGTGGCCAGCGCGCTGTTCATGGAGTTCGTCGACTCCACGGCGCTGGCGACCGCGCTGCCCGCGTTGTCCATGGCGTTTGGCACCGACCCGGTCCACCTGAAGCTGGCGCTGACCTCCTACCTCCTGGCGCTGGCGGTGCTCGCACCGGCGAGTGGCTGGATCGCCGACAAGTACGGGCCCCGGCGCGTGTTCATGGTCGCCATGGCCGTCTTCCTGGCCGGCTCCGTTCTGTGTGGCTTCTCTCGGTCGCTGGGCCAGATGGTCCTCTTCCGCACCCTCCAGGGATTGGGCGGCGCGTTGATGACACCGGTGGGCCGGCTGATCGTGGTGAACTCGGCACCACGTGAGCGGCTCGTGTCGGCGATGAGCTGGTTCACCATGCCAGCGCTCGTAGGCCCGCTCCTGGGGCCGCCACTCGCCGGCTTCATCCTGCGCATCGCGGATTGGCCGTGGATCTTCTTCATCAACGTGCCGGTCGGAATCCTCGGCATGCTCGCGGTGATGCGCTTCGTGCCCCCGCTGCACCAGCCGGATCCGGGCCCGTTCGACTGGAAGGGCTTCACCCTCTCGGCCATCGCCATCACGGCGCTGATGGTGGCGGCGGAGACCGTTGGCATGGGCCTCGTTCCGCTGTCGGTTCAAGTCGTGATCGCGGGCGTCGCCTTGATGGGGATTGCGGCCTACGTCGTGTATGCGCGAAGGGTGGAGCGGCCGGTGCTGAACCTCCGGCTGCTGCGTGTCGCCACCTTCCGAGCGAGCTTGATGGGAGGCACCTTCCTCCGGGTGGGGCTGGGCGCGACGCCGTTCCTGATGCCGTTGCTGTTCCAGGTGGGGCTGGGCTGGGGCCCGTTCGAGACGGGGCTCGTGACCATTGGCACCGCCGTGGGGGCAATGGCCTGCAAGCCCGTGGCGCCCGCGTTGCTCAGGCGGTTCGGCTTCCGCTCCACGCTGATCGTCACCAACGTCGTCACCGCCGTGCTGACCGCCGTCCCGGCCCTCTTCCGCGCCACGACGCCGATCCCCTTCATCGTCGTCGCGCTGGTGATCGGCGGTTTTGTGCGGTCGATGCAGTTCACCGCGCTCAACACCGTGGCCTATGCGGACATCCCCCAGTCGACGACCAGCAATGCATCCACCCTGTCGGTGGTGACGCAGCAGATGGGCGTGAGCCTGGGCATCAGCTTCGGCGGCCTGATGCTGAACCTGGCGCGCGGTGGTGACGAGGCGCCCCTGACGCCCGAGCGCTTCATCCTGCCCTTCATCGCCGTGGGCGTGGTGTCGATGCTGGCCGGTCCGCTCTACCGGAGGCTGTCGCCTGACGCGGGCTCTCGCATCGGCGGCCGCGCGATGGCTTGACGCCGCACCTCCCGGGTCGGGCGTAGGACTCAGGAGGAGCGGCCCGCTCGGCGGAAGGGCAGGGAGAGCAGGGTGAAGAGGCCCAGCGCCACGCCCTCGGTCACGAGGATGTACACCGGCCAGGGGCCGAACCAGTCGAGCGGAGTCGGGGCGGCGGGTCTGGCACACAGGTAGAGGAAGTTCGTCCCGAAGACGAGGTTCACCCCTCCCACGAGTGCGGCATAGGCATTGGTGAGGAGGAACACCCGCCACACCGCGCCGGGCCGGGGCGGCCGGTCCAGTCCCCAGACCAGGAGGACGGCGGTTACCACGACGGCCCCGTGCAGTGCGAAGTAGCTGAGGAAATGCGGGTCCGGAAATCCCACCGGCATGTCCGGGGTGATGATCGCGAGAAAGGTGCCAGCGCCCGCCCAGAAATAGAGCACCTCGCAGGCCAGCGGCGAGAGGGTGAGGAGGGAGAAGAGGCCCACGAAGATGGCCATGTCGCACAGGTGGAGGGGCGCGAGATCGCTCCAAGGTCTGCCCGCGAGCCGCTCACGGACGACGGTGGCCACTGTGAGTGCCAGCAGCAGTCCCGCGAGCCCGAAGCGCACGCCCATGGCCGTCCGAGGATGACGGCGGACGAGCCACACCAGCCCCACCGCGGTGAGGACTGTGAGGGCCATCGCACCCAGGTGGGCGGGGCCGAAGAGGACGAAGGGCCGTGGCGTGGCGTGAGCTCCAAAAGCTGACAGAAGTGTAGCGCGGGCCCCGCCGGGCCTTGGAGAGGACTGCCCTGGAGGGCCGTGTATGGGCAACACAGGTTGGGTGCACTCCGAGGGGCATTGCGAGCGGGGGTTCCCCTCCACATCTACCCCTTCCGCTTTGTCAGGCAGAGGGAGTCCATGGGGCAGATGAGAGTCGTGGGGATGACAGGCGTTCTCCTCCTGGGGTGCATCCTGGGCTGTGGAGACATGGGGAGCGGCGGCCTGGGTCTGCCCCGCCATCAGTCGAGGCCCTCGGGCGCCAGGAGGCACGAGCGGATGCGCTCCCGGCTGCGGAGCAGGAGGAGGGGGATGGAGACCGGGACGGAGACGAGGACGACGATGACAGGCCCGGCCCGCCCTGCGCGCCGACTGCGGGGGGGCCTTATTGGCTCGAGGAGGGGGCGCCGCTCACACTGACGGTGTCCTGCTCCAACGGGAGCCCTTTGAAGGGGTCCGACGTCCACCTCGAGCACCTGCCGCGGGGGGCCCACTACGACAAGAAGTCGGCGACGCTGCTCTGGACGCCGGGGCTCGACCAGGCCGGGGTGTACGAGATCACCCTGAAAGGGAAGAAGAAGCAGGTCGGTGCGGTGAAGATCGGCGTGGCGGACAACTGGAGTCACCCGCGCAACGTGCCAGTGGACCCCGCTCGCTACACCGAGGAGTACGGGCTGCCGGTCATTCACATCCAGGGCGCATCGCAGCTCAACCCAGACGCCCATGTGCCCATCACCATCATCTACCGCGGCCACACCTACGCCGCGGAGGGCAAGCTGCGCGGCAGTAGCTCCCTGGCCTTTCCAAAGAATAGCTACACCCTGAAGTTCTCCGAGCAGGATCCGTTCAATGAGCCCGAGCTGGGTGGGGCCTTCTCGAACCGGCGCTCGCTGGTGCTTGTCAATACTTTCAATGACAACTCGTACCTGCGCACGCGGCTGGGCTTCGAGCTGTGGGGCCGGCTCTCGCCCGAGAGCCTCCAGGTGAAGACCTATAGCGCGGTGGTCTTCCTCGACGGGGCCTACCACGGGCTCTACACGGTGGCCGATCACGTCAACAAGCACCTGATGGCGGCTCAGGGGCCGAGCGTGGACGGCAACCTCTACAAGGCGGACACCGGCTCCGCCAACTTCCGCCTGGTGGACAAGGACGGTCGACCCAAGCCCCATCCGCATGTGGGCTACGTGAAGCAGGATGGAAAGCCGGAGGAGGGGGAGCCGGGTGCCTTCGACGATCTCGACGACTTCGTCCGCTTCGTGGCCACCGCCAGCGACGAGTCCTTCCGCACCGAGGGACCCCAGCGCTTCAGCCAGCGCGACTACGAGAACTGGTGGGCCTTCATCACCTTGCTGGTGGCCATCGACTCGGACGTGAAGAATTCCTTTCACTACCACGACCCGAAGGGTGGCCCCTGGCGCTACATCCCCTGGGACCTGGATGGAACGTTCGGGCAGACATGGAAGACGCAGCGCTTGCGGCCCACGGCAGCGCTCGACACGGGGACCGACAACGAGATGGTCCGGCGCCTGCTCGCGGAACCGACCTTCGCGGGGCCCCTCAAGGCGCGCCTCCGCGCGGAGCTCTCCGGCGAACTCTCCCCCGTCCTGCTCCACGCGCGTCTCGACACCATCGCCCAGGAGATTGGCCCGAGCGCCCGGCGCGACGAGGCTCGATGGATGGCCCAGTACCGGGGTTTTCCCCTGTGGTCCCAGCGGACGGACTTCACCACCTTCGACGAGGAGGTGGAGTACATCCGCCAGTGGATCACCCAGCGCTGGGCCTTCCTCGACTCGCAGCTCGCTGAGGGCCCCCGCGCCTGGGCCAGCTGAGCAGGGCGCGAGGGTGCCATCTGGTACGAGCGCACGCCGCAGCTGGACACGTTGTCAGGCTTGGACCTCGGTCTCGGTTGACGCGGTCGCGTATGCCGCCCACCCTTCACGTGGCCCCATCTACTCGTGGCGTCTGCTCCTTCTTCGGCTCCGCCCTCGCCGGTGCCTCTGGCAGAGGGCTCGCCCCTTGTGGCTTCGGCGCCGCTCCCTCTTGAGGGAACGGCGGCCTGCTCGTCAAATTGATGAACGACACGAGGGGCAGCCCCCTCTTCGACCGCAATAGCTCCGGGGGAGGCGCGGACCATGTGCCACCTCCCCCTGACCTATTCACCGGCAGCGCTCATCTCAAACACCATACCGACGAAGCACCACCATGATTCATGTCTGAATTAAAACGACACGCTGTTACCAGGCCGCAAACATCTTTATGCACTTTTTATCCGCATCAACCTTCGGCTCGAAGTTGCCAAAGTTATCGTTCGCCGTACAACTGCACGCCCTGAAGGAGTTGGCGACGTAGCTGCAACCACTTGGTTGGCTACAATCCTGAATGATCACCCCTGAGCCGGTGCAAACCCATCCGCATCCTCCGGTCATATTATTGCAGATGCACGTCGCGGAGCATGTCGCTGTTAGGCTAAAGGCATGCTTGGTTTGGAGTTCCATCTCCTCCTCGGGAAGGCTCACACCACAACCCGCCAGCACGGAAGACACAAATAGCGTCAAGGCAAACTTCTTCATCTCTCACTCCAGAGCGGTTTTACCATGAAAAAAATAGGGGAAATCTTGACGTCTACATCAAAAAAGATCAATGAAAAAACGATCTTCGGGACACCCATCCCTCTTATTACGCCGCTCTTAACCTTGGCGCTTATGACCACGCGGCGTGCGCTTGGTGCGGACTCGCGCGCGACCCGGATGGAGTGCGTCCGGCCCCCGTCTGAGACAGCCGCGGGGGCCATGGCTTCCCTGGTCCTGGCTGGAGCCCTATGCTTTCCTTCTCCAAGATGAAAAGCCCGACTCCGTTCTCCCGTGCGTGGCGCACCGCCGTGCTGCTCTCCGTTCTCTCGTTCGTCCCGGCGGCCTCTGCCCAGAGCTCGATTCCGCCGGAGAAGATCGTCGGCTGGTACGGCTTCGAATCGACGGCCGATCATGAAGTGAAGTGCCGGAAGATGACCCGGGCCGACGCGAAGACCTTCAAGGAGTGCCAGAGCAGCGACAGCGGGGTCTTCGAGTGCAGTGTCGACGAGCAGAAGTCCTTCTTGGTCTACAAGAAGAAGGACTGCGATCAGGCGCTGAAGGCCTGGAGCTCGGATGAGTTCCAGGGATGAGCAGCGTCCGTGCTGAATTCGAGGCCTGGCGGCAACGCAGGCTGGCCGAGCTGACGGAGGAGCGGAACGCGCTCACCGGCCAGCGCGAGCACCTCGATGCGAGGAAACGTGCCGCCATCCCCACCGGGTCTGCTGGCGAGGAGGTAGCTCGGGCGCTGGAAGAATTCCTCCAGCGGAACCGGTGCGCGGAAGGCACGCTGGAGATGACTCGCATCGCGACGGGGGAGACCGAGCAGTTCGACTCGATCGTGTATGGCACGGGGGTTGATGGCCAGCCCGAGAGCTTCTTCCAGTTCCGGTTCGAGCCGTTCGCCACCCTCGCCGAGAAGCTCCTCCAGCAGCACCCGGGAAACGGCGTGCTCACCGTCCGCGTGGACTTGAGCGCGCGGAGCTCCTCGGTGACCCTGATGGGAGCCGCCGAGGTCAAGAGCCTGCGGGAGCTGGAGAAGCTGGAGGGGGCCGTGAGGCAGGTGGACTCGCGGCTGGCTTGGTTTCGTGACGTGGCGCCGAGCGACGAGCCCTTCGGTCCCGAGCTGGCCTGGAGCGTGGTGCGGAGGTTGAAGACGGGGGCGTCGCTCGGCTTCAGCCACCGCGACTACTGCGGCATGGGCCTGTACAAGGACGCGGATGGGAGCTTCGTCTACGCCTCGCTGTGGGACGGGTTCGGCGGCAACGAGGTGCGGCGATTCAAGGACGAAGAACACCTCGCGCGGTGGCTCGCCCAGCAGAGCGACCTCTCGCTCTCCAATTATGGCGATGACTTCGCCTTCCTGAACCAGACCCTCAATCGCAAGCGCCTGGAGGAGTTCGTCACCACCTGATGCGGACTCGGCTGTCCGCCACGCGACATGCCTTCCATGTCATGCGCGAGGCCAGCCAGGGCGCGCCCGGCTGGGCAAGGGCGGGCCCTGGGGCGGCCAGACCCGCCATGCGCTCAGCGGCGGGGTGGGGGGAAGACGATGGGCTCCAGCTGGTACACCTTGTAGTGGTCGAGCATGGGAGGCGGCTCTCCGGGCTGGAGTGGGGGCAGCTCGAGGGAGTGACGTCCGGGGTTCTCCGGGTCGTACCGCAAGCGCACGTCCTGGGCCCCCGCGAGCGCCTGGATGGCCTGGTCCTGCTGCCGCACCCCCGACAGGTGGGCCCGGCGCTCCGCTCGCGAGCGGCCGGGTGAATGGTCACTCGGGGTCATCCGCGAGAACGCATGCGTGAGCTTCACCGCGAATACGAACCGGGTCGAGTCCACCTCGAATCCATAGGAGATGTACGCGCCGTCTCCTGTCCCCACGACCTGACCGAACCGTGAAAGGCCCATGGCCCCTGCCGCGCCCCTGCTGGGAGGGCGGTCTGGTATCCAGGGCAACACGAACCCACGGAGAGCTGCCTGTGCACGGCGGATTGCGGTTAGATGGCCGGCATGGCACGCATCGCGATCCTGGGAGCGGGAGGAGTGGGCAGCGCGACGGCCCGGTTCCTCGCCTACGAGGGACACTCCGTCACCGTCGTGGATCAGTTCTCGCCTGACCATGATCAGGGCAGCTCGTATGGCTCCTCGCGAATCATCCGCAAGACGTACACGGATGGTCTCTACACGTCGTTGATGGGCGAGGCCTATCCGCTCTGGGACGCGCTGGAGCGCGAGGCGGATGAGTCGCTCTTCGTGCGCACGGGGGGCCTGTTCTTCGGTCCCAGCGAGCATCCGGAGATGGCCGCCATCCGCCGGGCGCTCGGAGACCACCGGGTGCCATTCGAGGAGCTGGATCCCACCGCCTGTGCTCGGAGATTCCCCGGGTTCCGACTGCGGGCCGGGGAGTCGGGGGTGTTCGAGCCCGAGGCGGGTTTCCTCCGGGCCTCCGCGTGTGTGCGCGCCCAACTCCGCCTCGCGTTGGCGCACGGTGCCCAGGTGCGCGCGGGAGCGAGGGTGGAGGCCCTCGAGCCCCGGGCGCGAGGCATCGCCCTCGTTCTCGCGGGAGGTGAGGTGCTCGAGTTCGACCGGGTGGTGGTCTGCGCGGGGCCTTGGACCGCCCGGCTGCTGGCGGGGCACGTCTCCCTGCCGTTCACGGTGACGCGGCAGGTGTACTGTCACTTCGAGCCCTTGGCGCCACTCGCGGAGTTCAGCGTTGAGCGCTTTCCTGTGTGGATCGACTTCGGCACGTATTTCTATGGCTTTCCCTACGACGGGCAGCAGCCCGGTGTGAAGGTGGCGCTGCATCAGCCGGGCCTGCCCACGGAGCCCCACCGGGTAGACCGGGAGGTGCACGAGTCGGATCGCGAGCCGCTGCGCCAGGCTTGCGCGGAGCACCTGCCTGGCTTGTCGCCTCGCGTGGTGTTCGAGAAGGTGTGTCTCTACACGATGACGCCGGACGAGGACTTCGTGGTGGACCGGCTGCCGGGAGAGCCCCGGGTGACAGTGGTTGGTGGCTTGAGCGGGCACGGGTTCAAGTTCACCGTCCTGCTCGGCCGCCTCGCTGCGTGGATGGCCACGGACCACCCTATCCCCTGGGAGCTGTCACGCTTCGCACTGGCTCGCTTCGCGTGAGTCCCACGCTCCAACACCCGGCGTCGTCACCGCACCGCGAGCGCGGAGGCAGGGCATCCGTCGTGGACAGGTAGGAGCCGCGCTCGTTCATCCGCGCGTGGCCCGCCTCATGCGTCAGCAAATCAAGCCCACTTGTCGGAGTACCCCACCGTGGAGGGTGGGGCAGAGGGGTGACTCCCCAGGTGGTTCTTCAGAGGGGAGGCGAGTTCTGGTTGAAGGTGGAGAGTGAGCACCACCTCGACGAAGACGCCGGAGCACTCCGCCCTGTTGGAAGTTGCCGCGAGCGAGAAGCCGGAGCGGGAGGACGAGCAGATTGCTCTCTGGCGTGCGCGGTACACAACCTCAAGATGCCGCCCGGCGAGCCAGCGGAGACGGGCTCCTGGGGTCAGTTTCTGAGTTCCTCCTGGTGAACACTCATCCCCACCGCAACAGAAACAGTTGCCACGCACTGGAACACAAGAGTGAATTCGATGGAAAGCCTTTTCGAGCTGATCGGAGAATCCGCGCCCTATGTTGAGGTGTATGATGTTGCCGTCGACAATGGTGTTGTACACAGCAAGTTCAGGCCGGAGCAGCAGCGCTACGCCGAGACGACATTGATGAGCTGCTCCGAGGGGTTGCGCACCATGGCAGTCCATGGCGTGCTGGCCTGCGCCGCAGCCAATCCGATCAAGTCCAAGCACTACTACCTTGCCACCAAGGCAGACATTCAGGTGTTTCCGGTCCAGGCCACCACCGCGAACTTCTTCCGCTGCGTGGGGCGCGTGGACCGGATCGAGCGGTCAAAGCGGTTTCCCCTCTATACGGTGACCGTGACATGTTTCACGGATGGGGGTGAGCGCTACGCAGTTACAGAGGTGGAGTGCGCTGGCCTCAACGAAGAGGAGTTCGTGAAGCTCAAGGGGGCCGACGCGGCACCGGCGGTTGCTCTGGTTCCCGGTCAGCACAGCCCGTACTTGGAGCCCGTGCGGCCGATGCGGATAGAATGGATGAAACCCGGTGAGGCGCTGCGCACCACCCTGGACGGGTTCCGCCGCGAGGACTTCGCCGGCCACTTCGCCATCCGGGCGATGTGTCCTGTGTCGATCCTTGGTGGGAACGCGTGTTCTCTTCTGCGCCACTTCCCCGGGTTCGACGCCTATCAGATAACCAAGTGTGTTCTCACCTGCAATCGCGCATCGCTTCCGGGGGAGTCGCTGCATCTGAGCTGTGTACGGGAACGGGCCGACCATTTCATGGTCACAGCCCACAATAGCGAGGGCAAACTCCTGGCCACATTTCACATGGATGCGCGAGCACACCGGCTCTGATGCATGGTCACGCAACAATCCCCCCTGCAAGAGAAGAATCCATGCTCAAGGACAGACTCGTTGGCACCTGGCAGCTCATATCCGTGGAGGGCCTCCTGCCTGATGGCAGCCGGAACTACCCCTACGGGCAGAATCCCCTGGGGATTCTGATGTATGACCGCCACGGGAACATGGCGGTGCAACTCATGGGCCGGGACCGCGCCCCCTTCAAATCCGCAGACTTGAAGGGGGGCACAGCGCAGGAGGCGAAGGGCGCGCTGGACGGGGCCGCCGTGTACTTCGGCACCTACGAGACCGACGAGCAGACGGAGACGGTCTGCCATCACATCAAGGGCAGCGTCTTCCCGAACTGGATAGGAACCGTGCAGAGAAGGAAGGCAACCGTGGAAGGGAGCCGGCTGGTTTTGAGCACCCAACCCCTGCTGATGGGGGGAAGCGAATCCGTGGTCGTACTGGAATGGCACCGGGTGGCCCCATCATCTGACCCGTCCGATTGTTCGGGACGATGAGCACGTCTGACCGCGAGATTGCTGGGCTCCTCAGGATGACCCCGGCGGAATTCGAACCCGTCGGACTCCTGGAAGAGGGCAGGGTGCTCAGTGGCAGCTCAGGTGGCCCGTGTTGACGCCCACGGCCTGAGCACCGCCGCAGCGACCAGCGGCACCGTTCGTTTGAGCACGCTCCTCTTGCAGCGGGCCCGCCTCAAGGTGCATCCGCCGTGAAGAGGTGGCATGTCACGATGGGCGGGGCGGTTGGATTGGCCGCCTGGAGAGTAGCGGGAGGGCGAGATGTCGGAACAGCCAACGGAGTTCAACGTGTGGGCCAGGCCCAAGGACGGCTCCCTGGCCAGAGCCGTCCAGTGGACCCGCGAGAAGTGGAAGTTGTCCCTGGCGGACGCCATGAGCCGGGTGCTCCACAGCAGGGAGACCGGTTGGGTGTTGATCCACGAGCGGTGCGGCTGGCTGGATGTGCCTGGGCTCGTGAAGTCGCTGCCAGACTTCGTCGAGCCAGGCTCGGCTGCGGTCACCGAGTACGAGCTGGGTTACTCTCCCGCAGGCTGCAACGCGTATTGCGCCACCCACGGGCTCCATTACCTCCGCGGCAGCCGCTCCTCCGAGACTCCGTGTCCCGTCTGCGCGGGCTGGTATATCGACAGCGTGCAGAACGGGATGGCCATCCGGCTCACGCGGCATGATGGGGACAACGGGGACGCGTGAGGCGTCCCCAAGCAGGTGCGGGTCAGTCCCGGCTCTCCAGCTCCTGGCCTACCGTTCGGCGAGGAACGTTCGGACGCGCGCGGCAATCCGCTCCGGATACTCACCGTTGATGGCGTGGGAGGCCTCGGGCCACACTTCGACCTCCGCCTTCGGTACGAGCCGCGCCCGCCTCGCTGCCTTGGAAGCGTCGTGGATGATGCTCCGCCCCGCAATGAGGACGAGGGTCGGGACGGAGATCGAGCGGAGCTGGGCGTCCGTCGGATATTCGGGGGCAGGGAGCTTGGAGACGTACTCCTTCATGCCGAGCGCGATGAGCTTTCCTTCCGGGGTGTTCTCGGGAGCTTCGGCGCCACCGGCAATCCACTTCAGACACCAATTGCGGAGGCGCTCGGGGACGCCCGGCAGCATGGTCGCGAGCGAGAAGAGGATGACCTTCAATCCGATCGTTGCGAAGGTGTTCGCCGGGTCGAGCGTGATGAGCGTCGCGACCCGCTCAGGTCGACGGATCGCCAGATTCACGGCGCACCAGCCGCCGAAGGAAACGCCGAGCAGGTGCGCCCGGGGCACGCCGAGAACGCCGAGCGCCTCGTCGAGCCACTGAGCCTGGTCCTCCGCGCTGCGGATGGGCCTCGTCTGAACCGACAGCCCAGGCTCCCCCAAGATGTCGAGACAGATGACCGGCCTGAGTGGCATCAGCGTCGCGAGGTTCGTCGCCCACAGCGGCGTGCTCGAGGCCTTCCCAGGCATCAACACGAGGGGGGGCCGGTCGAGCTCGCCAAACTGGTACGCGCGAACTGTCCCGAACGAAGTCTGAACGTCGGCTTCCCGCGTCGGCGCGGGAAGGAGCCGCATGCCCTCGGCGTACGCCGACACGAACCGCGCCTGTCCGACCTCGCTCCTGAAACCACCGACCGTCATTCTTCGCCTCGTCGCTTCGAAATCGCGATACGATCGTATCGCGCTGATAGCATCAAAGCAATACGATCGTATCGGCGGACGCATCGTGCGGCCCGGAGTGCAGGAGGAGCAGCGTGACGACCAGAGCGAACGAATCCGAGACGAGGCAGGACGACCTCGGCCTCGCGGTGCTCCGCCTGATAGCGACCCATGGGATGGACGCGGTCAGCTACGGCGCGGTCGCGGCGGAGGCGGGGGTCTCGAAAGGCCTGGTGCAGCACTTCTTTCCGTCAAGGAACGCGCTCGTCCAGCACGCGATCCGGCTCCTCGCGCGGCGTGTTGGACGGCGCGTCGAGGCGGCGCTGAGGCAGGCGCCCTCGAGCGCGAAGTCCCCCTCGCTCGTCCACACGCTGCTCGCGCTGCTACCGACCGATGACGATGCGCGTCTCGATGCGACGGCCGGGAGGGCGCTGTTCGCGCACGCGCTCGTCGACCACAGTGTAAACGAGACGTATCGACAGGGACGGCGGGCCTCGTTCACGCTCGTTCGCACGCTGCTCGCGGAGTTCAGACCCCAGGGCTCCGACCGCTGGCTCGACGAGACCACCCGGGATCTCCTCGGCACCCTCGAGCAGGTGGGAGATGACCTGCTCCTCGGGGAGCTGAAGGTGCCGCAGGCGCAGGCGCTCATCCGGCAACGGGTCGAGAGCCTCTAAGTTCGAGTTTCACACTTTTTAGCGGCGTTCAAGCCGCTGAAGAGGGCAGGGCGCTCAATGGCAGCTCGGGTGGCCCGCGCTGACGCCCACGGCCCGGTAGATGAGCACCGCCGCGGCGACCAGCGGCACCGCTCGTTTGAGCACGAACGCGGCCATGCGCGGTTGCCGCTGCCATAAGCCCGTCTGGAGTTGGGCTCCCAGCAGTGCGGGGAGCCCTCCCAGGGCAAAGGCTCCCATCAACAGCACTCCTCCTCCAAAGGAGCCATTGGCCAGCTCCCGGCAGGTGTGAGCCTGGCCCCGGCGCAAGAGTCAACCCAGGCCGCGTGGTGTTGAGGCTTACGCCACCACAGAGCCAACAGGCCCAATCCCCTACCGCTACGTGGATCCGCCTCGCTAGGGCTTGAAACAGAGACCTTGGAGGGCTCACTGCCTCCAGGGCGCGCCCCTCGCTGTTCCTACCGGCCCTGCCCGGACTCGATGGCGTAGATGAGCGTCACCCGCGCCGTCACCGTCTGCTCCTCCGGCTGGATGGGGGTCGTCACGTCCGCCGCGCTCGCGCGGGCCAACTCGAAGCGCGCCGCCACCGGAATGGGACGCTGCGGCTCCGTCACCGTGCTCGCGTCCAGCACCGGCCCCAGCTTCACGCCCAGCGCCGACGCCAGCACCTGCGCCGATTGCCTCGCCCGCTCCACCGCGTTGCGCAGCGCATCGCCCTGCACGGTCTCCGGCTTGCTCAACCCGAAGCGCACCGAGTCCACCCGGTTCGCCCCCGCCCCCAACGCCGTGTCCAGCAGGGTCCCCACCCGCGCCAGCTCGCGCACGTGCACCTCCACCTGGTTGCTCACCCGGTAGCCCTTCAGCTTCGGCGCCACGTCCGGCCTCGGCTGCGGCTCGTACTCGGGGAACACCGTGAAGTTGCGCGTCTCGATTTCCTTGCGCGGAATCCCCGCCTGCATCAGCGCGGCGACGACCTTGTCCATCTTCCGCGCGTTCTCCTCCGACGCCGCCTTCGCCGTGGGCGCCAGCGTCTCCATCGCCAGGTCGATGAAGGCCTCGTCCGGCGCGACCTTCACCTCGCCCGTGCCCTCCACTCGGATGGTCCGCTCCAGGGGATTCACCTGCGGCGCGGGCGCGGGGACGGGCGGCGGTGGAACCCGGGTCTGGGTCTGGGTCTGGGCATGGGCCATGGAGGCCAGGGTGCCGCCCATCAACAGGGCGAGCAGGGGGACTGTACGCACGACCGGCATCGATCAAGCTCCTCTTGCAGCGGGCCCCGCCTCAAGGTGCATCCGCCGTGAAGAGGTGGCATGTCACGATGGGCGGGGCGGTTGGATTGGCCGCCTGGAGAGTAGCGAGGAGGGCGAGATGTCGGAACAGCCAACGGAGTTCAATGTGTGGGCCCGGCCCAAGGACGGCTCCCTGGCCAGGGCCGTCCAGTGGACCCGCGAGAAGTGGAAGTTGTCCCTGGCGGACGCCATGAGCCGGGTGCTCCACAGCAGGGAGACCGGTTGGGTGTTGATCCACGAGCGGTGCGGCTGGCTGGATGTGCCTGGGCTCGTGAAGTCGCTGCCAGACTTCGTCGAGCCGGGGACGCGTGAGGCGTCCCCCAAGCAGGTGCGGAGGAGGCGAACGTAGCGAGCCCCCAAGCAGGCGCGGAGAAGGCGAGCGTGGCGACCCAGGCAGCGGTCAGCAAGGAGCCGATGAAGGAGAAGACGCCGCGAGGAGACTTTCGCCGAGTTGCTCAGGAGGACGTTCGACATCGACGTCTTCTCCTACCCGAGGTGCGGAGGAAGGCGGCGGGTGCTGGCGTAGCTCAGGACGCGCCTCTGAGGATCGCCTGTCCACCGCTCTACCCACCAGGCAGCCATGACCTGAAGCCCTTTTGGACGAGGACGCGGCCGACGCGGCTCCCCATGTTGCCCAGCAGTTCATCAACCACACCGGGAGGAATTCACATGAGGAAGCTTCTCGTCGCGCTCGTCGTCACCCTGGGCTCCGTTGCCATGGCCGAGCAGCCACCGGCCCCATCGACTTCCCCCTCCACAGGCACGGAGGCCCCCCAGGCTCAGACAACCTACAATGCCGCCGGCACGGTCAAGAGCGCGAACGACAACTCCGTGACCATCTCGCGTCCGAACCGGAAGGACTCGAGCTTAGAGGTACGTCAGGACACGGTCGTGATGCTGGATGGCAAGAAGGTGGAGGCGAGCGCCCTCCCCGAGGGCTCGCAGGTTCGCGCCCGCTTCCAGCGCGAGGGACAGACGCTCATCGCCGTGGAACTCGACGCCACCAGTCCTGGCAGCGGCAAGTAGTGGGGGCAGGCTCACTCCAGCCTCGTTACTTTCGGGTTACCCAGGGCGGTCTCGTATCTCCGTACGATCCTCATCATCGACGAGCGCGGTCACGTCGCCTGAGCCAGAGCCACCGCGTCCGGACCGGCTGGGAAGCGGAGCTTCCCCGTCGAGTCGTTCGCGGCACGCCACACCCCTTCTGCCACGTCGGACTCCTTTGTCACCGCGGTCAGTTGCCTGAGTGAAGCGAAGATTCGCTCCGCCAGCTTCACCCGCACCTGGAAGGCCTCGAGCTCGAACGCGAGCGACGCGGTGAACCCTTCGATGGCCGTCTTGCTCGCGGTGTACACGGCCACCAGCGGCATGGGCGCCAGCGCCGCGCTCGTGGTCACGTTCACGATCACTCCCGACTTGCGCGCGCGGAACTGGGGGAGCACGGCCTGCGTCATCGCCATCACGCCGAAGGTGTTGGTCTCGAACACCTCGCGCACCGTGGCCATCGGAGTGACTTCGAAGGCGCCCAGGAGGAGGGCCTGGCGGGTCCAGGCCCTGAACTCCTTGCCCTAGTCCTTCGTGCAGACGACGTCGTCGACCTGGAGATGGTCGCGGTCGGCCACGCTGCGGCTCGGATAGAAGAACAGGCGCCAGTCGCGCACGTTGCCGGTGAAGCGGAAGAACACCGTCTGCCACTCGTTGCTGTCGACGGCGAGGAACTCCGTCTGAGGGCTCCAGCCGCCGCTCGAGTAGCTGCGATGGCGAATGGTGCCATGGCCGCGCACCCGATACGAACAGGAGTAGTTGCCGCTCGCTACGTTGAACTTCTCGAGGGAGAAGCGCTCGGCGGCCTGGATGGGGACGACGAATTGCAACGCCGCCGAGCCGCCGTGCACGGCGGTCGTGTAGAGCGCGAGGCGCGAGGGCTTGATCTCGGTGCCCGGGTCCGTGAGGCCGTTGTCGAGGCCGTACCAGGAATCAGGGACGAACTGGTTCCCGTAGTAGGGGATGTAACGGGTGCTCCAGTTCTCGAATCCACCATTGCGGATGATGTTCGCAGGGTGGCTGGCGGCAACGCACCGCCGGGTTGCCGCGTCGCAGGCTGGCAGCTCACCGTGGCAGTCATAGGTCGTGAAGCAGGCTCCTTCGGCCAGCTCGCACAGGCCGGTCGTGGGATTGCAGCTCATCGCGGGGTGGCTGCACGTGACACCAGCACAAGGGTCGCCTTCGACGCAGAGATGCGTGGCGGTATCGCAGACCGGCGTCTCCGGAGTCCCCGCGCAATCCGCGTGGCGGACGCAGCGATTCTCAGCCACCACACACGTATGGGTCTCATCGCAGGCCTGCCACTCGCTGCAGTCCGCGGCGTCGTAGCAGCGGCCGGAGAGCGGCTCGCAGGTCGCGGTGGCATTCACACAACGCTCCCAGACTTCGCAGCGGACCGAGTCACACGGCTCGGGGGCCCGCATGCAGCGCACGTCATCGATGAGCAGGTGCTCGCCGCTGGTATTCCGGACGCTGAAGATGAGCTCGAAGGTGTCGAAGACGTCGTTGGCGAGGTTGAAGTTGTACGTCAACCGAGTCCACGTCTGAGTATTGAGGGTGGTGTAGGCCGAGTAGGTGGAGTAGTCGTTGGAGAAGAAGGCGTTTCGAATATCGCCGCTGCCCAGAGCCTGGAAGGTGCAGGAGTAGCGGCCGGCGGGCATCGACTTCGCCTGGGTGCTGAAGCGCTTGTGCGTGCCCGATGGATTGGACAGGCGGACCGCGTTCACGCCTTCGAAGGCACGCGCCGTCTCCTTCTGTACCCCGTCGCTGGCGATGTTCGACGTGCTCCCGAACCACCGCGCCGGAAGCGCACCGGGCCATTCCTCGAAGCCCCAGTTGTCGATGACGTTCACCTGGGAAGGTTCGCCGGCGTCCGGCGTCTCGGAGCCCCCGTCTGACGTCCCAGCATCTCGTGTCTCGGGGCCCGCGTCCGGAGTTGCATTGCCTGCATCCGGTGTCTCGGGGCCCGCGTCTGGCGGCATCTCGGGGCCCGCGTCCGGAGTTGCATTGCCTGCATCCGGTGTCTCGGGACCCGCGTCTGGCGGCATCTCGGGGCCCGCGTCCGGAGTTTCATCGCCTGCATCCGGCGTCTCGGGGCCTGCGTCTGGCGGCATCTCGGAGCCCGCGTCCGGAATTTCATTGCCTGCATCCGGCGTCTCGGGGCCTGCATCTGGCGGCATCTCGGAGCCCGCGTCCGGAATTTCATTGCCTGCATCCGGCGTCTCGGGGCCCGCGTCCGGTGTCTCGTCGCCGGCGTCGCGCGTCGTGGTGCCTGCGTCCGGCGGGGTTTGCCCGGTATCAGGAATCTCCGCTGGATTCGAATCGCCGCAGGAGACCATCAATACCAGCAGCGAAGTCAGACATACACGAAACAACGTCAAAGCGAGCCTCCGGTTACCAAAAGCGTCCTCTCGTACCACACTTCCCGCGCAGGGCCTATGACTCCGGAGCCACGAGAGGTGAGCTCTGTATCTGGTTCACGGCTCGAAAGAATCCACCACTACTGGCGGTGTCGATGGCGAGCCACTGGCTCTCCGCTGCTCCGATGACTTGCAGGAGTCGCACTTCCGCAACCACCTGCTGCCCCGGTTCGGGACGAAGCGGCTGGATGCCCTTGCCGACGAGGACGTGCAGCAGCTCAATGCTGCCCTCCAGGGCCGCAGCGTGAAGACGGTCAACAACTGCCTCTCCACGCTCTCGATGATGTTGAAGATGGCGGTGAAGTGGAAGGTCATTGACTGGATGCCGGTGGAGATAGAACACCCCAAGGCCCGACGGGATTCGAACCCGTTGGGCTCCTGGAAGAGGGCAGGGCGCTCAGTGGCAGCTCGGGTGGCCCGTGTTGACGCCCACGGCCCGGTAGATGAGCACCGCCGCGGCGACCAGCGGCACCGCTCGTTTGAGCACGAACGCGGCCATGCGCGGTTGCCGCTGCCATAAGCCCGTCTGGAGCTGGGCTCCCAGCAGCGCGGGCAGCCCTCCCAGGGCGAAGGCTCCCATCAACAGCACTCCTCCTCCAAAGGAGCCACTGGCCAGCGCCGCCGCGTACACCCCGTAGAGCAGGCCACACGGCAACAGCGGTGTCACCGCACCCATTGCGCCCGCTTTGCTCAAAAGCGAAAACTTTGCGCCCGCCCGGGTGACCGCGCGGGCCAGGTGAGACAGCCCCGGCAGCGGGCGCAGCCGCTTGCCCAACTCCAGCGCCGAGGCCACCAGCGCCGCCGCCATCACCCACGGCAGATACGGCCGTGTCGACACCGCCAGGGCTCGCGTCACGCCTCCGCCCAGCGCTCCCAGCAGCCCGCCCACCAGTGCGTATGCCCCCACGCGCGCACTCTGATAGGCGAGCACCGCGCGCCATCGCTCCGGGCCCTTCACTCCTGGCAATCCAGCGCACGCCAGCGGCCCGCACATGAGGAGGCAGTGCACGCTGCCGGTGACGCCCACCATCAGCGCGCCCGCGGCTCCCGCCACCACCACCGGGGCCGCCGTGAGCTGCGCCCACACGCCTTCGAGATCGGGAAATGCCGGAATCATGCCTCGCTCCATGGCAATGGGCATGCCGTTCGCAAGGGGCCCGGAGCGATGCCGGTCTCCCCGCCAATCGAGCGCCTCGCGGCCTCGTGCCGTCACTGCGGCAGCCCCGTTCCCGAGGGCTCGCCGCTGACGGACTTCTGCTGCGCGGGTTGCGAGGCCGTCCACCGTCTCCTCGTGGACCAGGGGCTCACCCGGTACTACTCGCTGGCCGATGGCAGGGCGGCCCCGGCTCCCGAGCCCAGACGCGATCGCGGCTTCGCGTGGCTGGAGCCGCTCATCATCCGCGCCGAGGCTTCCACCGGCTCCGTCTGCGCGCTCGAGCTGGATGTGCAGGGAATCCACTGCGCCGCATGCGTCTGGTTGATGAACGAGCTGTTCTGCCGCCATCCCGGTGGGGCCTCGCTCACCGTGAATCCGGCGCTCGGCAAGGTGCGGCTCGCCTGGCGCAAGGGAGCTTTCGATGTGGCTGGCTTCCTCCGCTCCGTCGAGGGCTTCGGCTACCTCTTCGGCCCCAGCCGCAAGCACTCCGAGTCCGCCTCGCACGATCTGCCCATCCGGCTTGGCATCTGCGCCGCCATCACGATGAATGTGATGCTCTTCTCGGTGAGCTTCTACGTGGGGCTCACCCCGGCCGATGGTGAGGTCTTCTCCCTCTTCAGCCAGCTCAGTGTGTGGCTCTCCACCGGCGTGGTGCTGGTGGGCGGTTGGCCCTTCTTCCGCTCCGCCTGGCGCGGGCTGCGCAGTGGCGTCCTCCATCTGGATCTCCCCATCGCCCTGGGCATCCTGCTCGTCTTCTCCACCTCGCTGCTGAAGGCGCGCGATGGACGGGGAGACCTCGCCTACTTCGACACGCTCAACACCTTCGTCACCTTGATGCTGGTGGGCCGCTGGTTGCAGCAGCGCGTCCTCGAGCGCAACCGCCGCTTCCTGCTGGAGGATGATGGCGCGGAGGGACTCTTCGCCCGCAGGCAGGAGGGGGACAGGCTCGTCACGGTGCGCGCCGCCGAGCTGCGTTCGGGCGATGTGCTCGTCATCGCCCCGGGTGAGCTGGTGCCCGTGGACGCCGAGTTGCTCGATGCGCGCGCCAGCTTCTCCACGGATTGGGTGACCGGCGAGCCGGACGTGCGCGCGGTGGAGCGGGGGGGCGAGGTGCCCGCCGGTGCCTTCAACGCGGCCCGAGCCGCCGCCCACCTGCGGGCCCGGACGGACTTCCAGGACTCGCCGCTGGTGGCCCTGTTGCGCCAGACCCCCTCGGCCGCCAGCCGGGTGCCCGCCCATGCGCGCTTCTGGAATTCGGTGTCCCGCCGCTGGGTGCTCTCCGTGCTGTTCGTCTCAGTGCTGGGGCTCGTGCTCTGGCTGCCACGGGGACATGACAAGGCGCTCCAGGTGGCCGTGGCCCTCCTCGTGGTGACGTGCCCTTGCGCCATCGGCATCGCCGTGCCGCTCGCCTATGAGCTCACCCAGACGCGCCTGCGCCGGCTCGGCCTCTTCGTGCGCGGTCAGGATCTGCTGGACCGGTTGCCCCGTGTGCGCAAGGTGCTCTTCGACAAGACGGGCACGTTGACGCTCGGACGGCTGGAGTTGGTGGACCGCGAGGCCGTGGAGGCACTCGCGCCAGAGGTGCGAGACGTGGCCTTCGACATGGCCGCGCGCAGCAACCATCCGGTGAGCCGATGTCTCGCCGCGGCTCTCTCTCGTACGGGTGCTCGCTTCTCCTCCGGCGCTCAGGTGACGGAGCATCCCGGACAAGGTCTGGAGTTGCTCCGGGAGGAGGGCACGTGGCGGCTGGGGGCCCCAGTGTGGGCGGCGCCCGGTGCCCGAGGGCTGGAGGGGACCGTCCTCACTCTGAATGGTCAGCCGCTGGCCACCTTCGCCCTGCGCGAGTCCGTGCGCGCCGACGCCCGCCGGGAGATCCAAGCGCTGAGCGAGGCCGGACACGAGGTATGGCTCATCTCAGGCGATGCGCCCGAGCGGGTGCGTGCCATGGCCGAGGCCCTGGCGGTGCCGGTGGAGCACGCGCTCGGGGGCCAGCGGCCCGAGGACAAGGCCGAGGTGGTGGCGCGCATCGACCAGTCGGACACGCTCTATCTGGGTGACGGCGTCAATGACAGCCTCGCTTTCGAGCGCGCCTTCTGCGCGGGCACGCCAGCCATCGACAGGCCGGTGCTGCCGGGCAAGTCGGACTTCTTCCTCATGGGCGAGGGCCTCTCGGCCATCCGCGAGGCGCTGGAGCTCTCCCGCCGGCTGCGCCAGGTGGTGCACCGGTTGCTCGGTCTCGCGCTCGCCTACAACGTGGTGACGGTGTCGGTGAGCCTCGCCGGGCTGATGACGCCCCTGCGCGCGGCCGTGGTCATGCCGCTCAGCTCCCTCTCCCTCATCCTCTTCACCCTCGCGAGCCTCTCCGCCCGCCGCCAGAGCCTGGCCGGTGGCGAGCCGCGAGCGTTGAAGGAGGTGCCCGCATGAATGTCATCGTCTTGCAGGTCTTCGTCAGCCTGATGCTCGTGGCGGGCTCGGTGTTGCTCTACGCCTTCAGCGTGCGGCACCGCGACTACGAGCACTCCGACCGCCTGGCCCTCTTCCCGCTCGAGGAGGACACCGCCCGTCCGACGCCGGCGGAGTCCTCCGAATCCAAGCCGCAACAGTGAATTCCCGAGGTGATCTCGTGCAACAGCAACGCATCATCTACGACGACACCACCACCCGGCGGTTCATCGCCGCCTCGCTGCTGTTCGGCGTGGTGGGCATGCTGGTGGGGTGCATCGTCGCCGCCCAGCTCGCCTGGTGGCAGCTCAACTTCGGCATTCCCTATCTGACCTTCTCCCGCCTGCGCCCGCTGCACACCAACGCGGTCATCTTCGCGTTCGTGGGCAACATGATGTTCGCGGGCGTCTACTATTCCACCCAGCGTCTGTTGAAGACGCGGATGGCGTCCGACCTCCTCTCCAAAATCCATTTCTGGGGGTGGCAGGCCATCATCGTCGCGGCGGCCGTGACGCTGCCGCTCGGCATCACCACCTCCAAGGAGTACGCCGAGCTCGAGTGGCCCATCGACATCGCCATCGCGCTCATCTGGGTGGTGTTCGCCATCAACTTCTTCTGGACGCTGGCGAAGCGCAACGAGAAGAACCTCTACGTCGCCATCTGGTTCTACATCGCCACGATCATCACGGTGGCGGTGCTGCACATCGTCAACAGTCTGGCGTTGCCGCTCAGTCCGCTGAAGAGCTACTCCGTCTACGCCGGCGTGCAGGATGCGCTGGTGCAGTGGTGGTATGGCCACAACGCGGTCGCCTTCTTCCTGACCACGCCCATCCTGGGCATCATGTATTACTTCCTGCCCAAGGCCGCCGAGCGCCCGGTCTACTCGTACCGGCTCTCCATCATCCACTTCTGGGCCCTGGTCTTCATCTACATCTGGGCCGGTCCGCACCACCTGCTCTACACCGCGCTCCCCGACTGGGCGCAGTCATTGGGAATGATCTTCAGCGTCATGCTGTGGGCCCCCTCCTGGGGCGGCATGCTCAATGGCCTGCTCACCCTGCGCGGCGCCTGGCACAAGCTGCGGGAGGATCCCGTCATCAAGTTCCTCATCGCCGGCGTCACCTTCTACGGCATGGCCACCTTCGAGGGCCCACTGCTCTCCATCAAGGCGGTGAGCGCGCTCGGCCACTACACGGATTGGATCATCGGCCACGTGCACGGTGGCGCCCTGGGCTGGAACGGCCTCATGGCGGCCGGCATGTTCTACTGGCTGGTGCCCAGGCTGTACGGCACGAAGCTGTACTCGGTGAAGGCCGCCGACCTGCACTTCTGGACGAGCACGGTGGGCATCCTGCTCTACATCGTCGCGATGTGGGCCTCGGGCATCAATCAGGGCCTCATGTGGCGTGCCACCAACCCGGACGGGACGCTGCTCTATCCGAGCTTCGTGGAGACGCTGATCGCCATCCGGCCCATGTACATCGTCCGCTTCCTCGGCGGCTCGCTCTACCTGCTCGGCTTCTTCCTCATGGTGTGGAACCTCTGGAAGACGGCCCGCTCCGGTCGGGCGGTGGATGGTGAAACCACGGTGGTGGTCGAGGAGAAGGCTCCGGTGTCCGGAGTGGCGGGCAGGCCCGCCTGGGTGGCCGTGGTCACGGGCTGGCCGCTCCTGTTCGCGCTGGCCATCATCGGTGTCAGCATCTTCCTGGGCTGGAGTGGCCCGGTGCGCGCCATCACCCTCATGGGCGCCATCGTGGCCCTGGGCGAGTTCGCGTGGATCATCGCCCGGCGCAAACGCGAGTCCGGTGCGCCCTCCTGGTTCGCCCTCATCGAGGGCCGCCCGCTGGCCTTCACGGTCCTCACCCTGCTCGCCATCCTCATTGGCGGCGTGGCGGAGTTGTTGCCCACCATCCTCATCAAGCAGGCGGTGCCGGCGCACGGCGAGGCGCAGCAGCCGTACTCGCCGCTGGAGCTGCAAGGCAGGGATCTGTACGTGCGCGAGGGCTGCTACGTCTGTCATTCGCAGATGATCCGTCCCTTCCTCGCCGAGTCGCAGCGCTATGGCGAGGTGTCCCGGGCCGAGGAGTTCATCTACGACCATCCGTTCCAGTGGGGCAGCAAGCGCACGGGTCCGGACCTGCACCGCGTGGGTGGCAAGTACCCCCATCTCTGGCACTACACGCACCTGATGGATCCGCGTGCCACCAGCCCCGGTTCCAACATGCCGCCGTATCAATGGCTCGCGGAGAACCGGATCGACGTCAAGCTGGCGCCCAAGAAGCTGGTGTTGATGCAGAAACTCGGCGTGCCCTACACGAACGCCGATGTCGACGGGGCCGAGTCCCGCCAGAAGGCCCAGGCGGAGACCATCACCGCGGACCTCGCCAGTCAGGGCATCCAGGTGGCGTGGGACTCGGAGATGGTGGCCCTCATCTCCTATCTGCAGCGGCTCGGGCGCGGGCCCCAGGACGTCCCGCCGGCTCCGAGCGGTGTCAAGACGGCCTCGACGGCGGGAGGAACTCCCTGATGTGGCGCCAGTTCTACCAGGGAATGGACCTGGTCCATCTCCCGCTCTTCACCCTGCTTCTCTTCTTCGCGGTCTTCCTCGGCGTGACGGCGTGGGTGCTGTTCGTGCGGCGGGGGCAGGACTACGACGCGCTCGCACGGCTGCCGCTGGCTGAACCGGGCGCGGTGATTTCCGACTCCCGCGGCGCGAGGACCGACCATGAGCTCGAGTGACAAGCCGGGTGTTCTCCACGTCTATGACGACATCGAGGAGATGGACAACCACCTGCCCAACTGGTGGCTGTTCCTCCTCTGGACCACCCTCGTCTTTGGTTTTGGCTATTGGTTCTACTACCACGTGAGCGGCATGGGCCCTGGCTCGCTCGAGACGTACAAGGCCGAGAAGGCCGAGGCCGCCGAAGTCGCTCGCAAGGCCGCCGCCAGCAAGCCCGTGTCGGACGAGGCGCTGCTCGCGCTGATGCAGGACCCGGGGGCCGTGGACCAGGGCAAGGCGCAGTTCACGCAGCAGTGCGCCTCCTGTCACGGCCAGAAGGGCGAGGGGCTCATCGGTCCCAACCTCACGGATGGGTTCTGGCTGCACGGCGGCAAGCCCGTGGACATCCACAAGACGGTGTCCGAGGGCGTGGTGGTCAAGGGAATGCCCGCCTGGGGCCCGACGCTGGGCGCCGAGCGCGTGCGCTCCATCGTCGCCTACGTCCTGACGCTCAAGAACACCCATGTGCCCGGCAAGGCCCCCCAGGGCGAGCCGGAGCAGTAGGGGAGGGGACACATGCAACCTCGAGCTCCGGAGCCGGGTACCGGGCACCTCTCTTCCATCCGGCCGGATGGCTCGCGCGTGGCCATCCACCCCTCGGACGTGCGCGGCCGCTTCGTCCACTGGCGGCGCATCGTCTACGCGGTGCTGATCGCCATCTATGTCGTGCTGCCGTTTCTCCGGGTGGGGGGCCACCCCGCCGTCCACCTGGACGTGGCCGCGCGCCGGTTCTACCTCTTCGGGAGCACCTTCAACGCGCAGGACTTCTGGATCGTCCTCTTCCTGCTCACCACCGCTGGCTTCTCCCTGCTCTTCGCCACGGCGTGGCTCGGCCGGGTGTGGTGCGGCTGGGCCTGCCCGCAGACGGTGTTCCTCGAGGGCGTCTACCGGCGGATCGAGAGATGGATTGACGGCCCTCGCGAGCGCCGCCTGCGGATGGCCGCCGGGCCGTGGACGCCGGACCGGGTGCTGCGCGCGGTGGCGAAGCACGGTGCGTTCCTCGCTGTGTCATGGTTGCTGGCGCACGTGGCGCTGGCGCTCTTCATCTCGGTGAAGGACCTGGACACCATGGTGCGCGAGGGGCCCGGTGGGCATGGCGTGCCCTTCGTCTGGGCCATGGCCGTCACGGGCGCGCTGTACTTCAACTTCGCCTGGTTCCGCGAACAGTTGTGCGTGGTGCTCTGTCCCTACGGGCGTCTGCAGTCGGCCATGCAGGACAGGGATTCGCTCATCATTGGCTATGACCTCGGCCGGGGCGAGCCACGTGGCAGGCTGGTGAAGGCGAGGCTGGGCGTTCCGGATGCCCCGCGCCAGGGCGACTGTGTGGACTGCCGCAAGTGTGTCATCGCCTGCCCCACGGGCATCGACATCCGCAATGGCTTGCAGATGGACTGTATCGCCTGCGCGCAGTGTGTGGACGCCTGTGACGAGGTGATGGAGAAGCTGGGACGCCCCAAGGGGCTCGTCCGCTATGACTCGCTCAATGGGTTGGCGGGTCAGCCCCGCAGGGTCCTCCGGCCGCGCCTGCTCCTCTACGGCGGTCTGTTGCTGAGCTCCGCCGTCGCGCTCACGGTGGGTCTGGTGGGCCGTACGCCTTTCGAGGCCAACCTGCTGCGTTTCCAGGGGCTGCCCTACTTCCTGGAGGACACCACGGTGCGCAACCAGTTCGAGCTGCACCTGGTGAACAAGAACCCGGTCGAGTCCACCTTCACGGTCCGTGTGGACAGCCCGGTGCCGGCCTCCGTCGTGGTGGCTCAGCAGGAGGTGAAGCTCGGCTCCCTGGAGAGCTTCCGGCTGCCGCTCTTCGTCACCGTGGCGCGGACGCAGCGCTTCCCCTTCGTCTTCCAGATTGAAGTCACCGACCAGGCGTCCGGGCAGGTGAAGCGGCTGGAGGCCCGATTCCTGGGGCCTCCCACTCTAGGCCGATAGCCGGGCCGATGGAGGTCTGAAGCGCAACACTTGCGTCCGGGCGCAGCCCTTGCGCCCGGAGATGCCCTCGGCACGGGTGCTCCGAGGGCTCGAGGCTGGCACGGTGCTTGGAATGACTGGGATTCCAATGGTCGCGTCCATGGAAATCCCTACTCCTTCCGAAGAGCTGATGCGGCGGTACGACGTCGCCGGCCCGCGTTACACCAGCTACCCCACCGCCCCCGAGTGGAAGCACGACTTCGGCACCGAGCACTATGCCGAGCGGCTCGATGTGGCGGGCCGCGTCGGCCCCGAGGAGCCCCTCTCCCTGTACGTGCACCTGCCGTTCTGCCGCAGCCTGTGCTGGTACTGCGGGTGTAACGTGGTCGTCTCCCAGGACCGGAGCACCGCGGACGTCTACATCGACCGTGTCCTCCAGGAGCTGGAGCAGGTGGTGGTCCGGCTGGGCCCCAGGCGCAAGGTGTCCCAGGTGCACTGGGGCGGCGGCACGCCCACGTTCCTGACCGAGGCGCAGATCGAGCGGCTGTGGAGCGGGCTCACCCGGCATCTCTCCGTGTCTCCAGATGCCGAGGTGGCCATCGAGGTGCACCCGGCCGTCACCTCTCCGGAGCAGCTCTCCCTGCTGCGGCAACTCGGCTTCAACCGTGTCTCCATGGGGTTGCAGGACTTCGACACGAAGGTGCAGCTGGTGACGAACCGCCACCAGCCCTTCGAGCAGACCCAGGCCCTGCTGGAGCATGCGCGCGGGCTCGGCTTCTCCGGGGTGAACTTCGATCTCATCTACGGGTTGCCGTACCAGACTCCGGAGAGCTGGGCGCGCACGCTGCAGCAGGTGCTGGCGCTGCGGCCGGACCGGTTCGCGGTGTACTCGTTCGCCTTCATTCCGGATGTGCTGAAGCACCAGAAGCGCATGCCGGCCGAGGCCCTGCCGGATGCGCACACCAAGCTGGGACTGTTCCGCGCCGCCTGGGCCTCCTTCGTGGAGGCGGGCTACCGGCCCATCGGCATGGACCACTTCGCCGTCCCCGAGGACGAGCTGTCCCGCGCACAGGAGCGGCGCTCGCTGGGGCGGAACTTCCAGGGCTACACGGTGAAGGCCGCGTCGGACGTGGTGGCGCTCGGGGCCACGGGCATCAGTGACGTGGGCGGGGCCTACGCGCAGAACGTCCGCGCCCTGCCGCACTACTACGAGCGCGTGCGCGAGGGCCGCTTCGCCACCGAGCGAGGCATCCAGCTCACCGAGGACGATAGGCGCCGCCGCTCCATCATCACCCAGCTCATGTGCAACTTCTGGGTGGACCTGGGCGAGGACGGCACGCGCGACTTCGCGCTGGAATTGGAGCGGCTGCGGCCGCTGGAAGAGGACGGGTTGGTGCGCCGCGAGGGCAGCCAGCTCGAGGTGACTCCGTTGGGGCGGCTGTTCGTGCGCAACGTGGCGATGGTGTTCGACGCCTACCTGCGCCGGGCCGAGCGGCCCCGCTTCTCCCGGACGGTGTGAGCATGGACGCCATCGACATCCTGGTGAATGAGCATCGCCACATCGAGCGCATCATGGAACTGCTCGAGCATGCTGTGGCGCACGGGCGCGGAGGAGGGAACGTGTTCCCGGTGCTCTTCGAGCGCGTCGCGCACTTCCTGCTCACCTTCGTGGACGGGAGCCATGACGCGAAGGAGGGCGAGGTCTTCCAGGCCATCACCGCACGGGGGATGCCCCTGGGCGAGGGTGTCCTGGCGGGGCTCTCCGCGCAGCACGAGGTGGGGCGTGAGCTGGCCGGGGAGTTGCGCGAGGCAGCGCGAGCGGTGGCTCGGGGTGAGAAGGAGTCCGAGGAACTGTATGCGCTCGCGGAGCGCTATGTGCGGCTGCACCGGGGTCACACGGAGGCGGAGGAGGCGCGCTTCTTCCCGATGGTGCGGCGGCTGCTCCCGGTGGACGTCATGGAGCAGGTGCGAGCACGGTTCGCGCGCATCGAGGCCTCGCACGGCTCGCTGGCTGAGGCGGCGAATGCACTGGAGCTGGCCTTCCCTCTGTCGTCCACCGCCATGCGCCGCGCGGGCGGCCCACGTCCTCTCCCGTGGGCCGGAAAGTGAGCGCCGGGAGCTACCGCAGCCAGACGCGCTTCACCACGAAGGGCATGTCCGGTGGGGTCCGGTCGATACCGATGAGGTGGTCGAACTGGGACTGGACGACGAAGGCATCCCCATCATGCAGGGCGACCGTGGTGGGGTTGTCCAACCCGGTGGCCAGGAGGGTGACGTGGCCCGTGTCGCCGGACAGGTCCACGCGCTTGAGCAGGCCGTTGTCGTTGTCCACCACCAGGAGCACGCCGGGAGCGAGCGTCAGGATGCCGTCCGGGAAGCCCAGCGGCGCATCGGTGGTGATGCGGGTGACGGCTCCCGCCGAGCCGTCCGCGTTGAGGCCGACACGGAACAGCTCTCCACTGTCGTACTTCACGACGTAGACGACGCCGTCGTCCCAGGCGATGCCGTTGAGGCCGAAGTTGCCCGGGGGCGGGATGAAGCGCGGATCCGCGGCCCATGTCTCCAATTGCGAGCCTCCGGTGCGCAGCCGGTGGATGACTCCCAGGAACGGGGCGGTGACATAGACGTTCCCCCGGGCATCGAGCGTGAGGTCGTTGCACAGCCCTTCCTGCGGAATCGGCCAGGAGCCGCGGAGCTTGCGCGTCGCCAGGTCATAGGCCTTCAGCGCGCCCGGCGTGGGCTGGCTCAGGTCCAGCTCGCACAGCCACAGGGTCTGGGTGGAGTCCTGGACCTTCATGCCGACGACGGTGCGCCCGGTGGCTGGCAGGAAGGGCTCGGCCCAGAGGCTGCCGGGCCGCTGGCGCACCACCATGCCCGTGTTGGCGCTGCCAATGTAGAAGGTTCCATCGGCCGCGTGGGCAATCCCTTCCGGGTAGAAGTCCTGGATGGGGATGATGAGCTTGTGCGGGTACCGCAGCGCCTCGGTCGCCTGGGGCGCTTTCCTCGAACTCAGCGCGCCTGCCCGCGAGACCACCCCGCCGCCGTTCGGGGTCAATTCCCCCGGGTTGCAACCCATGAGCATGCATGCCACGACCACCATCGCCTGACGCCAGAAACCTCCAACCATATGTCCGGACCCTCCCTGTGAGCGTGTGAGCTGCGTTCTGCACACCTCGAAACGCAGGAGGTTCGCGGACATATCGCGTGCTCTGGGCGTATCCACCACGAATCCGGGTGAACACGATGGCCGGACTCCGCAGCAGTGGGTTCAGGGCAACAAGCCTGCTCGCTCCAGTATCTGTTTGCGCTGCCGCATTTCGCAGTCCAACTCGTGTTCACCGTTCTTGCACAGCAGGGGGCAGTGGGGGTTCTCGTCGGAGAGTCGAGTTCCGTAGCACTTGTGGATGATGAACTTGCCGTTCCCCAGTTCCTCATCACAGGAGTAGCTCCACCGGCCGAGCACACACTCATCCAGCATGCAGCCGATTCCCAGCACAGGAAGAGGAGTGTTCTCACAGCCTCCGTTGCCCGGGTAGCAACGGTCGAGGTCCTCTTGGGTCGAGGCCGCCTGCTGTACGCGCTTCAGCACCGCAGCGACCTGCTCATGGGGGTACAGGCACTGCATGTAGGGGGCAGGCAGCTCCCCGGGAATGTACTTGGGCGTGCGGGGGATACCCACGAAGGATTGGCTGATACGTCGCTCCATCAACTCTTTCTGGGCCTTGGCATCGAGCGGTGGGGGAGGTGGCGGCTCGACCTGGGTGCGGCGGACGTGGCATTGCATCTGCACCCCACCCACCACCTCGTAGCGAGCCAGGGTGTCTACGGTCTGCGGGTACTTTCTCAACTTCTGGCGAATGAGCGCCGAGGCCGGTTCGCAGTGCTCGGCTCGCCGGATGAGGCAGCCGAAATCCTCGCCGCAGTTCACGGGGGGCGGCACGTTGGGCTCGGATTTGCGGCAGTGGCTCAGCATGAGCAGCCACGGCACCGCGATCAGGAAGAGATTCCGGCTCGATGGGCTGCTCATGGGTCCTCCTTCAGCCGAGTCACGGACCATACGGGCCAGTCGTCCGGGGTGGGCAGTCGCTCAGGCACGCGGGTGGGCACGAGGTGGTGCTCGAAATCGTAGAAACATTCGGGGCCGAGCAGGTGGATGAAGCGGCGCTCCTGCGTTCGAGCCTCCTCGCTGCCGGCCTCGGTGGGCAATCCGTAGGGCTGGACCAGGACGCGCTCCTCCCCCAGCCAGGTGACGCACTCGGGCGGGAGTGCTCGCAGCCGCTCCCCGAATAGCCGGATGAAGGGCGCTCCATAGAAGTTGCGCCAGTACACCCCCGCCAGGCCCTGGCTGTAGTTGCTCACCGTGAACTCCAGCGACGAGCCGAATTCCTTCTTGACCAGTCTGTTCCCCTTGGCCTCGATGTCATTGACCAAGGCGGAGTATGCCAAGGGCGAATCGAGCAGTTGCATCAAGTGCACCACCTGCCGTTGATGCTCTTCGCGCCAGCTCGCCTTGGCGGCCTTTCTCGCGGGAACGACCCATGAGAATTTGCCAATATGCCGATAGGGCTCTTCCGGCACACCCAGGAACAGGAAGTAGTCGTCCGTGCGCCCGATGACGATGGCGGAACCCTTGGAGCTGAGAGCCTCGAGGATATAGTCATATTCGATGGGACCCTCGGGAGGAGGGTTTCTACTGCCAAAGCCATACTGGGCGGGTTTGAACCACTGGAATTCCTCGAAGGCGAGCCGCAGCAACTCGCGAGCGACTCGCCGTGAAATGGGACGAGGCGGCAGGGACACGACTGTTTCGAGTGAGATTCGGGGCATGGTATGTTCCAGTCTGTCAGGGATAGAGTTCCAAGTTGCCCAGGCCTCTGCCCCTGAGACGTTCCATGGCTCTCTTCAATGGAACCGAAAGATGGGTAGGGCCGGAGGAGTGCGCGGGAGAGCGGACCCACAGCTCCAAGTAGCCTCCGTATTTGTCTATATAATCGATCATGGCCTTGACGTTGCCGGTCATCGACAACTCGTTCCAGGATTTGACCTCGACGAACTTGTAGGGCCGCCCCCACACCAGGTGCTCAACCTGCTCCTTGAATGCATCCGGGACGAAGCCATCGCCCAGGGTACCCGGCGGGGGCATGACGAGCCGCACGTTCTTCTCGTAACCCCGGGTCTGCAGCACCAGCAGCTCAAAGCCGTCCCCCTGGGGCTTGTTGGCCATGATCGCTCGGTACTTGCGCAGCCAGGTCTCATCCACCTGGTAGGAGAACTCCTTGAAGCGCTCGGAGTTGCGCAACTGGTATTCCAGCCAGCACTGGGCCTGGTGCTCGGCGCTGCCCAGCTCCATTCGGCGCCCGCCCTCCATGGCCCGCAGCCCGAGCCATGGCACCTGCTTGCCGGCTCGCAGCGCCTCGGCCGCTTCCCGCAGCGGCTTGTCCACCTGCTGTGCCACCTGTTCGAGCCGTGTCCACTCGCTCTCGCCGAGAATGCCTCCCCCAGCCACGCGCCGCCATAGCGCCTCTACCTCCGCCGCCCGCTCATGACTCGAGTGCATGGCGGCTCGTGCCAGCACGGCCACCTCGTCCGCGCTCCGGCGCGAGGAGAGCCACACCCGCGCTACCTGCGTGGCCACCTCCCGGGTAGCTGCCCCTTGCACCGCGGACTTGTTCAGCAGGGCGGTTGCCGCCTCGGTGAGCTCTCCCCCCTCCGCCTTCACCGCCGCACGCAAGGCTGCCTCGTCCGCCAGGTGTTGCACCCGGTGCCCATGCTTGCTCGCCCACTGCACTACCTCTTCCGCGCCCCTCAGCTCGCGCAGCAGCAGCGGTACGCGCTTGAGTGCCATTTTCAGCTTGACGAGCACGAAGCCGCGTCCGGCCGTCGCCACCATCAACACCGCCTCGCCCTTGCTGGTGGGTATGCCCAGGACGCCGGCCAGCAGCACCGTGGCCTCGGCGTATTGCTGGGCCTCGCGCACGCCGGCCTGGTACATCCGCCGAGCGTGGCCGCGCACCTCCAACTCGGCCGCGAGCTCTCCAGAGCGCTCCCCGCTGCTCGACTCCCGGAGGGTGCGCCTCAGAAAGGAGAGGAGGAGGGTGCGGCACGTCTCGCGAGCCTGCTGCTCAGGGAGGCCCCAGGTCTGCTCATGGATGGAGCGTCGCAGCGAGTCGAAGTGCCCAGGAGGGATGAAGCCTCTGTCGTGGAGGCGCAGCACCTCGAAGTAAAGGTCGTCGGCGGAGGCGTGGGGGGGGGCGACCAGTGCCGTCAGGTCCTCGGGAGTCGATTCCTCCTGCTCCTCGCCGGGCACACCTGCGCAGCCGCCAGCCAGCAGCAGCAGGCACAGCAGTGTGCAGCACAGGCCGTGGCTCTGCTCGGGATGTGAGGTGCGCCTGGAGCGCGGGGCTTCAGGTGACATGGGGGCCCGTTCTACCCAGGAGGGAGAAGCTGGGGCAACCGGTGGCTCGAGGTGGCGCCGGGGTCGTCCTCAGTCCGGCTGCTGCGAGCCAATCCCTATCGAAGCACCCGGAGACGTGGCCCGCGCATGGCGCGTGAGTTGCTCCGCGAGGACGGCGGCGTTGCGCACGCAATCCACCATGCTGATGCCACGGTAGGCATTGCCGGTGAGGTGCAGGCCCGGCCAGCGCGCCACCGCCTGGTCGAGGGCGGCCAGCCGCTCCGCATGGTCCGCGGTGTACAGCGGCAGGGCGCACGGCCAGCGCACCACATCCGTGACCACGGGCTCGGCGCGCACTCCGGCGATGTCCGCGAGCTCTTCCCTCACCAGGGCGATGAGCTCCTCCGCCGGCAGCGAGGCCAGCTCCGGCTGTCTCGTCCCTCCCACCATGCACGTGTAGAGCACCCGCTCCCCCTCGGCGCGCCAGGGGAACAGCGTGGAGGAGTGGCTGGCCCCGAGCAGCCGCCGCTTCTCGTTCGAGGGCACCAGGAAGCCAGCTCCGTTCGGTCTCGGCACGGACTCGGGCGCGAAGCCCATGTGCACCACCGCCATCGGTGCGTAGGTGATGCCCTCCAGCAGGTTTCCCAGCTCAGGGTCCAGCTCGCTCAGGATCCGGGCCGCCGTGTGCGCCGGCGTGCACACCGCCACCTGCGAGGCCTCCAGCTCCGTGTGCTCCCCATTCGTTCTCACCCCCACGCGCCAGCCTCCGCCCGGCACCGGGGTGAGCCGCTCCACGTGGGCGTGCGTGTGGGCGCTCGTCCCCAGGCGCCGGGCGAGCGCGTCCACCAGCCGCTGCAGTCCTCCCCGGAACGAAGACAGCTCTCCCGTGAGGGGCTCCACCGGGTTCGCCCGGGACTCACTGGTGCGCGTGGGCTGCTCCTGCTCCTCCAGCTCCGGCAGGACGGTGCTCACGCTCAGCGGCTCGCGCTCTCCCCCGAAGCTGAACAGCTCTCCCAGCAGGCGCGAGCCGAGCGGCAGGAGCTCCGAGCCGAAGATGGTGGACGCGGTGCGCGTCGAGGCTCGCAGCCGCCCCCGGGTGTAGACGTAACGCTTCCGGGCCGCGCCGGTCGCGGGCTGGATGAGGTCCTCGACTCCGAGGCCCCGCGCCAGCGCGCGCATGGCGGGCTCGCGATCGAAGAAGCTGTTGGGCCCGTTCTCCAGGAAGAAGCCATCCCGGACGTACGTCTGGATGTTGCCGCCCAACCGCGGCATCCGTTCCAACAGCACCACGGGCACGCCCCGCTGCTGCATGTGGAAGGCGACCGCCATCCCGCTGAGTCCTCCGCCAATGACGATGACACTCATGGGTTGGCTTCTCCGTGGGGGTTTTCTCACTTCTTGATATCAGCGCGAGGCAGGTGCGCGGAATCCCCCTCGGGGCGAGATGACCAGGAGCAACACTTGTCCCCGGCGGCCCTCGTCATCTCTGTCCGCGAAATGCCAGAACCCCAGGGAAGCCCGCTTGCCTGCCTGCTGGACTGATACTACCCGGGCGGACAGGGTCTCTGTTGGGAATCCGAGACACCGGACCTGGTGTAGAGAGGCGGCATGGCCGACAAGCGCCGTTTCGACCTCTTCGCCCAGTTCCTCACCGAGCGTTTTCCCGCTCCGCGCATCTACGACATCGCCGGAGGGCAGGGCCGCTTGAACGAGGCCCTGTCCCGGCTGGGGCGCACGGTCACCACCTTCGACCTGCGCCACAAGCATCTGCCCGTGCGCTACGCCCAGCGTATGTTCACCCTGGACGAGCCGTGCGAGTGCGACCTGCTGGTGGGCATGCACCCGGACGGGGCGACGCGCATCATCATCGAGTACGCGGCGAAGCACCGGCTCCCCTTTGCCGTGGTGCCGTGCTGCTCGGACAACAGCATGCCGTACAACCCCTGGCGGCGGTACCTCGCGGACCTGGCGCGTGAGCTCGGCTTTCCCTCCGTGGAGGAGCATGAGCTCCCCATGGAGGGCCGAGCCCGCGTCGTCCTCGGGGACTTCGCGCGTCAGGCGTGAGCGGGCCTCCGCATCTCGCTTCGCTGCCGCTCCTGCTCGGAGGCGGGCGCCCGTACCTCCGAGAGCCGTCCGAGGGTGAAGGCTCCCACCGCCATCACCAGGTCCCTCACCGCGATGTCGAAGTAGTGCCCCGTGGTGAGCAGGTTCAGGGCGATGCCCACCAGCCATGCCGCGACGATATAGGCGCCCACGCGGGTCCATCTCGAGAGCACCAGCAGGCCCGCGACGATCTCGATGACTCCCACTGCGTGCATGAAGGTGCTGGCGGGAATGACTCGGGAGACGAGGGGACTGAGGTACTGCTGCCAGTCCGTCAGCAGATTGAAGAACTTGTCGAGCCCCGCGACGATTGGCACCACGCCGAGCGCGAGTTTCAGGGCCCACCAGGATTGGTTCAGACGGCGATCCATGTCGATGACCTCCCATCGGTCGGCAGCACCAGGGCTGCCAGGGATGGGAGTCGCGAGGGTGGCAGGTGGTGACACCGCGAGGGGTTGTCACGTCCCTGCTGCCCGCCGCATCTGATGGTCATGGACACGATGCAAGAGGTGGGCGCCAGGCTGGCGGGCATGGGGTCGCCCTCCGATGAGGAGCTCGCCCGCCGGGTGCGTGAGGGAGAGACGGCGCTCTTCGAGGTGCTGATGCGCCGCCATAACGCGCGGGTGTACCGGGCCGTCCGCGCGCTGCTGTCCGATGAGGCCGAGGTCGAGGACGTGATGCAGCAGGCCTACGTCCTCGCGTTCACGCACCTGGGGCAGTTCAAGGGCATGGCGAAGTTCTCGACGTGGCTCATCCGCATCGCGGTGAATGAGGCGCTGCTGCGCTTGCGGAAGCGGAGCAGGCTGGTCGCCCTCGATGGCGGTGCGGACGAGGAGCAGGAGGCAGCCATGAAGTGGGTGGAACGCAACTCGCCCGATCCCGAGCGGGAGACCTCCGAGCGTGAGCTCGTGCAACTGCTGGAGTCCACCATCGACGCGCTGCCGGCCGCCTACCGGATGGTGCTCATGCTGCGCGAGGTGGACGGGCTGTCGACGGCGGAGACTGCCGAGGTGCTGTCCGTCAGCGAGGAGGTGGTGAGGACGCGGCTCCACCGGGCCCGGGCGATGCTCCGGGATGCGCTGGATGCCCGGCTCGGTGGACAGCTCGAGGAGGTGTTCTCCTTCCAGGCTCCGCGTTGCGACCGGGTGGTGGCCGCCGTGTTTTCCCGTATCGGGATGCACTGACGGCGCGAGGGCTCAATCCCAGCCCCTGAGCGCGACGCTCACGCGCCGCACCATCAGGTCCAGTTCCTTGCGGCGCAGGGTGGCGAACACGCGGCCGCCCACGATGCTGAGGCCCGTGAGGGTCATCACCATGAAGCCGATGCGGTGGTCCCTCAACCCCGCGTGGACGAGCGTGGCCGCCACGTCCAGCGTGAGGAAGAGCGTCCCGAGCGCCAGGTAGGCGCGGATGTGCAGGGCCATTCCGGCCGCCACGCCCAGCAGGCTCACCGCGCCGAACACGAAGGCATACGTCCCGTCCGAGGCCTGCCCTATCTGCAGCGTCAGCTTCGCCGCCGCGGGCACGTACAACAGCAGGCCGCCCACGATGCGCACCGCGTTCCTCGCCGCTCGCGGCAGGCTGCTCGTGAAGAGCTGGCCCAGCATCAGCAGCAGCAGGCCGAGCGGCGCCAGGTACACCTCGAGCCCATCCATGTCCAGGGAGAGCGCGCCGATGAGGAGCGCCACGTTGCAGGCGGCGGCCGCGAGCGAGCCGAACAGCCGGCTGTGCTCCACCGCGCCCAGGGCCGCGTACAGGAGGCCCGAGCCACCCGCCAGCAGCGCGGCCTCGCCCGAGGCCTCGCCAGGGAGCACCAGGGCCATGCCCACGGGCAGCAGCGCCGCGAACCGCCGTGTCGCCTGTTCCACCGGGGGAATGCCCGCCCGCTTCGCCAGCACCGTCACGCCCACCAGCACGAAGCCGAGTGCCAGGGCGAAGAGGGCATCGTGCTCGGGACGCAGGCCCCGGGCGTACAGGGCTCGCACGAGCGCGTACACGCCCACCACCGCCACCTGCACGAAGTACACGTGCCGGCCGGTCCGCTCGCGCCACGCGCAGTGCAGCGACACCGCCACCGCCAGGCCGATGGCCGCGTTCGCCAGGGGGAGTGCCCGCTCATCCGGTACCGCCATCTGCGCCGCCGCCAGCGCCAGCAGTCCTCCCGTCGCGAGCAGCCACAGATCCCTGCCCCATGCGAGCCCCCGGGCGATGTCCTCGCGCCGGGTGCGGAGCAGCCGGTTGGCGGTGTGCGCGAGCGCCGCGACTCCCGACACGCAGAGCGCCAGCGCCGTTCCGAGCAGCGCGAGGAGCGCCGCGTACGTCAGCCGCTCCCCGGAGCCAGCCGCGCCCGTCTTGAGCGCCACCGCGAGGCCCGTCACCGCGGCGATTCCCGCCAGCGTCGTGGCCCATGAGGCGCCCAGCCTCGCGAGCGCGCCCTTCCACTGGAATGCGCCCACGTACAGCGTGGCCGCGAGGAGCGCCGTGGTCACCGGCAGGGCGCTGGACTGCATCCAGGCTCCCCCGAGGCCATCGAGCACATTCAGGAGGAGCATGGGAACGGCGAGCACCGGGTGCGTGTTGCCGCCACTCGCCAGGGCGTACACCGCCGCGTTCAGGGCGTAGAAGAGGGCGCCCAGCTGGGCTCGTGCGCGGGCCTTGCCCTCGTCGATTCCCCGCCAGCGGGCCACCCATGGGCTCAGTGCCACCACGCACAGCCCCACGAGGGCGAGCACGGGACCGGGCCAGGCACCCACCGTGGGCTCGCGCTGCGCCAGCGCGTGGATGACCAGGAGCAGGCCCAATCCCGGAACCATGCGCCCCTGGGGGCGCGCCCGACCGGCGAGCAGCAGGAGTCCGGACCCGAGGGTGAGCACGGCGGCCTCCAGCCCGGGCTGGAAGAACGCCGCCAGGAAGACGAGTCCCGCCGCGATACCCGACCACCGGTGCAGGGCCCGTGTGAGCTGTTGGCCGAAGGAGCTGGACTCACCGGACAGGAGGGCTCGGAGGATGTTGAACTTCTCTTGGACTCGGGTCAGCACCAGTCCCGCGCCGGCATAGACGAGCCCCGCGGCGGCGATGCCGGCGAAGGCCCTGTACCATGGCGTGGCGACGGTCTCTCCGGGGGCCAGCCACGCATCGGACGCGAGCCAGCCGATGCTCCGGGCCAGCTCGAGGGACTCCGCGCGCACCCACTGTCCACCCGGAGGCACCAGTGCCACCAGCGCATGTCCGAGCACCGTGCGATGGACGGCCCACAACGCGGCCCCCGGAATCCCCAGCAACAGGCCCAGGCTCGCGAGCCCCGGAGCCCGGAAGGAGAACGCGAGCAGCAGCGCCAGGAGCGCGGCACCCAGGAACATGAGCGGAGGCACCACCGTCAACGCGCGGGTCAGGACGGGTCCTCCGACAATCCAGCCCTCGGCCGCGAGCAGCACGCCCAGCGCGGCAACGCCAGCGTGCGGGACGAGGTGGTACAGCCGGCCATGGGGCTCGTTCTCCAGGAGCCGTCCGATCCAGGGCCCGAAGCGCCGGGTGGCCAGTGCCAGCAGCCAGATTCCCACGCCGATGAAGGGCAGGCGCAGGGCGACCACGTCGGGCGGCAGCGGACGTCCCAGCCGGTTGAGCACCGCGGTGAGGGCGATGAAGAGCCCCGCGGCGGCGAGCGTTCCCACGGACCCGCGCAGGCGCCACGTGACGAAGCCTCGGGACACGAACGCCAGCACCGCGCTCCCGATGAGGAGTGCGCCCGCGAGCACGGCATCCGGACGCTCGGCCTCCACGGGGGATGACATCCAGTTCGCGAAGACCACGAGGACGAGCACGGCCGCCATGAACGCCACGGCGGCGAAACCGTCCGTGTAGAGCGGGCGGCCCTGCTCGGGGAATGGCAACCGGAGCCACCCGAGCAGCCGCCGGCCTCGAGGGGCTGGAGCGGAATCTCCGTCTCCTCGTCCACGCAGCGCCGCGATGCCGGAGAGGCCGAGCGCCAGGCTCGAGAAGAGCAAGGCTCGGCCGGCCAGGCTCGTGTTCGCGTTCGATTGCAGGACGAAGAACACGGCCGAGTGCGCGAGCCCCCATGCGGCCAGGGTGCTGACGAGCCGGCTGCGCTCCCGTCTCACGCGCAGTAGCAGGAGCACCGAGGCGAGGAGGGTGGGCGCGCAGCAGAGCGCGAGATCCACGGCGAGCACGCCCGTGAGGAGGCTGCGCGGCATGAAGTCTTCCCCGCCGTCGAAGCCGAGCTGCGCCCTGGGAATGGCGAGCAGGACTCCCAGCGTGGCAGCGGCGAGGGAGAGGTCATCCAGCGGGAGGAGGTCGTCCGTCTTCCCGGTCCGTCGCATCCACGCTTCCTGGAGCAACCCCGTCACGGCGTAGAGACCCGACGCCAGCGTGAGCAGGGCCAGCAGCGTCCAGGTCATCGCGTCCACACCGGTGGCGGCGATGGCTCCCTGGGTCCCGAAGAAGAGCGCGATGCCTCCCAGGTAGTGCAGGCCCCTCCAGCGGTAGCCGCCCGTGAGGTGCGCGGCCAGGGCCACCAGCGCGCCCGCCGCCGCCTCCGGCCATCGCGTCTCCGAGCTCCACGCCGACGTCGCCCACGAGGTCAGTGGCAGCGAGGCCACCGAGAGCACCACGCCCCAGGTCAGGAGCCAGGGCCGCAGCGGGCCCTGCTTGCTCACCCGGGCCACGGCCATCAGGCCCGCTCCCACGGCGGCGAGCCCCACCATCCACCAGCCCGGCTCGGCGGGCCGCTCCAGACGCGCGAGCAGCACGCCGGTCAGCGCCAGGGTGAGCACCGCCGGATGGGCCAGTGCCCGGCGCCGGGGTTCGTGCATGAAGAAGATCAGCGCCGCGGCCCCTGGTGTGAAGGCCGAGACGACGCTGGCGGCGTCCCACGGGCCCGCTCCAGGTGACACAGCGAAGGCCGAGACCGCTCCGGCGAGCGCTCCGCAGGCCACCACCGCGTGCGCGATCGTCTCCACCGCGGGGGCTGCCTGGGGATGTGCCTCGCGCACCGCCGGTCGTGCCGCCACACCCGCGAGCACCGCGGCGAGCGCCATCGCCCAGAGCGTCATCCCGGCGAAGAGCGGGTCGCCCGGTGAGAGCGCATCGAAGCCCGCCGGCGCGCTCGCGACCGAGAAGACCGCCAGGGCGGCCGCTCCATAGAGGCTGGAGGAGAGGACGGAGAGCCCGGCCTGGCTCGACTTTTCACGCCCGGCCCTCCACGCGGAAGCTCCGAGCGCCGCCACACCCGCGAAGGCACAGAGGGTGCGTGGCCAGGGCGCATCCTCCAGCGCCATCAAGGGGAGCCCCGCCAGCAGAGAGGGCAGCAGCGCCACCCCGAGCGACACCGTGGAGGCCCCATACAACAGGCGTCCCGTGGGCTTCAGCGTGAGCAGGGCGAGGGCGGCGATTCCGGCCGATACGGGCCAGCCGATCGCCGGGTGCAGGCCCACGAGGGCGGACAGCGCGACGAAGACCACGGGCAGCAGCGCGAGGCCGATGCTCGCGAGCACCCTCCCCGCGGACGCCGAGCGCCGGGCGAGGAACACCCCGAGCCCGATGAAGGCCGCGTGGTAGGCGAAGAGGGCGCCCGTGACGAGCAGTTGCCGTGGCACGCCTCCGAGCGCCCGCCACGCCTCGCGCACGCCCATGAGAGAGCCGCCGAGCACCAGCACCGCGCCGAGAAACCACCAGACGTACTCCTGCAGCTTCGGCGCGACACCGCGCGCACCGTCCTCGGAGTCATCGAGTGCCACCATGGCATCCAGCCCGCCCCCGAGCGCGCCCGCGTCCACGCGGCTGAACAGCGCCTGCCCCGAGTCCGTCGCCAGCCCGATGCCGTCCTCGTCGTCCTCCGGGCTCCGCGTGCGCCGCGCCTCGGACTCGCGCTCCTCCCGGGCCGCGTCCTCCAGCGCCCGGAAGAACGCCTGGCCCCAGCCGGGGCGCCAGTCCTCGAGCTCCTCGAGCTTCCCGGCGATCGCATCTGCCCGCTGCTCCAGGGCACTCGCATCCTCGAGCAGCGGCACCGCGACGACGCTCGCCGCGAGCGCGCCTTCGAGGGACTCGGTGAGCCGGGACGCGGTTCGCTGGTCGAGCAGCCGCGTGGCGTGCCAGTCGGCGATCCTCCGCTTCAGCTTCTCCTGGACGAGCATGTCCAGGTGCTCCGCCGTCGCGGGGAGGAGTCTGACGCCGCAGCTCGGACAGGTCTCGTCGCCATTCCCATCGCGTAGCTCGGCACAGGCCAGACAGATCATGGAGCCCCCATCTCCTTATCCGTGCAGGCCAACGTAGTAGGGCGGGTCGGCCAGAGGTGACGCATGACAGAGGGTGAGACTAGGCTGCCTCGCGTACTTCACGAAAGGGCCTGTTCATGAAGGCTTCCTATACGCTCAGCCGTCCGGTGCTCCCCGTCGGTACGTCGTCCAAGGTCGACCTGCTGGTGTCCTTCAAGGCGGAGGCTCCAGAGGCCTCCACCCAGCGCTCGCTCAACCTCAGCCTCGTCATCGACCGCTCGGGCTCCATGGCGGGCGTTCCGCTGAAGCACGCCCTCCAGGCCTCGCGGCAGCTCGTGGAGCGGATGCGGCCCGAGGACTGGCTCTCCATCGTCACCTATGACGACGCGGTGCACTCGGTGCTCAAGCCCACGCGCGTCACGGACAAGGCGGCCATCGGCTCGGTGCTCTCCCAGGTGCGCGCGGGCGGGTGCACCAACCTCAGCGGCGGCTGGTTGAAGGGCATCGAGCACGTGGAAGCCAACAAGGCCAGCGAGCGCATCAACCGCGTGCTGCTGCTCACGGACGGCCAGGCGAACGCGGGTATCACGGATCACCAGGCGCTCATCTCCACGGCCCGCCAGAAGTCCGACGCCGGCGTCATCACCACCACGCTCGGCTTTGGCTCCAACTTCAACGAGGACCTGCTCATCGGCATGGCCAACGCCGGTGAGGGGCACTTCTATTACATCCAGACGCCCGAGGATGCCGAGGGCGTATTCCGCATCGAGATGGAGGGACTCGGCTCCATCGTCGCGCAGAACCTCGAGGTGACCATCAAGCCGGCGGCCACGGTGAAGGTCGCGAGCGTGCTCAACCGCTACCGCTTCGAGTCCCGGGGCCAGGAGGTCGCGGTGGGGTTGGGGGATGTGTATGCCACCGAGGAGCGGCAGCTGGCAGCGGAGCTGTCCGTGGACGCGGGCGCGGCGGCAGGTCCGGTGACGCTGGCCACGCTGGTGTATCGCGCTCAGGCGGTGGTGGACGGGGCCGTCCGGGAGATCTCCGGCGAGGTTCCCATCGTCGCCCAGCTGGCGGCGGCCTCGGAGTCGGCGGCGGTGTCCGCGGACAAGAACGTGCTGGCCCAGACGAACCGCCTGCGCATCGCCCGCGTCAAGGACCAGGCCGTCGAGCTCGCCGACAAGGGCGACTTCACCATGGCCTCGCAGCGGCTGCGCCAGGTCATCGCCGATCTCTCCGCCCATCTGGACAAGGCCTCCTATGACATCGCCGAGGAGGTAGAGCAGCTCGCGCACTACGCGCAGCGCCTGGAGTCGAGGAAGTATGACTCCGTCATCCGCAAGGAGCTGAGGGACCAGTCCTACCAGGCGGGCACGCGCAGCCGTGGAGACCTGGCGCTGCGCGGGACGGCGGGCGGTTCGGCGGACAGCCTGGAGGCGGTGTCCAGCGCGGGCGCGGGCGTCGTTCTCCAGTGCGTGCGTGAGGGCGGCAAGTTGCGCATCCACGCCACCTCGGAGGGTTATGACTCGAGTTTCAACGTGCAGTTCCCCCGGAGCGCGCGCGAGGAGGGGGTCTCGTACGTGGTGGACAAGCTGGAGCCCTCGGGGGATGGCTCCTTCTACCGCGTGGTGGGCACCATCAAGCGGCTGGTGCTCCCCGGGCAGGAGCGCGCGGCGCGTGCGGCCGGTGCGGCCCCCGTGAAGAAGGCCAAGCCCACGGCCTCGAAGGTGACGGCGGGCTCGGCGGCGGACCTGCCCACCACCAACACCGTGGGCACCGGCGTCATCGTCCAGTGCATCAAAGAGGGCAGCAAGCTGCGCGCCCGCGTCGTCTCGGATGGCTACGACCCCGACCTCAACATCCGCTTCCCGCGCGACATCCGCGAGGAGAACGTGCTGTACGTGGTGGACGAGATCATCACCACCGGCAACGGCAGCTCGTACATCGCCTGCGGCGACATCCGCCGGCTCGTCCAGTAGCGGCAGTGGGGGGCGAGCACAAGCTCACCGGGCAGGGCGGTCACATCGAAGTGGAGAGTGCGCCCGGAAAGGGCTCATGCTTCATCCTGTTCCTGCCGCGCGTGGCCCGCCGCTCCTCTTTCCGTTCCGAGCCGCAGCACCGGGCCCACCGCCCGGCGCAGCCAGTTCACGCGTCGGGCTGACGGTGGGGGTGTTTCCACTGCTCCCAGCCAGTCGAAGTCCCGGAGCCGTGCGAGGAAGTCCTGCCGCACACAGCCCTCCAGGCTGAAGACGTGGATGTCCTCCGTCCACCGCCGCGCCAGTCGCAGGTCCCGGGCGAGCTCCTCCCAGTCCAGTGGGGGCACGTCGATGAGGCCCGGCACGTCCACGCCGCCACCGGTGACGCCCACCCCCACGGAGCGCGCGTCCGGCCCGTAGCTCCACAGCATCCCGGGTCCGTGGGGCCGCACCAGGCTGGTGTAGAGCATCAGCACCTCGCGGTCAGCGGGCACATCCAGCACGCCGCTGAGGCGCTGGAGCAGGGTGGAGCCCGCCCGGCGCTCGTCCACGATGAAGGGGAGTTGGTAGCTGTCCACCCGGTAGCCGTCCTCGCGGATGCGGGCCATCAGGGCGCCATACCCGGCCCGGGCCTCGCGCAGCGCCCCGCCGCGCCTCAGCCGGGGCAGCAGGGCGGGCAGCATGCGCCACCGGCTCTCCAGCGCACGCCGCAGGTCGTGGATGTCCGGCTCGATGTCCAGGCCCACGCCGTCCCACCGCAGGCCTTGCGCGGCCGTCCAGGCGCGGAAGGCCTCGTAGCGGGCCGTGGCCTGGGGCGCGTTGCCCTGGTGGAACCAGTAGCCCTCCGCCTCGGGCAGCAGCAGCCAGGCGACGACAGGCACACCGGCCTCGTTCAACCGGCGCACCACGCCGGCCCGCTCCGGGCCGAGGTCGAGCACCCCGAGGCTGACGCTGGCTCGCAGCGCCAGGAGGTGCTCGACGACGGCCGGGTGGGCGAAGAGGGCCTCCAGCGGCCCCGCTCCCAGCTCACAGAAGAAGGTGAGGCGGGCAGGGGAGGGGGCCATGGAAGCCTCGAGTCAGCTCAGCCGCGGGCGGCGCGCGCCAGCTGCACCTTGCTGGCTTTGGGGGCGTCGTCGTCCTCGCCCTTCATCCAGCTCTTCATCGTCGGGACGACCTTCTTGCCCCAGTTGCGGCTCGCGCGCACCTCGAGGAAGGCCTTCACCAGCGTGTCCACCATCGCGGAGAGCTGCTCGGTGAGGTAGAGCCGCTCCAGCAGCCGGTCATCCTCCTCCTCGGCCATCAGCTCCGGCAGCTTCGCCGCGCGGATGTCGAGGAACTCGGCGTCCAGCGTCACTTCGTACACCTTCTCTCCGTGGGTGAGCTTCAGCCGCGCCTGGTGGATGAGCAGGCCGCGATCCAGCGAGTGCCTCACGTTCTCCGAGTAGGGGGCGAGCGCGCCCCGGGCGGACAGCTCGGTGACGTCGCCGTTGACGCCCCGGAGGATGCAGCGGCCGGTGTAGAGGACGACGAGCCCGGTGCCCTCGAAGTCCACCAGCGCGTCGCCCGACTCCGAGCGCCACAGGAGCCAGGTGAGGAACTCGCGGCCCAGGTAGGCCCGGCCGCGCAGCAACTGCTCGCGCGCTTTGTCGCGTTCGATTTCGGCCTCGTCTCGCGTGTCCTCCTCGGTGGCGGCACCGTCGATACCGGTGTCGCGCCGCATGAAGGCCGCCTCGGCCATGGCCTGCTCACGCTTCCCCATGGGTCACCTCGCTGCTGGGAATCTCTCCCTTGGAAATCTCCATGCCGATGAGCTCCGGTGTGGGCAGGAGCGCGTCGTCGGCGATGCCAGCGCTCGCCGCCAGGGTCGCGGGCACCAGCGCCTGGAGCTTCACCTCGAAGGCCGTCTCCATGGCCAGGAGGATCTCGTCCACCACCTTGCGCGAGGCGGCCCAGAGCTGCACCTGGTTCGTCTTCAGGTTCCAGCTCACGTCGTGCACCTTGGTGACCGGCACGGCGCGCTGGCGCAGCATGTGGCGGATGGAGGCGCGGTTCTCGGCCTTCTCACCCCGGGTGGGCGCCCGGCCGTTCTGCTTCTCGAAGGCGGTGGCCCACTTGCCCAGCTCGGCCTTGAGCACGGCCGCGGGAATCTTGACGGTGTCCACGCGGAAGCCGAACAGCGCGTACTCGCCATAGAGGACGCTGCCGGTGGCGAAGTTCGTGGAGTCCTGGTTCTCCAGCTCCACGAAGCCCACCGCGCGCTCGTCCTCGGTCTTCTTGAGATCGATGGGCTCGAAGGCTCCGGACTTCAGGCCCTTGGCGAGCCAGCGTTTCGTATCGGAAGGGGCGTCTCCGGCCGGTTCGGATCGGAAGCGCGAGAAGGTCACTGCACCACTGAGGACTGGCATGAGGCGGGGCAAATTGGACAAGCCGGGCCCCGCCGTCAAGGCACTGCTGGTATGCCTGGAAGTTCGGGGACTTGCGGCCGGGGGCGTCGCTGTCCAAACGCCCGTGCTGCTGGTAGATGGCGGGAGCAAGGGCCCTCCCCAGAGCGCCCACTCCCCACGCCATGAACAACCTCTTCCCCGAGCTGTCCTCCAATCTCCTGCTGTCCCTGCCGGGCTTCCGTCTCTATGCCCTGTGCGCCATTGTCCTCGTCATCAAGATGCAGGCGGTGGGCATCGCCACCGCCCGGACGCGCGCCCGCCTCAAGGTGGCGTTGAACGCCGAGGACGCGGCCCGCTTCGGCGCCCAGCTCGTCAACGCCGAGCACCCCGAGGTGGAGCGCGTGCTGCGCGCCCACCGCAATGACCTGGAGAACATCCCGGTCTTCCTCATCCTCGGTTTCATCGCCGTGCTGGCCGGGGCGCCGCCGCTGGGTCTGCAGATCTGCCTCATCGCCTTCACCGCCGCGCGGGTGGTGCACAGCATCGCCTACGTCAAGGCCATGCAGCCGTGGCGCTCGCTGAGCTTTGGAATCGGCGGGCTCTGCTCGCTGGCCCTGAGCGTGATGATCATCCTCCGGCTCGTCTCCTGAGCCCGAGCCCACACACGAGCGGAGTTCGCGCCCATGCCCCAGATGCTCGACAGCCTGCCGGTCCTCTACCGGGACATCCTCCCCGACTTCTTCCGGAAGGAGATTCCCGCCGAGACGAAGGCCACATGTGACTCGTGCGCCATGTGCCCGTCCTCGGCCTCGGGGTCCGTGGAGTCCGTGGACGGAGTGAGCCGCCTCTTCCGGCCGGACACCAAGTGCTGCACCTACTACCCCAAGCTGCCGAACTATCTGGTGGGAGCGCTCCTGTCCGACACGCGCGACGAGCTGGGCGAGGGGCGGCGGCGCATGGGCGAGAAGATCGCCAGCCGCATGGGGGTGACGCCCCAGTGGGTCCGGCCCTCGGCCCGGTACAACCTGCTCTACCGCAACTCGCGCCAGTTCTTCGGCCGGGCCGCCTCCATGCGCTGTCCGTACTACGAGCTGGAGCATGGTGGCTGTACCATCTGGCCCTACCGCGAGGCCGTGTGCTCCACGTTCTTCTGCAAGTACGTGGCGGGCGCCGACGGGCGGAAGCTCTGGATGACGTTCAAGACGTACCTGGCGCTCGCGGAGATCCAGCTCTCGCGCTACGCGGTGCTCCAGTTGCTGCCCGAGTACATCCTGGCCGGGAAGGACAAGCCGGACCTGGCGGAGACGCCGACCGTCGAGGACCTCGACGACAAGCCCCTGCCGGACAAGGAGTACGCCGCGCTGTGGCGCCGGTGGGCGGGCCGTGAGCCCGAGTTCTACCGGGCCTGCTTCGACGCCGTCCGGGTGCTGTCGCCGGAGCAGGTGGAGAAGATCCTCGGCCTGGATGGAGTCATCGAGCTGAAGGTGCTGGAGAAGAGCCACCGGGACGCGGTCGCGCCCGAGCTGCCGGGGGTGCTCAAGCTCAATCCCGAGGCCACCGTGAAGTGGCTCGCGGACGGAAGCGTGGCGCTGGGGGCCTACAGCGAGTACGACGCCGTCGCGCTGCCGGGCGTGGCGTATTCGCTCCTGGTGGAGTTCACGGGCCGGGAGCCGGTGGCCGCCGTCCGCCAGCGCCTGCGCAAGGAGAAGCAGGCGGACCTGCACGAAGACATTCTGTTGGAGCTCTACCGGCACCGTATCCTGACGGAGGCCTGAGCCACGGCGTCATGGACCGGGCCGGACGTGAGGCTCCGCTGCCTCATATTTGCGCGTCACCGCCTGGGGGCGCTTTTAGAGGGCGCACACGATGAGGGCTCACCCATTGGCCGTGCTGCTGTTGTGGCTCTGGCCGGCACTGGGAGGGGCAATGGAGCCTCCCTCGCCCGACGGCGAGTCTCCCCCGCCGGCCTCGTTCGCCACGTGGCGCTACCTGACGCGCCTGGAGGCCACCGGGCTGGCGCTGCTGCCGAACAGCGGGGTGGGCGGAGCGGAGCGCTACGCCCAACTCACGCCCATGCTGGTGGTGGACGGCGGCGAGGCCTTCGGTCTCAACCTGGGCGCCCCGGTTCTGGGGGTGGCTCTGAATGGGCGGGCGCTGGGGCTGGGCCAACCAGGGGCACGCCACCTGAACTCGGGCCAGGTGCGCTGGCGCTTCGGCCACAAGCTGTCCGCGCTGGCCGAGGGCGGCACCCTGCTGCACCCGAAGCCGGACGGGACGCTGCGCCCGGGTGCCTACGCCTCGCTGGGCCTGGGGGTGGACAATGCGCGCTGAGGCCCTGGCACTCAGGTGGGCGGCGCTGCTGCTGGGAGCCGTGCTGCTCTCTACCGGCTGCGTCACGCTGGCGCCGCGACAGGGTGGCAGCCCCGCGGAAGGCTCCCACACCCTCTCCACGTTGCGAGACACGGCGGCGACTGCGCCCCCGCTCGAGGCGCCCCCTCCTCTTGCATCCACGGAGGCGGGCGAACACGCCCTCTCCGCCAAGCCGGGCGAGCAGGAGCGGCTGCACCGCCGCCGCAGCGCCCGCGGACTGGGCCCGGATGCAGCCCTGGCGAGCTCGGGCGAGGTGCCCGCGTACGAGGTGGCCAGCGCCAGGCCTGCCCACCAGGAGCCGCCCTCGTGCGGAGGCCAGGCCGTGCCTCCGGGCTGGCCCGACTTCTCCTCCAGTGACAAGGAGGCACTGCTCGCCCCCTTCCTCTCGTGCACCTCTCCTGGGGAAGTCCTCGCCCTGCAGGAGCGCGTGGACATGCCCCGGCTGGTGGAGGCCT
>NZ_PZOX01000020.1 GCF_003044305.1 Vitiosangium sp. GDMCC 1.1324 | reverse complement strand
TCCCCAAGGGGCTGCGCGGCTTCTCCACCCGCCTGGCGCACTGCTCGGGCGGCCCCCGTCCGCGGCCCTCCTCGGCCCCTCCGCTCCAGCCCTCTCCCTCAACATGCCCTCTATCCCGCCTATACGCCCTTGTGGGTGACTCATCGTGAGAGCCTGTTTTTTCATTCTCCAGGGGAAGCATTGAAGGGCACCCCGAGGACACCGGAGAAGGGCCGGAAACGAATCAGGAGCACCTAACACTGCTGCGTCACTCTCCTCGGAAGCCCGATAGGAGCGTTCCGAGGGAACATGCCCTGATTCTGACGCAGTAGAGCTAAACGGTCATTCCACAGGCGAAGCAGTGGATGACGCCCTGCCAGTCCTCACGAACATTGAGAAGTGCCGTTGGGTGACATGGAGGCGTCACCAACCGCGTAGCATCTGCATGGACGGGCAGAGTCGGCATTGGAGCATGACTACCCTCCTTGAACTTAAAGGTTCCACGACTGCGCCGCGCCATATCCTTGAATCCTTTGCGGAGTGGGTCCAAGAACTGCGTCTCGAGAACCTTTCTGCCCACCTCCTCTTGGAATCGTATCTGTGCATCTGTCCACCACGAGCTAGCCGCCGCAGAGTGCGCGCAATACGGGCACACGTAAGTGTCCTGACTCGGGGAGCCTTCGTTATGGACCCTGAACTGCCGCAGGCAATCAGGAGCAGGACACTCCCGACTGAGGAATCCCTCGGAGTCAAGTAGATTCTCAATCGGAATGTTGATGGGAATGCGGATTTGCCCACTGGGCATGTCGTACACCTCGGGGTGATGGTCGCTGCCACAAGCGACGGTACCAACCCTAACGGTGGGGTCTGACATCGCGTACTTCAATGGTCGAACCATCAAGCGGTCCAGGGAACCAGCCCCCCCACACGAAGGACCCCCAAGGCCCCGAAAGAGGCCCAGCGGGTCACCTGGAGGCCCTGGAGGGCTGCCCAGGGGCCGGGCGCGGTAGACTCGTAGTCGCTCCTACGGGCCTTACACGAGAAAAGGCACTCCCCTAGAGGGGAAGTTAGAACAAGGCTCCGCAGAACATGAAGAAGGCCCGAAAAAACCCAAAGAAGTCCACGCTTGCTGCTCACACGGCAAAACCAGCCCCGTCCGCTCCGCCACCAGCCCTGTCCGCTCCAAGTGCCGGAGCAAAAGAGACCCCCCCTTTATGGGCCCAATGGCTAGGGGTAGTCGGCGGACTCGTGGGCATCGTGGGCGGGTTGGCGGGTGCTTGGTCCGGTGTGGTCAGCGCCCGCGCTTCGGAACGCTCAGCAGCCATAGCGGAAGATGCCCTTCGTCGTCAGGAGCAGGACTCAGCATTGGCGAGCGCCGCACTCCAAGCCGGCGAGTCGGTCAACTTGAGTCTGAAGCTCAGTGAGACTGGCAGCGTCCAGGTGACCAATCTCTCGAAGATGGGCGTCGAGCAGGTGGAGATTGTGTTCGAGGAGATAACGTACTCCCATGCTTGCAATGCAGTGCTGGGCGCGGGCTCTTCCGGGGGGTACCGATGGCCCTGGCAAAAAATTGCGTTCCTTGGCCCCCAAGACCAAGCGAGATTCCAACTTCCGGGGCCTTACGGGAACACTGATGGTGGACTCGCAGCGATAAAACGCAGACTTACTTCGAGTGACTATGGTTGTGGTGCCCATGGACGGGACGAGCGCGCAGTGACTCTCGACGGACTCTTCCGCCTCATCGAGAAGAACACAGCCAAAGGGAACTTCATCCCCGCCTGCTCTGAAGAGAATCCCTGCTCCGAGGTCATCTACGTTGAGGCTCGTGCGATGCACCCCAAACTGTTCAAATGGGCGGGGCCATTCGACCAGCTAGCGGTCAAATCAGCAGATGGAACCATCCGCGAAAGTGACGTCTTCGGAAGCTTGACTGGAGAGAAGAACGAAGACGGCACCTGGAAAGACACCTGGAGCTTTCACCGCGAGGAGGAGCGGCGCATGTTCACGAAGGTCGCGCAGTGGCTCCGACGGGGTAGTTTGATGCGTGGGGACAGGCACGACGGGCCAGAGCGAGCATTCGGCGGTGTAGGTGTGTACCGTGCGATTGGGGAAGAAGATCCTGCCCTCAATCCATAACCAAAGGGCAAGAGGCGGCAGAGTCCCCCAGCAGCACCCCCACGGCATCCCGCTCCGCTTCCGCGTGCTCCACTCGGGCAGCTAGCTAGGTGGCGCATCCGGTCCCCTCAGTCTCCCCTTCTGTGCTCCCCACTAGACCCAGGAGACACCACAGTCCATGGGACGCACGGGAAGGCCCCTGGGAGCCCCCGGGAGACCCGAGCCCGAACCCCCGAGGCCCCGAAAGAGGCCCAACGGGGCACCTGGAGGCCCTATTACTACTGTGTCATAAAGTTCGTTCTCCCTCGGGAAAACGGCGTGCAGGCAGAGCCGATGGAGCAGGGCGTTCCCGAGGGGAAGCCAGACGTTTATGACACAGTAGTAATAGAGGGATCGCTGGGGCGTCGTCAGAAGACCCAGTAGACGGCGGGAATGGCGGGCACAGAAGATGAGCAGCCGGACCAACGAAGGGCAGATCACGGAGGTATCACGAGTGCGGACCTGGACCTGTGATGAATGCGGCGAGCCGATCAACGGAGAGAGCGCAGGCTACCTGGAATGGCGTAGCTATTTCCCGCGAAGGGAGGCAGGTCCCCATGGGTACGGTTTACGGATTGTGCATCACGCCACCGAGAGTCCGAGAGCCCCCCGTGGTGACTGCAACTACCCCAGGACGCCTGGAATCACGCCCAAGGACAACGCCTTGAACGAGTACCTTGGCTCGAATGGGTTGATGCGTCTCTTGGCGATGATTTACGACGAGGAACTGCCCACGAAAGAAGTCCTCGAAGTGCTCAAGCGCCTCCACATTCCCGGCTACGAGGAGGCACGCCACCACTTTGAGGACGCCATTGCCGCTGGAGTGTACGAACCGAACACTGCGCCCGGGTTTCCGCATCAGAAACAGATCGAGGCAATTCTCCGCTTTGTTCGGGAGCAGTCTCGCGAGTAGAGTCGGCGTTCATCGGCGCAAGTCGCGTTTTCGGTCAGAAGCCCTCACCGCTTCCCGCTCGGCTTCCCCGTCGTCTTAGGCCCCAGGGAGCCCCCAGGAGCCCCGGAAGAGCCGACCCGCTACCCCGAGGACCCCCGAGGCCCCGAAAAGGCCCAGCGGGGCGCCTGGAGGCCATGTAGGGCATCGCTGGGCTCGGCGGGGGCAGCCCAGCAGGACACCGGGACGAATGATTCGCCTGTTATGCGGGCTGCTTGATGGCGTCCTGCTTGTTAGGAAGTGCCGACATGAGGCGAGTCCTGCGAGCAGGAAGCACGTAGAGCGTTTCGAGCATCTCCTCGATGAGTTCGATGGCGACTGCGGCTTGTTCCGACCCACAGATGAAATTGTGGTCGTGCGCCACTTCGTTTCCGAGGAGTCGAATGGTATCCGCCAGTTGCATGGGGCCTTCAAGAGCGGGGTACTTCTGCTGCAATTCTCTGAGCCGCGCCTTCAAGCCTTGTTCGAGCTTGATACCGTGCGCGCTGCACCTCTCGGCTGACATCAACTCGACTACCAAGCGGACGCCCATTCCGACGAGCATCCAGGCTTGAACCTCAATCCCTGCGTATACCTGCCGCATTACCTCAACGACGTTCTTAGGGACGACCTGCTCATACTCGGGAGAGGGGAACGTAGGCCGCGCCTGAGGCATCACCGAGTTGGGGACTGAATTGCCCAAGTTCTTGGTCTGAATCACCACCGGGCCCGAACAGTGATCGCACCGGAAAAGCACGACCACTGTCGGGACCACCCCTGGCTCGCTCACACTGCGCGTATAGACCCCCTGCTGGTCGAAGGTCGTCACGAGAAGGCAATGGGGGCACTTACCAGCCAGTTGCACATTCCTGTTCCCGAGGTAGCGGAGTTTCATGCGCACAATATACGCAGGTGCCCCGCCCCCCTGACACTCCGCCACCTAGCTACTCCCGCTCCACTCCTAGAATCAGAGCGGCCCCGGTAAGGAGAACCCCCACAGCATCCCGCTCAGCTTCCGCGTGTTCCACCCGTGCAGCTAGGTAGCGCATCCGGACCCCCTCAGTCCCATCAAGTCCCCGCTGGGCTTCCCGTAGTGCCACCTCTGCCCGCTGGAGCCTTGCCGCTAGTTCTGCCTGCTCCCGCCCATAGACCCACCTCCCAAAATTTGGACTCAGATTTTCCGGGGTCACACGAGCCCTGTCGGAGCCGAGAATTCCCCCGTGCCCCGGGGTCTCCCTGAGCACGAATCGGCCCCCACTCCATCCACGGGGAGGCCCCTGAGAGGCTCCAGGAACGACGGAACGCAAGGGACGGACGGACGGGGCCCCCCCAGCAGGGAGACCGAAAGAGAGCCCAGCGGGGCAGCCAGAGGCCCTGGAGGGGCATCCGGAGGGCCGGTCAGGGATGGGCTGTGCTGAGGTGAGTTCCTCATGGGAGGGCGGCCAGGGCCGGCGTGTTCCCCAAGGGGCTGCGCGGCTTCTCCACCCGCCTGGCTCACTGCTCGGGCGGCCCCCGTCCGCGGCCCTCCTCGGCCCCTCCGCTCCAGCCCTCACCCTCCACATGCCCTCTATCCCGCCTATACGCCTCAACATGCCCTCTATCCCGCCTATACGCCACGGGAGCGCCTGGAGGACCTCGGTAAGCTCCTCCTGCGGCTCCTCGTGGGCGGCCTCATGCTGTTCCACGGGATAGACAAGCTGCTGCACGGACCCGGAGACGTGGCGCACGATCTGGCGGAGCACGGTCTCCCCACGCTCATGGCCTACGGCGTCTACGTGGGGGAGGTGGTGGCGCCGGTGTTCATCCTCGTGGGGGCGTGGACCCGCCTGTGGGCGCTCGTCTACGGCTTCAACGTCCTGTTCGCGGTGCTCCTGGTGCACGCGCACGACTTCGGACGGCTGGCGCCCACGGGCGGCTGGGCGGCGGAGCTGTACGTCTTCTACGTGGTGGGGGCCTTCGTGGTCGCCCTGCTCGGCTCGGGGCGCTGCGCGCTCCGCCGGGGCGTGGGGCGCTGGGACTGACGACGCAGCCCCTGCTGTTCGAGCGCGCGCCGGAAGGTCGCGGGGCTCTCGCCCTGCCAGCGTTTGAACGCGCGACTGAACGCCGGGAGGCTCTCGTAGCCGACGAGGTTCGCGACCGCCTCGATCTTCTCGTCGCCGTCGCGCAGCAGCTCGGCGGCGCGCGTGACGCGCCAGCGCGCGAGGTATTGCAGCGGCGGCTCGCCGACGAGCTCCGTGAATCGCGCCGCGAAGCCCGAGCGCGACATGTTCACGCGCTTGGCGAGTGACACGACCGTCCACGGCTCTTTGAGCTGCGCGTGCATCAGGTTCAGCGCCTCGTAGATGCGAGGGTCGGTGAGCGCGGGAATGCCGGGGGCCTTGCACTGGCCGGAAGCTCCGACCGACCGAAGCGCGAGGACGAACAGCACGTCGGCGAGGCGTTGGAGCACGACGCTGGTCGCGGGCCTCGGCGCAGCGCTCTCCGCGAGGACGAGCTGCAACGTGGCGGAGATCCACGGTCCCGACACGGTGTCTGTCGACGACAGCACGACGAGCGACGGCATTTTCTGGAGGATGGGCGGCTCCCGTCCGTTTCGGATTTCGAAGAAACCCGCAACGACGGTCGTCGCCGCACCGTGCCCACCGATGCGGCGCGGGACGAGGCACGACGTGAGCGGGCCGTCGCAGGCGGTCGTGACCGCCGAGCCCTCGGCGTCACGAATCACGTGCGGCGTGCCATGCGGAACGAACGCAACCTCGCCCGGCGAGAGTATGTGGACGCGCTCTCCTTCGACCTCGAGGCGCGCGCTGCCGCGAGCGACGAGGTAGAAGCTCGCGCGCGGCTGCTGCGGGATGCGAAGGCCCCACGGCGCGTGTGCTTCGAGCGACCTGTAGAGCGCATGGCGGAGGAGCGACGCGCCGAGCACATCCGCGATGACGTCGCCGCGCGGGTCTTGGAGCTCCATCGGCGCTGGCGTTTCGGCTAACTTCTTTGGCTTCCGAGACATGGACAGTCCATAGCGTGCCTCTTATCCAAGAGCCATGACAACGAAACTCAAGTACTGGATTCCCACCGGCCTCTTGGCCGCGATGATCTTCATCTCGGGCGTGGCCAACGTTACCCACCAGCCGCGCCCGATGCAGGCCGCACTGCACCTCGGCTATCCCCCGTACATCGCGACCGAGCTGGGCATCTGGAAGCTGCTCGCCGCCGTGACGTTCGTCTTCGGCTCGCGCTGGCCGCGCCTGAAGGAATGGGCGTTCGCGGGCGTGTTCTTCGACTTGAGCGGTGCCCTCGTCGCGCACACCGCCTCGGGGGACGGTCTCGCCGACAGCGCTCCGGCGGGCGTGCTCCTGCTGCTCACCGGCATTGCCTACGTCGCGCACCGCCGCTTCACGCCGGAGCCTCACACGACGACGGTTCACACGCCGGTCGGAGTTGTCACTCACGATTGAGCGAAAGACGTGCGCCGTCGCGGGTTTGGGCCCCCCTTGGAGCGCGGGTGTAGCGCCCAAGGTCTCAACCCTCCTCTCGGTTGTTACACCCCGCGCTACACCCTGGCGGAGCCGAGAGGCCCCTGCCCACGGGCGAGCCCTCCCGGTGCGCTGGCCCTGAGCATGCATTCCCTGAGTGCGAGTCGCCGTCGCCGCCCGGCCTCACGCCGCGGTGGGGCCGTTCCTCCACTCAGGGTCCTCCATGTCTCACAGAGAAACTCCGTCCTCCGCGGGGCAACCCGCGCAGCGGCAGCTCCGAATCCTCGGCGCCGTGGCCCTGGGCCTCGCCGCTGGCGCCGCCTGCCTCGTCTCCTACGCCGTCCACGGTAGCCTCCCGTACAACCCGCTCGAGCTGCCCGGCGAGAAGAAGCTCCTGACGCGGACCTGGGCCCCCGAGGGGTGGAAGTTCTTCACCCGCAACGCGCAGGAAGAGCGCCCGGTGCTCTTCACGCGGCGCAACGGCGCCTGGGAGCGGGCCGAGCAGGGCCCCGCCTCACGTCCCCGCTACCTGTTCGGGCTCAACCGCGAAGGCCGCGCGCAAGGGCTCGAGTTCGGCCTCCTCCTCGAGCAGCTCCCCGCCAGCGCCTGGAGGGAGTGCTCCGAGTCGCCCGTCTCCTGCCTCTCGGCTCCCGGGCAGCCGCTCCACGTCACCAACCGCTCTCCCGAGCCCAGCCTGTGCGGCACCGTCGGCATCGCCCTGCAGAAGCCCATCCCCTGGGCCTGGCTCGACGTGCCCCGCCCCGTGGTCATGCCCTCACACGTCGTCCTCCTGGAGGTCCAATGCTGACACGCCTCGGCCGCCTCGCGGAGCGCTGGGCCAGCGCAGCGGATCCCTGGACCAACGTCTATGGACTGGCCCGCACCGTGCTCGCCCTGGCCACCGCCGGGACGCTCGCCTTCAACAAGACGACGACGCTCTTCCACCCCGCCGCCGGCATGGCGGGCCTCCCCCCGGTCTGCACCAGCGCCACCTCCTCGCTGGGGCTGTTCTGCCTCGTGCCGGGCTCGCTCGAGCTGCAGCGCTGGCTCTCCGTGGCGCTCCTGCTCGTCGTCGCCTCCGGCTACCGCCCGCGCTTCACCGGGCTGGTGCACTGGTGGGTCTCGTTCAGCCTCGCCAACAACGCCGTCCTCGTGGACGGGGGAGATCAGATCGCGATGATCCTGAGCTTCCTGCTCATCCCCGTCACCCTCACCGACGGGCGCGCGTGGCACTGGCAGGCGCCGCTCGAGCGCCCCCTCGAGCTCGGCGAGAAGCTGCGCCGCCTGGTGGCCCGGAGCTGCTTCGGGCTCATCATGCTCCAGGTCGCCGGCATCTACTTCCACGCCGCCGTCGGCAAGTTCGCCGTGGACGAGTGGACCAACGGGACGGCCCTTTACTACTGGCTCCTCCACCCCTCGTTCGGCGCCTCTCCCTGGCTCGCCTCGCTGCTACAGCCCCTGCTGGCGCACGGGCCCACCGTCACCCTGCTCACCTGGTCCGTGCTCATCCTCGAGTACGCGCTGAGCGCTGGCATCTTCATGACTCCAGGCCGCCGCTCGCTCCTGCTGCCCTTCGGGCTCGCCCTGCACGCCGGCATCATCCTCATCCACGGGCTGGTGAGCTTCGGCACCATCATGATGGCCGCGCTCCTGCTCTTCCTGCACCCCTCGAGCAGCCCCTTGCGCTGGCTGCGGCGCCCCCGTGGCCGCGGACTCGAGCGCGAAGCACCCGCGCCCGCCGCGCTGGCGCCGGTCCCCAGCGTCCCCTGACCGGCGCCCCCGCGCCTCCCTCTGGCCCCATTCCGGGGTCAGCACCCGCAGCACGTGCAGCCCATGAGGACCCGCATGAAACGACTCCCTCGCCACATCGCCCCTCCCCTCTCCTTCATCCTGACGATCCAGAAGCGGGAGTGGAGGAGGCGAGCGTGGCGCCTGAAGCGGTGGCGAGACAGGAAGCGAGGAAGGAGCGGCCAGCGCGAGTGGACTAGGCAGGGCTGCTACGAAGGACCTTCGCGTTCGACGTCTTCGCCTGCGTGAGGTGTGGAGCCCAGCGCCGGGGGCTGGCGTACCTGATGGCCCTGCCTCAATGGTCCTCCAAAAATTCGAGGCCCCTAACCCCTGGGGCCATCTCGAAGATGGAGGGGGCCCACTTGAAATTGGACCCGTGAGAAGGGAACCCCTGTCCCCCAGGGGCGGGGGTCTTGCTCGGATTCGGATAACCCTACCGATTGGCGAGGTGGCCGGGGGCGTTCGAAACCGCGGGAGGGCTGACAGAACGAAATCGGGAGCATCTCCCTACGAGCCGCAGCATCACGCGCAGTTCCTTGCGCAGGTAGGTCCCCGTCACGTGTCGATGTTGCCCATCGCGGTCCCCTTCCTGTTGCGGTAGACGCACACCATGGACGAGAAGCTGCGACACGCGCTGGGAGACGCGGCCCGAGCTGCTCGCCTGCGGCTGGGCCTTACGCAGGCGGAGGTGGCCAAGAAGGTGCGCCTGAAGTCCGGCGTCTACGGCCGGGTCGAGCGGGGCGCGATGGTGCCCAGCGTCCCCACGCTGCGGCGCATCTGCGAGACCCTAGGTATCTCCTCGGATGCGCTCCTGTCCCTGGGTACTCAGGCCCACGAGGCAACGGCGCCGACCCCTCCGCCCGGGGCCGGTGAGCACCCGGAGCTCAGCCGCATCATCCACATCTTGCAGGGGTGGCCGCCGGAGAGGTTGGCGCTCTTGCGCAAGCTGCTGGAGACGGCCGATATCCACCTCTCCGACGAGCGCTAACGGGCCTCGGGCGGCACGAGGCTACGCGCCATGTAGCCGACAGCGGTGAGCTGCTTGTCGTCCAACTGGCGCAGAGTGCGCAGCAGACGGCGCATCTGCGGCGATTCCTCCGGGGTGGGCTCGGACTCCTTCAACCAGGCCGTCGCCTCGTCCGTTTGCAGTCCCAGGGCGGCACTGGCATCCACCCGCAGCACCATGCAGAGCTTGCGCAGGGTGAGAACGCTGGGCGTCAGGTTGCCCTGCTCCATCCGCCCGTACACCTCGGTGACCACTCCCACGCGCTCGGCCACGTCCGCCTGGGTCAGCTCGGCCTTGAGCCGGGCCTCTCGCAGCATTTCTCCCAGGTGCACGGTCAGCTTCTTCTTCGTCAGGTGCGCGCTGCTCTTCATGGTCACTCGCTCCGCCCCATCTCTTCCTCCTCGGCCGTGGCTTCTTCCTCGGGAGTGAGCAGGATGCCCTTCTCGATGGGGAAGGCGCCTGTCTCCTGGGGAGCTGGCTTGTCGCGGTCGAGGGCTCGCAGTTCCTCCGCTGCCCTGGAGCGTCCGAACCGCTTGCCCTGGCCGCTCAGCCATGCGCACAGCTCGTCCCTCATCTCACCGCCACTCTGATAGCGCTCGTCCGGGTTGCCGCGCAGGGCCTTGTGGAGAATCCGATTGAGCGGCTCGGGCACCTTCCGAGCCACGCGCTCCACCTCCTCCGGGCCGAAGCTCAGGATGCGGTCGGCCAGTTCCCCCACGCTCGTCCAGGTGGGACGCTCGGCGCGCACGCGGGCGTTGTACCGGACTGCTTCCGGGGACTCAGGGAAAGGCAGCCTCTCGTCCGGTGAGTCCAGCGGGTACTGACCCGACAGCATTTCGAGCAGCACCATGCCCAGCGAGTAGAGATCCGCCCGCCCATCCGGCTCCTGGTGGCGCACCACCTCGGGCGCGGCATAGTCCAGCTCCGCGCGCAGCACCTTGGAGGGAGTGTCCAGCCGTCCGACCATCCGCGAGTACGCCACCCCGAAGTCGGTGAGCTTCACCCGGCCGCCGGACTCCAACCGGATGCTCATGGGGCTCACGGCCCGGTGGACAACGTGCAGCGGTCGGCCCTCCTCGTCCCGGCTGTTCCAGGCGTAGTGGAGCGCGTCGGCCACCTCGGCGGCGATGTAGACGGCATGGGCCGGTGCGAGCGTCCTGCCCAGCAGCAGCGCCGTCTCCATGGCCGTCGCCAGGAAGAGGCCCGGGGAGTGCTCCATCACCACGTAGGGCTCGCCCTGGTGCTCCGCCAGCTCGTACACCTGGGCGATACCGGGGTGCTGCAACCGGGTAGCAAGCCGAACCTCCTCTACGGCCCGCTGGCGGCGCTCCTCCTCGGGCGGCATCTGCACCCGCTTGAGGATGACGAGGCACGGAACGCTCTCCCCGAGCAAGGAGGTGCGCCGAGCGATGGCCATGGGGTCATGTGCGTCCGCCAGCGGGGCGACGAAGGTGTAGCGGTACTCGGGCCCCTCGAAGAGAAGACCGTCAGGACCCGAGGGGCGGATGGGGAAGCTGTCGCTGCTTGATGGATCTTTCACGAGGATGCCTCCTGAACCTTTCAGGTGCTCAGAGTTGAAACTGAGTTCCTTTCAGGTAGCACGAGAGTCGAAAGAAAGCACCGGCCAACCAGGCAGGTCAGCGCCCAGACTCAACCTGCTGGAGCGGGGGAGCTTCTAAGGGAACGTCACGCCGTCGAGGGCGATGCCCTCAGCTCCGTCTTGTCCGCCCCACAGCTTGAGCGTGAAGGTGCCTCGGGCCTCGCGTTCCGTCGCGTTCAGCTCGACCACGATGCGCAGCGACTCTCCCGGCGGGATGGGCTCCAGGGGCCACACCGTCAGCTCCGTCAGTTCCTCGCGCTTGGCGCCCACCAGGGCTGCCCCCGTGGGCGTCCAGGTCACCGTTCCCCGGTTACGCAACTCCATCTCCACGGCCACCCGTCCCCGCCCTTTGGGCCCAACGGTCCGGTAGCTGATGACCTTCCATGCGACGAGCGAGCCTCCTGGGCGTGAGGTGACGGCCTTGAGCACCCGGGCGATGACCCCCTTTTCGTCCATCCACTTGTTGGCGATGAGAGCCGTGAGCCCACCCTGGCCGCTGCACTCAGCCAGGAGACGTGCCTTCTCTTCCCGGCATTGCTGGGCCTCGGCTCGCGCCTGCTGCTCGCCCTGCCGGAGGGAGGCCAGCGTGCGCTCATGGCGCGACACCTCCACCTGCCGCTCCGCCTGGGACGGGTGGACCACCAGCACGAAGGTGGCACTCGTCGGGGCCGCGCCATCCTGGAAGTAGACCGTCACCGGCACGCGCTCCCCGTCGTGCAGCGCCTCCGAGGCCACGAGCGTCAGCATGTCGTCCACCAGCGTCACCCGGCGGAACCGCTCCCGCCCCTCCACTTCCACGCGCGCCAGCTTCGCATCGAAGAACAGGTTGATGGACAGCTCCGGCCGGATGCACACCTCCGGCGGCTTGCTGGGGGTGTCCGCCGTCAGCTCGATGTAGCGCGTGCCCGCCTCGCAGGTGGGGAGCGGCGCCCGCTCGGTGGTGTCGGCGGGCGAGGCGAGCAGGGCCACCCCGAGCAGGGCGGTGGAGGACAAGGTGAACACTGAGCAGGAACCTCCACGAAGAGACCGGAGACGTGGGCTCTAACACACCTTCCTCCCCAGTCATGCGAGCCGCCTGGGCTTTCAGCCCACCAAGCCCCCGGATGGCACTACTCGAACCGCTCCACCGTCTCCACCTCCACGCGGGGGAAGACCTTGATGGCTCCACCGTCAGGCTCGATCTCGACACCGCGATGTCCATTCTGGTCCCACAGCTCCATGCAGACGGTGAACGTGTCTCCGGTGGGCGTGACGGCCTGGGTGATGCGGGCGTAGACGAGCTTCTCCCCGATGCAGAGCTGCCCGGAGAGGCGGGTGCCGTCCGGCAGCACGACTCGCCCACCCCGGCCCATGGCATCAGCTCCCGCCTTCCAGGCGCCCGCCAGTTCCAGTGAGACGGGGCCCTCCTTCACGGGGACGGGCTCTGAACTGCCTTGCTTCTCACCGGGCATACCGGCGCCGTGCCTCTCTCCGATTTCGAGGCCGAGCTGACGCGTCATGGTCTCGACGGCACCGGCCGGGCACGCCTGAGGGGCGGGCTCCTTGCGGACCTGGGCACCGGGACAGGCCATGTTGGCAGCAGCGGCCACGGCGATCAGCATGTTGGCCCCTGTGGAGCCGTTGCCCTTCTTCTCCGCCTGTGAGCCGGGGGCCTTCTTCTTCATGCGAGTCGTTCCCGAGCTGAGCGTCATGGTGGTGACGGGCGCAGGGGTGTCCGCCTTCGAGGGCGCTGCGCCTGTGTCAGCTTCGGGCGGCTTCCATGGGGGCGCCACTTCATGGACGTGCGTGGCCCATGGCGTCGGGCCATCGGGTGAGAATTCCGCAGGTACGGGAGACGTCAACACCGGCTGGCCTGGAGCAGGGGGCGGCGTTGGGGCGGGAGGCGTCGGCCGGAGCTGGCCGAGGACGAGCACCACGCCCAGCACGAGGCCCAACACGGTTATCACCACGAGGAGCGGGACGGCGCGTCTCCCTCGGGTACGAAGGGTGGGGGCGGTTGACGCGGTGGGCGGCTCGGGTGGGGCGGGGGGCTCGGCGGGAAGTGCGAGAGCAGCAGGAGGAGGGGACGGCTTGCCCCGTTTCGGCTTCTGCCTGATCCACCTGCGCAGCCATGCCTGGCTGTCGTGGCCCACCAACTCCGGCGCGTCCTCGGTGGTGCGTCCGTCCACCGTCCAGCCGTAGCACAACGGCATCTCCCAGCAGCGGGGGTCCGCCTTCGCCTCTTCCAGCAGCTTCTCCAGCGCCTCGCACAGGGCCTCGGCGTCCGGCACGCGGGCGTGCGCTCTGGCCAGCAGGCGTAGGCACAGATTGCTCAGCGCCGGGGGCACACGGGAGTTGCGCACATGCGGAGGCTTGGGCTTGCCCGCGCGAATCTCCGCCATCAGCTCGTCGTCCGGGCCGTTGAAGGGGTACACGTCCGTGGCGAGCACGTAGAGGATGACGCCCAGGGCGTACAGCTCGTCCTTCACCACGTAGTCGTAGCGCTCTCCCGGCTTGCGTTCCTCGCGCAGGAAGAAGGACACGGCTTCGGGGCTGCGGTAGCGGAGGTTGGCCGGGGCTAGCGAGCCACGGGTGACGCGAGGCACGCCGGGCATGGTGCCCGCGCCGAAGTCCACCAGCACTGGCGCTCCGTCCGACTCACGCACCAGTACGTTGTCGCCCTTCAAGTCGCGGTGCTTCACCTCCTGGGCGTGAACCTCTTTCAACGCCCGCGCGAGCGGCAGCAGTTTCTCCACCAACTCAAGGGCGCACGGATTCTTGTCCCGGGCCCACTGGTAGAGCATCACTCCCGGCACGTACTCCATGACGAGCACCAGGTATTCGGGCTTCTCCTCCGGCCACTTGAAGTGGCTCAGCAACTTCACCACGTTGGGGAACTCGTGGCGGAGCATGATGAACAGCTCCCGCCAGCCCCACTCCCCGACGCTCTCCAGGTGGATGAACTTGAGCGCGTACGGGTTGCCGTCACGCCATGCGAGGTACACCTTGCCGAAGCCCCCGGCCCCCAGCTTCTTCTCGATGCGGTAGCCGCCTACCACCATGTCCGGCCGCACCACGTCCTCCAGCGTGGGCTTCATGGTGCATCTCCAGTGGCACCAGCCAGTAACGGTGGGAGTTCGGTCATGCGCTCAACCTTTGGGGTGGGGAAGCTATCAGAACCAGGGGCCTCCCGTGCTCGGGGACGGACCTGGTGGAATCGGCAACGTGCCCGGCTGGTCGGAGTGCCAGTGCGCACCAGCAACTCGACGACGAGCGGCAGCGTAAGCCGCAGGACGAGGGGCATGGGTACCCTCCGTCTGCACACCCAGAGAGAGCATGCCGGCAATGCCTTTCATGCTGGAATGCTCAGACTCGCCGCGCACGAGCTTTCCAGGCTCTCACTCATACGCTCGTAGCGCATTGGTGAGCGCATCCACGTGCTGGGCTCCGTCCACCTCCACCATCGCGAGCCACGCGGGGATGCGCCACAGCTCGCGCCGCTCGGCGAAGCCCGGGTCCACCGGGGCGAGCTCCCGGTAGCCGTGGAAGAATTCCTCCGGCACCGGCGCGAAGAAGTCGATGTAGGCCAACTCCAACTCGGGGTGGCCGTAGTAGACGGCGGGGTCGAGCAGCACCGGCCCCGCTGGCGTGCTCAGGAAGTTGTTCTGGTGGGCATCGCCGTGCAGCAGAGCCGGCACAACGGGTGGGCCGCAAAGCTCGGGGAGCCGGTCGCCCAATCGCTCGACACGCGCCGCCACGTCTGGCGGCAGGTGACCCGAAGCGATCGCGGCTCGCAGGCGCGGCACCAGCCGGCGCTCACGGAAGAAATCGACCCACCCCTCGAGCGGCGTGTTGTCCTGAAACAGGCTGCCCCAGTAGGCGTGCGTTTCGAACCCGAACCGCTCCCCCTTCACACCGTGGAGCCGCGCCAGGGCTCGCCCCATTTGCCGCCAGTGCTCGGGGGTCCGCTCCACGACATCCACCGCCTCCAACACCAGCAGCGCCTCATCGCCGACCTGCACGATGCCGAGGCCTGTCGGGGTGAGCACACCGGCGCGCTCAGTCAACGTGCGCAGTCCGGAGAGCTCCCGGTTGAACTGCTCCCGTGCGAGCTCACCTACCCCCAGCTTCACGAAGATGGAGAACGTGTCGTCGGACAGAATCGCGGCGGGGTGCGAGGCCGCATCGCTCCGGTCCTGCACACCGAGCACCCGCCACGCCCTGCCGAGAAAGGCCGACACGTGTCGCTCCAAGGGAATCCGCAGCGAATCCCGTAGCAGGCGTTCCGAACCGTGCCCTGGCATCCGTGCTCCTCCCCCGGAAAAACAAAAGGCCCCAGGTTCCGGAGAACCTGGAGCCCTGAAGAGTGGAGGCGGCGGGAATCGAACCCGCGTCCGAAAGCCTTCCGTCCTTTGACCCTACGTGCGTAGTCCGCGGTTTGTTACGTCCCGCAGGCTCCCACGGACGGGATCCTACGAGCCGGTCCTGGATGATCTCACCACCGGGAGTCCAGGCACCCCCGACGGCCAGCCCGCATTATGACGGTCCTACCCCACCCCACGGGCCGAGAGCAGGGGGACCGCGCACTAGGAACTGTTGTTAGGCAGCCAGCGCGAGCTCAACGTTGTCGTTGGCTTTTGTGTCTTTGTTGGGCGTTTTTACGAGCGACCAACATGCTCGGCACGCGTCTCGAACTTCCATGCCCCCGTCGAAACCAGGTCGCCCCCTTCGGGCACTGCCACTTCGTTCACTGCTTCTACTTCGCTCACGTCCTCGTTACCGCCTCCAGGTTAACCGCTGACGCCGCCCGGTCAATCCTTCTGACGTCCCGAACTGTTGTCCTCCACCTCCTCGCCCCTCATCGCCCGCCCCCTCGTGGGAATAGCAGGTAGGCTGCGCGGTTCTCGGGCCCCCACCTCGTGGGTGGTCCAGCGACCTGAGGACACGCATGCAACGACGTCTCCTTCCCCTCCTGCTCCTCCTGCTGGGAGCAGCCCTCCCGGCGGCGGCCGCCGAGCAGGCCCCCTCCCCCTTCTTCCCCTACCCCATGAAGGTCGACCGTCTGCCCAACGGGCTCACGGTCGTCCGCGTGCCCTTCAACTCGCCCGGTCTCATCGCCTACCAGACGGTGGTGCGCGTGGGCTCGCGCAACGAGGTGGAGCCGGGCAAGACGGGCTTCGCCCACTTCTTCGAGCACATGATGTTCAAGGGCACGAAGAACTTCCCCGAGGGCGAGCGCGAGAAGGTCATCAGCACCTACGGCTATGACGACAACGCCTTCACCTCCGATGACGTCACCGTCTACCACTCCTACGGCCCCACCGCCGGCCTGGAGAAGCTGGTGGAGATCGAGGCCGACCGCTTCCGCAACCTCGAGTACTCGGAGCCCTCCTTCCAGACCGAGGCGCTCGCCGTGCTCGGCGAGTACCACAAGAACGCCGCCCAGCCCTACCTGAAGATCGAGGAGGAGCTCGCCCGCACCGCCTTCACGAAGCACACCTATGGGCACACCACGCTCGGCTACTACGACGACATCAAGGCCATGCCCCAGGCCTACGCGTACAGCCGCACCTTCTTCGAGCGCTGGTACACCCCGGACAACGTCATTCTCGTCATCGTCGGCGACTTCAATGACGACGCGCTGATGCAGGCCGTGCGCAAGTCCTACGGCCCGTGGGACCGCAAGAGCGCCACCGTCACCGTGCCCACCGAGCCGCCCCAGACGAAGGAGCGCTCCGTCCACATCGACTGGCCCCAGAGCACCCAGCCCCGCCTCATCTACGCCTGGCACACCCCGGCCGCGCGGCTCGACACCTCCAGCGCCGCCATCCAGACCGTGCTCGCCGACTACCTCGCCGGTCCCACCAGTCCCCTCTACAAGGAGCTCGTGCTCGACAAGCAGCTCGCCCAGGAGATCGGCGGCGATGCCACCATCCACCGCGACCCGCACCTCTTCAGCCTCGTCGCCGTCCTCCAGGAGGAGCGCTACGAAGGGGCCGTCCGCTCCGCCTTCAATGCCGCCGTGAAGGAGCTCGCCACCGGCAAGGTGGACGCCGCCCGCGTCGAGGCCATCAAGAGCAACACCCGCTACGGCCTCCTCATGGGCATGGAGACCGCCAAGTCCGTGGCCACCCAGCTCTCCTGGTACGCCGGCATCTACGGCACCCCGGACGCGCTCGCCCGCCACTACCAGAAGGTCTCCGAGGTGAAGCCCGCCGACCTCGTCACCTTCGCCCGCAAGTATCTCACCGCCGCCAACCGCACCGTGCTCACCCTCACGCCCAAGACGGCCGGAGGTCAGAAGTGATGCGCTCCCTCGTGTCCCGCGCCCTCGCCCTCTCCGCCGCGCTGTGCCTCGGCGGCTGCGCCACCCCCTCCCAGACCGCGCCCGCTCCCGCCCCCGAGGCCCCCAAGCCCCAGGCCGAGCCGCAGGCCCAGGCCCCCGTCCAGCCCCAGGCGCCCACCACCGTGCCCGCGGTGCCGCTCCAGCAGCCCGCGCCCATGCAGGTCATCGTCCAGGCCAACCCCGCCAACCCCATCGTCAGCTTCCGGCTCGTCTTCCACTCGGGCTCGGTGGATGACCCCAAGGGCAAGGAGGGCCTCACCTCCCTCACCGCCGACATCCTGTCCGAGGGAGGCACGCAGAGCCTCACCTCCGCCCAGCTCCTCGAGGCCCTCTTCCCCATGGCCGCCGAGCTCAGCGCCTCCGCCGACAAGGAGTTCACCGTCTTCTCCGGCCGCGTCCACAAGGACTTCCTGCCGCGCTTCCTCGACATCTTCACCGATGTGCTGCTCAAGCCCCGTCTGTCGCCGCAGGAGTTCGAGCGGCTGCGCACCCGCGCCCTCAGCGACGTGCGCAACGGGCTGCGCAGCGAGAACGACGAGCTGCTCGGCAAGGTGGCGCTCGATGCGCTCCTCTTCGAGGGTCACCCCTATGCGCACTTCGTAGGCGGCACCGAGAAGGGGCTCGAGTCCATCACCCTGGAGGACGTGAAGGCCCACGCCGCCCGCGTCTTCACCCAGGACCGGCTCGTCATCGGTCTGGCCGGCCCCGTGGATGACGCGCTCCAGAAGACCGTCGTCTCGCGGCTGTCCGCGCTCCCGGCCACCGGCGCCCCTCGCGTGGAGCTGCCGCCCGTGCCCGCCACCGGCGGACGCGCCATCGTGGTGCAGAAGCCCGCGCTCTCCACCGCCGTCTCCATGGGCTACGTCACGTCCCTGCGCCGCGGAGACCCGGACTTCTTCCCCGTGGCCCTCGCGCTCTCGTACCTCGGCGAGCACCGCCAGTCCTCCGGCGTCCTCTTCAACGAGCTGCGCGAGAAGCGCGGCCTCAACTACGGCGACTACTCCTACGCCGAGCACTTCATCGAGCAGCCCGGTACCACCTACAACCGCACCAACGTGGCGCGCACCCAGCAGGACATCACCCTCTGGATCCGCCCCGTGGTGCCCGGCAACGCGATGTTCGCCACCCGAGGCACCCTCCACTTCCTGGACCGGCTGGTGCAGCAGGGGATTCCTCAGGACAAGTTCGAGCTCAGCCGCGGCTTCCTCCTGGGCTACACCCGCCTGTGGGAGCAGACGGATCAGCGTCGGCTCGGGTACGCCATCGACTCGCTCTTCTACGGCACGCCCGGCTTCCTGGAGCAGTACCGCGCCGCGCTCGCGAAGATGACTCCCGAGTCCGTGCACGCCGCCGTCCGCCGGCAGCTGCGCCCCGAGGCCCTCAACTTCGCCTTCGTCGCCCAGGACGCCCAGGAGCTCGCCAAGCTGCTCGAGGAGCAGCCGCCCTCGCCCATCTCCTACGCCTCGCCCAAACAACCCGCGCTCCTCGACGAGGACAAGGCCATCATCTCCCGGCCCCTGCCCATCCGGCCCGACGCCATCCAGGTCGTGCCCGCGCAGTCCTTCATGGAGAAGTAGCGCACGGCTGTAGCGAGCAGGCACTCTCGCGGGGGTTTTCTTCCGCCCCCCGGGAGTGGGTGGTATGGACCGGACAGTCAAGGCCCGAATTTCCGGGCCTCTCCCTGGGAGCGGTCCTTGCGAAGTACAGCAACCCGACTCGCAGTGATGTGCCTGCTGCTGGCCGGCGCCGCTGCGTGGGCGCAGCCCGATGCCTTCACTCGCGGCTTCGACGCCGTGCCGCTGAAGGCCACCCCCGCGCAGCAAAGCGGTATCGCCCTCGAAGGCGCCACCGCCGAGCCCGCCGGCAGTTTCCGGGCCGCCCTGCTCTTCGACTACAACCGCGGCATCCTCGCCCTCAAGCTCGGCGACGAGAAGCTGGGGGACCTCATCCCCTACCGGCTCGACGCCCACGCGCTCTTCGCCTGGCAGCTCCACCGCCGGTTGGAGATCGCCGCGGACGTGCCCTTCACCCTCGCGCAGGGAGACCGCTTCCAGATGCTGCGAGACGCCCTCGCCGCTCCGGGCTTCCCCGGCGCCAACGGCGTGAGCGCCCAGGGCTTCGGCGACGTGCGGATCCAACCGCGCGCCTTCCTGCTGCTGCCCGAGGACTTCCCCGTGGGCGTCGCGCTCAGCGCCGAGGTCCGCCTGCCCACCGGTGATGGCAACAGCTTCCTCGGCGAGCGGGGCGTGCTCCTGGCCCCGAGGCTCGCCGTGGAGCGAGCCTTCGGTCCCGTGCGACTGCTCGGCAACCTGGGCCTGCGTCTGCGCCCGCGTCCCGGACAGTACCTCAACCTCTACGTGGGCAATGAAGTGACGTTCGGCGCCGGCGCCGTGGTGGACCTGCCGGATGTGGGCCGTCTCACCGACGTGAAGGCCATCGCCGAGATGCACCTGGCCACGCCCACCACGGCCCCCTTCAACTTCCGCCAGGCCGACTCCCTCAAGACGCCCTGGGAGGTGCTCGGTGGCGTGCGCGCCCGCCTCTACGGAGGCTGGGGCCTGGAGCTGGACGTGGGCCGCGGCGTGACGCTCGGCAGCGGCTACGGCCGCGAGGCCCTGCGCGTCATGCTCGCCCTGCGCTACGACGAGACGTTCCTCGACTCGGACGGCGATGGCGTGCGCGACTCGTTCGACAAGTGCCCCTCCGAGGCCGAGGACATGGACGGCTTCCAGGACACCGATGGTTGCCCGGAGCCGGACAACGACGGAGACGGCGTCAGCGACGGCGAGGACCAGTGCCCGAACTCCCCTGGCGCCAAGTCCCAGGGAGGCTGCGGCGACTCGGATGGCGACGGCGTGCCCGACGGCCAGGACCTGTGCCCCGACATGCCCGGCCCCAAGGGCTATGACGGCTGCCCGGACACCGACGGCGACGAGGTGCCCGACAACGTCGACAAGTGCCCCGACCAGTCCGGTGCCCCCGAGGCCGATGGCTGCCCCATCGACAACCCCCCGCTCGTGGTCATCGAGTCCGACCGCATCCGCATCAAGGGCAACATCCTCTTCGAGACCGGCTCCGCCACCATCCAGAAGCAGTCCCTCAAGCTGCTCGACGAGGTGGCCGTGGTGCTCGACCGCAACCCCGAGCTCGGGCCCGTCCTCATCGAGGGACACACCGACAACGTGGGCTCGGACACGCTCAACCTGAACCTGTCCCAGCGGCGCGCCCAGTCCGTCATGGACTACCTCATCTCCAAGGGCATCGAGGCCCACCGCCTGCGCGCCAAGGGCTTCGGCGAGTCCAAGCCCATCGCGACCAACGCCACCCCGCTCGGACGCGCCAAGAACCGCCGCGTCGAGTTCCGCCTCATCAAGTCCGAGGTGGAGACGCCCTCGCGCACCGTGCCGGCGGAGAAGAAGACCGGCACCAGCGACGAGAAGAAGAACGGCACGGGCGACAGCAAGGGCGACGCCGGGAAGCGCTGAGGGGAGCGGCTGTCAGGGCACGGCGGTTGCCCGGTTGAATATCAGGGCACCGGGGCCGTCGTGGGGATACGCGCCCTGCCATCCCCGAGGCCCTCATGTCCTCTGCCTTCCGTGCCGTGTCGTGTGCCCTGCTCACCGGGGCGCTGCTCGCCGCTCCAGCCGCCGAGGCTCGCTTCGGCAAGCGCTCGGACTCCTCGGACGATTCGGACAGGTCCGAGTCGAGGGTGCACGATGCCACCCCGGTGCAGCAGGACTCCGGCTCCAGCGGGACCGTGCACGACGCCACTCCGGTGTCCCAGCCGCCTCCGCCTCCGCCCGAGCCTTCCCCGGAGCCGTACTACCCGCCGGCTCCTCCGGTCTATGTCGGCCCCGCCGAGCCGGACCCCACCTATGTGACCTCCGAGCCCCCGGGCGTTTCCTGGGACGAGGAACGGTTCGCGGCCCGCCACCACCGGAACTTCACCCTCGGCCTCGAGGGCAGCATCTTGCAGGAGGGCTCGGCGGTGGGCCTCCACCTGGGCGTGGAGGGCGAGCGGCTCGGCGCCTTCCTGCGGACGAGCGGGCTGACGCTGCGCGCGGATGATGGGAGCGGCGAGAAGGACAGCATCTCGGTGACGGAGTTGCACGCGTCGGTGGCCGTGTTGAAGGGGTGGGCGGGACGGCTGCGGTTGGAGGGAGGCCTGTCCATCGCCAAGGCTCCGGACGTCACCTTCGTCGGCCCCAGCGTGGGCATCTCGTCCGAGCTCTTCCTGCTGGACTTCCTGTCCCTGGAGGCCCGAGCGCAGTTCACGCCCTGGCCCTACCGCCAGCTCGACGCGGCGGGCGGTATGGTGTGGTACCTGGGCGGCTGGCGCCTGTTCGCTCTACGTGGCGGCGTGCGCGCGCTGGTGTTGAACGACGCGGGCAAGGTGGATGGCGTCGTTCACCAGGACGTGCTGCCCGGCCCCTACCTCGCCTTCGGCCTGGCAATCTGAGCCACCGTCTGGGCCCACTGGCGCCAGACCTCGCCGTCCTCCCCGAGGTCGCGCCCCGCCAGGAGGGTGAGCACCTTGTGCGCCGGCTCGCGATCGGTCCGCACCTGCATGGCCACCATCTCCAGCAGCGGCTCACCGGCCTTCTCGAGGATCTGCTCCCGGTGGATGGCCCCCTCCGTCTCCAGGATTCGCACGAGCGCCCAGGCCGCCTTGTTGCGGTCGGGAGTCGTCGGGAACCAGAGCGCCTCGAGCACCTTCTCGAGCGGGATGATGACGCGCGGCTGGTCCTTCTGCATCGCCCCGAACACGCGCAACACCTCGTTGCGCACGCCCTGGGCCGGATCTCTCACCGACGGCAGGAGCGCCTGGAGCACCTGCTCGCGTGAGGGCCCGTAGGCCAGCAGGTTCACCGCGGACATGCGCTTGCCCTCGTCGCGATCCTCGCGCAGCACGCGCACGAGCGCATCGAAGTTGCGGGGCACTCCCTCGACGAAGCGTGGCTCCAGGGGGGCGAGTTCCGGGTGGTCGAAGCGGCCGAAGCAGGAGAAGGCCCGGCAGGAGCCGAAGCCGGACGGGAGCGCCCCCGCGTTCCGCAGCTTCCAGTACGCCGTGAGGAAGTCCCCCCAGGCAGCGATCAGCCCTTCCGGATCAGCCACGTCCCCCTGCGGCGCGGGGGAGAAGCGCATGCGCCACTCGTCTCCCTCGTCGACCAGGTCCACCGTCAGCCGCAGGATGTTCGTCTCGAGGTCGACGCCCACCGAGTACGTGCACTGGGCGAAGGAATGGGCCGAGGTGAGGCGCTTCTTGCTCTCGCCGAGCAGCTTCCCGAAGTCCACCGACTCGTCGAGGCGCGTACCCGGAGCGGGCAGCCCGTCCCCAACGAGCGCGAGCAGCTTCTCCTTGGGGACCTTGCGCGAGCCGAACACCTCGAAGCCGCCAAATGTGTACACGGGCTTCTGTGGAGCAACGGGCGCAGTGGCTTCAGGTGTGGAGGTGGAGCCAGACGCAGGAGAGGCCTGCTGAATGGGCGTGGCACATCCGGCGAGGAGAACGAGACAGACGATGAAGTGTTTCACATGACCCCCGGCACCCGAGCCGCAGGCGCGCATGGAGCAACCTACTGCACCGCATGCGCTCCACGGACGGTGGACCCCACTCCAGGAGCGGTGAAGGTGGAGCCCCTGTGACGCCCCGCGTCGGCGCGTCTTCGATGCCCGCCCCTGGGAAGCACAATCCCCTCGGCACTTCACCTATAGTGTGAGGTCCCCCTCCTCCCTCATTTCCCGGAGATGCGATGTCGAAGAGCCCCCGCCTGGCTTCCCAGGGCCTGAGTCACCAGGACGTGCTCGCGCGGATGCGTGCGATGCGCACAGACGATGCTCGCTGGCAGGAGGGGCGCACGTGGAGCCTCGTCTACAACGCGGGTGAGGACATCCGCCGCGTGGCCGCCGAGGCCTACACCGAGTTCATGTCCGAGAACGGTCTCAGCCCCCTGGCCTTCCCCAGCCTGAGGCGTTTCGAGGCCGAGGTGCTCGCCATCGCGGCGGAGCTCTTCCACGGCGACACCGCCGCCGGCACCATGACGTCCGGGGGCACCGAGTCCATCCTCATGGCCGTCAAGACGGCTCGCGACTTCGCCCGTGCCGAGCGCGGCATCTCCGAGCCGGAGATGGTCCTGCCCGCCTCCGCCCACCCGGCCTTCCAGAAGGCCGCCCACTACTTCGGGGTGAAGCCCGTCACCGTCCCCGTCGCGCCGGACTTCCGCGCCGATGTGGAGGCCATGCGCGCCGCCATCGGGCCCCACACCGTGCTCGTCGTGGGCTCGGCGCCTTCCTATCCGCACGGAGTGATGGACCCCATCTCCGAGCTCGCCGCCATGGCCCGCGACAAGGGCGTCCTCTTCCATGTGGATGCCTGCCTCGGCGGCTTCCTCCTGCCCTTCGCCCGGCGGCTCGGCCACTCGCTCCCTGACTTCGACTTCGCCGTGCCCGGCGTCACCAGCCTCTCGGCGGACCTCCACAAGTACGGCTACGCCGCCAAGGGCGCCTCCGTCATCCTCTACCGCTCGCCCGAGCTGCGCCGGCACCAGTTCTTCACCTATGGCGGCTGGAGCGGCGGCATCTACGCCTCGCCCTCCATGGCGGGCACCCGCCCCGGTGGCGCCATCGCCGCGGCCTGGGCCATCCTCAAGTACCTCGGCGAGGAGGGCTACCTGCGGCTGGCCCGCACCGTGCTCGACACCTCGAAGGCGCTGCGCGAGGGCATCTCCTCCATCCCCGGGCTGAAGCTCCTGGGCCAGCCTCCGCTCAGCGTCTTCGCCTTCTCCTCGGACACCCTGGACGTCTACGCGCTGGGCGACGCCATGGAGGCGCGCGGCTGGAAGCTGGACCGGCAGATGCTCCCCCCCGCGCTGCACCTGATGGTGACGCCCGCCCATGCGGCGGTGGTGGAGCCCTTCCTCTCGGACTTGCGCGCGTGCGCCGCCAGCCTCGCCTCGGGCGAGCCCGCCCCGGATGGCAGCGCCGCCCTGTACGGCATGCTGGGCTCCCTCCCCGACCCCAAGGACGCCGAGGGCTTCATCCTGCAATTCATGGACGGGCTGTACGGAGACGAGTGATGGGGCTTCTCCAAGTCCTCTTCCTGGTGGGCTTCCCGGGGCTCGTCCTGCTCGCGGCGCGTCACTTCAAGCCCGTGGCCGTCGTGGGCCCCGTGGTGGTCTGCTACGCCGTCGGCATCGCCCTGGGCAACATCCACGGGCTGACGCAGGAGAAGCTGAGCCTCTCCGTGAGCGAGGCCACCGTCCCCCTGGCCATCCCCCTGCTCCTCTTCGGCACGGATGTGCCCCGCTGGCTGCGGCTGGCCCGGACCACGCTGGTGTCCTTCGTGCTCGCGTGTCTGTCCGCCATGGTGGGGGCCGCGCTCGTGGGGCTCGCCAGCGCGGACCGCTCGGACGAGTGGTGGAAGATGTCCGGCATGCTGGTGGGCGTCTACACGGGCGGCACCGCCAACATGAACGCCGTCGGGCTCGCGCTCCGGGTGCGCGATGAGACCTTCATCCTCCTCAACACCGCGGACCTCGTCGTCGGCGCCGCCTACCTCCTCTTCCTGGTGACGGTGGCCCAGCGGATTGCGCACCTCTTCCTGCCGCGCTTCCCGAACCCCACCGGTTGGGACGAGGCCGAGGACGAGGCGGCACGAAACGCCCCCGTCCTCACCGGGAGCCGGGTGCGTGGCATGGCGCTGGCCTTCCTGCTCGCCGCCCTCATCGTGGGCGTGTCCGTAGGAGCGTCACTCCTGGCGTTCGGCGGACTGGAGCCGCCGGTGGTGCTGCTGCTCATCACCTCGCTGAGCCTGGCCGCGTCCTTCGTGCCCTCCATCCGGAACCTGCCGGGCAGCTACGTGATGGGGGACTACGCACTGCTCGTCTTCTGCGTGGCCGTCGGGACGCTCGCGGACATCAGCCGCCTGCGTGACACGGGCCCCTTCGTCTTCGTCTTCTGCGCCGCCGTGGAGTTCATCACCGTGGCGATCCACCTCGCCCTCGCCGCGCTCTTCCGCATCGACGCGGACACCGCCCTCATCACCTCCACCGCCACCATCTTCGGTCCACCCTTCATCGGCCCGGTGGCGCGTGCGCTGCGCAACCGCGAGCTCATGGTGTCCGGGCTCACCACCGGCATCATGGGTTACGCGGTGGGCACCTACCTCGGACTGGCCGTGGCGTGGCTGCTGCGGCCCTGAAGCACCCGGAGACTTCCATGCATCCGACTCGGACGACGTGGGCAGTGGTGCTGACCGCCGCGCTGGCCACGGCTCCCGCCTGGGCACAGGAGCCCTCCCGAGAGGTGCTCGAACCGCCCGCGGCCGCGGTAACGCCTCCCCCCGCCGAACCCCCTCGCACGGGGTGGCGCGTGCTGGGCCTACCGCTGGTCAGCTACAACAGTGACGAGGGCTTCGGCTATGGTGCCCGGCTGATGTTGGTGGACGCGGGCGACGGCAGTGAAGTGCCCTATCGCCGTTCCGTGGTGGCGCAGTTCTTCCAGTCGACGAACGGGGTGGCCCAGCACCGCCTCATCCTGGACGAGCCCCACTTCCTCTCGTCGAACTGGCGGCTGGGCCTCAACCTGGCCCTGCTCAATGATCGCTTCTCGCCGTACTTCGGGCTGGGCGGCCAGACCTCCTATGTGCCGGCCTACGGCGTCTGCGCGAACCGGGACGCGCTGGAGGAGGACCCCAACACGTGCCCGGGCAACCCGGACTTCCGGGGCCTGCGCTACTACAGCTTCGAGCAGCGCACCCTGCCGAGCGTGGTACTGAATGCGCGCCGGCCGCTGAGTGGGCCCTGGCAGCTGGCGCTGGGCTACCGCTTCCGCCTCACCGAGGTGCGCACGCGCTACGGCGCGGACGACCTGGGACAGGCGCGGGACTCGCGAGTGGTGGAGGACGCGCGGGCCGGGATGCTCTCGGGCATTCACGGCGAGGAAGAAGCCACCTCCTTCCGCACGGCGGAGGTGACGGCGAGCCTGCTGCTGGACACGCGCGACAACGAGCCCGCGCCGGTGCGCGGCATGTTCCACGAGCTCGCGCTGCGCGGAGCCGCCACCGCCACGGGGAGCGCCTCCAACTACTGGGGGGCGACGCTCAACCTGCGCTTCTACCAACCGCTGTTCACCGAGCGGCTGGTCGCGGCCGTGCGACTCTTCGTCGATGTGATGGGCGGCGACGTCCCCTTCTTCCTGCTCACCTCGTTCGGCGGCGTGGAGTGGCTCGACGGCTGGAGCGGCATCGGCGGCGTGTACACCGCGCGAGGCATCCTGAAGAACCGGTTGCAGGGCCAAGCCAAGGCGCTCGCCAACGGAGAGCTGCGCTTCAAGTTCCTCTCGGTGTCACCGTGGGATCAGCACCTGGACTTCACCCTCGTCGCCTTCGTCGACGCGGGACAGGCGTGGACGGATCTCCGCTTCGCGGATGGAGGTGACCCCCGCTATGGCGCGGGAGGCGGGCTGCGCATCGCCTGGGAGAACGACTTCATCCTCCGGGTGGACTACGGCATCAGCCCTCGCGACGGCACCACGGGCTTCTACCTGGACTTCGGCCACCTCTTCTGAGGGTTACTGCTTGAGGGCCCGCTCGATCCGCTGGCGCAGCGCGTCCTCGGACAGCGCGCCGCGCTGCGCGTCCACCACCCGGCCCTCCCGGTCCAGGAAGTAGAGCGTCGGCAGCGCCGTCACCTGGAACACCCCGGCCACCTCGTCCGGCGCGTACACCACGTACTGCCCGAGTTCCGGCATCCGGCTGACCACGAACTCCTCCACGAACATGGGCGCGTCCGGCATCTCGTCGCGGCTCGCGGCCACGAACACCAGCCCCTTCCCCTCGTACTCCTTCGCCAGCTTGATGAGCGACGGCATCTCCGCCTGGCACGGCGGGCACCACGTCGCCCAGAAGTCCAGCATCACCACCTTGCCCTTGAGGTCCGCCAGCGACAGCGTCTCGCCCTTGTACGTCTTCATCTTCACCGAGGGCGCCGCCATCCCGTCCGACGCCAGCCGCGCCCGCAGCGCCTCCTGCACGCCCAGGTACGACAGCCCCGCCAGCCCCAGCAGGCCCGTCACCACCAGCACCACCTTGCTCCACCCCTGGCGCGCCGGCGGCTGCCCCGCCCCCGCGCTCTCCTGCCCCGCTCCCGGCTGCTGTCCGGTGTCCGCGTTCCGCTGCTCCGTCACGTGCTTCCACTCCTCGTCGTCTTCAACACCCGGTGCACCTGCTTCAGCACCCCTCGCACTCCCCGCCTCACCCTCGGCCTCCTCACCACCCACTCCGCCACTCCCGGCCCATACCGGTAATAGACCCGGATGAATTCCCGCCCCACCCCGTGGCGGCGCAGCACCTCGTCCCGGAACTCGCGGAACGCCACCAGCTCCGGCGCCCCCTCTCCGAACGCCGCCGTCACCACGAAGCACGAGCCAGCCGGCGAAATCCACATCAGCCGGTTGTTCGTCAGGTTCACCACCGCCTTCAGCTCGCGCGCCTCGGTGTACAGGAAGACCAGCAAGTCTCGCCGCGCCACCGGGAACTCCTCGCCACTCGCCTCCTCGAATTCGATCCGCGAGCTGCCCGAGCCCCGTACCTCGTCCACCGTGAAGAAGAAGCGCTTGGAGCTGCTCTTGTGCTCTATCTCCAGCCCGCGCAGCTCACCGAAGTACGCCAGGAAGGGCGTGTGGCAGGCCGGGCATACGTAGCGGCGCGTCCCCGGCCCCGGCACGTACCCGTAGTCGTTGATGCGCTTGCAGCCCGTGTTGGGGCAGATGAGCTTCACCTGCGCCACCGGCTCCTGCTTCGGATCGAACCGCGAGGCCCCCGTCGTCCGGTCATACACCGGCTCGACCACCTTCTCCTTCGCCCCGAGCGCCCGCGTGGGATGCGCCGCGCGCTCCAGTTCCAGCGCCCGCCGCCAGGCCTCCTCCGCCTGCACCAGCCGCCCGTCCGCCGTGTGGCACAGCGCCTCACCATGCGCCCGCAGCGCCGCGAGGATGCGCTCCGTGGGCTCCCACCGCCCCGCGTCCCGCTCCACCGCCAGCCCCAGGGCCAGCACCTTCTCCAGCTCGGGCAGCAGCGCCTCGGCCGCCTTGCGCGCCGGGTCCTCCGCCCGGTGGTACACCGGTGGCTCTGGAATCCGGGCGAACAGCGCCAGCGCCTGCGCGCGCAACTGCTCCTGCGCTTCCTGCGCTCGCGGAAGGGACATCGACTCCGCCCTCTGCCGGGCGGCCTGGAAGAGCTCTTCGGGCTGCAAGGCCGCGCACATTAGAGGGCCCCCCGCCCGCTGTCAGCGGCCATCCCCTCCCCCTGCCAGAAACTGGCCGACGCTCTTCCGTCGGTGTATGACGTGGTAGGAGGATGTGAACGATGGGCTTCCTGAAGTTCCTGGTGTGGACGGGTTGTGCGGTGGGACTCGGGGTCTTCCTGGCAACGGGCAGCATCGAGGGCCGGACGCCGCTGGACTACGCACAGCGGGCGTGGAAGCGGCACGTGCAGCCGTCCGAGGTGGACCGTCAGGTGGACCGGGTGAAGGACGGCGTGCGCGACGTGCTGGACGAGGCCCGGGATGCCGTCAACAAGACGACGAAGCAGGCCCCCGCGGCGCCGCGCGAGCGCATCACCAATGAAGATCGAGCGGAGATCAACCGCATCATCGCCCAGAAGAAGTAGCCCGCCCCACCCTCGCTGATCGCCCCGCTTCCCCTCCAGAGCCCCCCTCCCTAGCTTCTCCCGAGGCGGGCTGGGCCGGAGGCGCGGGACGATGATCGGTGGAAGGTGGTGGAAGGGTGTCTCGCTGGCGACAGTGCTGTGCACCCTGGGCGCACCGGCCTGGGGAGCCCGGCATGGAGAGCAGCCGGCGCGGCTGTGGGTGGAGGCGAAGCAGCGCTCCGTGCGCGAGCAGCGCTCGGCCCTCAGCCAGGTGGCGCAGGCCGCCCTGCCCGCGGTGGTGTCCATCACCACACGCCAGCCGAGCGGCAGTCCTGGCACCGAGGGAGAGACGCAGAAGGGCATCGGCTCGGGCCTCATCATCCATCCGGACGGCTACGTCCTCACCAGCGCCCACGTCATCGAGGGCGCCGACGACATCACCATCTCCGTCCTCTCCGAGGGTGGCTACCCCGAGGAGTACTCCGCCGAGGTGGTGGGCGAGGACACGCGCACGGACTTCGCGCTGCTGAAGATCGATGCGGGCCGGAAGCTGCCCGTGCTGAGGCTGGCGTCGGCCTCGCGGGTGGAGGTGGGGGACTTCGTCGTGGTGATCGGCAACCCCTTCGGGCTGACGCACTCGGTGACGGCGGGCGTGGTGAGCGCCAAGGGCCGCACGGACGTGACGCCCAACGGGCGCGATGGCGACTTCGACTACATGCAGGTGGACGCCTCCATCAACCCGGGCAACTCGGGCGGGCCGGTGTTGGACCTGCACGGGGACGTGGTGGCCGTCGTCAACGCCGTGAACGTGGCGGGCCAGGGCATCGGCTTCGCCATCCCCGTGGACATCGCCAAGGCGGTGCTGCCCCACCTGCAGAAGTATGGGCGCGTGCGGCGCGGGTGGATGGGTGTCTCCGTGCAGGACTGCACGCCCGACGTCGTCGAGGCCTATGGGCTGGCGCACCCCCATGGGGTGGTGGTGTCCGAGGTGATGGAGGGAGGCCCAGCCTCGCGCGCCGGGCTGCGGGTGGGGGACATCATCGAGGGCCTGGACGCCGGCCGGGTGGAGCGCGCCCACAAGCTGCGCTGGCAGGTGGCGGCCCGGGGAGTAGGCCGCAGCGTGATGCTCCGGGTCCGGCGCGGCGAACGCCCCCTGAGACTGAAGGTGAAGCTTGAGGACGTGCCCGGAGACACCCAGCCGGCCGATCCCCTCCTCGCAGCTCCCGCCAGGAGCCCCCATCCGGAAGTGGAGCCGGGGATGGGAGGCAGCGGCGTGCCTGGGGAGACGGACGGGCAGGCGCCCGGGAAGCCCCCCCCCTCTCCCTGAGCCAGAAAGCAAGGGGTGCGCCCGCATCCCCGCCTGCCTCCTTGCGTTCCGTGACGGCCAAGGCTACAGACAGCGCCTTTGCACGCCCCGCGGGACTCACCATGGTGACGCGAGGCATCGTTTCGCAACAGGAGCATTTCCATGGCTGAAGCACAGAAGACGACCCTCAAGAAGTGGCCGCGCCTGGCCAAGGGCGGTGGCAAGAAGGCCTGCAGCGTCGAGGGTTGCAAGCGTCCCTACCGCGCCAAGAGCTACTGCTTCTTCCACTACAAGAAGTGGCGCCAGGGCGAGCTGCCCCACTCTCGCTACCGCACCTGCTCCAAGGCGGACTGCCGCCTGAAGGTGGACAAGGGCGGTCTGTGCGAGAAGCACTACGCCGAGACGTACAAGAAGGCCGCGGCCTAGCCGTCCTGGCCGGGGCCCCGCGAGGGCGCTCCCTTCCCGGGAGTGCCCTTTCCCCCGCCCATCGCTCGCTCCAGGTGCTTGAAGGCCGTGAGCCATAGCTCCGCCTCGCGCTGGGTGAGTTCCGCACGCAACAGACTCCGCTCCAACTCACGCAGGATGTGATCCGGCGCCTGCGGGTTGAGGAACTGCGCCTCCAGCATCACCTGGCGCATCCGCTCGCCCAGCGCGCGCACCGTCCCCATCCTCGCGCCCTGCTGCTCCGGCGCCACCGGGGCCGGCACCTCCGTGGGCGTGCGTCCCTCGCGGGAGCACAGGTAGAGCAACACCCCCGCCGCCTGCGCCAGGTTCATCGACGGCTGCACCTCGCTGGTGGGGATGACGAGCAGATCCGTACAGAACGCCAGTTCCTCATTGGACAGCCCGCGCTGTTCACTGCCGAGCACCAGCGCCACCCTCCCCCGCCGGCTCTGATCCGCCAGCCGCGCCACCGCCTCCTCCGGGGTGAGGGCCGTGCGCCCCTCGATCTGGGTACGAGAAGTGGTGCCAACCGCGTACACGCAGTCCTTGAGGGCCTCGGGCAGGTTCTGGGCCACGGCCATGCGCTCCAACACCGCGTCCCCTTTGACGGCCAGCCGCTCGGCGCCTCGGAAGGCATAGGTCGCGGGGTCCGAGAGAATGAGACGCGAGAATCCGAAATTGGCCATCACCCGGGCCACCGCGCCGAGGTTCTCCGGTGAGCGTGTCTGGTGGAGGATGACGGTCAGGTTGGAGGCCGCGATCATGCCTCCGAGTTTAGCTTTCCGAGTCAGACCCGCATCGGTATATTCCCCGTCGATGCGTCGCTGGGTCGCTGGCCTGCTCATCTCTCTCGTAACCCTGACCGGTTGTGGCGTCGGGGGCGCACCCGTGCGCGCGGCCCTGGGCGCACGGCAGGCGCTCACCAACCCGCCGGAGCTGCTCGAGTTCGAGACTTCTACCTCTCGCCTGGAGCTGTTCCGCGAGGTGGTCCGCATCTCCGAGACGGAGGCGGGCCAGGCCGCGCAGGCGCCGGTGCTGTTCCCCATCACCCAGGGCACCGAGTTGGTGGCGGCCCCGGGTGTCGAGGCGCGGACGGATCTGCTCCAGTCCCCGGATGCGGGGGCTCGGCTGCAGCTGAGCTTCGATGGACGGGCGGGCGAGCGCTGGCCGGAGGATCGCCGCGAGAGCCTGCAGGGCCTGTCCGAGCGCGAGGCGGCCGAACTGGTGGCCCGGACGCTGCTCGATCACTGGAAGGTCAATCCGTCGGGTGTCGTGCAGGTGGATCGGGCCTCGGGCGCGCCGTACGCGGTGGCCTACGTGGACGGCATCCTGCGCATCAACCCCGCGTTCCTGTACATGGCGGCGGCCTACGGTCCCGCTTCCCTGCCGGGCGCGGTCCAGTAGAGTCGCGCCTCCTTCATGCCCCGAGTCGGGGCCCGAGGCGCAACTCGTGAACACCTCCGCACTCCACGCGCAGCTTCCGCATACGCTCCGGCAGGTGAACCTGCCGGCCCTGGGCCAGCACTACCAGGGCAAGGTCCGCGACACCTACCGGCAGGGAGACCGGCTCGTCCTGGTCACCTCGGACAGGCTGTCGGCGTTCGACCATGTGCTGACCACCATCCCCTTCAAGGGTGAGGTGCTCAACCGGCTGGCGACGTTCTGGTTCGAGCGCACGAAGCACATCGTTCCCAACCACATCCTGGACGTGCCGGATCCGAACGTGACGGTGGCGCGCGCCTGCGAGCCCTTCGCGGTGGAGGTGGTGGTACGCGGCTACCTGACGGGCAGCCTGTGGCGCGACTACCAGAAGGGCACGCACACCGCCTACGGAGTGCCCTTCCCGGACGGGATGCGCAAGGACGAGGCCTTCGCTTCGCCCATCATCACCCCGTCCACCAAGGCGCAGTACGGCCAGCACGACGAGCCCATCTCCGAGAAGGAGATTCTGTCCCGGGGGCTGGCGAGCGCTCGGGACTGGGCGCGCATCACCGAGGCGGCCCGGGGGCTGTTCCTCGAGGGCCAGAAGTGGGCGCGCACGCGCGGGCTGATCCTCGTGGATACGAAGTACGAGTTCGGCAAGGTGGGCGATGACCTGTACGTCATCGATGAGATCCACACGCCGGACTCGAGCCGCTACTGGGTGGCCAACGAGTACGACGCGCGCTTCGCCAAGGGCGAGGACCAGCGGATGCTGGACAAGGAGAACATCCGCCAGTGGCTCATCCGCGAGCGGGGCTTCCAGGGCCAGGGCACGCCGCCGCCGATCCCGGATGATGTGCGCGTGTCGCTCGCGGAGAAGTACCTCGCGGCCTACGAGCAGATCACCGGCACGCCGCTGACGCTGGAAGTGGGCGACGTGCACGCGCGCATCGAGAAGAACCTGAAGGCGCGCAAGTACCTCTGAGTCCATCTCCCGAGGGAAACACCCTCCTTCCCTCGGGAGCTGACGGGACTACTCGCTCCGGCCGAACACCCGCTGGAAGATGTCGTCCACGTGCTTGATGTGGTAGCCGGCCGAGAAGCAGTCCTCGATCTCCGCCGGCGTCATCGCCTTGAGCAAGTCCTGGTCCTCGAGCAGCGCCTTGCGGAAGGACACGCCCTGCTCGTACATGCGCATGGCGTTGCGCTGGACGATGACGTACGCCGCCTGGCGATCCATCCCCTTGCGCGCCAGCTCCAGCAGGATGCGCTGCGAGTTCACCACCCCGCCCAGCAGGTCCAGGTTCTTCTGCATCTGCTCCGGGTAGACGCGCAGGTTCTCCATCAGCCCGGAGAAGCGGTGCAGCATGAAGTCCGCCACGACGGTGGCATCCGGGCCAATCACGCGCTCCACCGACGAGTGCGAGATGTCGCGCTCGTGCCAGAGCGCCACGTCCTCCAGCGCGCTCACCGCGTAGCCGCGCAGCAGCCGCGCCAGCCCCGTCAGGTTTTCCGAGAGGATGGGGTTGCGCTTGTGCGGCATCGCGCTCGAGCCCTTCTGGCCCGCGGTGAAGGGCTCCTCGGCCTCGCGCACCTCGGTGCGCTGCAGGTGGCGGATCTCCACCGCGAACTTCTCGATGCTCGCGCCCAGCAGCGCCAGCGCGGAGAAGTACTCGGCGTGCCTGTCACGCTGGACGATCTGGCTGGAGGCCGGCGCGGGCGTGAGGCCCAGCTTCTTGCAGGCGAATACCTCCACCGCCGGAGGCAGGTGCGCGAACGTGCCCACCGCGCCCGAAATCTTGCCCACGGCGATGACGTCGCGGGCCCGGAGCAGACGGGCCTCGGCGCGGCGCAGCTCGTCGTACCAGATGGCCAGCTTGTGCCCGAAGGTGATGGGCTCGGCGTGGATGCCGTGGCTGCGGCCCATCATCACCGTGCGCTTGTGCTCGAAGGCTCGCTTCTCCACCGCGGCCATGGCGCGGCCCACGCCCTGGAGGATGAGGTCCGCCGCGTCGCGCAGCACCAGGCCCAGCGACGTGTCCAGCACGTCCGAGGACGTCATTCCCAGGTGCAGCCAGCGCGCGCTCGGGCCAATCCGCTCCTCCATGAAGGTGAGGAACGCGATGACGTCGTGCTTGGTGGTGCGCTCGATCTCCTCGATGCGGGCGGCATCCGCCTCGGTGAAGTCACCGGCGCGGGCGAGACAGTCGTTCAACGCCTCGCGCGGCGCGATGCCGTGCTCCACCATGCCCTCCAGCGCGGCCAGCTCCACGTCGCGCCAGCGGCGCAGACGGGCCACATCGGTCCAGAGGGAGGACATCTCCTTACGGCTGTAACGCGGAATCACTCGAAGACCCTCACGGGGAAGTCCCGCTTCGCCGCGAACCGGAGCAGCTCCAGCACCACGTCCCTGGAGCCCCCCAGCTTGCCGGCGGCGGAGAGATTGACGGCCAGGTCCAACCCCTCGGGCTGCGACACCGCGAGCGCTCCGGGATCGACCTTCTCGTGGATGATGCGGTTGGCCAGCCGCCCCGCCTGCTGCCCGATGGCGGTGGGGCTGGGAGCGAGGGCCAGCGTGGCGCCCTCCTTCACCTGACTGGGGGTGAGGCCCACCAGCGGCAGGTGCTGGGCGGAGGCGAAGGCGATGAGCTCCTGGACGACGGAGGCATTGCCCACCGTCTTGTCGGCCACCATCAGCAGGGCGTCCACCTTGTCCCGCGAGCCGGCGAGCACCTTCTCCGCCTTGGCCTGGGCGTCGGCCTCGAGCGGCACGACGGAGAGGCCAAGCGGGCCTGCGGCCGTCTGCGCCGCCTCTACCAGCCCGGTGGAGTAACGGGGATCATGCAGAATACCCACCCGCTTCGCCGAGGGAGCCAGGGCCTTGAGGGCGGCCAGCTCGGGACGGAAGTCGCTGGTGAGCGCGATGCCGGTGATGTTGGGGCCCTCGAGTCCGTACTTCTCGTAGTAGGGCACCATGGCGAAGAGGACGGGCACGTCCTTGCCCAGGGAGCGGCGAGCGGTGTTGGCCGCCAGGGGACCGATGGCCAGCACCAGCGCCGGCTTCTGCGCGGCGATGCGCTGGAAGGCTCGGCCGGCCGCCTGGGCGCTGTCCTCCAGCGTCACCTCGGACACCTCGGCGCGCACCTCGGCGCTGAAGCCGGCCACCACGGCCGCGTAGGGCGCGAGCCCGGCGGACTTCACCACCACCACCTTCGGACGCGCCGGCTGCGCGGTGGCCACCAGCGGCACCAGCAGCGCCAGCAGGACGAGCCACCCACACCGTCTCATCGTTTCACCCCTTGTGCCGCGGGAGAGCCCTGCGCGGACTGCGCTCGCATCTTCAACAATCCATAGCCTCCCGCCGCGCCCAGGGCGAGCCCCGCGAGCGCCAGCAACACAAGCTTCACAGTCGAGGAGCGGGAGCGAGGCGCCGGCGGCGGAGGCAGGACGATGCGGGGAGCCGCCTTGCCGGGAGGGGGAATGGGGGACCGGGGCTCGGCACGCACGGCCGCAACGGGAACCGGCGCCGGACGAGGCCTGGGAGCCGGGCTCGAGGCCGCGGGCTTGGGAGTGCCCATGAGGGCCGCGAGCGCCGCGGGGTCGAGCGGCTGGGTGGCATCCGGAGGAGGCTCGTGATCCTTCGGCTTCGCAGCGACCCGCTGCGCGATGCTGGCGGCGGACAGTTGCTCGGTAGGCCCGGCCGAGAAGTTGGGCATCTCGAGCGTGGGCTTGCCCGAGAGCGGGACCTCCGGGAGGGTGGCCTTGGGAGCCTCGGCCCTGGGAGCCTCGATGGTGGGGCTGCCGCCTCCCACGATGGGCACCTGGATCGTCGGAGCGCCCAGGGCGGGCAGCTCGGACGTGGGCACGGGCGGAGGCAGCATGTCCGAGCTCAGTCTTCCCGCCGTGGCCAGCTCGGCCGTGAGGCTGAAGGGCACCGGCTTGGGACGAGGACGGGGAGGCACGGGTGCCTGGGCTCCCGCCGCGGGCTTCGCCGACGGAGGCCTCGGGGCCGCCAGGGCCGCTTTGAACTCCGCGAGGAACTCGCTCGCCGTCTTCGGCCGCGCGAGCGGATTGGCGTTGGTGGCGCGCCGGTAGAGGGCTTCTACGCCGGGCGGCAGCTCGGGGTCGTAGGCGAGCAGCTCCGGCACCTCTCCCTCGTCGGGCGTCTGTCCGGTGAGCAGCTCGCCCATGACGACACCCAGCGAGTAGAGGTCCATTCGCGTATCCAGCTCGCCGCCCTCGGCGTACTCGGGAGCGACATAGCCCGCCACGCGCGCGACCTTCTGGGCCTGGACGAAGGGCAGACGGGGAATACCCAGGGCCAACCCGTAGTCCGTCACCTTCAGCATGTCCGGCAGGACGATGATGTTCTCCGGCTTGAGGTCCGAGTGCGGCCCGTACTTGTGGGCGCTGTCGAGGGCCTCGGCGAGCTGGGCCAGGAGGGGCTCCACTTCCTTGGGGGTGAAGCGCTGACCCTGCACCTGGCGCTGCTCCATCATCCGCCGCAGCGTCATGCCCTCGAGCAGTTGCGTGGTGAAGAAGGGGCGGTTGCGGTCCTCGCCCTCCTCGTAGACGCGCACATGGTGGGGATGGGTGAGCTTCTTGCCGGCGCGCAGGGCCAGGGAGAACTGGGTGCGCTCCTCGGGCATCTGCACGAGCCGGGGGTTGATGACCTTGAGCGCGACCTCGACGTCCATCTCCTGGTCGAGCGCGCGGAAGACGTGGCCCACGGGGCCCGGGCCGAGCACCTCGCGGATGGCGTAGCGTTTGGCGAAGACGTCGCCGGGCTTGTAGGGGGCCTCGACGGTGGCTCCACGACGGCGCGGACCGCCCCCTGCCGCCGCACCGGTGAGCTTCAGCCCACAGGTGGCGCAGGATTCAGTGTTGTCGGGGACATGGCTGCCGCAGCGGTAGCAGAGCACAGCGGTCGGACTCCCGGAGGTGGGGGGGCGTAACGGGGCCTCCAGAAGGCACCCTGAGCCGTCTTACCGCGCCGCGCTGACACTGGGCAAGGAACGCGGGGTCAACGGCCCGTCGAGCCGAAGCCACCCTCGCCCCGCTCGGTGGCCTCCAGGACCTCCAACTCCACGAGGGATGCCCGAGACACGGGAGCCACCACGAGCTGGGCGATGCGTTCGCCGCGCTTGAGGATGAAGGGCTCCTGGGAGAGGTTCACCAGGAGCACCTTGACCTCGCCCCGGTAGTCCGCGTCCACCGTACCTGGCGAGTTCAGCAGGGTGATGCCATGCCGCAGCGCCAGTCCCGAGCGGGGCCGGACCTGGGCCTCGTAGTCGTTGGGCAGGGCCAGGGCGAGACCGGTGGGAACCAGCACGCGCTCCAAGGGCCCGACGAGGAGCTCCCCGTCAATGTCCGCCCGCAGGTCCATGCCCGCGGCGAGCGCGGTCTCATAGCGCGGCAGGGGCAGGGGCTCCGGGTGGGCACGCACGCGGCGGACCCTCACGGTCACGGGCGAGGACATGTCCAGCGAAGTAGCACGGCGTGACGAAGAATCGAGTTTGCGACCCTCGTCAGCGCGCCGTCTCGTCCGCCACGGGACTCGTCCTGGGACGGAAACGAAGAGGGTCCACGGGCTGCGCGGACAGCTCGAGCTGGTAATGCAGGTGGGGCCCGGTGGATCGGCCGGTATTGCCCGAGCGGGCGATGAGCTCGCCACGAGCGACGCGCTGCCCTGGCCGCACCAGCAGCTCCGAGTTGTGACAGTAGGCCGTGGTCACCCCGCGGCCATGGTCGACGATGAGCACCCGGCCATTCACGCCGTCCTCGCTCGCGCGGCGCACGGTACCGTCCGCCACCACATGCACCTCGCTGCCCTCGCGCACGGACAGGTCCACACCGGTGTGCAGCTTGCGCGTGCCGAGCACGGGGTGGGTGCGATAGCCGAAGGGACTCGTCACCGGGGTGTGCTCCGGCACGGGCCACGCGAGGCCGAAGGCGGTGGCCAGCGCGAGCGCCTGGGCAGCAGCCACGGTGGCGTCCTCGAACCCAGGAGGCAACTGCCTGGCGAGCCGCTCCAGGTCTGGTGTCCCGCCCTCGGCCGCCACGCGCTCGAGGGCATAGCGCGCCGGGACACGGCCCGCGAAGACGGCGGTGAGACGAGACTCCTCGAGGGGGAAAGCCCCATTCAAGGCTTCGTGCAACCGCCGAGCAGCGACGGGACCCCGGGTCTCATCGAGCAGGGACTCGGGGGGGATGCCCAGCTCACCCGCGAGCGCGAACGCGGGAGCCCGGGCCGAGGGCGAAAGTCCCTTGAGCGCGAGGTGGGTGCCATACGCGAGCGCCTCCATGTCGGAGAAGGGCCGGAGGGGCGGCGCGACAGGCGCGAGCGTGGGGGCGGAGACACCCGTACCACTGACGCCATCGTAGTACGCGAGCAACGGCCGGGCGGTGCTCCGGCTTCCGAGGGCCCAGGCCGCGCTCCGCCGGACCAGCGCGCCCACGGGCGTGTGGTGCCAGGCGGTCCAGAGACAGAGGACGGCCAGGGAGAAGTCGAGCAGCCCTCGGACGTGGCGCGGGAACATGGGGCCTCCTCCTCAGCGCACGAAGGACAGCAGGGGCGAGGCATCGAGCGCGGCGGCGAGGGCGAGGGGAGCCACCAGCGCGGAGCCGGGCAGTCCGTAGGCGAAGGCCCGAGCAAGACCGCGCGCATGAGCCTCGGAAGCAGCATCCGCGTGCTGGAGGTTGCGCAGCACGGCGCGCCAGCCCAGGCGCCACAGGAGGCCCACCAACGCCGCGAGGGCGAGGCCCCGGGCCGCCACATCCGAGGCCCCCTCTCCGAGCAGCTCGCGCCATGACAGGTACACAGTGCCCTGGACGAGCCGCGCCACGGTACAGGCTCCGGCCACGGCCACGAGCGCGGTAGCCAGGGGGCGGATCCACCGCATCGTGGTGGGCTTGAGGAGACAACGCCCCAGCATCGCGCGCCACGTATCGCGAGGCGGGAGGTGGAGTGAGAACCGAGGCCGCACCTGGGTCGACACCTCCTCCTCGCGATAACCGAGCGCGGGCAGCGCGAGCACCACGTCCGCGCTCAGTTCCCAGGCCAGGGTGAGGACTCGAGCCAGCGTCGTGCGCCGCTCCAGGGAGAGCAGATCCACGAGGGACTCGGTGAGACTGTAGCGGCCGACGACACGATCGAACGCGGCATCGACGAGGTCCACCAGCGTCAGGAGCCGGTCATCGAGCGTATCGGCGGCGGCGTGGACGCCCACGGCGATGAGCGCCAGCAGTCCGAGCGGCATGAAGGCCCAGCGGAAGTGGCCGAGAAAGCGCGAGAGCGCGGAGAAAGGGCCCTGGGACACGCGAGGCTCCGGAAGGGGACCCGTGCCTCAACGCACGAGCCGCCAGGAAGATCTTTCCCCGCCTGGAGCCCGCAAAGGAAGACGCCCTCCCCCGCCGGAGCGAAGAGAGGGCGTCCCGTGTCTCCTACCCTCTCCCGGGGGAGAGGAAGGCGATCGAGTCAGCTCAGGCCTTGGCGCCCGGCTGGGTGGCCTCGGGGGACTGGGCGGCGGCGGGGGCGGCCTCGGAGGGGGCGGTGCCCTGCTGAGCGGCGGCGCGCTCGGCCATGGCCTCCTTGCGCGACAGGCGGATCTTGCCCGTCTTGTCGATGCTGACGACCTTCACCAGCACCTCATCGCCCTCCTTCAGCACGTCCGACACGCTCTTCACGCGCTTGTCGGACAGCTCGGAGATGTGGATGAGGCCATCGGTGCCGGGGAACAGCTCCACGAAGGCGCCGAACTCGGCGATCTTCCGCACCGTGCCCGTGTAGATCTTCCCGATCTCCGCCTCGCGCGTGAGCGCCTGGATCATCGCGATGGCCGACTTCACCGAGTCCACGTTGGAGCTGGCGATGTCCACGCGGCCCGAGTCGTCGATGTTGATGACGGCACCCGTGCGGGCGATGATGTCCTTGATCACCTTGCCGCCCGGCCCGATGACGTTCTTGATGAACTCGGGGCGGATCTGGATGGTGGTGATGCGAGGCGCGTAGGAGCTGATCTCCTTGCGCGGCTCGGCCATCGTCTTGAGCATCTCGCCGAGGATGTGGATGCGGCCCTGACGCGCCTGCTCCAGCGCGCGGCTCATGATCTCCGTGGTGAGGCCGGTGATCTTGATGTCCATCTGGATGGAGGTGATGCCCTTCGAGGTGCCGCACACCTTGAAGTCCATGTCGCCCAGGTGGTCCTCGTCACCGAGGATGTCCGAGAGGATGGCGACCTTGTCTCCCTCCTTCACCAGGCCCATGGCGATGCCCGCCACCGGAGCCTTGATGGGCACGCCGGCATCCATCAGCGACAGCGTGCCGCCGCACACCGAGGCCATGGACGAGGAGCCGTTGGACTCGAGGATGTCCGACACGAGCCGCACGGTGTACGGGAACTTCTCGCTCGCGGGCAGCATGTTGCGCAGGGCGCGCTCGGCCAGGGCGCCATGGCCCACCTCACGCCGGCCGGGGCCGCGCAGGGGCTTGGTCTCGTTCACGCTGAACGGGGGGAAGTTGTAGTGCAGCATGAACTTCTTGAAGGACTGGCCGCTGAGCAGCTCCAGCCGCTGCTCGTCCTCGGAGGTGCCCAGCGTCGTCACCACCAGCGCCTGGGTCTCGCCGCGGGTGAAGAGCGCGCTGCCGTGGGTGCGCGGGAGCACGCTCACCTCGCAGGTGATGTCACGCACCTTGTCGTGCCCGCGGCCGCCGATGCGACCTCCGTTCACAGTCAGCGTGCGCATGTGCTCGTACTTCAGATCCTCCACCACCTGCTTGGCGTGCTTCTCCACCTGAGCGGTGTAGCCCTCGCCGAGCTGCTCCTTGAGCTTGGCCAGGGCGTCCTTCTTGGCCTTGGAGAGCGCCTCGTAGCGGGCCGCCTTCTCCTTGATGGTGTAGCCGTGGACGATGCCGTCCCAGGCCAGCGCGCGCACCTTGGCCTTGAGGTCCTCGGCCACCGCGGGGATGCGGTCGTAGTTGCGCACCGTCTTGTTCAGCGCGCGCCGCAGCTCGTCCTGCAGGTCCAGCGCGGGCTGCACCGCCTGCTTGCCGAACTCGAGCGCGGCCACCATGTCCGCCTCGCTGACCTCCTCGGCGCCGCCCTCCACCATCACGATGGCCTCACGGCTGACGGCCATGACCAGGTCGATGTCCGACAGCTCGCGCTGCTTGAGCGTGGGGTTGGCGATGAGCTTGCCGTCCACGCGGCCCACGCGGATGCCCGCGATGGGGCCGTTGAAGGGGATGTCCGACACCCACAGCGCCGCCGAGGCGCCGGTGATGCCATGGATGTCACCCTCGTGCTCCGGGTCCGCGGAGATGACGCTGGTGATGATCTGCGTCTCGTAGGCGTACCCGTCCGGGAACAGCGGGCGGCAGGAGCGGTCCACGATACGGCTGGCCAGCGTCTCCTTCTCCGTCAGGCGCCCCTCGCGCTTGAAATAGCTGCCGGGGATGCGGCCGGCCGAGTACAGCTTCTCCTGGTACTCCACCGTGAGCGGGAGGAAGTCCACGTCCTTCTTCTCGCGCGCGCTCACCGCGGTGACCAGCAGCACGGTGTCGCCGTAGCGAACCACCACGGCGCCGTCCGCCTGCTTGGCCATGTGGCCGGTCTCGATGGACAGCTCGGTGTCACCAATCTTGACGCTCTTCTTCAAGTGCATATCCGTCTTGCCTCGTAACTGCCGGAAGGCCCCGCGACGCGTGCCCTGCCTTTTCCAAAAGGTGAGGGCCCACGCGCCTCGATGCGAGGCCTGTGGGTTGATGCGGTCGCCAGGCCTGGAACAGGCGAAGACGGGCAACCGCGGTCTGACTGCGGTGGGGCGCTTCGGAAGCGCCGGCAGGGATGCGTCGGAGCTTTGATCCCTGATCGCGCGGGCCGACCCGGCTGCACCGGTCGGCCCGTCCGAACGGAAACCAAAACCTCCGTCCACACCACGCCCTTGCCTCCTCCCTCGCCGTCACCTTGCTTCCACTGTGTGCTGCGACTGCTTGGAACGACTCGGGGCGCTGACCCATGCCAGCGCCCCGATTGACTGCGGGCCTACTTGCGGATGCCGAGGCCCTCAATGAGCTTCTTGTAGCGGTTGGCGTCCTTGCTCTTCAGGTAGTCGAGCAGACGGCGACGCTGACCCACCAGCTTGAGCAGACCGCGGCGGGAGTGGTGGTCCTTCTTGTGCGTCTTGAAGTGCTCCGTGAGCAGGGTGATGCGCTCGGAGAGCAGCGCCACCTGGACCTCGGGGGAACCGGTGTCCGTCTCGTGGGTGCGGTACTTCGCGACGACCTCTGCCTTGCGGTCCTGATGCAATGCCGACATGGTGTTCTCTGGCTTCTATCCCGCTCCGGGGTGGGTACTGCGGTCGCCACGGTCCGCGGAGGGGTACAGACCGGGCTTCCTCCTTCTAACGAATCGGGGGCTTATAAGCATCGCCTGTGCGGGCGGTCAACCTTAAGCGCCCGGCCGTACGCCTGGAGACGGACGAGAGAGACAGAAGAGAACAAGACGCCCTCCAGTCGACAATCCGGTACCTCCCGAGGCGAGCTCCTTCAGGGAGGGCTCGTCCAGTGCGAGCTGCACATAGAAGCCGCCGGAGACGGGCTGATCCCCGGCGAAGTGCTGGCTGAGCCGGGGGTAGAGGCGCAGGAGTGTCTCCAGGATTTCGCCCACCGTGGTGGTGGAGGGCACACCGAGAGTCACCTCGCGCCGCCCCTCGAAGAGGGCCCTCAGGGGGGGAGGCACCACCACGGTGACGTCGAGAGCCCGGGCCACGGTCACCGAGAGTCAGACGAGCACCCGCAGGTAGCGCAGCCGGCCGCGGACCACCTCGGCCACGGCGAGCAGCGCGCCCGAGGGGGCCACCACCCGTACGCGGCCGGGATGCGCGGGGGCCTCCACGGGGACACCGTGAGACACCCGCGCCGCATCCGCCTCGCTCACCCGTACCGCGGGCAGGTCGGTGAGGGCCTCGGACACCGGCAGAAGCCGCTTCGCCAGGGCCTCGGGCTCCTTCGCCAGCGTGGCCAGGTCCGCCAGCGGCAGCGCATGGGCCAGCGTGAAGGGACCGCTCGTGGTGCGCCGCAGCGCCTCCAGGTGGGCACCACAACCCAGCGCCCGGCCAAGGTCATAGGCGAGCGTGCGGACGAAGAAGCCCTTGGAGCAGCGCACGGACAGGCGGAGCTGCGTGGCGTTGAAGTCGCGCAGCACCAGTTCGTACACCGTCACCTGGCGGCTGGCGCGCTCCACCTCTTCACCCGCGCGGGCGAGCTCGTACAGCCGCTTCCCGCCCACCTTCACCGCCGAGTACATGGGCGGCACCTGCTCGAAGGAGCCGCGGAAGCGCCCGAGCACCTCCTCCAGCAGCGCCGTGGTGAGGGGAGGCACGGGCGCCTCGGCCACCACCTTGCCCTCGGCATCCTGGGTGTCCGTCTCCGCGCCCAGACGCACCACGGCGTCGTAGGCCTTGTCGCCCTCGGTGATGAAGCCAGCCACCTTGGTCGCCTCGCCCAGGCACAGGGGCAATACCCCCGTGGCCATCGGGTCCAGCGTGCCGGTGTGACCCACCTTCTTCACCTTGAGCAGACCCCGGACCTGCCGCACCACGTCGAACGAGGTGGGACCCTTGGGCTTATCGATGACCAGGACGCCGTCCATGCTGTCTACCAGCCCTCCTTCTCCTTCACCTCGCGCAGCAGCCGCTCGATGCGGTCACCCCGCTCCAGCGACTCGTCGAAGGTGAAGAAGACTTCGGGCGACACGCGCAGGTTCACCGCCTCGGTGATCTCCCGGCGGATGTAGCCCTTGGCCGCCTCGAGCCCCTTCTGGGTCTCCTTGCGCTGCTCCTCGGTGCCCATCATCGAGTAGAAGATGCGCGCCGTCTTCAGATCCGGCGACACCTTCACGCCGGTAATGGTGATGAAGCCGATCCGCGGATCCTTCAGCTCGCCCCGGGTGAGCATCTTCCCGAGGGCCGCCTGGATCTCCTGCCCCACGCGCTCCGGCCTGTTGCTGGTACTCATTTCTTCTCCCAATCCCTCGGGTTGCGCAGGCTGCGAGCACGAGCCCGGGCTTCATCCAGGGACAGCGTCCCCTGACGCTCCGTGCCCTTGGCAGGCCGCCCGCTCTCCCGCCCCGCGGGGCGGCTCTCCCAGTCGGCCATTCCCTCGGCCTCGGCCATGGTGCGGTCTCCACGGCCCATCCCGGCGATGAGCTCCTCCAGGTCCGCCTCTGGCCCCGCCTCCTCGCCGTCCTCGTCGAATTCCTCTGACTCCTCGTCCTCGCCCTCGTCCCTCGCGGCCGGCAGGGGACGCCCAGGGCTGTAGAGGGTGTCCCCGAAGGCCATGATCTCGGTCTGCCGGGAGAGGAGCGGCGCCACGTACATCTCCTCCACGAAGTGGATGATCTTCTCCATCTGCTCGTCGACATGACGGCGGTCGTTGCCCACCACCGCCAGCGCGAGCGTGGCCTTCTGCCAGAGATCCTGATCATCAACCTCGGCCACCGCCACATTGAACCGGGCCTTCACCCGGTCCGTTATCCGGCGGAGAACCTGCCGTTTGGCCTTGAGGGAGCCACTCTCCGGAATCTGCAGGGTCAGACGTGCGACACAGACGAACATGACACTAAGCCCTTCACCCCGGTGACCACGCCTGGAGAGCGGGCCACCGGGAGAATCCCGGTGGTGGAAGACAGCGGCCGGAGAGGGACTAGCTCAGGCTCGGCCGCGTCTCCTCGATCTCGTAGGCCTCGATGATGTCGCCCGGCTTGAGGTCCGTGTAGTTCTCGATGCCGATACCGCACTCGAAGCCCTGGGCGACCTCCTTCACGTCGTCCTTGAAGCGGCGCAGCGAGGCCATGCGGCCGGAGAACAGCTGCTTGCTGTCGCGCAGCAGGCGGACGAAGGCACCACGCTTCATCACACCATCGAGCACCGCCGCACCGGCGATGGTGCCCAGCTTCGGCACGTTGAAGGTGTTGCGCACCTCGGCGCGGCCCAGCTTGCGCTCGGTGCGGATGGGCTCCAGGAGGTCCTCCATGGCCTTGCGCACGCCGTCGATGAGCTCGTAGATGATGCTGTAGGTCTGCAGCGTCACCTCCTGAGCCTTGGCGGCGGCCTCGGTGCCGGACTCGGGCTTGACGTTGAAGCCCACCACCAGACCCTTGGAAGCGGCGGCGCGCATCACGTCGCCCTCGGTCATGGCGCCCACGCCCGAGTGGATGATCTCCACGCGGACCTTGTGGGTGGAGAGCTTCTGGACGGCCTCGCTGACGGCCTCGGCCGAGCCCTGCACGTCCGCCTTGATGACGAGCCGCAGCTCCTTGGGACCACCGCCCGCCTTGGTCTTGGCGAACAGCTGCTCGAGCGTCTCGCGGTTGCTGGCCTTGCCCAGCTCCGCCTCGCGGCCCTTCATGGCGCGGTGGGTGGCGATCTCCTTGGCGGCCTTCTCGTCGGCCACCGCGTTGAGGGTGTCACCCGCGGTGGGCACGCCGGACAGACCGATGAGCTCGGCGGAGTAGCCCGGGAGCACTTCCTTCACGGTCTCGCCACGGCTGTTGTTCATGGCGCGCATGCGGCCGAAGTGGGTGCCGGTGACGACGGCATCGCCCACGCGGAGCGTACCCTCCTGCACCAGCACGGTGGCCACGGGACCGCGGCCCTTCTCCAGCTTGGCCTCGATGATGGCGCCCACCGCCGGACGGCTCGGGTTGGACGTGAGCTCGAGCACCTCGGCCTGCAGCGCGACGTTCTCCAGCAGCAGGTCGATGCCCATCTTCTGCTTGGCGGACACGGGCACCATGATGGTGTCGCCGCCCCACTCCTCGGGCACGAGCTCGTGGTTGGCCAGGTCCTTCTTCACGCGATCCGGGTTGGCGCCCGGCACGTCCATCTTGTTGATGGCGACGACGATGGGGACCTCGGCGGCCTTGGCCTGCTTGATGGACTCCACCGTCTGCGGCATCACGCCGTCATCGGCGGCCACCACCAGCACCACGATGTCCGTCACGTTGGCGCCACGGGCGCGCATGGACGTGAAGGCCTCGTGGCCCGGGGTGTCCAGGAAGGTGATGTCGCCGCGCGACGTGGTCACCGAGTACGCACCGATGTGCTGGGTGATGCCACCGGCCTCGCCGGCCGCCACGTTGGCGGCGCGGATGGCGTCGAGCAGGCTCGTCTTGCCGTGGTCGACGTGGCCCATGACGGTGACGACCGGCGGACGCGGACGCTCGTCCTCGGGACGAGCCGCCACCTCGGGCAGAAAGTCCTCGACCTCGAAGCCCGCCTTCTCCACGCGCCAGCCGTAGTCGGTGGCGAGCAGCTCGGTGGTCTCCGAGTCGATGATCTGGTTGGCCGTGGCCATCTTGCCCAGGCCCATCAGCTTCTTGATGAGCTCGGCGGTGCGCACACCCATGCGCTGGCCCAGGTCGGACACCGAGATGCCCTCCTGGATCTTGATGACCTTCTTCTCCTCGGCCATCTGGGTGATTTGAGTCTTGGCGCCCTTCTTGGTGGGCTTCTTCTTCTTGCCGCGCACCGGGATGGTGACGCGACCCCACATCAGGTCGGAGATCTCCTGCTTGGAAGGACCGCCCTCGGCGGCGGAAGTCCCGCGCTTGCCACGCCCAGGCTTCTCCTTCTCCTTGTTCTTGGAGACGTCGACGAGCTCACGGCCGCGGCCCAGGTGATCCGGGACGACCTTGTACTCGCGCTTCTCGCCGATGGCGCTCTTGCCCGGCGCCATGGGGTACTGCTTGCCCCCACCGCCGGTGGGCGTGACCCGGCGCACCTGGATGAGCGGGCGCGAGATGACGACGGCCTGGGTGGCCGTGGGACGCAGCGAACGGGGATCCTGCGCGACCTGCTGGTGGGGCACTCCGCCCACCATGACCTGCTGGCCCGTCTGACCCGGAGCGGCACCCGCCTGGGCCCCTGCCCCGGCGCCCGGAGCCGAGGGACGCACCGCTCCCGTGGACTGGGCGCTGCGCTGGTACTGGCTGGGGCCACCTCGCTGATACTGGCTGGGGCCACCACGGCCCTGCTGACCGGGACCACCCGGACGGCCCTGACCGGGGGGACCACCACGGCCCTGCTGACCGGGACCACCACGGCCCTGCTGACCGGGACCACCAGGACGGCCGGAGGCCATGCCGGGCGCACCCGAGGAAGGCGCCCGGTGGGCACCGGAAGACGGATGCGAAGGCGTCCGGACAGAAGGTGGAACCGCCGAAGGCGGGCGGGTAGGCAAGCTGGGTGTCTCCTTGAAAGAGGGAGGCGGCTGAGCGGCGGCCGCCGAAGGCGGGGGAGTCGGGGCCCGCGGCGGCTCCACGGCGCGTGGCGCCTCGGGAGTGGCAGCGACGGGCTGGGCAACGGGGCGCGGCGGCTCCGCTGGGGCAGCCGCAGGCTGGGCCTCGGCACGGGGTGCCTCGGCCGGGGCGGCCGGCGGGGCCACGACAGCCGGAGTCTCTGGCACGGCCGGCGGGGCCACGGCCCTCGGTGCCTCAGGGGGTGCGGCGGGCGGAGCCTCGACGGCCGGAGCCTCCGGGGCGGCGACAGGCGCGGCAACGGCACGAGGTGCCTCGGCGACCGGCGCCTCGACGGCGGGGGCCTCCACGACTGGGGGCTGCGCGGCGACCTGAGGCGCCTCGGCACCCGAGGGCGGCACAGCCTCTTCGCCCATGTCGGCGGACGAGGGAGCCGTCGGGGCCTTGCGGCGCACCACGAAGCCCTTCGCCGTCACCGGCGGCGCGGCCTGCTTGGGCTTGCGCTTGTCCAGGATCTTCTGAACCGCGGCAGTGGCCTGATCGTCCTCGAGCGAAGACGAGTGGCTCTTGACGTCGTAGCCGAGCGCGACGAGCTCGGTCACGACCTCTTTGTTGTCGAGCTCGACCCCATGGTCCTTGAGCTCCTTGGCAATTTCGTGAACGCGCTTCTTCGACATACCTTAGCTTGGCCTTCTGCTCCGCCGGCTACCGGGCGCAGCACCCTAATCCAAAAATGTGTGCGAGTGGTGCTAACACCCACTCCCCCCGGCCGCTCCACCCTGAGCCGGGCCCGTCTCCAACGCCTGTCCGAGCACCGACGGGTCGACCGGACCCGCCTTGCCCCGGAAAGCCCTGCCAAAGGCCTTCCGCTTCACCGCCGCCGCCAGGCACCCGGCCCCACAGAGGTAGGCCCCCCTCCCAGGGAGCTGCCTCCTCCTGTCCACCACCACCACACCCTCGGAGCCCACCACCAACCGGGTGAGCTCCTCCTGGACCCGCCTCGCGCCGCAGCCGATGCAGCTTCGCACCGGTCCGGCGTTGGCCGGGAGATCTTCTTTTCTTCTAGTACCGGAACGGGCCTTCAGGCGCATCCCCCCTACCATCCAAGCGAGCTTACGATCTCACTCCGACCCGATTAAGCACCCGCCGGCTCGGCGGCCTGAGAGGACGAAGCCCCGCGCTCGGCGTTGAGCTCCGCCCGGAGCTTGGCCTCCTCCACCAGATAGTTCTCCGCCGCACTCTTGAGCTGGCGAGCCTTCTTGATGCCCACGCCCGGCACGTCGCCCAGCTTCGCCAGATCCTTCTCGTTGGCGATGTCCTCCACCGTCTTGTAACCGGCAAGGGTGAGCTGTTCGATGGTCTTCTCGCCCATGCCCCTGACGCGAGCCATGCGCTCCGTCTGACTGAGCTCGTCCGGGTGGCGGCGGGCCTCGGCCTGCCGGGCCTGCTCGCGCTCGCGCTCCATGCGCGACAGCTCCGCGGCATCCAGGGACATCTGCTTGCGGGCCTCCTCCTGCATAGCGGGAATCCGCGACGGATCCATCCCCGGAATCTGGCCCAGCATCTCCGGATTGGCCTCGGCGATGTCCTTGGCCTGACGGAAGCCGTGGGCGTACAGCGTCTCCACCAGCATCTCGTTGACGCCCGGCAGAGCCCCCAGCGAGCGGTTGGCGAACTCGCGCATCTCGCGCACCCGGCTCTCGCTGTTGATGTCCAGCTTCCAACCGGTCAGCTGGGCGGCCAGCCGCACGTTCTGCCCGCGACGCCCGATGGCCAGCGACAGCTGATCATCCGGAACGATGAGCTCCATGGCGTGGTTGGCCTCGTCGATGATGACGCGGCTCACCTCGGCCGGGGCCAGCGCGGCGCACACGAAGCGCGCCGGATCCTCGTCGAAGGGGACGATGTCGATCTTCTCGCCGCGCAGCTCCTGCACCACCGCCTGCACGCGGCTGCCCTTCATACCGACGCACGCACCCACCGGATCCACGTCCGCGTCCCGGCTGGACACGGCGATCTTCGCGCGCCCACCCGGCTCGCGCGCCGCGGCCTCGATGACCACGATGCCCTCGGCGATCTCCGGCACCTCCATCTCGAACAGCTTCGTCAGCAGGTTGACGGAGGCGCGGCTGAGGACAATCTGGGGACCCTTGGACTCGCGCAGCACGTCCAGCACGTACGCCTGGACGCGGTCACCAGCACGGTACGTCTCACGCGGCACCTGCTCGCGCACCGGCAGCACCGCCTCGGCACGGCCCAGGTCCACGATGATGTTGCCGCGCTCGAAGCGCCGGGCAATGCCCGTGACGATCTCGTTCTTGCGGTCCCGGTACTCGTTGAAGACGTTCTCGCGCTCGGCATCGCGGGTGCGCTGAAGGATGACCTGCTTGGCCGTCTGGGCCGCGATGCGTCCGAAGCCGCGCCGGAACGTCTTCAGCCGGAGGATGTCCCCGTACTGATCGTCCTGCGCCTTGGCCTCCGCCGCGTCCTCGTCACGGTAGAAGATCTGGAACACGAGCTCGTCGCCCGGCTCCACCTCCATGCCCTTCTTATGCGCCTCGTCGAGGGAGATCTGGTTCACCGCCTGAACAGGGTCGGTGATCTGCTCCACCACGGTGATGGCCTGGAAGAGCTCCACCACGCCCTTCTCCGGGTCATACTTGGCCTCGAGGTTGCGCTCCTGACCAAAGTGCTTCTTGGCCGCGGTCGTCATCGCGTCCTCGAGGGTGGCGATGAGCACGCTCCGGTCGATGCCCTTGTCCTTGGCCACCTGGTCCAGGACGAGGTTGAGGTTGATGTTGGGGTTGGCTGGCGTGGGCATCATCTTCTCCAAAAGGTTCCACGGGCGCGCCCGCGCGAGAGCGCACCCTGTATGTGGACTGCTAGAACTCGAACTCCAGATTGGCCTTGGCGATGTCCTTGAAGGGGATGCGGAAGCTGCCCGCCCCTTCCACGTCCACGGAGATAGCGTCGGCCGCCACCTCGGTGAGCGTCCCGGAGAAGTTCTTGCGCGGCGGCTCCCCGATGGGCCCGAAGGTCTTCACCTTGACCTTCTGCCCCTTCACCCGCTCGTAGTGCGCGGGCTTCTTCAGGGGACGATTCACCCCGGGGCTGGAGACCTCCAGGTTGTACTCGTGGGGAATGATGTCCTCCACGTCCAGCACCGTGTCCACCGCTCGCGACGCCTGCGTGCACTCGTCCAGGCCCACCCGTCCACCCGGCTTGTCGATGAACAGGCGCAGGACCCAGCCCTCGCGCTCGCGGACGAACTCCACCTCGAGGAGCTCCAGCCCCTCGCCCGCAACGATGGGCTCGAGCAGCTCTTGTGCCCTCGCCTCCACCGTCTGCTTGATGTTCTCCGCCATAGGCCGCTGAAAACTCCAGACTCCTAAAACACGAAAAGCGGGCACGACGGCCCACTTTTCGAGGAACTGCGTCGAAAAATGTCGGCGGCGTCCGTAACACACGCCACCTCGGGGTGTAAAGGATGACGCACCCCTCGTCCCTGCCATCCAACAGTCCTCCTGGGGGTAGGGATTCCCAGGGTTTCCACGGACGGGGAGCGGTTATAACGCCCCCATGCACCTGATTGCCGCAGCCCAGATGGTGTCCACCGCGGACAAGGCCCACAACCTGGAATCGGCCACCCGGCTCGTCCGGCGTGCCGCCGACCTCGGGGCCCGCCTGGTGGGCCTGCCCGAGAACTTCAGCTGGATGGGACCGGAGTCCGAGCGCACTGGCGCCGCCGAGACACTCGAGGGTCCCACGCTCTCGCGCATGGCCGAGCTGGCACGCGAGCGCCGGGTGACACTCCTGGCCGGCTCCATCCTGGAGCAGGGCGCGCCCGGCGGCCGCCTCTACAACACCACCGTCCTCTTCGGGCCGGATGGCTCGCGGCTGGCCGTGTACCGGAAGATCCACCTCTTCGACGTGGACGTGGGCGACGGCACGCCCTACCGCGAGTCCGAGGCCGTGGCCCCGGGCACCGACGTGGTGGTGGCGGACACGGAAGCCGGCCGGCTGGGTCTCTCCATCTGCTACGACCTGCGCTTCCCCGAGCTGTACCGGCGCCTGGCGAAGGACGGAGCCACGCTGCTCGCCGTGCCCGCGGCCTTCACGCTGATGACGGGCAAGGATCACTGGGAGGTGCTGCTGCGCGCGCGCGCCATCGAGAACCAGTGCTACCTCTTCGCCCCGGCGCAGGGCGGACGGCACTCGCCCCAGCGCGTCACCTGGGGCCACGCCATGGTGGTGGACCCCTGGGGCCTGGTGACGGCCCGGGCCTCGGAGGGCGAGGGCCTCGCCGTGGCGCCGGTGGACCCGGAGCTGCTCGCCCGCATCCGCAAGAATCTGCCCTGCCTGCAACATCGACGACTGGACTGAACCGGCCGAGCTCATGTGACCAGCCCCCTGGGTCCCGGGTCCATTCCCCAGTAGACTGGGGCCCGGAACCCATCTCGTGAACAGTCGCTGGTCTTCTATGGTGTTCGTCCTCTCGATCGGGGCGCTCTCGGTGGGCTGCCCCGCCGATGAGAAGCCCACGCCTCCGGTGCATGTGCCGGCCGCGCCGCCTCCGGTGCGCCGTGCCCAGCTCAAGGGGCTGCAAGCGGACGTGAAGGTGAAACGCGCAGCAGGGGATGAATGGCTCCCCGCTCAGGAGGGCATGCCCCTCTTCGAGAACGACAAGGTGCGGACCGTGGCCGGCGCCGGTGCACAAATCGTCTTCGCCAACGGCAGTGTGGTGAATCTGGGCGAGGACGCGCTGATCAGCATCGCGGAGACACGGCCGAGGCCCGGGCAGGAACGCACGGACCTGACCGTTCTGCGCGGGCGGGTGGACGCCGAGTTGGAAGATCCGGCGCGCCAGTCGCTCTCGGTCACCACGCCTGCGGCCACCGTCCGGGCCGGAAGGGAGATCGTGTTCCAATGAAGGGTTCCCTCCTGCTTGCCCTCCTCATGCTGGCCCCCACCGAGGTGGTGGTGCGCGATGGGGAATCACTCGCCCAGGTGGCCCAGCGCACGCTGGGAGATCGCGGAGGGGCCAGTGAGCTCAAGGCGCTCAATGGCTTGAAGGACGACGCGGTCGCGCCGGGCACGAAGCTGAGACTGCCGGGCGCGGACCGGGCACGGGCACAGAGCGTGCTGGAGACGGCGCGCAACGCGGTGAAGCACGCGGACGCCAAGGCGGCCCGGCGCGAGGAGGCCGTGGCCAAGCTGAAGGAGGCCGAGGCCCACTTCCAGAACGCGCGCTACGAGGACGCCGCCCAGGCGGCGGATGGGGCCTGGAAGCTGCTGTCGGTGAGCGCCTCGCCCCCCACCGCCTTCACGGTGGCGGTGGACGACAAGGGCACCACCACGGTGAGGACCCGCTCCGGACAGCCCGTGCGCGTGGAGGCCGAGGGCGTCACGCGCCCGGTCGCCGTGGGCGAGAGCGTGCGCGTGGAGAAGGGTCAGCCGCCGCCCCCGCCCCGCTCTCCCCTGGGCGTACCCCAGCCCATGCAGCCCGCCGACAAGCTGCGGCTGAGCGTCCAGTTCGCCAAGGGCGGCCAGGGCCCCGTCACGCTCGTCTGGCAAGCGGTGGAGGGCGCCGAGGGTTATGAGGTGGAGCTGACGCCCCTGCGAGGAGAGAAGCGCGTGATGTCCGCCACCGTGAACCAGCTCAAGGTGACACTGCCCGCGGGAATCTACCGCTGGAGCGTGCGCGCCCTGGCCCACGACAACCGCTCCGAGCTCTCGGCCGAACAGGGCTTCGAGGTGGCGGAGGCCTCGCCCAAGTCCATCAATCTCCAGGTCCAGCCCTCGAAGTGGAAGTAGCGCGGGAGGAGCGTCCCCATGCGGCTCTTCAAGACCATCCTCCTGCTGATGCTGGTGGCCAGTCTGGTGCCCACGGTGATGGTGGGTCTGCTGTCCGTGTCCGACACGCGCGAGCTGCTGGTGCGCGATGCCCAGGAACTGGCGCAGGAGCGCGTCAAACAGCTCAAGCTGAAGGCGGAGAGCTTCCTGGCCGAGCCCACGCGCGCGGTGATGGGCATGGCGCGCGTGCCCAACTTCTTCGCCCTGCCGCTGGAGCAGCAGCAGACATACCTGCGCGCGGTGCTCAACCAGCGCCGCGAGGTCCAGGCCATCACCCTCTTCGGGTCCGATGGCAAGCGGCTGCCGGGCCTGCAGGCCTTCGCCGTGAGCGACGTGCCGCCCACCGCGCTCGCCGAGCACGAGGCACGCGCCGTGACACTGCTGGAGGGCTTGAGCGGCCTGCGCTACGCGGACGTGGTGTGGCGCCCCAGCGGTGAGGCGGTGGTGACGTTCGCCTTCCCCGTGGGCGAGCCCATCAAGGGCTACATCGCCGCGGACGTGTCGCTGGCGGAGCTGCAGACCATGCTCGCCCAGGAGCGCGTGGGCAGCACCGGCTTCGTCTACCTCGCCGATGCCAAGGGCCATGTGCTCGCCGGCGGCGGCGGGCTCGTGGCCAACCAGGACGTCGCCCAGCGGCCCGTGGTCGCGCACCTGCTCCAGGGTGTGGCGCGCTCCCCGGACACGGACATCCTCCACGTGGGCAACTTCGGCGAGGGGGACGAGGGCGTCGTCGCCGCCTATGCCACGCTCGCCGATCCGCACTGGGCCATCGTCTCCGAACAGCCGGTGGCGCTCGCCTACAAGCAGGTGGAGACGATGGAGCGGCGGCTGCTGCTCACCCTGCTGGCCGCCACACTGGTGGCCCTGGGGCTCGCCGCCTTCTTCTCGCGCAGCGTCACCCGCCCCCTCAAGGGCTTCATCCAGGGTGCCCTCGAGCTGGCCCAGGGCAAGTTCGGCCTCGAGGTCAACGTCCCCCAGAAGAACGAGCTGGGCGAGCTGGCCCGGACGTTCAACTACATGAGCAAGCAGCTGCTCGCGTACGACCACGAGAACCGCGGCCTCTACGAGAGCCTTGAGCAGGGCTACCTGGAGACCATCGTCGCGCTGGCCAACTCCATCGACTCCAAGGACTCCTACACCCGCGGCCACAGCCAGCGCGTGGGCGACGTGGCGGTGGAGATCGGCCGCGAGCTGGCCCTCTCCGAGCGCGAGCTCAAGCAGCTCCAGTTCGGCGGCATCCTCCACGACATCGGGAAGATCGGCATCGTCGAGTCCATCCTCTGCAAGCAGTCGCGGCTCACCGACGAGGAGATGGCCATCATGCGCGAGCACCCGGCCATCGGCGACACCATCATCAAGCCCATCAGCTTCCTGCAGGCCATGCGCGCCTGCGTGCGCAGCCACCACGAGCGTTGGGACGGCACTGGCTACCCCGACGGCCTCAAGGGCGAGGACATCCCCCTGCTGGCCCGCATCGTGGCGTGCGCGGACACCTTCGACGCCTGCACCTCCACCCGCCCCTACCAGAAGGCCATGCCCCTGGAGAAGGCGATGGAGATCCTCGAGAGCCTCAGCGGCCGGCAGCTCGACCCGGCCGTCGTGTCGGCGCTGCGCCGGGTGGTGGAGAAGAAGGGTGTGCGCGTCGAGGGCCACCGCCTCCCCGTCAAGCTGGCGTCGTGATTCCCCAAGCGGCCCCTCCCCCTCCGGACGCGCCGGATGGTAAGCAGCACCCGGACTGTTCTGGCCCTGAAGGGGGACCGTTTTGAGTTTCTGGGATCGCATCAAGCCCACCACCCGCCCCGTGTCCGCCACCGAGGCAGCCCTGTCTCCGGATGGTGCCCAGTTGGCGCTCACCTGGGAGGACGGGGTGAAGACGGACGCCACCGCGCAGCACCTGCGCCAGCAGTGCCCGTGCGCCGGGTGCGTGGACGAGTGGACCAACAAGCGCACGCTGGACCCCTCGCGGGTGCCCGCGGACCTGCGCATCACCCAGGTGCAGCCCGTGGGCAACTACGCGCTCACCTTCGTCTTCAGCGACGGGCACGCCACCGGCATCTACCCGTGGAAGTTGCTGCGCGACATCACCCAGTCCCAGGGCTGAAGCCTCGGAGGAATACGTGAACGAGTCCCGCTACCGGCTGGTGCGCCCGCTGGCCACAGGAGGAATGGCGGAACTGTTCCTCGGCGTGGCTCACGGCGCGGAGGGCTTCGAGAAGTCCGTGGCCATCAAGCGCATGCTGCCGCATCTGGCGCGTGAGCCCGCCATCGCGAAGATGTTCGTCGCCGAGGCGCGGCTGGCCACCCACCTGCACCACCAGAACATCGCCACCGTCTACGACGTGGGCAACGGCCCCGATGGGCTCTTCCTGGTGATGGAGCTGGTGAATGGCTGGGACCTGGGTGTGCTCCTGCGGCACGCCCACCGCCGCGGCCAGCGCTTCCCTCCCCACCTGGTGGCCTTCATCGGCGCCCAGGTGCTCGCGGGCCTCGTCCACGCCTACCGCCGCGTGCACAACGGCCGCCCCGTGCTCACCGCCCACCGGGACATCTCACCCTCCAACATCCTCGTCTCGCGCGAGGGCGAGGTGAAGGTGACGGACTTCGGCATCGCCCGCATCGAGGGCATGTCCCAGGGCACCCAGCCCGGCACCTTCAAGGGCAAGCTCCCCTACTCCGCTCCGGAGACGCTGCACGGGGAGCCAGCCACCGCCCTGAGCGATCAGTTCGCGCTCGGCATCGTCCTCTACGAGCTGCTCGCCGGACGGCACCCCTTCGGCACCGGCGCCGAGGACCCCATGGCCTTCGCCATGGCCATCACGGAACGCGAACCCGCGCCGCTCACGGACATCCCCCCGCCCCTGGCCGCCGTGGTGATGCGCGCCATGAGCAAGGCGCCCGAGGCCCGTTTCCCCCGGCCCGAGGACATGGCCGAGGCACTCGCCCGCTACCTGGCCCAGGCTGGCGAACCCGCCACCTCGCAGTCCCTGGCCGCGTTCATCACAGGCCTCCCCCCACCCGCCACCCTCGTCGAGCAGGGAGAGCTCTCCGAACAGCAGGGGCCCCTCGCACAGACCGTCCGGCGCCCCACCCTCCCCACCCGGGCCGTGGATCCCGCCTCCTTCGAGCTGCAACCGGTGGAGGAGTGGGAGGAGCTGCCCGGAGGCGCCGCCCTCAGCTCGAGCGGCCGGCTCATCGGCCCCACACCTCCTGCTTCCGCGCCTGTCCCGGCCCCACCTCCGGCCCCCACCCAGCCCTCGACACCCGTTCTGGCCCGGCCCCCCCTCACCTCCACGCCTCCCCGCGCCCGAGAGGCCCGCTGCCCTCGCTGCAACGCGCTCCTGCCCTCGGCCCACGCCCCTTGCGACCGCTGCGCCCGGGAGCTGTCTCCGGAGCTCTCCACGCTCGCCGAGGATGTCGCCTCGCCCTCCTCCTGGGCCCGTCCGGGAGCCGCCCCGCAGCGCTCGGTGCTGGACATGAAAGAAGAGGAGCTGGAGCTGGTCGACCGGGGCCCGAAACACGGCACCCACTACGAGCCTCCCAAGCGCCCCTTCCCATGGAAGCGCGTGGTGACGACCCTGGCCACGCTGTTGGTGGTAGTGGGCGTGGGCGTGGTGGCGCTACCCCACCTCCGCATCCTGATGACCCGGGCGCTCTACGCCTCGGGCAAGAAGCAGATGCCCCTGCTCTCCATCCAGAGCGAGCCCCCGGGTGCCCTCGTGACCATCGACGGGACGGAGCTGGGCAACACGCCCATGGTCCTGGACAACAACTACCCCGACCAGGAGATCTCCGTGCAGTTGACGCTCAAGGGCTACAAGCCCTGGAAGGGCCGGTTCACCGGCGGCCAGCCCGTGTCCCTGGAAGCGAAGCTGAAGCGCTAACGGGGGGGCGCGAGGCCCCCCTCCTCACTTCACCAGGCGCAGGTGGCCACGCCTCGGCGTGGGCGGGTCATCCTTGGGTCCCTCGGCCTCGACCGGGGCCACGGGCGGCTCCGCCGACTCCTCCGGCTCCTGCCGCGCCACCTCGCGCAGCACCGCCCGGGGACGCTCCACCGGCGCCGCCGGCTGCTCCGCCACCGGCTCCGGCATCGGCGCCTTGGTCGTCACCATCGTCTGCTGGATGAGCTCGGCCGGCATGTCGTCCGGGTACATCCAGAATTCCTTCGTCACGTGGCTGGTGATGGCGAAGAGCGCCGACCAGGGCACCGCCACCGTGAAGCGGCTCCCCGAGAAGCTCAGGGTGCAGCGCACGCCCCACTCCCCCACCGTCAAGTCCGGTGGATCGAACCGGTAGGACAGGTTCAGGCGCAGGTGCGACTCGGTGCGCAACGCGGGAGGCACGATGACTCCCGGACGGCGCGCGTCCAGGTGGATCATCACCATGCCCTTATCGAGTGCGGCCAACAGCCGCGCCTTCTTCTCGGGACCTTTCTTGTCCATCGACGTGCGCTGAGCGGGCGAGGGGGGCGTTTCAGCGACGGCGCATCGCCCGGTCCATCTCCCGCTTCGTCTCCCGTTCCTTGATGTCCTGCCGTCGATCTTCGTGCGTCTTGCCCCGGCACAACCCCAGCTCCACCTTTGCCCGCCCGTTCTTGAAGTACAGCAGGAGCGGGATGATGGAATAGCCACGCTCCCGAACCTTCGTCGTCCACCGATCGATTTCCTCGCGGTGCATCAACAGCTTGCGGCCGCGCAGGGGCTCGTGGGTGAAGAAGCTGGAGGGATTGTAGACGCCAATGTGGGCATTGAGCAGATACAACTCACTGCCCTTGGGCAGGGCGTAGGCGTCCGAGAGGTTGGCCGTCCCGGCTCGCAGTGCCTTGACCTCGCTCCCGGAGAGCTGAAGGCCGGCCTCGACCTTCTCGTCCACCGTGTAGGCGGCACGCGCCTTGCGGTTCTCGGCGATGACCTTGACTCCGGGCTCTCCCGTCCCGCCCTTTCCCTTTCCACCCGCCATACGCTCGCGTCCTCTAGCCTCCGATGGGCTGGTTGTCGATCAACCGTGTAGTACCGACGAAGGCCGCCACCAGAAGCCGCGCTGGCTTGCCCGGAGTCACGGCCGGGAGCGGGGTCAGCGAGGTGGCATCCACCAGTTCCACATAATCCTCGCGGAGCTCCGCCGCCTTCAATTCTCGACGCACCGCGTCCACCAGTGCGGGGGCCTCGCGGGTTCCATTCCGGCAGAGCGCCTGGGCCGCCGCCAGACCACGCGACAGGGCAAGCGCCCGCTGCCGGTTCTCCGGGGAGAGGTAGGCATTGCGCGAGCTCATGGCCAACCCGTCCGGCTCGCGCACGGTGGGCATCCCGAGGATCTCCACGCCCAGGTTCAGGTCGCGCTCGAGGGCACGGATGACCTGGAGCTGCTGGTAGTCCTTCTCTCCAAAGAGGGCCACGTGGGGCCTGAAGATGCACAGCAGCTTCGTCACCACGGTGGCCACGCCCCGGAAGTGGCCGGGCCGGCGCGCACCGCACAGGCCCTGGCTCACCTGCTCCACATCCACGTACGTCTGGAAGCCCGGCGGGTACACCTCCGCGGGGACGGGGGCGAAAACGGCCTCCACCCCGGCGCTGGCACACTTGGCCAGGTCCCCCTCCATGTCCCGCGGGTAGCGAGACAGGTCCTCGTTGGGACCGAACTGGGTGGGGTTGACGAAGATGGAGGCCGCGACGACATCGGCACGGGCTCGCCCCTCGCGCATCAGCGAGAGGTGGCCGTCATGCAGGAAGCCCATGGTGGGCACCAGGGCCAGCCGGCGGCCCGAGCGGCGGAGCGACTCCGCCCACGCGGCAGTCTCGGCGACAGTACGAAGGACGAGCGGTGCCATGGGCTAGACCGGTGCTCCGTACACGGGGCCCATCTTCTCGGGGGCCTCGGAGGAGCCGTCCGTGGTCTCCAGCGGAGCGGCCACGAGACGGATGGGCTTGGACTTGAAGGAGTGCTCATCGTCCGGGAACGCGCCCGCGCGCACCTCGGAGAAGTAGGCGCTCGCCGCCTCGGTGATGGAGCCGTGGAGGTTGGCGTAGCGCTTCACGAACTTGGGCTTGAAGTCCGGGTTCATTCCGAGGAGGTCGTAACAAACCAGCACCTGGCCGTCACAGTACTTGCCCGCGCCAATGCCGATGACGGGAATGGAGAGCCGCTGCGTCACCTGACGCGCCAGCTCCAGCGGTACACCCTCGAGCACCAGCGAGAAGCAACCGGCGCGCTCCAGCGCGATGGCGTCCTCAAGAATCTTGCGCGCGGCGTCCTCGTCGCGGCCCTGCACCACATAGCCACCCATCTTGTGCACCGACTGCGGCGTGAGGCCCAGGTGGCCCATGACGGGGATGCTGGCGCGGACGATGGCGGAGATGACGTCGGCGAACTCGGCGCCGCCCTCCAGCTTCACGGCCCCTACCCTGCCCTCCGTCACCAGACGGCCGGCATTGCGGACCGCCTCCTCCACCGACACCTGGTAGCTCATGAAGGGCATGTCGCCCACCACGAGCGCCCGCTTCGCCCCGCGGTTGACGGCGGCGGAGTGGTACACCATCTGGTCCATCGTGACCGGGAGGGTGGAGTCATGCCCCTGGACCACCATGCCCAGGGAGTCGCCCACGAGCAGCACGTCCGCCCCGGCTTCATCGAAGACGTGGGCGAAGGTGGCATCGTAGGCCGTGACCATGGTGATCTTCTGGCCGCTCTGCTTCAGGCGCTTCAGCGTGTGGATGGTGACCTTGTCCTTCACGGTTCACCTCCTATGAGGGTGCGGGTTCGATTTCCTGCCGTGCATGCATGGCCGCCCCTCACCGTCCCCGGAGGGGATCGACGGAAGCGACCACCGAGTGACACTCTAACGCCCTCGGAAGCGCCGCGGGGCTTCTCTTTGTGGGCAGGCAGGCAACCGGGCGCCGATCAGGGCCGCTTGGAGCTCGTGGGGAGGTAGTGCTGGGTGCCTTGACGCGCCCGGTCAACGGCGCCCAACAGCCCCTTCAGGTCCCCCTCGTCGTGGACGAAGTCGATGTCCGACGTGTCCACCACGAGCAGCGGCGTCTCCGTGTAGTGGGAGAAGAACTCGTTGTACGCGTGGACGAGCTCCTCCAGATACCCGGCGTCAAACTGGCGCTCGAACTCGCGGCCGCGCTTCTTGATGCGGTGGAGCAGCACGTCCAGCCGGCCCTGCAGGTAGATGACCAGGTCCGGCTTCGTCACCCGGGGGCTGAGCGCCTCGAAGACGCGCTCGTAGAGCGCCAGCTCGTGCGAGTCCAGCGTCAGGCACGCGAAGATACGGTCCTTGGCGAACAGATAATCGCTGACCGTCACCGAGTTGAAGAGATCCTGCTGGACGAGCTCCTCCTGCTGCTTGAAGCGCGAGAGCAGGAAGAAGAGCTGCGTCTGGAAGGCGTACTTCTGGCGGTCCGTATAGAAGCTGGCGAGGAAGGGGTTGTCCTCGAATCTCTCGAAGATGCGCCGGGCCCCGAAGCGCTCGGCGAGGATGTTGGAGAGGCTCGTCTTACCGACGCCGATGGGCCCCTCGACCACGATGTAGCGGTTGTCCATCCGCTTCGAGACCTCCGAACTGCAACAAAAGCCACGTAGCCACGTGCCCGCCTCCTGCGACCGGCCGGCAACGGGGCGCGGAATAGAGCACGGGAGGGGCGGCCGGGCAATGTTCGCGATCAGCCGAGCGCTCGGCACTCTTGACGGCCCGTTGGGCGTCCACTACCAGGGACTCACGCGCGGTGCGGGGCACGCGAACGCGCGGGGACCGAGGGAGATGAATCGACGGCAGCGCGCGAAGACGGTCATCGAGCTGGAGCCACGCCGGGCCACGGCCACCGAGACGGCTCGGGCCCCCGCGAAGGTGGTGGAGCCCGACCCCCTCTACGGCGTGGCCCTCCTCAAGACGGCCCTGGAGCTCAAGCGCCGGCAGGACGGCTCTCCCGAGGAAATTCTCCGCGGCGTGCTCGCGCGCATGCGGCTGCCCGAAGAGGAGTTCCGCGCCTGGCTGGCCCAGCAGGGAGACCTGGCCCAGGTGCTCGGCGGCGAGGACTCCTGAGTCACGCCTTGCCGTTGTTCAGCCAGGCCTGGAGCGCGGTGTCCACCGCGTTGCCCAGTGACTTGCAGAACGCGTACTCGGTGCGCAGCCGCTCCACGGGCGTGGCCGCCTCGAAGCGCCGCGTCTCGAAGAAGAGCGCGTACACCACCTGGTCGCCCACCTTCGAGCGGATGCCCAGGTACTCCCCCTGCACGTCCATCTGCGGCAGCAGCATCCGCTCCAGCGAACGGTAGACCTGGGCCATGTCCCGGGTGGCGCCCACGAAGGTGCTCTCGTCGAGGATGGGAATCGGACTCGCATCGCCCCAACGCAACAGCACTCCCCCATCCGGGCGGGCGAACACCGCGTACACCACACCGAACCGGTTGAGCACCGGCTCCAGGTCCTCCAGTGGCAGGGGCTTCATCAATCCTCTCCGAGCCCTCTTCTCGTTAGCATCAGAGCGGGCGGGACGCCAAATCGCGTCTTATGTCGCCACGGGTCCCAACGCGCGCTCGATGGCGGCGAACTCCTCGGGCGCGAGCGTCTCCGCACGCCGCATCGGGTCGATGCCCGCCGTCTCCAGCGCCTGGTGGAGCTGCTCCGACGTGCCCAGCGTCTTGTCCGACTTGAGCGAGTTGAAGAGCGTCTTGCGCCGCTGCGCGAAGCCCGCCTTCACCAGGCGGATGAAGCGCGCACCATCCACCACGGGCGCCAGGGGCGCGGCACGCCGCGTCAAACGCAGCACCGCCGAGTCCACCTTCGGCGGTGGGTGGAAGCGCCGGGCATCCACGTCGAAGAGGTGCTCGGACTCGAAGTAGAGACCCAGGATGGCGGTGAGCAGGCCGTACTCGCGCCCGCCCGGCTCCGCCGCGAGCCGCTCCACCACTTCCTTCTGCAGGGTGAAGACGGCGCGGGACACGTGCTCGCGCTGCTCCAGCACCTGGAAGAGGATGGAGCTCGTCAGGTGGTACGGGAGGTTGCCCGCGACCTTCACGTCGGGAACACCCGCCACCTCGGCGAAGTCCACCGTGGCCGCGTTGCCATCCACCACGCGCACCCCGGGGATGGCCTCCTTCTCCAGCACCGCGATCATGTCGCGGTCCTTCTCCACCGCCGTCACGCGCGCCCCGGTGGCCGCGAGGAAGCGCGTCAGGTGCCCCAGGCCCGGGCCCAGTTCCACCACCGGCTCGCCCTCGCGCAGCTCGAGCGCGTCGGCGATGGCCTCCAGGATCTGCGGGTCGCCCAGGAAGTTCTGCCCCCAGCTGTGCTTGGCCCGCAGGCCATGGCGCTGGAGGATGTCACGAGGTGTATCCACGAGGGTGTCCCTTCACATGCGCCAGGCGGGGTCCGCGGTCAGGTTGAAGTCGCCACGCAGGCCTCGGCGCCACGCCTCATAGCCCGCCACGGCGATCATCGCCCCGTTGTCCGTGCACAGCCGCACCGGCGGCAGGTAGAGCTTCAGGTTGCGGTCCTCGGCGCGCTCCTGGCACAGCGAGCGCAGCCGCGAGTTGGCCGCCACGCCTCCGCACACCACCAGGCGACTGAGGCCCAGTCGGCGCCCGGCGGCGACGAACTTCTTCGACAGCGAGTCGGCCACGGCCTCCTGGAAGGAGGCGCACAGGTCCGCCAGTTCCTGCCCCTGGGGAACGCCGTGCTTGCGCACGTGGTGCAGCACCGCCGTCTTCAGCCCGGAGAAGGACCAGTCGAAGTTCTCCGCGCCCGGCAGCGCGCGAGGGAAGCGGATGGCCTCCGGGTTCCCCTTCTGCGCGAGCTGATCGATGGGCAGTCCGCCAGGGTACGGCAGGCCGAGGATGCGCGCCGTCTTGTCGTAGGCCTCGCCCGCGGCGTCGTCGCGGGTGCTGCCCACCAACCGGTAGCGGCCGAAGTCCTGTACCTCGTAGAGGCTGGTGTGGCCCCCGGAGACGACGAGCCCGAGGAACGGAGGCTCCGGCGCGTCCTCGAGCAGGCGGATGGCGAGCAGGTGCCCCTCGAGGTGGTTGGCTCCGACGAAGGGCTTGCCGGTGGCGAGGCTGAGCGACTTGGCCACCTGCACCCCTACCAGGAGCGCGCCGATGAGGCCGGGCCCGGAGGTGACGGAGATCAGGTCCACGTCGTCGAGCGTCTTGCCCGCCCGGGTGAGGGCCTCGTGCAGGACGGGCATGACCTGCACCACGTGGTTGCGGCTGGCGAGCTCCGGCACCACCCCACCCCAGCGCCGGTGGATGTCCACCTGGGTGGAGACGACGTCAGAGAGCGCACGCCGACCGTCCTCCACGAGGGCGGCGGCGGTCTCATCACAGGAAGTTTCGAGTCCGAGTACGAGCAAAGGGCAGCCTCTCTACCAGGAGCCCGCCGTCCCGCCTACTGGCCGAGCGACTTGAGCGCGGCGCGCACGTCGTTGGCGTACTGGCCGGAGGGCTCCAGCAAGAGATAGCGCTTGTACGCGTCGATCGCCTTCTTGTCCTGCTGGGTCATCTGCCGGGCCATGCCGAGGCACAGCCACGCGTGGGCGTTGTTGGGCTGCTCCTTGAGCGATTCCTCCAGCAGCTTGACGGCCTCGCGGTAGCTCGAGTCGCTGCGCACCAGGGAGATGCCCAGGCCCGCCTTGGCCTCGGAGGCGTCCGGCTTGACCGAGAGCGCCTTGCGGTAGACCAGCGCCGCCGTCTTGTACTTCCCGGTCCCCATGAACTTCCGGGCCTGGCGCGACAACTCGGCGTACTGGGCCTCGGGGCTCAGCTTCTGCGTGTCGTCCTGCTCGGGCTCCTCGTCCTTGCCGTCGTCCTGCTGGGCGGGCGGGGGGTTCGTGGCGACGGTGGGCTGCTCGCCCGGTTTGGCGGGAGTCCCCGCGTCCGGCACGGCCGTCTGGGTGGCGGTGGTCGGCTGCTCCGGCTTGACCGGGGGCTCGGGCGGCTTCGTTTCGGGCGGCTTCGTCTCGGGCGGCTTCGTTTCGGGCGCCTTCACCTGCTCGGTGGGCGTGGGCTTCGGCTCCGGAGGCTGAGTCGTCTTCCCCGAGCCACCCGACTGACTGAACACCACCACCGCGGCGGCCACGGCGATCGCCGCAATCCCCACCCCGATGTAGAGGCCCGTGCGATTCGGCTTCGGCGGCGCATCGTCAGCCGCAGGCCCCTTCCTGGGAACGGGCGCCGGCGTGGGCCTGGGCGTCGGGCGCGGCTTGGGCTCCTCCGCGGGAGTGCTGACCACCGTTGGTGCGGGCTTGGGCTCGGGCTTCGACTGCTCCACCGGCTTGGGCTGCTCCACCGGATTGGGCTGCTCCACCGGATTGGGCTGCTCGGCGGGCTTGGGCTGTTCCACCGGCCTGGCCGCGGCGGGCTCGGGCGCGCCATGACCCGGGTACGGAGGGAGCGCGAGCTGTGGCTTCTCGGCAGGAGTCTCCGCGGGCTTCTCGGCTGCCACGGGAGCGGTGGGCGCGGGAACTGGTGCCGGTGGAGCATCCGGGGCCGGACCGACGGGCTTCGGACCCGTCACCAACGTCACCTCCTGGGCCGGCGTGGCGGGCTCCGGAGGAGGCACTGGTGGCAGAGGATTGGGCGCCACGGCGGCGCCCCCGAAGATGGGACCCCGTGGCGAGGACTCCGGCGACTCCACGGGGCTCGAAGGAGTGGGTACGGGCGTGGACGCGGGCGCGTTGCCAGGCACGGACGCATTGGCGGGCGCCGAGGCGCGAGGAGCCGGAGACCAGCCCGGACCCCACGCGCCCGCCGAGCCCAGGCCATCCATGTCCACCCGGTTCCAGTCGAGCAGCAGGCTGCGCCGCTCCAGCTCCTTGGCACGGTGGGCCGGCGCCGGCTCCACGAGGAACGCCGAGCCCTCGGCCGTGCGCGGCGGAGCGATGATGTCCGTCTCGGCGGCGTTCGGCTGGCGCTTCCGGGCCTCGAACACGACGACGTTGGCGGGCTGCGGCTCCTGCGTGGCCTGCGGCTCGAGCGGGGCCGGCTGTTCCGGCGCGGCCGTGAGCGCCACGGGGGGCTGCACCGGCTGGACAGGGGGGGCCACCGGCGCCACCACGGGCGCGGCCACCACCGCGGGAACCACCGGCTCCGGAGCCGGCTCGGCGGGAGCGCTCGGCGCCGGCGCGTTGTGGAGCCACTCCTCGATGCCCGGCTTGCCGCTCTGCACGGGCTCCTGCGAGACGCTGCCCAGCTCGCGGATGAGGCCCTCGAAGTACAGCTTGCTGATGATGCCCAGCGCCGCCAGGTCGTCGAAGTCCGAGTCCTCCACCACCCGGCTCAGGCTGCGCTTGCCATCGAAGAGGCGCAGCAGCCCGTTCACCTCGTCCGGAATCTCCGAGAGGCGGTCCGCCAGCTGGTGGTAGTCGATCTCGAACACCGTCTCCAGCGGCGGGAGTTGCTCGAGCATCCGGCCCCACTCGTCCAGCCGGCGCATGCCCTCCATGAGCAGGCCCTGGGTGGAGACCTCGATGCGCTCGGGCCGATCCAGCGCGGTGAACTGAACCTCGAACTCGCCCTCGGTGGCGTTCAGCAGACGGTAGAACGCGTTCTCACCCTTGAGCCGCCCCATCTCCGCGTCGATGACGCGGCCTTCCTTGAAGTAGATGGTGGCGACCCGGTCTCCCTTGATGGAGATGGTGCCCGTCTTGCGGCCGATCTCGAACGTCTGGACCAAGTCTACCACGCCCATGTCGGCCAGGTTGCCCGCGAACCCGCCCTTGGTCGTCTCGCGCCGTTCGATGCGCTCCTTGTCCACCTTCTGGAGGATCATCGTCAGGCGGGTGACGATCTCTTTGATGTAGATGGGCTTGGTCAGGTAGTCGTCGCCACCGAGCTCCAGGCCCTTCACCTTCGCCTCGACCGCCTTCTGGTTGGTGAGGAAGACGAAGGGGATGTGCTTGTAGCGCTCCTCCGACTTGAGCGTCTTGCACAGCTCGAAGCCGTCCATCTCCGGCATCTTCGTGTCGGCGAGCACGAGGTCCGGCGGGCTGATCTGCACCTTCTCGAGCGCGTCCTTGCCGTGGATGGCCGTCGTGACGGAGAAGCCGGCCTTCTTCAGGCTGACCTCCATCACACGGAGACTCTTCGGGTCACCATCGACCAGGAGCAGGTGCTGCTTGGCCACGTTCAAATGCCTTTCGCTGCGGACGGACGAGAGTGGGGGTCCGGCGCGGAGAAGGCCGGATGATCATGCCCGCTCTCCAGGCATGTCAATGGTCGAGGGGACTGGGAACCCGCCCGGCATACAGGGAGCCGGGCACCTGTAGCAGCAGGCGCGGGACCCCCGCCCGGGACCCTGCCGAGCGGCCTGTCCTTCCTGGAAGCTCCCGGCCCGTCCACACCGCAACTGCTGGGAGCAGAAAGGAGGCGCTGCCCCGGACAACGCTCAGCCGAAGAGGCCACCCTTCTTGTTGGGGGGCTCTTTCTTCTTGCGCATCTCGATGAGGCGCAGCTCCTGGTTGGCCTCGAGGTGCTTGGGGTTGGTGCGCACCGCCTCGCGGAAGTGGCGCTCGGCACGGCCCATGTCGCCCTCGACGCGGGCGATCACCCCGAGCTGGTAGTGCGCCCGATCACAGTTGGGGTCCAGCTTGAGCGCCTCGGCCATCATCTGCTTCGTCTTGGGGACCTCGGCCTTGCGCTGGGGATCCATGTAGATGGCCCACGCCCGGGCGGCGAGGTACACCGCCTTGGGCTCCGCCTCGTAGGCGCGCTCGAAATGCTCCGCCGCGGACACGAAGTCCCGCTTGCGGAAGAAGACCTCGCCCATCTTGAAGAGATCACCCGCCGCGAGCCCGAAAGCCCGGGTGCTCCCCTGCTGCGAGCCCTTGGAGCGCAACTCCTGGAGGTAGGCCGTGCGCTTCGTGTCGTCGTAGAGGACCTCGTAGGCCTCGCGGATGGCCTCGAAGACGGTGCTCATCTTGGGCGCGAGCTCGGAGAGCGCCGGAGGCAGGCGATCCGGGTGGAAGCGCTTGGCGAGCCCGAGGAACGCGGTCTTCACCTGCTCCCGCTTCACGTCCGGGCCGATGGGAAGACCGAGCGTGGTGAAGTGGTCGCGCTTCTCCTGCACGTCGGAGTAGCGCTTCTCGATGGCCTGGGCGAGCTGCTCCTCGGGGCTGGGCGGAGCCGGAGCACCCGGGGATGGCGAAGGAGCCGAGGGCGCGGCCGGCGCGGCGGGACGGGACCCGAGCTGCGCGGCACGCTGGAGCAGGCGCTGGCGGCGGACCTTCGACTCCTCGTCGGAGGGCTCATCCGACAGGTCGTCCTCCTCGAAGGACAGATCGTCCCACGCCTCGGGAGCGTTGGCATCGGCACTCTGGACCGAAGTGGCCACGGTGGCCGGAGAAGGCGCGGGCGCCGCCGGGGGCTGGGGCGCTGCCACGACAGGAGCCGCCTGGGGAACCTCCGCGCGCACGAGCGATTCCAGGTGGGCATCGACCTGCTGCAGCGCGGCCTCGAAGGAGGCGTTGATGTCGCCGGGAGCCTCGCCGGAGCCAGCGTTGTCGAAGGAGACGATGCGCCAGAGGTCGTCGTCGCCCGTGGCTCGAGGTGCGTCCGGTCCCAGCCGGAGCGGCTGCATGGGAGGTGCGGACGGGGCATTGCCGCGGGCGAGCAGGTTCGGAGGGGCGGCAGCCGCTGGAGCCGGCGCGCTGACCACGGGAACAGGTGCACTCGCCGCGGGCGGGCGGAGACCCGGTGGAACGGCAGCCGGCGCACTCGCCGCGGGCGAACGGAGACCCGGTGGAACGGCGGCCGGCGCACCCGCCGCGGGCGAGCGGAGACCCGGTGGAACGGCAGCCGGCGCACTCGCTGCGGGCGAGCGGAGACCCGGTGGGACGGCGGCCTGAGCAGGCGCGACGGCCGGGTGGCGCGTGGCCGGAGGCGGTATTGCTGGAGCGGGAACCACGGGCGCGGAGACAACAGGCGCGGGCGGCTCGGGAGCATCGAGCTCGGTCCAGAAATCCAGATCGGCTTCCGTCCTGCTCGCCGACACCTGCGGAGCGGGAGCAGCGGCATGCGGAGCGGTCCCCGGAGCAGCGGCATGCGGCGCGGTGGAAGGAACGGACTCTCCGATAAGCCATGACTCAGGAGGAGCGGACGCAGCCCGCCGCTGAGCCTCCTGCATGTCCTGTAGCTGTGCGGCATTGGCCTGCTCGCGCGCAACGCGGAGTGCGTCCGTGTCCTCCAGCACGGGAAATATCCCGCTGACCGGACTCCTGACCAGTTCCAGCTCACCGGCGCGAGTGTCCAGATCCGGCTCGGTCGGGAAGGAGTCGAACCAGACCTCGGAAGTGGGCACCACGTCGGAGAGCGAGGCCTCGACCTGGGGCTGGGGACCGGGCTTCGTGCCCGTCGCAGAGGGGACAGAGGGAGCACCGGAGAGGTAACCGATTTCGGGAGAGCGCGCGGGCGCCGGGGGCTCGCTCGGCGACGCGGTGAGGATCAACTCACCTTCCTGTAGCTCGGCCGACTCGGTGAGGAAAGCCACATCCGACAACTGGGAGACCTCGGAGAGGCGGCGCTGCTCCGCGAGGCGCTGCTCCTCCGCGAGGCGCGCGGCCTTGGCACGTCGAGCCTCTTCGGCGCGTCGAGCCTCCTCCACCAACCGAGCCTCTTCGGCGAGTCGAACCTCCTCAGCACGGCGAGCTTCTTCTTCCGCCAGACGCCTAGCTTCCTCGGCGAGGCGCGCCTCTTCCGCGAGGCGTGCCGCTTCGGCCAGCCGAGCCTCCTCGGCCAACCGGGCCTCTTCAGCCAGTCGAGCATCCTCAGCGCGACGCGCTTCTTCCTCCGCGAGCCGGCGCGCCTCTTCCGCCAGCCGTGCTTCTTCGGCGAGCCGTGCCTCCTCCGCAAGGCGAGCCTCTTCCTGCGCGATCCGACGAGCCTCCTCCTCGGCGCGACGGGCTTCCTCGGCGAGCCTGGCCTCTTCCGCGAGACGTGCCTCCTCGGCCAGTCGCGCCTCTTCCGCCAAGCGGGCCTCTTCGGCCAATCGAGCCTCTTCTGCGAGCCGGGCTTCTTCCTCCGCCCGACGCTGAGCCTCCTCAGCCAGTCGCGCCTCTTCCGCGAGCCGGGCCTCCTCAGCCAGTCGCGCCTCTTCTGCGAGCCGGGCCTCTTCTGCGAGCCGAGCCTCTTCCGCGAGCCGAGCCTCTTCCGCGAGCCGAGCCTCTTCCGCGAGCCGGGCCTCTTCCGCGAGCCGAGCCTCTTCCGCGAGCCGGGCCTCCTCAGCCAGTCGCGCCTCTTCCTCCGCTCGACGCCGAGCCTCTTCTGCAAGGCGCGCCGCCTCGGCCAGCCGCGCCTCTTCCTCCGCCTGACGCCGCGCCTCTTCGGCCAGTCGCGCCTCTTCAGCCAGTCGGGCTTCTTCCGCGAGGCGAGCCTCCTCCTCTGCCCGGCGCTGGGCCTCTTCGGCCAGCCGGGCCTCTTCAGCCAACCGCGCCTCCTCGGCCAACCGCGCCTCTTCTGCGAGGCGGGCCTCTTCCTCTGCCCGACGTCGCGCCTCTTCAGCCAGCCGCGCCTCTTCGGCAAGCCGAGCTTCTTCCGCGAGGCGAGCCTCTTCCGCGAGGCGAGCCTCTTCCGCGAGGCGAGCCTCTTCTGCGAGGCGAGCCTCTTCCGCGAGGCGAGCCTCTTCTGCGAGCCGAGCCGCTTCGGCCAGTCGCGCCTCTTCCGCGAGGCGAGCCTCTTCCGCGAGGCGAGCCTCTTCGGCAAGCCGAGCTTCTTCCGCGAGGCGAGCCTCTTCCGCGAGGCGAGCCTCTTCCGCGAGGCGAGCCTCTTCTGCGAGGCGAGCCTCTTCGGCCAGTCGCGCCTCTTCTGCGAGCCGAGCCGCTTCGGCCAGTCGCGCCTCTTCCGCGAGGCGAGCCTCTTCCGCGAGGCGAGCCTCTTCCGCGAGGCGAGCCTCTTCCGCGAGGCGAGCCTCTTCCGCGAGGCGAGCCTCTTCCGCGAGGCGAGCCTCTTCCGCGAGGCGAGCCTCTTCCGCGAGGCGTGCCTCTTCAGCTAGGCGTGCCTCTTCAGCTAGGCGTGCCTCTTCAGCTAGGCGTGCCTCTTCAGCTAGGCGTGCCTCTTCAGCTAGGCGTGCCTCTTCGACCAACCGAGCCTCTTCTGCAAGCCGGGCCTCTTCAGCCAGTCGTGCCTCTTCCGCGCGACGCGCCTCCTCGGCCAGCCGAGCCTCCTCGGCCAGCCGAGCCTCTTCCTCCGCCCTACGCCGCGCCTCTTCGGCCAGTCGCGCCTCTTCCGCGAGCCGAACCTCTTCGGCAAGCCGGGCCTCTTCAGCCAGTCGCGCCTCTTCTGCGAGCCGAGCCTCTTCCTCCGCCCTACGCCGAGCCTCTTCAGCTAGACGTGCCTCTTCCGCGAGTCTGGCTTCCTCAGCCAGTCGCGCCTCTTCCGCGAGCCGAGCCTCCTCCTCCGCCCTACGCCGCGCCTCTTCGGCCAGTCGCGCCTCTTCGGCAAGCCGAGCTTCTTCCGCGCGTCGTGCCTCTTCGGCAAGCCGAGCTTCTTCCGCGCGACGCGCCTCTTCTGCGAGCCGAGCCTCCTCCTCCGCCCTACGCCGAGCCTCTTCGGCCAGTCGCGCCTCTTCTGCCAAGCGGGCTTCTTCCGCGAGCCGCGCCTCTTCCTCAGCTCGACGCCGCGCCTCTTCCGCGAGCCTGGCTTCCTCGGCAAGCCGAGCTTCTTCCGCGCGTCGTGCCTCTTCGGCAAGCCGAGCTTCTTCCGCGCGTCGCGCCTCCTCGGCGAGCCGAGCCTCCTCCTCCGCCCTACGCCGAGCCTCTTCGGCCAGTCGCGCCTCTTCCGCCAGCCGAGCCTCTTCGGCCAGCCGCGCCTCCTCCGCCCGACGCCGTGCCTCCTCCGCCAGCCGAGCTTCTTCCGCGAGGCGAGCCTCTTCGGCCAGTCGTGCCTCCTCCGCCAGCCGAGCTTCTTCCGCGAGGCGAGCCTCTTCGGCCAGTCGCGCCTCTTCCGCCAGCCGAGCCTCCTCCTCCGCCCGACGCCGTGCCTCCTCCGCCAGCCGAGCTTCTTCCGCGAGGCGAGCCTCTTCGGCCAGTCGCGCCTCCTCCGCCAGCCGAGCTTCTTCCGCGAGGCGAGCCTCTTCGGCCAGTCGCGCCTCCTCCGCCAGCCGAGCCTCTTCCTCCCGCCGGGCCTGCTCGCGAGCCTCCCACGCCGCGAGGGACAGCGACTCGACGAACCCCTCGCGCTCGAGGAGGTGGAGCAGCACCTCCTGGGCGGGAGTCAGTCCCTCCAGCCGCTCGAAGTCCGCCAGCTTCAACAGGAGGGCCATCTCCTCCGCACTGGCCACCCACTGGGTACACGCGCCCGCGTCCGTGCACCGGTACATGCGTGGCTCGGGGGCCTCGGTGCCCGCGGGCTCGAGGGCGGCGCGCACAACCCGGGTCCCGGCGATGGGGCGGAACATCTCCTCCACCCCGCCCGCCTCGAAAGCGGCGCGCTCGGCGAGCTGGCTCAACCGCCGCACCTCGGCGAGCACCTGCTGCTCCGCCACCACCTCCGGCGCCACCCCGAGTTCCTCCAGCACGTCCTCGTCCGGCGAGCCCGCGCTCTCCCGGGCCCACAGCGCATCCAGCAGCCCGGCGTTGAGGCGTCCGGCCTGCATCAGCGCCTGCACCGGCGTCTGGAACCCGAAGCCGAGCCGAGTCCCCACCAGGTCTCCACCCTGGAGGAACAGGAGCGATTCACGCCCGCCGGCGCTCAACGTGAGCCGGCCGGTGGCACGGGACTTGTGGGCGGAGTACAGCGTCTCAGCGACCTGCGAGGGGGGCATGCGGCCTCCCAGTGTAGTCCGTCCGCCCTTCCTCTCAACTTGGCGAGCCCGCCCGCCCGGCTGCCGCGCCGAACTGCACCTGCCGCAGGGCCTCGTAGGTGGCGATGCCCACGGCGGTGGACAGGTTCAGGCTGCGACGCTCGGGCAGCATGGGGATGGTGACGGCGGTCCCCGAGCCCCCGGCGATGATGTCCGGGGGCAGCCCCCGCGTCTCCGAGCCGAAGACCAGGTGGTCTCCCTCCTCGAAGGGGGCGGCATACAGGGATGTAGCGGCGCGAGCGGAGAAGAGCCAGCGCCTGGCCGAGGGCCACTCGGCCAGGTAGGCGTCGTAGTCCGGGTAGAGCTTCAGGAAGACGTTGTCCCAGTAGTCGAGCCCGGCGCGCTTGAGGTGGCGGTCGTCGATGGAGAAGCCCAGGGGCTCCACGAGGATGAGGCGGCAGCCGGTGACGGCGCACAGCCGGGCGATGTTGCCGGTGTTGGGGGGAATCTGGGGGGAGACGAGGACGAGGTGAAAGGGGCGCGCCAGGGGCTGGAGCATTGGAGTAGAAAGCACGACATGCGCCTGAGGGTGAACAATGTGACGCGAGACCGCCTGCTGGCGGACCGAGCCGAGAGGGCCACGAGCTTCGTGGACCGTTTCGTGGGACTGATGGGCCGGCGCTCGCTGGCCTTCGGGGAGGGGCTGCACATCCAGCCGTGCAACTCCATCCACACTTTTTTCATGCGCATCCCCATCGACGTGGCCTTCCTCGACCCGGAGGGGGTCATCGTCAAGCAGTTCGTGGCCCTGCCGCCCTGGAGGACGACGTCGATGTACTTCCAAGCGAAATCGGTGCTGGAGCTGCCCGCGGGGACGCTCCAGGCGAGCGGCAGCCAGGAAGGCGACCGGCTCGTGTTCGAGCAGATACCGTGAACCCCGGAGGGGAGTGAAGAGGACAACCTTCCGAGCCCCTGGGGTTTTGACCCCCTTCGCGACGCTTTGTTAACCTGCCCCACCGTCCACGGCACTTCCTGGACACGTCGGAGACTCCCCGAGCATGCGCATCGAGGTTGCTGGCCACACCCACGTCGGGATGAAGCGGAACCACAATGAGGACAACTACCTCATTCTGACCGACGAGAACCTGTGCTGTGTCGCCGACGGGATGGGAGGTCACTCGTCCGGGGAGATCGCCTCGAAGATCGCCGTGGACGAGCTGGCCGAGTTCTTCCGGATGACGTCGCGCGACCAGGACGCCACCTGGCCGTTCAAGATGGAGAAGTCGCGCAACTACGACGAGAACCGGCTGGCCACGGGCATCAAGCTGGCGAACAAGAGCATCTTCGAGAAGGCCAGCTCGGACTCGAAGTACAAGGGCATGGGGACGACGATCGTCTCGGTGCACTTCGCCCAGGACTCGGCGTACGTGGGGCACGTGGGGGACAGCCGCGTGTACTTCTTCCGCCAGGGCGTGCTGAAGCAGATCACCGAGGACCACTCGCTGCTCAACGACTACCTCAAGGCGAAGAAGCTCACGCCGGAGGAGATCGAGAACTTCCCGCACAAGAACGTCATCGTCCGGGCACTGGGGATGAAGGAGCTGGTGCAGGTGGACGTGGCGAAGGTGGAGCCGCAGCAGGGCGACATCTTCCTGCTGTGCTCGGACGGCCTGTCGGGCATGGTGACGGACCCGCAGATGCAGGAGATTCTCGCGCGCACGCCGGAGCTGGACAAGGCGTGCTCGCAGCTCATCGATCTGGCGAACGCGGCGGGCGGCAACGACAACGTCACCTGCGTGCTGGCGCGCTACCACGCCAACTGACCGCTACGGAGTGAGCGGCGCGGGCACCCGGTGTGCCCCCCAGGCCACCACTTCGACCAGTTCCTCCCCGGGGGTCACCTCGGTCCCCTCGAGCACGGCGCAGCGCTCCAACCGAGCACCCGTGCCCACGCGGACCTGAGCACCCACGGATACCGAGGCGCCGATGCGAGCCCCCTCCGCCAGGGAGCATCCCGCGTCGAAGTACGCCGGCCCCGTGACCTGAGCCCCACCCACGCGAGCCGTGGGATGTGCCCAGTAATTCCCCTGTCCTTGAGGCGCCGAGGCGAAGGGCGAGTCCGCGCCCAAACCCTCCAGCGGCACCTGCCCGGACAACACATCGCGCACGGTGGACAGGTAGCGCGAGGGCGTGCCCAGGTCGGACCAGTACGAGCGCACCACCTCGCCGCGCACCGTGAGGCCCGCCTCCATCATCCGCACGTAGACATCGCGGTTGATGTCCTCGGGGCCCTCGGGGGACATGAAGTCGAAGACGCGCGGGGACATGACGTGCACGCCCGTGAAGTGCCAGGGCGAGAGCCCCTCGCCCCCGGGCCCGAACTTCGCGATGCGCCGCACGTGCTGCCGCGCGTCCATCTCCACGGCGGCGTACTTCTCGTTCTCGGGCATGGGCAGCAGCACCATGGTGGCCGCCGCGCCCGAGGCCCGGTGCGCCGCCACCACGGGACGCAGGTCCACGGGGAACAGGATGTCGCCGTTGAAGACGATGAAGTCGTCACCCGAGAGGAAGTCCCTCAACCCCCGGATGCCGCCGCCGGTGCCCTGGATGACGGGCTCGTGCACCACGTGCAGCGGCAGACCCACGCGGGCGCACTCGGCGCGAGCGGTGGATGCCATCACCTCCGGCAGGTGGTGGGTATTGATGCCCACCCCCTGCACTCCCGCGGCCCGCAGCACCGCCAGGTGGTAACGGAAGAGGGGCTGCCCGAGGAACGGCATGGCTGGCTTCGGCCAGCGCTCGGTGAACGGACGCAGGCGCGTACCCAGCCCCGCGCAGAGGACCATCGCCTTCATGTGCGGCCCCTCCCCTCTCCTGTCAGCTCAACTCGGGGACGTACTTCGCCACCAGCTTCTGCAGCCCGCCCATCTCCGGCCGCCGCTTGAACGCATCTCGCACGTAGCGCAGCGACGCGGGGATGGACACCAGGAAGCCCGGGTTGCCCTTCACGCGGTTGATGAACTCGAAGCGGCCCGCGTCCTTCAGCTTGCGCTGGATGGTGAGCAGATCGAAGAAGGCCTTGAAGGACTTCGGTTCAATCCGCTCACCCGTCAGCTCGGCGAACGTGGCGATGTAACGGTCGAGCATCGTGTCCACGAAGTCGCGGTCCAGCTCCACGTAGCTGTCGCGCAGCAGCGCCACCAGGTCGTATTGGCGCGGGCCCTGGAGCGCGTCCTGGAAGTCGATGACCACCAGCTCGCCGTCCTTCATCATGATGTTGCGGCTCTGGTAGTCGCGGTGGGTGAAGCCCCTCGGCGCCGCGGCCAGCTGCTTCGCGATGTCGCGGAACGTCCGGTCCAGCTCGGCGCGCTCGGCCTCGGTGGGCTTCTTGCCGCTCCACACCTCGAGGCCCCACTCGCGGAAGTGGTGGAGCTCCCAGTCGTACAGGTCCTCGTCGAAGGCGCGCGTGAAGGCCAGGCAGTCCGAATCCTGGTGACGCTCGGCCTGGGCACGCAGGCGGGCCAGCAGGTCCACAGCGCGGGTGTACAGGGCCTGGTTGTTCCTGCCGCCCTCGAGCGCCGCCTCGAAGGTGACGTCGCTCAGGTCCTCCAGCACCATCATCCCCGCGGGCTCGTCGTAGCGGAGGATCCTCGGCACGCGGATGCCCAGCTTCGCCAGGTAGCGGTGCACGTTGACGAAGGGCAGCTCCTTGGGGGGCTCGCCCTTGGAGGCCTCCTCGCTCTTCTTCGAGGCGTCCAGCGGCATCACCATCACCACCCAACTCTCGGGGGCGGTGCCCACGCGGTAATACGAGCGGTTGCTCGCATCACCCTTGAGCTTCTTGATGGGGGCCTGGGACACGGGGCGGCCGATGGCCTTCCCCACCTGGTCGCGCAGCGCGGCCTCGATTTCCATAGGTGAACGCTTCTCCTGGGGGTTTGAGAGAGGAGACGCGCGAGTATGGGAGTGCGGGGGGAGCGGGTCAAAGCTCCAGTTCAGGAGAATTTCACGACCGGTCGTGTCCCCGACATGCGGGGCCAGGGCCCGGGTGGCCGCTCGCTGCCCTCAGCCCCGTGGTTTCGCCGCAGTGTGTCGGAAGGACGCGAAGCGGCGGACATGTTCAATGGAGATGGGGGCGAGTAGACGACCGAGGTCGACCGCCACCACCGGGGCATTATAAGAAACGCGCCGGTCCTTACCCCCTACGAGAGTTCCCGATGGAAATCCACGACACCATTCTCTCCGCAATCGGCCACACGCCGCTGGTCAAGCTCAACCGCCTGGTCGGGCCCAATGACGCGACCGTGCTGGTCAAGTGCGAGTTCATGAACCCCGGCGCGTCCATCAAGGACCGCATGGCGCTCTACATCATCGAGAAGGCCGAGCGGGAGGGGAAGCTCAAGCCCGGCGGCACCATCGTGGAGAACACGTCGGGCAACACGGGCATGGGCGTGGCGCTGGCGGCGGCGGTGAAGGGCTACAAGTGCATCTTCACGATGCCGGACAAGATGTCGCTGGAGAAGATCAACCGCCTGAAGGCGCTGGGCGCGCAGGTGGTGGTGACGCCGACGAACGTGCCGGCGGAGGATCCGCGCAGCTACTACGAGACGGCCAAGCGCATCTTCCGGGAGACCCCGGGCGCGTTCATGCTCAACCAGTACCACAACCCGGACAACATCGAGGCGCACTACAAGCTGACGGGTCCGGAGATCTTCGAGCAGACGGACGGGAAGATCGACTACTTCGTGTCGGGCCTGGGCACGGGCGGCACGATGAGCGGCGCGGGCAAGTTCCTCAAGGAGAAGATTCCGGGCCTGAAGAACGTGGGCGTGGACCCGGAGGGCTCGGTGTACGAGGGCTACTTCAAGACGGGCAAGCTGACCGAGCCGCACGTGTACAAGGTCGAGGGCATCGGCGAGGACATGCTGTGCGGTGCCATGGACTTCAAGGTGGTGGACGACATCCGGCAGGTGGATGACCGCCAGAGCTTCGTGGCGGCGCGGCGGCTGGCGCGCGAGGAGGGCATCTTCGCGGGCGGCTCGGCGGGCGCGGCGGTGCACGTGGCGGTGCAGCTGGCCAAGGAGGTCGGCAAAGGGAAGACGATCGTCGTCGTCCTGCCCGACACGGGCATGAGCTACATCAGCAAGTTCCACTCGGACGAGTGGATGCGCGACAACGGCTTCCTGGAGGAGAAGGGCGCGGGCACGGTGCGCGACCTGCTCAACGGCAAGCGCGAGGTGGTCACCGCGCGCAAGGGCGAGCGCGTGGACCACGTGGTGGAGACGATGCGCAACCGCGGCATCAGCCAGATGCCGGTGCTCAACGAGGACGGCCGCGCCGTGGGGATGATCCACGAGTACGACCTGCTCAACGCGCTGGTGGCGAACAAGGTGAAGTTCGCGGACACCATCGACAGCATCGTGGCGCCCCTGCAGGGCGTCGTCGCTCCGGAGACGAGCCTCAACCGGCTGCGCGAGGTGTTCAACCAGGACAAGGTCGCGGTGGTGAAGGAGGGCGAGAAGGTCGTCGCCATCGTGACGAAGATCGACCTGATCGAGTACATGCACCGCACCACGGCGTAGTGGCCGGGCTCCAGGCCCACCCCGCGCCAGAGCTGTGAAGCAGGCCCCGGACACCCTCAGGTGTCGCGGGGCTTTCTTCTGCGCGCCGCCCCCCACGCCCCTTACTCTCCCGGGGTTGGGATATGCTCCAGGGCCCGCACCCGCGGTGCGTCAGCCCACCATGCCTTCCTCGCGCTTCCGTCCGTTCTCCGCGCTCCTCGCGTCCCTGACCCTCCTGTCCTGCGGCGGCCCTCGCATCGAGTCGCAGAAGCTCCAGCCGCCGCCGCCCGCCGCCAATGGCGGCCGCCCGGTGTCGGATCCGCCGCCCTCGCGCATCGTCATCCACGCCACCATCTTCCGGGAGGCCCTCACCAAGAAGCTGGCCGAGAGCCTGCCCCGCTCGGGCGAGGGCGATGCCCAGCTCTTCGGCGGGCAGACGCTCCACTACACGTGGACCCGCGAGCCGGTGACGCTCAAGTTCGACCGCGGCCGCGTCTTGGTGGGCGTCACCGTCCACGGCCGCTTCAACATGCTCGGCGAGCGGGAGCTGCCCATCACCGTCACCATCGCGGGCGAGCCCGTCATGACGGCGGACTTCAAGGCGCTCCTGCAGTCCACCGAGGTGCAGGTGGTGGCCTCCGGGCCGGTGGACGGCGTCAACCGCGCCATCGAGGGCAAGCTGAAGGAGGTTGTCGGCAAGACGCTCGACGAGTTCCGCTTCGACGTGCGCCCGCTGATGGCCAGCGCCTTCTCCCGGCTCGCCCGCCCCATCGAGATTCCCGTGGGCGACCAGGTGGCCTGCGCCGAGCTCAAGGTGACCAACCTCGAGGCCTCGCCCACCGTGCTCGCCGATGGCTTCGAGAAGGACCTCGGCATCGTCGTGATGCCCTCGGTGACACTGCCCTGCACCCCGGTGGCCAGCCTCATCAGCCCCACGAGCAACGACGGTGGCACCCCGGGCTCGGATGGAGGTGCCCAGCAGGCCAGCGCCACGGGCAGCACCCAGTTCGCCAGCGACCACGCGGGCGCCGCGGATGGTGGCACCACGCGCCCGGACGGTGGCGCGCAGTACGCCACGTCCACCGCCGGCCCCACGAGCAACGACGGCGGCACGGGCGTGGACGCGGGCACCCTGGCCACGCAGGTGACGATGCCGCTGCTGCAGAACGTGTCCACCCTGCCCTCCGGCCCCTTCAAGGTCGTCATCCCGGTGGCCGCCCGCTACGAGGAGCTCTCCAAGGCGCTCGAGTCCTCCATGAAGGGCCGCATGTACTTCTCCGCGTCCCACCCCGAGCTCTACATGGAGAACCCCCAGGTCTACCCCTCGGATGACACGGTGGTCATCAAGATGAACCTGGGGGGCAGAGCGAAGGTGGGCGACTACTCCATCGGCGTGGGCGGGGAGATCTTCTTCGCCGGCCATCCGCACGTCATCGACAACCAGCTCTCCGTCCCGGACCTGGAGATCACTCCGGGCACGGCCAGCGAGCTGGTGAAGCTCAAGTTCGCCATGGACTACCAGTCCATCCGCGAGCAGGCGCGGCAGGCGCTCCGGGTGGATGTCTCCGAGCGGCTCGCGGCGGTGAAGGACAAGATGTCCACCGAGCTGTCCTTCTCGGAGGACCTGGGCTGCGTACGGGGCCAGGTGTTGCGCACCGAGGTGACGGGCGTCTATCCGCACCCGGGATTCCTGCGCATCTACGTGGAGGTAGATGCGCAGCTCGGGCTGTACCTGCCCTGCAAGAAGTAGCGCGAGGGCGGGAGCGCTACCCGCCCATCTTCGCCATGCGGCGCTGCATCTCCTCGGGCGACACGTCCTCGACGTGCTGCGCGAGCGTCCACTTGTAGCCCTCGGGATCCTCGAACTGGCCGGAGCGGTCGCCGTAGAACTGGTTCTCCAGCGGCCGCACGACCTTGCCGCCGGCCTTCACGAAGCGGTCGGCGAGCGCTTCCACGTTCTCCGTGTAGATACAGAGCCCCACCGGCGTGCCGCCATAGCCCTTCGCGCTCTTGTTGCCCCACTCGGGCATCTCGTCCGACACCATGAGCCGCGAGTTGCCGATCTGCAGCTCCGCGTGAGCAACCTTTCCGTTCGGCATCGGGAGCCGGTACAGCTCGGTCGCGCCGAGCGCCGCCTTGTAGAACTCGATCGCCTTCGAGGCGTTGCTCAGCGCGAGGTACGGCGTCAGGGAGTGGTATCCGTCGGGAATCGCCTTGGCCATGGAGGCTCCTGGGTAAAGCCCCGCTCCTTGCGGGGGCGGCGAGACTGTGCGGTGCGATCGTCCGGGACAAGGGCCTGCTGAGGTGGACGAGTGGTGGTGGACGTATCAAGTGCTACCGGCGTGGAGACGCTGGCGGTGCTCGCCGTGCCCCCGTGCAGGGCGCCTCCTTCACACGAGTGCAGCCGGGTGCACACCGGCACAACGAGACCCTGTTCTTCCAGGGGTTTGCCCGCGGCACACCTCTTGAACAGGGCCGTGGGCACCATGCATCTGAACGCCTCTCGATTCTTCGTCTTCGCCGGCCTCCTCACCGCCCCTGTCCTGGCACTCGCCCAGGAAGAAACCCCGAGTGAGGAAGCTTCCGCGGAGTCCGCGTTGTCCGAAGCCACCGGGTCGAACCACTCGCACACCGCACTCACCTTCGGCATGCACAGCCATTCGTTCTCGGTGGATACAACCACGCCCGAAGCGCCGGCCCTCACCGTGGACATCGAGCACTACTGGACGCCACACTTCACGGTGTTCGGAGGCGGTCACCTCAGCGTGGGGATGAAGGCCGTGGGAATCCAGGCCGGCAGCCGTCTCTATCTGGGCGACGAGTCGTTCCAGGGCATCTTCCTGGGCATGCAGGCGGAGGGCACGCTCTTCGAACGTAATGAATGGACGAGCGGGAGCCAGCTGTCCTTCGGCGGGCACCTGGGCTACGCCCAGAAGCTCGGAGAGAGGTGGCTCGTGTCGCTCGCCGCGGGCGCCGACATCAGCCTGACGCGGAGCGAGACCAGGGCTCCGCACACCCTCACCCCGGAATGTATCCTCTTCACACCGTGTCTGTTGGCCGGCGACAGAAGCGAGCCAGTCGTCGAGGAGACGGAAGCGGTGCGGCCCTTCGTCCGGCTCGCGGCAGTCTTCAGGTTCTGAGCGGAGCCCCGGAGGACCTCATTTGTTCACGTTGCTGTTGTAGAGGTTCCCGCCGCCAATCCTGACATCGTCGTGCGCGGTCGTGCCCGTGGCCGCGCTCGTCGCGTAGACCACGTAGCCCGGCACATCATCCAGATTGACGGTGTTGCCATAGAAGCTGTTGTTCACGCCCGTGGCATAGGCCGTACCGTGCGTGCGGACCTGGAAGGCATCCACGACCTTGGCATTGCCGTTCCGGTAGCCCTCGTTGTAGCGGATGATGGAGTTGACGCCCTTGACGTCCACGAAGCTGTCGGCGCTGTTGGCTCCGGAGATTCCCGTGCCGTTGAAGGTGCAGTGCTCCACGAGGGTCCCGTCCGCGCCTTCCTTGATGTCGATGTGCTCCGCCGTGATGCCACCGTCGAAGTTCGTATAACGAATGACATTGCCGATGACGACGTGCTCATACGCCGAGCTGGAATCCGAGCCGACATAGGCGCCCTCACCGTATTCGGGCTGGTAGTTGCCCGTGTCGTGGATCTTCGAGTTCTCCAGCGTGTTGTAGGAGCTGCCGTCGCGGAAATGGACGCCTTCGTCCCCGATGTGATGAACCTCGACGTTGCTCAGCAGGTTGTGGTTTCCGTTGTCGACGACGATTCCCTTCTGCGCGTTGGTGATGATGAGGTCACGGAGCTCCCAATAGTCTCCGGTCAGATGGATGCCGTAGGAGCCATCGTTGACCGCAACGCCTCGAAGGGTGGCCGGGTTGGCGGGGTCGCAGCTCTTCATGACGATCGGGCTGGAAGCGGTGCCACTCTTGCCCGAATAGAAGAGTCCTGACCCCGTATCCCCGCTGGTCGCCCGGTCTCCGGTATAGGTGCCCGGGGCAATGAGAAGGGTCGCGCCCGGCGATGCATTCTTCATGGCATCCTGGATCTTGGCGGTCGTATCCAGTGCATTCGTGCAGGAGGCCGTGCCGCCGCCACTCGTGGTCGTAGTGGCCGTGTTGCTGCCACTGGAGGCATTGCCCGCCGCGTCCCTGGCGATGACCTGGTAGCTGTAGGGGGTCGCCGCCGTCAGTCCGGTGTCGCTTGTCGAGGTGCTGGTGACGTTCTTCAGGAACGCCCCATTCCGGTAGAGGTCATAGCCCGTCACACCGACGTTGTCCGTCGCCGCGCTCCAGCTCAGGTTGATCTGACTGCTGGACACCGCGGTGGCCGTCAGGCTCGCGGGCACCGAGGGGGCCTGGGTGTCTCCGCTCGAGCCGCCGCTGGCGGTGATCTCCAGCTGCGGTGGGTTCGCGGCGTTCTCGCTGCTGTTCAGCGTGGTGTACTTCCCCACGCTCTCCTGCAGCACGAACGAGACCGTTCCGTCCGCGCTCGCCTGGGCGTTCACGTAGGACGTCACGTCGATGTCGTAATACTTCGCCGTCGTGTTGATGGGCACGCTGCCCGCCAGACTTCCCACGGCCGGCTTGTTGGTCCAGGTGATGGCCGACTCGGTCCAGTTGTCCGCCGTCTCGTAGGCAGACAGCGTCGTGTTCGACGAGGCGCTGCCGTACACCCTCAACACGGCGCTCGTCACGCCCGTGGCGCCGCCCAGATTGAACTTCACGTAGGCATGACGGCTCGCGCCCGGATCGTTCTTGATGGCCAGCAACGTGTTCGAGCCGTAATTGGATGCGGCATTGCTCTCGTGGACGTAGGAGTCCTCCGACGGCGTCAGGGTCGTGAGGGCCCTCTGAGTCTCGACCGGTTGCACCTCCGGCCCCCCTGCATCCACCCCGCATGCGACGAGCGTGGCGGCCAGACCCGCGAGTGCCACGTGTCCGCCCCTCACCCCGAGCACTTCATATCGTCGGCGATTGCCCATGGCGTCTTCCCTCGCGTCTGGCGGCCGAGTTGCTCCAGCCACCCTGTGATGGATTGTCCTTCCCGGCCCGACAGACGAAGGCCTCGGGCATGGGAGGGACACGGCTCAGGGATGTCCTTATAAATCAGTTTTCCTGTTTTGTCTCGTTCCTCAAGGAGTGGAGGCGAACGGATCCGAGAAGCGCGGATCGGTGAGGAACTTCGTATCGGTCAGCGACTCCAAGAAGGAGAGCAGGTCCTGCTTCTCCTCGGCCGTGAGGGTGAAGCCCTGGATGAACTCGCTCTGGTAGGGGCTGGGCCCGGATCCCTGAGCACAGGCCCGGCCGCCGGCGGCATAGTGGTCGAGCACCTCGGAGAGCGTGGCAATGGAGCCGTCGTGCATGTACGGCGCGGTCACGGCGACGTTGCGCAGGGTGGGCGAGCGGAAGCGCCCCATGTCCTCCGGCTTGCCGGTGAACTCCGCCAACCCCTGGTCCGTGGCTGGATAGGCGCCGTGCCCATCCACGTTGTAGAGGTTGGTGTTGTGGAAGGTCACCTCCGGGAACGCCATCAGCTTGTGCTTCACGGAGTCACTGAAGGCGAAGCCCCGGTGGCAATGGAGGCACCCCAGGCGCTGGGAGAAGAAGAGCTTCATCCCCCGCATGGCCGAGGGGGACAGGGCATCCACCTCGTCACCGTAGGTGTACCGGTCATAGGGCGAGCCACCCGAGAGGAGCGTGCGCTCGAAGGCCGCGATCGCGCGCACCACCGAGGCCATGGACACCGGCTGCCTCTGCTCGGGAAAGGCCTGGGCGAAGAGCTTCGGATACCGGGCATCCTCGGAGAGGCGTTGAAGCAGCAACGTCTCCTGGCCCGCCATGCCCAGCTCCACGGGGTGAGTTCCGAAGAGGGGCACCAGGGCCTGGGCTTCGAGATCCGGCACGACCGGGTCTGCCCAGGTGAGGCTGGCGGCATAGGCCACGTTGGCCAGGGACATGGAGTTGCGCCGGTGGTGCTCGCCCGTGGAGCCCAGCGCCGTCGTGCGTCCATCGGTGAAGGCGTACTCCTGACGGTGGCAGCTCGCGCAGGACTGGGTGCCGTTGGCCGACAGCCGCTTGTCGTAGAAGAGGCGCCGCCCCAGCTCCACCTTGGCGGTGCTCATGGGGTTGTCCTCGGGTACCGCCGGGTCGGGGAACCCGAGGGGCAGCTTCCACTCATACGGCGCCGGGTTCACGTTGCCGCATCCCCCAGCCAGCAGCAGCCACCCCACGAATCCTGTCCGGAGGACTCCCCGTCTCACGCCTGCTCCTCCAGGCCTGGCCGCTGCTACCGCGAGAACCCGGGAGGCAGCAGCTCACAGGGAAGCTGCCCTGAAGGGGGAGTCTGGAGTGCGGTGGGTTGCTCCACGCACGCGGTCAGGCTGTCCACTGGTGGCGCGGGAGGCGGCGGATCGTCCTTGCACGAAGCCACCACCAGCGCAACGAGGGGCCACAGCCACCGGGCCTTCATCCGCGCGCGCCGCATCAGTACTTCACCCAGACTTCGACGTTGGCCTGCAGCTCCGTGAGCTCCGTGACGCCCGAGGTCGCCTTCACCATCTCCATGGTGGCCGGGTTGGGGCTGTACGCCGCGGTCCCCTTCCACACAATCTGCGCGTCGCCGAAGTAGACGCTGAGATCAGAGATCGCGCTCGGCACCATGAACTTGTTCCAACCCGCCTTCCTCGCCGGCACGATGTTCAGCGCTGGCGCGGGCTCCACCCCTGCCCCACTCGTCGGCGTGCCGACCCAGTCGGTGGTGGAGATGGTCCCGTCGCTCGCCTTGCAGGTTTGATGGGTCGGGAAGTACAGGGTGGAGAACGGCTGGTTGGGAACCTTGAACCGGACCGCGAGCTTGTAATAGCCGATGTCGCCCTCGAGCAGTTCCTGATCGGGCTTCTGCCAGACCACGGCGGTGACATCCCCCGCCGCGTTCTTCTCGACGGAGACCTTGCCAAAGTCACTCCGCTCGGGCCGCACCGACGTCACCCCCGCGGGAATCTCGATTCTCACGGCGTAGGTGTCGGCCCCCGCACAGCCGTGTCCCACACCGAAGACGATTTCCTGCGTTGTATTGGCGAAGCCCGGGCCCGAGGCCACCGAGATGTGTGCGCTGGCGATTGCCGGCGACAGGAGGATTCCCGTTCCGGCCAGCAGAGCGACGACCGTCCTATTCATGCGATACCCTCATCGAAGTTCGCGTGCATTCTGCGAGTTGACGTGCCCGTGCCAATGAGGCGAATTGTCGCACGCGTTGGATTCCTTCCGCGAACGAGGCTCGGCTCACATGTGCGACAGAACGAGGAGTGTCATCTCATGGGCGTTCATCGGCGGCTGCCTCCTGGTGATGGCGTGTGGAGCCCCCTCGCCCGCCCCACCAGGGAACGAGCCAGATGCAGGGTCCGTGCTTCCAGACAGTGGGACGGGCCCCGAGCAGCCAGCCACGTGCTCCGTACCAGCCCCCAGCAGCTGTCCGGACCCCGCGCCGCTCTACGCGGACGTGGCGCCGATCTTCGAGCAGCGGTGCGTCACCTGCCACTCCGGCGCTCCGGGAGGACCCTGGTCACTGGCTGACTATGGGCATGTCGCGGACTGGCAGGACTCGATTCGGAGCAACCTGCGCGACTGTTCCATGCCGCCCGCCGATGCCGGAGTCTCCATGACGCTCGAGGAGCGGGTCACCCTTCTCACCTGGATCCGGTGCGGCCTTCCGAAGTGAACTCGCGGCGTCGCCATGACGTGATGGCCCACTGCCCACGGGTAGGCTCGAGACGTTCAGGCTTGGAGGTTCTGATGGCTTCCACTCTGTGGGTCCTGCTGCTGGGGGCCACACTCCTCACCACCGGCTGCGTCACGCTGGCGCCGCAACCCGGCGGAAGCACCTCCGGCTACCCGCCCACCATGACTGCCTTGCGAGAGACGGCGGCCGGTACGCTTCCGCTTGAGGCCCCCTCCTCTCTCTCCTCCACCGAACCGGGGGAGCAGAAGCGGCTCTACCGCCGCCAGAGCGCCCGGGGGTTGGGCTCGGACGTCGCCCCACCCTCCTGCGGAGGAGTCACCGTGCCCCCGGGCTGGCCCGACTTCTCCTCCGGCGACAGGGAGGCACTCTTCGCCCCCTTCCGCACGTGCACCTCGCCCGCGGAATTCCTCGCGCTGCAGGAGCGCGTGGACATGCCCCGCCTGGTGGAAGCGTTGGACGACTGGCGTGCCGTGCGGCTCGGCGCCCAGGGCACACTGCGCGAGGATGCCGCCCGCCTCCTCAACCGCAAGCGCACCTCGCTCCTCGTGGATGCCTCCGAGCACTATGGCGCCATTCGAGCCGGGGTGCTCGCCCTCTACATCGTCGACTCGGCCCATGACGACGACTTGAGGGAGATTCTCTTCTTCCTCGCCCAGGACAAGCGACTGGAGGAAACGCTCGAGTTGCTGCCCGCATTCCAGACGGCACTGGAGAAGCGGGGCCTGAAACCCACCGCCCGCCGGGACCGGGACTTCGAAGTGCGGGACGTGGGCCGAGGCCTTGCCCGAGCTGGCAGGGACGCGCTCTCCAGCGCTCCGATGAGCGGTGACGCGGCGGCCTTCGCCTTCTCCACCCTCCAAGACCAACTGCCGCCGAGCTACCAGAAGGCCCTCCACGAGGCGGAGATGAGATGGGCGGAGCAGCACTTCTCACCGGGCAACGTGTTGCTGGGCAGCTTCGACCACCTCACCTTCGGCGTGCCGCTGGGTTTCTACGGGCTGCTGGCCAGCACGGGTCATGGGGCGTACTCGCTGACGCAGGGCAAGTACGAGCAGGCCACGCGCGAGCTGGCGCCAGCGGCGCTGTTGGTGGCCCTCTACGCGGGTGGCAAGGGCATGCGCTACCTCTCCGAGGCTCGAGGCGCACCGGGGATGGGGCTGCACCTGCTCACCGGACTCGAGGCGATGGAGCTGCGTCTGCGAGCCCTCAAGGAGACGGCGCGACAGTTGGAAGGGCTGCTGGGCGTGGAGGGCCTGAGGGAGCTTGCCCGGTACCTACAAGCCAGCCGGGAAGCGGGCCGTTTCGTCGCCGTGGGCGGGGCGGATGCCGCGCTGGCGCTGTACGAGGCTCGGGGGGATGTGGCCAAGGCACGGCCGCTGATGTCCAGGGCGAGGCCCGGGACCGCGGGCTCCTCACACGTGAGGAGTGGTGCGAGGACAGGCGCCGGGCAGGCAGCCGCCGTGGCGGACGAAACCGCACGCCTCACCCCCAAGGAGGTGCGTGGCGCGGAGCGCCCTGGCAGCCTGGCCTCGCTGGTAGACGAGAAGGCGGGCCTCACCCCAGAGGTGGTGGAAGCCAGACTCTCTGTGGTGGAGCTCGAGTCCACTGGCCCGCGCCTGCCCAAGGACGTGGGCGTGCTGGAGAAGCAACGGCCCTCGCTCGACGCCCCGCCGCCCGAGGCCTGGGACAACCCACGCTGGCTCGAGTACGTCGACTACTACGAGAAGCGCCTCGGAGAAGTGAAGGAGGGCAAGGCCGCCAAGGGCCCCCTGCCGTGGGATGCCTATGAACAGATGCGGGGGTGGTTCGCCCGGGGGCTGGCCTTCGAACGCGCCATGATGGAGTTGCTCGAGGCTGACGCGCAGTTGCCTCGGGCACAGCGCCGCTTCCTCGGAGACTTCGTCGAGCCCCGCATTGAAACGAATGTGGGCATATGGAAGCCAGGCACCGGCCTGCGCTTCGCGGATGTGCTCATCATCGAAGAGGGCGAGCTCGCCGGACGGCCACGACGCGTGGAGACGTTCAGCTTCAAGAGCCGCGACCTGTCTGAATTGGGAGAGACGGCGCTCACAGCGCAGATGATTGCGGACGCGAGGGAAGCGCTACAAAAGTATGGCGGGACGCTGGATATTCGCCGGGACGCCCTCCAGCCCCTTCTCCGCGGAGGCAACGAGGTGCCCGTCCAGCGGGTCCGCCTCGTCTACGAGGGGGACGCGCTCAAGCCCAAGATCTCAGGAGACTTGGATGCGGCCGTGGGTAAAACTCAGAAAGAAGTTCCAGGAGTAGAGGTGCTGTTTCAATGAAGGTGCTGGAATTTCATGGTTCGAGGGACGAGGACTGCCTTCGTCTTTCTTTCGACGGTGCATTCAATCCACAGGCAGCACGGGAGAGCGAGCTGGAGCCCCTTCTTCAGGCGCTGGAGGAGTACGCCGATGGGTGGATGCCGGACGTCGTCAAAGGCAAACGACAACGCAAATACTCCCGCGCCGCCGTCTGGAAGTCCCTGGAGGAGGCGCGTGGCGAACGAACCACGTCCATCGGGCTCTATCGAACGAAGTGGCCCGTATTGGACATGTCTCTCTGGCATTCACTCCCACCTCTTCCGCCCGAGCTGAACCTCACAGTCAAAGTGAAGCCGCTCTCCTCCTTCGCGGAGACGGAGCGCTGCCGCAAGTTCGTGGAGATGGTGCGCGCCTGGGCCTCCCGCTACCCGGTCGCACACATCCAAGCCCACAGCAGTGATGACGCGGAGTTGGCAGGCTCTCCTCGCTTCGGCCGAGATCAGCAGACCTCCATTCGGGACGGTTTCGACAAAATCTACGAGGTGTTCTGGCTCAACGTCTTCGGCCCGAAGCTGGTGGAGAGCGTCGGCCGCGAGCGCATGCTGTCCACGCCGGCCTGGCGGGTAGAGGAACTCCCCAACGGCTCCGTCCTCCTGGTGACCAGGCCCACCGCCGCAGACTTCGCCAGCGAGGAGGCGCGCCTTGCCCAGGCCCGCGCCCACTGCCACCTCCGGCCGGACCTGGACTACGACACCGTGCTGCGCACCCTGCGCGAACGCAGTTCCATGCTCGCTCTCGTGGAGCCCCACTTCCACCCCGACGTGGCCCCGTTCCTCTCTCGTGTGGTGGACCGCATCGCAAGCCACGAGCGCCAGCGGAAGATCACCGAGCTCAACGCGTACCGCCCGCCCGAGCCCGAGGAGTGGCGCCCCGCCGACTCCGCCCTCCCTCCAGATGTGGCCGACCCGGAGCGTACTCGCGAGCATTACAGCTACCTCGCCGAGCACCTCGTGGCCCTGCTGCACACGAAGGTGCCCTCCGTCTTCAAAGAGACACCTGAGTCACTCACGGATGTGGACTACCAGTTCTGGCGCGAAGAGTTCCCGAGGGTCTTCGAGCGGCAGCGCATCGACGCGCACGCGGTGCCCGCCATTGGCGCGTACCTGGGCGAGGTGCTGGTGCGCAACCTCGGAGGAACGTGGATACCGCGCCAGAAGCTCGAGGAGGCACAGGTGCTCGTGGGCTCCCGCGTCTGGTTTCCCTTCGTCCGGGCGCACCACTACATGCGCTCGTGCCAGTCGCTGCTGGACCATTCCCTCACCCAGCTCTACCGCACCGCCGAGCGACACCGCGGCTGAAACTCCTGGGGCTGAACCTCGAGAAGCGTGCCGAGTTCCACCGCACGCTGCCCGGGTTCCTGTCCCCCTTCGACTCCGCCCGAGCACGTCCGGGCGGAGGAAGCTGGGATGGGCCTACGCCACGTCGAGCGCGTGCTTCAGGTCGTCGATGAGGTCCTGCGCGTCCTCGATGCCCACCGAGAGACGGATGAGCCCGTCAGAGATGCCCAGCACCTCGCGCGTCTCCTTCGGCACCGAGGCGTGCGTCATGATGGCCGGGTGCTCGATGAGGGACTCGACGCCACCGAGCGACTCGGCGCAGGCGAAGATCTTCACCGTCTTGAGGAACTTCCGCGCCGACTCCAGGCCGCCCTTGATGTCGAAGGTCATCATGCCGCCGAAGCCCTTCATCTGCTTGCGGGCGAGCGCGTGCTGCGGGTGGCTCTCCAGGCCCGGGTAGGTGACCTTCTGCACCTTGGGGTGCGTGGCCAGGTACTGGGCCACCTTCATCGCGTTCTGCGCGTGGCGCTCCATGCGCACGCCGAGCGTCTTCACGCCACGCAGCACCAGGAAGCAGTCCATGGGGCCCGGCACGCCGCCCACCGCGTTCTGCAGGAAGTACATCTTCTGCGCGAGCTCCTCGTTGCTGGTGCACACGAAGCCGCCCACCACGTCACTGTGCCCGTTGATGTACTTGGTGGTCGAGTGCGTCACCACGTCGAACCCCAGCTCCAGCGGGCGCTGGAAGTACGGGGTCATGAAGGTGTTGTCGCACACCGACAGGATGCCCCGCTTCTTCGCCGTCTCCGCGATGCGGGCCAGGTCGATGAGCTTGAGCATCGGGTTGGTGGGGGACTCCACCCACACCATCTTCGTCTTCGGGGTGATGGCCTTCTCGAAGTTCTCCGGCTGGGACAGGTCCACGAAGGAGAAGCTCAAGCCCTGGCGCTTGAAGACCTTGTCGAAGATGCGGAAGGTGCCGCCGTACACGTCATCCGACACGACGACGTGGTCCCCCGCCTCCAGCATGTGCATCAGCATGTCCGTGCCGGCCAGACCCGAGGCGAAGGCAAGTCCATGCTTCGCTCCCTCGAGGGCCGCCAGGCAGTCCTGGAGCGCGTTGCGGGTGGGGTTCTGCGTCCGGCTGTATTCGTAGCCCTTGTGCTCCCCGGGGCCCGCCTGGACGTAGGTGGAGGTCAGGTAGACCGGCGTCATGATGGCGCCAGTGGTGGGATCCGGCTCCTGGCCGGCATGGATGGCGAGGGTGTCGAAGCGCATGGCGGGGGCCTATCACACTCCCCTGCCCCTCGGGAGTATCCGCCGCGTCGGGCCGCACGTCCGGAAAGCTTGCCGGGCGGCGGGGACTCGGAGAAGAGGGGGCGGCGTTCGTACGGGAGAGGACAGGGCAGTCATGACGACAGGGGACCAGGACTCGGGAGCGGCGGTGGGGATGTTCGAGAACCGCCTGCGCAAGAACGTGCGGCATTTCCGCAAGTGGGCCAAATCCCGGGGGCTCACCGCCTTCCGCGTGTACGACCGGGACGTCCCCGAGTACTCCTACGCGGTGGACCTCTACGGGGACCGGGTGCACCTGGTGGAGTACCCGCGCCGGCGGGCGCTCAAGAGCCTGGAGGAGCAGCGCACGGAGGTGCTGGCGGCGGTGACGGCCGTGCTGGAGGTGCCCCCGGAGCACATCCACGTGAAGACGCACCTGCCCCAGCCCTGGGGCCGCTCGCAATACGGCCGGGTGGGCGAGGGCACCGAGCGCCTCGTGGTGGAGGAGCAGGGGCTGAAGTTCTGGGTGAACCTCGGCGACTACCTGGACACCGGCCTCTTCATGGACCACCGCGTCACGCGCGCCCGGGTGCGTGACGAGGCCAGGGGAAAGCGCTTCCTCAACCTCTTCTGCTACACGGGCGCCTTCACCGTGTACGCCGCCGCGGGCGGGGCCGCACGCACCCTCAGTGTGGACCTGTCCAACACCTACCTCGACTGGGCCGAGGAGAATCTCGCGCTCAACGGGCTGTCGGACCCGCGCCACACCCTGCTGCGCGCGGATGCCATGGCCTGGGTGCAGGCCCAGCGCGCCTCGCCCGAGGAGACCTTCGAGCTCATCGTGTGCGATCCGCCGTCCTTCTCCACCTCGAAGAAGATGCAGGGCTCCTTCAACGTGCAGCGCGACCACGTGCGGATGCTGGAAGGTATCCGGGAGCTGCTGTCCCCCGGCGGAGTCCTCTACTTCTCCACCAACTTCCTGGGCTTCGAGCTGAAGGACTCCGCCGTCCGCGGCTACGAGGGGGTGGAGGAGCTCACGCCCGGCTCCATCCCCGAGGACTTCCAGCGCAAGGAGATCCACCGCTGCTGGCGCATGGTGGCTCCTCGCGCCGCACGCCGCTGAGCCGCGGGACTACAGCTGGCAGGTCCCCTCCACGCAGCGCTCACCCGAGGGGCAGTCGCAGTTGACGGCGCACGACTGACCGCTGCCGCCCGGGGTGGTCGACGGCATGCAGTAGCCAATCTTGCAGGTGGAGCCGCTGGGGCACGTGGTGCTGGAGGAGCAGGACGCCCGGCACTCGCCGTCCACGCAGTCCTTGCCGTCGGTGCACTGCGCGGCGCTGGTGCACGTGGACGCCGGGCGCGGACGGCACAGGCCGCTCGAGCACGTCTCCGTGGAGGCACAATCCGAGTCGTAGGCGCAGCCGCGGACGCACGCGCCGTTGATGCAGTAGCTGCCCGAGGCGCAATCCGTGTTGCGCACGCAAGCGCCCGGGGTGCCCGCATCCGTCGGAGGAGGAGGCCGAGGGCAGGTACCACCGTCCGCCGGCGGCTTCGTCCCACCGTCCGTCGGCGGCTTCGTCCCACCGTCATAGGTGCCCGACTTCACGCGGCAGTAGTAGCCGTCGCAGTAGGAGCCAGCGCGGCAGTCCGAGTCACGCGAGCACCCGCGGTTGCACACCCCGTTGATGCAGGTCTCGCCGGAGACACAGTCCCTCGAGGAGCTACAGACCGTCGCGTCCAGGGGAAGGTCCTCACACATCCCCCGCATGCAGTACTGGTTGGAGTGACAGTCGGTGGTGTCGACGCAGGAGTGGTGCGTGTCCTCGCACCAGTCACCGTGGCCCCGCTCGGTGATGATGCATCCGGACACGAGACCAACGGCGAGCGCGAGCAGGGGAAGTAGCTGGGAAGCGCTACGGGGGAGAACGTTCGGCATGGAGCACTCCATGAGGCGGGCCGGCCTTGGGCCCCGGGGGTTCGGAGCGCTTGGTTGCCGGTGCCCGGGAAATTGATCAAAGAATTTCCCGGCACCATGCGGATTCGGGCGCCACGACTCATTCTGGACGAACGGGGAATCCGTTTTGTCGTTCCATCAGAATTCTTTTTGATCAGTTCGTGTCACCGAGGCGACACAGGGCACGGAGAGGTAACGTGCTCACCCGAACCATTCTCATGCCCGCGGCGGACTTCCTCGGAGGGGACTTCGCCCGGTTCTCGTTCCAGGGGGCGCGTCAGGTGACCACGTACGGAGTCCGTCCAGCGGAGATGCCGCCAGGCGCCGCCCCCCGTGACGGGACCTCCGCCGCGGCGCCCCCGGCGGACGAGGGCCAACTCCTGGCGCTCGTGCAGCGCGTGCGGGAGGGAGACCTCACCGCCTTCGACCGGCTCTACCAGCTCACCCGCGCCGACGCGGCCCGGACCCTGCGCCACCTGGTGGGCAACCGCACCGAGCTGGAGGACCTCCTCCAGGAGACCTACCTGCGGCTGCTCACGGCGCTCAAGGGCTTCCGCGGCGAGTCGCGCTTCCGGACCTTCTTCTACCGGGTATGTGCCAATGTGGCCCTGTCCCACTTGAGGTGGAGGAGACGCCGGCCGGAGGACCCCTTCGCGGAGCCTCCCGAGTCCGTCCACCCGGGGGAGGACCCGGAGCGCGCGGCGGCCCGGCGCCAGGCGGCGAGGCTGGTGGAGGCGGCGCTGGAGCGGCTCAAGCCCAAGAAGCGCATCGTCTTCGTCTATTACGAGCTGTGCGGCATGAGCCCGGACGAGATCGCCCTCGCCGTGGGAAGCTCGCCCAACACCGTGCGCAGCCGGCTCCACCACGCGCGACTGGAGTTCAACGAGGCCATGCAGCGACTGGTCCACCCCCCTCGCACCGGAGGCCCCCATGGCTCGCCATGAGGTGGAGGCCCTGTGGGCGCTGGTCTCGGGAGAGCTGGACGCGGAGGCCCGCGCCCGGGTGGAGGCCCACGTCGCGGGTTGCGACTCGTGCGCGCAACGGCTCGCGGAGGTGCGGGAGTCGAGGGCCCTGCTGCGGGTGGCTCGCGAACAGCCCCCCGAGGTGCGCTGGGCGGAGGTGGATGACCGCGTCCTGACGATGGCCACCCAGCGCTTCGCCCGGCTCGAGCACCGGCCGCGCTGGCCGTGGATGCTGGCCGCGATGGGAGCCTGCGCCGCGGTGCTCGCGTTGGTGCTGCTGCGACCCGGTCCAACGCCCCGCCCCGTGGAGGAGACGGTGGTGGCGCAACCGGCGGAGACGACCGCCCCTGCTTCCACGACTCAGGTAGAGGGCGAGGCGACCGCGTCGGTGCTGGAGGCCGACGGCGCGGAGCGGACGCTCCAGGAGGGCGCCGGGCTGAAGGCTGGCAGCGCCGTGAGGACGCCCGCCCGGGGAAGCACCCGGCTGCGGCTGCCCGACGCGAGCCTCATGCAGGTGTCGGCCGACTCGGAGGTGGTGCTCTCCCGCATCGCGGCGGATGACGTGCACTTGCGGGTGACGCGGGGACGCATCGCGGTGCAGGCCTCGCACGCCGAGCGGCGCGGCTTCGTCGTGGAGGCGGATGGCCTGCGCGTCTTCGTGGTGGGCACCGTCTTCTCCGTGGAGCGAACGCCCCAGGGGCCCGCCGTCTCGGTGCTCGAGGGCAAGGTGCGCGTGGAGGCCGAGGACCAGCCGTCCTCCTTCGCCACCGCGGGCCAGCGCGTGGAGCTCCGGGCCAGCGAGCACGCGTGGCGGCGGCGGCCGCTCTCGGCCCAGGACCAGCGGGCCTTCGAGGCGCTCGGAGTCCGGGTGAAGACCGCCAGCACCGCCCGGCCCCCGGCCCCGGCGCCCATGCCCGTGAAGAAGCCCACGCCCTCGCAGGCGCCCGAGACAGACCCGCGGGCTTCCGCGATGAGGTCCGCCCTCGTCCCCGGAGCGAAGAACGCCGTGCTGCCCATGCCCGCGCCTCCGTCCCCCGCGGGAGAGGAGAGCACGCGCGCTCCCGAGCAGGCATGGCCGCTCTTGCCGGTGCTACGCGTGGTGGAGGAACGCTTCCTCGCGCATGCGCGCTCGGCGGTGAGCACCCGCCTGTGCGAGAGCTTCCAGGAGGGGCTCGGGGAGATCGCCGAGCAGAGCAGGGTGCCCGCGTCCCGAGAGGAGGCCCGCTACCTGCGCGCCCGCTGCTACCAGACCCGCTCCGCCCCCACCCAGGCCGAGGCCGAGTACCGCCTCTACCTGAAGGAGTTCCCCCAGGGCCGCTGGTCCGAGGAGGCGCGCGGCGCGCTGGGGCCGTGAGGCTGGCGTCCCACGGCCTTCACGGCCGCTGACTCACCCGGCCTGCACCGCCGGGACAGGCTGCGCGGAGGGGGCACGCATCCAGCGCCGGAAGAACCACACCGCGAGCAGCCCGTTGAGCACGAGGCCGAAGACCCCCTCGCCGTTGAAGATCCACACCTCGCCGCCGAAGAGACCGGGGCGCCCCGCGTACACGTCGCCGAGCAACATGGGGTTGAAGACGTTCCAGCTCAGGTGGAACAGCGCGCAGGGCCAGACCGAGCGGCTCGCCATGTACAGCGCGGCGAACACCACCGCGGCCACGGCGATGGAGGCCAGGAACGAGATGTTCTGGAGCACGTGCCCGCGCTGGGTGGAGGAGAAGACGATGGGCAGGTGGAAGGCGGCCCACACCGGCATGGTGATGGCCGCCGCCACCGCGGGCCGGTCCATCCACCGGCGCACGAGGTAGCCGCGCCAGCCCACCTCCTCGGCCAGCTCGCCGGGCAGCCCGCCCACGTAGAACGAGGGCACCCACAGCGCGATGGGAAAGAGGTGGGGCACGAAGCTCCAGGAGCTGGGAAGACGCTCGCGCACGCGGTCCGGCCAGCCGCGGCTGTACGCCACCGCCACCAGGAGCCAGGTCAGGGACCCCGCCACCACCAGCCCCAGCACGGCGGGTACCACCACCAGACCGCGCAGCCCGAAGGGTCCTCGCAGGGACTCGGGCTGGAAGGTGATGAAGTCCGGGCGCCCCGACACCAGGCGCACCGCGTACGCCAGCGCCACCTCCACCGCCACGTACGCGAAGGGCAACAGCAGCCCCAAGGCCCAGAACTTCAGCCCCGGGAACTTCAAACCCATCGCTCGCGGAGGCTCGCGCCGGAAGACCCACGCGCACCCCATCCCCACCACCGCCGGGACGCACATCAACACCCGGAGGAGGAACACGAGCCGCTCGTCCTTCAACCACAGCCAGCCGACGAGCCAGCTGAGCGGCAGTGCGATGCAGATGAACCACAGGGTGTCTTTCCGGCTGTCCATGAGGGGGGGCGAGTCTCCCCTGCGACGAGCCGGGACGCAACGGACTCCCTGAGCGGCACTCTGGCGCGAGCTCACTCGCGACTCAGCGCCCTGCCGTCTGCGCACGCTGCCCCAGCCATTCGCGCAGCACCTCCACCACCCGCGAGTGGTCCTCCTCTTGCGCGAGCCCCGACATGGTGATGCTCCCGACGCAGCCAGTGCCCCGCACCAGTAAGGGAAAACCTCCACCGTGGTCCGTGTACTCGGCCGGGTCGATGTGAGGCTTGTCCGTCAGGCTCGTTCCCTTGGCGGCGTAGTAGCGGCCCATGTAGTACGTGCTGTGCCAGAACCGGTTCACGGTGTTCTTCTTGCGCCGTACCCAGTCGTGGTTGTCGGGGCGGCTACCGGGGAGGGCACAGTGCAGGACGGTGAGTCCCGCGAGGGTGACGTCAATCACCACGGGGAGCTGGTCCCGCCGGGCCCGCTCCAGCAGCTTCAAGCCCAGCGCGAGCGCCTCCTCATGGCTCAACTGGTCGAACTGCAACTCGGACTCCTGCGCCAGCAACTGTTCGAGAGCTCCGGACACGATTCCTCCTGGGGCCTCCATGATACGGCCAACGGCACCGCGAGGAGTGGTCGGCGTTGAGGCTCGCTCTGTTCCGCCCCGTGGTCACCCTGGCGCTGCTCTGTCAGGGGATGGCACCAGGGAGCAACGGATGCGAGCTTATCACTAGGTCATCCGTGACATTATTACAGGCATCATACACAGGACAGCGATGAGGGTTCCGCTGATGGAGGCAAGGCTCGCCAGCCGTGCCCACTTCAGCCAGTGTTTATTCACGGCCCCGCTGCCGTCTTTCGCGACTGACGACCCCACCCTCATCGACAGGACGAGAGCAATTATTCCCGTCAAGAGAGGGAAGAGGCCCAATACGATTGGTGCCCCAAACCAGGCCAAATAATTGGCAAGGAAAGGGAAGAACGAAGAGCACAAGAACAGATTGAGGAGGGATAACGCCAGAGCGACAATGGGGAGGAGCCAGTATTTCTTGCGCCCCATTGCCCCAGGGCTTGGGGCGGGCTCGCGGGGCTGCACCGGCGGACTGGGCTCCTCGGGCTGGTCCTCTCGAGGCGGTTTGACTCGGGGCGCCTCTTCGAAAGACTTTGTCGGAGGCTCGGGGCCATAGCCATGGCCGGTGGACCCGCGGTACTGCGGTTCGGACGCCTGCCTGCCATGGACCTGCGATGGAAATGGCTGCTGCGGAGGCTCGCGCATCCTGTCCTCTTCCCTCCAGACGTACTCGATGGCCGCAATCAGCCGGTCCACGTCGAACTGGAATCGGATGTCGCTGATCTCCACTGCGTTGCGCCGCACCAGTTTGACGAGATCTGGAGGAAGGTCCTCCGCGCTCACCATGGTCGCGCCCTGGACCAGGGCGGGAATCACCCGGATGTTCCGCTCCAGGGCCGCTGCGATCTCCAGCCGGACGAAGTCCTCCGGGTCATCGAGCCGGCGCCGCCCCTTCGCATCCTTGATGGTGCTCCACTGAGTCCCGATGACGGCGATGAGGATGTCGCACGAGCTGATGGCGTGCTGGATGGCCTCGACGAAATCCTCACCGATCGCGATGGCTTCGATGTCTCGGAAGACCCGCTCCTGCCCGAAGTGATTCACGAGATGGTCATAGAGTCGTCCCGCATGGCCAGGGCTGTCCTCTCTACGATAGCTGACGAATATCCTCTTCTCCGCCATGCGCAGCCCCTCCGCCCTTGTCAGGTGATTGCGGCTTTGCGCCGCGCCTCCGCGCCTCACGCTCGTTCCGCGTATCGACCCGCACGAGGGCCTCCTTCATCTCCTGGACCCAGCCGGTGAGCTCGCTCTGGAGGATGGCCTCCACGCCCTCGACGAGTGCTTCGAAGTTCCGCGGATCCTCGTGCTCCTCGAGCGAGAGGGTGCACCACCACGTCTTGAGGTTCTCCAGGTCGGTCGCGGCCTGCTGATACTTGAGGATCTTGCTCTCCGACTGCTGGTAGCCGAAGTAGGCGGTCAGCGCCATCACCACCGCGGTGGTCAGCGGCACCCAGAGCGCCGCGAGCTGGTCCGGGAGGGCTGCCAGTACGGTCCCCCCCGCCCCGAAGACGATGATGACCCATTGGAGCGCCACGTTCCGCCGGGCGAGCTCGTCCACCCGCCGGCGATAGAAGTCCAGTTGGTCGTCCACCCGGAAGTGGATGTACCGGGCGGGAGTCAGCGGGCTGAAGCCATCATCCTCCGACGCGGCACCTTTCGGAGGTGGAAGCGGGCCCTGATAGGAGCGCAGCACCGCGCTACCAGACTCGGTCCGCAGCATCTGCGAACTGATGCGCCGCATCTGCTCCACGAACTTCCGCTCATGGGTTTCATCCAACCGCTTGAAGGCAAGACCCGCCCGATACCGGTAGATCTCCCGCTTGAGCGCCTCCGCGGTGGCGCGCAGGAAGATCCACTTGCTGCCAGCCTTGAACCGGCTCGACGCGGCCAGCAGCGCGGTGACGGCGGCCGCCGTCATGACGACCGCGGTATGGAGGATGAGCCGCGCAACGGAGTCCCCTCCCGGGTCCAGGATGGTATTGACATACGTCAGGACCAGGGCCAGGGCCGTGCTCAGGATTCCCAGGAAGAAGATCCAGAACTGGAGGCGCCGGAAGAAAGCCTGCTCGCGGTTGGCATTGGCATCGTAGGTGGCGAAGCGCTGCCAGGCCACGTGCAGGGACGTCCTCGTGCCAAGGTGGTGGAGGACGAGCCGCGCGAAGGCCTCGGGGGAGCCGTCGATGGGAAAGAGGTGCAGGTTCCCGTCGGCGATGATCTCCGCCATCACCGGATCGGCCACATCCTGCTCGGGGGCCTGGAGCGACACGGTCAGCTCATCCGCCAGCCGGCCGCTCCCCTGCAGGACCACAATGGGCCAGCGGCGCCGTACTGCTCGAAGCACCTCCTCCCGGGCAATGCTACCGCCGTTGACGACGACGACCAGGATGGGAATGTCGTGCGCGTAGACCGAAGCGAGACGGAACATCATCTGTGTCTCGCCCCCCCAGTTGTTGCCATCGACCAGCACGAAATGGGAGTGATTGGGATCCAACTCCGCCTGCGACTCCGCCTGCCCATCAGGGACAGCGGCGGGGAATGCGACCCGTCCAGAGGGAGCAACGCCCACGAGCAGGGGGTGGTGCCCACGGTCGGCTACGCCCTGCCCCATCAGGGCCATGACGCCCGCGTGGGTACCTCCATCCAGGATGAGCGCATCCGCCTCGTCGGCGGCTTGTGCGAGACCCCGGCTGATGAGTTGCCGCAGGCGTGTGCCGATGGCCGGATCCATCTCGTCCGCGCCCCCAAGAAGCAGGAGCAACGCCTGCGGCCGGGGAAGCCGCAGGGCCTGGAGGACGGCTTCCGGGTCCGCATCGGTGGGAACGCCCACCCACCGGGCCCGATTGCCATTGGGGAAGTGGATCTCCCCGGAGGCGGGCCGCTCGACTGGTTTTCCATGGAGGACAGGGATGCGCATGTGCCGCTTAATTTCTCCATGACTCGCGCGCAACGCCTGCCGGCTCCCTCCCCACCATGGCCGCCCGTGCGGTGACCGAGGCGACAAGGCAGGTCCCCCGTATTGGCCGCCGGGAGCGCCCCCCTCCGATTGCCGGACCCGTGAACCCTCGGTCCCGAACCCGGGTTTTGCTGGTACCTTGCGGCACCCGCAACCGCACCTCGAGGAGCATCAACACATGGCGGACTTCGGCATCAACGTCGACCCGGGCGAGGTCGGCCTGGACGCGCAGCGGCTGCGGCGCATCGACACGCACTTCCGCCGGTACGTCGACGACGGGCGGCTCGCGGGCTGGCAGGTGATGGTCTCGCGCCGCGGCAAGGTCGCCCACCTGACGTCGTACGGGCTCGCCGACAAGGAGGCCAACCGCGCCGTCGAGACGGACACCCTCTGGCGCATCTACTCCATGACGAAGCCCATCACCTCCGTCGCGGCGATGATGCTGTGGGAGGAAGGAGCGTTCGAGCTCTCCGATCCCGTCAGCCGGTGGTTGCCCGAGTTCGCCGAGCCGCGCGTCTACGTCGGAGGTCCCGCGACCCGGCCGGTCACCGTGCCCGCGACGGAGCCCATCCGCGTGTGGCACCTGCTCACGCACACCGCGGGGTTGACCTACGGCTTCCACCGGGTCCACGTCACCGATGAGCTCCACCGGCTCCACGGCTTCGACCTCGGCGCGCCGGAGGGTTTCGACCTCGCCGCGTGTGTCCGCGCGTGGGGGAAGCTCCCGCTCACCTTCCAGCCCGGCGCGGAGTGGAACTACTCGGTGGCCACGGACGTCCTCGGCCGGCTCGTCGAGGTCGTGTCCGGACAGCCGCTCGATGCCTTCTTCGCCGAGCGCATCTTCGGCCCGCTCGGGATGACGGAGACCGCGTTCTGGTGCCCCGAGGACCGGCAGCATCGACTGGCCGCGCTGTACTCGCTCGCCCCCGGACCCACCCGGCCCATCCGCAACGACGTGCTCGGCAAGCGGATCCTGTCGCCTCCGACATGGCTGTCGGGCGGCGGCGGACTGGTGTCGACGACGCGCGACTACACGCGCTTCACCTGGATGCTCTTGAACGGCGGCGAGCTCGAGGGCACGCGGCTGCTCTCCCCGAGGACCGTCCGCTACATGACCCGCAACCACCTGCCCGGGGGGGTGGACCTCACCGCCTACGGCCGGCCGTTGTTCGCCGAGACGCGGTACGACGGCGTCGGGTTCGGGCTCGGCTTCGGCGTGGTCATCGATCCGGTCGCCTACCGCACGCCGACGAGCGTGGGCGAATACCACTGGGGCGGCATGGCGAGTACCTCGTTCTGGGTCGACCCGGCCGAGGAGCTGTCCGTCGTGTTCATGACCCAGTTGCTCCCATCAAGCACCTACCCTCTCCGCTCACAGCTGCGTCAGCTCGTCTACCAGGCGATCGTCGACCCGAGCCGGTGAAAAAAGGACGCGCCCACGTCCCGTGATAGACCCGGGCCATGCTCTCCGCCCTCTCTGTCCTCGCCCTGGTGCTCGCCGCGGATGGGACCCCGGCCAGCAAGGAGTCTCCGGTCGAGGTCATCGCACTCGCGGTGGACGTGGACTTCGTCTGCCGCACCCGGACCACCCAGAGCCTCATCCTCACCCCGAAGGCCCAGGGTCAGCTGGAGGTGCCCAAGGATTGTCCCGATGCGGGGGCCGACTGGCGCCTCACCCTCGACTGCTCCTCCAAGGAACGCTGCACCGGCTACGTCCGCACGCCCAAGGGCGCCATCGCCTTCGTCGAGGGCAATCGGAAGCAACCCGTCCTGAAGCCCATGGCCGACGAGCACCCGCCGACCCTGGACTTCATGGGTCTGCGCATCACCGGCCAGCACACGCTGCAGCTCAAAACGGCCGAGGAGCACCAACGTCCGGTGCAGCTCCTCCTCCAGCTCCCCACCGTGACCGGGGCGTACACGCTCGCGCCCGTGGAGCTGTCGTCGGTGGATTTCGAGCACCAAGGCAAGCGCCTGTCGCTGCGGGTTCAGGTCTCCTGGACCGACGATGAGCACGTCCACCTGCGGCTCTGGAGCGCTCGGAAGGAGCCCCTCCTGGACGAGACGCTGGAGCTACAGGAGACCCGCGAGCTCGACTGCCATCGCCTGAACGACATCTGCGCGGGCAAGATGACGGTCCTGGTACGCGAGGTTCAGCGGATCTTCTGAGCTGCCGGCGGGGGAGGCGCCCTATCCGCGCCCGGGCCCGTCCTCCTCGGTGAACTCGGCGTCGACTTCGTCCCCTGGCCGGCGCTCGAGGCGAGGCCACGAGGGACGGGGGGCAAAGGGCTCGTCCTCCTGGGGCGTCTCGAATGGACCCCCTGGGAACGGACCCGACTGGAAGGTGGTGACGCGCACCGAGCCCTCCGCCATGCCGCGCTCGAGCCTCCGGCGGACCATCCGGGCCACGAGCCGGCGTGTCGGAGGAAACAGCAGCACGAGGCCGGCAACGTCGGTGAGCACGCCCGGTATCACCAGCAGCACGCCTCCCGCGAGGACGAGCACCCCACTCAGGAGTCCCTCCTGGGGCACCAGGCCCTGAGCCACCGACTCCTGCCAGCGGCGGAGGACGCGCACGCCCTCCTTCCGGGCCAGGAAGGAACCGAACAGGCCCGAGGCCAGCACCAGGCCCACCGTAGGCCAGAGGCCGACCTCCCGGCCGATGGCCAGCAGCAGGTATAGGTCGACGAACGGGACGACCACGAACGCGAGGAAGAGGTACTTGAACACCTGCCGAACGTAATGCCCAGCGGCCGCCAACGCTCGGACGAAGGACTCGTGAAGCTCAACCGCCGAGCTGGCCGTTGATCCAGTCAACCAGCAGGTACAGCAGGGTGAAGAAGCCGATGACGCCGAATACGATCTTCGTCGTGGGCTGAAACCCCTCGCTCTCGGTAGTGCTGATGGGCATGGCCGACGCCAGCCCCATCATCTCCCCCGCGTAGTGCGCGGTGCGCTGGTACTGGTCCGCCACCATGCCGTCATCGTGGGCGGAGAGCTCGCGCCCGAGCTGCGGGTCGAAGAACCGGACCCCAGCCTCCTTGGCCAGCTCCGCCAGCTTGGGGACCACCTCTCGCACGAGCTCCGTCCGGTCCATCAGCGGCACTCGCACCTCGGTGGCCACCCACTGGCCGCCCTCGCGCAGCGGGTGGATCTCCACCGAGCCGTTCTCCAGCAGCCAGGCACGCCCACCCCCGGGCTGTACCTTCGCCCCCCGGGTTTCCAGGAGGGCCTCCACCCGGTCGCTGTCGAAAGGTGTACCGGGGACCATGGATTGAAGGAGCAGGTCGTATCTCACGCGGGTTGGAGTATACGCCGCTAAAGCCATGCCCAAGCCAACCTCAGGACCTCGTCACGACCGCCGCCCCGGAGCCCCCGCCGGCCGCAAGCGCCCCCAGCACCGCCCGGAGGTGCCCGCACCGGACCGGCTCGCCCCGGAAATCGGCCCCGACGGGCTGCCCCAGGTCTCGATCATCCGCCGCGGCGTCGAGCGCTGGCAGGGCGGTCACCCGTGGATCTACCGCGCCGACCTCAACGGCGACCCCGCCCTGCAGGGAGGCGAGGTGGTGCGCGTGGTGGACGGCCGCGGCTGGTTCCTGGGCAAGGCCTTCTATTCGAAGCACTCGAAGATCTCCCTGCGCTGGCTCTCCTACGAGGACGCGCTGGTGGACGCGGACTTCTTCCGCCAGCGCCTGGCCCAGGCGGACGCGATGCGTCGGCGCGCCCTCCCCGGTGAGAACACCTACCGTGTGGTACACGGCGAGGCGGACCTGCTGCCCGGTCTCGTGGTGGACCGCTACGGCGACACACTGAGCGTCCAGTTCCTCATCCCGGGCACCGAGCAGCGCAAGCAGCTCATCGTCGACCTGCTGGTGGAGCTGTTCAAGCCACGCGCCATCGTCAACCGCTCGGACGTGGGCGTGCGCGCGCTGGAGGGTCTGCCCCAGGAGAAGGGTGTGCTGTACGGCACGCTGCCCGGGCCCGTGGCCTATGACGAGGGGCTGGTGCGCGTGCGCGCTGACCTGCTCGAGGGCCAGAAGACAGGCGCGTTCCTGGACCAGCGGGAGAACCACGTCATGGCGTCGCAGTACGCCTTCGGCGAGGCGCTGGACTGCTTCTCGTACGTGGGCGGCTTCGCGCTGCAGCTCGCGACGCGGGCCAAGACTGTGACCGCGGTGGAGATCTCCGACCAGGCGGCGGCGCAACTGCGCGAGAACGCGGCGTCCAACAAGCTCACCAACGTGGACGTGGTGGTGGCCAACGCCTTCGACTTCCTGCGCGACGCGGTGGACGAGGGCCGGCGCTTCGACACCATCGTGTTGGACCCGCCGTCGTTCGCAAAGAACAAGGACGCCATCGAGGGAGCACTGCGCGGGTACAAGGAGATCAACCTGCGCGCCATGCAGCTGTTGCGGCCGGGCGGCTACCTCATCTCCGCGAGCTGCACGTACCACATCGACGAGCAGATGTTCGAGGACATGCTGGCCTCGGCGGCGGCGGACGCGAAGCGGCGGGTGCAGATCATCGAGAAGCGTGGCGCGGGCAAGGACCACCCGGTGCTGCTGAGCCTGCGCGAGACGCGCTACCTGAAGTGTTTCGTGCTCCGCGTGCTCTGAGCGACACTGCATCCAGGGCCGGGGCCGTCTGACGACGACCGAGGCGCCGGGGACCTATGCCGCCAGCGAAGGCCCGCAGGGGAGCTCGACCGTGAAGATCGAGCCCCTCCCGGGCGTGCTCTCGACCCTGATCGAGCCGCCGTGCGCATCGACAATCTGGAGGGCGATGTACAGCCCGAGACCCAGGCCGCCGTAGCTCTTCACCGAGACGCCACGCTCGAAGCGCTCGAAGATATGCGGCAACCGATCCGGCGCGATGCCGATGCCCTGATCGGCGACGACCAGCCTGGCCATCCCCTCCCGGGCCATGACGCCAATCTCGATCGGCTTGCCCGCCCCGTATTTGATGGCATTCATGAGGAGGTTGGTGACGACCTGGTCCAGGTGATCCCCATCCCAGGTGCCCACCACGGGTCCTTCGATGCGCCAGAGCAAAGGGCTCCGGGCCTGCATGAGTTCCCCCTCGAAGCGCCCCGCGACGTCCTGGGCGAGCGCCACGAGGTCGACCTTCTCGAGGTGAAGCGAGAGCCTACCGGCCTGTATCGTGCTGACGTCGAGCAATTCCTCCACCAGCCTCTCGAGCCGCCTGCATTGCGCCTCGGCCCGGGAGAGCAGCCTGGGCGGCCCCGACGGGCCCTTGCCCGCCTCGCGCAACAGGCTCTGCAATGCGAGCTTCTGACTGGCAATGGGGGTGTAGAGCTCGTGGGAGGCGATGGCCAGGAAATCGTCCCGCAGCTGGATCGCCGATTCGGCAGCAGCGCGGGCGCGTTGCTCCTGATCGAGAAGGCGGACGCGCGCCTCCTCGATTCTCTTGCGCTCCGTGATATCCGTCGAAATGCCACACACCGCATAGGACGCACCGGAATCGTCACGCAGAGGGAATTCGAGGGTGAGGTACGTGTGGGAGCCGTCGTCCTGCAGCAGGGCCTCCTCCGTCTCCAGGGCTCCACCGGTGGCGAACACCTGCTGGTCGAGCAGGAGAGCGGCGCGGGCGCACTCGCTGGGGAAGAGTTCCTTGTCACTCTTGCCGACGGCGGCCTCCCGGGAGACGCGGCGCAACTGCTCGAAATGGCGATTCACGAGCAGATAACGCCCCTGCGCATCCTTGACGAAGATGATGGCAATCGAGTTGTCGATCACGGCCTGTAGCAATCTCTGACTCGCACGCAGGGACTCCTCCGCACGCTTGCGCTCGACGATGTCACGCTGGAGCTGTGCGTTCGCCCGGGTGAGCGCGGCCGTGCGCTCGGCCACCTGCACTTCGAGGCACGCCTTGGCCCGGGTCTCCTCGGCCAGGCGGACGGCATGGAGCAAGAGCGATCGCAGGTCGGCCTGGACCACGTCGCGGAACTGCACCAGGAGCCGAGAGTACAGCTCGCTGTAGGCATTCCTCTTGTCGTCGAGCACGCAGATCGTCCCGAAGACCTCCCCACTGGGCCAGAGAATCGGTAAACCAAAATAGGAAATCATTCCCCGCTCGACGTCCGGGTTCGACATCCAGCGTTCGTCCGCGAGGGCGTCGGGGACCAGGAGCGGCAGGCGAGTGCGCATCACCGTCTCGCAGTAGAGCCCCGTGAGGTTGCAGGTCGTTTCGTTGCGCTCGTACGGGTTGCCCTTCGACTCGCTGGCGACGAAGACGACGAGCTCGGGCGGATCGAACTTCATGATCAACGCGGCAGGCACGTGCATGATCTCGGCGAGCAGATTGACGATTTCCTGCCATTTCGTGACCATCTCGCCGGAGATCTGCAACTCAGCCATGTCCATATCGCCGCTCGTGCGTGATTCAGGAGATATAATGCGCGCAGGGCCACAGCCATTGCTGGAGGAGCACAGCCCTCAAGAATCCGGCCACCCCACATCGCACTGCATGAAGCGCTCGAGCCAATCCCTCCCCTGCTCCAGCGGCTCGAGCCCCCGCAACCCGGCACACACCTCGGCCAGCGCTCCGTACCCATAGGTGCTCACGCGTCACTGGACGAGACGCGCGAGGACCTGGTGTGCCGGCCCCTGGCCTGATGGGCCCTCGTGTCCAGGGCCGCCTGGATGGTCGCCTCGGACCACGGGATCCGCGCGGCATGGCGGGCCCATGGCGGGTAAGCTCTTCTCCACTGCAGCCTTTGACCGAACACACAACCCATGCACTCCCCGGATTGGGACGACGACATCGACGAGGCCCCCACGGCCGTGAGCGCCCGCGAGGAGGCGCGCGCCCTCCAGGAACTGCGCGCCATCTACCGGCAGGCGGATGCGGCGTATGCGCCCTTCTCGTGCCCGGCGAGCGGCGAGTGCTGCCAGCTCTCGAAGACAAAGCGTCAACCCTGGCTCTGGTACCCCGAGTGGCTGCTCCTGACGCGCCACCATCCGCTGCCACCCCCGAGGGAGGACGGAGGCTGTCCCTACCTGGACGCGGCGGGGAAGCGCTGCACCGTGTACGCGGAGCGCCCGTTCGGCTGCCGCACCTTCTTCTGCGAGCGCATCCGCGGCCCGGCCCGCCAGCCCGCGGACACGGTGAGCGCCCTGTTGCTCCGCCTGGAGCGCGTCTCCGAGCGCATCCTGCCGTCGTTGACCGGCCCCCGGCCCATCCTCGAGTGGCACGCGGAGGCCTCCTCCGGGCAGGAGCCCACCGAGCCCAAGCCGTGAGTCGCTGGCTCGTCGCGCCACAGGAGTTCAAGGGGACGCTCACCGCCGCCGAGGCCGCCACCGCCCTGGCCGAGGGGTTGCGCCAGGGAGCGCCCGGGGTGGAGCTGGACGTGGCTCCGCTCGCGGATGGAGGGCCGGGCACCGTGGACGCGCTGCTCGCGGGTCTGGGAGGCGAGCGGGTGACGTGCACCGTTCAGGGTCCGCTCGGTACTCCCGTGCGGGCGGCCTACGGGCTGCTGGACTCGGGGCGCACGGCGGTCATCGAGATGGCCGCGGCCTCCGGGCTGTCCCTGCTCACGCAGAGCGAGCGAGCCCCCTTGCGCACCTCTACCTCCGGCACCGGCGAGCTGATGCGCGAGGCACTGGACCGCGGATGTGAACGGCTCATCATCGGGCTCGGAGGAAGCGCCACCAATGACGGGGGAACTGGGGCCCTCGCGGCGCTCGGGTTCCGGTTCCTCGACACACACGGTGTGCCCCTTCCTCCTGGCGGGGCCGCGCTGAAACGGCTCGCACGGGTGGACGCGAGCGGACGGCACCCGCGGCTCTCCCAGGTGGAGTTGCTGGTGGCCACGGACGTCACCGCGCCGCTGCTCGGACCCGATGGAGCCTCGCGCCTCTTCGGGCCGCAGAAGGGCGCGGACGCGAGCGCCGTGGCCGAGCTGGAATCCGCCCTGGCCCGGCTCGCCGAAGTCGTCTCGCCCGAAGTCGCTCAGACGCCGGGCGCGGGCGCGGCCGGAGGCTTCGGCTACGGGCTCGCGGCCCTGGCTGGAGGAAAGATCGTCTCCGGCTACGAGCTGGTGGCCCGGACGCTCCGCCTGTCCGAGCGGCTCGCCGCCGCCGAGGCCGTGCTCACCGGCGAGGGACGCTTCGATCGGCAGACGGCACTCGGCAAGGGCCCCGGCTCCCTGGCCCGGGAAGCGCGGGCGCTCGGCAGGCGCTCGGTGATGTTCGCGGGCATGGTCGCTCCCGACGCGGAAACAGGCGGCTCCCTCTTCGACGAGGTGGTCACGGTGTCCGCGCTGGCGCCACCGGGTGTCTCCTATGCCGAGGCCTTGCGGCATGCGGGTATCTGGTGGGCCTCCCGTCAGAAGTAGACTGGGGCCACCATGAACCTCCGCCTTCGCTTGGGAATGATTGCCGTGAGCCTCCTCTCGCTCGCGGCCGGTGGCTGCAGCAATGGAGCAGGTGGCGCCCTCCTCTGGGGAGTCGCCATGTCCGCCGTCTCTCGGGCCCAGGGCGGCTGCTACGCCACCTGCCTGCCTGGAACCACGTGCAACACCCAGACGGGCTATTGCGATCCCCTCCCCTGCCGGGGCGAGTGCCTCTCTCAAGAGCAGTGCGTGGAAGATGCGCTCGGCAGCCGCTGCATGCCCGCCGGTCAGCCCGCGGCGAAGTGAAGCCACGAGGTGGGCCGACCCTGCAAAAACGCAGGCTCACTCGGCGGAGAACCCGATTCAACGCAGCCCGGGCCGGCGTTACTTCTTCAGGCGTCACGCTTCACGAGGAGTCCGCCACCATGTTCCGCCCGTTCCCCTCCGCCGCGCTCCACATTCCCTGGAGGAATCTCCTCCCGCTCTCGATGCTCGCGACGACCGCCTGCCTCGGCACCGTGCGGCCCGCGCCTCGCAGCCTGCTCGATTTCGCGGGAGTCCCACCCCACGTGGCCGACCCCAGCCGGGCCGCGCTCGTCATCATCGACGCCCAGGAGGAGTATGTCCGGGGCTCGGTGCCGCTGGCCGGAGTCGAGGAGGCCATCGCCGAGGCCGCCCGGGTGAGGCGCTGGGCCCAGGCGCGGGGCGTGCCCGTCTTCCACATCGTGCACCATGGAAAGCCCGGGTCGGTGTTGTTCAACCCCGAGGGCCCCTTCTCCGCCGTCGTCCCCGCGCTCACGCCCGAGCCCGGTGAGACCGTGCTCATCAAGCAGCTGCCCAACTCGTTCGCCGGGACGGAGCTGCACGAGCGGCTGAAGCAACTCGGCCGCACCGAGCTCGTCCTGGTGGGGTTCGCCACGCACATGTGCATCAGCAGCACCGCACGGGCCGCGCTCGACCTGGGCTACCGCACCACGGTGGTGGCCCGGGCCACCGCCACCAGGGACCTGCCCGATGGAAAGGGAGGCTTCATCCCCGCCCAGTGGGTGCAAGCCAGCGCGCTCGCGGAGCTGGGGGACCGCTTCGCCACCATCGTGGAGGACGCCGGAGCCCTGCCCGCGGCTCCCGCTCAGCCGCGGACACAACTCCGCTGACCGTGCCTTGTGGTCCGCGGCGCCACGTCCGCACAATACCGGGCATGACGACCCCGAGCGCGGCCAGCAAGCTCCGCACCATCTGCATCATCGTGGTGAGCAGCATCTTGGTGGTGGTGCTGGTGGCCTTTGGCGCACGCTGGCGGCTGGAGCAGCGGGCCCACGAAGCCGCGGATGTGCTGGTCGCGGATGCCCGCGAGCGCACCGCCGCCGCAGAACATGTCGCACGGCCCTCCCATGTCGACGAGCCCACGTCCGGGACACTCGCCGAGGCACTCGGGCCTCTGATGCCGGAGCTCATCGCCCTCTATGACTCCCAGCCCAGGCCCTCGGAAGCGGTGGGCGAGGCGTGCTCGGACGTCCGCGACGGAGTGCGTCCCCTCTCGGAGCTGCCCCGCGAGTGCCGCGAGGCGCTCGAGAAGGGCCGGTCCTTGGTTCAACGCACGCTGCGGACCTCCCGGGCCGCGGTGGGAGGACTGCCCGAGGGGCTCCGTATCTTCGATGACCCCAAGCACCCCTACCAGCGGACGGCCTTGTTGCCGATCCAGAACATCCTCAAGCTCGCGGCGCTCGAGATGCGCTTCCAGACGGAACAGGGTCAGGCCGATGCGGCGCTGGAGAGCTGCCTGGATGGGCTCGCGCTCGCACGGGACATGGGGTACGGCAACGCGCTCATCGGCGCGATGGTCTCCGCGTCCGGCCACGACCTCCTGTTCTTCCCGTGCGCCGAGGCACTCGACCACGCCACTCCCGGGGCCCGGCGGCGCGCCCAGGTGGCGCTGCGGCGCATCCGCGCGAGTCTCGCTCCGTTCTCCTCGGCCCTGCGGGATGAGCGCGTCTACATGCCGCTCCTCACCGCGGGCTGGACGCTCGACCGGAACCAGCTCGACGCGCTCCCGGCGGGAGCCAGGGCCGTGGCCACCGAGGTGAATGCATACATGGCGTACATCACTCCCACGAACATGCCGCCCCTCGTCGTGCGCGCGCTGATGCAGGAGGCCTGGCCCATCTCCCAGAAGCTCAACGACCAGGCCATCGCGGTCGCCGACCTTCCCCCTGCCCAGCGAAGCGCCCGGCTCGTCACACTGGGTCGGGCCTTTGAACGCTCGTGGAATCCGTTCCTCCGAGGAGACGGGCCGGATTACGAGCTCTTCGCCGGGCGCCTGGACAAGCAGCGGGCCCGATTGGACCTGCTGCTCGCGCTGGCCCTGGTGAAGGAGCACCGCGCGGAGAGCGGCACCTGGCCCTCCGCGCCGCCGCCGCTCTACTCCGAGCGCGAGGTGCTGCTGCCCACGGCGTTGAAGCTCCAGCCCGCCGAGGGCGGCAAGCTCCTCCTCTTCTCTGAGGCCCTGAAGCCCGAGGAGCTCTCGGTGACGGCGACTCCCTGAGCGCGGGGGCTCACGGCGTGTACTTCACCGTCCGCGTCACCCAGGACATGCCGCCGCGCCCATCGCGCACCACCACCCAGAAGCGCACCTCCTGGGCCTGTGCCGACGCCGGAGGCTGCCACTCCACGTGGTGCTTCCCCTCTCCGCCGCCCAGGTCCGCCCCGCCCGTGTTGTCCGGGGAGATCCTGCCCAGCGTGCTGTACCACGACAGGTTCCAGGACTCCTGGAGTTGCACCGGCTTGAGCTCGAAGGAGGGCACCACGTACGGCTCCTCGAGCGCGGAGAAGTCCGCGGGCTCCAGCTTGAAGGGCCCCGGGCCGGACAGCTCGCGCGGCGCCTCCGCACCCCACGGCTGGCCCTCCAGCAGCAGGCCCGGCAGTTCCGGCTGCTCGTTGGGCTTCATCTCCGGGAAGAAGCGGCAGCCGTACACCATCAGCTTCTGCGCGTAGACCTGCTCGTTGCCGCCGCGCACCCACAGCACCAGCGGCAGGCGCACGCCACCCAGGCCCCGGTACGTGTCCTTCTCGAGCACCTTCTGCACCAGGAAGGTGCCATCGGCCAGCCGTGCCGCGCCCGGGCCAGGGAACAGGTTGATGACCAGCTCGCCGGCCTTGGTGACGCCGCGGGCCAGCTCCACGCGATCCTCCTTGCAGGTGTCGTCATCCGGGTCGGCACACGCCCACAACGTGTAGTCGAGGTCCCGGCCCTCTCCCGCCGGGTCCGGGATGAGCGCGGTGAGACGTACCGGGCGCACGAGCGCATCCACGAGCAACGCCGGGTCCGTGGAGCACGTGTCGGCGAACAACTCCGGAGGATCCGTCCGGATGGAGAGCACGCGCAGATCCTTCACGTTCGACGGAGTGTCCTCGGACCCCACGCAGGCGGCGCCCAACAGCAGGCCCAGGATGATGGACAGGTGGCGCATGACTCAGAAGCTCCCCTTGATGCCGAGGACCGGGAGGATCGGGATGCCGGGCACCTCGAACTGCTCGCGGAACCGATAATCGGTGAAGGTCGCCTCCACGTTGGAGGCGTTGTAGACGTTCTGCACGTCGATGTAGGCGGCGAGTGTCCAGCTCTGGAAGAGCCAGCTCTTCTCCAGCCGCAGGTCCAGTTGGTGGAAGGGCTTGTAGCGGATGGAGTTGATCTCACCGTACGAGCCGGAGAAGCCGTTGCGATCCACGTTGTAGATGTCGAAGACGTGCTGCAGCGGCGTGGTGGGCCGGCCGGTGACGTAGCGCATGCGGGCGCCCAGCTCGAAGCCATACGGCAGCCGGTAGCTGGCCACCGCGGTGAGGATGTGCGTCTGGTCCCAGGTGGTCAGGCGGTAGTCGTTGCCTCCCACGCGCCGCTGCTCCGAGCGGTTGAGGGTGTAGGCGATCCAGCCGAAGAAGTTACGCGTCACCGCGTGCCGCAGCATGATCTCCATGCCGTAGGCGCGCCCCAGCCCCCGATTGCCGTACTGGTAGCGCGTCAGCGTGCCGTCGTCGTTCTGCACCGTCTCGCCCGGAGAGACGACCAGGTCGTAGCGCCGGTTGTAGTAGCCGGTGAGGTCCACGCTGAGGGCCTCGGTGAGCTGCTGCTCCACGCCCAGGCTCGTCTGGAAGGCGCGCTCGTGGGTGAGGGCGGGGTTGCCCAGCGGCGCCGGCTCCAGGTTGAACGTGTTCGGCGGCTGGCTGTAGAGACCCAGGCTGCCCTTGACGGCCGTCCTCTCCGTCGGCTGGTAGCGCGCCCACAACCGGGGGTCGGCGACGAAGCGATCCTGGCCGTAGATGCGGGCGTAGGTGGCGCGCACGCCGGGCGTCAGCGTCACCAGCCCGAACTTGAGATCCAGCTCTCCATAGAGCCCGCCATCGAAGGCGTTGGCCACCCGCTTGAGCTCCTGCATCTCCGCCTTGGGCTCGGAGCCGGGGAAGGCCGGGTACTGGATGCCCCCGAGGACGGGCAGCTTGCCGCCCGCCACCGTGTGCTCGAAGCGCGCGTCCGCACCGGCGCGGGCGGTGAGCCAGGACGTCAGCTCCAGCGAAAGGTCCTCGCGCCCGCCGAGCGACCAGACGTTCGCGTCGAGCTTCGTCTCACCGAAACCGAAGCGGGCCAGGTCATAGCCCCCGTACGGGGTGAACACCGAGGTGAGGTTGCCGAGCCGGTACGTCCAGTTGCCCGTGACGCGGTGGAAGAGCGTGCGCGTGTCCACGGTGACGTCGCGGTTGCGTCCGCCGCCGGTGGCCACCACGTTGAGCAGGTCGTCCGAGCCGAAGGCCATCACGTACCCGCTGTGGCGCCCGCCCGGGCCCGGCTCGCTGCCGCGCTTCGCGCCGAAGTCCATGCGCACCTGGTAGTCCCAGTAGCGGGGCAGCACGAGCAACGTGCCACCCTCGGGGTCCTCGGGCAGCACGAGCGGCAGGAGCACGTCCACGTACGAGCGCCTCGCGGCACCGGCGACGGAGATGCCGTCGGTGACGGGGGCCTCGAGGAAGAAGCCCGAATCCAGCAGGTCCACCTTCGCCGAGCCGTGCAGTGTGTCGGAGGCGCCCTTGCGCGTGGACACGTCCACCACGCCGCCCACCGCGCGGCCGTAACGCGAGCTGAAGCCGCCCGGGTAGAAGTCCACCTTGTCGATGAACTCGGCGTTGAGCACCGAGGGCCCGCCGCCCAGGTGGTAGAGGAGCGGCACCTGCACGCCGTCGAAGTAGGTGAGCGTCTGGTCCGGCGCCGCGCCGCGCACGATGAGCTGGCCGGAGATGAAGGGAGCACGCGCCACGCCGGGCAGGTTCTGGATGACACGGATGGGGTCTCCGAAGGTGCCCGGCACCTTCTGCAACTCCTGACGCTCCAGGGTGCGGCGCACCACCTCCTTCTTCTCGCGCACGCCGCGCACCACCGTCTCGTAGCCCGGCGCCTTGGGCAGCAGGTAGAAGATGACCTCCGTCGTCTCGCCCGGAGCGAGCGTCTCCTTCGTCGTGAAGAGGTGGTAGTCGTTGGCCACCACGCGCACGTCACACACGCCCGGCGTCACCTTCAGGGTGAAGTGGCCCTCCGCGTCCGAGAGCGCCTCGGGGGCCTCCGGATCGTCCCCGCAGCGCACTGTGGCTCCGTCCACGCGCGAGCGGCTCCCGCGAGCCAGCAACTGCCCGGTGAGAGTGGCCTGCGGCGGGGGCGGCGGGGCGGATTCCTCCACCTTCGGCGGCTGGAGGACGAAGTTGTAGACGTACTGGATTTGAATGGGGGCCGGCGCACCATCCACCTCGGCCGGGGAGAACTGGAACTGGCGCACCGCCGCGAGCGCCGCCTCGTCGAAGCCATCGCCCACGGGCTTCACCACCTGCGCGTCGGACACCTGGCCCTTCTCGTCGATGGTGATGAGCATCTCCACCGAGGCCGTCTTGCCGGCGGCGGCGGCCTCCGGCGGGAAGACGGCTTCCACGAAGTGGACGAGCTCGGGTGCCTTCGTCAGCACCGGGGTGTGGACACCAGCGTCCACCTCCTCACGGCGCGCGCCGTCATAGGCCTGGGCCCACGCCCGCGCGGAGGAAACGGAGAGGACGACGACGAGCAACCAGAGAACGGAGCGGATCGGAGCCACGGTGGGGGGCATTTAAGGGGAACTTCCTTGCCGGACCAAACCCGGAATTCTATCGGCCCTCGCCGAAGGGAGGCGAGGACTCCAGCTCTACCGGAAAACGCCGCCTGGGGGCTTCCAGAGCAGATAGCCGTGCTCGAGCAGCCACGCGTCCGTGACGAGTCCCTCGATGCGGACAGCCAGCCGGAGGACGGAGTGGCGGAAGGCCTCGGGAGGCTCCACGTGTCCCGCCTCGCGCACCTCCTGCCACGCCGCCGTCCAATCTGCGAAGAAGGCATGGATGGGCTCTCCGGGCTTCACCCGGCGGCGGAAGTCCCGGGGCATCCAGTCGCGGAAGAGCACGGGCGCGAAGCCGCGGCTGAAGTCGGTGTGGAAGAGCAGGGCCTCGCGAGAGATCCCTTCCGGAACGCGCCGGAGCAGGTGCGCCACCAGCACGGCCCCGGGCGTGTCCGTGCTGCCCTCGACGAGCAGCCCGCCCTCGAGCAGCGCCCCGCCCAGCGTCTGGTGGATGGCGGGCACCTCCTCGGGGCGGTAGCCGCGCAACAGGTTCATGGCGCGGATGAGGCGCACGCTCTCCCCGGGCCGCAGGGGCAGCTCGAAGCCTCCCTGCCGGAAGTCGGTGAGCGCATCGGCGTGCTCCCTGGCGGACTCCACGCGCGGGGGCTCCAGCTCCACGCCCACCACCGGAAGCCCGGGGTTGAGCTCGCGGAAGGCCCGGGCGCTCTCGAGCGTGGTCCACGGGTGCTCGCCGAAACCCAGGTCCACGAAGGCGGCCCGCGCCCACGCCCCATCCCCACGTGTCAGCAACCCACGCTCGGAGTGGGCCAGGTACGCGTCGAGCGCCTGTAGGCGTTGATGGGAGGTCCTTCCGCGCGTCTTCCGGTCCAGGGAGGTCATGGGGGCGGGTCCGGGACTATATTCGGCCCATGCCCGCCACGACCCCGCCTCTCCCGTGGACACAGCAGGGGCCCGCCCCCGCCTCCCTGGCGGATCGCGTGGAGTTCCTGCTCTGGGTGCCGCCCGAGGCCTCCATCACGTGGGAGCACGAGGTCGTCCCCGACGCGAACGTGGACCTGCTCCTGGAGCTGTCGGACGGGCGATGCCGGGCCATCCTCTACGGGCCCCTCACGCGCACCCTCCACGTCCCGACGCGGGCCGGCCATGGATACCTCGTCGTGCACTGCCGCCCGGGAGCGATGCCCCGGCTCGTGGATGCCAGCCCCGCCGAGCTGGTCAACAGCGCCGTGGAGTTGCGCGAGATTGGCGGAGTCTCCCTGGACGCGCTCGGGGAGCAGTTGCTCGCCGCCGGCTCGCTGGAGCCGATGCGGCAGGTGCTCACTCCCCTCCTGGAGCGAGCGGCCTGGCCTCCGGGTGACAGCTTCGACCGGGCGCTGCGCCACCTGCTCGCCCGGCCGGAGACGCCGAGTCCGGGCGAGTTGGCCGAGGCGCTCCACCTCAGCACGCGCACGCTGCAGCGGGCCTTCAAGGAGCGCGTGGGCTACTCCCCCCGGACGTACGCCCGTGTCGCGCGGCTCCAGGGGGCCCTGTCCGCCCTCAGGGAGGACCCCGCCCGCTCCCTCTCCGAGGTGGCGTACCGTGTGGGCTATGCCGACCACGCGCACATGACACGGGAGTTCCGCGAGCTGACGGGCCGGACTCCGAGCGACTTCCGCCGGCCGGCCTGAAGCTACCCACGCGTGTCGCATTCGTTCAAGCGGTGGAGGAACCCGGGGCGTAGCTTGCGCGCCATGACGACACACACCGTTCGGGTCACCGAGTGCCAGGGAACACCGCGCCAGGTGGGCCAGCAGTGGGGAGAGACGTGCCGTGAGAGCCTGCGCGCCTCGGCCGAGACCTTCTTCCACGCCCTGTCCGCGGGCCCGCTGAGCGCCTCTCGGGAGGACGCGGTGCGCACGGCGATGAAGCTGGAGGCCAACGTGCGCGCCTTCGACGCGGAGGCGCTCGAGCTCATCCGGGGACAGGCAGAGGGGGCCGGGCTGCCCTACGAGGAGTCCTTCGCGCTCCAGTGCATGTTGGAGCTGGCCGTCAACTACGCGCAGCTCGGAGGCATGTGCACCTCGCTGGCCCTCACGGGCGAGGCGACCGTGGATGGCCAGGCGCTCATCGGACAGACGATCGACTGGAACCCGGACGCGCGGGTGGACCTGCTGAGGATCCGCCACGCGGACGGACGCGAGCAGCTCTCGCTGTGCCTGGCCGGCTCGCCGTACTACCACCTCAACAGCGACGGGGTGGGCAACTGCGCCAACCTCACGCTCGTCGCGCCCCGGCCGTGCCCCTCGCTGGTGCCGCTGTCCGTGTACCTCCCGAAGGCGATGCGCCAGCCGAGCCTCTCCGCGGCGCTGGAAGTGCTCGTCACGGCGGCGCGGGGCATCGGCTACTACCACCTCGCGGACGCGCACGGGCGCGTGGTGGGCATCGAGAGCACGTACAACGACCATGTCCTGCTGAACCCGGAGCGAGGCGTCCTCGTCCACGCCAATCACTACCAATCCGAGCGCTTCCGCGAGCAGGACTTCACCCATCAGGTGTCGCCCTGCACCTTCAAGCGCAAGGAGCGCATCGCGGAGCAGGTGGCGGCCGGTCACGGGAAGCACACACCCGAGTCGGTGATGCGGATGCTCGCGGACCACGGCACGCCCGAGGGCCGCATCTGCCTGCACGACACGCCGCCCGCGCCCGGAACCCTGCCCCTGGTGACGAAGGCCACGGTGGTGATGGCGCCTGCCCGTCGCGCGATGTGGGTGGCGGCGGGGCCCGCCTGCCGGGAGCCCTTCACCGAGTTCCGCCTCTGAGCGGTGGCGGGGCCGGGCCGATCCCCCCGGACGCGAAGATTCCGGGCCTCCCACACTTCATCCCAGCACTTCTTCCCGGAAGAAGCACTGCTCACGGGGCCTCAGACGGGGTACAGTGGAGGGATTCAAAACACACCCGTAAGGGGGGACTCCATGATCGCGACCGCTGCGCTCCAGGCCAACCAGCCCGAGTTCGAGTTCCAGGTCGGTCCCCACGCCATGGGCGAGCTGGCCGTCGTGGGCTTCGAGGCCGACGAAACGGTCTCTCAGCCGTACTCCGTCGAAGTCACCCTGGCGGCGCCGCCCGACGTGAACGTGGATGAGAAGGCACTGCTGGGGCAGAAGGCGCTGCTGACCGTGCAGCTCGGGGACGGGACGGCGCGCTTCTTCAACGGCATGGTGTCGCGCGTGGTGCGCTGGGACGCCAACCGGGGGCCCGAGCGCCAGCGCTACCGTGTCACGGTGGTGCCCCGACTGTGGACGCTCCGGCACACCCGCAAGAGCCGCATCTTCCAGGAGATGACCGTCCCGGACATCGTCCACAAGGTCCTCAACGAGGCCACGGTGGAGCACAAGCTGTCGCTCAATGGCGCCTACGCCAAGCGCGACTACTGCGTGCAGTACCGCGAGTCCGACCTCGACTTCGTGTCCCGGCTGCTCGAGGAGGAGGGCATCTTCTACTACTTCGAGCACACCGAGGACGGGCACATGCTGGTGCTCAACGACGCCTCGCTCACGTGCTCGGCCATGGCGGGTGAGGCGAAGCTCGTCTTCCGCGAGCGCAGCAAGATGGTGGCGGAGCAGGAGTCCGTGCACGAGTTCGCCGCGCGGCTGGAGGTGCAGCCCGGCGCCGTCACCCTGCGCGACTTCGACTTCACCCGGCCCTCGCTGAACCTCACCACCGACAACGCCGCCGACGAGGGCGAGGCCGCGCTCGAAATCTATGACTACCCGGCCCGTTTCGAGGATGCCGGCGTGGGCAAGGGCCTGGCCAAGGTGCGCATGGAGGAGCTGCGTGCGCGCTCGGAGCTGGTGACCGGCGCCAGCAACTGCCGGCGCCTGCTGGCGGGCCACACCTTCGAGCTGGACGAGCACCCGTCGGCCGCGCTCAACCGCAAGTACCTGCCCATCTCGGTGAGACACTCGGGCAGCCAGCCGGAGGTGCTCACCTACGGGCAGGCCTCGGAGGACAAGCAGGAGGGCTACCGCAACGAGTTCCTCTGCATCCCCGCGTCGGTGCCCTACCGCCCGCCGCGCGCCACGTCCCGCCCGATCATCGCGGGAGCTCAGACGGCCGTCGTCGTGGGTCCTCCGGGCGAGGAGATCCACACCGACTCGCACGGCCGCATCAAGGTCCAGTTCCACTGGGACCGCGAGGGCAAGAACAACGACAAGAGTTCGTGCTGGATTCGCGTGAGCCAGGCCTGGGCGGGACCGGGCTGGGGCGCGCTGTACCTGCCGCGCATCGGGCACGAAGTGGTGGTCGAGTTCCTCGAGGGTGACCCCGACCGGCCCATCGTCACCGGCAGCGTCTACAACGGCCAGAACCCGTCCCCCATCTCGCTGCCCGACAACAAGACGCAGAGCACGCTGCGCTCCAGCTCCAGCCCCGGCAACGGCGGCTTCAACGAGCTGCGCATCGAGGACGCGGCGGGCGAGGAAGAGATCTTCCTGCACGCCCAGAAGGACTTCAACATCGTCGTCGAGAACGACAAGACGCAGCAGGTGGGCGGCAACGAGACGCTGCTGGTCAAGAAGGACCGCAGCCGCACCATCGAGGGCAACCAGTCGCTCGAGGTGAAGAAGAACGACGACTCCGTCATCGACGGCAACCAGAGCCTGGAGGTCGTCAAGGATCGCTCGACGACGGTGACGGGCAATCACACCGAGGCCGTGGTGGGGGACCAGGCCATCTCGGTGAACGGCAACCAGAGCGTGTCGGTGACGATGGCCTCCTCGGAGACGGTGGGGCTCGGGAAGATGCTGAACGTGGGCGGTGCCTACGCCGTGACGGTGGGCGGAGCGCTCAACCAGATGGTGGGCGGCCTCAAGTCCGAGCAGGTGGGCGGCGCCAAGGTGGAGGTGGTGGGCGCGAAGAAGTCCGAGACGGTCAAGGGCTCGCGCACGCTCCAGGTGGGTGGAGACCTCTCCGAGCAGGTCGACAAGAACCGCACCTTGAAGGTGGAGAAGGACCTGCTGGTGAGCGTGGGCGGCAAGCACAACCACGCCGTCAAGGACAGCTACACGCTGTCGGCCAAGGAGATTTCGCTGGTGGCCCAGGAGCAGTTCACCCTCAAGGTGGGCTCGGCGACCCTCCAGGTGAAGAAGAACGGCGACGTGGTCATCAAGGGCGCGAAGGTCGAGATCACCGCCAGCGGCGACGTCATCATCAAGGGCTCGAAGATCTCCGAGAACTAGCAGGGACCTGGAACACCATGACATCCCCCACGAATCCATCGGCGGCGAGCAACCCGGAGCCAGGAGAGCAGGAACCCATCTCGGGAACTCGGCTGGGCTGGCTCATCGGCAGCGATGCCGAGGGCCACTTCCTGGTGGACTACGACGGCAACCGCGCGGGCCCGCTGACGGCCCGGAGGACCATCACGCTCAAGCCCGAGGAGCTGCGGGATGCCATCGCGACGCGTCGGCGCGCGGTGCTGCTCTTCGAGAACGGGGATCCGCGCCTGCCCCTGGTGGTGGGCATGGAGCAGGTGCAGAGCCCCACTCCGCTGACGGACGCGGTGCTGGAGGCCTCGCTGCCCACTCCGGCGCCCCAGCAGCCAATGGAGGCCCACGTGGACGGCAAGCAGGTCGTCATCGAGGGCAAGGACGAGATCGTCCTCCAGTGCGGCCAGGCCAGCATCACCCTGCGCCGCAATGGCAAGGTCATCATCAAGGGGACCTACATCGAAACACACTCCGAAGGCGTCAACCGTATCAAGGGTGGCTCCGTTCATTTCAACTGAACCATGTCACGCGTCATGATGGACATCTGCGAGGAGCATCTGGACGAAGCCTCCTTCCTGTGGACTCAGTGGGAGCGCGCCCTCGTAGCGCCAGACTACGACCTGTCGGACACCGCGGAGTTGGAGGAGCGCCTGCTGGCTCACCTGGACGGACTGGTCGAAGGTGGCAACCCCGTGGCCGAGGCCCTGCTGCGACCATCGCTCGAATCTGAAGAGGTGACGCGGGTGTCCTCGGCAGCCTTCGCATTGCTGGCCAGCGCGGGGATGGAGAAGTGCCAGGCACTGCTGCGCGACGCCAGCCCTGACCAGCGCACCAGCATCCAGCGAGCATTGGAGCTCTGCGCGGGGCGGGAATTGGGTGAGTCCCTACTCCCATTGCTGAAAGCGGACGACCCTGACCTCCTGGCGACGGTGCTGGAAGTGCTGGTGGTACGCGAGGAGGCTTCGGACACGATGCTGGCCGACTTCCTCACACACGAGAACGCACGTATACGAACAGCGGCACTCAAGGGCCTGCGCGCGCTCCCCAGAAGCAATCCCCGGAACCTGCTGTCGCAGGCACTGACATCCCCGATCCCCGCTCTTCGTGACGCGGCCATCGAGGCGGGACTGGTCGCGGGGGTCAGGGATGCGTGGACAGTGTGTCGGAAGGTCCTCGCGGCTCGTGACGACCACGGCCGGGAGCCCATGGTGCTGTGGGCCATGGGCTGCGAGGAGAAAGAGGTCGAACTGCTGGTGGAATTGCTTCAAGAGCCCCGGCTTCGTGCGAATGCCCTCTGGGCCCTGGGATTCAGCGGGTGGGCAGTTGCCGCGGACGCATGCCTGGCATGGCTGGCGGATGATGCGGTCGCGCGTCTGGCGGGAGAGGCCTTCAGTGCCATTACCGGCTTACGTCTGGAGGATCAGTACGTGCTCCCCGAGCAGGAACCTCCCGAGGAACCCATCCCCCTGGAGCAAGAAGACCTCGATGCCAACCTGGTCCCCAGGGCCGAGGACGCGCTGCCTCGGCCCAACCCGGAAGCCATCACCGAGTGGTGGCGCGAGGCGCGAGGACGCTTCGAGCGCAGGACTCGCTATCTGATGGGATATCCCTTCCACAGCGAGGTTTTGATGACTGCGCTAGAGCGTGGCTCCATGCGACGCCGACATGTGCATGCCCGGGAGTTGGCCATCCGTAGCCGGAGAACCTGCCACGTCCCTACACGCCTCCTCACCCGGCAGCAACGAGCCGGTTTGGAGCGGGCAAAGGGGGCGAGCACACGTACCTCGGCGTTCCCCTTTGCCAGGCTACTCAGCGTTTGAGCCAAGAAGCCCCCCATGCTCCAGGCGCGTAACGAGACCCCCTTCACCCCCGGCATGTTCCTTTTCCCGAACGAGCAGGGGGTGGACACGTTGTATGTGGTGGTGAAAGCCACGTTCGACCTACGGCAAGACCGCCTGTCCATCGCGCGCAAACAGTGTCCCCTGGTCATGGCAGACGAGTACTGGGGCGAGCCCGGAGCCTCCAGCCTGAAGTACGCGAACGAGGCTCACCTGTTGAAGCCGGGAACGGATGTCGTGGTGGTGGGCGAAGCCCACGCACCGCGAGGTCGTCCGGTAGAAACCTGCCTCGTGTCCGTGAAGGTGGGGCCCCTGCATCAAGTGGTGCAGGTCTTTGGTGATCGTACCTGGCGTGGCGGACTGCTATCCCCTACTGCGTCGGCACCCGAGCCCTTCATCACCATGCCACTCGTCTATGAACGGGCCTTCGGCGGAACGCACGAACTGGAGGGGGGGCAGGTGCTCGCCGAACCCTCCAACCCGGTTGGCCAGGGGTTCCGCGGGAAGCGCAGCGCACGGGAAATGGTAGGGCAGGCACTGCCCAATCTGGAGGATCCACGGCATCTGATCGGCGGCATTTCGGATACGCCCGCTCCTGTCGGATGGGGGCCAGTGGCCCCTGCCTGGATGCCGCGCAAGGCATATGCAGGAACTTACGATGAGCAATGGAAGGCGCGCCGCGCGCCGTACCTGCCACTGGACTTCCGGCCAGAGTTCTTTCAGGTGGCCCCCCCTCCCCTATGCGCCTCAAAGGGGTTGAAGGGAGGCGAGTTGGTGGAACTCATCAACCTATCACCAGACGGCCCACAGCGCTTTGCACTGCCGCGTTGTGAGCTGGACGTCACGGTGCGCATCGCCCGCAGGCCGACGCAGCCACACATGAGGATGGAGACAGTGCTCCTGGAGCCTGGGGAGAGACGACTGATCCTCACCTGGCGGGGAGCGGTCGAATGTGACAAGCGCTCGTTGAAGGTAGAAGAGGCCTTGTTCCAAGTGAAGTCCCTCAAAGGAGCAGGTGAGCAAGAATGACAGCTTGGCCTCCCATCGAGGTACTGAGCGTCGGCATGGTGACGCCCGTGGGATTGACGGCAGGAGCGACAGCCTCCGCCATCCGGGCTGGCATCTCGCGTGTGAGAAAGTCTCACATCCTTGACAAGCGACTCGCTCGACTTTTCGCGGCATTCCTCGAGGAAGAGCACCTCTCGCCGCTCGATGACGCCCTGCTCGGTGGCATGAGATCGATGCCTGTACGCCATCAGCGAATGCTGCGGCTCGCCTCCACGGCGCTGCAGGAAGCAACCCAAACCTGTAACAGACCACCGCCCCTCCTCCTTTCCCTCCCCGAGCCGCAGCCCTGGGGCGATTCCGTGGGAGGGGCCTTCTTGGAGCACCTGGCACAACAAGCCAACGTCACGCTGGAGATAAAACAGAGCCAACTCTTCCGCCAGGGACGCGCGGGGGGCCTGGTAGCCGTGGAGCGCGCACTCGAATTGCTTGCCTCCGGCCGCACCACCCAGGTGCTCGTGGGCGGAGTGGACACGTACTGCGACGCCCACCTCCTGGCCACATTGGATTCGGAGGATCGGCTCAAAGTGGATGGCCTCTCCGATGGCTTCGTGCCCGGTGAGGGCGCTGCCTTCCTCCTCTTGGGGACGGGAGGAGAGGCGAAGCGGCAGAAGCGGACACCGCTCGCGCGCATCACCAGTGCGGGTACGGGCAGCGAGCCAGGACACCGCTACAGCAGGAAACCCTATCTTGGAGAAGGCCTTGCTCAAGCCTTCCGGGTGCTCTTCGAACGAGCGCCACCGCAGCCCCCCCGAATCCGCTGCGTGTATTCGGGCCTCAATGGTGAGAGTTTCTGGACGAAGGAGTGGGGGGTTGCCTACATACGGCACTCACAGCATTTCGAAGCCGATTACCGTACCGAACACCCTGCTGAGTTCACCGGAGATCCAGGAGCGGCCCTAGGCCCGATGATGCTCGCGCTCGCATCGATAGGGATAAGCAAAGGGTATCGGCAGGGACCTTGTCTGGTATGGTGTTCATCTGATCTTGAGGAACGGGCAGCAGTGATGCTCCGGGCGGCAACGCACTAGGAGACGCATATGGGTACAAAGGTATTCGCCAACAGCCGTGGTATCGCGACCGAGGATGGCGGCGGACAGAGCATCGTCTTCCCAGACGTATGCAAGACTCCATCGCCGGGTGGGCCCGTTCCCATCCCATATCCCAACATTGGCAAATCCTCGGATGCATCGAAGGGCCCCAAGAAAGTAACGGTGAACGGGAAGATGCCAATGGTCAAGGGAGCTGAATACAAGACGACTTCAGGTGACGAGGCCGGAACGGCGGGCGGTGGAGTCATGAGCAGTTCCACCAAGGGCCCTGCCGAATTCATGCTGTATTCCTTCGACGTGAAGTTCGAGGGCAAGAACGTCTGCCGGCTGGGAGACCCCCTCTTTCACAACAAGAAGAACATCATGGGCTGAGGAGCGCGCAACTGCGCTGGTCTGATGCGTGTTGGTCGGTTCCGTCCACTCCCTCCCGGGTAGCCCCAATCCATGGCAAGCGCCAGCGCCCGGCGTGCTAGAGTTTCATCATGAGCGAAATAGGTGAGGTCGTCTCGGTCGCCGCTGGCCATTCACCCGGAGCCAAGGAGTGCCCCTTCTGTCCAGAAGAGGAGCCGAAGGCATACACGACGCATCCAGGAGCGGCAAACGACTCCGGAGCACTCGAGGAAATCATGGGGAAACCCTCACGCCTGCCATCCAAACAAGGCGGCGCTCGCCCCAAGGAAGGCGAGAAGGACCAGCAATCGGCTTCGATATCACAGCCGAAGCCGACCCCCATCTATACGAGTCCCGACCCGAAACGCGGCGCCTACTCGTGCGAGGCCCATCACCTCATCAGCGGAAAGCAGGCGCTGGACGGAGAGCCCGTCGAGAGGTGGATTGCCGCCTCCAAGGGGAAGATCGAACGCGACACCGGGTACTCCGTGAACAACGCAGACAATGGCTTCTGGGCTCCCTCCATTCCGGAGCAATACAAGGGTGGTAGTTGGGGGCCGAAGAGCTTCGAGGAGAAGTTTGCCATCGCCATCGAGGTGATGGAGAAGACGCAACGCCAGTTTCACAAGGGGCACCACGCCATCACCGACCCGGATGACCCAGGTGGCGACCTCCATCCATCGTATGACAAATACCTCAAGAAGAAACTGGCTGAAATAGATGAGCGCATTGAGGCGTGGAGCAATGCATGCCAGCTCTGCAAGCCAGACAAGAAGCCACAGCCCAGCGTGACGACCAACCAGATATTCGACAACCTGTCGAGCCTCATGAGAAACAAGCTGAGTGGTCCACGACAGGGCTGGAATGTATTTCTGTCGAAGTACGCACTCGAATACCACAAGCCGGTGTGCACTCATAAGCGCACGCGACTCTAGCCCACCGAAAGGGTGCGCCTCATGCCGATGTACAGGAGTATCGAACCTGACTTCTACAGCGACTACAGCATCGTGGAGAACCCGAAGATTCCAGAAGGGGTTCACTTCATGCGTGGCGCGCTGATACAAGAGAGCCTGCCGTCACCACTCACATTCCGCGTGAACTTTCCGAAATCGGTTCCGCTGCCTCACATGCTCGGTGAGAGGATTCCAGTGGTCAGCGACCGCTTCGTCGCGGCACTCAGGAAAGCGGGAGTCGACAACTTCCAACTCTTCCCCGCGGTGCTCCGCAATCCCAATGAGCATGCAGAGTGGACTGGATTCCATGTGTTCAATGTTCTGGGCCTTCTGGACGCAGCCGACATGGACGCATCCAAGTACCAGACGCTGATGGCGGGAAACGACCAGGTGCCAGCGCTCGTCGAGTTCGAGGAACTCGTGCTCTCGCGCGCGGCAACGTATGAGAAGCCCATGTTCCGCATCGTGCAGGAGCCATCGCTGCTCCTGGTCCACGAGCGCGTGGTGGACGTTCTCAAAAGCGAGAGTCCTCCCGACGGTTGGGGCATCATCGCCACCGAGGTGGAGGTCCGCTAGCGCAACGGGGAGTACTCAGGCACGGAACCGGTAGAGCGCGGCGGGCTTCGAGGCCGTCCGCCGCACTCCCGGCGCCTTCTCCAGCACCCCGTCCTCGATGAGCCGCGTCACCCTGCGGCGGAAGTTGCCCGGATCCTGCGGCTCGCCCTTCACCGCGGAAAACACCGTGCGCAGTTCCGGAATGGTGAAGGTCTCCGGCACCAGCGAGAACGCCAGCGACGACGTGTCCAGCTTCTCCCGCATCCGCGCCAGCGCCACCCGGAGGATGTCCTCGTGGTCGAAGGCCAGCGCTCCCTCGTGCAGTCCCGCTACCGGCGCCCAGCACGTCTCCGCCGCGTCTCCGCCCGCTCGCACCCGCCTCGCCAGCTCCGGCCGCACCAGCGCGTAGTACGCCACCGAGAGCACCCTCATCCGCGGATCCCTCCCTGGCCGGCCAAACGTGGCGAACTGCTCCAACAGCACCCCCTCGGCCCCCAGCCCCGTCTCCTCCTCCAGCTCCCGCGCCGCCGCCGCGTCCAGGTCCTCGCCCTGCTCCTCCACCCCGTCTCCCACCCGCAGGAAGCCGCCCGGCAGCGCCAGCTTCCCCTCGAAGGGGGGCTCGCCCCGGCGCACCAGCAGCACGTTCAGCGCACCGTCCACCAGCGTCAGGATGACCAGGTCCACCGCCACCGCCGGGCGCGCGTACGCCGCCAGCGTCTTGCGCGCCCGAAGGACCTCCGGCGCCCTCACACGCTCAACGGGTCGGTGGTCCGCACCACCTTCATCCCCGCCTCCCGGAACATCCGCATCGCCTCATCGGCCACGCGCGGGAAGTCCAGCCCCGCGGGCAACGGGTCCAACGGCGGCGCCGGCACCGGGCTCATCGCGTCCTCAAGGATGTGGATGCGCCCCATCTTCGAGCGATCCGTCGCCTCGATGTGCTGCTTCAAATCCAACAGCGTCGACAGCACGCAGTGCGACTTCGCCTGTCCGAACACGTAGACGCGGTCGAACGTGAGCAGGTGCTCGAAGAGGTCCTGGTTGAACTCGCCCACCTTGCGCCCCGGCAGCTCCGTCACCTCCGGCGACAGCACCGAGTAGTTCTCCGTCAGTGGCTCCTCGCCCTTCTGCTCGAAGCGCGTCTGCGTGTCCCTCGCCATCGCGTGGAACAGGCTCGCCTCCATCACCGCCGGCATCAGCGCGTGGCTCAACCCTCCGAGCAGCGCGTGGTACGGCCACACCGTCAGCACGTACTTCCCCGAGGCCTCCAGCCGCTCGCAGTAGGCCAGGCTCTCCTCCGGATGGCGCGTGGCCCGCCACTTCCCCGCGCGAATGTCCGCCGACAAGATGGGCGTCAGCGGCGCCGGCGGCCGGCCCTCCGCGTCCTGCCACCACGCCGGGTGGAAGATCTGGAAGACGCGGTGCGTGTCCAGCGAGAACACCAGCCCCGTGATTTTGTCCAGGTGCGCGTACAGCCAGCGCAGCGTACGCTGCGTGTCCTCCACCGCGCCCGGGACGAAGAGGCTCGCTTCGGGCTGGCAGAACGCCACCTGCACGTCGATGCCGAAGGCGGCGATGCGGATGCGGTCCTCGCGCGCGGGCCTCACCTTGTGCGCCACCGCGTAGCGGCGGGCCTCCTCTGTCACCTGCGCGGCTCGCTCCAGGTACAGCGAGCCCACGCGCTGGTCGTCATGGAACTCGGGAATGGGCAACGGCATGGCGTCCTCCTGGGAACTTCAAGAATGGTGCGCAGGACCTCGCGGGAAGTGGCGGTGGCGCAACTCCTCCACCAGCGCCTGCGTGGCCGGCGTGTACGCGACGCGGTGCTCCTCGGCCCCGCCCGTGGGAATGGCCGAGGCGGCCCCGGGCGCGGCACCGGAGAGCAACTCGTAGCCCTCGGGCGCCGGCTCTCCCTCCTGCCCGATGAGGCCAATGGGCCCCGAGCCACTCCGGCGCCGGAACACCACCGGCACGCCCGGGATGCTCTGCTTGCCCTCGGCCAGCTCGTTGCCGAACTTCATCGTCGCCGTGGGGCCCGTGCGCGACAGCTTGTACACCGCCGCCACCCTGTCCCGCGTGAAGGGGCTCGCCATGGTGCGCGCCACGATGAAGCCGCCGTAGCCGTAGAACTGCTTCGCGGGCTCCCAGCCGAACTGGCTGCGCAGCGCCTCGAACTCACGCGTGGCCTGCGCATCCAGTCCGTCCTCCAGGATGAGCACCGGCTTGACGCCCTCCTCCTTCGCCCGCGAGACGGCCTGCGTGTACTGCTTCTTCTTGTCGCCCGAGTCGAAGCGGATGGAGTCCCCCGCCATGGGCTCCTCGTGGATGAGGCGGAAGGCCGCCGGCAGGCCCGAGCCCAGCGTGTCGTAGGTGTCCAGCAGGTAGCTGGAGCGCTCCGGCCGCCGGTCGCGGATGGCCCGGAAGGCCGCCTCGTCCGAGCCGTAGCGCTGCACGTGCTCATGGCCCATGGTGCCCACCGGAATCATCCCCAGCTTCTGCGCCAGGTACACGTTGCTGGTGCGCGTGACACCCGCCTCCTTGCAGGCCCGCAGCGCCAGCTCATGCTGCTCCAGGCACGTGGCCGCGCGCAGCCCCACCTCGAAGATGCGGCTCGGGTCCTTCACCGCGTCCACCAGGTCGCGCACCACCGCCACCACCCGCGCGTGGTAGCCCTCGGTGTCCACGGAGATGGGCACCGGCTTCACCCCCACCGCGTCCAGCGTCTCCAGGGCGATGCGCTTCTCCTCCTCGCACGACACCACCGCCAGCGCCTTCGCCAGTGCCTCGCGGTCCGCCAGCGCATGCGTGGCGATCTGGATGCGAAAGTTGAGCTGCAACAGCAGCGGCTCCAGCCACGACACCAGCGCCGAGGGCCCCGTCAGCGAGAACACCGGCTCCCGCGCATAGAAGCGCGTGCCTCGGGGCAGGGCCCGGATGGTCAGCTTGTGCTTCTGCTGGATGGCCGCCTTGAAGCCCGCCCCCATCTCGTAGCTGTTGCGAGCCAGGTAGAGGTAGTCGCTCTCGGTGGGCTCCGGCAGCAGGCTCCGCACATGGGACTCGATGTCCAACGGCACCACCTGCTGTCCCCCCTTGCGGTGCGAGTAGTAGAACGTCTCCCGGCGCAGCGGCCAGCCAGCCTCCGCCATGCTGAACTTGTAGCCGTCCGTCGCGAGCAGCGAACTCCCCATGGTGTGCCTCCCGGGACGGGACTCTAACGGGCGGAGAAAGAGTCAGCAATACTCTTTCTCACCGCGGAGGTCGGGTATGGGCGCGAAGAGTGGTTGAATCGGCGCCGCGATGCCGGACTCCCGCCGCCGACTGCTGCTCACGCTCGTCCTCAGCCTCGGCCTGCACGCCGCGGTATGGCTGTGGATGGAGGCGCGGAGCTCCTCGCGCGCGCAGCAGCGGACGCCGTCGCCGCCCGCCCAGGCGACGCTCCAGTTCGTCGAGGTGGAGGTGACTCCCCCGCCGCCCGAGCCGCCAAAGCCCTCGCCACCGAGCCCCCCGCCGCCCAAGCCACCCCGCGCCAGGCCTTCAGCGACCGCGCAGGCTCCGAAGCCTCCTCCACCGGCAAGGCCCCCGCCCGAGCCCGCGCCCACCCCGTCCGAGCCTCACGCCGTCGCCGAGGCGCCCCCGCCCCGGGCGGATGACGTGCCTCGAGCGGACACACCCCGGGCCGACGGGCCCCGGCTGGGCGCCTCGCGGCTGCTGCCCTCGCCCTCGCTGACGTGGAGCCCCGAGCAAGGCATCAACACTCCGGATGCGGGGGTGCCCGTCCCCGCGACACCCGAGGAGAAGGTCGCCGACATGCTGCTGGAGGGCGTCCGGCGCGGGAAGGTGGATCGCGGCCTGGTGCACCCCTACTACACCGAGCTGGGCAAATCCCTGCTGAAGAACTGGGACGCCGAGCGCGCCGTCTCCGCCAAGGGCCTCAAGGGATTCCTCGATCAGTCCCGTGGCAACACGAAGGAGTGGTCGCGCATCTGGTCGGAGCGTGCCGCGGCCTTTGCCAATACGGGCTCACCGCTCGACTCCGACACGCCGCAGGGCAGCGACCGGCTACCACCCGGGAGAGACCCCTCGCTCGAGGCACGCCGCACCCTGGCCCGGCAGATGGGCGAGCAGTTCCGGGCGACCCGCAGCGCCACCGTGCGCGTGGTGCAAGACACCCAGGGCCGACTGCTCAACGTGGAGCTCGTCAGCCCCAGCAACGACGACCAGGTGGACCGCGAGGCGATCATCGACATCCGCGCCGCCGCCGAGCGCCTCCCTGTTCCTCCCCCCGAGGCCCTTCAGGGCCGCACGCGGCTCGTGAGCCTGTGGCAGATCGAGCTCATCATCTCCATCAGCCCCCCCGTCCCCACCGTCAGCATCGAGTTCGACGCGGAGATGAAGCTCGCGGACGTGCGGGTACCGCTCGACCGCCGTCTCTACAAACGCGTACGGCTGCTCGAAGTGCGTTAGCTACCGGGCCTCCCGCTCCAGCCACGTGCGCTCCGAGAGCTCCAGACGGCCCGCGCGGGCATCGAGCTTCATCTCGAAGCGCGCCAGGAAGCCGAGCCCGAGCACCCCCTCCGCCCCCTCGGGAAGGGAGGAGGTGACGACCACCTCGACGTTCTCGGCCCGGGCGCCCTGGAGCTCGATGCTCTGGACCCGGGTCACATGGGCCTGGACGGTTCCATCGGCCGTGTGGAGCGGAACGGTGGGAGTCCCCTCGAGCTTCAACCCGAGCCGCTCCGCGAACCCCTGCGAGAGCGTCACCGTCGATGCTCGCGTGTCGAGGATGAACCGGCCGCGCGCCTTGCCCTCCACCAGCGGCTCCACCCACCGCACGCCCGCCCTGGCGACGGGCACCACCGCCGAGCCCTTGCCGAAGATGCATTTGCTCCCGCGCGCCAGCCCTTCGAGCCACGACGTCAGCTGGACCCGTCCGGCCTCCGCAGGATTCGCCTGCGTATGCTCCAGCAAGACGAGGTGGGTGTCACACGTCCGGTGCTGCCGCTCGTAGGCGCTGGCCAGCTGGTTGGCCACCTGGAACTCCTCCGGCTTCAGGCGGAAGGCCTGCTCGAAGTCGGCCAGGGCCAGCTCGGACTTTTCACGGGCCTCGTGGGCCATGCCGCGCCAGATCCAGTGCCCGGCGTTGCCCGGGGCGCTCTCGATGAGCTCCGTGGCATCCTGGACGGCGAGGTCGAACTCGTTCAACCGCGTGTGCGCCGAGTAGGTGATGGACCGCAGCTGGGCGAACTTCCCGCACCGCGCGGTGAAGTCATCGGCGAACCGGATGGAGCCATGCAGGTCCTCGGCGGAGAACAGGGTCTGGAGGTACTGCACGGCCTTGGTCCGGTCGCAGGGCTGCTCCGCGAGTTCCTCGCGCAGCTTCTGGACGAGCACGGCCTTGGGCCCGTAGTCGAAGCCGTTCTCCGGAACCTTCCGGCCCTGGGGGAACACACCCACCAGATACGCCACGCCCAGCGCGAGCACGGCTACGCCGGCCACTGTGAACACTCCCGTCTGGAGTTTCCGGGCGCGCCAGTAGCGGGCGACGCAGGACTGGCAGCGATCCCTCCCGCCCTCGAAGACCGCGCACGCGGCGCAGAGCGGTTGGGAGCACCCGCCACAACGGGTGGTCGACGTCACATCCGGGTGTTGGAAGCACGAGGGAGCGGACACGGGGCGGCGCTTCTACCCGCCCCCTCGTGGAGGGTCAAATCACCCTTGGGCGGAGCCGTGAGGCTCTCAACCCTTGCGGCCGCGAGGCTTACGCGCCGGCCCCTGGCCATACACGCGCTGGTAATCCTTCATGCTGCGCTTGATGACCTCGTGGGCCTCGGAGCGATCGTACATCTCGACGATCTCCACCGAGCGCTTCACCTCGCTGGGAATCTGCTTGTAGGTGAGGAAGTAGTGCTTGAGGCGCTCCACGAGAGTGGTCGGCAGTTGCGCCACGTGCTGCAGCGCCCCGAAGACGAGGTCCGACTCCAGCACGGCGATGATCTTGTCGTCGGCCTCGTTGCCATCGACCATCCGGAAGCCGCCCACCGGCACCGCGCGCACCAGCAGTGCACCGCTCGGAATCACCTTCTCCGTCAGCACGCAGATGTCGAGCGGATCCCCATCGCCCTTGATGTCCTTGTTGCCGGTGCGCTCGGCGCAGCGCTTCGCCACCAACTCGTCGCAGTAGGTCTGGGGGATGAACCCGTAGAGCGTGGGGCACTGGCTGGAGAACCGCTGGGGCCGGTCCAGCCGGAGGAGGCCCGACTCCTTGTCGAGCTCGTACTTCACCGTGTCGGTGGGGACGATCTCGATGTAGGTGGTGACGACCTCGGGGACCTCGTCGCCAGGGGAAATGCCGTGCCAGGGGTGGGCCTGGAAACTGTGGATCTGCGGCTTCTTGGTGGCCATGTCACTTCAATCCCGAGCACCGTGAGAGCCCGGGGTCCTTCACATCAAACGAATTCGTGCGCCGGGAAGAGGAGGACTTCCGAGATGCTCTCCACGCCCAGCAACAGCATCAAGATACGATCGAGCCCCACGGCGATACCCGCCGAAGGCGGCATGTGGCCTACCGCGTCAAGGAACCGCTCGTCCAGTGGATAGACGGCCCGGCCCGACCGGCGCCGGAATTCCTGTTCCTCCACCAGGCGGGCCCGCTGCTCCACCGCGTCCGTCAGCTCGGAGAAGCCGTTGGCCAGCTCCAGCCCCCGGGCGTACAGCTCCGTGCGCTCGGCCACCGAGGCGTCTCCGGGCTTGAGCCGCGCCAGCGAGGCCATGGAGGCCGGGTACTCCGTCAGGTAGGTGGGCCGCTCCCAACCCAGCTTCCTCTCTACCTTCTGCAGAAAGAGGTGGAAGAAGACGTCGTCGAAGTTGGTGGCATCCCCGGTGCGCACGCCAGCCGCTTCCGCCGCCCGCTTCAGCGAGGGCCCATCCGGACAGGCCCTCAAGTCGACGCCTGTCTCCCGCAGCACCGCGTCGCGCACCGTCAGCCGCTCATAGGGCGTACGGGAGAAGAAACCATCGCCCCCCACCGTCCGGTCCGCCTCGGCCAGCGCCCCCTCCAGGTCCGCCATGATGGCGTGGTAGTCCGTCTGGGGCCGGTAGAACTCCAGCATGGTGAACTCGGGGTTGTGGGTCTCCGAGACCTCCCCGTTCCTGAATACCTTGCAAATCTGGAAGATGGGACCCGCCCCACCGGCGAGCAGCCGCTTCATGGCGTACTCGGGGCTGGTGTGCAGGTAGAGGGTGCGGCGCTGCCCCACGCCCGTCTCGGGGACGAAAGGGGCCTCGAAGGCGGTGATGTAGGGCTCCATCCCTGCGGCCGGGACGAGCAGCGGCGTGTCCACCTCGAGGTAGCCAAGCTGGGTGAAGAAACGGCGGAGGGCTCCGTAGAGTGCCTGCCGGGCGGCGGCCGAGCGCCACTGGAGTTGATTGGGCATGAGCGGCGCGGAAGTTACATTGCGCGTTCCATGCGCCCAAGGCTTCCCGCACTCGTCCTCTTCTTCGGCCTCAGCTCCCTCGGCGGGTGCGTCACGACCAAGGCTCCCCCTCCCCCCCTCACCGAGGAGCAGCAGCTGGCCGCCGAGGTGGCCCGGCTCGCCTCCGAGGCCGAGGCCCTGCTCAAGTCGCAAGATCTGCTGGTGTGGCGCTACTGGGCGGAAGGAGCCCGGGCGGACGTGGCCTCCACGTACGTGGGCAAGGAGGGGCTGTTCAGCCTCGACAACATCCGGAAGATCGACCGGCTGCGCCAGCGCACCACGGATGCACGCGAGCTGCGCGCCCTCACCGCGCTCCAGTCGCACTTCGCGGGCGAGTACCTGTCGCAGCAGCTCGTCGAGGTGAACGACGCCCTGGCCAACCTGGAGGCCTCGTTGACCTTCCAGGTGGACGGCCGCGAGGTGCGTTGGCGCGACCTGGAGCGGCTGCTGGCCAACGAGCGCGGCGCACCGAGGCGCAAGGCCCTCTACACCGCGGCCACGCCGGCGCTGGAGCGGCTCAACACGCTCATCCGCAAGCGCGAGGAGCAGACGGAAGCGCTGGTACGCGAGCTGGGCTACGCCTCGTACGAGGCCTTCGGCGGCGAGCTGCGGCAGACGGACCTGGGCCGGCTGGGACTGCTGGCCGAGGAGGTGCTCCAGGCCACCGAGGCGCCCTACAAGGAAGTGATGGAGCGGCTCGCGCAGCGTGAGCTCGGGATGCCCTTCGCGAACCTCACCCGGGCGGACCTGCCGCGGCTGTTCCGCCCGCGCGAGGTGGATGGATTCTTCCCCAAGGGCGAGCTGCTGCTGCGCGCGCACGGCACCATGTCGGGGATGGGCATCGACCTGGGCGAGATGAAGAACGTGCGCATCGACGCGCGGGACGACGTGAAGCGGAAGAACTCGCGCCCGCTGTCGCTGGGGATTGAAGTGCCCGGGGACGTGCGGCTGTCGGTGCGGCCCGCCGAGGGCGCACTGGAGCAGGCGCGGCTGCTGCACGAGTTCGGCCATGCGCTGCACTACGCCTTCACGAAGGAGCCCCGCTTCGAGCTGGCCAAGCTGGGCAACCCCACCGTCACCGAGGCGTACGCGGCCCTCTTCGAGGACCTGACGGAGGACCCGGTGTGGCTGGAGGAGCACGCGGGGCTGACGGGCAAGGACCGGGCCGCGTATCTGTCGGCGACGAGCGCCCACAAGCTGTTCCTCATCCGCCGGGCCGCGGGGAAGCTGCTGTACCAGCTCGCGCTGCACCGGCAGCAGGACGAGGCGGTGGACGCCCGCGAGCTGTACAAGGCCATCCTCGAGCGCGTGGACGAGATGCCGGCGACGGACGACGACACCGCGCGCTACCTGGTGGAGCAGGAGGACTTCTTCCAGTCGGCGGACAGCTTCCGCGCATGGTTCCTCGCGGGCCAGCTCCAGGGCCAGCTCAAGGCGCGCTTCGGCCCGTCCTGGTGGCACGAGCCGGAGGCCGGCAATTTCCTCAAGGGGCTGTGGGCCCACGGCAACGCGCGCTCGGCACGCGAGGTGGCCGATGCCATGGGGGAGAAGGGCATCGCGCCGGACGTGCTGCTGCTGCGGCTCGGCACCACGCTCGGGGTGCCCATCAAGCTGGGTGCCCGCGACGAGAACGAGGCCCCGAAGCCCACCGCTCCGGCCTCTCCCGAGAACACCCCGGAGGCCACGCCCGAGACGGCTCCGGAACAGGAGTCCGCGCCAACGGCGGCGCCCGTGACGCCCACCCCCGAGCCCACTCCGGCCGCGCCGACCCAGGCGCCAGCCTCCGCACCGAAGACCGAGCCGGCACCTGGACCCGCGCCCAAGGCGCCAGCGGCTCCGCCCCCGGCAGCCAAGACGAGCTCGCTCTCGAAGCCGGTGGTGCCCTCGAAGACGACGAAGGCCCACGTCTCGCAGGCCTCGAAGGTCCGAAAGCCAGAGACCCGGCACGCCCGCGCCGCGAAGACCCCGGAGGCCAAGGCCCTCAGAAAGCACGAGGGCTCCCGCCTGGAACACGGACGGAAGCCCCAGAGCAAGAAGAGCCACTGAAAGGCCCGAGGAGGAGGTACGCGGACAGGGGGGGCCCTGGTCGTCGTCGGTGTGCACCTCGTGCGCCGCCGTCCTCGCCCGGGGTCCTGAAAACACGAAGGCCCCCGCCCGGAACATGGGCGGAGGCCTTGGGTTACGACGGCTCGTGCAGGACTACAGCAGCTTCATCAGCTCGGCGCGCTTGGCGTTGTACTCGTCGTCGGAGAGCACGCCCGCGTCCTTCAGCTCCTTGAGTTCCTTCAGCCGCTGCGCCGGGCTGCGCGTGTCGGCCGGAGCCGCCGCCGGAGCAGGCTGCGGCGCCTGCTGCTGCGGATGGTGCTGCTGCTGCTGCTGCTGGTTGGAGAACATCTGGGCCATGCCGAAGCCCATGCCCATCCCCATGCCCTGCAGCGCACCGTCCGCGCCGCCACCGCCCTTGGCCATGCCCTCGGACGCGCCCAGCATCGCCTGACCCTGCGCGTACTGCTGGAAGCCGCCCGCCAGACGCGAGTACGCCACGTCCTTCGACAGTTTCTTCAGCGTCGCCTCGTCCTCCTCCTTGATGCTGATGTGGAAGTTGCCCATCCGCACCACGGTGAGGCCGTAGCCGTCCACGTGAGGCTTGAGACCCGCGATGACCTCGGTCTCGATCTCCTCCGTGTACGCGCCGCTCGTCACGTCCAGCAGCGGCCAGCGCTTCTTCACCAGAAGCTCGGCGATCCGGTCCCGCGTGACCTTGAGGACCTGGTTCTTGAACCAGCCCACAAAGTCCGAGTTGCTCGTGCGGCCCATGCCCACCAGGCCCACTACCAGCTTCTCCGGCTCCGTCACCCGGAGGGAGAAGTCGCCGTACACCATCGTGCCGATGCCCAGCCCCGTCTCGGGGTCGCGCACGTCACCGATGGGGCCGCCGAACTTCACGCCCGTGAACTCGCGCGTGGAGACGAAGAACACCTCGGCGATGAACAGGTTGCCGCCGGTGAAGTTCTCCAGGAAGCGCGACAGGAACGGGATGTTCTTGGCGTCCAGCTGGTGCCGGCCCGGCCCCAGCTTGCCCTCCACCTTCCCGTCCTTCACGAAGAGGGCGACCTCGTCGGCATCGACGGTGAGCTGGGTGAGCATCCGGATGTTCTTCTCCGGATACTTGTAGACAATCTCGCCCTTCGCCTCGTCGGCACGCGCGATGAAGTTGCGCTGCGCCTCGTCCTTGATCGTACCGAAGAATCCCATCGTGCTTTCGTCGCCTCCTGAGACCGCGTCGACTACCGGGAGCCCCCGCCGTCTACCCCTCTAACGCATAGCGAGCGGGCCCATTGCATGCCCGCCGATCGCACCGCCCCCGGCCTGTCCAAGGAACATGCCAGAGATTCCGCACCCTTGGCCAGTCAACCCGGCATGCCACTGTCCGTTCGGCTATCCCCAGCGGCTGATGAGCCGCTCGCGGTCCAGCAGGCGGATACTCGCCCACAGCAGGGCCGCGTCGAGCAACAGCACCACGCCCCCCTGAAGGGCGTAGTAGGCCACACCCGCGGTCAAGAAGCCGGCCACCTGGCCCCCCACCAGTCCCACGAGCGGCAGCACCACCAGCGCGGAGAGCTGCTGCGCCGTGCGCGCCTCGGCCACCCGGGCGGAGATGAGCACCGCCACGCCGTTGCCAAAGAAGGCAAAAAGCGGCGCCAGCACGAGCACCCCGAAGAGCCACAGCGTGTTGGGCATCAAGAGCCCCTGGCCCAGCGGCCACGCCACCACGTCCACGCCCACGCACAGCAGCACGAAGGCCACCCACGTAATGAGCACCGCGGGCACCAGCGAGGCCAGGCTCTTGCCCGCCACCAGTTCCACCGCCGTCACCGGCGAGGCCAGCAGCGGCTCCAGCGTGCGCCGCTCCTTCTCCCCCGCCACGCTCTGCGAGGAGATGAGGATGGGGACGAACACCGGCATCACCAGGAACATGCCGAACCAGTCCAGCAGGGTGCGCTCCACCAGGAAGCGCCCCGCGTTGGCGCCCAGGGGCAGGGTCGGGTCGTAGTAGAGGGCAATCACCCGCAGGTTGGTGTCGTTCGGGTCGCGCACGTACGTCCACACGACGATCATCGGCACCACCACGAGCACCAGCGGCAGCGCCGACATGGCGGCCAGCAGCGACGGGTTCTTGCGCAGGTCCAGGAAGTCCTTCCAGAAGACGGCCAGCGCGCGCCGGGGACGAAACGCCATGCTCACACCCTCCCCTCGCGGATGAGCTCCAGGTAGACCTCCTCGAGCGGGCGCTGGGCCGGCACCGCGCTGTGCACGCGCGCTCCCGCCCCCACCAGGCACGCCACCACGTCCGGGGCCTGCGCCTCGTCCGCCAGCATCACCCGTAGCCGCGCGCCTTCCGCGAGCACGTTGGGCGCGAACGGCAGCGCGGCCAGCGTCTCCACGAAGCGCCCGGCGTCGCCCTCCACCTTCACGTCCAGGGCACTGCCCGCGCGCCGCAGCTCATTCACTGGCGCCATCGCCAACAGCCGCCCCTTCACCACCGCCACCCGCGTGCACAACCGCTCCACCTCGGCCAGGTTGTGCGAGCACAGCACGATGGTGCGCCCCTCCGCCGCCAGCTCCGCCACCGCGTCGCGCACGGTGCGCGCGGACTCGGGGTCCAGGCCGCTCGTGGGCTCGTCCAGGAAGATGACCTTGGGGTCGTGCACCAGCGTGCGCACGATGGCCAGCTTCTGCCGCATGCCCTTGGAGAAGCTCCCGCAGGGGTCGTTCTCTCGGCCCGCCAGTCCGAAGCGCTCCAGGTAGGAGCGGGCGCGCGGCCAGACCTCGCGCTCGTCCAGCTCGTGCAGCTTCATGAAGAAGCGCAGGTTGTCGCGCGCGCTGAGCCGCTCATAGAGCCCGGGCTGCTCGGTGAGGAGCCCCACCACGCGGCGCAGGGACTCGCCGTCCGTGCGCACCGAGTGGCCCCAGACGCGGGCCTCCCCCTCCGAGGGCTGGAGGAGACCGGTGAGCATGCGCACCGTGGTCGTCTTCCCCGCGCCGTTGGGCCCGAGCAGACCGAACACCTCGCCGGGACGCACGTCGAAGGTGAGCCCCTCCACCGCGGCGCGCGCACCGAAGCGCTTGGCGAGGCCCTGGACGGAGATGCCGCTCAATCGATGGTCACCAGGACGAACTTGTTGTTGATGTCGCGGTCGATGACGGTGACGACCTTGTCGGGGCCCACGTTCTGGCGCAGCAGGGAGAGCCGGTTGTGCTCCACCAGCGCCCACTCGCGGCCGGGCTGGTCCACGAAGGGCTTGAGCTTGGGCACGTCGCGGATCTGCTTCACCTCGTTGCGCGAGTAGAACGTCTCGCCGCGCCAGTTCATCAGGTAGGCGGTGATGGGCTCGTCCGGCTTGCGCTGGGCGTAGTAGCGCCAGAACAGATCGCGCTGCGTCCAGTGGTGGGACAGGTCCACCCAGTGGCCCCAGTTGAACCAGAGGGCGAAGCCAGCCGCGAGCGCCCAGAAGGTGCCGTAGAGCATCACCCGCGCCCGCTGCATCGCCGCCACCACGGCCAGTCCCCCGGCCACGGAGAAGGTGAAGCCCATGGCCATCTTCACGTTGACGGGCTCGGACAGGGACTTGAGGAGCGCGTCGCTCGCCGCCGGGATGCGGGCTCCACGCACGGTGGCCATCGCACCCGCCACCAGCAGGGCCGAGGCGAACACCCACAGGGCCGCGCGCGACTGCTCGTTGGCGCGGTAAGCCTGCCAGGTCATCCAGGAGCCCACGAGGAACAGGGCCACGCCGGTCGCCGGCGTCGCGGGCACCGAGCCACGCGTGGCCATGGGCACGAGGAAGGCCCCGCCCACCGCCAGGCACAGCAGCGCCACCGCACGCGAGTACACCGAGGCCTCGGCCCTCTTCGGGAACACGCCCACCGCCATGTAGACGCCCACGCAGAGCAGCACCAGCGTCATCAGGTCCCCCACCCACAGCGGGCGGGAGACGAACATGGCGATGGGCTTCGTCACGAGCTCGGTGGGATAGGGCCGGTCGTAGTTGAAGACGAAGAGGTCGGTGAAGTTCTTCGGGTTGTTGGCCAGGTCATGGCCCACGAGGATGAAGAGGACGAGCCCGAAGACGAGGCTCATCGCATGGGCGGAGATGCCCTCCTCCCACAGCTTGTCCGCGAAGAGGGCGATGAGGATGGCCATGCCCGGCAGCACCGGGAAGACGTAGTGGTGGAACTTGGTGGCCGAGGAGGCCAGCAGGGTGAAGGAGAAGGCCACCCACAGCGCGGCGATGAGGGCCAGGTGGTCCGCCTTGTCCCTCGAGCGAGGCCGCAGCCGGGACACCAGCGCGAAGGCCCCGGGCACCAGCGCCACCCAGGGGAAGATGCCGAAGCCGCCCTGCTCGATAAAGTAGATGAAGGTGCCGCCCGGCGTGGTGGTGTACACGCCCGCGCTCAGGCGGTTGAGGTGGTCGTGGATGAAGAAGCGGTACCAGAAGAGCTTGCCCTCGTCGTCCACGCCCTCGAAGAGGCACATCACCAGGTACCAGGGCACGGCCACCGCGCTGAACACGAGGATGCCAGTGCCCAGCTTCATCTTGTACATCTGCGCCCACAGCACCGGCATGGGCTGCTTGCCCTCGCGGACCTCGGCGCGGAAGGAGCGCTCCATCAGCCAGCGCAGGTGCGCGTTGAGGCTCTTCGCGTCATAGGGGATGACGGAGAAGAGCGCGTAGAGGAGGAGGATGACGGCCGGCAGGCCCACACCCAGCAGGCCCTTGGCCAGGGTGGACAGGCCCGCGAAGACGTAGAAGGCGTACCACCATGCGGCGCGGTGCTTCGTGGTGTCGTCGAGCTGGCCGATGAAGGCGCAGGCCATGGCGCACACCAGGGTGGTGACGAAGGGCGTGTCCGTCACCGTCTGCCGGGTGAGCAGGAAGTAGAGCGGCATGGTGGCCAGCACGAAGCCGGTGGCCAGACCCGCGCGCCGACTCACCACGCGCGCCACGGCCATCGACAGCAGCGACACCGCCGCGATGCTCAGCAGGGCGAAGGGGATGCGCATGCCCCACTCGGTGTAGAGGCCCACCGCGCCCTCGGGGCGGTTCGTCCCCACCACCACCATGCCCAGCGCCTGCATCCACATGGTGAGCGGCGGCTTGGAGAAGAACCACGCGTTCTCCCAGTAGGGGAACAGGTAGTCGCGGCGCCAGACCATCTCCCGGGCCACCTCGCCGTAGTGCGTCTCCCAGCAGTCCCACAGGCCCACTGCGCCCAGGTAGGGGATGAAGAGCAGCGCCGCGAAGGCGCCCGTCGCCAGCGCCACGCGCAGCGTCGGATCCAGCGCCATCCAGCGCTTCGCCCAGGACTCTTGATGGATGCCCTTGCCGAGTACGGCCTCGGTGAAGGTCTGCGGCTCCTGCTGCTGAGCTCCGTTTTTCGACACGGGGAAACACGCCTCCGTCCGCATGGGCCCACGCACCTGGCGCGGGTCGCGGCCTTATATCCCTGCCTCCCGCTCCGGTCGACCTTCACCGGAGCCGGGCCGCGTGCAGTCTGCCGCGCATCGTGCCCGGGACTGCACACCTGTCTGCACACCCTCCCCTCGCCGGGCCGCTCTCCAGGCGAGGGCATGTGTCTTGAATCCATCGAACCCGCCCTCCCCGCATGCCGCGGGGCGCCCGGGAGATCCGCTCATGGTGACAGCCGCGCTCCTCATCCTCCTGCTCTCCCAGACCGGAGACCCCGAGGCTCCGCGAGAGCCACAGCCAGCGCCCATCCCGGGCCCGGTGACGCTCGCCCCCCCGGAGTCCCCCCTGCCCGTCATGCGCTACGGGGAGCCCTCCGTGTGCGGCCCGCTCGGGGCGCCGAACCAGGAGCTCCTGGGCCGCTACCGGGTGCAATGCGATGAGAAGACCCGGCGCTGCCTCGTGGCGCCCGAGTACGAGCTGGACGTGGATGGCACCCCGAGTGACCGTCCCCTCGAGCGCGTCCCGTACTGCCGGGAGAACCCGGAGGAACTCGGCCAGCGGGTGGCGGAGGGCTACACCTTCGTGCCCGCCATCGCCGAGGCGCCTCGCGGCTGGTACCGCGATGAGCGGGGCCGGGTGATGCAGTTCAACTTCGATCTGCACCGGCGCGTCTGGCTGGGCGGGGCGTGGGCGCCCCTGTGGCGCGAGGGCGAGGAGCGCAACCTGTCACGCGGCCGGGTGGACTTCGGCATCATCACCGAGTTTCCCCGGGATGTGCGGCTGATGCGCCGCCTCACCGTGCTCGACACCGAGCTGGTCCTCGGGCAGGACGCGTCGCTCGATACCACGCTGCTGCGCTACGACACCAACGTCCGGCCGAACAAGCCCCCCGTCCGGGTGACCACGTTCCTCGGCGAGCCCCGCCGCCATGATTTCGGCCTCGACATGGGCCTGTGGCTGGAAGTGCTGCGGCTGGAACTGATCCGCCGCTCCGGGAGCGAGGCCGTCTTCTACTCCTTCGTCGCCCTGCACCCCACGCTGGACCTCTGGCACTCGGCGGACCTCTCCTCGTACGTGCGCGTGCGCGCGGGCCCCTCATTGGAGTACGACCGCACGAACCACTTCCTCACGCTCGTGCCCGGCGCCGCCTTCGAGGGCAACCTCACCCTCGACACGAACGGCTTCCACCACCTCACCTTTGGTGTCGAGGCGGAGAAGGTCTTCTTCGGAGAAGCAGTGGACGGCCGCCCGGAGACGCCGGAGCGGCTGCGGGTGCGCGCGGGCTACGAGCTCATCCTCCTGGCCTTCAACGACCAGCCCTTGAGCCTCGTGCTCGACGGGCGGGGCCAGTGGCGGAGCGACCTCGTGGACGTGCCTTCCGTCTGGGAGTGGTCGGTCCATACGGGCCTGCGCTTCTCTCTGTGGGCGCCGCCCCGCCGCTCCGCGCCCTTGGCGACCGCTCGCTGAGGAGGGCCTGGGATGCTCGCGCTCGCGCTCACCTTGCTGCTCGCCAGTGCCCCCATGCAGGGGGATGCGTGCACCCGATGGGACGGGGCCGGTGAGCCCTTCCCCATCTGCTTCGACCCAGGCAACGGGCTGCTCGTCGGAGCCGGGGGACTCGTGTGGGACGGAGCGGCCACGCCCGAGCTGAGCGCCGGCATCCTGCTGCGCACCGCGCGGACCAGCCACAGCAAGGGCACGCCGTGGCTCAACACCCACCGCCTGCTCGTCACCGAGGCCCGGAGTGGCACCGCACGCCGAGGCCTCATCACCACGCTCTACGAGAGCAACCTGCGCCGCCACCTGGAGGAGGGCTTCATCCTCGTCCCCACCGCGCGCCCCGTGCGCATTCCCTTCCCTTTCGACCTCTCGCTGGCGCTGCGCCTGGGCCACTACGAGCGGCGCGTCTGGGAAGGACCCGGCTGGACGCTGGAGACGGGACGCGCGGCGCTGCTGTTGGACCCGGTGCGCTCGCCCACGGCGCGGGTGTGGCTCGGTGTGGGGCCCGCCGCGAGCCACACCCTGCGGCACTCGAGAGAGGGGACGGAGCACGAGCTGTCCCCCTTCACCACGCTCCTGCTCGACGCGGGCTACGAGACGGAGGACGGAAGGTGGATGGTGCGCGGTACGGCCCTCGCGGGCTGGACGGTGAGCTTCGACGGCGTGATGCGCTTGCGGACCCGCGAGGAGGCGGACCTCGAGCGGCTGCTCATCGCCGTGAACGACCAGCCGGTGTGGCTGCGGCTCTCCGCGGCCCACGTACACGCGGATGCGGGTGTCTCCCGGAAGGACGAGTGGACCCTCGGCCTAGGGCTCATCCTGAGAGCCGGGAGCGCGCGGTGAGAGCGCCCCTGGCGGCTACAACGTCACGCGCAGCGAGGCGAGCACTTGGTCGTTGCGGTTGAAGTAACCGAAGGCACTGAAGGGCGGGCCGCCGTACACCTCGGCGGAGAGCCCCAGGTGCACATGCTCACTCACACGCCAGCCCACGCGCGGCGCCACGAGGAAGGAGCGCTGGACGGGCTCGAAGGCCCCGCGCAACCCCACCGAGAGCTGGCCGCCCAGGAGCGAGTACGCGACATCCCCCACCAGCAGGTGGAAGAAGGCCGTATGCGCCTGCCCACGCGCCGTGCCGGGCTCCAGCAGGAAGAGGAGCTCCTGCTCGCCCACGCGCGGCACCGCGAGCCCGGTATAGGTGAGGGAGTAGACGAGGTCCGACTCCTCCGCCTGCGACATGCCCACCACCCATGACACCGCGGGCTTGCGCAGCGGGCGCAGCCGGTCGTCATAGAACGTCCGCGAGGGACTGAAGCCCAGGTCCACGTCGAGCTGCGCGGGCCCCACCAGGGTGCTCGCCTCGGCGGCCACCACGTGCTGGCGCGCATAGCGGCCGGTGACGAGCGTCTCGCCCGCGCGCAGCCGGTCCTGCAGGGAGAGCAGCAGCGCCGCGTCCGCCGGCTCGCCACGCTCCCGGGCGCGCAACAACGCGTCCAGCTCCGGATCGAACGTCACCTGGGGCAGCTTCTCATTGGCCCAGACCCACGAGCCCCCCAGCTTCACCCGGCCCACGTCGCCGGTGACGCGCAGGCCCAGGTCTCCCGGAAGGCCCGGCCGCTCCGTCTCCAGCAGGTGTGGCTGAAGTCCATCCTCCACCGAGGGGTCCACGGAGATGGGCACCCCCACACCCAGCGGAGGCTGCAGCAAGGCCATGTCCTGGCCGAACACGTCGTAGCGGTCCGCGAAGAAGAAGGGCACCCAGACCCCGGTGACGGTGAGGGGCCCCACCGTGGCGAGCGCCCGCGCGCCGAAGACGGGCAGCTTCAGGTCCTCCGGCTCGAGCTCCACGAAGCTCTGGCGCAGGTCTCTCGGGTTGAGGATGTCCGTGGGCGCGAAGAACGCATTGGCCCCGAAGGCCAGCGTCTGCTGCCCCACCCGCACGTCCACCCACCGGGTGTACACATCGAGGAAGGCCTCGCCCACGTACGGCTCGAAGGAGGATTTCGCGCGCTCGAGCCCCTTCTGGGCCCCACCGCGCCAGAGGGCCCGGCCCTCCACCACCAGCCGCAAGGTGGAGCTCAGCTTCATGTCCGTGGCGAGCGACGCCCTCCCCCACCCGTCCACCACGTGCTCGCCAAGACCGTCCTCGCGAGACGGCTCGAAGCCAGTGTCCACGCCCCCCACCAGCCGCACGTCGCCACTCACCCGCACAGAGGGCGCGGCGGGCGCGGCCGGAGAGAGCTCCTCGAGTGGTGCCACCTCCTGCGTGGACGCGAGCGCGAGCGCGGGCACCAGGGCCCACAGAGTCGTCAGGCCGCGTCTCACCCTCGCTCCAGGGCTCGCTCGGTGAAGGCCTCGTCGCCGAGTTGGACCTCCTCCAGCTTCAGCACCTCCAGCGTCGTGCTCGAGCCCGTCTGGAGGTTCTCCATCACCGCCTGCGAGGCGATGACCCGGTCCTTGAACTTCTTGAGCTGCACGGCGCGGTACACCTTGAAGGGCTTGCCCTCGCGATCCGAGTACTCGGCCTTCAGCGGCACGTCCGTCTCCTTGTCCACGTAGAGCGTCACCTCGCCGTAGGGAGAGTCCGGCCCCGCCTGCCCGCGCAGCACGTGGGCGGGCCGCTCCAGCACCTTCGCCTCCCCCATCAGCCGGAGCGACTCGTCGCGCTCGCCGCCCGTGCCCCCCAGGTCCGCATAGTTGAAGTCCGTGTCCATGAAGGACTGGCCCCGCTGGCCCTTCGCCACCTTCCGCACCCGCTTCAGCTTGGGCAGGTAGAGGGAGATGTCGGCTGGCTCGCCCTTCACCCCCTCCACGGTGAGCACCGCCACGCCCGCCACACCCGCCGGCTGAGAGAAGCGCGCGAGCGAATGCAGCCGCCCGTCCACCCGCTTCGCGGTGGAGGAGAGCACCTGCTCCTTGCGCCGGCCGTCCTTGGTCACCGTGGTGAGCTTCAGCTCCGCGCGCTGGCCGAGCAGGTTGAGGGTGCCCCGCTCGCGGCTCCGGCGTGCGATGTCCGCCGCGGACTCATCGGCATGGGCCGAGGGGGCCAGCAGGAGCACCATCGCCGTGGCGCACAGGAAGGAGGCAAGCATGTTTCGCATGGCGAACACTGTAGCAGCGACGTCCAGATCGCCCGGTTCTCCTTAGTATGCGGGGAGGTCCTGATCGGGCTCGCGGCCATCTGTCCGATAGACAACCGACCTCCTGGGACGCCTTCCTGCGGGAAAAGCCCTGTCTTTTAGGGTGGATGCCCTTCTTGAGATGCCCCTGGGCGTTCTGCTATAGCTGTAAGGGGACCCAACCCGTGCTGAAGCTCATCATCGAAGACGACGAGGGGCGAAAGACTGTAGTCCCCTTCGTCCGGGACGAGATCACGATCGGTCGTCAGGAGGGAAACACCATCCGCCTGACGGAGCGAAACGTGTCGCGCCGTCATGCACGCCTGATGCGCCAGAACGGGCACGTGCTGGTGGAAGACCTGGGCAGCTACAACGGCGTGCGCATCAACGGTGAGCGCATCGAGGGGCAAGCCCAGGTCGCGGACGGAGACCTCATCCAGATCGGCGACTACGATCTGGCGGTGCAGAAGGAGGCCGCCGCGCAGGTAGGCGCGCCCACCATCCGGCTGCCCGCCTCCGCCGTGCAGGCCGCCCTCAACGAGGCCCAGGCCAAACCCGCCCCGCCCGAGGCCGAGACGGAGACGGACGTCCCCGCCCAGGAGGAACCGGAGGAGGAGCAGGAGGACGAAGCGCCCACCCCCGCCCCGGCCGATGCGCGCCGCCACTCCACCGCGGTGATCCGGATGGATCAGGTGGAGATGAACCGGCCCCGCAAGGTCGCCGCGGTCGCCGAGGACGAGGCGCCGCGCCTGGTGGGGGTGAGCGCCGAGTTCAAGGGCCAGGAGTTCGCCTGCATCCGCACGGAGATGCGGGTCGGCCGCACGGACGAAAACGACATCACGCTCGACCACCGTTCGCTGTCGCGCACGCACGCGAAGATCGTCCGCGAGGACTCCGGTGAGTGGCGCATCATCGACATGCAGTCGGCCAACGGCACGGCTGTCAACGGTGAGAGCTACGCGCAGGCCCCGCTCGCGCACGGAGACCTCATCGAGCTCGGCCATGTGAAGCTGCGCTTCATCGGCCCCGGCCAGAGCGCCGACGGGCTGGCGCACGAGGGCACCGGCAAGGGCTCGAAGAAGGGGCTCATCCTGGCCCTCGCGGCCGTGTTCCTGCTCGTCGTGGGCGGAGGCGTCGCCTGGTTCCTGTTCGGCCAGACCCCGCCCGAGCAGCCCGTCGTGGTGGAGAAGCAGCCGCAGCCGACCCAGCCGTCCCACCCGGCCCAGGCGCAGCAGCAGGAGCCGGCCGGCAAGGGCACGCAGCCCGCCGAGCCCGCCATCCCGCTCGCCGAGAAGCTCAAGAGCGCCCGGGCCGCCATCGACGCGCGTGACTTCGACACGGCGGTGACCACGCTCGAGTCCCTCCAGGACGCCAACGGCCAGCGCCCCGCCGAGGCCGAGGAGCTGCTGAAGCAGGCCCAGGACGAGCAGGAGTCGAAGAAGAACCTGGACCTGGCGCAGAAGGAGTTCGACGCGGGCCGGCTCCCCGAGGCCCAGAAGTACCTCGAGGCCGCCGAGGGCACGCTCGCCTTCGCCCCGGAGCACGCCGCGCTCAAGGAGAAGGTGGAAGCCGCGCTCGCGCCGTCGACGAAGCCCGGCACCCCCACCAAGCCTCCGGCGGCCGGCACGAACACGGCCAAACGTCCGTCCACGGAGCAGCAGGCCAAGCAGCTCTACGACGACGGCGTCACGCTGGTGCGCAAGCAGCAGCTCCCCGAGGCCGAGTCCGTCCTGAAGAAGTGCATCAACATCGATCCCAACTACGCGCCCTGCTACCTGGCGCTGGGCGCGGCGGTGGCCCGGCGCAACCGGCCGGACGAAGGCGCGGGGTACTACCGCGAGTTCCTACGGCTCGCGCCGAACCATGAGATGGCCCCCAGCGTCAGGAAGCTGGTCGCCGACTACGAGAAGAGTCAGAAACAACCGGGAGGGGGCAAGTAACCCGGAGCAGTGCCGCCTACGCCGCCCCCACGGCGTGACGGTTTGCCGGGCCGCTGGCTTCCACCCCTCACAGGAGGAGAGTTCGTGCAGATTCGTATCCTGGTGGTCGACGATGAGCAGGACAACTGCGACTACCTCAAGCTCGTCCTGATGCGTGAGGGTTATGACGTCGTCACCACGACGGACCCCACGAAGACGGTGGAGATCCTCCGCAGTGCGGACTTCCACCTCGTCATCCTGGACATGATGATGCCGGTGATGTCTGGCACCGAGGTGCTGGAGCAGATCCGCAAGTACGACACGGACGTTGCCGTCATCGTGGCCACCGCCTACCCGACGGTGGACACGGCCGTGGCCTCGCTGAAGAACCAGGCGAGCGACTACGTGAAGAAGCCCATGGAGCCGGATCAGTTCCTCGGCGCCGTGCGCAACGCCCTGGCCAAGAAGGGTCTGTCGCAGGACCCCGAGGCGGACCTGCACCGCGCCATCGGCCGCACCATCCGCGACGCGCGCAAGACGCAGGACCTCACCCTCAAGCAGCTCGCGCGCCGCACCGGCCTGTCCGTGTCCCTGCTGTCGCAGATCGAGCGCGCCGAGTCCTCGGCCTCGATCTCGTCGCTCTACAAGATCGCCTCCGCGCTGCAGCTGCGGATGGGCGAGCTGTTCGGCGACACCTGAGCCGTCAGGGGGCGGCCCGCCTCACTGGCCGCGGAACCGGGGCGTGCGTTTCTCCAGGAACGCCGCCCTGCCCTCCCGGGCGTCTTCGCTGGCGAAGGCCCGGGCCCTCACCTCGCGCAGCCGGGTCCGCTCCTCCTCGGACAGGGCCGGGCGCGTGAGCAGCCGGAAGGTCTCCTTCATTCCCGCCACCGCCAGGGGAGCCTGCGCGGCGAGCGTCCGGCACAGCTCCAGGGCGCGCGCCTCGGCGTCGGCCACCGGGAGGCACTCGTCCAGCAGGCCCCAGTCCAGCGCCTCCCTCGCATCCAGCCGCCGGGAGGTGAGGAAGAGATTCTTGGCGCGCGCCACGCCCACCAACCGGGCCGCACGCGTCAGCCCATCCGGCGAGTAGACGATGCCCAGCCGCGCCGGGGGCATGCTGAAGACGACGTCCTCCGCGCCCACCCGGAAGTCACACGAGGCCGCCAGGTCGAAGCCCGCCCCGAAGGCCCACCCCTGCACCAGCGCGACGCTCGGCAGCGGGAGCGACTCCAACCGCGAGAAGCACGCCATCAGCGCGTCGTCCGGCAGCCGGTCCTCGGTGGGTGCCGCCAGCAGGTTCAGGTCATAGCCCGAGCAGAAGGTGCCACCCGCGCCCCGGATGAGGACGGCGCGCACCTGGCCGGGCGCCGAGGCCAGGGCCTCGTCCAGCCGGGCCACCTGGCTGTCATCGAGCGCGTTGCGCCGCGCCGGATTGGAGAGAGTGAGGACCCGGACGCCATCATCCCGGTCCTCCACATGCAGAGAGGAAGGCTGCACCACGCGCGTCCGCTACTCGAGCACCACGAGGACGTCGCCCTCGTTGACCGGCTGCGACTCCTTGCAGCGGATCTCCTTCACCGTGCCGTCCTCGGTCGCCTCCACCGGCATCTCCATCTTCATGGACTCGAGGATGACGAGCGTGTCCCCCGAGGAGACCTTCTGCCCGACCTTGACCTCGATCTTCCACACCGTCCCGGTGATGTGCGCCGCCACGTCCGCCATCGCTGTGCTCCTCTGGAGTTCTGCGTGTTCTGCGTGCTGCGAGGAAAGGATGCGCCCCGACTACGGCTTCGCGTGGTGCTCCAGGAAGCGCGTGTTCAGGTCTCCCGCGCGGAAGACCGGATCCTGGAGGATCCGCAGGTGCAGGGGGATGTTCGTCTTGATGCCCTCGATGCGGAAGCCCTGGAGCGCCTGGATGGAGCGCTCGATGGCCTCGGCGCGCGTGGCGCCCGAGACGATGAGCTTGGCAATCATCGGGTCATAGTTCGGAGTGACGGTGTTGCCCTCGGCGTAGCCCGAGTCCAGGCGCACGCCCTCGCCCGTGGGGGGCTGGAACACCTTGAGCGGGCCCGGCGAGGGGAAGAACTTCACCGGGTCCTCCGCGTAGATGCGGAACTCGAGCGCCGCCCCGCGCCGCTTCACGTCCTCCTGCTTCACCGTGAGCTTCTCGCCGGCGGCGATGCGCAACTGCCAGCCGATGAGATCCAGGCCCGTGGTCAGCTCCGTCACCGGGTGCTCCACCTGGAGCCGGGCGTTCATCTCGATGAAGTAGATGTCGCCGTCCGAGTACAGGAACTCCACCGTGCCCGCGTTGGCGTAGCCGAAGGCCCGCGCCGCGGCGATGGCCGCCGTGAAGAGCTTCTGGGACAGCTCCGCGTTGCGCCCGTCCGCGAACAGCGGCGAGGGAGCCTCCTCCACCACCTTCTGGTGACGGCGCTGGATGGAGCACTCGCGCTCCAGGCAGTGGATGAGGTGGCCGTGGTGGTCTCCCAGAATCTGCACCTCGATGTGGCGCGGAGCCGGGAAGTAGCGCTCGATGTAGACGCCCTCGCGCCCGAAGGCGGCCTTCGCCCGATCCGTGCACTGGCGGAAGACCTTCTCCAGCTCGGCGGGGTCCTTGGCCGCGGCCATGCCGATGCCACCCCCACCGCCCGCGGCCTTGCAGAGCACCGGGTAGCCGATGCGATCGGCGGCGGCCAGCGCGGAGGCCACGTCCGGGAGCACGTCCTCGGTACCGGGGACGATGGGCACGCCGGCGGCGGCCACCAGCTTGCGCGCCTGGCTCTTGTCCTTCATCCGCAGCATGGCCTCGGGAGGAGGACCCACGAAGGTGATGCCGGCGGCCTTGCACGCCGTGGCGAACTCGGCGTTCTCCGACACGAAGCCGTAGCCGGGGTGCACCGCGTCCGCGCCGGTGGACTTCGCCGCCTCGAGGATGGCGGAGATGTTGAGGTAGCTGTCCTTGGCCGCGGCGGGACCGATGCGCACTGACTGATCGGCCTCACGTACGAAGGGCAGCTCCGCGTCCGCGTCCGAATACACGGCCACGGTCGAAAGCCCCATCCCTTTCGCCACGGTGTTGATCCGCCGGGAAATCTCACCTCGGTTGGCGATGAGCAGCTTCTTGAACATGGCCCGCGTCCCCTCCACGTGAGGCCGGGGAACCTAAACCCCCACATGCGACCTGACAAGGAGACAACGAGCCTCCTGCCGGGAAGTTGCGGGCATGTAGGTAAATGGCGTAGCGTCCCTGGCCGTGAAGCCCTCCACGACAGGAACAGTGGTGGATCTCCAGGGCGCGCGCCAAGAGCGGCGGCTGGAGATGTACCGGGCGCGAGTCACCGAGCGCCTTCGCACCAACCGCGCGGCAGTCGAGGCCCTCTACCAGGGAGGAAGCCTCTTCTCGCCGCAGGGGACCCGCGCGGGACGGGCCCTGCTGCGCGCCCACCAGGTGCTGCAGCGGGCGAGCTCCCTGCTGGAACAGCTCTCCGGCGAAGGAGTGGTCCCCGCTCCGCGGCTGCCCGAGCGTATCGACGAGGTCTACCGCGAGGTGGACACGCTGCTGTCGCGCAGTGACGCCCTCTCCGGGCGCCACCACCGGACGGCGAGCGTGGCCCGCCTGCCCGGGCGCTAGCGCCTCACGGCATTTCCGTCTGGCCCTGGCGGCGCAGGAAGGTGGGGATGTCGAACTGATCCTCGTCCAGAGGCAGCGCGGCGTCCTTCACCACCGCGGTGCGGCCGGACAGCGAGCGGCTCTCCACCGAGGGCATCGACCGGACACCGGCCTTGGCGGGCACCAGGCTGGCCACCTCCTCGCGCGCCACGTTCAGCGACACGGGCGGAGGCCGGGTGACGACGGGCACCTGCACCGCCGGAGCGGGCTGACGCACCTTCGCATCGCGCGACACGAAGCCCGTGGCGATGATGGTGATCTTCACCTCGTCGCTGATGTTGTCGTCGATGAGCGAGCCGAAGATGATCTCCGCCTCGGGGTCGGCGGCGTCATGCACCAGCGTGAGCGCCTCGTTGACCTCCTGGAGGGTCATGTCGCGGCCGCCGGTGATGTTGATGAGCAGGCCGGTGGCTCCGTCGATGGAGATGTCCTCGAGCAGCGGGCTGGAGATGGCCTGCTGCATGGCGTTGAGCGCGCGCTTGTCGCCGGAGGAGTGGCCGGTGCCCATGAGCGCCAGACCCTTGTCGCTCATGATGGTCTTCACATCGGCGAAGTCCACGTTGATGTAGCCGTGGTACTGGATGAGGTCCGAGATGCCCTGGACGGCGTTGAGGAGCACCTCGTCGGCGCGCTTGAAGGTCTCCAGCAGCGGCATGGGCTCGGTGCTGAGGGTGAGCAGGCGCTGGTTGGGGATGGTGATGAGGGTGTCCACTGCGGCCTTGAGCTCCACCAGGCCCTGCTCCGCCTGCTTGCGGCGCTTGTTGCCCTCGAAGAGGAAGGGCTTGGTGACCACGCCCACGGTGAGGCAGCCCAGGCTCTTGGCGATGTCCGCGATGATGGGCGCCGCGCCGGTGCCGGTGCCGCCGCCCATGCCGGCGGTGACGAACACCATGTCCGCGCCCTCGAGCATGGAGGCAATCTGATCGCGCGACTCGAGCGCCGCCTCGCGGCCCATCTCCGGGTTGGCGCCCGCGCCCAGGCCCTTGGTCAGGGTCTGTCCGAGCTGCAACCGCACGGGAGCCTTGTTCGCCGCCAGCGCCTGGACGTCGGTATTGGCGGCAATGAAGTCGACCCGCTCAAGCTTCGCCATGATCATCGTGTTGACCGCGTTACAGCCAGCGCCCCCGACGCCGACGACACGAATCTTTGCGGCCTGCTTGTTCTGGTCGAACTGGTCCATGTGGTTCCTTCCCTCAGCGCAGGCCGCGCCTGCCCGCACGCGCACCTGCAACCGCCATCTTCAGCAAGTCGCGATCTTTGGCAAGTTCTCAGCTACGAACATGTAGCGCTACGTCGCGGTGCCAAGTCGTCACAGGCACTTACGCGGAAGCTCACCTCGCTTCCGGTGCGGTGCGGTGGGTGCATCACACCTCTTGACTCGCCAAACGAGGTCGCTTCACGCGACCCGATGCGGCCGGACGAACGGGAACCAGGCCCCTTCAGCCACCCACGCCAGGCTGTGGTCGGGGTGCTCTGGCCGGCGGCGGTTGAATGAGGGGTGGCCTCGAGCAGCTCCACGGCGGGTCGCCGAAAGGCCGCTCGAGATGCGCGTCGGGGTGAAGGGGCGGCCAGACCTCCCGCCCGTGGAGCTATTCCTGAACGTCCGTGGCAACTGCAGCTTCGTGGCGGACTTCAGCGGCAAATCCGGGTGGCCCGGGCGAGCATGTCACGGGGATGTTACGGGGGTATGTCCGGGCCGACGAGAGAGAACGCGCCATCCGCCCCGGGGAAGTGCTGGTGGCAAGGGCGGACCCGCAGGCGCGGGGAGCTCGGTCGGTGACGCTCCCCCAGGAAGAGCAGCGGGGCCGGAACGGCAAGGCCGGAGCGCCGGAACAAGCAGGGTGGCCGGGACAGGAGGGGCCGCCACCAGACATCCACGCCGAGCGGGTGCCGGCCCTCGCAGCGCGACAGTGGCCTGAAGGGGAGGACCGCACGCGTCCCGTATGCACGGACATCCATCTGGCTCCTCCCTGGTAGGGAGACCGCAAGCAATGGATTCACAAGCACAGACAGGACTGGAATCGCAAGACACACATCCCCAATGTCTATCCACGCGCGTATGACGCGGTGGGGCTCCTGCACATCATGCGGTACGCCAGACATCGATCGAGCCCGCCCAGCCGTCATCGGGGGACGGACGATGTACGTGTGCAAGCTGTGCCGTGAGCAGAAGGCAAAGCGCTGGTATGAATTCTGGAAATAGACCCGCTCCGGGTGTGACCGACCCCGCGATGAGAAGGTCTACACGAAGGTGCGGCAACCTCACGCCCTGCATGGAGGTGGCTGTGGGCTCAAGGCACACGACAATCCGGCTCGCCTGCACTTGTGCGAGCCACCTGCATTTCCGCGCCGGGCTCGGGTCATCGCACTCATGTTACAATTGACACTCCCCTCCCCACCCTCTCACGCTCTGCTCTCATGATGGTAACCCCCCCAACCCGATCGCGGCTCGCGGGTCTCGTACTCGCGTCTCTCTTCCTGTCACTCGTGGCCTGCGGCGGCGGCTCCTCGGGGCCGGACGCCGGCACGGACAACCCGGATGGGTCCACGTCCACCGATGGAGGCACCGCCAAGTGTGGTGACGGCCTGAAGCAGGGCAGCGAGGCCTGTGACGACGGAAACAACATCTCCGGTGACGGCTGTACGGCGAGCTGCAACGAGGTCGAGCCCGGGTGGGTGTGCTCGGTTCCGGGCACGGCCTGCACCCAGACGCCTGGGTGCGGCAACGGAAAGGTCGAGGGAACCGAGGAGTGCGACGACCGGAACACGGCCGCCGGTGACGGCTGCACCGCCACCTGCACCAAGGAGCCGGGCTGGAGCTGCCCCCCCACGGGCGGACGCTGCCGTGCCGCGCAGTGTGGTGACAAGATCATCGCCGGCGACGAGGAGTGCGAGGACGGCAATTCCAAGGCCGGTGACGGCTGCAGCGACGTGTGCCGCCTCGAGTCCGGGTACAAGTGCGACACCATCGGCCAGCCCTGCACCCGCACCGTCTGCGGCGACAAGAAGGTCGAGGGCACGGAGCAGTGCGACGACGGCAACAATGACATGGGCGATGGGTGCTCCCCCCTGTGCGTGCGCGAGCCCAAGTGCACCAACGGCGTCTGCCAGGCGGTGTGTGGCGACGGCGTGATGCTCCCCGGCGACACGACCGAGCAGTGCGACGACGGCAACACCCGCGCCAATGACGGCTGCTCTCCGACCTGCCAGTTCGAGGAGGGCTTCTCCTGCAAGTTCATCGAGGATGCGCTGCCGGCCAAGGTGGAGATCCCCATCGTCTACCGCGACTTCCGCGGCTACGACCTGCTGGCCAGCGGCAGCCTGCCGCGAGGCCACATCGACTTCGAGAACGCCAACGGCGGCTTGGAGACGGGCATCGTGGCCGCCGACCTGGGCTCCGACGGCAAGCCCGTATACGCGAAGGAGGGCGTCACCTCCGCCAACACCCACGGCAAGGACGCGTTCGACCAGTGGTACCGCGACCGCAACACGGAGAACATCAACATGACGGTGGTGCAGACGCTCACCCTGCAGAAGCAGGCCGACGACTCGTACGTGTATGACAACCAGAGCTTCTTCCCGCTCGACAACGCGGGCTGGGTGGCCGCGGGCAAGGAGTCCCTGCGCTCGGGCCACAACTTCAGCTTCACGAGCGAGGCGCGCTACTGGTTCGAGTACAAGGGCACCGAGGTGCTCACCTTCCGCGGCGATGACGACGTGTGGGTGTTCATCAATGGCCACCTGGCCATCGACCTCGGCGGCGTGCATGGTCCGCAGACGGACAGCATCACCCTCTCCGCGAAGGCCTCCGCGCTCGGCCTGCAGACGAAGAAGATCTACGAGGTCGTGGTGCTCCAGGCCGAGCGCCACACGTCGGGCTCCTCGTACCGTCTCACGCTCAACAACTTCACCACGCGCCGCACCGAGTGCAAGTCCACCTGCGGCGACAACATCGTCGACGAGGGGGAGCAGTGCGATGACGGCATCAACGACGGTGGCTACGGCCAGTGCGCCCGGGGCTGCGTGTGGGGTCCTCGCTGCGGCGACAAGATCGTCCAGTCCGAGGGCGCCGAGCAGTGCGACGATGGCAACAACATCAACTACGACGGCTGCAGCGCCACCTGCAAGATAGAGATCAACTGAGCAGGTGCTCCCGCCTGGAGAGCCGCTCCGGAAGCCACGCTCCGGAGCGGCCCTTCCCAGGCGGAATGAACAGTTCTAGGGACTACTGATCATCGCACGGCGTGCCCAACCGCGCGCCCGTGTAGGGCCCCAGCTCGTTGTAGATGAGCGGCAGGTTCTCGGAGACGGGAACCACGCGCAGCTCGACCCGCTTCTTCCCCTCGATCCAGATCGAGGGCTTCTTCTGGTCCACCAGGAGCCGCAGATCTCCCTTCTTCGTGGAGAAGATCTGCCCCTCTGAGTCCGTGACGAGGTTGACCATCTGCTGCGGCTTGAGGCTGCCCTTGAGCCCGATGGACACCCGGAAGCGATTCTCCTCGTCCGGCAGGAACCCCCGCTCCACCAGGTAGTAGACGCCCTTGCTGTCACGCAGCAGGGCGTAGGGCACGAACTTCTGCGGGTTCGCGTTGAAGGAAGCGGCCCGGAGCAGCTCGCCAGCCTTGTCGGACTCGACGAACGTGAAGGGCTGGGTCCGCTCCCCGCAGCGAACCTCGCAGAGCCCCTTCTCCTTCTCCACGACGACCTGCGAGTACACCCGCATGTCCATCCCCTGGAAGTTGGGGTTGGCGTTCTTGTTGAAGAAGCGTGGCTCCAGGAAGTAGGCACCCAGCCGGGAGAGGGGAACCTGCACGAACGTGCGGCCATCCCCGTAGAAGAGCTGATGGCCATCCTCCGTGGGCGACAGGGAGACGTAGTGGCCCTTTCCATCGGTGCAGACGGCGGTCTTTTCCAAGAGCCGCCGCTCTCCCAGGTTCTGGGCCTTGCCCCATGGGGGCTCGATGGCCCACGAGGCCTGTGAGGAGAGGAGGAGCACGGCGGCGGTGAAGAAGCGACGAGCAGGCATGAAGCGCTCCATCTAGAGGTTCTTCTCGAAGTAGTGGATGGCGAAGTCTTCCTGGTTCGGGACATCCGTCTGAACCGTCCAGGTCACCCGGCCCGCGTCGACGACGCCCGTCTGCGCCGCGCCGAACTGGCAGCGCAGCTCGCGCACCTTCTCGCGGATGATCTGCTTGCCCACGTTCGTGTCGCACAGCTTCTCCAGCGCGGAGAGCGGATACCCGCAGAAGGCGGAGATGCTGGTCTGTTTCAGCACCTCGTCCGAGATGGAATCCCAGACAATCGACACGGTCGTCGAGGTGCCGCACGTCTTGTTCATCGACTTCAACGCCTCGGCCAACTCCTGCTCATACGAAGCCATCGTCCCCGGACGGTCGAACGCCTCGAGCCTGGCGATCGTGCCGTCTGCCTTCAGCTTCTCGTACAGCGCGTAGATGTCCTTGGCCTTCAAGGCCTGGGTCCGCGACTCGTCATAGGCCACGGCGATGCTGTCGCCGCGCCCGGGAACATTGAGCAGATGGCTCCGGGCGCCCCACCTGGGACGCACGAGGAAGGTCCTGTAGCCGTTGCCCCGCAGCACCGTGGAGTAGTCTTCATCGCCATTGGAGGCGTTGTACTTGTGCAGGAGCGCCTTCCCGTCGAACTCTCCGCCCGTGCCCTGGACGTAGACGAGGGCCTTCTCTTCCTGCTCGGGAAGGAGCGGGATGACCGCGACCTGTTCGCCCTTCGGGCCCGAGAAGACCTTTCCCGCTCCGACCGGCGCCCGGGTCGTGGCGCAGCCGAGCATCCCCACGGCGATGATGGTTGTCAGAATGATTCTCACGTTCGTCTGTCTCCCGGTGAAGTCCGCAGGCTCAAGGTTTGAACTCAATCCCATATAGCTTGCAGTACTGACGTACCCGGTTGCGCTCCGCCGAGGGCACCTGCCGCCACTGCGCGGCGGCGTTGGAGAGGTCGCCCAGGTGGCAGTGGGCCCGGGTGAGCAGCGAGAACGATGCCCCGGAAATCTTCGTCCGCTGGCTGCGGCGGGCGACCCGGATCGCCTCCGTCGCATTGCCCGCGGCAAGGAGTCGCTCCGCCACCTCCAGTTCCTTGCGCACCTCCTCGGGCATGACCTCGGGCGTGCCCTGGCGCGCGGAGGCACGCACAGCGGGCCGGGACTCAACGGGGGCCGCCTCGGGTGCCTGGGCGACCGATGCCGGCTCCTCCGCCTTTGCATCCGTAGCCGGACCGGCCTGGGGGGTGGTCGGTGCGGCCTGGGGCGGGGTTTCGGCGGGAGACTCGACCACGGGCGAAGCCGGAGCCGATGGTTTCGGCGTGGGTTCCTCCGCCTTCGCCGTGCGCTCCGGCACGCTGACCGTGGGAGCCGGCGGAGGCTGGGAGCGCCACCACCACCCGGCGGCCGCGGCACACAGGAGCACCACCGCCGCCGCCCCCGCGACCAGCGGAACCCTCGACGTGCGCGCGGGCGTGGGCGAAGGCTCGGGGACTTCCGCCCGCGGCGGCTCGGAATCGGGCGAGGACTCGGGGCGCAACGACACCGTGCGCGCAGGCGCCTCCGCCCGGGGCGGCTCGGCGGCGGCTGGGGATGCCGCCGCGGGCTCCACCCGGGGACGAGCCACCGGACGCGGCTGCGGCTTGGGAAGGGTCTGGAGCGGACTCCCGGTCAGCTCGGCGATGAACGATGCGACATCCGGGAAGCGCTCCTCCGGCTTCTTCGCGAGCGCCTTGTCCACTGCCGCGACCACGTGCGCGGGCACGTCCGGGCAGCGCTGGCCCAGCGGCTCGGCGGGCTCATGCACGATGCGGTAGATGAGCTCCGCCACCGAGTCCGAGGAGAACGGCGGCCGTCCGGCCAGCATCTCGTAGACGATGCACCCGAGCGCGAACAGGTCCGAGCGGGCATCCACCTCGCTGTTGCGTCCCATCGCCTGCTCGGGCGACATGTACCGAGGTGTGCCGATGAGCACGTCCTGCTCGACCTGGAGCGTCTGGGCCGTGACGAGCTTCGAGATGCCGAAGTCGAGCAGCTTCACCTGCTGGCCCACCACGCCCCCGGACTCGGTGGGGACGAGGAACACGTTGCCCGGCTTCAGGTCCCGGTGGACCACGCCCGCTTGATGCGCCGTGTGGAGGGCCGAGCCGATCTGCCGCGCGATCAGAAGCGCCTCCTGGAGCGGAATGGGTCCCTGCCGGATCCGCCGTGAGAGGCTCGCGCCCCGCAGGTACTCCATCACCAGGTAGGGGGTACCGTCCTCCAGGCTGTGGAAGTCGAGCACCTCGACGATGTTCGGGTGGCCGAGCCGGGAGGTGATCTCCGCTTCGCGGTGGAAGCGCGCATACAGCTCGGGCTGCACCTCCGCCTCGACGTGGAGGACCTTCACCGCCACCTGCTTGCCGGGAAGCCGGAGATGCTGGGCCAGGAAGACCGCGCCCATACCTCCCTTCCCCAGCTCCGAGATGAGCTCGTAGGTGTCTCGCAGAATGGAGCCAATGCGAATGGGAGCCGAGGCTGGATGAGTCATGTGATGAGAGGCGCACGTCATATCAACCGGGGGCGCTTTTCCCACCTGGGTCTGACGTGGCTCTCCTGACCTCGGGCGTCTCTGCCCTCTCCCGCACTTCGAAAGCTGAGAAATCGAGAGGCAACAAGTTCATGCGGCGATTACAGGTTATTCTGGAAGATCCTCTTCCAAAGGGAGACACAGATGACAACGGAGCGGATGTCAGGAATGAAGCGCGGGAGCCGGATGGCGCTGGGGGCCGCCATGGCCCTGGGAATCTGGGGATTGGCCATGGTGGGTGGTTGTGACACCACGGTTCCGGGTCAGGACGGCCCGATGGACGCACGGACAGCGAACCTGGGCGCAGTGCTCGAGCCCATTCCAGGAGAGCCGACGACCGCGGTCGACTCGGGCACCGTCCCATGGCGGGGCGAGTGCACGGCGGACTCGGACTGCGATCCCGCGGCGGCGTCGCTGTGCGGCGACAACACGGAGATGTATTGCAAGTTCCCCAAGCTGAAGGACGGCGGGCAAGCGACCAAAGGCACTTGCGAGTGCCGGGAACGCACGCCCAAGCCCATCGAGCATGACGGCGGAGTCATCGACGCCGGAGTCATCATCGTCTCGGACTGAGAGGCCACGCGCTCCCAATTCCTCGCGTCTGCTCGACCCTGGAGAACCCGGAATGGGGTCAGGAGCCTGGGCGCTCGTTTTCAGGAGCGGCCCAGGTTTCGCGCTCCTCCTCACCGGGCGCGAGGACCTCGACACGGTCGGGGGCGACGTCCGCTGGATAGGGCTCTTCTTCGATGTCCTGCGCCCCGGGGATGAGGTCGGCCTGCTGCTCTGGCGGCGGTTCGATCGATCCCAAGGAGGCTTCAGCGGTCGCCGCGTCGTACCCGGTGAGCTCTCGTGTCTGCTCCAGGTTCTCCGCGGGCGGAACCACGGAAGCGGAAGACGGCAGCCCCGCCGACCCGGTCCGAGCCAGCTCGCGCTGCACCCAATCGAGCACGTCCACGTAGGAGAGCATTCCCACCAGCCGGTCGCCCTCGTCCACGACCGGAAGCGCGCCGATGCGCTCGTCCTCGAAGATGTCCATGGCCGTCTTCATCGGCGAACCCGCCCGCACCACGAGCGGGTCCGGCGACATCCCGTTCGCGACCACGTCGCGCAGCTGGCTCTCGGCCTGGGTCCAATGCTGGAGATCCACGCCGATGCGCGCGCGCAGATCGCGCTCACTGAGGATGCCTACCAGCTCGCCCCTGTCGTTCACCACCGGCAGGTGACGGATGCCCTGATCGAGCATCGTGATGGCCGCTGTCGTGAGCGGCTCCTGCGGATCGATGGTGATGATTTCCCGGCGCATCACCTCGTCGACGCGAGTGCTCAGAAGTCCTGTCGCCATCGCCTCGCTCCTCCGCTTTTCAGCGTGCGTGATTCAGCCCAAAGGTGATGCCCTCGAGCCCGTGCGGCCTCCACGCGCACGCCGCTCGCCAGAGGCAGGGACCGCACGGCGGCCGGCGGATGGGCTCGTTGACCGGGGGGCGGCCAGCAGGCAGCGCAGCGAGAGGAAGACCGAGGGCGCTGCCTTCGTATCGCTTGCCTGCCGGGTTACGCCCCCTCGGCGCTCGTGGGAAGTGGGCCCTGCCGCCTCCACTGCTTCAGCCGGCGGAGGCGCGCGAGCCACTCCTCGGGCAGCGCGTCCCGGAGCATCCCTCGGGCCGCCCGCTCCAGCGCCTGGGCACGCACGGCCCAGTCGCCCAGGCTCGCCGGCCGGGTGATGCGCAGCCTCACCGTCGTCCGGACCCGCCGCGTCCAGTCCGATTTGTATGCCTCGACACCGCGGAGGAAGTCGTACTCGGAGAAGCCCTCGGCCAGCGCATCCCGGAACGTCTCGCCCACGAGGACGAGCCCCACGCTCCGCGCCTTCCACTCGGGATCGTATCCCGCGTTGTAGTAGCTGAAGGTGCGCCCGTGCAGCAGGGCGTAGACCGATGCCACTGCCCTCCCCTCCACGGACAGCAGGTAGAGGCGGACCCTTCCCGCCTCCGCGAGGAGCGGCACCACGGCCTGGTGGAAGGTCTGGACGTCCGGTGCGTCGAGCGCACTGCGCCCTCCCCAGCGCAGGGCGTGCAACCGGAAGAACTCCGGCAGCGCCCGCGCGAGCTCCTCGGGCTTCTCCGCCTTCGTGAGGGCGAACCCCTTCTGGCGCTCGAGCCACCTGCGACGGCGCAGGAAGTTGTCGGCCCGTGCGACCCGGGACAGGAAGGTGTCGAAGCTCTCGCCGGACTCGAAGGTCTCGTAGGGGCAGCGGTTCCGCCCGGTGCTCTCGAGGTTCCACCCCCGGGACTGACAGTGCGCGCCCAGGAGCGCCACGCTGGGGGATGCCTCCTCCATGTCGGACAGTTCCAGGACGTCCCACTCGCGCCAGGTCGCCGCGAGCGCCTCGGCCAGGGCGCCCATGATGCCGGCCTCGTCCCCGGGCCGGAGGATGGCGTCGAGGTAGTCGCTCCCCACGCCGTCATCCCCCAGGAACCGGAGCCACCTCAGGCGGCCACCGCCCCACCGCTGCTCTTCAATAGAGAGCGGCAGCACTCCGGCGAGGACCCCCGCCTCGTCCCTCACCGTGAGAAGGAAGAGCCGCCGCTGCCTCCCGAGGTGGAGATGCCAGCCGAAGAGCCACTCCCAGGTGTTGAAGACGCGAGCCCGGCCAGCCTCGCTCAGGCTCCGCCACTCGTCGCGGAGCACCTGGAAGCCCTGCGTCTCCCGCACGATGTCCACCCTCCAGCGGCACGCGCCAGGGAGGGTGCGCCCCGTCTCTTCCCGCTGCATCCAGGCGTTGCCGTTCATGCCTTCAGCGCCTCCCTCGCCACCCGCGCGACCTGCTCGAGCTCCTCGGGGCCGAGCGCCTGATGACAGGGGAGCTCCACCACCCGCCGCCGGAGTGCCTCCACCTCGGGGAAGCGCTCGCACGAGGCCGCGGGATGGCCGGACCTCCAGAAGTCGACCGCCTGGATGCCTCGTGACCACAGCAGCCGCAGGGCGCGATCCTTGTCATCCACCTCGAGTGCATAGAAGAGCGGGCACACCCCCGGCGGCAGTGCGGACCAGGTCGCTCGATCGGGTCTGCCAATCCGCTCGTGGAGGAGGAGCCAGTTGGCCCGGCGGCGGCGTACCACCTGCTCCGCGTCCACGCACCGGAGTGTCCTGGCCGCGACGGCGCTCATCCCGAGATGGGCCACTCCCGGGTCGAACTCCTGCGTTCCCACCGGGATGTCCTCGCGCCGGGCCCTGGCCCGGACATGCCCCGTGAAGGACTTCGCCACCGTCCGCAGCCACCTGCCCAGGCCTCCGGAGTGGCGCTCGGCCGACACCAGCATCGAGCCAGCCATGTGCGAGAGCGTCGGCAGGAGCGGAGGCGGTGCGGGAGCCTCGAGCCCCGTCGCGCGAACCTCCCGCATGAGCAGGCCCCCGCCATGAGGCACGGGGAGCGTCTTGTAGAAGCAGAAGATGGCAGCATCGCCCCTGCTTCCCAATGGGCGCCCGTCTCCGTGGGAGAAGAGCGACAGCGCACAGTCCTCGATCAGGAAGGCACCGCACTCGCGCGCAATCTCTCCCAGCGCATCGACGGGCTGGGGAAAACCGGCGTAATGAATGACATAGATGGCCCGCGTGCGAGGCCCCACTCTCGAGCGGACGTCTTCTGGATCCAACCGCCCGGACGCATCCACGCGAGCGAACCGCAGCCGTGCTCCCGCATGGAGCAGGGCCGCGATCTCCACCCCATGGTGGTACGCCGGAACGATGACCTCCCAGCCCTCGAGCCCCAGCTGCTTCGCCGCCCGCCAGACCGCGTTGCGGCCCAGGTAGGTCAGCTCGAGCCCCGCCCTGTTGAAGGGAAAGAGGAGCCTGCCTCCCGAACGCGCCACCAGCTGCGCCGGGCCGAGGTCCGGCACCGACGGAATGGCCATCAGCGCTTCCATCCACCCACCTCCTCGAGCCAATGCTTCACCGCCGGTCCCTGACGGAAGCGTGCCGCGTACAAGAGCCGCCCCTTGAGCGAGGGCCGGAGGATGAACAGCCAGACATGGGACCGGAGCCGCTCCGTCCAGTCGAGCTTCCACGTCATCTTCGGACCCAGGAAGTCGAACTCCGCCGTGCCCCGGTGCGCGAGGTCCTCCAGCACGTCCTCCACGAGGAGCTGCCCCGGAGAGCACTCGGAGAAGCCCTCGTCGTAGCCGGGCTTGAGCAGGTAGTAGCGGCCCCCGTACTCCAGCCCGAAGTGGAAGGCCACGGGGCGGCCACCCACCTTGAGCGTGTAGAGCGAGAGGCAGCCCTCCTCCGCGGCGAACCGCGCCAGCCGCCCATAGAAGGCGAGCGTCTCCGGATGGCAGACGATGGCCGTCCCGCTCCGCCCCTTCCACCCGCCCCCTTCGAGCCCGAGGCCCTCCTCGAGCGCACGGGTGAGCGCGTCCCCGCCCTCCACGCGCTCGAGCTCGAGCGTGCCGTGCTTCGCGAGCTTCTTGCGGCGCCGCCGGAGGTTCGCACGGAACCTGGCGTCGAGTGTCTGCTCGAGCGCGTCCCGGGAGACCACCGGAAGCCACGGCGATTCGAGCGAGGGCCAGCGCGCCACCAGGAAGCCGTCCTCCCCGGCGGCCTCGCCGAGCGTCGCGTCCACCGCCCCGCCCGCTTCGATGTCCTTGAGCAGGAGCACCTCCCAGGGCTCCTCCCGGAGCCGTTCCCAGACGCCGCGCACGGCCTCCCGCGGACATGCCGCGTCGAGCGCCCACGCCACCCGCTGCGAGTGCTCGTTGGACGGCGACTGCCACAGCCGGACGGGGACGCCCGCCAGCCGCCCGCGCCGCTCGAGCAGTGGAGCCATGGCAATCGCCCGCCCTCCCCTGCTCGCGCGAAACACCCGCAGCGTCGAGCCCGGGGCGAAGCTCTCCATCCACAGCCGCGTCCAGCCGCTGAGCGCGAACGGTCCCGCCTCAGGCATGGCTCGCGCAAGCCCATCCCACTCGGACACGCACCCGGACACGGCCTCCATCCCCACCCGCTGCTCGACGGTGATGTCGAGCCCGGGCACCTCTTCCCACCGGATCGCCTGCTCCATCACGCTCCTCCCCCTCGACTGCTCACGGTGCCAGCGCGAACCTCGACGCCTGCGTCCGCAGGTAGCGCCAGGTCAGCTCGAAGGCCAGCTCCGAGACCTGGACTGGCGCCCCGATGCGCGGAAGCTCGAGGAGCCCGCTCGCTGGCGAGCAGAGCCCCGACTGCGTGGTGACAGCCGCCTCGAAATAGCGGCTCGCGAGCGCTGTCACCGCGGGGTTCGTCGCTCCATTCGGATAGGCGAAGAGCATCGGACGCACGCCCAGCTCCTCCTCGAGGGTGTCGCGACACGCCCGGAGCTCCCGATCCACCTCGTCGAGTGAGAGCCGCGTCAGGATGGAATGGTTGCGCGTGTGGGCGCCGATCTCGAAGCCGTGGTGCGACAGCTCCCGCACCTCATCCCAGGAGAGGAAACGGTTCTCGTCGTCCACCGGAATCGGGAATGCCACGCGCAGCCGCTCCACGACGTCGAGCATCACCCCGTGCGGCAGCTCCTTGAGGTACTCGACGCACGCCATCATCAAGACGCGCGGGCTCAAGCCGAGCAGGCCGAGCCGCATGATGGCCGGATCTCCACTCGCACGGCACACCTGCTCGGGCGGGTAGCGGGAGAAGAGATCCTCCAGCTCATACGCCCACATCCAGCCTTCGGTGCCAATCAGCCCGGTGGTGACGAAGAACGTCGCCGGCACGCCATGACGCGCGAGGATGGGTGCCACGAGGTGCAGGTTGTTGCGATAGCCATCATCGAACGTCAGCGCCACCGCCCGCCGGGGCAACCTCGCCCGCCCGCTGAGCCCCGCGACGAGTTCGGACAGGAGCACCGGCTGGTACTCGCGCGCCAGGAAGATGACATGACGCTCGAACTCCCGGACATCGAGCACCGGCTCGCCCCAGACGCCCACCTGCCGCCTCTGGACCTTGTGATAGAAGAGGATGGCCGCATTGCCCTCCGCCATGGGTCTGGAGGCGAGGTGCAGGCCCACGGAGTACGAGAGGGCCTTCACCCCCTTCGCCACCCGGGACGTCCAGCGCGGCTCGGTGCCGCTGCGTGCGCGCGACACCACCCGATCCAGATCCACCAGGTTCCTTGGCCGCTCCAGGTCGACCTCGTTGCGTCCGTCCAAGGCAACGAACGTATTGACCAGCTTCATATGTCCCCCCCGGCGGGTACGCGCTGCAACCACCACGCCAGAGAGGGAAACCCCTGAAAGCACAGCAGGGGCGGGGCCGCGGTGGGTAAAGCCTTCCCGCACGTTCCCCTGGAGCTACCCGGAGAGGAGTACGCCCGACACACACCACGGCACGCCATCAGATGATGGGGTGGTACTCCAGGGCAGGCTGCCTGAAACACCCCCGTCCCGGGGAGTTCACTCCCCGCGGGACGCCTTGTCCTCTCGCCACCACTGGCTCATCCGCTCGTGGATCTCCGCCTCGTGGCCCTCCTTGCTCGGCCGGTAAAAGATGGAGCGCTCCAGGGGCTCGGGGAGGTACGTCTGCCCGGGCACGTAGTGGTCCTTGTGGTTCCACGGCGTCTGGTAGCCCTGCTTGTACCCCAGCTCCTTCATGAGCTCGGTGGGGGCATTGCGCAGGTGGAGCGGTGGGGCCGCGTTGGGGTTCGCCTCCACGGCCGCGAGCGCGGCATCCATCGCCTGATAGGCCCGGTTGCTCTTCTTCGCCGTGGCCAGGGTGAGGGTCGCCTGCGCGACGAAGATCCGCCCCTCCGGCATCCCCACGGAATAGAAGCCCTCCTCGCAGGCGCGCACGATGCTGATGGCCTCGGGCATCGCCAGCCCCACGTCCTCCACGGCGATCACCTTGAGCCGGCGCCACAGCGCCACATCGTCTCCCGTCTGGAGCAGCCGCGCCGCCCAGAAGATGGCGCCCTGGGCGTTGGAGCCCCTGCACGACTTCTGGAGGGCGCTCAGGAGATCGAAGTGCGAGTCCCCGTCCTTGCCATGCCGCGCCAGGTTCGTGCCCGTCGCCTGGATGGCAATCTCCCGGGAGATCTCCCCGCCATCGGGGGTGAGCTGGGCCGCGAGCTCCAGCGCCCCCAACGCCTTGCGCACGTCGCCTCCGCTCCCCTGCGCCAGGACGGTGAGGGCCTCGTCACTCGCCATCAGCTGCCGGGCCCCGAGCCCCCGTTTCACGTCGGAGAGCGCACGCAAGAGCGCGGTGCGGATGTCCTCGGGAGTGAGCTCGCGGAGCTGGAAGACGCGGCACCGGCTGATGAGGGCGGGCCTGACCTCGAAGCTGATGTTCTCGGTCGTCGCCCCGAGCAGGATGAAGAGGCCGCTCTCGACGTGGGGCAGGGCCTGCTCCTGGACGTTCTTCGCCCAGCGGTGGATCTCATCCACGAAGACGACGGTGCGCCGGTGGTACTGGTTGCGCAGGCGCTCGGCCTCGGCCACCACCTCGCGGATGCGGGGAATGCCATCGGAGACGGCCGAGAGGCTGACGAACTCCGCCTCGACGCTCGCCGCCAGCATGCGAGCCAGCGTGGTCTTCCCCACGCCCGGTGGCCCCCAGAACAGGGAGGAGACAATCGCCTTGCGCTCGATGAGCTGACGCAGGGGAGCGCCAGGGCCGAGCAGGTGCGACTGCCCGATGAAGTCCTCGGGCGTACGTGGGCGCATCCGCTCGGCCAGCGGCGCGAAGCGGTTCACATCGACGGAAGCGGCGAACAGGTCAGGTCCTGCGTTCATCGGGAGCGCGTGTTGGCTTGGGCCGGAGACCGGTCGCGAACGAGGCGCGCCGGGACGGTGCCGGACCAGGAGGAAGAAACGGCGGGACCCTAACAAACGCGCGTGCGCCGGGCGATGACGACCTCCGCCCCCACGTCCGTTGAACGCTGGGTGAACCTCTGAAGGTGTCTCGGAAGGTCAGACATCTCGTACGGGCGTCTTGAAGGGGGCGGAGAGGCACGCTTGACTGCTCCGCCGCCCCAATCCCATGACCCGCCCAGAGTCCTCCGGCTCACCCGCCGACGCAGTCCTCCACGCCACCCGGCGCTACCTGCGCGCCTACCCCTCGGCCGCGCTGTGCGTGGGCATCACGCACCGCGGAGTGCACCACGTGCAGGCCCTCCGCCACGAGGGCTCACCTCCCGCCGCGGAGTCCCTGTACGAGCTGGGCTTTCTCACCCAGGTCTTCACCGGCTCCCTGCTCGCGCTGTTGGTGGACCGGGGCGAGGCAAGGCTCGACACGCCCCTCAAGGAACTGCTCCCCCTGCCGCTCCTCCCGAATGAGGTCGCCGGCCGCATCACGCTCGAGCAGTTGGCGACACACACCTCGGGCATGCCGCACGTCCCGCCGAACCTGCGGACCCCGCAGCAGAACCCGGCCGACCCCTACGGCCACTACAGCGCGGAGCTGTTCGGGGCCTTCCTGCGGAGCTACCAGCCCAAGCATCCGCCGCCGCGAAAGTACGTCGAGTCCGTCATCGGCATGGGCGTGCTCGGACACGTCCTCTCACGCCGCCTGAGGCTCAACTATGGACACGCCGTGAGGGATCACCTCTGCACGCCGCTGCAGATGGGAGACACCATCGCCGTCCGCCTCTCCGAGGAGCAGGAGCGGCGCCTGCTCCCAGGTCACTCCGCTCGTGGCCTGCCGGTACCAGGCTGGACCTTCCCATCGCTCCCCGGGGCGGGGGCGCTCCGCTCGACGGTGCCGGACCTGCTGCGCTTTCTCGACGCGAACCTCGGGCATCAGGATGCCGGGCTCGGCCGGGCCATGCGGCTCGCGCACAGCCCGCGCGCGAAGGCCCGCGGCATGCACGTGGGGCTCGGGTGGAACGTCTCCGACGTGAGGGGCAAACCCCTGGTGTGGTGCTCCTCGGTGACGGGAGGCTACGCCGGCTTCATCGGCTTCTCGGCGGAGACAGACACCGGTGTCGTCGTCCTGTCGGACCATTCGTGGTCCTTCCTCGCGTCGCTCCGCAAGCGCGTGCCCGTCGAGGAGCCGGGGTTCTCGCTCCTCACCCGTTATCCGCGCTGAAGTCACGCGAGGTCGCAAACAAATGCCGCAGCCTTGGGATTGCACGAGGCGCGGCTCATGCGGAAATCTCCCCGCATGGCCACCCGACGCCCTCCCGAGTCCGAGTCTACCGAGCGCAACGACCCGTCCGTCGAGGCGGCCTTCCAAGCGGCTCCGCCAGAGATGGTGGCGGAGATCCTCGATGGCGAGCTGTACCTCAGCCCCCGCCCGGCCCGTCCACATGCCAGCGCGAAGTCGCGCCTGGGCATACTCATCGGAGGACCCTTCGCGCTGGGCAAGGGAGGACCGGGCGGATGGGTCATCCTCGACGAGCCGGAGCTGCACTTCGGCCCCCGCCCGGACAAGCTCGTGCCGGACCTCGCCGGTTGGAAGCGCGAGCGCCTGCCGAACGCCGCCGGAGGGGACGATGTCCCGGAGCACTACGACGTCACCCCAGACTGGGTCTGCGAGGTCCTCTCCCAGCGCACGCGGCACATGGACATGGGACCGAAGATGCGCATCTACGCTCGGGAAGGCGTGCGCCACTTGTGGCTCGTGGATCCGCTGACCCGCACGCTCAACGTCTTCCGGCTCGAGGGGCGCGACTGGCTCCTGGCCGACTCCTTCTCCGGAGACCAGCGGGTCCGTGCCATGCCCTTCGAGGACATCGAGCTCGAGTTGGCGCTCGTCTGGTCCACCTGAGGCCACAGCAGCCGCCTGTCCTGGTCGCTTGATGACGTATCGGGCTCATCGAGCGTCTTCGCTGGCCTGGGCAGGGAGTTCATCCACCTGCGGCAAGGTCTCCATGCCCGGCGCCACCGCGGATGGCCCCCTTCCGCGCCCGAAGCGCAGGTACAGAGCAGGAACGAGCAGCACGTTCAACACGGCGGAAGAGACCAACCCACCGAGGATGACGACGGCCATGGGGTGCTCGATTTCCTGCCCCGGCTTCAGTCCACCCACGACGAGGGGGACCAGAGCCAGTGCCGTCGTCAGGGTCGTCATGGCCATGGGTTGGAGCCGTTCGAGGGTTCCGCGAAGCACCAGGTCTCGGCCAAAGGGGACGCCTTCGACGACCTCCAGATGGCGGTAGTGGCTGATGAGGAGGATGCCGTTGCGTGCGGCAACCCCCAGGACCGTGACGAACCCCACGAGCGAGCCCAGCGACACCACTCCATCGGTGAGCAGTACCCCGATCAATCCTCCCACGAGCGCGAACGGCAACGTCCCCAGGGTGAAGGCCACCAGGCGCGGGGATTGGAAATCCAGGTAGAGAACGAAGGCAATGCCAAGGATGGCCAGGACCGCGAGGCCAAAGAGTCGCGTCCGCGCTGCCTGGCGCTCCGCGAACTCACCCAGGAGCTCCGCGTGATGGCCGATGGGCCACTCGATGACAGAGACGACGCGCTGGATGTCACTGACCACCTCCCCCAGGGCGCGGCCCTGCGCGTCGCAGGTGACGTCGATGCGGCGGGAAGCGCTCTCGTGTTGGATGACATTGGGGACGGAAACCAGCTCGACGCGCGCCACATCGCCGAGCCGGACGGGTGCACCCGACGGTGAGAGGAAGCGCAAATCCCTCACCGCGGTGACGTCCTGACGCAAATGCGCCTCTCCCCACACGACGACGTCGATGGTGCGCTCGTCGCGGTACACCTCGCCGACCTTCGTGCCCTGGAGCAGCGTGGCCGTCGCGCGCTGGACGTCGCCGGGAGTCAACCCCAGCCGTCGCGTCGCCTCCGGGTCCAGCCGCACCTGCACCTGCGGCACCAGCACCTGGGGCTCCAGCTTGAGGTTCGTCACCCCGGGAATGGCCCGGAGCTTTCCCTCCACCTCGGCTGCCTTGGCTCGAAGGGTGTCGAGGTCCGAGCCGTAGACGCGCACCACGATGGACCCGCTCGCACCGCTCAACACCTCCTTGATTCGCTCCTGGAGGTACGTCTGGACGTCCCGGTAGAGGCCAGGGTAGCCCTCCACCACCTCGTGGATGCGCTTGACGGTGGCCCGGTAGTCCTTCTCTTCCTCCAGGCTGATCCACAGCTCCGCGAAGTTGGGACCCACCACCTCGTCGGCCACCTCCGCCCGACCGATGTGGGCTCCGAAGTGGCGGACTCCTGGAAGGGCCCGCAGCTCGGCACTGGCCCGGAGGGCGGTGCGCTGGACGGCCTCGGCCGACGTGCCGGGCTTGGCCACCCAGTGCATGAGGAAGTCCGTCTCCTGGAAGTGAGGCATGAAGCCCTCCCCCAGCAGCGCCGCAAGCGCACCTCCCACGAGCACCACCCCGGCAACGCTCCCGAGCGCCAGGCGCGGGCGGTCCATCACCCACGCAACGAGCGGGCTCGCGCGCTCCCGCAGCCACCCGCCGAGCCGTGGCGGCTGCGCATGCCCGCGCGTCAGCAGGAGGAGGCACAGCACCGGCGTCACCGTGAGCGCCACCACCATGGACGCCGCCACCGCGAGGACATACGCCACCGCGAGCGGACGGAAGAAGGCGCCGCTCACTCCGTCCAGGAAGAACACGGGGAGGAAGACGAGCACGACAATCACGGTGGCGAAGACCACGGCACTGCGCACCTCGAGCGAAGCGTCCAGGACGACCTGGAAGGCGGAGCGTGGAGAGCCCAGGCGCCGGTTCTCCTCCAGGCGCCGCTGCACGTTCTCCACGTCGATGATGGCGTCATCCACCACCTCGCCGAGCGCGAGGACGAGCCCGGCGAGCACCATGGTATCCACCGTCGCCCCCGCCAGGCGAAGGGCCACGACGGCGCCCACCAGCGAGAGGGGAATGGCCACGATGCTGATGGCGGCCGTCCTGAAGTTCTGGAGGAAGGCGAACAGGACGACGACCACCATCACGCAGCCGAGCACCACCGCATGGCGGAGGTTCCCCAGGGCGCGCTCGATGAACGTGGCGGGCCGGAAGATCGCGGGCACCACGGTGATGCCCTCGAGCGCGGGGCGCAGCTGTTCGAGCACGGCCTCCACCTGCCGGGTCACCTCCAGCGTGTTGCCCCAAGGCTGCTTCTCGACGATGAGGAGGATGCCGGCCTCGTCATCGACCACGGCATCTCCGATGGGCGGCGGGTGCCCCTCCTCCACGGTGGCCACATCCGCGAGACGGACGGAGGCCCCGTTGCGAAAGGCCACCTGGACCTCCTCGAGCGCCGCGAGGCTGGTGGCCCCCGTCAGGCTGACAGCCAGACGCTGGTTGGGCGTGTCGACGAAGCCGCCCGAGGCGGGGAGGCTTGCCTCTCGTGCCGCCCGGAGGACGTCCTCGAGACGGACATTCGCGGCGCGCAGGCGCTCGGGGTCGACCTTGATCTGGAACTGGCGATCCCTCTGCCCCCAGATGGCGACGTTCGCCACGCCCGGAACGCTCATCAGCCTGGGGCGGATCGTCCACCGGGCCACATCCGACAGCGCCATCCGGTCGAGCGAGTCGGACACCAGGCCCACCTTGAGGACCCGGCTCGTCGCGGACACGGGCGAGAGCATCACGGGCGGCCTGGCCACCGAGGGCAGCGTGGGAGCGACGCGCGCCAACCGCTCCTGCACCATCTGCCGCGCCCGGAAGAGATCCGCGCCCCGCTCGAAGATGAGGACGACCGACGAGAGACCGAGAACGGACTTGGAGCGGAGTGTCTTGAGAGCGGGCACTCCCGCCAGGCCATTCTCCAGGGGAAGCGTGACGAGATTCTCCACTTCCAGGCTGGACAGCCCGGGCACCTCCGTCTGGATTTCCACCAGGGGCGGCGCGAACTCGGGGAACACGTCCACCGGCATGTCGCGCAGGCTCGCGTAGCCCAGGACGAGCAGCAGCGCCGAGGCGGCCAGGGGAAGGACTCGGAAGTGAAGGCAGGCGGAGATGAGCTTGCGCATGTTGGGTCTCCGTCAGTGTCCGGCGCCGAATTCCGTGCCGAACAACTCCGCCGCCCCGGCCGCCACGACCGACGCCCCTTCCGGAGGGCCGCGCTCCAGCAGGACCTCGGCGCCCTCGGCGCGCAGCACGTCGACGCGGTTGCGGGCGTAGACGTGCTCTCGCTGTTGCACGTACACCCACGCCCCGCCGAGCGCGTCGTAGACGACAGCGGAGGACGGGACGGAGAGCACGTCCTTCGCCTCACCCGATGTCACCGTCACCCCCACGCGCTGGCCCGGTGCGAAACGGGCCGACGCGGGCAGCTCATAGAAGGAGTCCACGGTGGCGGCGACCGGGTCCGCGGCGGGCGGACCCATCACCGGCAGCGCCTCCACGCCAGGGTCCTTCCCGGAGAGGAGCGCGTGAACGCGCACGGGCGCGTCGGCCTTCAAGGAGAAGGCCTCGTCCACGAAGAGCGGCACGCGCACCCAGTTGGCGCGGACGCCCACCACCTCGAAGAGGGGCGCACCGGCCGCGACGGACTGCCCGGGCGCGACCCACACCTGCCGCAGCACGCCCTCACGCGGCACGCGAACGGGCATGCTGACGTCCGACTCGAGCGGCGCCTTGCCCACCATGTCCAGGCGCGTCTGGGCGGCCTGGAGCTCCGCCTGGGCCACCGCGTTGTCCGCCCGCGCCTCCTCGACGGAGCGCTCCGTCCCCGCTCCGTTCTTCAAGAGCGTCTCCGAGCGAGCGAGGCGGGCCGCCGAGGCCTCGGCTCTCGCCCTGGCGGACTCCACCGCACGCAGTGCCTGCGCGCGCAGATCCCTGTCCACGGTGGCGAGCGGCACTAGCCGCAAGAGGACATCCCCCCTCGACACGCTGGCCCCGACACGCAGGGCGCGCGACGTCCCCGCCCCATCGACGAGGCCCGCTACGGGCGCCGTCACGATCAGCGCGTTTCCGGAGGGCACCATGACCTCCCCACCCGCGACATGCGTGTGCAGGGCACTTCGCTTCCGAACGGGTTGGACCTTCAGGGCCAGCCGCGACTCGGCCTCCGGCGTGAGGGTCACCGTCGCCAGCGTTGCCTCGGGCACGTGGGCGCTCACGGTCGCCGCGGGAGGGGGAGGAGCCGCGTTGGGAGCACTGCCCCGGCACGCAAGGGACGTCGCGAGGGCGGCGGATGCGAGCAGGAGGCGAAGATTGTCATTCATGGGCCACTCCGTGTTTGCCCAGACCGCGATCCAGTTGGGCGAGTGCGCGACGAAGGTCCGCCTCGAGCTCCAGGGTGCGCAGCCTGGCGTCCGCCAGGCGCCGAAGGGTGTCCAGCACCTGGAGGTAGGGCAGGTCGCCCGCCTCGAAGGCCTTGCGGGCCCGGTCGCTCGCGGTGGTGAGCTCCGGCAGGATGGTTGTCTCAAAAGCCTCGAGCGACCGGGCCGCCTGGACCACCTGCGCATGGGCCGTGAGCACCTCGTTCGACACCTGCTGTCGAAGGAGGAGGTAGCGGGAGGAAGCACGCGCGAGTTCGGCCTCGGCCCGGCCCACTCCTCCCTGGTTCCAGTTGAAAATGGGCAGCTCCATCTGGGCGCCGGGCACCCAGAGGGACGTGGAGCCGGTCGCCGTCGTCGTGGGCTTGGTGTCCAGCCGCGCGAGGAGGTTGACGATCTTCGTCTGCTCCCAACCCAGCCGCTCTCCCGCCCCTTGAATGCCCAGCTCGGCCGCGCGCACGTCGGGCCGCGCCGCCAGGGCGAGCTGGACGAGGTCCGGCAGTGGACGCAGGGGGCGAACCTCCCGGGTCCCCGCGAGCGGACGGACGTTCTCGAGGAGGGGGCTGGAGGCCAACCCCATCAACAGACGCAGCTTCTCCCGGGCCAGCAGCACGTCCGTCCGCGCGCGCTGGGCGTTGTCGTCCGCCGTCCGGGCCTCGGCGCGAAAGGTGGCCACCTCCATCTGGCTGGCGTCCCCTGCCTGGAAGCGCACCTCGACGAGCTCGGCCGTCCTCTTCCAGAGCGCCGCCAGCTCGTCCAGCGCCTCGCACCGCTCCTCGGCGCGCACCCACTCGGCATGGGCGACGCGCACGTCACGCGCGAGGTCCATCCCATTCTGGACGAGCCCTCGTGCGACCTGTTCCACCTGGAGCCTGGCGGCGGCGACGCGGGCCGGACGCTGCCACAGGGCCATCAGCGGCAGGAGCAGGGTGGTCTCGATCGTGCGCGGACCTACCGGCAGGAGCAGGGAGAAGGTGGGGTTGGGGAGCGCTCCGGCCTCGGCCAGGTCCGCCCGGGACACGCCCAGTTGAGCCATGTCCGCCTGGAGCGCGGCGCTGTTCCAGAGCGCGATGGCCACCGCGGTCGACTCATCCACCTCCTCGGCCGCCCCGACGCCCGGTGGAAGGGAAGGACCCTCGGAAGCTTCTGGCCCGAGGGGCGCGGCGACGGACGCGAGCTCTCGAGAGACCCACGCCCGGTCATAGGGAGAGGTGGCGCATCCCGTCGCGGCCACGACCAGCGAGAGAGCAGCCAGGCGAGACCTGGGCCGCTGTCGAATCCTGCACCCGGAAGACATGCCCCCACTATGAATGCCGCGGGTAAACGGCGGCTGAACGGCACCTGGGAGCCACCTCGCTGTCGCTCAGTCCCCCGTGGTATCCAACCCTCGACCTGCCATGCGCGTCCTCGTCGTCGACGACCATCAGGAGCTCCGAGCCCTTGTCGCCCAGGCCCTCGAGAGGGACGGCCATGTCATTCGTCAGGCCGCGGACGTGGAGCAGGCCCGGTCGGCCCTCCTGGAGGAGGTGGACGTCATCGTGCTCGACGTGGGGCTCCCAGATGGCTCGGGGCTCTCGCTGTGCCGGGAGCTGCGGCGGGACGGCTTCCACACGCCCATCCTCATCCTCACGGCGCACAACCGGGTGGACGAGCGGGTGGAAGGCCTCGACGCGGGAGCGGATGACTTCCTTGGCAAGCCCTTCGCCATCGCGGAGCTCCGGGCCCGCGTGCGTGCACTGGGACGCCGGCGCGAACGGGTGAGCACGGTCCGGGTACAGCTCGCGGACGTGGTGCTCGACTTCGGGAAGCGGGAGGCGTTTCGCGCGAACCATCAGGTTCCCATCACCACGAGGGAGTGGAGCATCCTCGAGACACTGGCGTCACGCCGGGACCGCGTCGTGAGCCGCGACGAGCTCCTGGAGTCCATCTGGGGTGACACCACGAGCGGGGCGGTGAGCAGCCTGGAGGTCCTCATCGGCCGGATCCGTCGCAAGCTGGGCGAGGACGTGGTCCGCACGCTTCGCGGAGCGGGGTACAGCCTTGGAAACGGGTAGCGGCACGCCTCCGCGCGACACCCTGGTGCGCAGGGTCTCCCGCACCATGCTGGGAGTCGCCCTCGCGAGCAGTGCCCTGGCCGCCGGGGCCACCGGCATCCTCGCGGACCGCATGTTGTTGGCGGCCGAGGACCGTCGCTTGGGGAGCGCCGCGCTGCACCTGCTGGACGAGGGCACCGGGCTCGACGACGCCAGGGCCGGCCAGGAGGCGGACCACGAGCAGTCGGAGCTCAGGAGCGCCGGCATTCGCATCACCCTGTTCGCGGGAAACAGGCGGCTCGGAGGCTCACCGGACATCGACGCGCGAACCGGGTGCGCCTGGTCTCCGGCTCCGGGAGAAGAAGCGCTGCGGCGCTGCGGCGAGGCGGTGAACGGACGGCTGGCCGTCGCCGAGCAACGCCTCGAGAGCGTCGCCCTCATCCGAGGCTGGTTGACGAGTGCGGCGCTCGTGGCCGCGGCGGGTGCCGTGCTCATGAGCCTCGCGATGAGCCGTCGCATGGCGCGCTGGGCGGCCCGCCCACTCACCGAGCTGAGCGAGTCGCTCGCCCGGATCGAGCCCGGGACTCCCCTCCCCGCCCCGCTCGGCACTCCAGCCCGGTATGCCGAAGTGAATGCCGTGCGCACCGCGCTGGTGGACCTGCTCGGGCGCCTGCAGGAGTCGCTGGACCAGTCGCGTCGCTTCGCGGCCAACGCCGCACACGAGCTTCGGACTCCCCTGGCGACGCTCCGGGTCGAGCTCGAGCTCCAGGCGGAGAACGCGCACCCGCCGGACACGACCGCCGCGCTCGCGAGACTCCACCGGACGGTGACCTCACTCGGTACGCTCGTGGAGCGGCTGCTCGTGCTCGCGGAAGGGGCGCGAGGCACGCTCGAGCTGGTCGAAACCGTCAGCCTGTCCGAGGTCGCCGAGGATGTGGTGCTCTCGCTCCCCGAAGGAGAGCGGGGCCGCATCAGCGTCGAGGCGGAGGGGACGGGGCTCGTCCGGGGCGACGCCCACCTCTTGCGGCAGCTCATCGACAACGCGGTGGACAACGCGCTCAAGTTCTCGGGGAAGAGGCCCGTCCGCGTGAGCATCCAGGAAACCGCCGAGGCGACGCTCCTGGATGTCAGGGATGAGGGACCGGGAATCGCGCACGAAGACTCGGTGCGAGTCTTCGAACCCTTCTACCGTTCGCCTACCGCACGGGCACAGCACCCCGGGCACGGAATCGGACTGTCCCTGGTCGCGCTCGTCGCCCGGGCCCACCGGGCTCACGCCGAGTTCCTGCCGGCAGCACGAGGTGCCCACCTGCGGTTGACCTTTCCGCGGGCGAGCACCTGACGAAGGCCGTGGAGGGAAGCGGTCAGCTCACCGGCACCCCGGCCCCCTCGCGAGCGCCGGCGCGCTCGGTGCGCAGGTCCTCGAGGATGGCACGGCTGAAGTCCTCCAGGTCATCCGGCTGACGGCTGGTAATGAAGTTGGCGTCGCGCACCACCGCCTCGTCCTTCACGCGGATGCCGGCCAACTCCAGGTCAGCCTGTATCGTCTTCCACGCCGTCAGGGTGCGGCCCTCCACCACGCGCGCCGCCATCAGGAGTTGCGGGCCGTGGCACACCGCCGCGATGAGCTTGCCCCGGTCATCGAACTCCTTCACGAAGCGCACGAAGCGCTCGTCCGCGCGCAGGTTGTCCGGGGAGTAGCCACCGGGAATGAGGAGCATGTCGAAGTCCTCCACACGGGCGTCGTCGATGCCCAGGTCCATCTGGAACTTCTCCTTGCCTCGCTTGCCCTCCAGCACCTCCCCCTTCTTCTTCCCGATGAGCACGACCTCGTGGCCGCCTCCCCGCAGCCGGTCGTACGGAATGCGCAGCTCGGAATCCTCGAAATCGTGTCCTACGACACAGGCAACCCTCTTTCCCGCCATGACTCCATCTCCTTTCCCTTGCGGCCAGACCTCTCGGCTAGACCTCCAGGATGTGCACCGCCAGCACAGGTGTGGAGTCGAGGACGTCTGGGAGACAACCTGCCTCACCGGCCGTCCCCTGCCCCGTTCGTCCGGATTGCAATGACTCACGGTGCCTCGTAGGAGGGGCCCGCCCGGGAACGGCTTCCCGGCATCCACCCCTTACCCCGAGGACCCCTCCATGCATCCGCGTTCCCCGATGAGGAATCGTCGCGCGTCCGTGCTCTCCCTGCTGAGCGCCTGCGCGCTGCTCCAGCTCACCGCATGCGGTGACACCGAGCCGCCCGTGGACACGTCTCCGCGCACGCTGAGGCTGCTACAGACCAGCGACCTGCATACCAACCTCTTCCCCTGGGACTACTTCACCGGAAAGCCGGACGCCAAACGCGGCCTGTCCAAGGTGGCCACGCTCGTCAAGCAGGCCCGGGCGGAGAACCCCGACTGCACCCTGCTCATTGACACGGGCGACACCATCCAGGGCACGCCCCTGGGCACCTATTACGCCCTGGTAGACAACGCGCCCCAGCATCCCATGGCCGTGGCGATGAACGAGCTGCGCTATGACGCCATGGCGCTCGGCAACCACGAGTTCAACTACGGCCTCGGCGTCCTCTCCAAGTTCAAGAGCGAGGTGGGCTTCCCCGTGCTCGGCGCCAACGTCCGCAAGAGCGCGGATGGGAGCGAGGCCTTCACCCCCTACCTGCTCAAGGACGTGTGCGGGGTGAAGGTGGGAATCCTCGGCCTGGTGACGCCGGGCGTGTCCACGTGGGAGCGCGCGGAGAACATCCCCGGGCTGCGCTTCGAGGATCCGCTGGAGACGGCCCGGAAGTACGTGCCGAAGATGCGGCAGGCGGGCGCGGACGTGGTGGTGGTGGCCATCCACAGCGGCCCGGACAAGCAGCCCACCGGCAGTGCCTCCAACCCGGCCTCCTGGCTGGTCGACTACGCCGATGCCTCGAAGTGGGCCGACCGCGGCAACCTGCCCGGGGAGAACCAGGCCGTGCAGATCGCCCAGCAGATCGAAGGCATCGACGTGCTGCTCACCGGCCACACGCACCAGCCCATCCCCAAGATGCTGCTCAGGAACGCCGGAGGTCAGGACGTGCTGCTCATCCAGCCCAACCGCTGGGGCAGTCACCTGGGCCAGGTGGACCTCTCGCTCGTCCACCAGGACGGCCACTGGAAGGTGGAGGGCAAGGACTCCCAGCTGCGCGAGGTGAACGACTCCGTGGCGCAGGACGCGCAGGTGACCCAGCTCGTGCAGGGCTACCATGACCAGACGCTGACGTACGTGAGCGCGAAGCTCGGCACCACCCGCGCGGCCTTCCCCGGAGGCTACGCCGCCCGCTACGTGGACAGCGCCCTGGCCGACCTCATCAACACCGTGCAGGAGCAGGCCGCCGAGGAGAACGGCCACCCGGTGGACTTCTCGCTCGCCGCCCTCTTCACCGACGACGGCATGCTGCCCGCGGGCAACATCACCTTGCGCGATGCCTACAGCATCTACGTCTACGACAACACGCTGTATGTGATGGAGATCAACGGCTCCATCCTGCGCCGAGCACTGGAGCTGAACGCCGGGTACTTCGCGCAGTGGAACCCCAGCGCCCCGCCCGACGCCTCCAACCCGGAGTCGGCCAAGGTGAGCAGCGTGCAGAACTACAACTGGGACCTCTACTCTCACATCGACTACGGGTTCGACCTCACGAAGCCCGCGGGCTCGCGCCTCACCCACCTGCGCTTCCAGGGCGCGGACGTCCGCGATGACCAGGTCTTCCGCATCGCCATCAACAACTACCGGGCCAGCGGCGGTGGCGGCTACTCCATGTTCAAGGAGGGCAAGGTGCTCTGGACCTCGGCGGATGGCGTGCGCGACTACGTCGCCCGCTACATCCAGAGCCATCCCGACCTGGACCCCCAGGACGTGAACGCGTGCAACTTCTCGCTCACGCCGGACCTCTACTCCTACTTCTTCCAGGCCTCGCGCGGCCCGGTGAAGTGCTCGGCGCACTAGCGCATCCCCCGAGCCGCCAGGCGAGTGCTGCATCACCCGGGGTCTATGGTCGGAGAAGACGCGCTCCTGATAGGCTGATGCCGTCGGCACGGACACCATGCAGCACTCCTTCTCCGGTCGCGCCACACAGGGCAGCTTCTTCGAGGGGCTGTTCATCCGCTCGCTCAAGGCGGGCGGGGCCTTCGCGGACTCATTGAAGGCGTGTGGCTACGACCTGCGCGAGCCCAAGGCCCTCTACCCCATCGAAGTCTGGAACGCGGCGCTCGAGGTGGCCTGGCGCCACTGCTACCCGGGGTGGGATCGCGAGTCCGCCTACCGTGAGCTGGGCCTCCAGCTGTGCGCGGGCTTCCTGCAGACGTGGATGGGCAAGGTGGTGGACATGAGCCTGCCCATGCTCGGCCCGGATCGCCTCATCGCGCGCATCCCCAACCTCCTGGCGCTCGACACCTTCCGCTACGACGTGAGGGTGCTGCCGCTCGGCTGGCGCCAGTACCGCGTCTCCATCCGGAACGACCCGGACGCCAAGCCCGATCTCATCGCCGGACTCCTGGAGGGGGGCCTGCGCAGGACGGGGGTCAACCCCACCGTCACGGTGACGCTGCGCAGCGGACGGGACTTCGATGTCGATGTGAGCTGGTGACACATATCACCCCCCGAGCTGCGCGCCCTCGCTCTCCGTGAGCCTCTGAGTCCGGAAGCAGGCGATGTCAGACCCATGGTGCAGATCAGCACGCCGTCACCCATGGAGCACCGTCACCACGGTGCAGGTCTGAAAAGCGAGGGGCCGGAATGCCATCTCTTCCCACACAGCAGGGCGCCGATACGGCGGCGAACGTCCTGGAGCGGGTTCGCCGTTGCGCCGCGTCCGTCACCCGGTACCCGCTGGACATCCTCACGGTGGACGCACAGCTCGAGGACGAGCTCGGTATCGATTCAGTGAAGCTCGCCGAGATCGCCGCGGTGGTCGGACGCGAGTTCAAGCTCCCCGCCGAACTTCTGCCCCGGAGCGGGAAGGCCCGAACGCTCGGCGCGATCGCGGACACGGTGACCCGGCTGCTCGCGGGCTCGAGCCAGCCACAGACACCGGCGGCCAGCACCGTGCCGGCGCCTGGCGCCTCACCGGTCCCCAGTACATGGGGGACGCCAGCCTCGTCACCCATACTCGCGGCGCCGCCGGGCCCGAGGGCCATGCCGAACCTCGAGCAGCGTGTGCGCGCCGTGTTCGCGCAGGTGACTCGCTACCCCGAGGAGCTCCTGACCCCGCAGGCGGACCTGGAGGACGAGCTCGGGATCGACTCCGTGAAGCAGGCCGAGGTGCTGGCCGTGCTCACCAAGGAACTGGGCCTGGACAAGGGCCCGGCTCCGTCCCAGCGACTGCGGACCATCGCCGCCATCTGCGAAGCGGCCCGCGCACAGATGGGCAGGCCGACCACCTCAGCGGCCCCCTCGCGAGAGGCGAGCGCACCCGTGCGGCCCTCACCATCTCCGGTCTCGCCGCAGCCAGTCCTGCCCTTCGCAGGGAAGATCGCGCTCGTGACGGGCTCCGGGAAGGGCATCGGCAAGGTCATCGCCACCCGCCTCGCCAGGGCTGGCGCGATCGTGCTGGTGAACTCGTTCCACTCCCGGGATGAAGGAGAGAAGACCACGCGGGAGATCCTCGCCGACGGCGGGAAGGCGATCCACCTGTGGGGCTCCGTCGCCCACGAGGAGCACCTGGAGCGGATGTTCTCCACCATCGCGGAGCAGTTCGGTGGGCTCGACTTCCTGGTGTGCAATGCGTCCAACGGCCTCATCGGGCCCTTCGATCGGATCACCCCGCGCGACTGGGACAAGGCATTCCGCACCTGCATCACCGGCACCTACGAGTGCGCGATGCGCGCACGGCCGCTGATGGCCAGGCGCGGCGGCGGCAGCATCGTGACGATGTCCACCTCCATGTCCCAGCGGTACATGCACGACCTGGGATGCCAGGGCGTGGTGAAGGCGGGCGTCGAGTCGCTCACGCGTTACCTGGCCGCGGAGCTGGCTCCCGAGGGAATCCGCACCAACTGCGTGTCCGCGGGGCCGGTGCACGGTGAGCTCCTCGAGATGTTCCCCGACGCGGCCGGACGCATCGCGCGCTGGGAGGCGGCCACGCCCGGCGGGCAGCTGTGCACCGCCGAGGACGTCGCCGACGTGACCGAGCTCCTGCTGGGGCCGAAGACCCAGCGCGTGAACGGGGCCATCTGGGTGGTGGACGCCGGGCTCTCCGGGACCGTGGACGGGCTGTTGCCGGTCGCCACCGAGACGAAGGAACGGCGCCCGAGCAACCCGGCTCGCCATCACACCCACGGGTACGACGTGCGAGCGCTCCTCGCCCGCGAGCCCTGAGCTTCCCACCGGAGCCACCTGCCATGGGCTTCTTCGCTGTCCCGTACGACATCCATTTCGACGACACGATGGCGTACGGGAGCCATCACTTCCTCACCAACTTCAAGTTCCAGTGCGCCGGCCGCGAGCACCTGCTCTTCAGCCCGCATTTCTTCGAGGTGCCGGAGTTCCGGCGCGACTTCGAGCAGGTGCTCCTGCTCACCTATGAGGGCTATTCGCGCAACCTGGCCCCCGCGGCCCTGGGCGACCGGCTCGTGGTGCTGACGTCGATCGAGGAGCGGGGCGAGGTCTCGTTGCGCTTCTGCTTCCGGACCCTGAAGAGCGATGGCACACCGGTGGCCTGCGGGTATCAGACCGTCCTGTGCGCCGACAAGGCACACGGCACCCTCTGCCCGTTCCCCGAGTCCTTCCAGCACTGCCTCGAGGCGATGACGCGCATCCACGAGCCCGAGGCCCCCCAGAGCTTCCGGGACCGCGTGTTGCGCGGAGGCACCACCGTCATCAACGAGCTGTTCCCGGAGGCGCTCCGGCAGCTGGCGAAGACCCTCCTGGCGGACCCGGCCTCGCTCGGCACTTCCCGGCTGGTGGACACCGCGCCGGTGCCACCCGCGGCGTCCCCGTCCCGTCCGCCGATGCCCGCACGCGAGCCGCAGCTGCCACCCGGCGCCACGGCCTTCCTCTTCGCCGGACAGGGCTCGTTCAAACCCGAGCTCTTCGTCCAGCTGAAGGCGCTGCATCCAGAGCTGCGTGAGGAGTTCACGACCGTCGCGGACGCGTGCCGAGCGCTCGGGTTCGACGTGGCTCCGCTGCTCGCGGCCCACGACGCAGCCGCTGTCCGGCATGTGCTCGCGGACGCTCCGCAGCTCGACCAGCTCGGCATCTTCCTGTCCGGTGTGCTCGGCGCCCGGTGGCTGCAGCAGCATGACATGCGTCCGGACGTGTTCGTGGGGCACAGCTTCGGGGAGATCGCCGCCATGACCGCGGCCGGGGCACTCGACCTGCGCACGGGGGCCGAGGTGGTCTGCCGGCGCATCCAGGCGCTCCAAACGATACCGGATGATGCCGGGACCCTCGCGGCCATCGCCCTCGGTGAGGCGGAGACCGCCCGGGCCATCGCGGACTGCGGTGCCCGGAGTCTGGAGATCGCCGGCCGCAACCATTCCCGCCAGACCGTGGTCGCTGGCTCGCGCGCGGAGCTCGAGCAGCTCCGCATGCTCCTGGAGAGCCGTGGGCAGGGGCTGACGTTCGTCCCCAGCCGCTACCCCTTCCACCACCGTTGCATGACGCCAGCCGCGGACGCGTTTCGCGCCATGCTCGACGGCATGCCCGTGCACCCGCCGCAGGCGCTCATCTACTCGCCGATCGAACGGCGCGTGTATACCGGCGGGCACGACGAGCTGGCGGATGCGCTCGCCGCCCATCTGGTGCGTCCCTTCGATTTCTCCGGCGCGGTGGAGACGCTGGTGCGCGCGGGCTGCAACCGCTTCGTGGACTGCGGGACGGACGGGCGGCTGGCGCGCATCGTCCAGCGCATCCTCCCCTCGGACACCTCCATCGGGGTGACCGTCATCGGTGACACGCTCCCGGCGACCCCGCCTCCCATCAGTGGTGCCACCTCACTGGCCGACGCGGACACCGCGATTGCAGTGGTGTCCCTCGGGTGCATCCTTCCTGGCGGCGCCAGGGATCCGGAGACGTACTGGCAGAACATCCGCCAGGGCATCAGCGGCATCGTCGACCCGGGCCTGCTCCACCCCGAGCTGGTCACGGACTTCATGGGCCCCGCGGGTACACCCGATCGCACCTATACGCTGCTCACGGGGCACGTGACGGACACGGACCTGGTTCCGCCGCCCGGACTCGACCCGGCCCGCTTCCAGCGCTACGTCCGGGAGCAGAAGCTGCTGGCGATCGCGCTCTCGCAGACCATGTCCGGCCTGGAGGCGACCGCCGCGCGCTCGTCCGGGCGCATCCAGTGTCTGCTCGGTGCCACGGCGGATGGGTCCGCCGAGTACGACGCCGCACTCTGCCTGGAAGCCGGGGAGGCCCTCCTGCGCGCGCGAGGAGAGAACGGCCCTGAAATCGCCTCGCTCGCTCGCGCGGCGCGGGCGGTCTTCGGACTCGAGTCCCGGTCCGCGGAGCTGGCTCCGCACCCCACCCTCCAGTCGGTGGTGACGGACGTGGTCGGGCGCGGCGTCCCCACGATGCTGCTCGACGCCGCCTGCGCATCCTCCCTCTACGCCATCGCGCTGGGGATGAAGGCGCTCGAGCTCGGCGAGGCCGACCTCGTCCTGGCCGGAGGGGTCTTCTCTCCTGGCCCCGGCAACAGCTGCCTCTTCTCCCAGTTCAAGGGTCTCTCCGCCACCGGCAGTCGACCCTTCGACGAGCGAGCGGATGGCGTCATCTTCGGGGAGGGCGCGGGCGTGGTCGGCCTGATGCGCCTGTCGGACGCGGTCGCGTCCGGACTCCGGGTCCACGCCCTCATCCGCGGCGCAGGCCTCTCCAGCGACGGACGGAGCAGCTCGGCGAATGTCCCGCGCTCGGATGGGCAGGTGGCCGCGATGGAGGCGTGCTACGCGGCGGCCCACATCGAGCCTTCCACCGTCCAGTACATCGAGGCGCACGGGACGGCCACACCGGCCGGGGATGCCACCGAGCTCAAGTCGATTGCGCGGGTCTTCGGCGGCAAGCGCAGCGGCATCCAGCTCGCCAGCGTCAAGGCATTGATCGGCCATGTCGGCTGGGCCGCGGGCGCCGCCTCGGTCATCAAGCTGTGCAAGGCCCTCGAACACCGGCTCTTCCCGCGGCAGTCCAACTTCGACCAGCCCGGCTCCGAGCTGCGGGCGCTCGGCTCGAACTTCGAGGTGAGCACGCGCGAGCAGCCCTGGCCGGAGAACGGAGAGCATCCCCGCCGGGCCGCCACGAGTGGCTTCGGCTTTGGAGGCACCAATGCACACCTGGTGCTCGAGGAGTACCGCGGCGCCCCGCCCACGGCTCGGCCCAGGGTCTCTCCGCCCACGGTGAGCGGGCTCGTGGTGGTCGCCGCGGAGGGGCTGTTCCCGGACGCGCGGGGTGTTCCGGTGGCGGGAGTGCCAGCCGAGGTGGGAGCACGCTTCGACACCGGCGCCATCCGCCTGCCCTCCTCGGTGCGCCTCCTACCGGACATCGCCGAGGACATGGATCCGACCCAGAGCCTCGGACTCGCCGTCGCGAGCTCGCTCGTCCAGAAGCTCGGCGCCTTCGACACGCTGCGCTCGAGCACCGCCATCGTTCTCGGACTCGAGGGGAAGACCCGCCGCGGCGTAGAGGCCACCCAGCGCGTGCTGGCCTCCTCCACGCGGCGCCGGCTCCGCGAGCTCGTCCAGCGTGCTCCGGAGCTCGCCGCCGTCCTGCCACTGGCGGATCGCCTCTACGACACGGTGACGGGAGCCATCCGTCCATCCGGCCCCTACACACTCCAGGGAATGATGCCCAACGTCACGCCGGGACGCGTCGCGGGTGCGCTGGACGTCAAGGGCCCCAACTTCGTGGTCGACGCGGGAGCCACCTCGCTGGCCGGGGCGCTCCGGGCCTCGCGAGGACTGCTGGAGAGCGGGTTCGAGCTGGTGCTCGTGGGCAGCACGCACGTCCGCCGGCCGGGAGAGGACCTGAGCCCGGCCCAGCCGGCCGAGGGTGTGGCGATGCTGGCGGTCACCACGGCCGCGAAGGCAGAGAAGCTGGGCTTGAAGCCGCTGTGCCACCTCGGGATGTCGGCCGATGAGCGGAGGAGCACCGGGCCACGCCTCGAGCTTCCGCCACACTCGGCCCGCGAGAGCCTGGAGGTCCTCCGGTCGGTGATGGCCGCCACGAAGGGGCGCGCCACCACGCTGCTCTTCCACCCGGACGCAGCGACCGGCGCTCGGCTCGAGCTCCAAGTCCTGCCCACGGAGACCGTCCGACCCACCGCCACCCCTCCCGCGGAGGTCCAGGAGCTGCGGACGGCACAGGAGGGCGAGTCATCCGGAGGCTTCGACCATACGGCGCCGATCCGGTACCACGCGCCCGTGCTCGTCGAGCGCCCCGCCCGGTCGGTCCAGCCCTCGCACCTGCGTGGCCGGCGCGTGCTGTTCATCGCGCAGGACGAGACACTGGCTCGCGAGCTCGCGTCCCAGGCCGACGCACTGTGCGGGCCCGAGCACCTCATCGTCTACGCGGGGACTTCCGGACCCATGGGGCGGCTCCGCGGCGTCAACCTCACACGAGAGGAGACCGCGGAGGCCGGCCTCGACGCGCTCGGCTTCGAACCGCAGGTCATCCTCGCGGTCTGCCGGCTCGAACCCGGAGCAGGCGAATCCGAGGTGATCTCCGACACTGCCCTGCACCACGAGGCGCTGGAGCTGCTCTTCCTCACCGCGCGGCGCGCCTACGATCGCCTGACCGCCGGTGAGGTCGAGCTGGCGAGCCTGTGCATCGGCGGAGTCGGCACGCGCAGGACCTTGCACCCGGTGACCGGGCTGTTCGCGGGCATGCTCAAGTCCATCGGACGCGAGATCCCAGCCCGAAACGTTCGAGCGATCTCCACCTCCGCGCTCACGCTCCCGGCGGCGCTCGAGCTCGTCGCCACCGCGCTCGGCTCCGAGGACGACGGCGAACCCTCAATCGAGGTCTGCTTCGATGGAGCACGGCGCTGCGTTCGCCGCCTCCGGCCGACGGATGTCACGGCGGACCCCGCGCCCACGCTCGACTCGGGCTCGGTGGTCCTGCTCACGGGCGGCGGCCGAGGCGTGACCGCGGTCCTCGCCGGAGCACTCCTGAAGCGGTACGGGTGCAAGGTCGTGCTCATCGGCCGGAGCGATCCGGAAGAGGCCCCCGAACGCGTGCTCCAGGCGCGCGACGAGGAGCTCCCGCACGTGGAACGGGAGTTCTACGCCTCCGAGCTGGCCAACGACCGCACCGCCCGGATGCCCGAGCTGCGCAAACGCTTCGAGCGCTACCTGGCCGCGCGAGAGCTGCGGACCACGCTCGAGGGGCTCGCGCGGCTCCCCGGCCAGATGGTCTATCGGGTCGCGGACGTGACCCGGCCCGAGGCGGTGGAGCGGGTAATTCAGGAGCTCGCCCACGAGCACGGACGCCTGGACCTGGTGGTCCACGGTGCGGGCACCCAGACCTCCAAGAAGCTGAACCGCCGACGCCTCGCCGAGCTCCGAATCAACCTGGACACCAAGCTGCTCGGACTCCGGAACCTCCGCGAGGCCTGCGCGAGCCGCTTCGCGCGACCGGTGCCCTTCCATGTCCTCACCTCCGCCTTCAGCTTCATTGGCAATGACGGACAAGCGGACTACGGGGCGGCCAACGAGGCATTGGATCGACTCTGCGCCTGGGTCAGCGAGGCCAGCCAGGAGGTCCGCTGGTGCAGCGTGGGATGGTTGGCCTGGGACGGTATCGGGATGACGCGCGGCTCGGAGTACCGCGTGCTCGGGGCCAGCCGCCGGTTGCGGGGGATCCGCGCCGAGGAGGGCGAGGCGCTCTTCCTCCAGCTCATCGAGGGCCGGCCGCGCGAGCCGATCAACGTGCAGCTCACCGAGAGCGAGCGTGCGTACTACGGGCTGGAGCTGCTGCCCCCGCAGGCGCCACCTCCGAGCACGGACTGGCCCGTGCGGCGTGAGCTCGTGGTCGACGCGGCGAGCGTCCCCTGCCTCGAGGACCACCTCGTCCGCGGCACGCCCACGCTGCCCGGAGCCTGGGCATTGGACCTGATGCTGCAAGCCGCGCTCGGCGATGGCCGGCCGGAGCTGCGCACCATCACCATCGAGGACGTCCAGTTCTCGCGCTTCATTCGCGTCAAGCCAGGGGGACGGCAGCAGCTGCGCGCCGAGTGCACCCAACTGGCCGCCGAGCCCGACCGCCATTGCGTGCAGGTCAAGCTGACCGGCGACATCGTCCATGCCTCCGGGGTGGTGCTCGAGCGAGATCTCGTCTACGCCGAAGCCCGCTTCACGTTGACGGCGGAGCCCCCCCGGGTCACGCCGCAGCTGGAGGCGGCCACGCCTTCGGGGAGCGGCTTGACCGTCCGGGATCCCCATTGTGCTGTCGGGGGCCCCATCGAGCTGCGGAAGATGTTCGACTGCCTGGAGGAGATCCGGCTGGAGCGGACAGCCCGCTTCGCGCGGCTCGGCCTGCCGGCGGCGCCACAGCAGGCGGGGCGCGCCGTCCCCGCGCTCGTCCTGGACGCGGCCTTGCGGCTGAGCGCGATGCACGTGGAAGGGGTGTCGAGCGCCGTGTTCGCGCCCATCCGGTTCCGGCGGGCCACATTCGACCGGGGCCTGCTGGAAGGGAAGGACGGCGCGCCGCTCCGCCTCTCCCTGAAGGCCCTTGCCCCGCGCCTGGAGGGGGACGTCCTTCAGTGCGGCAGCGTCGCGGCGATCGACGGGGCGGGGCGCCTCCGGATGTTGCTCGAGGGTGGCCTCGCCCGACCCATGACCTGAGACACCTCCAGATTGGATGAACGCATGAGCTCCTCCACCCTCCCGACGACCCGCATCCCGGTCGATGACTTCCGGCGGCTCCGCACCGAGCTGCGAAGCGCGATGCCTCCGGAAGCCTTCAAGCCTCAACCCCTGCGCGGGGTCATCGCGCTCGCGCTGGCACCCGTGATGATCGCCCTGGTGTGGGCGGCGGGGAGCGGGCAGCTGCCCTGGTGGGCGTGCCTCCTCATCTCATTCACGCTCGGGCAGATGCTCGTCACCGTGGGCTTCGCCGCCCATGAGGCGCTGCACCACTCCGTGTTCCGCAGCAAGGTGCTCGAGGACCTCATCGGCTGGATCGGCTTCAGCCCGTGGCTGGTGACCCCCGGCAACTGGCGCGCTTGGCACGTCCAGGCGCATCATAGCGCGGCCAACATCCATGTCCGGGATCCGGACATCCTCCCGCGCCAGCGCGAGTGGCGCACCCAGTGGTTCGCCAAGGTGTTCCACGCGATCTCACCGGGCTCGGGCTCCTGGCTCAGCTACATCAGCTTCGGCCTCTTCTTCACCGCCCAGGGCCAGGCCTTCCTGTGGCATCACTGCAACCAGCCCCAGTTCCAGCAGGTGCGCATGCATCGTGCCCGGGAGCGGATCCTCACGGTGCTCCTCGCGCTCGGCTGGGGCACGCTGGGCTGGGCCATGGGGCCTCGGGGCGCGCTCTATGCGCTCATCCTCCCCCATGTCTTCAGCAACATCACGCTGATGATCTACATCGCCACCAACCACTGGCTCCTGCCGGCCTCCCAGGACACCGACAACCCCTTCGTGAACACGGCCAGCGTGGACACCCACCCGGTGATGGATTTCATCCACCTCAACTTCAGCTACCACCAGGAGCACCACATCTTCCCGGCGATGAGCCCGAAGTTCGCCCCGCTCCTGCGCAAGCACCTGCGCGAGCTCAACCCCGAGGCGTCCATCGTCTATCCGCACCTCCACGCCCTGCGGACGCTGTACTGGCGCCCCGCGCTCTATGCGGAGGATGGACACACCCATGTGGGCCCCGACGGCACGCCCTCGGTGACCCACGCGGAGCTCCGTCGGAGGCTCGAGTCTCCGGCCCAGTCCACGCCCTAGGAACTCTCAGCGGCGGACTCCGAGCTCCCCGCGGAACCTACGAGCGCCGCGCCTCCGGGGGAGGAGGCAGGGTGTCCGTGTTCGCCCGCTCCCGGAGGGGGACGAAGAGCGCCTGGGCCCCATGCGCCAGCACCGACAGGGCCACGGATGGCTGGAGAATGGCGCCCAGCCCGGACTGGAGATGAAGGACGCGGTTGAACTGGTGGTGGACGGCGGCGTCTCGCGAGGTCCGCTCCAGCATCCGCCGGATGTACCAATGCACGAGGCCCAGACCGGACCTGCGCCTGCCGGTGGCCTGCGGGTATTGCAGATCCAGGCTGGTGCTCATGAGCCACGGCTGGCGGATGACTCCGGGCAGCCGCTTGCGGAAGCGCCAGGCCAGTCCCTCGAGCCTCCCGGGCGAGCGCCGGGTCTGCTCGCGGAGGCACTCGTGGAGCAGCTCCGCGCCCAGGCCCGCCACGGACATGCCCTGGCCGAAGATGGGATTGAAGGCGCACACGGCGTCGCCGAGGATCACCAGTCCCTCCGGGAAGCGCGCCATGTGCTCGTAGTGCCGCCAGCGGGTGTCCTTCACCTTATGGGTGGAGATCGGGCCCAGCGGCTTCGCGTCTCGCAGGTAGGCATGGAGGTCCGGCCGGGGCAGTGAGCGGGCGAACTCGAGGAAGCCCTCGGGCTCGGTAGGGGCGTGGTCTCCGAAGTAGCCGTTGAGGGTGACGAGCCACCGTCCGCCCTCCACGCTCGAGATGAAGCCCGAGCGCCAGGTGGATGGCGGACTCGGGTATTGCATGAGGGCCTTCCACTCGCCCTGGAAGCTCGCGGGGGGCTCGTAGAGGCGGGAGGTGTAGGCGAGATCGACGCCCACCTGCTCCTCCTCGGGACGACCATAGCCCAGCGCCTCGAGCCACTGAGGCGCTCGCGAGCCCCGGCCACTGGCGTCCACGACCAGATCGGCCTGCAGCGGCGCCTCGCCCGCGGGCCCCTTCAGCTGGACTCCCGTGATGCGCTGCCGGGCCGAGTCCGTGAGCAGCCGCTCGGCGGAGCACCCTTCGCGCAGCTCGACGTTGGGCAGCGCCACCACGCGGCGCAGGACGTGCCACTCCAGGAAGGTGCGGGTGCACAGCAGCAAGGGAATGCCGCCGGTGTAGCGCGCCTTCCAGACGTCGAAGTGGTGCCAGGCGAGCTCCCCGCTCGAGTCGATGAGCTCGGCGCCCTGCTCTTGCAGATGCTGGAAGAGGCCGGGGAAGAACCCGTCCAGGAGCCGCCGGCCCGTGTCCAACAAGACATGGAGGTGCGGGCCCTGAGGGACTCCCTTTCGAGGCTGGGGCCCATCCGGCCGCGGATCCCGCTCCAGGAGGATGACCTGCTCGAAGTGGTCCGAGAGCACCCGCGCGCTCAAGAGCCCCGCCATGCTGCCGCCGATGACCACGGCCCTTCCGAATCTGCGTCCAGGGGTATCCAAGTTCCAAGCCTCCGAGGGTTCAGGTCGTGACGCCGCGAGCAGGAGGGGTCTACCTGCTCCAGGGCCGCTCCCCCTCCGAGGCGATTGCATGCCAGTCTGACATGTGAGGCATCAGCGAACCGCGCTCCGTCCCTCCGTGAACCTCTGAACCCAGCGCGCGGGCAATCCGGTCTCGGGATTGCACGAGGCGCGGGTCATGCGGAAATCTTCCCTCATGGCAACCCGACGCCCTCCCGAGTCCGAGTCCACCGAGCGCAACGACCCGTCCGTCGAGGCGGCCTTCCAAGCGGCTCCTCCGGAGATGGTGGCGGAGATCCTCGACGGCGAGCTGCACCTCAGCCCTCACCCGGCCCGCCCTCATGCCAATGTGGCCACGAACCTCGGCAGCATCATCGGGGTCCCCTTCAAATTCGGAAGAGGAGGACCGGGCGGGTGGGTCATCCTCGACAAGCCGGAGATCCACCTCGGCCCGCGTCCGGACAAGCTCGTGCCCGACCTCGCCGGCTGGCGGCGCGAACGCCTGCCCGACGCAGTTGGAGGGGATGAGGCCCCGGCGCACTACGACCTCGCCCCGGACTGGGTGTGCGAGGTGCTCTCCGAGCGCACGCGGCAGAGGAACAAGGGCCCGAAGATGCGCATCTACGCCCGTGAAGGCGTGCGGCACGTGTGGCTCGTGGATCCGCTGGCCCACACGCTCGAGGTCTTCCGGCTCGAGGGGCGACACTGGCTCCTGGCCGACTCCTTCGCCGGAGACGAACGGGTCCGCGCCATCCCTTTCGAGGCCATCGAGCTCGAGTTGGCGCTCGTCTGGTCCAGATGAGGCCGGATGCGCGGCGCCGCGTCATCGCTCCATCGCCGGTGACCGCCGCACCTGCGCCTGCCGTGATTCATCTCCTCGCTCTTGGCGACGGGCCTCGAGCACCTCGGCCAATCGCCGGCGCAGCCGTCCCGCCAATCCCGCCAGCGCCTCGCGAGGCAGATCCTCTCCGAGCGCGAGCAGTTCCCCATCCTCCCGCTCGATGACGAGCATGCGACGAGGGCCCTGCCCACCGTCACGCAGGTGCGCGCGCACGTCGATGTCGCGGATGAGGTGCGCGGCGATGCGGACTGGCTCCCGGGCCTCGCCCCCGACCCATGCCACCTCCAGGCCCTGCCGCGACACGGTGAGGCGGCAGGAGGTGCGCATCGCCGCCAGGTTCTTGCGGAGAGACAAGAACCCCATGCCCAGGATGAACGCCGCTCCCCCCAACATTGAGAGCACAACACCCAGGCCGAGCGACCTGAAGGAGTCGATCACCAGGTAGCAGGGGACCAGTCCCCCCCCCATCACGCCGATGTCGAGGGCCAACCGCCACGCATACCCGAGCCACCCGGGAGGAGACAGCGTGACCACGAGCCGGCCGTCCTGCTCGGCGACCTGGATGCGCGCATCCTCCGAGGCCTCGGGCGGGGCACCCGGCTCGCTGGAGAGGGCGACGGGCTCGGAACGAGGGGGTCGCTCCTGGTTCCACGAGCGGAACCGGGAGCCCTCGCGAGCGGTCGTCTCCTCGAAGGAGCGAACGCGACCACCGTCCACCTGCAATCCCAGGCCGACGTGGCGGGCCACGGCTTCGGCCAGAGCGAGCGCCTCGTCTTCTTCACGGGTGCTGGACAGAGGCAGGGCAGTCGCTCCGGGCCCGTGGATTGACACATTGCCGGGGGGAGCGCGTTGGGACTGGCTTCCCGAGGTGAGGAGCCGCACATGCGTGAACGCCGCGAGCGGTCGCTCGCTCTGGAAGAAGGGAATGCCGAGACCCCAACCCCAGGTGACCCGACCCTGTGCCCCGCGCTCCAGGACGATCCGCCGGACGCCCAGCAACTGATCCAGGCCGTTGGCGAGCGAGAGCACCAGGACGAGCAGCGGTAGGAGGAACGGGCCCGGCCGAGCCACCAGCCACGCGCCCGACGCCGCGGCGGTGAACAGGAGGGCACCGCCGATGACGAGCCGCGACCGCTTGCGCTCGCGTTGAATGACCAACTGGGAGCCATCCACCCACCACTGATTGTCGCCACACCGCTTCATCACGAGGACACCCTATCCGAGCCGGGCTGCTCACAGGAGGAATGAAAGCGCTCCAGGAGGAGCAGCGCCCCGGTTTCTGACAGCGGATGAACGAGTGGCTCACGGGGAGCAAGCACACCGCGGCGTAGGAGGACTCGGGCCCGGCTATTCTCGGGCACATGACACGAGCCCTCCCGCCCTTCGGCCGCACCAGGAGCCTGATGCACCCCCTGTACCGAGCGCTGTTCGTCCTCGCACTCGGGTCCGTGGGCCTCGAAGCGCGAGCAGCCACCGCTCCGTCCGAGGCCTCCGCACAATCCCCCTCGCCCTTCGTCCGCGCCTGCAACGCCCTCGAAGCCGGAAACCTGGACGGCGCGGAGAGCGAGCTCTTCACGCTGCGTCAGCTCCTTCCCGAGAACCCCGAGGCACGCCTGCTGGGGAGACTCGTCGCCCTCAGGCGAACCCGGCCCGAGCTCGGCTGGCGCGACGCCTTCATCCAGGCCTGGAATGACATCGGCCGGCCCGACTTCAAAAACTCGCCCTTGCTCGAGGAGGATCCGGAGCCCCGCCCCACGGGCCCCAGCCCCGAGGAGACCTGGGAGCGGGAGCTCTCGGCCGAGCAGCGCTTCGTGCTCGCCCTCACCATGAGTCCCGAGGCCACGCGCGCCCGAGCCATCTTCGAGCAGTTCCCCGAGCTCGCGCCCCCCGAGCTGCTCGTCGCCGCCGTCGAGTACCTCGAGCGCGACAAGCTGCCCGCCGCGCTGCGAGCCCGGTCCCGAATCGCCCTGCGCGCCCGCCTCTCCGCCCTGTCCGCCAGACACCCGGAGTCCATGCTGCTTCGCGCCCTGCTCCTGCTGGAGGGGACCGACACCAAGGCCCCCTTCACTCCACGGGAGCTCCAGGAGCTCGAGGCACTCTCCCAGCTCCCGGATTGGCGCCAGACCGCGTTCCTCTCGCTCTACCGGTACGCGCTCGGCCACCTCGAGGCCACCGGGGTCTCCCAACCGAAGGACCACGCGTACGGCCTCGCCGTCAGCGCACTGGTCAGCCCCGTGCCCGTGCTGCTCCAGCGCCGCACCGAGGCTTCGCGGAACGCGCTCACGCCCGCCGAGCGCCAGCGTCTGGGCGAAGCCCTCTGGCGCATCGGCTCGCGCATCTCCGATGAGTCCTCCGTCGTCGAGCGGCTCGTGGGCCTGTCGCTCATGAAGAAGGCCGCGACCGAGCTGGAGGACTCCGCGCGCCTGCTGCAGGCCACGGAGCTGCTGGAGGAAGAACGAGCCACCTACGCGGACTGGAAGAGCGCGGCGCCCAACCACTGGCCCGTGCCCACGCTGCGACAGGCGATGATCGATGCCGCCATGAACGACGAGATGGCCCACATGCACGCCTTCCGCGCACCCAAGGACAGCGCGCGGTAGGTCCGGAGAGGAGCTCAAGCACTGTGGGATGGCACATGGACTACTTCCTGATGGCCCGCGAAGGGTGGAGCATTTCAGTCCATCAATTCATCGAGCTACTGCAATCAAGATGGCCACTGACCAAAGTCAGACCTGCGTCGAGTTCAGATGGATTTCGAGCCATCGACTTTCAATTCGAGATGGCAAACTCGACGATTGATGGTTCCCTCAACAGCGAGGGTTCGACCATCATTTACAACGGAGCGCTGCGCGATTGCGCTGAGTTTGCACGCTGGTACCACTCGATGCTTCCTCCCGAAGCCAAACCTTTGCTGCTGTTCGATGAGGGATACAATCGCAGCATCGAGCTCAGGGAAGGAACGACCCACGAGGACATCCTTCATGCCTTCAAGAACAAGCCGATCCAATAGAGGACAGAGCGCCGCCCTACCCGGGCCAGCGAGCATCCTGCCCCGTCACGGCATGTAGGCCCTCTCCCCTATGACGCAGCACTATCCCCGAATTCGCCCCCGCGGTGTCTACCCTCCCGAGAAGGAGGCCGGTGAGCGCCTCCTGGCGAGGGAGGTGATTCATTTCGCCTTCTGCATGCCGCATGACCACCCGGACCTTGCCGCCGGGGTATCCCACGCCTTCGACTGCTATATGAAAGCTGTTGGCGAAGGACCTGACACCATCAACTCCTGCGCCTTCGGCTCCTACACTCAAGGCCCTCTTTCCGAAGATCGTTGGAAACACATTCGCCAGTTACTGCTACCCGAACGCCTCTTCCGCTACGCCGAGGATTGTGCCGACCCGTACCGTTTCAGGGAGATGGAGAAGAGCGGCAACGAGACGTGGATTCACCTGGGCAATGGGTACGACAGGCTCTCTGGCTTCAAACTCACCTACTCGGCGCGTATACCGTCCCGCGACCGGAGCCCTTCCGACTACGACGTGAGCTACCTCGAAGGCACACTGCCTACCGAGTACATCGAGGAGCGCGGGCCCTCTGCGGTGAGGGAGCTGATGCTCGACCTGGCTTCGGGCCTTCACTTCGCCAGTGGCCATGCGGGGCTGAGCTTCGACTCTCTCATTGGGGACGTGTTCTTCACCCCCCCGAATCCGCACCGAGCTCCTTCGCCACCCGGGAATCAGTCTCAATCACGGATCTACTCCCGCCTGGATGGGCACGCGCGTGGACGGTGTTCACTGGATCAACTTCCTGGGCCCTCCGGTTCTTCAGGCGCTGGGCGGTGTGCCCGCACTTCGCTCCCGCCTGCAATCACCTGAGACGGCCGTGCAGGCCATCGACGGGACACGGGCCGTCGTGACACCGGGGGATTGGCCCGAAGCCGGGGATCTCACCCAAGGCGATGCGCTCCCCGCCTACCACGAGTTCGGCCGCGTGCTGGAGCCCTGGCTCGACAAGCCCTTCAACGACCCCAGGTTCCGCGTCGAAGGCTTCACCCAGGAAGAAGCTATTCATTGGGCCAGGCGCTTCCTCGACTGACACAACGTCCACCACCTATGGGTTGTATGGATAGCGCGCCAGCACCTTCCCGTCTGGTGATACGGCATACAATTCGAACCAGTGGAGCGAAGGATCGAAACCAGGGACTGCCCATCCGCACTTATCCACACGCCGGTTGATTTCGACAAAATACAGACCACCCGACTGGCCGACAGTAACTTCCATGGCTCTGGCGGAGTACGAGCAGTCTCCCGCGTATTCCTTCGGAAAGCTTGCCAGCAACCGTTGCAACGCGGCATGAGCAGCGAGGACAGCGGGACCATCCAACGTGGCCAGCGAGCGCACATCATCGGGCCATTCAATCCCCTCCGCGATGATGGGAGGTCGAGCCACTATGCCCCCATCTGCGCCTGAGTTGCTGGGCTGAGGCAGAATGCGCCCCCCATCCCCTCCTGGGTTGCTGGGCTGGACGATCACCATTCCTCCATCCGTGCTCGTAGCGGCGGGTTCAGAGGAAGCAGTCCCTCCATCCCTCGCTGAACTGCCCGACTGGGAGGTGCTCATGCCACCACCCGCAAGAAGCGTCATGAGAAGGATGAAATGCTGAGGCTTCATCATGGAGCCGTACTCCAAGGTTCTTCTACCATTTCACATCCTGGGTGTAGACCACTTCGATGCCGAGAAGACCTTCCTTCTCCAGCATCTTCTTGAGAATGGCGACCATCTCCTGCTCCGCCACGTCCCAACGGATGGGGACCCCGTTCCACCAGGGCCTGCCGCGCGACTTCCGCCGCGCCTCGAGTTGCGTACCGCCGCCCTCCCCCGCCCCAGGACTCCGATACTCACTCCTTCGCCATGACGCTGCTTCGAAGAGCCGTTCGCGTCTTCCGACACCTGGCGCATAACTCCGAACTCCATGGCGCCCACCACCTGACATTGCGCCTACGAGACCTCGACGAACTTCGTTCCAGTGATGCCCTCCTCATCCATGGCTTTTTGGAGGCGCTCAGAGACGATGAGGGCCACGCTCCAGCCCCAGGGGCGGAAGATGTGGGAATCGCCCACCTTGCTCGGGTCGATGCGCATGCCGGCGACGACTCGGTATTGCCCCACCTTGTCGGGGTCTCCATCCTCCGGACGCCAGTAGCGAACCTCTTCGCAGCGCGCATCATCAATGCAACGGATGATGCGAAGCGTATTGAGGATGAAGTACGGCTCAGACTGCCCCTCCACCTGGGCAGGCAGGAATTGCACCTGCTCCCGCAGCCCCAGGCGCTCACAGAGGGACACGACCCGGCCATGAACCACCGGGATCGTGAGGGTGGTAAAGCTGAAATCGAGCGCACTCCCAGGACGAGCCTGACGAAGCACGAGCCTACCTTGCGGATTGAGCAACCGACCCCTGTCGAACTGCCATGGGTCGACCGCTTGGCCGTGCTCATCGACCGGATCCGCGAGGACCCAGCGCCCACGGAGGCGCATGTTGCTGAGTAGATCGTAATACTTCATGAACATCCTCGGATCTGGCCTCAAGACTTCGTCACCAGACGGTGGAGTCGGGTTCCGGGAGTGCAGACCTCATCTGAAATCCGTTTCAGCTCATCCACCAGCTTGGCTCGACATAGTTGCTTGGTCTTACAATCCCTGATGGCCTCCCTGAGCCGCCTGTGGATCTCCTCGTGATACTCCTCGGGGTGAGGACCTTCGTGGCCCTTCAGGAAGACTTGGTTTTCAAGTGCATCCAAGGTCATCCCCGCCTGTGCGAAGATCGCCTCGAACACAGGTGTCCAAGGGCCACCTCTCAAGTCGGATATCACATTCTTGTTGGTAGCGAGGTGATGCCAAGTGAAGCCTGGCACCTTGAGCGAGCCGTCCGTGCAAGCGCTGCGCAACACCTGTGCCGTATTGCCGACTGACACTCCCGCGATCACCATGGTGCCGTCCGCCGTTGCCTGAACCGACGTGGCCTGCACTGAGACAGCCTCGAGCAGATCCATCCCACCCTGGAATGCGAAGCGCCGCTGCTTGAGCAATGCCCAGACCCCGCCTGGAGGAGCTCTCGGTAGCACCTTGGCCACGCCCCAGCTCGCCACCGTCACCAATATCCGGAACCCCACACTGCCCATCGCCTTGCCAAACCGCTCTGCCGCGGCCTCGATTTCCTCCAGCGTGCGGCTGCCCTGGGTGTCCTGGTACAGGTTCCAGGCGACAACACCGGCATGGACGATCTCCGCGATGGTGAAGACGGAGGCCAGCAGCACCGTGACGGCCATGGCGAAGCCCTTCGTGAAGATGGGCTCAGGTGCTATCCACGAGATGAGATAGACGACCAGAGCAGTTGCAACTCCCGCGAGGAAGACCGGATCCTTGAAGAGTTCCTGAGCGGCCTCGCGCACACCGGCTGGCATATACCGAGGGGACAGGCGTAGGGCCATGAACAGGGCACTCTCTTCCAGGCAATCAGGTAGGGGAACCATCGGAGTGCCGTAGCGAGCGATGAACTGTTCGCGCAGGGATTGCTCCCAAGGTGTAGACCCTCTCGAACCTGAGCATCCCGAGAACGAAGCCGTCCGCAGGATCCTGGGCGGTTGCTTGGCCAGTGCCTCCCGGAACTCAATCAGCGCGCGCCGAGCCTCCTCTACGGAGAAACGTTGTAGCGCGGGCTCCAGCGGTAGGGGCGGGAAGACAAGACGGAGCCTACCATCTGGCAATTGGCTCACCTGCACATCCGGCCCTTCCTTGGAATCGGAGGGCGCTGCTCGAGGGGCGCTTGCGGGCATTGCGCAGGAGGCGTGCACCATCAACAAACATAAGGCGAGAGCCAGACGGAGAACCCGATCGTTTGCCATGAATTTGCCCATTGCTCACGACTCCAGGGAGAGTGGTATTGCTCATTGCAGAGGAAGAATGGACCCACCCGCGCTGCCCCGTCCAGACTCACTCTCCGATAGGCGAATGAGCACCTGCTTGATGGCGCCAGTGTTGAGCCATCCGAATCCTTTGACACCTTTTCGGGGCCACGATGCTCCTGCGCAAGGCGCAGTCGAATCCTTCGACGCCTTCCCGGACAGGGAACGCACATCCCGTCCACCCAACAAGACCTTGGTTCGAGAAACGCTCCAACGTCAATAGGCAATCAGGCCGTAATCGCGAGCATAGTCCTGAATCTTCGTGAGCACATACGAAGAAAAGACCGCTACGCTGGGCTCACCGTAGTGCGAAAACTCAAGGGTTTCTGGCCGCTCTCCACGTTGAAACCATGTGTCGACTCGCAGCTCCTTCCCGAAGGCCGACAACGGCGAATACTCCATCTGCATCCCTGGAAGACTGATTCCCGACCTAATCAAAACGTCGACTATCGCCTTATTGATCGATGGATGCTTTTCGCCAGTAACCGCCTGTATTGCGGCGTATGCCTTCAAGATCTGCTCCGAGGGCGCGGCGGAGGCCGAGCCAACATCCTCAAGGCCTCTAAGACAACGAGCCAGTGCGCTATTCTCTAGAGAGTTTACTGCATTTGACTTGACGGGATTCGGGTAATGCTGGCGCACCAAGTTTTGCAGTTCAGTGCTGTCACAAAAAGCACAGGCATTTACAACTGCACTACTTGAAACATTGAGGAGACGGACTTCAAAAAGACTGGAAATAAACGGCAGACCTTGTCGAGGATTTGCCACACCGCGGGCGCGCCAATCATCTGCGGTGTTAGAGCGGCTAAATTGTAGCAGCCGATCAGGATCGGCAAGGAATCGCGTACCTCGACGAAGCATACGACATGCTGTTGTCGTGTCGCCTCCCGAACTGAATACGACAGACAGCTTCGGAAGCTTTCCACCAAGCTCGCCAAGATTGTAGCGCGAAAGAACAAGTGATTTGATTTGCGAGAGGTAATCACCAATGTTCGCAGACGGACCAACAAGCGCCGCTGCCTCATCTTCAGAGATCGCGGCATCCTCAAGTTTGGCGGAGGTGGTGCTCAGAATGAGCTTAAGAACGTCTAGATAGCGCCCCTTATCTACGCCCTTCACTGTATGCACAGGGGTCTCAATGAGTGCGGTCTGTCCCCCTACTTGGTAGAGTCGAGCGATGGCAACATCCGCAAATTCCCGGTTAACAATTGGCCAAACAAGCAAAAGCCCATTGGTGCGCCGAAGAAATGCGTTAAGGTTCACCATTGCGGCTTGAGTAACCGTCTCATCGAGAGCCGGCACTTCGCGGCCATCCAGATTCACCACCAAGACTCTACCCTTGGCAGCCTTGAGTGCAGGGGCAGTGTTCTGTGCAAGCCAGTTCGTCAATTGCGATAGTGGGAGTTCATAATCAGGGGGCGGTGTAAGCACTTGGGCAACGGCCTGCGGCAGATAGACAGGCAACGACTCAGCAAGACTCGTCTTTCCTATGCCAGACGCCCCCAACAGGAATAGCAGCTTTCCTTGTCCCGAGGATACAACATCCGCGATAGCTTTCTTGATCTCAAGAATGTCTTGCTCTGACTCGACAAGGACATCCGCGATACGTGACGGGCCAACCGCATCCCGGAGGTTTTCAAACCGAGTAGGTACTCTCACGATTCCAAGTTCAGCAGGCAAGTGCCACCTCGGCGATGTACTGGCTGGACCACACTGTTGTTTCCCCTCGGCTCTCGAATACCTATTGAGACGAGGGCACCAAAAGAACCGGGGCCGCTGGGAGGAGAGCGGCCCCGGTGGGGTACTGCAAGACTGACGGAACGGCCTAGAAGATTTCCTCGAGCCACTCGCGCATGCGGCCCTTGACCTTCTTGTAGACGTTCTCCTCGCGGATGCGGAACATCCGCCGGTCCAGGTGCTTCGCCCCGTACACCACCAGGCCCACGCCCGTCGCGTACATGGGGCTCTTCACCACGTCCACCAGTCCGCCAATCCCTCGCGGCATGCCCCGGCGCACCGGCAGCCCAATCACTTCCTCGGCCAGCTCCGGCATTCCCGCCAGCAGCGTCGAGCCACCCGTAATCACCACGCCCGAGGCCAGCAGGTCCTCGTAGCCGCACTTCTGGATCTCCCGGTGCACGAGCTGGAAGATCTCCTCCACTCGCGGCTCCAGGATCTCACACAGAATCTGCCGCCCGAGCACCCGCGGCTGCCGCCCGCCCACGCTCGGCACCTCGATGGTCTCGTCCTTGTTGACCATCGACGCCAGGGCACAGCCGAACTTCTGCTTGATGCGCTCGGCCTCGTGCGCCGGGGTGCGCAGACCAATGGCGATGTCGCTCGTGAGGTTGTTGCCTCCCAGCGCAATCACCGCCGTGTGCACGATGGACCCGCCCGAGAAGATGGCGATGTCCGTGGTGCCTCCGCCGATGTCGACGAGGCACACGCCCAGCTCCTTCTCGTCCTCGCCCAGCACCGCCTCGGCCGACGCCAGCGGCTGCAGCACGATGTCCGACACGTTCAGCCCGGTCCGGTTCGCGCACTTCACGATGTTCTGCGCGCTCGACACCGCCCCCGTCACGATGTGCACCTTCGCCTCCAGGCGCACGCCCGCCATCCCCAGGGGCTCCTTGATGCCTCCCTGGTCGTCGATGATGAACTCCTGCGGCAGGACGTGGATGACCTCCCGGTCCAAGGGAATCGCCACGGCCTTGGCGGCGTCGATGACGCGGGCGATGTCCGCCTCGCGCACCTCCTTGTCCTTCACCGCCACGATCCCCTGCGAGTTGAAGCCCTTGATGTGGCCACCCGCAATACCGGTGTACACGTGGGAGATCTCCGCGCCGGCCATCAGCTCGGCCTCCTCCACCGCCCGGCGGATGGAGGACACCGTCGCCTCGATGTTGACCACCACGCCCTTGCGAAGTCCCTTCGACGGGTGCGTGCCGATGCCAATGATGTCGATGCCGTTGTCGGTCAGCTCCCCAACGATCGCGCAGATCTTCGTCGTGCCGATGTCGAGGCCGACGATGATCTCCCCGGACTTCTGCTTCGCCATGACTACCCTCCCAGGCCCCCCACTCTCGTGAAAGGGGCGCGTTCCTACTGCGAGGCCCCGCTCCTCTCGGACACGGGGCTCGAAAGCTTCACCGCCACCCAGCCGGGCCGAGCCCGGTTCTCCAGGTGGATGACCTGCGCGGACAGGCCGCGGGCACGCAGCTCCTCGCGCACGCGCGAGAGCCTCTGAAGTTTGGCGTCCGTCTCCCCCTCCCCCATCCGCACCTCCATCCCGTCCGCCATCACCAGCACCATCCCCTCGGGCGACACCCGCACCTCGCTCAGCCGCTCGCGCTTGCCGGGCTGCGTGGCCGCGTACGCGTCCACCACCGCCAGCGCCTGCCGGTAGCGCTCGCGCGTCTTCGCCTCGTCCGCCAGGTAGTCCTCCCGGTCCAGCCCCGTCACCAGCGGCAAGTCCAACGTGTCCCCCGGCTGCAGCCGCTTGAAGGGCTCGCCGTCCTCGTCCAGCAGGTACAGGTCGCTGAGCACCGCCAGCGCCGCCGGCACGTGCTCCACCACCTCGACGGACACGCTGGCCGGGAAGTGACGCCGCACCTCCACCGAGCGCACCCACGGGTGGGTGGACATGGCGCGCTCCAGCGCCCCCACGTCCAGGGCCCACAGGTTCTGCCCCACCGTCAGCCCGGACAGCTTGAGCAGCTCGCCCGGCGTGGCCCGCTGCAGCCCGCTGAAGGTGGTCTCCTTCAGGAGGAAGGTGGGCGAGGACAGCGCCCAGCGCCGCAGCTCGATTCCGCCCCACACCAAGGCGAATGTCAGACCCGTCAGTAGGATGGCCTTGAGCAGGCCGGGACCGTGCGTGCGCACGGCTCCCTTCACCGCCTCCTTCTGTTGGGCGGCGTCCTGGCGACGACGGTTCTTGGACTTACCGAAAGCCATGGTGTGCGTCGGCGCATGCTGCGCGCGCTTGGATCTCCACGCCAGTTTTTGGCTACAGCCACGTCGCTGTAGCGCCCACGTCCACAGAGGGGACCGGGCGAGCCCACTTCATCCAGGGGACGGCGTTCTCAGGACTTGAGACTGGCCCCTTGCAGCAGGCGCTCGCACAGGCCCGGGAAGTCGATGCCCCGGCCCGCGGCGATCTTCGGCAGCAGGCTGGACTCGGTCATTCCCGGCAGCGTGTTGATCTCCAACAGGAAGACCTCTCCGGACGGTGTCAGGATGACATCCGAGCGGGAGCCTCCACTGCACTCGAGCGCACGATGAGCGGCAAGGCAGACCTGGTTCACACGCTCATACTGATCCGGCGGGAGGGGTGCGGGGAAGAGGTACTTGGTGGTACCCCCGGACTGATACTTGGCCTGGTAGTCGTAGAACTCCCGGGCGGCCACCACCTCGATGACGCCGAGGGCCTCGTTGTCCAGGACGCCGCCCTGCACCTCGCGGCCCTTGATGTACTGCTCCACGAGGATGGAGCCGGACAGCTTGGAGGCGTCATCCACGGCGGCGAGGTACTCCTCGCGCGTCTTGCAGATGTGGACGCCCACGCTGCTGCCCTCTCGGGAGGGCTTGACGACGGCGGGGAGGCCGAAGGGCAGCGAGTCCACGGCGGCCCGGGCCTCCTCGGCGCTCTTGAAGGCGCGGTAGGGCGGGGTGGGGATGCCGTGGGCGAGGAAGACCTGCTTGGCGAAGACCTTGTCCATGCCCAGGGAGGAGGCCATGACGCCGCTGCCTGTATAAGGGATGAACATGCACTCGAGCAGACCCTGGACGCTGCCGTCCTCGCCGTAGCGGCCGTGGAGGGCGATGAAGGCGACCTCGACCTTCTCGGCGACGAGGCGCGCGGGCAGATCCTTGCCCACGTCGATCTCCACCACGTCGTAGCCGAGCCCCCGGAGGGCCTTGGCCACGGCGGCGCCGGTGCGCAGGGACACCTCGCGCTCGGAGGACAGGCCCCCGAGCAACACACCGACCTTCTTCCGCTTCAGCTCGTCCTTGGAGAAGCCGCTCATGGCTGGAAGACCCCTACACGCTTGACTTCGGGTTGGAGCTCGACGCCCCGCTCCTCGCGCACCCGGGACTGCATGAAGGTGAGGAGGGAGAGGACATCGTGGGCGGAGGCTCCGCCCAGGTTGACGATCCAATTGGCGTGCAGGGTGGACACCTGCGCGCGGCCGATGACGTGGCCCTTGAGGCCCACGCTCTCGATGAGGCGCCCGGCGAAGTCGCCCGGCGGATTGGTGAAGACGCTGCCGAAGTTGGGCTGGCTGAGCGGCTGGCTGCGCTTGCGGTAGCCGAGGTCCTCGTCCATGGCCTTCTTGGAGGCCTCGAGGTCGCCCTTGCGCAGGTGGAAGCGCACGCGCGTCACCACGCCGCCCGGGGGCAGCTCGGAGTGCCGGTAGCGGTGGGGAATCTCCGCCTTGGAAAGCCATCCGAGGCCCTCGGCGGTGGCGACTTCCACGGCCTCCACGACGCGGAAGCACTCGCCATTCTTGGTGCCGGCGTTCATGGTGACGGCACCGCCCAGGGTGCCGGGGATGCCGGCGAGGAACTCGGCGCCCACCAGCCCGTGCGAGCGCATCTGGTTGATGAGCCGGACAATGGCCGCGCCCGCGCCGAGGGTGAGCCTCCCCTCCTCCGCGCCCACGTCGGCGAGCTCGGGGAACAAGTCACTCGGGAGCTTCACGGTGACGCCGGGAATGCCCCCATCGCCCACGAGGGTGTTGGCGCCGCCGCCGAGCACGGTGAGGGGCACGCCCTCCTCGCGCACGAAGCGCAGCAGGGCGACGAGGGCGTCCGGAGAGCGGGGACGGACGAGCGCCTCGGCCGGGCCGCCCACACGCACACTGGTGAGGGGCGCGAGCGGCGCACCCGCCGTCACGTCGAGACCCGCCAGCCGCCCCAGCCGCTCGGCCAGAGACGATGTGAGGGGCGTCGCCATGCCCTAGGCGCCCTTCACCGTGCCGCGCTGCTTGAGCAGCTCGACGAGATCCGGGCCCACCTGGGTGATGTCACCGGCGCCCAGGGTGATGACGATGTCGCCCTCGTGCAGCCGGGGCAGCAGCGTCTTGGCGATGTCCGCGCGCTTCTCCACGAAGGTGACGTCACGGTGGCCGTGGGCGCGGACGGCCTCGGCCAGCGCGTCGCCGGTGGCGCCGGGGATGGGCTCCTCGCCCGCGGCGTAGACGCTGGTGACGAAGACGACGTCCGCGTCATTGAAGGAGGTGGCGAACTCCTTCAGCAAGTCGTGGGTGCGGGTGTAGCGGTGGGGCTGGAAGGCCACCACGAGCCGCTTGCCGAAGGCGCGCCGGGCACCCGCGAGCGTGGCCTGCACCTCGGTGGGGTGGTGCCCGTAGTCGTCCACCACCGTGACGCCGGCCGCCTCGCCGCGCACGGTGAAGCGCCGCTGCACACCGCCGAACTCGGACAGGGCGCTGCGCACCACGTCCAGGGGGATGTCCATCTCCTCGGCCACGGCGATGACGGCCAGGGCGTTGAGGGCGTTGTGCGCGCCCACCATGCGGACGCGGAACTCACCGAGCGGCTCGTCGCGCCGGAAGGCCTCGAAGCGCGTGGTGAAGCCCTCCAGGCGGATGCCCTCCAGCCGGTAGTCCGCCTGGTGCGAGCTGCCGTAGGTGACGAAGCGCTTCTCCAGGTGCGGCAGCAGCGACTGCACGTTGGGGTTGTCCAGGCACAGGACGTTGAGGCCGTAGAAGGGCACGCGGTTGCAGAAGGCCGTGAAGGCGTCCTTCAGCTTGTCCAGCGTGCCGTAGTGGTCCATGTGCTCCGGGTCGATGTTGGTGACCACGGTGATGGACGGGTGCAGGTGCAGGAAGCTGCCGTCGCTCTCGTCGGCCTCCACCACCATGAGCTCGCTCTTGCCCAACTTGGCGTTGGAGTCGAGCACGTTCACCTTGCCGCCCACCACGGCCGTAGGGTCCAGGCCCGCGGCGCTCAGCACGGTGGCCACCATGGAGGTGGTGGTCGTCTTGCCGTGGCTGCCCGCGACGGCGACGGCGTACTTGAGCCGCATCAGCTCGGCGAGCATCTCCGCGCGGGGGATGACGGGAATCTTCCGCTGGCGCGCGGTGACTACCTCGGGGTTGTCCTTGCGCACCGCCGAGGAGATGACGACCACGTCCGCGTGCACCAGGTTCTCCGCGCGGTGGCCCTCGAAGATGGTGGCGCCCAGCTTCTGCAGGCGGCGGGTGATGTCGCTGGCCTTGAGGTCCGAGCCGGACACCCGGTAGCCCTGGTTGAGCAGCACCTCGGCGATGCCGCTCATGCCGATGCCGCCGATGCCCACGAAGTGGACGTGCGCGGCATGACGCGTCTTGAAGAGGCTCGTGGGCCGGGTGGCGCGGGTGTTCGTCACGGATGTCGTCTCCATCAGGCCTGCGTCTCGTTGCCGCCGGCCTTCTTCTCTTCACCGCCCGCCGGCTTCGCGTCGCCACCGGGCTTCTTCGAGCCGGGCTTCTTCGGGTTGGGATCCTCGCCGCGGGCCTCGGCCCGGCCGGAGGGGCCGTACGTCTTCACCATCAGGTCCACCAGCACGTCCGCCAGCTCCTTGGAGGCCTCGGGGCGTCCGAGCAGGCCCGCCTTCTTCTCCATCTGGCGGCGCTTCTCCGGGTCGTCCTTGAGGCGACGGATCTCCGAGGCCAGCTTCTCCCCCGTCAGCTCCGACTCGCGGAACATGAGGGCCGCGCCGGCCTTCACCAGCGCCTGGGCATTCACCTCCTGGTGATTGTCCGTGGCGAAGGGGAAGGGAATGAGGATGCTGGCCTTCTTGGCCACCGTCAGCTCGGAGAGGGTGGTGGCCCCCGCCCGGCAGATGACGAGCTCCGCCCGGGCGTACGCATCGGACATGTCCTCGATGAACTCCACCACCTGGGCCTGGGCGGTGAAGCCCTTGGACTCGTAGCCCTGGCGCACCGTCTCGAGGTCCTTCTTCCCCGTCTGGTGCACGATGTGGAGCTGGTCCTTGATGTCCTGGAGGTGGTCCAGCGCGTCGATCATCCGCTGGTTGATGCCTCGCGCGCCGAGGCTGCCGCCGAAGACGAGCAGGGAGAACTTCTCGTGCGCCACGCGCGAGCGCAGGAAGTTCTCCATCAGCTTGCGGCGGATGGGGTTGCCGACGAGCAGCACCTTGCGCGAGGGGAAGAAGGAGGCCGCCTCCTCGAAGGCGGTGAAGACGACGCTCACGAACCGGCCGAGCACCTTGTTGGTGAGGCCCGGCAGCGCGTTCTGCTCCTGCACGGCGGTGGGGATGCCCATCAGCACCGCGGCGAGCACCACCGGCCCACTAGCATAGCCGCCCACGCCCACCACCACGTCCGGCTTCTGGCGCGCGAGGATGCGGAAGGACTCGATGAAGGCCATGGGCAGGGCGAGCAAGCCCCTGATGAAGCCCCACAGGCCCTTGCCCTTGAGCCCCTGCGCGCGGATGGTCTCCAGCGGGTAGCCGGACTGGGGAACCACCCGGGCCTCGAGGCCGCGCTCGGTGCCCACGAACACCACCTGGTTGGCGTGGTGGCGCGTCACCACCTCTTCGGCCAGGGCGATGCCCGGGTAGAGATGACCGCCCGTACCGCCTCCCGCGATGAGCACCTTCACGCCGCCACCTCCCTCATGTCACCGCCGGAGCGCAGGGTCCGGTTGCCACCCGCGGGTTCCGCGCTGGCACTGAGCGAGAGCAATACACCGGCCGCCCCCATCAACACCACCAGGGAGGTGCCTCCGTAAGAGACGAAGGGCAACGTCAGTCCTTTAGTTGGCAACAGGCCCATGGCCACGCACATGTTCACCGTGGCCTGGAAGGCGATGATGGAGGTGATGCCCAGGCCCAGGTACGTGCCGAAGGGCTCCGGGGAAGCGAGGCTCGCGCGGATGCCTCGCCAGATGATGATGGCGTAGAGCGCCACCAGCAGCACCACCCCGACCAGGCCCAGCTCCTCGCCGATGATGGCGAAGATGAAGTCCGTATGGGCCTCGGGGAGGAAGAAGAGCTTCTGCCGCCCATCTCCCAGCCCCAGGCCGGTGAGGCCGCCCGAGCCGATGGACATGAGCGACTCGGCCACCTGGTAGCCGATGTCGTGCCGGTGCGCCCACGGGTCCAGGAAGGCCAGCACGCGCTTCATGCGGTAGGGGCTGGTCGCGACGGCCGCGTACGCCAGCGGCAGCGCCAGCAGCACCGAGCCCACCAGGTAGCTCACCTTGGTGCCCGCGGCGAACAGCAGCGCGAAGAGCAGGAACACCAGCAGCACCGAGCTGCCGAAGTCCGGTTGCAGCATGCACAGGCCCACCAGCAGGCCGCACAACATCAGGTGCGGGAGGAAGCCCACGGAGAAGGTGGCCACCTTCTCGCGCTTCTTGGCCAGCGAGTAGGACAGGTAGACGACCCAGGCGAACTTGGCCACCTCGGCCGGCTGCAGGCCGAAGCCCGGGAAGCGGATCCACCGCCGCGCGCCGCCCGCCGAGGTGCCGACGCCCGGGATGAGCACCAGCACCAGCAGCACCAGCGTCACCAGCAGCAGCGGATAGGCGAACCGCGCCAGCCGGCGCCAGCCCACCTTCATGCCCACCGCCATCGCCCCCACGCCCATGCCGGCCGCCATGAGCTGCCGGTTGAGGAAGTAGAGGCTGTCCCCCAGCTTGTCCTGCGCCATGACGGCGCTGGCCGAGTACACCATCACCAAGCCGAGCGACACGAGCGACAGCACGGCACACAAGAGCAGCGCGTCGAACCGCACGGGCGCGGCGGACGGAGCGGCGGTGGCCTTCATGGGCTCAGAGCTCCCCGACGAGGCGCTTGAACGTGTCGCCCCGGTGCTCGAAATTCTGGAATTGATCGTACGAAGCGCATGCGGGCGACAAAAGTACGGTGTCGCCGGATCTTGCCAGTGCCCTCGCCTGCCGTACAGCTTCCGCGAGCGTCCCGCAGGCGTAGACCGGCGCACTGCCCTCGTAGGCCCGGGCGAGGGTGTCGGCGTCCTGGCCGATGGTGAAGACGCCCTTCACCTTGCCGCGGCCCTCGTCGACCATGGGCTTGTAGGGAGCGCCCTTGCCCTTGCCGCCGGCGATGAGGAGCACGTCCTTCTGGAAGGCGCGCAGGGCCACCAGCACCGAGTCCACGTTGGTGGCCTTGGAGTCGTTCACCCACTCGACGCCGTCCAGCACGCGCACGCTCTCCAGGCGGTGGGGCAGCCCCGGGTAGCTGTCGAGCCCGGCCTGCACCGACTCGTGGGACACGCCGGCCAGCCGCGCCAGCAGCGCCGCCGCCATGGCGTTCTGCGCGTTATGGCCCCCGCGCAGCGCCCGGTTGGTGAGGGTGAAGGACTCGCCCTTGTCCCCTGCCCCCTCGAAACGGAAGCCGCCCGGCTGCGCCACCGCCATGCCCGCCAGCTTCGGAGCCGCGGCCACCGGACGCCCGGTGAGGCTGAAGCCGTAGACGGGCACCTTCGCCGCCTCGGCCAGCCGCATCACGTCCGCGTCGTCCGCGTTCACCACCGTGAAGTCGCCCCGCGCCTGGTTGCGGAAGATGCGGGCCTTGGCCGCGCCGTAGCTCGCGTGGCTCTCGTACCGGTCGAGGTGGTCCGGCGTGAGGTTGAGGATGGTGGAGCCGAGGGGCTTCAGGGTGTCGATGCCCTCGAGCTGGAAGCTGGAGAGCTCCACCACCAGCGCCTCCCACTCACCGGGAGACAGGGCCGCCTCGGCCAGCGGGCGCCCGAGGTTGCCACCCACGAAGGTGCGCTTGCCCCCGCGCAGGAAGAGCTCGCCGGTGAGCGCCGTGGTGGTGCTCTTGCCGTTGGTGCCGGTGATGCCGATGAGCGGCAGGTGCGAGAGGTAGCGCCAAGCCAGCTCGATCTCGCCCCAGACGGGCACGCCCGCGGCACGCGCCTTCTGAATCTCCGGCAGCGCCAGCGGCACGCCCGGGCTCACCACCACGAGCTGCTGCGACTCCAGCAGCCCCGGCGGCGTGGGACCGGTGACGAGCGTCACGCCCTGGGCCTTCAGCTCGCGCCCCGTGTCGCCCAGCGCCTCCTCGGTGCGAGCGTCCAACGCCGTCACCCGAGCGCCCTTCGCCTTCAACAGGCGGATGGCGGCCAGCCCGCTCTTGGCGAGCCCGTACACCACTACCTTCCAGTCCTTCAGGTCGGGCGTCATGCGCGCCATCCCCTCTGCGGCCTACCGCAATTTGAGCGACAGCAGCGCCACGCCTCCGCAGAGGATGGCGGCGATCCAGAAGCGGACGATGATCTTCGGCTCGGCCATGCCCTTGAGCTCGAAATGGTGGTGCACGGGCGCCATCTTGAAGACGCGCTTGCCGGTGAGCTTGAAGGACGTCACCTGGATCATCACGCTGAGAATCTCCGCGAAGAAGACCCCGTGGATGATGGCGGACACCACCTCGTTCTTGGACAGCACCGCCAGCCCCCCGAGCGCGCCGCCCAGCGCGAGCGAGCCGATGTCGCCCATGAAGACGGAGGCCGGGTAGGCGTTGAACCAGAGGAAGGAGATGCCCGCGCCCACGATGCTGGCGCAGAAGACGGCCAGCTCCGCGCCGCCGGGGACCTCGGGGACGCCCAGGTACTTCCACAGGGGGACGCCCACCACCCGCGTCACGCCTTCAATCGTCTCCACGTCGGCGATGCGCGTCGCCGAGCCCGCCACGTAGCAGAGCACCGCGAACGTGGTGGCCGCGATGATGGTGGGCATGATGGCCAGGCCGTCCAGGCCGTCGGTGAGGTTGACGGCGTTGGAGGTGCCCACCACGACGATCCACGCGAAGAACACGTAGAACCAGCCGAAGTCCGGGTTGAAGTGGCGCGTGGGCACGAAGGGCAGCGTCAGCTTCGTGTCGATGAGCAGGTGCGGCCCGGTGAAGGCCCCATCCGGCCCCGTCCACGAGCACATCAGCCCGAAGACGGCCAGCAGGTAGAAGACCGTCTGCAGAATCATCTTGTACCGGCCGGCCAGCCCCTTCGAGTTGCGCTTGGACAGCTTGAGCCAGTCGTCCAGGAAGCCGATGAAACCGAAGCCCAGGGTGAGCAGCAGCGCCGCCCACACCGCGCGGCTCTTCAGGTCCGCGAAGACGAAGGTGCCCACCGCGATGCACAGGAGGATGAGCGCGCCACCCATGGTGGGCGTGCCCTTCTTCTTCTGGTGCGAGTCCGGCGTGTCCTCACGCACGTTGCTCTGCCCGTGCTGCTTGAGGCGCAGCGCGGCGATGAGCTTCGGACCGATGAGCATGCCCAGCAGCAGCGAGGCCACACCCGCCGCGATGATGCGGAAGGTGGGGTAGCGCAGGAAGTTCAGCAACCGGCTTGCTTCCGTGTCTTTGATCCACTCGTAGATGAGAAGCAGCACCTAGTGGCTTCCTCCAGGCGCGGCGGCTCCCGTGAGCCCCGCCACGACCCGCTCGAGCCGCATGCCACGGCTCGCCTTGACCAGCACCACGTCCCCCGCCTTCAGCTTCGGCATCAGCCAGGACAGCAGGGGTTCGACCTCGGTGAAGTGCGCCGCGTTGTCACCCAACCCCGCCGCATCGAAACCCTTGCGCGAACGCGGTCCGAAGAACGCCACGAGCTGCGCCTTGCTTCCCGCGAGCACGCCCAGCTGCGTGTGCTCCTCGAGCTCGCCCGGTCCCAGCTCCAGCATGTCCCCGAGCACCGCCACCGCCCGGCCACCGGGCTGCACCAGCGAGCGCAGCGTGTCCAGGGCCGCGCCCATGGACGCCGGGTTGGCGTTGTAACAGTCGTCCACCACGGTGGTGCCATGCAGGCCATCCACCACGTTGAGCCGGCGAGCGTACGGCCGCGCCGCCTCCAAACCCTTCACGCACTCCTCGGGGGAGTAGCCGAGCGCCACCGCCAGCGCGAAGGCGCCCGTGGCGTTGAGGGCGTTGTGCTCGCCGATGAAGGACAGCTTCACCAGCCAGTCCTTCCCCGCGTGCCGCACGGTGATGTGCAGCCCTTCCCGTCCGCGCGGAGTCACCGCCGCCAGCCGCACGTCCGCGCTCTCGGCCCGGCCGAAGGTGAGCTTCTTCGCCCGGCTGCGCGCCGCCTGGCCGGGGATGAGCGCGTCATCCACGTTCACCACCGCCACGGCCTCGGGCGGAAGCTCGCGGAACATCTCGCCCTCGGCCTCGGCCACGCCCTGGATGCTGCCCAGGCCCTCGAGGTGCTCGGGCTGCACCACGGTGATGATGCCCGCGTCCGGACGCACCACCCGGGTGAGCCGGGTGATTTCGCCGGGCTGGTTCATCCCCGTCTCGATGACGGCCGCCACGTGCGAGGGCTCCAGCCGGAAGAGCGTGAGGGGAACGCCCACCTCGTTGTTGAGGTTCCCCTCCGTCTTCAGCGCGGGGCCTCGCGTGGCGAGGATGGCCCCCAGCATCTCCTTGGTCGTCGTCTTCCCGTTGGAGCCACCCACGGCGCCCACCGGAATCCGGAAGCGCTCGCGGTGCGCGTGCCCCAGGGCTCCGAGCGCCGCCAGGGTGTCCTCCACCTCGTAGAGGGCGAAGCCCTCGGGAAGTGGGGGGAGCGCCCTGCCCTTCTTCACCACCGCCCCGGCCGCCCCACCACTGGCGGCCTGGGCGAGGAAGTCGTGCGCGTCGAAGCGCTCGCCCTGGAGCGCCACGAAGAGACACCCGGGCACCAGGGCCCGAGTGTCGGTGCAGACGGCCGGGAACTCCGCCGCGGGCCTACCGCGCCGGGTTGCCCCGGTCGCCTGCACCACCTGCTCGTCCGTGAATCGTGCGGCCATAGAGGCTCAGCGGTTCTCCGTCAGGTCCGGATGGCGAGCGCCCGGGCCGCCACCTCGCGGTCATCGAACGCGCGCTTCTCGGTCCCGATGACCTGATACGTCTCGTGCCCCTTGCCGGCGATGAGGACCACGTCGTCCTCCTTGGCCAGGGAGATGGCCGCCTCGATGGCCGCCTTGCGATCCGCGTCCACCAGGTAGCCCTTCTCACCGCTCTTGGCCTTGCCGGCCGAGATGCGGCGCAGGCCGCCCTTCTCCAGACCCGGGGTCACCTGGGAGATGATGTCGTCCGGGTTCTCGGTGCGCGGGTTGTCGCTCGTCACCACCGCCAGGTCGGCACCCTCGGCGGCCGCAGTGCCCATGAGCGGGCGCTTGCCCCCGTCACGGTCCCCGCCGCAGCCGAACACCACGATGACGCGGCCCTTGGCCATGGCCCGCGACGCCTCGAGCGCGCGCTTGAGCGCGTCGTCCGTGTGCGCGTAGTCCACGAACACCGCGGGCGCCTGCGCGGGCCCGTGGTTCTCCACCCGCTCCATGCGGCCGGGCACGCCACCCATGCGCTCGATGCCCAGCTGCACGTCCTTGCGGCGAGCGAAGCCCGCGCCGAGCGCCAGTCCGGCCGCCGCGAGGATGTTCTCCAGGTTGTGCGGCCCCAGCAGGCGGCTCTTCACCGGGATGTCGCCGGCGGGCGTCTTCAGCACGCCCTTGATGCCCTGCAGGGTGAAGGACACGTCCGCGGAGGAGATTTCTCCGTTGCCCTGGCGGCTGAACTTCCACGCCATGCGCTTCTGGCCGCGCAGCTCGTTGTAGATGCGCGTGGCGTAGGTGTCGTCACCGTTGACCACCGCGACGCCACCCTGCGCGAGGTTCTCCACGAAGAGCTTGCGCTTGGCCTGGAAGTAGTCCTCCAGGTCCTTGTGGTAGTCGAGGTGATCTCGCGTGAGGTTGGTGAAGGCCGCGGCCTTGAAGGTGAGGCCATGCACACGCTCCTGCAGCAGCGCGTGGCTGGACACCTCCATCACCACCGTCTCCACGCCCGCGTCCACCATCTCCTTGAGGATGCGGTGCAACTCCAGCGGGTCCGGCGTGGTGTGGCCCGTGGGGTGGAACTGCCCGCCCACCTTGTAGCCCAACGTGCCGATGACTCCCGTCGAGGAGTAGGCCGCGGTGGCCATGGCCTCGAGCAGATAGGTGGTGGTCGTCTTGCCGTTGGTACCCGTCACGCCCAACAGGGTGAGCTTGTCGGCGGGACGGCCGTGGAAGTTGGCCGCGATGAGCGCGAGCGCCTTCCGGGCATTGGACACCTTGAAGAAGGGCACCTGTGAGGACAGGGACTTCTCCGACACCACGGCCACGGCACCACGGGAGACCGCCTCACCCACGAACTGGGCGCCGTCCTCCTTCGTGCCCGGCACGGCGACGAACAAGTCGCCCGGCTTCACCTTGCGCGAGTCCTGCGACACCCCCGTCACGTCGACCGGGGTCCGGCCGCCCGAGGTCTGCTCGGCACCACACCCTGCGAGGACATCCGTCAGCTTCATCGTTTCCCCTTCACATGCTGCTGCAAGCGCGAGGCCGAGCTCCGGTGCGGCGTCATTGCCGCGTTGCCAGCTCGAGCGTCACCCGCGCACCCTTCTCCACCAGCGAACCGGCGGCGGGACTCTGCGATACGACGCGTCCACTACCCAACAAATGAGGCTCCAGGGCCGCGGTGAGCAGTCGGGTGACTGCCTCGCGTCCTGCCTGACCGACAACATCCGGAACGCGGACGGAGCCAGGCTCCACGTTCTCGGTGACAGCTTCCTCCACCACGGGCCGGGCAGGCTCCGCCTTCGCGGGGGGCTGGGCGGCCGCCACCGGCAGAGCGGTGGGCGGCAGCGGCACCTCGCGAGAGGGCGGCACGGCCAGGTGGGCCATGGCGGCGGTAGCGATTTCCTTGAAGGCGGGAGCGGCCACGAGTCCCCCGTACACGTCCGTCTTGGGCTCGTCCACAATCACGAGAATGACGGCGCGGGGATTTTCGGCTGGCAACACGCCCACGAAGGAGGCAAGCCGCTTGTCGGAGTACCCCCGGGCCACCGGATCCGCCTTCTGGGCGGTGCCCGTCTTGCCAGCTACCCGGTAATCCTCCATGGCGGCCCGGGGTGCGGTCCCCTCCTTGGTGACCACGCTCTCGAGCATGGAGACGACCTTGCGGGCGGTCTGGGCGGAGACGACCTGGCGCACCTCGGTGGGTTTGTTCTCCAACAGGACCACCCCGTCCGGGTCCACCACCCGGGAGACGAGGTAGGGGCGCATCAGAAGGCCTTCGTTGGCCAGTGCACCCCAGGCGGCGGCCATCTGCACGGCGGTGGCCGTCATGCCCTGGCCAAAGGACTGTGTGGCCAGCGACACCTCGGCCTTGGGGAAGGGAATGGAGCCGCGAGCCTCGCCGGTCAGCGCCAGCCCGGTGCGCTCGCCGAAACCGAAGTCATGGTAGGCCTTCACCAGCCGCTCGCGCCCCAGCTGCTGGGCAATCTTGGCCGCGCAGATGTTGGAGGACACCTGCAACACCCGCTGCGGGGTGAGCCAGCCGTACTGGTGGGTGTCGTGGATGGTGTGCCGGCCGACGTTCCAGGCGCCGTTCTCGCAGAAGAAGGTGTCCTCCGGCTTGACGGCCTTCTGATCCAGCGCGGCGGCGACGACGAAGGCCTTCATGGTCGAGCCGGGCTCGAAGGCGTCGAGCGCGGCGCGGTTGCGCATGCTGGCCCCCGCCTCCTTCTCCGGCGTGTTGGGGTTGAAGCGCGGGTGGTTGGCGATGGAGAGAATCTCCCCCGTCTTCGGGTCCAACACGATGGCCATGCCCGCCACCGCCTTGGACTCCTCCACCGCGCGGCTCAGGGCCTTCTCGGTGACGTACTGGAGGTGCCGGTCGATGGTGAGGGTGACGGAGGCACCCTGGCGCTCGATGGGCTCCGGGGCCCCGGTGACGAGCAGCTTGCGGCCCTTGGCGTCGCGGAAGCCGGACAGGCGCGAGTTCTGCCCGGACAGCTCGTCCTCGAAGGCCAGCTCCAGGCCCTCGAGCCCATGGCCGTCCAGGCCCACCATGCCCACCACGTGCGCGCCCAGCTCCTTCTGCGGGTAGAAGCGCTTGGGCTCCTTGGTGAAGCCGAACCCCGGCAGCCCGAGCGCCTTCACCGCCTCGACATCTCGGGGCGTCACCTGGCGCTTCACCCAGGCGAAGCGCCGGGCGCGCGTGAGCCGGGCCTGCACGTCCTCCACGTCCAGCTTGAGCGCCTTGGCCAGCGCCCGCGAGGCCTGCTTCACGTCCGGCAGCATGGAGGGGTCCACCCAGATGGAGTCCACCTCCACGCTCTGGGCGAAGGGAGTGCCGCGGCGGTCGAAGATGTCGCCACGCCGGGCGGGGATTTCAATCTGCCGGACATACTGGTCCTGGGCGAGCCCGCGCAGCTTGTCGCGCTCGACCACCTGCAGGAACACGGCGCGGCCGAACACGGCCAGCAGCAGGGCCACGAAGAAGCCGGCCAGCAGCTGCACCCGCAGCCGCAGCCACTTCCCGTTGGGCTCCGGAGCCCGCGCCGATTTGAAATCCCTCACGGCCAGCCCCCCTCAGCGAGATCCGCTGCGCTCGGCCACGCGGACGGCGCGCGAGTCGCGGGCCTCGACGCGGGCATTGCGCTTGGCCCCCGGCAACTCCGGCGGCAGGGAGATGACGAGCGGACCGGCGGGCATGGACATGCCGAGCTTCTCGCGCGCCAGCTTCTCCAGCCGCGCCGGGCTCTTCAGCGTGGCGAGCTCCAGCTTCAGCCGGTCATTCTCCCGGGTGAGGGAGCGCTCCTCGCCCTCGGCCTGGGAGAGGCGGTAGCCCATGTCCACCACCAGCACGCGGCTCGTCACGTGGAGGATGCCCACGCCGGCGAAGAGGGCGAAGAGGAACACTGCGGGCAGCAGGTGCAGCAGCACACGGGTCACCGACACTCCACTCCCACCGGCACGAGGGGTTGGCATGCTGCGGCTCATCGGAATTTCTCCACCACGCGCAGGTGCGCGCTACGGGCACGGGGGTTGGCGGCAATCTCCTCGTCCGAGGGGGCGATGGCCTTGCGCGACACCAGGGAGAAGTCCCCCTGGCCGCCGCAGGCGCACACCGGCAGCCCGGGCGGGCACTTGCAGGTGCCCACCAGGTCCCGGAAGGTCTCCTTCACCTTCCGGTCCTCGAGCGAGTGGAACGAAATGACGGCGGCGCGGCCCCCCACCTTCAGCAGCCGGGGCAGCGCGGCGAGCAGCGACTCCAGGGACTCCAGCTCCTGGTTCACCGCCATGCGCAGGGCCTGGAAGGTGCGGGTGGCCACGTGAATCTTGTTGGGCCAGGCCTTGCGGGGCACGGCGCGCTTGACGGCCTCGGCGGCCTCCAGGGTGCGCGCGGGCAGCGAGCGCTTGAGCTCGCGGGCAATGGACTTCGCGAAGGGCTCCTCGCCGTACTCTTTAAGGATGCGGGTGAGCTCCGCCTCGTCCTCCTGGGCAATGAGCTCGGCGGCGGTGCGGCCCGTGTCGCCCATGCGCATGTCCAGGGGTCCCTCCTTCTGGAAGGAGAAGCCGCGCTCGGCCACGTCGAGCTGGGGCGAGGACACGCCCAGGTCCACCAGCACGCCGTCCACCGGCAGCACGTCCGAGGCCACGTCGAGCAGGTCCCCGAAGTTGCCCTGGCGGGCGCTGAAGGCCGGGTAGCGGGCGAGCCGGGTGCGGGCGGCCTCGAGCGCCACCGGATCCCGGTCCACCCCGAGGACGGTCGCACCCCGGGCGAGGAGCGCCTCCGTGTGGCCACCACCGCCGAGTGTGCCGTCGAGGATCACCTTGCCCGCTCCGGGTTGAAGGACGTCCACCGTCTCATTCAGGAGGACAGTCTGGTGGCTGAAGTCAGCCAAGGGGCGCCCGCGTCAAACGAAGGGAGCCCGCGCGAGCGCGAAGGCGGCCCGGGCATCGTTCATATGCGGGTAGAGCTCGAAGACGTCATGAGCGCCCGCGGCCCGGAAGATGGCGGCCAGGTAGGGGGAGAGCCCGGACAGCTTGATGTCGCCGCCGGCCTTGCGGAACGCCTCGGCGCGGGCCACCAGGGGCTTCACGCCGCGGTAGTCCAGGTGGCTCACCTCGCTGAAGTCCAGCACCACGTTGCGCAAGCCCTTCTGCATGCGGCGCGCGAGCTCCTCGCAGACCCGGGTGAGGTCCTTCTCCAGAAGCTCCCCCTCGAGCATGAGGGTCTCCACGCGCCCACTGGATACCGCGCGAATGCCCTGTGCTTCGGCTGCCTGGTTCATGTCGCCACCTTCCCGGCTTTCCTGCTTCGCGTCGAAATTTCGGACTGCTACTGGCGCAGCTCGGTGAGCACGCGCATCACGTCCGCGCTGGAGGCTTCCTTGCGGGCCTCCTCCTGGGCCCTGGCCCAGCCTTCCCGGCTCCACAGCTCAATCACCTTCACCATCCCCGCCCACACCACGTCCTTGTCCAACCCCGCGTGGGCTCGCAGCGACGGCGGAATCAGCACCCGCCCCAACTTGTCGAGCGGACACTCCTGGGCACTCGCCACGTAGAGCCGCATCAACGTCTTCACCCCCGGCTCCATCGGGTTGCGCTTGGCCAGAGCGGACTCGAGCTGCTCCCACTCGCGCACCGGATAGGCGTGGAGACAGGGGTCCAACGCCGTCGTGATGATGAGCCGCTCGTCGTACGACCCCACGAGCGTTTCCCGCAGCCGTGCCGGGAGGCTGGTGCGCCCCTTCGCGTCGATCTGGTGCTCATAGACGCCTCGGAACACGCGGAGAGGTCCACCCTGTCAGCCCGGTCGATCCACATTACGCCACCCCTTCCCACTCCGATCCACTTGGGCGGCGGAAAATACGCGCGGCCCCCTACCCGGTCAAGAAATGCAACAGGCGCGTACAGACCCGTGCCGCGGAGAGGGACACGGGCCTGGAGGGTGGAGGTGGGAAGAAGTGGAGTCCCAGTCGGGAATTGACCCCGGCGGAAAGCCTCTGCATTACTGCCGCGCCAGAGCCCCACCTGGTGGGTCTCTACGCCTCGCGTCATGGCCGGTGAACGAGGCCCTCACTGACAAGTAAAGGTGCACGAATGAACCGCTTCTCTCGTCTGACGATCCTCTCCGCGATGACCCTGGGCCTGGCGGCCTGTGGCGGCAGCGCCAAGCTGGGCGGCGGCAAGGACGGCGCGGCCCAGGCCGCGTTCCAGGCCTCGCAGCCCGCGGGCCGTGGCAGCAAGACCGGGCAGGCGCTCGTGGAGAAGGCCCTGGCCAGCGGCGCCACCAACATCACCCTCACCGCCAACTGCGCCAAGAGCGGCAAGGCCAGCCTGACGCTGGACGCCACCTCCACCCCTCTGGACGGCCTCATCAACTACTCCATCACCTACGACGCCTGTAACGAGGACGGTCAGAACGAGTACAACGGCACCATGGCCACCTCGCTGGGGGTCAAGATCGATTCGAGCTACACCAGCGGCGCGTTCATCATCGGGATGAAGGGCAAGCTGACCATCACGGGCGAGATCGAGGACTTCATCGACGCCGACGTGAAGCTGAAGATGGAGTTCGCCGCCACCTCGGCGAGCTCCGGCAGCGTGAAGCTGGTGGTGAACGGCACCATCAAGACCGAGGACGGCAACTACGCCTACACCGACAGCGCCATCACCATCACCGCGGGCGAGCTGCCCAAGGCCTAGTCGGCTGACTGCCGTTGCATTTCCGAGGCCGGACTTCCGCTCTGGAAGCCCGGCCTTGCTTTTGCCTAAATGCGCCAACCGCCCAGTCCTTCCAGGGGAGCACCGCTGCCATGAGCCAGACCGCGACGAACCGAGCCCAGGGCGAGGTACGCCTCAAGGTGGCCTACAAGAAACCGGAGGCGCTGCTGAGCGAGTACACGCGCAGCATCGGCCGGGGAGGCGTGACGCTGCAGACGCAGAAGAGCCTGCCGGTGGGCACGCGCTTCGTCTTCGAGATGCACAACCCCGGAGTGGCCACACCGGTGGAGGTGGTGGGCGAGGTGGTGCGGGTGACGCCGCAGCCCAATGGGCGCCACATGATCACCGTCAAGTACGATCCGGGCCAGGACCGGGGCGGACTGGACGCGGTGCTGCAGCGCATCTTCGACCTGCAGGAGTTCGAGAAGCTGCGCCGCTACCCGCGCGTGCCGCTGCACCTGCCGGCCATGGAGGAGGACACGCCCTTCGCGCCGCCCTTCTTCGTGCGCGACCTGTCTCGAGGAGGCGTGGGCCTGGAGGTGGAGGCACCCGCGCTGCCGCCCTCGGTGAAGGTGGGGATGCCCTTCCTGCTGGAGATGGAGCTGACGCTGGGCACGCTCATGCTGCAGGGAGAGGTGGCGTGGACGTCCGCGGGCGGGCCCGAGGTGCTGCCTACCTTCGGCGTCACCTTCGGCACCCTGCGCCCGGACACGGTGGAGCGGCTGGAGAAACTGCTCTCGCTCGAGTCCATGCCGCCCCCGCCCTGGCGCGCCCGCATCTGCTTCGGCATGGATGCCGTGATGCGGATGCCCTGAGCGCTACACCGCGGACAGTGGGTAGCCGCCGGCCTGCTCCACCGCCTTCACGATCGTCTCGCGCAGCTCCACCGGATCGTACGGGGTGAAGAGCTCCAGCCGCGCCACCTTGGTCAGGTGCCGCTGGAGGGCCTCCCCCTTCACGGTGGCGCACAGCGCGCGCCGGGCCCACTGGTAGGAACGGGCGTTGGCCTCGGTGGCGTACTGGCGCGTCATCGCCACCCGCGCCGCATCCAACTTCCTCCCATCCGCCGCGGCCTGGCGCGTGCGCGTCACCATCGAGTCCAGCGCGAACGCGTCCATGACGATGTCCGCCACCGTGGCCAGCACCTCCTGGTGCTCCTCGATGGACGCGCCGAACGTCTCCGCTGCCACCTTCAGCGTGTAGATGGCCAGGCGCTTGAGGTTCTCCGCCGCCTGCTCCTCCGCGGCCAGCGCGTCCTGCACCCGTGCCTTCGGCAGCCGCCCCGCCACCAGGTCCTCGTCCACCGCCTGCGCCACCTCGAAGAGCGGCAACGTGCCCTTCATCGTGCGCTTGAGCAGCATGCCCGCGATGAGCATGCGGTTGATCTCATTGGTGCCCTCGAAGATGCGGTTGATGCGCGCGTCGCGGTAGGCCCGCTCCACCGGGTACTCCTCGATGTAGCCCGCGCCTCCATGAATCTGGACCGCGTCGTCCACCAGCAGCCCGAGCGCCTCCGAGCCGAACACCTTCATGATGGAGGACTCGATGGCGTACTCCTCGATGGCGGCGATGAGGCGCGCCTCGTAGTCCTCAGCCATCCTGTCCGCCCCGGCCATCGACGCATCCACCAGCCCCGCCGTGCGGTAGGTCATGCTCTCCACCGCGTGGATGAGCGTGGTCATCCGCGCCAGCTTCTCGCGGGTGAGCGGGAAGCTCGCGATGGGCGTCTGGAACTGCTTGCGCTCCTGCGCGAAGAGGAGCGCATTGCGCAGCTGCAGCTTCATGGAGCCCGCCACGCCCGCCCCCAGCTTGAGCCGGCCATAGTTGAGGATGTTGAAGGCGATCTTGTGCCCCTTGCCCACCTCGCCGAGCAGATTCTCGTGGGGGATGCGCGCGTCCTCGAAGAAGAGCGGGCACGTGGAGGAGCCGCGGATGCCCATCTTGTGCTCCTCGGGTCCCACGGTGAAGCCGGGGGTGCCGCGCTCCACGATGAAGCCGGTGAACTTGTCGCCGTCCACCTTGGCGAACACCACGAACACGTCCGCGAAGGCCGCGTTGGTGATGAAGAGCTTGGAGCCGTTGAGGATCCACTCCTTGCCGTCCGGGGACAGCACCGCCTTCGTCTTCGCCCCGAGCGCGTCCGAGCCACTGCCCTGCTCGGTGAGCGCGTAGGCCGCGACGAGCTCGCCGGTGGCCAGCTTCGGCAGGTACTTGCGCTTCTGGGCGTCGTCGCCGAACCAGACGATGGGCAGCGTGCCGATGCCCGTGTGCGCACCGAAGCTCACGGACCAGGAACCATTGAGGCTCATGGCCTCGGCGATGAGCAGCGAGGTGGTCTTGTCCAGCCCGAGCCCGCCGTACGCCTCGGGGATGTCGATCATCAGCAGCCCGAGCTCACCGGCCCGGCGCAGCAGGTCGCGCAGCAGCGCGTTGTCCTTGGCCTCGAGCTTCTCGGCCTGGGAGAGCACCTGATCGTGGGAGAACTGGAGCGCCGTCTTGAGGTAGAGGCGCTGCTCCTCACTGAAGCGCTCGGGAGTGGAGATGGGCGTGGAGCCCACGTCGCTGAAGAGGAAGGCGCCACCGACGGAAATCTCACCCGGGCGAGATTGATCGAGCACTGCGGCCATTCGGAATCCTCCAAGTGGCTGCCTCCCCGCTCGAGAGGCAGTTGTGCCACCGCGCACGGCAAGATATGGCGCGGTGCATCAGGGCGGTAGTAGCGGCAGGCCCGCCCCTTCTCAACCGAGTCGGATTCGCGGAGGACTTAACGCCATGAAGCTGAGCTGGAACGTGCTGGGAGCGGTGGTACTGGGACTGGGACTCGTGGGCTGTGGCTCGACGGTGGGCGACGCCTGCACCACGGATGTCGACTGCGGAGACAAGGGCTTCTGCATCAACCGGGACTTCACCCCGGGAGGCTACTGCTCGCAGTCCTGTGTGCCCGGCAAGGATGACACGTGTCCCTCGGGCAGCACCTGTGTGAGCAAGGGAGCCGCCGACGACGTGTCCGCCTGTTTCCTCAAGTGCAAGTCGAACAATGACTGCCGCACGGGCTACCGGTGCGTGGGCGGCTTCAAGGACAACCCCAACTCCATCTGCGTCGCCGCGGACTGAAACCGCGAGCCCGGGAGTCCTCCTCCCGGGCCCGGGCCGCGGAAGCCGCCGTGCCTCCCCCTTTTGGGACACGGCGGCACTTCGCTACCACTTCACTGCAAGCCCACCGACACCGTCAGCGTGTGGAGGGCATTGGCCTCCTTGGGCGAATTCGCCAGCCCCTTCACGGTGAAGAAGTCGCCGGGGTACAGGTCCTTCTCCAGGACGCTGTCGGCCAGCCGCTCCCGGAAGAAGAAGGCGTACGGGTTGATGGGATTGTTCGGGTCGTAGTCCTGGTCCGGGCTCCAGTTGCCCGCAGCGGAGACCCCCAGGCTGTGGGTCAGACGCACGCTCTGCCCCGCCTTGAGGACGTCCTTGCCCTGGTACTGGAGGGTGACGTTGACGGCATACCCCTCGTAGCCATTGAACTGAGAGGACACCGGCTCGATGGACGAGTCGACGACCTTGAAGATGTCATCCCACCACGGGAACGGCGGCACCGGGCGGATCCACCAGCGCCTGGGCCACGGCCAGGGCGGGCAGAGGTCATCCCCCGGCTCCCAGCTGTAGATGTTGGTGGAGACCAGGTGGTTCACGCCGCTCTTCTCGTAGGCCTTGGCCAGCCCCGTCACGATGGCCGTCTCCCCCGACTTGAGGCCCGGTACCTTGTCGAGCTGGAGCGTCTCGGTGAAGAGCAGCGCGCCCGCGTCCTTCGGGGGCTGGAGCGAACCCGGATCCTCGAAGCCATCGGCGCGGACGACCGAGTGGGTCAGCGCGAAGGGCTGCCCGCCCTGGAAGTAGTCCTGGCCAATGTTCTTCAGGGTGACGATGACCTTGAAGTCGTCACCCGCCGGGTCGACCTTGATGTTGTCGATGATGATGGGCCCGCGCGGCCCCCGGTGGAGCCACCAGAACGGGTACTTCGTACCGCACCGCTCCACACCATCCACATCCTGCGCCCTCGCGCTCATGGGAGCAGCGACGAGCAGCAACAGCGCCGCGATGAACAGCCTCTTGAGATTCACGCGAATCATCCTCTTGCGGACGCCAGCCGGAGTGACTGGCGCGAGCCGTCCTCAAGCAAGGGATGTGCCGGAATGCGGAAAAGACGGCTCTCCGAGAGACTCCGGGGCCGGGAGCCCCGCGCCCTTGTGGACCGCGAGGCTACCGGGGACCCTTCGTGTGTCCTCCCGGTCCTCCGCGCCCTACTGGCCCGCCGGAGTCCCAGCCACGGCGGGAGCCCGGGGCGTCGGGTAGACGAAGCAGAGCGTCTCGAAGAGGGGCTCGCCGGGCCCCACGTACACCCCGCTGAGGGCCCGCGCGGCCTGGGCCAGCTCCATGCCGAAGGACGGCACGAGGCAGATGTCTTCGGCGGTGGTGAAGCGGCCCTTCAGCTTCCCCAGCCCCGTGCGCAGCGTGGCGATGTCCTGCCGTCCACCCCGGACGGGAACGGAGGGGCCATTGGCGTCGGGCCCCGGGAGCTTCCCCATGTTGGTGGTGAGCTCGAAGCCGTCCTGACGTTGGATGATGCGCACCTTGCCGGGAGCCACCTCGGCGAGCCACGCCTGGAAGCCCTGCTCGTCGCGCAGCACCAACGCGTAGGCGACCGGGGCGTCCGGGTGGAGCAGCCACACCTGGCTCGCGGACTCGCGCAGGACGGCGAGCAGCTCCGAGGTCTGCGCCAGGAATGTGTCCGCGTCGGGCACGAGCAGCACCCCCTGCCCCTTCACCCGCTCGCGCAGCCGGGCCTGGTCCTCGGGCCGGGAGGGCACGAACCGCTCCCCACCGAGCCGCACGGACTCTCCCGCCAACTCCACCCGCAGCACCTTCTCGGGCACGGGCGCGCCGTACACCTCGGCCGGGGCCACCCGGAAGAGCGCGTCCTCCCCCGCGCCCCCCTGCTCCGCCTTCGCGACGACCTTCGGGAGCGGTGCGGGCGAGAGCGACGAGAGCGGCTCGGCCGGCGTGTCCTCCTTCCGACAGCCCGCCACGCCCCACACGACCGCCAGCAGCATGAGCCTCGTTCTCATGGCACCCCCGCCCCCGCCTGTGGAGCCACCGGAGGAAACGCGGTGGAGACACACGCGCGCCGAGCGAGTCCCCCCTGCACGGCATGCTCGGCGGCGGAGCTCGCATCCTTGAAGAGGACCATGTCCTTGAACCGGGCGGCGTCCCCGGAGTTGCCGGCGTCGCGGATGTAGATGGCGCGCACCCGGCCGGGGAACTCGTCGCGAATCTGGGCGTAGACCTCCGGGTCCTTCTCCCCCGAATCGCCCACGAGCACCACCGGGTAGGGGATGCGCTGCAGCAGGCCGCGAATGATGGGCTGCTTGTAGTCGGAGAGCGTGCCCGGCCCGAGGTCTCGCAGGTAGAGCCCGAAGCCCGCCGGGAAGCCGTGGCGGGCGAGGAAGGTGCCCACGCGGGGCCCGAACTGGACGGGCGAGCCGCTCACCAGCGCGAAGGCGGGCACCGCCCCCGCGTCCGTGCCGAGGCATCCATAGAAGCCGGCCATCCCGGGGACGACCTTCTGCGTATCCGCGTCGCGCAGCAGCGCGTTGGTCACCAGCTTGTCCGGCTGCGTCACCTCGGAGATGGCCAGGGTGTCGTCGAAGTCGGAGACGACGAGGAAGGGCGTGGTGTCCGCGAGGATCTCCACCCGGGCGCTGGCGCTCGCGCCCGTCACGAGTGCCCGGGCCTCGTGACCGCCCACGGGAAACGTGCGGCCCTTCGGCGGCTGGAGGGTGACCTGGAACTCGCCATCCTCCCCACTGGTGACGAGGGCCTCGACTCCCAGGAAGGAGACCTCCACCCGGGCGCCCTTCCAGTTGCGGGCCGCCAGGCGCCGCAGGTTGCGCGACAGGGCGGTGCTGCCATGCGGCGTCTCGGCGAGGACGCGCCCGTGCAGGGTGACGGACTCCGGGCGGCCGAGCACCGGGGAGAGCAGCACCGCTGGCCCCGCGAGTGCGGTGGCGGAGGCAAGGGCGAGGACGAGCGCGGCGATGCGGGCAGGTGCGTTCACCAGTGGAAGACCCTCGGCTGAGCGTGGGAGGCACATGATACCCGCGCCCATCTCACCGGGGAGGATGGGAGCTACGGACCCGTTGCATCCTGTAGCACCCTCCCGCCCTCCCCTCCCCCGGGAGTCCCCGGGGACACGCCCGGCTGGATGCTCGGACCTCCGGAGACCGGACATCCGCCGCAGGGAAGTCGTGGCATCCGAGGAGGGTTGATGCTACGACCCTCTCTGCTCTCGCGTTCTTCTTTGATGAGGGGGACATGCCAGAAGGCTCCGCGTCACTACAGCTCGCGGTTGGCGACCGGGTGGTCTACCCCAACCAGGGCGTCTGCCGCGTCTCGGCCATCGATGTGAAGGAGGTGGCTGGACAGAAGCTCACCTTCGTCACCATGCGCCGGGAAGAGGATGGGGCGGTGGTGATGGTGCCCCAGGCCAAGGTGGTGTCCATCGGCGTCCGCAAAGTGGCGGGCCCCGAGGACGTCACCCAGGTCTTCGAATTCCTACGCTCCGACAGCGACAAGGCGGACCTGGATTGGAAGCTGCGCGCCCGGACCAACCAGGACCGCATGGCGCAAGGCGGACTGATCGGGTTGGCCGAGGTCGTCAAGGGACTCCAGGTGCTCAGCGAGCTGCGCCCGCTGCCCGCCAAGGAGCGCGAGCTCTACGACAACGCTCGCCACCTGTTGGTGTCTGAAATCTCCGCCGCGCTCGGCACCTCCGGCTGCAACGCCGAGGACAGCATCGACCTGGTCCTCTTCCCGCCCGGCCGCGAGCGCCCCAAGCGCACCGCCGCCGAGTTCAAGACCCGCGAGGAGGGCGACGAGGAGCTCGGGCTGGACGCCGACCTCATGGGGCTCGACAGCGAGTTGGACCTACCTTCCGACGAGGAGGAGGCGCCCCAAGAGGAGGAAGAGGCTTCCGAGGAGGCTGGCGGCGAGGAGGAGGAAGAGGAAGGCGAGCCCAAGGCCCGCAAGAAGGCCGCCGCGCTGCCAGCCGAGGGGGGTGCCGAGGCCGCTCCCAAGAAGCGCGGCCGTCCTCCCAAGCCCAAGCCCGAGGGCGCCGAGGCCGCTGCTCCCAAGAAGCGTGGCCGCCCGCCCAAGCCCAAGCCCGAGGGCGCCGAGGCCCCCGCGCCCAAGAAGCGCGGCCGTCCTCCCAAGCCCAAGCCCGAGGGCGCCGAGGCCGCCGCTCCCAAGAAGCGCGGCCGCCCGCCCAAGGCGACGCCTCCCGAGAGCGAGGAGGCCGATACAGATGCCGGCCTGGATGAGGACATCGAGGCCGATGAGTGAGACCCGCCGTCCGAGGTGACGCCCCGTGATTCGCGTCGTAACGCTGGACTCCTTCGACGAAAAGCAGATCGCGAAGCTCTGCCAGACGCTCTACACGGCGTTCGGCGTGGGCAGCGAGCACTCCGGCCAGAAGGAGCTGCCCCCGGGCACGCCCGAGCCGCTGGATGCCGAGAAGCTGCTCGCGGAGATCACCGGCGTGAGGGCCTACGAGGACGACAAGGTCCTCTTCATGACCTCGCGCAAGCTGAAGGAGCGCGAGCTGGCGGGCAGCAAGGCCCCCACCACCGGCTTCGCCCTGTACAACCAGAGCCGGGCCATCATCAGCACCCACGGGTACAAGGACCTCGAGGCGGCCTTCAAGCCCGTGGCCCGCAACGCGCTGCAGCAGATCGGCCACCTGTGGGGCCTGCACCACTGCCTGGATCCGCGCTGCTCGATGTACCCGCCCTGGACGCCGTCGTTCGGCCAGGGTGAGCCCACCTTCTGCACCTTCTGCCGCGAGAAGAGCGAGCAGAAGCTCCGCCTTGCGAAGTCCTAGAACCCTCCTGCGCGCCCTCCCCCTGGTGGAGCTGGGGGGCTTGTTGCTCGTCGCGCTCGCCTGCCTCGTCTTCCAGCTCCGCCTGCCCGGCCGGTTCCCCTCCGAAGCGGACTACCGCACGGTGGCGGACTGGCTGCGCGCCGAGGCCCGTCCCGGTGACGCGGTGTTGCTCTTCCCGTGGTGGACGGAGAAGGCCCGGCTCTACCTGCCGCCGGAGCTGCCGGTGTACGGCTACCTGGGCTCGGACCAGGACGACCTGAGCGCGCACCCCCGGGTGTGGGTGCTGGGTCAGCCGGAGCTGCCGCGAGCCGATGTCTCCGGCTTCCAGGCCGCCTTCCTGCCCCGGCGCACCGCCGTGGGAGCCCCGCGCCGCGCGGGCAACCTGGAGCTGACGCTGTACGAGAACGGCCGCTACCGGCCCCGGCGCTTCGTGGCCTCGGAGGCGTACGCGAAGGCCCGCGTCTACCTGGAGTCCGAGGACGGCACGCGGCAGGACTGTCCTTTCGACGGGCAGGTGCACCGCTGTCCCGGACCGCCGCACCTGTACGTGGCTCCCGAGTGGCGTGAGATTCACTACGAGCCGCGCCACTGTCTGTGGATGCACCCGCCCGGCGGGAAGCAGCGGCTGGTGGCCGAGTTCGACGGAGTGCCCGCGGGCACGGAGCTGCGGCTCGAGGGCGGCATCATCTTCGAGTACGCCTTCCCGCGCGCGCCGCACCTGAGCACCACGCACTTCGGGGTGGAGGACGCGGCCAGCCACGAACAACTGCTGGAGATCTCCCAGCCGCCGGGCCTGGAAGGAGTGCTGAAGGCCTCGCGCGTGCTGCCCATGGGAGACCCCCGCACGGTGAAGGTCTGGGTGCAGGCGGACAATCCGGACACGCGGCAGGTGTGCCTGGACGTCTTCGCGCTCGGGGACGGGGCCACCGTCTCCAGGGAGGGCACATGACGACGGGCCGGGCCGCGACGCGGGACGAGCGCTGGCTGGCACTGGCGCTGTGGGTGCTGGCCTTCGTGGCGCTGTGGGCCACCGAGGCCGCCGTGGGCTTCACGCGCGACGAGAGCGTCTACTTCTACGCGGGCGAGAGCTATGCGCGCTGGTTCCAGCAGCTCTTCCACGCTCCGGCGCGCGCGCTGACGGACGCGGCCATCGTCCGCGACTGGGACTTCAACCACGAGCACCCGGCGCTGATGAAGGAGCTCTTCGGGCTGTCGCACCTGCTCTTCCACCAGACGCTGGGGTGGATGCGCTCGGCGGCGGCCTTCCGGCTGCCGGCCTTCGCCATGGCGGCGCTGGTGCCGGCCCTCACCTTCCTGCTGGGCAGCGCGGTGTATGGGCGCACCGTGGGCCTCTTCGCCGCGCTCTCGTTCCTGCTCGTGCCGCGGCAGTACTTCAACGCGGAGCTGGCCTGCTTCGACATGCCCATCGCGGCCATGTGGCTGCTGGTCGTCTATGCCTTCTGGCGCGCGCTCGAGGACCGGAACTGGGGCGTGCTGTGCGGTGTCTTCTTCGGCCTGGCGCTGTGCACGAAGCACAACGCGCTCTTCCTCCCCTTCTTCCTCGCGCCCTTCGCGCTGTGGCGCGCGTGGACCTCCAGCGAGGGCCAGCCCGTCGCGCGCACCGGGCTGTGGCGCGTGCTGGGGCTCTTCGCCGCCGTGGCGGTGCTGTACGGGCTGCTGCTGGTGAGCCTGGGGCCCGCGGGCTTCCAGAAGAAGTTCCTCCTGCTCAGCCCGCACACGCTGCTCTTCGTGATTCTGGCGGTGGGCTCGCTGTGGCTGCTGCACGAGTTGAACAAGGTGCATGCGCCCACGGCGCTCGCCCTGCTCCCGATGGCGACCATGGCCGTGTCCGGACCGGTGCTCTTCTACCTGCACTGGCCCTACCTCTGGCACGAGCCGGTGGAGCGGACGGCCTGGTACCTGAACTTCCACGCCACCCACAACCACTACGCTTGGTTCTACCTGGGCCAACTCATGCGCGAGCCGCCCTTCCCCCTGGACTACGTGCTGGTGAAGACGGCGCTCACCGTGCCCACCAGCCTCTTCGTGCCCATGGTGACGGGCTGGTGCGCGCTCGCCGGGCGCGCGGTGCTGAGCCTCTTCGAGCGCACGCGGGCCCTGGTGCGCATCCCCTCCATGGCCGAGCTGCTGGTGGGCGTCCAGGCCGTGGCCGCCATCCTCATCATCAGCCACCCCAACGTGCCGCACTTCGGCGGGGTGAAGCACTGGCTGCCCTCGATGCCCTTCCTGGGAATCCTCGCGGGCGTGGCGGTGACGCGGGGCTGTGAGTCACTCGTGGAGCGGCTGCGCGCCCGCTGGCCGGGACTGAGGTTGGCGGTGGTGGCGGTGCCCGTCTTCGCGCTGCTGATGCTGCCGGCGCTCATCGCGCTGGTGCGCGTGTTCCCCTACGGGACGAGCTACTACTCGGAGCTGGCCGGAGGCGTGCCGGGCGCGGCGTCGCTGGGGATGCAGCGCCAGTTCTGGTCGAGCAACGTGACGGCGGTGCTGCCGTGGATCAACGAGCACGCACCGCGCAACGCTCGCGTCTTCCTGCACGAGGTGAATGGCTTCTCGTTCCGCGACTACCAGCGCAACGGGATGCTGCGCGGGGACCTGCGGCCGGGCGGGCCCTTCGACTCGGACGTGGCGGCGTACCAGTACCACCAGGAGTTCCGGGAGTACGAGTTCGAGCTCTGGCAGGCCTACGGGACGAGGACGCCCGTCACGGGGCTCTACCTGGACGAGACACCTCAGGTGGTCGTCTACCAGCGGCGCTGAGTCATGCCGCAGTGCGTAGAAACGCGGGTGGATTTCACGGACTGTTCAAGCGGAGACGCCGGGATACCCCCCGAGACGGGAGTCCCGGATTCCGGGATACGCTTGGGTGACACGACCGTGGTTGACGTCTCCAGGAGGGACACATGACTCGGTGGCTATGTACCGTGGCGGTGGTCGCGTTGGGGGTGCTGGGCTGTCAGGGGGAGCAGAAGCCCGCGGCGTCGGCGCGCGCGGAGCTCAAGGCCCTCGGCGGCTCCACGGTGGAGTTCATCCCGAAGGACGGGCAGTACCCCTACTGCCTGCTCTTCACGGTGTCGGAGAAGGGGGTCATCCGGCAGCTGACGATGACGCGCGAGAACCGGTCCATCAAATGCGACGCCGGCAAGCGCATCTACAACTCGAGCTTCCGCATCCCGTCCGAGGAAGGGAAGGTCCGGGCATATGTCTTCTTCTCGGATCAGCGCATCCAAGCAGGCTCGGTAGCGCAGCAACTGTATGACCTGCGGGACAAGCAGCGCGTCACGGCGATGGACTTCCGGCTGCCGGGCGCGGTCGCGATGGAGATGCTTGAGTTCACCCCCCAGGCAGGAGGCGACCCGGTGACGGGCGCGGTGGTGGGCACCACGGACATCGCCGAGGGCGGACAGAGCGAGTTGGAGGCCGAGGCGGAGGAGCCCGGGGTGGACCTGGCGCCGCCCACCGCTGCTCCGCCTCCGACTGGTGGCGGCAGCGGCGCGAAGACGGCCACGGACGGCACGAAGTAACCCACTCCGCCGCCCTGGTTGCGCGTGATCTCGCCGGCCGACGCTGCGACATTCGCTCCAACACTCGGAGGAGAACACAATGCACGCAGCGGTCGTCCGGCGTTATGGAGAACCCCCTCGCCACGAGACGTTTCAGGACCCCGTCGCAAGCGAGGGCGAACAACTCGTGCGGGTCAGCGCCGCCGCGCTCAGTCCCCTCGTGAAGAGCATCGCGGCCGGCAAACACTACAGCAGCAAGGGCGTGCTCCCCCTGGTGCCCGGCGTCGACGGTGTCGGACGACTGGCGGATGGGAGCCGCGTGTACTTCGCCTTTCCCCGATTCCCCTACGGTTCCATGGCCGAGAAGACCGTGGTCGCTTCGGGGCTCTGGGCTCCGGTGCCGGACCAGGTCGACGACGTGACCGCGGCGGCGATCGCCAACCCAGGCATGTCCTCCTGGGCCGCGCTCCGCGAGCGAGCGCATCTGCAACCCGGCGAGAGCGTCCTGGTGAACGGCGCCACGGGCACGGCGGGGCGGCTGGCCATCCAGATCGCCAGGCACATGGGGGCTCGGCGTGTCGTGGTCACCGGGCGCAACCCCGAAGTACTCAAGCAACTCGGGGCGCTCGGCGCGGATGCCGTCATCTCGCTCGAACAGCCGGAAGACGCGCTGGCCGCGCGCTACGAGGAAGAGTTCTCCACGCACGGCGTGGATGTGGTGCTGGACTATCTCTGGGGCGCTCCGGCGGAGAAGCTGCTGCGTGCCATCCGGGTTGCCGCGCATCGCAGGCCACAGCTGAGGGTCCGCTTCGTGCAGATCGGCTCCATCGCGGGCGAGACGCTGCCCTTCCCTGCCTCTGCCCTGCGCAGCTCGCAATTGGAACTGGTCGGCAGCGGCATCGGGAGTGTCTCCAACGAGCGGCTGGTCCAGGTCGTTGGCGAGCTACTCAGCGCGGTCGTGCCCGCCGGCCTCTCGGTACAGGCCGAAGCGGTCCCTCTGTCCTCCGTGAGCGAGGTCTGGGAGGGCGCTCACTCGGACCGGGTCGTCTTCACGATGTAACCCCCGTCACGCGGAGGGCGGAGGGGAGGCCCGCTCCGCTCCGCGCGGAAGCACCACCGTGAAGGTCGAGCCCTCCCCGGGCGCGCTCTCGACGGAGTCTATTAGTCGGACATCGCAACGGGAGGCTCAAGCGAGGCGAGGAACCCATCGAGCCGCAGCCCAACGGAACGCGCTTCTTCGTCGTCCACCAGGAACACCTCGCCGTCGGCGTTCACCGCGATGAAGGCCCAGTCCCCGGCCAACTGGGTGCATGTCGAGTCCGAGAAGAAGACCGCGATGGGCTCGAGTTCGGGCGGAAAGGAAGCGCCAGCCTCCTGTGCGGCGAGCTCACGGTCGAAGCACAAGGGTCTGCACATGAACGGGCTCCATCCCGGAAGCGAACGGGGACGGAAGCCGGTGAACGAGTCGAGGTCGGTGGTCATGACTCCTGCTCCTCCATGAGTAGCGGGAAGAAGAGCCCGATGGGACCGGTACCATGGCCATCGGCGGGGGAACACAGCGCAGCGCCTCGGAAGTGGCGCGGCTCGCGGGCCTTCCGCCCGAGGTGGTGTGGATGGGATGCGCCACGTGCACTTCACGAGCACGGGCATCGCCGTCCGGAGCCTCCCAGCCCTCGCCGAGAAGAGCTCGGCGAACAAGCGCACCACGGCCGCCTGGGATGCCATGGCCGCGGCGACCACGAGCTTCCCGGACACCGCCCGCCTCGCCGATACTCCACCCGGAGAAACTGCCCGCCACCGGGGGGTGAAGGTGGCATGTGGAGGTCTCACTCTGATTCTGGGGGATATTTCTTCACCAATTCTTCCGGCAGGGGGCTCCGAAGAAACCTCAATCCCGGCCCCTTGCGCACAGGAATGACTCGAAAGCCCTCGCCAGCGATCCTGACACGCTCGCCGTCACGGGCCTTGCCACTGACAAGCCACTGTTCCGCCTCTTCTCTCGTCGCAAACGTCTGAGAGACGACGACGTAATCAATGGCGGGCGTATAAAACGAGCGGAAGAACTCGCGGTAATCATCCAGCCGCTGTTTTTCACGAACGTAGAACAGAGCCACCGCGGCAACCCGGAGCGCTTCGTCCTCCGGTGAGCCTTCTGGGTATTTCTCGTTCACTGTGCGCAGGATTTCGAGCACGGAGTCGACGTCGAAGTTGGGATTGTATTTCATTGCCGTATCCAGCCTAAAGGGCAAGAGGAGCCAGAACCAGCGCACCAGCACCACCCGTCGCGAGGACGAAGGAAACACCGGCGACAATGACTATGGTTCCCATCGCCACCTCGGCCTTGTGGCTCCGGATCCATTCAACCGCCTCGGCTATGCTCGAGAACTCGAGCTTCTCTCCTCTTTGGCGCGCCGATTCTTCCTGTTCCTCTTCACATTTCTCGAACTCCACGCGGCAGTCGTGCTCGCAGCGTTCGAGGTACCATCCCACACACTCCTCGTGCTCTTTTTGGCAATCATGACCACCAGCGCCGCCACTTGCGTACCGTCCGCGAGGTCAATGCATCCCTCGGGCCAGCCGCAACTCCTCGGAAAGACATGGAGGCCGGCAGCTTCACCCGTCCACGCCGCGTCTCGCTCTCGCGCAGGTCCCTCGTTTCGAATCCTTTGACACCCTCTCCGGGCTTCCTCACCAGGGCCAGGAAGCGGGCGCGCCGCGCCTCGAGATCCGGCTCGGGCGGGTGGATACGGGAGCGACATCTTTGTAAGGGATATAAAGGGACAGGCGTGATGCGAAGCCTGCATCTACTTGAGTATGAACCGACTCATGTGCCCCGCTGGCTCGCCCATTACCTCAGGTTACTACCCACTCATGGCTCTACGCCGGGCCACACCACTGAATCAAGTTTCTTGCGCAGAGGCTCAGCGAATGCAGAGTCAATCTGCTCGGCATATGTGAGCAAACCATACAAATGCCTTTTCATCCCAAAAATGGATTTAAAATCTCGTTGTCGAGCATGCTGCACTGGACCAAACTTGACCAACCCATGCACATGAGCCTCAAGACGAGACTTGAATTCGCGCCTAAGGCGTGGGCGGTCAGAGTCAACCAAAAGTCCCAAAACGATCTTTCGGGCCCCCGGAGGAGCGATTACAGTCTTCTCTGGGTTGGGCTCGAACCCGGAGCCACGCATCAATGCAAAAAGCTCACGAACCACATTTTCTGCTCGAGAACGACCAAAGTCGGATGCATCCGAAGAAATACTTAAATCGTCAGAGTAGCGCGTATACACGCACCCCTCCGACAGAGCAATGGCCTCTGCGGCTGCATCAAACTTCGCCATCACAAGATTACTGAGCATCGGACTCGTAGGAGCTCCCTGCGGAAGATGCCCAATTCTGGAATCGCGGTAGCCCCCAATTTCACCAGGTACTGAGCGTCGCTCAGGAGAAGTCCTCCACCGTTTCCTTCTATACCGGAGGCTTTGCTCATCAAACACCCAAGTACACAATCTCGCCAACTCGAATGCAACCAAGGGCTGATAGCCGGCTTGGAGATACACAAGATATACCTGTCGCTCTGAAATCGATTCAAAAAAATCTTGAATATCGACCTTAATCAACCACTGACAGCGACAGTGCATTTCCGCCGCCTTAAAAACCGAACTCTCCCGCACATAAGCAACAGAGGCACTGTGTGGCGTCAGATTGGCCAACACATAGCGCGAAATCCAGCGCTGCGTTCGAAGCAATAACGGCTCAGGAACATATATCCTGCGCCAGCCTCCAGACCTTTTTGCGACTGGAAACTCCCTGTACGCGGTGTCACGCTTGCGTCTTACGACTTCCCTAAGGAGAAGATACGGCACCCCTACGTGTTTAGATAAGTGCCCCAACGTCAGAATTGCAGGAAGCCCGCGCGCCTGAACTTTCTGAGCTTGAACGATTGCATTCAGGAGAGTGACTCGGGCCCTCCCCTGAGCAATACCATTGGATTTGTAGAGATGAGGGCGCCAAGAGGACATCTTACTTTGACTGCGGAGCGAGGTACGGTGAAGACCGACCCAGGCGCACGTCGGACCAGGCGGGCTTCACCGCACCTTGCGCCATTGCGGGGGCTACTTCCAAGAAACTCAGTATCCGAGTTTCCGTATGGGCCCACCGGAATCCGGTGGGGAACGCTAAGATGTCCTCTTGGCGGCCCTCAAAGACGAAGGGAAATACGCATCATCCTGCAGAGCAGGAGGTTCATCGGGGAGATTACCCAAACGACGAGCGCACTGCAACTCCGATCTACCCATCTCGGTCAGGATGTTGGCCGCATTGAGCAGGTCGCACGCACGAGCTAGTTGAACCATTCGCCATACTGTCCGCGTCGACAATCCGGTCGCATCTGCAATGTCGTTCAGTTGCCGCAGTTTCTTGGCTATCGCAGACAACACCAAGAGAAAGTCCACCCCCGCTTGACCGATTGCCCGCCTCACCTGCGACGTATCTGCTTTAATTAATTCCTCAAAAGGAGTTGCATAAATCCCTTGAGATAACTCTTCATCAAAACACACAAGCAACCCAGGCGGAATTGCTCGATCGGGAAACAGCGGTTTCCATCTCCTGGTTTTCTCCCAAAGAATGCCTGGAGCATTATTAGGGCAGCCATGCTCAAAAACGAGAGTGGACATTGAGCGTTGATGCCCTTCCCTGTCCTGAGGACTTATGCCTCCACGCTGACCATATACTCGGCACAGAGCCCTCAAATCGCTCTCCTGTTGCTCAGTCCAAGGCCTAGTGCTTGGCGGCAGCCTTTGTACGTAATGAAATTCCACTCCCTTACAGCGCGGATGACTTTTCCTGTTACTCAAAAAACTTTTAATCCGCTCTTCACCAGAATGAGAAACCGCAAATGCCACAACATGAAACTTCACCCATCCAAAGGACCGCCAACTTCTAAATGTATCGATTGCAAGAAACTGCGATAAAAAGCCCTCAATGCGCTGTCCGCTACCCACGACGTCGTCCAAGAGCACAATATCGTGGCAGCGAAATCGCCTGAGCACGCCGATCGGAGGATGATCCAAGAATCTACTGTCCAACCTACTCAGGTTGGTTATTATTTGTGCAATCTGCCCTTCGCTTCCAATCTCGATACCGGGCTCAACTCGTTGAGGAGAGCTTCGCTTGTCCTCGAAGTATGGGGTATCTGCCTTGCGCGCGGCATAGAGAGCAATACGCCCCGGGCATGTAGCTCTGAAGTGATCGACCAAGTGAATGAGTTCGCGTTGGAAGCGGCTGGATGGAATCAGCACCAAACTCTCAAGGAGTTGCTCGGCCAAGGAAAGATCAGTGGCGTCAAACTGCTTTAGCCACTTAACTGCTTCTGGGCTTGTCCGGAGCGACATTGGGCCTTCCATTGCTCCAACTTATTGTGTCGGTGAGCGGCTGCCTGTAGCGGATAGTCCGACTATACATCAGGAGTTCGGCTCATGCGAGAGCGGCGTATAGGCGGGATAGAGGCCATGTTGAGGGTGAGTGCTGGAGCGCAGGAGCCGAGGAGGGCCGCTGACGGGGCCGCCCTAGCAGTACGCCAGGCTGGTGGAGAAGCCGCGCAGCCCCTTGGGATACACGTCGGCCCAGGCCGCCTTCCCATGAGGTGCGCGGCAGGGGCCTGGCTCTCTTGGCTGGGGCGGCTTGAGCCTCAACACCACGCGGTCTGGAAGTATAGGACGGATAGGAGCCCTGTTGAGAGGTGGCGGCTTGGAGCGGAGGTGGCGAGGAGGGCCGCTGACGGGGGCCCGCCCGAGCAGTGAGCCAGGCGGGTGGAGAAGCCGCGTTGCCCCTTGGGGTACACGCCGGCCCAGGCCGCCCTCCCATGAGGTGCGCGGCAGGGGCCTGGCTCTCTTGGCGCTGGCGGCTTGAGCTTCAACACCACGAGGCGTGGCGGGGCCCGTGCGCCGGGGCCAGCCTCGCACCTGCCGTGGGCAGTCCCAGGTGCTCCAGAATCGCTCTCACCCCTCCCGCCTCGTTCACGACGGCATCGACACACTGCCACGGGTCCTCCACCCTTAATTGAGCGCGTGACCGTCACGTTGCCGGCTCACCCTCTCAAGGGAGTGAAGCTGCCGGTCGCCCGGTTCATTCGCAGCCAGGACGGCCGACGTTACGTCGACGTGGAGCATCCTCCCGGACAGTACATGCGATTGCCGCTCGAGTGGACGGACCGCTCCCCACCCCTCGTTCCGCCGAGCGTCGGTGGTCGTGCGGTCCGCCTCTCCGTCCCCGCTCTGCTCGCGCTTGCCAGCGCAGTGCAGGTGGCGCTCGGTCGCACCCATGGCCCGTCTGCCACGCCCCTGGCCCAGGGTGGACCTACGTTGACACATGCCAACGTGTCCTTCCCAGAAATCCGGCCCGCCGTGGGCGGCACTGCCCGTGGCGGCAAGACAGCAACTGCTCGGCACGTGGGCCGCCCTGCTGCACAAGGCGCTGCGCGCCGAAACCGTAGACGCGGAGGAAGGCGATGAACGACAAGGTCCGAGCCACGCATCTGGAGCGTCGAGCGGTGGTGTACCTGCGCCAGTCCACGCTCAGGCAGGTGCACGAGCATCGTGAGTCCACGGCCCGTCAGTACGCCTTGCGCCAGCGCGCCCTGGAGCTGGGCTGGCCGCCCGAGCACATTGACATCATTGATGAAGACATGGGCCAGAGTGGTACGAGCGCGGACGGTCGGGCGGGCTTCCAGCGCATGGCCGAGGATGTCGCGCACGGACGCGTCGGCGTCATCTTCTCGTTGGAAGTCTCTCGCCTGGCGCGCTCCTCGGCGGACTGGCACCGGCTGCTGGACCTGTGCGGACTGGCCGACGTGCTGCTGGCCGATGAGCAGGCCGTCTACACCCCGCGCGACTACCACCACCCGCTGCTGCTGGGCCTCAAGGGCACCATGAGCGAAGCCGAGCTGTACTGGATGCGGCTGCGTTTGCAGGGCGGCAAGCTGTCCAAGGCACGGCGTGGTGCTCTCCACCTCACGCCCCCCGTGGGCTACGAGTGGGAGGAGGCAACGAGCCGGTTTCGCTTCGACCCCGACGAAGGGGTACAGCGAGCCGTGCGCCTCGTTTTCGAGCGCTTTCGCCTGGAGGGCAGCGCGTACGCCGTGCTGCGCTACTTCATGAAGAACGGGTTGAGCCTGCCCATGCGAGAGCCGGGCACGCACCAGCTTCGCCAGGTGCCACCGCGCTACACCCTGCTGCTCTCCATGCTCCACAACCCCACCTACGCCGGTGCCTATGTCTTCGGGCGCAATGAGAGGCACATGGGGCTGGTGGATGGGCAGGTGCGGCGCCAGCGCAGCACACGGCTGCCGCAGGAGGCATGGAAGGTGTGCCTGAAAAACCACCACCCGGCCTACATCAGCTGGGAGGAGTACATGGCCAACCAGAAGAAGCTCGCTACCAACCATCCCAGCTACCAGCAGCCGGACCAGCGCGGTGCTGCCCGTGAGGGGAGCGCGCTGTTGCAGGGGCTGGTGCTCTGTGGCCGGTGCGGTCACCGGATGCAGACCTCCTACCGGGAGCCCGCGCGTCCGTACTACGAGTGCCGCCGCCTCACCGACAAGGGCATCTGCTGGTCGGTGTCGGCCAGGGGCGTTGACGAGGCGGTCGCCCGGCTCTTTCTAGAGACGGTCCAGCCGCCGGAGATTGAGCTGGGCCTGGCCGTCACCCGGGAGGTGGAGCGGCAGGCCCAGGAGGTGGAGCGCCAGTGGAGACTCCGGCTGGAGCGCGCGCGTTACGAGGCGCAACTGGCCGAGCGCCGTTACAAGGCGGTGGACCCGGACAACCGCGTGGTGGCCCGCACGTTGGAGCGTGAGTGGAACGAGAAGCTGGGCGAGATGGAGGCGCTCGAGCGCGAGCACCAGCAGGTACTGCGGCACGAGAAGGTAGAGCTCACGAGCCAGGACCGAGCACGCCTGCTCGAGCTGGCCAA
>NZ_PZOX01000002.1 GCF_003044305.1 Vitiosangium sp. GDMCC 1.1324 | reverse complement strand
CCAGCCGTGCTTCCAACTGCCGCACCGTCTCCGCCAGCCCCAACCCTCGCGCACCTTCGAGTCCGGCGCCCGAAGCACCTCGAGCCCCGGACGAGGAGCGCAGGCCCTTGCCTCCGGCATACAGGGCCCCCAGCAGCAACGCGGGCGCCAGCTCGCGCGCGGCCTGCTCATACTGGCCCTGCGTCAGCGAGTGCAATCCATGGCCCGAGCCCGCCAGCAGGTAGTAGGAGCCCAGCGGCACTCCAAACGTCATGGAGTCGAAGGTGCCCAGCGCTACGCTGCCCGGGGCGAAGTGCCGCAGCGCCAGGGCCTGCTCCACTTTCTCACTGGCCTGCTGGTAGGCCGGTGGCAATTGCGCCCGCCGCGCGGTCATCTCCGTGTAGCGGGAGCTGTCGCTCCCCGGGCTCGTGGAGAGCACATCCCTGGCGGCGCGGCCCATGCCCCGCAGCGCATCACTGGCCTGCTCGGCCCGCTCCGGATAGCGCGACAGCGGCATTCCCCGCCGCTCCAACTCCTCGAGCACCGACGGCATGAGGGCCAGCGTCTGTCCCAACAGTTTGTCCCGGGCCAGCAGCCGCAGCACCTCGTCCACTTCGTCGTCATGGGCCGAGTGCAGGACGAAGAGGGCGAACACCTCGGCGTGGATGAGGCCGTAGCGCTCGCTGGCGGTGAGGAGGAAGGAGGCCCGCTTGCGCTGGAGGATGTGGGCGGCGTCTTCGCGCACGGGCCCCAGGGCGCCCAGCAGCACCGCGTGCCAGTCGTCCAACGCCTCCACCAGCCGGGGCATGTCCACGCGCTGCTGCAACGCGACGAACTCGGCGGGCGAGGCGCACGTGAGGAAGGGGGCAAGCAGCGCCTCCCCGTCGCCGGAGGAGAAGTCGGGCCAGTCCGGGGGCACCGCCTTGCCTCCGCAGGTAGGAGGGCCTTGGGTCGTCGTCCCCGCGCTCGCCATGGCGACGTCCGAGCCCAGTCCACGGGTGCTCTGGCGGCGGTGCAGCCGCTCCTGCCTATCCGGCTCGGTGGAAGTAAGAGAGGCGGGTGCTTCGAGTGGGGGCGTACCGGCTGCCGTTTCCCGCAACGTGGAAAGGGCAAGCGGGCCCTGGGGGCCGCCCTGGCCGGGTTGCGGCGCCAGCGTGACGCACCCGGTGGTGAGCAGCGCAGCCCCCAGCAGTAGCACCGCCCACGTATACGCCCGGTCCTCAGCGCGAAAACCTGCCCCCCCTGACAGGCTCACCGAAATCCCCGTCCTACTTCGCCAGCTTCAGCAGGGCGTTCAGCGTGCCGTCCGCGTCGCGGACGAACGGGTTGTTCGTGTCCAGCACGTAGCCGCCGAGGATGGCCGTGATGGCGCGCTTGATGGCCACGCTCTTGCCCGGGTGCAGCAGCACCCGCGGCAGCTCCGCCGCGTACCACGACCGCACGAAGGCCTTGAACACGTTGACCGCCTTGAGGACCACCGCGCTGTACTCGGCGTCCCAGTCGACCGTCTCACCCTTCAGCGAGCGGTGGATGAGCCGGGCCGCGTGGCTCGAGGACTCCAGCGCCAGCGTGACGCCCGAGGAGAACACGGGGTCCAGGAACTCGGCGGCGTTGCCGGTGAGCACCCAGCCGGGGCCGTGCAGCCGTTCGACCGCCGCGGACCAGGACTCGAGCTTCACCGTCTTGAGGACGGGCGCGGCGTGCTGCAGGCGCGCCCACGCGTTCGGGTCCTCGCGCAGCAGGGCGAAGAGCCGGTCGCGGTCACATCCCGACACGCTCTCGTACAGCGAGCGCTCCATCACCACGCCGACCGACGTCCGGCCGTTGGAGAAGGGGATGATCCAGATCCACGCCCCGCGCGGGTGCAGGCAGATCCAGATGTCGCCCTCGAGGTCGTCCGCCGGCCGCTTGTCGCCTTCCACCCAGGTGAAGATGGCGACGCGCGGGTCCAGGACGGACGGCTTCTCCAGCTTCAGCAGGCGGGGCAGGACGCGCCCGTAGCCGCTGGCGTCGATGACGTAGCGGGAGCGCAGGTGGTACGTCTCGTTGCTCTCCAGGTCCGTGGCGGTGATACGCGCCTCGCCCGGGCCGAACTCGGCGGCGTCCACGCGCTGGTTGAAGCGGATGTCCACGCCCTTGGCGCGGGCCGCGGTAGCCAGCGTCTGATCAAAATCGCTGCGTGGGACCTGGAACGTCTGCGTGCGCTGGCCGGGGAAGACCTCGGCGAAGCAGAAGCGCTCGCGCTCGTGGCCCTGGAGGAACACCGCCGCGTTCTTGGGCTGGTAGCGGCGGCCAACGACCGCCTCCAGCAGACCCGCCTCCTCGAGGATGTCGTTGCAGCGGGGCAGCAGGGACTCGCCAATCTGGAAGCGGGGGAACGTGCCCGCCTCCAGGCAGATCACCCGGTGTCCCTGTTTCGCGAGCAGCGAACCCGCGACGCTTCCCGCGGGACCTGCGCCAATGACCAATACGTCAGTGTCCATGTTGTGTTTGCGAAGCCTTACGCGCGATGAGCAGTGTGTTCGCGCTGAATACGCCGGAGCCGGCCGGGCGAAGTTCGGCTGTAAAGCCTAGCGGTGTCAACATCCGGGCCATCTCAGATGGCGACCAGGCGTGGACGGATGCGCCCCGGTTCCACCCCAGGCGGACCGCGAGCCGCTCGAGCACGGGGGCCAGTGGCCACCGGGACTGTTTGGGCTCGAGCTCCCGGACGAGCAGCAGCCCGCCGGGCCGGAGCGCCTCGGCGCAGCGCAGCAGCCACTCCTGCTGCTGGGCGATGGGGGAGTAGTGGAGGACATCGAGCAGGGCCACCGCGTTGGGAGTGCCGAGCGGGCATTTGCTGGCATCCCCCGCCTCGACACGTACCGCGGGGAGGCCCTCCAGGAGCTGGTGGGCCATGCGGACCTTGCGCTCGTCCCACTCCACCGCGCGGACGCTGCTGCGCGGGGAGCGCACGGAGAGCAGCAGGGGCAGGAGGCCCATTCCGGACCCGAGGTCCAGCAGCTCGGCGTCCTCCGGGAGCTCCGGGAGGATGAGCTTGTAGACCGGATCCAACCGCATCTTCCAGAGCGCGTACTTGCGCCAGGCGCGGGGGAGTCCCTCCAGGCGGCCCTGGAGCTGCGCCCACTGCTCGGGGGTGAAGAGGTCGCTCAGCGAGCCGCGCGTCCGTTGCCGTTGGAGGAGGTACGCCGTCATCCACCCCAGGCCCGCCGCGAGGACGCCTCCCACGAGGAGCCCGCCGACGAGTAGATCCAGGAAGAGGTCCGCTGCGACCTGTTTGGCAGGGACGGCGCGGAAGGCCTCGAGCGAGAGCGGCAACCAGCGCCCCTCCAGCAGCCGCGCGCCGACCTGGGCGTTGAGGAAGAGCAGGAACGGCGTGATGGGCGGCATGGAGATCTGCAGGCCCAGTAGGACGGCGATGCGGTTGAGCCGGAAGACCGTCGCCAGCGCGATGGCCATCAGGACCTGGAAGCCCAGGAAGGGGCTGCTGCCCACCAGCACGCCCACGGCGACCGCCACGCCGAGCCGCCTCGGACTCGCGTGCTCGCGCTTGACGGATTCAATCTGCTCACGCAGGGGCCTCAGGAGTGCCAGGAGCTTCCCGCGCCATCTCGACGAGGCGGAGGACGGTGGCGACACCACCGGGCCGCTAGGATTCATGAGGCGAGCGTCATCGCTCGGAGGCTCCGGATGCAAGGGCAAACCCGTACATCGCCGAGGGGCCCTCGCCGCTCGGCTGGTTGTTGACGGGCGGGGGGCCATCGGGCAAGAGCCCTGCTCCGTGATGGTGCAATCCCCTCAGCGAAGCTGCGACCAGGCTGGCGCCTGCGCGGTCATCCCCGTCTTCAACCACGGGCGCACCGTGGGGGCCGTGGTCCGGGGAGCCCTGGAGCACGCCTCGACGGTGCTCGTCTGTGACGATGGCTCCACGGATGGTTCCGGTGACGAGGCCGAGAAGGCCGGCGCCATCGTCCTCCGGCAGCCCACCAACCAGGGGAAGGGCGCGGCGCTCCGCAGGCTCCTGGAGGAGGCGGGCCGCAGGGGTTTCCGCTATGCCATCGCGCTCGATGCGGACGGGCAGCATCTGCCGGAGGACCTGCCCAAGGTCGCGGCGGCCACCCGCGAGGACCCGGGGTCCCTGGTCATCGGCGCGAGGGACCTGATTGCCGCCGGAGCTCCGTCCTCCAGCGAGTTTGGCCGCAAGTTCTCCAACTTCTGGGTGTGGTTCGAGGCGGGGGCGCGCGTGGACGACAGCCAGTCCGGCTTCCGCGCCTACCCGCTTCCCGAGACCCTCAAGCTTCGCACGCTCAACCGGCGCTATGACTTCGAGGTGGAGATCCTCCTCCAGGCGGCGTGGGCGGGCCTGCCGCTGCGCTCGGTTCCCATCGGGGTCATCTACCCGAAGGACCGCATCAGCCACTTCCGTCCATTCCTGGACAACGCGCGCATCTCGCTCCTCAACACGCTGACGTGCCTGCGGCTGTTGCTGCCCCTGCCGCTGGCGCCTCGGCTGCGCGGCCTCCCGCACCAGCCCGGGCTGTCACTCTTCCGGCTGCGGCGCTGGGCCTGGCTTGGGGGCGAGGGCCCCGTGTGGCGCACCCTGGCGGCCATCGCCGGCATCCTCCCCGTCCTGCTGATGAGCAGCCCCTGGTGGTTGGTGCTCGCCGCGTTCGCGTGCGCCCTCGCGGGCCTGGGTGCGGTGCCCGCGCTCGCCTCGGCCTGGGCCTTCCAGTCGTTGCGGGGCCGGGGTCTCGCTCCACTTCCGTCCGCGGGGATCGTCGTGGGCGCGCTGCTGGCGCTCGGCGTGTACGAGGCCATGACTCGCCCGCGCGCACCGTCCCGGTGGACGGGCCAGAGCCGCGGCGGCGTCCTGGGCCACTGGTTCTTCTACCAGGTGACGCGGGTGTTCGGCATTTCCGCCGCGTACTGGGCGCTCTACCCGGTGGCCTTCTACTTCGTCCTCGGCGCCAGGACGGCGCGGAACGCCTCGATGCAGTTCCTCGACCGGGCGATCGGGCCCGCGAGGGGATTCCGCAGGTTCGCACGCACCTATCAGCACATCCTCACCTTCGCGCGCACGCTGGTGGACCGGGCCCTGCTCGCCACGCGCGGCCCGAGCGTCTTCCGCGTCGAGGAGATCGGCCTGGATTACATCCGCAACGCGGCGGCCGAGGGCCGTGGCGGCATCCTCCTGACGGCGCACATGGGCAACTGGGACGTCGCGGGTGGACTGCTCCGCGGCGGGCGGGGTGGCGACGTGAATCTCGCCATCGTGGCCTTCCAGGGCGAGCAGGAGCGCATCGCGCGCTACGTGAAGAAGGCCCACGGCCCGGGTCCCCGGGTCATCGCCGTGGGTGGTGATGAGATGCTCTCCTCGCTGGAGATGATCCGCGCCCTGCGCGAGGGGACGCTGCTGGCCATCCAGGGAGACCGCTCCGTGGACCGGCACGTGGCGCGAGTGCCCTTCCTCGGACGGGAGGCCTCGTTCCCGGTGGGGCCCTTCATGCTGGCGGCGGTGAGCGGGGCGCCGTTGATCGCCACCTTCTCCATCCAGCTCGGGCCGGCCACGTACCGCTTCTTCGCCCAGCCGCCGCTGCGCCTGCGCTTCGAGCGCGGGAGGGATCGCGACACGCAGCTCCGGGAGTGGGTGGAGCAGTACGTGCGCCAGCTCGAGTCGCTGGCGCGCGAGTTCCCCTACCAGTGGTTCAACTTCTACGACTTCTGGGACGCGGGCCCCACGCTCCCGGTCAAGAGCGCGAAGCCGCCCGCCGCGAGCTGACGTCGCTGCGGTGGTGGAGGTGGGTGGCCAGGCGGCGCACGCAGTCGCCGAGCGGCCGGTCCGGATCCACGGGCGCCACCACGCTGGAGAGGAACTCGAGCAGCGCCGAGCCGGAAGCGGAGGTGGGCTTGCGCGCGCCCAGGTAGCTGGCCTGACGGAGCGCGAGCGCCAGCGAGGCCTGCACGAGGCTCAACCGTGCGCTCTGCCGGAGCGCCTCGAGCGCGGCCTGGGTGCCGAAGGGGACCACGTCCTGGTTGTGCCCGTTGGTGGGCAGGGACTGGATGCTGGCGGGCGTGGCGTAGCGGCGCATGGACGCGACGATGGCCGTGGCCGCGAGGTTGACGCCGGCGAGTCCGGACTGAGCACCCGGCCTGGCCGAGAGCAGCAGCGGCAGGCCCCCGTTGCGGTTCGGATCCATCATCAGGTCGAGCTGACGCTCGGCGAGGTTGGCGAGCTGGGTGAGCGCGAGGTTGAGCGCATCGGCGGCGAAGGCGACCTGCTGGCCGAAGAAGTTGCCGCCGTGGATGACCTTGCCCTGCTCGGGGAAGAAGAGGGGGTTGTCACTCACGCCGTTGAGGTCGGACGTCACCACCTGCTCGACGTGCTGGACGGTGGCCTCCACCGCGCCCACGAGCTGCGGCGTGCAGCGGATGCTGTAGGCCTCCTGGAGCGGGCGGCCGGCGTGGGCGGTGGAGCCCTTGAGGCGCTCCTGGAGCTGGAGGGCGATGCTCTCGGCGGACGGGTGGCCCGAGGCGGCGAGCAGCTCCGGCGAGGTGAACGTGCCCGCCGCGCCGAGCGACTCCGCCAGCAGGGCCGCCAGGTCCAGGGACAGCGAGATGGCGCGCCGGGCGGAGCGGACGGCGAGGGCGGCGGCTGCGGCCGTGAGCGACGTCCCGTTCACCAGCCCGAGCGCATCACGCCCCTGGAGCTCGAGAGGCTTCAGCCCGCCGCGGCGCAGCGCCTCGGCCGCGGGCAGGCGCTCCTCCTCCCAGAAGGCCTCGCCCTCGCCACGGAGCGCGCCCGCCGCATGCGCGAGCGGAGTCAGGTCACCACTGGCGCCCACCGTGCCCCACTCGGGCACCGCGGGGGCGAACGGCGTCTCAAGCGCGGCACAGAGGCCCTCGACGACACGGAGGCTCACGCCCGAGTGACCCTGGGAGAGGGACCACACCCGGGCCAGGAGCATCGCCCGGGCGATGGAGGGAGCGAGCACCTCGCCCTGTCCCGAGCGCAGGTGATTGAGCAACCCATACCCCTGGTCCACCGGATCCGGCGCCGCGCCAAAGGCCACCAGCGGACCGAAGCCGGTGGACATTCCGTAGATGGGAGTCCCCGCGGCGTTCTGCTCCTTCACGAAGGCCGCGCAGCGGTTCACTGCCTCGCGAGCGGTGTCGGACAGGGCGATCCGGAGCGGGAAGGCCGCGGCCTCGAGATCTTCCGGAGTGAGCTTGCGCTTGCGATCGATGATCAGGGGAGAGGGCGCATCGGGAGTGGCGGGATGAATGCTGGGATGAATCATGAATCCTCGAAGAGCTGCTGAGCGCGTCGGCGCGACACCTTTCCGGTGGGCGTGGTGCACGCGCTCCAGAAGGAGTCGGGCATCAGCCGGGGAGGCAGGTGGGGCACGGGAAGCGAGAAGTTCGCGGGGAGCTCGCCGCGGGCGAGCGGCTGCACCGCCCTGCCGCCGGAGCCGATGAGCAGGATGCGGCCGTCGTAGGGCAGCTCGAGCGGGACGGGATTCACCATGCGGCCGTTGTCGAGCTTGAAGAGCTCGTCCCGGCGCCCCTGGGAGACGAAGCCGCCGTCGACGGTCTTCGCGAGGTCCCCCGTCACCAACCATCCCGCGTCGAGCGCGAGCGGCTCGATGCGATCGGGCGCCACATAACCCATGGCGAGGTTGGGCCCACGCAGGAGCAGTTCCTGGTGTCCCTCCTCGGAGGAGTCCCGGAGCACCATCTCACAGCCCACGGGCCTGCCCAGGAAGTCGTCATGCGCCCACTCACCGGGCTCGCCCAGGGAGGCGCCTGGCCCACACTCGGTCTGCCCGTAACCGATGCGAAGGCGCGTCTTGCCCAGCCGCTTGCGCAGCTCACCGCGAACGGGAGCGCCTCCGACGACGCCCCCGCGCAGCCGCTGGAGCTCCGCATCCCCCAGCCGCTCGAGCATCCGAGGAACGGAGAGGAGGAAGTCCGAGGGGGTGCTCGCGAAGACTCCCGGGAAGGCGTCGGGCGGGACGGAGCGCAGCGGGCCGGCGTACAGCAACCCCATCAACAGCTCGAGGGTGAACCCGAAGGCGTGGCTCCACGGCAGATAGCCGATGACACGGGTGTCCGGCGCATACGCGAGCACCTGGTGATGCGTGTCGACCACGTGCAGGAGGGCCTGCTCGGAGAGGCCCACGGGCCGGCCGCTCCCCATGCTGCCGCTCGTGAAGAGAATCACCGCGGGAGCGCCCTGGGCCGAGGACGTGTGCCCCTGCCGCGTTGGCACGAGCTGGAGCGTGTCGCCCGGAGTCAGCACCGCGGCGGCGCCGATGGCCTCGAGCCGGCGGTTGCGCTCCTCCGGGGGAAGGCTCGGGTTCACCGGGACGAAGGTCACCGAGGCCTGGAGACAGGCGAGAAGACCCACCACGAAGTCAGGACCATTGGGCAGCACGACGACCACCCGCGCACCCGGCTCCAGCCCAGCCTCGCGCAACTTCCGGGCGAGCGCGTGGGCGCGGTCTCGCAGGTCGCCCACGGGGGCGCCCTCGGAGGTGAGCACGGAGAGGGAGGGCAGGGAGGCGAGCCGCTCGAAGAGGCTCGCGCCCGTGGTACGCCGAGCATCCCTTGCCGCGAGTCCCTGTGTGTGGCGCCAATCACCCGTGCTCATGGCCAGGCCGGAGTCCCTTGATGAGCGCAGCCGTTTCGTGCTGCGCGAGAAACGGAGGGATACAGCATCGGGGAGGCAAGGATCCAGGCCTCAGAACGTGCACCCGGAGGGAGGCTCCCTCGCTTGGTTACTGGAGCGGGGTCGCCCGCGTACAACCCCTTACCCCGGCCCTCGCAAGAAGGAAATGATTGAAGCCTCGCGCTCAGGTGCGCTCCGAGAGCCGGACGCCCGTCACCTGAGAGACGATGTGAAGGCAGGCGCGCAGGGCCGGCCCGGGGGGCGCGAGCGGCCTCGCGATGGTCAGCGCCACATGGCGCTGCTCGCCCGCGAGCGGACGGTAGACGACACCCCGGCGCGTGAAGGTCCGGACGGACTCGGGAAGGATGGCGAGGCCGATCCCCGCCGCGACCAGACTGACGATGGTGTACCACTCGGTCGCTTCCGTGACGAAGGACGGCGAGAACCCGGCGGCCCCACACATCTCCATCATCGCATCGTGCAGCGGCGGCACGGGGTCCCGGGGATAACCAATGAAGGACTCATCGGCGAGCGCCGCGAGGGGCACCCGCGCGCGCCGGGCGAACCGATGGCCGGACGGGAGCACGACGACGAGCGGCTCCTCGTACAGCGTGTCCACGCGGATGCCCGGCGTGGGAATGGGCCCTCGGACGAAGGCCACGTCGAGCTGTCCCAGCCGCACCTCTTCCAGCAGCGTCACGCTGTCCGCCTCCCGGAGCACGAGGTGGACGTACGGATGCTCGAGGCGCAGGCGGCGAAGGACATCCGGGACGAGCGCGAAGGCCGCCGGGCTCAGGAAGCCCACACGGAGCAGGGCCACCTGGTTGGCGGCGGTGCGCTGCGCGGCCTCGGCGGCGTGTGCCATCTGCACCAGCGCGCGGCGGCCCGTGTCGAGCAGCGCGACTCCCGCGGGAGTCAGCTCCACGCGCCGCCGGTCGCGCTTCAACAACTGACAGCCGAGCTCTTCCTCCAGACGGCGTATCTGCTGACTGAGCGCGGGCTGGGCCAGCCGCAGCCGCTCGGCGGCCTTGCGGAAGTGCAGCGACTCCGCGACGGCGATGAAGTACGTGAGGCGGCGGGAATCGAGGGGGATTGAGCGCATTTCGTTATCACAGCGAGCAAAGCCGATATTGGACCCCGTCGCGCGCGCTCGTTCAAACTTTCCCCATGGTCCACGCCCTCACGTCCGCCCTGTTGATGCTGTCCATGTCCACCGCGAGCGCGCCACCCGCCCCGGAGCCCCGGGCCACCACCGAGACGAGCCACTTCGAGCGCACCCCCTGCAACGACGATGTGGCGAAGGATGAGCGCATCGATTGTGGGTTGCTGGTGGTGCCCGAGAACCGGAGCAAGGCCGACACACGGATGATCCGACTGCCGGTGATGATCCTCCGGAGCCGGGCGGAGAAGCCCGCCGAGCCGCTCCTGTTCATGCCGGGAGGCCCCGGCGTCAGCGCGGTCGACAACCAGCGCTCCGGCAAGTCCATCCCGCTTCTCGACGAGCGCGACTTCATCCTCATGGAGCCTCGAGGGGGGAAGCACGCGCGGCCCTCGCTCGAATGCCCCGAGGTCAACGCCCTCATCGCGGAGGCGACGGCGGGCCGGCTGCGAGGCCAGAAGTTCGTGGATGCCATGGTGGGCGCGGCCAGGCGCTGCCGGGCGACGCTGACCGCCTCGGGCGTGGACCTGGATGGCTACACCACGGACGCCATCGCGCATGACCTCGAGGACCTCCGAAAGGCACTCGGCTACGCGAAGTGGAACCTCCACGGCCTTTCGTACAGCACACGGTTGATGCTGGCCGTCATGCGGCTCCACCCGGCTGGCATCAAGAGCGTCATCCTGGACTCGGTGTTTCCGCCCGATGTCGTCTTCGACGAGTTCGGCGCGGCGAACGTGCAGCGGGCCTTGAATGTCGTGTTCGATGGGTGCGCAGCGGACCGGGCGTGTGGCGCGGCCTATCCCAACCTGCGCGCGCAGTTCGCCCGGCTCATCTCCAGCGCGGACGCCCGTCCCCTCCAGCTGGGGCTGGACGCCGCCGCCACCGGGGGGCGGCCGTTGGAGGTTCGCGGCGCGCAGGTGGCCGATGCCCTCTACCTGGGCCTGCATCGGCGCGACACGATTCCCCTCCTGCCCCGAATCATCAGCCGGGCCGCCACGGGCCAACTCGAGGAGCTGGCCGCGCTCGTGAAGGACAACCAGGGTCCATCCACGTATACCTGGGGCCTGCGCATGTCCGTGACGTGCGCGGAGGAGAACCCCTTCGAGAACGTGGCCCGCGCGGCCGCGCAGCTCTCGCCCACGATGGGACTGGGTGGGCTCGACGGGCGCACCGTCCCCACCGAGGTCTGCCGCGTGTGGAACGTCGCCCCCGCTCCAGCCGAGGTCAAGGAGCCCGTCCGCAGCGACATTCCCACGCTCATCTACGCGGGCGAGTTCGATCCGGACACGCCACCGGAATGGGGACGGCAGCTCCTGGAGACCCTGCCCAATGCCTCGTTCGTGGAGATGCGTGGGCTCAGCCACGGCGCGGGCTTCAATCGTTGCGGAAGGGAAATCACCACCGCGTTCCTCCGAGACCCCACGAGCACACTTCCCACGACGTGTGCGCTCAAGCTGAGAGGAGCCGACTTCAGTTTGAGCGCGCAACCTGCTCCGCGCCCCTGAGGGACCCTGCTGCGGAGCACCCATCCTGGAGGTCACAATCGCGGGGAGCTCCCTCCCTCTCTTGGAGTCCGTCACCCCAACCTCCAGGAGCGGGCGCTCGGGTGCGGTTTGCCGCGCGGTTCTCCGGAACTAGAGTCGTGCCGTTGGCCTGTTCCCCCACGAGCGTCCTTGCGGGGGCCTTGTCGCCCGGTGTGAGCCATGAGCCATCACGACCACAAGCCGAAGCCCTCCGCTCGAAGCCGTCTGGCTCCTTCCGCCGCCGAGCCGTCCTCAATCCAGGAGGTGCTCGGTGCCAGCGCACCCGGCCCGAGCGCCGGCCAGCAGGGTCACCACTTCGAGCACATCCCCCTCCGGGCGGCGCGAGCGTCGGTGTCATCCAGCGGAAGTCGGGGCCTGCCGGATGAGCTGAAGGCGGGGATCGAGCGCCTCTCCGGCATGGCCATGGATGACGTGCGGGTCCACTACAACTCCTCGCTTCCCGCCGGGCTGCGGGCGTCGGCGTACACGGCGGGCACGGAGATTCACGTGGGACCGGGCCAGGAGCGGCATCTGCCTCACGAGGCGTGGCACGTCGTGCAGCAGAAGCAGGGGCGTGTGAGGCCAACCACCCAGGCTGGAGGCGCGTCGCTGAACCTCGACTCCGGGCTGGAGGGCGAGGCGGACAGGCTCGGTGCCAGTGCCATGCGAGGCGCTTCCACCGAGGCTCCCGCCGTGACGGGTGCGCACTCCCCACCCGGCCCCTCCGCCACGCCTGTCATCCAGGGGTACGGACTCAAACATGGAAAATTCGTCGACTTCGAAAACGAAGCCGACGCGAAGGGGGCGCTCATCAAGGACAACTTCCTCGCCCAGCAGAAGCAGGAGCGGGCGGCGGAGTTGGAGAACCTGCGAACCGGGAAGATACCGGGCTGGAACAAGGCCAGGCCCAGCAAGGTGCGAGGCAATTCCAACAACTTCCTCAACAAACAGCTCTCCGAGCATCTCGTGAGCTCGGGGAGGGCCTCCAAGCTGGGGGGCGCGGATGCCTTCGTGACGAAGGCGCAGGTGACGGAGGGCCAGAACGCGGCAGTGAAGAACCGGTGGTTCAACCGGCTGCGGGGATTGACTCCCAAGGACCTGACCGCGAAGGAGCGGCAGGCCGCGCATCCGTTGGCGAAGAAGCGAGCGGGCGGACCGGATGAGAAGGTGAAGAACGCGAAGATGGGGGAGATCCTCCGGCGGATGGAGGTCGCCACCAACCAGAGCTACGTCGCCGATGCGCTGTATGAGAAGGGAAAGAAGAACAACAACGCGCTGAAGCCTCACGAGAGCCTGAACGCGACCCACGAGGCGCTCATGAAGGTGGGCGGGGACGCCGAGAAACTGGCCACCAGCGAGAACGTGCACCCGAAGCTCTCGCACTTCTACGGGCGCCACGGTGCACAGATTTCCAAGGCGGATCAGCTCTCCCGGATCGCGGCTGGCGTCGTGCCCGACAGGAAGCCGACACCCGCGCCCGCGACGACCACCCAGGTCACCGGAGGCCCCGGAGTAGGCACGGTAGACCTCCCGAACTACAGCCAGGTCGGAGACGATGAGGCGGGCGGCATGGCCTCGGGTGGATTCTCCAGCCACGAAGCGAACCTCTACGCCATCGAGGAGACGCTCGCGCAGGCCTGGAATCGGCCGGCCGCGCCGACCCAGACCGTGGAACACTCGCATGACGAGCTCGATGAGACGGTCGCGCCGTCGACGACGACACAGCACAAGCAGGACGTCACGCTCCACAAACAGAAGCAGTATGACGCCGACGTCAATCTTCCGAAGCCCCAGGGCACGGCCGGGAAGCCGCTCTTCGAGGGCGGGTTCGGCACGAGCTACATGTACAAAGGCGCGAAGCTCACGAAGGGGGCGGCGCTCACCGGCCCGGACCTGAGCACGCGAGTCACCGGCATCACGGCGCACACCGACCAGCAGAGCGCGCACGTCATCCTCCAGGGCGATGCGAATCGGGGCGGGTTCTCCGTGCACACGGCCTATCCGCAACAGGCGCCGGCCAAACTGAACCCGGGCGAGACCGCGCTCAAGCTTGGCTACACGTCTCAGACCCCGGTGCCTGTGAGCCACAAGAAGGTGCTCGATGGGGGTGGCGCGACGAAGTACCAGCGCAAGAACAAGGCTGGGGGCTTCGACGCCGAGAAGGACGCGGTCCCGCAGGCCCCGCTCGCCAAGAGCTTCGCATTACAGCCCACCCAGGGTGGCAAGGACGAAGACACGCGTCTCACCGAGAGGATGGATCGGCTCGAGAAGCAAGGACGGACGCACCGCTATGACAGCACCCGGCCCCAGGGACATCGGGTCGTCGAGGAGTCCATCGCCGACGCCCAGTCGCAAAAGGATGCCAGGGCCTGGTTGAAGAGACGGCTCAACAAGCTCAACAGCCAGAACGCGCCGAACCCACCCCAGGCCCAGAACCAGGCCAGGAAGAAACGCTCCAAGAGAGGGCGGTAGGCTTCCGCTTCGAGCCAGGGCACCTGAGACGCAGCGCTGCTTCCGAGACCGGTTGGGTGAGCGGGCCTGGGAGGCAGTGGACTCTGTGAGTTGACCCCAGGGAGGTGACCTGACATATCGTCTCGCGCATGCGAACCTCCAGCCGATGGCTCGCGCTCCTGGGAGTGCTGCTCGCCGCGTGTGCTACGTCGACGACAGGGGTGCGCGAGGACGACGAAGCGCCCGAGGTTGTGTCCTCATGGGAAGAGGCCCGAGAGGACCCGAGCTGCGTGGTACCGCTGTGCGAGGGCGAGCGCTGTGCCCTCTGGCGCTGCCGGGACGTGGTGGAAGTGGAGTCCTCTGCTGCGGAGGAGGACACCTCTCCGACGGTGGTGCTGGCGCGAGGGCCGATGCCCCAGGCGATGCGGCCTCCGCTGGTGGGCAACCCCGGGAGGTGGTGGGGACGCACTGTGGCAGCGCCCACCTACGAAGAGCCCATCTTCGAAATCCCCTGGCACAACTGGAAGGAGCGTGAAGAGCGTGCGCGGCAGCGCAAACACCCGCTGGGGTGCATGCTGCCGCCCGAGCCTCTCGAGAAGCACCACATCTTCCCGCAGCAGGAAGAGCTGGCCCTATGGTTCAAGAGAAAGGGTATTGACATTCATGCCTTCACCATCAGTCTTCCGAGGAGCTTCCATCGGAGGATTCACAGTGGCGGACCTGCGGGAGGCCAGTGGAATGAAGCCTGGCGGCAGTTCAAGGAGGGCAATTTCAATGCTAGCGCCGAGGAGATGTGGCAGTTCGCGTTCGAGCTCATGTTCCTGTTCAACGTGAATGGCCCACTCGTCCCCTATTGCCAGGATTGAGCCGAGGAGCACCTGCATGCGGTATTTCAGAGTCAAGGAAGACAGGTCCACTTACACAGGGGTCGTTGACGCCGCGCACAAGAGGGGCCTTCCGGGACTTCTCAACTGCCCTGCTTGCAAGGCCACTTGGAGTGGTGGTGCCAAAGTGTACCCTTCGGTGGACCTGACCCCGGTGGCCGCTCTGGCCGACTTCGAGGAGGCTCGGCCCGAGCCCATCGAGGAGTATGAAAGGATGTGCGAGCTGGTTCGCCCGCTACTCCCCCCGGGTGCTGTGTTGGAGCCCGGGGCGGGCTTCGGACCACTCGTGGGCAAGGCCCAGGGCCGCTTCGGACCGCTTGTGTTTCCCTTTGGCTGGTGGCTGCTGGTGCAGCGCGAGGTGCTCGAGAAGCTCCAGGCCGAGGGCCTGAGAGGACTCAAGGGCTGTCCCACCCAACTGCGCTTCCGCCAGCGTGCATCTCCTGAGTTGCTCGAGCTGGAACTGCTCCCCGTGGGCTGCGCGCACCCCGAGTGCCTTCCTCCCAATCGCAAGCCTCCCTGCTCTCGCTGTGGCCGCCTTGCCCTCACCCTGCCCAAGCCCCTCCTGTTGGACGCCGCCACCCTCCCCGAGCACCTGGACGTCTTCCGGCTGGAGGACTTCTCCACCGTCATTGTCTGCACCGAGCGCTTCGTCGAGGCCTGCCAGCGCCTGGGACTCGATGGGGTGGTCTTCCTCCCCCTGCCCACGAAGTGACAACCCGCTCGGCGTGGGGGGGGGGGCAGGTGCGTCGGTCAATCAACTCCAGGAAGGAGGTCTGACGTATTGTCGCGCGAATGGGAACCGCCATCAGATGGCTCGCGCTCCTGGGAGTGCTGCTACTGGCCGCATGTGCCACGTCGACGGCAGGGGTGCGCGAGGACGGCGAAGCTCCCGAGGTGGTGTCCTCGTGGGAAGAGGCCCGAGAAGACCCGAGCTGCGTGGTACCGCTGTGCGAGGGCGAGCGCTGTGCCCTCTGGCGTTGCCGGGACGTGGTGGAAGTGGAGTCCTCTTCTGTGGAGGAGGGCACCTCTCCGACGGTGGTGCTGGCGCGAGGGCCGATGCCCCAGGCGATGCGGCCTCCGCTGGTGGGCAACCCCGGGCGGTGGTGGGGACGCAACGTGGCAGCGCCCACCTACGAAGAACCCGTCTTCGAAATCCCCTGGCACAACTGGAGGGAGCGAGGAGAGCGCGCGCGGCAGCGCAAACACCCGCTGGGGTGCATGCTGCCGCCGGAGCCTCTCGAGAAGCACCACATCTTCCCGCAGCAGGAAAAGCTGGCCGAATGGTTCAGCAGCAGGGGTATCGACATCCACGCCTACACCATCAGTCTTCCCCAGAGCTTCCACCGGAGGCTGCACAGCGGCGGGCCCTCTGGAGGCCAGTGGAATGAAGCCTGGCGGCAGTTCAAGGAGAACAACGGTAGAGCTGGCCCCCAAGAAATCTGGCAGTTTGCGTTTGAGCTGATGTTCCTATTCAAAGTGAATGGACCACTCGTCCCCTATTGCCAGGATTGAGCCGAGGAGCACCTGCATGCGGTATTTCAGAGTCAAGGAAGACAGGTCCGCGGGTTACACGGGGGTCATTGACGCCGCGCACAAGTGGAAGCTTCCAGGTCTCCAGGATTGCCCTGCGTGCAAGGTCACCTGGGGTGACAACTCCAGAGCATATCCCTCAGTGGATCTAACCCCGGTCGCATCCCTGACAGATTTCGAGGATGCTTGGCCCGAGCCCATTGAAGAGTATGAAAGGAGGTGCGAGCTGGTTCGCCCGCTCCTTCCACCGGGTGCAGTGTTGGAACCCGGTGTGGGCTTCGGACCACTCGTGGGCAAGGCCCAGGGCCGCTTCGGGCCGTTCGTGCTCACCATCTCCTGGTGGCCGCTGGTGCAGCGCGAGGTGCTCGAGAAGCTCCAGGCCGAGGGCCTGAGAGGACTCAAGGGCTGTCCCACTCAACTGCGCTTCCGCCAGCGCGCATCACCTGAGTTGCTCGAGCTGGAACTGCTCCCCGTGGGCCGCGCGCACCCCGAGTGCCTTCCTCCCCATCGCAAGCCTCCCTGCCAGCGCTGTGGCCGTCTTGCCCTCACCCTGCCCAAGTCCCTCCTGCTGGATGCCGCCACCCTCCCCGAGCACCTGGACGTCTTCCGGCTGGAGGACTTCTCCACCGTCGTCGTCTGCACCGAGCGCTTCGTCGAGGCCTGCCAGCGCCTGGGACTCGATGGGGTGGCCTTCCTCCCCCTGCCCACGAAGTGAGTGAAGCGTGTCTGGGCTGAGGCTGGTACCGAGCCACTGGTCGGAACGGTGCTGACTGAGCGCGAACCCTTGGACATGGTGAACGTGGCTCGTGAGCGAGTATGGGAGGCAGTGGACTTTGTGAGTTGACCCCAGGGATGTGACCTGACGTATCGTCGCGCGCATGCGAACCTCCAGCCGATGGCTCGCGCTCCTGGGAGTGCTGCTGGCCGCATGTGCCACGTCGACGACAGGGGTGCGCGAGGACGACGAAGCCCCTGAGGTCGTGTCCTCATGGGAAGAGGCCCGAGAGGACCCGAGCTGCGTGGTGCCGCTGTGCGAGGGCGAGCGCTGTGCCCTCTGGCGCTGCCGGGACGTGGTGGAAGTGGAGTCCTCTGCTGCGGAGGAGGACTCCTCTCCGACGGTGGTGCTGGCGCGAGGGCCGATGCCCCAGGCGATGCGGCCTCCGCTGGTGGGCAACCCCGGGCGGTGGTGGGGACGCAACGTGGCAGCGCCCACCTACGAAGAACCCGTCTTCGAAATCCCCTGGCACAACTGGAAGGAGCGAGGAGAGCGCGCGCGGCAGCGCAAACACCCGCTGGGGTGCATGCTGCCCCGCGAGCCTCTCGAGAAGCACCACATCTTCCCGCAGGCCTGGGACCTGGCCCTATGGTTCAAGGACAAGGGAATCGACATTCATGCCTTCACCATCAGCCTTCCCCAGAGCTTTCACCGGAGGCTGCACAGTGGCGGACCTGCGGGCGGCCAGTGGAATGAAGCCTGGCGGCGGTTCCAAAAGGAAAATTTTGGAGCCGACCCACAGGAAATCTGGCAGTTCGCGTTCGAGCTGATGTTTTTGTTCAAAGTGAATGGTCCACTCGTGCCCTACTACTGCCAGGATTGAGCCGAGGAGCACTCGAATGCGGTATTTCGAAATCGAGGGAGACAGGTCCGCGGGTTACACCGGCTTCATTGATGCCGCGCACAAGTGGGGTCTTCCGGGACTTCTCAACTGCCCTGCTTGCAAGACCACGTGGAGTGGCGGTGCCAAAGTGTACCCTGCGGTGGACCTGACCCCGGTGGCCGCTCTGGCCGACTTCGAGGAGGCTCGGCCCGAGCCCATTGAGGAGTATGAAAGGATGTGCGAGCTGGTTCGCCCGCTCCTTCCACCGGGTGCTGTGTTGGAGCCCGGGGCGGGCTTCGGACCACTCGTGGGCAAGGCCCAGGGCCGCTTCGGGCCATTCGTGCTCACTGTCTCCTGGTGGCCGCTGGTGCAGCGCGAGGTGCTCGAGAGGCTCCAGGCCGAGGGTCTGAGAGGGCTCAAGGGCTGTCCTACCCAACTGCGCTTCCGCCAGCGCACATCACCTGAGTTGCTTGAGCTGGAACTTCTCCCCGTGGGCCGTGCACACCCGGATTGCCTCCCCCCCAATCGCAAGCCTCCGTGTCCTCGTTGTAGTCGCCTTGGCATCCGCTTGCCCAAGCCCCTCCTGCTGGACGCGGCCTCCCTCCCCGAGCACCTGGACGTCTTCCGGTTGGACGACTTCCCCACCGTCGTTGTCTGCACCGAGCGCTTCGTCGAGGCCTGCCAGCGCCTGGGACTCGATGGGGTGGCCTTCCTCCCCCTGCCCACGAAGTGACGCTCTCGCCGGCTTTGACGGCCGGCAGCCCTCCCGCGTGCCCAGAGCGCGAACCCCTGAAGCGTTTTTCGGTGCGACATCTGGAGGCACCCCCTGTCAGCAGTCATGGCTGCCCTGTCGCGGCCCGGAGCCCCTGGGTAGGAGCTCTGTCGACATCAGAGGGGATTCATGTACCGAGAACGAGGGGGAAGCATGTACCGGGTCCTGGGGGGCGCGGCCTGGCTGGCGGGAGCGACCTTCATACTCCTGGCGGGGATTCTGCCCGGCGAGGCGCTCGCGTGGGGACGGGAGGTGGCGCGCGGCAAGCCCGCCACGCAGTCGAGCACCTATGGGACAGCGCCCGCGTCCCGTGCCGTGGATGGCAACACCGAGGGCCAACTGGGCGCGGGTTCCGTCACCCATACCAACAATGACGCGGCGGCCTGGTGGCAGGTGGACCTGGGCGACACCTACGACATCACCGAGGTGCGGGTGTGGAACCGCACGGATTGCTGCGCCGAGCGGCTGCAGAACTTCTATGTCTTCGTCTCGACGGTGGCCTTCACGTCCAATGATCCCGAGGTGACGAAGGGGCAGCCCGGCGTCAAGGCATACCTGGTCTCGGGCGTGGGCGGCAGCCCCACCACCGCCTCGTTCTACCAGACGAAGGGGCGCTTCGTGCGTGTGCAACTGCGTGGGACCAACTACCTGTCCCTCGCCGAGGTGCAGGTGTTTGGCCAGCCTGCCCACCGCATGGACCTCGACTTCGACGGCAGGAGCGACATCAGCACGTGGAGCCCCAATGCGGTCTCTTCTTGGCAGGACACCAGCTATGAGCTCCTGCCCCTGAGCAACGTCGTCGCCAACGGCTTCGACCGCTTCGACGGGTACCCGGAGACCGTGCGCCACTTCCGGGAGGGGGGCGCGGCCCACTACGCCATGGTCCGTGGCGATTTCGATGGCGACCAGCGCAGCGACCTGGCGGCCCTGAGCTCCAACGCCGCCGGGACGTGGGCCACTCATATCGACGTCAACCTCGTCGACTCGCTCACCCACTGGACGAGCAAGGCCCCCGCCAACACGCCCTTTCACATGCGCAATGGTGGCTCGGCCGTCTACCGGACGTTCGCCGGAGACTTCGATGGTGACGGGCGCGATGATCTGGCGACGCTCTCACCCAACGGCGGTGGCGGGTGGGCGAGCTGGCTGTCCATGGAGCTCTCCCGCGGCTACATGAGCTTCAGCTCCGCCCAGTGGGCGAGCAACACGCCCCTCCACATGCGCAATGGCGGCACGGCCGTCTACAAGACACTCTCCGGCGACTTCAACGGGGATGGCCGCACGGACCTCGTCACCCTCAGCCCCAACGGGGGCGGCGGCTGGCGCGACTGGGTGTCCATGGATCTCTCCACCGGTGCGGGTTTCTCCAGCGCCATGTGGCTGACGCCCACTCCGCTGCGCATGCGCGAGGGCGGAGCCAACGCCACCTACGAGTCCTTCGTCGGCGACTTCAACGGGGACGGCCGCAGCGACGTGGCCACGCTCAGCCGGGACGCCACGGGCGCCTGGAGCAACAACATCCTCGTGGACCTCTCCACGGGCAGCGGCTTCACCACCCAATGGTGGCCCGCCAACACGCCCTTCCACATGCGCAACGGTGGCTCCGGCGCCCTCTACAACGTCTTCGTGGGCGACTTCGACGGTGACGGGCGCAGCGATCTGGCGACGATCTCCCCCAATGCCGCTGGAGGGTGGGCGAGCTGGCTCTCGGTGGAGCGCTCCTCGGGCACGGGCTTCGTCAGCGAGCTCTGGGCGAGCGTCACGCCCCAGCACATGCGCAACGGCGGAGCCAACGCCCTGTACCTGACCACCGTGGGCGACTTCAACGGGGATGGCCGAACGGACCTCGTCACCCTCAGCCCGGATGGGGGTGGGAGCTGGGCGAACAACCTCTCCGTGGACTTGTCCCAGGGCACCACGGCCTTCAACAGCTTCTTCAAGCCCGCCTACGTCCCGGAGGCGATGCGCAAGGGGGGCTCGTACGCGGACTACCTCGTGTTCTCCGATGTGCAGGCCCGCGGTGGCCTGGGCTTCGAGGATGTGTGCCCCGCCTACGCCCTGCGCCGCGTGCGCGCCCCCATCCTCCACAAGTGGAACCTGATGGGGCGGCAGCTCTCGTGGCTGGGCTGTCCCGTCTCGGACACGCTGCCCACGGCCGATGGCGGAGACCAGCTCCTCTTCGGAACCGGCCGCATCTCCGCGGCGCCCGGCAAGCCCGCGTACGCGGTGGGCGAGCCCGTCCTGTCCAAATGGCTGGCCACCTGCATACCGGGCACCTCCACATGTGGCGCGGACGGTCCGCTGGGCCACCCCACGTCCGACGCGGTGGCTTCCGGGGACGGCTACACCCTGCAGACCTTCGCGGGCGGCTTCATCCAGACCTCTTCCACGGGGAGCACCCTCCTCGTCACCGATGCCTTCTACGCGGCGTGGACGCGGGCGGGCGGGCTGGCCGTCATGGGGCGGGCCACCTCGGACGTGATGACGGTGGCGGGAGGCAGCTACCAGCGCTTCGTCAACGGCGACGTCTACAGCTCCACCTTCGGCACCTTCGCGGTGAAGGCGGGTGCCCTGTACAACCGCTGGGCGCTGTCCGGCGGCGTCACGGGCGAGCTGGGCTTCCCGCTGGGCGACGAGCAGGTGTTCCCCGAGCCCGAGGGCGGCCGCATGCAGTCCTTCTGGGACCGGGGCCGGCGCTCGGCCATTGCCAGCTCCGCCTATGGCACCTTCCTCGTGCGCGACAGCCTGTGGCTGTCGAAGGGGGGTCCGCGCGCGCCCAACGGCTGGGGCGAGAACATCGGCTGGCCGCTGCAGGAGGAGCTGAGCTACGCCGGCCATGACGAGTGGGGTGCCTACTGCCTCACCCATCCGCAGCGCACCTTCCGTCAGGACTTCATGCGCGCCTCCTCCTGCTACTTCCAGGATGGCTCGCCGCAGAAGAGCCTCCTGCCGCACCCCTTTGGCGACACGCCGCGTGACTGCGTCAAGGCGGTGAGCAACCCCTACGGCAGGCCCGACACGGACTGCTTCCCCACCTACTCGCCGCCGCCTCCTCCTCCTCCGCCTCCTCCGGCCTGGGGTGGAGGCCACACCTGCCCCGTCCAGGGCCTGCTCACCCTCTTCACCCAGGACGCTTCGGGCACTCCCTTCTTCGGGTGCCTCGGGGACCGCGTCCCTTCAGATGGGGGCGGGTACACCACCACCGTCTATACGGGGAGCGGCGGAACCTCCGCGCCTCCCCAGCCGGTCAACCTGCGCCACAACGCGGAGCAGTGGCTGTTCGGCACGGACAGGGACTCGGTGAACGCGGAGCTCCAGCAGAAGGTCGCGGCGGCCTCCTTCGGGGACAACGTCTACCTGCTCAATGTCCCCAGCATGCAGTGGTACTTCAAGACGGGCTTCTACCTGCTGAAGATCGACAGCTGGTTCGATGACGCGCGGCCCAAGGACTGGCCGTGGAGTACGCCCAAGGGCCCCTTCAGCGCTCCCCTGGTCGCGCGCGTGGTGGGCATCGGCGCCAGGCCCGCGACGATGACGACGGCTGGCTCCGAGAAGACGACGTGGCAGTTCTCTCCGGGGCTGATGCCGCAGAGCGACCCGAACGTGCTCGCCATCATCGGCACGGGCAACGGCCCCTTCGACATGAGCGGCTTCCCGCTGGGCATCCCGTTGGGCAGTGTCGTGGTGGGCTCCCGGCAGACGTACGGAGGAATCGGCTCCACGCCGGGGTTGTTCGACTTGGGCGCTGTCAACACGGACGCGGCCAACGCGCGCAACCACTTCATCAACACGGTGGGCCACGGCACCAACGCCAACACCAACATCATCGCGCACAGCGCCGGCAGCGTGGTGGGCGAGGCGCTCATCCGCAACTACTCCGCCGGGCACGGCTGGTTCTACGGCACTCCGCAGGTGGGGTGTGGCACGTACGGGGGACCCTGCGAGCGGTACTTCGTGGCCGGCTCCGGTTGGGACATCTACTACCGCAACAACCAGGCGGATCCGGTCGCTGGCATCACTTCCACCCTTCCGGTGGGAGGTATGATCGCCTCGGCAGGAGACGTGAAGGAGCCCATCAACCCCAACACCCCTCGCAGTGACCTCGATGGGCTGAGGGATCGCGCGTACCACAGCTACAACAACTGGAACATCTGGGAGCTCGAACCCGTGCTGCCGCGCGACAAGTAGTGGGGCGCACCGGCCCGCCCGTGGGGCATGTGCCTCGCGGGCGGAGCCGGGGGACGGGAGGTTTTTCCGGGGCGGGTGTTTGCCGAACGACCGTTCGAAACTATTCTTGACCTGGAAGTACAGAATGGTTAGGAACAGGGCATGCCTCGCTCCAAGGAGTTCGATCCAGACGCCGCCGTGGGAGAAGCCATGGAGCTGTTCTGGACCCAGGGCTACGCCACCACCTCGCCCCAGCAGCTGGGCGAGCGGATGGGCATTGGGCGAGGCAGTCTCTACAACGCCTTCAAGAGCAAACATGCGCTCTTCGAGCTCGTGTTGCGCCGCTATCACGACCTGGAGGCAATCAAGGCCATCGAGTTCCTCGAGCAGCCGGGTCCGGTCAAGGAGCGGGTGCGCCGGTTGCTGCGCATGCTCATCGAGTCGGACCTCAACGATCCTCAGCGTCGCGGATGTCTCATCACCAATACGGCCATCGAGCTCGCGGGGCGCGACGAGACCGCGACGAAGCTGGTGGCGCGCACGTTCGATCGTCTGGAGGACGCGCTCGAGGCGGTGATTCAGGAAGGCCAGCGCTCGGGCGAGCTCGAGCCAGGCCTGGAGCCTCGCTCGGTCGCGAGCTTCCTGTTGAACGCCATCAACGGGCTGCGCGTGCTGGGCAAGACGGCCGAGGACTCCAGCAGGCTCGACCGGGTCGTGGAGATGGTGCTCCGGTCGTTCTAGTGCACGAGGCCCTCCCGGAAGAGTGAGCGCCGGGGCGCCGAGAAATGTTTGAGAAAGATATGACCCGTTCGCATCCCGTGTTCACCGTTGCATTCCTGTTCCTGCTGCTCGAGGCCTCGTGCATCGGAGGAGCTCCACGCCCATCCACCAGCCCTCCCGAGGTGCGGCTCTACGCGCTCGACTGCGGGCACTTCGACATCAAGGACATGGGGCTCTTCGCGGATACGCCAGAGTACAACGGTGTGTCCGGAGAGCTCGCCGTGTCGTGCTTTCTCATCCGGCACCCCCAGGGCCTCCTGCTGTGGGACACGGGGCTGAGTGACTCCATCGCCGAGTCGCCGGACGGCGGCCTCGACCCCGTTGGCAATCGCGCCCGCGTCCGCACACCGCTCCGCGCGCAGTTGGGCGCGCTCGGCCTCTCGCCCGAGGACGTGCGCTATGTGGCCTTCTCGCATCTGCACGCGGACCATGCGGGCAACGCGAACGCCTTCACCGCGTCGACGTGGATCCTCAACCGGCGGGAGCTCGACTGGGCCCTCCAGACGCCGACGCCCCTCGGCGTGGTCCCGGCGACGTTCTCCGCCTATCGCTCGGTGAAGACCTGGTTGCTCGAGGGCGATACGGATGTCTTCGGCGATGGCTCGGTGCGCATCCTCCGGACTCCCGGCCATACACCCGGACATCAGAGCCTCGCGGTCCAGCTCCGGCACTCGGGGACGGTGGTGCTCTCGGGCGATCTCTGCCACACGCGCGAGAACTGGCTGCGCCAGCGCGTCCCGCCCTTCAATGACAGCCGGGAGGACACCCTTCGCTCCATCGAGCGGATCCGCACGTGGGTCGAGGACACCCATGGCCGCTTCGTGGTGCAGCATGCGCCGGAGGATGTCTCGGCGCTGCCGCGCTTCCCGGCCTTCCTGGAGTGAGGCCTCGGGGTCACCCGGTCTGCTTCAGGGACTTCACGAACGCGAGGTACTTGGGAGCTTCTCCCGAGAAGAGTGCCTCGCCTCCGCCCTGCAAGGCCCGGGAGAGCTCTTCCTCCGCGCGCTCCCGGTTGCCGAGTTCCAGCTCGCACTGCCCGAGCCTCAGGTGGATGAAGGGCGAGCCCAGGCCCCCGGAGCTGCGCACCGCGCCCTGCAAGGCGTACTTCCCCTCGCTGAACCTCCCCAGCCGGAAGCAGGTGTCTCCGATGGCGCGCAATATCTCGAGCGCCTCGTCGTGCTCCTCGACGGGCCGGGGGATGAGCGCGAGGGCCTCGCGGAACTTCAGCAACGCGGACGCGAGCTCCTTCCGCCGCACGAGCTCCTCGCCCATGGCGCACAGCTCGGCGATGGTCTCGTGTCGAGCGTCATGCATGCATGTTGGGTTCTAGACCACTCGGGGGAGGGCGGGTAGTCGCATGCCCTGCGCACGTGCTCCGGATTGGCGGACGCGCTCCCACATGCGCCCCAGGCGCCGTGGAGGCGTGGGTCCTGGATGCGAGGCGTTCAGGTGTTCACATCTCGAGTTCTCGCGTGGGGCGATGGACGTTGCGCGGGACCCGGGGGTGATTGTCGCGAGCGTCCCCTTCCTCTTGACTGGCCTTGCTGGCCCGCTGCCCCGCGTCGGGGCGCGACTCCTTGAGGTGGTCTCCGATGAACCGACATCTCGTGCTCGTTCCGGGCTTCGGCGGGTTCGATGCCCTCGGCACCCTGCGCTACTACGAAGGTGTGACCCGTGTGTTGGAGCGGACATCGCTCGTCCTGCACTACTTTCCCAACCTGCCCACGGCCAGCGTTCGCACCCGCGCCGAGCAGCTCCTCTCCTTCCTCGACGAGCGCTGGCGGCGCAAGGAGATCCGCGCGGGAGATGAGGTCCACCTCGTGGGGCACTCCACCGGCGGGCTCGACCTGCGCCAGCTCCTGCTGAATTACCGGGAGCTGGAGGGCAAGGGCCCGGCCGGCGGGGACTCCGCGTTGCAGGTGCTCGGCCGCATCCGCTCGGTGCAATTCCTCTCCACGCCCCAGCGCGGCACGAACCTGGTGCGCCGGCTGAACCAGCCGATGGTCCGCACCCTGCTCGTCCGTCCCCTCCTGCGAGCCCTCTACGAGAGCGCGCGCGGGCTTCGCGAGCGCGGCACGGCACAGAGTGGCCGGCTGCTCCGCTATGTCCTCTTCCGGAACAAGCGCCAGGAGTCCGCCAACTGGATCGACGCGATCCTCGACACGCTGCAGGCCTGCTACTCGCACAACGCCTACCCGAGCGCGCTGGCCCGCGCCGGGTACTTCGAGCTGCTGCGCTGGTTGCTGAACATGGCCTGCGACACCTCGGCCCTCAGCGATCTCAGCCCGGTGCGACTCGGGAACGCGCCTCCCAGCCCCGCGCACGAGGGCGACCCCGAGGGCGAGCGGCGCTTCCTCACCGGGCACGGCATCCGCTACGCCTCCATCGTCACCGTGGCGCGGCCCAAGTCGGGGCGGTGGTTGGACCTCTTCAACCGGCTCTACGCCTTCACGGCCGAGTCCCCGGATTCGCGCCTGGGCCTGCCGCAGGCCGTGCAGAAGCTGATGGAGCCCCGCTCCGCGCGCATGCTCTCGCTGGCCGACAACGATGGGCTCGTGAACACCGTCTCCCAGGTATGGCCCGACACGGCCTCGAGCTACCTCGTCGACGCGGACCACGCGGACGTCATCGGCCACTTCCAGGCGGACAGCGCCGGGGGCTTTCACGGCACCTTCAAGCGCTATGATTTGCTCAACTCGTCCTCGGGCTTCGACGCGCTGGCCTTCGCCGAGCTGTGGACGCGCATCGCCTCCTTCACGGAGGGGCGCGCCTACCATGAGTCCGGCCGCACGCCGCGCCGCCCGGCCGCCTCTGGGGTGCAGAGCGAGGCCCATCCCTGAGCCGGGTGCTCACGCCGGTGGGGGCTGGCCCGCGGGGGCGGGGGAGGGCTTGAGGGGCCGGAGCTCCTCCCCTTCGATCATCACCTCGTCCACGTAGCACCAGCCCCAGTCCTCGCCCGGCTCGAAGGAGCGGATGACGGGGTGCTGGGTGGCGTGGAAGTGCCGGGTGGCATGACGGTTGGGTGAGGAGTCGCAGCAGCCCACGTGCCCACATTCCAGGCACAGGCGCAGGTGCACCCAGCGGCCGCCGATGCGCAGACAGTCCTCGCATCCAGCGGTGGTGCTCGGACGGACGTCGCGCAGGGTGTCGAGGTGCGTACAGCCAGACGTCTCCATGGTGAGTTCTCCTCTCTCTCTCCAGGGTACGCACACCGCGCGCCGGCCCTCGGGACTCACCCGGGCAGCGGGCGGCCGGGCAATCCCTCCCTTCGTGCCCGGGCCCTCGTCCTCCAGTGAACAGCCTCGTGCTCCCAGGGGCTGGAGACCGTTGGCCATTCATCACCGCCATGCGCAGCGCGGACAACTCCGTGGAGGCGCGCCTCACGGAGCTGTCGCCCACCGCGATCGGCCCTCCTATTACCAGGGCTTCATCGAGGCGTGCGTGGCCCTGGCGGGGGGCCAGCGGGTGCGCACGCGGGTGGTGTCGCGCGAGGGCCAGGGGGCTCGGCTTCACGTGGAGTGGGAGGAATCGCGCGCGGGAGTCTGAGGCGAAGTCTACCCACATGGGTAGCAGGGGACTCGGCGAGCGGATTCTTTCCGTCACACGGTTACTTGCTCCACTCTGCGGCGCTCGCCGGGTTTCGGGCATACTCGCGCCGCAAGGGCCGGGCAGGGGCGCCCGTTTCATGTCGAGCATGTCCACCAGGGTTGTTGGAGCTCAAGGAGGTGGGGGTTCGGAGCCACCGGGGCAGGGGAGCGCACGCGCGAGCGTGGCGGCCTGGCTGCTGGCACGGCTGGACACCTTCCTCTCCGAGCGGCTGCGTCATGGCTCCGCGGAGGAGCTCGGGCGAGGCCGGTTGCTGGTGGCCGCCAATGGCGTGCTGCTGTTGTGCGACGTGCTGTTCCTCCTCTATGTGCCGGTCCTGTCCTCTCCCCGGATGTTCGGGGCGGTGGGCGGAGTGTGCGCGGTGGGCTACGCGGTCTCGTTGTGGCTGCTGGGCCGGGGGAACTCCTCGCGGATTCCGGCGCTGCTGCTGTGCACGCTGCTGACGGCGAGCTTCGTGGTGTCCGCGCTGCTCGTGCGCAACGCGAGCGCGGGGACGCATGCCAGCTGCATGCTCATCCCCATGCTGGCCGTCTACCTGTTGGGGCCACGCCTGGGCTTCGTCTTCGCCGCGCTCGCCAGCCTGTGCGTGGGGCTGGTGTTGCCGCTGGCGCACCATGCGGACAGTGCCACCTGGATGCGCAGCCTCTTCGCCGCGCTCTTCATCCTGACCGGGTGGGCGTTGAGCTGGCTGCTCATCGTGGCGAGGGAGCATTCGAACCACGCGCTCGAGCGGGCGCTGCGCACGTTGAGGGACCACGAGCGCAAGCTGTCGAGCCTGTTGGAGAACACGGAGGACGTGGTGTGCTCCGTGGACACCGAGGGCCGGCTCATCGCGGCCAACCCGGCGCTCGAGGAGATGTACCGGGAGCTCATCGGCGTGGAGCTCGAGCCCGGGGCGGAGCTCTTCCCGTCCAACGCCCCGGAGTCCTTCCGTCGGCGCTGGCGGGAGTGCACCGCGCAGGTGCTCGCTGGCAAGCGCGTGCGCTTCGAGGCCTCGCCCTCTCGGCTCAAGCGGCCCCGGGTGCTGGACATCTCCGTCAACCCGGTACTGGACGCGGCGGGCCGCGTGGTGGGGATGACGGTGTTCGGCCGGGACATCACGGACCGCAAGGAGGCCGAGGCGCGGCTGGGGGAGATGCACCGCAGCCTGCTGGACGTGTCGCGCCAGGCCGGCATGGCGGAGATGGCCACCGGCGTGCTGCACAACGTGGGCAACGCGCTCAACAGCGTGAATGTCTCCGTCAACGTCCTGTCCGAGCGGCTGCACCAGTCGAGGCTGGCGAGCCTGCAGAAGGCCACGGACCTGATGGGCGAGCACACGGAGGACCTGGGGGCCTTCTTCACGGCGGACGCGCGGGGCCGGCAGCTGCCGAGCTACCTGCGGGCGCTCACCACCCAGCTCACCAGCGAGCAGGCGGAGCTGCTGGACGAGGTGCGCACGCTGCAGAAGAGCGTGGAGCACATCAAGAGCGTGGTGAGCATGCAGCAGGAGCACGCGCGCTTCTCGGGAGTGGTGGAGCGGCTGGAGGTGACGTCGCTGCTGGATGATGCGCTGCGGCTTCACGCGGTGTCCTTCGAGCGCCTGGGCATCCAGGTGAAGCGCGAGTACACCGAGGGGCCGCTGATCCGGGTGGACAGGCACAAGCTGCTTCAAATCCTGCTCAACCTGATGAGCAACGCGCGGCACGCGCTCCTGGAGAGCGGGCGGGCGGACAAGCTGCTCACCATCCGGGTGGAGCGGCCGGCCGCCGAGCGGCTGCGCATCGCGGTGGCGGACAATGGGGTGGGTATCTCCCAGGAGGACGCCCCCCGGCTGTTCACCCAGGGCTTTACCACGAAGAAGGACGGACACGGGTTCGGCCTACACATCAGCGCACTGGCGGCGGCGGAGATGGACGCGTTCCTCTCATGTTCGAGCGAAGGACGCGGCCAGGGTGCTACCTTCACGATAGATTTGCCCATCTCGGGCGAGGAGAGCAGGGCATGAGCGCCCCGACCGCAGCCAACCGCCGGATTCTCGTGGTGGACGACAACCAGGCCATCCACCAGGACTTCCGCAAGATTCTGTGCGCCCCCCCGGCCAGCACGGCGCTGGACGCCATGGAGGCCGCGCTTTTTGGAGGGGCCGCGTCCGCGCCCGTGGACGCGGGCTTCGAGGTGGACTCGGCCTACCAGGGCGAGGAGGGCATCCATCGGGTGAAGGAGGCGGTGGCGGCGGGTCGGCCGTACGCGCTGGCCTTCGTGGACATCCGCATGCCGCCGGGCATCGACGGCGTGGAGACGGCCCAGCGGCTGTGGAAGGAGGACGAGGACCTGCAGGTGGTGCTCTGCTCGGCCTACTCCGACTACTCGTGGGAGGAGATGACGCAGCGGCTGGGCATCAGCCAGCGCCTGCTGATTCTGCGCAAGCCCTTCGACAACATCGAGGTGCGGCAGCTGGCGCACGCGCTCACGGAGAAGTGGGAGCTGTTGCGTCAGAGCCACCGGCGGCTGGAGGACCTGTCGCGCGAGGTGGAGGAGTGGACGCGCGAGCTGGCGGTGGCCAACGACCGGCTGCGCAAGGAGATGGAGGACCGGGCGAAGCTGGAGGTGCGCCTGGTGCAGGCCCAGCGGCTGGAGGCGCTCGGGCGGCTGTCGGCGGGACTGGCGCACGAAATCAACAACCCCCTGAGCGTCATCATGGCGAGCGTGGGCTTCATCCGCGCGGAGCTGGATGACCAGGCGAAGGGGGGCAGGCCGGTGGACCCGGGCGAGCTGCGCGAGGTGTGCTCGGACGCGCTGATTGGCGCCGAGCGGATTCTGCGCATCGTCAATGACTTCCGGCTCTTCTCGAGGCTGGACTCGCAGACGCCGACGCGGGTGGACCTGCGCGAGGTGCTGGACCATGCGCTGTCCGGAGCCAGCTACAACCTGGGGCCCAAGGCGCAGGTGGTGCGGGACTACCAGGACGTGCCTCCCGTGCAGGGCAGCGAGCAGGGATTGGAGCAGGTCTTCCTGGGCCTGCTGAACAACGCGGGGTACGCGGTGCAGGGGGCGGCCGAGCCGCGGGTGAGTGTCAGCGCGCGTCAGCGCGAGGACGGCTGGGTGGTGGTGGAGGTGAAGGACAACGGGGTGGGCATCGCCAAGGAGCACCTGGGCCGCATTTTCGACCCGTTCTTCACCACCAAGCCGCCGGGGACGGGCACGGGCCTGGGCCTGTCCATCTGCTACGGCATCGTGTCGGGGCTCGGCGGCGCCATCGAGGTGGACAGCACGCCGGGCGAGGGCGCCACCTTCCGGGTGAAGCTGCCGAAGCTGCCGGACGTCGCGGCCTCGGCGTCGGGCCCGTAGGTTTCTTTCCATCCTCCATGCTTTGAGCTACCCCGCCGAGGCACCCCGCCTCGAGCGGGGTTTGTGTTCCTTACCCCAGGAGCTTCATGCGTCCCCTGCGCCTCTTGTCTCCGTCCCTGGCCGCGCTGCTCGCGCTCGTGGCCTGTTCCACCACTCCGCCCACGCCGGCCACTCCGCCCGCGCCCGCTCCCGAGGTGGCCGCCGCGCCCGCGCCCTCGGGCCCGGTGCCTCCGGTGGCCAGGCGTGTCCCGCACCCCGTCACCCAGCACGGGGACACGCGGCAGGACGACTACTACTGGCTGCGCGAGAAGGAGAGCCCCGAGGTGCGCGCGTACCTCGAGGCCGAGGCCGCCTACACCGCCGAGGTGATGAAGCCCACCGAGGCCCTGCGCCAGAAGCTGTACGAGGAGATGCTCGGCCGCATCCAGCAGACGGACCTGAGCGTGCCCTACCGCAAGGGGGGCTTCTTCTATTACTCGCGCACGGAGGAGGGGAAGCAGTACCCCATCCTCTGCCGGAAGAAGGGCAACCTGGAGGCGCCCGAGGAGGTGATGCTGGACCTCAACGTGCTCGCCGAGGGCCAGCCCTTCCTCGGACTGGGCGAGGCCGAGGTGAGTGACGACGGCAACCTGCTGGCGTACTCGTTGGATGGGACGGGCTTCCGCCAGTACACGCTCCAGGTGAAGGACCTGCGCACGGGCAAGCTCGGCGTGGAGCGGATGGAGAAGGTGACGTCGGTGGCGTGGGCCGCGGACAACCGCACCCTCTTCTACGTCACCGAGGACGCGACCAAGCGGCCCTCGAAGCTGTGGCGGCACGCGCTCGGCACACCGTCCTCCGAGGACGTGCTCGTGTACGAGGAGAAGGACGAGCGCTTCGTGCTGCAGGCGTACCGCTCGCGCTCGGGCGAGTACCTCTTCATCCCGTCGGAGAGCCACACCACGAGCGAGGTGCGGGTACTGCCGGCTGGCAAGCCCACGGCGGCCCCGGTGGTGGTGGCGCCGCGTGAGCAGGAGCACCAGTACTTCGTGGACCACCGGGGAGACCTCTTCTACATCCGCACCAACTCGGGAGGCCGCAACTTCCGCGTCGTCACCGCGCCGGTGAAGTCGCCGGGCCGCGCGAACTGGAAGGAGCTCATTCCCCACCGCGAGTCGGTGCTGCTGGAGCACATCGCCCTCTTCAAGAACCACCTGGTGGTGTACGAGCGCGAGGCCGGGTTGCAGCAGATTGCGCTGACGGACCTGAAGACGCGCGCCACGCACCGGATGGCCTTCCCCGAGCAGGTATACGCCGTGTACCCGGAGATGAACGAGGAGTGGGACACGAAGGTGCTGCGCATCAGCTACCAGTCGCCCGTCACGTCGCCGTCCGTCTACGACTACGACATGGCGAGCCGCGAGCGGAAGCTGCTCAAGCAGCGGCCGGTGCTGGGAGGCTATGACGCCTCGCGCTACCAGACGGAGCGGGTGATGGTGGAGGCGAAGGACGGCGCGAAGGTGCCGGTGAACCTGGTGTACCGCAAGGAGCTGAAGAAGGACGGGAGCGCGCCGCTGATGCTCAGGGGCTACGGCGCCTACGGCAACTCGGCCTTCCTGGGGTTCAACTCCAACGACGTGTCGCTGCTGGACCGGGGCGTGGTGGTGGCCGTCGCGCAGATTCGCGGCGGGAGCGACCTGGGCAAGCCGTGGCACGACGCGGGCCGCATGCGCCACAAGATGAATACCTTCACGGACTTCATCGCCGCGGCCGAGGGGCTCATCGCCCAGGGCTACACCTCGAAGGAGCGGCTGGCCATCCAGGGTGGGAGCGCGGGCGGTCTGCTGATGGGTGCGGTGACGAACCTGCGCCCGGACCTCTTCAAGGTGGTAGTGGCGCACGTGCCCTTCGTGGACGTGCTCAACACCATGTCGGACGCGAGCCTGCCGCTCACCGTGGGCGAGTTCGAGGAGTGGGGCAACCCGCAGGTGAAGGAGGACTACGAGTACATGCGGCAGTACTGCCCCTATACCAACGTCGCGGCGAAGGCCTATCCGACGATGCTGGTGAAGACGAGCTTCAATGACAGCCAGGTGATGTACTGGGAGCCGGCCAAGTGGGTGGCGAAGCTGCGCGCGCTGAAGACGGACAAGAACCCGCTGCTGTTTCAAATCAACATGAACGCAGGGCACGGCGGAGCGTCCGGACGGTATGACCGGCTGAAGGAGATCGCCTTCGATCAGGCCTTCATGCTCACGCAGCTCGGCGTGGAGCAGTAACCCCGGAGGACGCCTGACATGACCCTCACCATCCGGCCTGCTCGAACCGAGGACGCGCCCGCGCTGGGACGCATGGGCGCGGCGCTCGTCCGCCTGCACCACTCTTACGACCCCGAGCGCTTCATGACGCCCGAGGAGGACCTGGAGTCCGGCTACCGCTGGTGGCTGTCGCGGGAGCTGAAGCGCCAGGGCGCGGTGGTGCTGGTGGCGGAGCGGGACGGACGGGTGGTGGGTTACGCCTATGCCACCGTGGAAGCGCGTGACTGGAACGCGCTGCGCGACGAGCACGGCGAGCTGCATGACGTCTGGGTGGACGAGTCGGAGCGGGGGAGTGGCGTGGGCGCGCAGCTCGCCGAGGAGATGATTCGGCGGCTGCGGGCCCAGGGCGTGCCTCGCGTGATGTTGATGACGGCGGCGAAGAACGATGCGGCGCAGCGGCTCTTCGCGCGGCTCGGCTGGCGCACCACCATGGTGGAGATGACGCGCGAGCTGAAGGACTCCGAGACGGATTGAGCCTCGAAGGCGAGGGACCCTCCGGGCGCGTTTTCCCGCAACTGGTCCGATGGCAGGGTTGGTCGGAACAGCGGATTGAGCCTGAGCGGCTGGAGGGCATGGCGAATGCCCTTCTCTCTGCCAAGACTGGGGGCTTCCTCGCTCGGCCGCCACTCCCTATCTGTTCTGACCAACCCTGTGGTCGGACCAGTCGATGCGGAGTGCGCCCGGGAGGTGGGCGCTTGGGGCTCACGCCTGCCCTGGCGAGCGCCTCGGGGCGGAGCATGGCCCCGAGTGTCGTGCCGGGAAGTGGACGCTCCCGGCCCTGGCATGGCGAGCGGGAGACACGCTGCCCCGGAGTCGGAGATGCATGTCCGTGCTCGCTCCGTAGCCTCCTGTCTCCCGGGTCCGTCCTGGCCCGGGTCGACGCGGAGGCGTTCCTTGTCCCAGTCCCTGAACCGCCGCACCATCTTGAAGTGCATCGTCGCGGTGGCGGCGAGTACTGCCCTCGGTTGTCACGATGACGATGTGGACGATGGGCACGTCTACTTTCCCCAGTCGGTGGCTTCGGGAGACCCGCGCTCGAGCAGTGTGGTGCTGTGGACTCGTGCGGTGGACCCCGAGAGCCCGGACACGGAGCTTGTGCTCTCCCTCCAGGTCGCCAGGGACGAGCACTTCACGGATCGCGTGCTGGTGCTGGATGGGCTGCACGCCGCGTCCGCGCATGACCACATCCTCAAGGTGAAGGTGACGAACCTTCAGCCTCGGACCCGCTACTTCTACCGCTTCGTCCTCGAGCGGAAGGGCAAGCTTCTGGTCTCGAGGACGGGTCAGACCCGCACCGCGCCCGCCTCGGACGACGACGTGCCTGTTCGCTTCGTCGTGGCCAATTGCCAGGATTTCCGTGGGCGCTACTACAACACCTGGCATCGCCTGATGCAGCTCGACGAGGACCTCGACTTCGTCCTCTTCATCGGCGACTACATCTACGAGTCCGACTCGTCGGCCGTTCCCTCGCCCGACCCCGCTCGCAACGTGAGCTTTACCGACCCGGGCTCCGCCATGCCGCGAGACCTGGGCGGAGGGCACTCGGAGTTGGTTGCCAACTCGGTGTCCAACTATCGCGACCTCTATCGCACCTACCGCTCCGACTCCTTCCTCCAGCAGGTGCACGAGCGCTACCCCTTCATCCTCACCTGGGATGACCACGAGTTCTCCGACGACTGCTGGGACGCGCACGCCACGTACACCAACGGGCGCACCGACGAGTACGAGCCCGACCGCCGTCGCAACGCGGAGCTGGCCTTCTTCGAGTATCTGCCCATCGACACCACCGACGCGCCCCCGGGGGCCATCGACGTGGACAGCGTGCCGCGCTACCCGGATACCCGCATCTGGCGCGACTTCGCCTTCGGGAGCCTCCTGCGGCTGTTCGTCGCCGATTACCGCACCTACCGGCCGGACCATCTCATCCCCGAGGGTGCCTATCCCGCCACGGTCGCCATGGACGCGGCGGTGCTGGCCTCGCTGGGCCTCACCACCGCCTTCGCGGCGGATACCTTCGCGTACGTGAACATCGACGAGTTCCCGCCCCAGAAGGCCGTGCTGCAAGGGGCGTATGTGCAGCTCGCGGTGTCGGCCGGGTTGACGTCGGCGGATGCGGCGGCTCGGGCCGCGGCGGCCGTGACGGGCCTCCTCGCGCTGGCCTACGTCAACCCGGTGCTGGTGGCGGCGGCGCAGCCGGGGGCAGGCCCCATCGACCCTGCGGGCAAGCCGCGCGGGCTGGCCTTCGTGCACATGGGCAAGACGGACCTGTTCACCCGTGTGGGCTCGCGCTACGTCGTCATCAAGGACACCTTTGACGTGTACGCGGCCTGGCGCTACGCCACTTCCGGGCACAAGGCCGAGGACGCGCTGGGTGAGACGCAGGAGGCCGCGCTGCTGGAGTCGGCACAGGGCTCCGAGACGTGGAAGGTGGTGGTGAGCTCGGTGTCACCCACGTCGATGATCTGGGACCTGCGGGCCAAGACGGACGTCGAGCCGGCGTCGGTACGCAACCGTTACTACTACGACGTGGACCAGTGGGACGGCTTCCCCGACAAGCGGCGCGAGCTGTTCACCGCGCTGCGAGACCGCGCCGGGGGCCGGGTCCTCGTCGTCGCGGGAGACATCCATGCCTCCTTCGCGTCGGTGGAGTCCGGAGTGCCCGCGCTCACCGCGCCCGCCATCTCCTCGACGGCCGTCAAGGAGGAGGCCGGTACGGAGGTGGCGGCTGCGGGCTTCCCTCCCGGCACGGCCGTCTACCGCTACGTCGTCACGGAGATGGAGGCCACCTTCCGCGAGGCCAATCCCGGCATCGCCTTCGTGGACACCGACCGTCATGGCTTCACGGTGGTGGAGGTGGGGTCCGAGGAGGCGCGGGCCTCGTACCACCTTATCCCCAGCGCCCATATCGGGGAGGACTACGCGGACCGGCCCGAGGAGCTCGCGGGGCTCTTCTCCCGCCTCGACTTCCGGGTCCGGCCCGGTTCCATCGACGTGGCGTGAGCCTCGCTCAGGCCGCCACCAGGGCCGGTTGCTCCTGCCGCACCTCGAGCTCCGGCTCCTTCGCCGCCGCCCTCGCCGCCTTCGTCACCACGTAGATGTAGAGGCAGTCGAACAGGAAGATGGAGAGGCACAGGAAGGTGAGGAAGTTCAGCCCGCCCAGCCAGTCCTGTGTCATGCCAATCACGTAGTGGCACTCGATGGAGGTGCCCAGCGTGCCCAGCATCTTGCACCACGCCGCGGGCACCGACAGCCCACGCCCGTCCTGGTGCCGGCGCGAGAAGGCGAAGAAGATGAACGTCACGCTCATGACGAGGTTCACCATGAACGCGCCCATCAGCCCCAGCATGTCGTGGTACTGGACGTAGAAGGCATACAGGCCGAACGCCGACAGCATCGCCGTGCCGGCGACCACCCCGTAGAAGTTGCGCTGAATCTCCGGAATCGTCTGCAGCTCCCGGCCGTAGCGCAGCATCTGGTAGACGATGACCAGGTCCACGAAGAACCACACCCGGTCGAAGAAGTGCCAGAGCGGCACCGGATTGGGGATGACCCACGAGGCCAGGAACTCCCACGCCAGGTTCATGCAGATGGCCACCATCGGCAGGCCGTAGGACTTGTCCTTGAAGCTCTGCCGGATGATGAAGACGTAGGCGAGTATCCAGAAGACGCAGCCAATCTCGCCGATGATGTTGAACCACGCGAACGGGTCGAAAGGCCCACCGCGAACCTGCTCGAAGGAAAAGGTCGGATGCATGTTCAGGCCACCTTCCTGCTGGAGTCGTTCTGCCCGGCGGCGCTCTGCAACTGGGCGGCTGCCGCCAGGTTGGCGGCCTCGGTCTCGCTCCTGCGCCGGGAGTTCGCAGCCCGGGTGCCCGGCTTGATGCGCCACCGGTCCTGCAGGTGGTCCGGGATGTAGAAGGGCGTGCGCTGGCCTCCGCGCTCCACCAGCAGCATTCCCTCGACGATGTCCTTGCTGATGAAGCGCAGCAGCTTCGCCGCCAGGAAGGTGTTGTCACCCACCCAGTCCGTCACCTCGCACACGTACTTCACCGCCTGCGGGATGATGGCCGTCCAGTCCGGCTTGGGCACCTGCAGCATGTCCGCCACGTTCAGCCCCTGCCACTGGTCCTGGTCCAGGAAGAAGTGGATCATGCTCGCCGGCAGCCCATCCAGGATGTCCGGCGTGAGCGCCTGCATGCCCTCGATGAGGGCTGCCGTCATCGCCACGCCCTCCTGCGAGAACGCCACCTGCCGCTGGCGGATGAGCAGGGTGAGCTGCCGCGCCTCCTCCACGTTGGTGGGCATCAGCCGCTCGTCCACGCCGAGGATGCGTCCCACCGCCAGCCACGCGTAGAGCCACGCCTCCTGTTGCTCCGGGGTGAGGTCGATGCGCAGCGCCTTCATGCCCTCCAGCACCACGTAGGCGAACGTCATCAGCGTGCCCGCCATGTCCTCCTGGTTGATGGGCTGGCCCAGCTCCTGCGCATCCCAGGGGTGGCGCGTGTCGTGGCGGATCATGTACCGGATGGCCGCGTGCATCAGCCGCACCTTCTGCGTGGTGCGCACGCCCCGGCCGTCCGGCTCCATGCCTCCCTCGGTCATCACGTCCACCACCATCTGGGCCGTCTCGAAGACGCGCCGCACCGGACGCTTCTGCAGGAAGCCGGTGCGGTAGAGCACCTGCACTCCCTTGCGCGCCGCGTAGGACGCCGGCAGCGAGTAGAAGCCGAGGATCATCATCACCTCGGGTCCGAACAGGTCGAAGATTTCCTGGCCCTGGCGCAGCTTCTCCGGGTCCAGCTTCGGCACGGAGGCCTGCGTTCGGGCCAGGTACTCCATCACGTAGGGTGGTAGCTGGCTGGCGGGCAGGTCGTCGTTCTCGACGAGGGTCCGCATCAGCCGGTTGATGCCATCCACCTTTCCCTCGGTGAACAGTCTTTCGACGACGGCATCGGCGAGCGGATCCATCTTCGACCGCATCTCATTCAGGAAATCGTGAGTCCAAAGGCTCGACGGCATGATGTGTCGCTCCCGCGGGACGATTTGGAACGCTCCCCCCTCCCGCTGGCCTGTCATTGTAGGCGGCGCATTCCGAGATGCTGTGAAGCCCTTCACACCGCCGAGGATTTGGGTGCCGTCTCAGGTTGGGGCTGCTCGGACCGCTCCAATGCGTCGAGTGTCTGTAACGCACCCGTAGCACCCAGGCGCTCGAAGATGCGGCGGGCCCGTGTCAGGTGGATGGAGCGGGTGCCGCTGGGCGCGGGGGCGGTGCGGGCCAGCTCGTAATGGGCGAGCCCCTCGTCGGTGGGCATGCGGTAGATGCGCGCGTCGTCGATGGCCCGCTGCCACAGCAGTTGGGCGCGCTCGGTGCGGCCCTCCAGCCAGGCCTGGGTTCCCTCCAGGCGTGCAGTGCGGCTGAGGGCGGTGGGGTAGAGCCGGCTCGCCTTGCGCAGCGCCCGGATGGACGTGGCGGCCAGGGCTCGGGGCTCGGCCTCCGCGGTGTCTCCCGCGCCGCGTGACTCCTCCCAGAGCTCCAGGCACGCCTGCGCCAGCGCGGTGAGGGACGTGAGGTCGGACCACACCACCAGCGGGCGTCCGCGCAGCATGCGCAGGGCCTCGCGTGCGTGCACGACGAGCTGGGTGTTCGCTCCCGTGCGCCGCGCCACCAGCGCTGCGTTGCAGTGGTAGCGCAGCACGGCGAGCGGGTCCGCCCACGGCAGCAGCACCTCCGCCTCCCGCAACCGCTCCACCGCTTCGTCCAGCCGCGCGAGCTGCATCAGCGTGGAGGCCATCTCCGTCAGGGCCCACATCATGTTGACGGCGTTGGAGGCCTCGTTCGCCACCCGCAGCATGGACTCGCGCACGTATTGCGCCGCGCCCGGCTCGCGCGCCATCTCCAGCCCCATGCCCAGCACCTCCAGGCCCGTGCACATGGTGGCGCGGTCGTTGATGCGGCTGGCCGCGGCGATGCCCTTCTCCACCTGGTCCAGGCCCTCCTCCCAGCGCCCGAAGGTCAGCTGGTAGGCGCCATGGACGATGTCGGTGATGGGCGGGCAGGCGTCACCCGCGGCGCTCACCCGGCGGAAGTACCGGTCCGCCAGCCCGTGCATCCGGCCCAGGCCCGCCATGTAGCCCACCGCGTTGTATGCAATCGCCGCCGGCGTGTAGTCGCGCGCCGCCTCCGCGTGGTTGACGGCGGCGAAGTTGGCGGCCATGTGCTCCAGCATCCGGTCCGCGAAGAAGCTCTGCTCGGAGAGGGTGCTGAAGACGCTCGCGGCGATCGCCAGCCGCTCCCGTTCCTCGGGCGTCCCCGGCTCCGGCAGCCAGCGCCCCAGCGTCATGCGCGACGCGTGCCGCACCAGCTCCCACGCCAGCCGGCTGCCCCAGCCCACCCGTGAGGACGGCATCGACAGTCCGAGCAGTTGCAGGGCGTTCTCGCAGTGCGTCCGGCAGAGCTCCGCCTCCCCGAGGATGTAGTAAGCGTTGCCGAGCCGCGCGTTCCACCGGGCCCGGCGCAGCTCGTCCACGGGCTCGGGGCCACTCGTGGACAGCTCCAGGGCCCGCTTGAGCAGGGCGATGGTCTCCGCGTGTGCCCCTCGCGAGAAGGTGGCCTCCGCGGCCTTCTCCAGGTGCTCCAGCGCCCGCTCGGGCTCCTCCGCCATGCGCCAGTGGTGCGCCAGCAGCGGCTGGAGCTGCTCGCCCCGCTCCTCCTGCTCTCGCTCGTGAAGGAGCGCCACGGCCCGGTGCAGCTCCCGGCGCTGGGAGAAAGCCATCAGGTGGTAGGCCGCCTCCTGCACGAGCACGTGCTTGAAGGCATACATCGCGCCCCCCCGGGCGTCGTCCTCGTGCTGCACCAGGCCCAGTTGTTCCAGCGCGGCGAGCTGCTCTGGCAGCGTGGCCCGGTCCCGCTCCACCGGGTGCACGGCCCGCAGCAGCTCGAAGGAGAAGGTGCGGCCGAGCACGCTCGCCACCTTCAGGGTGAGCTGCTGCTGGGGTGTGAGCCGATCGATGCGGCTGGTGAGCAGGCCCTGGATGGTGCCGGGCAGGTCCAGGCCCATCTTCTCCATCGCGCGCCCCACCAGCCGGCACTCGTCGCGCTCGATGACGAGGTAGCCCGCGTCGCGCAGGGCGCACGCCAGCTCCTCGCTGAAGAAGGGGTGGCCCTCGGCGCGGTCTCGGATGAAGGCGGCCACCTGGGCGGGAAGGTGGCGCACGCCGAGCCGCTGGCGCACCAGCGTCTGCACGTCCTCATGCGGCATCCGCTCCAGGGGCAGGAGCACCGTGCCGGGCGCGTCGCGCACCGAGCGGTACTCGGGAGGGGCGGACTCGCCCGGAGGGCGCAGGGAGAGCACCAGCAGCAGCCGCTTCACCCGCCGCTGCACCGCCAGCGCCAGCTCCCAGGAAGACGAGTCCATCCAGTGCGCGTCCTCGAGCACCACCAGCCGCGGGCGCTCCGCCGTGGCCTCGTCGAGCAGCTGCACCAGCAGCTCGCGCGTGTTGGCGCCGCGCAGGCCCGCGGACATGTTGCGCACCACCTCGTTCTCCGGCACTTCCACCGGCAGCACCCCGCCGAGCAGCGGCGCCCAGGTCTCGCGCTCGGGCCGGGCGCGCAGCCGCTCCAGCAGGTGCGCGGTGCGGGCGGCCGCGTCCGGCAGTCCGTCCAGTCCCAGCAGCCGCGAGAGCACGGAACGCCACGCGTGCCAGGCCGAGGTGCGCTCCACCGCCGTGCCCGCGCCCAGCGCCGTGGACAGTTCCGAGGTCCGTGCCCGTTGCAGCACCTCGTCCACCAGCACGGACTTGCCGATGCCGGCCTCGCCCTCGAGGAGCACGGTGCCGCCCACGCCCCGCTCCGCCAGCGTCCGCACCAGCGATGCCAGCCGCGTGCGCTCCTGCTGGCGGCCCACCACCCGTGCTCCCCGGGCTCCGGTCTCCGTACCCGGGGTGCTCTCCTCGGGACGGAAGACTGGCACCGGGTGCGTAATCCCTTTCATCCGCAGCGGCGCGAGCGTCTCGAAGCGCAGCCGTGTGGAGGCCTGGCGCAGCGTGGTGGCATCGCACAGCACGTCATCCACCGCCGCCTGCATCAGCCGCGCGGCCAGGTTCACCGTGTGGCCCACCATCACGTATTCGCGCCGCGTGGCCCCGCCCGAGGTCCCGCAGAAGACGCGTCCCGTGGCCAGGCCCATGCTGTAGTGCACTCCCTGCGCCCTCAGCGCCACCCGCAAATCCAACGTCGTCTGTACCGCCCGCGCCGCGTCATCCTCGTGCGACAGCGGCGGCAGCCCGAAGGCCGCCACCATCACCACGCCCTTGTCATCCACCACCACCTGGTTGGCGTTGCCCTCGTAGCGGAAGAGCACCGTCTGGAGCGTGCGCACCGCGCGCTGTAGCTCCTCGGGCCGCTGGCCGGCGGCGAGCTCCCTCGCACCCAGGTTGATGAACAGCACCGTGACGGTGCGGAACTCGGACAGCCACTGGTCGTGTCCCGCCTCCAACCGGTGTGTCACCACCATGGGCAGGTAGGCGCGCAGTGCCGGCTCCAGCTCCGGCTTCGGCTCCGGCGGGCGCACGTCCGGCAGCGGTACGGGCTGCATGCCCACCAGCTTCCAGCCCGCCGTGCCCCGGGGCTCGCCCTGGGCCGTCCCCAGCAGATGCCAGGCGCTCGGGCCGAGGATGATCTCCCCCGGCTGTGCCGCGTGCTCCGCCTGGGCCATCTCCATGAGCGGCTCGCCCGAGGCCAGGAAGTCCCAGCGTCCCTTCTCTCCACCCACGTCGGACAGCCGCACCGTCCCGGCGCCAATGCCCACCTTCAGCCGCAGCCGCACTCCGTCCACCGGCTCGCTTCCGTCCAGGAGGGACTGGGCCGCCTGGGCACACCGGGACGCCAGTTTCACCGCGCGTGACAGCTCGCCAGACGGCTCCACCGGCCACAGCGCCAGCAGTGCGTCCCCGGCGAAGCGCAGCACGTCACCGCCATGGGCGCTGATGGTGTCGATGAGCCGGGAGAAACACGTGTCGAGGATGCCGCGCAGGCGCTCGGCGCCGGAAGGGCCGCTCTGCTCCAACGCCTCGGCCAGGGCGGTGAAACCCGTCAGGTCGGCGAAGAGGACCGCGCCCTGCTGCTCGCTCCAGGCTCCTTCTCGCGGGCGCGCTTCATCCTCCAGGAGGGCGCGCACCAGCGAGCCGGGCAGGAACGCCGCCAGTGCGTGCAGCCTCGAAGGGGAACTCATGCCGGGCCCACCACCACCGGGAGGGGGTAGACCGGGGCGGGAGTGCTGCCCTTCGTAGCAGATGGCTGCTGCTCCAGCCACCCTCACGACTCGTCACAGCGAGCAGGCAGGCAGGCGAGCCCGGTGGTCTCGGGGGCCCTACGCCCGCGGGCCGCGCGGTTTCCCGGTGGGGCGCGAGGGCGCTTCACGCCCCGTGCGGATGCCGTCGAGGATCACCCCCAGCATGCGGGGGAAGACCTGCTCGGCCGTCATGCCCAGCTCCGCCAGCACGTCCGGCCGCAGCACCTGGTCCACCAGGGTGAGCATCATGCGGATGACCAGGCGCGGCTCCACGTCCGCGCGGACGGCGCCGGCCTTCACTCCCTCGGCGAAGAGCTGGCCGAAGCGGGTCTGCACCGACTCGCGCCGCAGCTCCAGCAGCCGCTGCCACAGCGCGGGAGCGTCCCGCTGCAGGTCCCTCAACACCACGGCAGCGCGCCCATAGCGGCCCGCCAACACCTTCGCGAAGCCCTGGATGCGCTCGCCGAAGTCCAGCCGCTCGTTCTTCAGGATGGACGAGAGCTCCTCGCCGAGCTGGGAGATGCTGGAGGCGATGGCCGCCTCGCCCAGCGCCTCCTTGCTGGAGAAGTGACGGTAGAGCGTCTTCTTGCTCATCCGCAGCTCGGTGGCGATCTCATCCATCGTCACCCGCGAGTAGCCGTGGGTGAAGAAGAACTCCACCGCCTTCTCCAGGATGCGAGCGCGCGCATCGTCCGCTTCCGTCATGCGAGGGCTCCGTGACGCGGCCCTTCATACACCAGCTGCGCGCCGCCCTCGGGGCCCAGCGCGATGTTGCGGCGCACCGGGCGCTCGGGCGTGTCGCTCGCGAGCGAGAAGCGGTGCGCGGCCAGCAGCGTGCCCAGGGCGATGCGCATCTCGTACTGTGCGAAGGCCGCTCCAATGCAGCGCCGCGCTCCGCCACCGAAGGGCAGGTACTCGAAGGGCGAGAACTTGCGCTCGAGGAAGCGCTCGGGACGGAAGCGCTCGGGCTCGGGGTAGAGCGCCGGGTCGAGGTGCACCACGCAGATGGCGGCCATGATACCGGTGCCCGCGGGCAGCTCGTGTCCGCGCAGGGTGAAGGGGGCCACGGTGCGGCGGCCCACCACCGCGAGGACGGGGTGCAGGCGCAGGGCCTCGTCGCACACCGCGCCCAGGTACGGCAGCTTCACGAGCGCCTCCGGCTCGGGCAGCGCGCCGAGCGGGGCCAGCTCCTCCACCAGCCGCTGGAGCGTCTCGGGGTGGTGGTGCAGGTGGTGCAGCGCCCAGGCCAGGCCAATGGCCGTGGTCTCATGGCCGGCGAGCAGCAGGGTGCGCAGCTCGTCCTTGAGCTCCGCGTCCGTCATGGGCTGGCCTTCCTCGTCCCGCGCGTTGAGCAGCAGGCTGAGGATGTCGATGTGGCCCTCCTCGTGCCCGCGCCGGGTGGCGAGCTCCTCCGAGAGGAGTTGGTCCAGCTCCGCCACGTGGCGCTGGAAGCGCGCCCAGGGCCCCACGCCGCCGAACGAGCGCCGCAGGGGCGTCGCCGCCATCAGCAGGGGCGTGTAGGACTCGATATAGGCCGTCAGCACCTCGCGGTAGCGCCGCATGCGCTCGGGCTCATCGATGCCGAAGATGGCGCGGATGATGACATCCAGGGAGATGGACTGGGTGACGTCCTGCGCGCGGAAGGTGCCGCCGGGGCGCAGACTTTCGGCGGCGCGCAGGGTGATGTCGCGCATCAGCAGCCCGTAGGCGCGCATGCGCTCGCCGTGGAAGGGAGGCATGAGCAGCTTGCGCTCCCGCTTGTGGCGCTGCCCGCCCATGAGGAGCAGCGAATTCTCCCCCAGGGCGGGTGCGAGGACGAGGTGGCCCAGCGGCTCGAAGAGGGCCGGGTCCGCGCTGAAGATGTCGCGGATGCCCTCGGGGTCTCCGGTGACGACCACATCGCCCACCGGCAGCGGCGCGGTGAAGGGGTCTCCATAGCGCGTGCGGCAGTCGGTGAAGAAAGCCGAGGCGTCCTTGAGGAAGCGGAACGTCTGCAAGGGCTTGAGGTAGCGGGGCCCAGGCGGCAGCGGCAGGGTGGACATGGCACGTCCTCTCGGGGATGCGAGCGGCGGAAACTGAGGAAACTCTAAGCGTTTCCAGAGTTTCCTGCAACCCGAGCTCGAGGGTGCACGCAGTGAGAGGAGGCTGGCTGTTGGCTTGCGCCGGAGTGCCTGGTTCTAGCGCTCGTGTGATTCGGGTCCGCGCACCCGGGCCACCTGCCTCGTGTGGGCGATGGCCTCCAGGTTCTCGTCGCGGAGGGGATTCCGGCGGCGCAGGGCCTTCGTCTTGCGCTCGGCATCGTCGAGCATGGCCCAGGCCTCACGGGCTCTTTCCGGGAACAGGTCCAGGGACTGGACGTAGAGGCAGGCCGCGTGCACGCGATCGTCCGAATCGAAGAGGCCCACCCGCTGGAACCGGCGCAGCACGCGTCCGAACTCCTTCCAGGGAAGGCCGAAGGCGAAGGCTTCGGTGAACAGGGTTCGGGAGGTGCGCGCCCGGATGAGCCTGCGCTCGGTCTCCGTGCGGGCTTCGCGCAGGAACTGTTTCTCCTGGACCAGGAGCGCGCGCTCGAGCTCAGGGAAGGGTGCCCTGGCCTTGAATAGCTCCTGAAGGAGTTGGTCCCTCCGCGACGCGACCGAGCGCCACCATGCCTGCCGTTTACGACTCATGCTCATGTTCCCCGGCAGATCTTGCCATTGACCCGAGCGGGCCAGAAGCCTCTCCGGTAGCAGTAGTCATAGCAAGCCAGGCATTGGGTCTCGTTGTACTTACGTCCTGGCGTGCCGCCGCGTGCCTGGATGCATCGGTCGTAGTAGTCCCTGCACAGGTCGCGTCTTCGCCGCCGCTCATCTTCTGTGGGAACCCGGTCCTCTGATTCATCCGAATCGGACGCGTCGGGCGAGGCACTTTCCGATACCTCTTGGGTGGGCACCTCCGTGTTTGCTTCGCTCGTTGTGGGAGGAACCACTCGGATGACAGGAGGCGAGACCGGAACGACTGTCTCTTCGCCGGCCATCGTGGCGCAGTAGGCGGGGTTCTCGCGGCATGCGTTCGTGGCCGAGTCCAGACTCTGCTCGTAACGAGCCCGAGACTGCGTTGGCTCCTGCGGCGCCGAGGGCTGCACTGTTGCGCATGCGAACAGGAGCGGGCACCACGAGACCACCATCCAAAGGACCGGGCTCCCACGCATTCTCAGACCTCCATGAGGAGAGTCTAGAGGCCTTGGGAGTCGGAGGGTGGATTGACCGGCCGATGCGTTCGACTCGTGACTGTTGATCGGACCGGGGACCTCAGCCGGCGAAGGGCGATGTGGCTCAGGAGCGCCGCCGCGAGCGGGGGCACGACGGCACATGGAATCGCGTGCCCCATCCCGCGGGCTGAAGTCGACCTGCCGGAGGGGGCTTCCGTGTGCCGGGGCAGCAGACCTCAGGGGCACGCCCAGACGCCGGCGAAGCAGGAACACGAATAGGTGTTCCCGAACGCGCAGCAGTTCGTCTTCAAACCGCTCTTGGGGCACTGGGTCAGGTCGAGTTGCTCGCAAGCCGGCGTTCCGGAGGAGCAGAGCGCGGACTCCACGGAGGCCGTCGCGGGCTCCTCGGACTGAACCTCGATGTCGGACCCTCCACAGCCCAGGAGGGAGACACTGAACAGGACCGCTACCGCAAAGAAGGAACGCTTCACGGGACACCTCGAGTGGATTGAGTGAGACGGCGCACCTTAACCTGGGGAAGGTGTCAAACGGTTCCTACTTCGACCTTACCCATTTTTTTGAGGGGCTCCTCCGAGGGGAATCGGACTGTAGGTGAGAAGGAGCGAGGGGGCCTGCGCCTTCGGACATCACCACCTGTACCTCAGTGGCTGATGGTAGCGGCGCAGGGCGCCCTTCGCTGCGCGGGGCACATCGCGACGTCCTCTCGATTTAACGACCGCTGTGCGGCGGGGATATCATCTCGGCCGTGTCCATCGGCTCTAAAAGGCGGCGAGATCGCAAGCGGAAGCGCGAGGAGAAGCATGCCCGTAGTCGTGCTGCTCAGGCAGTGGCGGATCGGAACCACGGAGTAGTCCAAGTACGTGGGCCGCCTCTTCATCAGCAGAGGCAAGTGCAGAACTTCACGACCGCCAAGGCCGAGGACAACCAGGTTCTGGTGCAACGCCTCCAATCCATAGTCGCTGACCTTGAGCGGCATGGCCTGCGCATCAACAAGGCTGGGAGGATCCACCAGTACATACGGGACCTTGAGCAGTTCGAGGCCCGAACGAGCCCCTTACAGGACCCGGTCGAGATAGAGAGGCTCGCGGCAGCAAGGATGGACGGGGGGCTGCTTGCAGACACGTTCGAGGCGCTAAACAGGCCGCCTGAGGTCCCGAACTGGCGGGCGCCGCATTTCGAGTTGGCTCTGAAAGGCGGGGTCGTTGCTGGAGGAGAAGACGACCGGCCACGAGCGAAGCTCTTAGAACTGTACGTCGCCGCTGTCGCGAAGAACGCTGGCTACGGGGTCGAACTTGAAGAGCCGGACGTGCTGCTGACGGTTGGTGGGGCCAAGTACGGCTGTGCCGCCAAGCGGCCTCGGTCAGTCCGCAGGCTCCAAGAGCGAATCGAGGAAGGCGTCGGGCAGATTGCCGGTCAGGACCTAGACGGATTCCTAATCGTTGACCTCACGTTGGCCCTGGGTCTTCATGAGGGCCTGTACCAGATCGAGAACCTCGAAGAGTACGAGAACGTTAGCCGGACGCTGTTTCAACGAGTGGCTGAGCTGAGCGCGAACGGCGAAGTGGACCGGTGGGTCAGGAACCACTCCGCAGGCCACCGGGTCTTCGGTGTCGGGGCTGTTGCCTTTGCGACCGTGTATGTGCGCTCGACTCGGAAGATTATGAACATACGCCGTTGGATTTGCGATGGCATCCGTACCTCGGACAACGACTCCAAAGTGGCGTTCTTCCACGAGTTCGTGACGCGGTTGCGATAGTCGTTCTTAAGACCTCCGTGGTCGTACTCTCGTAATGGCTCGCCGCGCGCCGTCTGGACGGGGCGGGATGAATTCGCCGGACGATGACAGCAAGGAGTGGCGGCGTCAGTCGGAGCTGGCCGGGAGCGTGACAGTGTCGGGGTTCTCGATGGTGGTAAGCGCGGCGCGCAGCAGGTAGAGCCTCGGGTTCTCACCGCGCAGGCGGGCTGTTGTAGCCTGTCCTACGAGAAAGCCCTGCGCATCTGCCGGAGCCATTGCTCGGTGTCGTGTCGGGATCTTTCTAACAGCTACAGGCCTCCGATGCGACGGGCGCCGCATCGCCAGTCCTCCGTCCGCAGCGGTGGACTACGGCGTCCAACTCGCGGACGTCAACCGGCTCAACCTTGTCCTCTCGCCTGTGGTGGGCCTGAGGTGGGCGGCGGGAGACCAGTGGAGCGTCGCCGTCACCCCTCGCGCGCAGTTTCTCCTTGGGGCGGACCCCACCATGGCCCTCGTCGTGCTGGTGACGCTCAGTTGGATTTGGTACCTGTAGGCCTTCGCCCTTGCGGCACGCCCGTTGAGGGCGGCAGAGGCAACAACGAATCGGACCATGCGCAACTCCTGCGGAAAGACCAAAGCCCGGGTCCTTTCGGAACCCGGGCCCTGGTCACTTCCGCCTTAAAGCTCCTAACAAAAGTAAGGTTCGAGAGCGGGCGGTAGGGTGGACGAATGAGTGCGCCATGAACACCGTGGCGCATGGCCCGCGAACTGGTACCGGACGCATTGTGGGAGCGACTGGCTCCGCTGCTTCCAGTCCCCAAGAAGAAGAAGAAGCCTGGTCGGCCACGCGCCGATGACAGGGTCGCGTTAGAGGCCATCATTTTTGTACTCAGGACGGGTATCCCCTGGGAGATGCTTCCGCAGAAGCAGTTCGGACTGTCGGGAATGACAGCCTGGAGGCGACTGGAACAGTGGACGCAGGCTGGAGTGTTCGAGAAGCTCCAACGTACCCTGCTCGATGAATTGGGGGAGAAGGGCTTGGTGGATTTCAGCCGCACCTCGATCGATTCCTCGACGGTCCGAGCTTCAAAGGGGGGTCCATACGGGCAAGAACCCGACGGACAGAGCGAAGGCGGGTAGCAAGCATCATCTTCTCGTCGACAGAAAGGGCTTGCCGCTGGCCGAGAGCCTGACGGGAGCCAACGTTCATGACATCCACGAACTGTTCCCCCTGCTGGACGCCATTCCGGATGTGAAGCAGCCTCGCGGTCCTCCGCGCCACCGGCCCGCCAAGTTGCACGCCGACAAGGCGTACTCTTCTCGAAGAAACCGACAGGAACTGCGCCGACGAGGCATCGTTCCGCGCATTGCACGGCCGGGAATCGAATCGAAGCAGCGATTGGGACGGCATCGCTGGGTGGTAGAGCGGACGAACGACTGGAAGAACCAGAAGCGACGCCTGCGCGTGCGCGACGAGCGGCGGGACGACATTTACTTCAGCCTCCTCGTTTTGGGCTGCTGTCTGATGCTTTTCCGCCGCCTTCAAACCTGACTTTTGTTAGGAGCTTTCAACTCCCAGCAGTGCGCCGGAGCTGCTCCAGGATGGCCGGGATCTGCGCGTGGTCACTATAGGGAATGACTCGGACATTGTACTCGCGCTCGTAACGGTCTCGGTCATTGTCACTTGGGTCCTTCATCACCGCATAGTGGCGACGAGAAGCGGATTTGAAGGCGTCGGCATTACCCTTGAGTGCCAGATCAAGATCCAATGGATCATTCAACCCATAGCCAATGAAGAGGAACGTGTAGCGCTGAAGCAGATGGTCCAGCACCTTCTGGTACGAAGTATTAGAGTGGGCTTCGTGGTACTCGCGTTCGGTCATGACCACGCTGTCGTAATGCTCCGCCGTTCCGTGGACCTTGAGCAGAATGTTACGCTCGGACTCCAGATCCCTGAGTGTCTTGTCGGAGTCCTTCCAGGTATAGACGTACCTGCGAGGTGTTCCTCCAGCGTCTTCAATGAGGGAGTCGTAATTCGTAGTCAGGATTGCGCGGACGCCCAATCGGGCTACGGCCTGATGTGCTGATCCTGGGGCAATGTCCGAGGGACGGAAAATGGCGTCGATGGCCTTCGGATAGTCGCTTCCCAAGGCAGTACGCAGGGCGCCAAGCTGCGCGAGCATGAGCTCAAGCTGCATGCGTCTCTTGAACAAATTGCGCCAGTGCTGGATCGTCGGCTCGTCGAGAGTGCCAAGATGCCCACAGACGTCTAGTAGCCGCTCGGGAATTTGCGTCCACGTTGGCAAGCCACCCTTCACGTCGTGACCCAGTGAGAGGCCGGAGCCGATGAACAGCGCGAGCGTGTTGGAGCGATAGGCCTCGAGAACAGGCTTTGGCAGGGACACACCGGGGAGGGCTGACGGAACGGGCGAAGCGTGCGCCACCTTCGGAGCCACACCAGTTGCCGGTGCTGCTTTGTCAGGCTCTACATGTGCAGCGAAGAGCTGAATCGAGGCCCAGTCGTGCTTGCTCGTATGGAGCAGTGCGGTCCTTACGGCAGCCAACGCCGGTTGCACGGAGTCACTCCCGTCCCATGTTCTATAGAAGGACTCGGTAAACTGGATTGAGCCCTTCACGGACAGAGGCAGGCGGGAGGCAAGCACTGCTCGCACGCCGATGCGATGAGTTGCTTGCGCCACGCTTCCAAGAACGTTGCCCGGCGGGCCCGTGTGGCCGCTGTGGCAGGCGCACAGAACCACCAGCCGTATCGAGTCCGTGTAGGGGCGCAGCAATCTGGTGAACTTTTCTGAGTCGATGTGCGCCCCCTCGCCTCCCATGGACGACTCATCCCAGAGCAGCCCATAGTTGCCGCTTGCATCCTGGACTCCGTGACACAGGAGGTGGATTGCCGTGAAGGGCCGCCCTTCCCCAACGGCCCGGTGGAGCGCGTCCTGCATTGCAGAAGCCGAGAGTCGAGGGATGGTGTCATGCTGCGCATCGAACTCGAACGCGCCGCGGAGCGCTGCTTCTTCGAGAGCGTGCAGGTGCGCGATGGCTGGAGTCAAACCACCCGCGCTGGACCAGCCAAACAGAAGCCGACTTGGCTTCAACCTGGGAACGGTAGCGGTGGGCGCGACAGAGACCCCTGGCCACTCATAGTGGATGATGCACCATGGCACCTCACCCAGGTACTCTCCTGTGGACGGGAGAGCGACCAATTCCCATGGCAGACTATAGAGTTCGGCGGCGCCGAACCGGAAGACCAGATGGAGAGGCCGACCTTCCTCCTTCGCTTGGCGGATGGCTACTTCAAGAGCGCCCCATCCTTCAGTCGCGGGCATGCCAGCCTGCAAGAAGCGAAGGAGCTTCTTCCCGAGGCGCCGTACCACCTCGGATTGCGCCCGCACCTGCTGGAGCTGCATCAGTGCTGACAGCACCTCGTCATCCCATGGGAACTCCGCATTCCCATAGGCGTGGTTGCCGACGAACACGTAGTCCTGCCGCTCGTAGGCGAAGGCGTACGCGTTGCCAGCATCCTTGGCGCGGACGATCTCGATAGTCCAGGTTCGTGGTGTCTTCAACAGTGGCTCCCCACCATGCAGTGTAACTCAACGGAGCGCGCACTTACCGGACAAGCCTCACGCCTTCGTGCTACCGCCCCCACCCAGCGAGTAGAACGCGAATGCCCGTACCCACCACTTCGTCCCGACCACCTGCGTTATCGTCCGAGTTACGCAGGTCCAGCAACTCCGGACGTAGGCCTCGCTTCCGCGCCGCTAGCAGTAGCCCGCTGACCACCGCCGCGCCGCAGACGCTCCCCGCATCCAGCGGCCCCTTCAGCATGAGTTCCCGCTCCGCCGTCTCGTGGTCCACCTCCCGCGCCTTCTCGTAAGGCAGGTCGTGCGACAGGTCCGACGAGACGACAGGCAGCACGTCTGGCACCCAAAGCGCGTCGAGCACCTCCGCCGCCTCCTCGCCGCGCGCGCTGCCCACCACCAGCGGTAGCACTGTGAACCTCCCAGCACGCGCTTGAGGAACGGCAATAGGCGTACTTGACGGCCCCCGGTAGGGTGCCAGCGATTTTGGAGCACCTGGGACCGCCTACGCTGCCTGCTCAGCTGGCCCCGAGAACCTCTCCTCCACCCAGCGGTCAATGCACTTGTGCCTGGCACCAAGGATGCGGCGGCGCATAGGCGGAAGAGAGGCCGTGTAGAGGGTGAGGGATGGAGGGGAGGGGATGAGGAGGGCCGATGAAGGGGGCCGCCCGAGCAGAGCTCCAGGCCGGTGCCCGCCCGGTGTCAGAGAATTCGTACAGCGCATCGCAACCGCGGAGCGCCTCCTTGCACTGGAGGAGGGCCGACTCGTTGCCAGTGATGCCCTCCTCGATAAGCGGCAGGCCCCGAATCGGATCCTCTGAACCTTCGAGTGGGCGGTCGCGGAAGGCGAATACGCTGGTGTTGGGAGCAGGAGGTCGGCGGAGAAGGTGTTCTTCGTCGTCTGGACCTGGTGGTGGAGCCAGTCAGGCGCGTCGCCAAGCTCAGCCTGGCGGCTGAGCAGGTGGCGAGAGGGCCATCCCCCCCACCCCTCGAATGGAGCATCGCGCGGCAGGTGGCGCCTGGCGGGGGCCGGGCCGCTCCCCGTGCCTATCTTGAATCAGCAAGGCATTCGCGAAACGAGGAGACAATGAAGATGTTCCTGCCTGCGGCAGAGCGGAGCCGTGGCGGGCGGCGACAGAAGACGGTCTTCCTCCTGCTCGCGTTTCTCGTCCCCATTGGGTTGGCCGCGTGGTGGACGCTCCAGCGAGTCGAGCTGTTCTACCGCCGCAACCTCCAGGACACGCTGGGGGCGGTGGTCTCCCTCTCCCACGAAGGGCTTCTGCTCTGGGCCGAGGACAGGAAGGCGGACGTGGCTTCCTGGGCCCAGTCCGAGCAGCTGCGCCAGGCCGTGGAGGCTCAGCTGGACGTCCCTCGGGAGAGCGAGCCCTTGAAATCCAGCCCGGTCGCGGCGCAGATCCGACAGATCCTCCTGCCGGTGGTGCAACTCCACGACTACTCTGGCTACGCCGTGATCGCGCCGGACGGGACGACACTCGCCTCGGATCTCGACGCCGCCGTTGGGCTGAAGTTGCTCCTCCAGCTCGACCCCGCACTGATCGACGGAGCTCTCAAGGGGAAGCCTCAGATGGACTCCCCCCACCGATCGCTCGTCTCTGTCCCCACGCACACCGGGTCGCGCCTGGCGCATCCCATCATGTTTGTCGCGGCACCCATCCGTGGGGCCCAGGGCTCCGTCATCGCCGTGCTGGTGTTCCGGCTGGCTCCCGAGCGGGAGTTCAGCCGGGTCGTCCACCTGGGCCGCACCGGTGGAACGGGGGAGACCTACGCCTTCAACCGGAGCGGGCAGATGGTCACCAGCAGCCGATTCGAGGCTCAGCTCCAGGAGGTGGGCCTGCTCGACCCAGGTGAGAACTCCATCCTGAATATCGAGTTGCGGGATCCGGGGGCGGACCTCACCCAGGGTGGCGTGCCGACCCGTCCGAGGATCCAACAGCCACTCACCCGGATGGCCGCCAGCGCGCTCACCGGCAATGCCGGCAACAATCTCACGGGCTATAACGACTATCGTGGCGTCCCGGTCGTGGGCTCGTGGATCTGGGACGACGACCTGGGAATGGGGCTGGCGACAGAGATCGACGTCGCGGAGGCGTTTCAACCCTTGAGAGATGCCCAGGCGCTCGTGCTCGGGCTGCTCCTGCTCGCTGTCGGCGGCGCACTGATGATGGCGTGGCGCCTGGACCGTCGGGCCCAGGCGCTCCATGACGCGCTGACGCTGCGCGACGACTTTCTCACGCTGGCATCCCATGAACTGAAGACGCCCTTGACGGTGCTCCAGTTGGTCACGCAGCGCCTGGTGGCGGCCATTTCGGGGTCCGATCGAACGCTCTCCCGGGAAAGGCAGAAGGAACTGGCGACCCGCATCATTCGCCACGTGCAGAGACTGAACAAGCTGATGGAGGCCATGTTCGAGGTGGCGCAGTTCCAGGCGGAAGGCCTCACACTCCAGCGGGAGCCCGTCGACCTCGCCCAGGTGGTTCAGTCGGCGCTTCGACAGCTTCGGCCGGAGATCGACGCGCGCAGCGGGGCGATCACAGCGAACCTCGAGAGCGTCGTCGGCATGTGGGATCGGGTTCGGCTCGAGCAGATGGTGGTGCACCTGCTCTCCAACGCTCTCAAGTTTGGTGAGGGCAAACCCATTGAGATCACCCTCAAGCGAGGCCTCGGCAGCATCCAGCTATCCGTCCAGGACCACGGCATCGGGATCGAGCCGGAGGCCCAGCTGCTCATCTTCGAGCGCTTTGGCCACGTCGTGTCCTCGCGGAACTTCGGAGGGCTCGGGCTGAGCCTCTGTCGGGTCCGGCAGATCGTCGAAGCTCACGGGGGCCGGGTCCAGGTCAGGAGTGCTCCTGGAGCCGGGGCGACGTTCATCGTGGAGCTTCCACGGTACTCACGCTCCGTCGGGTCGCCAAGGGCGGCCGGGGCGGGCACTCCAGCCAATGCGCGTGCACGCGCTTCATCCGTGCCGTCAACGTGAGGCAGTGCTCTCGGCGCCCGCTCAGGCTCCGAGCACCACCGCCACGTTGAGCGCCGTCCTCACGGACCTGCTCGTCTCCTGCAAGCAGCATGGGTTCGAGCGGGTGTACATGAACAGCTGGCGCGCGTCTTCCAGGGAGCGAGCAAGGCGCACGGCGTCAGGCCAGAGTGCTCGGGGCATCATGCCGGCGAGTTCGAGACGTCCATCATTCACGCCGCAGTCGTCCAGCTCGCCTTCTTCGTCATCGCCCGAGCATCCGCCCTCGTCGCCGGGCAATGCGTGACGGCGGGCGGAGGAGGGCTGGTGAAGGGGCGGTACGGGAGGTGCGCCCGGGCGGTGGACAGGCGGTGCAGCCCCCACGAGTCGAGCTGCGCCTCGCGGTCACGCGGCTCGAACATGTGGCGCCAGAACTCGTACAGGCCGGGGTCCATGAAAGCCGTTCGCCAGCACGACGTTGGGAACACCCACGTTCGAGCTGTTGTTGAAGTCGACCTGCCGGAGGGGGCTTCCGTGTGCCGGGGCAGCAGACCTCAGGGGCACGCCCAGACGCCGGCGGCGCAGGAACACGAATAGGTGTTCCCGAACGCGCAGCAGTTCGTCTTCAAACCGCTTTTGGGGCACTGGGTCAGGTCGAGTTGCTCGCAAGCCGGCGTTCCGGAGGAGCAGAGCGCGGACTCCACGGAGGCCGTCGCGGGCTCCTCGGACTGAACCTCGACGTCGGACCCTCCACAGCCCAGGAGGGAGACACTGAACAGGACCGCTACCGCAAAGAAGGAACGCTTCAAGGGACACCTCGGGTGGGTTGAGTGAGACGGCGCACCTTATCCGAGTTTCTCCCGACGGAGCCGCCGAACGATGAGGCTCAGGCCTGTCAGGGGTGATGCCTCCTACGAATTGTCTGACGCCCTTCCCGCGGCCATGGGCTTGGGTTCTGGTAGAATTCCCGGGCACCGTTGAGGGTCCACGCGTTTTCGAAAGAATCCCATGCCCCCCATCGTTCTCTACACCCCCCGGGATCTGGTCAAGAAGGCATCGACCCAGGCGCTCTATCCAGCACCCACGCAGGGTATTGAGCCGCCGCCCTCGGAGAAGAGGGTCCTCGTCGGCAGGGACCATGCGTACATCTACCAGCCCCAGGATTGCGTCCTCAGTAGCGTGTTGTTGGACGCCGCCAGCACGCCGGTAACCCGGTTTCCCATCCAAGAGCCCGGCAATACCTTCGTCTACAACGGCGACCGGAACCTGTTGGCCCTGGCGCTCGGTCATCCCGTGGTCGCGCAGTCATTCAACATCTACTATCTGCACTGGGACTACAACAGCACGCATTGCGTGCAGTTGAAAAGCCATGCGAACTATTTCATCACCGCTGCCCTGCGGGGGTGCTCCATCTTCGTAGCGGGCGATCCCGCGTCGCCCACGGTGTATCACCTGAACGCAAATGAGGTTGGCGCCGATTGGGATGACAAGGCGGCAGCGCAGGAGGAAAAGATCCAGACGATGAATTCCCGCTTCGAGTCGACCAATCAAGCCCTCGGGGTGTCCATGGAGGGCATGGCCTCGGCCACGATGAAGGACTACATGCCCGACATGCTGAACGACGCGGGCCTCGCGAAGCTCCGACAGAAACACGGGGTGGACGGCAGGAAGTGGTACCACGTCAAGGCCAATGCCTTCCGCTCCTTCTGGAAGGTGGACCAGGACGAGCTGCTGCAATTCGGCACGGTATTCGGTGTGCGCGAGCAGCGTAAATGGGCCTTCTACTTCCAGCAGCGGACTCGCCATGATTACGAATACAAGTCGTGGATGTCCGGTCGGCCGCGATACGCCGAATGGACGGTGAGTTGTCGCAAGTTCTGGCCTGCCTGAGCCCGAGGATGGAGAAATCTCCATTCCGCCTGTTTCCCTGCTCGCGTATTGTCCGAGCCATGCCTCATCCATCTCCTGAGCGCGGGAACATGCGTTCGTCCTTCCTCTCGCTGGCGCTGGCTTCTGTATTCGTGTCGCTCGGATGCGCGCACGCACCGGCCGTCCCATCCGCCCCCACCGCGCGGGCGGCGGTCCCATTCCCCATCGCCACGCCATGCGCCGATGTCGCCGAGTGCACGCTCGCGTGCGATGGCGGTGATGCCGACGCGTGTGTCCGTGCCGCGGATTCGTGGGAGAGGGCCTCACTCGGCACCATCAAGCAGCTCATGCGCATCCCCGCCTATGCACGCGCGTGTCGCGACGGCTCGGCGCGCGGCTGTTACGAGCTCGGGTCCGAATACCTGTCCGAGGATCCACTCCCCAAGAACATCGAGCGGGCGGCCCAGCTCATGCGGCCCGGTTGCGAGAAGCACCCCGAGGTCTGCTCCGATGCCACCGCCATGTTGACCGAGAAGAAGGCGGACCCGAATGAGGTACAATGGTTCGCCGCGCGCGCGGGGGACCACGCCGCCAATCTCTGCGCGTCTCGAGACATTCGCGAAGTGCAAACAGGCATCTGGAGCTTCCATGGGCTCAGCGAGCGGGGCCAGGTCAACGACCCGGCGCTGACTCGGGCACGTGGCACGCTGGAGGCGTCATGTCACGCGGGTCGACCGTGGGCGTGCATGGCCGCGGCGGCACTGTGGAGCTCCTCCCTGAGCCCCGGCGGCGACGCCGCCCGCGCCAAAGCGCTCGCCACCGAAGCAGGACAACTCCTGGCGAAGGGCTGCACAACGGCGACCGACAAGAAAGAGTGCGAGTTGCCCGGTTTGCAACTGCCCATCGTTGGCGAAGAAGAATGGGCGCGACTGGTCGAAACGGCCTTGGAGACGGCGTGCGCGACGGGTGACAAGAAGAGCTGCGCCTCCCTTCACTCCGCGCGACTCATCGAAGCGTGCTCTCAGCGGAAGGACGGTGCCGCGTGCCTCGAGCTCGGGCGACTCGAGGAAGACGGCGCCCGTACATCCCCGGAGCCGGACGAAGACGCCCTCCGCGGCGCGGCCCTTTTCTACTCTCAAGCCTGCGACCTCGAGAACGGTGAGGGCTGTGCCCGCGCCGCGGATCTCCTCGAGGCCGGCCACGGTCCTGACGAACTCCCCCCGTCGGCGATCGACGTCTTCAGGACCCTCGCGTGCCGCCACGGATTCACGGCGGCTTGTGGCAAGAGCAGCTCGTCCCCAAAGCAGTGACGGGACATGGCCAGCCCCAGGGGGCCGCGTACTGATACATCCCGGATGGGAGACATCCGCAGCCTCCCATCCGGCTCCTCAGCTCAGCACGCGTAGCAGTCCGCGGTGTAGAATGGCGTGACGTCCTCGGTGCTGTAACACGCGGGATTCGAGCAGGAGCAGTTCAGCACCAGCACCACGTTCGTATACGTCTCGTCCTCGTAGTACGTGTACGTGCAGGCCTCCGGACCGAGCGGGAGCGCCTCCGCCTCCGCCTCGGGCGTGTACATCAGGTTGCCCGCGAACAGCAGCCCCGGAATGCCCAGCGCGACCAGCCCCATCAGCAGCTTCTTCATGACCGACTCCTTCGGTGCAGCGGGTGAGGAGCGCAGTCTGGCGGCCAGTCAGCGGAATTCCCAGTAGCACGGGAATTCGGCGGTCAGACGTCTTTCCGAGGCGTACTGCTGGATGCAATGTTCACACGAGTTCTGACGCCGGGCGCGCCTGGTGAGGTGCCGACTCCAGGACGGGCAAGCGCCAGAGCAGTGGCTCACGCTCCTCTCCGAGTCTGAGGGCTGGGCTCGTCACACTCTGCGGTAGCGGGGCCAGCTGTGCTTGCTCGGGGGCCGGGAAGGGGAGGAAGGTAGCCTTCCCCGCGAACAGATGGCTGTCGAAGCGTACGTCGATGCGAACCGCGCCTCCAGGTCCGGCCAGCGCCAGGGCTTGCAGAGCGGCGTGGAGCAATTGGCGCGAGAGCACGAGGGCGTCGGCCTGGACGTGCACCGGCTCCTGCTCGCAGAAGACCAGCTCGACTCGCTGGCGGAAAGCCTCTTGCCGGAGCAGCTCGCTCAGCTCCCGCACCAGCTCGGTGAGCGCAATCGGGCGGAGCTGCCCCACCTCCAAGGAGGCCAGGGTACGCCAGAGGAGCGCCCGGTGGCGGATGTGCTGAGCGGTCTCCTCGGCCAGCTGCATCAGGCGGAGGGCATACTCGAAACGGCTTGCCGTGCCCTGACGGGCGGCCATCCGAAACCCCTCGCGTGAGGATTGCCTCAGCCGGTTCACCTCCTGGTGCAACACGCAGAGGGGCTGCTCGTCTCCGGGAGCGGCCAGCACCTGGCGGATGTCACTCTCGAGCTGGTGCAGGAACAACTCCGCCTCAATGCCATGGGCCGCGCAGAGCAGCATGTCGCGAAGCTGGCTCGAGGCCGCCAGCCGTTGAATCCCGACGCAGAGTGCTCCGGCCACCCCGCCCCTTGCGTCCCGGATGGGGATGCCCTGACCGGTGTAGAGATGGAAGAGACTGATGAAGTGCTCGGGCCCCACCGCCTCGAAGTAGCCATGCATCGCCAGCGGGGTCGCCAGGCCATTGGTGCCACACAGCTCCTCCGACAAGAGGGACCCTGGACCTGGCAGCCACTTGGGTCCGTTTACGGTCGCCTCGTCCCCCACGAAGCAGAGCACGACCGCGTGGGAGTCGGCGAGCGAGACTGCATGGCGCTCGAGCCCCACGGCCCTGGAGAGGGCTTCCATGTATGGCCGGGCAGCAGTGATGAACGCCTGCTGCTGCTCGAGGAGCCGCTCGGTGTCCAGCACCGAGAGCTGCTCCGGTTGCAGCGCCTTGGGGTTCACCCCCAGCTCATGTGAGCGCTCCCAGGCCCGGAGCACGGGCTCGCGAAGCAGCGAGCCGTCGAGGAGGCCCGTGGAGACGTAGCGCTCCCACGCTCGTCGGGTGGATTCGGTGGTTGACCCTCTTTCTCGTGTGCCCAGGGGGTGGATAAGCATTGGCTCCAGTCCTCCAGTCCGCGCACGAATTTGCGCCGGTCATGGGCTCAACAACACAGGGAACCCGGAGCCCTCCGCTCCATGACCGCCCGCGAGTCGGCAAGCGAGCGTACCGGCGGGCGCACCGCACTTCGGACGCCAGGAGGCACATGAAGGCGCAGCTGGCGGTGCGTGAGGCGCTGGTGCGCACGCGCACCCGCTACATTTGTCGTTCCCCATGGCCACGTCTCGATTCCAGGACATGGCCCCGTGGCGCGTCGTCCCGGGTCGAAAATCCATGCACCTGAGGGGTAGGACGGCCCATGAGGCACCGGGTAGCTCCTGGAGCAGGGGCCCGGCTCCATGCGAACAAGTGCACCAGGCCTCTGGCGGGCGAGGAGGCCAGCGAGGAGCGCGCATGGACGACAAGAAGAACGGGGCGAGCGGCGAGGAATTGGAGCAGCTGGGGCCGTATCAGCTCAAGGAGCAGGTGCCGCAGTCCCCTGGCAGTCAGGGTGAGCTCTATCGGGCCACGCACGAGGAGAGCGGGGCCACGGCCCTGGTGCTCAAGCCCGCCGAGGAGGACAAGGTTCCCCAGAAGGACTGGCGGGTGCACCTCAGTGCCTCGGCCTCGGAGAAGTACGTTGCCATGGTGGTGGAGCAGACGCCCTGGTCCGTGGCCGCCGACAGGCAATCGGTGGAGTCGCTGTTGTGCACGCTCGAGGAGGTGCACGAGAGTGTACGGCGCATGACCGATGCCCTCGCTGAGCCCGAGGAGCCCCGCCCCCTCTGGCGCCAGGGCCTCGGTCTGGCGAGTGCCGCCGCGGCGGTGTTCGCCGTGCTCTTCGCGCTGGTGCGCCTGGTCTCCGGGTTCCCACCGCCGAGCGGCTCGGGGCCCCTGGCGGACACCCCGCCCGTGCTCACGAGCGACGATGCACAGGTGGCCGGTGGGACGCCGGGTGATGATCTCGGCAGCGGTTTTCTCGCGGACGCCCTGGACGGTGGGGAGCCCATGGTCGTCGCCCGTCCGCTGCCGCGCGAGCCCCTCAAAGGCCAGAAGCGCCCTCCCTGCACCCGCTACGTCGAGGTGGAGATCAACGGAGCCTGCTGGGCTGCTCACGAGCTGAAGGCCCCATGCCCGGACGCGCTCTACGAGTACCAGGGCAAGTGCTACCTGGCCGCCTACAGCGCGAAGCCGCCGCCCCAGTCGCTCGAGCCGTAGCAGAGGAGACAACGCTCAGGGTTCGCGGGTGAGAACCGAAGGCCGAATGGGCGAGAAACGCTCGCGGCCGCTGGGGGCCCCTCCAGCCGCCGCTGGACACCCTGGAGGGCCATTGGTCCCCGATGGAGCGGGCAGGCGTCGAGCATGCGCTGTCCATGTCGGTGGTCGGCTCGCTCCGCGGACGCCCTGCTGCTCCGTGTCAGCGCGTGTACCGCTCCACCGCGCCATCTCCCAATGCCAGCACATGGCCCGTCTGCAGCATCACGGTGACGAAGTCACCGCGCACCTGCTGGGCGGAAGCCGCGAGGCGCCACGCGTTCGCCGACGCGTCATACAGCGCTCCCTGCCCGGAGCTGTTGAGCACCAGCACCTCACCCGAGTAGAGCAGCGTCGCGCTGACGTAGGGGCCGGGGATGGGGAGGGATGGGCCCGGGAGCCACTGGCGGCTGTACGGGTTGTACACGTCGGAGGATGTGTCGTTCGCGTCCGCCGTGCCGCCGGCGACCAGCACGTTGCCCGAGTAGAGCCGGACGGCGACGTGGCCCATGCGCGTCCTCGACATGTTGCCCGCGGGCGTCCACGTCTTCGTGGCCGGCTGGAATACGTACGCCGCGCTGCGCGGGTTGCTGAAGGGATGGTTCCAGATATCGAAGTGGGTGCCGCCCGTCACCAGGACCTCGCCGGAGTAGAGCTGGGTCGCCGTATGCATGGAGAGCTCCTCGGGAAGGACCCCCGCGCTGCTCCACGTGCCCGTGGTGGGGTCGTAGAGCTCCGCGAGCGCCGTTTGACCGCGCAGGTTGTAACTGCCACCCACCACCAGCACCAGGTTCGAGTCGAGCAGCGTCGCCGTGTGATCGACGCGGCCCGTGGCCATGGAACCCGTATCGCTCCAGCTCTCCGTGGCTGGGTCGAACAGCATCGCCTGGTTCTGGTTGCCGGACGACAGGGTGCCACCGGCCAGGAGCACCTTGCCCGAGGGCAGCCGGGTCACGGTGCCGCGGATGCGCCCGAAGAGGTACGGGCCCACCAGGCTGCGCCACGTGTCCGAGTACGGGTTGTACAGTCCTGTCGAGCCGTCGCGCACCGACAGCACCAGGCCCGAGTCGAGGAGCGTCGCCGTGCGCCAACCCGTGCCCGTCAGCTGGGGGGCATTGGTGCTCCAGGTGCCCACCACTCCCTCGAGTGGAGCCGAGCGGGTCTCCAGGGAAGGGGTCTCGGACGCCGAGGGCTCCTCGGGCTGACAGCCGGACGCGAAAGACACGAACCCCGCCACGAGCAAATACAGACAACGCTTCTTGTGCATGAACCTGTTCCTTTCGGGCTGCTGGCACCAGAGCTCCGAACCCGGTTGCTCTGGGGGGCTTCGGACTACCTTCCAGCAGGCGCGGCACCCGATGGCGCTGCACCAGCATGGGGAGGACGCGTCTACATCGCGTGGTCGATGTTGGAGGCGCTGGAAGTGAAGCTGCCAGCGGCCTATTGCGCGGGAGGCGGCGCGTACTGGAGCTGGAGCTGAGCGCCGCGGCCGTTGAAGGGGTGGTCGGCGCCCTGCACCGACATCCAGCCGCACTCCCCCCGGTTCCACAGGTCCACCACCTGGTTGTTCGCGCTGTAGGTGGCCCCGCCCGAGGCGTAATAGCCGACCGCCACGAACTCGCCAGGCGCCACCGAGAAGGGAGTGCCCCGCAGGTCCACGTTGCCCAGTCCGGGATTGCCGAAGTCGCAATTCATCGCCGCGGCATAGGCCATCGAGGTGACGGCATCCCCGTGCCAGAGCAGCCCGGAGGAGGAGGAGAAGGTCCGGTCGCCGGTGCTCACGCGCAGGGTGGAGGGGTCGACGCGAACCTTGGTGAAGAGGGTCCGCACATTGGTGCCCCCACCGTTGTTGTAGCCCGCGGTGTACTGGGAGAAGTTGAGCGAGGGGCCCGTCGAAGACAGCGACAGGTACTCCGCGGGGGTGCCCGCCATGTCGTGGCACCAAGCTGTCCAGGGCTTGGACTCATCACCGTTGACGTACAACACGTACGCACCATCCGTCGCGGAGGGATGGGCGGTCTTGAGCTCCTGGCAACTCGCCGGGGTGCTCCGCCTGTACTCGAGCTGGAGCTGGGCGCCGCGGCCGTTGAAGGGGTGGTCGGCGCCCTGCACCGACATCCAGCCGCACTCCCCCCGGTTCCACAGGTCCACCACCTGGTTGTTCGCGCTGTAGGTGGCCCCGCCCGAGGCGTAATAGCCGACCGCCACGAACTCGCCAGGCGCCACCGAGAAGGGAGTGCCCCGCAGGTCCACGTTGCCCAGTCCGGGATTGCCGAAGTCGCAATTCATCGCCGCGGCATAGGCCATCGAGGTGACGGCATCCCCGTGCCAGAGCAGCCCGGAGGAGGAGGAGAAGGTCCGGTCGCCGGTGCTCACGCGCAGGGTGGAGGGGTCGACGCGAACCTTGGTGAAGAGGGTCCGCACATTGGTGCCCCCACCGTTGTTGTAGCCCGCGGTGTACTGGGAGAAGTTGAGCGAGGGGCCCGTCGAAGACAGCGACAGGTACTCCGTGGGAGTGCCCGCCATGTCGTGGCACCAGGCCGACCAGGGCTTGGACCTATCGCCGCCGACGAACAGCACGTATGCACCATCCGCCGCGGAGGGCTGGGCGTTTTTGATGTCCTGGCAGCTCGCCGGGGCAAGTGCGTCGAGCCCGGCCCGCGTCTGGCTCAGTTGCGTGGGGTCCGGCGCCTCCATCCCGCAGGCCGGGAGGACGGCGAGGCTGGCGGCGAACATCAACTTCTTCCAATGGGGGATGTACACGGTGGGACCTCGAGTTTTGGGAGTCTCGAATGAGCTCGGGGGGTCCTTGAGCACGCTGCGTGCCAGCACGCCCATGAGGCTCTTCCGAGGAGAACCCCCTTGGGGACGGGTCCGAGAGGGGGGAACGGCTGTCGGCGACATGTCGCCGACATTCGCGAAACGTCGCGGCTCCAGAGGCACCCGGAGCAGGCCCACCCTTGTGAGCTGAGAGGGGCCGCCCGGCTTGCCGGCCGGCGTCCCCTTCCGAACAGCGCCCCTCCCATTCCGAGAGTTTTGCCAGGCCTGTTTCGTTGCCTTCCATGACGAAGGGGACGCGCTCGCGTGACAGCCGGGGCGTGCGTGCTTAAGGCTTGAGGCGCCGCGCTCTGAAGTGGGGGGAGCATGAATCATCTGAAGCAACAGCCGGAGGCACCGCGCACTCTCTCCCGGCGCGCCATCATCACCGGAGCCGCGGCACTCGCGGCCTCGTCGTGCATGAGGCGGAGCACCCGGGGGGAAAGCCTTGGGCCCACCACCGCCCCGCGTCCTCCCACGCCATTGCCACGGAGCCCCATGCAGGAGAGATTCGATCGCTGGTTGCTGGGCCGGATGTTCGTCGAGCGAGGCCCGGGCGATGGGTTCGTCTACTACTACGACAACCCGGCCACGGGGCCCACCCTGCTGTCCCTCGCGGTGACCGCCAAGGTCTGCCTCTACCTGCTGGACACGGGCCGGCCCGAGCTGGCGCTGCGCTGCGGCGAGGCCCTGCTCCGGTGCCAGGTTCCCCAGAATGGCCCCAAGCACCTGCGGGGCGGAATGCCTTCCGAGGTGACGCTCCCGGCGAGCGCACTGGTCAGGGGAGAGGCCTTCTACGCGGGCGACAACCTCCTCGCCGCCACCGCCCTTCATCGGCTGTTCCTCGCCACCGGGGACATCCGCTTCGCCAGCGGGGCCGCCGGTGCCTGCACCTTCGTGGTCCTCTCGCTGATGAACGGGGTGCGCCAGGGCGTGTGGCAGGAAGACCACGGCGCCCCGATGCTCTGCATCCACGACAAGGGTGCGTTGGTGAATTCCATCCACACCAAGGTGGAGCTGCTGTGGCTCAAGGCGCTCGCCGATGTGGCGGCCCTCATCAAGTCACCCAAGATGGAGGAGCGCTTCCACAAGGCGGTGGCCTTCTATCGGCTGGCCGTCACCCCTTCGGGGGCCATCATGGACCACTATGAGCCGGGCTTCCCTCCCACGCCGTACGCGGTGGAGAACTGGAAGCCCTACTCCGACGAGACGCTCATTGGAGACAACCTCCTGCGCGCGGCCCTGGGCTTCGTCCGGCTGGGCGAGTTGGAGCGGGCGCTGCCCGTCTTGAAGTTCATCCAGCACCGGTCCGGCGCCGTTCCCGGCTACCTCGGCATGGCGACGGGTCGCGACCGGTTCTTGAAGCAGGATCCCCTCTACTACGACGTGGTCTGCACGGGGATGCTGCGCGCCCTCGCGACGGCGGCGGGCGACGACGAGCTCGTGGCGCAGTGCAACCGGCTCCTGGAACGGCTGCAGGATCCCGAGACCGGGGGCTGGTACTGGGGCGTGCGAGCCGATGACGGGATGCCGGTCGAGCCCAAGCTGGCCACCCTCACCGGGCTGTGGGCCGTGCACGACTTCGTCCAGAGCGCGAGATGACTCGAATCACCGCGAGCCTGTTGCTGATGGCGGGGCTGTGGGTGGCGCCTCGAGTCGAAGCCCGGGAGCTCACGCCCGAGGAGCTGCGGCGGATGCCTCGGCCGGACGAGCTGCCCACCGAGGGCGATGTGCCCGCGGCCGACCCGTCCCTGCCCGCCCAGGACGCCGCCGCGGCCGAGATGCTCCCCGTCATCGCGCCCCGCTGGCCCACACCGGACACCTTCCGGGGGGCGTTGTCGCTGGGAACCCTGGGGAAACAGGCCCGGTGGAGCGCGGGCCTGAGCGGACGCCCCTCCCCACGGCTGGGGTGGAGCGTCGAGGTGTACCACCGCCGCGAGTCTCCCGAAGTGTACGGGCTCCGGGTCGCGGGGAGCTGGCGGAGCGCGCCGGGGCTGCTGCTGGAAGGCAGTCTGGACAGGGAAGTGCTCGGCCGTGAGGGCCTCGGCGCGGAGCTGACGGCGATGGGGGCCTGGCGGCTCGGCTCGCTCACCCTCCTCGCCGGTCCCGCGGCCGGGGCGCGCCTGTCCTCCGCGTCCCATGGGGTGATGGGTGCGGCGACGCTGCTCCAGTATGGCGCCTTCACCCTGCGCTATGACTACCGGCTGCGGTGGACACGGGTCCGCCTGGAGGGCTCCTCGCACCTGCTTCAGCTCGGCTGGGCGAGCTCCCAGGGCGTCCTCGTGGCCACCCGGGCGCTTCGTGCCGAGGAGCCGCCAGATACCTTGCACGGCCCCCGCTGGGTTCGCGAGGAGCTCTCCTTGCTGCTCGAGGTCCCGGTGATTCCGGAGCTGGCGGTCCAGGTGCGGACCCTGCTGGGCCGGCGGTTCGAGCCCTCCCAGCCCCGGCCCGCGCTCTCGCCCGGCTGGGAGTTGGGGCTGGCGGTCTCCTTCTGACCTCGTTCCGCTACTGCTCCATCCACAGCCCCACGCTCATGCCCTGCCAGGTGAAGGCGTGAGCGCCTGACTTCCACCACTGCGTCCCAGTCCAGACAGATGTCTGGATGCCCGCATGGCGCAGCACCCAGAGCCGGAGGTGTGCGTTGGCATTGATGCCGCGAAGCTCCACCCGGGTGTCCGGAGCGATGTAGGGCGCGAGGTACGCGTCGTAGCCCCCGCTCGCGCCCACGCTCAGCTCGAACCGCACCGGCTCGGTGAACCGGGCGCCCAGGTTGAGCGAGCTCGAAAAGCCAGAGGCCCGGGCATTCAGCACCTGCATGTACCGGAGGTCGTATTGGAGCCAGAACCGTTTGTAGTACTGCATGAGCCCCAGGGTGGTGGCGACGGCGCGGCTGTCCGCGAACGCGTACAGGGAGAGCCAGCCGGTGAGCACGAAACCCGGCCACAGGTCCAACCCGGAGTACAGCGCGCCCACTCCGGCGGTGGCCACGGCGAGCACGTCCGCGTCTCCCAGGGAGACGCCCGGGAGCAGCCGCAGCGTCTCGCCCACACGGATGTCCGCCAGCAGGCTCGTGCCGAACCCCGACTTGCCGAACTTCTCGACGCGGGAGATGTCGGTGCGCAGCCACACCCGCTGACTGGCCTTGAAGTCCGCGCCCAAGCGGGTGTTCAGGAAGAGACGGCCGTCCTCCTCGTACTGCTCGAAGCCCTGCTCGAGCTGGACGTGCACCCACGGCTCCACGGGTTCGGTCCCTTGTGGGCCCGTGCCCTTCTCGGGCGGCGCCTGGGTGAGGACGAGAAGGACGAGGAGCGGTGTCATGCCTCGACATTAAGCACCTGGAGGGCTCCACCCATCCGCCGCGCGGGCCGCCGTTCTCCGCCATACGCTTGGTCCTACCCAAGGGTACTGGTGAGCGCCACTCTTCCAGGCGTATCAGATTAAGCAGGCCTGCGGACACCAGTTGCACCTCGCCACCCCGCTTCTCGAAAAGCGGAAGTCCTCCCTCAAAGCCATGATGATGCTCCTGACCGCGGTCGCGCTCATTCTCTTCCTTCTCGCGGCATACAATTTCATTCTGGCATTGGCGGGTCTGGCGAAACCCAGGCCAACCCCCCCGAGCCCCCCGCGCCACACCTTCGCGGTGCTCGTCCCGGCCCACAACGAGGCCCGGGTCATCGTGGAGAACATCCGTTCGCTGCTCGCACAGGACTATCCCCGCGAGCTGTTCCGCATCTTCGTCATCGCGGACAACTGCACGGATGACACCGCGGCCGTGGCCCGGACGGCGGGCGCGGACGAGGCCCTCGAGCGCTTCGACTCCGAGCTGCGCGGCAAGGGACATGCCCTCGTCTGGGCGCGAGATCAGGTGGAGCGCCAATACCAGCCAGACGCCTACTGTGTCTTCGATGCCGACAACGTGGCGAGCCGCAACTTCCTCCAGGTGATGAATACCCGGCTCGCCCAGGGGGAGCGAATCATCCAGGGCTACCTGGACACGAAGAACCCCTCCGACACCTGGGTGACGAAGGCCATCTCCGCCGCGTATTGGATTTCCAACCGCCTCTGGCAGCTCGCGCGCTCGCGGCTCGGGCTCAGCAATGCGTTGGGGGGTACCGGCTACTGCGTGCGTCGTGAGCTGCTGCGCCAGTACGAGCCGGACCCCACCTGCCTCACCGATGACCTGGAGTTGCAGATGCGGCTGCTCCTGGAGGGCTTCCGGGTGGGCTGGGCCCACGAGGCGGTGACGTACGACGAGAAGCCGCTGACCCTGCGCCAGTCGTGGCGGCAGCGTGTCCGCTGGATGCAGGGCCACTGGGACGTGGCCCGGCGCTACGCCCTCCCGTTGTTCAAGCGCGCCTTGCTGAACCACAGTCTGGCGCAGTTCGACGGGGCCTTGTATTGCATCCAGCCGGCGCTGGCGGTGGTGGGCACCCTGGTGGGCCTCGCCCTGGTGCTCGGCGCCTGCTTGCTGTCTCAACCCCAGGAGCTTGCCCCCCCCTTCTCCATGCCGCTCCACGCATGGGCCCTCCTGCTCTGCGCGTACGGGGTGTACCCGATGCTCGCCATGTACCTGGAGGGCGTGCGCGCGCGGCTGTATTTGAACTACGCCTGCTCCCTCCTCTTCGCGGTGACGTGGCTCCCCATCACCCTCTTGGGAATGATGAAGAGCCGCAACAAGGAGTGGGTACACACCGAGCACACGCGCTCCGTCTCCATCGAGCAGGTGCACGCGGTGGACGGCGACGCGGTGTTCAGCCAGACCGGGCCCGAGGCGCAGCCAGCCCAGGTCACACTCAGTGCCTCGCGCTCGTCGGCCCCATGAGGATGGCGCCGTGAGCCCGGACGAGCGGGGCCGCGGAAACGTTGTCGCTTCAAGCAGCCCACGGGGGGCAGAAGAACCATGCGCGTATTGACTGTGTTTGGAACCCGGCCAGAAGCCATCAAGATGGCTCCGGTCGTTTCTGAGTTGCGTCGCCGGGGGGTGGAGCAACGCATCTGCGTGACGGCCCAGCATCGCGCGATGCTCGACCAGGTGAACGAGTTGTTCGGCATCCCCGTGGACATCGACCTGGACCTGATGCGTCCCGGCCAGCGCCTGGAGGAACTGACCGCGCGCATCCTCATGTCCATGGGCGGCGTGCTCGAGCGGGAGAAGCCCGACCTCGTCCTGGTGCACGGCGATACCACCACCGCGTTCGCCACCGCGCTGGCCGCGTTCTACCGGGATGTCCCCGTGGGTCACGTGGAGGCGGGGCTGCGCACCCATGATCGCCGCCAGCCCTTCCCCGAGGAGACGAACCGGGCGTTCATCGCCCAGATGGGCAGCCTCCACTTCGCGCCCACGCCGCGCTCCCGGGCCAACCTCCTCTCGGAGCGGGTCGCGCCGGAGAGCATCCTCGTCACCGGGAACACCGCCATCGACGCCCTCCTCCAGATGAGCGCGCGAGTGTGCCCCGAGGATGCCCGGGTGCGGGTGCCCGCCGGACACCGGCCCATCCTGCTCACCGCGCATCGCCGCGAGAGCTTCGGCGCGCCCCTGGAGGCCACCTTCCTGGCCTTGCGGCGCATCGTGGAGCGCTTCCCGGACGTCGAGGTGGTGTACCCGGTGCACCCCAACCCCCATGTCCAGGAGCCGGCGCACCGCCTCCTCGGAGGGCATGCGCGCATCCACCTCATTGAGCCCCAGCCGTACCACGCATTCGTGGCCCTCATGAAACAGGCGGAGCTCATCATCACCGACTCCGGCGGCATCCAGGAGGAGGCGCCGGCACTGGGCAAACCGGTGCTGGTGCTCCGCAACGTCACCGAGCGGCCCGAGGCCGTCGAGGCCGGCACGGTGCGGCTGGTCGGCACCGACCCCGAGCGCATCGAGCAGGCCGTCACCACGTTGCTCTGCGAGCCCGAGGAGCAGGAGCACATGGCACGGGCCATCAATCCCTATGGAGATGGCCGCGCCGCCGAGCGCATCGTCAGCCACCTCCTGGGCGAGTCCCCCGCGCCCTGGCAGTCACCCGCCGAGCGGGTGAGCGAGTCCGTGCGAAAGGACGAGACGCCGCGCCGCCGTACCAGGAGGCTGGATGAGCTCGCTGCGCACGAGGTACGTCTCTGACGGAGCACGTGTGGCACCCCGGTGTTCCTGGCACCCGGTCGCGGGTGCCAGGTCCGTGGGGAAGCCCGATTCACGGCGTCGCGGAGTGACCGTTGTCCCTCCAGCTGGGGTCGTCGTCCTGTACACCGAGGCGGGGAGCCGCCTCGAACTGGAGGCCGCTGCCCGCTTCCGCCCGCACCACCCAGTCGGTGTCGGAATCGGCGATGCGCGCCTTTCCGCTGAGCAGGCGCGGCTTCGTGTAGGCGGACTTCCTGTAGCACCACGTCATCCCGGCCAGGCTGCTCGGATGCGACGCGGTCACCCGCACCGCGCCGGTGGGTGACGCATCCACGCTCCAGGTGACGTCTCGCCGGTCGCTCATGAACTGCGCGATGCGCGCCATCGTGTACCACCGGAACTGCTGGTGCTTGCTCTGCCGCTCAGCGGAGTCGAGGAGATGCTTGAGCACGTCCGGCCAGAGTACCGCGCCCGGCGGGTGCGCGTAGATGAGGCGCGTCGTACGGTTGTTGATGGCGAAGGCGATCAGCGCCTCGTGCCATTTCCGGATGATCTCCTTTGGCACCTTCTGCTCCTGCCAGTCCTCGAAGGTCGCGGTCGTCCCGTAGGTCGTCAGCGGAATGGTCCAGATGGACGGGTGGGTGAGCGTGCCATTTCGCCAAGAGCGGGTCGGCGCCATGCCGGTGTGCCCGAGGAAGTAGAACGCGGTGATGCCTTTGTTCTCGAGCCAGCTGACGGCCCAGAGTGGGTTGTTGCCCAGGGGCGCGGAGTATTCGCGGCTCGGGCGGCCGATCACCGCGGTCACCGCGTCGTCGTTCAGGGCCAGGTACTGTTGGAAGGTCTCCCCGTTCGTCTCGCTGGCGTTGAAGCCGTAATAGTCGTGAATCCATCCGCCGTGGCTGCCCACTTCATGACCGCTCGCGACGAACTCCCGCAGGAACCGTTGAGCGACGCTGTTGTTCGGTAAATCCCATCCGTCGCCATCGCCGAAGTTCACCGTGTCCGGACCCGCGGTCATGTGGATGGAGAACGGGCCGCTCTTCCAGACGCCCATGTCCTTCAATTGCTGCGTCGGCGCCTGTGCTTCCTTCGAGTCCAGGTGCCAGTTCAGGATCAGCCCGGCCGTACCATCGGGGACCGATGTGAGCTGGGGCAGGTTCAGCATGCGTCGCGAGAAGTAGTCGATGAATCCGTGCATCGGCATGCCATCGGTTCGCAGTTTCAGGTAGACCAACGGCATGTTCACGAACAGCACGCGGCCCGCGCCGTAGTTGCGCGTACCCGCCATCAGCCCGTGATAGGGCGAGGTCAGCAGCGGTTCGCCGTCGAACGAGCCCCGTGTGACATACGATGGATACGACACGACGTTGTACCCGTAATTCACGGCCGTATGCGGTGTTTCGTAGTCGGGCTCGACCTTCGCCAGATAGGAGTCGTCCGGATCGAGCGGTGGCGCCGGGGTGGGCTTCATCGGAGTGGCGCCCCGCACCGGGTTCGCCTCCACCGCGGTCGCGTGCCGCGTCGCCAACGGCAGGCCCGAGCTGCCCATGACAGGGCCCCGTGGCGTGGGGCGGATGTTGGCATAGATTTCATGGTCGTGGCCGATGAGCCCGCCCACGTTGGTCGGGCCCGAGGGCAGGAACGACACGATGCCGCGCGAGCTGGCGATTCTCGAGTCCGCCAACAGTTCCGGCGAGTACCCCAAGGACTTGCCGGGCGGGATGTCCAGCGCGCGCATCACACGGAGCTTGCCGACGGCAGGTCCCAGGCCGATCGTGAAGTCCCGCAGCTCGTCGTAGAGCACATAATCGACGCCGACCATGTCGGAGAAACGCGACTTCGGTATGGAGTAGAACCCGGTGCTCGTGAGCGCGCCCGCGTCGTAGACGAGCATCAACTGGCCGCCGCCGCTCGTGTATCGCTTCAACGCCGCGACCAGCTCGTCGCTCATCCGCACCTGCGACTGGTCCGGAACGATGATGCCACGATACTTGAGCCGGGCGCTCCCTCCGTCTTCGAGGAACTGTGCGTTGCTGTAGACCGTGAGCGCATAGCCCTCTTCCTTCACCGCATCAATCCACGCGGCGATCTCCGGCTGCTGGAGCGCGGTGGGGCTCGTGTCTGGCAGCAACAACGCGAGTTTCGCCGGAGTGATTGCATGGGCGATGCCGGCGAACAGTACGAGCGCGAGCGGCGCCGCGCTCCATGAACGACGCCACCCCGATGGCTCGGATGCGCCGGCCATTTGTCTTGAATATTCGGTATGCATGGTTGGACCCCCCAATTTCGGCTGAACACACACAGCGGGAGAGGCCAACGAGTTCGAAGGGCGAGCTGGAGCCTCCCTTTGGTACCGCTTGTGTTCACGCGGCTTATACGCGCGGGTTTCCACCGAGTGCACTGGCACCTTCGTGCATCCTGTGCGCTGGCATACAAGGACGCCCGCTCAGGCCCTTCTCACCCCCAGGGGAAGACCTCGGACAATGCGGTGTCCTGGCGGGTGAAGGTGTCGCGCAGCTCGCGCTGGCCGCTCCTTCCTGGCTTCCTGCCTCGCCACTGCTTCAGGCGCCACGCTCGTCTCCTCCGCTCCCGTCTCACCGCCCGCCGCCCCCTCGCAGTCGACCGAGGCGGGCTTCGATCGCCGCGCGCTCCTGTGCGTCCGACACCTCACCCAGCACGCGCTCCAGATCCGCCGCCGCGCCCTGGGCCCTGCCGAGGCGCTCGAGGCACGCAGCGCGCTGCCAGTAGGCGACCGTCATCCCGGGTGACCGGGTGATGAGGTTGTCGAGGTCTGCCACCGCGCCCTCGTCGTCGCCGCGCTGTGCTCGCAGGAGCGCGCGGTTGTACAGTGCCGCCACGTTCAACGGCTGCAGGTGGAGCACGGCGTCGAAGTCGCGCAGCGCGGCGCCGAATGCCGATTGCCCCATCGCCGCGGCGCCACGATAGAACAGGGCGAGCGGGTCTCGGGGATAGAGGGAGAGCGCCCGGTCGAAGTGCGCGTGCGCCGCGGCTGGGTCGCGGGCCAGGAGTTGCATTCCCTCTTCCAAGCTCGAGCGGGCCGCGGCGAGGGCCCTCCGGGCCTGTGCGGTGAGCTGTGCCGTGAGCGCCGACTGCCCCAGCCGGTCCATCGCGCTCGCGAGGAGTTGCTCGGCGCCGCCAAGGAGCGCCGCCTCGCGCGGCCCGCCCGTCTCCGCTGCGGCGGACAGCACCACTGTCGCGCAATAGAAGTGGTTCTGCGCCCCGCCGACGTCGCCGTGGTGGAGCAACAGGCTGCCGAGGAGCTTGTGGGCCTCGCCCACCCAGATGTTGGGAGCCTGCCGCAGCGACCACGCCCACCGCAGCGTCTCCAGCGCCGCCTCCTCCGCGGCGTCGATGTCGCCCGTATCGAGCGCCGCCTGTACCCGCGCACCGAAGCGCCCCATCATCTCCTTCTCGGGAAGCGACTCGTCGTGCGCGGCGATGAGCGACTCGGCCATCGTCACGTGCGCGCCGAGGTGGTGGTGCAGCCGTGGCGCGAGCCGCGGGTCCGCGGCGGCCAGGCCGTCGCGGTAGGCGGCGAGTCCCTCGGCGAGCCAGCGCTCCCGGGGCCCATCGAGCTTCATGAAGCAGTTGCCGAGGTGCGCGAGGAGCGCGGGGTAGCTCAGGGGTGACTCCCGTTGCCGCTCGCGCAGTGCCGGGAGTGCCCGCTGGCCCGCGCGGATCGCGTCCAGCAGATTGGAGTCCCGGTCGCCTCGGAAGCGCTCGCCGAGCACGCGCGAGAGCAGCGCGCTCACGCGCGCCCTCGCGAACGCATCCGGCTCCTGACTGGCGAGGTACTCGGCCGCTCGAAGTACGCCGAGCGCTTGGTCGATGCGGCCTTCCTTCTCGGCGCCGTCCGCGAGGTGCTCGAGCGGGGGCGCCATCGCCTCAGCCAGCAGGAGGTACGCGTCGATGCTCATCGCCCAGTCGGTCACCGTATCGAGGAGCGCGAGGGCCGCGCGGCTGCTCGCCTCGGCGGCGGTGGACGTCTCCGCACTCGGTGCCATCTTGAGCCACACCTCCGCCGCGCCGAGCCGGGCCCGTGCCTCGTCCGTGGCGCGACCCTCGGTGTCGAACAGCGACGAGGCGGCCTCGAAGTGCTCGCGCGCGAGCAGCAGCAGGGCAGGGTCGTACGGCACGTCCTCGAAACGGAGCCCGGCGGCGTCGTGCGCCGACACGGCGCGCCGAAGCGCGTCCTGGCCGGCGTGCAGGTGCTCGTCGGCTGACGTCTGGGTGTTCATGGGTGCACCTCCGAGCTGGCGCTGGGTGCTTCGGCCTTGGGGGCAACGGCGGGTGGAGCCTGGAGCGACGCGAGCAGCGCGTCGAGCCGCGCGCGCTGTCGCGGGCTCTGCTCCCGCTCGCGCGCTTCGCGCAGGTGGTTTGCCGCCGCGGCGTCGTTGCCCAGGAGTTGCTCGATCCCGGCCAGCTTCGCGTAACCGTCGGAGCTCGTCGGTGCGTGGGCCACCAGTTCCTCGGCTGCCGCACGTGCGTCCACGAGGCGCCGGAGAGCGATGAGCGCGGCGGCGCGCATGTCGAGCTCATCGAACCGGCGCTCCTGCAGGCCGCCGATTCTCGCTTGGTCGTCGTCGCGGCTGAAGCGGTCGTCCGGATGCCAGCTGTCCCTCCGTGCCTCCAGCGCTCGAATGCTGGCTGCATTGAGCGCGAGTGCCCTGGTGGCGTCGTCGAGCGCGCCATCGGGGTCCCCGATGAGCATTCGGACCTTCGCCCGCAGCCGGTACGGCTCTTCCTCGTCCGGGAAGCGGGAGACCGCGACCTCGAGAAAGTGGAGCGCCGCGTCATGGTCCCGCGAGATGCCGGCGGCGTGGCCAATGCTGCACAGCTCTCGAAGCCACGCCGCAGCGAGCAGGCGATCCTCCCCGTAGCGTGCCGTGAGGTGGCGCAGTGCGTCCTCGAACGGCTTCGGGGCGAGGTCGTCCTTCGACCAGCGCTGGTAGTGGATGGCGGAGACGAGGGCGACATGGAGTCGCGCTGCCGCGTCCTGTGCTCTCTCGGCCTGTCCCGCCGCCTCGGCCAGGCGCAGGGCCGCCTCCAGGTGCACTGTCGCGAACCGGGCGAGCGCATACTGCTCCGCGTCCATCAGCGCGAGGCCGAAGGCCAGTCGCACGTCGAACCGCTTGCACCCGCCGGATCGCGCGGCCAGGTAGTCCTCGATCAGCTCCGGCGTATCGCGCGTGATCAGGCCCACGGCGACTCGCAGGAACTCCTCGCGTGTGATGCTGATGCGCCTGTGCTTGGCGTCGCTCGTGACCGGCTCGATGCGTGCCTCCACTCCGGCGGCGTTGAGCCCTTTCTTGAGGAAGATCCGGTCGGGCCACGGGTCGAGCAGGTGGATGCGGCCCTCGTCCTCGTCCACGTACCACACGGCTGTGTAGTGGTGGGTGAGGCGGTCAGAGACGAGCAGCGTGTCACTCGAGGCGGCGAGCCACCAGAGGTCCTCGCGAGGGACCGGCACGGCCTGGTCGAGCGGCAGCTTCGCCCGATCGCTACAGAACGCGAGATAGATCGTCGTGTCGGGAAATGCCCCGCGGTAGCGCGCGTAGGGGAAGTAGTCGGCGCTCCACTTCTTGAGGTCATAGAGGCTCCGCGGCCGCAAGGGCCTCGGGTCTTGCGCGTCACCGGCGTAATCCATGAGGCCTTGGGAGAGGGCCTCGAAGGCGAGGATGGAGCCCGCGAGTTGCTCGAGCCGTGGGTCCCGCTGTGGCCGCCCGTCGCGCCGCGGCGGAGTGGGGATGGCGAGGCCACTCAGGTACTCACTCGTCGGAGTAGACATGGGCCACCTCCGAGGTCCGCTGCCGGTCCACGCCGGCCACGCTGTAGTGGAAGACGAACCGCAGCTCGTACAGGCCCTGCTCGCACGTCATCACGGTCCCCTTGAGCTCCTCGATGTCCGCTCCGCCGGCGGGGAAGGTGAGGATGCGGGGGTCGTCGGTGTCGAAGAAGTTCGCGCTCTTCGCCTCGCGAAAGGTGCCCCGCTTGGCGTCGATGACCCACCGCGCCGGCATGACGCGGTTGCCGAAGACCAGGACGGTAAAGACGTGAGGTTGTGCGACTCCGGCTCCGATCAGGCGCGCGCCCTCGATTTCGTACGCGTACTCCGGACGCCGGCCGGGAGTGAATCGCACGACCTCGAGCTCCGTCGCGTGCAGATTGATGGAGTGCTTGCCCTCGCCGTTGTGCGCCAGGGTGAACGAGACGTGGACGCCGCCGGTGAAGAGCTGGGGCGGCCCACCCGGCGGGGCGAGCACCGGATGGCCGTCGAGCGGGGTGCGCCGGCGGGGCGAGTCGAGCGAGCTGACGTTCAGGTCGGAGAGACTGGCGGATGGTCCCGGGGGCGCACGCTCGGCCGTCGTCACGTACTTCACGAGGGCCTCGACCACGTTCGCGCGGAGATTCTCCGGCGACGTGAAGTACTTGACCACGCGCTCGGTCTGCAGCCGCGACTTGAGTGCCTTCAGACGCTCCGCGCCGGCTCCTGTTTCGATGTCGCTCGCCCGCAGCCCGCGGTAGTCGTCGCTCATCAGGAAGATCAGCCGCGGGATGCCGCGCTGCACGGCACGCTCGTACTCCATCTCCGTGACGGAGCGAGTGCCGCCCGGAGGCACGTAGCCGTAGCGGTGCGCGAAGACGCCGATGTACAGCTCCGACTGGTCGACCATCTCCGTCGAGACGCTTACCGCCTCGGCATCGCTCGCCGGCAGGTACTCCATCATCCTGGGGAACACGCCCACCTCGAGACACGCCTGGAGCACGGCGTCGCGATGCTCGGCCAGATCCCTCACGGTGCTGCTCACCATCGCGGCCTTTCGGATGCCCACCGGCAGTCCCTCCGTGGCTCGCCTGCTCACCCTGTGTCCGCCGCGCCCGCGGCTGGCCTTCCAGATCCAAACAAATCTGGACTTGCCGAACGGCACATCAAGCGGACGGCCAGCGATGCATCTGCTTCCCAGGGCGGAGGAAGTGCGGGGTTGCATCCCACTCCTGACGCAGCGGGGGCGCTCCGCCCCACAACGACCTCCCCGCCAGGAACACTCCCGCCGCGGCGCTTGTTCTTCCGGATTCCCGGCTCATTGGCTGCGTATTCCCAACGTCACTCACGATTTTTGGACCTCGGCTTACCAATTGATCGACGATTGAAACTGCCGCGTGGAACCCGGGGTTCGAGATGACGTTGCACATAGACGGATGGGGGCTCTGTTGAGGGAAAAGGCAGGAGCCGAGGGGGAGGGAAGGGTCGCCAACGGGCGCCACCCGGGCCGAGAGCCGGGCCGGAGGAGAGGAGGTGCAGCCCTCTTCATGCACACGCCGGCCCAAGCGGCCCACCTGGGAGGGGGGGCGGCAAGGGGCGTGGGCTTCTGGGGCAACTCGCCGCCTGCCTGCACACCGCACGCAGGCGAACACATCCACCGCGCCCTTCGACGCGAGCGCTCTCGACTTCGAGGGGAGCCTGTCCGTCATCGATCAGGGCTTCGCCGTGCCGCACCCTTCGTCCCAGCTCGGCTCGAACATGAAGGGGTGAGGAGAGGCTGCGCTCGCGGCGGGCCTGGTTTGGCCCGCTGGCGGGGTGGGAGCCGCTCATCCGGAGCCCTTTTTCCTGGCTATTTGTATTAGTGCTTATATATCTACCCCATGCACCGGGGACTCGGAACGCAGTTGCGGCACCTGATCGACCTGCTTGATGGGGCAGTGGGTCAGGCCTACGAGGCAGAAGGGCTTCCCTACCGACCGCGCTACACACCCGTGATACGCACCTTGATGCAGCGAGAGCCCTTGACGATCGGCCAGATTGCCGAGGCCTCCGGCATCACGCAGCCCGCGGTGACACAGACGCTCGCGCTCATGGTCAAGGAAGGGCTGGTGTCCTCGGAACCGGGACCGGTCGATGGACGCCAGCGCTTGATCCGCCTCACCGACGCGGGGCGCGAGCTATTGCCCCGGTTGCAGATGCACTGGCAAGCCACCGCGAGCGCCGCGGCCAGTCTGGATGCCGAGCTGCCCATGCCCCTCTCGCGAATCCTCGAAAGTGCCATCGAGGCGCTCGAGGCGAAGTCGTTCGGCGAGCGCATTGCCGAGGCACGTGCGCGGCTGTCGAAAGAAGGAAAGAGCGCGGGCAACGGACGCAGGCGCTCATCGAGTCATCGCCCGTGACCTGGCAACACCTCGGCCTTTTCGATTCGGACCCAGAGAGGAATCACCATGCGGTTTTTCTTTTTCGACGGTGACAAGCGTCTGCGCAACGGCTGGAAAGCCATCGGTTTCTTCGCGCTGATGGCCGTGATGGTCGTGGGCCTGATCTTCGCCCGCAGAACGTTGCCGGACACGTTCAGACGGTTCGTGCCGGAGCCGCACCTTGCCTTCCTCGGCGCATTCCTCGCGAGCTGGATCTGCCTGCGTCTCGAGGGTCTGCCCCTTGCCTCCCTGGGACTGACGGTCGGCCGGCGTTCCGTCCGTGACTTCGGCCTCGGATGGGTGGGGGGTGCCGGCATCCTTGGACTGACGGCCGTCGTCGTCTGGCTGGCCGACGGCTTTCATCTGGTGCGGACAGCGGATGTCTACGCGACCCTGTTCCTGAAGAATGCTTGGACGATGCTGGCGGTGGCGCTCTTCGAGGAGACGATATTTCATGGCTATGCGTTCCAACGGGCGATCAAGGGCATCGGTCCGGTCTGGGCGCAGCTCGTGATCGCCGTGACCTTCTGCCTGGCCCACCCGTTTGGTCCCGGCATGAGCGGAAGCACGGTGGTGCTGGCGATGCTCAACATCTTTCTGGCGGGGTTGATGCTGGGCCTTTGTTACCTGCGCACGGGCAGCCTCGCGCTTCCGGTCGGCGTGCACATGGGGTGGAACTGGGCGATGGGCAGCCTGGGATTCGCCGTGAGCGGCAACGAATCAAAAGGATGGTGGACGCCGGTCTACCACGGTGGCCCGGAATGGCTCACGGGCGGCGGCTTTGGCCTGGAAGCGTCCGTCGTCAGCGTCGTGCTTCTGGGACTGGCGGTCGTCGCACTGATGCGCTGGAAGGGCAGCAGCACTCATCCTGCGGAGCGCCGGTCGAGCGCGGGGGTCGAGGCGGTCGCCTGAGAGCGGTCGTTGCTCCGGGGCATTCCGTCCCACCTCCCCCGTCTTGAGCGCCGCGTCACGGGCCTCCCTGGGTGGGGGGCTGTGCCACCTCCCAGGACATCTGGGCCGTGGGGACGGAGGGAAGCCCCGCCGCGTCACGACGATATACAGCTGTGACGCGCGTTCTCATGCTGTATCGACCAAAACATCAGTGCAGTGACGAGCGTCGCTCTAGCGAACACAACGAGCACTCGCTTCATTTGGCGAAGTCGAAGACCGGCGAGACACTGATGGTGGTTTGCGCCGAAGATGGGCCCTGCATGCCGCTTGCGGTCGTCAAACGCTGGAGGAAGAGAACCTTCGTGCCACTCACGAACGCGCCTAGCACTTCGAGCTCAGCACTGCCTGCATAGGCGGCCGTGTAGCTGTCCCAGCTCTGGTAAAACGGCTGACCGTCGACTGCAAAAGTCACGGTGAGGATACGATCGAATCCTTCGGCGCAGCGCGACGCCTTGACCTTCGCTGGATCCGCCTCGGCGTCGCAATCGTCGGTTTTCTTGCTCGTCTGAACCACGACCGTGCGGTCGCCGATCTTCAGGGACAATTGCCCTTTGGCGTCCGGCGTTGCCGCGAACTCGACCTTTTGGTCCATGGTGATGTTCGCTTTAGCAAACGCAGCCTTGGCTTGGGCGAGGCGCGCCTTGGAGACGGCAGGCGCCGTACAACGCGATTCATCGTACGCGGGCTCATAGATTACCCACGACGCTTCGTCGTCCGCTCCAGCGTGCAGGAGTGCGAGCATCACGCCGTCGAACGGCGTCTTGTTCATGCCTGCGTAGTGGCAGCGCGTGGGCGCGAAGCGTTCTTCTCCAACGCTCGAGCCATCCGTCTCCGTGTATGCTTTAGCGGTCGAAACGACTTTGACGCCAACGAGGCCGCGATTCACATCGACGCCCAGCAGCGAAAGCGACCTGATTTCGACTGCACCCGACACCGCAGTCACCCCGGAGTTCACCTGGCTCGAAACCAACGGAGGAATCGTAAGCACAAGATACACCAGGAAAGTTCCCATGGAGCGTCATCTTACCGCGGCCTCGGGTGCCACGCTTCCCCTCCTCTGCGCTCTCTTGGGGGAGCCGCTCGCCACCTCCCGTGTACCGGACAACCCTCCGCGCGTGCCTGATTGCCCGCCCGGTGACGTGCTGTCCGGCCCGCGGGAAAACGCCCGTCCGGTGAAGCGCACCACGCACTGAGTGACGCGGACGGCCGGGCGAGCCACCGTCGGGCCCATCACAGCACGCGAGCGCGACTCCATCTTCATGGGAAGTCCGACGCGGAGGTGGCTGCGTGATCGAGCCAAGAGACATGGGAAGCCCCGGGTTCTTCACCGCCTGGGAGGGAGAGCGTTTCTCCATCCCGAAGACCCCGCGCGGCCTATCGTCACGCGAGGCCAGTCCCGTGGACGGAGCCGAGGGCGCCGACACGCCGCTCGAGCGGGTCCGCGCGGCGGAGGAGCTGCTTGAGGCGACCCTGTCCCGCTCCGACACGTGGCTGGAGACGCTGCGGTGGAAGGCCTCGTGGTCGCAGCACTTCCAGTTCGCCGGACAGCTCCTGCCGCTGCTCGGGGGCGCCGCGTTCCTCACCCAGCTCTCCGAGCACAGTGGCGTGGTGCGCGACGTGCTCGGGCTGATGACGTTCCTGGGCTCCATCGTGGGGCTCTGCGCGCGGCACGCCGAGCGGACGCTGGTGCAGGGGCACGGCGCCAGCGAGCTCCTCCCCCAGCTCGTGGAGGCGCGGGCCCACGGCGAGCGCTTGCGCTGGGGGCTGCGCGTCTGGAGGCGCTCGGGCCAGGACGAGCGCTTCGGCCAGGAGCTCATCGACCAGGCCCACGCGGTGACCCATCGCCTCCACACGCTCGGGCCCATGGTGGGCGACAGCCCCCTGCGCGCGCTGCTGCTACGGCTTCACGCGCCGAAGTCCACGCGCTGAACCGAGTCGTCCGCACTTGCCCACCGGCCCCCCGGTTCGGGTAGCATGTGTTCTCCCCCCACCTCGTTCGTCTGACACCCACCTGCGCGATGGTTACCCCCCTCGCGATCGGAAAGGCGTCGTATGGCTCACGAGAAACTCCCCGACTTGACTGAAGCCCAGCGCGCCGCGGTCAGCGCGCTCTCCAAGGACGAGCGCATCATCGCGGCTCCAGTGTGGCTCGCCCAGCAGGCGCAGCTGCCGAACGACGCCATCGAGCGTCAACACGCCACCCAGGATCCCGAGGGATTCTGGCGCGAGAAGGCGAAGCTCATCGAATGGATGCGGCCGTTCGATGAGGTCTTCCGCTTCGACCTGCCGCGTCACCAGTGGTTCCTTGGCGGCAAACTGAACGCGACGGTCAACTGCATTGACCGCCACGCGCTCGGTGACAAGCGTCTCAAGGCCGCGCTCATCTGGGTGGGCGAGGACGGCGAGGAGCAGACGTACACGTACAACCGGCTCTACCGGGAGGTGAACCGGTTCGCGAACGCGCTCAAGAAGCTCGGCGTGAAGAAGGGCGAGCGCGTCATCATCTACATGCCGCTCACCCCCGAGGGCATCATCTCGATGCTCGCCTGTGCGCGCATTGGCGCCATCCACTCGGTGGTATTCGCCGGCATGGGGACGCAGGCGCTCCGCAGCCGCGTCGAGGACTGTGGCGCCAAGGTCGTCATCTGCGCGGACTTCGCGTACCGCCGCGGGAAGAAGCTGCCCCTCAAGCCCACTGTCGACGAAGCCATCCGCGACCTCTACTCGGTCGAGCACGTCATCGTGCACCGCCGTGGCTCTCGCCCGGGCGACGCGCCGTTCACCTTCGAGTCGGAGCGCGAGCACGACTTCTACGACGTGCAGGGCGGGAGCGCCATCCACTGCCCACCCGAGCCCATGGACTCGGAGGATCCGCTCTTCATCCTCTACACCTCCGGCACGACCGGAAAGCCCAAGGGCGTCGTCCACACGAATGGCGGGTACCTCGTCGGCACGACCTACCTCGCGCGAGCCTTCTTCCAGATTGGCGACCGTGACATCTACTGGTCGACCTCCGACATCGGATGGATCGTCGGGCACTCCTTCATCGTGTATGGGCCGCTCTCCATCGGCGCGACGGTGTTCTGCCGCGAGGGCGTCCCCGACTACCCCTCGCCTGATGTCACCTGGGAGCTGTGCGAGCGGTACGGCATCAACGTGATGTTCACTGCGCCCACCGCGGTGCGCATGTGGATGAGCCATGGCGGGGAGGCGCCGGCGCGCTATGACCTGAAGAAGCTCCGGCTCGTCGCCTGCGCGGGCGAGCCACTCAACCCCGAGGCGCACCACTGGGCGCAGACCCACCTCGTCGGCCAGTCGGGCGGCCTGGTGGTGGACAACTTCTGGCAGACCGAGATTGCGGCACCGGTGCTCGGGACGCTCCCCACCTTCGACGCGCGCCCGGGCAAGGTCGGCAAGCCCCTGCCCGGCGTCGAGGCCGCCATCGTGGATCCGGACGGCAAGCCCGTACTGGACGGGTACGGTGGCCTGCTCGTCATCAAGAAGCCGGTGCCGTACATGCTCCGGACCGTGTGGAACGACCACGCCCGTTACGAGAAGTACTGGACGCAGATTCCGGGCGTCTACACGGCGGGAGACATCGCCGTGAAGGACGCGGACGGCTATTTCGCGGTGCTCGGCCGCGCCGACGACGTGATGAACGTGGCCGGCCATCGCATCGGGACGGCGGACGTGGAGTCCTCACTGCTCCGCCACCCCGCTGTCGCCGAGAGCGCCGTCGTGGGCCTGCCGGATCCGCTCAAGGGCGAGCGCATCAAGGCATTCGTCGTTCTGCGCAGCGGCATCACCCAGAGCCCCAGCCTTCTCGCGTCGCTGCGCGACCATGTGCGGCAGGATCTCGGCCCCATCGCGACCCCGTCCGACATCGACATCCGGACATCGCTCCCGAAGACCCGCTCCGGGAAGATTGTGCGGCGCTACCTCAAGGCGGTGGAGATGGGCCAGGATCCGGGCGACCTGTCGACACTGGCGGACTAGTGGTGGACCAGGGGTCGAGCTGTCCGTAGACGAGGAGGATGCGCTCGCCGCGGTTCTTCACCCACGCCTCGATGCGGGGAATGGAGCCGTGGTCGAAGCCGTAGGGCTCGATGGAGAAGGGCACGAGGCTGGCCGGCGCGTACTGCCGGGGGTAGTGCAGCAGGCCGTGCAGGTGCCGCTCGTCGGAGCGGTAGCTGCCGAGCTGTGTGCCCGCCTGGGGAAGGTATCAAACAGTGCCTACGAATTGTCTGACACCCTTCCTGCGCCCCGGCCCCCCTGGAACCCCTCACTGTCAGATTGCGCACCATACTCCGAATGGCCTCACCAGGACCCTTCAGGTCCTGAATTTGTTGGAAGACATAGCCATGCGCTTCCGAGCGTGCATCGCACTTCTGCTTTTTCTCTCCGCCTGCGCGAGTGCGCCCGCCCCGCTGTCGATGCCAAGGCATCACGCCTTCGTCCCGACTCGTCCCTCGGGACCGAGCATCCGGCTCGTGTCCGCGCCGATGGACCCGGTGCATCAACAGTCGCGGATTAGAAAGGCGGACCTGGAGCAGGCCAGGGCACTGCTCTTTCGAGCGCGCACGGACCTGGAGCCGCGTCAATGGGAAGCGTTGGACGGAAGGCTCACCGCAGCGGAGCGAGCTTTTGAGCGATTCTCCAGAGCCGGGAAGACGAGCGGGCAAGCTGCCGAGGTGTCGAGGGGAGCGGAGGGGGTCGCGTTGGCTGGACGCGCCAGGACGGTCGCTGAAACGCTCCCCCGTGTGGGCCCGTTGCTCGCGGTCCTCGTCCTGCTCTATCCCTCCAGCACCGCCCCAGCGGAGATAGACCGCCGCCCGGAGTGGGTCGACGCTCAGCGGGAGTACGAGGCGCGGCTGCTGGACGTAGCGGAGGAGTCGAGGCGGTTCATGGAGGAATTTGAGCGTCAGGAAGCAGAGGAGGTCGTGCCGGACGTTGATTCGGACCCGGTTGCGGCGGTCACAGCTCCCACCCATTGGCGGAAAAAGACCAATCCGGCGACGGGGAGGAACTACTCCAGCGTGGAGGAGTACGACCGGGTCCCCCGCCACGCGGCTCAGACCTGCAAGAACAGCCGGCTCGACGAGCTTCAGGAGGAGAAGGAGCTGCTCACCCGGTCAGTTCCACCCCTCGATCCGAAGTCGCCCGGATCATGGAACGAAAAGAAGATGGCCAAGGTGCCGTGCTCTAGGATCCGGCAGCGTCTTGAAGCTCAGAAAAAGCTCCTGGAGAAGCGGTGGCAGATTCAAAAAGAATGCTTTGGAGGTAATCCCGACCCGAGCCATGAGAACGCAATTACCGAAGTAGAGAAGGCCTTCGCGAATACCAGGATGCTTGAAGACCAGAATTGCGCCCCTGGTCATCCGATGGCGGAGCTGTGAGCCATGTCGAAAGAACTCTTCGCAGCGATCGAACTGCACGATGCGTCCCGGGTCAAGGCGCTGCTGGCCGGTGGTGCCGATCCGAACGAGCCGCAGGCGCAGTGGCCGGGTTTGCGTCCGCTGCATGTGGCCATCAACGAACTCGCAGAGCGAGGCGGGCTCGACGTGCTCATGGCGCTCCTTGAGCACGGCGCGGACGTCAACGCATGGAACGTCGGGCGGGACGTGACCCCCTTGTTGGTGGCGGTCTTCGAAGGTCAGCAGGGGGCAGTCGAAGCGCTTCTGAAGGCGGGGGCTGATCCCAACGTGCGTAGCAGCGAAGGGGACACGCCACTGCGGGCGGCCGCGGGCGTGGGCGATCTGGGCATCGCCTTTCTCCTCCTGGGCGCGGGGGCGGCTCGGACGATCAACGACTGGGGCGGGCTGACCGGATACACCGCGCTCGGGCATGCGGCACGTCGGCTGGACCTTCCGATGATCAAGCTGCTTCTCGACGCGGGCGCCGATCCTAGGGCTCCGGACGAGGACGGCCGACCCGCCCACTACCGCCTGCCGCCGCGCGCTGAATCCGATTCCCAGACATGGGACGCCGCGTTCGAACTGCTCGGAGGATCGAAGGACCGCATGCCGTTGTAGAATGGAGGGCGCGTGCCGCGGGCTGACGGCCGCGCTGCTCGACCTGGACAACCCCGCGCACTTGGACGCGCTCAAACTCTTACCATACAGGGACCGCACGAGGTCTCGATGCTCCTCCGGCATCGCGTCGCGGATGCCGTTCAAGTTCCGGCCCCGGTGCTTTCAGGTTCCAGCGCATCTCCAGAATGTCTCGCTCCTCAGGTGTTCGCGGAAGGAGAGGTTTCGGGACGGCTACTCCTGCGGCGGAGGACGGCGGCGGTCGAAGGCGAGCGACTGTACGGGCTCCTCGCCGGAGGCCAGGGCGGAAGCCTTCATCGCGACGCGGCCGGACTCGGCGGGAGGGAGGCCCATCCACGCGGACAGCCGCTCCAGGGCCACGGTGCGCTCGGCCTCGGGGAGCTGGAAGATGGAGGAGCCGTGGTTTCCGCCGGGCACAAAGAAGCGGTACGAATCATTGCGCTCGCGCACGTCGAAGGCGTTGGTGGACCAGGGGTCGAGCTGTCCGTAGACGAGGAGGATGCGCTCGCCGCGGTTCTTCACCCACGCCTCGATGCGGGGAATGGAGCCGTGGTCGAAGCCGTAGGGCTCGATGGAGAAGGGCACGAGGCTGGCCGGCGCGTACTGCCGGGGGTAGCGCACCAGGCCGTGCAGGTGCCGCTCATCGGAGCGGTAGTTGCCGAGTTGCGTGCCCGCCTGGAAGTAGTAGGGCGCGTAGTAGTTGATGGCGAGGTCGCTGAAGGAGAGGACGCCGACGAAGGCATCGAGCGCGCTCAGCATCCCCTCCGTTCGCGCGCCGGGCTCGGGGATGGTGGGGCACGTCGCGGGGTCGCCGTACTGCCAGAAGGAGAAGGGCAGTTCGAGCACCATGAACTCGAAGGCCTTGTCCGCGCCGAGGAAGTCGAGCGACAGGCCCTGGGCCGCCGCCTCGAGGGCGAGCGCCGGCACCAATTCCTCGCGCCGCGACAGCGCGTCCCGCTGGAAGTCGCGGATGCGCTCGCGGCAGTCGGCGTCACCCACGCGGCTGAGGAAGTGGATGTAGCGCGGGTCCTGCGGGCCGTGGCTGCTGGGCGCCACGTAGGCCACGGTGGCGTCCACGTCGTTCGGGTAGAGGGCGCGGTGGTAGAGGGACGCCATGCCTCCCTTGCTGCCACCGGTGCTCACCCACTTCGCGCCGTAGAGGGACTTGAAGGCGGCCACGATGCGGTGGTGGTCCGCCGCGGCCTGCTCCAGCGTGAGGTGCTCCCAGTTGGCTGGCGAGGGCGTGGAGGGGCCGAAGAAGCGGTGCTCGACGAGGAGCTGGTTGGCCTGGAGCAGCGCGGTGGGCTCGAACTGTCCGGCGCTCGTGCCGATGCCGTAGCCCGTGGTGGCCAGCACCATGGGCGCCTGCGTGGTGCGGTGGAGCAGGGTCATGCGCTGCTGGAAGCGCTGGCCCTCGGGATGCCGGTGGTCCGCCGGCTGGTCATAGGTGAGGACGAAGAAGCGCGTGCCGGGGATGCGCGTCGTGCCTTCCCGCACCACCGCGAGGCCGGGGATGGACTGCAGCGCGACCAGGATGTCCGTCTCCTCGGCGGTGGACGGCTGTACCAGGGCGGCCGGGGCGGTGGTCTCCACCCACGGCGCCTCTCGCTGTTCGAGCGGCAGACCCTCGCCACAGGCCTGGAGTCCCAATGCAATCGCACACGTCAGTGCGGTGAACGGACGTCGAAAGAGCTTCCGCATGGTTGTGAGAATCCTTGTTCGAATGCTCCGGAAGATTCCGGATGCGAGTTGAACGTCGGGAGGACGGCCTCATTGCAAACCGGTGGTGATAGTTGCCGGGCGGAAGTTTCAGTTGTGTCGCGTACGACGAGCCGTCAATGCGCGTCGGCTCCGTCGTGGCGAGAGGGAAGGCGTCGTGAGACCTCCAGGCCACAAGCCAGGTGGGAAGGTGGTGAAGCAGTGGAGCGAGGGCGGGCTGAGCGCGGATGAGGCGACGGCGGGCGTATCGGCTGTGTTCATGGGAGACGCCACGCTGGCGTCATCGCGGGCCGCGGGACCGTCCGACGTGGTCGAGCTGCGAGCGGGCCACACGCGGGAGTGGTGGCAGGAGCGGCTCGGACAGCTCAAGGGCAAGGCGGAGAAGGACTCGGGGAGCGCCGCGCTCTACGCGCTCACGTTGCAGCGGGCGAAGGCCAACGGCTTCGTTGTTTTCGAGAAGCCCGAGGGGGTGGAGCTCGCGCTGGAGCCCGTGCACTGACTCGTGGACCTCGGGGATGCGCTCGCGCATCACCTGATGTCCGCGGTGCGAGTCGGAGATTGGGTGAGGAATTCCTGACCCAGGAGGTGTATCATCGACAGGAAATGAAAGCCCACGAACTGCTCGCAGCTCTTAAGGCAAAATTAGGGACCGATTCCCAGATTGAACTGGCAAAGAAACTTGGCATTACTGCCAATACGCTGAACAACTGGACGAAAACGCGCAAGCGCCTGACGCCTCTCCAATTGGCTCGTCTCCTGCTCAAGGCCCAGGCTGCAGCGATCCAGCACGCCCAGCACCACACCATCAAGCCCGTCGTCGAGCACTTCAAACTCCAGTGCGCCACTTCAGCGCGGAACTCCCGATACGAAATCTTTCGTGCTGGAGACTCGACCTACTTGAAAGGGCTCCGGAAGGAATTGGATTCAACCTATGGGATATATATCTTCTACGACTCGGGCGGGCGCGCGCTCTATGCTGGAAAGGCCAGGAGGCAGACCCTCTGGAAGGAGATAAACAACGCATTCAATCGCGAGCGCGGAACCCAGATGTTCTTCCGGGTCGACCATCCCAGTCGCAATCAGATCTTCAAGCCCCAACACAAGCAACATCGACAGCCATACCAGCAGCACCTCTACCTGCACGAGCTGGCCGCGTACTTCAGTGCGTATTGCATTGATGACGGCATGATAGGAGACTTGGAAGCCCTCATCGTGCGTGGCTTTGCCAATGACCTGCTGAACAGTCGAATGGAGACATTCGCCCATGCACGCTACTAGTGCCACCCGGTCACTTCCCCGGGGCACTGCGCGACGTTGAGGGACAATCCTGCTCGGATTATCCCTGACGCTTCTCCAGCACGGCGATGCGGTCCAGGAACGCGCGGCCCTTCGCCGGGTCCGTCATGTGGATGAAGGCGGCCAGGCCCTTGAGCTGCTCGAGCGTCTCGCCCTCCTGGCCCGGCTTGCCCTTCTCCCGGTTGTGCAGCGCCGCTCGCAGCTGGCGCATCACCTCGCGCGGTACTCGCGCTCCCGGCTGGCCCTTCGGCGCCTCGTTCACCACCAGCCCCGTCACCACCTGCCGGCTCCCCGGACGCATCACCCGCGTCTTGTCCGGGTGCACCCGGAAGCCTTCCGCCTCCAGCACCTTCTCCACCCGGGAAATCAGCACCGACACCGGCGCTTCCGTCTTCCCCCGGCTGCGCCTCCAGGAGAACGTCATGTCATCCGCGTAGCGCGTGTAGGCGAAGCCCAGCCGCCTCGACAGCGCCGACAGCCGCTTGTCCAGGCGCAGGCACAGCGCATTCGTGATTCCCGGCGACGTCGGCGCTCCCTGCGGCAGCGCTCGCGGTCCCTTCGCCACGTACAGCGTCTTGCCTCGGAACTGCACCACCTCGCGCGGCGCCTCCGTGGCCATCAGCGCCAGCAGCGTCGCCGTGCCCTCCGTCAGCCCTCCCTTGCGCAGCAGTCCCTTCACCCGCTGCCACGTCACCGAGGGGAAGAAGTCCTTGATGTCCATCTTCACCACCACGTCCGCGCTCTTGTGCGCCAGCGCGTTGGTGACGATGGAACGTCCCGCCACGAAGCCGTGCGCCGCCCCGTGCACTGGCAGCCGCTCGACCACGTTCGCCAGCACCCAGCGCTGCGCCTCCTTCAGCTCCTTCTTCGGCGAGGTGATGGTCCGCTTCCCACCGTCCCGCTTGGGAATCTCCCAGCTCCGGTAGTGCGTCCCCGTGTCCACCTCCCGGTGGTAGCTGAACCAGCGCAGCCTCGCCACGCTCAGCCCCAGCGCCTTCGCCAGCGACTGCGCCGACTCCAGCTCCGGCAGCCCGTTCGCCTTCGCCCGCTCCTCGCGGTCCTTCAGGTCGAACTTGTCCGGGCCTCCCGTCTCCTCCCAGTGCACCCCCGCGCCCAGGTGGTTGATGTGCGCGGTGCGCCACGCCTCCCACGCCAGCCGCTTCAGTGCCCGGCGCTCGGCGGCCTCGGCCTTCTTCTTCTCCTTCCAGGCCGTCTTCTCCTTTTCCGAGAGACCGCTGACGTCCTCGTGCTCGGGCGCGAGCCCCTTGGTCTTCAGCTCGGCCTCGACCCACGCCTCCTGGCCGCCGGCCTCTTCAATCGCCTTCCAGCGCGCCAGCCGCGCCTGCTCCTCGCGCAGGTTCACCTCGCGCTGCGCCACGACGTTGGCGGAGGCGGGCACGGGAGCGGGGGCAGGCACCACCACGGGCGCTCCGGCGGGGACGAACGTCTCGAGCTTCGCGGTCATCGCGGCACCTCGGTAAGGCGAGGAGTCGTCATGGGGGGACGGGGCTGCGCGAGCGGTCGAGAGAGGCCTGGAACCACCACCTGCTCACCTGGGGCACGGTAGCCTCACCGGCTCTCCCCGGTAGAGGGGTGTAGCCCCCTTGGGGAAACGGCGGTTGCGTCGTTGGCTCCGCTCCCCGAGGGGGCTACACCCCTCTACCGGGAGAGAGCCAAGAACAGGCTACCTTGCGGAGAGTGTCCTGCATTGCTTCCAGAGCGGCGCAGCGCCGCTCCCGCGCTCGAGGCGCGAAGGCTGATGCTTTCCGGACCTCTCTCGACCACTCGCGCTACCTGGCGCGTCTGCCGTGCTTCGTCGCGTCCACCCCTCCCGGCCGCAAGTGGCGCGGCCGGATGACGTTGGGATTTCTACACCATCCCGTTTGCCGAGTCGATGAAGCCCTCAGCGGTAAGTGATTCCAGGCGCGAGAAATAGGCCGTGCGCGCCTCCGAGTCCGTGTCGAACCACAGCCGCTGGTGGCGCTGCTCGCCCAGGCGCGGGCCCCACTCGACGGACACCAGCTTGCCGTCCAGCGACACCCGGTACACCTGCTCCTGGCCCGACTCGTCGCGCCGCACGTACGAGCGCGTCTCCGCGCGGATGAGCGCCCGGCCCTTCGGCGTCTGACGCAGTGCCTCCTCCTGCGCCCTCTGCCGCGCGTACGCCAGCCGCAGCGCAATCATGTGCTCGCATGGGCCCTCGCGCAGCCCCGAGCGCCGGTAGTGCGGGCAGCCGCAGTTCGCCTCGCGCACCCGGCCCTCCAGATCCAACAGGAAGCCGGGGAAGAAGCTGCGCACCGCCTCGCGGTCCACCACCTCGCCGCTCAGCCTCGTGCCCACGCCCACCACGTCGTGCACCTTGGTGAGCTTCACCTCGCCCGCTCCCGGGCCGCCATCGCCCAGCAGCCGGTGCGCCCGCTCCTCGCGCTCGTTGCCGTAGCGGATGACGGCCTCGTCCACCGGCGTGGAGAGAAGCTCGCGCGGCCGGTAGGTGCCCTTCGCGATGTCATAGAGGACGCGCCCGCGCAGGCACTCGAGCTGCAGCGCTCCGCGCACCGCGTCCTTCGGCGAGTCCGTGCCCGAGGCCAGCTCCTCGAATGTTTTTGGCCCCTCCTTGCGCAGCCGGGTACGCAGCTTCTCCGCGAGTCCGTCCGGCACCGCCCGGGGCATGAGCGCATCGAAGGCCGCCGCGCTGGACCAGCCGCTCTCCGTCCACCCGGTGAGCGCCAGCGTCAGCGTGGCCGGGCCCAGGTCGATGACCCAGAACACCGGCAGGCCCGGCCCGAGCATCTGCACGCGCACGCCCTGCGCATGGGGCAGCAGCCTCGCGAGCGCCGCCAGTCTCTGCCGTCCGAAGGTGCGCACCACCGCGGGGGCGCTGCCCTGGTACTTCGGCCCGTGGCACTCGAGCACCAGCTCCCACGGCTCCAGCACCAGTCTCGGCTGTGCACCGGGGACGAGCTCGAAGCGCAGCGCTCGCGGCGCCTTCTTCGCCTTCCGGGTGCGCAGCGCGAAGAGCAGGTTGTACAGGTCGATCGGCGCCAGCGTGCAGGTGCTCGCGGGCAGCGTGGCGGCGGACTGCACCTGGAGGAAGCCGCGCAGCCAGGCATGGGGCACCTCCACGTTGCGAGGGGCCCGGGCCTCGGCGCTCGGGGCGGGCAGGGCCACGTGCGCCTCCAGCCCCACCGGCACGTAGGTGCGCAGCCGGTCCACCTTGGCCAGCAGGTCCGCCGGCACGTCCAGGAAGGTGGAGCCGTGCGCGGCCTCGCGGCCCTCGAAGAGCGAGTTGTCGAAGGACAGGCGCGCATACGCGCTCTCGTCGCGGGAGAACACCTCCAGCGACACCTGGTCCGGGTCCACGGTGAGGACGGGGTCCAGCACCGCGTCCGCCTTCTTCTCGCCCTCCAGGGATTGATCCAGGAAGGCCTTCTGCGCCTCCCAGATTTGCGCGGTGGCGCGCTTGCCCTGCTTCATCAGGTAGGCGAGGTACGCGGTGCGGTCCTTGCCCCGGTAGCGCAAGTCACTGGCGAGGATGCCGAGGGTGGCGGCGAGCGCGTCGCGGAAGAGGGCGGGCTCGCGCACCCGGCCGCGAACGCCCACGGTGCCCCGAGAGCCCTCCAGGGCCAGCAGGACGCGCGAGGCGTTGGCTCCTGCGTCCACGTCACTCGTGGTGGCGTAGCGCAGCTCGACGGCGTGGTGGGTGGCGGTGCTCACGACGGGCTCCCTTCCTTCCGGTCCTTCCGGGCGCGCTCGGCGGCGCGGAGTGCACGTTTGTGGGCGCGGTAGGCGGCCTTCCGCAGCTCCACGGATTGAGACTTGTCGAAGGCCTGGCCGCGCAGCACTTCCGCGGCCTCGGTTCCGCCCAGGCGGCCCAGTGCGGCCCACGCATCCTGCCGCACCTGCTCGTCCTTGTGGGTGGTCAGCGGGCGCAGCGGCTCCAGTTCCTTGCCGGCGAGCACCGAGGGCAGAGCCATGCGGCGGGCCTCGGAGGTGGCGAGCTGCTTCGCGCTGCGCACCGTTCCTCCCGCGGGGCCCGTGGCCACCGGGTCGAACGGCTGCACCGCGAGCGCCCACTCGGCGGCGCGCTCGGGGGAGATGGTGGCCAGGGCGGTGGTGGCCGCCTCGCGCACCTCGGCGTCCGGGTCGGACAGCGCGGCACGCAGGGCCTCGGGGGCCGTGTTCAGCCGGCCCAGCGCCCGGGCCGCTTCGAGGCGCACTCCGGCAGGAGCCTTGGCCTCACCGCCCTGGAGGATGTCCTTGGCGGCCTTGGCCAGCTCCGTCACGCCCAGCCGCGAGCCCGCCCACAGCAGCCGGGCCCAGGCGTTGGCCAGGGGCTCGCGCTTGGGAGCGGGCGTGGAGGCCCACTCGGAGGCGGTGCGGCGCTCGGCGGTGGCGATGGCGCGGCCCAGCATGGCGCGGTCCTCCGTGGACCAGACGCGGGTGGTGTCCTGCTCACCCGTGCGCGCGCCCACCAGCCACGCGGCTTCCTCTCGCGCGGCGGGCTTCTCGTGGCCGAGCAGCATCGCCAGCGCACCCGCGGGCAACGACGCGCGCCGCACCAGTCCGCGACGCAGCCTCTGCCGCAGCTCCTCCTTGTCCAGCGTGGCCAGACGCGGCAGGAGCTGCATCGGGTCCGCCTCGGTGGCCAGGTAGCTGGCGGCGGGCTCGGAGATGTCCTCCTGGTCGCTCGCCACGGCGAGGAACTCCACCCGGACGCGGTCCTTGGGGAAGAGCGCGTCGAGCGCCTTGCGCGCCTCCTGGCGCAGCTCGTCATCCCAGTCGTCCAGCACCGAGGCCAGCGCGCTCTCGGCCGCCGTGTCTCCCAGCTTGCCCAGCTCCTGGGCCGCGGTGAGGCGCACCTCGTTGTCGATGTCGTCGTCGCGCAGGAGCGTCTCCAGCCGGGAGCGTGCCCGCTCGCCGCCGATGAAGCGCAGACCCCGGACGCCCGCCTTCTGCAGCTCGCTGTCCTTGCCCTCCAGCGCGGCGAGCTCCACCTTCTCCTCGACGCGGCGCCGATCCTCTCCCTCGGGCAGCTTCGGGGCGAGCCGGCCCAGGCCCTCGAGCGCCGCGGCCACCATGCTCGTCTCCACCGGGGCCTCGGGCGTGCCACCGGCCGCCACCTCCTCCAGCTCGGACAGGGCCCGCGCGTCACCCAGTGTTCCCAGGGCCAGCAGCGCCCGCTCGCGATCGCCCTCCTCGCCCGCGCGCACGTACAGCAGCAGCGGGCGCAGGGCGCTCGTGCGGCCCCGGAAGGCCACGCCCTCGGCGGCGGGGAGCATCAGCTCGCGGGCACCGCCGCGCAGCACCTCCTCCAGCGGCTCTACCTTCGCGCCCTTGTTCACGACGCGCGAGGCGTAGCGCGCCACCGACTCCATGCGCACCGTTACGTCCCGGTCCGCGAAGAGGCCGGCGAGCAGCTCGTCCTGGCCCACGTCGTCACCCTGCTCCAGCTCGGCGGCGGCGGCCTTGCGCACCATCGGGTCCGCGCTGCGCACCGCCGCGCGGAGGAAGCGCATCGCCAGGGCCGCGTCGCGCTTGCGCTCGCCCTTCTCGTCTTTCTCGAGCGGGGTGGCCACGTCCATGGCGGCACCCACGCAGGCGTGGCGCACGGTGGCGGCTTCGTCATCGAGCTGCCGCGCCAGGGCTTCCACGGCCTCGGGCCGACGGGTGCGGCCGAGGGCCTTCACCAGGGCGAGGCGCTCATTCATCTCCGTCGAGGTGCGCAGCCGGGCGGCGAGTGCTCCCACCGCGGCGGCCGAGCCGAGCCGGGCCAGCGCCTCCTGCGCGCGCTTCACGGCGGCGGCGTTCTCCGAGCGCAGGAAGGCGGCGAGCACCTCCACGGCCCGGTCGTCCTGGCGCCAGGCGAGCAGCTCGGCGGCGCGCAGGCGCAGGTCCTCGTGCTCGCTGCCGGCGGCGCGGCCGAGGGCCTCGGTGACGCGCGGGTCGTTGGCTCCGGCGAGGCGCTCGATGACGCCGATGCGCAGGTCCGCGTGCTCGCTGCCGAGCGCGGCCAGCAGGGGCTCCAAGCTGCCCGGAGGACTGAGGCGCTCGAGGAGCTCGAAGGCGTACTTGCGCACGTCGGCCAGGGGCGAGTTGAGCGCGGCGGCGATGCGGCCCTTGGCGGACTCCCCCCGGGCGGCGAGCTCGTCCAGCGCGGCGCGGGCCACGTCCGGCGAGAGCGAGGCCAGGGCGAGCGACAGCGGCTCCTCCGAGCCCGCGGGGAACAGCTCCTTGAGTCCCGCGAGGGCCGCCTTGCGCACGAGTTGGTGCGGATCCTCGAGGGCACGCAGCAGGGCGGCGACGGCGGCGGGAGTGCCGGCATGGCCCTCCTGGGTGAGCTTCACCACGCGGTCCACGGCGTCGCGGCGCACGCGGTGGCCCTCGTCGTCACCCGAGGACACCTGGCGCAGGAGGCCCACGTACGCGCCGAAGGCGAGCCGGCGCAGGTGCTGCTTCTCGGCGGAGACGAGCGCCTCGGCCGAGGGCTCGGTGGAGGTGACCTTGCCGGTGGCGGAGGAGAAGAGGCGGCGCAGCCAGTTGCGAGCGGGCTTCTGCTCCGGCTCCACGGGCCGGGCCTGGGCCACGGGGGACGTCTCGGGCTTCCAGGGCGCCTCGAGCGAGCGCGGGCGGGCCACCTTCGAGGCCTCGCGGAAGTAGTCGAGCGGCTTGTGGCGCAGTTGCAGCACCTGGGCCGCGGCGTAGCGCTGCTCGGGCACGTCGCTGGCGAGCGCCTCGGCGAGCCCCACCATGCGGCGGGCGCGCTCGTCCTCGTCGGGCCAGTCCTTCATGTCGCCGGCCTTCTCGGGGCGGGGCGGCTGCAGCACCTCGACCAGGTGGGTGTTCGAGGCCTCCGTCTCGGTGCGCAGCTCCAGGGCGCGGGCGGCGGCGTAGCGCACCTCGGGCCGTGCGCTGGAGAGGGCGCTGGTGAGCAGGTCGGGTGGCTCGCCCCGGCGCGAGGCGCGCAAGTCGCGTGCGAGGACGATGGCGAAGACGGTCTCCTGCACCTCGCGGGACTTGTCCTCGAGGCCGTGCAGCAGGCCGCTGTCCCCCTCCGGCCCGAGCGCCGCGAAGGAGAGGATGGCGCCGATGCGGATGGGCTGGTGCTCGTGGCGCAGGTTGCCGGTGAGGACGGGCAGGGCGCGGATGTCTCCGAGGCGCGACAGGCCATCCGCGGCCCACGAGCGCACGGCGACGTCCGCGTGCCCGAGCGCGTCCAGCAGGTAGCCCTCGTCGCCCCGGCGGCTGGCGGTGGCGAGGCCCCGGGCGCCCTGCTCGCGCACCCCGCTGGCGTCGTCCTTGAGCAGGGTGGTGGCGAAGAAGGACAGCAGCCGGCGGGAGCCGAGCGTGGCCAGGGCCGTGGCCGCGCGGTGGCGCAGCGGCTCGAGGAAGGCCGGCGGGTAGATGCGCTGCAGCTCCTTGTCGGTGAGGAGGTTGCGCATCGGCTCGATGATGTCCTCGGCGCCGCGGGCGGCGAGCAGCTCGGCCGCGCGCACCTTGAGGGGCAGCTCTCCGGAGCCGAGGCCCGCGAGCAGGGGGCCGTTCTCGTCCTTGATGAGCTTGTCGAGCGCCTCGATGGCGGCGATGTAGACCTGGGGCTCCTCGGACAGCAGCAGCTTGAGGAGCGGCGAGCGCATCGTCTCGGCGGGGGCCTGGGTGGAGTTCTTCGCGGCCAGGGCGCGCAGCGAGGCGTGGGCGGTGTCCACGGCGGCCAGATGCGGCTCCGCCTTCTCCTTGCCCACGTGCTTCACCCACGCCTCATAGGCGGCCTGGGCCACACCGGCGTCGCGGTCGCCCACGGTCTTCTTCAGCCGCTCGAGCGCCCAGTCTTCCTTGATGCGGGCGGCGAGCTCGTCCACGGCGCGGCGGCGCAGGTCCGGGAAGCGGCCGGAGAGCGCGCGGTCCAGCGCCTCCTGGGGGTTCTTCTCGTTCCAGGCCCAGAGGGTGCGGAAGGCCTCGTCGCGCACCTTGGCGGACTCGTCCTCGAGCGCATCACCGAGCAGGTGAACGGAGGCCTCGGAGCGCTTGCCCGGGAGCTTCACGAGCCGGTCGAGGCCCCGGACGCGTACGTCCTCGAAGGCCGAGCGCAGGGCAGCCTCGGCGCTGGAGAGGGGCGCCTCGGTGTCGAGCGTCACGACCGCGTCGAGGGCGGTGGCGCGCACGTCGACGTTCTCATCATCCAGCATCCACACGAGGCGCTCGCGGGCGCGGGCGTCCTGGAGGGCGCGGAGGGCATCGGCGGCCTGGCGGCGGATGGCGGCATCGGGCTCGCGGGAGAGCTGCAGCAGCGCGCCGAGCGCCCGGGCATCCCCGAGCTGCGCGAGTCCCCGAGCTCCCCGCACGGCGGTGTCCGGAGTGCGGCAGGCCATGGCGGCGAGCAGCGGCTCCAGGCTGGCCTCGGAGAGGGCCTCTCCGGCCTTGCCGATGGAGGGCATCGCGTCACGAGCGGCGCGGGCCTCGTCATCGGTGGGACGGGCGCGGCGGGCGAGGCGCCGGGCGACGTCGAGGGCTGCGCGGGAGAAGTCCTCGTCCTTCTCCTCCAGCACGTGGGCGAGCGGCCTGCGCTCGAGCACGCGCACGGTGAAGGCCATGCGGCGCACCTCGGCGTCCGAGTCATCGAGCGCACGCGCCACCAGGGGCTGCAACTGCGGAGAGCCCAACCAACCGGCGCTGGCGGCACGGATGAGCACCTCGGTGCGCAAGTGGGCGGGGCCGCGCTCGAACGCGGTCTTCAGGGGCTCGGTGCTGCCCTTGGGGAACACCTCCACCAGCACATCCAGCGCGGTGAGGCCCACGCTGGCGTCCGAGTCCGTCAGCTTGCTGGCGATGAGGCCCGGCACCAGCGGCGAGACTCCCGCGAGCGAGGCCAACTGGCGCAATCCGGCGATGCACGTGTCCGAGTAGCGCGAGTCCAGCGCGGCGCGAGGAGCGGCGAGCGGGGACTCCTTCTCCAGCGCGGTCAGGGCCGCCAGCGCGGCGACGCGCACCAGCGTGTTGTCGTCATCCAGCCTCTCGCGCAGCTTCGCGCGGGCCCCGGTGCGGCCGAGCCGGCCCAGTTCCTCGGCGGCCAGCTTGCGCACCTCTTGCTCGCGGTCCGAGGAGAGCAGCGCGAGGACGAAGTCGAGCGCCTCGGACTCCTCGAGCGCGGCGGCCTCGCGGACGGCGGCCTCGCGCTTGGGGCGGTTGCCGCGGCGGGACTCCTCCAGGAGGTCGAAGCCGTGGGCGAAGGCCGTGGCGTCGGTGGAGGGCTTGCCCTCGGTGTCCAGCTCAAAGCGGCGCACCGTGCGGTCCTCGCCGCCCGCGTAGACGAAGCCGAGCTGCACCTTGGCCTGCCGCGCGCTCACTGGCGGAGCGAAGGCGAGGGTGTGTACGGGCTTGCTGCCGCAGTCGAGCGTGCGCGGCTTGCGGCGCTCGTCCAGGCGCCACGCCTTCACCTTGCCGTCGTCACCCGAGGAGAAGATGCGATCCGAGGCCTCTTCCCCGCGCTCGGGAGTGGGCGTGGGCGGGAAGAGAAGGGCGAGCACGGCGCCGGCATGGCCGGAGTCCTTGTCGCCACGCACCTCGCACTCGACGGCGCCGACGAGGTACCAGATGCGCAGCTTGCCATCGTCGCCGGCGGACACGAGACGTCCGTCGCGAGGGGTGAAGGCGAGCGCCCGCACCGCGCCCTCGTGGCCCGGCATGTCGCGGCGGGCCCCGTTGGCGAGCGTGAAGGAGCGCACCACCGAGTCATCACCACCGCACGCGGCATAGGTGCCGGAGGGGTCCACGGCGACGGTGCGCAGGGCCTGGGGCGAGGCCTGCCACTCGTGCACGCGCTTGCCCTTGGCGAGCTCCCAGCCTCGCAGAAAACCATCCGTGCCCACGGTGAAGGCGCGGGTACCATCCGGGCTCACGGCGATGGCGGTGCAGGCGCCACGGTGGGCGTCCTTCACCTCGCGCTGCACGGCTCCATCACCGAGCGCGCCGATGCGCACGGCACCATCCGCGCAGGCGGCGACCCAGCTCTCCCCGGCGAGGGCGAGCCCCAGCACGGCGGCAGGCAGCTCCACGCTCCAGGCCACCTTGTTGGTGGAGGGCTCGAAGGCGGTAAGGCGGCTGGTGGCGGAGGCGCGAGCACCTCCGACGAGCAACAGACGCGCATTGGCCGCGAGCGCGCGGACCTTCTCGTAATTGCCGATGGCGAGTGAAGCCATACGTCAGAATCCTCCGAGTTCCACGCCGGGGTGCGCCGCGCGCAGCTTCACCAGCGATGCCAGGCAGCTCTGCCACTCGCCCTTGGCCAGCGAGCCGGTGAACTCACCGAGCACGGGGGCCACGACGCGGGCGAAGCTCTCGTCTTCCAGTCCCAAATCCCTCACCAGCTCAATCACGCGGCGCTTGGCCTCGCTGGCAGAAACCCTCCGCACCACATTGCCCTCGCGGCCCTCCTTGGAGCGCCCCGGGGGCAGACCAAACAGCATGCGGCGCAGGAAGGTGCGCAGCGCCTCCACGTTGGCGAAGCGCTCGGTGGCGCCCACCGGAGACGCCGTGGCGCCCGAGGGCTTCCACCCCTCCGGAAGGTGCAGCGGGCGGTGCTTCTCCCAGAGGAGGCGGATGGCGAACAGGCCCACTTCGCGGTCGGCGCTCTCCATCAACCACGCGAGGCGCTCGGGCCCACCCAGGCGCGCGTAGTGGCGGCGGATGAGCTCCACGGCCACCTCGCGGGTGGAGCGCTTGGTGCTCTCGGTGAGCGTGAACACCTTCACGGGATCCAACTCGTCGGGAGTGAGGGTGCGGCGCTTGTCGGCGCCCTCCTCGCCCGCGTCGAGCAGGGCGTCATAGGCGAGGTTGCGCACTTCCTTCGCATTGGCCTCGGCGAGCTCGTACACGCGGGTGTGCCAGCCCCAGGCGCGCAGCTCCACGCGGGTGACCGCGAGGGCGAAGTGGCGCACGTCGTCGCGGGCATCGAAGAGCGCGGGCCAGAGGCGCTCGGGGGTGTACGCGTTGCGAGGCGCCTTGGGCTTGAGCTGGTAGGACTTGGACTCGGGCTGCTCGGGGCCGATGACGGGGTGGTGGCAGCGCAGGTACGTCTGGGCGAAGGCACGCACGGGGGCGGGCTGCTTCGCGCCGAGCGCCAGGTCGAAGAGGCGCTCGAGGCCCGCGTTGGCGTCACCGGACTCGCTGAAGTCCGCGGGCACCACGTTCTCCAGCAGGTAGCGGTGGGCGAACTGGTGCAGCGTGGGGTCCGCGCGCCGGGCGAGCGCCAGCAACCACGCAATCCCCACGTCGCGCGGGGCGAAGAGCTTGCGGTTGCCGAGCAGCTTGAGCGCCACCCCGCGGTACTTCGCGTTGAAGACGAGCCCCTTCACGCGCTCCACGTCGAGCCCGGGCAGCGCATCCGCCTCGGTGAGCCAGTTGGCGACGGTGTCTCCGAAGCTCGGGTGGATGGTGCGGTCGAGCAGCCAGTCGGCGCCGATGTCTGCGGGCTTGAAGACCTCGAGGGAGTCGAGGGCCAGCTCCTCCACGTCGCCGCCGTACGAGCCCAGCCGCTCGTCATCGAGCAGGGACTTCCAGAAGGACACGGGCAGCTCGCCCTTGCCGTACTTGGACTTGAGGTACTTCGTCGCCCACTCGGACTGGTCGTCCTCGCCGTTGAGGAGCATGTCGAAGAGGAACTTCTGGGTGAGCTCGGCGCGGTCGAAGCTCTGCTCGAGCGCCTTGGCGGCGAACTTCGCGGTCTGCTTGAAGAGGAGCAGCCGGCCGAGGAAGTCCGGGCCGAGCTCGCGCGGGTTGCGCTTCTCGAGCACGGCGGCGGCGAAGGCATTCACGTCCGAGTGGTCCGCCTCGAGCAGCTCGGCGAGACGCTCGGCGGGGAGGTCCTGCGCGTGGGCGCGGGCATACTCGATGGCGTAGGCGCGGGCCTTGTTGCTGGGGGACACGAGCAGCGCGAGCACGGCGTCGTGGAGCCCGAGCTCGCGCAGCTTGCCCTGGTGGAACTCGGGCGAGCCCTGGAGGGTTTCGACGAGGAAGTCGTGGGCGCTGGCGAGCGGGCGGCGGGCGAGCCTGTCCAGCCAGGCGGGGGTGACGTTGCTGCGCAGGGTGTCGGGGAAGTCCTTGCGCAGACCCTGGATGGCGAAGCGGGCGGCGGGGTCCGACTGACAGGTGTCGAGCAACCGCATGAGCGCATCGGGCGAGCGCTTCCAGGCGTCGGTGAAGGCGCGCTTCTTCACCATGTCGCTGGGGGGCTCGATGGGGAAGGAGTTGGCGGAGTAGTTGTCCGTCTCGTGGGCCCAGACGTGGTTGGAGACCCAGCACGAGCGCCACGAGGTATCGGAGCCGTAGTGGCGGAGGACCTCGACGGCGAACTGGGGGTAGAGCTCGGGGACGGCCTGGCCGAGGTGGCGCAGGTAGCGCCAGGCGCGGCGCTGGAGGTAGGTGAGGGTGCCCTTGGAGACGTCGCGGGAGCGGTAGGAGTCGGAGCGCTCGGTGTCGAAGCGCCAGGCGAGGACGCCGAACATCTCGGCGTCGTGGCGCTCCTCGGCGAGCTTGTAGATGCGCTTGAGACCGCCCCAGAGACCGAAGCGGAGGTCGGCGCGGCGGGCGAGCTCGAAGAGGGCGGCGCGGGAGGAGTTGGTATTGCGCTCGTAGAGGGAGACGAGCAGGTCGGCGAGGGCGAAGCGCGCGGGGAGCGGGACGTCCTTCTGGGCGAGGTAGCGCTGCCAGGCGTCGCGGGCGCCGGTGTGACGGGCCTCGGCGGAGCGGCGGGCCTGGGACTGGCGCAGGAGGTTGAGGAGCCCGTCGAAGGCGAGGGCGCCCTGGGGGAGCTTCTCGGGCTCCTTGTCGGGCTGCTCGAGGAAGGCCAGAACGGCCTCCGCGAGGTCGGGCGCTTCCGCGCGTGACAACCGCTCCAGGTCTGCTGCCGTCAGCTCGTCGCTCGTGGCCATCGGGCGGACGGGTTTACCACAAGTGGACAGTCGAACGGCGAGGGTGAAACGGCATCAGGAGGGGTAGCGGGGCGCATCCAGGGACTTGACGGCGGAGCCCACCCTCGACCCTTGCGTTTCTTCCGAGCCCGCAGCGGGTAGGGTTCCAGCCTGCGCGCCATGAACTCGAAGGACATCCAGCCGAAGTGGGTCGTGCACGTGCATGTCGAGAGCGTGAACCGTACGGCATGGCTCGCATGGTCCTCGCTGGCGCGGTTGCTCGAGATGGCCACTGAATTGGCCACGGAGCCGAATACCTTCGCCCGCGTCAGCTTCTCGGATGAAACGCTCGAGACCCTGCAGCAGCTCCTGTTGCACGTCGAGGAATGCCACGCGGCCTATGAGCGATTCGCGCAGCTCCGGTGCCGGATGCATGCCGCACGCCTCGCACGCGCCGCCAACGAGCTGCATGCACGAGCAACAACCCTCTCGGAGGAGCTCGCCCAGCCGGCGTACACGCGGGGTCTCTCCCGCGAGCAGCTGGAGTCCCGGCGTTCACTCTGCTCGACGTGGGACTGGATTCAAGGCCGGCTGGTGGCCGATGCCGACGTGCACGTTCCCGTGCCCGAGTGTTCGGGCGACGCGGAGATCAGGATCGACTGGGGATGGTAGTCCGGTTCACCAATGGATGAGCATCATCGCTTCTCGCCCAGATCGAAAGGGCCTCCCAACAGCATTCCGAGTCGAGAGGCGGCCCGGCCATGGGGCGAGGCTGGGCGAGGGCTCACGTACAACTCACCATCGACGATCTCCCCCACACAGTTGGGGGGAACCGTCTCCATGTCTTCGTAGGTGGCTCTGCGCTTCGGCCCGCTCATGCCCGGAGCATCCTGACCTCAGGAATGGTTAAGGTCAACGTGACATGATAGGTCATCTCCGCAAGCCGTGTGGATGTGGCGAGGACGATGCGTGGGCTCCACCGGGTGGATGGGAGGACGCGCCCGCATGGGATGTGTACAAGAGGGACGAGAGGAGGCACACGCATGACGGACGCAAAGCGCGGGAAGGACGGACGGCTGGGACCGTTCCGGATCGGCAGGAGGCTCAGGCGCGAGGACCCGGAGATGGGGGACCTGGGCCGGCTCTACGAGGCGCGCAACGTGCACACGGATGCGCCCGCGCTGGTGCTGCTGCCGGGACCGTCGGTGGACGGGGATACCGAGGAGGACTGCCGGGTGCGTGTCACAGTCGAGACCCGGCCGCTGTACGTAGCTCTGCAGATGGAGAAGGCGCCGGCCACGGGCAGGCTGGTGGTGCTGGCGGGGATGCTCAAGGTGCTCACCCGCATGGTGGAGCGGATGGAGTGGAGCGACGAAGCGCGTGGCCACCTGATGCAACAGCCGCAGGGACGGCTGAAGCGGTGGGCCGCGGGCGCGCGCCGGGCGTTGGGGCTGGGGGTGGAGTACAGACTCGAGCTGAGCGTCCTGGCCATGGTGCTGTACCTGGTGGTGGCGCACTGGCGGGCCTACACCGAGCTCGAACGGGGCGCACGGCACGAGGCCGCCGCAATGGCGGTGCGAGCCGTGGAGGCGACTCGTGCACCCACGATGGTGGACACGGGCGACATGGGCCCGGCGGCCATCGCCTATCCCTTGCCGGACAAGCCTTTCAGCGACCAGGCGAAGGCGCCATGCAAGCCCAACCTGGACGAGGTGGAACTCAACGGTGGCTGCTGGTTGGAGCTCGCCAAGCGTCCGCCCTGCGGGGAGAACTACGCCGAGTACCAGGGAAAGTGCTACGTGCCGGTCTCGGCGCGCTCGCGCAAGCCGCGTGAGCCGCAAGCCCTCCACCCGTGAGCCCGCGGACGAAGGAGCCGAGCCGCCACCCGGCGGAGGTGTCAGGCACATCGTACAGCCCGTCGGCCTGCTTGCGCATGTCGCACGGCTCCGTCGCCACCCAGATTCTCACCCCCTCCGGTAGCTTCAGCACCCCTGCACCTCCTTCACCGCGCGCAGCACCCGCTCCACCAGCTCCTGGCTGGCTCCCGCCTCCACTCGCACGCGCACCCCTCCCACCTCCACCTGCACCGCCTCTTCACGCACCCGCCCCGCCTCGCCCCGCTCGGCGGGCGCCACCTCCACGGGCACGAAGGACATGGCCGTGCGCGTACCCTCCTTCCCTTCTTGCCTCCGCGTCCAGAAGCGCAGCCTCTCGCGCGGCAACCCGTGCTTGCGCATGAAGGCCGACTGCGTGCCTCCTTCCTCCTCCCAGGCTCTCACCACCTCCGCTGCTACCTCCGGTTGGGCCGCATGTGCCCGCAGTGTGACCCTCCAGCGGACTTCGGTATGCTGCTCGCTGGCCGTGAAGCCCTCGGTGGGCTCCTCGCCTCCATCACGTCGGGCCTGCTCCGATTCGATGAGCTTCCGGGCCTGGTCCTTGTCGCGGTACTTCTTGCCCTGCACCGTGTAGACCGTCTCGCGCCGTGTCGTCTGGTGCTTGCCCCCGATGGTGAGCGTGAATTCGGAGACCTCGGACACGTCCGTGTCCGCCAGCAGATCCACGTCGGGAAAGGGGAAGGCGACCAGGGTCTTGATGGGCTTGGGCGTCAGGTTCTCGAAGGTGTAGCGCACGCGGATGCGCTTCGTCGACACGAAGAGATCCTCGCTCGCCATGCGGATGTTCTCGGACTTGAGGAGCTTGAGCCCCTCGTTGGAGTAGCCCGCGGTGGAGCTGTTGGCGAAGGCGGGCAGGGGAACAAGGCACAGGAGGGCCAGCGACAGCAGACGTTTCATGGAGAATCCCTGGAGGCAAGCCGAAGTTCGACCCGGCCTTCAGCACCGTCACCATCGAGATTACGCCCACGGCCACCGGCTGCGAGCTCAGCCTGACCCAGTCCGGCGTGCCGGAGGAGTGGAAGAACGAGGTGCCCAAGGGCTGGACGATGATCCTGGAAGGGCTCGCCGGGGTGCTGAGACCCCGGACATAGAGGTTGGACACCTCCGGCGTGGAGCCGTTGGAGGTAGAGGGGCCGGCTCAGGAACTGCAACCGTCTCAACGAGAGGCGCTGGCTCCGCCTCCGCCGTCCACCTTGTCTGGAGTCGTGGACTTCATCAGATGGAGGAGCCCCATCTCGAAGGGGGCTCCGCGGTGCTCGAGGCGCGACGTGGCGATCATCGACTCCTGCCGGGGTGCCGCCGGGTCATCCGCATCCGAGGCGACGACCGTCAGGTTGACGAGTCCCTTGCGAATGTCGCGATCATCGAACTCGTCCGCGTAGTTTTCCGACGCGCCGATGAGTTCGAGCGGAAAACGGGCTTCGATCGTGTAGCCGGTCGCGGTCTTGCGCCAGGCGGCCGTCACCTCCGGCAGGTCGCCCTCGTCCGGGAACCAGCGCAACACCTGCACCTTGTTGGTTCCCCGGATGGGCACCAGGCCCAGCTGAAAGGTCTTCTCCGGATCGGGTTCCAGGCGCGGTGTGAGCTCTCCGTCCCATGTTGGGCCCGCGCGATCCAGCCAGAGCTCCACATGGTCGTAGCGGACGCCGTTCTTCCCTGGGGGCGCGAGCACGACGACATCGTCGGTGAGCTCGATCAACAGATACAGGAAGCCGTCATCCCACAGCGCACGCACGGAGTAGGAGAGATCCGCGTCCGTCTCGACGATGCTCCGCTGGAGGAGGATGTGGCGTGCTCTTCCCACGGGGAGTTGCGGTGCCTGCCGCCAGGCGGCCTCCCGACCATTCCCATCGAGCTTGATCGAGCCCTTCCGGGGCATCGCGTAGACATTGAAGAACTCCGCCCACTGTCCCCCTGAATCACCATCGCGAGAGACCGTTCGCGACGAATCGCCGACGCCGTTCTTGTAGTCCGTGATGAGCTCTCCCCCCACTTCGGAGGTGCGGTCGAGGATTCCCTTCTGCTCGCGCACCAGCAGGAAGCGTGACCCGGCTCGCTCGAAGCGGTACTCGTATGTCCAGGTCGTTCTACTGCCGCCGCTCTCACTGACTTTGAAGACGGCCGGAGGACCTGCGTCCGCCATCAGTTCGAGTTGGATGGGCATTGTCCCGCCACAGTACGGGCAATGGAGGATGGGAGCATCGAGGGCGGGAGGTGCGCCGGCCGGAGCGCTGCTGAGCACCACGACGGCGCGCTGCGGATCCTCGTCTCCCCGGCGAGTGACGCAGGCGAGGTCCGGTATCCCATCTCCGTCGAGATCCAGCCCTGTTCCCTTCGCACACTCGACGACCTCGTCCTGGGGAGGGAGTTTCGGTGCACGGCCTCCTGACGCCGAGGCGGGAGACAAACCGAACAAGAGCACCGGCAGCAGGTATCTGAGTACGCCTCGCATGGTCAGCTCCAGTCGATCAGGACACGCTTGGCGTTGTAGAAGAATTCCAGCCGCTCGCTCAGGCCGTTCTCGCCACCATTGATCACGTGGGTCACGTCTTTGACGCACTCATCATCGGCGCGGGTTGCGATCGTGTTCAGATCCTTGTTGTCATTGTAGCGCCAGAACCATCCCGCAGCATCGCACGCCAGCTGCGGATCGGTGGCCACGCGCGACGGGTCCGCGGTCAGGTCCTCGCCGATGTAGGCCCCATACTTCGAGTAGTTGAATCGACCTGTCAGTTGGATCAGTCCACGTCCCTTGAACTTCTTCCCGTCGTCGGGCCGGACATTGTTCAGGTCGAAGCGGGCCTCATACAGCTCTCCGGACGCATCCTCCACCGCACACCGGAGCGATGCGCTCTCATGTGCGAGCTGCGCCAGGAAATGTGCCTGGAGGAGGGGCGTGTTGAGCTCGTAGCGCTCCATCGTCACATTGAGCCAGCCGATGTACCTGGCGATATTGGCATTGGTCGCCCTCGGGATGATCCGTTTGAGTTGGTCCGCGGTGACCCCGCGCATCTTTCTCCACTGCGCGAGCACATTGATGGGGTGCCAGTGCCAGACCTTCGGGGAAGAGGGGGCCGTTCGGTCCCCCGCGAAGGCCGCACTCCAGAACTCGAGCTTCTTGATGTAGTCCAGCGTCGCTTGGTAGTCGGCATCATCCAGGAGCCAGGGCGATGCCTTCAACCGATTGAACTTCCGCTCCCAGTCTCCCCCGGAGGCCCACTCGCTGGGGTGCTGGCAGATGAGCTTGCGAAGCTTTCCTTTGACCTTCTCATCGGTGAGCGCCTTCTTGATGGCCCTGGGCGTGGGGAAGCCCTTCTTGGTGGCCTCTCCGTCCCTCGCGGCCCCACGCTCATCCTTCTCGAGGAGGTTCATGAGCGTCGGCACATCACACAGGCCGTCGTCGCTGAAGCGGGCCTCGGCGCCCTCCTCCTCGAGCTTCTGCCAGCCCTCCCAATCGTAGGCGGAGACCGCGGTGACACCGGGGTACACGAACTTGCGATCGGCCGAGTTGATGTGGAGGTTGATCCATCCGCGCTTGCCGGGGTCGTACTCAACCTCGTGCCAACCCTCTCCTTTCTGGGTGCAGACCGCGGGCACGGTCGTCGCCTCGAACTCAATGGGTGAGGTGTTCACGCCCGCGTTGACGGTGAACGCGCTGTCGGGATCATCCGTCAGCGCTTCCGTCAGGGCCTTCCGCGTTTCCACCGAGGCTTTGCGGATGACCTTGAAGTCCGCGGCCGTGTACCAACCATGGCAGCGCTCCGCGTCCTCGGTGACAATGACCTTGAGCCTCGCGAAGGCTCCGGCCTGTTTCTCGACAATCACGGCGTCGCCTCGCTTCGCCGTGATCTTCACCTCCTCGGGTGGGTCCGCGGGTCTGTCCCGGAGGACCCATCGGCGCTCCGAGGCAAGGGTGCACTTGCCCGCGCGCACTTCGCCCAACTCCGCCTTGGGCCACCAGCCGCTATTGCCGTGATGGGAGATCTGCAGGTACGGAGTCCCGGCAATCGTGGCCTCCTGCGTCATGTTGACCTCGGCACCCGCCGGTGCGGCGAGCTCTATCTGTCGGGGTTCCGCGCGGAGCAGGCTCGACAGGTCGGCTTCGAGTCGGAAATGAGTGGGGGCGGGGAGGGCGTGTTTCCTCAGCTCGCGGGTTGCCTTCCAGCCCACGATGTCAGTCCCATGTTTCCGGACCTTCTTGTACTCGCGTGTCGCCACGCCGTCGTTTCCGAGGTACTGGAGCGCTGTGCCGGCTGCCGCATCGATGCGAAGGATGTCCTTCTCCTTCTCCGTGTCCGAGTCCTTGCGCGGCTTTTTGCTCAAGAGCGTCTGGAGCGCACGGGTGAGCACGAACTGATTTCTCAGCGCTGGGCCCAATTCGGCCTTCCTCGCCCAGGCCGCGACCTCCGCCGCGGCTGCGTTGCGGAAGGTCACCTGAACCCACGCCTCGTTCGACGTGGTCTCCTCACCCGCGTCCTCGAACTCCGAGCCGGCGGGCACGGTGCGGCCCGTTCGCATTTCCTCGAGAGTGGTGGGGGCCGCGGGGAGAAAGGGCACGGCCGAGGCGGATTTGTAGACGTGCTTGAGGGGATCGAGGCTCCCCAGGAGTGACTTCGGTGTCCACCCGGTCTCCCTGTTGAGGCGGACCTTGCGGAAGACCTCGGGAATCTGCTGCTCGGCGTCGTGCCGGACATACCGTCCGGCGTCGAGCACGACGACGTCGGCCGCTGCTGGGGGGGTGATCCAGTCGGTGGGTTTGCGGGCGACCGCGGAGGGGACGGCATCCGCCGGGCAGTACGCCTGCGCATAGAAGTCGCCGAGCTCATGCTCCCGTGCCCACCCGTCGATGACGGTTCTCTTCGTGCCTTCCGTCTTCTGGTAGCGGACGTTCTTGTATGTCTCTCCGACGTCTCTCGTGGTCACCTCCTCAAGGTAATCGCCGCGGCCCGCTCGCGGGTCCAGGGTTGCCACCTCGGGCTCCTTGCACCAGCAGGCTGGGGCTTCTTCGAGCAGCGGACCCGGGGGCTCTTGGAGCGTATACCCCTTGTCGAAGAACTCCCCGAGCTCGCTGATGCGTTTCCAGCCGACGACCTCATGTCGGAAGTACCGCGCGTGCCCGGACCCCGGGTTCTGCCGGACCAATTGCATCGCGTCCTTGGCCCGGAGGTCCACGACGACCTTGGGATGCAGGGCGCCGGGAGCGCTCTGGCGGAGCTTGAAGGTGGTGCCGGCAGGGAGCCGGAACTTCGTTCCGAACCAGTGCTCGTTGTGGGGATTCTTCGCGAACTCGGGATCGGTGGTGAAGAGCTCGAAGTGGGCGAGGTTGTTCGCCGACGGGGCAGGGGGCGCGGGCGCTTCGTCGAACTCGCGCAGGAATGTGCCGGCGTAGCCGAGTGGAGTGCCGCGCTCGAGCTCGACGGCCCTCGACGGTACGACCACGTCGTCGAACTTCTCGGGCTCGATGATGGCCCAATCGAGCTCCATCGTCGTTTCGTCCACGAAGATGAAGCCGCCATCCTCCAGCTCGTAGAACTTCCGGTCGGGCCGCTTGACGGCGAGCGGATCCTTGAATCGGGGGAACTCTCCCTTGGGGAGGATGCGGAGGACGGGGGCGTCATTGTTGCCCTTCTCCCGGACCGCGAGCCCCAGCTTCGCCCTGTCCGCGGGCGCATCATCGCCACCGGTGAGCCGGATGTTCGCCGCCAGGGCCGCGTCCTTCAGGTCCGCATAGCCCTGGATGGCGCCGTAGGCCACCTTGAAGAGCGCGTCCTTCCGGACGTGCCGGCTCCAGGAAGCATGAGAAGGGCTCTCCCGGGATGCTTGGAACATCGCATTCGCCGGGATGTCTCCCACTTTCTGACTGGCGTCATCGGCACGCCAGACCGGAATGAGCGCGGTGGCAATCCATTGCGTCGAGGCTCGCTCTTCGCGCGAGTTGCTCCGGTCGATCTTCGCCCAGCCCTCGAGCCCGTTCCAGCGGACCTTCACGAAGCCTCTGGACTCCCGAGTGGTCGTCCAGTGTCCCGCCGGTGCGGCCCCCGGAACCGGAACGACCAGCGCGCCCCGAGGGATGACTCCCACGAGGATCGACGACGAGGCGTCGCTCCGGACGTTGACGCCACGGCCGTCTCGATCCGTCTTGATCTTCTTCGGGTGTCGCTCGGCGAGAAAACGCGGGGGAAGCAGGGCGGGATTGTTGCGATAGGCGGCCCAGGGGAGCACGTGCATCAGCAGCGAGTAGAAGGTCGCCTTGTGGCCCAGCGGCGTCTGCACCTCGTGGCGGAGCAGTACGAAGCCGCTGGAGTACTCCATCTTGGCTCCACCGACCTCCGCCACGAGTGGATCCTTGTTGATACGGTAGGCAACGAGGACGCCGTCCCGTATGGCGATGAGGGGTTTCTCGGTACGAAGGTGTACGCCCCCGTGCCAGAAGCCGTTATCACCCACGGGGAAGAAGCCATCAGGCCCCGTCTCGTTGCCGCTGAAGAGCGGGTCCTCGGATGTCACTCCTTCAATAGGAAAGTTCACGTCCACGGCTATCCCCCCTCTTTCTGCTCTCGGCGACGCGAGACGGCGTACCTGCCACGAGGATGACGAGGTCCGGGAACCTTCAACCGACGTAGGCAGATGCCTTGTCAGCATATTCCCGGAAGCGGCTTTCCGTCACCGCACCTGCTCCGGGTGTGCCCCAAACCGTTGGGGGAGCGAGGAGGTTCCGCACGGTGAGAGGCTGGCAGAGGGTGGATCCTCCTGCGTGGGCCGCTGCTCCGCCCAGGAACTGCAGCTCACCACGAGGTGGCGGCCCCAGGTGGGCGGAGGCTGGGCGGAGGCCTCGTGCTCGGGGTGCTCGGAGAAGGGGTCCTCGAGGAGCGCGCGCAGGCGGTCCACCTCGCGGAAGTCGCCGGCCTGGGCGCGCTTGATGGCCGTCTGCGCCAGGTAGTTGCGCAGTAAGCCTCCGATTCAGCCCAGGGTGTCGGCCATCATCGGAGGCTTACAGCGCTTCATCCGCCAGGCAATGCGGCCATCCTCCGCTCGCGACAAACGCTCTAGCGCCAGCGCGCCGCGCGCCTCGTAGCGGCACAGCCGCTCTAGCCCCTGCCTGTCGTGGGCATGCAGGTGCGTGTTGGCGTGCAGGGAGAAGCCCTCCAGCAAGGCGCACCGGGGCTGCTTGCGGGGAGGAGGTCGGACGTCCAGCCACGCCGCGTGGTGTTGAGGCTTACGCCGCCACAGAGCCAACAGGCCCAGTCCCCTACCGCGCACCCCATGGGAGGGCGGCCTGGGCAGGCGTGTACCCCAAGCGGGCTGCGCGGCCTCTCCACCGACCGGGCTCACTGCTCGGGCGGCCCCTGTCAGCGGCCCTCCTCGGCCCCTCTGCACCCTCCCTCCCCCTCAACAGGGCCCCCATCCCTCTATGCGCGACGAGCTCGGAGAAGTCGCAGCACCAGAACCGCGCCCGCGCCGAGGCCCGCAAGAGCCAGGTCGGCAGCGGCGACCGTTCCGAGCGCATCCGCACCTACAACTTCCCGCAGGGCCGGGTGACCGACCACCGGATCAACCTGACCCTCTACAACCTGGCCAAGGTGATCGAGGGCGAAGCCCTGGACGACGTGATCAACCCGCTGATCGCCGAGGACCAGGCCGCTCGTCTGGCCAGCCTGGAAGAGGACGGCTTCTAGGCTTCCTCGCCGCCGTCTTCGCGGGCCGAGGGACGCCCGCACGCCTCCTGCACGCAACGGCGCATCCAGCGATGGGCGGGGTCGCCCTCCTGCCTCGGATGCCAGAGCAGCGACACCGTGACCTCCGGCGCGGGGAAGGGTAGGGCGAAACTGCGCAGGCCGGCGCGCAGGCTTTCGGTGTGCCGCTCGGGCACGCTGGCGATCAGGTCGGAGGCGCGCGCCAGCGCCAGGGCGGCGGAAAAGCCGCCGACGATGACGGCGACGTCCCGCCGCAGCCCCAGCGGCTTCAGGGCCTCGTCGATCGGGCCATGGTCGAGGCCTCGCCGCGAGACGAAGACGTGCCGGCCGGCGGCGTAGCGCGCGGGCGTGAGCTTGCCCTTGGTCAGCGGGTGGCCCGGCCGCACGACCCCGACGAAGCGGTCGCGAAACAGCGCCTGGGCCCGCACCTCCGGACCCGTCGTCTTGCCCACCACGCCGGTTTCCAGGTCGACGCTCCCGTCGCGGAGCGAGGCGCTGTCCTTGTCCGCCTTCTGCACGAAGCGCAGGCGCACGCCGGGCGCGTCCCGGGCAACCCGGGCGACGAGGTCGGCCCCGAAGCTCTCCACGAAGCCCTCGCTGGCGCGTAGCGTGAAGGTCCGGACCAGCGTGTCGAGGTCGAGCCCGTTGACGGGGCGCAGGACCGCCTCGGCGTCCTGCACCAGTTGGTTGACGCGCTCGCGCAGCTCCAGCGCCCGGGGCGTGGGCACGAGGCCGCGCCCGGCCCGGACCAGCAGCGGGTCGCCGGTCGTCTCCCGCAGGCGCGCCAGGGCTCGGCTCATGGCCGAGGGGCTGAGCCGCAGCCGTCGGGCGGCGCGCGCGACGCTGCCCTCGGACAGCAGCACGTCGAGGGTGACCAGCAGGTTCAGATCGGGCGTCGACATGCTCCGACCCTAGCGCGACCTGGTTCTGATGTGGCGTCAGGCGCACGAATACAGTGCGATCGGTGCGCGTTCCGCCATGCCAGGCCGCTGGCTACCTTCGGCTCGAAATCTGGGACGGACGGTCCCGAACCGAAGGGAAGAACGATGGCGCACAATTCTCTCGAAGCGTTTGTCGACGGCGTGCAGGCGGCCTGGGGGCCGCTGTCCACCGAGGTGGTGGCGGACTGCCGCCGGCTTCTGGAAGAGCTTCTGCGGGCTCCCGCCTCGGAAGCCTGGCTGGCGTCGCTGCACGAGGACGCTCCCGCCAGCCGGGAGCTGTACCGGGACCGCGAGCACGGGTTCGTGCTCCTGGCGCACGCCGAGCAGGCCGGCCTCTACCGGCCGCCGCACGACCACGGGCGGGGCTGGGTGATCTACGCGATCCAGCGGGGGGAGGTCGAAATGGGGACCTACGCCCGGGTCGAGGATCCGGACGGCCGGCCTCGGCTGGTGAAGCGCGACGCCACCCTGGTGCGCCCCGGCGAGGTCAAGGTCTACCTGCCCGGCGACATCCACGACACGCTGTGCGTGACCGGGCCGGCGCTGGTGTACCGCTTCACCGAACGCGACCTGCGCAAGGAGGATCGGGAAGAGGGCCGGGTGACCCGCTACGTCGAGCGCGACGGCGTCTGGACCGTGGGGGCGGCATGACCGCGCTTCCCGCCCAGGCCGAGGCGGACGCCGAGCCGCAGGGCGTCTGGCGCGCGGCCGCGATCGCCGCCGTGCTGGCCGCCATGGGGATGGTGGTGCTGAACGCGGCCGTCGCCAACGTGGCGCTGCCGACGATCGCGCGGTCGCTGCAGGTGACGCCCGCCCTGTCGGTACGGGTCGTCATCGCCTATCAGACGGCGCTGGTGATGGCCCTGCTGCCCTGCGCCGCGCTGGGGGAGAGCCTGGGCTATCGCCGGGTGTTCACCGGCGGCGTCGCGCTCTTCACGGCCGCCTCGGCGCTGTGCGCCCTGGCGCCGTCCCTGGCGTGGCTGGTCGCGGCCCGCTTCCTCCAGGGCCTGGGCGGAGCCGGTGTCATGGCGTTGGGCGTCGCCCTGCTGCGCTTCACCGTCCCGCACGGGCAACTGGGCGCGGCCATCGGCTGGAACGCCCTGACCGTCGCCCTGTCCTCGGCGGCCGGCCCGACGGTCGGGGCGGCGATCTTGTCGGTCGGAAGCTGGCCCTGGCTGTTCGCCGTGAACCTGCCCCTCGGCGTGGCGGTGGTGGCGCTCGCCGGCCGGGCGCTGCCGCGCGTGGCCGGCACGGGGCGGCCGCTGGACCTGCTGAGCGTGGCCCTGAACGCCGGCGGCTTCGCGGCGCTGGTCGTCGGCGCCGAGCTGGCGCCGGAGCGGCCGGCGCTGGCCGTCGCCCTGCTGGTCGCGGCCGTCCTCGGCCTGGCGGCCCTGGTCCGGCGGGAAGCGCCCAGGAGCGCGCCGCTGATCCCGCTCGACCTGCTCCGCGCGGCGTCGTTTCGCCTGTCGGTGATCGCCTCGGTCTGCTGTTTCGCGGGGCAGGCGGCCGGCATGGTGGCGCTGCCCTTCTACCTGCAGCACGCCTTGGGGCGTGGCGCCCTGGCGACCGGGCTCTACATCACGCCCTGGCCGCTGACCGTGGCCGTCGCGGCTCCGATCGCGGGACGCCTGGCCAACCGCGTTCCGACGGGCTGGCTGTGCGCGGCGGGTGGCGCGTGCCTTTCGACAGGGCTGGCGGCCGCCGCGCTCTGGCCGCTGAGGGGCGATCCGCGGCCGCTGGTCCCGATCGTCATGCTGTGCGGCCTGGGCTTCGGCCTCTTCCAGACGCCCAATAACCGCAACATGTTCCTGGCGGCCCCGCGCGAGCGCAGCGGCGCGGCGGGCGGCCTGCAGGGAACGGCCCGGCTGGCGGGCCAGACTTTGGGCGCGGTCGTCATGACCCTGCTCTTCGCCCTGGCGCCGGTCGACGCGGCGCCGCGGATCGGCCTGGGGATCGGGGCCGTGCTGGCCCTGGCGGCCGGTCTGGTCAGCGCCGGGCGCGGCGGATCGTGAGCATCCACGAGAGCGGTGCCTGGTCTTACGGCTTCCCTGCGGCGACGAGCACGCGTATCTGGTCGGCGAACTGCACCTCGATCTTCTTGTCGCGTTTGCCGACCACTGTGCCAATGCCGAAGGTGGGGTGCTCGATGGTATCGCCGAGCTCGAAATGCCCCTTCGCCGAGTACTTCCTCGTGCTGCCGCGCGAAGCAAACGTCGAGTCGATGCTGGGCTCCGGAGGGGACAGGAAGTGGATGCGAAGCTTCACCACCTCTCCGCCCACTTCTCCGCCGAACACCGGGTAGAAGCCATCACCCTGCCCTGTATGGGCGACACCACTGCGGCCCGCGCGCACTCCCTCTTCGCCGCTCTCGACCCATTCGGGGCAGCGTGCGTCGAAGACTCCTGCCATGCCACTGTCGATGCCGATCGTGCCGAGCTCCGTGGTTGCAAAAACGTCGAAACCGTCCTCGTGAATCGTTGCGAGCTCAGCCGTGTATCCAGCATCGTCAGCGGTGCCCGGGCGCAGATAGAGATGCCAGCGTCCTGGGCGCACCTTGAGCTTCAGCGACAGCGGCAGCACGGCATCGGCGGGGTGGGGCTTGCGATTCCTGTAGCAAGGATCGCTGACCGTCACCTTGCCGTCGGTTTCGAACGCGCCGAGGTATTCCCAGCGGGCGATGGTGCGTGGCGGCTCGAGCGGAAAACGGCCGGCACGCACAGCGGCGAGCAGCGTGCGCGCGGAGACCCCGACTGCCTGTCCCAGCTCGGAGAAGAACGCGTTGCGCCTCCACTCGGCGGTTCTGCGCAACTCCTCGTCGAGCGTCTCCTGCGCAAAGAGTGCACGTGCTTGCAGCGGCAGTTCCTGACGTGGGTCATCAAGAGGTTCATCCGCCGCCGGCAGTTCGCCGTCGGTGCGCCGCTGCACGAGCGAGTCGATCAGCGTGTGCGCCACATCGGCCGAGACCGCAGGGCGCCACCTCGCGTGCTGGCGATCGATGCGCTGCGCGCGACCCTTGAAGTCTCGCCCTCGCGAAGCGAAGCGCCCGTGCGCCGAGAGCACTACACCGCAGCCGCCCACGACAATGGGCACCCCGAGCGGCAGATTCGTCTCCACTGGAGGCGCCTCGGGTCCATCGGTGCTGGCGCTCCAGAGGTAGAGCATGTTCTTCTCTGCGGTAGCCGCCCCCTGCGCCACCGCCCCCAGCACTTGCGGGTTGTAGTCGTGTTCAAGCTCGACCACCCCGGTCTCTGCCTGCCACCACAGCGCGGCGTGTCCCGAGCTCGCGCTGGCGACGATGCCACCACCGAGCGCGCAGGCGCCGGTCAAGTAGCCGGGCAATCCGAGCTCGGCAAGCTTGCCACTGCCCGAGTCCAGCACCCACGCCTTGGGCGTTTCCCACGAGCCAACGACCGCGCGCGTCCCAATCACATAGGGCTTGGCGGTGCTGGATGGAGCGTTCCATGTCCACGCGACGCCGCCTGGCTTGCACATCACCCATGAGCGCTCGTCGCTGATCAGCACGCCGTCGCCCCAGGGGGTGAGGCTCTTGCCCGGAGCCTTGAAGCGCTCAACCTCGCGCAGTTCGGAGTCGAAGAACGCGACGTGCCCATCGGTCAACAGCGCGAGGAACTGGCCGCACGCGGCGGCCGCGCTGCAGTTGAGCTCGCGGCGAAGGTGTCAGGCACTTCGTACGGCCTTCGCCCGGGGACTTGTCCATGGGGGCGCAATCGCCGGTCCACGGACTGGACTCGGCGCGCGTGAGCGTGGTGCGGTCCTCCCATGCACACCACCGGGAAGCCCCGCGCACCCGCGGGAGACCTGAGCACCTTCATGCGAGAGGTCTTCATCCACGAGGGCGTCTCGCACGACGTCTTCCGCAAGGGTCATGGGCCGGCAGTGTTGGTCATGGCCGATATGCCGGGTATCTCTCCCCAATTACTGGGGTTCGCGGACCGGGTGGTCGCGCTGGGCTGCACCGCGGTCCTGCCCGACCTCTTCGGCACCGCCGGGCGTGACCCGCTCGTCGGGGGCGTGGGTACGGTGCTCTATGGACTCTCGACGATGGCGCGGGCCTGTATCAGCCGGGAGTTCACGGTCCTCGCCACGGGCCGCTCCTCCCCCATCGTCACGTGGTTGCGGGCACTCGCCGCGCAGGAGCATGGACGCTGCGGGGGGCCGGGAGTCGGCGTGGTGGGAATGTGCTTCACGGGCGGCTTCGCGCTCGCCATGGCCGTCGATCCGCGGGTACTCGCCCCGGTGCTGTCACAGCCCTCGCTCCCCCTCGCATTCACGAAGCGGCAACGGCGGTCGATCGACTGCGAGCCTGCCACGCTCGAGGCCGTCGCTGGCCGCTGCGCCGCCGAGGGACTGAGGGTGCTCGGCCTGCGCTTCAAGGGAGACCCATTCGTCCCCGATGAGCGCTTCGACTTCCTCCGGGAGCGGCTCGGCGAGGGGTTCGTGGCCGTCGAGCTCGCACAGGCGGACGGTCATCCCGAGGGGCCGCTTCCGGTACACCACGGCGTGCTCACCGTCGACTTCGTCGATGCCCCGGGCGAGCCCACTCACGCGGCGCTCGAGCAGGTGCTCACGTTGTTCCGAACCCGGCTGCTCGCGGGCTGACCGGCCAGAGCCGCCAGGGCCTTGCGCGACGAAGGTGTCAGGCACTTCGTACCGGCACTTCGTACCGCGACATGACCGCACGCCTCCCTCTCTCGATGGGTGCCCCACGGTTTCCCGGGAGCCAAGTGTCATCGGTACATGAAGAGGGAGGCCGCCACCCGACATGGCGTCACTGCTTCGACTGGAGCAGCAGCGGGGCCGGGTTCACTGGCCCGAGCCGAGCAGGATGGTCTGAAGTGACCAGATGTTGGGCCAGGCAGAAGGATGGCCGAACCGCGGCATGCAGTACGGCGGCGAATTCCTGCTCACGTAGGCGTTGTTCGCACAGAATGCAGCCAACGTCTGGTGCTGGCCAACGTGCCCGAGCATCCAGTTGTGGATGAAGCTGCCGGGCGCGCCGAGGCCATTGGGATATGCAAACAGGTCGGGCCACACCCCTATCTTCCCCTGGATGTACGCAGCGGCGCTGGCGACCTCGGTGAATGCCTGTGCATCGCTCGTCATCCGGTAGAAGTTGTCCCTGCCCGGAGCACCCATCACCGGTATATAGGTGCTGAGGGCATAGTCCCAGTAGGAGCCCTGGATATGGCTATTGTCGTGGTCGGTTGAGTGGTTGTAGACCTCCATGATTCCCGAGTTTTGCGCCTCGGCCCACCACCAGTCTCCCATCGGCAGCCCCGTCGCGTAGGACATCACGCTGCGGGCGACGGGCGAAGCGATGACGAAGGAGGATGCATGGGGCGAGTACCACGGGAGTCCCGGTGTATTCGCCTTGAACTCCTGGAGGACGCGCCTGAAGCTCTTCAAGGTGCCACAGTTGGGATGGGCCCAGTCGACCCAGTCATAGTCGGCGCCATCGTCGAAGCTGATGGCGACCACTTTATTGGGCAGGGTGCTGCCATCGCGTAGGCCGCGAGCCCACTCGGCGACCCAATAGAGAGGGACGACCGTGAACCCGGCGGCACGGATCGTCTGCAGGTCCTGCTCCAGCGCGATCGCAGCGGTATTCGCATACGTGCAGGGAATGCCAGCTCCGCCCGTTTGATGCGAGTGGTAATACAGCACCGGAACCTGAGCATTGTTCGGCAGCGCCTGGGCAGAAAGAGGCGCGGTGACCATCGCCAGGAACGAAGCCGCTGCGGACACGACGTGGGTGATGTGTTTCCAATCCATGATGTTGCTCCTTGTGCAAGGATTCAAAAGCTCCGCCGGAGACGCGGGCCTTCCCTGCCGCCGGAAGCATAGAGGCTCACGCTCTGCGTTTCGATGAGCCCCGAGAGGGAGGCACCGGTGCTGCGCACCCACCCGTGCCAGCTCGCGGAGCGCGCTGAAGTCCGCTCATCTCCTCGAAGAACAAGAGGCCCTGGTGCTCGGCGTGAGCTTCCTCTCCAACCCGTCGGTGGTCATCGCCGAGGAGCTGCGCAGGCGCCTGTTCGGAGAGCACCCGCGCGTGCAGCCTCGACGTCAGTATTCCTTCAACAGAGCGCCGGCCGTCGTGAGGCCGAGCTTCTTGAACAGCGCCGAGAGCTTTGCCTTCGGGATCAGCTTCTTGGCGGCCGCCTCGACGCGGAGGAGTGAAAAGGCGAGCTCATCGAGTGACGTGAATGCCGGCGCGACGGAGCCTTCCTCGTGCGCGTAGCGGACGACTTCTCCCGTGGTGACATCGAGGAGAAACATCTCGCCGGAGCCGTCACTCGCAATGCCGACGTACTTGTCGTCGTTTGCTCCGTACAGCTCCTCCTTCTTGCAGTCGAAGCCATAGCTGTCGAAGTCGAACGCGACGGTCATCGACGGCACGCCACCGCCGGTCACCGCGTCGTCGAGCGCGCGACCCGCAGGCACGAGGCGAACCTTCTCGCTGCTGGGTTTCGACACGCGGCGCTCCTTCGGGAAGAAGCGCGCCGCGTCCGCCGCGAAGTCGCCGCGCTCGATGTAGCCGGTGAGGGTATTCGCCTCGACGGTCTCTCCCCACTCGGTGACCTTGGTCGGACTCGCGTCGAGGGGCGTGCCGTCCTTGGCAAAGAACGTCGTGCTCTTCAGCTTGCCCTTGACGAAGACAGCCGTCAGGCGGTGGGGCCACGGCTTGGGAACCTTGAAGACCTTGGGCAGCAGCGTGGTGCTGGCGTGCTCGAACAGCGCACCGTTGGCCGGCCCGATGACCCACTCGACGACGCCGTCGAGCACGCCGTCACGGAGCTCGACCCGCAGCGTGTCCGGGAAGTCGAAGCCGACACGGAAGCGCACCTCGACCAGCGCGCCGTCCGCGAACGTTGCGATCATCGTGCTGGTCGGTCCTTTTGGCAGACCGAGCGCAGCCTGCATGGCCTCGCGTGGTGCATGCTCGGACATCTGGTGGATGCCGAGCGACCACTTGATCTCGCCGTCGAGCTTGCCATCCTTGCGTGTGGCGTCGAGCAGCAAGAGGCCCGATGGATGGATCCACAGGCGCTCACGCGCGTCGTTCGGGCCGCCGTCTCGCCATAGGTTGGCGTCGGCATCAAAGGTCGCTTCGGGAGGCACGCCCTTGGGGCGCTGGTCGCTCGTCATTGCGCCGGAATCTACACGCTCCTCCTTCGGCGAGTGCTCGTTTCAGCGTGGCAGGCGAGTGTGCCCGTGCTTGCGCCGCCGAAGGTGTCAGGCACTTCGTACGGGCCTTCATCGCCATGGCGGACCCCGCAAAGGACAACAGGCTCATCAATGAGTCTGGCTGCGGGCACCGGCGCGCCGGATGAGGTCGCGGAAAGCGATCATCGCCGGGTCGGCGTCGGTGCGCTCGTGCCACCACAGGTTGATGGTGAGGGTGAGCGGCGGCACCGGGCTCTGCACGGTGCGCAGGCCGAGCCGCGGGCCGAGGCGGGCGACGAGCGAGGCGGGAAGGGTTGCGACCAGGTCCGTGCCGGCGACCACCGCGGCGGCGGCGCTGAAGTTCGGCACGATCAACGCGATGTCACGGGTGATGCCGAGGCGGGCATAGGCGCCGGGCAGCTCCCGGTAGCCCTTACCGGGCGCCACCTGCACCTCGACGTGGCGCAGGTCGGCCAGCACGCTCTTGGAGATGCGGTCTCCGGCCAGGGGATGATCGCGGCGCGCCACCAGCACGGTGCGCTCGCGGTACAGCGGCTCGAGGTGCATGCCGGGGCCCTTTTCGCCTACCGCGACCGCGACGTCGACCTCGGTGCTGGCCAGGCCGCCGCCGGTGAGCAGGGTGTCGATGCCGACCACCCGCAGGCTGGCACGCGGCATCTCGGCGGCCATCAGCGTGGCGAGGCGAGGCAGCCGCACCACCTGGCCGGCGTCGGCGATGGCGAGCGAGAACTGGCGGGTGGTGGTGGTGGGATCGAAGGCGGTGCCGTGCACGGCGTGGTCGAGGTCGCGCAGGGCGCGGGCCAGCGCCGGTGCCAGCTCGGCGGCGCGAGGGGTGGGCACGATGCCTCGGCCGCTGCGGGTGATCAGTGGGTCGCCGAGCGAGGCACGCAAGCGGGCCAGCGAATTGCTGATGGCCGATGGCGTGACGTGGAGGCGGCGGGCGGCTCGCACCACGCTGCGTTCGGCGAGCACGGTGTCGAGCACCAGGAGCAGGTTGAGGTCGAGGGCAGCAAGGCTCACGGTTGGTGAGGATACATGTCATGAATCCTCACTGGCCGAAAATGATGGTCGGCCCCATGGTGTGGTCATGCGCACGATGCAGCTGTTCCCCTTGCTCCTCCCGGTCGCCCTCGCGGCCTGTCTGCGTGCGGCGACCCCGCCCGCCCCCCTACCTCCGGAGACCTCCATGCGTGACATCAAAGTCCTCGATTCCCACATGTCCTACCGCGAAGCCGGCCATGGCCCCACCGTGGTCCTGCTCCACGGCAACCCGACCTCGTCCTATGTCTGGCGCAACGTCATCCCCCACCTCGCCGGCAACCACCGCGTGCTGGCGCCCGACCTGATTGGCATGGGTGACTCGGGCAAGCCCGACATCGCCTACCGCTTCGCCGACCACGCCCGCTACCTCGACGCATGGTTCGACGCCCTCGAGCTGCACGACGTCGTGCTCGTCGGCTACGACTGGGGCGGCTCGCTGGCCATGGATTGGGCCACCCGCCACCCCGAGCGCGTGCGCGGCCTGGTCGTGTTCGAGACCTTCTTCCGCTCGCTCAAGTGGAGCGACTACCCGCCGCAGGGCGCCGAGCTGTTCAAGAAGCTGCGCACCCCCGGCGTGGGCGAGACCCTGGTGCTGGAGCAGAACCAGTTCCTGGTCCGCTCGCTGGGCGCCGGCGTCAAGCGAGGCCTCACCGAGGCCGAGGCCGCTGTGTACTACGCGCCTTACCCCGACCCGGCGTCGCGGCGCCCGGTGCTGGCGTGGCCGCGCGAGATTCCCATCGAGAACCAGCCGGCCGAGGTGATGGCGGTGGTGGACCGCTACGTCGACTGGATGGCGGCGTCGCCGTCGGTGCCCAAGCTGTTGCTCACCTTCGACAGCCCGACGCCGCTCGGCTCCCCGGCCATCGTCGAGTGGGCGCGCAACACGTTCGCCGCACTCGAGGTGGTGGCGCTCGGCCCGGCCGGCCACCACGCCAGCGAGGATCTGCCCGACGACATCGGCCAGACCATCGCCCGCTGGCTCGACCGCCATCCCGTCCACCCGTGACTCGTGCCGACGAAGGTGTCAGAGAAAGGTTGCTCCAGAAGCTCCAGGCCGGTGAAGGCACCACCTCCCATCCGCGGGGAAATTCGCGAGAACCCCCCGCCCCATCCACCTCGCCCTCACCGGCCCATCGCCCGCGGACCCGCCTCACCGCAACGCCACCGCCCACTCCTCCCTCTGTCCCTGCCCGTCCTGTCCGCGCCGGGCGGCCAGAGCAACACCCGTGCCGGAGATGCCTTCCTCGGGAGTATCGAGCTCCACCGTCTCGGTGTGCTCGAAGTGGCTCTCCACCGGGACGGAGTCGCGCCTTCGAAGGTGTCAGACGTTTCGTACAGACGTTTCGTACAAGTGGTCTCGCCAAGTGTCAGACGCTTCGTACGGGCCCCCGCGAAGGTGTCAGACACTTCGTACGCGAAGGTGTCACGCGAAGGCACGCGAAGGTGTCAGACACTTCGTACGGCGAAGGTGTCAGACACTTCGTACGGCGAAGGTGTCAGACACTTCGTACGACACTTCGTACGGGACATTTCGTACGGGGAAGGGTGGCCTGGGCAGGCGTGTGCCCAAAGGGGGCCCATCTTTCCTGTGCGTGGCGGGATGCGTTAGACACCGGGCTGCGTTCCCGAAAGAAACTTTCGTCCACCGGGCGGGCCCGCGGCGTTGTGGGCTCTAGAGTGATTTCCGCATTCCGCCCCAGCCCGATGCGTCCGACCGCGCTCGCTCCCGATGCCACGCCGCCCGACTGGCTCGCCCGCTTCCACGCGGGAGAACCCGCGCTGCTCGGCGAGTGCTACCAGGCCCACTTCGACGCGGTGTCGCGCGCGGTGGGCTCGGTGCTGACCGGGGCGGACCGCGAGACGGTGGTCCACGACGTCTTCCTGCGCCTCGTGTCTCAACCGTCCATGCGCTCGGGGTTCCAGGGCGGCTCGCTGGAGGCGTGGCTGAGCGTGGTGGCGCGGCGGCAGGCGCTCGACTTCGTCCGCTCGCGCGCCCGCGAGAGCGCCGTGGTGGCGCGCTTCGCGGATGAGGCGAGCGGGGCGTTCAGCGGGCCGGACGCGGAGCGGCTCGAGCGCCGGCTCGAGGCGCAGCGGCTGGTGGAGCGTTTCCGCAGCGAGCGGCTGCCCGCCAAATGGAGGCCCGTGTTCGAGGCCATCTTCCTGCGCGGCCTGAGCCAGCGCGAGGCCGCCGCCGAGCTCGGTCTGAGCCGCACCACGCTCGCCTACCAGGAGCTGCGCGTGCGGCACCTGCTCAAGAAGTACTTCCTGGCCTCGGAGGGCCCATGAGCTCCGCCTCTGCCTGTGACTCGACGCGCCTGGTGGACGCGCACTTCGGCCGCCGTGGCCTGCCCCCTCGAGACGAGCGCGCGCTGCGCGAGCACCTGCCCGGGTGCGCCACCTGCCGCGCCCGCTATGAGCGGCACCTGCTGCTCGCCGAGGTGGACCGCTCCATCCCCGACGCCCGGGAGCGGCTCGCGCGTGGGCTCGGGCTCGCCGCCGCGCCGCGCGCCCGCACCTGGCCCGTGCCGCTCGGCCTCACGCTCGCGCTGGGCGTCGTCGCGCTGGTGCTCGTGCCGCGGCTGGGCGTCCCGCCCACGGCCGATGAGGGCTTTACCCCGCGCGGCGGCACCGAGGCCCACAGCCCGGTTGCCGGGCCGCCGTCCGCGCTCGAGGTGTACCGGGTACGCGACGGCAACGCCGAGCCCGCCGATGGGAGCGTGCGCGCCGACGACGAGCTCGCCTTCGCCTATCGAAACCCGGACGGGCTGCCCTTCCTCATGGTCTTCGCCACCGACGCGGCCGGCCAAGTGTACTGGTACTACCCGAGCTGGACGGACCCGGACCACTCGCCCACCTCGGTGCCCGCGCGGCAGGGCGAGCACCCCCTCGAGCTGCCCGACGCCATCCGCCACCCGCTGCCCCCGGGGCCGCTCGTCCTCCATGCGCTCTTCACCCGCGCCCCCCTCTCCGTACACGAGGTGGAAGCGCGGCTCGCCCGGCAGGCACCGCTCGCCGGCGAGGACGAGCACCTGACCCGCATCCCCCTCCAGGTCCAACCGTGATGCGCTCGCTGGCCCTCGCCCTGGTCCTGGTGGCCGCCCTCGCCCGCGCGCAGCCGCCTCCGCCCCCGCCCGCCGAGGGCGAGGCGCCGCGCGTGGCCAGCTTCGCGCTCATCCTCGGCGTCAACCGCAGCTACGACCACGACCAACAGCCCCTGCGCTTCGCGGACGACGACGCCGCGCGCTACCTGGACCTGTTCCGCCTGCTGGGCGCGCGCACCTATCTGCTCTCGCGCCTCGACGACAACACGCGAAGGCTGCACCCGCAGGCGGCGGCCGAGGCGCTCGAGCCCACGTTGCCCACCCTGCGCGCCCAGGTGCGCCAGCTCGCGCACGACATCGCCCAGGCGCGCGCGCGGGGCGTGGCCGCCGAGCTGTACGTGGTCTACGCGGGCCACGGTGCGCTGCGCGACGGGGTGGGCTCGGTGAGCCTGGAGGACGGGCCGCTGACCGGCCGCGAGCTCATGCGCGACGTGGTGGAGCCCGTGGGCGCCAGCCGCGTGCACGTCATCGTGGACGCGTGCGACTCGTACTACCTGGCCTACGGCCGCGGCCCCGGTGGCGAGCGCCGGGCCCTCAGCGGATTCGCCGTGCCGCCGGGCCTGGCTGGCGCGGCCAACGTGGGGCTGCTGCTGTCCACCTCGTCCGCGCGCGAGAGCCACGAGTGGGAGGGCGTGCAGGCCGGCATCTTCCACCACGAGGTGCGCTCGGCGCTGATGGGCGCGGCGGACGCGGACCACGACGGGCGCGTGTCCTATCGCGAGGTGGCCGCGTTCGTGGCGCAGGCCAACGCCGCCATCCCCAATGAGCGCTTCCGCCCGCAGGTCCACGCGCGGCCGCCCGCCGGCGGTGATGTGCTGCTCGACCTGCGGCCGGGACTCGGCCGCCGGCTCGAGGTGGAAGGCGCGCTCGGCGGCCACTACCAGCTCGAGGACGGCAATGGCGTGCGGCTTGCCGAGTTCCACTCCGCCCCCGGCCAGCCGGTGCACCTGGTGCGGCCGGGTCCCACCGGTCTCCTCTTCCTGCGGCACGTGGGCGAGCACGAGCAGGAGTACCGGCTGCCGGCGGGGGACGGCGTGGTGGAGCTCGCCGCGCTCGAGCCTCGACCTCCGCAGGTCGCCTGGCGCGGCGCCGCGCACGAGTCCTTCACCCGCCTGTTTACTCTGCCCTTCGGCCCGGACGAGGTGGCGCGTTTGAAGTTGCCACCCCCGCCCATGGCGCCGCGCGTGCCATCCCCTGCCGGCCCCGCCGAGACTGGCCCGGACGCCCGCTTCGAGGGCGGCGTGGTGGCGCTCGTGGTGGGCGGTGCCTCGCTCGTGGGGGTGGTGGGCACCTCCGTGTACGCGCAGGGGCTCGCCCACAAGCTGCCGTCCACCGCCTCCCAGTCAATGGTGGCCGAGCAGAATGCCCACATCCGCGCCGTCAACACCGCCACGGTGGTGCTCGGTGGCGTGGGGTTGGCGGCGAGCGTCCTCGGCGGGGTGCTGCTCCTGGGGTCGGGCGCGCCTGCCACCACCCCGCTGCCCAGCGTTACCGTGGGCCCCGGCGTGGGCGCCCTCTCCCTCACCGGGCAATGGTGAGTTCGTCCACCGTCATGCCGAGCGGCGTTTCTCCCTCGACATGACCCGAAACCACCTCCGACCCATGCTGTGGCTGGCGCTGTGCGCCGCCCTCGCGACGACCGCCGCAGGCTGCGCCAAAGAACTGCCCGAGGGCAACCGGCCCTGCCCTTGCTCCGAGGGCTGGACCTGCTGCGCCAACCAGTGCGTACCCGAGAGCCAGTCCTGCGCCGGGCCCGACACGCCGACACCCAACACGCCGCGCGACACCACGGCGCCCGCCATGCCGCAGCTGACCGGGTCGCAGACCGGACTGCTCACGCGCCAGCGGGCCATGACCATCAAGGGCGCGGCCGAGGCGAACTCGACCGTGTCGGTGTACCTCAACGCCAACTGCGCCGGCGCCGCGGAGAAGACGGGCTCCGCGGACGCACAAGGGCGCTTCGAGCTGACCGTCACCGTCATGGCCAACGCGCGCACCGCCATCAGCGCGAACGCGCGCGACGCGGCGGGCAATACCTCGCCCTGCAATGGGTCGGCGCTCTGGGTGGACCACGATGACGTGAGCCCGGTGGTGTCGGCCTGGAGCCGGGAGGGCGCCCCCACTGGAAGAGCCACGTCCGTCACGCTCCGGGGAACGACCGAGGGGGCGGCGCGCGTGAGCCTCTTCGCGGGGGAGCGCTGCGAGGGAACACCCCTCGCGGAGCTGGCCGCGAGCGCGGCCGGCGACTTCAGCTTCGTCGCCGAGGCGCTGGCCAACCAGCTCTCCCGATGGAACGTGCGCGCCACGGACGCGGCCGGCAATGAGGGCGCGTGTTTCGGGGTGGCGGCGAGCTACGCGCACGACGACGTGGCGCCCGCCGCCCCCGAGGAGCTCTCCTCGCAGCCCAATACGGGAACGAGCCGGTCGTTGGGCTTCAGCGGCCTGGCGGAGCCCGGCACCACCGTGAGGCTGTGGCTGAACGCCACGTGCTCCGGAGACCCGTCGGACAGCGGCGTCGTTCCATCGGACGGATGGTGGTCATTCTCCGTCCTGGCGGCGAGCAACGCCACCACCCAGGTTTCGGTCAATGCGGAGGACCCGGCGCACAATGTCTCGGAGTGCGCGTGGATCGGCAACTACGTCCACGATGACCTGCCGCCCACCGTCTCGCAGCTGGCCACCTCACCCGCCTCGCCCAACAACGTGACCCGCGCGCCGACGCTGACGGGTCTCACCGAGCCGTACGCGTATGTGTCCGTCGAGGGCAGCGAGTGCGGAATAGGCAACGGCCAGACGCTCGGCTCTGGCTGGGCGGACATGGATGGGACCTTTCGCATCGAACTCTCGTTGCCAGCCGACGCGTGCACCCTCTTCGTGCACGCGAGAGACAGGCTCAACAACGAGGGTCGGTATGTTGCCTCGCTGCGCTACGTGTACGACGCCACCCCGCCCCCACCGCCTGCACAGCTACGGCTCGCGGCTCCCTCGCCCTCGGCGGTCGAGACCCGGGTGAGTGTGTTCGGCACGGCTCCGCTCGACGCGCGCGTACAGGTCTTCTCCCAGACGGGGTGCAAGGGGCCCGTGATGGCCGAGGTCGTCGCGGTGCGCGGTCCCACCGCGGCCGACCCCACCTGGTTCGAGGCCCCGCTGGAGGCCTCGGCCGAGACCACGACGCGCTACTCCGCGCACACGGTGGACGGCGTGGGCAACGTGTCCGGCTGCGTGGCCGTGACCGGCGCCTTCGTGCATGCCTCGGGCGCCCCCGGCTGGCGGGCACGCGAGGAGCTGTCGTTCGGCCCGCGGTACCTCGCGCACGACGAGCAGGGGTTCACCTTCGCGCTCGACTACCAGGGGACGAGCAGCAGCTCGTACGCGCCCGTGCGCGTGAAGATGGCGCGGCGTGCGAGCGCCGGGGACGGCACGTCCTGGGGCACGCCGCACGAGCTCACCTCGGGTGCCGCGTACAACGGCGTGCCGCGGCTCGCGGTGAACGCACGCGGCGACGCCGCTGTGGTGTGGACGGAGAGCGTCGGCGTGGACCCGGTGCGGCTGGTCCGCTTCGACTCGCGGACGGGCGCGTGGACCGAGCCGCTCGCACTCACCGTGCTTGGAAGCCCCACCGGCCAGGTCGCCGTGGCGCTCGACGAGGGCGGGGACGTGACCGCGTGCTGGGTCAGCTTGCACACGGATGACATCGAGCGCGTGTGGTGCGCGCGCGTGCCGGCAGCCGACCCCGTGGAGACCTCGGAGACCCTCGCGAACGTGGCCCCGAACACCCGGCTCGAGGGGGCGCTCACGGCTGGGGGACAGGTGCTCCTGGTGTGGAGCGAGGACCTGGGGAACGACAAGCGCGGCTACAGCGCGCGGACCCTCGTGCCGGGCGTGGGTTGGGGGGCCATGTCGGACCCCGCGGAGGGGGCGACGGGCGCGCTGCGGCTGGGGACTACGCGCCATGGGAGCGGCTGGGTCGCCTACAGCGGCGTGTCCGGGACCTCCCTGCGCCGGTTCGACCCAGCCGCGGGGGGCTTGCAGGCCGCGGAGCTGGTGGCGCCGCGCGAGTTCGAGCAGTTGAGCGTCCTGCTCGAGCCCGAGGGTGACACCGTGATTGGCGGCACCGGGTCGGGGAGCACCGCCGTGTGGGTGGGCCACCGGGCGCCCGGCGGTACCTGGGAGTCGAGCACCGTGACCGTCCCGACGGTGTTCGGCACCTACAGCGTGAAGCTGACCACGGCCGCCCCGGGCGAGGCCTGGGTGTTCTGGGATGCCCACTACGGCCCCTACTCCCAGGGCTTCCAGAGCAGCTACTGGCGCGCGGGCATCTGGGCGCAGCGCTTCCGCGCGGGGACCGGCTGGGGCGAGGTGCGGTTGCTCGAGGTGGACCCGAGCTCGTACGTGCACCTGGAGGCCGCCGACGGCCAGCCTGACGGCCTCGTCACCCTCACCTGGCGGCACGTCGACTCCAACGGCGAGTACCCCAGCGCCCTGCGCATCTTCCGCTGACACGGGGGACGGACGGGGGCCTGAAGCCGCGCGCCATGCAGACGGACCGACGTGTCAGGCACGGAGCCAGGCTTCGGCTTCCGCCCGGGAATGAACGAATCGCACCAGCGGGTGCGTTCGATGTTCGTAGGCAAGTTCCTTGAAGCGCTCGCCGTGGGCTTCCGGGTGGGGCACGACGAGCGCCACGCGCAGCCGGTAGTTCACGAACTTCTGAAGAAACTCGCCCGCCAGCCCACTGCGAAGGTTGAAGAACTCCGGAGCGAGGTCCTCCTCGGTGAAGAGGATTCCCTCCGCCCCGAAGCATGCGCCGATGGCGTCGGTCACGTCCCGGACGGTTCGGATGGAGATGCCTGCTTCGGAGGCAACGAGGACTCTGCGTTCGTCATTCATGGTTCTTCCTCTCGGCTACGGGTCTTGCGCAAGGACCGCACCAGAGGAGTCTGCCTGACCGGGAGCATGGGCGCGGGGGTCGATATGCATGAGCCTCCGGAGGTGTCAGACACTTCGTACGCCGCCTGGGTCTTGGGGAAAGTGGCCTGATTCCAAGGGGTTGGCGCGCGGCCCGGGAATAATCCCGGCCGAAATGCGCCACCCGGGCCCAGCGTGTGTCCTGGAATCGAGGCCCCCACTACGGCCCCATGCACCGAGCGCTCGTGCCCCCGGAAGGCCCTGGGCGCGGGTGTATGGGGTTGTATTGTCTTTGGCCGGGTGGGCCGTTTGGGATTGAGAGGAATCAAGCAACTCGAAATCCCGGCTGCCGACAATACGAAATCAAGTCAGGTTCGCAGCAATCCATATCGCTTCGAGTGCGAGGAGGCACCATGGGCGTCGGACGCGTGGGTGACAGTAGAGCAGCAGAGGTGGCAGCACAGCGTGCAGCGGAGGCGGCGGCGCAGCGTGCGGCGGAGGCGGCAGCGCGGCGTGCGGCGGAGGCTCAGGCGGCGGCGGAGGCCGCGCGGCGTGCGGCGGAGGCTCAGCGGTCGTCCTTCGAGCCGGCGGGCCAGAAGAACACGTTGCGCCTGGACGGCCAGGGCGGCGCGCCCGCCTCGTCGCTGTTCACCGAGAACAGCAAGGACGGCAAGGTCAACTGCCTCGACAAGGCGGCGGACTGGGTGAACAAGAGCTCGCCCGAGCTGCAGAGCCGCTCGGAGCTGGTGTTCCTCAAGGACTCGCGCGCCGGTGCCGAGGGCCAGACGGGCCACGTGGTGGTGCGCCAGGGCGAGCGCGTGCTCGACCCGAGCAGCGGCAAGAGCTACGACGACATGAAGTCGTACCTCAAGGAGCAGCCGCACTACAGCGAGGCGGGCTCGATTCCCGGGACGACGGCCGCGAAGGTGTTCTCCACCGAGGCGGGCTCTCCCGAGCGCGCCAAGGCGCTCTCCGACGCGAAGGTGTCCCCCGAGCTCCAGCAGATGATGGTCGCGGACCCGGGCGTGCCGTCGAACGCGCCCAACGCCGCCACCGCCACGCCGTACGAGGTGAACGTCCCGGGCCAGGCGGGGCCCGTCTCGGTCGAGTTCAGCAGCACGCTCGAGAAGGAGGTGGAGAAGAAGGACGGCTACACGACGGTGAAGCTCACCGCCGAGATGGAGGCGTCGGCCTCCGGCTCGCTGGACATGAAGAAGGTGAGCGTCGGCGGCGGGGTCTCGACGGGGAAGTCCCAGACGTACGAAGTGAAGATGAAGGACGAGGACTTCGAGCGGCTCAAGCGGGGCGAGATTCCGCCTCCGCACCCGCTCAAGCCGGAGACGGTGCCGGACAAGGCCTCGGTGACGATGGAGTCCTCCCAGCTCAAGGGCTGGTCCGGCGAGGCCAGCGTCGAGGCGCTCAAGGTGGAGCTGGGCCTGGGCGAGGAGCACAAGAGTGGCAAGGGCATGTCCATCCAGACCGAGCGCGATGGCGACAAGGTCAAGGTGACAGGCGGTCCCACGGAGCTGCTCGAGAGCGGGCTCTCGGTCAGCGTCGGCGTGGGGCCGGCCTCGGTCTCCCTCACGGGAACGACGTCGATGACCCACTACAAGCTCCGCACCGCAGAGTTCGACCTCTCCAACAAGGACGGACGCGCCGCCTTCGACAAGTACGCCAGCTCGGGTGAGCTCCCCTTCAAGGATGGAAACGGCGTCTCCGGCGCGGCGAAGGTCGAGAAGCTGGACCTCAGCTCGAAGTCCACGCTGGAGGCTGCGCTGGGGCCCCTCAAGGGGTCCGTGGACGTCGTCCCCGAGAGCAACTCCTCCATCGTCGAGACGACCCACCCGGACGGCTCGAAGGACGCCACGCTGGATCTCAAGCGCTCCAACGGACACGAGCTCAACTACGAGCGCCACATCGACGCCAATGGCAAGGAGGACTACTCGAAGCAGAAGTTCTCCCTGTTCATGAAGGGCATGGAGGGCGACGTCGAGGAGCTCTACGCCCAGGCCTACAAGGTCGATCAGCACGAGTTCGACAAGGAGAACGACATCAAGCTGACGTTCACCCCGGACCAGATGACGCAGCTGTCCCAGCGCGCCCGCGACTACGTGGCGAAGATGGACCAGCTCTCCTCCACCGGTTGGCGGACCATGAACCGGGGCGATGCGTTCATCGACGCCCTGGCCAAGGCCCAGAACCCGGGTGACGTCGCCAATGCCCTGACGCAGTACTCGGACGACCCCAACTGGATGGGGGATGCCATGGCGCGGTTGCGGATGGGCTCGAACCGCGACACCCCGCTCCCGGGTGACATCACCGCGCAGAACCGGAACGACTGACCGCAGTCACTCCGGCTCTGGACTCGGGCCTCCCGTGCGCACCGTCTGGTCGCCGGGAGGCTACGGCCGAACGCCCGCGACGCCCGTGAGCTCCTCCCCCAGCGAGCGGAGGTGGGCGAGCAGGCCCAGCGTCTCGGCCTCGGTCGTGCGGTGGTTGATGAGGCACGCCCGAAGGGCCGTGCGGCCGTTCAGCTTCGTTCCGGTCAGGAAGAACTCCCCGCGCCGTTCGCACTCCTCGAGGATCCGGTCATTCAGCCGGTCCAGCTCGTCGTCGGCCAACGAGGGCCCCTGCGCGGGGACGTATCGGAAACACACGATGGACAGTGGCACGGGCGCCATCCGCTCGAAGTCTCGTGCCTGGTCGATCTCCGCCCCCAGCCGATGCATGAGCGACACGTTCTCCTCGATCACCGCCTTGAGCTTCCGGCTTCCATAGACCTGGAACTGCATCCAGACCTTGAGCGCGCGGAAGCCGCGTGACAGTTGGAACGTGTGGCCCATCCAATCCCATCTCTCCGCGTTGTCGCTCGTCGCTCGCAGGTAGGGCGCGGCGTAGCTGAAGGAGTTCCGGATGCTGGCCCAGTCCCTGACCAGTGCGCAGCCGGCCTCGAACGGCACCTGGAGCCACTTGTGCGGATCCAGGGCGATCGAGTCCGCCCTCTCGAGTCCCCGGAACATCTCGCTCGTTGCGTCCACCGCCGCCGCGGCGGCTCCATAGGCACCATCCACGTGGAACCAGAGCCCGTACCTCGAGGCCACGTCCGCCAGCGCGTCGAGGTCGTCCACCGCCCCTGAGTTGACGGTTCCCGCGTTGCCGACAATGCAGAAGGGCTGCATCCCCGCCTTCAGGTCCTGGGCGATGTGTTCCTCCAGCTTCCGCACGTCGACCCGGAAGCGGGAATCGACCGGGATCTTCCGCAGGTGCCGGCTGCCAATCCCGAGCATCTCCACGGACTTGTTGATGCAGGAGTGCGTCTCGGCCGACGCGTAGAGGGTCAGGGGCCGAGCGGAGCGGCATCCGTCCTCGCGCACACCCGGCGCTTTCTCGTCCCTCGCGACACGGAGACAGTACAGGTTCGCTTCGCTGCCTCCGCTCACCAGCGCGCCCCCCGCGCCGGTGCGGTAGCCGATGAACTCCGACAACCACCGGATGACCGCGCGCTCAATCTCCGCCGCCGCGGAGGCGAGGTGCCACTTCGCATGGTTCACGTTCAGCGCGGCGCCGAGGAGCTCGGCGAGGATTCCGACCTGGCTGCCTCCGGACATCACGTAGGCGAAGAACCTCGGGCTGATGTTGAGCGTCGAGTGCCCGAAGATGAACGGGACCTCCTTCGCGAGGAGCTCCTCGGGCTCCCGTCCCTCGATGGGGAGCGGCTCTGAGAACCTGTCTGCAATCACCTGGGGGCCACTGGCGTGGGTGACCTTTCTCTCGCCGAGTGACCCGTACAGCGAGAGCACCTGCTCACTGGAGAGCTCCAGCAGCCGGCGGAAGCGTTGCAGATCGAAGTCCAGGTTCACGTTGTCTCCTGAGGGGCTCACAGCCGCGGGCAAGGTAGTGGCACCCCCGTGAGGGATACAGAGGCAGAAATCCGGGTTTCGTGGGATACAGTTCAGAGAGCCATGAAGAAATACGAGCGCCTGGCCGCCGAGCTCGAAGTGCAGATCTCCAGCGGCCTGGTCGGGCCCGGGGAACGGCTCGACTCCGTCCGCGAGATGAGCCGCCGCAAGAAGGTGGGACTGAACACGGTGGTCCGCGCATTCGAGCTCCTCGAGGACCGGGGCCTCATCGTCGCGAAGCCGCAGTCCGGTTTCTACGTGCTGGGCCCGCGCACGGCGTCCGCAGTCACGACGCCGAGACTGCGTCTGTCCCTCCCGAAGGAGATCTCCGTTCCGGAGATGGTCTCGAGTGTCTTCGAGTCGGCGAAGGAACAGGGGTGGATTCAACTGGGCGCCGCCTGCCTCGCGTCGGAGCTCTACCCCTGTGAAGCCATCAACCGGTTCACGCGCCGCGTGGTCCGGGAGCAGCCGCGTCTGGTGGGCACGTATGAGTTGCCACCGGGCTGCTTCGAGTACCGCCGGCAGATCTCCCGCCGGCTCGAGCGGTTCGGCTGCTTCGTGGAGCCCACCGGGCTCGTCGCGACCAACGGCGCGATGGAGGCCCTCGGGCTGGCGCTGCGGTCGACCTGCTCGCCGGGCGACACGGTCCTCATCGAGTCACCCCAGTACTTCGGCATCCTCCAGGCGCTCCAGCAGCTCCAGCTCCGGGTCATCGAAGTGCCCGCGCACTCGACCGATGGCGTCGCTCTGGAGCGGGTGGAGGAGGCACTCCGGAAGTTCGACATCTCCGCGGGTATCTTCATCCCCAACTTCAGCAACCCCATGGGGGCGCTGATGAGCGACGAGAAGAAGGCCGCGCTCGTCGAGCTCTTCGCCCGGCACGACGTCCCGCTCATCGAGGACGACATCTATGCGGAGCTGTCGTTCCAGGGCAGCCGCCCGAAGCCGCTGAGGGCGTTCGACACGCGGGGGCGCGTGCTGACCTGCTCCTCCTTCTCCAAGACCGTCTCGCCGGGACTCCGGGTGGGGTGGCTCGCGCCGGGCCGGTACCTCGAGAAGGTGAAGGCGCTTCAGCTCTCCTCGACGATGGGCTCCGGCTCGCTCGCGCAACACGTGATGGCGAGCTACCTGGCCTCGAGGGATTACGAGCGGCACCTCGGGGATCTCCGGCTGCACTGCTCGCTACAGGTGGAGCGTTTCTCGAGGCTCATCCTGTCCAGCTTCCCCGAGGGCACGCGGCTCACCCAGCCCCGAGGGGGATTCGTGCTCTGGGTGGAGCTGCCGAAGCGAGTGGATTCCGTGGAGCTGTACCGCCGGGCGCTGGAGGAGGGCATCTCCATCTCCCCGGGCATTCTCTTCTCCGCCAGCGGCGCATACCGGAACTACATCCGACTCAACTGCGGAAACCGCTGGACCGCACCGCTCGAGCGGGGGCTGCTCCGGTTGGCCGAGCTGGCACACCCTCTCTGAGACCCCTCCCTGCGCTCGTCACGGTGTGGACGTCGAGGTCTTCGAGGCGCCGCCCGCGGGCACCAGGTTGGAGTAGCGCGCGGTGATGCGCAGGTGCTTGCGGTAGAAGAGCAGGCCGCCCTCGGCGTCCACGTGGAGGGTGTCGAGCACCTGACCCACGCCGGGCTGGGGGCGGAAGTCCATGCGCACATCCACCCGGTCCGCCATGTTCGGCAGCTCCGTGGGGCTGTAGTTCAGCCGGATGAGCTGGCCGGTGCTCGGGTCCACGAGCGCCTCGCCCTTGTGGACGGAGGGGGCCTTGTCGGCACGTGGCTCGAAGCGCAGGCGCAACCGGCTGGGGTCCTTGGGGTCCGGGCCCGCCAGGGAGAAGCGGTGCTGCCCCAGGTACGAGGCCGCGAAGGGTAGGTTTACCGAGTTGAACTCCGCCCGGCCCTCGCCCTTGCGCTGGCGCTCCTCGAGGTCCTTGCGCATGGCCTCGGTGGCGTCCTGGCCGTCCTTGCGCGCCTGGAGGATCTCCCGGTGCTGCTGGCCGTCCTTCACCCGGAGCCGGTCCACCCGCTCCTGGGTGTGCTTCACGTTGCCGTCCCTGTCGAGTTCCTCCACGCGCAGGGTGATGGTCATCTCCTCCACCTTGCCGGCGAGCAGCTCCTCCATGCCCCACGTCGTCTCACCGAGCCGCCGCGCGAGCGCCTCGGCATCCGCCGTGGGAAGAGGGCCTTCCTGTGCCTGCACAGGGAGGGAAACGAGCAGGAGGCTCACCAGGGTGAGTGCGCGAGACATGCAGGGCTCCTGGATGTCGCCGCTCGGAGCGGCGGGGGGCCCTCCAAAATGCACCATGCTGCGAGCCAGCGGAAGTGCGCATTCCGGGTGCGCTGACCTCTTTTTTCCGGGGCCGGTGGCCGCCTGTTCGCTCGGCCACGGTCATCCCCGGCGCACGGTACGAGACGTGTGCCGTGTGCTCGGTTTTCAAGGATTCACTCTGGCTGCATGAAGTGCAGCGGTGCTTCTTTCAACCACCCGCGGGCGGAGCCGCATGGACCGGCGTGCCGCTGCGCGCGGGTGGAATTACTCTTCGCGAAGGAAGCGAGGGACATGGCCAGAGCGGGAGTACAAGCGCAGACCCTGTGCGATGAGACGAAGGAAGGATGGCTGCGTGCGCGCCCGTATCGCCCCAGGATGGAGGCGCCGGAGCGGGGCTTGTGGCCGCTGGGCTTCGGGGGCAGTCGCGACGGGCTGCTCTACGTGCCCAGGGAGTACCGGGCGGACTGTCCCGCGCCCCTGGCGGTGATGCTCCACGGAGCGGGGGACAACGCACGCCACGCCTTGAGCCCATGGCGGACGCTCGCGGACGAGGTGGGCCTCATCCTGCTCGCGCCGGACTCCCGGGGAGCGTCGTGGGATCTCATCCTCGAGGACGGGTATGGGCCGGACGTGTCCTTCATCGACCAGTCGCTGGCGTATGTCTTCGAGCGCTATGCCGTGGACCCGGGGCGCATCGCGCTCGAGGGCTTCTCGGACGGAGCGTCGTATGCCCTGTCACTGGGCCTCACCAATGGGGTCCTGTTCACCCACGTGGTGGCGTTCTCGCCGGGCTTCCTGACCCTGGCATCACGGAGTGGCGAGCCGAAAGTCTTCCTCAGCCATGGGGTGGAGGACGAGGTGCTGCACATCGAGCCGTGCAGCCGGAGCATCCTCCCGCTGGTGGAGGAGGCGGGCTACGCGGTGCATTACCGCGAGTTCGACGGGCCACACACCATTCCTCCCGAGATCGCTCGCGAGGCGCTGGCCTGGTTCACCACACGGTAGAAGGGCGAGCCTCGGACTACACCGAGGCCAGCACCGGCTCCACGGTGCGCAGCACGGCGTCCAGGCACTGGAGTCCTTCCTGGCGCACCGCCTCGGCCGCCGCCCTCGCCCAGGACACCACCTCGCGCCGGTCCTGCTCGGACATGCCGTGGAAGCGCGCGTCCCCCGAGCGGATGTCCTCGGCCACGTGCGCCGCCACGCCCAGGTTTCGCCCCGCCGCCTCGGCCCGCTCCGCCAGCGCCGTGCCCTCCCACAGCACCCGCAGGTACAGCGCCCACTGCGCTCCGGCGATTCCCTCGGCCACCTGTTTGAAACGCGGCGCCGTCCACGTGTCCGTGCGCACCTCGAGCGCCTGCAACCCCGCCGCCGTCACCATCGCTCCCGCCGCCTCCGTCAGCACCGGCGCCGGCAGCTCCGCCCGTGCCAGCGTGGCGAAGCACAGCGACTGCAACGCGAACTGCACCCCGGGCCCCTCCCGCTGGGGCCTCGCGAGGTACGTGCACTCGCCATCCGCCAGGTCGTCCGCCAGGTTGGCCGCGCACGCGCAGAAGAAGAGGCCCGCCGCGCGCCGCAGCAGCACTTCGCGCCCGAGCCCTGCCTCCGTTCCCGCCGCGTACAGCAGTGCCAGCGGCCCGGGCCGGCCTGCCTCCAGCGCCGCCAGGATGTCCCGCTCGGCCTCCTCCGGGAGCCCGTGCTGGCGCAGCGCGCGCAGGGCCTCCTGGAAGACGGCGCCCGCGCTCATCTCACTTCCCGCGGCAGGAGGATGCGCAGCTGCGCCCCTCCCGTAGACCGGTTGTTGCGCTCCAGCGTGCCGCCGCTCGCGCGGATGAGGCACTCGGAGGTGTAGAGGCCCAGGCCCGTGCCGTTGGGCTTCGTGGTGGACAGGCCCTCGATGGGGGCATTCAGCCTCTCCGCCGGGAAGCCCGGGCCGTCGTCGGCGATGAGCAGCTCCAACCGCCCGCTGTACGGCTCGGGGCGCGCGAGGATGTCCACCTCCGCGGCTCCCCGCTTGCCGTCTCCCTCGCACGCGTTGAGCACCAGGTTCTCCACCACCCGCCTCAGCGTGGTGATGCCCCCTCGCACCAGGGCGTGGGACGCCTGCTCCTCCACCTTCACCTGGATGCGCACCTCCGGGAAGCGCCAGCCCAGGCTCGTGCGCACCGACTCCAGCACCGGGACGATGTGCACGTTCTCCGGATCGCTGCTCACCGAGCGCCGCCCCTTCTGGCGGATCTCCATCACCATCTCGCGGATGCGCGCCAGGCCCTCGTTGACCTCGCGCACCAGTTCCTCGAACTCGGCGCGGGGCAGGGCATTGCGCTGCACGCCCATGACGGAGAGCACGTCCGCCGCGGCGCTCACGCTCATCAACGCGTTGTTGATGTCATGGTTGTAGCCGAGGATTTGCACCATGGCCTGGGACAGCCGGCCCACGTCGCGCTCCTGCTGCTCCAGCATCTGCGCCTGCACGGCGGCGCGCAGTTGCTCGGCCTCGGCGCGGGCCTGGTCGTGCTTCAGGGCGAAGGTGCCCGTGTACAGCTCCAGCATGATGGCCAGCGGCGCCATGACGGCGAAGAGGGCCACATGGGCCTCGGTGCGGACCAGCAGCGCCGCCAGCCCCAGCGCCACCGCGGTGCCCAGCGCGAGGAAGGGCTGGGTCGGCGCCACGCGGTGCAGCCGGCCGTGGTAGCCGGTGGTGAAGAGCAGCACCGCCGCGAACACCAGGGCTCCGGGCATCACCGCCAGGGCCATCAACGCCGCCAGGAAGAACTGCAGGGCCGCCGTCCCCGTCACCAGGTACAGCCAGCCCCACGTCTCGATGCGTTGGCGCCCCCGGTGCAGCAGGGCGAAGCCGATGCCCAGCACCAGGCCCGGTGCCAGACAGGCCATGGCCCTGCCGAAGGACAGGCCGAAGAAGCGCTCCGCGCCGGGAGCCCAGGTTGCCAGCGCGAGCACCGCGGGGATGACGAGCGCGGAGCTCAGCCAGGCCTGCGGCGACGCGGCGGCCAGCACCTCCTGGGTGTCCTGCGAGCGCACCCAGTGCTTGAAGGCGTCATGGACGAGTCGGCGCCAGCGAACGGGAAGGCTCATAGAGGGTCGTGGTGGGCTCAGAGGGTGGCGGTCAGGTAGAAGCCCGCCGCCTTGTTGATGGAGTTGGCCTCCTTGCCCACCTGCTGCACGCGGCGGTTCAGCTCATTGAAGATGTCTGGATTGCCCCGGTGTGTGACGTTCACCTCCACCGTGCCGCCGGCCAGCACCTGGTGGATGGCTTCCAGGATGGGCATCACCTCGGGGCTGATGCGCAGCTCGCCGTCGGGGCCCTCCACGGCTCCCAATTCCTGGATGCGCATCAGGTACTCGCCCAGCGAAGAAGCCACGGTCAACCCCACCACACGAGGACCACGGATGTCGTTGTAGCTCATTGCTGCGTTTCCTCCGCCGGCACGGATGCCGGACTGTTGTCTGCGTGAATCGGGGGCTGTGTGGGGGGGGACGTTTCACGGGCTCGTGGGGAGCGTGGAGAGCAGCGCCTCCAACTCCTGGCGCCCGAAGGGCTTGGCCTGGAACCACTGCATGCCGGGCTGTTCGACGAAGTCCGGAGGGCAGTGCGTGCCCGAGATGAGCACGCGGCGGGCGAGCGGCACATGGGCCTCGGCCCAGCGCAGGAAGCCGGTGCCCGTCTCGCCCTCGTTGAGGTGCTGGGCCGCGAGGATGATGTCCACGGCGGGGTCCCCCTCCAAGGTGGCACGGGCCTCGGCGGCGGAGCCGGGGCAGCGCACCTCGTGGCCGAGCACCCGCAGCGTGCGCTCCAGCCCGCGCGAGACACGGGCATCGCAGTCCAGCACCAGGACCTTCATGAGAGGGCCTCCTGGAGGGAGACGGTGTGGAACCAGCCGCGGGGAGGCGCGAGGTACAGGCCGCCGCCCACCGCGGTGGCGTAGCGCAGCAGGGCATCCGGAGTCTGGCCTCCGGTGCCCAGCAGCGAGTCCAGCGAGCGCGCGTAGGAGTCCGGATCCGCTGCGGCGGCCACGAAGGCCAGGCCCTCCTCGCCGCCCTGACGGAAGGGGAAGCCGCGGCGGATGAGGAGATGGTTCTCCCCGGCGCCGGACGCGCGTGCGCGGAGGATGTGGGCTTCGGCGGGCGCATCCACGACGAGCTCGCCGTCGCGGGTGCGGCCCACCACGTTCGCCTGGGCCCGGGGCTGGAGGCGGCCGAAGCGCTCCAGGTCCTGCTGGAAGCGCAGGTAGAGCAGCCACGAAGCTCCAGCCAGGGGACCCGAGGGCACGATGGCGGCGTGCCGCACGTGCTCGCGGGTGGGGCGCAGCAGGCCATCGCGGAAGCCGAAGGCATCGCGTCCCTCGCCGATTCGGCCGCCGAGCAACTCCTCCTCCAGGGAGAGCACCCCCTTGGAGAGCGCGAGGACGCGCCGCAGGGACTCCAGCAGCAGCTCGCGGTTGCCCGTGCTCACGTGCACGAGCACATGGGACTGGGAGGAGGGAAAGCGCGCGGTGGGGCCCTCGCGAGGCAGCAGCGCGGGGCGCACGGGCACCTCGGGCAGCAGCGCGGGCTCCAGTCCGAGCACCAGGTTCAGGCCTTGGGTGGTGCTCAGCTCTTCATGGATGGAGGACACCACTTCGCGCAACTGCGGGAGGGCCACGCTGCGGCTGAGCCGGAGAACGGCAACACCACTGAAAGCGCCAGGCGAATGGAAGAGCCCTTCCTGTGGTTGCATCGCTGTCTCCCCCCACCCTCGTACCGATGTTCCGGTGTAAGGGCTTTCTTGTTGGCGGAGATTGCTCATCCGCCGCGTGAAGTGGAGCAGAACCCGGCGGGTCACGTGAAGTCAAACGGCATACGGGTGGAATGTCGTTTTCGCGTCGCGCCAACGGCGGGGAACCCTGATGGGTTGTCCACGAGGGGACGCTCTGAAGGGTGATACTTCTTCTCTGGCACCGCCCCTCCCGCCTGGCATCTCCGCCGCCGTTTCACTCGGGAGCGGTGGGGTCCTCTCCTGAGGCTCGGGCTCGCGCGCCGCGCTGTCACATGGCCCGTGGGGCGATTGACGGATTGTCCCTTGCTGACAGGGGTGGGGCCGGCCCAAGTCCCCGGAATCCGGAGCGGGAGCGGGTTGGAACGGCATGTGTAGAGGGAGGAGCGCACCAGGAGGTCCCCGCCATGTGCCGTCCGGTCCCCATGTCCCGCGTGTTCTCCCTCACCGACCACTTCCTCGAGCGCAGTGCGCTCCGGCAGCTCCGCGACGACGTGCTCGACTTCATCCTCGAGTTCGGCGTCCGGGCGCGGGCCAGCGGGATGACGCATGTCACGGTGCTGGAGAGGGATTTGCCGGTCACCTGGAGGGACTCGGCGTTGGCGAGACAGGCGCGTGGGTGGATCCTCCTGCTGAGCGACGAGGAGCGGCTCGTCACCTGCTACCGGCGCGGGGACGCGAACCGCTTCATCCGCCGCAAGCCGAAGCGCCGGCTGTCCAGGATGCAGCTCCAGCTCGCCTGAGCCTCCGCCCTGGAAGCGGAACAGGGCCCCGTCGCCCGGCGTGCCGGGGAGCAACCCACCCACCGTGCATTCTCTGTCCGCCCGTGACGAGGACCCCATCTTCCGACCGGAGGAGGTGTGTCCATGGCCAGGCCCAGGCAGGTGAGCGAGCGCGAGGCGCACGGAGAGGTGGAGCGGGTCCTCTACGAGATGAGGCAGACGCTGCGGGTGACGGGGCTGGACGTGACGGTGCTCACGTGGGCGGGCTTCGAGCGCTTCCTGGTGGGGATGTGGGAGGCGATGGGGCCGAACGCGGAGACGCGGGCATTCGAGTCGGCGGCGGACGAGGTGCGCGCGCAGTCGGTGGAGGCGGCGGAGCGCTTCGAGCGGCTGGGCGCGTGGGACGCGGTCTCGCTGGGGGAGAGCCAGCGCTACCAACTGCGAGGGGCCCTGGCGCTGTACCACTACCTGAATCCGAAGATGCTGGTGTTCACCTCGGCGGTGAAGCTGGCGTTGCAGGACGAGGCCGTGGGAGCGCTTCAGCCGCTGGGGAGCGCGGAGCGGGTGGAGCGGGGGGCTCCGGCGCGGATGATGGCGATGGAGTGGGTGCCGGAGCGGCCGGACGACGCACGGCTGCGGAGCCTCTTCAAGGACATCCTCGAGACGGTGGGGCCGCCGTCGCTGCCGGGGGACTACCGGGGGCTGGCGCTGTGGCCGGAGTACCTGGAGGCGGTGTGGGAGCGGCTGGGGCCGCGGATGAAGAGCTCGGAGTGGGCGCGGGCCTGTGATGCATTGCTGGTCACATCCCGGAGGCTGGCGAGGGAGCTGCCGTACGAGGTGGCGCTGTCGAGGGAGCGTCTGGACGTACTGCACGAGGACGCGGAGGCCATCCTGCGGGTGACGGACCAGTGCGAGTGGCGGTTGCCGGTGCTGGTGCTCGGGATGGCGGCGCAGGTGACGGACGCGGGGGACCTGGAGCGGCGGGTGCCCTTCCCGGCGGAGCCTCGGCTGGTGCCGGACTTCGTGGCGGCGGAGGAGTTGCGATGAACTGGCGCGACTATCAATCGAGGCAGCGGGTGGTGGAATTGGGCCACCGGTTCATCAGCTACGTGGACCAGGGGCGGGGCGAGTCGATGGTGCTCCTGCATGGAATCCCCACGTGGGGCTTCCTGTGGAGCGGGCTGCTGCCGGCGCTCTCCATGACCCACCGGGTGCTGATTCCGGACCTGCTGGGGTATGGGTACTCGGACCGGAGGGACTGCTTCGACCGGTCCATCGCCCGGCAGGCGGAGGCGTTGGATGCGTGGATGGACCAGCTGGGCGTGGAGAACGCGCTGGTGGTGGGGCACGACGTGGGCGGAGGCGTGGCGCAACACCTGGCGCTCCGCTTCCCGCGGCGGGTGTCGAGGCTGTGCCTGATGAACAGCGTCTGCTTCGACGCGTGGCCCCTCGAGCTGATGGTGCAGTTGGGCCACCCGGGCGTCGCGCGGAGGCTGTCGGCGCAGGCGGTGCATCGGACGTTGAAGGTGGCCCTGAAGCGGGCGGGCTTCGCGGAGACGCCGCCGGAGGGAGTGGTGGAGGGGCTGTTGGAGCCGTACGCGACGGACGTGGGGGAGACGTCCCTGGTGCGCGACGCGGTGGCGCTGAACACCAATCAGACACAGGAGCTGGTGCCGAAGCTGTCGCACGTGGCGGTGCCCACGCGGGTGGTGTGGGGCGTGGACGACACCATTCTGCCGGTGAAGTGGGGAGCGCGGCTGGCGTGGGAGATTCCGGGAGCGAGGCTGGTCCGGGTGGAGCGTGCGAGGCACTTCCTCATGTGGGACCAGCCTCACGCGGTGATGACGGCGCTGTACGAGTTCCTTGGAATGGAGGCTCGGCCGGAGCTGGAGGGAGCAGGCGCCCCATTGATGTGAAGGCCCGTCATCTTTCGTCATGAACGAGCAATGAGCTCGAAAGAGGGCCGTAAGAGATTCTCAAGGTGTGAAGTCCACTCTGTCGAGTGTGCGGGGGCGGCGTGAGGGCCGGCCGCCGTCCCCGCCGCCAAGGAGGTCCTGTGAAACCACCTCGAATCCACGCGCCCCTGCTGGGGAGCGCTCTGGTCTGGGGTCTGTTCGTCCTCGCGGGTTGCGGCACCTCCAGCGGGGCGACCCACCCGGCGAGTACCCCGGAGGATGCGGCGCCGAAGCAGGCCTGCTCGGACGCCTCGAGCTGCCGGGATGCCCTGGCGGAGCTGAAGGGCGTCCTTCCCACGTCGGCGTGCGAGCTGCAAAAGCGGGCCGAGATCGCCCAGAGCGCCTGCTCCCTGGGCGTGGGTGAGGGCTGCACCGAGCTCGGACGGATGGAGAAGGGAGACACCGCGCGCTCTCTGTTCCGGAGGGCCTGTGACCAGGGGGATGGCGAGGGGTGCGCCCGGCATGGGCTCTCGACGCTCCTGGGCGAAGGGGTGGCTCGGGACGAAGCCGCGGGACGGGCCGAGCTCCAGGAGGCGTGTGACAAGTACCCGCGGGCCGCGTGTGGAATCGCCGCGCTCGGGCTCACGGCGGATGCGCGTCAGCGGGGCGCCGCTCCGGAGCCGGAATGGATTGCCCTGTTCGAGCAGCGCGGCTGCGACGCGGGAGACGGCCTCTCCTGCCAACTCCTGGGTGACGCGTTCCACGCGGGACTGGGCGTCTCCCAGGACATCGGCAAGGCCTTCGAGCTCTACGCACGCGCCTGCGACGCGGGCAATGGCACGGCGTGCGCGAACCAGGCGGTGCTGTCCCTCCAGCCAGGAGAGGCCGGGGACGCCACGCGCGCCGAAGACCTCTTCTCTCGCGGGTGTGCACTCGGCTCCTCGGAGGCGTGCCGGCTCCTCGTGCTCGAGAACCAGGAACACCAAGGGCGCGTGAAGGACGATGCCGCGCAACAGGCGCTCTTCCGTCAGGCGTGCGACCGGGGCGCGGCGGTGGGGTGTCTCGCGCTCTACGATGCGCTCCGGCACCAGCCGCGGGATTCCGCGACGTCGCTCGAGATGCCGGGGCTGCTGAAGCGCGCGTGCCGGTTCGGAGAGGCGAAAGCCTGCGAGTTCCTGGAGGACATCTCCCGTGCGGCCTGGAAGCAGTGCGGTGGGGGAGCCGCCGCGGCCTGCGGGGTGATTGGAACGCTCCTGGTCAGCCAGCCCTCCTTCGGGAACGAGGCCACGGAGGGAATGCAGCTCCTCCAGCGGGCCTGTCTGGAAGGAGACGCGGCGAGTTGCACGCTGGTGCGCGGACTGGCGCCCCGCGCGAGCGAGCTGTCCTGCCGTTCGGAGTGAACATGTGCCGGACGTGACGCTCGGGGGCGGGCCGGGGGGAGGGCATACTCCACTCGCGCGGGCATGACGCCTGGAGCGGAGGAATCGACGAGATGGGCCTTCCCGAGCGTCCCCGAGTGGTCATCACCGGAGCGGGCAGCGGACTGGGGCGAGCGCTGAGCGTGGAGCTGGCGCGTCGGCGGGGACGGGTGGTGGTGTCGGACGTGAACGAGGACGCGGCGCGGGAGACGGCGCGCGGAGTGGAGCGGGAGGGCGGCGAGGCGCGAGTGGTGCGCTGTGACGTCACGAAGCCGGAGCAGGTGGAGGCGCTGGCGAGGGAGAGCCGGGCGGCGTTCGGCGGGGTGGACCTGCTGGTGAACAACGCGGGCGTGGCGGGCGCGGGCGAGGTGGGAAAGCTGCCGCTGGCGGAGTGGAAGTTCGTGCTGGACGTGAACCTGTGGGGAGTCATCCACGGGTGCCACTACTTCGTGCCGCTGCTGCGCGAGCAGGGGAGGGGACACATCCTGAACATTGCCTCGGCGGCGGGGCTGCTGTCGGCGCCGTACCTGGCGCCCTACAACGTGTCGAAGGCGGCGGTGGTGGCGTTGTCGGAGACGCTGCTGGCGGAGCTGAAGGAGGCCGGCATCGGGGTGTCGGTGGCCTGTCCGATGTTCTTCCGGACGAACATCGCGGCGTCGGCGCACATCGTGGAGGACGAGGCGGGGAGGCGGCTCAAGGAGCTGGCGTCGACGCTGGTGGAAGGCGCGGCGGTGGAAGCGGACGACGTAGCGCGCGACTGCGTGCGCGGAGTCGAGCACGGCGCGTTCTACGTGCTGCCGATGGCGAGTGGCCGGTGGGCGTGGAGGCTGAAGCGCCTGTCGCCCGAGGTCTTCGTACGAGGCGGAAACCTCATACAAAAGCACGTGCTCGAGCGGCTCGCGAGGAGGCGGTAGCGCGGCAATGGCTCCGCGCCCTGACGCCTATCTGTCACGACTGGACGCAGGTGAATCTCTCATTCACCTGCGTGCGGTGGGCCGGGTGGACTACTCGGTCAGGCCGGGGTCCAGGAGGTAGGTGATGCGCACGAGGAACTCGCGGCTGAACACGGGCATCGGGGCCTGGCCGCCGTTGTAGGGCTGCGCGACCCGGAAGTCGGTCCCCAGCAGGTTGTAGACGCCCGCTCCGATGTCCAACCCTTGCGTGCCCACGTTCTGGGCGTGCACGAACAGGTTGAGGAGCAGCTGGGTCGGCAGCGTCTGCACCGTGGACACACCCGCATCGTCCGGCGCGCTGACGGCATAGCGCTGGCCCACCAGGACGGCCGTGGGGCTCACCGAGAGCCACGGCAGCAGCTTCACGTTGCCCGAGAGCGTGGCCTTGTGCGTCGGCAGACCCGTGAAGGCATCCGTGCGTCCGGGTACCAGGTAGTCCTCCACGTCATTGCGGCCGGACGGGGTGTAGAACGAATAGCCGAGCGCCACGCGTCCCCAGCTTCCGCGCAGGTGGTAGTCGACCTCGATACCGCGGCTGCCCAGACGCCCCAGGTTCCGGTAGGCCTCGGAGTTCGTCTCGGCGTCGTAGGAGTAGATGATGGGGTCCGCCACACCCACGTCGAAGGCATTCACGCTCAACGCGTGTCCCTCGCCGAGCCGCAGGCTTCCCTCCAGCTCGAAGACGGTGGTGCGCTCGGGCCGGACATTGGCTCCGAGGCTGATGTTCTCCACGCCGGGAGCGCGGAATGCGCGGCTGAAGAGCGCCTTGCCGCTGAAGGGTCCGAACGACCGGAGCAACACCAGACGCGGCACGAAGGAGTCACCGAACGCGCTGTGCCGCTCGTAGCGGGCACCGGCCACGACGGTGACGATGGGGTTCTCGGAGAACGCCTCGATGAAGCCCGCGACGTTCTGGTAGGAGACCCGGTCGAGCCCTTCCCCGAAAGCGGTCTGCAGACCCACCCCCGCAGGGCCTTGAAGCACGCCCTGGTCGAAGGCCACGTCCGCGCCGCCGGTGAGCTGGAGGATGTCGAAGGGAGCCCAGCGCGCGACCAGGCGGCCTCGCAGACGCCGCACCTGCTTGTCGTAATAGAACGCCGAGTTGGGGTCCGCGTCGCGGTACGGCTCCTGGAGGGTGAGGTTGATGCGGGGGATGATCTCCAGCCGGTCGCTCGGACGGAACCGGTCGGTGAGCTCGGCGTGGAACGAGTCGAAGTTCGTGGGGGCCGGAGCCGGCAGCACCTCGTCGAAGGCGACGACGGCCGTGGTGGCGTAGCGCTGGTACAGCATGCTCAGTTGCAGGTCGCGGTAGCCCACGCCCGCCTGGGCCGTGATGGGATTGAGGTTCGTCTTTCCTGCCATGCCCACCGAGTTGCCGTAGAAGTCCTGGAAGACGGCATCGCTCCGCTGGCCCTGGCCCACCGACGCCGAGGCGAAGACGCTCAGTCCCGGCGCGCTCTCGAAGACCTTGCGCCCGGAGACGGTCAGGCTCCGCCGCCCGTTGACGGTCGAATACTCGCCATACGTGCCCGACACCATCAGGTCCGTGCTGCCCTGGATGCCTCGCGTGACGACGTTGACCACGGCGAGCTCGGCGTTGCCGCCGTAGATGACCGAGCCGGGTCCACGCACCACCTCGATGCGCTCGATGAGCTCGATGGGGAACTCGTGGCCGAGCTGGAACGTCGAGTAGAGCTGCTCGTTCATCTCCTTGCCGTCGATGAGCAGGAGCACCTTGCCTTCCTGCCCCCACAGTCCGCGGAAGCCGGGCCCGATGGCGCCCTGCACGTCCGCGCCGAAGAAGAAGCCCGGCACCATCAACAGCACGTCCATCAAGTCCCGCGCGCCGGAGCCGCGAATCTCGTCAGCCGTCACGGCGGTGACGACCGCAGGCGAGTCATGGAGCTTGGTGATGGCGAACGATGCGACCTGGCTATGCACCTCCTCGTCACCGATGGCCTCGGTCGTGCCCTGCGCCTCCTCCACCGGCTTGTCCTGCGTGGCCGCCGGTGCCATGGCGGATGGTGAGGCGGTCTGTGCTCGGGTGGGGCCCGCGCACAGGAGGAGGAAGACCAATGAGAAAATACTGCCAGGCAACCGGCGGTTGCGATGCATTCGGACCTCTCTGCATGGGAGCGCGCCGGCCTCTCGAGGGTCCAGCACGCGGACGAACAGTGTACTGGCGCTCACCGCACGCGGAAGTTTCCGGCGCGCGCGGTGGACGCCTCAGCGAACGCGGACGCTGGCGCGGCGGCCCGGCTCGACCTCGACGGTCATCCGCCGTTTCACCTCGCCATTGACGCGGATCTCCACACGGGCCTGGCCCGCCGGGATGTCCCGGGCCGTGACGGGCGGGAAGCCATAGGGCCGGTTGTTGATCCACACCTCGCCGTAGATGGAGGGAGACGAGACATCCAGGTCGCCCTTTCCTGTGGCCGCCGCGGGGCGAGCCGCGACGGGAGCTGGCGATTCGGCGCGGGGCTCGGGCGCCGCGGTGGTGGTGGCCGCGGGGCTCGGCGAGGCCTGCGCGGGCGCGGCCACGGCGGGCGCGGCGGTGGTGGGCTCGGGCGCCGACCGGGTGGGCGCCGGTGGAGGAGCGCTCGGCGGGGCGAGCTCCGCCGTCAGGTCACGGTTGATCGACCGGACCGCGTCCTCGGCCACCTCCACCGTGTCCTCGAACAACCGTTTGTCTCCCTGCGCGAGCGCCACCCGGTGCGTTCCTGCCCGCACGGTCAGGCGCGCGGGGGTGAGGTCCATGGTCTTTCCATCCACCAGCACCACCAGGCCCGGGGGCGTCGACGTCACGAGCAGCAATCCGTTGCGAGTCGTCTCGGCGGCCTCCGGAGGCTCCTCCTTGGTGGCCCGCGTGCGCATGGCCACCCGGACGGGTTTGGCCTTCGCCGCCGGCTTGGCCGCGGGCGTGGGCTCGGGCTGCGGCTTCGCTGGCTCATCGCGCGGCTTGGAGTGCTCGCGCGTCTGGAGATCCGACGCGATGCGCAGCAGCTCCACGAGGTCTCCCTTGTCCTTGCGCAGACTCAGCGCCTCGGTGAACTCGGCCACGGCCTTGCTGTAGTCGCGATCCTCCAGGGCGGCGAGGCCCGCGGCCCGCCGGGCGCGGGCGAGTCCAGCGTTGGCCTCTTCCGCGGCGGCGGCCTTGGCGGCTTCCTCGGCCGGAGTCGGAGTCGGCGCGGCGGGTTGGGGGGGCGCAACGGGGACCGGAGTCGCGCTGGCGGAATTGGCGGCGAGGGGCGGGGCCTCCACGGAAGCCGGAGTGCGCCGGCCGCGAATCACCATGTACGCCACGGCATTGATGGCGACGGTGCCCAGCAGAATGACGACGATCCACGTTTTCTGTTTCATCAACGTCTCACTCCCGCTCTGGGAGGCAACTCCGCCGCGGCGCCTCGCTTCGAGCGGGGCCACGGCCGTTGCCTCTCAGGCGACGAAGTACCAGAACAGGGCGCTTCCAATGGCCGCGACACCCGCGGCCGCGGCGATCCCCCACGGAATCCCTTCCGGCTCCGTGCGCTGCGGGGCGCTGCCACCCTCGATGCTCGTGGCCGGGGTGGTTCCCTCTTCCTCGAGGTCCACCGGCAGGGGCTTCGGCAAGGTTTTCGGCTTGGAGTCCGAGACGCCGCTCGGCGTCCGGCCCGTCCCCACCCCGCTTCCGGCCAACGAGCCGACTACGGGGACGGCAGTCGAGTGGCGGCCCGCCTTGTCGGGCGGGAACAGCGTCGCCATCAGCGTGGCGAGCTCCCGGCCGCTCGACGTCCAGTTCTGCGCCGCGCGGAAGCGCTCCAGGTCCTCGTGGACCTCGCGAGCGCTCTGGTAGCGGGCGTTGGGGTCCTTCGCGAGCAACTGGAGGATGATGCGCTCCAGGGCGGGAGGGAAGCCCGGGACCACCTCGGACGGTGGGGGCACCTCCGCATGCGAGGCGGCCAGGATGGTGGCCTCGATGGTGTCGCGCTTGTACAGGCGGCGCCCGGTGGCGGCCTCGTACAGGACGATGCCGAGCGAGAAGAGATCCGAGCGATGATCCAACTCCCGGTTGGAGATCTGCTCCGGGGACATGTACGCGTACTTGCCCTTCACCACGCCGGCGACGGTGCGCTCGAGGTTGACGGTGCTCTTGACGATGCCGAAGTCCGCCAGCTTGATGATGCCGTCGCGCGACACCAGGATGTTGCCCGGGGTGATGTCGCGGTGCACCAGGCGCAGCGGCGTCCCATCCGGCAGCGTCTTGGCATGGGCGTAGGACAGTGCGCTGGCCACCGCGATGCCCACGTCCACGGCCACGCGCGTGCCCAGCGGGAACGACGCGCTCCACGCATGCCGCAGCACCCGGTCCAGCGCCGCGCCCTGAATCCACTCCATGGCGAGGTAGTACTGCCCGTCGATCTTCCCGAAGTCGAAGACCTGGACGATGTTCGGGTGGGTCAGCAGCGCGGCGACCTTCGCCTCGTCGGCGAACATCCGGCTGAAGGCCTCCAGGCTCGCGTACTCCGGGAGGATTCGCTTGATGACGCACGTCTTGGAGAAGCCATCAGGACCATCGATGGAGGCCAGGAAGATGTGCGCCATTCCTCCAGACGCGAGCTGCTGGAGAAGACGGTATTTCCCGAAGTACACCTCTTCTCCGGGAGATGGGGATGACGCTGGTGACGCGTTGAGCCTGTCCACAGCTGGCCTCAAGATCTGATGAGCTTGGAAAGTCCGGTAGGATATAGGCGCTGTCCAGCTCCCACAAGATTAGCGCCGGTTATTCCCTGTTCCTGGGATCAGGGCCCTCCGCATGTCATTGGAGCCCAAAGCGAGATGATTTCTCTCTTTGTGAGAATGACTGAAATGGAGGAAATGGGCGCGAGGGCCTGATCGCCCTAGGGCTCGCGGTCGGGCTCGGAGTCGGGCTCGGAGCCGGGCGCGGAGTCGCCGAGCGGCATGCGCAGGGCGCGGGCCTTGCGGGCGCGCTTGCGGCTGAGCTCGACGCCCACGGCATCCAGCCCGAGGTCATTGGCGACGGCGAGCACGGTGCCATGGCCGCAGAAGGGGTCGACGATGGTGCGGGTGGGGGTGTTGTCGAGCACGTAGCGGCAGGCGACGAGACACGCCTGGACGCCCATGCCGCGGGTCCACGTCACCTCGCCGGCCTGGGGGAGCACATCGGCGGTGGACTTCGAGAGGTCGGCGCGGAGGCCTCGCGAGAAGCACAGCATGTGCGAATACGCGGGCCGTCCGAAGGTGACACCGCCGGGGGGAGCACGGCAGACAACCTTGTGCCACAGCAGCGAGTGCCCCAGCTGTTCGGCGGCCTTCTGGATGAGGTAGCCCTTGTCGACCCAGGTCCCATCCTTCTTGATGTCCGTCTGGAAGAAGATGGTGACGCCGTCGTCGGGGCAGCGAGACAGGACGAGCGAGGCGGTGCGGACGAACCAGTCCTTCCACTCGGCGAGCGTGAACGATGGGAACTCGGACACGTCGGGCATGGAGGTGATGAGCGAGCACCCGGCGAGCACACCCTGGGCCTCCAACCACGCCAGGGCGTCCGCGCAGTGAACCGTCCTCTTCCCCTGAGGGGGTGCTTGCTCCACGCGATGCTCGTCCGAGACCATTCCGCGCATCCGGCTATCACGCGGCCTGGGGAAAGAACAGTCAGCGGCGCTTGACGGCGAAGGGGCCGAAGCCCTGGTCCGCCGGCATGACCTCGACCACGTTGATGTTCACATGGGCGGGGCGGGTGACCGTCCACAGGACGATGTCCGCGATGTCGGCGGCGGTGAGCGGCTCCATGCCCTCGTAGACCTTGTTCGCGCGCTGGGCATCGCCCTTGAAGCGCACGACCGAGAACTCGGTTTCGACCATGCCGGGCTGCACATCGGTGACCCGCACGCGCGTGCCCACGAGGTCCGCCTTCAGGTTCTGGGAGAACTGGTGCACGAAGGCCTTGGTGGCGCCGTAGACGTTGCCACCGGGGTAGGGGTAGGTGGCGGCGATGGAACCGAGGTTCACCACGTGGCCGCGGTTGCGGCGCACCATGCCCGGCAGCAGGGTGCGCGTGACGTAGACGAGCCCCTTGCAGTTGGTGTCGATCATCGTCTCCCAGTCGTCGAGCGAGGCCTCGTGGGCGGGCTCGAGCCCCAGACCGAGGCCGGCGTTGTTGACGAGCACGTCCACGTTGGCGAAGTCGGGGGGCAGCGCGGCGAGCGAGGCCTCGACGTCCTGGCGTGAGCGCACGTCGAGGATGAGTGGGTGGGAGGGAGTCTGGAGCTTCGCGGCCAGGGCCTCGAGCCGGTCGCTCCGGCGCCCCGCCAGCACGAGCCGCGCGCCAGCCTGCGAGAGAGCGAGGGCACAGGCCTCGCCGATTCCGGAACTGGCCCCGGTGACGAGGGCCGTCCATCCTTGAAGGGTTTGCATGGGGCGCGGATTGTATTGAGGCGCCGGGGGAGTGCACGCCCGCTGGAGGTGCGGGGACTGTTTCATGAATGATACTGAGAAGCGGACACGCGGGCGGGAGGCCGGGCCATCCACGCCCGAGGTGGCAGGCGGTAGGATGGCGCCCATGACGCCACCTCGTGGGCTGACCGCGCTGCACCTGCGCCAGGGCCACCCGGACTTCCTGGACCTGCCGTGGCACCTGCCGCTGGAGGAGTGGACCCCGAAGGTGTGCTCCCGCCTGGTGGAGGTCCCCAAGGGTTTGTCGCGGCACACGGTCGTCTTCGTCAGCTATGGCGCGGACATCTACGCGCTCAAGGAGATGCCCGTCCCCGTGGGCCAGCGCGAGTACGAGGTGCTGCGGGGGCTGGAGGAGCGCCGGCTGCCGGCGGTGACGGCGGTGGGGTTCGCGCGGGTGCGGGCCCAGGACGAGCACGGGGAGGAGCTGGGCGTGCTCATCACCCAGTACCTGCCCTCGTCGCTGCCCTACCGGGTGCTCTTCATGAACAAGGGCCTGGAGCGCTACCGCGAGCGGCTGCTGGACGCGATGGCGAGCCTGCTGGTGCGGCTGCACGTGGGAGGCTTCTTCTGGGGCGACTGCTCCCTGTCCAACGTCCTGTTCCGACGGGACGCGGGCGAGCTCCAGGCGTACGCGGTGGACGCGGAGACCTCCGAGCTGCACGCGAAGCTCTCCGACGGCCAGCGCGAGCTGGACCTGATGATCATGGAGGAGAACGTCACCGGGGGGCTGGCGGACGTGGCGGCGATGGTGGAGCTGCCCGCGACGCTCGACGTGTACGCGACGGCTCCGAGCATCCGTCAGCGCTACGAGCGGCTGTGGTCGGAGATCAACAAGGAGATCTCCATCTCACCGCGAGAGAGCTACCGCATCCACGAGCGCATCCGGGCGCTGAACGAGCTGGGCTTCTCGGTGGGGGAGGTGGACTTGGTGGCGAGCGGGGACGGGAGCCAGCTGCGGATGAGGACCATCGTGACGGATCGCGAGTACCACCGGCACCAGCTCCACAACCTGACGGGGGTGGTGGCCGAGGAGCGGCAGGCGGGGCTGCTGCTCAACGAGATTCGCGAGATGAAGGCCACGCTGACGCGCGAGGTGAATCGGAGCGTGGCCTTGAGCGTGGCGGCGTTCCGCTGGCTGGACGAGCGCTTCCGGCCGACGCTGAACCGGCTGCAGAAGGAGCTCGGGCCAGCGACGGACGAGGCCGAGCTCTACTGCCAGGTGCTGGAGCACAAGTGGTTCCTGTCGGAGCGGGCGAAGAAGGACGTGGGCCTGGCGGTGGCGGTGAAGGGCTACGTGGCGCTGCGACGCGAGCAGCCCGCGTTGGCATTGCTGCGCTCGGCGAGTGTCCCGCTGACCACCGAGGACACCCTGGAGGATTCACGGGCCGAGACTCCTCCACCCACTCCGAAGGGTGCGCCCCTGCCTTGATTGCCTGCTATTGGCACGTTTGGGGTTCGGTCTCCGTGTAATAAGGGCTCTGCCATCTTCCATAGACGATGGCCTGACTCCCGCAGATGCAGTGCCACCCTCCGATCGCGTTGATGAGCTCGGGTTCGCTATAGGAGATGTGCTCGTAGGCTTCTCCCCAGCACGACGGCAGCTCGTCCTTGCGCGTCGCGAGATTGGACTGTTCATCCACGGCGGTGACAGCCCCGCCGCATCCGGTTGCCAGCAGTCCCACTGCCATCATCAGCCCTGCGATTGTCGTCTTGGTCTTCATGTCAGACTCCTGGGTTTGTGGACGGTGCTATTTCTTCCTCTTCGTGTACTTGCAGATCGTTCCGGTGCTGTAGTCGCTCTTGAGCATCTTCTTCCAGTAGGTGGTGATGAAGAAGGAGAACGCGTTGCGGTCGCGGAAGGCGAAGACGCCGGTGTTGGGATCGATGAACAGCAGGAGGTCGTCGGCGAAAAAATTCTTCGTCGTTGAGATCCCCACCGCGTGTCCCGCCCTGGCACCCTGAAGACCGAACAGGTAGCACCCGGGCTCCGACACCGCTTTGATGATGATGGTCTCGTCCAGGGCCTTGTTCTTCTGGACCATGGTGTAGTCGATGCCGGAGAGTTGCAGGTTCCGGGTCGTATAGAGCAGGCTCGCCAGCCGTTGGACCTTGTTGCTGTTGTCGGTCACGCTCCGGTAGGCCCGGTCACGCTCGGACCTCCAGAAGTCCTCGATGGCGGGGGTCGCCGCTCCGCCAGTGGAGAGGAGTGCCTCGTACTTCTCGTACAACCTGGCGTTCTTCTGCGCCAGCTTCGCCGCCAGTTGGTACTCGCGCATGGTGTTCGCGAAGTCGGTCTGCAGCTGGCGGTAGACGTCGGTGATGAACTCCATGTCCTGGTGAAAGCCGGCGATCGAACCACCGGTGAGCAGGACGCGGAGGAACTCGGTGACGATGGCGTTGCACACTCCACCCAGCGCATCGGGGTAGCCGAGCTCGTCGATGCGGCCCTCCTTCTCGGAGATCTGGACGAGCTTCTCGTTGAGGAGTTGCCCCGGATTGTCTCCCTGGCCGATCCAGGTGACGAGGGTGCCGCCGATGTCGTTCGCGAACTTCTCCAGGTTCGTGCGAGCCTTGGACACCCCTCCCTTCTCGCCAACGAAGACGCTCGCCTTGCTGCCCTTGTTGCAGCGAGGACATGCCTTGGTGAGCTCCTGGGTGCCTACGAGGAATGCATCGACGACGAACTGTTGGTGACAGCTCGGGCAGGTGTACATCGGGCATCTCCAGCGGAGGGGGCACCAAGTCTAGCATTCGCAGCCGGTCAGCGGCAGAAGCAGCGAGAGTCATCGTCTCGGCCGGTGCGTGATGGTACTTCCGTGGCTGGGGGGGCATGGCCCGCGCACCTCCGTCCCGGTGCGCGCCGCGGTGCTCTTCCTGGCTCTCCGACTCCACGTCTCCCAGAAAGGTTGAACTCATATGAGTAGGAACATGAAGTCCCCCGACATGAAAGGGCTCCTCCAGACGGCGGCGGCCGGCCGGTACTCCCGCCGAGACCTGCTGAAGCTGCTGGGCCTTTCGGGCGCGGCGCTCGCCATGCCCACGCTCATCGGCTGCTCGGACTCCACCGAGTACGACTACATCATCATCGGTGCCGGCTCCTCGGGCTGTACGTTGGCCGCCCGGCTCCTCACGGACTCGGACGCGCGCGTTCTGCTCATCGAGGCGGGAGGCACGAACGACCGCGAGGAAATCCGAGACTTCACCCAGTCCTACCGGCTGACCCAGCCGGGCGCCGAGACCGACTGGGCCTTCAAGTCCGAGCCGCAGGCGGCGTTGAAGGGCAGGGCCCAGTCCTACTCCTGTGGCCGGGTGGCCGGCGGTAGCAGCTCCATCAACGGCATGGTCTGGGTTCGTGGCAACCGGGCCGACTACGACGGGTGGGCCGCGGCCGGGTGCTCCGGCTGGGACTTCGCCAGCGTCCTGCCCTCCTTCCAGGCCCTGAGCGGGCCGATCCGCCCCTCGAACGCCCTGACCTCCCGTCACTCGTTGTCCCAGGCCGTCGTCCAGGCCGCCGTCAACCTCGGCTACCCCTTCAACGAGGACTACAACGGCGACAACCAGCTGGGCGCCACCTATAGCCAGCTCAACGTGGCGGAGGGCGGCATTCGCCAGGATGCCTTCTCCACCTTCGTCTCGCAGCACCTGGCCAACCCCCGGCTCACGCTCATGATGAATGCCTGGGTGAAGCGCCTCTCCTTCGATGGTTCGAAGAAGCTCGACCGCGTCATCATCGACCAGCAGGGCGGGGAGATGTCCGTGAAGGCCCGGCGCGAGGTCATTGTCTGCACCGGCACCATCCAGACGCCCCAGCTGCTGATGCTCTCGGGCATCGGCGCTTCGGAGGAGCTCGGGGCCCACGGCATTCCCGTGGTGGCCCACGTGCCGGGCGTGGGGAAGAACCTGCATGACCACCTGGTCTCGGTGGCGGTGCGCAAGCTGCGGCAGCCCGAGCCTGCCTCCCACACCACCACCATGGACGTGAACGTCTTCGCCGGCAACGGGCCCCGCTCGGGGTCTCCGAAGTTCCAGGTCCAGTCGTATTACATGCGCTACGGCTGGGGCTCCTATCCCTCCGAGGCGCTCGCGCTGGGTCTCATCAACCTGCATCCGACGAGCCGCGGCACCGTGAAGCTGCGCTCGGCGGACTTCCGGGACGCCCCCATCATCGATCCGAACTTCCTGAGCACGGACGAGGACATCGCCAACCAACTCGAGGGCTACAAGCTCATCCGCCAGCTCCTCGGGTCTCCGGGCCTGCGCGACTGGGTGGAGGAGGTGGAGCACACGCCGGGCCCCGACACCGTCACGGATACGCAACTGGTGGAGGCCCTCCGCCAGTATACCGAGTCCGACTTCCACTCGGTGGGGACGTGCAAGATGGGCACGGATGAGCTGGCCGTGGTGGATCCGCAGCTGCGCGTGCGAGGTGTCCAGGGCCTGCGGCTGGCGAGCGCAGCCATCATTCCTTTCGTCACCTCGGGCAACACCAATGCGCCCGCGATGATGGTCGGCGACCGCTGCGGACGGCTCATCCTCGAGAAGGCCTGAGCCTCCTCCCTCCGCGTCTGGCCCGGTGCGTGCAGTGGCGGCGTCCCCACAATCCCAGAGGGGGACCATGCACCGCACACTCATTGCTGCCCTGTTGCTGCTCGCTTCCGTGGCCCGCGCTGCCCGGCCCGAGGAGGGGCCCGCTTCTCCCGAGACCGCCGCCATCGCTCCTTCCGAGGAGACACAAGCGGCCGAATCCTCGCCCGCCACCGAGACAGCACTGTCACGGGTGAAGCTGAAGGACGGGCAGGAGCTGCTCGGGCGGGTGGTGCGCCATGACGCGGATGGCGTGGTGCTGGAGGTGGCGGGAGGCGTGCGGATGACGCTTCCACCCGAGGCGGTGGAGCGCGTGGAGGTGGCGCAGGACGCCCGGGTGACGCAAGGGGGCTCGGTGCGCTTCACCGATCCCGCCCGCACCCGCTACCTCTTCGGCAACAGCGCGCTGATGCTGCGCGGCGGCGAGGGCTTCTTCAGCCAGCGGGAGCTCTTCCTCTCCATGGTGTCGCTGGGAGTGACCGACCACCTCACGCTGACGGTCGGCTCCGCACTGCCCATGTGGGTGTTGGACAAGCGGATGATCAACGTGGCGTTCGGAGTGAAGGTGGGGGCCTCGTTCACGGAGCGCCTCCACCTGGCCGTGGGCGTGGAGTCGGCCGTGATGCCCCTCGCGCCCTCGGGCCTCGGGCTCATCTATGGAGCGGCCACCTATGGCACTCCTGACGCGCATGTCACCTTGAGCGCGGGAGTGCCCTTCGAGCTCACCTCGAGCGGGCTCTCCTCGGTGGCGCATTTCTACGCCGGCTCGCTCAGCGGCGGCCTCCGCCTGTCCAAGGGGCTGGCCGGCGTCACCGAGAACTGGGTGCTCTTGGGGATGATGGGGTCGGAGCCCGTGTTTCTCAACTCGCTCGCGCTGCGGGTTCTCGGCGAGCGCTGGGCGGTGGATATCGGTGCCGCCTACACGCGAGGCCTCTACCTCCCGGTGCCCTGGGTGAACTTCTCCTGGCACTGGGGCCGGGGTTAGGTGTCCCCGCGAAGGTGTCAGAGGATTCCTCGAAGGTGTCAGAGGATTCGATTTGGCTACGACTCGGAACCCCCGCGCTCGTCCTCCGCTATATGCTCGACCCGAAGACCGGCGGCTACACGAAGGAAACCTTCAAGCACCCGGCCGACGACCGCACGCCCTGACCCCTCGCGGAGGGGCGATGCATCATCGGCACGATGCGTCTCAACTCAGCAGACACGAACGCATGAATGACCCATACAAGCAACTCCGCGGCGAATACATCGATGCGCTGCGCGGCGCGGTGCCGGCCATCGTCCGCTGGTGGAACGACCACTGCCCGTACTCGTGGACGGAACCGGTTCCTACCGAGGCGATGACGGACTTTCACCGCAGGTGGCCGGCGGGACCGGCCGCGCATCCCCGGGTCATCGCGATATTCCGCCAGTACTACTTCGCGCTCCAGGAACTCAACGACCGTACGGCGTTCGTGTCGCGGGTGCAGCCAATCGATCTTCTCGTGAACGACCTCACGACGGTCGCGCCCGATCTTTTCGAGCTCATGCAGGGCTTCGTCTATATCCCCATCGCCTTCAATCCGGACGGGGAGGAGTGCTGATCCATGCCGCTCGACGTCGTGCACAACGTGGACAGGGGCGTGTACCGGCTCATGAGCGCACCGAAGGACATCCAAGGGGGCACGCCTGTATCGGACTATCGCGGGCGAGTGGATGACGCCGATGAGCAACTCCAGAAGCTCTTCGAGCACTATGTCGAGGGGTTTCAGTTCTTCTATCCGCACTGCGATCGCTGGTGGAAGGGCTGCATCGCCGCTGCTCTATCCGGGGAGCGGACCCGCGAAGAGGCGGTGGACGTCGCATTCGAGCACCGCCCGGCCGGGCCGGCCTCCGCGCCGGAGTTCGTCTGGTTCATCCGTCATTTCTGGCTGCGCTGCGACCGCATCAACAAGAGCTTCCCGCTCAGCCGTCGCATCGCGCCGGAGGTCGTGCTGCTGAAATGGCTGATCGATGCCGGCAAGCAGGACTACGTCACGCTGGTGACGTGCATGCCCTACTGGCCCATTGGCCTGAACGAGCATGGCGAATGGTGTTAGCGCATGGCGGAATGAGGGCCTTGTTGAGGGGGAGGGTTGGTGCAAAGGGGTCGAGGAGGGCCGCAGCCGGAGTGAGCAAGGCCGAGCGCCGCGCCGGTGCAGGGGGCAGTGCAACGGGCTTGGGACACACGGCGGGATTGGCCGCACGTGCTCGCCAGGACCCGTGGCGGGGCGAGGAGGTACTAGCCGTCTCCCTCATGACATCCTACCTCAGGCCACCTCCTTGATCAGGCCGCCTAGAGCACCCTCGAAGGCCTCGAAGGTGTCAGAGGATTCGATTCGGGGGTCTGCAGCGTACGAATCCTCTGACACCGGGCGGGCGGTACGCGTCGCCGTGTGTCTCCGGTAGCATGGTGCGGGGTTGGCGTAGGGGGACACGCCATGGCGTGGTGGAAGCAATTTCCCAGAAGAGAGAGCCGCACGCCTCGTGAACCGGGGGCGGGAGACCGGCCGGCGCTGGCGGTCGGTGACGTGGTGCGGCTGAAGGGCAGGCCGGAGCGGGTACGTTGCGTGCTGGCCATGGAGTGGCATTGGATCCGGTACGAGTACGTCTACGTCGTCGAGACGACGGCCCCGGGTGGCTTCCAGCCCTACTGGTTCAAGGACCAGCTCCTGCTCGAGTCAGTGGCACCTGCTCCGCTCTGATCAGGGCCAGGGCGAGACAGCGCTCACTGGAACCACACGCCGTAGCACAGCAGCGTCGGCCTTCGAGCCGGGCAACTTGGCCCAGCGTCCATCAGTCCCGCCCACGACGATGCACACCGGCACCTTGCGACCATCCGGCAACAGGGCCTGAGTGTAGCGGCCGTGGACTGCCTCCCTCCCGATCTTGTCGTGGAAGCCCGGGCCCGTCCAGAGCTGGCCGTAAAGCAAGGTGCCCACCGGTAACGCCGGGTCCGTGTTGACGTACTGCACTACGCGCCCAACAATGGGGCCGTCCCGATAGGTGCCCTCCTCGCTGTTGTCACCAGGCTGGTTGATGTCGAGGATGGCCGCGAGGTAACTGCCCCGAGTCAGCCTCAACTCCTCAAACATGGCGTGCTGGGCGTCCTCGGGGCATTCCGCTGGCTCTGGTTTGACCTGGGCGGCAGGGCAGCCGAGACCGGTTGCGGCGCACAGCCATGCGGCAAGGAGGCTCGAGAACGAAATGCCGCGAATGGGAGTGGCGGAATCCTGGGGGGTGGTAGACACGGGCGGGGTTCCTCTCTGGTCAGTGGCGGACGCACCATGCGCCGCGGGTGAGGGCTCGAGCAGGGCTCGTCCGATGAGCAGGCCGATGGCACCCACGAGGAGAACGCAGGCCAGTGTGGTGAGGAGCAACCTCCTCCGCGAGCTGCGCGCTGTGGGGCCAGCAGCCTTCTCTCCTGGGGCCTCTTCCTGCGGCTGCGCCTCCTCGACCTCGGGCGCTGCTCGCGGGTGCTCGACCCCCGGCTCCTGCTCGGGCGGCGCCTCCGTCACGCTCTTCTCCGGAAGGGTGAGGGGTACCTTCCAGGCGGGGGATGCCTTCTCCTGCTCGGCGGCCTCCGCCAACGCATGGAGCAGCGCCTGGGTGTTGGGGTAGCGCTCCTCGGGCTTCTTCTCCAGCAGCTTCAGGGCGATGTCGCTCAGGGAGCGCGGCGCCCGTGGGTTGAGGACGTGGGGCGCGACGGGGACAACGGTGGCGATGGCCGCCACCAATTGCTTGTCCGGCAGCTCCGGGTTGAAGGGGTGCAGGTCCGTGAGGCCCTGGTAGAGCAGCACCCCCAGGGCGTACAGGTCTGCGGGCACGCCTCCTTGGAAAGGCTCTCCCCGCCCCAACGCCCCGGAGCGCGTGTAGGCCAGGAGCTCGGGCGGCAGCAGGTGCAGCGCGCCATCGGGCACCCCCATCGTCTTCGTGAAGGCTCCGGGCAGGCGGACCGTGCCGAAATCAATGAGGAAGGGGCGGCCGTCCGTGCGGCGGATGAGGATGTTCTCCGCCTTCAAGTCCCGGTGGTACACGCCGCGCTTGTGCAGGGCGTCCACGGTGCGCACCACGTCGCTGAAGGTGTCCACCAGGCCGGCGGCGTGAAAAGGCTTGCGCCAGCGCGACCGGTGCCAGTCGTCCCCGTCCACGTAGTCAGTGACGATGAAGGGGTAGCCCTTGCTGGGGTCGGGCCAGAAGTCCACCGCGTACACGCACAGCAGGTTGGGGTGGGAGGAGTAGGTGAAGAGGGCCGCCGCCTCGCGCGCGAGTTGCCGGTAGGCGCTCCGCTCCTCCACGTACTCGTCCTCCGAGAGCTCTTCCCGGATGTCGGACAGGGGGCACAGCCCCATCTTCAGGGAGTAGATTTTCCTCTTCCGCTCCACCTTGAAGACGCGGGAGGAGCCTCCACGGCCCAGCACCTGGACAATGCGCCAGGGTCCCACCATGTCGCCACTCTTGAGGTGCTCTGGGTGCAGGGCTTCCGTCATGGGGCCGTCCTCCTAGAGTGCCACGTTATGGATGGACAGCAACCGACCACCTTCCGTATCCAGCAGTTCCAGTCGGAAAGGGGCCTTGCCGGACATGGGGGCGTCCGCTTGCACCACGACGAGCCCGGACTCGCCAGGCTGGAGTTGCGACTTCTCCTGGAGTTGTACCAGGCGCACCCGCAGTGGAGTGCCCTCCGCGCTGAAGAGGCGCGCGGAACCGGGTGCCCAGGGCTTCTGGCCGGGGAGATTGTTGATGGGGACGGCCACCACCATCCAGCGGGGCGCCCGGTAGCCCATGCCCATGCCCGAGGTAAGGCCGCTCTTGTTCGTTGAGGAAATCACCGCCTGAAACTCGGTGGCTTGGACGCCCTCTCTGTCCAACTGTCCCGACAGCACCAGCATCGCGGGCCCATTCGCCTCGTATTGGGCCAGTTTCGCCTCCAGCACCTCTGGCGTGCGCGGGCGGCGCATCACCTCCACCAGGGTGTCCACCAACGTGGGGTGGGAGACGAGTGCGAAGGTGGCGTACGCCGGCGAGGCGCCGTCCCTGTAGCGCACTCGCACAATGAGCCGCTCTCCGGGGCCTGGCTCCACGGCAAGTTCGAGGGCAACGAGGCGCTCACCCACGTCCACGAAGTGGAAGCGCGTCGCCCGCCCCTCCACCTCCACCGAGGCCTTGTCGATGAGGGACCCGAAACGGAAGAGGGTGAGGGTGTTGGCCGCCACCCGCACCTCTGGCACCGGCTCGTCCGGGCTGCTGGGGACGACGACTTGCCGCTGCTGCTGCTCGCGGGCCGGGGGCTGAGTCTGGGCTGCTGCCGCCCTCCCCGTCAGGAGGAGAACGAGCGGTAGCCACGGTAGGAGTCGTGTCAGGGTGGGATACCTCCGGAGTTCACCCTAGCAGATGTCGCACCCAGGACCAGGACAGCCAGTTGCCCCCTTCAACTCCTGACGTTGGAGCCGAGTTCACGGGGGCTGTCCGCCCGGCCCGACCCAGAGGGTCTCCCTCAACCGCGGCGAAGGCGGCCAGCACATCTTCGGGCGGGCACGACGCTGCTCCTGACGGACAGCGAGTCGCGTGGGCTTCCATGGAGCCCCTCCATGACGCACCCACCGGTTCCAACCCATGGTCGGCTCGCACTCCCCTCTCAGGGGAAGGTCAGATGGAGAAGACCTTGTCCAGACGGAGCAGTCGGAAGATTTGGCGCGGCTGATCCTGCAGTCCCGAGATGGTCAACTCTCCCTCATAGGTCTGGACCCGCTTGTACAGTGACATGATGACGGCAACCCCCGAGCTATCAATCAGATGGAGCGCGGACGTCTCGAGCACGACCTTCTTCCGGTTGTCCGCGGTGACCTTGTCCGCCATGTCCCTGAACTCCTGCGCGGTGGTTATGTCGAGAGTCCCCTCAACCACGATGGTCGTCTCATCACCATGGTCTGTTCGCGTAAGCTTCATGGCACCCTCGAACCTCTCTCAGCCGATCACCGTGCGGGTGAGTGCCAGGACGCCGTCACCCGTCACATCCGCGTACTTGTGGCGCGCGATGCCCCGGAGGGCGTCCGAAGTGAGGTAGCGCAGGTGCGGCTGGGCGGTGGTCGCGACCTCGACGATGATCTTCGCCACGTCGTCCCCCGTCTGCGCCCCGTCGTAGCGGCCCTTCAGGCGGGACATGTAGCCCTCGAGCAGGGGCCGGTAGGGGCCCAGCTCTCCCGTCATGCCGTCGTTCGCCGCCAGCACGTTGTTCACGAACTCCGTGCTGACCGGACCCGGCTCGATGAGCGAGATGTGGATGCCCAGCTTCTCCGCCACCGGAGCCAGGCTCTCCATGAAGCCTTCCACCGCGAACTTGGCGGCGCAGTACGCGTCATTGAAGGGTTGCCCGATGAGCCCTCCGAGGCTGCTCACCGAGATGACCCGGCCCGAGCGCTGCTCTCGCATCACCGGGAACACCGCCTGCGTCACCCGCCACACGCCGAAGAAGTTCACCTCCATCGTGCGTCGCAGCGCCTCCGGAGACGTCTGCTCCATGGAGCCACGGAAGCCCGCTCCCGCGTTGTTCACCAGCACGTCGATGCGGCCGTGGCGCTGGAGCACTCCCTGCACGCACTGGCGCACGGACTCGTCGCTCTCCACATCCAGCGCGCGGATGTCCAGCTGGACGCCCTCCGCGGCGGCGCGGGCGCGCAGATGCTCGGCCTTCTCCGGGTTGCGGAGCGTGGCGATGACCTCGAAGCCGGCCTTCGCCAGCTGGACGGCCGTGCTCAATCCGATACCTGTGGACGTGCCGGTGACGAGCGCGATGGGGGCCATGGTAGTCTCTCCTCGGTGATCAGGCGCCGCGGGGTGCGGCGTCGTGTCATGGAGTAAGTACCACTCGGCGCCGGTCCACCCCTGACCGTGGGCGCCAATCGACTGACCCGCGATGCCACCTGGCGCCACCCGGACCCTGTCACTGCCTCGCGGCCTGCTCGCCCTGCTGGCGGAGGCCGGTGTGCAGGTGGAGTCCCTGGCGCGGAAGGTCGGCGCTGTCTCGGCTTCCGCGAGACTCACCCCGGCCCAGATGGATGCCTTCCTCGACCTGGCGCTCCCGGTGGTGGGGTCCGATGAGGCCAGGCTGAAAATGGCCATGGATGTGCGGCCAGAGCTTTTCGGCGTGGTGGGGCTGGCCGCCATGGCCGCGCCCACCCTGGGCGTCGCGTTGACTCGCGTCGAGCGTTACAAACGGCTGTTGGCCCTGGACATCATCGGGCTCGCTCCCGGAAGGGACTCCACGCGCGTGCAGGTTTACCTGGCGCGGCCGGAGGGGCCCACCGCGCGGATGCGCGCCGAGATGGAGATGGTGTTCCTGCTGGCGTTCGCCCGGAGGATGACGCGCACCCAGGTCATCCCCCAACGGGTGGACCTCCGGGGACCCGTTCCCGCGTATCAGTCTCTCCTGGAGTCCTTCTTCAAGGCGCCCATCCACCATGGCCAGGAGAGCGATGCGCTCGTGTTCTCCGCGCTCGATCTGGCCCGTCCTCTGGCGAGCAGCAACTCCGAGTTGGCCGGGTTGATCGGGCCGCGCGCGGAACAGCTCCTCGTGGAGAGCGGCAGCCAGGACGTCGCGGAGCAGGTGCGCGCGGCGCTCCGACGCATGCTCGCCGGAGACGAGCCCTCCATGGAGGCCGTCGCTCAGGCGCTCGGGACGAGTGGGCGCAGCTTGCAGCGCCGGCTCTCCGAGGCGGGCACCTCGTTCGTCGCGCTGTTGGGAGAGGTGCGCTGGGAGCTGGCGCGTGAGCAGTTGGCTCGCACGGACATGGAGGTCGCCGAGATCTCCTTCCTGCTCGGTTTCTCAGACTCCAGTGCCTTCCATCGTGCCTTCAAGCGCTGGGAAGGGGTGACTCCACTCGAGTACCGCAGGGCCGCGAGGAAGAAGCGTTCGTCAGCCCGAGCGGGCGCGTCCTGAGGAGGCCCTGCTCTCGGCCACCGCAAGCTCGATCGCTCGCAATTGCTACACGGATGACATTTCGTGTGTCCATCAGCGCAAAGACAGAGGGTCTCGATGATATGCGCAAAACTGCGGACAACACCCGCATGCCATATCGCTTGAAGTCTTGCTTCCTTGAAAAGGATTTCTCATGTTCCGACAATCCCTTCTGCTGCTCGGCCTGACCATTCTGCTCAAGGGTCTGGCACCACCGGTGGCCCACGCGGCCACCCTCGCCAACTATCGTGGCGGCGATACGCCGGTGCTCACGCGCACGCCGTATGACTACGTGCCCAGCGTGATGAAGGATGGCGTCTACCGCATGTGGTGGTGCGGCGGCGTCGCGGGCGATTACATCCTCTACGCCGAAGCGAACAGCCTGAGTGGCCCGTGGCACGCGCGGGGCTCCACCACGGCCAACAGCTACGACGTGGTGTTCCGCCCCACGGGCAACAGCGCGCAGTTCGACGGCGCGCACACGTGTGACCCGTCCGTCATCCGGGTCGACGGTACGTACTACATGTATTACGGCGGCTACGGCGATGGCACCGGCACGACGATGATTGGCGTGGCGTCCAGCCCGGACGGGCTCAACTGGACGCGCCTCAACGGCGGCAACCCCATCCTCACGCCCGCGCGCGATTACCGCACCGTGTCCAACCCGTACGGCGCGGGGCAGCCGAGCGTCACGTACGTCAACGGGAAGTTCCATCTCATCTACACGGACACCACCGGCTATGGCGTGGATGCGAACGGCGGCGGTCAGTTCGTGCTGCGCTCGGCGGACCCCACCTTCCAGTCAGGTGTCGAGGAGCTCACCGCCTCGGGCTTCGCGCCGATGACCTCGGCGAACCACACGCGCCACTCGCTGCTCGCCGCGTTCTCCGTGGATTGGCAGTACATCGACACCAACGACACCTTCGCGGTGGCCATGTCCAGCGGCAACCACAACAGCTTCACCGTGCTGCTCTACAACAACACCCTGAACGGGCTGGTGGACCGCTTCGACCTCGCCGGGAGCTGGACCGAGGGCACGTCCATCGTGTCCCGCCCGGACAAGCATGCCATTCCGACGTCCACGTGCGGCACGGTGCCCATCGACATCCTGCGCTCGGTGGGAACTCCCGGCCAGCCGGGGACGTGGGACCTGGCGCACGTGGGCGTGGACCTGCTGACGGGGCGCACCTGCGATCAGATCCCCGTCGGGCGCGTGTACGAGGGCTACCTGCTCGGCACCCCGGGCCTGCCGATGATGCTCGTGCGCGACGGGCTGCGGCTCCAGTTCGCGCTGGCCGCCCCCGCGGCCGACCTGTCCCGCAACTCCATCAGCGTCTCGTCCGACATCTACCATCGCATCCCCTACGGCGCCTCGCTGTTCTCCGGCAATACGGTGTATGTGGCGACAGGGCGTCCGGGTGCCTTCCTCATGGATGACGGGCGGCTGTGGCCGGTGAGCTGCATCGAGGCCGTGCAGCACAACAACTCGGTCCTCACCAGTATCGGCACCAGCCAGTGGGACAGCTATGCCCGCGGCCCGAGCCTCTACTGCTTGAAGTAGGGACGGAGCCTTGGGCGAGGTGCCCGCGGTAGTAGAGCCGTGCGGCCCTTCGTGACGGTCCCGCTGGAGCAGCTCGACGAACAACCGGGCCGGGGGGTGGAGCGGCTTTCCTCCTCCCCCCGCGGCAACGGGGCCTACGGTGCCTCCTGCGTGAGCTGGAACGAGTAGGTCCACCGCGGGAAGAAGCACCCCAGCGGTGGAGTGGTCAGACCCGAAGGGCTTCACGAGCAAGGTGCCCGGGGCGGTTACGGAAAGCGGGACGAGTGGAGTACGTCCTACGCCACGCTCCTCTCCGCGGACTCCGTGAAGCTCAATGCCACCATCAAGGTGGTGACGCTGGACGAGCTCACGCCCGACACCAGCCTGGATAAGGCCGCCCTCGCGCTGCGCCCCCTGGGCGCCCGAAGGGGAACGTTACCGAGCAGCGAGAGGTGCCACGTGGCTACCTGGTGGTCATCGGTCCGGACTACGACACTTATTCCGTCGACGTGACTCGCAACAGCAAGGAGGGGCAGCTGAAGGCGCACTGCACCGGGCCCAGTTCCCACCTCAAGGAGCTCAAGGAGATGGGCCTGTCCGTCAAGCCCACGAAGTAGCCTTCCTTCCTGAGCTTCGTGAATCGTTAGCCTGCCCGAACACCTGGGCCTGGACGCGCGGGCTGTCCTGCTCCCCGGTGTTGAAGTCACGCTCGGGCCGTCGGCAACTCCAACCCGGCCAGTCGGAGGAACTCATCTGGCTGAAGCCCGAGGTTCAATACCCACTGGTGCCAGTCCTTGGTTTGAGCCTTCAAGCTGTACTTCAGCCCCTCCGAAAACCGCACACACAGCTGCGGCAAGTCCTCCTCTGGAAAGTTCCTGACCGCCTCCCACTTATGGACAAGAATGGCAATTTCCCGGCCTGCGGCCGCTATTTCGGGATCGCCATAGTCGCCGTGGAACACCCTCCTTCCTCCCGAATGAACCTCCGCGACCCAGAGATCCGCAGACTCCTCATACCTCACACCAGCGAACTCTCTAAACATATCCATTGCCGGCCCTGAGTTCATTATCTGCACCACCGCTCATGACTACTTCTGGCGGCAGGGACGCTTCCCGTCAAGCCGGGGCCGAGGGCGGAGGAGGAGAGCCAGTCGCTGGCAGCGACGATGGAGGAGCCGAAGAAGGTGAGGAGGCCGCGAGTAGACCGGGCGGGGCTGCTACGCTGCACGTTTGCATTGGACGTGTTCGCCTGCCCCGCTGGGGTTCGCGCGAGATTGGAGCACTTCTGGTGCGCTACCACGGGGTGTCCGCCCCCACGGTCGCTGTGCGTGCGCAGGGGGAACCCAAGTTCCGGAGTGGCGCTACCGGCACAGGAGCGTCTCCCACAGGAGGCGACGAGCGGAAGGCCCCCAGTCACACTTCGATGAACTTGGCACCGGTGAGGCCTTCTTCCTCCATGGCTAGCTTGACGCGCTCGGAGACGATCAGCACCACCGTCCAGCCCCAAGGACGGAAGATATTAACGCCGCCTACCTTCGTCGGGTCTATCCTCAGACCGGCGACGTTCCGGTATTCGCCCACCCTTTCTGGCTCTCCATGCCTGGGCTCCCAAAATGTAACCTCCTCGCATCGAGCCTCATCAATACACCTGATGATATGGAGTGTGTTGAGAATGAAATACCGCTCAGACTGGTTCTCCACTCGCGCCGGGATGAACTGCACGTTGTTCTGAATGCCTAGCTGCTCGCACAGGGATACAAAGCGATGGCTTACAACGACAGTGGCCTCTGTTTCTGTATAATCGAGTGCCTGCCCGGGGTAACGCACAGAGAAGAAGGGCATCCAGTCCAAGCTCAAAGCCTTTCCCTCTTGTAGCCGCCCGGGAATAATCCTCCTTCCCTCAGCGTCCCATGGGCCTTGGACATACCAGCGCCCCGGAATGTGTACATCGCCCGCCAGACGGAAATATCTATCCTGAGTGCTCATGGCTTCTTTGTAGCGAGTTTATTGAGTCTTGAGCCAGACCGGCAGATGTCGCCCGCAATTTCGTCAAGCGCATGGGTAAGCTTGCGCCTGCATTCGTCTGGCCCTGCGCACAGCTTGGTTGCGTCATTCAGACGATCATAAACCTCTTGATGGTACTGCTCGGGGTGAGGCCCCTTATGGTCAATAACAAAGAGCTTGTTCGCTGGATCATTGAGGCTCATGCCGGCTCGTTCGAAGAGAGGCTCAAACAGTGGTGTCCAGGGGCCGCCTCTGACTTCGGCCTTGCCATTCTTGTCGGTGGCAATGTGGTGTTCTGGAGCATCTCCCTTGCTGTTGTCTTCCCGGCAGCCTCCCGTTGTCCGGGCCGCCTTGATGGCTGCCTTGGCCGCGGAGGCCTCTGTGCCCAGCAGAGCCCCCATCAGCAGGACCGTCCCGTTTGCCACGGAGGTCTCTGCAGCCGCTGCCTCTCCGACCACGACCGTCACCTGCGCACCGGCTCCCTGCACGACCGGTGCCCCCTGCAGTGTGACATTTCTCGTCAGCGCGTACCGGGGCATGCCGAGCCTTGTCCACAGACCACCTCCCCCCGGCGCCTTGGGCACCTGTGGCAGCTTCCCCGCCAGCCGCCCCAGAGCTACCGTCACAAGGACTCTCAGCGCCGTGCCGCCTATCTTCGGGCCAAAGTTCTGGGCGGCTTTGTCCAGTTGCTCGAAGTTCTGCGCCGCCTCGGCCTCCTGGTACAGCTTCTTGACCGCCATCGCTACGTTCATGATTTCCGTAGCGCCATAGGTGACCAGGAGCCATAGCGAGACAGCCGCCACAAAACCCTTACTCAGAAGGGGCTCAGGTGCCGCGAGCGCCGCGAGATACAAAGTCATTGAGGCGGCCATGGATACGATAAATGCGGGCGAGCTGAACAGCTCCATGGCCGCCTCGCGTGCGCCCTCTCCCATATATTGAGGGGAGAGCCTCAGCGCCTGGAAGAAGCGGCTGTTTTCCAGGTTGATTGGCAATGAGAGGGCAGACGGCTCCTTCCTGTAAAGCGCTTCATAGTCCTTGCGAATCTTCTCCTGCCACTCTGGAGGGGCCATGCTGACATATTGCGTCCCCACACTCGCGAGCCTCGTCCCGCCGGGGTACCGTGGCGGAGGGAGTGGCTCCTGCTTGCCGTATACCTCTTCGAAGGCCGCACGGATGGCTTGCCCGTCCTCCCGGGTCAGCGCCCCCTGCTCGCGGTCGGGCGGGAGTCGCTTGAAGATGAGCTGGACCCCTTTACGCCCCCAGCCGCCGTCGTACTCTCGCACTTCGACAGGCTCGAGTGTTCGGCCGGCAGGAGCGCCTCGAGCCAACATCGGTATCAGCACCAGGCACAGGGCGTGGGTGACAAGCTGACGCATGACCGGCTCCTCCTGCCCCTCGGAGCACTCCAGGAGCGTGAGCCGGTGATTGTCCACCCCCCATGAGGTAGGGAGGCAAGCCCCATTTTCCAGGACAGGACGTTCGACTTCGACGTGTTCGTCTGCGCGAGGTGTGGAGGAAGGCGGCAGGTGCTGGCGTACGTGACAGCGGGAGGAGATTCTTCCGGTCCACCATCTATGGGAACGTCACGCTCTCGAAGGTGTCTCTCGAAGGTGTCAGAGGATTCGATTCGGCCTCCCGGAAAGCCGCGTCCTTTCCAGGAGGTACAGAGTGGAGGCGGCGGGAATCGAATCCGCCGCCTGGAATTCTTGGTGAGTGCGCTTCCACCGGTAAGACCACCGTAGAGCCTTTGCCCCAGGACCTCATGTTGACAGGAACGCGCGCCCCGCTTGTAAACTCGAACTCTTCCCAGCAGGGCCAACGCCCGGAGGCGCTGCGTGCCGCGAGGGTGGGTGGTGCTGCTGTGCATGGTGGTGTTGGGGTGTAGCGGCACGGCTCGGAGCATCCGTAGTACCCCGGAGCCGCCCCAGCGCTGCGTCTATATCCCGCGTCGTGACGGTGCTGCCGGAGCACGGAGGGAGGCGGTGACTGCTCCGCAGGCGGGGATGCGGATAGTGCTGGTGGCGGCGACGGCGGGTGCTGCTCCCGTGGAGCCGCTCACCCCTCTCTCGGCACCTCCCCTGGAGGGGCTGTCCGGCGAGGGCCTGGGAGATGGCGTCCCCCGCGGTGTGCTCCGGCTCGTGCCCGAGGGCGGCCCGGGTGCGGAGGTCGGGGCTGGCGGCGCGGCGGGAGATGTGGTGGTGGTGGGCGGCGCGGTGGCGGCGGCGGTCGGCAGTGGCCTGCTGGTGTTGACGGCCAGAGCGGCCGCGAATGGGGAGAAGACTCCCATCGACATCGCGGACGAGTACTACGGTACGCACTTCGGCGATGTGAAGGGCTGGGTCCAAGGTCAATACCCGACCCAGGCTTCTCCTGGCGTGGCGCCCAAGCCAGAGCCCGACAAGAGTGACAAGAAACGGCTGGGACGCATCTACGTCACCTCCACGAAGCTCAACAAGACAACCCACCGCTTCTACGCGGGGCGGACCAGCATGATCGTTGATCTCACCCGGTCCCTCGCACTTCAAGCGATAGTGGCCATTCTCCTTCGCGATAAAAACCATCACATGGATGAGCGCGCCGAGCCGGAGAACGCTGCGTTTGCCGATGCGGAAGTGGATAGGTTCGATGTTGGGAGCGCTATTGACTATGGCCGGAGATATGATGACGTCGCGTATTGGCGGATTCGCGGGAGAGAGCAGCAGTTGATTGATTCCCTGGGAGGCGCCCGCTCCGACACCGGAGAGCCCTATCGCACCGAGAATGCCGTACGCGGCGTGGCGAAGGACAATCCGCGAGGCCGACGGTTTCACGATGCCGCCACGGAGTTGTGGGGCCTCCTTCACCCATACACGGGATATTAGCAGATGCCGCGCCTTTACAAACCCGGGTCGTTCTTGAGAATTCCGCTCGCAGACGGCTCCTTTGGCTACGGCCGGGTGCTGAACATGCCGCATGAAGCCTATTACGATTATAGGACCGGCACTCCGGATTCAGACTTGGACCGGATTGCCTCCATGCCCATCCTTTTCAAGGTGGCTGTCCGCCATATGGACGAGAGGGGGTGGGAAGTCATCGGGAGGAGGAAGCTGGAAGAGCGGTTTTCTCAACCCATCGTTCAGTTCATGCAGGACCGGGGAAACTTCCGCGACTGCTTGATCTTCGACACCGCCGGCAATGAGAGACGTGCGGAACCGCAAGAGTGCATCGGGCTTGAGCGCGCCTCTGTTTGGGAAGAGGTGGGTGTGGAGGAGCGCCTTCTCGACACCTTCATGGGACGGCCCAACGCCACGGCGGAGCGGCACAAAGTCCGCCTCAAGTAGGGGAGCCTCCTGCTCGCTCCCTATCCAGGTCCTGGCCAAACCTCGCTCGAATGCGCTGACCGAGCACTTCCTCGCCACGTCGTCGGCGCCAACGCCGCTCCCGCCTCAAAGCCCGACCCGCGGGCGCTGAAGAGCGGCTTGCAATCGACCGAGCCGAACACGTCATCTCCCCGATCGCCGATCACCACGACGTCTCGCTGTTCCCGTTTCGAAATCATGCCCTGAAGACCGGGTCCCCGAGCGTTCGTGACAACCCTTGCTTGGGGGCGCGGGACGGGCCGGGTGCCGGGCCCTGGAAACACCGCGGGGCGCGGCCCGTCCAGGCACCGCGCCCCGCGAATGTCCAGCTCTCCCTTGCTGAACTCTATTTGGCGATGAGGACGATCAGACCGCGGGCGCACACGTTGTAGTTGGTGTTCTCGCCGCCGATGGCCGCCTCGGTGCCGGGGCTGGCCACCTGGTTGGCGCCCTCGGCCCAGTTGCAGGTGTCCGTCACGCGGTACCACTGCTTGCCATTGAAGGGCCAGGGCAGCTTGAAGTCCACCGCGCCGCTCCAGCCGTTGTAGGCCACGTAGATGGCGGCGGCCGTGTCACCGAACTCGGTGCCGTCGATGCGGAAGGCCAGCGCGTGGTTGTTGCCATTGCCCATGTACGTGGAGTCGGCCACGGCGCCGCTCGGCTGGAACCAGCGCATCTGCTCCATCACGTTGCCGTTGTTGTCCACGGGACTGAAGAAGTTGGCGGGACGCAGCGCCGGGTGTGCCTTGCGGAAGGCGATGAGCCGCTGGGTGAACGTCTTGAAGTCCGTCTGGTCCGCGTTCAGCCCGTAGTTCAGCCAGTTGGCGCTCGAGTCCAGGTTGTATGCGTTGTTGTTGCAGGCCTGGCTGCGCAGGAACTCGTCTCCCCCCGTGATCATCGGCGTGCCCGCGCTCAGCATCAGGAAGGCGATTCCGTTGCGCGCCGCCCTGCGCTGGTCCGCCGCCACGCCCCCCTGGTCCCAGCTGAGGTTGTTGTCCTCGCCGCCGTCGGACGGGCCCAAGGGCCAGGGCTGTTGGTTGTTCTTGCTGTTGCAGGTGTAGAGGTCCTTCAGGGTGAAGCCGTCGTGGGCCACCATGAAGTTGATGGAGTTGTACGGCTTGCGGCCGTCATCCGAGTACAGGTCCGAGGAGCCCGCGAAGCGCGTGGCCAGGTCGCCCGGCGTCACCGTCGCCACGCCCATCTGGTTCTGGTCCTTGCGGAACGTGTCGCGGTAGTAGCCGTTCCACTCGGCCCAGCCGCTGGGGAAGTTGCCCACCTGGTAGCTGTTGCCACCAATGGCCCATGGCTCGGCGATGAGGTCCGCGCCAGAGCCACCGCCCGCGGGACGCGGCGACAGGTTGTTCCAGATGCCGTTGAGCGCCGTCCCAGCAGTCGTCTTGTCGTAGTTGTAGCAGCCATGCTCGCAGGTGTTGCCGAGCACCGAGGCCAGGTCGAAGCGGAACCCATCCACGCCCAGCTCGTCCTTCCAGTACTTCAGCGAGTGGATGATGAGGTTCTGGGCCGTCGTGTTGCGGGTGTTGAAGTTGCCGCCCACGCCCGTGTTGTCCCAGCTGTTCTGCATGTCGCTGGTCAGGCTGTAGTACGTGGGGTTGTCCAGGCCGCGGAACGAGAAGACGTTGTACGTGGTCTTGTCCGTGGCGCTCCACGCGCCGCCCTCGCCGGTGTGGTTGTAGACCACGTCGATGAAGACCTTGATGCCGTTGTCGTGGAAGGCCTTCACCATGGCCTTGAACTCCTTCGTGGGGCCGCCCGGCGTTCTGTCGCAGGCGTAGCGGCGGTCCGGCGCGAAGTAGTTCAGCGTCATGTACCCCCAGTAGTTGTCATCCGTGGGGCTGTTGGGGTCGACGTCGTTGTCGTCGTTGTCCGTCTCCTGCACCGGGAGGAACTCCACCGCGGTGACGCCGAGCGCCGCCAGCGACGCGGCTTTCTGCGCCGCGCCCGCGTAGGTGCCCCGGCAGGAGGTGATGCTCGTGTCGCCCTGGGTGAGGCCGCGCACGTGCACCTCGTAGATGACGTCATCCTTGAGTGCGCGCGTGGGCTTGGTGCCGAAGCTGGTGGTGTCCGCCGCCAGGACGATGCCCTTGGGCGCCTTGGAGCCGCTGTCCAGGTTCCGGTACGTGGCGCCGGAGGCGTAGATCGTGCCGTTCGTGTTGGTGGCGTTGGTCGGGTCGTGGCTGATTTCCAGCGCGTAGGGGTCGAGCAGCAGCTTGTTCGGGTTGAAGCGGTTGCCGTTGGTGTCGACGTCGGAGATGAAGCCCGTGCTGGAGCCCGGGGTCCAGCTGCTGCTGTAGGGCCAGTTGGGGCCCCAGGCGCGATAGCCGTAGTACACCGTGCCGGTGCCGAACGCGCTGACGGGGACCTTGACCGACCACACGTCGCCCGTCCGGGTCAGCTGGTATTTCAAGTACTCCGTCGTGTCGAAGGGTCCCTTGTAGAGGTAGACATCGATGCGGGTGGCGCGCGACGAATAGACGCTGAAGGTGATGTTGGCCTTCGTCGCGTCGTACTGGGCACCGAGCGTCCAGGAGATGGCGCCCTGCTGCGTGTCGCCCACGGCTTCCTGGCTTCCCTCGATGGCGCGGACGCCGGCTTCCGGTGAGGGGCCACAGGAGAGGAACGGGGTGGCGAAGAGGCCCGCGGTGAGCAGGGCCCGCCACGGGCGGCGGTTTCCGGCAGCAAGCTTCATGGAGTGACTCCCGGCGCGGTGTGGGGGGGAATGGGCAGACAGGCGGGCCCGCGCCTACCCGTCTCCTTCAACTTCCACCATCGCTCTGACCTGTGAGTCAATCCGGGGTGAACCGGACTCCCCCTGACTCCGGCACTCTGAGTGTTATTGAGCAGAGACGGAGATGTCCGGAGCCGCGAACATGCCGCGCCGTGTCAGTTCGCGAGGGCCATGGGCACGGGCTTCGCCGGGGCGAGCACCTCCACCTGGAAGCTCGCGGCCGTGAGCCGCAGGTGCGCGGGCCTGGTGCGCGGGCCTGGAGCCCCGTGGATGCGTCCCCCCCCTCTTTGAGCTCCATCCCACACGCTTCATGTCGCACGGTGTCAGGGCACGTAGGACCCCGGGTTGACGACTTCACATGGTAGTCGGGCTACACTGTTGGCGAAGACCTCGCGTAGCATCCGCGCCCCCTAGAGCAGTCCCTCGCCGCGGCTCCCCCCTCCGCGGATTTCCCTCAAGGAGGAGATCTTCACATGCCAACTGTTGCTTCCAGCGATCAGACGCCCATCCACTACCGCGTCATCGGAAACGGGCCTCGCAACGTGCTGCTCGTCCACGGATGGATGATGTCAGGGGCGGTGTTCGACGAGTTCGTGGACAAGCTGGACACCACGGGTCTGCGGCTGGTGATTCCGGACCTGCGCGGCTCGGGTGAGTCCGGGGCGCCGGCGGGCGGCTACACGCTGGAGCAGCTCGTGCGGGACGTGCTCGCGGTGGCGGACCACGCGGGCCTCAAGCGCTTCACCGTGGTGGGCCACAGCATGGGCGGCCAGATTGCGCAGTGGGTGGCCGCGCAGGAGGGCGAGCGCGTGGAGGGGCTGGTGGTGCTCAACACGGTGCCCGCCTCGGGCCTGCCGCTGCCGCCGGATGCGGCGGGGTTGTTCCGCACCTCCGCGGGGGACAGGCAGAAGCAGAAGACCATCCTCGGCCTGGCGTGCCTGCAGCTCCCGGAGGCGTCGTTGGAGCGGCTGCTGAAGGTGGGTGGCGCGGTGGCGGAGGCGTCCATCAAGGGCTGCTTCGATGCGTGGACGGGCGGTGGCTTCGAGGCGAAGCTGGCCTCCATCACCGCGCCCACGCTGGTGGTGGCCACGGATGATCCGTTCCTGCCGCCGGCCTTCCTGCGCGAGAGGGTGGTCAACCTCATCAAGGGCGCCCGCCTGGCGTACCTGCCGGGGCCGGGGCATTACCCGCAGGTGGAGCGGCCCGCGGAGACGGCCGCACTCCTTACGTCCTTCCTTGCCGGCCTCGGCCGGTAGTAGGAGGCATCCCCATGGCCTGGAGAATGTCCTTCGACTACGACGAGGCGCACGACGTCGTCACGGCGACCTTCGAGGACTGCATCCTCAACAACGCACTGGACGTGGCGCGCTGGCGCACCGAGGTGGAGGGGTTCCTGTCGCGCTACCCCTCGAAGGTGGACCTGCTCATCAACCTGGACGGGTTGGTGGTCAAGTACACGGCGGGCCGCGTCTTCGGGCGCGAGCGCACCGAGGTGCTGGCGCGCTACACCAAGCGCTCCTTCCGCTACGGCGGCGACGAGATGACGAAGATGTTCGTCAGCACCAGCGGCGTCATCAACGGCGCGGCGGTGAACGTCTACAAGTCGCGCGACGAGGCCCTCAAGGCGCTGTTGGCGGACCGGGCCTCGGGGGTGGGAGGCAAGTCTCCGTCCACGGGCAAGAAGGCGGTCTGAGTCACACCCCGGCGAACCACTCGTAGCCGCGGTCCTCCCAGTAGCCCCCCGTGGGCTCCGGGAGGAAGTTCACCTCGGTGAGGTACTTCACCATCTTGTAGCCGAGCTTCACCGCCGAGTAGAGGCGCAGGGGGGCTCCGTGCTCGGGTGGCAGCGGCCCGCCGTTCATCCCGTAGGCGAGGATCGTCTGCGGGTGGAAGGCGCTCGGGCCGTCCCAGGACGAGTAATAGCCCGAGTCGAACGAGCGGAACTCCACGAAGCGGGCACGTGGATCCGCTCCCACGAGCTTCGCCAGCTCGCTCACCCGCACCCCGTGCCACGCGGCCACCGCGCTCCAGCCCTCCACGCAGTGGTGGCGGATGCGGTAGTCCGTGCGCGGCAGGAGGTAGAGGTCGTCCAGCGAGAGCACTCGCGGCTGCTTCACCAGCCCGCCGACCTTCAGTGCCCAGCCGGCCGGAGCCCGTGGCATCTCGCTCGAGACGAAGTACTGCGGGAAGGCGCCGGGCCGGGTGAGCGCCTCCTCGGGCTCCTCGGGCGCGAGCCGCTCCGGGTCGAAGAGCGCCGCCTGGAAGCGCAGGTTGAAGCGCTCCATGGTGCCCAGGAATCCCTGGTGGGGCCGGCTGCTGTCGCAGGCGCCCAGGGCCGCGGCCGCCGTCGTGCCGAGCAGCAGCTTGCGCCGGGTGAGGATCCTGCCGCCTGGCGTGTCACTCATGCCGCTTGCCTCCTGTCACCATTTCCGCCAGCGCGCGGGGGTGGAGCAGCACCAGCACCACGTGCCCCACGGTGAAGAGGGCCAGCAGCGCGAGCACGAGCAGGTGCACCGCGCGCGCCGGGTCGTAGCCCCCGAAGAGCCAGGTGAGTCCGTGCAACTGCACGGGCTTGTAGAGGGTGAGCCCGGAGAGCACCTCGACGAACGCCAGCGCCAGCACGCCCGTGTACGCGAAGCGTTGCAGGCCGTTGTACGGGTCCTGCGGCGGGGCCTCCTTGCGCAGCCGGAGGTAGTACGCGGCCATGTGCAGCGCGTTGCGGGCGTCCCGCCTCGGGAGGAAGAGGCGCCTGCGCCACTCGCCGCTGCCGAGCAGATACGCCACGTAGACGAGGCCGTTGAGGACGAAGAACCAGGCGAAGGCGAAGTGCCAGTGCCGCGCGCCCGCGAGCCATGCGCCCAACCGGGCCCACGCGGGAGGGGGCGTCCCCTGGACGGGGTACCAGCTGTAGGGCTCTCCCTGCGGACCCATCATGGGATAGGCGACGAGAATCTGCAGGCCACTCATCGCCATGACGGCCAGCAGGGGCACGTTGGCCCAGTGCACGAGGCGGATGGGCCCGGGTTGTGGACGCGGGGTTTGAGGCACGGCGGAGAGCCGAGCATGCGTGGCCACTGCCGCGCTCGTGCCTCCCGGGGCAGGCGCACGGTTTCGGACGCCGCGGCCGTGACGTGCGTCCTCTATGCGACAGCCCGCGCCACATGACTTGAAACGGTGGGAGAGCGAGAAGTGACCGCGCGGGTTGACTTGACGTCCCGGGTAGATAGAGTGACGGCCACCATGCCAAGTCACCTACCTCCCGAGGTCCGGAAACAATTGGCCCAGGCCCTCCGGGGGACCCTCCGCACCGCCCGCCGGAGCGCGGCGCTCACCCAGGCGGAGATGGCTCGGCGTCTCGGCCTGGGCCTCTCGGCGTACAAGCGCCTCGAGAACGGACTCCTGTCTCCCGGCGTGAGAACCCTGCGCGAGCTCAGCCATGCCCTGTGCCTCTCCCTGGATGCGCTGCTGGGCCCCGAGTGCGCGCGAGCCGTGGAGCGGGCTTCCCGGCCTCCTCGCCGGAAGCGTCCCGCGCGCTCCGGTGTCTCGCGTGCACGCACGACCTCGCGGGCCTCAGCCTCGGTCCAGGGCCATCCCCTACAGCCGCAGGTGCTCTCCTTCATGCAGGGAGAGCCCTGGGGCCTGCTGGCGGCGACCTCGCGGCTCCCGGTGGCGGAGGCCGTCCCGCTGCTCCTCGTGCGGCGGGGCACACCGCTGGCGCTCGTGGTGGACGTGGGGTGAAGTGACAGGCATGAGCCCGCAGGCCACGACCCGGCGCTTCCTGTACCTCCTCCTCCAGGGCGACTCCTTCTCTCCGTCGCTCGCCGAGGCGCGCACCGGGCTCGTCCTGGTGGACAAGAACGAGCCCGGAGAGGTGGCTCCCTCGGGGCGCTACGAGGACAAGCCGCTGCCGTACGGGAGCGCCATGCTGGTGCTGCTCGACGATGACCTGGAGCCGGGTGCCTCGTCCCTCGAGCCGCTGCGAGCATTGAGGGCGCGGCTGCCGGAGCTCCGGGCCCTGGGAGCCACCGTGGCCTCGCTCTACCTGGTCGTCGCCTACGAACGGCAGTGTGACTTCGCGCTCTCTCCCGAGGAGCTCACGGAGATCGCCGCGCTCGGAGTGCCCCTGGCGGTGTCCTGTCACCCCGCCGCGACGTAGTGGACGTCCCCCGGCCCATTCGAGCGGCCCACTTGGGGTACGCTGGGAGGGGGCTGACGTCCAACACCCCAGCAGCCGACGATAGTGAATTGGAATCGATAGATGCCTTTAGACCTCAGTAGCAGGCACACCTATGTGTCGGGCAGCGTTCGTTACCACGACCTCGCCTATACCGTCTCGCAGGACGACAATGTCCCGCGCTCGATCGAGCACTCGCATTTTCATGAAATCGATCGGGGAAACCTGGGATACATCGGTGCCGTGACATGGCCAACGAGCAGTGTGGCCATCAGCGTGCATCCGGTAGAGCAGATGATCGCGATCTCGCCCTACGGCGACGTGAAGTTGTTCGGCAGCGGGCAAGAGCGCGATGAGAAGATCGGGACCGCCCAGAGCGACCCCTCGAAGCGAGGCCATCTGCGCCAGGTTCGCACCATTGGCCGGCGCACCTTCGCCGTCGGCATGGGCCGCCAGGTCTACCGCCGGGACGGCGAGAACCTCTGGACCTGCCTGGACCCGCAGCTCCAGCCGGTGGCGGGCGAAGTGAAGGGGTTCGAATCGATCGACGGCTTCTCCGAATCCAACCTCTACGCGGTCGGTTGGGATGGGGAGATCTGGCATTTCGACGGCAGCGTATGGACGCAGCAGCAAAGCCCGGTCGATGTCGTCCTGACCCGCGTGCTTTGTGCCGGCGATGGCCATGTCTACGCCACGGGGCGCCAGGGGCTATTGCTCAGAGGCAGAGACGCCCGTTGGGAGGTCGTCGAACATGACGGCCCGAGGGAGGACATCCAAGACATGGCCTGGTACGGCGACCGGCTCTACCTGTCGACGCACCGCCAACTCTTTACATTGTCAGGAGACCGCCTGACGCCGATCCATTTCGGCGATGACGCCCCGGAGACCTGCTACCACCTGAGCGTGGCGGACGGCGTCCTGTGGTCGTTCGGTGCCAAGGACCTCATGGCCTTCAATGGGCAGAAGTGGACGCGCGTCGACTGATGCCAGGCGTTCCTGGGCCCGCCCAGCGCTCGGAGTGCCCCTGGCGGTGTCCTGTCTCCCCGCCGCGACGTAGTCCTTTCTCTGTATCGGCGAGAGGGTGGGGGTGCGTCACCAAGACGCACGAAGTGCTCCATGCGTGTCGTTAAGGTGTCTTCCCAGGAGCGCCGCACGCATGGGTGCAATTCCTTTCATCCAGTGCGGACTCCACCCACCGTGGAAGGACCTTCGAGGATTGGGAACGACCGATGACGAATACAAAGAATCCTGAGCTGACGTTCGACCCGCAGCAGCCGCCGCTCCAGATCGGAATGGTGCTCTATCCGGGCTTCACCCTCCTGGATCTGGCCGGTCCTCAAGCCGTGCTGGGGATGCACGGCAAGACCCACCTCGTCTGGAAGACGCTCGACACGGTCTCCACCGACTCGGGGATCGGCATCCAACCGACCACGACCTTCGCCGACTGCCCGGACGACCTGGACATCCTGTTCGTCCCTGGTGGTCTGGGCACGGCCGAGGCCATGGAGGACAAGGAGCTCCTCCAGTTCCTGAAGGAGCGGGCTGCTCGGGCCAGGTACGTGACGTCCGTGTGCTCGGGCTCGCTCATCCTGGGGGCGGCGGGTCTCCTGCGCGGGTACAGGTCCACGACGCATTGGGCCCTGCACGAGCTTCTTCCGGCATTTGGAGCAGAGGCTGTCCAGGCGCGCGTGGTGGCCGATCGCAACCGGCTCTCGGGCGGAGGCGTGACGGCGGGCATCGATTTCGGGCTGGTGCTCCTGGCCCGGTTGCGCGGAGAAGACGCCGCGAAGGCCACGCAGCTCGCGATGGAATACGACCCTGAGCCTCCCTTCGACGCGGGAACTCCAAGAACCGCCGAGCCCAGGATCGTGAAGCAGGTCTCGAGCCTTCTCGGGACGTTGAATCAGCGGATGCTGCAAACCGCTCAGGAAGTGAATCGCGCCACGAGCAACTGAGCCCTGTGGGGCCCTTCAGAACGTCCTCACCAGCGGTCTCCCATAGGGCAGAGCGGGCCAGGGGATTCCCACCGCGATGAGGAGGAGCGCGATGAGCAATCCGACCAGCCACCGGCGGTGCCGGGCCGTGGAGTCCTCGGCCCGGCGGCTCGCGATGGAGGCCCCGTGCGCGACGATGAGCGCCAGCACCATCGCGAACGCATGCTCGATGCCGAAGAAGCGAAGGACGGAGATGGACATGGCCGCTCGCAACCCGTCCAGGGACGTGGGCGTCAGCGGGCTGAGCGCGAAGTAGAGCACCAGCCCGAGCATCACCTGGCTGTCGAGCACGGCGACGAAGAGTTGCTGCACGCGCCGATCCGTCCGCGTCCAATCCCGGCAGCGCGCCCAACCCTGCAACGCCCGCCCGAGCGTGAGCGCGCCGAGGAGCACCACGCCCCAGCGCAGCCAGGAATGAAGGAAGAGGACCCACTGATAGAGCATGTCTTTCACCGTCTCCGAGGGATTCTGGCGAACAGCAGGGCGCCCATGCGCATGGCCACCCTGGGGAGACACCCTAAAGCCACACGCGGAGCGCCTCGTGCGTCTTGGTGACGCACCCCCACCCGCTCTCCGGGACGGGCCTCACCGGGATACGGGATGCTTGGCGAGCTTGCGCTGAAGGCTCCGGCGCTGGATGCGCAGCAGGCGCGCGGCCTGGGAGATGTTGCCCCCACAGTCCGCGAGCACCCGTTGGATGTGCTCCCACTCCGCCCGTGCGAGGGAGGGGACCTGGTGGGTGAGCGCGGCCTGCTCGCCCGCCGCGATGGTGGACCCGGCGAAGGCCAGCAGGATGTCGTCCACGTCGGCGGGCTTGGAGAGGTAGTGCGTGGCCCCGCGCCGCACGGCCTCCACCGCGGTGGCGATGCTGCCGTAGCCGGTGAGCACCACGATGCACATCCGCTCGTCGAGCGCCTTGAGCTCGCGCACCACCTCCAGTCCGGAGCCATCGGGCAGGCGCAGGTCGACGACCGCATGGCTGGGGCCCAGCTCGCGGGCTCCTGCGAGCGCTCCCCTCGCATCCGATGCGCCGTAGACCCGGAAGCCGCGCCGCTCGAACGCCCGCCCCAGCCGCTCGCGATGGATTCCATCATCATCGACGAGGAGGACGACGGAGGGGGTCTCACCGCCCATGGGTCACCTCCACCCGGCGTGGCAGCTCCAACGTCACGCGCGTTCCCCTTCCTTCCTCGGAGACGAGCTCGAGCCGGCCCCCGCACAGCTCGGCGAAGGCGTGACTGAGGAAGAGGCCCAGTCCCATTCCCTGGCCCGGGGGCTTGGTGGTGAAGAACGGCTCCCCCAGGCGCGGCAGGAGCTCGCGCGGGATGCCGGGTCCGTGGTCCTCGATGAGGAAGCACACCCGCGTGGCGTCTGCGCGCGCCGACACGGTCACGGCCGACCGGGTGGCCTCGCTCGCCTGGAGTGCGTTGTGCACGAGGTTCGCCAGGACCTGGACGAGCCCCCGGATGGGACAGCGGAGGGTCACATCCGGTGCCGCGTCGAGCCGGAGGCGGACGAGGTCCGTGGCCTCGAGCTGCTCCCGCAGCCTCTCGAGGATGGCGCCGGCCGTCGTCTGCTCTGGAATCTCTCCGAGCGTCTGTCCAGCCCGTGCGCTCATGCGCTCCAGGATGTCCCGGCATCGCTCGACCTCATCCCGGATGAGGCGGGCATCCTCGAGGGCCTCCTGGGGGGACTCCAGGATGAGCGTCTCCAGCTCGTTGGCCGCGATGGCGATGGTGCCCAGGGGAGTGCCCAGCTCATGGGCCGCGCCAGCGGCGAGCGTGCTCAGGGAGGCGAGCTTCTCGGCGCGCGCCGTGAGCTGCTGCGCACGGCCGAGCGCCCGCTGGCGATCTCGCAGCGCCGCGGATACTCGTGCCACGACGAAGGCGATGAGCAGGGTCGTGAGGGCGAAGGCGATCCACATGCCGTGCAGCCCGTGGGCCCGTGCGGCCTCCGGGAGGGGGACGTGGACGGCGAAGAGGCTCGAGTACCCCAGGGTGGAGAGCAGCACGACGAGCACCGTCCAGCGCGGACCGAGCACGAGCGCGGCGATCGTGACCTGGACGAGGTAGAGCATGCCAAAGGGATTGGCCGGTCCACCCGAGAGCGCGAGCAGGCCCGTCAGGATGGCGGTGTCGAACGCGAGCACGCCTCCGAGTACTGCGGGACGGACCTCCGGGGCCCGGCGCAGCCAGACGGCAAGGAGCGCGTTGGACAGCGCGGTCATCACGATGAGGGCCAGGAGTGCCATCACCGGAAGCTTCAGTCCGAGCCCCCACGTGACGACGGCCACCGTCAAGGCCTGGCCGGCGACTGCGTGCCACCGCAGCCGCACCAGCCAGGCGAGCGCGATCGCGCGGGAGGACAATCGCTCCGCCACGCCCCGGACGAAGGAGAAACGCGGGGGCTCTCCGTACCGCGGAGCTCCTGGCGGGGCCGTCTGGGCATGGGTCGGCATGCTGGACACTCCGGCCCTGAATAGCGCGAGCCTCTCCCCGAGGCACATGCGTCAAGTTGACGCACGGGGCCTCACACATGCACAGGAGCGGAGGCGGGCCGCTGACGCAGGCCGATCAGACACCTTCGACGCGACGCTGGAGGGCACCGATGGCCTCGAGCTCCTCATCGATCCGTGCCCGCTCGTCGTCGCTGAGCACCAGTGCGGCAATCTCCGCGCGCGCGCTTGTCTCGCGGGCCGAGTCATCCATGGCCACAGCGAGCTCGGCTCGCGCGACGAGCACGCGCGCACGTTCGAACGCAGCACCGGCCTCCTTCTTCAGCGCCACATCGAGGACCTTGGCGGCCGCGGCGTCGTCGTTCTTGAAATCGCGCAGGCGCGCCGCGGCGCGCAGCGCCTTGCCGAGCCGGGTCTGCGACGGGTTGTCCGAGGCGCCTTCGTCATAATCGTCCGGCGCGTCCTGGCGGATGTAGATGACCGAGTTGCCGGCGACGTCCACCACGGTGAAGCGGCTCTGGCCCTTCTTCATGCGGGTGATGCGCGGGAAGCCGGAGACCGGGACCTTGCCGTACGTCTGGCGCAGGCCGTCGACGAAGGTCTGATGGAGTTGCTCGACCTCTGGGACGATCACCAGGCAAGTGCTGTACGACTCGGAGGGCTCGAGCCCCTTGAGCCCCATGAAGTGCAGGTGGACATCGCCGCGGCGGGTCGCCGCGTACACGTTGGGGCTCGTCTGCTCATGGGTGACCTCGAAGCCGAGGGTCCGGTAGAACGCCAACGTCTCGGGCATCGAGGCGCACGGCAGCACGGGGATGGTCATCGACATGGGCTCACTCCTTTCGTGGGTCTGGGGTTGCGGCGTCCTGTTCGAGGACTTCTCGCGCCCGCCGAAGGCCCTCCACGGTGGCACGCAGCGTCGCGAGATCGATGCCTTTGCCGAGCCGGGTCGCCCAGGCCGCGTGGCGCGCCTCGACCTCGCGCAGCGCCCTGCGTCCGGACTCGGTGATTGCGATGAGCTTGGCGCGGCGGTGGTGCGGGTTGTCCACGTACTCGATGAAGCCGTCGCGCTCCAGGGAGTCCGCGGTGAGCTGCACGCTCTGGCGCGTCAGCCCCATGGTCCGAGCGACACTGGCGACCGGCTCCGGACCGTGGTCGACCACGCCGAGCACCTGCCACCGCGCGCTGGTCAGCCCCGACGGGTTGCTGAGCACTTCACCCGCCGCGAGCGCGAGCCCGTTGATGTGGAACACCTCGATGAGGAGCTCGCTGAACGACAGCGCCGACGGCGTCAGCTTCGACATGACAGGAACCTGTCATGATGACAGGTTCCTGTCAAATGATGCGAACCCTCCATTCCTGCAATCGGGCGCGGTCTCGACCGTTGTCATGATGGCGGCCGCCTGATGCGTGCCGCATGCCAAGGAGCAACGATGGGCCGCTGGAGCAGGCGCGTCAAAACCGGGATGGGCGTGTGCCTCGCCGTACTCTCCTGTCTGGGACTGGCCGGCTGTGCCGGCGCGGGGATGAGCGGGGTTCGCCGGCTCGATGGCCGCCGGCTTTCTTCCGAGCAGGTGGACCAGCACGTCGAGCGGTTGATGGCCGCGGCGAAGGTCCCGGGGCTCGCGGTGGCGCTCATCCAGGACGGCCAGATTGTCCACCTGAAGGCCTATGGCCTGAAGGACACCGCCGAGCGGCAGCCCCTGACGACTTCCACCGTCATGTATGGGGCATCACTGACCAAGGCAGCCTTCGCCTACATGGTCATGCAGCTCGTCCAGGAGGGGGCGCTCGAGCTGGATCGGCCCATCTCCACCTGGCTCGACAAGCCACTGCCCGAGTACGAGAAGTACAAGGACCTGGCGGCAGACCCACGCTGGCGGCTGATCACGCCGCGCATGTTGCTCAGCCATACGAGCGGACTGCCGAACTGGCGCCTCACCCACCCCGAAGGGAAGCTGGAAATCCTGTTCGAGCCCGGGCGCCGATACAGCTATTCCGGAGAAGGCATCAACCTGCTCCAGCTCGTGGTGGAGCAGGCCACCGGGCAGGAGGTTGGCGCACTGATGCAGGCCCGCGTCTTCGACCGCTTTGGGATGACCCGCACGAGCATGACGTGGCGCGAGGACTTCGCCACGGACTTCGCGGTCGGGTACGACGAGGAGGGCAAGCCGCTCGGCCACAAGCGCCGGCAGAGCGTCCGTGCGGCGGGCTCGATGGACACGACCGTGACGGATTACGCGCGCTTCCTCGCGGGCGTGCTGCGGGGCGAGGGGCTCTCCCGGGCCTCGCGGGAGGAGATGCTCCGCGCGCAAGTGCCCATCCACTCCGTCCAGCAGTTCCCGACGACGTCGGAGCGGACGACGGAGGACAACCGGGCCATCGGGCTGGCCTACGGGCTCGGCTGGGGGCTGTTCGAATCGCCCCACGGGAAGGCCTACTTCAAGGAGGGGCACGAGGACGGGTGGCGCAATTATGCGGTGTCGTTCGACCAGGGGCGCCACGCCCTCCTGCTCCTCGCCAACAGCTCGAATGGCGATAGCCTCTTCAAGTACCTGGTGGACGCGCTGTTGGGGCCCACGTGCATGCCGTGGTTCTGGAACGCTTACATCCCGTATGACCGGCCCGAGCTGAAGTCGCCCCAGGCACTGGAGGAGCCCCACCCGCCCTGCGAGTCCGAGGGTGGTGGGAGGGTGGACGCGTCGCCAACGCTCATACGATGACTTCCTCGCTCGGTCTGGCTGCCGGACGGTCGCCCGAGCGCCCACATCCAGTCGGTTGCCCGGAAAGCCCCGCTGCGGTTCCAATCTCTTCCCTCGGGGGCGCCCAAAATGGCGAAAGTCGAGTCTGACACCTTCCGATTACTCGGTGTCAGCGCTTGTTCCGGGGAACGGTGGGCGGGCGGGGAAGCTGGTACTTCGGCCGGTGGGGTATTTGCTCCCGGGGCAATTCCTGGAATTCGATGACCAGCCGTCCGGGTAACTCATCCCTCAAGATGCTGGCCTCGAAGTCGGAGCCGTAGAGTTCGATGACGTCTCCTGGCGGCGGGAATTTCTTCATCTGGCTGGGAAGCAGGCCGAGGTTGGTCTCCCGTTCCAGCTTGCCCCATACCTCGGCGAGCGCCGTCCAGGTGCGCTCGGCATCAGCCCTGTCGTAGGGGCGGATGAGCAGCTTGCCCATCAGGGGGATGCGGAATCCGGACGGATTCGTGAAGAGGTCGGCGATGTCCTTTCCGCAATGGGTACAGCGCTCATTGCTGTCCGAGTAGTAGCCGCAGTACTCGCAGAAGAATTGTTCATCGCTCATTCCGTCGCCTCCAGGAGATACGGCATTGCTCTGCCTCCAGCCTCCTTCAGCATCTGCGCATAGCTCATGTGGGTCATGGACTGTGGATCGAAGATGATGACCCGCCCGGTGGGCGTCACTCGCCCGTAAACGACATGATGATAGTTGCCCTCCCTCCAGTGAGTGAAGACGGCATAGTGGCCGACGGGAGCCCGGCCTCCAATCATTGCCACGGGCTTGGAACTCGCCTTGAGGCCCGTGGCTTTTTCGATGTAGCGCAAGGACTTCTCCGGGTTGAATTGGCGCTCACGTCCCGCATATCCGAAGAGCCGCTCCAGTTCATCGGCTGAATGCTCGAAGTATCCCTCCAGGCTGTTGTGGATGACAGTGGCCACGCAGGCCGTGCAGTTGTCCTTCCGATTGGAGGGATTCCAGGGGTTCTTCTTGCCGACGAAGGGCTCGTCATTGGTGCCGACGTGGAGCTCTGTGCGCAGGGCGGTCTCGGCTGCTTCATCGCCAGCGACCCGTCGCAGCTCGGCTTCATCGGCGGCGTACTTCACCCGGAGGCCCAGCGCCTTCGCGCGGTCCACCACGTCATCCACCGAGCGCAGCTTGCGCATCAGGAAGGCGGCATGCTTGAGGGCCATGCCTCCCACCTTCACCACCACGTAGCCGCCGACGGGAATGGCCACCATGAGGACGAGGTCCTCCTCGCTGGTGGGCACTCCCATCATGCCGGCGATGAGGAGGGTGTTCTCGGCGTGGCGCTCCGCTTCGCGTACCCCTGCCCGGTACAGCTTTCCGGCATAGGCGTGGCCCTCGTACCAGGCTTCCGCTACGGCTGCGTCTTCGCCCCGGCGCATGTCCCGCAGCGCGCGGCGGAGGGCGGAGGCCAATGCGACGCGCATCTGCTCGTGGTGGGCCTCGGTACCTTCCTCGTAGCGTCCGTCCAACTCGTCCAGAGTGCGGCGGATGGCGTCCATGCGCCCCGGTTCCAGCAGTCCGGCTGAGTGCAAGCGCACCAGCTCGAAGTAGAGCTCCTCCGGGGAGGCGTCCGCTTCGGCTTCGTACACCCTGGCCGAGGCGTCATCGGGACGCACGGACCTATCCGCCGAGCCACACCCGGAGAGGGCAGCGGCCAGAAGCAATGCAAGAGAGTACTTCCACAAAGGCATGGGCATCTCCTGTCACGTTCGGAGTGCCTCATGAGACTTCCTGGGTCTGACGGCTTCGGGACATCGAGGTGGCCGCATGGGCTGTTGCGTCGCATCTCGCGGTCCACCGAGCATGACCCACGATGGTGGTCGGGCGCGCGTGCCCGCCTGTCGGGCGGTCAGGATGGGTCGGGTGCCTGAATCCATTCCCGCCAGGTCCGAAGCCTCGGGCTACACTGCCCCGTCCAGCCCCCATGAACCGCAACGCCCTCGCCTCCGTGCTCCTGCTGTGCATCGCGCTCGCGAGCGTGGTGGTGGGCGTGGTGCACCTCATCCGCCGCGACCGCGCCGCGCTGGTGGAGCAGTTCGCCGCGGACCGCAAGGCCCAGGTGGATGCGGCGGCCCGCGAGGTCGCCGATGCGCTCGACGATGCGGCCGATGACCTCCGCTTCGCCGGGGAGCTGCTCTCCCGTCCCGGCTCTGTCACCGAGCACCGGCGTGAATTGCTCGCCCTGCTCGAGGTGGTGGGGCAGTACAAGGCCATCGTCGTCCTGGACTCGGAGGGAGCGCAGCGCTTCACCATCATGGACCGCCGCGCCGGCCCGGCTGTCGTCCGAGGGGCCGTGGGCACCGTCCTCACGGAGGCGGGGCGCGAGGCGCTCACCCGGACGCCCGGGGACATCCTCACCTCGCCGCCCGTGGCCGCCGCGCCCGGCGGCTGGTATCGCGTCTTCGCCACGGCCTACGCGCCGGCGGAGGATGGGCCTGGGGGGGCGCTTGCAGTGCTGGTGGACACCGAGCCCTTCTTCGCGCCCCTGAAGCTCATCTCCACGGAGCCGGAGGCGAAGCTGCTCCTCATCGGCGCGCACGGCGTTCCCACCCCGGCCAGCGACACCACCCTCATGGATTGGTACAAGCGGCTCGACGCGGAGGCGGGCAGCATTCCGGCCTTCGCGGAGCTGGTGGGGCACATGCGCGCGGGTGAGCGCGGTGCCGTCCGCATCCCCGAGGGCGAGGCGGCACGGTTGGGTCTGGGGGCGGCCGATGCCATCGCCGCCTATACCCCCATCCGCATGCGCGGGGGCGTCCACTGGGCCGTGGCCACGCTCGCCACCACCGAGGAGCTGCGGGCCCACGAGCGCGGCGTCATCCTCCGTGTGGCGCTCGGCGCCATCCTGGTGACCTTCTTCCTCGTCGTCTTCGGTGCCTACGTCATCGTCGCCTCGCGGCGCGCCGTCGCCCTGCAGGAGAGCCGCCGTCACGCGGACCGGCTGGCCCATCTGCATGAGAAGACGCAGAAGATTCTCGACAACATCCCCACGGGCGTCCTCGCGCTCTCGGCCGCCGGGCGCATCACCGCCGTCAACCAGGCCCTGCGCGAGCGGCTGCCTCCCACCGCCGTGGGCGCCTCGCTCCCCGAGGCCTTCCCGAACGCGCCCGCCGCCGTGGTGGACCGGCTCGCCTCGCTGGTGGAGGGCGCGTGTACCTCCGGGCGCGTCCTCAGCCTGCATGGCGAGCCGCTGCCCCTCTTTGGCGCCGAGGGCCAGTACCGCGTCCACGCCGTGCCCCTGGAGCAGCTGGACGCCGAGGTACGCGTGCTGCTCGTGGTGGAGGACCTGAGCAACGTGCACGCGCTCGAGTCGCAGCTGTTGCGCGCGGAGAAGCTGGCCACGGTGGGCATCCTCGCCGCCGGCATCGCGCATGAGATTGGCACTCCGCTGGGCGTGGTGCGCGGCCGGGCCGAGTACGTGCTGGGCAAGCTGGGCGCGCAGCATGCGCAGGCCGCGGGCGTCCAGGTCATCATCGAGCAGATCGACCGGGTGAGCCGCACCATCCGCCAGTTGCTGGACTTCTCCCGGGTGCAGCCGGCGCTGGTGCGGGAGGTGGCGCTGGGGCCGTTGCTGCGAGGCGCGCAGGAGCTGCTGCATGGCGAGGCGGAGCGGCGCAAGGTGAAGGTGGAGCTGGAGGTGCCCGAGGGGCTGCCCGCGCTGTCGGCGGACCCGGACCAGTTGCAGCAGGTGGTGCTCAACCTGGCCCTCAACGCGTGCGATGCGTGCGAGCCCGGGGGCACGGTGCGCCTGGCCGCCCATGTGGAAGCGCCGGGCGAGCCGGGTGCGTTGAGTGGGGTGCGGGTGACGGTGAGGGACGATGGGTGTGGCATCCCGCCGGAGAGCCTCAACCGCGTCTTCGACCCGTTCTTCACCACGAAGAAGCGAGGCCAGGGCACGGGGCTGGGCCTGACGATGGTGGCGCAGATCGTGCGCAACCACGGAGGCCGCATCGAGCTGGAGAGTGAGCCCGGCCAGGGCACGTGCGTGACGTTGTGGTGGCCCGCCACGCTCGCGCCGAGCGAGGAGCGACATGCCGTCTGAAGGACGAGTGCTGGTGGTGGATGACCACGTGGAGATGGCGCGGCTCCTGGCCGACCACCTCACGGATGCGGGCTACACGGTGGACGTGGCCACCAGCGGGCAGGAGGCGCTCGCCGTGGTGCGCGGGCGCGTGCTGGACGCGGTGGTGTGCGACCTGCGCATGGAGCAGGTGGACGGCTTCGACGTGTTGGCCACGGTGCGCGAGGTGGACCCCACGCTGCCCGTGCTCATCATGACGGCGTTCGGCGGGGTGGAGAACGCGGTGGAGGCCATGCGGCGCGGCGCCACGCACTACTTCACCAAGCCCTTCCGTCTGGACGAGGTGCTGCTGTACGTGCAGCGCGCCATCGCCGAGCGCCGGCTGCGCGAGGAGAACCGGGCCCTGCGCCAGGCGGTGGGAGACCGCTCGTCCTACGCGGCGCTGATTGGCCGCAGCGCCCCCATGCGCGCCCTGTACGAGCTCATCGAGCGCGTGGCGCACGCCCCCGCGCCGGTACTGGTGCGCGGCGAGAGCGGCTCGGGCAAGGAGCTGGTGGCCCGCGCGCTGCACTTCGAGGGCCCGCGCAAGGCCGGTCCCTTCGTGGCGGTGAACTGCACGGCCATCCCCAATGCGCTGCTGGAGAGCGAGCTGTTCGGCCACGTGAAGGGCAGCTTCACCGGTGCCACCACGCCCCGGCGTGGCCTCTTCCTGGAGGCGGACGGCGGCACGCTCTTCCTCGACGAGATTGGCGACATGGCGCCCGAGCTCCAGGCCAAGCTGCTGCGCGTGCTGGAGGACGGCGAGGTGCGCGCGGTGGGTGCGGACGCCTCTCGCAAGGTGGACGTGCGCGTGGTGGCCGCCACGCACCAGGAACTCGAGGCGCGCGTGCGCGAGGGCCGGTTCCGCCAGGACCTCTTCTACCGGCTCAACGTGCTGCCCCTCTTCGTGCCTCCCCTGCGCGAGCGGCGCGAGGACATCCCCCTCCTGGTGGAGCACTTCGTCGCCTGGTCGCGCAAGCGCAATCCCCGCGCCCGCCTCACCGGCTTCTCTCCCGAGGCCCTCGCCGCGCTCGCCGCTGCTCCGTGGCCCGGCAACGTGCGCGAGCTGGAGAACCTCGTCGAGCGCCTCGCCGTCGTCACCGTGCAGGAGACGGTGGACCTGCCCACGCTCCAGCTCCACGCCCCCGGTGTGACCGCGGACACCCATCCCCTGTCACGTGCCCAGGCCCGCCTGGTTCCGCTGCGCCAGCTCGAGGGCGAGTACATTGCCTACGTGGTGGCGCAATGCGGTGGCAACAAGACCAGGGCAGCGGAAATCCTCGGCATTGACGTTTCCACCATCCACCGCCGCGAGCGCGAGCGGAGTGGAAACAGCGCATAGCCGCTGGCGCGGTGGTAACAGTGGGAGCCTCTCTTCTTTGGAGGTTCTCAACGTGTCCCTGACAGGAAACGCCACGTCTCGAGTTCTGCTCGGCGTACTGAGCGCGGTGCTCGTGCTGTCGACCGCCTGCGGCAAGGAGGACCCTCTGCCCCCTGAGCCGGGCGGAGGAAGTCCCCTGCCGCCGGGTACGGGTGGTAGCAACAACAAGCCAGATGGGGGCACGGATGGAGGGCTCGTGATTCCCAGCGATGGGACGACCTACGCGGCGAAGCCCTCCTGTAACCTGGGTTCCGGCACGTGTGCGGGAGCCTGCGAGGATGGTGGCGTCAACTGCACGGGCAACTGCGGCTTCCTGGCCCCGGTGCAGTACGCGTTCCCGGGAGACCCGAAGGCCGTGGCCGTCGGAGACGTCAACGATGATGGCAGGGCCGACATCGTCACGGCGAACAACGATGGCAAGTCGGTGGCCGTCCTGTTGAACCGGGGCACGGGCCTCTTCCAGAAGCCCAGCCTGTGGACCGCGGGCAAGGACCCCACGGCGGTGACGCTCGCGGATCTCGACGGGGATGCGAAGCTGGATGTGCTCGTCGCCAACAGCGGTGACTCCACGCTCGCGGTGTACCGCTCCAAGGGCAACGCCAGCTTCCAGGCGCCTGTCTCCTACGCGGCCCCCGGTCTGAACCTCAACGACCTGGCGGTGGCGGACTTCGGCGGGGGAGGCCGCAGCGTCGCCCTCCTGCGCGGCGCGGACCAGAAGCTCTCCGTGTACAAGGTGAACAGCAGCGGCTCGCTGGAGACCGCGGTCCACTACCCCGCGGCCTCGACTCCCTACGCGATGGCGGTGGCGGACTTCGATGGCGATGGCACGCAGGACATCGCCGTCTCCCACGAGGCCACCTGTGGTGTGTCGCCGGACGCCACGTGCCAGTCGGTGGGCGTGCTGCTGAACAAGGGCGGCACGTTCCAGGAGCAGCGCCTCACGGCCACGGGTGGCACGCCCCGAGGTCTCGTGGCGGCGAAGCTCGACAAGGACGCGTGGATGGACCTGGTGGTCGCCGATGCGAGCCGCAACCAGGTGCTCGTGTTCAGTGGCAGGGGCGATGGCACCTTCGTCACCCCGCCGGCCGCGTATGCCGTGGGGAAGGCGCCCTCGCGGCTGGTGCTCGCGGACATCAACCGGGACACCGTGCCGGACCTGCTCGTCATGAGCACCACGGGCAACCAGGTGAGCCTGCTGCTCGGTCAGCCGGGTGGGACCTTCGCATCGCAAGTGCTGCTCACCGCGTGGCCCCAGGACCTGGGACTCCAGGGGCTGACCGTGTCGGACTTCGACAATGACAAGGCCCAGGACCTGGCCGTCCTCACCCGCAGCGGCATCCAGATGTTGTGGGGTATCTGCCGCTAGGCCTCGGAACGGCGGGGCGTGGAGTGCCTGGGGTGGCCCTCTTCGGCTAGCCTCCTGGTCCGGACTCGCAGTCCAGGAGAAGGGGGGCCACCCATGGGTTTTCTCTCGCGGCTGTTTGGAAAGGGTGAAGGCGGAGTGAGGGAGCGGTCCGTGGCTGCTCCCCGTGAAGCGCCGGGGCTCATTCCCGTGGCGGCCGTGTCCGAGGAGTACGCCTGGCTCCGGGACAACCTGTGCGGGTGTGGCGGCGGATGGTCCCTGGTGAATCAATCCGTGAGCGCCAGCCCTGGTCTGCCCGAGCATCTGAAGCTGGACAGGCTGGAGGTCTCCTGTGACGACTGCGGCCGGGAGTCCGTCTTCCTCTTCCAGGTAGACACCCACTCGCCCCACTACCTCGAGGAGCAACAGGAGATGATGAAGGAGCTGTTCGGCGGCACCTCCGGCAGGAACTGAGCGCGGCTCAGAGGGAGAGGCGCTCGCCTACGGGCGGTGGGGGGACGGGGTGCATCGCGCCATCCGTCCAGCGCAGGAAGACGAAGGAAGGGTCCTCGAGCGGCCGGTCGAACGTGAAGCCGAGTCGCGTGGGGCCCTGGTCCTCCGCCTCCAACACCGTCACGGTCATCCCGTTGAGCTTCACCTGCGCGCCCTGGCGCAGCGGATGGCTCGGGCCGCGGAACACCCTCTCGAATTCGCTGGTGAGGAAGTGGCCCCGGGTGAGCGAGAGCTCGAGGGAGTCCGGCCCCGTGCGGGTGAGCACATGCGGCTCCGGAGACAGGGAGAGGTGCCACCAGGCGCGTGGCTTCGGCATGCCGCGCGTGGCCAGCACCATCGGCACATAGAGTCCGACGGCCGGAGCCGGCATGGTCAGGGCCACCACGCGCTGCTCGGGGAGGCGCCGGTAGTCCAGTTCGTGCTCCAGCGTCTGGAGGACTGGCTCCGTCTGGGTCTGCAGTTGCAGGAAGGCGAGCGTCATCAGCGGCCAGAGGAGGGGAGCGAGCACGAGGTGCGCGAGCGCGAGCACCCCGGCTCCCACCGCTACGCCTCGGGGACGCCAGCCGCGCGCCCGCGAGCGCCACGCGTACACGAGCACCACCGCCACGGCCACCGAGCCGCCCAGGCCGGGAACGAGCAACAGGCGGTTGGCGGGGAAGGTGGCGGCCACGGGCAGCAGGGACAACGCCGCGCCGAGGAAGAGCCAGCGGCAGTGCCGGCGCTCCTCCTCGGCGAGGGACGGCCATGCGGCGCGCACCAGGAGCACGAGCAGTCCGAGCCCCACGAGCCCCCCGCCCACCAGCACGGGACGGGCCTGCGCGAGCAGCCAGAGGTCCGCGGGCAATTCCAGCACCAGCCCACCGAGCAGCACCGGCACCCTCACCACCGCGGCTCCGAGGTAGTGCAGGGGCTCGCCCACGGGGTCCACGTAGGAGCCGGAGCCGTAGGAGCCATAGCCGCGCAGCTTGTACACCCCGACGTAGACGAGCCCGAGCAGCACCGCCGGGGCGATGGCGCGCAGCCGCTCCTTCACGCTGCCCCGGTCTCCCAGCAGCTCGTAGGCCAGCACGTAGGCGAAGACGCCCAGCGCGGTCTCTCCGCCGAGCAGGCCCATGGCGAGCCCGGCCACGGACAGGGGGAGGGCCCTCGGCCGGTGCGCCTCGCGCCACTCGAGGTGCATCCACAGGCCGAACAGCGCGGGCACGGCGGCCACCAGCGCGTTGCGGTTGGCGATCCACCCCGCGACCATGAAGTGCGCGCCATCGATGGCGAAGAGGAACAGCGCGAGTGCCCCGAGCGCCCCCGGCAGCAAGCGCCGCAGCAGCGCCCCGAAGAGGCCCACCATCCCCAGGTACCAGGCCAGCGAGTGCAGGTGTCCCCCGCGCCTCCCATCTAAGTCCAGGTCGTCAGCTTCGTGGGAGCGGTCGCGTCCTCTGCGCGCCCCTCTGGAGGAGACGTCATGGGAGACCCACGCAACCCCAAGCGGGCGGACGAGCCCTGGAACCTCGACCGCATCCGCATCGCAGAGACCGAGCTGCGAGCGCTCGCCCCGCTGGTCACCCTCTCCGGTGGGTGGGCCTGGCACTTCATGGCCCCGCCTCACGAGGAGCTGAAGATCTTCCACGACCACAAGGACGTGGACCTCTTCGTGGAGCCCGAGCGCTTCCCCGAACTGGTCCAGCTGCTCACGGACCGGGGCTTCCACCGCATCTGGAGCCGCTTCGACGCTACCTCCACACATTTCTACCGCTACGCGAAGTACGTCGAGGGGGCCAAGGTCATCCTGGATGTGTTCGTGAGGCACGTCCCCTCGGTGGGTGTGGGGGATGTGCGCGTGGTGGAGCCGGCCACGCTGCTCACCTTCTACGGAGACATCCACAGCACGGATGACTGCGTGTCCGTCCTGGCCGCGAGGCAGCTCCTGGCTCGGGGAGTGAGTCCCATCGGACGTCCAGAGTTGGTCACTCGGCCCCGCTGAGCCGTGCACCTTTGTTTGAGGGGCGGGGAGCCGCCGGTATCGTGACGCCTGTTCCATGTCTGGAATGGGAGTCGCGTGACCATGAGCCGAGTGGATGCGAAGCACCTGGCGCTCCTCGTCGTGGGCCTGACACTGGCGGGGATGGGCTGCACCGAGGAAGGCCATCTCCCCGTCACGTATGAACCGCTCGGCTCGGCCCGGTTCGTCATCGTCGTCCCGCCGGCGCTGTCCACGGCGGGGGTGGACCGGGTGACGGTGACCTCGTCCAGGCCCCAGAGCGAGTCCCGCTCCGAGCCCTTGCTCGACTCGGGTGGGCAGTGGAGCGGGTGGATCGACCAGCTCCGGGCGGTGGACGGCTATACGTTCGACGCCGAGGGCTCGGGCGCCCGACGCTTCCTGGCGCGGGCCTCGGAGGTGTCCATCCCGTATTCGCGCACGGCGCTCGTCCTCCTCACCGCGCGTGAGCCCTCCCCGCCGGCGCCCACCGGCAATGTCGCGCCCTTCATCGACGCGCTCGTGGCTTCGACGGATACGATCGAGCCGGGGGGGGAAGTCTCGTTCCACGCTCAGGCCCATGACGCGAACCTGGGCGATGCCTTCTCCTTTTCGTGGGAGGCCACCAGCGGCTTCTTGAAGGACACCCACTCCGCCTCGGAAGTGTGGACGGCGCCCGAGGTCGAGGGGCCGCAGACGCTCACGGTGACCGTCACCGACTCGAGCGGCGCCGCGGTGTCGCTGGAGCTCACCCTCAACGTCCAGTCCCAGAGCTCGCGCGAGGCACCTGTGCGAGCCGTCTATCGCGAGCACCCCGCGACGCCTCCCGCCATCGAGGTGGTCTCCGCGTCGCCCGCGTCCGTGGGGCCAGGGGATGTGTTGCAACTGGGGGCCACCGCCACGGTTTCGCGCGGGGCCCTGTCCTTCGCGTGGACCGCGAGTGCCGGCACCGTGAGCACGCCGGTGAGCAGCGCCGTGCACAGCGATGTCCTCTGGGTATCTCCCTCCTGTCTGCCCGCGGACGTGACGCCCTCGGTGACGGTCACCGTCACCAATTCGGCGGGGCTCAGCGACTCACGCACCTTGCCGGTCACCTGGACGGGCCCCGCCTGCACGCGGCCCGCGTGCCTCTTCTCGCTCGAGGACGGGCGCCTCTCGCTCCCGGCGGATTGCACCACGGACACGTCGCTGTTCATCCCGGACGGCTACACCTTCGATGGCCAGGGCCACTCCATCACGGCGGTGGACCCTCCGGCTGGCCACTTCACCGGGGCCATCGTCCGCAACCGAGGAGGCACCGCACGCGTGCGCTCCATGACCGTCACCACGAGCGGGTTGAAGGATGTCTGTGAATCCGCTCCGGCGAGGCTTCGCGGCATCCTGCTCGAGGGGGCCTCGGGAGAGGTCGTGGACACCACGGTGAACGACATCAACAAGGGGTTGACCACGAGCGGCTGCCAGGAAGGCATTGGCATCGAGGTGCGCAACGATGACACGAGCCGAGGCCCCTTCCGGGTGGACGTGCTGCGCAACCGCGTCTCGGGCTACCAGAAGCGCGGCATCCTGGCCATTGGCGCCGTGGGGGTGACGATCGACAGCAACACGGTGGAGGGTGGGGGGCCGGTGAACCATATCGCTCGCAATGGCATCCAGGTCAGCGACGGAGCCACGGGGAGCGTCACGAGGAACACCGTCTCGGGGAACGCCTATGTCAAGGCCGATGCCGTGGGCGCAGGGGTCCTGGTCACGGGAGGGACCGGCAAGCCGCTCGTCACGGGGCTCTCCATCGAGGGCAACACCCTCACGGACAACGACGTCGGCATCTACCTCTTCCAGGACACGGGCGACCCGCCCGACACCAAAGCGCGCACACGAATCACCCACAACGAGCTCCGCAACGATGCGGAGACCAATCCGGCCTACCAGGCCGCCATCTCGGACTACTACGGGACGGGGAGCGTCATCTCCACGAACCAGATCTCCGGGACGGGCTACGACCCCTCCACGACGCCCGACCACACGCTCGCCGTGGACGTGTACACCACCCGGCCGGCGGCGAAGCTGTCGATCCTCACGCCCGGGTATGACCTCGCGATGGGCTCCTGCTCCGGCAAGGTCTCCGTGCAGAGCCAGGACCCGGTCGGCAACCTCGTGCCCTCGGCGGGGCCGTTCACCCTGACGGCCTCGGGCCCGGCGGCTTCCGGTGTCACCTTCCACGCCGACTCGGGTTGCTCCGGCGCCGCCATCACCACCGTGGACCTGTCGAAACCGCAGGCCGAGGCCACCTTCTATTTCAAGTCCTCGCAGCCGGGCGTGGCGACCGTGACGGTGTCCGGCGGCAGCCTGACCACGGCCACGCAGGGCCAGACCATCCACTGAGCCCCTGACGAGCTCCGGACGGGAGCCCATGGGGTCTTCGCGGCCGATCGCCCACCGAACCTGCTGGCGGCCCCGCTTGCTCGGGCTGGCCTGGCTGGCGTCCGGACTGGCCGCAGCGCATGTTCCTGCCGATCGCTACCCTCCGGAAATCCTTCGAGTCCGGCACCTGAGTGGCAATCCGCCAGGGGGTCTTGCACGCTGCCACGTTGTGCCGCGGTGCGTCGGAGTCGCCTCCGAGGGAGCGGTTACGGGCATGTGGCTTGCTGATGCATGGAAGCGCGGACGGAGCCTCCATGCGCCACCCCTTGCCGTGCTGCGTCATCCTCGCGCCAGACGCGGACGAGTCGCTGAGCTCGCTGTTGCGAGACGTGCTGAGCGACATGGGCATCGCCTTGCGTCCTTTCGGTGGCGCGCAGCGTCCGGACGTGGTGCTCGCGCTGGTGCAGCGCGAGGACAGTGTTTCGCGGGTGTTGCAGGCGGCCGGGAATGCGGCGGGTCAGGCTCCTGTCTTCGTGTTGTTGCCCTTCGAGGATGAGCGGTTGCGGCGCCTGGCGATGAGTCTGGGCGCGCGGGGCTGCTACGCGCTGGGCACGCCGCTGGAGTTGTTGAAGGGACTGCTGCGGAGCGTGTCGGACGCTCTGGGGATGCGTGGTGAACGCGGGAGGCACGAAGATGGAGCGTGAGTCCTGGCCAGTGGCGCAGTCGCGAGCGAGGCCCGTGCTGAGGTTGGTTCCCTCTCTGGCGCCGGAGCCATGTACCCCCGCGGGCGAGCGGGTGCTGGTGTCGGCCGAGGGCTTCCTGCTCACCAGCGAGCGGCTGGAGGTGCGGGGCCGCTCATGGCGGTTGGAGGAGCTGCGCGGTTTCGGCACGCGGCACGAGGCTCCGGGTCTCAAGCTGCCGCTGCTGCTCGGAGCGGGGGCGGCGGTGGTGGTGCCGGCGTTGCTGCTGCAGCCGGGCTCGTTCCGGGTGACGGCTGCGCTGGTGGTGGCCACGGTGCTCGTCTTCGCCTCCATCGTGCGGCTGGTGGTGGCGGCGGACACCTACTGGCTCACCGTGCGCACCGCCGAGGGCGAGCGCCAGGTGCTGTGCAGCCATGACCATCAGTTTTTCGCCCGCGTGGTGGACGCGCTCGGCGAGGTGCTGAAGCGCCCCGAGCCAACGCCCGTGACTCCCTCGCCCGGAGTGCCGGCCCGCCGGCTGGCCCTCGTGCGCTGAGGCGTGCTCGAGGTCGACTCAGCGCGACTGAAGCCATCGGCGGAACCAGGCGTCGCCACTCACCAGGGTAATCCCCAACAGCACCAGCACGGCGCCCCCGATGAAGTTCAAGGACAAGGGCTCATCGAGGATCAGCACACCCAGGGTCACGCCGAACAGCGGAGTCATGAACGAGAACACCGCCAGGTGCGAAGCCAGATAACGGCGCAGCAGCCAGAACCAGATGAGATAGCTGATGAAGGACACCACCACGCCCTGGAACAGCACGCTGCCCACCGCCAGCGGAGTCAGTTCCACCCGGTGCGCCTGGCCGGTCGCGACGGCGATCAGCAGCAACAGCACGAAGGCGGCCGCGAGCTGGTAGAACAAGGTCAGGCTCGGCGGTGCCTCGGACAGCTTCGACGCACGTATCACCACGGTGGTGGCACCCCAGGCCATGCCCGCCATGAGCCCGAGGGCATCCCCCAGCAGCATCCGTGAGTCCAACCTGGCCAAGGACACGCCGCCACCAAACGCCACCGCGATGCCGGCGAAGCACAGGCCGATCCCCAGCCATTGCAGACGGTGCAGGCGCTCGCCGGGCAACAGCAGGTGCAACCCCAGGGCGGAGAAGATGGGCGAGGTGTAGAGAAACACCGAGATATGCCCGGCGGTGGTGTATCCCAGCCCGAGGGCGATCAGCAGGAACTCCAGGGCGAACAGCACCCCGGTCAGCAGGCCCGCGGGCAGGGTGCCCTGGCGCAGTCCCTCCCAGCCACCGCGCCAGAACATCAGCAGGGCCACCAGCAGCGCGGCGATGCCCGAGCGCGCGGACGCCTGCATGATCGGCGCGATGTCCGCCGCCGCCAGTTTGATGGCCACCTGCTGCAATCCCCAGGTCGCGCAGAGGGCGACCATCAGTTGAAAGGAGAATGCATCGGCACCCCGCCGCTCGCTCATGGCCCGGCTCCAGAGATGACCGCGCCCGCCAGGGGGGAGGTAGCCCGCCCTGGCCCCAGGCCCAGCCGCTTGAACGGCGGCACGGATACCACGGCGGCAGAGGAAGACGAGCGCCCGAGGTAGGAAGGGCATGCCCATTCCCCGCCCGGCCGTGCGGCCTGCGCACGGCCCGTCTTCGCCTGTTGCTGGCCCTCGTGAGCTGGGTAGAGTGGATCGGCATGACTTCGCGCGTTGTTTTCGCCCTCTACCTGCTGCTGGTGTCACTCTGCGTCAGAGCAGCCTCGCCTGAGAGCGGAGCACGCCTCCCGGCGCTGGAGACCGTCACGGTGAGTGAGCACCACGGCCCGACAGACGGGAGTGGACTCGAGCTCACCTTCAAGCGACTGCCGCCAGATCCGGCCCTGGCCCGGCTCAGCGTGGAGGACGCCCGCGCGTTCGTGGAGGCCATGGAGGCGGCATTACAGACACCCGGGTTGTCGGGGTCGCCCGACTCGAGGGTCGTGTGGGCGTGTCTGTTCTCGGGAGGTCCGGGCTGCGGGCCACCGGGGAGCACGCTGCCCTCGGAGCTGGAGAGGAAACTGCGCGCGGGTTACGAGGAGCTCTTCGGCTCATCCTCCGCGCCGCGGACACACTCCCTGGAAGACAGCCGGTGGTTCCAGGCACTCAAGCTGTCGCCGCGCTACATGCACCAGGGGGTGCGCGAGGCAGCCATCGAGCTGCTCGGCTCACCCACTGTCGCGTATTCGATGGCGCTGTCCATGATGCTCTACATGATGGCGTGGGCCGCACCTGAGCCAGTTTTCTCCAAGGCATTGGCTGCGGCGGTCACCGTCGGGCTGTTGATGACGTACACGGCGGCGGAGCTCTACACGGTGGGGATGGCCTGCCTGAACCTGTACCGGGAGGCAGAAGCGGCGACGACGCAGGAGCAGTTGGAGGCTGCGTCCGAGCGCTTCGGGAAAGCGATGGGGGGCGTGGGGCTGCGGGTGCTGGTGACGGTGGCGGGAGCGAAGCTGGCCAGGGGCCTGCCGGAGGTGCCCCAGGGAGGAATGTGGGCGCGCTTTTCGCCGCCTCGCTTCGCATTCGCAGGAGGGGGCGGGCGGGGAGGTTTCGTGGTGGGGGCGGGGACTCGTGCGCAGGTGAGCGTGGCGGAAGGCACGGTAGTGCTCATGGGCGTGTCCGCGAATACGACAGCCGCGGCGGCCTCCGCAGCGGTGGCTGCTTCACGGACGACGGGGGCCTGCCGGGACGAGTCCAACAAGGGGGATGCGAAGGGCCACCACATCGCCACCGACAAGAACGACACGGCAGAAGTCCGTGGCGGCCCCTGGACTCCCTTGTTCGAAAAAGTCTTCGCGCGAGCGGGGATGCGCCTCAACGATCCCGCGAACATCGTCTATCTCATCGGTCATGTGGGACCCCATCCCGAGGAGTACCATGAGAAGGTTAGCGATCGCTTGGAAACAGCACTTGGGAGATGCCGAGTTCAAGCCGAGTGCCGAGCCAGGCTCATCGCGGAACTCGACAAGATTGCTGCCGATATTTGCAAACCCGGGTCGACGCTCAACAAGCTCCTTACGAAACAGCTATGAAAGAACCAAAAAGGTATTTCGTTCTACGGGACGACCTGCACATCCCCGGGCGGTGGCATTTGAGCATTCCGGATGTGGATGAAACGGGGCGGGAGATAGACCCCTGGCAATTCAAGGATGGTGTGCTCGTCAAGCTGGAGGCGGCACCCCTCCTTCATTTGAGCCGCCCGGGTCATGCCCTCGATTTCACCCTGACCGGCCTGACGGTACCGCTGGTTCATGGCCGCGTTGTTTCGCTCTTCGAGCGGCTGGGCCTCGACCAGGAGGTTCAATTCATCCCGACGCGCGTGGAGGGCTTCACCGAGCCCTACTTCATCCTCAATGCGCTCCAAATCATCCGTTGCATTGACGACGCCCGATGCGAGGAGGTGCTCTACTGGCTTCCCGAGGACAACCGTCCGGACAAGGAAGGTCAGTACCGGGATATCACCGGACTGAAGATCGACCCGGAGAAAGTGGGGGACGCCAACGTCTTCCGTCTCTGGGGTTGGACGGTCGTCCTCATCGTTTCAGAGCGCGTCAAGTTGGCCATGGAGAGCGAGGGCATCACTGGCACCCGGTTCTCGGAGGTCTGAGCTACGAAAGCCATGACCGCTCAACACCAGTATTTCGCGCTGCGGGATGACATGCGCATTCCAGGCCGCTGGCATTTGCGGAGCCCCGTTGATGAGCAGGGACACTTCATCGAGCCTTGGCTATTCACTGAGGGAGTCGCTCTTGAGCCCAGTCGCGTGATTCACTTCCCTGTGAATCCATCGGGCATCCCGCTCGACTTCACTCTTGCTTCCTTTTCGATTCCTGTCGTCAATGGCCGGGTCGTCACGCTTCTCGAGCGTTTGGGACTTGAGCCAGAGGCGCAACTCATTCCTGCCGTGGTGGAGGGCCAAGCAGGGCCCTACTTCATCCTCAATGCCCTGCGGTCCATCCGCTGCATCGACGATGCCCGGTGCGAGGAAGTGCTCTACTGGCTTCCCGAGGACAACCGTCCGGACAAGGAAGGTCAGTACCGGAATGTCGCGGGATTGAAGATCGACCCAGCGAAGGTGGGGGACGCCAACATCTTCCGCCCCTGGGGTTGGACGGTCGTCCTCATCGTTTCCGAGCGCGTCAAGATGGCCATGGAGAGTGAGGGTATTACCGGCACCCGGTTCTCGGAGGTCTGAGCTACCCTTGCTCCTCACGAAGAGCCCATGAGTGCACCAAGAAGATATTTCGAGTTGTGGGACGACCTGCACATTCCCGGGCGGTGGCATTTACGCACTCCGGATGTGGATGAAACGGGGCGGGAGATAGACCCCTGGCAATTCAAGGATGGTGTGCTCGTCAAGCTGGAGGCGGCACCCCTCCTTCATTTGAGCCACCCGGGTCGTGCCCTCGATTTCACCCTGACCGGCCTGACGGTACCGCTGGTTCATGGTCGCGTCGTTTCTCTCTTCGAGCGGCTGGGCCTCGACCAGGAGGTTCAATTCATCCCGACCCGCGTGGAGGGCTTCACCGAGCCCTACTTCATCCTCAATGCGCTGCAAATCATCCGTTGCATCGACGACGCCCGATGCGAGGAGGTGCTCTATTGGCTCCCCGAGGACAACCGCCCCGACAAGGAAGGCCAGTACCGGGATATCACCGGACTGAAGATCGACCCGGCGAAGGTGGGGGACGCCAACGTCTTCCGTCTCTGGGGCTGGTCGGTGTCCCTCGTCGTTTCCGAACACGTCAAGTTGGCCATGGAGCGCGAGGGCATCACGGGCACCCGGTTCTCGGAAGTCTGAGCGACCCTCGAGACCAGGGTTGCTGGAGCTCGACAACGCTCACCCTTCTTTGTGGCGCTCCGCGAACCAGTCGAGCACGCGATCCCAGAGGGGGCGTGCGTTTTGCCGGAAGTAGCCCATGTGCCCGATCGGTCCAAACTCGTGCGGATCGATGTCGATACGGTCGACGTCGGCGTTTCGATAGGCGTTGAGGAGAAACGCGTCGCGCGAGCGCGGTGGCGCCCACGCGTCATCCAGGGCGTTTGCTGCGACGATCGGAGCACGCACTCGCGTGCACAGCTCCCGCAGCTCCGCCGCGGTCGGATCGTCGAGGAAGTAGCGCGGATACCGGCACCAGCGCCGCCATTGGAGGTACACGCCGAGCGGTAGATCCTCGCCCATGCCGAGCAGGCTCCACGGCATGTATCCCTTCCAGCGCACGAATGGCGGGAGGATGATGTTCCAGAGCAACTGCACGCGCACTCGCTCGAGCGGCGTCATCCAGCCGTGCCACCCCGCGCCCGCGGCGAAGACGTAATGTCCGGCGACGTCGTCCCCGTTCGGGAGCAGTCCGATCGCATGCCCACCGAACGAGTGGCCGACGACGAAGAGCGGGACCGTGTCGTCGGCCATCATCTCCACAGCCGCCGCGAGATCGCGCCGCGCCCAGTCCACGAACGACGCGTCAAAGCCAGCGAGAGATGCAGGCTTCGACTGTCCGATGCCGCGATAGTCGAACGTGAGCGTGGTGAAACCACGGCTTGCCGCGTACCCGGCGAAGCGCGCGTAGAACGTCTGCGGAACGCCGGTCGCGCCGGCCACGACGATGTGGCCGCGGAGTGGAGAGCCCGCTCCGAATCGCGTCGCGGTGAGCGAATAGCCGTCCGATGCGAGGAGCGTCGTCCGTTCGCCACGGGGCAGCTCCCTCTTCACCGGGGGACTCCTGCTCGCGCGAGCACCGCTCGGATTTCCGCGGCCCGCTCGGGGGAGAACACGCCCGTCTCGAGCAGGTCGAGGATGGACATCGTGCTCCCGCGAGAGCCCCAGCTCCCTTCGTCGATGACCTGGAACTGAACCCACCAGGTCGGCGAAGGAGCCTGCATTCCGCACGCGTCGGCGAGACGCCGCAGGACGTTCTCGATCACGCGCTGGCGCACGTCCGGCGGCCAGGCTGCGTTCATCACCACGATGCCGACCGTCATCACGTCCGGTGCGGGCGAGTAGTCCGCGAGCAGCTTGCCGCCGATGGCGATGGTGTCGAGGCTCCGCTCGACGAAATGGACCTGGAAGCCCACGCGGGCAGCAGGGGCGAGCTGACCGACTTCCGGTTCGAGCACCGCATCCGTCAGTGTCTCAGCGAGCACGCGGCGTTGCGCCTGGGACAGGCGCCCGACCGGGGTGGTGACTGTGATGACAGTCATGGGTGTCTTCTTTCGTCGCGAGGAACAGTCAACGGCCGTGGAAGGTCGCCGGGCGTCGTTCCATGAATGCCATGAGGGCCTCCCGCGCATCCTCGGTCACGGCGAGTTGCATGATGGCAGGCAGCAGCTTCGCGGCGGCAGCGCGCTCCCCGTCGAGCACCGCGGTTCGTGCGCTCTCGAGCGTCGCCTTGATGGCGAGAGGCGCCTTCGATGCAACGCGGGTGGCGATGCCCATCGCTGTGTCCATGAGCGCGTCGCGCGCCACGACACGCTGAACGAGGCCCAGGCGATGCGCCTCACGTGCGTCCAGCGCATCGCCCGTGAGGAGGTACTGCATCGCGTTTCCCCAGCCCGTCGTCTGGATCCAGCGCGCCGTGCCGCCGCCGAACGGGAAGATGCCTCGGTCTATCTCAATCTGCTCGAACGTGGCGTCTTCCGAGGCGACGGTGATGTCGCCGGCGAGCATCAGTTCGATCCCCAGCGTGAGGCACTTGCCATGCACCGCAACGATGAGCGGCTTGGTGCGCACCGGCCCATGGGTTCCCCAGGGGTCGAGCCCCGCCGAGCGGAACAGCGAATCCGCTTCGCCGAGACGCGGAAAGACATCCATGAGGTCCAGGCCCGCGGTGAACACCGGCCCGTGCGCGTACAGCAGCATCACTCGAATCGCTTCGTCGGCTTCGGCGCGCGCGAACGCGGCAGAGAGCTGTTCGATGAGCGCGATGTTCATCGCATTGCGCTTGTCGGGGCGGTTCAAGCCAATCTTCCGAACGAATCCATCCGTCTCTTCGGTGACGAGCGTGGACATGCAGAGCCTCCAGCGGGTGCGGACAGGCGATGGCTAAACGGTCGTTAAGCTAACGACCGTTTGTCATTCGCCGGGCTTGATGTCAAGCTGGTCGCATGAGGTATCGGAAAGAACACGCCGAGGAGATCAGACAACGCCTCATCGCCGAGGGCGGCCGCCACGTGAAAGAGCGTGGAGTACAAGGGGCTGGAGTCGACGGCATCGCCCGCAGCGTCGGGCTCAGCGGTGCCGCGCTGTACACGCACTTCGAGTCGAAGCAGGACTTCCTTTGCACTGTCCTTCGCGAAGAGCTGGGGACGAGTGCACGGCGCTTTCTTTCGGCGAACGTGACGTTGGACGAGGCGCTCGCGCGCTATCTCAGTCTCGCGCATGTACGCAACCCCGCTGCGGGCTGCGCGCTTCCTGCGATCACGTCCGAGGTGGGGCGCAGCGACGAGAAGGTCCGGCAGGCGTTCGAGGCTGGACTCGAGGGAGTCGCTCGCGCTCTCGGCGAGAAGATCGGGAGCCACGACGAAGCGCTGGGTGTCCTCGCGGCCGCGCTCGGGGCTGTGGCACTGGCCCGAGCGCTGCCGGACGACGCGAGCGCGCTCTCTGTGCTCGAGTCCACACGCGCGCTCATCACTTCAGCGCTTCAAGCGAACGCATCGAGCAAGCGGCAATGACTGGCTGGGACAGGAAGTTGGGGCGGCATTGGCTCTGGGGCTACCCTCGCGTCCATGTCCGGCCTCTTCCGCGCCCTGCACCGCCGCCGTCTGCTGCGCCGCCCGTTCCCTCCCGAGTGGCTCGGCTACCTGGAGCAGCGCGTCCCCTTCTTCCGGGAGCTCGCGCCAGAGTTGCGTGAGCGCTTCCTCGAGCAGCTCAAGGTCTTCGCCTGGGAGAAGGAGTTCATCGGGGCCGGTGGGTTCTCCATCACCGACGAGGTGCGCGCCGTCGTCTCGGCCACGGCGGTGCGTCTGGTGGTCCACCTGGACCTCTCGTATTACGACCGGCTGCGCGAGGTCATCGTCTACCCGGATGCCTTCCTCATTCCAGACAGGACGGGCGTGGTGCTCGGCGAGGCGAAGAACTGGGGCACCGTCATCCTCTCGTGGCAGTCCGTCCTCGCGGGGTTGAGCAACCCGCACGACGGCCACTCCACCGCCACGCACGAGTTCGCCCACGTGCTCGACCGGGAGGACGGGGCCTTCGATGGTACGCCGCAGTTGCGCCGCTACTCGCATTACCGGGCCTGGGCCTCGGTGATGGGCGAACACTTCCTGAAGCTGCGCCAGGGCCAGCGGCTCGAGCGTCAGGTGCTCGACGACTACGGCGGCGTCAACGAGGCCGAGTTCTTCGCCGTGGCCACCGAGTCCTTCTTCGAGAAGCCCCTCCAGATGCGTGAGAAGACGCCGGACCTCTACGAGGAGCTCAAGCGCTTCTATGGCTGGGACCCGGCGCTCGGCCGGTGAGCCGCGAGCGGCGTGCGTCCGTGCCACATGCGGGTTGAAAACCGGGCACACCTTGCGACCTGCAAGGTCCCCGTGCCTCGCGCGCTCCTTCCTCCCTCGGGAGCGAGAGTCCTCGTGGATGGCGCGTGGCTTGCCATGGGGAGGGGTCTCTCCCCGAGCGAGCGCACGCGATGAACCCCATGCCTTTTCCTCCCCACTCTCCTCTCGTCGACCCGGAGCCCGAGGCGCGCCCGCCTCCCGGGGAGCACGAGACACTGTCCCGCCCCTGGCGGCGTGAGCTGCCGGTGCTGGTGGCCCTGGGGCTCCTCCTGGTCACCTTCGTGATATGGGCACTCACCGCGGAGCAGCGCGCCCTGGAGGCCATGGAGCCACCGGCCCGAGCCGTACTCTTCGACAAGACCTGGCAGTCGTTCGAGACCCTCTGCTTGCGGGGGACGGACCCCAGGCTCCTTCCCTCATGCCGCGAGCAGGCCCGCTTCCTCCGGCTCTTCCCCGAGTGCCAGGATGCCTGCCGCGAGCGGCTCGCTCCCTTCCTTCCATCCGGGACGCGCTGAGCGTGCCGGGTCCCAGCCCACCGCGACTGCTGTGAGTCCAGACGGGCAGGCGGGGCATGAGGGGAGGGCGCGCCGCATCCTGCAAGGCGTCTCCTTGCAGAACGAACGATGGGCGCCGCGAGGCCACGGCGAATGCTCCAGGCGTCGCGGGGTTGGCGGACCCGGCTCCTGGCACGGCCGATGCCCTGTCCTCGGGATGCCGGGGCATGCCGCCCCGCGTTGGAGGAACTCATGAGGATTCCATCGTTCGCGGGGTTGCTGCGCTTGCTCCCCATCTCGTCGGAGGTCCGGGCCGGTGCGCCAGCGGACAACATGCCCAGGGCTGTCCGCCTCCTGGGCGCGGGGGGACTTGCCGATGCGCGCCACCGGGCTGAGCATGTGCTGGAGAGCGCCCGGCGTTGCACCTGCTGCAGGGAGCTGCTCGCGCACATGTTCGATCGGCTCGGTTCCACCCTCTTCCTGGATGATGATCCAGCGGCGCTCGCTCGGGCCTTCGAGGATGCGGAGCGGGACGCCTTCAGCGTGCGCGTGCTCGCCGCATGCATCGTGCTCTCCGGACGGGAGCGGGTGGCTCCCGCGCTCTGAGGGAGGTGTGGGATGCGCTTCACCGATTTCCTGTCGGAGGATTGCATCGTCGCGGACCTGAAGGCCCGGGACAGGGACGAGGTGTTGCACGAGCTGGCGGGGGTGCTCGCGGCGACGACGCGGGCCCCGAGCGAGCAGCTCGAGAAGGAGCTCGTGGCCCGCGAGCGCATCTCCAGCACCGCCATCGGTGACGGGGTGGCCATCCCCCACTGCCGGTTCGATCGGATGCGGCACATCACCGCCTGTGTCGCCGTGGACCGTGAGGGAGTGGACTTCGGCGCTCGGGACGGCAGGCCGGTGCACCTCTTCGTGACGCTCGTCTCACCCACGCACGCACCCGGCACGCACCTGAGTGTGCTCGCGCGCATCGCGGCGCTGCTGCGAGACGTCCGCCTGCGGCAGGCCTTGGTGGAGGCTCCCTCCACAGCCGCCATCCGCGCGCTCCTCGTGCAGGCCGAGGACGCCTACCTCGCCAGCCAGCAGTCCCGGCACGACATCCATGTGCCGGCGGGCGGTCCCTGAGCCGCTCGCTCGACTGCTCGCCTTCACCCGGCTCAAGAGATTGCCCAGGGTGGGGCGGTGTACGCCTTTCAAGGAGCACGGCGCGGGGGGCGGGCAGCGTGCAGTTTGCAACCGCGGGGAGGGGAGGGCGTATGCAACCGGGCGGAATCGCTGACCCTGGCCCGGGTCGCGGGTGGTACGGCGGCTGCTCTGGGGAAGGGGACACGCTATGTCCCCTTGCGAACTTCCAGCCCTGCTTTCTTCCCTGCTGCTCGCCCAGGCGGCTCCGGCCGAGCCCTCCTCCTCGGAGCCCGCGTCACCGCCCGCCGCTGAGGCCGAGGAGGAGCCCTCTTCCTCCCCGCTCGAGTCGCTCGTCTCGCGGCTGAAGCCCGAGGGCGGAGTCGACTTCTATTACGGCTACAACTTCAACCGGCCGGCGGATGGCGCCAACTTCATCCCCGGCACCGGCACCACCGGCAAGCGCGACAACGCGTTTTCCATCAACCTGGCCAGTCTGGGTCTGAGCCTGGACCCGGCGCCGGTGGGCCTGCACGTGCTGGTGGGCATTGGCACCGCGATGGAGGTGGTGCACGCGGCCGAGCCGGTGGGTACCGCCATCGGGCCCCAGGTGTGGCGCTACCTCCAGCAGGCCTCGCTGTCCTACGCGCACGGGCCGCTCACGCTGGAGGCCGGCGTCTACCCGAGCCACATCGGCCTGGAGACGTTCCAGTCGCAGGCCAACTGGACGTACACCCGCTCGTGGATGGGCGAGCTGTCGCCCTATTACCAGACGGGTCTCAAGGGCACCTGGAAGTTCTCCGACGCGTGGAGCGCGCAGCTCCACCTGCTCAATGGCTGGCAGACGATTGGAGAGAACAACCGGGGCAAGGCGCTGGGCACGCAGGTGGCGTACTCGGGGGACCGGCTCTCCGCCTCCTTCAATACCTTCATCGGCGAGGAGGGCTCGGGAGATGCCACGGGCCTGCGCCTCTTCGGCGACCTGGTGGCCACCTACAAGGTGACGGATGCCTTCAGTGTCTCGGGCACCACGGACGTGGGCACCCAGCACCGGCCCGGACAGGACGCGGCGCTCTGGTACGCAGCCGGCCTCAACGCCCGTGTGCAGATTGCAAAGCCGGTGGCGGTGGCCGCCCGCGCGGAGGTCTTCCATGACCGGGACGGCCTCATCAGCGGCACGGCCCAACGGCTGGTGGAGGGCACCGTCACCCTCGAGGTGAAGCCCGCCGAGCACCTCGTCCTCAAGCTGGAGGCTCGGCATGACCGCTCCACCGCGGATGTCTTTGGCGGTTCCGAGACGACCGCCGAGGGCACCCCCGTCCCGCGCCGCAACCAGACCCTCGTGGTGGGTGGAGCCACCGCGTACTTCTAACCAGGAGCCTCCATGGACCTCGTCCTCGTGCTCGTGACCGTCGGTTTCTTCGCGCTCTCGTGGGCCTACACCCACGGCTGCGAGCGCCTCTGACCCGGAAGACATCCCATGACCTTCGAATACGTCGCCGGCGCCGCGCTCGCGGTGCTGCTCTCCGTCTACCTCGTCTACGCCCTGCTCCGTCCGGAGCGCTTCTAGGGACCCGCCATGACGCTCATCGGTTGGTTGCAGATACTCCTCTTCTCCGGGCTGGTGCTCGCGGTGACGAAGCCGCTGGGCCTCTACCTCTTCCAGGTCTTCGAGGGGCCCACCCAGCCCCTGCCGAAGGTGCTCGGGCCCGTGGAGCGCTTCCTGCTGCGGCTGTGCGGCGGCAGGGAGGCGCTGCGCGAGCAGACGTGGGGGCAGTACGCGCTCGCGCTGCTGGCCTTCAGCTTCTTCAGCATGCTCATCACCTACGGCATCCAGCGGTTGCAGCACGTGCTGCCGCTCAACCCGCAGGGCCTTCCGGCGGTGGGACCGGAGCTCGCCTTCAACACCGCGGCCAGCTTCACCACCAACACCAACTGGCAGTCCTATGCCGGTGAGTCGACGATGAGCTACCTCACCCAGATGGCGGGGTTGGCCTGGCACAACTTCATCTCCGCTGCGGTGGGCCTCGGTGTGGCGCTGGCGCTCGCGCGCGGCTTCACCCGGCGCCCCGGGCCCGAGGGGCAGAAGACGCTCGGCAACTTCTGGGTGGACCTCGTCCGCGCCACCCTCTACGTGCTGCTGCCCCTGTGCGTCGTCTACGCGCTCTTCCTGGTGTCGCAGGGGGTGCTGCAGAACTTCGCGCCCTACCGTGAGCTGACCACGCTCGAGGGCGTGAAGCAGACGTTGGCCATGGGCCCGGTGGCGTCCCAGGAGGCCATCAAGATGCTGGGCACCAATGGCGGCGGCTTCTTCAACGCCAACAGCGCCCACCCCTTCGAGAACCCCACGCCGCTCACCAACCTGGTGCAGATGCTCTCCATCTTCGCCATCCCCGCGGCCCTCACGTACACGTACGGGAAGATGGCCGGGGACACGAAGCAGGGCTGGGCCCTCTTCGCGGCCATGAGCATCCTCTTCTTCGTGGGCGTGGCCGCCGCCTACGCCGCCGAGTCCCAGGCCAACCCCGCCGTGGCCGCCGCCCAGGTGGCGCAGGACGGGAACATGGAGGGCAAGGAGGCGCGCTTCGGCATCTCCGCCTCGGCGCTCTTCGCCACCGTCACCACGGATGCCTCGTGCGGCGCGGTCAATGCCATGCATGACAGTTTCACCGCGCTCGGTGGCCTGGTGCCCCTGGTCAACATCCAGCTCGGCGAGGTCATCTTCGGCGGCGTGGGCGCCGGCCTCTACGGCATCCTCGTCATGGTGGTGCTCTCTGTCTTCATCGCCGGCCTCATGGTGGGCCGTACGCCCGAGTACCTCGGCAAGAAGATTGAGGCGAAGGAGATGAAGCTCGCCATGCTGTACGTGCTCATCTTCCCGCTCGTCATCCTCGGACTGGGCGCGGTGGCGGCGGTGATTCCCCAGGGCGTGTCTTCGCTCAACAACGCGGGGCCTCACGGCCTGTCCGAGATTCTCTACGCGTACACCAGCGGCACGGGCAACAACGGCAGCGCCTTCGCCGGCCTCAACGCCAACACGCCCTTCTGGAACATCTCCTTGGGCATGGCCATGCTCGCCGGGCGCTTCCTGATGATTGTCCCGGTGCTGGCCATCGCCGGCTCCATGGTGGGCAAGAAGGTGGTGGCTCCGGGCCTCGGCACCTTCCCCACCAATGGCGCCATCTTCACGGGCCTGCTGGTGAGCGTGGTCGTCATCGTCGGCGCGCTCACCTTCTTCCCCGCCCTCTCCCTCGGACCCATCGTCGAGCACTTCCTCGCGCGGTCCGGAAAGGTGTTCTGACCATGGCTTCCCCTTCTTCCAAGCCCGCGTCCCTCTTCGAGCCCGCGCTCGTCAAACAGGCGCTGGTGGACAGCCTGCGCAAACTGGACCCTCGGGATGTGGCTCGCAACCCGGTGATGTTCGTGGTGTGGGCGGGCAGCCTGCTCACCACCGTGCTGGTGGTGCGCGACCTCGTGACGCCGGGGCCGGCGGCCACGCCGGTGTGGTTCACCGTGCTGGTGACGCTGTGGCTGTGGTTCACCGTCCTCTTCGCCAACTTCGCCGAGGCGGTGGCCGAGGGCCGTGGCAAGGCCCAGGCGAGCACGCTGCGCAAGATGCGCAAGGACACCCTGGCCCGGCGCCTGGTGGACGGGCGCGAGGAGCGCGTGGCCGCTCCCAGCCTGCGCAAGGGGCACGAGGTCGTCTGCGAGGCGGGCGACATCATCCCCGGCGACGGCGAGGTGGTGTCGGGCATCGCCAGCGTGGACGAGTCCGCCATCACCGGCGAGTCCGCTCCCGTCATCCGCGAGTCCGGCGGCGACCGCTCGTCCGTCACGGGCGGCACCAAGGTGCTCTCCGACCGCATCGTGGTGCGCATCACCGCGGATCCGGGCGAGTCCTTCCTGGACCGGATGATTGGCCTCGTCGAGGGCGCCGCGCGGCAGAAGACGCCCAACGAGATTGCCCTGCACATCCTCCTGGTGGGTCTCACCATCGTCTTCCTGCTGGCGTGCGTGACGCTGGTGCCGATGGCGCTCTACTCGGGGGTGAACCTGTCGGGCACGGCGGTGGTGGCGCTGCTGGTGTGCCTGATTCCCACGACGATTGGCGGCCTGCTGTCCGCCATTGGCATCGCGGGGATGGACCGGCTCCTGCGCAAGAACGTGCTGGCCATGAGTGGCCGCGCGGTGGAGGCGGCGGGTGACGTGGACACGCTGCTCCTGGACAAGACGGGCACCATCACCCTGGGCAATCGCATGGCCACGGAGCTGCTGCCCATGCCGGGCGTGCGGATGGAGGACCTGGCCGAGGCCTCGCAGCTCGCGAGCCTCGCGGACGAGACGCCCGAGGGCCGCTCCATCGTCGTGCTGGTGAAGGACACGTACAAGATGCGCCCTCGCGAGCTCCAGGCGCACCAGGCCACCTTCGTTCCCTTCACCGCGCAGACGCGCATGAGCGGCTGCGACCTCGTGGACCCCTATCCGCGCAGCATCCGCAAGGGTGCGGTGGACGCCGTCATCAAGCACGTGGAGGCCCAGGGCGGCGCTGTCCCGCCGGACCTCCGGCAGACGGCGGCGCGCATCGGAGACCAGGGCGGCACACCGCTGGCGGTGGCCGACGGGGCGCGCGTGCTGGGCATCATCCACCTCAAGGACGTGGTGAAGGGCGGCATCAAGGAGCGCTTCGACCGCTTCCGCGCCATGGGCATCCGCACAGTGATGATTACCGGTGACAACCCGCGCACGGCGGCGGCCATCGCCCGCGAGGCCGGTGTGGATGACTTCCTCGCCGAGGCCACTCCCGAGGCGAAGATGGAGCTCATCCGCGCCGAGCAGGCCAAGGGCAAGCTGGTGGCCATGACGGGCGATGGCACCAACGACGCGCCCGCGCTCGCTCAGGCGGACGTGGGCGTGGCGATGAACACCGGCACCCAGGCCGCCAAGGAGGCCGGCAACATGGTGGACCTGGACTCCAACCCCACCAAGCTGCTCGAGGTGGTGGAGGTGGGCAAGCAGCTGCTCATGACGCGCGGCACGCTCACCACGTTCTCCATCGCCAACGACGTGGCCAAGTACTTCGCCATCCTCCCCGCGCTCTTCATGGGGGTGTTCCCGCAGATCGCCCCGCTCAACATCATGGGTCTGTCCTCGCCCTACAGCGCCATCCTCTCCGCGGTCATCTTCAACGCGCTCATCATCATCGCGCTCATCCCGCTGGCGCTGCGTGGCGTGCGCTACCGGCCCCTGGGCGCGGCGGCGCTCCTGCGGCGCAGCCTCCTCATCTACGGCGTGGGCGGCGTCATCGTCCCCTTCATCGGCATCAAGGCCATCGACGTGGTGCTCACCGCCGTCGGGCTGGCTTGAGAAAGGAATTGTTCCATGGTCTCCGCACTCGTCACCGCCCTGCGCGCCTGCCTCGTCACCCTGGCGCTCACCGGCATCCTCTACCCGCTGGCCATCACCGGCGCGGCGCAGCTCCTCTTCCCCCACGAGGCCGATGGCTCGCTCGTCACCGATGAGCGCGGCCAGGTGGTGGGCAGCGCCCTCATCAGCCAGGGTTTCTCCCAGGCCGGCTACTTCCAGCCTCGTCCGTCCGCCGCCGGCAACGGCCATGACGCCACCGCCTCCAGCGGCAGCAACCTGGGCCCCACCGCCCAGAAGCTGAGGGACCGGGCCCAGGCCGACGCCGAGCGCCTGCGCCAGGAGAACCCCGACGCCCCCGGTCCCGTGCCCGCCGAGCTCGTCACCACCTCCGGCTCCGGGTTGGATCCCCACCTGTCTCCGGAGGCCGCGCACTGGCAGGTGCCCCGCATCGCCCGGGCTCGCGGCGTGGCCCCCGAGCGCATCCAGGCCGTGGTGGACGCCAACGCGGAGGGCCGGACCCTCGGCGTGCTCGGCGAGCCGCGCGTCAACGTGCTCCTGCTGAACCTGGCGTTGGATCGTCAGTTCGGCCGCCTCCCGCCGCAGCCGCAGACGGCCTCGGGGGCGCGATGAGCCTCGTCCCGGAGGCACGGCGGCGTTGCGAGCGGGCCCACCCCCGGAGTAGAGCCACGCGATGAGCGCACGACGCACCCGGGCGGAGGACTTCCTCGAGCTGGTGGAGCGAGGCCGGCGCGGGCGGTTGAAGCTGTACATCGGCTTCGCCGCCGGCGTGGGCAAGACCTACCGCATGCTCGAGGAGTCCCATGCGCTGAAGAAGCGTGGGGTGGACGTGGTGCTCGGCTTCATCGAGACACATGGCCGCGCCGACACGCAGGCGCTCGTGGCGGGGCTGGAGCTGGTGCCGCGCAAGGTCTACCGGTACCGCGACGTCTCCGTGGAGGAGATGGACCTGGACGGGGTGCTGGCGCGCAAGCCCCAGGTGGCCGTGGTGGACGAGCTGGCCCACACCAATGTCCCGCTGGCCCGCAATCACAGACGCTACCAGGACGTGGAGGAGCTGCTCGCCGCGGGCATCAACGTCATTGGCGCCTTCAATGTGCAGCACCTGGAGAGCCTCAATGACCTCATCGAGCGCGCCACGGGCATCCGCGTGCGCGAGACGATTCCCGACAGCTTCCTCAAGAGCGCCGATCAGGTGGTGAACCTGGACCTGGCGGTGGAGGACCTGCACGAGCGGTTGAAGACGGGAAAAATCTACGCGCAGGACAAGGTGCAGAGCGCGCTGGAGAGCTTCTTTCGGCAGGAGAACCTCTCCACCCTGCGGGAGCTGGCGCTGCGCGAGGTGGCTGAGAGCCTGGACCGGGCCACGGGCACGCGTGCCCGTCCGGGCGAGGAGCCGCAGCAGAAGGGTGGCGGCTGGGGCCGGGTGATGGTGGCGCTCTCCAGCAACCCGCCGCACGCGGCCACGCTCCTGCGCCGCGGCTCGCGCATGGCCGGCCGGCTCAACACGGACTGGTTCGTCGTCTACGTGGAGACGCCCGGCGAGGCCCCGCACCTCATCGACGCCGAGGCGCAGCGCCACCTGCTGGCCAACATCGAGCTGGCCCGCGAGCTGGGCGCCGAGGTGGTGCGGCTCAAGGGGAGGGATCCGGTGGGGGCGCTGCTGGACTTCGCCCGCTCGCACGGGGTGGGTCACATCATCGTCGGGCGCTCCCAGCAGCCGTGGTGGAAGCGCCTGGTGGGGCGGGCCTCGGACGTGCGGCTCCTGCGCGAGGGCGAGGGCTTCGACATCCACGTGGTGTCCTTCGAGGCGCCGCAAGAGGAGCGCCGGCCATGAAGCTGCGCGACAAGCTGCTGTGGGCCCAGATTCCGTTGGCGCTCGCGCTGCTGCTGCTGGGGGTGTTGGGGGTGAATACGCTCGGCCGGTTGGGACGCGCGGGGCAGGAGATCCTCGCGGACAACTACCGCAGCGTGCTGGCCATGCAGCGCATCATCGAGCACCTGGAGCGTCTGGACAGCGCCTCCCTCTTCATCGTCGCGGGCGAGCGGCAGCGGGGCCTGGAGCAGGTGAACGCGCACGTCCAGCCGCTCGAGATGGAGTTGAAGGTGCAGGAGGGCAACATCACCGAGCCGGGCGAGGGTGAGGCCACCCGGAGGCTGCGCGAGGCCTGGAAGCGTTACCGCTCCGGCTTCGAGTCCTTCCTGGCGATGGACTCGTCCGAGCGGGCGCGAGCGGCGTACTTCGACACGCTGGCGCCGGAGTTCCAGGAAGCCAAGGCGGCCACGCAGGAGATTCTGGCGCTCAACCAGGATGCGATGGTGCGCAAGAGCGACGCCCTGCAGCGGCAGAGCCGGCGGGTGAACACGCTCATGGTGACGGCGGTGGTGGTGGCGCTGGTGGGAGGCCTGCTCGCCTCGGCGTCGCTGACGCAGCGGACGCTGCGGCCGGTGTCCGTGCTCTCGCAGGCGGTGCAGCGGTTGGGGCAGGGAGACCTGGCCGCCCGTGCGGTGGTGGAGGGCCGCGATGAGATCGCCCAGCTCGCCCGGGACTTCAACGCCATGGCCGAGGCGCTGCAACGCTACCGGCAGAGCTCGCTGGGCGAGCTGCTCCAGGCCCAGTCCTCCTCGCAGGCGGCGATCGACAGCCTGCCGGATCCGGTGGTGGTGTTCGGCGTGGACGGAGGCGTGCTCAACGTCAACCGCGCGGCCGAGGAGGTGCTGCGGTTGTCATTGGAGGGCGGCGGGGGCCCGTTGGGCCAGGTGGCGCCCGAGGTGCGCGAGGTGCTGGAGCGGGTGCGCGCGCACGTGTTGGGAGGCAAGGGGCCGTACCTGCCGCGTGGCTACGAGGAGGCGGTGCGTGCGGAGAGCGCGGAGGGGGACCGCTGGCTGCTGCCGCGAGGCAGCCCCGTCTATGGCGAGGGCGGGGGCGTGGTGGGCGCGACGGTCCTCCTCCAGGACGTGACACGGCTGCGCCGCTTCGACGAGCTGAAGAACGACCTGGTGGCCACGGTGGCGCACGAGTTCCGCACGCCGCTCACGTCGCTGCGCATGGCCATCCACCTGTGCGTGGAGGGAGTGGCGGGGCCCATCACGGAGAAGCAGGCGGACCTGCTGTACGCGGCCCGCGAGGACTGCGAGCGATTGCAGGGCATTGTGGACGACCTGTTGGACCTGTCGAAGTTGCAGGCGGGGCGCATGGTGCTGGAGGTGCGGCCGGTGTCGTCTGAGGCGGTGCTGGAGGCGGCGCTCGCCCCGCACCGGGTGGCGGCGGACGAGCGGGGCGTGCGGCTGTCGTCGGAGCTGGAGCCGGGGCTGGAGCAGGTGGAGGCGGACCCGGAGCGGTTGCAATTGGTGCTGTCCAACCTGGTGGCCAACGCGGTGAGACACACCTCGCATGGGGGCGACGTGAAGGTGAGCGCCCGGCGCGACGGCGAGCGGGTGCGCTTCGAGGTGGCGGACACGGGGGAGGGCATCGCCCCGGAGCACCAGCATCGCATCTTCGAGAAGTTCTACCGGGTGCCCGGCGCGAGCACGGGTGGCGCGGGGCTGGGGTTGTCCATCGCGCAGGAGATCGTCCAGGCGCACGGTGGGGAGATGGGACTGGCGAGTGAACCCGGCCTGGGGAGCACGTTCTGGTTCACCCTTCCGCAGGAGGGAGAACAGGCGCGCGAGCGGCCCGAGATCGGCCCGGCGACCTGAGCGTTGCTTTCGCCACGGGCGCCCCGCTGCCCGTCATGAGAGAGACAGATTGTCGTGCGTGTCTGGGGAATGCGCGGGCCAATCTGTCAGCCGAGGGCCCCACGTTGCGTGTTCCTCCCTCTGACGCTTCAGATGGCATGCGCGCTGCAAACCTCCTGGGCGCGCCGTCGGCCGGACGGCGAATGGGAGGGAATGACAGTCATGAAGATGTGGATGCGATGGGGCGCTTGGGCTGCTGGAGTGGGTGTGGCGTTGGTGCCGTTGACGGGCCGGGCCGAGGAGCCGCAGGTGGAGTCAGCAGCGGAGCGGCGCACGGTGGTGATGGCGCAGCCGATGCTCTATGGCGGGACAGGCTTGTTGGGAGCCGGTGTGGAGCACGCGGTGGGCACGCACGTGGCGATCTCGGGGTCGGTGCAGGGCACGGTGTACTTCGACGAGAATCGGTATGGCGGCCCCGAAGAGCCCGGCTTCTCCACCCGGCGCTGGGGCGTGGGAGTGGATCCGGGCCTGCATGTCTATCTCGCTGGCCGCGCTCCCGAGGGTTTCTGGGTAGGGCCGCACCTCGAGATGTCGGTCACCCACCACGTCACCGTGAACCAGGTCCTCGGACTCGGCGAGTTTTACCAGTACCAGACCGTTGAAATGGGTTGGCGGACGCTCCAGTACGGAGGCAGCGTGCGCGCGGGCTACACCGCCATCCTGTCCCCCGGTCTGACCGTGCAGGTGGGAGCGGGCCTCGCGGCACTCTCCACCACCGACACGCCCTTCGGCCCATCTTCTGGAGCACAGGCATCCTTTGTTCTCGTTCGCCGCACCTGGGCGCTGGTCCCTCGCATGACGGTCGGTCTGGGCTGGGCGTTCTGAGGGAGCGGCGTGCGCACCTGGCGGCTCAGCCCGTGCCGCCGGGGGTGGACTCGTACTTCTTGCGCTTGCGCCACAGCGTGGACGCGTCGATGCCGAGGATGTGCGCGGCCTCGTCCAGCGTCGGGGCGCTCGCCATCACCCGGAGGATGTGCTCGCGCTCCACCTCCTCCAGCGTGTGCGGCCCTCCCAGCGCCACCACCGAGCCCGTCGCCGCGGCGATCCGGTCTGGGAACGCCTGCGGCTCCAGCACCTCCGCCGGCCACACAATGAGCGCCCGCTCCATCGCGTTGCGCAGCTCGCGCACGTTGCCCGGCCACGGGTACGCCAGCAGCATCTTCTCCGTCGCGGGCGACAGCTCCGGCGGTGGCCTCTGCGCCGCCTTCGCGAAGAAGGCCACGAAGCGCCTCGCCAGCGGGAGGATGTCCTCGGGCCGCTCTCGCAGCGCCGGCAGCTTCACCTCGATGACGTTGAGCCGGTAGAGCAGGTCCTCCCGGAAGTGGCCCTCGGTCACGTCCTTCTCCAGGTCCCGGTTCGTGGCCGCCACCACCCGCACGTCCGCCCGCCGCGTCCGCCCCTCGCCCAGGCGCTCGAACTGCTTCTCCTGGAGGAATCGCAAGAGCTGCGCCTGCAGCCCGGGGCTCATCTCCGCCACCTCGTCCAGGAAGAGCGTGCCGCCCTCGGCCTGCTCCACCCGGCCCGGTTGGTCCCTCACCGCGCCCGTGAAGGCCCCACGCACGTGGCCGAAGAGCTCGCTCGACAGGAGCTGCTCGGAGAGGGTGGGGCAGTTGACGGTGACGAATTGCCGTCGGCGCCGCGCGCTCATGGAGTGCAGCGCCCGAGCGAGCACCCCCTTGCCCGTCCCGCTCTCCCCGCGCAGCAGCACCGCCGCGTCCGAGGCCGCCGCCCGGGTGACGAGCGCGATCGCCGCATGCATCGCCGGCGAGGCCGTCTCCAGCGTGGCCTCGGGCACGGACTGCGCGAGCTGTCCCTCCAGGTTGCCCAGCTGCGAGCTCAGCTCCCGGTGCGCCCGCGTCTTCTCCACGAAGTGCCGTATCTGCGCCGGAGTGAAGGGCTTGGGCAGGTAGTCGCGCGCGCCGCGCTTCACCGCCTCCACGGCGGTGTCGAAGGTGGCGTAGGCGGTGATGAGGACGACATCCAGGGTGGGGGACTCGGCGAGCAGGCGGGGCAGCAGGTCCAACCCGCTCGAGGTGCCCAGGCGCAGGTCCACGAAGGCGAGGTCGGCCGGGGACTGGGCGAGCGCGGCGAGCGCGGCGTCGGGCGTGGCGGCCTCGCGCACCTCACAGCCGAGCCCTTCCAGGCACATGCGCAGCGTGGTGCGGATGTTCCGCTCGTCGTCCACCACCAGCACCCGCATCGGGCGGGGCTCCACCACGGGCGCGACAGGTCCGGTCTCCATGCCTTCATCCTAAGTGCAGGCCGCGCGCCATTCCGGGCGGCGGGAGCCTCCAGAGGGGAAACGCGGCTCCGGGGCTCGTCCGGGGTTGCATCCTGCACGATGTCCCGGGGGCCCGGGTTGCAGGTTCGCACGAAGGGTAGCGCGGGAGGGAAGGGGGACCCATCTGTAGGGCATGGCGACACGAGCGATGAGCCCGGGCGAGCCATGGCTCGACCTGGACGAGCAGGAAGCGCGGAAGTCGAGGCTCCGCGTCCGGGTGGCGATGGTGGTGGTGATGGCGGTGCTGCTGCTGGTGGCCGGCATGCTGTGGATGCAGGGGGCCGAGCGGCGGGCCATCCTGGACATGGCGCCGGAGAAGCGGGCGGCCGTCTTCCAGCAGAGTCTCGCGAGCTTCGAGTCCCTGTGCGGAGAGGACCCGGGATTCGCCCTCTCGTCCGACTGCCGCCGGCAGGCGCGCTTCCTGCGGCAGTTCCCCGAGTGTGTGGGAGCCTGCCAGGAGCAGGTGTCCCGGTACCTCGGGGGTGCGACGCGCTGAGCGGGGCTACTCCGGCTCCGGCTTCTGCGCGGGTGCGCTCTTGGAGGGGGCGCTGGCCGCCTTCTTCCGGGCCCGGGGCTTCTTGGCGACGAGCGCGGGGCCGCTGACCTCCTCGGGCATGAGGCCGGTGGTGGGAGTGCCCCCATTGGCGTGGGCGGGGCGGGTCTTGAGCCGGCGCGGGGGCAGCAGGTCCGGCTCTCCGGGTACCTTCTGGGCGAGGAAGATGGCGGCGTCCAGCTTGTAGAAGTTGCGGGTGCGGTACCACGAGAGCGCGGACTCGTTGTTCTCGGCCACCTCGAGCACCAGGTGGGTGCAGCCGCGGGTGCGCGCCAGGTGCTGGAGCTGCTCCATGATGAAGCTGCCCACACCCCGGCCCTGGTAGTCCGGGTGCACGGCGAGCTCCTCGACGAAGAGGGGCCGCATGCCCCGCTTCTCGAACCAGCGCGGGTTGACCCAGTTGTCGTCACCGGTGGCCTCGAAGGCGCACTCGGAGTAGCCGACGATTTCCCCGTTCACCTCGTAGACGAGCTGCTCTATCCACTCCGAGGAATACACCTCGAGGAAGCGCCGCTTGGAGCGGGGCCGCTGGTACTCGACCGTCTCGCGGTTGACGTCGCGGAAGACGAGCTTGAGGAATTCCCAGGCCCGGTTGAGGTCGCGGCGGTGGATGCGCCGCACGCGCACCTCCAGCTGGTCCTTCTTCTTCCTGCGCGCCACGGGCTTCGTCTCACTCATGGCCCCTGTCCTTACCCGACTCGGGAGCCCGATGCGCGTGGAACCGTACATGACTTCCCACTGCCCAGCATTGCGGCGGTGCTCGGACAGGGCTCCGGCCACCCGGCCTGAGGGGCCGGGACACGTGTCGCACTATCGGGGCTGTCGCCCGGTGAGCGCTTCAAGGGCAATCTCCAACTCACGAGAGACCTCCGCTGGCCAGTTGCCACGGGCGCGGAGCTCCTCAACCGCCGCGAGTGCCTTCTCGCCTCCCACGCAGCCGAGCGCGGAGACCAGGCTGACCAGTTCCCGGGTGTCGAGCGATGCGTGTGGAATCTGGGCTCGCGCGAGTGCGGCCAACGCGGGTGCCGCGGTCCGGGCAGCCAGTAAAGCCAGCGCATCCAGTATTGCGACACGTATGGGGGGCTCCCCCCATCTGCGAAGGAGATGGTCCACAACCCCTGGCTGCTCGCCGAGCTCGGCCAACAACTCGGTTGCTGCGAACTCGAAGTCCTCTCGAGAGACATTGACCGGAAGCTCCGGCTGGGCTGCCACGGCGTCGAGAATGGCGGCGGCAGTGGTGATGGGTGCTCCACCCAGCAGCTCCTGGCGGATCTTGTCCCGCTCTTCATCTGTCCCAAGCGGCCCCAATGGGCCAGCCAGGTCGATCAGTCGCTCGGTCAACGCGGCGCGGTTCATTCAGTCTTATTCGAGGCAAGCCGACGTCCCAATCGTTTGATGCTAATGCCGCCCCAACTCCCTGTCCCAGACATACAACTGCCCGTTCACCGCGTATCTGTCGGCGCTGGAGATATCCTCGAAGTCCTCCGGAGGAAGCGCGGAGAGGCGTTCGCGCAGGAAGTCCGGGTCACTGAGCGCCTCGCGGTGTTTGAGATCGGTGTTTGCCTCCACCACGACAGGCATCACTCGGAGCACGGCCTCCAGGCAGTCCTCTCGGGTCGCACGAGCCATGCGCTCCACCGTCAGGGCCATGTGCTCGCGGACCGAGGCAGGGCCTCCGGGGCACCAAGCCTCCAGGGTCTTGCGGTAGATGTACTCCATGAGGCCATCGATTGTGTGGTGGGTGCCGGGCAGTCTGTACACATAGCGAGGGCCCTGAAGCACGTCCCAGAAGCGGAGCACCGAGGCGAGCCGGTTCGCCACGCGCTCCGCGCTCCGCGGCGGGGACGGAGACACGGTGTAATGGAGGGCGCCCCAAGGGGTGCCCAGGCAGAAGGACTCGAAGGCGTCCCTCATGCGTTGACGCTCCTCCTTCGGGACGCCTTCATTCAAGTCCATGAAGACGTCGCCGAACATGTGCATCCGCCAGCGCGGGCGGGACCCGTCGAAATCTTCGGCCGCCGAGTGCATCACCAGCACCTCGCCGGGCGGCACCTGACGCATCTGCCGGGGCAGGGGAAAGGCACCGGTCTTGCGGTACTCCCGGGCCCACCAGCGTCCCTCGGCTCTCGCCTTGCGGCGGATGGCAGCGATGGTGTCGTAGAGCCACGCTGGAAACTCGAGCACAGAGGACTGGTCCGGGGTCATGGCTTTTTGCCCTACCATAGCGGTCAGACGCTCCTCAAGCGCCAGGCACTTCGCTCGCTCCGAGGGCGACAGGCGTCTCTCTCTCGCTCAGCGGCAGTCCACAGGCAGGTAGACCTGGCCCTGGAAGCCCTTGGGCCATTCGCTCTTGTCATACGCAGCCCGGATCGCCTGCTCGGCCAACTCACCGTGCTGCGCTATCTCTTTCCTGGGCAACTCCTCTTCCTGCTGGGCCGCCCGCTCCTCCCAGGAAGCATCGGGCTTCTTGCGCCGGTAGCTCCAGCGGTACAGCGTCACTCCGGGCTCTGGCGTGCGCCAGGACAACTGCCAGAGTGCTCCCCCGTTCTCGAATTCGAGGAAGAGTGACCCCTCGAAGCCGGTGCCTCCCGCGAGCTTTTTGTCAGGTTCGACGGCCTCATTCAGCACCGCCAGGTAGCGTCCCGCCTGTTCCCTCCCTTCCCTGCGCGACTCCTCATTGTCCGGCTTGAGCTCGAAGAGCACGAGGGCGTCGGTATCGGTAATGTCCGGGCGCAAGAGCCTCACGAACCGTGGAAGACGCTCGGGGTCCCCCAACTTCCCTTCCTCCACAATTTTGTAGAGGTTGACGGTGTCGAGGAAGACCACGTTGGAGGGGTGCTGCACGCTGTATGCTCTGCCAATGGCGAAATGTGCTGCCTTGCCAAGAAAAGCGCCCCAGGGCTCCTTGGAGTCCGGCGTACGGCCAGGGAGCTTGGAGGAGGGTGGCTCCGCCTGGGCGCAGAGCGCCACGAGCACCAGGAGAAGACCCGCCAGCCCCAAGGTGCTCTTCGTCCTGCTTCCACGCTCTTTCATGTCCAACATGCTCCTTCGGGTGATGGGGGTCGGAACGGCCAGGAGCCGGGCCCTGTAAAACCATGAATTTATATGTTTGTGATTGAGCGTCGTCAATGAGAAGGGATTCTCCCAGGTCCATAGGCCCCCGCTGCCTGTGCCAGTCATGCGTGGGCTGGAGGTGCGGAGCGCGGTGTGTCCGATGTGGAGTGGGACAGGTTGCGTGCAATGGCGGGAGTGAACTCGATGCATCTGTGACCGTGAAGGCCAACGGTGGAGGGCTGACTCCGCGCGGTCTCCGGCATAGGGTGCGCCCGTGAATCCTTCGACGAACTCCGCTCCCCGTTGGTTGCTGTACGGTGCCACCGGCTACACCGGTGTCCTCATCGCCGAGGAGGCGGTGCGCCGTGGCCACAAGCCCGTGCTGGCGGGCCGCTCGCGCGAGAAGCTCGCGCCCCTGGCCGCGCGGCTCGGGTTGGACCTGGTCGCGGTGGGGCTCGATGACGCTCGCGGTCTGGTGTCCGCCCTGGATGGACTACCGCTCGTGGTGCATGCCGCCGGTCCCTTCGTCCACACCAGCGAGCCCATGGTGCAGGCCTGTCTCTCCGCCGGTGCGCACTACCTGGACATCACCGGCGAGATTCCCGTCTTCGAGAACACCTTTCGCCATGACGCCGAGGCCCGGGGGCGTGGCATCGTGCTCATGTCCGGCGTGGGCTTCGACGTGGTGCCCACCGACTGTCTCGCCCGCTACGTCGCGGACAAGGTGCCCGGCGCGCACGAGCTGGACCTGGCCATCGCCTCGGATGCCCAGCTCAGCGCCGGCACCACCAAGTCCGCGCTGGAGGGACTGCCCTCCGGTGGTTTCGTGCGCCGTGGAGGCCAGCTGCGGCCATGGCCCGTCGGCAAGGGTGCTCGGCGGGTGCGCTTCTCCGACAAGGAGCGCTCCGTCATGCCCATTCCCTGGGGCGACCTGGAGACGGCCTGGCACTCCACCGGCATCCCCAACATCACCACCTACGTGGCCCAACCGGCGGCCGTGGCCCCGCTGCTGCGCGTCACCTTCCCCGTCCTCCAGCGGCTACTGGCCGTGGACGCGGTGCGCGATCGGCTCTCGAAGCTCGTCGAGGCCCGCGTACGGGGGCCCGACGAGGCCCTGCGCCAGACGGGCCGCTGCCACGTCTGGGCCGAGGCGCGTGCTCCGGACGGGCGGCGCGCGGCGGCGGGGTTGGAGACGCCCGAGGCCTATGCCTTCACCGCGAAGGCCACCGTGCTCGCGGTGGAGCAGGTGTTGGCGGGCGAGCGGCGGGGCGCCTTCACCCCTGCCCAGGCTTTCGGCGCGGACTTCGTCCTCTCCATCGAGGGGGTGCGCCGCGAAGACCTGGCCTCGTAGCGGAGGTCGGCTACCCAACAAGCGGGCGGCCAGGAGGGGCACCCCCGCCCAGGTGCCAGTGGGGCACGAGGGGGGCTGAGCGCCGGGGGAGCGCATCCGCTATCCTGATGCCCCCGCGCGGCGGACCCCGCCGCCCGTGATTCGCGTGCGGAGTCGCCCCGGCCCGCGGAGGTAAGGAGAGCCATGTCCAGGCGTTGCGCGCCCCCGGTCGAGCGAGTCCTCCCCGGCGGAGTCGTCGGCGGGAGGCGGGGACGATGACGTTCAAGCAGAAGGTCACGCTCCTGCCGGTGGTGGCCACCATCTTCCTCCTGGCCATCCTCCTGCTGTCCGTGGTGGTGGGCCGGGACGCCTCGAGGTTGAGCACGCGCATCGTCGAGGGGTACACGCCGGCGCTCGCCTCGATTCGGAGTCTGGACTCGATGGCGTCCTCTCTGAAGTGGAACCTGTGGGATGCGTGCCAGTCGCGAGACGCGACCCGCGTGGCGCAACTCCAGGAGCTGGCGAAGGACTTCGAGGAGGAGCTGGCGCGCGGGGAGAACAACCCGGTGATGGAGGACTCGCGGCTCCAGTCGTTGCGCGAGTCCTTCGAGGCGTTTTGGACCCAGGGGCAGCTCGCCCTGGAGCTGGCGGTACGGCAGGAGCCGGGCGCGCAGGCGGCCTTCGCGCAGGCGCTCGAGCGCTATGGGACGTTGCAGTTGCTGCTGCGCGGCTCGGGCGAGTGGGCCCAGGCCGGGCTGGAGCAGTCCTTCGGCGACATGCGCATGTTGCAGCGGTGGCGGCAGCAGTGGGTCATCACCCTGGTGGTGATGTGCATCTTCGCGCTGGGGGTGCTCTCGTCCTGGCTGGTGCAGGGCGTGGTGGGGCCGCTCACCCGGCTCACACAGGTGACCACGCGCATCGCCACCGAGGGAGACCTCACGCAGCGCATCGACGTGGACTCGCGGGACGAGCTCGGGCAACTGGCGCGGGGCATCGAGGCGCTGGTGGCGCGGCTACGCACCGTGCCGGTGACGTTGCAGGGCACGGTGGACGAGCTGACGCAAGCGGCGGGGCGGCTCACCGAGGCCAGCCAGCGGCAGCTCGCGTTCCTCAGCCACCAGTCGCGCAGCCTGTCCGAAGCGGGCTCGACGATCAGCGAGATTGCCCAGACGTCGAACCTGGCGGCGAGCCGGGCGGAGATGGTGCTGAGGGTGGCGGCGCAGGCGGACGCATTCAGCATGTCCGGGCGCAACTCCATCGAGAGCAGCGCCCAGGGGCTGCAGAAGCTCCGGGCGCGGGTGGAGACGCTGATGCGCAGCGTGGCGCACCTGTCCGAGCAGGCGGCGCGGGCGGGGGAAATCATCGGCAGTGTGCGCGACCTGGCGGACCAGTCGAACGTGTTGGCGCTCAACGCCTCCATCGAAGCGGCGCGGGCGGGCGAGGAGGGGCGGGGCTTCGCGGTGGTGGCGCGGGAGATGCGGGCGCTGAGCGGCCAGTCGGTGCAGAGCACGCAGCGCATCGGGAAGATATTGCTGGAGATCAACCACGCCATCCGCCGGGCGGTGTCCGTCGCCGAGCAGGACAGTCAGCAGATGGAGGCGGGCATCACCCAGGTGTTGACGTCGGCGGACCGGCTGCGGGAAATCACCACGGTGGTGCACGAGAGCAGCCAGGCGGCGAAGCAGATCGTCGCCTCGGTGACGCAGCAGAACACGGGCATCGCGCAGATGACCGAGGTGATGACGACGCTGTCGCAGATGATGGGCGACGTGGTCGAGTCGACGATGAACGCGGAGGAGGCGGTGGTGCAGGTGAACACGTCACTGGAGCGGCTCAAGCAGGTGGCCGCCAGCTTCCGCGTGTAGTCTCCCCGCCCGTCTCAACGGGGCTGCCGGGGGAGCCGTACGATGAAGGTGGTGCCCTCCTCTTTGGAGGAGCGCACGTCGAGCGTTCCTCCATGCGACTGGACGATCTGCCGGGAGATGTAGAGCCCCAGCCCCAGCCCGGAGGCGTGCTGTCCGGCGGAGTCCTCCGTGGCCCGCCGGAAGGGCTCGAAGATGCGGGGGAGCAGCTCCTCCGGGATGGGCCTGCCCTGGTTGTGCACCTCGATGAGGACGGCCTCTCCTTCATCGTGGAGCACGACGTCCACGGACGCGTCCTCGAAGCTGTAGGCGAGCGCGTTGCCGCCCAGGTTGCCGAGCACCTGGGAGAGCCGATCTGGATCCCACTCTCCCTGGAGGTTCCCCTGTGCCTCCATCCGCAGGAGCCGCCCGGGATTGCCGGCCTCCAACTCCTCCAGCACCTGACGGCACAGGAGGCGCAGGTTGACGGGCCGGGGCGCGACGGGGATGCCTCCGCCCAGCCGCCCGCGTGTGAAGTCGAGCAGGTCGGCGATCATCCGCGCCATCCGCTCGGCGCTGGTGATGATGCGCCGGACGGACTTCATCTGGGGCTCGGGGATGCCCTCGGAGCGGATGAGCGCGTTGGAGGACAGCAGGATGGCGTTGAGCGGGTTGCGCAGGTCGTGACTGACGATGCCGAGCAGCCGCTCGCGGAACTCCGCCGCCCGGCGCAGCTCCTCCTCGGCGCGCTTGCGGTCGGTGATCTCCAACACCACCCCCGCCAGCCCGAGCAGGGTGCCATCCACGTCCCGCGTCGGGTAGTAGCTCACCAGCCAGTAGCGCTGGATGCCCGGGGCCGCGGGTGTCTCCCCCTTCACCTCCAGGTCCACCAGGGCCCGGCCCGTCCTCAGTATCTCGCGGAAGAAGGATTCGATGGTGTCCGCGAGCTCCGGAAGCACCTCTCTCACGCTGCGCCCGAGGTGCGCGGCCACGGAGACTCCGTTCATCTCCGCCAGCCGTTCGTTGAGACGCACGTAGCGCATCTCCTTGTCCCAGAAGCCGAGCCCCACCGGCGCCGTGTCCATCAACAGGTTGAGCCGCGCCAGGGCCAGCTGCGACTCGGCGCGCGCCTGCTGCTCGGCGTCATAGAGGCGTCCGCGCTCCAGCGCCTGGGCGCACTGTCCGGCGAGCACGAGCATGAAGTCCCGCTCCTCCTTGCTGAAGGAGCGTCGTTCACGGAAGGTCAGCCCCAGGGCTCCGAGCGTCCGGCCTTCCACGAGGAGGGGCAGGGTGGCGAAGGCGTTGTGGCTCTTCACGGCCGGGTCCTCCGCCCATTGGGGATAGTCGGCGAGGAAGGACTCCTTCGTCTCATGGAGGACGAGGCCGCCGGTGCGCACCGCCTCGCGGAACATCATCGGTGAGTCCGCCGGGAAGCGTTCCCAGCCATGCAGCATCTCCCGGGAGTAACCCGTGGCGGCTCTCATCTCGAAATGCTGTCCGTCCTCCGACAGCAGGCCCATGGAGCCACCCGTGGCTTCCAGGGCCCGCACGGCCTTCTCCACCACCACCTGGGCCACCGCGTCGGCGGTGAGCGCCCGGGACAGAGCGGCCGTCACCTCCTGAAGCCGTGCCGTCCGAGACTCCTGGAGCCGCAGGCGCTCCAGCATCCGCTCGCTCTCCCTCCTCACCTGCTGTTCGCGCATCCGTGCGTAGCCGCACATCGTGAGGGACACGGCTTCGTCGAACGTCTGGTTGAAGCGCCGCACCTCCCTCAGGACCGTCAGCGCTTCCACCCCGACCCGCTCCGTGTGGGCCTCGTAGAGGCGGAGGATGCACTCGCGCAGCAGGGCGTTCGCGCGGGCGACCTCTTCCAGCTCGTAGCCCAGCTCCAGCCGCTCCAGCGCATGCGTCTCTGGCATCTCCTCCCATGCCGGGTGTTCGCCGGGGTGGGCCGCCTCCACTGCGTTCGACACGAGCGCGAGCAACTCCGACACGTGCTCGAGGAGGCCTGGCTGGGAATGGCACTGGGGGCAGGTTTGGGCACGGGCCTCCTGTTCCCACTCCGCCAGGATGCGGGCCTGATTCTCCCGCACGAAGTCGCAGAGGCGCGTTCTCCCCTGCGTCTCGAGATCACGCCGCGTCATGGCCCTAAGATGAGAACGCTCCGCACCGCCGGGGGCTTGTTGATTCCTCACCCCTCGCCTGCCCGTTCCCCCGGTGGGGTTGCTGCCTCAGCGCTCAAGCAGGGCCGCGAGGTCCTCGGGGATGGGCATGGGCGTGAGGATGCCCACGTTGGCGCCCCCGGTGTTGCCGAGCGGTGCCCTGCCGAGCCACGAGCCGGGCCCCGCCACCAGGATTCTCGCCAGCTGACCGAGCACCTCGCGCACGTCCCCTCGCCGCCACCCGAAAGCGAACATGAGACCATGCACCCGGACGTGGGGCCCGGCGTATGCCTGGCTCAGGATGTGGGCCCGCTCCAGGTGCCGCCACGCACGCGGCAGCTCACCGCCCTGCTCGGCATCAGTGGCCTGGCGCAGCTCGGCCTCGAAGGCGGCCCGCAGTTTCGGCTTCATCGGCATGTCTTCCTCCTCGTTGACCGCGCCACCTTCACGCGAGCGGGGCGCCCCGCGCTTGTAAGAACCCGCTATCCCGAGGAGGGAGGACCCACTCGACCACGCCCGCGATTTCCGAGGGGGAGAGCCCGAACATGCGGCGGAAGACGTGGCTCAGATGGGCACTGTCGGTGAAGCCCGCGGCATGCGCCGCCGAGGTGAGAGGCGCCCCCGCGCGCAGGTGCTCGGCGGCGCGGTGAAGCCTCAGCCACAGGATGTAGGGCCGGAGTGGGAGGCCGACCTCGGCACTGAAGAGATGGGACAGCCGGCTGGCGGAGAGCCCCAGTTGGTGGGCGAGCGTTTCGAGGCGCACGTCGCCATCGAGCGACTCCGGTAGCAGGCGGAGCAGACGCTTCACCGCCGGGTGCGCGGGCCGTGGGCTCACGGTGTCCACCCGCAGTGCGGCGAGCATCGCCTGGGTGAGCGACTCGGCCTCGTGCCAGCTCCGGGGCAGCGCGGCCGAGGTGAGGGAGAGGAGGTGTTCGCCCGCGCGCCGCCAGTCCTCCACGCCCTCCCCAGTGGTGCCGAGCGCCCGGAGGCTTCGTCCGGCGAGGTCATCGGGAGATGCGTGCAGCAGCACCGCGGCGCTGGCCATACCCACCACGGCGTGCCCGACATCGGGAGGAATGATGGCCGCCTGGCAGGCCCGGGTCCGCTGGTGGGAGTCTCCCAGGACGACGGGCTCGCCGAGGGAGAGCACCAGTTGGAAGCTGTGGTGGGCATGCAGCCGCGTCTCGCCCACGGGCCCCGCGTAGAGCAGGCGCCCGGGCCCGAAGAAGAGACGCCCTCTCCACGTGCGGGTCGCGGCCACGGTGCTCTTCTATCGCAACCGTCCGCCCGTGGGGGAGGTGCTACTCCGCCTCGCTCCCGCGCATCCGGGCGCCACTCCGGGAGTTTCGGAACAGCAGCGCGAAGGGCAGCGCGATGGCTCCCACCACACCCACGAGTCCCAGCCATGGCCACGAGGTGGCAAGCAGCGGAGCGATGCGCTCCTTCACGGAGGGAGGCAGTTGCGACGCGAGCATGAAGCAGGCGATGCCGAGCACGAACACGCCGAAGCCCTTGCGCAGCGTGGCCGGAGAGACGCGGCTCGCGAGGCGCCCACCGAGGAAGCTGCCTCCGACGGCGGTGCCCAGCACGGCGGAGGTGAGGGCCCACGGCAGTTGGACGTGGCCCAGGTGCCCGAGCAGCCCCGCGCCGCACTGGAGCGAGATGACCACCAGCGAGGTGCCCATGGCGACCTGGGTGGGCAGCCCCACCAGCACGAGCGCGGGCACGATGAGGAAGCCGCCTCCCGCGCCCACGAGCCCCGACAGCACGCCCACACCCACACCCTGGACCAGCACGCGCGGGACGGGGAGGTGCACGGGCTGCGGGACGGGCTCCTGCGTGCCCGGGGGCGTGGCCGGGGCTTCCTTGCGTCGGAGCATGGCCACGGCCGCGGCCACCATGACGGCGGAGAAGAGCAGCAACAACATCTCCGGTGGGAGGAGCCGGGCCACCCGTCCGCCGAGGAAGGCGCCGGACATGCCTCCCGCGCCGAAGATGAAGGCGGTGCGCCAGCGCACCCGGCCCGCGCGCGCATGCACCACGGCGGCCGAGGCGCTGGTGATTCCCACCACCAGCAGCGACATGGCGATGGCCGTCTTCGGCTCGACACCGAGGACGTAGACCAGCAGGGGAACGGTGAGGATGGAGCCGCCGCCGCCGAGCAGCCCCAGCGACACCCCGATGAGCAGCGAGGCGGCGATGCCGAGCACCATCATCATCCGGCGCGCGCCTCCGGCTGGGTCACGGCGAGCAGGTCCCTGCACTCACGCAGCACCCGCTCGAAGGCACCCGCGTCCTTCGCCGCCATCTGTCCGGCGGCCTGCAGCAGCTCGAGCAGGGAGAGCACCTGCGCATGCGTGGGCGGGCCATCGTGGGCCTTCAACACCCCGTGCAGGGCCGGGGCTGGCACTCCGCCGCCGAGTTCCCGCGTCCGGGAGAGCAGCTCCTCGAGCACGTCCGTCACGCCCAGCCGGGGCGCGGGCGCCGCACGCACCACGGGCAGGCCCGCCTCGTTCCACGCGAGCATGCCTCCGCGCAGGTTCATCACCCGGGAGAAGCCCTTGCTCGCGAGCTGCGCGGCCGCCTTGCCCGAGCGGCCTCCAGAGCGGCACACCAGCACCAACTCCGCGTCCCGGGGCCAGCGCTCGGCGGCCGTTTCCACCGTGCGCAGCGGAACGAGCTCCGTGCCCGCGATGTGGCCGAGGAGTCCGTCGAACTCGGCGGGCTCCCGCACATCCACCCGCCAGGCTGAGTCCAACGCCACGGCCAGGGCGCTCACCTCCACGTCCCGGTAGCCCTCCGCTCGCGGCGTGCCCTTCTCGTACAGTGCGCTCATGGTGTGTCCCCTCCCGTGTTCCGGTGGCTTCAGGACTGGGCCTGGGCGATGGGCTTGCCGCAGGCGCGGTTGGCGGGCACCGCGATGTCCAACTTCTTGGGCGGCGCCAGCTTGCGGTTGTTCATGAACTCGATGAACCACTCGCGGCTCTTGCCGGCCAGCCTCGGGTTGTGCTGCTTCTCCTCGCCGATGGTGCTCATCGTCAGGCCCGCGTAGTCGTGGCCCGGGTACACCTCGGTCTCGTCCGGCAGCGTGAAGAGCCTGCCGGTGATGGAGTCGTAGAGCTGGCCGGCGTCGCCATTCTGGAAGTCGGTGCGGCCACAGGCTCGGATGAGCAGCGCGTCACCCGTGAAGAGCTTGCGGTCCACCAGGTAGCTCAGGCTGTCGTCGGTATGGCCCGGCGTGGCGATGACCTGGATGCGCAGGCCACCCAGCGCGAGCACCTCGCCATCCTTCACCTGCCGGTCCACACACGGTGCACCCGAGGGGCTCGCCCCCACCCGGGCTCCGGTCTGCTCGCGCAGGCGGCCCGCGCCCGTGACGTGGTCCGCGTGCACGTGCGTCTCGAGCACCAGCTTCAGTGTCAGGCCCAGCTCCTTCACCACACTCAGGTCTCGTTCCACCTGCTCGTCCACGGGGTCGATGAGCGCCGCTTCACGCGTCGCCTCGTCGGCGATGAGGTAGGTGTAGGTCCACGTCTCTTGGTCGAAGAGCTGTCGGAAGATCATCGAGGGGGTTCTTTGCGAGCCCCGTGCCAGGAGAATCGAGCCTCGTGACGCGCCGGGTCGCCCCGAGTGGAACCTGGGGGCGGGGACCCTCACCCGAGGGGCAAGGGCGGGAGTTGAAACGTTGCGTGAAACACGGTGAAACAATCTGAAACGGACTACCGTTTCCCGGTGTTTCCAGCGGCCCGGAGGCGGCGCCACAGGGTGACGCGGCTGATGCCCAGCATCCGGGCAGCCTCCGTGCGGTTGCCTCCCGCTCGGGCCAGGGCGGCTCGCAGCGTGGCCGGGTCGTGGTCCTCTCCGGCGGAGCTCGGGAACTCGGGGGGTGGTGTGCGCCGGGCCGGCTCGCTGGGGGCCGGTGGCGGGCGCGGCTCGGAGAACTCGGGAGGCAGGTCGGCCTCGTGCAGCACGGGGCCCTCGCCGATGACGTAGGCGTACTCCATCACGTTGCGCAGCTCGCGCACGTTGCCCGGCCAGCCGTGGGACTCCAGCAGCCTCCGCGCGCCCGGGGAGAAGCGCTCCACGCGCCGGGTGCCACTCTGCTCCAGCTCGTCGAGGAAACGCCGGGCCAGGGGGAGGATGTCTCCGCGGCGCTCGCGCAGGCTTGGCAGGAAGAGGGGCACCACGCGCAGCCGGTACATGAGGTCCGCGCGGAAGCGGCCCGCCTCCACCTCTCGCCGCAGCGGCCGGTGGGTGGCGGCGACGATGCGCACGTTCACCGGCACCGGCGCGCGGCCGCCCACGGGGATGACGGTGTGCGTCTCCAGCACCCGCAGCAGCTTGCCCTGGAGCTCCAACGGCATGTCCCCCACCTCGTCCAGGAAGAGCGTGCCCTTGTCGGCGAGCCGGAAGTGGCCCGGGCTGTCGCGCACCGCTCCGGTGAAGGCCCCTCGCACGTGGCCGAACAGCTCGCTCTCCAGCAGGCTGGGGGGCAGGGCGGCGCAGTTGATGGCGCGGAAGGGGCCCTTGCGCCGCTCGGAGATGGCGTGCAGCGCGTTGGCCACCAGCTCCTTGCCCGTGCCGGACTCGCCGCGCACCAGCACGCTGGACTCGGTGCGCGCCACCTTCTCCACGATGCGGAACAGGCGCTTCATCCCCGCGTCCCGCGTCCACATGCCGTGAAAGGTCTCCTCGGCGTCGTTCTCCTCCGAGCCCTCCGTCTCCGTCTCCGCGCCGAGCAGCACCACCCACCCGAGCCGCCTCGCTCCCTGGGACAGGGCGAGCGCCCGCACCTGCATCACGTGCACGCGCCCACCGGTATGCAGGGGGGCCTCCACCTGGCGTCCCTGGAAGAGCAGCGCCTCGAGCCCCCGGGTGCCCTCGGTCAGCGGGAGCGCCTCCGCCAGCGGTGTTCCCGGCCGGACGGCGGCGGAGCCCAGACGTGCCTGCGCCTCGGGGGTGGCGACCGTCACCCGCTGCTGGGCGTCGATGAGGAGGACGGGGCCCGCGAGGGCCTCCAGGGCGGGGAGCACGAGCGGGGAGTCGGCGGACGGCGTGGCGCGCGAGGCGGGCATGGGGCAGGCATAGCCTCTCCCGGCCGCGTTTTTCACCAACTGGTCCGACCATCGGACCAGTCGCGCGAAACCGGGCCCGGCAGGGCTCCCTGTTTTGGAGGGCTCAGGCCCGCCCGCGCAACATCAACTTCCAGTAGAGCTGTGGCAGGCCGTACTTCTTGAGCAGCCACATGTCACGGCGCTCCTTGAGGGTGTCGATGACAGGGAAGCTGGGGGTGGGCTTGCCGTCGTAGTCGAACTCGGCGAGCAGCAGCTTGCCGTAGCCGGTGGTGAGCGGGCAGGACGCATAGCCGTCGTACTTCGCGGTGGGCGCGCGGCCGGCCATCACGGCGAGCAGGTTCTCCACCAGCACGGGGGCCTGCTTGCGGATGGCGGCGCCGGTGCGCGAGGTGGGCAGGTCCGACGCATCCCCCAGCGCGAACACCTCGGGGTAGTCCGGGTGCTGCAGCGTGTGCTTGTTCGCCTTCACCCAGCCCCGGGTGCCTCCGTCCTGCCAGGCCAGCGGGCTGCGCTTGATGAAGTCCGGCGCGCTCTGCGGCGGGCACACGTGGAGGATGCCGTAGGGGATGACCACCTCCTCGGTGGCCCCGTCCGCCAGCGTGCGCGTGAAGACGGCCTCGTTCTTGTCTCCGCGCACCTCGGTGAGGTTGTGCTGGAAGCGCGTGTCGATGCCGTAGCGCTGCACCACCTGCTCCAGCACCGTGGCGTACTCCTTCACCCCGAAGATGGCCTTGCCGGCGGAGGCGAAGACGACATGGGACGCGTCCTGGATGCCTCGCTTCCGGAAGTGGTCCGAGGCCAGGTACATGATTTTCTGCGGCGCGCCCGCGCACTTCACCGGCGTGGCCGGGTGGGTGAAGAGGGCGGTGCCTCCCTGGAAGGCACGAATCATCTCCCACGTCTTGGGCGCGTAGCGCACGTCGTAGTTGCTGGAGACGTTGGGCCGCTGCTCGAGCGCCTCGCGCAGGCCCTTCACCTTGTCCCAGTCGAGCTGGATGCCGGGCGCCACCACGAGGTAGTCGTACCCGATGCGCTTGCCGCCCCGGGTGCTCACCACGCGGGCTACGGGGTCCACCTCCTCCGCCCAGTCCTGGAGCCACGTCACGCCCCGAGGGATGTAGCGGGCCTCGTCGCGGATGGTGTCCTCGACGCGGGCCTCGCCGGCACCCACCAGGGTCCAGAGCGGCTGGTAGTAGTGGTGCGCGCTGGGCTCGAGGATGGCCACGTCCTTCTGCCCCGCGTGCGCCAGCCGGGCCGCCACGCTGATTCCCGCCGTGCCCCCGCCGATGATGACGACCCGGTGCCGCTCGGTGCCTGGTACCCGTGCCACCGGCACCATCACCGGATCCTTGCAGACCTGCTCGGTCACCGCTTCGCTCATCTTGGTCTCCTGCCCCGGAGGGGCTGCCCATGTTTCGTGAAACACCTGACTCCCTCTCATGGGCGGCAGGTGGACTTCCTGGGTGTTTTTGCAGACGGCGTGCCAGCGTCGGATACCCGGCTCTCGCGAGGTCGTGCAGCGGTCAGAGGTCCTCGAAAGTGTTTCACGGTGTTTCATCCGTGAGCTGGAGGACATCAGCGGGCAGTGAGGGGCCTCCACGCACCTCCGGTGGGCGGACCGCACCTGCCTCGCACGGCCCTCCGGCTCCCTCACGTCTCGATGTCACACCCTCCTTCTCCGGGGAGAGGTGTGACCCGTGGATGCGGCTTGGAGAGGCGAGATGCGCAGGGATGCTCCACAGGAGGACGGGCAGGCGGGGCCACCCACGCGTGCGCGTGAGTCTTCCGAGGGGATGGACTTCGGCGACTCCTTCCTGAAGGAGGTGCTCCGGGCCGGGCCGTCGTCACGGTTGCCAGTTCCCGGTCAGCGGCTCGGGGGCCCAGAGGGCCAGCGCTTCCACATCCTCCAGCAGATGGGGCAGGGCGGAATGGGGCAGGTGTTTCGCGCACAGGACGCGACGTTGCAGCGCGAGGTGGCACTGAAGTTTCTGCTGCCTCGCAAGGGATTCGAGGAGCTGACACTCGCCGAGGCGAGGGCGGTGGCGCGGCTGGACCACGAGAACATCGTCCGCATCTTCGACGTGGCGCAGTGGAGCCCCACACCCGGGCACACCCAGGTGCCCTTCCTGGTGATGGAGCTCCTAGAGGGAGAGACGCTCGCCGGGCTGCTGAGGCGAGAGCGTCCTGGGCTCCGGCGTGCGTTGGAGATTCTCGAGGCCATTGCCGCGGGCCTGGCGCACGCGCACGAGCGAGGCATCGTCCACCGCGACCTCAAGCCCGGCAACGTCTTCCTCACCCGGGAGGGCAGTGTGAAGCTGCTGGACTTCGGCCTGTCCCATCTCGCCGAGGAGCCGGTCCGCTCCGCGCTCCAGCTGGGCGGAGGCACGCCGGCCTACATGGCGCCGGAGCAGTGGCGGGGAGAAGCGCAGGATGCGCGTACCGACATATGGGCGGCCGGAGTGGTGCTGCACGAGCTGCTCACCGGGGAGCCGCCCTTCCAGGGGGCCTCGCTGGCGGAGCTGAGCGAGCGGGTGACTTCCCCGGAGCCGGCTCCACCCATCCGCGTGCGCCACCCGGAGGTGCCGCGGCAGGTGGATGCGCTGCTGGCCACGGCGCTGGCCAAGGAGCCGGCCCGGCGTTTCTCCTCGGCGCTGGAGCTGCGGGAGGAGGTGCGCGAGCTGCGCGGGCGTCTCTTCGGCGCCGGGTGCGAGGGATGGAGGCCCACCGCCGAGCCCCAGCGGCGGCAGGTGACGCTGGTGTCCTGTCAGCTCGCAGGGCTCGCCGGGAGCGGAGCGCCGTTCGATACCGAGGACCTGGGCGAGCTGGAGCTGGCCTTCCACGAGGCCTGTGTGGAGGTCATCGAGCGGCACGGTGGCTCCGTGGCCCTGTCCATGGGCGGAGAGGTGCTCGCGTGCTTCGGCTGGATGCAGGGGAGGGAGGACGACTCGGAGCGCGCGGTGCGAGCGGGGCTGCAGCTCACCCGTGGACTGGAGGAGATGCTCCAACGCAGGTTGCCGCACCTGGTCCTCGCTGGGCTGTCCGTGCGGAGCGGCGTGCATACGGAGTTGATGGCGGTGGGGGCTCGGCTCCAGGGCGAGGCGCCCAAGGTGGCCGCGTGGCTCGCGCGGTGGGGTAGCTCTGGCGGTGTGGTGATCAGCGACGGGACGTGGCAGCTCGTGCGTGGCTCCTTCCTGGCCGAGCCGCTCGGTTCCCAGGTTTTCGAGGGGCTCTTGGGGCGCGTGAGCATGGAGGCCCACCAGGTACTGCGCGAGCGGGAGTCTGCCTCGCGGTTCGAGCGGGCCCATGTGGCGGAGCGTCTCTCGCCGCTGGTGGGACGGGAGCGCGAACTGGGGCTGCTTCTGGAATGCTGGGCGCAGGCTCGGCGAGGAAAGGGCTCCTTCGTCCTGGTGAATGGCGAAGCGGGTATCGGCAAGTCTCGCCTCATCGAGGCGCTGTGCGAGCGGATGGCCTCGGAGTCGGCCCACCTGATTCAGGTGCAGTGCTGGTCCAGGTTCAGCGCCCGCGAGCTGCATCCGATCATCGAGATGCTCCAGAAGGTGGTGGGCTCCAACCTGGAGGATCCTCCCCCACTGCGCCTGGAGAAGTTGGAGGAGCGGTTGCGGAGGATGGGCCTGTCCCAGGAGGACACGCATCTGCTGGGTCTCCTGCTGGCCCTGCCCGTTCCCGAGGACTCACCGGTGCTCCAGCTCACGCCCGAGCGGCGCAAGGAGAAGACCTTCGAGTCCCTGGCGCACGTCCTCGTGCACTGCCCTTGTGAGGAGTCGCCAGAGCTCCTGGTCATCGAGGACCTGCATTGGGCCGACTCCACCCTGCTGGAGCTCCTGGGCTTCCTCCTGGAGCGGATGGAGAGTGCCAGGGTCCTCATCGTCCTCAGTGCCCGCCCGGAGTTCCAGCCGGACTGGCCCCGGTACGTGTGGTTTCACCGGCTCGTGTTGGAGCGTCTGTCCGCCGGGTCCGCCACGAGCCTGGTGCGGGAGGTGGCCCGGGGCCGCGAGCTTCCGGAGGAGACGGTCCAGACGCTGGTGGAGAAGACGGATGGGATTCCCCTCTTCATCGAGGAGATGACGCGCATGGTGCTGGAGGGCGGGACGGCGGCGCCCATCCCGCTCACCCTGCACGAGCTGCTGCTGGCCCGGCTGGACATGCTGCCCTCGCGCCAGAAAGCCCTGGCTCAGCTGGGCGCAGTGGTGGGGCGGGCCTTCTGTCTCCATATGCTGGCGGCGGTGTCGGAGCGAGAGGATGCCCCCCTCCGGCGAGATCTGGCCGGGCTGATGGACGCGGGGTTGCTCCAGGAGCAGGAGCGGTATGGGATGCCCGGGTACCAGTTCCGGCACGCGCTCTTCCAGGAGGTGGCGTACCAGTCCCTGTCCCGGAGGACGCGGATGCACCACCACCGGCGCATTGCCCGGGTATTGGCCGAGCATCTTCCCCAGGTGGTGGAGGGGGCGCCCGAGGTGCTCGCGTACTACCTCACGGAAGCGGGGGAGCACGCGCCCGCCATCGATTATTGGGAGAAGGCTGGACGGCTTGCCCTCGAGCGTCAAGACAACGCCGAGGCGATGAGTCATCTGACCCGGGCGTTGGAGCTGTTGCCTGTCCTGGCGGATGCACAGCTGCGCCTCCAGCGGGAGTTGGAGCTGCGCATGGCCCTGGGCCTTTCGATGCTGCAGGTGCAGCGCTACGACGTGCCCGAGACGGAGCGGATGTTCGCCCGCGTCTGGGAGCTCATCCCCCGAGTGGGCGAGGCGTTGCCGCGGCTCGACCTGTGCTTCTGGGGTCTCTTCGTCTATTGCTTCGCGCGCTCCGAGTACTCCCAGGCGAAGGAGCTGGCGGAGCGGCTCGTGGACCTGGGGCGGCGCCACGGGCGGCTGGGGCTGCTCAACCTGGGCCATCGTATGAATGCGGTCCTGCTCTTCTGCTGGGGGCGGTTGCGGGAATCCGTGCAAGAGCTGGAGTGCATCCTGGGCGGCCCGGAGCCCCCACTCGAGGAGTATCGAGCGATCGCCGTGAACTATTGGATCGAGCCCAGGACGGCGGCACTGGCCCATGGTGCCATCGTGCAGGTATTCCTGGGCCAGATGGATGCCTCCCGGCGGTGGGCTCGGGATGCATTGGAGCTGGCCGAGCGCGTCGGTCATCCTCACACCCTGGCGTTGACGCAGGTCTGCGTTGCCGTGGCCTGCGCCATCCGCGGTGATGTACCGGAAGCCATGGAGCTGGCGGAGAAGGCCATGGCGCTTTCCAGCGAGCGCAGCTTCGTGATGTGGCACTCGTGGGCGGCACTCGTCCGGGCCTGGGCCCTGTCCGAGCTGGGGCAACCGCATGAGGGTCTCGCGCTCATGCGGCAGGAGTTCGAGCACTGGCGGGCCCTCGGCATTCGTGCCGGCACGCCTCACACACCCTACAGGCTGAGCCTGCTCGCGGAAGTCCACCTGAAGTTAGGACAGGTCCGGGAAGCCCTGGCGGCGGTTCATGAAGGGCTGGCCTGGGGCGCGATGACGGGTGATCGCGACGTCGCCGCCGAGCTGCACCGTCTCCGGGGCGAGTGCCTGCGGCGGCTGGGAAGGGAGCGGGACGCGAGGTATGGCTTCATCCGCGCCATCACCCTTGCCCGCGAGCAGGGAGCCGCCCTGTTCGAGCTGCTCGCGACGGTGAGCCTGTGCCATCTGCTGCGGGACATGGGCCGTCCGGAGGCGGCGCGGCGGATGCTGGAGCGGGCGTGTGCCCGGTTCGCTGCGGGTGGTGAGTGGACGGATCTCCAGGAGGCGCGGGCGCTGCTGGAAGAGCTCACGACAGCCACGGTCGTGCCCCTCAAGGAGAGCGCGGGGTCACTCTAGAAACGCTCCATGCAGTGGGCGTCATCGCACCATGGCCGGGCCATACGAGGTTGGAAGTCGGGCATGCTCGGGCGCATGAGCAAACTTGCTTTGGCGGTGCGAATCGCTCTCCTCTCATGAACTCTACCTGCTCGACGGAACACTGCTCAGGCGGTACGTCCCCCCAGGGGTGAGCTATCCGTAGGCACGAGCAAGGGCGAGCGATGGTCTCCAAAATGGGTGTGTCACAGATTCGCGCGCAACTGGTTCAGGCCGTCAAAGAGGGTGACGAGGCTGGAGCCCGCTCGCTCATCCCTCAGCTTGGCGCTGGGCCTCGGCAGGTACGGGCAGTCCTGGAGGTGATGCTGGCGGATGCCGATTCGCTGGTGCGGCAGGCCGCCGCCTTCGGCCTGGGCGAGCTCGGCGGAGTTGCCAGCGCCAGGCGGCTCGAACAGCAGCTCGCCATTGAGGAGTCTCGAGGGGACCATGACGGTGCGGCCGTCATTGAGGATATCACCCAGGCGCTCGGGCGCATCAAGGGCGGCATCGCACGAGCAGGCCTCGTTCGCAGGCTGGAGCGGCTTGCGCGTGGCACGCCGGAGCGCTCGGAGGTGAATGAGTTGGCGTGTGTCCTCTGGAAACAGCGGCACCCGGATTTGCTCCCTTCCGTGCGGCGAAGCCTGGAGACGCTCTCCCTGCCCGAGCCCCATGGCTTGCACGGGTTGTGGGTGTTGCTGGAGAAGTCACCCGTGGAGTTGGCTGCCTGGGCGCGTGACCCCACGGTCTCCCTTTGCCACAAGACCCGGGCCCTCGCAGTGCTCGCGGAGGATGTTCCAGACACACTGGTGCCGGTACTTCCCGCATTTATTTCCGCAGCCGAGCCCCTGAGCGAACAGCTCTTGATGCAAGATCGTGAAGCGCTCTACTTCTACGACAACCTCTTCAGGCTCCTTCTCCGGCACCGGGAGCGCCTCTTCGTCTCGTTCCCCCAGACGGCTCGGGAGTCGCTCCGTACGGCAGCCCGGAGGATGATCACGGCAACCTTCCCAAACGCCTCCCCTCAGGCTGCCTCCGTGCTGGAAATCGCCGGGCGTCCTGAAGATGCGGCATTTCTCGAGGCGCACGCTCCAGAGTACCCGGTCCTCGCCAAGGTCTTCCATGACGCGGCCCGGGTGTTGCGCAACCTCCACTGAGCGCTGCAACTGCGCCATCCTGCACAAGCGTGTTTCACGGTGTTTCATTCGTGAGCTGGAGGACATCAGCGGGCAGTGAGGGGCTCCCACGCCTCTCCGGTGGACGGACTGCACCTGCCGCGCACGGCCCTCCGGCTCCCTCACATCTCGATGGCACACGCTCCTTCTCCGAGGAGAGGTGTGACCCGTGGATGCGGCTTGGAGAGGCGAGATGCGCAGGGATGCTCCACAGGAGGATGGGCAGGCGTGGCCTTCCACGCGTGCGAGTGAGGCTTCCGAGGGGACGGATTTCGGCGACTCCTTCCTGAAGGAGGTTCTCCAGGCTGGGCCGTCGTCACGGTTGCCCGTCCCCGGGCAGCGGCTCGGAGGCCCGGAGGGACAGCGCTTCCACATCCTCCAGCAGATGGGGCAGGGCGGAATGGGGCAGGTGTTCCGCGCACGGGACGCGACGTTGCAGCGTGAGGTGGCACTGAAGTTCCTGCTGCCTCGCAAGGGATTCGAGGCGCTGACACTCGCCGAGGCGAGGGCGGTGGCGCGGCTGGACCACGAGAACATCGTCCGAATCTTCGACGTGGCGCAGTGGAGCCCCCCATCCGGGCACACCCAGGTGCCCTTCCTGGTGATGGAACTCCTGGAGGGAGAGACGCTCGCCGGGCTGCTGAGGCGAGAGCGTCCTGGGCTCCGGCGTGCGTTGGAGATTCTCGAGGCCATTGCCGCGGGCCTGGCGCACGCGCACGAGCGAGGCATCGTCCACCGCGACCTCAAGCCCGGCAACGTCTTCCTCACCCGGGAGGGCAGTGTGAAGCTGCTGGACTTCGGCCTGTCCCATCTCGCCGAGGAGCCGGTCCGCTCCACGCTCCAGCTGGGTGGAGGCACGCCGGCCTACATGGCGCCGGAGCAATGGCGGGGAGAAGCGCAGGATGCGCGTACCGATATCTGGGCGGCTGGCGTGGTGCTGCACGAGCTGCTCACCGGGGAGCCGCCCTTCCAGGGGGCCTCGCTGGCGGAGCTGAGCGGGCGGGTGACTTCCCCGGAGCCGGCTCCACCCATCCGCATGCGCCACCCGGAGGTGCCCCGGCAGGTGGAGGCGCTGCTGGCCACGGCACTGGCGAAGGAGCCGGCCCGGCGTTTCTCCTCGGCGCTGGAGCTGCGGGAGGAGGTGCGCGAGCTGCGTGGGCGTCTCTTCGAATCCGGGCGCGAGATGCGAGGACCCACCGCAGAGCCCCAGCGGCGGCAGGTGACGCTGGTGTCCTGTCAGCTCGCAGGGCTCGCCGGGAATGGAGTGCCGCTCGATACCGAGGACATGGGCGAGCTGGAATTGGCCTTCCACGAGGCGTGCGTCGAGGTCATCGAGCGGCACGGTGGCTCTGTGGTCCTGTCCATGGGCGGAGAGGTGCTCGCGTGCTTCGGTTGGACGCAAGGGAGGGAGGACGACTCGGAGCGCGCGGTGCGCGCGGGGCTGCAGCTCACCCGTGGGCTGAAGGAGACGCTTCAACGCAAGTTGCCATCCCTGTCCCTCTCCGGGCTGTCTGTGCGGAGCGGCATCCACACGGAGTTGATGGCGGTGGGGACTCGGCTCCAGGGCGAGGCGCCCAAGGTGGCCGCGTGGCTCGCAGGGCGAACCGGGCCGGGTGAGGTGCTCATCAGCGAGGGGACCTGGAAGCTCGTGCGCGGCTCCTTCCAGGCCGAGCCGCTCGGGTCCCACACCTTCGAGGGACTGTCGGGAAGCGTGAGCCTGGAGGCCCACCGCGTGCTGGGCGAGCGGGAGTCGGCCTCGCGGTTCGAGCGGGCCCATGTGGCGGAGCGTCTCTCGCCACTGGTGGGACGGGAGCGCGAGCTGGGGCGGCTCCTGGAGCTGTGGGAGCAGGCGCGGCGGGGACAGGGGGCCGTCGTGCTGGTGAGCGGAGAGGCGGGCATTGGCAAGTCCCGCCTCATCGAGGCGCTCTGTGAGCGGGTGGAGGGGGCGTCCACTCCCATCCGCGTGCAGTGCTGGTCCCGGTTCAGCGCCGACGCCCTGCACCCGATCATCGAGATACTTCAGACGGTGGTGGGCATCCGCCCGGAGGATCCTGCTCCGCTGCGCCTGGAGAAGCTGGAGGCGCATCTGCGAGGGACGGGCGTGCCCCAGGAGTGCACGCACCTGCTGGAACTGCTGCTGGGCCTGCCCGTTCCCGAGGACTCCCCGGTCCTGCGGCTCACGCCCGAGCGGCGCCGGGAGAAGACCTTCGAGTTCCTGGTGTGCGTCCTCGCACGCTGTTCTTGCAATGACCTGTCCAGGCTCCTGGTGGTGGAGGATCTGCACTGGGCCGACTCCACCCTGCTGGAGTGGCTGGGCCTGCTCCTGGAGCGGGCCGCGAGCGCGGGGTTGCTCATCGTCCTCAGCGCCCGCCCGGAGTTCCAGCCGGACTGGCCCCGGCGCACCTGGTTCCACCGGCTCGTGTTGGAGCGTCTGTCCGCCGGGTCCGCCTCGAGCCTGGTGCGGGAAGTGGCCCGGGACGACGAGCTCCCGCAGGAGACGGTCCGTGCACTGGTGGAGAAGACGGATGGGATTCCCCTCTTCATCGAGGAGATGACGCGCATGGTGTTGGAGGGCGGGGCGGCGGCGTCCATTCCGCTCACCCTGCACGAGCTGTTGTTGGCCCGGCTGGACATGCTGCCCTCGCGACAGAAGGCCCTGGCGCAGCTGTGCGCGGTGGTGGGGCGGGCTTGCTGTCTCGCGTTGCTGATGGCGGTGTCGGAGCGCGAGGAGACCGCCTTCCGTCGAGATCTGGCCGGGCTGATGGAGGCGGGACTGCTTCAGGAGCAGGAGCGGTATGGAATGCCCGGGTACCAGTTCCGGCACGCGCTCTTCCAGGAGGTGGCGTACCAGTCCCTGTCCCGGAGGACGCGGATGCACCACCACCGGCGCATTGCCCGGGTCCTGGCCGAGCGCCTCCCCGAGGTGGTCGAGAGGCGGCCCGAGGGGCTCGCGTGCCACCTCACACAAGCGGGGGAGCACGCGCCCGCAATCGGTTATTGGGAGAAGGCCGGACGGCTTGCCCTCGAGCGTCAAGATTACCCCGAGGCCGTGAGTCATCTGTTCCGGGCTCTGGAGCTGTTGCCTGTCCTGGCGGATGAACAGCAACGCCTCCAGATGGAGCTGCGCATCCGCATGTCCCTGGGGATGGCGATGGTGCATCTGTATGGCAATTTCGCGCCCGAGGTCGAGCGGATGTATGCCCGCATCCGGATGCTTATCTTCCAGGTGGGCGAGGCATTGCCGGGGCTCGAGCTGGCCTGGTGGTCACCTTTTGCCTATTACATCGTGCGAGCTGAATTCCAACAGGCCCAGGAGCAGGCGGAGTGGCTCGTGGACGTGGCTGTGCGCCACGACCATCGGGGGCTTCGGGTCCTGGGCTACCGGCTCCTGGCGGGCCTTCATCTCGACCGGGGACGGGCGTGCGATGCCTTGCATCACCTGGAGCTCGCTCTGGACTGCGCGGACTTCACGCTCGAGGAGCACCGGGCATTGGCCGCGCAATACGGGGTCGACCCCCAGACGACGGCGTTGGCCAGTGGAGCCATCGTGCACGCGTTCCTGGGCCAGATGGAGCAGTCGCGGCGGTGTGGCCGGGAGGCGCTGGAGTTGGCCGGGCGCGTGGGTCATCCCCATACCACCGCCTTCACACAAGTCTATGCGGCCATGGCTTGTGCCCTTCGCCGGGAGGTCCCCGAGACGTTGCCGCTGGCGGACCAGGTGCTCGCGCTCGCCAGGGAGCGTGGCTTCGTGGTGTGGCGCACATGGGCCGCGGTTCTTCGAGGCTGGGCATTGTCCGAGCTGGGCCGGCCGCTCGAGGGCCTCGAGCTCGTGCGGCATGAGCTCGGGCTCTGGCGGAAGACCGGTATTCTCGTGACTGTTCCCGTCAACCAGTCCCTACTGGCGAAGATCCTCCTGAAGCTGGGTCAGGTCCGGGAAGCCCTGGCGGCGGTTCATGAAGGGCTGGCCCGGAGCGCGATGACGGGTGAGCGCGACGTCGCCGCCGAGTTGCACCGTATGCGAGGCGAGTGTCTGCGGCGGCTGGGACGGGAGCGGGACGCGAGGTATGGCTTCATCCGCGCCATCACCCTTGCCCGCGAGCAGGGGGCCGTCCTCTTCGAGCTGCGCGCGACGGTGAGCCTGTGCCATCTGCTGCGGGACATGGGCCGTCCAGAGGCGGCGCGGCGGATACTGGAGCGGGCGTGTGCCCGGTTCGCGGCGGACGGTGAGTGGACGGACCTCCAGGAGGCGCGGGCATTGCTGGCGGAGCTCACGGAGACCGTGGCCGTTCCCTCTCCCTCCGTGAGCGGACTGGGATGAGGGTTCCCCTGGATGCTCCCGGGCCGAGCAGGTCGGCGGGGCAGGCCCCGGTCACGACTCCCCTGGGGCCGCTCCATCCCTGAGGCGGGGAGGGCCACGACGAGGGAGCGGGGATGCGCGAGGATGCCCATGAGGTGAGCGCGGAGCCTGGGTCCTGGGACTTGTTCATGGAGGAGGTGCTCGGGACGGAGCCGTTGCGGGTGCTGCCCATCTCCGGGGAGCGGCTCGGGGGGCGGGATGGCGAGCGGTACGAGATTCTCGAGTGGATGGGCGGTGGCGGGATGGGACAGGTGTTCCGGGCCCGGGACGAGACGCTGCATCGCGAGGTGGCGCTCAAGTTCCTCGTGCCTCGCGTGTGCAGCGAGGAGGTGCTGCGCGAGGCCCGGGCGGTGGCCCGGTTGGACCACGAGAACATCGTCCGCATCTTCGACGTCGCCGAATGGAAGGTCCTCCCCGACATGCCGGGCATCCCGTTCCTGGTGATGGAGTGCCTGGAGGGGGAGTCGCTCGCCGCACTGCTGAAGCGGGGGCGGCTGGACGTCCAGCGCGCGTTGGAGGTGCTGGACGGCATCAGCGTGGGGCTGGCGCACGCGCACGAGCGGGGCCTGGTGCACCGCGATCTCAAGCCAGCCAACGTCTTCCTCACCCGGCAGGGGACGGTGAAGCTGCTGGACTTCGGCGTGTCCCAGCTCATGGCGGCCAGTGCTGGCCCCGCGCGGCGCCTGCCCCTGGCGGGAACGCCGGCCTACATGGCGCCCGAGCAGTGGCGGGGGGAGTCTCAGGACGCTCGCACGGACGTATGGGCGGCGGGGGTTGTGTTGTACGAGATGCTCACCGGCAGGACTCCGTGTCCTGGGAGCCGGCGCGACGAGCAGCAGTCCTGGGCGACCTCCTCCGAACCCGTGCTTCCCGTGCGCACGCGCTACCCGGAGGTCCCTCGGGAGGTGGAGGCGTTGCTGGCCACCGCGCTGGCCAAGGACCCGGCCCGGCGCTTCCGCTCGGCGCTGGAGCTGCGGGAGGAGTTGCTCGAGGTGCGGGCGCGGCTCCGGCCCATGGCCGAGGTACCGCGGAGTGCCATGCCCCAGCGTCGGCAGGTGACACTGGTCGCGGTCGCGCTCGCGGTGCGCACCGGGAGGGATGCTCCGCTGGACGCCGACGAAATGGTCGAGCTGGAGGCTGCCTTCCACGAGACCTGCGCGGAGGTCATCGAGCGGCATGGAGGCTGCGTGGCCTTGGCCATCGGGGGCGAGGTGCTTGCGTGCTTCGGCTGGCTCCAGGGGCGGGAGGATGACGCGGAGCGCGCGGTGCGGGCGGGGTTCCAGCTCACCCAGGGCCTGGGAGAGTCGCTGCGCCGCCGGCTGCCGCATCGGGTCCTCTCCGAGCTGTCCGGGCGGGGCGGCATCCACACGGAATTGATGGCGGTGGGGGGGCATGGGTCGGACTCGCGCGGAGGTTCGCTGTTCCTCCTGGGCGAGGCCCCCAAGGTGGCCGCGTGGCTCGCGCGGCAGGCCGAGCCCGGGAGCGTGGTGATGGACGATGCGCCGTGGAAGCTGGTGCGCGGTGCCTTCCACACGGAGTCGCTCGGGTCCCGCACCTTCGAGGGGCTTTCCGGGAGCATGTGCCTGGAATCCCATCGTGTGCTGCGCGAGCGCGAGAGTGGCTCCCGGTTCGAGCGGACGCTGGTGACCGGACGTCTCTCGCCGCTGGTGGGGCGCGAGCGCGAGTTGGAGCGGCTCCTCTCTCTCTGGGAGCGGGCTCGAGGCGGGCAGGGAGCCTTCGTCCTGATGAGTGGCGAGGCGGGCATTGGCAAGTCCCGTCTCCTCCAGGAGTTGTGCGAGCGGGTGGCTTCGGAGCCGGCCCTGCGGCTCCGGGTCCAGTGCTGGTTCCGGTTCAGTACCCAGGCCGTGCATCCGGCGGTGGCGCTGCTGCGGGACGTGGTCCGCTTCCTCCCGGAACAGACCCCTTCCCAGCGTCTGCGGGTATTGAAGGCACAGCTCCGGGAGATGGGGCTGTCCCTGGAGGACATGCACCTGATGGGGCTGCTCCTGTCCCTGCCCATCCCGGAAGACTCACCGGTGTTCCAGCTCACGCACGAGCAGCGCAAGGAGCGAATCTTCGAGACGCTGGCGCGCATCCTCCTGCACAGGGCCCGGCATGAGGCGCCGGTGCTCCTGATCGTCGAGGACCTGCACTGGGCCGACTCCACCCACCTGGAGTTCCTGGGCTTCCTCCTGGAGCGCGTGGGGAAGGCGAGGTTCCTCGTCGCCCTGAGCGCCCGCCCGGAGTTCCTACCGGACTGGGGGCGATGGCCCTGGTTCCACACGCTCGCGTTGGAGCGGCTGCCGGCCGGACTCGCCGCGGCGCTGGTGAAGGAGGTGGCCGGGGGCCGTGAGCTGCCGGAGGCGCTGCTCCAGCGGCTGGTGCACAGGACGGATGGCATCCCGCTCTTCATCGAGGAGATGACGTGCATGGTGCTGGAGGGGGGGGCGGCGTCCATCCCGGTCACCCTGCGGGAGTTGTTGTTGGCGAGGTTGGACCTGCTGCCGTCGCGCCAGAAGGCGCTGGCGCAGCTGTGCGCGGTGTTGGGGCGTGACTTCCCGCGCGTCCTCATCTCCGCGCTGATGGACGTGGAGGACGCGGTGCTGGAGCGGGAGCTCGCCGGCCTGGTGGAGGCGGGGCTGCTACAGGAGGACACGGGGGCCACGTGGGGACCCGGGTACCTGTTCCGGCACGCGCTCATCCAGGAGGCGGCGTATCAGTCCCTGCCGCGCGGTGAGCGGAGGCGGCACCACGGGCGTATCGCGCGGGTGCTGGAGGAACGCTTCGCAGAGCGGGTGGCGTCGAAGCCGGAGATTCTCGCGCAACACCATACGGAAGCGGGGCAGGCCGAGCCGGCCATCCGCTACTGGCTCCTGGCCGGGCAGCTCGCCAACCACCGCTCGTCCATGCAGGAAGCGGTGAGTCATCTCACTGCGGCGTTGAAGCTCCTGCCTGGATTGAAGGATGCCCGCCAGCGCCTCGGCGCGGAGTTGCAGCTCTCGAGCGTCCTGAGCATTCCGACTGCCCACCTGCATGGCTATGGCTCGCCCGAGATGGAGCGACTCTCCTCCCGGATGCGCGAGCTCTTCTCCCAGGTGGGAGAGGAGCAGCCGCAAGCGGAGCTGTGCTCCCTGGGGATGTTCGTCTACTTCTACGCGCGGGTGGAGCTCGAGCGGATGTTCGAGCTGGCGGGGATGCTCGTGAGCCTGGGCATGCGGCAGCACAGTCCGGAACTGCGCTCCGTGGGCCACCGGATGATGGCCATCAGCCTCTTGACGGCGGGCCGGGTGCGGGCCGCTGGAGAGCACGTCGAGCGGGCGGTGGCCACCATGCCCCTGGAGTCCGAACACCCGCGGCGATTGGCCCTTCGACATGGCCTCGAGCCGAGAACGGCGGCGCTGGCCCTCTCCTCTGCGATCTGCTCCCTGCTCGGCCAGCCCGGGAGGGCCATGGGGTATGGCCGGGAGGCACTGGCGCTGGCCGAGCGCGTGGATCATCCCCAGACCACGGCCTATGTGCTGTCGTATGCGTCCCTGTCCTGTCAGATTCGTGGCGAGGTCCAGGAGGCGCTGAAGTGGGCGGAGCAGCTCATCGCGCTCTGCCACGAATCCGACCATGGGCTGTGGATGTCCTGGCCGACGCTCATCCGGGGATGGTGTCTGGCCAGGCTGGGGCGACCTCGTGAGGGGCTCGCCCTCATCCAGCAGGCGAGCAGGCGCGAGTGGAGTCGGGGGCTTCGTGTCGGAGTCCCCTATCGCTGCCTCCTGCTCGCGAGCATCCACCTCGAGCAGGGGCACATCCAGGAGGGATTGAACGTGGTGAACGAGGCCCTGGGCTTCGGGGAGGCCACGGGGGAGCGCAGCTGCGAGGCGGAGCTGCACCGCCTTCACGGAGAGCTGTTGTGGGCAGCGAGGAGGGAGCGCGAGGCGAAGTCCTGCTTCATCCGCGCCATCGCGGTCGCCCGCAGGCAGGGAGCGGGACTCTTCGAGCTGCGCGCGACGGTGAGCCTGTGCCGTCTGCTGCGGGACGAGGGAGGGATGGAGGAAGCCTGTCGCCTCCTGGCGCGAGCCTGTGCCCGGTTCGACGCGGACGTCGACATGCTCGACCTTCGGGAGGCGAGAACCCTGCTGGACGAGTTCACGGTGGAGCTGCGCACGACCGAGAGCCTGTGCCGCCAGCTGCGGGAGATGGGGAGTGCGGAGGAGGCTCGGCGACTGCTGAAGGAGCTTCCTGGCCGCTTGGAGTGAGACGGTGAGCCTGTGCCGTCTGCTGCGGGACATGGGTCGTCCGGAGGAGTCGCGGCGGATGCTGGAGCGGGCGTGTGCCCGGCTCGCTGCGGGCGGTGAGTGCACGGACCTCTAGGAGGCTCGGGCGCTGCTGGCGGAACTCACGGCAGCCACGGTCGCCCTTGGGGAGAGCGCGGAGTTACACACTCACCACCGTTGCTGGGCCTGCTGCCATTGACCTCTCACATCCTTCTGGACTCCACGCCGGTCTTGCATCGTTGCTTCATGCGACCCACCGTGGACTCCGCGCACGTTCCTCGAACCACGCCCCTCGTCACACGTCGCCGTTCCACGGTGCGGGGGCTCCATCGGTTGGGTGGGCTTGCACTCGTGTTGTTGCTCACGGGATGTGCCGCGACGCCCTCCCTGGGCGGGCCTCGGTGGTATGGGCAGAAGAGTCCTGTCGCAGCTCAGGATTTCCCTGGCGTGGCACGAGCCGGGCCGCAGGCCGTCGAGGTCGATCTCGAGGTCCCCACGCCTCAACAGGCAGAGGAACTGCGCCAGCTCGGCATCGAATTGCCCCGGGCCTCTCAGTTGGGAGACCCCCGAGCGCATCCGGATTTCGTCGACCTCCGAGTGACGGCCGTGGGCTTTGGCATCACCGCGGGAGGGTATCTCCTCTATTGCGAGGGATTGCCGCTGCCCGTCCTCGTCCCGGAGACCCATGTCGACCTGAGACTCACGAGCGCGGAGCCGCTGAATGCAGCCATCTTCCCGGACCGGGACACAGCCCTCGCGGACGTGGCAGCCAATGCCTCCAGCTCAGGACGCGCGAGGTACGCCTGGTACCGCGGAGCGGGAGGGGCGCTCATCGTTCCCACCCTCATCTCTCCGGCCACGACCCCTCATATCGCCCGGACGATGCTCGAGGTGCGGCAGCACCTGGCGGAGGCGGTCCAGCGCGAACTGAAGGTCCTGTTGTTGGGACTGACGGGAACCAAGGTCCTGCAGGGAGTGTTCTCGCGCGTGGTTCGGGTGGGCTCGGAGCCAGCACTCCGTTCGCTTTCCCGGCAGGAGGGACTCGGGGGCGAAGCTCCGGCGCCGCGACAGCCGGTGTCGCGAGCCACTGAACCCGCTCCGGAACCCGTTCCCGCGCCAGCAGCGCCCGCTCCCGCGCCAGCAGCACCCGCTCCGGTGCCAGCAGCACCCGCGCCATCGCCGGGCCTGGTCCAGGCGCTCGCTGGCAACAACCCGACACGGCTGGTAGTTCCTGGCCCACGTCTGCCTCAGGATGTCGCAGTCAGCCCGAAAGTGCCTGGGGAACTGTCGACGAAACGGCCAATTGGCTCCAGCCCCACCCAGAATGCGCAGGTCCAGGCGGACATCGAATACCTGCAGGACATAGGTGCCAGGAACATTCGGGTGAATCAGCAGCAGCTCAAGCTGGACAACGGCCAGCGCGTAGGAACCAATCGACCGGACCTGCAGTTCGACTATAACGGCCGCCGCTACCATGTGGAGTACGACACGCCCACGTCGGGCCGTGGCCCTGGCCACCAGTCGCGCACCACGTCCAACGACCCGGATGCGGAGACCCTCCTCCTCATTGTGCCCTGACGGGCAAGGCTCACCCGATGACTGAGAATATGAAGGGACTGCTCCTGGATGACCGCTGGGCGCCTGTCACTTCGACGATGGGATTCCTGGAGACCGCTGCGGAGCACGCTGCCCGCGCCTTCGCGGCATGGCAGGGAAGGCTGATGGCGCCCCGTGGCATCTCCGTGGAGGTGCGCCCCGTTTCGGGCACCCTGGAGCAGGCCCTCTCCAGTCTGCTGCCCTTGACTGGTGGGGAGACGCGGCGGGACCTCTTCATTCCCACACGCAGCCCCTGGACGGCGTACGTCGACAACGGGTGGACTGGGACCGATGCCGCGAGCCCCATGGCCTACATGGCCAGGACCGTGGGCTGTCGGGGCCTGCGTGTGGTCGCGGTCCCTCACACCTACCGTAAGGGTGAAGGTCGCTATGGAGCCGTGATGCTCGAGGTGTACGGCCCACACCGGACGGACTGGCTTAACTACGTGCGGGTCGTGAGTGCATCCAATGACGGGGGCCACTGGGTCTTCGACCAGTCCGGTGAGCCCTTTCCCTTCGAGAAGCTGGAGCAGTACCAGGCGCGCCGGGTGAGGGACCGGTTCACGTTCGACATGCTCAAGGACTACCTGCGCCACCTGGGGCTGTCGCCCTTCGAGGAGGACTTCTACCTGCCGGAGGGCGCACCCGCGTGGCTGGTGGAGAAGACAGGTCCGGTCGTCGCCACGCATGCGGAGTACACCCTGGCCCAGGCCCGGGAGCGCCTCTGACGCACGTCCCCTGGGTGCGCTCCTCGAGCGCATCAGGGCGTTCTACCAGGCAGCCTGTCAGCCGAGCCCGTGATTACCCGGTGCGCTCGGCGCGAGGGGGGCCAACCGGGCGGGTTCGCACCAGTCCATCCGCAAGCCCAGGTGGTTGTCCTCCGAGCGCGGCATGCGGAGTGTTCACCCATTGGAGGTGAGCTCTCTTGGGAATGCTGGTGGACGGAGAGTGGCGTACGGACTGGTACGCCCCGGACGAGGCCGGACGCTTCGTGCGTCCGCGAACGCGCTTCCATGACAGGGTCTCCGCGAGCGGTGAAGGGCTCTTCCCGGCGGAAGCGGGCCGCTACCATCTCTATGTGTCCTATGCCTGTCCGTGGGCGTCGCGCACGCTGCTCATTCGCAAGCTGAAGGGACTGGAGAAGGCGGTGGGCCTCACGGTGGTGGACCCGCGCATGGGGCGCAACGGGTGGGGCTTCGGAGGCTATCCGCGCTCGGACGAGGACAAGCTCAACGGGGCGCGCTACCTGCGGGATGTCTACCTGCGGGCGGATCCGCACTACTCGGGGCGGGTGACGGTGCCCATCCTGTGGGACGCGAAGGAGCGGACCATCGTCAACAACGAGTCGCGCGAGCTCCTGCGGATGCTGGACACCGAGTTCGACGCGTTCGCCGAGCACCCGGTGACGCTCTGGCCCGAGGAACTGCACGCAGAGGTGGACGAGACGATCGACGCGCTCTACGAGCCGGTGAACAATGGCGTGTACAAGGCGGGCTTCGCGACGAGCCAGGGTGCCTACGAGCTGGCGTGCCGCGAGCTGTTCACCGCGCTGGAGTATTGGGAGCAGGTGCTCGACCGGCGGCGCTATCTGTGCGGAGACGTGCTCACCGAGGCGGACCTCTGCTTCTACACGACGCTGGTGCGCTTCGACCTCGTCTACTACGCGCATTTCAAGTGCAACCTGTCGCGGCTGCAGGACTACCCCAACCTGTGGAACTACCTGCTGGACCTGTACCAGACGCCGGGCTTCGCGGAGACGACCAACGTCGACCACATCAAGGTGCACTACTACTGGAGCCAGGACTCGGTGAATCCCTCGCGCATCGTGCCGATGGGGCCGCAGATGGACCTGCTCGCACCGCACGACCGTGACCGGCTGGGCCCTCGCATGCTGGCCCCCGCTCCGGGCATCACGCGGCACTGAGTCCCGCCTCCTTCCTCCCGCTCCTCCTCCTGGTGCACAGTGCGAGCACCAGGGGGAACGCACATGGGACTCTTCACCCTCCTGCCGGCGTTGATCGGCACGGGCATCACCACGGGCATCCGGCGCGCGAAGCGGGGGCCACTGCGGCCCGGGTGGAGCTTCAAGTTCGAGGCCACCGTGGCCTTCATGAAGGCCACCAACGAGCGCATCATCCATCTCGACGCGGTTACACAGCGCGCGGAGATGGAGGCGATGACTCTGCCCTCGCGAGCGCTCGAGCGCGTGCGCCGCGAGCAGGTGTCCGCGGGTGGAGTCCCCGCCGAATGGTTCATCCCCCGCGAGGGCGCCAGCGGCGGCGTGGTGCTGTACCTGCACGGTGGCTCCTACGTCTTCGGCTCCACGCGCACGCATGGGGATCTCATCGCGCGCATCGCGCTCGGCACGGGGGCGAAGGTGTTGGGCCTCAACTACCGGCTGGCACCCGAGCACCCCTTCCCCGCGCCGGTGGAGGACACGCTGGCCGCATACCGCTGGCTGCTGTCCACCGGGGTCCGGCCGGAGCAGGTGGTGTTCTCGGGGGACTCGGCGGGTGGAGGACTGGCCATCGCGGCGCTGGTGGCCCTGCGTGACGAGGGCACGCCGCTACCGGCGGGGGCCGTGGTCATCGCGCCCTGGGTGGACCTCGAATGCCGCGGTGAGAGCGTCGAGCGCAACGCCCGCTACGACTGGGGCGACAGAGCCATGCTGCTGCATTGGGCGAAGTGGTACCTTGGCACCGCCGACGCGAGGGCGCCGCTCGCCTCGCCGCTCCACGCGGACCTGAGTGGGCTGCCTCCGCTGTTCGTCCACGTGGGCAGCGCGGAGCTGCAGCACGACGACGGAGTCCGCATCACCGAGAAGGCACGTGCCGCCGGGGTGGAGGTGCACCTGGAGGTGTGGCCGGAGATGGTCCACAACTTCCAGACCTTCGGCGAGGGCTTCCCCGAGGCCGTGCGCGGCACCGCGAAGCTCTGCGAGCACATCCAGGGCCTCCTCGGGAAGGCGGAGCCACGGCAGTCCTCCCTGGCCTGAAGGGACGGTGGAGGCCCGTCGGTAGCCCGCGATGTCCTGAACCGGGCGTGCACAGTGTTGGTTCCCCGACACTGAGTACCCCCTGTGTCCGGGAGTGAACGGGAGGGATTGCCGGGAATACAAGTGTTACGGATATACCTGCGTCCTACATGGGAGGGCCGGGTGGGTAGGTCCCCGGGGAAGCACGAGGGCTGGGGGCCTCTCGTTGGTTTCCGAGTACGCGCCCCGTCTGGGAGCAACATCATGGCCCGGCATCGAAGCAGACGCACTCCCCGACCGGACACGCGAGTCTCCGGACTGTTCCTCCAATTGCTCACGACCGAGTGGACGAAGGAGTCACGGGGAGGCCCGGGGGCGCAGCAGCGCAATGCCACGCCCATGGCCCTGGTGCTCCCGGACGCGTGGAGCAACGCGGGGGACGCGGCCTTCCTGCTGCACCACGTGTACTTCTCCGAGCAGCGGCGGTTCCTGCCCCGGGAATGGACGGAGGTGCGCAAGGGCAGGACGCACGCCGAGCTGGAGGCCTTCCGTGTCGAGCGTTCGGACGAGGGAGTCCGGGTGCTGTTGGACTACGGCCAGATGGGGATGCCGGGGCGGCTCGAGTGGAGCGGTCTGTCGCGGGGCGAGAAGCACGAGGAGCTGTTCCGCCTGGCCCCGGGCGAGTGGGGGCGCTGCGTGTACAACGAGCGCATCTCGTACTGGGACACGGGGCACTGGGGCTACTGCAAGCACGTGCTCAACGTGGGCCTGCTGTGCGACGAGCCGCTGGACGTGTTCCTCCAGGGCTCGCCGAAGACCGAGGCCATCCGGCAGTTCCTGCTGCGGCAACGCGGGCCCGTGGCTCCGGGAGTGCACACCACGCGCCTCTCCCCCGCGGCTTCGTGATCCAAGCCCAGGGGGAGACGCGGAGGCGGGCTCCCTCACCGGTCAGCGGCCGAAGAGACCCTTGAGGCGCTTCTTCGCCTCCTCTTCGGCCTTCTTGCGCGCGGCCTCTGCTTCCTGCTTCGCCCGCTCCTCGGCTTCCTTCCGGCGCTTGTCCGCCTCGGCCTGCGCGGCCTGCTTCGCCGCGTCCGTGCCGCCGTTGATGATCTTCCCCACCTCCTTGCCCTTCTCGCCCAGCAGCTCCGTCGCCGCGCTCGACGCCGCCATCTTCGCGAGCGCCAGCGCCGCCGGCTTCACATCCAGCCCCGTCACTTCCGGGCTCCACGCCTTGCCCGTCAGCTTCAGCGCCAGCGGGAGGGGCTCGGTCGGCTTCACCCGGCCCAGGGTGATCTTCTGGATGAGCGGCGGCCCGAGGTTCACCGTCCCCGCCAGGTCCAGCGTCCCGTCCAGCCGGATGCCACCATCGAAGCTCATCGCCGCCTCCGGCCGCGTCCAGGTGATCGGCTTGGAGAGCTGTGCCACGCCATTCTTGATGGTCAGTCCGAACGGCAGCTGATCCGCCAGCCGCGTCATGCCCTCACTGTCCAGCGCCTTGCCCGTGAACGGCAGCGCCTTCACCAGCGGCCCGGACACCGCCGCCGGGATGTCCATGCCGGAGAACACGCCGCCCAGCAGGTTGCCCTGGATGGCTCCGGCGAGCCGCTCCTGCAGGCTCTTCGTCTCGTAGCCCACGCCCGACAGGTTCATCTGGCCGTCGAACTTCCCCTCCAGCACCTTGCGCGGCACCCGCTTGGACAGCGCCTGCGCCACGTCCATGCCGCGCACCTCCGCCTTCAGCTCGAAGGGCCGCTGCGATGACTCGGGCCCCAGCCGCACCGAGCTCCCTCCCGCCGACACCGTGCCGCCGTACACGCCCGTGGTGAAGCGCTCCACCGTGACGAGGTCGTCCACCATCTTCAGCTCGGCCACCATGTTGGACAGGTCCATCTCGTTCATCCGCAGCGCGCCGATCTCGAAGAGCATGTCCCCGCGCATGCCGTTGAAGCGATTGGGGTTGTTGGGCTCCTCCTTCTGGGGCTTTTCCTTCTGGGGCGGACTCCCGGTCACGGCCGCGATTTCCTCATCCGTCATCAACAGCTCGTCCACGTTGAGCCGAGGGCTCTTGAGCGCCAGGGAGAACGCCGTCGTCTTCTTCGCGCCCTGGCCCGCCAGCGCCACCGACGCCGTGCCGGACATCGTGGAGTCGAGCAGCGCCACGTTCAGCCGGCTCAGGTCCACCTTCAGGGGCGCCTTGGCGCTCGCGGGCTGGTACGTGCCCGCTGTGTCCACCGTGAAGGTCTGTCCCGGTCGCTTGTCCAGCAGCAGCCCCGGCCGCATGTCCACGCCCGCCAGGTCCGCCTTCGCGTCGAAGCGCAGCGGGCCTCCGCTGGCCGCCGCGCCGGTGAGCCGGGCCGTCAGCCGCATGGGCGTGCCCGCCTCCTTGGCGAGCTGCTCGGGGATGCGCAGCCGCACGGGCGTCAGGTCCACGTCCGCCGTCAGCGCCTGCGCCTGTTGCGTGCCGCCGCCCCGCACCACCAGTCCGATAGGGCCCGACACCTGCTGGGCCAGCGACTTGCGCAGCGGCGGGTAGTACGCGGCCAGCGCGGCCGGGTCCAGGTTCTGGCCCACCAGCTCGAAGTCCTGCACCGAGGGCGTCTCGGTGAGCAGCCCCTTCACCTGGCCCTTGCCGGTGAGCCGGGCCGGGCCGAGCTCCAGCAGCAGCTTCTGCAGCGACAGGTCTCCCGTCTTCATGTCGCCCGTCACGTCGGTGTCCAGCACCACGTCGAGCGCCTTGCCGCCCTCGGCTCCGGTGAAGCGCAGGCCCTGTGCGCGCAGGCCGCCCTGGAGCTTCGTGGGGCCGACGCCGCCGGGCACCGCCGCGCCCAGGTCCATTGTCCAGTCCGCGCGCAGCGTGCCCGCCTGCAGTCCCACCTCCGGGCCGAGGAAGGGCCCCAGCGGCGTGAGGTCGATGGGCTCGGACTTGAGCACCACGCGCTCGGGCACCGGGGTGAGCGAGGCCGGCAGGGGCGCCGTCTGCACGGTGAGGTGGAAGTTCTGCTGCTGCGCAAGCACCGCGGCGTGGAGCACCACCTCCAGCGGCTTGCCCGCGCGCAGGTCCTTCACCTCCACGTCGAGGTCGGAGATGGCCAGCTCGCGCGCCTGCGCCTGGCTGCGGTCGATGAAGCGGATGGTGGCGTCGGTGAGCGCCGCCCGGTCCACGCGCACCGCCGACAGGTCCGTAGGAGGTTTCTGCTCGGCGGGGGGCTCCTCCTCCTTCGGCTGTTGCTGGGCGAGCTTCTCCTGCAGCCGGGTGACATTGGTGGTGCCATCCGGCAGCCGGACGACGTTGACGGTGAGCCCGGAGACCTCGACGTTCTGCACCTGGATGTCCTTGCCGCGCGAGGTCAGCGCGGGCCAGAGCGCCACGGCCACGTCGACCCTCTTCAGCTCGGCGAGGGGCACCTGCTCACCCTCGGCGGCGCCCACCACTACGTTCTCCACCTCGGCGCCCACATGGGGAATGAGCTGCGTGCTGACGCCACCAATCTCCACGGGCCGGCCGAGCGTCTGTGAGAGCTGCGCGGCCTCGGTGCGGGCGCGCTGGAGCAGGAAGGCATCGAGCCGCCACAGGGCGACGGCCACGACAATCACCAGGAACAGGACGATGCCGCCCACGACGTAGGGCCAGCGCTTCTTCTTGGGCTGCTGTTCGGACATCTCTTGGTACCTCCTCCAGGGAGCGGGCCTCGGGGGGTTGCGCGGTGCCCGGGCTGGCAGGCAGGGGAACCCTTAGCCCAGGAGGACTCCTCCCGCACGTTCCTCGTGCACGGGGGCTCGGCACTGGATGTTCAAGATGGCATTCACGGGCTTGGACGGGCAGTGGCTTGCGGATATGCACTCCGGCCCCACGGACCATGCCCGTCCGGCCGCCCCCCGGGCGGCGGGCTCCGTGTGCCATGGGGATCCCGCTCCGCTGGCCCTTCCTTGGGGTGGGAGCTTCTCCCTCAGGCCGACTTCACCTGGGCGAGCCAGTCCTGGTACTGGCCCTCGTCGCCCAGGTTCATGATGAAGTCGAAGCGCCCGGTGACGATCATCTCGACCAGCCGGCGGTCACGGGCGATGAGCTCGGGCACGCTCCCCGGAAACTGGATGCCTCGCATGCCATCGAACAGGATGCCCTGGTCCACCACGAGCATGTCGATGTAGTGGGAGAGAGCGTCGAAGAAGCGATCGACGCTGGATGCGATGGGCAGGACATAGTTCATGTAGCCATCGATGTAGATGACGGGCTGGCGGCCCCGCTCGTCGGCCAGCCTCGGCACCACGGCGTAGTAGTAGGCGAACCCGGGGGGGCCCCCGAAGAAGACAGAGGAGTGCCAGGGCTCCTCCGGGCGTCCAAATCCCTCGGTGTCCAGGACGATTCCGTTGAGTTGATCATTGACCGGGTTGAGGGAGAACTCTCCGTTGAATTCATCCAGGAATCCGAAATCAGCACCGCCAAGGCGCCTGTAGACGGCCGCGAGCACGGGATCGAAGGGATGGCCCGCCACGAGTTCTCCAGCCGAGGGGGGAGAGTGCCCTGGTGGCAGGACTTTCATGGGCAGCCCGTGCTTCCGGTACACCTCCATCAGCCGGTCGAGACCAGGTAGTGGAATATCTGCATTCATGGCCATGCTCATCTCAGGATGAGGTCTACGAGAATCTTCACTTCTTCGAGTGCATCCGCCTCGGCTCTGGCAAGTGCGGATGCGGAGCTACCCGCCTCATATCGTTGGTTGAACCAGCGGCCAAAGTGCCGGTCGATGATGGCTGCCACTTTTCGCACGTCTTCCGCGGTGGCCTTGCCCTTGGCCCGCCGGAAAGACGTCCAGATGTTGTTGATTTTCCCGTGCACGAACTTGTGCACCCCACACAGGTTCTCCCGCGCGTTGATGTTCAACCGCTCGAAGAGATGGGCGTGCTCGAGGGGAATGCGATGATGCACGGGATAAAGCCATCCCCGCTCATCCATCAGGATTTTCGCAAGGTCGGTATGGAACTTCCTGTAGAAATCATTGTGAGCTATCTGCCTGAGTTCCCCACTTGCATAGTCGTCCAGTTTGGTTTCGAGGAGCTTCTCGAAGCGGGCCAAGAGCTTGCGGAGTTGCTCCTTCTCCGCGGTCGAGAGTCCCTGCGTCTGGGCCTTGGTCCACAAGCGATGGAACTGCTCCCGCTCCGCCGGGCGTATCCGGGCGAGGAAGGAGCGGAACCAGGCCACCGTCTCCGCGCCTCCTCGCGCCAGGATGGGCGCCAGCCTGGGGGCTACCGCCTCGAAGAGCACGTGGCCACCCCGCAGCGCGAGGCCACTGATGAACCAGGTGGCGAGGAACTCCGTGCTGGTGACCCCCGCCTGGATGAAGGAGTCCTTCGTCTCCTCCCTCCACTCGCGAAGGATGCGCTCGTAGAGCGCGTAGTGCTCGGCGACGAGGTCGGGTGGGGCCGGCAAGTCCGGGCGTAGCGTCCCGGCCTCCATCACACGCCAACGTGCATGGCGCTCGGCCCGGCGATGCTCCGCCTCCAGAGTCAGCCGGACCGTGCGCGGCCCGATGCCGTGGGTGAAGGGCAGGAGCGCCTGGGTGAGATGCGCGACCAGGTCCGGTGAGGGCTCGCGGGCAGGAGAGCCCCCCTGGGACTCGTAGCGAACGAGCGTTGCCCCGAGAACCCGGTCGTCATCCAACAGGACATCTGCCGATGCAGTGGCACGGCCTCCTTCAGGGACCCGCAGTCCTCGGGTCAGCTGGGCGGCCACGGCATGCGCCTGGGTGAGGGTGTCCGCCGTCACACCCGTGCGCCGCACCGGCAACGTCCTGGCCTCCAGGGGTCTGGAACCCTCCATGGTGGTGAGGGACCGCAGCCCCCAGCCCCTCCGCTCCTGACGCAAGGTGAGAACAACCTCTCCCGTGCGAGCCCCCACGTAGGTGAGAAGGTTGAGCTCGAAGCCCGGGACGAACGAGTCCACCTTCCCCGCGAGGTCCGCTCCTCCGGCACCTCGCTTCCAGGACAGCAGCGTCAGTACACCGTTCTGTGCCCAGAAGCGGAAGGCCAGCTCGGTCCCTGCCGCCTCCACATGGCTGGCCACTCCGCTCATGCCCGACAGGGCCGCCGCGGCCTCGGCCCGGCGTGCGTCTTCGTCCGTCTCCGCGGTGCGCATTTCCCACGGTGGAGGCAGGTCCCTCCTCTCTTCCTCCGCTGGAGGCGCCTCCTCGGCTTCGAGCTCATCCAGTGTTCCTGTAGTCGCGCAGGCCTGGAGCATCAGGGCCAGGAGGCATATCCACCCTGCGGGTCGAGCCATTCCCCGTCTCATGTTGGCGCGAGCCTATCAGGGCTCACGCAGGAGCCGATGATATGCCCATCTTCGCCGTCAGAAGTCCTCTGCTCGACGAGGCCTCGTTGCCACGTCACTTCGCGGGCGCGGGCGCGAGCTTCACGGCCGGTATCCACTGGACGGGTCCGAGGGGCGCCTGCCGCCCCATCTTGTTCCCGGCGCTCAACGTGCGCCCCTGGGTGTCGAGAATCTCGAGGGATTCATCGACCGGGCCGAGGATCCGTCCGGTGCCCAGGTCCACCAGCACGCCCAGGATGGAGACGAAGTTCCCCGCGGCCTCGATTCCATAGCCCTCCGGCGGGAGCGAACCGAGCTCGCGCTGCTCTCCGGTGGCGGTGTCCAGGAACCACAGTGTCTTGGCCTGGCTGGTCTCGGAGGACTGCACCACCAGGACGCGAGTCCCGTCGGTGTAGTGCACCTCCCCTGGTACGGGGACCGGGTGCAGGGTGCGTGTCTCGAGGTCCACCAGGGTCTGCTTCAGCGGGGACGGCGCGCCTCCAGCCGGAGCAGAGGGAGTGACCGGATAGAGCCGGGTGGGCTCGCCGGAGAGGTCTTCCCTTCTGGGCGGCTCGACGGACAACCCGAGCGACTGGTGCACCCGGGCGCCGTGCAGCTCGAGCGCGTTGCCCTGCGCGGTGCAGGCCACCAGGAGCTGCTCGTGCTCGGTGTCCACGTGGATGATGCGGGCTCCGCAGCTCGCGGGGACCCACTCGGTGCGCTGGCCCGAGGCATCCTCGGCGGACAGCTCGCCCTGGGCGCCGCGCTTCAGCAGGAAGTTGCCCACGAGCACGAGCATGTCGTCCGCCGGGACGATCGGACCTCCGTTCACCCGGCGCAGCACGAAGGTGGGCTTGTCCCCGGTGATGCCATACCGGCTATACGAGAGGATGGGACCCCGGCAGCGCCGCGGCGAGAGCGACGTGTTGATCTGGGGCCACGCCAGCTTCCCATCGCCATCGCTGTCCTGTGTGAGCACGCCGAACTTCACCCACCGGCCGTCCGGCTGGAGCACGGCTTGCCCCAGCTCGTCGGGACCGTGCGGAATCTCCTGCCTGCTTCCATCCTCCAGGTGGATGAGGACGGCCGAGGCTTTCTTGTCCGGCCCGTTCAACACCACCTGGAGCAGGCGCTTGCCATCGGGTGAGAAGGACACGGGCAGGGCCGTGCCAGGGGCATTGCTGTCGGGGAAGGCGCCTGGCGCGGCCAGCTCGGTGTCGGTGCGCTTGTACGAGTCGAATAGCCGGAGCGAGCCATCGCGCACGACGACGAGGTAGCGGCCGGTCGGGTCCGCGGTGAGGAAGTCCTCGAAGCGCTCGCCCGCGCCGGGTTCGAGGAACAGGTAGGGCACGAGCTCGTCACCCCGGGTGTCTCCATGCATGCCGTAGAGGACCTCGAGCTTGCCATCGCCATTCGTGTCCTCGCGGGCCTGGCAGGCGACGACCCAGCGCCCATCCCTGGCGGCGGCCTGGAAGACGAAGGGGTGGGGCGTGCCGAAAGGGCCTCCCTCGCGCTGGAGGCCGGTTGGAGGCGCCGCGGGTGACGTGGACGTGGGCTCCGGAGTGGGCGTGAGCGAGGCCTTCTGCGCCGAGCAGGCGGGCAGGAGGAGGGCGGACGCGAGCAGCGCGCGAATGTGCATGGCGGTGGAGGCTGAGGGAGGAGGCACGTCATCCGCAAGCATTGCTTCACTCCAGGGGGCTTCCCCGCCGCACGAGGGAGATCGACACTGCGGGCTCCACCCCTCGTCGCGAGTCGCCGTGATTCTTCGTACCACCCTCTGCTGTGCCGCCCTGCTCCTGACTCCCGCGTGCGCTTCGCGTTCGGGAGCTGGAGCGGCGGCTTCCGCGTCCGCCATGGCCTCCACTCCCGCAGATGCCGAGTACGCCCGCTTCGCCCGCGAGTACCTCGACGGGTACTACGCCGCCCACCCGGTCCGCTCGACGAACCTGGGCCTGCACCAGCACGACACGCGGTTGCCGGACATGTCGGCCGGAGCCTTCCAGCGCAGGGCCGGGGAGCTGCACGGGTGGCTCGCGCGGCTGGAGAAGCTGGACCGGGGGGCGCTCACCGGGGACGCGGTGTTCGACGTGCGCATCCTGGAGAATGCCATCCGCGCGGAGCTGCTGGAGTTGGAGGAGGAGCGGGGTTGGCAGCGCAACCCGATGCTCTACAACAGCACCATCGCGAGTGGCCTCTCGTCGCTGTCGCAGCGCGAGTTCGCACCGGTGGAGGAGCGGGTGCGGAGCCTGATGGCGAGGATGGAGCGGATAGCGGAGGTGGTGGCGGCGGCGAAGGCCAACCTGCGCGACGTGCCGAGGCCGTGGGCCGAGCAGGCCTTGCGAGACACACGAGGCACGGTGGGCTTCCTGCGCTCGGACCTGCCGAAGGCGCTGGAGGCACAGGGGCTGTCGCGGGTGGACGCGGCGCTGCGCCAGGAGCTCTCCGCCGCGTTGACGAAGGCCACGGCCGAGGTGGAGGGCTTCGCGCGGTGGCAGGAGCAGGAGCTGTTGCCGAAGGCGAACGGAGACTTCCGGCTGGGGCGGGTGCTCTTCGAGCGGAAGCTGGCGCTGGAGGAGCACGTGGAGCTGACGGCCGGGCAGCTTCGGGACATCAACGAGCGGGCCATCCGGGAGTATCAGACGAGGGTGGCGGCGGAGGCTGCGCGGGTGGACGCGACGAAGTCTCCGGTGGCGGTGATGGACGCGCTGGTGCACGACCATCCGACGGCGGAGGAGCTCATTCCGACGGCGCGCAAGCAATTGGAGGAGTGCCAGCGGTTCGTGTTGGAGAAGGGGCTGATGACGCTGCCATCAGAGCGGTTGCCGATGGTGCGCGAGACGCCGCTGTACGCGCGGATGGGCTTCGCATCGATGGACACACCGGGGCCGTTTGAGACGCGGGCGACGGAGGCCTTCTACAACATCACCAACGTGGAGCCGGGGTGGACGGCGGAGCAGAAGGCGCAGCACCTGACGTACTTCAACCACGCGGGGCTGCTGGGAGTCACGGTGCACGAGGCGATGCCGGGGCACTTCGTGCAGTTGCTGTACGAGGCCCAGATACCCACGGAGGTGCGCAAGGTGTTCTCGCCGGCATCACTGGTGGAGGGCTGGGCGCACTACGTGGAGCAGATGATGGTGGACGAGGGCTTTGGAGGGGGAGACCCGTCGGTGAGGTTGGGGCAGTTGAGGCGGGCGCTGCAGAGGCATGCGCGGTGGCACGCGGGCCTGTCGATGCACGCGTTTGGCGAGTCGGTGGAAGGGGCGGCGAAACGGTACGCGGAGATTGCGTACTTCGAGCCCTTCCCGGCATTGCGAGAGGTACAGCGCGGCACGTTCAACCCGACGTATCTCTATTACGCGCTGGGGCGGATGCAGATCCTCAAGCTGCGCGAGGACTACAAGCGCTACCTGGAGGCACGAGGACAGAAGTTCTCGCTGCGAGACTTCCATGACCGGTTCCTGAGGCTCGGACTGCCCGTGTCGCTCGCGCGGCAGGCCCTGATGCCCGGGGACACCGGTCCCTCGCTGGAGTAGGAGCGAGGGGGGCCTCACTCCCAAGTCCAACGGTCGGGCTTCCACGTCTCCCCTCCGCTGCCCAGGATGGGGTCGAGGAATGTGCTCGCGGCGCGGTAGACGTCCGCGAGTGTGGTCCAGGGCAGTCCATCGTTTCGAGCCATGCGCTCGTAGATAGGACTCCAGGAGGAGGGCGGGGGAGGGACTGCGTTCGGCAGAGGATGCGAGCGGCGGAAGGAGAACGTCTCTTCGAGCGCCGAGCGCAGGAGCCTTCTGTCGAAGGTGCCCGTCTGGGCCAGGAGTGCGAGGTCGGGCAGGTCCTTCACTCTCGAGTTCTCTCGTTCTCTCGTTCTCGCGGGAGCGTGTAGGCGTGCAGCTTTTCGGCGACGTGGGATTCGCGCGGGTAGATGCGCAGCCGCGACCGGGGGACGCCCGCGAAGGAGAGGAAATCACTGCCCTCGATGGTTTCGGGGGTGCCCACCAGCACGTCTCCAAACGCGGCATCTACGCCGAAGGGCTCCCCGTAGGGGCGACCATCCAGCCGGGTGTGCACGCGGAAGCGGCGGCCTTCGTAGACCACTCCTTCGCCGTTGATGATGTCGCCCTGAGGACCAGCGCTCACCTCGAAGAAGAGCGGCTCCTCCGCTGGTGTTCTCCCCGCGGCTTGGAGTTGTCCCAACAAAGCATCCGGCTTCCCGGTGCAGCGCAGATCCACATCCTTGGTGGTTCGTGCTCGAGAGAGGCGCAGTTCGAGGGCAATGCCTCCTTTGAGCGGGGTGTTCTCACCCAGGATGGCGAACACGCGTACGAGAAAGCGGTCGAAGATGAGTCGCTGGCGGAGCCGATTCATGGGCATTCCGCTGGATGCGGCCGCGGCGCGCAGGCGTGCTTCGAGCGCCTGTTTGAAGGCCGCGGAGGTCCGGTATGGATGGGAACTCACGCCCGCAGGTTACTCATGAGGTCACCTCAATGGGAATGACCTTTCATGTTCTTCAGCTCCGCTGCACTGGCGAGACCCCGCCGGAGGAGCTGCCTGCGAGCCGTGTGGATGAACTCGGGAGACACATGGGCGGCCATGCAATCCACGAGTGTGCGCAGGGGCGAGGTAATGGGAACTCCGCCCACCCAGGTTCGCTCGGTTTCGCCGACGTCTGCGTAGTACAGCCGTACGCCTTCGGGGACGCGCAGCCGTCGATGTGACCATGCCGCTGGCAGAGTGAGGTGATACACCGCAGGCAGGGCGTCCGAGAGATCGTGGAGCAAGAGCGCAGTCTCGTGACTGAAGACACCCGCCTGCTCGCTCCAGAGCCAGAGCACGATGAGGTCCTCGTGCTCTCCAGCAGGGTAGTGGGTGAGACGGTAGACACCGCGACGGACTCGCTGCAGTCGTCCCTGCTTCACATGGTGGGTCAGGAGTGGCAGCGAGTAGCCGGCCTCCTGTGCCTGCTGCGTGGTGATGTAGCCACCCTGGCCAGCGGCCACCTCGTAGATTCGACTCCAGCTGGGCGCGTCCGGGCGATTCACCTGCATGCACGAATGTTAAACCCGATTTAACATTCGTGCACGAAGCCAGACGTCGGAGAGGGGACAGGCGGGCGAGTGTGCCCTTCCCGAGGGCTCACACGCCCCAGTACCAGCTCCACTTCACCATCAGCGCGTCATTGGCCGCGCCCGCCATCAGGCCCTGCGGCATCAGCGTGTGCGGCGGCCGCACGCCGTCCGCTACCGGGTAGCGCTGCTGCCCGCGCGTGTACACCACGTACAGCGTCGAGCCCAGCCGGTACTCCCAGCGCAGCACCACGTTCAGGTTCAGCGCCACGTCGTGGAAGTCGTCCGTGTTCTCATGCTCCACCGGCGTCAGGCTGGCGAAGCGGATGGGCGTGTGCCTCGCGTCCGACACGCCCTCGTAGTACGTGCCGTAGGCGCCATACGACGTGAAGAGCTGCGCATACGCCTGCAGCGTCAGCTTCGGTGTCACCACCCACTGTTGCCGCAGCGTCAGCGACAGTGTGTCCGATAGCAGCGGGCTCAGCAGGAAGCGGTTGTCGCCCAGGTCGTCGATGTAGCGCGGCCCCGTGGGGGTGCGGTCCAGGAGCAGCTCGAGCCGCGTCTCCAGCGCCGGGTGCGGCCTCGCCGTCCCGTACAGGTTCACCGTCCAGCCCCATGCCGGGTCCACCGGGCCCGCCGCCTGGGTATGGCGCCCCAACGAGACGTAGCCTCCCGCCGACACCGGCCGGTTCGGGTTGGTGTCCCCGAAGATGTCCACGAAGGCCGAGTTCGTGTTCTCCAGCGGCACGCCCGAGCCCTTCACCGCGCGCACGTCCCAGCCGCCGAAGTCCACGCCCGCCTCCATGCCGATGGCGTCGAAGCTCGGCAGCTGCACGCTCGTGTTGAAGTTGATCCAGCTTCCCCGGTTGATGCCCCGTCCGTCCGTCGTCCACCGCGTGCCTCCGGACAGGTTGGCGAAGTAGGCCTTCAGCGGCCCCATGCCGTTGGGGCGCTGGTAGCGCAGCCCGACGCGGGGCGCGTGCTCGTTCTGTGTGCGCAGGAAGCCGCTGGGGTTCAGGTCCAGCCGGGGCGAGGTGAAGTCATAGCCCACGTCCCAACGGAAGCCCTCGCCGCCGTACTTCCCCGCGCGCACGTAGCCGCCATACCCCGTGTCTCCCTGGCGCAGCACGGTGCCATCCCGCAGGGTGCGCTCGGGCAGGCCGCCCACCGTCTGTGAGCCCTCCACCTGCCCCATCACCCCGTACACCCCGTCCGCCGTCTTCAGGTCGAAGTCCACCGCCGCGGCATTGCCACCCCGCGCCAGGCACGGGGCCGGTTGCAGCTCCTCATCGAGCTCCGCGTCCTCCCGCGTGCAGCCACTGACGAGGGGCGTGGCCATCGTCACCATGCCGCCCACGCGCGAGCCCTCGCCCACCTTCCCGCGCACCACCGCCGCCAGGTAGTTCATGGGCACCGCCGGGTCCGTGGGCAGCGCGTTGTTGGGCCCCACGTGCAGCGGCCGATTCAGGTACATGCCCACGGTCCGGTCCGGCCGCTCCTCGTCCACGTCCCGCTTCCACGGTCCGGTGACGACCGCGTCCAGCACGCCCACCTCCACGCCCGGGACCACCGTGCCCGTCAGCTTCGTCGCCCCGAGGATGGGCGTCTCCAGTCCGATGCGCCGCGAGTAGAAGAGCGTCTGCGGCATCCCCTGTCCGCCCACCGGGTTGAAGAGCTCCAGGCCCTGCGTGAAGAAGGTGCGCTTCTCCGGGAAGAAGGCCTCGAAGGTGGACAGGTTGAGGATGAGCTGGTCCGCCTCCACCTGGCCGAAGTCCGGGTTGAGCGTGGCCGTCAGTGCCAGGTTGCTGGTGAGGGCCGCGCGGAAGTCCAACCCCAGGTCCAGCGACGGGTCCACCAGCCGCGGCCAGGGCCTCGCCTCGTCCGAGAACTGCGGCCGGGCCACCGTGCGCGCCGCCAGGTAGGGCACCAGCTCCACCGCCCGCTGCGGACGCAGCTCCTCCAGTCCCGTCAGGTGCCCCAGGCGCGACACCACCGCGTTGCTGGTGCGCGGGTTGAGCACCGTCTCCAGCTCCTCGTTGCGGCGGGCGATGTCCCGGCGCACCGAGAAGCCCCACGTCTGCACCGGCGTCTCGGGGAAGCGCAGCAGCGACAGGGGAATGGCGAACTCCGCCACCCACCCCTCCTGGGTGCTGTCCACCGCCGCGTCCCACACCCCGTCCCAGTCCGAGGTGTAGTTCCGGTCGTCGTAGTACAGGCCGTCCGACAGCACTCCACCCGCGTTCACCGTGAAGACGTACGCCGTGCGGTGGTCGTGCGTCGTGTCCAGCAGCACCTTCACCCGGTCCGAGTACAGGTCGCTGTCCCGGCGCCCCAGGTTGCGGTTGATGAGCGCCGGCTGGGAGTCGTGGCAGGTGACGGCGATGTAGACGTTGCGATCATCGTAGAGGACGCGCAGCTCGGTGCGCTCGCTGGGGTCCTTGCCCGCTTCCGGGAAGCGCTGAACGAAGCCATCGAAGACGGGGGCCTTCGCCCACGCGTCCTCGTCGAGCCGGCCGTCCACCGCCACCGGGCCGCTCGCCCGCGCCGCGCGGAGGAACTGGTTGCGGCCAGGTCCCTCGACGGCGGCGGAGGCCGTTGCTGCCCACACGACTCCCGCCGTCAGAATCCACTCACGCAGCATGTGAAAGACCCCCCTCTCGTGGTCTTTGGCCCTGTACTACTGCTTGCTCGCGTTCTTATTCCTGGAGAGGGAACGGACGTAGCTCCCGTCGATTGCGTGAATGCGCATCTGCACGAGTTGCTCGATGGTCACGTTCGGATAGCCGGCCTCTCGGATCTCCCGGACATACGCAGGGGTGACGCCGTGGATGCGCATGGACACGAGCTCGTCCAGGGTGGGCCTGGCGAAACCCAGGCCCTTGACCTCGCGGATGAAGTCCGGGGTGACGCCGTGGATGCGCATGGCCACCAGGTTCTCCAGGGAGAGCTCCCCGAGGCCCAGGCCCTTCGCCTCGCGGATGAACTGCGCGGTGACACCGTGGATGCGCGTGGCCACCAGGTCGTCGAAGTCCAGCTTGCGCAAGCCCAGCTCGGCGAGCTCGCGGACGTGCTCCGGCGTCACCTTGTGGATGCGCGACTGGATGAGCTCCTCCAGCGTGAGCTTGTCGTAGCCGGCCGCCTTCATGGCACGGATGTGCTCAGGCGTCACCTGGAAGATGGCCACCTGGAGCAGCTCGTCGTGCGGAATCTTCGTGTAGCCGAGCTCCGCCAGCGCCTTCACCCGCGCCGGGGTCATGTCGAAGAGGGCGAAATGGAACTGCTCCTCCAGGGTGACCTCCGTGTAGCCGAGCTTCGCCATCTCCTGGCGCCAGGTGGCGTTGGGCTCGAACTGGTAGTGGCCCGCGCCCTCACTGTTGGCGAAGCGGCCCTCGAAGCTCACGGTGCCCGCCTCGCGCACGAGCTGGAACTTCGTGTCCGAGCCATCCGCGGTGTTCAGCCCCTGGAGGGCCGAGCGGGGCAGGGTGAGGCCCATCTGGCCGTTCTCCTTGACCTGGAAGTTCATCATCAGTCCGTCCTCGAGCGGCCTGGCAGTCCACGTGCCGGTGTACGGCGCAGCGGCCAGCGCGGAGACGGTCCACAGCAGCACGGCGGCGAAGAGCGGGTACGGCATCCTGGGAGTTCTCATGGTTCGGATTCCTTCGGAGTCACTTCGGGATGTTTCGGGCAAAAGAGGGCCCAGCGGCGCGCGCGGGGAGCGCGGCCGTGGGCTCGTGGGAGGTGAGGGGAAGGGGACTGCCGGTTACTGCTTCTTGCGCAGCGCGCGGATGAAGTCCGCGTCCACGCCGCTGGTCTTCAGGCGGACCAGCTCGTCCACCGAGAGCTTGTCGAGCCCCTCGTCGCGCAGCTTGCGGATGAAGTCCGCGTCCACGCCGAGGGCACGCAGCTGCACCACTTCTTCCGCGGGGAGCTTGTCCAGCCCGGACTCGCGCAGCGTGCGCAGGTACTCCGGGGACACGCCGAGCGCCTTGAACTGCCCCAGGTCCTCCCCGGAGAGCTTGTCGTAGCCCGCGGCCTTCATCGCCTGGATGAACTGTCCATTCACGCCGAGGGCGCGCAGCTCCACGAGGTCTTCGAAGCTCAGCTTGTCGTAGCCGGCGGAGCGGAGATCGTTGATGAAGCGCTCGTCCACGCCGAGCGCCATCGCCTGCGTGAGCTCGTCCGCGGAGAGCTTGCCGTACCCGGCCGCCGCGAGCGCCTTCACGCGCTCGGGCGTCACGCCCAGGTGCTTCATCTCCACCAGCTCCTCGGCGGTGGGCTTGCGGCCCAGCACGCCCGTCATCTCCTTCACGAACTCGGGCGACACCCCGGCGTGGCCGAACTGCACCAGGTTGCCCACCGTGGGCTCGTAGCCGAGCGACTCCACTTCCTTGATGCGCTCGGGCGAGATGCCGGCCACCTTGAGCGCGACGAGCTGATCCACCGAGAGCGGCTTCGTACCCACGCGGGTCGTGTCCTCGTCCTCGTCGTAGTCCGAATCGGGATTCGGGTTCGGGTTGGGATTCGGGTTCGGGTTGCTGGCGATCGTCAGCTTCGGCACGGGCACCGGAACGGGTACGGGCACCGGAGCCTGGGCGAGGAGGGGGTTCGTCAGCGAGTCACCGGAAGTCAGCGAGGTCACGACGCTCGACGCCACGGTCATGGCCAGATCCCGGGCCACGGGAGCCAGGGCCTGCGCCACTTGCGGAGCGGCACCCGGGACGCTCACGGAGAGCCCGGCTGAGGACGGAGCGCTCACCGGAGCGGGGGAGGCCGGAACCTCGGCCGTCGCGGTGGTGCGCTCGGGGAGGACGAGGGCCGCCAGGGGGGCTGCCACCGCCACGCCGCTCATCAGCGTGACGACCGAGGCACCCGCCACCCATCGCGAGGAGCAGCGCGCCGCGGGCGCACCCACCAGCCGGCGGACGCGGTCCGTGAGCGAGCCACCGAGCGCGGACATCGCTGGGCTCGTGCTCCCCAGGGGCATCGCGCGCAGGGCCTCGAGCGCGGTGAGGGCGCGGGCGTAGGAGACGGCGTTGCCGCTCGTGCCCACGGCGATGTCGTCGCAGCAGTGCTCGCGCTCGGCGCGGATGACGCGCGACATCCACCACACCGCCGGGTGGTAGAAGAGGAGCGTCTCCACCAGCGTCTGCACCATGTTCACCGCGAAGTCGTAGCGGCGGATGTGGGCCAGCTCGTGCGCCAGCACCATCTCGAGCTGCCGCGCCGACAGCCCGGTGAGCGCCGTCACGGGCAGCAGCACCACCGGCCGCAGCCAGCCCACCGCCGCCGGCACGTCCAGCGCCGCCGAGCGCAGCAGCCGCACCGGGCGCGTCATGCCCAGGCGCAGGGACAGCCGCTCCAGCGCCTGCTGCCATTCGGCGGGCGCGGGCTCGGCCTCACGCACCAGGCGGCGCAGCTTCAGCCACCCCGAGAGCAGCCGCAGCGAGGACAGCGCCACGCCCAGCCCCCACGCGAGCACCAGCCAGTGCATGTGTTCGCCCATCAGGGCCAGCGTCTGCTCCAGCACGGGCGTGGAAGCGGAGTCATTCGGGGTCTCACGGGAGAGCACCTCCGACTGTGCGAGCGGTGCCACCGGAGCCGCCATCGCCACGGGCGTGTGCGTCCGCGCCGGGGCAGGGGACCGCGGGAGCGGCTCGGGCTGCGTGGCATAGGTGCGCCAGACGGTGAGCGCGGGCAGCACGAGCATCAGTGCCAGTGCGCCACAGGCCAGCAGGTAGCGCACGGAGGCCGCGCGGCGATCGAGCACGCGCAGGGCCACTCCCAGCGCCACCGCCACCAGCGCGCCCTGCCACAGCAGGTGCAGCAACGCCCAGCCCAGGGACTGCAACAGGGTTCCGTTCATGGCGTCTCCTCCTCCTCGAGCGTGTCCAGCAGCTTGCGCAGCTCGGCGAGCTCCTCCGCCGAGGCCCTCTTCGTCGACAGCGCCTGCATCGCGAGTTGCGTCGGCGAGCCGCCGAAAGCCCGGTCCAGCAAGTCTGTCACGAGCTGCCGCTGCGTCTTCTGCTGCGTGGCTCGCGCCGTGTACACGTGCGCCCGCTGGGACTCGTCGCGCTGCACGAGCCCCTTGTCCGTCATGATCTGCATCAACTTGAGGACCGTGGTGTAGCCGGTGCCCTCCGTGCCCTTGTTCAGGGCCTCGTGCACCTCTCGCACCGTGCTCGGGCCTCGCTCCCACAACACCTGCAGGATGCCCAGCTCCGAGTCCGTTGGACGCGGCAGCTTCTGTTCACTCATTGCGCTCCCTCCCGTCAGCCTACTGAGGAAAGTATACGAAGGGATTCGTAGATGTCAACGAAGGCCTTCGTAGATGAGGCGGATGTCGGGTGGAGAGCAGGGGCGAGAGACGGCGCGCGAAGGAGGCGGCGCGCTCTGGCATGAGGGCCGGATGAAGAGGAACTACCAGGGGAGCTGCCATTGCGGCGCTGTCCGCTTCGAATGTGAGCTCGACCTGGCCCAGGGGACGAGCCGGTGCAACTGTTCCATTTGCGCCAAGACGAGGTTCTGGAAGGCCATCGTCAAGGCCGGCGAGTTCCGGCTGCTGAGCGGAGCGGACGCTCTGTCGGACTACCAGTTCGGCAGCCACTCCATCCACCACCTCTTCTGCCGCCGCTGTGGCGTGAAGCCGTTCGGGCGAGGCTACCTGGACGCGCTCGGAGGGGTGTTCTACGCCGTTAATGTCATGTGTCTGGACGACGCCCCGGTCGAGGAATTGGCGCAAGCGCCGGTCCGCTACGAGGACGGCAGGCACGACCACTGGGAGTCGCCTCCCGCGGAAACCCGCCACCTCTGACCCGCGCTGGAGTCCATCCAACCGTCCAGGCCTCCTGTTGCCTCCGTGCGCACCAAGAGGCCCGGAGGTGTGTGCGTGCAGGATACGCTCGCGGGTTTACATGATTGTTTGCTTCGCATACCGTTTACCAAGGAAAAGAATCCGGCCCGCATGGCCGCGAGTCAGGAGTGGAAACGATGACCAGGAGCGACCCAACCATCGACTACGCGCTGCGCGCGCTTCGGTTGCTTCCCCGCTTCCACCGGTGGGCCGCGGCGAGCGTGCAGGCCAACCACCTCGGCGGGGAGCTGAGCCTGCGCCAGCTCACCGTGCTCTATTCCATCCGGGACGGCATCTCCTCGCCCGGGCAACTGGCGCGGCGGATGCTGGTCACTCCGGCCGTCATCACCGGTCTGCTCGACCGCTTGGAGCGGCGCGGCTATGTGCGGCGCGAGACCGAGCCCGACGACCGGCGGCGCCTGCGCATGGTGCTGACGGAGAGCGGATTGGCGGTGGGACAGGAGGTCCGGCAGGCGCTGGCCCAGCAGATGGCCGCCCAGTTCGCGAGTGCCTCCTCCTCGGAGCTGAAGGAGCTGGGCCGCGCGCTGGACCTCCTGGAGCGTTCGCTCGGCGCGCTGGAGAAGCTCACTCCCACGGCCCCGGCGAGTGGTCCGGAGGACGAGGCGGAGTGGGACCTTGCCTCCGAAGAGCAGCGCCCGGCCTCCCCACGAGCCCGGAGCTCCCGAAAGGCAAACGGGGGCCGGGCTCCCAAGACATCCAATCGGCGGCGGGGGACGCCCGTGAAGAGTGGCCGCAAATGACGCGAAGGACGGAGGACGCAATGACGACGAACACCGCGGACGCGCAGAAGCAGTCAGTGATGGCAGTGCCGGGCGAGGGCGGAACCTGCCCCGCGAGGGCCCTCCGGGAAGCCCCGATGGTGGACTCCGTGGTCCTGGACAGGGAGAGCCCGGAGTTCCTGGCCACCGCCCACGCCACCTATGCGGACCTGCGGGCCACGGCGCCCGTGGTGCGCTGCCCCTTCGGCCGCGGCATCGTGGATGGGTCTCATCCAGTGGGCTCCCGGGCTCGCGAGTCCGGCAGGGTTCCTGGGCGTGAGCGGCTCTTCGTGACCCAGTACGACGAGGCCGTGTCCGCGCTTCTCGACGAGCGCCTCTCGTCCGACTTCCGCTCGGCGATGACGCCCGAGCAGCGCATGCAGATGGAGTCCTCCATGCCCGAGGAGTTCCGGCCCATCGCGCACAGTATCCTGATGCTCGACCCGCCCGACCACACGCGGCTGCGCAAGCTGGTCCAGCCCAACTTCACCGCTCGCGCCATGGAGGTGCTCAAGCCGCGCGTCCAGCGCATCGTCGATGCGTTGCTCGACGCCGCCGAGCGGAAGGCGGTTGAGCACGGTGAGTCCGCGCCCGAGCGCCAGATGGACCTCATCGAGGCCTTCGCGTACCCGCTACCCGTCACGGTCATCAGCGACATGCTCGGCATCCCGGTGGAGGATCGCCAGAAGGTCCATGGATGGGCGGAGGCCCTCCTGCGCTCCGACCGCAAGGACGCGATGAGGGAGGAGGGGGTGCGCGCCGGACTGCGGGCGTTCTCCCAGTACCTGGACGGTCTGTTCGAGCGCAAGCGGCGTGAGCCGGCCGAGGACATGATCAGCCAGATGCTCCACGTCCAGGAGGACGGCGACACCCTGAGCCACCAGGAGATGGTGTCGATGGTGTTCATCCTGTTCTTCGCCGGGCATGTGACGACCGTCAACCTGATTGGCAATGGCATCGTCGCGCTCCTGACCCACCCGGAGCAGCACGCCCGCTTCCTGGCGGAGCCCACCGCGCTGTCCAAGGGGATGGTCGAGGAGACGCTGCGCTACTGGGGACCGGTCGACTACATCAGCACGCCCCGCATCGTGATGGAGGAACTCGAACTGGGCGGAACGCACATCCCCAAGGGGGAGAACGTGTCGGTGGGACTCGCCTCGGCCAACCGGGACCCCGAGCGCTTCTCCCATCCGGACACGTTCGACATCACCCGTCCCGATGCCCACCGGAACATCGCCTTCGGCAAGGGCATCCACGTCTGCATCGGGGCGCCGCTGGCCCGTATCGAGGCGCAGCTCGCCTTCGAGTCCCTGTTCCAGCGCTTCCCGAAGCTGCGGCTGGCCGTTCCCGCCGAGGAACTGCAGTGGGGCACCGGCTCCGGGCTGAGAGGGTTCCAGCGGATTCCCGTCCTGTTCTAGCCGGCTCCCCGGCCGCGGGCGGCGTCCCTGGTCGATGTGCCGGAGACGCTCGCCCTGGCCGGGTTCGTCAGTGATTGGGTGATTTGCGCGTTTTGCTGCTTAATCTCTTGATTCCTGGATGGCTCTCCCGGCACGCTGGAGGCCATGACCGCGACCTCCCTGACGCGCCGCCCTGCCTCCAGCCTCCATCGCCGGCTCCTGATGGCGCTGGCCCTCCTCTCCGTGCCGCTCTCCGCATGCGTGCCCGAGGAACTTCCCGATAGCACCGAGACCCTCGCGCGGAATGAAGCGGCGCTGCCCGGCGGGGGCTGGCGGGTGTTGATGGCCAGCGGTGGCGCGCCGATCCGCACCATTACTCGCCGCTCCGATGGACTCTTGCTGGGCGGGGCGAGCACGGGCCACGGCATCACGGTCTGGGCGAGCCGCGACAATGGCGCGAGCTGGTACGTCCACGGCTCGGTCGCCAACAACCCGAACGTGGAGTTCGGCGACGTGACGATGCTCGCCATCCCGGGCTCTCACACCGTCTTCTGCGCCTTCCGCGAGTTCTCCAGCGGCCAGTGGCGCATCACCGTCACTCGCAGCGACAACGATGGCGACGGCTGGGTCTACGACAGCACCGTCGTCGGGCCGACCCCCCGCTTCGTGGGAGCGCCGTTCCTCTTCCAGCGCGCGAACGGGGACCTCCAGGTCTATTACGACTCCGAGCTGCTCGCCGCGCAGCTCGGCTACCCCGGCCACCAGTGGATCGCCATGCAGGGACGGCGTGGCACCACCGGGGCTTGGGACGCGTATGGCGTCGTGGCCGTCTCCTGGGACAAGCGCGCTGGCGCGCTCAACCGCGAAGGCATGGCCACCGTCGTGCAGCTCGGAGGGGACCGTCTCATGGCCGTCGTCGAGGGCGTCGAGCCCTTCGCCACCGGCGGCGCCCACGCCAATGTCATCAACGCCGTCCAGTCGTGGGACGGAGGCAGGACCTGGGACGAATCCCTGCGCCGCACTGTCTACGCGTCGCGGGTCGACCCTGGCTCCGGGCGGCGCTACAACGCCTACGTGCCCTTCGCCATCCGCGTGGGCAACGGGCCCGTGGGCGTCGCGTTCTGCACCGACGAGGACAAGGCGGGGGCGCCCGACTCCTCGAGCGCCCCCGTCGACCAGCGCAACTGCCACGTCGGCTACGTGAGCACGACCACCAACTTCGAGACCTGGTCCGGTACGAGCCCCGTGTGGACCGCTACCTCGCGCAACTACACGCCCGGCCTCTTCGAGCGCGCGCCCAATGACGTCATCGCGGTGATCGACGCGCTCGGCACGAGCCGCGTCCTGCTGCGCTGAGCGCACCGTGCCGGTGTCACCGTGCCGGTGTCAAAGAAGTCGCCCCGTGCCGGTGTCAAAGAAGTCGCCCGTGCCCGGGACAGGTGTCAAAGAAGTCGTGGCCCGTGCCGGTGTCAAAGAAGTCGCCCGGCCCGGGACAGGTGTCAAAGAAGTCGTGGCGACCACCGTGCCGGTGTCAAAGAAGTCGCGTCTCGTCGAGCGACGGGTGTCAAAGAAGTCGAGCGACGAGAACCGATTGGACGCGCGGAGGGAATGAGAGGGGAGGAAGGCTGGGTTTGATTCCTTTGATACCATCTCCGATGCCATCTCCGGACACCATCTCCGCCATCCCCCCGACACCATTCCCCCATCCCCGCGTTATGGCGCTAAAGAGCGGAGGCCGACTTGAGGGTGAATGCCTGCTTCTGCTCCTGGCCCGAGCCGATGGAGACGGGGGCCGGCACAGCCGGGTTGGTCGTGAAGCTCACGCCCGCGGGGGCGGTGAAGTTGATCTCGTAGCTGCCGGGGACGAGGAACTTGAACTGTGCCTCGAACACGCCATCGCCGTTGGTGTCGGTCAGGGCGATCTCCTCGGCGGCAGGTGCAGAGGCTCCATCTGCGCTGGTCTCGGTGCTCTTGAGCGTGGCCTTGAAGTCCGCCAGCGTCACCGCCTTGCCGTCGACGGTGGGCAGGGTGACGGTCGCGTCCTTGGTAAGGGTGACGGTCACACTGCCGCTGAGGGTGATGTCCGCGCCCTTGACGACCGGCTTCATCACCCACTTATCGCCCTGGCCGCGCTCCTTGCCGAAGCTCTGGGACACGTCGAAGTCCACCAGGATGACCTTCTGCTCGCCGGAGACCTCTACGTCGCCGTCGAACTTCACCTTCAGCCCCGAGGAGTTGTAGCTCGGTGTCTGCAGGTTGCCGGTGACCTTGGCGCCCGCGGGCAGCCCCGCGTAATCGTTGGAGGTGGCGTAGATGAGCGAGCTGCCGTCGGCCTGCTCGACCTCGATGTAGGCGCCCGAGATGACGAAGCGCAGCTCCTTGTAGGTGCCCGCCGGGACGACGGCGTCCTTGACGAGGTCCGCAGTGTCGTTGGCCAGGGTCACCAGGTTGGTGGTCACCGGCGTGTCGCGGAGGACCAGCTTGCCCCCGTCACCCTGGAGATAGACTTCCGAGATGGTGACGACGGCCGATTTGAAGTCGCCGGGGGCGTCGGTGAGCTTGATGGTGACGCGGCTCTCGCCAAGTTCACCGCAGGAGGTGATGACGAGGCCAAAGGCGAGCGCGAAGAGACCGAGCGCCAGGAACTGGATGTGCTTCATGGAGGGATGCTCTGGGTTCGAGAGACAGCGACATGAGCCCGACCGCTCACGTGCGTTCTCCTCAAAGACCCTGATGCGAGCGCTTCGGCCACGGGCGGGATAGGTGTCCGGGATAGGTGTCAAAGAAGTCGAGCGACACGAACCGATTTCGAAACCTTTGACTCCATCCCCGGAAGGTGTCCACCCGAAGTGGGGCTTGTCTGCGGTTCCCTCCGCCAGGGAGCCTGGCGTGCTCGTACGCGCTCAGTGGCGGTTGTCGAACTGGATGCCTTCCCGGACCTCGCTGATCGCCTGCTCGGTGAGGCTGATGGCCTTGACTCGGTGGCCGCCTTTGTCGGCCGTGGCGTTCTTCAGCTCTCCGAGCGCTTGCTCCAGGTGGCTCAGGGCGTCCCGCATATGGGGCTGGCGCTCGGCATAGGCGTGGTTGGCGGCACAGCCGAGGAAGAAAGCGACGGTGGCGGCGATGAGGGGGCGGCGCATGTTGGACTCCTGAGGTAGTGGGTGATGCGTGAGGTTCACGCCTCACCCATGAACCCGCCTGCGTCGCGAAGGTTGCGGGAAGGGGGTCAAAAAGGTCGAGCGGCGCGAACCGATTGGACACGCGGCGGGAAGGAGAAGGGGGGAAAACGGGCCGAGAAGTCCCCCTGCATCCACTGCGCTGCGGCCTTTCGGAACGCTGCGACGAAGGCACGGTACTGCTCGCGCAGTTCCCGTAGAGCTTGGCTCGTGGACGCATGCCCCATGGGCCGAGGGCTGCGTTTGAGACGCTCGGGCCGGGTATGCGGGTGCTGCGCCTGCACGGCCTGCGCGCCCAAGACAGGCTTGCTCCGTGCTCGAGCCACGGCTTCCTCCTCCTCCACGAGCCCTCGCACCGCTCGCTGCTTCTGCTCTTCTCCCAAGCCCTCCCAGCATGGCAATGGTGCCACTTCCAACTCCACGGGCTCGGCCCATTCCTCCGCGAAGCGCCCCGTCCCTGCCGCCATGTTCGTGCTTCCCCGTTTGCTCCAGCGCTTCGTCCAGTTGAACCACCGGAACAGCCGCCGCGCAGGCCCCAGCAACTGAGGCAGGCAGGTGAGGCCCGGCCATTCGGCACTTCTCTCCACGAGGCCCTCCTTTACCCCGTGGGCCAGCACGTAACGCAGCCGCCCCACCAGTGCTGTGTCGTCCAGTACGGGCTCTGCTGAGTAGCGCCGTTCCCAGAAGCTGCCACTCCAGTCCACCAACCGTCCGACCTTCCTGGAGAGGTTGGCGCGCAAGTACTGCATGAAGGATGCGAGTGCGGCCCCCCGAGCCCATACCAGCAGATGGAAGTGGTTGGAGGCGAAGGTGAAGGCATGCAGCCGCACGGTGCCAGCGCTCTGCAACACGGCCCGTGCCAGTACGCCTCCCACCACCTCGTTCACCTCCTGGCTGGGTCTCAGCAGTAGCCGCCCTTGAAAGCACCTGGACGTGACGAAGTAGTAGCCCTCCTCCTGGAACATCCTCAGCGGCCAGCCCATCCCCTCCCCCTGCACACCGCAGTTACTCACAGGGCACTCTGCACCCCGTAGGCCAGCCTCAAGTAGGCAGAAGGACTAGGCTTCTGGTGGCGGCACCTGTCTCGCCAAGGAGCCGCCCGAATCCCGTTCGCGTGCGAATCCTTTGACACCAATCCGGGCGGGCGGGCGGGCGAGCCATCCTCGGGCGAGTCCTTTGACACCTCCGGGGCAGGCGGCGAGACCTTTGACACAGCCATTCTGCCATTCTCGGCGGCGAGACCTTTGACACAGCCATTCTCGACACCATCGGCGGACACCATTCAGGCGGGCGAGTCCTTTGACACCATCGACGGACCACCATCGACGGGGGCGAGTCCTTTGACACCATTTAGGAGGCAGGCGAGTCCTTTGACACCATTCAGGGACACCATTCAGGGGGCACACGAGCCGATTGTCTGCCTGGCTGCACCGGGCCTGCACCGGGAGGGGGACTTCCAGCCCATGGGTGCACGCCCCACCTTCCGGGGAGGTTGGTGTGTTCAGCAGGAGGCTCGGATGGCGGACAAGCGCAAGGAAGGAACGGGGCAGCCAAAGCGGACGGTGGTGAGGCGTCGCCGGACGACAGGTGGGGCCGCGGGGCGCCTCGCGGTGCGCCGGGACACCGCCGCGTACAGCCGCACCGCTCTGGACGAGCACGCGGTGCAGGTGAGAGAGCAGATCGAAGCCGCGCTCGCCGAGGCCCGCCGCGTCCGGGAGGACATCACCCAGCGCATCGACCGGCGCCTGCATGAGGAGGACGAGGGCAAGGCCGGCAAGCTCATCACGAAGCTGACGGCCAAGGCCCGCCTGCGAGCGGTGAAGCCGCTCGGCCCCGAGCTTCGCGGCAAGGGCGAGGACTCGAGCCGGCCCCGGCCTTCGAAGTAGCGAGGACCGCGGGGACTACGGTGCTCCCCGCCTCGTGCGGACCTGCTCGAGCGCGGCCTCGAGCTGCCGCGTGTAGTCCACGCCGGTGTCCTCATCGACGAACCGCTGGCCCGGTGCCAGGAAGTAGCCGGAGCGCGCATAGGCCACCTGGAGGAATCGGGCCTGCTGTTCGGGGTCCAGCTCGCGCCAGCTCCGGTCCTCGTCCAGCGCCGTGCGCCAGTCCGCGCCGTCTCCGAATCCCCGAGCCCACAATGTCTCGCACACGTGGTCCGTGCCACCCGTCTGGTATTGCCAGATGTGCCCCATGCCCCGCATCAGCAGGTGCATGGGGAGCTGGCCCGCCCCCGATTCCTTCCGGGGAAGGTCCCGCGGCACATAGAGCGTGTTGCCGAGCGCGAACGGGCGGCCGGCGAGCGCGAGCAGGCCCAGCCTTCCGACCTTGAGGCGCACCCGTTCGTAGTCGAGGCCGTCACCGAACACCTTGCGCAGCTCGGTGAGCTGCTTCGCGGCGAGCCGGCACCCCACGGGCTCCACGCCGAGCAGCGTCTGGGCTCCGCTCAGCAGCCGTCCCCCGAGGCTCAGCATCACGTCCAGGGGCAATCGCACGAGCGTCATCACCGCCCGGCGCAGGTGGTTGCTGCCCCTCGCGAACCTCCCCACGAGAAGCCCCCCAATCCCGAAGGCGAGACACCTCACGGCCATCCCGAGGCTCCTCATCACTCCGAGGACCACACTCGCGAGACCTGAGAACAACAGAGGGGAGCCGCTCGGGGCCGGTTCGACCCGGGCCACGAGCGCCGTGTCGGTGGAGGGCTCCGCGGGAGGAGGGCTCGAGAGGGCGGGGAACTGGGGCAGGGACCGGGTGCCCATGACATCTCCTGGGAAGCAAGCAACCTGGGCTGCGCACGATGGGTCCGCCCTTCCGGCACGGCACCTGCTCCCGGAGGGCGGGTGTGCGCTGTCCAACGGACCTGCGGCCCTGCGTTGATGGGAACCCGACGATGGGCCGAGCACCCGGGCAGGCACCTGGAGGCGGGCGCGCCCAGGTCCGCGGGGCTCGTCCCGTGGGGGACTGCTGGTACGGTGCCAGGGGTGTCCGCTGTCTCGCGTGGTGTGGTCAGACTCCTCGGGAGCACCCTGCTCCTGCTGCTCTTGACGGGCGCTTCGTCCGGTGCGCCGCGGCTCGACTTCCGCGAGGTGGGTGTCTCCCGCTCCTTCGATGCGGAGATGATCACCGAGGTGTTCCGCGACCGTGTGGGGCTGCTGTGGATTGGAACGCTCGAGGCGCTCTACCTCCATGACGGCCAGCGCTTCCGCAAGTTCCAGCACGAGGTGGGCCACCCCGACTCCCTGTCGAGCAGTGCCATCCGGATGCTCCATGAGGATGCGCTGGGCCGGCTGTGGGTGGGGACGAACACGGGGGGGCTGAACCTGCTCGACCGGGCGCGCTGGTCGTTCCAGCACTTCCGCCACGACCCCGCGGATCCAGCGAGCATCAACGATGGCGGGGTCTTCGCGCTCGCGGACGCGGAGGGGGGGCGGCTGTGGGTGGGGACGGCGACCGGGCTCTGCCTGCTGGACCCGGCGACCGGCCATGCCTCGCGGACCCCGCTGCTGCCCGGGGGCGGGGACGAGTTCGTCATGGTGCTGCACCGTGAGGACTCCGGGACGCTCTGGGCCGGCACCGTCGGCCGGGGCCTGTTCCGGCGGCGCGCGGGCGAGCCCTTCTTCGAGCGTGTTCCCGCGGAGTCAGGAGGGCTCGCCGCCCAGGACGTCTTCAGCCTCGCGCCCGCCGAAGGAGGTGGGCTCTGGGTCGGCGCGCGGGAGGGTCTCTACCGGTGGACGCCTGGCGCCACGCACCTGAGCCGCGTGGTGCTCTCGCCGCCGGAGCTCTCCGCGGCGCTCCTCAACGTCACCGAGCTGAAGCCGGATGGAGCGGGGACGCTCTGGATTGGCACCTACGGCGCGGGCCTGTACCGCCTGGACACGGCGACCGGGCGGCTGGCCGTGGAGTCGATCCCCGTCGAGGGCGCGGGGGGGCAGCACATCGACCAGGGGGCGATGGCGCTGGACGCACAGCGGGGCTTGTTCGTCGGCACCTTCGGCGCGGGGCTGTTCCGGGCCTCCCTCCATCCGCCGGTCCTCCACCGCGTCGACACGGTGGGCTCGGAGGCCGCGAACGCCCTGGCACACGGGGACATCTACGCAGTGCTGCCCGATGGTGACGGGCGCCTGCTCCTGGGCCACTACGGCGACGGCGTGGCGAGACTGACCGTGGCCACGGGTGCGGTGGAGCAGCTGGTCCTGCCCTCTCACGAGGCGGTGAACGTGAATGGTGTCCTCTCCCTGCTGCGCACCCGCGAGGGCCCTCTCTGGGGCGGCATCTCCGATGGCGCATGGCGCTTCGATCCGGTCACCGGCGACTTCCGGCTCTATCTCCGGGGACTGGGCCAGGGAGAGGGCCGGGCGCCGGGCTTCGTCTACTCGCTGCTCCAGGACGCCAGAGGCCGCGTGTGGCTGGGCGCTGGAGGGGGCGGCCTCTATCGCTACCAGCCGGAGACCGATGACTTCATCGTCTTCCGTCACTCCGCCGCGAATCCTCGCTCGCTCCCCGATGACTTCATCACGGTGCTGATGGAGGACCGTCGCGGGCGGCTCTGGGTGGGCACGCGCTCGGGAGGGGCCGGCGTCTGCACGGTGGAGGGGGCGTCCCTGGACTGTACGTGCCTCGTCCCAGGCGGCTCGCCGGGGCTCAGCCACCACCACGTCAGCTCGCTGCTGGAGGACCCCTCTGGCGCCGTGTGGATTGGCACCGTGGGTGGGGGGCTCCAGCGCGTCGTGCTCGACGCACGAGGAGCCATCTCGGGGCTGGAGCGTTGGACTCGCGGCGAGGGCCTCATCGACGACCATGTGATGGCGCTCGCGCGCTCGCCGGACGGGGCGCTGTGGGTGTCGACGCGCGCGGGGCTCTCGCGCTTCGACGAGGTGTCAGAGCATTTCGAGAACTACGCTGCCTCCGACGGGCTGCCGACGGTCGCCTTCAATCCCAAGGCCGTCGCGCTCGACGGGGGGCGGCTCTACTGGGGCACCGTGAAGGGCGTCGTCGCGTTGGACCCCTCCGTCCGGCCCCAGCGAGGCCCCACGCCCCCCATCCTCATCACCTCCATCGAGGGCATGGAGGCGCCGCCCGACCGTCCCGTGTGGGAGCTGACGTCCCTGGAGGTGCCCTGGGCGCAGCCCTTCTCGCTGGAGTTCGCCGTGCTCGACTTCAGCCGGGGCGATGCGGAGTACGCCTACCGGCTCACGGCCGATAGTGCCTGGCTGCCACTCGGGTCGCGCAGCCAGCTCACCTTCCACGCGCTGCCGCCCGGTGACTACCAGTTGAGCATCCGGGGACGCGCTCCGGGACGGGACTGGAGCGAGACGCCTCCGCTCGCGCTGCATGTCGCTCCCCCGTTCTGGCGGCGTGCCGAGGTCCGCATTGGCGCGCTGGTGCTGGTCCTGCTCGGGGTGGTCGCGGGCCTGGGCTTGCGGACGCGGGCGCTGCAGCGGCGCAACCAGGCGCTCCGGGCGCTCCAGGCGGAGCGGGAGCAGGCGCTCAAGGAGGCCCGCTCCAGTCGTGACAGCCAGCGCGAGGCCTTCGCCCGCTTGCGCCGCCTGACGATGCGGCTGGAGGCGGCGAAGGAGGAGGAGCGCAAGCACCTCTCCCGGGAGCTGCACGACGAGTTCGGCCAGGCGCTCACGGCCGTGAAGATCAACCTGGGCCTCGTGACCGCCGCGCAGCGTGCCGCCGGCCCGGGGGCGGACCGCCTCGCCGAGACGATTGGATTGGTGGACCGGCTCATCGGTCAGGTGCGAGCGCTCTCCATCGACCTCCGTCCGCCGCTGCTCGACGAGATTGGCCTCGTGCCGGCCCTGGAGAGCTACCTGCGAGGCGTGGGACAGCGCGGGGGCGTCGAGCTCGGCTTCGACGCGGCGCCGGACCTGCCGGTGCTCGGGGCGGAGAGGGAGATCGTCCTGTTCCGGGTCATCCAGGAGGCGGTCACCAACGTGCTGCGGCACGCGGGGGCGCGGCGCATCGACGTCCGGGTGGAGCCCGCCGGAGCGGCCGTCCGGCTGGAAGTGCGTGACGACGGGAAGGGTTTCACGCCCGAAGCGGTACTGGTGGGCGGCACCTCCCGAGGCTTCGGGCTGTTCAGCATGCAGGAGCGGGTGAGGGACCTGGGCGGCCGTTTCGAGGTGACGTCCCGCCCTGGCGAGGGGACGTGCATCGTGGCCGAGGTGCCACTCGCCAACGAGGAGGAGCACGGTGCGCGTACTGCTGGCGGATGACCACAAGCTGGTGCGAGCGGGGTTGCGGGCCCTGCTGGAGTCCCTGCCGGACGTGTCCGTGCTGGCGGAGAGCGGAGATGGCCAGGAGGTGCTCGAGCTGGCCGAGCGCCTGCGGCCGGACGTGCTGCTGCTGGACATCTCCCTGCCGGGGCTCAACGGTATCGAAGTGGCGCGGCGCCTGGCGCCCCTGAGCCCCGCCACACGGGTGCTCATCCTCTCCATGCACACCGCCACGGAGTACGTCGCCCAGGCGCTGCGCGCGGGTGTGGCTGGCTACCTCGTGAAGGACTCCGCGGTGGACGAGCTCAAGATGGCGCTGGAGTCGGTCCACCAGGGGCGCACGTACCTCAGCCCCGCCATCTCCGGGGCGGTGGTGGCGGGCTTCCTGCGCACCGGCGAGGGAGCGCCTACCTCGAACGAGCTGGACTTGCTCACCCCCCGCCAGCGCGAAATCCTCCAGCTCATCGCGGAGGGACACGGGACGCGAGGCATCGCCGCGCGGCTCGGCGTGAGCGTCAAGACGGTGGAGACGCACCGGGCCCAGCTCATGGAGCGCCTGGGCATCTACGACGTGCCCGCGCTCGTCCGCCTGGCCATGCGCCACGGGCTGGTGCCGAGCGAATCCACCTGAGCCTTCTCATCTCCCAAGTCTTCTCATCTTCTGAGCTTTTCCATCTGCTCGGGGATTCCCTGAGTGCGTCTCAGGGAGTCCCCGATGGTGGCACCTCCCGGCGGTCTCTACCCTCGGCGACGTGCTCCGGAAGACGTGTGCCGGGGCACTCACTGAAGTCTGGGAGGTCGACATGTCGTATCCGGAGTGGAGCCCGGCGGGCCGAGGCTCGTGGCGCGGAGTGCTCGTGCTGCTGGCGTGCCTGCTGTTCTCGGTGGATGCCTCCGCCTCGTCGGCGCGCAAGCGCAACCTGGTGGAGCTCATCCAGGAGTCGGACAGCATCCTCGTGGGCGCCGTGCAGAACATCACCGACGGCATCGATGCGCGCGGAGTGCCGTACACCGAGGTGACGCTGCGCGTGGATGAGAAGCTTCGCGGGAAGCACGAGGGCGGGACGTACACCTTCCGCCAGTTCGGCCTGCGGGCGCCGAGGAAGATGTCGAACGGTCGTACGTTGATGGCCGTCACTCCGGATGGCTGGTCGCGCTACGTGAAGGACGAGCGGGTGGTGATGTTCCTCTACGCGCCCGCGCGCATCACGGGCCTGCAGACGACGGTGGGCCTGCAGCAGGGCAAGCTGCGCATCTCCAACAACCGGGTGCTCAACGCGGCGGACAACGAGGGCCTGTTCGACGGCGTGATTGTGTCCCCGAGCCTCCTGAAGCAGGAGGAGGCCTCGATGCTGGCGACGAAGCGGGGCGCCGTGGATGCCGAAGCCTTCCTCGGCCTGGTGCGCCGCGCGGTGAAGGAGAACTGGGTGAGCCAGGGGAGGATGAAGAATGTGCGCTAGGACTCGCTTCCTCCGTCTCGGAGCCGCCGCGGTGCTCACCACGGCCACGCTGGCCCACGCCAGCGGCCCGCTCTACGTGGCTGACCCGGATCGCCACATCCCCTTCGCCTGGCCCAACGGCGTCCCCGTGCAGGTGTACACGGATCTGGGCCCCATGGGCGTGCTGAGCAACGAGACCGCGGATGGGCTCACGGCCTTCGCGTTCGGCCAGTGGACGAAGGTGCCCACCTCGGACTTCACGGCCACCGTGGTGGGGGACTTCGCCCGCCTGGGGTTGCCGGACATCACCGGGGCGAACGCGGATCAGATCGTCGGTACCTTCAACGGCGGTGGCATCCACGTCATGTACGACGATGACGGGTCCATCATCCGCGACTTCTTCGGCGCACCCGACGGAGTGCTCGGCATCGCCAGCCCCGAGTGGTCCGACGGAGCGACCATCACCGAGAGCTGGGTGGTGGTGAATGGCGCCGCGGTGGACCCCTCGGACACCCAGGGCGCGGGGTTCGCGGCCGTCTTCACGCACGAGTTCGGCCACTCCATCAACCTGGCCCACTCGCAGACGAACGGCGCCATCGCCTTCTACGGTGACGCGGCCGGCCCGGAGCGCTGCGAACTGCCGTACTCGACGCCCATCACCCTGAACGACATCGAGACGATGTATCCGTTCATCAGCCCGTCGGAGACGGGCGAGGCGCAGTCCACGGTGGAGCACCCGGACGACGTGGCCTCGCTGTCCAACCTCTACCCCGCGGCCGGCTGGCCCGGGAGCCGAGGCACCATCCGCGGCCGCATCCTGCTGACGGATGGCACCACGCCCCTGAGCGGCATCAACGTCATCGCGCGCAACGTCGACAACCCCTACGCCGACGCGGTGTCCGCGCTGTCCGGTGATTACAGCCAGGGCGAGTCCACCACGCCGGATGGCAGCTACACCCTCAACGGCCTGACGCCGGGGGCTCGCTACGTGGTGTACGTGGACGGCATCGTGCAGGGCGGCTTCTCCACGCCTCCCTCGCCGCTGCCCGGTGGAGAGGAGTTCTACAACGGCGCGGGCGAGTCGGGTCACTCGGAGACGGACGACCGCTGCGCCTACTCGGCGCTCTCGGCGGCGGCGGGCTCGCCCATCATCGCGGACATCCTCTTCAACGTGGCCGAGGCGGACGACAACTTCTTCGCCATTCCGGTGGGCAGCACCCAGCCCTCCAGCGTGTCGGCCAATGGCAAGGTCATCGTCGGCGGCTTCGCGGGGCAGGACGCGCCGAGCTGGCGGTGGACGGAGAAGGACGGCTTCACGGTGCTCGGTGGCAACGGCAACGCGAAGGTGGACAAGAGCGGCCGAGTCATCTCCGGCAGCTTCACCGGCGAGGATGGAATCATCCGCACGGGCTTCTGGACCGGAGGCGAGTCCTGGAAGGCGCTCCCGGTGCGCAAGGGCCTGGTGGGCTCGTGCGACGGGGTGGAGACCAGCCCCTTCGACCTCTCGGGAGACGGCGAGGCGGTGGTGGGCCTGGCGTACGGCCCGGAGGGCTGCAGCTCGCCGTTCGCCTTCCGCTGGACGGCCCGGCGCGGGCTGGAGGACCTCGGGGGCCTGGGGCCCTGGACGCGGGCGAACGCGACCAACGAGGACGGCCGCGTGGTGGTCGGGTGGAACGACCTCAACGAGCAGTACCCCGGCCGCATCGGCGTCTACTGGGAGCACGGCCGGCAGTACCTGATGGACCCGGACGTCCTCGTCGGTGAGGCGGGGGATGTCAGTGCGGACGGCTCCGTCATCGCCGGGCTGGGCGCGCCGGATGGCGGTGCGTGGCGCTGGGACGATCGCAGGGGCCTGGAGCTGCTCGGGAAGCTTCCCGTCCCCGGCCTGCCGGACTACTTCAACCAGGCGGGCGCGAGCGTGGTGTCGGACGACGGCTCGGTCATCCTGGGCTACTCGGGCTTCTTCATGCAGCGCGAGCCGTTCCTGTGGACGCGGGAGCTGGGCATGGTGAACTTCGGCGACTTCCTTCTCAAGCAGGGCATGTTCGGGGTCGAGCAGTGGGACCTCGGCACGCCCATGGCGATGAGCGCGAACGGCAAGGTCATCACCGGCTGGGGTTTCGGGCCGCTCGGCGTGCAGGGCTGGGCGGTGACGCTCAAGAAGGTGGCGGTGTGTGTGAACCCGAAGGGGTCGAAGCCGAAGACGAAGGAAGTCAGCTTCCCGCACGGGATGAACGAGCAGCTCGCGAAGGGCGCCCTCCCGGGCCGCTGCGAGTACGTGCTCCCGTGACGTAGCGGCACTCTGGAGCAGGGGTACACGAGGGGAGGGCGGCGCTCCGGCGTCGTCCTCCCTCGTTGTTTTCGTTGCGCCGTCAGTCGTTCAGGCGGTGGGTAGGGGGGCGGGCCCGAGCTTGGAGGGGTCCCACACGTACTGCTCGGTGGGGGTGAGCACCATGTTCGTGAACCCGTGGCGCTCGACGAAGTCCTTGAAGCGCTCGGAGACGACAATGTCTCCCTGCATGCCCCGAGGGCGGAAGATGTCCTCTCCGCCCCAGGTACCCGGTTCCAGGACAAAGCCATGGATGGCGTCGATTCCCGTCGAGCGGCACTCGGTGCAGGTGGGGGGCTTGGAGAAGCGTACCCGGTTGAGCACCAGGTCCACCGCCCCCCGGCCGAAGCAGGGCCAGACGACGTTGTAGCGAGGCACGGTGAGGGGCTTGCGTGGCCTCTTCTTCATGCCGCGCACCCGAACGACCTCTACAGGATGGAAACCCTCCAGCCCGGTGAGCCCCTCGGCTCGGAAGGCCTCCGCGAACCGCTCGGAGATGAGCCGCTCGTATCCAGGGACTCGGATGAAGTCCCCGAGTTCCTCTCCGTGTAGTTCCAACTCGACCCGGTAGGGAGGGAGCCAGCGCAGCGCGCCAACCGTGTCACCACACCGAGAACAGCGAGGCGCATCCTCCGAGACATTGTCGGGCTCGACGGTGTCGACGGCAGTATCGTACCGAGACCCGATGGCGCCCTCGGTCAGGACGAAGAAACGCGGGGCGGTAGACGTTTCAGAGTCCATCGGGGAATCTCGCTCTCATCTCAGGGCGGCTGTAGATCTCGCGCAACTTGTCCATGAACTGCTCGGGCGTCGCCTTGGAGTTCCTGTCGAGCCAGTCGATGACCTCCCGGTCTACATCGCGGTGCCACTGCTGGTAGCCGCAATGTGACTGCTCGTCCTTGGCCCGAGTCACGAAGCGCGGATCCCGAGGTTTGTAGAGCCCCTTGAGCGTGGTGTGCCTCGAAAGCCTCTTGGCGATGGGCCGGGAGATGGGGTGGTGATCCTGTCCTTTGCACTGGGGAGGCTCAGAGGACCCCAGCGACTGGGACAAGGACTCCGCCGCTGACTGGAGTTGCTGCTGCTTCTTCTCGTCCGCCTTGCCCGCCATCTGCGAGGCTTGCTCCAGACCCTCCTGCACCTCGTCCAACACCTGCTCGGCCTTCAGCGCGTCCTCACCAACGAGCGCCACGCAGGCACTCACCATGCCCGCCTTGCAGTTGCACACCAGCGACGTCTCACCAGGCGTGCACGCAACGATTTGCGTTAGCAACACCCACAGCAAACTCGAGAGCATGGGTTTTCTCCTTCAGCCTCAGTCGATCCAGCCCCCTTCGCTGTACTACGCCCGTTCCACCCGGACGTGTGAAGAAGGACGTCGTCCGGGTATCCATGGGCGTCGGGAGTGAGTCCAGCGGGTGCTCCGCCCTCAGCGGCCGGTGAAGCGGGCCTCGCGGCGCTCGATGAAGGAGAGGACGCCCTCGCGCGCATCCTCCGAGACGGCGAGCTCGAGCAGCTTGGGCAGCAGGGCTCGCGCGGCGGCTTCGGGGCCCTGGGTCAGCGCCAGCCGGGCCGAGGCCAGTGTCGCCTGAACGCCCAGGGGCGCCTGCTTCGCCACTGTCTCCGCGAGGGCCAGGGCGCGCTCGAGCTGCTTGCCGGGCGGGACGACCTCCTGGACGAGCCCGATGCGGTGGGCCTCGCGGGCGTCGAACTCGTCTCCGGTGAGCAGCCAGCGCATGGCGTTGCCCCATCCGGCCACCTGGGGGAAGCGCAGGGTGGCGCCACCGAAGGGGAAGATGCCGCGCTTGATTTCAATCTGTCCGAAGCGGGCGTTGTCCGCGGCCACGGTGATGTCCGCGGCGAGGATGAGCTCGATGGAGAGTGTGAGGCACAGGCCCTGCACCGCGACGACGAGCGGCTTGGTGCGCACCGCGCCCTGGATGGCCCACGGGTCGATGGAGCCCTCGGGGTAGAGCGGCTCTCCGCTGGAGAGCGCGGGCGCGACGTTGGCCAGGTCCAGGCCGGCGGAGAAATGCTCGCCCTCGGCGAAGACGACCATGCAGCGCACGTCGGGGTGACGGTCCGCGTGGGTCATCGCCGTGGACAAGGCCCGGAGCATCGCGAGGTCGAAGGCGTTGCGTTTCTCGGGGCGGTTGATGCCGATGAGGGCGAGGGGACCACGCACGTCGAGGGTAATGCGGGGGTCGGTCGTTTCCATGGGTCTCCCGGGTCGGGCGAAGGGAGCCATCTTCTCCCGAAGCGCCAAGGAGCGGGCGGGTCTCCTCCTCCCTCCAGGGCGGGAGTGTCAGGTCCCCTCGCATTTCCAACACGCCCCACCGCCGCGCGCGAGGCCTGTTCCTCGGTGCTCCCGTGGCGCACTCCTTGCTGCAAGGCACGGTCATGAACCTCCGCCAGATTCTCCTGCTGTGTCCCGTCGTCCTGTCCTTGGGTTGTGGTGGCTCGGACAATGTCGTCCACGAAGAGGTAGGCGCCGCGACCTACTTCCTGGACAACCAGTCAAGCCATGTGCTGCGCGTCGAGTGGAAGACCACCGTTCAACTCGGCAGCGAAACCCAGAATGTGGGTTCCGTCCCGAGTGGCACGGTGAAGGAGCTCCTCTCCGACAGCATCTTCGGCGTGAATCCCAGGCCCACGGATACCTTCGAGTCGCTGGCGCTCTACCGGGTGGACACCGGCGGGAGGGTCTACCTGCAGGAGCCGATTCGCGACGAGGCCTGGGTCAGCGAGCGCAAGGACTCGCGTTACCTCGGAACCACCCATCACACCCTGCGCATCCGTGACGAGGACCTGTCGCCCTGAGCGCGAGCCTGGAGCCGAGACGAGCCCGCGTGGAGGCGCGGGCCGTCCTGGCTCGACACCCGCCTGGGCCGGCCCGAGAAATTCAGGCGCTTCCCTCGGAGCGACAGGGCGCGCGGCCAGACGTAAAGGCCCGTCATTTCGCGCACTTGGCGACAGCCCAAAAATAATGAGCGGCCGTGTCGATCTCTCCGACCCTCGTTCGACGACTCATTGAAGCCTGGGACGCAGGCTGCGAACGCGAACCTGGAAGGAGTCACGACGATGCGGTTCATGGTGATTGTGAAGGCCGACAAGAACTCGGAAGCGGGTGTTCTTCCGGACGAGAAGTTCCTCACTGAGATGGGGAAGTACAACGAGGAGCTGGTGAAGGCCGGCGTGCTCCTGGCGGGTGAGGGGCTCCTCCCGAGCTCGAAGGGCGTGCGGGTGAAGTTCTCCGGAACGAAGCGGACCGTGGTGGACGGGCCCTTCGCCGAGACGAAGGAGCTGATCGCCGGCTTCTGGTTGTTCCAGGTGAAGTCGAAGGAAGAGGCGATCGAGTGGGTCAAGCGCTGCCCCAACCCCATGAACGGCGAGTCGGAGATTGAGATCCGTCAGGTCGCCGAGGCGGAGGACTTCGGGGCCGAGTTCACGCCCGAACTGCGCGAGCAGGAGGAGCGCCTGCGCCAGCAGGTGGCCGCGAAGAACTGAGACGACTTGCTCCACACCCTGGAAGGAAACATCCCGATGCGATTCCTGCTGATTCCGGCGCCCCCCTCCAGCGACGCGAAGGTGGAGGCGGAGGCGCCCTTCGACGAGAAGCTCTTCACCGCGTACATGAAATACAACGAGGAGATGCACAAGGCCGGAGTGCTGGTCGCGTCCGAGGGGCTCAATCCCAACGCGAAGAGCGCGCACGTCAAGCTGTCCCGAGAGAAGCGCACCGTGGTGGACGGGCCCTTCGCCGAGACGAAGGAGCTGATCGCCGGCTTCTGGCTGATCGACGTGAAGTCGAGGGAAGAGGCGATCGAATGGGCTCTGCGTTGCCCCAAGGGTCCGGGGGGCGACGAGGTGCTCGAGATTCGCCCGCTGACGGGGGCCAATGACCTCCCGTTGCGGCTCCGGGAGCTCATCGCCGAGGCGGCGCCGACGTGGAGCGCGGCGTTCTCGAAGTCGTAACGGTGCCGGAAAAAAGATTCGACGTGTCGATTTCGCGAAGTCCCGATCGACGCGTGAGGAAAGCCGGAAGCCCGGCTCCCAACACAAACAAATTGAGGGGTCCCGCATGTTCAAGAAAATCCTGATCGGTGCCGTCGTTGTCCTCGTCGCGTTCCTCGGCTTCGTCGCGACGCGTCCGGCCACCTTCAAGGTCGAGCGCTCCATCACGGTGAGCGCGCCGGCCGACGTGGTGTTCGCGCTGGTGGCCGACTTCCGCAAGATGGAGGCGTGGTCGCCGTTCATGGCGCCCGATCCCGCCCGGAAGGACACCTTCGACGGTACGCCCGCCGCGGTGGGCCACTCGCTCGCCTGGGCTGGCGGCCAGGCTGGCGATGGCAAGATGACCATCCTCTCGCTCAACCGGCCCGAGCAGCTCACCCTCAAGCTCGAGTTCTTCAAGCCGTTCGAGGCCCTCAACGAGGCGGTCTTTCAGTTCAAGCAGGCCGGGAAAGACACCACGGTCACGTGGACGATGACCGGCGAGAACGGCTTCATCGGCAAGGCCATCTCCGTGTTCATGAACATGGACAAGATGGTGGGCTCGGATTTCGAGAAGGGGCTCGTCACGCTGAAGAACCTCTCCGAGTCCGAGGCGAAGAAGCTCGCCGAGGCGAAGGCCGCGCAGGCCGCGGCGGCCGCTGCTCCGGCCGCACCGGTGGTGGGCAACACGGTGGATTAGCCGGAGGACGGCGGCTCGGGCTCATCGGGGCGCGTGCGTGTCGAGCCGCGCGCCCCGCCCGGCCGGTGGGGAACCCCTGACACCGGCCGGACGGAGACCTCGTCAGCGAGTGCTCAGAACGCGGAGCCGCTGACGCGCTTGCCCGGCGAGGAGGACAGGCTCGACAGCGTGGTGTGCAGCACGAAGGTGGCGCCGCTGGTGGCGTCCGGGCTGCGGTTCATCGACACGCCGTCGGTGCCGGCGAGCGTCGAGGAATAGGTGGTGGTGTCCACCGTCGTGCCCGCCGAGTTCTTCAGCGTCACGGTGTCGCCGCTGTTGCCCAGGGCGAGCGTCCCGGTGGTGGCGGCCACCGCGTTGGTCACTCCCGAGGGAATCCCCGAGGAGCCACCGAACACGGCGATCGCCGCGCCGGCGGCCAGGGTGGTGCCGCTCGCGAAGGTGTGTTTCACGCCCGTGCTGTCGGACACCGTCCAGCCGGAGAGGTCCGCGGCGGTGCCTCCCGAGTTGACGAGCTCGACGAACTCGCCGTTCACGTCCGAGCCCGCCTCGTTGGCGAGGATCTCATTGATGAACACGTTCGCGGCGCCGCCACCGCCGGAGGTGGTGATGGTGAAGGACGCATTGCTGGAGTCGGTGGTGGCGGAGTTGGAGGCATCGCTCACGCGCACCTGCGCGGTGGTGGTGGCGCTGCTCGGCACCGTCCAGGTGTAGCTGCCGGTGGAGGCCGAGGTGCTGGAGGTGAGGGTCGTCCAGGTGGAGCCATTGAGCGTGTACTCGAGCTTCACGTTCGTCACGCCCGAGGACGTCCAGGTGATGCTGTGCGAGCTGCCGGCCACCCAGCTCTCGCCGCCATTGGGCGAGGTCACCGTGACGCTCGTGGTGGTGGAGTCACCCGGGATGAGGAAGTCCTTCACGATGGCCATGTGCTGCATGTTGGTGGCGCCGCTGTCGGCGCTCAGCGCCGGGGAGAGCTCGGAGATGGGCGAGTACACGCGGGTGTCCGCCACCAGGCCGCCGGAGAACGAGCTGGAGCCGATGACCACCGACGTCTGGTAGGCGAGCAGATCGCTGTCGACGAGGACATGGTCATACGGCTTGGCCCGGGCCGCGTTGGTGTTGGTGTTGCCGTTCCGGTCCGCCGGGTAGGGGCTGCTCGTGGACACCACCTGGCTGAAGGTGCTGAAGAGGCTCTCCGAGCGGCTGTCGGAGTTGAAGTCACCGCCGATGGCCAGGTAGTCCCCGGTGGGGATGTTGGCCTTGATGAAGCTGACCAGGTTGGTGGCCTCGGTGTTGCGGACGCTGCTGCTGCTGGTGAGCAGGTGCACGCTCACGACCCAGAGGTCCTTGGAACCAGGAATATCGATGCGCGCCCACGCGAAGTCCCGGTTGGTGACCTGCGTGTCGTCCCACTCGCCCGAGGCGAGGATGGGATAGCGGCTGATGATGCCGTTGGGGATCTGCGCGCCGCTCTCGCGGTAGTACGAGTAGCTCGTGCCGAACGCCGTGTTCACGAAGCTGCGGATGGCGGTCGCCGAGTTGTCGCCGTAGTTGAACTCCTGGATCATCACCACGTCTGGCTTGAGGCCCTGGAAGATGCGGGTGCCCTCGCCCGGGTCGTAGCTCTGGGCGTTGCCGCTGGTGATGTTGGCGGCCACCAGGCGCAGCCGGACGCTGGCGAGCTCGGCCTCCTGGGTGACCTGGGTGTCCTCGCCCACCGTGTCCTCGGGCACGCCACCACAGGCCGCGAGTGTCAGGGAGAGCACGGCCGCCAGAAGACGGCGGTCGAGGCGTGTGAAGCTCGAAGAGGCTTCTGTCATGTGCATGCGGTCAGGTCCTGCCCCGGGAGCCGGAGCGGTGGGGGAGTCGAAGAGACACCACGTCTCCTGGGAAGCGGGGCGGAGCCTGCTTCTCCGCGTAGGGTTATCGCCGAGAGGACCCGCGCTGTTTCCGGCGGAAATATTCGGAAACAGGGGAATGGTAGGATGTGACAATCATGGAGCAAATCCGAGACGTCCACCCCTCCTCCGAGGAGAGTGCCCTGCCGGAGCTCGCGTTCGTTGAGCCCGCGACGAAGAAGCTCACGCTGCGCGAGTGGGTGGAGATCGTGAGCTCGCCGGGCGTGACGCGAGAGGACGTGGAGTCGCTGCTGGCGGGGCTGTCGGGGCCGCTGGTGGAGGGGGAGTCCACGCGCGAGCGGGCGGATCAGCTGCTGCGGCTGCTTCAGGACGAGGCACTGGGGGCGCTCACCGGCGGGGACGGGCGCGAGGTGCGTCCCGCGGCGCTGGAGGCGCTCCTGGCGCTGGGCTTCCCCTACGCGCTCGAGGTTCCGCCGGAGGTGCTGTCCCGGATGCGCGGGAATGCGCCCCGGGTGCTGTCCCGCATGTCGCGCTGGGGCTTGGGACTGGGCGCGATGGGGGCCCTCGCGCCGCTCGTCGCCGTCGCACTGCACGACCCGAGGTGGTTGCTCAATCGCCTCGATGTGATGGGGATTCTCTCGGGGGTGATGTTGCTGCCAGTGCTCCTGTCGGCTCTGGCGGAGCGGTATCGGCTCGGGTGGCTGAAGACACTCAGCAACGGGGCACTCGGGTTGATGGGGGTGCTGGGTCTGTTGCTCTCGTGGGCGCTGTACCTGGCCAAGGAGTCCCCGGTGGCGGTGTCCACCCTTCTGTCCACGAGCGTCCTGCTGCTGGCGAGCTCTCTGTTCCTGCGGAGCCCCAAGGACCTGGACGACTGAGACGACTGAGCGGGGAGGACGCTCAGCCCAACACCTTGGTGGATTCGGGCAGCGGGGCGGGAGCCGCCGGTGCGCTCGAGTCTTCCTGGCCCAGCGCCGCCAGCTTGCGCGCGAGCTGCGCCGCCTGCTCGCCCTTCGAGGCCACATCGCCTCCCTGCACGCCCACCAGTGACACCCGAGCCCGCTCCAGCAGCGCCACCTGCGCGTGCAACTGCGCCAGCATCCGCTCCCGCTTGCGCCCCAGAATGTCCAGGTGGTTCAGCTCCTCGCCCAGCGACGAGGCCGCCAGCTCGAGCTGCCGCCGCGCCACCGCGTCCGTCGTCGCCGCCGCCTTCGCCCGGAGCTCCTGCACCTGCGCGTCCACGTCCCCCTGCTGCACCGCGCGCAGCTGCGCCTCCAGCTGCGCGTGCGACTCCGCCAGGGAGAACACCTCGCGCGCCATCTTCTCCAGCACGCCCACCAGCTCCGTCTTCCCCGGTCCCGCCGTCAGCCTCGCCGCTTCCTTCTGGCACTGTCCGTAGAGCGTCACCGCGCGGGACACCAGGCCCTGGGCCTCGCCCGAGAGCTGCTTCTCCAGCGCCGTGCCTCGCGCCTCCACCGCGTTGCCGTGCACCCGCACGTGCGCCGCCAGCGTGCCCACGCTCCAGAAGAGCGCCACCGCCGCGAGGCCCACCACCGCTCCCACCGCCCCCAGGCGCCCGTCGAAGAACCGCGCGTCCATCACCGTCTTCACGTACAGCCCCAGCGGCACCATCATCCCCGCGCCCACCGCTCCGGCCAGCACCTGCAGCGGTTTCGGCTTCCACCTTGTCCCCACCAAGCCCACCACTCCGGCCGCCAGCGTCCCCATGCATGCCTCGGACAGCGGCGTGGGCACGTTGAGCACCTCGGGGATGTTCAGCAGCACCGGCAGGCCCACCAGCATCCCCAGTCGCACCTTCCAGTCCGCCCGCGCGCTGGCCACCGCCGCCCCCGCCACCGCGAAGAAGGTCATGTCCAGGTGCAGGTGCATCCGCGACGCCGCCGCCACCGCCAGGCCCACGGCCGCTCCGCCACCCAGCGCACGCAGCGTGCGCACCTCGAAGTCCTCGCGTTCCTGGAGCTGTACCGACAGGGGCATGGCCGGCCTTTCCTAATAGGCGTTGTTCTGTCCGAAGGTCTTCAACGACTTGCGATGAAGCTGTAACGCCTCACGCCTCACGGAGGTTTCATCCTGCGCGTTGAGATAGGCTGCCCGGGTCTGGTCCACCTCCGCAAGTTCACCCGCGAGCGCCTCCGCCGAGGTGCCGAACAGGCGACGTGTGTTGTCCAGCAGGCCCAGCGCCCGCTCCCGGTTGCCCCGCTTCATCTCCTCGGCCGCCGCCTGCATCTGCTGCGCCCCCAAGGCCCTCACCGCGTACACCCGCACCTCCTGGTCCAGGTTCGTCCGCACCAACTCCTCGTCCTCCGTCACCTTCGCTGCGAGGCCTACTTCCACCTCCACCTGCCGCGCGGCCTCCACGTCCCAGTACCGCAGCCGCGAGCCCAGCACCCCGCGCTCCTCCGCCGTGGTCTCCAGGGCCAGCGTCAGCTTCACCACCACCCGCGCCTCCTGCCCGCCCGCCAGGTCGTACAGGGGCACCACCACCGTGCGGCCCTCGCGCCGCGCCGACACCCCCAGCACCTCCGCGTCCGTCACCCCCTCGGGCAGCTCCAGCCGCAGCTCCACCCCGCGCGCCAGTGTCCCCGCCGCCTGCTCCAACTCGCGCTGGAAGATGTCCGCCAGCTTCTCCGAGTTCTGGATGTAGCCGTAGAAGCCGCCTCCCTGCTCGGCCATGCCCCGCATCAGCCGCTCGTTGATCTCCTCGCCCACCCCGAGCGCGCTCACCGTCATCCCCTCGCGCTGGTAGTTGCCCGCCAGCCGCCGCAGCTCGCTGTCCTCGACGAGCCCCTCGGTGGGCGCCCCGTCGCTCAGCAGGAGGATGCGGCTCGTCCGGTAGGCCTTCACGTACGGCCGCAGCGCCTGGGCCGCCGCCTCCAGGCCGCCGCTGATGTTGGTGGAGCCCTCGTCCTCGATGCCGTCCACGAAGGCCAGCATCTCCTGGCGCGAATCCTCTGACACCTGCTGGCTCGGGAAGACGCTCACGTCCGTGCCGTAGTGCACCAGCGCCAGCCGGTCCTCGGCGCCCAGGTGCTGCACGAGCATCCGCGCCGCCTGTTTCGCATCCGCCAGCTTCTGCCCGCGCATGGAGCCCGAACGGTCGATGACCAGCGCCAGGCTCACCGGCATCCGCTTCTCCTGGCGGGACTTGTGCGCGCGCACCGTCAGTGCGGCGTAGGCCTCGCTCGGCCCGGCCATCAGGTACGCCCCGGACAGCTTGCCCTCCAGGGTCAGCGCGCCCGCATTCACCGTGACGGGTTGCAGCACCACGCCCGTGGGTGCCTCGCCGGGCCGGGCCACGGTGTGGCTGGTGTCCTTCTGGCGGGGCAGTCCCACCACGGCCGCCCCGAGGGCGAGCAGCGCGGCGGTGGCCAGCAGCAGGTGTGTCCGGTTCATCGGGAGGCCTCGGGAAGCGGGGGGAAATCGGGAACGCAGCCTACCCGGGCATTCCGTCTCCCCCATCCGTCACCCGGAGGAGGGTCCGACAACCGACCGATGCCGTCAGTTCCCTGGCAGCGTGTGGTTCATCACCAGGTCGCGCACCACGCGCCGCACCGCGGTCTCGTCGAAGGGCTTCTCCAGCGTGGGGTTGGGCACCCGAGCCAGGAAGTCCCTCGCCCCCTGGGTGAAGGCACCTCCCGAGACGAAGACGAAGCGCTGCTCCAGCCCCGAGCCGCCCTGCTGTACGGCCTCGTACAGGTCCTTGCCTCCCAGGTCCGGCATCATCACGTCGCACAGGACGGCGTGGAACCGGGTGTCCGCCGACAGCTTCTCCAGCGCCTGCCGCCCGCTGGTGGCCAGCTCCACGTCGTGCTCGCGCAGGATGCGCCGCAGGGCCTTTCCGACGGCGGGCTCGTCGTCCACGATGAGCACCCGCCCGCGCCGCGCGCTCGGGGCCACGACGGGAGCCGGCGCCGGCTTCTCCAGCCGGAAGCCCTCCTCGGCCGCGCGCAGCACCACCCGCATCGTGGTGCCCCGGCCCGGCTCGCTCTCCACTGAGATGTCTCCGCCCAGGCTGGTGATGATGCCGTGGCAGATGGACAGGCCCAGGCCCGTGCCCACCCCCACGGGCTTCGTCGTGTAGAAGGGATCGAAGATGCGCCCGAGCGCCTCGGCGGGGATGCCGGAGCCCGTGTCCTGCACCTCCACCACCACCCGCCCCTCCGAGCCCATGCGCGTCACCAGGCGGATTTCGTTCTGCTCCGCCGCGCCCTCGGGGATGGCCTGCGACGCGTTCACCACCAGGTTGAGGAACACCTGGCACAGCCGGCCCTCGTTGCCCCGGACGGGGGGAATCTGCCCGTACTCGCGCTTGAGCTTCGCGCGGTGCTTGATTTCGTTGGCGGCCAGCATCACCGCCGAGTCCAGCACCGCGTGCACGTCCACCGGCTCCACCCGCTCCTCGTCCGGCCGGGAGAAGGTCTTGAGCTGGCGGACGATCTGCCGCACGCGCTCGGCGCCCTCGCGTGCCTCCATCAGCACCGCGCGCCACTCGTCCACCTCCGGCCGGGCGGCAATCCCTCCCGGTGGCAGGACCGAAGGCATGCGGCGCGTCTCGTCCAGGAGGAAGCCCAGGTTGGAGATGACGAAGGCCAGCGGGTTGTTGATTTCGTGGGCGATGCCCGCGGCCAGCGTGCCCATGGAGGCCATGCGGTCCGCCAGCGACAGGCGCGACTGCAACTGGCGCTGCTCGGTGACGTCCCGTGCGATGGACACCACGGCCGGCTGTCCGTCGAAGAGCAGCGGCAGCGAGGCGAACTCCGCCACCCGCACCTTCCCGTCCTGCCGCCGCAGACGCCGCTCGCCCGTCACCAGCGACACCGAGCCCTCGGGGGTGGGCGGCTCGTCCAGGAGGAACTCCTGCAGGAGCCTTCCCATCACGTCCCGCGGGCTGCGGAAGCCCAGCGCGGACACCAGCGAGGTGTTGGCGTAGATGATGCGCCCGTCGCGCTGGATGGCCGCGGGCTCCGGCACGCTCTCCAGGAGGATGCGGAAGCTGGCCTCGGACAGCTTGAGGGCCTCCTCGAACTGGCGGCGCTCGGTGATGTCCCGGGCGATGCCCTCCACCGCCACGCACAGCCCCGAGGCGTCCAGCACCGGCGTCACCACGTGCTGCAGCCACACCGTGCGCCCGTCCCGCCGCTGGAAGCGCACCACCACGGGCGTGTCCTGCTTCTCGGGCTCGAGCAGCAATTGCTCCAGCACCTCCAGGTCCTCCGGGTGCACCTGGCGGTGCCACAGCTCGGGGTCCCGGTAGTGCTCTTCCGGGGTGAAGCCCAGGTTCTTCGTCACCACGCCGCTCACGAAGGCGAAGCTGCGCGTGCCCGCCAGCTGGTAGCGGTACAGCACGTCCGAGGCATTCTCCGCCACGCGCCGGAAGCGCAGCTCCCGCTCACGCAGCGCCCGAGCGGACTGGCGCTGCTCCATGGCCAGCGCGATGGCCCCGGCCGCCGCCCACAGCAGGTCCACCTCCAGCTTGTCCCACTCGCGCTCCTCGGCGCAGTTGTCGAAGCCGATGAAGCCCGCCAGCGTGCCGTGCACCCACAGTGGCAGCGCCAGCAGGGAGAGGATGTTCTGGGACTCCAGTATCTCCCGCTCCTCCGGTGGGAAGTTCTTCACCAGCCCGGAGAGGACCTGCCCTCGCGACAGCCGCTCGTACAGGTGGGGCGTCTGCTGCTCCACCTGCATGTTCTGCAGCAGCGGGTTGTCGAGCTCCGGCTGCACTCCGGGGGCGCACCACTCCGCGCGCTGACTGAAGAGCTGGTTGCCGTCCGGCGAGCGGTGCGCCTCGAAGACGTAGGCGCGGCTGGCTCCCGAGGCCTCTCCCAGCGGCGCCATCAGCCGCGCGAAGAGGTTCTCCGAGGACGAGGTCGCCAGCAGTCGCTGCTGAATCTCCACCAGTGCGGTGAGGTAGCGCTCGCGCCGGGCCAGCGCTTCCATCGCCCGCCGCCGCTCGGTGATGTCGTTGATGGTGCCGCACGTCCCCGCGTAGGAGCCATCCTCGGCCAGCAGCAGGCGCACGTAGACCTCCACCCACCGGAAGCCCCCGTCCCGGGTGAGGTAGCGCATCTCGTGCTTGCTGCTCTCCTGGTGGCGCGCCACCAGCTCCCGGCCCAGCTCCAGGCTCAGCTCCTGGTCGCCCGGGTGGACGTAGTCCATGCTCCGCTGGCCCAGACACTCGGGGACCGGGAAGCCCGTCAGCTCCGTCCACGCCGGATTCAGGTAGGTGAAGCGGCCCTGCGTGTCGAGCTGGAACACCACCTCTCTCAGGGTCTCGACGACCAGCTGAAAGCGCTGCTCGTGCGGGGCAGGAGGTGTGTCGGTCGGCTGGGGCTTCGGGTGCATGAGGGCGGGGGCTCCGGTTCCTCGGGCGGGGGCGTCCCAGGAAACCGCCTTGCTGGAGAATTACGATACCGTGCCCTACACCCTTCTGCATCAGCCTCCAAGTAAACAGGTATTCCCGCTTCCCGGCCCCTACGCGGTGGCGGCCGCGGTGGAGGGGGCGGGCAGCTCGCGGGGGAGGCGGACGTGGAAGCAGCTGCCCAGCTGGGCGCCGGGGCTCTCCGCCCAGATGGCGCCGCCGTGACGCTGGATGATTTCACGGCAGATGAATAGCCCCAGGCCGAGCCCTCCGAAGTGCCGCGCGGTGGCGTTGGAGGCGCGGGCGAAGGGCTGGAAGAGGAGGGCGATGCTCTCGGAGGGGATGCCGATGCCTTCGTCACGAACGCGCAACTCCACCGCCTCGGGGGTGAGGTGGAAGCTGACGCGCACGCTGCCGCCGTGGGGGGAGTAGCGCACGGCATTGGAGAGCAGGTTCGTCACCACCTGCTCCAGCCGAGGGCCGTCCCAGATGCCCTCCACGGGCACCTCGGGGGCCTCGAGGAGGAAGCGCAGCCCGTCGTCGCCGCGCAGCTCGAAGCGCTCGATGACCTCGCGCACCAGGGGGACCAGGTCCACCCGGGCGCGCTCCAGCTCGAAGCGGCCGGCCTGAATCCGCGAGGTGTCCAGCAGGTCATCCACCAGGCGGGTGAGCCGGTCTGTCTGCCGGGCCATGGAGCGCAGGGCCTTGAGGGTGCGCTCGCGCTCGGGGAAGTCACCGCCGCGCTCCATGCGGCTGAGGGTGAGGGCGGCGAAGCCCTTGAGGGGGGTGAGGGGGGTGCGCAGCTCGTGGCTGGCGACGGAGAGGAACTCCTCGCGCAGGCGCACGGCTTCGCGCAGCTCGGCCTGGGCGGCCTCCGTGCGAGAGGCCATCTCGTTGAAGCCGCGGCACAGCCCGCCCAGCTCGTCGTTCTCCTCCTCGGGCACGCGGCGGGACAGCTCGCCCCGGCCGATGGCGGCGGTGGCCTCCACCAGTGTCTCCAGGCGGCGGATGATGTCGCGGGCGACGAACTGGGAGAGGGCCAGCATGAGCACCACGCCGAGCGCGAGCAGGGCGATGAAGGCCACGCTGGTGCGGGTGATGGCGCGGTAGGCCACGCCCATGTCCTGGGTGACGACGACGCTCCACTCGGTGCCGGGCACGGGGGCGTCCGCGGCCAGGAGAATGCGTTGGTCCTCCGGGCCGAACGTCTCCACCACGCCCTCGTCGTTGCTGGACAGGTGCAGGCGCAGGGCGCCGGGCAGGTGGGCCTCGCTGAGCAGGGGGGCGCCGGGCTGGGTGTCGCGCAGCAGCAGCAGGCCGCGCCTGTCGAGCACCTGGACGCGGAAGCGCTGGGCCGCGGGCGTCACCGCCGCGGACAGACGCTCCAGGGACAGCAGGCCCACGAGCATGCCCTCCAGCTTGCCGTCATGTTTGAAGGGCAGGGCCACGGCCACGTGGGGCAGGCCGAGCTGGCTGATATAGGGACGGGAGACGTAGGGGGCGCCGGTGCTCAGCACGCCGCCGTGGAAGTCGCGGTGGGAGAAGCTGCCCAGGTCCTCCTTGCCGTAGGAGGCGGCGAGCCCCGCGCCCTCCTTGTCCACGGCGAGCGCGGCGTCGAAGGCGCGCGCCTGGGCGGGGAGGTTGCGCAGGTAGAGCTCCAGCAGCTTGCGGTCCCGGGAGAGGAAGGCGGAGCGGAAGCCGGGGGACTCGAGCAGCAGTTGGAGGGACTCGCGTGCGTCGTCGAGGTAGCGCACGAGGAAGTCGGCCTCGCCGGCGGCGGCGCGCACGGTGTCGTCGCGCACCTGGCGCTCGATGGCGCCCTGGGCGAGCCGGGCGGCGAGTCCTCCCAGGGCGAGCAGGGGGACGAGGCCTGCGAAGGCAAGTCCGCGCAGCAGCTTGAAGCCCACGGTGTGCGGGGCGCGGGGGCGGAAGCCGACGGAGGCGGCGGCGCACGACAGGGTGAAGATGACGTAGACGGTGGCGGCCGGCCCCATGCCGATGCGGCTCAGTCCCCAGGAGTGCAGGGCGAAGGCCACCGCCAGCAGGCCGAAGAGGACGCGGGGCAGCGGGGGCCAGCGCGAATCGAGGGGGGCCAGCAGCCCCGCGCCGCAGCCCAGGAAGACGAGCCCCAGGGGCACCAACAGGGGCGACAGCGAGGCGTGGAAGACGGGGGGGAAGTGCTCGCGAGCCACCAGCATGAGCAGGCCGAAGCTGAGCGCCACCAGCGCCACGACGCCGCGGAACACCTCGCGCTTGCGCCAGGAGGGGGACGTCTCCAGCGCCACGCCCGCCAGAAGCAGCGGGTAGAGGATGGCACCGGTGAGGCTCCCGGTGCGCACGTTGAGCATCCACCAATAGAGGCCGGTGACGGCGCCGAAGCCCACGCGCCCCAGTACGTCCAGCCAGCGCGGGGCATGGCGGTAGAGCATGGTGGCCAGCAGCACGATGCTGCTCGCCAGGAATGCCACCCCCATGGGGCGCACGTACGGGTAGAGCGGTCGGAAGTAGGCGGCGTGGAACTCGTATGGCGCGTACGTCATCGCCACGCCGAACATGAGTCCGAACATCGCGGCAGGCCAGGTGAGGGGCATCGATGGAGTGCGCGCAGGCTCTGCTTCCATGTCAGTCCCTTCCAATCAGCTTGTCCGGAGCAAATCCACCACCGGTGTGTGGATCGTCCATCGTCTGACAGGCGCGGGTGTAGGCAAGCAGAGTACGCGTCAGGTGTTGGCCTGGCGAGGCAACTCGACGGTGAAGGTGGCGCCGGCGCCGGGAGCGCTGCGCACGTACACGGTCCCGCCCAGGGCCTCGACAATCTGCCGGGTGATGTAGAGGCCCAGGCCGAGGCCGCCGTAGTGGCGGTCGGACACGGCGCGCTCGAAGCGGCCGAAGAGGCGGGGCAGGCTCTCCGGGGAGATGCCGATGCCCTCGTCGCGCACCACCAGGCGGACCAGCCCCGCGCTCGCCTCCACGCGCAGGGACACGGGCTTGCCGGCGCCGTACTTGAGCGCGTTGGAGAGCAGGTTCGTCACCACCTGCTCCAGCCGGAGCCTGTCCCAGGTGCCCACGGCGGGGCCGGCGAGCTCCAGGTGGATGGGGCTCTCGGCCTGGGTGGCGGGCAGCTCGTAGCGGGCGGCCACGTCCTGGACGAGCGCGCTGAGGTCCACCTCCTCCAGGTCCATGCGCAGCCGTCCGGCGTGGATGCGGGTGACGTCGAGCAGCTCGTTGACGAGCGCGTTGAGGCGGCCGGCGTTGCGGTCGATGTTCTCCAGCTTGCCCATGAGGGCGGGAGGCATCGGGCCGGTTTCGCCGCGGCGGGCGCCGCGCAGCAGTGACTGCACGTTGAGCTTGAGGGAAGTGGTGGGGGTGCGCAGCTCGTGGGCGGCCACGGTGAAGAACTCGTCGCGCTGGGCCACGGCCTGCCGGGCCTCGCGGAAGAGCAGGATGTTGTCCACGGAGAGGGCGACGCGGTCTCCCAGGTCCTCGGCGAAGCGCAGGTCATCCGGCTCGTGGGAGCGCTCGGAGAAGGTGAAGAGGACGAGCGCGCCCAGGGTGCGGCCGCGCGCGCGCAGGGGCACGGCGAGCAGCGAGCGAGGCCCCAGCACGCGCATGAGCCGCAGGTGCTCGGCGTCGCGGGTGAGGGACTTGAGCAGGGGCGTCGTCACCTCGGGCAGCAGCTGCGGCGTTTCCTGGGGCAGCAGCAGCCCCACCAGTCCGGGCTCGTCGCTGTCCTGGGAGTAGCGCCGCACCACCTCGGCGAGCAGCGCCTCCTGGGCGGGCTCGGTGGCCACCGTCTCGAGCAGGAGCGGCTGGCCGCGGCTGTCCATCACCTGCAGCACGCACGCATCCCCGAGCGTGGGCACGCAGCGGCGGGCCAGCTCGTGCAGCGCGGCCTCCACGTCCAGCGAGGCGGTGAGCAGGTGGCTGGCCTCGGCCAGGAAGCTCGTCTCCATCTCCTCGCGCTTGCGGCGGGTGATGTCGTTGAACCAGATGGAGAGCCCATCCCCTCGCTTGAGGGCCACCAGGCGGAACCAGCGCTCGCGGTTGGCGAGGGGGAAGTACACCTCGTCCACGTAGGGCTCCCCGGTCTCCGCCGCGCGCACGAAGTGGGCGTGGATGCCGCGCGAGCGCGCGTCGGGGAGCAGCTCGACAATGCCTCGGCCCAGCACGAAGGCCAGGCTCATGCCCATCATGGCCTCCGCGGCGGGGTTGGCGTACACCCAGCGGAAGTCCACCAGCTCGCCGGAGTCATTGCGCACGGCGGAGACGGCCATGTAGCCATCGGGGTGGTATGCGGCGAACTCCCACTCGTCCTGGGACGAGGGCGCGCGGTGGGCCTCCTCCGGTTCTTCCGGAAGGACGCTCTTCGTGGCTCCACGGAGCGTGGGCATGGCGCATCTCCTCTGGCGCAGGACCCCCCAGCGCCCCGCTTTACCCATTAAGCGTGGAGGGATGTATGGCGGTGATCAAGTCGAGGGCCTCAGACCACCTCGAGGACCGTCCACTCGCGTACCTCGCCGGCCAGGGTGACCTCGATGGTGTCACCCGCACGACGTCCCAGGAGCGCACGGCCCACGGGGGAGGCGGGGGTGATGACGGAGAGGAAGCCATCGCCGCCGGGGCCGGTGAGCTCGGTGCCGGCGCCCACGGGGAGCAGGAAGAAGGTGCGCTCGGAGAAACCGTCGTCGTCCTCGGTGGACACGTCGATGATGGCGCCGAGGGCCACGGGGCTCTTGCGCGGGAAGCGGGGGAGGCCGGTCTCCTGGAAGTCGGAGAGGGCCTTGAGGTCCTCCTGGACGCGGCGGGCGCGCTGGGCCTGGCCGGTGGCGAGGCTGCCGTACTCGATGACGGCGCGCCCGTCCTCCTTCTTCTCTGACTCGGTGGCGAGCGTGCGAGCGGCCTCGCGGGCCTCGAGCTCGGCGCGGTGGGCGACTTTGTCGCTCTGGCGGAGACGGTCGGCGAGCTGGTCGAGCAGCTCGTTCTTGTCCAACAGTGGCATGGGTGCGACAGGACTGTAGCGTCCCGGCACGAGGGCTCCAGTTTCCGGCTACAGTTCGGCGCACATGACGCCGAAAGAACTGTCGGAGAAGGCCCGGGAGCTGGTGGGGCAGGGTTGGGTGCTGTTGGACGTGCGCACGCCGGAGGAGTACCGGGGAGGGCACCCGGAGGCGGCGCGCAACATCCCGGTGCAGGAGCTGCCGCAGCGGGTGAAGGAGGTGGGCCCGCCGGGGACGAAGGTGGTGGTGTACTGCCAGGCGGGAGGCCGCAGCGCGAGGGCGGCGGAGATCCTCCGCGCCCACGGCTTCGCGGACATCTTCGACCTGAAGTCGGTGAACAACTGGTAGCCGTCCCCGCGCCGACCCGCGGCTCAATGGAGGGAGGGCGGCACGGAGGGTGAGCGGGACGGGCCAAATCCCTGAGGATCCTCCTCTCGCGACAGGTCCGCGTCCTCGCCGGTGTTGGCGCTTCCGGCGAGCAGCTCGAGCTCATGCTCGAGGGCGGGTCTGCGCTCGGGGGGCACCTCCTCCTCCAGGTCTCGCAGCAGCGCGTGCAACCGGCGTGTGACCTGAGGGGCGTCCTGGCCGTAGTGGCGGATCTCCGTGACTCCGAGTGTCACGAAGTCCTCCCATCGGGGCTCGAGGAGGAGGAGCCGCAGATGTCCGTTCTCGTCGCGGAGGGCTCCCATTCCCAGGTGCCGGTGGGCCGCCATGTGCAGCAGCGTCCCGAGGCGATCGAGCATCTCCACGGCCGTGGTGGGATCATTGATGCTGGGGGAGAGCGCGCGGATGGCGATGTCCACCAGCAGGCGGAGGGAGAAGAGAGGATCCAGCTTGAGCTGCCGCTCCCTGCCGAGGACCAGCCGGCGGAGGAGTGTCTTCTCGGACAGGGAGGCCCGCGCGCCGTACACACGGGCGAGCGGGGTACCAGGGTGCACGTAGTCTCCCACCGCCACGGAGAGCACGAGGATGCAGTCCGCGCGCCGGGCGTCGGCCACGAGCCCCTCGGTATCGAGCCCTCCCAATACCCGGCCCGGGCCGGAGTACGTCACCACCTGGGAAGGCAGACGCACCACCTCGTCGTCCGCCGTGATGGGGGTGGAGACCGGGGCCTTGTCGTTCCAGGGTCGGGACTGCTGCTGGATGGCTTGCAATCCCTTGTCCGTGATGATGTCGGCCATGGCGACGGGGCGGAGGTTGCGGACGACGTGTTGGAGGAACCCGAGGAACGCCACGATGCTGGCCACCACCAACAGGGCCCCCACGAGGATGGAGAGGTTCGGGACGAAGCCCGCCCGCTGCCGGGTCATCAGGAGGAAGTTGTAGACGAGCGCGGCGGCGATGATGCCCAGCGTCGCCTTCAAGGGGCGATCCCGGTACCAGATAGAGAGGATGCGAGGGGAGAGCTGGCCGGTCGCTGCCTGGAGCACGAGCACGAAGAACGCGAAGACGATCCCGAGCAGGCTGATCATCGCCCCCACGCCGACCGCGAGCAGTTGAAGGGAGGAGCCCTCGCTGAAGCTGAGCGCCTCGGGCACCTGGAGCGACTGGTCCAGCCTGACCATGTTTCGTTCGAGGATCGCGGCCAGCACGGAGCACAGCAGTGGGATGAGCCACAGGTTGGTGCGCCACCACTCGGCGGCGCGAAACCGGAGGACACGTCGCATGGGTCTCGCTCCCGGGGAATGTCCCGCCCCAGGAGAAGGTGGGAGCGCCTGCCCGGGATGGGAACGGTGCTCGCGGAGGGCCCGTCAGCGCTCCAGCCGTGCGGCCCGCGCTATCGGCCGTGGACTGGCTGCCGGCCCAGGGCCACCGCGCCCGCGACCAGAAGGACCGTCCAGAACACCGGGTAGCCCATCTTCACCGCGTGGATGAAGTCTCTCTGGCCATGGAGGGCTGGCACCACCTGGAGGGTGAGCAGGCTGGCTGGCGGCACCGCCACCAGCGCGAGCGCGAGGAGCAACACGGTGCGGCGCCGGACGGGGAAGCCGAGCCACCGCAGGCCCACTCCCATCCCAACGCTGGCCAGGACCAGCGCGGCGAAGAGCCAGCCGAGCTGCGTCAGATGGTAGGTCCGCATCTCCTCGGCGGACATGCCCATCGTCCTCGAGCCAAGGAGTCCGAACACGGCGTCACGCGCGAGGGTGAACGAGCCCAGGGCCACGCTCCAGGCCAGCACCAGGTAGAGCCCCACCTTCCAGCGGGACGAGGTGCCCTGCCCGCATACGGGGAGCCACGAAGCGAGGGCCACGAACAAGCAGGCGGGGATGGCGGAGAGGGGAAAGGGATACAGCCAGGCCAGACCGTCCCAACCGCGCACCGCCAGCACCTCATACAGCCAGCAGGCCAGGCCCAGACAGGCCAGCGCGAGCACGCTGCCCGCTCGGATGACTCCCAGCCCTCGTGTCACATCACCTCCGGGCGCACCTGCGCCGTTCTACAGCCCCCCGGCTGTCACGTCAGCCGCGCTTCTCCCGGTTGTTCCGCTACAACGGCCCCAAGCTGAACGCCGCGCTGGACGGTTTCCTCGCGGACGTCCGGTGAGGCGCGAGTCCCCGGGCGGGGCTCTCCAGGTGGTATCTCCCTGCCCGCGGATGCTTCGACCGCCTACGCTGTGCAGCCCATCGCCATCTCCCCTCCGAGGTGCCCTTCATGAAGGTTCTCCGCATCACCCGCCCCGGCGGTCCCGAAGTGCTCGAGTTCGACGAGCGTCCCGCGCCAACCCCCGGCCCCTGGGACCTCCTCGTGCGCGTGCACGCCACTGCCATCAATCGCGCGGACCTTCTCCAGATTCACGGTGCGTACGCCGCTCCCCCGGGCGTCCCCGCCGATGTCCCCGGACTCGAGTACGCGGGAGAGGTGCTCGCCACGGGCCCGCTCGTGCGCCGCTTCAAGGTGGGCGACCGGGTGATGGGGCTGGTGGGCGGAGGTGCCTTCTCCGAGCAGCTCATCACCCACGAACGTGAGGCCCTCCCGGTGCCGGAGAACCTCGACACCTCCCAGGCCGCCGCGCTCCCCGAGGCGTACCTCACCGCCTTCGACGCGCTCGTGCTCCAGGGAGGGCTGCGCATGGGCGAGTCCGTGCTCATCCACGCCGTGGCCAGCGGCGTGGGCTCCGCCGCCGTGCAGCTCTGCCGCGCCGTGGGGGCCCAGACCATCGGAACGGGGCGCAACGCGGAGAAGCTCTCCCGTGCCTCCGCCTGGGGCGTGGGCAGGACGGTGCTGTGCGACACCTCGCCGCCCCGCTTCGCGGACGCCGTCCGGGAGGCCACGGGGGGACGCGGGGCGGACCTCGCGTTGGACCTGGTCGGCGGGAACTACCTGCCCGAGACGCTCCGCGCCATGGCCCTCCAGGGACGGGTACTGCTGGTGGGCCTCGTGGCCGGCCGGGAGGCCTCCGCGGAGCTGGACGTCATCCTCGTCCGTCGCCTCCACCTCACCGGCACCGTGCTCCGCAGCCGGCCCCCCGAGGAGAAGATGGCCCTCACCCTGGCCGCGGAGAGGAGCCTCCTTCCCCTGTTCCGCTCCGGGGCGCTCACGCCCGTGGTCGATGCCGTCTACCCCATGCGCGAGGCCCGCGAAGCGCTCACGCGGATGGCTCGCAATGAGACCGTGGGTAAGCTCGTCCTTCGCTGGGAGTGATCCACGGCCCCTGCTCGGCCCCTGTTGTGAACCGGGGCCTGGCGGGGAACCCTGGTGAAAGCGGTTTCCTTGTTTGGGCCCCTGTCACCAGTGTATATCCCCGACATCCCCGTGAGTCCCTTCTTCTCGGCTTGGCGGACCTGACCTTAGTTGTAGAATTTCAAGGACCTGGTCATGACCTGCTCGTTTCGGCACAAAATAGTTCGCCCGGAAGAGGAAACTTTTCGTGACTCACGGCGATACATGAAAGCGCGGGGCAAACCCTATTCCCCGGCTGGGAGACTGCGCAGATGAGCCTGAAGATCAACTCCAATGTCGGTGCAACCCTGTCACGGTTGCAGGAGACCACGGCGCCGGCGGCGAAGCAGCCTGTACCCGCGGTGCCGGAGCAGTCCACCCAGGCCCTTCAGCAGTTCGCCGACAGCTACGAGCAAGCGCTGTCGGCCCAGCGCGACTGGGTGGCGAAGTACGGCGGGGGAGTTCAGGCCCCCGGGGTGGATGCGCAGGCCGCGGTGGTCCTCGACAGTGTGAAGGACCTGAGCAACACCATCAACGAGCAGCAGAACGTCGTGGCGGGCGATCAGCTCCAGAAGGGCGGATGGGCCTCCGACACCCCGGTGCTCCAGCAGACCGAGGACGCCAACTGCGGCGAGGCGGTGGTGACCATGCTCAAGGGCGCCAAGCAGGGCAAGGAGCAGGTGGCGGGCGCGGGGTCTGCGGACACGATGAACAACCTGAAGTCGCGGTTTGGTAGCGCCGACGGCACCCGTCCGGACCAGATGGGCGACATGCTGGCCGCCGAGAAGATCGAGGTGAAGAAGAGCACCTCCAACTTCGACAAGGACGCGCTGGATGGGGCCCTGCGCAATGGCGACAAGGCCACCCTCATGGTGGACTCCAACAAGATCGCCGGGGGCACCTCCCAGCCGGCGGGCAAGTCGCACTGGGTGCTCGTCGACGGCATGGACGACAAGGGCCGCTACCAGGTGAAGGATCCAGGCAACGGCTCCAGCTACTACGTGAAGCCCGAGGAGCTGGCCAACGCCATCGACACCGGGCGCAACACGCACCAGTCCGGTGGAATGATGATTGTGGGCAACTCGGCCGCGGCCGCGACCACGTCCGAGCAGGACCTGGCCAACAAGAACAAGCAGAGCGCCGATGTGCTCGGCGATGGTTCGGGCGGTGGCTCCAACTGGCGCAAGTTCGGGCGCGAGTCGGACTGACGCAGGACCCGCTCAGTCGAGCGCGGTGAACACGGGGTCGTGGCGGGTGCTGAACTGGATGAAGTGCCCGTCCCCCCGGAGGGTACGCCTTGTGACGGGAGGCCGGCGCCGGGCTTCAATGGCGCGCCAGAATGAGTTCCGGCCTCTCACGCTCCGAGCTCGAACGCCGCCGCCCGCTGTGGGGCGCGATGAGCGACCTGTTCCTCGACACGGAGGTACGTGAGTTCGTCCCGTCGTTGGCGTTGACGTGCGCCCGGTCCGGGTACGACGAGCCCACCCTCGAGCGCATCTTCTGGGCCGAGGTCTTTCCGCTCGGCATCGGGAACCTCCAGCAGGTTGCCGGCGAGTGGGCCGCGTTGGCGTTGGATGAAGCGGAGCTGGTCCGCAACGCGGAGAAGGGGAAGGTTCCCAGGCTCTCCAAGGCGCTGTCCGGGTGGATGGTCGGATCCGAATGGACGGGAGCCCTGACCCTGCTGCGATGGCTGCGGCAAGAGCCCACGGAGCGCTGGCCTCTCCTCGTGCGCGCGTGGGTACTGCTATGCCGCCGCTATTTCGAGAAGCCGGGAGACTCCAGCCTCTTTCCTCTCGCCGAAGAGGTGTCGGCGTTGCGGAAGGAAGGGGTGGACCTGGGCGCCGAGTGGCAACGTTTCCAGCCCATCGCCCGGAGCATGCTGCTGGCCAGTGAAGAGGGCTCGCCGCAAGCGCGCGGCGAGGAAGTGGAGCGGCTGCTGGTTCCGCCCACGTGAGGCCCTCGGCGAGCGCCTCGGGCCGCGAGTCTCAGGACAGCGCGGGCTCCGTGGACGGCTTGGCGGGAGCGGAGGCGGGCTGCTCGCGGATGCCCACGAGCACGAGGAGCGCCGCGACCACGAGCGCGCCGAGCATGACATGGAAGCCGGCGGCGGCGTCGTTGTTGTTCCACTTGATGACGTAGCCGATGAGGATGTTGGTGACGAACCCGCCAATCTGCCCGCCGGTGTTGATGAAGCCGGCGCCCGAGCCCATGAGCTTGGGGGGGACGAGAATCATCGGCAGGGCCCAGATGGCGCCCGCGGCCATGAAGAGCAGGAAGCCGGCGATGCACTGGGCAATCATGTAGGGGATGGGCGCGTCGATCTGCGTGAACAGGTAGAGGCAGACGCCGCCGAGCGCCTGGCAGCCGAACACGAGGTACTTGCGGCGGCCACGGAACCAACGGTCGGACACGTAACCGGCGAGCATGCAGCCGAGACCCCCGAAGAAGAACGGGAGCGCGCCGACGAGGCCGGTCTTGGTGAGGGAGAGCTTCTTCACCTCGAGCAGGTAGGTAGGCAGCCAGTTGAGCCAGCCGTACATGGTGAGGTTGTAGATGAGGGCGACGAAGAAGAGCACCCAGATGGCGGGGGAGCGCAGGAGCTGGCCGAAGCTGGCCTTCTCCAGAGTCTGCTCGGCGGTGGCGGCCTGGGAGCGGGAGTCGCGCTCGAACTCCTCGAGCTCCTCGCGGGAGACCTGGGGGTTCTCGTGGATGGAGTTGGTGATGAAGAGCCAGGCCATCAGCACGCAGACGACGCCGGCGACGCCGAGCAGATAGAAGCTGGTGCGCCACCCGAGGATGGGCAGGAGCCAGGCGAGCAGCAGCGAGGAGAGCGCGGGCCCGAAGGCGATGGAGGAGAGGATGGCGGCGTTGGCGGTGCCGCGGTTCTTCTTCGAGTACCAGTTGCCGATGACCTTCCAGACGGCGGCGGGGAAGACGCCCTCACCGACGCCGAAGAGGAAGCGCACCGCGAGCATGCTGGCGAGGCCGCCCACGGCGCCGGTGAGCGCGGTGAACACGGACCACCAGGCGAGGGCGGCGAGGATGACCTTCCGAGGGCCGATCCGGTCGGCGAGCATGCCGCCGGGAATCTGGAAGAGCGAGTACCCCAGGAAGAAGGCGCTGAGGATCCACCCGATGCGCTCCGGCCCCACGTGGAGCTCCTCGCGGATGAGCGGGATGGTCATGTTGATGGCCATCCGGTCCAGCCAGGCGACGAGGTAGCAGAGGAGAAGGGCGAGCCCGACCTTGTAGCTGGTCTTGAAGGACATGGGGCCGGAGCATAGCCGTGGGGGTGCTTGCCCACTAGCGGCGCACGGCACTACTCGCGGTGCACTTCGCGCAGGAACCGCTTCACATCGTGGACGAAGCGGTGGGGCTGCTCGACGTGGGGGGCGTGGCCGGTCTCGGTGTAGAGCGCGAAGGAGCCATGGGGCAGCGCGTCGACGAGGGCCTGCTGCTCGGGGACGGAGAAGAAGCCGTCCTGGTCGCCACCGACGACGAGCGTGGGAACGGAGATGTCACCCAGGCGGGCGGAGTGGTCCTCGGCGATGAGGCCTGCGAAGGCGGCCTGCCAGACGCGGGCGGGGACTTTGAGGCTCTCGGAGACGGCGGTGTCGAGGAAGGAGGGAGGAATGGGGCGGTAGAAGGTGCTGGCCTGGAAGTCGCGGACGAAGGCGGGGTCGATGGGGTCGGAGAGGGTGTCGACGTAGGCCATCAGGTCCGTGGCGACGGGGTTGCCGTGGACGGTGGGCGCCGAGCCGATGAGGACGAGGGCCTCGACGCGCTCGGGGTACTCGAGGGCGACCTGCTGGGCGATGAAGCTGCCCATGGAGTGGCCGGCGAGGACGGCGCGCTGGATGCCCTGGGAGTCGAGGAAGGCGGCGACATCGGCGGCGAAGTCGGACTGCGAGTAGCAGCAGGAGGGGCGGGACGAGTCGCCATGGCCGCGCTGGTCGAGCGCGTAGACGTGGAGGGAGCGAGGCAGGAGGGGAAGGACGCGGTCGAAGGAGAGGTACGAGTCCGTGTAGCCGTGGAGGAGGACGAGGACGGGACCGTGCGAGCGGCCCTGCTCGACGTAGTGGAGCTGGACGCCGGTGGAGAGCTGGACGGTGCCGTGGTGGAGGGAGTCGGAGGACTCGGAGGCGAGGGCTTCGGAGGCGAGGGCCTCGGTGGTGACTGGCGCGGTGGGAGCCGGGTCGGCGGGAGCGCCGCAGGCCCCGAGCGCGGTGGAGGCGAGGAGCAGGTAGGCGTGGGCTTTCATGTGGAGAACCCCCTCGAGGAAGTGAGTGGGGGGACCCTAACGAAGGCCCCTGACACAGGGCCCTGTCGCCTTTTGAAATTCCCGGTCGTGGTCCCGTTAAGCCTGAAGAGGAGGGGCTCGGAAAAGGGACGGACCATGAAGAAGACGACGGATGTAGCGGTGGTGGGAGGAGGTCTGGGCGGACTGGCGGTGGCGGCGCTGCTAGCGCGAGGGGGCAGGCGGGTGACGCTGTTCGAGAAGTCGAAGCAGCTGGGGGGCCGAGCGCACACGACGGAGGTGGAGGGCTACCACTTCAACCTGGGGCCGCACGCGCTCTACCAGGGAGGCCCGGCGGTGAGGGTGCTGGGGCGGCTGGGCGTGCCGATGCCAGGGCGGATTCCTCGAGGGGAGGGCAGCTTCGCGTTGAGGAGGGGGAGGCTGCACACCCTGCCCGCGGGAACGGTGTCGCTGCTGACGACGGATCTGCTGAGAGCGGCGGGCAAGCTGGAGTTCGGGCGGGTGATGACGAGCGTGATGCGCGTGGACGCCTCGCGGCTGGAGGGCACGAGCCTGCGCGAGTGGCTGAACGCCCACGTTTCGAGGACGGAGGTGCGCGAGGTGATGGCGGCCTTCTTCCGGGTGTCGACGTACTGCGCGGACGCGGAGGCGCTGGGGGCGGACGCGGCGCTGTCGCAGTTCCAGAGGGCGAGGAAGGGCGTGAGGTACCTGGATGGGGGCTGGAGCGGGCTGGTGAAGGCGCTCGCGGCGGCAGCGAGTGGAGCGGGAGTGGAGGTGGAGACGTCGGCGAAGGTGGAGTCGCTGGAGTGGGACGAGCGAGGGGAGCGCCCGAGGGTGCGAGGGCTGCGACTGGCGGACGGAACGGAGTACGAGGTGGGGGTGGTGGTGGTGGCGGGGGCGCCGAGGGACGTGGCGGCGCTGGTGCCGGGGGACGCGGTGCTGGCGGGCTGGGCGGAGGATGCGGTGCCGGTGAAGGCGGCGTCGCTGGATGTGGGACTGTCGAGGCTGCCGAGGCCGAGGACGCTGTTCACGCTCGGGATGGATCGTCCGTGGTACGCGTCGGTGCACTCAGAGTGGGCGAGGCTGGCGCCGGAGGGGGGCTCGGTGGTGCACGTGGCGAAGTACCTCGGAGCGGGGGAGGCGGAGGCGAGCGAGCAGGAGCTGGAGGAGGTGCTGGACCTGGTGCAGCCGGGGTGGCGGGAGCACGTGGTGACGAGGCGCTTCCTGCCGGGGCTGACGGTGATGAACGCCCTGCCGACAAAGAAGAAGGGCCTGAAGGGGAGGCCGGGGCCCGAGGTGGCGCACCTGGGAGGCCTGTACGTGGTGGGAGACTGGGTGGGGCCGGAGGGGATGCTGGCGGACGCCTCGCTGGCGAGCGCCGAGTCGGTGGCCCGGCTGTTGAGCAGAGAGGTGGGCGCGCGAGCGGCGTGAAGGCGCAAGCTCGCGGGCCTGCGCACCACCCCCATTCATGCGTGAAAGGCTCCCGGCCAGTCACACGGGAACGGCGACGAGCTCCTCGAGGAGCTCGCGCAGCCGCTGGGTGCGGTGGGTGATGCGGAAGCCGGATGCTTCGACGAGAGGGATTGTGTCGCGGTTGAGCTGACACCCCATGGCGAGGTGGCTCCAGGCGGGGGTGAGCCGGTCCTGGATGCAGGCGACGGTGGGGTGCGGCGAGCGGACGTGCTCGAGCAGTCGCAGCTGGCCGCCGGGGCGGAGGACGCGGTGGAGTTCCGCGAGACCGCGGGCGGGGTCCTCGACGGTGCAGAAGACGAGGCAGGCGACGACGGCGTCGAAGGACGCGTCGGGGAAGGGGAGCTGCTGGACATCGGCCTGCAAGAGGGTGACGCCGGGGTGGCGGAGGCGGGCGCTGGCGAGCAACTGGGAGTCGATGTCGATGGCGACGGCGGAGGAGACGGTGGGCGGGTAGGGGAGCAACCCGGTGCCAACGCCGACCTCGAGCACGCGTCCGGAGAGTCCCTCGACGAGCCGGCGCCGGACGCGGTCGAGCCCGAGCCATCCGGCGGGAATCATGACGGCGTCGTAGAAGAGTGCCCGGACGTTGCTCACATCACACCCTCCCGCCCCCTCCCGCCGGGAGAGGGGGCCTCGGCCTCTGGGTTTTTCTACCGGGCCTGGGCTTGAACGCTGCTGCCCGAGCCGGCTTCGGACGGGACCTTCTTGGCGGGGGCCTGCCACTTCACGAGGCCATAGAGGCCGAAGGCGATGAGGGCGAAGCACCCATACTGGGCGGGCGTCAGGCCGAAGTAGCGCGCATCGACATAGGACAGGTCAGTGGCGCGCAGCGAATCGAAGAAGAAGCGGCCGAAGGCGTAGAGGATGGAGAGCAGGGGGAGCAGCTTCCCCCGCAGCTTGCCGGCGTTGCGCAGGGCCCACAGGACGCCGGTGATGGCGAAGAGGAACAGGGCGTCATACATGCCCAGGTCGTGGCGGGGCCCGCCGGGGAAGTTGACCGCGAGGAAGAAGTCAGTGTGGACGCCGGGGTGGTCATGGACGGCGAAGCAGCCGAGCCGGGCGACGGCCCAACCGGGGGCCACGGACAGGGCGAAGGCGTCGGCGTAGTCGCGGAAGCGCAGCTTGCGCATCCGGAAGAAGACGACGGCGGCGAGGATGCCGCCAATCAGTCCGCCGAAGGACGACAGCCCATCCCACACCTTCACAATCTGGAACGGGCTCTTGGAGAGCTCCTCGGGGTGGTAGGCGAAGAGGTGGAACAGGTGGCCGACGACGACACCCACGCCCACACCCCACGGGGCGTAGTCCTGAAGGGGCGTGGAATCGAGGCCTTCACGCTCGGCCTGCCGGGCCAGGAGCCGGGCGGCGAGGAGGATGCCGAGCGCCACGAAGATGCCGAAGGGCTCGATGGTGAGGGGGCCGAGCTTGATGGGGGGGACGTGCAGGTAGGGAATCACGAGTCTCTCCGGCGAGCGGATGGCTCACAGCCATAGTCCGCCTTGCCGCCAAGGTGGCGAACAAATCATGGGGGGAGCGCCTTCCCCAGGAGCATCTGAGGGGCAGGCAGGCGGGTGACCGGTGCTTCTCAGGCCGGTTTTCGGGCCTGGGTGCGGCCAGGCCGCTATTTTCTGACCTGTCACGATTCGTATTACGCTTCCTACCTGTGAATGCTTTCCGGTTTCGTTCGTTGGGAAATCAACCCCTGGAACGCCCAGGGGAGCCCACGACGTCCAGTGCGGGGATTGCCGCGGGCCATGTCAGGGGGGGCCGTTCTAGTCACACTGTGAGCCGATGGTGTGCACGACGACGCGGTCCCACCCCTACCGCCCGGGCGCGGCCGGCGCCCACCCTCGGTCTCGCGCGCGCAGTGAGTGAAGTCGGTATTCTGTAAAGGAGCGAACCCACCATGAAGTCCTATCTCCTGGTTCCGAAGGAGTCGATCGAGACCCGCGCCAAGCCCGGCGTGCGGGGCACGGAGCAGGGAGAGCGCGTGTTGCAGCGCACCACCGCCCTTCAGTTCATGATCAGCGGGCGGGCCCCGGACATGCTGCGGAGCCTCGGGTTGCGCTCCGCCACACTGCCCGGGCGTCTGCCCGAGGTAAGCACTCCCCCCACCCCGCCCAAGAAGAAGACGGCGAAGGGCCGGGGCCGCAAGAACGAGCTCCAGCTGGTGGCCACCGAGGGCCCGGTGACGGAGCCCGCGTCCACTACCGCCTCGGACGTGGGCACCTACCGCCACATGCCGCTCATTGGCGCCACCATGGCGCACTTCAACTCGGAGAGCGCCGAGCGCATCGCCAAGGAGGAGCTCGGCCGCGACTTCGAGTTCATCCCGGACACGGTGCAGCTCACCTTCCCGGGTCCGGTGTCCGCGGGCCAGCTCGGCCCTCGCAACCGAGGCCTGTCCTCGCTCGTCAACCGCGAGTGGCCCGAGGAGTGCGGCGTCAACGCCGCCCATGCCCAGGGCATCAAGGGCGCGGGCGTGATGCTCGGCATCCTCGACACCGGCGTGGACGCGGACCACCCCGAGCATCAGGACCGCCTCATCCAGTTCCGCTACGTCTCGCTCTTCCCCAACTCGCCGCAGAACCCGGCGCGGGACGTGCGCGGCTTCGACCCGGACGGCCACGGCACCCACGTGTGCGGTATCGCCGCCGGCCAGTACCACGGCGTCGCTCCGGAGGTGGACCTCTACGTCGCCTCCGTCATCGAGTCCGAAACCATACGGACCAGCCTGGGGCGTGTAGCCGCCGGCATGGAATGGCTGCTACACCAATTCTCACGTCCCGAGAACGCCACCCGTCCCGCGGTGGTGAACATGTCCCTGGGGTTCCCCGTGCAGCCGCCTCAAGGTGTCAGCGACATGGAGTACCGGCTGAACATCCGGGCGCTGCAGACGCTGGTGCGTCGGCTGATGGACTCCAACGTGCTGCCGGTGGTGGCGGCCGGCAACGGAGGCGCTGGGACGGCAGGCTACCCAGCGGCCTTCCCGGAGGCCCTGGCCGTGGGGGCGGTCGACTTCTCGAGGCGCGTGGCCAGTTTCTCGGCCAGCGGCGTGGTGAATCAGCGATCTGTTCCCGACGTGATGGGTTATGGCGTGAACGTTTACTCGAGCACAGAACGAAGGTGTAACAACCAGGCGTTCTATGAACGAATGAGCGGAACGAGCATGGCCGCCCCTTACGTCGCAGGTCTTGCCGCGCTATATCGCTGCCGTTCCCCGGACTTGACGGCACCTGAAGTCAGGGATTTGATTCTGGACAATGCGCTGAAGCTGCCCAAGACGTCTGCCGGACGAATCGGTAGGGGTCTGGCGGTTTATAAGTGATGGCGGCTACCAGGGCCGGCGCCAGTCGAGCGCCGGGCCTGCGGGAGGAAGTCGGATGAGCAGGAAGACAGCCACATCGCCGCGCCGGGCCTCCGGCCGATTTCCGAAGATCTCCGCGGTCACTCCCCTCCCGGGCTCCCGGGTGGAGAGTGCGCAGGGGTGGATCGAGGCGATCGTCATGCCTCGGGAAGAGCCCGAGGCGGCCTGGCAGCCGTCCGTCCAGCGTGATCGCTCGCTCATCCACAAGACCGCGTGTGAGCTGAGCAAGCAGTTCCGCGACTCGGTGATGAACTTCCTGCAGGCCCAGCAACTCATGGGCGCAGTCAGGTGGATCAGCGAGCCCGGCTCCGTGCCCATGGTGACGCTCTACTGCACGCCTCGGGTGTTGGAGCAGCTCCAGCGCTCGCCGCTGTTCGACGCCGGCCGCACTGCTGGCCTCGAGATGTACACCTGAGCCAGCCCCTCAGATTCGACATCTGAGCGGGGCTTGAGGTTCCCCTCGCAGTCGGGATTCCCGTGCTTCGGTGGGTTCGCCCGGCTCTCGGCCTTCGGGGGCCGCCTCCTGGGTGGGGGCCCTCGCCTGCCATGCTCGACCTTCCTGGCGTCCCGTCTATTCCCGACTGGAAATGATTTACTCACTTGACTTCCCAGCGGCAACCCCCTGAACGCCTGTTGCGCTTGCGGCCGCGCGAAGAAGTCCCACCTTGCTCCGTTTTTGTCCGGCCCCCCGGGCGCGAACCCATGTCCGCCCTCTTTCCCGCTGTGGGAGAGGAGGCCCGATGGGTTGCCCGCCTGCCTGCCGAGCGCCGCCGCTATCTGGGTTCCGAGCGTCGCCATGCCCTTTAAACGAACGGGCCGGGCGGAAGGGTCTGACGCCTCCGCACCGGCCCGTTGGTTGGCGTGCAGGGCCGTGAGGGCCCCTGTCGCCTGGATTACATGTTGAGGCCGCCGTCCACGTCGATGGTGCGGCCGTTGAAGTAGTCGCACTCGAGGACGAACTTCACCGCGAGCCACAGGTCCTCGGGCAGGCCGATGCGGCCCACGGGGATGTTGGCCACCAGCGCGTCGCGGGCCTTCTGGTTCATACCCTGGGTCATCGGCGTCTCCACCATGCCCGGGGCCACGGCGCCCACGCGGATGCCGAAGGAGGCGAACTCGCGCGCCCAGGTGAAGGTGTTGGCGGCCAGCGCGGCCTTGGCGGACACGTAGTTGCTCTGCCCACGGTTGCCGTGCCGGGCGATGGAGCTCATGTTGACGATGACACCGGGGCGCTGATCCGTCTGCACCATCTTCGCCACCACCTCGCGCACCATGAAGGTGGCGCCGGTGAGGTTGACGCCGATGACGGCGTTCCAGTCCGCGGTGGACAGCTTCTTCACTTCACCGGTGGCCTTGTCCTTCTTCACCAGCAGCGAGTCGCGCAGAATCCCCGCGTTGTTGATGAGGCCGTTGAGACCGCCCATGGACTCGTGGGCCCACTGCACGAAGGAGATACACTCCTCCTCCTTGGACACGTCCAGGCGGCGGCGGTGGATGCCAGCGGGCAGCGCGGCAAGGCGCTCCTCGTTCACGTCGCCCACGGCGACCTGGGCGCCGGCCTCGTGCAGACGCGTGGCGAAGTGAGCGCCCATGCCCTGGGCGCCGCCCGTGACGATGACCTTCAAGTCCTTGAGCTGCATGCGGTTACCTCTCGTGACTGACTGACGCAATGCGTTGCATGCGCGTGCGCCAGCGGCTGTGATGACAGTTTTTGACAATACCGCGAGGGGAGTGTTACGCAAGGTTGAAAGATGAATCGGTCTTCAACTTCGCCAGCCGCGCGCATCGTTCCAGCGACCCCGCGAGGGCAGCGTACGCGCCAGCGCCTGCTGCAGGCGGCGGAAGCCGTCTTCGGAGAGAAGGGGTACGAGCATGCCTCCATCGCGGATATTACCCGCGAGGCGGAGGTAGCGCTCGGAACTTTCTACGTCTACTTCCCGGACAAGCAGTCCATCTTCGTGGAGGTGGTGGACGAGCTGGGAGCGCGGCTGCGCCGGCTCATCTCCGAGGCGGTGGCGAAGTGCGAGGACCGCATCCAGGTGGAGCGCGAGGGCCTGCGCACCTTCTTCCAGTTCGTGGGCCAACACCGCAACCTGTATCGGATTGTGAGGCAGGCGGAGTTCGTCGACGAGGCGTGCTACCGGCGCTACTACGACCGCTTCGCGCGGGGCTACGTGTTGGGGCTCGAGCGCGCCATGGACGAGGGCGAGGTACGGCGCATGGACCCGGAGGCGCTGGCCTACTGCCTGATGGGCCTGAGTGACTTCCTGGGCATGCGCTGGGTGCTGTGGCAGGGCGAGGGCGGCCTGGAGCACGTGCTGGACACCGCGATGGACTTCATCCGCCACGGCATGGACGCGCGTCCGGCCGGGGCCGACACCGGCAGCAAGAAGGGGCCGCGCAAGACGCGCGCTCCGCGGAGCAAGACGAACCGATGAGATACGCCAACATCCTGGCCACCGGCCGCTACGTCCCCGAGAAGGTCCTCACCAACGCCGATGTGGAGCGCATCATCGGTGAGCCGGTGGACGAGTGGCTTCAGCAGAACGTGGGCATCAAGCAGCGCCACCTGATGGCGGACAACCAGGTGACGAGTGACCTGTGCGTGAACGCCGCGAAGCAGGCGATGGAGCGCGCGGGCGTGAAGCCGGGCGAGCTGGATCTCATCGTCATCGCCACGGACACGCCGGACTACCTGAGCCCGGCGACGGCCTCGGTGGTGCAGGCGAAGCTGGGCGCGAGCAACGCGGGCACGTACGACCTCAACTGCGCGTGCGCGGGCTGGGTGACGGCGCTGGACGTGGCGAGCAAGACGATCGCCGCGGACGACAGCTACAAGCGCGTGCTGGTGGTGGGCGCGTACGGGATGACCCGGTACATCAACTGGAAGGACAAGAAGACCTGCACGCTCTTCGCGGACGGCGCGGGCGCGGTGGTGCTGGGTGCCGGTGACAAGCCGGGCTTCATGGGCGCGAAGCTGCTCGCGGCGGGCGAGTACCACGACGCGCTGGGCGTCTATACGGGTGGCACGTACCGGCCGGCCACGGCGGAGACGGTGGCGCTCACCAACGGCAAGCCCGCGGTGCAGTTCGTGCGCAAGTTCCCCGCCACCTTCAACACTGAGCGCTGGCCCATGCTGCTCAAGCAGCTGCTGGAGCGGGCGAAGCTGACGATGAACGACGTGGATCAGTTCGTCTTCACCCAGCTCAACCTGCGCACCATCGAGTCCACCATGAAGGTGCTCGAGCAGCCCATGTCCAAGACGCACTGGACGATGGACAAGTGGGGCTACACGGGCTCGGCCTGCATCCCCATGACGCTGGATGACGCGGTGGTGCAGGGCAAGGTGAAGAAGGGCGACCTGGTGGCCCTGTGCGCCAGCGGCGGTGGCCTGGCCATGGCCTCGGCGCTGTACCGCTGGACCGCCTGAGCTGTTTCGCAGCCTGAGCTGTTTCGCACGCAGGGGAGGGGACAGAGCATGTTCATCGGCGACTGGATGGGCCGGGGGGCCACCTATTGGCCCGAGCACACCGCGGTGGTGGATGTGGCCAAGGGAGAGTCCGGCCGCTTCACCTACCGGGCGATGAATGCACGCGCCGAGGCGCTCGCGGGCTGGCTGCGCGACGTGGCCGGCGTGTCCCGGGGAGACCGGGTGGGCATCGTGGCCCACAACGGTGTCGAGTACCTGGATGTCTTCTTCGCCTGCGGCAAGCTGGGCGCTGTTTTCGTCCCCTTCAACTGGCGCCTGCATGCCCAGGAGCTGACGGAGCTGGTGCGCGACACCGGCCCGCGCGTGCTCTTCTTCAGCGACGACTTCCGCGAGAGCGTTGGGGTGGTCCGCCGGCAGATGGGGGAGACGCTGAAGCTCGTCCACCTGGAGGGACAGGGACTGCCCGAGAGCCGCCCGTACGCCGAGCCGCTCGCGCACGTGTCCGCCTCGAAGGTGGCGAACGCGCAGGTGGGAGAGGAGGACATCATCTGCCTGCTCTTCACCGGCGGCACCACGGGCAAGTCCAAGGGCGCCCGTGTCAGCTACCGCATGGTGGCGTGGAACACGCTCAACACGCTCATCCACGAGGTGCGGCCCGGAGACATCACGGTGACGCACACGCCGCTGTTCCACACGGGCGGACTGCTCGTGTACACGGTGCCCCTGCTCACCTGCGGAGGCACCGTGGTGCTCATGCGCCGCTGGGACGCCGATGAGATGCTGCGGCTGGTGGAACGCGAGAAGGTGACGCTCTTCTTCGCCGTGCCCACGCAGTACCAGCAGATGTATGACTCGCCGAGGTTCCGCTCGGCGGACCTCTCCAGCGTGCGCTTCGTGACGAGCGGAGGCGCACCGCTGCCGGTGCCGCTGCTGCAGGCGTGGCAGGCCGTCCACAAGGTGCCCTTCAAGCAGGGCTTCGGCATGACCGAGTTCGGGCCTGGCATCTTCAGCATGGGCCCCGAGTTCGCCGTGTCCAAGGCGGGCTCCATCGGCCGGCCCAACTACTTCATCGATGCGCGGCTGGTGGATGACGATGGCCGCGACGTACCCGAGGGCGCCACGGGAGAGCTCATCCTCAAGGGCCCCTCCATGAGCTCGGGCTACTTCGAGAATGCGGAGGCCACCGCCGAGGCCATCGACAAGGATGGCTGGTTCCACACGGGCGACCTGGCGCACCGCGACGCGGACGGCTTCTACTTCATCAACGGGCGCAAGAAGGACATGTTCATCTCCGGCGGAGAGAACGTGTACCCGCTCGAGCTGGAGACGGCGCTCTACGAGCACCCCGCCGTGCAGGCCTGTGCGGTGGTGGGCGTGCCGGACGCGAAATGGGGCGAGGTGGGGCGTGCCTTCGTGGTGCTCAAGCCCAGTGCGTCGGCCTCGGGCGAGGCGCTGCTGGAGCACCTGCGCGGCCGGGTGGCCCGCTACAAGGTGCCCAAGCAGGTGGAGCTGGTGCAGTCCCTGCCCGTGTCCGCGGCGGGGAAGATCCTCAAGCGCGAGCTGCGCGAGCGGGCCATCGCGGCCGACAAGAGCTGAGCCCAGCCACTCGAAGTCAGTCCTGTCAGAGGCTACCAGCAATGCCGGAGCACTCGCTCCGCATATGCATGCCTCGACCTCATACCGAGAGACCTCCCTGCCGCACTTTTCATCAACTGGTCCGACCACAGGGTTGGTCAGAACAGATAGGGAGTGGCGGCCGAGCGAGGAAGCCCCCAGTCTTGGCAGAGAGAAGGGCATTCGCCATGCCCTCCAGCCGCTCAGGCTCAATCCGCTGTTCCGACCAACCCTGCCATCGGACCAGTTGCTCGAAACCGGGCTTGGCGGGTCTCCTGAAATGAAGAAGGCGGATGCCGGTACGTGCCGGCATCCGCCTTTTGATTCACACCGCCCGCTCGCTAGTCGCGCGAGGTGAAGTGGGTCGTCATCTTGTTCCACACGGCCGGGGTGATGCCCATCTCCAGGTGGCCGTAGGCCATGCCCTCCAGCTTCGAGTCCGCCGTCTTCTTCGTGGACGTCCAGCCCTGGGTCAGCTGGTCCACCGCCGCGATGCTCGAGTTGAACAGCACGCCGTCACCGTTCGTCGCGCAGGTGGGGCACGTCATTCCGTCCGTCTCGTAGCGCGCGTCCGTGCTCGCCCCGTACGTGGTTCCGTAGAGCACGTAGAGCGAGGGCAGCCGCGAGTCCAGGCCCCGCTCGGACAGCCGGGTGATGAACTTGCCACCCATCTCCTTGGCCGCCGCGATGCCCAGGCCGTTGATGATGCGGTACTTGCCGTAGCCCAGCGCGTCGTAGGCCTCGCGGTTCTGGTTCGTGTTGTACGCGTGGTACGCGTAGCAGGGGCTGCCCACCGGGTCGAACGCCGTCGACTTGCACTGCGTATGGGTGTTGTCCAGGTAGCCCGCCGCGACGAACGGGTTGTACGGGTTGTAGACCAGCTTCTGGCTCAACCACGGGAAGTACCGGTTCTCGTCCGGGTCCACGCTGGACCAGCTGGATGCGCTGCGGTCCGGGATGGGGTACGTGCCGCGCAGGTCGTCCGCCGTCTGGAGCTGGCCCACGTACGCGTTCACGTACTTGCCGCTGTCATCCACGCTGCCAAAGAGGCTCATGTTGTACTCGTCGAAGCTGAACGAGCTCGAGAGCACGCCCTGGTTCACGTTCAGCGTCTTCAGCAGGCCGCCGGAGACGGGCTTGCCCGTGGAGTCCAGGCTGGAGATGTTGGAGACGTAGATGCGGCGGAAGTAGTCCGGCCACGTGCCGCCCGAGCTCGCGCACACGCTCTTCGCGTAGGGGTTGTCGTACCAGGGCACGTCCGGACCCCAGTTCACGCACTGGAAGGCGGAGAAGTACGTCCACGGCATGGGGCCGCGGCCCACCGGCGCGTTGGCTTCGGTGCTCGCGATGGTCAGCGTGTGGATGGGGTGGCGGAAGTTCAGGTCGATGCCCTTGTGCGGGCCCGACAGCGCCACGTACACGCGCACCGAGTCGTCATACGCCGGCACCGCCTTGGCCTGCTCCGCCGCCATCCGCTCGAAGAAGCGCGTGGTGCTGAAGCCCGTCCAGTTGGGCGCGTTGCTCAGCCACGCGTCCACCGACAGCACGCCCTTGCTCCACGCCACCACGTCCACCCGCGCCACGCCCGGGTGCAGCGCCTTGATGCGCTTCACCGCGTTCGCCACGTTGATGGCCTGGTTGAAGTTGTCCCCGTGGAAGCTGCCGAACGTGACGGCGTAGACGCAGCGGTTCTTGCTCTCCAGGTCCTGCACGAAGCCCGTCACCTGCGAGGCCCCGCCGTACGCGCTGCCCGTCCCGTCGTTGCCGTTGGGGAACATCCACACGTTGCCGTCCTGGATGGCGCCGTGCACCAGCAGCGTGGGCGTCAGGTTCACGTTACACGTACGCGCCGCCGTCTTCGGGCCCTTGTGCAGCAGCACGAAGCGCGCCTCGGGACGGGTGGGGCCCGGCACCGGACACGTGCTCCCCGCCGTCGTGGCACAGCTGTTGTTGTAATAGAGGTTGAACGCGTTCACGAGCTGCTGGTTGAGCGAACCAAAGTACGTCCGCACCGGGTAGCTCGAGGACTGGAACGTGTCCTGGTCGCGCAGCTTCTCCGTCCGGCGGTTGTAGTACTCGCTGCGGTAGAGCTGCTTGCCCTCGAGCAGCTCGATCTCACCCCAGGACCAGCTCGGGGGCTTGTACGCACCGACGACCCGGTAGTCGTTGGTCGGCGCCGAGTTGGTGTCGAAATAGGGCGCTAGGTCCGTGGGCAGCGCGGCTCCAGCCAGAGGCGCGGACAGCATCGCCGCCGCCGCGAGTGATAACTTCAACGACGTCTTCATACGACCTCCATCCCATCAAGGGAGTTCTTCGTACGACGTTTGTGGGGAGAGACGGGGAGGGCGCGCCCGCGCGGGGCTGGCGCGCCCGGGAAGAGATTCAGCGCGCGTGCTCCTGGAGGAATGCGAAGGCGAGCCGCTCGAACTCCTGGGGCTTCTCCACGTGCGGGCTGTGGCCCGTGTCCGGGAGCACCTCCTCGCTGAAGCGGCCGCCGTTGGCCGCGTAGCGCTCGAAGAGCTTGCGCGTCTGCAGAATCATGGGCTGCGGCGGGTACTTGTCCTCGCCGGGCCAGCCGGGGATGGCGCCCAGCTTGCCGAGGTAGCCGAAGTCGAAGAGCGAGGTGTCGGAGACGATGACGTCATCCGCGCCGCGAATCCACAGCACGTCCGGCTTCTGGGGGATGGAGGCGAACGCGCTCAGGTTGAAGTACTTGGGCGCGAAGGAGTTGTTCATCCCCGTGGTGCCCGGAGCCACGCCCGGCCAGTGGGGGCTCTTCTCGAAGGTGCCGGGGTAGTGCGCGTCCCCCACGCGCGTGGAGAGCACCGAGTCCAGCAGCATCTCCTCGTTGGCCGACTTGAAGGGCGGCTTCACGTAGCAGCCATTCATCACGTTGCGCGGAGACGTCTGGGCCTCCGTCGAGCGGTCCTTCTTCGCCAGGCGCTGCACGAAGTCGGGGTTGGCGGTGCCGCCGCCCGAGCCCGCGAAGTCCGGCCAACAGGGCGTACCGTCCGCGTCTTTCGTGCCGCCAAAGCCATACGGGGAGACGGGCGCCTCCAGCACCAGTCCGGCCACGCGCTCCGGATGGTCGATGGCCAGCTGCATCACCACGCCCGCGCCCGCGGAGTGGGCCACGAAGAGCGCTCGCGAGATGCCCAGCGTGTCCAGCAGCGACGCCACGTCGTCGCTGTGGTCGCGCATGCCGCGCGTGGCGTCGATGGGCTTGGGCTCCGTGTCCCCGTAGCCCCTCAGGTCCGGGGCGATGCCGCGCAGCCCCTTGGGAAGTCGCGTGAGCAGCGTGTCGAAGAAGGCGGAGGACGAGCAGTTGCCATGCACCAGCACCACCGGAAATCCCTCTCCGGCCATGCGCGCGTGCACGGTGAGGCGCTTCGTCTGGATGTTGCGGGTCTCCACGACTCGGGCCTTGTCGGTCATCTACGCCCCTCCTTGCGGGTTGTGACTGCGCGAGGCCTCAGGCCCCGCTGGATGAACACGAGTCGCCCCCCCAACCGCGAAGATGACGACTGATTCATGTGTCAGATTGGATATCGCAGGCCTTTCGGTCCGGTCAAACAATCCCTTTCCATTTTCACCGCTCCGTCCCGGCTCGCTGATTCTTGACGCAATGCGTGATTGTGACGGTTTGCACGCGCTCCCCGTCCCTCAGTCCGAGTCTGCGGGTATACGAAAGACCGACTTCAGCCCTCCCCACATGTCGCCTTGCTGCATAGGTTGGGTGACGCATGAGGTCAGGAATCGCAGAGATGACTCTCTGCGTCATGCTGTTCCTGGCCATGCGTGTCTCCGCGGCGGGAGAGGAGGCGCGGCCGGGGTTTCGTAAGCCCAGGTTGCGCGCTGTCACGGTGTCGGGTCGGGTCGAGGAGGTACGCGTGGCCGCCAGGACGGCGACGCGGATCCGCTTCGACACCGCCGTGGACGCGGCACGCACGCGCTTGGAGGACGAGCGCGGGCGCTTTGAGCCCCTGCTGTTGGGCAATGGCTTCCTCGTCGTCACCCCACGCGAGGAACTCTCCGAGAGCGAGCAGGTGACACTGCATGTCGTGCTGGCGGATGGGACGCAGGTGCCCTTCGCGCTGGCCACCAGTGCCACCGAGGTGGACGTGCAGGTGCGCGTCTCCCGGCCCGGCCCGGCTCCGTCCTCCGGTGAGGTGCCGGCGCTCGTGTCCGCGGTGTGGCGCGAGCGCGTACGGGAGCTGCGGGCCGGGAGCGTGCAGTGGCCCGAGCACCCACGCTTCCGCCGGGGCGAGGGCCACGCGGGCCGGCTCGCGGAGTCCATGCTGGTGCTCGCCGCGCGCTCGGAGGCCGTGTCCCCGGACGTGGCGCCAACGGCCTGGCACGAGGGCACGGGGCTCGAGATGGGGCGGCGCCTGTTTCATGCCGGAGCGCTGTCCGGCTTCGTGGTGCGCGTGAGGAATCCGGACCTGCTGCGGCCCTGGGAGCCCGGCGACGTCCGAGTGCGTCAAGCGGATGGAGGACAGGAGGTGGAGGTGCTGGCCATCCGCATGGGGCCCGTGTCGCTCCCGCCCGGTGGGTGGGGGTGGCTCGTCATCGTCACCCGGGCCCTGCCCCGGGACGGACAGGCCCGGTTCGAGTTGGAGCTGCGTGGGCGGAGTGGAGCCTCCCTGGCACCACCGGTGGGCGTCGCGTTGTGAGCGGCCTTGGTTGCAGTCGTGTGCCCGGAGGAGGACGTCATGAAAACGAACACGAAGACCCACTGGCGGCGTTGGATGTTGATCATCGGCTCTGCAATCGCTCTTGTCGGTGGAGCCGCCTATGCGATGAACAAGGAGTGCTGGTCGTGCTCGCCTTGCGGGTGCGCCGGGGATGGGGGCTACATCATGTGTTGTGATGCCCATGCTTGCTGACGGGTGAGGGTCTGGACGTGAATGCTGGTGCGAAGGGGCCTCCCCAGGGGCTCATCGCACCGTGGATGGGGATACCCATCGTCACGAGGGGATGACATGAGAGGCGCAGCACATGCGGCGTGACAGGACACGTCCGAAGCGGGCCGCGTTCGCGTTCGCGTTGGGTGGGGTGGCGGTGTTCCTCTGGCAGCTCGCCACCGCCTCACCCGCTTTAGGAAACAGGGACTCCCCTTCCGAGTCACCCCGGGCCTTCCAGGACCGGCCCCGGCCCCGAGCCCTTCTTCAAGGGGCCTCGGTGTTGGATGCGAGCTTCGCGGCCTCTTCCGCGTCTCGTCTCGTGGTGGCCGTCCCCGCGTGGATGCAGCGCCGCTCCCGCTCCGAGGAGCCCGCCCCCGAGCCGCCCTCCGCGTCCTCCGCGCCTCCTTCCGTCACCGTATTATCCCTCCCCTCGCAGGAGCGCTCGCCGGATGGGCTCCCGGCCTCGGCGATGCGCTGTACCCGTTCGGGCGAGGGAATCGAGTGCGGAAGCTGCCGCACCGATGGGGACTGTCCGGCCGGGCAGGGGTGTGTGGCCAACCGCGACACGCGCCGCTTCGAGTGCATGGCCTCCGAGTGTGAAGAGGACGCGCACTGTCTCCCCGGCTTCGAGTGTCGTGCCGTCACTACCGGAGCCACTGGCACCATCGTCCGCCGCTGTCTCCTCGATGGCGTGCGCGGCGAGGGCGAGCCCTGTGACTCCCTTCCCATCTCCTCCGAGGGCTCCTGCCGCGAGGGTCTTCGGTGCGTCAACCAGGTGTGCTCCACCGCGTGCACACTCGATGGGAGCGTGGGGTGTCCCGCGGGGACCGTCTGTACCGAGGACCTCGACGGCCCGGGGTGTTTCCCGGACTGTCAGCAGCGGGGTTGTCCCGACGGGCAGCACTGCTCACGTGTCCGGGAGGACCAGTATCAATGTCTCGTGGACTCCCAGGGGGACTGCCGCGACACCCCGTGCCCCGAGGGCGAGCGCTGCAACATGCGCATGTCCCGGGGCCGCGCCGTCTTCTGGTGCGCGAAGGTCTGCAACCCGATGTTCGCGGATTCGTGTTCAGCCAGCGAGGTATGCGGCATGGGGAGCCCGACCATCAGCACCTGCTTTCGCAAGTGCGACCCGATGGATGGCAAGGCCTGCGGCCCCGGGTGGTCTTGCTCCACCGTCACCGAGGACATGTCCGCGTTCGGGTGCAGCCCCGAGTTGAGCCGCTAGGCGTTCAGGGGACCACGACCCGGCGCAGGTGGGCTCCCAGCCGGGCCGTGAGCTCGTAGTGGATGGTCTGCGCCCAGTCCGCCAGGTTCTCCGCGTGCAGGTGCTCGTCGCCATCCCTGCCGAGCAGCGTCGCCGTCAGGGGGCGCTCGTCGTGGGTGGCTCGCGTTACGTCCACGATGATGTGGTTCATCATCACGCGCCCCAGCACCGGGCAGCGCCGCCCGTTCACCAGCACGTGCGCCTTCCCCGACAGCAACCGCGGATAGCCATCGAAGTAGCCCACCGGCAGCACCGCCACGCGCGTTGCTTCGGGGCACCGGTACGTGCACCCGTAGCCCACGTAGCTCCCCGCCGGCAGCCACTTCACCGTCTGGCTCGGGCTTCGCCAGGACAGCACCGGCCTCAGCTCCGGCACCCGGCCGAACACCAGCCGCGTCGACAGCCGCGTCTCCGTCGACGGCCACAGGCCATACAGAGAGATTCCCACCCGCTGCGCGTCGTAGTTCGCCCTGGGCAACACCAGTGTCGCCGCGCTCGCCGCCATGTGCCGCTGCAAGGGCTCGTGCACCGGCACGCTCGCGCGCAACGCCATCACCCCACCCTCGAAGATGTCGAGCTGGGACTCGGCATACGTCTGCTCCGTCACGTCCTCGGTGTTGGCGAAGTGGCTCAGCACTCCCGCCACCTGGAGCACGTCCGCCGCGTCGCGCAGGAAGTCCAGCTCACCCCCGGCGATCTGCCCTGGTGTGAAGCCCTCGCGGCCCAGCCCCGTGTCCACGTGCACGTGCACCCGCAGCGGATGCTCCAGCTTCGCGCGGCGCAGCTCCGCCACCGTGTCCTTCCACGAGCCGTCCCCCACCACCACGTCCACTCCCGCCCTCGCCAGCGCCACCGCCTCCTCCGCGTCCGCGGCACCGAGGACCAGCACCTGCTTGCGCTCCAGGCCCCGCGACTGCTCGAGCGCCCGCACCGAAAGCGCGTCCCCCGGCGTGATGAAGTACAGGATGTCCACCAGCGGGTGCACCAGCGGCAACATCTGTGTCAGGCCGTGGCCGTACGCGTTGCCCTTCAACACCGCGCCCAGGGCCTTGGGGCCCCCCGTGTCCGTGGACAGCTTGCGCAACGTGGCCACGTTCGCGGCGAGCGCTCCCGCCGACAGCTCCAGCCACGACGCCACCCGCCCGGATGCTCCCGCAGTCACCTCGTGCATCTTCTGCCTGACCGTCCTTCGCGCCACTCTGGCGCGCTGTGTTGGAAGGAGGTTCTGCGCCAAAGCGTGCCGCTTTGCACGCACCATCCAAGCGGCCGGGCATGGGAGCGCATGTGGCTTCGCGCGGGAGGGGTCCCCACGGTTCACCTCCGGACGTCTGGACGTGCGCATTCTCTCCGGCAGGAGGTCACTATGAGCATCAGGCAGAAGCTCTCCTCGCGTTTCCGCAGGCACTCCGAGGATGACTCGCGGCGCTCCGCCGCCGAATCCCCCGATGCGTCCACCCGCCTGGAGCGTGACAGGGCGCTCGAGGAACCGCGGCGCTCCGAAGTGTGTGCCCTTCCCTTCAGCCAGGACGCGGCGGCGGTCGAAGAGGACGAGTGAGCCCGTGGGCTCGCCCGGAGGGAGAGGGGAGAGACGGACCTGTGATAGGTCGCTGGCCTCCTCCATCCCCCTGCCCACCATGCGCCACCTGCTCGCTCTTCTCGTCGCGCTGCTCTGTGCCGTGCCTCCCATGGCATCCGCCCAGACTCCTGCACCGGCTCCCACGACCTCGTTCCTCCTGCGCCCCGCCCGCGTCTTCGATGGCGTCTCCGCGAAGCTCCAGGAGGGCTGGGTCGTGCTCGTCCGCGGAGACCGCATCGCCGCCGCCGGGCCCGCCGCCCAGGTGAAGGCCCCGGCCGACGCCGAGGTCATCGACCTGCCCGACACCACCCTCCTTCCCGGTCTCATCGAGGGGCATTCGCACCTGCTACTCCACCCCTACAACGAGACCTCCTGGAATGATCAGGTGCTCCGCGAGCCGCTCGCGCTCCGGGTCGCCCGCGCCACCAACCACGCCCGTGACACGCTGCTCGCTGGCTTCACCACCGTGAGAGATCTCGGCACCGAGGGCGCCGCCGACGCCGATGTGGGGCTCAAGCAGGCCATCCAGCAGGGCATCATCCCCGGGCCGCGCGTGCTCGCCACCACCCGCGCCATCGTCGCCACCGGCTCCTATGCCCCCAAGGGTTTCGCCCCCGAGTGGGAGGTCCCCCAGGGCGCCGAGGAGGCCGATGGTGTCGATGCGCTCATCCGCGTCGTCCGCGGCCAGATGGGCAAGGGCGCGGATTGGATCAAGGTCTACGGCGATTACCGCTGGGGGCCCAAGGGCGAGGCGCTCCCCACCTTCTCCCTCGAGGAGATGAAGCTCATCGTCCAGACGGCTCGCGATGGTGGCCGCCCCGTCGTGGTCCACACCAGCACCCCCGAGGGCATGCGTCGCGCCGTGCTCGCCGGCGCGGAGACCATCGAGCACGGTGACAATGGCACCCCCGAGGTCTTCAAGCTCATGGCCGAGCGCGGTGTCTTCCTATGCCCCACGCTCGCTGCCGGGGACGCCATCTACCAGTACGGGGGTTGGAAGAAGGGCACCGACCCCGAGCCTCCCGCCATCCAGCAGAAGCGCGCCAGCTTCCGCGCCGCCCTCGCCGCCAACGTCCCCATCTGCAACGGCAGCGACGTGGGAGTCTTCGCCCACGGGGACAATGCCCGCGAGCTGGAGATGCTGGTCGCCTACGGCATGACGCCCGTGCAGGCGCTGAAGGCCGCCACCTCCGTCAATGCCCGCATGCTCCACATGGAGGACCGCATCGGCCAGGTGAAGGAGGGGCTGCTCGCGGACCTCGTGGCCGTGGAGGGGGACCCCACTCGAGACATCTCCTCGCTGCGCCGCGTGCGCTTCGTCATGAAGGGCGGCACCGTTCATCGGCGGTAGATTCGTACCGTGAGCCTTTCTTTCCAAGACCCACGGAGACATCCGCGCTGACTGTCTTGGATTGGCAACACCGGGTGAACCCTGGCTCAGATGAGGAAAAGCTGCTATTCGAGTAATAGCGGCATTCTGTCTTCATTTCCTCCTCCGCCAGGGAATAGCCCATGCGCTCACGTCACCCGTCTGTCCACCCTCCCCGAGCCGGCGCCGGACTGTCCCGGCGCGGCTTCCTGCGCACGGCCGGTGCCCTCACGGGTATCGCCGCCAGTGGCGCCTTCACGCGGTTCTTCGCCTCGGCCGAGGCGGCGACCCGGCCGGATGCGGGCGTCACCGTCTCGCCGTTTCCGCTCAACCAGGTGCGCCTGCGCCCCGGCCGGTTCCTGGACAACCAGAACCGGATGCTGAGCTACCTGCGGTTCCTCGACGCGGACCGGCTGCTCTGGACCTGGCGGCGCAACGTCGGGCTCTCCACCGGCTCGGCCCAGCAGGTGGGCGGCTGGGAGAGCCCGGATGGTGCCTTCCGTGGACAGGCCATCGGCCATTTCCTCATCGGACTCCACCAGGCCTGGCTGGCGACCGGCGATACCCAGTACCGCACAAAGGCCGACTACATCGTTGGTGAGCTGGCGAAGATCCAGGACGCCGCCCCGGCCGCCGGGTATCACGCGGGGTACCTCTCCGCCTTCCCGGAGAGCTTCTTCGACCAGCTGGAGGCCGGCCAGGGCTACGTGGGCGTTCCCTGGTACGTGATCCACAAGACCCTGCAAGGGCTCGTGCAGCACCACGTGGCCACCGGCAATGCCCAGGCGCTCACCGTCGCGCTCCGTCTGGCCGAGTGGATTGACTGGCGCACCGCCCGGCTCAGCTATGCCCAGATGCAGCAGGTGCTCCAGACGGAATATGGCGGCATGAACGACGCCCTGGCCCTGCTGTCCCAGGTCACCAATGACAACCGGTGGATGACCGTGGCCCGGCGGTTCGAGCATGCCGTGGTCTTCGACCCGCTCGCCGCCAACCAGGACCGGCTCGCCGGGCTGCATGCCAATACCCAGCTCGGCAAGCTCAACGGTGCGCTGCGCGAGTACTACGCCACCGGCGAGCAGCGCTACCGCACCATCACCGAGAACTTCTGGAACTTCGTCGTCCACGACCACACCTACGTCAACGGCGGCAACAGCAACTACGAGTTCTTCCAGACGCCTCGAGCCATCGCCAGCCAGCTGTCCGACAAGACGTGCGAGACCTGCAACGTCTACAACATGCTCAAGCTCACCCGGGGGCTGTTCTTCCTCGACCCCGGGCGCGCCGAGTACATGGATTATTACGAGCGCGCGCTCTACAACCAGATCCTCGGTCAGCAGGACCCGAACAGCGAGCACGGTTTCGTCTGCTACTCCGTTCCGCTGCGTCCCGGTGCCATCAAGGAATACAGCAACGACTACGACACCTTCTGGTGTTGTGTGAACACCGGATGGGAGAGCCACACCAAGCTCGCGGACTCCATCTACTTCCAGTCCGGCGAGACGCTCTACGTCAACCTCTACATCCCGTCAGACCTCACCTGGACCGGCCGGGGCCTCACGGTGGGGCAGACGACCTCGTTCCCGGTGAGCGACACCATCACGCTCACCATCGGTGGCTCCGGGCACATCGCGCTGAAGCTGCGCATCCCCTCCTGGACGTCGAACGCCCGCATCGCGGTGAATGGTGTCACCCAGAACGTAGCCGCCTCGCCGGGCACCTACGCGACCATTGACCGCACCTGGAGCAACGGGGACACGGTCACGCTCACGTTGCCCATGTCGGTGCGGCTCGAGTCCGCCCCGGACGATGCCTTCCTGGCGGGGATCCTCTATGGCCCGGTGCTGCTCGCCGGCGCCTACGGCACCCGGGACCTGGGCAGCAGTCCCCCGGCGCTCGTGGCGGGCTCGGTGAGCTCGACCGGCACGCCCCTGCGCTTCACCGCCACCGCCGATGGCGCCTCCGTCGACCTGCTGCCGTTCTACGACACCCACCACCAGCGCTACACGGTCTACTGGAGCCTCAACGGGCCGCGCTCGGGCTGGTTCCGGATCCAAAACCTCAACAGTGGCAAGGTGCTCGGCGTGGACCAGATGTCCACCGCGAATAGCGCTCGGGTCGTGCAGTACGCCGACAACGGCACCGCCGACCACCGCTGGCGCCTCGTCCCCGACGGCAGTGGGAACTACAAGATCGTCAATCAGAACAGCGGCAAGTTGCTCGGGGTGGATGGCATGTCCACCGCCGACAGCGCCATCGTGGTGCAGTACGAGGACAATGGCACCGCGGACCACCTGTGGAAGCTCCTCGACAACGGGGATGGCACCGCGCGCATCCAGAACCTCAACAGTGGCAAAGTGCTCGGAGTGGCCGGCATGTCCACCGCCGACAGCGCGCAGGTCGTCCAGTTCGGCGACACCGGCACCGCCGACCACCTCTGGCGGCTGATTCCCGATGGGACCGTCCGCATCCAGAACCGCAACAGCGGCAAGGTGCTCGGCGTGGACGGCATGTCCACGGCCGACAGCGCCATCGTGGTGCAATACGAGGACAACGGCACCGAGGACCATCTGTGGCAGTTCCTGCCCGACGCCTCCGGGTGGTTCCGCATCCGCAATGTCCACAGTGGCAAGGTGCTCGGAGTGGATGGCATGTCCACCGCGGACAGCGCGCAGGTCGTCCAGTTCGGTGACACTGGCACCGCCGACCACCTCTGGCGGTTGCGCTACGGCTCCGATGGCTGGGTGCGCATCGAGAACAAGAACAGCCTCAAGGTGCTCGGCGTGGACCAGATGTCCACCGCGAACAGCGCCCGGGTCGTGCAGTACCGCGACAGCGGCACTGCCGACCATCTCTGGCGCTTCTTGTGAGGCGCGTGCCGCTCAGGGAATCACGATGGACACATCCATGCCCTTGCCATCGTAGGGCGTGGAGCCGCAGCGCGCGTGGGCCCAGTCCCCTCCCATCGCCGTGCAGATGCGGAAGGTGCTGATGTTGGAGATGGGCACATTGATGCCCGGCGTGTCGCAGCGTCCGCTGTAGGTCCACGCGAGGCTGCGATTGACGGAGTTGACGCCGATGCAGGGGCCAATCCAGGCCCCTGTGTCACGCCGCTGGATGTCGATGGAGTACTGGGCGCCCGTCTCCTCCTCGCTCCAGCTCAGGTCCACGAAGGGCGTGGTGCCACCGGGGAGCTCCAGGAAGACGTCGTCGGAGACGCCGTCGTAGGCCTTCTCGACGTGGGGCCCCCAGGTGTTGTTGTTCGAGTAGTAGATGCGGAAGGCAGCGATGTCTCCCTTGTTCACCATGCGGCTGCCCGCGCTGGGGCACACGCCGTTGAAGATGGTCTTGTTCGCGCTCCCGAGGAGGCCAACGGCCATGCACGGCCCGAGCACCGTTCCATCGCGCAGGACGACGTCGAGCGAGTAGCTGTAGCCCGCCAGCTGGGTCCAGCGGATGTTGACCTGGTTGAGCGAGTTCATCGAGCCGTCGGGCTTGAAGGCGATGCGCTGCTTGTAGGTGCTGCGCGAGGTGAAGGTGCCCGCGGGCTCGAAGGCCCCGACGTGGAAGATGTTGAAGTACTCGCCGCGGCGCTCCACCACCACGTTGTGGCCATGGCTCTGGATGAGTGCCCCGGAGGCGTTGCGCATCGCCTGGGAGAGCGGCCGCACCGCGCGTGCCCGGGTGAGCTGGGGGACGGAGTCCGCCATGATGTAGTTCATGGCGTACTGGCTGTTGTACCAGCCGCTGCTGAAGAGCAGGTAGTAGAGGCCGTTGCGCTTGAAGAGCTCGGGAGCCTCGTTGATGCCCTCCTCCCGGCTGGGGAGGCTGTAGAGCGCCGGGCCCGCGTGGTTGTAGACGGTGCCAGGGGCGGCCGTGTTGAACGAGGAGATGTTGTTGCCCCGATCGAACCAGACGTAGAAGAACCAGCGGCCCGTCGTGTCCTCGTAGGTGGCCGAGTCGATGCGGACGGTCCGGTTGCACCCCTCCGGAACACAGGCCGTGCCGGTGGTGCTGCGCGGATAGGTCGTGTTCGGGTTGATGGGCTGGGGCACGCCGAAGCGGAGGTTCAGGTCGGGCGCCGAGGCCGTGAAGGTCGTCACCTCCTGACCCGAGGGCGGGCACGCCGCGCCATTGGGAACGCGGTGGGCCGAGAAGGTGAGCGTGTAGACCCCGTTGGATTTGGTGAGATCCGGCGCCCAGAGCCAGCAGTAGTCGTAGGTTGGATCGACCGCGGAGGGATCGTAGCCGAGCTTGTAGCGGAAGCTCGTGAGGTCATTGCTCTCGTAGATGGGCACCGACGCCCCGTTTCCGGTGCCTGAGAGGAAGAACAGATCGTCGTTCTCCTTGTAGATGTCCGGGTCCGCCATGCCCGGGACGAGCAGCGTGCGCGCATAGAAGTTGGCGCCGCGCGTGGCGCATCCCGGTCCTTCGAAGCCCTCGTCACAGACGCACACCGCACTGCCGGAGCTGTCCTTGCAGACGCCGTGACCGCTGCAGGTGACTCCGGCACAGACGCCCGCGGCCAGCGGTGAGCTCGAAGTCTCGCTGCTCGGGACGGACCCGGGGCTGGCGTCCTCCGCGCCAGCGCACCCGATGACCGCAGCGAGGGCGAGGAGTGGAAGTGAGAGCCGTTGCAACGCTGGACGCATGGTGTCCTCTCGATTGATTCCCTGAATCGGGATTTGGAGGATTTACACCATTTTCAGGTCTAAGCCTGTCAAAACTTCCCGCGCTTGGGAGTCGGTGGACCGCTCGCTCATCGGGCCGCTCCGCAGGCTCCCTCACGCACGTCGATTGGAATCCTCGCGGGGGGGTCCCCATTTAGTACGGGTGTGATGAAACCGAGGTTCCTCGTCATCATGCTGGGCCTGCTCCTGGCGGGTACCCTTTTGGGGACCCTGGGCACCTTCTCACTGCCCATCGGCTCGGGAATCAGCCAGTTCTGGCCCGGCATCATGGTGCAGGTCGTCGGCGGCATCTGGTTTGGCGGTTGGGGGGTGTTGGCGGGTGCCATCTTCCCCATCTTCGTCAACCTGCTCTCCGGGGGCGGCGCGGTGCACGTCCTCGGCTTCATCCCCGCCAACTTCGTCCAGGGGCTCATTCCCGCACTGGCCTTTCGCCACTTCCATATGTCGCCCCGCATCCCGGGGAGGAGGGGGCTGGCCTTCTATGCGCTCTGGGGGGCCGCCGTGCCGAGCGCCATGGGCGCCCTGTTGGGCGTGACGGCGTTGGTGCTCTCTGGAGAGGCGGACTTCCTCCGGGACTTCCCCCGGCTGGCGAGCGTCTGGGCCCTGGCCAACACGTTCTCCTCTCTCCTCTTGGGGGTGCCGACACTCCGGGTGCTCACGCCCTTGTGGGAGGATGCGGATCTGCTGGTCCGTGGCTACTGGCTATGAAAGAGCCGCACCCACTCGCGGACATCCCTCCTCGCGGACGCCCCCCGTCCGCCGCCTGGGGGAGTGTGTTCCGGCGATGGCTGGAGAACATGGCCATCCGGCTCAAGTTGCTCCTCGGGCTATCGCTCGTCGGGCTGCTTCCGCTGATTGCCCTGTCCTCGATGGAGATCGCCCGGCACGGCGGCCAGAATCCCTCGGGAATAAGCCTCCCATCCCTGTTCTTGAGCCTCGAGCTCGTCCTCGCGTTGCTGTGCGTCGGAGGGCTCGCCCAGTTGCTCATCCGGCCCCTGCTGGAGCTTCAGCAATACGCCGAATCCCTCCTGGCGGGGAAGCAGGCTCCCATCGACCTGGAGCGCGGGGATGAGATTGGCCGTCTGGCGCGCTCTTTCGCCCGGCTGCTCGCGGAACGGCAACGCGCGGAGGACTCGCTCCGCGAGAGCGAAGAGCGGTTCCGGATCATCTTCGAGCAGGCCAGTGTCGGCATTGCGCAGGTGGCGCGGGACGGGCGGTTCGCGCTGGTCAACCCGAAGCTGTGCGCCATCCTGGGCTACACCGCCGAGGAGCTCCGGGAGCTGACCTGGGACCGCATCACCTTCCCCGAGGATCTGGCCACCAGTCTGGTCCAGAAGCGGCTGCTGGAGGAGCCCGGAGCGCCCGCCAGGACCTGGGAGAAGCGGTACGTCCGCAAGGATGGAGCCGTCGTCTGGGCCAATCTCTCCTCGGTCGCGATGCGCAACCCGGCCGGCGGCATCGAGTGTTTCATCTCCGTGTTCCAGGACATCACCGAGAACAAGCGGGCCGAGGAGGAACGGGTCCGGCTCTACCAGCAGGCCCAGGAGGCGATCCGGGCCCGGGATGTCTTCCTCGCGGTGGCCTCCCATGAGCTGAAGACCCCGCTGACCTCGCTCCAGCTCTCCCTCCAGCAGGGTCTGCGCGGCCTCCGCCACCAGGAACTCGTCAGCATCCATGGTGGCAAGGCGCTCGCCCAACTGAACCTCGCCGAGACGCAGTCCAGGAGGTTGGGCGCGCTCATCAATGAGCTCCTGGATGTCTCGCGGCTCGCCACCCGCGGGCCCGAGTTGCACCTGGAGCGTGTCGACCTGGAGGATCTCGCGCGCAGGGTGGTGGCCCAGGATGAAGCGAGGGCCGCCCGGTCGGGCTCGAAGCTCGTCCTGGAGACACGCGGGCCCGCGGTGGGGCGATGGGACGCGTCACGCTTGGAGCAGGTCCTCCTCAACCTCCTGTCCAACGCCATCAAGTTCGGCGAAGGCAAGCCCATCGAGGTGAAGGTGGATTGTGACGAGGAGCGGGCGAAGCTGGAGGTGAGTGACCAGGGCATCGGCATCTCTCCCGAGGCCCTGACCCGCATCTTCGAGCGGTTTGAACGGGCCGTGCCGGAAAGGCACTACGGAGGGCTCGGCCTGGGGCTGTGGATCGCTCGGCAGATCGTCCTGGCCCACGGCGGAACCCTCTGGGTGGAGAGCGCCGTGGGGAAGGGCTCGACCTTTCATTTGCAGCTCCCCAGGGCCGGTCCGCCGGTGTGATGCGCCCGGAGGACGCCCCGAGGGCTTAGAAGGACTCTTCGGGCACCTCCATCAAGTCCAACGTGCTCTGCTCCACCATGCGCGCGGCATGGGCCAGTCCCGGCAGCACCTCGTGGCAGAACCAGCGCGCGCTGGCCAGCTTGCCCGCGTAGAAGGCCTTGTCGCCCGGGTTGTCCTTCACCCGCTCCAGCGCCACCACCGCGTGCCGCACCAGCAGCCAGCCGATGATCAGGTCCGCCAGCGCCAGCAGCACCCGGTTGCCCTGAAGACCCACGTGGTAGACGGACTCGCCCAGCTTCCCCATCAGCGTGCCCAGCATCGTCTCCACGTCGGAGAGTCCTTTGCCCAGTGCCGCGCGCTCGGCCTCCAGTTCCTTGCCGCCCGCGTCCGACTCCGCCAGCGCGCGCACCTGCCCGAGCAGCCCTTGCAGCGTGGCCCCTCCATCGCGCGCCACCTTGCGCATCAGCAGATCCAACGCCTGGATGTGCGTGGTGCCCTCGTAGAGCGTGTCGATCTTCTGGTCCCGGAGGTACTGCTCCAACGGGTAGTCCTTGAGGTACCCCGAGCCCCCGAAGCACTGCAGCGCCACGCCCAGCAGCTCGTACGCCTTCTCCGAGCAGTAGCCCTTCACCATCGGCAGCAGCAGGTCATTGAGCGAGTCGTACTCGGCGGCCTCCAGCGCGCGGTGCCCGCCCTTGAGCTCCACCTGGTCCTGGATGAAGGCGGTGTAGAGGGCGAGTGCCCGCATGCCCTCGGCGTGCGCCTTGAGCGACATCAGCATCCGCCGCACGTCCGGGTGGTGGAGGATGGTGACGCGCGGGGCCTTGGCGTCACGCGCGTTCATCAGGTCCGCGCCCTGCTTGCGCTCCTTCGCGAACTCCAGCGCGTTGAGGTACGCCGTGGACAGCGTGGCCATGGACTTGATGCCCACCGCCATGCGCGCCTGCTCGATGATGTGGAACATCTGCCGGATGCCGTCGTGTACCTCGCCCAGCAGCAGGCCCCGCGCGGGCTTGCCATCGCCGAAGGTCAGCTCGCACGTCACCGAGCCCTTCAGCCCCATCTTCTCTTCAATCTTCGTGCACACCACGCCGTTGCGCTCGCCCAGCTTCCCGCCCTCTTCCACCCAGAGCTTGGGGACGATGAAGAGCGAGAGGCCCTTGGTGCCCGGGCCCGCGCCCTCGGGCCGCGCGAGCACCATGTGGACGATGTTCTCCGTGTGGTCCGACTCGGCGCTGGTGATGAAGCGTTTGACGCCCTCGATTTCCCAGACGTCACCGCCCACGTGGCGGGCCTTGGTGCGCGCCGCGCCCACGTCGCTGCCCGCGTCCGGCTCGGTGAGCACCATGGTGCCCACCCAGCGCCGCTCCATCATCGCCGGCAGGTAGCGCTTCTTCTGGGAGTCCGTGCCCAGCCGGTCGATGACGCGCGCGAGGATGCCGCCCAGTGTGTAGAAGGCCACCGCCGGGTTGGCGCCCGCAATCAGCTCGAAGGCGGCCCACCCCAGCGAGGGCGGAGCCCCCATGCCCCCCAGGTGTACCGGCAGTTCCAGCTGGCTCATCCCCGAGTCGTGGTAGGCCGCCAGCGCCTTCAGGATGCCCGGGGGCAGCTTCACCGTGCCGTTCTCCAGCCGGGGCGGGTTGTGCTCGGATTCGGCGAAGCTCGGGGACATCTCCTTGAGGCAGACCTCGGCGAACGTCTCCAGCGTCTGCCGCGCCGCCGTCTCGTCGAAGTCCCCGAAGGGCGCCTTGCCCAGCGAGGCCCGGCCGATGTCCAGGAACTCGAAGAGGTTGAAGGACAGGTCGCGCAGGTTGTGCTTGTAGTGGCTGGGCGCGGATGACATTCGGACTCCGGCGGTACGGGTTTGGCGGGTGGAGGTGCAGGCTACTGCGTGTGACGGGCCCGTTCTCCCACGTTTTTCGGGGGGGCTCGCAACCCTGGCCGCCTTGCTGCGACAATCCCAGGACGAAGCACCTGCCGTGCGTCCAGAGAGGGCCTTCCATGAGCATCCGAAGGATTGGTGGCTTCCACCCTTCCGTCCAGACCGCCAGCCTCATCGAGGCCCAGCGGCGCATCCATGCGGTCGAGAAGCATGCCGGCACCGAGGATACGGAGCTGATGACCGAGGAGCAGGCCCTGGAGGCCTTGAATGCCCGGCACCAGGCCGAGCTGGAGGCCCTCGAGGCCGAGCGCGCGCAGCGGGAGCAGCAGGTCGAGGAGCTGCGCTCGAAGCTGATGCTCACCGATGGTTACGAGGCCGCCCCACGGGATGAGCTCGTGGATCTGAAGGGCGGCGCGGCCGGGAAGGAGGCGCTCCCGGGCGCCGGGGCCGGTGGGGACAAGCCGGCCGTCTCGCTCGCGCAGCTGGCCCGGGCCAATGTGTACGAGTCGGTGTCCCGGGCGGAGCGCGCCGCGGCGGAACGGGCCGCGCTGGAGCAGGCCGAGGCGGAGCGGGCCGCACGGGAGCAGGCCGCGGCGGCCTCCGTGGAGGGCGGGGCCGGGGCGGGGGGCGTGGAGGAGAATTGGATGGAGGCGGAGCTCTCCGCGCTCCAGATGGAGGCCGACGCGCTGGACGGGCTCGACGACGCCGAGGAGGCCTACAGCGATCCGGGCGCGGATGCGTTCGTCGCGAGCCTCGATGACATCGCGAACCTGGAGGAGGGTGGGGCGGACTTCGAGGACCCCGACGCGAACGCGTTCGTCGCGAGCCTCGATGACATCGCCCACCTCGCTCCCGAGTCGGCGCCCGAGGCCGTGAGCCCGGGTGGTGCGGAGGCCGCCGCGAGCGAGCCTTCGGTGATCACCGCGGAGGAGGTGGCCGCTCCGGCTCAACAGACCGAGTCACAGAAGGCCGAGGCCTCCTCATCCCTGGCGCTCCCGTTCGACGACGAGGGAGGGCCGGGAGCTCAGGGTTGATGGGCATCGCACCCGGGAGAGGGGGTATGTCAGGGCCATGCGCAAGGTGGTCATCCCCCGTGCCGGCGGTTACGACCGGCTGAAGCTCGAGACGCAGCCCGACCCCACTCCCGCTCCCGAGGAGGTCGTCGTCACCACCGAGGCCATCGGCGTCAACTACGCCGACTGCGTCATCCGCATGGGCCTGTACGCCTCGGCGAAGGAGTACGTGGGCTGGCCCATCACCCCCGGCTTCGAGTTCGCCGGCACCGTGTCCGCGGTGGGCGCCTCCGTCACGGACCTCGCTCCGGGTGCCAGGGTGTTCGGCGTCACGCGCTTCGGGGGTTATTCCACCCACGTCGCCGTGCCCCGGCACCAGGTGTTCCCCGTGCCCGCGCGCTTCGACATGGCCCAGGCCGCCGGGTTTCCCTCCGTCTTCCTCACGGCGTACTACGCGCTCCTCGAGCTGGCCCACCCGCGCCCGGGGAGCACGTTGCTCGTGCACTCGGCCGCGGGCGGGGTAGGAGGGGCGCTGCTGCAACTGGGGCGCATCGCGGGGTGCCGCACCGTGGGCGTGGTGGGCTCCAGCCACAAGGTGGAGGCCGCGCGGGCGCTCGGCGCGGAGGTCGTCATCGACAAGAGCCGCGAGGACCTCTGGCGCGCCGCCGAGCAGGCCTCTCCCCGGGGCTATGACGTGGTGCTCGACGCCAACGGAGTCTCCACGCTGCGCGAGAGCTACCGGCACCTCGCCCGGCCCGGCAAGCTCGTCATCTACGGCTTCCACTCCATGTTGCCGCGCGCGGGAGGACGGCCGAACTGGGTGAAGCTCGCCGTGGACTTCCTGCGCACGCCGCGCTTCGACCCGCTCCAGCTCACCAACGACAACACGAGCGTGCTCGCCTTCAATCTCTCCTACCTCTTCGAGCGGAAGGACGTGCTCGCGGAGGCCATGGGGCGGTTGCTCGGGTGGGTGGACGAGGGCCGCATCACCCCGCTCGCCGTCACGCGCTTCCCGTTTGAGCGCGTGGCCGACGCGCACCGCGCGCTGGAGTCCGGCTCCACCGTGGGCAAGCTCGTGCTGGTGCCTTGAGGGGCGGAGCTACCGCTTCACGAGGCCCCGCTGCTTCAGGGTCTCGTCCACCCGGCGGCCCAGCTCCGCGATGCTCTGCGTGAAGCCGATCGCCGTCACCGTCCCGGGAAAGCCGTTCTCCTCGTCCTCGAAGTCCGCTGTCCCCGCTACTCCCTCGTCGTAGTAGCGGTAGCCCAGGTTCGACAGGAACGCGATGACGTAGTGCCTCGGCTCCTTCCCCGGCAGCGTCCGCACGATTCCCGCGTCGCTCCCGTAGTTCTCCGTCTGCCCCGTCTTGTGCAGGAACTCCACCTCCGCCGCCGCGTTGCACGGCCGCGTGTCCCGCTTGAATGCCGTCGTCCCCACCGTCGCCGTCCCGTCCGCCGCCAGCCACCTCGCCGGCACCGCCGTGGGGATTCCGGGCCTCACGTTCGGGTCTCCACACACCAGCGTCGAGCTCAGTCCCTCCGCGTACCCCTGGTCCGCCAGCAGCTTCTTCAGGAAGCCTCGCGCTGGTTCCGACAGCTCGGCCGCCGTCACCGCTCGGCCCTCCCGCGTCCTCCACAGCACCCCGGGCCCTCCGTTGATGAGCAGGAACAGCTTCGCCGTGTCCAGCGCCGTCATGTGGATGCTCCCCGGCTGCCAGTTCCTCCCCGTCACCGGCGACGTCCCGTTCACCTGCAGCGTCTCCAGTCCGAGCGCCGCGTACTCCGCGTTCAGCCCCTCCATCGCTCCCCGCTCGTGCAGCAGCTTCACCAGCGCCTCCGTCGAGCCGTTGTCCGACTCGACGATCATCGGCTCCAGCCAGCCCCGCAGCGGGCGCTCACCCTTGTCCACCGTGTCCCGTAGGAAGCGGTACGGCGTGTCCAGCGTCAGCTCCCCCCGGTCCACCAGCTTCATCACCCGGTACGCGATGAGAATCTTGAACAGCGACGCCGGGTAGGGCGCCATGAAGCGCAGCGGCGCCTGCTCGCGCCCGGGCGCCAGGTCGTCCCCGGCTGGTGCGTCCGACCAGCCCTTCTTGTCATCCCAGCGGTCCAGGTCCCACTTCGTGAAGCGGACCGTTCGTGCTCCCAGGGTCTCCCCATCGATGGCGACGGCCCGGCCCTTTGGATGGTCTCTCGACACCAGCACGTTCGCCGCTGCCACCGGCCGCCCCTCCGCGTCCAGTTCGATGACCGCGACGTCCACGTTCGGCATGTGCCGGATGCGCTCTCCCCTGTGTCTCCAGTCGCGCACCTGGTCGAAACCCACCTCGCGCACCGCTCGCAGCAGCTCCGTCTCCAGAGCCCTCGAGCGAGTGGGCGAGAGGGTGGGGGAGGCGGCCGTGGCGGCCGTGGCGAGCAGCAGGGCGAGGCAGAGCGGGAGGAGTCGCATCGAGGCTCTCGGAGAGGGAGGGCGACGAAGTACCTCGCGGTCTCTTCCAGCTGCAAGGTGGGCTGTGTCAGGCGTCCAACCATTCGTGCTCCCGTCCCCCTGAACCGCCGCCGGGACGAGACTTTCAGCTGACGTCCGCGCGTTGAGCCAAGCAGGGGTGATGGGTCTGTCTCCGGTCATGTCTCCCCGTTTGTGCTCACATGGTCCGGTCAATCGAATCCGACGTAGAGGCGATTTCACGGCTCGAGGCCGTGCCCACCATCCTTCGTGTCGTGACGGAGACCACGGGCCTGCGCTTCTCCGTCATCGCGCGTGTCACCCGGGAGACCTGGACCGCGTGTGCGGTGCACGATGAGTTCGGTATGGGCGTGAAGCTCGGCGACAACCTCGACGTCGCGACGACGTTGTGCGGCGTGGTCCGCGACTCCCTCAAGCCCCTCATCATCAACCACGCCAGCCAGGATCCGCATTACTGCACGCATCCGACTCCGAAGCATTACGGCTTCGAGAGTTACATCGCGGTGCCGATCTTCTTGAAGAACGGCGAGTACTTCGGGAACCTCTGCGCGTTGGATCCGCGGCCCACGCAGCTCAAGGAGCCGAAGACCGTCGCGATGATGAAGCTCTTCGCCAACCTCATCTCTCTTCAGCTCGACGCGGAGGAACGCCAGAACAAGACCCGCGAGCAGTTGGTGAGCGAACAGGAGGCCGCTGAGCTGCGCGAACAGTTCATCGCCGTGCTCGGCCATGACCTCCGCAATCCGCTCTCTTCCGTGATCATGGGCGCGGAGATGTTGACGCGCAGTCAGCTTCCCGAGCGGGAGCTCAAGATCGTCCGGCGGATCCGCGAGAGCAGCCGGCGGATGTCGAGGCTCGTCGACGGCGTCATGGATTTCGCCCGGGCGAAGCTGGGAGGGGGCATCGCTCTATCGGTCTCGAGAGTCGACGACCTGGCGGTCTCGCTCCGGCACATCGTCTCGGAGCTGGAGAGCGCGCACCCCGAGCGTGTCATCCGGTTCTCCACCGACGAGTGCACGGGGGTCCGCTGTGACCGCGAGCGCATCGGACAGCTGCTGTCGAACCTACTGGCGAATGCGCTCGAGCATGGGGCTGCCGGGACGCCAGTGGAGGTGTCGCTCCGGTGCACGGAGGCCCGTCTGGTGCTGTCCGTGACCAACCGCGGCGAGCCGATCCCTCCCGAGACGATTCCGCTTCTCTTCCGCCCCTATCGGCGTGGGCCCACCGGCCATCCGCGCACCGGACTGGGGCTCGGGCTGTACATCGTGTCGGAGATCGCCAGGGCCCATGGCGGGACGATCGAGGTGTTCTCGTCGGAGGAATCGGGAACGACCTTCACGTTCACCCTGCGTCAGGTGGACCAGGACGAGCGCGATTCACGGATGGTCTGCGCCGGCTGACGAGGTCCGCATTATGATGGTCCTCGTCCATGCCCATCGTCCACGACTGGCTTGCCCGCAGGGCCGCGCTTGCTCCCGAGCGCACCGCCCTCATCGACTCCCTCCGCGGTGACCGCCGCGTCTCCTGGCGCGAGTGGAACGCCTCCGCCAATCGCACTGCCCGGTTGTTGCGGGATGTCCTCGGAGTCCGCCGCGGTGACCGCGTCGCCGTGCTCGCGATGAACTGCACCGAGTTCCTCGACCTGGTCTTCGCCTGCGGCAAGCTCGGAGCCATCCTCCAGCCCCTCAACTGGCGCCTGAGCCCCACCGAGCTCTCCGCCCTCCTTGCCGACGCCGAGCCCGCCGTCCTCGTCCATGGCTCCGACTTCCAGTCCCAGGTCCAGGCCGTCCGCCCGCTCGCTCGCGCGGTGCGGCACTTCGTCCACCTGGAGGACTCGTCCACTCATGAGCCTGGGGACATTCCGTTCAGCCACCGGGATTCCCTCTCGGACGCGCCGCTGCCCCCCGTGGATGTCGAGCCCGAGGACCCGTGGGTGCTCTGCTACACCGGAGGCAGCACCGGCATCCCCAAGGCCGCCATCCTCACGCACCGCTCCATCACCGCGAACGCCGCCAACACCGTCGTGAGCTGGGGCCTCACCGCCGACGACACCGCGCTCCTCAACGCGCCCCTGTTCCACACCGGAGGCCTCAACGTCTTCACCCTGCCGCTGGTCTACGTGGGCGGCACCAGCGTTGTCGCCCGCTCCTTCTCCATCGATCAGGTCTTCGACCTCATCCACCGCGGCGCCATCAACCTCTTCTTCGGCGTGCCCACCATGTTCATCGAGATGCAGCGCCACCCGCGCTTCGACTCGGTGGACTTCTCCCGCCTCAAGCTCCTCATCAGCGGCGGTGCCCCGTGTCCCCAGCCCGTCTTCGAGCGCTTCTTCGCTCGCGGCGTGGACTTCAAGACGGGCTATGGCCTTACCGAGGCCGGGCCCAACAACTTCTGGCTTCCCCCCGAGGACGCCCGCCGCAAGCCCGGGTGTGTCGGCGTGCCCCTGTTCCACGTGGAGGCCCGCATCGAGGGTGATGTCGAGGAGGGCGAGCTGCTGCTGCGCGGGCCCCACCTGTGCGCCGGCTACTGGCGCCGCCCCGAGGAGACGGCGAAGACCTTCGCGGGCGGCTGGCTCCACACCGGAGACCTCGCCCGGCGCGACGCGGAGGGGTACTTCACCATCGTCGGCCGCAGCAAGGACCTCATCATCTCCGGCGGAGAGAACATCTACCCTTCCGAGGTGGAGAACGTGCTCGCCGCGCACCCCGAGGTCGCCGAGGTGTGTGTGATTGGCGTGCCGGACCCCAAGTGGGGCGAGGTGCCCCGGGCCCTCGTGGTGGGCCGCCCCGGCGCGGACCTCACCGAGGCGAAGCTGCTCGAGTTCTGCCAGGGCCGGCTCGCCCGCTACAAGCAGCCGCGCTCCGTGCGGTTCCTCGAGGCCCTGGTGCGCACCAGTGCTGGCAAGGTGGACCGGCGTTCGCTCACGGCCAGTCACGGCACACCGGGTTGAGGCGGGAGCAGGACGTCGGCGGGTCAACCTCCCGGTCTGCCGTGGGGGCGATGGATGCCCGGGCCCTGAATGGCGCTTACTGAGGCTCTTCCGTCACGAACCTCTCCCCAGGGGAGGAAGAGCCCATGCACGGTTCCCATCAGGCCGTCACTGTTGTTTCGCGGAGCCTGGTGCTGGTCTCCTGTCTGATGGGAAGCGTGGCCCTGGCCCAGGGCGCTTCGGTGCTGTTCGGCACCATCATCGACGCCTCGACGAAGCAGCCGGTCCCGGACGTGGTGGTGACTGCCCGTTCCCCCAATCTCCAAGGGGAGAAGGTGGCCGTCACCGACGAAGCCGGCCAGTACCGCATCCCGCAGCTGCCCTCTGGTGTGTACACGCTGACGTTCGACAAGGAGGCGTACCGGCCCTTCTCGCGCGACGGAATCACCCTCCGGCAGGGCTATGCGGTGCGGGTGAACGTGGAGCTGCTCCCCGAGTCGGCCTTGACCGAGGAGATTGTCGTAGTGGGGCACCCCCCCACCATCGACGTGGGCTCCACCACCACCGGACTGAACATCGACGAGGAGCTCATCCGCGACGTCGTCGTCATCGCGCCCGGCGGCAAGAACGCCGCGGAGCGCTCCTTCGAGTCATTGGTGGAGCTGGCGCCCGGTGCGCGCAGGGACTTCTACGGCACCTCCCTCAACGGTGCCACCTCCCCGGAGAACCAGTACCTCATCGATGGCGTCTCGGTGAACGATCCCAGCACCGGGGTCAACGGCACACCGCTGAGCGTCGAGTTCGTCCAGGAAGTGAATGTCCTCACCAGCGGCTACCTGCCCGAGTACGGCCGCACCACGGGAGGCGTGGTCGAGGTGGTGACGAAGTCCGGCTCCAATGAATTGCACGGCTCGGTCTTCGGCAACTTCGCGCCGGGGGCGCTCGCCGCCCAGGGCAAGGAGATCCAGGCGCAGGTGGGCACCATCTCCGGCCGGAGCGACCTGTGGAACCTGGGGGACTTCGGCGCCGAGTTGGGAGGTCCCCTCCTGCGGGACAAGCTCTGGTTCTACATGGGCATCGCGCCCGCGTTCACCCGGTACCAGCTCGAACGCAACCTCCACGTGCGGGTGCTCGACGAGAGCGGGAGACCGGTGGTGGACGAGGACGGCTTCATCCAGACGCAGCGCATCGAGGGGACGCAGCAGCACTTCTTCGCGGATCAACGCAGCCTCCAATACATCGGCAAGCTCACGTACCAGGTGAGCCAGAACCACACCGTGGTGCTCTCGGTGGTGGGCACTCCCAGCACCTCGGGCGGCCCGGGGCGCTTCTCCCTGCTCACGGACATCGGTTCTCCGGAAGTGGTGGTCATCCAGGGCGCGCCCGAGGCCCTGAGCACCCAGCGCCCCAGGAACGGTCTGGACCTGGGGCTCAAGGGCTCCTCCTCGTTCTTCGACAAACACCTGCTCCTGGACGCCACGCTGGGTTGGCACCACCAGGGCAGCGCCGTGCGGGCCTCGGATGGCACGCGGGCGGGCAGCAGGGAAGGGCTGTCGGACATCTCCCATGTCAGCTGGCAACGGACGAGGCCGTACGCGCACTCCCTCCTTGATTTCGAGCCGCTGCCGGACCCGTCCGTCTGTGGCGCGACTCCGGAGCAGGCGGCGCGGCTCTGCCCGGTCTTCGACTACCGCACCGGCGGCCCGAGCGTCCTGGAGGAGCGTGAGCTGGACCGGTACCAGGGGAGGCTCATCGGCACGCTACTGGTGAGGGCCGCGGGCCCGCACGTGCTCAAGACGGGCCTGGACGCCGAGTGGATGCGCTACGACCACCTCCGGGCCGTGAGCGGCGGTAGCCTGATGCGCGAGTCGGCGGCAGGTGACTACTTCGAGGACGCCTCCCAGTTCGGCTACCTGAGCGGCCCCGATCAGGCGAACCTGCTCGACTCCTATCGCTCCCTCTCCAGCTCCCAATCCCTCGGCGCCTTCGTTCAGGACAGCTGGAACGTGCACGACCTCGTCACCTTCAACCTGGGCCTGCGTTACGACACCCAGTGGATGTGGGGGGGGGAGCAACTCGCGCTGGTGCTCGCCCACCAGTGGTCACCCCGGCTGGGCTTCATCGTCGACCCCACCCGCTCCGGCCGGGCCCGGTTCTTCGCCAACTACGCGCGCTATTTCGAGAACATCCCGCTGGACCTCATCGACACCGCCTTCCCGAGCCAGCCCCAGGTGCTCTCGCGCAAGAGCGCCGAGGTCTGCCATCCGTTGGATCCCCAGCAACGGGAGGCGTGCTCCTCGGACCGTGCGCGGCTGCCCTACCAGGAAGTGACGTCCCCCCTCGATCCCAGCCGGATGTGGCGGGTGATGGGGGGGAGCAGCCGCCTCGTGGACCCGGACCTCCAGCCTCAATCCACCGATGAGTGGGTGGTTGGTGGGGAGTACGAGCTCTTCGCCCACCTCCGCCTCGGCCTCACCTATACGCGGCGCTCCCTCCACCAGGTCGTAGAGGACATGAGCCGGGACGGGGCGAGGACGTTCTTCATCGGCAATCCGGGATATGGCCTGGGGCAGGATTTCCCGAAGGCCACGCGGACCTACGACGCGGGAACCGTCTTCCTCCAGCGGACCTTCGCCGAGCACTGGCTGCTCCAGGTGAGCTACACGCTCTCCTCCCTGCGCGGCAACTACGAGGGCCTGTTCCGCAGCGAGACCGGTCGGCTAAGTCCGAACCACACCACCGACTTCGACGTGCCTTCGCTGACCATCAACCGCGAGGGCCCGCTGCCCGCGGATCGCACGCACCTGATTCGAACGTTTGCCGCCTGGGAGCTCGTGCTCGAACCGGACCTGAGCCTCCAGCTCGGCCTCTCCTATGTCGGCGCCTCGGGGACGCCCTATAACTATCTGGGGGCGGACGAGGTGTATGGTCGGCGCGAGCTCTTCATCCTTCCACGCGGCTCCGCCGGACGCCTGCCCTGGGCTCACCGCATCGATACCCGCCTGGCCGTCACCTACAAGCTGACGAAGAACCTGACCGCCTCGGTCGGTGTGGACGTGTTCAACCTCTTCAACTTCCAGGCGGCCACCGCCTACGACCAGGAGTACACGTTCGTGGTGGTCGTCCCCATCCAGAACGGGACGCCCGAGGATCTGCCGGAGCTGCGGCGCCCGAATGGCGAGCCGCTCGGGCCTGAAGCACTCAACAAGAATTTTGGCAAGCCCATCACCTACCAATTGCCACGCTCCTTCCGATTCGCCGCCCGGCTGTCCTTCTAGCGGGACGAGGGGCTGACAGGAGAAGAGCGCGCATGCGCCGACACCTGCTGGGTTCGATGACGGCCGCCGCCCTCGTCGCGTCCTGTGACACACGGCAGCCCTCCCTGGACTGCCCCATCCAGGGCCTCGAGTGGGTGGTCACCTACAAACCCGTGGGTACGAACACCTGCCCCGGGCTCCCGGGTGAGCCGCTCGGCATCCAGAGGTATCCCCAGCCCTCGGGAGAGCCACTCCTCGCCCTCAAACCCCGGACGCTCAATGCCATGGATCCCACGGATGAGCGGGATCCCTCCCACCCGCCGTACGCGCTCGGCGCGCTGCCGACGCAGGCGGATGCGGACGGCTTCTGTACCGTCTCCTCCCTCTCGGTCGCGGAGAAGCACGTGCCGAAGGACCCGAAGCAGTTGCTTCCCGCCGATGCCGTCTATCATTGGAGCAACGTCCGGCTCGTGGTGCTGCCGGAGGTGCCGGGGACGCAATTGATCGCGGACCTGGAGTACACGGCGGATGGGTGCACCGCCCGGTACGAGGCCTGGGCGATGATGCCCGGGAACATCCCCTGTGCGAGCAGGGACTCACCCCAAGAGCCAGACGACAACCTCTGCCAGCAATCCGCGAGCATCCCCCGCAGCTTCGCCGTCACCTGCGATCCCAGCCTGCTGCGCTGCGTCCCGGCGCAGCGCCCACCGTCCTTGCGGAGCGCCCCCGCGCCATAGCAGCCCTCTGCCCACCCGGGAGAACAAGAGCCAGCGCGCCATTTCCCTTTTCCTCTCTTGAAAGAGGATGCGGCCCGTAGACACCTTCAAGGCGAAATCTCACAGGAGATGAGCCATGCAGGTACTCACCCATTTCTCTCTCGACCTGGGCTCGCGAAAAGGCGGGAGCGCGGCCCCTTGGCTCATAGGGGGGCTCATCAGCGAGGCGCTCGTCGGCCTCCTGGCATCACTCCTCGAGAAGCGGAAGTCGAAGTCGGAGACCCGGGGCTTGAGGTCGGTCCTTCAAGCGTCGAGGTTGCGCGGGGGGGGATGGGGGCCAGTATTCGACCCCGGCCCGGAAGGGCCGATTCCTCCTTGGCCACCGCCGCCTCCTCCCTTCCATCCGCCGCCTCCGCAGCAGGTGCTTCGCGCAGCGGCGGTATTGGTAGTACAGGGCCTGGTAGCGGGGCTGCTGGCCAGGAGAGGATTTGACTTCACGATTCGCCGTATGGATGCGGGGAACGATGCAGCCCAGCGGTCCATCCCTTCGCAGGCGCCCTGAGCCGGACGGCGATCACATCGGCCGGACGGCCACTCTGACACGGTTGGAGTTGTGTAGCGCGGGTGGGGGATGTTCGATGTATTCCTTTCCTATAGCAGCCGAGACAGGGCTTCTGTCGAGGCCCTCGCCGGGCGTCTGAAATCCGAGGCCGGGCTGCGGCCTTTCCTGGACAAGTGGCAGCTGGTGCCAGGAACCCTGTGGCAGCCCCGCCTGGAGGAGGCACTGGCGAAAAGCCAGGCGGTGGCCGTCTTCTTCGGTCCCTCGGGGGTCGCGCCCTGGAGCAACGAGGAGGTGCGGGTCGCGCTCGCGAACGCGGTGAGGACTCGCGACGAGTACCGCGTCCTTCCCGTGCTCCTCCCCGGTGCGAAGGCCGAGGATGTCACGGGCTTCCTGGCCCAGCGCACCTGGGTGGACTTCCGGGCGGGGCTGGATGATGCCGCCGCCTTCGCGCGGCTGGTGGCGGGAATCAAGGGCCAGGCCCCCGAGCACGACACCTTCCAGCTCCCGGACGAGCCGGCCCCCTACCGGGGTCTGCTGCCCTTCGGCAAGCGGCACGCCCGGTTCTTCTGTGGCCGCGAACCGGAAATCGAGACCGTGCTCGCCAGGCTGCGCCAAGCCCCCTTCCTCGCGGTGGTGGGCGCCTCGGGGGTGGGCAAGTCCTCGCTGGTGCTCGGCGGAGTCCTCCCTCGCCTCGAGTCCTCCGGAATGGGCGACGACGCACCGCTGCACGTCCGGACGATGACCCCGGGAGACCGTCCCCTCCGGGCGCTCGCGGACCAGCTCGCGACGCTGGGGTCTCCCGAGGCCCGCCTGGCCACCGCCGAGGCGCTCCACGAGCGGCTCGCCTCGGACAGACAGGCCTTCCGGACGGCGGTGTCGACCCTGACGGCCGAACGACCGGGCACCTTCCTCCTCGTGGTGGATCAGCTCGAGGAGCTCTTCACCTATGCCCCGGATGGAAACCTCTCGCCATCGGCGACGGACTTCCTCGCCAACGTACGGGACGCCGTCGAGTGGGGAGGCGGCGCCATCCGGGTCATCGTCACCCTGCGCGCGGACTTCTTCGAGCGCTGCCTGCGCATCCCCACGCTGCGGGCGCTGCTGCAGGACCGCGAGGTGTTGCTGGGGAACATGGGCCCGGAGGCCCTCCGGGACGCCATCCTCCGGCCCGCGCAGGCGGTGGGGGCCTTCCTGGAGCGGGGGCTGGTGAGCGCCATCCTGAAGGACGTGTCCCAGGAGCCCGGCTCGCTGCCCCTGCTCGAACACGCCCTCTACGAGCTGTGGCGGGCGCGCAGTGGCGCCTGGTTGACCCTGGCCGCCTACGAGGCGAGTGGGGGCGTGGCGGGAGCGCTCCAGCGGCGCGCGCAGTGCTGCTACGAGAAGCTGAGCCCCCCGCGGCGGGAGATCGCGAAGCGGCTCTTCCTGCGGCTGACGGCGCTGGGCGAGGGCACTCCGGATACGCGGCGGCGCATCCTCCTCGACGAGCTGAGCTTCCCCGGGGTGGACGCCACCGAGGTCGAGCATGTCCTCCATGCGCTGTCGGGGCCCGAGGCCCGGCTCATCGTCGTCCACGGCGATACCGTGGAGGTGGCGCACGAGGTCCTCATCCAGACGTGGTCCACCCTGCGCGGGTGGCTGGACGAGAACCGCCGGGTGCTGGGCATCCACCGCCGGCTGACGGAGGCCACCCATGAGTGGATGGAGCACCACCATGACGCCAGCTACCTGTACACCGGCTCGCGTCTGCTGGAAGCCGAGGAGTGCTTCTTGGGGAAGCCCGGGCCCCTGAACGATGGGGAGCGGGCCTTCCTGGATGCGAGCGTGGCGCGGCGCGACGAGGAGGAGCGCGCGGAGAAGCGCCGTCATCAGGAGGAACTCGAGCGCACGCAGCAGCTCGCCCGGGTGGCCGAGGCGGGGAGACGGGCCGAGGCGGCACGCGCGCGGGTGGCCCGGAGGGCGACGCAGCGGCTGCGCGTCCTGGTGCTGGTGCTCCTGGCGGGCTCGGCCGGCGTGCTCGCCTTCTGGGCGAAGGCGCGGCAGGAGCGGGACATGGCCCTGTCGCGAGCGCTGACGGCCAATGCCTTGCTCGGGCTCAAGGAGGATCCACAGCGCAGCCTCCTCCTCATCCAGCAGGCCTACCGCATCGCACCGACGGAGCACGTGGCGAGTGCGTTGTCCGCGTGGCAACTCGAGCCGGCCCTGCTGGTCGTGCGAGACACCACCAAGCTCTTCAGCCAGGCCATGTTCCATCCCGATGGTTCGCGCATCCTCGCGGCCGGTAGCGATGGCACGGCGCGCATCTGGGACGCGGCCTCGGGCAGGCCCCTGGTCACCTTGAGGGGACACACCGGCGCGGTGGGGAGTGTCCGCTTCGACACCGAGGGCTCACGCGTCGTCACCGCCAGCCAGGATGGCACGGCGCGCATTTGGGACGCGGCCTCTGGCAGACTCCTCGTTACTCTCTCGGGGCACACCGATGTTGTCTGGGATGCCCGGTTCAGCCCCGACGGCACGCGCGTCATCACCCTGAGCCGTGACGGCACGGTGCGCACCTGGGATGCGGCCTCCGGCAGGCCCCTCCTCCTTCTCGCGAGGAGTCCCGAGCAGGTGGGGTTCGCCATGTTCAGCCCTGACGGCATTCGCGCCATCACCGCCAGCAGGGATGGCACGGTGCGCATCCGCGATGCGCGCTCCGGCCACGTCCTCGTCACCCTCTCGGGACACAGGGGCGCGGTGCTCGATGCCCGGTTCAACCCCGAGGGCACACGCGTCGTCACCGCCGGTCAGGACAGCACGGCGCGCCTGTGGGACGCGGCCTCCGGCAGGCTCCTCGCCACCCTCTTGGGACACACCGGCGCGGTGCAGGGCGCCTCCTTCAGCCCCGACGGCACGCGCATCCTCACCGCCAGCCAGGACGGCACGGCGCGCCTGTGGGACGCGGTCTCCGGCGAGCACCTCGCGACCTTGGTGGGGCACACGGGTCCCGTGGTGAAGGCGGCTTTCCGCCCCGATGGAGCGCGCGTCGTCACCGCCAGCAAGGATGGGACGGCGCGCCTCTGGGATGTGGCGTCCGGACAGCTGCTCACCATCTTCTCGGGGCACACCGACGCGGTGCAGGGCGCCTCCTTCAGCCCCGATGGCATGTCCGTCGTGACCTACAGCTTCGACGGCACGGCACGCCTCTGGAATGCCTCGGGAAAGGTATCCACCACCCTGCCTGGCACGGTGGTGGACTTCGACTCCCATAGCGCGCGCGCCGTCACCGCCAGCGACGATGGCACGGCACGCATCTGGGATACGGCCTCGGGTAGGCTCCTCGTCTCCCTCTCGGGGCATACCGGCCCCGTGTTGAGCGTGACCTTCAGTCCCGACGGGACGCGCGTCGTCACCACCAGCCATGATGACACGGTGCGCCTCTGGGACGTCGCCTCGGGCAGGCTCCTCGCCACCCTCTTGGGGCACACCCAGGCGGTGTGGAATGCCCGGTTCAGCCCCGACGGAGCGCGCATCGTCACCGCCAGCCTGGATGGCACGGCGCGCGTCTGGGACGCGGCCACGGGCAGGCGGCTCGTCACCCTCTCGGGGCTCGCGGGAGAGGTATGGAACGCCCGGTTCAGCCCCGACGGAGCGCGCGTCGCCACCGCCCACATGGACGGCACGGCGCGCGTCTGGGACGCGACCTCGGGCAGGCTGCTCGTCACTCTCTCGGGACACACCGGCCTGGTGTCGGATGCGGACTTCAGCCCCGACGGCACGCGTGTCGTCACCGCCAGTCAGGACGGCACGGCGCGCGTCTGGGACGCGACCTCGGGCAGGCTGCTCGTCACCCTCTCGGGACACTCCGGTCTGGTGTTGCGTGCGCTGTTCGCCGACGGCACGCACATCATCACCACCCACTCGGATGACACCCCATGCCTCTGGGATGCGGCCTCCGGGCAGCTCCTCTCGAGGCCCTTCGGGGAGGCCAGCCTGCTCCAGGGAGCCCGTCTCAGCACCGATGGCTCTCACCTCTTCACCGCCGATGGGAACGGCACGATCCGCATCTGGATGCACCAGCTGTGGGAGCCCATCAAGGACCAGCTCTCGCACTGGAACGCCGGGCGGGAGCTGACCTGCGAGGAGCGCGTGCTCTACTTCCACCAGAAGCGCAAATGCCTCACCAGCGGAAGTACGAGCGAATGGCGGCTCACGGTGCCGAAGGCGCTCACGGCCTCGAAGAGCAGGTAGGGGGCAGCGGGGAGACAGCCTGGCGCCGTGTGCGCCGGGTGTTTCCCCTGCATGCACTTCTCGCCGGGCTCACAGCGGGACTCGCTGGCCTCCATCCTATGAAGAGTATGTTCGAGTCTGTCCTTGACCGCGGACAAGGTCCCAGGTCTCGCATGGGCCTGGGCGTCTTGATTTCGATCGTCCTGCACGCCGGGGTGCTCGTCCTCGTTGTCTGGTTCTCCTCGCGTTCCCCCCAGGAGGAGAAGGCATTGAGGGTGACGCTTCTGGAGACCCGCGGGCCGCCCATGGCCGCCCCGCCTCCGCCCCCGGCGCACAAGAAGACGCCCACCCGGAAGCCGGTGGCGAAGAAGCCAGACGTCATCGCCCAGCCCAGGCAGTTCCCCCAGGAGAAGCCGTCCGAGATGAAGCTTGCTCCAACGGACACGGAGGAAGAGGAGCCTCGCACGGAGGTGGAGGGGGGCGTGGAGGGTGGGGTGGAGGGCGGCGTGTCCGGCGGTGAGATTGGTGGCGTGGTGGGTGGTGTGATTGGCGGGGCGCTCGGTGGGCAGGTGGGAGGTACGGGAACGGGCGTGCCCTCGTTCAGCGCGGGAATGACTCGCCCGAAGAAGCTTTCGGGTCCGCAACCCCAGTACACCCGCGAGGCGCTCGCGGCCCGCGTCGAGGGCCTGATGATCGTCAAGTGCGTCATCACCACCGAGGGCAAGGTCGAGCGGTGCCGCATCATCAAGCCCCAGCCGCACATGGAGCAGGCCGTGCTGGATGCCCTGTATGCCTCGCGCTACCAACCCGTGACGCTGGAGGGCCATCCCATCCAGGTGGACTACACCTTCAACATCCGGTTGAGCCTGCCCCACTCGCCGTGAGGGGTTTTCAGCCTCTCGCGAGGAGGGGCCGGTCTTTTCTGCATTTTCTTTGAGACGGTGGGCGGGTCCGTCCCTCTTTCTGGGTGGATGCCGGTCTGGACTGAATGCACTACGCGGGGGGCGGTCTCTCCTGCACGCGTCCCAACTGAGCGGGTTTCTCCTCGTGGAAGTACGTCACCAGCTCTCGCAACTGGCATGCACGTGCTTCCAGGTCCTCCACCGCCTTCATGATTTGAGCCACTCCCACCGCCGACTCCACCGCCTGGTTCGACAGGGCGTGGATTCGCAGCGTGAGGGCCTCGCCCGTCTCCGCCTGCGTGGCGTGTGCTCGTGCCATGTCCTTCACCCTGCGTTGGATCTCCTCCGCCCCCGAGACAATCCGTTCCAGCGCCTTTCCTGTCTCCGCCGAGAGCGCCAGTCCCTCGCTCACCCGTGCCCGGACCTGGCGCATCTGCACCGACGCCGCCTCCGTCTCCGTCTGGCTTTCCTTCATCAGCGTGCGGATTCGCGCCGCCGCCGCCCGCGCCTGCTCCGCCAGCGTGCGCACCTCCTGCGCCACCACCGCGAAGCCCTTTCCGTGCTCTCCCGCGCGCATGGCCTCGATGGATGTGTTCACCGCCAGCACCCGTGTCTGGTCCGCCACGTCCGAGATGAGCTCCACCGCCCGCTCCACCTCCGCGCTCCACTCCGTCAGCCGGTCCACCGTCCGCGCCGAGCGCTCCACCACCCGGGCAATCTCCTTCATCTTCTCCCCAGTCCCCCTCACCATCGCGCCACCCTCGCGCGCCGAACGCTCGTTCGCTTCCGCCGTCTGTGCCGTCAGCTCCGCCTGGTGCGCCCCCATCGCGAGTTCCTGGGTCATCCCCATTACCGCGTCCGTCATGCTCTGCAGCGAGCGCGACTGGTCCTGCGCCGCCCGCCTCAATCCGTCCGTCGAGCGGTGGATGTGCCTCGCGTCCGTCTCCGTCGCCCTCGACACCTCTCCCATCTCCCGCAGCATCCGCTGCACGTTCGCCACCATGGTGTTGAAGGCCCGGCCCAGGTCTCCCACCTCGTCGTGCGAGGGCGTCACCACCGCCACGTGCAGGTCTCCCCGCGCCACCCGTTCCGCTGCGTCCACCAGGGAGCGCACCGGCGCCAGCACCCGCCGCGAGAAGTACACCCCCGCGAGCCCCGCCAGCGCCACGCCCAGGAGCAGCGCCACCCACAGCCGCTGCTCGACCTCCGCCACTTCCAGCTCGATGTCCTCCACGTACGCGCCCGTTCCCAGCACCCACCCCCACGGCGCGAACAGCTTCACGTAGGACACCTTCGGTATCGGCTGGGACTCGTGCGGGCGCGTCGCCAGGTACTCCACCGCGCCCTCTCCCTGTTGGCGTGCCAGCGCCGCGATGTCCACGAACACCCGCTTGCCCGCCACGTCCTGGTACTCCGTCATGTCCTCGCCGAGGCGCTCCGGGAGGAAGGGGTGCATCACCAGCCGCGTGTCCAGGTCGTTGATCCAGTAGTACTCGGCGTTCGAGTAGCGCAGGCCCTCCAGCAGCGCCGCCGCCGCCCGGCGCGCCTCCTCGGGGGACAGCTCGCCCGCGCGCACCCGCGCCTCGTACGCCTGGAGGATGCCGTGGCCCGTCTCCACCAGCTGGCGCATCGCGTGGATCCGATCCTCGCGCAGCTGCCGCCGGATGGCCGGCAACACGTACCACCGTTGCAACAGCAAGAGCGGGAGGACGGCGATCAGGAGTGCCACGTAGAACTTCGTCAGCAGGCTGCGCCTTCGTCCGAACCTGAACGCCATTCCCCCAAGCCTAGGGCAAACCGGAGGAATGTTCAGGAGCCCACGTTCCGGACATCCCAGCCCCCGAGTGCCCGGAGGCGCAACACCGGGGCAGGGTCGCGTCCGGCGGACAGTCCCACTCGGCGTGGCAGCACTCGCCGCCCTCGCGACCGCAGGGCAATTGGCACGTCTCCACCCAATCACAGGGATGGCTGTCCGGAGCCGACACGCGCGGGGCCGTTTCGTCCTGGTGCCGGTTCGCGGTTCCGCAGTCCCTCGAGCCCGGCTCGCAGCCCGCTCCCAGCCGGGCCTGCTCGGTGGATGGCGACGTCACCACCGCCACCGGGGCACTCGTGAGAATGCCCGCTACGACCGCCAGACAGACGCTCATCGCCTTCACGACCACACCCCCGTGCTGATCGCGTAACTCTCCCCATCCCACAGTCCCGGATTCGCGCCCGGGACGGTGGGTCAGAACCGCAGTTGGCCTCGTCCTGATGGCCCCAATGTGCCTATGGCGCGTCGCGGTGCGAAGGGGGTTGAACGGGGAATTCGCGACTCGTCACCCAATGGGCGGAGCGGTTGTCCGGACGACTACAGCTCCGAGAGCAGACGGTTCAGCTCGTCGGGAGCCACCGGCTTCACCAGGTGCAGATTCCTTTTGAGAGAGCTCCGCCCACACGGAGATGGTGCCGCCCGCGTCCGTATACTTCGTCGCGTTGTCCAGCAGGTTGGTGAAGACCTGCTCCAGCCGCGTCTTGTCCGCCTCCATCCACAGTGGCTCCGCTGGCAGGTGCGACTCCAGCTCCAGGTGGCGGCCCTCCGCCAGCGGGCGGAACGTCGTCAGCACCTGCTCCAGCACCCCCTCAGGTCCATCCGCGTCTGACACAGCTCCACCTTGCCGCGCGTCAGCCGGCGCACGTCCAGCAGGTCGTCCACCTGCCGCGCCAGGTGGTTCGTCTGGCGCTGGATGATGGAGCGCATCCGCTAGTCCTTGGGGTCCGCCGGCATCCGGCGCTCAAGGATGCCCGCGACGGTGGTGATGGCGGCCAGGGGGTTGCGCAGCTCGTGCGCGAGCATGGCCAGGAACAGGTCCTTGCGCCGGTCCGCTTTCGTCAGGAGCTCCGTGCGCCGGCGCAGCTCCTGCTCCGCGCGCCACATGCGCAGCAGCGAGCGCACCGTGGCGATGAGCCCCTCGCTCTCGAAGGGCTCGGTGAGGTAGGCATCCGCGCCGACCTCCAGTCCCCGCACCTGCTGGGGTCGGTTCTTGCCTCGGTTCTTTCCTTGAAGGCAGAAGCCTTGGGACTCCTCGTGAAGTCCACAACCCCACAACACCAGGTGAGCGGAGGTGCCCCGCCGGCTCACCCGGAGTCCGGGCAGGAGGGTACGGTGAGAAAAAGAGAGCGGATGGAAGAAGGCGGGTGACAGTCCGGCAGGGGGCCGGTGTTCCCTTCCTCGCAGGAGGCATCATGCGTCCCCCCACTCGCACTCCCGACTGGCTGCTCGAACGGATCGCCCTGGGTGAGCTGCCCCCCGAGGAGCTCGCCGCCGCGCGTGCCCGCCTCCTCCAGGAGCCGGACGGCGCCGCGAGGCTCTCCGCGCTCGAGGCCGACACCGCCGCCTGCCTGGCCCGGCACCCTCCCGCCGAGGTGGCCCACCGGGTGGGCTCGCGGGCCCGGGTTTCGCGAGCCCGGGGGATGCTCCCGGCCCGGGGCTTTCTTCCCGTCCTCACCCTCGTGCCGGCGCTCGCGGCCGCGGCGCTCGTCGTCCTCGTGCGGCCCCAGGTCCCCGCCCCGGTGGGCCCGGAGACGGAGCTGACGCGCATCAAGGGCCTGGAGCCCCGGCTCACCCTCTACCGCCAGCACCAGGATGCCGCCGAGCCGCTCGCGGAGGGGACACGCGCGGCCCCCGGGGACGTGGTGCAGCTGGCCTATGTGGCCGCGGGCCGGGCCCAGGGGGTCATCCTCTCCGTGGACGGGCGAGGCACCCTCACCCTGCACGCCCCCGAGTCCGGCGCCACCTCGGTGCCGCTCGCGCCCTCGGGCACCCACGCGCTGCCCGGCGCCTACGCCCTGGACGACGCCCCCGGCTTCGAGCGCTTCTTCCTCGTCACCGCCGAGACTCCCTTCGCCCTGGACGAGGTGCTCGCCGCCGCCCGGTCGCTCGCGGGGCATCCCGAGGCGCGGAACTCGCCCCTGCCCCTGCCTTCGCGATACACGCAGACCTCCTTTTTGCTGGAGAAGACCTCGCCATGAGCGTTTCGAGAGCCTTCGTCCTCCTGAGCCTCCTGCTCGCCACTCCCGCCGCCGCGGAGACGGGCACGGTGCGGCGGCTCGCGCTGCTGGTGGGCGTCAACGACGGTGGACCCGAGCGCGTGCGCCTGCGCTACGCCGTGTCGGACGCGAAGTCCTTCGACAAGGTGCTGGGCGAGCTGGGCGGCGTGGCGGCTGGGGATCGGCGCCTGCTGGTGGAGTCGGGGCGCGCGGAGCTGCTGGCGGCGCTCGGGGAGCTGCGCTCGCGCACCGAGGCGGCGCGGGCGTCCGGGGCCTCGCGCGTGGAGGTGCTCGTCTACTACTCGGGGCATTCGGACGAGGAGGGCCTGCTGCTCAAGGGCGAGCGGCTGGACTACGGCGAGCTGCGCCGCGCCCTGGAGAGCCTGCCCGCGGACGTGCGCATCGCCGTGCTGGACAGCTGCGCCTCGGGCGCCTTCGCGCGCGCGAAGGGTGGCACGCGGCGGCCCGCCTTCCTCGTGGACACGGGCAACAAGGTGCGGGGCCACGCCATCCTCACCTCCTCGAGCGAGGACGAGGCCTCGCAGGAGAGTGACCGGCTGGGCGGCTCGTACTTCACCCACCACCTGCTCTCGGGCCTGCGCGGCGCGGCGGATGCGACCCGGGACGGGCGCGTCACGCTGAACGAGGCCTACCAGTTCGCCTTCCACGAGACGCTGGCCCGCACGGAGAAGACGCGCGGCGGCGCGCAGCACCCCGCGTATGACATCGAACTGGCGGGCTCGGGCGACCTGGTGATGACGGACCTGCGGGCCACGTCGGCGGGGCTGTACCTCACGGATGCGCTGGAGGGCCGGCTCTTCGTGCGAGACGAGGCGGGCACGCTGGTGGTGGAGCTGCAGAAGCTGCCGGGGAGGCCCACGGAGCTGGGACTGGCGCCCGGGCGCTACCACGTGCGGCGCGAGCTGGACAGCGGGGCCTCGGAGGCCTCGTTCTCACTGGTGGAGGGCCAGCGCACGCCGCTGGCGCCGACGAACTTCCAGGCGGTGGCACTGGAGGCCACCGTGTCGCGCGGGAATGCACCGGTGGCGGAGGTCGCGGCGGCGGCTCCGGGGGCCGCGATGGGCGTCGAGGCGTCCAGGGCTCTGGTGGAGGCCGGGGCGGGACGCACGCGGGTGCCGGTGGCGGTGAGCCTGGTTCCACCGCTGAGTACCAACGCGCTGCGGGCACCCGGCCAGCGGGTGGAGAACCAGCTGGCGTTGGGCCTGGCGAATGGCGGTGCCGCGGTGCGGGGTGTCGCGGCGTCGCTGTTGGCGAACTGGTACGACGAGGAGGCCCACGGGGTGCTGCTGTCGACGGGCATCAACGTGGTGGGCGGGCGCGCGAGCGGGGTGCTGGCGTCGGTGGCGGGGAACGTCACGCGCGGGGGGATGGAGGGGATGCAGATGGCGGCGGGCCTGAACGTTGCGGGCGGGGACGTGCGGGTGGGGCAGATGGCGGCGGGAGCGAACGTGGCGACGGGCTCGGTGTGGGGCGTGCAGCTCGCGGCGGGAGCGAACGTGGCGGGCGGGAGCTTCGAGGGCCTCCAGTCATCCGCGGGCTTCAACGTGGCGCGGGGAGACTTCCTGGGCCTTCAGGCCGCGGCGGCTCTGAACGTGGCGGGGGGCTCGCTGAGGGGCGTGCAGTTTTCGTCGGGGCTCAACCGCGCCAACGGCGTGACGGGCCTTCAGGCGGCGCTGGTGAACATAGGCGGGGACGTGACGGGTCTGCAGATGGGCCTCGTCAACGTGGCCGGAGTGGTGTCGGGCGTGCAGCTCGGCCTGGTGAACATCGCCGAGGAGGTGAAGGGCGCGCCGATCGGACTGCTCTCCTTCGAGAAGAAGGGGCAGTTCCACGTGGAGTTCTGGTCGAGCGACATCCAGCTCGTGAACTTCGGCGTGAAGTTTGGCGGCAAGTACATGTACACGACGCTGCTGGGAGGCATCGGGCCGGACGACCGGATGCAGCGCTTCAACCTCGGCCTGGGGCTGGGGCTCCACATGCCGCTGTGGGGCGATCGCCTGTGGCTGGACGGGGACCTGGCGGCCAGCACGGTGCACCCTGTGAGGGACCCGTTCGGGGGTAGCACCAACCTGCTGTCGCAGGCGCGCGTGATGCTCGGGGTGCAGCTCTTCGACCGGTTCGCCCTTTTCGGCGGGCCCACGTACAACGTCTACTTCGCCTGGAGCGAGGCGGAGCGCTACAAGCTCAGCACGTTGCCGTTGCGGGAGCATCGCATGAGCGACACCTCGACGATGCAGTACTGGCCCGGCGTGCAGATTGGCTTGCGGCTCTAATCAGCAGGCGGAGGTTCGAGTCCTTCGAGCTCTTTGACACCCGGCTCGAACTCCTGCCACAGTGACAGCCGTTGCAGCCACTTGGCGTTCCGATGGCGGTTCCGGCACTTCCTGCCGATCCGTAGGACGCCCCGGGTGGCTCCTGTTCGCGGCCCAGGCTCCCGGGAAATCCCATCGGTCGAGCTGGAGGCAAACGGCATGATGCTCATCCAGACCGAGTTGCTCCGGCACGGCGTGCACGCCATCGCGTCCGCCGGGCCGCTCACCTGCTCGGCGGGCTTCGGAGCCAGTCACCCCGCGCGGACGCGCGCCGGGCCCTCGCCACCTGAAGCGCCCCCATGAATGGCGCGTGATCGACGATTTCCCGACGAGTTCCCGTTGTTGGAGATGTATTTGGCCGTCTCGATGCGAGGCGGCGCGGAGGCTTGAATGGAAGTGCTGATGGTGTCGCTGCTGGGAATGCTGGCGTTTGGCGGCGTCTTCCTGCTGCTGTGCCCGGAGTGGTGGAGCTCGAAGCTGGGCACGCTCAAGGAAGAGAACCCGAAGGACGCGAACGCCGCGGCTCCCAAGACGGACAAGTAGACGGCTCCTCGCCAGGAGGGGCGGCGGTGGGTCGCCCGGATGGGCCCGAGGCCGCTAGCCGCGCGGCCGGAAGAGCCCCACCGTCAGTCCCTCGGAAGACGGGCCCACGAAAGCGCGGCATGAGGGCTGCCACACTTTCATCCGGACCACGGCCCGGACACGGCCACACCGGCCATGCCCGGACGAGGGGACGCGTTGCCTAGCGGAGGTACCACTTCTGGTTCGAGCCGCCGGAGCACTCCCAGGTGTGGAGCCGGGCGCCGCTGGCCGAGTTCCAGTCCTTGATGTCCACGCACTTGTTGGCCTGGACATTGACGAGGTCGCCCGCGCCGCTCAGCACGAACTTCTGGGCGCCGGTGCCATTGCAGTTGGCGAGCTGGATGGCGGCGCCGTTGGCCGTGGAGCCCCAGGCCACGTCCATGCACAGGCCGAACGCGCGGACGGTGCCGTCGGAGTAGAAGGTCCACTTCTGGGCGTTGGTGCCGTTGCAGTCCCACATCTGGAGCTGGGCGCCGTCGACGCCGTTCGAATTGGGCACGTCGATGCACTTGCCGTTGAAGTTCGAGACGATGGCCCGGCCACCGCCGCCCGTCGTCGTGAGCGAGAGCCCATAGACAGACAGGATGGGGTTGAGCGGCTGGAAGAACGTGGTGCCCCCGGAGGTGCAGTTGCCCGAGCCGCCCGAGGTCACGCCCTGCGCCTGGTCGCCGGAGATCCACGAGCCGCCGGAGTCACCGCCCTCGGCGCAGGCGTTGGTCTGGGTGAGACCGTAGACGGGGCCGTTGGAGTAGTTGACGGTCACGTTCTTGGCCTGGATGACACCGCACCGCCAGCCCGTGGTGGAGCCCGAGCGACAGATGGAGCTGCCCACCGCGGCCTCCGCGGAGCCGGCGACGCTGACATTGCCGCCCGCGTAGTTGTTCACCCAGGGCTGGGAGGCCCAGGAGGAGTTGACCTGGACCCAGGCGTAGTCGTTGCCGGGGAAGGTCGAGCCGCGCACGGTGCCCTGGGCCGCGCCGTTGACGCCGTTGGTGGTGGTGCCGACGCCGCCACAGTGGCCCGCGGTGACGAAGCCGCCGCTGACGGAGAAGCCGATGGAGCAGCGATAGGGGCCGGGGTAGTACGCATCACCGCCGCGCAGGTCATACAGCGGGCGGGGCTCCTCGGCCGAGGCCACCACGCGCACGGAACCGTCGGTGGTGCCGCTGGCGGCGACGAAGTCCCGGGCACCCGACAGGGCCTTGTCCTGGGCGAGCACGACGACGCTGTTGGTGGCGACGTCGACGTACCAGGCGTGGACGGTCCTGCCGGCACGGCGGGCGTTGCGGTCCAGCGCCGACTTCACCTGGTCGAGCTGCCGTGCGCTCCGGGTGACCCGCCGGGGCTCGGCCCCAAGTCCGCGCACATACTCGGCGCTCGCCGCGTCGGTGACGCCGACGACGAGCTTGCTGCCATCCTCGCTCATCCATGCTCCGCCGAAGGTGGCGCCCAGGTCCTCGCTCAACCTCTTCTCGAGACGTGCGGCCACCGCTTCGGAGGTCATCCGGCGGCGGGCCTGCTCCGCGGTGAGCCCGAAGTCACGCTGCATCGCGGAGAGGAGCTCCGGCGACGCGTCCGGTACGCGAACGGCCTCCTGGGCGGGGGCGGCCACGGCGGTGTCCGGAACCACGGGGAGGGCAAGTCCGGCGAACAGCGCCGTCACGGTCGAGAGCGTGCTGAGTTTTCGAATCATCGAGAGCATTCCTTTGTGGGTGGTTGCCTTTGAGAGACGGAGCGAGGCCCAAAGCAGGAGCCATGCCAGGAGCTCCGTGGCCGAGCGTGTCTGAGAAGGAACCCGTCTTGCCGGAAAGAGCCAATAAACATGCGCTTCCAGATGTTTCGGAGGATGGCTTGGGGCAGGGACCCTGGTGACTCCGGTCATCCCTTGGTGACTCCTGTCACCAGGGGGTGCTTCCTCGATGGCGTCCCTCCTCCTGGTGACTCGAGTCATCATCTGGGCCATTTCATGTCTCGGTGCGTCATGGCCAATCCTCGCCCAGGCCTTGTGAGGCATTGCTCTGGCATACCTTAGCGGAACTGATATAAACGGAACTTACTGGGAATGCGTGGACAACGAGGAAAACAAGGAGGTGAGGAGGGTGGTCGGGATGTTGCTTCATGGCGTTCGCAGGGGGTGCCCCACGCAGGGGTGCCACTGAGCAAGGAGCAGAGAGCAACAACATGCCAATCACCAAGATGCAGAAGCGGGAAGTCGTGCGGCGGAGTTGGAAGACCGCGTGGTGCGTGGGCGCCGCGGGCTGGATGATGGCCACGGGTGTGGCCTGTGGCAGCGCGAGCGAGACCGTTGAAGACAGCTCCCTGGCGGGGGCGGCGCAGCCGGTCATCGTCGGGAGCCGGATCCAGGCGGAGAACTGGTCGGCCAGCGGCACGACGCCCGGCGGAGTCTTCAACGAGGGCGGCGGCGAGGGGCAGTCCGTCGCGGGCTTCCAGGTCAACGAGCAGATCCACTACCCATCGGTGAACTTCACCGGTGCGGATCAGATGCAGTTCCGCATCGCGGCCCCGTATGGGGGCGGCAAGGCGGAGATCTGGGCCGATGCGGTGGGCTCTGGCACGAAGGTGGGGACGGTGGACCTCCCTTCCGCCACCGGCACTGACTGGAACAGCTTCATCACCCGCACCGTCAGCATCACGGAGATCTCCGGCACCCACTCGCTGTACCTCAAGGGCGTGGCGACGGGTGGCGACTGGCTGTTCAAGCTCGACTGGTTCGAGCTGTACGACACCGGGGAGTCCAATCCGCCTCCGACGAATCCCCCGGGCACCATTCCCATGAAGGTGACGAACAAGTGCCCCTTCACCCTCAGCGTGGCGCTGACGGGCGTGGGGGACGTCGGGCTCGAGCGGGACTCAGCGGGCAAGACCATCTACCGCACCCTGGCATCGGGCCAGAGCTACACCTATGCGACGCCGGAGAACTACCCCAGCGGCCGCGTGAGCGCATACAAGGTCCTGCCGTCGCCGACCTCGCCCCGCGAGCTGGAGAAGGCCGAGTTCACGCTGGAGAAGCCCAGTGGTGGCTCGCAGCTCCTGCACTACAACCTCACGTACGTGGACCACGTGGGTCTGCCCATGCAGATCACCGGCGTGGGCACCGGCTCGAGCTGTGTGCAGGTGCAGTGCAACAAGACCGCGAGCGCCATGCAGTCGGCCATCGACACCCAGTGTCCGGACAGCCTGCGCTACACCATGGGCGGTGGGACCATCTGCCTCGCCCCGCGCTCTTTCTGCCTCGACGGGGAGTATGCGAGCGATTCGCGCCGTGGGACCGTCTGTTCGCGGCTGGATGGTGAGATTGCCCGCTGCGCCAGCAAGTACCCTGGCGTCTGCAACCCGGGGACGGCGAAGACGCCGCAGGTGTACGCGTGCTCCGCGCCGTTCTTCGACCAGAGCGCGAAGTGGTGCGCGGCGCTGACCCGCGGAATGGTGGACGCGCCCGACAGCACCACCGTGTCGCAGTACTACAACACCGGGAAGCCCTACAACCTGTACGCGAAGTGGGTCCACGACCAGTGCGGCGCCGTGTACTCGTTCCCCTATGACGATTACCCGATGGCGGCCAACCAGGCCGGCTTCTACACCTGCACCGGCGGGCAGCAGCTCAACGTGACGTTCTGCCCGGCGGGCTGAGCCTCGGCGCAGCCGTCTCCCGTGACAACTCCGCGCCCGGCCCTGCTTCCCGCTGGCCGGGCGCATTTCTTTTCCAGAACAGACTTTCTCTCTTCAGGACCTTCCATGAAGCCTTCCGGCGAGGCAACCGTGTTACTCTTGCCATCCCCGCGAGCTCCCGCGCACCGTCGCGCGGGAGTCACGGGAATCGAAAGGAGTTCCCCGAGATGTCATCCCATCGCCGTTATCTGCCGTGGAGCCTCGCCCTCCTGTTGTCCTTCACCGCCGCCGTCTCCGCCGAGCCCGCTGCTTCCAGCGAGCCGCGGTCCGAGGAGGCCTCGTATTCCAGTGACGAGCAGTTCAGCGCCGAGGTGAGCCAGGACGAGTCCGTCGCGGGGCTTGTCTGTTTGGCCGTCCGCTGTTCCTCCGAAGATGACTGTTGGGATGCATGCCCCAGCGCGTCGTCCGTGACCTGCGTCTCGAACGGGTGCAAGTACACGTACCCGGGTGGTGGCGGCGGCGGTGGTGGTGGCGGCGGTGGTGGTGGTCCGACGTGCCCGGCGCGCCGCTGCAGCGATGACGCGGACTGTGTCTGCAGCGGAAAGCAGGGGTACTGCAACACCACGGGGCACGCCTGCGTCTTCTGAGTGCGGCACCTGCTCCAGCATCAGCGCGCGAGTTGTCGCTGATGCTGGAGCCTGGCTGTGCCCCTTTGCGGCTTAGAGGCGGATCAGCTCCACGTCATCCATGTGGATGTAGTTGGCCGAGTTGCCCGCGCTGAGCCGGGTGTGGAAGCCCAGTTCCAGGTAGCCACCGGTGACGGAGATGGCGGGCGTCTCCACCAGGGTCCAGCTGCCGTACGTGCCCAGGTCCGTGTAGACGGGCGCGCAGGAGGCGCACGTCTTGGCCTGGAGGCGCGCGATGTCATAGGCGCCGCCCTTTCGCACCCACGCGCGGACCTTGTAGTTGCCCGAGGCCAGCCCGCTCTTCGTCTGGTACGTCCACACCTCGAAGGGCGAGGCGTTGTTATAGTGCGTCAGGTGGTAGGAGCCCGCGTGGCCTCCGTTGTACGTCTCGGAGAAGCCCGCGGCCTCGGTGCCGTTGGGGCTCCAGTTGGTCCAGCCCGTCATTCCGGACTCGAAGCCCGGGTTGGTGAGCGAGACGCCCGTCGAGCTGCCCTGCTGGTACCAGCGCACCCACTCCACTTCCATCGTCTTCTTCGTGCCCGAGGGCAGGGCGATGCTGGCGGGGCTCGGGTTGCCGTACCAGTTCCCACCCAGCGCCAGGTTCAGCAGGATGTAGTGGGGCTGCTGGAACTCGGTCTCGTTGTGGTAGTACGTGCTGTTGGCCACGATGTTGCCGTCCAGCCGGAACACCATGCTGCTGGCGGTCCATTCCACCTCGTAGGTGTGGAACGAGTCGGCGAGGTTGTAGTTCCCGCTGGCGCCGGTGCCCCAGTCCGCCTGCGCGCCGGTGGACCAGTGCGTGGCGCTCTTCATCCAGGTGGGGTCATTGGAGTTCCACTCCAGGATGTCGATCTCCCCGCAGGCGGGCCACGGGGTGGTGGAGATGTTGGCGCCGAGCGTCCAGAACGCCGGCCACATGCCATACCCGGAGGGGACCTTGATGCTGGCGACAATCTTGCCGTACCGCTTCTCCACCTTGCCCTTGGTGTGGATGCGGCCCGAGTAGAACGAGCGCGCACCGTAGCCGGTACACCGCGAGTCCACCGGGTTGTCGCTCGTGCGCTCGGCGGTGAGGATGAGCTTGCCTCCGCTCACGGTGACGTTCTGTGCCCGGGGATACTCCAGCTCGCCCGTGCCGAAGTTGCAGTTGTTGGTGACCGGGTCGTAGTTGCTCGTCAGGACGTTCCAGTTGCCCGTGTTGAGGCTGGTCCCATCGAACTCGTCCGACCACGCGAGGTTCCAGCCCGCTCCCGGGTTGTAGCCCAGCTCCGCCTGCTCGTGGTTCCCAAGTGCGTCGGCCTCGGGCTCCGAGGCGTCCATCACGCATCCGTGGAGGACGGTGAGGCAGCCCATGGCCACGATGCTCGAGGTGAAGTTGCGACGATTCATGTTCTCTCCTGTGTGTGATGCAGGTGGGCGACATTGCATCATCCGTGCCAGAAGAGTAATCGCTGGATAGCTTGAAATCCAGGTTTTATCCCTGATTCCGCGCTTCCCGTCGGAGGCGCGCTCGCTGACTTCAGCGGACGTGCGAGGGGAGCCATGGAGCACGTCTCGGAGGGAGCCTCGCGCTCGGGTTTCAGGTAACCCTACGGGATGCGGATCTGCACGCTGGTCGGGTTGCTGGGAGGGGTGTTCCTTGTCGGGTGGATTGTGTTCTCCGTCTTCCTCTGGCGTAGGGAGAAGGAGGCCAGCCGTCGTCACAAGGAGCAGCTGCGCCTGCTCGGCACGGGGGAGATCCTCTCCCGCGCGTTGAACTGGGGCTCCTTGACTCGCCACGAGGACCACCCCGCCGTGAAGGAGTTCCGTGCCCTGCTCGAACAGCACCGCTACGCGGAGATGCTCGAGGGCTGGCGTGCCCTCACGGTCTCCCTGTTCGCCTTGGACGAGCACGCCACGTCCAGCAGTTCCCTGCACTACGACAGCGACGCCTTCCGCATGCTGCGCGACTATGTCGAGGTCCTCCACGAGCGCCAGCAGCGTGGGGAGTAATCCCAGGCATGAAAGAGCGGCGTCTAATGCCGCCCCAACTCCCTATCCCAGTCAGCCAATTGTATGGTCACCGTGTATTTGTAGGCGCTTGAGATATCCTCGAACCTCTCCGACGAAAGCGCGGAGAGGCGCTCGCGTAGGAAGCCCGGGTCGCTGAGCTCCTCGCGGTGCTTGAATTCAGGGTCCACCTCCACCAGGACAGGCATCAATCGAAGCACGGCCTCCAGGCAGTCCTCGCGGGTAGCGCGAGCCATGCGCTCCACCGTCAGGGCCATGTGCTCGCGGACCGAGGCAGGGCCTCCGGGGCACCATGCCTCCAAGGTCTTGCGGTAGATATCATCCATGAGCTCTTCCAGCGTGTACTTCTTACCGGGCCAGAACGCGTAGCGAGGGCCCTGGAGCACGTCCCAGAAGCGGAGCACCGAGGCGAGCCGGTTCGCCATGCGCTCCGCGCTCCGCAGCGGGGGGGGGGACACGGCATGGCAGAGCGCCCCCCAAGGAGTGCTCAGGCAGAAGGACTCGAAGGCCTTCCTCATGCGTTGATGCTCCTCCTTCGGGACACCTTCATTCAAGTCCATGAAGACGGCGCTGAACATGTGCATCCGCCAGCGCGGGCTGGCCCAGTCGAAACCTTCGGCCCCCGAGTGCATCACCAGCACCTCGCAGGACGGCACTTGGCGCATCTGCCGGGGTTGGGGAAAGACACCGGTCTTGATGTACTCCCGGGCCCACCAGCGTCCCTCGGCTCTCGCCTTGCGGCGAATGGCGGCGATGGTGCCGTAGAGCCACGCTGGAAACTCGAGCACAGGGGACTGTTCCGTGGTCATGGCTTTTCGCCCTACCACAGCGGTCAGACGCTCCTCAAGCGCCAGGCACTTCGCGCGCTCTGAGGGAGGCAGGCGCCTGCCTCCCTCTCAGCGGCAGTCCACAGGCAGGTAGACCTGGCCCTGGAAGCCCTCGGGTCGTTCGCCCTTGTCATACGCAGCCCGGATCGCCGGCTCGGCCAACTTACCGTGTTGATCAATCTCTTCCCTGGGCAACTCCTCTTCCTTCTGGGCCGCCCGCTCCTTCCAGGAAGCACCGGGCTTCTTGCGCCGGTAGCTCCAGCGGTACACAGTCACTCCGGGCTCTGGCGTGCGCCAGGACAACTGCCAGAGTGCTCCCCCGTTCTCGAAGTCGAGGAAGAGCGACCCCTCGAAGCCGGTGCCTCCCACGAGCTTCTTGTCAGGCTCGACAGCGTCATTGAGCGCCGCCAGGTAGCGCCCTGCCTGTTCTCTCCCTTCCCTGCGCGACTCCTCATTGTCCGGCTTGAGCTCGAAGAGCACGAGGCGGCGGGTATCAGTGATGTCCGGGCGCAAGCGCCTCACGAACGCCGGAAGACGCTCGGGGTCCCCCAACTTCCCTTCCTCCACAATGCTGAAGAGGTCGACGGTGTTGAGGAAGACGGCGTTGGCGGGGTGCTGCACGCGGTACTCAAGGCCAATGGCCACATGTGCGGCCTTGCCAAGAAAAGCGCCCCAAGGCTCCTTGGAGTCCGGCTTACGGCCAGGGAGCGTGAAGGAGGGCGGCTCCGCCTGGGCGCAGAGCGCCACGAGCCCCAGGAGAAGACCCGCCAACCTCCAGATGCTTCTTGTCCTGCATCCACGCTTCTTCATGTCCACCATGTATCTCCAAGTAAATGATTGAAGTTGGGCTGGTGATTGATTTCCAGGGCAATCGAGGCCGTGGCAATCATTGTCACCGGGAGTGCCGTGCTCACACCAGAGGGCCTTGCACGGGGGCGGCGGGCAGCATGAGCGTCACGGTGGTGCCCATTCCCTCGTCGCTCTGGAGGGTGATGGAGCCGCCGTGGTTCTCGATGACCCGGTGGCAGATGGCCAGTGACAGGCCCTTCCCGGTCCACTGCTGCTTGGTGGTGAAGAAGGGATTGAAGATGCGCTCCAAATGCTCGCGGGGAATGCCCCGGCCCGTGTCGCGCATCTCCACCCGGACCACCTGCGTGTCCACCACGTGGGTGGCGACCGTGAGGGTGCGCTCCGGCCGGTCCTTCAATGCCGTGAGGGCGTTGGTCAGCAGCCGGGCGAAGACATCTCCCAGCGCCTGCGTGTCGCCGAGCACCTTCACCTCTCCGGGGTGGAAGTGGCAGTCCACTCGCACCCCCGCCTGCGTCAGCTCCGCCCCGCGCGAATCCAGCACCCGGTGCAGCATCCGGTGCAGGTCCAGGGGATGGCGGCCCAATTGCTGGCGTTCGGAGAGCAATTGCAGCTCGCGGACGATGGTGGCGATGCGCTGGGCCTGCTGGTGGACCGTGGAGAGCATCCGGCGCGAGGGGTCGTCCTCCGGCAGGTCCATCAGCATCAGCTGCACGTTGCCCAGGATGGCGGCGAGCGGGTTGTTCATCTCGTGCGCCATGCCGGCCGCCAGGTCTCCCATGGCCGCCAGGCGTTGGCTGCGCGAGAGCTGGGCCTGCGTCTGTTGCAGCTCGCGGGTGCGTTCCTCCACCTGGGCCGCGAGCTGCTCGTTGAAGCCCAGCAGCTCGCGGTGCGCCACCTCCAGCGCGTGCCCCATGTCGTTGAATGCGCGCGCCAGGTCTCCCAGCTCGTCCCGGCGCTTGAGGGTGAGCCGGTGGCCGAGGTTTCCCCGCGCCAGCTCGCGCGCGCCCTCGGCCAGCCGGGCGATGGGGCGGGCCATGGCTCGGGCCAGCAGTGGCGTCAGCAGCAGGACTCCCACCAGGGTGAGTCCCAGGACCTCGAAGGTGCTCCGGCCCAGGGCGTGGAGCGGTGCGAATGCGGCCTCGCGCGGGCGGGTCACCACCGCCACCCAGCCCAGCTCCGGCACCGGGCTGTAGGCCGCCAGCCACGCGTGGCCGTCCTCCTCGTAGTGGCCCAGTCCCGGTTGTCTCGCGCCCCTCGCTCCAGGCAGTTTCGCGGAGAAGTCCTCCTCGGAGTGGGCCTGCCCGGGTGCTCCGTCCAGCACCAGTCGGCCTTGAGCATCCAGCAGGAAGACGCGCTCGAGGCCCTCGCCCCCGGTGGTCAGATGCTGGGAGAGCTCCTCCAGGCCCAGCTCGGCGGCGAGCCCCCCGCCTCGCGTCCCGGGTGCGAGTGCCGCCACCACCACCGCAGGCCGGTGGCGCACGGTGGTGAGGTAGGGCGCGGAGACGGCGTACGCGCGGCCCGGGTCCATCCGCGAAAGCAGCTCCGCGGCCCGGCGCTGGAAGTCCTCCACCTCCTCGGCGGCGACGGTGTCGTGCCGGCGGAACTGGGGCTCCTGTCGCGCGAACGCCTCGGGGTCATCCACGAAGACGGAGGCCACCAGGTGGGTCCGCCCGTCGAAGAGTCCCACCTGCGCGATGCGGTCGCGCCGCAGGAAGACGCGGGTGAGGAACTCCTGGGCCTCGGAGGGGCCGAGCGCGGTGGGGTCCTGGTGGAGCAGCGCGCTGCCCAGCTCCGTGGCCAGCGAGAGGACGTAGGTGGCGGCGTGCTCGGCCTCGGCGCGCGCGGTGCGCCGGTGTTGTTCCGTCACCGCCTCCGCGAGGGCCCGCTCCGCGCCACGCCACGCCAGCAGTCCCGTCGCCACGGTGGGCACCGCGGCGATGGCGAGCAGCAGCAGCAGCAGCTGGGAGCGGATTCTCATGGGCACGGGCCTATAGAGCGTTGACGGCGAACGTGCCCGCCTGTTGTCCCCTGGTGGTGCCGGAGAGGACGGTCACCCGCGTGCTGGAGATGGCCTGCGAGATGGTGATCGCCACGTCCGCCTGGCCCTGGAAGCCGGCGAAGTCGGAGGGGGTGAAGAGGTGGGCGTGGACGCCCTCGGCGCCGAGCATCAGGTCGTGCACGTCCCGGGTGGTGTTGCCATAGGTGTCCACCGCTCGGATGCGCACGCGGAAGGGGACGCCCACCGTCTTCGCCTCCGGCGTGTCCTCCACCACGAAGCGCTGGGTGGTGCCGGGGCGTACCTCGAAGCCTCCGGTGGTGGCGTGGAGCGCATCCGGTGCCTCGGAGTTTCCACCGGTGATCTCCAGGTGCGTCTCCTCCACCGCCGCGGTGATGGTCACCGGGAGGGTGAGGGCCCCCGTGAAGGTGCCGCTGGTGGTGGGGCTCAGCGCGCTGTCAGGGACTCCGGAGGCGGAGAGCCTCAGGGACACGGGCATGTCCGAGCGGTTGCCGAAGCGGTCCAGCGCCTCGAGGGTGAGCTCGAAGGACGTACCGGCCACCTGGGGCCCGGGCACGGCGGACACCGCCAGGTGGTCGGGTGGGCCCGGGCGGACGAGCAGCGCATCGGAGGTGCCGCTCACGGTGGCCGCGTTGGGATCCGTCGCCACCACGGACACCGTCTGCACCCGGGTGAACTCCGCGTAGAAGGACGCCTCGCCCTCGGCGAGCTCGATGCGGCCGGGAGAGAAGTCCGGGTCGGTGGGGACGGTGTCCAGCAGCACCGGCCCGGTGTACGGCGTGAGGTTGCCAAAGGCATCGAGCGCCTGGACGAGGAAGCGCTCGGGGATGCCCACCTGCAGGGGCCGGGTGCCGGCGCGCAGCACCTCGAAGCGGCGGGTGGGGCCGGGCTCCACCACGAGGCTGATTTCATCGGACTCGAGCGCGGTGAGCGTGTCCCGGTTGATGGCTCGGGCCGACAGCCGCACCTGCGTCGCGCTGCGCATGTCCCGGTAGAGCAGGGGCAGGCGGCCCTGCGAGGCCTGGAGGATGAGGGAGAGGGCCGGGTGGTAGGGCTCGGAGCCGCTCACGGCCAGGCCTCCCGCCGGCGAGTTGGTGCTCAGCTCGAGCTGGATGCCCGTGGCCGGCATGGAGGCGGGGCCGCCACTGGAGTCCAGCACCTCCAGGGCGATCGCCACGGGCTCTCCGGCCACCAGGGGCGAGGAGGGCACCCAGGTGAAGCGCACCGCGGTGGGCGGGCCGAGCCGTCCCACGGCCACCGTCTGGGTGATGGGGGGAAGCTCGCGGCTGCTGGACTCCAGCGTGTGATAGCCGGGCGTGGAGTCCTGGTATTCGATGTCCAACCCCGACTCCCCCGGGGCGAGCGTCACCTCCAGCGCGGCCTGGGCCTCCTGCTCGTGGCCGAGCCAGGCGAAGCGGCCAGTGCTGGAGTCACTGGTGACGCGCACGGTGCGGGGGGTGGAGGTGGGGGCGGGCTGGCCCGAGGGGTCTCTCAGCTCGATGCGGATGGGTTCGGACCACTCGCCGGGGTGGGCCGAGCGCATCGAGGTGACGAAGACGAGGCGGTGCACATCGCGGTCGATGACCTCGAAGGCTCCGGGCAGGGTGGAAGAGTGGCCCTGGGCATCGGTGACGGTGATGTCGTGGCGGCCCGGAGGCAGGGTGGTGGGCGCCACGGCCTCGAGCGAGTCACGGGAGAGGAAGCGCACGCCGTAGGCGCGCTCGGAGCCGATGCGTACCTCGAAGCGGTTCTCCAGCGAGGGAGGCGTGTCCGAGCCCAGGTCCACCGCGAGGTCCGGCGCGAAGGAGCCGTTGAGCAGCAGGTGCTCGGGCGAGCCGTACAGCGCGCTGTTCGGGGACACCCTGTCCAGGCGCGGCGTGTCCTGGATGGGGGCGCAGGAGAGTGCGCAGGCCAGGAGCACGGTCAGCCGGAGCATGCCGGGCGGGTACGGGAGCGATGAGCCATCCACGAGACGCGAGCGCATCCGAGCCTCCTTTCGTCACAGCGGGAAGCGGTAGCCGAGCGAGGCGGAGAGCCCGCCGATGGAGCCTTGAAAGGTACCGCTGTCGGGGAGCCGGGCGAGCCCGTAGCGTCCCTGCAGCACGAGCTCTCCGGGCCCGAACGACCAGGTCAGTCCGAGCCGCGCGTGTCCGCCGAACGCGAGGGAGAGCTGGCGCTGGAGGCCCTGGTCCAGGCTGATGCGCCAGTCGAAGCGGGTGAGGTGCGCGTCCAGCCCGGCACCGGCATAGGCGGACAGCGAGCCGGTGAGGGGCACGAGCCAGCGCGCGCCGGCGGACACGGTGGTGGTGAGGGCCGTACCGGTCAGGTCGAAGGGCTCGTGTGTCGCGCTCTCGCCGCGCAGGGAGAGCCGGCCCCAGGCCACCTGCAGGGAGGCACTGGCGGCGAGCCGCTCACCGAGTGCATAGGGGCGCACGTCCCCCTCCAACTCGAACGTGGGCTGCACCAGCCGGCCGAGGTTGCTCTGTGCGCCGAGCCGCACGGTGAGTCCCCGGGGCATGCGAGAGGTGAGGGTGAGCCGGGCATCGCCTCGGGCGTCGCCCGCCGCGGCGAGCAGGGTGGCCACGCCGCCCTCGCACCGGGCGGGGGGATGGAAGCGGGTGACGAACTCGCCGCCACCGAGCGCCGCCACGCGCTCGAAGTGCCCGCGCTCGGCCTGGGTGCCCGCGGCGCTCAAGGTGATGGGCACGCCATCCAGCGGGTTGCCGTACGCGTCCTGGACGAGCAGGTGGACCTGCGCGCTGTCCGTGCCACCGCAGAGCACCTCGCGCTCCTCGGTGCGCACGCGCAGGCGGGCGGCGGCGCCGGGGACGAGCCGCACGGAGACGCGGCTGCTTGCGTCTTCCCACCGGGCTTCGATGAGGGCCTCGCCGGCCTGGTGGCCGGACACCCACTCGACGGTGGCACGGCCGTCGCGCGTGCGCGCGGAGGCGGGCACCAGGCCCAGCGTGGTGGTGAGGGAGATCTCCGTCCCATCCGGTGCCAGCGCTCCCCGCGTGTCGCGGGCCGTGAGCTGGAGCACGAGTCGTGTGACACCATCCGCGGGCAACTCGTGCGTGCTCGCCTCCAGCGTGAGACGGGGCGGCGGGCGCAGCTTCAGGGCGAGCGAGGCCGGAGGCGCGCCCTCGAGCAGGGCGGTGAGCCGCTCCTCGCCTCCGCCGATGGGGGCGCGGTAGCGCGCGAGGTAGGTGCCATCTCCCCGGTCCTGGAGGGGCGCCACCTCGCCGCGCGTGGCCTGGAGCCGGACGGGCTGACCGGGCAGCGCGCGCCCCTGCGCATCGCGGACGCTCACGGTGATGTCCGTGCCGGAGGCCCCATCCGCGAGCAGCTCGGGCGAGGCGGCCTCCACGCGGAGCACGGGCTTCACTCCGGCCCGCAGCGCTACGCGGACGCTGGAGGACTCACCGGTGCCCGTGAGGGCGGTGAGCACGGCCTCTCCCGGAGCGGCCCGGGGCGTGGGAACGAAGGTGCCCACGTGGACGCCCGGGGCCACGCGCTGGGGCTCGAAGGTGCCTCCGGTGCGAGAGAAGGAGGGAGGAGCCTCCAGCGGCTCGCCGCGCCCGTCGATGGCGAAGGCCCAGACGCGCACGCCGCGCACACCGTCGGCCTCGACGGAGGAGCCCTCGGCGAGCAGGAGCACTCCGGGCCTGGAGGACACGGGCAGTGGCAGGCTCCGCTGCTGGGGTGGCTGGCCGGGCGCGGTGGCCGACACGGTGGCCTGCGCGAGGGTGGGGGTGAGGAGCACGGGCACCTCGGCCTGTCCGGTGGCATTGGCGCGGACGGGGCCGTAGAGGGCCTCGCCGATGCGGACCTCCACGCGGCCGAGGGGCGGCAGGCCGGTGAGTGGCAACACCTGACGGCGCTGCACCTCGAGCACCACGGTGGCGTGGGCGCCCGAGGAAGGGGACACCGCGGCGCAGAGGATGGGTGCGAGCACCTCGGTGCGGGGCGGGACGAAGGTGGCCTGGAGCGTGTCGGGGGCCGAGCGCCGGAGCGGGAGGACACGGCCCGCGCTGCACGCGAGGCGCGCGTCAGCGGGGAGTCCGGAGACGGTGAGGGTGGAGCGGGTGTCGCGTCCGGAGAGGAGCTGGCGTGGCGAGGCCTCCAACCGTGTGGGGGCGGCCGCATGGGCGATACCGGCAACCAGGATGCATGGCAGGGCCAGCATTCCGAGGAGCCATCTGGCCGCGCACGCGGACTGGGGGGGGAGGTCCACTGGCCCCATCATGGTGGAAGCGCTCCTGCCGGTGAATCGGGAGGGCGGCAGGATACTGCTTCCGGGAGGACGCGGGATGGCTCGGGTGCGGCCCGGGGGACGAGGTCCCCCGGTGTGGGACGGCGGAGCTACTTGCTGTCGACCACCTTCTGCACGCGCAACACGGTGGCGGCGCCGGCGGGGCCCGCGTTGGGCACGGTCTCCACGGTGGCCTCCACCTTGATGCCGGAGCCCATGTGGGTGCCCTCGATGATGGAGTTGCGCTTCTCATCGGAGAGGTTGAGCGCGGACAGGTCGACGTCGGTGACCTTGAGCCCGTCCTCGCCGGGGCGATCCACGCGGGTGGCGATATAGGACGGGCAGGGGGCGGCCATGCAGCGCACGCCGCTGTCCCTCACGTAGAAGACGGCGGGGCCGCGATCGGCGGAGGGAGCGGCGGTGCCGCCCGACGGGGCCTCGGTGTTAGCGGCGGAAGACGGCAGGGGCTTGTTGGCAGGGGGAGTTTCCATGGGGGTGGTGGGTGTGCCGCCGGACTCGGCGGGCCGGGGCTCGGGACTGCTGCGGTTGCTGCAGCCGACGAGCAGGCCCAGGGTGAGGGCGGCGGTGAGCAGGGGCTGACGCAGGATCATGGGTCGGGCTCCGGGTAGGGAGGCGGCAGTCTCGCTGTCTCCCGGGGGGGATGCCACTTCCCAGTGCGGGCGGAGCCCGGGTTATTCGTAGGGCGGCGCGCCGACCCCCTCCTCGATGGCCTGTTCCTCGGGCTCGAAGAGCAGGGCGGCCGAGTTGATGGAGTAGCGCAGCCCGGTGGGTGCCGGCCCATCGAAGTAGACGTGGCCGATGTGGCAGCCGCAGCGGTAGCAGGAAATCTCCTCCCGGTTCTGCCGCAGGGTGTGGTCGTCGTGGTGGGCGACGTGGCTCTCGTTGACGGGGGCCCAGAAGCTGAGCCAACCCGTGCCCGGGTTGAACCTCGCCCGCGAGGAGAACAGGATCTCACCGCAGCCGGCGCAGCAGTAGAAGCCCTTGCCGTGGTGGTCCCAGAGGGCCCCAGTGAAGGGCGGCTCGGTGCTCTTCTCGCGCATGACCTGGTACTGCTCCGAGGTGAGCTGCGTCCGCCACTCCTCGTCGGTCTTGTAGACCCTGTCGTGCATGACGCTTCCTCCGCGACCCTCCTTAGGTATGTGTGCGGGGCTCGCCAGAAGCAGGGACCGGCCGTCTGGTCGGTAGGCGGATGTGCTACCTGTGTGCCAGGGCCCGGGGAGATGGTCCAAGTCCCCGTTTCCCCGTGTGCCCGGCGAGAGAGCATGACCGCAGACGTCAGGTTCGTTGACGGCTGTGCCCCCCCGGGCTACATCCGCCACGGGCGGCCGTGCAGCCGCCATTCTTTCCTGTACCCCTGGTTGTTCAAGGACCCCCCGAGATGGAATTCCGCATCGCCGCCGACGAGCTGAAGAAGGCCCTCTACCGCGCCCAGGGCATCGTGGAGCGCAAGACGACGATGCCCATCCTCGCCAACGTGCTCGTCACGGCGCACAAGACGGGGGTGACCGTCACGGCGTTCGATCTGGAGATTGGAATCGTCTCCGAGCACCCGGCCGAGGTGGTGAAGCCGGGCGCCGTCACGCTGAGCGCCAAGTACGTCTTCGACATCGTCCAGAACCTGCCGGACGCCCACGTCACGCTCAAGAAGCTGGCGAACAACTACGTGGAGATTACGAGCGGCTCGGCGCACTTCAAGATCGTCGGCACGGCGCCCGAGGAGTACCCGAAGCTGCCGCGCGAGGAGAGCGCGCCGCTGGTGCAGGTGATGGGCAACACGCTGCTGGAGATGATCAAGAAGACGCAGTTCGCCATCTCCACGGACGAGACGCGCTACATCCTCAACGGCGTCTTCTTCGAGCCGCAGGCGGGCGGCAAGGTGCGCATGGTGGCCACGGACGGCCACCGGCTCTCGCTCATCGAGCGCGAGTTGCAGGGGGACTTCAAGCTCAAGAGCGGCGTCATCATCCCGCGCAAGGGCCTGCTGGAGCTCAAGCGGCTGTTGGACGAGGCGCCGGACGCGGAGTGCCACCTGGGGTTCGCGGAGAACTCGGCGCTCTTCAAGAAGACGGGCCTCACCATGGTGATGCGGCTCATCGACGGGCAGTTCCCCGAGTACCAGCGCGTCATCCCCAAGGAGGGGGAGAAGGCGGTGCTGGTGCCCAAGACGCGGCTGCTCGAGGGCCTCAAGCGCATCGCGCTGTTGAGCGCGGACAAGAGCTACGCGGTGCGGATTGGCCTGGCGGAGAACCAGCTGCTCATCACCGCGAACAACCCGGACCTGGGCGAGGCCAAGGACGCGCTGGACATCGCATACCGGGGCACGTCCATCACCATCGGCTTCAACGCGCGCTACCTGATCGACGTGCTCACGGTGACGGACACGGACGAGGTGGCCTTCGAGCTGGGTGACGAGCACAGCCCGGGCGTGCTGCATGCGCCGGGGGACCGGAGCTTCACCGCCGTGGTGATGCCGATGCGCGTCTGAGCGTGGCCGTCGGTTCGTCCCCGAGGAAATGAGTCCCCAGCAGGCCTCTGCTGCACCGCCGCCCGCCCCGGTACCGAGCCCGCGCAACACGGGCCTGGACCGTGCGCGGGCGGTGGCCGTCATCGCCATGGTGATGGGCCACACGCTGGATGCGGTGCTGACGGACGAGGCGCGCGATGGGACGGGCATGCTGGCGTACTGGTCCATGCGGGCCGTGACGGCGCCGCTGTTCCTCTTCGTGGCGGGCTGGGCCTTCGCGACGACGGTGCAGCGCACGGGCGCATGGGGCCCGGGCGTGCTGCGCCGGTACGTGCCGCGGGTGGGGTTGCTGCTCGGCTGGGGCTACCTGTTACGTTGGCCCGGTTGGGGGCTGCCGGCGCTGTTCGCCGGGGACGTGGAGGTGTGGCGGCACTTCCTCGCCTTCGATGCGCTGCACGGGGTGGCGGGGGCGCTGCTGATGGGCGCGAGCGTGCTGGCGCTGCTCAAGGCCCGGGTGGCGCGCATGGGAGCGCTGGCGCTGCTCGCGGTGCTCTTCCCCCTGGTGAGCCCGGGGTTGCGCGCGTCGGTGGAGGCGGGTGGGTGGCCCCTGGTGCTGGAACTGGTGCTGGTGGGCCGCGCCTCCAACTTCCCGCTCTTCCCGTGGGCGGCGTACTTCTTCGTGGGAGGCCTCACGGGGCTGGGGCTCGCGGGGGTGAAGCGGGTGCCGCACTGGCTGTGCCTGATGGGGCCGGGCACGGGGCTGCTCGCGGTGATGGCGCTGTGGGGCGGGGACCCGAGGTCGAGCGACCTGGCGCTGGTGGTGTGGCGGGTGGGGCTGCTCGCGGTGGTGGCGGGACTCGCGATGCTGCTGCCTTCGCGGCTGGACGGGCTGCTGGGCCCGGTGGGGCGCGCGTCGCTCTGGGTCTACGTGGTGCACCTGCCCCTGGCCTACGGCTGGTCCACCTTCGCGGGCCTGGCGGGGCGGCTGGGGCGCTCGCAGGAGGTGCTGCCCGCGCTCGGGCTTGCACTGTCCGTCCTGGCGCTGTCGCTCCTGATCGCACTGCCAGCGAAAAAGCGGTACAGCCGATGGCGCGCACGGGAGCGCGGGGCGGGTGCGTCCGCTTCGGCGGCGCTCGTGTCCGAGCCGCCTGTCTCTGGCTGAAGCGGGCGACCCCTTCCTTCTCGTATACTGGGACGCTCCTTGCCTGTGTCCCACCGTTTGCGCGAGTCCCCAGGAGCCATGCCGTCGTCGTATCGCAACACCCTGCTCCTGACCCTGGGCCTGCTCGCCTTGCTGGTGGGGAGCGCGGCGCGAGGCGATGAGCCTTCGGGGCTCATCCGGTTCCGGAGCTATGGCACGGAGTCGGGCCTCGAGAACCCAGGCATGCTCTGGCTCCAGCAGGACGGGGACGGATTCGTCTGGGGGGGCGCCGTGGACGCGGTGTACCGCTTCGATGGCAAGCGCTTCGAGCGCTTCGGCCTGGAAGCCGGCCTGCCGTCGGTGTCCGTGAATGACGCGACCGTGGACGCCCAGGGCCGGCTGCTGCTGGCGACCCAGGGGGGCGTGGTCCGCTGGGACGGGGGCCGCTTCGTCGCCGTGCCCATGAACGGAGTCCCCGCTCAGGTGTGGCGCATCCGCCTGGACTCCAGCAAGCGGATGCTGGCGGGGACGGAGCAGGGCCTGTTCATCGAGACGGAGCCGGGGCGTTTCCACCTGGTGCCCGGGTGGCCGGGGGGAGTGGTCACGGCGCTCTGGGTGGATGCCTCGGGCACGCTCCAGGTGGTTTCGCGCTCGAGCCTGCTGAGTCTCGACAAGAGGGGGCGCTGGCAGGTGCGCGAGGTGCCGGGGCCGGGAAGTCCCCTCTCCACCCTCGTGCGGGACGGGCAGGGCCGCCTGTGGCTGAGCGGGGAGGGGCGGCTCGTCATGCAACCCCGGGACGGCGCGCCCTTCGAGGATCGCTCCCAGCTCCTCAAGGGCGCGGTGGCCGCGGGGCGTCGGCTGCGCGTGGGGAGCCGGGGACAGCTCCTGATACCGACCTACCGCGGCATTCTCGAGGTGGAGGGCGAGCGCGCGGGCTTCCTCCGGTTGGGCCTCTCCGAGCAGGCGGCGCGGATGCAGGACGTCCTGGATGACAGGGAGGGGTCGCTCTGGATAGCCAGCCTGGGCGTCCACCGCTCCCTGGGCCGCGGCCTGTGGACCCTCCACGACGCCAGTTCCGGATTGCCATCGAGTTTCATCTGGGGCCTGACTCGGGGTCCCGATGGGACGATGTGGGTCGGCACCGATGCGGGGCTCGCGAGCGGCACGTCCGGGGCGTGGGTCCCCGTGCCCGGGCTGCGCGGCTATTCGCTCAAGGCCGTGAGGGTGGATGGGGAGGGCGCCGTGTGGGCCGCGGGCAGCCCGGCCGGGCTCCACCGCTACGAGCCCTGGAGCGGGAAGCTGAAGACATTCGGCGAGGCGCAAGGCTACCCGGCGCGCTCCACCGCCGGGCTGGTGTGGGAGTCCGATGGCACGTTGTGGGCCGCCGGCGGGGGCGGCCTGCTGCGCGGGGTGCGCGCTGGAGAGGAGTGGTCCTTCGAGCTGGTGCTGCCTCCCAGCCGGAATGCGCCCTTCATGGGCCTGACGAGGGACGGTGCCGGGCGGTTGTGGGCCGCGGGCGACGGGCTCTACGTGCGCGAGGGCGGCGTGTTCCGGCGCCTGGGTGCCGCGGATGGCCTGCGGGATGACCGCGTCCGCTACCTCGTGGCCCGGCGCGACGGCCGGGTGTGCGTGTCCTATACGGAGCCCATCGGCCTGAGCTGTTTCTCCTACCAGGAGGGGCGCCTCTCCGGCCTGGTCCACCTGGACCGGAACAAGGGACTCCACAGCGGAGTCGTCTACCATCTCGGCGAGGACGCGTCGGGCCGCCTCTGGGTGGGGACCGGGGCCGGGGTGGACGTGCTCCAGGGAGACGAATTGCTCGAGCACTTCGGCGCGGCAGGGGGCGCTCCGGGCGACGACTGCAGTGGCAACTCCTTCCTGGCGGACGCGGACGGCACCGTGTGGGTGGGCACCTCGACGGGCCTCGGCCGCTTCGAGAGCAACCGCTACACCGGCCCGGCTGCTCCGCCGCGCGTGGTCCTGATGGACCTCACCCTCGGGACGCACGCGTGGGCCCAGCCCCCCGCCGAGCGGCTCGAGGCCTGGCACGACGAGGCGACGCTGGAGGTCCAGTTCGCCGACCTGGGCATTGTCGACGAGACGCAGGTGGTGCACGAGGCGCGCTTGGTGGGGCTGGACGACTGGCACGTCGCGCATGGGCGCTCGGCGCGCTACAGCGTGCTCCCGCCCGGGCACTACCGCCTGGAGGTGCACGCTCGCAACGGCCAGGGGCCCTGGGGTCCCGTGGCGGGGCTCTCCCTGGTGGTGCATCCGCCGTGGTGGGCGGCCTGGTGGGCGAGGGCCCTGGGCGTGCTGGTCCTGGGGGGCGCGGTGGCGGGCGTGGTGCGCTGGAGGGGGCTCGCCCTGCGGCGCAGGAACACCGAGTTGGAGCGCGTGGTGGCGGCCCGCACCGTGGAGCTCGAGCAGGCGCGCGAGCGGGTCATCCAGGCGGAAAAGCTCTCCGCGATGGGCCAGCTGCTGGCGAGGCTGTCGCACGAAATCAACAATCCGCTCACCGCCATCCACAACAACCTGCCGCCGGTGCGCGAGTACTTCGAGCAGCTGGCGGATGTGCTGCGGATGTGCCGTGAGCTGCTCGCGGGCCACCCCGAGGACGCGCAGCTCGTCGAGCGGCTGTGGAAGGAATGGGACGTCGACTTCCTGCTCCAGGACACGCCCGAGGCGCTGGAGGCGATGCGGTACGCCACGGAGCGCATCCGCTCCATCCAGGCGGATTTGCGCGCGTTCCTGCGCGGCGAGCGCCCGCGCCTCGAGCCCGATGACCTCAACCAGACGGTCCAGGAGACGGTCGAGCTGCTCCGGCGCTCGCTGCCCCAGAGCGCGAGGGTGGAGGTGCGGTACGGGGCGGTGCCGCGCTTCGCCTTCCACAAGGGGCAGTTGGGGCAGGTGCTGCTGAACCTGCTGCGCAACTCCCTGGACGCGATGGGGAATGAGGGAGAGGTGCGGGTGAGCACGGCCGTCCGGGACGACATGGTCGAGGTCACGGTGGCCGATGATGGCCCGGGCATCCCGCTGGAGCTGAGGGCGAAGATCTTCGAGCCCTTCTTCTCCACGAAGGACGTGGGGAAGGGCTCGGGACTGGGGCTGGCCATCTGCCGGCAGATTGTCGCGGAGAACCACGGGGGGACGCTCGAGCTGGACGCGTCCGTGCCGCGGGGCGCGTGCTTCCGGGTGCGGCTGCCGCTCACCCAGGCCGAGCAGGAGGCGTCGGCGGCCTGAGCGAGGGCGCGGGCCGTCCGCTGCAACACACTCCGAGCATCGGTTTTCCACCGTTGGGGCGCGGGGGCCTGGACGAAGCCCTTGCCATGAGGAAAGGAAGGACTGACCAATTGGTAAGAGTCCTTCCCTCGAGGTGTGTCATGAATGGCATCGCCCCCACCGCCCTGCGTCCCAGCTTCTATGAACCCGTGGCTGGCTCCCCGCGCGAGGACCTGCTGCGCGCCTACCGGGAGTTCCTCGAGCGCCGCAACGGCACGATGGACTTCACCACGGGCTTCTCCCGGCGCGAGGAGTGGCTGCGCGAGGCGGCGGGATGGGAGGGACGCTTCACGGGGCCGGTGGACGGAGAGGGCTTCAACCGGGCCTATGAGAGCTTCGACGCGGTGCGAGGGCTGACGCCGCCGATGGTGGCGCTGCTGACCTTCGTGAAGGCGAACGCGGGCGAGGCCTACGGGGTGGAGGTGCTCACCCGCGAGCGCCATCAACGGCACGACGCGCCGGAGCTCTTCCACCAGGTGGAGCGGCTGGTGGCCTACGAGGAGACGTACCACACGCGCATCCTCATCGGCGCCACGCAGCACTTCGGGGTGGAGGTGGAAGGCGCGTGGAGGCCGCCGCTGCCACTGCGGCTGCTCATCGGCACCCTGGTGCACGCGCCGGGCCTCTTCTTCCACCCGGTGCTGCTGGCCGCGGAGGTCTCCGGCGTCTTCAGCTTCAACTGGATGCTGCGCCGGGTGGGGGAGATCTTCCGGGACGAGCCCGCGGTGCGCGAGTCCATGGAGCAGCGGCTCATCGAAATCCTGGTGGACGAGGTGGGCCACGTCGCCTTCAACCGCATGGCGGTGGGCCCGGTGGGATTGAGCACGGCGCGCCACCTGGCGGGCGTGGTGCTGCGGGGCGTGATGGGCTCCACCCCGGAGTACAGGGCGCTCGGCATGGATGAGAACGAATTGCGGAAGCTGGACACCTTCGACCTGCACCAGCTTCCCGAGGAGGTGCTGCGCCGCTCCTACTTCGTCTGACGGCGGGGGCTCGGGCGGGGACGCTGGGGGTCGGCGTCGGTGAAGAGATAGCGCTCGATGAGGCGCACCACCTCCCCGAGCCGCCGCTCGCGCCACTCCGCGTCGCTCGCCCCGGTCCAACCCATCATGGGCAGCAGCGCGAAGGTGGTGAGCAGCAGCGTGCCCACGTGGGCGACCGCGGCCTCGGGGTCCAGCTCCTGGCGGACCCGGCCCTCCTGCTGTCCCTGGCGCAGCGCATCCGCCATGAGGCGCAGCCACGGCTCCACGCCCCGGAGCAGGCGCGTCACGTGCTCGCGTTCCCCGTCCAGCAGCTCGCGCAGGATGACGCGGGCGGCATCGGGGTCCGCGTCGAAGAACTCGCGGATCTGCGCCATCGCCCGCTCCAGCCGCTCCTCGCCCCTTCCGGTGAAGGCCCCGACGAGGACCAGGAGGTGGCGGTTGGAGTGCTCGATGAGGGAGTCGAGGACCGCGTCGTGCAGCGCCTCGCGGGAGGGGTAGTGGTAGAGCAGGGCCTGCTTGCTGATGCCCACGGCCTGGGCCACGTCGTTGACGGAGATGGCGCCGAAGCCTCGCAGGGCGATGAGGCGCGTGGCCTCCCGGCGGATGCGCTCGCGTGGCTCCAGCGCCGCGGCCTTGCCTCCGCCGCGTGGCCCGCGCCCCGTCACCTCTTTGTCACCGCTCGTGTCCTTGTGCCGCATGAATGGAGCCGGGGCACTACCACACCAGAGGGAGTCCGGCGCGCCTCCCGGTGCCCGCTATGACTTCTTTCGGAAGAGGTACTGGAGGAACGAGCCCAGTCCGGAGAACCGGTAGCTGCCATCGATGTAGTGCTGGATGACGTAGAAAGCGAAGTAGTACGCCCGGGAGAAAGCCCAGACGGCCACCGCCAGCAGCACGGCGGTCCTCAGGCTCGGGTTCTCCACGAGGAGCAGGCTCGAGGCCAGCAGCCCCAGGAGCACGAACAAGAAGGCCTTGAGGTAGAGAAGCCGAGGGCTCTTGATATCCATGGCAGGTTCCCTCCGGTCCAGGGCCGCGAAGGGGGCACTATCCCATGCCGCCGCACGCGAGGCAGCCCGCCGGGCCGTGGGGCTCGTCACTCGGGGTCACGCATGGTAGGGACGCGAGCCACGGGCCGCCCCTTTCCCATGGCCTGTCATGAGGGACACACCGAATTGAACAGCCCCACTGCTTCCACTTCCTTCCTCATCCAGAACTACCGCCGCCAGGACGTGAGCTTCGTCCGTGGCAATGGCTGCTACCTGTACGACGGCGCGGGCCGTGAGTACCTCGATGCCTTCGCCGGCGTGGCGGTGTGCACCCTGGGGCACTCGCACCCGAAACTCGTGGAGACGCTGTCGCGGCAGGCCGCGACGTTGATCCACACCTCGAACCACTACGGGCAGCTCGGACAGGAGGAACTGGCGGCGCGCATCGTCCCCGAGGCGTTTCCGGGACGGATGCTGTTCTGCAACTCGGGGACGGAGGCCAACGAGGCGGCCTACAAGCTCGTGCGCCTGTGGGGCAACGTGGCGCATGAGGGCCGCAAGCGCCGCATCATCGCCTTCGAGGGGAGCTTCCACGGGCGCACGCTCGGCTCCCTCAGCATCACGCACACGCCCTCCTACCGCGCGCCCTTCGAGCCCCTGCCTCCCACGGACTTCGTTCCCTTCGGTGACGCGGACGCACTCGCCGCCGCCATGAAGGATGACGTGGCCGGTGTGTTCCTCGAGCCCATCCAGGGCGAGAGCGGCGTGCACGTGCCTCCTCCGGGATTCCTGGCCCGGGTCCGGGAGTTGTGCACGCGCCACCAGGCCCTCATGGTGGCGGATGAAATCCAGACGGGGATTGGCCGCACCGGACGGATGTTCTGCCATCAGCATGAAGGCATCACCCCGGACGTGATGTCCCTGGCGAAGGGACTCGGTGGAGGCATCCCCATTGGCGCCGTGCTCGCGACCGAGCCCGTGGCCGCGCTGATGACGCCGGGCCTGCACGGCACCACCTTCGGAGGCAATCCCTTCGCGTGCGCGGCGGGGCTGACGGTGATGAAGGAAGTCACCTCGCCGGGCTTCGTGGGCAACGTGGTGGAGCGAGGCCTTCAGCTCATGGAGGGCCTGCGCCGCATCTTCGGTCCCACCCATGAGGTGCGCGGCAAGGGGCTCCTCGTGGGCGTCCAGCTCCAGCGGCCTCCCGCCGAGCTGGTGAAGGCCGCCCTCGCACAGGGGCTCGTCGTCGGGGTGGCGGGCAACAACACGCTGCGCATCGCGCCGTCGCTCATCATCACCGCGGTGCAGGTGGACGAGCTGCTCGAGAAGCTGGCGGCGGCCCACCGCGCACAGGGCTGAACCCCCCGGGAACGGGCAACCGGGCTGGAGGCACCAGCCCGGTTTGTGCGGGCGCGTTAATCCTGGCCGAAATGCCCATGTCACATTCGGCGGGAAGCCTCGTCCTGGGCTCGGAAGTCATCTCCTGACGAGGAAAACGAACATGACCCCGAGACTGAACCCCTTCGCCAACGCCGCCCTGCTGAAGCCCCTGATCGACTTCGGGACCACGGTGGTCCAGAACGGCCTGGAGCCGAGCCTGATGGAGCTGGTGAAGATCCGCGCCTCGCAGCTCAACGGCTGCGCCATCTGCCTGCACATGCACACCCAGGAGGCCCGCAAGCAGGGTGAAACGGAGGAGCGCCTCTACCTGCTCGACGCCTGGCGGGAGTCGCCGCTCTACACCGAGCGTGAACGCGCGGCGCTCGGCTGGACGGACGCCCTGACCCTGTTGGCCCAGACCCATGCGCCCGATGAGGCCTACCAGGCGCTCAAGGCGCAGTTCACGGAGGAGGAGCAGGTGAAGCTCACCTTGCTGATCAACGTCATCAACAGCTTCAACCGGTTCGGCGTTGGCTTCCGTCTGAGCCACCCGGTTGGCACCGAGAGGAAGGCGGCCTGATGGCACCCGCATCCGAACAGGACGCCGCGGCCACCTTCGACCCCCTGCGGCCCAAGCTGGTCCGCGTCGCCTATCGGATGCTGGGGTCGGTGGCGGACGCCGAGGACGTGGTGCAGGAGGCCTTCATCCGCTGGCTCGCGACCGATCGCGACGCGGTGCTCGAGCCGGAAGGCTTCCTGCGCCGCGTCGTGACGCGGCTGTGCCTGGACGTCCTGAAGTCGGCCCGGAGGCAGCGGGAAACCTACGTCGGGCCGTGGCTGCCCGAGCCGGTGGTGGCCAAGGCGGATGACGACCCGGAGCTCGACGACATCACCCTGCCGCTGATGATGGCGCTGGAGCGGCTGTCTCCATTGGAGCGCGCTGCCTTCCTGCTGCACGACGTATTCGGCGTGGGCTTCGAGGAGATCGCCGAGACCCTCGGGCGTGAGCCGGCGGCCTGCCGCCAGCTCGCGAGTCGTGCCCGCACCCACGTGCATGCCGATCGCCCGCGTTTCCAGATGTCCCAGGAGCGGGGTCTGGAGATTGCCTCGGCCTTCTTCGCGGCGTCGCGGAGCGGCGACATGCAGACGCTGCAATCCCTGCTGGCCGCCGATGTGACCGTTCACGCCGACGGCGGTGGCAAGAAGCCTGCGGCGATGGCGCCGATCATCGGCATCGACAAGGTCATGGAGCTGCACGCGGGGCTCGCGCGCATCCTGGAGAAGCAGGGCTCGCGGCTCGTGCGCTACGGCTTCATCAATGGGCTGCCCGGGTTCGTCACCATCGAGCCCGGCGACACCTTGCAGACCACCGCCCTGCAGATCGAGGACGGCAAGGTCACCGCGATCTTCGTGGTGCGCAATCCGGACAAGCTGCGCCACCTGGCGGGTGGCCCCGTCCACTGACCGGGAGGGCGGTCCCGGTTGGGGCGAAGGAGAGAGGGGGAGGGGCAGGAGAGGAGAAGCAGGGGCCTGACGGAAGCAGGAGGGCCGGAGCCCAGCCGATGCCCTCACCGAAGCCTTGGGCTCAACACCCTGCGCTCTGCGGTGGCCTTCGAGTCGAGACCAGGCTCGCTGCTCGCCCCTGTCGGCCTTCTTCCAGGGCTCCTCCATCGAGCGGCTCGCCACCCTCCTGGGTTTGGGTTCGAATGAAGTTGATTCTGATAATCATTATTGATTACAGTGGTGGTTACACCGAGTTCCCAGGGGGAGTCATGACCGAGACCACTCCACGACGTTCCTTGATGACCAGCCTGCCGGCCGTGCTGCCGATGCTTGCGGGCATGGCGCTGCTGGTAGCGGCGGTAGCGAGGTGGCGGGAGTCCGGGTGGGGCGCGCTGGTATGGCTGGTGGTGGTGGCGCTCATGTACGTCATCCGCGTGCCGCACACCCTGCGCAACCGGACGAACCAGATCATCGACAGCCGCAACGACCCCATCGAGCAGGTGCTGCTGACCGGCATGTTCCTGGCCATGATGGTGCTGCCGCTCGTGCAGGTGGCGACGCGGTGGTTCTCCTTCGCTGACTACACGCTGCCGGACTGGGCGACGGCGGTGGGGGCGGGCATCCAGGTGCCGTTCCTGTGGTTGTTCTGGCGCTCGCACGCCGACCTGGGGCGCAACTGGAGCCCCGGGCTCGAGGTGCGCGAGGACCATGGGCTCATCACGAATGGCGTCTACGCGCGCGTGCGCCATCCCATGTACGCCGCCATCTGGATGTCGACGCTGGCCCAGCCGCTGCTCGTCCACAACTGGATTGGCGGCGCCCTCATCGTGCCGGCGTTCGCCGCGATGTGGTTCCTGCGCACGCCACGTGAGGAGGCCATGATGCGGAGCCGCTTCGGCGCGGCCTATGACGAATACGCCGCGCGCACCGGACGGCTGCTGCCCCGGCTCGGGAGGTGAGGGGCAAGGGCGACCTGGCCTCCACCGAGTCGACCCATGGGGAACAGGGCTCGCCGGTCTCCCGCGCTGTTCTTGGGCAAATCGCCCGAGCATGGAGTCTTCCCCGTTCGCTTGGGTAGCTTGGGGGCCGCTCCGCACGAACGCGGGCTCCAAACAAGCAGGTCTACTCCATGGAATACAGACAACTCGGCGCTTCGGGCTTCAAGGTTCCCGTCCTCAGCCTCGGCACGGGGACGTTCGGTGGCTCCAACGAGTTCTTCAAGGGCTTTGGCAGCAGCGACGTGAAAGAGGCCACCAGGCTCGTCGACATCTCCCTCGACACCGGGCTGAACATGTTCGACTCGGCCGACGTGTACTCGGGCGGAATGGCCGAGGAGATTCTCGGCCAGGCGATCAAGGGCCGCCGCGAGCGGGTCATCATCTCCACCAAGGCCACCCTCCGCGCGGGCCCGGGTCCCAACGACGCGGGTTCGTCGCGCTACCACCTGATCCGCACGGTCGAGGCGAGCCTTCGCCGCCTGGGCACCGACTACATCGACCTCTTCCAGCTCCACGGCTTCGATCCCATCACCCCCGTCGAGGAGACACTCAACACGCTCGACGACCTCGTGCGCGCCGGGAAGATCCGCTACCTCGGCTGCTCGAACTTCCCGGGCTGGCACCTGATGAAGTCGCTGGCCGTGTCGGAGCGCCACAACCTCGCTCGCTACGTGGCCCACCAGGCGTACTACTCGCTCGTCGGGCGCGACTACGAGTGGGAGCTGATGCCGCTGGGGCTGGACCAGAAGGTCAGCGCGCTCGCCTGGAGCCCGCTGGGTTGGGGCCGGTTGACGGGGAAGATCCGCCGCGGCCAGCCCCTGCCCGAGGGCACCCGGCTCCAGAACTCCCAGACGGCCGCGGGCGGCCCCCAGATCCCCGAGGAGCACCTCTACCGGGTCGTGGATGCGCTCGACGAGGTGGCGGCGGAGACCGGCAAGACGGTGCCGCAGGTGGCCATCAACTGGCTGCTGCAGCGGCCGACGGTCGCCAACGTCATCATCGGCGCACGCAACGAGGAGCAACTGCGCCAGAACCTGGGCGCGATCGGCTGGAACCTCACCTCGAAGCAGGTGGCGAAGCTCGACGCGGCGAGCGCCACGCCCCCTGCCTATCCCTACTGGCACCATCAACGGTTCGGCGAGAACAATACCTTCCTGAATTCTTGATTCCGCGCCGTGCTCGCGACCGAGCCGGGTACGAAGTGTTTGACACCTTCACGGGGTTCTCACCTACTGCTTCTGATGGCCGACGACGAGCCCGCCGCCGAACTGGGCGATGTAGAGGGTTCCATCGTGGAACAGCACATCGGAGGGCCGGATGACCTGGGCGCGGAACCAGTCGGTGGCCTCGTCCTTGCCATTCACGAGGAACTTGGACGGAGTGCCATCGGCGGAGGGAGGCACGACCGTGACGGTGGTGGCGCCGTTGTTGAAGGTCGTCGTCAGAGATTTGGTGGGGCCCGCATCAATGGCCGGGCACCCCCCTTTGGGAGGATTCTGGATGCCGCTGGACACGAGGAAGCGGTCCGCGGGGGTGCTCTTCTCGCAATAGAAGTCCACGTCATCGGTCTCGATGAAGGTGCCATCCCATTCGACGAAGTGGTGCATGGTTCCGCCGAGTCCCACGACGGCGGGCCGCCACGAGTCGCCGCTGTGCTCGGACTTCCAGACGCCCGCGCGGCCGGCGACGTAGACGGTGGTGCCGTTCTTGTCGACGGCGATCTGCGAGGTGACGTAGCTGTGGCCGTTGATCATCGCGGAGGCGAGGTTCGAGTGCCACCACTTCTGGTTCGAGCCCCACTCGGTGAAGTCCGGGTTGTCGGCGACAGGAGCCCACGAGCCGCCGCCATCTTTCGTCCGGTAGATGCAGTGGGGCGTGGCTTTATCGGCGACGCAGCCGGCGAAGACGAGGGAGCCTGAGCTGTTCCCACCCACGGTCACCACATTGACGGTGGAGGGGATGGTGCCGCGCGTGGGGCTCCAGTGGATGCCATCTTTCGACGTATAGATCCCGTGGGAGCGAGCCGCGGCGTAGAGGGTGCCGCCGATATCGGTCACCTCCTCGAACTGCAGCCCGGCCAGCGTTTTGCCGAGGTCGACGGTCTGCACCTTGGCGTCGCCCGTGGCCGCTGAGCGGATGTTGGACACGACGTAAATGGTGGAGGTCCGCGTGGTGACGACGATGCTGTCATTGTCCCCGGGAACGAGCGCCATGCCGGTGATGACGGGCTTCTCGTTCTTCTTGGCGAGGCCGATGTTCACCCAATCCGCCCCGCCGTTCTGGGAACGCCAGAGCCCGGTACCATTGCCTCCGGCCGCATAGATGTATTCCTTGCTCGCGGTGGCATCCCAGTCCACGACGATGCGGTTGCCCGTGGGGCGGGGGTGGTGTTGCCGCTTGCAGTGGGACTCGGTGCCCTTGGGGCCGTTCGGGTTGAAGCGCAGGACCGTGTCGCCTTCGACCGCGATGAAGCCGCCCTCCCCGGGCTTGCCTCCACACCGGCCGAGCAACCCATAGACAACGTTCTTCTGGTGGGGGTTCTTCGAGTAGGCGAGCCCTGAATAATACGAAGTGCCCTGTTCACCGGTCATGGGGTTGCCGGGCGAGCTCTTCATGGCGGGCAGCCACTGGTTGCCCGAAGTGCGCGTGTTGTAGAGGCCCCACGAGTCGCCTCCCACCGTGGCGTGGCCGCTCGTCCAGGGGCTCACGGCGATCTCCGTGACGAGGCCTCCGCCAGTGATCTCCGACTGCCGGAAGACCCAGGTGCCATGGGACGCGGCGGCCTGGGTATCGGCGGGATCCTCGGCGAGCCCGTCCGGAGTGGAGGCCTGCTTCGAGGCGCCAGGTGCCTGGGTCGCCTCCTCCGCCAGTGCTGTCGGTTCGATGCCGCAGACCGTGAGCATCGAGGTGACGACGACGGGAAGCAGGAGCCGGAATTTCGACGGCGACAACCTTCTGAACATGGCGAATCACTCCTTGAGAGCGAGAAAGACGCGGATTCATGGCAACAGGATTGATGAGCAAAGACCTGTTGGATGGATGCCCTTGGAGCGATTTGTGATGGACAAAAGAACTGGGGACTTGGCGGGGCTCGCGGCTTCGACGCGAGATGGCCCATCCCCTTGTCGCGGGGGCTGAGCCTCTCGGGAACGGGATGCTGGGCTGGAAGGCTCGAGGTGATGACGCCGGGGACGAGCTGCGAGAATGCGGCCCCGAAGCCATGGACGAGCCCTTCGACCTCTACATCTCTTCCGGTTGCGAGAGGGACACGGACGAGGACGCACTCCTGGGACTGTTGCCCCCGGGGAGCGATCCGTCCGTGCTCGACCTTCTCTTGTGGAGGGATCCGCGAGGAACGGAACCGGGCCAGGAGGAATGGATGAGGAGAACTACGTCCCAGCGGCGCTCTTCGCGTCCGTGGACAAGGCGGACGGCCACCTCCACGAGCCCTACGAGGACCGGGAGGTCCAGGAGGAATGGGAGGCGATGGGTCGCAGTGCCCTCGAGGAGGGGGCCCCCAGCCTTCCACGCGAGCTCCGGCTGAGACGCGAGCAGCGCCAGAGACGCAGGCGCCGCGAACCCCGGCGGAGATAACCGGCACGGCGGAGCGAGAGGCCCCGACGCGACGGCTCCGGCTCAGGAGGCCTTGGCGAGGAGCACCTCGCTCAGGAGCGAGCTCGCCGAGGGGGCATCGGGGCCGCGCTCCAGCCAGCGAGGGACGGGCAGACCCTTGGAGCGGAGGAAGGCGGGGTTGAAGAGCTTGCTCGCGTAGCGGTTGCCCGAGTCGCACAGCACGGTGACGATGGTGTGCCCCGGCCCGAGCTTCCGGGCGAGGCGGATGGCGCCCGCGACGTTGACGGCGCTGGAGCCGCCGAGGCACAGGCCCTCGTGCTCGAGCAGCTCGAAGAGGAGGGGGAGGGCCTCGGAGTCGGGAATCTGGAAGGCCTCGTCGACGGGAGCGCCCTCGAGGTTGGCGGTGATGCGGCCCTGGCCGATGCCCTCGGTGATGGAAGAGCCCTCGGACTTGAGCTCGCCGTGGGCGTACCAGTGGTAGAGCGCGGCGCCGAGGGGGTCAGCGAGCCCGATGACGACGTTGGGGTTGCGCGCCTTGAGGGCCATGCCGACACCGGCGAGCGTGCCGCCGGAGCCGACCGCGCAGATGAACCCATCGACGCGGCCCTGGGTCTGCTCCCAGATTTCGGGGCCGGTGGCCTCCAGGTGGGCCTGACGGTTGGCGACGTTGTCGAACTGGTTGGCCCAGATGGCGCCGTGGGGCTCGCGGGAGTTGAGGGCCTCGGCGAGGCGGCCGGAGACCTTCACGTAGTTGTTGGGCTCCTTGTAGGGGACGGCGGGGACCTCGAGGAGCTCGGCGCCCATGAGCCGGAGCATGTCCTTCTTCTCCTGGCTCTGGGTGTCGGGGATGACGATGACGGTGCGGTAGCCGAGGGCATTGCCCACGAGCGCGAGCCCGATGCCGGTGTTGCCGGCGGTGCCCTCGACGATGACGCCGCCGGGGCGCAGGAGGCCGCGGGAGATGGCGTCACGGATGATGAAGAGGGCGGCGCGGTCCTTGACGGACTGGCCGGGGTTGAGGAACTCGGCCTTGCCGAGGATGGTGCAGCCCGTGAGCTCGGAGGCACGCCGGAGCTTGATGAGGGGCGTGTTGCCGATGGCGGAGATGATGTCGTTATGGAGGTGCATGGCGCTCATTCAACGGCCTCTAGTGTATGTCGAGTTCCTTGTCCCACACATACAGCCTGCCAAGCACCTCTCCCGGGCGTACCCCGGAGATGCGCTCGAACTCCGCGGCATCCAGAGTGGAGAGGTGCTCACGCCAGGAGGAGGGATCCATCACCACTTCCGGGTGGTTGAGTAGCTTGCGATCAGCGAACGGGAGGATATGGGGCAACTGACGGAGGATGGCCTCGATACTCTCCTCTCTGGTCGCTTGAGCCATGCGCTCCGAGGCTACTTCGAAACGTGAACGGACGGAGCTACCCCCCTTGGGGCACCAGGCGTCCATGGCCCAACCGCAAGCGGCGGTCATGAGCTCCTCCAGGGTCATGAACGTATTCAACGTCTTGTAGAGGTAGCGCCCGTGTTGGAGCGAGTCCCAGAAGCGAAGCACGGCCTGGAGGCGCAGCGCGGTGAGCTCCGCGCTTTCCGGGGCTGCTCCAGAAAGAGCGAAGAACAGTGCGCCCCATGCCGTTTCACGAAAGAACGTCTCATGCGTGTTTTTGATGTGGCGATAACTCTTCTTCAGTGAATCGCACATGCTCGTGATCGCTTCCCAATACGCGTAAAGCCGCCAGGCTGGGAGCTCGTCTTGGAAATCGACGACTTCGTGTGTAAACACCACATCGCCGGGGGCGACCGTCCGCAGTTCACGTGGCTGGGGAAAGGTGCCGCTGAGCTCATACTGCTTTGCGCAACGGCGCCCCTCTGCCTTTGTCTTGCTCTTGATGGCGATGTAGGGGCCGTAAAGGAAGGACGGCAGTTGGAGCGTGGCTGTCTGGAGGGTGTCCATGGTGTGGGCTCTCTCGGTTCGACCGTTTCGTGCCAGGTTGCGCAGCTGGAAGAGTCACATGCCCGATGCTCGAGGCAGTTGCGCAGGGGGCTCGGTGGGCAAGGGCTTTGAGGGGAAAGGGAGGACTTTTCCTCCCGGCTGAGCGGCGCCGCGCTCACCGGGGGCTGCGGTGGAGATGACGATCATCGCGACCTCACCTACGATGTCGATAGCTACGCCGATGGCCCCGCTGATCGTGGCGAGCCTCTCACGCCGTTCAACCCCTTCCTCGACTGCCTGGGATACCCATCCGCCGTACTGCTTCAGTTCCTGCTCGGAAATCTCCACCCATTGCTCAGCCTGGTACGCGGCCTCATTCGAGTCGAAGCGCTCCTGGCTGCGAGTCCAACGATACTGGGTGACTCCAGGTGTGGTGGTACACCACTCCAGACGCCAGATGTACTGCCCCTGGGCGAACTGGATCAGAATCTCACCTTCGAACTCTTTGCCACCTGAGAACCTGTTGTTGGGTGGCACGGTGCGGTTCAGCGCGAGGAGGTATGTTTGAAGCTTCCGCATGCCGTCCTGGCGCCCTTTTTCGTTATGGGGTTTGATTTCGAAGACGCTGCGTAAGGTGATATCGGCGATGTCCGGACACATCTTCTGTTCGTTTTCGGGCAGGAGTGACGAGTCGCCGATGCCTCTTCTGTCAAGGATGAGCTTGATGGAGGTCTTGTTGTAGAAGACATCGTTTGTCGGGTGCCTCGTGCGGTAGATATACGCAATGAGCCGGTGCGAGGCATTGCCGAGGAAAAACTCCCAGGGGACCTGGGAGTCAGGTTTCCGGCCGGGCACCTTGTAGCCCTGCAGGGCCTGGGTTCTGAGGTTTTCGCAGGCGGAAGAGCGGCCGCCCGGTGCCGCGCTGTTCGGTGGGGGCAGGATGGCGGGGGGCTCCGCGGAGGCGAGTCCCGCCAGGGCGGTGACGAGCACGAGTCCCACCAGACGGGAGAGTTCCCTGCCCACGTAGGCATGCGACGGGACGCGGATGTGGCTGCGGGTCGGTTGCATGGCGTGGAGCAAGCTACCCGATGAAGGGAGACTGGCCCACCCGTATCAATCGCATAGAGGGCAACCCGCGAACCCCTGGGGAGCGGAGAGCCGAGGACTGGGCCTGCTGGCCGGGAAGAAGACGAGGGAGCGCGAGCCCCGTCTGGCTCGAGCAGGCCCGCGCCAGAAACCTTCAGTTCGCGGCCAGGAAGTTACGGACCTGGGCGGTGTGGTAGCGGACGAGGAGCGTGTTGATGAGCGGCAGGGCCCGGTCCACCATCTCCGCCGCCTGGCCCGGTGGCAGGCCGGTGAGCCGGTCGCTGAGCAGCTGCGCCTCGTTCATGAACAGCGAGTACATGGCCTTCGTGTAGAGGCGCAGGTCGTCCACCTGGAAGCCCAGCGCTTCCGTGAAGCCCGCCTTCTTGAGCTGGCCCCACAGCTCCACGAGGAACGCGTCGTCGCTCGCCAGCACCGTGCGCCCGTCCTGCTTGCGCGTGACCAGCAGCCCTATCTCCACCATGCGCGCCAGCTCCGCGCGGCTCACCCCCGTCTCCTTCAGCAGCTCCGCCGCGCCCACCGTGTCCGGCTGGCCGACGACTCCAATCGTGGGTCCCAGCCGTTGACGCACCTCGGAGATCAGCTCGCGCTGCTTCGGGGTGAAGGCGTCGTCGCGCTCCTCCAACATGGCGCGGATGGCCTTGAGCGGCATGAAACGCTCCTCCTGCAACTGGCGGATGAGCTTGAGCCGCTTCAGGTGCTGCTCGCCGTAGAAGGCCATGTTGTGGCCCGTCTTCTGCCCCTCCGGCAACAGGCCCTGCTGGATGTAGAAGTGCACCACCTGCCGGGACAGGCCCGCGCGCTCGCACAGGTCCTTCATCCGGTACGGGAAGGCGGAGCGGTCCACCGCCGTCCGTCCCCGTCGCTCTGCCACCTGGGGTCGGCGCCGCTCGCCTCGCCCCGCCATGTCGATACCTCCCATCAAGACCGGCGCTACGGGCCGGTTCCCCCACGCTAGCACCTGCCCGTCGAGGGTGACGAGCACGGCAAAAGTTTGGTCAGACGACAATCCAGTGGGGGCGTCTGCCTTTTCTTGACAGAGTGTCAAGTGTCACTGGACACTTGATACCAGCCCGGTAGTTCTTCGAACCCGCAGCGCCCCCTTCTGCTTCGCGAGATTCCATGCGTCCGCTCTCCCCCGGAGTGTCGTGGTCCGTGCGCGCGTGTGCCCTGCTGCTGGTGTGCGCCGCGTGCGGGACTTCCGAGTTCGATACCACCCGCGAACCCCCACCGCCCGCTACGCTGGGCGAGGACTTCTTTGGCGTCCTGTGCGACCGCATGGGCGCGCTGCTCCTGCCCGAGGACCTCTCAGGAGCCTCCTTCCACGGTGTCTGCCATTCCGGGCCGGATGGCCAATACGCGCAAGGCGTTGACGCAACGCGTCTGCCTCCCCTGGTCGAAGGAGCGGTGGACGCCTCTGGCCAGTCCGTGAGCGTGGCCACGCAGGAGGCGCAGCGGGCGGAGGCGCTGGCCCGGTTGGCGGCGCTGGCCCGGCAGCGCCCGCGCGTGGTGGCCGCGCTGGATGCGCTCTTCCCGGACTCGGAGGTGCCAGTGCGGGACGTGTCCAATCCGGACCCGTCGCTGACATGTCAGCCGGCGAGCCCGGAGCGAGCCCGGTTGCACGCGGAACTGGCGGCGCTCCTCGGGCGCATGACGGCGATGTATGGCGATGGCACGTTGCCGGACACGACGAGGGCCCTGGGTGAGTGGCTGGAAGCCTTCGAGTCCTCGCCCGAGGCCACGCAGGCCTGGGCCGAGCTGGATGCGCGCCAGGGCTATCAGCCTCCGGAGCGGACGCTCGGAGCGCTGAGACCGCTGCTCACCTACTCGGGCATGCGGGGCGTGCTGGACACCGCCACGCGCGTGATGGCTCCCAGCGCCTCGCCCGGGCCCGCGCGCACCGCGTTCACGTCGATGCTGGAAGTGGCGCACCATGAGCTGCGCACCGTGGAGCCGGGGCAGGCCCGCGCGCCGTTGTCGGTCTCCCGTGACGGGCTGACACAGCGGGACGTGCTGTCGCGCCCGCGCACGGCCACGGAGTTCCTGTCCACCCTGCTGCTCACCGAGGCGGGACCCGCGCCCTCCGGGACTCCGGTGCTCGCCCCGCGGCGTGACGCGCGTGGGGTGGCGGTGGTGACCTCGGTGGGGTTGCCCTTCTCGGACGCGAACGCGGATGGAGTGCCGGATGTGGACGAACTCGGCCGGTTCGTTCCGGGCTCCAGCGCGCCGGTGCCCACGCCCTTCCCCGTGCCGGGCGTACCGGACTCGGCGGCGCGGGACGCCGACGGCCGCGCGCTCTCCAAGCCGGGCGGCCCACCGCTGTATGCCTATGTCGATGCCCGGCGCACGCTGCTGGGGCAGGTGCTCTCCGAGGTGCGGCCGATGATCACCTCGGATAGCGCGCACCCGCGCAGCACGGTGATGCAGTTGCTGGACGGGCTGCCGGTGGTGCTGGGCCCGAGAGACGGTGCGAAGTCGAGCACCCACGACTATCCGCCCGTCACCGTGAAATACGACGCCTTCCGCACGGAGGAGTCACCGCTGCTGGACCTGGTGCACGCGGGTGGGCAGGTGATGGGACATCCGTCCGCGGACGACACGCTGGTTCTGGGGCGCACGCTGGTGTCGGACTACTCCGGAGACGTGGCGCGGCTGGTGAGCCTGCTGCGGTTCGTCCTGCGCACAGCGGACGCGCACCCGGAGGCGGAGCTGAAGGAAGGCAACACGCTGCGGGACGACCTGGTGGATGTGCTGGTGGAGATCTCCCGTGAGCCAGGGTTGCTGGAGGACATCCTGAAGGCGCTGGCGCAGCCGGACTCGGCGGGAGTGGCGCCGGCGTTCGCGAGCTACATGGCGAACCGGGATCGCATCGACTACGACCGGAACTCGCTCAATGGGCCGCCGAAGAACGTGACCGTCGGGGACAACGGCAACCCGCGCACTCCGGTGGACCGGACGCAGCCGGACGCGGGGTTGAACCGGAGCCTGATGCAGCGCTTCATCAACATCGTGCACGACTCGAACGGAGTGACCTTCTGCAACAAGGCGGGCGCGGTGGTGCATGCGCGAGGGGTGCCCATCGCGGGCAACCTGGACCTGCCGCTGTTCGGGGGGACCTACAAGGAGTGCGAGGTCTTCAAGGTCGACAACATGGCGGTGTTCTACCTGCAATCCATGGTGGGCAAGGCGAAGCTGTACATGCGTCCGTCCATCATCCGCAATGGAGTCCTCGGCATCGGTGCCACGACGGTGAGCGTGATGGAGCAGTCCAGCGGCATCACCGGCTTCTGGACGGCGAGTGACAGCAAGGATTTCCGGCCGAAGACCGAGTGGCTCAACCGGATGATCATGTTCGACCAGGTGAACGACAGCCCCACCTCGAGCGGGAAGAACTACATCACCAATCGCTTCCTGAAGGACCTGCAGGGCGCGAACATTGGCAGCGCGGTGTGTCCGGAGCGGGTCATCAACGATCCGGACCCGGGCGCGGAGGATGCCGCACCGGATGGGAAGGTCCGCGGCCTGCGCACCTGCGCGGACGACGAGTGGTTCCCTCGCCGCAACCCGGACACGCTGTTGATGCTGGAGACGGAGGGCTTCTTCAAGGCGATGCGGCCTCTGCTGCTCGCCTTCACGAACCGCGACCGGGAGGACCTGTTCATCAAGGTGCTCGACGTGATGTACCGGCACTGGATGAGTGACAGCGCTCCAGCGAAGGAGTGCAAGCTGTCGAGCAACCCGGATGACCCGCTGTCGCAGTGCTCGCGAGCGGGCGCGGTGCGGTTCGAGCCGTTCCTCGTGGAGCTCCTGAAGGGAGACGCGGTGGGGAGCCTCCAGGCGCTGGTGCCGAAGCTCCAGGCCATCCAGGTGCCGCACTGCACGGCCGTGGACGCGAAGACGAAGCAGTGCAAGCAGGTTGAGAAGCGGGATGGCGTGAAGGTGCTGGCGGAGCTGTTGCGGACGGCCATCGACCCGGCTCGCTCCGAGGCGGTGGGCCTGACGGACCGGCACGGCGGCACCATGCATGTGCGGCAGGACGGAGTGACGCGGGAGCAGGTGACACCGCTGTCGCTGATAGTCGATGCGCTCTCGGCGATGGACGACGCGTTCGACCGTCACGCGGCCGAGCACCCTGGCGAGCCGGATCGGCGAGAGGCCTGGAAGGACGCGTTCTCTCGGCTGGCGGACCAGTTCCTCACGGTCCAGGGTGAGCGAGAGACCTCGACGTTCGCGAACCCGCTGACGACGCGGTTGCTCCCACCGGCGATCGACATGCTGCGCTCGGAACTGTACGCGCGCTGTCCGGACTCGTTCACGCCTCCGTATGCGCGATGTACCTGGATGCGGGACGAGATGACCCAGGAAGCCGGGGACATGCTGGGCGGCCCGTTGTTCGCCACGGCGTGGGACTTCCTGGATGCGGCACGGCAGGACCCGGCGCTGTGGGCCCAGGTGGAGGCGCTGGCGGGCTACCTGTTGAATTCCGGCTCTCAGGAGAACTGGCCGGCACTGCTCGGGACGAGCGTGGACGCCGTGCAGATGCTGGCCTCGGAGGGGAAGAACCGCGCGCCGCTGGCGCACCTGCTCGCGCAGGCGCTGAAGCCCGATGACCTGGTGGATGCGACCCTGGTGCTGGGGCGCCGGGTGGCGGCCAAGGCCTACGCGGAGGACGGAAAGACACAGGTGTGCTCGCGGGAGATGGACCCGCATGAGTTGATGACCGGAGTGCTCGCCAGACTGGTGACGCCCACGGCGATTCCGGGCGAGGCGATGCCTCGGACTCCGTGGGAGGTCCTCACGGAGGCGGTGGCGGACGTCCAGCGCGTGGTGCCGGGGCAGGCGGAGGCCCGCTCGGCGAAGGACTACCAGCGCATCTCCTACGAGCTGGTGTCGTTCCTGTTGGATCCGGAGCACGGTCTGGAGCGGTTCTACGTGGTGGCGAACAAGGCGGGAGGTGCGAAGTGAAGACATCCAGGTTCCTGTTTCTGTTGACCGCCCTCGTCTTCCCGTTGCTCGCGAGCGCCAGTGGCCTGTACGTGGGAGACCGCGGTGTCCGCTCACTCGGGCGCGGAGGCGCCTTCGTCGCCGGCGCGGATGACCTGGGGGCGCTCTGGTACAACCCGGCGGGCCTGGTGGATGCGGGCTCGAGCGTGCTGCTGGACGGCTCCTGGGTTCGCTTCTCCACGGACTTCACGCGGCGGGTGCTGGTGACGAACTCCGCGGGAGCCACGCAGACGAGCGAGCTGCCTTCCGTGAGCGGCTCGTCCGAGTTCCTGCCCATTCCCACCATCGCGGGCTCCTGGGTCTTCGGTGAGCGCAAGCAGCTCGTGGTCGCCGCGGGCGTGCTGGCGCCGCAGATGGCGGTGATGAGCTATCCCCTGACGCTGGACGACGGATCGCCCGCTCCGTCCCGGTACTCGCTCGTCTCGCTGGAGGGCTCGCTGCTGGTCATTCCCGGAGTCTCCGCGGCGTACCGGCCCTTCGACTTCCTCCAACTGGGCGCGGGAGTGAACGTGCTGACGGGCAACTTCGTGACGCGGACCGTGTTCAACACGAGCCCTCCGGAGCGGTTGCTCTCGGCGCCGGAGGATCCGTCCTACGACGCGCTGGCGGAGTTGAAGGCCACGGGACTGCTGGCGCCGAGCGCGAGCTTCGGAGCGATTGTGAGTCCGGCGAAGTGGCTGCGCGTGGGAGTGAGCGGACAGCTCGGGTACACGCTGGATGCGCCGGCCACGGTGCGGGTGCGGCTGCCGAGCGCGGCGGTGTTCGACCAGGCGCGGCAGGAAGGAGACTCGGCGCGGTTGAAGCTCAAGCTGCCGGCGATTCTCCGGGCGGGCATAGAGGTGCGGCCGCTCGAGGCGCTGAGGGTGGAGCTGGGCTATGCACGCGAGCTGTGGTCCTCGCACGAGTCCATCGACATCGTGGCGGAGGACGTGCGCATCTACGACGTGTCGGGCATCCCGAGTCCGTTCACCGTGCCGACCATCTCGATTCCCCGCCGGTTCAAGGACAGCCAGTCGTTCCGGCTGGGGGGCGAGTACTCCCTGTCGGTGGGCAGCTCGTTCGCGGTCGAGGTGCGGGCGGGCCTCAGCTACGAGCAGAGCGCGATTCCCGCCGCGTACCTGGCCCCGCTGACAGTGGACACGGACAAGGTGACGGGCTCGGTGGGCCTGGGCCTGCGGCTGGGGCAGAGGCTGCGGCTGGACGCGGTGTATTCGCAGGCCTTTGGCGGGCAGCGCGAGGTGTCACCCTCGGAGGCTGCGGTACCGCGCATCAACCCGATGGCGGACGAGGATGCCCCGGTGTCCCCTGTCAACGGAGGCAGCTATCAGGTGCGGACGAGCATTCTCGGCTTCGGCTTCCGCTACCAGCTCTGATGCCCGAACCACTCGAGCCCATCCCCCATGAATCCAACCCTTCTTACCCCCTTGCTCGCGGGTCTGCTGATGACCACCCCTGCTCCTTCTTCTGATCTTCCATCCCTCGCACGGCTCCCGATGGCGGAGCGGCGCGCCCACGTGAAGACGCTCTCGAAAGAAGCGCTGGCGGAGCTGTTCGCGGCCGCGTCGCCCAAGACTCTCCTGGAGGCCGGGAAGGTCTCCGCCGCCCAGTTGGGCACCTATGAGACGCGCGTGGTGAAGCGCGAGCGGGTCTCGGGCGAGCTGCACAAGCCGCAGACCATCAAGCTGGCGGTCCGGCAGTCGCCTCGGGCCCTGCGGCTGGAAGTCCTGGAAGGTCCCGCCAAGGGCCGCAAGGTGATCTACGACTCCTCGGTGAAGAAGAACGAGATCCGCGCCCGTGAGGCGGGCGTCCTCGGCCTCGCCGGGGCGGTGTGGGTCGACATGAACGGTGGGCTGGCCCGCCGCGACACGAACCACCCCATCACGGACTTCGCCTTCACCTCCATCATCGGCATCCTGGAGGACTGCTTCGCCAAGGGCGAGGCGGTGGGGGGATATGCCCGGAAGGACGAGGGCATCGACGCGGCGGGGCGCTACTGCGTCACCTTCACCGCGCCCCCCGGGGGACAGCACCTGTATGCGACGCGGGCGCGCATCTGTATGGATCCGGTGCTGGCCCTGCCGGTTGCGCTGGAGATCGACGATGCGCGCGGGGCGTTGGAGCGCTTCGACTTCACGGACGTGCAGCCGGTCTCCAACGCCGACTTCTCTCCCTCATCCCTGTAAGCGGGCTGGCTGGGGCGCGGTGAGCCCCGCCTTCCACTGCTGGAGCATCTCGGAGTTATCGTGCTCCCAGGGGTGGAAGCCGGGGCGGTAGTAGTCCAGGTAGGGCCCCACGAGCCCGAGCATCCCTCCGGGCTGGATGAACAGGTAGCGCACCAGGCTGAACCACTCGGTCACTGAGAAGAGGATCTTCTCCTCGTGCATCAGCCGGACCTGGTGCTCGTAGACCTTGCCCCAGAACACCAGCGTCGTCAGGAACATGACGATGCATCGCATCAGCCAGGAGCCACCGATGGCGCGGTAGACGTCGAACGCCACGGCCTTGTGCTCGGTCTCCTCGGCGGAATGCCAGCGCCAGAGCTCGGCCATCCGGGGCTCGGCGTTCTCCAACATCTTCGGGTCCTTGAGGACGAGGCTCGCCAGCATCGCCGTGAAGTGCTCCAGCGCACAGGTGACCGCGAGCTGCCGCTTCCTGGGCGCGTACTTCGTCACTCGCTGGAGGATCCACTCCACCCGCCGCTCCATGGCGTCTACCGGATAGCCCTTGGCGGCGATCATCTTGTTGTACCGGACGTGCTCCCGGCTGTGGTGACCCTCCTGCGCACAGAAGGCATCCACCTCGCTCTTGAGCTGCGGATCCGTCACCTGGTTGCGGAACGCCTTCACGCTCGCCATGAAGAAGCGCTCGCCCGCTGGGAAGAAGATGGACAGGTTGTCGAAGAAGAGCGTGACCGCCCGTCTTTCGCCATGCCAGAACCGCGGCACATCGGAGAGGTTGAAACGGAGGTCTCGCACCTCCGGTGTTTCACGCTTGATGAGTGCCGCGGTCGTCGTCATGGGATCGTCCACCTTTCGTTGCGTTTCTCCGCCGTGACCAGGATGCGGATCGCGGTGATCGCCGACTGGATGTCTGGCGGATCTCCCGTGATGGCATCGCGGTACAGGAATGACTCGCCAATACGGATGATCACGAAGGCCAGTGCATCCAGGTCCATCTCGGGCCGGATGTGGCCATCCCGCACGCCGTCCTCCAACGCCTTGCGGACGCATGCGGTGTTGCGTTGCTCCACGGTACTGCTCTTCGACATCAGGATGCGCATGGCGTACTCGGCGTCCTGCTGTACGAACTTCTTGAGCGGCTCGTTCTCCACGATGAGGTGGATCATCCGCTGGACGATGTTGGCGATGAGCTCGGCGCCTTCGCCCGTCGCCTCGTCTCGGGCGGTGGCCATCGCGGCTTCGAACTGCGCCGAGATGACCTCGCCATAAAGCAGCTCGCGAGTTCCGACCCACCGGAACACCGTGGCCCGGCTGACGCCCAGCTCCTGGGCCATGCGCCCGATGTCGAAGCGCTCTCCCTTCATCCACCAGTCCAGCGCGAGGGCGAACAACTCCTGGGGAGTGGCCCGCGTAGGCGCTTCCAGCCTCCGGGTGAGCGGGGTGACGGGAGCGCTCTGCTCCGCGTCCGTGTGTCGGGTTGTGCGGCTCGGGCGTTTCGGTCGCCGTGGGGCGGCCGGGCGGTCGGATTCTCGGGAGCGTTTCATGCCGTAGGGCCTAGCATCATCTTCTCCCGCCGTCTCCGAGCCCCCGCCACCAGCAGCCGCTGATAGAGGGTAGGCATCACGCGCTGCATGAGGTCGATGAGGACGGCATCGGCGCCAATGAGCTGGCGCCGCCGGTTCGCGAGGATGGCGGAGAGGATGTTGGCGGCGGCCTTTTCCGGAGTGGTGGAGAAGACCTTCTCGAAGTCCGCGCCGGATGTCTCATCCACCCAGCCCTTGCGCGCGGTCATCCGCGCGTTCCGGGCGATGTTGGTCTTGATGCCGCCAGGATGAACACAGGTGACGCCAATGGTGCGGGTCTCGACTTCCAATTCCTGGCGCAGCGCTTCCGTGAAGCCTTTCACCGCGAACTTCGCCGCGTTGTAGGCGCCCTGTGTCGGGACGCCGATGAGACCGAAGACGCTGGATACGTTGACGATGTGGCCTTCGCCCGCGGCCTTGATGTGGGGCAGGAAGGCCTTGGTGCCGTACACCACGCCCCAGAAGTTGATGTTCATCAGCCACTCGAAGTCCTCGTAGCGGGTGTCTTCGATGGTGGCGCCCAGGGCGACGCCAGCGTTGTTGATGATGATGTGGACGGCCCCCAGGTCGCGCGCCACGTCGTCGGCCCAGGCGTGCACCGCCTGGCGCTGCGCGACATCCACGCGCGTCGTGCGCACCTCGACGCCGAGGCCCCGGCACTTCTCCGCCGTCTCCGCGAGTCCCTGCTCGTTCACGTCGGACAGGGCCACGTGGCTGCCGTTGCGTGCGAGCAGCTCCGCCGTCGCGCGGCCGATTCCCGAACCCGCGCCCGTGATGGCCGCGACCTTTCCCTTCACCGTCTTCATGAGTTGGCTCCCATCCGGCGGACTTCGTTTCGGGCGTTCCCGCTCGCGGCTTCGTCGAGCATTTCACGCAGCATCGAGGCCATCTCCACCACCGCGTCGCGGCAGGCCGGGCTCACGCCGACCATGTTGGCGAACGCGTGGATGAGGGCATCGAAGCGGCGCAGCGTCACCGGCGTGCCGGCTTCCCGGAGCGCGTGGGCGTAGGCCTCGCCCTCGTCGCGCAGCGGATCGAACCCGGCGGTGACCACCAGCGCGGGGGGCAGGCCAGACAGCTCGCGGCTCACCATTGGAGACGTCTTCGGGTCCGGGCCGGTGACGGAGGCGCCGGTGTATTGCTTCTGGAACCACGCGATGTCCGCCCGAGTGAGGAAGAAGCCCTCGGCGAAGTGGTCCAGCGACGCCCGGTGCACGGTGCGGTCCACCGCTGGGTAGAGCAGGAACTGCAACGCGGGAGCGGGGAGCCCGTTCTGGACGGCGTGCTGGGAGATGACGGCTGCGAGATTCCCGCCCGCGCTGTCTCCGCCCACCGCGACCCGTGAGGGATCCGCCCCCAGTTCTTGCGCGTGCGCGCAGGCCCATGCGTACGCGGCGAGCGCGTCCTCCAGGCCTGCGGGGAACGGGTGCTCGGGCGCGAGTCTGTATTCGACGGACAGGACGTGCAGGTCGGCGTGACGGCACAGCAGCCGGCAGGCGGAGTCGTGAGTATCCAGATCGCCCAGGACGAAGCCGCCACCGTGGAAGAACACCAGCAGCGGCCTGGGTGCCTCACGGCTCACCGGGGCGTAGTGGCGTGCCTTGAGCGGACCGGCCGGCGTCTCCAGCACCAGCTCGCGCACCGCCCCCACTTCGATCGGTTCGCCCCTGTGCACCAGCGCCTCACGGCGTGCCCGGAGGCGCGTCTCCACCGGAGGCAGTGCCGACATGGCCACGGCCCCCATGCGCTCTCGCAACACGAGCAGCAACTGCAACTCCGGGTGCAGGGTGAGGCCATCCCGCACCACCGGCGGCTTCCCCGAGAGGAAGCACTGGAGGCGCGGCGGCAAGCTCAGGAGGGCGCGTGCGACGCGGTGCTCGAGCCGCTCCTTGAGTGTGAGCGAAGTGTCAGGCATGGGCCATCCTCCTGGGTTGCTCGGAGCTCACCGCGACCGGCTGGGTGTGGCGGGCGATGGCGACATACTCAGAGGGCTCGAAGCGTTCCACCCGGCGCTTGAAGGCGGGCGTGGACCCTGGCCACAAGGTGGAGTTGCGTCCCGTGGCGTCGAGGTACCAGCTCATGCACCCGCCCTGGTTCCAGACGGTTCCGCGCATCCGGGCATCGATCTGCCGGACGAACTCGGTCTGTGCTTCGAGGGTCGGCTCCACCGCGGCCAGTTCCCGGCCTTCGAGGTAGCGCAGCGCCCCGAGCACATGCTCGATCTGGCTCTCGATCATCAGGATGACCGAGGTGTGGCCAAGCCCGGTATTGGGCCCCTGGAGCATGAAGAAGTTGGGGAATCCGCACACCGTGGTGCCGAGGTGTGCCTTCATGCTCTCGCCCCATGCCTCCGCGAGTGTTCGTCCGTCTCGTCCCCGGATGTGGCGGGCGATCGGTATCTCCTGCACCTTGAAGCCAGTGCCGAAGATGAGGGTATCGATCTCGCGCTCGGTGCCGTCCGCCAGGACGACGGAGCGCTCCCGTATCTCGTGGATGCCCTCGGTGATGACTTCGACGTTCTCGTGAGTGAGCGAAGGGAGGTAGTCGTCGGAGATGAGGACGCGCTTGCAGCCCATCGTGTAATCGGGAGTGAGCTTCGCGCGCAGCGAGGGCTCCGGAACCGAGCGCTCCAGGTGCCGCATCGCGAGCCGCTGGGCCAGCTGGAGGAGCCACGGATTCATGAATGCGAGCACGGACAGCTCGCGAACCACGTAGATGAACCAACGCGCGAGGCGCTGCGCTCCCGGCACCCACTGGAACATCCACTTCAGCCATTCACCGATGGCCCAGTCCCTGCGCGGGAGGACCCACGGCGGCGTGCGTTGCAGGAGGAACAGTCTGCCCACGTCGGGCTGTATCCGCGGAACGAACTGGATGGCGGAGGCGCCCGTCCCGACGACCGCGACGTTGCGTCCGGCGAGGGCATGCGCGTGGTCCCATTGGGCCGAGTGCATCACCTTGCCCTGGAACTTCTCGAGACCCGGCAAGTGAGGGATGGATGGGTCGCTGAGGGCTCCCGCGGCGGAGACGAAGACGTCCGCGGTGAAGAACCCCTCCGAGGTCTCGATGTACCAGCACTGCGAGCCGTCATCCCAGCGGGCCTCGAGGACGGCGTGGCCGAACCGGAGGTGGGGCCGCAACCCGAACCTGTTGGCGCAGTCGCGCAGGTAGGCGTGGATCTCCGCCTGGGGTGAGTAGGCGTGAGACCAGCCCGGATTCGGTGCGAACGAGAACGAATAGAGATGGGATTGCACGTCGCACGCGCATCCCGGGTACGAGTTGTCCCGCCAGACGCCGCCGACCTCGTGCGCGCGCTCGAGGATGACGAAGTCCTCGATTCCCTCCTGCTTGAGCCGGATGGCCATCCCAATGCCGCTGAAGCCGCTTCCGGCGATGGCGACGTGAAAGTGCCGTGGACGTCGAGGGGACATCGGGCCTCCAGACTGGACGGGGGCGCATTATGGCGCGACATGAGTCAGAATGCAAATATGACTCATGCATGACGCATCTGCGCGAGCCGTTGCATGGGTGAAAAAGAAGAAGGGCCTGACTCCCGCTGGGGGAATCAGGCCCTGGGTGCCTCGAAGGAGGTGGCTCTCGTTGGAGCGCTAGGCGCGCGCCTTCTTCATCTCATCGACCTCGACCTTGAGGAGCCAGTCGTCCGAGAAGTCGGTGGCGGCGCGGGAGATCTGCTCCAACCGCTCGGGCTGGAGGGACTTCGACTCGCGCATGGCGCGCACCTCGCGGTAGAGCGCCGCGAGCGACGGGTGCAGGGCCGTGGCCTTCTTCGCACGGGCCTTCGCCTCGCCCTCGCCCTCGGAGAAGGCGTTGAGCTCGCCGAACCAGCGGTCCCACGCGGCTGGATCCGCCGGGCCGCCGGCCACCGAGGGCAGGCCCTCGCTGAGGAAGAGCTGCGCCACGTTGGGCAGCTTCACCGGGCGGCCGTTCAGCTCGCCGCGCAGGTTGAGCACCTCGCCTCCGCCCACGGCGAAGCCCTGGAGCTTCAGACCGCTGGCGAGCTCCAGCTTGAAGGGCCCCCGGTCCGGCAGCTCCCCGGCGCCAAATGCCACCAGCGCCAGGCCTGGCCACGGCTTGCTTCCGTCCTTGCCCGCGCGCGACACCATTACCGGGCCTTCCAGGCGCACCAGTGCGGTGGAGAGGCCCTCGGCCACGGGACGAGTCCCGGGCAGGGTCTCCACCACGCGGGCCGTGATCTCCCGGCCATCGGACAGCACCAGGTGGTTCACCGTGCGCGCCTCAATGGCTTCCTTCAGGCCGAAATCGCCGCCACGCTTCCAGGCGAGCGTGGCCTCGAAGTCCGCCAGCACCTCGAAGAGGTGCTCGAAGTCCCGCGCCACGAAGAGCTGGGGCTGCATGCGGGTGATGTCGTACTCGGTGTCCGCGCACTGGATGCTCAGCGGCACCTTCTTCACCGCGGAGGTGAGGCAGTGCTTCGCCTCGCCGATGCTCGAGAGCAGACCGGCACCGTAGATGCGCGGGTTCTCCACGCTCCCAATCAATCCGTACTCGGCCGTCCACCAGTAGAGCCGCGAGGCGCGGGTGCTCTCGCTGACGTAGCGGCGGCTCTGGTTGGCGGCCTCCAGACGCGCCTGGGCATGGGCGATCTCCTCCTGCGTCGCGGTGGGATCCTCCTTCACCACGCTGAGGTTGCGGATGGCCTGGAAGACGGCCTCGTCCTCCTCGGTGGAGATGGACTTGAAGCCCACCAGCCCGCAGCGCTTGAGGTACTCGGCATAGCGCGCGTTGGCGATGATGGGCGCGTGGCCGGCGCTCTCGTGGACGATGTCCGGTGCCGGCGTGTACTGGATGTGCTCGTGGGTGCGGATGTCCGCGGCGATCGCCAGCACGCCCAGTGTCTGGAGCTCGGTGAACACCGCGGGCGGGATGAAGCCGCGCACACCCACCGCCGCCCAGCCCAGCTTGGACAGCTGCTCGTTCATCTCGTCCAGGCTGGGAATGCGCTCCACCCCGATGCCCGTGGCCTCCAGGCCCTCGAGGTAGACCGGGTGCGCCTTGTCGCCCAGATGACTGCGCAGCTGTCGGAGGATGTGGCGCCACACCGCCTGATCCCTCGGCGTGTAGGCGTCGTAGTCCTGGCTCACGACGTAGCGACGCAGATGGGCAGGCAGACGGGCGATGGTCCGATCCGTGGGCGTCATCCTTCTCCTCCGTTTCCTCAAAATTCTAGTCACGGAGACCGGTGGCGGAAATCCGATAAAAACCGACGTCTTATTCGTTTTTCCGTCGTTTGCTCGCTGTCAGTCTTTGACGCAGTCCGCCAATGACGAGCCGGGCCGCCTCGGAGGCGGGGCCGCCCGTGGGACGCAGGGCCACCACCTCGACGGACTGGGGGTCCTCCTCGCGCAGGGCCCAGACGCAGAGGTCCTCGGGAAAGGAGCGCAGCAGCCGCAGGTCGGGAGCGATGGCGCAGGCGCGGTAGGCGCGCAGCAGGTCGAAGAGGTGCAGGAAGCTCTGCGCGCGGGACACCTCGCGCACCGTGACGTCATGGGTGGTGAAGCGGGCGGTGTTGGCGCTGCCGTAGGGGTCCTCTCGCTGCCAGTCCACGAAGGGCTGGCCCTCCAGGTCGCGCACCTGGAGCGCGCGGCGGGTGGCGTGGTGGGAGGCCAGCTCGTTCCCCGGGCCGGCGAGCACCACGAAGGGCAGGTGCAGGAGGGACTCGGCCTCGACGCCCCGGTGGGGAGGCAGCGGGGTGAAGTCCACGGCGAGGTCCAGCTGGTGCGTCTGCACCTGGCGCACGAGCTCGAAGGTGCCGCCGAAGCTGACCTCCAGCCGGATGCCGGCCCCGGCCACGTCTCCGGCGATGCCCGCGAGGAGGAAGTGGGAGAGGGTGGGGTTGAGGCCCAGGCGGAGGTTGGACTCGGCGCTGGCGAGATCTCTCAGTCGCTTGAGGTCCAGCTGGTGCAGGGGCGTCTGGGTGCCCTCGTAGAGCTTCTCGCCTCGGGCGGTGAGGTGGAGGCGGCGGCCGGGGCCGCGCTCGAGCAGGGGCTGGCCGTCGGCGAGGGCCTCCTCGAGGGCGCGGATGTGCTCGCTGACGACGGAGCGGGCCACGTCGAGGTGTTCAGCGGCGCCTTCGATGCTGCCGGACTCGACGGCGGCCGCGAAGGACTCGAGCCAGACGAGGTGTCGTGGGAGCTTGCGCGGGGGCATCGGGGCTCATCCTTACACCGAGGGGGGCGCGTTACTCTCCCCAGAGTGCGTTCAGCTCCAACTCGAGGGCCTCGAAGGGCTCGGCGCGAACCCGGGCGTCACCGATGTACGTCGCGAGCAGCACGTAGTGCGCGCCTTCCAGGCGGAAGACCTCCAGCGTGTGGAGTTCCGGGTCGATGAGCCACACATGACGTACACCCTCGCTCGCGTAGGTCGGCAGCTTGTTCGCGCGATCGCGCGCTTCCGTGGATGGGGAGAGGATCTCGCATACCCAGTCGGGCGCCACGGCGACGGCCGCGCCTTTCAGCGCCTTCGGAAGGCGCTCCCGGCGCCAGCCTCCGAAGTCTGGGACCAGCACGTTCCCATGTAGATGCAGTTCGGGCTCGATGAAGATGCGCCAGCCTCCGGGTCCGCCCCTTCCCCGATGAAAGGGACCGAGCAACTCCGTGGCGAGCTCCGTCGTGATCTTCGTGTGGGGCATCGCCGGCCGGGGGCTCGCATACAGCTCGCCATCGATGATCTCCCCCACCATGTTCGGGGGGAGCTCCTCCAGGTCTGCGTAGGTAGCGGGTCGCTTTCCCATCCCCATCTCATCCACGTCCATCCGAGCGACAGGTTCCATTCCTGGAACCTGTCGCCCGGGTCCGACATCTCGCCCACGGCGCCATCGCCGCAGGCTGTCCTGTTCTTCCCATGTGCACGCCCGGAGGTCGAGCGCCACGGAGGCGCCACCGTTCACTCGTCGTCCCGAGCGGCCACCGGGGGCCTGCTACGCCGTCCGGGTGCCCTTATAGTGGACGCCACCGTGGCCACCCCTCCGGACACCTTGCGAGCGCGGCTCGAAGAGCGCGCGGATCTGCTCGAAGCCACGCGCCTGCGCTACCGGGCGCTGGAGAAGCTGCTGCGAGCCTTCTTCTGGAAGGACCGGGTGCGGGCCAACCTCGAGCTGCTGCGCGAGGTGGCACTGTCCCAGCCGCAGGTGGATGCCACGCTGGAGTCGGTGGCTCGGCGCGCGGCGGCCGAGGGCTGGCCGAAGGGCTCCGAGCCCCTGGTGCTGCTGGCCGAGGTGGAGCGGTTGCGCAACGCCGTCACGTGGGCGGTGGAGCGGCGGCTCATCGCGAAGAAGAAGCCCGCCCTCCTCGGTGAGGCCCTGCTGTTGTTGGAGGAGGAGGTGCTGGACGCGGGGCCGCTGCTCGGGCGGCGCCTGTGGGCCCAGGCGGTGGAGATGCTGCCGCGCAACCTTCCGGAGCTGCGGGCCGCCTGTGCGGCGGCGGAGGTCCTCGAGCGCATCTTCAAGCGTCCGGTCCCCGAGGGCTCGCTGCCCTTCGACGCGGCGGAGGCGGACGAGGTCCGGCGGGCGTTGCCGGTGGCCGACACCGCGCTGGAGACGCTCTGGGCCCGGCTGGACCGCTTCGATGCCACGGGCCGGGTGAGGGCCTTCCTGGACAAGCGGGCGAGGCGCGCGCCGGTACGTCCACCGCGCAGCGGGCCAGAGCTGTTGCTGCACGCGTCCTTCTGGCACGGCCTGGCGCGGGCACGGCTGAAGACGCTCATGGAAGCGCGCCTGTCTCCCGTGGCCGTCCGCGAGGAGGAGTGGCCGGATCTGCTGGGGTGGCTCGTGGCGCGGCACTCCTCGGCGGAGGCGCGGCTGGCGGCCTCGGAGGTCCTGAGCGAGGGTCGGGCGGGCCTGCTGGAGATGGCGGCGGAGCTGGCGGCGCTGTCCCACGCGCGGCCCGTGGGCCCGTGGAACGAGGAGGCCGCATGGGTGCGGCTGTGGGCGGCCGCCCAGCGCGCGAGGGCCGAGACGGGCCCGGATCTGGAATTGCTGCGCGAGTCGCTGCGCCTCTTCATCCGGCTGCGAGGCCAGGGGCAGACACCGGCGAGGCTCTTCTCCCCGGCTCGGGAGCCGCTCTCCGGGCTCCCCTCCGGACACGTGGGCGGTGAGCCAGATGACCTGCCAGGGCTGGTGCAGCGGGCCCGGGAGGCAGCCGGGCGGGCTCGAACGGGTCAGACTGGCCTTTGACCTGGACGCTCGCGTGAACGGATGGGAGAAAGGCCTCCCGTGCGTTTGCTGGCTCTCCAGGCCCAGGACTTCCGAAACCTCGGTCAGGTCACCCTGACGCCGAGCCCGCACGCGACCATCGCCGTGGGGCAGAACGGCCAGGGGAAGACGAACCTGCTCGAGGGGCTCTACTTCCTGGCGACGCTCAAGCCGCTGCGGGCCGGCCGCCTGTCGGAGCTCGTGCGGTGGGGTGCTTCCTCGGCGCGGGTGACGGGCCGTTTCCTGCTCAAGGGGGCGGAGCGGGAGATCTCCGTCGAGGTGTCCGGGGGCGTGCGGCAGGCCTTCGTGGACGGCAAGAAGGCGTCGAGCCTGGAGGAGTACTTCGGGGGCGTGTCGGTGGTGGCCTTCACTCCGGACGACCTGGAGGTGGTGAAGGGCGGGCCGGACTCGAGGCGGGCCTTCCTGGACCGGGCGGTGTTCAACCGCTTCCCGGCGTTCCTGCGCGAGAGCCGCGAGTACGGGCGGGCGCTGAAGAACCGCAACCGGCTGCTGCGCGAGGGCTCGGTGGAGCCGGCGTACCTGGAGGCCTACGACGAGACGCTCGCGAAGGCGGGCGCGCGGGTGTACGCGAGGCGGCGGGCACTGATGGCGGAGCTGGCGCCGAGGGCCCAGGCGACATTCGCGTCCATCGGCCGGACGCCGGAGCCGGCGGTGTATGGCTACCACCCGGCGCACCTGGGAGACGTGGACTTCGCGGCGGCGGACGAGGCGGCGCTGGCGGTGGCGCTGCGGGAGGCGCTGACGGCGCGTTCGCGCAGGGACCTGGACCGCGGCTTCACGTCGGTGGGCCCGCATACGGACGACGTGACGGTGACGCTGGGAGGCCGCAGCGCGAGGGCCTATGCGAGCCAGGGTCAGCAACGGGCGCTCGTGCTGGGGTGGAAGATCGCCGAGATCGAGAACCTCGAGACGGCGATGGGCTTTCTCCCCCTGCTGCTGCTGGACGACGTGTCGAGCGAGCTGGACCCGGAGCGCAATGCCTACCTGATGAACTACCTGGCGGCGAGCGGCGCGCAGGTCTTCCTCACGACGACGGATGCCTCGTTGGTGCGCGGAGCGGCGGCGCAGGACTCGCTGTGGCTGAGCGTCCGGGCAGGCGAGGTGCTGACGCGGGAAGCGGCGTAGGCCTCCCTGGCGCGCACGGCTCGTCGGTTTGAATGACAATCATGAATCCTGGCTGGGCGGGGGGACTCTCACCGCGAGTGGAACGTGTTTCCACGGTGATGGGTTGGTAACGAAGTCATCACTTTGCTTACACCGTTGTTTCAGTTTCCTTCATGTTGTTCGCCCAAGAGAGCGCTGTCCAAGAGGGTTCTCCCGGGCGCGAGTCGAGGGCCATGGTGAGCTCCCGAAGTGGTGATGAGGCCTCCAGCACGGCCGCGGCTGGCGAGACGACGCTCGAGTATTTGTTGCAGGTGGTCGCCCGGCTGGCGGCCAATGAGCCCCACGTCCGATGCCAGGTAGGCGAGGGGCCGCTCGCGCCGATGGCCGCGGCGCTCAACCAACTGGCGCTGCAACTCGAGTCGCACCGGACGGTGGATCGCGAGACCTTTGGCATCCAGGCGCTGGTCGAGCAGTCGCCGAGCATGATGCTCGCGTGTGACGTCGACGCGAAGGTCCGTTTCTTCAACTACACCACACCGGGCTACTCCCCCGCGGAGGTGGTTGGAAAGAGCGTCTACGATTGGGTCCTTCCAGAGGAGCTGGAGCGGGTTCGCGGCTATATCCGCAAGGTGTTGGAGAATGGCGAGACCGTGTCCTTCGACGCCCCGTCCGCCACGGCTACTGGCCCCGCGTGGTACATGGTGCAGGTCGGGCCCATCAAGGACCGGGGCGAGGTCATCGGCTTCACGATGATCATGACGGACATCTCGGCCCTCAAGCAGACCCAGGCCCGTCTGGAACAGTCCAACCGCGAGCTGGAGAGCTTCGCCTCCGTGGCCTCGCATGATCTCCAGGAGCCGCTGCGGAAGATCCAGACCTTCGGGGCGCGGCTGAAGACGGTGGCGTCCGCCACGATGGGGGCCGAGGGGCTCGGCTATCTCGAGCGGATGCTGCAGGCGGCGACGCGCATGCGCAGCCTCATCGACGACCTGCTCTCCTTCTCCCGGGTGACGTCGATGGCACAGCCCTTCGTCCCCGTGGACCTCGCCCGGGTTGCTCGCGAGGTGAAGGAGGACCTCGAGACGGCCATCGAGCGGCAGGGGGCGACCGTCACGCTCGGCGAGTTACCCACGCTCGACGCGGACCCCACGCAGATGCGGCAGTTGTTCCAGAACCTCATGAGCAACGCCCTCAAATTCCGCCGTGACGACGTGGCTCCGGTCATCTCCGTCGAGGCCTCGGTCGATGCGGCGACCCGGTGGTGCGAGCTGCGGGTGGCGGACAACGGCATCGGCTTCGAGGAGAAGTACCTCGACCGCATCTTCGATGTGTTCCAGCGCCTGCACGGGCGAGGAAAGTACGAGGGGACAGGGATTGGCCTGGCCATCTGCCGCAAGATTGTCGAGCGGCACGGCGGGACGATTGGCGCGCGCAGCTCCCCCGGAAATGGTGCGACGTTCATCATCAGGCTGCCGCTGGTGCAGTCCAGGAGCAGGTAGACATCATGGAGCCACGCAAACCCGTAACCATCTTGATGGCCGATGATGACGAGGATGACCGGCAGTTCGCCCGCTCCGCGTTGGAGGAGAGCCGGCTCGCCAATGACTTCCGGTGTGTCGAGGACGGAGAGGAACTGCTCGACTACCTGTACCGCCGTGGCCGCCATACCAACCCGAAGGACTCGCCTCGCCCGGGGTTGATCCTCCTGGACCTGAACATGCCCCGCAAGGATGGCCGCGAGGCGTTGAAGGAGATCAAGAGCGACCCCTCGCTCCGGCACATCCCCGTGGTCGTCTTGACCACCTCCAAGACGGAGGAGGACATCCTGCGCAGCTACAACCTGGGGGCCAACTGCTTCATCACCAAGCCGGTGACCTTCGAGGGGCTCGTGGATGTGGTGCGGGTGCTCGACCAGCACTGGTTCCAGCTCGTCGAGCTGCCCCGCGTCCGCAACGGCGACGAGCCCTGAGCGGGGCTCCTCACCAGCGCCGCCCCGCCGTCAGGAGCGAGGTGGGGATGAAGCTCAGGAAGACGAGCACCCCCAGGTATAGCCCGAGCAACCGGAGGGGCGTGTTGCCGAAGCGCACGAGCAGCACGGGCAGACCGATGGCCCACGCCAGGGTCATCCACCGCGCGAGCGGATGGGGGATGAGGCGCAGCAGCCCCACGCCGATGGATGGGGTGACGAAGGGCTGGAGCCTGCTCAGGAACGAGCGGTCCTTCTCCAGCGCCTGGTGGAGCTGCTCCATGTACCGTTGCTGCTCGGCGAGCCGCTGGGCGTCGGTGTGCTGGCGGGCCTTCTGGACGGCCTCCATCTGCTCGCGGAGCTGGAGCTCGGCCTGCTCCTGGGCGTGCTGACGCTCCTCGTTGTACGCGAGCTGCTCGGACGCCTGGAGGTCCGCGCCGCACGTCGTGCACTCCCGGGTGAAGCGGCCGTTCTCGCTCTGGCACCGGACGCAGCGCGGGAAGTGCTCTGCCTGCGCGGAGGTGTCATCGAGCGCCAGCGGTGTCTGCCCGTGGAGCTTGAAGCGCTCGACGTGGGCCTCGGGCACGGACACCGAGGCGGGTGTCTCTCCGGGCCCCGCAACGGACTCGAAGCGGTTGCCGTCCTGCAGCCGCACCTGTCCTCCCGGGGGCGTCTTGTCGCCGCGCGAGCGCTCGAGGTGCAGGAAGCGGGAGAACTTGTTGGAGGACATCGTCTACTCCTTCTCCGCGTCACTTCGGGACGATGAGGCGGGCCGCGTGCGTCCCCGGGCCCACTCGCGCAGCCGGAGGATCTCATCCCGCATGGTGACGGCGATGGGGAAGGTCTCCCGGATGGCCCGGGTGAGGTGGCGCTGCTCCAGCTCCACTCCCTCTCCGAAGGCCTCGTAGAGCGCGGCGATGACGACCTGCTCTATCTCCGCGCCGCTGAAGTCCACGGCCAGCTCGGCCAGCGCGCTCAGGTCATACGCGGTCGGGTCCCGCTTCCGCCGTTGCAGGTGGATGTGGAAGATGTCGCGGCGCTCGGTGGCTTCCGGCAGGTCGATGAAGAAGATCTCGTCGAAGCGCCCCTTGCGCAGCAGCTCGGGAGGCAGGCCTTCAATCCGGTTGGCGGTGGCCACCACGAACACCGGGGCTGTCTTCTCCTGGAGCCAGGTGAGCAGCGTGCCGAAGACGCGCGCGGTGACGCCGCCATCCGTCGTGCCCGAGGAAGCCACGCCGGACAGGCCTTTCTCAATCTCATCCACCCAGAGCACCACGGGGGCGATGCTCTCGGCGACGCGGATGGCCTTGCGGAGGTTCTCCTCGGAGGAGCCCACCAGCCCGCTGAAGATGCGGCCCATGTCGAGCCGCAGCAGGGGCAGGTTCCAGTGTGCGGCGATGGCCTTCGAAGTGAGGCTCTTGCCGCAGCCCTGCACGCCGAGCATCAGCAGGCCCCGGGGCTCGGGCAGGCCGAACTGGCGGGCGCGCTCACCGAAGGCTGCGGTGCGCCGGTCGAGCCACTGTTTGAGATTCCGCAGACCGCCCACGTTTCCCAGGTCCTGCTCTGGTGGGTAGAACTCGAGCAGCCCGCTCTTGCGGATGACCTGGCGCTTCTCGTCCTGCACCCGGCGGATGTCTGCGGCGTCCAGTCTGCCGTCGTAGGCGATGGCCTTGGCGAAGGCGTTCTCCGCCTCGGTCAGCGTGAGTCCCTGGGCCGCCTGGATGAGCTGTGCGGCGTTCTCACGCGACAGCTCGATGGTGGCCTTGTTGCTCCGGCGCACCACCGCGACGATCTCCTTGAGCAGGTTGAGCAGCTCCTGGAAGCCGGGCAGCGGGACGTCGAGCACGGACACCTCCTTCTCCAGCTCGGTGGGGATGGTGAGCGTGGGAGACAGGAGGATGACGGTGGTGAAGGTGCTCTTGAGGTAGTGGGCGAGCTCGCGCAGGGCGCGCACCACGGACTTCTCCTCGAGGTAGGGATGGAAGTCCTTGAGCACGACGAGCGAGGGCTCGTTGAGCTTTTCGATGGCGGCGATGGCCTCGAGCGGGTTGCGCGTGTCCTCGGGGAGGACGGGGCCGCGGGTGTTGCCCTGGTGACGCAGGCCGCGGGTGACGGACCAGGTGAGGAGCGCCTTGCCGTGGGCCCGGGCCATGTCCGCGAGGAGGGTGTCGAGCCGGTGCTCTTCCCACGACACGAGGTAGAGCAGGGGGTAGCGGGCGCGGATGAGGATGTCGAGCTCCTCCAGCCACGGAGCGGAGGAGGACGGAGACCCGGGACGGGGGAGCGCGGGGCTGGACGCCATGCTGCGGGTATACCAGCCCGGGAGGAGCCCGCGCACCAGGGGGGCAGGCGGGCCTACTTGAGGACGACAGGGTCCACCTCGGCGAGCAGCTTGGTGACGCGAGCCTCGTCGATACGGGCGGTGATGCGCTGCTGCTCGGCCTGGTCGCGCACCGTCTTGGACAGGCTGAAGGTGGAGCCGATGCTGAAGAGCAGCCCCATGCCCAGGAAGGCCTTCTGCCAGCCGTCCACCGGCAGGTGGTAGATGCCGATGGCCGTCACGCCAATGGACAGGGCGAAGGACAGCCACGACTGGATGACCCAGGCGCCACTGTGGGTCGGCTGCACGGCGGTGGTGTTGGGCTGGCGGGACATGGTGGCCTCGTTCGGAAGCGCGTGTGGAAGCGCGTTGACGGGACACAAGATGCCCTCGTTCCTCGCAAACCGCATGGAACTAATGGAGCGTCCTTCGATAAGCTCCAGTATATGATTCAGCTCCAGCGTCTCGAGGGCTTCTACTGGGTCGCGCGATGCGAGGGATACGCGCGGGCGGCCCGTGCATTCCCGTACCCCATCACCCAGCCGGGTGTGCACCAGCAGGTGAAGCGGCTGGAGTCCGAGCTGGGCGTGCGCCTCTTCGAGCGGGTGGGAAAGGACCGCGTCGTGCTCACGCCGCAGGGCCGTGTGCTCTACGACTACGTGGCGTCCTTCTACGAGGGACTGCCCGCGTTGGAGCGCTCGTTGCGCACGGGGGAGGTGGGAGGGCGGCTGCGCATCCACGCGTCGGGACACACGCTGCGCCACCTGCTGCCGCCCTGGCTGCGGCGGTTGCAGGGACAACGGCCCGACATCGAGGTGGCCCTCTTCGAGGCGAAGGTGCCCGCGGTGGCGCTCGTGCGCTCGGGCGAGGCGGACCTGCTGGTGGACCACCTGCCCGAGGTGCCTTCGGACTTCGAGGCGCAGCAGGTGGGGAAGACGCGCCCCTTCCTCGTCTTCCCGTCCAACCATCGGCTCGCACGCAAGGGTCCGGTGAGCCCCGACCTCTTCCGGGACGAGCCCTTCATCACCTACAGCTCGGACCCGCAGTTGAGGGACCTGCAGCTCGCGGCGCTCGCGCATTTCGGCGTGGTGCCTCAGCGGATGTACGCGGCGGACTCGTCCGAGACCATCCTCGGCTTCGTCGCCGCGGGGCTCGGCTATTCGCTGCTGGCCTCGCTGCTGCCTCGCGGGCCAAAGGTCCCTGGCGTGGTGGCGCAACCCCTCACCGAGCCGGCCCGCGAGTTCCCCATCTACGCCGCCTGGCGCAAGGGCAAGCAGCGCAACCCCCTCATCGATGCGCTGTTGGGACTCGCGCCGAAACCGTGAGATGCCAGCGTGTGCCCGTCGCATTCGCGGCGCGCGTGCTTGCAACCGTTGCCGGCAAGGATTGCCGGGTGCCGCCGGGGAACGGCAATCCTTGCCGTTCCTCGCGCCATTTCCGGGCCGATTCCGCGCCCCGCGGGTTGGCATCTTCGTTGCTCTAGAGGCTGCTGCGTCCGGCCGCCGATGAGGTGGACGCCGTCTGGTGCACCCGCTGGGCTCGTGCTGGCCGGAATGCGCACCTGGAGCGCGAAAGGTCCGTCTCCATCACAGGTTTCGTCCGAGCAGTCGGTTACCGGAGCCGACTTGCGCGGGTGTGTCGTAAACCCATCCGGCAGAACGAAAAGGCTCGTCAATGAAGATCATCAAACTCGCCGCGCTGGCTGCATTCGGGACGACGCTGCTCACTGGCTGCGGAGTGGAGCCAGGGGAGGTGCAGGCCGACTCCAAGGATGAAGCACTCCCCGCTGCGCTCGACGGCAGGGCGGCCGCGGCTGTCGAGGGCGTCAGGGGAATGGCCTTGAGCCCAGGCCTCATGGGGCTCACGTCGTCGTGGTACTCGGGCTCTGTTTCGCCCGGTGCCACCCAGCACTGGTACTGGAACAACTCCAGCCTCACCGGCGCCTTCAAGGTGGGCTTGTCGCCAACGGGCGCGAGCACCACGAGCGCGTGCCAGTTCGAGGTCTCTCGTTCCTGGGACGTCCAGCAATACGGCGGGGAGCGCGAGTTCCACTTCACCATCAAGAACACGGGCAGTATCGCCTGCGGTACGAACATCCTGCTCGGTTGGCAGGATCGCTCCAATACCTGGGCGACGGGTGGGATCGATGTCGGCGCGTCGAAGAGCTGGACGTGGAACAACGCCAACCCCCTCACGGCCTCGCATTTCGTTGGCGTCTCGCCCTCCGGGTCGACCAGCACCACTCCCTGCGAGCTCGAGGTGACCCGCAGCTGGTACATCCAGCAACCGGGCGGAGAGCGGGAGTTCCACTTCACGGTGACGAATGTCGGCGCGATCGCCTGCCAGGGTGACATCCAGCTGGTGACGGTCACCAACGCGAACTCGTCCTGGGCGACCGGCTCCCTGACCCCTGGTACGTCCAAGTCCTGGACGTGGAACAACGCCAACCCGCTCGACCGCGTCTACGCGACGGGGCTGTCTCCGGCTGGCGCCGTCGGTAGCAGCACCTGTCAGCTCGAGGTGACGGGCTCCCACTATCGGCAGGTGATCAATTCGGACGGAACCGCCGAGCGAGAGTATGTCCTCACCGTCCAGAATGTCGGCTCCCTGACCTGCTCCGGGACGGTGCTGCACAATTACCTCTGATCCGACGGGAGGGGCGGTACGGCTCTCTTCAGTCCATGCAGGCCCACGCCTCCGCGACCCTCCCGAGATGGGGGCTGCGGGGGCGTGGGCCCGTGTGCATCTGCCGGGGATGCTCCCTGGAATGGACCGCGAGCCTACGCGCCGGCGGCGTGGGCGAGCCGCGCCTTGGGCGAGCGACGCGAGATGACACGTCCGAGCGCGAAGGCCCCATCGCCGAGCAGGACCTGCGTGCCGAGCGCGGAGATGAGGAAGGCGACGTACTCCCAGCCGCCACCCGGGTTCGTGAACATCCACCCGGAGGGCAGGTGCACCAGCAGCGCGCCCACCATGACGGGGATGAGCACGAGCGACACGAGGCGTGTCTGGATGCCGAGGACGAGGAGTGCGCCGCCGAGCAGCTCCGCCGCGAACACCGGGTAGGCCGTCCAGCCGGGGAAGCCGTGCGCGGAGAAGAACTGCACGGTGCCCGGCAGGGTGAAGAGGAAGAGCTTGGCGAAGGCGTGTGCGAGGAAGACCAGGCCCAGGCCGAGCCGCAGGAAGGTGGCGCCTGCGTCCCGCAGGCGAGGATTGTCGAACCGTTCGTCGAGCGTCATGTTTGTGCTGCCTCCTTGACGCTCTTTGAATGCTTCGGAGACGCGAAAAGCAGAAGACGACACGCGGGAACGAATCGTTCGGAATGCCGAACAATCGTCTCCGTCAGCGCGGTGAGCCTCCTGCTGTGGAGAGGCCGTGGAGGCACCGTCGCTCGTGATGAGGTGTCGGGGCGGCTGCTACCAGGCAGGGGGTGATGTTTCCTCCCAGGACTTCGCCACCCGGTGAAGGGGCTTCTCACGTGGAGTTGCTCCGTCCCGAGGTCAGGTTTCTGGGTCATGACGCGGCATGTCAGGCCGGGGTGTCAGGCTGGGTCCATGCACGCGGGACCGTGCGTCCCATTCCCTGGAGGAGTTCCGTGAACAAGATGTCGATGCTGATCGCCGCGCTCGCCCTGGCCTCGGCACCTGCCTTCGCCGCCGAGTACCAGTGCCATGGCAACCGGGTGGAGAAGAGCGGCAGCACCCACTACACCGTGCGCACCTCGGGCGCGGACGTCACCATCGAGAAGGGGGGCAGCTCCCGGGGCAAGGCCGTCAAGCGCGGCGGCAACTACGCCGTCGAGGTGGGTGGCAGCACCCAGGCCACCATCGAGAACGGCCGTATCTACAAGGGCGGCTCCACCTGGGCCACCGTGAGCGACGCCCAGCGCGTCTACGACTGCCCGGACATCGTGGCCGCCACGCTCTGGGTGCTCGACCAGCAGGGCCAACTCTAGTCCCCGCGCACTTCCCGCTTCCCCACCGGCCCGTCGTGGACTCCCACGGCGGGCCGTCGTCTTTCTCCGCTCACCGTCGGCGCATGCGCCTCGCGGGGGAGGAGCCTGGCCCGGAGGCCTCCTGGGGGATGTGCTGGAAGAAGGGGAAGCGGAACTCCGCCCACAGCACCAGGTACGCCACGCCAAACACCGCCGTGGCCACCACCCACCACCACGTCACCGCGGTGGCCAGGCTCACCAGCGCCGCCACGATGCACACCGCTCCGATGCCCAGCGCCACCTCCCGGCGCCGCGGCGTCTCCGCCATGGCGAAGCCCATGGAGATGAGCGACATCGCCAGGAGCAGCCATGCCAGCCCGTATGCCTCCCGGGCATACAGGAGGGCAATCGACAGCAGGAACAATCCCAATCCGAACAGTCCCAACCCACCGTCCATGAGGTGCCTCCTCCTCCGAGTTTCCCAGTGGCAAGGGTTCAGGCCCTAACATCCGCATCTGTCCACCATTGGAGGAACGCTCGGCGTGGCATGCGCACGGCGCGCCCGCTCGCCCCTCGCGTGGCCCGGAAGTCAACCTTTCATCCCCCCCTGGAACTCACAGGACTTGTCCCGGGTGCCTACCCTCGCGGCGATGGAGCTGGGAGCCACTCGTCACGTCTTCGCGTTGTCTTTGCTACTTGCGTCCGCCGTGGGCTGCCACCGAGGGGTGCGCTTCGAGGACCACGTGCTCAGCAAGCCCGGGGTGCGCTACCGCGTCGGCGCGCTGCCGCCCGTCTGGGAGCGGGTGAAGCTCTCCAACAATGACCTCGCCTGGTACACCGAGGACACCGGCCACGCGCTCTCGGTGAACGCCACCTGTCAGGAGCGCAAGGACGCTCCGCTCGATGTGCTCACCCGCCACCTCCTCATCGGCTTCACCGAGCGCCAGGAAGTGGCGCACCAGACGGTGGTGCTGGACGAGCGCGAGGCGCTGCGCTCGCACTACCAGGCCAAGTTGGACGGCGTGCCCGTGGAGCTGCTGCTCCTGGTGATGAAGAAGGATGGTTGTGTGTACGACTTCACCTACGTGGCGCCCCTGGGGCGTTTCGAGGACCGGGTCGCGGACTTCGAGTCGCTGGTGGGCGGTTTCCACTCGGAGCGCACCTCATGACGACGGGCGTCGGGCTGCATCCCTCTCATCCCCATCACCACCACCGGCCGGTGGAGTCCTCCCAGGCGGGGGCCATCAGTGCCGAGGGCGGCACCCTCCGCGAGCGCATGCGGGCCCGGATGGAGCGGCTGGGCGCGCTCGTGGTGATGACAGGCAAGGTGATGGCGCGCGCGGTGAGTCCGCCCTATGCGCCCGCCGCGTTCGTCTACCAGGTGGAGGCGCTGGGCGTGCGCTCCATGTCCATCGCCCTGCTGACGGCCACCTTCGCCGGGCTCGTCATCGCCCTGCAGTTCGGCTTCTTCCTGGGGCGCTTCGGCGTGCAGTACACCGTGGGCCGGGTGGTGGTGCTCACCCTGTTCCGGGAGTTGTCCCCGGTGCTCATCGCCCTCACCGTGGGGGCACGCGTGGGGTCGGGCATCGCCGCCGAGCTGGGCTCCATGACGGTCACCGAGCAGGTGGACGCCATCCGCGCCCTGGGGGCGGACCCGCTGCGCAAGCTGGTGGTGCCCCGGGTGCTGGCCTGCTTCGTCCTCATGCCCGCGCTCACCGTGCTGGCGGACACCGTGGGCATGCTGGCCGGCGCCCTCGTGGTGAATGTCCAGTATGGCATCAGCTTCAACCAGTTCTTCCAGGGCGCGCTCGACACCGTGCTGATGAGCGACTTCCTCTCCGGCGTCTTCAAGGGCTTCGTCTTCGGGGGCATCGTCGGCATCGTCGGCTGCTTCCGCGGGCTCACCGTCGAGGGGGGCACCGAGGGCGTGGGCCGCGCCACCACCCAGACCGTGGCCATCACCTCCGTCACGGTGCTGCTGGCCGACTTCTTCATCACCAAGATCACCATGTGACCCCCAGATGCTCTTCCGTCGCCCCACGCCCCGCCTGCGCTTCCGCCCGCCCTCTCGCGGCGAGGAGCTCATCCGCTTCGAGCACCTGCAGAAGTCCTTCGGGCCCAAGCGCGTCTTCGATGACCTGCAGCTCTCCGTGACGGCGGGGGAGACGCTCACCGTCATTGGCGGCTCGGGCAGCGGCAAGAGCGTGCTGCTCAAGTGCCTCATCGGGTTGCTGAGGCCGGACGCCGGCCGCATCCTCTTCGAGGAGCAGGACCTCACGGACTTCCGCGAGGAGGACTTCATCGACGTGCGCCGGCACGTGGCCATGGTCTTCCAGGGCTCGGCGTTGTTCGACTCGCTCACGGTGGGGGAGAACATCGCCTATCCGCTGCGCGAGCACTTCCCGGACATGTCGCCCGAGGAGACTCGGGAGCGGGTGGCCGAGAAGCTGTCGCTCGTGAACCTGCCGGGCATCGAGGAGATGCGGCCCGCGGATCTGTCCGGCGGAATGAAGAAGCGCGTGGGCCTGGCGAGGGCCATCGCCACGAACCCGGAGGTCATCCTCTGGGATGAGCCCACCACGGGGTTGGACCCCGTCACCACCGAGAGCATCAACCAGATGATTCGTTCCATGCAGAAACAGCTCGGGTGCACGTCCATCGTGGTGACCCACGACATGATGAGTGCCTTCACCGTGTCCGACCGGATCGCCATGCTCGCCAACCGGCGCATCGTCCAGGTGGGCGCGCCGGAGGAGATGCGGGTCTCCACGGTGCCGGAGGTGCGGGCCTTCCTGGATGCGCGGCGCGGCGAGTTCCAGCCGTGGGAGGAGGTGGCGCCATGAGTCTCTTCGGCAATACGTCGAAGGAGCAGCGCCTGGCGTTGCGGGTGGGCATCTTCGTGGCCCTGGCGCTGTCGCTGGCGGGCCTCATCGTCTTCCTCATCGGGCAGGAGACGCGCCTGTTCGAGAAGGAGGTGACGTACAATACCTACTTCGAGAACGTCCAGGGACTGTCCCCGCAGTCGCCGGTGTGGCTGGGGGGCCTGGAGGTGGGCAAGGTTTCCGGGGTGCGCTTTCCGTCCAAGCCCGGAGAGAAGCGCCTGGAGGTCCAGCTGAGTCTGAGCACGGAGTACGCGCAGCGGGTGCGGAGGGACTCGGTGGCGCGGCTGGCCAGCATGGGGGTGCTGGGCGACATGGCGGTGGACATCACCGTCGGCTCGATGGAGGAGCCCGTGGTGCCCCCGGGAGGAGTGATTCCGAGCACCCCGGGGGGAGACCTGTCCTCGCTGATGCGCGGCGCGGCACAGGTGCTGGAGGACTCGGTGGCGGTGAGCCGCACGGTGCGCAAGGCGGTGGATGCGTATGCCAATCCCCAGGTGGCCGAGGACCTGGCCGCCAGCATGCGCAGCCTGCGGATGCTGCTCGGGGAAGTGGAGAAGGGGGACGGGGCCCTGCACGCGCTCATCTACGACAAGCAGACGGGCAGGGAGGTGCGGCGGCTCCTGGCGAATACCTCGAGCGTGGCCTTGCGGATGGACAAGGCGTTGGGGCACGTGGATGCGCTGCTCGACGAGGTGCGCCACGGTGACGGCACGGCGCATGCGCTCATCTTCGGCCAGGAGGGGGCCCAATCGCTCAAGGAGCTGGGCGAAGCGGCGGAACAGCTCTCCGGGATCCTCGAGGACGCGAAGAAGAACCCCGATGGTGCGGTGCACCAGTTGGTGTACGGGAACGCGGGCACCATGCTGTCGGACCTGGGCAGTGCCGCGGCGGACATCAAGCGGATTACGTCCATGGTGGCGAGCGGCGAGGGCTCGTTGGGCGGCATCATCCGGGACCCGACGGTGTACGAGGACCTGCGCGAGGTGGTGGGCAACGTGAAGCGCAACCGCGTGCTGCGCGCACTGGTGCGCTTCGCCATCGGCAACAACGACAACGTTCAATACGTGGGTCGGCCGCTGGAGCCTCCGAAGCAGGAGGAGGACGTGCGCGGCGTGGGTGGCGCGGGAGACTCCAGGACGACGCTCCCCGTCCTGCCCCCTCCGCCGCCCGTGCCTCCCAGCCAGGGCCCCTGATTCACACCCAGCGGCCCTGGGCATCCGCCCAGCCGTATTTCATCTGCGTGGCCTGGCGGAAGTAGCGGGTGAACCAGTCGCAGGTGAGCCGGGCTGCGTCGTCGAGCGTACCCGGCTCGTCGAAGTGGCTGGTGGCGTGGGGGACGATGCGCAGGGACGTCTCCCCGCGCAGCATGTCGAGCGCCTTCTGGTTGGTGAGCAGGCTGTCCACGTCATCGCCGGGGACGATGAGGAGCGTGGGCGTTCGCACCTGCGGGAGGATGTCCGAGACCAGGTCCATCCGGCCCGCAGGGGAGACGAGGGCGACGATGCGCTCGGGCTGGCGGGCGGCGGCCACGAACGCGGCGCCGACGCCGATGTGGGAGCCGACATAGCCGGCGGGGAGGTAGCGCAGCTCCTGGTCGCCCAGGAGCCATTCCCGGGCGGCGAGCAGGCGGCCGGCCAGCATGTCGATGGCGAAGCGCGGGTTCTGCTCGTAGCCCGCGCTCAGCTCCTCCGCCACGGTGAGCAGGTCGAGCATCAATGTCGCGATGCCCTTCTGGTTGAGTGCGCCGGCGATGTGCATGTGGCGCGCGTTGTAGAAGTGGGCGCTACTGCCGTGGGCGAAGATGGCGATGCCCGAGGCGCTCTCGGGGATGGCCAGATCGCCCTCCAGCAACCGGTCCGGGGCGGCGAGCAGGACACTCCGCTGAAAAACCTGAAGCATGCGCTCCTCCAGAAGGCGGACATGAGTGGAGCGTGGTCATCCGGGAAGAGGCGCACAATCCAAGCGGGTGATGACCCCTCTCCGGGCGGGAGAGGGAGGAGGGGAGACCGCCCTTCCCGAGGAATATCCGGGCACAAGGCTCGCCGCGGCGCTCAGGCGGGCGGGCGCTGCTTGCCGGAGGGCATGCGAGCGGGCTCCTCCATCGGGCTGTACGCCATCGCACGGGCCAACTGGTAGAGCAGCAGGGTGGTCAGCAGGATGGAGCCCATCAGCCCGAGGAACGCGAAGAGGACTCCGCCGCCGTGGACGTCGAGCACGACGGAGAGGATGGCGAGGGCGTAGCCCAGGGCGTACAGCGTGAGGCTCCTGCCGCTGGAAGCAGGTGGTGGATTCATGGCGCGCACTCCGTCTCGTTGCGTCTGCAATCACAGACAGAGACACAGAGGAGGGCTGCTCACGGTTGTGACGGGAATCCTTCCTACCAGTGCGCGAGGAAGGCGACGAGCAGTGCGGCCACGCCCATGATGGCGATGACGGTGAGCGCCGCCGGACTGCCATGGAAGATGGCGCCGAAGCTCTCCGTGGCTTCGTACCCTCCCCTGGGCGTCCGCTCGCCAACCGACCGGTCGATGAGGAGCACGGTGAGGCTGGCCGCGAGCCAGATGCCGAATGCGAGCCAGGGCACGGAGGAGAGCGCGAACGCGAGCACGATTCCCACGGCGGCAATGGCGTAGGCGATGAGATAGGCCACCAACATCCGGGTGGTGAAGTAGCTGGTGGGGCGGGTGGTGCCGGTGGCCATGACGCGTGCTCCTCTCCCCCCTCGCCGCGAAGGTGAGGCGCCGCGATGGGGCGGGCAATCCCACGAGTGATGAAGGTGCGAAGCCCCCTCCCACCCGGTGGTCCTCTGGCCGGGGGGTGGGGGGTCAATGCGTCAGGTGTTGGGGTGCCCGCTCCCTGGGCACTTCAACGGCGGGTTATCGGGAGCCGCCGGTATTTGGGAAGCACGCCACGGGCAGCGCCCACACCTCCCGGCCGTGCACGCCGTCGTTGGGCGTGAAGTAGACCCATGGGCCGACGCGCGTGAAGTTGAACGGGTCCGAGCTCGACGATCCTGGGAAGATGTCCGCCATCATTGTTCCCTCCTCGGTCCCGTCGGTCCACCACAGCTCCGCGCCATGGGTTGCGTCGGTGGCCTGGAAAATGAGGCCGCTCCCCACGGCGTAGGGGTCGTTGGGATCTCCAGGGAAGGCATTGCCAGGGCCCGGCTGGATGTCCTTCACGATGTGTGTCCCGCTGCGGGAACCGTTGGTCACCCAGAGCTCGTGCCCGAAGTCGGGACTGAAGGCATAGAAGTAGACCTTTCCTCGCGCCGGGAAGCCGCTCGGAAATGAGGTGTCGGGCCCCGGGAAGACATCCGCCAGCAGGAAGGTGCCGCCCGAGGAGCCGTCGCTGCGCCAGGGCTCGCGGCCGTGCGTGCCATCGTCGGCCGAGAAGAAGACCTTCTCACCCAGCGGTTTCAGGTTGCCGGGACTGGAGCCCTCGGGCCCCGGGCGGATGTCCTCGACGAGCCGGGTGCCTCCCGGCGTGCCGTCGCTCTTCCACAGCTCGGGACCGTGCTCGCCGTCATCCGCCGAGAAGTAGAGTCTCCGCTCCACGACGGCCAGATCGGTGAAGGGATTGGTGGGGATGTCCGAGCCCAGGGCGCCGGGACGGATGTCCTCGACGAGCCGGGTGCCTCCCGGCGTGCCATCCGTCCTCCACAGCTCGCGGCCATGGGTGCCATCGTCGGCGCTGAAGAGGAACCGGTGGTCCTTCACCTCGAGCAGTGGGCCTGGCTCGGAGCCGGGCAGGCCGGGGAAGATGTCCTCGACGAGCCGGGTGCCGCCCGGAGTGCCGTCACTCCTCCACGGCTCGCGGCCATGGGTGCCGTCGTCGGCGTTGAAGAGGATGCGCTGGTTGCTCGCCCTCGTCAGGTTCCGCGGCTCGGAGCCGGGGAGGCCGGGGGAGATGTCCTCGACGAGCCGGGTGCCGCGCTCGGTGCCATCGCTCTTCCACAGCTCACGGCCATGTTCGCCATCGTCGGCGGTGAAGTAGAGCGTCCTGCCCACGATGAGGAAGTTCAGCGGCAGTGACTCGGCGCTACCCGGTTGGATGTCCTTGACCAGCACCGTGCCCTCGGGCGTGCCATCGGTCTTCCACAGCTCGGCGCCGTGAATCCCGTCGTCGGCGGCGAAGTAGAGCGTCCGGTCCGTGATGGCGAAGGCGACGAACAGCGGCAGCCCGGTGAAGCCACTCTTGAGGAGCACCGCGTCCCAGGTGGAGTCCTCGCACCCCCCGTCCCTGCGCTCCACCAGCTTCCACAGAGCATTGCCGCCGGCTGCGTCTTCGACGCTGACCAGGGGCGTCCCGTCCAGGTCGAAGATGATCCGGACGTTCGAGCCCTCGGGGCCCGGGGTTAGGTCCGTGGTCAGGACGGGCGGCCGACACGCACACCCGGGATGCTCGTGGGACGCCTCGAGCAATACCTCTTCCTCCGGCGTGGACGTCTCCCCGGTGTCGCGAGTGTCCGTTTCCTCTGAAACCGTTTCCTCTGGAGCCTCCGCCGGGCCGCAGGCGGTGAACAGCACACAGGCCCCTGCTAGCGGGAGCCAGCAATGTCGTCGGTTCATCTGTTTCCCCCTCCGCCGCGCGAGCTCCGCGCGGAGCGGCAAATCTGGCGAGGGCGCCCGCTCCGGCCATTGTTCGGGGGATGCGTGCGAGTTTCCGGCACCGCACGTTGAGGTCGAGGGAGAAGTCATCCACCCCGGGCAGGAGATACTTCCACCCTGATGCGGGTCCACGCGCGGCGCGGCGCCAGGGTAGAAAGCGACGCATGGATCTGGAACTCAAGGGCAAGGCGGCACTCGTCACGGGCAGCAGCCGGGGCATCGGCCGGGCCATCGCCACAGCGCTGGCTCGCGAGGGCGTGCGGGTGTGTCTGAGCGCTCGCGGGGCGGAGGGGCTGGAGGCGACGGCGGCGGAGCTCCGCGCGTCCGGTGCCGAGGTGGTCACCGTGGCGGGAGACGTGGCCACTCCTGAGGGCGCGGCGGCGGCGGTGGATGCGGCGGTGCGGGCCTTCGGTGCGTTGGACATCCTCGTCAACAACGTGGGGGGCAGCGGAGGCGCGGGCTCGTTCGAGGCGGCCACGGCCGCGCAGTGGCGGGATGTGGTCGACCGCAACCTCATGGCCGCCGTGTGGTGCAGCCAGCACGCGGTGGAGGTCATGAAGGCGAAGGGCGGAGGCTGCATCGTGCACATCAACTCCATCTACGGCCGCGAGTACGGCACCAGCGCGCCCTACACGGCGGCCAAGGCGGGCCTCACCGCGCTCACCAAGGAGATGGCGCTCGACCTGGCGCGCCACCGCATCCGCGTCAACGGAGTGGCCCCAGGCTCCATCCTCTTCCCCGGAGGCAGTTGGGACCGGCGGAGGCAGGCATCGCCGGAGAAGGTGGAGAAGATGGTGCGCGAGGCGCTGCCCTGGGGCCGTTTCGGCACCCCCGAGGAGGTGGCCGACGTGGTCGTCTTCCTGTGCTCGGAGCGGGCCCGCTGGGTGACGGGGGCCACCGTGCCGGTGGATGGTGGACAGGGCCGTGCCTTCTGACTCGGGCTGTCGCGGGCTCGCGTGTAGAGTGCGCGCGTGCTGAAGCTCTACAAGAAGGAAGGCGACACGCTCCGTTACTGGGAGGCGTGGGTGCACGGCGACAAGGTCACCGTGCATTGGGGCGTCGTCGGCGAGCAGGGAGAGGAGAAGGAGCAGCCCTTCCCCGCCGACGAGGACCCGGACATGGCCATCGCCCAGGCGGCCGAGCCGCTGGTGGACCAGGGCTACGACGAGCCGGACCCGGATGCGATGACACCGCTCGTTATCCAGTACCCGCTGCAGGGCAAGGGAACGGGGCACGACTTCGAGAAGCGCCACGCCGTGGAGGAATTGCTCACGGACGTGCTGGGCTGGACGGGCAATGGCGAGGTGGAAGGCGGGGAGACTCAGCCCGGGCGCATGAACGTCTTCTGCTACGTGATGGACGCGGAGGTCGCCGTGCGCACCGTCGTCGAGGCGCTCGACGATGAGGACGTGTTGGAGGGGGCCCTCATCGCCGTCATTCGCGAGGGCGAGGAGCCTCGAGTGCTCTGGCCGCAGGGCCACTCCGGCCCCTTCCGCGTCTGAGCGGACTGCGTCCCGTCTTTCCTTCGCGCTATGAGGCGGGCCTCTCCGGTGTGCGGGCCTGCTCCGTGGAGCCAGAGACGGGCAGGGGCTGGAAGGTCACGCCGTCCAGGCCCAGGCGCTGACTGGCGTTGACGAAGCGCTCGGTGCAGACGATGACGGTGGAGAAGTCCTCCAGGCGGAACACGTCCACGTGACTGGGAATCGTGGTGGCGTCCAGTAGGGGCTCATCGGGCAGGGCGAGACCAAAGCGACCGCAGCGAGTGCAGCGAGGTTCGCGGTTTGGGGCCAGGCAGTCGGTGTGCAAGCGGCCCGTGGGAAGGATCTCCAACTCGAGCAGCTCGGGAGCGTTGCGCTGTCGAAAGCGGATCTGTGTGGGGCAGCCCTTGAGTCCTCGCAGTCCCTCGGCCTGGAGCTTCTCGAGTGCCTCTCGCCGGACCAGAAGCAACCAGGGAACTGGAGTCACGAACTGCCCGAAACGGCCCTGGCCCCTGCCCACGAATGGGCCCAGGTCCGTACCCGGTCCCAGCAGGGCCCCTGGGGGGCACAGGGGGCGTACCAGCTCACGCATTCTTTCGTACTCCTCGATGGGCTCGGCCCGGGCCTCCTCGAAGTCGGCCAGGGCGGCTACCGAGGTCAAGTCTACCGAGGGGTACGCTCGGGAGTTGTCACTCCAGGTGGACTTGCAGGCAGGGCAGGTGTCGAGCCCTGGCAGCCCCCACTTGTGCGAGCCGTCAATGTCGCCCGTGTAACCCGAAGCTCTGTCTTCTTCGACGGTGAAGTAGCGCATACGTAAGTTCTTCGTGGCCCATTCTTCAGGGGCAGTAGTAGGGCAGGAGTGGAAGGCCATTCACTCCGAATCGATCCATGAGCTCGAAGGCGAATCTCCAGATCTTCTCTTCGTTGGCGTCAGGGTACTTCTTCTGGAATTGCCGCCAAGCCTCATTCCACTGGCCACCTTGAGGACCTCCACTGTGCAGCCACTGGTGGAAGCCTCTGGGCAGGCGAATGGTGAATGCGTGGATATCGATCTTCTTCTCCTTGAACCATTCGGCCAAGAGTTCCTGCTGCGGGAAGATGTGGTGCTTCTCGAGCGGTTCGGGCGGACCCATGCACGAGAGCGGGTGCTTCGGGGCCTTGGACTGTTCGCGTGTCCTCCAGTTGTGCCAGGGAATCTCGAAGACGGGTTCTTCGTAGGTGGGAGCGGCCAGCGTTCGTCCCCACCAGCGGCTGGGATTGCCCACCAGGGGCGGACGAAGACCCACGGGCCCACGAGCCAACACCACGGTCGAAGCGTCCTCCACCTCGACCAGGTCCTGGCAGCGCCACACGGCACAGCGCGCCTCGTCGCACAGCGGCACCACGCAGCTCGGGTCTGCCCGGGCCTCCTCCCACGAGGACTCGGCATCGAGTGTCTCGCCGTCCTCGCGCACGGAGGACGTCGAGGAGGCACAAGCACTCAACAACAGGCAGAGGAGCGCGAATCCGCGCCTGAAGCTCGGACGGTTCATCCGGACCATCCTACTCCGGACGTGGTCCGGACCCTCACCGCGCTGACGCTACTCTTCGTTGGAGGCCTGCCGGTGCAGGGCCGGGCTCGGGAGATGCTCGGTGAGGTTGTAGGCCGTGTTGACCAGACCCACGTGGGAGAATGCCTGCGGGAAGTTTCCCAACTGGCGCTTCGCCACCGGGTCGTACTCCTCGGCCAGCAGGCCCACGTCGTTGCGCAGCTCCAGCATGTGCTGGAAGAGCGCCTTCGCCTCGTCCACCCGCCCTTGCAGGACGTAGTTGTCCGCGAGCCAGAAGGTGCAGGCCAGGAAGGCGCCTTCGCCCGGTGGCAGTCCATCCTCCGTCTCGTGGGTGTGGTAGCGCCGCACGAGGCCGTCCTGCATCAACTCCCGCTCGATGGCGTGCACCGTGCCCACCACTCGCGGATCCGTTGGAGGCAGGAAGCCCACGAGTGGCATCAGCAGCAGGCTCGCGTCCAGGACCGATGAGCCATAGGCCTGCGTGAAGGCGCCGCGCCGCGCGTCCCAGGCCCGCTCGCAGATCTCCGCGTGGAGGGTGTCGCGAGCCTTCCGCCAGTGCTCCACCGGCCCCGTATTCCCGAAGCGCTCCACCATCCTCACCGTCCTGTCGAAGGCCACCCACGCCATCATCTTCGAGTGGGTGAAGTGCTGCCTCGGGCCTCGCACCTCCCATAGCCCCTCGTCCGGCTGCTTCCACACGGCCTCCAGGAAGTCCATCAGCACCAGCGTCATGCTCCAGGCATGGCGCTCGGCGGCAATCCCGGCGCGTCTTGCCTGGAACAGCGAATCCATCAGCTCGCCGAAGACGTCGAGCTGGAACTGGCGGAAGGCGGCGTTGCCCGTGCGCACCGGGCCTGAGCCCTCGTACCCCGGCAGCCAGTCCAGGGAGGCCTCGGTGAGGCGGCGCTCTCCGGCCACGCCGTACATGATTTGAATCTTCGCGGGGTCCCCGGCCACGGAGCGCAGCAGCCAGTCGCGCCAGGCCTTGGCCTCCTCGTGAAAGCCGCTGAGCAGCAGGGCGTACAGGGTGAAGGTGGCGTCGCGCAGCCAGCAGAAGCGGTAGTCCCAGTTGCGCACGCCCCCCAGCCGCTCGGGCAGCGAGGTGGTGGGCGCCGCCACGATGCCTCCCGTGGGCGCGTACGTGAGGGCCTTGAGCGTCATCAACGAGGTGAGCACGGGCTCGCGCCAGGGGCCCTGATAGGTGCAGCGGCTGGACCACTCGCGCCACCACGCCTCGGTGTCCGCCAGTGCCATCATGGGCTCGAGGGGCGCCGGTGGTGACTCGTGGGAGGGATACCACCGCAGGATGAAGGGGAGCCGTTGGCCCTCGGAGACGGTGAAGTCCGCCACGGTGGTGAGGTGCCGCCCATGCATCTTGACCGGGGTGTAGAGGCTGAGCGCGTCCGGACCTCCCACCGCGTGGAGCTCCGCGCCATCCCGGGTGACCCAGGGCACCACCGAGCCGTAGTCGAAGCGGATGATGAGCTCCAGGTGCATGGGCACCTGTCCCTTCACGCCCTCCACCACGCGGATGACGTCCGGCGTGCGGTCGCGCGGGGGCATGCAGTCCACCACCCGGACCACACCCTCCGGCGTGGTGAACTCCGTCTCCAGCACGAGGGTGCCCTCGCGGTAGCGTCGCCGCACCTGGGGCGGGGGACCTCCCGCGGGCGCCAGCAGCCAGCGGCCGTGCTCCGGTTCGCCGAGCAGCGCCGCGAAACATGCGCCCGAGTCGAAGCGCGGCAGGCACAGCCAGTCGATGGAACCCTCCGTGCTCACCAGCGCGGCCGTCTGGGTGTCTCCAATGAGAGCGTAGTCCTCGATGGGCCGGGACATGGCCCCTGCAAGGTGGGACGCCAGACGGTGAAGGACAAGCGGGCGAGCCGGGGCCGCTCGGCCGTCCCATCCTCGGCCAGGGGCACGCGGGTCTCGGCTTGTTCCCGGCGTGCTTCGTGCTGCCATGCCACTTGCCTGGTGCACAGGTTGAGAACGACACCCCAGGTGCGCCGCTCATGCGCACGGGGTGGAGGGCCGGACGGGCACCCGGGCCCTCCCCGGTTCGCCCTCGGGACAAGGGCGGGCCGGCCGCATCCCCGGAGAGGAATGAGGGGAATGGAGCTGGGAATGATCGGGCTCGGCCGGATGGGCGCCGCCATGGTGCGCCGGTTGCTCCGGGCAGGGCACCGCTGCGTCGTCGCCGACGTGCGCCGCGAGGCGGTGGAGGATCTCCAGAAGGCAGGCGCGGCGGGTGCCTTCTCGCTCGAGGAGCTGGTGCGCCAGCTCGCGGCCCCCCGCATGGTGTGGATGATGCTCCCGGCGGCCGTGGTGGACGGCACGCTCGAGAAGCTGGTGCCTCTGCTTCAGGCCGGTGACACCGTCATCGACGGCGGCAATTCCTCTCACCGCGACGACCTGCGGCGCGCGGCACAGCTGCGCCAGCGGGGCCTCCACTATGTGGACGTGGGAGTGAGCGGAGGGGTGTGGGGTGTGGAGCGAGGCTACTGTCTGATGGTGGGTGGCGAGCGGGAGTCCGTGCTCCGGCTCGAGCCTGTCTTCACCACGCTGGCGCCCGGAGTCCAGGCCGCGCCGCGCACGCCCGGCCGCGAGGGTCCTCCAACGCCCGCCGAGCAGGGCTGGCTGCACTGCGGGCCGAACGGGGCGGGCCACTTCGTGAAGATGGTGCACAACGGCATCGAGTACGGCCTCATGGCGGCCTACGCCGAGGGGCTCAACATCCTGTGCCACGCGGACGCCGGCCTGCGCCCGCACGCCACCGACGCGGAGACGGCGCCGCTGCGCAACCCCGAGGAATACCGCTACACGTTCGACCTGCCCGAGGTGACCGAGCTGTGGCGGCGGGGCAGCGTCATCGGCTCCTGGCTGTTGGACCTCACCGCCGAGGTCCTGCGGCAGAGCCCCGAGTTGAAAGAGTATACCGGCCACGTCGCCGACTCCGGAGAGGGGCGGTGGACGCTGGCGGCGGCCATCGACGAGGGCGTGCCAGCGCCCGTGCTCGGCAGTGCCCTCTACCAGCGCTTCAGCAGCCGGGGGGCGAGCGACTTCGCGGACAGGGTGCTGTCCGCCATGCGCCTCCAGTTTGGTGGCCACGTGGAAAAGAAGGGAGGCGGGTGAGCCATGGCCGACGCTCCCTTGTCGGATGCCCTCGTCTTCTTCGGTGCCACCGGAGACCTGGCGTTCAAGCAGATATTCCCCGCCCTGCAGGTCATGGTGGTCCGCGGGGGGCTGTCCATCCCCATCATTGGCGTGGCCAACGCGGGCTGGGGACTGGAGCGGTTCCGCCAGCGGGCGCGTGAGAGCCTCCAGGCGGCCGGCGAGTTCGACCCGGAGGCCTTCCGGCGCCTGTGCCAATTGCTGCGCTACGTGGACGGGGACTATCGCGACACGAGCACCTTCGCCCGGGTCCACGAGGCCCTCGATGGGGCGGAGCGCCCGCTGCACTACCTGGCCATTCCCCCGAGCCTCTTCGGCACGGTGGTGGAGAACCTCGCCTGGTCCAACTGTCTGGCACAGGCGCGGGTGGTGGTGGAGAAGCCCTTCGGGAGGGACCTCGCCTCGGCGCGAGCGCTCAATGCGTTGCTGCACCGCTTCCTGCCTGAGTCCGCCATCTTCCGCATCGACCACTACCTGGGGAAGGAGCCGGTGCAGAACCTGCTCTTCTTCCGCTTCGCCAACGTCTTCCTCGAGCCCATCTGGAACCTGGAGCACGTGCGCATGGTGCAGGTGACGCTGTCCGAGCATTTCGGCGTGCGGGGGCGCGGCGCCTTCTACGAGGAGGTGGGCGCCATCCGCGACGTGTTGCAGAACCATCTGCTTCAAATCGTGGGGCTGCTGACGATGGACGCGCCCTTCTGCAAGGCCCCCGAGAGCCTGCGCGACGAGAAGGCCCTCATCTTCAAGGCCATGCGCGCGATAGACCCGGCCGCCGCGGTGCGGGGCCAGTACCGCGGCTACCGGAAGGAGCCTGGCGTGTCCCCCGCCTCCCAGGTGGAGACATTCGCCGCGGTGCGGATGTTCATCGACTCGTGGCGCTGGGCGGATGTGCCCTTCTACATCCGTACGGGCAAGTTCCTGCCCTCCAACGCCACCGAGGTCTTCGTGGAGCTCTACCACCCGCCCCGGCCCATCTTCGAGGAGCCCTCCCTGGCGCCCAACTTCGTGCGCTTCCGCCTGGGCCCCGATGTGCTCATCTCCATCGGTGCGCGAGCCAAGAAGCCCGGCGGGCTCATGCGGGGCGAGGACGTGGAGCTGGTGGCCATCCAGTCTCCCGGGGCGAGGATGCAGCCCTATGCGCGGCTGCTTGGCGACGCCATCCGGGGGGACGTCTCGCTCTTCGCTCGCCAGGAGACGGTGGAGGAGGCGTGGCGGGTGGTGGAGCCCCTCCTGGGCAACACCTCCCCGCTCTACGAATACGAGCCCGGCACCTGGGGCCCCCCCGAGGCCGAGACCCTCATCGCCCCGCACGGCCACTGGCGCCCCGTGTTGAGTCCCGTGAGGCTGGCGGAGGTGCCGCGCGCCGCTCACCCCGACGAGCTGCGGCGCGCCGGGCAGGAGGAGGCTGTGCAGGGTGTCGGCCCGGCGGCCATCCATTAGCGGCCCACGCTTGTCGCGACCCCTGGACACTCCCAGGTTCGTGCTGAGGCGACCCGGTTTCAGGAGAGACCCGTCATGGCAATCACAGATTCCAATATTGGTTCGACCGGTGGTAGGACGAATCTCAAATCCAATGTGTGGGGTGGACCCTTCGTGATGGGGCTGTTGATCACCCTGCTCGGCGTGGTGGCGCTGTCCTCGATTGTCTTCACCAGCCTCGCGACGGCCGTCTTCTACGGGGCGATGTTGTTCGTGGGAGGCATCTTCGAAGTCATCCACGCCTTCCGCGTGCGGAAGAGCGGTCCCTTCCTGATGTTCCTGCTGGGGGGCATCCTGTCCGCCGTGGTGGGCGCGCTGGTGCTGATGAATCCTGGCGCCGGGCTGTTGGCGCTGACACTGTTGATTGGCGGGTACTTCTTCGCCAGCGGGCTCTTCCGGGGCATCACGTCGATCGCCGACAGGTATGAAGGGTGGGGCTGGGACTTCGCCTACGGCCTCGTGTCGGTGGCGCTGGGCGTCATCATCTTCGCGCAGATGCCCTACTCCTCGCTGTGGGCCCCCGGCATCCTGGTGGGTGTGGAGATTCTCTCCCGTGGCATCGCCATGATGGCGGGCGCGCTCACCGTCCGCAAAGTGGTGCGAGAGCTCCCCGCTTGAGGAGGAGGAGAGGCACGTTCGCCGGTGGGACGGGGCGGACCTGACATACGCTGCCGCCATGCTCGGTGACGCCTTCATGTTGTTGCATACGGATCTGCCTCGCGAGGGGCCGGGGAGCGACGCCTGTACCCGTGAAGCACTCGGCCGCCTGCGCCCCTTCCTGGCCACGTCCCCGCGGGTGCTGGACCTGGGCTGTGGTCCCGGACGGCAGACGCTCGTGTTGGCGCGGGAGCTCGGCACCCCCATCACCGCCGTGGACTCGAACGCTCCCTACCTGAAGCGGCTCGAGGCCGAGGCCCAGGCCCAGGGACTCGGGCACCTCGTGCACACGCGGTGCTCGGACTTCGGGGCGCTCCAGGACGAGCCGGGCAGCGTGGACCTCATCTGGTCCGAGGGCTCCATCTACATCCTGGGCTGGTCCGACGGCTTGCGGCGCTGGCGTCCGCTGCTGCGCCCCGAGGGGTTGCTCGCCGCCACCGAGGCGACGTGGCTCACGGACTCGCCACCCCCGGAGGCCGCTGACTTCTGGCGCGAGGCCTATCCCCGCATGGGCTCTCTCTTCGTCAACAGCGCCAAGGCCCGCGAGGCCGGCTTCGAGGTGCTGGATACCTTCGTGCTCCCGGCCTCGGCGTGGTGGGACGAGTACTACCATCCGCTGGAGGCGCGCATGAGCGCTCTCCGGGAGCGGGCCCAGCGGGACGTGGACCTCGCCACCGCCATCGAGGAGACGGAGCGGGAGATCTCCCTCTTCGCGCGCCATGGCGCATCCTATGGATATGTCTTCTACCTGCTGCGCGTGCTCGGCGAGGGCGGGCGGTGAGCGGTGCCGTGCCCCTGGCCGCGCGGGCCCGTGGGCTCAGCGGCAGGGGCCGCAATCCAGTGCGCAGTCGTCGTAGCGGTTGCTTTTGCCACAGGACTCGGTGGGCTGGCAGATGCCGTCACCGCACGCGTAGATTTCCTGGGCGCGCAGCCGGGTGGTGATGGGGCGGTAGGTTTTGCCGTTGCGGGTGCACTGCGTGTAGTACGTCCCCGTGGGGTCCAGCGTGCAGCTCGCCTGACAACTGCCGATGTGCACGAGCGGCGGGCACTCGTCGCCTCCCTCGAGTGCGCAGGCGCGGAGGCTGCTCTGTGAGGGGGTCAGGGGCGCCTGATCGTTTCCGACGAAGAGGCCATCATCGTTGAAGATGTTGCCGAAGAAGCAGGCCTCCCGCAGCGGGTAGTCCGATAGTTCCGCGTTCGTATAGGGAATGAGCTGTCCCTGGGCGTTGGCTCCCAGGACGGAGATGCCGACCGTGCGCCCGAACTTGTTGGTGAGGGCCGCCAGGCACGCGGTGACGACCTGCTGCTCCGCCACGGTGGCCGGCGAGCCTCCCGCCCAGTTCGGCGCCAACCCCAGGCTCCCCGCCCATGTATAGCTGGAGGAGCCATCCCAGTACGTGCGCGACTGCCCGGCCGGCAGGGCGCAACGGACCAGGTACTTCATGAAGAGACTGGTGGTCATGGCGTTCTGCTGGAACCAGGAGGCGAAGGCACTGCTGGCCAGGCCATTGAATGCCAGACCATTGAAGGCCAGTCCGTTGAAGGCCAGCCCATTGAATGTCAGTCCATTGCTCGTCAAGCCATTGTCATTCTCGAGGCCCTGGATGGACGTGCCGAGCTCCATGGGCTGTGGCGTCTGCGCGGGCTCCTCCACCGGTTCGCAACCCCCGGTGGAGGTGAGCAACAGTGCTCCAATGAGCAGCGGCAGGGTGGGCGCCGTGAGCCGGGTATGGTGGGTGTGTGCGGACGAGGTGCTCTTCATGGTCTTCCCCCCGGAGCCCTCGGGTGGTCGCATCGTCCCGAAGTGCTCGGATGCGGAATTGGGCCCCAACAGGAAAGTGCTGCTATTTCTGTAATTCGCACATGAACTGGGAGTCAGTTCAGGCCGGAGCGTTGTCCGTGGACGAATGTCGCGTGGGGTGGAGGACAGCGCGCGGTGGAGTTGTCAGGCATTGGACGCTCTGGCTTGTCGCGTCGAATGACACACACCAAGTCCGGAGTGCGTCCGCTGCGCGGCAGGCCGAGGGTGGGAGGTGCGGGGGAGTGGGAGTCGGCTCGCGGAAGGTGGCTCCGTGTGCTGGTGCACGGATTCCGAACACGGGGGGCGCGAGATTACGGCCACACGGTCATCATGATCGCAGGAGAGGGAGAGCGGGAGATGGGGAGCGTCCTGCGCATGTTTTCACCGGCCAGTATCACCGAGAGCCCCGGCTTGGGGGGAGCCTCGCGGCGGCGGACCTCCACCTCGGCGGCGCCCTCCGGGACGGTGGCACTCGTCTTCACGGACGTGCAGGGCTCCACGCGGCTGTGGGAGCGGTGCAGCGCCGAGATGAGGAGGGCGCTGGAACTCCATGACGAGGTGCTGCGCTCCCTGCTGGAGGCGCACGGCGGCTACGAGGTGAAGACGCAGGGGGATGCTTTCATGGTGGCCTTCACCTCGGCGGTGGAGGCCGTGCGCTGGTGTCTGGCGGTACAGCAGGCGTTGCTGATCGCGCCCTGGCCGGAGGGGCTCCTGGTCGAGCCGGAGGCGGCGGAAGAGAGGAGCGTGGGCGGCGGGCTGGTGTACCGGGGCCTGCGGGTGCGCATGGGAGTGCACCTGGGCGAGCCCGAGTGCCGTTTCGACGAGCGGACAGGCCAGGTGGACTACTTCGGCCGGGTGGTGAACGTGGCGGCGCGCGTGGCGTCCGCGGGCCACGGCGGGCAGGTGCTGGTGAGTGGGCCGACCTGGGCTCGCGTGGAGGGAGAGGTGGCGTCGTTGGGCCAGCCCGTGGTGCGGGCGATGGGTGAGTACCACCTCAAGGGAATCGAGGAGGCCATCACGCTGGTGGAGGTGCTGCCCGCGTCGCTGGCGGAGCGGCGGTTCGAGGCGCTGCGGGTGCAGCGGGTGCGGCGCGGCCATGTCCCGAGCGAGTCGGGGGAGCTCGTCGGGAGGCAGGAGGAGCTGGCGCTGCTGCGGCGCAGCTTCGGCGAGGGGGCACGACTCGTCACCCTGCTGGGGCCGGGGGGCATGGGGAAGAGCCGGCTGGCCACCCGCTTCGGCAACCTGGAGCTGGAGGCGTGCACCTGGGAGGGCGGGGTGTGGATGTGCGAGCTGCCGGACGCGTCGACGGTGGACGACATCTGCCACGCCGTGGGTCAGGCACTGGGCGTCGCACTCAACCGCAGCGGGGAGGACAAGCCGACGGAGCGGCTGGGCCGGGTGCTGGCCGGGCGCGGAGAGGTGCTGGTCATCCTCGACAACGTGGAGCAGGTCGTTCATCACATGCCGGCCATGTTGGGCCGCTGGCGCGCGTTGGCTCCCCGGGCCCGGTTCCTCGTCACCTCGCGCGAGGCGCTGCTGCTCCCCGAGGAGCGGGTCATCGACCTGGCGCCGCTGGTGGTGCCCGAGGAGGGAGAGACGCACGCGGAGCGGCTCGTCCGCTGCGACTCGGTCCGTCTGTTCGTCCAACGGGCGCGTGCGGTGCGGGGGAGCTTCGAGCTGACGGACGCGGAGGCCCCGCTGGTGGCGGACATCGTGCGCAAGCTGGACGGCATCCCCCTGGCCATCGAGCTCGCGGCGGCGCGCACCAACCTGCTGGGAGTGGCTCAAATCCAGGAGCGGCTGTCCCGCCGCTTCGAGCTGCTGCGGGGAGGGCGGCGCGACGGCTCCGCGCGGCAGAGCACACTGTGGGGCGCCATCGACTGGTCGTGGAACCTGCTGGAGCCGGCGGAGCGCGCGGCGCTGGCGCAGTGCTCGGTGTTTCGCGGTGGCTTCTCCCTGGAGGCGGCCGAGGCGGTGCTCCTGTTTCCTCCCGGCGGGCCGGATGTGATGGAGATCATCCACTCGCTGCGCTCGAAGTCGTTGCTGCGGGCCTACGCGCCCGACGGGCTCTCCGGGGAGCTGCGGCTGGGCATGTACGAGAGCATCCGGCAGTACGCGTCTTCGCGGCTGGCGGAGCGGGGCGAGGGGACCATCCTGGCGTCACGTCACGCGGGCTGCTACCTGGCGCTGGCCCGCAGGCTGAGCGCGCGCATGAGAGGGGAGGGCGGAGAGCTGGCCTTCCGCCGGCTCGCGCTGGAGCGGGAGAACCTGCTGGCCGCGTGTGACAACGCGCTGGCGGTGGTGCCCGCCACCGAGGGCTCCCTGGAGCGGGCGCTGGGCGCGCTGGTGGCGTTGGAGCCGGACGTGACGGCCCGCGGCCCGGTGGGCATCACCCTGTCTCGGTTGGACCGGGCGCTGGAGCTGTCGGCCACCGTCGACGTGGAGCCGCTGCTGCGGGCCGAGGCGCTCGCGGTGCGGGGCCGGACACACCATGGCGCGGGCCAGCTCGCCGCCGCCTGGAGGGACATGGAGGCGGCCCGTTCCGCGTTCAGCGAGCTGGGCGCGATGGACCGGGAGAAGCGCGTCCTGGTGGACCTGAGCATCGTGGCCCGCGACGAGGGGGACATCGGCACGGCCTGGGAGCTGGTGAAGGAGGCCCAGGAGCTGCCCTCGGTGGGGGACCGGTGGATGGATGCGTACGCGGTGGGCAACCTGGGGATTCTCGAGCTGGGGCGGCACGGTGCTGGAGCGGCGCTGCCTCACCTGCGCACCGCGCTGGAGCTGTTCCGCGCCGTGGGAGATGTGGCGTTCGAGGTGGGCTTCCTCACCAACTACGCCATGGCGATTGGTGAGAGCGGAGGCACGGCGGAGGCGGTGGTCCTGCTGGAGGAGGCGATGGAGAAGGCCTCCCGCGTGGGAGATCGCGCGGGGCATGCGTTGGCGCGGGTGAACCTGGGCTGCTTCCTGCTCGATGCGGGCAGGGCAGCCGAGGCGCGCGAGCACCTGGAGGCCACCGTGTGCATGGGCCGGCAGCTCGGCATGCGCATCCTCGAGGGCGTCGCGCGGGGCGAGCTGGGAAGGGCCCTGGTGGCGCTCGGAGCGCTCGGGTCCGCGCGCACGTGCCTGGGGGAGTCCATCTCCATCCTGGACCGGGTGTCGCGCTGGCACGCGCTGCGCTTCACCGCGCACCTGGCCTCGGTGCAGGCGGCGCTCGGCGAGCTCACGGCCGCGCGGGAGGGCTTCGCGTCGCTGGAGGTCTCTCCCGAGATTTCGGGGGACACGGTGCTGCGCGAGCTGTCCTCGCTGCTGAGGGCCTCGCTGGACCTGGCCGAGGCGGCGAAGGCCACTCCGGGGAGCGAGGCGGAGCTGCTGTCGCTCTCGCAGGCGAGGCGGCGCGTGGAGCGGGCGCGGAGTGCTCCGGCGGAGGCGGCCTCGTCCGACTTGCGCGAGGCGCTCCGGGTGCTCGGCCGGGGCGTGCTGGGCGCGGGAGGGGACACCGCCCAGGCGTGAGCGGTGCCCCTCGGGGACTTCAGCGCGGCGCGGTCTTGCTCACGGCCTTGCCGCGGGTGCGGAGGAACTCCAGCACGCCCGGCTGGTTGCGCCGCTCCGACTCGATGCACAGCCGGATGGACTCGAGCGCGCGGGAGAGCGAGCGCGGCCCGCCTTCGATCTTCGCCACGCGAGGGCTCAACAGGGCCTCGGCCTCGGTGCGCCGCTGCTCGTCGCAGAGGTCTCCCACCATCGCGATGATTCCGTTGAGCTCGTCGGAGCGCAGCTTTCCGGCGAGCGTGTCGAAGTGCTGCTTGTAGAAGTCCCAGGCCTGCGCGCGTGACTCGGGGGTGAAGAAGGTGACGCCGAGGATGGAGCGCGTCTCGCGCACGTCGAACTCGTCCCCGGCCACCAGCGCGAGCGCCTCCTTCACGAGCGCCGGGTCGCGGAAGGCTCCCAGCATGGCGAGCAGCCGGGAGCGCTCGTTGCGGTCCTTCGCCGCGCGGGCCTGGGCGAGCACCGTGTCGAAGAGGGCCCGGTCGCCGCCGCGAGCCGCCACCTGCATGGCCATCCAGACGACTTCGGGGTTCACGGACTTGCGGTCCGCGAGCCAGGCCCGCGCGAGCCGCGCCGCCTCCTGATTGAGGGCCGGGTCTCCCGCGAAGGCCGCGCGTCCGACGACGAGGGAGCGCAGTTGCTTCACGTCATCGCCCTCGCCCGGCTTGGGTGTCCAGCCCAGGGCTCGGGCGCGAGGGCCATAGAGGTCGCGGATCCACGCCCGGTAGCGCTCGCGGTCGGCCTCGGGGAGCAGCTCCGGGTGGATGGAGGAGAGGAACTCGGCGCCTCGCTGGAGGATGAGCCGGTTGGAGTCCGTGGTGGTGGCGGGCACGAGCTTCAGGGCCTCGCCGAGCGGCACGTCTCCACGCTCCACGGCGGCCTTCACGTCGGCCAGGAAGGCGAGCCGCTCCGGGGTCGTCAGCGTCCCCTGGGGAGTGGAGAGCAGGCCCGCGAGCTGCTCGCGCGAGTAGCCCACACGGTAGTAGCCGGTGCCGCCCGCGTTGAGGAGGAGCCACGAGGGGCAGCCCTGGAGGGGCAGCTCCATCTCTCCCGTGGCGCTGGTGAGCACCGTGCAGGCGCGCGTGGAGTCCTTGCCCTTGCCCGCGCGCACGCACACGGGAATGCTCCACGTCTGCGTGGTGGTGCCCGTGGAGCCGGCGGGGAGGAAGCGCTCCTGCGAGAGCTTCAGCCTCGGAGCGGTGCCCGCCTTGCACTGCAGCTCGGCGGAGACGCGGGGCACGCCCGGCTGGTCGATGTAGCCGCGGAAGACACGGGCCGCGTCGGGCCCCAGCGACTCGCTCATCGTAGAGAGCAGGTCATCCGAGGTGGCCACCTGCCAGGCGTGCTTGCGCACGTGGATGCGCAGCATGTCGCGCACGCGCTCGTCACCGAGCCAGCCCTCGAGCATGGACAGCAGCGAGGCACCCTTGGCGTAGGTGGTGCCATTATCGAAGGAGCCGACGATGTCGTCGTTGGTGGCGATGGGCTTGCGCACGGGCGGCGTGGCGGTGAGCGAGTCCATCTCGAATGCGAACGCGGCGGAGCGGGCCTGGCCCTCCAGCGCGAAGCTCCACGCCGGGTCGAAGCGGTCGGTGATCTTCTGGTCGAGCCAGGAGGTGAGGGACTCGTTGAGCCAGATGTCGTCCCACCACCGGCAGGTGACGACGTCGCCGAACCAGTAGTGGCCCAGCTCGTGGATGGCGATGTTCGCGTAGCTCTTGCGGCGCTGCACCGTCTCCTCGCCGGGGCGGATGAGGGTGAGGGGCTGGCCGAGCGCGACGATGCCCGGGTGCTCCATGGTGCCCCAGTAGCGGGGGACCACGGCCACGTCGAGCTTCTCGTAGGGATAGGTCTGGTCGAAGAAGTCCTCGAGCAGGGTGATGATGCGCGGGGTGACGCTGGCCGCGTAGGCCGTCTCGGCGCCGCGGCCGTGGGGCACGATGAAGCGCAGGGGAACGTGGGCGCGCCCGATGGGGCCGCCGTCCACCAGGTCGAAGGGGCCGACCACGAAGGCCACGAGGTAGCTCGGCATGGGGCGGCTCTCGGCGAAGGTGATGCGCTTGAGCCCGCCGGGGAGCGGCTCCTCGGAGACGATGGCGTGGTTGGCGAGCGCCACGTGCTCCTGCTTCACCGTGAAGCGCAGACGCCAGGGCACCTTGAAGCCCGGCTCGTCGAAGCACGGGAAGGCGCGCCGCGCGTCGATGGGCTCGAAGAAGGTGTAGAGGTAGGACTCACCGCCTTCCTCCACGGCGTAGATGCCCTGGCTGCGCTCGCGGTCCGCGCGGCCGATGAAGGCGAGGGTGAGCTGATACGTGCCGGCCCCGAGCGTCTCGGGGAGCAGCAGGCCGAGCCGTCCTTCGCTGGCGGTGACGGTCTTGGCCTCCAGCGTGCGGCCTCCGGCGAGGACGCCCGCGTAGGTCACCTGGAGGTCCTGCGCGTGCAACCACACCTGACGCACGGGCTCACGGACCTCCACGTCGATGGTGACGGTGCCGGCATAGGTGGGCTCGGCGGGCAGGAGCGTCAGGTCCAGCGCGTAGCGCGCCGGCCGTACGGAGTCGGGCAGACGCAGCGTGGGAGGTTGGGGCTCGGGCCAGTCCGGAGTGGCGGCCACCGGCGCGGGAGCCGGGGTGGCCGCTGGGGCCTCGGGAGCGTGGGTACAGCGGAGGGAGACGAGTGCGACGAGTACGATGAGGGGCCAGCGCATGGTGCGCGGAGGCTACCTGCTCGGCTCCATCTGGAGAAACTCCAGCCGGTTGCCGAACGGGTCACGGCACTCGAAGCGGCGCATGCCGGGAATGGGGACGCCGTCCTCGGTGGCGATGCCAGCCTGCTCGAGGACTTGCCGCACCGCATCGAGGTCCTCCACCTCGAAGGCGGGGTGCGCCTTGGTGCGCAACCGCTCCACTCCGTCTTCGGTGCCGATGTGGACCTGGAAGCCGGAGAGCTGGAGCCAGAAGCCTCCTCGCCCCTTGAGGGCGTCCGGCTTCTCGCGCTCCGCCATGCCGAGGGTACCGCAGTAGAAGGCACGCGCCGCGTCTTCCATTCCCTTGGGGATGGTGAGCTGCACGTGGTCCAGCCGCAGGATCCGAACCGGAGGGGCCATGGGGCCCGCATGCTACCGGATGCGGAGGGATGAAGGTTTGCGTCCGAGTGAAGAAGCCGTCTTGGAGCTCGTGCTCTACCCCTGAGCTACCTCCCGGTGTGAAGTCGGGAGGGCCGGATTCGAACCGGCGGCCGCGAGAGTATGGGCTTGTAGGGCCGCTTCGGCCGGACGCGAATGCTGTCAGAAAGGGATGAAACGCCCGAGTGGGGAAGCCGTCGAAATGCTCGATGAAGAGTCGAGTGCCTTTACCATTTGGCTATCCCGGCGCATGGTGCCGGGAGTTGGATTCGAACCAACAGAGGTGCGTGTATGACCTCTCCGGACGGACGTTTCAAATCGTTCGCGGGGGCTCGGGCGAATCCGCCGTCGCCGCCGCCTATGCATGAAGAGACGCGGCACCCTGGCCGGACCTGACACTCCATTTCCACTGAATCCGCCGTGGAGTCCCGGACCGGGCTACGCTACGCCCCCGTGTCGTCAATCGAGAGAGAGGAGTCTGCGTGAGCGAGCGAGATCTGCTGATGATTCCCGGCCCCGTGGAGTTCGACCCGGAGGTACTGCGAGTACTGGGCGCGAAGACGGCCAGCCACGTGGCCCCCGAGTTCATCGCCGTCTTCGGCCGGGCGCTGAAGCGGTTGCGCGAGGTGTGCCTGGCGCCCTCGGCGCAGCCCTTCGTGGTGGCGGGCAGCGGCACGCTGGCCATGGAGCTGGCGGTGGCCAACCTGGTGGAGCCGGGCGAGCGAGCCCTGGTGGTGAACACCGGGTATTTCAGTGACCGGATGGCCACGCTGCTCGAGCGCTACGGGGCGGAGGTGGTGCAGGCGCGGTGCGCGCCGGGCGAGGCTCCGGACGTGGCGGAGGTGGAGAAGGTGTTGGCGGGTGGACGCTTCAAGGTGATGACGGTCACCCACGTGGACACGAGCACCGGGGTGCTGGCGCCGGTGGAGCCGCTGGTGAAGGCCGCGGACCGGCACGGGGTGTTGTCGGTGGTGGACGGGGTGTGCGCCACCGCGGGGGAGACGTTCCACCAGGAGGCGTGGGGCGCGGACGTGTACCTGACCGCGAGCCAGAAGGCGATTGGCGTGCCGCCGGGACTGGCATTGCTTACGGTGAGCCCGCGTGCCATGGCCGCGTGGAAGGCCCGGCGGACTCCGGTGCGCTCGCTGTACGCGGACTTCGGCGAGTGGCTCCCCATCATGGAGGCCTATGAGGCCGGCCGGGCCGCCTACTTCGCCACGCCGCCCGTCAACCTGGTGTGCGCCCTGGACGTGAGCCTGGGACAGATATTGCGCGAGGGGATGGAGGCGCGCTTCACGAGGCATCGCCGGATGGCCCATGCCTTCCGCGCCGCGTGGCGGGCGCTGGGGCTGCGGATGCTGCCGGTGTCCGAGTCCCTGGCCGCCCATACGCTCAGTGCCCTCTACTACCCGGAGGGATTGGACGCCGCGGTGCTCGGCCGTGCGCGGGAGCAGGGCGTGGTGCTGGCGGGTGGACTGCATCCGCAACTCAAGACGCGCTACTTCCGCGTTGGGCACATGAACGTGGTGGGCCCGGGCGATGTGCTGGCCACCGTGGGCGCGGTGGAGCGGGCGCTCGTGGCGGCGGGCCATCGTACGGAGCCGGGTGTGGCGGTGGCGGCCGCGCAGGCGGAGCTGCTCGCGGCGAAGTAGGACGTGCTGGCCCGGAGAAGCGTCTGGCCTGGGGAGCGGATGCTTCCCCGGGCTGGGGTTCTCCTCGCGGCTCTCGATTGCCTTCGGCTCGAAGCCACTCATTCACCACCGGTTTGGCCTCTTTTGTCGGACTGTGCGGGTATTACCTGGTCATGCCTCCACGTGGGGGCGTTTCCAGGAGGCGCGCACGATGAGGACACACCCGTGGGTGGTGTTGATGCTGATCATGGCCGTGCTGACCACCGGCTGCGCATCGTTGACGCCACCGCCGGAGCGGGGGAGAAACCTGGGCTACACGCCGCGCGAGGAGCTTCCGCGCGTTCTCGCCGCCCCATCACCCTCCTCCCTGTCGGAGCCCGAGGTAGAGGAGAGGCTGCACCGTCGCCGGGGCTCCCGCGAGGTCGTGACGGGGGCGGGCTCTGGGGAACGTGACGTCGCAGAGGCCGGGCGGCAGAGCGTCACACTGGCCCGTCAGGCGGTCCTCGGTGCTGTTCTCGAAGTGTCGGGCTCCACCCGCCGCATTTCGGGAGAGCTCTCCAGACTCAAGGCCAGCAAGTCGGGCATCGCCGGTCGACACGACGGCCTGTTCATCTCCTCCGTCGTCCAAGGCGAACGTCAACTGCGATGGATTGACGCCGAGCTCGCTGCCGCCACCCGGCTGTCCAACACGGCCTCGGAGGTGGATGACCCGGACATGCAGCTGGCCCTGCTGCGCCTGAGCGGCCCGAGGCTCGAGGCCGCCATGTTGGGCTCCATCCTGCTCGCCGTATGGGTCGACTTGCTCAACCTCGCCGACGTCGTGCTCGAGCAGTGCCCCTACTACAGCGTGGAGAGGCTGTTCGTGGACATGGAGCGCTTGCGGATGATGCTCGAGCCAACCATGACGGCGCTGGCCTCCGGGGAGCCAGGGCAGGTAGAGGCAGCGGCGGCCGATCTGCCCGCGTTGATAGGGCACCTCACCGGAGAGTTCGCCGCAACCCGAGAGGCGGTGCGAGTGGCGGCGAAGCAGTACGAGAAGGCCGTGCTGGTGGCGCAGCTCTTGGAGACGGCCACCATGGTATCGGCGATGAGGTTTTCGCTGCCCCGGCTACCACCGGCAGCGCCCGTCACGCTGGGAGTGGGACTGGTGGTGGGCGCCGACGGGGTGATGATGGGGACGCGGATTGTCGTCTCTGCCGAGTGGGTGGAGATGATGCGCCGGCTGGTGCGGGCGGGAGTCATCTCGATTCCCGTCGTGAGCGCCGCTGTGCGGATACACGCCGGCCAGGTGCTGATGGCGCAGGCACACGACGAGCTTCCACAGGGCGTGCGCGACGCGCTGGGCGATGGGCCCGAGGTGCGGGGCATGCGAGTGACGGGAAGAGCGGGGGCGGGCATGGCCGAGCCACCGCAGCACCATGTCCTGCCGCAAGAGTTCCGTGAGTGGTTCGAGAAGCGTGGTTTTACCGGCGAGATGGACATCCACCAGTTCTGTGTCGAGATGGAGCAGGCGCACCACGAGGCGATTCATGGTGGCGGTAACTGGCGCCTGGGTCGCATGTGGCCCGGCGAATGGAACCGGATGATCATGGATGCGCTATATCAAGCCGAGGCCAAGGCAGGCAGGATGCTGACGTGGAATGAGGTCTTGGACATCGTCGCGTATCGCATGCGGCGCTATGGTATCCCGATGGAGTTCACTCGCTGGAGAGGGCAATGAGCGGCGGACAGGCTTGGCGGGGCAACTGGAGGGTCCGCCTGTATGAGCGGGTTCGTGAGCGCGGTTACGATTCGCTCACCGCCTTCGCAAACGCCCGTCCCACCGCCTCGCTGGTGGCGCTGGCCGAGGAGCTTGGCGAGGAGGATGTCGTCGGGGTGCAAGTGTTGAGCGGGTTGCTCGCCGAGGCGGAGCAGCGCAAGCAGGTCACACGCTTTGTCCGCGATGTGCTTGTGCGCGAGCTGTCCGAGTGTCTTCCCGACGGCTGGCCGGCCTTACTGGATGACGCCAACCGCTTCAAGGTTGCCAAGGCGCTCGGCTCGTGGTTTGCCGACACCCCAGAAACCCATAGGGAGCGTGCCGATAAAGTTGGCGATGCGCTCCTCGCCACGCCGCCGCCACCTGGGTGGCGCCCGCTGGGGCCTGACGATGAGCTGCTGCTCACGCTCCTGCCCGACGAGGAAGTCTGAACTTCACCCCCTGGAGAGGACAATGAGCGAGGACCGTTCCTGGGAGGGCAACTGGGTAGTGCGCCTGTACGAGCGGGTCCGCGAGCGCGGCTACGATTCGCTCACCGCCTTCGCTGAGGCGCGCCCCACCGCTTCGCTGGTGGCGTTGGCCGAGGAGCTTGGTCCGGACGATGTTGCCGGGGTGCAGGTGTTCCGCGGACTGGTGGCCGAAGCGGAGCGAAGCCGCCGGGTCACGCGTTTGGTACGCGGGCAACTCGTGCGCGAATTGTCCGAGCAGCTCCCGAACGGCTGGCCGGCCGTGCTGGACGACGCCAACAGGTTCGACGTCGCTCATGCACTTGCCCGTTGGGGCACCTTCACCCCAGAAACTCATCAGGAGCGCGTCGAGCAGGCTAAGGCAGCGCTCCGTGCTTCTCCGCCTCCGCCCGGTTGGCGGCCACTCGGCCCCGACGACGAGCTACTGTTAACGCTCCTTCCTGATAAGGAAGTCTGAAATTCACCCCTGGAGAGGAAAGTGACTGACGGACGTTCCTGGCAGGGCAACTGGAAGGTGCGCCTGTATGAGCGGGCCCGCGAGCGAGGTTATGATTCTCTCACGGCCTTCGCTGATGCGCGCCCCACCGCCTCTTTGGTGGCGCTGGCCGAGGAGCTTGGCGAGGACGACGTCAACGCAGTGCAGGTGTTCAGTGGGTTGGTGGCCGAGGCGGAGCGGAGCCATCGGCTCACACGCTTGGTGCGCGGCCAGCTCGTGCGCGAACTGTCCGAAGGTCTCCCCAACGGCTGGCCGGCCGTACTGGACGATGCTAACCGTTTCAAGGTTGCCAGGACGCTCGGTTTGTGGACCTCCTACACTCCAGAGACTCATAGGGAGCGCGTAAGGCGGATCGGTGATGCTCTCCTCGCCACGCCGCCGCCGCCCGGGTGGCGCCCGCTCGGTCCTGACGATGAGTTGCTGCGCTCGCTCCTGCCCGACGAGGAAGTCTGAACCCCACCTTTGGAGAGGGCGATGAGTGACGGACGTACCTGGCGGGGCAACTGGAGGGTCTGCCTGTATGAGCGGGTCCGCGAGCGTGGTTTCGCTTCGCTCACGACCTTCGCCGAGGCGCGCCCTGCAGTTCCGCTGTATGTGCTGGCCGAGGAGCTAGGCAAGGACATCGCAGGGGTGCAAGTGTTGAGGGGGTTGCTCGCCGAGGCGGAGCAGCGCAAGCAGGTCTCACGGTTGGTTCGCGATGTGTTCGTGCGCCAGCTGTCCCAGAGTCTCCCTGACGGTTGGCCGGCCGTGATGGACGATGCAAACCGTTTCAAAGTTGCCAAGGCACTTGGCTTATGGTTTGCCTTCACCCCAGAGACCCACAAGGAGTGCGTCGATCGGGTAGGTGATGCGCTTCTCGCAACACCACCGCCGCCAGGTTGGCGCCCGCTCGGGCCCGACGACGAGTTGCTCCGCACTCTCTTGCCCGATGAGGAAGTCTGAACTTCACCCCCTGGAGAGGGCGATGAACGAGGGACGTACCTGGCGGGGCAACTGGAGGGTCCGCCTGTATGAGCGGGTGCGCGAGCGCGGTTATGATTCGCTCACGGCCTTCGCCGAAGCGCGCCCTACCGCCTCGCTGGTGACGCTGGCGGAAGAACTTGGAGAGGATGACATCAACGCAGTGCAGATTTTCAGCGGGTTGGTCGCTGAGGCGGAGCGGAGTCGTCGGATCATACGTTTGGTGCGCAGTCAACTCGTGCGCGAGCTGGCCGAAGCACTCCCGAATGGCTGGCCGGCCGTGCTTGACGATGCAAACCGCTTCAAGGTCGCCGTGGCACTCGCCCGTTGGAGTACCTACACCCCAGAAACTCATGAGGAGCGCGCCGATCAAGTCGGTGATGCGCTCCTCGCCACGCCGCCGCCGCCCGGGTGGCGCCCGCTCGGTCCCGACGACGAGCTGCTGCGCACGCTCCTGCCTGACGAGGAAGTCTGAACCCCCATCCCTGGAGAGGGCGATGAGCGACGGACGTACCTGGCAGGGCTATTGGAGGGTCCGCCTATATGAGCGGGTCCGTGAACGGGGTTTCGATTCCGTCACTGCATTCGCCGAGTCGCGCCCTACCGCCTCGCTGGTGGCGCTGCCCGAGGAGCTTGGCAAGGATGACGTCGCCGGGGCGCAGGTGTTTGGCGTGCTGGTTGACGAGGCAGAGCGGACCCATCGGCTCACACGACTGGTACGCGGCCAGCTCGTGCGCGAGCTGTCCCAGAGTCTCCCCGACGGTTGGCCGACCGAGATGGACGACGCAATCCGTTTCAAGGTTGCCAAGGCTCTCGGCCTGTGGACTTCCTTCACTCCAGAAACGCATAAGGAACGCGTAAGGCAGGCCAGGGCCGTGCTCCTCGCCACGCCTCCGCCGCCTGGTTGGCGCCCACTCGGGCCTGACGACGAATTGCTGCTAACGCTCTTGCCCGACGAAGAAGTCTGACCCCCCCTGCCTACGGTTTGAGCCAGTCCGGCAGATGCTCAGGGGAACGTGATGTCATCGAGAGTCAAGGTCATCTCGTTGGTGCCCTCCCTCATTTCCAATCTGAGCTGATATGGGGTGCAGAACTCACGAACATCCACATGGGTCTCCATCAGGATGCGCACATCGGCATCGGAAGAGTCAGGAGCCTGCCACACGTCAACCTTGATGTAGGCATCGCTAGAGCATTTCAACGATGCTCGTGTAGCGGACCATGAAGCGCTGGTACGAGGGGCAACCCACTCTAACTGGAGCATCACGTGCACTCTGGATGGGTCCTTGGGCGGAGTGCTCCGGTAGCTGTTGAGCCGCAAGAGAGCACCCCATTCAGGTAGCCATATGACGTGTCCTCTGAGATCTCGGACGGAGGTATCACTCTCGCCTGTCATTTTTGAGAGAGCCATATCCGTGAGGCCGCCCTCTGGAGGATGTTTCTCTCGAGGGGAGGCGGGTTCCGCTTGATGCGGCTCAATGGCTTCCGGCTGGAGGGGTTGAGCCAAAGGCAGGGAGGAGGCAAGCTCCGCGCCGACGCAGGCATCGTGAGGTTCCTGCGGTGGGCTCGAAGTCAGCTCGATGCGGTGCCTGATTCGCTCACACGCATGCACTCCCGGGGAGGGAGCACTTCCCGTAAGCAGGGCCAGGGTCAGAAGGGGCGCGAGGATCACGTGCGGACCGTTTGCCAGCAGAGAGCGCGTGGGCTAGTGGAACTTATCCACGGCCTTCAGCTGGATGTTGGGCACAGAGAGGACACCCGTCCTCGGTCTTTGCGGATCCACTCCCAGGTAGGGAGCGCCGAGCTCACCGTTGTGCCAGACCTCCACGCACAGCTTGTCGCGCGTTGGGACTTTCGGATTGGGGTGGCCGAAATTGTGAAACCGGGTGTAGATGCGGTTCCCAATGACGACGCTCGATCCGCCAAAGAACCCATTGGCTGGCAATGACCCCCATTGAGTCTGGAGCTCAAGGGATGTCTGGTCCAGATCGACCGCTGCCTGCTCCTTTTTCATATTTGTTCTGTTGATGATCTCGTGGAAGGGGTTGTCGTGGACGCTCCCGACGGGGATGCCCTTCTTCTTCATGTTCTCGGCCCATTCGGGCTTGCATTCCAACACCAGTTCCACAGCTCTCTTCTGAGGCCCTTTCTCTCTGTCGTGGTAGTCGATGAAGGCCTTCTGGACGAGCGAGGGCGTGGTGCAGCCAGCTGCGACGGCGGCTGCGCCGGCGAGGCTCAGGCAAAGCATTCTCTTGTCCTTCGGCGGTGCCTTCTCGGTCTGGGTGGGGGGGGAGTCCTTCTGTGGAGTCTTCTTCACGCGCATGTCTTCCTCGCTGTGTCTGGCGTTGATGACGGGCGCTGAAAGGACTTTCCCGTTGAGCGCCGCGTCTTCACCACCATCAGGCTGTTTCAGCGCGGACGCGACATCTCGGACAAAAGTGTCCCAGTGTATGGGAAAGGGCTTGGGTGACATCGGAGGTTGGGTCGGACGTACTACCTTCGAGGACATGTCCGTCATCCGCGAGAGGTGCGGCCACAGCACCGGGGTCAGGACGAGGCATCCCAGCGCCAGCGCCGGCAGGTACCACGGGCGCCGTGTCGCGGAGCGCATGGAGGCCGCAGGCGGAGCATGCTCGAGGCCGGGGGGGCTGCCCTCCAGCGCGGGAGTTTGTTCTGGCGCGGGGGTCTGCTCTGGCGCGAGGGGTTGCTCCGGCGTAGGGGCGTCCTCCGGTGCGGGAGTCTTCTCCTTCCTCGGCGCGGCGCCTCGTCTCCGCTGTTGCCTCGCGAGCCTCGCCAGCCGCAATGGCAGATCCTGCCCCTGCGCCTCGGGTTCCTGCGGACGGGTGGTGACGTTGTGGGGGGCATGGGGCTCGAACAGGGGCGTGCGCCACGTCTCGTCCGCCTTCGCCTTCAGCGCGGCCAGCTCCGCGTGCAGTTCGTCCGCGTCCGCGTACCGGGCCCCGGGTGACTTCTCCAGCATGCGCAGGCACACCCGGACCAGCTCCTCGGGCGCCAGGGGGTTGTGCTGGCTCGGGGGCTCGGGGGTCTTGTTGAGCACGGCCGTGCCGACCGCGAGAAAGTCCCCGCCCGTGAACGGCAGCCGGTCCGTCAGCAGCCAGTAGAGTTGGACGCCCACTGCCCACAGGTCATCCGAGGGCATCGGCCGGTAGCGCGCCCCGTCCTCTCCCACGTGGCGCCGGAAGTAGTCCCAGGCCTCGGGGCTGCGGTACTCCGCGGTGCCCGGCGGCAGTCCCGAGGAGGTCAGCGTGGGCGCTCCCGGGTAGGCCCCCGCTCCGAAGTCCACCAGCACCGGCCGGCCGTCCGAGGTTCGCACCAGGATGTTGCTCATCTTCACGTCCCGGTGCACCACGCCCGCGGCGTGTACCGCGCCGAGCGCCTCCAGCAGGGGCAGCATCAGCTCCACCACCTCGAGCGCCGACGGGTTGTACTGACGCGCCCACTCGTCCACGGGCAGCCCGTCCACGTGCTCCATGAGGAGGACTCGGAAGGAGGGCTCGTCCTCCGGCCAGTCGACGTAGCCCAGCAGCCGCACCACGTGGGGGTGCTTCAGCCGGCGGAGCACGTCCACCTCCCGCTCCTCCCAGCCCTCCGAGGTCTCCAGGGCCAGCAGCTTCAGCGCGACGACGCTCCTGCCGCTGCGCGCCCGGTACACCGTGCCGTAGCCCCCCGCTCCCAGCCGGGTCTCCACCCTGTAGCCGGCCACCTGGGCTCCCACGGTCAGCTCGGGCCGGGGTTGCCGGCGCGCGCCCGGACGGTTGCCGGGGCGGCTGGAGCGGGTCGGGCGCGGGGCGTCCTCAGCCATGGGTGGCTCCTCCTGGCTGGAGCGGGCCGGATGCCCTCGGGAGTCGTCTGTTTCGAGGCGGGTGGCGGAGCACCTGGGGCTGGCGAGCCCCGCACATGAGTCGACAAGTCATGGTGCGCGACACTACTCACGGAATCACCCCGAGGGCTACTGCTCAGGTCAGGTGGACTCGCGGGCCGGGGGCTCCTGGGAGGTCAGACGCCTGGAGCCGGGCGAGCCTCCGTCCCCTGCTCGGTTCCCGGGCTCGGCGGCACGGGTTGAAGGGCCTGATTCCACCCCCAACCTTCACGGGGACGTGTCCCTCTCCCCGGCCCGCGCGATGCCTCCGACCGACCCTCGACGCTTCCGCCGCCTGCTGCTGCGCGCCATCCTGTTGCCGTTGACGCTGCTGCTCCTGCTGGCCGTCATCCTCCTGTGGGAGGTGGGCAACCTGCTGCACTCCCAGGAAAAGGCGCGGCGCACCCAGGCGACCCTCACCCAGGTGGAGCGGGTGCGTCAGTTGCTCATCGACCGGGAGACCGGCGTGCGGGGCTACCTCCTCACCGGAGCGCCCGTCTTCCTGGAGCCCTACCATGCGGCCGGGCAACGGCTCCCCGCGGCCATCGAGGAGCTGGAGCAGGGTCTGGCGGGTGAGCCCCTGCAGGGGGTCTGGATGGTGGAGCTGCGCGAGCGCTGGCGGGAGTGGGAGCGGGTGGCCACGGAGATGCTCTCGCGCTTCGAGCAGAAGAGCGAGTGGCTCGTCCTGGTGCGCTCGGGCGTTGGCAAGGTGCGGATGGATGCTGTCCGGGAGACCCTGGACACCATCGCCCTGGAGGAGCGCCAGCGCGCCACCCAGCGGGATGTGGAGGCCCGGCGGGCGGGCCGGACCGTGCTGCTCGTGGGGGGGCTGTGGGCGATCTCCGTGGGCGTGCTGCTGACCTGGTCCAGCCGCCGTCAGTTGCTCACCCTGTCCCAGGACTATGAGTCCAGTCTGGCCCAGGTTCGTGCCCAGGCGGACGCCCTGCGCGCCAGCGAGGTCCGGTTGGAGTCCCGCGTCGCCCAGCGCACCGCCGAGCTCACCGCCGCCAACCGCGAGCTGGAGGCCTTCAGCTACTCCGTCTCCCATGACCTGCGCTCCCCCCTGCGCGCCATCGATGGTTTCGCCCAGGCGATTCGCGAGGACGAGGGCGAGCGCATGTCGTCCGACAGCCTCCAGCTGCTCACGAGGCTGCAGGGGGCCGCCACGCGCATGGGCCAGCTCATCGACGACCTGTTGCGGCTCTCCCGCGTCAGCCGTGCCGAGCTGAAGTGCGAGCCGGTGGACCTCAGTGCGCTCGCCACGTCCGTGGCCCAGGAGCTGCGCCAGCGTGACCCCGGGCGCGACGCGACGTTCTCCATCCAGCCCGGACTCTCCGCCCGGGGAGATCCGCGGCTGCTCCGGGTGGTGCTGGAGAACCTGCTGGGCAACGCCTGGAAGTTCACCAGCAAGCGCTCCGGGGCCCACATCGAGTTCTTCTCGGAGACGGCCGGCGGGGTGACTCACTACGCTGTCCGCGACAACGGCGTGGGGTTCGACATGGCGTACGCGGGCAAGCTCTTCAGCCCCTTCCAGCGGCTGCACAAGGCCACCGAGTACCCAGGGACGGGCATCGGCCTGGCCACGGTGCAGCGCATCGTCCACAGGCACGGTGGGGTCATCGAGGCCCAGTCCACTCGGGGCGAGGGCGCCACCTTCCGTTTCTCCCTTCAGGAGGCACTCCCATGAGGGACCCGCGCTCCATTCTCCTCGTGGAGGACAACCCCGACGACGTGGACCTCACCCGGCGTGCCTTCCAGCGCGCGGGTCTCACCCAGCCGCTGGATGTGGCCGGGGACGGCGTGGAGGCGCTCGACTACCTCTTCGCTCGCGGCGCGTATGCGCACCGGGCCGGCGAGCCGCTGCCCTCCCTGGTGCTGTTGGACCTCAAGCTGCCGCTCCTGGACGGGCACGAGGTGCTGCAGCGGATTCGCGCCGACCCACGCACCCGCTTCCTCCCCGTGGTCATCCTCACCTCCTCGGACGAGGAGAAGGACCTGGTGGAGAGCTACAGCCAGGGCTGCAACAGCTACGTGCGCAAGCCGGTGAGCTACACCGAGTTCGTCGAGGCGGCGCGTCAGCTCGGCGTCTACTGGCTGATGCTCAACCGCGTGCCGCAGCCGGGAGCGTATGAATGACCCGGTCCCTGCGCGCCCTGCTGGTGGAGGACAACCCGGATGACCGGGTCCTGGTGGAGCGCGAGCTGCGCCGGGGTGGCTTCGAGGTGCAGAGCATCCGCGTGCAGACGGCCGAGGAGCTGCGCGCGGCGCTGCGCAACGAGCCCTGGGACATCATCCTCTCCGACTATCGTCTGCCCGGCTTCGACGCTCCGGCGGTGCTCGGCGTGGTGCACGACAGCGGCCTGGACATCCCCGTCATCGTCGTCTCCGGCAGCGTGGGCGAGTGGGAGGGCGTGGAGGTGATGAAGGCCGGGGCGCGCGACTACTTCCCCAAGTCGCTGCTCACCCGGCTGCCGGCCGCGGTGTCGCGCGAGCTGGAGGAGGCCCGCATCCGCCACGAGCGCGCCCGGGGCGAGCGGGACCGGGCCCTGCTGGCGAACGCCAGCGAGGTGCTGGCCCGCTCACTGGACTTCCAGGAGACGCTGGACCACGTGGTGCACCTGCCGGTGCCGGAGCTGGCGGACTGGTGTGCCGTCTACGTCTCCGAGGATGGGAAGGCGCTGCGCCTGGCGGCGCTGGCGCACGAGGACCCCGAGTGGGTGCGGCGCGGCTTCGAGGCGGACCGGCTCTTCCCGCTGGACCCGGGCGCCGCCTCGGGCCCCGCGTACGTGTGGCGCAGCGGCGAGTCGCAACTGGTTTCGGACGTTCCCTCCTCGCGTCTGGAGGTGCTGGCGCGCTCGCCGGAGCACCTGCGCGCGTTGCTGGGGATGGGGCTGCGCTCGGCCATCCACGTGCCCCTGCTGGGGCGCGCGAGGCGGCTGGGGGTGATGACGCTCGGCATCACCGGGAGCCGGCAGGGCTTCACCCCGGTGGACCTGTCCGTGGCCCAGGAGCTGGCGCGCCGCGCCGCCCTGGCGCTGGAGAACGCGCGCCTCTACCGCGAGGCCCAGGAGGCCATCCGCCTGCGCGACGAGTTCCTCGCCGTGGCCGCCCACGAGCTGCGCACCCCGCTCACCACGCTGGGGTTGCAGCTGGGCACGCTCGTGCAGCGGGCGCGGCGCGAGTCCTCCTCGGACCTGGTGGGCCGGCTGGAGCGGGGCCTGCGCCAGGTGCGGCGCCTGGGCACGCTGGTGGAGACGCTGCTGGACGTGTCGCGCCTGTCCACAGGCCGGCTGCCCCTGTCGCTGGAGCGGGTGGACCTGGGCGAGCTGGTGGGCGAGGTGCTGGAGCGCTTCGAGGCGGAGGCCCAGGCCGTGGGCTGCGCGCTGAAGCTGGAGGTGGCCCCGGGCGTGGTGGGCCAGTGGGACCGGATGCGGGTGGAGCAGGGGGTGTCCAGCCTGGTGTCCAACGCGCTCAAGTTCGGCCCGCACCAGCCGGTGGAGGTGCGGGTGGTGCCGGGCGCGGAGGTGGCGCGGGTGGTGGTGGAGGACCGGGGCATCGGGATTCCCGAGGACCAGCTCGAGCGCATCTTCGAGCGCTTCGGACGGGCGGTGTCCTCGCGCTCCTACGGGGGGCTCGGGCTGGGGCTGTACCTGACGCGCCGGGCGGCGGAGGCGCATGGGGGCCGGGTGTGGGCCGAGCAGCGCCCGGGCGGTGGTGCCCGCTTCACCCTGGAGTTGCCCCTGCGAGCCGCCTCGCCGGCGGCAGAGGTGCCCGCGTGATGCGCCCCCTGCTGGTCGTGGACGACGACGCGGACCTACGCGAGGCGCTCGAGGAGGTGCTGCGCGACGCGGGCTTCAATGTGCTGGGGGCCTGCAATGGCCGCGAGGCGCTGGAGGTGCTCGCGCAGGCGCGGCCTCTGCCGGGCCTGGTGCTGCTGGACATGATGATGCCGGTGCTGGACGGCCAGGGCTTCGCCCAGGAGATGCACGCGATGCCTGACTGGAAGGACATCCCCGTGGTCATCTTCTCCGCCTCGGCCAGCAACGCCGCCGTGGCGCGGGAGGTGGGCGCGTGTGCCTACCTGCGCAAGCCGGTGGACGTGGAGGTGCTGGTGGAGACGGTGGGCCAGCACCTGCTGCGCGAGTGAGGCCTCAGTCGGCGCGGCGCACCCAGTTGGTCCACCTGCCCAGGTCCCGGTAGCCGAGCCGCTGGTAGAGGCCATGTCCCATGGGCGAGGCCTGGAGGACGACGGCGGTGCAGCCCCGGGCGTGCGCGTCCGCGTGCAGGCCCTGCATCACCCGGGTGCCCAGTCCCATGCGGCGCGCCTCGGGGTGGGTGGCCACCAGGTAGATGCCCGCGGTGCCTTCCTGCTCGAAGGTGAGGCCTGCGGCGAGCACCCGGCCCGCCTCGCGCACCATCACGGCGTGCACGTGGGCCGGGGGCATCCGCGTGCGCCACGCCTCGAGGTGGACGACGGACTCCTCGCCGTAGAAGAGCCCGTTGAGCGTCAGCAGCTCGTCCAGGTGCTCCGGATGCTCCAGGGTGGTGCCCGCGGGGAGGTGGGAAGGCGGGGGCGCCAGGGGGAGGCCCATTGCGGGGAGGACGCCATCGGGGCGGTATCCCGCGCGGGCCAGCTCGGCCTCCGCGGCCACGTCACCCGGGTAGACGGGCACGCGCCAGGCGCGCACGCCCTGCTCGCGGTACCACGCCTCCAGGGGCGCGAGGGCCTCGGCGAGCGCCCGGGCGTCCTCGTACAGCACCTGATGCTGGAAGAGGCTGTTCGCATGTCCGGGCAGGGTGAAGGCCCGCACCCCGGGCAGCTCCCACACCCGCAACGGACCGTGGCATGCCTGCACGGTGCGGAAGCCCAGGATGTTGGCGCGCAGGCGCGCGCTGAGTTCAGCGTCCGTCATGGCGCCAGGGTAGGCGCTTCCAGGCGCTCGCGGGTGGACAGCCGGCGTGCGGAAAATCCCCGGCCGGCCCTCCAGGAGGTTAGGGTGCGGCTGCTCGCATGGAGCCTCGCTTCTTCGCCTTTGATCCTCGTCCGACGCGCCGGGCCCTCTTCGTGGGGGCGTGCGCGCTCGCCATCCTCAGCGCCTGGGCTCTGGCGGATGCCCGGGCCGTGGGCAACACCCCCTTGTCCGTGGTCCGAGCGGGCTTCACCGGAGGATTGATGCTCGCCTTCGTCTTCGCCTGGCACCGGTTGCGCCCGCGTCCTGGTTGGGGCGTCACCCTCAACGCCCGGGGCGTCCAGGTGGCCCGCCCCTTCACCGGCAGCCAGCTCCAGCTGTCCTGGGGGCAGATCGACTCCGTTCGCCGGCTCGGAGGTAAGGGAGACGTGCTCGGCCTGTTCCTGGACGAGGGCGGCCGTGTGTTGGTGACCCGTCATCTCTTCCCCTCGCGGGCGGCCTATGGCGAGCTGGCGAGCGCCCTGGAAGAAAGGAAGCCCGCACCGCGTTATGACGCATAGCGTCGCGCGGGGTATTTCGTGAATCTTTTCGCTGCCTTGCGTGTTCTCAACAATCTTGTTCGGTGTGTCTCGAAGTGGTAGGCACACCGGTCCAGCCACGCGTCTTCCCAAGGATTTCTAGCGCATGGAAAACATCCCCGCCCCCGGCACCGCCGCGGCGCCATCGCCCGCGGATTACGACACCGGTGCCATCACGAAGCTGGAGGGCCTGGAGGCCGTCCGGAAGCGCCCGGGCATGTACATCGGCGACACCATGACGTACGGGCTGCACAAGCTCGTGTACGAGGTGGTGGACAACTCCGTCGACGAGGCCCTCGCGGGCCACTGCACGGACATCGAGGTGGTCATCCATGTGGATGGCTCGCTATCGGTGCAGGACAACGGCCGAGGCATCCCCGTGGGGCCGCACCCGGATCCCAAGTTCAAGGGCAAGGACACGCTCGAGGTGGTGCTCACGGAGCTGCACGCCGGCAGCAAGTTCGGCAACGGCGCCTACAAGGTGTCCGGCGGCCTGCACGGCGTGGGCGTCACCTGCGTCAACTTCCTGTCCGAGTGGTTCAAGGTCCGCGTCCAGCGCAGCGGCAAGGTGTTCGAGCAGTCGTACGCGCGCGGCGTGTCCAATGGCGCGCCATCCGTCGTCGGTGAGACGGACAAGCGCGGCACGCTCATCTGGTTCAAGCCGGACACCACCGTGATGGAGACGGTGGACTTCAACTTCGAGACGCTCAGCCAGCGCATGCGCGAGCTCGCGTTCCTCAACGCCGGCCTGCGCATCATCATCCGGGACATGCGCATCGGCAAGGAGCACGACTTCAAGTTCGATGGCGGCATCGTCTCCTTCGTCGAGTACATCAACAAGGCGAAGCAGGCGCTCCACGACAAGCCCATCCACTTCCGCACGGAGAAGGAGGGCGTGTCGCTGGAGATCGCCATGCAGTGGAACGATGGCTACGACGAGCGCATCTTCACCTTCGCCAACAACATCAACACCCACGAGGGTGGCAGCCACCTGTCGGGCTTCAAGGCGGCGCTCACGCGCACGCTCAACAGCTACGCCGAGAAGGGCGGGCAGTGGAAGGACCTGAAGGAGACGCCCACGGGTGAGGATGCTCGCGAGGGCCTCGCCGCCGTCATCTCCGTGAAGCTGTCCAACCCCCAGTTCGAGGGGCAGACGAAGACGAAGCTGGGCAACAGCGAAATCAAGGGCCTCGTCGAGCAGATGGTGAACGACCAGCTCGCCACGTTCCTCGAGGAGAACCCGATCGTCAGCAAGAAGATCGTCGCGAAGATTGGCGATGCCACGCGCGCGCGAATCGCCGCCCGCAAGGCGCGCGAGACGGTGCGGCGCAAGGGCGTGCTGGACGGCGGCTCGCTGCCGGGCAAGCTCGCCGACTGCCAGAGCCGAGACCCCAGCGAGAGCGAGCTCTACATCGTCGAGGGTGACTCCGCAGGTGGCTCGGCCAAGCAGGGCCGGGACCGGCGCAACCAGGCCATCCTCCCGCTGCGCGGCAAGATTCTCAACGTGGAGAAGGCGCGCTTCGAGAAGATGCTCACGAGCGCGGAGATCGTGACGCTCATCACCGCGATGGGTACGGGGATCGGCCGCGAGGACTACAACTGGGAGAAGGCGCGCTACCACCGCATCATCCTGATGACGGACGCCGACGTGGACGGCAGCCACATCCGCACGCTGCTCCTCACGTTCTTCTACCGGCAGATGCCGGAGCTCATCCAGAACGGCTACCTCTACATCGCGCAGCCACCGCTCTACAAAGTCACGCGCAACAAGAAGGACATGTACGTGAAGGACGAGCGGGGGCTGAACGACTACCTGCTGCGGATCGCCTCCGAGCACTCGCGGGTGATGACGCCGACGGGGGAGCTGGGCGGCTCGGAGCTGCGCACGCTGCTGGAGAAGGTGATTACGTACGAGGAGCGCCTGGAGAAGCTGGCGTCGCGGCGGGACGCGCGGGTGGTGGACGCGCTGGTGCAGGCGACCCGGCTGGAGGCGGGCACGCTGAGCGACGAGGCCGCGCTGCGCGAGCAGGTGGAGAAGATGACGGCCTACCTGAAGGCGCGCATGCCGGACACGCTGGGCCGCTTCGAGGTCTCCTTCCCGGTGGATCCGGAGCACCACACGCGCAAGCTGGTGGTGAAGACGGACATCAACGGAGGCCTGCGCCAGACGGTGTTCGACCATGGCTTCCTGTCGTCGCCCGAGTACCAGGAGCTGGTGGGCCTGAGGGACGCGTTCAGCGCGCTGGGCAGGGCGCCGTACACGGTGAAGGTGGGCGAGGGCGAAGTGATGGCGCTGTCGGCGCAGGAGGTGCTGGCCGTGGTGCGCAAGGACGCGCAGAAGGGGCTGGGCCTGCAGCGCTACAAGGGTCTGGGCGAGATGAACCCGGAGCAGCTCTGGGAGACCACGATGAACCCGGCCACCCGCACGCTGTTGCAGGTGCGCATCGAGGACGCCGTGGAGAGCGACGAGATCTTCTCGCTGCTCATGGGCGAGGCCGTCGAGCCGCGGCGCGAGTTCATCGAGCGCAACGCGCTGGACGTGCAGAACCTGGACATCTGAGCCAGCGCCCTGGCTGGCAGGAGGGGGCTCGCGTGGCGCTCATTGAGGCGCCCGGCGGGTTTCCCTCCCGCTGGCGCACCGGTGTGCCCACCGGGCGTTGTTTCGTCGTGCGGCTCACGGAGCGCCAGGGATTTTCCTGAGCTGATCCGGGCCCGGTGGTAGGTAGGGGCGCTTCATTCTCCGCGCCCTCTCGCGGAGAACCCCGTCGAGGAGTTCCCCATGTCCGCCTTCCATGGTTATGCCGCCCCCGCGGCGGGCAAGCCGCTCGAGCCCTTCTCCTTCCAGCCCAGGCCGCTCGGCTCCGGTGATGTGGAGATCGCCATCTCCCACTGCGGCGTCTGCCACAGTGACTTGCACCTGGTGAACGACGACTGGAAGATGAGCAGGTACCCGCTGGTGCCCGGCCATGAAATCATCGGCACCGTGGCGGAAGCCGGCTCCGCGGTGCGCGGCCTCGTGCCGGGCCAGCGCGTGGGCGTGGGCTGGCAGTCCGGCAGCTGTGGCACCTGCGAGTGGTGCGAGGGCGGCGAGGAGAACCTCTGCGCCCAGTTGCAAGCCACCTGTGCCCCCGGCCCCGGCGGCTTCGCGGATCGCATCCGCGTGAGCGCCCGCTTCGCCATCCCCGTCCCCGAGGCTCTTCCCTCGCGCGACGCCGCCCCGCTGCTGTGCGGCGGCATCACCGTCTACACACCGCTGCGCGAGGCCGGTGTCGGCGCTCACTCCCGTGTGGGCATCATCGGCGTGGGCGGCCTGGGACACCTCGCCCTCCAATTCGCCCGCGCCATGGGCGCCGAGGTGACGGCTTTCTCCACCTCGCCCGACAAGGAGGCCGAGGCGCGCGCCATGGGCGCCCACCGCTTCATCGCCACCCGTGAGTCCTCGGCCCTCAAGGCGGTGCGCAACTCCTTCGACTTCATCCTCTCCACCGTGGCCGCGGATCTGCCGTGGAAGGACTACGTGTCGGCCCTGCGCCCGCGCGGCACCCTGTGCCTGGTGGGGGTGCCTCCCTCGGCCCTCTCGCTGCCCGGCTTCGCGCTCGTGGGCGGCAACAAGAAGGTGACCGGCAGCACCATCGGCAGCCCGGGGCAGCTCCGCGAGATGCTGGAGGTGGCCGCGCGCAATGGCGTCCGCGCTCGCACCGAGGCCTTCCCCCTCAAGGACGTCAACGCCGCGCTCGGGCGCGTGGCCCGCAATGAGGTGCGCTACCGCGCCGTCCTGGAGCTGTGAGCCCACCGGGGCCCTGCCTGGCTGCTCCCTGGGGCGGCCTCCGGACCCCTAAAAGACCCGTGGGCCCGGTGCCGATAGCGGCTCCGCGCCCACGTGCCTTTCCCGTCCTTGTTGAGCCGGGTCGCGGAACAGCAGCGGCCCCCTTGAGCCCTTACGGAAGGAACCTGTTGTATTCCCTGGAGCCCACCCACGTGGGCTCGACGAAACTCATGGTACGCATCGCCTCCGACATGGGAGGGATGGTTGCTGGTGCCCGGCTGGGGAGTACGAATGGGTAGGACGGAGGAGGCGCTCGGCGCCTGACCGTCCGCTCCCCCATTACCTAGCGCGGGAGGTGTGCGCGGGTCAACGAGATGCGCCGCGCAGGGCGGCCGCGCGCTCCCGGCGAGACATCTCCGTGACATCCACGATGTCCACCTCGAACGCACCCTGGTTGTCCTCCACCCGGGTGTCCGGGAAGGTGCAACGCAGGGTGTCAGCGCCCGTCAGTTGATAGCGCTTCCCCGCCTCCAGGAGGCGGTGGTTGCGCCGGGCGGACTTCGTGCTGCTCTCCGCGCACAGCACCCGATGTGTACGCCCGTTGGCTCCCGAGCGCAGCTCCGCGAAGTCGTCGCGCACGGTGAGCAGGTAGGTGGCGTCCGGATTGAGCCTGCGCAGCACGAACTGGTGTTCGGGCTGGAGCACCAGTGCGTCATGGGTGGCATCGAAGGTGAGCTGGCGCGGGGCCACCCACTTGGATTGACGCAGGTGCACACGCACCGAGCCGCTGTTGTCCGCCAGGTCGTCGTCCAGCAGGAAGACGTACAGCCGGCGCACGCCCTTGAAGGTGCGCGGGGAGGGGCCGATCAGCCCGAAGGTGTCATCCGTGGCGAGGTTGTCCCCCTCGGCGAGGTAGGCCAGTGTGCTCGAGGCCCCACCGCGTCCCCCCACCGAGGCGCCCCCGTCCGTGTTGATGGAGTAGCTCGAGCCGGGATTGAGCTCGATCGACGCGGTGGAGTACCTGCCCACCGGGAACGCGTTGTACTGGGGGCGCAGGACGAACAGCCGCGTCGGGTAGTCCACCACGTTGTACTTCGGGTCCGGTGCCGCCGGAGTGCCCGGCTTCTCCGCCGCCTCGGGCGCGGGAGCCGCCGCTGCCGCCTCGGCCGTGGTGCCCGCCGCCGCCTCGGGCTGCGGATCACCCGTTTTCTCCAGAGCGGGCGGGGTGACGACCGCGGTGGGAGCGGGCGGAGCCGGTGGCGCCGTGGGGGCCGGCTCGGCGCGCTCGAGCTCCGCGTGGACAGGGGGCTCGGCTTCGGTGTTGGCGGTGAAGCGCTTCGTCCACGGCCGGTAGCCGGGCAGGGTGAGGACGAGGGTGTTGGCCTGGTGCAGGGGGACGTTCGGCACGACGAGCGGCGTGACGCCGGGCACGTCCTTGCCGTTGAGCTTCACCGAGGCCCCGGCCGGCGCGGACGTGAGCCACAGCGAGCCCACCGGGGACGAGTCGCCCTTTCCACCGAGGAAGTAGTGCAGGCCGCCGAGCACCAGCGTGAGCCCGAAGATGGGCACGCTGATGAGCATCACCAGCCGCTGGCGCCGCTCGGCGCGCTCCTGCTCCTCCCGGGTCTGGGTCTCGCGATGGGCGCGCAGGGGATCCGTCACCTTCGCGGGCACGGAGACGGCTGGCACCTCGACGGGCGTGTCGTGCGCGGGCTCGGCGGCCCTCGCCCCGGCCGGCGGTGCCGACACGGACGTGGGGGCCTCTTCCTCGCCCAGCTCCGGCGGCGCCGCCATGGTGGACGGCGCGGCCTGGGCGCGCACGCCCGTGCTCGACGTCACCCGGCGTCCGGAGGCGGAGCTGAGGGTGCGCCCGCTCCCGTCGCTGGGAGGCCGTCCGCTGGCACCGTTGGTGGAGGGTCTGAGGGCGGCGGGACGCGGCGTCGAGCCACTCACCGGCCGGCCACCATCACTGCCCGGCCGCTGCACGGCGCGCACGCCGGAGCCGGTGCTGGGGCGGCCGCTGCTCGAGCCCGGGCCCGTGGCTGGTGGCCGTGGATGGCTGCCGCTGGTCTCACCGGCGGTCTGCGACTGCCATGCGGCGAGCTGCTCCAGGAAGCCGGGGGTCACCTCCACTCGGCGGCCCTCGGCGGCGAGGTCCTCGGCGAAGAGGTGGCCCAGCAGCTGCGACAGCATGGCGGGCGAGAAACGCGGGTACGCCGAGTAGAGTTGCTCGCGCAGCGCCTCGGAGAAGGCCTGCGCGGTGGGGTAGCGCGTCTCCCGGTCCAGCGCCATCGCGGTGTACATCACCGATTCCAGCCCGGGGTCGATGGCGGGGTTGAGGGACGAGGGCGGCGGAAAGTCGCCCGCGATGATGCGCGGCAGCACGGCGGCGAACTCCCCCTCGTAGGGGCGCCGGCCGCAGAGCATCTCGTAGAGCACCACGCCCACGGCGAAGATGTCCGAGCGCGCGTCCAGGTCCTGCTCGCCCCGGGCCTGCTCGGTGGAGAAGTACGGGAACTTGCCCTTGAGCGTGCCGGGCGACGTGCGCGCCTCCACGACGCTCGTCGCCTTGGCGATGCCGAAGTCGATGACCTTGACCTGGCCCTCGTAGGAGATGAGCACGTTGTCCGGGGACACGTCGCGGTGGACGAGCCCCATGGGATGGCCGTCCTCGCCCACGTGCCGGTGCGCGTAGTCCAGCCCATCGCAGATCTGCGTGCCGATGTAGAGCGCCAGGGGCAGCGGCAGCGACGGCAGCCCCGCCTTCAGCGCGCGGCGCAGCAGCTTGGACAGGGGCTGGCCGTGCACGAACTCCATGGCCAGGAAGTACTGGCCGTCGATCTCTCCGAAGTCGAAGACCTGGGCGATGTTGCCGTGGGTGAGCGCCGCGGCCACGCGCGCCTCGCTGACGAACATCTCCACGAAGGCCGGGTCATCGGCGAAGTGGGGGAGGATTTGCTTGATGACCACCGGCTTGGTCACCCCCGCCGCGCCCTTCATCCGCGCACGATAGGTGACGGCCATCCCGCCCGCGGCGAGCTTCGACACCAGTTCGTATTTGCCAAACTCCCGGGCTTCGTTGGGGGCCACGATGCGAGTCGCGTTGTTTTAGAGGACGAGAGGCGGAGCATACCTCGCTTCGTCCAGAAGTCAGGAAGGGGGGCCCTGGGTTGAGCGCGTGATGGCCTCCGCAGGAGGGCCTGCGAATCCAGCACCCAACGTTTTATCCTGGAATCGAGCCCGGTGGGAGCCCGGGCCGGGCGGAAAGGCCGGGCCGCCTGGAGCAGAAGGGGTGGAAACAATGGTGCGAAAGTGGGTGGTGCTCGCTCTGGCTCTGCTGCCGGGCGCGGTCTGGGCCCAGTCATCCGAGGTTTCGGCCGAGGCCGCGGAGGCGAAAGCCGGGGACGTGCCCGTCCTGGCGGGACCGGCCTCCCTGGAGCCCCTTCCGGCCCCGAGGGTGGACGGGGGGCTCGCGGGGACGCCTCCGGTGATGCCCGGGGCCCGGCCTTCCTTCGCGGTGCTGCCCATGGCCGTGTCGGTGGTGCCCGGCCTGCTGCTGCACGGACTGGGGCCGCTCGTCGAGGGGGACACCGGGACGGCCAAGCGGCTCTTCCTCATGGAGGGCGCGGGCCTGGGGATGCTGGCCGTGGGCGGAGTGCCCATCGCGCTGTCCGGGGCCTCGCGCCGAATCATCGGCCCGATGTACGCGGTGACGTTGACGGGCGTAGGCCTCTTCTCCATCTCCACGCTGTCCAACCTCTACGCGGCGGTGTCGCCCGCGTTCCCTCCCGGACTGGTGCCTCAGCGCCTGCCCCCGCTCGAGCTGGAGGTGGGCTACCAGCACGTGATGGATCCGGCCTTCGAGTACCGGCACTTCCTGTCGGTGGGCGCGCTGGCTCGGTTGGAGCGCGTGCGGCTGGAGGCCGGAGCGAAGGTGTCGCCGGACGATGGCAACCTGCGCGTGCGCGTGGGCGGCGCGTACCGGCTGGTGGGCGCGCCTGAGGCGGCGCGAGGTGGTGCGGACGGCACGGCGTTGGACCTGGAGGCCGCGGCGCTCGTGCACCGCTACCCCACCGAGGACTTCACCCTGGGCGGCGGCGAGCTCTTCCTGCGAGGCCGCTACGACATGGCGCGTGTCAGCCCGAAAATGGCCGGCTCCTTCGCGGAGCTGGGCCTGGGCTACGCCATGCAGCGCTACGCCTATTCGGGCCCGGTGGACGACATCCTCTTCGAGCAGCTCCTCTACACCTTCGGCTTCGGCGTGTACCTGGGGCGCGGCGGGCCCTTCCGGGGCGAGGCGCTCCTCTATTACGACCACCGCAAGGACGACTTCCCGGGCGGCATCAAGGCGGGCGGTGGGGTGCCGGGGTACTTCGGGTTGCGCGGGCGCATGCTCCTCACCGAACGGTGGGGCGTGTCCGCGGACATGCAGGTGGGCTCGGCACTGGTGGGCCGGCTGTCACTCGTCTACGCATTGGGAGGTGAGTCGTGAGGAACGTTCGCGTGGGGGCCGTGGCGCTCGCGCTGCTGGCGGGCGGTTGCAGCATGCGGCCGGCCGAGGAGCGCGCGCTCAAGGACCTGGAGGTGGGGCGCGTGGAGGCCAGCGGCGTGGCCTTCTCCGTGGAGGACGGGCTGGCGGTGGTGCGCAAGGTGGAGGCGGGCACGCTGACGCTGTGGGGCTCGGCGCCGGCCTTCCGCGTGCGCGCGGCGTCCAAGGACGGAGCCAATGAGACGTGGACGGTGGTGGTGCGCAACGCCATGCCGGACGCGGAGCTCACGGCGTTGGTGGGCAACGAGCCGCTGGTGGTGGAGCCCCTGTCCGGACCGCTGCCCACGGTGAAGATGTGGCGGGTGCGGCTGCCGGCGGGCGCGGAGGCCCGGCTGACGGTGGCGCCGCCCTTGTGGGATCAGCCGATGCCCTTCCGCTTCGCGGCGCTGGCGGACGTGCAGGAGGCCCTGCCGCGCGTGGGCGACATCTACCGGCGCATCAATGCGGACCCCACGCTGCGCTTCATCTTCTTCTCCGGGGACCTGACGCAGCGGGGCACCGTGGAGCAACTGGAGGAGTTCCAGTCCCGCCTCCAGGAGTCGCGCATCCCCCTCTTCGCCACGCTGGGCAACCACGAGCTGCTCAACCCGGACCCGCGCTTCCAGGACTACTTCGGCCGAGGCAACCTGCACTTCACCTTCCAGGGCGTGCACTTCACGATGATCGACTCGGGCAACGGCACGTTGGACCCGATGGCCGAGCAGGCACTGGACGGGTGGTTGGAGTCGGCGCGCGACGGGGTCCATATCCTCGGGACGCACATCCCGCTGGTGGACCCCATCGGCGTGCGCAACGGCGCCTTCTCGAGCCGCAACGAGGCGGCGGCACTGTTGGCGAAGCTGGCGCGAGGCAAGCTGGACCTCACGCTCTACGGCCACGTGCACTCGTACTACTCGTTCTCCAACGCGGGGATTCCGGCGTTCATCTCGGGAGGCGGCGGGGCCATCCCCGAGCAGTTCGACGGCATCGGCCGGCACTTCCTCGCGGTGGAGGTGGACCCGTCCGCGGGTGTGCGCACCGTGTCGCTGGTGCGCGTGGACTGACGCGTCAGGGGAGGCCTCGCGAGAGGCCTCACTTCGGCCCGGCGGGAGGCGCTCCCGCCTTCTTGTCTTCCACGGGAGGCGGAGGCTCCACCCGCCCGCGGCCGGCGGCGAGCTTCGGGTCTCCTCCCGCCTCCAGCGTCTTGCGCAGCGCCGTCACGGCCGCGTCCACCACGCCCTGCCCGACGATGTTGCTGAGCATCAGCCCCATGCAGATGCTCTTCGTCTGCTCGTCCATGCTCTTCTCCCGGATGAGCGCGACCTCCCGGGCGAAGCCGTCCTTCTCCTCGGGCGTCACGTTCTGCATCATCGAGAAGGCGAGCTGGGGCAGCGACTCCTGGATTTGCGTGAAGGGGATGGCCTGCATCGTCTTGGCCATCAGCTCGGCGCGGACCGTGGCGCGCGCCCGGTCCACCGCCCTGTCCGTCGCGGTGAGGATGACCTGGAGGAGCGCGCTCGGGCCGATGGCGATGGTCTCCTTCCCCACCTGCATGTTGAAGGCCGAGGAGCGCAGGATGCTCATGGCGCCGAAGCCCGCGAGCAGCGCCTCGCCGATGCGTGTCGCCGCCTGCCCGCTGTGGCCCGTGAGGGCCCCCACCACGCCCGTGCCCGGTGCTGCCGTGTTGGGGTCCCACGACAACGTCTTGAGGGCCAGCAGCGCCATGCCAGCGGCCAGCACGTTGACCAGCGTGTAGACGACCGCATGCCGGTTGGCGATGGCCTCGAAGGGATCGTCTTTGTAGCGGGAGATGAGCTCTCCAATCCCGATGAACGCTCCGATGAGCACCACCGCGAGGTACTGAATCACGTCCGCGAGCAACTCCAGGTTCACCTGCTGCATGCGCGCGCTCCCCTAGGGCTGGACTGTCCGGATACCTCGGCAAGTCTACCGTTCCGCTCCGACGCCGATGCGACCGGGGATGTAGGGTCCAACGCCCACATGTGGGGAGTCATCCGGGCGTCGCGCCGCTGACGGGGCGAGGCACGAATGCGATGCGGGGCCGGTAAATCGGCCTCGGAGCGTACCCCCTTGAAAAGGTACTGAACATCTGTGCACATGATGGGTCCACGCTGCACGCTGGAGGGGAGTCCCTGCCCATGTTCGACGCGACGGAAAACGATCCCATCTCGCCCGCGATGCGGGCACTGCTCGAGGTGTTCTCCACGGAACTGTCCGAGGTGAAGTTCCCGGACGTGGACGCGGAGGTATTGGAGGAGGCCGCGGGCCGGGTGAGGGCGCAGGCCGAGGCGGTGGCGAAGGCGCAGGCGGCGCTGGAGGCGGCGCGCCAGGCGCTGGGGGAGAGCCAGGAGGCGCTGTTGCAGAAGGGCCAGCGGGCGCTGTCGTACGCGCGGGTGTTCGCCGAGGAGGACGCGGAGCTGAGCACGAAGCTGGAGGCGATCAGCCTGCCGAAGCCGGCGCGCAAGGTGGTGCGTGCGGATGGAAGCGTGGTGGCCGAGGCGCCCGCGCAGAACGACGAGACCGCGCCGCGCCGCCGGGGCCGTCCGCCGAAGTCCCGCCCGAGCGCCCCGCTGTTCGCGGATGGGAGCTCGCCCGAGGCCCTCAGCGCCACCGAGGTGGCCGAGGCGTCCGTGCCCGCCGCCCGCCCCGCGGCGGCTTGAGGCCCAGGCATTCCCGAGGTACTCGCGCTCCGTCCTGCCTGGAACTCCTCGGAGGCTCCAGGCCCGCTTAATTTTTGATGGAGGCGCGGGAACTCAAATAAGAGGAGTCGCTTGCTGGCCTCGCGAGGAGGAAGGAACTCGGATGCTCGGTGAGCTGAAGCTGGAGGAAGTGGGGCCCGGTCCCCGGCTTTCGTTCTCGTTCGGGCCGCGCCTGAACCTGCTGACCGGCGACAACGGCCTGGGAAAGAGCTTCGTGCTCGAACTGGCCTGGTGGGCGCTGACCGACAATGGAGTGGATCCGGTGCCTGCTTTGCCTAGAGCTGGGCGGCAGGGGAAGGTCACCTACTCGCTTGTGACGGAGATGGGGCGTACGCCTGAGCTCGAGTACCCAGTCCATGGGGATGGGCGCCCGGTCGGCGGCTACAAGCGACCTGCGCCACTCCACTCCGCGCTCATCCTCCATGCTCGTGTCGATGGCGGCTTCCGCGTCTGGGACCCTGTTCGGAATGACTTCTTGCGCACGTACGAGGGGGCGGGTCGCCCAAGGTTCTACGACTTCTCACAGGACTCGCTCTGGGACGGGTTGGTGGAGGACGGGCGTGTCTTGTGTAATGGGCTCATCCGGGATTGGGTCTATTGGCAACTGCGGCGCTCGGAGTCCTTCGAGCTTTTGTGCAAGGTCCTGGCACGGCTGTCTCCGGATGCTGCTGAGACGTTGAAGCCCGGCGAGCCCACCCGCCTGGGCGTCGATGATGCCCGGGACATTCCGACGCTGGAGATGCCGTATGGCAGCGTTCCCATTACCCAGGCGTCCGCTGGTATCCGGCGCATCGTCGGTCTCGCCTACCTTCTCGTCTGGGCCTGGGAGGAACACCGGCGGGTCGCCGAGTTGCTTCAACGAAAAGCGACAGATCACATCGTGTTGCTCATCGACGAGGTGGAGTCGCACCTCCATCCCCGCTGGCAGCGGCTCATCCTGCCTTCGCTCTTGGCTGTCGTTCGTGAGCTCCGCCCGGATGTGAAGGTCCAGGTGATTGCCGTCACCCACGCGCCCCTGGTCCTCGCCTCGGTGGAGCCCCAGTTCGATCCGGACCAGGACGCGCTCTTCATGTTCGACCTCGTTGGCAACGAGGTGAAGGTCACCAAGGCCGATTGGCGGCCTCGGGGTGACGCCAACGCGTGGCTCACCTCCGAGGTCTTCGACCTCAAGGAGCCGCGTTCCGTGGAGGCCGAGGAGGCCATCACTCGCGCCAGGGCCGCGCTCAAGGATCCCCACCTCCCCATCGAGGAGGTGAAGCGGATCCACAACGATTTGTACCGGCTCCTCAGGGATACGGATCCGTTCTGGCCGCGCTGGCTCGCGCGTGCCGAGGCGGCGGGGATCGAGCCTTGATTCACGTCGAGCCCCAACCCGAGCCGCCGGACTTCGATGCGAAAGTCCGCCAGCCAGGGCAGGCCGAGCTGGCATCCTCTGAGGGTGAGCTTCGGCCGCTCTGGCGTCATTGCGCGGCGCACCTCTGGGAGGCGTACAAGGGCGTCTGTGCGTATTCCTCCCTCCACATTCCTCGTGGCACGGGTGCGCTCTCCGTCGACCATCTTCTTCCCAAGTCGAAGCGGCGCGAGCTGGCCTATGAGTGGAGCAACTACCGGCTCGCCTGTGTGCGGATGAACGCGCGCAAGAACGACCTCGAGGACGTGCTGGATCCTTTCGAGGTGCGGGACGAGTGGTTCGCGCTCGAGTTATCCACGCTCGAGGTCATCCCGGGCGAAGGGCTGCCCGAGGCACTGCGTGTCCAGGTCCAGAGGACCATTGACCGGCTGGACCTGAACGATGATGAGTTCGTTCGGGCCAGGGAGGGCTATTACTCGGCCTGGCAGGACGGCGATACGACGTTCCGCCACCTTCGCAAACACTGCCCCTTCCTGGCGAAGGAGCTGCTTCGTCAGGGGATCGTCCAGGAAGCGCGGTAGACCCCACGCTTCAAAAAACACCGCCCGAAGGTACGTCTTCTCCCGGAGCCCCCTCCGTCAGAAGAACGCACCTCCGGGCGATGCGGCCGTCCCCGGCCGTCAGCCCCAGGGACGGCATTCCAGGTACCGCTCAACCTCGATTCAGTTCTCCGGGAACGCCGTCCAGCCGGCCGTCCAGTCATCGGTGCCCATGGCACCCACGAACTGCGCCTTCTCGAAGAATCCGTCCGTCGGAGGCACGGCGGCATTGGTGGTCAGCAGCGCCGCCGACTCCGCCTGCGGCTTGAAGTTCGGCGCCTTGACGTTCGCCGCCGCCGCCAGCTTCGGGTCCGCGAAGCGGTTGTTGGTGCTGCTGGCCGTCAGCTCCGCGGCCTCGTCCAGTCCACCGTCGTTGTCGGTCTCGGCGGGCAGGGCGGTGTTGCTGCCCTTCAGGTTCCAGAACAGGCTGTTCTTGATGGAGAGCGCTCCATCGCGGAACTGCTGCGCCGACGAGGTGCCGTTGATGTCGATGGCGCCATCCGCGAAGTCCTGGACGATGACGTTGTTCAGCTTGCCCGCGGTGCCGCGGCGCAGCGTCATGCCGATGGACTTCTCGACGCCACCCGCACCACGGCCGATGAAGGTCGCGTTCCAGATCTCCGGCGCCGAGCGCGGCAGGTTGTCGTTGCCCTTCTCGTAGTTGTCCGCCTCGATGCCGTTGTTGCCGATCTCCGGGCCCTGCTGGACGATCAGGTACTGCACCTTGCCGCGATAGCCGAAGTCCCAGTCGAGGCCATCGTCCTCGGCCAGCGACACGAGGATGTGCTTGAGGTTGACGGTGCCGCCGAACACCTCCACGCCGTCGTCCGAGCCGCGCAGCGTCTGGATGTACTCCACCTCGGTCTTCGTGCCGCAGGCGCCCAGCGTCAGGCTGTTGATCTCCTTGTCCGTGGCGATCTTGAAGCCGGCGAACTCGATGCGGGCGTACTTCAGCTTGCCGCAATCGTGGGTGTCATCGCCCACGTTGGCCTCGCCACCGCCGTACTTGAGCCGCTCGTCACCGGTGGGGAATCCCTCGATGAACTGGTCCGGCACGTTGAGCTTCGCCTTGCCCAGCAGGATGACGCCGCCCCAGTCGCTCGACTTGCGCTGGCCCGGCTCCTTGGAGCTGGTGAAGACGATGGGCTTGTCCTTGGTGCCCACCGCGTTGATCTTCGCGTTGCGGGTGATGACCAGCGAGGTACCGGTCTCGCCCAGCACCTTGGTTCCCGGCTGGATGGTGAGCGTGCCGCCCTCCACGAACACGTGCTGCTTGAGGACGTACGTGTTGGCGCTCTCCCAGGTGGTGTCGGCGGTGATGTTCGCCGCCACCTCGATGGTCTGACCCTGGGGCGGAGGAGTGGTGTTGTCGTCCTTCGGCTCGCCACAGCCAGCGGCGCTCACGGCGGCCAGGCCAACCACCAGGGACTTCTTCCAGAGCTGCTTCATGAGGGTGACTTCCTTTCGGAGAAGGAACTACAGGGACCAGCCAAGTTGCGCGGAGAAGGAGATGCCGGGGCGGTACTTCACGAGGTCCAACCCGCCCTGGCGCAGGACGACGGGCGAGTTGAGGAGGTTGGAGCCGGTCAGCTTGAGCTGGAGGTTGCCGGCGAGCTTCTGGGACACGGCCACGTCCACGCGGTGGAAGGGCCGCTCGTAGACGTCGGGCAGCGGAGTGATGCCGGCCTCGCTGATGCGCTCGCCGTAGACGTTGTAGAGCAGCGCCACTTCGGTGCCGGTCTCCTTGTGGTCGTAGCCGAGGTTGACGTTGACCACGTACGGAGACTGGCCCTGCAGCGGGCGCTCGGTGGAGGTGGCCGAGCCCTGTGCCCCGTCGCCCAGCAGCACCTGGGAGCGGATGAGGGTGAGGTTGGCCGCGAGCCGGAAGTCATTGAGCACCGGCGTCAGGCGGCCCAGGGACGTGCGCGCCTCCAGTTCCAGGCCGTAGGCGGTGGCGCCCTCCGCGTTCTTGTAGGTGATGTCACCGCCGGACACGGTGGCGATGACGCGCTCGATGGGGTTGCTGAAGCTCTTGGCGAAGACACTGGCGGCGAGCACCTCGTTCTCGCCGGGGAACCACTCGGCGCGCAGGTCGCCGTTGTGCACCCGCGTCTCCACCAGGTTCTCGTTGCCCGTCACCGAGCGGCGGCGCACCAGGTCGTAGAAGGAGAACGGAGCCAACTCGCGGAAGGTGGGCCGCGCCAGGGTGTAGCTGTAGCCCAGGCGCAGGTTCAGCTCGGGCGTCAGCGCGTAGACGACGTTCGCCGTGGGCAGCACGTCCGAGTAGAGCTTGTCCCCCACCTTCGGCTTCGCGCTGGTGATGTTGTAGTCGCTCTTCGCGGTGAGCTTCTGCTGGGACACCTCGTAGCGAGCGCCCGCCACCACGCGCAGCTTCTCCAGCGGCTGCGCGTCCGCCAGGGCATAGCCGGAGTAGATGCCGAGGTACGCGTTGTAACCATCCTCGAGGCGCGTGTCCTCGAAGACGCCCACGTTGCGGCCGATGAGGTCCGAGGCGAAGAGCTCCTCGGGAGGCAGGCGCACCGCGTCCGGGTTGCCGGTGCCGGGGAGGTAGTCGAAGCGGAAGCGGCGGGAGTCGAAGTGGCGGAAGGAGAGCTGCCCGAGGCCACCCACCTTGAGCCTCACACCCTGGAAGGGGACGGTGAGGTTGAGCGTGGCGCCCGTGGACTGCTCCGTCAGGTCGGCGAAGTAGCGGTCACCGCTGCCCGGCTGGTCGCGGAAGATGCGCACCCCATCGCGGATGTAATAGGTGGTGTCGCGCGTGTCCGGCTCGCTGCGGTCCACGCGCGAGTAGTTGGCCTGCCAGTCCACCTCGGCGTCGTTGAGGATGGAGAGGCGGTGGAAGCCCCGGAGCTGGTTGAAGGACAGCGAGCGGCTGATGAACTGCAGGCGCGTGCCCTCGAAGTTGCTCTCGTCGTTCTCGCTGTAGCCGGCGACGGTGAGGGTGCGGCTCTCGGTGCCTCGGGTGTAGAGGCTGAAGAGGGTGAGCTCGTTGTCGCGGCTGAACTGGTAGCTGGCGTTCACCAGGCCGTTGAGGCTGACCGCGTCCGAGCCCAGCTCCGTCTTCGCCGGATCGCTGCTCTTGAAGGTGCCCTGGCTCTCCTCGAACATGTCCTGCGTGTCGGCGAGCTGCACGCCCTCGCGGCGCCCGTAGTTGACGCTGGCCAGGTAGCCCAGGCGCTGGTTGCCGAAGCGCAGCGTGTCTCCCATGGACGCGCCCAGGCCGATGGCCGGCAGCGACGTCTGGCGGCGCGCGCTCCAGATGTCCGGGAAGGCCCTGCCCGCATCCACGGCCTGGTCGGCCTTGAGCGGCCCGCTCGTGGGGACCTCGGACGGCAGGCGGCGGTCGGCTCCCGGGAACCCGAGCAGCTCGGCGAAGCTGCCCGGCTGCGTGTTGCGCTGGCGGAAGGTGCTCTCGGTGTTGCCGGCGAACGTGATGCGCGGCTTGAACTCGAACTTGCTCGGGTAGCTGTTGGTCTCGATGAGCAGCGCGCCGCCGCCGAAGGTGCCGGGCAGGTCCGGCGTGTAGCTCTTCACCACGTTGAGGTTGGCGAGCAGGTTCGTGGGGAAGATGTCGAGCGGCACCGAGGGCTCATCCGGCTCGGGGCTGGGCAGCAGCGCGCCGTTGAGCAGCGTCACCGAGTAGCGGCCTCCCAGGCCGCGCAGCAGCACGAACCGCCCGTCCACCACCGTGGCGCTCACCACGCGCTTCACCGCGTCCGAGGCGCTCGAGTCCGGTGTGCGCGAAATCTCCTGGGAGCTGATGGCGTCGGACACCGCGGCGGCCTTCTTGCGCTCCTGGAGCAGCGCGCCCTCGGCACGGCGATCCGCGTGGGCCTCGACGACGACTTCCTGCACGGCGCCCGCGTCGGCGCTCAACTGCACGTCCAGCTTCGTGGCCTTTCCCTGCTCCACGATGACACCAGTAATCCGGCGGCCCTCGTAGACGTCATAGAAGACGCGCAGGTCATACTTTCCGGGCGGCAGCGCCAGCTTGTAGTTGCCGTCCACGTCCGTGAGGACGCTCTTCTGCGCGCCGGTGACGACCTTCACCGTGGCCTCGATGAGCGTCTCCTTCGTCTGCGCGTCGGTCACCTGGCCGTAGACGCCGGTGAAGCCCGGAGGCGGAGTGGCGGAGTCCTCCATCAGCTCGTCCCCGGTGCCCTCGGCGGAGGAGGACTCGGAGGCGGGAGCAGCCACCGGCGCATCCTGCGCCACGGGAGCGGTGGAGGAAGACTCCTGCGTAGCGGGCCCGGTGGCCGCGGGAGCGGAAGGAGTGGAGACAACAGGGCTCTCGGAGGGAGCGGTCCTCTCGGTGGCGGGCGTCTGCGCCATCACCGGCGCGGCCAGCAGTGCGAGCGCCGCGAGCGCGGCGCGAATGGATTCAGGGCGGAGAGACAACACGGGACTCCTCACCGACGGACGCGCGTAGAGAACGCGAGGCCCGTAGCGTTTGAATGGATGAGATGTGAAAGATTGGAGGCCGAAAGGCAGACTTCAGGTCACGGAGCCGCGGGCTCGGCGACGGCGTCCGGAACCACTGCAACGGTGAGGTTTCCACCGCGCGCGATGTCCAGCACTTCCATCGCGCTGCCGTAGGGCACGTCGTTCTCCGCGTCGAAGAAGACGATCTTGTCCGGGCGCGCGTTGAGCATCCGTTGCAGCCGCGCCACGAGCTGGTCTCGCGGCACGTCCTCGCGGTTGATCTGCGCCGCGCCGGACTTCGTGACGGTGAGCACCACGGGAGGGAGCGCACCCGGCGGAGGCGGAGCCACTTCGGTCTGCTCGTCCGCCTTGCCCGGCACGTCCATCCACATCTGCTTCGTCATCAGCGGCGTGACGACCATGAAGATGATGAGGAGCACCAGCACCACGTCCACCAGCGGCGTCACGTTCATCGCCGGGCGGATGCCTCCCTTGCCACCACCGAGATCAAAGGCCATGGCCGTGCGCTCCTAGTTCCTCTTCAGGTCGACCACCTGCAGCGAGATGCCCGGAAAGCCGATGTCCTGCAGCGTCTTGAAGACCGTACGCACCTCGGCGTAGCGCACGGCCCGGTCCGCCTTGAGCACCACGCGGGCCTCCGGGTCCTTCTCGTGGATGGCCCGGAGTTGCTCGACGAGCTGCTCGCGCGGCACTTCCTTGCGGTCCAGGAAGAAGGCCCCCTGCGCGGTGAGGCTCACCGTGGTCGGCGTGAGCGAGTTGTCCTCGCCCTTGTCCGGGTTCACCACCGCTGGCAGCTCCACCGCGGCACCGGCCTCGAGCTGGGGCGTGACGACCATGAAGATGATGAGGAGGACGAGCACCACGTCCACCAGCGGCGTCACGTTCATCTCCGGCGTGAGCGAGCTACGCCGGGCGGACATCGACGCCCTCCTTGCGCGTGGCGCGCTCCACGTCCAGGGCCACCGCGCCCTCGCCGCGCACCGCCGGTGCACTCACGCCGTGCACGTCCTCCAGGTGGTCCATGAACTCCTTGCGCGCCAGATCCAGCGACAGCAGCAGTGCGTCCGCGCGGGTGGACAGAAGGTTGAACATCAGCACCGCGGGGATGGCCACCAGCAGGCCGAGCGCCGTCACCACGAGCGCCTCGGAGATGCCCGCCGACACCGCGCCCAGTCCTCCCGAGCCCGTCTTCGCGATACCGGCGAAGGACTCGATGATGCCCACCACCGTGCCGAGCAGTCCCACGAACGGCGCCACCGAGCCCACCGACGCCAGCACGCTCATGCCCCGGCGCACGTCCGCGGTGACGCGCTCGTAGAGCCGGTCCATCTCCCGCCGCGTCAGCTCCACCGCGCCCAGCTTGCCCTGCGGCGCCGACTTCTTGCTCAGGTACGTCTTCACGCCACCGCCCAGCAGCTTCGCCAGGCTGCTCGCCCGGGCCGCCGTGGCCTCGGTGACGAACTGCTCATGCTGCTGTGCCTCCAGCAGCTTGCCCGCGCGCGCCGCGAACTTCCGGTCCGCCGCCTTCGAGCGGAAGAAGAAGATGAGTCGCTCGAAGAAGACGATCAACGACGACAGCGCGAAGAGGACCAGCGTGTAGGCGATGCACCGGGCGAAGAAGCCCATGTGCTGGTAGATCTCGAGCAGATTGAAGTTCATCGAGGGGCTCCGGTGAGTGGGTGGGTGAGGGCTGTCGCCTACTTGAGACGGAAGGGAATCTTCACGATGCGGAAGACGGCGGTGGGCTGGCCGTCGACGAGCGCGGGCTCGTAGCGCCACGTCTTCACCGCGGCGAGGGCCGCGCTGACGAAGGGCTCCTCGCCGCGCATCACCTTGATGTTGCTGACGTGGCCATCCACCTCGACGACGACCTTCAGGATGACCATGCCCTCCTGCCCCTTCGCGCGCATGTCGGAGGGGAACTCGGGCGAGACGTTGGACTCCAGCTCCCTGGGTGGCGTGGCGGCCTCGGGGAGGTTGATGGGCGCGGCGCGCCGCATGCCTCCAGCCACTCCCGGGCTGTCCACGCCCGTGACGATGGCGCCCGCCACGAGCTGGCCCGTGCCTCCCACGGCGATCGGCGCGGCGGCCACCGCGTGCTCCGCATCCGCCTCGGGTGGCTTCTCCACCGGAATCTCCTTGGGCGCCAGCATGGCCGCGGGCGCCGCGACGGTGGGCGCGGGAGGTGGTGGCTTCGCCTTGGGCTTGGGAGGAGGCGGCGGCGGTGGAGGCGGTGGCGGCTTCACCTCGGCCACCGGTGGAGGCGGCGGACGGAACACCACGTCCACCCGCTTCTCCTTGATGACCTCCCGCACCTGACTGCCCACCACCACTACGCCCAGGCCCAGCAGGGCACACACCCCGAGGGACGCCACGGTGGAGAGCGCGAACCGACGGGCCGACTGCACATCGGTGGCGCTGTCGAAGGTCTCGAACATGACGCCTCGCCGTATAGCGGCGCCATGTCTCGGCCCTGTCCAGCCCCCGCAACAATTCCCCTCGCCGGCTGTCGCTGCTTCCTCGCGGGCCGCTCGAGGAACTGTCACGACGTGACAGCCCGCGGAGAATCTGCAACGTTTGTGTCCCAAGTAACGGAGGTGTCACGGCAGGTGGGGCGGGCCCACCTTTCGAGTCGCACGCGTGTGCTCATTCGTGAGCAGGCGGACAGGCGGGCGGGGCTCTCGGGAGAGGGCTGGCTTGGTGGGGCGTACTGAACCGTGCGAGTCTGGTCACACCATGTCAGCCGCGGAGCTCCGCGCAGCGGAGCAGGGAAGCATCGGTCCCTACCGTCTCCTGGGGAAGCTGAGCTCGGGAGGAATGGGAGTGGTGTACCGCGCCCGTCATGAGGAGACGGGAGAGCTGGCCGCTCTCAAGACGGTGCGGGTGCCCGAGGCGCCTATGCTGCGCGGCATCCGCCGGGAGATCCACGCGCTGCGGCGCATCCAGCATCCGGGTGTGGTGCGCGTGCTCGCCGAGGGCGTGCAGGAGGGGCTCCCCTGGTACGCGATGGAGTTCATCGAGGGGCTCACCCTCCGGCGCTACATCGACGAGCTGTGGAAGAGGACTCCCGGCACCACGACGGAGATCATCACCCAGGTGGTCTCCACGTCCGAGCCCCCGAAGGGCGCGGCCCCGGACATCTCGTTCCGCGCGTTCGGCCCGCCCCCGGAGGAGCAGCGGCGCGACGCCGCGATGCTACGGCTGGACGAGGTGCTCACCCTGGCGCGCCGCCTGTGCTCCTCGTTGGCCTTCCTCCACGGCGAGGGCATCGTCCACCGAGATCTCAAGCCGGAGAACGTCGTCATCCGCCCGGACGGCACGCCGGTGCTGGTGGACTTCGGGCTGGCCTCGCTCGTGGGAGGCAACCTCGGCCGCGAGTCGCTCGAGGTCTCCGGCAGCATGGAGGGCTCCTACGTCTACATGGCCCCCGAGCAGATCAAGGGCGGGCTGGTGGACGCGAGGGCGGACCTCTACTCGCTGGGGTGCATCCTCCACGAGCTGATGGTGGGGCAGCCGCCCTATCCCGGCTCGGGGTGGGAGGTGCTGCGGCGGCACCTGCAGGACAAGCCCTTCCCGCTGTCGCGGTGGGTGCGCGGCGTGCCGCCGGACGTGGATACGCTGGTGCTGCGCATGCTGGCGAAGGTGCCTCGCGAGCGCATCGGCTACGCAGCGGACGTGGGCGTCGTGCTGGCCGGGCTTGGGGCGGAGGACCTGCCCCGGGCGCCCTCGCGGACGCCGCGGCCGTACCTCTATCGGCCCGAGTTCGTGGGGCGCGAGCAGCTCCTCGCGGAGTTGAACACGCGGTTGGAGCGCTCTCGGGAGGGACAGGGCGGGTGCCTGCTCATCGGCGGCGAGAGCGGCGCGGGCAAGACGCGCCTGGTGATGGAGTGCGCGGTGGCCGCCAGCCGGCATGCGTTCCATGTCGTCACCGGCGGTTGCCTCCCGCTCTCCGGTGGCGGTTCGGGCGAGCAGATGCACGGCGAGCCGCTGCATGCCTTCAAGCCGCTGCTGCAGGCCATCGCCGACGAGTGCCGGCAGCTCGGACAGGAGGAGACGGATCGGCTGCTGGGCGAGCGCGGACGGGTGCTGGCCCTCTACGAGCCCGCGCTGGCGGACCTGCCCGGACAGGACGCCTGGCCCGAGCCTCCCCGGCTCCCGCCCCAGGCCGCGCGTGAGCGCGTCATGCGCTGCCTCGCCGAGACGCTCGCCGCCTTCTCCGCGAAGGACGCGGTGCTGCTGGTCATGGATGACCTGCAGTGGGCCGATGAGCTGTCGTTGGGCGTGCTGGACTTCCTGCAGGCCGGGTTCCTCCGCGAGTCGCACGTGCTGGTGGTGGGCACCTACCGCACCGAGGAACTGGACTCGGCGCTGCGGCTGCTGCTCGCCTCCCCGGGGGTGACGCACCGGGCGCTGGGACAGCTGGACGAGCCGATGGTGGCGCGCATGGTGGAGGACATGCTGGCGATGTCCTCGCCGCCGGCCTCCTTCGTGCGCTTCCTCACCACGCGCTCGGCGGGCAACCCCTTCTTCGTGGCGGAGTACCTGCGCACGGCCATCGACGAGCGGCTGCTCTTCCGCGACATCTTCGGTACGTGGCAGGTGGCCGCGGGCGACGACGCGATGGAGCGGCTGCACGAGGCGCTGCCGCTGCCCGGGGCGCTGCACGACCTGGTGGGCCGCCGGCTGGACGGGCTGGGTCCGCAGGCGCGCGGTCTGCTGGAGATGGCGGCGGTGCTGGGCCGCGAGCTGGACGCGGACGTGCTGGCGGCGGCCGCCGGGCTGGAGGACCTGCAGGAGCTGGAGGCCCTGGAGGAGCTGCGCGCCCGGCACGTGCTGGAGGACGCGGGCGGTGGGCGGCTGCGCTTCGTCCACGACAAGCTGCGGGAGATTGCCTACGAGAGCATCCTCCCCGACCGGCGCCGTCCCCTGCACCGCGCGGCGGCCCTGGCGCTGGAGGCGAACGATGTCTGGGGTGGGGTGCCACCGGCGCTCTACCCGGTGCTGGCGCACCACTGGGAGCAGGCCCAGGACGACGTGTGGACCTTCGAGTACCTGGAGAAGGCAGGGGCCCACGCGCTGAAGGCGGGCTCGAACGTGGAGGCCTCCGGCTACCTGCGGCGGGCGCTGGAGCTGGATGTGCAGCGCGGGCGGGACACGGGCGTGCGCGTGGACGCGGCCCGGCGCGCGCGCTGGGAGCGGCTGCTGGGCGAGGCCATGCACGGCCTGTCCGAGTTCGAGGCCTGCATCTCGCACTGTCTGAGGGCGATGGAGGACCTGGGCCGGCCCCTGCCCGTGACGGATGGGGGATGGGGACGCTTCCTCCTGGCGCAGACGGTGCGGCAGGTGATGCACCTGGTGTTGCCCCGGCGCTGGGTGACGGAGAAGGATCGGCAGACGCGGGAGCTGCTGGCGGCCTCGGCGCTGGCGGCGACCCGGCTGGCCGAGTGCTACTACTGGCGCTACGACCCGCTGCGGATGATGGCCACCGCGCTGCTGGCCGCGAACCTGGCCGAGCGCGCGGGCCGTGATTCCTCGGTGCTGCGGTTGTACGGGCAGCTCGGCTCCATCGCGGGGTTGGGGCGTCTCAACCGCGTGGCGCGCGCCTACTTCCGCCGGGCCCAGGGCGAGGGGCAGTTGGTGGAGGACCCGAGCGCCACGTCCTTCGGGCTCATCGTCGAGTCCATGTTCCATGCGAGCTTCGCGCGCTGGACCCTGTCCGCGAGCAAGTCGAGCGAGGCGCAGGAGGTGCTGCTGCGGCTCGGGGACAAGGGGGAGCTCGAGCTGAGCGAGGTGCTGCTGGGGCACGTGGACTACTACACGGGCCGCTTCGAGGCGGCGCTGACGCGCTTCGCCAACGTGTGCGAGTCGGCCCGGAAGCGCGGCCACTTCCAGCATGAGGTGTGGAGCACGTACACGATGGCGCGCAGCCTACTGGCGCTCGGCCGGCTGGACGAGGCGATGCCGCTCTTGCGCGAGGCGGACGGGCTGCTGAAGGGGAAGCATGATCCGCTCTCGCACATCATCAACGGCGGGCTGCTGGGGATGGCGTACCTGGAGCGCGAGGAGTGGGAGCTGGCGCGCGAGGAGGCCGACAAGGTGATGGCGGTGGCGCGGCAGTACCCGCCCATGCTGTTCACCGAGAGCCACGGCTACGAGGGCGCGGCGCGGGTGTACCTGGCGCTGTGGGAGCGGGAGCGGGTGTCCGGGCAGCCCACGCCGCACGTGGCCGAGGAGGCCCGGCGGGCGTGCGCGCGGTTGTCGTCGTTGGCGACGCGGTTTCCCCTGGCCCGTGCGGTGGCGCTGCGCTGTAGCGGGAAGATGTACTGGCTGGCGGGCCAGAAGTGGCGGGCCCGGTCGGCGTGGAAGCGCAGCGCGAAGCTGGCCCGGGAGATGGGCATGCCCTACGACGAGGCGCAGGCGTGGTTCGAGCTGGCGCGCGCCGCCGCCCCGGGGAGCCCCGAGCGAGAGCTGTCCTTGAGGCAGGCGATGGAAGGCTTCACGCGCCTGGGCTGTGCCGGTCTCCTGCGCGAGGCTGAGGCGCTCCAGGCCCGTCAGTCCCTCCTCCCCTGAGCGAGTGTCGAGGGCGCAGCGCCCGGACCCTCAGAGCCCGGACCAGAGGTGCATGGCGGTGCGCAGGTGCCCGTCCTGCTCGTGCAGCAGGGCCACCAGACGGCCGCGCTGGAGGGCCCGCACGGGGGCCTGGGGGTCTGGAAAGCCCTCGGGCAGGCGCCAGTCCGGAGGCCGTACCTCGCCGAGGGGAATGGTGCGCCCGTGCTTGAGGTCGTTCACCTCGTCGCCCGCGATGACTCGGGAGGGGCACCAGGGCAACAGCTCGGCGCCGTGGAGCCAGAGGCGCTGTCCGGGACCGGGGTCCTCCCACGGGCCGATGGCGGTGCGGTGCAGCCGGGCGAGGTGGGCTCCGCATCCGAGTGCCCGTCCCAGGTCTCGGGCGAGCGCACGCACGTAGTAGCCGCCGCGGCAGGTGAGGCGCAGGCGGCTGCGGTGGGGCAGCTCATGGGAGAGCCAGCGGGCCTCGTGGAGGTAGACGCGCGAGGGAGGCAGCTCCACTGCCTCGCCACGGTGGGCCTTCTTGTAGGCCGGCTCGCCGCCCACCTTCTTCGCGCTGGTGGCGGGGGGCACCTGCTCCGTCCAGCCGAGGAAGGGCACGAGCGCCGCGTCCAGCGCCTCCGGCGTGAGGTGGGTGGCATCTCCCTCGTGGGTGACCTGGCCGAGCAGGTCTCCGTTGTCCGTCTCCACGCCCCAGACGACCTCGGCCTCGTATGTCTTGGGTACGGCGTGCAGGCATTCCATGAGGTGCGTGGCCGGGCCCGCCAGCAGCAGCAGCAGGCCCTCCGCGAAGGGGTCGAGCGTGCCGCCGTGACAGACGGGGAGTTGCTTGCGCGTGAGGCCCGCGGCATCTACCTCGCTCATCAGTGCCCGCACGAGGGAAAAGCTCGTCGCTCCCACCTGTTTGTGGACCAGATAGATGCCGGGCTTCATGCGTGGAATTCCTTGGGGGTGTAGCGGCTGACATCCGCCCGGGTGAAGGCCGTGCGGACTGGCGGATGTTGTTCATGCATACCCTTATTTCCGAAGGCAACTCGATGGCTTTGATGGGACTGGGGCGGGCGCGCGTGGCATTTGAGTCCGTGTGGGCCCGCGCCCTCCTGCTCTTCGGGGCCTTCTGCGGACTGAAGGCGCTCAGCGCGGTCTTCCTCTTCCCGCCCCTGGACGGCGCCACGGTGTGGCTCCCGGGCGGGTTGATGCTCGCCGTCCTCCTCCGGGCGGAGAAGCGCCACTGGCCCGTGTACCTGCTCACCGCCTTCCTCGCGGAGCTCTCTCTGTCGCCCACCTACGGGGACCCCTGGGACATGGCCGTCCTGTGGGCCGTGGGCAATGGCCTGAGATCAGTGGTGGGGGCGGTGCTGATGCGGCGCTGGTTGGACACGCCGGTGGGCTTCTCCCGGCCCCGGGATGTGGTGGCGCTGGTCGTCGCGGGAGGACTGCTCAGCCCCCTGCTCAGCGCCACGCTGGGGATGGGGACCGTCGCGCTCTTCTCCTCGGGCCTGGGCGTCGGCGACTTCTGGCGGGGCTGGCTCAACTGGTACCTCGCCGATGGGCTGGGGATATTGCTGGTGGCGCCCCTGTTGCTCACCTGGGGGACCGGGCAGGGCTGGCTCCGGCGGCCCGGCATGGCCGTGGAACTGGCCGGGTCCATGCTGCTGCTGGCGCTCGTGGCCCATATCGCCTTCGGGCTGCGCCTGCCCGAGGGCATCCTCCTCTCGCTGCCCTATCTGTGCCTGCCCGTCATCCTCTGGGCGGCGATGCGGCTGGGACCTCGGGGTGCGGCCACCGCCACGCTGGTCCTGGGGGCGTTCGCCATCGGGCACACCGCCGCCGAGCGAGGGCCCTTCGGGGTGCTGCCCGGCACCTTGCCGGAGCGCGTGCTCGCGGTGCAGATCTTCCTCGCCGTGGCGAGCATGTCCACGCTCCTCCTGGCGGTGATGACCGAGGATCGCCGGCGGGTGGAGCGGGCCCAGCGGCTGGTGGCGGAGGCGGGTGCGGTGCTCGCCGAGCCGATGGATCCGCGGGAGACCCTGCCGCGCGTGGTCCGGCTCGTCGTGCCGGAGTTGGCCACCGGCCTCGTCGTGTGGCTGGCGGACGAGGACGGGCAGTTCGCTTCTCTGGTGAAGGTGGGGGTGTCGGAGGAGGCGCAGGGCCGTCTGCTCGGGGAGCTGAGCCGGCTGTCGGAGTCCTCGAGGCGAGGGCTGGACCCGGAGGGGTCCTTCGTGCTGGCGCGCATCCAGCACCAGGGCCGCCTGCTGGGGGGGATGGCCCTGGTGCGTGCCGGGCACACCCGCCGGTTCCGCGCTCGTGCGCAGTCTTTCGCCGAGGACGTGGCCCACCACTGTGCGCTCGCGCTGGAGAACGCGCGCCTGCTGGGTCAGTTCCAGGCGGCCATCCACGCGCGTGACGAGTTCATCGCCATCGCCGCCCACGAGTTGCGCACCCCGCTCACCGCGCTCAACCTGCAGATGCAGGGGCTCGTGCGTCCGCTGCGGCAGCTCCCCGACCCCGAGCCGCTCCTCGCGCGCTTCCAATTGGCGGCCCGGCAGATCTCCCGCCTGGGGCGGCTGGTGGAGGGCGTCCTGGACGTGGGGAACCTCAACGCCGGCCGGCGGTTGCAACTGGAGCGCGAGCCGTTGGACCTGGGCGAGCTGGTGCGGGACGTGGTGGACGGCTACTCCGCGGAGCTGGAGCGAGCCGGCTGCGGGGTGTCCGTCTTCGTTCCGCAACGCGTCAACGGCCTGTGGGACCGTGCCCGGTTGGAGCAGGCGCTCACCCACCTGCTGGGCAACGCGCTGAAGTTCGGCGCCGGCCGGCCCATCGAGCTCCGGGTCGAGCGGCGGGAGGACCGGGCCCGGCTGGTGGTGACGGACCACGGCATCGGGGTGTCACCGGAGGCGCTGGAGCGCATCTTCGGCCGCTTCGAGCGGGCGGTGTCCTCGAGGGAGTACGGAGGTCTGGGGCTGGGCCTCTTCCTCGCCCGGGAGATCGTCGAGGCCCATGGCGGCACCATCCAGGTCACCAGCCAGCCAGGGGAGGGCGCCACCTTCGTCCTGGAGCTGCCCGTCTCTCCGGTGACCTCCGTCCACGCCCCCTCGCTGGCGCCCGCCCCACCGGTCTGGGCCGGAACCCCCGCCGACTCACACCCGACGTAAAGAGCAGGGCGCCGGGCTCCTACCCGCCAGCTCTCCTTGCTGTCCTCCAGCCAACCGATGCACGGAAATGTTTCCGAGCCCCACTGGATGGCATAGAATCCAAGGACGGGCTGTCTCCGTGTGCTCTTGCTGGGGCGTCGTCTAAAGGCAGGACGTCAGACTTTGAATCTGATTATCAAGGTTCGAATCCTTGCGCCCCAGCCACCCTTCTTCCCGTGATGCCCAAGGACGGTGGGCCGATGCCGCTGCCGCAGAAGGTTCTCCAGCTGGTCTCCGTAGGTAGCCCGCCACCGGCGCTCCTTCGGGAGTTGGAGGACCCCATCGCGTTGCAGCTCGGCCTGCGAGCGGTGGTGAGCAAGACGGCCCTCCCCACGCCCGCATACGCCTTCAACAAGGACCGGGGGCAGTACCACTGCAACGCCATCATGCGCCGGCTGGCGACGCTGCTGGAGCCGGGGCCGTCCATGGTGCTGGGCATCACGGACGTGGACCTGTTCGTGCCGGATTCGCCCTTCGTGCTGGGCGAGGCGGACCGGGAGTCCCGGAGCGCGGTGCTGAGCCTGTTCCGGCTGCGCCAGGGAGTGGATGGAGACCAGCTGCGGCGCCGGCTGCAGGTGGAGGCCGTCCACCAGGCGGGGCACCTGCTGGGGCTGTCCTACTGCGAGGACGCCCGGTGCGTGATGTTCTTCGCCCAGGCGCCGCAGGACTGTGATCGCAAGCAGATGTCGCTCTGCAACAACTGCCGCAATGAGCTGAACAAGCTCAACCGCTAGCCGCGCCGGCCGCTGGCGCGCACCCTCCACCTACTCGTGCTTGAATGCCGCGCGCGCATGGGGCGTCTCCCTGCGCAGCGCCCTCGGACCATGGGGGGCCTTTCTTCGGGGCCGGAAGAACCAGGAGCACGAGCGTATGAAGGCGTTGTCGCGGATTGTCGGGCTGGCGGCGGTGGCGGTGGTGGCGGGGTGCGAGCCCATTGATGGAATCGATCTGGGTGGTGGCGGTACGGGAGGTGGAGCCTTCAGTCGTGGTTTCGTCTTCGTGCGCGGGGACAGCAGCAGCACGCGCAACGTGTTCGCGGTGGATGACAGCGGGGACCCGAACTCGCCGCTGCAGCTCACCACGCAGGGCGGGGCGTTCTCCCCCACGGTGTCGCGCAATGGCCGGCAGGTGGCCTTCGTGCACAGGGTGGGCTCCGTCAACGAGCTGCAGGTGGTGCCCACCACCGGCCAGGGCCAGCCCTCCACGGTGTTCTCCAGCACGAGCACCTCGGCCTGCTCGGGCTGCACCAACTTCCGCTACCCCACCTTCAGCCCGGATGGCCGGACGATCGTCTTCACCCTGGACAGGAGCAACGCCTCCACGCAGCTGGCGCGGGTGAACGCGGATGGCACCGGCTTCCAACTCCTCCCCAACAGCGGTGGCTACTTCTTCGGCCCGACCTCCTTCACGGCGGACGGGTTGGGTCTGATCGCCGCGGGGAGCCGTTACTCCAAGGACCAGCTCGAGGTCCTGCTCTACGTGAATGTGCTGAATGGTCTGGCCAACGTGGTCGCCGAGGTCCAGGGCGCCGATGGGACGGCGCAGGTGGTGGTCTCGCGAGTCGCGGTGTCTCCGGATGGGTCGAAGGTGGCCTTCGATGCGCGCACCAGCAGTGGCTCGCGCATCTTCGTGGGGACGATCGACGGCCAGCAGCAGGTCTACGACATCAAACAGGTCACGGGGAAGCTCGGGGTGGATGACACCTATCCGAGCTGGCGCGGCAACACCGAGCTGGGCTTCCTCTCGAACGAGGGTGGCACGGACAACATCTATCGCGTGAGCGCCTCGTCGGTGCGCGGCTCGGGCAACCTCGTGCTCGTCGTGCCGAAGGCCGCGGAGCCCTCCTACGGCGGCTGAGCGTGTGAGCCCGGTGGGAACCGGGTTCGTGCTCCTGTCCTGATGAACGAAGGCCCGGGGACCCCCATTTCGGGTCTCCGGGCCTCCGGGACTACAGCGGTGCCGCTTCCGACTACTCGGGCTTGGCGTTCACCGCGGCGCTCGGCGCCACCGTGGCGGTGCCCGTCTTCACTTCCAGGGCGTCCGCGACCAGCTCGGTGATGTCCTTCACCTTGATGCGCTCCTCGCGGCCCGTGTCGTTCACCGCGTCCTTGAGCATCGTCGAGCAGAACGGGCAGGCCACCGCCACGATGCCCTTGCCTCCCGGCTCCTTGTACTCGCCCACCAGACCCGGCTTCTTCTTGTCCGTCGCGTCCGGGAACGGCGTGCTCGGGTCCTCGGCGTGCTTGAGCGTCAGCGCCGCCTCGTTCAGACGGTTGTGGTTGATGCGCGTGCCGATGTGCTCCTCCATCCACATGCGCCCACCGCCCGCGCCGCAGCAGAAGCCCTCGCGCTGGCTGCGCTGCATCTCCACCACCTCGAGCCCCGGAATCGCCTTCAGCACCTCGCGAGGCGCGTCGTACACCCCGTTGTGCCGGCCCAGGTAGCACGGGTCGTGGTACGTCAGCTTCTCGTTCATCACCGCGGAGAGCTTGATGCGCTTCTCCTTGAGCAGCTCGTTGATGAGCTGCGTGTGGTTGATGACGCGGTACTCGCCGCCGAACTCCGGGTACTCGTTCTTGATGGTGTTGAAGCAGTGCGGGCACTGGGTGATGACCGCCTTCACGCCCATCGAGTTCCACGTCTCGACGTTCGTCTTGGCCATCGTCTGGTACAGGTACTCGTTGCCCAGGCGGCGCGCCGTGTCGCCGTTGCACATCTCCTGCTTGGACAGCGTGGCGAAGCTCACGCCGGCCTCGCGCAGAATCTTCACCAGCGCCCGGCTCACCTTCTTCTGCTTGTCGTCGTAGCTGCCCGCGCAGCCCACGAAGAAGAGGTACTCGTACGTCCCGCCATCACCCCAGGTGGGCAGCGCGAGGTCCTCGGCCCACTCATCGCGCCGGTCCTGGCCCAGGCCCCAGGGGTTGCCCTGGCGTTCAATCCCCTCGAACACGCGCTGGATTTCGGGCGGGAACTCGGCCTTCACCTGCACCTGGTAGCGGCGCATGTCGATGAGGCGCGGCACGTTCTCGATGAACACCGGACAGGCCGTCTCGCACCAGCCGCAGCTCGTACAGGCCCACACCGTCTCCGCCTTCAGCGCGCTGCCGATGATTTCCGGCAGGGGCTCCACCGTGCCCGAGGGCCCTCGGCCCTCCTCCACCCACATCTCGTGGTCCCAAATCCAGTGCTTCAGGTCCTGGTTCACGCCCTTGTGCGTGAGCGGCTTGCCAGTGATGTACGTGGGGCAGTGCGTCTGGCAACGGCCGCACTCGGTGCACGAGTACAGGTCCAGGCCCTGCTTCCAGGTGAGGTCCTTCACCGTCGCGGTGCCGAACTCCTCCTTCTCCAGGTTGGGCGTGGGCAGCTTCGCGCTCTGAGTGGTGCGCTGGTCCGGCGCCACGCGCTGGAAGAAGACGTTGAACAGACCCGTGATGACGTGGAAGTGCTTGCCCAGCGGCAGGAAGTTGAGGAACGCGAGGATGATGGAGAGGTGGATCCAGAATCCCGCCACGCCCAGCACGTGGGCCGGGGTGTAGCCCAGCGGCCTCATCAGCGTGCCCACCGCGCTGGTGACCGGCTCCCACCACACGATGCTGCTCGTGGCCAGCGGCATCGTCTGCTCGCGGGGCACCATGTGGCTGCCGCCGAAGAGGAACTCCGTCACCATCAGGCCGGAGATGAAGCCGAGGATGAGGTAGGCCTCCCACGAGGGGCTCATGCGGTCCGGCTTCACCGAGGCGCGTAGGTACGCGAAGTACGCGCAGCCCAACACCGCGCCCGCCGCCACCACGTCCTTCGCCAGCAGGTACACCCGGTAGACGTTGAGCAGCGCCGTCTTGTCCGCCCAGAACGGGTCGGTCAGGTCCGTGAGCACCGTGAGGGCCGTGCCGGAGAAGCCCATCACGAACATCATGATGGTGCGCACGGCCAGCACCATGAACGCCGCGAAGATGAACACGTGCATGAGGCCCGGGGTGAACTCCTCCCGGTCCACCATGCGTTTCTGCCCCAGGCCGAAGCGGAGCAGGGCGGCGGTGCGCTGGGGGATGTTGTCCAGCCGGTTCTCCGGCTTCATCGCCAGCAGGACGCCAATGCGTCCGGCCATGGTCATGACGAAGACGGAGACTCCGACGGCGAGGAGGAGGCCTGTGATGATGGGACTCATGGCGGTTCGGTGAACCTCGCGAAGGGCCGCGCGGTGGGGAGGACCGGTTGCCGCGCTGCGGCATTGCTGTAACACTGCAACCCTAACAAGGTTGATTCCCGAATCAAGCACCTGTCCGGGCCGGGTTGGTGGGGGTTCTACTCCAGGCGCGGCCCGTTCGTCCGGGCAGTGTGGAACGCGGACGGCGGGACCTTCGCCCACCGTGTTTCCTGGCGGACCCGGCGGGGGCTCTGGGCGCTGACCCGGTAGGCCCTCGGGCGGCCTCTTTCATGAGGCTCTGGGTGTGGAGACCCCGCCCGGTCCTCCCGGCGCTCGGAAGAGGCGGGCAAGCACAAGCTCCTGTGTAAATGCAAGCAGGCGTGCACTACCCGACGGTCCCGGCCCCTTGGATGACCAAGGACTTTACAACGGGCCCGACAATGGTCACCCTGGTTGGTAAATCGGTCAATGAGGTTGGGAAGGGGCACCACATGGGGTGGGCCCCAGGAGACCGAGCGGGGGGCGCCCGTGGGGGCGGCGAGCCAGTCGGCCGGCGACCCGGGGAAACACGGAGAGCGTCCAGGAGGAGCCATGAAGCACGACGAAACGACGTACATGGATGATGAGGGGCTGGAGTACGTCGTCCCGGGTGGCGAGGACGAGGATTCGGGGTCGATCATGCCGGTGCGGACCACCACGGGTGGCCGGCTGTGGGGCGCGGATGACGCCTACGGTGGGTACGACGCCGAGTAACGTCCGGGCCCCCGCGTCCGGGTCGTGGCGCGGGGGCGGCAGTGTGACGCGGCAGGCGCGCGTCTCCCCGTCGAGCAGGTGCAAGGCACTCGTTCCGGGGATGGAATCCGCCGCTGCGTGTATCCTCCCACCCGCGTGGGTCTTCCGAGTGAATCGAGTGCCCGTGGAGCAATGCCCGAAGGGCGGCTCGTCACGGAGCTTCCCGAGCAGGAGCTCGAGGGCTTCGACCGGCTGCTGCCCGCGCTGAAGGCGGCCTTCCAGCGCAACCGGGGCAAGGCGTGGAGCGCCGAGGAACTCGGCGAGCTGTCGGGCCTGCCCGCGGCGGAGGTGGCTCGCACCCTGGAGCTGTTCGCCTCGGCGCTGGAGCTCGCGGAGGTCCTCTTCGGGGATGACGCGGGCCTCGTGGGCGCCATCCAGCTCGCGCCTTCCGTGCTGGAGACGGAGCCCTTCGCGTCCGTGCGCGCCCGGCTCGCCGCTCAGGGTCCGTTGGAAGCGCCCGTGCGCCTCACGCAGCTGCGCGTGGAGGGCTACCGGGTGCTCGCGGGGCTCGAGGTGCGGCCCGGCGCCCTGTCCGTGCTCACCGGAGAGCCGGGCTCGGGCAAGTCCTCGCTCCTCGAGTGTCTGGCCCTGCTCTCCTCCGCGGCGGTGGAGCCGCTGCCCTCGGGGCGGGAGGCGCGCCTTCCCGAGCGCCTCCACCTGTCCCTGCGCGTCTCGAGCGGCTCCGGCCGGGCCCTCCGGTACTCGGTGAGCCTCGGGGGACCTTCGGGCACTCCCCGCGTCACTTCGGAGCGCCTGGCCTGCGTGGAGACGGGGGCGGGTGGCCAGGAGACGGAGGCGTTCGCGTTCCTCGACTTCCAGAACGGCCAGGGGACGGTCCGCACCGTGACCTGGGAGCCCCCGAGGCCTCGCGTGCTGACGGTGCCCCACGTGTTGCCTCCGGACTCGCTCGCGCTGCGCGGAGGGCTCGACTCCGCCCCGCCCGTCGTCTCCAGCTTCCGCGCGTTCGTGTCCGGCTGGCGCTTCTACCCGGGCTTCGACGTCTCGCGAGGCGCCGTGCTCCGGCGGCCCGTCCCCTCGGAGCCCGAGCCCGTGCTGGCGGCGGATGGCTCCAACCTGAGCGCCGTGCTCTTCCACCTGATGGTGGAGTGTCCCGAGCGCTGGCGCGAGCTCGAGGCGTCCCTGCGCGAGGCCCTTCCGTCCTTCCAGTCGCTCTCGGTGAAACCCCGGGGCGGGCCGGGCACGGTGCTCGGCGTCTGGCGCGAGGCCGGCGTGAGGGACGAGCTGCCGCTGGCGGACTTGTCGGAGGGGACGCTGCGCTTCCTCTGCCTGGCGGCGCTGTGCCTGTCTCCTCTCAAGGCGCCGCTCATGGGCCTCGATGGGCCCGAGCTGGGACTCCACCCCCGCATGCTGCCGGGGCTCGCGAGGCTGCTCCGGGGGGCCTCGGCGGAGACCCAGGTGCTCGTCGTGACGCAGTCGCCCGGGCTGCTCGCCGGGCTGCCTCCCGACGCGGTGGCCTGGATGAGGAAGGTGGACGGGCGCGCGGTGCTGGATGGGGCGGAGAAGACCCACTCGTCATCATGAGGACTTCGCGCGGCGTCCGGGTTGCGACCGCCGGGGTCAGGTCGGCGATACTGGGGGAACGCGGTAACGCACGGGGCCCGCACGGGTGCCCCGCACGGAGGATGGAGCGATGAAGCTGACGGCCTGGGCGGTCGAGCGTGATGGTGAGCGCGGCCGGGATGTACATCTGCTCGTCACCGTGGAGGCCGAGTCGGATGCGCCCCGTGCTCCCGTGGCGGTGAACCTCGTGCTGGACCGGAGCGCCTCCATGCGGGGCGCGCCCCTGTCCGCCGCGGTGGAGGCCGCGCAACTGCTCGTCGAGCGCGCCGGGCCGAAGGACTACCTCGGGCTGCTCGCCTTCGACGGAGTCCCCGAGCAGCTCGTTCCGCTGCGTATCATGGAGGCCGACGCGCGGACCGAGCTCGCCGAGAGCCTCTCCGCCATGCAGGCCGGTGAGGGCACCGCGCTCCACGAGGCGGTGGAGTCCGGTGCGGCGGCCGTGCGCCGGCTGTTCATTCCGGGGGCGCGGCCGAAGATGCTGGTGCTCACGGATGGAGAGCCCTCGGTGGGCCCGCGCTCGCTCGCGGACTTCCGCACGCTGGGCACCAAGGTGGCCGAGTCGGGGATTACGTTGCACGCGCTGGGACTGGGGCGGCACTACCTGCCGGAGATATTGGAGGCGATGACCGGTCCGTCGGGCACGGGCTTCACCCACGTGGATGACGCCGAGGGCCTGCCGATGGCCGCCGCGGCGATGGTGGCCGAGCTCTTTGGCGAGGTGGGGACGGACGCGCGCCTGTACGTGCGCCCCAGCGGTTTCTCCGAGCTGCTCTGCCGTCACCGCTATCCGGCGCGAGTGGAAGGGGACTCGCTGAGCGCGGGACTGGGCTCGCTGTCGCACGCCTTCGCGCGCCGGGCGCTCTTCACGGGGCGCCTGGAGCTGGCGGACTGGTCGCTCGGGGTGACGACGACGTGGACGGAGAATGGGGACACGCGACGGGTGTCGGTGCCGGTGCAGCGCGTGCTGCCGGACAGCCCCGAGGGCCGCTTCATCCGCGCGGTGGGAGTGGAGCTGGACCTGGTGGCGGCCGAGTCCACGGCGTGGAAGGCGCTGATGCGGCGCAACCCGGGGGCGGCGGAGAAGTCGCTGACCGAGGCGGAGGAAGCGCTGCACGAGCTGGTGCGGCTGGCGGTGGAGGAGGTGCCGGCGAAGCGCCACGTGGAGCGGCTGGCGGACCTGAAGCTGGCGGTGGCGCGGCGCGCGGGCGAGCTGCCGGCACTGCTGGTGCGGCGGGCGCGGGCAGCGGACGCACGCACCGGACTGAGCATCATCCAGCCCGTGCCTCCTTCCTCGCGGAAGGCGGGGAACTGAGGCCTACGGCCACACGAGCGGGAAGCGCTCGCGCAGCGGGTTTTGGTTCCACTCCGTGGCGGTGATGCGGAAGAGGACGTGCGGCAGGCCCGCGTGGGTGATGTCGCGCTCATAGCGCATGCCCACCTTCTCTATCGGCCGAAGTCGTACCGGGCCTGGTGCTCCAGACCGGCGTCGAGGTACTGCCGGGTGCGCTCATCGGGGAGAGGCCCGTCCAATGTGGCCGCGACCCGGGCTTCTTGAAGGAGCCGGCGGAGCGCCTCGAAGTCCTCTGCCCCAAGCCGTTCGGCGAGCAGCCGGGCGGTCTGGAACCGCTCCACCCTCGTCCACCAGGGCTCCCTCCATCCCTCTGTAACCTGGGCATGGGCAGCCGCGTACTACCCGCACCACCGGGGAGGGCCGCCCGGGAATGCCTGCCTGCCTGAAGGGTTGATGGGCGCCAATCCACGGCCTGGAGGCTGGCGGTCGGCACTCCGGTGGGTTAACGGGAGGCGCATGAAGCAGCAGCGGCTACGACGTTCGAGCGGGCGGGGACTTCTTCTCTTCGCGGTGCTGGGTCTCTTCCTCGGCTCGGGCCTGGCCCGGGCGGAACTGCCCGCCACGGCGATGTCCACGGGCGCTCCGGATCAGGGCAACCCGCGCGTGGAAGCCGCCCTCCTGACGGATGTGTCACAGGTGAAGCCGGGCGACTCCTTCCGCGTGGGCGTGCGCTTCCGCATGGCCCCGGGTTGGCACATCTACTGGAAGAATCCAGGCGAGTCGGGGCTGGCCTCGGAGATCGTCTGGGACACGCCGGGCACCACCGTGGGGGAACTGCAGTGGCCCACGCCCATCACCTTCCGCAGCCCGGATGGCTTCATCACCTCCTACGGCTATGGGGAAGAGGTGCTCCTCTTCGCCGAGGCCCATGTGTCCGACAAGCTGACGGGCTCGGCGCAGCTGTCGGCCGCGGCGGACATCCTCGTGTGCGAGACGCGCTGCCTGCCCGCGCAGCTCATGCTCACCCGCAACGTGCCGCTGGGCTCTGAGACTCGGCCGGACCCCGAGTTCGCGCCCCTCTTCGATGCGACCCGCGCGCGTGTGCCCGTGACGCCCGAGAGCGCCGGCTACGCGGTGACGCTCGCGCTCGACACGAAGCCGCTCACCGCCGGCAAGCCCTTCACCGGCACCCTCACCGTGACGGGGCCGAAGGGCCAGCCGGTGCCCGCGGTGGAGAAGGACTTCTTCGTGCCCGAGCGCGTCCACGGCATCGCGCGCCTGGCCCTGTCGCCCGTGGATGGCAAGCCCGGCACCTTCAAGCTGGAGGGCGCGGCGGCCCCGGACGTTCCCGCGCAGGAGCCCCGGTTCGTGGGCGTGCTGCGTCTGGGCCCGGCCGCCGTGGGCCACCCCTCGCTGACGTTGAACCTGCCGCTCGCGCCCGTGGCGGCCGCCGCTCCCGGCACCGCCTCGGCCGCTCCGGAGGTGAAGCCCGCCCCCGTGCTCGCGCCAAAGCCCACCCCGGCGGTGGCCACGGCCGTGGCATCCGAGTCGTCGCTGTCGCTGGGGTTGGTGCTCCTCTTCGCGTTCCTCGGAGGCGCGCTGCTCAACCTCATGCCGTGCGTCTTCCCGGTGCTGGCCCTCAAGGCGTACGGCTTCACCCGCACGGTGCACGCCGAGCGCGGCAAGGTGGCGCTGCACGCGCTGGCCTACGCGGGCGGCATCGTGGGCTCGCTGCTGGCGCTGGCGGTGGCGGTGCTGACCCTGCGCGCTGGTGGACACAGCGTGGGTTGGGGCTTCCAGTTCCAGGAGCCGCTCTTCGTCGCCGCGGTGGCCGCGGTGCTGGTGGCCTTCGCCCTCAACCTCTTCGGCGTCTTCACCGTGGGCACGGACGGCACCGCCCTGGTGGAGAAGGTGGACGCGAGCCACGGCTTCGCCCGCAGCGCCGGCGAGGGTGTGCTGGCGGTGGTGCTGGCCACGCCCTGCTCGGCGCCGCTCCTGGGCACCGCGGTGGGCTTCGCGCTCGCGGCGGGCCCGGCCACGGTGCTGGCCACCTTCTTCATGCTGGGGCTCGGCCTGTCGCTTCCCTTCTGCCTGCTGGTGCTGGTGCCCGGACTCACGAAGTTCCTCCCCAAGCCGGGCGCGTGGATGGAGCGCGGCAAGCAGCTGCTCGGCTTCGCGCTGCTGGGCACCACGGTGTGGCTGGTGTGGGTGATGGGTGGCCTCACGGGCGTGGACGGCATGGCGCGGCTGCTCGCCTTCCTCGCGGTGGTGGGCCTGGGCTCGTGGATGTACGGGCTGGCGCAAGGCGCCACGGGTGGGCGCAAGGCGGCGGGCGTGGCGGCGGTGGTGGCCGTGCTGGCCGTGGGCGGCCTCTTCTCCCTGCGCTTCGACGAGACGGGGCCGGCGGTCCGCAAGGCCTCGGCGGTGGCCGAGGCGCAGCCGTGGGACGAGGCCGCGGTGGCCGCGGCGCTGGAGGCGGGGCAGCCCGTCTTCATCGACTTCACCGCGGACTGGTGCCTCACCTGCAAGTTCAACGAGCGCACCGTGCTGACACGTGAGGACGTGCGGGCCTCCTTCTCGGAGCACAAGGTGGCCTTCTTCGTCGCGGACTGGACGCGACGGGACGCGCGCATCAGCGCGAAGCTGGCCGAGTTCGGTCGTGCCGGAGTCCCCATGTACCTGGTGGTGAGCCCCGCCTCGCCCGGCAAGCCCGAGGTGTTGCCGGAGCTCCTCACCACCGACTCCGTCATCGGCGCGGTCCGCCGCGCGGCGAAGCGCGTGGCCGACGCGACGTAGCGCAGAGCGTTTCTTCCGCAGTACCCCTCACAAGGAGAGCTGAGCGAATGAAGCCGTTCTTCACCGCAGTCGCCCTCGCCGTGATGCTGCCCGTGGTGGCGCTCGCCGCCGATACCGCCGAGGTGGGCAAGCCCGCTCCGGCCTTCACCCTGAAGGACGAGTCCGGCAAGGAGCACTCGCTGTCGCAGTACAAGGGAAAGATCGTGGTCCTCGAGTGGACCAACCCCGGCTGCCCCTTCGTGCAGCGCCACTACACGGCCAACACCATGCAGAAGACGCTGGCGGGCTTCGACGCCAAGAAGGTGGTGTGGCTGGCGGTGGACTCCACCGCGAGCAACACGCCGGACAAGTCCGCGGCCTGGAAGAAGGAGAAGGGCTTCAGCTACCCGGTGCTGCAGGACCCGAGCGGCACGGTGGGCAAGTCCTACGGCGCCAAGACGACGCCGCACATGTACGTCATCGATGAGCAGGGCGTGCTGCGCTACGCGGGCGCCATCGACGACGACCCGCGCGGCAACAAGAAGGAGGGCACCACCAACTACGTGAAGACGGCGGTGGACGCGCTCCTGTCCGGCAAGCCGGTGCCGGCCTCCACCACCGAGTCGTATGGCTGCTCGGTGAAGTACAAGAGCTAGGCTCTCGCCGTGAGGCCCTCGCGTCCCTGTGGACGTGAGGGCCCCGGGGAGTCCTCTCTCAGGGCGCTCTCACGGGAGGCCCTTCGACGGGAAGCTCGATGGTGAAGGTGGAGCCCTGATGCGGCCCGGCGCTCGTCGCGGAGAGCCGGCCGCCCAGCTCCGTCGCCGACAGGGCGCTGATGTGCAGGCCAAAGCCGTGGCCGTGCTTCTTCGTGGTGAAGCCCTGGGAGAACATGCGCGTCAGGTTCTCCGGAGCAATGCCCACGCCGTTATCCGCCACCTCGATGCGCAGCTGGTCCCTTCTTCCCGCGCCGTGTCCAACGCGGATGGTCAGACGCTTGTCCGGCGCTCGGCTGTCCAGGAGCGCATGCCGCGCGTTGCTCAGCAGGTTGAGGAGGATCTGCAGCAGCTTGTGCCGGTCCACCACGATGGGAGGCACCTCCGCGTATTCGCGCCGCACCTCGATGCCCAGCGGCTCGAGGGAGCCCGCGTCCAGGCGCAGCGCGTCGTTGATGAGCTGAGGCACCTGCACGAGCTCCACCACGCCGCCGTACCGCGCGTGCTGCTGCTGCATGCTGACGATGGACTTGATGTGCTCGACGCTCTCGCCCAGCACTCGCATCTCGTTCAGCAGCTCCTCACGCTCCGTGGCGAGCTGCTTCGACAGGGCGCACAGGTAGGCCGGAAGCTGCGTGCCGCGCGGGTCGGAGGTGAAGAAGGCCGCCAGCTCCGCGGAGTGTTCGCTCAGCATGTCGGTGGCCTGGACCAGCCTCGAGACCCGAGAGCCGCGCAGCCGCTCGGTCAAGACGGTGACCGAGACGTTGACGCTGTTGAGCGTATTGCCCACGTTGTGCAGCACGCCCGTGGCGATCTCCGTCATCCCGGCCTGGCGCGAGACGTCCAGCAAGGTGCGGTGCAGCTCCCCCAGCTTGGCCTCGGCATCCTTCCGCGCCTTGATGTCGCGCTCGAGTGCGGCATGCGTCGCGGCATGCGCGGCGTTGTACAGCCACCCGACGAGCCACCCCGACAGGATGGCGAGTGTCGCCACGGTATTCATCACCCACTGGTGGCCTGGGGTGATGATTCGAGGCCTGGGGCCAAAGAGCTGGCTCCAGAGTGGACTGATGACTCCGACGCTCACGACCACGGGAACGAGGATGACGAGCGACAGCCGCGGTCCCAGCAGGTACACCGTGAGGATGGTGATCAACATCATCGCCGCGTTCGCGGCGAGGTCGGGATCATTCGCGTGAAGGGAGGTCAGGATGACCGCGGAAGCCATGATGCTGCTCAGGAGCAGCGCCGGGATGCGAGTCGAGGACACCCTGCGCAAGCCCCACAGCGTTGCCGCATAGCCGGTCATGGAGCCGACGCCCGCCACCCTATAGCTCCAGGGCATCCCCGCCACCAGGAAGACAACCGTGGCCACGCCGGCGAGCACGATGAGGGCGACGGCCGTGCCAGCCACCACCCGGGCGCGGCCCAACTCATTGAGGGGTGCCCGGCGCATGTCCTTCGAAAGAAAGCCGTCCAGCCAATGAAGGAAACGCACGGCACTCCTTCCCGGAAGAACTGGCGCGGCAGGCTTCGCGGAACGTGCCTCCTCGTTGGACGTGCTTGGCATCTCAGGTGCCACCTTACTGGACGGTGTGGGCGGTCCCGGTTGATGAAACATAATCAGGGCCGGTTGCCTGGAGCGTTGGCCTTATTCTCACGCCCGTCCGCCACAGGGGGCATCCGTGCTGGGATGGCGTGGAGCGCTCACACGACGCATGGATGCAAGGGGAGGATGAGGGCCGTCGAGCGCTCAGCTGGCGGAGGCTTCCAGTCCGGCGCCGCTCGAGGGAATGCGTCATGGAAGGAAGACGCAGTGGTGCTGATACATGTGGCAAGACCCGGAATCGGGTGCCGCTGGCCATGGCTGTCGGGTGAGGTACAAGAGCCTGGAAGCCCGGAGGCACGAGTCACATGCAAGCAGGGTGGAGCATTCGCAAGGCCAGCGTGGAGGACGTGGACGAGCTGATCCGTCTCCGCCTGGCGCTGCACCGCACGACGCGCGGGGTGGAGAAGCTGGAGGACGAGGAGTCGCTGGTCGAGGCCAACCGGCGCTACTTCGCGCGGGCGCTGCCCGCGGGCCAGTTTCACGCGTGGGTGGCCGTGGCCGAGGGCCGGGTGGTGGCCTGCAGCGGCCTGGTGCCCTTCGAGAGGCCGCCGATGCCGGGCAACGCGGTGGGCCTGGAGGCCTACATCATCAACATGTACACGGAGCCCGGATGGCGTGGGCGGGGCATCGCGCGGGCACTGTTCACGGAGCTGGTGCGCTTCGCTCGCGAACTGGGCGTGGGACGGCTGTTGCTGCACGCCACGCCGGACGGCCGGCCGCTGTATGAGTCGATGGGCTTCAAGCCCAACCCCACGGCGATGGAGTGGACGCTGTGGCCGGAATGAAGGGGCGTTTCCCTCGCGCATTCCCACGCTCTTTTCCTCACCCGATTTGCGAACGTGGGAACACCGCTTAAGTTGAGGAGCCTTCTCTTCCTGATGGCTTCCTGAAAGGACCGGTGTGCCCATGGCTGGAATCCGCGATGACTACATCTCGAGGATGATCGAGCAGTTGGTCGCGGCGCTCGCGGCCATCCTGAGGGCGGGCGCGGGCAAGAAGCCGGAGGAGGCATTCGAGCTCATCCAGCAGACGAGCCTGTCGCTGTTCGGCATGGAGTACCGGATGCTCATCACCATCGACGCGGGCTCGGTGGCGGGGTTGCTCGGGCACGCGGAGAAGATCAAGGCGCTGGCGAAGCTGGTGAGCGCGGAGGCGGACCTCCTCCAGCAGCGTGGGGACACCGTGGGAGCCGACCACCGGCTACATCATGCGCTCGCGCTGCTCGAGGAGGCTCGGCGCAGGAAATCCACTCCCGACCCCGAGGTGGAGACGCTCATGCTGGGGCTGCGAGACAAGCTCACGCAGCTCGGATGAAGCGCGCTGGCGCATGGTAGTTTGTCCACCCTCATGGGAGCTGGATGGGTTCGATCCTGGGGGTGGATGTGCCTTCTGCTCCTGCTGACCCAGGCGTGTGCGACGGCGGGCTCAGCGGGCGGCTTGGGGATCGAGGAGGACTTTCCGGAGGAGGGCGAAGGTGACCGGCGTCCACCCTGGGAGACGCGCAGTCAGGCGGAGGACGAAGAAGCGCGGCGGGCCGAGGCCACGGCGGCCGTGGCGGGTATGCAAGGCGTGGCCAGTCACGTGGGGGAGACGGGGGGCGAGGTGGCCTTCCACTTCTGGGTGCAGAACGGCGCGCTGACGCTGCTGTCCTGGAAGCGAGGAGCCGGAGACGCGAGTCAGACAGGAGGCGTGGACTCGTTCGTCCCTGGCCTCGAGGCCCACATGCCCACCTACGTGGGGACGCGCACGGGAGGGGTTGTCTTCACCCTCCGCCGGGAGCGACAGGGCTGGCGCCTGCATTCCTTCTCCGCCGTGGATGACGCCAGGCCCGTGGAAGCCAAGACCTTGCCGGTGCGGCGCACGGAGGTGGCGGCGGACATACTCGCCCAGGCGCAGGCGGTGGCTTCCCAACTGGCCAGCGGCCTGCGTGTACCCGAGGGCGGCGGTGCTTCCCTGGTGGCGGATGTGATGCTGGATGACGACCAGATTCTGGGAGCGGCGACCGTGCGCTACGAATCCCGTGGCGGCTCTCCCAGCCGATTGCCATCACCGGGCCTGGTTTCGCAAATCACCCAGGCGCTCCTCCCGTTTACCGCCGGCGTCGGGCCGCGCACGGTGCGGTTGACGCTGGAGGCGGACCATCACCGGACGGAGAGAAACGCACGCTGGCGCGTGATGGAGGCCGAGACGCTGCGCCCGGAGCCGCGGGCCCCGCCCGACCTTGTCGCAGAACACTACGCACTCTACGAGCGCATCCTCCGCGAGTGGAGGGAGGAGACAAAGGCAAGCGTCCAGGAGGCGGGGGTCGTCAGCGCCGAGTTCATCGCCACCTGGTTCGTCGGCAGCCTCGCTTTGCGGGGTGGCATCGTTCTCTTCGAGGCGGTGGCGCCCAGGCTGGCGGCCATCCTGGTTCGCGGGGGCTCGGAGACGGTGGCCTGGTTCCGTTCCTTCCTTGCCCGGGTTCGTCCGTATGAGAGGGAGGAGTTCCAGCGTTTGTGGATGAAGGCCCAGAGCCAGGGGCTCTCCGCCGCGGAGAAGGCGCAGTTCAGCAAGCTCATGGCTCGCTTCGAGAAACTCCTCGATACCAAGCTGGATCCTGATGCACTCAACAAGCTCAGGCGGTGGGCTCAGGATGATTTCTACCAGAAATTCCACCCTGACATGGCGAAGCTCCTGCTCGATGAGGGGGGAAGGTTCTACCCCGTGCATCATCGCATTCCCCTGGAGCACGCCCATCTCTTCGAGCGATTGAACATCAACGCGCGGGAGAACCTTTGGGGCGTGCACATTGCTGTGCACAAGAGTGTCAATAAGGTCTGGACGTTATTCCGGCGGGCGAAAGGCAAGGCCACTGCGGAGGACGTGCGAAAAGTGGCTGCCATCGTCGATAGGCACTTTGGCCGCTGGTTCAACCAACGCTATGAGGCAAGCCGCTCTGCGTCCGCGCTTGCTGAGGCCGAGGCGGGTGCAATCGAAGAGGTGAAGGTTCTCGTAGACCTCATCCTGAAATGAGCATGGCCATGAATGCAGATATTCCACTACCTGGTCTCGATCGGCTGATAGAGGTGTACAAGAAACATGGGCTGCCCGTGAAAATCCTGCCGCCGGGGCGCTCCCCACCCTCGGCTGGAGAACTCGTGGCGGGCCATCCCTTCGATCCCGTGCTCGCGGCCGTCTACAAGCGCCTGGGCGGAGCCAGGTTTGGCGGGGAGCATCATGGGGAGCTCTTCCTCGACCATGTCGATGACCAGGTGAACGGAATCGTGCTGACGACCGAGGGATTTCGCGACGAGGAGGAACCCTTCCACTCCTCCGTCACCTTCGGTCGCATTCCCGGACTCGCCGCCTACTACGCCGTGGTGCCGAGGTTGGCCGACGAGCAGGGCCGCCAACCGGTCATCTACTTCGAGACCTATATGGACAGGTACGTCCTGCCCGTCGCCTCAGACGTGGATCGCTTCTTCGACGCCCTCTCGCGCTACATCGACATCATGGTAGTGGACGAGGGTTACCGGGCGGACGGCGTCCCCGATATTTTTTTCCCCAGCAGAGTGCCCGAGCTCATCGCCCGCGACCGGCGGCTGGTCGAGATGATCACCACCGGGCGCTTCGACTTCATCATGAACCTGGGCGACGAGTACCAGGACTGGCTCGCCCGGGTGAAGTCGGCCTGAAGGGCAGCTCTCCTCCCGCCCGCATGGACGTCCTTCTACTGCGGGGTGAGCACGGACTCGCAGGTGGAGAGCACCCGGGGCTCGGGCTCCGAGGCGTACTCGGCCTTCTCCGTGCAGCGCAGCTTCAGCACGTCGCTCTCGAGGCTGGCCATGCACTCGCGATAGCCGCTGGTCGGTGCCGGGCCCCCATCGGACGGGCCGGCGTAGGTGCGGTTCTCGTAGAGGGTCCAATGCCCCTCGTAGAGGTCGTAGGTGGGTTTGCCGGGGGGAGAGTTGCCGCTCCAGAAGTATCGCCCACGTGGGGGCAGTTGGGTCTCCTCCGCGCCGGACACGTCGAAGTCGCACGCATCCTTGTTCGCGGTGATGGAAAGGGTGCCGGTCGGGCCGCAGGCGCCGCTGACGGTGAAGCGAGCGCTCCGCTTCGGATGGGGGCACGACTCGGCCGAGTCGGCGAGGAGCAGGAATCCGGTGACTCCCAGGATGATGACGGCGGCGAGGCTCTTCACGAAGTGTTTCATGGCGTGGCTCCTGGCGCGCGAGCGCCTTGGGGGGAAGGGGAAGGCCGCGAGTCGGTGTGCTGGCGGCCGTAGAGGACCGCGGCCCAGACGAGCGGCAGGGTGAGGAGGTCCGTGGGGTCGGCCACGGCCCGGAAGGACGTCAGACCCAGCGGTGTGCCCACCTGCCGCAGCGCCGCGCAGAAGAGCTCCACCGCGAGGGGAGACACCTTCAGCGCCGTATAGAGGAGCGCGCACACCCCTGCGCCCACGTGCAGGCGGGTGGAGCGCGGCCAGCGCGTCACCAGGGCGAGCAGGGCGGAGAGGTAGAGCGGCAGGAAGAAGCAGATGGCGACATCCGACAGCTTGCCCGTCAGCGCGTTGTGGAGGGTGGGCTTGAGCCAGCGGTCGTTGACGGCCATGAGGGCCACGGCCGCGAGCGGCAGCGGCGCGAGGAACTCGGGCATCGGGGGCAATCGCCTCACAGGGGTCCGCCTCCGCGCAGCATCGCGCGCAGCAGGATGCCGTCGGTGAGGAGCTCCACCGGCGCGTGGTCATCGGAGAGGGGCGCTCCGGCCCGCACCGGACGCAGCTCGGTGGAGACGCGGAAGGCGAGGGCCCTCAGATGCTCGGGCAGCGTGGGGATGTTCGCGGCCAGCCGCCGGCCGAGCCCCGGTGGCCCGGCGAAGAGGAGCGTATTGCTGCGGTTGCGAGCATCGGCGGCGCGCACCTCGGGGAAGACGGTTGCCAGCGTGGCTCCCACCGCGTCCACCACCGCGTACTCATCGAGGTAGCGGCCCACGTTGAAGCAGGCGATGCCTCCGGGCGCGAGGTGCTCGGCGACCGCCTGCATGAACTCACGCGTGGTGAGGTGGAAGGGGACGTAGGGGAAGCGGAAGGCATCGACGATGATGGCGTCGTAGCGGCGTGTGTCTCCGGCGAGGAAGGCGCGGGCATCGCCCACGTGCACCTCCACCTCGGGGGACAGGGCGAAGTGGGCGCGAGCCAGCCGCACCACCTCGGGATCCAACTCGACGCCTACCACCTGGGCTCCTGGGTACGTCTCCAGCAGACCCCGAGCGCTCGTCCCCGCGCCCAGGCCGAGCAACAGCACGCGCGGCGCATGGGGCGTCTCCCGCTCCATGGCGGGGACGAGCATGTAATGGGCGAAGACCTCCTGGCTCACCGGCTGGCCCGGCTTCCAGAGGCTCTGCACGGCGAAGCCCTCGTCGAAGACGAGCTCACGGGAGCCATCCGGATGCGCGAGGGCCTGCACATAGGCGTAGGGGGACTCGGCGACCTCGAGGGCGCGAGGGTGATGGGGCAGGGCGAGCGGCCCGAGGGCGAGCGCCAGGGCCGGGACACAGAGCGCGAGGAGCCGCCAGCGCCAGTGCAGTCCGAGGCTGGCGACGGCTCCCAGCAGCAGCGCGAAGAGGGCCATGGTCCGGGCGGTCCCCAGAAGCGGGAGCGCGGCGAAGGCGGCCACGAGCGTGCCCACGATGCTGCCGGTGGTGGAGGCCGCCGAGAGGGAACCCGCATGTGCTCCAGCGCCCTGTACGCCCCCGAGCCCCACGCGCAGCAGGAAGGGACCCACCGCGCCGAGCACCAGCAAGGGAGGCACCGCGGCGAGGGTGAAGAGGAGGACGCGGCCCACTCCGGCGAGGGGCTGGCCGGCGAGCACCGAGGTGGTGACTCCGGGGAGCAGGACTCGCGCGAGGAAGGGCAGCAGGGCGAGGTGGGCCGCCACGGCGCAGAGCGCGGCGAGCAGCGGCTCGAGCCGCCCCAACCTGTCCACGGCGCGGCCACCGAGATGGGCTCCGAGCGCCATGCCGCCCAGGACGATGGAGATGAGCGCCGCCCAGACGGGAGTGCTGCTGCCGAAGTAGGGCGCCACCAGGCGTGAGGCCGCCATCTCCGCGGCCATGACGGTGGTGCCGGTGAGGAAGGACAACCATGTGAGCGAGGGCTTCATGGGGTGCCGCCGGGCGAAAGCAATCCGCGTTCCGCACCTGTCCGGCTTCTTCCGGAGGTGGGGCGGACCGCGGATGTCTTCGAGGGAAATCACCCATGTGAGGGGTGCTCTCGTCGGGCTGCGTCAGGAGCTCGACCCTGAGCTGGCCGGGGGGCGTGACATGACACGCATGTCATGTCTGGGAAAGGAACCTGGGCGCGCTACAGGAGGAGCCAGGACACGCGTGTCAGCGTCTGCTCCCGAGGACCGTGACTCGACGGGGTGGGCTTCGCCTGGTGAGGCATTGGCACCCGGGGCAGGAGGGGGGTGGTGACTCCCCGCTCGCCGCTGGAACAGGATGTCCCTCTTGTCCCGCGAGGAGCGAGAGGGGGAAGTACGTGAAGACCGGAACGAAGAACTGGCGCTGGCTGGCCACGTGGCTCGCATTGCCGCTCACTGGCTGTGCGCTGGGCAGCGTGCGTCAGGTGAAGGTGGACGCGCTCGGCCGCTATGACGAGGCGCGCGGCGTGGCGGTCGAAGTGAAGGGCGATGTGACCGACGCGATGAGGAAGGAGCTCCAGGAGTCCTTCCAGCGCGGGGTGGAGACCCGGACCCGCGTGTCCGAGGGCGCGAGTGGAGCGCCCCTGCGGCTCGAGCTACGCGTCGTGGAGGCCACCTCCACCGAGGCTCCCTCCTCGACGACCACCGACCAGGTCGCCGAGAAGGCGCGGACGACGTTTGGGCTCGCGGGGCTCGGGAAGTCGGGCGGGCGGCTGGCCCTCGAGGGGCTGCTGCTGGCGCCCGAGGGCGAGGAGCGGCTCGGCCTGGTGCGATGGGAGTCGGAGGGGGAGCCGTCGGCGCTGGCGTCACAGGCGGGTCTCGAGGCGGGTGAGGCGCTCGGCCGGGAGATGGATTTTCGCAGCAGGTACTTCGTCAACCGCCGTGCCGCGGACGAGCGGATGTTCTTCACGCCCACGCCCCTCACGCTGGAGCCGGGCGAGGTGGTGCTGAGCAATGACGAGGTGCTGCTCTTCCGTCTGGGCGTGGGCCTGGGCCGGCGCGTGCAGCTCGACATGTGGGCCGGTGGCCTGCCCATCCCGTTGGCGGGAGGCGCGCCGCTCTATCTGATCCACGCGGTGGGAGGCGCGGGCGGGGCGGCGCTCGGGGCGCTCGGCACCTTCGACCTGGGCCTCAAGGTGAGGCTGCTCAATGAGTCGCGCTACCTGCCCGGCCTGGCCGCCTCCTATGACTTCCTCAACCTCTTCGCGGGAGCGGTGGGCGTCGGAGGGCTGGTGATTCTCGGCAATGGCGTGGGGGCCGCCGGGGCGGCGGGGGCCGCTGGAGCCAACCTCCAGTTCAACCTCTTCAGCGTCGTGGCGGGGAAGCACTTCGGGGACTTCCATCTCACCGCGGGTGCCTACGTGCTCGACAACCACCACATCGTTGGACAGAACGCCGTCATCACGGTGGGCGTCGCGGGTACGGATGGGAGCGATGGGAACGGAGGCGTCGGGGGCGGGAGCACCACGCTTCCTCGCTTCCCCACTCAGGTGCAGGCCTTCATCGGAGCGCAGTACGTGCTCGGGCCCCACAGCGAGCTCGGGATGGAGTTCTTCCCGCGCAAGCCCTTCCAGGACTCGTTCGGCACCACGGGCGTGCGCTGGCTGCTGGGCGCGGATTCGCCTGCCGGACCCCTGGCCCTCGACCGGCTGCGGGTCCGCATCGACCTGGCGGCGCTCTGGGTCTACGTGCCGCCCACCTCGGATGGGAAACAGGACGGCTCGGTCCTCCCCGTGCCGTGGTTGGGACTCGGCTTCTACAAGCTCTGAGGCCTCACTTCCCGGGCCGGGTGGCGCCTTCGTTCCACCCGCCCCCCAACGCCTTGATGAGGCCGACCGCGGACACCATCCGCTGGCTGGAGATGTTGATCAGCCTGTTCTCGGCGGAGAACGCGACCGTCTGGGAGGCAATCACATCGAGGTAGGTCGCCGTGCCCGCCTTGTACTCATTCGTGACGATCTCGAGTGCCTGGTGGGCGGTCCGCACTGCCTGCTGTTGGATGTCGGCCTCCTTCTCGAGCATGCGCAAGGACACGAGGTTGTCCTCGACGTCCTGGAACGCGGCCAGCACCGTTTGCCGATAGGCCGCGGCGCTCTGGTCGTACGCCGCACGCGCCTCCGCCGTCTGTGCGGCGCGGAGGCCGCCGTCGAAGAGGACCGCCGCCAGTTGCGATCCGAGCGACCACACCAGTGCCGGCGCCGCGAACCATTGCGCGAACGCCGCGCTCTCCAAGCCGGTCGTCGCCGACAGCATCAGGGACGGAAAGAACGCCGACATCGCGACGCCAATCTGCTCGTTCGCCGCCGCGGCTCTGCGCTCGGCTGCCGCGACATCGGGCCGCCTTTCGAGGAGTGCCGAGGGAAGCTGCGCGGGAATCTCGGGAGGAGTCGCGTCGAGGGGCCTGCGTGGAAGCGAGAAGATCGACGCGGGCACTCCCACGAGCACGGCGATGGCGTGCTCGAGCTGCGCCCGCGCGATGCCGTTGTCGAACGCGGCCGCTTGCGCCGAGAGCAATTGCGTCTGGGCCTGGAGCACATCCGCGCGGGAGACCACCCCCTGCGCATGACGATTCTGGGTCAGCTCGAGCGCCTTCTGATACGCGGCGACGGTGTCGTCGAGCAGCTTCTGTGCCGCGTCGAGGGCGCGCAGCCGGAAGTAACTCTGCGCGAGCATCCCCTGTGCGGACAGCTTCGCATTCGCGAGGTCGTCGGCGGCGGCCTGCGCGGACGCGTTCGCGCCATTCACCTGCCGGCGCACGCGGCCCCACAGGTCGGGCTCCCACGCCGCGTCGAGTGACACGTTGAAATCGTCTCGGGGGGGAGATGAACCCGTGCTCGTACCACCGCCAGCCGCCGCTCCGCGCGATCGTCTCGCCGAGGCGGAGACTCCGATCGTCGGGAAGAACGAAGCGCGCGCCTGGGCGACGAGGGTCCGCGCCCGCTGGTAGGCTGCCTCGAAGCCCGCGACGGTCTGATTCGAGGTGGCGACCTTCTCCTCGAGCGCATTCAGCTCCGGGTCATGGAAGCTCTCCCACCAGGCGCCGCGGTCCTTCCTGTCGCTCGGCTGGGCGACCTTCCACCCTTCGGCTGCTTCCTTGAAATGCTCGGGGACCGCGACGGTCGGACGCACGTAGTCCGGGCCGACCGCGCAGCTGGCGAGCATCAGCGCGGCGAGCAGTGGCAGGCGACTGGCGTTTCGCGAGTCATGGCAAGAGGTGCGATGAATCATCATCGAGCCTTCCTCGGGGTCAACGCTCGGTGGGTCTCGTCGACGCCCGGCCGGGGAAGAGCCGCGCACGATGCCGTCGCACCCAGAGGCCGAAGCGGTCGAGTGTGAGGTAGATCACCGGAGTGGTGTAGAGATTCAGCAACTGGCTGACGGTCAATCCCCCGACAATGGCAATTCCGAGTGGCTTCCTCAGCTCGGAGCCGACTCCCGTACCGAGCGCCAATGGCAGGGCACCCAGCAGCGCGGCCATCGTCGTCATCAGGATGGGCCGAAGGCGCAGTTGCGCCGCGCGATGAATAGCCTCACGCGGGCTGACGCCTTCGCTTCGCTCCACCTCGATCGCGAAGTCGATCATCATGATGGCGTTCTTCTTGACGATACCAATCAAGAGGATGATGCCGATCAACGCGATGATCGACAGCTCCAGCCCGCAGAGCATCAGTGCCAGCAGCGCACCGACACCCGCCGAGGGCAGCGTCGACAGGATGGTGATGGGGTGGAGGGTGCTCTCGTACAGAATTCCGAGCACGATATACACCGCGAGCAACGCGGCGGAGATCAACAGTGGTTCCGTCGCCAGGGAGGCCTGGAATGCCTGCGCGGTGCCGGTGAACCTGCCGCGCACATTGGCCGGCAGGCCCATTTGATGGACCGCCGCGTTGACTTCGTCCACCGCCGTACCGAGCGCGACGCCCGGCAGCAGGTTGAAGGACAGCGTCGCCGAGGGAAATTGCCCCTGGTGGTTGACCGAGAGCAGGGTGGACGCCGGTGCGAAGTGCGCGAACGCCGAGAGGGGCACCTGCTGGCCGCTCTGTGTCACCACGTAGATGTCATTCAGGCTCTCGGGCCGCTGCCAGAAGCGTCTGTCGACGACCATCACCACGTGGTACTGGTTCCGGTCGGTGTACATGGTCGACACCTGCCGCTGGCCGAAGGCGTCATACAGGACGTTGTCCACCTGTTGGGGCGTGATGCCGAAGCGCGCTGCCGTGTCATGATCCACCGTCACGTAGGCCTCGAGGCCGTGGTTGAGCTGGTCGCTGTTGATGTCGGCGATCCCCGGAAGCTGTTGCATCCGCGTCATCACGAGGGGCGCCCAGGTGTTCAGCTCGGTCAGGCTGTCCGCCGCCAGGGTGAACTGGAATTGTGCGGGGCCCTGCCGGCCGCCGATCACCAGGTCCTGCGAGGCCTGGAGATACAGTGTGGCGCCCGGGACCACCGCGAGTTTGCGGCGCAACCGGTTGATGACCGCGCTGGCGTCCTCCTTGCGCTCCGCGAGCGGCTTGAGCGAAATGAACATCGAGCCCGAGTTCGACGTGCGCCCGCCGACGGAACCGGACACGGCCTCGACGGAGGGATCCTCGCGGACGAGCTTCATGTAGGCCTCCAGCTTCTGCGCCATCTGGGTGAACGAGATGTCCTGCTGGGCCTGGATCGTCGCGTTGAGGCGGCCGGTGTCCTGGAGGGGAAAGAAGCCCTTCGGCACGCGGAGGTAGAGATAGGCGTTCAACGCCACGGTCGCGAGCGTGAGCAGGAGCAGCAGGCCAGGGTGCCGGAGTGCCCACCCGAGGCTCCTGCCATAGCCGTCTCGCAGCCGCTCGAAGAGGCGCGCACCGAAGCGTGAAGGCTTCTCCTCGTCTCGGGCGCGGAGGAGCCGCGAGCACATCACCGGGGTGACGGTGAGCGACACCACGAGCGACACGAGAATCGCCATCGACAGGGTGACGGCGAACTCATGGAAGAGCCGGCCGACGATGCCGCCCATCAGGAGGATGGGGATGAACACGGCGATCAGCGAGAGGCTCATCGACACCACCGTGAAGCTGACCTCTCGTGAGCCGCGAAGGGCCGCCTGCATCGGCTTCATGCCCGCTTCGATGTGCCGCTCGATGTTTTCCAGCACGACGATCGCATCGTCGACGACGAAGCCGGTGGAGATCGTCAACGCCATCATCGACAGGTTGTCGAGGCTATAGTCGAGGAAATACATGGCCGCGAAGGTGCCGAGCAGCGACAGCGGCACCGCGACGCTCGGAATCAAGGTGGCCCGTGCGCTGCCGAGGAACGCGTACACGACGAAGAGCACCAGGGCGATGGCGGACAGCAGCGTCATTTCGACGTCGTGCAGCGACGCGCGAATGGTCGTCGTGCGGTCCATCGTGACCGACAGGTCGATACCGGCTGGGATGGACTCCTCGAACATGGGCAATAGCGCGCGTATCTGGTCGACCGTGTCGATCACGTTCGCGCCGGGCTGCTTGAAGACGATCAACAGAACCGCCTGCTTGCCGTTCGCGAGGCCCAGGTTGTGGACGTCCTCGACGCTGTCGGTGACGCTCGCCACATCCTGCAGTTGGACCGGCGCGCCGTTCCTGTAGCCGATGATGATCGGCTGGTACTGGTAGGCCTTGAAGAGCTGGTCATTCGCGTAGAGCGCATACGTGCGCGGCCCGTCCTCGAGCTGGCCCTTCGGCCGGTTCGCGTTCTGCGCGAAGAGCGCCAGGCGTACCGCCTCGAGGCCAAGCCCGTATTTGGAGAGCGCGGTCGGATTCACCTCGGCCCGTACCGCGGGCAGCGCGCCGCCTCCCACCGTCACCTGGCCGACCCCGGCCGTCTGCGCCAGCCTTTGTTGCAGGTACGTCGACGCGATGTCGTACATCTGCCCGCGCGTATAGGTATCCGACGTCAGCGCGATGATCATGATGGGCGCATCGGCCGGGTTCACCTTGCGGTAGGTCGGGTTGTTCGGGAGGTTCGCGGGAAGGTTGCCTCGAGCCGCGTTGATGGCCGCCTGGACGTCGCGCGCGGCGCCGTCGATGTCTCGCGACAAATCGAACTGCACGGTGATGCTCGTCGAGCCGAGGCTGCTGGTCGACGTCATCTCGGTGATGCCCGCGATGCGGCCCAGTTGCCGCTCCAGCGGCGTGGCGACCGACGTGGCCATGACTTCGGGGCTCGCGCCTGGAAGACCCGCCTGCACCATGATGGTCGGGAACTCGACCTGGGGCAGTGGCGCGACGGGAAGCAGATTGAAGGCGACCGCGCCGAAGAGCGCGAGGCCCGCCGCGAGGAGCGAGGTGGCGATCGGGCGGCCGATGAAAGGCGCGGACAGGTTCATGACGGCTCCTGGCTCGCCGGGGCCCGTCCGAAGTGCCGGCCATACCAATCCGAGAGCTGGCGCGACAGGGTGTCGAAGCCCAGGTAGATGACGGGCGTCGTGAAGAGGGTCAGCAATTGGCTGACGGCAAGCCCGCCGATGATGGCGACCCCGAGCGGATGCCGCAGCTCGGACCCCATTCCGGTGCCGAGCGCGAGCGGAACGGCACCCAGCATCGACGCCATCGTCGTCATCAGGATGGGCCTGAAACGCAGCAGGCACGCCTCATGGATGGCATCGCGCGGCGTCTTGCCGTGCACCCGCTCGGCCTCGAGTGCGAAGTCGATCATCATGATCGCGTTCTTCATCACGATGCCGATGAGGAGGATGATGCCGATCAGCGCGATCACCCCGAGGTCGAAGCCGCACAGCAGCAGCGCGAGCAATGCACCCAGGGTGGCGGAGGGCAGTGTCGAGAGGATGGTGAGCGGGTGGACGTAGGACTCGTACAGCACCCCGAGCACGATGTAGACGACGACGACCGCCGCCAGCACGAGGAAGCCCTCGTTCGCGAGCGAGTCCTGGAAGGTCTTCGCGGTGCCCTCGAACGACGTCTGCACCGAGACCGGCATCGCGAGGCGTTGCTCGGTCTGCGTGAACACGCGCGCCACATCGGACAGCGACGAGCCCGGCGCGAGGTTGAAGGACACGGTCGCAACGGGGAACTGCCCCTGCCGGTTGATGACGAGCGGGCCGACTCCCCGGGACACGCGCGCGACCGTCAGCAGCGGTGTCGGGACGCCACTCGCCGACGGGAGGTAGATGCTGTCCAGGGCCCGCGTCGTGTGTTGCAACTCGGGCGTGACCTCGAGCACGACATGGTACTGATTGAGCTGGGTGAAGATCGTCGACACCTGCCGCTGGCCGAACGCGTTGTACAGCTCGTTGTCGATCTGCTGCGGTGTGATGCCGAGGCGCGACGCGGCGTTCCGGTCGATGTCGATGTTCATCCGCAGGCCGCCGTTCTGCAGATCGCTCGAGACATCGGTGAGCTCTGGCCGATTCTTCAGCTCCTCGACCAGTCTGTCGGCCCACTCTGTGACCTCGGTCGCATCGGGCGAGCTCAAGCTGTATTGGTACTGCGTGCGGCTCACGCGGACGCTGATCGTCAGGTCCTGGACCGGCGACAGGAACAGCGTGATGTCTGGCACCTCGGCGAGCTTGGGTTGTAGTCGGCGGATGACCCCCATGGCCGATGCATCGCGCTCGCCGAGCGGCTTGAGGGTGATCAGCATCCGTCCGCTGTTCAGCGTGGTGTTCGTGCCGTCGACGCCGATGAACGACGACAGGTTCTCGACCGCCGGATCCTGGAGAACGACTCGCGCGAGCGCCTGCTGCCGCTCGACCATGGCCGGGAAGGAGATTCCTGGCGGTGCATTGGAGATCCCCTGGATCACACCGGTGTCCTGTACCGGGAAGAAGCCCTTCGGAATGAACCAGGCCAGGAGCACCGTGAGCAGCAGCGTCGCGAAGGCGACGAGCAGTGTCAGGCCCCGGTGCTCGAGCACCCACGTCAATGCGACGTCATAGCGGTCCACGATCCGCCCGAACGTGTCGCCGACCACCCGCTCGAAGCGGCTCATCTCGCCTGGCGTGCGATGCCGGAGGAGCCGCGAGCACAGCATCGGTGTCAACGTGAGCGACACGAACGCGGAGAGCAGGATGGTGACGGCCAGGGTGATGGCGAACTCGCGGAACAGGCGTCCGACCACGTCACCCATGAACAGCAATGGAATCAGCACGGCGATCAGGGAGACCGTCAGCGAGAGGATGGTGAAGCCAATCTGCTTCGACCCCTTCAGCGCGGCCTCCAGGGGTGGATCTCCCGCTTCGATGTAGCGCGTGATGTTCTCGATCATCACGATGGCGTCATCGACGACGAAGCCCGTTGCGATCGTCAGCGCCATGAGCGTGAGGTTGTTCAGCGAGAAGCCCAGCAGGTACATCGCGCCGAAGGTGCCGACGAGTGACAGGGGGACCGCCACGCTCGGGATGAAGGTCGCGGGAAGGTTCCGCAGGAAGAGGAAGATCACCAGCACGACGAGCGCGACCGAGAACATCAGCTCGAATTGGATGTCCTGGACCGACGTGCGGATCGTCGTCGTGCGGTCGGTCAGCACGGTCACCTTCACCGGTGCGGGGAGCGTGGACTGCAATTGGGGCAGCAGCTTCTTCACGCTGTCCACGACCTGGATGACGTTCGCACCCGGTTGCCGCTGGACGTTGAGGATGACGGCCGACTGCTGGTTCATCCAGGCGGCCTGCCTGACATTCTCGGCACCATCGAGCACGGCTCCCACGTCGCCCAGTCGGATGGGGGCGCCATTCCTGTACGCGATGATCAACGGGGTGTAATCGGTGCTGGCCGAGAGCTGGTCGTTCGCGTTGATGGTGTAGGCCTGCCGGGGACCATCGAAGCTGCCTTTGGGGGCGTTCACGTTCGCCGCGCCGACCGCGGTGCGGACGTCCTCGAGCGTGAGGCCCTGGGAGGACAGCGCGGTCGAGTTCACCTGAATCCTCACGGCGGGCCGCTGACCGCCGCTGATGCTGACGAGGCCGACGCCGGGCAACTGGGAGATCTTCTGCGCGAGCCGCGTGTCGGCGAGGTCCTCGAGCCGCGGCAGCGGCAGGGTGTCGGAGGTGAGCGCGAGCGTGATGATGGGCGTATCGGCCGGGTTGACCTTGCTGTAGACGGGCGGGTTCGGCAGATCGATCGGCAGCAGGTTCGACGCCGCGTTGATGGCGGCCTGCACCTCCTGCTCGGCGATATCGAGGCTCATGGAGAGCGTGAACTGGAGCGTGATGACCGAGGCTCCGCCCGAACTGGACGACGTCATCTGATTCAGGCCCGGCATCTGTCCGAACTGCCGCTCGAGCGGCGCGGTGATCGACGAGGCCATCACGTCGGGGCTCGCGCCCGGGTAGAACGTCACGATCTGGATGGTCGGGTAATCGACCTGGGGCAGCGCGGACACGGGCAACATCCGGTAGGCGAACGCGCCCGCGAGCAGGAGCGCCAGCATCAGCAGCGACGTGGCGATGGGCCGGAGGATGAAGGGGCCAGACATCTACATTCCTCCGTCCCGCGGCGGGCCGCCCTGTCCTCCATCCACCGCACCGGAGCCGCCCACGCCTGGAGGCTGGCTGGCCTGGTGGGGGCCCAAGAGGGTGATGGACGCACCGTCGGTGAGCTTGTCCGCGCCCTCGATGACGACCTGTTCGTCCGGCTCGAGCCCTCGCAGTACGACGGTGTTGTCTTCATAGGCGGGGCCCGTCGTCACCGGCCGCACGTGAACCGTCTTGTTGGCGTTGATGACGTAGACGAACGTGCCTTGCACGCCGTATTGGATGGCCGCGGTGGGGATGATGGTCGCGCCGTGCAACGTGTCGATCAGGAGCTGCGCGTTGACGAACTGTTGAGGGAACAGCCTGAAGTCATGGTTTGGGAAGGACGCCTTCAGCTTGATGGTGCCTGTCGTCGAGTCGATCTGGTTGTCGAGCGTGAGGAGCGTTCCGGTCGCGAGCAGCTGCTTGCGTGCGCGGTCGTAGGCCTCGGCCTTCAGTGTCTGGCCCGCCGCGAGCTTCGCCAGGATGTCCGGGACGTGGTCCTCCGGCACGGAGAAGACCACGTTGATGGGCTGCAACGCGTTGACGATCACGATGCCGTTCGTGTCGGTGGCGTGCACGATGTTGCCTGGGTCGACCTGCCGCAGGCCGACCCGGCCGCCGACGGAGGTGGTGATGCGGGTGTAGATCAGGTTCAGTTTCGCGGAATCGACCGCGGCCTGATCTGTCTTCACGACCCCCTCATATTGCCGGACGAGCGCGGCTTGCGTATCGAGCTGCTGCTTGGCGACCGAGTCCTGCGCGTAGAGCGTCTGGTAGCGCAGCAGATCCACCCGTGCGTTCGCGAGCAGCGCTTCGTCTCGGAAGAGCTGGCCTTGCGCCTGCTCGAGCTGGACCCGGAACGGCCGGGGATCGATCTCGGCCAGCAGGTCGCCCGCTTCGACGAGCTGTCCCTCCTTGAACATGACGCGCATGAGCTGGCCGTCGACACGGGACCGCACGACGACCGAGTCGGTGGGCGTCACCGAGCCGAGGCCGGTGAGATAGACGGGCACGTCGTGGGTCGCTGCGGTGGCCGCTACCACGGGCTGTGCACGCTGCTGGCCTTGCGCCGGGCCGCGTCCCCCTTGCCTCGCGCTCGTATTTCCGGAGGCGACGTTGTTGCGATGCCGCTCATAGGCGATCGCCGCGGCGACCACGATGAGGCACAGGACGAGCCACACCCAGCGCCGGCGTCTCCACTGCTTCGGCGGTGGGCCCTCGGGGCCGGATGGTCCACCGCCTCCCGTGCCCGCGGGCGGACGGCCCGGGCCGGTCGGGGCGGTCGAGTGGGGCTCGGTCCCGGTTGGCTCGGAGGTGGGGGGCATGTTCATACGCGCAGGGTGGGAGGAGCGAGGCAGGCGGAGCCGGGCGCCGCCGTGCCACCGGGCAGGTGCAACGAGGGGTTGGAGGGTCGGGCGCGCTGCAAAGCTGGTTGTCACGGGCCGCCGTGCAACCGAGACAGCTCAACGCCTGGTGTGTGCTGGTCAGAACCGGTCATGCGGTCGGCGAGGATGTGTCGCCTGACAACGCGAGGCTTCGATTCCCAGCCTGGGGTGTGACCCGGGTGCGACCGTGGGACGGTTTCTCCGCTCCAGGGTCGACACTCGGGATCGTGAAAGACACAACGCCCGGGCCCACGGGCCCGAGGCTCCTACTTCTGCTTGCCAGTGGATGGGGCTGGAGGAGGCACGGAGAGGTCGTTGCGGACGACCTCTCCGCCCTTCATGACGAAGCGCACGTGCTGGAGCTCCGTCACGTCATTCAGCGGGTCGCCGGAGACGGCGATGAGGTCTCCATAGTGCCCCTTCTCCAGCGAGCCGACGTGCTCCTGGAGGCCGAGCAGCTCCGCGGCCCGCGAGGTGGCGGCGCGGATGGCCTCCAGCGGTGGGAGTCCGGCATGCTGGAGCGCGGCGATCTCCACGGCATTGCGTCCCTGGTCCCGGGGGGAGCTGGCATCGAAGCCCGTGACGATCTTCACCCCCATCGCGTGGGCCTGCTTCACCACCCCGCGTGCGGTCTGGAGCGTGGACTCGATGCTGCTGCGCACCGCATCGTTGGGGGCCTGCTCCGCGAGCGTCTCCAGGATGCCGAGCGTAGGCACGAGCCAGGCGCCCTTCTTCTTGAGCAGGTCGAGCGCGGCGCGGTCCGCTTCATGTCCGTGCTCGATGGAGTCCGCGCCGGCCTCCAGGGCGTTGCGGATGCCCTCGCTCGAGGTGGCGTGGACGGCGACCTTGCGGCGGGCCTTGTGCGCCTCCTCGATGATGACGCGCAGTTCCTCGACGGTGAGGGTGGGGCGGTGCCAGTCGGCATAGACCTTGAGGAGATCCGCGCCGTGGGCGAGCTGCTCCCTCGCGGCGCGGCGTGCCTCCTCGACGCCGCTGATCATCTGCGCACCGGAGGGAAAGTCCTTCAGGTCGGAGGAGATGCCGAACGGGTGGTAGTTGCCCACGGCGGCGATGCCCCGGGTCGCCACCTGCATGCGAGGGCCCTCGACGAGCCCCTGGCGGATGGCGTTGCGCAGGTCCACGTCCGCGTAGCCGGTGCCCTCGTTCTCCACGTCGCGCACGGTGGTGTATCCGGCGCGCAGCGTGGCCCGGGCGTTGGCGGCGCCCTCGAGGGTGCGGAAGGCCTGGGACTTGGTGAGCAGGTCCTTCTCGTACTCATCGCCCGTGGGCGAGTCGGAGAAGCGCGCCATCAGGTGGGTATGGCCGTCAATCAATCCCGGCAGCACCGTGGCGCCACCGAGGTCGATGACCTTCGCACCCTCGGGCACCGCCAGCCCCGAGCCCACCGAGGAGATGCGACCGTTCTCGATGATGATGACGGGATTGGACACATACCCGCCGCCGCGCACGTCGAGCATCCGCGAGGCACGGACGACGACAGGCCCGGGTGGAGTGCTCGGGGCGCCCTGCTGGGCACCCGCGCTCGTGCTCGCGACGAGCGCGATCAGTGACAGGCTTCTGGCGACGATGGAACGCACGACCCCTCCTGCATCCGGTGGATTCAAAGGGGGCGCAGCCTACCGTTCGCCCGTGAGGGCGTCGTGAGTTCCCGCGAGCGCACGATGCCTTGACATACGCCGTGGCAGGGAGCAGGACTGGCGAGGTCACCGTGTCCGAGGGAACCCCCATGGTCCACATGAAACGCGCCTACGAACCACCTTCCCAGGCGGATGGCTATCGGGTCCTGGTGGAGAGGCTCTGGCCTCGCGGGATGAAGAAGGAGGCGCTTGTGCTCGATGAGTGGCTCAAGGACATCGCGCCCAGTGCCGAGCTGCGCAAGTGGTATGGGCACGAGCTGGAGCGCTGGACGGAGTTCCAGCAGCGCTACCGTCACGAGCTGACCCGGGAGCCCGCCCACTCGCTCTTCATGAAGCTCCTCGAGCGGGCGCGGCACGGCACCGTCACGCTGGTCTTCGCCTCGAAGGACGAGGAGCACAACAGCGCGCTGCTGCTGAAGCAGGAGCTGGAGAAGAGGTTGCGCGGGTAGCCGCTCCTCCGTGGTGAGCGCATTCCCACGCGCCCATCCTCCCGCGAAACCATGGATGTCAGGCCTGTTGAGTTTCATGAGGCACTACCAACGTGAAGGAGTGCCTCATGGCTCTTGGGAAGTTCATCTGCGTCGGGCTGCTGGTGATGCTCGTCGCGTGTGAATCGACGGGTGAGCTTTCGCGCCGACAAGGTGCCGATTTGGAGGTGTCCGATATCGAGCCGGAGGCCTCGGCCGAGGACCTCTACTTCGAGCTGGTACGGCTGCACTCGGCGGGGTTGATGACTCCAGAGCGCATGGCGGCCCTCCAGGACAACCTGGACTGGGTGGATGCGCACTCCGATGCAGAGGAACGTGAAGCGCAGGAGCGCCAACTCCTGGCCTCCACCCTGCGGCGTACGCTGAACGAACTGCATCGGGAGCAGAACCCGGTGGTGATGGGAAGCGAGGGGCGCGTCTATGCGCGGAAGCTGAACTACGCGGGTGTGCGCGAGTCACGACGCTCCGCGGAGAACATGCTCCTCCTCGCCGGAATGCTGGGGGTGCCCACGAGTGAGGAGGACCTCGTTCTCATGGTGGCCATCCCGGTGGGGGGCTACGTGGTGGTGAAGGTGGGCGGGATGGCATTCAAGCGAGCGGCCTTCCTGCTGCGTCGGGCGAGGACGGTCGACGATGTCGTGGACCATGCGAAGGCGCTGGGGCTACGGCCTCGGTACGTCGCGAGTGAGACGGAGCTGCGGGAGGTCGCGGGCGATGCGGCGGCTGAGGCCCTGCGCCGCACGGAGCCCCATGTGGGCGCTCGAGAGGGTGTACAGGGCGGAAAGGTCAATCCCTGGAATCTCTCTGAGAGGGATGACAACTGCACGGCCTGTGTGGCCTCGGTCATTCGAAACAGCCTGGAAGGCTACTTCAAGCACTCGGCGGACGACCTGGAGAGGTTGTTCGGCCACACTGGCAGGGCGCGTGCTTTCAGCCCGGAAGATTCTCTGCGTTACATCGAGAGGGCGACAGGATTGAAAGCCAGCCGTGAAGGAGTCGCGATTCTTGAGCCTTGAGCTCCTGCCGGTCACTACGCCATCTTCACGAGGTGGTCCGGTGGTCACTACAACCATGTGGTATATGGCCGAGTGACACCTGCTGGGCGCGTCGTCGTCTTCGATCCTCAGACCCTGGAGCACATGAGCTACCAGGGGCTACTGAAGCGCTACGGCAAGGCTCGACCGCATCTGTTGGAGGCCCCATGAGCGGAGGACCGTACCTGTGTGAGTATTGCGGCTATGGCTCGCACAGCAAGGAGCGGTGCACGCACTGTGGGCGGGACATTTCCGGGCTGGTCGATCAGCCCCTGAAATTCAAACTCCCTCGCTCGGGGAAGTTGATCATCCGCCCCTATGACAGGGCCAATGCTGAGCACACCTGGAAGGACCTGGCGAAGGAATGGGACAGGCTGGAGCGGGAGACCAACCTTTCTCTCCTCCCCAGCCAGATGGAGAAAATTCCTCCGAAGGGGGACGTGCTCGAGCTCTACGGGAAGGATGTTGATGCCAGCCACCTTCTTGAGGCCCTGCCGGGACGACTCACCATCGAGTTCCAGGAACTGCCTCGCGAGCAGATTCCCCACCGGCCAAGACGTGAGCCTCTCCGTCCTCCCACCGTGCCCAAGAACAAGCGCTGAGGTGCATGCCTCCAGCGCAGCCCGTGGACTGCGGGGAGGACCTTGGGTGCATTGACCCGGAGAATGGGAAGCGCCGCAAGCACCGCCACTGAGTCGCGGCGTCCCAGCAGGCTCAGCCGTGCTGGGGACCGCGCGGGGGCGGGCCGGCCTTCTGGAGCGCGTAGTGCTCCTCGTCGTTGAAGACGCGCGAGCGGATGAGGAAGCGCACGCCCTCGGGCGCCTCCGCGGAGAAGCCGCTCCCTCGCCCCTTCACCACGTCCACCGTCAGGTGGGTGTGCTGCCAGTACTCGAACTGGGGACCGCTGATGTAGAAGGGCGTGTCCACGATGGTGCCCAGGAAGACGTCCTCCTGGCCCACCTTGAACTCGCCCCTCGGGAAGCACATGGGCGCGCTGCCGTCGCAGCACCCTCCCGACTGGTGGAAGAGCAGCGGTCCGTGAATCCCCTGCAGCTTGCGCAGCAGGGTCTCGGCCGCGGGAGTGACGGCAACGCGCTTGACGCTCATCGGTGGTCCCTCACCTCGAGACTAGAAGAAGCCCATCGGCTTCGGGTCGTAGCTCACCAGCATGTTCTTCGTCTGCTGGTAGTGCGAGAGCATCATCTTGTGCGTCTCGCGGCCGATGCCCGACTGCTTGTAGCCGCCGAACGCCGCGTGCGCCGGGTACAGGTGGTAGCAGTTCACCCACACGCGGCCCGCCTGGATGCCGCGGCCCATGCGGTACGCCGTGTGCGTGTCGCGCGACCACACGCCCGCGCCCAGGCCGTACAGCGTCTCGTTGGCCATCGCCAGCGCGTCCTCCGCGTCCTTGAACCTCGTCACCGACACCACCGGGCCGAAGATCTCCTCCTGGAAGATGCGCATCTTGTTGTGGCCCTCGAAGATGGTGGGCTCCACGTAGTAGCCCTCGGCCAGCGCGCCGGACAGGTGCGCCCGCCGCCCGCCGGTGAGCACCTTCGCGCCCTCCTGCCGGCCCACATCGATGTACGAGAGGATCTTCTCGAGCTGGTCGTTGGACGCCTGCGCGCCAATCATCGTCGCCGTGTCGAGCGGGTTGCCCTGGACGATGCGCTTCGTCCGCTCGATGGCCTTCTGCATGAACTCCTCGTAGAAGCGCTCTTGCACCAGGGCGCGCGAGGGGCAGGTACACACCTCGCCCTGGTTGAGGGCGAACATGGCGAAGCCCTCGAGCGCCTTCTGCGCGAAGTCGTCGTTCTGCGAGAACACGTCCGCGAAGAAGATGTTGGGCGACTTGCCGCCCAGCTCCAGCGTCACGGGGATGAGGTTCTCCGAGGCGTACTGCATGATGAGGCGGCCCGTCGTCGTCTCACCGGTGAAGGCCACCTTGGCCACGCGCTTGTTGCTGGCCAGGGGCTTGCCGGCCTCGATGCCAAAGCCGTTGACGATGTTGAGCACGCCGGGGGGCAGCAGGTCGCCAATCAGCTCCGCGAACTTGAGGATGGTGACGGGGGTCTGCTCGGCGGGCTTGATGACCACGCAGTTGCCGGCGGCCAGCGCGGGCGCCAGCTTCCACGCCGCCATCAGCAGCGGGAAGTTCCAGGGGATGATTTGCGCCACCACGCCCAGCGGCTCGTGGAAGTGGTACGCGACGGTGTGCTCGTCGAGCTCGGCGAGGCTGCCCTCCTGGGCGCGCAGGCAGCCGGCGAAGTAGCGGAAGTGGTCGATGGCCAGCGGCAGGTCCGCGGCGAGCGTCTCGCGGATGGGCTTGCCGTTGTCCCACGTCTCGGAGACGGCGAGCATCTCCAGGTTGGCCTGCATCCGGTCGGCGATCTTGTTGAGGATGTCCGCGCGGGCGGTGGGGGACGTGCGGCCCCAGGCGGCCTTGGCCTTGTGCGCGGCGTCGAGTGCCTTCTCGATGTCCTCCGCGGTGGAGCGCGGCACCTCACAGAACGGCTTGCCGGTGACGGGGGTGATGTTTTCGAAGTACTGCCCCTTCACGGGCGGGACGAACTCACCACCGATGTAGTTCCCATAGCGGGGGAGGTACTGCACCTTGCTGCCCTTCTGCCCCGGAGCTTCGTAGATGGTCGACGACATTCAGACCTCGGCTTGGGTGGATGTTTCTGGCAACGGCAGGGGAGAGGGCACCGACGATAGGCAGGTGCCGCTCCGCGTCATTGTCGGAAACGAACACGCGAACGTCGGAAAGTGATCATGCCAGCTCGGGCAGCGAGCATCCGGGCTTACGGTGCTACGCGCCCGTCACACTCCAGCTAATGACTCCCCAGCAGCGTCCGCATCAGCTCGCGCAGCTCGTCGGAGGAGAACGGCTTGTCGACCCGGTGGTTCTTCACCTCGGCCAGGAACGCACGGGCGTTGGGGGTGAAGGCGCCACCGGTCAGGAACACCATCCGCGCAGCCAGCTCGGGTGAGCAGCTGGCGATCGCCTGATGCAGCTCCACCCCGCTCATCTCCGGCATCATCACGTCGCACAGGATGACGTCGAAGTGCTCGCCGCCCAGGAGCCGCGCGTGGGCCTCTTTCGCGCTCGTCAGCGTCAGGACCTCGTGCTCGCGCTGGAGCGTGCGGCGGATGGCCACGCCAATCATGGGCTCGTCATCCACCACCAGGATACGGCCCCGCCGCGCCGCCGTGGGCTCCTCCTGGGGTCTGGAGGCCTCGGCGGGCCGCGCGGCCGTGGCCGCCTTTAGGATGACCCGGAAGGTGCTCCCCTTTCCGATGCGGCTCTCCACGCTCATCCGTCCACCGAAGCCGGTCACGATGCCGTGGCAGATGGACAGGCCGAGCCCCGTTCCCACTCCGACGGGCTTGGTGGTGAAGAACGGCTCGAACACCCGCTCCAGGTGCTCCTCGGCGATGCCCACGCCCGTGTCCCGCACTTCGATGATGACGTCCGAGCCCTCGCGTCGCGTGACGACGCGGATCTCATTGCGCTCCACGTCCCCTTCCGGGATGGCGTGCGCGGCGTTGACGAGCAGGTTGAGGATGACCTGTCCCAGCCGCCCCTCATGGGCCCGGGCCATGAGCGGCTCGCCGTACTCGCGCACCAGCCGGGCGCGGTGCTTGAGCTCGTTCATGGCCATGCCGATGGCCGTTCCGAGCACCTGGTGCACGTCCACGGGCTCGGGTGGTGCGTCCTCGTCCATGCGCGAGAACAACTTCAACTGCTTGACGATGTCGCGCACCCGGATGGCCCCCATCCGGATCTCGTAGAGCAGACCGCTGACCTCGCCCTGAGTGCTGTCGGGCAGCTCCGCCCGGGCGAGCACGTTCGTCTCCAGGAACTCGAGGTTGGAGAGCGTATAGGCGAGCGGGTTGTTGATCTCATGCGCGACGCCCGCGGCGAGCACCCCGAGCGAGGCCATGCGGTCGGAGTGCAGCAGCCGGGCATGCATCTGCCGGCGCTCGGTCATGTCGCGCACGCTCCAGAGCATGCACGGCTGGCCGTCGAACATCAGGGGCGCCTGGGTGAGCTCCACGGGCACGTGGCCGCCCGTCCTGCGCATGATGCGCAGCTCGCGGGAGGGGATGGGCATTCTCGTGCGGATCGACTCGGAGATTTCGGCCTGGAGCGCGGCCCACACCTCCGCCTGCAGGAACTCCTCCCCCAGCGTCATGACCGACATCCCCACGAGCTCGTCGGCGGATGTGCACCCGAGCATGTGGACGAGCGCGGGGTTGACGTAGACGAGCCGGTCCTCCCGCTGCACGCCGATGCCATCGGGCAGCCGCTCGATGAGCTCGCGGAAGCTGTCCTGGGAGCGGCGAAGCGCCTCCATCGTGCGCGCGTGTTGGAGCGCGTAGCGGATGGAGCGTCCGAGAACCGTGGGAGAGAGCTGGGACTTCTCGAGGAAATCGACGGCCCCGGCCTGCTGCGCCAGGTGGTCGATGGTGGCGTCGTCCTGTCCGGTCAGCAGGATGAACGGGACGCGCCAGCCGCGCTGCTGGGCCTGGTGGAGCAGCTCGAGCCCCGTCGTCGCGCCGAGCCGGTAGTCCAGCAGGCACACGTCATGGCGGCTGGACTCCAGCGCCTCCAGGGCCTGCTCGCAGGTCTCCACCCACTCGAGCTCCACCCTCCTGGGCCCGATGGAGCGCAGGCAGTCCCGGGTCAGTATGAAGTCGTCCTCGTCGTCCTCGACGAGCAGCACCTGGATGGGGTGGGTGTCCGCCTCGAGCCTCTCCATGGGCTCCCTCACTTGCCCGTCCGCTGCTCGAGCGGCAGCGTGATGGTGAAGGTCGAGCCCTTGCCCGGTGTGCTCCGCGCTCCGATGGTCCCTCCATGCCGCTCGGCGATCTTCCGGCAGATGGCGAGGCCGATTCCCGTGCCTTCGTACTGCTCGCGCCCGTGCAGGCGTTGGAACACCTTGAAGATGCGGTCGACGTACTTCTCCTCGAAGCCGATGCCGTTGTCCTCCACCACCAGCTCGTACTGGCGGGTGTGCGCATCCACCGTGCCGCGGATGGAGATGGAGGGCGGCACGCCGGGCTGGCGGAACTTGAGGGCATTGCCCACCAGGTTCTGCAGGAGCTGACGCATCTGGAGGGGATCCGCCTCGAGCGCGGGCAGCTCCCCGAGCGTGATGGTCGCTCCCGCCTGCTCGAGCGCCATCTCCAGGTCCGCCATCACCTCGCGGGCGATGGTGGAGAGGTCCACCGGGGTGAAGGGCTGCCCCTGCGAGGACACGCGGGAGAAGGCGAGCAGGTCGTCGATGAGCCGGCGCATGCGCACCGCGGCGTTCTGCATCCGGTCGATGTAGTCGCGGCCCTCGGTGCCTAGCGGGTCGGAGAACTTCGACTTCAGCCGCTCACCGAAGGTCTGGATTTTACGCAGCGGCTCCTGCAGGTCGTGCGAGGCCACGTAGGCGAAGCTCTCCAGCTCGCGGTTGGATTGCTCCAGGCTCAGCTGGGTCTTCTTCAGGTCGGAGATGTCGGTGAGGATGACCGCGAAGCCGACCACCTGATGGCCCACCTTGATGGGGGTCACCCTGGCGGTGAACCACTCGGCGCCGGTGGTGACGGAGGGCCTGGCCTCGTAGGCGCCGGGCTCTCCCGTGGCGAGCACCTTCTGGATGACCTGGCGAGCCACCGGGGCCGTCTCCGGGGCAATCCACTGGTACAGGTCGGTGCCCAGCACCTGCGAGAGGGGCTGGCCGGGCACGCTGAAGTTGACGTAGCGCACGCGCGAGTCGGTGTCGCAGGTGAACATGATGTTCGGCGACTGCTCGACGAGCGCCCGGATGCCGAAGGCCTCTTCCAGGCTCATGCGGCCCGCGGAGAGGTGCGTGGACAGGTCATTGAGCGCCGCGGCCACCGGAGCGAGCGGTCCACCGCCCACGGGGCATCGGGCGTGAGGATCCTGGGACACCAGCCTCGCAATCATCTCGAGTAGCTGCGCGACTGTCGTGTCCTGGGTCGACGCAGTGCCGGAGGCCTCGCCCTCCGGACGCATGCCCGCCTCGTTTCCCCGGCTCTTTTCCACGAGATCCTGTCCCCTCTGGCGAGAGACCCTCCAGTGTGGCCCTGGGCCACATCTAGGAGAACATCTCCCTCGAAGTAGAAGTAGCACGACCGTTGATGATGTAAAGTGTAGGGCAGATTGAACAAAAGGGGCTTGCAAGGACGGGTTCGAGTCGTTCTCGAAAGTGCCCGCTCGACATGGTGGCGAGGAGGCATGGAGAGCACTTCCCGCTCCGTACCTGCTCGGTGAGCGGAGAGACCTCGTGCTTCGCGTGAAGACGTACAGCTCCCCGGCAACTTCGCCACGAGGGAAGACAGCGCAGCGCCGTTCGCAGGTTGCATCGAGCTGGAGCGCCTGGAGTCGGTAGGATTCAGGGACCCATGAAACTCATCGCCTTCGTCGAGCTCATCATCGGGTGGGGCCGGTTCATCTCCTGGACGCTCATCGTCTCCAGCCCCTTCGTGCTGGTGTTCGGCGTGCTCAGGAAGAACGTCCGGGCGACACTGCTCTACTCCACGCTGAGTGGGCTGATGTTGCTGGGAGGCCTCATCGGCGTCAGTACGTACTCTTCAGTGGTGGCGGCGCTGGAGCCCGTTCTCGCGGGGCCCGTGGGCAAGCGGCTCGACGTGCGTTTCGCGGATGTGGTGAGTGGAGCGCAGGGCTCGCTCGACACCTGGTCCGGCAAGGTGGTCCTCCTCCAGTTCAGGGCGAGCTGGAACGAGGATGCGAACCACCCGATGCAGGACCTCGAGCAGGTGCTGGCCGAGCTCGGTGGTACGGACCTCGCGGTGTTGACGCTCTGGGATGAGCCGAGGGACGTGTTGCTCGCCAGGCCCCCGCCGCCTCCGGCAGTGGTGCGCGGCACCTTCGAGCTCGAGTCGATGCCGGAGCTCCTGCGCGGCCATGCCGTCCAGCGTCCGGTCTCCGTCCTCATCGACCGGAAGGGTGTCGTCCGGGATGTCTTCGTCGGTGAGCGGGACGCCGCGTTCCTCGTGCGCGAACTCCGCGAGTATCTCTGAAAGGCGTCGAAGCATGACGATACAGGAAGGGCCCCGGGACCGCGGGACGAAGGGCAACTCAGTGGGACGCGAGGGGTGGCTGCTCAGCCTGCTGCTCGCCGCGCTCGTCATCTCCGGCGGGGTCGCCGGGACGATGCTCATCCGCTCGATGTTGCCGCCGGAGAGAGCGCGCATCCCGGTCAAGGTGGTCGGCGCGTTCTGGAAGCGCGAGATGAAGACCGAACGGCGCTTCAAGCGTCTCGTGAGGGGGTTCGCCTGGGAGCGGGTCATCCAGATCGAGAAGCGGGTGCGGGGGCGGGACACCGGCTCGAGCCTGCCCGATGGGGCGAAGCTGATCCGCAAGCGCGTCTCGCGCGAGACCACCGAGAGCTGCACCAAGGCGGGCTCGAAGCGCGAGCGCAAGAAGAAGGCGGAGAAGGACTGCATCCAGGTGCCCGTCACCCGCACGTCCTACGAGTACGAGTACAACGTCTGGATGAAAGGCCGGGTCCTGAAGGCCGTGGGGAAGGACCGCGAGGACCGGGAGCCGTCCTGGCCCAAGGTGTCCCTGGGGGCCGGGGAGCGGGAGGGGGCCTCGAGCGCGGTGTACCGCGTGCTCTACGTGGAGGAGGGCGTGGAGGGCGAGCAGTCCCTGGAGGTGGACGAGTCGCGGTGGCGGCAGCTCAAGCCGGGCGATGAGTTGCCCGTCGATACCGAGCGGTGGGGTCCGACCCGCACTCTCACGGAGAGCTCGCAGGGCCCGGAGGACTTCACTCCGCGCTGGCCGGAGGTCCTGGCGGACGAGCGGGTGACGGAGAAGAGCGCGAAGTACATCCTCCACCTGCGGGACGAGCGCGGGCTGGGGTATTCCGCGCCGGTGAGCGAAGCGCAGTGGCACCAGCTCGCGCCGGGAGGCTCGTGCACCGTCGTCCTCCATCACGGTCAGTTCTTCGGCGTGGAGTGATGGGAAGCGGACCCGCGCCCGCCTGCTTCGTGGAGCTGACAGTGGGCTTGCGCTGACCTGTTGCGCGGCGCACCCATGGAGCGTAGGGAGTCGCCTCTCCCATGTCCGAGACCGCTCAACTGCTCGAAGCCGTACGAAAGGAAGCCCGCCCCGGTATCTGGTCCACCGGGGTGAACCTCTCCCGTGCCGGGGCCGTGGTGCTCCAGTCCCAGAAGCCGGGGGAGATCGAGCTCAGGGTGCGCGCCCCCGGACGCCCGGTCGCCCTCACCGTCACCCTCTATCCCAATGACGACGCCTGGGAGTGTGACTGTCCCAGCCGTGTGGATCCGTGCGAGCACGTCGTCGCGGCCGCCATCACCCTCCAGCAGGCGGAGAAGCAGGACGCCCCACTGGAGGTGGCCTCGAAGCGGTGGTCCCGCGTGGTGTACCGGTTCACGCGCCTGGATGGTGGGCTGGAGCTCCACCGTGCGCTCGTGCATGCCGACGGGAAGGAAGAGCCCCTCGAGAGCCTCACCGCCGTGATGGCGAAGCCGGCGCAGGCCGCGAACCTCCAGGTCGAGCAGTCGGACCTGCTCGCGGATCGTCTCCTGGAGCGCCGCACGCGGGGCGCGCTGCCTCCCGAGCGGCTGGATGCGCTGCTCCAGATCCTCCAGCAGGCGCGCAACGTCCTGCTCGATGGGCGGCCCGTCGCCGTCTCGGAGGAGGTCATCCTTCCTCGCGCCGTGGTCGAGGACCGGAGCGGGCAGTTGGTGGTGTCGGTGACGCGAGACTCCCGCATCGTCGAGGTCGTGAGCCCCGGCGTCGCCCTGGTCGGTGATGCGCTGGCCCGCCTGGGTGAGACCTCGATGACCGGAGCATGGCTCCAGAACCTGCCGGTCGTCCGCACCTTCTCTCCCGAGCAACTGGGTGAAATCTCCTCGAAGGTGCTCCCGGATCTGGCCCGGCGCATGCCGATTGATGTCCGCAGCAAGCGCCTGCCGCCGCTCGACCGCGAGCTGAAGCCGCGCATCCTGCTGGAGCTCAACCAGCTCGAGTCGGGGCTGTCCGTCCTGCCCACGCTCGTCTATGGAGCGCCGCCGTCGGTGCGGATCGACAACGGCCGGATGGTCTACCTGCGCGGGGCCGTACCGCTGCGCGACGAGCCGGCCGAGCAGCGCCTCATCCACCAACTGCGCGACGAGCTGAACCTGGTGCCCGGCCGGCGGCTGACGGTGCAGGGCCAGGAGATGGTGCGCTGGGCGGACAAGCTCCGGCGCTGGCGGGGAGACCTCTCCGGTGACGCGGCGGGCGTGGTGAGCCCGGACGTGCGGCTCCGGCCCCTGCTCAAGGTGGAGTCCACTGGCACCGGGCCCGGCGTTCCCGAGGTGCGCTTCACGCTCGAGTTCCAGGTGGAAGGGGAGAAGGGCACGACGACGCGGACCGTGGACGCCGAGGCGGTCATCCGCGCGTGGACGGAAGGGTTGGGGCTCGTTCCCCTGGATGGGGGCGGTTGGGCTCCGCTGCCTCGGGCATGGCTGGACAAGAATGGACAGCGCGTCGCGGACCTCCTGGCCGCGCGCCAGGCGGATGGTCGTGTCTCCAATCACGCCCTGCCGGAGCTGAGCGCGCTGTGTGAGACGCTCGAGCAGCCGCCTCCGCCGGGACTCGACCGGCTGGCGCCGCTCGTCGAGGGCTTCGAGAAGCTTCCGCCTCCGACTCTGCCCGGGGACCTCTCCGCCACGCTGCGCCACTATCAGCAGCAGGGCGTGAGCTGGCTCGGCTTCCTCCGGAGCGCGGGGCTCGGAGGCATCCTCGCCGACGACATGGGCCTCGGAAAGACGCTCCAGACGCTGTGCGTGCTCGGCCCGCGCTCGCTCGTGGTCTGCCCCACCAGCGTACTTCCCAACTGGGCCGCGGAGCTCAAGCGCTTCCGTCCGTCGCTCAAGATGAACGTGTACCACGGGCCCGGCCGTGCCCTGGATGAGTCCGCTGACGTGACGCTCACCACGTACGCCATCCTGCGCCTGGACGCGGCCGTGCTCTCGGCACGCACCTGGGACGCGCTCGTGTTGGACGAGGCCCAGGCCATCAAGAACCCGGACAGCCAGGTCGCGCGCTCGGCCTTCGGGCTCAAGGCGAACTTCCGTCTGGCCTTGAGCGGTACGCCGCTCGAGAACCGGCTGGAGGAGCTCTGGAGCCTGATGCACTTCACCAACCCGGGCCTGCTCGGGGGACGCAGACAGTTCGAGGAGCGGCTCGCCCGGCCCATCACCGAGGGCAACTCCGAGGCGGCCGAGCGGTTGCGCAAGCGCATCCGGCCCTTCGTCCTGCGGCGCCTCAAGCGGGATGTCGCGCCCGAGCTGCCGCCGCGCACCGAGTCCGTCATGCACGTGTCGTTGGATGAGCGCGAGCGCGCCGTCTACGACGCGGTGATGGCGGCGACCCGCGCGGAGGTGGTCGCCCTGTTGAACGAGGGCGGCAGCGTGCTGAAGGCGCTGGAGGCGTTGCTCCGGTTGCGCCAAGCCTCCTGCCATTCGGCGCTCGTTCCCGGCCAGCACGCCAGCTCGTCGTCGAAGGTGCAGACGCTCGTGGATGCCCTCGGCACCGCCGTGTCGGAGGGACACAAGGCCCTGGTGTTCTCGCAGTGGACGTCACTGCTCGACCTCATCGAGCCGCACCTGAAGTCCGCCGGAATCGCCTTCGAGCGCCTGGATGGCTCGACGCCCAATCGCGGGGAGATCACCTCGCGTTTCCAGACGGCGGAGGGAGCGCCGGTGCTGTTGATGTCCCTCAAGGCCGGTGGCACGGGCCTCAACCTCACCGCGGCGGACCACGTGTTCCTGATGGACCCGTGGTGGAACCCGGCCGCGGAGGCGCAGGCGGCGGACCGTGCCCACCGCATCGGCCAGGAGCGCCCGGTGATGGTGTACCGGCTGGTGTCGCAGGGGACGGTGGAGGAGCGGATCCTCGGGCTTCAGGAGAAGAAGCGCGCCCTCTTCGAGGCGGCCCTGAGCGAGGCGTCCGCCGCGACGGCCATCACCCGCGACGACCTGCTCGAGCTCTTCTCCTGAGCCGGGCGCCGGGCCTTCCGGAGCCCAACCGGGAGGCTCGCGGAGGCGGTGGATTCAGGCGTCACCGGGCAGGGGGCCGGTGAGGTAGCGCTGCAGGACGGGGGCATAGCAGCCCACGAGCAGCTCGGTGTCGGCACTGGCGAGGGGCTCGATCTGCAGGACGAAGCGGGCCATCGCCAGACCGATGAGCTGGGAGCCGATGAGCGCGGCACGCAACCGCGGCTGGGACACTCCGAGCTCGGTGGTGACGCGGCCGGACACGGCCTTGTTGATGTACTCCCGTAGCATCCGGACGGCGGCCTCGTGCCCGGTAGCCGAGCGCAGCAGCGCCACCATGGGATTGACCGGGTGGATGCTCTTCTCCCAGGAGGCGAGCACCGTGCGCAGGAGTCGCTCCCCGAGGCGGGTGCTTCCCTCCGCGATCAATTGCGGGATGAGCTCCGTGGGGACGATCGCCAGCTCCATCGCCGAGGAGAAGAGCCGCTCCTTCGACTCGAAGTAGTGCAGGACCAGCGCTGGATCCACCCCCGCGTCGGCGGCGATGCCCCGGATGGTGGCGTTGTTGTACCCGTGCTCGGTGAACTGCGCGCGTGCCGCGGCCAGGATGGCCTCGCGGTTGGGGGGGGAACCCGCTGGACGGCCCTTGCGCCCACCCTGGGTCTTGGCGACCCGTTTGACCCGGTTGCTGCGTAACGCCATTGGACCTTGCTCTCTCCGCGTTTTCAACGGCTGTTGACTTCCTATTACATCGCTTTTAGTAAGCGACGCACCTGGATATCAACGCCTGTTGAACCGGGAGAATTGCCGGGGGGAGACCCACTCCGTGCCGCGCTCGGCACCTGCGTGTGCGAGCCGCGGACTGTGAGCAGAAGAGGTACCCACCGTGAGTGCTTCACGAAGAGGAATGCTGTCCCGGCTGGCTGGACTCCCCGCGGTCCTGCTCCTGGTGTTGCTGGCTCCCCTGGCGCACGCGCAACCCGCGCCGGAGGAGGCGCCCCCCTCCGAGTCGAGCTCCGAGTCGAAGCAGGCGCCGGACCACGAGGGAAGCGGTGGCCCCGGTGGACTCATCCCGGAGACGTCGGACAGCAGGACCCGGCCGGGGCTCTTCCTGGGCGATGAGTACCGCTATGGCAGGATGGTGCTCCCCCTGCGGGTGCTCGCCGACATCGTCGCGATTCCAGCGGGAATGGCGCGCTGGGAGGCTCCCGACTGGGCGGCCTTCTCCCTGGTGACGCTCATGACGGGCGCGCTGATGTTTCCGCTCGACCATCCGCTCGATGCGACCATCCAGGATGCCATCCACCGCAAGCTCGGGCCGGATCATTTCAAGGTCTGGACGCCGGTGGGCGACGTGCTCGTGAACGGGGCCATCTATGGCACGGTGGCCGGCATCCTCGCCTGGGGGTTGGTGCAGGACCAACCGCGGGCCGTGCAGTTCGCGGCGCTGGTGGTCGAGGCCTTCGCGGTGACCCAGGCCTATCACCTCACCTTCAAGCTGCTGCTGGGCCGCGAGGGGCCGAATGATGGTGATGGGCTCGGCCGCATCCTCGGGCCCTCCGAGTCCTTCAATCTCTTCCCGGCCGGTACGCCCTCGGGCCACACGGCCAGCCTCTACGCGATACTCGGTGTGGCGACGGCGTACGTGGACAGCCTGCCGCTGGCGGTGGCGTTGCACGCCTTCGGGCTCCTCTTCGCGGCCACCATCGTCATGGATGACTACCACTTCCTCTCGGATGTCGTCTGGGGCGGGGCCATGGGGTACGCCATCGGCCAGTGGGTGGTGCACCACCGCGCCTCCCGAGGGGCGCCCGCGAAGGTCGGCCCGCTGCTGATGGTGTCGGTGTCGCCCATGGTGACACCGGGTGGCGCGGGGGTGGCGGCCGGCTTCCGCTTTTGAGCGCGGCTCCTCCGCTCATCCGGGCCTCGACGTGTCCCCGTGCCTTCTTCCGGGGATGAACACCCAGGAGCACACCGCGCCCACCCCGCACAGCGCGGCGGAGAGCCACAGCGCGCGGTGCACGCCCACGAGGAAGTCCATCCCGGGGTGGGTCGCGAGCCCACTCGCCACGGGCAGCAGCGCCACGGCGAGCAATCCGGCGATGCGCGCGACGGCGTTGTTGAACCCCGAGGCGATACCCGCCTGGTTGCCGGGGACGCTGTCGAGCACGGTGGCGGTGAGCGGCCCGACGGTGAGCACGAGCCCGAGCCCCAGCCCCACGGCACCCGGGAGCACGGAGCCCACGTAACTCCCACCGCGTTCGATGCGGGTGAACAGGAGGAGTCCCACCGCGCAGACGAGCGGCCCGAGCGTCATGGGAAGGCGTGCGCCCATCCGCTGCATGAGTCCGCCCATGGACGGGGAGAGCAGGAGCATCAGCGCCGTGATGGGGAGCAGGGCGGCACCGGCCTCCAGGGGCGAGTAGCCCACCTCCTGCTGGAGCGCGAGCACGATGAAGAAGGTGGCACCACCGAGCGCGAAGTACACAGCGAGGGTGGTGATGTTGGCGCCGGCGAAGGCGCGGGAGCGGAAGATGGAGAGGGGGAGCATGGGATGGCGGCCGCGGGCCTGGAGGAGGACGAAGAGCCCGAGCGAGAGGACTCCTCCGACACCCGCGGAGAGGGACAGGGGGGACCAGCCATGGACGGGGCCTTCGATGAGGGCGAAGACGATGCCCGCGAGCCCCAGCGTGGCGCTCAGAGCGCCGCCGTAGTCCAGCTCGCGGGCGGAGCGAGCGGGTGCGATGGCGGGGACGAAGCGGCGGCCGGCCCAGGCGGAGAGCACGGCGAGCGGCAGGTTGAGGAAGAAGACGGCGCGCCACGACCAGAGCCCGATGAGCCACCCTCCGAGGAGGGGTCCCACGGCGGTGCTGACACCGGAGAGACCGGCCCAGGCGGTGACGGCGCGGTCCCGGTCCTTTTCGGAGAAGGACGTGCGCAGGAGGGCGAGGCTGGTGGGGACGAGCAGTGCGGCACCGAGCCCCTGGGCGGCGCGGGCGGCGGCGAGAAAGCCCACGCTCGGCGCGAGCCCGCACAGCATGGAGGTCGCGGCGAAGGCGCCGAGTCCGGTGAGGAAGATGCGCCGCTGGCCGAACGCGTCCCCGAGCGCACCCCCGGTGAGGACGAGGGCGCCCAGGGTGAGGAGGTAGGCATCCACGGTCCACTGCAGGCCGGACAGCCCGGCGCCGAGCTCCTCGTCCAGCACATGGAGCGCGACGTTGACGGCGGTGGAGTCGAGGAACGCCATGCTGCTGCCGAGCACGCTCGCGAGGAGCACTCCCCGGCCACGGCCACTCGAGTAGTCGACGGTCTCCAGAGCATGGGCCATGCGTGCAACCCTGTCTGGTCCCCTGCGCGGTGGCCATGCTCGTGAATGCTGGAAGTTGGCGGGTGCACAGCGGTGGCGTCTAATCGCCCCATGCATGTGTTCTCTCGCTACCTGCTGGCGTTCCTCGCGATGGCCCTGCTCGCCCTCGGGTGTGCCCACCGCCCGAGCACTCCAGCACCCCAGAAGGAAGTGGTCTCGGAGAAGCCCATTCCCGCGGAGCTCCAGTCCGAGGTGGAGCGGGCGGCGAAGCTCGGCGACGTCCTCTACGAAGTGGATGATGCCTCGGCGGTGGCCACCGACGTGCTCATCGAGGCGGGCGTCATTCCGCTCGATGAGCGCGTGCGCGGTTGGGTCACCCTGCGAGAGGGGGACGGCTTCCGGGTAGAGTTCCTCGGCGAGCTCCCCGAGGGACCTCGCGTGCTCCACGTGGTGCACCTCGGCAAGGACGTGAGGAAGCAGCAGCGGTTGGAGTCCCTGGAGCCTCCACGTCCGCCCGACGCGACGAGCCAGGCCATGTTCCTGGCGCGCCAGACGGCGCTGCGCTCGAGCTTTCGCGCGTGCTCGAACCGGTACAACCCGGTGGTGCTGCCCGGCGAGCTCCTGGGGAAGCAGGGCTGGGTCGTGTACCTCCTGGCTGCGACCGTGGATGCCGCGGAGCGGGTGATTGGTGGACATCATCGCCTGCTCCTCGCGGAGGACGGAACCCAGGTGCGCGAGAGCTTCGCGCTCTCCCAGTCGTGCATGACGGCGCGGGATGAAGGTGGGGGCAACAGACGCGTGGCGGGCATCTTCGTCAACCACCTCGCCACGCCGGCGCCCACGGAGGCACACGTCTTCGTGAGCCAGCTCTATCAGTTGCCCCTCGTCATCAGGACGACGCGGGGGCTGTGGCGGGTGGAGGGCTCTCACATCACCTATCTCGGCGATCCGGAGGCTTCGGGCCCTTGAGCGGGGTGCTCATCCGCGAGGTGGCGGCGTAGAGTCGGCGCCATGAACCGTGCCCCGCTCCGCTTCTTCTTCGACTACATCTCGCCGTACGCGTATCTCGCGTGGACGCAACTCCCGGCGCTGGCCGAGCGTCATGGCCGCTCCGTGGAGCTCGTGCCGGTGCTCTTCGCGGGTGTGCTCAATGCGCTCGGGACGACGGGGCCCGCGGAGGTCCGGCAGAAGCGGTTCTACATCTACAAGCACACGCTGCGGATCGCCCACGAGCTCGGGGTGCCCTTCGTCATGCCCGCGGCGCACCCCTTCAACCCGTTGCTCGCGCTCCGGGTGACGGCCGCGGTGCAGGACGCGGAGGCCCGGCGCCGGCTCGTCACCGCGCTCTACTCGGCGGTGTGGGCCGGGGGCGGTGGTTTGGTGGAGCCGGAGCGCGTGGGCGCGGTCGTGACCTCGGTGGGGCTCGATGCGCAAGCGGTGCTCGCGGCCGCGCAGACGCCCGCCGTGAAGGACCAGGTGCGTCGCAACACGGAGGAGTTGCTCGCGCTGGATGGCTTCGGTGTCCCCACGATTGTGGCCGATGGGGAGCTCTTCTTCGGCGTCGACTCGCTGAGCCACCTGGAGCGCTTCCTGCGCGGGGAGGATCCTCTCTCCCGCGAGGAAATGGAGCGCCTCAAGAACCTGCCGGTCGCCGCATCGCGGATTTGATGACCCTCACTTCGGCCCTCTTCCCGGGGTGAGGGAGAGGGTCACGGCGTGCCGCTGATGTCCGGCGCGGTGTAGGTGGCCTTCGGGTCCACCTCCACTGCATAGGGGCTCGACCAGTTGTCCGCGAAGAAACGCTCGAGCTGGCGCGCGAAGGCCTCGCCCTCCACGATGACGCCCACGTTGCGGGTCTGCGTGAAGTAGTCGCGCTCCCAGTTGCTCGTGCCGACCCACGCCTGCTCGCCGTCCACCACCATGTACTTCGCGTGCACCACGCGCGCGAACGGGACGAACCCGCCCGACCACTGCGGAATGGTGACCAGCTTCACCGTCAGCCCCGGCGGCGCATGCAGTGCCTGCAGGCCCTCGATGGTGCCCTTGCGCTTGCTCCAGTCCGCCACCAGCAGCTCCACCTTCACCCCGCGCGCTGCGGCCCGCTTCAGCGCCTCCTCCAGCTCGGGGAAGGTGCTGCCGTCCCGTCCCTTCGCCTTGTACGTGAGCACCTGCACCCGCACCGAGCGCTTCGCCCCGTCGATGAGCTTCACCAACCGGGGCAGGTCCCACGTGGCCGGGTCCGGCAGGTAGCCCTGGGGGCTCAGCGCCGGCGTCACGCGCACCGAGCCTCCCGAGACGTGCGCCGGGAACGGGCCGCCCACCGTCGTCGTCGCGGCCTGGGCCTTGCCTCCACCCGCCAGCTCCCAGTCCAGCGCGAAGACATCTACCAGCGAGCGCACCACCTCGGGCACCCGGATGCGCAGCCCGAGCTCCTGGATGTGCTCCAGCGAGCGCCAGTCGAAGTTCTGGCTGCCCAGGTACGCCTCGCGCCCGTCCACCACGAAGTACTTCGCGTGCAGAACCCCGCCCATCGACTTCGCCGTGTCCAGCCGGCGCATCTCGATGCCCGGCCGCTTCGCCAGCCGCTCCAGCGTCTCCGGGTACGTCTTGTAGAACTTCTCCTCCGCGAGCACCCGCACCTTCACGCCCCGGTCCGCCGCCGCCTCGATGGCCTGCACCACCGGCTCCAGCCGGCTGCCCGGCGCGTTGCTCAGGTAGAACTCGGCGATGTCCAGCGTCCGCGTGGCGGCGTGGATCATCTCCGGCCACACGTCCTTGGCATCTGGAACATCCGCGTGGTCCAGCGTCGTCTCCACCGGGCTGCTCTCCACGAGCACCAGGTCAGGGGCGGAAGCGGACTCGGAGGCGGAGGCACGCACCGCCGGGGCGGGCGCGGCGCACGCGAGGGACAGCACGAGGGGGAGGAGGAAGACGGGGCGTCGGAGGGACATGCGCACCGTATACAAAAGCCAAGGGCCCCCCGCGATTGCTCGCGGAGGGCCCCGGGTTCAACCGTGTCTGGCTTTGGCGCGGGTTAGAAGACGTACCTCGCGCCGAGCTGGATGCGCCACCGCGAGAGGGTGGGGCTGTACACCGTGTTCGTCACCGCGGTGGGCTCGGTGAAGGCGTAGATCGGACGGTTGTTGTCCTTGTCGTAACCCACCGCGCGCAGGAACTGCGAGGAGTGGGTCTCGAACTGCGCCGCCTGCTCGAAGAGGCCCCACTTGGGGTTGACCAGGTTCAGGACGTTGAAGATGTCCGCCTGGATCTCCAGCCTCTGCCCCTTGGCGATCTCGGGCGAGTTCCAGCCGAGCCGCAGGTTGAGGAAGTTCTGCCACGGGTTGCGGCACTCGCCGCGCTGGACGAGGCGGCCCTTGGCCTGCCGCAGGCAGTCCTGGCTGTCGATGAACTTGTTCAGGGCCTCGTACTGCGAGGGGTCCTGGAGGGAGATCTGGCTGGCGTTCGCCGGGATGAACGCCAGGTCGTTGCCGCTGATGCCGTCCGCGTTGACGTCACCGTTGACGACCCAGGTGTAGGGCAGGCCCGACTGGCCCGTGTAGATGACGCCCGCGTTGAAGCCGTAGGGCAGCGTCCCGATGGCGGTGAGGGTGATGCGGTGGGTGCGGTCGAACGCCGACGGCCGGAGGTACCGGTCCTGGATGTCACCGTCGATGGGCGAGAACTGGAAGTTGGAGAGGGCCTGCGAGCTCGTGAGCGAGATGCGGTCCCGAGCGTCGGTGTAGCTGTAGGCCACGCTGACATCCACGATGTCCTGGATCTCCTTCCGCAGCTGGAGGGTCGCGTTGAGGACCCGCCCGCCGTTCTTGTTGAACACCTTGACGGCCTGGGTGAGGTTGGTCGGATCGACGCGGGTCGGCGTGGAGGTGAGCCGGGGCGCGCTCGCCGTGCCACCCGTCGCGAGGTTGCCGTACACCATGCGGCCCTCGCCGTTCTGGCCCTGAGCCACCAGGTTCTCGTCGGTGGTGTACCAGCCGTTGACGTCCGCCGTGTAGAGCACGTCGGCGGTGGCGACGATTCCGAGGGGCAGGCGCCGGTCCGCACCGAGCGCCACGCGGAAGTTCTGCGGGTACTTGGTCTTCGGGTCGAAGTAGTCGATCTCACCCTGGTTGGTGGGCGCGGTGGGCGTCTGGGTCCCTCCGGCGCAGTCATAGGGCTGGGCGTTGGGGTCGACGGTGAAGGCCGGCACCTGCTTGCTCCCCGACGTCCGGGAGCAGGTCAACTCGACCTGGGACAGGCCGTTGACGCCGTACGCATTGGCCACCCACACGTAGGGCGGCCGGCCCGAGAAGATGCCGAGTCCGCCGCGGACGATGGTGTTGGCCGTGTTGTCCACGTCCCAGTTGAAGCCCAACCGGGGCGACCAGAGGATGTTGCCGCTCGGCACCTGGCTCGTGTCGATGGGGAGCGCGGCGTTGTTCACGAGGGAGGGATTGGTGTTGGCCTTGGACAGGAACGGCACGTCGAGCCGGATACCGGGAGTGAGCGTCAGGCCCCGGAACACCATCCAGTTGTCCTGCAGGTAGAAGCCCGGCTGCACCACGGTGAACGCGGCCGTGCCCGCCTCCTGCTTATCACTGACTCCGAAGCGGCGCTGGAAGGCGCTGGCATTTCCGGCCTCGAAGTCGTCCAGGCTGTCGAAGGTCCAGACGCCGGTGGCCGCCTGCAGGAAGGCGTTGCGGAGCTTGAAGAACTCGGTGCTCGTTCCGGCGGTGAGCTGGTGGCTACCGAGCGCCAGGGTCAAGCTGTCCTGGAGCTGGTAGATGTCCTGGTCCAGCTCGTTGAGCTGGGAGAAGCGCTCGGCGCCCGCGGCCAACCACGAGTCGGCCGCGCCGAGCTTGCCGGCCTTGACCAGGATGAGCGGGAGCTTCGAGGCAGGATCTCGCGCGTCGCGGATGATGGAGAAGCCCGCCAGGAACTCGTTGGAGAGCCGGCCCTCGAGGAAGGTCGAGGTGAGCTTGGCCCGGGCGGTATGGGTGGTGGTGGTCTGGGCGAAGCCGGCGTTCGACAGCTGGTAGCCGTCGCGCATGCGGCCCGTCACGGCCGGAGAGGTCGGCGCGCGGGTCAGCGAGTCCTGCAGGGCACCCACGAAGTTGTACGACAGCTCCAGGTAGCTGTTCGGGATGACGCCCGTGCTGACCTTGGCGAAGATGTTCCGGTCCGGGTTGCGCAGGTTCGTGCCCAGGGCGCTTCCCGCGTTGGTGACGCCGTACTTGTCGGCGAGGATGCGGGTGAAGCGATCGGCCTCCGACTGGGTGAAGCCCGCGCGGGTCGCGTCGGCTTCCGCGTCCACGCCGCCGATCTGGAACTGGTTGCCGAATGCCGACGTGCGCTCCTGGAGGTCGGTGGCGATGAAGAAGTGCGCCTTGTCCTTCACGATGGGGCCGCCCAGGCTGCCGCCAAACTGCCAGATGCTGTAGCCGAGGAAGGTCGGGTCGCTCTGGAACCCGGCGAGGCTCTTGTTCTGCCCGTAGCCGAAGAGCGAGCCGTGGAACTCGTTGGTGCCGCTCTTGGTGACGGCGTTCACCATGCCGCCCGCGAAGTTGCCGTAGCGCACGTCGAACGGGGACACCTGCACCACGAAGGTCTGGATGGCCTCCATGGAGATGGGCTTGGCGTTGGCCTGGCCGCCCGGCGTGCCGGAGCTCGCCAGACCGAAGAGGTCATTATAGGCCGCGCCGTCGATCTGGATGTTGTTGAAGCGGTTGTTCTGGCCGGCCATCGCGTTGCCGCTCACCTGCGGAGTGGTCGCGATGAGGTCGGTGAAATTGCGTCCCTGGAGCGGCAGGCGGGCCATCTCCGTGGAGTCCATGGTCGTCGAGGGGCCGGTGCGGCCCTGATCCTGGAGCTCATCGGCCTTCTGGGCCTGGACCACCATCTCCTCCTGGAACTCCTCGAAGGGCTGCAACTGCAGGTTGATGGTGAGGCGCTGGCCCAGCACCAGCCGCATGTCCGTGCGGGTGTGCCCGTAGTAGCCATCGATGGCGGCCGTGAGGATATAGGGTCCTCCCGGGGGGATGTTGTCGAGGAGGTAGGCTCCCGACGAGCCAGTCACCGCCGTGAAGGAGGTTCCGGTGGCTGCATTGCGCAGTTGGACCACCACGCCGGGGAGCGGTTTATTCTCCTGGCCGGTGATGGTTCCGGTCACCGCCGAACCCGTGACTCCTTGCGCCAGCGCCCCGGATGCGAGCACGGTCGTAAGGAAGAGGACGATTAGCCTGAGGTGGGATGGACGAAGAGGAGTCATGAAACCTCGCAAGGCCTGGATGGGGAGCAGGAACCCGTCGGCGGCGATGCAGACCGGCGGATTTGCAGCGGAGCCGTCATGGTCGGTTGCAACTCCTGGGGGCGTCCACTTCTGCTGCGTTCGCGTGCACGAGAACCTCCCTGGGGAGAGTAAGGGTTGGGCTCGCGACACGACGGACGTTGCCTAGCGAACGGCGGCCACTGCCGGAACGCCGATGTATCAACAGTTGAGAGCATTTTCCAACCGGGGGGGTCATTTTCACGTTGAGTTCACACAGGTGACCCGTCCGGCAGTGTGGACAGCCAGTTCCTCCGGGGTGTGGGGCGGTGCTAGCGTCCCTTGAGGGGGCGGCTGGACTGCTTGTCGAGGTGTTCGAGGCCCATCTTGGCCTCGCGGCACTCGGGCAGCAGCTGGAGGGCGCGCTCGAAGCTCTCGCGGGCGCGATCATAGAATCGCGTGCTGAGGTACTGGTGGCCGCGGCTCACCAACTCCATGGCCTGGTGGCGGGGCGTGGGGGCCACCCGGGCTGCCTTGGCGAACAGGTCGAGCGCCTTGGCGTAGTCCGCGGACTCCATGGCCAGCATGCCGAGTTTGTAGAGCTGGAGCGCCATGGCATTGGGCAGGGGACCTCCGCGCGAGGCGGGGGCGGCGGCCGGCTTCGGCTCGGCGATGTGCGGCATCGGCGAGGAAGGCGTGCGGGGTGCGGCGGGGGCGATGGCCTGGCCGGGGCGCGGGGGCGGCGAGGCGGTGGGGACGGCGTGCGTGGGAGTCACGGCGGGTCCCGGACGCGCGACGGGTACACCCTGGACGGGGGTCAGCGCAGGCCCAGGACGCGCGACGGGCACACCCTGAATGGGAGTCAGCGCGGGCCCCGGACGCGCGATGGGTGCGCCATGGACGGGAGTCAGTGCGGGCCCCGGGCGTGACGGCGCCGGAGCACTGGGGGCCTCGGGCGGCGGCGTCACCGGGGCAAGAGGGGTCCAGGGGACTGGTGTGGAGGCCGGCTTCGCGCGGGCCATCCGGTCGCTCCACTCGCGCCGCTTGTCGGGCGCGGAGAGCACCTCGAAGGCCTTCTTGGCGAGCAGGAAGAGCTCCAGGGACTGGGCCTTCTCCTCCGGGGACTTCATCCGGAGCCGGTCCGGGTGGGTCTGCGCGGCGATGCGCAGGAAGGCCTTGCGGATGGCGGGCAGGTCCTCCGTGCCCAGCAAGCCGAGCACCTCGAAGGGATTCTTGTCGTGGAAGGGGGAGGGGTCCTGGGACATGGGAGCACCCTCCGCTCAAGGAGAGGAGGCGGTGGGGGGGCGCAGCGTGGCCTCGGCCTTGCGGCCGGTGGCGGGCTCCCGTGCGGTGACGTGGAGGATGCCGTCCGCGTCGATGGTGAAGTCCACGGCCACCCGCACGGACCCGGCCGCCGCGGCGGGCAGTCCGGCCAGTTGGAGCTCTCCGAGGTAGCGGTTGCCGTCCACGGTGGGAGCCTCGCCCTGATAGACCTCGATGTCCACGTGAGTTTGCTGGTCGAAGGTGGTGGCGAAGACCTTCGTCTCCCGCGCGGGGATGGTGGTGTTGCGAGGGATGAGCACGCTGAAGCGGCCGCCCTCGGTGCGGATGCCCAGGCTGCGCGAGAGCACGTCCAGCAGCAGCACCTTGGGCATTTCGGGCGAGGTGCCGGTGACGATGTCCGCCTCGAGCGCGGCGCCCATGGCCACGGCCTCGTCGGGATTGACGGAGCGCTCGCCGGGGTGGCCCAGGTACTGCTCCGCGCGGGTGCGCACCGCGGGCATGCGCGTCATGCCGCCCACGAGGATGACGCGGTGGATGTCCTTCACCGTGAGGCCCGCGTCCTGGAGCGCCTGCTCGCAGGGGGCACGCAGCCGCTCCAGCTCCCGGGCCACCAGGTTCTCCAGGAGCGTGCGCGAGAAGGAGGGGATGGACAGGTGCAGGGGCCCCTGGGGGGTGGCGGCGAGGTAGGCCAGGTCGATGGACGTCTGGTCCAGCTCGGAGAGGGTGCGCTTGGTGGACTCGGCGGAGTCCTTGAGGCGCCAGAGAGCCTCGGGGTTGCCGGTCAGGTCCACCCCGGTCTGCTTGAGGAAGATGCGGCGCAGGGCCTCCACCACGAGCTCGTCGAAGTTGTCGCCGCCCAGGAAGTTGTCGCCGCAGGTGGAGAGCACCTGCACCACCTCGTCCTCCACGTGGAGCAGGGAGATGTCGAAGGTGCCGCCGCCCAGGTCGAACACGGCGATGTTTTCCGGGCGCGACTCGTCGAAGCGACTGGCGAGCATGGCGGCGGTGGGCTCGTTGATGAGCCGGTGCACGGTGAGCCCGGCGCGCTGGCCCGCGGCCTTCGTCTCCTGGCGCTGCACCTCGTCGAAGTAGGCGGGCACGGTGATGACGGCGCCTTCCACGGGCTGGCCGAGCTGGGCCTCGGCGCTCTCCTTGAGGCAGCGCAGCACGTGGCTGGACACCTCGGCCGGGCTCATCACCTGGCCGTGCACGCGCACCGCGGCGTTGCCCGCGGGGTCGGACACCACCTCGTAGGGCAGCAGCTTCATGAGCTTCTGCACCGCGGGGTCCGAGAAGCGCCGGCCGATGAGCCGCTTCACGCCGAAGATGGTTTCGCGCGGGTGGAGCACGGCCTGGCGGTGCGCGGTGCTGCCCACCGTTACCTTGCCCGAGGCATCGAAGCCGACGACGGAGGGTGTGGTGCGCTCGCCCTCGCGGTTGGGAAGGACGCGGGCCTGGCCGGTGGATGGATCGACGACGGCCATGCAGCTGTTCGTCGTGCCGAGGTCGATTCCGAGAACGATTCCCATACACCCCCTCCCCCTGGCGTGCCTCAGGCCGCCGCCAGGAGCCCTACCTCGGTGAAGAGCAGCGCCACACGGCGCAGCGCTACTTCATCCTCCGGACGCTTGAGTTCCGCAAGGGCGCCGGACAGGGTATTTCCCGGCTTGTTGAGCAGGGAGGCCGTGCGCAGCTCGGAGGCGGAGAGCGCCAGGTCGCTGGCGGCCACGGGGGCGTCCAGGTTGCGGAAGAGCGGCTTGTGGCGCAGGGCCTCCTGTTCGCGCACCAGCCGCTCCAGCGGGTAGTGGGCGCGCAGGCCCTCGTTGAGCAGGGCCAGTCCGCCGAGCCGCTCCTCGGAGCCGTCGGTGATGGGGGCCTCGCGCTCGAAGAAGGCATAGCGGCCCGCCGTCCAGCCCAGGAGGCTGAGCGCCACGGTGCGCCGGTGCTCGTGCGTCCACTCGGCCAGCTCCGCCGGTGAGAGGACCCGTGCCGCGAGCAGCGCGTCCAGCAGCCGGCCGGAGAAGGGGGGCGTGTGCTCCACGGCCCGCTGCCACTGCTCCTGCGACAGCTTGCCCGTGTTGAGGAGGAAGGGCCCGAAGCGGTCCGCGGCCAGGCTCGAGCGCACCGCGATGATCTGCCCCGCCTTGAGGAAGAGCTCCTTGTGGGTGCGGTTGTGCTCGAAGTGGAGCCGGCCGGTGGCCCTGGCCAGCATGAGCCGCGCCATGATGCGCAGGGGAGGCACCTGCGTCAGGTTGCCGGCGAAGCGCGGAGGGGAGGCCTTCGCGCGCCGGGCCTCGAGGCGCTCCCGGGCCGAGGCCGCCGCGGCGCTGAAGCGGGGGAAGGCCGAGGGGGCCAGGAAGGGCCCACCGGACTGGGACACCTGGGCCTCGGGCGACAGCTTCCCGGAAGCGAAGAGGAGCTGCACGTCGGCCTCGCCCAGCCGCATGAGGTAGAGGCCACCGCCCGGCTCGCGCACCGTATAGGTGGCGGCGGTCGTGGCCTGGGCGGGGGGCGGCTCCTGGGCCAGCATCCCCTCGGGGATGGGAGGCTGCACGGGAGGTGCGCGCACCTCAGGCTCGTAGTAGGCGGCCATCAACGCGGCCAGGTCGCGCTGGGATACGCGCAGGCCGGCGGACAGCAGGAACTCGTCCAGGGCGTCGAGCACGTCGGCGGCCGTCTGGAAGCGCTCGTCCGGGTTGGCGAGGATGCACCGGTTGACCACCGTGCACAGCGCCTCGGGCACGAAGGGGGCGGCGTCCTGCAGCCGCAGCGGCCGGGCCTTCAGCGACACCGTCTGCTTGAGGATGTCCATCATCGTGCCGGCCTTGAAGGCGTGCCTGCGGGCCAGCATCTCGTAGAGGGTGATGCCGAGCGCGAAGATGTCACCGCGCCCGTCCGCCTTCTTCCGGGTGAGCTGCTCGGGAGGGATGTAGCCTGGCTTGCCGCGCACGTTGTTGGAGCTGTCGGCATTGCCCACCAGCGCCACGCCGAAGTCCAGCAGCTTCACCTCTCCCTCGAAGGAGATGATGATGTTGGTGGGGTTGACGTCGCGGTGCACCAGGTGGAGCGGCTCGCCCGCCGCCGAGCGGGCCCGGTGCGCGTAGTCCAGCCCCTTGAGCACCTCCATGGCGATGTAGCAGGCGATGTGGACGGGGAGCCCCTGTCCCTTCGTCCCCACGCGCCGCATCAGGTCATGCAGGTCGCGGCCATGGATGAACTCCATGGCGATGAAGTACTCGCCGTGGTGCTCTCCGAAGTCGAAGATCTGCGCGATGTTCATGTGCTGGAGGAGCGCTGACAGCCGCGCCTCCTCGATGAACATCTGCACCGCCGACTCTTGCTGGGTGGCCTCCGGCAGGACGCGCTTGATGACCATCGGCTTGGCGAAGCCGCCGGCACCCAGCGCGATGCCCCGGAAGATATCCGCCATGCCGCCGCGGCCCAGGTGGCTGAGCAGCACATAACGGCCGAAGCGGGCCGGCAGGGTAGGGAGCTCGGACGGCGCGCTCATTTCTTACCGGCTCCCCTGGGTGGATTCTCCTCGATGAGCACCTCGTTGAACATGTCCTCGCTGATGACGAGGGTGCCGGGGCGCTCGGGGGGAGGCCGGGGCGGGACGGCGATCGGAGCGGGCGTCAGGGCCGGGCCCTTGGGCGCGACGCGCGCGCTCGCCCGGGGCATGGGGGCCTTGGCGGCCGAGGGGGACACCACGGGCACGGGCGGCACGGTGGGGATGGGCGGTGGCAGTGAGGGCCGCGGCGACTCCAACTCGTCGAGGGGGCCGAGCATGATTTCCATGCTGGGCACCTTGCGCTCGGGGATTCCGAGCGGAGGGGTCACCGGAGACGGGCCGACCGGGGCCTCGGACGGGCCCAGCGTCTCCAGCAGGCTGTTGGCCAGTTGCATGGTGCTGCTGCCGAACATGATGTCCGGTGGCTTCTCGGTGGGCCGGGCGGGTTTCGGCGGGGCCACCGGGGATGCGAGCGGAGCGACGCTGACGGGAGGCGGAATGGGCTTGGGCGAGGTGGGCGAGGACGGGGTGGAGGCGGCCGGGTCCCCCGAGAGCAGGACGATCATCCTGCGCAGGTCCTCGATGGTCTGCTCCTTGGCCGTGAGCGTCTGCTCCCGGGTGGTGAGGTTCTTCTCCAGCTCGGCCACGCGGTGGGCGAGCCGATCCCTCTCGGCGCGCAGCCGGGGCATGGCCTCGGCCTCGGCGCGCAGCCGCTGTAGCTCCTCCTGCAGTGCGGCCGAGGGGCCCGTGTCCTTCTCCTGGCTGCCCTGGGCGCGCACCTGCTCGCGCAGTGTGTTGAGCTCCTGGAGCCACATCCGCTTCTCCTCGCGGGTGATGGCCTCCTGCTCGCGCAGCTCCTCGTCGCGACGCGTGAGCCCGCTCTGGAACTGCTCGCCCAATCCACCGATCGCGGAGCCGAGCTCGCGGAGCCCGCGGCTGGCGCGCTCCAGACGTTTGACGTGCTGGCTCTGCTCCTCGATGCGCTCGAGCAGCCGGGGCAGTACGGTGGGCGGGGTCTCGCGGGCGGCCTTGCGCAGCTCGTCGCGCTGCGCCTCCATGCGGCTGAGCTCCTGGCTCGCCTGGCGCAGCAGGGGGAGCACCAGCTCGGCGATGCCCTCGGCCTGACGCCCCAGCTCGATGCAGCCCTGCCGCGCCGCCTGGAGGTCCGCCGAGGAGCCCGCCGGCGGCTCCATGCTGGTTGCGTTCCTCATCGCGCTTCCTCCACTCCCTCCTCGATGCGTGCCGTCGTCACAACCACGCGCGTTGGCCATGATACCCCACCGGCCCCTTGCCGGGCTTCATGGGGTTACAAGCCTGGCCGTCAGAACACCAGCCTACTGGATTGCTGTCATTTCCCCTGCAAATGGGACGTGGGCACACCAGGCGGGCGTGCCGCGGCTGTCCCGGTCCGCGAGCCCTGGGGGAGGTCGGGCCGCAGCGACAGCGGGGGGAAGGGCTCGAAGTTTTCCAGCGCGAGCTGTCCGAGGCTCACGCTCGCCTCGGGCAGCCGCTCGATGTCCTCGGCGTACCAGGGCGTCTCGACACTGACGGGGGCCGCCGCGGGGGCTGGCGCGGCGGCGGGGGGAGCGGGCTCGGCCTCCAGGCCGATCGCCCCCGTGTCGATATCCGATTGGGAGAGTTCCACCGTGAACGTCTGGAGGGGCTGGGCCTCCGCGCGCCGGGGACCGGAGACCTCCACCACGGGACGGCGGCGGGGACGTGCGCCTCCTTCGGCAGCCGGGGGCGCGGGCGTGTCGGGAGTCTTCTGGGGCTCCACCGGACGCGCGCTCACCTGGAGGGCGGCACCACAACCCGCGCAGCGGATGACCTGGGTCCCCGGGCCCACGAGCGGCACCTCCGTCCCACATCGTGGGCACTGGGGGCGGGGCGTCATGGCGGATGAGGGAGCCTCTGCGGTCATGCGCTCGTCGAGCTTCGAGGAACGCCGCCGTGGCATCCACGCGTGCTGGGCTCGGCGTTACACCATCGATGCATCATTTCGCAAGCAGAACTCCTGGTCAATGCGCCCAGGGGCCAGGGTGTGTTCCACGAGTGGTGTCCAGGCGAGGGGACACCCATACCCGAAGTAGAAAGGAATAACGTTTGGACCAGGGCGCGAGGAGGTGGAGACTTCCGGCATTCGCCTGCTTCGTCCGTCTCGACGCCGAGGTGCCCCCCCCATGTCGTACTCGCAGCTGCTGGCTCAAATCCCCATGTTCGAGCACCTCGCGAGCGAGGACCTGGAAAACCTGTCGGGGTTGCTGCAGCAGCGGCGTTACAACAAGGGAGAGGTCATCTTCCACCAGGGAGATGTGGGCACGGCGCTCTTCATCGTCCGCAAGGGAGAGGTGGCCATCCGCCTGAGCTCGTCGGAGGGCAAGGAGGTCATCCTGGGGCTGCTGGGCCGGGGGGAATCCTTCGGGGAACTGGCGCTGCTGGATGGGGAGCCCCGCTCGACGGACGCGGTGGCGCGCGAGGAGACGCACCTGCTGAGCCTCCACCAGGAGGACTTCCGGCGCTTCCTGAGCGAGCGCCCGCAGGTGGCCATGGGACTGCTGGCGGTGCTCAGCCGCATGGTAAGGCGCGTCACCCAGTTGGTGCATGATTCGGCCTTCCTGGATGCGCGGGCGCGGCTGGCGCGGGTGTTGCTGTACCTGGCCAAGAAGCTGGGCCAGCCCGTCCCCGGGGGCGGAGTCGTCATCCCCAAACAGCTCACCCAGGCGGAGCTGGCCAACCTGTGCGGGATGACGCGCGAGAGTGTCAACAAGTGGCTGCGCGACTACGCCCGCGCGGGAGTGCTCACGTACGAGAACGGGCAGATCACCATCCTGGACCTCGAGCGACTGCGCCGCGACGTGGACTAGGCAGGGAAGGAAAACAGGGGTGGAGGCCGCGCCCCCCGGCGCGGCCCCCTGGCCCGCTGGGACCTGGGACGAAGAAGAAGGCACCCCCCAGCGCCAACTCCGGAACCCGTGTGGAGCGCCACGCCCCCCGGCGCGGCCCTCACGTGCCTTTCCGAGGCGGAGCGGGGCGGAGTCCCCCCGGCGAGGCTTTCGGTCATCCCCCCTCAGGACATGACCTTCGGCAACCTCGCCCTGACATCACTCCGCTCGCACCTCGGATGCGGCGTTCGGGTTCAACGGGAATCAAGTCCCTGTTCCCAAGAAGAGTGATACCCCTCCAGGGCCCTCCGGGGCTGTGAATCGACTCACCCAGGGGGTGTGAAGCCGTTCACAGACACGGGTGGGGATTTCGTGCGTGGGGCGGGGGACGGCGGCGCGCGGTTCGAATCCGGGCGGCTCGTCCGGCGGGCGGTATGGATACACCAGGAGCGGGGGTGCTTTCCACTCTCGGCGGGCTGGATGGCTGCCCGGGTCTCGGGAGGATTCCCGTGTTGGGTTGCTGAGCCCGGATTCCAGAGATGAGGATCGGGAACCTGCCGTGCGGGAGCTCGAGAGCCCGTCACCCCTGGGGCTGTCCGCTCGCGTAGGGGGAGAGCACTCCGTACAGGGTGGCCAGCACCGGCGTGGGCACTCCCGCGGCCCGGCCCCGGCGCATCACCGAGCCCAGCAGGGCCTCCACCTCCAGGCGCTTGCCCTGCTCCAGGTCCACCAGCAGCGAGGCTCGTGTCTGGGGCGGCAGTCCGTGAAGCTCCCGCTCGAGTGACTCCGGAGTGCGCTTGACGGTCACACCCTCGGCGGCGGCGACCCGGATGACCTCGGAGGCCGCCTCTTTATAGGTGTCGAGCGAGGGCGCACACGTTCGCAACACGCCAATGGGCAGGCGGGTGGCCCCGGTCAGCCCGGCGAAAGGGGCCAGGAAGACGAGCTTGTCCCAGAGCGGAACGCGGGCATCCGCCACCGCGTCCGTGTTGATGCCGGCCCCGGCGAGCGCGTCGCGCAGGGTGGCCACGCGCGGGGAGACTCGCGTGGTGTCCCCGAAGAACTCGCCGAGCGTGATGCGCTGGTGCGTCCCGGTCTGCGTGAGGACTCCGGGCTCGGTGATGGCCGCGGAGATGTAGGCCGAGCCACCGAGCACCGCCTCCCGGCCCACGGCGGAGGCCACCTCGTCGGGGCTGTCCACGCCGTTCTGCAGGGTGAGCACCACCGCCGTGGCTCCGCCCAGGGCCGGTGTGCCGGGCGCCGCCACCAGCGTCTTCACCACGGGCAGGGCCCCGGCGATGTCGTACGTCTTCACCGCCAGCAGCACCACGTCCACTGGGCCCACCCGGGCCGCGTCCGACTCCGCTCGGACCGGGACTCGCGCGTCTCCGGCCGCACCGCGCACCTCCAGCCCCTTCTGGCGCAGCGCCTCCAGGTGCGCGCCCCTCGCGAGGAAGGTGACCTCGTGGCCCGCCTGCACCAGCTTCGCGCCGAAGTAGCCCCCCACGGCCCCGGCACCCACGATGGCGAATCTCATGGGGCCGGAGCATAGCCGCGCCTCACGCCGCCTTGCTCTGCTCGCGCGGCGTGGTGCGCGCGTGCAGGGTGCGGCGCCGGCCCTTGCGCAGCACCTCGAGGCGCACCTCGGGCTCGGTGGCGAGCGCCAGCAGGCGCTGGACGTCGTCCACGTTCGTGACGGGCCGCTCGTCGATGCCCAGCAGCAGGTCATCCGCCTCGAGTCCCGCGCTGGCCGCGGGCGTGCCCTCGCCCACCTTCATGACCCGTACCGCTCGCGGCTGGCCCGCTTCCTGCGCGCTCTGGGGCGGGAGGTTGATGGCGGTGGCGGCGATGCCGAGGAAGCGCCGCTCCACCTTGCCTCGCTGGATGAGCAGGCTGGCCACCCAGGCCGCCGTGGTGGCGCTCACCGCGAAGCCGATGCCCTGCGCGTATGGCAGCACCAGCGTGTTGATGCCCACCACCTGTCCGTGCATGTTGAGCAGCGGCCCACCCGAGTTGCCCGGGTTGATGGCCGCGTCCGTCTGCAACAGGCCCTCGAGTATCACTCCGTCCGGCAGCGGCAGGGTGCGGTTGATGGCGCTCACCACGCCCATCGACACCGATTGCTCCAGGCGGAAGGGATTGCCGATGGCCATCACCAGTTGTCCCACGCGCACGTCGTGTGGATCCGCCAGCGGCAGCGTGGGGAACTTCGCGCCCTCCTCGGCGCGCACCACCGCCAGGTCCGTGGGCTGGTCCGAGCCCACGAGCTCGGCACGCACCTCGCTGCCATCGTGCAGCTCCAGGGTGAGCCGGCCCCGGCTGCGCACCACGTGCCGGTTGGTGAGGACATAGCCGTCCGGCGTGAGGAAGAGGCCCGTGCCGTGGCCCCGCGCGTGCTGCACCGCCACCACCGCCGGCCCCGCCTTCGATACGAGTGATTCGAGCTCGTCGGAGAATTGTTGGAGGAACTTCATGGTCTCACCCTCCCTTCACGAACGCTTGCCAATGGAGATGGGCACCTCGCGCACCTCGCCCGCGCGCAGCACCTTCGCCTGCACCTGCGTGCCTACCTTCTCGTCTCCGAGGTAGCCGAGCAGCTCCTCGATGCTGTGCAGCGGCTGGCCACCGAGGCTCACCAGCACGTCGCCCAGCGTCAGGCCTGCCTTGTCCGCGGGGCCCTCGGGCTCGATGGTGAGCAGCATGAGTCCCGCCTCGCTGCCGGCTTTCGCCCAGAGGCCCTGGGGCAGGCGCACGGGATGCGCTCCCACGCCGAGGTAGCCCCGGCGGATACCCCCGTGCTGCCGGATCGCCTGGGTGACCCGGTTGAGCGTCTCCCCGGGAATGACGACCGCGGCGGTGCGCGACAGGGCCGCCGTGAGCAGCCCGAGGAAGCGGCCCCGCGCGTCCACGAGCGCCCCTCCCGAGAATCCCGGAGGCAGGTCCGCGTCGGTCTCCAGGTAGCGGTCGATGCGGCCTCCCGCGAAGGTGCGCCAGCTCTCGCCGAACGCGCTGACGATGCCGAGCGTGGCCCTCGCCGTGCGCCCGGGACGGCCGATGGCCAGCACCAGGTGGCCTACCTTGAGACCCTCGAGCGGCGCGGGCGCCAGCGGCGTGAGGCCGGGCAGGTCGGCCTTGAGGAGTGCGAGGTCCGTGGATGGGTCCCTCCCGATGAGCTCGGCCGAGGCGGTGCGGCCATCGGCTAGGCCCACAGTGATGGCGCTCTCCTGCTCGATGGCGTGGTGGGTGGTGAGGATGTGGCCCTCCGCGCCCCAGACGATGCCGGTGGCACCATGGCGGCGGCGGGCTTCGACTCGCACGATGCTGGGGGCGATGCGCTCGACGATGGAGGCGAGGGACTCGGAGAAGGCGGTGAGGTCGGCGGACATGGAGCGTTTCCTTTCGCTGTAAAAGCTAAAGGGCCCACTCCGGCGGCACATCGGCGAGACGGAGGGGGCGCGACCTGCCCGAATGGGTAGGTCCCCTCCCCATCCGGGTCAGAGCGTCACGAGTCCCATGCGCGCGGCCCGGACGACGGCCTCGGTGCGCCGCTGCACGCCGAGCTTGGCGAGCACGGCGTTCACATGGAACTTCGCGGTGTGCTCGCTGATGTCGAGCCGGTCGGCGATGGCCTTGTTGGACAGGCCCTCGGCGAGCAGCGCGAGCACCTCCCGCTCCCGAGGCGTGAGGCCCTCTGGTGTCACGGTGGGCGTCGAGGCGCGCGGGGTGGCTCGCAGCGTGGCGAGGGCCGGGTCGAACACGGTGAGCCCTCGCGCCACGGCCCGCAGCGCGGCGAGCAGCGGTGCGGGAGCCACGTCCCGGAAGAGCAGGCCCCGGGCTCCCGCGGAGAGCGCGCCCTCTCCCGCGGACTCATCCGGGACGAGCGCGAGCACGGGGGCCCCGAGGTCGGGCGCATCGAGCCTTCCTCCGGGCTCGGCCGGGTGCAGGCCCACATCCCACAGCACGACATCCGGAGCGGCCTCGGAGCGCGAGGCATCCACCTCCGCGAGCGTGCCTGACGCGATGACCGCGAGATCGCCCCCCTGCTCCGAGAGGGCTCGGGAGAGCGCACCCCGGGCGAGCGGGTCCTCGGCGACCAGGGCGAGACGGACGGGTGAGGCGTCGGAGTCCAGCACAGCGTCAATGCCTAACGGGCACCCATCCGCTTCGCCCGGTGAGCCTCATGGGCTCAGCTCACATCTGTCCGGTGCCGGATGATGAACCGCGCGGAGCTGGCCTTCACGGTGATGAGCAGCTTCGGCCGGATGTCCTGCCCCGGCACCAGCTCGAAGTGGATTTTCTGCAGCATGCTCGCCAGGCTCAGCTGCATCTCCATCAAGGCGAAGTGGTTGCCCATGCACGTGTGCACCCCCGTGGCGAACGGGAGGAACGCGTTGCGCGGCCGCTGCTTCTCCTCCTCGGGACGGAAGCGCTCGGGGATGAAGCGCTCGGGCTCCGGGTAGTACCGGGCCACCCGGTGGAGCGTGTAGGGGCTGATCATGATGAACTGCTTCGCGGGCAGGCGGTACCCGCCGAGCTCCACCTCCTCCAGCGTCTCCCGGCCAATCGCCGCGGCGGGGGGGTAGAGCCGGAGGGTCTCCTTGACGATCTGCAGCAGGTAGGAGAGCCGGGGTAGATCCTCGGCGGTCGGCTCGCGCCCCTGGAGCACCTCATCGACCTGTTGCCGGGCCCGCGCCTGGATCTCCGGGTGCCAGGCGAGCAGGATGGCCATCCACGTCAGGGCGACCGCCGTGGTCTCCTGACCCGCGATGTAGATGGTCACCGCGTGATCCCGCAGCTGCTCGTCGCTCAGGGCCTCCCCGTTCTCGTCCCGGGCCTGGAGGAGCATGCTCAGCAGGTCCCCCTTGTCCTCGCCGTGCTTGCGGTACTCGGCGACGATCTCCTCCGCGCGCCGCCGCAACTCCGAGATGGCGGCCCGGGCACGCTGGTTCGCGGGCGTCGGCCAGCTCAGGGGAATCTGCACCAGGCTGCTCATCGCATGCGCGACGTACGCCTCGACCACGGAGATCGCCTTCTGGAAGTGGGAGACGAGGGGGCCCTCGTCGATGCTGAAGAGCGTGGCGGCGGCGATGAGGCGGGCCACCCGTCCCATGACGTGCTCCATGTCCACCTCCTGCCCGTCCTGGAGGCCGTCCAGCACCTGTCGCGTGCAGCGCACCATCGCCTCGGCGTAGCGCGGCAGGCGTCGGGGCGCGAAGGCCGGCATGTGCAGCTTGCGCTGCTGGCGGTGGTACTCCCCATCCCGCGTCAGGATGGAGTGGGTGCCCAGCACGGGGATGAACGCATCGAAGAACCGCCCCCGGTGGATTTCGTCTCCCTTGTCGATCAGCAACTGCTCGATGAGCTCGGCCGAGTTGGGCATCACCACCGGCACCGGGCCGAGCCGGAACCCGCCGATCTCCCCGCACTCGCGCGCCACGCGGCACAGCAGTGCCAGGCGATCCTTCTGGAACTCGAGGGCATTGCCGAGCAGGGGCAGCCCGCTGATCTGCTTGATGGTACCGCTCGCCACTGGGGCGGAGGGGGTTGCGCTCGACATGTCAGAAGGCTCCGTGCTCGTGAGGAATCTCGTAGTCGCCGTGCTGGTACATGGCGATGGTGAAGGCCACGCTGGCCTGGACGTTGGTGGCCAGCGGCCCCTCCGAGGGCAGCTCGCGCAGCTCGTCGCTGAACCGGTCCAGCTCCTCCGCCAGGCGCTTGCGGACCTGGAAGAGCGCCTCGGCCAGCAGCGGGCTGTCCGCGGGGGGCGTCGTCCGCCCATCCCAGCCCAGCCCCAGCAGGGTGAGCGAGACGGCGTTGAGCTTGCCCTCCTCGAACTCCTTCTGGAGGTTGGCCATGTCGTTGACGAGCCGCAGCACGCGAGCCCCCGCGTCCATGGCCCGCTGCCACCGGCTCCAGGCCTCCAGCGGGGCGGGCTCGAAAGCGAGAGCCAGCGAGCCGGCCGAGCGCACGCAGATGGAGTAGCGCGAGACGGTGAGGTACTCGTCCAATCCGAAGGGCGCGGTACGCTGTGTGCTCGCGAGGTAGCGCAGACTCTGGTTGCGCTCCCAGCACATCGCCCCGACGACGGCCGCGGTCTCGGCGGCGAAGGTGCTCAGGCTGAAGGCCAGGGAGGCCGCGTCGAGCGCGGGCCCTCGCAGCCGCAGCAGCTCCGAGCGCAGCTCCTCCCAGGCCGCCGCCAGCCGGACCTCCAGCTCGCCAGCTCCCGCCTCTCCTCGGGGCTGACCCACCAGGGGCGGGATGAGCTTCCGGGCGCGTGCCTCCAGCGCCTCCAGCGAGGGGCTCTCGTCGGTGCAGGCGTCCAGGGCGAACAGCCAGAGGGAGTAGCTGGCCATCAGCCGCGCCCCCACCTCCTCCGGCATCGAGACGCTGCCGTAATACGCGCCGGGCTTCAGCCGATTCCCGAAGGCGGTGAGGCCATGGCGGGAGGACCAGGCCTCGAGCCCGGGCAGCATGCCGAGCATCACGGCCTGCCGTGCCGCCTGAAGGGCTGAATCCGTTCCGGGTTTGTTCTGCTGGACGTACGTCCGCCAATCGAACCGTCGTGCCATGTTCACCTCACGCTCCCGGCACGCCAGACGAAGCATGCGGATTCGACCACGGTGAACGGGCAGTACATCCCCTTGTCCACCCAGAGCTCCGGGGGCGGCCGGGCCCCCGCGCGCATGTAGTTTCGCCCCGTCTCGAGCTGCACGTTGAAGGTGCCCGAGCGATTCCTGCTCGCCAGCGCCTGGAGTGCGTAGGCGGTCTCCTCTTCCGAGCTGCCGGCGCGCCCCCAGCCGCCATCCGCGTTCTGGGTCCGCACGAGGTAGTCCAGCGCCCGGCGGCTCATCACCTCGTCCAGCCCACCGATGGCCAGCAGGGCGTGCCCCGTGCAGTAGTACGGGCTGATGTGCCACTTATCGAGCCAGGAGCCGTCCTCGCGCTGCCGGCCGCGCAGGAAGCCGAGCAGCTTGTCGAGCACCTCCTGACGCCGGGGGTAGTCCGGAGTCCTCCGCACCGCCTCCAGCACATGGATGTTGGCGCTGAGAGATGGGTTGCGCTCCAGCTCGAAGCAGCGGAACCACTGCTTCTCCTCGAACTGCTCCAGCACCGACGCCGGGACCGGGTAGCCGGCCTCCTTGAGCACGATGTACGCCACCGCCGTGTCGTCCGCGTCGATGACCGGGAAGGCATCCGAGATGCTCGCTCCTCGGAACCTCTGCACGTGGCGCCACAACACCTCCAGCGCCGGGCGGGCATCCACCTTCTCCAGCAGGCCCGCATGCAGGAAGTTGTAGAGGACCCACGCGTACTCGAAGATCTCGAAGGGGTAGATGCTGGGGACGTTCCAGCCCCTCGGCTCGAACTGCCGCAGGTAGCGCAGGCTGTCCTCGCGCGTCCCCTGGCGCATCAGGAAGCTCGCTGTCGCCGCCGGAGAGCCACCCAGGGAGCCATTGGGGAACACGCCCTGGCCCGGATAGCCGCTGAAGGCCTCCAGGGAGTGGGTCAGCGTCGATTGCCGGGCGAAGATGCCCGGAGGGATGAGCGCCCGCTTGCGGCGTCCCAGCTCCTCGGCTTCATGCACCGCCTGGCAGTCATAGGGCAGCTCGAGTCCGAGCCCTCGCGCCGTTTCGAGCAGGGCGGGGAAGATCAGCTCGAAGCCGATGGTCTCCACCTCGCCCTCTCCCAGGCGCTCCAGGTTCTGCTGGAGGAAGGCGTTGCCCTTCTCCTTCGCTTCCCGGGCCAGGCCTCTTTCCGCCAGGGCGATCACCACCGACAGCGTGTTCACCACCCGGTCATGGATGTGGAACGCACCTGCTCCCCAGCTTCCGTCCGGCTTCTGGGTCCGCAGCAGCTCCCGCAGCAGCCCGTGCTCGTCCCCCTCGTCCAGCAGCCGGCTGCGCAAGACCCACGCCGTGTCATAGGGCGAGCCACTCACCGCACTCGTCCCGCATCCCTCCAACAGCTTCACTGCTTCTCTCACCATTCGTTCGCCTGATGCTGCAGCCGGCCTCCGGGCAACGGCCCTTCTGGACCTGCTGTGCTACTAGAATATTACAATCTGATCGAAGTACCCTGGTGAGCGCAAGCGTCGGATCATTCCGACCTCCACTCCCTTGGAAAACCCATGGCGAAGGAGGGTGTCGAGGAGGGTGTCAAACACCTCGTACGGCCGAGAGGGTGTCAAACACCTCGTACGCCGGGCGGGAGGGTGTCAAACACCTCGTACGCTGGCCCACTTTGGACAGATCGAGCGAGGTGGGGCTAGGCTTCCTCCCCTCATCAGGCCCGAATCCCCTGACTTGATGCGCTCCCCTGAAGAAGCATGACTGTCTCGCAGAAGGCCCCGCTCGACCTCGTCCGTCCTGAGAAGCTGATTGATCCCGCCCCGCTCTACCGGGAGCTGCGCGACCAGGACCCGGTGCACTGGTCGGACCTGGCGCAGGCCTGGTTCATCTCCCGCTACGAAGACGTGGTGGCCTGTTTCCGGGATCCGCGGCTGAGCAACAATCGGCTACAGCTCTACGAGTACCAGTTCCGCGACGTAGGTCCGGAGGCCATCCCGGCCTTCCGGCAGTTCCTTCAGGGGCAGATGTCCATGAAGGACGGCGCCGAGCACTTCCGCGCCCGTCGGCTGGCCAATCAGGGCTTCACCCCCCAGGCGCTCGAGGCCATGTTGCCGGCCGTCCGCCGCATCACGGCGGAGCTGGTGGACCGGGTGCAGCCCCTGGGGCGCATGGACGTGGTGAAGGAGCTCTCCTGCCAACTGCCCCCGCTCGTCATCTCCGAGATGCTTGGAATCCCCGCACCGGATCGCGAGCGGTTCATCACCTGGGCGCAGCCCTTCGTCGACCTCTCCAATTTCTCACCGGGCACCGATCTGAAGGCCCTGGCCCTTCGGGTCGAGGAGGCGACCCGGGCGCTGTCCGGGTACCTGGGCTCCATCATCGAGGAGCGCCGTCACGCTCCGGGCCCGGACATGCTCAGCCGGATGATTCTCGCCCAGCAGGAGACCGGGGCGAGCCAGGAGGTGTTGTTGGCCAATGCCATCCTCCTGCTCTTCGCCGGGCACACCACCGCCACGGATCAGATCAGCAATGGCCTCCACGATTTGCTGAAGCACCCCGATCAGGTCCGCCTGCTCCAGGAGGATCCCAACCTGGTGAAGTCGGCCGTGGAGGAGATGCTGCGCTTCAACCCCTCCGTGCCCTTCATCCTGCGGCTCGCAGCCGAGACCTTCGAGCTGCACGGCCGGACGATTCCCCAGGGGAGCATGGTGTTCCTCTGCGTGGCGGCGGCCAACCGGGACCCCTCGGTCTTCTCCGAGCCGGATCGTTTCGATGTGACTCGGAGTGACGGGCCGCAGAAGCACCTGACCTTTGGCTTCGGGCCGCACAACTGCCTGGGCGCCAACATGGCTCGCCGGGAGATCCAGACACTCCTCGAGCAGCTCCTGCAGCGCATGCCCGGCCTGCGTCTGGACGAGGAGCAACCGCCGCGGCCCAAGGCTCCCAACTTCCTCTTCCGCGGCTTCGACTCACTGCACGTGCGCTGGTGAGCCCTCTCGATGCCGGGGTGATGGCTCCCGTCGACTCCGGCGTCTCCCCCTCACTCCCAGGAGATTTCGTAGTCCGTGTCGAACGGCCCCGTCCGCTTCGCGTGGACCTGCACTCCCCGGGCCTTCGTGGCTTCGAACAAGGCCTGCATCGCCCCCTCCGTATAGGCGGGGGGGGTGAAATCGCGCTTCACCGAGTAGACGCCGCTGTTGGAGCCGGTCGACATCACCGAGCTCTCTCCGCCGGCTGTCATGGCCTGGGTGGTTGCCGGCAGGGTGTCGAGCAGGCGCTTGGGGTTTCCGTGGGCCATCAGCAACATGGACTTACCCACGGGGGACGCTTCGAAGTTCTTCAGCGCCTGGTGCCCCATCTTCCACATCGCGCCTTGGAAACCCCCATACCTGTCGCTCAGGAAGTGCGCTGCGGCGTAGGTCATCCGGATGAACGTGGCCATGGGGTAGTTGAAGAAGTCCAGCAGCTCCGTCTCTCCGAGCTCCTCCATGCAGTGGTCCACCGCGGCCTTGCCGCCAATCTGCTGGACCACCTCCAGCACGCCCTTGATGAAGACTCCGCGGATGGCGTTGCTCGGCTCGATGAAGGACAGCCGGAACTGCAGTTCCTCCTTGGAACCCAGCTCCAGGGATTCCCAAGCGACAGTCTGGTCTCCCATTCGTACTACCTCCCTCCAATGGGGTGTTGCGACTCCGATGCCCGTTCCGCACCAGTGGCGGAGGGGTGGCCGGGAGTGGATCCTGGTTCCTCAGGCGAAGCGAAGATCATTGGAACATTTGAGGTAGTCCACGGCAACAGGGCCTTGGCCTACATCACCGCCACCGGGCGTCGGCGCCGGCCGAAGTCTCCCGGCTTCGCGTCGAAGTGGCCCGGCACCTTCGCTCCGCAGTCCGGACACGTGCCCTCCGCCGTGAGCTGGTACTGTAGGATGTCGTGCCAGTCCCTCACGATGAGTGCTCTGCCGCAGTCCGGGCACAGCGTCGTCTCGCCTGTGGGATCGTGCGTGTTGCCCGTGTACACGTACCGCAGCCCCACCTTGCGCGCGATGTCTCTCGCCCTCCGCAGCGTCGCGGGCGGGGTGGGCGGAATGTCCTGCAGCTTGTAGTCCGGATGGAACGCCGTGAAGTGCAGCGGCACGTCCGGGCCGAGGTGCTTCATCAGCCACTCGCTCATCGCCCCCACTTCCGCGTCCGAGTCGTTCTTCCCGGGGATCAGCAGCGTCGTGATCTCCAGCCACACCTTCGTTTCGTGGTGGAGGTACTCGAGCGTCTCCAGCACGGGCTTCAGGTGCGCGGCCGTGAGCTGGAAGTAGAACTCCTCGGTGAACGCCTTCAGGTCCACGTTCGCCGCATCCATCTTCGCGTAGAACTCGCGGCGCGGCTCGGCACGCATGTAGCCCGCCGTCACCGCCACCGTCTGGATGTCTCGCGCATGGCAGGCGTCCGCCACGTCCATGGCGTACTCGGCGAAGATGACCGGGTCGTTGTACGTGAAGGCCACGCTCCGGCACCCGTACACCTCCGCCGCTCGGGCGATGGCCTCGGGCGTCGCCTCATCGGTGAGCCGGTCCATCTCGCGCGACTTGGAGATGTCCCAGTTCTGGCAGAACCGGCACGCCAGGTTGCACCCCGCCGTCCCGAAGGACAGCACGCTGCTGCCCGGATGGAAGTGCACCAGGGGCTTCTTCTCGATGGGGTCCACGCAGAACCCCGACGAGCGCCCGTGCGTCGTCAGCACCATCCTGTCGCCCGTGCGCTGCCGCACGAAGCACATGCCCCGCTGGCCCTCGTGCAGCTTGCAGTCGCGCGGACACAGGTCGCACTGGATGCGCCCGTCCTCCAGCGCGTGCCACCAGCGCGCGGGGTATTCGCTCTCTTGCATGTCTCCCTCCCGTGGGGCGGGGATCGCCCGCCGCTCAACAGAGAGGAAACACGTGCGGGAGCGGACCGCCGTCCCGTCCACTCCCGCTCCACCGGGGCCGGGCCGTCGAGCGGCCAGGGCCACCCACCCGGCCGCTCCGGCCCTCGAGGCCCGAGGAGGCCTACGGCTGCACCGGGGTCTGCTCCCAGGGGCGGTTGCGCAGTGCGTTCTCGATGAAGGCCAGGTGCCGCTGCTCGTCCGAGTAGTTGCGCTCGATGATGGCGCGCGCCTCGTCGCTCCATTCCTCGTTCAGCGCATTGCGGTAGGTGCGGTTGGTGAGGTTCTCGTTGCCCCGCATCGCCTGGAGCGCCGCCTCGGTGCCCATCATCGACGTCACCGCCGTGAAGCCCTTGAGGATGAAGCCCTTGATGTCTGGCTTCTGCCTCGGCGTGCCGCCCAGCGTCTTCACCACCTGCGACAGCTCCCGGATGTGCCGCTCATGGTCCTGCTGGAACTCCCGCAGGTTCATCCGCAGGGACTCCACGTCGATACGGTTGATGGCCGCCTCGTAGGCCCCCACCGCGTCGATATCCAACGCGATGAGGTCATTGAGCCGCTCGAGCATCCTGTTCAGGTCCATCGCCGCCATGCCGTCCTCCTCCTGAAAATCCGCGCGGTGGATTCCGCGCCGCCGAAAGCTGGGGAGGAGGGCGAGGGGTCTCAAGCGGTCCTGGAGGACACTTCCCTACGTCCTGGATGATGGCTCGCCCGGCGAGCGGGGAGGCTGGGTGTTGCTTCCACGAGGGCTTCCACACCCGGGGTCTCCGGAGATCGCACTGGCGGTATTTTCTGCACGTGGATGGAAACTTTGGAAGGTGCCTCGCGATAATCGCGTTTGCCCCCCCTGGCCTGACTCGTGGTTCTCGGCGCCGGGCGCATCGCGAGGAAAGACATCAATGAGGATCGACCGCCCGGGTAGCCCCCCCGTCCGCCCCCAGGCCCTCCAGACCGAGTCCAAGCCCACGGTCGCGCAGAAGAACGCGGTGCGCTCGCCAGCGGCCCCGGCCCGCTCCGCGGATGTCTTCGAGACGTCCACCCGCGCCACGGCCAAGGCCCTCACCCCCGGCCGCAGCAGCGCCGCGCAGAACCTCCCCGCCGAGATTCCCACCGGCACCAAGGACTACTACCGCAAGCGCTACGACGACTTCGTGCGCCGCAACCCGGGGATGACCCCGCCCGCGTACTACCTGGAGTACGGGCAGAAGTACTGCGACCGCTTCTCCAGCCTCGGGCCCAAGGACCTGACGCCCCAGGGCCTCGAGTGGCGTGACCGCACCCTCAAGGCGCTCCAGGAGTCCATCGAGACCAAGCGGATGGAGGACCCGGTGGGCTTCGCCCAGCTCGAGCGCGACCCCGAGGCCTTCAAGAAGTTCGCCTACGACGCGCACCCGGACGCCTACGTGAATTCCGGCCTCTACAAGCTGCCGGCGCAGGACCTGATGAAGATTGGCACCACGCCGGACCTCAAGGACCTGTTCACCAAGGACGGCCTGAGGCAGGTCGCCGTCGCGCTCAGCAAGATGAACCCGGGCGACGCGGTGAACGTGGCCAAGGAGTCCTTCAAGGAACTGGTGCACGACCTCACGCCGAAGTTCCCCTCGCGCATCAAGCTGCCGCACCTGTCGCTTCCCTGGTAGCGGCGGGGCTGGCATCTTCGCCCCCGCAATCGACATTCCGAGGTTGACGCGTGCCGGAGAAAGACTGGGAGAGGCTGGGAGAGCTGTCCGAGGGGTTGAAGGTCGGAGCGGTGGCCGCGAGCCGCGAGGGCTACGGGCTCATCGGCGCGTTGTCGGAGCCGCCCGGTGGCAGCCTCCTGGAGCGGATGAAGGCGCGCCGTGCCCACCTGTACCGCGTCGCCTCCGGGTCCGTGACGAGGGCCTGGGAAGGTCCGGGATGGATTCAGGCCCTGGACAGCCACGGGGCGGTGGGCGTGGCCATCGGCGCCACGCTGAAGCCCTCGGGCTCGGGCTCGGACTACCACCTGCTGGTGTCCTCGGATGGTGGCCGCGAGTGGCAGACGCGCGGGCCCGTGGGCGCCCCGAGCATCGGTCAGGTGCTGGCCGTCAGCGACCAGGAGATCTGGGTGCTGGGCGCATGGTTCCTGGGGCGCACGACGGATGGGGGCGCCACGTGGACGGAGCTGGAGCTGGAGGGCGAGCGCAACCCGCACGCCGAGCGGCTGCGGCGCGTGGAAGGCGGCGTGGCGCTGCTGGGCAAGGGGCTCTCCGTCAGCACGGATGGGGGCGCCACCTGGAGCCAGCTCGACGTGGGCGCTTCCCGAGTGGTGGACGTGGACGGGGCCTTCCTGGCCGCGGTGGTGCAGGGACAGGCCCGCGTGGGCGAGCGTCAGGGCTCCGAGGTGCGCTGGCTGGAGCCGCTGCCGGCGGGCCGTGAGCCGCTGCGCCTCATGGCCTCCGAGGGCGTGCTGCGCCTCCTCACCCGCGGCGCGGACCCCTCCAAGGGCGCGGATCCGGCTCTCCACGTGAGCGAGGACGGCGGGCGGACGTGGTCCAGTCACTCGCTGCCGCTCGGGCCGCAGGTGGACATCGCGGGCTCCGGGTGGGGCCTCGGCGTGGACATTCGCGGCGGCGTCTACGGCCGCGTGGCGTGAGCGAGTCCTAGCGATAGCGCCGCTCTTCCGGGCGGCTTGTGCCTGACGAGGTGCTCGTCCCATTGGACGACTCGTCCTGACGGATGCCTTGGCCGGGAGACCAGGGCTCCAGGCCCCTGCTTGCCGGGACGCCTCTCTGCACTTCCCAACCTGGATGGGTCCGCTCACGAGGAGCAGGCGGGCCGCCCTCCTGGGGAACTACCAGGGACCTCCTCATCTGGACCAGACTGGTAGTTGTCGGACGTGGCGGTGGTTCAGCCCCAAAGTACCATTCAACTACTAGTAGCTCCTGAATTAGTAGTTCGGAGTTCCTGTGCGGATTCCCTCGACTCCTCCGGATCCCCAATCCGCCCTGCAAGCCATCCTCAAAGGGGGTGCGGAGCGCTTCGGACGTTTCTTCTCGTGGGGATTCAAGCCGGAGATCAAGGGTCAGTACCTTCATTGGGACGAGCTTCGACGGCACCGTCCTCCAGAGGGGCTGACAGCCGAGGAGTGGTGGGCTGGCATCAGCTTCGCCCGGGGTGTTCTCAGGACCGGGTTGCCCCTCGCTGACAACACAGGGCGCAGCTTCCACTTCGCGCGAACCGACGGCCTCCTCCTCGCGTTGCATCAAATCGACCGCGATATGGGCGGACGACTCGAGATGGCCGACCCACGGTTGGCCAATAAGGACGTTCGAGACCGGTACATCATCCGCTCGCTCATGGAGGAGGCGATTACCTCCAGCCAGTTGGAGGGAGCTTCGACGACCCGTCATGTCGCAAAGGACATGCTCCTGAACGGGCGGCAGCCGCGAACGAGAGATGAGCGGATGATCTTCAACAACTTCCAGGCGATGGAGCTGCTTCGCAGGAAGGCTCAGGAGCCCCTCTCCGCGGCCTTCCTCCTGGAATTGCACGAGGTCATCACCGAAGGCACCTTGGAGCCTGGCGAGGCGGGAATGCTGCGGTGCCCGGATGAAACCGTCACGGTGCAGGAGATCGGCAAGGGACAAGTCCTCCACGTTCCCCCCGACGCGCGCGAGCTTCCCTCACGAATCGAAGCGCTCTGCGCGTTTGCGAATGAGAGCGCAGGGGATGCCTTCATCCACCCGGTCGTTCGCGCCATCGTGCTCCACTTCATGCTCGCCTACGACCACCCGTTCGTCGACGGCAATGGCCGTACCGCGCGTGCGCTCTTCTATTGGAGCATGATCCGGCAAGGCTATTGGATCGCGGAGTTCCTCTCGATCTCCCGGATCATCCAGAAGGCACCCACCCAATACAGCCGCGCCTTCCTGTACACCGAGACGGACGGAAGCGACCTCACCTACTTCCTCTTGCACCAACTGGACGTCATCCGAAGGGCAATGCAGGACCTCTACGTGTATCTCGACCGCAAGAGCAAGGAACTGCGGGAGGTCGAGTTGCTCCTGAGGGCTGGCGAGAACTTCAATCATCGGCAGCGGGCGCTTCTGGCGCATGCGCTTCGTCACCCGGGAGCGCAGTACTCCATCGAGCCCTATCGCCGCGAGCACGGCATTGTCTACGAGACCGCTCGCCAGGATCTGCTCGAGCTGGAGAAGGCGGGTTGCCTGCGAAAGAAGCAGGTGGGGCGAGCCTTCCATTTCTACCCCGTTCCAGACCTCGAGCGGCTGCTGCGGGAGTGGAGTCCCTGACAGGTTGCCGGGACTCGGCACTCCGCCCCTCTCCAGGGGAGGAGAGGGGGTTGAGGGTGAACGGCCAGGGCCTAGAGCTGCACCTGCTCTCGAGCCGGGTGGGTGATGTAGCCGGAGCCCGCGTCCACCAGCTTCTTCATCAGCCGGTCGATGCCGTTGGAGCGCGAGAAGGCCATCTCGTTCTTCGTCACGCCCACCAGCGTGAGCAACTGCACCTTCCCCGACTCGAGCTGGAAGTGCGAGGGCCGCGAGGGGTCCGTCACGAAGACGAAGCCGTTGAGCTTCGACTCTCCTCCCGTCAGCGTGCCCTCCACCGGGTAGCGGTGCCCCACCGCGAACGCCCTCATGCACACCAGGTTGTAGGCCATCATGTCCAGCAGCCGGAGCACCGGCCACTGCGCCTCCTCCGGCGTGTGGATGACCATCTCGTAGCCCAGGCCGCTCGGCGCTCCGTCCGCGATGTCCTGCCCCGGCGCCACCGTGATGGGGTTGGACAACCCGCTCGTCACGTACGTCCAGTAGGGGTACTCGGGGCTCGGCGGCGACACCCGCACGCCCATGCCCGCCCAGTTGGGATCCAACTCCTGCACCTCGGCCAGATCACTCTCCAGCCAGGCTTCCAACGCACCGCTCTGCTCCAGCGTGTAGACCTCCTCGCTGATGACCCCGAAGAGCTTGGGGTACTCCACCTCGTCCCGATCCGCCCAGCAGTCCTCGTACCACTGGCAGAAGGCCTCATCCGTCTCAGGCGCTTTCATAGCTAGGAGAGACTCTAAGGGTTGTTCCCCTGCGATTCACTTTTCATTCGCGAGGAACTGTCCGGTCCCATGGTGGGCAACCTCCTTCCCACTCCATGGCGCGCCGTTCCACAGCCCCGGGCAGGCAGGCAGGCATCCCTGTCGCACGCTGTACCCACCCGGCGCCCGCCGGTGGACGAAGTGGGTCGTCCGGAGCCCGGTATGGGTCGTGAAGGGGGAGCGGCGCGACGAGCAGCCAGGGCGCTCGGGTCCACACAGGGAGGAGCGACATGCAGAGGGGATGGAAGGCCGCGGCCATGGTCGCGGTACTGGGGGGGGCGGGGGTGGCGGGAGCCCATGAGTTCACCTGTGAGAAGCGTGTCCAGGTGAAGGGCGAGGGGCAGGGGACTCCGGGTGAGGCACCCCGGGTGACGAAGTTTCCAGCCACGCTGCGCTTCCATTACACGCTGCGCAACGTCCACCCGACGGCGGAGTCCGTGGCGAACCTCATCGAGGACCCGCTGCTGGCCCCCTACGGCGCTGGCAACCCGTTCCCCACGCCACTGGCGCTCGGGGTGGGGGGCACGCGCGAGGCCACCTTCGAGCTGACGCTGGCCACGCCCGAGGCCTGCCAGGCGCTGGCGGCCAGTGATGGCAGGGCGGACTCGAGCTTCGACAGCGCGCTCCGGGTGAAGTGGGACCTGGGCGAGACGCAGTGCGCCGCGCGAGTCACCTGCTGCGAGCCCTTCGTGGACTGCGAGCAGGCCTGTCCGCCGGATGACCCCGACTGCGTGGAGCCGCCGAACCCCGTGGCGCCGGGGGCCTCGCGCAACGCGGGCTTCTTCAAGGTGCACGAGCAGGCGCTCCAGCAGTGCCTGGCGCCGGGGCGCATCGACCTGGGCGTGGCGCGGGTGGAGTCGCTGGAGCAGGCGCTGGGCATGCTGTGGGCCAGCCCCGGCCTCGACAGCAGCGGTGGGGTGCGCGGTGAGGAGGACACGCGGCGTTTCGAGCTCGCACGCGAGGCGCTGGTGTCCACCTGCAACGAGCGCCTCTTCGGTGCCAGCGCGAAGCGGGGCCAGGCGCTCGATGAGGCCCTGCTCACGCTGCGGGGTGGCTCGGGGGACGAGGGCCTGGAGCGGCTCGCCACGGAGCTGCGGCGCCACAACGAGGCGGGCATGCGTGAGCCGCTGCCTGGAGGCTTCGACGCGGGGCGGGCCACGCCAGCACATGCCGCCAGCATCGCCGCCGACCCGACGGAGCCCGGCCGTCCGTAGCGCCGTTTCCTTCACACACCTTCCAGGAGAACACACGTCATGAAGAAGCTGCTGATGTTGCTCACGGTGGGCACGGCCGCCCTCGTGCTCGGAGGCTGCGGCGGGGAGTCGCGGATGCGAGAGTCCCCGGGGCCGCGCCCGGACTTCCCCGCGGATGCCCAGGGCCAGCGCTTCGAGCTGCGCCTCAAGGGGGTGAACAATCCCGGTTACGCCTCGGCGCTCGTGCAGGTGCGCCGCGTCTCCATCTCCACCGTGGAGGGGCAGCCGCTGCCCGTACGCCTCAAGGCCCGCTTCCCGATGGACCTCACGCAGCCGGAGCAGGCGCACCTGCTCGGCCTCTTCCTGGTGCCCGAGGGCGTGGACCGGGTGCGGGTGGAGGTGGAGTTCGACGACTTCGGCGGCTACGAGGAGGCCTCGGGCGGTGGAGTCATCGACACGCGGGTGGCGCCGCTGCGCTTCGAGGCGCCGGTGGCGTACCTCGCCGAGCGCGGCCACGCGGTGGTGCACCTGGACTTGGGCCAGTCGTTGCGGCCCCTGGGCGACGCGCGGCTGCTGCTGCCGAGCCTGGACGTTCGCTATTGAGCGGGCCGTACGCGACGTGACCTCGCCGGTGGTGTCCCCGCCGGACTTCCGCTAAGGAGGGCGATGCCATGACCACGCCTCGCTTCGTCCTCCACTACGCTCCGCGTTCGCGCTCGTTCCGCATCCTCTGGCTGCTCGAGGAGGCGCGCGTTCCCTATGAGCTCGTGCGCTACGACCTCCAGAAGGGGACGCACAAGTCGCCCGCCTACCTCGCCGTGAATCCCGACGGCAAGGTGCCCGCCCTCGTCGACCGCGGCCCTCGCGGCGACTGGTCGGCGGTCATCACCGAGAGCGCGGCCATCTGCGCGTACATCGCCGACACCTTGCCGGAAGCGCGCCTCGCCCCGGCGGTGGGCACGCCCGAGCGGGCCGCGTACGCCACGTGGATGGCCTACGGCGCGGCCGCGCTCGAGCCCTCCTTCGCCGACCTCATGTTTCCCCGGAAGGCCGAGCCGCCTCCGAGCGCCATCGGCTGGCCTTCGTTCGACGCGACGATTGCCCGCATCTCCCGCGCGGTGGAGAAGGGCCCGTGGCTGCTGGGCGACCAGTTCTCCTCCGCGGACATCATGATTGGCGCGATGCTGCAGTGGCTGAACTCCTGGGGCAAGCTGCCCGCGCACGAGCCGGTGAAGCGTTACCTCGCGGCGCTCGTCGAGCGCGACGCCATGAAGCGGGCGCAGGCGAAGGAAGCCGAGCTGGCGGCCGGCTGACCCTCGCGCTCAACCGGTGGCACGGCCCTGGAGCGGCCAGGGCTTGAGCCCGGCGAGCTCCTCGGCCTGCTCGATGGCGGGGCGCAGGTGGGCGTGCTCTCGGCGCAGGAAGTCGCGCACCGCCTTGTCGAGCGTCTCGTCGAAGAGCAGGTGCGCGCTGTGCACGGCGGTGGGCTCGAAGCCGCGGGCAATCTTGTGCTCGCCGCCCGCGCCGGGCTCGAACACCTTGCGGCCCGTCTGGATGCACTCGTCCACCGAGTGGTACAGGCACACGTGGAAGTGCAGGAAGGGGTGCTCCTCGAAGCACCCCCAGTAGCGGCCGTAGAGGCGCTCGGGGGTGGCGAGGTTGAAGGCTCCGGCGATGACCTTGCCCTGGTGCTCGGCCTGCACGAGCTCCACGGTGTCCGGCAGTGAACGGAACGCGCGCAGGAAGAAGTCCTCGGTGAGCTGCACCTGGCCCCAGGGCCCGCGGGTCTCGCACGTGGCCTCGTAGAAGCGGAAGGCGCGCCGGGCGTGCTCGGGGCTCAACTCCTGTCCACGCACGGTGCGGATGACGATGCCCTGGGTGGCGGCGGCCCCGCGCTCGCGCTTGAGCTGGGAGCGGCGCTTGGAGTCGAAGCGCGCCAGGTAGTCGTCGTAGCCGCGATAGCCCGGATTCTTCCAGTGGAACTGAAGGGTGATGCGGCGGGCGAGGCCCTGCTCCTCGAGCAGGTCCGCCTCGTCCTCGCGGGGGTAGAGGAAGTGGACGGAGGAGCAGCCCCCCTCCCGAGCGCTCTCCACGGCGGCCTGTATCAAGGCGAGGCGCAGTACGGGGAAATCCTCACCTGGGGCGATGAGGAAGCGCGGGCTGGTGGCGGGGGAGAGCGGGGCACCGACGACGAGCTTGGGGTAGTACTCGATGCCCAGACGCTCGGCGGCACCGGCCCAGGAAAAATCGTAGATGTACTCGCCCATGCTGTGGTGCTTGCGGTAGGCAGGCGAGGCGGCGACGAGTTTCTTTCCGCGCCAGAGCGTTATGTGTTGGGGCTCCCAACCCGTTTCAGGCCGGGCACTGCCGCTCTCCTCCATGGCGGACAACCATGCGTGGAGGATGAAGGGAGGGGCATCGGGTCCGGTGAGGGCGTCCCAGGAAGAGGCGGGGACATCGGTAATGGACTCGAGGATGCGGAGACGGAGGTCGGAGGCCACGGGGACACCTTCTAACGCTGGCATGGGACGCTCGCCGTGCAACCTTCCTTCCTGCCAGTGTTGGTGTCCCATCCGCCGAGCCGGGGGACGAGGTGCCGGGCATGCAGCAGCTCCGGCGGGGTGTTGAATCGGATTGGCCGTACCGAGGAGTTCAATGGACAATTCCTCCATGAGGCAGTCCCGGCTCGCCGCAGCCCCACCCGCACTCGTCCCCACGGTTCCTGGATACCAGGTCGGTGCACTGCTCTATGCGGGGGCGAGGTCGCTGCTCTACCGGGGACAGCGGACGGGCGACGAGGCCCCTGTCATCCTGAAGCTGCTGCGCGCGGAGCGGCCCTCGTTCTCCGAGCTGCTCCAGTTCCGCCATCAGTACTCGCTGGCCCGAGACCTCCGGCTCCCGGGAGTCGTCACCCCCCTGGCGCTCGAGCGCTGCCACAACGGCTTCGCCATCATCATGGCGGACAGCGGGTATGTCTCGCTGAGCCACTACCGGGAGACCCATCCGCTCACCCCCCGGCAGGTGCTGGAGATCGCCATCTCCCTGGCCGAGACGCTGGAGGGGCTCTACCAGCACCGGGTCATCCACAAGGACATCCAGCCCCACAACATCCTCATCCACCCCGAGACGCGGGACGTGAAGCTGACGGACTTCAGCATCGCGTCGCTGCTGCCGCGGGAGACGCAGGCGCTCGAGAGCCCGGAGCTGCTCGAGGGCTCGCTGGCCTACATGTCTCCCGAGCAGACCGGGCGGATGAACCGGGGCATCGATTACCGCACGGACTTCTACTCGCTGGGCGTGACGCTCTACGAGCTGCTCACGGGCTGTCTGCCTTTCCAGGCCACCAGCGCGCTGGAGCTCGCCCACTGCCACATCGCACGTCCACCGCTTCCGCCGCGCGAGCTCAATCCCTCCATCCCGGAGATGGTCGAGCGCATCGTGCTCAAGCTGATGGCCAAGACGGCCGAGGAGCGCTACGCCAGCGCGTATGGGCTCCGGCATGACCTGCGCGCGTGCCTCGAGGCGCTGCGGGAGCAGACGAACATCCCCGCGTTCGAGCTGGCCCGGAGGGACGTGTCGGACCGATTCCACCTCCCGGAGAAGCTCTACGGCCGGCAGGACGAGGTGCGCACGCTGCTGCAAGCGTTCGACCGGGTGTGCCAGGGGCGGATGGAGCTGCTGGTGGTGGCGGGCTTCTCGGGCGTGGGCAAGACGGCCGTGGTCAATGAAATCCACAAGCCCGTCGTCCGCTCCAAGGGCTTCTTCGTGTCGGGCAAGTTCGACCAGCTCGGGCGGAGCATCCCGTATTCGGCCCTGGTGCAGGCCCTCTCCAGCCTGGTGCGGCAACTCCAGACGCAGAGCGATGAGCGGCTCGAGGCCTGGAAGCAGCGGCTCCTGACGGCCCTGGGCGACGAGGGACGGGTGCTGGTGGATGTGCTGCCGGAGCTCGAGTCCCTCATCGGACCCCAGCCCGAGGTGGCGGAGCTCGCGCCCGCCGCCGCGCAGCAGCGCTTCCACCTGCTCTTCAGCCGGCTCATCCGCGTGTTCGCGACGGAGGAGCACCCGCTCGTCCTGTTCCTCGATGACCTGCAGTGGGCGGACTCGGCGTCGCTGAAGATGCTGCACCTGCTGGCCACGGAGCTGGGCTCCGTGCGGCTGCTGGTGATTGGCGCGTACCGGGACAACGAGGTGACTCCGGCCCATCCCCTCATGTTGACGCTGGAGGAGATCCGCAAGGCCGGAGCGACGGTCCAACCGATGACGCTGGGGCCGCTCCCGGAGGACGCGGTGAATGAGCTCGTGGCGGATACGCTGTCGTGTCCGCTGGTGCGCTCCTGGCCGCTGACGGGGCTCGTCTACCAGAAGACCCGGGGCAATCCCTTCTTCATCTCCCAGTACCTGAAGGTCCTCTTCCAGCAGGGCCTGGTGAGCTACGACGCCGCGGAGCACATGTGGCAGTGCGACCTGGCCCAGGTGCGGGCCCTGTCCGTGTCCTCGGACGTGGTCGAGTTCATGGCCAGCCAGCTCCAGCGCCTGCCGGAGGCGACGCGCAAGGTGCTCGAGCTCGCCGCGTGCATCGGCAACCGGTTCGAGCTGGCGACGCTCTCCCGGGTGTACGGGCGCTCGGAGGCGGACACGGCGGCGGCGCTGTGGCGCGCGCTGGAGGAGGGGCTGCTCCTGCCCACGTCGGAGGTCTACAAGTTCTACCAGGACGCCTCGGGGCTCGGAGAGGCCGGCGTGGAGCACCTTCCGGCGCGCTACCGCTTCCTGCACGACCGGGTGCAGCAGGCGGCCTATTCGCTCATCCCGGAGTCGGACCGGCAGCGGACCCACCTGGAGATTGGCAGACGCCTGTACGAGACGGCCTCCCCGCGGGAGCGGGAAGAGCACCTGTTCGACATCGTCAACCACCTGAACGTGTGCGCGGCGCTCCTGGAGGACGAGGAGGAGCGCCACGAGCTCGCGCTGCTGAACCTGCGGGCCGGCAGGAGGGCCCTGGCGTCGACGGCGTATGACGTGGCCCGGGAGTACCTGGAGGTGGGGTTGTCGCTCCTGGCGCCGGGGAGCTGGGAGTCGCAGTACGCGCTGACGCTCGCGCTGCACGAGGAGGCTGCGAGCGCGGCCTGGCTCAGCAAACGCTTCGCGCGGCAGGAAGAGTTGGTGGACGCCGTGCTGTCCCATGCGCGCACGGTGCTGGAGCGGGTGCGGGTGCATGAGATCCGCATCCAGGTGGCCATCGCTCAGGAGCGGCTCGCCTTCGCGCTGGAGACCGGGCTGCGCGTGCTGAAGGAGCTGGGCGTGGAGCTCCCGGCGGAGCCCCGGCCCGAGGACATCCAGCGGGGGCTCGAGGAGGTCCGTGAAGCGGTGGGCGACGGCCCACTGGAGCGGCTCATCTCACTGCCTGGGATGGAGGATGCCGGGTACCTCGCGGCGGTGCGCGTCCTGACGCTGATGGTGCCGCCCGCCTATCAGACGAGACCCGCGCTACTGCCACTGATTGTCTTCCGCACCGTCGTGCTGACCGCGCGGCATGGCATGTCGCCCATCGCGGCCTTCACCTTTGCGATGTATGGGCTCATCCTCTGCGGGGTATTCGACGAGCTCGACGCGGGCTACCAGGCCGGCCAGTTGGCGCTGAAGGTCCTCGAGCGCTTCAACGCCCGGGAGCCCCGGTCGAAGACGCTCTACGTGGTCAACTCCTACACGGTCCACTGGAAGCGCCACGTGCGGGAGACGCTCAAGCCCCTGCTGGACGCGTATGCCAGCGGGCTCGAGACGGGGGACCTCGAGTTCATGGGATGGTCGGCGGACTTCTACTGCCACCACGCGTTCATCCTGGGGAAGCCCCTGGGCCCTCTTCTCGCGGAGATGGACGAGTACCGCGGGGTGCTCGAGCACCACCACCGCCCGGTGACGCTCAGACAGTACTCGGTGTACCACCAGGCGGCGCTAAACCTGTCGGGCGAGGGGGAGACACCCTGGCGTCTGGTGGGGAAGGTCTGGAACGAGGACGAGATGCTCCCGCGCTACGTGGGAGACAACGACGGCACCGCCATCTGCATCGCGTACGTGAACAAGCTGATGCTGGCCTACCTCTTCGGGCAGTATCGGCTGGCGGTGGAGAGCGCCGACGCGGCGGAGCCGTACCTGCCCACGGTGGCGGCCCAGCTCCTCGTTCCCCGCTACTTCTTCTTCGACTCCCTGGCGCGGCTCGCCGTGCTGCCCGAGCTCGAGGAGGTGCGGCGGAGCGCGGCGCTGGAGCGGATCGCCGCGAACCAACAGCGGATGGAGCGCTGGGCCCGGTCGGGTCCCATGAACTTCCTCCACGCCTACCACCTCGTGGAGGCCGAGCGCTGCCGGGTGCGAGGCGCACGTGCCGAGGCCCTCGAGCATTATGACCGGGCCATCGCGCTCGCCCGGGAGCACGACCATCTCAACGACGAGGCGCTCGCCCACGAGCTGGCCGCTCGCTTCTTCCTCGAGTGGGGCCTGGGGCACCGCGCGCGGCCCCACCTGCATGATGCGTATGACGCCCATGCGCGCTGGGGCGCGCACGCCTTGCTGAGTCACCTCAGCGCTCGTTACTCCGGGCAGGGCCTGCCCGTGCGTCCCATCGCGGGCTTCGAGGCGCGAGCGCCGGGCGAGCTCCGGACGGACCTCGCGCTGCTGGATGTACAGAGCATCCTGGCGGCCTCACGGGTGTTCTTCTCGGAGATGCACCTGGACCGGCTCCTGGAGCGGGTGGTGGTCATCCTCTGCGAGAACGCCGGGGCCCAGCGCTGTGTCCTCATGCGGGAGGAGCGGCAGCAGCTCTCCCTCGTCATGGAGCACACGGCTCTCACGGGGGAGACCCGCCGGTACAAGAGCGGCACGCCCGCCAGCTCCGAGGATGTGCCGGCCTCGGTCGTCCGCCTCTCCATCCGGACGCAGCAGCCCGTCCTGCGGGAGGACCTGTCGCGCGACGACTCCCTGGCCGATGACCCCTACGTCCAGCGCCGGTCGCCCCGCTCCGTCCTGTCACTGCCCATCTTCCACCAGGGCCGGCTGCTGCTCGTCGTCTACCTCGAGAACAACCTGGCCCGGGGCGCCTTCACCTCCAGACACCTGCAGACCCTGACGATCCTCGCCTCCCAGGTCGCGCTCTCGCTGGAGAACGCGGCGCTCTACGGGGGCCTGGAGCAGCGTGTCCAGGAGCGCACGAGCGAGCTGGAGGTGGTCCACAAGCAGCTCGTCGAGGCGGCCCACCGCGCGGGCATGGCGGAGATCGCCAGCGGGGTGCTGCACAACATCGGCAACTCCCTCACGTCGCTCGTCGTCACCACGGAGATGCTGACCCGGCAGGTGTCCCATCTGCCCGTGGAGCAATTGAAGAAGAGCGCGAAGATGCTCGCGGGCGCGGAGGGAGACCTCGCCGGGTTCATCGAGAAGGACACCCGGGGGCGGCTGCTCCCCGAGTACTTCGACAAACTGAGCGACAAGCTGCGGCAGGACTCGGACCGGATGCTCGCGGAGCTGCGGTCGATGAAGGCCAACCTGATGCAGGTCGGGGCGACCATCCAGGCGCAACAGGCGTATGCCCACGGTCCCCGGCTGGTGGAGCAGGTGGAGGTGGAGGCGCTCGTCGAGGACGCGTTGCGCATGCAGCAGTCCTCGCTCAAGCGCTACCAGGTGGTCATCGAGCGCGACATGGAGCGGCTGCCCACCGTCTCGCTCGAGCGGCACAAGGTGCTGCACATCCTGGTCAACCTCATCAGCAACGCGAAGCAGGCCCTGTTGGATGCGGGACAGGCCGAAAAGCGCATCCGCATCGAGGCCCGCCCGGGCCCAACGGGGCGCTTCCTCCTGGTGGTGCGGGACAACGGCGTGGGGATCGCCGCGGAAGACCTGGAGCGCGTCTTCAACCACGGCTTCACCACGCGCCAGGGGAGCCTGGGCTATGGCCTGCACTGGGCGGCCAACACCGCCAAGGAGATGGGAGGGAGCCTGATCGCCGCCAGTGAAGGACGTGGGCGGGGCGCGAGCTTCATCCTGGAGCTGCCCCTGGTGGGGTCGCTCCCCGCCGGGCAGGAGCCTTAGGCGCTCGGGTGCCTACGGGGAGTTGGCGGCGGTTGGGTTGCCGGCCTTGATCCAGTTGGCGAGCGCGAGCGCTTCGTTCGTGGAGAGGCGCCCGGTGTAGCTGGGCATCATCGAGCCGGGGCGGACCTTCTGCATGTCGAGGATGGACATGGCGATGACCTCCGCTGGCTTGCCGCGGACGGCTTCGAGGGCGGGAGCGAAGGCGCTGCCCGGGCCATGGCAGTTACGGCAGCCCAGGCTGACGAAGAGCTCCTCGGGAGGCCGGGCCTCCTTGGCCGAGACTGCGGCCGTGTTGGGGGCGGAGGGCGCCTTCTCCTGCTTGTCCGAGCAGGCGGAGAGGGCGAGGGTCATCGACAGGAGCGCGGTGCGCGCCAGGGGGGTAGACATGCCGGAGAACATTGTCACGGTTTGAGCCACGCCAGGGCACGCGTCTTCTCATCCCCTTCGATGAGCTGCTCGGCGCAGGGGCCCGAGTGGTCCTGCAACACCCCATCGACCCAGACGAGCGTCCGCCGGCCGGTGGGGCGCTCGGGCTCGGCGGGGCAGGCGAGGAGCCGCTGGACGAACTCCTTCTGAGCGGGGTCCTCACGGGGCTGGAGGTGGTTCACCTCCAGGGAGAGGGAGCGCGGGTAGCCGGCGGTGATGAACACGCCCTTGAGCCCGTTGTTCATGATGGGCACGCCGACCGGGAGCGAGTGGGGGATGTTGACGGCGACGATGGACGAGGCCTGCTTGGGAAGGGACAGCGCTCGCGCGGACTCCAGGGTGCGCCGGATGGTCTCTCCCGAGGTCTTCCATTCTCCCTGGGCGCGGGCCAGGTAGCGGGAGCCGGCGAAGGCGTAGACCATCAACAGCAGGGAGGCCACGGGCCGCTGCCACGTCTTCGAGCGGAACACCTCGTCCAGGCTGATGGCCAGTCCGAAGGTGAGGCCCAGCATGGGGAGGAACAGGTACTGATCTCCATTGTTCGTCCGGGCGAAGATGCTGGTGGGGAGCGCGGCCACGACGACCCAGGCGGCCGTCACCCACCACCATCGGCGCGTCCGCGTCCAGAGCGCCAGCGCGGCCACCGCCAGCAGCACGAGCGCGGCGCAGCCCAGATGGAGCGCGGACATGTCCCTGAGGGCCAGGGGCCGGGCGAACGGCAGCACCAGGTTGATGCAGGTGCGGGCGAGCGCCAGGACGGACTGGAGGAGGGAGCTGAAGCCGTAGATGCCATGCTCATCGTTCGTCTGCAGGCGCCCGGCGCGGAAGACCCACAGGAACGACCCATAGAGCGCGAGGAGGGGCAGGAAGCCCAGGTAGGGCCGCCAGAACGCGGGAGCGAGCACCACCTTCCGGGACAGGCCCTGGCGCCAGCAGTCGAGGATGACGAGGAGCGCGGGCAGGACGATGGCGGGCTCCTTGAAGCCCAGGCCCACCATGAAGGCGAGGAGTGACACGCCATACCCGAGCCGTGAGCCGCGCACCCGGAACAGGGTCCATCCGATGAGGGCCGTCAACACCGCGCAGGCCGCCGCGATGTCCTGAGAGGCCGCGAACCAGAACAGGACGCGCTGGTTGCGCGGGTAGAGCGCCGCGAACACGCAGGCCGACAGCGCACCCGCGAAGCCCACTCCCTGCAACCGCAGGAAGGTGAAGAGCAGGGCGAGGCACGTGAAGAAGCCGGAGATGACCAGGAAACGGTAGGGCGCGGGCTCGAGGCCGAGCAGCTCCGGGAGCACCCGGAACAGGGTGTTGCGCAGGGGGCGGTAGAGGTGGTCCTGGGAGAAGTACCAGGGCTGGAGACGGTCCTCCACGAGGTGGACGAAGTCATCGGCCACGAAGCCCAGGTCCAGCAGCGAGGCGAGCAGGGGCAGAAGGAGCGCCAACGCCACGCCCGCGGCGAGCAGGGGCCAGACATGTTTTCGGAGTGAGGCGCCGAGCATGAGGGGGGCGACTCTACTTTCGGGGCTCGGGTGAGCGGCAAGCTTCACACGCACCCCGGGTGCTCCGAGTGTGCGTTCGCTGGCGGGGCGGGCGGCCGAGCGCAACCTCCTGGAGCGCGGGTGCTGGCCGCGTGGTAGGGAGGGCCGCGCATCGGAGGAGAGACCCGGATGAAGCGCGAGGACATCGTCACGCTGGACAAGCGGCACGTGTGGCACCCGTACACCGCGATGGACGAGTACATCGCGAGGACGAACCCCCTGGTGGTGGTCCGCGCCGAGGGGCCCTACCTCTACGACGCGGACGGTACTCGCTACCTGGACGCCAACGGCTCGTGGTGGGTGTCCACGCTGGGGCACCGGCACCCGCGGCTGGTGCGCGCGCTCACCGAGCAGGCCGGCGCCCTGCCGCACACCTCGCTCGCGGGCGTGACGCACGAGCCGGCGGCGAGGCTGGCCCGGGAGCTGGTCGCGATGGCCCCGGGCGCCGAGCGGGCGGATCTCGCGGAGGGAGAGCGGCTCTCGCGCGTCTTCTACACGGACAACGGGAGCACGGCGGTGGAGGTCGCCATCAAGATGGTGGCGCAGTACTGGGCACAGAACGGCCGCCGCCAGCGCACTCGCTTCATCACGCTCTCGGGGGCCTTCCACGGCGAGACGATCGGCTCCACCAGCGTGGGCGGGGTGGAGGTGTTCCGCGACATCTTCGGGCCGCTGCTCTTCGACGTGGTGCACGTACCATCTCCCGCGGACCCCGAGGGCTGGGAGCGCGCCTTCGCACAGGTGGAGGCCACGCTGCGCGAGCACCCGGATGAGATCGCCGCCGTCATCCTCGAGCCCGTGATTCAGGGCGCGGCGGGCATGCACATGTACTCGCCCGAGTTCGTCCGTGCGGTGCGCGAGGCCACGCGGGCGGTGGACACCTTCCTCATCGCCGACGAGGTCTTCACGGGGATGGGCCGCACGGGAGCGCGCTTCGCGTGCGACCTGGCCGGAGTGGTGCCGGACCTGCTGTGCCTGGCGAAGGCGCTGTCCGGAGGGCTGATGCCCTTCGCTGTCACTCTGGCCACCGAGCGCATCTTCGCGGGATTCGGCGGCGGCTCCGAGCGGGCGCTGTACTACGGACACTCGTACTGCGGGAACCCACTGGGCGCGGCGGTGGCGCGCGAGGTACTCGCGGTGTACCGGGACGAGGACGTGCTGGGGCAGGTGGCGCGCAAGGCGCCGAAGGTGAAGGCCGCCTTCGAGCACATGGCCCGCACGATTCCCGGGGTGACGCGGCCGAGGGCCGTCGGCATGGTGGGCGCGGTGGACCTGGGCAGTGGCGGCTACCTGGCGCGAGGAGGCTGGCGCGTGTACGAGGCGGCGAGGCGGCGCGGGCTGTACCTGCGCCCCATGGGGGACACGGTGTACATCGCCCCCGCGCTCAACATTCCGGATGCCGCGCTGGACGAACTGCTCGCGGGTGTGGAGGCCAGCCTTCGCGAGGTGGCGGCCGCCCGGCCCTGAGTTCTTCCCGACTGGTCCGATGGTCGGACCAGTCCGACGCTTTCGACCCCGGAGTCCCCATGTCCCGTTTCGCGCTGCTCCTGCTCGCCATGCCGGTGCTCGGCTGTGCCGCGAGCCCTTCCGTCCAACGGACCGATTCGCCACCCGCCACCGTCGCCGCCACCACCACGACAGGCATCGCGTCGCGTGCCGAGCTCGAGTCGCTGACCATCCCGCCGCTGCCCGACTGGGTCGACAAGTACGCGGGCCCGAACGAGGAGGAGCGCCGCTTCTTCAACATCAGCCGCTTGATGGAGCGGTTCCAGCTCACGCGGGCCCAGGCCGTCGAGCTGCAGAACCACTACCGGGACCAGCTCCGCTCCAAGCCGGCTCCCGAGCTGGTGGCCGCATTCAACATCGCGCTCGAGCGCGTCCGCCGGGGTGACTTCGAGAGCCGCCTGCAGACCGAGAAGCTCGGCAAGGCCCGCTTCATCGCCGTGTTCGATCTCGACGAGACGCTCTACGACCAGTACTACCCCGCGCAGGTGGGCGAGGGCTGCCACGATGTCGCCGTCCCGCTTCAGAGCGGAGTGCGGTACCTGAAGCTCACCCCTGGCTGGAAGCAGGCCTTCGAGCGCATCCAGGCGCTCGGCGGCGCGGTGGTTCTCTTCTCCGCCAACGTGGACACGACCACCCTCGAGAACCTCGCGCAGTGGAAGCTCGACGGGGTCGCCCTCACCGAGCACCCGGCGATCGCGGGCATCCTGACCAACAGCCACCTCATCCTGCAGGAGAAGTCCGAGGGCGTGGCCGACCCCAAGAAGGGCAACCCCGTGCGCGAGCCGTCCAAGGACCTGCGCGTCTTCGACGAGTCGCTGCGCCGTGTCGTCATCGTCGATGACAACCCCACGCGCCTCTTCCAGATGCGCAACGCCCGCATCCTCAAGAAGTTCGAGGCCGACCACTACTGCACCACCCGCGACCCGGCGCTGCGCCGTGCCTTCGACCAGGCCCTGCCCACCGTCGTGCAGGAGCTGGAGGACTCGGTCCGCTACCAGGAAGCGCACGGCGGCGATTTCGTGGATGCCTTCCTGCCCTACACCTCGCTCGGGCAGGTCACCGTGCGGTTCCTCGTCGACAGCGGCGGCTTCGACTCCGCGGGGGCCATCGACTACGTCCGCCACAATCCCCAGGTCGTCGATCCCCGCTACTGAGCCGCTCGCGCCCGGGCAGCACCCCACCTGCTGCTATTGCCGGGTGGGGAAGTCTCCCTGGAGCGCGATGATGAAGCTCGGACCGGGACCGGAGGGGTGTGGCACCCGCTCCCTCAAGTCCGGCAGCGCGAAGGTGGTCATCCCATCGCCTCCGTAGGTAGTACCCAGGACGGAGAAGAGGGCCGAGTGCCGTGAAATGGACATCAGCCGGCCGTCGCACAGCGCCCATCCCCGGGGCTCGAAGCCGCCGGCGAACATACGTATCTCACCAATAAGGGGGTCTGACATGGCTGCGTTCTCAGGACTTCCTGGACCCGACAGGACCATGTCCGCCGGACAGACGGAGCGAACGGGTTCACGCCAAAGGTGTGAATGGCTTCACAGCCCCCGTTTCCCCGGCGTCTTCCGGCCGGAGCGCAATGGTGTTCGCCCCGGAACGTAGTTCATGCAGACTGGGACCTCTCACCCCAGCGCAAGCGCGGAGGGCGCGATGGGCCTGTGTACCTGGATTGTCTTCGGTTTTTTCGCGGGGTTGATTGCCCGCGCTGTCATGCCCGGCCGGCAGGGCATGGGTCTCATCTCCACCACCCTGCTGGGCGTCGCCGGGTCGTTCATGGGCGGCTTCCTCGCCTCGGTGCTCCGGGGCGGCAACTGGCACGTGCTGCAGCCCAGCGGCTTCATCGGTGCCATCGTGGGCGCCATCGCGCTGCTCGCCATCGGACGGATGATGTCCGACCGCCGTTAGGCGGGTCTCCCGGGTAGGGCATGGGCCTTCTCAGTCGCTGGGAAGCCCACCGCAGAATCCGATAGGCACACAGCCCGCCATGGTGTAGGCTGCATGTGTCAGCCGTGTGTCATCAGTCAGACTTATGGGCGCCGTGAAGTGGCGCTCATTGTCTTGCGGGCCAGGGACTGGCGTTCCGCCTTGTTTTTGCCGTATGTGCGCCCGCGAATGCTGGGTGGGGCTGGCGTGTTCCACCCCTGCAGCCAGCGCCCGCGGGAGAACCCCTCCAAGGCACATCCGCGGTCGCACCCGGTTGCGGAAGACTGCGCGCGTCCTCGGGATGCAAAACCCCTCCAAGGTCGAACCCCGAGGACGCGCGCAGCCGCAGTTTCCCACCTGAGCGGTCAGATGCAAGCGCCGGGTGATGGAAACGCAACCCTTGGCCGCCTGGTGCTCCAGGAGGACGTCCCGTCTCCTCTGATGGAAGGGTAGTTTCCGGGCTTTCCCGATCCCGCGACAGGACCTATGCGGGTACGCGAGGAGGCCCATGGGCTCGGTGACGTTGGTGCTGGTGGCGTGGGTGTTGGCGGGGACTCCGGAGGCGGAGGCGCTCCCGGGCGGCTTCCCCGGCACGTTCGTGGCGAAGACCCTCACCCTGCGAAGTGAGACGTACAATTATTCCGTGTACCTGCCACCGGGTTACCGCAGGGGACTGGCCTGGCCGGTCATCCTGTCGCTGCACGGCGCGGACTCGCGAGGCACGGATGGGCTGCGGCCGAGGACGCAGAGCCTGGCGGGGGCGGCCCGGGCGCACCCCGAGCGCTACCCGGCCGTGCTGGTGCTGCCCCAGTGCCCTCCCGAGCGGGAGTGGAGCGGGGAGGTGGCCGACTTCGCGCTCGCGGCCCTGGAGCGCACCCTCGCGGAATACGGCGGTGACCCGGCGCGGGTGTACCTGACGGGCCAGTCCATGGGAGCTCGGGGTGCGGTGCAGCTGGCCGCGCGCTACCCGGAGCGCTTCGCCGCGCTGGTGGCCGTGTCCGGGCGCTACCCGGACCGCTCGGTGGTGGAGAAGCTCAAGGGCCTGCCCCTGTGGATGTGGCATGGGGACGCCGATCCGGTGGCTCCCGTCTCCGAGAGTCGCACCCTGCTGGAGCTGCTCAAGTCCGCGGGCAGTCACTCCGTGCGCTATACCGAGCTGCCCGGCCTGGGCCATGAGCTCTCGGACACGGTGTACCTCGACGAGGCGGTGAGTACCTGGCTCTTCGCGCAGCGGCGCGGGAAGTAGGGCACGGCGTCGGCGTGTATCTGCCACCAGGTCGGATTCGTTGGTCCAGTCGGAGGATGGGGTTACGGTGGACGTCGAGCCATGTACCTGACGCGATTCGTCATCGAGAACATCCGCGCCATCCAGAAACTGGAGTGGGAGGTTCCCCTCAAGAGCGCGCCGGGGTGGCACGTCATCCTGGGGGACAACGGGTCCGGGAAGTCCTCGGTACTGCGCTCCATCGCGCTGGGGTTCGTGGGGCCCTTCGCATCCGGTGCACTCCGGCAGGATTGGTCGCGATGGCTGCGGAGCGACAAGCCGGGAGTGATTCGGCTGCAGTTGATGCTGGATCCGAGGGTCGACGGAACGCTCGGAAAGACAGCTCGGGGGGCTGCGAGGCAGGAGCTCTGCCTGATGCTGCGCCCTGGATTGGGAGCCCAGCCAATGGCGCTCCCCAGCGCGGGGGAGAAGATAACCCCGAGGAGTATGTTCCATGCGTGGAATGCGAGAACCGGCTGGTTCTCGGCCTCGTATGGTCCCTTCCGGCGCTTCACCGGTGGCGATGAGGACTACGACAAGCTCTTCTCCACGGATCCGCGGCTTGCCCGGCATCTCTCTGTTTTCGATGAGAGCGTCGCCCTGACAGAGGGACTGCGGTGGCTTCAGCAATTACAATTCAAAAAGCTCGAGGGGGACGCGGAGGGGCACCTGCTCGACCCGCTGAAGGAGTTCATCAATCAGCCGGGGTTCCTGCCGCATCAGGCGCGATTGGAGAAGATTACCTCGCGCGAAGTGCTCTTTGTGGACGGCAATGGTTATCGCATTCCCGTGGAGGAGCTGAGCGATGGTTATCGCTCCATCCTGAGCATGACCTTCGAGCTCATCCGGCAGCTCGCGGCCACCTACGGACCCAAGCGTGTGTTCCATCCGAAGGACCCCACGAAGGTGGATGTGCCGGGCGTGGTGCTCATCGACGAGGTGGATGCGCACCTGCATCCGACCTGGCAGCGCAAGGTGGGGCTCTGGTTTCGCGAGCACTTCCCCAGGATGCAGTTCATCGTCACCACCCACAGTCCCCTGGTCTGTCAGGCCGCGGAGGTGGGGACGGTGTGGCGGCTTCCCCGGCCCGGTACGGATGAAGAGGCACGGCAGGTGACGGGCCTGGAACTCGACCGGCTCATTTTCGGCAACGTGCTCGATGCCTACGGTACGGGGCTGTTCGGCGAAGACGTCTCGCGCTCGGAGCGCTCGAAACAGCGACTTCGGCGGCTGGCGGAGCTGAATCTGAAGGAGACACGCCGAGGGCTGAGTGCGGCTGAGCGCAAGGAGCAGACTTCCCTCCGTGCGAGCCTGCCCACCTCGTCCATGGCGGTCCATGATTCGGACGTGTGAGGCCCCGAGTGATTCGGTTGCCCGACATTCCGTTGTCCACCGCAGTGCTGCATCAGCTCGAACGTTGGCAGGCCGAGGTGGATGCACATTCGAGGTTCGCCGACCGGGTTGAAGCCGCGCAGCGAAGCTTCGAGCATCGCAACAAGCCAGGGAACAGGACCTTCGCCGAAGTGCGGAGCGCGCTGACGGTGATGTGCTCGGGCGCCCAGCGCTGTGGGTATTGCGAAGATTCGGCGGCCGACGAGGTCGAGCACATCTGGCCCAAGGACCTCTACCCCGAGCGGGTCTTCGCCTGGCGCAACTACCTGTATGCCTGTGGTTCCTGCAATGGGCCCAAGAACAACCGTTTCGCTGTCTTCCCTCGGGGAACACGCAAGCCCGTGGAGGTCAGCAGGCCGCGAGGGACTCCTGTCCGACCTCCGCCCCAAGGCTCTCCGGCGCTCATCGATCCGCGTCATGAAGACCCGATGGCGTTTCTGATGCTCGAACTTCAGGACACCTTCTACTTCGAGCCCATTGCCCACAAGGGGACGAAGAACCATGCGCGAGCCGACTACACGCTGCGGCTCCTCCGGCTCAATTCGCGCGAGCACCTCCGCCAGGCGCGTGAGAACGCCTTCATTGGATATCGCGCTCTTCTCCGCGAATACGTCTCGCTGCGGGAGCAGAGTGTCTCCCATGATGCATTGAGTCGATGCATCCATGCCATCCAGAGAGCGCCACACTTCACGGTGTGGAAGGAGATGCAGAGGCAACATCGGCAGCATCCCGAGCTTCGAGGCTTGTTCCGAAAGGCACCGGAGGCACTGGGCTGGTAGTTCCGGAGCCTGGGCTGGCTCTCGCCTTCCGGCTATGACTGCGCGCCATGAGCCCTGACGCCACCCGACTCCTGGACCTGTTGTGGGAGCGCTACGCCGCCGAGGTGCCCTATGCGCGCACCTTCGCCCAGCTCTCCGGCGGCAGCTTCCGCAATGACCACATCGCGCTGCGTTCCCTCGCCCGGCCTGGAGGAGGCATCTCGCTCTTCTCCCGCGTCTTCGAGCGCTTCGGCTGGAAGCCCGCGGGCCAGTACACCTTCCCGGATACCCACCTCTCCGCCATCCACATGTCCCACCCGGCGGGGCTGCCTCGCGTCTTCATCTCCGAGCTCCACGCCGACAAGCTCTCTGCCGAGGCCCAGCGCATCCTTTCCTCGCTTCCGGCGGATCCTCCGGCCCCTGACTCCGTCCCGGCGCTCGCCGACTGGTTCTGTGCTCCGCCCCTGCCCGAGGAGCCGGCGCTGCTCGCCCTGGAGAAGGAGTCCCAGTACGGCGCGTGGCTGCTCGCCTTCGGCCGCAAGGTGAACCACTTCACCGGCTCCGTGGACGACGTGGAGGTGTGGCAGCGCCGCATGCTCGAGGCTGGTGTGCCCATGAAGGCCGACATCGAGGGAGACCCTGGCAGCCCCCTGCGCCAGACGGCCACCCGCGCCGCCCCCCTCACCATCGAGCTGAAGGACGGACGCACGCGCAGCTGGCCCTACGCGTACTTCGAGATCGCCCAGCGCGCTCCCGGCTTCGATGGCTTCCTCGGCCCCCAGGCTCGCGCCCTCTTCGACATGACGAAGCGCCCGGGCGCCTAGAACTTCTCCATCGCGGGGCGCAGATCCATCTCCTGCGTCCACGCCGAGGGCTCCTGGCGGTGGAGCTGCCAGTACGTCTCCGCGATGGCGTCCGGCGACAGCATCGTCGACGCCTCGCGCCCCGGCACCATGCTCCTCACCCGCGCCGTGTCGATCATCCCATCGATGACCACGTGGGCCACGTGGATGCCTCGCGGTCCCAGCTCCCGTGCCAGCGATTGGGCCAGCGCCCTCAGCCCGAACTTGCCCACCGCGAACCCCGCGAACCGCGCTCCGCCTCGCAGTGACGCCGTGGCTCCCGTGAACAGCAGCGTGCCCCGCCCTCGCTCCAGCATCGCCGGCACCACCTCGCGCGCCATGAGGAAGCCGCCCAGGCAGCCAATCCTCCACGAGGACTCGAACTGCTCCGGCGTCAGCTCCTGGATGCCCCCCATCGCGTACGCCCCCGCGTTGTAGATACAGACCTCCGGCGCGCCGAGCTCCTCGCGCAGCCGGGCGAAGGCTGACTTCAGTGAGGCCTCGTCCGTCGCGTCCGCCGCGTAGCTGGCCGCGCGTCCTCCTGCCTTCTCAATCTCCTGCTGCACCTGGCGCAGGTTCGATTCGCTCCGGGCGAACAGGCCCACCGCGTATCCCTCCCGGGCGAAGCGACGCGCCAGCGCCGCTCCCAGGCCCGGACCTGCTCCCACCACTGCCGCTACCTTCGGTGTCTCCATATGGGCCCGTGGCGTAACGGGCGCGGGGGCTCCTCGCCATCGGTCGTGAGTGCCTTTGTCCGGACGTGGATGCTCTCGCCGGGAGGCCGTCCCGGAGGGCGGGGGAGCGTCACGGGCTTGCCGTCACTCATGGGATTATGCTCATCATATGAAGGCGGAAGGCCCATTCCCTCTGAGTCTTATGGGGCTGGAGGGGATGACATGATGGACATACGCCTTTCAGGAGGAGCACCATGGGCGAGGAGAACATCGGGCAGCGTACGAGGACCGTGACGTGGAGGAACCCGGAGGAGGGATTGTCCGCGGCCCGGGAGCGCAGCGGGCTGGAGTACCTGCGAGGCATCTTCTCGGGGGAGATCCCCGGGCCGCCCATCGCGGCGTTGATGGGCTTCGAGCCCGTGGAGGTGCAGGAGGGCCGGGCCGTCTTCGCCGTCCAGCCAGGGGAGTACCACTACAACCCCATCGGGATGGTGCACGGCGGGCTGGCGGCGACGGTGATGGACTCGGCGCTGGGGTGCGCGGTGCACACGGTGCTGCCCGCGGGCGCGGGCTACACCACGCTGGAGCTGCACGTGAACTACGTGCGCGCCATCACCCGGGACACGGGCCGGCTGACGTGCACGGGAGAGGTCATCCACGTGGGCGGGCGCGTGGCGACGGCGCAGGCCCGGCTGACGGATGCTGCGGGGAAGCTGTACGCGCACGGGACGACGACGTGCATGATCTTCCGGCCCTCCTCGGGGAGCCGGGAAGGATAGGAGCGGCACCGCGATGCGGTACGGACCGGAGCACAAGCAGGCCACCCACGCCCGCATCCTCGAGGCCGCGGGCAAGCTCTTCCGCAAGGAGGGCTTCGGCGGCGCGAGCGTGGAGCGGGTCATGCGCGCGGCCGGTCTGACGGTGGGCGGCTTCTATTCGCATTTCACCTCGAAGGAGACGCTGCTCGGCGAGACGCTCCGGGCCGTGTTGGCCGAGCAGCGGGAGCGATGGCTCGGTGGACTCGAGGAGTTGAAGGGCGCGGAGTGGTTGAGCCATTTCGTCCGGCGCTACCTGAGCCGCCAGCACCGGGACGACCTCGCGGTGGGCTGTCCGGTGCCGGCGTTGCTCTCGGACCTCACACGGGCGCCGCCCGAGACACAGGCCGTTCTCGTGGAGGAGCTGGAACTCCTGCTGCGAGAGACGGAGGCTCGGCTGGCGGCGGAGAAGGGCGTGACAGCCCGGCAGCGGGCCCTCGCGACAATTGCGCTGTGCTTCGGGGCGCTGACGCTCGCGCGGGCCACGGCCTCCCAGCCACTGTCCGATGAGCTGCTCCTGGCGGCACGGGCCTTCCTCCTGTCCGGAGCCCAGGAGCCGGCCCGCCGCTCCCGCTAGGGTGGGTGTGCGTGCATTGGGGGCGCGCGCCTCGTGCTACCGCCACCGATCGCTCCCAGGGTTCCCGCGCCACCACGCCAGTCAGGGTCCGTCCGGCCGGGCCCTCCTTGCGCTTCGCCCACGCGTGCTCAACACACCTTGGAGGCCCGTGCCTCCTGTCCGTGTGCCGGGCGGGGGCCGACTCGCGGTCCCAAAGGAGGGCCCAGCCGCTTGCCCCCAACCGTCCACACCGCTTCCGGTGAGCCGGGGCCGCCGAGGAGCGAGCCGTACCCGGATGAGGTGTTCGGGCTGCGCAGCAGACTCGCCCTGCTGATGTTGGAGCAGGCGGATGGGGGCGCGCTCGCCGGTCTGGACGTGGCGGGCCGCATCCTCCTCTGGAGCCCCGGGGCGGGGCAGCTCACCGGTCATGCGAAGGTCGACCTCCTCGGAGAGCCGCTCTCCACCCTCTACCTGCCCGAGGAACACTCGCAGTCGGAGCGGGACCTGCGCCGGGCCGAGCGGGACGGCCGCGCCGAGGTCGAGCGCTGGTTCGTGCGGCGCGATGGTTCCCGCGTCCTGGTGCGGCAGGTGCTCGCCGCGCTGCACGACGCGGACGGCTCTCGGGTGGGGTTCTCCTGCTCCCTGCGTCCCATCGAGGAGCAGGGCGGCATTGCCCTGCTGCGTCACCTGGGCGAGCTCATCCTCTCCTCCGCGGACGAGGGCATCTGCGGCCTGGACACCGAGGGCCGCGCCACCTTCGTCAATCCGGCCGCGTCGCGCATGCTGGGGTGGGCGCCGGAGGAGCTCATCGGCCAGGTGCAACATGAGGTCATCCACCACTCGTACCCGGATGGCACGCCCATGCCCTCTTCCGAGTGCCAGATGTACGCCGCGCTCCGGGATGGCCAGGTCCACCACTCGGCGAGCGAGGTGTTCTGGCGGCGCGACGGCAGCTGTTTCCCGGTGGAGTACCGCAGCAGCCCCGTGCGGGAGGGCGGGCGCATCATCGGCGTGGTCGTCACCTTCTCCGACATCACCGAGCGGCTGCGCGCTGGCGAGCGCGAGCGCCAGCTCCTGCGTGAGCAGGCCGCACGCGCCCAGGCCGAGGAGGTGGAACGGCGTGTGCGAGGGATGCTGGAGAGCATCACCGACGCCTTCGTCGCCCTGGACCGCGCGTGGCGCTACACCTACGTCAACCGCCGGGCCGAGGAGCTCTCACGCCACTCCCGCGAGGACATGCTCGGGCGGACTCCCCTGGAGGTGTTCCCCCGCTTCACGGGCTCGCGTTCGGATCAGAACTTCCGCAAGGCCTTCGCCGAGCAGCAGGTCGTGCGCTTCGAGGAGCATGACCCCTCGAAGGACACCTGGGTGGAGATGAACGTCTACCCCTCCGAGGAGGGGCTCGCCATCTACTTCCGGGACATCACCGAGCGCAAACGCACCGAGGAGCGGCTGCGCCTCTTCGAGTCCATCGTGGTGCACGCCTACGATGGGGTGATCATCCTCGAGCCCCAGCGGGTGGATGGGCACCTCACCCGGCGCATCCTCTACGCCAACGAGGCCTTCTCGCGGATGACGGGCTACAGCCTCCAGGAACTGCAGATGTTGGAGACGATGGTGCTGACGGGGCCGGCGACGGATCCGGCGGCCGTCGAGTGCGTGCGTGACGCCCTGAGACGCCAGGAGCCCATCCGCATCGAGCTGCTCGCCTACCGCAAGGACGGCTCCACCCTCTGGACGGAGAACTCCCTGGTCCCCGTGAAGGACGAGGAGGGAGATCTGACGCATTGGGTGGGGGTGTCGCGCGAGGTGACCGAGCGCAAGCGCGTGGAGGAGGCGGCGCTGCGGCTCGTCCGGGAGGAGGCTGCGCGCACCGCGGCCGAGGCGGCGCATGCGCGCATCGAGGCCATCCTGGAGAGCATCACCGATGCCTTCTTCGCCCTGGACCGCGAGCAGTGCTTCACCTTCGTCAACCGCCGCGCGGCCGAGGTGCTGGGGCGCACCCAGGAGCAGCTCCTGGGTCAACCCCTGGAGGGACTGTTGCCGGAGGAGGCGTGGGCCGGGCTGGCCAGGGGGGTACGCCAGGTGCTGGAGGGACATGGGGCCTCCGAGTGCGAGCTGTACCTCGCTCCGCTCTCGGCCTGGTTCGAGTGCCACGCCAGTCCTTCGGGGGATGGGGTCTCCGTCTACCTGCGCGAGGTGACGGCGCGAAAGCGGGCGGAGGAGGCGCGCCGCCGGCTCAGCTCCATCATCGAGGCCACCCCGGACTTCGTGGGCAGCACGGACGCCCAGGGACGGGGCCTCTACCTCAACCGCTCCGGCCGGCACATGGTGGGACTGGCGGAGGAACAGGACGCCAGCGCGTGGAACATCGCCTCGGCCCACCCGACCTGGGCCGCGAGGCGCCTGCTGGCCGAGGGCGTGCCCACCGCGCTGCGCGAGGGCGTGTGGGCCGGAGAGACGGCACTGCTCACTCCGGATGGGCGCGAGCTGCCCGTGTCGCAGGTGCTGCTCGCCCACCGGGGGCCGGAAGGGCAGTTGGCGATGCTCTCCACCATCATCCGCGACATCTCGGACCGCAAACGCGCCGAGGAGTCGCAGCTGTTCCTCTCCGAGAGCAGCCGGGTGCTGGTGGACGCGCTGGAGTACGAGGCCACGCTGCACAGCCTCGCCCGGCTGGTGGTGCCTCGCTTGGCGGACTCCTGCATCGTGGCCATGCAGGAGGGGGACTCGGTGAGCCAGGTGGCCATCGCTTCTCGTGACCCCACCCGGGAGCCGGTGTTGCGCGAGGTCGGCCGCACGAAGCTCAATCCCCACACGGTCGTGGGCGTGCCCAGTGTGCTGCGCACCGGCGAGCCCGAGCTCGTCTCCGAGGTGACGGATGCCTGGCTGCGCGCCGCCTCCGAGGACGAGGAGCACTTCGTCCGATACCGCGAGCTGTCGCCGGACTCGTTGATGATCGTCCCGCTGGTGGCGCGTGGACGGACGCTGGGGGTCCTCGTCTTCGTCTCCACCCGGGAGTCGGGCCGGCACTATGGCCCGGCGGACCTCTCGCTCGCCGAGGGACTGGCCGCTCGCGCCGCCCTCACCATCGACAACGCGCGGCTCTACAAGGAGTCCCAGCAGACCGCGCACGCCCGCGACGAGGTGCTCGCCATCGTCTCGCATGACCTGCGCAACCCCCTCAACGTCATCTCCCTGGGAGCGGCCTTCCTGCTCAAACACCTGCCCCAGGGCCCGGAGGCCGCGTCATGGCGCAAGCAGGCGGACCTCATCCGGCGCTCGGCGGACCGGGCTGTTCTCCTCATCCAGGACTTGCTGGAGGTGGCGAAGCTCGAGGCGGGGCGGGTGGCGGTGGAGCGCAACCCCGAGGACGTGGGCGGGCTGATGGACGAGGTGGTCGAGCTGCACAGGCCGCTGGCGGAGGCTCGGGGATTGCGGCTGGAGCTCGAGGTGGAGATGGCGGTGCCGCCGGTGCTGGCGGACCGGAGCCGGGTGCTGCAGGTGTTCTCCAACCTCATCGGCAACGCGGTGCGCTACACGCCCGCCGGGGGGCGCATCACCGTGCGGGCCCGGCGCGAGGGACAGCTGGTGCGCTTCTTCGTGAGCGACACGGGCAAGGGTATCGAGCCGGAGTTCCTGCCCCACCTCTTCGAGCGCTACTGGCAGGCGAAGGGCTCGAGGGAGGGCGCGGGGCTGGGACTGACCATCGCCAAGGGCATCGTCGAGGCCCACGGCGGGCGCGTCCAGGTGGAGAGCGAGCTCGGAAAGGGCAGTACCTTCTCCTTCACCCTGCTGGTGGCTGGGGCGCCAGCTTCGCGGTGAGGACATGGTCGCGCCAGCGGCCGTCGATGAGGACGAGCTCCCGCGCGAGGCCCTCGACGGAGAAGCCCACGCGGCGCAGCACGGCGGCGCTCCGGTGGTTCTCCGGCAGGTGGTTGGCCTGGATGCGGTGCAGGCCCAGGGGGCCGAAGGCGTAGTCGCACACGGCGAGCACGGCCTCGCTCATCAGCCCCTGGCCCTGGTGGCGGAAGTCGAGCCCGAAGCCCATCTCGCAAGACTGGAGGGGCCCTCGGCGGATGTCGGTGAGGGACACGCTGCCGAGCACCGGAGCGAAGGGAAGCGGGGACTCGCGCGGCAGCAGGAAGAGGCGCAGGGCCAAGCCGCGCCGCCAGTCCTCGGCGTCCTGGGACAGCCGCGAGCGCCACCAGGTGACGGTGAAGAAGTTGTCGGGGCGCGCGGGCGAGACGGGGCCGAGGTGCTCCCGGTTGGCCTCGTGGTAGGCCAGCACGCGCGCGGCGCCCTCCGGAGGCAGCAGGGCCAGGTTCAGACGCGAGGTGGTGAGCAGGACCGGTGGGGTGTCCGAGGGCATGACGTGCGGCCCGGAAGCTAGCGCGTCCAGGGGCTCGAACGGGCGCCGGGATGTCGTGGGTCGACGGGACCGGGCCGCTCCCGTTGACTGGTGGAGGTTGGAAGGCCCGGAATGGATTAGACAGGGCTCATGCGCCTGCACCTCGTCGACGGTACCTATGAGCTCTACCGTGCCCACTTCTCGCCCCGGCCCGGGGCCACCGCGCCGGATGGCCGCGATGTGAAGGCCACGGTGGGGCTCGTCTCCTCGATGCTCGCCCTGCTGCACGACGCCGATGAGGCCGTGACGCACGTGGCCCTCGCCTTCGACAACCCCATCCGCTCGTTCCGCAACTCGCTCTTCGCCGGCTACAAGTCCGACGAGGGCGTCCCCCCCGAGCTGCACGCGCAGTTCGACCTGGCCGAGGACGCCATGCAGGCGCTCGGACTCACGGTGTGGTCCATGAAGGACTTCGAGGCGGATGACGCGCTGGCCACCGCCGCCTCGCGCTGGGCCGGGAAGGTGGAGCAGGTGCGGCTGCTCACCCCGGACAAGGACCTCGGGCAGTGCGTGCGCGGCCGCAAGGTGGTGCAGGTGGACCGCAAGCAGCAGAAGGAATTGGACGAGGACGCGGTGCGCGCGAAGCTGGGCGTGCCCCCGGTGAGCGTGCCGGATCTGCTGGCGCTCGTGGGCGATGACGCGGACGGCATCCCCGGCCTGCCCGGCTTTGGTGAGAAGGGGGCGTCGGCGCTGCTCTGCGCGTACGGCCACCTGGAGGCGATTCCCGCCGACGCGAGTGCGTGGACGGTGCGCCCGCGTGGCGCGGAGAAGCTCGCGGCCACCCTGCGCGAGAACCGCGAGGACGCGCTGCTGTACCGGAGACTGGCCACCCTGGTGACGAACGCGCCGCTGGCCGAGTCCCTGGAAGACCTGGCCTGGGCCGGAGTCCCCCGCAAGCGCTTCCTGGCCCTGTGCGACTCGCTGGGGCTCACCACGCTCAAGACGCGCCCCAAGCGCTGGGCGGCGGACGAGGGCTGACACCTGGGGCATGGGCCTGGCCCGCACGGTGGCCACTCGGTGGTTGCACGGGGCCTCGAAATGGCGCAGATGGGCTCGGGGTTGAACACCGATATGTCCACCGAGATGAAGCCCATCGGGCTGAACATTCCTGGCTCCGACGACGACTGGGTCCCCTCCATGGAGGACATGCCCTTCCACCGCCTCGGCGGAGAGGAGGGCGTGCGCGCCCTGGCCGAGGCCTTCTACGACGCCATGGACGCGAACGAGCCAGCGCTCGCCCGCCTGCATGAGCTGGATGAGCACGGCAAGGTGTCTCGCGGCATGCGCGAGCGCTTCGGCCTCTTCCTCATCGGCTGGCTCGGCGGGCCCCAGCACTACATCGAGAAGCACGGCCACCCGCGCCTGCGCATGCGCCATGGTCACGTCCCCGTGGATGTCTCCATGCGCGACGCCTGGCTGCGCAGCATGCAGCGGGCGATGGAGGCCCGGCACGTCACGGGCGGCGTGCGCCGCTTCCTCGACAAGCGTTTCGCCGAGGTGGCCGACTTCCTGCGCAACGTCGAGGGCTGACGCCTCACCCCGGGGTTGGACGCACGGCGGGGAAAGCTCCATCGGGGTCACCTGTGTCACAATGCCGGTGCACCTCCCATGATGACCTCCTCCCGTGCCCGGTCTCCCCGGCGGAGCCTGATTCCCCCGGGATTCTTCCTCGCGACCGCCGTGCTCCTGTTGCTCGAGGGCATGGCGGGCTGTGCTCGGAGTGATACGCCACCGCCGCCCGTCGAGGCCCAGGTGGAGGGCTACTGGCTGCGGCCCATTCCCCGAGGCAGCCGCATGGTGCCGTGCGGACATGGCTCCCATGCCTGGGTCTGGACGCCGGGCCGGGACGGGCTCTGGCTCGTGGACGCGGACGGGCGCGAGCTCCTCTCCAAGAGCTTCAGCGACAAGGACAAGGACGCGCGGGTGGTGGACGTGGTGCCCACGGCGGACCCCGAGCGTGCCTGGGTCCACGTGCAGGTGCCCTCCATCGTGGACGACATCAGCGAGGTGTACGGGGTGGACCACCAGGGCCGCGAGCAGCGGCTCCAGGACCCCATTCAGCAACTGACGCTCGTGCCCTCCGAGGGCCATGAGCGGCTCTGGGTCGTGTCCGGGGTCAACAAGCAGCTCCGGGTCTTCGATGCCGCGGGCTCCGAGGTGGGCCGGGTGGACCCGAGCGCGCTCTCCGGCGTCATCGTGCGCAAGGCGATACCCGTGGGAGATGGCCAGCAGGGTTGGCTCGTGCTGGACCAGAGCCTCTATCAGGTGGACCTGCGGGGACGTTCCTTCTCCAGCACCCCTCAGAAGCCGAGCATGGTGCGGGCGAAGGATGTGAGCAGTCTGGTGCCCACCGCGCGGCCCCAGCGGGCCTGGGTGCTCGCGGAGCAGCCCGGTACGTCTGGCTCGCAGTTCGTCCTCGTGGGCCGGGAGGGCGCGAAGACCACCTCGGCTCCGCTCCCCGGTGTGGTGCAGCGGCTCATCCCTCACGGGGGCGGCAGTTCCTTCTGGATGGTGGTGGCTCCGACTTCGAGCCCGGGGGGCGCGGGGTTCTCGGGTCCCTCATTGAAGCTGGTGGGCGTCGACGACGGGAAGGTGGTGGGCCGGGGGCTGGAGGTGGAGGGAAAGCCGACTCTGGAGCACTCGCCGGATGGGCACGTGTGGGTCAGTGATGACAAGCGTGTGTACCTCCTGGGCGATGGGGGGGACGAGGTCGCGCGCAGCGAGGAGGGGCTCGCGCTCGGAGGCGCCCGGCTCCTGCCGCTCTCGGCGGAGCGCGCGTGGGCGGTGACCCGGGACAATGGAGTTCATCTGCTGTCCGTGAAGGGCACGGTCATCACCGAGAGCGCCTCGCTGGCCACGGGCCTGCGCGACGCGACGCCCAAGGCGTGGGACGCGCACGGGGGGTGGCTGCTCTCGGATGACGGGACGCGGCTGCACCGGCTCGAGCTCGGGCCGGAGGGGCTCTCCCTCATTCCGGTGCTCGAGGGCGTGGCGATGGGCGACGTGCTCCCCATTCCGGGCACCGGCCGCTTCTGGATCTCCGGCATTCCTCGCGGCTACGTCTACGGGCCGGCCTCGGAGGTGCGGCGCGTGGCGGTGGGCTTCGCGGGCGGAGCCGGCATCGAGCGCGACGCGGGCGGGAAGGTCCAGGTCCGGGGCCGCCTCGAAGCGGGCGCGCCGTTGGAATCGTTGGAGCTCGACTGGCCCGGGCTCGCACAGGCGGCTGGCGCGGGACGCACGCTGCGGCTCGAGCTGCGCGCGGAGGACGGGAGCGGCGAGCTGGTGGGGCAGGGGCTCCGGCATCTGGCGGAGCCCTCGGGCCTCCTCTTCCAGTGGATGGCGCCGCCGGGAAGCGCGGAGCACCTCTACCGCACCGTGGTGGCGCACGAGGTGGAGAACGGCTCCCGCCTCTCCGCCACCTTCCAGCATGTGCCTTTCGGCGTGCCGCTGCTCGACCGGGTCTGGGTGCGCACCGCGCTCGCGTGTCTGGCGGTGACGCTGTTGCTGCTCCTGCCCGTGTTGCTGCTGCGCCCCTCTGCCGCTCCCCGCCGGTGGTTGCCGCTCCTCGGCTATGTCGCCTCCCTGGTGGGCGCGGGCGGTGGCGAGCTGATGGGTCTGCTGGGCGGACTGCGCATCCACCTGCCCACCGTGCTGGCCGTGACGTGTGCCGAGCTGGTGCTGTGCGCCGGCCTGGGGCTGTTGTCGCCAGCCGTGTTCCGCCGGCTCGTCTTCACCCACCCGTTCTCCTGGGCCGCCGCGCCGCTGTTGCGCTGGCCCTCGTTCCGGCGCCGCTTCTTCGCCGCCCATGTCCGGCAGGTGCGCCGCCGGGTGGATGTCGCCTCCGCCCAGGCCAATGGCGAGGTGTTCGTGGAGCTCTCCTCGAACGTCGTCGAGTACTCCGGGCCTGGAGTGCCGCCCTCGCCCTCGGAGCGCACCGCCGAGGAGCTGTGCCTGCTGCTCACGCGCGGGCGCGCGCACCTGCTCATCCAGTGCGCGGGAGGCAGGGGGAAGAGCGCGCTGTTGAGGCAGCTCGTCCGGCTGTCGCTGGAGCGCTTCGAGAAGCAGCCCGCATTGCCGCTGCCCGTCTTCATCGACCCGGCGGCGGAGGACCTCGAGACGGCCGCGAAGGAGGCGTTGCAGGACCTCGGGCTGCCCGAGGCGCTGCGGGACGCGCTGCTGGAGTCGGGGGACTTCTTCCTCGTGCTGGACGGACTCACCGAGTCGAAGCTGGAGCCGGAGGCGCTGCGCCGCTACCTGGAGCGGGAGATGGGGCTGCACGCGCCGGTGCTGCTGTCGGCCCGGCCCAACGAGGCGTACCGGGCGGCGATGTCCCATGCGCTCCGGTGGATGGGGGTGGAGCCGAAGCGGTTGGACGAGGCCGGGCTCGTGCGTTTCCAGGCGGCGTACCCGGGCCCGGACGGCAAGCCCCCGGTGCTCTCCGAGTCCTCCCGGCGCATCTGCCGGGGGCGCGCGGCGGATGGGACCTATGTGCCCATCCTGGTGCGCCTGGCGCTGCGCTTCGGCGGGAGCGACGTGGACAGCGTCATCAACCTCTACCGCGCTGTCTTCGCGGGGTTGCTGAAGAAGGACCCGGACGATGCGGCCACTTCGGAGCTGCTGACATTCGCGGAGACGCTCTGCCTGGGCAGCTATTGGGAGCACCGCAGCCGGCTCATCGTCTTCCGCGACAGCCCGGACGAGCCGAAGCTACGGATGCTGCTGGACGCGGGGCTGCTGGTGTCCGCGGACGCGCGGCCCGGGCCAGTGCCCACGCACGTGCGCTTCTTCCATGACTCGATGCAGAGCTACCTCACGGCCCGGGCGCTGTATGCGCGTCATGCGTCGCAGGCGCGGTGGGACTGCCTGTGGCGGGCCGCGGGCGAGCCGGGCTTCGCTCGCGAGCAGTCGGACCTGATGACGGAGGCGGGCTCGGAGCTGTTCCAGATGTGCTCGTACGTCTTCGGCTACGACGCGAGGCTGAAGGCCGAGCTGGCTCGGCACCTGGAGCTGTGCGCGGAGGCCAACGACGAGCGGCTCAACAAGGAGGGCATCCTCGCGGCCGTGCCCGAGGCGCTGCGGCCCGAGCTGCGCAAGTCCGGCCGGGTGTTGTCGCCGGGGCTGCTGCTGAGCGAGGCCAGCCGCGTCTGTGGCGAGTACGCCGACGGAGAGGCGCTGTTCCTGCTCTACGCGCGCATCGCTCCGCTGGCCTGGCCCTGGAAGCCCGAGGGCTCGAAAGAGACGGCGTCACGAGAGGGCGCGGACGCGGCCTGAGAAGTGGCAATCGGCCGAGCGGGTCCATGGTCACACGCCTCCCGGGCGATGGGACTGGCAGGCCCACCCGGCCCCGCACGCGTCTTGAAGGCTCCCTCCCGGGTGCGCGCCCCTGCCTGCGCTCGCGTGCACTGGCACTCTCCGTGGAGGAGTCACATGGTGAGAGCCATGGCAACCATCGAAATTGGCAAAGACAACTTCAAGGACACCGTCTCCAAGGAGGGCATCGTCCTCCTGGATTGGTGGGCTGCCTGGTGTGCCCCGTGCCGGTCCTTCGCTCCGATTTTCGAGCAGGCCAGCGAGAAGCACTCGGACATCATCTTTGGGAAGATCGACACCGACAAGGAACCGGAGCTCGCCAGCGCATTCGCGATCCGGTCCATCCCCACGTTGATGGTCTTCCGCGACGGCATCATGCTCTTCGAGCAGGCTGGGGCCTTGCCAGCGGAGGCGCTCGAGGATCTCATCCGCCAGGTGCGCGCACTGGACATGAATGAGATCCGTCAGCGGCTGGTGGAGCGTCAGGCCCAGCAGCAACAGCAGCCTGAAGCTGAATCCCCCAAGACCTGAGGACAGGGAGGAGCGGCTACTGTCACGGAGGGCGCCCCTTGGACCTCAAGGACTTGTGGGCCCCTGGAATCCCTTCGCGCGGAAGGTCACCACCAGCGTGTCCCGGTACCCCCGCTCGGCCAGCGGCTGGATCGGCGTGCTCTCGTGGATGACCCGCTCGTCATCGAGCAGCAGCGCCGACCACGGCTCGGTCAGCGTGAAGCGGATGCCGTGCGGACCGGCGGCCTCGAAGACGCGCGTCTCGCCACCCTTGATGCCCTCGCGCCCGACGAGCAGCACGGCGACGAAGTCCACTCCGTCACGGTGCGCACCCTCGGGCGTTGGCCGGCCGATTCCGTCCGTCGTGTCGATGCGGAACTGGTGCGCCTCGACGTACCACGTCCGTGGCCCCTTCAGCGCCGAGCAGCACGCGGCGAGACCTCGCAGCAGTTGCCGCCAGGCCGGCTGCTCGACGACCGCTGGCGTCACCGGCTCGAACCAGCGCTCCAGCCCTCCGTGGAGCGCGTTGTATTCGACCGGCTGCCAGTGCGCCCGGTGTGGCACCTGTGTGACCGTCGTGCCCTCGATGACGAAGCACGAGTGCCGGCGCGAGCGATAGCGCCCTCCGTCGCGCAGGTAGGTGTCGGGCGGCAGGTCGTTCCAGGTCGGACGCAGGGCGTCGAGCTCGGCGGCCCGGGTGCCCACCAGCTCGCACAGACCCGTGCGGCTGAGGATGGCGTAACCACGGTCCCGTAGGACGGCGGTGACCTCGGATGGCGGAATGATGGGAGGCGAGAGGCTCATTGTTGAAGGTCTCGAACATGCGAGAACGCAGGTAGAAGTAATCCTGGGCGGGTGTGCCTGCCTGCGTCCACGTCTTTGCTAGGGTTCGCGCCCCATGAACCTCCGAACCCTCACCCCTCTGCTCGTCTCGCTGGTGACGGGCGCCGCCTCGTCCGTGTTCGCACAGGCCGCGGAGAAGCCCGCCTCCCCGGCTCCCTCCACGGTGCAGGGCATTGCCCCGCTGACCGGACAGCCGAACCTCCTGGCCAGCGGCGTCCCCGCGGTTCCCCCCGAGCTGCGCAAGCGCGTCCTCCAGTATCTGGAGTCGCGCTCGGCGAACCTGATGGATGTGAGCCAGGACGGCAAGCAGGTGCTCATCTCCACCCGCTTCGCGGACACCAACCAGCTCCATGTGGTGGAGCAGCCCATGGGCGCCCGCTTCCAGCTCACCTTCACGCCCGAGCCCATCAACACCGCGCGCTTCCTCCCCACCGACCCCAACGTCCTCTTTTTCCTGCAGGACGTGGGCGGTGGCGAGTTCTTCCAGGTGTACCGTCTGGACCGGCGCAACGGCCGCTCCGAGCTGCTCACCGACGGCAAGAGCCGCCACGAGGAGCTCGCCGTGTCCGATGATGGCAGGTGGCTCGCGTACGGTGGAACGGGCCGCAACGGCAAGGACACGGATGTCTACGTGGCGCCCACCGACAACCCCAAGCAGGCCCGCCGCATCACCGAGTCCGAGGGCACCTGGTATCCGGTCGGCTTCTCCCGCGATGGCTCCAAGCTGCTCGTCACGCAGTTCCGCGCGGCGGATGACAGCGACCTGCACGTGGTGGATGTGAAGACGGGCGAGCGCCGCCAGCTCACCCCCAAGGAGGGCAAGGGCAGCGTCAACCGTGCCGTCCTCACGCCGGACGGGAAGAGCGTCTTCCTGGTCACCGACCGCTACGGCGACTTCGCTGCGCTCTACAAGCTGGACCTCGACAAGGCGCCGTACACCGCCGCGCCTCCGTCCCTGACGGGCTCGCTCCGTTGGGACGTGGAGTCCATCGCGCTCTCTCCGGACGGGAAGACGCTCGCCGTGGAGACGAACGAGGACGGCTACGGCAAGCTGTACCTCCTGGACACGAAGCGCGGCGCGCTCTCTCCCGTGGAGGTGCCCCGCGGCGTCATCACGGACCTCGTCTTCCCGCGGGGCCGCTCGGACGTGCTCACCTACGCCATCTCCACGTCGAAGTCGCCCACGGACGTCTACCAGGCCGACCTGCGCACCAAGAAGAGCACCCGCTGGACGCGCTCGGAGGTAGGGGGCCTGGACACGAGCACCTTCGTGGAGCCCGAGTTGGTGCACTACAAGTCCACCGACGGAGTGCAGGTGCCCGCGTTCCTCTACCTGCCGCGCGGGCGCGAGGGGAAGGTGCCCGTGGTCCTCATCTTCCACGGTGGCCCCGAGGGACAGAGCCGTCCCAACCTGAGCACCTTCACGCAGTTCCTCGCGGTGGAGCTGGGCATGGCGGTGCTGGTGCCCAACGTGCGCGGCTCGGAGGGCTACGGCAAGGCGTACCGGGCCATGGATGACGGGGTGAAGCGCGAGCAGAGCCTCGCGGACATCGGTTCCTCGCTGGACTACATCTCCTCCCGGCCGGAGCTGGACGCCTCGCGCGTGGGTGTGTACGGCGGCTCCTATGGTGGGTACATGGTGCTGGCCACCGCCGCGTTCTTCCCGGAGCGGGTCCGCGCCGCGGTGGACGTGGTGGGCATCTCCTCGCTGCCCACGTTCCTGCAGAACACCCAGGCCTACCGCCGTGACCTGCGCCGCGCCGAGTACGGTGACGAGCGCGACCCCGAGGTGCGCAAGGTGCAGGAGCGCATCTCCCCGCTCAACTCGGTGGACCGCATCAAGGCGGCGCTCTTTGTCCAGCAGGGCGCCAATGACCCGCGCGTGCCCCAGTCCGAGGCGGAGCAGATCGTGAAGGCGGTGCGGGCCCGGGGCACGGACGTCTGGTACCTGCTCGCGCTCGACGAGGGCCACGGCTTCGGCAAGAAGGCCAACCGGGACACCATCACCGTGGCGACCTTCCTCTTCCTGGAGAAGTACCTGGGCGCGCCCACCGCGCCGGCCGGTGGCTCACGTCCGTGACGGACTCCGTGTAAAATGCGGTGTCATGTACCGTACAGAGGATCTCAACGCCCGGGTGGATGAGCTGATCCGCGCGGGCCGCCTCTTCTTCGAGCGCGGTTGGGTGCCGGCCACGGCTGGCAACTTCTCGGCGCGTCTGGACGAGAGCCATCTGGTCATCACCGCCTCCGGCCGCCACAAGGGCGAGCTGGACGCGGACGGCTTCCTGTTGATGGGGCTGGAGGGCGAGGTGCTTTCGCCGGGCCGCAAGCCCTCGGCGGAGACCGCGCTGCACCTGCAACTCTACCGCAGGGAGCCCTCGGTGGGGGCGGTGCTGCACACGCACTCGCTCACGGCCACGCTGCTGTCGCGCTTGAGCCGCGGCGCGCTGGTGCTCGAGGGGTATGAGGTCCTCAAGGCCCTTCCCGGCGTGGACACCCACGAGGTGCGCGTGGAGGTGCCCATCTTCGCCAACGACCAGGACATCCCCCGGCTCGCCGCCCGGGTGGACGCCCATATGTCCGAGCACCCCGGCCTTCACGGCTATCTCATCGAGGGCCATGGCCTCTACACCTGGGGCCGGACGGTGGCGGATGCGCGGCGGCATATGGAAGCATTCGAGTTCCTGTTCCAGTGCGAGCTGGAGATGAGGAGACTGACGAGATGAGCGAGCTGACCGTATTCAACGAGGGTGAGAGCCAGAGTCATCAGATTCGCACTCGGGACTTCGATGCCATCCGGCGCGAGCTGGACTCGGTGGGCATCCGCTTCGAGCGCTGGGAGGCGCGCCAGCCGCTGAAGCCCGGTGCGAGCCAGGCGGAGATCCTCGAGGCCTACCGGGACTCGGTGGAGCGGCTGAAGCAGGAGCGGGGCTTCAAGACGGCGGACGTGCTGAGCATGGTGCCGGACCATCCGGACAAGGCGGCGCTGCGCAACAAGTTCCTCAACGAGCACACCCACACCGAGGACGAGGTGCGCTTCTTCGTCGAGGGTCAGGGGCTCTTCTCCATCCACAAGGGTGGGCGAGTCTTCAACGTCCTGTGCGAGAAGGGGGACCTCATCGGCGTGCCGGATGGGACGCCACACTGGTTCGACATGGGGCCGCAGCCGCGCTTCACCGCCATCCGCCTCTTCACCAACACCGAGGGCTGGGTGGCCCACCACACCGGCAGCGACATCGCCTCGCGCTTCCCCCGGTTCGAGTAACCGCACATGGTCCAGGTCATCCTCACCGACATCGAGGGCACCACCTCCAGCCTGTCCTTCGTGAAGGAGGTGCTCTTTCCCTACTCGGCGAGCCATCTGCCCGGCTTCGTGCGTGCCCACGGCCAGGAGCCCGAGGTGCGCAAGCTGCTGGACGAGGCCCGTCAGGTGGCCGGCGGGAATCCGGACGACGAGCGGCTGGTGGGCACGCTGCTGCGGTGGATTGAAGAGGACAGGAAGCTCGGGCCCCTCAAGGGACTGCAGGGTCTGCTGTGGGAGGAGGGCTACCGCCGGGGTGACTTCCAGGGCCACGTCTACGAGGACGTGCCCCGCCGGCTGCGCGAGTGGCATGCCCGAGGCCTGCGTCTGTATGTCTATTCCTCGGGCTCGGTGCAGGCGCAGAAGCTGCTCTTCGGTCACACGCGCTTTGGCGACCTGACGCCCCTGTTCAGCGACTACTTCGACACGCGCGTCGGGGGCAAGAAGGAGGCGGCCTCCTACGCGGCGATCGTCCGCGAGCTGGGGCTGCCCGCCTCGGAGATCCTCTTCCTCTCGGATGTGAGGGAGGAGCTCGATGCGGCCGCCGCGTCGGGCCTGCGCACCGGATGTCTGGTCCGGGGTGAGGGGCCCGCCGTCGACCCGGGGCCCCACCCGGTGGCCCACAGCTTCGACAAGATTCAACCGTAGAGGGGCACCCGTTGGAGGTGACCCCAGATGTCAAGTACCTGAGACAGGGGCCTCCGGCCCCTCCTCCATCATCTGGATGGCGCGGTGCTTCTCGTCCTTCCCCAAGTTCGTGTACCGCATCGTGGTGCGGAGGCTCCGGTGGCCTGCCAATTCCTGGCGGAACGCCCTGTATGGCGAGGTGGCTACAGAACGTGTGGCGGAGAGTGTGAAGCGCCCCCGTCACCTTGAGCCCCGCCCGCTTCTGCTCAGCGGCCATCCACGAGCGGAGCGTCTGCTGGAACACTGGCGCCCCATCCTCGCGGGGGCTCGCCCATCAGGTGGCGGTTGCTTGTGCGCGCCGAAGCCAGCGCGCTTGTGCTCTCCAGTGCCCAAGATGGCCCGCGTCCTTGAGTCCGGCCCTACGAACGGGGCGGAACAGAGAGGCCGAAGAGCCGCCCGACTTCGCGGAAAAGCTTGTCGAAGGAGTCCGCGCGTCGCGCCGTGGTCAGATCGAAGACGCTCGTCAGCGCAGGCTGGTCGATCGTTTCTCTGTAGCCATCTGACATGTGCTGGCTCAGCCAGCCCTTCGCGTCGCGAATGGTCTCGGGGGCAGCAGGCGGAGCAAGATCTTCTGGAAGTCCCCGGCGGCCACGAAGCGATTCCGCTGCCGTGAGGAACCATGCTTCGTACTCACGCTTCGCGACAACCACGGAGATATCGCGATCCGGTCGACATCCTCTCGCCAGGGCAAGGAGTCTTGGTCCTAGTACACAGGGGAGATCATCATCGGCATCCAGAAGGAGAAGGATGCGCCCCTCGTTCCCTACCTTCCGCGCCATGAACTCGATGGCGTTCTTGAGTCCCTCCTCCTTGGTGAGTTGCCCTCGGGAAACACGATGCGGAGGCAGAATGAAAGGACTCAATTCCGGCGCCAGCTCTCGTAGGATCCTCCGCACGAGATGAGGGGCAGACTGAACCTCTCCATGGCCTTCGACGATGAGCCCGACTTTCATTCCGTCTCCAGCTCGAAGAGGCGAAGCTGCTTGGGCTCGGGAACCAGATTGAGATCGGGCGTCAGTTGATTCGTCTTCAGCAGCTCGCCAGCCGTGTAGAGCCGATCCTTGAGTGTGGATCGCGTGGCCTCGTCGAGTGGCGCAATGAGGGTCTTCCCCTGCTCAGCCAGAACCGAGACGATTTCGTCAGCGGAGACATCGGAGGCGTCAAGAAGATCGGGACTATGGCTCGTGACGATTACCTGCGCATGCCTTGAGCCATCACGCAGCGCATCACGCAGGATACCTGCCGCCGCTGGATGTAGCGCGACCTCGGGCTCCTCGATACCCACCACACGCACGCGATCCACAACCCGGGCCTGGAGGAGTGCGACGAGAACACCCAGCGCGCGCAGCGTCCCGTCAGACATGTTGATCGCCGGGAAACGCAGGGGAACCTTGGCCCCCTCGACCTGCTGACGGAACTCCAGCGTCTCCATGTGCCCGACGCGCTTGGGATCCACGCGTTCCAGTCCAGGCACGATGCGGCTGAGATACTCCTCGATGCGCCGCTTCGTGCTGCCGTCATCCAGCGTTTCCAGGCGCTCAAGCACGCTCGATAGATTGAATCCATCACGTGCGAGCAGCTCGCCCTTGTCAGGAGACTGGAGCGCTCGAATCTTGTCCGGGTTCAGGTTGTAGAACCCCATGTTCGAGAGTACGTCGAACACGGGGAGGAACTCCGGCAGACCCGCAGCGTTGACGAGATAAAGGCGGTCTTCCGAGCCTGGTGGCGCGACGGCAGTGGGCTTGACGACGACCTGGCCTTTACGAACGAGGTATTTCGCGCCCCCTACTGCACACTCCTCTTTCTGGACGGCATAGTCACCATGAGAGCGTGCGCCGACCTCGAAGGAAAAGTGCCCCAACTCGCCATCCGGGAGTTGGAAATCGAGTCGGATACTGAAGTGTGTGGGATGGCCGCTCGATTTCCGGCGAACCTCATGCACGCCTCCGCGATCACGCAGTGCGTGATCAAGTGACGTGCGGAGAGCATCCGTGGTGAGCCTCAGTGCATCCAGGAAGTTGCTCTTCCCAGACCCGTTGGGACCCACCAGAAACGTGAGGGGCCCGAGCCGCACGTCACAGGCTTCGATGCTGCGGTAGTTGCGAAGCTGTACCCGTGTCAGAAACGGGACGCGTTTCGCCGGCACTTTGAAGAGGGAGGTCTGCCCGGGAGTCTCAGGCGATGGCATCAGGGCTCTCTAAAAGAGGGAGCCTAGATGAATGTGCGCAGCCCGCAAGCTTGCGGGCAAAACGCATCTTCTCCACCTGATGAGCGGCGGAACCCCGCCCCTACTCCCGTCGTACAGTGCGCCTCTGATTCCATCTCCAAAATGTCCCCGATACAGGAGGGGGCTCCGGGCGACTGGCGAGGACAACCTCGTGGACTCGAAGTGCCCGGATTCACTCGCGACTTCTCGAAAGGCGTGTGCCGTCGCGGGTTTAGGCCCCCTTTTTCCACGGGCTCCAATTCCGTCGGGGACACTTCAATCGGGGCCGGAAGCTGCTGGAATCTCAGCGGTTTCCGGCCCCGGTAGTTTCAGGCCCAGGCTCATCTCCAGAATGTCTCCACGCCGGAGACTCCTCCGCCCTTCAACTGACCCACCCCGTCGCGGCTGCGCACGGGCTGGCGCCTCCTGCCCCTTCTCCCGGAGCGGCGGTGCAGCACCCCTGGCATGGGGTAGTCGCCACATCTTCCGAGGATGTGGCGAGACCGGAACCGGGGATGTCACCGCTCGTCGTCGCTCTCGCACCACCAGTTCGCTTGGATGCCGCGGCCGCGCATGATGTGCCGGAGTTCATGGGACTCTGCGTTCGTCATCCTTGGGTTGCTGCCCTGGTAGAGCATCGCCGCGCCCTTGAAGACTTGAACTCGCGCGACACGGCTCGTGGACAGGATCGCTTCCTCGGCCTGAGGGGGGCGCAGGAAGGTGATGCCACCCGACAGCATGCTGTCGATCTCGTCCATGTCTGCCTCGGTCGGGTTGACACCCTGGAGGGGGACGGCGAAGGACCTACAGAGGATGAGATACACCGTGAGGCCGGAGGACAGGGTAAGTGGCTGGGGCATGGTGGAATTGAGGTTCATGATGTGATTCTCCAGCCCATCGAAGGGCCTAGGCGGGCGCAGGGAGCGCGTCACACGCCTCACCGTGCTTCGCGCCTGCGCACGCCTCAACCCTGGGCGCCGCAGCCGTCCGGACCTGACTGCTCCCCGAGCGCGCGGGTGGGGTGGCGTCGTGCGCAGGAGTTGTGGCAGGCGCCGCGGACCCGGGGTGTTGGCCTCGGGGGATGGCTCAGAGTGCATCACTCCGAGTAGGGGCCAACCTCCGAAGGATTCTCGTCGGCCTGGGCGTCGTCCTCCTCCTCGCCGTTCTCATCGCCATGGTGGGGTACGTGGCGACTCGGTCGCCCGAGTCCTTGGAGAAGCTACTGCTCTCCGTGTTGGATAAGCTCTTCCTCGGCGTCGCCGCGGCCGGCGTGGGCTACTGGCTTCAGCAGCGGCTGGAGATCTTCAAGCGGGACCAGGCGCTTGCGTCGGAGCTGGCGAAGGCCCGCATCGCCGCGTATCACCGGTTTTTCTCTGCGCTATCCAAGGTTGAGATTACCGGGGAGCTTCTGCTGACCGAGCTGTTGGAGAAGTGCGGGGACGCGACAGACCAGTCCAGGGAGGCCTCGTTCAAGTCCAGGTACGAGACGTTTAAGGAAGAATTCGTGACACTACGGAACTTGATGGCGTCAGAGCGGTATCTCCTCGGTGGTAGATTCGAGAGGGTCGCCGCGCGTTACGTGCAACGACTTCGAACCGATATCTCGGAGTTGCGGAGTGGCGCGAGACCCGACGAGGCAACGGTGAAGCGTAAAGACGCGGTTCGCCAGGGACTCCGCGACGAGCTCGAGCGCTGCCTGCCACGGTTCGCAAGGACCCCCACGGATGACCTTCAGTTCACCGCCCCGGATTTCGATGCCGTCCTCGCGGAGGTCTCCACGAAGGAAGAGTTGACCCAGAAGTAGCCGGCGGCGCAGCTCGCGGCCAGCACCCTCTTCCAGCTGGCGCTCGGCGAGGCGGAAGAGGGCGGTAGCGTGCAGTCGTCGAGACGAGAGAAGTCGAACTCGTCGGCGATGGCCGCGAAGCTCTCCGGGGCCTTTTTGCAGAACTCGGCGGTGTCGAACCAGAAGTCCCAGCCCTGAATGCCCTTGATGCCTACCGCGACCTCGGTCCCGTCGGCGGCACTCTGACACAGGAGTAAGGAGCCTTCCCGGCGGGTGCCGCACCTCCCGCATCACCTCGTGGTCCGAGTGGCTGGAGCGCTACCGGACACGTGCCCTTTCGTACATTGTGGCCCATCGCCCGAGCGCTCATCCATGCGCCGCGCGTGGCCGCCAGCTCTCCGAGCTTCCCACCCAGCATGGGGCAGGCCCGCGCCCTCACAGACGCGTCGACCGCTGTCTGTCCGGTCGCAGTACCCACAGGAGGGAAAGCGATGCCGTCCATTCATGGTCTTCTGGTTCGCAATGGAGAAGGGACTCCGTTGGGGCAGTTTGTCCCCTCGGGCAAGTTCGGGAGGATCTTCCCGTCGCTGCAACCGTTACTGCCGCCGGTGGCGGCGCTGGAGGAGCTCGGCCGGGCGATGAAGGACCCCGCCCCGGCGGACCCCAAGGGTGACAACGAGGACGTCCCCGCGGGCTTCACGTACCTGGGCCAGTTCATCGACCACGACATCACCTTCGACACCACGCCCATCCAGGAGGTGCAGGTCGACCCGCTGGCCCTCCACAACTTCCGCACCCCCGCGCTCGACCTGGACTGCGTCTATGGCCGGGGGCCGGGCGATCAGCCCTATCTCTACGAGCTCCCTCCCAACGAGGCGCGCTTCGTCCTCGGGCGCACCAACACGACTCCCGGCATCGGCGATCCGAAGGTGAAGACGGCGCTCCCGTTCGACCTGCCGCGTGGCTCGCAGAACCTGGCCATCATCGGAGACCCTCGCAACGACGAGAACCTCATCGTCGCCCAGCTGCACCTGGCCTTCCTCCGCTTCCACAACAAGGTGGTCGATGGGCTGAAGGCCGGCACCATCGCGCCGCCCCCGTCCGCCACCCAGCTCACCCTGTTCGAGCAGGCCCGCAAGCTCGTCATCTGGCACTACCAGTGGATCGTCCTGAACGACTTCCTGCGGCGCGTGGTGGACGATGACGTGCTCGACGACGTGCTCGAGAAGGGCCGGTCGTTCTACCTCCCCGAGGGCGATGCCTTCATCCCGGTGGAGTTCTCCGCCGCCGCGTACCGCCTGGGGCACAGCATGGTGCGCGAGGCGTACGACTACAACGAGGTCTTCACCTTCAAGGACGGCCCGCGCAAGAAGGTGCCGGCGACGCTCCAGTTGCTGTTCCGCTTCTCCGGGCGCTCGGGCATTGGTGTGCCCATCCCCAGCGATTGGATCATCGACTGGCGGCGGTTCTTCAAGTTCCCCAACGATGGGGTGACGGCGGGCCTCAGCCGCAAGCTCGACCCGTTCCTCTCGCCGACGCTCTCGGAGATTCCCGACCACGGCGTGCTGCCGGGCACCAACCTGCCCATCGCCAACCTGAAGCGCGGGCGCAGCCTCGGCCTGCCCTCGGGACAGAACGTGGCGCGGCGCATGCGCATCCAGCCGCTCTCGCCCAAGGACATCGCCACGGGGCCCGATGGCGCGGTGGCCGCCAAGAACAACCTGCACCTCGAGACTCCGCTCTGGTACTACATCCTCAAGGAGGCCGAGCAGCGCGGGGGCAGCAAGCGCCTGGGTCCCGTGGGCAGCCGCATCCTGTCCGAGGTCTTCGTGGGCCTGCTCGAGCTGGACACGAGTTCCTTCCTGGCCAGCAATCCGCAGTGGACGCCCACCCTGCCCGCGGCCAAGGCGGGCGACTTCACCATGACGGACCTGCTCTCCTTCGTGGGTGACCTGGCGCCGATCAGCGACCCGAAGAACCTGAATCCCTGAGGTGAGGCGGTCGTGGAGTGAAGAACCCCGGCCGGGTGCCGCCATCGCGCCCCGGCCGGGTGCAGTCCGTCGTGTACGCGTGCGCCCTCGGCGCTGGCCACCCAGCTGTCCCGGCCCGTGCAGCGGCCGGTGGGAGCGATGCCCAAGGGCTTCGAGGACTTCGCCTTCCGTTCCGCCTCCGGCTTCGTCAGGTCGGCCCCCGGGTATCGGACACGCCCAGCCCTTGTGTCTCGGGTGAGAGCTCGATCCGGGTGATGTGCCAGCGGCGTTGCTCTTCCGTCGAACCGGGGACGTCGTTGATGCGCCGGAGCGTGACCGTTCCCGACTGGTGGAGCTCGTTCCCGGCCTTGAACCGCCCGTAGATGACCACTGGGACCTGGACATAGACCGAGCCCGCCGCTCCCTCGGGCCGGCCGGGCGCGCCGACCTGGGCGTGGTAGCTGGTGTAACGGTCGAAGTCGGCGGCGAACTGGGCTTCCGTGCGTTGGCTGGCCTTTCCGCCATCCGACCAGAGCCGCCAGGCGTCGCCGTACTTCCCGGCTTCGAGCAGCGCGAAATAGGTCTGCACGACATCGCCCGCGGCCTGCGGGCTCTTCGGCCCCGCGGGTGCTTCCGACAACGGGGTGCGATCGTCCGGCAGCCCGCCGGGCGCCCCGGGCGGTGGCGGCGAGACGGGTGCGTCGACGGAGACCCGGCACACCACGCCCGGGTCGCTGGCGAGCTCCTCACCGGGCTTCAGCTGGCTCAGGGTGGCCTCGGAGCCCCGGGTCCACCATTGCAGGCCCGAGCCCGTGTAGCGCGCACCGCTCGCGGCTCGCGCGGCCTTCAGCGGATGGAGCCGGCCACCGCGCTCCACCACCGCGGTGTCGGCGCCCGGATAGTCCGCCCGGAGCGTCTCGCCGTTTCCGCAGACGTAGGTCCAGATGCCGGGCCCGGGGTTCACGGGCGCCGCCGCGGCAGGCGCTGGCGACGATGGAACGGCCTGGGACTCCGGTGCGTGCTGACAGCCCGCGAGCACCAGCACCAGTGCGGCCGGGGTGAGTCTGCTCGAGGGTCTTCGGGTTGGCGTTGTGTGGGTCACGATCCATATGCTCCCACGGGCACTTCGTCAGGGGCACTGATAAAGCTTGTTGATCTTCTTGGCGTCCAGTGCCGTCAGGCCCGCCTTGCGGGGGGCTCAATGAGTTGCACGCCCGCTTGTTTGGGCACGAGGGTGGGGGTGGGGGGCACGTTGACAGAGCGGTAGGTACTTTCCATGAGCATGATGATGAAGACTTCACGCCCGTGGAAGGAGCTCGGTAGTTCACTCGAAGTGTGTGCCATATTCAGGACTCCTGCTCCGAGGAGGCCTCATGCTCAAGAAGCTCATGCTGTGTCTGGGTTTCGCGGTGGTCGCCGTGTTGGGTGAGCTTGCCCCGACCCAGTGGACAGAGGGGTTGGGCTCCCCTGGCGCCTGCACGCTGCCGCACGGTACTCGCGCCCGTTCAGCCCGCGTTCTCCTCCACCTGGAGCTCGCGCGGGATGGAGGCGTGGAGCTCCAAGCGCTTTCCCGTGAGCGGATGCACGAAGCACAGCCGCTCCGCGTGCAGCAGGTAGCCGATATCCCCGAGCAGTCCCGGATGCTCGGCGCGCGGCACACCTCCCACGGTGTAGACGGGATCTCCTTCGAGCGGATGCCCGATGAAGGCCAGGTGGATGCGGATCTGTTGGGAGCGGCCCGTCTGGATGTCCACCTCGAAGAGGGTGCTCGCCGCGCGCCGCTGGAGCACGCGCGCCAGGCTCCGGGACGCCTTCCCGCCTGGAGTCGCCATGGGCACCATGCCCATGCCCGGATGCTCCGCCTCGCCAATGGGCACGTTGATCTCGTAGCACTCCTGGGTGGCCACGCGGCTCGACAGGGCCCGGTAGCGCTTCTCCACCTCGTGATCGCGCCAGGCGCGGGACAGTTTCGCCGCCGCGTCGTGCGTGCGCGCGAAGAGCACGAGGCCCGAGGTGCCGCGTCCCAGCCGATGCAGGGGGCTCGCCTCCGGGAAGTGCTCCCGCACGAGGTGCAGCAGGGTGTTCTCGAGGAATCCTCCGCCCGGCACCGTGGGCAGGCCGCCCGGCTTGATGACCGCCAGGATCGCCTCGTCCTCGTGCACGAGCGAGTAGTCGTGCGGCGTCTCCTTCTCCTCCCAGGGAGGCCGGTTCCAGACGAGCCACTGGCCGGCATTCAGCCGCTCCTCGCCCGTCGCGGGGAGGTCATCCAACAGGACCTCGCCCCGGGCGAGCCGCTCCCGCCACACCGCGCTCGGGGAGTGCCGGTAGGTGGCGACCAGATAGGAGAGCGTGCTCTGTCCCCGCGCCCGGGTGCCCAGCTGCTCGCGGTAGGCATAACCCTTATTGAAAGCCACGCCGCTACCCCCTCTCGAAGAGCGGGTTGGAGAGCCACGCTCGGGGGTCTGGACCATCTCACGCGGGGCGCGGACCTTCCAGGTCCTTCACCCACTCGAAGAAGAGTCACTGCGATTGGAAGCGGCGGGAACCGAGGCGGCCTGCCTGCTCGGCGAGCCCGGGAGACAGGTGCGGCGGTGCGGGTGGGTTCGTGTTAGCAACCCGCCGGTGGAAACCAATGCCCCCCGTCCCCGCGCCGTCCTCGTCGCCGTCCAACTCCCCGGTGTGTCCGATGAGGACCACGCGGGCAGTCTCGCGGAGCTCGGCAGGCTCGTGCACACGCTCGGCTACGAGGTCGTCGCGACGCTCTCGCAGAAGCGCAGCGCGCTCGCCGGCGGGGCGGTCCTGGGGAGCGGCAAGCTCAAGGAGCTCGCGAAGCTGACGGGCGGCACCGGGGTGGTCCCCTCCGGCGTGGCGGCGAAGAAGTCGAAGGCGCGCGCCCGCTTCGAGGGGGCGGACGCGGAGGAGGGCGAGGCCGCGGACGAGGAGCTGCCCCGAGACGGGAGCGCGGACGCCCCCGAGGACGAGGACGAGGGCGAGGGCGGCGAGGAGCCACCCTCCGACGACGCCGCCGCGGACGCCGCGCCGAAGGCCACGGTGGTGGTGGTGGACCACGACATCTCGCCGAGCCAGGCGCGCAACCTGGAGCGCGCCACGGCGGCGAGCGTGCTCGACCGCACCGGCGTCATCGTGGAGATCTTCCACCGCCACGCGCGCAGCCGCGAGGCAAAGCTGCAGGTGGAGATCGCCCGCCTGAGCTACGTCGCGCCGCGCATGCGCGAGTCCTCGGGCGGCGGACGCCAGCAGGGCCCGGGCGCGGGCGAGTCGGAGCTCGAGCTCGACCGCCGGAAGATCCGCGACCGAATCGCGGAGCTGCGCGAGGCGCTCGCGGTCATCCAGAAGGACAACGACCACCGGCGCCACGCGCGGCGGGACCAGCTGCGCGTGGCGCTGGTCGGCTACACCAACGCGGGGAAGTCCTCGCTGATGCGCGCGCTCACCGGGAGCGAGGTGCTGGTGGCGGACAAGCTGTTCGCGACGCTCGATACCACGGTGCGCGCGCTGCATCCCGAGACGCGGCCGCGGGTGCTCATCTCGGACACGGTGGGCTTCATCAAGAAGCTGCCGCACGACCTGGTGGCCTCGTTCCGCTCGACGCTCGACGAGGCGCTCGAGGCGTCGCTGCTGCTGCATGTGGTGGACGCGTCCGACCCCACCTTCGAGAGCCAGCTGCAGGTGACGCTCGAGGTGCTGCGGGAGATCGGCGCCGACGCAGTGCCGAGCCGGCTGCTGCTCAACAAGATGGACAAGGTCGCCCCGGAGGAGCGGGCGGCGCTGACCGCGCGCTTCCCGGATGCCCTCCAGCTCTCGGCGAAGGCGCCCGAGGACGTGGCGGCGCTGCGGCAGCACATCATCGACTACTTCGACGGACTGATGGTGGAGGACGAGCTCGTCCTCCCGTACGCGCGGCAGGCGCTGCTCGGCGAGGTATTCGAGCACGCGCGCGTGGTGAAGGAGGCCTACGACGAGACGGGCCGGCGGATGACCGTGCGCGGCCTGCCCGGCGGAATCGCGCGGCTGCGCCGGGCGCTCGCGAGCGCCTGATCAGCATAACCCAACTGTCCACGTAACCGGATCAAGCCCACTGTCGCGCCTGAAGGCCCACAACCAGAGTCTGAAGAAGGTCAGGGGCGGACTTCCCTGGGGGAGTCCTGGCTCCGCTCCGCCGTGCCGGGTCCCACCCGCTCGTTCCTCCACGGGAAGGTGAAGGCGAGTGCCAGTCCGGCCAGTCCCACGAGGATGTAGAGGCACTGGCCGCACGCGCTCGTTTCCCCGAAGAGGGCGGTCACCAGGTTCCATTTGAAGAGGCCGATGAGCCCCCAGTTGAGGGCGCCGATGATGACCAGCACGGCGAGCAGCTTGCTGAAGGCGCTGAGGGTCGACTGCGTTCTCGCTGTCATGGCTCTTCCTTTCGCGGATTCAGGTCTGCTCCTAGATGGAGGAGCCATCTCGGGAATGTTTCGCCCGGTGGTCGGCCCGGGACGGGCCCGGCTGGCCGGCTGCCCTCCGGCTCACTCCAGCGCGCGGGGCAGCTCCACGCGGAAGGTGGAGCCCACGCCCAGCTGGCTGCTCACCGTGATGTGGCCGCCCATGGCCTCGATGCTCTGCCGGGCGATCCACAACCCCAGGCCGAAGCCCCCGTAATGGCGCTCGGACACGGCGCGCTCGAAGCGGCCGAAGACGCGCTCCAGGTGCTCGGGCCCGATGCCAATGCCCGCGTCGCGCACGACCAGGCGGGCACATCCGCCCTCGGCCTCCACGGTGATGTGGATGGGGTTGCCCTGCCCGTACTTCACCGCGTTGGAGACGAGGTTCGTCACCGCCTGGTCCAACCTCATCCGGTCCCAGTTTCCGGGCACCGGGGCCGGGGCGTGCAGCGTGAGGCGCGAGCCCGTGCGCGCCAGCTCCTGCTCGAACCGCTCCGTCACCTCGCGCACCAGGGCGGCGAGGTCCAATGGCTCCGGCCGCGGCTCGAGCCGGCCCGCGCCCAGCCGCGACACGTCGAGCAGGTCATTCACCAGGTGCATCTGCCGCTTCACCTGCCGGTCCACCATCTCCAGGCCGCGGCGCAGCCGTTGGGGTGGAACGCCGTCGGGGTTGCGCGCGCACACCCCGAGCAGCCCCTGCACCTGGAGCAGGAGCGCGGTGATGGGCGTGCGCAGCTCGTGGCTGGCGATGGAGAGGAACTCCTCGCGCAGGCGGATGGCGTCCCGGGCCTCGCGGTAGAGGCGGGCGTTGTCGATGGCCAGGGCGGCGTGCCGGGCCAGGTCTTGCGCCAGCGCCAGGTCCCGCATGTCATAGCTGTGCCGCGAGGAGACGAAGGACAGTGCGCCAATGGTCTGTCCGCGCACCAGCAGGGGCACGCACAGGTAGGAGCGCGCGGCCAGTTCGCACGGCAGCAGGGGCCCCGGGTGCTTCGGAAGAGAGGCGAGCGAGCCCCGGTCCGCGCACAGCTCCGGCTGCCCCGAGGTGATGACGCGCGAGACCGCGGACTCTCCCGGTGCCAGCGGCCCCAGCTCCAGAGGCAACTGCTGCTGCTCCGCGGCGCGGGCGGTGGCCACGCAGCTCACCATGCCTGCGTCACCGACCAGGTACACGTAGCAGCCATCCGCGTACGTGGGGACGGCCAGGTGGGCCACCCGCTCCAGCGTCACCTCATGGTCCAGCGAGCTGGCGAGCACGCTGCTGGCCTCCGCGAGGAATCGCAGGGCCGCCTCGACGCGCTTGCGCTCGGTGATGTCCGCCTGCACGGCGAGACACAGCCGCCGGTCCCCGGCCACGCTCACCGCGCTGGCCCACATGGCCACGTCGAGCGTGGTGCCGTCGCGCCGGTGGCGGCGCGTTTCGATGCCGAGGATGGACTCGCCCCGGGCGATGCGTGCCAGGTTGTCGCGGAACTCCCCCAGCCTGTTCTCGGGGACCACGGGGATGAAGCGGCCGAGCACCTCCTCGGCCTTCCAGCCGAAGATGCGCTCGGCGGCGGGGTTCCACAGGCGCACCCGGCCGTCCAGCTCCACCAGGGTGATGGCGGTGGGCGAGGACTGGACGATGGCCTCCAGCGTGTGGTGGGCGTCGCGCAGCGCCTCGCGGGCACTGCGCTCCTGGGCGAAGAGCCGCGCGCGCTCGAGCGCCTGGGAGGCATGGTGGGCCAGCAGCGTGAGGAAGACGCGCTCGTCGTCGTCGAAGCGGTGCACCCCGGCGAAGGCGAAGACGAGCATGCCCAGGTTGTGCCCGTCCACTGTCAGGGGCAGGCACGCCACGGCGAGCGGGGCCGCGGTGGGCGCCAGCGTGCGCAGCTGCGCGTCCATCCCGGGGTAGCGCCGGGCAATCTCCTCGCGCGACTCGAGCAGCACGGGCCGTCCGGACTGGATGACGTCGTCCAGGGGCATGGCATTGCCGAAGGACAGGGTGCCCACCACCGCCGTCACCTCCGGTGGGATCCCCACGCTGCGCAGCAACTGGGCGTGGGCGCCGGACTCGTCCACCATCCACAGGCAGGCCACCTCGGCGCCGATGACCGCCACGCCCTGGTCGATGACCACCTCCGCCACGCGCGGCGCGGTGAGGGCCTGGGAGAGGGCGGCGTTGAGCGTCTGGAGGCGGGCGGTGCGCGCGGCGACGCGCTCGGCGCGGGTGCGGGCCTGCTGCTCGGCCTCGTAGAGCCAGGCGCGCTCCATCGCCTGGGCGCTCTGCCTCGCCAGGTCCAGCAGCAGGCCGCGCTCGTGCGTGCCGAAGGTCCGGGGCGCCTCGAAGCCGAAGCCGATGGCACCCAGGGTCCGCCCGCGCGCCCGCAGTGGCAGGGCGACCATGGCGTGCGTCACCTCCGAGTCCGAGACAATGGACTCCAGGCGCGAGGCGGTGAGCGCCTCTCGCGACTCCAGCCACAGCGGCTCGCCCGTCTGGTACGCCCTGGCCACGGGCACCGGAGCGGTGGCGGGCAGCCGGGACCAGCGTGCCAGGCTCGACGGCGCGATGCCCCGGTGGCTCAGCACCTCGAGCAGCCCGGGCTCATCCGCCCGCGGGGCGATGGCGATGGCCCGCTGCGCGCCGATGGCGGCGCTCATCTCCTCCACGACGACGCGGGCCACGTTCGCGGGGGTGACGGCCTCGCTGAGGGCCTCGGTGACGCGCTGCAGGCGCGCGAGCCTCTCGGCGGCCACCTCCGCCGCGTGCCGGGCGCGGCGCTCGGCCTCGTAGGCGGAGGCCACCTCCAGCGCCAGCCCGGCCCGGTCCGCCAGCTCCTGCAGCAGCAGTTGCTCGGCCTTCTCGAAGGGCGGCACGTCCGGCCCTCGGAAGATGGCGAGCGTGCCCAGGGGCCGCTGGCGCGCCCGCAGGGGCAGCAGCAGCAGGTGCACGGTGGCGAGCTCCGCCATGCGGAGCGACGGCTCGGCGGGCAGCGCCGGGTTCTGACCGTGGGTCAGCTCCGCCGGGGTGCACAGGATGGGACGGCCGGTGCGCAGGACGCCCACGTGGGGGGCCTCGTCCGCGCGCAGCGGCAGGGTGGCCAGGCGCTGCAACAGCGGGAGCTCCCGTGGGTCCGTGTGCGCCGATGTCACCGGGTTGAGCCAGAGGCCGTCCTCGGACAGCAGGCGCACGTGGCAGGTGGTGCCCAGCCGGGGGACCATCAGCCCACACAGGCGCTCCAGCACGGCGTGCGGCTCCAGGCCGGCGTCGGCGAGCTGATGGGACGCCTCGACGAGGAGCGTCAGCCGCTCGGCGTCCGGCGCCCCGGCGTCTTGTCTGCGCGCCTCTCTGGCTCCTGCTCCCAATGGGTCTCCGCCAGCCGCTTGCCGGCGGCGCATGTGAGCACGAAAAGGTGACCCGATGAGGCCCCACGGGGTCGGCCAACCTCCAGAGGCCCGGGTAAACGATGGATTCCGGACGGATGCTCTTTCCCCTCGCCAGATGGTTTGAGCTCCATTGGGCAAGTGGGACCCGGTGTATTCCCCGGGTGTGACGAGCAGTGAATAATATTGCAGGGAGAACCTGGAATCCAGGAATTCGGGGTGTCAGAACGGTGGCAAAGGGCTGTTCCCGGGCCGGGGTTGGGCTAGAGGAGGCGCCCATGAGTGCACCGTCGTCCCCCTCGACCCCCGCTGTTCCGGAAGCCACGGAGCCCTACAAACGCGTCGCCACGATGGCGCTGGGAGCGTTGGGCATCGTCTACGGAGACATCGGAACCAGCCCGCTGTACGCCCTGCGCGAGTGTTTCACCGGAGAGCACGGCGTGCAGCCGACGCATGAGAACGTGCTCGGGGTGCTGTCGCTCATCTTCTGGGCGCTCATCATCGTGGTGTCGGTGAAGTACCTGGTGTTCGTGATGAGGGCGGACAACCGGGGCGAGGGCGGGATTCTCGCGTTGATGGCGCTGGCGATGCAGCGCAAGCGAGGCGAGGAGGTGAAGGTGCGCCCGGTGGTGATAACGCTGGGCATCTTCGGCGCGGCGCTGCTGTACGGGGACGGGTTGATTACGCCGGCCATCTCGGTGCTGAGCGCGGTGGAGGGCCTGAGCGTGGCCACGCCGCTGTTCGAGCGCTACATCCAGCCGCTGACCATCCTCATCCTGCTGGGCCTGTTCCTGATTCAGCGGCACGGGACGGCGGGGATTGGCGCCATCTTCGGGCCGTTCATGCTGGTGTGGTTCATCACGCTGGCGGCGCTGGGCGTGAAGGAGATGGTGACGTACCCGGCGGTGGTGTGGGCGTTCTCGCCGATGCAGGCGGTGCGCTTCTTCATGGACAACCACTGGCACGGCTTCCTGGTGCTGGGCGGGGTGTTCCTGGTGGTGACGGGTGGCGAGGCGCTCTACGCGGACATGGGCCACTTTGGCTGGAAGCCCATCAAGTGGGCGTGGTTCACGGTGGTGCTGCCGGCGCTGATGCTCAACTACATGGGGCAGGGGGCGCTGCTGCTGAGGGATCCGAGCGCGGCGCGCAACCCCTTCTACCTGCTGGCGCCGGAGTGGGCGCTCTACCCGCTGGTGGCGCTGTCCACGGGGGCGACGGTCATCGCCTCGCAGGCGCTCATCTCGGGGGCGTTCTCGATTACGCAGCAGGCCATCCAACTGGGCTACAGCCCGCGCCTGGAGGTGGTGCACACCTCGGCGGAGGAGCGGGGGCAAATCTACCTGCCGGGCCTGAACCTGGCGCTGCTGGTGGGCGTCATCTGCCTGGTGCTGGGCTTCAAGTCGTCCACGAACCTGGCGTCGGCGTACGGCATCGCGGTGACGTCGACGATGGCGATTACGACGGGGCTGGCGTACGTGGTGGCGCGCGAGCGGTGGAACGTGTCGAGGGCGGTGGCGCTGCCGATCGCGGGGTTCTTCGCGCTGGTGGACCTGAGCTTCTTCGGGGCGAACGTGGTGAAGGTCGCCGCGGGAGGCTGGTTCCCGCTGCTGCTGGCGGTGGTGGTGTTCACGCTGATGACGACGTGGAAGCGGGGCCGCGACATCCTGGCGAGCCGGCTGCGGGCCACCACCATGCCGCTGAAGGACTTGCTGGAGAGCTTCGGCAACCATCCGCCGGTGCGGGTGCCCGGGACGGCCATCTTCATGACGGGGAGCCCCGAGGGCACGCCGCCGGCGCTGCTGCACAACCTCAAGCACAACAAGGTGCTGCACGAGCAGGTGATGCTGCTGACGATCGCCTCGGAGGAGGTGCCGCACGTGCCGGCGGAGGACCGGGTGGAGGTCATCAAGCTGGAGGAGGGCTTCGTGCGGGTGATTGCCCGCTACGGCTTCATGGAGAACCCGAGCATTCCGGACATCCTGAAGCGGGGCCGGGAGAAGGGGTTGCAGTTCAACCTGATGGGGACGTCGTTCTTCCTGGGGCGGGAGACGTTGATTCCGAGCAAGAAGCCGGGGATGGCGATGTGGAGGGAGGCGCTGTTCGCGTGGATGTCGCGCAACGCGCGCAGCGCGACGTCGTACTTCCGGATTCCGCCCAACCGGGTGGTGGAGCTGGGAGCGCAGGTGGAGCTGTAGTCACCCGGCCTTGCGCGCCGCCAGGCCGTACATCAACGGCAGCTCGGGGACGCCCTCGGGGAGCAGGTAGCGGCGCCCGGGGGCCTCGCGCATGCCCTCGAGGCCGTTCCAGCCGTTGGTGTAGCAGTACTCCTCCAGCCGCTCGAGCGTGAGCCCGTGGCGCAGCAGGGGGTTGATGATGTCGCCCAGTCCCCACTGGAAGCCGTGGCTCGGGTGGGGGTTGTTGAAGTCGCGCACGCCCTCCTCGTAGCCCCAGGGTGTGATTCCCTTGCCGGAGAGGGCGACGTAGTCCCCCACTCCGACGGCCTCGGGGACGTGGTGGCCGCCGCCATAGGGATAGGTGAGGCGCAGCTTCTCGTCGAAGAGCCAGAGGACGGGGTGGAACTCGACGAGGACGAAGCGGCCACCGGGCTTGAGGACGCGCGAGATGCCCTCGGCCCAGGGCTCGAGGTCGGACAGCCAGTAGATGGCGCCGTAGGAGCTGAAGACGAGGTCGAAGCGGGCAGGTGGGGCGGAGGCGAGCCAATCGTAGACGTCGGCGCGCTCGAAGGTGCCGGGGAGGCCGGAGCCGGCGGACAGGCGGCGGGCGAAGTCGATGGCCTCGTCGCTGATGTCCACGCCGGTGACGTGGGCGCCGAGGGCGGCGAGGCTGAGGGTGTCCTGGCCGGAGTTGCACTGGAGATGGAGGAGCGAGCGTCCGCGCAACTCACCGAGCAGCTCGAGCTCCTCGGGGAAGAGGGTGGAGCCGCCCTCGCGGAGGAAGCGGGCCTGGTCGCCCTTGTGACTGTTGTGGGCGCGGGTGGCGGCGTTCCAGGAGAGGCGGTTGGCCTCGTGCAGTTCCTTCTTCGGCATGGGGAGGGTCTCCGGGGGAGGGCAGCGCGTTCCGCCCCCGTGACGCGGCAGCATCCCGAGACCTGACGGACAGGTGCGAGAAAGCGGGGGACGGGGTATGGATGGTGATCGAGCGTGGCGGGTGGATGGAACAACACCCAAGGTGCGGAGCGGATTGTAAGAGAGAGGGCCAAGGTCAGACGGCATGTACATCTGTAGAGTACTGCTCAAGGACGTTCGGGGGCTTCCTGATATTGGCATCGACTTTCAGCGCCCCGATGGGCGCTACGCGGGTTGGACAGTGCTGGCTGGGCGCAATGGCTCCGGGAAGTCCACCCTCCTGAAGGCAATTGCCCTCACGATTGTGGGCCCTGGCGCTATGCGTGGGTTACAGCGGAGCTTCGTCGGGTGGATCCGTGAGGGAGAAGATGGGGCTATTGCCTCGACAGAGTTGGCTATTGACGAAGCAGATCGCTTCAGCGGATCGAATGATGTGCCCCAAGAGCGCATGTGGACGGGGTTGGCATGGATCCGCATGGCTGGTGGATCTGAGCCTGCGCTATTTGCGCTTGATGATGAGCGCAAAGTCCAACTCCGCCCTCAGCTTCAGGAGCGTGGTCCTTGGGCTATCAACCCGGTCGGATGGTTCATGGTTGGTTATGGACCTTACCGAAGGTTGTCGGGCTCTGGTTCTGACGTTCAGGGGTTGATGCAAGGTCCGCCTTCCGTAACTCGGCTGGTAAATCTCTTCAGAGAAGACTCCGCGCTCATCGAGAGCGTCCAGTGGCTCAAGGAGTTACACCTGCGACGTCTGGAGAAGCGTGAAGGAGCGGCGGAGCTTCTCGATGGGGTCTTGAAGTTGCTGAACGATGGTTTGTTGCCTGATTCCACGAAGGTCGACAAGGTCGATTCCGAGGGGTTGTGGGTGACTCAGGGGCAAGTGTCTCTTCCTCTACGCGACATGAGCGACGGTTATCGGACGGTCGTTGCTCTCGTGATGGACATCGCCCGCCAGCTCCATGCGACCTATGGCGAATTCAAGCTGGTTCAACAAGATGGCAGATGGTGTGTGTCATACCCTGGCGTCGTGTTGATTGATGAGGTTGAGCTACACCTGCATCTCTCCTGGCAGCGGCGCATCGGTTTCTGGTTCAAGAGCCGGTTCCCGAACATCCAATTCATCGTCACCACGCACAGCCCGTTCGTCTGCCAAGCTGCGGACCCAAAGGGGCTCATCCGGCTCCCAGCCCCAGGCGAGGACCGCACTGCAGAGCACGTTTCCGACGAGCTGTACAAGACGGTGGTCAATGGCACCGTCGATGAGGCAGCCTTGACCGAGTTGTTCGGGCTCGAGCACGTCCACTCCGATGAGTCCGAGCGGCTTCGCGAGCGCGTGGCGCAACTGGAGGCACGTGTCCTCGAAGGTGGAGCTACCCCCGAGGAGCGCGAGGAACTGGACCGCCTCTCCGCGCAACTCCCAAACACAGGGAGTGCCCTCGTGGATCGCGCGGTGCGGAAGCTCGGGCTCGACAAATGAAGAAGTTGAACCGTGAGCCGCTGAGCACGTCGACGATGGCCTTTCTCGACGAGCGCACGCAACAGGTGCGTACCGCTGCAGATCCAAAAAGAGAAGCGCAGCACCTGTGGAAGCTGCAGGACAAAAAGGCGTTCGAGGAGGTTCGCGCGACACTTGAGTCCATGGCGACGGGGCGCCAGCGCTGCATGTACTGCGAGGACAGCGCGGCCACGGACATCGAGCACTTCTGGCCGAAGTCGAGATTCCCCGAGCGGGCCTTTTCCTGGACCAACTACCTGCTGGCGCGCAGCGGCTGTAACAGCAACTACAAGCGCGAGCAGTTCCCCCTGGATGGCTCCGGGGTTCCGCTTCTGATTGATCCCACCGTAGAGGAGCCTCGCGAGCATCTGGTCCTCTCGGTCAGGACCGGCAAGTACCGCCCCAGGACGATTGAGGGCCGGGAGAGTCCCAAGGGCGAGAAGAGCATCGAGGTCTTCGGGCTGGGGCGCGATATCCTGGAGAAGGGACGCCAGGATGCATGGAACACCCTTCCGGCGCTCCTGCTGCGTTACGACGACCTCTGCTCACGGAGAGACTGGGTGCGTGCCATCGAGACGCAGCGGACCCTCTGCCGCTTTCCGTTTGCCAGCGTCTTCGTCTGGTTCCTCGACATCGCGTCGGGACCGTATGCGGCGACGTTCATTGATGAACGCTGTCTGTCGGTTCTCGACAAGTACCCCGACATCAGGGGCTGGCTCTGAGCCTGGCTGCCTGCTCTCGCGCCGTTTCGGATTGTCTCCACGTGAGAACCGTTCGCCGATGACAGTGCTACAGCCCTCCAGGACGGAGGCCACGTCACTGGTGGACAGGGACACCGCCGCATTCGTCGTGGAGCGGACGTCAGGGGGTCTCTCGCTGGACATTGCACCGCCTGCACGCTCCTCGCGCAGGCCACTGCATCACTACTGATTTGCCCAGCATGGGTGCTGCGTTGCCCTCGCTGGGGAAATTTCATGCGCGATACCTGCCTGACTGCTCGCTTGCCGAGCACGCTTCGTGGCTTCGGTGTGTGTCTGTCCGTCCTGTCGCTCGTCGGCCTCGTGTCAGGCTGTGGCGGCTACGACGAGGACTCGGAGTCGCCCTCCCTGAACGAGACCGCGCCCGTGCTGGAGACCCAGCCACCCTCGTCCAGGCCTCCCCCCGGGATTCCCACCTCCTCCGAGCCTCCTCCGGGAGGTCCTGCCCGCGGCGGCTTCGTCGTCGTGACGGGCGATGACGCCGATGACTTGTGGCACTGCGAGGGGACTCGCTGCGGCGGCCTCTATCCCTCGCTCTTCCGGGCCGCGCTCTCCCGCTCGCGCTCGAGAGGCACGGGCATCCTCGCCATCGGCGTCAACGGTGGGCAGGCGCTGAACTCCTTCAACGGTTGGAACGAGCCCACCCACGGTGGCCCCGGTGCGCGCGTCACCCATGTGCGCTCGATCGAGGACATCTCCAAGGTGGACTTCAACCGCTTCGCCTTCGTCTACCTGCCCTCGGCGGAGCATCACACGCTGGGCGGCCTCACCGAGCAGCAGATCTCCGCGCTCAACACGCGCCAGCGGGACCTCGCGCGGTTCATCAATGAGAAGGGGGGCTCGCTCATCGCGCTCACGCAGGCCGAGGTCCGCGGAGGTTGGGGCTTCCTCCCCCTTCCGCTCGACACCGCGGACGTCACGTTCGACTTCGCCGAGCCCAGCGCGGAGCTCCACATGTTCGCGCCCACCATCAGCGCCTCCGAGCTCAGTCACAAGTCCTTCCACAACGTCTTCACGGGGCCCGCGGGCTTCTCGGGGCTGCGCGTGCTCGCCTACAACAACGAGGTCTACAACCCGCACTCGGGCAGGCCGGTGATGCTCGGAGGTACCGCCGTCATCCTCACCTCGGAGAACTGCGCGGACGGAATCGACAACGACGGGGACGGCGCGGTGGATGGGCAGGACACGGACTGCCAGGTGTGCGGCAACGGGACCGTGGACCCCGGTGAGGCGTGCGACGACGGGAACGTGAAGGACGGAGATGGGTGCAGTGCCTCGTGCAAGCTGGAGCGCCGGTGTGGCAACGGCCGCGTGGACCCTGGCGAGTCGTGTGACGACGGCAACCAGACGAGCGGGGATGGTTGCAGCGCCTCGTGCCAGAAGGAGAACCGCGCGCCCCAGACCACCTGCCACGATGTCTCCGTGTGCACGGACCCGGGCGTGTGCGTGGCCACCGTCACCAACCTGGCGACCGCTACGGACCCGGATGGAGACTCGGTCTCGTGGGACCTGCACCCGCAGGGTCCGTATGCCCCGGGAGAGTACGGCGTCTGTGTCACCGCCTCGGATGGCCAGACGCAGGACTCGTGCTGGTCCCAGGTGAAGGTGCGTGATTGCGAGGCTCCCGCGCTCGTGTGCCCCGCGGACTTCCGCGTGGAGTGCTCCGGCCAGGGCCTCGCCCTCGTGTCGCCGCCGTCCGCCACCGCCACCGACAACTGTGGCCCGGCCACGGTCACGCAGCCCGATGCGATGGCGCTGCCGCTGGGCTCGCACAAGCTCGCGTACTCGGCGGTGGACGCGTCTGGCAACACCTCGACCTGTGCGCCCACCGTCACGGTGGTGGACACGCAACCGCCCTCCGTCGAGTGCCCCGCGCCCATCGTCGCCGAGTGCACCGGCCGCGCCTCCGCCTACGTGGACCCCGGCGTGGCCACCGCCACCGATTCCTGCACCGCGGCCCAGGTCTCCGGCCCCATGGCGGACTGGTACGCGCTCGGCTCCAACGTGGTGCGCTACACCGCGCGGGACACCTCGGGGAACGAATCGTCGTGCACCACCACGATCAACGTGGTGGACCAGACGCCTCCGGTGGTCACCCTGTCGCCGCCCGAGCCGCTCTGGCCCGCGGACCAGCGCTACCGCACCATCCGCCTCGAGGACTGCATCGTGGTGCATGACCAGTGCGGCGGTGGCCTCACGCAGACGGGAGCCTCGGCCTCCATCTCCTGCGTCTCCTCGGACGAGGCCCAGAGTGGCGCCGAGCCGGACATCGTCTTCGTGGATGCCACCACGGTGAAGGTTCGTGCGGACCGCTCGGCCGCCGGGGATGGCCGCGCGTACACGCTCCACTTCGAGGTGCGCGATGCAGCGGGCAATGTCACCCAGGGCCTGTGCCCCGTGGGGGTGCCCCTGGCGTATGGGAGTGCTCCCGTGCACGACAGTGGCGAGGTCTGGCGCTCCTGCCGTCCGGAGGGCAGTGGGCTTCAGTGGAAGCCCATCTCCCTGGCGCAGTAGGGCCGGAGACTCAGCCCCGCGCCGAGCTCCCGGGCGGGCTCATTCGTCGAGCAGCACCGGCGAGAAGCCCGCCGCGTCGCACGAGGCCAGCACGTAGCGAATCCCGGCCCGCTCTCCCGTGAAGCCGGCCGGGATGCCTCCGGCGTGCAGGTGCCCGTACACGCACACCTTCGGCTTGAACGCCTCGATGGGCCCCAGGAACGCCGTGGGCTTCTCGTTGGCGTACATCGGCGGGAAGTGCACCGCCACCACGCGCGTCAGCGGCTCGGCGCTCTCCTTCTCCTTCTTCTCCGCGTCCGCGATGGACGTCGTCAGCCGCCGCGTCTCCCGCTCCACGTACCCCGCGTCTCCGGTCTCGTCCCCCATCTCCCCGCCCGGCATCGGCGGAGCCTCGGGCGCCGTCCACAGCCGCGTGCCGGCGATCACCCACCGCCCGATGACGAACGCGCTGTTGTGCAGGAAGCCCTCCAGCGACTTGTACGGCTCCAGCAGCTTGCGCAGCTTCGACGCCGAGTCTCCCCACCAGTAGTCGTGGTTGCCGCGCACCAGCACCTTGCGGCCCGGCCGCTCGTCCAGCCACTTCAGATCGTCCATCACCTCCGTGGGCCGCGTGGCCCACGAGATGTCTCCCACCACCAGCACCACGTCCTCGGGACGCACCTTCGCGTCCCAGGCGCGCTGCAGCGGCAGCGGGTGCTCGGTCCACCCGAACCGGTGCATGTCCTTGTTGCGCGTGGAGGGCAGATGGGTGTCCCCGATGGCGAAGAGACGCATCCCCCTCTCCTAACCCAGCCCGCTTCCCGCGTCGCCCTCGACGTGGCCCTCCGCCTGCCAGTCCCCGGGCCGTCTGGGTGCCTGCTTTCTCCTTAAATTTCTCGTTTTATTTGAATTCAAATATAGGCGGGCTTTTCAAGTACAACAAGAAAAGGCATCTTGTCGGGCAAGCTCCCCCCAGAAGGGGCGGAGCCTGCGCTTCACCTGCCGTTCCCCCCCCCTACAAGGAGTGCATGCATGCACCCGTTCCGTAAGCCGTTGGTGGCCGCAGCAGCCGCCGCGCTCTCGCTGGCCGCGTGTGGTCCGCAGGAGCCCACCCCCTCCACGACTCCCGCCGCCGTCGAGGACTCGCGCACCCCTGCCCAGCGCGAGGCCGAGCGCACTCCGTACGAGCTGGACAGTGCCTTCGCCCAGGCCGCCGCCGAGTTCAAGGTTCCGGCGGACCTGCTCAAGGCCATCTCCTTCACCGAGACGCGGTGGGAGATGGTGAAGGGTGAGGTGGAGTTCGAGGGCATGCCGGCGGCGTACGGCCTGATGGCGCTGCGTGGCGCCAACGTGGCCGAGGCCGCGCGCCTGGCTGGCGTGTCGGAGGAGGCGGTTCGTACCGAGCTCCTGGCCAACATCCGGGGCGCGGCGGCGCTGCTGTCCTCGTACGCGGATGCGCTGAAGGTGGACCGGGCGGAACTGGGCGCGTGGGCGCCTGCGGCCGCGAAGCTCAGCGGCATCACCAACAGCGAGGCGCAGGCCGAGTACATCCACAGCAAGGTGTACGACGTGCTGCGCAAGGGAGCGGTGGCGAGCACGCCGGCGGGAGCGGTGGCGGTGTCGCTGATGCCGACGCGGGTGCAGGCGCAGTTCGCCTCGCCGAGCGTGCATGCCATGGCCGCGGGCCCGGACTACGCCGCCGCCATCTGGCGCCCCTCGCCCAACTTCAACTCGCGTCCCACCGATTCCACCGGCGGCGTGCAGATCGTCGTCATCCACACCTGCGAGGGCACGTACTCGAGCTGCTGGGGCTGGCTGATCAACCCCGACGCCGGCGTGAGTGCGCACTACGTGGTGAGTGAGGACGGCTCGGAGATCTCCCAGCTCGTGGCCGAGGCGAACCGCGCCTGGCACGTGGGCGCCACCTACGATCCCAGCCTCAACGGCGGTGTGTTGAGTAACCTGAAGGGGGTGTCGGTGAACCACTTCGCGGTGGGCATCGAGCACGGTGGCTTCGCCAGCCAGACGTCCTTCCCGACGGGGCAGATCGACGCCTCGGCGAAGCTCTCGTGCGACATCACGAGGGACCGTGGCATCGTGCGAGACAGCTACCACATCGTGGCGCACGGTCGCCTGCAGCCGGCGACGCGCACGGATCCGGGTCCCAACTGGCCGTGGTCCTCGTACATCAGCAAGGTGAAGGGCTACTGCGGCGACCCCATCATCATCGACAGCAACAACGCCAACAATGACACCGCCAGGGGCTACATCGAGGTGTCCGGCAACTGGGTCTCCGCGTCCGCGACGTCGGGCTATTACGGCTCGGACTACTACTACGCCAACACCCAGGCCATCTCCGACCCGGCGACGTTCTACTTCTACCTGCCGGTGGCGGGCAGCAAGACGATCGACGCCTGGTGGACGGCGGGCACCAACCGCTCGGCCACGGCGCCCTTCATCATCTCAGACGTCAACGGCACCAAGCTGGCCACGGTGAGCGTGAACCAGCAGGTCAATGGCGGCGCCTGGAACACGCTGGGCACGTGGAGCTTCCCGGCCGGTTTGAACAAGGTGCAGCTCAGCCGCTGGACCACCGAGGGCTCGGTGGTCATCGCGGATGCCATCCGCGTGCGCTGATCCCCTGACGTGTTGACCCGGGGCAGGGTGGGCCGCGGCGACTGACCGTGCTCGCCCTGCTCCGTGGACCGCGTCACGTCCGCGTCACGGAACCATTTCCAACAGTATGGAATTTCAAGAAAAACGGGCTTCCCAAGGGGTCCGGGAAAGTGCATTTTGTCGGCCCTCCAAACGAGGAGAAGGTCGGAGCTGTTGCTCCGCCCTTTTGGTATCCCCCCCCACAAGGAGTGCTGTGCATGCACCCGTTCCGTAAGCCGTTGGTGGCCGCCGCAGCTGCTGCGCTCTCGCTGACTGCGTGTGGTCCGCAGGAGCCCACCCCCTCCACGACTCCCGCCGCCGTCGAGGATTCGCGTACCCCCGCCCAGCGCGAGGCCGAGCGCACCCCGTACGAGCTGGACAGTGCGTTTGCCCAGGCCGCCGCCGAGTTCAAGGTTCCGGCGGACCTGCTCAAGGCCATCGCCTACACCGAGACCCGGTGGGAGATGGTGAAGGGCGAGCAGGAGTTCGAGGGCATGCCGGCGGCGTACGGCCTGATGGCCCTGCGCGGCGCGAACGTGACCGAGGCGGCACGTCTGGCCGGAGTGTCCGAGGAAGCGGTACGCACCGAGCCGCTGGCCAACATCCGTGGAGCCGCGGCGCTGCTGTCCTCGTACGCGGACGAGCTGAAGGTGGACCGGGCGGAGCTGGGCGCATGGGCGCCTGCGGCCGCGAAGCTCAGCGGCATCACCAACAGTGAGGCGCAGGCCCAGTACATCCACAACCAGGTGTACGACGTGCTGCGCAAGGGAGCGGTGGCGAGCACGCCGGGCGGAGCGGTGGCGGTGTCGCTGATGCCGACGAAGGTGCAGGCGCAGTTCGCCTCGCCGAGCGTGCACGCGATGGCCGCGGGCCCGGACTACGCGGCGTCCGTCTGGCGCGCCTCGCCCAACTACGGCTCGCGTCCCTCGGGCACGGACATCCAGCTCATCGTCATCCACACCTGTGAGGGCAGCTACTCGAGCTGCTGGAGTTGGTTGACCAACACCGCGGCCCAGGCCAGCGCGCACTACGTGGTGAACGAGAGCGGCAGCGAGATCTCCCAGCTCGTGGCCGAGGCGAACCGCGCCTGGCACGTGGCGGCCAGCTATGACTGCAGCCTCAACGGCAACGTGATGTGCGGCCTCAACACCGTGTCGGTGAACCACTTCTCGGTGGGCATCGAGCACGGCGGCTACGCCAGCCAGACGTCCTTCCCGGCCGGGCAGATCGACGCGTCGGCGAAGCTGACGTGCGACATCTCGAAGGACCGGACCGTGGTGCGTGACAGCTACCACATCGTGGCGCACGGGCGGCTGCAGCCGTCCAGCCGCACGGACCCGGGTCCCAACTGGCCGTGGTCCTCGTACATCAGCAAGGTGCAGGGCTACTGCGGCACCACCAGCTCCAGCCTGATCATCGACAGCAACAACGCCAACAACGACACCTCCAAGGGCTACATCGAGGTGTCTGACTCGTGGATCTCCACGTCCTCGACGGCGGGCTACTACGGCTCGGGCTACTTCTACGCCAGCACCCAGGCCATCTCCGACCCGGCGACGTTCTACTTCTACATGTCGGCGGCGGGCAGCAAGACGATCGACGCGTGGTGGACGGCGGGCACCAACCGCTCGGCCACGGCGCCCTTCATCATCTGGGACGCCAACGGCAACAAGCTGGCCACGGTGAGCGCGAACCAGCAGGCCAATGGCGGCGCCTGGAACACGCTGGGCACGTGGAGCTTCCCGGCCGGCTGGAACAAGGTGCAGCTCAGCCGCTGGACGACCGAGGGCTCCGTGGTCATCGCGGACGCCATCCGCGTACGGTAATGATGTGACGTGATGACTCGGGACTTCGCGAAGCAGGCGTGGCGGGGTGGGGCGCGGCGGCTGGCCGTGCTCGCCCTGCTCGGAATGGGGTGCAAGGCCGGCATGTGTGGCGGCGGAGCCTCCGGCTCGGGTCCCCTCTCCTCGGAAGAGCGGCGGGGGATGCCTGGAGTCATCGCCTTCGTCTCGGAGCGGGCGCCCCAGAAGGATGTCTGGCTGGTGCGGCCCACGGGCGAGGAGTCGCAGCTCACGCGAGGTCCCGAGGACGAGTATCCCGCCGCGCCGTCTCCGGATGGCGCGGCGGTGTTGGTGGTGGCGGCGGCGGAGGTGGGCGGGCTGCACGTGGAGCAGCTCCGGCTGGCGCCGCTGGAGGGTGGCCCGGTGGTGATGCTGACGGAGCCGCGGGCGCGGGCGCGCAACCCGAGCTGGTCACCGGACGGTTCCTGGTTCGTGGCCGAGTCGGACGCGCAGGGCTTCAGCGACGTGGTGCGGCAGGCGCCGCGTGCGGGCGCGGAGGTGACGCGGCTGGCGACGGCGCGCGAGGGCAACTTCGAGCCGAGTGTGTCACCGGACGGGACGCAGGTGGCGTTCGTGTCCAGCCGCGAGGGGGACCCGGAAATCTACGTGATGAAGGCGGACGGGACGGACGTGCGCCGGTTGACGGCCTTCTACCGGGAGGACATGGCGCCGCGCTGGAGCCCGGACGGGAAGTGGATTGCGTTCCTGAGCGATCGCGAGGGGCGCACGCGGGTGTTCGTGGTGAAGCCGGACGGGACGGGGCTGAAGTCGGTGTCGGGGAGCGCGACGACGGGCGAGGAGCGGGAGCCGGCATGGAGCCCGGACGGACAGACGCTGGTCTTCGTGGCGAAGGGGAAGGAGCAGAACGGGAAGGCGCGCGTCTGGGTGGCGAAGGTCGCGGGCGGGGAGGCGGTGGCGCTGACGGATGGGAAGAGCGTGGATGACCAGCCGGCGTGGAGCCCGGATGGGAAGTACCTGGTGTTCGCATCGGACCGCACGGGAGACGTGGAGCTGTTCCTGTCGCGGGCGGATGGAAGCGGCCAGACGCAGCTGACGAAGTCGAAGGGCGCGGACTGGTTGCCGCGCTGGTTCGTGCCCAAGGCGCCGCTTCCCGCGGGAGCGACCCGGGCCGAGGGTCACTGACCCATCATTCCCAGGGCGAGCGGGGGGTTGAGATCATCTCCCCTCTCGGGTTGCCCTACCTGAGACGACACCCGGGTGACGGGCTCCGTGGAGCTCCCCGGGGCAGGCTTGCCATTCGTGGCGCCAGACCGCAGACTGCCTGACCTGAGACGTCAGGGGCCTCCACTATACTGAATACGTTCAGTGACGGAGAGGCCAGGGGCCTGTCCGGGACGGGAGGCGAGGGGCATGAGACGCCGGAAGGTGGAGCTGCGACGGGAATACGAGGTGCTGAAGAGGGGCCGGCTGGAGGCGCAGGAGCGGGGCTGGCGGCTCGAGGCCCTCATCTACGAGTTGCTCGAGTCCGAGTCCTTGCGCCCACGGCGCAACACCCGTCCGCCCGGAGAGGAGATCGACATCTCCTTCACCGACGGATATCGGCACTTCCTGCTGGAAGCCCGGTGGATGGAGCGGGTGTCGGTGGGGGATGTGTTCGCGTTCCGGGGCAAGCTCGAGGGGAAGCTGGCCGGGACACTGGGCGTCTTCCTCTACCTGGGAGCGGAGTTCAGCAAGGGAGCCATTCAGGCCATGACCTGGGGAAAGGGCATCAACACCCTGCTGTTCAGCGAGCACGATCTCGACGACGCCCTGTTGCGCGCGCACTCGTTCCGCGAGGTGCTCGAGGTGAAGCTCTGGCACGCGGCGAGCTACGGGCAGTGTCATGCGACCTATCGGTCGATCAAGGACTTCCGGGGGAACTCATGAGGGGAAGAGCGTTGAAGCAGTCGGCGCAGCGGAAGATTGCCTTCCTCGTCGATGGCGACAAAGAGAAACTGTTCGTGGAAGCGCTGGCGTGGAAGCTGGTTGCGCGGCAGCGCCTCGCATCTCAGCCCTGTTTCGCGACCCTCCGTTTCGCGGACACTCCTCGCGAAGGGATCTTCTCCCTGGTGGAGTTGCTGCTCACCAAGAACTACCAGCGCTTCTTCATCCTCTTCAACACGGGCTCCACCAGTAGACGCCGCATCTCTTTGATGGCCAGTGAGCTCCAGGAGCCTCTCGTCCGGGTGCGGCTCGAGGACAAGGTGTCGCTGATTCCCTTGGTGCCTTCCATCGAGCGCTGGGTGCTCGCGGATGAGAAGGCCCTCGAGCGAGCCTCGGGGACACGCGTCCCGGAAGAGCTGTGGCACGAGCGGGGCCGGCCCGAGGAGGTGCTGCGGGAGTTGCTCGGTGAGTGGGGTCCCAGGGAGCAGAAACGCGTAGCGCGGTACCTCGACCCCGAGCGGATCCGCACCCGGGACGCGAGCTTCGATGCCTTCGCCCGGGCCCTCCAGGAAGCGCTCGTGGGACGAGCACCTCCGCTGTTCGAGGAGCAGGACTCCGCGGTCCCGTGACGCTACGGAGGGTAGCTGCCCGGGTACAGGGTGAGGACGAGCCCCATGCCCGGAGTGGCTCCCGCGTTGCGCGGCAGGTAGTCCTGGGTGCCCTGGATGGAGAGGCTGAAGGTCTCCGCCTCCGCGCCGGAGTGCACGTAGAGGAAGAGGCCGGTGGCGCTGGTCCCCGTCTGGTCGGCGCTCTGGAAGTCTGGGGCGGGGTAGTAGATGCGGTTGGCGAGATCTCCGCGGTCGAGCACGACGCGGGCACCCGCGACGGGCGCGCCAGCGGCATCCACGACGCGGCCGAGGATGAAGCCGGCCTCGCGCAGGGTGCGAGCCCGGTCGCTGGTATGGGCGCGGATCTCCATCTCGCCGACAGCGCGGGTGAGAGCGTCGTGGAAGGCGTTGGGCAGCGCCCAGGCCCGGGCGTCGATGATGTCGGTGCGCGGCCGGGTGCGGGTGAAGACGGTGTCGAAGACGACGGTGGAGCTGCGAACGAAGCCCTCGAGCTCGAGGCTCGCGGCGAGGCTCAGGTGGATGTCGCGCACCGGCACCTCCGGCACGGAGAACGCTCCGTCGGCGCCGATGTCTCCCCGGCCGAGGATGGAGTCCGCGTCGTTCACGCCGACACGCAGGGGCTCCTCCAGGGTGAGGGCGACGCCGTCGAGCGTGGGCGCCGGCTGGCCCTGGGCGTCGAGCAGGCGGGCGGCCTCGGGGAAGACCTCGGCGCGGCCGGAGACGGTGATGGTCAGGTGGTCGAGATCCACCGTCGAGCTGTCACTGCGATCGACACCGGGGTCGGGATCAGAACCCGGGCCACAGGCAGTGGGGACGAGCCCGAGGAGAGCGCAGCAGAGGACGAGACTCGGACGCTTCATGTCTGCGCGCCAAGATCTTCACGCTCCCGCGCGTCGGCAATCCCACCCTGGGGCCGCAGACGTCCCATGGATGACGGAACGCTCCGCCATCCGAGTGCTCACAGGTGGAAAACACGAAGGGCCGCCCCTGCCTCGCGAGAGGAAGGGAGCGGCCCTCGAGTCACGAACAACGTGAAGTCACGCTCTACCGGCGACGGCCCCAACCATTTCCGTTGCCGTTGCCACCACCGTTGTTGCCACCACCGTTGTTGTTGGGCGGAGGAGTGGAGTTGCCACCACCACTGTTACCGCCACCACTGTTGCCGCCACCGTTGCCCCAACCGCCCCCATTGCCACGCGGAGGAGGTGAGCCGCCGCCGCTGTTGCCGCCACCGCTGTTGCCGCCACCGTTGTTGCCGCCACCGTTGTTCCCCCAGCCGCCGCCGTTGCCCTGGTCGCGAGGAGGAGGCGGCGGGGTGCTGTTACCGCCGCCGCTGTTGCCGCCACCGTTGTTCCCCCAGCCGCCTCCATTGCCACGCGGAGGAGGCGGGGTGGTGTTGCCGCCGCCGCTGTTGCCGCCGCCGCTGTTGCCACCACCGTTGTTCCCCCAGCCGCCGCCACGGGACGGAGGCGGCGAGTTGTCGTCGTCATCGTGGTCCCGATCATGGCCGCGACCGGGATTGCCGCTACCGTTGTTCCCCCAGCCGCCGCCGTTGCCGTGGTGTCCAGGAGGACTCGTGTTCGGGCCGCCATTGCCGCCACCCGGGTTGGACGGAGGCGGATTGCCCCAGCCACCACCGCTGGTCGGGGGCTGCGAGCCGGTGCTCGAGCCCGGAGGAGGGGTGCCCCAGCCGCCACCGGAGGTGGGGGGAGGCTGCGAGTTACCCCAACCACCGTTGGGGTTGCCGCCGCTGGTCGGGGGCCGCGAGCCGTAGCCCGTTCCCGGAGGAGGAGGCGGCCTGCTGGAGTTGCCCCAGCTGCCCCCATTCGAGGGCGGAGGCGGCGGGTTCGAATAGCCGCCACCGATGGGCGAGGCGTCGTGCGAGTTGCCCCAGCCACCATTGTTGGAGGACGGCGGCGGAGGCGGCCGGTAGTTGTTGTAGACGTACACCGAGCGACCCCGGTCCCAGCTGTAGGTGCTGCCCGAGTACGTGTACGGGAAGTAGTCGTGGCTGTGGCGGCCGTGGAGGTAGCAGGTGCCGCCGCCGACTACCGGGTGGTAGTCGAAGTACCAGACGACGCGCGGGCCCCGGTACACGTAGATGTTGTCGGAGTACGTGTAGGTGTTGATGTCCGAGGGGGCATACTCATGGACATGGCTATACGACTCGGTGCACCAGCCTCCGTATGCGTCGGGGTGCGGCCCCGAGTACCGGTACTCGTAGGTGGTGGTGGTGTTCGAGGAGTAGTAGCCCGGCTGGTGGTAGTGGGCGACACAGCCGGTCCCCATCATCAGGGCGGCCGGGACGGTGAGGACGAGAAGGCGACGCATGGAGTTTCTCCGGGGCCGGAGGCAAGGCCGGCCCGCCCATTTCATCATGGCGACGACACCCAAGCAGACGGGGGAGCTGGAGGAAAATTCAACCTCCTGTTTCCGCGCGGGTGGAGTCTCCGGGCCTGAGGGCTAGTGCACCATGCGCTCGGATGAGCCGGAGCGGGGGGCGTACAGCTTGCCCAGGCAGGTGAGGATGTGCTGGCGGTACTCGGCCACCTCGCGCAGACCGCACACCATCCACCGGCCGGCGATGACGAGCGTGGGGACTCCGCGCACGCCCCGGCTGGCCGCCACCTGGTGCTCGTCGAGGATGAGCTTGCGCGTGTCCTCCGAGTGGTACGCCGCCGAGAAGGGGCCCATGTCCAGGCCCACGCGGCTGGCCAGCTCGAAGATGACATCCGTGCGCGTCACGTTGACGCCCTGCTCCAGCGCCGCCCGCTGCATGGCTCGCGCGAGGTACGCCCTCGCCGTCGGGCCCTGCAGCCGCGCCGCCTCGAGCGCCGCCAGTGCGGGGATGCTGGAGCGCGGTGCGTCTCCGCCCTGCCACAGCTCCGTCGTCAGCAGCTTGGCCACCGGCTCCGGCTCCTGCTGGGCCCGGCGTACCTCCTCCGTCAGCCCGCGCAGCTCCTTCTCCGTGGGCCTCTTGTCCTGCAGGCGCAACGGGTAGGGGCGCACGCGCCATCGGATGGCATCTCCGAGCTCTTGCTTGAGGGACTCCAGCCGCAGGTCGGCCAGATAGCACCAGGCGCACAACACATCCTGGTAGACGGTGATCTGCAGCGGCTTGGACGGGAGCTTCATGTGCGAGCGCACACAGATTACGAAGGCCGCACTCCCACTGCCAATCCCCTCCGACACTTTGGAGATGAGCCCATTCCCAAGAGGGCCAGGCAAGAAGCTCGTCCGCTCGCCTGCTCCGCGAGCGGCACTCCCGCGTGTCACACCGTCTGGCGCGCACCGAGAGTGAGGGCGTGGTCGATCATCGCCCCGGCGATGTCCTGCTTCGTCGCCTGCTCCAGTCCCTCGAATCCGGGGCTGGAGTTGAGCTCCATCAACCGCGGCCCCGAGCGCCCCTCGAGCATGTCCACGCCGGCGATCTCCAGCCCGAGCAGGCGCGCGGCCCGCACCGCCACATCCATATATGCGGGAGGCAACTCCACCGGGTGGCCCTCGCCGCCGCGGTGGATGTTGGAGCGGAACTCACCCTTCTTCGCCCGCCGCTGCATGGCGCCCACCACCGTGTCTCCCACCACCAGGGCGCGCACGTCCCGGCCTTTACTCTCGGCGACGAACTCCTGGAGCACCACCTCCTGCCCCAGGTCCCAGAAGGTGTTGACGATGGTCTGCAGCTCCTGGAGCGAGTGGGCGATCATCACCCCGACTCCCTGGGTGCCGCGCAAGAGCTTGATGATGACCGGCAGCCCGCCCACCTCCTCCACGAGCTTGCGGACGTTGCTGCGGTCGTGCGCCATCACCGTCCGGGGCACGTCCAGCCCGGCGCGGCACAACAGCTGGAGCGCCCGCAGCTTGTCGCGGCTCTGGGAGATGGCCAGGGAGCCGTTGAGCACCGGCACTCCCATCATCTCGAAGTGGTTCACCACCGCCAGGCCGTAGCCGGTGATGGAGGCGCCAATGCGGGGAATCACCACGTCCACGCCCTTGATGTCCACCCCGCGGTAGAGCATCCGCGGCTGGCCCGGGGCGAGCACCATGGTGCAGCGCAGGGTGTCCAGCACCAGGGGCCGGTGGCCGCGCTGCTTGATGGCTTCCACCAGCCGCCGGGTGGAGTACAGGGCGCGCTTGCGCGAGAGGATGACCACCGTCTTCTTCGCCTTCGGGCGGCGGGAGTCTGGCGGGGGCGGGACCTCCTCGGGCGGCCGCGGCTCGACGGGACGCGCGGGGGCCTTCGGGCGGGCCCGGGTGGGCGCCTTCTTGGACGAGACCTTCTTGGCGGGCATGGAAGGGGGGCGACACTACCACGAGCGGGGGCGGGCCGCGTCGGCCGTGTTTGCTATCATCGGAAAATGATGAGCCCTCCTGAACCACATCCGGACGATATCCTCACCAATCCGGGGGAGAACGGACTCGACTCCATCGTCGCGCCCCCCGAGGGCGGAGTCGGCTCCGGCACCGAGGTCCTGGTGCTGGAGACGCGTGCCACGCTCAAGCTGCGCAAGTGTCGGATTCAAGTGACGGCCGGGCCGGACGACGGCAAGTCCCTGGTGTCCGACAAGGAGCGCCTGCGCTGTGGGGCCCACCCCACCAACGACCTGGTGCTCGCCGAGGACCGCACCGCCAGCCGCCACCACTTCGAGATCATCAACACCGAGCGCGGCTGGTTGCTGGTGGACCTCAACTCCACCAACGGCACCTTCCTGGATGGCCGGAGGATTGAGCGCGCCTACCTCTCCAGCGGCTCGCAGATCCGCGCGGGCTCCTCCACGCTCGCCTTCGCCCCCATCGACGAGGAGGTGACGGTTGAACCGGACCGCGAGGGCGAGCTGTGCGGACTGGTGGGACAGAGCGTGAAGATGCGGCAGGTGTTCGCGCTCATCAAGAAGATCGCCCCCATGGACATCTCCGTCATCATCGGCGGGGAGACGGGCACGGGGAAGGAGCTGGTGGCGAGGGCCATCCACGAGCTGAGCGGGCGCAAGAAGGGGCCCATGGTGGTGCTGGACTGCGGCGCCATTCCGCCCAACCTCATCGAGAGCGAGCTGTTCGGCCACGAGAAGGGGGCCTTCACGGGAGCGATGACGGCGAGGCCGGGCGCCTTCGAGCGGGCGCACGGGGGCACCATCTTCCTGGACGAGCTGGGCGAGCTGCGGTTGGACCTGCAGCCCAAGCTGTTGCGCGTGCTGGAGAACCGCGAGGTGCGGCGCGTGGGCGGCAACGACATCATCGAGGTGGACTGCCGCGTCATCGCCGCCACCAACCGCGACCTGGTGAAGGAGATAGCGGCGGGCAACTTCCGCGAGGACCTCTTCTTCCGCCTGTCCGTCATCAACCTCCAGCTGCCGCCGCTGCGCGAGCGCCGCGAGGACATTCCGCTGATCCTCAAGCGGGCGCTGGCGGACCCGGAGCTGTTGGCGCAGCACGGCCGCAAGAACATCTCCCCCGAGGCCCTGGCCCTGCTGATGGCCTACGCATGGCCGGGCAACGTGCGCGAGCTGATGAACGTGCTCTCCCACGTGCTGGCCTTCAGTGACGGCGAGGCGGTGATGCCCGAGCACCTGCCCCCTCGCGTTCGGGGCCAGGAGCGCGAGGGGCCGCTGTCCTTCAACGAGCACCTCACCTTCAAGGACGCCAAGGAGCAGTTGCTGGAGAACTTCGAGCGCGAGTACGTCACCAGCGTCCTCACCCGCTGCGAGGGCAACCTCTCCCGCGCTGCTCGTGAGAGCGGCCTGCACCGCAAGTCCATCGAGCGTCTGGTGAAGAAGTACCAGCTCGACGCCAAGGGCATGAAGCCGCGTTGACGCGACGCGTCGCCGTCCAGTTGACCGATTGGACAGTCAGGGGGAAGAGTGGGACAACGGCACTAATATGAGTACCGAGGAGTCCCAGCCCCCCCAGGGACGCGAATCCGGTCAGGCGGCAGTGGAAGCGGCGTTGACGCTGCCGTTGGTCATCTTCCTCGTGCTCGGGACGCTGCAGCTCTTCATGATGCTGCAGGGCCGCATCATGGCCGAGTACGCGGCCTTCCAGGCGGTGCGCGCCGGCAGCCGCAACCACGGTAACTGCGTGCCCATGGTGCACGCGGCGCTGGCCGGGCTGCTGCCCAGCGTGACGCCCTACCTGGGCGGCAGGGGCAGTGGCTCCGCGGCGGACAAGCTGGCCGAGGCCTGGAAGGCGCGCATCGGCAACAACCCTCGGAATCCGGACCCGCGCTACGTGCAGGGCCAGGGGATGGACGGCAAGCACGACGGGCCCATCTTCTGGCTGGTGCGCGAGTCCCCGCGCCCCTCCGCCTGGAACTCCGAGGAGGACCTGAACTTCGACTCTCCCAAGGGCAACGGCTCCCAGGCCATGCGCCTGGAGGTGCGCCTCATCTATTGGTACCGGCTGCGCATCCCCTTCGCGGACTGGGTCATCAGCCGGATGCTCCTCGCCCACCTGGGGTTGAAGAACTACGACGCCGCCAACCCGCTCAACCCGGCCGACAAGGCAGCGGGCTGGAAGAAGAGCTCCGGCACCGTCATCAACCTGGACCCGCTCATTCGCAGCGAGCTGAGTTCCCGGGTCGGCTCCGGCCAGTACGTCTACCCCATCCAGGCCACCTACGGCATGCGGATGATGACTCCCCCGCGCAAGACGTTCTTCGAGCAGCAGAACTGCGCCACCACTCCGGAGGGCCTGTGATGAGACGTCGTGGCCAGACCCTGGTGGTGTTCGCGCTCACGCTCCTGCTGCTGGTGCTGATGGTGACGATGACCCTCTCCATTGGCATGAAGGCCAAGGAGAAGATGGAGCTGCAGACGGTGGCGGACGCCGCCGCCTACTCCAACGCGGTGGCCACCGCGCGGGCCTTCAACTCCATCTCGCTGATGAACCGGGCGCTGATGGGGCACATGGTGGCCATGACGGGCGTGGAGAGCCTCATCTCCTGGAGCAGCTACTACCGCGCCTCCATCCACGCCGCGGTCAATGCCTACGACCAGCCCTTCGACGTGTACGCGCTGATCGCCGCGACCAACTGCCCACTCCCCAATCCCGCGAGCGTCAAGCTGTGCCAGTGCTCCACCAAGGCCATGACTGACATCAGCCGCGCGCAGAGCGATCTGCGACGGGCGGACAGCCGGCTGCGGAACAACTGGAACCGCCTGGATCAGCGGGCGGGCCTCGAGGCGAAGAAGCTGCAGATCGGCACCATCTCGGCCGAGCAGCAGGACGTCTACAAGCAGCTCACCGAGAGCGTGATCGAATCGAAGCTCGCCGAGAGCATCGTCAAGGAGGCCGACAAGGGAGCCCGGTTCAGCGGTGAGCTCAAGGCGCTCGAGGTGGGGGTCAACAAGCGGGAGCTCGAAGGCGGGTGGGGCTGCTCGGGCGAGGGCGCCGCCTGCAGCCGCCGCGACGCGGGCCACAAGCTGCACTTCGTCGATGCCGCCATGGGCAGCCGCGGCTACGCCTTCGTCACCGGCCGCGGCCAGGGCGGGCTCATCCAGATGAAGCTGCAGACCGTCATGCCCTCGGGAGACGTCGTCACGAGCGTCACCAACTCCGGCAGCGGCTACTTCCCTGCCGAGGGGCGGATGACACACTCGGCCCAGTCCATCGACGCCACCGAGGTGTGGGGGGACGATCACGGCACCGTGAGCATCCTCTTCACCCGTGGCCAGGCGCCATGCCCGCCGGTGCTGCCGGGGTCGTCCGGGGCCAGGGCGCACGTGCGCAGCAACCACCAGGGCGACTCCTCGGACGAGCACCAGTGGACCGGGGGCAGCGACACGAACGCGCAGATCCACACCATGGGCACGTGCACGCAGTGCCCCGGCATGTGGCCCTCGCACATGGATTACAACTACAAGCTGGTGACGCGGGACGCGGACAACTGGGGCCAGCCCAAGAACTACGCCGTCATCCAGCGCGACTACAAGCAGCGCCCGGACAAGCGGGCGGATCCGTGGAACCTCCTCTTCCGCTTCCGCTTCTCCCCGAGCAGGGCCGGCACCACCTTCGACAACCGCGGCATCCAGCTGTCCCCGGCCAACGGTGGCACCGACATCTCCGAGGCCACGGCGCTCTCGGCGGGCATCGCCTATTACAAACGCGAGGGCAACTTCTGGCGGGAGCCGCCCAACTTCCTCAATCCCTTCTGGCGGGCCACGCTCGTGTCGGCCCACGTGGATGAACAGGGGGAGCAGCGGGACGTGGCGCAGGCGCTCAATGCCGCGGCGCCCTTCTCCGCCGACGCCTACCGCGCGCTCAAGAGGGAGGGGTACGAGGGATGGTGAGGCTCCGCGACAGGTCTTCCCAGCGCGGTCAGGGCACCACGGAGCTGGCGCTCGGACTGCTGCTCTTCGTCACCATCCTCATCTTCGGCATCCACTTCGCCGAGGTGGGCTACCTGTCCCTCAAGGTGCAGGAGGCCTCCACCAGCGCCCTGTGGGACACCACCAGCGCGAAGATGCATGAGCTGCCGAGGCAGTTCACTCCCCTCGAGAACCTCATCAGCTCGGACCAACCGGGCCAGCAGGCCACCGAGCGCTACCAGGACTTCGATGGGCGCACCTCGAAGCAGGGCAGGGCGAAGGTGGTCCAGGTCTTCACCTCGGCCGAGGGCTTGAGGGTCACGTGTGGCGACGCCGGGAGCATCTCCTTCAAGCCCAGCGCTTCCACTCAGGGCCGGGTCTACAAGGACGTGGGAGGGATGAGCTGCAACGCCCGCGCGGTGCTCTCTCCCACGCGGGCGCTCACTCGCAGCTTCCTGGACAAGGGGCCGGGGTCCTTCTTCGACGTGCCCCACTATGCCGTGGGGGTCATCCCCGTGTGCGGCCTGGGCCGCGCCAAGGGCGGCAACTGCGCCGGAGGTTTCGGCATCCTCTTGGATGACTGGGGACTGGCCGGCCGCGACGAGTCCCAGGAGTGTCTCGTGCTGGACGGAGCCGGTTGCGACAACACGCCCTATTACCGCTCCGCCAAGGAGGTCTACGACCAGCACAACACGGTGGATGGTTCCTCTCAGAGGCTGGCGCAGACCATTGTCGGCACGGCCCCCATTGATCCAGGCAGGTTCTGGATGAGCTTCCGGGGCATGAACAACGAGTTCCTGGAGAGTGAGCGCGGCGGCGACAGGGATCCGAACAACTGGCGGACGACGCCGGGCAAGAAGAGCCGCACCACGGAGTACGACACCTCCTTCAGCCGGCGCGGCACCTGCTTCCTGGGGACCACGTGCAACTGAGTGCTCGGGCGGGTGTGCTGCTAGTGGCGCTGCTGTGTGGCGCGGGCTCCGCGTCCGCGCAGCGGCCGGAGTTCACCTGGGATGTGCCCCGCGTGCTGGAGGCGGTGGCGGTGCCGGGGGTGATGCGGGCCGACGGCATCCCGGTGCGGCTGCGCTCGGTGAAGAGCGCCGAGAAACCCCAGGTCATCCTCCAGCACCTGGTGGACCGCTTCCAGGCCGCTGGCCTCTACATCCCGCCCGACTCCCATCGCACCCAGTGGCTGGCGGAGCCGCAGCTCACCGCGCTCGATACGGAGCGGCTCATCTCCTACACCTTCGTCCTGCAACCCAACCCGGATGGCACCACCACCGTGGTGTTGGGCGAGGCCAATCTGGCCGAAGCCCGGCAGGAGCAGTCCGCCTTCGCGCCCGTCTTCCCCGGGGGGACGGACCTGATGCAGAGCGACCTGGAGGGCGCTCTCGCGATGACGTACGTGGCGGAGGCGGACCCCACGAAGGTGCGGGACTTCTACCTGAAGGAGCTGAGCGCGGCGGGCTATGCCGAGAGCGAGTCGGGGACGTGGCGCCGCCGGGGCGAGGAGCTCCGGGTGGGGCTGCGCCAGGCCGCGCCGGGCAAGGTGGTGGTCATCATCCTGCGCCGCACCGTCGTCGAGGACGTGCTGTCGCCAGACGTCCGCGAGGGCCCAACGCCCGCCCAGCGTTCAAAGCCGGCGGCCCGGTCCGAGGCGGGCAAGCCCTGAGTCCGGTGCCAGGTGCTTCCAGGTGTGAAGACGAGGGAACCGGTCAGGCCGGGAGGAAGGTACGAGCCATGAGGCAACTGGGTAGGGTGCTGCTGTGGAGCGTGGTGCTGCTGGCCCTGCCGGCGGCGGCACAGGACGGGACGTGCGCGCTCGACTGTAAGACGAAGGCCACCGCGACGCTGCCCGCGTGCATGGATCGGTGCCCGGCGACGCAGAACCCGAGCAAGGATCGCCCCTTCCAGAAGTGCGCGGAGCGGTGCTCGGACGCCTACAACGCCCAGCTCGAGACCTGCCAGAAGAAGTGTGGTGGGAAGACGGGCTCCGGCGGGAAGAAGCGCAAGTAACACGAGGCAGGCCTGCTTTCGCCCCTGTGCCCGCCCGGGGGGATGCGAATCGTCTCCAGCGAGGCTTCCGGCTTTGCTTCGGATTGAAGGGCTTGCTGGCCCGTGTTACGGCCGGAAGTCATGAGTGACACCGGCGCATCCCCCAAGGACTACAAGGACTCGGTCAATCTCCCGAAGACGGACTTCCCCATGAAGGGGAACCTGGCCCAGCTCGAGCCGAAGATGCTCGGCTGGTGGGCGGAGAAGGGCATCTGGGGGAAGATTCTCGAGCGGCGCCAGGGAGCCGAGCCCTTCGTGCTGACGGACGGGCCCCCGTACGCCAACGGCCACCTCCATGCGGGCCACGCGCTCAACAAGGTCCTCAAGGACATCGTCGTGAAGTACCGCAACCTCGCGGGCCGCCGGTGCGACTACATCCCCGGCTGGGACACCCACGGTCTGCCCATCGAGCAGGCCGTCGAGAAGCGGCTGAAGGAGAAGAAGATCGACAAGCGCACGCTGGACCGGGAGGCCTTCCTGGAGCAGTGCCGCGCGTACGCGCTGGAGTTCATCGACATCCAGCGCACCGAGTTCAAACGCCTGGGCATCCTCGGGGACTGGGAGCACCCGTACCGCACGCTCGACTTCCCCTACGAGGCGCAAGAGATTCGCGAGCTGGCCACGTTCGCGAAGCGGGACATGCTCTACCGGCGCAAGAAGCCGGTGTACTTCTGCCTCTACGACCAGACGGCGCTGGCCGAGGCCGAGGTGGAGTACGAGGACCACGCGAGCCCGTCGGTGTACGTGGCGTTCCCCGCGGGCCCCGAGGTGTTCGACAAGGTGCCCGCGCTGAAGGGGAAGAGCGTCTCCTTCGTCATCTGGACCACGACGCCATGGACGCTGCCGGCCAACCTGGCCATCGCGATGAACGCCGAGTACGAGTACGTGTTCTACGCGCTCGGCGAGCGCGTCATCTGCGTGGCGAAGGATCTGCTGCCCCGGGTGCTGGCCGAGGTGAAGGCGGACGAGCTCGCGGTGAAGAACGTGAAGCTGGCGGGCGGTGAGGTGTCGGCGGCGTCGCTGGTGGAGCCCGAGCGCATCCTCGCCTACGCGCGGGGCGACGAGCTGGAAGGCTGCACGTACCAGCACGTCTTCTATGAGCGCCAGGGCCGCATCATCCTGGGCGAGCACGTGACGCTGGAGGCTGGTACGGGCCTGGTGCACACGGCGCCGGGGCACGGCCAGGAGGACTACGAGGTGGGCCTGAAGTACGGGCTCGACATCTACAACCCGGTGCGCCAGGACGGCCGCTACGACGAGAGCGTGGGCGGATGGCTCGCGGGCAAGAAGGTCTTCGAGGCCAACCCCACCATCATCGACGTGCTGGCGGACAAGGGCGCGCTGCTCAACGACAAGACAGACAAGGTCGAGCACAGCTACCCGCACTGCTGGCGCTGCCACAACCCGGTGATTCTCAGCGCGACGTACCAGTGGTTCATCCCGCTGGACAAGCCGATGGAGGGCGGGAAGACGTTCCGCCAGCGCGTGCTGGACGAGGTGGACCGAGTGCAGTGGGTGCCCTCGTGGGGGCACAGCCGCATCCGGGGCATGCTGGAGACGCGGCCGGACTGGTGCATCAGCCGCCAGCGCACGTGGGGTGTGCCCATCCCGATCGCCTACTGCGAGGGCTGCGAGGAGTCGGTCATCTCCCCGGAGCTGATGGAGAAGGTGGCGGCGGCGGTGGAGAAGGAGGGCGCGGGCGTGTGGTACCGCACGCCGGTGAAGGAGTTCCTCCCCGCGGGCTACAAGTGCCAGAAGTGCGGCAAGACGGAGTTCCGCCGCGAGACGGACATCCTGGATGTGTGGTTCGACTCGGCATGCGCGTTCAGCGCGGTGTCGGAGCGGCGGCAGCGGATTCCTGCGGACCTGTTCCTCGAGGGGAGCGATCAGCACCGCGGCTGGTTCCACTCGTCCATCCTGGTGGCGGTGGGGACGCGCGACATGTCGCCGTACAAGGCGTGCCTGACACACGGCTTCGTGGTGGACGGCGCGGGCGAGAAGATGTCCAAGAGCCGGGGCAACGTGGTGGCGCCGGAGAAGATGATCCAACAGTACGGCGCCGAGGTGCTGCGGCTGTGGGTGGCCAGCAGCGACTACCGCAACGACGTGCGCCTGTCGGATCAGATTCTGAAGGGCCTGAGCGAGGGCTACCGGAAGATCCGCAACACCATCCGGTACGCGCTGAGCAACCTGTATGACTTCGACCCGGCGAAGGACGAGGTGAAGGCGGGCGAGCTGCTGCCGCTGGACGGCTGGGCGCGGGGCCGGCTGGCGGAGGTGGTGGCGCGGGTGAAGAAGGCCTACGAGGCCTACGAGTTCCACCTGGTGTACGCGACGGTGGTGGACTTCTGCGCGGGGGACCTGTCGGCGGTGTACTTCGACATCCTGAAGGACCGCCTGTACACGACGAAGGCGACGGGCCACGCGAGGCGCAGCGCGCAGACGGTGCTGCACGAGGTGGCGACGGTGCTGCTGCAACTGCTGGCGCCGGTGATGAGTTTCACGGCGGAGGAGGCGTGGCAGTACCTGCCGGGGAAGAAGGCGGAGAGCGTGCTCCTGACGGACTTCCCGGAGCCGGCGGTGAAGGTGGATGCGGCGCTGGCGGAGCGGTACGAGAAGCTCTTCGCGGTGCGCAGCGCGGTGCAGGGCCTGCTGGAGGCGGCGCGGCGGGACAAGATGATCGGCGCGTCGCTGGAGGCGAGGGTGGTGCTGAGCGCGAGCGGCAAGGCGCGCGAGTTCCTGAAGGCGAACGAGGCGGAGCTGCCGTCGCTGCTCATCGTGAGCCAGGTGGAGCTGGCGGACACGGCGGGGGAGAAGGCGCAGGCGCTGAACGTGGCGCAGGCGCTGGGCGAGGAGGTGAAGGCGGAGGTGCTGCCGGCGAAGGGCGCGAAGTGCCCGCGGTGCTGGACGTACTCGGAGAAGGTCGCCGCTGGCGCCCCGGTCTGCGAGAAGTGCCAGGACGCACTGGGCTGAGAGCGCCCCAACCCTGAGTGCCAATCCCTGGCATCAATTGTCAGGGTCATGGCCCCCACGGGCACATGCATCCCTTTGCGGTTGGCATGGTGGGGCCCCCTAACAGCGCACTCCGTGCGCTAGTGATTTCTGAGACGAGGGGACTCTCTCATCCAGCTGTGGAACGCACGGCGCGCTGGCGCTGGCGCGTTTGTCACGAACGGAGGACAGCCGCCACACCGATGGGATGAGGTGTCTGCTGTCGTTCTGCACCGCGCACCTCTACTTCACCGGGCTGGAACTTTTACGTCGCGAGATTGGGCGCGGCCGCCCGCGATGACCCGAAAAATAGGCCACCGATCTCCTAACAGACCGCTTGCATGAACCTGGCGGTGCGGCCCGATGAGGACCGCTCGACCAGACATCCTGGGGACGTGGAGAGAGCCTCCCGCCCCCGCCTTCTCGTGCATTTTGGGGGTGTTATGCGACGTCGTGCGTATGGTCTGTCCGCCACGGTGGCGGCCATTCTGCTTTTGGGAACTGCTTGCGGTGAGCGTGATGTCACCCTGCTGGCGCAGAGCGAGCACTCGCTGGCGGTAGCCTGTACCGAGTGGGCCGAAGGGACGAGCTACACGGCCGGCCAGGTGGTGACCTACCTGGGCGCGACGTACACCGCTCGGGTGGCTCACACCGCAGCCCCTGGGGCCAACTGGAACCCCAGGGATACGGCCTCTCTCTGGCTGCCAGGAGGTAGCTGCGGTGGCGGTGCAGATGCCGGTGGAGGAGGCTCCGACGGAGGTGTGGGCAGTGGCACGGATGCTGGCACCAGCACGGCCGCGCCTTGGGCCGCCAACAAGCAATACGCGGTGGGCGACGTCGTTTCCTACAATGGTGTGAAGTACCAGTGCATCTCCGCTCACACCTCCCTGCCGGGCTGGGAGCCGCCCAACGTCCCCACTCTGTGGAAGGTGGCGCCGGCCGACCCGGGAGGCGGTGGCGGCCCCACGACGCCGTTCTGCGCACCTGCGTGGGTGGCCACCAAGATTTATTCGAAGGGGAAGGTCGTCGGATACAACAGCAGGGCCTACCGCGCTCTGGCCGACGTGCACGGAATCAAGCCTGACGACACCATCTACAACATGTGGGAGCTCGTTGGCGTTCCGGACGACAACCTGTGCCCGGTGTCCATCCCCAACAACATCAACTACGGCCAGCCGTCGGTGGTGACGGGCAACCCGCGCGCGGGTAGCGCCACGCCTTCGGGGCCCATCAGCGCGGCACACCCGGTCTCCGGCACCGGCACCGGCGGCACTCGGGGCGGCATCGACCCCTCGACGGACCCGGGTGGCAATCACCCCGGCTTCGACGCGGACACAGGCGCGCGTGTCTCCAAGCTTCCTCCCGGGACCCTGCCACTCCAGCACAACGTGTATCAGCTGAGCGCCGGACAGGAGGTTGTCGAGTATCTCGGTGACTGGGCCATCTATGGCCGCCGCTTCGACTTCAACAAGCTGCCGGTGAAGAACGTGCACCGGCTCGTCTACGGGTTCGCGGGCATCTGCTACCCGGCCGCGAAGAACACGCAGGACCCGGGCTTCCCCACCACCGCGCCCGCGGCGGTCAATCGCACGTGCAAGCAGAGCAACCTGCCGGACGGTGCGATGGCTGTCGCGGACTTCGAGGCCGCCTTCCTGCGCGTTCAGCCGGGCCAGAGCGGAGGCAAGGTGACGGGCACCGAGTCCATGTATGACCTCGACCCGAAGGACGTGGCGGGCGTGTTCGGCGTTCTCTACAAGCTGCGCCAGGAGAATCCGCACCTGAAGCTGGACCTGTCGGTCGGCGGGTGGACCTTGAGTGAGGGCTTCCCGTGGATGGCGTATGACCCCACGCGGCGCAAGGCGTTCGTGGACTCGGTGGTCCGCTTCCTCGAGCAGTTCGACTTCGATGGCATCGACATCGACTGGGAGTACCCGGGTGCTGACGGCGCGGTGCCCGGGATGTCCCGCCCGGATGACCCGCAGAACTACCTGCAACTGCTGAAGGACCTGCGCGCCGGCCTGGATTGGCTGAGCAGGAAGACCGGCAAGCAGTACCGCCTCTCCAGTGCCATCTCGGCGGTCCCGAGCAAGCTGAGGCTCATCAACTGGACGGAGACGAGCAAGTACCTCGACCGTCTGTACCTGATGACGTACGACTTCTCCGGTGCCTGGGAGCGTCAGTTCAGCCACCACACGCCGCTGTTCACCAACCCCAACTTCAGGGATGCCCAGGGGAACACTGCGCCCCTCTCCGTGGACGCGGCGGTCCAGACGCTGAAGCAGGAGGGGGCGCCGGCGAACAAGATCATGATTGGCATTGCCAACTACCACCGCGCCAAGGCCATCAACCTCAGCGACATCACCGAGTACACCAACGGCCTGCGGGGGAGCTCCACCTTCGGCAACCTGAGCGCCACCGGCGTCGGGCTCGTCCTGGGCATTGCCGGCGTCGGCTCGTGGGAGGCCGGTGTCGTGGAGGGCTATGACCTGTACCAGAACTTCCTCGACAAGGACCTGAAGCCCAAGAACGGCTACCGCCTCTACACGGACAAGGCCTCCAACGCGGACTATCTGGTCCACCCGCTCGGTTCGTTCATCACTATCGAGACGCCGCGCACCGTGGCGTTGAAGGCTTCCTACGCGAAGGTGAACGGCCTGGCCGGGGTGTTCGGGTGGCAGATCGAACAGGACAACGGCTACAACCTCAACGCGCTCAATCACGTGCTCGGCAACGCGCTGGGGAGCAGCCTGTCGGACGCGAAGCCGCAGGACCAGATCGCGGTCTGCGGTGAGAACGTGACCGCCGCGGAGTGCGCGCAGCTCAACCAGAGCATCAAGTAGCCACCGCGCCTGTTGCGCTGACGCGGGGCACACTCCACCGGGGTTCTCGAGCGCCTGGGTATCGCCCTCCTGGGTCTTGCCGAGGCGCTCGGCCCCGGGGCTCACGTGTGCCGCGTCACCGTGTCTCGGGCCAGGGGGCGAGCTTCTCCTCCTCGTAGCGCGAGAGCAGCGCGCCGAGCTCCACGGCCTTGGCCTCCACCTCCGCGTGGCGTGCGCGCGGCACCGTCCGCGCCACCTTCGGGAAGGGCCCCTTCACGTCGAGCAGGTTGTGGTTCTCCAGCGGGTCCGCGCCCAGGTCGTACAGCTCCCACTCGTCGGACTCGAGGCCGCGCGGGTCGAAGTAGCGCGCCAGCTTCCAGGAGCCACTGCGCACGCAGCGGATGTGGTTCGGCTGGCGCACCGGGCCCGGTGCGAGCTGCGGCACGTGGGGCACCTTCATGTGTTTCGGCACGCCCTCGCCCCCTCCCGCGCGCAGCACGTCCACCACCCGGCAGAAGAAGGCGTAGTGCTTCTCGTTGTCGGCGGAGTGCGGGTCGCCATCCGCCTGCAGCGGCTGGGTGATTTCGTCATCGGTGGCGAAGAGCACGCCCTGGCGCTCCGAGCCATCCTGCTCGCGCACCACGGACGTCTCGCCGAGCACCACCGGGGACAGGTCCGCCCCCACGAACGGAGGCACCACGCGGCGCAGGCGCAGTTCCTCGCGGGCCTTCTCCAGCGCCTCGTCCTTCACGCCCATGATTCCCAGGAGCGTGGGCAGCAGGTCCACGTGGCTCGTGAGCTCGTCGACCTGGCGGGGCGCCGTGTCTCCGTTGAGCGAGGAGTGCCGGAAGACGACCGGCACGTGCAGCGCCTCCTGGTAGGCCGTGTGCCACTTCTCCATCAGCATGCCGTGGACGCCGCCGTACTCGCCGTGGTCCGACACGAAGACGACCAGGGTGTCCTCGTGCAGGCCCACCTCCTCGAGCGTCTCGAGCACCCGCGCGATGTGCTGGTCCACCACGTGGTGCAGGTAGGCGTAGTACTGCACGAAGGCCGCGACGGAGCCCTCCGGGTCATGGGCGAGCGCGAAGGGGATGTTGGAATCGAGCGTGAAGCGGAGCGCGGCAGCGAAGGGATTCTCGGGCGTCTTGCCCGCGGCCTCCAGCTTGTCCAGCGCGGAGGCACCCGTCTTCGACGCGAGCGACAGTCCCATCTTGTAGGCGTAGTCGAGCTGGCACGAAGGCTTGTCCGGCCCGAGCGCCATGGCCGATGCGGGAGGCGCCTTGGCGCAGCTCGCGTCGATGCCGGCGGGGTTGAGGGGGATGCGGAAGGTGCCGCCGTGCGGCGCTCCGGACAGCGAGCCCTTCTGGGGAATGGTCAGCGGGCCCACCTTCGGTGCGTTGGGGTCCATCCCGCGCGGCAGGGCCGGGTAGGTGGCGATGTCATGCGGGTTGGCGAAGGACACCACCGCCATCCACGGGGCCTGCTCGGCGGGAGGTGCCGGCTGACGAGGAGCGTCCGAAGCCGCGTTGGCCTGGGCCCGGTCCACCTCGATGGCCAATGCCTTGCGCCGCAGGAAGGTGCAGGCGAGGTCCGCGCAGCCATAATCGCGGTAGAAGCCCAGGTTGTTGGGGCTGGAGCCGTGGGGCTCGGGGTAGCTCAGCTCCCAGTCCTCGAAGCCGTAGCGCTCCAGCGTGTGCTCCGGCGGATTGGAGACGTGCCACTTGCCGAAGTAGTGCGTGCGGTAGCCCGCGGCGCGGAACCAGTTGCCGAGCGTGGGAATGCCGTCCGGCGACAGCCACGGGAAGGAGGTGGCATCGCCGCTCTTGAAGATGCCATCCGTCTGGGTCACGCCGGTGCGCGTGCCGTACTGGCCCGTCATGAGCGCCGCTCGGCTGGGGATGCACGCCGAGGAAGCGATGGTGTGATTGCGCAGCACGACGCCGTGCTGTTGCAGCTTCACGAAGCCGGGGAACAGCCCGGCATAGGGGTTGTCCTCGCGCAGCGGCTGGAAACCGAGGATCTCCTTGAGCGGCTCGGCGAAGCCCGCTTCCGCGCCATAGGGGAAGCGGGGGAAGCGCATCTGGTCGACCATGATGACCAGCAGGTTGCGGGGCGCGGGCCGGGAATTGGGAGGGTTGGGACGTGTCATCTGCAGGGTCCAGTCCTGTCGAGGGGACGCGTGGCTCGCGAGGACCCCGTGGGTCTCAGCGCCATTCCGCACGTTGCTATGTCATTGACGCGCTGGGAGGTGCCGCTGTGAAAGGTCAGCGCGGCCCACGGGTTCTCCAGCACCCGCGCCTCTGCCCTGCTTGAATCGCCTCACGGGGCGGAGGGCTCGCCGTACCGCGACTGGATGAGCCGGGCCGGCCCCGACGGCGGAACCACCACCACGAAGAGACGGTCGTACTCGTTATCGGAGATGGGTTGAACACGGACCCCGGCCATTGCCTCGAGGATGGACGGGAGCGTATTGCTGTGCTCCACCACCAGGATGGTCTCTCCGCGGTGTTGCGTGAGGAGCTCTCGGGTCAGATCCGCGGCATGCGCCTGCGCACCCGCTGAAATCTCACGCACGGTCACCGGCACTCCCAAGTGGTCCGCCAGCGGCTGGGCCGTCTCTCGCGTCCGGCGATACTGCGTGGCGTAGATGGCGTTCACGCCGGCGCTCCCGGCCACCTGGAGCAGTGCCTCCGCGCGCTTCTGTCCGGCGGGAGTGAGGGCCGGGTCATTTCCCCCGTCCGTGGCCTTCTCCCCGTGTCGGACCAGCAGGACGACGGTCGACGCATTGGGCGGAGATTCGGGCTCGGCTCGCGGGCCCGTGGAGTGAGCGCCGGTGCAGGCGGCCAGCGGCAGCAGACAGACCCAGAGCAGGAAGCGGGGAGTGGCGGTTCGCATGTGAGGACTCCTGGCAGGAGGGGTGGGGAGCGCGAGTGTTGCTCAACGGCGGCGGCAACGTACGCTGTCTCCGAGGTTCCATCGCATCATGCACGGGGACATCTCGGGCGGGCATGCGCGTGGCGCGTCGGGAAATGGTACCTGTTACTGGACGGGAATGGCTCTTTCGAGGGGACCACTTCGCACCCATACTTCGTGGCGTTCGTTCGTTCCTTTCGTCACGGAGCCACTCCATGCGTCCTGCGTCCCCATCCACCGAGCCACACTTCTCCTTTGTCCTGGAAACGCCTGCTGCCACGCCCGAGGCCGCCCGGCAGCACTTCCTCGCGAAGCTGTCGGTGGAGACGGACCCCGCAGATTTGAAGATCGACCTGGAGCGCGGCCGCAAGGGCTTCGTCGTGGTGGACACCCGCTCGCCCGAGGCCTACGCGCGCCGGCACATCCCCGGTGCGCTCAACATCCCGGGCCGTACCGTGAACGCCGAGACGACGGCCTCCCTCTCCAAGGACGACGTCATCGTCGTCTACTGCTGGAGCCCCGCCTGCAACGGCGCCACCAAGGCCGCGGTCCGTTTCGCCACGCTGGGCTTCCGGGTGAAGGAGTTGATCGGCGGCATCGAGTATTGGGTGAAGGAGGGTTTCCCCACTGAAGGGACGTTCCCTCGCGGTGTCCCCGTCTTTGGTATGACCGGCGAGACCTAGGCCACCTACGCGCTCGAGGTCCTCTCGATGAATCCTCCTCTGTCCCCCTGGATGCAGGTGGCGCTCGCGAGTGAGCGGCTGCGCCTGGAGCTGCGCGACCTGCCCGTGGCCCCCGAGGTGGACCGCGACGCGCTGCGCGCCCACCTGCGCTCCCGCTATGACTTGAATTCAGCCACGCCGTGCGAAAGCGGCCCGCGGCTGGAGACTTCCGCGTTCAGACCCAGTTCGGAGGACGCCTCGCGCCAGAAGTGCCACCACCCCAGGTTCTCGCCGCCGCGCGGAGGGTGATGGAGTCCGCGCCCGAGGGGTGTGTCTTCGCTCGGGTCGACGGATGTGAGGTGGATGGACGGTTCGTCCTGATGGAACTGGAGCTCATCGAGCCCGTCCTCTACCTGGGCACCCATCCAGGCGCCGAGGCTCGACTCGCTTCAGCCGTGGCGGCGGCGTTGGGCCGGGCGCGATAGGCTGCGCACCCATGCCGCGAGGAGCCTCCGCCGCGTTGTTCCTGCCCCAGCTCCAGGGGCTGCGCCACGAGCCGGGTCCTCTGCACCGTCAGCTCTACGAACGGCTGCGCCAGGCCATCCTCACGGGCGTCCTGCCCGCCCGGAGCCGGTTGCCCTCCACTCGCGCGCTCGCGGCCGACCTGGGTGTGTCTCGCAATACCGTGGAGCTGGCCTTCTCGCAGCTCGACGCGGAGGGTCTGCTGGAGCGGCGCGTGGGCTCTGGCTCCGTGGTGGCCCTGCCCGAGCACGCCCGGCCTCCCCATGGTTCGCCTCGTGCGCCCACTCGTCGGCCCGCGCCCGCTCCGCCGCTGCGCGCACGAGCTCGGCGGGTCGCGGAGCTGACCTTGCCGGATCAGCCCACCGGCATCCTTCCTCTCACCCCGTGCATGCCCGCGCTGGATGCCTTCCCTCTGTCCCTCTGGCGGCGCTCGCTCCAACGTCAGGGCCGACAGCTCGGCACGCGGTTGCTGACCTACGGCGAGGAGGCCGGTTGGCGTCCTCTGCGCGAGGCGGTGGCCGCGTACGTGGGCGCATCGCGCGGGGTGCGCTGTGGCTGGCAACAGGTGCTCATCGTCTCCAGCACGCAGCAGGCGCTGGATCTCGTGTCTCGCCTGCTGCTGGAGGAGGGTGACGCGGTGTGGATGGAGGAGCCCGGCTATCTGGGAGCGCGCGCTGCCTTCTCCTCGGTGGGTGCCCGGCTCGTCCCCGTGCCGGTGGATGAGGAGGGGCTGCGAGTGGACGCGGGCCTCACGCGGGCTCCCAAGGCGCGGCTGGCCTATGTGACGCCGTCGTACCAGTACCCGCTGGGCCTCACGATGAGCTTCGCGCGCCGGTTGGCACTGCTGGAATGGGCTCGGGCCTCGGGCGCGTGGGTGGTGGAGGACGACTACGACAGCGAGTTCCGCTACACGTCGCGGCCGCTCGCCGCCATGCAGGGATTGGATGATTCAGGGCGCGTGCTGTACGTGGGCACCTTCAACAAGGTGATGTTCCCCTCGCTGCGGCTGGCGTACCTCGTAGTGCCGGAGCCGCTCGTCGAGCCCTTCCGCCGCGCCAAGTCCCTGGCGGATGGCCACACGCCCCTGTTGTCTCAGGCCGCCATGGCCGACTTCATGGAGCGCGGCCACTTCACGGCGCACCTGCGGCAGATGCGGTTGCTGTACGCCGAGCGGAGGGAGGCGCTGCTGGATGCGCTTCGCCGCCACGCCGGGGACAGGTTCCAGCATGTGGGCTCCGTTGAAGCGGGGATGCATGTCGCGGTGAAGCTGGCGGGCCGCGGGGATGATGTGGCCCTCGTCGAGCGGGCCGCCGGCCGTGGCCTGGATACGCGTCCCCTGTCCGCGCACTACCTGGGGAGGAAGCGTGCGAGCGGGCTCGTGCTGGGGTTTTCTGGCGTAGGCCCTGCTGCGCTCCGGGCCGCGGCGGCCTCGCTGGTGTCGGTGCTTTGACTCTGGCGGATGCTCCCTTGTCAGGGGTGGGCCTGGCGGCGCCCTCCCGCGCTCATCACCAGGGAGGCGATGAAGAGCACTGCCGCCGCGATGAGCAGGAGGTGGATGAGCGCCCCGGCCACCTTGAAGGCGACGACCGCGAGCAGCCACACGACGAACAGCACTGCCGCCAGTGACATCAATGACTTCGCGTTCATGCGCGCCTCCATCTTCCAGGACCCTGCACGTCAAGGGTGGGGGTCTGGTCCACGTCGGGCAAGCGCGGCCACGGGCGGCCTCGGGGGGCGCCAGGCCGACGGCCTGATGCTCGGTCATCTGGTCAGGGGCCGAAGTCCGTAGGGGGGCTCTTCAGCGGGCCCGGGTCCAGAGCTCGACCTGGGAGTGCTCGAGGAGCGGTGTGAAGCCGTGCTCCGTCAGGACGGTGCGTGCGGCCTCGCGCAGCTGTGGAGTTTTGAGTCGCGTCATGTCGACAGCGGCCGCGAGGGGCTGTGAGTGCTCTTCGCCGAACCACTGCCGGGCGACGTCCGCGCCGACGACCCAGCCCTTGCGGTCGAGATACCAGAGCAGCTTGGGATCGCCATCCGAGAGCACGAGCACTCGCGCCCCGGTCTCGAGCACCCCGTCGAGCCGCTGCTTCGCTTCCTCGAAGGGGGCCGCGGCGTTGGAGGGGGAGAACCAGGAGCGGGTCCGCCAGAGGCCGAACGCGGCCACGAGGACCAGGCCCACGGCCACGACCTGGAACCAAATGGGACGCCGTGCTCGGGAGAGCAGCGCATCGACCGCGGCCCCTGCGCTCAGCACCACCGCCGGAACGGCCACGAGTCCGTACGAGGTATGCCACGCGGCCGATTCGCCCCCCAGGAAGAAGAAGATGACGGCGGCGATGGCCAGGGCGCGAATCCACCCAGGAGTCTGACGCCACCGGAAGAGGAGGAACCCGACCCCGAGCGCCGAGATGAGCGGGCACGCATAGGAGTCGAACAAGCGCTGCGCGTAGATGCGCTTGTAGAAGGTGGGATCCAACCAGCTCGCCACCAGTGCCGGGAACGAGGTGCCCAGGTAGAAGTAGTGGATGCCGTACTGGTCCTGGAGCGCTTTCGCATACGCATACCACGCGAGGGGCGGCAGGACGGACAGGGGCAGGTAGAGCCAGTAGGCCGAAGGCCGAAGTGCCGCCTTTCCCCGGCGGAGGAAAAGCCAGACGACCAGCGGCAACCCATACACGATGACGGGGAGCTTGATGAGCGCTCCGAGTGCCATGGCCACCGCGGAGCCGAAGTAGAGCGGCCAGCGCGTGGGCGCATCGGCGGGGAGGGAGCGATCGAAGAGGTCGAGCGCGAGCAGGCCGAGCGCCAGGGACGGGACGTCGGGTTGGATCGTCCGGGCGTAGAAGAAGACGACGGGGGAGAAGGCGAAGCCGACGATGGCGGTCCATGCGCCAGCGGCCCCGAGGTGGCGTCTGGCCAGCGACGCGAGGCTGAAGAGGCTGAGCAGCCCGAAGGCGAGGATGAGCAGACGGCTCGCGAGGACCTGGGCCGCGCCACCACACGCGAGGTGGCCTCCGATGAAGTTGAGGAGGGGGAACTCCATGCCGGTGATGCCGGAGGCGTCGCCCGCCTGGTCGATCTGCGGGAGCCACAGCGGGGTGCCCGAGCGGCAGAAGTTCCGGCCGACCATCAGCACGTCGGACTCACGCCAGTTCACCAGGCGATCCGTGAGCGAGGGCGCCAGGAGCAGAACGACGGCTGCCGCGACGACCCACACCGCGGCGGGCAGGTGCCGGGCCCAGGGGGACTTCGCGGCGAGGGTGGGGTCACCGGTCCGCAGGGAAGAAGCTTCAGGCTGCATGCGACTCCAATGGGGAGCGCAGCTTCCTCATGAACCCTGGACCCGAGTCAACTGCCCGGTGTGGCTCGCTGTCTCGTCAAGCCGTGGCGCCTGAGTCAGTACGCCGGCTGCGAGGGCTTGGAGATCTCCTCCAGCGTCCATCCCGAGGCGGTCTCGCTCGTCGCCCGCGTGAGGTCCGCCAGGGACAGGATGCCGACCAGATTCTCGTCGTCATCCACTACTGGCAGCCGGCGGATCTGATTGGCGGCCATCAGGGCCGCCGCCTCCTTCAAGCTGGCGTCCTGGTGGATGACTTCGATTTCCCGGGTCATCACCGCGGAGACCGTCGAGGTGTTGGGATCGTGTCCCAGGGCGAGGCCACGCACCACGATGTCCCGGTCTGTCACCATGCCCACCAGCCTGCCGCCCTCGCAGATGGGCACGGGCCCGATGTTGAACTGGCGCATCATCTCCGCGGCCTGCCTCAGGGTGGCATCGGGCTCGAGCACCTCCACGTCCTGCGTCATTACGTCCTTGAGCGTCTTCATGGCCGCTGGCTCCCTTCTCCGATCCGGGGTTGCTGGGTGGAATCTCGCTCCACCTACGGTGGGTATCCGGAAGGGGCGTTGCACCCGTCGAGGGCTCGGGGAGGAAGGGGGCGGAGAAGGGGCTAGGTGAGGGGTAGCTCGAGCGTGGCGATGGCTCCCTTGCCCGGTCCTTCGCTCTCCAGCGTCAGTTGTCCTCCCAGGAGCCGGGCCGCCAGCGCACTGCTGTGCAGGCCGATGCCATGGCCGTCCTTGTGCGTGCTGAAGCCTTGCGTGAAGAGGCGCTCGCGGACTTCCGGCATCAGGCCCTCGCCGTTGTCCTCCACCTGGATGCGGACCTTGCTCCCCTCGGCGGCCAGCCGCACCCACAGGCGCCGCTCTCCCTCGGGGACCGGCTTCAGGGCATTGTGGGCATTGCTGATCAGACTCGTGAGGATCTGCAGCACCCGGTGCCTGTCCACCCTCACCTTGGGCAGCTCGGCGAGCTCCTTCGTCACCGAGATGCGGAGGTGTTGCAGGGCCACCTGCTGGAGGCGCAGGGCTTCCTCCACCAGCCCGCTCAGGTCGTACTCGTCCGTCAGCAGGGTGGACCTGGCGTGGGTCCGCTGCATCTGGATGATGGTCGCCACCCGGTTCACGTGTCCGTCCAGGGTCTCCATGCCTCGTTTCAGCACCGCCTGCTCGTTGAGCAGCTCGCTGGCGAGGCCGGCGAGGTAGTCCGGTAGGAGGCTGCCGCGCGGGTCCCGGGTGAGGAAGTCCGCCATGTCGCCGCGGTGTGCTTCCATCAGCTCCGATATCTGCTTCACCCGGCCGACGCGCGAGGCATCCACCGCCCTGCGCAGCAGGTCGGTGTCCACCACGACGCTGGTGAGGGCATTGCCCGCCTCGTGGAGGATGTTGGAGGCGATCTCCGCCTTGCCCACCACGCGCGCCGTCTCCACCAGGTGGACCTGGGCCTGCTTCAGCTCGCGTGTGCGCTCCTCCACGCGCCGCTCCAGCTCATCATTGGACTGGCGCAGGGCCGTCTCGGCCCGCCGCACCTCCGTGTACAGGCGCGCGTTCTCCATGGAGATGGAGGCCTGGGAGGCGATGTGCTTCAGCAGGGCGATACGGTTCGGGGAGAAGGCCTCGGTGGCGAGGTCGTTCTCCAGGTACAGCAGCCCGCCCAGCTTCTCCTGGCGCCCGAGGGGAAGGCACAGCAGGCTGCGCGCCGAGCCCTGGGCCTGGGCGAAGTACGGGTCGGTGGAGAAGGGGTGCGGCTGGGCGGTGTCATGGATGAGGACGTGCTCGCCCGAGCGCCGCACGTAGTTGAGCAGCGTCCAGGGCAACGGCCGGGCGGCCTCGTCCGGTATCGAGCCCCGGCCCGGGGTGGTGTCGGCGTGGGCCGCCACCTCCAGCGTGTCGTGCCGCAGCAGGAGCAGCGCGCCTCGCTGGGCGCCGGCGTTCTCCAACGCCACCCGCATGAGCGTGTCCACCAACCGCTCCAGGACGATCTCACTGGAGATGGCCTGCTGGGCCTTGATGACCGTGAGCGCATCCAGGTGGTTGGAGTCCGTCTGGGTGCTGGTGCTCTGGTCCTTCGTGGACGGCGAGGCCAGGAACGGCCACTGCTCGTCCATGTGCCGTGCCTTGCCCTCGGCTCCCCACTGCCACCAGGCCTCGCGGGCCTCTCGGGCGAAGACGGTGGCGGTGGTGGGCATCCCTCGCTCCTTCCAGAAGCGCGCGGCCAGCTCACATGCCAGGGCCACGTTCTGGAGCGAGCCCTGTTCGCGCGCGGACTGGATGGCCTCCTCGTAGGTGCGGAGGGCCTTCTCCGGTTGGCCGTTCAGGCGCGCCAGCTCCGCGGACACCAATCTCTCGGTCGCGCGGAAGTTCTCCGGGCAGTGCGCGGCCCACTCCACCAGCTGCTGGTGGTGCTGCTCGATGGCTTCCAGGTATTCGCGCCGCCGCGGCGCTGGCGCGTCCCGGCAACACGCCGCCAGGGTCAGTGCCCGGTACAGGTGATAGAGGTAATAGTAGAGCTGGCCGAAGTTGGACCAGAGCAAGTCCGCCGCGCCCTCGGCCGCCTGACGCGCCTCTTCATATGCGCCGCACATGAAGCGCGACATCATCTTCACGATGGCATAGCTGCAACGCAGCGGAATCAGGCTCCCGGCGGCCAGTCGTGCTTCGAAGGCCGCCTCGTCGAACCCGTCTCCGTTCAGGGTGGAGAAGGAGTCGGTGCGCCCCCGCAGCTGCTCCACGTACCGCTGGAAGACGAGCATCATCTGGGACACGTCCCAGAAGCCCACCTTGGTGGCGAAGTCGTGGCCCGCCAGGGCCTCCTGTTTCACGTCCGCCAGCTCGCGCCCCATGACGAGCGGCAGCAGGGTGATGTGATTGAAGCAGAGGCAGGCATTGCGGAAGTCTCCCGCCAGGACCGACTGCTCGAAGGCCCTGTGGATGAACTCCCGCGAGGCGGAGAACGGGCTCACCCACACCCCGTTGATCGCCCGGGCGTGGAGCGCCTCGGCGTGGTAGGTGGAGAAGCCCTGGCGCTCGGCGAGCTGGCAGGCGATGTCGCTGAAGGCCAGTCCCTCGCGATACCGCTTGAAGACGTTGCTGCTCAGGAATCCGAACCACGCATACGCGTGCGCGGAGGCGTCCACGTTTCCATGGCGGATGCAGAGGGTCGCCATCCGGCAGAGATGGAGGGCGTGCAGGTTCCTGTGGCTGAAGAACGCGGGCGCGAACAGGGCCACGAGCACGCTCATGGCCGCCTTCATGTCCGGGTCCGTCATGGCCGGCAGCTCGAGGAGGCTCTCGATGGGGCGCGCTCCCAGCAGCGACCACACCTCCTCATGGGCGGCCACCACCTCCTCCCACGAGGGGTTCTGCGGCAGGGGCATGCCGAACTTCTCCAGGCACTCCAGCAGGCAGGCCACGGCGTCCTCGGCATCGCCGGAGAAGACGAGCAGATCTCCCTTGAAGTGATAGGCGGCCGCCATCTCCGCACGCGTGCTCGCCCGGGGCAGCAGCTCCTCCAACAACCGGCGCGCCTCGGCGGTGTTGCCGCACATCACCTCGCAGCTCGCTTGATCCAGGCGCAGCTTGAAGGCCAGCGCGCCCTCCGTCTGCCAGGGATTGCCAGGCAGCAGGGAGAAGGCCATGGCGAAGCAGCTCACGGCCGAGCGGTGAGCATTGGAGACCTTGGCCTTCCAGCCCGCCTCGGCGTTCAGGTGCGCCAGACGGGAGCGCTCCGCGCCGTCCGTCATCAGCTCCACGCCCGAGTTGAGGTGCGCCACCACATCGAAGAGGCGCTCGCGCAGCTCTTCTGGTGAGAGGCTCTCCAGCAACAGGCGGCCCACGCGCAGGTGGACGGCCTTGCGCTCCTCCTCGGGGATGAGGCTGTAGGCCGCCTGTTGGATGCGGTCATGCAGGAAGCGGTAGTGCCAGGCATCCACCCGCACCAGCAGCTCCTCCTGGAGCGCGGGCTCCAGGCCCTGCTCCACCTGGGGGACTTCCTGGTCGGAGAGGAGGGACAACATCCGCACGGAGAAGGCATTGCCCACGCATGCCGCCAGACGGAGCAGCTGCCGGGTCCGCTCCGGCAATTGCTGCAGGCGACCCGCCATGAAGTCGATGACGTTGTCCGAGTACCCTCGGGCCCGTACCCCCTCGGCGTCCCAGCGCCAGCCGCCTCGCGATGCACGCTCCAGCAGTCCGTCCTGGTGGAGCGTCTGCATCCACTGCAGGAGGAAGAAGGGATTGCCCCCCGTCTTCTCCTGGACGAGCGACGACAGTGGCGCCACCAGCTCCGCGCTGGCACCAGGCAGGGTATCGGCCACCAGTTGCCGCGTCTGCTCCAGCGTCAGGGGCCCCAGGTGGATGTCCTCCAGCTTCGCTCCGGCCTTGCGCGCCTCAGAGAGGGTCCGCGTCAGCGGATGGGACGGGCTCACCTCGTTGTCCCGGTAGGCTCCAATCAACAGCAGGGGGGGACTGTCCGGGTGCGTGGCGAGGTACTGGAGGAGCTCGAGGCTGGCGAGGTCCGCCCACTGCAGGTCATCCAGGAAGAGGACGAGGGGGCGCTCGGGCGTGGCGAAGACGCCGAGGAAGCGCTGGAAGACCCGGTTGAAGCGGTTGCGTGCCTCGACGGGAGGCAGTGAGGGGAGGGGGGGCTGTGTGCCGGCGACCCGCTCGAGCGGGGGCACCAGGTCCACCAGCACCTGGCCGTTGCCCTCCCACGCTTCCAGCAGCCGGTGGCGCCAGGCCGCCACTTCCTCGTCGCTGCCGGCCAGGAGCTGCTGCACCAGCTCACGAATGGCCTGCGCCAGGGTGGAGTAGGGGACGTCGCGCTGGAGCTGGTCGAACTTGCCACTGAGGAAGAAGCCGCGCCGCAGCAGCACGGGGCGGTGTAGCTCGCGGACGGCGGCGGACTTGCCGATGCCGGAGTAGCCCCGTACGAGCACCCACTCGGTGCGCCGCGTACGAGCCACCCGCTCGAAGGACTCCAGCAGGGTGTTTACCTGGGCCTCGCGGCCGTACAGGCGCTGGGGGAGCTGGAAGCGGGCGGGAAGGTCCCGGCTACCCAGGGGGAAGGACTCCCGCTCGCCGCGCCGCAATGCCTCCTGGCACCGCTCCAGGTCCGCGTGCAGCCCCTCGGCGCTCTGGTAGCGCTCCTCGGCCCCCTTGGCCAACAGCTTCATCACCACCGCCGAGAGCACGGGCGGAAGGGATGGCTCCACCTGGTGTGGAGGAAGGGGCACCTGGGCCAGATGGGCGTGGAACCACTCCAGGACATCCTGCCCCTGGAAGGGCAGCCTCCCCGTGAGCACCTCGTAGAAGGCGACCCCCAGCGAGTAGAAGTCCGTGCGGTAGTCCACCGCGCGATTCATCCTCCCCGACTGCTCCGGGGACATGTACGCCGGAGTGCCTTCGACGAGCTGGTGCTGGAGGACCGCCTCCACGTGCTCCACGCGCTGCAGGGTGGCGATACCGAAGTCGATGAGCCAGGCCTTGCCCGAGGGCGTCACGAGGATGTTTGAGGGCTTGATGTCCTTGTGGATGACGCCGCGCCGGTGGACCTCCGCCAGGGTGGCCGCGAGGGAGAGCGCCAGCTCGAGGAAGCGGGAAGGCTCGAGGGGACGGCCCACCTGCTCCGAGAGCGCCGTGCCCCCCACGTCCTCCAGGAGGAGGATGGGCCGCTCGTGGAGCACCTCGAGTGCGTGGGCGGTGATGACTCCGGGGGTGCCTCGCAGACGCTGCAGGAGCTCGTACTCGCGCTGGTAACGGGTGCGATCGCGCGGACCGGGGTTCCGGGAGCGCGGCGTCTTGACGATGACCGGGAGCCCGTCGGCCTCGCGTACCGCCCGGTAGAGGAGGTTGGTGCGCGTCTCCTGGAAGGGGCTCAGGAGCTTGTACCCGGGGAGGTGGAGCGACGTGATGCTGGTGGCGGAGGCGGCGCTGACAATCATGTGGTGGTGGGACTCGCTCTTCCCCGATACGGAGGGCTCCGGTAGGTGTCAAACACCTCGTACGCCCGGTCCAGGCGGTCCAGGTGTCAAACACCTCGTACTCGCACCGCCGGTGGTGTCAGACACCTCGTACGGCGGTGTCAAACACCTCGTACAGGCTACGGGTGCTGCTCCAGCTCGCGCAGCTTGTCGATGAGGGCCTGCATGCGCGCGTGGTGGGAGCCGGCCCAGAAGACGCGCTTGCAGCCGGGGCACTGGTGGAAGCGGGTGAACGAGGCGTGCACGCGCTCGGGCACGCGGCCGCGCACCTCCTCGGGCGAGGCCGGAGCCAGGGGCGCGTTGCACTCGAGGCACCGGGAGAAGGGGTGCATGTGTGCGGTGAGTTGGAAGCGCCGCGCCACCTCCACGAGCTGCCGCGAGGGGTCCGTCTCGCGGGGGAAGTACCCGTGCACCACCTCGGAGCGCTTGAGCACGCCGATGTCCCGGGTGAGCAGGATGCGCTGCTCGTCCCGCGAGAGTCGGGCGAGCACGTCATCGGCGTAGTCGTTGCGCCACAGCGTGTCGAAGCCGAGCATGCGCAGCAGGCCCGAGAGCTTTCCGAGCCCCACGTCGAGCAGGAAGCGCGGCTCGGGAAGGGGAGGGGGCCCCACGCGCACCAGTGCAGTCACGTCGAGGGCGGAGAACGCGGGGTAGACCGCCACGCGCTGGCCATTCGTGACGCGGTGCGTGAAGTCCACCGGTTGGCCCTCCACCAGGACCACGTCCACCTCGGGGTGGGGAGGGCCGAGCGATTCGATGAGGTCTTTCACCGAACAAGGCCCGTTGAGCGGGTGGACGAACTCGACGCCGCGGCGCTCGGGGGCGAGGAAGTCGTTGAGCGAGCCGTAGAAGCGGACCGTCACCTGGAGCATGCCGGGTTCCGCCGGGGGGTCATGACGGCGTGCGGCCCGTCAGGAAGCGGTGGACCTTGGGGATGACGCGCAGCACCCGCTCCAGCGGCGGCGTGAGGCCGAGCGTGCCGAGGATGCGCACCGGCTGGGTGAGCTTGGTGGCCAGGTAGCCGCCGACGATGGTGCCCGAGGTGCCGCCGGCGCCCTCGACCTGGAAGCCCAGGCGGATGGCCACGCTGAAGCCAATCCAGCAGGCGAAGAAGATGGCGAAGTAGACCCAGATGGCGAGCCGGCCATAGTCCACCATGAGCGCCTTGAAGCGCTCCTTGAGGGAGGGCTTCGCCGCCACGGCCTGGGAAGCGGAGGTCTCGTTCGGATTCGGTGTCACAGGCGGCTCAACAGTCTCCATTGTCCCCACCATGCCCCACTTCGAGGCGTCCAGCGAGTCAACCCGCTGACTGCCCGGTTGCATTCCTGTCCGGGTTGTCAGGCTCCCAGCCGGCAAGGTAGAGGTGGGGGTTCCATGGTGCACCGATTCCGCGTTCTGATCCTCGTGGGCCTCGCCACCCTCGCCGCCGACCAGGTGACCAAGTACCTGGCGGTGGCCCACCTGACGGAGGCGCTCGATGGGCGGACGGGCTTGTCGCGGGTGGAGGGCTTCTTCTCCGAGCAGAACCTGGACAACGACCCGCCCGTGGAAGGGGCGCACCGCAGGTCCACACGGCCCTACCGTTTCATCGAGGACTACTGGCACTTCCGTTACGTCGAGAACCCGGGTGCGGCCTGGGGCCTCTTCGCCAGCCTGTCCGAGTCCGTGCGCCGGCCCTTCTTCCACCTGGTGAGCCTGGTGGCGCTCGGCTTCATCTTCTTCATGTACGTGCGGCTCACCCCGGAGCAGCGGATGGTGCGCTGGGCGCTGGCGCTCGTGGCGGGTGGGGCGCTGGGCAACTTCCTGGACAGGCTCCTGCGCGGCTACGTCATCGACTTCATCGATTGGCACTGGCGCAACCAGCCGGGCATGCGCTGGCCCACCTTCAACGTGGCCGACGCCGCCATCTGCGTGGGAGTGGGTCTGTTGCTGCTGGACTCTCTGAGGGATCGCCGGTCCGTGGAATCCGTGACGCCGGGGGGGCAGGTGGTGTAAGCCGCCACCCGTGCCCCGCAAATACCTCCTCCTGCTGACGGTGGCGCTTGGCGTCATCGTTCTCGACCAGTGGACGAAGTACCTCGTCGTCCGCGAGCTCACCACCCGCTTCGATGACCGGCCCACGTTGGGCGAGCGGCTGTCGGCGATGTATGGCGAGCCCCCGCCCCAGGGCTTCGACGGACTGCACTACCGGTCCAAGCGCTACATCGAGGTCTCCCCGTCCTTCTTCCGCCTGCGCTACGCGGAAAACCCGGGTGCGGCCTGGGGCCTGTTCCGCAGCCTGCCGCCCAACGTGCGCGGGCCGCTCTTCCACGTGGTGAGCATCGGCGCGGTGGTGCTCATCACCTGGTACTTCACCCGGCTGAGCGGGAAGGACCCCAAGGAGCGCTGGGCGCTGTGGGGCCTGCCCCTGGTGCTCGGAGGGGCCATCGGCAACTACATCGACCGGCTCGCCCGGGCCTTCGTCATCGATTTCCTCGAGGCCCACTGGTACGACAAGGCCACCTGGCCGTCCTTCAACGTGGCGGACTCGGCCATCGTGCTGGGCGTGGGGCTGCTCCTGGTGGATGCCTTCGTGCGCAAGGAGACGCCCAAGGAGGAGAAGTCGGCCGAGGTCCGCTCCTGACGGCGGGCCGCTCGCCCTCCCAGCGGTCCGGCTCTGGGGCCGCCCCATCCCACCCCCGAGGCGCCGTGAACGGGTAACCTGCACGGCCTCGCGCTCGTACACGGTCCTGCCCATGCTTCCCGTCCTCGTCCATTTCACCTTCACGGCCCTGTGGTCCCAGGTCCTCCTGTACGCGGTGGCGCTCGCCGCGGTGGCGTATATCTCCTACAACGGTTGGCGTAACGCCGAGGGCACGCCCAAGGCTCCGGGCGAGAAGCCCGCGCCGCCTACGTCCGAGCAGCGGATGTCGCGTGCGCTCGGCTACGGGGCCATCGCGGCGCTCCTGGCGTGGTTCGGCCTGCGCTATGCGCTGCCCTCGAGTGCCATCCCGGACGGCAAGGGCGAGGGCATCCCCGTGCACACCTACGGCGTGCTGCTGGCCAGCGGCTTCATCACCGCGGTGTCGGTGGCGTCGCGGCTGGCGCAGGAGGAGTGGCGCAAGCTGGCGTGGGTGCCGGACGCCCAGGGCGGCGGCCGGTGGGTGGACGTCGAGGGCCCTCGCAAGCGCGAGGCGGTGATGGACCTGGCCTTCTACGTGCTGGTGGGCGGACTGGTGGGCAGCCGCGTCCTCTTCGTGCTTGTCAACTGGAAGGACTACGCCCGCGACTGGACGCAGGTGTTGTCGCTGGGCGGCGGGCTCGTCTTCTACGGTGGCCTCATCGGCGCGGCGCTGGCGGCGTACTACTTCGCGCGCAAGAACGACATGGACTTCCTGCGGCTGGCGGACCTGGCCATCCCCACGGTGTCGCTGGGCCAGTGCCTGGGGCGCCTGGGGTGCTTCTCCGCCGGTTGCTGCTGGGGGGACGTTGCCTCCGCCGGTTCGCGCTTCATGGCCCACTTCCCCGGCTCCGGGCTGGCCAAGGACATCTTCGGGCGGCTCGGGGGCACCTCCAGCCTCGCCTTCCAGTCGCAGGCCCAGGACGCTCGCTACGTGGTCGAGGCCACCGGTGAAATCCTCCACCACGCGGCCCCCGGCGCGGTGCGCATCTCCGAGTGGGTGACGCAGCACGGCACCACGCTCCCGGTGTTCCCCACGCAGATCTACGAGTCCGTGGGCCAGCTCGTCCTCTTCCTGGTGTTGCTGTACGCCCGGCGTTTCCGGCGCTTCCACGGGCAGATTTTCGCCCTGTGGTTGATGTGCTACGCGGTGTTGCGCACCTCGGTGGAGCTGTTCCGCGGAGATACCGAGCGCGGCACCCTGCACGGCCTGCTCCAGTCGCTGGGCGCCTCGGGGCTGGCCGACGCCGTGCCCCTGGAGGCATGGTTCAACATCTCCACCAGCCAGTTCATCTCCCTGTGCATGTTCACTTTTGGCGCCACTTTGCTGTACCGGCGGATTCGCCGGGCGGGCGAGGCGGCTGGCGTAGGGCCGACACCGAGCCCTGCATGAGGTTGATCCGCGCGCGCGTCTTGGGGACACTCTGAGGGCGCATGCCGTACGAGCCCTCGAAATCGTCATCGAAGAACCAGGCCGCGAAGGCCGGTACCTCCGCGAAGTCCTCCGCCCGGCTGGCCTCGGCCACGGGCGATACGCAGTCCGGCATGCCCGCGAAGTCGGGCAGCGAGGTGGCCTTCCAGGAGTGCGATGCCATCGAGTCCGAGCTCGCGGCCCTGAAGGTGGCCTACGAGCACTACTTCATGGGCATCGATCGGCTTCCGCCGACGCGCCAGTACGAGGACCTCAAGAAGCGGCTGGAGCGGCTCAAGAGCAGCTTCGTGCGCAACACCGCGGCCAAGTTCCGCGTGCAGGCCATCCACAGCAAGTTCGTCACCTACGAGCGGCTGTGGCAGCGCACGATTCAGGAGATCGAGAACGGCACCTACAAGCGGGACGTCGCCAAGGCGAAGCGCCGGGCCGACAAGCAGAAGCCGGCCGGCGACAAGGCTCGCACCCAGGGGCCGGTGGAGCTGTCGGACGAAGATCTCGACATGGAGGAGGTGCTGTCGTCCGTGGGCAAGCCATCCGCGCCGCCGTCCATGGCGCCGATGGAGCCGGTGCCCTTCCGGGGCGTGCCGTCGGTGGCGCCGCTGATGTCGCCCTCCGTGCCGTCGGTGGCGCCGCTGGTGCCGCCGGTGGCCCCCATGGTGGCGACTCCGGCGCGGGGCACGGCCGTCCCATCCATTCCTTCCGTGGCGCCACTGGTGCCCTCCGTGGCTCCGTTGGTGCCCTCCGTCGCGCCCGTGGTGGCGCCCGCGGTGCCGCGCGTGGCCCCCATGGCGGCGGCCCGTCCTCCCGCCGCTCCCAAGCCCGCGGCGGCGGCGCGTCCTCCCGCGGCGGCCAGCGCCAGCGAGCTCTCCGACGACAAGCTGAAGGGTGTCTATGACGCCTACGTCGCCGCCAAGCGCCGCAACAAGGAAGACACGTCGAAGATGAGCTACGACTCCATCGCCGCCTCGCTGCGCAAGCAGGTGCCGGAGCTGATGAAGCAGCACGGCGCGAAGTCGGTGGAGTTCAAGGTCGTCATCAAGGACGGCAAGGCCGTGCTCAAGGCCGTGCCCAAGTAGGGCGTGCGCGGATGAACCAGGACCTGGAGTCGCTCAAGGCGCGGGTGGGCCGCCTGTCGGTGATGATTTTCGACATCGACGGCACGCTCACCGACGGCCGCATCTTCTGGGTGCCCAACTCGGGCTGGACGCAGATGTACAGCGTGCGCGACGGCATGGGCATCAAGCGGCTGCAGGAGGCGGGGCTGGAGGTGGCGGCCATCTCCGGCGGCGACAGCCTGTCGGCGCAGATGCGGATGCAGTCACTGGGCCTCAAGCACGTGCACTTCGGCAGCCAGGACAAGGTGGCGCACTTCGAGAAGCTGCTGGAGCTCCTGAAGGTGACGGCGGACCGGTGTGGGTACATGGGGGACGAGCTGGTGGACCTGCCGCTGCTCAAGGCGGTGGGGTTCTCGGCGGCGCCCCCCGAGGCCCCGGACGAGGTGCGTTCGCAAGTGCACTATGTGGCGCAGCGGCCGGCGGGCTTCGGCGCGGCGCGCGAGGTGTGTGAGTTCATTCTCCGTCACCGGCCGGCGCCCTGAGGCCCCCGGAGGACGAGCCAAACGTTGGCTGTTGAAAGCCGTTGCACGTGAGAGGCGTCAAGCCGCTCTGGAGGGAGGTTGTCCCGGTGGGGGGGGCTCCCTAGTTTGCCCACGCGTCGAGCCCCTGCCGGGCGCTCGGGGACGCGGACTGGCACATGCACCGGACTTCGAGGTGGGCGATGGCAGGCGGGATGCGGCGCAAGGGGCTCGGGCTGGCGGCGGCGGTGCTGTGGCTGGCGAGCGGGTGCGCGGCGCCCCCCGAGGACGCGGAGGCACGTCTGGCGGAGCTCCAGGCCGAGGACGAGCGCATGGACGCGGCGCTCGATGAGGTGGAGACGCGGCTGCTGGGTAACCAGTCGATGATGCACCTGTGGGCGGAGCTGGGGCGGAGGCACCAGGAGGTGTCGGCCATCCAGTGCCGCGTGGCGGACGAGCACCTGATGGGGATGGCGAAGAACCTGGAGCACCAGCAGGAGAAGGCGCGGCGCCTCAAGAAGGGGCGCAGCATGGCGTCGGTGGACTCCTCGGTGTTGACCTCGGGCAGCCGGGAGCGGCTGAGCAACAACTAGCTACCGCGGGCCTCCAGGATGTACTTCGGCCCCGAAGGACAGCGGACGGGCGTGCGGGCGCCGGCTTCCGTGACGAAGGTGCCAAATCCGGCTACAACTCCCGCCCCGTGAGAACCCGGATTGTCGCACTCGTCCTCGCCTTCGCGGCCGGGCTCGCCGGCTGTAACGCCACTCCTCCCGAGGAGTGTACCCCCCCTCCTCAGCCGGTGATGAACGGCCAGGGCGCCGTCTACCGTTGCGTCGCCTCCGAGGATTGTCCCCGCTCCTCGCGCGTGTCGCTGTGCGTCAGCGACACCGGCACCCAGGAGGAGTGCATCCGCTGCCTGAACACCGAGTGTGTTCGCGTCATCCCGGAGGCCTGCTAGTGCGGCGTTTGATGCTCGTCCTGGCCCTCGCGCTCGCCCCGGGCTGCTCCCGGGACAGCGCCACCGACCACATGCAGCGCGCCCGCGACGCCATCTTCGAGAAGCGTCCCGACGAGGCCCTGGTGGAGTACCGCAAGGCGCTGGACGCCCTGCGCACGGATGAGACCCCGCAGGCCCAGGTGCTCAAGGCCCGTGCCCTCAAGGGTGCCGCCGACGTGTACTGGCTCGAGCTGCGCAAGGTGAAGGAGGCCGCGAGCGTCTACAAGGAGCTCATCGCCCAGTGCCCCGAGTCTCCCGAGGCCCTGGAGGGCCGCGTGGTGCTCGCCGAGCTGCTGCGCGTGCACTTCCGGGATTTGCGTGGCGCCATCGATCAGCTCACCGCTGCACTGGCGCGCAACCCGCCCCAGGGCGCCGAGCTGCATTACCAGGTGGCCAAGCTCTACTTCGAGCTGCAGGACTACCAGCAGTGCGTGCTGGAGTCGCGCAAGCTGACCGAGCGCTTCGCCACCAGCGCCTTCGTGGACGACGCCATCTACCTGCAGGCCCAGGCGCTGCACATGCAGGCGCTGGGGGCGCAGCCCGGCTCGCCCGAGGTGCAGCGCTACCGCCAGGAGGCCTCGCGCACGTACGCGGACCTCATCGCCCGCTTTCCGGACTCGGAGCTGGCGCCGCACGCCGTCTTCGAGATGGGCAAGCTGAAGGCCGAGGCGGGGGACAACGAGAAGGCCATCGAGACGTGGGTGCAGGCGCTGAAGACCCACCCGGAGCCGGCCATGGTGCAGGACGCCATCACCCGGGCCCGCCGCCGCATCACCGCGACGCTGCCGGATGGGCTCGACCGCAAGTCGGCCTTCGACCACAACCTCAAGCACCGCAACTCGGTGGAAGCCGTCGGCGGCTCGGCCGATGAGGCCAAGCGCGACTACGGCGACTGAGGCTCTTCCTCCGCTCCGCTTCCCTCCCGCCTGAACGCGGACCCCTCTCATGTTTTCGTTGCCAGCGCGTGCCGATGTGGTTAGGTTCCTAACGACATGGCACTCGAGCTGAAACGACTCCCGAGACACGAGACCCTCCAGAAGGAGGCCGGGCGCTACCCGGACTCCGACGGGTCGGCTGTGGAGACGTGCCTGCACCTGCTGCATGTCGCGGGGGAGGTGGAGGCAGCCTACGAAGCTCACTTCGCCCGGCATGGCCTGTCCCGGGCGCGCTTCATCGTCCTCATGCAGTTGCAGCGGGAGGAGGAGGGCCTGCGTCCGGCCGAGCTGGCCGAGCGCACGGGCGTCACCCGCCCGACGATGACCGGGTTGCTGGACGGGCTGGAGAAGGAGGGTCTCATCTTGCGCAGGGCGCACGCCGAGGACGGCCGCATGTCGCTGGTGCGCCTGTCCGCCAAGGGGCGCCAGCGGTTGGAGGGCACCCTGCCGGACCACTACCGCCGCACCGCGGCCCTGATGCGGGGCCTGTCCTCCGAGGAGCGCGAGCAGCTCGAGGCTCTGCTCACGAAGGTCGCCGCCGGCATTCCCCACGTGAGGGACACCTGAGCGGGAGACCCCGGAGTCTCTTTTTTTGGATGGATGGTTAGGAGCCTAATGACATGGAAGCGATGGCCACGAGAATCGAGCGGGGAAGCGCGGTGTGCACCCTCATCAACGTCTTCACCGTGGCGCCCGAGCGGCAGGGCGAGCTGGTGAAGGTGCTGGAGGAGGCGACGGAGCAGGTGATGCGGTACCTGCCAGGGTTCGTCTCGGCGAACATCCACCGGGGTCTGGATGGCACCCGCGTGGCCAACTATGCGCAGTGGGCGAGCCGCGAGCACTTCGAGGCCATGCTGCGCAATCCCCGGGCGCAGGAGCACATGCGGGCCGCGGCGGCGCTGGTCGAGAAGTTCGAGCCGCACCTCTACGAGGTGGTCTCCACGCACCAGCGGAGCGCGCCATGAGGAAACCTCGCTACTGGGTGGCGGTGGCCTCGTGCGACCACGTGCGCAAGGGCGTGGAGGGCGGTTTCGGACAGGCCTGCCACGGGAAGGCGGCGCCGCTGCGGCGCATGGCTCCGGGGGATTGGGTGCTCTACTACTCGCCGCGCCTGCGCTTCGAGGGCGAGGAGCCCTGCCAGGCGTTCACGGCCATTGGCCGCGTGGTGGACGCGCCGGTGGAGCAGGACATGGGGGGAGGCTTCAATCCCTTCCGCCGGGCGATCGCCTTCCTCCCATGCCGCGAGGTGCCCATCCGTCCGTTGCTCGGGCGGTTGAGCTTCATCCAGGACGTTCAGCGCTGGGGCTACATCTTCCGCCGGGGCCACTTCGAGCTGCCCGAGGCGGACTTCCAGTTGCTGTCCCGGGAGATGCTGGGCGGCGAGCAACTCCCCGCGCCTGTCTAGGCCCGCACTCCATCGAGCACGGTCTCGAAGAGGGGCGCGGCCTGGGTGGGGTCATCCGCATCCGCCACGAGCAGCAGGTGGATGCGGCCACGCTCCACCCGCGCATCCACGCCTTCCAGCTTCACCTTCAAGTCCACGCCATCGAGGAACATCGGCGAGCCATCCGGCGCCAGCACGCCCACCGCCGAGCCCATCACCGCGCCATCCGCGTAGGCATCGCGGGTGTCCTCGGCGGAGGCGGTGAAGACGATGCGGCCATCCGGCAGTGGCGCGGCGTCCGTGAAGGACAGGCGCACGTTGCCCGAGCGGCCCAACTCCCAGCGGCGCACGGTGCGCACCACGTCGGGTTGAAGGGGCTCGCCCGCCTCCAGCGCGCGCAGCACCCGGCCCGCGTCCAGGTCCACCACCGCGTCCGTCCCCTGGTCTCCGTTGCCCCGGTTGAGCAGGCGCAGGCGCGGGCCCGACACCGCGGCGCCCTCCACGTTGAGCGGACCCAATTCGCGGGTGAGCTGTGCGTAGACGCTGGTGAAGTCCACCTCGCGCACCGCGCCACCGATGCTCCCGTCCGCCGCCAGCGGCACCAGCGCGCCCTTCATCCGCACCGACGTGCTCCCCGAGGGCACCGCCAGCATGGCTCCATGCGGTGCGTCCTGGATGCCTCCGAGCAGGCAGAGCGCCTCCATGTCTGGCTTGAGCGCCTTGCGGGCCTTGGGCTCCAGCGGCAGCTCGCCCGGGAAGAGGCGCAGGAGTTGTCCCGGGGCGTCTCCCTCGAGCGGGAAGGTGGCCAGGAACAGCGAGTCGTCCGCGACGACGTGAATCCATTGTCCCGCGCGCACGAGCCCGCTCGCGGCGGACACGTGGGCATGGCCGTCCGGAGTCTCGGGAGTCTGCAGTGTCAGTTTCCGGCGCTGGGTGAGGCGGAGCATGATCCCCACCCTAACCCCGTCCCGGCGGGAGCGGGGGCCGGATGCGTTCGCTGAGCCTTCACCGTCTCACCCTTTGGGACACCCTTGGGAGGAGGCCGGAGTGGGGGTCTTCCCCCCGGATACCCCCCACTCCGGCCCTCGTCGAGCACCTCGGCTTGCCCTCTGGACGCCCTGCCCACCCACTGCCGGTCTGCCCCCGCATGCTTTCGGACCCGAGAACGTATAAAACCGCTCCCGGCGAAAGTTCTCCCACCCTCAGATAAGCCGTAAAACCTGAAAGTGCGGCGCGGTGTAGACGAATGCATCGCGGGAATCAAGCAGCCAGCCGGCGGCGAGATGGGGGCCACCGGTGGGCACACACGCCGCGTGCTATGGAGCGCACATGAACCACTCGCAGAGTAAGGCCCTCTTCTCCCGAGCGCAGGAGCGCATCCCCGGAGGTGTGAACTCCCCGGTGCGCGCCTTCCGGGGCGTCGGCGGTGAGCCCGTCTTCTTCAAGGAAGGCTCGGGTGCGTGGCTGACGGACGTGGACGACAATCGGTACGTGGACCTGGTGGGGAGCTGGGGTCCGCTCATCCTCGGCCACGCGTACCCGCCCGTGGTGGCGGCCATCACCGAGGCGGCGCGCCGGGGCACCACCTTCGGAGCGCCCACGGACCTTGAGGTGCAGTTCGCCGAGCTCATCTGCGCCACGGTGCCGAGCGTGGAGAAGGTGCGGCTGGTCTGCAGCGGAACGGAGGCCACGGTGGCGGCCATCCGGCTGGCGCGTGGCTACACGGGCCGCGACTACATCCTCAAGTTCGAGGGCTGCTTCCACGGAGCGGGAGACCCCTTCCTGGTGAAGGCGGGCAGCGGCGTGGAGACGCTGGGGCTGCCGGACTCGCCGGGCGTGCCCAAGGAGGTGGCGGGCCTCACGCTGACGGCGCCGTACAACGACCTCGGAGCGGTGGAGCGGCTGTTCGCGCAGCGGGCCAAGGACATCGCCTGCGCCATCATCGAGCCGGTGGTGGGCAACATGGGCGTGCTCATCCCCGAGGAGGGCTACCTCCAGGGCCTCCAGGCGCTGTGCCGCGCGCACGGAGTGCTCCTCGTGCTGGACGAGGTGATGACGGGCTTCCGGCTGGCGCGGGGTGGCGCGCAGGAGGTGTACGGCCTGCGTCCGGACCTGAGCACCTTCGGCAAGGTGGTGGGCGGGGGCATGCCGCTGGCGGCCTACGGTGGGCGGCGCGACATCATGTCGAAGATTGCGCCCGAGGGCCCGGTGTACCAGTCGGGCACGCTGTCGGGGAATCCGGTGGCGGTGGCCGCGGGACTGGTGGCCCTCCAGGCGCTGCGCGCGCCGGGCGTGTACGAGCGGCTGGACTTCATTGGCCGGGAGATTGAAGCGGGCCTGCGCGCGGAGGCGAAGGAGGCCAACGTCCCGGTCACCATCAACCGCGTGGGCAGCATGTTCACCGTCTTCTTCACCGAGGGCCCGGTGTACGACTACCCGAGCGCGAAGAAGAGCGACACGGCGCGCTACGGCCGTTTCTTCCACCAGATGCTGGAGGAGGGCGTGTACCTGCCGCCGAGCCAGTTCGAGGCGGCGTTCCTGTCGCTGTCCATCAACGAGCCCGAGGTGACGCACATCCTCCGGGCGGCTCGCAAGGCGTTCCGCGCGCTTGGCCAGGGGGCCTGAGCAGGAGGGCACGAATCCGGGGCCCATCCCCTTCGGTCCCTACACCCTGGTGCGGCGCATCGGGTTCGGGGGAATGGGGGAGGTGTTCCTGGCGCGCGAGGATGCGCCGGGCCGCGCCTGCGTGGTGAAGAAGGTGCTGCCCGGGCTGGCGGGGAACGCGCAGTTCCTCGCCCGCTTCCGGGACGAGGCGCGGGTGGTGCGGCGCCTGTCCCATCCCAACATCGCCCGGGTGTGGGCCATGGGCGAGGTGGCCGGAGAGCTCTACCTGGCCATGGAGTACGTGGAGGGCAAGACGCTCAACCGGCTCGCGTGGAGGCTGCGCAACCGGGGGCACGTGCTGCCCGTGGGGCTGGCGCTGCTCATCGGCGAGCGGATGTGCCAGGGCCTCGCGTATGCGCACGACGCGACGGACGAGCAGGGCCAGCCGTTGCACCTGGTGCACCGGGACTTGTCGCCGGCCAACGTGTGCATCTCCTACGCGGGCGAGGTGAAAATCATCGACTTCGGCGCGGCGCAGTCCACGCTGAAGCAGGCGCAGACGGCGCCGAGCGTGGTGATGGGCAGCATCGCGTACATGGCGCCGGAGCATGCGCGCAAGAAGCACGTGGACCGGCGGGCGGACGTGTATGCGACGGGCGTGGTGCTCTGGGAGCTGCTCTCCTGGCAACCGCTGGCGCAGAAGGGAGACGTCGTCGAGCGCTGGAAGCGCGCGGCGTACCCGAAGTGGGAGCCGCCGGGTCGGTTCCGCACGGGCCTGCCGCCGGAGGTGGACGCGGTGGTGCTCGAGGCGCTGGCCACCGAGCCCGAGGAGCGCTTTCCGGATGCGGCGGCGCTCGGGGCGGCGCTCCGGGCCCTGCGGGAGAAGTACGCCCCTGGAGTGGGGGATGCGGAGCTGGCGCGGCTGATGGGCCAGATGTTCGCCAAGGAGAAGGCGGTGGAGGATGGCGTGCTCGCGGAGCTGCTGCGGGGCGAGACTTCGCTCCAGCGCCCCATCTCCGAGAAGGAACTGCCCACCTTCGCGCCGCCCACCGCGCTGGCTTTCGAGCACCGGGCGCTCGATGCGCCCGCGGGCTTCGTGCCTTCCGCGGAGGTGCTGCTGGTGTCCGAGGAGGCTAAGCCGGAGCCGCCGGTCTCTCCCAGGACACTGCCCCCGCCCGTGGTCTCGCGCGAGGTGCGGGTGGCCTTCGACGTGGACATCACCAGCGAGGTCGTGGTGGCGCAACCGGGCGCGGAGTCCGCACTGGTGCGGGCCATCGAGGGGGGTGACGCGGGCGCGCCTGCTCCGGTTCACGGACTATCTCGGAAGGGGTGGCTTGCCGCCGGGCTGTTCCTCCTCGCGCTCGTGGTGGGCTTCCTGCTGGTGTGGCTGTTGGGGTGAAGGGGGCGACCGTGGTGTATGCATTTGGGCCTCCTCCAATTGAATGAGTCGCGAGTAGACCCAGAGTCAGGGCGAGGCAGCCCCGGTGCCCCTCACTCATTCCGGAACCACTCCGCTGGGATGCCCAGTGCCGCCAGAATCCGCTCGGGCGAGCGCTCGCCCTTGATTTCGCTGACAACCGGGAAAGGGGGAAACTCATCAGGCGGCTGCGCGAACTGTCCAGTGCACTCTCCTCCCCGCAGCACACTGACATAGAACGTGTCCAAACTCGGCGAAGCAATCACTCCATACACGCGCGCTCGAGGAAAATGTTCCGATACAGTCAGGTCAGCGTAACCTATGTCTCTTGTTCCGCTGGCAATCAGGAGCCCTTTCGGGGTGTCCTCGAGGCGATAGCTCCCTGGGGCAAGTGGCTCGCCATCATCCTTCTCCAGCACGCGATTTGCCTCATGCGCCCGGACTCCTTCCACCAAGGCAACTTTGCGCAGAGGCTTCCTCGGGGGCGAGTCCGAAGACTCCTCGCTGCCTGGCAGCGGACAGCCGAGAGACTCCGCCAGGGCTTCCGGATCCACCTCCTCGACATCGAGCGCACCCTTTCGCCACGACATGACGGTCCACGGGTCGTTGGCGCGCTCAATCGAGTACACGGGCTCATCACATTCGAGCGACAGGACCTCGGCGATTTGCATCTCGGCGCCGATGTCGATGGGGTTTGTCCCCACGAGGGCGTGGTAGCGGCCACTTCCCAGGCTCAGCTCGAAGGGCGGCCCTTCTTCGTCCTCCTCGCCTTTCTCTAGACCCAATGCAGCATAGGCACGGCTTTCCAGCCATGCAGGCTCGCCCGGAGCCAGAACTGCCCAGAGGGGCCACTGGCTCATGGCGCGCCTCCAGACAGCACCCCGGCCAGCTCACGTGCCGCGAGCAACGGCTTCGTTTCCTCCAGCATGTTGGCCCTTCTACCTGACGGAGCTGCGTCCCAGTGCGCTTTCCTGGAGAATTCGGAGCCGCCCGGCGCGTGGAGCTTGGTGGGGCCTACTCCACTCCCGCGTGGCGGGTGCCCAGGGCGAGACTACCCCGGCATACCTTATTAATTCCGGAACCACTCCGCGGGGATGCCCAACGCCGCGAGAATCCGCTCCGGCGAACTCTCTCCCTTGATGTCACTGACAGCTGGCACAAAAGAATCGTCACGTGGCGGCAGCGCAAAGTTGCCGATGCATTCTCCTCCGCGCAGGACGTTGACAAAGAATATATCCAGGCTCGGTGAGGCAACTACTCCATAGGCCGTCACATGTGGAAGTCGCTCTGAGAGCGTGATGTCAGCGAAGCCTATGTTGCCTGTTTCGCTGGAAATCCGGAGCCCCTGAGGGGTGTCCTCGAATCGGTAGTGTCCCGGAGGAAACGGGTCGCCGGCCTCCTCCAGCACGCGAGGTGCCTCTTGCGCCCTGACGCCTTCCACCAATGCGACTTTGCGCAGAGGTTTCTTGGCGGGCGAGTCCGAAGACTCCTCATGGCCTGGCAGCGGACAGCCGAGAGACTCCGCCAGTGATTCAGGGTCCACCTCCTCAACATCTAGCGCGCCGTTTCGCCACGACATGACGGTCCACGGGTCGTTGGCGCGCTCAATCGAGTACACGGGCTCATTACATTCGAGCGACAGGGCCTCAGCGATTTGCATCTCGGCGCCCACGTCGCTGGGGTCCGTCCCTACGATGGCATGGTAACGGTCACTGCCCGGGATGACCTCGAAGGGCGGCTCTTTTCCAAGCTCCTCATCCAAATCCGTCATCACGATGGCCCTGGCACGGCTCTCCAGCCGGGCGGGATCGCCTGGGGTCAGGACCGCCCAGAGAGGCCACCGGCTCATGGCGCACCTCCGGACAAGTCCTCCGGGAGCTTGAGCGCTGCGCGCAACTGCTTCGTCTGTTGCAGTATTTGAGCCTCCTCTACTTGAATGAGCTTTGTACCCGGCGAGTGTTTGAAGAGGAAGTCCAAAAGCTTGGCCCTGGTCGGTCCGCTCAAATTGTCTGTACTGACGAGAAACGGTTGTCCGTGAGGTGCCTTAGCCGCATCCGCGAGTTGGTTGAGCAGATGCTGGAGTTGCTTTACTAGCGCCGCCTGCTGCTCGTTGAGCTTGATGCCAGCCTCTTGGGTCAGCCAAGAGTCAAGCGCCCTGCGCCATCGGTTTTCGTTCCAGCCTTTGACTTCTACTCCATGTTGAAGTTTTGACCCCGTCATCGCCGTCAGTACGTTGTCGATGATGTGCCCTGCTTTCATTTTTACTTGCCGACCGGTTAGCCGGAAACCCGGGAAGAGCTTCTGCGCATTGCGTTCTGTCAGCATCTCCACCGCGATGCCTCGTAGTTGCTCGCGAGCCTGCAGTTGCACCTTTAGATTCCACGGTTCCGCCGCCGCGCGTCGGAACAGTCTCCAAGCCGTCTTCTCGTTTCTGGCCATGAAGTTGAGGTAGTCCATGGTCAGCCCTATCGAGCGCAGCCAGCCCAGGTCCACACGGCCCCTGCATGCTTTCCTCGCCAGCTCCGCCACTGCCTCGGCTTCCAATTCCGGGTGACTGACGAGCCACTCGGCCTCCTTCAGGAAGGCGAGCGGATCCGTCAGGCTCGGTGCTCCTGAGCGGTGCAGCAGTCCTGGTAGCGTCGGCTTCGCCGCACTGCGGGCGGAGGTGCGAAGCGATTCCACTGCGGCGAGGTAGGCATGGGCCCTGTCCGCCGGGAGGGCTGCCGCGCGCCTCGCCACGGCGTTGTAGGCGAGCGCCATCTCCTGGCTCTCCGCCGCCAGCAGCTTCAGCGCTTCCAGCGTCTTCTCGGCCTCCTGGGCCGCGAGCCCCGCGCCACGAATGCCACCGAGGGCCCGTGCAGCGGCCATCTCCCCTCGTATGGCGAAGAAGGCCTGCTTGAAGGCCTCGGCCCCGCCAGAGAGGGAAAACCGCAGTCCGTCCGGTGTCGCAACGGCCTTGCCCTCGGCGAGCATCCGCTCCAACGTCTTGGCCAGGGCCTGTATGGACTCCACGGACTCGCGCAATCCCGCCGAGGCCCGTGCGCCAGACTGGCTCAGCACCAGCCCTCCCCGGAGCGCCAGCTCGCGCCAGATGCCCGAGGTGGCGAGCTTGTAGATGTCCCTGCCGGCCAGTGCCACCATGGCCAAATCATGCACCGCGAGGAAGGCCCGTCCCTCTGTCGTCCGCGACAACTCGTCGCGGTAGGTGTCCACCACCGCCAGAGTCGTCACCCATGCCATGCGGCCGAAGAACTGACGTACCGCCGTCCGCTGCGCCGCGGCGACGGTGCCACCTTCCGCGGCGGTGGCCGGCACGCCTGTCAGCAGCGGAGCCCGCGTCAATGCCGACACCGCTTGGTAGAACATGTGCATCTCGCCGATGCGGCCCATCGCCGCCCAGACAAGCGCTTCGTCCGGCAGCGAGGAGTGCAGGGCCAGCTCCATGGCTGTCATGAGCTGGGTGCTCGGCTGTGGCCCGTGGACTTCCACCCGCACCCACTCGAGCGGGTGAAAGGCGCGGCTACGTTTGTCCGGTTCCGTCGAGGAGAGGTATCGGGCCTGGAAGCTGTGCTTCACCGGCTCGAAGTACAGGGCCATGCGCTGGGAGGCCCCTGCTGCCTCCCGTGGCAGCGCGGGCTCTGCTTCCAGGCTCACTCCCTTCTTCACGTCCCACGCCTCCGTCGCCACCCGCTTCGAGGGCACCAGCCCGGAGGACACGTTCAACAGGTATGTCGTCTCGCCTTCGCGTCCCAGGTCGAAGGTGGGCAGGTCGTCGAGCGAGCGGAGCACGAGCGGAAACGAGGCCAGCGCCTTCTGGGTGAAGGCCTGCCCCAGCAGCACCTTGTGCGACGCATTGCTGCCGAGCAGCTTTTCCAGCACTCCGCCCGAGGTGAGCTTGCGCTCCAGGGTGGGAAACTCCTCGGCGGGCATGGACAGCACCACCCGCCCGAGCAGTTGGACAGCGTTCTCCTCCAGTCCGTCGGATGTGAGCGCTGCGCTCTCGAGGACGGTGTCGAAGACGCCCAGGCGCTCGTCCCGGGTGAGCAGGGAGAGCACGTCGTAGTCCAGCCCGAGGAGGGGCTCGGGCGCCTCCGGTGTGGCCGTGGCCAGGGCTGTCGTGAGAATCGCCCGCCGCAGGGCCGACAGCTCGCCCGTGCCGCTTCCCATTCCCAGCCGCCATTCGTCCGGGCGGATGAAGAGCGTCCCGGGGTAGTACCAGTAGAAGTCACCCTCCGGGTGCTCAAGCGGCTCGGGGGCCCCTGCAGCAAGGCGGAAGTCGGCGCTGTAACCACGCCAGCGTCCATCCTCCCCGGGAATGATGACGCGCGGGCCGCTTCGGGGAAGGTTGCGCAGCCGGAGCTCGGCGCGCTCGAGGGAGCGCTCCTCGAGGAGCAGCTTCTGGAGTTGCACCTGGACGCTGGAGCCTTCCGGGAAATAGAAGCGCCCCACCACGTCTCCAGGTGAGAGGATGGGTGAGTCATCCGTGACGGTGTAGCTCGTCTTCCAGCGCCGGGAGCGCAGGGCGATGGCCTTCTGCAGGGGCTCGGAGGCCTCGCCCAGGAAGTGCCAGTCCTGGGCGAGCGTGTCCCCGAGGGACCCGTGTGGCTTCGCGTCCCGCCAGGGCGCCAGTGTCTGGAGGTAGCTGTCGAAGTAGCTCTGGCCGGAGCCGTCTGGAATCTCCGAGCGCTGAGACCAGCGCAGGCCGCGCTCCACGAGCGCTTCGGCCCCTGGCCTGTCCAGGGACTCCGCCGAGAGCTGGGCGCGGCTCCACGTGTCATCCGTTTTCAGTCGTTCGTCCAGGGCGCCGCGCACCTGGGCGAGGAGCTCGGGTCGCAAGGCCGGTGGATGGCGCACGCGCACACACTGGTGTGGCTCCCCTTCCGCGTTGGGGGGCGCCGGGCGGGGCTCGAAGTCGAAGGTGCCCACCGCGGACGCATCCCCGAAGAGCCGCGAGGCGAGCTCCTCCCGAGAGGCGTACCCGGGAACCCAGAGCAACTCCGGACGCTCCGGGTCCACCTGGACGGGGAGCGGGGCCTGCTGGGGCGCGAGGAAGGCCAGCACGCTGTCCTCCTCGTCCTCGGGTGTGCCCTCCCGCTCGGGCTCCGACGGCTCATCCTCCAGCCACTCTGGCGGGATGTTGTCCTCCATGGGGGGGAGGCGCCAGGCACGCACCAGGGCGGGTTTGCCTTTGTGCTCCCAATCCCATTCGTAGGTGAGGGTGAGCAGCCCTCCGGCGCCAGCTCCCGCCGGGACGGCTACCTCCACCTCCTCCCGCCCTGGCTCACGGCTGACCACCCGGGGCAAGGCTTCGGACGGGTAGTCCTCGAGAGGATCCACCCTCAGCCGCCGGTCTTCGCCCCAGCCCAGCGCGCCCGCGGCGATGACGTCATCGCCTGCCTTCACCACCAGGCGGCCCGGGTCCACCACCCTCAGGGAGAGCACTCCCTCCTGCCAGTCTTCCGGGCGGGGGCTGAGTGCTTCCTTTCGCGGATGCGCTTTCACCGAGAGCGTCACACCCTCTCTCCTCAACTCGCCGCCGGCCGCACTCATGCTGGCCACAAGGTAGCTCGTCACCAGGAGGGCCTGGATGCTCTTCGCACAGGTGGCTTCACGCATGTTCCCTCCCCTGTGCTCCTTCGGCTACCTCCCTGGTCTCCGCCACACACGCCGCCCCCCGGCTCGGCCAACCTCGCCGTCGCGCTGGCCATGCCACTCCTCGTGTCACCGCGCCCGTCCCCACCTCAGAACCGCGGTGCTTTTTCTCCATGTGTCGTGCCTTTCCCCCGATTGGAAACGACCCTGAAGGATAGGCCACGAACAACTCAACCTGGGCCCCAACGACGTGGTGGGTGTGACGCAGGAGATTCGCGAGCGGTGCTTTCGCTACCGGGCATGGACGGCAGACATTCGTGGTAGCATCCCACCGCGAAGGTGGGCCCACCCCTCCCACGTCCGGAGTGGGGTCCGCCTGGATGCAGGAGCCCCTTCGCGCACGAGCGCCAGAGCATGAGGCCGCCCTCGTACAAATTGCCGTCCCCAGGTGCCAGGGTGGGGCCGTTCCGCGTCGAGGGGCTGCTGGGGCGGGGCGGCTACGGCACCGTCTACCGGGCGCGCTGGCGGAGACGTGACTACGCCCTCAAGTTCATCCGCCCCGAGTCCCCGGACTGGAAGGCGTGGGCCGAGCGGGAGCTCGCCATCCACCTGCGCATGCACCTGCACCACCCCAATCTGGTGCGCTTCCACTCGTGCGGCCGATGGCCGGACACCGCCGAGGGAATGGTGTACTTCGCCACGGAGTATGTGCCCGGTCAGCCGGTGGACAGGTGGGGCGAGGCCTCGCGCACCGCACGGGAGGTGGCCGGACTGCTGCTGGGGATTTCCCGGGCGCTGGAGGTGGCGCACGCGGCGGGGGTGCTGCACCGGGACGTGAAGGAAGACAACATCCTGGTGAGGCAGGCGGACGGGAGGCCGGTGCTGGTGGACTTCGGCGTGGGCACCTACCCGGAGGCCCCGCGCATCACCCGGCTGCCCCTGCCACCGGGCTCGTGGATGTACCGCACTCCCGAGGCGGTGCGCTTCTGGCAGGACCACCTGGGCGAACCCGGCTCTCCGCGCTACCGCTTCTCGGCCACCGACGACCTGTACCCGCTGGGCGTCATCTCCTACCGGCTGCTGACGGGCCGCACGCCGTACTCGCCGGAGGAGGACAGATTGATGCGGGAGCTCTTCACCGTGGTGCCGGCCGCTCCGGACGTGCTCAACCCGAGGGTGCCCCGGGTGCTCTCGGAGGTGTGCATGCGCCTGCTGGCGAAGACGCCGGAGGCGCGCTTCCGGGAAGCGAAGGCATTGAGCGCCGCGCTCGAGGAGGCCCTGCGGGGCGCGGACGCGGCGTGGGAGGTGCCCCTGCGGGAGGGCGGCGAGGAGACGGAGGCGGGTGGCACGTGGGCGCGGTGGCGGCAGGCGTGGCGGGAGATGGACTGGACAGGGAAGCGGGCCCGGGTGGGGCTCGCGGTGGTGGGCCTGGGAGCGCTTGTGGCGGCGGGAGTGGGGCTGCTCGCGGCGGAGAGGACGCCACCCGCCGAGGTGCTGGTGCGAGGGCTGGTGGAGCCCGTCCCGGTGGAGCGGGAGGTCTGGGAGGTGCCCACGTGGGCCGAGCCCGGCCAGGAAGTGGCGTCCCCGTGGAAGCCGCCAGAAGGTGGGGAGGGCGCTGAGTCCCCAGGGGTCGCAACCCCCGTCCCCGTCGCCAGCGCGACGCCCAGCAAGGGAGAAACCCGCATGAAGAAGAAGGTCCCCGGTACACAGGCGGAGAAGGAGAGAAGGGAAACGGCTCCACCGGGGCCCATGCGCTGCTCGCCGTGGCCGCCGCCGCCAACATGGCCTGTCCCGGTGCCCAGGTCCGCAAGGAGCCCGCGCCCCAGGCGTGCCCGGCTGGTGCCGTCGAGACCATGAGCCGGCTCGGCCTCCCCGTTGGGGATGTGGGTGGAAGAGCTGTCCTGCCCGGTTGGAAGACACAAAGATCTGTCCCCGTGAAGGAAGGACCCTTCTCGGTTGAGCTGCCAGTCGACTGGGCTGTGGATACCGATGCGTTCGGCCGTGGCGGGCGAACGGTGCTGCCGCACGGCACCCGTCTCTCCGGGCAGCTCTGCTTCGGAGACAAGCGCGTCTACGGCCGCATCATCCAGGCTGTCACCCCCAACGGGGACACATTCACCGTCTGCATGGAGCTATTTGAACATCAGCTCGAGCGTGGCCTGGATATCCGGTCCGACGGTGGAGAGGTCAGGGTCACCCCCTCGCCGGATGTGATGACAGTCGATCGCTTCGAGTAGGGGCACCCGGGCTCCAGGTGGGGCGAAGGACCCTGGGCCCGCGCATGACCGGGCAGGAAGGTGTGGTAGAGGCGACGTTCGCGGTCTCTTCCCCGCCCCGGAGGTTTCTACCCCGTGTTCGCCTCTCCGATGATCGTCCTGCTGGGACTGACCGTGCTCGCCGCACCTGCCGATGCCACCGAGCGGGCGCCGCTCCCCACTTGCGAGGTGGGCACGCGCTACATCGAGCTGACGGCGGATGCCCCCGGCAAGGCATATGAGGTGTGCATGCGCCCGGAGCTCAGCATCAGCTTCTTCTTCGATGCGAAGGTGGCTCGCGTGGAATTGCCAGGACGCCAGCGGTTCCGGGTGCTGGAGGGGGAGGCGGGCTTCGGGCTGCTTCCCGTGGGGGAGTTCCGCGATGGCGAGCGCGTGCCGGTGACGGTCTACTTCGAGGACGGTGCGGCACCGGTGAGCGCCACCTTCCTGCTGGTGGTGCACCCGTCGCGGGCCGAGAGGCAGGTGATGGTGTCCCGTCAGACACGCACGCTGGCCTCCTACCGGCAGGGAGAGCAGCAAGCGCGTGCCGAGGCCCAGCAGTGCCGGGAGGAGAACGCGCGTCTCCAATCCGAGTGCAGCGGCCAGGGTGGGCTCACGGGCCTCATCGCCCACGAGTGGATGGGTGACAAGGGCATCGTTGCCCAGGTGATTACCGGCAACGTCACCTTGCGTCCAGGACACGTCCTCGACAAGCGCAAGGTCACCAGCTATCGGGCCGTCGGACCTGAAGGGCGGGGACGGGTGGCCGTGCAGGTGGAGCTGTTCAACCTGGGAACGGTGGCGTGGACGCCGGCGGGGGCGGCGCTGGTGGGTGCCAGGCACGAGGAACTGGCGGGGCTGATGGTGTGGCCCCTGGAGCCCATCGCACCGGGAAGGTCCGGGAGCATCACCGTGGAGCTGGAGGCAATGAAGAGCGAGGCCCGGGGCACCTTCACGCTCAAGCTGTGGGGAGCGGAGAGCGGAGCCGGGGGCGTGGTGCTCGATGGAGTGACGTTCCCGTAGGGAGGTTTCTTGGCTGGCGCAGCGGTTGCGAGGGAGCGAGCACTCTGTCCATGCACTCGGTCCTCGACAGCCTGGGAGTGATGTGAAAGGAGAGCAGGGGCTTGGCCCCTTCCCCTCTCCATGCGCTCCCTTTGAGGGGGTGCTCGGTGCGCCACACCGAGAATCCTGACATGACCACCAGTACGTTCCCCCAGAAGCTCATGGCGTCGAGCCTCAGCCTGCTCCTTGTTTCCTGTAGTGCTACCCGGCCTATGGTTGTGGCCCAGGGCCCCACCGGCCCGCACGACTTGGCCAAGTACGCGCTTCTCATCCAGGAGATGCCGGACGGGCAAGTGACGCACGACTGGAAGCCGCTCAAGGACATCGACCTGACGAAGTTCCAATACGCCCTGCGCGCGATGAGTTCGAACCAAGGCATCGTGCGCGTCTCCGAGACGGGACTGGAGGCGTACTGTGAAGGCCGGCGAAAGCAGTGCGAGCAGGACTGCCTCGCGAGCCGCAGGCCATTCAGGGTCGGCCACTTGGTATATGATGACGTCAAGACAACGCCGTGGCGTGAAGCCAAGTGGCGGTGGTGTTCGACGAGTTGCCTGGAGCAGGCCGTCACGTGCAATAAGGGAAGGGGCAGTTGGGCCGAAGAATATGCTGCGGAGTTCAATGCAATAGAGCCCGCAGTTGATTGGATCAAGTCTCACCGCGAGGAGATTCTCGCGGGCACTGTTATTGTCATCGCTGGAGTCGCCTTCGTTGCCGCGGTCGCCGCCTCGGGCGGAGGTTCTCTCCTCCTGATGCCGCTCGTGTTTGTCGCGGAACTCTCCCCGGGGTTACCCGCCGCCCCTTCCATCGCGGAGGCAATCCGGTGAGCATCTATGAACCCCTTGCAATCGCAGCACAATTTGCTTGGTCGCGGTGGAAAGCAGCGCGATCCGAAGGTAGAGAAGAACAGCGGCTCTGGATTCGGGTTAACGAGTACAGGGATTTCATCAGCGTGACAGGCCAAGCCTACCTGTTTGAAGACTACCTCAAGGGAGTCGTTCCCGCGCCACGCCCCTACGTGAGCACCGCCCTCGATGCACGTCAGGACTCGCTCTCGCGAAGGGTCATGGAGCTTCTCCTGAAGGCTTTCGACGAGACACCTGAGCCTGAGCAAAAGCAGCTCGTGGGCGTTCTCGTCAGCCAGGTCAACTTCATCGCAGACACCGGACAACTCGATGCTTGCGAGGACTACATCGAAAACCGCCTCGAGTATGCTCCGATCGCCATTGCTCATTTCACGACGAGAGAGGAGGCGGAGGCTTGGCTGAAAGGCCGCGCAGAGCCACCCAGCCCGGCGGATATACTCATTGGTGATGAGTATTACGAGATGGTGTATTGGCGTGATAGCAACGCTCGCTACATGCGCCGCAGCTACCTGATAGAGCCCTACCTCGAAGGAGAGCTCGCTGCGGAGGGAATACCTCCCACGGCGCCATCCTTCAAGACCCGCGCGGAAGCGGAGGTATGGCTGGAAAGCCACCCGGCCTCTCCCTTTACCTTCGTATCCATCGCCGGGGAGCACTACTTCGCTGTGCACCACAAGAGGCTGAAGCGCCACACGCTTCACCATGTGGCTTCCACCCTGACGGAGTGGGAAGAAATAAAGAAGAAGGCCGCCGAGCGTGAGGCAGCCCGGGATGTTGCGGAAGAGGATGATGGGGAGGAAGAGTAGCCTCCCGGTTCACGATGATGCGGAGTGAGGTTCGCGGCGCCCGCGTGCGCATGTCACAGCCGTGGAAGCTGACGGTGTGGTCCCTGAAGCCCATCCCACCGGGGGAGTCCATGAGCATCACCGTGGAGTTGGAGGCGACGAAGAGCGAGGCCCGGGGGGCGTGGTGCTCGATGGAGTGACGTTCCCGTAGGGAGGCCTCCCGGTTGGCGCAGCGGGTGCGAGGGAGAGAGTACTTCATCCATGCAGTCGAGCCTCAGCGGGTATGAGGGCGCCGGTATTGGTGATGTCCGGGCGCAAGAGCCTCACGAGCGCTGAAAGACGCTTGGGATCCCCCAACGTTCCCTCCTTCACAATGTCGGCGAGACTGACGGTGTTGAGGAAGACGCGGTTGGCGGGATGCTGCACGCGCCCAGGGCTCCTTGGAGTCCGGCTTACGTCCAGGGAGCGCGGAGGAGGGCGGCTCCGTCTGGGCGCCGAGGGCCGCCACGAGCACCAGGAGAAAACCCGCCAGTCCCAAGGTGCTCCTCGTCCTGCTTCCACGCTCCTTCATGTCGAACATGCTCCCCCCGGTGCTCGCCCGCCTGGCGCAATGCCAGGGCCCACCACCTGGCTGTAAAGCGCGTTGACAGTACGCGCGGCGCCCGTGGAGCCCCTCGTGACTCTCCAGGTCGTTCCGTTCCGGAGAGCGTCTCGGGTAATGTCTCACGTATTCGAGGGCGGCTTCTGGCGTTGGCCCCTCGTGTCCTCTCAAACAAACCCGTCGTGATTCCACCTCGACACAGATTGGGGGCTGGCCGTGCCGTATGTATTTAGAGGAAAGGTTCCAGGTGACACCTTCCTGGTGGGAGAGCTGGCCTATACAGTGCAACGCGTCCTGTGCAGGCCGATGCCGGAGGAGCCCGCGCCCGTCGAGACGCTGCTGCTCGCTCAATGCCTCGAGGGCGGTCATGCCGGAGCGCTCTGCCTCGTGCGTTGTCTGGAAGGCCCTCCGGATGCTCCTCTACGGCAGCGGGCCTGGGATGGGGCGAGCCTCGCCGTGCGCATGCGCCATCCCCACGTCGGAGGGGTCTGGCTGGTGCATTCGGACGAGGACGTCCTCCTCGTCGTGTCGGAGTACGTCCCGGGCTTCGACCTGCAATCCGTGCTCTCGTTCGCCGCCATCGTGCGGCAGCCACCGTCGCCCGCCTTCGCTTGTTTCGTCGGGGCCGCGGTGGCGGATGCGCTGGATTACATCCACCACCTCCAGAACGAGAAGGGCCAGTGGCTCGGTATCGTCCACCGCGGCGTCCATCCGGAGAACATCCGCCTGGGCCTGGGCGGTGAGGTGAAGCTGACAGGCTTCGATGTGACGTTTTCCCGCGTGGTGGGCCGGCGGCTGACGACGACCAATCTCGTCCGGGGTGAGCTGGCCTATGCCGCTCCGGAGTATGTGAGGGATTGCCAGCTCGACTTCCGGAGCGACTTCTTCTCCCTGGGCATGGTGCTGCTGGAATTGCTGACGGGGCGCTACCCGTTCGACGTGCCCGCTGCGGTCATGAGAGCTCGTGGCGACCTTCGGGCCGAGCGGAGCTCGTGGCTGCCGCTCGAGGAGTTGGTCGGGCATCTCAAGGGCTTTGGTCCGGAAGCGGTGGGGCGGGCGGCGCGAGGGGTCTCGGACACTCTGGTGGCCATTCTGGGACGTGCCCTCCAGCTCGACCCGGGCGGGCGCTACCAGCGGGGCGCATGGATGCGGGATGACCTGCGCGACTGGCTCCACGGCCAGCCGGTGCACTACGGCCCGGAGGAAGCGGTGGCGGAGATGCGTGCCCTGCGCGACCGGAGTCAACACTACGCGCCGCTCGTCAGCACCGTGGAACCGGGGGCCCTGCCGGGAGCGGAGGAGGCCTCATGAGCGAGGGCCAGGTGCTACGGGAGCTGCGCGCCAGCTTGGGAGGACTCGCTCGTGACGCCCGGAGGCGCGCGGGACTCACCCAGGCGGACGTGGCCGAGCTCGTCGGAATCCAGACAGAGGTGTATGGGCGGCTCGAGCGCGGACTGTTGTCTCCCAGTGTTCCCACGCTCCGCCGGCTCTGTCTGGCGTTGGGTCTCTCCTCGGATTCCGTCCTGGGCCTCGCCGAGCCGAAGCCCTCCGTTCCTCACGGGCCGCGCGAGCCCCCTCCGCTGCGCCGGCTCCTCCGCACCCTGCGAAGGCTTCCGCCCGAGCAGCTCAGGACCGTGGCGCAGGTCGCCCACGCGTTCTCCCGGAGCAACCAGCGGTTCGCGGCGCGGCCGCCCTCGCGCTCCTCTCTCTCCAGGTGAGAGGTGCTCGAGCCCCGGTGGCTCCGTGAAGTGGTTCAGGTCTTCTTCTCCGCCGCGCAAGGAGAAACACTCACCTCGAGCTGGAGCGGTTGCTGGACCAGCTCCCGCCGCCGCTCCCGCCGCCTGGGAGGGGGCAGGATGTTGCGTAGTCATATTTCTTAATTCATACTAGGTAATGATTCGGGCTCAAACGCTTTCGGGTCCAACACTCTAGGCTCAAACAGCTGACCTGGAGTCATTTCAGACAGTGGCCCCGGGGGGGCTGTCGCAAGACAGGACACCCTCGAGTGCATCGCGAATCCGACGGAAATCAGCGGGTTGGACGAGCCGGGTGTAAAGCCGGAGTACATTCCGGGACGTCTCGCATGTGACATCCATGCTCCAACGACAAAACGGGGAAGGGGCATGAAGGCAGGGATTTCAATGCTTTTCAGCTTGGCCTGAATCCTGCTCCATGGCTCGGCGTCCCACGGCACCTCGCCGTTGGCCGGACAGGAAGGTATCCCCCCGTGATGCGTACGCGTTTCCTTGCAGCTGCTCTGCTCGCGCTTCCCCTCGCCGCGTGCGAGGTCGACAACTCCCAACTCCCCGAAGGGGCCCAGAAGATCGACACCGCCGAGTCGTTCGGCGACATCCAGGCGGCGCTCGCGGCGCTGCCCTCCGCCCAGGTCGCGGGCTCGGAGAAGGATCTTCCCTTCATGATCACCGGCAACCTCGGCACCGCCAGCTCCGTGCAGGGGCTCGCGGCCGGGCGTGATGGCCTGAGCCAGGCGCTGCCGGGCATCGCCGCCGTATTCCGCCTGCAGGCCAGCGACCTCGTGGCCAAGCGCTCGCGCGTGGACGAGCAGGGCGTCACCCACATCCGCTACGCCCAGACGAAGAACGGCCTGCCGGTGGTGAACGAGGAGCTCATCGTTCACGTGGCGTCCAACGGCACCATCACCGCCGCCAACGGCACGGCGCGCGATGGTGAGCTTGCCCCCGCCAAGGCGACCATCTCCGCCGAGGCCGCCGTGGTCGCCGCGCTGGACGGCACCACGGGCCGCCACCTCGCCTCCGAGGGGTCGCGTCTGGTGTACATCCGCTCCTCTCAGGACAGCAAGCTGAAGCTGGCCTACGAGGTGACGGTGACGGGCGAGGGTGAGGGTCTTCCCATCCGCGACCTGGTCTACGTGAGCGCGCAGAACGGCTCGCTGCTGGAGCGCAACTCGAAGATCCACACCGCGCTCAACCGCAAGGTGTACAGCGCCAACAACGGCACCACCACCCCGGGCACGCTCAAGCGCTCCGAGGGCGGCGCCGCCACGGGCGACAACCACGTCGACACGAACTACCTCAAGCTGGGTGGCACGTACGACTGCTACAAGAACAACTTCGGCCGCGACTCGCTGGACAACGCGGGCGCCACGCTCATCAGCACGGTGCACTACAGCACCAACTACGTGAACGCCTACTGGGACGGCACCCAGATGGTGTACGGCGATGGCGACGGCGTGAACTCCACCCAGCTCGGTCTGTCCGCCGACGTGACCACGCACGAGCTCACCCACGCCGTGACCGAGAAGGAGTCCAACCTCACCTACTCGGGTGAGTCCGGCGGCCTCAACGAGGCGATGAGCGACATCTTCGGCGCCTACTGCGAGAGCTACGCCTCGGGCACCTGGGCCACCACCAACGCGGTGTTCATGGTCGGCGACGACATCTGGACCCCGGCCACCCCTGGTGACGCGCTCCGCTACATGTACGACCCCGCCAAGGACGGCGCCTCGCTCGACTTCTGGACGAGCAGCGCTGGCAGCAAGGACGTGCACTACAGCTCGGGCATCGCCAACCTGGCCTTCACGCTGCTCTCCAAGGGCGGCACGCACCCGCGCAGCAAGTCGACCGTGAGCGTGACGGGCATCGGCGTGCAGAAGGCCGGCGCCATCTTCTACAAGGCCAACGTGGACCTGATGACGCCCAGCACCACCTTCGCCCAGGCGAAGACCTACACCGAGAGCGCCGCCACGACGCTCTACGGCGCTGGCTCGGCGGAGCTGGCCGCGGTGACGGCGGCCTGGCAGGCGGTCGGCGTGGGCGTGCCCATCGTCGCCACCGCGCTGACCAACGGCGTGGCCAAGACGGGCCTGTCCGGCTCCACGGGTTCTGCGGCGTACTACTACCTGGACGTGCCGGCCAGCAAGGCGTCCACGTTCGCCATCAGCGGCGGCACGGGTGACGCGGACCTGTACGTGAAGGCGGGCGCGGTGCCGACCTCGTCCTCGTACGACTGCCGTCCCTACGTGTCCGGCAACACCGAGTCGTGCAGCATCGCCGCCAAGACCGCGGCCACCCGTATCTACGTGATGCTGAACGCCTACAGCACCTACTCCGGCGTCTCGCTCAAGGGCACGTACTAGTCCCGAGCACGTTGAAGACAGGTTGAGCTGAACGGACCCCTGGGAGGCTTCTGCCTCCCGGGGGTCTCGTCTTTCAGGGCCACCGCATCGCGTAGGACGCCGGGGCAGTTCCCCACGGACCCCCGACCTGCGCTATGTGAGGGGGTATGGCGATTGAGACCGAGATGGGAGCCACGCTCCCCTTCGACCGCTTCTGGGACTGGGTCCTGGACCACACCAACTGCATCCTCAGCGTCGGCACGGAGGAGACCTGGCTCTACGATGCCGAGGCGCTCCACTGGGTCCTCTTCGCGGAGGAGAACGGCACGCCCGTGGTGCAGCTCATCCTGGGCAAGCGGCTGGTGGGAGAGATGGTGCTCGACACCACGGATCTGCTTCAGGTGCAGGTGACGCCGGACCCGGACAACGTGGAGCGCGGCTACTTCCTCTTCAAGGTGCTCGGGGGCCTCAAGTCGGCGCCCCGCGTGCGCTACACCTTCCAGCTCGCCCATGGGCTGGAGAACCTGCCCACCACCACGCACGTGGCGGGGCTCAAGCACTGAGCGTGCGGGGGAGGCTCGGAGCCACCGGGCCTCCCGCGTGGAACGGGGCGCTCAGGCCTTCTTCGAGGGCTTGTTGATGTCCGCGAAGAAGTCGTTGCCCTTGTCATCCACGACGATGAAGGCCGGGAAGTCCACCACGTCGATCTTCCAGATGGCCTCCATGCCCAGCTCGGGGTACTCGAGCACTTCCACCTTCTTGATGCAGTCCTTGGCGAGCCGGGCCGCCGGGCCGCCGATGGAGCCCAGGTAGAAGCCGCCGTGCTTCTTGCAGGCCTCGGTGACGGCCGGCGAGCGGTTGCCCTTGGCCAGCATCACGTAGCTGCCGCCCTGCGCCTGGAACTGGTCCACGTACGCGTCCATGCGGCCCGCCGTCGTCGGACCGAACGAGCCCGAGGCGTACCCCTCGGGCGTCTTCGCCGGGCCCGCGTAGTAGACCATGTAGTCCTTCATGTACTGCGGCATGCCCTCGCCGCGGTCCAGACGCTCCTTGAGCTTGGCGTGGGCGATGTCGCGCGCCACCACCATGGGGCCCGTGAGCGACAGGCGCGTCTTGATGGGGTAGCGCGACAGCTCGGCGCGGATGTCCGCCATGGGGCGGTTCAGGTCGATCTTCACCACCTCGCCGGACAGCGCCGAGTCCTGCGTTTCCGGCAGGTACTTCGCCGGGTCGGTCTCGAGCTGCTCCAGGAAGACGCCGTCCTTCGTGATTTTTCCGAGCGCCTGGCGGTCCGCCGAGCAGGACACGGCGATGGCCACCGGGCACGAGGCGCCGTGGCGGGGCAGGCGGATGACGCGCACGTCATGGCAGAAGTACTTGCCGCCGAACTGGGCGCCGATGCCGGTGCGCTGGGTGAGCTTGAGCACCTCCTGCTCCAGCCCCACGTCGCGGAAGCCCCGGCCGAGCGAGTTGCCCTCGGTGGGCAGCGTGTCCAGGTAGCGGGCCGAGGCGTACTTGGCCACCTTCAGCGCGTACTCGGCGGAGGTGCCACCCACCACGATGGCCAGGTGGTACGGCGGGCAGGCCGCGGTGCCCAGCGAGCGGATTTTGGACTCGAGGAAGCTCAGGAGGCTCTGCGGGTTGAGCACCGCCTTCGTCTCCTGGAAGAGGTAGCTCTTGTTGGCCGAGCCGCCTCCCTTGGCCATGAAGAGGAACTTGTAGGCGTCGCCGTCGGTCGCGTAGAGCTCGATCTGCGCCGGGAGGTTGTTGTTGGTGTTGACCTCTTTGTACATGTCGAGCGGCGCCATCTGCGAATAGCGCAGGTTGGCGGTGCGGTACGTGTCGAACACGCCGCGCGAGATGGCCGCCTCGTCTCCGCCGCCCGTAATCACATACTGGCCCTTCTTGCCCATCACGATGGCGGTGCCGGTGTCCTGGCAGGAGGGCAGCACGCCGCCCGCGGCGATGTTGGCGTTCTTGAGCAGCTCCAGCGCCACGAAGCGGTCGTTGGCCGAGGCCTCGGGGTCCTCGAGGATTCGGGCGAGCTGGCCCAGGTGGCCGGGCCGCAGCAGGTGCGAGATGTCCCGCATGGCCTCGCGGGTCAGGAGCGTGAGCGCCTCGGGAGCGACCTGGAGGAAGGTCTTCCCGTTGGCCTCGAAGGTGGAGACGTAATCCTTCGTGAGCAGCCGGTAGGGCGTCTCGTCCTTGCCGAGCGGCAGCATGTCCTGGAACTGGAAGTCGTTCATCGTGGCCTTCTCCAACGGTGGGCTGGACCTGGACGGGGGAGTCTGGGTCTCCAGTCCCCGATTGTCAGCAGGGAGCTTCCCCTCGGGGGAGCTTCCCGGAAACACGCCGACAACCTGACCTCATGCGAGCAACGAGCGATTGTGGAGGGAGCCGCCCGGATGCCCTGGGAGCGGCCGGGGGTGGTGCGCTGGACAGCGTCCGCGGTGGTGCCATCGTGTCGCGGCCATGAGCACCCCCGCCGTTCCCTGCACTGCCATCTACCTCGACGCCGAGGACACGCTGGTGTCCGGTACCGCCGGCGCGCCCCTCCCCCGCGAGCGGCTGGTGGCCCGGGTGCGCGAGCTCGCTCGGAAGGGGGCGGGCCTGTACCTGTGGAGCCGCCACGGCGCCGAGCAGGCCCGACGAGTCGCGGCGGAGCTGGGGCTCGAGGACTGCTTCCAGGCCTTCCTGCCCAAGCCCCAGGTGCTCATCGACACCGAGGCGCTGGAGGACTGGAGCATCTCCGAAATCCACTCGGCCGCGTTCAACTCCGTGCGGCTGGAGGACATCCTGCGCACCCCGCGCAAGTGAGCCACGGGCCGAAGCCTGGGACACGGGGGGCCGATCTACTCCCAGTGGAATGATCAGGTTCCTCTTGATTGTCTGGGTTTTCGACTTCAGGCTGTAAGGCATGGAGCCCACCAGCCACATCACCTTCGATGACTCGTTGTGGCCGCTGCTCGTCGTGAGGTTCTCGGGCACGCCGACGAATCAGCAGTTCGAGGAGTACCTCTCGAAGCGGGGGGCCTACCTGGAGCGGAAGCAGAAGCACACGCTCATCTACGACACGGTGAGCTTCCGGGTGCTGACGAACGAGCAGCGCCAGCGGCAGATCAACTGGCTCAAGGAGCGCGCGGGGCCCATGAAGGAGTTCTCGCTCGGCAGCGCCCTCATCATCACCTCGCCCGTCGTGCGGCTGACGCTGAGCATCGTCCTCCAGTTCTCCCAGGCTCACATGCCGTACCATGCCGCCCGTTCCCTGCCCGAGGCCGCGAGCTGGTGTGCGGAGCGCCTGGCGAGCGCGGGATTCGCGCTGGATGCCCAGCGTGTCCGGACGCACTTCGGGCTGTTCGCGAAGCGAGTCACGGGCTGAGCCGCCCCCGAAGCGGGCTTCCCGGGCATGGGCTCAGTGCACGGTGGGCCGTTCGCCCAGACGGCGGAGGAACTCCCGCTCATCCACGGTCTCGATGCCGAGTGCCCGGGCCTTGTCGTACTTGGTTGCGCCCGGGTCCTTCCCGACGACCACGAAGGAGGTGCTCTTCGACACGCTGGAGGTGACGCGGGCCCCGGCGGCCTCGGCCGCGTGCGTGGCCTCCTCACGGCTCATCGACTCCAGCTCGCCCGTGATGACCACGGTCCTTCCGGACAGGCGGCCTCTGGTGGTGGGCCGTCGCGCCGGGGCTTCCTCCCGGAGCTGCACGCCCGCGCGCCTCAGCTTCTCGATGAGCCGCACGTTCTCCGGCTGCTGGAGCCAGGTGTGGAGGCTCTGCGCGATGCGCGGCCCGACCCCCTGCACCCCCTGGAGCTCGTCGAGCGAGGCCTGACGCAGCGCATCCATCGATGGGAAGGCCTGGGTCAGCAGCCGGGCGGCGAACGGCCCCACGTGCCGGATGTTGAGGCCCACGAGCAGCCGCCAGAGGGGCCGGTGCCGTGCGGCCTCGATGGCGGACAGCAGGTTGTGGACGGACTTCTCCCCGAAGTTGGGGAGCTGCCCGAGCTCCTCCGCGGTGAGGAAGAAGACGTCCGCCGGGTCCTTCACCTGGCCCCGCTCCAGCAGTTGGGTGCCGGTGATGTACCCGAGATGCTCGATGTCCATCGCGCCGCGCGAGGCGAAGTGGAAGAGCCACTCGATGGCCTGGGAGGGGCAGCCCACCCGGTTCGGACAGCGCCAGTCGGCCTCTCCCTCCTCGCGCACGAGCTTCGTGCCGCACGAGGGACACTTCTTCGGGAAGCGCCAGGGGCGCGTGTCCGGCGGGCGCTTGGAGAGCACGGGGCCCACCACCTCGGGGATGACGTCGCCGGCGCGCCGGACGATGACGGTGTCTCCCTCGCGCACGTCCCGTCGGTGCACCTCCTCCTCGTTGTGAAGGGTGGCGTACGTCACCGTGGCGCCGCTGACCCGCACCGGCTCCAGCACGGCGAAGGGCGTCACCCTGCCCGTGCGGCCCGTGTTCACCGCGATGTCCTTCACCCGGGTGGTCCGCTCCTCCGGTGGGAACTTGAAGGCGATGGCCCAGCGCGGCGCCCTGCTCGTCTCCCCGAGCTCCCGTTGCAACTCGAGCGCGTCTACCTTCACCACCACGCCGTCGATTTCATAGTCCACGTCGTGGCGGTGCTCCTGCCAGTGCGCGCAGAAGGACTGCGCTTGTTTCAGCGTACGCACCTGCTTCACCGCCGGATTCACCGGCAGCTCCAGGCGCTTGAGGTAGTCGAGTGACTCGGAGTGTCTCGAGAACGTGACGCCCTCGGCGAATCCCAGCCCGTAGCACCACAGCCGCAGCGGCCTCGAGGCCGTCACCGCCGGATTCTTCTGCCGGAGGCTCCCCGCCGCGGCGTTGCGCGGGTTGGCGAAGGGCCGCTCACCGCGCTGCGTCAGCTCCTGGTTGAGGCGCTCGAAGGCCTTCACGGGCAGATAGATTTCACCCCGGACCTCGAGCACGCGGGGAAGCTCCTTGCCGCGCAGACGCATGGGCACCGAGCGCAGCGTGCGGACGTTGGCGGTGATGTCCTCGCCCACCTGTCCATCTCCCCGGGTCGCCGCCTGCACCAGGACGCCGTTCTCGTAGGTGATGGAGACGGCCAGGCCGTCGATCTTCAGCTCGCAGACGCATTCCGGCGAGCTCCTGACGCGCCGCTCCACGCGCGAGGCCCAGGCGGCGAGCTCCTCGGCGGAGAAGGCATTGTCCAGTGAGAGCATCGGCACCTGGTGGGGGACCGGGGCGAACAGCACGCTCGGTCTGCCGCCCACACGCTGGGTGGGGCTGTCCGGGATGACGAGCTCGGGGAACTCCGTCTCCAGTCCGCGCAGCTCACGGACCAGCGCGTCATACTCGGCGTCCGTCACCTCGGGGCTGTCGAGCACGTAGTAGCGGTAGTCATGGGTGTTGATGAGATCGCGCAACTCCTCGACCCGGCGCTGGGCCACCTCGCGCCGCCGCTCGTCGCCCCGCAGGGGGTGTGTCTCCGTGGGAAGCCCAGGTTGCATGTGCCTACCCGACCTTCCCTCAAGCTAAGGCCGTGGCCTCGCGCCAGGCACCTGCCGCTCGCCTGCCTGCCCGCTGGGCGGCAACGGAGCGGCAATCGAAAAGGGTGCATCCGGAATGGCCCTGGTAGCATCCGCCGCCATGACCCGACCCCTTTCGAAGTTCCTCCCGGCCCTGGCCGTCTCGGCGGGACTGGTCGCTCCCGCCGCGCTCGCCTGTACCAGCATGCTGGTCTCCAAGGGCGCCACCTCCGACGGCTCCACCCTCATCACCTACGCCGCGGACTCACACGAGCTGTACGGCGAGCTGTACTACACCCCCGCCCGCCGCAACCCGCCCGGCGCCCAGCGCGACATCATCGAGTGGGACACGGGCAAGTTCCTCGGCCGCATCAAGGAAGCCCCCATCACGTACTCGGTGGTGGGCAACATGAACGAGCACCAGCTCTCCATCAGCGAGTCCACCTTCACCGGACGCAAGGAGTTGGAGGGCCCCGCCGGCATCGTCGACTACGGCTCGCTCATCTACATCGCCCTGGAGCGCGCGAAGACCGCTCGCGAGGCCATCAAGGTCATGACCGACCTGGTCACCGAGTATGGCTATGCCTCCACCGGCGAGTCCTTCTCCATCGCCGACCCCAAGGAGGCGTGGATCCTCGAGATGATCGGCAAGGGGACGGGGCAGAAGGGCGCGGTGTGGGTGGCCCGCAAGCTGCCCGATGGGTACATCTCCGCGCACGCCAACCAGTCGCGCATCCGCCAGTTCCCGCTCAACGACGCGGAGAACGCCCTCTACGCCAAGGACGTCATCTCCTTCGCGCGTGAGAAGGGCTGGTTTACCGGGGCGGACAAGGACTTCAGCTTCGCCGACACCTACCACCCGCTCGACTTCGAGGGCATGCGCTTCGCCGAGGGCCGCGTGTGGAGCATCTTCCGCCGCGCGGCACCGTCGCTCGGGCTCGGCGTGGAGTACGCGGATGGCTCTTCTCCCAACAAGCGCCTGCCCCTGTGGGTAAAGCCAGACAAGAAGCTGGCCGTGCAGGACGTGATGGGGCTGATGCGCGACCACTTCGAGGGCACGCCGCTGGACATGTCCAAGGACGTGGGCGCCGGGCCCTATGCCGTGCCCTACCGCTGGCGCCCGATGACCTGGGAGGTGGATGGCAAGAAGTACGTCCACGAGCGCGCCATCTCCACGCAGCAGACGGGCTTCTCCTTCGTGGCGCAGATGCGCTCCGGGATGCCGGACCCCATCGGCGGGCTGCTCTGGTTCGGCGTGGATGACACGTTCACCACCGTCTACACGCCCATGTACGCGGGCATCCGTCACGCGCCGAAGAACTTCGCCCAGGGCGTGGCCAGCCGCGGCCAGTTCTCCTGGGACTCGTCCTTCTGGGTGTTCAACTGGGTGTCCAACCAGGCGTACTCGCGCTGGAGCGACATGATCGTCGACGTCCAGAAGACGCAGGGCGAGCTGGAAGGCCAGTTCCTCGCCGACCAGGCCGACATCGAGAAGGCCGCGCTCGAGCTGTACAAGAGCTCGCCCGAGCAGGCGCGCACCTACCTCACCGAGTACTCGGCGCAGCAGGGAGACAAGGTCCACGGCCGTTGGCGCAAGCTGGGCGAGCAGCTGCTCGTGAAGTACATCGACGGCAACGTGCGCGACGAGATGGGCAAGGTGAACCATCCCAAGTACCCGGACTCCTGGTACCGGCACATCGTCCAGGACAATGGTCCGCGCCTGGCCATGCCCGCCGAGCCGAAGCCCGCCGAGGCGAAGCCGGAGCCGAAGCCCGCCGAGGTGAAGCCGGCACAGAAGCCCGAGCAGAAGCCCACGGTCGCCCCGGCGCCGTGAGGCCATGAAGTCCCCGGGTGCGGAGAGGCTCCGCGCCTGGGGGGCAGGAGGCCGGGGAGGCGTTATCTCCTTGGCCCGGTGGCCACGTCGGTCGAGACTCGCGCGGAGGGATGCGCATCTTTCCTTCGATATCTCCCGGGCGCGCCATGGCACGAACCGACAGCGGGGCGGCCACCCACGTGGGCCGCCGTCCGAACAACGAGGACTCCTTCTGCCAGCGGCCGGAGCTGGGCCTCTTCGCGGTCGCGGATGGCTTGGGCGGGCATGAGGGCGGTGAGGTCGCCAGTCAGCTCGTGCTGAGCACGGTGGCTGATTTCCTGACCTCCCAGGTGGCCCAGCCGCAGCCTGCCTCTCCGGTACCAGACGCGCCGGACGGGGGGCCCGAGCGCCTCATCATCCAGGCAGTGAACCAGGCCCACCGGGCCGTCCGCGCACAGCAGAGCGGCAGGCTGTCCATGATGGCTTCGACGATCACCGCGCTGTTGCTGGGGGACGGAGAGGCGGTGGTGTGCAACCTCGGCGACAGCCGCACGTTCCTGGTGCGCGGCGGGGTGTTTCAGCGGCTCACGCGGGACCACACGGTGCTGGCGGAGATGGAAGAGGCGGGGCTCGATACGACCAACCCCTTCGCCGTGATGCACCGCAATTCACTGACGGGGGCCGTGGGCATGGAGGCCAGCGTCGACGCCGAGTGCAACCGCCTGCCCGTGCAGCCGGGGGACGTGCTGGTCCTCGCCAGCGATGGCCTGTACGAGCCGGTGCCTCCGGACCTGATGGTCCGCTTGTTGGCGCAGGGCGGCTCGGCCCAGGAGATGGCCGAGCGGCTCGTCGCCGAGGCCTACAACCGTGGAGGCACCGACAACATCACGGGCGTGGTGGTCCGGGTGCTCGGGAACGGCTGACCGTCAGGAGACGGAGGCGGGCAGGGCGGGCGATTCCTTCGACAACGCGAGGCTGATGATGACCGACTTGGAGGTCGGCGTGCGGCTCTTCTCCGCGAAGCTGTCGAGCGGCACCAGGACGTTGGCCTCGGGGAAGTAGGTGGCCGCGCACCGGTGCGGAATGTCATACGCCACCACCACGAACCTGTGCGCCACGCGCCGCTGGCCCTCGAAGTGGCTGGTGAGATCCACCACCTGCCCGGCCTGCACGCCCAACTCCTTCATGTCCTCGGCGTTGAGCATCACCACGCGCCGCCCGCTTCGGATGCCCCGGTAGCGGTCGTCCAGCCCGTACACCGTGGTGTTGTACTGGTCGTGAGTCCGGATCGTCATCATCAGGAGCTGCCCCGGCTCGAGCTTCAGCCGTGACATCTCGTGCACCGTGAAGTGGCCCTTGCCGCTCTGCGTGGTGAAGCGGCCCTCGCGAGGCCCGTTGGGAAGGACGAAGCCACCCGGCTCGCGGACCCGCCGGTTGAAGTCCTCGAAGCCCGGTACCACTCGCGAGATGAGGTCGCGGATCCGGTCGTAGTTCTCCACCAGCCACTCCCACCGCACCGCGACGCGCGAGCCGAGCACCGCCCGCGCCAGCCTCGCCACGATGGCGGGCTCGCAGAGCAGGTGCTCCGACGCGGGGGGAAGGGTGCCTCGCGAGGCATGCACCACGCCCATCGAGTTCTCCACCGTGACGAACTGCGGCCCCCCCACCTGCACATCGCTCTCGGTGCGGCCGAGGCACGGCAGGATGAGCGCCCGCTTCCCGGTGACGAGGTGCGCCCGGTTCAGCTTGGTGGACACGTGCACCGTGAGCCGCGTGCGGCGCAGCGCCTCGGCGGTGCGCTCCGTGTCCGGCGTCGCCGACAGGAAATTGCCTCCCATGGCGAAGAAGACCTTCACCCGGCCCTCGTGCATGGCCTGGATGGCGCCCACCGTGTCCAGTCCGTGGTGGCGCGGCGGCTCGAAGCTGAACTCTCGTGAGAGTGCGTCCAGGAACGCTGGCCGGGGCTTCTCCCAGATGCCCATGGTCCGGTCGCCCTGCACGTTGCTGTGGCCTCGTACCGGGCACACGCCCGCCCCGGGCTTGCCGATGCTCCCGCGCAAGAGCGTCAGATTGACGATCTCCTGGATGTTGCCCACCGCGTTGCGGTGCTGGGTGAGCCCCATCGCCCAGCACCAGATGATGCGGTCGGTGCCCGCAAGCCACTCCGCGGTGGTTTCAATCTGTTCGCGGGAGATGCCGCTCTGCTCCACCACGTCCGCCCAGGACACGGTGCCGAGGTTCGTCGCGTAGGCCTCGAAGTCGAGCGTCTTGCCTTCCACGAAGTCCCGGGCCACCACCGTGCCCGGGTGCTTCGCCTCGCGCTCCAGCAGCGCCTTGCCCAGCCCCTGGAGCAGCGCCACGTCGCCGTTGATGCGCACCTGGAGGAACAGGTCCGCCAGCGGCGTGCCCGAGCCGAGGACGCCGCGCAACGCCTGGGGGTGCTTGAAGCGCTGGAGGCCCGGCTCTGGCAGCGGGTTGATGCTGACGATGCGGCAGCCCTGGCGCTTCGCCGCCTCGAGCGCCGTGAGCATGCGCGGGTGGTTGGTGCCCGGGTTCTGCCCGATGACGACGATGAGCTGGGCCTTCTCGAAGTCCTCCAGCGTCACCGTGCCCTTGCCGATGCCGATGGTCTCCATCAGCGCGGTGCCGCTCGACTCGTGGCACATGTTCGAGCAGTCCGGCAGGTTGTTGGTGCCGAACTGCCGCACGAACAGTTGGTAGAGGAAGGCCGCCTCGTTGCTCGTGCGCCCCGAGGTGTAGAAGCACGCCTCGTCCGGCGAGCCGAGCGCGTTCAGCTCCTGGGCGATGAGCGTGAAGGCCTCGTCCCAGGAGAGGGTGGCGTAGTGCGTGGCGCCCTCGCGCAGCACCATGGGGTGGGTGAGCCGGCCCTGCTTGCCCAGCCAGTGATCCGTCTGCGCGGCCAGGTCCATCAGGCTCCACTGGCGGAAGAAGTCCGGCGTCACGCGCGCCGTGGTGGCCTCCTCCGCCACCGCCTTCGCGCCGTTCTCGCAGAACTCGAAGGCCGAGCGGTGCTTGGGATCTGGCCACGCGCAGCCCGGGCAGTCGAAGCCGTGCTTCTGGTTCACCTGCAACAGCGTCCGGGAGCCGCGCACTGGCCCCATCTCGCCCCAGGCGTGCTTCATCGCGGACACCACCGCCGCCACGCCCCCCGCGGACGTCGCGGGCGAGCCGATGCGCAGGGGCTCGGGCGTGGTGGGGGGCTGGGCGCTCGGGAGCGAGTCGGACCGGGCGGGAGCGTCCTTGCCCGACTCCGCCTCCGCCTGCTCCTGCCGCATTGCTTCCGCCATGACTTCCTCCTGGCCCGGGTGCGGAGGGGGCCGCGGCTGCCGGGCCGCAGGAGTCTACCTCTCGGGCGCGGGAGCGTCGTCGTTGAGGTCGTGCCGTGGGGTGGAATAGGACGGAGCGGCCTGGATGCCGCTCGCCGCCTCGCCCCCTCCAGTCCACCCGACAACGGTAGGAGACATGACGAGAACACTCTGGTTGTCACGCCTGGTCCTGGCCCTGTGCCTTGTGGTGCTTTCCTCGTGCAGTACGTCCCGAGTCGCACTCGACGAGGAGGTGCGCCCGCGGCCGGAGCCGAAGACGGTGGGGGTGAGTGAGTTGCCTGGAGGGGCGCTGAGGCTCTCCTTCGAGCCGGTGGCGCCTGATCCGGGCCTGGAGCAGTTGCGGGTGGAAGAGGCGCGGGCGTTGCTCAGGGCCTTCCTCGAGAGCATTCCGCGAGAGGAGGGGCGCCGCTTCCGGGTCGTGAGGACGTCGACGAGAGCGGAGCCCGAGGAGTGGGAGCAGCGGCTGAGGGAGGAATTTGTGGCCCGCTACGGCGAGCCCGAGGTGCCGCTGCCCGGGTCACTGGAGAAGAGCCCCGTCTTCCTGGCGCTGAAACTGTCCCCCCGCTACATGGGAGCGGGAGTCCGGGACGCGGCCCGGGAGATGTTCCGCTCGCCCGTGTTCCTGACGAGCGTGGCGTTGTCAGTGCTGGTGTATTTCTCGGCGTGGCTGTTGCCCGAGCCAATTTTCAGCAAGGCATTCGTGACGGCGTTGACGTTGAGACTGGCGCTGGTGGTGGGGGTGCTGGAGCTCAATCAGTTCGCACGGGCGTGCGCGAGGCTGTACCAGGAGGCGCGGGCGGCGAGGACGGTGGAGGAGTTGGAGGCGGTGGCGGAGCGTTTCGGCAGGGCGGTGGGAGGGGCGGGGCTGAGGGTGCTGGTGATGGTGGCCAGCATGGGAGTGGCGAAGGGGCTGCCGCAGGTGCCCAAGGGAGGGCTCGGGGCGTTGTTGGAGGGACCCCGGTTCGCGTTGCCCGGAGGGATGTCGATGGGCGGCGCGACGACGGTGCAGATGGCGGCCGACGGTAGCGTCATCGTGACAGGAGTGGCGGCGGGCGCGGCGGCTTCGGCGGTGGGCAGTGCCTGCACCGATGGCACCGAGAGCAAGGAGGGCCATCAGTGGCACCACCTCGCCACCAACAAGAATGAGCTCTCTGATCGATACGGTGGCCCGTGGACGCCATTGTTCGAGGCAATCTTCGCGAAGGCGGGGATGAGCCTGGATGCAAAGGAGAACCTCGTCTACCTCAAAGGCCACAAAGGTCCCCACCCCGAGGAGTACCATGATGAAGTTTTCAGGATACTCCGAGCGGTAGTTTCAGACTGCAAAACCGTTGCTGAATGTAGATCCAAGCTGATAGCGGCACTCAAGAGGCTGGCGGAGGAAACATGCACCCCCGGGTCGCAACTTCACCGGTTGGTGACAAAGTCTCAAGATTGATGCTGGAGCGGATGTATGCCTAAGTATTTCGAGTTGGCGGACGACAGGCGCTACCCTGGGCGCTGGCATCTGGGCAGTCCCGTGGATGTGGATGGGCAAGAGGTTGATCCCTGGCAATTCTTCAAGGGCAAGCTCCTCGAGTTGGAATGCGTTCCGCGGTTCTTGTCTGACATCCCTGGACACTCTCTAGACTATTGCTGGGCTGCCTTCGCCATTCCCGTAGTCCATGGGCGAGTCGTCCAACTCTTCGAGCGGCTGGGTGTCCAGGATGTACAATTCATTCCTGTCCAGGTCGAAGGGCATCAAGGGCCCTACTTCATCCTCAACGCGCTGCGCATCATCCGGTGTATCGATGATGCCAGGAGCAGACGGGCGGAGTATTGGGAGCCCAAGGACGAGCAACCGGAGAAGATGGGGGAGTATCGGGTGGTCTCGGGCATGCGCATCGATCCATCGAAGGTGGGCGATGCCCGTATCTTCCGCACCTGGGGGTGGACAGTGGCTCTTGTCATCTCGGAGGACATCAAGCAGGCCATGGAGGCGGAAGGCATCACCGGCACGCGCTTCATTGAAGTGTGAAGAGAGGGGTCGACGGGCCTCGGGGACCCGCTATTGAGATGACCCCCTCGCAACTTCACAAGCTCGACTGGGATCTGTGCGCCTGCTTCGAGTCCATGGTAGCCAGCATGGGCCGCGCGTCGTGCTCCGTCCCTCCTGCTTTCGCAGATGCCGGACGGTGTCGCAATGTAAAAGCAGTCTCCAGGAGGCCCTGAAGAATCTCGCGGACGAGGTATGCACTCCCGGATCACGGCTTCACCGACTGGCCACGAAGACATAGGACTCATGGAGGGTGAGGCTCATGCCCCGGTACTACAAGCTGATGGACGATAGGCGACTCCAGTCGCGGTGGCATCTGGGATGCCCTGTTGATGAGCACGGGCAGGAACTCGACCCCTGGCAATTTGAGGAGGGGCGAGTGCTGGAGTTGGGATGCGTGCCGCGATTTCCGCTCGACATTCCCGGTCTCTCGCTGGATTTCTGCTGGGCCGCCTTCAGCATCCTCGTGGTCAACGAACGCTTCATCCAGCTCTTCGAGAGGTTGGGTGTCCGAGAAGTGCAGTTCATCCCAACTCGAGTAGAGGCCCACCCGGAGCCCTACTTCATCCTCAATCCCCTACGAATCATCCGGTGCATCGACGACGCCAGATGCGAGGAGGTGCGGTACTGGAAGCCGGAGGATGGACAGCCGGAGAAGGTGGGTGAGTACCGGGTCGTCGCGGGCATGCGCATCGACCCTACGAAGGTAGGGGATGCCCGTATCTTCCGCCCCTGGGGCTGGCCGGTGGCCCTCATCGTCTCCGAGGATCTCAAGCAGGCCATGGAGCAGGAAGGCATCACCGGCACGCGCTTCATCGAAGTGTGAGGCGGGAGACGACGGGGCCTCAGCGGCCCCGCCACCTGTTCTGCCCCACGGAGCTCAGGGCGCGCAGACGCCGTTGTTGCACCACGGAGAGGCCGTGCCGTGGCAGTAAGCGACGCAGTCCGAGTCCTCGATGCAGTCCGCCCCTTCGCAGTAGGCGCCACCACCCCCTCCGCCCCCGCCTCCAGTCGGGGTGGACTCGCACACGCCTCCGTTGCAGCTCACGCTCGAGCCCGGACACGGCGGGCAATCGCTGTCGGTGAAGCAGTCCGCCATCTCGCAGATGGGCTGCGACACCTCTCCCACGACGGCCGGCTGTGTCCCAGGTGCGCCTGTCTCCGGCGCGGTGGCGGGGCCACATCCGCTCAGCAGTCCGAGCGTCACGAATACAGCGGCCAGCACGGCGGGCTTCACGTTCTTCATGGAGTGCTCCGGGAATCTGGGCGTGTCTGGACCCGCACTGCCGGGGGACCGTTTCCAGGGGTTCACTCTCAGTATCAGCGAAATCGCGCTTTCGTGACGAGTTGGATGTACCCCGGCCTCCGGGCGACATAATCTCCGAGGTCATATGGCGCGGTTGACCTCGAAGAGAGGGTCGCGCATTGCCTCGGAGATGGAATGGAACTCGAGCCGCTGCACCGATGGGACCTGTCACCGAAGCAGGCGGTGGCGCTTCAGCGCGAGCTGCGGGGGCGTCTGGTGTTGCGTCCGCCACCCGGGTTGAAGGTGGAGCGGGTGGCGGGCGCGGACATCTCCATGGGTCGTGGGGATGTCACGGCCTACGGAGGGTTCGTGGTGCTGGACGCGGGGACGCTGGCGCCAGTAGCCCAGGCGAGTGCCGCGGTATCGCTCACCTTCCCCTATGTGCCGGGTCTGCTGTCCTTCCGCGAGCTGCCGGTGCTGTCCGAGGCCTGGGCCCGTCTGGACGTCCGGCCGGACGTGCTCATCTTCGACGGGCAGGGGACCGCGCACCCCCGCCGTTTCGGCCTCGCGTGTCATGGCGGGCTGCTGTTCGGCGTGCCCTCCATCGGGTGTGCCAAGTCGCTCCTGGTGGGCAGGCACGGGCCGCTGGGCGCGGAGCGCGGCTCGGTGGTCGACATCCTCGATGAGGGGGAGGTGATCGGCCGGGCGGTGCGCACCCGCCGCAACGTATTGCCTGTCTACGTGTCACCCGGGCACCTGATGGACCTGCCCACCGCGGTCGCGCTGGTGCTGCGCATGACCTCTCGCTACCGCGAGCCCGAGACGACGCGCCATGCGCACCGCCTGGTGAACGACGTGCGCCGCTCGGCCCGGCGCGCGTAGCGCGGAGGCGCTCAGTGGAGCAGGGCCTCCGCGGACCTCTCCTCACTCAGCAGGGCGCGCACCTGCTGGTCGAGGATGGCGTTGAACTTCTCCGGCTCCTCGAAGAGCGGGGAGTGTCCCGAGTGCTCAAACCACAGGAGCGTCTTGCGCGATGCCTCCAGCTTGTCGAAGTAGCGCGCGGCGATCTCCGAGGGCGTCACGTAGTCCTCGCGCCCGAGCAGGAACCACACGGGCACCTCCAGCCGGGGCACCTCTGCTTCCAGGTCCAGGTCGGCCAGCTGGGGGTACACCCTCGGGAACGTCGCCAACGGCCCCCGGAAGAAGTTCACCTTGTCGCGCAGCGAGTACTCGGGCGCCTTGAGCAGCGCGGAGAGCATCTCGGAGGAGGCGTTCTTGCGGCCGGTGTGGTGGCTCGCGAGCGTCGCGAGGGTCAGGTACCGCCGGGTCATGTCCGGGCCGGTGTAGGGCGGCGGGCCGAGGCGCTTCAGCCGCTCGATGGCCTGGGTGTCTCCGTACCGGAGCGCCAGCTCGTACGCGCGCAGGTGGCTGAGGGTGTCGTTCTCCAGGAAGTTCACCCGCTGGCCCGTGCCGATATAGGCATGGAGCCGCTCGGGGCGGCGCTGGGCCAGCAGCACCCCGAGGATGCTTCCCCACCCATGGCCCACGAGGAACACCTTCTCCTGCGAGAAGCGGCTGGTCAGCAGCTCGAGCAGCTCGCTGGCATCCGAGACGAACTGCTCCAGCGTGAGCTCGTCCTGGCTCTTCAGGGCCGCGTAAGACCTGGCGGCGCCGCGCTGGTCCCACTGGACGACGAGGAAGTGCTCCTCCAGGGGCGCGTTGAAGCGGCGCACGAAGGCCATCTCCGAGCACCCGGGTCCGTCCGACAGGTAGAGCAGCAGCGGATTGTGGACGCTCCGCCCCCGCATCAGCAGCCACTGGTCCACGCCTCCCAGCCGGACGCGTTCCAGCGAGGCGATGCCCTCGAGCTGGGGCCGTCCCCACTCATCCTGGATGGGGGGCGTGGAGCCCCGACGGGTCAGCAGCCGGGCGCCCAGGGCCATGAGCGGCAGTCCCACTCCCGCCCCGGCGAGGATGCGTCGGGTCGAACGTTCCATGGCACTCCTCCTCGGCTCCAAAGCTAGTCACGGAGCAGACCGTCCCATCCCGCTGTTGGCTTGCACCTGGGGCAGAAGAGGGAGCGAGAGGCGAGGCCGTGGTACCTTGACGCCGATGAGCGCGACGGACCGCAAGGAGGAAGAGGCACCCGGTGCGGAAAACCCGGAGGGTGGGCTTCAGGTCACCCGCCCTCATGGAGTCCGGCGCGGGATGGAGCCCGCCTCGGTGCGCCGCTTCCGCCTCACCGTCGTCGAGGGCCCGGCACCCGGCCGCGTGTGGGAGTCCGGCGCGGATCGCTGCTCCATCGGCTCGCACCCGCTCAATGACCTGGTGCTCGAGGATGAGACGGTGTCGCGCTTCCATTGCGAGGTGCGCATCGGCAAGGACGGCGCGCGGGTGCGCGACCTCGACAGCCTCAACGGCGTCATCGTGGATGGGGTGCAGGTGGTGGAGGGCTTCCTGCGCGGAGGCAGTCTGCTGCGGCTGGGCCGAGCCACCGTGCGCTTCGACTTCAGCCCCGAGCGCAACAAGCTCTCCCTGTCCGAGACGACGCGGCTCGGGGGTCTGGTGGGCAGCTCGGTGGCCATGCGCGCCTGCTTCGCCCGCATGGAGCGCGCCGCCGGGACCGACGCCACCGTGCTGCTCGAGGGCGAGACGGGCACCGGCAAGAGTCAGGCGGCCCAGGCCATCCACCAGGCCAGTGCCCGCCGCGACAAGCCCTTTCTCATCGTCGACTGCGGTGCCATTCCCGCCAACCTCCTGGAGAGCGAGCTGTTCGGCCACGAGAAGGGCGCCTTCACCGGCGCGGCCGCCCGGCGCATCGGTGCCTTCGAGGAGGCCCAGGGCGGTACCGTCTTCCTCGATGAGATTGGCGAGATACCGCTGGAGCTCCAGGCCAAGCTGCTGCGCGTGCTCGAGGAGCGGCAGATTCGCCGCGTGGGCTCCAACACCCATGTGCCGGTGGACGTGCGCATCATCGCCGCCACCCACCGGGACTTGCGCGCCGAGGTGAACGCGGGCCGCTTCCGCTCGGACCTCTTCTTCCGGCTCGCGGTGGTGCGCATCTCCCTGCCCGCCCTGCGCGAGCGCCCCGAGGACATCCCCCTCATCGCCGAGCAGCTCCTCACCAGCGCGGGCGCGGACCCGGAGCGGCTCGAGCCGCTGCGCACCCCCGAGTTCATCTCCCGGCTGCAACAGTTCGCCTGGCCCGGCAACGTGCGCGAGCTGCGCAACTACCTCGAGCGCTGCCTCGTGTTCGAGGAGGCCATGCCCCTGAGCGAGGAGGAGGGCACCGCGTGGGATGTGCCGCCCTCGCTCTCGGCGCTGCCCTACCCGGAGGCCCGGCGGCGCGCCATCGACGAGTTCGAGCGGCGCTACCTCCAGTCGCTGTTGGAGCGGCACCAGGGCAAGGTGGCCCAGGCCGCCGCCGAGGCGCAGATGGACCGCGTCTATTTCTACCGGTTGATGCGCCGGCACAACCTCAAGCCCTGACGGGCTCGGCCAGCCCGGGCGCGAGCCCTTCGAGCACCTCGTGGGTGGCGAACACTCCCGCCCGCCCCACGCCCGCGGTCCACTTGCCCTCGCGCAGCAGCGGCCCGTCCACCACCCGCGGCTCTCCGGACAGGCCTGGCTCCACCACCGCCTCGGCCACGTGGAGCATCGCCTCGAGGTGGAGGTTCGCTCCGGCCGCCAGGCGCTCCAGCTCGGGCCACAGCATGCCGAGCGCCTCGAGCACCTCCTGCCTCCGTGCGCGAGCGGCCGGCGCATCCGGAGGCAGGGGCGTGGCGGCCAACAGGAAGTCCGCTCCTTCCACCATGAGGGCCAGCCCCCTCCGGGTGAGCCCGTCTCGCGCGGAGTCGAGTACCCGGTCGAGCGCATCGAGCGTGGCGTCGTCCGCGTCCTCACCGGCCTTGGGGCGGGCGCACAGGTAGAGTCCGAGTCCCCGTGTCCGGCCCGCGGGTGGCGCGGACGGTTCAATCGCACGCCGCAGGTCCTCCATCAGCGCCGCCGTGTCCGGGTAGCGATCCTCGGGCCGCTTGGCCAGACACCGCTTCACCACGGCGTCCAGTGCGCCCGGCACCGGGGCCATGTGGCTGGGCGCGGGCGGTGGCGCGTGCAGGTGGAGCTCCTCGAGCTCGGCCTGGCTGCTGGCGCGGAAAGGCAGCCGCCCGGTGAGCAATTGGTAGAGCAGCACCCCGAGCCCGTAGAGGTCCGTGCGCGCGTCCACCGGGCCCCGCAGAATCTGCTCGGGCGCCATCGCCACCGGTGTCCCCACCGTCACCCCGGTCGTCGTCAGCGAGATGCTGCGCTGCCCCGGGTCCAGCAGTTTGGCGATGCCGAAGTCCACCAGCGTGACGTGCGGTGCTCCGCCCTCGCCCGGGCGCACCATCACGTTCTGCGCCTTGATGTCCCGGTGCACGATGCCGAGCGCGTGCGCCGCCCCGAGCGCGGAGGCCACTGGCTCGAGCATTCGGAGGGCCTCGCGGGGAGGGAAGGGGCCTCGCGCGGCCAGCTCGGCCTCCAGGTCCCGTCCCTCCAGCCACTCCATCGCCAGCCAGGGCCGGCCATCGCGCAGCTCACCCGACTCCAACACCCGCACGAGGTTCGGGTGTGCGAGCTGCTCCAGCATCCGGCACTCCTGGTCGAAGCGGCGCAGCGCGCTCTCGGACGAGGCGTACTGCGGCCGCATCACCTTCAGCGCCACCGGCGCCCCGCTCCGCTCGTCCCTCGCCCGGTAGAGCACCGCCACCACGCCCCGGTGCCATACTTCCTCGACGCTGAACCCCCCGACACGCGCGCCCGGCGCGAGCTCCTCGCCGTAGAGGGACAGGGGACGGCTTCCGCCTGGGGGAGTGGGCTCGCGTATCATCCGGTTCTCGGGGTCCTATTTGTTGGCGGGAGGCGCGGGATAGTACTTGTGCCCGCAGGCCTGCGGGTCATGCACGACGTCACAGGGCCGGTGGAGGAACGTCGTGATGACTTCTGGATAGGTATTCCCATCTCCGCCCACGCACGACGCGTAGTGGTCGTTGTCTTTCGCCATGCTGCATTTGGCGAAATTGGCACAGTCGCCGAGCGGCTGCGCCATGCAGTTCTGGCCCATCAGGGCGCACAGCCGGTTGGTGGTGTAGGCCTCGGCGTTCGTCCACATCGGGTCATTGCATGCATACATCTTTGGATAGACGGAGCCCTGCACGTAATTGACCGACCGGTGAACGTTGCCCCCCTCGTCCACATAGATGTTGAGCTTGGGCGACACCGCGTTGGGTCCAAAGAGCGTCCCGAAGAAGGCTCCTTCGCGAGTCTTGAAGACCTCCGGTTCAGGCGCGGGATATTCGGCGGCGGAGGTGAGGGACTTGAGCTTCAGTTCTCCCCATCCCGCCCTGGGGTCATAGGGGGCCATCATGACGTTGAAGGTCCCGGTCCTGGGGCAGGAGAACCGCGCGGTGGGCGCAGGGCCCCAGGGGTCTTCCGACTCGGCCAGGGAGGAGGCCGAGTCACAGGCGCTGAGTCCCTCGCAGACCCGGAACACCATGTTCGAACCGCTCCAATCGGAGACGCCCAGCTCCACGTCCATGCCGGGCTTGCAGCTCCCCACGCTCCCCGCCGCCAGCGGATTCTGGGGCTCTCTTTGACTCAACTCGTAGCCGCAGTCGCGGGACGCGCCCGGCGCTGCGGCGTTGCAGCGCAGCAGGCTCTCGACGCGGGTCCGGGTGTAGCGCAGGACGGGGTCGGTCATGACCGTGGGCCTGGGCGTGAGGCCCGGGGCTGACGGGTGTTCGCCCCGCATCATCAATTGCACGCGATAGCCATACGCATTGACGCGCGCCAGGATGCAGGCGGACACCCACTTCTGACAGGACTCCGAGGCCTTGTCCTTGGCCCACTCGGGGCACAGGCCGATCGCTCCCTCCCAGGTATGGGCTTCACCGAGCCGGTCCTTGTAACTCAAGGTCTGGCCCTTCTCGAGCGCGCAGGACACGAGGTACTTCATGAACTCCCGGGCGTTCGGATCCTCGAGCTGGTAGCGCAACTCCACCGCGGGCGTCGTCGAGGCGTAGTACTCGTCCTTGAGCGGCACCGACACCATGACGGGGTTGGCCTGGTGGTTGGTGGAGAGCGCGTTGTAGAGGAAGGCGTCCTTCTTTCCTCCGTTGCCCCAGCGGATTTCGCTGCCGGAGTCGTCGGGTTCGGCGCGGGCCTCGCCGGTCCAGGTGAGCCCCAGCAGGGCGAGCGCCGCGAGCAGGCGGCCGAGAGAGGGTGTCGTGTTCATGTCAGGCATGGGTGTTCCTCCGCGTGCCCGGCCTTCCAGCAAATCCCAGGCCTACGGCTTTCGATGGGAGGGTACCCGCGAGCCCTTCCTCTCTTGTGGCCTCCCCGTTGTGGCCTCCCCGTTCTCCCCCGGCCGCGGTTGTAGCCTGGCCGTTCACAACCGCTCGGGGGCTGCAGCGAACCGGGTCTCCAGGGCGGCCAGGCGGGGGGCCCAGATGGGGGCTCCAGCAGCCCGCTGCCGGGCTTCGTTCCACCACGTCCGCGCCTGTTCGGGGTCGCCCGCGGCGAGGGCGGTGTCGAGGGCCTGTACGAGGAACTCCAGGGCCTCGTCATCCGAGGCCACGGGCGCGGCCTCGTCGAGGAGCACCCGCCAGGCGGTGAGCTCCTCCGGGCTGGGGGCATGTCCGGTGCGGGCCAGGAGCCGCTCGACGAGGCGCACCTGCACGCGTGTCACCGGCGCCTGGCGCTCGGGCGGGACGCGGCGCTCCACCCACGTGAGGCTCTCACGCGCCAGGGCCGAGTCACCCAGCACCGCGGCGATGCGGGCGACGAGCACCGCGTCCAGGGCCACCGGGGCCTCGCCGAAGAAGCGCTCGCCGAGCGCCTGGGCCCGCCGGGCATGGGGCAGGGCCTCCTCGTCCCGGCCACTCCAGTGCAGCACCTCGGCGAAGTTGAAGGAGGCCCACCGCTCGAGCTGCACGTGGCCCAGCTCGCGCGCCACCCGCACCGCCTGCTCCAGGTCCTCCAGCGCCCGCTCCACGGATTGCTGCCTCAACCACAGCAGCACGCGGTTGGTGTGCGCCGTGCCCACGTGCAGCAGGTCCCCCCGCTCCCGTCCCCGGGAGATGACCCGCTCGAAACACGCGGCCGCCTCGTCCACCCGTTGAAGGAAGGTGAGCGCCACGCCGAGCACCAGCCGGCCGATGGCCTCCGACTCGAAGTCTTCCAGCCGCTCGGACTCGGTGACGGCGGGGACGAGCACCTCCACCGCCTCGGGCCACCGGCCCTCGCGTGCGTGGTGCCGGCCCCGAGCCAGCGCGCACCGCAGCCGCAGCCGTGCGTCGGTGAGCCGGTCCTCCCGGAGGAAGGCCTGCTCGGCGGCGCGCTGCGAGTCCTCGGGCCGCTCCAGCCAGTCGTGCAGCGTCGCCTCCGCGAGCAGCAGGTCCACCACCGCCGCGTCGTCCCCCCGCGCATCGGCGAGCGCGCGTGCGGCGGCCAGGTCCTCGGTGGCCTCGCGGAAGCGCTGGGTGCGGCTGCGTACGCGGCCTCGTCCGCCCAGGGCCTGCTCTCGCAGCGGGTGGGCTTCTTCCGGCAGGTGCGCGAGCGCGGCACTGTAGGCCTGCTCCGCCTCTACGTCCCGGTGGGCGGCCCGGGCGCGCTCGCCCAACGAGAGGAAGGCCCGGCTCGCGAGGCCGTGCTCTCCGCAGGCGGCGGCGTGCTCGGCCAGGCGCCGCAACCGGGGGGCGGGGAGGTCCGGGGCTTCCGGTGCCGCTCCGCGCGCCAGGAGCGACTGGAGGGCGGCCCGGTGCAGGGCCCGCCGGAGGGGAGCCGAGGTGTCCGCCTTGAGTGCGTCTCGCAGCAGGCGGTGGCGGAAACCATAGCGTCCGTGGCCCAGGGCCTCGAGCACGCCCGCGCGGGTGAGGCGCTCCAGCCCCGAGCCCGCGTCGAGCGCCGCGAGCTCCCGCGCCGGCTCCTCCGCTGGCTCCAGCGCGTGCTGGGCCGCCTCCACCTCCTCCACGGACAGTGCTTCGCCCAGTACGGCGCACAGCGAGGCCAGCAGGCGCGAGGTTTGGGGCAGCGTGGAGCGCACGCGGTGCACCACGCGCTCGAAGGGGGTGGTGATGGCGTCGCGCGGCAGTTCGTCCGGGGCGAGCACCCAGGTTCCACTCCGGGCATCGGGCCTCACGGCACCTGTTTCGCGCAGGGCGCGCACCAGCTCGACGAGCGCCAGCGGGTTGCCCTGCGCCAGGGCCTCGAGGTGCGCGAGCACCGGCTCGGCGATGAACTCCACGGGCCGCAGCAACTCGCGCAGCAGCGCTCGCGCGGCGGAGGAGGACAGCGGCGGCACCGAGTGCAGGGTGGTGCGAGCGGCGCGCTCACCCAGGTGGGGCCGCAACATGCGCAGCTCCGGCGGCGTGGCGAGGCAGACCCACAGCGGCAGCGGCTCACCTCCGAGCGTGGCGCGCTCCAGTGCATCCAGACAGAGGGCGTCCGTCTGGTGCGCATCGTCGATGAGGAGTGCGACGGGCCGCTCCCGGGCCAGTGCCCTCAGCCAGGTCCCGAGTCTCACCGCCGCCTCGCCGCCGCGCGGAATGGGAGATGGGGTGACACCGAGCCCCTCGAGTGTGCGCTCGAGTTGGATGGAGAGCGGCTCCTGGGTGATGTCGGGCGCCGGGGCCCGGAGCGTCAGCACGAGCACCGGCTCCTCCGCGAGCGAGTCGGCGAGTGCGGCCAGCAGGCGCGTCTTGCCCTGGCCCGGATCGCCCTCCAGGAGGCTGAGGCACGGCACCCGTCCAGTGAGCGACTGGCGCGCGGTCGTGGACAGCGCGGCCAGGAACTCCTCGCGACCCATCAACGGAAGCGGTGTCTCCCGGGAAGCCTCGTCCGAATCAGAGGGGGGAGCGCGCTCCGCGAGCGTGAAGCGGCCAGGGCTGGAGGTGAGCACCTCCTGGGACGAGAGGAGCGCGGCGGCCTCGGCCGTCAGGTGCACGGCCGGTTCCGAGCCAGTCTCCCACCAGGACTCGGGTCTCTCGAGCGCCGCACCGACGAGCCGGGTCCCCGAGCGGCCGGGGCGTACCCGCAGCTCGGCGACATGCAACATCGTGCCGTGGACGAGCCCCGCGCCCAGCAGGCCACGCGCGGCACGCACCGCGGCGCGCAGGCCTACCGTGGGAGAGGGGTGCTCGTGGAAGGTGACGATGCAGTCTTCTCCCTGGAGTCGGCCCAGGGCACCGCCCTCGGGGGAGACTCGCTCGAGCACTTCGCGGGCCGTGGTGCGCAGCCTCACGGCGAGAAGCGCGACGCGGCGGATGCTGGAGACGGAGGGCCCGGCGGATGGGGAGGGCACGGGCTCCACCGGTCCGGGCCCGATGCGAGGCGATTCACCCCTCGCGAGCACCTCCTCGACCTCGCGAAGGGCGCGGACCAGAGCGGCTCCGTCCTCGAAGCGGGCCTGGGGCTCCTTGGCGAGACAGCGGAGCACGAGAGCCTCCACGTCTGGAGGCAGGGGCGTGAGCGAGGAGGGGCGCGGAGGCCGCAGGGTGAGGTGCCCTCGGACCACGTCCGTGGCCTCTCCGATGAAGGGAGGGCGGCCTGTGAGCAACTCGAAGAGGATGACCCCGAGCGCGTAGACATCCGCGCGAGCATCCGCGTGGCGTGCGTCCTGGCACTGCTCGGGTGCCATGTAATGCACGGTGCCGAGCTTCTGCCCGGCCCGGGTCAGGCTCAGCGCGCCCGCTTCCTCATGGACCCGGGCGAGACCGAAGTCCAGGAGGGCCACCGTGCCACCGGTGCGCAGGAAGATGTTCTCCGGCTTGAGGTCCCGGTGGACGAGCCCCGCGGCATGGACGCGGCCGAGCACTTCGCCCACCTGCCGCGCCCACCCGAGCGCCTCTTCCTGGCGCGCGGCTCCATTCCCGGGCTGACGCGCCATCCACTCGGCCAGCGTCTCTCCCTCCAGCCGCTCCATGGCGAGGAAGGGGCGCTCCTCCACCTCACCCGCGTCGATGAACGCGGGGGCGTCCGGTGCGCCCAGACGCTGGAGGGCCTCGGCCTCGCGCAGGAATCGCTCCCGGGTGCCGGGGCCTCCGAGCTTGAGCGCCACCGTGCGGCCATCCACCTCGCGGCGGGCGGCATATACCTGTCCCGCCCCCCCCGCTCCGAGCAGGGCTCCGAGTGTGTAGCCCGCGGGGGCTCGCGGGGGTGCTCCGCTCGGGACCAGCGAGTCGGAGGGCTCTGGTGCGCACGGTCCATCCAGGGGACAGGCCGCGCCCGGGCCGAGCCGGCGGTGACAGGTGGGGCAGCGCATGGGTTTCAGGAAGGCGCGCTGAGGACGAGCAGGGCGACGAGGCTCACGAAGCTCTCTCCCGCGATGAGCCCCGAGGCCAGGGGCACGGTGATGGCCTCGGAGAACGCCGGCTTCGCGCGGGCCAGGAGCGCCGCGGCCGCCGAGCCCAGGAAGATGGACAGCGACATGGACGCCGGCAGCGCGAAGGCGAGCCCCAGGGCGATGGGCGAGGGGATGAAGCGCCGCGTGGGCTCGGGGGCGAAACGCTCGAGGAGCACGAGCACCACGCCGAGGAGTGCGCCCACCCCGATGCCCCAGCGCGCCGGCTCCGACAGGCTCCCCAGGCCCGCGGAGAGCACGCGTGCCACTCCGGCCACGAAGAATCCCGCGGGCGCGGGGAAGCGGTCCTCGGAGATGGCCGAGCTGTCCGGCACCAGCAGGTAGAAGACGGGGACGATGAGGGCCGAGCCGACGACGCAGCCCCAGAGCTGCGCCAGGAAGGTCTGCCGGGGCTGAACGCCGAGCAGGTAACCCGCCTTCACATCGGTGAGGAGGTCCGCGCTGGCGGAGGCGACGTTGCCGGAGAGGCCCGCGGCGAGGGTGTTGGCCAGGGTGTTGCCTGGCATGAGGATGCCGAAGGCGAGCTGCGCCACCTGTCCCAGGGGTCCCGTGGGCGTCATGTCCGTCTCACCCGTGGCCCGGCAGGCCACCGCCGCGAGCGCGAAGGAGAGCAGCACACCCAGCAGCCCGAGCGGGAACGGAACGCCGAAGGCCACCGCGCCCACCGTCACGAGCCCCAGGGAGAGCAGCGCCGTCCCGGCGAGGAACCACGAGCGGGGTACATCCGCGGCATCGGGCACCTCGTCTGGAGCCTTGCTCGCGCCGAACAGCGCGCTGAACGTGCGGCGCAGCAGCCCGCGCTGGAGAAGGAGGTGGGTGAAGGAGGCGCTCGTCACCAGCGCCGCACCGGGCCACATGCTCCACTCGAGGATGCCGAAGAATCCCGTCTGAGCAAGCAGCCCGTGTTGGTGCATCCAGGGCGCGAGCCCGCCGAAGCACACGAGCGCGCCGAGCAGCATCGAGGCCCCGACACGCAATCCCACGAGCGCCCCGGTGCCCAGCGGCATCAGCGTCAGGTCCAGGGAGAAGGACAGGCTCGCCATGGGCACGCCGAGCAGGGCCCCGGGCAGGGCGAGCGTGGCGGGGAGCCACTGGAGCCCGTCGCGAGCGAACGCCAGCAGCCCCGCCCCGAGCGCACCCACACCGAGAGCCCGAGCCCCGCGCCGGCCCGCCTCGTCTCCAGCGTGGAACGAGCGCGCCACCGAGGCCGCGGCCATCCCCGAGGGAAAGGGCAGGGGCTCGCGGCGGATGAAGGCGCGCTGCATGGGCAGGGCGAGCACGACGCCGAGCGCCGAGCCGAGCAGCGTCCACAGCAGCAGGGCCCAGGCAGGGGGGTGGTGGCCGGCGAGCAGCAGGTAGCCCACGCTGGCGGTGACGATCGTCCCCCCGGTGGAGTAGCCGGCCGAGGAGGCGGCCGACTGCATGGCGCTCGTCTCCTGGAGGCTGAGCGCGGGCCCGAAGCGCGAGGGACTCAGCCGCAGGAGGGCCCGCTGCGCGCCGAGCCCGACGACACAGGCGATGAGGGCGGCGGGGAATGCGAGGCCCGTCTTCAACCCCACGTAGAGGTTGGACAGACACATGAGCGCGCCGATGAGGCTGCCGAGCCCGAGCGCGCGCCAGGTGAGTGCCGGAGGGGGGACACCGGCTCGTGGCGTGTTCGTCTCGGAGGTGACTGGTGTCGCCTCGGCTTCGTCTCTCGCAGCGCCCACCCGCATGGCGCCAGGATACCCCGGGACGGGCGGGTGTTTCGACGTGACCCCTATGCGCCAGGTCGTACGGGGCGCAACGTCTCGAGCTCGGCGAGCACCGCCTTCAGCTCGGGCGTCTCGAGCGCCTTGTGCACGGAGGCGAAGAACTGCGAGAGGTCCCCCGCGCCCTGGTGCTCGTAGACGGTGGCTTGCAGGCCCATCTCCAACCGGTCCACCTGGCGCACGAGCCGGGCCTCGAAGGAGGTGCCGTGCTCATACTCCTCCCACAGCGCGAGGTACTCGGCGCCACGGGGCAACTTGGCGAGGATGCGCTCCACGGCCTCGCGCTCGCGTTGGAGCTTCTCCTCGCGGCTCACCTTGTCATGAGGGGTGATGTCTCCGGCATAGGCCTCGCCGAGGTCGTGCAGCAGCGCGATTCGCACCACCTTGGTGACATCCGCCTCGGGGAAGTAGCTGTCGGCGAGGAACATGCACAGCAGCGCCACGCCGAACGAGTGCTCGGCGACGCTCTCACACCGCTCGCGCGAGAGGCCGACGCGCAACCATCCCTGCCGGAAGAGCTGCTTGAGGTGGTTGAGCTCGAAGTATGCCTCGATGAGCGGGAGGGTGCGCCGACCCTGGAGGAGGGAGATGGGAGCAGCGGCCTTGGTCTGCATGGGCCACCATCGTACCGCGCCAACTGGAGAAGCGGCTCCAGCTGTCATCCCGCATCTGCTCCGGAGGAACCCCCATCCGGGACAGCGGATCCGCCGTCCTTGGCTGGAAGTAGAGCGGGCGGGAACAGTGGGAGTGTGGGAGCAGTTCCCCCGTCCCGCCGTGAGTTCCACATGGCTTCGAATTCAGAGGAGACGCCGGGCTCGGCTTTGATCCGTCGGCGTCCGGCATCGGGCGTTTCCGGCTCGATGGGGCCCGAGGGCGTGCCCTCCACAAGGCGTCGGAGAATGCGGCCGTCTGCACTGATGGCGTACATCATGCCCTCGCCCAGCCCTGGTGGGTATTGGTAGCCGCAATATGCGTAGTTCCAGTTGATCAAGACAAAGATGATGCTTCCCTGGCGGATGACCCGGTAGACGTACGCTTCCTTCCTGCTCGGACAAGGCAGGTCCCTGTCGTCTGAGGGAAGATAATCATTGGAGGCAATGACAAGGGCCCGGAGCATCTCGCCGTCCAGTTCGTACGGCTCACCTTTCGCACCGACCTTGACAGCAACATGTTCGAAGAATTCTGGAAAGGCAATGGACTCGTCGTCTTCTGACGGTGTCTGGAAAGGGAGTCTGCTTCCCAGGTACCCGCATCCCAGGAGCGAGACGGCGAGCACGAGAGAAACCCTTTGTATCTTCATGTGGTGTCCTCGAAAGAGTTTGGTAGGAAGGTGCTATTCTCTGATGATGGCGGGCTCGTTGTCACTGGTCCATCTGACCGTGCCAATCTTCTCTTTCTCCCATTCGCCCGCCGTGTTTGTCCACTTCAGCAGCTCACTGGTTGCTGGAATGTATTGGTAGAAGCCATCGCAGGTGGGGGTCTGGCTGTCTTTCGAATTGGAGAAGAACGCGACAACAGAGAGAGGGATTGTTCTACCTCACGCATCTGCAGTCAGTGCATGTGCATTCGCCATGGCAATGGCGAAATTGACGTCCGGTTTGGAGATCTCGCTCGAGAAAGGATGGTTGTGGAGGAGGATGATGTATTTGATGCTGCTCGGCGCGTATCGAGGGTCGTCCACATTCGGAGGAAGCAGGCAGGTTGCTTCTCCTTGCAGAGCGCTCCCTGGTGCTGGCACGTCCGTCAGCATGCTCAGCTCGTACTTGTGCTCTGGGGTGTAGTAGAGCCAGGCGCAGTATTCGGTGGCGACTCGCACGGCCAGCTCGGGGTCTCTCTCCTGGAGGTGGCCGACGGTCGCGTTCGGCTTCGAGAGGATCAGCGGGCAGGCCGCCTTCAGTGCGTCCGAGGGGTTATCGAACGAGCCAAAGCTCTTCAGAGGCCCCGGGATGTACTCCGCCCTATCGTTGGACGTGGGCCGCCAGACCCGGGGATCGATGGGCTTGGGCGATGAGCACGCAAGGCCGACCAGGAGCGGAACCAGGGGTAGAAGTCGCTGCTTCATGGGGCCCAGTCTATGTGCTGCCTCGCGCTCATGGAGCCCTATTACCTGGGCCCCGGCACCAGCAACTCTGGAGAGGGGGGGCTAGCTTCCCGGGCTCGCTGCGCCTCACAATGCGTGAACCTGCGGCTCCGGACTCGCGCTTCCCCGTCACCGAGGCCCAGTTCCGCTCGGTGATGGGCGAGGACGACAGCCTGGAGGTGGCTGGCAAGGAAGGACGGCTGTACCTCGCGGACTACCAGGTGCTCGAGGGCGCGCAGGCGGGCACCTACCCGACGCAGAAGTACTTCACCTCGCCTCTGGCTCTCTTCGCGGTGCCCAAGGCGGGCTCGCCGGATCGCTTGCTGCGGGCAGTGGCCATCCAGTGCACGCAGCAGCCCGGTGCTTCCAATCCCATCTTCACGCCCAAGGATGGTCTGGGCTGGCAGGTGGCCCGGCTCTTCGTCCAGGTGGCCGATGGCTACTACCACGAGATGATCAGCCATCTGGGACTGACCCACCTGCTGGTCGAGGCCTTCGTCATGGCCACCGTGCGGCAGCTTGTGCCGGAGCACCCGCTCAACGTGCTGCTTGAGGTGGTTGAGCTCGAAGTACGCCTCAATGAGCGGGAGTGTGCGCCGGCCCTGGAGGCGGGAGATGGGAGCAGCGGCCTTGGTCTGCGTGGTCCGCCATCGTACCGCGCCATCTGGAGAATCGGCTCCAGCCGTCATCCCGCGTCTGCTCCGGACGAGCCTCCATCTGGGATGGGCGATCCACCGTCTGTGGCCGGAGGGACGGTTCCCCCGTCCCGCGGCGGGTTCCAGATGGCGTCGAATTCAGAGGAGACGCCGGGTTCGGCGCTGATCCATCGGCCTCCGTCATCTGGCGTTTCCGGCTCGATGGGGCGATCGGGTTGCTCTTCCAGGAGTCGTCGGAGAATCCGGCCGTCGGTACTGATGGCATACCTCATGCCGGAATGATGCACTGGGTATTTTCGACCGCAGTATGTGAAGTTTTCGTGGATGAGGACGAAGATGATGTTTCCCTGGCGAATGACCCGGTAGAACTGTGCCTCCTGCCTGTCGGCGCATGGCAGGTTTTTGGCGTCTGGGGGCGTATAGTCATTGGAGGCAATGACAAGGGCTCGGAGCATTTCGCCGTCCAGTTCATATGTCTCGCCATGTGCACCGACCTCAACAGGAGCACGCGCGAAGAATTCTGGGAAGAGGATGGACTTGTCGTCCTCCACCGGCTCGCGATGAGAAAACAGGCCCTGTAGGTATCCGCACCCCAGTAGCGAAACGGCGAGGACGAGGGAGACCCAGCGTATCTTCATGGCGTGTCCTCGAAAGAGTTGCGCTTGGAGAACATGTCACTCCTTCATGATGATGAATTTCGTGGCGCTGATCCAGTTGACTCTGCCAATCTTCTCTTTCCGCCAGTCCCCCTCGGCGTTGAGCCATTTCAGCAATTCGCTCGTCGCCGGGATGTATTGATAAAAGCCATCACATGTGGGGTGCTGTTCGTCTTTTGAGTTCGAGAAGAATGCTATGGCGGACAAGGGGATCTTCTTGGTTCCAGCTTCTGCAACCAGTTCGTGGGCGTTGGCCATTGCCGCTGCTGTATAGATGTCTTTGTCGGAGAGGTCGCTTGCGAAGGGATGGTTGTGGAGGAAGAAGATGTATTTGATGGCGTCTGGCGGGTATCGGGGGTCATCTACGTTTGGAGTGAGCAGGCAGCTGGCTGTTCCATGTAATGCATCGCCTGGCTCTTCCTGGTCCGTCAGCATGCTCAGCTCGTACTTGTGCTCTGGGGTGTAGTAGAGCCAGGCGCAGTATTCGGTGGCGACTCGCACGGCCAGCTCGGGGTCTCTCTCCTGGAGGTGGCCGACGGTCGCGTTCGGTTTCGAGAGGATCAGCGGGCAGGCCGCCTTCAGTGCGTCCGAGGGGTTATCGAACGAGCCAAAGCTCTTCAGAGGCCCCGGGATGTACTCCGCCCTATCGTTGGACGTGGGCCGCCAGACCCGGGGATCGATGGGCTTGGGCGATGAGCACGCAAGGCCGACCAGGAGCGGAACCAGGGGTAGAAGTCGCTGCTTCATGGGGCCCAGTCTATGTGCTGCCTCGCGCTCGTGGAGCCCTATTACCTGGGCCCCGGCACCAGCACAACTCTGGGAAGGGGGGACTAGCTTCCCAGGCTCGCGGCGCTTCACAATGCGTGCGCCCCAGCGCCGTTGACTCTCCTGGGGCTTCACCTCGTCGTTCCGGGCGCTCGAGCGCCCACTGGAATTCCGAATGATTCCCTCGCTGCCCCAGAAGGACTCGCCGTCCCAGCAGCAGCAACGGAAGCAGGAGCTGAGCACTCTTCAGAGTCAATACATCTACGACCATGACACCCGCGTCCAGCCGCTCGGTGTCGCGCAGGCGCCGCTTCCCAAGGGCCAGAACTTCTCTTTCATCTGGGGCCTCGGGACGCTGAACCAGGCCCTGGGCATCACCGCCAATCTCATCTCCATCGGCTCGCGCATCTTCGATGCACGCCCGTCGAACCAGCCGAATGAATCGAGCGTCGGGGACGAGGAGCTCTCCAAGGTCGAGGAGGCCTACCTCCAGCTCAAGGCCCACCACCTGAACCTGTCGCGCATCTTCGACCAGACGCACGTCCTGTCCGCGAAGAACACCTCGGTGGCCCACGAAGTGGCGAGCACCGTTCAGGCCGCCGTGGGCGCGGTGACGGCGCGGTTCAGCCCGGGTGGGAGTGGGGGCGGCTCGGCGAGTCACCTCACCCCATCCGACATCCATGGTGCCCACCCGGCGCTCCCCGAGTCGCTGGATCAGTTTGGTGAGAACCTGAAGTCCACGCTCGGCGAGCTCCTCCACTTCCTGGTGAGTGAAATCTTCGAGCTGTTCCTGCGGTACGTGGGCCTTTACGGCCAGGCGTCGGGCCTGTCCTCGTACCAGGCGCAGTTCCAGCTCCTCCCACTCCCTCGGGATGCGGGCGTGGCGCTGGATGACCTGATGTTCGCGCGTCTGCGGGTCGCCGGTCCCAACCCGGTGGTCATCCGGCGCATCACGGCTCCGGACTCGCGCTTCCCCGTCACGGATGCCCACTACCGCTTGGTGATGGGCGAGGACGACAGCCTGGAGGTGGCTGGCAAGGAAGGACGGTTGTACCTCGCGGACTACCAGGTGCTCGAGGGCGTGCAGGCGGGCACCTACCCGACGCAGAAGTACTTCACCTCGCCTCTGGCCCTCTTCGCGGTGCCCAAGGCGGGCTCGCCGGATCGCCTGCTGCGGGCAGTGGCCATCCAGTGCACGCAGCAGCCCGGCGCCTCCAATCCCATCTTCACGCCCAAGGATGGTCTGGGCTGGCAGGTGGCCCGGCTCTTCGTCCAGGTGGCCGATGGCTACTACCACGAGATGATCAGCCATCTGGGATTGACCCACCTGCTCGTCGAGGCCTTCGTCATGGCCACCGCGCGGCAGCTCGCGCCGGAGCACCCGCTCAACGTGCTGCTCACGCCCCACTTCCAGGGGACGCTGGCCATCAACAACGCCGCGGTCGAGTCCCTCATCGCCCCCCAAGGCTTCGTCGACAGGCTTTTGCCGGGCAGCATCCAGGCCTCCACGCAGCTCGCCGTGGACGCCGTGCTGCGCTTCCAGTTCAACCACGAACTGTTCCCGCTTTCGCTCGCCGCTCGCGGCGTGGACGACGCCGAGGCGCTCCCAGACTACCCCTACCGCGATGATGGCAAGCTCATCTGGGATTCCATCCACGGCTGGGTCGTGGACTACCTGTCGCTCTACTACGGCTCGGATGAGGACGTGGCGCAGGACTACGAGCTGCAGGCATGGCTGGCGGAGCTCACCTCCGAGCAGGGCGGCGGGCTCCAGGATATCGGCCAGGACGGCGCCATCCGCACGCTCGCCTACCTCGCTGACTTGGTGACGATGATAATCTTCACCGGCAGCGCGCAGCACGCCACGGTGAACTTCCCCCAGTCGTACGTCATGTCCTATACGCCCTCGCTGCCCCTGGCTGCGTATGCTCCCGCGCCCACCGCGGCGCTGGCGTCCCAGCCGGCGAACGTCGACGCACTCCTGGCGTACATGCCGCCCCTGCAGCAGTCCTTCATGCAGCAGACCCTGATGGAGCTGCTGGGCAAGCTGTACTTCACCCGGCTCGGGGCATACGACCGCTACTCGGCCACGTCGTACTTCCAGGACCCGCGCGTGCGTGCGTCCTTGAAGTCCTTCCAGCAGCGGCTCGAGGAGGCGGAGTCGATCATCGCGCGGCGCAACCTGCACCGCATCCCGTACCGCACGTTGCTGCCCTCGGAGATTCCGCAGAGCATCAACATCTGAGGCACCGCTCCCAGCACGTGGGCCACGAGGCCGGTGGGTGCTCGTGGCCCGGCTGGGATGCAGTCGCGGACAAGCCCCTCAGCGGGAGAGGGACTGGAGGTGCTCGACCGGCAGTCCCGCGCTCCTGCCCAGGTCCACGTACGTCCGCATTATCGCCCGGGTCTGGTCTCCGACCTTGGTGAAGTGGACCCTCAGATAGGTCTCCAGGTCGATGGGGGCGACGCGCGAGGCGATCGGCAGGAGCAGCTTGAACAGCAGTGGGCGCAGGAGCGACAGGACGGCGGAGGGGCTGCACTTCGTGCGCCATGCCGCGATCTGGACCGCCTCCCGCGCGGCGGGAACGACCCGCTCCAGCGAGTCCCTCTGGCGGAACCGCTCGAAGCTCCAGCCCGCTGCTTCCAATCCTTGCACGAAGACGGTGAGCACCGCGGTGGGGATCGCCGCGGCGCGTGACACATCCCGGGTGCGGCTGGCGGGATACCCGCCGGCGCGCAGGGTTCGGACGACCTGTTCGAGGCGCTCCGGGGGGCCGCTGAACAGGCCTCGGGACATCGGCGGCATCCAGAAGGCCGTGCCCGGCTTGGGGACCGGGTCTCCGGGCTTCAAGGGCGCGTGGAAGCTGAGGAAGGGAATCATTCCGGAGACGAGCCGCTCCGCGGGCACCCATTGCAGCAGCCAGTCGCGGTCATCGAGCGCGGGCTGGAGCATGACCCAGGTGGCCTCCCCCGTGGCTCGGGCGAGCTCGCCCACCCAGCCTCCCGCACGCAGCGCCGTCGACGAGACGCAGAGCCAGACCTGCTCCCAGCGCTGCTCCGCCACCTCCCGCATCGAGAGGTGAACCTCGAAGCCGGAGAACGCCTCGGGCTCGTAGCCGCGCTCGAGGAGGCTGAGCTCATAGAGGGTGTAGCCCCGGCGCGCCTCCTCCGCGTACCTGTCCTTGAGGAGGAAGGAGAGCTCGCAGCCAGCCGCCTGGAGGTACTTCCCGAACACCTGGCCAACGGCTCCCGCGCCGACCAGCAGGACCCTGGGGTTCTCGCTCATGGGGACGATTCTATTCCAGCCACAGCTCCTCGAAGCGCACTTGTGGAGGTGTCTGGTGCAGCCGCAATCCCTGCACCCGCGAGCTCGCCGCGGCATGCACGCGGGGGTGGAAGAGTGGGATGAGGGGGCAGTCCTCGTGGGCGATGCGCTCCGCGCGCCAGTAGAGCTGCTTGCGCCGCTCGGGATCGATGGTGACGCGCGCCTCCGCCGTGAGCGCGTCCAGCTCCTCGTTGCGATAGCGCAGCACGTACAGTGTCTGGGATTGCGAGCTCAGCAGGAAGTGGAGGAAGTTGTCCGGGTCCGGATAGTCGGCCACCCAATGCATCCGGAAGATGGGCAGCCGCCCTTCGCGCCGCCGCGCGGTGAACTCCTCGGCGCTCAGCTGCACGTGCTTGAGCTCCACCAGTCCGGCCTCCATCAGCGGCCGGAAGAGGATGGCGTCCTCGGCGGACGTGTCGCGTCCCTCGGTCTGGTACAGCGTCACCGGCACCCGCTGGACCCCGGCCTCGCGCAGCAGCCGCTCGGACAGACCGATGTCCAGATAGGGAACGGGAAGTGGGCTCTCACCGTCCAGCAGCTCCGGGGGGGTCACCGTGCGGGCCAGGCGCGCGCCCTTGTGGAAGTGCTCCACCAGCCCCTGGATGTCCAGGCCGGCCCGCAGGGCCTTGCGGACCCGCACGTCGTTGAACGGAGGCTCGTGCAGGTTGAAGCCCATCAAGGCCGTGGTCGGGGTGACGCCTGGCACCACCTGGAAGCCCTCCTGCTCGGGCACCTGCGCGTGCGAGGCATGCAGGTACGAGACGAAGTCCACCGTCCTCTCCCGCAGCGCCGTGATGGCCTTCTCGCGCGACCCCAGCAGGTGGAACTCGAGCCTGTCCAACAGGGGCTGCCCCTGGCGCCAATAGGTGGGGTTGCGCTCGAGCACGATGCGCTCCGAGTCGAACTCCACCTGCCGGAAGGGGCCCGTGCCCAGCACCCGGCCCTGTGTGTCCACCCGGGCCACTCCCGCGGCGGTCTGCGCCAGCAGGAAGGGGAAGAAGGCCTTGGGCTCCTCCAGGTGGATTTCGAGCACCAGGTCATCCAACACCTCGATGCCCGTCACCTCGTGTACCTCTCCCGCCGCGAAGGCCCTGGCGCCCGCCACGTCCTCCAGCAGGCCCCGCTCGGGTGACTTCGTCGCCGGGTCCAACAGCCGCTCGAAGTGGCGCTTCACGTCGCTGGCCTTCAGGGGCGTCCCGTCATGGAAGGTGATTCCCTTGCGGAGTTGGAAACGGAAGCGGCGTGCCGAGGGGTCTGCCTCCCAATGCTCGGCCAGGTCCGGCACCAGCATGCCGTCCTGGGTCCGCAGCAGGTTGTTGAAGACGCAGCAGCTCATCTCCACGAGCTGGATTTCCACGCCGAAGAGGGGATCCAACCGGCCCACCGCGTTGAGGTACGCCGTCTGGTGGATGCCCGCGCGCAGCGTGCCGCCCTCTTTCGCGACGGGCAGCCGGAAGCGGAACACCTCGCCATCCAGGCTGGCCGCCTCGTGTGCCAGTTGGTCCACGGTCCGGCTCAACCCGTCGCCAATGCGGATGACCTGGAGCGCGTCCGCACCCACCTTCGTCACTTCCTCGCCAATGGCCGAGTCCCCGCGCATCAACACGTCGTGCGCCGCGCGGATCTCCTCGATGGCCGAGCTCAACCGCACCACCGCGCCGGACAGGTCCCTTCCCGTGCGTGCCTGGCCCTCCGCCTTCTGCGAGGCCTCCTGTGCCAGCCGGGCCATCTGCTGCGTCTGGTGCACCAGCTCGCGCCCCTGGCCCGCCTGCTCCATGGCCGCCTGGGTCACGTCGTCCACGCGCCGAGCCACCCGCCGGCTGGCCTCCACCACCGTGGCGCCCTGCGCCTCCAGTTGCTTCGTCTCCGCCAGCGTGGCCTCCACCGCCGAGAATGTGCGCTGGGTGATGGTGCGGATCTCCATCAGCGCCTCGGCGGCCCGGTCTCCCAGCAGCACGCCCGCGGCGGCCTTCTCGCGGCCCTCGTTCACCAGCCACACCGCCGTGTCCACCTCCAGGCGGATACCTCCCACCATGGTCACGATCTCCCGCGTGGAGCGTGCGGTGCGCTCGGCCAGGTTGCGGATTTCGTCCGCCACCACACCAAAGGGCCGGCCCTGCTCTCCGGCCTGTGCGGCGATGATGGCCGCGTTGAGCGCCAGCAGGTTCGTCTGGTCGGCGATCTCCTGGATGACGTCCACGATGCGGCCAATCTGTGTGGAGCGCACGCCGAGTGAGTCCACCAGCTCCGCCGTCTTGCGGACCGTCTCTTCCACCCGGTACATGCCCTGGACGCAGTCGTTGACGAGCACCTCGCCGCGCTCGGCGGTGGCTGTCACCGCGTGCGCCAGTTGGTTCGTCTCCGAGGCGCGGTGGCGCACCGCATCGATGCCCGTCTGCACCACCTGGACGAAGGCCTCGGCCTCACTGGCGAAGCGTGCCAGCTCGTCGCCCGAGGAGGCGATGTGGTGCAGCCGCTCGCTCATGGCCTGCACCTGCTGGGTGGTGCGGTGCGAGAACTCGTCCAACGCGAGCAGCGCCTCGGCCACCTGTCCGAGCCGCTCGGTCATCTCCACCAGCGAGCCATTCGTCTCCTGGGCGAAGCTCTCCAGTTGCGTCACGCGCTTGCCCGCGGCCTGGAGGCTCTGGCTCATGCCATTCACCGATTCGCGCGAGCGCTCCATGGCGCTGCCCTGACGGCGCGCGGCCTCGAGCAGCACGCGCACCTCCTCGGAGACACCCTGGCAGGTGCGGCGCACGTTGCCCGTCACCCGTTGCACCTGGCCGAGCGCGCGGCGCAGGGACAGGAGCAGCCGCCGCACCTCGAGCTCGTCCGCCATTCCCTCGTGGGCGGTGGCGGTGAGGTCTCCCTCGGCCAGCCGGGTGAGCAGGCGGGTGCGCTCCTTGAGGGGGTTCGCCTCCCAGAAGTACCGGATGGCGTAGGTCAGCAGCAGCAGTACCAGCGGCGTGCCGAGGAGCAGCACGGACCAGCCTTGCCACTCATGGGGCTGGCCGGTGACGAGTTGGAGCAGCCCGCCGACGACGAGGGCGGCGGAGAGCCCTCCGAGGAGCGGGAACACGAAGAGGTGCTTTTGGGCGGCCATGCGGGAGCGGGGTGCCCGCACGGTAGCCCGCCCGCTTTCCAACCCCAAATCCGCGAGGGAGACGCGCCTGGACACCGAGGGGCCGTGCCGCTCAGAAGACCGCGCCCACCCGCAGCAGGTTGAGGTTGGCGCCCACCACCGGCGACGAGCCTCGTTTTGTTTCGAAGCCGACGAACCGCGGGGCCAGGACGCGGCTGGGCTCGAACGAGGGGCGGCCCGACAGGGTCGAGGTGCCCCCGCCGGGCAGGTTGAAGCCGTAGCCCACGCTCGCTCCGAGCACGGGAGCGATGTACACGGGTCCGACGGTGAACTGCCACCCCAGGTCCAGCCCCAGGTGCAGCTCCACGCTCGTGCCCCCGGTGTGTCTGGCTTCGTCGGAGTCGTACTCCGGCTCGTACGAGACGTTGGTGAACAGCTTCGGCTGCACGAAGGGGCCCGAGAGCGGTCTGCCCGACAGTGAGAACACGGGACCGGCCGCGGCCAGCACGCGCCAGTAGCGCGGCACCACCCCGTTGCTGCTGACCTGGTGCTCGTAGGCGGCGCGCATGGCCCCCGTCATCACGGTCAGCTCGATTCCGAGGCTCGTGCTCGAGTCCTCTCCCAGCGGCAGGTTGGCCCCGAGCGGGAGATAGAGGGCGGAGTCTTCCCGGAGCGCCAGCCCCATGACGGCGGTGCCGATGGGTTGCACCCAGAAGCTTCGGCGCGGGACCGCGGCCTGGCTGGGGCCGGGATTCGGAGTGACGGGGACATCCGGCGACACGGCGAGAACCAGTGCGGTGAGCAGTGCGTGCATGCCCGCCGCCCGGAGCAATGGATGTGCCTGGGGAGCGCTCCTCTCGGAGGCTGGATTCCGGGACCCTCAGAAAGTGGTTTCCAGAGCAGGGGCCCCTGACATGGGTGTCTCGGAAGGGAAGTGGGTCGGGGACTGGTGCCTCATGGGCTCCATCAGCGCCATGTGTCCACGTGTCGCATCCGTTCAAGCGCCTCGGCGGTTCATTCCCTATTCTTCAGGCGAGTCACGGAACGAGGTCGAAGGCCTATGTCGAGCAAGGGACCCGTCGGTGGTGCGCTCGCCATCGAAGTTCAACTGCGTGCCGAGGCAGCCGCGAGCATCAAGGCGCTCGGGCATCGGATTGAGCGGCAGCTCGCCGAGTTGCAGCAGCTCGGGCAGCAGGTGCGGTCCATGGCCCCGAGCCCCGCACGCGACAAGAAGCTTGTCGAGTACAACGAGAAGCGCCGCGATGCCGAGTACCGCAAGTGGACGCTCATCGTGCAGCGCGAGGCCATGGGTCTCTTCAACCACGAGGACGTGGAGGAGATCTACCGCGTCCCACCCAAGCTGACCTGAGAGGCTCAGGCCGCGTCGAGCCCCATCTTCTTCGCGGTGGAGGTGACCTTGATGTCACCGTCCTCGATGCGCAGGTGGTTGCCATCGAAGTCCACCACGGTGAAGTGGTTCTTCTCGTTGTAGAGGATGCTCTGCTCCTGGAGGATGCCGAGCGCGATGCTCTCGCCGAGGTGGAGGGCTGCGGTGTAGTCGCTGCGCCAGTGGACGCCCGCGCCGTTGCGCGCGGTGGCGATGTTGCCCGCGAGCTTGTTGAGCTCGCCATCCACGGTGATCTCCCCGATGTCCGCGCCGGTGTAGTCCACGAGCGACTTGCCGTCCGCGGAAGCCACCTTGATGGGAATCAGGGGCGTCTTGCCGTCGGGCCCCACCAGGTCCTTCAGCTTCTGCTCGCCGCCCTTGAACCAGGCCTTGAGGATGGTGACGCACGCGCCCGCCACGGTGCCGTGGCCCGTGCCGTACGCCGGGTGCATCGGGCTGCCCTCGGGGAAGGCCTGGGGCAGCAGCGAGGTGCCGTTCTTGGCCAGGATGCGCTGGTGCGCCATGGAGCCCAGCAGCCGCTGCGTCACCGGGTAGTTCGCCACGCGGCCACTCCGGAAGGCCTCGATGCGGCCGCCCCACTCCTCGGGGCGTAGCCGGCGGTGGACGAACCACTTCTGGAACCACACGGCCTTGAGTGCCCGGGTGGCCACCTCCGTGAGCAGCGCGAGCAGCGCCGGTCCGCCGAACACGCCGAAGCCCTCCTGGTTCTTCGCGCTCCGGTTGTTGCCCACGTAGGGGTTGCCGTCGTCGAGCGGGAGGTTCTTCGCACCGAGCAGCAGGATCGCCGCGTTGAAGTACGCCTCGTGCAACTGGTCCACGTGGACGTAGCGCGCCAGGTCCCGCATGTTGCGGATGAAGCGCTTGCCCACGGAGGGGTCCTCCAGGCGCTCGTCGTCGGACAGGGCCGTGTTGACTCCGCGCTGGACCGTGAGCCACTTGTCGAACGTCGTCATGTAGTCGACGCCCGGCTTCGCGGCGCGCTGCTGCGCGTTGATGGTCAGCGCGCCGAAGGAGAGGTCGTGCAGCAGGAACTGCGAGACGTACGGGCCTCGCAGGTCTCCCTCCGTCAGGCCGCGGAAGACGGTGCCGGGGGTGATGTTCTTCGCCAGCGGCATGTCGAGCACATCCTCCTTGGGGAGGCCCTGCTTGCGCAGCTTGTCGAGCTCCGCCGCGGTGGCGGCCACGTCCGGATTCGAGCCGTACTCGATGAAGGGCACGTCGCGCACCAGCGCCATCCAGTAGAGCTCCACCATCTCCGTGTCGTTCTTCAGGCTGTCGACCAGTGGCGCTGGTGGGATGGTGCGTGCCCAGGCGTCGGGGCCCTCCAGGTCGAACGCCAGACCGGTCTGCGGCGCGGTGTACTTGCGGCCCGCCTTCGGGTCGAGGGGGATGTCCGCGAAGTCGTCCTCTCCGCCCTTGCGGAGCGCGTCGCGTAGCTTCTCGTAGTCCGAGCGCTTCACCTCGCCCTTGTCGTCGTGCGGCAACCCCTTGGTGTAGTTGGCGACGGGGAATTGGAGCTTGTCGAGGTACTTCTCTTCCTCGCCGTTGTTCATGTGCTTGGGCAACGGCTTGCTCTGCGAGATGTCTGTCGCCCTCTCGCGAATCTTCTCGGCCTTCTCGCGGCGCTCCTTGGGGCTGATGGGGGTGATGGCGTCTTGGTCGTTCATCGCTGTCTCCCAACGGGAAGCGCGGCCCGAGGGAGTCGGGCTCCCGCCACTTCCCACCCAGGTGGATGGCGGCTCCGGGTTTTGTGAGACGCGTCTGACTTCTCTGCGGACGAGGGGCCGGGGGGTTCGTGCGCTACGCGCCGCTCTGCCCGCTCGCGCTCGAGGCGAAGTGCTGGCGGATGCGATGCGCCTCGGTGAAGTACCCCGCCTGTTGCAGGCAGTCCGCTGCCCACCGCACGGCGTCGGGCATGCTGGAGGCGATGGAGTACGGAGTGGTGGGCTTCTTGAAATGCATGATGGCGCTCGCCGTCAGCCGGTTGAGGGGTGAGGTGATGATGACGACGGCGCCCAGCAGCGTCTCCAGGATGAGCTCGTCGTGTTTGCGCAGCCACTCCACCTGCCGCTGATTCATCGCGTTGGACGCCAGGCGAAGCTCGCGGGTGTCATAGAGGATGACGTGGTGCTCATGCCGCTTCATGTATTCGAGCCGTCTCGCGAGGTACTCCTCCATCTCATCCGCGGTGGGGGTGCGCGGAATGCGGATGATGAGCAGGGGCCATTGCGAGTCATCGAATTCGAAATGGGAGGCGGAGGGCATGGCGTTCCGGAAGCGCCGGAAGCACTCACACGGAGCGTCTGCTGGGGAGCAGGTCGCGGTGAGTGCGGAGGTGGTGGGCCTCCGCTTCGAGCCCAGACTGTCGCAGCCGGTCCGCGACCCATGCAACCGCCTCGGGGACGCTCGCCACCGCCACGTGGGGCGAGGCGAGGGGTTTGAGGTGGAGCACGAGGCTGATCAGCAGCCGGACCGCCGCTGAGTCGGTGACGAAGGCCGCGCCCAGCACCAGCTCGCGCAGGGCCGCGTCGTGCCGCTTCATCCAGTCCACCTGCAGGTGGCGCTGCTCGGGCGGGCCCAGGCCGCTCGTCCGGCTCAGGTCGAGGATGACGACATGGCGCTCGCCCCGCTCGAGGTAGCTCGTCCTCCGGGCGAGGTACTCCTCGTACTGCCGGATGGTCGTGGTCCCTTCGAACCGGATGATGAGCAGCGGCCACAGCGAGTCATCGAACTGAATGGAGGCAGGCGACATGGAGACCCCGAGGCACACGGGAGCAAGCCGGGGGCCAATACACGTTCCGCCTGTTCCGGGGCACTGTCCTCGCGGGTCCCGGGTCAATCGTGAATGACGGGTGCCGGCTCACCCGGAACAGGAGTGCCATCCCGCTCGAATACCCAGCAGGCGGGGAGACGAGCCCCTTCAGGCCCGCGCGGTTTCCTTACGGCTGCCCCCCGTCCTGACCCATCACTTCCTTGAGCAGCGAGGTATCCACCAGTCCAGACAGGTCGGCGCTGGGGACGAAGCCGAGCTGTTTCGCATGCTCGGCGGCCTGTTGGAGCTGGCCGGGCATCGCCTCCAACGCGGGCTCCAGGCGGGAGAAGGCGTCCTTGAGCACGGGCTCGGAGATGGGGTGCCCGGTCACCTTGCCGAAAGCCTCGTTGACGCGCGAGATGAAGGCGTCGGGCTGTTGCTGCCACTGCCGGGTGAGCTCCACATGGGCGCGCAGCAGCTTCTTGAGCTGCTCGGGCCGCTCCTTCAGCGTCTTCGCGGTGGTGACGAGCACCGTGGTGTGGAAGCGCCGCTCCGGCCACAGGTCACGCTCGTCCACGAGGATGTGGCCACCGCCCTCGGCCACCATGCGCGCGCCCCACGGCTCGGGCACCCAGGCGCCTTCGAGCTTGCCATTGAGGAAGAGGCCGAGGATGTCCGGGTTGGACAGCGGCGTGACGGTGACGTCCTGCCCCACCTTCAAGCCCTGCTGGGCCAGCCAGTGGCGCAGCGCGATGTCCTGGGTGTTGCCCAGCTGCGGGCTGGCCAGTGTCTTTCCCTTGAGCTCCGCGGGAGTGCGCGCCGTCTTCGTCACCAGCACCGCGCCGCCGTCCACCGCCGCGGCGATGATGCGCAGCTCGCGCCCCGCCTTGAGGAAGGTATTGATGGCGGGCCCCGTGCCCACGTACGAGGCATCAAGTGAGCCGGAGGCGAGCGCCTCCATGGCCGCGGGCCCGGCGTTGAACATCTTCAGCTCGATGCCGGGCACGGCCTGCTGGAACGCGCCCGAGCCGTTGCCCACCAGGGCCTGGGCATGGGTGATGTTGGGGAAGAATCCCACCCGGAGGGGGCTCTCCTTCGTGGCGGCCTGCTTCGCCGCCCCCTGCTCCCCACCCTGCTCCTTCTTGCACCCGCCCACCATCAGACAGAGGGCGGCGAGCCCCGCTACCAGGAAACCCGAACGCATAGGTGAATCAGGGTGGGTCGGGTCGGGGCTCGGCGCACAATGGACCCGGGTACGAGGGAGCTGTCAGCTGGTCGCCAGTCCCCAGCGGCGGCGCACGCGCACCTCCACCGTCTGGAAGAGGACGCGGTCGATGAGGGTGCCCACGATGATGATGCAGAGCATCACCGCCACCACCTGGGGAATCTCCATCAGCTCGCGGCCCATGGTGAGCAGTTGGCCCAGGCCGCCGGACACGTACAGCAGCTCGCCGGCCATGAGGGCCCTCCAGGCGAAGCTCCACCCCAGCTTGAGCCCGGTGATGATGCTGGGCAGTGCCGCCGGTAGCAGCACGCCTCCGTAGAAGCGCACACCGCGGATGCCGTATGTGGAGGACACGCGCAACAGCAGGGGGTCGACTCCCATGATGCTGTCCTCCACCGCGATGGCGATGGCCAGCACCGAGCCCATCACCACCACGAAGATGATGGACGTCTCCGTGAGGCCGAACCACAAGAGCGCCAGCGGCAGCCAGCAGATGGAGGGGAGCGCCTGCAGGCCCACCACCAGCGGGCGCAGCAGGTGGCGCACGGGACGCAGCCGTCCCATGGCGAGGCCGAGCGGCACGCCGATGAGCACGGAGAGGAAGTAGCCCTGCGCGAGCCGTCCCAGCGAGCGCGTGACGGCGGCCCACAGCCGCCCATCGCCCACCATGGCGGCGAGGCTCTCAGCGACCGCCTTCGGGCCCGGGAACAGGTGGTGGGGCCACGGTCCGTACCGGGCGAGCAGGGCCCACGTCGCCAGGAGCCCCGCGAGGAACAGCAGCTTCTGTCCCAGGTGCCACGCCTTCATGGTGTGTCTCTCGTTCCTCCCGGGTGCCGGACCCGGGCCCTCGCAGGGATTCGCTTTCGCGGAGCATGGAGCGGATCTGCCGCGCCAGCCCCACCAGCGCCACGTCGTCGGGGCCTCGCGGCATGGGCAGCCGCACCTCGAGGTCCCTCAGGATGCGGCCGGGCCGGGGCGCCATCACCACCACCCGGTTGGCCAGCATCAGCGCCTCGGTCACGTCATGGGTGACGAAGACGATCGTCTTGTGCGTCTCCGTCCACACGCGCTGCAGCAGCTCGTGCATGTTCAGGCGTGTCTGCGCGTCCAGCGAGCCGAAGGGCTCGTCCATCAGCAGCACCGGCGAGTCCACCGCCAGGGCCCGCGCCAGCGCCGTGCGCATCTTCATCCCGCCCGACAGCTCGTGGGGCAGCGCATCCTCGAAGCCGTCCAGCTGCACGTAATGGATGTAGCGGCGCGTGCGCTGGGTGCGCTCGGTCTTGGACAGGCCCCGGGCGGCGAGCACGAACTCGATGTTCTGCCGCACGGTGAGCCACGAGAAGAGCGCCGACTCCTGGAACATGAGCAGCCGGTCCGGTCCCGGTCCGGCGATGGGCTTGCCGTCGATGCGCACCTGGCCCCCGGTGGGGGCGAGCTGGCCCGCCAGCGCGTACAGCAGCGTGGACTTGCCGCAGCCCGAGGGCCCCAGAAGGCAGACGAACTCGCCGGAGCGGATGTTGAGGTTGACGTCTTGAAGCGCCACCACTTTGTTGCCGTAGCGGTGCTCCACCCGCTTGATGGCGATTTTCGCCGCGTCCTCGGCCACCCGGGCGGGGACCAGCGTCTCCTTCACCGTTTCCTTCACCTCCCGTACGCGCCGGAAGACGCTGCGGAAGAGGCGGGTGAGGCGTCCGGGGCGACGGCTGGCCGGCTCGGACGGGGAGGAGGGCTGGGAGGTCGGGTCGGCGAGGCGCATCACACGGTCGTAATGAAGTTGGCGCAGCTCGCAACTGGAGCGGCGGGAGTCGAAGATCAGACAGGCGTCGATGGGGCGTGAGTAGACGTGCAGGGAGATGGCGAAGCCGCTGCGCGCCCCCGTGCGCACCGAGTGCAGCTCCGCCTCGGGGCTGCGGTGGTCCATGGCACCGGGCAGCAGCGTGCGGCGTGGGCCCATGCGCTCGACGAGCGCGTACCCGGGCTCCTGCCCGCCCGCCACCAGACGGTAGTCGGCCACCTCCAACTCTCCGGCCACCGTCATCAGGAAGCACTCCTGGCCGTCGTGCCCGTGGATGGGCGCGCGCGCATGGCGTCCCCAGCCCAACACGAGCACCTCCAGGTCCTCATCCCGGTACACGAGCGTGCGCGTGTAGCGCCCCTCCTGCAGCAGGGCGTAGGGCTCCACCGCGCGCCGGTGCAGGCTGCCCTGCCGGAGTACCTCCTCGATGGCCGCCGGGCCGCCGCGGTTACAGGCCTCGCGCAGTCGGACGATGAACTGCCGCAAGGACAGCGCGCGGGGAGGGATGGAGGCGTCGGGCTCGGACGAGAGAGCAGCGTCCATCGCCTGCAATCTGGTCGGTGGGCTGCGTTCCATTGTCGCTCTCCTTCCGTCCTCGTCTGGGCCTGCGGACGGGGGTGAGGCTTGATGAAGGTGTGTCTGCTACCCTCAACCGCCAAGGAGGGGCAGGCCGCCGGAGAAGGGCCCGTCCCCTACCTGGGGGCGAGGCGATTGCCAGCCCGCCCGCACCCTCCTGGTGCATCCGGGAGGGATTGACACCCCTGGCGGAAGCCCATGCACGGCTTCGAGCAGAAGGTGGGCAATCCCTGTCAAGGGGGGTGGTAGAAGGCGCTTCCCATGTCCCTCGCCGCGCCTCGCACCCTCTATCCCCCCCTCGAGCCCTACAACACCGGCCGTCTGCGCGTCTCCGCGCTTCACGAGGTGTACTTCGAGGAGTCCGGCAACCCGAAGGGCAAGCCCGTCGTCTTCGTTCACGGTGGCCCGGGGGGTGGCACGGACCCCAAGCAGCGGCGCTTCTTCGACCCGGCGGCGTACCGCATCGTCCTGTTCGACCAGCGCGGCTGTGGGAAGAGCACGCCGCACGCCAGCGTGGAGGAGAACACCACCTGGCACCTGGTGGAGGACATGGAGACGCTGCGCCGCCATCTGGGCATCGAGCGATGGCAGGTCTTCGGCGGCTCGTGGGGCAGCACGCTCGCGCTGGCCTACGCGCAGAAGCACCCGGAGCGCGTCACCGAGCTGGTGCTGCGCGGCATCTTCCTGCTGCGCAAGCAGGAGATTCACTGGTTCTACCAGCACGGCGCGCACGCGCTCTTCCCGGATGCCTGGGAGGACTTCCTCGCCCCCATTCCTCCCGAGGAGCGGGGGGACCTGCTCAAGGCCTATCACCAGCGGCTGATGAGCGGAGACGCGCGGGTGCGGCAGGAGGCGGCGCGGGCCTGGAGCATCTGGGAGGGCCGCACGAGCTACCTCCACCCCAACCCGGACCTCGTCGCGCACTACGGGGAGGACACGTACGCGCTCGCCTTCGCCCGCATCGAGGCCCACTACTTCATCAACGGGGCCTTCCTGCGCAGCGACACCCAGCTCCTGGAGGACGTGCCGCGCATCCGCCACATCCCCGGGGTCATCGTGCAGGGCCGCTACGACATCCCGTGTCCGGTGCAGAGCGCCTGGGCCCTGCACAAGGCCTGGCCGGAGGCGGAGCTGAAGATCATCCCGGATGCGGGGCACTCGGCCTATGAGCCGGGCATCACCGCCGCGCTCGTGGAGGCCACGGACCGGTTCCGCGGGTAGACGGCGCTCGACAAAAAGTGGAAAAGCGATGCCAGGGGAGGGGAATCTTCACCTCATGAACCATCCCCTTCTCCTTGCGGGCTCACTGCTCATTCCTCTCTTGGTTCCGGGATACGCGAGCGCCACCACGCTCAGCGTCGGACCTGGAAAGGACTACACCACTCCGAGTGCCGCCGCCGCCGCCGCGCGCGACGGGGATACCATCGAACTCGCCGCGGGGACCTACCGGGACGTGGCGATCTGGAAGGCCAACAACCTCACGATTCGCGGAGTGGGGGGTGCTCGGGCTCACCTGGACGCGGCGGGGCTCTCCATTTCCAATGGCAAGGCCATCTGGGTGATTCAGGGGAGCAACACCACCGTCGAGAACATCGAGTTCTCGGGGGCGAGTGTTCCGGACAAGAACGGGGCGGGTATCCGTCAGGAGGGAGCGGGCCTCACGGTGCGCAACTGCTTCTTCCATGACAACGAGAACGGGGTGCTCGCTGGGGATAGCGCCAACAGTGACATCCTCATCGAGTCGTCGGAGTTCGCCCACAACGGTGCGGGAGATGGGCTGTCGCACAACATGTACATCAACCACGTGCGGAGCTTCACGTTGCGCTTCAGCTACTCGCACGCGGCCCGTTCCGGGCACCTGGTGAAGAGCCGCGCGTACAGCACGTCCATCCTCTACAACCGGCTGACCGATGAGGATGGAAACCCCAGCTACGAGATTGAACTGCCCAATGGCGGAGATGCCCTGGTGCTGGGCAACCAGATTCAGCAGGGGACCGCCGCGGAGAACTCGACCCTGCTCTCGTTCGCGGCCGAGGGGGCGAGCAACCCGGTGCAGAAGCTGTACGTCGTCAACAACACCTTCGTGAACGACCGCACGGCCGGCGCGACCTTCGTGCGCGTCTCGGGCTCGCCATCGGGGCTCGTCGCCAACAACCTGTTCGTTGGCAAGGGCACGCCCATCAGTGGCACGGTGTCGGAGCGCTCGAATCTGGCCACCTCCGCTCCAGGCCTGGTCGACCCGGCGGGCTTCGACTACCACCTGACGGCTGGTTCGCCCGCCGTCAACGCGGGCCTGGCTCTAGGGTCGGACGGCGCGGATTTCCTCGCGCCCATGTTCCAATATGTCCACCCGCTGGGGAGTGAGCCGCGCCGGACCATGGGCAGCGGGCTGGACGTGGGTGCATTCGAGTACGGCAACCTTCCCGGGCCCGTCGACGACGGCGGAACTCCGGACGCTGGAATCGGCGTGGACGCGGGTCCGGGGACCGGCGACGCGGGGATGCCCGACGGGGGCCCTGGCGACGGCGACGGCGACGGCGAGATGTCCGACAAGGGGTGCGGCTGCAACACGTCGGGGAGCGCATTGGGCGCGCTGGCGCTCATTGCGCTGCAGGCGGTCATGGGGGCGCGGCGACGCTCGCGTTGAAAGGCCGGGTTGGGTGTTCCCTTGGGCCTGGGGTCATGCCACCGTCACGCCGCGCAACGGTATGCGCTCGCCGGTGGTACGTTGACGGGGGAGCCAGGCACGGCTCGAGGAGACGGTTCGCGATGCAGCAAGTCGGCAAGTACCAGTTGATTCGCAAGCTCGCCACTGGGGGCATGGCCGAGGTGTTCCTCGCCAAGGCCGCTGGCCCCATGGGCTTCGAGAAGACACTGGTGCTCAAGCGCATCCTGCCGCATCTGGCCGAGGAGCCCGCCTTCGTGGAGATGTTCCTCTCCGAGGCGAAGCTGGCCGCTCAGCTCACGCACCCGCACATCGTGCAGATCTTCGATTTCGGAGAGGCCGACGGGGCGTACTTCCTGGCCATGGAGTACATCGACGGGCCCAACCTGCGCACGCTCGTGAAGCGGGCCGCGGCGCAGGGCATGTCCCTGCCGATGGCGGCCTGTGCCCGGCTCATCACCCATGCGTGCGAGGGGCTGGCCTTCGCCCATGACTTCATCGACCCGGAGACGGGAGAGGCGCTGGGGCTCATCCATCGCGACATCAGCCCGGACAACATCCTGCTGTCCAAGCAAGGCGCGGTGAAGGTGGTGGATTTCGGCATCGCCAAGGCGGCCGGTCAGAGCCACAAGACCCGCAGCGGCGTCATCAAGGGCAAGCTGGCGTACATGTCGCCCGAGCAGGTTCGTGCCGAGTCCCTGGACCGGCGGGCGGACGTGTACGCGCTCGGCGTTGTCCTCTACGAGCTTCTCACGGCCCACAAGCCGATCGAGTCGGAGAGCGACGTTGGCCTGATACAGGCCATCCTTGCCCAGGCGCCGACGCCCGCGGCACAGCTCCGGCCGGAGCTGCCGGACTCCTTGCGGCACATCCTGGACCGGGCGCTCGCCAAGGACCGTGAACAGCGCTACCCGGACTGCCACGCATTCCAGTCGGACCTGGAGGATTTCATCCTCTCCACGGGCAAGCCCGTGACGACGCAGCAGATCGCACAGCTCATCGCTCAGGTCGCCTCGGGCACCGATCAGCCGATGCTCCAGCCGGGCACTCCTCCTGGTGGGCCGAAGCGCTCGGCCACTCCCGTCCACACTCCGGCACCCTCCAGTACGAAGACGGATGTGGAGACCGCCCAGGCGCCAGGGACGGTGAAGACGCGCAGGCCCCAGGGCCCGACGCAGGGCTCGCACGAGGCTCTCTCCGAGTTCGCGACGGTCCCGGACGCCGGCCCGCCGCCGCGAGCGACTCCTCCATCCGCGCAGGTGCCAGCACGCGTGCAGGAGAGCCCCGTGGAGACTCACCCGCGACGAGGCAGGTGGGTCCCCGCCCTCGTGGGGGTCGTGCTCCTCGCGCTGGGCGGGGGATTCCTGCTGCGGCGGACGGCTTTCTCCGCGCCTGAGCCCCAGCCCGAGCCGCTCGTGGCCCAGCGCAAGACTCAGCCCGAGACGTCACCGTCGACCACGCCCCCAAGCGGGACGTCACCGTCGACCACGCCTCAGAGCGTGACTCCACCTTCGACCGGGTCTTCCCCCTCAGCACCTGCTGAGCTGCCCGCTGACAGTTCTGGAGTGCGGCCTCAGGACAATTCCGATGCTGGCTCCGTTGCCGCTATGTCCCAGGACGTACCGCCAGCGCCGGGCGGTTCCTCCGCGGAGCAGAAGGCCCCACCTCCGGAAAGTTCTCCCATACCCGTTCCCCCGCCCCGCCCCAGCGTTCCCGCGAAGAAGCCGAAGAGTCCTCCCCAGGTCGCCTCCAAGCCCGTCCTCAAGGGGAAAATCGAGTTTCGTGTCCGGCCCTATGCCACTGTCTTCGTGAATGGAAAGGAGTTGGGCGACACGCCCATGGAGCCCGTGGAGTGGCCGGTGGGGGTCTACACCGTGAAGCTCGTCAACAAGGGCATTCAGAAGACGGTGTTCAGAAGCATCGAGGTAACGCCTGACAAGACGACTGTCGTCAAGGTCAACCTTCTCGAGGAGTGATGCGGACGGGGAGCCCGCGCCGTCACCCCGGGAAGCGCTGTCTCATTGGGGGAGGTGCTGCTGCTCCCAGAAGTCGAGGGCATGCGCGGCTTCCTTCAATTCCTCTCCGGTGCGTGCCGCTCGGATCTCCTGGCCAATCCTGTTGAGTTCCTTGATTGGAAGATCTCTGGAGGGCGGAGCCGTGCCGAGGAATGCCTCTTGAAGAAAGCGGAGCCGCTGCATGAGCAGTTCGCAGTTGCTCCAAACGACAGGCTGGCACATAGACGTATCCAGTTCAGCGCGTCTTTTCTTCTTCAACTCGTCGCGCTCTGTCTCTCGCCGCTTCGCCTCCCGCTGCTGCTCCTTCTGCTGTGGTTCCGCATCAATGGATTCAGCGGTGGCGGCCCCCTTGGGGGGTGCATCCACTTGCTGACGTTCAGCAGGTCCGGTTGGGGCGGGGGCGGAGGGATTCTTCTGCACCGGGTCGGTCTTGTTCGGCGGGAACTCCTTTTCGCGCGGTGCACCAAGGGAATCCATTTCGCTCTTCACGTGCTTCCGCACGGAGTCGAAGAGCGCCTTGACCTTGGGCGCGACCAGCACGGGGAGCTTCGCGTCGGGCCGCAGGAAGAGAGCGGCTCTGAAGGCTGTGGCCCCCGGTTCCTGCTTGCCCATCTCGCACAGGATGATGCCTTCGTAGAGGGAGAGGGTGACCTCTTCGTCTGTTCCGCGAGGCAGCTGCCGGGCCAGTTGGATCCGGTTGAGCGCGAGTTCGTAATCGAGGCTCTCGTACAGGCGGCTGATCGAGAAGATGTAGTTTCGGATCTCCCCTTCGCCTGCGGCGCGCGCGGCGAAGGGAATCACCAGGACCAGGATGAGAACCCGCAAGCCCTGAACGGCGGTCCTTCCGAGGTTGGCTCTCACGTAACGATGGCTCCCTTGCGCGCGACGCTATCCAGAAGCCATGGACGCGCAGAGAACACCAGCCCCTCGCAGGCGAGCATCAAGGACCGGACAGACGCGAGTGCCTTCCTCTCCCGGAGCCTACTTGTTGTGACAGGCCTTCTGGTTGCTGCCGCTGACGCCGGTGCAGGCCTGGGTGGAGGGACAGTCCGAGTCCTGGGTGCAGATCTTCAGACACTGCAGGCCGGTGCTGCTGCCTCCGAGCGTGTCGCAGATGCCGCCGTCGACGCACTCATCGGTGCTGCCCGTCTTGTCGCACTCCTCGCCGATCTCCGCCTTGCCGCAGGCCGTCAGGGCCAGCAGGCCCGACAGGAGCAACACCGGTGACCACAGACGCTTCGTACTCATGGATGCCTCTTTTCGTGGAGGTGGAAAGGGTAGGGATTCCAGCCGTCCTGGAGAGCTGATCCACCGGTCAGCCTGGAAAAACGCGGGGGGGGACGCAACTTCCGCGCCGCTTCGTGGGACAATGATTCAACGAATTTTCCACAAGACCCCGCAGGAGCCCCCATGACCACCATCGACCGCAACCGCAGCGCTCTCCCCCAGGTGGGCCGTCAGACCACCGAGAAGGCCCAGCAGCCCGCCACGACGGCGGCGACCCCCGTGAAGAACGCGGTGGCTCAGGGCGCGAAGCCGGTCGCGGATGGTTTCGACTCGGGCCCCGCTCGCAAGGTGTCGGCGAGCCTGTTGGGGGGCAGCAAGCCCTCGGACAAGGTGTTTGACGGCCAGTTCGTGGGCGCCGGGGGCCAGACCTTCCCGCCGGGCACTCCGCTGAGCCAGATTCCGGGCGTCACCCCGCGCAACAACCCCAACCCCACCAAGACCGTCATCTACCTCAACGGCATCATGACGGATAAGGCGGGCCAGTCGAGCGACCTCCAGGCCATCGCGGACAAGACGGGCGCCAAGGCCGTTGGCATCCACAACTCCACCGAGGGCTTCTTCACGGACCTGGCGCAGTGCGTCAAGGACAAGCTGGACAAGGGCACCAACCCGGCGGTGGACACGCTGGCGGACACCCTCTACTCGGAGCTGAAGGCCGGCCGTGACGTGCAGTTGATGGGCTACAGCCAGGGCGGTCTCATCACCGCGCGGGCCCTCTTCGACGTGGAGCGCAGGCTGCGCATCGAAGATGGGATGTCCAAGGGCGATACCGAGAAGCTGATGAGCAAGTTGAGCGTGGAGACCTTCGGGGCGGCGTCGACGAAGTACCCGGACGGTCCCAAGTACGTCCACTACGTCAACAACCGGGACATCGTGCCCACCTTCACCGGCCTGGGCGGCAGCGTGGACCCGCTCGCCTTCCTGAAGGACGCGGGCAAGGGCGCGGTGGTGCACCGCTTCGGTGATGGTGGTCTCAACGTCGTTGGCAACCACAGCCTGCAGGACATGTATCTGAAGCACCGCGTGCCCTTCGACGAGGCGCGCGCCGGCCGCTTCAACGACTAGGCATCCGCGACGGCGGGTTGTCCGTCCCTCGGGGGAGGCGCTGACAGGCGTCCTCCCCCTTGTCGTTTCGATTCATCCAAACCCACCCTTTCTCCGTATTGGCCTCTGAATAGGCCCGGGCGGCGCGCGGTGCGCGTGCGTCCGGAGGAGTGGGTGCCATGGAGGAGGATGGGGCGCTACTTGGCGCCATCGCCGGGGGGAGCAAGGCGGCCTTCCGGTCCTACTACGAGCGGCACGCGGGCCGGCTGCTGGGCTACGTGCTGCGCGTGACGAGGGACCGCTCGCTCGCTGAGGACGTGGTGCAGGACGTCTTCACGTCCGTCTGGCAGAAGGCCGCCAGCTACCGGGCGGAGCAGGGCTCGCCCCTGGCGTGGATGTATATGATTGCGCGCAACAAGCTGGTGGACCGGTGGCGCCGCCGGACGCCCGGCGAGGAGCCGGGGCCCTCGGAGGAGGAGCGCCCCCTGCATGACTTCGTCCAGGCGGACCCCGAGCTGTCGATGAGCCTGGAGCGCGCACTGGACGGGCTCAGCCCCGAGCAGCGCCAGGCAGTCGAGCTGGCCGTGCTGGGCGGCTACACCCACGAGGAGGCGGCGGTGGCGCTGGCCGTCCCTCTGGGCACCTTCAAGTCGCGCGTCCGGATGGCCCTGCTGCACATGCGCGCCCTGCTGACGGAGTGAAACCATGAATCCCGTGAACCATCCCCAGTCCGAGCGGTTGCTCGCGTACGCCACGGGCGCCGCGGATGTTCCCCTGCGTCTCCTGGTGGAGGCGCACCTGTCCTTCTGCCCCGACTGCGCGCGCCAGGTGGGGCGCCTGGGTGCCCCCGGCGGTGCCGTGCTGGAGGCCATGCCCGAGGAGCCCGTGCCGGTGAGCCTCTTCGACCGCATCTGGGAGGAGGCTTCCCATCACGAGCCGCCGCGGCCGGTGGCGGGCCTGCCGCTGCCGCCCTCGCTGCTGGCGGAGCTGCCGCCCCCGGAGCGCTGGTGCTGGCACTCGGCGCTGAGCCGGGGCCACCGGATGGTGCGCCTGCTGCGCGACGAGCCGGGCCGGAGCGAGCTCTACCTGGTGCACATGGAGGCGGGGGCCCGTTTCCCGAGGCACGCGCACCGGGGCGTGGAGGAGGCGCTCGTCCTGGCCGGGGGTGTATGGGACCGGGGGCGCTTCCTGGAGCAGGGAGACTGGCGCAGTGCGCCCGCGGGCTCCAGACACGAGCTCACCGCGGACCCCGTGGAGGGGTGCTGGACGCTGGTGCGCGAGGAGCACGGCTCGGTGCGGTTCTCCGGCTGGCGAGGCATGGTGCAACGCGCCGCGTCGCTCCTGCCCCACTAGCTCACGAGCGCCACTCGACGCGGTACGTACAGCTGTTGCCCTCCACCCGCATGCGCTGCACCTGGGGCTCGCGCGCACCGGCGGCTCCCAGGGCCGCTTCGATGATGCCCTGGTAGTACGAGGGCATGCCCAGGGTCTCGTTGATGAGCACCTCGTAGGCGGTGGGGGCCAGCTCGGTGAGCTGCATCTGCACGTAGTTGTCGGCGTTGCGGAAGTTGTGGTTCATCCGCATCAGCAGGCGGCGCGGCCCCAGCGCCCGGCCCACCGCCAGCATGCCGCGGCCGAGCACCGTCTCGCTCACGTCCGTCACCATCTTCTGGCCAAGCCGGCGGTAGGCCTCCTCGAGGTGCAGCTCCGGGAAGAGGTCGCGCACGACGATGTCGAGCGAGGGGCGCCAGATGGACGCCGGGTAGAAGGGGAGCGGCTGCTGGTCGACGTAGAGCCCCATGCGCTTGAGCGCGCTCCGGGCTCCCGGGGAGAGCCTTCCGTGGAGGGCAATCTGGAAGAGTCCATCGAAGGTGTTGCCGAACACCACACGCTCATCCGCCAGCATCATGCATGTCCCCCCGGCTGCGAGGGCCCCCCACACAGGAGGGGCCGAGTGGCACCGTGCGGCACACAGGTCCGCACTGGACAGTAGGTAGGGAGTGTCGCACGGAGCGGTGTGACGCGCAGGAAACCGGCCGGTGACGGTGTTCAGCTCCCGGCGGATGCGCTGTTTGAAACCAGACGCAGGGGCCTGACTCCACTCAAACCAGTGGCGCCGGGTTCAGGGCTTCTTGGAGTTCTTCTCCGCGCGGCGCAGGCGCTCGAGCCGCTCGGTGGGCGAGGAGTCACCGAGCTTGCCGGCGATGTAGGCGCCCGCCGAGGCGAGCTTGCGGCGGAAGTCGTCGGGGGGCTCGGGCTGGGTGCGTGGGAGGTTGAAGAAGTCCGTGCCCACCTTCAGGAGCGTGCGGGCCATGGCCTGGTCGTCCTCGGAGGCGTGGGGGTAGAGGAGGGCGGCGACCCGGCCGTGACCATGGGCGGCGGCCTTGGTGAGGGCGGACTCGCCCATCCGGTCGGTGAGGATGGGGTCTGCGCCGCCCGCGAGCAGGGCCCGGACGAGCGCTTCGGAGCCGTTCTCGGCGGCGACCATGAGCGGGGTGCGGCCTTCGGCGTCGAAGGGGTTGGCATCCGCCCCACCGGCGAGCAGCTCCTCCACGCGGCCCAGGTCCCCGGCCGCCACGGCTTCGAAAAGAGACATGAACTACCTCCGGGGAAAAGCATGGCGTGTTCCCTCTCGACGCGCCACCGCGGGTGCTCCCTCGCCCGTCACACCTCCGTCACCCTGCTGATGAGACTCTGCCGGGTCGGGCCTGGAGCGTAAAACTTCAATGTCATGAATGCACCCACCCGGCTGTCGGATGGGTGCTCGCAGAGGGGGAAGAGCCAAATGAGCCGGAGCAGCATACGAGTCACCGCGCTCGCAGCCGCGAGCGTGTGGATGGGAGCGATGGGATGTGGAGGCGCCCACGCGCCGGAGCCGGAAGGCGACTCACCGAAGTCCGTGGAGCAGGCGTTGAGCGGCCGCCCGGACTTCTTCATCAAGCAGGTGGTGGGTGGGGCAGCCAGTGTGAGGTGGGGGGAAGCGTTCCGCGTGAGCGCCACGGTGTGCAACCGGGGCAGCGAGAGCGGCAGCGCCGGCACCGTGGAGCTCGTTCTGTCGAAGGATGCGCTCATCGCCGCGGGGCAGGACCCGTCCATCGGGAGTTTCTCGCCAGGTTGGCTGGTGCCCGGCGCATGCGCCACGCGCGAGCTGATGCTCCCGGCCAAGGTGACGGGGGCTTGGTATCTGGGAGCGATCGCCGATCGCAATGGCTCGACCCCGGAGCTCAATGAGAGCAACAACACCCTGGCGGGCGGTCAGGTGGGGGTGGGCACCCAGCCTGATTTCGTCGTCCAGTCGGTGAGCGGGCCCGCCAGCGTGCTGGTGGGCAAGACGCTCACGGCCAACGTCATGGTGTGCAACCAGGGCACCCTGCCCGATAGCGCGGGCGTGGGGCTGTTCCTGTCCTCGGATGCGGTCATCACCGAGGCGCAGGACCTTGCCTTGGGAAGCACGGTGTCCACGGGCACGCTGTTTCCGGGGCAGTGCATTCCGCTGTCCCTCCAGGGCCTCATTCCCTCGGTCGCGTCGGGGGCCTGGTATCTGGGCGCCTATGCCGACCGGGGCAACCTGCGGCCGGAGCTCATCGAGACCAACAATGGGCTCGGCTCGCTCCTGGGCGTGGGCTCCCGGCCCGACCTGACCATCTCCTCTCCGATCATGGTGTCCCAGACGAAGGTGGCGCTCAATTCGCCCCTGGAGTTGGGTGTCACGGTATGCAACCCGGGCACTTCCGTCGCCCCGAGCGCTACCTCCGTGGAGTTCTTCCTCTCCAAGGATGCGACCATTTCCATGAGCCAGGACTTCCTCGTGGGTGGGGTCTCCGTGGGCATATTGCCACCCGGAGCCTGCGCTTCCAGGGGGCTCACGTGGACGGCCAGCGTGCCTGCCACCTTGCAGGGCGAGCTCTACCTGGGCGCCGTCGCGGACTCCGCCAATGTCGTGGTGGAGCTGGTCGAGAGCAACAACACCTCCGTGGCCGGAACGATTGGCGTGGGCAACCTGCCGGACTTCGTCGTCACCGGGGTGAGCGGGCCGGCCTACGCGAAGCTGGGAGGCGCTCTCTCCGCGTCCGTCACGGTGTGCAACCAGGGCCTGGTGGAGGGGAGCGCGGAGGTGGGGCTCTACCTCTCCAAGGACACGGTCATCCTCCCGGCGGCGCCGGTGGCGGGTGATGGGGACGTCCTCCTGGCCCAGGCATCCACCCGGTCGCTGAAGCCGGACGAATGCCAGACGCTCCCGATCTCGGGCCCGGTGTCCCTGCCCTACTCGCAGGGAGATGGGGAGTACCGCCTGGGGGCCATCGTGGATCCGCTCAACGCCCGGGCCGAGCTGTTCGAAAGCAACAACGCCCGGGCGGGAGACAGCGTGGGGATTGGGATGGGGCCGGACTTCGTCGTCCAGTCGGTGAGCGCGCCTCCGAGTGTTCTGAGCGGACAGGCGTTCTCCGCGACCCTCACCGTGTGCAACCAGGGGAACCTCGCGGGCAGTTCGTCCGTGAGCCTGGTGCTCTCTCCCGATGCGGAGATCGCCCTTCCCGGCTTCCTGCCGCAGGACAAGGATGTGGAGCTGGGCCGCGTGCAGACGGGGGACCTGTATCCGGGCCAGTGCGGGCCGGTCACGGTCTCGAGTGTCGCCTATATGGATGAGGGGGCGTGGTTCCTCATGGCCCTCGTGGATCCGCTCAACGATTTGCAAGAGCTCGTCGAGAGCAACAACGTGCGCAACGGTGGGCTCATCGGCGTGGGCAGCCGGCCGGACTTCATCGTCTCGAAGGTGTCGGGGCCCTTGGGTGTGAAGCCGGGGGAGGCCTTCTCGGCGCTCGTCACCGTGTGCAACCAGGGCACCATGCCCGGGGGAACGAGCGTGTCGCTCCTGCTGTCGTCCGATGCGGACCTCGGCTCGACGTCGCCGAGCGGGCCGCGGGTCATCGTGAAGGAGACGAGCGTGGGCACCTTGTTCCCCGGCGCTTGCTCCGAGGTCCAGATGGAGGGCAGCGCCTTCCTCCCCGAGGGCACGTACTACCTGGGCGCCATCGCCGACCGGTTCGACACGCAGCCGGAGCTCATCGAGACCAACAACACCCGTGTGGATGGGCAGATGGGGCTCGGCAGCCGGCCGGACTTCATCGTCAAGGACGTGTCGGGGCCCGTGCGCGCGCGGCCGGGTGACACCTTCAACGCCTCGTTCACCGTGTGCAACCCGGGCAACCTCGCGGGAAGCACGGACGTGTCGCTCCTGCTCTCCCGGAACGAGGTCATCACCGTGCCGGGGACGCCCGAGGCGGATGGGGATGTGGTCATCGGCGGCGCCTCGGTGGGGACGCTCGGGCCGGGGGAGTGCGGCAAGGTGACGGCGCAGCTGAGCGTACCCGTCGCCATGAATCTCCCGGTGGGCGAGTACCGTCTGGGGGCCTTCGTCGACCCGGGTCAGCTCCAGGCCGAGTTTCTCGAGAACAACAACGCGTCCGCGGGGAATGTGATGAGTGTGGGGGACGCGCCGGACTTCGTCGTCACGGCCGTGCGGGGCGTTCCGAGCGCGATGCTGAGCCAGCCCTTCCTGGCGTTCGTCACCGTGTGCAACCAGGGCACCGTGCCCGGTGACACGGAGGTCATGCTGATGCTGTCCTCCGACACGGTCATCTCCGTGCCATCGGCGTTCGAAGAGAGCCCGGACTTCGAAGCGGGCCGGGTGCTCACGGGCCTGATTCCTCCCGGGCAGTGCGTCACGCGGCCGGCGTGGGCCTCTGCTTACAGGTTGGCCGAAGGGCCCTGGTACCTGGGCGCCGCCGTGGATCCGGGCAACCTCCAGGCCGAGCTCATCGAGCGCAACAACACGTACGCGGGCAGCCAGATGGGCATCGGCTTCAGGTCGGACTTCATCATCACGAAGGTGGCCGGGCCGCCGAGCGCGAAGCCGGGGGAGTCCTTCACCGTGTCCGCCACCGTGTGCAACCAGGGCACCTGGGAGGATGGCGCCGAGGTGACCTTCTTCCTCTCGGAGGACGAGGTGCTCGCGCCTACCGACCTCACGCTCGCGAACGTGTCCGTGGGCACGCTGACTCCCGGAATGTGCACCACGGTGTCGGCGCGGACCAGCACCCCTCTGTCCGGAGTGGCCTGGTACCTGGGTGCCATCGTCGCCTCCTCCATCCCCCACTATGAGCTCATCGAGACCAACAACTCGCGCGTGGGCGAGCGGATCGGTCTGGGCGAGCTGCCGGACTTCATCGTCACGCGGGTGACGGGGCCGGTGAATGCGAGGCCGGGGGAGTCCTTCACGGTGTCCGCCACGGTGTGCAACCAGGGCACCGCGAGTGGCTCCACGGACGTGGAGTTGCTCCTCTCCTCGGAGCCGCTCGAGCCGTCTCCGGCGGAACCGACGGGTGGCCAGCTCCAGTCGCTGGGCCTCGTGTCCGTGGGGACGCTGGGCGTGGGGCAGTGCACCACGGTGTCCGTGAAGGCCACGAATGCGCTCGAGGGCATGTGGTACCCGGGCGCCATCGTGGACCCGCACCACACCCAGAGCGAGCTCATCCCGGGCAACAACACGCACGTGGGTGCGCCGCTGGGCGTGGGTGAGCGGCCGGACCTCGTCATCCGGGAGGTGACGGCGCCCGCGAGCGTGTGGCCGGGCAACCCGTTCACTGTGTCCGCCACGGTGTGCAACCAGGGCAACCAGGAGGGCACCTCGGACGTGGCGATCGTGTTGTCACCCGATGCGATTATCTCGCCAGATGGGTTGGGCGACATGCTCCTCGGCGTGCTGTACCCGCCCTCCCTCGCACCCGGGCAGTGCACCACGGAGTTGCTGTCCACCGCCCTGTCGTCCGAGATCCAGGGCGCGTTCTACCTGGGCGCCATGGCGGATCCCTCCCACCAACTACCCGAGCTCCTCGAGTCCAACAACACGGCCCTTTCGGAGCTGGTGGGCTTCGGCGCCGCTCCAGACCTGTTCATCCGGGACGTGACGGGCCCGGCGACCGCTCGTCCGGGAGAGCCGTTCCGTGTGTCCACCACGGTGTGCAACCAGGGCACGGTGGGGATCGGCAGCGCACAGGTGCTGTTCGTGCTGTCGGCCGACGCGGACATCTCCCTCCCGTCACCTATCCAGGAGGGGAGCGACGTGCTCCTTGGCAGCGACTCCTTTGGCTACCTGGAGCCGGGGCAGTGCTTCCCCCTGTCGATGGAGGTCAGCACCTCGCTGGAGGGCGCGTGGTACCTGGGCGTCCTCGTCAACCCGTTCACCCCCAACTGGGAGCTCATCGCGGGCAACAACACGCGCGTGGGCGAGCAGGTGGGGCTGGGCAGCCTGCCAGACTTCGTCATCACGGCGGTGTCGGGGCCGGCGAGCGCGAAGCCGGGGGATGCCTTCACGGCCTCGGCCACGGTGTGCAACCAGGGCACGGTGAGTGGCTCCACGGATGTGCTTCTCGTGTTGTCCCAGGACGAGGCCATTGTCGCTCCGGGCACGCCGCTCGCGGAGTGGGACAGGGTGCTCGGGAGCGCGAGTGGCGGCACGCTGGCTTCGGGGCAGTGCGCCACGTTGCAGGTGCCTGTCCAGACTCCCTCCGTGCCCGAGGGGGAGTACCACCTGGGGGCCGTGGCCGATCCAACCAACGCCCAGCCCGAGTTGCTCGAGCGCAACAACACACGTGCGGGCGACGCGATGGGAATCGGCCAGTTGCCGGACTTCGTCGTCACGGAGGTGACAGGGCCCGCGAGCCGTCAGCCGGGCTGGGTCCTCACCGCCTCCGCCACCGTCTGCAATCAGGGCACGGTGAGCGGCTCCTCGGACGTGTCCTTCCTGCTCTCCGCGGATGAGGTCATCACCGCGCTGGGGCCACGGATGGGCGGAGACACGTTCCTGGGCGGCACGAGCGTGGGCCCCCTGGACGCGGGCCAGTGTACCCAGGTGTCCATCTCCGCCCAGACTCCCTCCGTGCCCGAGGGGGCGTACCACCTGGGCGCCATCGTGGATCCTTCCAATGGCGTGCGGGAGCTCCTCGAAGGCAACAACGCGCGAGCGGGCGGGTTGATGGGCATTGGCTACGATCCGGACTTCATCATCACGGCGATGACGGGGCCTGGCGCCCAGAGGACGGAGGGCGCCTTCACCGCATTCGTCACGGTGTGCAACCAGGGCACCGGGTGGGGCTTCCCGGAGGTGGAGCTCTTCCTGTCGCCGGACCCGGTCATCACCGGGCAGGGCCCGTCGTCCAATGACGTCCTCGTGGGCTCCCTGTTCATCGGAAGCGCTCCGGGGCCGGACCACTGCGCCACGGTGCCAGTGCAGGCCGTCTTCGGGGTGTTGCCCGAGGGGCAGTACACCCTGGGCGCGGTGGTGGATCCGGCCCACTCCGTCCAGGAGCTCATCGAGAGCAACAACACGTACGCGGGCGGCACGATGCTCCTGGGCAACCGGCCAGACTTCACCGTCCAGGCGGTGACGGGGCCAGCGAGCGCGGAGGCAGGGTCTTCCTTCCTGATCCTCGTCACGGTGTGCAACCAGGGCACCGAGGACGCCACCACGGACGTGCAACTGTTGCTCTCCGAGGACGAGGTCCTCACGCCCCCAGGCCAGCCGGGTGGGGACCTCTGGCTGGGCGGTGCGTCCATCGACCTGCTGCCACGTGGTCAGTGTGTCGCGGTGTCCGTGCCCGCCCAGAGCCAGGGTCTGCCCGAGGGGGTGTATCACCTGGGCGCCATCGTCGACCCGAGCGGCCAGAGGCAGGAGCTCCTCGATGACAACAACGCGAGGGTGCGCGGCCTGTTCATCATCGGCTCCGGGCCGGACTTCGTCATCACGAAGGTGACGGGGCCGGAGGTCGCGGCGCCGTGGTCGTGGACGTCCCTCCCCGTGTCCATCACGGTGTGCAACCAGGGGAGCGGGTATGGGCGTGGGGACGTGTCGCTCGTCCTCTCGAAGGACACCACCATCGACCCGCCAGGCTCGCCCGGGGGTGATGACCGCTACCTGGGCTCCGCCTCCCTGTTTCTGGATACCGGTGCGTGCGACACCGTGTCGCTGAGACCCGCGGTCTACGCGTCCGAAGGGCTGTACCACCTGGGGGCCATCACCAGCGCCGGAATCCAGACGCCGGAGCTCATCACGAGCAACAACACGTTCCTGGGTGGCCGGGTGGCGTTCGGCTACCAGGCGGACCTCGTCATCCAGGAGGTGTCCGTCCCGGAGCGCCTGCAGCCAGGGGCCCCCATCACCGTGTCCGCGACCGTCTGCAACCAGGGCTTCGAGAGCACCTATTCGGACGTGGATCTCGTGCTCTCCGAGGACAGCACCATCACCTCGCCGTTCCCACCGGATGGGGACTTCTGGCTCGCCGGTGCGTACACCTACCTGCCGGCGGGGCAGTGCACTCCCGTCCAGCTGTCCGGGAACGTCCCCTACCTGCAGGGCGCCTGGCGCGTAGGTGCCCTCGTGGACGTGAGCGGCAACACGGCGGAGCTCTTCGAGGACAACAACGTGTACGTGGGCCGCGAGGTGAGCGTGGGGAGCGGTGTGGACTTCGTCGTCACGAAGGTGACCGGACCGAAGCGCCTCCTGGCGGGGACGCCCTTCAAGGCGTCCATGACCGTGTGCAACCAGGGAGACGTGCCGGGCAGTACGATCGTGGAGCTCGTCCTTTCGTCGGACACATCCATCCTCTCGGGGTGGACCCTCCCGGGCGATGTCCACCTCGACAGCGCCTCCACGGGCACGTTGCTCCCCCAGGAGTGTCAGACGATTCCGTTCTCGCTCTGGGCGCCCTCCGCCCTGGCCTGGGGAGGCTGGTACCTGGGAGGACTCGCGGATCCGTCCGGCCAGCAGCTGGAGCTGCTCGAGAGCAACAACGGGCTCGCGGGGGACCTGGTCAGCGTGGGCCGCCTGGCGGACCTCGTCGTCCAGAGCGTGTCCGGCCCGGCGAGCACGCGGCAGGACGCGCCCCTCGAGGCGTCCGTCACGGTGTGCAACCAGGGCTACCTGTCGTCCAGCCCCACGCGGGTGGAGCTGTACCTCTCCCAGGACGAGGTCATCATCCCGAGCGGCCCCTCGCCCGGCTCGGACGTGTTCCTTGGCCGCGTGGACGTGGGCTACCTCAACTCGGACGAGTGCACCACGCTGCCGGTGTCCTCCTTGTTCCAGCCGGTGGGAACGTGGCGGCTGGGCGCCTTCGTCAACCCGCGTGGCTCCGTGCAGGAGTCCACCTGGAGCAACAACGGGCGAGCGGGTAACACCGTGGTGGTGGAGCCGTAGTCCGCCGGGAGATCCTCCTCCTTCGTGGAGGAGGCTTCTCTCCTGGAAGACCCCGGGGCTGTCCCACTGTTGACTCCCATGGTTCTTGGGGGACGCGCAGGGGACAGCCGTCCCATCAGGGGGTTGAGTACATGGAGGAACGGGTCATCGACTCTCGGTTCTCGAGGGACGCCTGGCGTTGGGCGGGCCACCCGTTCGAGCCGTCCCCTCCCTCCAGCCCGTCCGCCGCGGACTTCCAGCAGCTCTTCGAGAAGAGCCCGGGCGCGGTGCTCGTCCTCACGCCGGATGCGGACTTCACCATCGTGGCGGTGAGCGATGCCTACCTGCGCGCCACCATGACGGCCCGCGAGGACATCCTCGGCCGCGCCCTCTTCGAGGTGTTCCCCGACAACCCGGCGGATCCGGGCGCCGACGGCGTGCGCAACCTGCGCGCCTCGCTCGAGCGGGCCCTGGCCACTCGTACGGCGGACACCATGGCCGTGCAGAAATATGACGTCCGGCGTCCCGTGGCCGAAGGGGGGGCTTTCGAGGAGCGGTACTGGAGTCCCATCAACATCCCTGTTCTCTCCGCGGAGGGAGAGGTGCGCTACCTCCTCCACCGAGTGGAGGACGTGACGGACGTCCTCCGTCTGGCCCACCAGAGCGAAGAAGCGCGTGAGCTCAAGGTCGTCAGCACGCAGCTCCGTGAGGCGGTGCGCGTGCGCGACGAGTCCCTGGTGATGGTGTCCCAGGCCCGCGCCGAAGCCGAGCGCCAGCGGGAATGGCTCCATTCACTGTTCATGCAGGCCCCCACCGCCATCGCCATCTTCCGGGGACCCCGTTACGTCATCGAGCTGGCCAATCCCATGATTTGCCGCATCTGGGGCCGCCGTCCCGAGCAGCTGTTGGGCAAGCCCTTGTTCGACGCCCTGCCAGAGACGGCGGGCCTGGGGTTCGAGGAGCTGCTGGAGCGGGTGCGCTCCACCGGGGTGCCGTTCGTCGGGACGGAGCTGCCCTCTCGGCTGGCGCGCCTCGAAGGAGGCGCCATCGAGGATGTGTACTTCAACTTCGTCTACGAGCCCATGCGCGATGGCCAGGGCCAGGTCGAGGCCGTCATCGTCGTCGCCTCGGACGTGACGGAGCTGGTGCAGGCGCGCCGGCGGGTCGAGGCACTCGCCGCCGAGGAGCGCCGGGCTGCCGAGGAGCGGCTGCGCCTGGCCACCCAGGCCATGGCGTTGGGGACGTGGGACATGAACCTCACGACAGGCGAGGTGGTCTGCAACGAGCATACGCGCGCCCTCCTGGGGGTACCCGCAGACGCCCCCGGCACCTACGACACCTTCCTCGCGCGTATCCATCCCGAGGATCGCGCACGCGTGGACCGGCTCGTCCAGGAAGTGCTGGCGCCGGGCAGCCCGGGGGCCATTGCCGTCGAGTACCGCACCGTCCCCGCGGCGGACGGAAGGGTCCGGTGGGTGAGCGCGCAGGGGAAGGTGTACTTCGATAGCTCGGGGCGTCCCGTGCGCTTGCTGGGCACCGGGCTGGACATCACCGAGCGCAAGCGCGTCGAGGAGGAGGTGGCGCGCAACTCGGCCGTCCTCGAGGCCATCCTCCAGAGCATTCCGGATGCCCTGTACGTGGGAGATGCCTCGGGCATCAAGCAGGCCAATGCCGCGGCGCTGGAGATGCTGGGCTTTCAATCGCTGGAGGATCTGAACCAGAACGTGGCCACCCTGTCGGAGCGGCTCCAGAACCGCTCCATCGAGGACGACCATCGGCTCACGCCGGAAGAGGAGCCGTTCATGCGCGCCTTCCGGGGGGTACCGACCATTCAAGAAGTGCGCTCGCGTCACCTCCAGTCAGGGAGGGACGTGGTGGTGCGCTGCGCCGCCGCTCCCATCCGCATCGGGGACGACATCGTGGGTGCCGTGGCCGTCAACACCGACATCACCGACGTCAAGCGCGTGGAGGAGGAGCTGCGGCGGACGGCGGAGTTTCGCGAGCGCTTCCTGGGCATCGTCTCCCATGATTTGCGCAATCCACTCAATGCCATCCTCCTGTCCGTCAACGCGCTGATGCGTTCGGATTGCGTGGTGGAGCACCACGAGAAGAGCGTCCGCCGCATTGCCACCAGTGCCAGGCGCATGGAGCGGATGATTGCCGACCTGCTCGACTTCACGCGGGGGCGGTTGGGCGGGGGCATCCCCATCCACCCTCGCCCGGCCAACCTCCGCCACATCTGCCAGCATGTGCTGGAGGAGCTCGAGACTGGCAATCCCCAGCGGGAGCTCCGGCTGTGCATGCGAGGCGACTGCCGGGGCGAGTGGGATGCCGACCGGCTCGCCCAACTCCTGGGCAACCTGGGCAAGAACGCGCTGGACTACAGTCCCGAGGACCGCCCCGTGGACTTCGTGCTGCGCGACGAGGGGGACACCGTCTGCGTGGAGGTCCACAACGAAGGCGCTCCCATTCCGGCGGAGCTGCTCCCGCACATCTTCGAGCCCTTCCGGCGGGCCACGAAGGAGGGACATCCGACGTCCGGGCTGGGTCTGGGTCTCTTCATCGCCTGGCAGATCGTCCAGGCCCATGAGGGCACGCTCGAGGTGCGCTCCACCGAAGCGGAGGGCACCACCTTCACCGTGCGTCTGCCCCGGAACTCCAGGGGGGCTCCGCTCCATTCCGGCGTCGGAGGGTGAGCGGCCCTACCTGCCGGGGTTGCGCGGGCGCCCGTTGAGGGGTCCTCCGGCGGGAGCGACGGTGCCGGAGGGCTTCTGCGAGGCATCGACCTTGAGGTCCGCGAACTTCCCCTCGCGCTCCAGGCGGAAGATGTCCTCGTCGGTGACGTACTCCTGCTTGAGCAGCTCGCGGGCGCGTTTGATCTTGGCGAGCAGGACGGGGTCGTTCACGGGGGTGCTGTTCTCCTTGGTGGGCCGGGGCGGCGGCCGCATGACGGAGAAGGTGCCGCGAGCCGGGTGGCCCTCGGCGCTGAGCCCCTCCAGGGAGTAGGTGATGGCGAAGACGTCGGGCTCGGCCTTCGTGTCGAAGGAGACCTTCACCTCGGTGCCCTTGCCCTCGGGCACCTCGCTCACGGGGAGCGACGCGACGTCCACCTGCTCGGGCTGAGGGGGCCCTTCGTCGGTGCCGCGGAATGCGCGGACGGTGGTGACCTTCGTGAGGCGCACCGGCCCGCGGAAGCGGTGGTAGAGGCGGAACGTCTGCCGCACCACGCCGTCCGGGTCGACCACGGGGAAGCGCGGTGTGCCCACGGCGACAATCGTGACGATGCCCTTCTTGTCGAAGTTCTCGAAGGAGGTGTTGAGCACCTGGAGCGAGGAGCGGCCCGTCTCCTTGCGGCCCGCGGCGTCGTAGACGTCCACGCGGATGAGGTGCTGGGTGTACATGCTCGCGGCGCCCGTGTTGCCCAGCAGGGAGTGCGAGACGATGGGGCCCGGGGTGGTCTCCGGGGCCTCGTCGTCGAACGTCCACACGTAGCGCGCGGGGACGAAGGGCTTGGGCGCGGGCTTGCCGGGAGCGGCGGGCCGCTCCACCACCTTGGCGAGGAACTCGAAGTCGTCCTCGGCGTTGGGCATCCGCCGCGACATCACGTGCACGAGCCGCTCGGGCTCGCACTCCTTCACCTTGTAGGCCGGGATGGGCACGGTGACGGAGGTGTTGTCCTTGGTGAAGACGGTGACCTGGGGAATCTCATACGAGCCGTCCGCGTCGTTGCGCCAGACGCGGATGGGGATGCGCTGGCCGGTGCCATCGCCCACGGTGTAGTGCAGGTACGCGTCGTTGCCGTCCGGGGTGTGGGCGCGCACGGTGATGAGGTTGTCCTCGCCCGAGCACACCTCCGGCTTCTCCACGACAATCTCATCCACGATGGGCGCGGCGGGCCCGGCGGCGTCAGGCTGCGCGGCCTCGGGAGGCTGCGCGGTGGCGGCGAGCGCCGGGGGGGGCGCGTCCTCCTGGGAGGGAGGCGTGCGCGTGCGGACCTGGGCCGCCACGGGGGCCTCGGGTGCCGGCGGCTGCCGGGAGAGGAGCCAGCCCACGACTCCCCCGAGGGCGAGGAGTGCGAGCATCAGCACCCATCGCCAGGGCCGCTGGGAACGGTTCTCGGGGGTTGGCGTCATCGCGTGGGGCTCCTCTCCAGGTTGAGCGGGACGGGTTACTGCCAGCAGCCGTAGACGTTGCCGCCCGAGTTCCACTGGAGCTGGTGCGAGTAGTCCGGGCCCCAGATGGTGTTGTTGGTGGGGTGCACGCCCCAGCCGCCCACGCGGTCCGGGCTGATGGACCGGGCGGTGGAGTTGGGGTCATCGCGCACGCTCTTCCAGTAGCGGCTGTCGTTGGTGTCGCACATGTTGGTGGACATGCAGTTGGCCACCTGGTTCCCGGCGTTGCCGCACACGTTGTAGAAGGGGCAGGCCACGGTGAGCAGCGCGTTGGTGAACCAGCCGAGCGACTGTTTGCACTCGTTGTAGACGCCCGTGTAGAGCGAGTTGGACGCGTTGGCGATCTGCGCGTGCGAGTACGTGTAGGGCGTCACCACGCCGCGGCCCGCGTAGTTGTGCGCGTAGGCCATGAAGGTGGAGCAGACGATGCCGCTGTTCACGCCGTCGCCCGGAATCTGGTTGGTGGTCTGCAGGTCCCGGTACTGGAAGAGCGAGTAGTTGATGCGGGTGCCGTTGCGGACGGGCCGGTCGACGTACTGGCTCGAGTCGTACTTGGACACGTCGCTGACGTAGGGGTGGTTGTACCAGATGGAGTCGCCGATCAGCGCCGCCTGGGCGGGGTCTCCCTGCTGCCAGCCGGTCCACTCGGCGCCGGCGGCGGGGTCCCCGTAGATGTACATGTAGATGCCGCCCTGGTTGACCTGCTCCAGGCCCGGCTGGCCGTACTGAATCTGGCTGCCGACGATGGGCTTGGTACAGACGCCGGGCCAGTCGGCCTGGTCCGGTGTCCGCATGGTGGCGTGCGACACGCCAGCTCCCGGGCCGTGGGAGAGCATCGAGTGCGTGCGGTACTCGCCCACGGCGTCCAGCACGTCCCGGATGGGCCCGGGGCCCCGGTCGAACACCACCGCTCCGTTGGGCGCGTTCCAACCGGCGGACGTCGAGCCACACTCCCCCGAGGCCTGGGCGCTTCCCGCCAACGCCAGCGCGGATACTGCGACACTCCCTGCGAGCAGACGACGCATCACGACACCTCCCGAATGACGGGATGGGGCTCGGGGGGTGTCCGGCTCCGCGATGCAATCCGCCCAGGCCGCGAGACGAGACGCCGGCCACGCCGAGCCACAGAACGATACCTGGGGGTCGCTTGGTTCTACTCCGCCTCCGCTCGGAAGGCTAGGGAGGGGCGGAGCCCCGGCATGACAAGGGATTGGAAGTGATCAGTCCCTGGCAGGCAAGAGGGCAAGCGCCTGCCTACGCGGCCACGAACTCCGGGCCGAGCGGCAACACCAGCCGGAAGGTGGTGCCGCCACCGGGAGGCGACTCGATGGAGATGTGGCCCGAGTGGGCATTGAGGGTGCGCTGGACGATGGCGAGCCCGAGCCCGGTGCCGGTGGCCTTGGTGGTGAAGAAGGGTTTGAAGAGGCGCTCGCGCAGCTCCGGGGGGATGCCGGGGCCGGTGTCGGTGAACTCGATGATGGCGCCGGGGCGCTCGGGGCAACGGCGGGCGGTGACGCGCAGCAGGCCGCCCTGGGGCATGGCCTGCACGGCGTTGAGGGCGAGGTTGAGGAAGGCCTGCCGCATCATCCGCTCGTCCACCGGCACGGAGGGGACGTCCTCCTCCAGCATCCACTCCACACGGACGCGGGACTGGCCGCTCGTCGCCGTGCGCACGGCCTCCTCCAGCAGGCGCGCCAGCGGAATGGGCTGGGGCTGGGGCGAGGAGGGGCGGGCGAAGTCGAGCAGATCATCCACGAGCCGGTTGAGGCGGTTGGCCTCCTCCTCGAGGATGCCCACCAGGGTGGCGGCGGGGACGGCGGGCTCGACGAAGCGGCGCAGGGTGGCCACGGCGTTGAAGATGGCGCCCAGGGGGTTGCGCACCTCGTGGGCCACCACGGCGGACAGCTCGCCGAGTGCGGCCAGTCGCTCGTGCTCCACCACCTGCTGCTGAGCGAGCTTCAGCTCCGCGTGGAGCCGGGCGAGCTCCTCGGCGCGCCCGCGCACCTCCTGGAGGAGGCGGTGGGACTCGATGGCCGCGGCGAAGTGGGAGCCCATGGCCTGGAGCGTCTCCATCTCCAGGGCGGACATCAGGCGGTGCTGGTGGAAGGTGATGATGAGCGTGCCAATCATGCGCGAGCGCGCCTGCAGGGGCACCATGGCCAGGGAGCCCCGGTCGTGGTGCCGCAGTTGCTCGCGCACTGTGTTGGGGAAGTCATCGGCGTGCAGCACCATGGGCATGCCCAGCTCCACCACCTTGCCGGACATGCTCCCGCGCACGGGGAGCCGGTGGAAGGGGCGCAACGCCTCCTCGCTGGCGCCGTGGGCCCATGTCAGCTCCAGCACATCGGAGCCTTCGGCGCGCAGCAGCAGAATCACCGCGGAGCAGCGCAGCAGCCCGATGATTTCCTCCGTGCCCGGCCCGAAGAAGGCGCGCGGCTCGGGCGCGGTGGCGGCCACGGCGGCCAGCCGGCTGAGCGCGGCGAGCGCGGTGTTGCGCGTGGACAGCCGGGAGATGGTGCGTGCGGACTCAAGGGCGACGGACACCTGCGCGGCGAAGAGGCGCAGCGACGGCAGCTCCTCCTCGCGCAGCCAGTCCGCGGCCACCACCAGGAGCGCCCGGGGGCCGCCCTCCAGGTCGATGCGGACGCAGATGGAGCGCAGGGGCTCCACGCGCCGCAGGTGCTTGCGTACCGGCTCGGCCCATTCGGGTCCCACGAAGCGGGCCGCCTCCCAGGCGAAGTCCTCCCCGTAGGCGGAGCCCTCGCGCCAGGCCTGCTCCATCATCGGGGACCAGGTGCCCGGTACATCCACCAGGTGCTGGCCGGCCAGGCGCGTCTCGCCCGCGGCGGTTCCGGTGGCCACGAAGGCATGGCCCAGCCACACCCGCTCATTGTCCGGGACGAGGTAGCCATAGGACACCTCCAGCTCGGCCAGGCCCTCGAAGACGCGGCGCAGCACCTCGTCCTCGGTGTGGATGCCGGGCAACGAGGCGCCGAGCGTGGCCATGCGCTGGAGCAACTGGCGGTGGACGACGCGGCCGCTGAGATCGCGCATCTGCACCCAGGTGTCCGGCCCACTCACCGACAGGGTCAGCTCCACGCGCCGCTCACCGGTGGCGGTGCGCATCACCATCTCATAGGTGTCGGGGACCGGCTCGCCGCGCAGCAGGCGCGCGTGCCGCTCGGCGAGGAGCGGCTGCGGGTGTACCGAGAGCATCTCGAAGGAGTTGCCCACCACCTGCTCGCGCGTGAAGCCGAGCAGCTCGAGCAACGCCGGGTTGGCGTGGACGATGCGGCTGTCTCGGACGACGGCCAGTGCGAATGGCAGCGTGTCCAGGTGCTGGTACGGGGCCCCCCCCGATCCGTAGGGCGTCGTCACGAGGACCGAGGATGTCACCCCAGGCCCGTCGGGGGGAAGGGCCCGGAGGTTGCCCGGCCGGGCCCGGACCCTTCATTCAGGGGTGGTAGTGGGGATGCATCTTTTCGTGGGGATCATGTTGGTGGTGCACCTTTTCGTAGGTGCCCATGAGCTCCGCCTGGGCGAGCACGTGGCCGGCCATGGCCTGGTCGAGCTGCTTCCGGGTGATGCGTCCCAGGTCTGGCAGCACGGTGTCCAGGGCGAACAGGCGGAAGAAGTAGCGATGGCAGCCGATCGGGGGGCAGGGCCCTCCGTAGCCCAGCCGCCCCCAGTCGTTGAGGCCCTGACGGGCACCCTCGGGGAGGGAGTCGGCCAGCATGGACTCGGGGATGTCGTGGACGTTGAGAGGCACGTTGTAGAGCACCCAATGCACCCAGGTCCTCTGGGGGTGCTTCGGATCTGGCGCGTCGGGGTCTTCCACTACGAGTGCGAAGCTCTTCGCGTTCCCGGGCTCGCCCTCCCAGTGGAGGGGCGGGGGCAGGTCATCACCCTCGCAGGTATAGGCGATGGGGATGGGCCCACCATTCTCGAAGCGGGCCGAGGTGAGCTGGAGTGGCATGGCGTGCTCCTCTTGATGATGTGGAAGGAGGTCCAAGTCGGAAGCTGGAGACGGAGGGACTTCGCGGCGAGGAGGGCCCGGTGGGTGGGTGCGGCGGCGGTCATCCCCCGGGGCGCTGCGCTGGCCGTCTCCCCTGGAAGTGAGGAGGAGGGTTCCGTGGACATCACCATCCGACGCGCGGGCCTCGAGGATGCCGAGGGCATGACCCGGGTGCACCTCGAGAGCTGGCGGAGCAGCTACCGGGGCCTGTTACCCCAGGAGTACCTGGAGGGGCTCGACTTCGAGGAGCGGCTCGCGGGGTGGCGCCGGGGACTGGCGGACCCGGACGCGGGGGTGTTCGTCGCCGAGGAGCCGGACACCGGGCGCATCGTGGGCCTGTGCGCGGTGGGGAAGAACCGGCCCCCGCCCGAGTCGCTTCCGGGCTACCGGGGTGAGCTGTACGCCATCTATCTGGTGGAGGAGGTGAAGCGGCGGGGCGTGGGCCGGGCGCTGTTCCAGCGTGGCACCGGCTGGCTGCGGGAGAACGGGCTGGTGCCCTTCATCCTGTGGGTGCTGAAGGACAACGCCGCGGCCCGGGGATTCTACGAGCGGCTCGGGGGGCGGCTCGGGGGCGAGCAGTGGATTGAGCTCGGCGGCCACTCCTATGCGGAGGTGGCCTACGTCTGGGAGGCGTGAGCGGTGCCGGGCGTGCCCTGGGAGTCACCGGGGTTGCGCACCGGGAGCTGCCGGGTGAGCACGAGCACACCCACGAGCGCGGCGAGCAGCAGCCACCCGGGCCAGCCGGTGATGCCGACGAGCGCGGTGTCGGGCGGTTTCCCCTCGTAGCCGAGCTCGAGGGCGATGGGCCCCAGGCCATTGAGGGAGCCGTGGGCTAGCACCGCGGACCAGATGCTGCCGGTGGCCAGCCGCATCCACCCGAGGAGGAGGGAGAGCAGCACGCAGACGACGGTGAAGAGGAGGACGCCGAGCACGGGGTGCTGGGGGTAGTTGTAGCCGAGCAGGATGAGGGGCGCGTGCCACAAGCCCCAGATGACGCCGACGAGCACGAGCGCGCGCCACTGTCCGAGCGGCAGCAGCCGGGGGAGGAGGTAGCCGCGCCAGCCCCACTCCTCGCCGAAGGTGAAGGGGAGGTTGAGGAAGGGGCCCAGCAGCGTGGCCTGCACCACCTGGATGACGAGGAACCCGTGGGGCCCGCCGAGCTTGTCGATGACCTGCGCGGCCTGGGGAGAGTGCTGCGCGAGCTGGGCGCGCAGGCCGGAGAGCCCGGAGAAGTCCAGGGCGCTGGGGTAGAAGACGGCGGAGAGGGCAATGGCGCCGAGCACCACCCCGGGGGTGCCCAGCACGGCCAGGAGGAAGAAGCGCAGCCGGTGCTGGCCGAGTCCCAGGCCCGTGTCCCGCTTGAGGGAGGGCAGGGGAGACACCTTGCGAGCGACGATGAAGGTGGCCACGGAGGGGCCGAACATGGACAGGCCGGCGATGACCTTGAACGCGATGGGCGACTTGTCCAGATGGGTGCCGAAGGCCAGCACGTAGCCGAGGACGCAGAGCCAGGAGAAGCCGTAGGCGATGGCCACGAAGGCGGCGAGGCCGCGCGCGTCGAGCCGTGGGGACGAAGCCGTGTCCGACGCCGTGTCCATGGTGGGGCGAGCCTAACGTGTCTCCGGGTGGGTACACCCGAACACCTGCGCTACAGTGCCCACCGTGAAGCAATTCCTGGCTCCGTTCCTCGTCATGTCCTTGTTGTCCCTGCCCGCCGGAGCGGCGGAGCGGCTCGCGGTGCGGTTGCAGCATGGGGGCAGCCTGAGCGCGGCGGATGCGGGGCGGGTGCTGGACCTCGCCGAGGGGCTGGCCCGGGAGCTGACGGGCCTGGGTGTCACCCGGGTTCCGGAGGGGCTGCTGTCGGGCCGATGTGGCGCACAGGACGCGTGCCTGCGAGCGGTGGCGGCGGAGGCTCGGACGGAGCACGTGCTGGTGCTGGGAGTGGTGGTGCCGCGGCGCCAGGGGACGATGGACGTGGACGTGGCGTGGGTGGACACGGTGCGCGGGACCGTGGCGCGGCGCTCGCTGAGCGGAGTCACGCAGGCGGCGCTCGCGAAGGAGCTGCGGCCGGCGGTGGCGGCACTGGTGCCATCCTTCGCGCGCAAGGGCTGGGGTGGCCTGGTGGCTCCGAGCACGGCGCGGCTGCGCGTGGACGGGCGGATGGCCGAGCCGGGGGAGGTGGTGGCGCTGACGGCGGGGCCGCACGAGGTGGACCTGTTGCAGCCCTCGGGGGAGGCGACCCTGACCCGCGAGCAGATTCCGGAGGGCATGCGCCTGCGCCTGGAGCCCAGGCCGGACTTCCTGCCCGAGGCGGGAGCGTCTCGGGCCGCCCCACGCGGCAAGGGGTTGCGCACGGCCTCCTACGTCACCTTCAGCGTGGGGGCGCTGGCGGTGGCGGGCTCGTTGGTGGCCGGCGGGTTGTCCCGTGGCTCCTTGGCCGGGCTGGAGCCATGCGCGGGCGGCCAGCGCAACTGCACGGCCTTCACCACGGCGGGCCCCGCCTATGACCAGGCCGGACGCTACGCGCGCACGGGCAACGTGCTGCTCGGCGTGGGCGCGGGCCTGGCTGCGGTGGGCGCCGGCCTCTTCGTCTTCGATCTCCTCTCCTCCCAGTCCGAGTAGTGCCCATGTCTCCAACCCCCCGCCTCATCCGTTTCGGCCTGCTCGCCCTCGGCGCGAGTGTTGCAGTGGCCATCGCCTGCTACGAGGTTCCCTCGGTGCGGGACTACTACGCCTGCAAGGAGGCCTCAGACTGCGGTGACGGCGGCTTCGTCTGCGACGACGGGGTGTGCTGCCGCGAGAAGGAGGACCCGGTGTGTTCCGGCCGGGTGCTGGATGGAGGCACCTGCCTGGATGGCGGCCTGGCGCGGCTCTTCTTCGAGGACCTGGACGAGGACGGCTACGGCAACCTCACCCGGCCGCTCTACCGCTGCACGCCACCGCAGTCGGTGCCGACCGCCACCAACGGTGACGACTGCAACGACAACCCCACCGCGGGAGGCCGGCTCTTCTTCCCGGGCGCTCCCGAGCAGTGCGACGGCTACGACAACGACTGCGACGGAATCGCCGACGACGGGCTGGATGGAGGCATCTACTACCGCGACGACGACAACGACGGTTACGGAGACCCCGCGCAGCCGGGAACGTTCTGCCAGAGGCCGGTGGGGTGGGTGGACAACCCGGATGACTGCGGCCCGGCCAACGGCGCTGTCCACCCGGGTGTCCTCGAGGTCTGCAACGGCCTGGATGACGACTGCAACAAGCAGACGGACGACACCCCCGAGACGGGCCAGGCGTGCACCGTCCCCGGCAAGCTGGGCGTGTGCGCCGAGGGGGCCCGGGCCTGCGTCGCCGGAAAGGACACCTGCCGCCAGGTCAATACTCCCGCGCCGCTCGACACGTGCAACGCGAAGGATGACGACTGCGACGGCACCACGGACGAGAAGCCCGACTGTGGGGGTCCGGCCCAGTTCTTCGCGGACCCCTCGGTGGTGTTCGGCGCCCGGCACCTGGACACGGCCCTCCAGGGGGTGCCGGGCGGGTGCTTGAAGGACTCCTCCTACGGGAACGTCGCCCCGGCGGACGCCGTGTCGGGCCGTACGTGGACGGGCTCGGGCGCCACCAGCCATGTCTTCTGGGCCGAGCGCGATGGCGGGACCTGGGACTTCTCGCGTCCCATGACCAACCTCAAGCTCTTCGTCGACGTCTCCAGCGACGCGGGCACCACCACCAACCCGGATGGAGGGCTGAGCCGTTGGGCGCAGCACAGGCAGCCCATCGTGCTCCTGTGCGGGCCGGGTGGCTTCCTGCGGCTGGTGGCCGTCTCGCCGATCCTCGACTCGACCGGGACCGAGCTCATCCGGCAGAACATCCCCCTGCCTCCGGACGGTGGCACCTGGGTGGTGGGCAGCAACAGCACTCCGGATGTCCAGGGGGTGCTACGCCAGGTGAAGCGGGTGGAGGTGCTCGTCCAGCCCGCCAGCTCCACGGGGAGCTTCAAGGCGGATTTCCAACCGGACTTCGGCTTGCCCTAGGCATTTGCCCCCCTTCTAGGGAGGGCCCCCCCTGGAGCGTACGGGTTGCGCGGCGCGCACCTTCAATGCTAAGCGGCGCCCGCGCGTAGGAAGGGCGGGGTGGTCGGAAAGCAAACCCGTGGTTTTCCCGGGGGTTGTCGAGGCGATGGCGGAGAAGGAGCCCCGGGAGGACAAGGAAGGCGGCGAGCTGTCGGACACGGCCCGGCAGATGCGGGCGGCGGAACCGTACATCTCCGCGGTGTGGAAGCTGGTGGGCGGGGCGGTGGTGGGGGTGTTGGGCGGGTACTTCCTGGACAAGTGGCTGGGGACGACTCCCTGGCTGTTGGTGGGGCTGAGCCTGGCGGGGATCTCCGTGGGCTTCTACGGGTTCCTCCGCGAGATGGCGCGGTTGGGGAAGCGAAAGCCGTGAGCGGGCATGGCGCGGAGGCCTTCCGGAAGCATGCCGGGCTGGCGGCGGGGGTGACGGGGGTGGCACTGGCGCTCGCGGCCTTCCTGCCGAGGGAGGCCGAGTCCCGGCAGGCGGCGTTCATCGGGGTGGGGCTGGCGGCGGTGACGGGGGTGGTGGCGCTGCTGCTCAAGCGGCGGGCGGTGAGCAGGGATTTGAATGCCGCGCTGAAGGTGGTGGGGGTGGTGTTCGGGATGCGGGCGGTGGCCGTGGTGGTGGGGCTGCTGTGGGTGGTGCAACGAGGGTTGGGCTCGGTGGCGTTCGTGGCGGGGTTCTTCGGCACCTACTTCGTGCTGCAGTGGATTGAAGTGAGCTACGTGATGGCCGCGTCCCGGGACGCGGCGGGCGGAGACGAGTGATGCGCAAGGCAATGGTTCTTCTCGTCGGGCTGATGGCGGGCGTGGCGTTCGCCGCCGCCCCCGTCCAGGACGAGCACGGCTCCGAGGCCACCGGTGGTGAGCACGGCGCGGCTGTCGAGCACGCCACCGCGGCGGGGGAGCACGTGGAGAAGGAGGAGGAGAATGTGGCGGCCTACATCCTCCACCACGTCTCCGACTCGCCGGAGTACGAGATCGAGATCCCGCTCAGGAGCGACCACAAGGCCATCCACCTGCCGCAGTTCGGCATCCCCATCCGCGGGGGCGCCTCGTGCGAGCCCCGGGACACGGGCCACGGCATGGCCGTCCCCGGCTGGTCCGAGGGCTGTCTGGACCTGTCCATCACCAAGCACACGGTGATGATGTGGCTGGCGGCGGTGCTGCTCATCGGCTCGCTGCTGCTCTTCAGCAACCGGGACAAGACGAAGCTGGTGCCCCGTGGCGCCTCGGCCAACCTCTTCGAGATGCTCGTCCTCTTCGTGCGTGACGAGCTGGCCATCAAGAACATCGGCAAGGAGGAGGGTCCGCGCTACACGCCCTACCTGCTGACGGCGTTCTTCTTCATCCTTTTCATGAACCTGCTGGGCCTGTTCCCCTGGATGGCGAGCGCCACGGGCAACATCGCCGTCACGTGCGGCCTGGCGCTGTGCACCTTCGTCATCACGCAGGTTGCCGGCATCCGTGCCGCGGGCTTCGGCGGCTACCTGGCCCACCTGACCGGCGGCGTGCACCCGCTGCTGTGGCCCATCATGATTCCGGTGGAGGTGCTGGGCCTGTTCACCAAGCCCTTCGCGCTCACCATGCGTCTGTTCGCCAACATGCTGGCGGGCCACATCGTCATCTTCTTCCTGCTGGGCCTCATCTTCATGCTCGGCAACCCGGCGGTGGCGCTGGTGAGCGTGCCCTTCGCCATGGGCATCTACCTGCTGGAGCTCTTCGTGGCCTTCGTGCAGGCGTACGTCTTCACCATGCTCTCGGCGCTCTTCATCGGCATGAGCGTGGCCATGGGCCACCACGGCCACGGGCATGACGAGGAGCACGGCCACAAGGACACGGGCCACGGCCACGACCATGGCAAGGCCCACGTCGCCGGCTGAGGTCCTTCATTGAGTTAGCGGGGCCCTGTCGTCCGGGGCCCCGGTGAGTACCCGGCGATTCGAAAGGTCGCCGGAGGTCGTCCTAAAGGGCAGCAACGACCCCCCCACAAGTGGGTCCCCTCCGAAGAAAGAAGAAGCACTCCCATGACCAACGTCGCTCTCGCCTTCCTCGCCGCCGGCCTCGGTGCCGGTCTCGCCATCATCGGCGCCGCCCTCGGTATCGGTAAGCTGGCCGCCGCCGCCATGGACGCCACGGGCCGTCAGCCGGCCGCCGGCGGTGACATCCGCACCACCATGATCATCGCCGCGGCCCTCATCGAAGGCGCCACGCTGTTCGCGCTGGTCGTGTGCATCCTGCTCGCCACAAAGTGACCTGACTCAGGTCATCGTCGTCGAGTAGGACCCTGGGTCCGGCGCTCGCTCGCTCACGCGGGGGGCGCCGGCCCTTGCAACATGTAGAGCCGTTCCCGTTGTCGTCGTACCCGCCGCAACCCTGACGCCGTACCTGCGAAGGCCGCCATGCTCCTGCCCAACGTTCTCGCCGCCAGCAGCTTCGTGGAGGTCCGCCCGGGCCTCATCTTCTGGACCCTCGTCACCTTCATCATCGTAGCCGTCATCCTGCGCTGGAAGGCCTGGGGCCCCATCCTGGCGCTGGTGGAGGAGCGCGAGAAGCAGATCGCCAGCTCCATCGAGGCCGCCAAGCGTGAGCGCGCCGAGGCCGAGAAGCTGCTCGCCGAGCAGAAGACGGCCATCGCCGAGGCCCGCCGCGAGGCCCAGGAGATGCTCCGCCGCAACCAGCAGGAGGTGGAGAAGTTCCGCGAGGAGCTGATGGCCAAGAGCCGCAAGGAGGCCGAGGAGTTCAAGGCTTCCGCCACGCGTGAGATTCAGGAGCAGAAGTCCAAGGCCATCGCCGAGGTGAAGGCCATGGCGGTGGACCTGGCCATGGAGGTCGCCGGCAAGCTGCTCAACGAGCGCCTGGACGACACCAAGCACCGCGCCCTGGCGGAGCAGTTCGTGCAGGGCCTGCCGGTCAAGGGCTCGCCCGAGACCCGGGCGTAGTCCTCCCGGATTTCCGGGTCCGTCTTCCGCTGTTCAGGAACCCAATATGGCGCTTTCCATCGGCATCGTCGGTCTGCCCAACGTGGGCAAGTCCACCCTGTTCAATGCACTCTCGGCGGCGGGGGCCCAGGCGGCCAACTACCCGTTCTGCACCATCGAACCGAACGTGGGCGTGGTGCCGGTGCCGGACGAGCGGCTGGAGAAGCTGACGGCGCTGGTGAAGCCGCTCAAGAAGATCCCCACCTCGCTCGAGTTCGTGGACATCGCGGGCCTGGTGCGTGGCGCCTCGAAGGGCGAGGGACTGGGCAACCAGTTCCTGGCGAACATCCGCCAGGTGGACGCGGTGCTGCACGTGCTGCGCTGCTTCGAGGACGACAACATCACGCACGTGGAGGGCGGAGTGAGCCCGGTGCGGGACCGGGACGTGGTGGACACGGAGCTGTGCCTGAAGGACCTCGAGACGGTCGAGAAGCGCCGCGAGCGCGCGCAGAAGAACGCCAAGATGGGCGGCAAGGCGGGCGACGAGGCGAAGGCGGAGCTGGCGCTGCTGGACCGGGTGAAGGCCGGGCTGGACTCGGGCATCACGGTGCGCGGGCAGAAGCTGACGGCCGAGGAGCATGCGGCCATCCGCGAGCTGTTCCTGCTGACGGACAAGCCGGTGCTGTACGTGGCGAACATCAGCGAGAAGCAGATTGGGAAGGAAGACGCTGACGCGTTCGTGAATGCGGTGCGGGAGATGGCGGCGAAGGAGGGGGCGGGCGTGGTGGTGCTGGCGGCGGCGATGGAGGCCGAAATCCAGCAACTGCCCGAGGAGGAGCGTCCGGGCTTCCTGGAGAGCGCGGGGCTGAGCGAGCCGGGTCTGCACAAGGTGGTGCGCGAGGGCTACAAGCTGCTGGGCCTGCAGACGTACTTCACGGTGGGCGAGCAGGAGTGCCGGGCGTGGACCATCCACAAGGGTGACAAGGCGCCGCAGGCGGCGGGCGTCATCCACTCGGACTTCGAGCGCGGCTTCATCAAGGCCGAGGTGATGAGGTGGGAAGACCTCATCAAGCTGGGCAGCGAGTCGGCGGTGAAGGAGAAGGGCCTGCTGCGGATTGAAGGCAAGGAGTACGTGGTGCAGGACGGCGACTGCATGCACTTCCGCTTCAACGTGTAGCCGGCAGCGCGCTGTTGCTCACCGAGAGGGTGCCAGGAGGACCGAGAGGTCCCGGGCACCCTCTCTGCTTTGCGGGCCAGAGGGCTCAGGCTGGCCCGCGCAGGGCGGTGTAGAGCCACAGGGCCACGGCGAGCGCGGCGACGAAGGTGGAGAGGATGGCGGCGCGGCGGGAGCGGCCGGCCTCGTCGGGGTACTTCCGGGCGCGGAGCCACATGCCGCCCACGCGCACGACGACGAAGAACGCGAGCAGCAGGAGGCCGATCCACTGCCAGCCGGCGGGGCGGGTGAGGGCCACGGCCCAGGCGGCGATGAAGGCGACGTTGCCGAGCAGCAGCACCAACTGGAGGCGCAGGAAGGGGCTCATGGCTGCTCGGTAAGGCGCGCGCGGGACGGAGTCCAGCGCATTGTCGTATCAGCCGACTCGCAAGTGCTGGGAGGCCAACCACTCTTTCCCAGGCGCGAGGGAGACGGGGCGCTGCACGGTCCCGGACTCGATACAGACAAAGTGTCTGAATCCGTCATCGGGAAGGTCGGCGAGCTTTCTGGCGAGCTCACTCCAGGGGTTCCAGACCACCACATCGGCGAACGCTTCCTGCTTCACCCGGATCGAAGTGGCGCCCCCTCGCAGCTCGACGGGACCGGTCAGTCCGAAGAAGAACCGATCCACCTCCCGATCAATGCGGAGGAGCTCCTCCTGCTGGACACCCATCCGGCGATGGTCCGCGGAGTCGAGGTAGTGAAGCCCCTGCAAGCCGTGGATGACGGCCTCGGTCGCGTTCGCGGCCAGATAGGTATGCAACGCACAGGTGAAGTCGAACGGCGCGCTCCCCGTATTGATGACGGCCAGGGACAGGTCCAGCTCCATGCCCTTGAAGCGGGCACGCAACACGAGCTCGAAAGGATGGGGCCAGACCTGCCGGGTCGCCGCGTCGTCCGACAACCGCATCTCGACCGAGCCACTTCCACAGGGAAGGGTCTCACTGCTCGACACCCGCCAGAGACTCGACCTGGCGAACCCATGTTTCGGCAGGGGCCCTTCATTCGCGAACTGAGGGAAGATGACGGGCACGCCGCCACGGATCGCGGCGGGGCCCTGCAGGTCGGCCCGTGGGCTCAAATACAACCGCTCGATGCCATCCGCGGTCGTCCAGGAGCAGATCTGTCCGCCGTGTGTGGAGAACCGGATTCGCGCACCATCGGTGGCCGTCACCGTGGACAGTGAATCGGTTGAAGCGTCAGCGTTCGGGTGCATGGGCTTTCGTTCTCACTTCCAATCACGACAGGGTGGGAGCCGGCGCCACGCTCCGGTGCAGTGTGAACCGGCGGGCGATGAGGATCGCGAAGAAGACATAGACTCCGACGACTCCAATCGGGACGGTGGGACCAAAGGCGTCGGCGACCACCCCCGCGATCAGCGTGCTCACGGTGATCGCCGTATCCGCACCCAGGCGCCAGATCGAATACACACGCCCTGAATGCTCGGGCGGGCATGCGGCATGGAGCCCGCTCCACAAGGCGATGGTCTGGATGGCCATCGCCGCACCAGCCAGGGCCGTCAGAAACACGATCATCGGCAAGGTCGTGGCGAAGTACATCAATCCGAACGCGGCCCCGATTCCAATCCACGCAACCGTCGCGAAGTTCAGCGCGTTCTTGCCCATCTTGAGGCGCGTGGAGAAGAAGCCCGCCACCAGACCGCCGAGTCCGAAGGCCGTGACCGCGGAGGCGTGGCCCGCGGTTCCTCCACCCGTGGTGTCCATGGTCAGCCGCGGGAGGAACACATAATAGCAAGCCCCATACGACGCGTTGAAGAGACACTCGGCCAGGATGATGTACTGCAGCGTGGGTTGTTGGCGAATCACCACCATCGCCTCTCGCAGGTCGGCGACCAGCCCTTTGCGCTGCTTGCGCTCACTTCGAAATTCCCGGACGTTGAGCTGGCGTCCCGCGTAGGCCATGCCCGCGTAGAACAGACCGATGAACGCATAGATGTTGAAGACCGGAATCACACTGCGCAGGGCGTTCGCGAGCAGCGGCCCAGTGAGGCGTGCCGTGCGTTTCGCCGTGTCGGCGACCCCATTGAGTTGTTGGGTGTCTACCCCCTCTTGCGAGAGTCCTCGCACGAGCGAGTAGAAACTGGGTGCCTCGAAGGTTCGACAGGTGGAGATCGCGAAGGCGACCAGGCACAACAGGGGCACATTCATCCAGCCGAGGTTCGCGAAGCCCACCAACAGCAACGCGAGCACGGCGCAGATGAGATTCGCGGCGATGATCGTGCGCCGGGGCGGCGCGGAATCCGCATGGGACCCGGCGGGCAGGCTGAACAACCAGAGCGGAATCCGGCTCGACATGCTGGCGACCGCGGTGGCGGCTGACGAGTGCGTCAGCTCCCACACGATCCAGATCAAGGAGACGTCCTGGATGACATCCGCCATCAGGACCGACAACCGGCCCAGAAACACCAACTGCACGTTGGGCTGGCGGAACAGATTCACCTGGCTCGTGGGCTCACCTGGCGCTGAAGACACCTTCGTGTTCATGGACATTCCTCAGACATCTTCTGACGTGAAGCGACGGCGTCATCCTCACACATGGACGCCCTTCAAGCCGTCGACCTTGTGATATTTTTCGAGGAGGACTGGAGCAGGCTTGGGTCGTCAGCAGCCACTGCGGTGAGCCGGGGCGTCTCTTCCCGCCGGACGGGCAGACCCATCCTCGAGCAGCCGCTGCTTGGACTCCCACGCATCCTCTTCCATGTTTTCTTCGCGCGGATGCCACAGGACGTATGCTGCCGCAAGCTCTTTCGCCGCTTGCTCCTTGGTTACCATCCTCTTCGAATTTGGCATCCTCCGTTGCTGTCCACTTAAACGGGGTAAGCCAATTCTGGAGAGGGTACGGATGAGAGTCAAGGCCGGCCGGAAACAAGCCGAGGGCTCCAAAATCAGAGCTCCTCGCGTGCGGCATGGGCGGCCTCGCGACGCGAGGACCACGCTCGACCTCGTCAAAGCGCTCGAACGCGAGGTGCGCCACAAGGAACAAGCGCTCGCGGAAGCGCAGGCGCTGGTGGCGCTCCTCCAGAAATCCAAAGGGCTCGTGTTGGGAGGCAGAGGCAGGCTCCACGACTCGGACGTGCGGCTCCGGGTGTGCCGCCTGGTGGCCGAGGCGGTGATGGATGGCTCGAGGCAGTCCTCGGCCTGCCGGCTGCTGGGAATCTCGGGGCGGACCATCCAGCGTTGGCGCCAACCGGAGCGAGCCCAGGATGGAAGGCTCAACGCGCGCCGCCGTCCCACCAACCGGCTCAGCGACGAGGAGCGCCAACTCGTGGTGGAGCTGCTCCACTCTCCTCCCTTCAAGGGGCTCTCCCCCCGGGAGCTCGTCCCCAGACTCGCGGACCAGGGAATCTATCTGGCCTCGGAGTCCACCATGTACCGCCTTCTTCGCTTACAGAAGCGCGCGCCGGTTGAAAAATTCACACCCTCATTGAAAGGACCAGGGCAGGAACGGATTGTCTCGGCCCCCAACCAGATTTGGAGCTGGGACATTACGTACCTCAAGGGTCTCAGGAAGGGGTCCTCGCTCTATCTGTACTTGATGATGGACGTCTTCAGTCGGCGCATCATGGGCTGGCAGGTCCACATGGAGGAACGCGCGGAGCATGCGGCCACGTTCATCCGCACGGCGTGCGAGCAGAACAGCATCAAGCCAGCGGGGCTCGTGCTGCACTCGGACAATGGGCGGCCCATGCGAGGTGCCGAGATGCTGTGTGCCCTCCGGGGGCTGGGAATCACCCCCTCGTTCAGCCGTCCCCAGGTCAGCAACGACAATCCCTATGTCGAAGCACTCTTCAGGACCTTGAAGCGTCATCCGAATTATCCCGCCACACCGTTCGCCTCGTTGAGTGCCGCGCGTGCCTGGGTGGCTCGGTTTGTCTCCTGGTACAACGGCGAGCACCTTCATGGGAGCCTGGGCTTCGTCTCTCCCAATGACAGGTATTTTGGACGGGAGGAGTCGGTGCTGGCCGCGCGGCGCGCCGTCTATGCGCGGGCCTGGAGGCACTCACCTGTTCGATGGCCCCGCGGTCTGCGTTGCTGGCTGCCGCCCGAGGCTCCCCGGGTATGGCTAAGGACACTCACGTACCGTCTAGAGCGAAAAGCGGTTATTGCCCGGTAAGCGACAAGTTCCTTGACACGTACCGTCTCCCGCACGGCGGTGACGCTTCAGTGGAGGAACCGTACCTTTTGCCAGGAGTTGACGACCCCTGGTGGCAGCATTGTTGTCGCCTAGTGAATGTTCCTTCTGCAGGAGACTGGATCGGAGCACCGGCCCGTCTTCGGGACATCAGTCCGGTACAGAGGTAGGGCGGGTGCGGTTGCTGGCACCTTGCTCTGCGTGTCCCCCGGAATTCATTTCGAATAGGGCTCTTTCCTTCCTCGCGAGCCGTGGGGCAGGTGAGGCTTTATTTGTTTGATGTGAACAGGAGAAGTAAGAAATGTCTTTGATTCGTGTCGGCTTGGTCGGCATTGGGGCGCAGACAAAAGAGAATCTCCTTCCATCTCTCTTGCAGATCCCCGATGTACAGATCGTCGCGGGGTGTGACCTGGACTTCGAGCGTGCGCAGACATTGCGGAGCTATGTGCGCGACGTCCAGGTGTTCAAGGATGTGGCGACGATGTTGAGCTGCATGGGTCTGGATGCGCTGGTGCTTGCGTGCCCCCCGCAGGCTCACCGGGACATCTCGCTGATGGCGATCGAGCGTGGCGTGCATGTCTTCGTGGAGAAGCCGCCGTGCTTCACGCTCGGTGAGCTGAAGGAGATGATCGACGCGGCGACGCGGAAGAAGGTGGTCACCGGCGTGGGGCTCAACTTCCGGTTCGCCCGCCCTGTCCAGCAGCTGCGCAAGATTGCCGCGAGCGAGAAGTTCGGCCAGGTGGCTCATGTGCAGATCAACCACTACGCGAACAAGCCGCGCGCGCCGTTGTGGGGGCACTCCTCGACGCTCCGCTCGTTCTTGTTGGCCCAGACCATCCATTCGATCGACCTGACGACCGTCTTCGGCAAGGACTCGGTGACCGACGTTCACTCCACGGTCCAGCAGGCCGCCGACGCGATGCTCGCGCGCATCGACGTGACGTTCTCCTCCGGGCGGACGGCTTCCATCCTGACGGGCAGCATGTTCCCGTACTTCGAGTTCGACATGAAGGTGATCAGCGAGAAGTCCTCGATGATCACGCTCGACAACCTCTGGAACATGACGCTCCACGAGTCGGAGATCGCGACGCGGGTGGTGGGCGGGGACAAGCGCTGGCGCAACAGCTGGCAGCCCAGCCCGCTGGACTCCGGCTACGCACGCAGCGGCTACAACGGCGAGCTGACGGGGTTCTTCAACGCCATCCGGACCGGCACGTCCTTCGAAGCCGACTTCGTCAGCATGATTCCGACCTACCAGGTGATCGAGCAGGTGTGCGCGGGAGAAGTCCAGGTTGGCGACACGGGGTTGCCGGCACTGCGCGTCATCGAAGAGAAGAAGATCCGGAGCACCACCAATGCCTAATCCCTCTACTCAGCCCAAGCAGGTCATCAGCGACAAGTACCGCTCCCGCTACGATGACGATCTCTCCATCGTCACCGCCTCCCTGGACCGCGGTCTGTCGGGAACGTCCGATGTGGTCTCGGAGTACGAGGCCGCGCTGGGCCGCTACTTCTCGAGCAGCAACGCGATCGCCATCTCGTCTGGCGGCGCGGCGATCTCCGTGGCGCTCGAGGCCGCGGGCGTGAAGCCGGGAGATGAGGTGGTGTTGACGCCCACCTGCCCGCTCTGCACCGTCTATCCGATCATGGCGGCGGGCGCGAAGCCTGTCTTCGTCGACACCCGGGTGGATGGGTTCGGCGCGGATCCCGCGGATCTGGATCGGGTGCTGAGCCCGAAGACCCGGGCCATCATCGACATCCCGATGTGGGGTTATCCGACCCAGGTCGATGAGTTGCAGAAGATCGCTCGGAAGGTCGGCGTTCCGCTCATCCTCGACCTCGCCCACTCGCACGGCTCGACCCTGCATGGCCGCCCGCTCTCCGCCTACGGAGACCTGTCCTGCTTCAGCACCCATGAGCGCAAGCCCCTCGCCACGGGAGAGGGCGGCTTCATCCTGACGGACAACAATGATCTCGCCAAGCGCTGCCGGGACTACAGCCGGTTCGGCAACCTGAACGGGCGCGATTTCGGCCTGAACTTCAAGCTGGGGGCGCTCGCCGCCGCGCTTGGAACCAGCCGCCTTCAGCACCTCGATCGCCAGCTCGAGGCGCGCCGCAAGAACGCGGAGCGCTTCTTGTCCAAGCTCTCCCACCCCTCGGTGCGGGAGTCCACGCTGATCCCGGGCGGGAAGACGAACTACTACTTCCTCACGCTCCGGACGAGCTTCGCCAACAACCGCCGCTTCATTGACTACCTGGATGAGAACGGCGTGCCGTCGGACATCAAGCGCTACGGCTGCAAGTGCCTGTACGAGTTCCCGGCGGTCGCGCAGTACCGTCGGAACTGCCCGAATGGCGAGCGGCTGCTGAACACCATGACCACCATCCCCGTCCATCCTGCCCTGACTGAAAAGGACATGGATTACATGGCGGGGCTCATCAACGCATACCGAGAGGGATAGGCGGACCTGAAGCTCATGGATCCTCGATTGCCGAAACAACTGACGGCGTCCGGTTTCGTGCTCCACCCGGAGCGCAAGCTCCTGTTGGTGCACCACAAGAAGCTGGGCGTCTGGCTGTATCCCGGTGGCCATGTTGAAGCCAACGAGTCACCGGACGATGCCGTGGTGCGAGAAATTCTCGAGGAAACTGGCATCCAAACGAGGATCCTGGGTTCTCTGGATGTGGAGTTGGCGGATCCGGTGGCGGATGTCCATGTCCTGCATACGCCCTACCGGATTCTGTGTGAGCGCATCAACGACCCGAAGGGGCCGCACTACCACATCGACATGATCTACCTCTGCGTGCCTCTCGACACGAGCCTGAAGGCGAGCAGCGAAGTTCACGCTGCTCGCTTCTTCGGGAAGGACGAGGTCGCGGACCTGAAGCTGTTCCCCAACTTCCGCGTCTTGCTGCAGCGGGTGTTCGCGGATGATGCGATCTGGAGGTCACTATGAGCAGGTCGGGCAAAGCCTCCAAGTACCCGCCGGACGCCAGGCCGCCGCGGGAGATCACCGATGCCTTCCGTCATCGTCATCCCGACGATGAGAGGTATTTGCGGCAGGCCCTGGAGACGGGCCTGACCGGAACCTCCTCCATCGTGGAGCGGTACGAGCGGAAGCTCGCGGAGCGGTATGGGATGCGTCATGTGCTGGCGGTCTCCTCTGGAGCCGCCGCGGTGACGGTTGCCTTGGACGGCATCACGTGGGAACCGGGCGATGAGATCATCGTCCCGCCGACCTGCCCGATCTGCACGGTGCTGCCCATCCTCTCGCGTGGGCTGAAGCCGGTATTCTGCGACGTGCGCCCTCACAACTTCGGGCTGGATCCGGACGACCTGGCGCGGGTCATCTCGCCACGGACGCGCGGCATCATCGAAGTGCCCATGTGGGGCTACCCGTCACGGGCGGATGAGCTGCGAGAGATCGCACGGGCTCATGGGCTGCCGCTGATCCTCGATCTGGCCCATTGTCATATGACCCGGCTGAATGGCAGGTGGCTGGCGGAATACGGCGACATCGCCTGCTTCAGCACCCACGAAGGTAAGTTCATGTCCACCGGAGAGGGTGGATTCGTGATGACCAACGACGCCGACCGGGACGCGAAGATGCGGGCCTACACCCGGTTCGGGAATCTCGATGGCATCCATTTTGGACTCAACTACAAACTCGGCGGATTGCAGGCCGCCGTGGGGCTCGCCCGGTTGGAAGCGCTCGACAGGCACGTGGAAACCCGTGCGCGGAACCGTCAGTACATCCTGGAGCGGCTCCAGAACCCCCATGTCAGGGAACTGCCCATCTGTGAGGGCGGGGTGGTCAACGGCTACGCGCTGCTCCTGCAGGTCGTCCGGGGAGACGGCAGGCGCTTCGTCGAGCACCTGCATACCCATGGAGTCCCCTCCGACATCAAGAAGTACGACAACCGGCCGCTCTACGAGTATCCGCTCCTGGCTGCCTATCAGCGGGACTGCAAGAACTCCGCGGCCCTGCTGCGCTCCCTGACGACGGTTCCCCTCCACTCGGACCTGTCTCTCGAGGATCTCCAACACATCATCTCAACGGTGAACGCGTATGAGTGCTAGCGCTCCAGGCTCATCCGGCGCCAGGCACGCGGTGGTGATCGGCGGCAGTATCGGCGGCTGCATCGCCGCTCAGGTGCTGTCGTCGGCGTTCGAGCGCGTCACCCTCATCGAGAAAGACAACTTTGAAGATGAGGTGGTTGACCGCCGCAGCGTTCCACAGGAGAAGCACGTCCACCTGCTGCTGCTGCGTGGCAAGCAACTCATGGAGGAGTTCTTCCCTGGATTGCTGGCCGACCTGACTCAAGCGGGCGCCGAGAGCGCGGATCAGGGGCACGACGTCAAATGCTTCCAGCAGGGCAGCTGGAGGTATCGCTTCCGGACCGGTATCGACGCGCACTACTGCAGCCGGGGGTTGCTCGACAACCTCGTGCGGCACCGGATCCGCAGGAATGAGCGGATCACGGTCGTTTCCAACACGCGTGTGCAGGGCCTCCAGATCCGCCGCCATGAGGGGCTGCCCCAGGTCCATGGGGTGCTCCTGGACGGGGCCGCCCCGGTGAAGGAGCTCGCCGCCGATCTCGTGGTCGACGTCAGTGGGCGCGGCTCGAGGATGTCTGAGTGGCTGGCCAAGGCGGAGCTGGGTGAGGTGAGAAAGGTCCTCGTCGAGACCCGTCTTGGCTATGCCTCCCGGATCTACCGGCGGAGGCCCGAGTTCGCCAACCGGTGGAAGGTCATGCTCGTGTTGCCGACGTCCCCGCGGAATCGCTCGATGGGGGTGATCAGCCCCATCGAAGGAGACCGTTGGCTGGTGACGACCGGTGGTTGGTTCGGCGAGTTCCCCAAGTCGGATCCGAACGAGTTCCTGAACTTCCTCGGGAAGCTGCCGGCGCCGGACATTCATGAGGTCATCCGCGAGGCCGAGCCCCTGTCGGACGTGGCGTGCTTTGGGATTCCGGGGAGCCAGCGCCGCTACTACGAGGAGCTGCCGGTGTGGCCCCAGGGACTGCTCGTCATGGGCGATGCGCTCTGCAGTCTGAACCCGCTGTACAGCCAGGGCATGACGATCTGCGCGCTGGAAGCGGACGTGCTGAAGCAGCGCGTCTCGGACTGGCTCCAGGGCCGGGTCACCACTGGCGTCATCCAATCGATGATGGCGAAGGCGATGGAGCCGGCCTGGAACGTGGCGGTCGCGGAGGACATGCGTTTCCCTGAAACGCAAGGCCAACGCTCGCTGGGGCTGAAGTTCCAGCACTGGTACGGAGCGGGAGTCAGCGCGCTGGCTAACTCACACCGCCTGACGCTGCAGACCCAGGTTGGTGTCATCAATCTGGTGGTCCCGCCCAAGGAGCTCTTCCGCCCGGAGATCGCCGTTCGTGTCGTGTTGAACTCGTTGCGTCCGAGATTCGGCGATAGGAGCAAGCCTCATGCGTGAGCTCTGGAGCCAGGTTCGCCACGTGGTCTTGGACTGGAACGGCACGTTGCTCGACGACGTGGAGCTGGCCGTGAAGGGGGTGAACCACGCGTGCACGCGCTTCCAGGTCCCGGCCGTCACGCGTGAGCACTACCGTGCCCGCTTCCGGTTCCCCATCTCGGACTTCTACGCCTCGCTGGGATTTGATCTGAGCCAGGTCCCATTCGCCGAGGTCATTCGGGAGTACCTGTCTTTCTTCGATGCACGCGTCAGGTACTGCGATCTGAACGATGGGGCGGTCGATTTCCTGGACTGCTTGCGCCAGAATGGCATCGGTCTGTCGATCCTCTCGGCGTCCTATCGGCCCACGCTGATCGAGACGATTGAAGCCAAGGGGCTCAGCGGGTACTTCACCCACGTGTGCGGACTCGGGGACGAGCGTGCGACGAGCAAGCTCGCCGAGGGGCGCGTGCTGAACGAGAAACTGGGGTTGGCGGGGCACCAGATCCTCTACCTGGGAGACACCACGCACGACGTGGAGATCGCCGAGGCGCTGGGTTGGAACAGTTGCATCCTGTCGTGTGGGCATCAGGATGAAACCCTCCTGGCGTCATGCACCTCTCCGAAGGTGCCCGGAATCAGGGCGTTGCTCGGAAGCCTGCCATGGCAGCCCGTCGTCCGGAATGGGGTCCGGGTCCCGGTGGGCGATAACACATTGCAGAGGTGATCATGCTTCCCCTTGAGCTGGTACCATCTTTGACTGTGGCGCTGCTGTGCGTGGACCTTCTGCTTCGCGCGGTCGTGTATGGTTACTATCGGGATCCGGATCGGATCCTGCGCCTCGTGCGGCTTCGTCCCAGGAAGGATGGGAAACATGAGGACCTGTACACGCCCCTGGACGAGTGGTTCGCTCCGTTCCCTTTCTTGTGGACGTGGCTCGATATCTATATCGCGGTGCTGCTCGCGAAGATGATCGACCATCCGCTGGCGTGGGGGGCCTTGACCCTCTGGGTGGGCGGACGCTTTCGCGCCCTCCAGGAGTTTGGGCACAACGCGGTGCATTTCGCCCTGTGCCGCGCTCGTGGCTGGCAGTGGTGGCTGTCCGATATCTTCTATCAATTCCCCGCGTTCAAGCGGGACATGCATAGCCGGCAGATCACCCACACCCAGCAGCATCACCGCAACCCCAACCACGAGAAACTCGATCCCAACCGTGCGCGGGTCTTCGATGGGGGCATGCATCCGGGCATGACTCAGGCCCAGTTCTTCTGGAGCATGCTCTACCCGCTCAGGTTCTCCGGCCTGATGGTCAACTTGAAGACGATGATGCGCAACAGCCTGCTCAACCACAGCTTCGCGACGGCGCTCGCCCGGGCGCTGACCCTCCTGGGGCTCACCGCGCTGCTGGGCTGGACCGCGGGATGGAAGGCGGTGGCCTGGGGTTGGCTCGTGCCCCTGATGACCAGCTACTCCCTGTTCGCCTGGGTGTCGCTCCTGACGGAGCACCGGTGGTTTGTCTCCGGCTGGCCAGAGAATCGGCTGACGCGGGAGTTCCTGATGTGCAGGCCCACGGATTACCCGGGCTTCACCGGCTGGCTGGTCCGCGTCTTCATCTGCCCGACGTCTGACGCCTACCACCTGGCGCACTCGCTCTACCCGGGTGTCCGCTGGAACTACCTGCCAGCGATCGATCGCGTCTTGAAGGTAGATGAGCCGCGTTACACGGAGCACGCGAGCCAGGGGCTGCTGTTCTTCCGCGACAGCATTCCATCCGCGCTCTCCGAACTGAGGGAGCGCCTCGTGACAAAAACAGGGTTTGAATCGTCTCTCTATACCCAAGAGGAGCAATGATGGGAACGACAGCAGGTGGGGCGCGCATTGGAATCATTGGCGGGAGTGGGCTGAGCAAGCTGCTGGCCCTGTCCAATGTCGAGCGGGTGAAGGTGGAGACTCCGTTCGGCAGCCCCTCGGATGAGGTTGTCCTGGGGACGCTCGGCCGCTCGCAGGTCGCGTTTCTGCAGCGACATGGGCCGGGGCACCAGATTCCCCCCGCGCAGATCAACGTCCGTGCCAACATCGCGGCGCTGAAGCACGTGGGATGCACGCAGCTGCTCTCGCTGAGCGCTGTCGGCAGCCTGCGCGAAGACTGTCCTCCCGGGACGTTCGTGCTCGTGGACCAGTTCATCGACCGGACCATTCAGCGGGAGAAGACGTTCTTCGGGCGCGGGCTCGTCGGCCATGTTCCTTTTGGTGATCCGACATGTCAGCGCATGCGAACGCTCGTGGCGGGGGTCGCCGCGGAGCTGAAGCTGCCGGCCGTCAACGGTGGCACATATGTCGTGATGGAGGGACCGCAGTTCTCGACGCGTGCCGAGTCCAATCTCTACAGGAGTTGGGGGGGATCGGTGATTGGGATGACGGCCATGCCAGAAGCCAAATTGGCGCGCGAAGCGGAGATGTGCTACACATTGGTGGCGATGATCACTGACTATGACTGTTGGTACGAAAGTCATGAGCCTGTCACCGCCGACCTGGTCAGTGAGCGCATGGGACGCATCGCGGGGCAGGCGAACTCCCTGGTGGAGAAGGCGTGCGCTGTGCTCTCGGGGCATCGGGAACTGTGCTCGTGTGGATGCAATCGTGCGCTCGACACCGCCATTATGACCTCGCCATCCCACAGAAGCCCTGTTATGCTGAGAAACCTGGGCTTTGTAGTGCCTCGGATTCTCAATCAGGCAGGCTGAGGCCCCCTGCCTTCAAGACTGAGAGAGCTTCAATGAGTGGCGAGGGCATGAAGGATCGCATCCGAATCCGCGACGTCGTCGTTCTGTCTGACAACTGGTACATCCTCAAGAAGACGACCTTCGACTACCAGCGCAAGAATGGGTCCTGGCAGACGGTGAGCCGTGAGACCTATGACCGTGGCAATGGTGCGACCATCCTGCTCTACAACCGCGAGAAGAAGACAGTCATCCTCACGCGGCAGTTCCGGTTTCCCGCCTTTGTCAACGGCCATCACGGGATGTTGATCGAGGCGTGTGCCGGCCTGCTGAGCACCGACGACGCCGAGACGTGTATCAAGCGTGAGACCGAGGAGGAGACGGGGTTTCTGATCGGCAACGTCAAGAAGGTGTTCGAGGCCTTCATGAGCCCCGGCTCCGTCACGGAGATCCTCCACTTCTTCGTGGGCGAGTACACCGACCGGGACAAGAAGGGGGAGGGCGGCGGGCTGGAGTCGGACGGCGAGGACATCGAGGTGCTCGAGCTGCCGCTCGAGCAGGCCCTGCGCATGATCTCCACCGGTGAGATCATGGACGGCAAGACCATCATGCTGTTGCAACATGCCAAGTTGGCGGGCCTCCTGGACTAGCAACGGGCATCTCCATGCGCGTCGGTCTGCCAGGTGCCGCTGTCATCACGGACTCTCATGAAAGACACCCATCCCAAGCAGACCGTGGTTGCATACAGCGCCATGGAGGAATACGAGCTGGCCGAGTATGCGCAGGGCATCGAGGCGGCGCATCCGGATCTTCGAATCCGGATTGAACGCATGTCCACGGCGGTCTTGCTGGACAGGCTCCTGACGGAAGGGCCCAACGGCCAATGGGACATCATCCTGGGCTGGGCACTGACGACCATGCTGGCACCCGAGCTGCGGGGGTGGTTCGCGCCCCTCCCCTCGGCGTGGATGTCTGGCCTGCCGGAATGGGCGCGTGATCCCGACGCGCGCTGGTTCTGCCCCTCCGCGTTCGTGCCTGCATTCTGTGTCAATGAAGAGCGCCTGGCACGGCGTGGCCTCCCGACGCCCACCTGCTGGGAGGATCTGGCGGACCCGCGCTACCTCGGAGAGCTCGTCCTGCCCGACCCGGCCTATTCCGGCGCGGGCTTTCTTCACCTGACGTCCATGATACAGATGACGGGTGCGCCGAAGACCTGGGAGGTGATGAGCAGGATCGCGGCGAACCGTCCGCGAATCGAGCGCTCCGCCTTCGCTCCCTGTCTCGCCGTCGCGGCGAATGAAGCGTCGGTGGGAGTCACCGTCACCATCGCCGCGCAGCGGATGACAAGGATGGGGTTGCCGTTCAAGATGGTGATTCCGGCGGATGCCGCGGGCTCGGAACCCGAAGGATTCGCGATGCGCGAGGGTTCTTCCTGTAAGCCAGCGGCCGCCAGGGCCCTGGAGTGGATGATGACCCCCGAGGCTTGTGCCATCTATCGTAAATACCATAAGGTGGTATTGTTGAATCTGGCGGATTCCTTGCCGATGGAGCAGGGGATGCCCCTCCGTCCGATCAACGCAGTCCAGGCCGCCGCCTCACGCGCGCGCGTGTGTGAGATGTGGCAGCACGTGGTCATGCAATCAACCTCTTGAGGAATAGCCATGAAGTGTCTTGCTTTGCCTCCCATGGCCCTCGCGCTCGCGAGTGTGCCGGTTGCGCTGTGGCGCACGCGGTGCACTGCCCTTCCACCTGACGCAGCCTGAGGATCGCCGCCATGGAGACACGAGAGATTCGTAAGGCGATTTTCGCTCTGGCGGTGCCGGCCAGTCTGGAGGCGGTATTCCAGATGGGGCTGGGTTTCGTGGACCAGATCGTGATTGCCCAGATGGGTGAGGCCCCGCTCGCGGCGGTGGGACTGACGAACAGCCTCATGTTCGTGGTGACGTTGGTGCTGGGAGCTCTCAGTGCTGGCACTGCCATCCTCGTGGCGCGCAACCAGGGGCGTCAGGATGGCGTGGGGGTGTCGCGCTCCATCGGGAGCGCGATCCAGGTCTCGGTGCTCTTGACGGTCCCCCTGGCGCTGGGGGCCGCTGTGCTTCCGGAGCAGATGCTGCGGCTGTTGGGCGCGGCGCCCGACGTGGCTGAGAGCGGGCGTGAGTTCTTCCGCCTCATCGCCCTGACGTTGCCGCTGTCCGTGACGGGGTCCGTGATGGTGGGGGCGCTGCGCTCCTTGGGGGACGCGCGCACGCCCATGTTCATCACCTTCATGGTGGTGGTGTGCAATACCCTGCTCAACCTCGTGTTGGTGTTTGGGCTCGGGCCGATCCCCGCGCTGGGGGTGGTCGGGGCCGCGTGCGCCACGGTGACGTCACAGGTGCTGCGTCTGGGTTTCTTGTCATGGCGCTTGCTTCTCAATGGACGTGCCTTCCTCCAGCTCCGGCATTGGGTTGAGCCGGATCGGCTGATGCTGACGACGCTCCTCCAGCTCTCCCTTCCGATCGCGATGACGCAGATCCTGTGGGCGGTGGGCAATCTCAGCTACACGTTGCTCGGTGTGAGGCTGGGGACGACAGCCATCGTGGCCACGCAGATGGTGAACGCCACGGAAGGTCTCTTCCTCATGTTCTCCTCCGGGTTGTCGGCCGCGGCGCTGACCCTGGTGGGACAATCCCTGGGCGCGGGCGCGCTCGACGACATGAAGGCCAAGGCGCGGCAGGTCATGACCCTGGGCCTTGGCTCCTCCATTCTCTTTGGTGCGGTCCTGGCCTCGATGAGCCTTTGGGTTCACTTCTTCTACCCGACCGTGAGCCAGGAGACCCTGCGCCTCGCCATCCTCGGCATCATGCTCAACGCCCTCTTCCAGCCCGCCAAGGTCCTGAACATGATTCTGGGCAATGGCCTGCTGCCGGCTGGAGGGGATACGCGGTTCATCCTGTTCGTGGATGTCATTGCCGTCTACATGGTGGGGCTGCCGCTGGTCTGGTTGCTGGCCTTCGTGCTGGACATGGGGCTGCCAGGCATCTTCATCGGCAGGCTCGCGGAGGAGGTGGTGAAGTTGGCGTTCCTCTTCTTCCGTTACCGCACGCTGCGCTGGTTCCACGTGCTGGCCACGCCTGAGCCCGCCTTGGCCCCCTCTCTTTGAAACACCTGACCCACGCCAGGAATGCACCATGCGTCTGTTGAGCCGCCAGCCCCGGATGGGGGGCATCATCCTTCATCTTTCCTCCCTGCCGGGCCGCTTCGGAATCGGCGATCTCGGCACGCAAGCCCATCGCTTCGTGGACTTCCTCGCCGCCAGTGGCCAGCAACTCTGGCAGGTCCTGCCGGTTGGACCCACGAGTCTCAGGGATTGGTGCTCGCCCTACTCATCGTTCTCCGCCTTCGCTGGCAACCCGTTGCTCCTATGTCTGGAACAGCTTCAAGCGCAGGGCTTGCTGGATGCCAGCGCTCTGGAGGGAGTGCCGGCGTTCCCCGAGGAGCGAGTCGACTTCCCGCGCGTCGTCGAGTTCAAGGAGCGACTGCTCGCGCAGGCCAGCCGGGCCTTCCGCACTCGTGCATCCCCCGCGCTCCGGGAGGAGTTCGCGCGATTCCAGGAGGCATCACGCGCCTGGCTGGAGGACTACGCGCTCTTCACGGCACTGCGAGAGGAGCAGGGGGTTGCCTGGAGCCAGTGGGAGGAGGGGCTGCGGCGAAGGGAGCCCGCGGCACTGGAGGCCGCGAAGCTCCGGCTGGCCGACGCGGTGTTCCACCACCAATACCTGCAGTTCGAGTTCGACCGGCAGTGGAACCGCCTGAGGCGGTATGCCAACGAGCGAGGCGTTCGCATCTTCGGGGACCTGCCCATCTACGTGTCCCATGACAGCGCGGATGTGTGGGCCCGGCCAGAGTATTTCCGGCTGACGCCAGACACGCTGCGGCCCTCGGTCGAGGCGGGGGTACCGCCTGATTTCTTCTCCGAGGAGGGGCAGCACTGGGGCAACCCGGTCTACGACTGGCAGCGGCTCGCGCGGGATGACTACCGGTGGTGGGCGGAGCGGTTGCAGCAGAGCTTCCGGCGGTTCGACTTCGTGCGGATCGATCATTTTCGAGCCTTCGAGGCCTACTGGGTCATCCCGGCGGGGGCACCCTCGCCCAAGCTGGGCCGGTGGGAGAAGGGGCCTGGAGCGCACTTCTTCGAGTCCATGTGCCGCCAGCTCGGGGAGCTGCCCATCACCGTGGAGGATGTGGGCGTCATCACGCCAGAGGTTCATGCGCTTCGGGAGGAGTGTGGCTTCCCCAGCATGTTCATCCTGCAGTTCGCGTTCGATGGGAACCCGGACAACGCCTATCTGCCCTTCAAGTGCCAACCTGGTTTCATCATGTACACGGGCACTCACGACACCTCGACCCTCTTGGGGTGGTTCCGCTCCCTCACGGTGCCCGTGGGACAGTCGGTGCTGGAGTACCTCGGTACGACAGGACCTCGTGGGGTGCATTGGGACCTGATGCGAGTGGCGTGGTCCTCGGTGGCCCAGTGGGCGCTGGCTCCGCTGCAGGATGTGCTGGGGCTGGGAGAAGAGGGGCGGATGAACCGCCCGGGGACGGTGGGTCCTGAGAACTGGAGCTGGCGGTTGCGCTGGGAGTTGCTGACGGACGAGTTGAGCGAGCAGCTCGAATCGCTCACGCGCACCTACGGGCGTGCGCCCGAGGTGGGGCAGCAGCACCGCGACAAGTCAGCGGCGTAGGTCACGCCGCCACCGCCCGCAGTCTGAACTTCCTCGCGCAGCAATCTGCTCGCCCTCACCATGGATCCTACTGGAATGAAATTGAAGCCCGGCGCTGCGCTCTTGTTTGACATTGATGGCACGCTGACCGACACGGACGCGCTCCATATGCGCGCGTTCAACCACGTCTTGTCGCCCTTCGGGCACGTGTTGAACCGGGAGCGATACTGCCGGGAGCTGCAAGGCTTTCCGAACTCGGATATCGCTGCTCGGTTCCTGCCCGGTGTCGAGCCGTCGCGGCAGGCCGCCATCATGGCCGAGAAGGAGGCGGTGTTCCGTGACCTCGCTGGCGAGACTCTGTACCCGCTGCCTGGATTGATGGCGCTGCTCGATGCGGCGGACCAGACGGGAATACCGATGGCCGCGGTGACCAACGCGCCGCGCGTCAATGCGGAGATGATCCTCTCCGCGCTTGGCTTGAGGAAGCGATTCCGCGCGCTGGTGATTGGAGATGAACTGGCGCACGGCAAGCCACATCCCCTGCCGTATCTCGAGGGTCTGCGCGCGCTGGGCGCCGATCCGGGGTCATCGCTTGCGTTCGAGGACTCGAGATCCGGTATTCGTGCGGCGACGGCCGCTGGCATCGCCACGATCGGCATCGCCACGAGTCTTGGTCACGATGACTTGATCGCGACGGGAGCGGTCGCGAGCGTGAAGGACTTCGACGACCGTCAGGTCCGGGACTGGATGGTCCAGAGATTGAGCGTGTGAATCCGGCACGCCAGGGATGTTCTTCGGGCGGAGTGGGGGAGGCGAGGCTGCGCGCTCTCAGCTCGTAGGCGGGATGACGGGGGCTCCCACGTAGCGAGCCCTCGGGCGTAGCAGGTGGCCCTGTTCTCGCTGCTCCAGCACGTGCGCCACCCAGCCCGCCGTGCGCCCTACCGCGAACAGCGTCGCCGCCGCTCCCGCCGGTAGTTCCAGCGCCGATGCCAACGCCACCAGTCCGTAATCCACCGTTGGCCCCGGGTGCCCCGCCTCCCGCATCGTCTCCACCACCGCGCGCAGCACTCGCACACCCACCGTTTCCGGTCGGAATGCATACGCCACTTCCAGCAGCGGCGGCGTGCGTGGGTCTCCCTCCGGATACAGCCGGTGCCCGAAGCCCGGCACCGTCTCGCCCCGCCGCAGCCGTTCGTGCACCACCGTGCGCGCCCGCTCCGGCCTGCCCACCTCCTGCAGCAGTGCCTCGACACGATCGCACGCGCCTCCGTGCTTCGGTCCCGAGACCGCCGCCAGCGCCGCGCTCACGCACGCGTACAGGTCCGCCCCCGAAGACGCCGTGACCCGTGCCGCGAAGGTGGACACGTTCAGCTCGTGATCCGCGCACAGCACCAGGGCCCGGTTCAGCATCTCCGGCGCTCGCTTCGCCGTCGCTCCCCAGGCCACCGCCAGCGAGGCCGCCACGGTTTCCTCCTTCAGCGCCCGGGCCACTCGCGCGGGCGCGTGCGTCGCGCACACCCAGGCCGCCAGGTGCCGCAGCAGGCGCTGGCCTCGCAGCCGCTCCTGTTCCGCCGGAGCCGCGAAGCGCGCCTCGTCCCAGGCTCCAATCAGTGGCACCACCGCCAGCAGCACAGACAGCGGGGGCGAGCGCTTCGGTAACAACTCCGCCACCGCCGAGGGCTGGAGGGGCAGCTCCGGCGAGGGCCACCGCACCGGCTGGGCCGGCAGTACCCCCGTCCAGAGCAGCTCCGCCACGTCCTCGAGGCTTCGTCCTTCCACCGCGAGCCGCACCGCCGGATGGCCCCGGTAGGCCAGCCCCTCTTCTCCCACCCGCGACACCGCCGAGTCGATGACGGGCTCGCCAAAGCGCAGCGCTCCCGCCGCTACCGCCGCGTGCCCCGACCGTGCGTCGTGTCTCGTTTTCAGCCGCTCGAGGTCCGCCCGGACGTACCGGTTCTCCTTCGAGCCCGGCTCGGGCACGCACCGCACCAGGCCCCGGCTCACGTACGTGTAGAGCGTTGCCCGCTTCACTCCCAGCAACTCCGCCGCCTCCGCCGCCGACAGCAGCTCCTCATCTCGACTGTCGAATCGAGATTGAGCCTTGGGCTCCCTCGCCTTAACCATTCACCGTGTCTCCCGGGGTGCATTGTCGACTCGACTCGACGGCGCGTCGAGATGAGACGCGAGGAGCAGCCAACCATGCAGGTCGATTTCGGACGGACGGCGGATGACTACGTGAAGCACCGGGCGGGATTCCCGGAGCGGTTCTTCGAGCGGCTCGCTCGCGAGGGCGTCCTCCGCTCCGGTCTGCGCGCCGTGGACCTGGGCACCGGCACCGGCACCGTCGCCCGAGGGCTCGCCCGGCACGGCTGCCAGGTCACCGCTCTGGACATCTCGGACTCCATGCTCGAGGGCGCCCGCGGGCTCGCCGCCGACGAGCGGCTCTCCATCGACTTCCGGCGCGCCCCCGCGGAGAACACGGGGTTGCCCGACGGCTCGGCGGACCTCGTCATCGCTGGCCAGTGCTGGCACTGGTTCGACCGCGAGGCCGCCGCCCGAGAAGCCGCCCGGTTGCTCGTTCCCGGTGGCAGGCTCGTCATTGCCCACTTCGACTGGGTGTCCCTGCCCGGCAACATCATCGAGGCCACCGAGAACCTCATCAACGAATTCAATCCCGGCCCCGTCCCACCCTATGTCCACTTTGGTTTCGGCACCGGCGTCTATCCGGCCTGGTTCAAGGATGTCGCTGGCGCGGGTTTCGTCGACCTGGAGAGCTTCTCCTTCGACGTCGCCGCCTCTTACACCCATGAGTCCTGGCGCGGCCGCGTCCGGGCCAGCTCCAAGGTGGGCGCTTCCCTGAGCGCCGAGCAGGTGGCCCGTTTCGATGCCGCGCTCGCCTCGCTCCTCGCCGAGCGTTTCCCCCAGAATCCGCTCGCCGTTCCCCACCGCGTCTTCGCCCTCCTCGCCCACCGGCCGTAGAACCTCCGCCCGAGCGCTCTCCCAGGCAAGTGCTCGTGGCCCGCCACTACCACCTCGCCAACGAGGAGGCCCTCTTCATCCTCGAGGGCTCCGGCACGCTGCGGCTCGGTGATCATGGGACGGCGAGGAAGGTTGAGCAGTGGGGAGTCCGTGGAGTTTCATGCACGCGGCGTCCGGCGCCGTGGCACCCTTGCTCCCATCATGGCCTCCCTCCTCGACCCTCTCGAACGCTCGCGCCTCCTCAAGGACCGGGAGGCGGCCCGGGAGGTGCTCAACCCCGCCGAGCCTCCTCACGTCTCCCTGTTGCGCCTGTGCGATGCCGGCCTGCTCGAGGGAGGCCTCGCCGTGTCGTTCGGCGTGCGGCCCGATGAGCTGGTGGGGCCTCTCACGCAAGCCATGGGTGGGGTGGCCCGGCGCTTCAAGGTCGTCGACGTGCGTGAACGCCCCACGCTGGAGCTCCACATCCTCGCCGGGGAGACGTCCGAGCGCTGGGAGGTGGAGGACCTCGCGGCGCTCGTGCACAACCTCAATGACCTCTACCGCGAGAGTCCCGATGTGCGCGCCATCGCCGTGCTCGGCGAGTGGAATGACGCACTCCAGCTCCTGTGCGTGGAGAAGCGCGCGCTTCCGAAGCTCCTGCGCGAGCGCTTCTTCGTGCCCCAGAACCGCGACGTGCTGGAGCGCATGACGGAGAAGCGCTGAGCCCTGTCAGCGTCCCTTCCTCCGATTGAATCGCGCCAGGCTGAGCTGCTGGTTCAACCGGGCGATCTCCTTCTGTGCGAGCTCGAGCTCCTCCGCCTTCCCTCCACCACCCCCACCCCCGAAGAGTCCGCGTATCCGTTCCAACAATGAGCGTTTGTTGGCCGGCGTGCTGCTCAGCCGTTGCACCTTGGCCCTGGACTTCGCCAGTGCCTGGGACGTGGCCTCGAGCCGCTTCTCGAGTTGTTCTATCTCGTTGTGCGCCTGGGCGGCCTCCTCGCGCACCCGGGTGGTCTCCCGCCGGGTCTTGTCCAGCTCGGTCCTGAGCGCGGTGAGCTGCGCCTCGTTCTCCGTGCGCGTCAGGCGAAGGGCGGTGTTCTCCTGTTGCAGCACCCGCACCTCTTCCCGTAGCGCCTGGACTTCCTTCGCGTCCACGCGTGGCGGTGCCTCCACGGGTCCTGCTTTCTCGCGCTCGGCCAGCTCGGCCTTGAGGCGCTTCACCTCGGCCTGGGTCGTCTCGAGCAGATCCCTCAGCTGGCGCTCCTCCGACTTCGCCACGATGCCACCTCCAGCCGGGAGCATAGGACGAACGGGGCTCCACCCCGCGAGCCCCGGGTCCTCTGCCCCCGAGGGAGGGGCTCGGTCTAGACTGCCTGAAACATCAGGACTCAGGAGTCGAGACCCATGACGGATGCGGACCTCTTGGCGGAGGCGGAGCGGCTTCAAGCCGTGCTGGCGGAGCATGCCGCGAGACATGACCGGGAGACGTCGTTCCCCGAGGAGGGGCGGGAGCTCATCACCCGCTCTCCGCTGAACACGGCGCTGCTGGATGGCGCTTCGTGGCAGACCTTCGGGCGGATCGTCAGCATCCTGTCCCGTGGCAATGCCTCGTTCGGGACGGTCTGGCTGATGCACCAGGGCTCGGGTTGCGGCTTCCTGGCGCTGCCGGACCCGGCGCAGGTGGGCTTCTTCGCGGCCGAGTTCCGCCGGGGCGTCTGGTTCGGCAACGCCCTGTCCGAGCCCACCAGCGGCAACATGTTCCTCATGCCGCGCCAGGAGGCCCGCCGCGTGGAGGGGGGCTGGCGCCTGTCCGGAGCCAAGCGCTTCGTCTCCGGCTGCGAGCACGCCAGCTACCTGCTCACCAACGCCGTCTGTGATGGGCAGCCCGCCTTCTTCCTCATCGACAAGGACGCCTCCATCCAGGTGGAGGACATCTGGGACACGATGGGCATGCGGGCCACCCGGAGCCAGCTCGTGCACTTCCATGACACGCTGCTGCCGGAGTCCCGGCGGCTGGTGTTGGATCCCACCCAGCCCAATGCCATCGCCGTGGGGCTGCCGTGGATCTCCCTCGGCATCGCCGAGGCGGCCATGGCCTTCGCGCTCGAGTACGCGCGCGAGCGCAAGCTTCCCCCGGACAACCGTCCCCTGGCCGAGATGCAGTGGATACAGTTCGCGGTGGCGGACATGAGCATCCGCCTGGAAGCGGCCCGGTCGCTGGCCCAGCGCTCGGCCGTTGCCACGGACCGCCGCGAGCCGGATTTCCCCATCCTCCAGATGCAGGCCAAGGTCGTGGCCAATGAGGCGGCCGTGGCCATCGCCACCGCCGCTCTGGAGTTGGCGGGAGGCTCGGGCTATCTCCGCAGCCGCCCCATCGAGCGCTACCTCCGGGATGCCATGAGCGGCCCGCTGATGGCCTGGTCCCCCGCGGTCATCCGCGACTTCCTCGGCAAGGCCCTGCTGGGGCTCCAGGGTCCGCCGGCCTGAAACGGGCCATTCAGCTCGCCAGCGGCGTGGTCTCGGTGCTGGCGGTGGCCTCTCGCTCGCTCCGCTTCTTGCGCTCCAGGTACCAGCGCCGGAAGGCCAGCGTGGCTCGGTCCGTCGCCACGCTGCGTTCCTCGGAGACCGGCGGTGCCTCGATGGGGTCGCTCGACTCCACCACCGCCTGGTCCTCGCGCAGGATGCGCTTGTTGTAGCGGTCGAGCAGGGCCGCCAGCGGCTGGAGCTTCAGGAAGTCGCGCGTGCTCACCAGCACCATCCGCGTGTGGGTCGCATCCTCCGGCACGCAGTACATGTGCAGGCGCATGATACGATTCGGGATGGGGATGTGCAGCGCCATGCCGTTGGGGCGCAGCCACTCGAGCGCCGCGGACGTGGGCCCTCCGTCCAGGCTCCACGCGGAGCGGAAGCCCGTGGGCGTGGGGTGCACCTCCATCTCCATCTTCGAGTCCGGCTTCATCCGCCGCCACATCGGCCCGCCGATGCTGCGCCGGTGCACGTAGGGCAGGTGCGGTGAGTCCAGCATGTTCTCCATCGCCCGCGTCCAGTGCGCGTTCCACGTCTCGGCGTAGTGCCACACGTGAATGCCGTCCTGCTCCATCACGGAGGGCACCGCTGGCTCGTCGGGGGCTTCGGCGCCCGGACGCGTGTAGAGCCAGATCAGGCCGCCGCGCTCGCGTACCGGAAAGGCGGTGGCGGCGAAGCGCTTGCGCTTCTCCTCGGGCATGGGATTGAGCGGGATGTGCGTGCAGGCCCCGCCCGATGCGAAGCGCCACCCGTGGAAGGGGCACTCCAAGCACCCGTCCTTGCCCACCTTCCCCAGGGACAGCTTCACGCCCCGGTGCGGGCATCGGTCGTGCAGCGCGGATAGCCGGCCCGCGTTGTCCCGGAAGAGCACGATGCGCTCCGAGGCCACCGTCAGCCCGAGGGGCGCCTTGCCCACTTCCCGGGACATCGCCACGGGTGTCCACACGTCCGCGAAGCCCTCGTTGGCGAAGCCGTCCAGCATGAATTCCTCCCGATGTACCGCTCGCGGGATAGAATATTCACGTCGGTCTATTCAATTTCAAGTCGAAGTGCCGGAGGTGGGGGCGCAGGGAGTGCGTGGCGGTGGATTTCCTACCTCATGCGGGTTATTCAAGCTGAATGGCCCGGGTGAAGGGGAGCCGCAACGCGGACTACGAGAAGGAGCGCGAGCGTCTGTTGGAGGCGGTCCGCGTACGCCTGCTCGCGCCGGACGGGGCCCAGACGAGCTTCCGAGAGCTCGCCGAGGTGGCCGGGGTGAGCGTGGCCACGTTGCGCCACTACTTCGGCTCGCGCGAGGCGCTGCTGGCGGAGGTGATGGCGGACATGCACCGGCGGGGTCTGCCGCACCTGCTCGCCGCGGCCACGGAGTTCCACGGCCCGGTGCGCGAGTCGCTCCAGTGGTTCCTCCAATCGCTCCTCGTGGGCTGGCGCATGGGTGTGGGAGCGGCGCACGCCTTCGGGCTCACCGCGAGCGTGGGCCACGAGACGCTCGGGCCGGTGTACGTGCAGGAGTTGCTCGAGCCCACGTTGCAGGCGGCGGAGGCGCGTCTGGCCCGCCACATCGCGGACGGGGAGTTGCGGCGCTGTGACGTGCGCCATGCCGCGTTGGAGCTGGTGTGCCCGGTGGTGCTCGGGCTGCTGCACCAGGTGCAGCTCTCCGGCGCTCGCTGCCGTCCGTTGGACGTGGAGCGCTTCCTGGAGGACCATCTGGACACGTTCCTCCGAGCCCATGCCGTGTCCCCCGAGCGGCCCGCACGCCGGGCCTGAGCAGGCCGCCGAGCCGCCGGGGGCTGGCTTGACGCCGCGCCGGACGTCCGTGCTACAAGGAACGCATGCGCTTCTTCCGCTTTGCCTTTACGTGGTTCTGGTTCTCGCACCGCACCGGCGGAGGAGAGGCGAACGCGTAGGCAAAGCGCGCAGCAGATCTCCCGAAACCGCCGGCTCCGCCCGGCGGTTTTTTTTTGTCCAAAAACCCGCCCATCACCTCTGCAACCCGAATGAAGGAGCTCCCGATGAATGCCAGGTCCACCCCCACGGCCGAGGGTTGGTCCGCTCCCGTCGACAAGACCAGCCAGACGGACGACGAGAGGATCCGCGACGTGACGCCGCTGCCACCGCCCCAACACCTCATCCGCTTCTTCCCCGTGCGTGGTACGGCAATGGAAACGCTGATTGGCGACACGCGCCAGCGCATCCGCCGCATCATGGCCGGGACGGACGACCGCCTGCTGGTCATCATGGGCCCGTGCTCCATCCATGACCCCCAGGCCGCGCTCGACTACGCGAAGCGGCTGCGGGTGGAGCGCGAGCGCTACGCCGACTCGCTGGAACTCGTGATGCGCGTGTACTTCGAGAAACCGCGCACGACGGTTGGCTGGAAGGGGTTGATCAACGATCCCTACCTCGACGAGAGCTACCGCATCGACGAAGGCTTGCGCATCGCTCGACACCTGCTGCTGGAGATCAACCGGCTCGGCATGCCCGCGGGCAGTGAGTTCCTCGACGTCATCTCGCCGCAGTACATCGGTGACCTCATCTCATGGGGGGCGATTGGCGCCCGCACCACCGAGAGCCAGGTGCACCGCGAGCTGGCCTCGGGCATCTCGGCACCGATCGGCTTCAAGAACGGCACTGACGGCAACATCAAGATCGCCACCGACGCGATCCAGGCGGCCGCACAGCCGCACCACTTCCTCTCGGTGCACAAGAACGGCCAGGTGGCGATCGTCGAGACCAAGGGCAACACCGATTGCCACGTCATCCTGCGCGGAGGCAAGGCGCCGAACTACGACGCCACCAGTGTCGCGGCCGCCTGTCAGGACCTGGAGACGTCAAAACTGCCGGCCACGCTGATGGTCGACTGCTCGCATGCCAACAGCAGCAAGCAGTACCAGAAGCAGATGGATGTCGCGCGAGACCTCGCGTCGCAGATTGCCGGTGGTAGCCGGCGCGTGTTCGGCGTCATGGTGGAGAGCCATCTGGTGGCCGGAGCGCAGAAGTTCTCGCCTGGCAGGGATGACCCGGCGAAGCTCGAATACGGCAAGAGCATCACCGACGCCTGCCTCGGCTGGGAGGACTCCTCCGAGACGCTGAAGTTGCTGAGCGAAGCGGTGAAGGCGAGGCGGCGCTGACTGGAGGCGAGGGTCTCGGCGGTGCGCACGAAGCTGCCCGCCTGTACCCCGGCCACCAGCACATCCATGCCAGGTGGACGGAGTCGCGAAGCCCGGCCGAGCTCACTCCACGCGGATGACGAGCTTGCCGAAGTGCGAGGCCGCGTCCATCTTCGCCAGCGCCTCGCCCGCGCGCTCCAGCGGGAAGACCTCGTCAATCACCGGTCTGATGCCGAGCCGTTCGATCGCGCGATTCATGTTCTCGAAGCTGTGGGTCGAGCCGACGACGATGCCCTCGAGCCGGGTGGCCCTGAAGAGGACCGGCAGGGGATCGATCTCTCGTCCGACTCCCGTCAGGAGGCCAATCACACTCACCGTCCCGCCAAACCTCACGGCTTGGAGGGAGCGGCTCAGCGTGCCGCCACCGCCCACCTCGATGATGTGGTCCACGCCCTCGCCATTGGTGAGCCGCAGCACTTCCTGCTGCCACTCGGGGGTCTCCTTGTAGTTGATGGTGTCGGTGATGATGCCGAGCTTCCGCAGCCGCGCGAGCTTCTCGTTGCTCGACGAGGTGGCAATCACCCGGAGCCCCTCCGCCTTCGCGAACTGCGCGGCGAAGAGCGACACTCCGCCCGTTCCCTGGACCAGGACGGTGTCGCCCGGCTTCGGCCGGACCGGGGCCTCGAAGAGCGCGTGCCACGCCGTGAGCGCCGCGCACGGAAGCGTCGCCGCCTCGTCGTAGGACAGGTGCGGCGGGATTCGCACCACGCCCGCCTCCGAGAGCACCGCGTACTGCGCCAGCATTCCGTCGTTGGAGAGCGCGCCGAGCTGGTGGTTGAAGTACTCCGCGCGCATGGGGCCTCCGTGCCAGGTCTGGAAGTAGGAGCCGCAGACGCGGTCGCCCACCTTCCAGCGGCTCACGCCCGCCCCGAGCGCGACAATCTCTCCCGCACCGTCCGCGAGCGGGATGAGGTCCTGCTTCAACGGCCCTCCGTAGACGCCCCGGGCGATCGTCAGGTCCCGGTAGTTCAGTGAGGCGGCTCGGACGCGAATCAGGACCTGTCCCGGTCCGGGAGTAGGATCGGGACGCTCGACGAGTCTCCAGGCCTCTGGGCCCTTGCCCTGGTTTCGGATGACGACAGCTTTCATGGTGATGCCCTCCTTGGGTCGCCACGGAAGGTAGATTCGTGCGGATTTGTCCGGTAGAGCCGCTCGGAGAACATCTACCGTGAGAAAAAGGAACGAATCATGCCCATGCTCGACAGCATCGAGTTCCTGACCACGACGGTGGAGGCCGGCAGCTTCGCGGCAGCCGCCCGGCGCCTCGGCGTGACGCCCTCCGCGGTGAGCCGCCGTGTCGCGGCGCTGGAGCAGGAGCTCGGGGTGCCGCTCCTGGCGCGCAACACGCGCTCGCTGCGACTCACCCACGACGGCGAGGCCTTCCACGAGCGGTGTGTCCGCATCCTCCAGGAACTCCACGAGGCGCGGGACGTCCTGGCTCGCACGGGCAAGAAGCCCTCGGGACTGCTTCGCGTCGACGCGCCCATCGCGCTCGGGCGCGCCATCCTGGCTCCGGCCATCCCCCGCTTCCTCGACCGCTGTCCGGATGTCCGGCTCGATCTCACCCTCCGCGACCAGTTCGTCGACCCCATCGCCGAGGGGCTCGATGTGTTGGTGCGGATTGGCAGGCTCGGCGAGTCGAACCTGATGAGCCGCAAGCTCGGCGAGAGCCGCATCCTCCATTGCGCCGCACCGGCCTATCTCCGCAAGCATGGCGTCCCGAAGCATCCCCGGGAGCTGACGCATCATGCTTGTCTCGGCTACCTGCGGGATGGACAGCCCGCCTACTTCGAGTTCCTCGAAGAGGAGGGGACCTACCGCTCCATGGACCTCAACGGCCCCTTCCATGCGAACGACTCCGATGTGCTCTTCCAACTCGCCGTGGCTGGCAAGGGCATCGTCGCGCTCTTCGACTTCCTCGTACGCGATGCGCTCGAGAAGGGGACCCTCGTCACCGTGCTCGACGCCTACCCCTCGGTGAGCTGGCCCATTCACACGCTCTACCCGCGCAACCGCCACCTGCTCCCCAAGGCGAGCGCCTTCCTCGACTTCCTCGCGGAACTGTTCCAGTCCCCTGGCTTTCGTCAGAAGGCGGCGCGGGCTCAGCGCCCGGCCGGGCGGTGAATCCCCGGCGGCGGAGACAGTGGAGAGCAGAGTCGCGTGCTGAACGCCTCGCGAGGCGCTATCTCAGGGAGACTCGAGACTGCCGCGACATGGGTGAACGATGAACAGGGTCTTTCTGGCAAGACGTCCGCTGCGCCGTCTTTTCACCGTCCTGATGGGAGTGCTGGCCATCGCGGTGAGCGGAGTCGGCGTGGGAGGGTGCATCTTCTCCGCGCCCACCTGGAAGGGGCCCCGGAGCGATCACTTCGATGGCGAGCGCTTCGTCAACCTGGAGCCTCGCGAGCAGAAGGGCAGCTTCCTGGACTGGCAGCTGCACCGCGAGCCGGGTCCCTGGAAGAAGTGGAACGACGTGCCGCATGGTCCGCCACCGCCCGAGCGCGTGGGACGCGGCGGCCTGCGTGTGACGTTCATCAACCACGCCACGGTGTTGCTGCAACTGGACGGGCTCAACATCCTCACCGACCCCATCTACAGCGAGCGCTGCAGCCCGGTCTCCTTCGCGGGCCCCAAGCGGGTCCGGCCCCCCGGCATCCGTTTCGAGGACCTGCCGCCCATCGACGTGGTGGTGCTCAGCCACAACCACTATGACCACATGGACGTGGCCACCCTGCGGCGGCTCCAGGAGAAGTTTCCCGAGGTGCGTGTCTTCGCCGGTCTGGGCAACCGCGTCTTCCTCGAGGGCGAGGGCCTGCGCCACGTCACCGAGGTGGACTGGTGGCAGGCGTTTCCCCTGAGTCCCGAGGTGACGCTGGTGAGCGCACGCACCCAGCACTTCTCCAACCGGGGTCTGTTCGACCGCAATGGGACGCTGTGGACGGGCTACGCCTTTCGAGGGCCGCACGGCACCACGTACTTCGCGGGAGACACCGGTTGGGGCCGGCAGTTCGCCGAGGCCCGGGAGCGCTTCGGCCCCATCCGTCTGGCGGTGCTCCCCATCGGCGCCTACAAGCCCGAGTGGTTCATGTCCCCGGTGCACATCTCGCCGCAGGAGGCCGTCCAGGCCAGTGTGGACCTGGGCGCGCGCTACAGCGTCCCCATCCACTACGGCACCTTCAACCTCGCGGACGATGGTGAGGCAGAGCCGGTGGAGGACCTGGGGCGTGCGCTGATGGAGCGGGGCCGGGACGCGCCCGAGTGGTGGGTGCTGGGCTTCGGCGAGGGGCGGGATGTGCCTCCGGTGGTGGGCGTCTCCGCCCCCGTGATGCCCGTGCCCACTCCGTAGAGAGAGGTTCTCGCTACAACTCGCACGGCTCCCTGCCAATTTGTCATGGCGGCATGCAAGGAGTTGCATGATTGGCCTGACGCCCTCGTGGCAGAGCGCCGCGTTCCCTCCTCTGTCCCAGTCGCTCGTGCGAGTGGCACACCCGTTGCTGGACGCGCGGCCATGTTCGAGAAGACATGCATGTCCCTCTTCGGAGTCCTCCTCGCGGTGGGGCTCGTGGGCTGCGGCCCGAGTGTTCAGGTGGAGGGAGATTGCAGCGTGCTCCCGGACGCACGGCTGGTGCCCGCTTGCGAGGCGTTCGTCGAGAACCAGCGGCGCTATGTCCTGCCCGCGTTGGAGGAGCTCTCGGGGGTGGAGCTCGGGCGGTGCTACGAGCGCATCGCCATCACGTTCCGGGAGCGCCGGCCGGAGGACAGAGGTCTGGCGGCTGCCTATACGGAGGAGGGCCACATCGACTACCTGTTCGAGCAGGCCGAGGCCATGTTCGACCCGGATGCGATCGAGGTGGCCCTCTATGACAGCCACGAGATGCTCCACATGCTCTACCGGTGCGCGGGCGTCCCGCACGAGGAGAACTACCATCACTCCTCGTGGGATGCCGTGGAGGCCGAGCTGGAAGACCGGATCGCGGCGGCAAGCGGCTTCGAGTGGTCCACCCGCCTGTCAGAGCGGTTCCGTGCGTACGCGAGCGAGAACTTCGATTTCTACAAGTCCTACCCACAGGTCCTCGATGAACCCGGCGGGAGGGGAGGGTGTCATGGATTGAAGACGGCGCTGGTGTACGGCGAGTACGGAAGGACCGGGGGCGCCGTCATCCGTCGTTTCTTCGAGGCCCTGCGAACGGCTCACTCTCCGTCCCTGGTCCCCAAGGAGAACACGCCGCTGGAGAAGAGCCGTTACAACGAGCTGGTCCTCGGACTCCTCCCTCCTGACGAGGTCCCCGCCGACCAGGTGGCCAGGTATTGCGAATAGACCCGAGGGTTCAGGGCGTGCCCAGGATGAGCGCGAGCGTGGCCAGCGTCATCGCGGTGCCCTGCTTCGCGAGCGCGGGTGGAATTTCGAGCGTCACGGGCCGCTCCGGCGAGCCTCCGCAGGAGCGCGAGCCCACATAGGACCCCTCCTGGGTGGCCTTCAGGTCGTAGCCGCACCTGCCCACGGTGCCGGTGAGCGACTCGGGGCTGAGGTTCAGCTCCGCGAGCCTGCCGTAGAAGGTGCCGCGCGCCCGGGTGGTACCGCCCTTGTCCTCGAAGCTCATCCGGGTGAGCTCGCTGCCCACGGTGCCGCCCAGCTCCTGGCCGTTGAGGCCGAGGAACACCGTCTGGCCAAAGGCCCTCCCGCGCACTGTCTTGCCGTCGCGGTTGAGCTGCACGTCGGGGCCGGAGACGCTGTCCTCGTTCACCCGGGCCGTGATGGCGGCCTTCGGGGTGCGCAGGAAGAGGTATTGGCCGTCACCCTGTGCGGTCGCCGTCCCGAGGAGGAGCAGGGCGGCCATCCCGAGCGCTCGACCGAGGGGCTTCGCGTAGGAGGGCTTCATGCGGGGAGGATAGGGATGGAGGGCCCCCGTGTGTGTAGACAGCAGGAGGGCATGGCGGGCGTTCGCCCGGTTGCCGGGCGGGCGGAGGGTGAGGGCGTTATGTACTGCCTTCGAACCCAGCCCGCCGGGGCATTCCGGCGAAGGAGCCAGCCAAGGTGTCATCCCCGTCCATGGGCACGAACGTGGAGCAGCAGCGGGGCGTCCGCCCGGGCAGGGTTCCCCTGGGGCCGCTCCTGCGAGTCATCCTGACGCTGACGATGGTGGTGGGCCTGGTGGCGGCACTGCATGTCTACCTCGGGGTGAGGCTCGTGTCGGACTCGGGCCTGGCACAGCCGTGGGCGGGGCTCGGCTGGGCGGTGCTGGGTCTCGGCTTCGCGTCCATTCCGGCGGCCATGGCGTCCACGCGCATGCGGCACTCGTGGGTGGAGCAGGTGCTGCACTGGGGCGGCATGTTGTGGATGGGTGCCTTCGGGCTGCTGTTGCCGGCCACGGTGTTCGCGGACGTGGTGGGGTGGGGGTGGCGGCTGGTGGGCTCGGCGCCGGAGGCGGGCGTGCTGGCGCGGGACAAGGCGCTGGCGGTGGTGGGCCTGGTGGTACCGGCGATGCTGTTCGCCTTCCGCACTGCGCGGGCCCCGGCTCGCGTGGAGCGGGTGACGGTTCCGGTGAAGGGCCTGGGCCCGGGGCTGTCGGGGATGAAGGTGGTGCAGATTTCGGACATCCACATCGGTCCCACCCTGGACCGGAGCTTCATGCAGCGGGTGGTGGACCAGGTGAATGCCCTGAAGCCGGACGTCGTGGCGGTGACGGGGGACCTGGTGGACGGCAACGTCTCGCGGCTGCGTGACGAGGTCGCTCCGCTGGCGGGCCTGCGCGCCCCGCTGGGCGTCTACTACGTCACGGGTAATCACGAGTACTACCACGGGGGCGCCGCCTGGGCCGCCGAGGTGGCTCGGCTGGGGCTCACGGTGCTGCTCAACGCGCACCGGGTGGTGGAGCGCGGGGGCTCGCGCCTGACGGTGGCGGGCGTGACGGACCTGGAGGGAGGAAGGATGGACCCGTCGCACGCGTGCCGCCCGGACGTGGCGCTCGCGGGGGCTCCGGCGGAGGTGCCTCGCTTGTTGCTCGCGCATCAGCCTCGCGCGGCGGTGCTGGCCAAGGGCCTGGGGGTGGACCTGCAGCTCTCCGGGCACACACACGGTGGGCAGATGTTCCCCTTCATGGCCTTCGTGAAGCTGCAGCAGCCCGTCATCCAGGGCCTGGCCACCATCGCCGGGGTGCGCGTCTACACGAACCGGGGCACCGGCTACTGGGGCCCGCCGCTGCGCCTGGGGCCCTCGCCCGAAATCACCGAGCTGACGCTCGTGAGCGCGTAGCTCGGGTACGCACAGGGTTTACTGGCGGTCGCTGCGAGGGGCGATTCATTGCCCACCGTTCTTCCCCGGCGGTACGCTGCGTCCGTGCCTTCCGAGCCCCCTTCCCGACAGCCGCAAGGTGACGGACGCTCCCAGGGTCGGGCCACCTCGGGGAGCATCCGCGTGCTCTTCGTGGCCGACGCCCCCGCGCTGCGTGACGCCGCCCGCCGGGAGCTGTCCCCGGGCTTCGAGTTGCTCCCCGCCAACACCTTCGACCTGGCCCTGCCCCTGCTCGAGGTCCAGCCGGCTCCGGCCGTCGTCATCATCGACCTGGGCCTGGCCGCCGCGAAGGGGGCGGCGGACTTCCTCGCTACCCTCGTGGAGCGGGACTACCCGGGCCCTCGCATCCTCCTGTCCAACAAGTTCCGCCCCGAGGAGGCCTCCACCCTCAGCCAGGCCAGCATCATCCACTTCGCGCTCGCCTCGCCGTGGGCCGCCGGGGAGCTGCGTGCCTTCGTGGAGGCCGCGCTCGGCTTCCGCCCCTTTCCGAACACCCTGCACGCCATCTGATGGATGGTGGCAGGCGGGCGGCCGGGCTTCTTCACGACACCCTGCGAACGAGTGGGCTTCGCATTATCCTGGCGCCGGTTGCGAAGAATTTCGGCCAGCGAAGAGTGGTGCACCGTGTCGTCGTGGTGGAAGGTCGCGAAGAGGAAGCTCCGCCGGGTCCGCGTGCGATTGCTGCGCGGCTCGGGTGCCCCGGCTGAGATCGCCGGCGGCATGGCGCTCGGACTGTTCATCGCCCTGCTGCCCATCATGGGTCTCCAGCTCCCCCTGGCCCTCGTCATCGCCGAGCTGCTGCGCCGGCTGACGCACTTCCAGCTCTCGCGCGTCGCCGCCGCCGCGGGCGTGTGGCTCAACAACCCCGTCACCGCCGCTCCCGTGTACGGCCTGTGCTACCTCGTTGGCCGCCCCATCGCGCACCGGCTCCTGCCGCTCCCGCGGCAGGCGGAGGCTGGGGCCGCGGCCCTCGACCTGGGCTCGCTCTCCTTCTCCGGCCCCGACGCGCTCGAGCTGGGACTTGGTCTCGTCATCGGCGGGGTGCTGCTGGGCGTACCCACCGCGTGGCTCGGGTACCACATCACCTACGGCATGGTGTCCCGCCACCAGGCCCGCCGCCAGGAGCGCCGGGCCCGCAGGGCGCGTGGACTGAGGATGGCCCCCGAGGCGTAGCGCTGGCGTGGGAGAGGTGCAACGAGCTCCCGAAGAGCCCCCTCTCCGTGCGCGCGTTCCATGACGGGGTGCTGGGGGCGGAGGCGCGCCAGCAGGCCCGTCAATGACCGTTCCATGGCTTCTGTTTCCGGCGAGCCATGAAATGAACGTGTCGCCTTTCAACCTACATCAATGTGAGCACAAACTTCCGCCCGGGTGACAATTCGTCACTTGGGAGTCACCTGCGTGGCCGTCCGGCGATGAGCCGGGTCACCGTTTCAGGCCACGAGAGGGTCTCCCACCCCATCCCCGCTGTTGCCACAGGGAGTTCCCCCACGTGAGAAGGCTGTTTGCCACATTGTCGGGGCTGGCGCTGGTGTTGTCGGGTACTGGCGCCACGGCCCGGACGTTGCCGAACTACGATGCATTGCAGGATGCGAAGCCCGCGGGACGTGCGACCGCGGGCTTCAAGCTCGTGAACGCGAAGGGGGCACGCATTGCCCACCGGGACGAGCGGACCGATTCACCTACGTTCATCTGGGTGAACAAGAACGGCGGACCGGCCGTGCTGCGGACGAAGTTCTCGCGCATGGCGCCGGAGCAGGCCGCGCTGGCGCAGATCGCCGACCAGGCCTCCCTCTACGGACTGAGCTCCTTCGAGGCGGCGGGCGCGCGGGTGACGAGCGTCAGCAAGAACAGCCAGGGCGTCAAGGTAGTCACGCTCGCGCAGGAGTCCGGAGGTATCGAGGTCTTCCGGCAGTCGCTTCACCTCCTGCTCAACCGGGACAATGAGCTGGTAGCCATCTCCGGCACGCTCTCCAAGCACGTGTCCGCGGAGCTGCCCGCGGCGCGCATGCGCTTCCAGTTGCCGGCGACCCAGGCCATCGCCGTGGCGTACCAGGACCTGACCGGCAACATGCTGGACGGGAGCCTGCTCACGCAGGCGAACGAGAAGCAGGACGCCGGGAGCAAGTACACGCACTACGAGCTGGCCTCGTACGCGCGCCCGCTGGCGCAGGGGCTGATCATCCCGGCGCGCGTGAAGCAGGTGTTCTACTCGCTGCCGAACGCGCTGGTGCCCGCGTACTACGTGGAGCTCAACACGGGGAGCCCGGAGAGCCGGGAGTCGGACTACTACTCCTACGTCGTGTCCGCGGTCGACGGCCGGCTGCTGATGCGCAACAACCTGACGGCGGACGTGCAGTTCAGCTACCGCGTCTTCGCGGACTCCACGCCTCCGTACACCCCGCATGACGGCCCCTCGGGCAACACTGCCACGCCGCACCCGACGGGCTCGCCGACCGGCTTCATCCCGGCGTTCGTGCCGCCCGCCCTGGTCACCCTCCAGAACGCCCCCTTCAGCAAGAACGATCCCTGGCTGTCGGCGAGCGCCACCGAGACCAACGGCAACAACGTGGACGCGTACGCGGACCTCACCGCGCCGGATGGCTACAACACCGGCGACCTCCGCCCCACGGTCACCGCGCCGGGCGTGTTCGACCGGACCATGCTGTTCGACATCCAGCCGAACGCCAACGCGGAGCAGATCGCCGCAGCCACCACGCACCTGTTCTACATGAACAACTGGCTGCACGACTGGTTCTACGACTTCGGCTTCGACGAGGCCTCCGGCAACGCGCAGCTGGACAACTTCGGCCGCGGCGGTCTGGGCAACGACGCCATCCGCGCCCAGGCTCAGGACTATAGCGGCACCAACAACGCCAACATGTCCACGCCGGCGGACGGCGCGCCCCCGCGCATGCAGATGTACCTCTTCTCCGGCAAGAGGAACGCGAGCCTGACGGCGAACGCGCCCGGCTCCGTCGCGGGTAGCTACGCGGTGGGTATTGCCTCCGGCTTCGGTCCGCAGACCTTCGACACCACCGCTGACGTGGTGGTGGCCCAGGACGCGGCCGATGCTTCCGGCCCCTCCACCACCGACGCGTGCACCGCGCTGACCAACGCGGCGGACGTGGCCGGGAAGATCGCCATCGTGGACCGTGGGACGTGCGCCTTCACCATCAAGGTGGCGAATGCGCAGGCGGCGGGCGCCGTCGGCGTCATCGTCGCGGACAACGTGGTGGCACCGGTCGCGGACATCGGTGGCACGGACACCACCATCACCATCCCCACGCTGCGCATCACGCTCACGGACGGCAACAAGCTGCGCGCCACCATCCCCGGGCTCAACGTGCGCCTGTTCCGCGGGCCGACCCTCAGCCTGGACGGCACGGTGGACAACGCCATCGTGGCGCACGAGTGGGGTCACTACATCAGCAACCGCCTCATCCAGAACTCGGCCGGTCTGGTCAACAACCAGGGCCGCTCCATGGGCGAGGGCTGGGGTGACTTCAACGCGCTGCTGATGATGACGCGCGCGGAGGACATCAACGTTCCGTCCAACGCGAACTGGAACGGTGTCTACGCCGCGGCCGAGTACGCGACGCGTGGCATCTCCGCGGACTCCTCGTACTTCGGCATCCGCCGCGTGCCGTACTCGACGGACCTGTCCAAGAACGGCCTGATGTTCCGCCACATCACCGACGGCGTGGCGCTGCCCTCCACGCCCACGTCCCCGGGTGGCGTCAACTCCGAGGTCCACAACTCGGGTGAGATCTGGGCCACCATGCTGTGGGAGTGCTACGTGTCGCTCCTGCGTGCGCATCCGTTCCAGGAGGCGCAGAACCGCATGAAGAGCTACGTGGTGAACGGGTACAAGATGACGCCCACGGCGCCCACCTTCCTGGAGGCGCGTGACGCGGTCATCGCGGCGGCCTACGCCAACGACCCGGCCGACGGCGAGCGTCTCTGGGCGGCCTTCGCCCGGCGCGGCGCGGGTGTGGGCGCGGTGGCTCCCGACCGGTACTCCACCAACCACGCCGGTGTGGTGGAGAGCTTCTCGGTGGGTGCGGAAGTGGAGCTCGTCTCCGCCTACTTCGCTGACGACCTCCCGGCCGGCTCCTGCGACAAGGACGGCATCTTCGACAACGGTGAGACGGGCCGCCTGCGCATCACCGTGCGCAACACGGGCTCGAAGACGGCCAGCGCCACCAGCATCACCGTGCTCTCCTCCTCGCGCGGCGTGACGGTGGGCGGCGGTGGCTTCGTGCGCTTCCCGGCGATCCCCGTCGGCGGGGCCGCCGAGGTGTCCGTGCCCGTGACGCTCCGCGGAGCGACGACGGGCCAGATCCTCACCTTCACCATGGCCCTGCGTGACGACGAGCAGGTGACCGCCGGTGACAAGATCGAGTCGCTGTCCTTCAAGGCGAACTACGACGAGGCGCCCGGGACCAGCACCACGGAGACCGTGGAGGCCAACCAGGTGCCGTGGAGCACCGACTACGACGGCACGCTGTCCGCAGGGTACTTCGACATCGTCCAGTTCTCCTCCACCCTCAACCGGGCCTTCTTCGGTCCGGACCTGGGTGGCCCGAGCGACATCCGGCTCACCACCCCGGCGCTCAGCGTGAGCACCACCGAGCCGTTCATCATCACCTTCAAGCACGCCTATGACTTCGAGGCCGATTCCGGCGGCAACTACGATGGCGCCGTCATCGAGCTCACCCAGGATGGTGGCGCGACGTGGGTGGACATCGGCAGCTCCGCCTACACCGGCACGCTGCTGGCGTACACGGGCAACCTGAACCCGCTGGCGGGCCGCAGCGCCTTCGTGGGCACCACCGCGGGCTTCCCCACCTTCATCACCACGACGCTGAACCTGGGGACCACCTACGCGGGCAAGTCGGTGCAGATCCGCTTCCGCATCGGCTCCGACAACGGTGCCGCGTTCACGGGCTGGGTGCTGGACGACCTTTCCTTCTCCGGCATCACCAGCAAGCCGTTCACGAGCATCGTCGCGGATGACAACGTGTGCTCCAACCGCGCTCCCGTGGCCAACGCCGGCGCGGATGTGACGGCGGACGAGCGCGCGCGGGTGGACCTCGCCGGTAGCGCGTCCGACGCGGATGGGAACACGCTGACCTACAGCTGGACGCAGGTGTCCGGCCCGGCGGTGACCCTGTCCGGCGCCAGCACGCTCACGCCGTTCTTCACCGCTCCGAACGTGACCAGCGACAGCGACGTCGTGCTGAAGCTGACCGTCAGCGACGGCACCGCCTCGGCCAGCGACACCGTGACCGTGCACGTGAAGAACGTCAACCGCGCGCCCACCGTGAACGCGGGCCTGGACGCCACGGTCGACGAGCGTAGCAACGTCACGCTGTCCGGCTCCGCCAGCGACGCGGATGGTGACACCCTCAGCTACCTCTGGACGCAGGTGTCCGGCACGCCGGTGGCTCTGCGCAACTACAACAGCGCGACCGCGACCTTCATCGCCCCGGAGGTGACGCTCGACGAGACGCTCACCTTCCGGCTGACGGTGAGCGATGGCTCCGCCAGCGCCAGCGACACGGTGGACGTGGTCATCCGCAACGTGAACCGCGCGCCGATCGTGACGGCCTCGTCCGTGACGGTGGACGAGCGGAGCACCGCCACCCTCAAGGCCATCGCCTCGGATGCGGACGGTGATGCCCTGACCTACAGCTGGACGCAACTGTCCGGCACGCCGGTCACGCTCTCGGGGGCCAACACCGCGAACGCCTCCTTCTCGACGGGCGAGGTGAGCGCCGACTCCGTGCTCACCTTCCGCGTGACGGTGAGCGACGGGAAGGCCACCGCCAGCCAGGACGTGGTGGTCACGGTGCGTGAGATCAACCGCGCGCCCACCGTGAACGCCGGCCTGGATGGTGCCGTGAACGAGCGTGAGTCCTTCACGCTGAACGGCTCCGCGAGCGACGCGGATGGTGACACCCTCAGCTACTCCTGGGCGCAGGTGTCCGGCACCCCGGTGGCGCTGTCCGGTGCCACCACGCTGCACGCCACCTTCACCGCCCCGGAGACGGTCTCCGGCGAGACGCTCTCCTTCGTGCTGACGGTGAGCGACGGCAAGGCGAGCACCAGCGACACGGTGAACGTGGTGGTCAACCCCGTGAACCGCGCGCCGTCGGTGACGGCGGCCCCCGTGACGGTGGACGAGCGGAGCACCGCCTCCCTCGTGGCCATTGCCTCGGATGCGGACGGTGACGCCCTGACCTACAGCTGGACGCAGGTGTCCGGCACGCCGGTCACGCTCGACGGTGCGAACTCCGCGACGGCCACCTTCGTGGCCGGCGAGGTGAGCGCCGACACCCAGCTCACCTTCCGCGTGACGGTGAGCGACGGGAGCGCCAGCGCCAGCCACGACGTGGTGGTGACGGTGCGTCAGGTCAACCGCGCGCCCACGGCCAACGCGGGCTCCGCGAGCTCCGCCAGGTCCGGTACCTCGGTCAGCCTCGATGGCACCGCGAGCGCGGACATCGATGGCGACACCCTGTCGTACCAGTGGACGCAGGTGGGTGGCCCGTGGGTGACGCTGACGGGGGCGACTACCGCCACTCCGTCCTTCACCGCGCCCGACGTGACGACGGCCACCGAGCTCGTCTTCAGCCTGTCGGTGAGCGACGGCTCGCTCTCCAGCGCCGCCACGGTGCACGTCTCCATCACGCCCGCCGATCCCTCCTCCAACCGTGCCCCGGTGGCCCAGGCCCGCATCATCCTCTCTGGCAACCAGACGTCGCTGACGCTCGACGGCTCGGCTTCCAGCGATCCGGATGGCGATGCGCTCACCTACAAGTGGGAGCAGACGGGTGGTCCTGCCCTGGTGCTCGGCGACGACACCCATGCCGTGCTGAGCGTGGACCTGCCCGCGGCCGCCACGTACCGCTTCCGTCTCACTGTGACGGATGCTCACGGCGCCACGAACAGCGCCACCGTGGAGGCCTCGGCCACGCCTGGTGGTGAGAACCATGCCCCGGTGGCCCATGCCCGCATCCTCTTCTCTGGCAAGCAGCGGTCGATGACGCTCGACGGCTCGGCTTCCAGCGATATGGATGGTGACGCGCTCACCTATAAGTGGGAGCAGACGCGCGGTCCGGCCCTGGTGCTCGGCGACGACACCCAGGCCGTGCTGAGCGTGGATGTGTCCGAGGCCGCCACGTACGGCTTCCGTCTCACCGTGACGGATGCCCATGGCGCCACGAACAGCACCACCGTGGAGGCCTCGGCCACGCCTGGTGGTGAGAACCATGCCCCGGTGGCCCAGGCCCGCATCCTCCTCTCTGGCAAGCAGACGTCGCTGACGCTCGACGGCTCGGCTTCCAGCGATCAGGATGGTGACGCGCTCACCTACAAGTGGGAGCAGACGGGCGGTCCGGCCCTGGTGCTCGGTGACGACACCCAGGCCGTGCTGAGTGTGGATGTGTCCGCGGCCGCCACGTATCGCTTCCGTCTCACCGTGACGGATTCCCATGGCGCCTCGAACAGCACCACCGTGGAAGCCACGGCCACGCCTGACAACGGCGGCGGCGGTGGTGGTGAGAACCATGCCCCGGTGGCCCAGGCCCGCATCATCCTCTCTGGCAAGCAGACGTCGCTGACGCTCGACGGCTCGGGCTCCAGCGACGCGGATGGTGACGCGCTCACCTACAAGTGGGAGCAGACGGGCGGTCCGGCCCTGACGCTCGGCGACGCCACCCGGGCGGTGCTGAGCGTGGACGTGTCCGCGGCCGCCACGTATGGCTTCCGTCTCACCGTGACGGATGCCCATGGCGCCTCGCACAGCACCACCGTGGAGGCCACGGCCACGCCTGACAACGGCGGCGGCGGCGGTGGTGAGAACCATGCCCCGGTGGCCCAGGCTCGCATCATCCTCTCTGGCAAGCAGACGTCGCTGACGCTCGACGGCTCGGGCTCCAGCGATGCGGATGGTGACGCGCTCACCTACAAGTGGGAGCAGACGGGTGGTCCGGCTCTGGCGCTTGGTGACACCACCAAGGCGGTGCTGAGCGCGGACGTGTCCGCGGCCGCCACGTACAGCTTCCGTCTCACCGTGACGGATGCCCATGGCGCTTCGCACAGCACCACCGTGGAGGCCACGGCCACGCCTGACAACGGCGGCGGCGGTGGTGGTGAGAACCATGCCCCGGTGGCCAAGGCCCGCATCATCCTCTCTGGCAAGCAGACGTCGATGACGCTCGACGGCTCGGGCTCCAGCGACGCGGATGGTGACGCGCTCACCTACAAGTGGGAGCAGACGGGCGGTCCGGCCCTGGAGCTCGGCGACGCCGCCCAGGCGGTGCTGAGCGTGGACGTGTCCGAGGCTGCTACGTACACCTTCCGTCTCACCGTGACGGATTCCCACCACGCCTCGCACAGCACCGTCGTGGAAGCCACGGCCACGCCTGACAACGGCGGTGGTGGCGGCGGTGGCGGTGGCGAGGGTGGAGGCTGCTCCTCCACCGGTGCTGGCGCGCCGGTCGGAATGCTCGGCCTCGCGCTCGTCAGCCTGCTGCGCCGTCGTCGCTGGCTGAACTGAGATGTGAAAGCCCTCCTCCTTCTGTGCTGAAGGGGGAGGGCTCCGCCGGCCCGGACTGTTGGATGGACCGGGCTGGAATCTGAACTGTCGTGCTCCGGCGGCCGGCCCCCTTTCACCTGGGTGCCGGCCGCCGGTCTGTTTGCGGGGAATGTCTTCCTTCTGAGGTGGATGGGTTGGAAGCAGGAGGGTGCCCTGGCGTTGGGACCGGCTTCTGGGTCAACTTGCGCGGCCATGGCTCCCAAGGCGTTCAAGGCGAAGCTCGAGCACAGCGGGGTTCCCGGTACCTGGTCCACGGTCCGCATCCCGTTCGACGTGGAGAAGCTCTTCGGAAGCAGGGCCCGGGTGGCGGTGAAGGGGACGGTCAACGGTGTGCCCTTCCGAGGCTCGGCGATGCCCGTGGGGGATGGCTCGCACTTCCTCGTGGTGAACAAGACGCTTCAGAAAGAGGCAGGCGCGTCTCCTGGCGACACGCTGGAGATCTCCCTGGAGCCCGACACGCAAGAGCGGACCGTCGAGGTGCCAGAGGAGCTCCAGGCCGCGCTGAAGAAGAACACCGCCGCGCGCCGAGCCTTCGAGGCGCTGTCCTACTCGCACCGGCGGGAGTACGCCGATTTCGTCCGCGAGGCGAAACGCCCCGAGACGCGCCTGGCCCGCGCCGCGAAGTCCGTGGTGATGCTCACCGAGGGCAAGCGACTCAAGGGCTGAGGCCTCTCTCCCTGCGTCGGCGGGGCACACACGGAGTCCACGCCAGGGTGCGTCATCCCCTCATCCCCCCATCTCCCATCGGTGGGTCAGGGGGCGATTGACTCACTTGTCAAAGTCCTCGTCCCGTCGTCTGCTCCCGGTCCGCAAGGAGACCGAATGGGCAACGAGCTTCGTTTCGACGGGAAGGTCGCCATCGTCACTGGCGCCGGAAATGGCCTGGGCCGCTCGCATGCGCTGCTGCTCGCGAGCCGTGGCGCGAAGGTGGTCATCAATGACCTCGGGGGTTCCAGCACCGGTGGTGGCCGTGGCTCCGAGGCCGCCGACAAGGTCGTCGCGGAGATCAAGGCCGCCGGGGGCGAGGCCGTCGCCAACTACGACTCCGTCGAGGACGGCGTGAAGATCGTCCAGAGCGCGCTCGACACGTGGAAGCGCCTGGACATCGTCATCAACAACGCCGGCATCCTCCGCGACACCAGCTTCCAGAAGATGACCGAGCAGGACTGGGAGCTCATCTACCGCGTCCACCTGCTCGGCGCCTTCCGCGTCACCCAGGCCGCCTGGCCCCACCTGCGTGACCAGAACTACGGCCGCGTCCTCTTCACGGCCTCGGCCGCCGGCATCTACGGCAACTTCGGGCAGGCCAACTACAGCATGGCCAAGCTGGGCCTGGTGGGCTTCGCCAACACGCTCGCCATCGAGGGCCGCAAGAAGAACATCCTCGTCAACGCCATCGCCCCCATCGCCGGCAGCCGCATGACCGAGACCGTGCTGCCCAAGGAGGTGGTGGACGTGCTCAAGCCCGAGTACGTCAGCCCGCTCGCCGCCTGGCTCTGTCACGAGGACTGCCAGGAGTCCGGCGCCCTGTTCGAGGTGGGTGGCGGTTTCATGGCGAAGCTCCGGTGGGAGCGCACCCGCGGCAAGGTCTTCAAGCTCGGCCGCTCCATCACCCCCGAGGCCGTCCAGCAGTCATGGGAGGCCGTCACCGACTTCACCGACGCCACCCACCCCACCGACGTGGCCGCCGGCATGCAGCCGGTGATGGACAACCTCACCTCCCAGAGCAAGGGCGGCAACGAGTTCATCGACGTCGACGCCGCGCTCGGCTACCAGTTCCCCGAGGCAACCTCGTCCTATGACGAGCGCGACCTCTCGCTCTACGCGCTGGGCGTGGGCGCCGCGCAGGATCCGCTCGACACGAAGGAGCTCCAGTACGTCTACGAGCTCCACGGCGACGGCTTCCGTCCGCTGCCCACCTACGGCGTCATTCCCGCCCTCAACACCGTCCTCAAGCTGGCGGCCGAGGGCAAGCAGGCCCCGGGTCTCAACTACGGCCTGGACCGCGTCCTCCACGGCGAGCAGTACACCGAGCTGCTCCGTCCGCTGCCCGCCAAGGCCTCGTTGCGCCACAAGGGCCGCATCAAGGACATCTTCGACAAGGGCAAGAACGCGCTCGTCGTCACCGAGGTGACCAGCTACGACGCGCAGACGGGCGAGCCGCTCGTGCGCAATGAGATCACCACCTTCGTGCGCGGCGCCGGGGGTTGGGGAGGAGACCGAGGGCCTTCGACGGACATCGCTCCCCCGCAGCGCGAGCCCGACGCCGTCATCACCGAGAAGACGCACGAGAACCAGGCGCTCCTGTACCGTCTGTCCGGCGACTGGAACCCGCTGCACGCCGACCCGGAGTTCGCCCAGAACTTCGGTTTCCAGAGGCCCATCCTCCACGGCCTGTGCACCTTCGGCTACGTGGGCCGCCACGTCATCAAGGCCTTCGCCAACGGCGACCCGCGCCTCTTCAAGAGCATCCGCGTGCGCTTCGCCGACAGCGTGCTGCCCGGTGAGACGCTCCGCACCGAGATGTGGAAGGACGGCGAGCGCATCATCATCCGCTGCAAGGTCGTCGAGCGCGACAAGGTCGTCATCAGCAATGCCGTCGTGGAGCTCCACAAGGAAGTACCCAATTCCCAGGCGAAGCCCGCCGCTCCCGCGCAGGCGAGTGCTCCCGCGCAGTCCAGTGGTGGCTCCGCCAGCGCCCGCGTCTTCGAGACCCTCCGGGGCTACGTGGCTCAGCACCCCGAGCTCGTCGGCAAGGTGGCCAATGTCTACCACTTCAAGCTGCTCCAGCCGGACAGCGCGTGGACGTTGGATCTCAAGAACGGCGCCGGCGCGGTGCAGGAGGGCGCCCAGGGCAAGGCCGACTGCACGCTCGAGCTCACCGACGCGGACTTCCTCGCGATGACCTCCGGCAAGGCGGATCCGCAGAAGCTCTACTTCGGCGGCAAGCTCAAGATTACCGGCAACGTGATGGCCTCGCAGAAGCTCGGGTTCCTCGCGAAGGTGGGCCCCTCCGCTGAGGGCGCTCCCGCCGCGAAGGCATCCGCGGCTCCGGCCTCGAGTGGGGGCAGCGGGGGGAGCGTGGGCAACGGCCGCGCTCCAGGCATCTTCAAGGCTCTCGGCGAGCGGCTGGCGCAGAAGCCCGAGCTGGCCCGCGAGGTGGATGCCGTCATCCAGTTCCACGTCACCGAGCCCAAGGGCTTTTGGGTGGTGGATGCCAAGGGCTCGCCGGGCGTGCGCGAGGGGACCGTGGAGAAGCCCGACACCACGGTGCGCATCGCCGACGAGGATCTGGTCACCTTGCAGCAGGACCCTCAGTCCGTCACGCGGCTCTACATGCAGGGCAAGCTGCGTGTGGATGGGGATGTGCTGGCCGCCAGGCGAGTGCGCTTCCTCCTGTAGTCCACTGCTGGGTCATCACACCGCTCCAAGAGAAAGAGAGAGCAACCATGGGACGTCGAGCCAATGTCATCGGAGTGGGGATGGTGAAGTTCGCCAAGCCGGGCGCCAGCGAGGAGTACGACGTGATGGCGACCAAGGCGGCGCAGGCGGCCATCAAGGACGCGGGCATCACCTATGGCGACATCCAGCAGGCCTATGCCGGCTATGTCTTCGGTGACAGCACCTGCGGCCAGCGCGCCGTCTACTCGGTGGGCCTCACCGGCATCCCCGTCTTCAACGTCAACAACAACTGCTCCACCGGCTCCACCGCGCTCTACCTCGCGCGCCAGGCCGTCGAGGGCGGCATGGCCGAGTGCGTGCTCGCGCTCGGCTTCGAGAAGATGGAGAAGGGTGCGCTCGCCTCCAAGTTCGACGACCGCGCCAACCCGCTCGAGCGCCACGTGGACACGATGAACCGCGCCCAGGGCATGAACCAGTCGCCCTTCGCCGCGCAGATGTTCGGCGGCGCCGGCCGCGAGTACCGCTGGAAGTACGGCACGAAGCGCGAGACCTTCGCGAAAATCTCGGAGAAGGCCCGCAAGCACGCCAGCAAGAACCCCTACGCGCTCTTCACCCAGACGCTCTCGGTGGAGGAAATCCTCGCCTCGGACGAGGTGTTTGATCCGCTCACGCGCTTCCAGTGCTGCCCGCCCACGTGCGGCGCCGCCGCGGCCATCGTGTGCTCGGATGAGTTCGCTCGGAAGCTGGGCCACTCCAACCCCGTGTACATCGCCGCCCAGTCGATGACCACGGACATGCCCTCCAGCTTCGGCGACAGCATGATCAAGATGGTCGGCTTCGACATGGCCGCCCTCGCCGCGAAGCAGGTGTACGAGAAGTCCGGACTCGGCCCCGAGGACGTGGATGTCGTCGAGCTGCACGACTGCTTCACCGCCAACGAACTGCTCACGTACGAGGCGCTCGGCCTGTGCAAGGAGGGCGAGGCGGAGAAGTTCATCTGGGACGGTGACAACACCTTCGGCGGGAAGTTCGTCACCAACCCCTCGGGCGGCCTGCTGTCCAAGGGACACCCGCTGGGGGCCACGGGCCTGGCGCAGTGCACGGAGCTGGTATGGCAGCTGCGTGGGCAGGCCGAGCAGCGCCAGGTCGAGGGGGCGCGCGTGGCGCTGCAGCACAACCTGGGCCTCGGCGGTGCGTGCGTGGTGACGATGTACCGTCGCGACTAGCCGGCGGGTGGAGCGCTCGCCCTCCTGCTCGCGGAGTGCGGGTCCGGGGATGGAGCAGGGGCCTCTGATGGGTTGTGGTCAGGCTCCGCGCTCCTTCCCCTTTTCGTGACGAAACTCCTGCGCCCTCCTCATCTCATCCGATTCCCCCGGCACCTCGTGCCCGTGAGTGTGCTCGTCCTCTCGCTGCTACTCACCGTGTGTGCGGGCCTGCTGCTGAAGGCCAACGCACGGGCGAGGGACCAGGCTCGTTTCGAGAACCTGGTGCAGGCGACCTCGGACCGTATCCAGCACCGGTTGGATACCTATATCGCGCTCCTTCAGGGGACCGAGGGCCTGTTCGCCACCCAGCAGGAGGTGACGCCGGATGAGTTCGTCTCGTTCGTCCAGATCCTGGATGTCCAGGCCCACTACCCGGGCATCCAGGGCATCGGCTTCACCCAGCGCTTGTCTCGCGCGCAGCTCCCCGAGTTCGAGCGCCAGGCGCGGACGAAGATGGGACTGCCGGGCTTCCACGTCTGGCCAGCGCCCAGCACCGATGATGAGATCTACTCCGTCGTCCTCCTGGAGCCGCACGATGAGAGGAACCTCGCGGCCGTGGGCTTCAACATGAACTCCGAGCCCCGCCGCCGCGAGGCCATGGAGCGCGCCCGTGACACCGGACTGCCCGCCCTCAGCGCGAAGGTGACACTCAAGCAGGAGATCCACGGCGAGAAGCAGGCCGGCTTCCTGTTGTACCTGCCCGTCTACCGCGGCGGCCATGTGCCGGCCACGCAGGAGCAGCGGCGCGAGTCGCTCGTGGGTTTCGTCTACAGCCCCTTCCGCACGGGCGACCTGCTGCGAAGCATCTTCGGCACCGAGCGTCAGCCACGTGTGGCCTTCCAGCTCTACGACGGCTCGGCGGTGGGTCCCGAGTATCTGATGCACAGCTCGCATGACATCGGAGCCCTGCCGCACGCGCCCCTGTTCACCACCACCGAGACGCTCACCGTGGCCGGGCATCCCTGGACGCTCACCTTCTCCTCGTTGCCGGCCTTCGACGAGACGGCTTCCGGAAGGGCGGTGCTGCCCGTCCTGTGTGTGGGCGCGCTGGTGAGCCTGGTCTTCTTCTTCCTGACGCTCGCCCAGGTGCGGGCGTATGGGGAGGCGGAGCGGAGCGCGGACGGGCTGCGCATGGCGCTCGCCGAGCGGGACTGTGTGGAGGCACAGCTGCGCGAAGCGGATCGGCGCAAGGATGACTTCCTCGCCATGCTCGCCCACGAGTTGCGCAATCCCCTGGCGCCGGTGCTCACCGCCGTCCAGCTCATGGAGCGCAAGGAGCAGTCTGGCCAGGACACCCACCGGGAGCGTGACGTGGTGGAGCGCCAGGTGCACCACATGCGGCGCCTGGTGGATGACCTGCTCGACGTGTCGCGGGTGACGCGAGGCAAGATTCAACTCCAGAAGCGTCCGCTGGAGCTGGTGGCCGCGGTGGGACGTGCGCTGGAGATGACGCGGCCCTTCGCCGAGTCGCGTGGGCACTCGCTGCGCCTGGAGCTCCCGGACGGCCCGCTGTGGGCCGAGGCGGACCCGGTGCGCCTCGAGCAGGTGCTCACCAACCTGCTGCACAACGCGGCCAAGTACTCGGAGCCCGGGGGCCGCATCACCCTGACGCTGGCGCGCGAGGCGGACGAGGCGGTGGTGCGGGTGGCGGACACGGGCATGGGCATTCCCTCCGAGGCGCTGCCCCACCTCTTCGAGCCCTTCATGCAGGTGGCGCGCACGCTCGACCGGGCGCAGGGCGGCCTGGGCCTGGGGCTGACGCTGGTGAAGCGGCTGGTGGAGCTGCACGGCGGGTGCGTGGAGGTGGAGAGCGGCGGGGTGGGGCAGGGCAGTGTCTTCACGGTGCGCCTGCCGTTGCTGACCCAGGAGCGTGTCCCGGTGGTGACGGAGGATGTGCGGCCCGAGCAGGAGGTGCCCTCGAAGGGTCGCCGCGTGCTCGTGGTGGACGACAACGTGGATGCCGCGGAGCTGCTCGGCGAGGTGCTGGAGATGGATGGACACCATGTGACGGTGGTCCACGACGGCACGACGGCGCTCAAGTGCATGGAGGCCCTCCAGCCCGAGGTGGTCTTCCTCGACATCGGCCTGCCAGGGCTGGATGGGTACGAGGTGGCGCGACGGATCCGACAAGGGCCGGGGGGCGAGGGCCTTCGGTTGGTGGCGATCACCGGCTACGGGCAGGCCACGGATCGCCAGCGCTCGCGCGAGGCGGGCTTCGACGCGCACCTCGTCAAGCCCGTGGAGCTCGACAGGGTCCGCGCGCTGGTGGCCGACGCTCCTTCCGTGGAGGTGCGCTACCGCCCGGAGTGGCTCACAGGGGAGCCACCTTCTCGATGAGGAACATGGTCTGCTGGCAGGGCACGTCCAGGGGGCCCATCTGCGCCGGGTTGCCGCTGGCCTCCGTCAGCTCGTGCTCGGCCGCCTCGCGTGCCCGCTCCTCCGGAAGGGGCGTGTCGCAGACGAGCGCGATGAAGCGCTCGGGGCCCAATGCCGCGTCCAGGCGGACGTCTCCGTTGAGCTTCTGCGCCCGGCCCGCGGGGATGGCCAACGGCTCGTGCCGTTTGGGGAGCACGTGCGTCACCCCGAGTACCGAGCCCACCTCGAGGAGCGTGAAGTAGCCCGAGCGTTCCGTGGAGAGCTGGAAGCCGAGCTTCTCTCCAGGAGGGACGGGTCCACCGGGCGGCACGCGGTGCTCGTGTCCCGAGTGACGGACCACCACCTCCAGCGTGTACGGATTCGGGGAATGTGTGTGCCCACGCCGCAGCCATGGGACTGCCACTCCCAGCACGGCCACGAAGGCTGGGGCCAGGGCCAGCAGCCACCACTTGAGCGCTCGGAAGGAGGTGGTTCGCATCCCACCTCACGTTTTGCGGCAAGTGTCCTCGAGGGTCAACCCCAAGGGTTGTCCGCCCGGCCGCTCGGCTAGTGGGGATGTCGCGTCAGCGTCACTTCCGGGTAGTCCCCCGAGCCTCCCTGGAGCAGTGGAGACTCGCCGCTGTTCTTCACGGACTCGTCCGCGAAGGCGAGCACCCACGCGCGAGTGAGGGCCGCGGCGCGCTCCGGCGCCAGTGTTCCCGTGTCGAGGGCGTCGGCGGTCACCTTCGGGTCGTAGGTGCTCATCAACTCCTGGAGGAGTGGCATGTCCGAGAAGGTGAGGTGTCCGGCCTGGGAGACCGAGGCCTCGTAGACGGGGCCGCGTCTGTCCTTGATGAAGGAGCGATGGGTTCCATCCTTGTTGGATTGGGTGTGCACCAGGAGGAACGGCTGGGTGATGCCTTTCTCCCAGGAGCCCTGGAATGTGCCATCCAGGTTGGAGCATGCGCGGACGCTCGAGTCCTGCTGGCAGACGAGGGTCGCCGCGGCGCCGCCGATGGAGTGGCCGAACACGCCCACCCGCTCCAGGTCGAGCCGACCGGTGAACCGGCCCTGGGCGTCTTCCGCGTCGAGCGCGCGCACTTGGGAGAGGACGAAGCGCAGGTCCTCCACCAGGACGTCGAAGTACGGTGTGCCGAAGAGACCGGTGGGCTCCTCGGTGTTGGGGGCATAGCGGCCGTCGGGGAAGATGACGGCGCCGGTGGTGTACGTGTGCGAGGTGGCCACCACCACGTAGCCGTGACTGGCGAGCTCCTCCAGCAGCGACGTGTAGAAGGTGGGCGAGTAGCCAGCGCCGGGCGAGAAGAGGATGACGGGGAATCGCTCACCCGCGGCGAGTGGGGCCTCGGCTACGGCGTGCGCGTGGACGAAGTCCAGCAGACCGGGTGGAATGTCGAAGCCGCCGCCTTGCAGTGTCGCGATGCCCTCGCGGCGCACGAGGAAGTAGGGCGCGGGCTGGGCCCGGGAAGATGGCGAGGCGGGGTACCACACACGCACCATCAGCTCGCGTTTGTCCTTCTTGGCCTTGGTGAAGGTTTCGTCACGCGAGGGGTCCACCCAGTCGAAGGTGGTGGTGCCCACGGCGTACGGGCCGGTGGGGGCTGGCATCCGGGCGAGGAGGTGGCCCGAGGCATGTGCCCGGTTGCAGCCACTCATCTCGGTGCCGGAGCGGGTCTTCGCGTCCAGCTTCAGGCGGCTCACTTCGGCATGGAGGACGCCCTGCTCCACCAGCGTGGGCAGGGGAAAGCGCAGCACCGCATCCACCTGACCATCGCCGTTCACGTCCTCCTCGCGGAGCGTGGCTTCCGCGGAGACGCTCGGGGCGGAGCCATCCGGGTCGGACAGGAAGGCGGTGGAAGGATCCACCGTGCGAGCGTCGAGCGTGGCATCCCCGAGGATGGCCACTTCGAGTGCGCCAGTGCCCGACAGCTCCAAGGCATTCGGATACGTCCCCGGAAGCACGTCGAGCGCGGTGGTACCGGTGCAGACCTCGGGAGGAGGAGCGGGAGGCGGTTCCTTGCCACTGCATCCGGTGGTGAGCGCCGTCACGGCGGCGAGCGATGCGGCCAGGCGAGAGGGCTTCGGGATCATGAGGTGTCTCCAGGAGAGGCAACGAGGACGCCGCGCGGGATGAACACCACGCGCCCGTGCGCGTGTCACTTGTTTCGTGGGACAGCGTCCTGCTGGATGCTGAAGAGCGCGCGAACGGGGTAGTGGTCCGAGCCCCCCGAGCGGAGCACCCGGGCCTCCGAGAAGGTGAGCCCACGCCCGAGAATGTGGTCGATCTCCACCACCGAGAGCAGGGCGGTGTTCGCGCCGGGCCAGGTGTTGCCACAAGATGTAACGGGACCGTCACAGGAGTGGACGAAGCCCGCGGCGGCGAAGGCCTTCATCGCGGGGGCCCGGCGGCCCTCGTTCATGTCCCCGAGGAGCAGGAGGGGTTTCTTCTCGTCCTCGTAGCGCGACATCAGCGCCTTGCTCTGTTTCTCGCGCAGCTTCTCGTTCTTCTCCAGGGACTCGAGCAGACTCTCTGAGCGGGTGTGCTTCGCCCCGGGCGCCATGAGGTGCACGCACACCACCTTCAACTCGCGCCCGTCGAGCTTCAGGTCGGCCTCCATGGCGGGCAGGCGGTGGGGCTTTTCGGGAAAGCGCTCGGTGCGGAGCAGGGGATGCCGGCTCGCGATGCCCACGCCCCAGGTGCCACCGCGTGGCGCGAGCACGGTGTGCGGGTACTCCTTGCCGAGCCGCTTCCGGAAAGCCTTGGCGAAGCCCGGCGTCAGCTCGCGAAGGCAGAGGATGTCTGGCTTCTCCTTCTCGATGACGTCGAGCGACTTCTCCACGTCCTCGGCGGGTGCGTCGTAGAGGACGTTGTAGGTCATGGCCTTGAAGGCCGGAGGGGGAGGCGAGGTGTCCGCGCCGGTGGAGAAGAGGGAGAGCACCGCGAGCAGGGGGGCGTGCATGCCCCGTCTGGTTGCAGGGCGGAGGCCAGGGGATTCGCGGTGCGAACGTGGCTGGAGGGGGACGAGGCCCGTGGTCGCGGGGACTCGGAGGTGTGGCCCGGCAAACGCGGTGAAGGCGCCTGGGCACTCCAGTCGATGGAGACGTTCCTCCTGACGGAGCACGTGCCCGACAACCCGGCAAGCGTCCTGAGAATGGGCAGCCTGGTCCTTCCCCTGGCGGGCGCCTTCTTCGGCTACGAGCAGTCCGAGGCCCTTGTCACTGCGCGCCGCGTCGCACGGTGCAAGTGTCTGGAAACAGACCTACTTTTCCCCTCCTTCCGTTCCCACGGGATTACCGGGTTCTTGAGAATGCTTGGTATGCTTGCGCGTGACGCAGTCGTTACCGTGGGGGAGCGCGAGTGTCCTTTGTCAAGTTGCCCGAGAGCGTTACCACCTGCCGAAACCTCGTGGGAGGAGAGTGGCTCGTCCCGCGAGATGCCTCTCTTCTCGATGTGCACAGCCCGTACACCGGAGGCGTCATCGGCCGCGTGCCGCTGACGCCCGCCGAGGGAGTGGCCCAGGCGGTGGAGGCCGCACGGGCCGCCGCGCCCGGCTGGCGCGCCACCCCCCTGCGCGAGCGCACCACGCTCATGGCCCGCTTCCGCGCGCTGCTCGAGTCCAACCTGGATCGTCTGTCTCATCTGGCCGCGAGCGAGGCCGGCAAGACGGTGGCCGAGGCGCGAGCGGGTCTCCTCAAGGGCCTGGAGGTGTGTGACTTCGCGCTCTCGCTGCAGAACCTCGACGTGGGCGGAGCGATGGAGGTGAGCCGCGGCGTCACGTGCGAGTTCCGGCGCGAGCCGCTCGGCGTGGTGGCGGGGATTACCCCGTTCAACTTCCCCGCCATGGTGCCCATGTGGATGATTCCCATCGCGCTGACGGTGGGCAATGCGTTCATCCTCAAGCCTTCGGAGAAGGTGCCCCTCACCGCGTGCGCGCTCGGCGAGCTCATGGTGGAGGCGGGCATTCCGCGCGGCATCTTCTCCGTGGTGCACGGCGGGCGCGAGACGGTGGAGGCGCTGGTGGCCCACCCGGACGTGCGCGCGGTGGGCTTCGTGGGCTCGTCCGCCGTGGCGCGGCGCGTGTACTCGGAGGGCAGTGCCCAGGGCAAGCGCGTGCTGGCGCTCGGCGGGGCGAAGAACCACCTCATCGTCGTGCCCGATGCGGACGAGGCCCTCACCGCGCAGGCCGTGATGGACTCCTTCACCGGGTGCGCCGGCCAGCGCTGTATGGCGGCCAGCGTGCTGCTCGCGGTGGGGAATGTGCAGCACATCGTCGATCAGCTGGTGGAGCGCGCTTCCCGGCTGGAGGTGGGGCCGGGCATGGGCGCCATCATCGACCGGGCGAGCCTCAACCGTCTGGAGACAGCCATCGCCGCGGCGGAGCGGGCCGGAGCGCGGGTGTTGCTGGATGGGCGCGGGAAGAAGCCCGTGGGTGAGAAGTGGGCGGGCGGCTACTGGCTCGGACCCACGATTCTCGACAACGTGCGCCCGGACATGGAGGCGGCGCAGCGCGAGCTGTTCGGCCCGGTGATGTCCATCATCCGCGTGCCCACGCTGTCGGCGGCGCTCGAGGTGGAGAACGCCTCGCCCTATGGCAACGCGGCGTCTGTCTTCACCACCAATGGCGCGGTGGCACAGGCCGTGGTGGAAGGGGCGCGCGTGGGCATGGTGGGTGTCAACGTGGGCGTGCCCGTGCCTCGAGAGCCCTTCTCCTTCGGCGGCACCGGCGAGTCCAAGTTCGGCCACGGCGACATCACGGGCGTGGCCAGCCTCGGCTTCTGGACGGACCTCAAGAAGGTCACCCGGAAGTGGACCACCCGCACCGATGGCAGCTGGATGAGCTGACGCTTTCCCTCCCCCCGTTCTTTCTTTTTCCCCCGTAGCGCGCACTCCGAGGAGGGCGCCTCAATGTCTGACAAGAAGCCCGTCAACCACATCCGTCTCACCTCTCACCCGGACAGTGATGGCCAGGTCATCCCCATCAAGTGGGGAGACTCCGAGTCGTCGCGCCGGGGTCCCGTCATCGCCACGCTGACCGAGCCCGCGCACCGCAATGTCATCGGCACGCACTCGGGCTCGTATGCCATCTACCGGGCCGTTGCCGTGGCCGCCGGACAGCTCACGCAGGACCACCGCGCGGACCTCACCAACACCGCGCCCGCCGTCCAGATTGGCCCCCACAAGGCCTGGAATGATCCGGATCGCATCGTGTCGATGGACCCGTGGGGCGCTGTGGCGCCGCAGGTCTTCCGCTCCCACATGGAGCAGGGCATGGACATCCGGCCCACCATCGCCATCACCCGCGCGCACATCAACATGCCCGAGCTGCGCGATGCCATCACCGCCGGGCGCCTCAAGCCGGATGGCAGGATTCTCTGCGCCAACGGCGACGTGAGCGTGGTGAAGGCCGCGGTGGAGCCGGTGTGGTACCTGCCGGGCATCGCCAAGCGCTTCGGCCTCACCGAGGCGGCGCTGCGCCGCGGGCTCTTCGAGCAGACCGGCGGCATGTTCCCCGAGCTCATTACGCGCTCGGACCTGGAGGTGTTCCTGCCGCCGATTGGCGGGTTGACCCTCTACTTCTTCGGGGACATGGACACCATCTCCAACCCCGACATCCCGCTGGCGGTGCGCGTGCACGACGAGTGCAATGGCTCGGACGTGTTCGGCAGCGATATCTGCACGTGCCGGCCCTACCTCACGCACGGAATCGAGGTGTGCATCCAGACGGCGCAGGACGGCGGCGCGGGTGTCATCGTCTACTCGCGCAAGGAGGGCCGCGCGCTGGGCGAGGTGACGAAGTTCCTCGTGTACAACGCGCGCAAGCGCCAGGAAGGTGGGGACTCGGCGGCCACCTACTTCCACCGCACCGAGTGCGTGGCCGGCGTGCAGGACATGCGCTTCCAGGAACTGATGCCGGACGCGCTGCACTGGCTGGGCATCACCCGCATCCACCGCTTCGTGTCCATGAGCGACATGAAGCACGACGCCATCGTCCGCTCGGGCATCGAGATTCTCGAGCGCGTGCCGATTCCGGAGGAGCTCGTCCCCGCCGACGCCAAGGTGGAGATGGAGGCGAAGAAGGCCGCCGGCTATTTCACCACGGGCAAGGTGGCCACGAAGGAGGAGCTCGTGGAGGTGAAGGGCAGGGCGCTCGATGCCTGAGGTCTCTTCGACCGTCGCGTACCTGCTCAGCACTCGGGCCATCCGCGAGCGCTGTCGGGCCCTGCTGGAGCTGGGGCTCGCGGGCAAGCTGAAGCACTTCCGCGTGGACCTCGAGCGGCTGCCGGCCCTGGCGGACTACGTGCTGGACGTCACCCGGGCGTCGTACCCCACGCTGGAGATTCCGGTGCACAGCCGCTGGGGTCACTTCGACGTGGGCGGCGTGCGGCGCAACGCGGAGCTGGATGCGCGTCTGGCCTCGCTGCCGCCCGCCGAGCGGGCCCGGGCGAAGCTGGACCTGGTCGTCACGAGCGTGCTGCTGGATGCGGGCAGTGGGCCCTCGTGGAAGTACGTGGAGCCCGGCGGTGGAACGTATGCGCGCTCCGAGGGCCTGGCCGTGGCCAGCTTCCGCATGTTCCTCGCGGGAGCGTTCTCTTCGGACCCGAGCCAGCCGCTGCGGGCCGATGCCGAGGGGTTGAGGCGGTTGAGCCTCGAGGCGCTCGCGCGGGGCTTCCAGGTGACGGAGTCCAACCCGCTGGCGGGCCTGGAGGGGCGGCTCGCGCTGCTGCACGGGCTGGGGCGGGCGCTGCCGAGGCCCGGGGCGCTGTATGACCGGTTGGTGGGGAAGGGGCCTCGCGTGCCCGCCACGGAGGTGCTCGGGCGGGTGCTGGAGTCGCTCGGCCCCATCTGGCCGGGACGCATCACGCTGGAGGGCGTGAACCTGGGCGATGTGTGGACGCACTCCGCGCTGGGGCCCGAGGGCAGCCCGGAATCGCTGGTTCCCTTCCACAAGTTGTCCCAGTGGCTGACGTACTCGCTGCTGGAGCCGCTGGAGGAAGGCGGCATCACCGTGACGGACCTGGACGCGCTCACCGGGCTGCCCGAGTACCGCAACGGTGGCCTGCTGGTGGACGGGGGCGTGCTGGTGCCGAGGGACGCGCGGCTGCTCACGGACGCCTATGCGCCGGGAGCGGAGCCCATCGTCGAGTGGCGGGCGCTGACGGTGGCGCTGCTGGACGAGGTGGCGAAGCGGGTGCGTGAGCGGCTGGGGATGACGGCGGAGCAGCTTCCGCTGGCGAAGGTGCTGCAGGGCGGGACGTGGAGCGCGGGCAGACGCATCGCCGCGGAGAAGCGCCCGGGGGGCACACCGCCCATCCGCATCGAGAGCGATGGGACGGTGTTTTGAGGGTCTTCTTTTCACTCGAGCCGAAGGAATGAGGAGGCAGGCGTGAACTACTCGGACAACTGCACCGTGGTGGACCACCCGCTGGTGAAGCACAAGCTGACGCTGATGCGGCGCAAGGACACGAGCACGGCCTCGTTCCGCGCGCTGTTGCAGGAGATCTCCCTGCTGCTCGCCTACGAGGCGATGCGGGACTTGAAGCTGACCGAGGAGACCATCGAGACGCCGCTGATGGAGATGCAGGCACCGGTGCTGGAAGGAAAGAAGCTGGTGCTGGTGGCCATCCTCCGGGCGGGGCAGGGCATCCTGGACGGCATGCTGCACCTGGTGCCGAGCGCCCGCGTGGGTCACATCGGTCTGTACAGGGATCCGAAGACGCTGGCGGCGGTGGAGTACTACTACAAGGTGCCGAACCAGCTGGCGGACCGGGATGTCATCGTCTGTGACCCGATGCTGGCGACGGGGAACTCGGCGGTGGCGGCGCTCAACCGCATCAAGCGGAGCAAGCCCGGGAGCCTGCGCTTCGTGTGTCTGTTGGCATGTCCCGAGGGCCTGGCCAACCTGCGCGAGCACCACCCGGACGTGCACGTCTTCACCGCCGCGGTGGACGAGAAGCTCAACGAGCACGGCTACATCCTGCCGGGCCTGGGCGACGCGGGCGATCGGCTCTTCGGCACGCGGTAGCGCGCGTGCGGTGGTGGGACCACCCGGGGACGGGCATGCTGCCGGCGCATGAGAGCTCCTGTGCTGGCACGCGCGGCCATGGTCTTGTCGTGGGTCCTGACGGTCTCGTGCGCCACGTCGTCGGAGGTGGCTGCTCCGGGTGAGTCGCGAGCGGAGCCGAAGGTGGTGCGGACGAGCGCGCTGCCCGGTGGTTCGCTGAGGCTCTCCTTCGAACCGGTGGCTTCCGACCCGAACCTGGAGCGGCTCCGGGTGGAAGAGGCCCGGGCGGTGCTCGCGATGCTGTACGAGTCCCTGCCTCCGAGGGAGAAGTCCCAGCTCCAGCTCGTCCTGGCATCGACAGGGACGGGGCAACAAGGCCAGCCGGCGGAGTGGGAACTGCGTTTGAGGGAGGAGTATGTTTCCCGGTACGGCCCTCCGCTGCTGCCCCTGCCACAGTCACTGGAGACGAGCCGCCTCTTCATGGCCTTGAAGCTCTCGCACCGCTACATGGGCGAGGGCGTGCGCGAAGCAGCGCGGGAGCTCTTCAACTCGCGCATCTTCGTCGCGAGCGTGGCGCTGTCGGTGCTCGTCTACTTCGCGGCGTGGCTGGTGCCCGAGCCCATTTTCAGCAAGGCATTCGTGGCGACACTCACGCTCAGGCTGTCGCTGGCGGTAGGCGTGTTGGAGCTCACCCGGTTGGCGCGAGCCTGTGTGCAGTTGTACCGGGAGGTGGAGGCGGCGAGGACGGTGGAGGAGCTCGAAGCAGCGGCGGAGCGCTTTGGCAAGGCGATGGGAGGAACAGGACTTCGGGTGCTGATGCTGGTGGCCAGCATGGGAGTGGCCAGGGGGTTGCCAGAGGTCCCCACGGGAGGACTTGGCGCGCTGCTGCGTGCGCCCCGGTTCTCGTTGCCCGGAGGCATGGCGATGGGCGGCGCGACGACGGTGCAGATGGCGGCCGACGGCACCGTCATTGTCACGGGAGTCGCGGTGGGCACAGTGGCCGCTGCGGTGGGCAGCGCCTGCACAGATGGCTCCGAGACAAAGGCCGGCTACCACTGGCACCACCTCGCCACGAACAAGAACGAAGTCTCGACGGTCACCGGCGGACCCTGGACGCCCTTGTTCAAGAGGCTCTTCGCGAAGGCGGGGATGAGCCTGGATGCGGCGGAGAACCTCGTCTACCTCAAGGGACACAAAGGTCCTCATCCCGAGGTGTATCATCGAGAGATATTCAGGAAGCTCAGCGCGGCGATTGAAGACTGCGAAACCGTCTCTCAATGTAGAAGCAAGCTGGCGGAGGCTCTCCGGAAAATCGCTGAAGAGGTATGCACTCCGGGCTCACGGCTCCATCGGTTGGCAACGCAGTCTCAGGACTGATACCGGAGCAGACGACATGTCCAGGTACTACGATTTGATGGACGACAGGTACCATCCAGGGCGGTGGCATCTTGGTGGCCCTATCGACGAAAAGGGCGAAGACATCAGTCCTTGGCAGTTCTTCAAGGGCAGGCGTCTCGAACTGGAGTGCGTGCCTCGGTTTCCTCTCGATGTTTCTGGGCATGAGCTGGATTTCTGCTGGGCCGCCTTTGCCATTCCCGTGGTCCACGGTCGCTTCGTCCGTCTCTTCGAGCGCCTGGGTGTCCAGGACGTGCAGTTCATCCCCGTTCAGGTGGAGGGCCACGCCGGGTCTTTCTTCATCCTCAACACACTGCGCACCATCCGCTGCATCGACGACGCCCGGTGCGAGGAGGCTCTGTACTGGCAGCCGGAGGATGGTCAGCCGGAGAAGGTGGGACGGTACCGGTCCGTCGCAGGCATGCGCATCGACCCGTCCAAGGTGGGGGACGCGCGCATCTTCCGCACCTGGGGTTGGTCCCTGGGTCTCATCATCTCCGAGGACCTCAAGCAGGCCATGGAGGCGGAAGGTCTCACCGGCGCGCGGTTCGTCGAGGTGTGAGCGGGCGGCCGGCCCTCCTGCTCCCGAGGTTTTCGTGAGGTCCCGGATTGCATCCGGCCCGGACTGCGTTTACCTTCTTTGAGCGATGGTTCTCCTGACGTGCCAGCGTCGATTTAGCCGCCCCCCGAGCCCCACCAGGTGCCGGGAGGCCGTGCTGCGTCGCTAGCCCGCTCTCTCCCTCGGCAGATCGCCTCTCGGCGTGACGCCCACCTGGACCAGGGGTTCGGGGGGTCTCCGAGCACCAGGCGCTGCCTGGAGTCGTCTCCTTCCACTCCACTCCGAGAGAGCCCTTCCATGTCCGTCCGTATCCTCAGCTCCGACGCTGTCCGCCGTGCCCTGTCCATCCGTGACCTGACTGACCCCTCCTCCGGCCCCCATGCCATGCAGCGCCTCGTCGACGACGCGCTCGCGGCCCTCCGCCAGGCGTGGCGTTGTGACGTGCGGCTGCACCGGAGCAGCCCCATCGTCTCCGTCTCCGACAACTACGACCGGCTCCGCTATCCGCCCGACGGTGCCGCTCGCGATGCGCGCTACACCCGCTACGTCTGTGACACCGCGCTGCTGCGCACCCAGACCTCGGCCATGATTCCCCTGCTGTTGCGCCAGCTCGCCGCCTCTCCCCGGGTTCCCGGAGATGTGTTGCTCGCTTGTCCTGGGCTCGTCTACCGGCGCGACTGCATCGACCGGCTCCACACCGGCGAGCCCCACCAGATGGACCTCTGGCGCATCCGGTATGGAGCGCCGCTCGGCGTCAGGGAGCTGCTCCACATGGTGGAGACCGTGGTCCACACCCTGCTCCCCGGGCTCCCCCTGCGCACCTCTCCCTCCCAGCACCCGTACACCACGGACGGGCTCCAGATGGATGTCCGCGCTGGCAACGAGTGGGTGGAGATCGGCGAGTGCGGTCTGGCCCACCCGGCGTTGCTCGCGGACAGCGGGCTCGACACGGCACGCATCTCGGGGCTCGCCATGGGACTCGGGCTGGACCGCATCCTCATGTTGCGCAAGGGCCTGGACGACATCCGCCTGCTGCGCGCCGAGGAGCCTCGCATCGCCTCGCAGTTGCTCGACCTGGAGCCCTACCGCGAGGTCTCCTCCATGCCCGCCGTGCGCAGGGACCTGTCCCTGGTGCTCGAGGGTGATGCCACCTCCGAAGACCTCGGAGACGCGGTGCGCGCCGCGCTCGGCTCGCGCGCCGAGGTGGTGGAGTCCGTCGAGGTGCTCTCGGAGACGCCCTACGAGGTGCTGCCGTCCACCGCCGTCCGGCGGCTCGGCATCTCACCCGGGCAGAAGAACGTGCTGCTGCGCGTGGTGCTGCGTGCGCTCGACCGCTCGTTGACCCACGCCGAGTGCAACGAGCTGCGCGACTCCATCTACGCCGCCCTGCACCGGGGCACCGCCTGGCAATGGGCGGCCCCGGCCTCGCACCCGTGAGATGGGCGCCGGTGCGGCGCGGTGGGGACTACTCCGCCGCGTCAGTGCCGGTGTCCTGCTTCGTCGCCGCGTCGCGCGCCGCCTGCCCGCGCACCTGCATCGAGCCCATCACGACGTCGATCCACCGGTGGCTGATTCCGAAGTTCTTGTCCGGGCAGGCGAAGTGGTGCGCCATGTGGTGCGAGCGCATCGCCTTGCCCCAGTTGGTCCACGGCTTCTTGTAGTGCACCGCCCAGTGCAGGTAGTCGTAGACGAGGTAGCCGGTCACGATGCCGACGAAGTACGGAATCGTGGCGTCCGGCCGGCCCACCCACCACAGCAGCCCGCCGATGACGATGGCCAACGGGATGCTCGCCCCCAGCGGCATCACCAGCCGCTGCGGATCATCCGGGTACGTGTGGTGGTAGCCGTGGATGATGGCGTGGAAACGCCGGGTGAGCGGCCCGTTCCCCTCCCAGTGGAAGAGGTTGCGGTGCAGCGTGTACTCCATGAAGCACCACGTGAGGTACCCCAGCGGGGCGAACAGGGCGGCCTTTCCCAGGCTCGTCGTCCCGCTCCACAGCCCCCAGCCCAGCATGGCCGTGATGATCGGGATGTAGAAGACGAAGGGAACGACAGGGTGGATCTTCGAGGCGGCTTCGAGGAAGTTGTTCTCGAACATCCGCGCGGAGGAATGGCGCTCGTACTGGGTCTTCATGGCCGTACCAGCCTAGATGCGGGGTGTCGGTCGGGGCCGGCCCCCGGAAGGGCAACAGAGGCGTTGCCTGACGGACACGGCGGATACGCCGCCGCGGCCCCTATATACCCCCGGGTCCAGACGCGGGCTCCACGAAAATTCCGGGTCTTCCCACCCCCGGACTTCTGCTCCCTCCCCCACGCTCCAGGCGTGCCTGCCCGGGGAGGGAACGGACGGGCGGTGTCTACCGTTTAACCAGGAGTTGCGGCATTCTGGATTTCTCTGGAGGTCGCGAACGGATGCGCCGACGAGTCTTGAGCGCCGTGTATGGCACCTTGCTGGTGGGCAGCGCTCTGCTGTCCGGGTGCGCCAGTGTCGCCAATACCGCCTATCCGCCCATCCAGGCGGACCGCACCCCCGAAGCGCTGAAGCGCGGCGAGAGCATCTTCCGTGGCGCCTGCGAGGGCTGCCACCGTGGGCCCGACTCCCAGCGCGTCACCGGGGCGCCCATGAAGGACGCGCCCGGGTGGCTCGGTACGCTCTACACCGCCAACCTCACCTCTCATCCCACCACCGGCATCGGCTCGGCGAAGGACGAGGAGCTGGCCCGCGTCATCCGCTACGGCGTCAGCCGCGACGGGCGTCTCATCCCCATGCCCTCCTCCATCATGGGCGACAAGGACCTCGCGGCCGTGCTGGGCTTCATGCGCTCCCAGCACCCGCTCTTCGAGCCCGATGCCACCGTGGCTCCCCGCACGGACTTCTCCTTCCTGGGCGGGCTGGCCTTCGGTCTGGTGACCCGTGTGCCCGACCATCCCGCCTCGGGCATGCCCGTGCCTCCCAAGGGGCCCACCGTGGAGTACGGCCGCTACATGGCGAGCGTGCTCGACTGTGGCGGGTGTCACACGGACAGCCTCGACCCGGAGGCCGCCAACGGCTCCAAGGGCTACTCCGGTGGCCGCGAGTTCCTCGGCGCTGATGGCAAGCCCATCCGCTCCGCCAACATCACCTTCGACGCCACCGGCCTCCAGGGCTGGAGCCTCGAGGACTTCACCCGCGCCGTGCGCGACGGGCTCGCTCCCGGTGCCATCGTCCGCTACCCCATGCCCCGCTACCGCGGCGCGGATGATGTGGACATGCAGGCCATGTACGAATTCCTCCGCTCGCTGCCCCTGCGTCGCCACGAGGTGCCCGGCGCCCGGCCCCACTCCGTCCCGGCGCCCGGTGCTCCGTCCGCCCGGGTGGTGCCGGCCTCCACGTCCACGCAGGCTCTGGAGCCGGGCTCGCCCGTGCGTACCTCGGCGCCCGCCCGGCTCGCGGAGCTCGTGCTCGCGCAGGCCGAGCCCAAGAAGGATGTGGACCCCGCCGCCCTCTTCGCCCGGTTGGGCTGCACGCTGTGCCACGCCCCGGGCGCGCGCTACCACGACCGCATCGCCAAGGCCGCCGGCAAGTCCGAGCAGGAGCTGGCGAAGTGGATCCGCAACCCCGAGCAGTTCGTCCCCGGCACCACCATGCCCACGTATGCCTCACTCGTCGACGAGCCCACGGCGCTCGCGCTGGCGAAGTGGATCAAGGCGGGCGGTCCCAGCTCGGGCAAGTAGGAGGCACGTCGCATGGACGGGCGTCGAGCGCTGCTCGTCGTGGACCTCGAGGGCGTGGCCGGTGTTGACTCCGTGGCCGCGCTCATCTCCGGGACTGCCGAGTATGAGCGAGCCCGGGTCCTGATGACGGCCGAGGTGAATGCCGCGGTGGAGGGGCTGCTCGCCGCGGGCTTCCAGCGGGTGCGGGTGAGCGACAGCCACCTGTCCGGCTCCGGTGAGTCCAACCTGGTGCTCGAGGCGCTGCACCCCGCCGCCGAGCCGTGCTTCCTCGAGGAGGACGCGTACGCGCCCCGGTTCTTCGAGGACGTCCAGGCGGTGGCCTGCGTGGGCATGCACGCGTCTGCCGGCACGGCGGGCTTCGGCGCGCACACCGTGGATGTGTTGGGCGCGTGGGCGTGCGCCGGCCGCGAGCTGTCGGAGGCGGACCTCGTGCTGGCGCTGGCGGCGGAGGCCGGAGTGCCGGGGGTGTTCGTCTCTGGCGATGACGTGCTGGAGGCGAGGCTCGGTGGGCGCGTGGGCTACGTGCGCACCAAGGTGGCCCTCTCCGTCACCCAGGCGTATTCGCGTGCTCCCGAAGCGGTGCTGCCGGAGCTGACCCGCGCCGCCGCGCTGCCGGGCCAGAAGGTGGAGCCGCTCCCGGATGCGCCGCTCGTCCTCACCTTCAAGAGCGGGCACCAGGCGGCGCTCGCCGCGGAGGCCGGGGCCCGGCGGGTGGACCGCTACCGCGTGGAGGTGGAGGGGCGCACCTTCCGCGAGCGCTACACGCGGGCCCTGCGCGCGGCGTCGGCCGCGAGCGCGGTACTGGCGGACGCGGTGGCGGACATCCCCGGCAGTCCCGCCTTCACCCGCGACGCCTCGGCCCTCTTCCTCTTGCCGGGGCCTCCCGCGCACCTGGCCTCCCCGAGGCCGGAGGTGGTGGACCGCGCGCTGCGGGCCTTCCTGTCTCTCACGGAGGGCCCGGACGACGAGGCACGGGCGCTGCGCGCGCTGACGCTGCACATGCTGGAGGGCCATGCGCCCGGGTCCTTCTCACGGCGGGAGCTGGGGCCCACGCTGGAGGCGGCGGTGGCCGCGCTCGCGGAGGTGCCCCTGGAGCTCCCCGCCGGGTTGCCTCCGGACGTGGGCATGGCCCGGGTCGACGCCTGGTACGTGCGCCGCGAGCGGGGTCTGCCCCATGCCTTGCTGGGGCCCTACGTCCTCCGGGCCTACCTGGAGCACCTCGACGGCGAGGGCCATGGCCTCTACGCGTGGCTGCTGGGGGAGATGGCCGCCACGTGCGGCCTGGACGTGCGTCTGTCCATCCCCGAACGGGCCTTCCGGGACGCGGAGCGTCTGGTGGACCTCTACTGGCTCACGCACCTGTACCTGTTGGATACCCGTTACCTGCGCCTCCCCCCGAGCGACCCGGGCGCGGCGGCGTGGACGGAGGAGTTGTTGGTGGCCACGCCCTGGGTGGTGGAGCAGGGCAACGTGGACCTGGCGGCGGAACTGCTCTTCTGTCTCCAGTGCGCGGGCGAGGCGGGAGGCGGGGCCCACGCGGTGCTCCTGTCGCTGCTCGCTGAACACCAGGGGCCCGAGGGAGACCTGGGTGATGCGCATGCCACCGCGGGCGCGCTCCTGGCTTTCTCGGGCGCCGAGGAGCGCCAACTCTTCCCACGCTGATGACCGGATGACAGCCGTGGGGGCGTCATCTTCCCCAGATGGGGAAATGACTTTCCACGGCGGGCCTGTCGGTGGATGTGCGTAGGGCCTGCGAGGTGTTGAGCGCCCCACGTCCGGATGAGCTGAACGTCGATCGCCATACGGGCTGCTTGTCGGGCGGCAGACCTCTACGGCTTTTCTCGACTTCCGGCCCATGCAGGGAACCCGGTGCATCCCCACCCTGACTTTCGGCACCTGGTGAGCCCCAGGTCGCCACGAGCCAGAGGTGAGCCATGGGTTTTATGTCTTTCGAAGGTCTGCGGAACGGGATGGCCGGGCGTATGGCGGGTCGGAGCGTGGTGCGGTGGGTGCTCGCGTCGACGCTCTCGCTGGTGGGTGCCACGGGTTGCGGAGTCGAGGAGCTGTCCGCCGAGGAGCAGGACCTGGCGCCGCGCACGCAGGAGCAGGCGCTCGTGGAGAACAATGGCCTGTCGCTCAATGGCCTGTCGCTCAATGGCTTGTCGCTCAATGGCCTGTCGCTCAATGGCTTGTCGCTCAATGGCTTGTCCACCACGGACTTCGCCAACTGGTTCAACAGCAACCCGGCCGGCAATGAGCAACTGATGCGCTACATGGTCCGCTGCGCGGTGGGCGCCAACGAGACCCGGAGCTTCGTCAACCCGGCCACGGGCGCTCTCTACACCTGGCAGGGCGGGCTGGGCCTGGCGCCGGCCTGGGCGGGCGGGGCTCCGGCCACCGTGGTGGAGCAGCAGATCATCTCCGCGTGCCTGGCGGCCCATGCCAACAACTACGGGCTGCACGTCTCCATCTCCGTGCTGGGACGCGACTCGAACGGGGCCAACATCTCCTTCACCACGGACGAGCTGGCGAGCTACCCCAAGCGCGAGTCGTGCTTCTTCGGCAACGTCTTCACCAACGAGGGGCTCTTCGCCGGCAACGACCGCAACTCGCTGGCCGCGGACGAGAGCACCTCGCGCCCGTGCGGCCTGCGGGGCTACGGGGCGCTCTCCAACGCGGAGTGCACGCAGGTGAAGCGCATCGGCCAGTGCGAGCAGTCCTGCACGTTGGACCCCAACGGCACGTACTACACGAAGTGCACCGTCAACGGCGTGCAGTACAAGCCGCTCACCACCCGCCTGCGCGCCGAGGACATCCACCACTGCGGCGACGGCGTGTGCCAGCAGGGCGAGCGTCCGGGTTGGGGCATCACCGCCGACAGCTGCCTGCTGGACTGCGGCAGCCCCGCCCCCTGAGCGCGCCAGCCCCTTCGGGGCTCACGCCGTGCGAGCCCGTACCCGGGCCGTCTCCTCGCGGCGCTCCACGTGCATGGGCATGGGGCCCTTGGGCCGCAGGCTGACGTGGGGCTCGGGCTCCACGGGCACGCCCGGCACCCCTCGCAGACGGAAGCGCTGGGCCACCATGGCGAGCGCGAGCTGCGCCTCCATCATCGCGAAGTTGTTGCCGATGCACTGGCGCTGCCCGCCACCGAAGGGCAGGTAGGCCCAGCGGGGCCGGTCCTTGCTGTTCTCCGGCAGGAAGCGCGTCGGGTCGAAGCGCTCCGGCTCCGGCCAGAAGTCCGGGTGGCGGTGGGTGACGTAGGGCACCAGGATGACGATGTCCCCCTTGGGAATCCGGTAGCCGCCCACCTCGTCGTCCTCCTGGGGCACGCGCGGGATGGCCCAGATGGGCGGGTAGAGCCGCATCGCCTCCTCGAAGACGCAGCCCACGTAGCGCAGCTTCGGCAGATCCGCCACCGTGGGCACCCGCCCTCCGAGCGCCGCGTCCACCTCCTCGTACAGCCGGGCCTCCACCTCGGGGTGCTGCTCCAGCAGGTGGAACGTCCACGCGAGCGACGTGGCCGTCGTCTCGTGGCCGGCCAAGAGCAGCGTCATCACCTCGTCGCGCAGCTGCGCGTCATCGAAGCAGTCGCCCGTGTCCGCGTCGCTCGCCTCCATCAGCATGCCGAGCAGATCTCCCCCCGCCGCCCCGGCTCCCTTCGCGCGGCGCTGGGAGATGATGCCGCGCACGATGGCGTCCAGCGTGTCCACCGCCCGGCGGAACGCGCGGTTCTTGCGCGTGGGCAGCCGGTAGAGCCAGGGCAGGTAGGGCAGGGGAGAGATGATGCGCTCGTTGGTGACCTCGAGCGCGGTGGTGAAGGCCTCGCCCACGGTGCGGGTGTGCTCGCCCACGTCCACGCCGAAGAGCGCCCGCACCGCCACGGTGAGGGTCAGCTTCATCATCTCCTGGAACACGGGCAGCGGCCGGCCCCCGCTCACCGAGGGCTCCCAGGCCTGGAGCGTCTCGGAGATGGTGTCCGTCATCATCGTGCCGAGCGCGGCCAGGCGCTCGCGGTGGAAGGCGGGCTGGGCGAGCCGGCGCTGACGCTTCCAGAAGTCGCCCTCGGCGGTGAGCAGGCCATTGCCCACCAGGGGGCGCGTCTTGTCGAAGACGGTGCCCTTCGTGTAGCGGGCGTTCGCGTCGGCGAGCACGTGCTTCACGTGGTCCGGGTGCGTGAGCTGCTCCACGAAGACGTAGCCCATGCGGTAGCGCACCACGTCCCCGAGCCGCTCGCGGCTCTTGAGGTACAGGCCGAGCGGATCACTCGCGCGCTCGGGCAGGTGGCCCAGGAGCCAGTGGCCCGGGGGCATGGGGGGCAGCGGTGCGGAGGTCGTCATGGTTTCCAGGCAGGGTCGAAAAGACAGCGGCATTGTGGACGCCGCGACAGGGAGGAGCCAGCGTACAGAGGCCGCCTGACGGGACGTGGCGAATCCCCGTTCCCCTGACAGGGGGCCAGGGCGGGCCACCTTTCCCATACGTCCGCGCCGGGAGCGAAGCCATGCATACGCGACGTGAAATCATCGGCATCCTGGGCTCGGGGAGGGAGGAGCACCGGGCGTGGGTGGAGCCCCTGGCGCGGTGGGTGGCGGAGCAGGGCTTCCACCTGCTGACGGGCGCGGGAGGCGGGGTGATGCGGGCGGCGGCGGAGGCCTTCGTGGCGGTGGAGGGGCGTGAGGGACTGTCGCTCGGCATCGTGCCGGGGGCGGTGGTGGACGGCGCATGGAGCCCGAAGCCCGGCTACCCCAACGCGGCGGTGGAGGTGCCCATCCTCACACACCTGCCGCTGAGCGGAGAGCAGGGGACGGAGCCGATGAGCCGCAACCACCTCAATGTGCTCACCGCGCACGCGCTGGTGGCGTTGCCGGGTGGGGCGGGCACGGTGTCCGAGGCGGTGCTCGCGCTGCGCTACCACAAGCCGCTCATCCTCCTGGGTCCGCTCGAGGCCTTCCACTCCTTCCCCCCGCAGCTCGAGCGCACGCAGGCGCTGGAGCGTGTGTGCGAATTCCTCTTGTCCGCGGTGCGCCCGGGGCCTCCGGGGCCGGTCTGAGCGCGAGGTGGGCCCCCAGCAGAAGATCTTCTTCGTTCTCGACATGCCCATCCCTGTGCATGATGCACTGCATCATGATGGAGGGCAGCATGAAGAGTCGTACCTGGACGTTGGTGGCAGCCGTGGGCCTCTCGCTGATGCTGGGGGGCTGCAAGAGCGACTGTCGCGTCGTCTGTGAGCGGTCGCAGGAGTGTTTCACTTCGGGCCTGGACGTGGACTCGTGCACGGACAATTGCCAGGACAAGTCCGACGACAACAAGGACCACGCGGACAAGGCACAGGAGTGCGCGGATTGTGTCTCGGCGCGCGTGTGCTCCGAGGTGATCAAGAGCTGCATCGACGACTGTTTCGGCGTCTGACCCGCCACCGCCGAGGCTCGGGAGCCGAAAGAGAGGCACCCACGGCGCCGGGAGGGAGGGGTCTGCCCGGCGCCGTGGGCGGCGCGCTGGAAGTGCTGGGAGCGCGCGTTACTGGGAGACGGGGACGAGCTTGTCCACCTCGGCGGTGCCCGTGTAGCTGGTGGGCGTGTTGAGGTAGCCCTTGAGCTGCACGCGCCAGGTGCCCGCCACCGGACGGGGGATGGACACCGACTCCGAGGCCGAGGTGCCGGTGCCGCCGCTGGCCACCAGGTTGCCGCTCGGGTCATACACGTACAGGTCCAGGTCGAGCGCCGGGTTGCCCCAGGAGGTGGTGACGCGCAGGGCGTTGGCGCCGGCGGGCACGGACAGGGTGTGCTCGTGCGAGGCCTGGACGAGCGAGAGGTCCAGGATGGGCACCTTCACCGTCAGGCCCACGTTGCCGCTCCAGCCGGGCAGGGCCGTGGTGACGGTGGTGGTGCGGGTGCCGGCGGATTCGGAGGCGGCGCGCACGGCGGCGTAGGCGTCCGCGTAGCCCGCGCCTGCCTCCCACGTTTCGAGCTTGCGCGTGGCGCCGGTGGTGGCGTTCTGCTCGTAGATGGGCCGGGCCGTGGACGTCAGCGCCGCCAGCACGCCGTCCAGGTTCAGCGCCGGGTTGACCTCGAGCATCAGCGCGACGAGGCCGCTCAGGTGCGGGGTGGCCATGGAGGTGCCATCCAGCGCCGCGTAGAAGGGCTCGGGGTGCAGGCCGTCCAGGCCGAGGTAGGGCTGGGCCACGGTGGCGGTGGTGGCGCGCGCCGCGACGATGGCCACGCCGGGCAGGGTGATGTCCGGGTGGTGGTTGGCGTCACCGGGGATGCCGCGGCTGGAGAAGTCGGCGAGCTGGCCCGGTACGCCCTTGGTGATGAGCGGGTTGGTGGCCGCGCTGGTGTCCTTGGCCGCGCCCGCCGCCACCGAGATGACGCACGGCGAGGCGCTGTAGGGGTTGAGCGTGTCCGCGCCGGGACCGTCATTGCCCGCGGCGAACGCCACCACCATGCCCTCGTCATAGGCGCGCTTGGAGGCGATGCTGATGGGGTCGAACGGCGCGAAGTGGCTGCCGCTGCTGCCCCACGAGTTGGAGATGACGCGGACGTTGTACGTCTCGCGGATGTCCGGGTTGAGCAGGAAGTCGAAGCCCTGGAGCGAGTAGAGGATGCTGATGGCTTCGCCCGCGCCCACGGCGATGAGGCTTGCGCCCGGGGCCACGCCCTTGTACTTGCCGCCGGACCTCGCGCCCGAGCCTCCGATGGTGCTGGCCACGTGCGTGCCGTGGCCGCTAGTGAGGTCGCTGTTGGGCACGTCCACGTAGAGCGCGCCGCTCACGCCCAGGTCGACGATGGGGGCCACCACCTTCACGTTCTTCACCAGGTTGGGGAAGTCCCCGTGCGTGCCGTCCACGCCCGAGTCGATGATGCCCACGCCCACGCCCGCGCCCGTGACGTTGAAGGCCGTGCGCGCGGTGTCCGCCTGGATGTAGTGCACGCTCTGGTCCAGGAAGTAGTGCAGCGGCCGGTCCTGGTAGATGGACAGCAGGCCCAGCGGCTGCAGCGTGGTGCGCAGCGTGCTCAGCAGCAGCGGCGTCACGGGCACCTTCAGCGCCACCATGGGCAGTGCCTTGAACGCTCCGAGCTTCTCTCCCAGGGACAGGCCGAGCGTGCTCTTGAGCAGGTCCACCGCGGGCGCCACCGCCTCCTGCGTGTTGAAGGACAGGATGAGCGTCTTCACCATCCCGTCGGACGTCAGCCCCGGGTCCACCACGGCCTGGGTGATGGCCGCCTGCGCCTGCGGGGTGGCGTAGAGCGCGGTACAGGCACTCGGGGCGGCGGCGGTGGCCGCGGTGGTCTCCACGATGGGCTTCTTCCCGCTGCCCTGGAGCGCGGCTCGGGTGGCATGGGCCTCCACCGTCGAGTCCTGGGCACTACCCGCATCCGACGCGGACGTGCCGCAACCGGTGATGAGCGCGGTGGTGGTGAGGGCGAGGCCCAACGTCTTGAACGGCGGTGTCATGTCTTTCTCCCTGCGGATGGTGGAGCGCTCGGAGTGCCTGGCGACCTGGACCGCTCCTTCTCCTGGGGATTGATGCGGGCGGATTTATTTGGATCACCCGTAATCTGGATGGGCGGGAAAGACCCGGATTGCGTCTCTGACTCCGCGCGGGGCACGAGAAAGCGGGCCGTCCGCAGCTCACCGTCGATGTCGACGAAGAGGCTCGGCTCGGTGATGGGCGACAGGGGTGCTGCGTCCTGCAACCGTTGCACGGGCAGGAGGAGGCTTCCCCCTCGGAGCTGGAGGACGTGTCCCGGTGCGCTCCAGATGTGCTCCGAGAGTTGGATGGCGATGGTGGGGGTCGCCACGAGGGCGCCCGGGATGGCGAACGCCGAGGTGGAGAGCCGGATGGAAACGGCTGGCGTGCTCACCCCGAGGTGCTCGCAGGTGCGGCCCCCGTCGCTCGAGTCCTGGACGACCTGACCCTCCGCATCGAGGCGGATCCGGATGGGCTGCTCCTGGGCCTCCTCGGGCGGGGTGAGGATGACGACGGCGGGCGCGGCCACGGTGATGCCTCCGGCCTGGCGCAGCACATAGGCGCAGGGGGGCTCGGTCCGGGTGATGCCCGCCACCGCTGCTCCGGCCGCCACCAGTCCCGCGACGAGTGCCCGCCAGCTCCGCCAATCCCCCCTCCTCTGCTCACGTGGCGTGTCGATGGCGTGTCCCCTCCTGAAGCAATGCCACGAGGGGTATTGAGGGAGGGTCCCGCGGGTGGATCCCCCGGTCCGGCCGGAGCGCTCAGTACACGGTCAGCGTCAGGGTCTTCTGATCACTACTGCTCAATAGCGCGGCTGCGGTGACAGTGAATTCATACACGCCCGTCTTCGTGGGCGTACCGGAGAGGACGTTGCCATTCAGGGTGATGCCCGGTGGCAGCTTGCTCGCATCCAAGCTCCAGGTGGCGGAGCTGGGAGTGACCTGGAGGGAATAGGCGAAGGCCTGGCCCACGCGCCCATCGGGGAGTGCGCTGCTGCGGATGCATACGGTCAGGGTAGGGCACGAGACTGCGGTGAGCTGGAGTCGGCGGGTGACGGCCTGCGGAGGCTCATCAGAGTCCGTCACCCGGACGTCGAAGGGCGGAGTGGTGGTCCCTTGCGAGCTCTTCCCGTCAACCTGGCCGTCGTCACGCAGGACGATGCCCGCGGGCAGGCCACCCGACACGAGCTCGAACCTGTAGGGCGGTTTGCCTCCCGTGGCCGAGAGGTGCTCCACGTAGGCACTGCCGCTCTCGTAGTACGCGAGGACTCCTGGCCCGGCCAGACGCAGCAGGGGCTGGATGTGCACGGAGAACTCCTGGCTCGCGTGCTGAGGCGGCTCGCCCTGGTCCACCCCTTCGACGGTGAAGCGGAAGTCCCCGGCCGCTTCCGGCTTGCCGGAGAGCTGGCCCGCGGAGTCGAGCGACAGGCCCGGGGGCAGCTCTCCCGTGGCGAAGGAGAAGGCGTAGGGCGGAGTCCCGCCGCTCGCCTGGAAGCGATGGGTATAGAGGGTGGTCTCCACTCCCTTGCCGGGACTGCCCGCTCCCAGCACGAGTTTCGCCGGACCCGCGTCGGGCGTGCCCGAGTCACCACCCTCTGTGCTGCCCGCGTCGGAGCCACCGTCACTCGTGTCCGAGGCCTCCTCGACCGGACACGGCCCGCGCTCGCCGCAGTCCGGAAGACAGACCCGCTCGGAGGCCAGACACGTCCAGCCTCCGGGGCACATGCCCTGCTCATCACACGTGGGGAAGCGGGAGAAGTCTGGCCGGAAGACGCACGCCCCTACTCCCAGGAGCACGCCCAGTCCCATCCACGGCAGCCAGCGCTTCATGGAAGCTCCCAGATGAAGAAGACGGCCCCCCCGAGGCCCAGCAGCGCGCCCGCTCCCATCAGCACGTTGGCCGTGCGCGCCTGCTTCCGGCCTTCCTGGATCCGTCCCTCGAAACAGGAGCGGAAGGCCTCGCCCTCGCCGGTGCAGCCCGCGGTGCCTCCGGCGAGGCGCGTCTCCGAACGGCGCGCGGCCAACCCGAAGCCCACCCCGGCCGCGAGCGCGACACCTCCCGCCGCCAGCATCACCGTGGGCAAGGCCCTGCTTGGGCGCTCCACCTTGTGGGACGACAGCCGCGAGGACCACAGGGTGGAGAAGGCCTCGCGGGCTCGCGCCTCCTCCAGTCCTGATGGCAATCCCTCTCCGGAGAGCTGGACGAGGGTATGGGACTCCAGGCCCGCGCGATCCACCAGCGTGAGCGCCACGCTGCGCCCACCGCCCACCCCGAGCGCCACCCCGCGCACCACCCGGTCCACGCCGAGCGCCAGCACCTGGGCGCCCCGGCAGGCCGCGTCCACACAGCCCACGAGCCGTCCGCCCTGGGCGCGTACCTTCGTCACCGTCTCCGCGCGGGGCTCCAGGCACATGCCCGAGGTGCTCTCCGCCACCCGGCGCACGGCGTCCTCCAGCTCACGAGCCTCGGTGGTCGACAGCGCCACGGGTTGGAAGGGCACGAGCACCACCCGCTCGCCCTTGCACGAGGTGGGGGTCTGCGCCAGCGACAGCACCAGCGCGATGGAGAGGAGGCTCATGGAGTGAGGTCGGGTCCCTGCTCGGGGGCGACGGGCGCCTGTCCGAGGCTGGCCATGTATCCGGAGTAGAAGCGGGGGCCGAAGGGCACGGAGAAGAGCTTCTCCTGGAAGGCTTCCTCCACGGCTCCGCGCGAGGCGAAGCTGTTGTCGCGCCAGGACAGGCTTCCGGCGTCCACCACCGTGCTCTCGCGCGCCAGCTTGAAGGCGGCCTCGCGGCCCGAGGCCCGCAGGAAGTAGCCGTACCCGAGCGGCAGTCCCAACACCACCGAGCGCTCGCGCTCCTTGTTGAACTCGGCGACGCGCAGGCCGCGCGAGTCCTCCACCCACAGCCGGCCCTCCAGGCCCGCGGGCAGCAGCAGGAAGCCCAGGCGCGCCCTGTCCCCGAGGTCCACCAGCGGCGCCGCCCGGTCCTGCGCGGGAGGCTGGATGGACACCTCGAGCCGGCCGCGCACGTCGTCCACGCCCTGGTTGGCGGCGGCGATGAAGGCCTGCAGCTCCGAGTACTCCACGCGCCCGTCCGCGTTGACGTCCGCGGCTCCGGCGAGCGCCGAGAGCACCTGGTGGCTGAAGACGCCCGAGCGGATGGCGCTCCACTCGTGGCTCTCCTGCTCGCGAGTGGTGGAGAGCACGGCGCCCACGTGCGGGTAGCGCGCCAGCTCGCGCGTGGCTAGCAGGCCCTGCACCGCCTGCACCTGGGCGGGGGCCACCGGCAGCGCGCCGCGCGAGTTGACGAAGAAGTACGAGTCACACGCATCCACGATGAGGTGGATGAAGGAGGCGGAGCTGGGGGCGATGACCTGCGAGTACAGGTCCGTCCGGCTGAAGGGCCCATCCAGCAGGCTCACCATGCCCTCGCCGGCGGGCCCGCGCTTTCCGTGGCCGGTGAAGACGAAGTAGAGCACCGGGGTGTCGCCGCGTTTGCGGTCCTCGGCCATGAGGCCATTGAGCCGGGCGAGCGTCTCCTTGAGCACCGGGCGGGTGGGCGGACGGGTGCGGGCGGCGAGCCCCGGGTGGAGCGTCTGCGTCTCCTCGTCCAGTACGGAGAGCAGCACGGTCTCCTTCGTCCGGGGGGAGAGCAGCTCGTAGTAGCGCGCGCCGTCGTCATCGGCGTAGCGCAGGGGGGCCTGCTTCGGTTCGAGCCCGGTGTTGTTGGCGAGGATGAGCGCGTAGGTCACGCGCTGGGGTGCGGCGCTCGCGGCGGAACCCACGAGGAGCGCTGTCCACAGGGCTGCCGGAGCGCATCGGAACAATCGCATGCGCGGGCAGTGTCTCCGGGAGGGAACGGGGACCGCAAGGTGCCAGGGGTGCGCGAGGGTAATCCAGCCGTTCCCTCCACCGGTGGCTGTCCGGGCTTGCACTGTCGATCAGCCGACCTTGCGTCCGGGCCGTGCCTCCTCGCGCCTCGGCGCTTCCAGGGGAATGACGCGAGCCGTCGCCGCGGGTGCGGGACCGTCCCACCCCATATCCTCGCCGATGAGGGGGAAGCGGACACCCGAGAGGGCCCTCGCCGCCAGGATGCCGCCCTGCACCGCGCCCTCCATGCAGGCCACGTACAGCCCGTTGTCGATCCAATCTCCGGTGATGAAGAGGTTGGAGTATCCGGTGTCGCCCGCCTTCATGCGGTACTTCGTCGCGCCGGGGAGCGCGAGGGTGCAGCGCTCGGCGGGGTCGCAGTTGGAGCGCCAGTACTGGGCCTCGAGCCGTGCCTCGCCCTGGCGTCCCTCGGGGTCCACGAGCAGGTTCCAGTCGAAGTGCGGCGGCAGGTGCCGGTCCACCGCGCCGGGCAGCAGGGCGGTGAGGTGGTTGCGCAGGAAGGTGAGCACCTCCTGCTTCGCCTTCTCCGTCTCCCGGGCCGGGAAACCATGGTCGCTCGCGGGGGGCGGCCGGTCCGGGCCCTCCTGGGGGCCGGTGAAGTACTGCACGCTGCGCGGCCGGTGGTGCTCGGGCCAGGGCTCGGTGTGCAGCACCTGGCTCATGTCCGCCCAGGTGTTCATCGGGTCCACGTACAGGCTCAGCAGCGGTGGAGGCATGTCCCAGCCCAGCTCGCCCAATTCCTTTCCGAGCCACAGCTGCAGCGACAGCGTCTGCACGGACTTCACGTGCTCCACCATGTCGCGCCAGCGCTGGCTGTGCGCGAGCAATTCCTCGCACAGGAACGGGATGCAGCCCACGGGCGTGGCGAGCAGCACCTGGTCGAAGTCCTCGCCCGCCTTCAGCGTGACGGAGCCCACGCCCTTCCACGGTGTGTAATAGGACTCCAGGTCGTGGCCCTTCACCTGCTCGGCGCCGCGCACCTGCTCCCAGCGCGGCTCGGCGGGCCAGCACTCCAGGTCCTCGACGAGCACCAGCGGCTCATACTCCTTGTCTGGATTCTTCAGCTCCACCTGCCGGGTGAGACGCACCGAGTCGATGGCGTCCTTGCCGGGCGTGAGGTGCAGGGACTCCACCTTGTGGAAGAACTCGAACTTCACCCCTCGCTGCTTGAGTACGAGGTAGAGCGGGGCGAAGACGGTGTCTCCCATGCCCGAGCGCATCTTGTAATAGGCCGCGCCCTTGTAGGTGAAGCCCATGCGGAAGAGCGCGCGCAGGGCCGTGCCCGCCGCCACCCGCTGCTGGCGCGGGTCTCCCCGCTCGTAGGAGAACGCGGCGCCATAGATGGTGCGCACGAAGGCCGACTGGAGTGTGTCCTCGAGGGCGCCGTGCCTGGCCAGCCACTCGCGCAGGTCGTACTCGTCGAGCGCGTGGAGGGCTCCCGGCTCGTACAGCCGATCGGCCATCATCCCGATGAACACCGTGGACCAGAAGTCCACGTAGGCGAAGTAGCGGAAAGCCCGCACGCTCTCCTGGGAGCGCCGGTGCAGGGACTCCACGACGAGGCGCCGGGCTTGCCGCACCAGGCCGAGCACCGTGGGGGCGTGCCGCTCGAGTGTCTGTCGGGTCTTTCCCGCGAGCTTCAGCGCGGCCCGCAGCAGCCGCAGCGCGCGGAAGACGCCCGCGTCCGGACGGCCGGCGGAGGTGGGCGCCTCGTCCGGGGTGCCCTCCCAACGCTCCCGGGGAAACAGCCGGTCTCCCAGCCCGCGCTCCGTGCGCCAGCCCGCCAGCGCCTCCACCACGGTGTGCAACACCAGGGTCACGTAGTCCCAGCTCCCGTTGAGCGCCGCGTCTCCTCCGGGGGTGGCCTCGTTGCCAGGGAACTCGATGGGCCAGTGGTGCCAACGTCCCTGAAACCAGTCCTCCACCACGCCGAAGCTGTGGGGATGGAAAGCCTTGCGCCAGGTGGCGAGCGGATGCCCGGCGGGCCGCTTCAGCTCGTCGTAGCAGTCGCGGATGAGCGCGAAGAAGTTCTGATAAAAACCAAACAGAATGTGGAGCCCGTGCTCCTCGATGCGTCCATCCCTGCCGCGCCCGCTGCGGCCCTTGCCGCCGAGCCTCCATCCCATCTGGTAGAGCGTGATGTCGTACCGCTCTCGTAGCCGCTCATCCGAGGTGAGATGGTAGGCCGCCGTCAGGGCGGACGGACCTCCTCCGAGAATGGCGATCCTTTGACGTGCCGTTGACATGGGCTCCCCCCTTCCGTGTGGTCTCCCCTTATGGCCCGGGGGCGGGGGTGATGGTAGCTTTTGACCTCCAATCCCATCCGCCTCAACTCAGCCGCAACGCAGCTGGAGGTCCGTATGAAGAATGTCGTGGGGGGGTCCACGGCCCGGCAGCTCGCTACCTATCTGCCTCATCTGCAACGCCACCGGGTGGCCCAGCGCAATGGCCCGGCGCGCATGCCCTCGGCCCAGCCGCTCTCGTGCGCCAACCTGATGGTGGACATCGTCGGCTTCACCGCGCTGGCCGAGCGGCTCGCGGAGGCGGGCCCGGTGGGTGCCGAGCAGCTCTCGGACGTGCTCAACACCTGGTTCGGCGCGATGATCGACATCATCCACGCCCACGGTGGAGACGTGTGGATCATCGCGGGCGACTCGGCGCACGTGCTGTGGCCGGCGTCCGAGGGCGGTGGCCTGGAGGAGCCGGTGGCGCTGGCGGCGCAGTGCGCGCTGGAGGTGCAGCGGCGCATGTCCACGTTCCAGTCCCATGGCACCTCGCTGCGCCTGCGCGCGGCGGTGGGGGCGGGCACGGTGTCCTGTTACGAGCTGGGCGGGGTGGAGGGACGCTGGGTGCCCCTGCTCACCGGCGAGCCCATCGTCCAGGTGTCGCGAGGCACGCAGGTGGCCCGTCCCGGTGAGGTGGTGCTGTCTCCCGAGGCGTGGACGCTGTTGGCGGGCCGCGGCACGGGCGACACGCGCGAGGGCGGACAGGTGTGCTTGAGCGCCATCTCGATCCCGGTGGAGCTTCCCACCGCTGGCAGGCCGGACGAGCTCCAGGAGTCCCATGCCCAGGTGCTGCGCTCCTACGTGCCGCCGGTGGTGTCCGAGCGCCTCCTGGCGGGGCAGACGGAGTACCTGGCCGAGTTCCGCACCGTGTCGGTGATGTTCGTGCACCTCTCCAGCCTGGATGCCGCCGCCTCCTTCGCCGAGCTGGCGGGGCCGCAGGAGGTGGTGTCGCTGGCGCAGGAGCAGCTGCGCCGCTTCGGGGGCACGCTGTACCAGTTGCTGCGCGACGAGAAGGGCACCACGCTGGTGGCTGCCTTCGGGCTGCCGCCGATGGCGCATGACGACGACGCCCGGCGCGCGGTGGAGGCGGCCCGGATCATCCGCGAGCGGCTGTCGGCCCTGGGCCAGCGTGCGGGCATCGGCGTGGCCACGGGCCGCGTCTTCTGTGGAGCGTACGGCCACCCCTCGCGCCTGCAGTACTCGCTGGTGGGCACCACGATGAACCTCGCCGCGCGCCTCATGCAGGCCACGGCCGGTGACGGGCTGCTGTGCGACAACTACACGCGCCAGGCAGCGGACCGCGAGCTGCGCTTCGAGGAGCTGGAGCTCATCTCCGTGAAGGGCTTCCAGTCTCCCGTGCGCGTGTTCCGCCCCGAGGGCCGCCGCGACTCGGCGCCCCCTTCTGTTGCCCGGATGTTGGGCCGCGGCCGGGAGCTGGAGCAACTCGAGGAGCGTGTGCGGCGTGTCGAGGACGAGCGCCAGGGAGGTGCTTGCCTCATCCGCGCCGAGGCCGGCATGGGCAAGTCCCTGCTGGTGGCCCACCTGCGAGGCCTCGCACACGCGCGAGGCGTCTCCGTCTTCCACGGCGCGGCCGAGTCCATCGAGACGCAGACGCCCTATTACGCCTTCCGCTCCCTGGTGGCCCGCTGGCTGGGCCTGGAGGCCGAGACGTCGCCCGCCTCCGCCGCCCGCCACGTCCAGGAGTGGCTGCGCGAGCACCACCCGGACCTGCTGGAGCTGGCGCCGCTGCTCGGCACCCTCCTGTCGCTGGAGCTGCCGGACAACTCGCTCACCCGGCAGATGCTGGGCCAGGCCCGCGCCGACAACCTGCACCGGCTGCTGCTCCGCGTGGCCACCCACGTGGCCGAGCACGAGCCCTCGCTCTTCCTCATCGAGGACGCGCACTGGCTGGACTCCTCCTCGTGGGCGCTGGTGCGCCTGCTGGTGGACAAGGTGCCCTCCGCCCTCGTCGTCCTCTCCTTCCGTCCCCTCGCCGATGCGCCCGCGGAGCTCAAGGCCATCCAGGAGGACTCGCGCACGTCACTCGTGGACCTGCAGCCGCTCGGGGCCTCGGACATCTTCGAGCTGGTGTGCGCGCGGCTCGGCGTGGGCTCGCTGCCCGAGAGCCTCCAGGCGCTCATCCTGGAGAAGGCCGAGGGCAATCCCTTCTACAGCGAGGAGCTGGTGCTCGCCCTGCGCGATGCCGGCATCATCGACACCTCGGGTGGCCAGTGCACGCTGGTGGGCGGTGAGCAGGCGCTGGCCCGGGCCAGCTTCCCCGGCACGCTCAGCGGCCTCATCACCAGCCGCATCGACAGGCTCCAGCCCCAGGTGCAGCTCACCCTGAAGGTGGCCAGCGTCATCGGCCGGGCCTTCGAGGACTACCTGCTGCACGGCATCCACCCCCTGGCGGGCGACCGGGCCGAGGTGCCCACGCACCTGTCGGCGCTCTCGCAGCTGGACTTCATCGCCCACAAGGCCGAGGAGTCGGACCCCGTCTGGTCCTTCCGCCACGCCGTCACCCACGAGACGACGTACGGACTGCTGCCCTTCGCCCTGCGGCGCACCCTGCACCGCGCCGCCGCCGAGTACCTGGAGCGCATCCACGCCAGCGACCTGACGCCCGTCTACGCCCTGCTGGCGCACCACTGGATGCACGCCGAGGTGGCCGAGAAGGCCGCCACAGCGCTCGCCCGCGCCGGAGAGCACGCGCTCAAGGTGTACGCGAACCAGGAGGCCATCGCCTTCCTCTCCAAGGCCCTGGAGTTCGACGCCCGCGCCCGCGCGCAGACCACGGTGGACACCCAGCGCTGCCGCCTGCACCGCATGCTCGCCGAGGCCCACTACAGCCTCAACCACTACGCCGAGGCGCGCGCCCACTGCGAGGCCGCGCTCCGGGCGGCGGGGCTGACGCCTCCCCAGGTGGACCTGCAGATGGTGCCGGACCTGGCCAACCACGTGCTGCGGCGCTGGTCGGGCGAGTCCCCGGCCCTGCCCGAGGAGCAGCGCGAGCGCTACCGCCTGGCCCTGCACGTGCTGGAGATCCTCTCCATCTGCCACAACTGGGAGAACAACCGGGCCGCGTTCGCCCACTCGGCGCTGATGAGCCGCAACGTCGCGGACCAGGTGGGCCCGTGCGCCGAGTCCGCCTTCGCCCAGGCGCAGCTCGGCTACATGCTGGCGGTGGTGGGCATGCGAGGCGTGGCGGAGCGGGACTTGCGGCGAGCGGTCGCCATGGCCGAGGAGACCGGCGAGCTGCAGTCCATCGTCTCGTGCCACGTGATGCTGGGGATGTTCCACAGCATGTCCGGCCAGGCGTCGCATGCCCTGGCGCCCCTGCGGCGCGCGGACTCGTGCATGCAGCTGCTCAACGGCGGCCTGTGGAAGCACCGGCCCCGCTTCATGCTGGCCGAGGCACTCATGTGCCTGGGCAAGTACCCGGAGGCGCAGCGCGGCTTCTCCGAGAGCGTCCTGCTGTCCCTGGGCGCCGAGCCGCACGTGGCGGGCATGTCCACCGCGCTCTCCGCGCTCTGCCTGCTGAGGATGGGCCGCGCCACCGAGGCGCTCGCCTTGCTGCAGGGCCGCGAGGGCCTGCCCCTGCTGCGCAGGCACCCGGTGCCCCTGTCGGTGTTCCTCGCCCAGGCCGTGTTGGCCGAGACGCACCTGGAGCTGGGGGACGAGGCCCAGGCACTGCGCGCCGTGGAGCAGGCCGAGCAGCTCCTGGCCTCGGGGCAGACGCTGGATGACTACTTCGCCAGCACGCTGGGCCACGCGGCGGTGGCCGAGCTCTACCTGCACCTCTGGGAGCGCCAGCAGTCCGGTGGCCCGGTGACGCTCGAGAAGAACGCGCTGAAGTCGCGCACCCGCGCCGCGTGCAAGCGTTTGAAGAAGATCGCCAACCTGTATCCGGGCGCGCGAGCGCGTCATGAGCTGGCGTTGGGGCGGCTGCATTGGCTCGAGGGCAGCAAGCTGCTGGCGCGCAGGGCCTGGCGGAGCGCGCTGGAGCTGGCCTCCGAGGCGGGCACGCCCTATGAGCAGGGCCTGGCTCACCACGAGTTCGGCCGGCATGCCAACGGCGCCGAGCGCACCACGCAGCTCGAGGCCGCTTGCCGCATCTTCGAGCGGCATGGGCTGGTCTACGCCCTGGAGCGCAGCCGCTCCGTGTTACGGCCTCCGGTGCAACGACCCACGGACCTGACACCGCCCCGGAGTGTCATCCCCAACAAGGACGGGAAGACGCGCGTCATCATCCTCGGGTCGGGGCCGGCCGGGCTGGCCGCGGCGTTCGAGCTGACCCGGACGCCCGCGCTGTGCGAGCGCTTCGACGTGACGGTTTACCAGGTGGGCTGGAGGTCCGGAGGCAACTGCTCCTCGGGCCGCATGCCGCCCTACCAGCAGGTGGAGCAGAACGGCACCCACTTCCTGTTCGGCTGCTACCACGACTCGTTCGACCTGGTGCGGCAGGCCTATGACGAACTGACGGCGCGCGGTGACACGAAGTGCGGCACCTTCGAGGAGGCCTTCCTCGCGCGCAGCACCGTGGTGTGCCGGCAGTTCTTCCAGGGGCAGTGGACCAACTGGGAGCTGCGCTTCCCCTCGTCCGGAGTGCTCCCCGAGGCGCGAGGCCCGCGGGACTACCTCCGCGCCGTGATGCGCTGGGCCCTCTCCCTCTTCAGCGACAACGCCCCGGAGAAGACGCGCTCACCGGAGATGGCCAGACTCGAGAAGCTCCTGCGGGAAGGGGTGGAGGGCATCGAGCGCTTCCTCTCGAGCTCCGGGCCGGCGCCCGAGAAGCTGACCTTCAAGCCCGTGGAGGACGTGTTGCGCAAGGTGCGCTCCGGCCTCTGGACGCTCCTGCGCCCCCGGTTGGAGACCGATCTGGGCGCGCTGCGCTTCTGGATCCTCCTGGACCTGGCGCTCACGACGGGCATCGGGATGATCGAGGACGACGTCTTCGGTCCCGAGGGCTTCGCGGTCATCGACAACCGGGACTACCGCAACTGGCTGGAGCACCACGGTGCCTCGCAGCTCGCCTGGGACTCGCCCGTGGTGCGCATGTGGTACGACGCGGTGGCGGCCTACCAGGGTGGAGATGTGGAGCGTCCCAACCTGTCGGCCGGCGTCAGCCTGGAGGCGCTGGCGCGCGCGGTGTTCACCTACCGGGGCGCGTTCGCCTGGCAGATGAAGTCGGAGATTGGTGACTCCTTCATCGCTCCGATAGTGCAGGCGCTGCGCTACCGAGGGGTGAAGTTCCGCTACTTCCACCGGGTCCGCGACGTGGTGCCCGAGGACGGGCGCATTGGCCGGGTGACGGTGGAGCAGCAGGTGGAACTGGTGAGCGGCAACCCGGACGCGTACGAGCCGTTCATCGAGGTGAAGGGCCGCAGGGCCTGGCCCGCGCATCCGCGCTACGAGCAGCTGCGCGACCCCGAGCGCGTGAAGGAGCTCAACCTCGAGTCCTTCTACACGGACCAGGTGGGCCCGCTGCGAGAGCTGCGGTACGGGACGGACTTCGAGCACGTGGTGTACGCGATGCCGGTGGGGACGGTGCCCTTCTACTGCCAGCGCATCCTCGCCGAGCGGGAGGACTGGCGGCGGATGGCCCAGAACACGCTGGCCGTCGAGACGCAGTCGCTGCGGCTCAACTTCAAGAAGAACCTGGCGGAGCTGGGGTGGCCGGGCCCGGTGCCCATCGTCTCGGCCATCCCACCACCGCTCAGCACCTGGGAGGAGGCCTCGCAGCTCATTGGCGTGGAGACGTGGCCGCCCGAGCTGGAGCCCAAGTCCATCGAGACGGCATTCGGCGCGCTCCCGGCGCCCGAGCAGTCGCCCGGGCCCGAGGCCAAGGATTACCCGCGCCAGCAGCAGCAGAAGGCCGAGGCCGCCGCGATGAGCTTCCTGCAAGGAGGGGCCGGCACGCTGTGGCCAGGGGTGGCCAGCTCGTTCAACCCGGCGGGCATCGACTGGGACCAACTGGTGGACCCCCAGAACCGCCCGGGCGAGGAGCGCCTCCAGGCGCAGACCATCCGGGCCAACTGTGGCCCGCTGGAGCGCTACACCATGGCCATGGCGGGGGGGTTGCAGTACCGACTGCGGCCCGACGGCTCGGGTTACACGAACATGGTGCTGGCCGGTGACTGGGTGCGCAACGGACTCGACATCGGCAGCGTCGAGGGCGCGGTGATGGCCGGCAGACAGGCGGCGGAGGCACTCACCGGCCGCCTGGCCGACACCCCGCAGCAGGCGCCCGCGAAGAAGTTCCAGGCGGGTTGAGCCAGCCATGGGAGCGCACCGCCCTGCCGCCAGAAGTACGCGGCAGGGTAGAGCGCTCTCGCCGCGGCTCGACGACCCTCCTGAGCCAGACCCTGTTCCTCGTCGGTCCAGAATTCGCCACGCATAGGCGCCTGTCTCCGTCGCGATGGAGCGTGCGTCACCCGCGCTTCGCCCAGCGCTCCGCCCATTCGACCAGCGGGAGGCATCGCTCCATCAGTTCCCGTCCGAGCGGCGTGAGCGCATAGCCCTCGGCCTCGTCGAGCGTGACCAGACCACTGTCCCGCAGCTCCTTGAGGCGCGTGTTGAGCACCGAGGGGCTCACGTCGCCACAGGCCTCGCGCAGGGCGCGGAACGTCAGGGCCTTCCCGCGCAGCTCCCAGATGATGCGCAGCATCCACCGCCGGCCGAGCAGATCCAGCAGGACCATGCTTGGCCGGCCGGTGCGCGAGCCTCGGGCGGGGGAGCCGGGTCGGGGTGTGCGTGCCATGGTGTCTCGCTTGCGCTACGGAAAAAGTAGCATTAGAGGTGACGTGCTACGAAAAAAGTAGCACCCCGAAACCGAGGAGGCGAGAAATGACCGGACCCCGCATCGCGCCCAAGGAGCCGCCGTACTCCGAAGCCGTCACCACCGCGCTCGCGCGCATCATGCCGGAGGGAGTTCCACCCCTCGTGCTCTTCCGCACGCTGGCGAAGAACGAGCGCGTCTTCAGCCGGCTGATGGCGGGCGGGCTGCTGGACAAGGGCAGCGTCAGCTTGCGCGAGCGGGAGCTGGTCATCGACCGCACCTGCTGGCGCTGCGGCTCCGAGTACGAGTGGGGCGTCCACGTCGCCTTCTTCGGCGAGCGCGTGCGCCTGACGCCCGAGGAAGTCCGGGGCCTGTGCACGGACGACTCGGAGGCCACGCCGTTCAGCCCGCGCGAGCGGCTGCTGCTGCGGCTCTGTGACGAGCTGCACGCGACGTCCACCGTTTCGGACGCGCTCTGGTCGGAGCTGGCGCGCGAGTGGAGCGAGGCGCAGCTCCTGGAACTGCTCGTGCTCGCGGGCTACTACCACGCCATCTCGTTCGTCACGAACGCGCTGCGCCTGCCGGTGGAGTCCTTCGGCGCGCGCTTCCCCAAACCCTGAAGTGGCTCAGGCGCCCGCCATGGCGGTGGACAGCTCCAGGCACTCGAGTAGCCCCCTGACGGCGCGACTTCGCCCCCGAGAGGCGCATTCCATGCTCGCTACGTGGGCTTGGTGTCTGACGGAAAGCAGGTCACAAGGCCCTTGGGAGAGCCGCTCCACGAGTCCCGGTCGAATATACCAATGACGTAAATGAGTTCTTCCTCATCGACGTCCTCGAAGCCTGGGTGTGGAGGCATCGGATGTTGGTACTGGTGCCACTGAGGCCGAGCGAGCTTCCGCCGTCCTCGTACGGTGCACTCCTCCGGCCGATACGCCCAGAGAGCGATGCGCGTCTCGTCGGTGTTCATGTACCACGAATTCAGTTTGGCCTCATTCGCGACGATGACCGCCTTGGCGCCCTCGAAGAGATCGTCGTCTGTCTCGAAGGTGGTGGCCAGCGGAAGATTTCTGGCGTCGAGCTGTACGGTCGTCAGGCCGCTGTGCCGGTCCAAGGCATGCCCGTAATCCTCGACCCAGTGTCTAATCTGCTCGTCCAGCGTCTGTTCGACTTGGGAAGCTTCAGCTCGCTCTTTTGCTTTTTTCTTGTACTTCTTGCCCGTCGTCACGACGAGCTTGTCTTTTGCCTTCAGCTGAACGGACGGTGCTTCGAGTCCGTTCAGCTGGCGTGGATTGATGTGACCCAAGGCCGGCTCGTCCTGCACCCCCAGCGAGGAGTCATGGCACTTCTCTGGCACCTCCAGCGCACTCTTTGAGGGACCTCGCGCAAGTGCCCACCCCATCCTGTCCGCCTCCGCCTCGAGGTCGGCGTCCTGCACCACGGCCACGCCGTAATTGTACGGGTTGTGCGCTCGCCCCGATCGCTGCTGCACCACGTGAGCGAGCTCGTGCCCGAGCAACTGCAACCCCCGCTCCGTGCGCGGGTTCCACTCCCCTGGGGCCAGATAGATATTCATGCCGGAGGTGAAGGCGCGCGCACCCATCTGCCGTGCCTCGGGGCTGACGTGGATGCGCACGCCGGAGAAGTCCTCGCCGAACAGGGCCTCGGCGCGATGCCGTACCTCCTCGGGGAGCGGTCTGCCACGCAGGCCCGGCCCTCTGAGCCCTTCGTGCATCGCTGGTTTCAGTCCTTGCTGCGCCTTCATTCGGAGCATCTCGTTCTCCTCCCTCCACCCGAGCAGCTCTCGGGCTATGTGTCGTGGACGGCTCGGGTCCTCGCTCGGAAGGACGAGCTGAGGGGTGGCACTGTGAACGGTCTGCTTGCGTGGGCGGTGGGAACACCACCGGCAGGAAGAGAAAGTCTTGGTAGTCGGCTCTTGGAGGATATGCTGTTCTTTCGTCTCGGACAGATCTCGTGGGTCCAGGGCAGATACCCCACTCTGGTTTCTCTCGTTGATCACCTCATGCGGCAGCACCTGCAGGGGCTTCGACCCGTCAAGAAACAGCCGTCCAGAAGGAGAGTCCGATGAAGTCCCTGTTTAAAGGCGACAAGGCGAAGGCGACGATGCTGGAGTGGTTCGATCGGTTCCGCGAACGGCTCCCCGTTCCCACCGAGAGCCGCACGGTGAGCACGCGATTCGGCGACACGCACGTGCTGGTGGGCGGACCTGAGAACGGTCCCAGTCTCGTCGTCCTCCACGGCGCGCTCGCCAACTCCGCCATCGCCCTTGTCGAGATGGCTCCCCTGCTGAAGCACTTCCGGGTCTACTCCGTAGACGTCATTGGCCAGTCGGTGAAGAGCGCGGACACGCGGCCCTCGGTGTCGAACAACGATTACGGGCTGTGGCTGCAGGACGTGCTCGATGGGTTGTCGCTGCGGAAACCCCACGTGGTGGGGGTCAGCTGGGGCGGCTTCGCCGCCATCCGCCTGGCCGCCTGTGCCCCGGAGCGGATCAACCGGCTCGTGCTGATGGTGCCGGCGGGGATGGTGAACGGTCCGGCATGGGCCGGGATCACCCGGATGGCAATCCCCATGATGCTCTACCTGAGGTCGCCGTCGGAGCGCCGCCTCAAGGCGTTCCTGAAGAACCTGCTCACCAACTGGGACGACACCTGGGCCACGTACATGGGCGAAGCCTTGCGCGCCTACGACACGAACATGCGCATGCCCGCCCTCGCCAGGCCTCACGAGCTGAAGAACTTCAGCGCACCGACGCTGGTGATCGGTGCGGACCGGGATCTCAGCTTCCCGGGAGAAAAAGTCCTCGCGCGTGCGGCCGAGCTCTTCCCTTCACTCACCGACAAGGAGCTCATCCGCGACTGCAATCACTGCCCGCCCACGACGGATGAGTTCCGCGGCTGGGTGTCGAACCGGATCAGCCAGTTCCTGCTCGCGAACTGAGCCTGCCCCACGTAGCCGGGGCAAACCCACATGCAAAGCGCCGCGCGGGCCCAGAAGACGCCCTCGTACACCACCACCACCGTGAAGCGCTCGGCGTCTCAGCGGGAGCGGACATCCTTCGGACGGCTCCCGACGAATGCCGCCAGGTGCTCGCCGGTCAGCGTCGACCTTGCCGCCACCAGGTCGGCCGGGGTGCCTTCGAACACGATCCGCCCGCCGTCGTGGCCCGCGCCCGGCCCGATGTCGATAATCCAGTCGGCGTGCGCCATCACCGCCTGGTGGTGCTCGATCACGATGACCGACTTGCCGGAGTCGACCAGCCGGTCCATCAGCCCGAGCAGTTGCTCGAGGTCGGCCAGGTGCAACCCGGTGGTCGGCTCGTCGAGCACGTAGACGCCGCCGTCGGCACCCATGTGCGTCGCGAGCTTGAGCCGCTGCCGCTCGCCACCCGACAGCGTGGTGAGCGGTTGGCCGAGCCGCAGGTAGCCGAGCCCCACGTCGGCCATGCGCTGCAGGATTTCGTGCGCGGCCGGCGTACGCGCCTTGCCGGTGCCGAAGAAGCCGACCGCGTCTTCGACCGACAGGTCGAGCACCTCGGCGATGTTGAGCCCGCCGAGCCGGTATTCCAGGACCGACGCCTGGAATCGCCGGCCCTCGCAGTCTTCGCAGACCGTGGTGACGCCGGCCATCATCGCCAGGTCGGTGTAGATCACCCCGGCGCCGTTGCAGGTCGGACAGGCGCCCTCGGAGTTGGCGCTGAACAGGGCGGGCTTCACGCCGTTGGCCTTCGCGAACGCCTTGCGGATTGGCTCCAGCAGGTCGGTGTACGTCGCCGGGTTGCTCCGCCGCGAGCCACGGATCGGGGTCTGGTCGACCGACACCACTCCATCCCGGCCACACACCGAGCCGTGAATCAGTGAGCTCTTGCCCGACCCAGCCACGCCGGTCACCACCACCAGCACGCCCAGCGGGATGTCGACATTGACGTTCTTCAGGTTGTGGGTGCGGGCGCCGCGCACCTCCATCACACCCGACGGCTTGCGCACCGACGGCTTCAGGGAGGCCCGGTCATTGAGGTGACGCCCGGTGAGCGTGCCGCTGGCCCGCAGCCCGTCGACAGTGCCCTCGAAGACCACCTCACCGCCGGCGGTGCCGGCGCCGGGGCCGAGGTCGACGACGTGGTCGGCGATCGCGATCACCTCCGGCTTGTGCTCGACCACGAGGACGGTGTTGCCCTTGTCGCGCAGCCGCAGCAGCAGGTCGTTCATCCGCTGGATGTCGTGGGGGTGCAGCCCGACCGTCGGCTCGTCGAAGACGTAGGTCACGTCGGTGAGTGACGATCCGAGGTGGCGGATCATCTTGGTGCGCTGCGCCTCACCACCCGACAGCGTGCCGGACGGCCGGTCGAGGCTGAGGTAGCCAAGCCCGATCTCCACGAACGAGTCGAGCGTCTGCCGCAGCGTCGCCAGCAACGGTGCGACGGACGGCTTGTCCAGACCGCGCACCCACGCGGCCAGGTCGTTGATCTGCATCGCGCAGGCGTCGGCGATGTTGATCCCCTTGATCTTGGAGGACCGGGCGGCCTCGTTGAGCCGGGTGCCGCCGCACTCGGGGCAGGTAGTGAAGGTGACCGCGCGCTCCACGAACGCCCGGATGTGAGGCTGCAGCGCGTCGACGTCCTTGGACAGGAACGACTTCTGGATCCGCGGGATGAGGCCCTCGTAGGTGAGGTTCACGTTCTGGACCTTCACCTTGGTCGGCTCCTTGTGGAGGAAGTCGTGGCGCTCCTTCTTGGTGTAGTCACGGATCGGCTTGTCCGGGTCCAGGAAGCCCGAGGCCGCGAAGATGCGCACCTGCCAGCCGTCGGCCGTGTAGCCGGGGATCGTGAGCGCACCCTCGTTGAGCGACTTGCTGTCGTCGTACAGCTGGGTCAGGTCGATGTCGGTGACCGAGCCCATGCCCTCGCATCGCGGGCACATGCCGCCGTTGACGGTGAAGACGCGCTTCTCGGACTTGCCAGCTCCCTTCTCAACCGAGATCTGCCCGACCGCGCGAACCGACGGGACGTTGAAGGAGAAGGCGTTGGACGAGCCGATATGCGGCTTGCCGAGGCGGCTGAACAGCACCCGCAGCATCGCGTTGGCGTCCGTCACCGTGCCGACCGTCGAGCGGGAGTTGGCGCCCATCCGCTCCTGGTCAACGATGATCGCGGTCGTCAGCCCTTCCAGTACGTCGACTTCAGGCCGGGCCAGCGTCGGCATGAATCCCTGCACGAACGCGCTGTAGGTCTCGTTGATCATCCGCTGCGACTCCGCCGCGATGGTGCCGAACACCAGCGACGACTTGCCTGAGCCCGAGACGCCGGTGAACACAGTCAGTCGCCGCTTGGGGATCTCGACGCTGACGTCCTTCAGGTTGTTCTCTCGGGCGCCCTGGACGCGAATCAGGTCGTGGCTGTCTGCGGAGTGCTTATTGGAGGAGGCCATGTGCGCACTCATGTCATTGAGCACCGACGGGCTTGTCAAGAGAGCCCCCGCGGGCGTCTCGGGTCCCCCACGGGGTTGGCAGTTTCTGCTGGCGGACGTCTTCGGACGGCTGCCGACGAGTTCGTCATATGACTTGACGGGCATATGAACGTGGAGGTACATACGCGGACGTGGAATTGGACGCCTCGTCGGCGCCGAGGCCACCCCCGGTTGGTCTCCTGACGCCCCGAAGCGTTGAAACGTGAGAGGAAGAACCCTATGGAATCGACTCTGCAGAAGCCGGCCTTCGTCGCCGCCAAGACCGCCCCCAAAGCCACGACCATCGCCTATTGGATCGTCACCGCGCTCTTCTGCCTGCAGATGGGCTTCACCGCCTATGCGCAACTGCGCCTGCCGCAGGTGGCGCAGGCGTTCACCCACCTCGGCTTCCCCGACTACTTCCGGGTGGAGCTCTCATGGGCCAAGTTCCTTGGCGTGGTGCTGATGCTTGCGCCGGTGCCGGCGCGGCTCAAGGAGTGGGCCTACGCCGGCTTCGCCATCACCCTCGTCTCGGCGCTCCTCGCCCACCTCGCGGTGGGCGATGGCCCGGAGGCGTGGGGCTGGGCGGCGGCCACCGGCGTGCTCTGGGGGCTCTCGTACTTCTTGTGGCGCCGCCTCTAGCAGAGGCTTCGGCGCCATGATCGCGCCGAGTCCTCGTGCAATCACTTACGGGCACTCCATCCTCATGGCGATGGATGACGGCGGATGGCCCACCGGACAATGGAGCCGGAACCACATGGGCCATGAAGCACCCGCTACATGATCGCGGCACGCCGTACGCCGGGAAGGTGCGCGTGAGCCGCTGGCTGGGAACGAAGCGCAGCAGCGGACGCTGAAGCCTTCGCGACCTCCTCCGCTCACAGTGTCCTCTTCCCTGCTACCCCGTATTTCCATTGATTGAGTGTTTCACTCGCAGTCATAGTCTCCCGCCTCGAGCGGCTTATCGCCGCTCTTCAAGGGGAGACACTGAATGCGCACCTGGATGCTCGCAGCATGCTTCTCGCTCACCCTCACCGCCTGTGGAACCGAGCCCTCGGCATCTCCCGCCGCGCAGCAGCACACCGGTGACATCGGCTCCACTTCGGACATCCAGGCCGCGCTCGCGGCGCTTCCCTCCGCCGAGGTCGTGGGCTCTCACGAAGATGGTGTCCCCTTCATGATCAAGGGCCGGCTGGGTGCCGCCCAGGGCCTCGCCGCGGGCTCCTCCCTATCGAACATCGCCGCGGTGTTCCGCTTGCAGTCCTCCGACCTGGTGCTCGTGCGCTCGGACACGGATGAGCAGGGAAACACTCATCTGCGCTACCGCCAGACGAAGAACGGTCTGCCCGTGATCGGCGGTGAGCTCATCGTCCACCAGGACGTCCATGGCCTCATCTCCTCGGCCAACGGCTCGGCGCGCGACGGCGAGTCGGCTCCATCCAAACCGCTCATCGCCAGCGACGCCGCCAGGCTCGCCGCCCTCGACGCCACCGCGGGACTCCGCCTCCAGACCCAGGGGGAGCCGCGTCTGGTGTATGTGCGCTCCGGCCAGGACAACACGCTCAAGCTCGCCTACGAGGTGGTGGTCACGGGCGAGGGCGCCACCCAGCCCATCCGCGACCACGTCTTCATCAACGCGCTGACCGGCTCCGTCGAGCAGCGCGACTCGGACGTCCGCGCGGCGCTCTATCGCAGCATCAAAACGTGGCCGAACAACATCGTCGTCCGCGTCGAGGGGCAGCCCGCCACGGGCGATGCGATCACGGATGCGATCTATGACAACCTGGGCGAGGCCTACAATTGCTTCAAGACCGTGTTCAACCGCGACTCGTATGACGACGCGGGCGCGCCGCTGATAGCCCTCTCCCACTACAACAACTCCAACTACACCGACGTCAACTGGGACGGCACCCAGTTGCTGTTCACCGATGGCAACGGCGTGGACTCCCTCTCCTGCGGTCTGGACAAGGACTCGACCACGCACGAGCTCTTCCACGCGGTCATCGAGCGCACGTCCAACCTCGCCTACACGGGCGAGCCCGGGGGTCTCAACGAGTCCATCGCCGACATCATGGCCAGCGTGTGCGAGAGCTGGGCCTCGGGGACCTGGTCCACGGCCGTGGACATCTACAAGCTCGGCGAGGACATCTGGACGCCCACCATCTCCGGTGACGCGTACCGCTACATGGACAATCCGGCCCTGGATGGCATCTCGCTGGATTACTGGACGAGCAGCGCTGGCAGCATGGACGTGCACTACAGCTCGGGCATCAGCAACCTGGCCTATGCACTCTTGTCCAAGGGGGGCACGCACCCGCGCGGCAAGAGCACCACGGTCGTGCCGGCGCTCGGCGTGGAAAAGGCCGGCCGCATCTTCTACACGGCCAACCAGGTCTTCTTCACGACCTCCACCACGTTCGCTCAGGCAAAGACATACACCGAGCAGGCCGCGGCGTTCCTCGGCTACTCCACGGCGGATGTGGCCTCCGTGACGGCGGCCTGGCAGGCGGTGGGCGTGGGCATCTCCAACCCACTGACCAACGGCGTGGCGAAGACAGGCCTCTCCGCCTCGACGGGCAAGGCGCTGTACTATTACCTGGACGTTCCAGCCAACAAGGCGTCCACGTTCACCCTCAGTGGCGGCACGGGTGACGCGGACCTGTACGTGAGGGCCGGCGCCATCCCGACCACCTCCTTGTACGACTGCCGCCCGTACCAGACCGGCAACGCCGAGACGTGCAGCATCGCCGCGAAGACCGCGGCTGCCCGCCTCTACGTGATGGTGCACGCCTACAGCACCTACTCCGGTGTCTCGCTCGTGGGCTCCTACTGAGCCCGAGCGTCGAGGCGGACCCCTCGGAAATCCGCGAGGGGCCCGCGCGAATCCACGGCGGCCGCGCTCCCCTACGCCCCCATCTGGAGGAGCACGGTGCCCTGCTTGTGTCCCGAGTCGACGCGGCGGTGGGCCTGGGCGCTGTCTTCCCAGGGATAACGGCGGTCGATGACCGCGCGGAGCCGGCTCGCTTCGGCGAGCTCCCTGAGAAAGCACAGGTCCTTCCTCTTCGTGCTCGGCGGCCGCAGGCCGGTCAGCGCCAGGAGCGCTCTCCTGCTTCCGAAGAAACGTGTCCAGAGCATGTCCGCAAACATCCCCAGGGTGGGAACGGTGGAGAGATAGATGCCCCTGTCCGTCAGCGCGTCCTTGCATCGCGAGAAGGAGCTCTTTCCCACGGCATCGAACACCACGTGGTAGGCGCCTCGACGTCGGGTGAAATCCTCCCGCGTGTAGTCGATGACTTCGTCCGCTCCGAGGGCACGCACCCTGTCGACATTTTCCGTGCTGCAGACAGCGATGACGTGCGCGCCGTAGTACCTGGCCAGCTGCACCGCGGCGGAGCCCACACTCCCGGAAGCGCCGTTGACGAGGACGGTCTGCCCTCGCTGCACGCGTCCGTGGTCGCGGAGGAAGGGCAGCGCCGTCATGGCTCCGTCACAGAGAGATGCTGCCTCGTCGTACGTCATGTTCGACGGCTTGCGCGCGACGGCACCATCCTCACGCAGGCACACGAATTCGCCATGGGCGCCGAACGCAGCGCCCGTCGCGGCGAAGACCGGGTCGCCCGGCCTGAAGTGCGTGACCCCGCTGCCCACCGCCTCGACGTCTCCGGCGAGCTCGGTGCCCAGGATGCGCTTGCGTGGCCTCCTGAGCCCAAACGCCAGCCGCGTGCTGAAGTGGTCGCCCTTGCGGAAGGTGCTGTCCGCCGTGGTCACCGCCGCCGCTCGGACCCGGACCAATATTTCGCCCTCCCCGGGGACGGGCTTCACGACGTCCTGGAGCTTCAGGACCTCCGGCGGGCCGTAGTCCTCATACACGATGGCCTTCATACGCGGTCTCCTTCGATGGGCGCCCGGAGCACCCGTGCAAGTCGTGGAGCCTTTCTCCCATGCAGGATTGCACCTGTCCTCGGCCAGACCTGCTGATGTGATATGCGGAAATGCATGGATTGGAGCCACGTGGAGTTCGACTGGAATCACGTCCGCGCGTTCCTCGTGACCGCCGACGAAGGGTCCTTCTCCGCCGCGGCGCGCGCGCTCGGCATCGCGCAGCCGACGGTGGGTCGCCAGGTGGCGGCGCTCGAGGCCGAGCTGGGTGTGACGCTCTTCGAGCGCGCGGGGCGAGGGCTGGCCCTCACGCCCACCGGGCTCGAGCTCGTCGAGCACGTCCGCACCATGTGCGACGCGGCCTTCCGCGTCTCACGCGTGGCTGCCGGCCAGGCGGTGTCGCTCGACGGCCCCGTCTGCATCACCGCCAGCGAGATGGTGGCGGCCTACCTCCTGCCGCCGATCATCACGGCCCTGCGCGCCCGGCATCCGGGCATCGAAGTGGAGATCGTCGCCTCGAACGTCGCCATGGACCTCCGCCGCCGCGAGGCCGACATTGCCATCCGTGGCTTTCGCCCGACCGAGCCTGACCTGATTGCGCGGAAAATCCGCGACAACGAGGCATACCTGTACGCGGCGCCGAAGTATCTGCGAACGCTCGGTACGAAGCTCACCCGGGACGACCTCGCGCGTGCGACCTTCATCGGCTTCGACCGCGCAGACACCTACCGCAAAGGCCTCGTGGCGCTCGGCCTGTCGCTGACCGAGAAGAACTTTCCTCTCCTCAGCCAGAGCCAGCACGTGCAGTGGGCGCTCGTCCGCGAAGGCGCGGGCATCGGCATCATGATCTCCGAGGTGGGCGACGCCGACCCCTCCGTCCGCCGCGTGCTGAAGGACCTTCCTCCCCTCACATTCCCGATGTGGCTCGTCACGCATCAGGACGTGCGCACGAGCCGCCGGGTCCGACTGGTATCCGAGTTCCTCGCCGAGGAGCTGGGTCGACCGGGAGCAGCCCGGGCGAAGGGGTAGTTGAGGGCATGGTGACGGCCGGCAGGCAGGCGGCCGAGGCGCTCACCCGCCGTCTGGTTGACACTCGCGCCCCTGAAGTCACGGGCCAGTCAAGGAGGCCACTGCCTCCCACTCCAGGCGTCTTTTGACCGCGGGAGATCCAATCGGGCCTTCCACGGACAATTCCAGCATGACGGATGGATGACGCGGGCGGCGAGGCACGGTAAGTCGCTGACGGATGGAGTGGGATGAGCGGACATTGCAACGCTTCCGGGACGGAGATCCGGAGACGATGGGCCGGGTGTACCGGGCGCACGCGGAGACGCTGGCCCGGATGCTCCGGGCCATGGCGTGGCGTGGGCGGGGGTTCACTCAGGTGAGGGGCTCGCTGGAGCTGGAGAACACGGTGCTGGAGACGTTCGCCCGGGCCTTCGAACCGAGGGCGCGGGCGGCGTACGACGGAGTGCGGCCGTACGGGCACTTCCTGGTGGGGATCGCGCGCAACGTGATGCTGGAGCAGACACGGCAGCGCGAGGTGTCGGTGGGGTTGGAGCCCTTCGAGGAGGCGGGCCAGGCGCCGGAGGAGGGCAACGGGCTGGCGCAGGCGCTGGAGGACCGGGAGGTGGAGGGGCTGCTGGCGAGCTTCAAGGAGGGGCTGACGGCGGAAGAGCGGCGGCTGTTCGAGCTGCGCTTCGGCGAGGAGGGGATGGCGCAGGAGGGGGCGGCGGAGAGGTTGGGACTGACGCGCATCCAGGTGCGTCGACGGGAGCTGGGATTGAAGACGCGGCTGCTCGAGTACCTGCAGGCGCGTGGCTACCTGGAGGGGATGGAAGTGAAGGGGTGGAGCTTCTTCAAGCGGCGAGGCCAGTCATGACGAGGTGCGCGGACCGACAGGCGAAGCAGGCACTGGAGGCGCTCTTCCGGGGCGAGCTGGACGGGGAGGGTTTCACCCGGCTGCGCGCGCACGCGGAGGGGTGTGAGGAGTGCCGCGAGGCCTACGACAAGCTGGGCCGGGTGGAGTCGGTGCTGGAGAAGCGCGCGCTGCCCGCGAGTCGGGAGGCGCTGCTGGAGAAGGAGTTGTTCGCACGGTTGGGCGCTGCGGCGAAGCCGGCGCGGGCACCCGTTCCCGAGCGCAAGCGCTTCTTTCCAACGTTCTTCATCCCGGTCGTGGGATTCGCGGCGGCCGTGGTGGCGCTGATGCTGGTGGTGCCGAGGCTGCGGACCCAGGAACCCGAGTGGCAGTCGCGTGGAGGCGGGACGGGGACGGAGGCCTGGGGTTTGCGGGCCTTCTGCGTGGGCTCGGACGGGCAGGTGCGGGCCGAGGCGAGGCCCGGCGGGACGCTGGTGTGTGGCGAGGGGAACGCGGTGCAGTTCAGCTACACGGCGCCGGAGGACGTGAGGCTCTCGGTGGAGGCGACCTCTCCCGAGGGGGAGCCGCTGCGGTTCTTTCCGCCCGAGGGCTCGGCGCAGGAGGTGACGGCGGGCGTGGACACGTTGCTGCCCTTCAGTACGCCCGTGCAAGGGAGCTGGCTCTCCGGGCCGTTGGAAGTACGAGCAACCTTTACGGACTCCCAGGGCCACACCCTCTCCCGTACGCAGCTGACCCTCTCGCCGAAATGACAGACACTCCCTCTCCTTTCCACGAGAGGGGCACGTCTCTCTTCTCTGGCTTGACCGCCCCGGATCGATCGTGGATAGTGCCGCCGCGAAGTTGAGAATGATTCTCGACATCAAAATCAGCGCTGGTGCCACGGACGCGAGAGTGTGTCGTGGCCCGGGTCGGCCATGCGGTCGAACGGGCGTTCGCTTTTCGCCGACCTGAATCAACGACCGCCTGGAGTGATGCGAGCTCCGCCTCCGGGCCTTCTCCGATCCGGATGGCGGATGTTCTCGCTTCTCTCGTGTCTCTCCCTTCTCCTGGCGGCGGCCCCGGCGGCTCCCGCTGATGCAGCACCCGGACCGGTGGTCGAGGCTCCTCGTCGAACGGATACCGTCGAGGTCCCGTATCCCGAGTCGGAACTCGCGGCCCGCCGGGAGGCCGACGTGGTCCTGATGCTCACCCTCGACGAGAACGGTGCCGTCACCGAGTCGGAGGTCGTGAGGTCGGCGGGGGCGGCGTTCGACGAGGCGGCGCGGGCCGCGAGTCTCACCTTCCGCTTCGAGCCCGCTCGGATGGAGGGCAGACCCGTGGCCTGCCGGATCGAGCTCGTCCACAGCTTCCGGCTCGCGCCCGAAGCACCAGCGTCTCCCGCGCCCGCCGAGCCCACCGCGTCCGCTGAGACCACCACGCCCGCTGAACCCGTGCCCGCCGAGCCCACGCCCACCGGGGAAGAGCGCGTTCACAAGACAACCGTTCGCGGCCAGTCGGAAGCGGAGCGGATGCGCCAGTCCGCCGAGGCCGTGAAGGTGGTCGATACCCGGCACGCGAAGGCGCAGTCCGCGGATCTCGGCCAGGTGCTGGCGCAGCAGGAGGGGGTGGCGGTCCGCCGCACGGGGGGCCTCGGGAGCTCGGCGCGCTTCTCCCTCAACGGACTGAGCGACGAGCAGATCCGCTTCTTCCTGGATGGCATTCCGCTCGAGCTCGCGGGCCATCCGTTCGGCATCGCCAACGTGCCCGTGAACCTCGTGGAGCGAATCGAGGTCTACCGCGGCGTCGTGCCGGTGCGGTACGGGGCCGATGCCCTGGGCGGCGCGGTCAATCTCGTCAGCGCGCCACTGCGAGGGGGAGCGCACGGTGCCATCTCCCTGCAGGGAGGCTCGTTTGGCACGTGGCGCCTCGCCCTCGCGGGCAGCTACAGCCAAGAGCCGGGCGGGTTCTTCGCCCGGGCCCACCTGTTCGCGGACACGGCGCGCAACAACTACCCCATCGACGTCGAAGTGGCCGACGACCAGGGCCGACTTCAGCAGGCCACGGTTCCCCGCTTCCATGATGGCTACAAGGCCCTGGGCGGTGGGCTCGACGTGGGCCTCATGTCCCTGGGTTGGGCGGACCGGCTGGTCTTCCGGGCGTTCGGCTCCGGCACGGGCAAGGAGTTGCAGCACAACCTCGTGATGCGGGGCGTGCCCTATGGCGAGGCCCACTACGGTGTGACCTCCGCCGGTGGCCAGCTGCTCTATGAGAAGGCATTCACCGAGGCCCTGCGCCTCGACGTCGTCGGCGGGTACGGGTGGCAGGCCACCGACTTCGTCGATGTCTCGAACTGGGTCTACGATTGGTACGGCCAGCGGGTGCGTGAGCGGACCCTGCCCGGAGAGATTGGCGGCGAGGCGACGGACCAGACCCTCCGGCAGCACGCGGCCTATGGCCGTGCCAACGTCGCCTGGACCCTCTCCGACTCTCAGCGGCTCCGGCTCTCCCTCGCGCCCACCCAGACGTGGCGTACCGGCGAACAGAGGCTTACCACCAATGGCCAGGATCCCCTCGCAGCGGAACGGGAGCTCTTCACCGCGGTCCTCGGCCTCGAATACGAGCTGGACCTGTTCGACGACGCCCTCGAGGTGATCCTCTTCGGCAAGGACTACCACTACGTGGCCCGGGCCCAGGCGCTCGCTGCCGGCGGTGGATGGCGGCGCGAGGACCGCGACCAGCAGCAGCTCGGCGGCGGTGTGGCGCTGCGCGTGCGGCTCGCCAGCCCGCTCTACCTCAAGGTGAGCTACGAGAGGGCAACACGGCATCCCCGGGTGGACGAGGTCTTCGGCAATGGCGTCCTCATCCACGAGAACCTCGAGCTCGAGCCCGAGCTCAGTCACAACATCAACCTCGGCCTCGCCACGTCGCCGCTGCGCTCGGGCCTGGGCACCTTCCGCGGCGAGCTCAACGGCTTCGCGCGCCTGGCCCAGAACCTGATCATCCTCCTCGGCGACAATCGCGATTGGCGCTACCAGAACGTCTACGGGGCCAGAGTGCTTGGCGTCGAGGGGTCCGCGGGCTGGAGCTCCTCCGGAAGCCTCTTCCACGTCGACGCGAACGCCACCGTCCAGGATGCCCGGAACGCCTCGGCACAGGGGACCTTTGGTGCGTTCGATGGCGACCGGCTCCCGAACCGGCCGTGGTTCTTCGCCAATGCGACGGCGCGGATGTCCGTTCGCGAGCTCCTGGCGGCGCGGGACGAGCTCTCGCCCTTCTGGAGCGCTCGCTACATCCACGAGTTCGTCCGGGGCTGGGAGAGCGCGGGGGCACAGTCGACGAAAGACGTGATCCCGAGCCAGTTCGTGCAGACCGCTGGTGTGGGCTATCGCGTGAGCCTGGGCGAGCGGGTGATGGGCCTCACCGCCGAGGTGGAGAACCTCGGCGACGCACGGAACTACGACTTCTTCGGAGTCCAGCGCCCCGGCCGCTCCTTCTGGCTCAAGGGTACCTTCGAGTATTAGCCCGGCGCGCGGATCTCAGCGCAGCTTCACGAGCTGGTAGGCCCAGCCGAGGGTCTCGAAGCGCGGCTCGGCGGCCCCTGTGACGCCGAGCTCGTAGACCGTGGTCTTCGCGTAGTCGGCGCTCGGGAGCAGCAGGAAGGTGCGGCCGTCGAGGACGAAGGCGTAGTAGCCGCCAGCGATTCCGCCCAGCCCCTCGATGGGCGCGCCCGTGCCCGTCTCGAGGTTGACGCGCCACAGCCGCCAGTTGCTGCCGCTGGTGATGGCCGACGGCGTGGTGTTCTCGTCGATGTTCATCTGCTCGTCATGGAGCACGGCGACGATGCCCACCTGGTTGGACAGGTAGCGGAACCCCGCGATCTGCCGGCCGCCCACGATTTCAGAGAGCCGGTGGGTCCAGCTCTCGTCGACGGCCAGCTCACCCGCCTTGACGCGGACGGCGCAGGTGTCCGGCGCGCCTTCCTCGAGGACCGGGGCCGCGGCACTGAAGACCCAGTTGCTGAAGTAGAGGTTACCGTTCTCGTCTCGCGTCGCCATGTCGAGCCCCGGGCACGGCGCATCGAGCAGCTTGACCAGCCGGTCGTCGGCGTTCGAGTACACGGCGATCTGCGAACCCGGGGAGAACCGGTAGAAGGAGCTGTCGGTCCAGTAGAAGGGCTGGAACGAGTAGCCATCACGCACGGCCGTGCTCCGGTCAAAGCCCGCCTTCACGACGAGGCCGTCGCGCTCGGCGGCCAGGCCGGGTGCGTCGGCGACGCCGGAGATCTCCATCGCCGAGGGATTCCACACAATCCGCCGGGACTCCTCGAGCTGCATGTAGGCGGTGGAGGTGTCGACGAACACATTCTTGTAGAGCGGCGTCACGGCGGGGCCATAGTTGGCGAAGCTCAACCGGCCATCCGGGTTCAGGGTGCAGCCGGTGCCGACCGCGTAGCGGCTGATCTCCGGCGCTTCTCCGTCACCGACGAAGAGCTTCCCTCCGATCGCGCCAATCGTCGCGAAGCCCCCATGCTCCTGGGCCTGGTCGAGGGGAACGCTCTGCACGTCGAGCGACTCCAGGATGCTCACGTACGTGGTTGCGCCGTCGCTGTCGAAGATGGACGTGGCGAGGGCATAGAGGGGGCCATTCCCCGTGGTGGCACACGGCTCGCTCGGTTCGGGCTCGGTTCCACACGCGGCGAGGGCTGCTCCGAGCAGCAGGGCGGATGCCGCGGGCGCGGTGGCGAGACGACGGTAGGGCTTCATGGATGCTCCGGTGGGGTTGTTCGTGCGGAAAACGAGGTCAGGCGATGGAGCCAGAGGAGCCGGTGGCCAGCGCCTCCTCGGGATGCGAGGGACCGTGGCGAGACGGGAGCCGGGAGAGGGTTCTCGCGGCGCCAGCGAGCAGCAGACCCAGGAAGACGAGGCCGAGCTCCGTCGCGAAGACGAAGGCGGAGCCGGGGACGAAGGGAACGCGGGCGGTTCGCACGGCGTCGATCAGCGGCACCACGAAGAGCATGCCGCTCGCACCCGTGAGCAGCCTCCGCGCGGCGCGTGCGGCGGAGCGATCGGCGAGGGCATAGCCGAGCGCCACGGCCCAGGCGGCATAGAAGAGCGCGTGTTCGTACCTCGGGCGGTCGTGGAGCCCGGGGGGGAGGAACTGGTTCGCCACGAACAGGACGGCCACGGCGAAGGGGAGACCCGCGCAGCCGCCCGCCGTCAGCTTCTCCAGGAGCCGGTCGAAGGAGCCGAGCCCCCGGGACCGGCGGCGCTCCAGCCAGAGGAGATTCCCCGCGAGGATGCCGAACGCGGCGAGCAGGGCCAGCAGCGCGTAGAGCACCTTCGTGGCGAGCCCCGCCCAGGCGGCGAAGTGCAGGCCCGAGAGCGTCTCCATGATTCGTGAGTAGTGCGTGGCTCCGCCAGGCTCCCGGACCCGGAGGAGCTCGCCGTCCCGCGACACCCAGGCATGATCGTACGCGTTGAGGCCGCCGCGGCCCTCGCCGGGCAAGTGGACGACGGCATGGGCATCGCCGAGGTTGTCGATGAAGAACCAGCGATGGGTCGACGCGGGGAACCGCGCCTGGGCCCTCTCGAGGGCGAGTCTCAGGTCGGGCGCCGGGGCGGACTCGCCCTTTGGGGGACGCGGCGACGGCCAGTCGATGGCGTTCTCGAGGGCGTGCTCATCGCCTCGCAAGGCCGTGGCGGCCGCTGCCGGCTGGAGCCAGGCGGACAGGCAGAGCACGGTCCCCGTCAGCGCGAAGAGCAGCAGGAACGGGCTGCTGATCACTCCGAGCACCTTGTGTGCGTCGGACCAGAGGACCCGCCGGGCCTGGTGGGGCCGGAACTGCACGAGCTCGCGTACCAGCTTCCCGAACTGGATGAGGAGTCCTGTCACAATCAAGAGCAGGAGCACGATGGACGCGATGCCCGCGACATACTTCCCCCCCGGGATGGGCCCGAGGAAGTGCATCTCGTTGAGGAACTCGCCCAGGTCGCTGCGCTCCCCGAGCTTCCGCCCGGACAGGGGCTCCACCCAGGTGGAGTGGATGGCACCATCAGGAGCCATGCGCCAGAGCCGCAGCCAGGGCTCCTCGTCGGTGGGCAGCGTGATGCCGAACCAGGCGGGCTTCGCCGCGGCCTCGCCGTCCACCACGCGCTGCGCGAGCTCGAGCGCGCGCTCATCGGAGATGGCGATGGGCCCTCGGAACGCGGGCTCCTGCCAGGGAGCGAGCTCCTCGGCGAAGAGGGCGAAGGGCCCGAGGAAGAAGAGGGTGAAGAGCACGATGGACGAGAGGGCTCCGGCCCAGGCGTGCGCATCCCAGAGGATCTCGTAGGCTCGTGGAGACAGCTTCATGAGAGGACCAGGACGGCGGCGGACGCGGCGCCCACTACGACGGAGCCGAGCCATGCGCGCGGCCCACTGCGGGCAAGCAACGCCAGGCACACCGCCAGGACGATCGCCGGAGCTGCCGCCAGGAGCGCGACGAGGAGCCGGATGTCTCCAGGCAGGGGAAGCACCGTGGCGAGGGCGAGATCCGCGAGGACAGCGGCCCCCGGTGCGGCCGAGACCGCCGCGGAGATGCGCCCGGCTCCGTGTTCGTGCTTGCGCGCCATCACGCTCCTCCGAGCCACTTCACGACGAGCACCAGGGCGAGGACCTGGACCACGCCCCAGGTGCGGCGCGGCCAGAGCGGATGGCAGAGCGCGAGCAGTGAGAGCGCGAGCATCAGCGACGTGGCGGCCACCGTGAGACCAATGCCCCAACCTTCCGCCGATACGCCCGCCAGCGCCCCGGCCACGAGCGCGCTCGCACCCGCGGCACGGGCCCAGGCACGGTGGCGGCGGAGCGCCTGCTGCCATGCGCTTTCAGCGCGGGCCGACGGGGCTCCGACGCCATAGAGAAGGGCGGCCCCGAGCAGGGTCAGGAACATCGAGAGCGCCATATCCTCCTCGGGGGCGGATATTGATACTGAGAATCAGTATCAAAAAATGGCCGCAGTTGACCCCTGAGGGAGGGAGGAGTCAAGCGCGAACGCGGCAGCACTCCCTGCTCCAGGGAGTGCAGGCAGACACGGCGGTCACACTTGGCGTCCGGGGGGCACCATCCCACCATGACTCGCGCCATGCGCCCCTCCCCCACACTTCGAGTCCTCTTCTTGAGCACGCACAACGTGGCCCGGAGCATCATGGCCGAGTACCTGCTGCGCCGTCTGGGGCACGGGCGCTTCGAGAGTTTTAGCGCGGGCCTGGAGCCGAGGGGCGAAGTGCACCCACTGACGGTGAAGGTGCTCAGGGAGCGCTTCCGCATCGAGCCGGACGGGGCCCGCAGCAAGTCCTGGGAGGAATTCCAGGACGAGCACTTCCACCTGGTCATCACGGTCAGTGACAAGGCGCGCGAGGTGGGCGTGGCTTGGTCCGGGAGGACCGTCTCGGCCCATTGGGACGAGCCAGACCCGGTGGCCTTCGACGGCGGCGACAAGGAGCGCGAGTTGCTCTTCGCCCAGGTGGGACGCGAGCTGTCGCAGCGCCTGGACCTGCTGTGCGCGCTGCCCACGGAGAAGCTGATGCTCCTGCCTCACCAGGACCAGGACGGCGCACCGCCGTAGCGCTCGCACGCCCGCTTGTTCCCGTACGAGGCGCCACCTGAGCAGGAACGAACGCCCGGACTCCCAGGGTTTGGAGAACGCCCAACTTCCGCACTGGAGAGGCCCGTGAATCGTCGTTCCAGCCATTCCTCCCGTACCCAGACTGGCAAGAAGACCCGCAAGACCACCACGCTCGCACGTCTCGCCCATTCCCGTCCGCGCAGGGTCGCGACGGCCGAGGCGCTCGAGACCCTGCTGGAGTCCATGCGGGCCGTCACCCATGGTGACTTCTCCGTCCGTCTGCCGCCGGAGGAGCAGCCCGCGGCGATGGCGGAAATTGCCCACGCCTTCAACGGCATGGTGGCGATGAACCAGCGGATGCAGGACGAGCTGGTACGCGTGGAGCGCGTGGTGGGCCGCGAGGGCCAGATGGCGGAGCGGGCCTCGCTGGGCCCCGTGAGCGGCGGCTGGGCGTCCAGCATCGGCTCCATCAACTCGCTCATCGCGGACCTGGTGCAGCCCACGACGGAAGTCGCGCGCGTGCTGGGCGCGGTGGCGCGCGGTGACCTGACCCAGAAGATGGCGCTGGACCTGCCAGGGCAGCCGGTGAAGGGCGAGTTCCTTCGCATCGGCACCACGGTGAACGCGATGGTGGATCAGCTCAGCTCCTTCGCGGCCGAAGTGACGCGCGTCGCGCGCGAAGTCGGTACGGAAGGAAAGCTGGGTGGCCAGGCGCGTGTGCCCGGTGTCGCCGGTACGTGGAAGGACCTCACGGACAGCGTGAACCAGCTGGCCAACAACCTGACCGCGCAGGTGCGAAACATCGCCGAGGTGACGACCTCGGTGGCGCGCGGTGACCTGTCGCGCAAGATCACGGTCGACGCGCGGGGCGAGGTGCTCGAGCTGAAGAACACCGTCAACACGATGGTGGACCAGCTCCGCTCGTTCGCCGGCGAAGTGACTCGCGTCGCCAAGGAAGTGGGTACGGAAGGCAAGCTGGGTGGCCAGGCCGACGTGCCCGGTGTGTCCGGCGTCTGGAAGGACCTCACGGACAACGTGAACCTGATGGCCTCCAACCTCACCACCCAGGTGCGTGGCATCGTGAAGGTGGTGACCGCGGTCGCCAACGGGGACCTGTCCCAGCGCCTCGTGGTGGATGCCAAGGGCGAGGTGGCCGCGCTGGCCGACACGCTCAACAGCATGACCAAGACGCTCGGCATCTTCGCCGACCAGGTGACCAGCGTCGCCAAGACGGTGGGCGTGGAAGGCAAGCTGGGCGCCCAGGCGGATGTGCCCGGTGTGGCCGGTACGTGGAAGGACCTCACCGACAACGTGAACCTGCTCGCCAACAACCTGACCGCGCAGGTGCGAAACATCGCCGAGGTCAGCACGGCCGTCGCCCGCGGTGACCTGTCCAAGAAGATCACCGTCGACGCGCGAGGCGAGGTGCTCGAGCTGAAGAACACCATCAACACGATGGTCGAGCAGCTCCGCTCGTTCGCCGGCGAGGTGACGCGCGTCGCCAAGGAAGTGGGTACGGAAGGCAAGCTGGGCGGTCAGGCCGACGTGCCGGGCGTTTCCGGTACGTGGAAGGACCTCACGGACAACGTGAACTTCATGGCCTCCAACCTCACCAGCCAGGTGCGAAACATCGCGCTGGTGACCACCGCGGTGGCCAATGGCGACCTGTCGCGCAAGATTACGGTCGACGTGAAGGGTGAAATCCTCGAGCTGAAGAACACCATCAACACGATGGTGGACCAGCTCCGGTCGTTCGCCGCGGAAGTGACGCGCGTCGCTCGCGAGGTGGGTACGGAAGGAAAGCTGGGCGGCCAGGCCGAAGTGCAGGGCGTGTCCGGCGTCTGGAAGGACCTGACCGACAGCGTGAACTCGATGGCGTCCAACCTGACCAACCAGGTGCGCAACATCGCCAAGGTGACGACGGCCGTCGCCAACGGCGACCTGTCCAAGAAGATTACCGTCGACGCGAAGGGGGAGATCCTCGAGCTGAAGGACACCATCAACACGATGGTGGATCAGCTCAACGCGTTCGCCTCGGAAGTGACCCGCGTCGCCCGCGAGGTGGGTACGGAGGGCAAGCTGGGCGGCCAGGCGCGCGTGCCCGGTGTCGCCGGTACGTGGAAGGACCTCACCGACAACGTGAACCTGATGGCCCGCAACCTGACGACCCAGGTGCGCGGCATCGTCAAGGTGGTGACCGCGGTCGCCAACGGTGACCTCACCCAGAAGCTGGTCGTCGACGCGAAGGGCGAGGTGGCCGCTCTGGCGGACACCATCAACAGCATGACCGACACGCTGGGCACCTTCGCCCAGCAGGTGTCCTCGGTGGCCCGCGAGGTGGGTATCGAAGGGAAGCTGGGCGGCCAGGCCAAGGTGCCCGGCGCCCGCGGTGCCTGGAGGCAGCTGACCGACAACGTGAATCAGCTCGCCGGCAACCTGACGTCCCAGGTGCGCGCCATCTCCGAGGTGGCCACCGCCGTGACGAAGGGTGACCTGACCCGGTCCATCTCGGTGGATGCCCAGGGCGAGGTCGCGGCCCTGAAGGACAACATCAACCAGATGATCGTCAACCTCAAGGAGACGACCCAGAAGAACACCGAGCAGGACTGGCTGAAGACGAACCTCGCGAAGTTCTCCGGCATGATGCAGGGCCAGAAGAACCTGGAGGCCGTCTCCCGGCTCATCATGTCCGAGCTGACGCCCCTGGTGTCCGCGCACCACGGCGCCTTCTTCCTCATGGACTCGGATGACGGCCACCCCGTGGCCAAGCTCACCTCCAGCTACGCCTACCGCGAGCGAAAGAACGTGGCCAACCGCTTCCGCCTCGGCGAGAGCCTGGTGGGCCAGTGCGCCCTGGAGAAGAAGACCATCCTCCTCACCCACGTGCCGGCGGACTACATCCGCATCACCTCCGGCCTGGGCGAGGCCAGCCCCCTCAATGTCATCGTCCTGCCCGTCCTCTTCGAGGGCGAGGTGAAGGCCGTCATCGAGCTGGCCTCCTTCCACCCGTTCAGCGCCATCCATCAAATCTTCCTCGACCAGCTCACCGAGAGCATCGGCGTGGTGCTGAACATGATCATGGCCAACATGCGCACCGAGGAGCTGCTGCGTCAGTCGCAGAGCCTCGCCAACGAGCTGCAGAGCCAGTCGCGCGAGCTCACCCAGCAGCAGGAGGAGCTCAAGCGCTCCAACTCGGCGCTGGAGGCCCAGGCCCTCGAGCTGGAGGAGAAGGCCAAGCTGCTCGAGCAGCAGAACATCAAGGTGGAGGAGAAGAACCGCGAGGTCGAGCAGGCGCGCGCCAGCCTGGAGGAGAAGGCCGAGCAGCTCTCGCTCATCTCCAAGTACAAGAGCGAGTTCCTCGCCAACATGTCCCACGAGCTGCGCACGCCGCTCAACAGCATGCTGGTGCTCGCCAAGCTGCTCGCGGACAACTCCGACGGCACGCTCAGCCGCAAGCAGGTGGAGTACGCGGAGACCATCTACTCGTCCGGTGGGGACCTGCTGTCCCTCATCAACGAGATTCTCGACCTCTCCAAGGTGGAGGCCGGGAAGATGCAGGTGGAGCCGCGCGACTCGGCCGTAGCGGAGCTGGTGGAGTTCGCTCGCCGCACCTTCGGCCCCGTGGCCGAGCAGAAGCACCTGGGCTTCCTCACCGAGGTGGGCTCGGAAGTGCCGGCCACCGTCTTCACGGACCCGAAGCGGTTGCAGCAGATTCTGAAGAACCTGCTGTCCAACGCCTTCAAGTTCACCAGCGCGGGCCAGGTGACGCTGCGCATCCGCATGGCGGACGCCGAGGAGCGCTTCGCCGCCCCCGAGCTGGTGGAGGCGGACACGGTGCTGGCCTTCTCCGTCATCGACACCGGCATCGGCATCCCCGAGGACAAGCAGAAGCTCATCTTCGAGGCCTTCCAGCAGGCGGATGGCACCACCAGCCGCAAGTACGGTGGCACGGGTCTGGGCCTCTCCATCAGCCGTGAGCTGGCCCGGCTGCTGGGCGGTGAGATTCGCGTGAGGAGCGCGCGGGGAGCGGGCAGCACCTTCACCCTCTACCTGCCGCGCAGCTACAACGGCCCCGAGCGCGGTGGCGAGCCGGCCAGCGAGTCGGACGGCTACACGCCCATGCTGCGCGAGCTGCTGCCTCGCGACGAGGTGCATGGCACCGCCGCTCCCCACCCGTTGATGGACGACCGGGATGACCTGAGCGCGGAGGACCGCGTGCTGTTGGTGGCGGTGGACGACGTGGAGTTCGCCAGCGGCCTGGTGGCCGCCGCGCACCAGAGCGGACTCAAGGCCCTGGTGGCCACGCGCGGGGATGTGGCGCTCTCGCTCGCCCAGCGGCTCAAGCCCTACGCCATCGTCTTGCAGCTCGGCCTGCCCGTCATCGACGGCTGGAGCGTGCTCGACCGCCTCAAGCGCGACCCGCGCACCCGCCGCATCCCCGTCCAGGTGGTGAGCGTGGACCGCATGCGCGGCGCCTCGTGCGGCGGCGGCTTCGTCTACCTCGACCGGCCCTTCTCTGCCGAGGCCCTCCAGGGCGCCTTCAGCCACCTGGAGCTCAAGCCCGATGGTGCACCCCGGAAGTTGCTGCTGGTGGACCCCAAGCCCGAGCTGCGTGAGTGCGCGCAGCAGCTCATCAACATGGGCGAGCCCCTGGAGATGCGTGAGCTGGAGTCGAACCACGCCCTGGAGGCGCTGGACCGCGGAGGCGTGGACGCGCTGGCCCTGGACCTGGCCTCGCCCGGCGGACGGGGCATGAAGCTGCTGGTGGAGCTGGTGCGCCGGCCCGCCCGTCTGCCCCCCGTGCTGCTCTACAGCGGCTCGCAGCTCCTGCCGGATGACGAGCGGAGGCTCCGCCGCTCGGCCGAGTCCGTGTTGCTCGAGGCGGCCGCGCGCTCGCCCGAGGCGGTGCTCGCCGAGGTGGGCCGCTTCCTGCGCCGCGTGGGAGACCAGTCCCGCGCCTCCGCCGAGGAGATGAAGGAGCTCTCCCGCTCGCTCACCAACCGCAAGGTGCTGCTGGTGGACGATGATGCGCGCAACATCTTCGCGCTCACCAGCGTGCTGGAGAACCACGGCATGCAGGTCACCTTCGCCCAGGACGGGCGAGCTGCCATGGACATCATGGAGAAGATTCCGGAGTTGGACGTGGTTCTGCTGGACGTGATGATGCCGGAGATGGATGGCTACCAGGCGATGCGCGCCATCCGCGCGGACCCCCGGTGGGCGTCGTTGCCGGTCATCGCCATCACCGCGCGGGCTCTCAAGGACGACCGCGAGAAGTGCCTCGAAGCCGGGGCGTCGGATTACCTGTCCAAGCCGGTCGATACCGAGCGGCTGTTGGAGCTGATTCGCCGGTGGGTAGAACCTTGCGCGGGAGCGAAATGACAGCGATGACGTGGACCGAGGGGGGCAAAGGTGGTGGATTCCCGGTTCAGGTGGAACCACCGCGGGCACGCATCCTGGTCGTCGATGACCACGCGCCGAACCTCCTCACCCTGGAAGCCACGCTCGGCGACCTGGGTGAGGTGGTGAAGGCCCACTCGGGCGAAGAGGCCCTCCTGCACCTGCTGCGCGAGGACTTCGCCCTCATCCTGTTGGACGTTCAGATGCCGGGGCTGGATGGCTTCGAGACGGCCCGGCTCATCAAGGAGCGCGAGCGCTCGCGCTTCATCCCCATCATCTTCCTCACCGCGCGCAGCCGGGACGCCTCGCATGTGTTCCGCGGCTACGCCCAGGGCGCGGTGGACTATGTCCTCAAGCCCTTCGCGCCGGAGATTCTGCGCTCGAAGGTGTCCGTCTTCGTGGAGCTGTTCCTCAAGGAGGAGCAGCTCAAGCGCCAGGAAGCCCTGCTGCGCCAGCGCGAGCTCGAGGCCCTGGAGCGCCAGAGCGCGCACCGCTACCGCCTGCTGGGCGACGCCATGCCCCTGTGTGTGTTCGCCGCGGGCCCGGATGGCCGGTTGCGCTACGGCAACCGTGTCTGGACGGAGCTGTCCGGCCTGCCAGCCGAGGCCGTGGAGGATCTCTGGCGCTCGGAGGTCGTGCATCCGGACGACCGTCAGGGCGTGCACGCCGCCTGGTGTCAGTCCGTGAGCACCGGCATGCCTTTCGAGGTGCAGTTCCGGCTGCGCCGGCAGAGCGATCAGGGTTTCCGCTGGCACCTGGGTCGCGCCGTGCCCGAGCGCAACGAGCGGGGCCGCATCACGGGGTGGATCGTCACCGCCACGGATATCGACGACCAGAAGCAGGCCGAGGAGGAGCTGGCCCGGGCGAGCGCCGCCAAGGATGCCTTCCTGGCGGCCGCCTCGCACGAGCTGCGCACGCCGCTGGCCGCCGCGAAGATGCAGGTGCAGCTGGCCCAGCGCAAGTATGGCTCCGAGCTGACGGAAGGGCCGCGCCGCGCGCTCGAGGGCCTGGACCGGCAGGTGGACCGGATGACCAAGCTGGTGTCCGACCTGCTGGATGTGAGCCGGCTCATCACGGGCCGTCTGTCGTTGGAGGTGGAGTCCTTCGACCTGGTGCCGCTGCTGCGTACCACCTGCGAGCGATTGCAGGCACTTGCCCCCGAGCACCAGCTGCGGCTGGACATCGCCGAGTCGTTGCCCATGCGCGGAGACTCGGGACGCATCGAGCAGGTGGTGACCAACCTGGTCTCCAACGCCGTGCGCTACTCGCCCCAGGGCGGGCCGGTAGAGCTGCGGGCGTGGTCCGAGGGCGGCCGGGTCCTGCTCCAGGTGCGGGACCATGGCATCGGCATCCCCGCGGAGAAGCTGGCGCTCATCTTTGAACGTTTCGGCCAGGCCCATGGCGCACGCTATGGCGGTCTGGGTTTGGGACTGACCATTTCCCAGGGCATCATCGAGCAGCACGGCGGTCGCATCTGGGCGGAGTCCCCGGGCGTGGAAGGTGAGGGAAGCACCTTCCATGTGAGCCTGCCCGTCCAATCAGTCCTTCCATAGCGGAACCTCCCGGGGGGCGGTGGGCGGTTCGAGGAGGGGAGAAAGGGATGACGTTTGCACGCGGGCGATCTTCCCGAAGGAGTGCAGCGGCTCATCGCCGAGCACATCGATTCCGTGGAGCAGCTGGAGATCCTCCTGCTGCTGGCCCGTCACCCGGAGCGGACCTGGAACGCGGAGACGGTGGCTCGGGAGCTGAGGATCTCCGCCCTCTCCGCGGGTGACCGGCTGGAGGACCTGGCGCGCGACGCGCTCCTGGCCAGCACCGAGGGGAGCGCGGAGGAGTACCGCTATGCACCGCGGAGCCCGATGCAGGATGAATCGGTACGGGGTCTCGCCACAGCGTATGTGGAGCGCCGAGTGACCGTCATCAACCTCATCTTCTCCAAGCCGGTCGACAAGATTCGTACCTTCGCCGATGCCTTCCGGCTCCGGAAGAAGGAGGATGACAATGGCTGAGGTGGTCTTCCTGCTGTGCGCGGCGACCAGTCTCGCCTGCGCGGTCCTGCTCCTGCGCGGCTATGCCCGCAACAAGGTTCGCCTGCTGCTGTGGAGCAGCCTCTGTTTCGTCGGGCTGGCGGTGAACAACGTACTGCTGGTGATGGACCTGATGGTCATCTCCGACCGGAGCCTGTTGTTGTTCCGCAACGTGTCCGGCCTCCTGTCGCTCGCGCTCCTGGTCTTCGGGCTCGTCTGGGATTCTGAATGAACGAGTTCCTCTCCGGCATGGCGTCCGCCCTGTGTTGTGTCGCGGGGCTGTTCTTCCTCCGGTTCTGGCGGAGGACGCGCGACCGTTTCTTCGCGTTCTTCTCCGCCTCCTTCTGGCTGATGGCGCTGCACCGCGTGGTGAACCTGTACCTGCGGGACAGCAACGAGCACCTCGTCGGGGCGTACTCCATCCGGCTGCTCGCCTTCGTGCTCATCCTGGTGGCCATCGTGGACAAGAACCGGGCGACGCCGCGCAAGAAGGCCCCCGCCTCCCGGGACGACAAACCGGCCCCCTGAGACGAGTCCCTCGCCGTGCTCACGGAGGGCACGAGATTGCTTCCGGTGAGGACGGGAGTGCTCCAGGAGTGTCGGGTGGAGGGGCTTGACCAGCCCTGGGGCATGGCACTGCGTTTGCGATGCTTTGTCTTGCACTGGACGGAGTGTCCGGAGGCGAGCGGCGGAGGCGTACCAGGGTATGAGTGGACGGCGGCGGTGGGGGTGGGGGCTGGCGGGTGTGTTTGCGGCGGTACTGGCCTGTGGGGAGGGTCAACAGGGGAGGCATGGGCCCCTCGTGCCGGTGCGGGGTGACCCGGGCTCGGGGGCTCCTTCGGGTATTTCGCCTCCCGATGAGGCCGGCACGAGGGACGGGGATGAGGCCCCGTTACCCGTGGCTGACAGAGGAGAGGACGAGGGCCCCGTGGGGGTCGACACTCCGCGGGACGATGTCGAGCCTCCACCCGACACGGCTCCGCCGGGCCCTGTCGCGGAGACTCCGCCGGGCCCTGTCGCGGAGACTCCGCCGGTGGATCGCGCGCCCGAGCCGGGCACGAGCGAGCCTCCACCTCCACCGGAGGCGGGCCCGGTCGTCTACCCGGATGCCCATGGGTGGACGTTCTACGGTCCGGAGCAGGGGGCGCCGCGCGAGGCGTACGGCGTCACGGAGGACGAGGGAGGCAACCTCTGGGTGGCCGGTGGCGAGGAAGGGCTGTTCCTCCTGCGTCCGGGCGCCGACACCTTCGAGCGCTTCACGATGGACGATGGTCTGCGCCCCTATGGCTATCTGAAGAACGGGAAGGCGCCAGTGGGGCCGAAGTACCTCAAGGTCATCTCGGTGGCGGGAGGGCCGGCGGGCACGGTGTTCGTGGGTTACCAGGGCCATCCGGATTGCGAGAACAACTTCTACGTGAAGGGCGCGAAGGATCCGAACATCTACAAGAGCGGTGACGCGGACAAGGTGACGCTGACGGCCACGGGCATCCACGTCGTCCACTACGACATCTCGTCCGGCCCGGGAGTGATTGGCGAGGAGGCGGGCGGGCGCGAGAAGATCTGCTCCATCCTGCGCATCGCCTGGGACAAGAAGCACGGCAACCTGTGGTTCGGCGCCAATCACGCCTTCGCGTGGGGAGACCCGGACTATCAGGGCAACCCCACCTGCAATGGCCAGCGGGAGTGCTCGGGCGTGCTGGAGCACACGCACCCGTACATCACGGCGAAGGATGCGTCGGGCCACCAGTTCCGGCTCACGGATGCCTATTACGGCATCGCCGTGCGTCCGGACGGGGACGTGTGGTTCGGCGGGTGCAACCGCTCCACGCGCTTCCGCTTCATGACCGTCAAGGTCCCGAGGGACTTCGAGCTGGCGCGCAAGCAGTCGGAGAACCGCTCCGCCATCAAGAACCGCATCGACGTCTGGCCAGACAAGGTGGACGAGGTGGGGATTCCGGGCCCCGGGGACCGGGTGGACGACAACGTGTCGGGCATGGCGCTGATGCCAGATGGCTCGGTGTGGGTGAGTTCCTTCGCGTGGGGCGTGGCCCGGATGGACTCGAAGGGCGTGGTGCAGCAGTACGCGCTCGGCACGGGCGGGGATCGCTTCGTTTCGGCACTGGCGCGTGACTCGAGCGACAACAGTGTCTGGGCTGGTCACCGCTGGGGCGGCGGGCTCACCCGGCTGAAGGGAGACACGACGCTGCGCTACAGCGAGGCCCTCGGCCCGCTCGCGTACCACCCCGTCTGGGACATCCAGTCCGTGGGCAGCGGGACGGAGCGCCGGCTGCTGGTGGCCTTCGGAACCGATGAGAGCGGACGCCCGGGGGCCATCGGCATCTACCGCGCCGAGTAGACAGGGCAGGGCGGCTCCTGGCTCAGCTGCTCAGCGCCGCCGAATGCCCCCGGTGCAGCGTGGTCACCGAGCCGTCCACGGGAAGCCGCAGCCGGAAGGCGGTGCCCTGGCCTGGCTCGCTGCGCACGTCGATCTGCCCGCCCATGGACTGCACGATGGTCTGGCAGATGGCCAGCCCCAACCCGGTGCCCACGCCCACCGGCTTGGTGGTGAAGAAGGGCTCGAAGATGCGCTGCTGGAGGTCGGGCGGGATGCCTTGTCCGTTGTCCGCCACCTCGAGCACCACGTGCTTCGGTCCCTCGCGCCACGCGGAGACCTGGATGCGGTTGTCGTCGGGGTGGCGCGCCGGAAGCGCTTGCAGCGCGTTGACCAGCAGGTTGACGAGTACCTGTCCCAGACGCGCCTCGTTGCCGCGCACGAATGGCACCTCTCCCAACGAGCGCACCACCTGGGTGCGATGCCGTAGCGCGCTGCGCATCAGCCGCAGCGCGCTGTCCACCACGCGGTGCACGTCCACCGGGCCGCTGCGCTCCTCGTCGGCGCGTGCGAAGGACTTCAGGTCCTGCACGAGCTCCCGGATGCGCCCCACGCCCTCCCGCGTCTCGGTGAGCACCTCGCGCAGCTCGGGCAGCGACTCGGGCATCACCATCATCTGGTTGAGCTGCTCCTCCAGGAAGGTGATGTTGGCCGAGACGAAGGTGAGCGGGTTGTTGATCTCATGCGCCACGCCGGTGGCGAGCGTGCCCACCGAGGCCATGCGATCTGCCAGCCGCAGCTGCGACTCCAGCCGCTTGCGGTCCGTGACGTCGCGGCAGAGCACCATGAGCAGGGGACGGCCCCCCAGTCCGGTGAAGAGCGCCTTCTTGGTGACGATCGCGTGGGTGTGTCCGGAGCCGTCGGCGAAGTTGTCCTCGTTCTCCTGCGGCTGTCCGGTGGTGAAGACCTGCTCGTCCTGCTTCCTGAAGGCCTCCGCCTCGTGTTGGGAGAAGAAATCGAGGTCCGTCTTGCCCTGCAGCTGCTCGAGGGGGCGTCCCACGAGGCGGCAGAAGGCGCTGTTCATGGCCACCCACCGGTGGGCCCGGTCCTTCACCAGCAGCGGGTCCGGCACGGCGTCGAGCGTCTTCTGCAGTTGCTCGCGCGACCGGTCCAGCTCGTCACGGGCGCGCAGGCGCTCCAGCTCCATGCTCGCGCGCACGGCGAAGGCGTTGATGAGCGCGTAGTCCAGGGGCCGCGCCTCGAGTGGCCTGTCATTGAGGATGGCGAGCACGCCGATGGGCTGCCCACGCGAGTCCCGCAGGGCGGCGCCCAGATAGCTGCGCAGGCCCTGCTCGTGCAGCATGGTGTCCTCGGGGAAGCGCGCGGCCACGCCATCCGGGTAGTGGCAGATGGCCTGGTCCACCGTGACCTGGCAGGGCGTCCCGGCGAGCGGGTAGGGCGGCAGGTCGCAGAAGTCACCCTGGTTGAAGCAGGCCAGCTTGCGCACGGTGTTTCCGTCCAGCTCCCCCACCAGCGCGCAGGTGACGCCGAGCACCTGGGCCAGCTGCTTCACCATGGACTGGAAGAAGCCGGGGCCGGGCTCGGCGAGGGTGAGCTCGAGCAGGGCCTGGAGCGTGGCCTCCATCCGCACCGACCGCTGGCTGTCCACCACCAGGGCCGAGGGCACCATCGACTGCAGCCGCCGCTCCAGCGCCATCAGCCGGGTGCCCCAGCGTGCACCCGGAGGCGCCAGACACTCGTCGGCGCCCGCCTGGTCCAGCCTGTCGAGCTCGTCCGGGCCTCGCTGCGTCAGCACCACCAGATGGGACTGCGAGGCGGTGCGGCGGGCGTGGAGCTGCTGGCAGAACGCGAGCGTGTCCTCCAGGGGCCCTCCCGCGTCCCAGAGTACCAGCAGTCCCGAGGGCAGGGCCTCGGGCAGCTCTTCCAACTGCCGTGCGTGCCGGATGGAGCACTCCACCGCGTGGTGCGCGCCCTCCTCGTGAAGCTTGCGCTCCAGCTCCTCGGTGACCGACTGGGGAACCCCCAGCATGACGACGTGCATGGAACTCCTCTCCCGGCACCCTGGATTGCATTCTCGCAGCCGCGTTGGATCACTCGCAGTATGACCTGGAATCGCGCGATTGCGAGGTTGGGGCGGGATGTCCTCAGGGCTCGACGGAGACAGAGACGTCCCCCAGGCCCTCCACGGTGAGGCGGACCTTGTCTCCGGGCTGGAGCATGTGGGCCGCGGTGGCGGCGCCCGAGAGCACGATGCTGCCGGCGGGCAGGGCTTCTCCACGTTGGTCGAGCAGCTCGCACAGTTGGACGACGGACAGCAACGGGTCTCCCGAGATGGCGTCCGAGCGCGCCTCCGCCACACGCTGGCCGTTCACCTCCATCACCATCTGGAGCCGAGGCAGGTCCAGCTCGCGAGACGGGCGCACGGTGGTGCCCGGGACGAAGTGCGAGGACGAGGAGTTGTCCGCCACGACATCGGGCAGGGAGAAGTATTTGAAGCCGACGAAGCGCGAGTCGAGGATCTCCATCGCGGCGAAGACGCTCGAGCAGGCCTCGAGTGCCTGCTCGCGGGTGATGCGGCCGCGCAGCTCGCGCGAGGTGCGGAAGGCGATCTCCGGTTCAATCTTCGGGTGGATGGAGCCCTGGAGACGGAAGGTGCCGCCGGAGGGGACCTGCATCTTGTCCGTGAGGACGCCGTACACCGGCGAGTCCAGGTTCATCTGACGGCGCTTGGCCTCGGAGGTGAAGCCCATCTTCATCCCCACGACGCGCTCGCCGCGCGAGGTGCGCAAGCGGATGCCCTCGGCCTGGATGGCGTAGGCGTCCGGGAGCGAGAGGTCTGTGTGTTGCCGGGTGAGGGGAGGAATCTCGCGGGCCTCCAGCCGTGCCTGGTCCAGCAGTTGGGCCAGTTCCTCGTGCATGCGTGCCGTCATCGCCATCTCCGAAGCAGGGGATGGCCCGTTTTCCGATGCCTCGGCCGGGAGCGCAAGGGGCCAGGCTCAGGAGCGGTGCCGCTCGGCGACCCGGTAGAGCTGGGTGAGAGAGAAGTCCAGCAGCGACTGGCACGAGCGCATGTAGCGCCAGGCCCGGACGAAGGGCAGCCAGACACGGTTGCCCACGCGCACCTGTGCCTCCGAGAACTTCTTGCGCGGTATCCACTGGCCGCCCAGGTTGCGCACCAGCACCTGGCCCAGGTACGCGCCAATGGCGGGCACCGCGTGCTCGTCGATGTTCTTCCGCTCGAAGACCCGTGGGAACTCCTCATGCCAGAACTGGTAGTCCACATCCGTGAGGGACTCGGGCGTCTCCTCGAAGACGGAGGGCACCTTCGTGTGCAGGAGCGCCACCAGGAGCTCGGCGAGGTAGCTGTAGATTTCGAGCGCACGCTTCGGGTCCTCCACGTCCGAAGGTAGGGCGGCGTCGGCGGGGAGCCACTCCTCGGGCTCGGGCGGTTGGTATGCGTTGAACTCGGCAATCTTCCGCTGGCGCTCGTGGCTGGCGACGCGGTCCACCACGCGCGAGAGGAGCGGCGCCACGTCCGGGTGGAAGCGGGGCTCCACGGGGGCGAGCGTGGCGCTGCGCTCACGCAAATTGCGCAACACGGTGGGAAGGTCCAGGTCCGGGCGGAGGTGGACATGGGCGCGAGCCTGGGCGAGGCGCGCCTCCTCGCTGGCGAAGTCCGCGGCGGTGGGCCACGTCACCAGGAGGACGGAGCCGTTGGGCAGCTCCTCCACCCGCCAGGCCGGCGTGGACAGCATGCGCTCTCGGCCGACGGTCTCCACCAGCTTCGGGCCGAAGATGTTGAGCCAGGATACCTCGTAGATTTTGTCGAACCCGTCTCGAATGGAGGTCTGCTGATCGCGGCCGAAACGGGGAGAACCCGCCAACGCACTGTCAGCAATGCTGTGAGCTACGGCATGAGTGACCGGGTAGCGAGAGGCCCAGGAGCGCACCATCTCCACGAATTGGCGGCAGCACTCCGCGTCCGTGAAGGAGGAGATCGGCTTCACCTTGATCGTGATTCCCAGTTTGGTAGGCAGCGGTGGGAACCAGAGACTGAGCGACATGTCCAACGCGGGCCACTTCGTGCGATAGAGCCCGAGCCCCGTGCTGTTCTCGTCGCGCTCCTCTTCCAGGGACTTCCAGGCGGCGGCGCGGGAATATTTGCGGCGCCGCTTGCCTTCAACGACGTCTGGCATCCACCCGTTGGCGTGCTCCTCGAGCGCCTGAAGAAAGGGTTCCAGCTCGCTCTCCAGTGCCGCCTGCGTGTCGAAGGCACCGTCGAAATCCAGCCGGAGATAGTCCTCCTCCCTCTCGCGGTGAAACTCCAGCCTCTTCATTGGAACAACACCTCCACTCCCGGAACCTTGCTCTGGGTTTTTTCCACGGCCCTATCCAACAGCTTTACGTCTTTGGGCAAGAGGGACCCCCCCTCGTAGACGAGGCGGACCCTTTGAACTGGCACTTCGCTGCCGCCTGGCAGAAGAGGCTGCAGAGAGGGTCGGCGGATGTCCAGCGTCTCGCCGTAGAACCGCAGGGCTTCCCTCGCGTCCTCAAGCATCTGCGTTTTCAAAGCTTCTTCCTCCAGCAGCGCGAGATCTCGGCTCTTGAAGCTGAACGTCTCGACACGACGTGGCCGCCCGGCGAGCGCTCCCTCCTCAATGATGAGTACATCCGCGAAGCGCAGGCCGCTCTTGGGTTTCCACACGCCTACGTATCTCTCGATGCGAGGACGGTCGAAGTCCGCGAGGAAGCGGCGCTGCGCCTTGGGAAGGGTCGCGTCGGCACGCAGCAACGCCACCATGAGGCGCTCGAAGTGCAGCCCCCGGGCGAACCACCCCCACATCCTCTCGTAAGCATCCCAGCGCAGAGGACCCTTGGAGGCCTTGCCCTGCTTGAGCTCCCCCAGGCGATTCTCGTAATAGGCGACGTATTCACTCCAACGCGGGTTGATTTCAGCTCCGGGCGGCGGGGCGTCGAGGGAGGGGCGTTGCTTCTCCAGCAACGCCACGTTCGCGGGCAGGCGCGGGCCCGTGGCCTCCAACTCCGCCAGCGCCAGCCGGGCCTCCACCACCTCGAAGGTGATGCCCGCCCCCTCGTCCACCAGCGAGGCCATACCGGGGCGCTCCGCGGCACCGGCTGCTCTGTTGGTGGGACGTGCAGTGTTGTCCGCCACGGTGGCCACTTGCCCGGGGCCATTCTCCGCCCCGCTCCTGCCCGCAGGGGCACCCGTGGCCCCTGGCCGGGCCTTGGACATCATCGCTTGTGCCCGGGCCACGTTGCCCCGGGCCTCGCGCAGAGCCAGGGCAGCATCCACGCCTCCCACAGCCACGAAGCGGCCTGCCTCCCGGCTGGCTTGGATGTCCCGGGCCAGCTCTCGCAGGCCGTCCACGCCCAGCCGTGCCTCCAACTGCTGCACCATCTCCTTGAGGGCTGTCAGGCGCAGTTCCGGTACTCCCAGCCCTCGCGCAGCTCCCTGTCCGGCGCCCGGGGCACCTCGAGCCTCGGACAGGGCGTGCATGCCCTTGTCCCCGGCGTACAGGGCTCCCAGTAGCAACGCGGGCACCAGCTCGCGTGCGGCCTGCTCGTACTGGCGCTGTGTCAGCGAGTACGCCCCATGGCCCGTGCCCGCCACCAGGTAATAGAAGCCCAGCGGCACTCCGAACGTCATGGAGTCGAAGGTGCCCAGCGCCACGTGGCCCGGAGCGAAGTACTCTCGGTTGAGTGCCCGCTCCGTCTCGTCGAAGGCCTCCTGGTAGGGCGGTGGCAGGTGGGCTCGCGTGGCAAGCACTCCCCCGCCCTGAAGCCCATCCACCACCGGAATGGAGGAGGCCATGTCGTCGGCGGCGCGGCCCAGGCCCCGCAGCACGTCACCGGGTTGCTCGTCCCGGTCCGGGTAGCCCGAGAGCTTGAAGCCCCGCTGCTCCAACGCCTCGCGGACGGCCCGCATCTGCCCCAGCGTCTGTTCCAGTTGCTTGTCTTTCGCCAGCAGAACCAACAGCTCGCGCACCTCGTCATCGAAGGCGGTGTCGAGGAGGTAGAGGGAGAGCACCTGGGCGTAGGCCCCGTACTTGCGGGTGGCGGTGACGAGGAAGGAGAAGCGCTTGCGCTGGAGCACCTGGGCGGCCGGGCCCTCCAAGGGCCCCAGCGCGCCGAGCCTCACGGCGGACCAATCCTCCAGCGCCTCCACCAGCCGGGGCATGTCCACCCGGCGCTGCAACGCGAGGAACTCCGCGGGCGAGGTGCATGTGAAGAAGGGAGCGAGCAGCTCTTCATCCGACCATGAGGAGTAATCAGGCCAGCCTTCCGGTACTGCCTGGCCTCCGCAGGAGGGCGGGCCTTGGGGCGCAGTCGCACTCACCAGGGCCACATCCGAGGCCCTCATGTGCTCGCCGTGTTGGCGGTGCAGCAGCTCCTGTCCGCCCGGCTCGGTGGATGCGAAAGAGGAGGGCGTCTGGAGTGAGGGCGTACCGGCTGCCGTCTCTCGCAACGCGGATATGGAGCCGCTCCCGCCAGGTAGCGGAGCCATCGTGACGCAGCCCGTGGTGAGCAACGCCATCCCAAGCAACAGCGCCGCCCACCTGAGTGCCACGGCCTCAGCGCGCATCGTCCACCCCAGGCCCAGCGAGGCATGGGCTCTCGGTCGCAGCGGGAAGTTCACGTCCCGGTCGTACCTGTTTCCTTCCCGCCTGTCCCGTGAACGGGCGTTGGCGCATGCAGTGGAAATGCGCCAGGGTCGCTGCCTGGAGGAAGGCTCACGCATGACACGGCGTTCCTTCGAGGAGTCCAGGCAGGAGGGCGGTCTTCACCACCGTTTGGGTCAGCTCGTTGGTGAGTGGGAGGGCACGACGAGGACGTGGTTCGAGCCGGACAAGCTGGCGGATGAGTCACCCTGGCACGGGACCATCTGCCCCGTTCTCGGGGGCAGGTTCGTGGTGCACGAGTACGAGGGCTCGTTGCAGGGCAAGCCACTCGCCGGGATGGCCATCTACGGCTACCACCTGGACCCGGATCGCTCATCATGTTCTCCAAGGGAGCGAACGAGAGCCGGGGGGCTTTGGCGTCCGGGGCAGCTACGAGGCCCCGTCCGGGCCGCTGTGGGGCTGGCGGACGGAAATCCAGCTGCCCGAGCCCGGGAAGCTGATCATCACGCACTACAACATCACGCCCGATGGCCAGGAGGCCAAGGCGGTCGAGACGGTTTACCGCCGTAAGTCCTGAGCACATGAACCAGAAGTGAACGTCGCGGGTTTCCTCCTTGGGTGGCCGTGGCGCGGGGCTCGTGGTATTCGGGGCGCCGGGCTGCCAGACAGGAGGCTTCGCGCGTGGAGAAGGTCCTCAACTACATCGGTGGGGAGCTGGTATCCCCTGGCTCGCAGGTCTGGTTCGACAAGCCTGATCCCTCGACGGGCGAGCCCTCTGTCCGGGTGCCTGACTCGGACGCCTCGGACATCCAGCGGGCCGTGGATGCCGCCCGGAACGCCTTCCCGGCCTGGGCCGCCACCCCGGCGGCCGAGCGGGCGCGATTGCTGCGCCGCGTCGCGGAGACGATCCGCGCCCGCCTGGATGTCTTCGCCCGCGCCGAGGCCATCGACACTGGCAAGCCGTTGGCGGTGGCCTCCTCGGTGGACATCCCCCGGAGCATCCTCAACTTCGAGTTCTTCGCGGATGCCGTGACGCAGTTCGCCACGGAGGCCCACGTCACGGAGGGCGTGGCGCTCAACTACACGCTGCGCACGCCTCTGGGCGTCGTGGGGTGCATCTCTCCGTGGAACCTGCCCCTGTACCTGCTCACCTGGAAGATCGCCCCCGCGCTGGCCATCGGTAACTGCGTGGTGGCCAAGCCCTCCGAGGTGACTCCGATGACGGCCCATCTGCTCGCGCAGGTGTGCCGCGAGGTGGGTCTGCCGCCGGGGGTGCTCAACATCGTCCACGGCTACGGGGCCAAGGTGGGCGCCGCGATGAGCAGCCACCCGGAGATCAGCGCCATCTCCTTCACCGGCAGCACGCGCACGGGCGCGGAGATCGCCCGCACCGCCGCGCCGCTCTTCAAGAAGCTCTCACTGGAGATGGGCGGGAAGAACCCCAACGTCATCTTCGCCGACTGCGACTTCGACGAGGCGCTGGCTACCACGGTGCGCTCGTCCTTCTCCAACCAGGGGCAGATCTGCCTCTGCGGCTCGCGCATTTTCGTGCAGGCCCCCATCTACGAGCGCTTCAAGGAGGCGCTGGTGGCGCGCACGCGGGCGCTGAAGGTCGGCGATCCGCTGGAGCCGGGGACGGAGCAGGGCGCGCTGGTGTCTCCGCAGCACTTCGAGAAGGTGATGGGCTACATCGAGCTGGCTCGTCAGGAAGGCGGCCGCATCCTCGCCGGAGGCAAGCGTGCGCAGGTGCCGGGGCGCTGCCGCAATGGCTGGTTCGTGGAGCCCACGCTCATCGAGGGCCTGGGTCATGCGTGCCGCACCAACCAGGAAGAGATCTTCGGCCCGGTGGCCACGCTCACCCCCTTCGAGAAGGAGGAGGAGGTGCTCGCCTGGGCCAACAGCACGCGCTACGGGCTGGCGGCGACCGTGTGGACGCGCGACCTGAGTCGGGCGCACCGCTTCTCGGCGAAGCTCGAGAGCGGCATCGTCTGGGTGAACTGCTGGATGCTGCGCGACCTGCGCACGCCGTTCGGTGGGGTGAAGGACTCGGGCGTGGGCCGTGAGGGCGGCTGGGACGTGCTGCGCTTCTTCACCGAGCCCAAGAACGTGTGCGTGAAGCTATGAGCAACTCCGAGCGAGTCGATTCCCAGAAGGCCCCGGAACCCGTGGGCCTCTATCCCCACGCCCGTCGCGTGGGCAACCTGTTGTTCCTCTCCGGCGTGGGGCCGCGCGAGCGCGGGAGCAAGAAGATCCCCGGCGTCGAGCTGGATGCCCAGGGCAACATCGTCTCCTACGACCTCGAGACGCAGTGCCACTCGGTGTTCCGCAACGTGCGCTACATCCTGGAGGAGGCGGGCTCCTCGTGGGACCGGCTCGTGGACGTGACGGTGTACCTCACGGACATGAAGAAGGACTTCCCCACGTACAACCGTCTCTGGGCCGAGTACTTCAAGGACGTGCCCACGCCTCCGTGCCGCACGACGCTCGGCATCACCGCGCTGCCCACTCCCATCGCCATCGAACTCAAGTGCATCGCCACCATCGGAGATTGAGATGAGCCGACTGCAGCCCCTCAACTTCAAGAAGTGGATCGACGAGCATCGCCACCTGCTCAAGCCCCCCGTGGGCAACCAGATGGTGTGGCAGGACCGCGACTTCATCGTGATGGTGGTGGGCGGGCCCAACTCGCGCACCGACTTCCACATCGACGTGAGCGAGGAGTTCTTCTACCAGGTGGAGGGTGACATCACCCTGCGGGTCATCGAGGACGGCAAGCCCCAGGACATCCCCATCCGCGAGGGGGAGATCTTCCTGCTGCCTCCCAAGGTGCCGCACTCGCCGCAGCGGCCCGCGGGGACGGTGGGCCTGGTCATCGAGCGCAAGCGGCAGCCGCACGAGCTGGACGGGTTCGCGTGGTACTGCCCCCGGTGCAACACCAAGCTGTATGACGAGTTCCTGCACGTCTCGAACATCGTCACCCAGCTCCCGCCGGTGTTCGACCGCTTCTATGGCAACCCGGAGCACTGCACCTGCAAGCAGTGCGGCTTCCAGCTGACGCGGGAGAAGCGCCCGTCGTGAAGATCGACATCCACACCCATCTGCTGCCGCCCGAGCTGCCTCGCTTCGCCGAGCGCTACGGCTATGGCGGTTTCATGACGCTGGATCACCATGCGCCGTGCCGGGCCCGCATGGTGCGCGACGACGGGAAGTTCTTCCGGGAGGTCGAGAGCAACTGCTGGGATCCGGTGAAGCGCATCGAGGAGTGCGATGCGTGCGGCGTCACCGTGCAGGTGCTGTCCACGGTGCCGGTGATGTTCGGCTACTGGGCGAAGCCGGAGCACGGGTTGGACCTGTCGCGCTTCCTCAACGACCAGCTCGCCTCGGTGGTGCGGGCGCATCCGAAGCGCTTCGTGGGCTTGGGCACGGTGCCCCTGCAGTCTCCGGCGCTCGCCGTGCGTGAGCTGGAGCGCTGCGTGCGCGAGCTGGGGATGGCGGGCGTGCAGGTGGGCTCGCACGTCAACGGCCTCAACCTGGGCGAGCCGGAGCTGTTCCCTTTCTTCGAGGCCGCGGCCGACCTGGGCGCCGCCATCTTCGTCCACCCCTGGGACATGCTGGGCGAGGCGCGGATGAAGAAGTACTGGATGCCCTGGCTCGTGGGCATGCCCGCCGAGGTGGCGCTGGCCATCTGCTCGCTCCTCTTCTCCGGCACGCTGGAGAAGCTGCCGAAGCTGCGGCTCGCCTTCGCTCACGGCGGCGGTGCCTTCCCGGGCACCTTCGGCCGCATCGAGCACGGCTTCCAGGTGCGGCCGGACCTGGTGGCGGTGGACAACCCCGTGCCGCCTCGCGACTACCTGGGCCGCTTCTGGGTGGACTCGCTGGTGCACGACCCGGACATGCTGCGCTTCATCGTGAAGCTGTTCGGCCCGGAGAAGGTGGCCCTGGGCAGTGATTATCCTTTCCCGCTCGGCGAGGACCGGCCGGGCTCGCTGGTGGAGTCCCTCCCGGACTTCGATGCCTCCACCCGGGAGCGGCTGTTGTGGCGCAATGCGCTCGAGTGGCTCGGGCGCTCGTCCGAGGAGTTCAAGTAGATGAGCGGTGACGTCGTGCGGTTCGAGGCCAGTGAGGAGTTCGCCCGCCGGATGGACGCGGAGGATGCGCTTCGCCCCTATCGCGAGGAGTTCCTCTTCCCCGACCACGGTGGCGAGCCCGCCATCTACTTCGTGGGCAACTCGCTGGGGCTCCAGCCTCGCAAGGCGAAGGCCTACGTGCTCGAGGCGCTGGAGGACTGGGAGAAGCTGGGCGTGGAGGGGCACTTCCGCGGGGCGCACCCGTGGATGCCCTACCACGAGTTCCTCACCGAGCAGACCGCCCGGCTCGTGGGGGCCCATCCCCTCGAGGTGGTGGTGATGAACACCCTCTCGGTGAACCTGCACCTGATGCTGGTGTCCTTCTACCGGCCCACGCCCGAGCGTCCCAAAATCCTCATGGAGGCGGGTGCCTTCCCGTCGGACCAGTATGCGGTGGCCTCGCAGGTGCGCTTCCACGGCTTCGACCCGGAGCGGGACATCCTCCGGCTCGCTCCGCGCCCCGGCGAGGAGACGCTGCGCCCAGAGGACATCCTGGAAACCCTTGAGCGGCACGGGCGGGAGATCGCCCTGGTGCTGCTCGGCAACGTGAACTACCTCACCGGCCAGGCGTTCGACATGGCCGCCATCTCCCGGGCCGCGCACAAGCAGGGCTGCCGGGTGGGCTTCGACCTGGCGCACGGCGCCGGCAATCTCCAGCTCTCGCTGCACGATGACGGGCCGGACTTCGCCGTGTGGTGCTCGTACAAGTACCTCAATGGCGGCCCGGGCACGCTCGGCGGCGTCTTCGTCCACGAGCGCCACGCGCGGGATAAGGCACTGCCGCGCTTCGCGGGCTGGTGGGGCCACGATAAACAGACGCGCTTCCAGATGGGGCCGGACTTCGACCCGATGCCGGGCGCCGAGGGCTGGATGCTGTCCAACCCGCCCATCCTTCAGCTCGCGGCGCTTCGAGCGTCCATGGAGCTGTTCGACCGCGCGACGATGCCGGCGCTGCGCCGCAAGAGCGAGCGGCTCACCGGTTACCTGGAGTTCCTGTTGGACAGGCTCCCGCCCGGGTTCGTGCGCGTCATCACCCCGAGGGATTCGAAGCAGCGGGGCGCCCAGCTCTCGTTGCGCTTCAGCAAGGAGCCGAGGCGCCTGCTGGAGAAACTCAACGCGGCCGGAATCCACTGTGACTTCCGTTCACCGGACGTCATCCGTGCGGCTCCCGCGCCCCTCTACACCAGCTTCCATGACGTATACCGATTCGCGGGGGTACTCGAAAGGCATGCACGAGATTGAGCGGACGGAGCGTGTAACGGTCGTGGGAGCGGGCCTCGTGGGCTCGCTCCTGGCGATGTACCTGGCGAGGCGCGGCTTCCAGGTGGATGTCCTGGAGCGGCGCCCGGACATGCGGCGCGAGGCCATTGGCGCGGGCCGCTCCATCAACCTCGCCATCTCCACCCGGGGGCTGCACGCCCTGCGGCAGGTGGGGCTGGAAGAGGAGGCGTTGCGCCATGCCATCCCCATGCGCGGGCGGATGATCCACCCCGTGTCGGGAGCGCTGGCCTTCCAGGCCTATGGCAAGGACGCCTCCCAGCACATCAACAGCCTGTCGCGCGGGTGGTTGAACAAATTCCTGATGACGCACGCGGAGGGCACGGGCCGGGTGCGCATCGAGTTCAAGCAGCGCGTTCAGCACGTGGACCTGGAGAAGGGCTCGCTCTCCGTGCTGGATGAGTCGAGCGGTGCCACGCGCGAGGTCCGCACGCCGGTGCTGTTCGGCACGGACGGCTCGGGCTCGGCGGTGCGCCAGGCGGTGGAGACGTTGCCGGGGCACGCGACGGCGCAGGAGCACCTGAGCCACGGCTACAAGGAGTTGACCATCCCCGCCGGCGCGGGCGGCGCCTTCCGCATGGAGAAGCACGCGCTGCACATCTGGCCGCGGGGCTCGTACATGCTGATTGCCCTGCCGAACGAGGACGGCAGCTTCACCTGCACGCTCTTCCTGCCCTTCCAGGGGCCGGTGAGCTTCGAATCGCTGGACTCGTCCGACCGGCTGGTGACCTTCTTCGAGCAGCAGTTCCCGGACGCGCTGGCGCTGATTCCCGACCTGGTGCACGACTTCTTCCACAACCCTACCGGGACGATGGTGACGGTGAAGAGCGCGCCATGGAATGTGGGCGGCAAGGCGCTGCTGTTGGGCGACGCGGCGCACGCCATCGTGCCGTTCTTCGGGCAGGGGATGAACTGCGGCTTCGAGGACTGCGTGGTGCTGGATGAGTGCCTCGGGCGGCACACGCGGTGGGAGGAGGCCTTCGAGGAGGTCTCCCGGCTGCGCAAGACGAACGCGGACGCCATCGCCGACATGGCGGTGGAGAACTTCGTGGAGATGCGGGACAAGACGGCGGATCCGCGCTTCCTGCTGGAGAAGGCGGTGGAGAAGACTCTTCTCAACGCCTTCCCGGGCGAGTTCCTGAGCCGCTACACGCTGGTGAGCTTCAGCCGGGTGCCCTACCGGCTGGCGTACGAGGTGGGCGCCATCGCGGGCGGCATCGTGGCCGAGCTGAGCGAGGGCCTCACCCGCGTGGAGGACGTGGACATGGACCGGGCCCGCACGCTCATCCAGGAGCGGCTGGTGCCCTTCGTGAAGGAGCACTCGGATGGATTTGGGACTGAAGGGTAGGCGGGCGCTGGTGCTGGGCGCCTCCAGTGGACTGGGGTACGCCAGCGCCGCGCAGCTCGTGAAGGAGGGCGCGCGCGTGGCCATCTGCTCGCGCGACGAGGGCCGCATCCGCGACGCCGCCAGGAAGATGGGCGCCGAGCTCGCCGTGACGGCGGACCTGACGAAGTCGGGCACGACGAAGGAGCTGGTGGAGAAGGTCATCGAGGCCATGGGCGGTGTGGACATCCTCGTGATGAACACGGGCGGTCCGCCCAAGGGCAGCATCGAGAAGATCACCGCCGAGCAGTGGCAGGAGGGCTTCCAGAGCCTGTGGATGAGCGTGGTGGAGGGGCTCCAGGCGGCGCTGCCGGGGATGAAGGACAGGCGCTGGGGGCGCATCATCCTGGTGACGTCGGTGGCGGCGCGCGAGGCGATGTCGCTGCTGACGGTGTCCAACGGGCTGCGCGCGGGGCTGATGGGGCTGGTGAAGACCGTCAGCAACGAGGTGGCCGAGCACGGCGTCACCATCAACGGGGTGCAGCCGGGCTATCACGCGACCGAGCGCCTCGCGGAGCTCGGTGTCCCCGAGGACAAGATTACGTCGGCGATTCCGGCGCGCCGGCTGGGCAAGCCCGAGGAGCTCGGTGCACTGGTGGCATTCCTCTCCTCGCAGCAGGCGGGCTACATCACCGGCCAGTCGCTCGTCATCGACGGCGGCTGGATGCGCGGCTTCTGAGACCCGGGGACCGGGCGCTCCGTGTGTGGAGCACCCGGTCCTCCACGGCCTAGCGCGAGCGGCGCAGGCGCTCCGGCTGCAAGCGCGGGCGCCGCAGGGCGAAGCCGAGCGCCGCGAGCAGCAGGGCCGCCGTCGTGGGCACGCCGCCGTCCTGGCCCGCGGCGCAGCCACAGCCCGAGCCATTGCCCGGAGGCACTGACACCTTCCTGTCGAGCACGTGCACGGTGACGGTGTCCACGCTGCTCTCGCCGCGGACGTCCGTCACCCGGAGCTGGAAGGTGAGGGACGTGTCCGTGTCCACGGCAGGCGCGGTGAACGTGGCGATCGGGCTGTCGTCCGTCGTGAGGGTCACGCGGGGCCCTTCCACCTGGGACCAGACGTAGAAGAGGGGTTTGTGCTCCGGGTCCGTCGAGCCCGAGCCGCTGAGCGTCACCGGGCTTCCCTCGATGACGCTCTGGTCCTCACCCGCCCGGGCCACGGGTGCCTCGTTGGGCACGTCCCGGACGAGCACGGACACCGTCACCGGCGCGCTCTCCAGCGCTCCATCGCTGGCGATGAGCTGGAAGGTCAACTCCGTATCGGAGCCCACCTGCGGTGCGATGAAGGTGGGTTGGGCCGAGGTGCGGTCGCTCAGGGTGACACCGGGGCCGCCCACCTGCGTCCACGAGTAGCTGAGCGTGGTGCCATCGTCCGGGTCCGAGGCGCTCGCCGCCAGCGTTACGCTCTCTCCTTCATCCACCGCGCCCACCGGCTCCACATGGGCGACCGGCGCCTGGTTGATGTTGCGCACCTGCACCTTGACGATGGCGGGAGCACTCTGGGCCGTGCCGTCGCTGACGACGACCTGGAAGGTGAGCTCGGTGTTCTTCGTCACCTCGGGCACGGTGAAGGTGGCCTGTGCCGTCGTGGCCCCCTCCAGGACGACCGCGGGCGTGCCCACCTGGGTCCACTCGTAGGTGACGGGGTCCTCGTCGGCGTCCGTGCCCGACGCGGCCAGGGTCACCGGGTCGTTCTCGTCGACGCTCAGCACCGGCTCGGTCTCAACCGTGGGCGCCCGGTTGCCATCGGAGATGTTCCGCACCCGCACCGTCACTTCGGACGGGGGGCTCGTGTTCACCTCGTCACTCACGCGCAGCTCGAAGCGGAGGTCGGTGTCCTCCGTCACCTCCGGCGCAAGGAAGGTGGGCGTGCGCGTGTCCGCGCCGCTGAGCGTCACGGCCGGGCCCGCGACCTGGGTCCATGCATGGGTGAGCGTGCCGCCCTCGGGGTCCGTCCCATCGCCGGAGAGCGTCACGCGCTTCCGCTCGTTGACGGTCTGGCCGGGGCCCGCGTCTGCCACTGGCGGCCGGTTGATGCACACGCCCCGGTGGTCCACCACCTGCGTGAAGGGCGTATTCGTGATTCCCTCGAACTGGAGGTCATCCAGGTCCCACCCCGGAGCGGCCGTGCCATCATCCGTGCCGATGCGGAAGCGGATGCGCACCGTCTTCCCCGCGTAGGTGGTGCCGAGGTCGGCCGTGGCGGAGGTGAAGGCGGGATAGGAGGAACTGGTGCCACCGTAGGCCTGCCGGCCCCTGAGCGGATTTTCCCCGGCCGCGTCGAGGCGCGAGTTGTAGGTGGGGCTCAGCGAGGGGCCGATGTCCACCCAGGTCGTTCCATCATCCTCGCTCAGCTCGATGACGGCGCCGTCGAAGTAGACGCCAGCGGAGTTCCGTTCGAAGGAGAATCGCTGCTGGAAGGTGAAGCGGAAGGGCTGCGTCTCCGACACCTGGAGGGGCGGCGAGACGAGGCCGAGGTCCGCGGGCACGCTGTTGTCCGGTCCGTGGAAGTACCAGGCCACGCCCGTCGGAGCGGCCTGACGTGCCCAAGGCGTGACGCTCTCCGCCGAGCCGGTCGTGAAGGTCCACGGGTGGCGGGCGGACTCGACCGTCTCGAGGGTGCCCGTCTGCGGCAACTGGTCCGTGTTCACCCGGAGCAGCACCGAGTATGTCTGGTCTCCGGGCACCTGCTGCTCCTCGTCCCGGTACGCGACGTTCAGGGAGATGTTTCGCTGGGTGGCGGGGCCCGAGAGTCTCACCACCACCTCCGCGCTGAAGAGCTGGAGCGGGTCCGCGGCGGGGAAGGACACCGTCGGTCCTTCGGGGAAGGAGAGGTCCGCGTCATCGCTGGAGAGCGTCACGCTCGTGCGGCTGAGCCGCCCGGTGCCGTTGTTGCGCAGGGTGACGCGCACCCGTGCGGTCTCGCCCGTGTCGAGCACCCCGTCATCATCACAGGACGCCGTCGTCCCCGTGGACTCGAGCAGCTCCACGCTGGCGATCGTCACATCCTTGCCGGAGATGAAGCTCTCCACCACGCCGGCATGGTCCGTGGAGTCGCGGTTGGGGGCGATGGCTCGCGTCCCGGCGCCGCGCTTGGCGAAGGCCTGGACGAAGAGCACGTAGTCCTGGGGATCGTTGGCGTAGGCGGCCGCCAGCAGCGCGTCACGTGCCTCCAGGAAGGTGGGGGCATTGGGCGTGAGCTTGAGCGACGTGACGAGGTACTCCTTCATCCTCTGCTGGGCCTGGGCGAAGGTGAGGCGGCCCGTGTCGCGCAGCAGCGCCGCGTAGCACTCCCACAGCATCACCGCCCACACCTCGCCCGAGTTGTGGACCTCGGCGTTGCTCGCTCCATCCGCGCCGAACGACACCGGGATGGAACCCGGCAGCGCGGCTCCATTCTGGATGTAGCGCAGGGTGAGCGGGTTCTTCGACAGGTCGGTGGTGTAGGGGTAGCGCCGGTTGCCCCAGTAGTAGCCCTGGTTGTTGCCGCCGCTGCTGGCATACGCGGCGCGGGCATAGACGCCGCCGAAGTTGGCGTTGGAGGGCACCTGGTCATCTCCCTCGCGGACCAGAATCAGCAGTCCCGCGAAGTCGCTCCACCCCTCGCCCATGCTGCGGCCCTGGTTGTTGGTCAGGCCGTTGGCATTGCCGATCAGGCGGTTGCTCATGTGGTGCGTCCACTCGTGGGTGACGATGGTGTTGTCGAGCGCACCATCGCGGTCCGTCGCATCGCGCAAGAGCGTCACGCTCGCGGGGAGGTCGGCCCGGAGCGCCTTGCCCACCGTGTTGCTCACCGAGATGACGGGAATGGTGACGTCGGGGGCCCGCCCGGTGACGACGAAGCTCGCGGCTCCCGTCGTCCCGTGGGCGATGATGACACCGGCGGCGCCAGCGGCCTGGGCATTGGTGGCCTTGACGGTGAAGTCACAGCCGAGCCGGTCCACCAGGGCGAACTTCCCAGCCACGGCGGCGGCGTTGGTGAGCGGCTCGCACGCATCGTTGATGGTTGCGCCGCTCGTGCTTGCAACGACGCCATCCTCCGCGATGACAACGGCCGCGGTGACCTCGTACTGCTGCGGTCCGAAGGTGGCGACCCCGACGGCGATGTTGCCCGCGACGGCGTGCGGCGGGGGGACGACGAGGAGCCGGCGCCCGCGCGTGTCATAGAGGAACATCTGCATGCGGGGGCGGCCACCATCGGACGGCGTGGACATGTTCGCGTTGTTGCGCCCCGAGTAGTCCTGGGCCTCGGCGCGGAGGCTGTCCCCCTCGACGCCGCCACGCCCGTAGTTGTTCACCTGGGCGTTGCCCGCCGCCTCGTCGAAGCCGGAGTCGTAGTACCAGTCGTGCAGGAAGTTGGTGACGAAGAAGAGCTCCGTCACCGCGCTCATCTGCTGGGTGTCCGTGATGCTCGGCGCGAGCAGCAGATCATAGGCGTGGTTGAAGGTATCGGCCGCGCTGGTGCTGGCGTGGATGTCGGCGCCGCCACTGAAGCCGTCCGGCGAGACCACGTCGACGTAGGCCTCCACGTTGTTGCCCGTGGTCTCCAGGGCGCCCGCTGGCAGCCACGGATCGTTGCGACTGAAGGGCGAGTTGCTCAGCGTCACCAGGTTGGGAGCCACGAAGGGCGCCTGATAGCCATCCGGAAGGCCGGTGGGGTGGGGCGTGGGCGCGGTGCCCTGGGGCCCGTCATAGGGGATGTACGGGCTCTGCGTGTCCGCCCAGACCCGGTAGGTGTAGCTCTGGTGCACGGTAAGGTCGTGGCGGTAGAGCAGCCGGCCATCGTTCGCGGAGATGACGTAGGCGTAGAGGTCTCCCTGCGTGTCGTCGGCGGGCGAGGTGTCGAGCTCCACGTAGTACGCCGGCACCAGCGCGTCCGGCAGCGGGAAGAAGACCTGCTTCACGCGCGCGGGCGAGGAGAACACCGTCCTGCGCGGTCCGGGGCTGAGCTCGTAGTGGCCATAGCGCCCGACGGCGCGGCCGGTGGACAGGAAGCTCGTGGCGGGGAGGTTCTCGCCGTGCAGGTCCTTCCAGGCGAGCGCGATGGCCTCGCGAGGCCCGAGCGTGAAGCGCAGACGTCCGCCCGAGAAGCGCGGCTCGCTGGCCGGCGGGCTCAGGTGGCCCGACATGGCGACGAGCTGGTTGTTGGCGTCCATCAGCACCGTGAGGGATTGGCGGAAGACCTCGATGCCGTCCACCTCCTGCGCGAAGGAGACGATGCTGGCGCCCGCGCGGGTGCGGTGCTGAGTGCGCACCGGGATGTGGGCCGCGTCGGTGAGGGCCAGGCGGTACAGCGGCGCCTGCTCGCCGAGGTACGCGCGTGCGGCCTGCTCGGGCGGCAGCGGCCGGGCGCTCCGTGTGGCACTCGAGGGGCGTGCCCCCCAGACGAAGGTGGGGACTCCAAGACGGGGCTCCTCGTGCGCGACGTGAACGCCCCGGGCCCGCTCATGGGCACTCGGTTCATCCAGCGAGGGTGGGATGCTCGTGAAGGCATCCACCGTGGGGAGCTCCTTGGCGGCGGCGGCGGGACGGGCCGTCATCGCCAGAGCGACACCAACCAGTGCGACGATGCTTCGCTTCAAAGGCTATCTCCAGTGTTCAGTGCTGAACCTTGGAGTCTAAACCTGTTGGCGGCTGGCTCCGAGTGGGGGCCGGTGGGAGGTGCGAGCCTTCCTCTCGGATTGACTTCCGGGTGCAGCTCACATCAGCGAGGCCACCGCCTCCACGACCTGTGGCCACTCCCGGGCGCGCGGGTCGATGACCTCGAAGTGGCCCGCGCCCGGCAGGCTCACGAGCCGCACGGAGTCGCCGAGCTTCGTGGCGCGGGCGTGGTACTCGGTGCTGACGCTCAGCGGGACGGTGTCGTCGTCGGTTCCGTGGACCAGCACCTGCTTCACGCCGAGCGGCAGCAGCGCGGCGGGTGACGCGAGCTCATAGCGCTCGGGGACCTGCGCGGGCGTGCCGCCGAGGAAGGACTCGACGATGCCATCGCTGAGGCGCAGCTCGAAGGCCCGCGCCAGGTCCGCCACGCCCGCGAGCGATACCGCGCCCCGCGGCTTGAAGGAATTTTCGATGTACAGCGGCCGTCCCGGTTTCAGCCTCCCACGCCCCGCGAGCCACAGCGCCAGGTGTCCCCCGGCCGAGTGCCCCAGGACGACCACGCGCTCGAGGTCCAGCGGGTATCGGGCCGCCAGGGCGCGGAGGTGGTCCATTCCCCGGGCCGCGTCCTCGAGGGTGCCCGTCCATCCTCCGCCCGGGTGGCCCACGCGCCGGTACTCGAGGCTCCACGTGGCGTAGCCCCGCGCCGTGAGGTCCGCGCACAGGTGGCCCACATGCTCGAGGTCGTAGCGTGCACGCCAGAAGCCGCCATGCACCACCACCACGACCGGGTGGGGTCCCTTGCCGCCGGGCAGCCGCAGGTCCCCGAACTGGTGGGGGTCATCCCCATAGGGAATCCGCGCGTCGGCGGGCGGAGCGGGAGTTTCGAGCATCCAGGGTTCGCTCATGGCGGGCGCGATGATGGGGCTCGGCCCGTGTGCGCATCAAGCAGGGATGCGGACGCTCAGTGGGGGATGACGATGCGGACTTCGATGCGCGCGGGATGGGAGGGCGAGGTGCTCTCGACGCGCTTGCACAGCGAGCCCACCAGCTCCACGCCCACCCCTTGTTTCAGCTGCCAGGTGTCGTCACCGGCGGAGTAGCCCTCGCCATCCACGTACACCCGCGCGAGGCTCGGCGAGGGGGGGAACTGGTCGGGGGCGAGCTCGATGAGACAGGGCTTGCCCTCGAAGCGCTCGCTGATCTGCTGGAGGGCCGCCGCGAGCTCGTCCTGGTTGCCCGCCTGGTAGTAGCGGCGGCGGCACAGTCCGAGCGCCGTGTCGCAGGTGTCTCCTGCGCCGCATGAAGCGTCCGTCTGGCACTTGCGCGCGAAGCCACCGGCCTCGGCCATGGCGTTGAGCACCTCGAACCCGGGGCCCGAGGCCGTCTCCGCGCCGAAGCCGATGACAATGGTTTGGATGTCCTTGCCACGCAGGGCCCGTACCGCGGCCACCGAGCCGTCCTGGTCGAGACAGCCCAGCCGCTCGAAGTCGCCGCTGCAGGCGTCGGGGTCCTCGCTCAGGGTGCAGCGGCACGCTGTGGAGGGGCCAGAGGTGGCATTGCTCTCGTTGCAGTTGGGCACGCCGTCCGTCAGCAGCAGGACGAAGTCGGTGCGCTCGTCCGTCTGGAGCTGTGGCAGTGATCCCACGAACAGGAGACTCGCGCTGGTGGGGGTGCCTCCGGTGGGCCCCGTTCGTGTGTCATTGGGTATCTTGTGCAGCTCCGCGTTGACGGCCTGGGCATGGGCTCGCAGGGCGGCGGGGTCGTCGTCCGCGAGCAGGTCCAGGGTGAGCGACTCCGTGCCACCACATTGCGTGCCGCGGACCAGCTGGCTTCCCGGGTAGGTGGCCAGGCCGATGCGCGCGACCGTGCCGTGGGTACTCAAGAAGGAGTCCATCGCTCCCTGGAGGGACTTCCAGCGCGTGGGACAGTCCGCGGGGCACCCCTCGCCCAGGCAGATCAGCCCGAGGCTCGAGCGGCAGGAGGGATTGGCCGGGTTCATCGGCTCGAGCATCGAGCCGGAGGTGTCCACGAGCAGCATCAGGTTGGGCGTGTCGCCCCGGGCCGCGACCGTCTTCTCGAGCCTGGGCGTGGAGATGGCGGCGGGGGGAACGGGCTCGAAGTCATACGTCTGACAGCCCGCGGCGAGCGCGGCACAGACGAGAAAGGAGGCGAGGGCTCCGGAAGTGTTCAACCGGGGGCACATGGGGGCTCCTGGGAGTGGGGTGCGGCGGCCGATGGAGCAGGGAGCGCACGCGGGGGAGTCCTGGCCTCGGCCGGGAGTACGGGGGTGCATGGCGCCCGACGCTCGGAGCCTCCGGGGTGTTCAGTGTCATTCCCCGGGCGTGGTCCGCATCAAACCCATTTCCCCGCACATGGGCATGGCGGTAGGAACGGGCCCGAGACGGAACCGTAGGACGAGGGAGAGCCGATGAGCGAGCGGCAACTGTGGGAGCGCTACAAGAAGTACCTGTGTGGGGCGGAGTCTGTCGGGCTGACGCTCGACGTGTCGCGGATGAACTTCACCGAGGAGTTCCTCGGGCGGATGCGCGGCCCCATGGAGAAGGCCTTCGACGCCATGGCGGCCCTGGAGAAGGGTGCCATCGCCAATCCGGACGAGAACCGGAAGGTGGGGCACTACTGGCTGCGCGCTCCCGAGCTCGCTCCGGAGCCGGGCCTCACGAAGGAAATCAAGGACACGGTCGCCGCCGTCCGCGCCTTCGCGGATGACGTGCACGCCGGCCGGGTGAAGCCTCCGAAGGCGGACCGCTTCACCCGCGTGCTGCTGGTGGGCATTGGTGGCTCGGCGCTGGGGCCGCAGCTCGTGGCGGACGCGCTCGGCACGCCGAAGGACCCGATGCAGGTGTTCTTCTTCGACAACACCGACCCGGACGGATTCGACCGCGTGCTGGCGCAGCTCGGGGACAAGCTCTCCGAGACGCTCACCGTGGTCATCAGCAAGTCGGGCGGCACGAAGGAGACGCGCAACGGCATGGTGGAGGCCGAGCGCGAGTACAAGCGCAAGGGCCTGGACTTTGGCAAGCACGCGGTGGCGGTGACGGGCGAGGGCAGCGAGCTGGACCGCACCGCGAAGCAGGGCAACTGGCTGCGGACGTTCCCCATGTGGGACTGGGTTGGTGGGCGCACCTCGGTGCTGTCGGCGGTGGGGCTGCTGCCGGCGCGGTTGCAGGGCGTGGACATCGACGGGCTGCTCGCGGGCGCTCGCGACATGGACGTGGAGACGCGCAAGCGCGACATGCTGCGCAACCCGGCCGCGCTGCTCGCGCTCATGTGGTTCCACGCGGGCGACGGGCGCGGCAAGAAGGACATGGTCATCCTGCCGTACAAGGATCGGCTGTTGCTGCTGTCGCGCTACCTCCAGCAGCTCGTGATGGAGTCGCTGGGCAAGGAGAAGGACCTGGACGGCAAGGTGGTGAACCAGGGCATCGCCGTCTACGGCAACAAGGGCTCCACGGACCAGCACGCCTACGTGCAGCAGTTGCGCGAGGGCGTGAACAACTTCTTCGTCACCTTCGTGGAGGTGCTCAAGGACCGTGAGGGAGCGTCCATGCAGGTGGAGCCGGACGTCACCAGCGGGGACTACCTGGCGGGCTTCCTCCTGGGCTCGCGGCGGGCCCTGTTCGAGAAGGACCGCGAGTCGTTGACGCTCACGGTGCCGGACGTGAGCGCGCGCACGCTGGGGGCCTTGATTGCTCTCTATGAGCGGGCGGTGGGCTTCTACGCGTCGCTGGTGAACATCAACGCCTACCACCAGCCGGGCGTGGAGGCGGGGAAGAAGGCGGCGGGCGCGGTGCTGGACGTGCAGCGCAAGCTGCTGGCGAAGCTGCGCGCGGAGAAGGCGAAGGCCCACTCCGTCGAGGAGCTGGCCTCCGCCGTGGGCGCGCCGGACGAGGTGGAGACGGTGTTCAAGGTGTTGCAGCACCTGTCGGCCAACCCGGACCACGGCGTGAAGCTCGAGCCGGGCGCCACCCGCTTCGACGCGCGCTTCCGCGCGGGCTGAGCCCGACGGAGAACCCTCTCTCCCCAGGAGGCCCTGATGACGTCAGGGCCTCCATCCGCGCAACGGGACACCCCTCCACGTCATGAGAGGAAGGCGCGAAATGTGCCTGCCCTCCGTGCCCTCTGCGCCGTGCATTCTGTCCACTCGGCCCGCTCCTTGCTGAGAAGTTGCGTCGGGGAGGTTGACCCATGAGGTCACCCGTCGCAGGCTTGAGGGCATGGGACGGCACACGAAAGAGGGTGGGGACGCCTTTCCCCAGGCGCCCACGCAAGAGGAGTGGGAGGCGATGGGGCCAGAGGAGAGGGCCCGGGTGGTGGAGTCACTGCCCGGGGAGGTGACGTGGGATGAGATGGCCATGCCGGAGGGCGACAAGCACTTCCGGGCCAAGGTGCGCACGCTGGATGTGCTCCTCGAATACTTCAAACACCAGCGGCGCAAGGTGTACCTGGGTGCGGAGCTGCCTGTGTATTACCCGGGTGAGCGGCGCTTCGCGCCCGACCTCCTGGCGGTGCTGGATGTGGAGCAGCACGAGCGGGAGAAGTGGGTGGTGAGCCACGAAGGCAGGGGGCTGGACTGGGTGATGGAGGTGCACGTGGGCGGCGACCGGAAGAAGGACGCCGAGTACAACGTGGAGCGATACGCCCGGGTGGGCATTCCCGAGTACTTCATCTACGACCGGTCCAGGGAGAGGTTGGAGGCCTACCGGCTGCCACGGCCCGGGGCGAGGCGGTACGAGCGGATGGAGGCGAAGCAGGGCCGATACACCTCGGAGGTATTGGGGTTGGACTTCGAGGTGGTGGGGGAGAAGTTGCGGTTGTGGGCGGGCAACGCGCTGCTGCTGGAGTCGGGGGAGCTGGTGGTACGGCTGGAGGAGAAGCTGGAGGCGGTGCAGCAGCGCGCGGACGAAGAGGCGCGGCTGCGGGAGGAGGAGACACGGCTGCGGGAGGAGGAAGTCCGGCGGCGTGAAGAGGCGGAGCGCCGTCTCGCGCAACTGGAGGCCGAGCTGGAGCGCCTCCAGCACCGCGAGAAGTGAGCGCTCCCGGGTCTGGTTGCTCCACCACCCGAGCCAGTTCCCGTCCTCCGTGGGGCGACCGACATTGAGTCGGAGGGTCACCGCGGAGGAGCGCCATGGAGAACGCCGAGGTCGTGGCCATGCTCGGGGAGATTGCAGACCTCCTCGAGCTCACCAACGAGAACCCCTTCAAGGTCCGCTCCTACCGGCGGGCGGCACAGGTGGTGGACACGCTCCCCGTTTCCATCTCCGAGCTGGTGCGCAAGGGCGAGCTCGCCGGCCTGCCCGGCGTGGGAGAGCACACCGCGCAGCGCATCGCCCAGTTCGTCGAGAAGGCCACCTGTGACGAGCTCGAGCGCCTGCGCGGCAAGGTGCCTCCCGGCGTCATGGAGTTGCTCCGCGTGGAGAGCGTGGGCCCCAAGACGGCAGCGCTCGCGTGGAAGGAACTGGGCGTCACCTCCGTGGACGCACTCGAGGAGGCCGCGCTCAGTGGCCGGCTGGCCGAGCTGCCACGGCTGGGCTCCAAACGCGCGGAGGCCATCGTCTCGGCGGTGGCGCGCTATCGCTCCCGCCAGGGCCGCGTTCCCCTTCACCGCGCCCTCCCGTATGCCGAGGAGCTCGTGGAGCGCCTGCGGGCGATTCCGGGTGTGAAGCAGGCCGTCGCCGCTGGGAGCCTGCGCCGCCGCAAGGAGACGGTGGGAGACCTGGATCTGCTCGTGTCCTCGACCGACCCCGGGCGCGTGGTGAGCGCATTTCCAACGCTGCCCGGAGTGGCCACGCTGCTCGCGCAGGGGCCCACGAAGAGCACGGTGCGCCTGAGTGTGGGGTTGCAGGTGGACCTGCGCGTCCTGCCTCCCGAGTCCTTCGGCGCCGCGCTCCACTACTTCACCGGCAGCAAGGCCCACAACATCGCGCTGCGCACGCGTGCGGTGCACAGGGGCCTCAAGGTCAGCGAGTACGGCGTCTTCGACGCGAAGGGCCGCCGCATCGCAGGCGAGCGCGAGGAGGACGTCTTCCGCGCCGTGGGCCTTCCATGGATTCCTCCCGAGCTGCGCGAGGGCCTGGGCGAGCTGGAGGCCGCCGAGGCCGGCCGTCTGCCCGAGCTCATCGAAGAGGAGGACCTGCGCGGAGACCTGCACGTGCACTCGGAGGCCTCGTCGGACGCGAGCAGCTCGCTGTTGGAGCTGGCTTCGGCCGCACGGGGCTTCGGGCGCAGCTACCTGGCCATCACGGACCACTCCCGCTCGCGTCCCCTGGGCCTGGATGAGGCGCGCTTGTGGGCGCACGTCGACACCATCCGGTGGATGGACCGCGAGCTGCGCGGGCGCCCACACCTGCTCACCGGCATCGAGGTGGACATCCTCCCCAATGGCTCGCTGGACCTGGATGCCAGCGTGCTGTCGGAGCTGGACTGCGTGGTGGCCAGCGTCCACTCGCGCTTCAACATGTCCTCGGAGGAGATGACAGAGCGCATCGTGCGCGCGCTGCGCAGCGGGCTCGTGCATGTGCTGGGGCACCCGAGTGGGCGGCTCATCGGGAGCAGGGACCCCTACCCCTATGACCTCGAGCGGGTGCTGGAGGTGGCGCGGGAGGAGCGCGTGGCGCTGGAGGTGAACGCGCAGCCCGAGCGGCTGGACCTGACGGACACGGCGTGCCGGATGGCGAAGCAGGCGGGGGTGAAGCTCGTCATCTCCAGTGACTCCCACAACGCGCGCCACCTGGAGAACCTGCGCTACGGCGTGTGGGTGGCCCGGCGGGGATGGCTGGAATCGGGCGACGTGCTCAATACCCTTCCACTCTCCGAGCTGCGGCGTCACTTCCGCCGCTCGCGCCGCGTTCCCGCTCCTACCTGGGCGGACGAGGGCCCGGGCCCGTCCCCATGAGTCGCACATGTGAGGCTTCGCCCGTGCACCAGAGGACGTCTGGAGTATTGGCTGGTGCACAGCCTCTCTTTTCTCTGTTCAATCCTTGGCGGCGCAACTTCACGCTAATACTCCGAGTGGCGGTGCGAAAAGATCCTGGAAATGAAATGAATTCACGCCATCGAGGGGGCTCCCGTGAAACGCACCGTTCTTCTGGTGGAGGACAGCAACACCATCCGGCAGATCCTCAAGATATATCTGATGAAATTGAAATTGGATTTCCTGGATGCGGACCGGGCCGAGCAGGGGCTGAAGCTGCTGGAAATCCGCACGGTGGACCTGGTCATCGCGGACATCACCATGCCGGGCGGAATGGATGGGCTCGAGTTTGTGCGCCGGGTGCGTGCGAGTGAGAAGGAACGGATGCGCGAGGTTCCCATCGTGCTGCTCACGGGAGGAAAGGCGCCGGACCTCGAGGCCCGGGGCCGGGAGGCCGGTGCCTCCGAGTTCGTGCGCAAGCCCGTCTCCATCGATGCGCTCGCGGCCGTGGTGCGCCGGCAACTCAAGCTGCCTGATGACGTGGAGCTCGTCGCCTGAGTGACTGGGAATCCGCTGCCGTCGGATCCTTCCGTCCAGGAGGGTCCGGAGCAGTCGGTTGCTGAACATCCTCCGGCCCGTCCCTGGCTGGAGTGTTCAGCGCTGATCGAGTCCGGCTCGCCGCGAATGACCATGGATCGACACACGCCGGACCTTCCGGAATCGTGTCTTCCTCGGCTTCCGAACTCACGTGGCGCGTGTCAGTCCTGGCCGATGCAAGGGATTGCGCGTGCCTTCGCGAAACATGGATTCGCGGGGGACTCCATGAAACATACCGTGCTGCTCGTCGATGACAGCGACACCATCCGGCACATCATCAAGGTGTACTTGATGAAGTTGAAGCAGTTGGACTTTCTCGACGCGAACCGGGGTGACCGGGGGCTGAAGCTGCTGGGCGCTAGCCCCGTGGACCTGGTCATCGCGGACGTCAACATGCCCGGGATGAATGGGCTGGAGTTCGTGCGCCAGGTGCGGGCGAGCGACAGGGCCGAGGTGAGCCGGGTGCCCATCGTGTTGCTCACCGGCGGCAAGGCGCCGGACCTCGAGCAGCGCTCCCGGGAGGTGGGCGTCTCCGAGTTCGTGCGCAAGCCCATCTCCAGCGCGGCGCTCGTGGCCGTGGTCCGCCGGCATCTCGCGCTGCCCTCGGACGCGGACGATCTCGTCGCCTGAGCCTCGCCCATGTCCCGTCCCCGTCTCCTTCACGCGGACGACAGCGAAGCCATTCTCGCCTTCTCCCGCGCGGCGCTCGGCCGCTGGTACGAGGTGGAGACGGCGGCCAATGGGCGAGAGGCCCTCGAGCGTGTGCGTGCCCTGCGGCCCGCGCTGTTGCTGTTGGACCTGTCCATGCCGGAGCTCGATGGCGCGGCGGTGGTGGCCCGCCTTCGTGAGGACCCGGAGCTGGCCTCGCTGCCCATCATCATCGCCTCCTCCGAGCGCGCCCGGGGCGAGGCCCTGGTGGGGAAGGGGGCGGTGGCCTTCCTCCCCAAGCCCCTGCGCGCCGACGTGCTGGTGAGCACCGTGGACCGGGTGCTCGCCGACGCGAGGGCCGCCGAGGCCCGGACGCGGCTCCAGGCCCTCGTGGTGTGCGTGGGCGGGTTGCGGGTGGCTGTGCCCCTCGACTGCGTGCGGCTCGTGTTGCGGCTCCCCGCCACCCAGCCCCTGCCGGGCAGTCCTTCCTGGCTCAACCGCTTCTTCGTGCTGCATGGCGAGCCGGTGCGGGTGTTGGACCTCGCGCGCCGCTTCGGCGTGGAGCACGAGGTGGGGCACCTGCTCCGCCAGCTCGTGGTGGTGGAGGTGCGGGGCCGCGCGCTCGCCCTGTGTGTGGACCAGGTGGAGGAGCCCCGCGAGTTTTCCGCCGATGCCCTCCGTCCACGCGAGGCGCTGGGAGGCAGCGGCCATCCCGCCCTGCGCGAGGCCCTGCGCGCCCTCCTCCAGACGCCGGAGGGGTTCCTTCCACTGCTCTCGCCCGAGGTGCTCGTCACTCCCAACCTCCTCCAGGAGCTTGCGAGGTCTTCCGATGAAGATCCTCCCGCTGCATGACGAACCTCCCGAGGAGGCACGCGCCGAGCTCGAGGAGCGCGCGGCGGCCCTGCGTGAGCGGCCCCAAGAGGAGGACGACGTTCCCACGGTCTGGGTGGCCGAGTTTCCCGTGGGCTCCGAGCGCTGCGCCATTCCCCTGGAGCGGATGCGCGCGGTGCTGCCCTTGCGCGGAGTGACGCCCCTGCCGCTGGCTCCCTCGCACGTGCTGGGCCTGCTGCGCTTCGAGGGACGCGCCCTGTCCGCCCACAGCCTCGCGGCGCTGCTCGGAGTGAGGGGTTGGACGAGGGACCCGTCCGTGCTCGTGGTGGTGGAGGACGGGGTGGGCGGACTCGTTGCCTTCGACTGCGAGCGCGTCCCCATACCGCGGGCGCTTCCCTTGTCCGTGGTCCAGGAGGCGCGCAAGGGCGAGGTGCTCCCTCCCGGCGAGCCTCCGCTGCGGCTGCTCGATGTTCCGGCGTTGTTCGCCGGAGAGGTGGACCGTGTCCGTTGATGACTCCACCCAGGTGTTGCTCACCACCTTCTCCGTGGAGGCGCGGGAGCTCTGCCGCACCATCACCCGCGAATTGATGACGCTCGAGCGGGGAAGCGCGCCTCCCGAAGCCCTCGTCGAGTCCTTCGACAATCTCGCCCGCGCCCTCCACACCCTCAAGGGCGGCGCCGGGACGCTGGAGCTGGAAGACCTGGCGGCCATCGCCCACCGCATGGAGGACGCCCTCGCGCCGCTGCAGGATGCGGGGAGGATGCCTCCGGAGCGCGCGGACGCCTTCCTGCAAGGGCTGGATGTCTTTGGCCGGAGGCTGCGCGCCCACCAGGAAGGACGCACCACCGGGCTGCCCGACCTGGCCGCCACCCTGGTCCTCTTCGACGACCCGGCTTCCCTGGCCGAGGCGCCCCCCGTGGCCCCGGAGCCCGGGCCGGTGCAGCCCGCTCGGGCCGAGGCGGAGGACGCGGGGTGGTGGATGCGGCCGGCACAGCTCCACGCGCTCGTGCGGGACGTAGAGCGTTTCCAGGAACTGCGGCTGCGGTTGGAGCAGCGCCTGGGAGAGCTGGACCGGGTGATTCATGCCATGCGCCACCCGGGCCGTGCACCGCGCGGCATGTCGCCCCTCCTGATGTTGGAGGATGTCCGCGACGCGCTCGCCGAGGATCGGGAAGAGGCCGGCGAGCTGGCCGGCTCCGTCGAGCGGAACGTGCAGGATCTCTCCACGGCCGAGCTCCACACCCTGCTGGAGCCGTTGCAGCGCGGGGTGCGCGATCTCTGCCGCCGCACCGGGAAGGAGGCGCAGCTCTCGCTGCTCGGCGGGGAGCTGTCGGTGGACCAGCGGGTGCTGTCCATGTTGTCGGGCGTGCTGGCGCACCTGGTGCGCAACGCGGTGGACCATGGGCTGGAGCGGCCCGAGGAGCGGCAACGGCGGGGCAAGCACCGCGTGGGAGCCTTGCTGCTGCGAGCCGAGCGCGTGGGCAACCTGGTGGTGCTGGAGATGTCCGACGATGGCTCGGGACTGGACACGGAGGCCCTGCGGCGCGCGGCCCTGGCGATGGGCCTCCTGCCGGCCGAGCGTCTGGCGGCGATGACGGCGGCGGAGGTGCACCAGCTCATCTTCCGCAAGGGCCTGTCCACGCGGGAGCAGGTGACGGAGACGTCCGGGCGCGGGGTAGGACTGGACGCGGTGCGCTCCCAGGTGCTGGCCCTGGAGGGACAGCTGGAGGTGCACAGCCTGCCGGGGCAGGGCACGCGCTTCGTCATCACCCTGCCCGAGGGTCTGGGCACCTCGCCCGTGCTGGGCGTGCGCGTGGGAGAGCACACCCTCGGGTTGCCGTTGTCCTCGGTGGATTGCGTGTGCACCGCGCCCGCATCCGAGGTGCGGGGAGACGTGTCTCCCTGCCTGGTGCTGCGGGAGGAGCGGATGCCGCTGGTGGACCTGGCCGAGCGGCTCGGTCTGCCTCCAGGTCCTCCCGTGGAGGAGCTGCGGCTGGTGCTCATCCACGCGCGGGGACGGCGACTGGCGTTGCGCGTGGACTCGGTGCTGGACGAGCGCCACCTGGCGGTGAGGCCCCTCCCACCCGCCCTCCGGCACCTGCCCGCGTGGCAGGGCGCCGCGGCCCTTCCCGGGGGGGAGTTCCTCCCGGTGCTGCGCTCGGACTGGCTCGCCACGGAGGGGCCAGTGCCCGGGGCGCGACGCGGGCGCCGGGCGCTGGTGGTGGATGACTCGCTCACCGCGCGTGCCCTTCATCGCACCATGTTGGAGGCGGGAGGCTTCCAGGTCTACACGGCCGCCACGGGCGCCCAGGCCCTGGCGCTCGCGGCGCGCCTCCCCCTCGATGTGGTGGTGGTGGACGTGGCCATGGCGGAGATGGACGGCCGGGCCCTCACCTCGCAGCTCCGTGCCCGCCCCTCGACGAGCGCCGTTCCCATCATCCTCGTCTCCGCGAGTGACTCGGACTCCGAGCGCGACGCGGGCCTGGCCTCGGGCGCGGATGCCTTCCTCGGCAAGCGCGAGTGCCGCGCGGGCCGTCTGCTCGCCGTCGTGGAGGACCTGCTCGTGCGTCCCCGTCTCCGGGCGTCCGCCCCTGGTTCTCCCTCGTCCTTGGAGGCCCCGGCCTCCGCTTCCCTTCCTCCTGTCTGGAGCCGCTGATGCCTCTGCGTCTTCTCTGCCTGCTGCTGCTCACCCTGGGGCCGGTGGAGGCTCGGGCCGAGGACGTCGCGGCCCACGTCGCCAAGGTGAGGCTCGTCCTGGAGCGCCTGCGGACCCTCGCGCACAACCCCGAGGTGCTTGCTGCCGTGCGAGCCCAGAACGCACGCCGGATACCGCTCGCGGACATCCAGCAACTGGATGCGCGATGGATGGGCAGCAGCGGGACGCAGGACTTCATGCGGCCCTACCTCGACAACGCCTGTGCCGCCGTGCTCCGCGGCATCCAGAAGGACGCGGCCTTCATGGGCGATGCCTTCGTCATGGATGACCAGGGAGCCCTGGTGGCCGCCACCCAGCGCACCACCGACTTCTGGCAGGGCGATGAGGAGAAATGGAAGCGCTCCTTCGCGGACGGCAAGGGCGCCGAGTTCGTCGACACCCCGGACTTCGACGAATCCGTCCAGGCGTACGTCGTCCAGGTCTCCCTGCCCGTGATGGATGGGGGCCGGGCCATCGGCGCCCTCACCGTGAGCCTCAACCTGGATGCCCTCTAGTCCTCCGCTCCCACCGAGGTCCGCATGCGTCCCTTCCCACCGCGCTCGCTCCAGTTCCGAGGCCGCCTGACGCTCGCCGTCACCCTGCTGTCGCTCGCGCCCCTGCTGCTGCTGGGGGGGTTGTCGGCCCGGCTCTTGCGCAAGGTGCTCACCGATCAGGTGCACGCCACCCTGCGCGCGGAGACGGAGAGCTTCTCCAGACAGTTGCGCAACACCTTCTCCGAGCGCCATGCCGGAGTGCTGAGCTGGTCCGAGGACCCCATCCTCCGCGGCGCGCTCCTCTATGGCATCTACACGAAGAGCAACGCGGTGCTGACGGTGCTCCAGCAGCGCTATCCCGCCTTCAAGGCGATCGTCCTCTTCACGCCGGACGGACGGGCGGTGTCCGCGAGTGACCTGGGGTTGCAGGCCCGCTACGCGGCGAGCGCGGAGTCGGTGGCGCGCAGCGCGTGGTTCCGCGAGGCGTTCGACGGCAGTCTGAGCGGGGAGGCCGCGCTGGGAGACGACACCGTCCTCGGTCAGCGGGTGCTGCGCTTCGCCGTGCCCGTCATCGCGCCCACGGACGGACGCCGGCTGGGGCTGCTCATGGCCGCGTATGACTGGGGCCAGCTCGAGGCGGAGACCCAACCCGCCTTGGAGCGCGCCGAGGCCCAGCATCACGGCAGTCTGCGGCTGGCACTGGCGGATACCCAGGGCCGGCTCCTCTTCGGCCCGCGCAACATCACGCCCCTGCTCACGCCCGTGCTGGCGGCTTCCGAGCTGGATGACGCGGGGGTGCTGGAGCTCGGTCAGGACGTGGGCGGCTTCGTGCGCGCCGCCAGCGGCCGGGAGGCGGGTGAGGAGTGGCTCTACGTGGCGCTGCTGTCCTCGGACGAGGCGTATGCGGAGGTGAGGGGCTCGCTGTGGACCTCTGGCGCCCTGGTGCTGCTCTTCGGTGGCCTGGCGCTCGTGGGCTCCTTCCTCATGGCGCAGCGCATGGTGCAGCCCATCCAGGCGCTCAACGAGGCCGTGGGCCGCATCATCCGCGAGGGGGACCTCACGCAGGAGATTTCCATCCAGGGTGGGGACGAGGTGGGCCAGCTCGCGGCCTCGTTCTCGGAGATGGTGCGCAAGCTGCGCGAGGTGCCTCGGAGCCTGCAGGAGTCCGCGCAGGTGCTCACCGCGGCGGTGCGCAACCTCTCCGTGTCCACCCGCGAGCAGAGCGAGACCATCAACTACCAGGCCGCGGCCCTGCAGGAGGCGCAGGTGACGGCGGAGGAGATAAGGCAGACGTCCCTGGTGGCGGCGCAGAAGGCGGAGGCGGTGCTCTCGGTGGTGGAGCGGGCGGATGACGTGTCGCGCTCGGGCAGCCAGGCCATCGAGCAGAGCCTGGAGAACCTCGCGGATATCCGCCTGCGGGCGGGGGAGATCGCCGCGAAGATCACCGAGCTGTCCGCGCGGACGCTCCAGATTGGAGGCATCACCCAGACGGTGACGAAGCTGGCGGACCAGTCGAACATGCTGGCGCTCAACGCGGCCATCGAGGCGGTGCGCTCGGGCGAGCACGGCAAGGGCTTCTCGGTGGTTGCCCGGGAGATCCGCGGACTGGCGGACCAGTCGCTCAAGGCGACGGACCGGGTGCGGGAGATCCTCGAGGACATCAGCGGCGCCATCCGGGACACGGTGCAGATAACGGAGAAGGGCTCGCAGCGGATGGAGGCGGGGCTGGAGCGGATGAAGGCCTCGGGGGAGAACCTGCGAGAGCTGTCGACCATCGTGCGCGAGAACGTGGCGGTGGTGCGGCAGATTTCGGCGGCGGTGACCCAGCAGAGCGTGGGGGTCACCCAGGTGTTCGCCGCCGTCTCCGAGCTCAACAAGATGATGCACGAGTCGGTGGCACGGCTGGCCTCCACGAACAAGGCCACCGCCGAGCTCGAGGTGGTGGCCGAGCAGATGGTGGCCATCGTGAAGAGCTATCGCGTGTAGAAGTTCCGACCGCACCGGTGGCGCATGGATGCCTTGGCATCGACAGGGGCTTGCATCAGAGTCCCGCGGACATCCAGCAGGGAGGCCACGTTGAGCTTCAAAGTCGTACAGCCTGTGACAGTCATCGCTGCGACCGAATTCCTGAGCATCTCGGAGATAGGGAGCTGGGGTGAGAAGCTCACGCCGATCATGATGGCGGAGATCGAGCGCGATGGTCTCGAGACGACCGGGCCCTGGATCTTCGTTTCCCACGGACGTGATGGCGATCCGAGGAAGCGATTCCGTCACGACTATTGTGTGCCTGTCAGCAACCCGGACAGGTACAGGGGCGCGTTCCAGGTCCGCACACTCGAGCCGTTCCCCTGCTTCTCCACCCTGCACACGGGGGCTCTCTCCGAGGAGAGCCTCCGCGCGGGCTACGGAGGTGTCGTCGAGGCGATCACCCGGGCAGGGCGGGAGTTCAGCGGTGAGAGCCGCGAAGTCTGGCATGGATGGACTTCGGCGGACTCTCCGGCCAACGCGTTCGAAATCCAGATCGGAGTGAAGTGACGTTCCGCTCGGACGTCACGGGCCCACCGTGGCCGGGGCTCGACGGGTCGCACCGAGCTCCACCAACGCATCGGCGAGGCGGTCGATCTCCTCTGCCTTCAGACCCGTGGACGCGAGCTCCTCGCGCGCCTTGCGCCGGGTGGCTTCACGGTCCAGTCCTCCTGGGACGCGAGGCACGAGTGCGCTGATGCGCGAGCTGATGCGCGCGAGCGCTGGCCGCAGCTCATCATCGAGCGAGTGCACGGGCGCATCCAGGGTGGTGGGCGTGCGAAGCTGGATCTGCTTGGCCGCGTCCATCTGCGCCTGGAAGAACGTGGTGATGGCCTCGTCCGGAGGCGCTGGAATGCGCAGGGCCGCAGCGGCCGCGTGGACATCCTTCCGGGCGGCCTCCAGCACACGCGCCTCCTGCGCTGGCACCTCAATGGGTTGACCCGCGCGCTGCTTGGCCGCGGCCACCATGGGCATCAACGCCAGCCGCTCGGCCGTCGCGGAGAGCAGCGCGTCCACGGGCGTCGCGGTGGGCCCGGTGGCGGCGGGGCCCAGGTACTGCGCTCGGAGCCGCTCGAGTGCGCCGCTCTCCTCCTGTTGGAGGAGCCACGTGTCCAGATCCGCGGCCAGCTCGGCCCGTGAGGGCTCCACGTAGAGCGCCACCACGTTCCGGGTGAACGGGCCGACCCGCTCGATGCCGGAGAGGCCCTCGGCCCAGCGCGGTCCCTCGACGGTGTTGGTGAGCGCCGCGTCGACCTCCCCGTTGGCCAGCGCCTCGCGCACCGCTGCGTTGTCGGGGATGGCCAGGATGCGCGCGTTCTTGAAGTGAGCGCGTGCCACACGTTCCAGGTGACCGCCCCGGTTCACCGCCACGCGGAATTCGGGCCGGTCGAGTGCGCGCAGGAGCGCGAGTGGCTCCTCGGGGGTGCTGCTTCCGGGCGGAGGTGCCCAGGCCGGACGCCGCAGGAGCAGCAAGGCTCCATTGCGTGCCACCGGGACGGTGTAGCGCCCGGCCAGGGAGCGCTCGGGCCGGAGGGTGATGCCACTGGTCGCCACGTCGAAGCGATGAGCGCCGAGGTCCGCCACCAGTTCCGGCCAGCGGAAGCGCACCCATTCGAGGCGGTATCCGCGGTCGGCCGCGTAGGACTCCATGAGCGCGGCGTCGAAGCCGGACGCCTGCCCATCCCGCAGGGTGCTGAAGGGCGGATAGTCGCCGCTCGTTCCCACGCGGAGGACCCGGGTCTCTCTCGAGGGAGGAACCGTCCCGGGATGCGCCGCGCACGCCGCGAGCAGGACCAGCATGGTGCCGGCGAGGAACACCTTTCGGAGTGTCTCGCGCGGCTCTTCGGCCTTCGGATGAGGGAATGGATGCATTCCCGGACTCTGCCCCAGGGGGAGGCGAATCACCCAGAGGCTCTGTCTCCGCCCCATTCGCCGCTCGTGTGCACTCCCTGCTCGGGGCTCTCGACACCTTCCCCTGACGGGAGCGCCCGGCGCTGAGCCTCCAGCCGTCGCTCATACATGCGGAACCAGAGCGCGATGCCCGCATCGGCGCGCACCAGATGGAAGTCCTCGCGGGTGGGGTGCCGAGGCTCGCTGTCGCGCAGCAGTGCGTAGTCTTCCGGCTGGATGAGCCCCACCTCCGTCCGCACGAGGAACCACGCCACGAGCCCTCCCAGGAGCGGGAGGCTGCTGCGGTAGCGGAAGACCACCCAGGTGTTCTCCTCGTCGATGGGCGTGGCCGCCGCCATGCCCTGGGTGAGACTGCCGAAGCGGAGGAGCACCAGGTGGGGGAAGAGCACCCTGATTTCCGCCACGAAACCGCTTCGACCATCCCAGGGCTTGCCGTCATCCCTGCGCAGGACGCCGCGGGTGTGGATGACGTCGCCCTCGAGGCGCGCCGTATACGGGTCCAGCAGGGTCCCCAACCCAGGGGCCCACCGGCGGTGAGCGAAGGGGAAGTGGTGGAGGTCCAGGTTTCCCTCCATCACCCGGGCGAAGGGGACGTTCCAGGTCAGCGTGGCGGTACACGAGCCCGCTCCCGCCTCCGGAAGCTCGTGGTTCCAGGGCAGAGGGGGAAGCTCGTTCCGCTCCTCGCCCCACCACAGCCACACCAGGCCGAGCCCCTCGCGTACCACGAACCCCTTCACCCGCAGGTCGGCCCGGATCGGGCGTGCGTCCCCCTCGCAGGGTACGCGCACGCACGCGCCATCCGCGGCGAAGCGCAGGCCGTGGTAGGGGCACTCCAGGCATCCGCTCACCACCCGGCCCTTGGAGAGGTCGGCGCCCCGGTGGGGACAGGCCGCCTCCTGTGCCACGGGCTGGCCCTGTGCGTCTCGCCACAGCACGAGCTTGCGGCCGAGCCGGGTGACTCCCACGGGCCGGCGGCCCAGCCGCTTCGATTCCAGCACCGGGTACCACGTGTCTCGCACGAAGTCCTCTCGTGCTCCCTGTCTCCGCGTCTGCCTATTCTCATCCGTTCCCATCAATCAGGGGCCTCCCATGACTCCAATGTAGAGAGGCCCCACCGGACGAGAGTGATGCCACGCGCCAGAAGGAATGCTCCCACGCGCCAACCGCGCCTGGCACCCGCGGGCCCCACCGCCTGGGCCGGGCTGGCGCTGCGCGTGCTCGACTCCGCCGAGGCCAGAGGTCTTCCACGACGCATCTTGTTGGAAGCCTCGGGACTCGAGCGCGCGCGACTCACCGAGCCGGAGGCGCGGGTATCCCTGCTCGCCGTCTACACGCTCCTGGAGGAGGCCGCGGCCCGGTTGGGGGACGGATGCTTCGGGCTGCACATGGGGGCGTCCCTGCGGGTGGAAGACTTCGATGCGCTCGGCTTCCTCATGGTGAGCAGCCGCACGCTCGGCGATGCGCTGGAGCACGTGCTGCGCTATCAGCGCCTGTGGAGCGAGGGGGAACGGTTCACGCTGGAGCGAGAAGCCGGGCGCGTGACGGTGACGTACCACCCGTACGGGCCCGAGCGCCCCGCGCACCGGCTGATGGCCCAGCTCGTCTTCGCGGACCTCGTCCTGAATGGCGGGCGGCTGGTGGGCGGACTGCCGGGGGCTCGCCTGCGTTTGCGCGGGTCGCGCCCCGCGGAGGCCTCGGTGTATGCGCGCGTGCTGGGCATACCGGTCTCCTTCCGCGCGCCGCAGGACGTGCTGGAGATGCCCGCCGCTCTTCTCGCGAGCCCGTTGCCCGGAGCAGACGCCGGCTTGTCGGGAGTGCTCGCGCGCGCCACGGACCGGATGTTGGCCGGTCTCCCCGCGTCATCTCGCGTGGCGGATCAGGTCCGGGCACTGCTGCCCGAGCTGCTGCCCGAATCCGGTGCGGACCTCGCGCACCTGGCGGCCCGTTTGCGAATGAGTCCCCGCACGCTCCAGCGGCGCCTGCGCGACGAGGGCACGTCACTGGATACCGAGCGCGAGGCCTTCCGGCGACAACAGGCGTGTGTCCTCCTCGAAGCCGACACCCCCATTGCCGAGGTGGCGTGGCGGCTCGGTTACTCCGCGCCGAGCGCCTTCCACCACGCCTTCCGCCGCTGGACGGGACAGTCTCCGCGTGAGTGGCGCATGGAGGGCGAGGTCGCTGCCTCGCCTCGGACGGTGGTGCTGCCCCCACGTCCACCTCGCTCCCGTCCGTAGCGGGTAGACCCGCCCCAGCCCTCTCCCAAGGGAGAGAGGGTTCACACTCCGTTGCTCATGGAGGCGAGCCCGCGTCCTCGGTGTTCCCAGTGGCCCGCAGGCGTTGTTGCTCGGCTTCTCGGAGGAGTCTGGCGCGACGGCGCTCGGGCCAGAAGAAGTCGCAGTCGAGGACTTCCCTGCCATCTTCGCCACACCAGCTGACGCAGCGCTTCTCCCACGGGGTGTTGTCCGAGAGGCGCGTGCCCTCACACGTCCGGAGCTGCCCCTTGTCGTCGCAGACATAGGTCCAGCGTCCGAGCAAGCACTCGCGGTAGGCACAGCCCACCACGAAGCGGGGCACCGTGCCGCAGCGGCCATCGCCCGGGTAGCAGGGCTCCATATCCTCGATCTGGGCATAGCCGTCGCGAATGCGCTCCATCATCCCCGCGGCCTGTGCTGGCACATAAAGACACTGCATCCGCGGCGCGTGGACCCCGAGCGCGGTGCTGAAAGGCACGCTGCGCCAGTATTCCGCGCGCATCTTATCGCTCGCGTCCTCCGGTCGAGGGCCCGCGTCAGGCCAATCCCAGGGGGGATGGAGTTGGGTACGCTCGACATGGCAGCGGCCCCGCACCCAACCATGCACTTCGTACAGGACGGTCATGGGTACTTCGCTGTCAGTGTCATTCCAATCCAACGGGTAGAGAGCACGGTGCACCACGAGGGTGGGGAGGCACTCGCGGGCCCGGGCGATGTAGCAGTCGAGATCCTCCTTGCAGTCCACGAGGGTCTTCTCAGGACTGGTCTTCTTGCAGCCGGTGAGCAGGAGGAGCAGCACCAGGGCAGAGAGCTTGCCGACCGGTGACACAGGCATCCACCTCCGCTCAATCATTCGACGGCTGACTGGGGTCTGGACCAAAGTAGCGGACGGGCACATTGAGCTCGTGCTGGGGTAGCTGCCGCAGCGCCGAGCGGAGCGTTCGATGCCCCGCGACCTCCGACTCGGGAGCAGTGCGGAGAAGTTCCAGGAACTCCTGACGCTTCTGCCCGGTCAGCAGCGCCACCTCCATTTCCACGCCATCGTGGCTGAGGCCTGCGGGTTGCCGTTCGAGCTCCAACAGGAAACGGACCAGCTTGCCCCACCACGGATGTCGGCTCTCGCCCCACTCAGCGTCAATGAAGAAGTACAGGAACGAGCCTTTGTACTCGGGGTTGGTTGGCGGCAGGTCGACGCGTATGGTCCTCACTCGCCCCTTCATGGCTCGAAGAATCCTTCTGGCAACGGTCGAATCGCGGCATGGTCCTTCAGAACCTCGACAGCTCCCGGTTCGAAGATGGTCTCCAGCATTTGCGGCATGTCTGGCACGGGTTGCGTTTTGAGCACCCCTCTCTCGCGGAGCTGGACTGCAATCTCGCGGGGGATGGCAATCACGGCAGCACCCACTCTACCCCCTTCCCGCCCGACTGTCCGCTGCGAAAAAAGCCGAGCGACATGGATGTCCGTCGTGGTGAAGAGGCGGGCACCCTTCTTGGGCTCGAATTCCACTGCTTTGGCATGTGTCGTCCCGTGAATGAAGAACTCAAAGGGTTGAGAGCCATCCGGGTCCACCTCGTAGGCGCCGAACCTCAGTTCTTCGGGTCGGATGTTCTCGTCAGACGAGGCGCAGCCTGCCAGGACCAGAGAGAGGACAGCGCCAAGGACACGTCCCATTCGGTGTAAAGGCCATGTCAACATGGAATCAACGATATATGTGAAATGTGTGTCCTTGACAGGACGCAGGGAATCACCACCGTGTCCCTACACGTCCTCGAGCCTCGGTTGATTGCAAGAGCCTTGGCTCAGGGGCGGATGCCGACCGCTTCGATGGCCTGCGAAACCACACGCGGGAGTTGATTCTTCTTGCGCTCCGCCCGCGGACTCATGGAAGAAAGCAGAATCCTCCTCGGAAAACACCCAGATGACAATCGCAGATGACTTCGAAGCACTGATTTGGAACGCGGGTCGGCACCCAGAAAGTGAATCCATTCCTGTCATGATGAGGGATCGGATCGATGGTGCTGTCGAAGGCGCCGGCATCCGCACGGAGAACGGCACCGTCCTCGCCTTGTCGCTCCGAGGCCGTAGTCTGGCGGCTCTCCCCGAGTCACTCGGTGAGCTCACCCACCTCCAACAGCTCGACGTGACGGGAAACCAGCTCTCCTCCCTCCCGGAGAGCATGGGCCGTTTGTCGCGCCTCACGCGGCTCCTGGCCGACGGCAATCAGCTCGCGTCGCTCCCCGAGTCGCTGGGTGAGTTGGCCGGGCTCGAGCAGCTCTTCGTGGACGGCAACCGGCTCTCCTCCCTGCCCACGGCCATCGAGCGATTGGTGCGCCTCGAGCGGTTGGACGCGCGTGGCAACCGGCTCGCGGCCGTTCCGGAGAGTCTCTGCCGTCTGCGTGGACTCAAGGACCTGCGTCTGGGAAAGAACCTCCTGACCTCCGTGCCCGAGTCGCTCTGGAGCTTGAGGGACCTCGAGACGCTGGACCTCGGGGAGAACAAGCTCGCGTCCCTGTCCGAAGGTATCGGGGAGCTGTCGAAGCTGCGAATGCTGGACCTGGGTCACAACGCGTTGACCCAGCTTCCCGAGTCGATCGGCCATCTGACCGGGCTCTCGGGTTTCCTCTACCTCAGCGACAACCAGTTGAGGTCCCTGCCCGCGTCGCTCGGGAATCTGAAGGTGCTGAGGTATCTCAACGTCACGGACAACAAGCTGCGGGCCCTCCCCGAAACCCTGGGCGGGATGGCGGCGCTCACGGAGCTCCGCCTTTACAACAATCAGCTGGAGGTGCTCCCTGAATCGCTGGGTCAGCTGGCGAGCCTCAAGGAGCTCCATCTGAAGAACAACGCGCTGGTCTCGCTCCCCGAGTCCATCGGCCAATTGACGCGTCTCAGGAAGCTCAGCCTGGAGAACAACCGGTTGACGTCTCTCCCCGAGTCCATCGGAGGACTCTCTCACCTCCTGGAGCTCGACTTGAGGAACAACAGGTTGGGTGCGCTCCCCGAGTCGCTCGACGGGTTGACCCATCTCGCGTACCTCGACTTGAGGGGCAACATGCTGCGCTCCCTCCCCTCGAGCATCGGAGAGCTTCCGAACCTCGAGAAGCTCGACCTGCGATGGAACAAGCTGTCATCACTTCCCGAGTGGTTGGAGCGGCTCGAGCAGCGTGGATGCATGGTCTACCTGTGACACCTGCTCGCCGCGTCCCAGGTGCATGCGGCGTCAAGGCAGCGCGTAGACGCGGTCCTCGTAGTCCTGGGTGAAGCGGTTGCCCTCCTCGTCGGTGATGGGCTGTCCGGCCGCGTCGAGCGCGGTGGTGCAGGGATAGCTGGCCCCCTTGGCACGGGGCTGGATGAACATGGGCTGTACCAGCCACCGGCCCTGGCGGTTCGCGTAGGCGTTGCACATGAGCTGCACCTTGTTGCGGTTGATGGCCAGCTTGAGGTGCGTCGCGTCCTGCACGAAGGAGAGGTCCGTGTCCGAGTCCCCAGCCGCGAACACCTGCCGCATGCGCTCGTCCGCCACGCGCGTCAGTTGTTGCTCCGCGGACTGGTGGAAGATGACCTTGTTGATCCAACAGCGCTTGCCCTGGTCGTAGGTGATGAGCGTGTCCGCTCCATCGGCCACGGTGCCGCAGCCCTGAAGGTGGGGCGTCACGCGTCCTCGCGCATCCGTCACCGTGCGGATGCCAATCACCCGGTTGGGTTTGATGCCGACCAGCTCCTCGGAGACGGCGTCGATGACGAACTGCGGCGAGGCGGTGACCACCCAGACGTCGAAGCCGTTCGCCTGGAGCGTCTCGATGAGGTCGACCATCTCCTCGTATGCCTGGACGTGGAAGGCGAGCCCGGACGTGGTGCCCACGGTCTGCGTGGTGCCCGGCGGGTTGAAGGCGTTCTCCGCGTAGGCGGAGCGGGCGAAGGCGCGCAGCTCCTCCGGTGTGTAGCCGGCCTGGAGCTGGGCCACCCAGGCATATGAGGTGTTGAGCGTCAGGGTGATGCGGTTGTTCCAGGCGCTCTGACCCGCGCGTGTCTTGCCACTGTCATAGATGCTGACGAGCTCGTCCGCGCAATCGGTGTGGGTGCTCGTCTGGAGGGGCTCGCCCGGAGCGGCGGCGGCATCACAGGCGGTGTTGAGGGCCGCGCGGCCCTCGGGCGTGAGGTGGCGGCTGGTGGTGCTCCAATCCCTGTCCATGGGCTGGAGCACCTTGTCGTGCCGGAGCATCCAGAAGAAGGTGGCATCCCCCAGGTCGTTCTTCACGACGGTGTTGTCCCAGTCGAACACGGCCACGGGGCGGTTCTTGGGGTCGAACGCCGGGCTGGCGATGCCCAGCGAGGAGATCATCTCGTTGAGCCGGGTGCGGTTCTCCGGGAGCCAGCGCCCGACCTTGTCGTCCAACAGACGCACCGGAGTGGGCACGCCGTCCTTCCCCGGGGAGCCCTGGGGCCCCGTGGGACCTTCGGGACCCTGTGGGCCCGAGCAGGCGAGGACACTGCCAGCGAGCCATCCGGCCAGTGCGAGCGCGGAAAGGCGGACTCCTGCGTGGCTTCGGTGGGAATGCGTCATGGGGCTTCTCCTGTGAGGGAGGGCCGTCACGGGCATGTCGCCCCGCGGCGCCCGGACCCACGACAACGGTAGGAGAAGGGGTCCCCGGGAAACCTCGCGAAACGGCCGGGGTGTTCCTTCGACAACTGCGGGCGGTGGGACTCACGCCCAGCTTGTTAGGGCTCGTCCGCGGGAGGCGGCGCGTCGGGTGCTTCCGCTCCTCCCCGCGCCGGCCCGAGCACGGTCAGCGCCCCTCGGGCGGCGAGCCCCAGCAGCAGCAGCAACAGGTTCCATTTCCTGCGCGGTGTGTTCGTCAGCGGCACGCTGAAGCAGCGCGCGTCCTCATCCTCCTCGGATGTGTCGTCCGGGGTGAGGTCATCCAGCAGGCGGAACATGGCGATGTTCCCGGGGAGGATGCGGCACTCGAAGCGCTCCACCTCGCGCTCTCGCGCCGCTTCCACGAGCCGCTCCAGCAGGATGCGGCCGAGCCCCTTGCCTTGCGCCGAGTCCACCACGGTGATGGCGGCCTCGGCGACCTCGGGGGCGTGGGCCAGGCGGATGAACCGGGCGATGCCCACTCCCTCCTCGTGTCCCTCGGGCCCCCGGGTCACCGCGCCCAGCGCCAGGTGCTGCTCCCCGTCCACCGAGGTGAGGTAGCGCACCTCGTGCTCCAGCAGCCGAGGCTTGGGTCCGTGGAAGCGTCCGACCCGCGAGCGCGCCGAGAGCCGCTCGAAGCCCTGGCGCAGCAACTCCGCGTCCTCCGGCTGGATCAGCCGGAGCTCCACCTCCGTCCCATCGGCGAGCGTCAGCCGCTCTCGCCACCGGGTATCGAAGCGACGCTGTGGCGGCATCCGAGGACCCCCTTGGAAGTTCAAGCATCCAAGGGGATGCCGCGCTGCGTCAAGGGACCCCCGGGTGGAATGTCCGGTCAGCGAAACAGCCAGTAGGCGGCCATGCCGGTGGCGAGCCCGAGCCAGAGCTTGCGGAAGCGCCAGCTGACCAGCGCCGAGAGTCCGGCGGCGAGGAACCGGGCCCCCGTCTCACCGTGCTCGCCCGGGAGCGCGGGCACCACGAGCGCGGCGAACACGGCGATGGGGACGAAGCGCAGGAAGCGCATCCAGAAGGCGGGCACGCGCGCATGCATCCAGAGTCCGGCGAGCCGCGAGGCGTACGTCACCCCCGCCATTCCCAGCAGAATGGGCAGCGCGTTCATGGGGAGGCCTCCTCCTGGGTGGGACGGGGGCTCGGGGTGCCATCCGCGGTGAAGAGGGCGCCGAGCAGGCTGCCCGCGACTCCCGCCACGAGGACGGCGACGCCTCCCGGGGCCACCCGCGACAGGGCGAGCGCCAGCAGGCCAGAGAAGGCCGCGACGAGCACCTCGGTCCAGCCCTTCAGCAGCGGGATGAGCAGGGCGAGGAAGGCGAGCGGGAAGACGAAGTCCACCCCGAGCCGCGAGGGGTCCGGAATCACCTGCCCGGCGAGCGCGCCCACGCCGGTGGTCACGTTCCAGGGCAGGAACAGGCTCAGCTCGGCGCCGAGCAGGAAGGCGAAGGAGGACTCACCGGAGGCGAGCGTCACCCCGTAGGCCTCGTCGGTGAGGAAGTGCGCCGCCACGAGCCGCTGCGCGCTCGACATCGGCACCTGCCGGGTGAGGGACATGCCGTAGAGCACATGGCGCACGTTGAGCAGGAAGGTGGTGAGGATGATCTCCACGCCCGAGGCGCCGGTGGCGAAGAGGCCCGCGGCGCTGAACTGGGAGCCCCCGGCGAAGACGAGCAGGCTCATGAGCTGCGTCTCCGCGAGGCTCAGCCCGCCATTGCGCGCCGTCACCGCGTAGGCGAAGGCGAATGGAATGACTCCCAACCACAGGGGGACGACCGCCCGGAAACCTCGAGCGAAGTCGCGATGAAACGGATTCATGCCCCCAGCGTAGGGCCCGGCGCTGTCCGCGTCTTGGATGCGATTGCGCTCGCGGCATAGCGGCCCGGCGTCACTCCAATCCGCCGCTTGAACTCGCGCGTCAGGTGGCTCTGGTCCGTGAAACCCAGCTCGGCGGCCACCTGCCCCGGAGGCATGCCGCGCACGAGCAGCTCCCGGGCCCGGCGGATGCGCACCTGGAGCTGCCAGGCATGCGGCGTCAATCCCCGCTCGCGGCGGAACACCCGGACGAGGTGGAAGACGCTCAGGCCCGCGACCCGCGCGAGCTCCTCCAGCGTGACGTTCTCTCCGGGGTGGGCCTCGAGGTAGTCGAGCGCCCGGCGCACCGCCGCGTGCTCGGGTCTCTCCACGCGCGGCGCCACTCGCGCTTCGCTGTGGCGGCTCACCAGGGGAGCGAGGGTGGCGAGCAGCAGGGACTGGCGCTCGAGCGCGGAGCTCGGTCGCTCCAGCGCGGCATGGAGGGCGCGGATGCGGGTGGCGATCTCCGGGTCCTCGATGACGGGCGAGCGGAAGTCGGGAACGCCCTGGATGCGGCCGCTCAGCTCCGTGGCCACGTCCGCGAGCAGCTTCGCGTCCGGGTAGAGCATCCGGTACGAGAAGCCTTCTTCCTCGCCGGACTGGCCGGTGTGCACGTCACCCGGGTTGACGACGACGACGCTGCCCGCCGCGGCGTGCTGCATCTGCCCGCGGCATCGGAAGGACTCGACGCCCCGCTCGATGACGCCGATGGCGAAGCCGTCATGGGTGTGCGGCGCGAAAGTGTGGGTGATGTAGGTGGCCTTGAGCATCTCCAGGCCGCCGAGCTCCTCGACGAGCCAGAGGGTGCACTCCTCGCGAGGGCTCAGCACTCCCGGAGGCGGGGCCGCGTGCGCCAGGGCGGGGCGAGGCGTGCGTGCCCGGGAGGCAGGCGCCGCCGGGGTGGACCCGGAGCGGGCCATGCGCCGGACGGTGGCGAGGGGGTCGACGCTCACGGCCATGAGTCTAACGGAGGGGGGCACCCGGGGGTCTTGTAGAAACTTGCGCCAGGAGGAAGTCGAGGACGGCGCGGTTGAAGTCCCCGGGGCGCTCCAGGTTGGGGAGGTGGCCCACGCCCGGCAGGGTGACGAGCGTGGGGGCGGGCACGCGCCGGGCCAGCTCCTCCGCGTTCCTCAGCATCGCAGGGTTGTCCTTGTCTCCCACGACGATGAGCGTGGGCGAGAGGACTTGCTCCAGCCGGGTATGGGCGGTGGGCTCCAGGGCCTGGGCCAGGTGTGCGCCAGCGCTCAGGCTCCCCTGGTTGTCGAGCGTCCACTGGCGCACCACGGGAGCCAGGTCGGGGCGAGCCATGGCGGCGGCGAGGTAGTCACTGCCGAGCCACGCCTCGAGGACCGCCTGGGGGTCCTTCTCCCGTCCCGAGCCCAGGAGCGACATGTACCAGGAGAACTCCTCGGGGGAGGGCGGAGCGCCGTTGATGCCGGGAGCCACGAGGACGAGGCAGGAGACGCGTTCAGGGAATGCCAGGGCGAAGTCGAGCGCGAATCGTCCGCCGAGCGAGTGGCCGATGACATGGACGCGGTCCATGGAGAAGTGGTCGAGCAGGGCGCGCAAATCTTCGTGACCCGCGTACGGCTGTCCGAGGGGCGCCTGTGTCTTTCCGAAGCCGCGCAGGTCATAGCGCAGCGTGGTGAAGTGCCGGGCGAGCGGTCCGGCCTGCCCGTCCCACATGCGCAGGTCGAGCAGGCCACCGTGGAGCAGCACGACCGGGAAACCATCACCTTGGAGCTCGTAGTGCAGGCGAGCCCCGTTCACCGCGGCGAAATCCCGGACGGGAGGAGGTGGGGTGGTCATGCCGGGGCTATAGCACCGCGCGCTGCTGGTGGCAGGAGGTCCCGGGTGCTAACCGTGCGGCCGCTGAACGTTTCCCGGAGCCTCCATGAAAGCCCTCTTCCTGGCGGCGGTGCTCGCCGTCACTCCGCAGACGAAGCCTTCTCCGCCCTCGACCGACTCCAGCGCCCAGACCTTCTTCGTGGCGCGGCTGGGTCACGATGCCATCGCCCGCCTGTACGCGCCGGGCGTGCCCACGCTGTCCCGGGACGAGAAGCGCGTGGCCTGGTACCTCACGCTCGCGGCGCACGCGGGCGAGGAGATTGCGTATGACCAGCTCGGCTGGGACACGGTCGCCCTCAAGCGGCTGCTGGAGGGCGTGTACCTCTTCGGCCGCGAGGGCCATGCGGAGTCCGGCTCCTTCGACGCGAAGCTCGCGGACTACCTGGCGCGCTTCTACGGCCAGTCGGGCAACCATGACCAGGTGACGGGCCAGAAGTTCGTCCCCGACTTCACTCCGGCCGAGCTGGAGGCCGCGGCGCTGCGGGCGCTGAAGGCCGGAGCTCCCTTCGGTGTGAAGGACGAGGCGGAGCTGAAGGCGTGGCTGGGCGGACTGAGGCCCTCGCTCTTCGACGCGGGCTTCGAGCCGCAGCTCACCGCGAAGACGCCTCCGGCGGGCCAGGACCTCCTCACGGCCTCGGCGAACACGGCGTATGGCCGGGGCGTGTCGCTGAAGGACCTGGAGGGCTTCCAGGAGAAGAACCCGCTCAACTCGCGCGTGGTGAAGGTGGACGGGAAGCTGGTGGAGCAGGTGTTCCGCGCCGGCACGCCGGATGGGAAGGTGCCGCGCGGGCTGTACGCCGAGGAGCTCTCGCGCGTCATCGCGGATTTGCGAGAGGCGGCGAAGTCCGCGCCGAAGGACCAGAAGGCCGCGCTCGAGAAGTTGGTGCGCTACTTCGAGACGGGCGACCTGAAGGACTGGGACGCGTACAACATCGCCTGGCTGAAGGCCAACCCCACGGTGGACGCCAACCTCGGGTTCATCGAGACGTACGTGGACGCGCGGGGCCAGAAGGGACAGTGGGAGGCGCTCATCAACTACCGGGACGCGAAGGAGAACCGGGTGATGGAGCTCATCGCCCGCCGGGCCCAGGACTTCGAGAACCGGATGCCCTGGCCGGATGCGTACAAGCGCAAGAAGGTGACGACGCCGGTGGCCAAGGCCATCAACCTGGTGGACACGAATCCCAATCCGCCCGCGGGCATCAACCTGCCCAACGAGCAGCACATCCGCGAGAAGTACGGCAGCAAGAGCGTGCTCATCGCGAATGTGATGGAGGCCGCGGCGGCGATGAAGCGGCTGCCACTGGCCATCGAGTTCTCCCGCACGCCCGAGGAGGCCGAACGGGCGCGCAAGTACACCGTCACCGCGCGCAAGTGGCTGGTGGCCTTCCACGAGGTGATGGGGCACGCGTCGGGGCAGGTGGACCCCAAGCTCGGGGGCAATCCGTCGCGCTATCTCAAGGAGTACGACAACACATTGGAGGAGGCGCGGGCGGATCTGGTGGCGCTCTGGTACGCGTTCGATCCGTCGCTGGCCGAACTGTCGCCGGACCACGAGCGCATCGCCGAGCAGATGTACCGAGACTTCCTGGTGGAGGGGCTCACCAACCTCAACCAGGTGCCGAAGGGCGACGCCTTCGAGGAGGACCACCAGCGAGGCCACCACATGACGGTGAGCTTCCTGATGGAGAAGGGCGCGGTGAAGCAGGTGACGGAGGGCGGCGGGGCAGGCCAGCCGGGGCGCACGTACTGGGTGGTGGAGGACTACGGGAAGATGCACGCGGCGGTGGGCGAGCTGCTCTCGAAGCTGATGGTCATCAAGGCCACGGGTGATTACGAGGGCATCCAGAAGCTGGTGCGCGAGAAGGGCATCCGGTTCGACCCGAAGCTGCGCGACGAGGTGGTGGCGCGCGTGCGGGCGGTGGACGTCCCGGCGGAGGTGCTGCTCATCTCGCCGCGGCTGGTGCCGGTGGTGGACGGGAAGGGCCGACTGACGGACGTGCAGGTGCGGCACGATCAGGGCTTCATCGAGCAACACCTGGAGCGCAGCGTGCTGGGCAAGCTATCACCCGACGAGGCCACGCGGGTGGCGGCACGGCTCGCCGCTTCACCGGAGGCGCTCTCGGAGGAGTACCGGAAGCTCCCTCCGCCGAGACGGTAGCCTTCTTCCCACGGCTCGGGCCGGAGCGTACAAGCAGGGCCCGGCTCATCCGCAGGCGAGCAGGGAGCCGGGCGTCGAGGGTCTGGCCGTCACACGAGCAGGCAGGGCCATGGCCGTTTGAGGCCACATCCTTGTCGACGGCCTGGCCCGTGGTGGCGTAGGTGCTGATCCTCATTGGTCAGGAACCGAGGAACCTCTCCCATGCCCTATTCCGTCTGGTTGACGTCGCACCGCCGCTACGAGGACGTCCGGGCCGGTGCGCCGGACCGGCTCACGCTCGAGAATCTGCGTACCTGCCTGGGATTGCTCGCGCGCTCCCGACCCACGCAGGAGGTACGCCGGCCCGATGGGGCCACCTGGGTGTTTCGCGGGGGTGAGCCGCCAGCCCTGGCCCCTCTGCTGATGGCGGGCGTGCGGCCCAACAACGGCCCTCGGACGGGGACCATCCAGCTCACGGTGAGTGGCACCAGCCCCTTCTTCATGGCCAACATGTACGAGCTGCTCTCGTTCGCGGCCATGGTCAACGAGGAGCTGGGCCTGCTCGCCTTCGAGGGGGTACACGGCCGGGAAGTGACGGTGGAGTCCCTCAGCCAGCTCAGGGACGTCCAGGGCGAGTACACGCGGGAGATGGCGCATCGGTGGCAGCTGAGCCGCGAGCAGCTCTACACCGCGGTCCGGATGCCCCTCGAGTTCCCCGCGGGCGGACAGGATGAAGCCCCGAACCTGCTGGCGCTGAGGCTCAAGCACCCCAGGCTGCCACCGTTGACGAAGTTGTTGGGGTCCCCGCCGGAGGGTCTGGGCGTGGAGATACGGGGGGAGCAAGGTGTCTGGTTTGATCGAGCTTCCGATGAGCCGGTGACATGGTTCCATCTCAATCCCCACGCCTCGGACGAGCTGCTGATCTGGCCGCAGTGGGGAGAGGCTCCCTTCGCGAAGACTGCGCACAGCACCTTCGACGCGGCCGTGCGGTTGCGGGCGAGCGCTGGGGGACAGGTGCTGTGGAACGGAGAGCCCGTCACGCCGGAGCGCACCGCGTGGTTGCAGCGCTACCCGGAGCTGCTCGGCGTCGAGCTCCTCCAGCTCGTCACCCTCGGCTGGGAGCCCGTCACTCGCCAGGTACAGGGGTAGCTGTCAGCCGCGCAGGCGCCGTGCTTCGCGGAAGAATTGGGTGAGGGAGAAGTCCAGCGGAGCATTGCTGCCCTGCAGGTGATGGCGGGCGCGAAGGAAGGGCAGCCAGGCCCTGTCGCCCACCACTACGGCGGCCTCGTCCAGGTTGCGCCGGGGCACCCACTTCCCGCCCAGCTCCTTCACCAGCAGCATGCCGAGGTAGGCGCCGACGGGGATGAGGCGGGTGTCCTTCTCGTACGGGAAACGCCAGCCCCGGGCCGTGCGCCAGGAATCCCAGTCGAGGTGGGGCAGGGACTCGGGCGAGCGGTCCATGACAGAGGGCACTCCTCTGTGCAGCAGGTCGAGGAGTTGCCGGACGTAGGTGTCTTCGTAGAGGGCGATGGCGGCCTGGACGTCGGGCACATCGGACCCGGGCTGCTGGCTGGCGGAAAGCCACTCGGAGACGGGGGGCGGGTGGTACGTGTTGTAGCGCTCGACGACCTGGCGTTGTTGGAAGAGGCCCTCGAACTCCATTTCCTCGAGGAGGATATCGGCCACGTCGGGGTCGAATTGGATGGGGATGGGGGTGAATGTGAGGGAGCGGCGGTGGAGGGTGGCGAGTTCGTCCTCCAGCTTCAAGTCGGGACGGAGGTGGACGAGGGCGCGGGCCTGGGCGAGGCGGGCCTCCTCAGAGGCGAAGTCCACGGGAGTGGGGCGCGTGAGTACGAGCACGGCGCCGTGGGGTAGCTCCTCCACGAGGAAGGCGGGAGTGGACAGCACGCGCTCGCGGCCGATCGACTCCACCAGGTGAGGCCCGTACACGTTGAGCCAATACATCCGTTCCACCCGTGGGGGAATGGGTGGACCGGGATTCTCCGGGTCAGTGTCGAGGATTTGATCGGTGTCGCTATGCGACAGGCCGAAGGAGAGCGGCAGGCGGGAGGCAAGGGCTCTCACCACCGACACCAGCCCGGCAGCGCGTTCCTCTTGCTTTCCGGACTCACAGCACCAAGCGAACGGGATGATTCGGAGTGTCAGGGAAGAAATCGAGCCTTCATCGTCCGTGCTGCCGTGAATGCGGAAGTACGCCTCGGGAACATGGGCGCATTCGAGAGTGATGAAGGTGTGTTCCATGAACCGGAACTCAGGAAATCTGTCATGCATGAGCTGACGCGAGTACTTTCGCTTGCGGCCACGCTCGAACGAGATCCTACCCGGACGCAGTTCCTCATCGATGGATTCAACGACGTCGAGCACGTCGTCCAGACCTTCATGGCCCCGGTCGAACGGGTTGACGGAAGAGAAGAACTCGAAGTCGAGGACGTCCGACTTGTTCCATTCGTCAGGGTGTAGGAGGGACATCATGGAAGTGGATTTCGACATTGATTTTGTTGTTGCTGGGTACCTTGGCGATTTCCTGTTTGAGTCGGAGGGTCAATGTTTCGGAGTCATACACAAGGTGGACTCGGGATACGGGAACGTCTTGCCCGAAGAGCGGATGGCCAGGGCGGCGTACCTGCACGATACCTCCGTACTTCACCTGGGCTTCTTTCACATCCGCCACGACTTGATTGAAGATGTCTTTCTCACTCCAGCCTTTGAAGTCGTGGCTCTTGTTGCTGAAGGTCTCCACGCGCACCCTCAAGCCGGGCCCAATCGTAGCCTCATCCACGGCGATCTGGTCGGGGTAGGTGAGGGAGGTGCTGCCTGGGTGTTTGAGGCCGAGGTTTTCGTCCAGCCGGGGCTTGCGCATGCCGCGCAGCAGGCGCCGGACCATCTCCGGTAGCTCCAATTCTCGCCGCAGCATCTGGCCCACCGAGCCCTGGAACACCGTGCCGCGCCGGAAGTCGGCGCGCATGACGTGGTAGCCCTCCCACTTGAGGGGCGGTTTCGGCTTGAGGGGCGGCTTTGGCGCATTTGGCCGGGCGGAGGGAGGACCCTGGCCGGCCACCTCCGCGTAGCGCTGCTCCCAGTAGGCCACGTACTCGCCCCACAACGTGTCTCCGGCAGTCACGCCCGTGGGCGGGCTCTGCAAGGAGGGGCGGAAGCGGGCGAGCTCGGAGGGCTCCGCCGGGTAGCGGGCCGCGGGGGACGCGGCCTCGGCCTCCGCCAGCCGGGCCTCGAGCACCTCAGCTTCGGTGGTGGCGGCTACGAGTGTCCGCCCCTCGGTGGCGGCCACCATTGCCTTTCCCTCGGCGCTTCCCTCCGCCGCGGCACCTTTCAACTGCCCCTTCACCACGGTGATGGCCAGCAGTGCGCTCACGGACGAGGAGATGAGGGCATTGCGCATGCCGCGCACGCGGGCCCGCTCGGTAAAAGCCGTTCCCATCACCTCGCGCAGGCGCTGCGCCCCAGGCCCATGCGAGGGCAGCAGCCTGTCCAGGAAGCTCCAGTCCGGTTTGCATCCGGGCAGGGGCAGGGCGAGGCAGCGCGGGGACGTCACCTCGTCGGCGATGTACAGGCCGCTGGCGACGAAGGTGCCTTCGATGTGCCGGAACAACTCCTGAGCGCGCGCCTCACCACGCTGCGCGTCGGCGTACACCCGCTCGAGGTGAGAAGGCCGCCGCACGAGGAGGACGGGAGCTTCTTCATTGACTGGCTGCCCCTGGGCATCGCAGTACAGGCCGTAGTCAAAGGGCGGCTCGTCGACGGGCGGAAGGGTGCGGACGTAGGGCTCGTCCTCGGTGCAGCCCGTGCCCGGCGCGGCCAGGGCCAGCACCAGCGGAAGGACAAGCAGGCGAAGCCATCTCATGTCCGCCACATTCCCATGTCGTCACCGCCACCGGAACAGGGATTGTGAGGGCGGTAACCCCATTCACCCGCATGCGGGACAGCGGGGGCGGCCGGAGGCCAGGGGAACGCACGTCTCGCACAGCACATGGAGTCGCTCGTCACAGAGGGCGGGCCGCTCGGTGGTGCCCTGGCAGCCCTCGCAGGGCAGCCGGTCGAACCCCTGGGCTCCCGCCGGCAGCCGCAGCACCAGCTCGCGCGAGCCCTTACGCCGCCTTACGTGGAGTCGCACGCGGGCCACCGGTGCCAGCACCCAGAGAGCCGCCGCCAGCCGGGTGTGCACGCGCAAGGTGAAGCGATCCGCCAGAGCCCTCAGCTTGTTGTCCCGCTCCGCCTGCAGGTGTTGCACCTTGGCCTCCACTGCGGCTCCGTCCACCCTCCGCCGGGGCGCTCGCGCCTCCGCCACCATCGCCGCGTAGTACTCGGCCATACGCTCGTAATCCCTCTCATGCCGCCGGGCCGTCGCCTCTCTCAACCCTCGCAGCGCTCGCTCCTCCTCCGCTGGCGTGTAGCGCGCCAGCCATTGCTCCGCACCGGGGACCACCGTCGGCTCTCGCCACGGCGCTAGTGTTCCCTCGCCGCCCACGTCGCACGCGGTGATGAATCCCTCCTCTGGCACCGCCCCTTCCTGCGCGTGCACCCCCAACGTCACCACCCCTTCGTGCCGCTCGTCCGCCTCGGCCACGTACGCCAGCCACGCCACCAGGTATGTGGCCTCAGCCCCCGCCGCCTCGAGCACCTCGGCCACGCCGTTGCGGATGACGAAACGCTCGGCCAGGCTGCGCGCGTGCCCCACCTTGGGAGCCTGCTCCCTCACGACCCGCGCCGCCGTGATCGGCACCTCCCGCCGGGCGGCCCCCACCACCGCTTCCAGGAGCGGTGTCCCCAGGCCGCACGCCACCGCGTCCTCAGCTCCCACCGCCGACAGCCGCACCTCCTCGGACAGGCCCATCTCCCGGGAGAGCTCCGGCGGTAGCAGCGCCAGCACTTCACCCCCTTGCGCCACTTCCAGGAGCGCCCCCCGTCGCGCGAGCGCCTGGGCCGTGAATGCGAGTGGATCCGGCACCACCCGTACCTCTCCCTCCCTCATGCCTCGAAATCCTTTCCGAAGAGCGCCGCGTCCAGTGCTCGCGTCCGTTCGTACTGCCCGCGCGCCTGTGCCAGCTCTTCCGCGATGGCATCGAAGGCCCGCGCCACTTCCTCCTCACCCCGGGGCTCGGCGTAGATGGAGAGGATGCGCTCCTCCAGGTCGCGCTCGTCGGCGAGGTTGCCCAGCACCATGTCCATCTCCCCCACCACCAGCTCGAAGAGGTGGATGCGCCGGTCCAGCACGTCCAGCACCCGCTCCTCCACCGTCCCCTTCGCGCAGAGGTTGTAGACGCGCACCTCCTCCGTCTGCCCGAAGCGGTGCAGCCGGCCGATGCGCTGTTCAATCACCATGGGATTCCACGGCAGGTCGAAGTTCACCAGCACGTGACAGGACTGGAGGTTGTGCCCCTCGCTGCCCACGTCCGTGGCCAGCAGCACGGGGGCACCGGCGCGGAAGCGCTCGAGGGCCTCGTGCTTCTGTGTCTGGCTCATCCCCCCATGCACCACCTCGCGGGGCACTCCCGCTTCCTCCAGCACCTGCTCCACATAGCCGAGCGTCTCGCGGTAGCGGCTGAAGACGAGCACCTGCTCGCGGTGGGCGCGCAGGATGTCCACCAGGGCCCGGGCCTTGGCTGACGCGCGCACCGTCTCGGCTTGGAGTCCCAAGCGCTCCAGCTCGCGTGCGACGGTGGGTGAGCGTCCGTCCTCTGCGTGGAGGTGGCGCTCGCGCTGGCGGTGCAGGGTCCCGCGTACCGCGGCGGGGCTGGACCCGGCCTCCAGCAACAACGTCGAGGCGGAGAGCCGGGCCCGAGCCTCGCCCGCGTGGCGCTGGAGGAAGCCCAGGACCTCGGTGTACAGGGCGCGCTCGCCTTCCAGCGGCTCCACCGCCACCGTCGTCACGTAGCGCGGCGGCAGCTTCAGCCCGCAGCGGGCCCGGGTGTTGCGGATGAGCACCTCGGACAGCAGGCGCCGCAGCTTCTCCCGGTTGCGTGGCGAGGTGGGGTCCTTCGAGTCCACGTACTGGCGCCGGAAGTCGGTGGGCGTGGCGAGCTGCCCGGGCCGTAGCAGGGTGACGAGGTTGTAGACCTCCTCCAGGTCGTTCTCCACCGGGGTCGCCGTGAGCAGCAGGAGGAAGCGGCTCTTGAGCCCATCCACCAGCTTCCAGGCCAGCGTGCGCCGGTTCTTCACGTGGTGGGCCTCGTCGACGATGACCAGGTCCCACGGCTGTGCCTGGACGAGCGGTGCGTGCCGGGCGCTTCGGGCCTGGGCCAGCGAGGCGATGAGCACCCCCTCGCGTTGCCAGAAGGACTCGGCCGGTGTGCCGGGGGCGTGGTCAGAGAGCGTCTGGGCCTCGAGGCCGGCCTTGGCGGCCAGCTCGCCCTTCCATTGGAGGACGAGCGCGGGCGGCACCAGCACCAGCACCCGGCGCACCATGCCGCGCAACTGGTACTCGCGCAGCACCATGAGTGCCTCCACCGTCTTGCCCAGACCGACCTCGTCGGCGAGCAGGGTGCGGCCCCGGTGCTGGCGCAGCACCCGGCGAACCGTCTCGAGTTGGTAGGCATGGGGCTCCACTCCGTGGAGGGAGGAGAAGGCGAGCAACTCCTCGAACTGCTCGGCGGCCGCGAGGGCATGGGCCCGCAAGGTGTGGGCCACGGCGGCCACGGAGTCCTTTGGATGGGCGAGGAGCGGCGTCAGGGTTTGCTGCTCGAGTGGCGCGAGCTCAAGGCCTGTCTCCAGGGTGCTGTGCATGGCGTTTCCACTCCATCGGGACGCACGGGGGCCTCCAGGACCCATGGGGGAGTCCGTGGTGGGCCGCCCCCGCCAGGGCCGGAGCCTTCATGAGCAGCATAAGACCCTACTCGGGAAGTTCAACCCGGAAGATGACTTCCGAGGGAGGATGGAGGGAAAGCGAACAGGTGGGTCACTCTTCGCCGCGCAGCCGGCGGGCCTCACGGAAGAATTGGGTGAGGGAGTAGTCCAGGGGACCATTGCGCCCCTGCAGGTGATGGCGGGCGCGCAGGAAGGGGAGCCATGCCCTGTCGCCCACCATCACGGCGGCCTCGTCCAGGTTGCGCCGGGGCATCCACTTCCCGCCCAACTGGTACACCAGCAGCATGCCGAGGTAGGCACCGAGAGCGGGAGTGACGAGGGCGCGCTCCTCCTGCGACATGGTGCTGCCCCAGGCCATCCGCCACGCGTTCCAGTCGATGCGGGGCAGGGACTCGGGCGAGCGGTCCATAACGGAGGGCACCTCCGTGTGGAGCCGCGCGAGGAGTCGCTCGGCGTGGAGGCCTTCGTAGCGGTCGATGGCGGCCTCGACGTCTGGCACATCGGGCCAGGGTTGTTGCGCGGCGGGCAGCCACTCGGAGACGGAGGGCGGGTGGTACGCGTTGTAGCGCTCGACGAACGGGCGCTGGAGCAGGAGTCCCTGGAACTCCATCTCCTCCTGGAGGATGTCGGCCACGTCGGGGTCGAACTCGATGGGGATGGGAGTGAAGGCGAGGGAGCGCCGGTGGAGGGTGGAGAGGACGTCCTCCAAATTCAAGTCGGGACGCAGGTGGACGAGGGCGCGAGCCTGGGCGAGGCGGGCCTTCTCGGAGGCGAAGTCCACGGGGGTGGGGTGCGTGAGCACGAGCACGGCGCCGTGGGGCAACTCCTCCACGAGGAAGGCGGGAGTGGATAGCACCCGCTCGCGGCCGAGCGCCTCCACCAATTGAGGCCCGTACACGTTGAGCCAATACATCCGTTCCACCTCAGTCGGGGGATAGGGATGGAGACCGGGATGATCCAGGTCCTTGTCGAGGCCCTGGTCGGTGCCGCTGTGGGCCTGGCCGTAGGAGAGTGGCAGGCGGGCGGCAAGGGCTCGCACCACCGCCACCAGCCCGGCAGCGCGCTCCTCTTGCTTTCCGGGCTCGCGGAACCAAGCGAACGGAATGGATTGAAGTGATAGGGAAAAGCGCGAGCCTTCATCGTCCGTGCTGCCGTGAATACGGAAGTAGGCCTCGGGAACACAGGCGCACCTGAGGAAGAAGGAGGTGTGTTCCATGCTCTGGAACTCGGGAAGGCTCTCATGCATGAGCTGACGCGAGTACTTTGGCTTGCGGTTACGCTCAAACGAGATCCTGCCCGGACGCAGTTCCTCATCGAAGGATTCGATGACGTCGAGCACCTCGTCCAGGCCCTCATGGCCCCGGTCGAACGGGTTGACGAGAGAGAAGAGCTCGAAGTCGAGGACATCCGACTTGTTCCATTCGTCAGGGGGCGGGAGGGACATGGTGGAAGTGGATTTCGACTTTGATTTTATTTTCGTCGAGTTCCTTGACGATTTCCTGCTTGAGGCGGGGCGTCAATGTCTGGTCGTCATACACGAGATGGACCCGGGACACGGGAACGTTCTGGCCGAAGAGCGGATGGCCAGGGCGGCGTACCTGCACGATGCCTCCGTACTTCACCTGGGCTTCTTTCGCATCTGCCACGACTTGCTTGAAGATGTCTTCCTCACTCCAACCCCTGAAATCATGGCTCTTGTTGCTGAATGTCTCCACGCGCACCCTCAAGCCGGGCCCGATGGTGGCCTCGTCCACGGTGAACTGGTCGGGGTAGGTGAGGGAGGTGCTGCCCGGGTGTTTGAGGCCGAGGTTTTCGTCCAGCCGGGGCTTGCGCATGCCGCGCAGCAGGCGCCGGACCATCTCCGGTAGCTCCAACTCCCGCCGCAGCATCTGGCCCACCGAGCCCTGGAACACCGTGCCGCGCCGGAAGTCGGCGCGCATTACGCGATAGCCCTCCCACTTGAGGGGAGGCTTCGGCTTGAGGGGCGGCTTTGGCGCATTTGGCCGGGCGGAGGGAGGACCCTGGCCGGTCACCTCCGCGTAGCGTTGCTCCCAGTAGGCCACGTACTCGCCCCACAACGTGTCTCCGGCAGTCACACCCGTGGGCGGGCTCTGCAAGGAGGGGCGGAAGCGGGCGAGCCCGGAGGGCTCTGCCGGGTAGCGGGCCTCGGTGGACGCGGCCTCGGCCTCCGCCAGCCGGGCCTCGAGCACCTCGGCCTCGGTGGTGGCGGCTACGAGTGTCCGCCCCTCGGTGGCGGCCAGCGTCGCCCTTGCCTCGGCGCTCCCCTCCGCCGCGGCGCCTTTCAACTGCCCCTTCACCACGGTGATGGCCAGCAGTGCGCTCACGGACGAGGTGATGAGGGCGTTGCGCATGCCGCGCACGCGGGCCCGCTCGGTAAAAGCCGTTCCCATCACCTCGCGCAGGCGCTGCGCCCCAGGCCCATGCGAGGGCAGCAGCGTGTCCAGGAAGCTCCAGTCCGGTTTGCATCCGGGCAGGGGCAGGGCGAGGCAGCGCGGAGATGTCACCTCGTCGGCGATGTACAGCCCACTGGAGACGAAGGTGTCCTCGAGCTGGCGGAACACCACCTGGGCGCGTGTCTCACCGTGCTGCGAGTCCGCGTACACCCGCTCCAGGTGAGAAGACCGCCGCACGAGGAGCACGGCGGAGTCCTCGCCCACCAGTTGCCCTTGGGCATCACAGTACAGGCCGTAGTCGAAGGGCGGCTCGTCGACGGGTGGAAGAGTGCGGACGTAGGGCTCGTCCTCGGTGCAGCCCGTGCCCGGCGCGGCAAGGGCCAGCACGAGTGGTAGGGCAAGCAGGCGAAGCCAGCGCATGCCCGCCAGCTTCTCATGCCTCACGGGTTCCCATTCATGATGAGCACTGAACAGTCAGTCCGGCTCCCACCCGCGAAGGAGCGGGGGTGGATCCAACCCGAAATCCCCCTGTCAAAGAGAGCGTGAGCGCCCGCTCCTGGCCTGGCCGGAAGGCCGGACGGGGCGACTTGCGTATGAGGAGAGAAAACCTTGAAGACGACGACGCTTCGCAACCTCTGGGCGGCGGTGGTGGTGCTGGGCCTGGGCACGGGGTGCGGCAACACGGTGCAGGTGAAGGGGCGGGTGACGGACGCGGACGGTACGCAGCCGCAGGCGCTGATCTCAGGAGCGACGACCTTTGGAGGCTCGGGAACGGTGGCGGCGACGTCGCAGGTGCGCGCCAGCACCGTGGGACAGGACGGCAAGCTGACGGTGGTGGCCGAGGGCAAGCTGGATGCGAAGGGCAGCTACACGCTCGATGTGCCCGCAGGCGAGGAGCGCCTGGTGCTGGAGGCGGTGGATGCCTCGGGCAAGGTGGTGGCCTCGGCGCTGCTCGAGGCAACCGCCGAGGGCCAGGACGCGGTGGCGCCGCCCATGGACGGGGAGAGCTCGCTGGAGGCCGATGTCTTCCTGCAGATGGCGGCGGACGCACGGGCGGAGATGGTGGACATGGTGGACGTGCGCGCCCGCATCACCGCCAACATGGCGACGGCGGCGCGGCAGGGGGCATCCACGAGCGAGGCCTTCCGCTCGCGGGTGAAGGCGCTGGCGGATGCGATTCGCGCGGCGCAGCAGGCGGAGCTGGAGATGTACGCGAAGGCGGGGGTGCAGACGAGCCAGTCCGCGCTCTTCGAGGCGGAGCTCTCGGCGGCGGCGGCGCTGAACGTGGCGCTGGACGCGGGCACGTCGGCGGAGCAGGCCTATGACAAGTTCCACGCGGACCTCCAGGCGGCGGCCGAGCGGCTGGGCGCGAAGGTGGAGCAGCAGGCGCAGAGCGAGCGCGCGGCGAGTGCCTCCTTCCGGGCGACGGTGAAGGCGCGGCTGTCGGCGGAGGACGCGAAGCCGCTGGCGGATGCGGCGCTGAGGGCCTCGGCGGGTATTGAGGCGAGGGCCTCGGGAGCGGCGCTGTCGGCCATCCTCGCGGCGGCCAACGCGGCGGATGACGTGAAGCAGCAGGCGGTGACGGCGAGCACCACGCTGCGCACCCAGGTGCGTGCGTCCACGAGCGCGGCGATGGCGGCGCAGGCCTTCGCGAGCTTCGGAGCGAACGTGACGGGGAGCGCGGATCTGCAGGCCTCGGTGCTGGGTCGCTATCTCGGGGTGAACGTGGCGAACCAGCTCGTGGTGAGCGGGGCGGTGCAGGCGACGGTGACGGCGGCGGCGACGCTGGAGGCGACGCTGGACGCGGCGGCCTCGGCGGCGGTGTCTTCGAATGCCGTCGACGTCACGCTGCTGGCCACGAAGACGGCGGAGGCCTACCAGGCCTATGCGACGGCGGTGCGCGCGCAGGCCACCGCGCTGGCCGTGTTCGGCGCGAAGGCCTCGCCCGCGGTGGAGGTGCTGGTGGTCGCCGAGGGCTCCTTCCAGCTCGGCCAGTAGGCGCGGCGCATTCACGAGGACTCCTCGGCTGTTGAAGTCGCGCGGGGACGCAGCCGAGGGGTCACCGAGCCGTCACGAGTCCCGCTGGATGAGCTCCACCTTGTAGCCATCCGGGTCCTCGATGAAGGCAATGACCGTGGTGCCGTGCTTCATGGGACCCGGCTCGCGCACCACCTTGCCCCCGGCCTTGCGGATGGCGTCGCAGGTGGCGTGGATGTCCTGCACGCCGAGGGCGACGTGGCCGTAGGCGTTGCCCAGGTCGTACTTCGAGGTGCCCCAGTTGTAGGTGAGCTCCAGGGCGGGGTGGGTGTCCTCGGGGCCATAGCCCACGAAGGCGAGGGTGAACTTGCCGTCCGGATAGTCCTTGCGGCGCAGCAACTGCATTCCGAGGACGCGGGTGTAGAAGTCGAGCGACTTGTCGAGGTCACCGACGCGCAGCATCGTGTGGAGGATTCGCATGCGCCCTACATAGCGGGCTCGCCCGCGAGTGTCGTGGCCTTCCATGCCTGGAGTCGTCTCTGCAACGCGGTGAGGGCCCAGAGGTCCGCGGGATTGTCCGGTGCCACCGCCGCGAGTGCCCGCTCCAGGTGGGGCAGGGCGCCGGGCTCGCCCCACTCGGACAGCCGGCGCAGGGCGGACAGCGAGGGGCCCACCTCCAGCGCGGCCAGCAGGGTGTGCACCACGCGTGGGCTGCGCTCGCGGCACAGCCGGTCCACCGCCTCGTGCCGCTCCTCGAAGGAGGCGCCGGGGTCCACCAGTACGGCGGAGAGCGCCTGAAAGGTCTCCTCCGGCAGCAGGGGTTGGGGCGCCGGGTGAGGCCAGTGCTCGAGCGTGATGCCGGTGGCGCCAGCCGCGCTGCACTCGCGCTTCACTCCGTCCGAGCCGAACAGGTCCAGCAGCCGTCCCGGGGAGGGCAGGCCCACCTCCAGCACTCGCTGGGCCCGCTCGGTGAGCATGGCCGAGTGCCCGAGCAGATGGATGCGCAGCACGGACACCTCCTCCTGTGCGCAGGCCTCCTTCTCCACCCGCTTCCACTTCACGAAGACCTCGGCGAGCCCCCGCTCGTGCACGTACCAGCGGTATTCCAGCCACACGGCGCTCAGGCGCTTGTCGAAGCGGAGGTCCTCGGGCTCGTACATCCGGGCGGCGCCCTCCTTCATACCCAGGAAGGAGGTGTCCAGCAGCGCCTGCGCGTGGCTCAGTCGCATGGGGGCTTGGAGCAGTGTGTCACGCCCGCGCGGTGGAGGAGAAGCGGGCGCCAGGGACGAGTTGGCTCGACGTCGCCGGGCGGGACGGCTTTACTTCACGGGGGTGGCACCGTGGTGCCCTTCATTCCCAGGAGGAACTCGATGGCGGATGGCGACAAGGTGAATCTGGCGACGCTCGGCGCCGAGGCGGAGTTGGTGCAGCTCGGGACGGCGGTGGCCGACGTGCTGGCGAAGCTGAACGAAGTGACCGCGCAGCAGCAGCGGAGCATCCTGCAGCTCGTCGTGGACGCGCGGATGGCCTGCGAGGCCGTGCGGGGTCCTTCCCCCGAGCCGAAGTCCGCCTCACTCCCGCCCATCGAGCCGGCGCAGCCCGTGCCCCATGTGGAGAAGGCCCAGGAGTCGGGCTCGCGGGACATCCACCCGGACGAGGCGCGGGCTCGGGCCCTGGCCTCCGTCTACGAGGCGGCGGCGCAGGCGCTCGGTCTGGCCTTCCACAACGCGGTGGTCAATCAGCAGCAACTCAACGTGTTGGGGCAGGCGGCGCTGAGCCAGTCCGCGGTGCACGTGCTCTCGGCCGGCTCCTCGAGCGAGTCGCAGCCGGTGGGCGTCCTCAAGGCGGGCTGAGCCCTGGAGACGTGAGGCGCACGCCGGAGGATGCGGCTCAGCGCCGGGTGAGTGACACGGGGGCGCTCCATGCCAGTTGGGAGAGACCGCCCTCCGTGCCGAAGAGGACGCTGCCCTCCTCCACGAGGAGGGCATGCACTCGCGGATCCGCGAGCCGTGGCAACGGGTGGACCGTGCCGCTCGCCGCGTCGTAGTGCGCCGCGCCCAGCAGTGTGCCAATCAGCGCGCCTCCGGGTACCAGCGCCGCGGACACCACATAGCGGCTCGGCAGGCCCTCGGCGTCACGCACTCGTGTCCAGCGCTCGCCGTCGAAGTAGCTGAAGCCGTCCTGGCACGAGCCCACCACCGCGCGGCCCTCCGCGTCCGCCGAGAGCGCCGTCACCCAGTTGTCCGTGAGGTCCTTCCCATCGTGGAAGCGTTTCCACTGCGCGCCGTCCCAGCGCAGGAGGCCCCGGTCCTCGCTCGCCACCCAGAGGTAGCGCCCGGCGCCATCCGCTCCCGCGACGTGGGTGCTCCAGCCCTCCGGCAGTTGCAGCCGCTTCGCCAGCTCGAGCGGCTGGCTCGCCCGCTTCACGAAGGAGGCGCCACGCCCGTCCACCAGGGCGACACCGTCCTCCGTGTCCGCCACCGCCGCCAGTACCGTCAGCTTGCCGAGTGCTACCGGGTTGCGGCCACCGTAGGCCATCGGCGTCCACGTCTTCCCGTCATAGAGGCCGAGCCCGTACATCGTGGCCACGTAGAGGTTGCGCCCGTCGCTCGCCAGGCCCAGCACGTGGTTGCTCGGGAGGTTCGGCGCGCGGAACGTCCTCCACCGCCCATCGGGCAGCTCCCAGCACACGCCCTTGTCGAAGGTGCCCACCACCCGCTGTCCCTGGTGCCGAGTCAGCGCGGTGATGTGGTTGCCACAGAGCTGGCCCGTGGGCGTCACCCGCTTCCATTCCTTGCCCTGGCGCCGGAAGACGCCCTGGTCGCGAGTGCCCGCCCATGCCACGCCCTTCACCTCGAGCGTGCTCGTGGTCCCCGAGGGCAGTGCCTGGGGCTCTCCCGAGCTCGCGCCCCAGCGCCGTGCCTCGCCCTCACCGCCGAGTACCCGCGTCCCGCTGTCCGGGCCCGTGGCGTACGCGAGCGGTCCCACCGGCACGGGGAGTGACACGAGCCCGTCGGGCCCGAGCGTGAAGGCGCCCTCGGTGGTGCCCACGCGCAGGGAGTCACCCGCCTCCTCCAGCAGCAGCACCTGCCCCGGTACCGTCCACATGCGCCCCGAGGCCGGAGCCATCACCCGCCCGTCCGCCGTACCGAGGTAGCGCTCGGTGAAGGCCGTGTACGTGGGGCCCGCGGGCAGCCGCTCCGAGAGCCAGCCGAGCGCCGCGCGGTAGACCTCCGCATTCATTCCACCCGCCGCTGGCAGCGCGTACCACTTCGCCCCTACCGCCAGCTCCACCCGCCAGCGGTTGTCCACCACCACCACGCCCTCGTCCGTGGCCGCGAAGAGCCGGTCGCCCGCGACCTCGAGCGCGCGGCAGAAGTGGCTCGGCAGACCGTCCTCCACCGTCAGTGTGCGCACCGGGCGGCCCGCGCGGGTGAAGAGCTCGAGGCCTCCCTCGGTACAGGCCACCACGTGGTCGTTGTACGCGGCGAGGTCATGCACCGTCTCGGTGTTGGTGACGGTGGCGGAGAGCAGGGCGGCGGTCAGGGTGGCGAGCATCATGCCTGGGTGCATTGCGAGGCCCGGGCCAGCGTGCATCCCCGCGAAATCACGTAGGGGTGTCCGCTTCCAGCCGCGAGGTGTGGCCGGGCACCATCACCGATGCGCCCCTGCTCGAGACGCAACGAGCTCCTCGGCGGAGTGGGGGCCGAGGAGCTCGTTCACGGGACCGCGGGGTTACTCCTACTCCGCGACGGTGAGGGCGACGCGAATCTTCTCGCGGCGTTCGAAGCGGTTGCCAGCGGCATCCCGGGCCACGAGCACCAGCTCGTACTCCCCCGGCTCGGTGCCCTCGGGCACCCGCAGCTCGCGGGAGAAGCGCAGGCCATCCCGCGTCTCCAGGAGGAGCTGCTCGTCACCGAAGAGCTCGCCGTAGAGGCTCAGCTCCCGGGTGGCCTCCACCGCGTCCACCTCCAGCCGCAGCGTCTGGCCCGGCGCCAGCAGCCGTGAGGACAGCGTCACCTCGAAGTCGTTGCCCTGGGAGTCCAGCCGGTAGCGCACCTCGCGCCGGCGCACCGTGCCGTCCTTCATCTCCACGGCCACCAGCACGTCGTAGTACCCGTCCTTCACGAAGAGGGGCACGAGGAAGCGGCCCCGCCAGAAGCCCGAGACGGTGTCATAGGTGAGCGGCTTCACCAGGCCGAAGGGGAAGTAGGCCGTCACGCGGCGCGCGTTCCTCGGCGCCACCACGGAGATGATGGGGTCCCCGGGCGGAATCTCCTCGCGGCTCAGCTCTCCAAAGACGCCCGTGTACGAAGTGCCCTCTGGCAGCTCCACCGGCACCAGCTCGCGCACCGAGTCGCCACCCGGCTGGGTGCGCGCCACCTCCTCCACCGCGACGAACGAGGTGTACTTGCTCATCAGCCCGTACTGGAGCGCCGTGGCGGTGATGGCCTGGACGACCTCGGGCTTCTCGCCGCGGTAGTTCTCCACGGACAGCTCCTCAATCCGCTGGCGTGCCCACAGGCTGCGCAGCGCCGAGTGCTCCGGCGCGGACTCGGGGAAGGAGAGGGGCACCTCGAAGTGGCGCTCCTGCCCGCGCACGCGGCCGGTGATGCGCAGCAGGCCCTGGCCCGTGCCATGGAACCTGCCCACGAGGAACAGCGGCTGGCCGCTGAAGAGGTCCGGCATGACGCGCGGGTAGACGTCCGACACCGGCAGCCCGTCCGTGTCCACACGCACCGAGGTCAGCACGGGCCCGCGGATGCGCGACTCGAACTCACGGGCCACTTCCTCCTCGGGGCGGCGGAGATTGACGAAGGTGGAGGCTCCACGGCCCACCTCGCCCATCTTCGTGACGAGGTAGCGGTTGACGTCGTTGCCCACGCCCACGCTGAAGACGCGCGTCTCCTCGCGCAGGTGCTGCTGGAGGGTGCCCAGCACCTGGTCATCGCCGCCGATGAAGCCGTCCGTCATGAGCAGCACCATGCGCAGACGCTTCGGGTCATTGGGGGGCACCATGGCCTCCTGGGCCGCCACGCCCACGTCCGTGCCGCCACCGCCCCAGAAGTTGGCCACGTAGGGCAGGGCGCGCGTCACGTTCTCCGGCGTGGCCGGCACCGCGGCGGGAGCGAACTTCGTCACCTGCGTGTCGAAGTTGAGCACCTGGAAGGTGTCCTCGGGGTTCAGGTGGCGCAGCACCTCGGCGGTGATGGCCTTGGACTTCTCGATGGGTTGCCCGGACTGCGAGCACGAGGTGTCGAGCACCAGGTACAGCTCGCGCGGCACCACCTCCTCCTGCTTCGGCTCCAGCTGCGGGTTGAGGAGCACGAGGAAGTAGCCCTCCTCGGCGCCGGGCTCGCGGTGCACCAGCACGGCGGGGCGGATGAGCGCGTCGGCCACGCGGTACTCCAGGGTGAAGGTCTTGTTGGGAATGCGGTCGTCCGCGGCCAGCTCCACCTGGGCGCGGCTCGAGCCCGTGCGCGTCACCGTCACCCGGTGCGAGGTGGAGCGCAGCTCATGCACGGGCACTCCCGCGTCCAGGCGCACGGTGAGGTGGATGTCGTGGCCGCTGCGCAGCTCGGGCGGCAGCACCGGCGGGGTGATGCGGCTGGCGTCCGGGACGGTGGTGGTGTCCGGCGCGGTGCCCTCGCCCTGGCGGAAGGCCAGGGGCTCGCCGCCGATGAATCGCGGGCCCACCGTCATGGGGAAGTTGAAACGGTATTGGCCATTCTCGTAGACGAGCCGCTCCACGTAGTGGATGCGCACGCGGATCTCCTCACCCGGGAGGATGTTGGCCACGGCCTGGGTGAAGAGGTTGGGCCGCTCCTGGTCGAGCAGCGCGGCCGTCTTCCCCTCGGCGCGGGCGCGCTCGTAGGTGTCGCGTGCCTGCTCGCGCGTCTGGATGACGCCGCGGATGACGCGCTGGCCGACCACGAGCTCCATCGCATCCACCGCGGCCTTCTCCGGCAGCGGGAAGACGTAGAGGGCCTCGAGCGGCGCGGTGTAGGGATTCTCGAAGACCTGGGTGACGCTGACGCTGGCGAGGAAGCCGCTCACCTCGGCGTCCACCTCGGTGCGCTTCAGGCTGAAGTGCTGGGGCTGGGACTCGGGGCAGCCCTGGGTGTCGGCGTTGCGGCGCAGCTTCGCCACCAGCGTGCCCTGGGTGATGGCCCCGGAGCTCAGGGGCGAGGCGGGAGCGGGGCAGGGCGTCCGCGGCGCTTCCCCCTCCTGGGCGGAAGCGGGAACGGACAGAAGACAGACGAAGAGCGCGGCGAGGGCGGCTCGCATGGGATTCCTCGGACTGGATGGGTACGCTCCAGGGGAATGCAGTCAGCGGGCCAGGGCTTGCGTCGCGGTAAGTGCGCGGAAGGACTGGGCCGGGTGGAGCGGGAGGCCCGTGTTCCCGAGGGCCTCGCATGAGCTGTGGCTTCCCGGCCGCACTCGCATAGCGTGCGCGCCCATGCGACGACTCTCACTGCTCACGGCTGGAGTATTGATGATGTCCGGATGCGCCGCCCCCACCGCGGCACAGCGGGCGACGACTTCGGAGGAGGAAGTGCTGCTGCGCACGGACCGCGACTTCAACGCGGCCACGCAGGCCCGGGGGGTGGAGGGCTGGGTCTCCTTCTTCGCGGAGAACGGCTCGATGGTGCGGCCCAAGGGTCCCATCACCGGCCACGAGGCCATCCGCGCGGCGGTCACGCCGGGCTTCACCCACCCGGATGTGTCGCTCACCTGGGAGCCCCAGCACGCGGAAATCACCCCGGGAGGGAGGCTCGGCTACACCACGGGCCGCTACCTCAGCGTGCACAAGGACGAGAGCGGCAAGCGCGTGGAGGCACGCGGCACGTACATGAACTTCTGGCAGAAGCAGCCGGATGGCTCGTGGAAGGTGATGGTGGACATCGGTGACCCGGACGAGGCGCCGCCACCTCCCACGAAGCCCCAGTGAGGCGTCCGGGTTACTCGGCGAGCGCCTTGTCGAGCGCGGTCTTCAGCTCGGTGCTCTCGGGCGTCACCGAGCTGGGGAAGGCGGCGCGCACCTGGCCGTCCTTGCCCACCACGTACTTGTGGAAGTTCCACTTGGGCTCGCCATGCTTGCGCGCGAGGAACTCGTAGATGGGGGACTGGCCCGCGCCCTTGGTCTTCACCTTCTCGAGCATGGGGAAGGTGACCTTGTAGCGGAGCTCGCAGAACTTGGCGATCTGCTCGGCGCTGCCGGGCTCCTGGCCGCCGAAGTCATTGGAGGGGATGCCGAGCACCACCACGCCCTTGTCCTTGTACTCGCCCCAGAGCTTCTCGAGGCCCGCGTACTGGGGCGTGTAGCCGCACTCGGAGGCGGTGTTCACCACGAGCACCACCTTGCCCTTGTACTCGGAGAGGTTCACGGCCTGGCCATTGAGGCGCTTGGACTGCAAGTCATGGAAGGACATCACACGCTCCGCGGAAACGGCGGCGGTGCCCAGGAGGAGGGCCGCCGCGGTGAGGAACAGCAGTCGGGTGGTCATGACCCCCAGGATGCCTGATTCCGGCGCGCGTTTCGCGGCTCGCTAGTCGAGGAACCGGCGCTCCCAGCGGCGCAGGTCTTCGGCAGTGAAGTCGGGCGAGGCGCCGCGCGTCTCATGATAGAGCCAGGGCTCCAGGACGCGCGCCAGCTCCCGGTAGGCGGGGAGCGTACGGCCCTGTTCGGTGTCCCCCGCGTCTGGCCAGGGGCCGAGCGTGACGACGGCGCGCTCCCCCTCCATCTCCTGGACGGTGGTGCCCGGTGAGGACAGGCGCGAGCGCAGGCCCGCCGCGCCGCCCAGCTCGCCCAGCACGGGCTGCCCCAGGAAGGTGAGCCAGGAGGGGCCGCGTACTCGGGTGCCGAGGTGCCAGGAGTGCCAGCCCGGATCGGGGATGTCCATGCCGGGATAGCGGAAGCACAGCTCTCGGATTCTCCTCCGGATGCCGAGCAGGGTCAGCTGGCCATTGAAGGCGAGGCCCACCTGTCCGAAGCAGAAGGGCAGGGGGGCGGCCAGTTGTAGTGCCAGTTCGCGCAACCGGTTTGGTCCGTGCTCCTCCAGGTATTCGGTGGGAAGCCAGAAGCTCACCGCGCAGGACGCATCCGGTTCGTAGTTCACGGCGGGGGTGCCGAGCGGTTTGCCGTGATAGTCGAAACAGTACCGTTCCTCACGGCTGGTCTCATCATCGTGCAGCTGGATGAGGCGATCTTCGTCCTCGAGCAATTCACGCCGGATGCGCTTCCACCCGGCGTCGTCGAGCACCTGCCTGTATCCTTCATCGTCCACGTAGGTGCCGAGCGCCCCTGGCCCTACCGCATTCAGGTAGGTTTCCAACGAGTGAAGCACTCCCCGCACTATCTCCTGGTGGGGGTGGCGGATGTAGAAGCAGAGGTTCAGGCTGTCGCGGAGGATGCTATATCCGGCCGGCCCGTAGACGCGGATGCGTGGATGATGTTCGCTCATGGCGTGACTCCCACCCAGGGGAGGATTGCCTGGGGTTCAACTCCCAGGGCTTCCTCATACACCGTGTTTTGCAAGCGGTCAGCATGAGGCCCTTTTTTATACTTGCACCAGGGGACTGTATCAGTGTTCACGCAGGGGAACTTGAAATCATACACGGCCTGAGGCAGGAGCGGATCTCCCGGGTGGATGACGATGTCTGGCTTGATCGTACCGCTCAGCTCGCTGTAGCAGCCCTCCTCCAGCAGAGCCTGCTCCTTCTCGGGGCTGATCAGTTCGCGCTGCCCGTTCTCCTTGTTGTAGCGGTAGCGTGGCTCCAGGCTGAAACCGCCCGGGCGCAATGCACTCAACTCCAGCTGGGCACATTCGAACGCGACCCGGTGCATCTCCTCGCCGAAGAACATGGCTCGCGTTCTGACCCTGCCCCTGAACGTCTTCTCCTCGCGGCATTCAGCCGCGGTGGGACTCCTGCCGTCCATGTATTGGAGGAGCACCTTCTCGCGTGCCTTGTTGGCGCATTCCTTCAGCTTCTGTTCGATGGATGTTCTCTGCTTTTCATTCAGCAGCACCGCGACCGCGGTGGCCGATGCGCCGAACTCGGCCAGATGTTGCGCGGCCTGCGGTACGACGATTTCCTCTCCGGCCACACGAGCGCACAAGGCCGGTTGGGTCCTGCAAGAGTTCGATGCCGAGTCGAAGGACTGCGCGTAGTGGCTCGGGGTTCCGTAGCCCACCACTCCAACATGGCAGGACGTGAGGAGCACGCTGGTGAGCAATACTCCAGTCAATGGCCGGAACGCAGGTCTGGTTCTGTCCTTGCGGCGTTGTCCCCTGTGGGTGTCGAGCTCGGAGGGGGTGTGGCGCTTGTGGATGAGCGACTCGGTCTTTGTCTTCTTGAAGGGCATGGCGGAGTGGCGCCGATGCTATAGAGGGCTTGCCGTGGCGGGACAAGAAACGGGGGTGATTCCAGAGGGGCGGCTCACGCGTGGGCCGGATGGGAGCTCCGGGGTGGCAGGGGAGGCCGCGAGGTCTGCCGTGCACGGCGCGCCAGGGGGAGGCCAAACCACAGTCCATAGCAGGCCACGAGGCATACGGCCGCGGCGGTCAGGGCCATCGGCACCGAGCCCATCACCTTGCGCACCACCACGTAGAGGTCTCCGGAGAGCCCGAGCGCGAGCGGCACGAGCGATGCGATCACGACGCGGCTGGCGAAGCGATGGAAGTGCTCCGTCTCCTCTCCCCGCTCGACGATGCGGTGGTAGGCCGCCGGGGTCATCAGGAGGATGGTGCTGAGCACCACCAGCGCGAGGCTCGCCAGGTGCACGAGCTTCGAGGAGGCCGGCAGTTCGTCGAAGGCCCGCATCAAGATGATGACGAACTGGAAACCCAGCAGGGCCTGGGCCCCTGGGAGGATGACGCGGGCCTCGGTGAGCACATGGCGGATCTTGTCTTCGATTCCCGTCTTCCCCTCGGCCTGCTCTGGGTTGCTCATGTCCTGTCTCCGCTGGATGTCGGGCGCGTACCTGTGCCGCTGTACTTCCTCGAGCCCGTAGAGGAGGACGAGCGACACCCCTGCTCCGCCGAGCCCCAAGGCCAGTCCCCCCGTGCGTCCCAGCACCTTCTCCCCCGCGACGAACAGGTTGATGCCCAACGCCACCGAGATGGGCAGCAAGGTGGGCCACATCAGGCTCGAGATCGTGCGGAGGAAGCCGGGGGTGTCCTCACCGCGTTCGACGATGCGGTGCCAGGCGCTCAGGGTGACGAGCAGGGCGAAGGTCATCAGCAGCAGGCCCAGGTCCACCAGCAGCAACCGCTGTGAGGTGGCGGGAAGCTCCGGGAAGCGGTCCTCGAAGATGAGGCGGAACCCGAAGCCGATGAGCACCTGGGTTCCCAGGATGAGGATGCGGGCTTCGTCGAGCCCGTTCTGGATCTTGTTCTTCAGCTCGGCCATTCGGGTTCCCTGTCACGAGCGTGTGAATGCCCTCGGACGACCGCAAGTCACGCTCCCGCCGGAGGAGCCTGGTAGGTGAGTGCTCTCCTGTGCGCCCGCCCCGGGTGCTGGCGGTGGTTGTTTCCATCCGACGAGAAAGGTAGGGCCCGCGCTTCTACTCGCAAGGTCGAGTGGAAGGCCAGCATCGAGGTCCACGGGACCAGTGCACGTCCGGACCCGCCCCTCCCTACATTCGATTATGTCCTGGAAGGAACTGCTCCTCGGGAAGCCCATCCCGAACGACGAGGCGGAGGAGGAGAAGATCGGTCCGTTGACGGGAATACCCGTCCTTGGGCTCGATGCGCTCGCGTCGGCGGCGTATGGGCCGGAGGCCGCGCTCACCATCCTGCTCGTGCTGGGGACCGGTGGGATTCGCTACATCGGCCCGCTCGTCATCGTCATCGCGGCGCTCCTGCTGATCGTTCAGTTCTCCTACCGGCAGACGATCGCCGCCTACCCTGACGGAGGGGGCTCCTATTCGGTGGCCCGGGCGAACCTCGGGACGAAGCCGGCGCTGCTTGCCGCCGCGGCGCTGGCGCTCGACTACGTGCTCAACGTGGCGGTGGCCATCTCCGCGGGAGTGGGTGCCCTGGTGTCCGCGGTCCCCGTGCTCTTCCCCCACATGCTCGCGCTGTGCCTGGTGCTGCTCGGGTTGCTCACGCTGGTGAACCTGCGGGGCGTGCGCACCGCGGGCATGCTCTTCATGCTCCCGACGTACCTGTTCGTCGCCTGTCTGGGTATCACCATCGTGGTGGGACTGGTGAAGCTCGTTGGCTCGGCGGGGCATCCGACTCCCGTCGTACCGCCGCCACGGCTTCCGGCCGGGACGGCCACGGTGAGCCTCTGGCTGCTCATGCGTGCGTTCGCGAGCGGGTGCACCGCGATGACGGGCGTGGAGGCGGTCAGCAATGGCGTCCCCCTCTTCCGGGAGCCTCGGGTCCAGGGTGCCCAGCGCACCCTCTCGAGCATCGTGGGAACCCTGGTCTTGCTCCTGGCGGGGGTGGCGCTGATGTGCCACGCCTACGGCATCGGCGCGACGCCTCCTGGCCAGGCGGGCTTCCAGAGCGTCCTGTCCCAGATGGTCTCCGCCGTCATGGGGCGCGGGGTGTTCTACTACGTCACCATCGCGGCCATCGTCGCCGTCCTGTGCCTGTCGGCCAACACGAGCTTCGCGGACTTCCCACGCCTGTGCCGCGTGCTGGCGCTCGACGGCAATCTTCCCGCCTCCTTCGCTCACTCCGGCCGCCGCCTGGTGTTTTCGACCGGCATCATCATCCTCTCCCTGTTGGCGGGTGTGCTGCTGGTGGTCTTCGGCGGCGTGACGGACCACCTCATCCCGCTGTTCGCCGTGGGGGCCTTCCTGGCCTTCACCCTCTCGCAGCTCGGGATGGTCGCCCACTGGCGCAAGAGCACCGCTCCCCGTGCGAGGCACTACCGCGTGGTGAACGGGACCGGCGCGGTGGCCACGGCCCTGACGCTGGGAGTGGTGGCGGTGTCGAAGTTCCTCGAGGGGGCCTGGCTGACCTTCGTGTTCATCCCCCTGGCGTATGCGCTGTTCCGCGCCAACCGCCGCCATTACGTGAAGGTGGCGCGGGCCACCGAAACGCACCAGCCGATGAGGGTGACTCCTGTTACCGCGCCCGTGGTGGTGGTTCCCATCAAGCGTCTGGACCTCGTGGCGGAGAAGGGCCTTCAGTTCGCGCTCTCGATCTCTCCCGAGGTCTACGTCGTCCAGGTCCACGCGCAGCCGCAGGAGAGTGAGGAGATCGGCTCGAACTGGAAGAGCCTGGTGGAAGCGCCCCTCCGGGCCGCGGGGCTCCCGGTGCCGAAGCTGGTGGTGCTCGCGTCGACGTACCGCCAGGTGATCGACCCGCTCCTCGGCTATGTCCGCAAGCTCGCCGGGCAGCATCCGGACAGGTTCATCGCCGTGCTCGTGCCGGAGCTCATCGAGCACCGGTGGTACCACTACCTCCTGCGCAGCCACACGGCCACCCTGCTGAAGATGATGCTCCTGTTCCGAGGCGGGCCGCGGGTCGTGGTCATCAACGCGCCCTGGTATTTGCGAGAACGAAGACGCCATGGCGCGGGTGCCGCCACTCGTAGGCCGGAGTCGTCGCTCCGAGGCCTCCGATTCCGGAAGCAGGCCTCTGACTCTCCGTGAAGGTGGATCCGGGGGCCTGTCCCCCGGGCAGCCTGCTCGGCTAGCGTGAGGGCGTGTTTGTCCCGGTGTTCCTGCTCGCTTCCTCGCTGTGTGCCACTCCACCGGAGCGCGTGGAGCTCGTCTTCGGGGGCGATGTCATCCCCCATGGCGAGGTGAAGGAGGCCGCGGCGGACCACGACCGCACCGACCCGGGGGATGCCGGTCCGGCCCGCTCGGCGAACCATGAAGGCTGGGACCATGTCTTCGCCCCCATCGCCGACACGCTGCGCTCCGCCGATGTCGCCATGGTGAACCTGGAGACGCCCGTCAGCGGGGACCCTCGTGCCCGAACCGGCCCCCTCCTCTTCGACGCGCCGCCCGCCCTGTTGCACGCGCTGGCCAACGCGGGGGTGGACGTGGTGTCGCTCGCCAACAACCACGCCTTCGACCAGCGCCGGGCGGGCATCCCCTTGACCTGGGCGCACCTGGCCGAGGCGGGCATCCAGGGCGTCGGCTCGGGCCCCTCCGAGGCCGCCGCGTGGGAGCCCCTCATCGTCGAGAAGCACGGGATGCGGATCGGCTTCCTGTCCATCACCCGGTGGTTGAACGGCGCCCGCAACCCGATGGACCCGGATGTTTCTCCCCAGGTGGCCTTCGTGCCCTACGCCTCGAAGGAGCCCCGGAAGAGCGGCCTGTCCCCCGAGTCGGCCGCGGAGCTGGTGCGCGCCGCGGCCCGCCGCTGTGACGCGCTCATCGTCGCCATCCACTGGGGGACCGAGTACTCGCACACGCCGCACCCGGAGGACCGGAAGCTGGCCCGGGCCCTCGTGGAGGCCGGTGCGCTCGCCATCATCGGCCACCATCCCCACGTGCTGCAGCCCATCGAGTCGTACCGCACCACCTCCGGGCGCAACGCGCTCGTCGCCTTCTCGCTGGGCAACCTCCTCGCGAACCAGGGCCGGGGCTTCATCCACGGCCGGCACATGGAGGAGGAAGGCCGGAAGCGCGACTCGCTGCTGCTGCGGCTCTCACTCTCTCGCCCCGAGCCGGGCGCGCCCGTGTCGCTGGAGGACATGTCCGTCCTGCCGGTGTGGATCGACAACAACCACTACGTCGCGTCCGGCAAGCGCAATGTGCCGCGCCACATCGGGCCCATGCTCCTCGACGAGGAGGTGCGGACCCTCCACGAGCGGCTCCTGGCGCTCACGTCGCGGGCCGACCTGCCGCCGCGCGAGCTCCGTCAGGAGCGCACCGCGCTCGAGCGCCGGCTGGACCTGGCCCGGAGCCGGCGCGAGGTCATCCTCCAGATTGCCCTGCCTCCCGGCCCCGGCGTGGCCCCGGTGGAGTCCGGCAGGCGCCGGGTGGGTGAGACCTCGGGCTGAGGAGCCCCCGCGGGTGTGCCCTGGCTGCCGGGAAGGACATGAGACGCCCTGGTGATTCCGCAAGTCCCTAGGCGCGGGTTGGCCTCTCGGGTAATGTCCTCCAACGTCTCTTTGGACGTCAGGCACCATGGCATCGAAACGCACCCCTCCGCCCACTTCGCAGCAGCGCATGGATGACAAGCTGGCCCTTGCCCTGGGGGCAGCGGCGCGCGCCGCCCGGCTGCGCGCGGGGCTCACCCAGGCGGAAGCGGCCGAGAAGGTCGGTCTGGCCCCAGGCGTCTACGGCCGTATCGAGCGCGGAGGCATGATGCCCAGTGTCCCCACGCTCCGACGGCTGAGCATCGTCCTGAAGATTCCCTCGGACACGCTGCTGAGTCTGAGCCACTCGGAGGTGACGGCCTGGGTGGACTCGCTGCCGGCCCGGGACGAGCGGCCACCGGACCTGAGGCGGCTCGCGCGCTCGTTGCGCAACCTGTCTCCGGCCCAGCTCAAGGTGCTCAACGTCATCGCCACCGCGCTCACGCGCTGAGCTCCGCGTCGGGTGAGCCTGTCCCACCCGATGGGAGAGGTCGGCCTATTTCCAGAAGCCCGCGTGCACCTCACGGGCCTCCGGCAGCTCCACGGGACCCACCACTTCCGTGGGCTCGGAGCCGCGGGCGAAGACCTCGCGGCAGGACATGCGGAGTGCGGGCGCGGAGGGGTGGATGAGCTGGCCCAGCTGCTCGGAGGAGAGCGCGAAGACGACACGCCGCACGCCGCCCCAGAAGATGGCGCCCGCGCACATGGCGCAGGGCTCGGTGCTGGCGTAGAGGGTGCAGTCCGCGAGCAGCTCGGGGGCATAGCGCTGCGTGGCCTCGCGCATGAGGTTGGACTCCGCGTGACCGGTGCAGTCGCGCGTCGTCTCCACGGTGTTCTCCCCCTCCAGGAGGACCTTGCCCCCCACGTCCACCAGCACCGAGCCGAAGGGATGGTCTCCCCGGGCGCGGGCCTTGCGCGCCAGGTCGATGGAGTGCATCAGGTGTTGTAGCTCTTCCGGGCGCATGTGCTCTCTCCGATGTGTGGGGGGTGGTTCAGGGTAGCGAGTCCAGGCCGGCGAGGAGCCGGTCGATGTCCTCGAGCGTGTTGTAATGCAGCAGCGACACGCGCACCGCTCCTTCGGGCATGAGCCCCAGTCAAGGAGGAGGTCATGACCCGCGCAGCATAGCGCCGTGGCGGCAGCGGCCGCCGTGTCCCCCCGTTTCGAGCGGAACACCGCGCGCCTCACCGTGAAGTGAGGCGCGCACCTCCGGGGACGCGTCAGCTCTGCGGCGCGACGGAGGCGGTGGGCTGGCCCGACTTCTTCCAGCCCAGCAGGCCGTCGGGCAGCACGCTCACGTCGGTGTAGCCGGCCTCGAGCGCCTTCTCCGCAGCGGCGTGGCTGGCCTTGCACTGGGTGTTGGCGCAGTAGAAGACGAGCTTGGAGTCCTTGGTGGCCGGCAGCTCCTTGGCCACGTCGTACTTCTGGAAGTGGGTGAGGAGCACGGCGCCGGGGATGATGCCGTTCTGCTTGCGGAAGTCGGCGCCGTTGGCGTCGAGCACCGTCACCTTCTTCTCCTTCTGCAGGCTGGCCACCTGGGTGATGGTGACATCCTTCACGGCGGACTTGCTGGCGGCGTGCGTCGCCTTGTCACCCGAGCAGGACTCACCCTCACCGGCGAGCACGACGGGAGCGGCGAGGGTGGCGGCAACGAGGACGGCGCCGAGGAGCTTCTTCGACATGGGGTACGACCTCCGGTGGGAAGGGGGACGGCCCGGGAACAACGCCTCACGCGGCGCTTGATTCCGCTCGCCCACGTGAATCACCCCTTCTCCCCGCGAAGACCCGGGCCGCGGTGACGTCCGCCCCGGGTCTTCATGCCGCTCCTGGAAAAATGCAGTGACGCCGTGTCAGTGCAGGGAGGGGCCGGACTCGTCCAGGCTCACCTTCTCGCTCTCTCCCGGGCGGAACGGCTCGCCGGTGAGGACGCTCTTCACGAAGCCGACGAGCTGCACCATGCGCTTGTTGGGCGTGTCCCAGAACTCGGCCTTGTTCACCGTGACGCACAGCAGCGCGAGCTCGGGGTCGTCCAGGCCCTGGGGGAACCAGGCCTTGAGGGTGGGGTTCCACAGCTCGCGCGCCTTGTCCTTGTCGCGCACCAGGCGGGCCACGCCGCTCACCGACACGTAGCGCTCCCTGCCCGGCTCCGCGTAGGAGAGGTTGACGTGGTGGTCCCGCTCCACCTCACCCACCTTGGGCGAGTGCTCGCGGGTGAAGAACCACAGCTCGCCGTCGAAGGCTCGATCGTGCGTCCACATGGGACGGCTGTGCAGGGTGCCGTCCTCCTCGACCGTCGTCATCATCGCGACCTTGATGCCGTGGATGAGCTCGCTCAGGTGCGCGATGGGGTCCTTCTTCTCCGTCTTCTTCGTGGCCATGCCTGCCTCCCGTGTGCTCACGGTAAGCAGGGCGCACGTGTGTGGCAGGCACGCGGATGCCGCCCCCTCGTCCGCTCGCCCGAGGGACATGGCGGAATCTGCGTTGCGTTCAAGACAACACAAGGGACGTCGTGTGTTGCGTCCAATGCAACACAATGGGCTGCGTTCCACGGGCTATAGACGGGGTTCTTGAACTCCGAGAACGGCTCTCTTCGACGGCGAGAAACGTCATCGGATTGCTCTTGTACGCAGAGTGTTGGCGCCGTCGTGCTTGTCGTGCGGTGGTGCTTCTTCTCTCTCCGCGTGTCTGTGCAGACAGGCATCAGCCATGTACGCTGCACACAGTTTTCTTCGCGGCGAAGGCCGCAATCTCGGACAAGGGGGCTCTGTATGGCTGGCATCCTCGGCATGGATGGCTTGTCCACGGCGCAGGTCCAAGAAGAGTTGCGCCGCGGTGGCAGGTTTGTCGTCTTTGAGTACTGCGTCTCCTTCTTCGTCACGACGCTGAGGCGCTCGTCGGACGTGTATTTCGTCCGCGCGGGGCAGGGCACGTTCAGCCTGAGTCTGGGCTACACCCTGTTGTCGCTCCTGCTCGGGTGGTGGGGGATTCCCTGGGGCTTCATCTACACACCGCTGTGCCTCGCCACGAACCTGCTCGGAGGCAAGGACGTGACGGAGATGGTGGTGCCCTCGTTGCTCGCACCCCGGTACGATCCCAGCCTGGGGTACTAGCCAGGCCCCGGGCACCCGGCGGTGCGGGTCTCAGTGCACCGCTTCCCACGAGAAGTGGGACATGAAGATGGAGCGCCGCCCGAGGTGGTAGGTGAGCGCGAAGTCCGCATAGTCGTAGGCGCCCGGCCTCGGGAGCTGGAAGCTCCGGCCCGCGGAGAGTTGCGCGCAGGAGGCCACCAGCGCCATGTGCGTGAAGGCCTGGGGGAAGTTGCCGAGGGCCTCGCCCGTGCCCGGCACCGCCTCCTCCGCGTAGAGGCCCACGTCGTTGGCCAGGCTCAGCAGGTGCCGCAGCAATTCCTCCGCCTCCTCCGTCCTCCCCGAGTGCACCAGCACGTCGTGCAGCCAGAAGGAGCACAGCAGGAAGGTGCCCTCTCCGCCGCTCAGGCCATCCGGTGCGTGGTAGCGGTAGAGGAGCCCTCCCTTCTCCAGCCGCGCGCGCACATGCTCCACGGTGTGGCTCACCAGCGGATGGGCCGAGGGGAGGAAGCCCAGCGCGGGAAGTTGCAACACCGAGGCGTCCGCCCTGTCCGAGCCCTCGGATTGGGGGAACCACCCCAGGCGTGTGCCCTCGCGCAGCAGGTACTCCCGGAGCAGGGCCCGTTCGCGCGCCCAGCGCCCCACCGGTGCCGGGAGCCGCCGCGCCCGCGCGATGCGGATGGCCCTGTCCAGCGCCACCCAGCACAGCAGCTTCGAGTGGATGAAGTGTCGGGGCGTGTCGCGGATCTCCCACAACCCCTGATCCGGCTGGCGCCAGCGCATGCAGACGTCATCCACCAGGCCGCGCAGGAAGTCCCAGTTCTTCTGCGACATCCTCCCGCCCATCTTCGAGAAGAGCCACGCTCCTTCCAGCATCTCCCCGAAGACGTCGAGCTGGAGCTGCTTCACCGCCCCGTTGCCGGCGCGCACCGGCCGGGAGCTCTGGTGGCCCTCCAGGTGGGACAGCTCCACCTCTGGCAGCAGCCGGTGGCCACGGATGCTGTACATGATTTGAACGTCGTCGGCGCGTCCCGCGCTGGTGCGCTCCAGCCAGTGTTGGAAGGCGAGCGTCTCTTCCTGGTAGCCCAGCAGCATCAGCGAGATGAGCGTGAGCGTCGTGTCGCGCAGCCAGGTGTAGCGGTAGTCCCAGTTGCGCACGCCCCCCGGCTCCTCGGGGAGGGACGTGGTGGGGGCCGCCACGATGGCTCCCGAGGGCGCGTACGTGAGCGCCTTGAGCACCAGCGCCGAGCGGCGCACCGCCTGCGTGTAATCGCCCTCGTAGGCGCAGTGGGAGATCCACTCGCGCCAGAAGGCCACCGTGTCCTCCAGCCGCCGGCGCAGCGTCGCGAGGTCCGGCATCTCCGCGGGGGTGCGCTCGACGAGCGAGGGCGTCCAGGCCGCCTCCACCCAGGCCTCGTCCCCGGCGCGCAGGTGCCAGCGCGCGCGCAGGGCGTTGTCATGCGCCGTCAGCGGGCGCGTGGCCGTCACCCACAGTGCGTCCGCACCGCCCACCAGTTCAGCCGTCTGGCGCGAGGTGAGGCGGATGCGCGGCACGAAGGACCCGTACTCGAAGCGCGGCGACACCACCACGCGCGCATCCACCCGCCCGCTGACGCAGCGCAGCCTCCGCAACAGCGAGTGCCGCGCCCCCACGCGGGAGCTTTGGGCGAGGCCGGTACGGATGGGCATGCAGTCCGTCACCTCCAGCACGCCCGTTGGCGTGGTGAAGGTGGTGACGAGCACGTTGGTGTCGTCGATGTACCGGCGCCTGGACTGGAACGGGCCGTCCGGGCTCACCCGGAAGGAGCCGCCGCGGCGGAGGTCCAGGATGCGGCAGAACACCGCGGGCGAGTCGAACCGGGGGAAGCAGGCCCAGTCGATGGAGCCATCCCGGCCCACGAGGGCCGCGGAGTGGCAGTCGCCCAGCAAGGCGTAGTCGTCGATCCGCTGCCGCATCGCGTCTCCCGAGGCCGCTCCAAGACCTGGGGCCTCCTTCGTCATTGAGTATGGGAGGACGCCGTTGCAACCATGCGCGGGGCGTGGCCAGTACAGGTGTGCCTCGTTCCCTGGCGAGAGGGCGGGCGTCAGGTTCCTCGGGTACCCTGCGTCCCGGCGCACATGAAAGCTGAACGCATCTTCATTCCTACCCCCTCCGCCCCCGCTTCTCTCTGCTGGTGTGGCGACGGGCTCGTCGACTGGGTCTCCGGGGGCTGCTTCTACGGTCTGGACGGAAGCACCGCCGACCCCCACGTCCGCTACGCCTACCGCTTCGACAGCGCGGTGATGTCCCAGGATGGCCGGTACGCCGTCCTCTACGAGAAGCTCGGCACGAAGGGGCTCCTGCTCCACCAGGGCAAGGTGCTCCGCGAGCTCAACCGCAGCTTCTACCACGCCACCACCTACGAGTATCCCGTCGCCCTGGTGACCCTGCCGAGCGGCCGCACGCTCCTGGCCCACTGCCCCGACGAGTACTGCTGCCTGGAGCTCGAGGACGCCGAGACGGGCGAGCGGCTCACCCGGCGGGACAGCTCCTCCCCTGACTTCTTCCACTCCCGGCTCCAGTTCAGCCGCGATGGCCGCTACCTGGTCAGCGCGGGGTGGATCTGGCATCCCGTCGACGCGGCGTCCGTCTTCGACGTGGCTCGCGCGCTCGAACAGCCCCAGTCGTTGGACGAGCCCCAGGCCCTGGCGCTGGATGACTCGTTCCTGGAGTTCCACTCCGCGGCCTTCGGCGAGCGGGACACGCTGGTCCTCGAGTGCACGGGCCTGGACGGTGAAGGGACTCCCTTCTCGGATGGACAGCCCGCGGACACGGCACGCCTCGCGGTGTACTCGCTCTCCGAGCGCCGCTTCCTGTCCATGGCCCCCCTGGAGGCGCCCGCGGGGACCTTGATGGCGATGGGCGGGTACGCGGTGGGCTTCTACGAGCACCCCAAGCTCTTCGAGCTCGCGACCGGCCGCGTCCTGGAGCGCTGGCCCGAGCTCGATACGGGCCGTCAGGGCAGTAGCATCATCCGCCACCTCCCGCCCCTGCCGCCGCTCGCGCTGGACCCCGCCGGCCGCCGCTTCGCCGTGGGGACGGACAAGGGCATCGAGGTCGTCCGCTTCACCCCGGAGTAACTCCGCCGTGTGCCTGGGCGAGCAGCCGGCGCGTGGCCTCGTGCCGGGGAGTGTCCAGCACCTGCTCCGGGGGGCCCATCTCCACGAGGTGGCCCTCGTCCAGCACCATCACCACCTCGGCGGCCCGTGCGAGCTGCACGTCGTGCGTCACCACGAGCTGCGTCATGCCCAGTGAGCCCACGCGGCGCAGTGTCTCCACCACCTCGCGCCGCAGCGACGGGTCCAACGCGCTCGTCGGCTCGTCATACAGCAGCACCGCGGGCTCCATGGCCAGTGCCCTCGCGATGGCCACGCGTTGCCGCTGTCCTCCGGAGAGCATCTCCGGCCAGGCGTCCAGTTGCTCTCCCAGCCCCAGCTCCCCCAGCAGCTTGCGCGCGCGCGCCTCCGCCTCGGCCCGCGAGCGCTTCGCCACCAGCCGCTGCGCCAGCGTGCAGTTGCCCAGCGCCGTCAGGTGGGGGAAGAGCTCGAAGGACTGGAACACCAGCCCCGCCTGTCCCCCCAGGTGGATGGCGCCCGAGTCCGGCCGCTCCAGGCCCACGATGCAGCGCAGCAGTGTGGACTTCCCCGAGCCGCTCGGCCCGAGGATGGCCGCCAGCCGGCCCTTCTCCAGGGTGAAGGACACGCCGTCCAGGGTGGCCGAGGCCGCTCCGGGGAAGCGCTTGCGCACGTCCTCGACGCGAATCATCGCACCACCCCCTTCAGGTGACGGCCGAGCCGCGCCTCCACCGTGCGCGCCAGGTGCGCGAAGGGCAGACCAATCAGCAGATAGATGCTGGCCACCACGAGCCCCAGGCCCAGGTGGTCGCGCATGGCGTTGGCGAGGTTGAGGTACGTGCGCGTGAGCTCGGTGAGCGTCACCAGCGACACCAGCGAGCTGTCCTTGAGCAGTGCGATGAAGTCATTCGTCATCGGCGGAAGCGAGATGCGCACGGCCTGGGGCATCACCACGTGCCGCAGCGTCTGCCACCGCGACAGGCCGAGCACCTTTGCCGCCTCGTGCTGGCCCACGGGCACGCTGGACAGTCCGGCCCGGTAGTTCTCCGCCTCGGCCGCCGCGTAGTTGAGTCCCAGCGTCAGCACGCCCGCAGCCAGGGGATTCAACCGCAACCCGAGCTGCGGCAGTCCGAAGTACACCAGGGTGAGCTGCACCAGCAGGGGCGTGCCGCGCACCACCTCGATGTAGGCCGTGGCCAGCCAGCGCAGGGGCCTGGGGCCGTAGACGCGCGTCACCGCGAGCACCACGCCCACTCCCACCGCCAGCGCCATCGACAGCAGCGATACGCCCAGCGTCATCAGCGCCCCGCGGGCGAACAGCACCAGGGTGCTCGGGTAGCGCTCCCTCACGCGCTCGAAGAAGGGCGGCGTCCTTCCCACCGAGGCCCTCCAGGACTCGTACTGCTCCGGCACACCATGGGGGCTCGGGTTCGGGTCTCCCAGCAGCTCCGCCGTCTCGGCGTTCCACAGGCCCCAGCGCTCATAGATGGCCCGCAGCGCGCCCTCGCGCGCCAGTTCCTCCAGCGCCACGTCGAGCGCGTGCCGCAGCTCGTCCTCGCCCTTGCGCACCGCCACCGCGTAGTGCACTTCACCGAAGGTGCCCGGCACCACCTCCAGGTCCGGGTCGATGGCGCCGTAGTACCGGGTGATGGGCTCGTCCAACAGCACCGCGTCCGTCCGGCCCAGCCTCAGGTCCGCGTAGATTTCGTCCTGGCCTCCCTCGTACGTCTTCACCTGGGCCCCCTCGCGGCGCAGGATGCGCTCGGCCAGCGAGCCGGGGAGTGTGCCCACTGGACGGCCCTTCACCTGGCTCAGCGAATGGGGCGCACGCGCGTCTCCCCGGCGGATCGTGAGCCGCTCGGCGGCCGCGTAGTAGGGACGCGACAGGTCGCAGACGCGCTTTTTCTCCTCGGCCACCTCGATGCCGTTGAGCGCCACGTCGAAGTCTCCGCGCGCCAGCAGCTCCAGCAGCGAGTCCCACGGGCCGAGCACCGGCCGTGCGCGCACGCCCAGTTTTCCGGCGAGCGCCTCGGCCAGGTCCACCTCGAAGCCGACGAGGCGGTTGGGGTCCATTGGGTCCTGGAAGACGTAGGGGGCACCGCCTTGAGCGTCGGCGCCCCACAACAACTCGCCGCGGGCCCTCACCGCCGCGAGCCCGTGGGGCCCGGCGGCGGGAGTCTCCTGCGCGAAGGTTGGCAGACAACAGAGGACGAGGCCGAGGAACAGGGCTCTGGTCAGTGTCGGGTCCCTCCCATGGGCAAGCGTAAAGCGGGCGGGAGTGTAACCCCCTTTCGCGGCGCGCGCAGGCAACCGCTCAATCGTCGACGCCGCTGGAGCGCTGAGGCTGGGGCGCGGGGTCCGGCACCTTCCACACCAGCGGCGTGAGCGAGCCCACCAACACGAACAGCACCTGCATCGCATGGGCGAGCAGCGCGATGGACATGGCCTTGGCCGTGGTGGTGCCGAAAATCTTGGCGGACAGCGCGAAGGCCCCGTCGCTCACGCCGAACTGTCCCGGAACCAGCGAGCCCACCGCGAGCGCCACCATGTTGAGTCCCTGCGCGACGAGGGCCTGCACCGCCCGTGTGTCGATGCCCACCGCCACCGCCAGGGTTCCGTACTGCACCACCTGGATCGCGCGGCCGAGGAAGGTGGCCACGATGGGCCGGGCCGGCAGCAACCGGTCGCGGCGCGCCGACTCCTGGAAGGTCTCGGTGTGCGGGGCCAGACGGTGGCAGCGGCACTTCAACCACGCCCCGAGTCTGCGCGCCCGCATGCCCGCGCGCATCCCCGTGCCCACGAGCACCAGCACCACGGTGTGCACGCCGAGCGCCAGCGTCAACCACGAGGCCCCCGTCAGCACGTACGCCGCCAGCGCGCAGGGAATGGAGCTGAGGCCCCCCGATACCAGGGAGGCCGCCTGGGACGTGGCCGCCGCCGCCGTCGCCGTGGCGCCTCCCGTGTAGCGGCTGAGCAGCGCCGCCTTCATCGCCTCGCCCGCGGTCCGCCCCGCCGGCGCCAGGCTGGCCACCGTCGTGCTGATGAGCTGCGCGCGGAGCATGGCGCGGAAGGGCACCTCCCGGGCCCGGCTGCCGTACGCCACCCACGTGGCCAGCGCGTCCAGTGACAGGCGCGCTGCCTCGAGCAGGAGCACCAGGGGCAGCCAGGGGGCCGCCCGCGACAACACCTCCTCCAACTCCTTGGCACCCACGTCCCGGATGAGCAGGACGAGCACGCCCAGCCCCAGCACCGCGAACGCAGGACGTAGCACCGCCTGGAGCCTTGCCCGCACGGGCCTGTGCACCGTCGTGGGGATGCTCACGGTGGGCACCTGCCTCGAGGGCCTCGTCAAGGGCACCCCCGGGGGGATCCGCAGGCTCAATTCCTGTCGCTCGCTGCCCACCGTCCGCCTCCTCCCGCCGCGCGATCCGCGGATGCCCGTTAAGGTGGGCAGTGCTCCTCCACGTGGCGAGCGTGTCTCCTGCTCGCTCCGTTGCCTGGCTTGGAGGTTTCGGGCGCTCGTTCATGAGCGGACAGTGAGGGGGGACCAGAGTCCAGGGATGGCGCCTGGCGCGGTGTTGAATGCAAGGCCCCCACCCTGGGAAGGAACGTGATAGGGGCACGCGCTCTGCCCGCGGGAAGTCCCCGGGAGGGATGGTGGGCCGCATGTGGCCCGAGGAGATGGGTGATGCTGAAGTCGGCGATGAACGATTGGGCCCTGAAGGCGATTCAACTGGAGACGGCGCTGATGGCGCTGGACGAGGTGGGTCTGCCCTCGAACATGAAGGGGCTCCAGGACAAGGCCGAGGAGGCCCTGACGGAGCTGGTGCGCGGCTGGCTCGCCCAGAAGCCCAAGCCCGATGAGCGCAAGTGGAAGGTGGAGCCGGCCAAGGAGGGGGGCTCGCCCCAGGACGAGGAGCTCGCCGAGATCGTGTCCAGCCTGAAGGAGGATGGCGAGGAGTGGAGCGTCTACCGGGCCACGAGCGACAAGGGCGACACGGTGGAGACGGTCGTCTCGGCTGACCGGGCGTGGATGACGGCCGGTGGCGACTACTACTCGGGCCAGTGGGACGAGGAGGCGCAGCAGCTCGACGTGGGCCGTGACGACGAGGAGGGCGAGCTGGGCACCGGCCTCATCCTCACGCTCAAGGGCGAGCTCGTCTACGAGTCCCAGCTCGAGGACTGAGCCGGCGTCGCGCCGCTACAGGCCGAGCAGCTCCACCATGCGGGCCCGGGTCTTCGCGTCGGGCAGGCGCCCCGTGCCCGCGCGCAGGTTGTCCTCAAGGTGGCGCGGGTTGCTGGTGGCTGGAATGGGGCACGTCACCGCGGGGTGCCCCAGGATGTATTTGAGGAAGAACTCCGCCCAGCTCTTGCAGTCGAAGTCGGCGGCCCAGGCGGGCAGCGGCTTGCCCTTCACCTGGCGGAAGAGGTCTCCGCTCTCGAAGGGGCGCATCACCAGCACCGCGGTGCCATGCTCGGCGGCCGCGGGCAGCAGCCGCTCCTCCGCGTCGCGCAGGGCGATGGAGTAGGGCAGCTGCACGAAGTCCAGCGACTCCTCGCGGATGAGCTTCTCCAGGTCATCGAAGGCGCCGCGCAGATAGTGGGTGACGCCGAGGTAGCGGATGCGTCCGGCCTCCTTCCACTCGCGCAGGGTGGCCAGGTGGGTGCGCACGTCCACGAGGTTGTGCACCTGCATCAGGTCCAGCTTCCCGTGGCCCATCTTGCGCAGCGAGTCACGCATCTGCTCCACGCCCGCGTCGCGGCCGGTGGTCCACACCTTGGTGGCGAGGAAGGGCGTGCGCTCCTCGCCGAGCTCTCGCAGCAGGTCTCCCACCACCGTTTCGGCGCGGCCGTACATGGGCGAGGAGTCGATGACGCGGGCACCGGCCGCGAGGAAGCGCTTCAGCACCTCCTTCTGGTCCTTGCGCTCGCCCGGGGAGGGCCCCACGTCGAACGTCTGCCAGGTCCCGAGCCCGATGACGGGCAGCTTCTCGCCGCTCTTCGGAATGGTGCGCGTGAGCATGCCCGCGAACGTAGCAGGTGACAGTTCCGCGGGGCCCGGGTGTTCCAGTCGCCGAAAGGTCCAGTTCAGGAAGGGTCACGCGATGAAGCTCGAGGTCTCGGTGTGTGCAGGTGTCATGGCGGCGATGGTGTCGTTCTCGGCGGGTGCCGAGCAGCCGGCTGCCGAGCCCCCTCCGTCCACCCCGGTGGAGGTCTCCCAGTCCCAGGTGTCCACGGCCGAGGTCTCCCAGGACGCGCCCACGCGGGAGGTCCACATCCCGGTGAGTCTCTCCATCCTGCCCGGACTGAGCACCAACGGCTTTTCGAGCGGCAACGTGGTGAACAACCTCTCCATCGGACTGCTCGCCACGCACGCGGGGCGGGTGGAGGGCACGGCCCTGGCCCTGGTGGGCAACTGGGTGGACCGGGAGATGGGCGGTGCCGAGCTGGCGGTGGGCGTCAACTACGCCGGCCAGGTGAAGGGCACGCAGATGGCGGTGGGCGTGAACGTGGCCCGTGGCTCCATGCGAGGCTGGCAGGCGGCGGCGGGCGCGAACGTGGCCGCCGGGGAGATGAGGGGCGCGCAGTTCTCCTCGGGCGTCAACATCGCCTCGGGCGCGTCGCGGGGCCTCCAGGCGACGGCGGGGCTCAACGTCGCCCCGGACCTGGTGGGCATGCAGCTGTCCTCGGGCCTCAGCATCGCGGGCCGCCTCGAGGGAGCCCAGCTCTCCATCGTCAACGTGGGCGGTGACGTGAGCGGCGCGCAGGTGGGCATCGTCAACGTCGCGCGGCGGATGAAGGGCCTGCAGCTCGGCCTCGTCAACGTGGCCGTCGAGGCGGACGGCGCCAACATCGGCCTGCTGAGCCTGGTGGGCAACGGCCAGCACCACGTGCAGGCCTGGGGCAGTGATCTGGGCATGGCGAATGTGGCGCTGAAGCTGGGCGGCCAGTACTTCCACACGCTGCTCACGGTGGGCCTGCGTCCCGAGTACAACCACCAGCAGCGCCTCTGGGCGGCGGGCCTCGGGCTCGGCGGGCACATTCCGGTGGGCCCCTTCTTCGTGGACCTGGACGCGCTGGCCAGCTCCCTGCACGAGGGCCAGTTCATCAGCGATAGCCAGCACCTCCTGGCACAGCTGCGCCTGGTGGCGGGCTTCCAACCGTTCAAGCACTTCGCCGTGTTCGGCGGCGTGACGGCCAATACCCTCATCTCGTTCAATGGCGAGCCGCTGAAGGGAATGGACCGGTGGGGCCTGGGCCGGGTCTTCACCTCGGACTCGGACGACGTGCGCGTGCAGACGTGGCCGGGCCTCGTCGCGGGCATCCAGATTTGAGCGTCCTCGCGAGCGGGCGCCCGTCCTCCCCGGCGCCGCGGGGCCGGGCGCTCCCGAGGGGGGGGCTGGTGCCCGGCTGGAACGTACCTAGTTTCCAGATGCGTGCCCGGCACGGGACGAACGGTTGGTGTCCGGTGCGGGACGGGGTGGGTACCGGAAGGATGGGTGTGGGGCAGGCGAGCCCGTGTCGGACGCGCTCCTTTTCCTGGTCTCCTGAGCCTCCGGTGGCCCCGATGCGCGCCATGGTGCTCCATGCTCCAGGACAGCCGCTCCGGTTGGAGGAGCGGCCCGTTCCGGAGCCAGGTCCCGAGCAACTCTTGCTGAAGGTCCACGCGTGCGCGGTGTGCCGCACGGACCTGCATGTGACGGATGGGGAACTGACCCGCCCCAAACTGCCGCTGGTGCTGGGACATGAGATTGTCGGCAGGGTGGTGAAGGCGGGCGAGCGGGCGCGAATCTTCGCGCCGGGCGCGCGGGTGGGAGTGCCGTGGCTGGGGTGGAGCGATGGCTCCTGCCACTACTGCCTCACCGGCCGCGAGAACCTCTGCGACAACGCGCGCTTCACCGGCTATCAGATCGACGGTGGCTACGCCGAGTACACGGTGGCGGACTACCGCTTCTGCTTCCCCATCCCCGAGGGCTACCCGGACCTGCAGGCCGCGCCGCTGCTGTGCGCGGGGCTCATTGGCTATCGCTGTCTGCGCATGACGGGGGATGCCGAGCGGTTGGGGCTGTATGGCTTTGGCGCGGCGGCGCACGTCATCATCCAGGTGGCGCGCTACCAGGGCCGGCGGGTGTTCGGCTTCACGCGTCCCGGGGACGTGGCCGCGCAGGACTTCGCCCTGAGCCTGGGGGCCGTATGGGCGGGGGACTCGGACGTGCTGCCGCCCGAGCCGCTGGACGCGGCCATCCTCTTCGCTCCCGTGGGGAGCCTGGTTCCCGCGGCGCTGGCCGCCGTGGTGAAGGGCGGCACGGTGGTGTGCGGGGGCATCTACATGAGTGACATCCCCGCCTTTCCCTATTCACTGCTGTGGGGCGAGCGCTCCGTGCGCTCGGTGGCGAACCTCACGCGCCAGGATGGGTTGGACTTCCTCGCGCTCGCGCCGAGGGTCCCTGTGCGCACCGAGGTGCAACCCTTCCCGCTGGAGTCCGCCAACGAGGCGCTGGCGGCCCTACGCGAGGGGAGGCTGCGCGGCGCGGCGGTGCTGGACCTGGGGATGTAGGACGGCTCCTGCTCAGGGGCGGAGAGCCTCGCTGACGGACTGCCCGTCCGGGCCCACCCCGTTGAGGACCACGTCCTTGATTCCAAACGGCCAGGCCATCCGGACGAAGACATGGTCGAGCCGCGCCGTCTCTTCTCCCACCTTCGTCCAGGCCCGGGTGACACAGCGGCCATTTTCCTGGGAGATGGCGATGGAGATGGGCCGCTGCGCGAAGGCCTGGAGCCGGACCTGGACGCGCCAGCCCCCGGGCGTGCTCTCCACGAGCTGTGTGTCAGCCAGTCCGTAGACGGGAACCTCGATGCCCAGCAGGGGCTCGACCACGGTCTCTCCCCGTTCGAACATCCGCCAGTACCCATGGACAGGATTGGCGCCGAGTGGGCGGCAGCTCTCATCCACACGGACCGCGTAGTGGACCTGGTTCCGATTCTCGCTCTTGGCGATGAAGAAGATGGAATCGGTGCCGCGCGCGGGGAGCATCAGGGCGAGGGCAACCCCGGACACCAGTCGGTTTTTCGGGAGCATTCGGGACCTGGCCTGCGGAGAGAGGGATGGCCACGGCACACCCGGGTGATGGCCCGAGTGGCGTGCCGGTATATCCCTTTCCGCTGGATGCTGCCAATAACCCGCTGGCAGGGTCCGCCAGGAATTGGAACTGCATGGATTTGTTCCAACGGCAGTCAATGGCAGACCCTCGTTGGAGGTGCGGCGAACCGCGGCTCCAGCCCGTCGAGCACTGGAGCCGCGTGCGCACCGGCTTTCAGAAGCTGGTGCCGTTGACGCGCCTACCCGGCGATGCGCTCAGCGAGGAGAGCGTATTGTGGAGGACGAAACCACCTGTGGTGCTCATGTCGGGGCTGCGGTTCATCGACACGCCATCCTGGGCGGCCAGCGCGCTCGTGTAGGTGAACGAGTCGATGGTCGTGGCGCCATTCTTCAACGTCACCGTGTCGCCGGTGTTGTTGAGGCTGAGCGTGTTGGTGGAGGCGACCACGGCGTTGGGCGTCCCCGTGGGAATCCCGGCAGCGCCGCCGAACACCACGATGGACTGGCCCGCGCCGAGCACCGTCCCCGAGGGGAAGGTGTGCCGCACCGACGTGGCATCCGAGAGGGTCCACCCGCTGATGTCGATGGCCGCTCCGCCCACGTTCACCAGCTCCACGAACTCGCCGTCGGTGGCACTGCCGGGCTCGTTGGCCAGGATTTCGTTGAGGATGACCGCCGCCGGGCTGGAGGGCGCGGTGATGGTGAAGATTCCATCGCTCATGTCCGAGGCCGTGCCGAAGGCATCCGTCGCGCGCACCCGCGCCGCCGTGCTGGCCGTGCCCGGCACCGTCCACGTGTAGCTGCCCGTGGACGCGGCCACGCTGCTGGCGATCACATTCCACGTGGTGCCGTTGTCGAGCGTGTACTCCAGCTTCACGTTGGAGATGTCCTGGGACGTCCAGGTGATGTTCCGCGCGCTGCCGCCGGCCCAGCTCTCGCCACCATTGGGGCTGGTGATGGTGATGCCCGGCTCGGGCGTGCGCGCGGAGGCGCTGCTCGGGGAGGACTCGTTGCCTGCCGCGTCCACGGCGGTCACCCGGTACAGGTACTTGATGCTGGGCACGAGGCCCTGGTCCACGAAGTCGAGGGCGGTCATCGTGCCCTTCAGCGTGTAGGGGCTGCCATTGTTGCTCCGGTACACCCGGTAGCCCGTCACCCCCACGTTGTCCGTGGACGCATTCCAGGTCAGGTGGATCCCCGTGGAGGAGATGGCGCTCGCCAACAGCGAGCCAGGCGCGGAGGGCGGCTGGACATCCACCTTCGACGTGTACGAGACGCTCTGCGTGCCCTGCTTCACCACGAAGGTGTTGCCATCCGGAGAGCTCAGCTCGATGTGGCCTCGCACCGAGTTCGTGGCCGGGTCCTCCGTCTGCCAGATGGCCGCGTTGTGCGCCGTCAGCCGGTCCAGACACTCCTGCGTCGGGTGGCCGTAGCTGTTGACCTTGCCCACGGAGATGAAGGCCACCAGCGGATTCGTCACGTCCAGGAGCGAGTTGTTCGACGAGGTGCGCGAGCCGTGGTGGTGCACCTTGTACAGCTCGAGCGGCCCCACGGTGTTGAGGATGGTGGACTCGATGTCCGGACTGCCGGTGAGGTCGCCGCCCACCAGTGCGTCGAACGCGCCATATGAAATCTTCACCGCCACGGACTTGGCGTTCTCGTCCGAGCTGGTGATGCCGTTGCCGTTGGTCGCCACGACCGTGAGCGTCACCTCGCCGCACAGCGAGAATGTCTGCCCCCGCGTCGCCGTGAAGCGCCGGCCGCTGAAGTGGCTGACGTACTCGTCATAGGCCACCGAGTCGTACGTGCCGCCGTGGTCGTACACCGCGTCGATGGGGACCGCGTCGGTGCCCACATCCACCTCGTCGATGCCTCCCATGTGGTCGGCATGCATGTGCGAGACGAAGGCCAGGTCGATGTGGCTCACTCCCAGCGACTTCAGGTAGGCCTTGATGGTGGTGCCCGAGCCGGTGGGGCCACCGTCGAACAGCGCCACACAGCCGCTCGGCGCGATGAGCACCGCCGAGTCTCCCTGTCCGATATCCAGGGTGGTGAAGCGCAGGCCTTGTGCCCAGGCCAGCGCGGGTAGCAGGACGGTGAGCAACAGCAGGGGACGGAAGTAGGACCGCGGGCGCGTGAGCATGGACTTGCCTCCAAGGGGGGGTGGGCAAGTCCTGTCGCTACCTCACTTCTTGAGAATCATGCAAGGCGGCTATTTTCAACATCCTTGGAATCCCGAGACAGCCCAGAGGCTCGTTTTGCCTGGCGGACACGGGCCCCTATGGGTCCGTGTCCCAAGGGACGCTCACTTCTCGGGGACGTAGGCGTAGACGATGGCCACCCAGTAGCGGTCCTTGCCCTGCGTGGGCGAGCTGCCCCGGACCAGACCGATGGCGAGCTGGTTGTAGCCGGAGTCCTGCAGGTTCATGGAGCGCAGCAGGGCGAGGGGATCGCTCACCACCTGGACCTCCACCGTCGCGGCCTGGGCCTTTGGCAGCGCGGCGCGGACGCGGGCCTCGAGCTCCGTGGCGACGAGCTCCGGTTGGTCCTGCTCGAGCGCGCGCCGGGCATGCTCCAGGGCGAGCGGCTCCAGGGTGCTGGCGCGCTCCAGCCTGGGCAGCTTCAGGGAGGCGCGCAGCCGGGTCACGGTTCGGTAGGCCTCGTCGCGCGGCTCCATCGCCACGAGGGCCGTTGGAGACTCGGCGGTGAGGACTTCCGTGACGAGGGCCTGCTTGCGCCCATCCACCTCGCGGAACACCACGCCGATGCCCGCGTAGCGGAAGTCCGGGTCGAGCAGGTTGCGGAACTGGTCGGGGGTGTAGGCGATGTCGAAGTGCGCCGCGAGCGGCCCGGAGCCGAGGCCGAGGTTCTCCGCGGCCTTGTCGAAGGGCAGTCCCTCATCACCGGGGAGGCGGTCGCGCAGGCTCGTGCCGTCCGGGGCCTCGTGCCCGACGAAGCCCTCGCTCACCATGCGCTCGCAGTGGGCCTGGGCCGTGCGCTCCAGGGTGGGGTCTCGCTTCAGGGCGAACAGCCTGTGGGCGAGCCGCAGCGCGTTGATGCGCTCGAGGAGGGCCTTGCGCACGGCCCCGGCGTTGTCGGGCTCGGGCACTGCGCCCCGAGGGCCCACGTCGACGAAGAAGACCGCGGCGAGGTCGACGCCCTTGCTCGAGCGGCTCTCCACCTGCACGGTGTAGCGGCCCGGGATGGGGAGCTCGAGCTGGGCGCAGAAGCTCCGGCCCTGCTCACGGCTCATCCGGAGCGGAACCTGGGACACCTCTCCATCCGGGCGCGTGAGGTAGAGCTCGGCCTGCTTCAGAGGCGCCACCAGGTCTCCGCAGAGCAACTGCCCGCCCGTCTTCTCGAAGGTGCGCGGGTAGGGCTGCAGCACGGCCCGGCGCTCCACCAGGAGCAGGACGAGGTTGGCGCGCTCGCCCTCGGTGACCACGCCCACTCCGAAGTGGGAGGCGGGCTGCTTGCCGAAGTCCTTCTCCGCGTTGAAGTACTCGACGATGTGCGAGTGCGAGTGCGCGCGAATCACGAGGGAGCGGGGTGCGAGGTCCGCTCCGCCCGCGGCACTGAGCGCCTGGGTGGCGGAGAGGTGGTCGGGTGCGCCGGTGGGCTGCGCGTGCATCGCGGCCAGGGCGAGCTGGCGCGCGGCGGCGTCGAGCGTCTTGTCACGAGCCGACACATCCTGCTTCGTGCGTGCGAATTCCTGCCGCACGTGAAGGGCCGCCTGTTCCTCCATGACCTCCGGGGTGAGCGGGGCCGCGGCGAGCAGGGTTCCAAGAAGAAAGGCAATCATCGGGAGTCCAGGGGGTAGGAGGTGGCAATTCCATCCATCCGCCCTCTGGACTCAAGCACGTTCTGTCACGGTCGGGGCTCCATGACCCGGTCCAGGGTGTTGTCTCACAAGCATTCTTTGCTCGGAGTCTCGAGGAGAGGTAGGCGCGGCTACTCCCGGTGTTTCGCGTCCTTTCGCGCGGGCCCTTCGTCCTCCGGCGAGAGGCGAGCCACCTGCTCCTCGCTCTCGGCGAGGGACTCCTCCGCGTCGTGGGTGTGCAGCTCCGCGGCGGCTACGTCGTCCTGCTGGCTCGCCCACGTGGTGTGTCCTCCGGCGAAGCCCTCGAGTGGACGTGGGCCGCGCTTGGATTCCACTTCCAGGTCCTTGGCCTCCAGCTCGCGCAACCGCTTGCGCTCCTGCTCGCGCTCGTGCTGGTGCAACCGTGCCACCGGGTCGTCCGCCATCTGGCACCTCCTCTGTCCGAAGGTGCGAACGGTGCATCCGGGCGTCAGCGGATGACGCCAGAGGGCCTGGGGCTCGAGTGCCCGGCCGCCGAGCGGAGTGGCGGATAAGCTGCGCGCCATGAGGACACTCCACCCCTCGTGTTGGGTGCTGCTCCTGCTGGGGGCGGTATTCACGCGCATCAGCCATGCCATCTTCCTGCTGTTGCTGCTGGTGCCGCTCGCGGTCCAGGCAGCTTCATCCGAAGTCGAATCGCGGCTTCCGGTGTTGGAGCCCGTGACGGTGAGTGGGTATCTGGGCGACGAGGGAGTCGGGCTGAGGCTCACCTTCAGGGCGCTCAAGTCGGACCCGGCACTGGCGCTGTTGACACTGCAGGAGGCGCGGGAGGTGGTGGCGGCGCTGCAGGAGGAGTTCCAGCAGGCGGAGTCGAGGGCAGGGCGGCGGCCGGTGGAGAGCCACTCGGGAGTGGGCATGGTGGGGATGCTGGGTGGGCCGTCGCCGGATGCTCGGACCTCGGAGTTGGAGAAGCACGTACGCGAGGCGTACGAGGCGCTCTATGGGCCTCCACTGGTCACGCTGCCGACGTCACTGGAGAGTGCCAGGTGGTTGCAGGCCCTGAAGCTCTCGCCACGCTACATGGGGGACGGTGTGCGCGAGGCCGCCGTGGAGATGTTCAGCTCGCGCACCGTGCTGCTCTCCGTGGGTATGTCCATGATGCTCTACGTGATGGCGTGGGCAGCGCCGGAGCCCGTTTTCTCCAAGGCCTTCGCGGCGGCGGTGACGCTGGGGCTGCTAATGACGTACACGGCGGCGGAGCTCTACAACGTGGGGTTGGCCTGCCTGAATCTGTATCGGGAGGCGCAAGCGGCGAGGACACAGGAAGAATTGGAGGCGGCGGCCGAGCGCTTCGGGAAGGCGATAGGAGGAGTGGGGTTGCGGGTGCTGGTGACGGTGGCGGGGGCGAAGCTGGCCAAGGGGCTGCCGGAGGTGCCCAAGGGAGGGCTGTGGTCTCGGTTGTCACCTCCGCGCTTCGCCTTCGCGGGAGGAAGTGTGCGGGGAGGCTTCTCGGTGGGAGCGGGGACGCGCGCGCAGGTGAGCGTGGCGGATGGGACGGTGGTGTTGATGGGAGTGTCGGCGAACACGACGGCTTCCGCGGTGGCCGCAGCGGTGACCTCGGCACGGACGACGGGGGCCTGTGACGATTCGAAAAAGGACGACAACCATGCCCACCATCTGTGCACCAACAAAAATGACAAGTCCGAGAGCAATGGTGGCCCCTGGACGCCTCGGTTCGAGGAACTCTTCGATCGGGCGGGGATAAGCCTCGATGACCCAGCGAACATCGTCTATCTGCGAGGCCACAAGGGGCCTCATCCCGAGGAGTACCACAGCGATATCTTCGAACGATTGAGCAAGGCGCTTGTGAATTGTAGGACCCGGGCCGGGTGTCGAGCCAAGCTCGTGGAAGAGCTCGACAGGATCGCAGGAGAGGTGTGTACGCCGGGCTCCAAGCTCAACAAGCTCGCAACGAGGAAACCATGACCGAGCAAATGAAGTACTACAAATTGTACGACGATGTGTACATTCCAGGGCGATGGCACGTGAGGATGCCTCGTGATGATGAGGAGGGGCGGGAAGAATTGTTCGACGTCTGGCGATTCAACGAGGGACGGGTTCTGAATATCAAGAAGCCGCTCCTCTTATCTGTGAATCCGACGGGCGTTGCGATTGAGTTCTCTCATGCCCTGGGTATTCCCGTCGTTCACCGCCGGGTCGTCACGCTCTTCGAGCGCCTGGGTCTTCAAAAGGAAGTTCAGTTCATCCCGGTCGAGGTAGAGGGTCAGACGGAGCCCTGGTTCATCCTCAATGCCTTGCAACTCATCCGGTGCATCGACGACGCGCGATGTGAGGAGGTGCTCTATTGGCGGCCGGAGAACGGTCAGCCGGAGAGGGTGGGCGAATACCGCAACGTTTCGGGGCTGAAGGTGGACCCGGCGAAGATAGGGGACGCCAGCATCTTCCGGCCCTGGGGGTGGGAGGTGGTCCTCATCGTCTCCGAGCGCGTCAAACTGGCCATGGAGGAAGAGGGCATCACCGGCGCCAAGTTCAAGGAGGTTTGAGGTCTGGCGCTCTTTCCGTCACGGCGTTGAAGGGCTGGCACTGGAAGCCTCGGCGGTCTCCTTCTCCAGTGGCAGTACGTAGGGCCCCAGGGTGTCCCGGTATTCGCGCACCAGCGTCTCGGGGGCGTGCACCTTCCGGCCCGTGAGCATCGCTTGCAACATCATCGCGTTGGCCACGCCCTTGCCTCGCACGTGGTTGTTGGTCACCACGTACACGTCACTCACGCGCGGGTGCTCCGCTATCTCCTTCGTACGCCCGGCCCACGGTTTCAGCTCCTTCGCCGTGTACAGGTAGTCGTAGCGCTCCATCGTGCTCGCCGTCTTGCGGAACCAGTTGCGGTAGTTGCGCCCATGCACCCGCACGTAGCCCACGGACGAGGTCGCCCGCGCGCTCGGCGCCATCGAGTCATGGAAGAGCGGCTGGTCGATGTTCACGAAGCCCACGCCCCGTTCGGCCAGCTCCGCGAAGACGTCCGGCTCGTTCCACGACTCGTGCCGCACCTCCAGCACCAGGGGCCAGTCGGAGAACGTGGACACCAGCTCGTCCAGCCAGTCCCGGTTCTCCTCGTTGTTGCGGAACGACCAGGGGAACTGCATCAGCACCGCTCCCAGTCTCCCGGCTTCGTGGAGGGTGTCGAGCCCCTCGCGCGTCTGCCGCACCTCGTCCGCCGTCCATACCGAGTCCCGCTCGTGGGTGAAGCGCCGCCACAGCTTCGCGGTGAAGCGGAAGTCCGGGTTGAAGTCCGTGCGCTCCACCCAGAGCTCCGCGTTGTGGCGGTTGATGGGCCGGTAGAAGCTGGTGTTCAGCTCGAGTGCGTCGAAGTACCCCGCCAGGAACGCCAGCGGGTCGAACCCCCGGGGCTTCGGTTTCGGGTACACCACTCCCGCCCAGTCATCGTAGCTCCACCCCGCGGGGCCGACGCGAATCACGTGCGCGCACCTCCAGGGAGAAAAGGTGCGCACCGTTCCCGTGCTCCGCAGTGGAAGCCCGCCTGATTGCCCTCCCGGGAGGCCTGTCCGCAAAGGCTGCGCGCCCTCCATTCCCCACCGCAAAGGCTGCATGACGGGCGTGCCCCAACCCCCCGGGTTTCCGAGGGAGAGGGCGTTGGCGCTCCGGATGCAATGAATCGGGTCGTCACGACGGCTCCCCACCCGGGAGCCCATCACGAGGCGCGAAGATGAAGCGAAACCTGCAGATCACCTTCCGTGGAATGAGCCCCAGCGATGCCCTCTCGGAGCACATCCGCGACAACGTGGACAAGCTCGAGCAGTTCTTCGATGGCATCACCGGCTGCCACGTGGTGGTGGAAGAGCCGCACCGGCATCATCAGCAGGGCAAGCATTTCCACGTCCGCTTGGACATGCACGTCCCCGGCAAGAACATCGTGGTCGACCGCGAGCACGGCGAGAAGACCTCGCACGAGGACGCCTACCAGGCCGTGAACGAGGCCTTCGATGCCGCCCGGCGCCAGTTGCAGCACTACGCCGACGGGCTCCGCATCCACCGTTGAAGGGCTCTACCCCGGCCCTCCGCCGGAGGGCGCGGGGCGGCGCGGGAGCACCAGGCGGAACGTGATTCCCGTCCGCTCGCTGGACTCGACCTCCATCCTGCCGCCGTGCGCCCGCGCCACCTCCTGGGAGATGTACAGGCCCAGGCCCACGTTGCCCTCATGGGTGTGCCGGCCCGCGCCCTGGGTGAATGGCTCGAAGAGGGCCGGGAGCAACTCGGGCGCGATGGCCGGGCCCTCGTTGTGGACCTCGAGGCTCACGCTGTCGTCGTCCGTACGCACCATCACCCGCACCGGTGTGCCCAAGGGACTGTGCTGCAGGGCATTGCGGGTGAGGTTCGTGATCACCTGGGCGAGCCGATCCGGATCCCACTCGCCGTCGAGGTTGCCCTCGGTGGCGCGTTCGAAGTGCAGCGTGCGCTCGGGGAAGGCCTGGGCCACCTCGTCCACCACCTGCCGCGCCACCTCCCCCAGGTTGCACGGCCGGGGCTCGATGGGGATGCCGCTTCCCAGGCGCGCCTTCGTGTAGTCGAGCAGGTCTCGGATGAGCCGGTGGGCGCGATCCGCCGCGGAGACGATGCGCTGGAGGTTCTGCCGCACGCGTTCGTCGAGCCCACCGCGGCGGAGCAGCGTCGCGGCCGACAGGGTGATGGCGTTGAGGGGGTTGCGCAGGTCGTGGCTGACGATGCCCATCACCCGGTCCCGGAACTCCAGTGTGCGCCGCAGTTGCTCTTCCTCATCCCGGTGCACGGTGATGTCGGTGGCCGCGCCCATCAGTCCGGTGACGCGCCCCTCCGCGTCCCGCAGGGGCTCCAGCGCCAGCAGGTAGAAACCCCGCCTGGGGCCAATCGAGGCACGCACTTCGGCGAGCAGCGGCTCGCCGGTGTCCAGCACCCGCTGCTTGAGCTCCATCAAGGTTCGGATGTCCTCGGGGCCGGTGAACATGCCCGCGTCCGTGCTGCCCACCACCTGCTCCGCCGTGACACCGAGCTGCGGGTTGTAGATCCACGTGTAGCGCTGCTCCAGGTCCTGCTCGAACACCACGATGGTGGAGTTGCGCAGCGCGAGGCGGAAGCGCTGCCGCTCCGTCTCCAACTCCCGGGTGGACTCGCGCCCATAGGTGGTCACCGATTCGACCACGGCCTGGTCCAGCGCCATGTGCAGCAGCTCCATCTCGTCGAGGGACGGCTGGGGGTACGCGGACAGGATGACCCGGATGGAGGTGTTGCGCAGCAGGGCATACTCGCGCACCACGTCCTCCATGGAGTAACCGAGGCGGTGACGCTGCTCCGAGTGCCGCCGAGCCTTCTCCTTCAAGGGCGCATGCGGCCGGTCCCTCCGCTGCTCCAGAGCGTCCGCGAGCGCCTCGAGCATGTCCGGGACGTTGTCGAGCAGCTCCTGCCAGGGCAGGGCGGACACGGGCAGTTCCTCCCTCACTCGTCGCGCCCATTCCTCCAGGATGCGCTCCCGATTCTTCCGAAGGATGTCCGGCAGCTCTGTGGGGGTCGTGGACACGCGGGGCCCTCAACGGGTGGGAGGGGGGAGCAGTAGCCCAGCAAGGCCCTGCAATGCCACCGCTGTGGAGTCCAGGTACGGTTCGCTCCCTCCCATAGACAGGGGTCTCCTTGGGTGCAGGGCCTGTTCCTGAAGGTGCGCATCGGAGCGAGGTGGACGGCGGAGAACGTCTGGCTGCCCGTTCGCTCGGCGGGGGAGCATATCCTGGATGGGGCGCGAGCCGTCCGGCGTTGGGAGGGACTGAGTTCCCCATGAGCGACGAGAACCCGAGGGAGACGCGGGCCCAGGTCTGTCACCGGTGCCTGATGCGGCTCGACACGAGTGCCGGCGGCGTGGAGCTGCCCCGCCGCATCCGGGACACGCTCGCCGGGCAGGGGTGTGCCGGGCATGTCCGCGTGAGTCTCACCGGATGCCTGGGCTGGTGCCCCGTGGGGCGGGTGAGTGTTCTGCTCGTGACCGAGGGCGAGGTCTCGGAGGTGGTGCTGATCGACCCGGCGAGGGATGGCGCGGAGCTGCTCGCGCACCTTCCGTGCCCATCCTCGGAAGCGCCGTAATCGGGTTGTCCAGGGGTTTTCTCCTCCCAAGGAATTGGGTGCGTCGGGCCGAGAACTTTCTTTCGCGGGAATCGCTTGAAAGTGAAAGAAACCACTCGTACCCAGGGAGGTGAATCCTGGCTGGGGGCTCGAGCGTCATTAGCTTGGGCTACTAGCTGACCCAACGTCTGGGCAGCAGGGGCCGGCAGGAGGGCGTGTGGACGGGAACCATTCAGGCATCGAGGGCGATTCCACTTCTCGGATGGGCAGCGGGGCTCAACCGCCGCAGCTCTCTCCGTCCGAGTCCGAAGCGCCCACCAGCGTCCAGTCCGCTCTGCGTGAAGTGCGTCCGGATGACCTGGACGCCATCTTCGACGGCGCGCTCTTCGGCCCGCCGGCCCTGAAGACCGCCGCCGGGGAGGGCGTCACCGGGGCGCAGGCCGCCGCGCCCGTGCCCGTGGGCGCCATGGATTGGTACATGGAGCGGGACTCGCAGCCCGCGGGCCCGTTCCGTCTGGAGCGGCTGCGCGAGCTGTGGCACCAGGGCGGGTTCGAGCCCGACACCCTCTTCTGGTGTGAGGCGTGGCCCTCGTGGAGGCCGCTGTCGCGCGTTCCCGAGCTCGTGGCCGCGATGACCATCTCGGGGCTGCCCACGGTGGCCGCGGACGCGAGCCTCGCCGTGTCTTCGGCCCGCGCGAAGGAGTCTGGTTCCGAGAAGAAGGTCGTCTCGGCGCTGCACTCGCTCGTCGCGGAGGAGGAGGGGTGGCTGCGCAAGCAGCAGGAGGAGAAGGAGCAGGTGCGGGAGGAGCGCTCCGCGTTGCTCGAGGCTCCGAGCGCTCCCGCGCCGGTGGCTCCGCCCATGGTGGCTCCTCCGGTGCCGATGGCCGTGGTGCCAGCGCCGGTTCCTCCTCAGATGGATGTGCCGGCCGTGCCGTATCCACAGTTGCCCATGGCTCCGCCTGTCGCTCACCCCATGCTGGCGCCGGCTCCGCTCCAGGCGTCCGAGCCTCCGCGGCGTGGGAGGACGTTCCTGGCCGGGGCGCTCATCGGCTCGGCGGCCGTGGGCGTCTTGGCGGGAGCGCTGTTCCTGTTGCCCCAGGCGCTTCGCTCTCCCGAGCAGGCGCGGCCTGTCCTGGCCTCCGAGGAGGCCGCGCCGCGGCTCGTCCCGGTGGAGCCCCAGGCCGCCGCTCCCGCTCCCGTGGCCGCGGTGGCTCCGGTGGTGCAGCCTCCTCCAGCGCCCGTGGTGCAGCCCGCGGCGCGCCCGCCTCAGCCCGAGGCCGTCGCGTCGAAGGCCATCCCCGCTTCGCCGCAGCCCGAGAAGCCGAAGCCCGTCGTCGTGGCCGCGGTGGCTCCCATGGAGCAGAAGGAGGCCGCCAGCCGGCATGTGTCCGCGCCCGCCTCGGAGGAGCGCATCGCGCGTGCCGCCGAGTCGACCCTGCAGCGCCGCCAGCAGCCGCCGCCCGCGCCCGTGGCTCCTGCCAGCACGGAGGTGCGCAAGGCGCCGCCGGAGGAGAAGCGGGCCGATGATCCCACCAACTTCGATGACTCGCTCGACAAGGAGTTCGAGAAGGAGCTCGGCTTTTCGAAGGGCCAGCCTCAGTTCAAGGCGGAGGACCCGCGCTCCAAGCGCAGCGTCTACATCCCGCCCGAGCCCGGGAAGGATCTGCCCGAGCACCTGTCCACGTCGGCCATCCTGCAGGTGGTGAGCGCGCACAAGGACGCCATCCTCTCCTGCATCGAGACGCACGAGCCGCCGAAGACGTCGGACTCTGGCAAGGATCGCTTCGTGGTGCGCTGGCGCGTGCTGCCGACGGGCACCGCCACCGAGGTCCTCCTGGAGACCGAGTCCCTCAAGGGCACGGCGTTCGCGCGGTGCATCGAGGGCCAGGTGCGCTCGTGGAAGTTCCCGGAGCACCGGACGCAGAGCCGCGAGCCCGTCCGTTTCCCGTTCACGTATTGAGCGGGAGCGGGTTCAGCGCGCGGCCAGCCGGGCGGCCTTGAGCAGTGCCTCCGCCATGGGGACGCTGCTCGCCTTGCCGGTGCCGGCCAGGCTGTACGCCGTGCCGTGGTCCGGCGACGTCCGAGGCACCGGCAGCCCGAGCGTCACGTTCACCGTGCGCTCGAAGTCCAGCGCCTTGGCGGGGATGAGGCCCTGGTCGTGGTACATGGCCAGCACCACGTCGTAAGGGAAGCGCTCCACCTGGGCGAACAGTCCGTCCGCCGCGAGCGGCCCGTGCGCGTCCACCCGCAGCCGGCGCGCGCGCTTGACGGCTGGGGTGAGGACCTCCACCTCCTCGCGTCCCAGCAGCCCGCCCTCGCCCGCGTGCGGGTTGAAGCTCAGCACTCCAATGCGGGGCGTGCGGCCCACCACCGGCTTCAGGCTTCGCGACAGGAGCTGGAGTTGGCCGACGAGCCGCTCCACCGTCAGCATCCGCGAGACGTCCGCCAGCGGTACGTGGTTTGTCGCCAGCGCGACGCGCACCCGCGGGCCGTCCATGAGCATCAGCACCTCGCGGCCGAACGCCTCCGCCAGCACCTCCGTGTGTCCCATGAAGGGAATGCCCGCCCGCGAAATCTGCTCCTTCGACACGGGCGCCGTGCACAGCGCGTCCACCCTGCCGGCTCGAGCCGCCTCGATGGCCGCCTCGATGTAGCGGTACTGGGCGCGGCCTCCCGCGCGGCCGGGCTTGCCCGGGACGCGGTCCTTCTCCGCCAGCTCCGTCACCACGCAGACGGTGGGCTCGGTGGGCCGCTTCAGCGTGTCCGGCGTGGCGCGGGCGTACTTCTTGAACTGGGAAAAGCGCGCCAGCGTCGGCCCGTCTCCGAAGACGACGGGCAGCAACGACCGGCGCACCTTGGGTTGGGAGAGGGCCTCCGCCGTGACTTCCGGGCCAATCCCGGAGACGTCTCCCAGTGAGATGCCTACGACGGGACGCTCGTTCACGCGTCTTCCCTCTCCCTTTGCCTCAGATTTTGACTTCGATGGACGCCTTCTGACGGAGCTCCTGAACGTACTGCTCCACGTACTTCTCCGTCTTCTGCATCTTCAGCCGGTTCTCCAGCTCGCCCTTCACCTGGTCGAACGGAGGCACGTCCACCGCGCGCTTCTCCTCCACCTTCAGCACGTGCCAGCCGAACTGCGTGCGCACCGGCTCGCTCACCTCGCCCTCCTTGAGCGTGAAGGCCACCTTCTCGAACGCCGGCACCATCACCCCGCGCCGGAAGAAGCCCAGGTCTCCTCCGTCCGAGGCGCTCGGGCCCTCGCTCTTCTTCTTCGCCAGCTCCGCGAAGTCCACGCCCGGCTTGCGCGCCTCCTCGGCCAGCGCCAGCGCCTTCTTGCGCGCCGCCTCCACCTGCTCCGGCTTCGCCTTCGGGTCCACCTGCACCAGGATGTGCCGCGCGTGCACCTCCGCGTCACCCGACTCCATCTTGGTGTACTGGGTGTAGGCCGACTTCAGGTCCTCCTCCGACACCTTCACCTTCGGGGTCACCTTGAGCTGCACCAGCTTCATGCGCGACATCTGCTTGCGCAGGAAGTCCTTGTAGCTGGCGATGGTGAAGCCCTCGCCCGCCAGCAGCCGCTCGAACTGGGCGTCGTCCGTGGCGTTGTTCTGCCGCTTCACGTCCGCCACCGCCGCGTCCACCTCGGCGTCCGTCACCGACAGGCCCAGCTCCTTGATCTGCTCCTCCATCAGCTTCTCGCCGATGAGGTTGTCCAGGGCCCCCTTGAGCAGCCGCGCGCGCTCCTCGGAGCGCTTCTGCGGATCTTGCACCGCCCCGTTCAGCCGGGACAGCTCCGGCGCCGCGCGCTTCTCCACCTCGGACAGCGCGATGATGTCGCGGTTCACCACCGCCGCCACCCGGTCCACCTGCTCGGCCCGCGCCACCGCGCCGCTCAGCAGGAGCGCCGCCACCATCGTCCCAATCAGCTTCTTCATAGGCTCCTCTTTCCGTGCCCGTATCCCGGGGGACGGCTCATTCTTCCTTGGCCGCGGGCTGTGTCATCGGCTTGCCGCGGATGGCCTGTAGCGTGGCCTCGTTCACCCACACCTTCGCCTTCGCGCGCAGCTCCTGCTCGTACTTCGCCTGGGCCTCCGCCCGCCGCTGCTCCAGCAGTTTCGTCTCCACCTGGTCGCGGACATCCGCGAACTCCAGCTTGCGGCCCGTCTTCTTCTCCAGCACCCGGAACAGGTGGTAGCCGTACTCCGTTTCCACCACGTCCGACACCTGGCCCACGCCCATGGAGAACACCACCTGGTCGAAGGCCGGCGGCATCTGCCCACGCGGGAAGAAGCCCAGGTCTCCTCCCACCTTGGCGTCCGCGCTCAGCGAATACTTGCGCGCCAGGTCCGCGAACTTCTTGCCCGACTTGAGCTGCGCCTGCACCCGCCGGGCGTCGTCCATCCCCTTCACCACGATTTGCGCGGCGCGCACCTGCTCGGGCTCGGAGAACTCCGCCTCGTGCGCGGTGTAGTAGGCGCGCAGCTCCTCCTCCGTCAGCCCCACGCGCGGGTACACCTCGCTGGCGAAGAGCTTCTCGATGGTGAGCCGCGAGGCCTCGCGTGCCTTGAGCTCCGCCATGGACAGCTGCCCCTGGGCGAGCACTTCGTTGAAGTTGCCCGAAGGATAGTCACTCGACAGCCGCAGCACGCCCCGGTCCACCTCCTCGGGAGTCACCGTCACGTTGCGCGTCCGGGCCTCCTGCAGCAGCACCATGCGGGAGATGAGCGTGTCGAGCAGCGCCCGCTTGTACGGCTCCACCTCTTCCGGGGTGTGCTGGGCGGATTCGGTAGACGAGGAGGCGAGCTCACGCCCCAGCTCCTGCTCGAAGTCCGCGCGGGCGAGCACCTCGCCATTCACGGTGGCCACCACGTTGGCGTCCGGCTCCTCCTTGTTCTTCTGGGGGCAGCCGGCCAGCCCCAGGGCGAGCGCGAAGGTGGCGAGCAGCGGTGTGGCGCGTGCGAAGGCCTGTCGCATGAAGGGGCTCCTCTCGGTCACGGTTGCTCCACGGCGGCGGAAGGGAAGGGGGCGGGGATGGTGCCGGGCGGTGGGCCGCTCGGGGGCTGCATGGGGGTGCTCATGTCCACGTGCACCCGCGCGAGCGTCGCGGCGTCCACCGTGAAGCCGGCGCGGTGCTCCAGTCCGGAGAGCAGCTCCGCCCAGGCCTTCGTGCGCTTCTCCTGGGAGAGGCGGCCGGAGATCTGCTGGCGCACGTCCTCGAGCCCCTGGTTCAACGCGGGCTGGTGGCCGGTGAGCTGGAGCACGTGCAGCCCCGCGTCCGTCTGCACCACGCCGCTGAGCGTGCCCGGGCCGCCGGTCACCAGCGAGCGCGCGGCCTCGGCCACCTCGGGCCCGAAGTCCTGCGCGAGCACCTCGAGCGAGCGGTAGCGCAGGTCTCCGTCCAGGGGCTGCGTGCGGGGCTCCTCGCTGTGGGCGCGGGCCAGCCGTCCAAAGGCGGCGAAGTCCTTGGCGGGCAGGGCCTTCGCCTCGGCGAGCACCTTCTCCGCCTTCGTGCGAGCCGCCGCCACGCGGGCTGCATCCGCCCGGGGCGCCGCGAGGAAGACGTGCGAGAGCCGCACCTGCTCCGGCCGCACGTAGTCCTCCTCGTGGCTCTTGTAGTAGGCGGCCACCTCCGCGTCGGTAACGGGAGGCTGGGCCTCGTCGAGCTGCGAGCGCATCAGCCGGGACACCAGGGCGCGTTTGGTGCTGGCCATCACCTCGGGGTCGTTCTGCAGCCCGCGCGCGAGCGCCTCCTGCACCAGCAGCTCGAAGCGGGCCAGGCCCTCCACGTACTCGCGCTTCTGCTCCAGCGTCTGGTAGCGCTCGCGCAGCGCGGGGCTCATCTCCTCCAGGCGCCGGTGCAGCTCCTCGGCCGTCACCCGGTCGTCCTTCCAGGAGGCCACGGGCGTCCCCCCGGACTCCCGCGCATGACGGAAATCCACCACGGCGTGGCCCGGCGCGGGGCCGCGCTCGCAGCCCGAGAGGGCCAACAGGGCGAGGGCGAGGAGACGGGGAGTGGAGGACATGGAGAGTGCGGGCCCGTGGGGTAGCACGCCAGGGGGGAGCGGACAACCCAACGGCCCCGGGGCATCAAGCCCGGGTTGCGTGCGCGGACAGGAACGCCTCCACCAGCGGGAAGATTTCGTCCGGTGCCCGACGCCCGAGCACCAGGTCGGCATGGCCGTAGTCCTCGGCGAAGCCATGCCCCCGCCCGGCTACCATCAGCTTGACCGGCCCGCCGAGGTACTCCTGCGCCCGTGCCACGGCGAGCGGGGGGGCGAGCAGATCCTTGCTCCCCGCCAGGAGCATGACGGGCAGCTTCACCCCGGCCAGGGGCTTGCGGTAGCAGGTGCCGTCCACCATGCAGAAGGAGTCCGTGGCAATCCAGTGGGCGAACTGGCGCACCACGCCGCCGTAGATGTCCGCGGGCACGTTGGCCAGGGCCTTGCGCACCACGTCCCCGTCCATGTTGGAGTCCAGCATCATGTAGCGGCTGAGCGGCCCCGGCGGCGCGCCGAACAGGGCGATGCCAGTGATGCGCCGGGTGGGAATCATCTTCAGCCGCAGCATCGGTTCAATCTTCTGGATGAAGCGCTTGAGGCCCGGCTGCACCGCGAAGGTGAAGGGGCTGCCCATGGCCACGGCGGCCCGGATGGGGGCTTGCGGGTTTCGCGCCAGATGGCCGTAGAGGGTGAGGCCTCCCTTGGAATGCCCCACCCAGAGCACTTCCTTGGCCCCCGTGGAGAGCACGGTTCGCAGGGCGCTGCGCACGTCGTACTCGGCCTGGTCATCGAAGGAGGCGTCGCCACACGGGCCCGCCAGACCCCGGCCGCGCAGCTCCATCACCCACGTCTCGAAGCCTGCCCGGGCCAGGTAGCGCGTGAGGCTGTAGCGCTCGTCGAAGTCCATGTGGAACCGGTTGGCGCCCAGCCCGTGGCAGAGGATGACCGGCTCGGCGTACCGGCGCTCTCCCCGAGGGTGGTAGCGCCCCAGCGAGATGGCCGCCCCGTCGTCCGTGGGCACCCGGTACAACTCGTCCGGCTTGAAGGGCAGGGTGAGCAACCCCTCTCCGTCCCGGTTCACCGCCCGCGAGAAGAGGTCCGCCATCCGCGTCAGCCTGGGCCCGTTTCGATTCGTCACAGCTGGAATGTAATGCCCTCCCGGGTAGGTGCTGTGTTGAAAATCCCACGAACCCACATGTCGGCAGAACGGTTGCAAGTCTCCCCCCTCGTTCAAGCCCGGGAGGCTGGTGGATGCGGCAGAAGCCGACTCTTGCGGAAAGGTTGTCCTCGATTGATGTCGCCCTCGTTCCCTCGGATACCCTCCTGCATGCCCTGGGAGTGATGGAGCGCTACCGTGTCTGGCTGCTGCCGGTGGTGGGAGAGGCGGGATGCCTGGTGGGGCTCATCACCCGCTCCCATGTCCTGGGGGCCTGGAAGGTGGACCCTCTGCTGCCCGTGTCCCTGGTGATGATGGCGTGCGGAAGTTGAGACAGCCCGCCGGGCGGGCGGGCGCGGGGGTGCGCTATGCTGCCGCCCGCCGTGTCGGACGCCTGGACCGTCTACATGGTGCGCTGCCGGGACGGGACGCTCTACACCGGCGCCACCAACAACCTCGACCGCCGCCTGGCCACCCACAACCGGGGCCGAGGCGCCGCCTACACCCGCGCCCGCCTGCCGGTGACGCTCGTCTGGAGCGAGCCGGCGGCCGATCGCAGCGCCGCCCTGCGCCGTGAGGCGGCCCTCAAGCGTCTCTCACGAATTGAGAAACTTCGCCTTGTCCGACGGGTGCAGCGCTGACCCAGGCTGGGTTTCGTGTGACCTCGTTTTATGACACTGTTGGGGACAGAACTCTCCAATCCGTTGAAATTGGCGGGGGGATCGGCACCCACATGACGCAGCAGCAGTACGAGGGAAAGCCCCTGGACGGCCAGGTGGTGAAGCCACAGGGCGAGGTGTTGGCGTTGCAGGACGAGCAGCGCCTCCTCTACATGCTGGCCCTCACGTGTCTGCCGCTCTGGGTGGTGGACTCGTTGTCGGTGGGGAGGCCGACGTGGGACACGTTGGCGCTGCGAGTGGGGTGGGCGGGGCTGACGGCGGGGATGGGGTGGTCGCTGGCGTGGATGGGGCCCGAGCGCCGCAGGCTGATGAGGACGATCGCCGGGGGAGTGCTGCCCAACGTCTTCCTGGCCCTGGTGGTGCACCGGCTGGGAGGGGTGAACAACCCGCTCTTCGCCTGGTTCTGCGTGACGCCCCTGGTGACCCTGTTGGTGTCCCAGGGGAGGCTGGGGCAGATCCTGTTCAGCGCGCTGCTGCCGGTGGGGGTGGCGGGCTCGTTGATGTGGATGGAGGGGACGCCCACGGTGCAGATGGGGACGTGGCTGCTGCTGCTGCTGGGAGCCGGGGCCCTGGGAATGCAGATGAGCTTCTTCTACCAGCGGCTGCGGCTGGCGCGGACGCAGGCGGAAGACGAGCAGAAGGCGGTGAAGGAGGCGCTGGCGGCGTCGCAGGCGCGGGCGCTGCAGGCCGAGCGGCTGGCACAGGTGGGGCGGCTGGCGGCGGGCGTGGCGCACGAGGTGAAGAACCCGCTGGCGTACGTGCAGGCCAACCTGCGCTTCCTGCTGGAGGAGTGGCGGCAGCCGACGACGGGCGCGACGGACACCGAGTACACCGAGGCCCTGCACGAGACGATGCAGGGGGTGGAGCGCATCCATCAAATCGTGAAGGACCTCACGGCGCTGTCGCGGGCGGAGGAGACGGTGGAGGGGGTGGGGCGGTGTGAGCTGGCGCCGGTCATCGACGCGAGCGTGCGGCTGGCCTCCGTGCGGCTGAAGTCGCTGGTGAAGCTGTCGGTGGAGGTTCCGAAGGACACGGCGGTGCGGGCCGAGTCGAGGCGGCTGGGGCAGGTGATGCTCAACCTGCTGCTGAACGCGGCGGACGCCATCGAGGACGCGAGGGTGCAGGACGGGCGGGTGGCGGTGCGCGTGGTGGTGGAAGGGGCGCGGGTGCGGCTGATGGTGGAGGACAACGGGCCGGGCATCCCGGCCGAGCACCTGGAGCGGCTCTTCACGTCCTTCTTCACCACGAAGGCGCCGGGGAAGGGGACGGGGTTGGGGCTGGCGCTGTCGCGGCAGTACGTGGAGTCCTTCGGGGGCACGCTGGGCGCGGAGAACCGCTCCGAGGGCGGTGCGCGCTTCATCGTGGAGCTGCCGGCGGCGTAGCTCCGGAAGAGGTGTGGCTCAGAACGCCTCGCCGATGTTCAGGTAGAACTGCACGTCGGTCCCGTACGCGACATCGAGACGGATGTTCACCGGAACGTCGGGGAGGGGCGCCAGACGCAGTCCGGCTCCGCCCGCCGGCTTCAGCGAGGTGAGACGGAGGTCATCGAGGCTTCGCGCCACCGTTCCCACCGAGGCGAACGCGACCGCGCCGAGCCTCCAGAAGAGGGGGGCACGGTACTCGGCCTGGAGCGCGAGGTGCTGGCGATCGCGGAACCTCCCCTCGTAGTAGCCGCGCATGATCTCTCCGCCGCCGAGCTTGCCGGTGTCATAGAACGGCGGCTCTCCCCGGCGCAGCTCGACCAGCCCCTGCAGCGCGAGCACGTGGCCAGCCCACGGCAGCGTGAGGTAGTGCCGTCCGTCGAGCCGGAGCACGTCGGAGTCATACTGCGAGCCGAGCGCCGGCTGGGCGATGCGGAGGAAACCGCGAACCAGACTTCCCTTCCTCGGGTAGAGCGCGCTGTCCCGGGTGTCCCAGAGCGCCGACACGCCGAGCTGCACCGTCGTCCCTCCCGACGCTCCGGGGCTCCCTCCCGTCTCGAGCAGTCCGCCGGGCTCCACCTCGACGATGCGGGCGTGCTGAAGGCGGAAGCTCGGGCCGAGGTAGAAACCTCCGCCGAGGTTCCACTTCGGGCTCAGCTCGAGCTCGAGATAGATGGGCGTGTAGGGCTCCTCGTCTTGCGCGCGGGTCGCGTTGCCGACGCCGAAGAAGCTGTCCGGAAACCGGGCCACGCTCACCGTTCCGCCGAAGTGCAGGCGATCCTCGAGCACGTACCAGTCCGGTTGCAGCAAGAGCGAGAATTGCCCCTTCAGGCTCGCCACCGCGGCGAGCAGCACCTGCGACTCCTTCAGCTTCGAGCCCGGCGGAGGCTGATGCACCAGCGCCGCCGCGCTTCCCAACATCCAGCCGGTCTCGGGCTGATAGGCCGGCAGCAAGAAGGGAACGACGTTGAGCTGACCCTGTGTCGAAACGGCTTCTTCGCCGGACGCGGCCCCGCCGAGCAGGACGAAGAGCGCGGCCCACTTTTTCCATGTCATCGCGCGCCTCCGCTAGACGTGCTCGTCGAGCCAGTCGAACATCCGCTGAGCGCCCACCGAGTTCGCCGCCGTCTGGCAGTGGAGCGCCGCCGCCTCCTCCTCCCGGAACACCATCAGGTGCTTGGGGCTCTTGAGCGCGTCGTAGAGCTTCTGGGATTGACCGGGCGATGCGTCCTCCGCGGTTCCCTCCATGATCAACACCGGGCAGGTGATCTGCTCGACGATGGGCTCGTTGTTGAAGTCGGCGAGGCGGTCGAACACCCCGGAGGGCGTCTTCGCCCCGTGCTTGAACATCATGTCGTTCAGCCACCACCGCGCGGTGGGCCAGCTGCTCGCGAGTTTCAGCATCGCCGCGTCGAACTTCTCCGGCGCGTTCCGCTGCAACGCGAGCAACCCGGGGATGTGGTCGAAGTGGCCGAGCGTGGCCTCGTGCCAGTTCAGGACGCCGGGGTTGGCGATGCACACCGCGGCACGTTTCTCGAAAGCGGCGGCGCGAGGCGTGAGCGCGCCACCGAAGCTCAGCCCCATCAAGATGATCCGCTTCGGATCCACTCCGGAGATGCGCTCGGCGACGTCCACCACCGGTGAGACGGCCTTCTCCCAGTCGAAGCGGAACGGCAGCCGCTGCTCCCGCAAGGTCCTACCCTGTCCCGGCCCGTGGAAGATGAGGGTGTGGTAGCCGCGCTTGAGCGCGCCGTCGTAGACCCACTTCGTCTCCTCGGGCCACGCGTGCAGGCCCTGGTTCATCACGATGACCGGCGCCTCCGCCTTCGCGTACGGCGACCGGATGAAGTACGCGAGCAGCGACGTCCCCTCGTACGGAACCTCGATGCGCTCGGCGGGATAGCCGAGCAGCGCGTTCGAGCGCTCGAACAGCTCGATGCTCCGCTTCACCACGTTCCTCACGCGGGGGTCGTCATTGTCCGACCAGTGGATGAGCGCGGCCCGGTAGTAGTTCGCGGCGCGCGCGTAGGTCTCGCCCGCGCTGACCTTCCTCCCGGCCGCCTGGCACTTGTCCCCGACCGCTTGCAGCCGTTCCGCGCTCGCGATCCAGGCGGTGAACCAGCTCTCCTCGCTGCCGGGCCGGATGCGCTTCGTGGTCTCGAGCACCTCGCCGACATCGCTCATGCCCTGCGACGCATGGCCGAGGTACCAGAGCAGCTGGCTGTCCATCAGCGCGTCGTTGGTGAGGCGCAGGTCGTACCAGGCGTCCCCGCGCGGATGGATTCCCTCCACCCCGTCATCCCCCCCGAAAGCCCGGCCCACCGCGGCGGCCAGCGCGGCCCCACCGAAGAACAGCCCCGCGCCTCCGAGCGCCTGCCTTCGCGTCAGCCGTCCCCGGGCTTTTGCCTCGGCTCCGCGGTCCGGTGTACGCTCGCCCCTGTTTTCATCAATTGATTCAGTCATAGGTTTCAATCACGTGATTGAAACGTACGATTAACTCTCGGCCGGCGTCAAGCGACGCCGAAAAACGCGTGTGTTGACAGATGGTTGAGAAATCCAAGGAGCCCGAGTCGTCGGTCCGCGAGCGAATCCTCGAAGCCGCGATCACCTGCATCGAGCGCGATGGGTTCGAGGCGACGGGAATCCGCTCGATTGCCAAGGAAGCCGGCGTGAACAGCGCGGCGATCAACTACTACTTCCGCAGTAAGGACAACCTGCTCGCGCTCGCGTTCGAGAGCACGCTGGAGCAGGCGTTTTCACAGGTGCTCGCCGACATGGATGCGCGGCTCGGCCAGGGGCTGAGGCCGAAGGCGGCGCTGCATCAGGTGTTGGAGGTGTATTTCGAGAACGCGACCCGCTATCCGCGAATCGCGTACGCGCACTTCCGCGAGGCGCTGGTCAATCAGAACTACGACATCCCCGCGGTGCGGAAGCTGAACGAGTTCCTCGACGAGCTCTCCCGGCGGATCGCCCCCGACGTTCCCCATCTGGAGGAGCCGCGGCGGCGAATCGCCCTCTCGCAGGTGTGGTCGGCGGTGTACATGTTCGCGCTGCTGCCGGACCTGTACGCGCGGTTCTCTCCGGCCGACTTCAGCCAGAGCGAAGAGCGCCGCCGGTTCGTCGCCCAGCTCCTGGCTGGATTGTTCGGCGGCGCCTAGCGGGCCGGCGAGAGGGGGTTCAGGCGGTCGTGCTGGCCTGGGGCGGGGTGGCGGGCGGCTGTTGCTCCTGCTTCTGCTTCTTCGAGCGCGCCACCACGAAGAGGATGCCCAGGATGAAGAAGACCCCGGCGCCCGACAGGGTGCCGATGAGCTGGTAGCGCAGCAGAGACGAGGTCACCCCCTGGACGACCTTGGGCAGGTCGCACACCGTCTGCGTGCCCAGCGGCGCCGTGTTGTACCACTCGAGGAAGTGGGGCCCCGCCCACGAAGCCGCGGCCAGGCCGATGAAGGCCCCCGCCAGGATGAACGTCAGCAGTGTCTTGAGTGCGGCCATGGTCCAGGCACCTCGGTGAGGGGACGTGGGAGCGTCCTTTAGCACGCAATCTGCGCACTTGGACCGCGTCGAGGCGACAGCCGTGCTATCTGAGGGTCGTGCCGCTCCTCCCTCTTGCCGCCCTGTTCGGCGTCATCACGCTCGTGTGCGCCGCCTTCCTGCTCGTCCATGCGTTCCGCCGCAGCCTGGGGACCGGGATGATGGTGTTGCTGGTTCCCTTCTACCTGCTCGTGTACGCCTTCAGTCAGTTCGAGCACCCGCGCAAGAACCTCATCCTCGCGGGCTTCTTCGGGGGCACCGTGCTGGCCGCCGTCTTCCTCGGCCTGGGCGCCCACGCGTTAGAGCAGGTGATGATGCGCCCGCCTCCGCCTCCCATCTTCTGACCCGCCGCGACGCGCGCCCGTGTCCACCGCTCCGGACCCGACCGCCTTCAGCAGTGCCCGCTGTCCGTCGCATCAGCGGGCGGCGGTCGCCACCTGCGTGCGCTGTGGCACCTTCCTGTGCGGCGAGTGCACCGAGCTGCTCGGCGAGGCCGCGTACTGCGCCTCCTGCGTCGCCTTCGTCCGCAAGCACGGGGCGCCCTCCCTGCTCCTCAAGGCGGCGCTGGGTCTGGAGGTCATCGCCCTCGCGTCCATTCCGCTCACGATGCTCCTGCCGTTCCGGGCGCTGATCCACTTGGGGGAGGTCGTCTACGCCCTCGCCATTCTGCATCGCGTGCCGGTGCTCAATGGGCTCGCCGCCGGGCTCGGGTTCTGGTCGGCCTCCCGCGAGCGGCGCCGCCTGGTGCGCGACGGGCTCGCTCCCTCCGCGCACCCGTGGGGCCGGTGGGTTCGCGCGCTGGCCTGGGTCAACCTGGGCCACCTCCTGCTGCAACTCGCCCTGCTGGTCAGGAGCTTCCTGCACTTCTACAGCGGCATGCAGCAGCCCTGAGGCGGACGCGCCCCGCCCTCACACCCCGCGCTCGTTCGGGTCCCAGATGTACTTGTGCATCTGGAGCTGGAAGCGCACGGACAGCCGGTCCTCGATGACCCACTCAGCCAGCGCCTTCGTCGTGAGCTTGCCGAAGACGGTGGAGAACAGCAGCCCGTACGGCTTCTCCAGCAGCCGGTGCTCGGTGATGAGCCGCTTGGACCACTCGTAGTCCTCGCGGCTGCCAATGACGAACTTGAGCTCGTCGTTGGCATTCATCGTGGTGAGGTTCCGGTAGTCGTTGCGGTCGCTCTCGCCCGATGACGGCGTCTTCATGTCCACGATTTTATGGACCGCTGGAGGCACCAGCCGCACGTCGATGGCGCCGCTCGTCTCCAGCAGCACGATGAGGCCCGAGGCCAGCAGTTCCTCCATCAGCGGGTACACGCCGGGCTGCAGCAGGGGCTCGCCACCCGTCACCTCCACCCGGGGCGCGCCGAGCGCCTTTACCTGGGCTACCACCTCCGGAATCTTCATGCGCGAGCCGCCGTGGAAGGCGAACTCGCTGTCGCAGTAGGTGCAGCGCAGGTGGCAGCCGGTGAGCCGCACGAAGGAACAGAGGAGCCCCGCGTGAGAGGACTCGCCCTGGACGGAGAGGTAGATCTCCTTCACCACCACCGAGTCAGCGGTGGGAACACGACGGGGCTCGATGTGGGGGCGCGCGACGGGCATGTGGGAATCCGGGGGGCTCGCTTCAACCCCAACCGGGCAGGTGATGGCAAGGGGCAAGGCCCTTTGGACCTCAACCGCCCGGCCTCCCACGGGATTTCCAGCCGCTCGGGCGCCTCGGGAGCGGGCGGGCCCCTGGAGCGCGGGTCTCAGCCCTGGGCCTTCTCCGCCTTCACCTGGGCGATGAAGCTGTCGATGAGCTGCCGGGCGATGCTCAGGCGCGGGGGGAGGTTCGGGTGGTTGTCGGGGGTGAACCAGCCGGCCTCGGCGATCTCCTTGCCGTCCACCTGGATGTCTCCCCCGGCGTACTCGGCGGTGAAGCCCACCATGAGCGAGCGGCCGAAGGGCCACGGCTGGCTGCCGAAGTAGCGGAGGTTCTTCAGGTCCACGCCGACCTCTTCCTTCACCTCGCGCAGCACCGTCTGCTCGAGCGACTCGCCGACGTCGACGAAGCCGGCCAGGGTGCTGAAGAAGGCGCCGGGGAAGTTGGCGTTGCGCGCGAGCAGCATGGAGTCACCGCGGCGGATGAGCACGATGACCGCGGGGGAGATGCGCGGGTAGTAGGGCGTGTGGCAGACGGGGCAGCGGCGCGCGCGCTCGCCGGGGACGAGCACGGTGGGCTGACCGTCGCGCCCGCAGAAGCGGTGGGTGATGTCCCACTCGGCGATGGCGAGCGCCCGGCCGACGACGCTGAAGAGGACCTCGTCCACCAGGGTGAAGAGGCTGCGCGCGGGGACGAGCTTCATGCCGGCGGGGGGCTCGGTGCCCTTGGGGAGGGCGGTGGCGTAGCAGTCCACGCCATCGAGCGTGCCGAGGAAGACCGCCTCGGCGATGTGCGTGGACAGCTCCGCGCCGGTGGGGATGCGCACCGAGCCCTCGCGCTCGGCGACGAGGAGGTCGAGTCCCCGCGTGGCGAAGAGCAGGGCGGTGTCGCGCGAGCGCGCGGGGGCATCATGTCCGGGGATGAATCGAGGCTGGCTCACGGGTGACACCTTAGTCCGGATTATTCACCAGGGCTTGGAGAGGAGCCGCAAAGCGGCCGTGCGTCTATTGGGTTGGAAGCCAGTGGCTCGCGCGCGGCAGCTGGCACACCTCGGCCATGTCGGCCAGGTTGGCCGAGAGGAGTCGAGGTAGTGCTGCTCCATGCTCCAGCTTTGGCCCGTGCTATCCAGGCTGTCCGGATTTGTCGGGAGCACTCATTAGAGTGGGCGTCACCCATCGGAGGTGCTGATGACGTCCACGCTGCTGGCGTTGCTGCTGCTGTCGCAGGAGGAAGGACCTGACAGTCCACCCGCTGGCATGGAGCCACCGCTGTCGGGCTCCCCGGCAAGAAGTTGGCGATACCTCGCGCGCTTGGAAGCCTCCGGACTGGCGCTGCTGCTCGTCCTGGCCCTCCTGTCCAACGCCTGTGTGTCGCTGCCGCCGCCTCCCGGCCATGGGGGGAGTCTGCGCTATGCCCCGTACGAGGCCACCCGGCCCGTGGTGGCCGGAGAGCCGGGCGAGGAGTCACCGCTCGCCCTCGCCTCTTGGCCACCCTCCCCTCCTTCCTGGAGATCGTCGCGAAGCAAATGAAGGAGTACAGAATCCCAATGAACTTCATTCGCTGTGGTGGGAAATGAGCGACGGACGTGCTTGGGAGGGCAACGTGAAGGCGCGCCTGTATGCGCGGGTCCGCGAGCGAGGTTACGACTCGCTCACCGCCTTCGCCGAGGCGCGCCCCACTTCCTCGCTGGTGGAATTGGCGGACGAGCTTGGCCCTGATGACATTGCGGCAGTGCAGGTGTTCAGCGGGTTGGTCGCCGAGGCGGGGCGAAGCCGCAAGGTCACGCGTTTGGTGCGCGGGCAACTCGTGCGCGAACTGGCTGAAGCACTCCCCAACGGCTGGCCGGCCGTGCTTGACGACGCAAACCGCCTCAAGGTTGCTGTGGCGCTCGCCCATTGGGGTGCCTACACCCCAGAAACACATGAACAGCACGTCGAGCGGGCCAAGGCAGCGCTTCGCACTTCGCCGCCACCAGCCGGGTGGCGACCACTGGGACCCGACGACGAACTGCTGCTCACGCTCCTGCCTGACGAAGAGATCTGAGCTTCCCCCTGGAGAGGACCATGAGCGACGGACGTGCTTGGGAGGGCAACGTGAAGGCGCGCTTGTATGAGCGGGTCCGCGAGCGGGGGTACGACTCGCTCACTGCCTTCGCGAACGCCCGCCCTACTGCCTCCTTGGTGGAACTGGCCGATGAGCTCGGTCCGAACGACATCGCAGGGGTGCAAGTGCTGAGCGGGTTGCTCGCCGAGGCGGAGCAGCGCAAGCAGGTCACACGCTTTGTGCGTGATGTGTTCGTGCGCATGTTGTCCCAAAGTCTCCCTGATGGCTGGCCGGCCGTTATGGATGACGCCAACCGCTTCAAGGTTGCCAAGGCAATCGGCCGCTGGTCTGCCTACACCCCAGAGACGCATGAGAAGCGCGTCGAGCGGGCTAGGGCAGCGCTCCGCGCCACGCCACCACCGCCAGGTTGGCGCCCGCTGGGGCCCGACGACGAGCTACTGCTCACGCTCCTGCCGGATGAAGAAGTCTGAACCTCACCTCCGCAGCATGCCCGCGGCGCCGCGTGCGGCATGAGCCGTGCCCGGTCGCACGTCCGTTCACGGCATTCTCCAAGCGGCAGAGCGTGGGCTGGGAGGACAGGGGCGAGCTGCTGTGCGGCACCACGTCGCACGCTACCTGAAGGGCTGACTCATGGCGCAGGGTGTGGGCGTCGTTGCAGTCTTCGGAGCCCAGTGCCATCTGGTAGACGCGCTGGCGAACCTGTTCCAGCCGGGTATGCACTACGCACGAGGGGTCGCGTGCGTCGGGGATGCAGGCGGCCAGCTTGTGCGGGTGAGGCCCAGGCGCTCATCCATCTGCCTCAGCAGCAGCGCTCCGCCATCGCTGGACGTGTCCGGCGTGTCGCATGTGATGTGGACCGGAAGAGTGGGGTGGAGTAGCGGGACCCGGTCCGGCGGGGCAGGGACTCCGTGCTAGGAATGGGGGCATGCTCCGTACCTCGCTCCTGACGGCCGTGCTGTGTGTCTCCGCTGGCTGTGCCCGGGTTCCCACCGTGCCTGTCCGTTATGTGGTGAACAGCGCGGAGGCTCCCACCTTCCGCATCTCCCAGGGCAAGGGAGCCGCCACCCTGCTCACCAACGAGGAGACCGGGGCCCGCGCCGCCTCCATGGGAGTGCTCGATCTCCAGGGTGGAGCCGGCGTGCCCGAGCACATCCACGAGCACAGCGTGGAGATGCTCTATGTGGAGGAGGGGGAGGCGGAGATGACCATCGAGGGACAGACGATGCCCGTGAAGAAGGGCGATGCCGTCTACATCCCGGCGGGCATTCGCCACGCGGCCCGCATTCCCGAGGGCACCGAGTGCTTCCGCGCCGTGCAGGTGTACGTGGGCCCGGGTCCCGAGGCTCGCTTCCGCCAGGGAGAGCCGGTGAAGCCCGCTACCGCCCCGTGAAGGCGGACTAGGAGAGTGACTATGAGCCAACGGAGCACTCACAAGCGCAGAGGCAGGGATAGAGCGAATGCTGGTCGCTCCATCCCCACATTTACGCACGACGCGCCCCAAAGAGTACTTGGGGACTACGAAGCGTTTGTTCGCAAAGAATTGGAAAAAGCCAAGCTTCCCGCTCTCACATTGGCGCTTGGATTGGCTGACCTGGGTCCAACTATTATCGAGGCTGACCTCAAGTCGGAAAGGGGACCAACTCTCTTCGGACTAGCAACTGCATTGCATGTGGCTCTGAACGCCATTCCCGATGGCTACCCGCTGGTCTCGACTGAGCAGGCCCCATTCAAGACAAGCCCTAACGATGGTGTGCGTGCTGCTCTTGAAGCTCAGGGGGTCGAGCCTGATGACTTTGTGAAAGCAACTGGGTTAAATGAACGCCAGTCGGCCTTGCGCCGGTATGTGATATGGCTACTCGCCGAAAATTACATCTATCAGTCCAGTATTGTATACCGAGTTGCCAATACGCTGGTTCTGCTCGGCCTCAAGCCGTTTGGTGGCCTTGGGGTAGAGCCCAGTCACACTAACCGACTCTTCTCGAATTTCGTAGGAGTCCCGGCATATGATTACATGCTGACCCTGGTGGGGTTGTGGTCGTTCGCGCTTCAAAACCCGGCTCTTGATACGCGAACCTTTCTTCAAGATGGTCCGAAGCGTCAGGAATTGGCGCCTGCTTTCTCATCGGTGTTGGACGAGTTATCGCTCAGGTTTGATGAGTTCCGCGGCCTCGATGTGTTTCCAGTTGCGCAAGAGTATACGGGCAAGGCACGGGCTTGCGCCTTCTTCTCGCGGTGGCCGCTAATTCGTCTGAATGACCACCAATTCATCGTGGCGGCTCATCCTTTTCTGAAAATACAAGTAGCAACGAAATCAATCACAAAGGCACTGGCCCTCGCACGGGAGGATGAGGGGGGCGGGTCAACCATGTACAGTCGTTGGATGGGAGGCCGGCTGGAGTTGTTCTTCGGCGAGTTGTGCGAACTGTGGCGGCCAAGCGGTCACTTTGGCGAGTACGAATATCTTGCGAAGGGAAGCGAAAAGAGCCCAGACCGCATCATCTTCGAGCAGCATGGTTCGAAGAATGTGGCGTGCCTTTTTCAGTTGAAGCTCAAGATGCTCAGCGAGGCCACGCACTTTGGTGCGAAAGACGAGAGCATTCGGAAGGATCTTGCCTCGGCTTTCTCAGAGACCATTTACAAGACCGTAAAGTTCTTGGTTCGTGCCGAGACGGCAGTAGCAAACGGTCAACTTCGTGAAGATAATGCTGACTTGACCCGACGCATTCTCAAATGCGACCGATTCTGTCTCGTCGGCATCGTTCCAGATATGCCTTCCGTTTTTACGTTTGGCGATCTTCGGTCAATGCTGCTCACTGAGGTGAAGGCCAACCTCAACGCTAGCGAGCGCGAATGGTTCGATCGCCACTTTTCGTCCAGATGCGTGTGGCACATAATGGATCTTCATGAGTTCGAGTTCTTCCTGTCGATACCAGCGCGTGAACGGGAACTCTATAAGCGTCTTTTGGCATACTTCCGCGATGCCGATGTAAACGGACCATTCATTCGGGACGAGAAGCTTCCGACAAACTTCAGGACGTACCTCATTCGTCGCTACGGACGGCCTGCACCGGCAACTGAACGCCATCGAATAGACTCATATGTCCCAGAACTTTTCTCTATATTCGCTGGGACGATTGAAGATGTGAGTCGCTACTTCGCGCTGAAGCCACTCCCGTCCACGCAAGTTGACGCAGAGTCGACATAGGAATGCATTGGGTAGATGTATGACGCGATGCTTTAATGCTTCCCGGCTCTTTTTCTGTGACGTGGGCCTGGGCCCGGCGCTTTCGCAAGGGCGAGCCGGTGAAGCCCGCTACCGCTCCGTGAGGAGTTGGAACTGAATGAGTCCGACTTCGGGGCGGCACATGACCCGCCACCTCGAAGTGGCTGCCTGCTCTTCCCCTGCGCTCGTTACGGGTAGTAGCAGGCGGGGGCGCAGTGGGGCTGGATGAGGACCTCGCCAGACGAGCCGCCAACCTAGCCCAGGCAGCACTGCTGTCCGGTGGCGCAGCCGGAGGGGACCGCGCCCGGCTCACATGCCTTGCGGCAGGCGCTGTCGTAGCAACAGACGTAGCTGCCGTCGGTGCTGCACTGGTCGTCTGAGGTGCAGTACTTCAATCCCTGCTCGATGCTGCCCGGCGCCTCCGTGTCTTCCACCGGCGCCAAAGGGCCACAGTCCGTCAGGGCCGCCACCCACAGCGTTGCAATCACTCCCAGTCCACGAGCTCCCAGCTTCCGCATGTGTCACCTCGGGGGGGGTGGGTCCGCGAACCACACGGACCGCTCCGCAGTGCGAGAAGCGTGTGACTGCGCGTGAAGAGGAGGCGGGCGATTTCACACCTTCTCGGGCCGCATGCCCGAAGCCGCGCGCATCACCGGAGCCGCGGCAGGGGGGGCCGGCTCGCGGAACTGCTTCTGGTACAGCTCCGCGTACAGCCCGTTCCGGGCCATCAGCTCGTCGTGCGTGCCGCGCTCCGTGATGCGCCCGGCGTCGATGACGAGGATGAGGTCCGCGTTCCGGATGGTGCTGAGCCGGTGGGCGATGACCACGCTGGTCCGGCCCGCCAGCAGTGTGGAGAGCGCACGCTGGATGAGCGCCTCCGTCCGCGTGTCGATGTTCGCCGTCGCCTCGTCGAGGATGAGCACGCGCGGATCCGCGATGACCGCTCGGGCGAACGCGAGGAGCTGCCGCTGTCCCTGGCTCAGTGTGGCGCCGCTCTCGCCCAGCACCGAGTCATAGCCCTTCGGCAGCGCGGCGATGAACTCGTGCGCGTGCACCGCCCGCGCGGCCTGCTCTATCTCCTCGCGGCTCGCGCCGGGCCGGCCGTAGGCGATGTTGTCCGCGATGCTTCCAGAGAACAGGAACGGCTCCTGGATCACCATCGCCATCTGTCGCCGCAGGCTCGTCCGCGTCACCCGCTTGATGTCCAGCCCGTCCACGCGCACCACCCCGCCCGTCGCGTCGTAGAAGCGCGGAATGAGGTTGGCCACCGTGGTCTTCCCCGCGCCCGTGCGGCCCACCAGCGCCACCGTCTGGCCGGGCTGGATGTCGAAGCTCATCTCGCGCAGCACCGGGTGCTCGGCATCGTAGGCGAATGACACGTTTTCGAACGTGATGTGCCCCTGCGCCCGCTTCAGCTCGGCGGCATCCGGGGCGTCGGAGGGCTCGCGCGTCTCATCGAGGATGGAGTAGATGCGCTCCGCGCCGGCGAGCGCCGACTGCATCAGCGTGTACACCGAGGCCGCCATCTGCACCGGCCGGAAGAACTGCTGCACGTAGATGAGGAACGCCGCCAGCAGGCCCACGCTCAGCTGCCCCTGGAGCACCTGGTAGCCGCCGTACCCGATGACGAGCGCCGTGGCGAGCGTGGAGAGCATGTCCATCGCCGGAGAGAACGCCGAGGTGACGCCCACCGCGGACATGTTGGCGTCGCGGTTGGCGGCGTTCTGGCTGCGGAAGCGCTGGATGTTCACGTCCGTGCGGTTGAACGCCTGCGCCTGCCGCACGCCGACGATCTGCTCCTGCAGCGACGCCGTCACGTTGCCCACCGTCTGCCGTGTCTTGCGGTACGCCTTGCGCGCCCGAGCGGCGAAGAACCAGGTGGTGAGCAGCATCACCGGGATGATGGTGAAGCACGCCAGCGCCAGCCGGACGTTGAGCGCCAGCATCGCCACCAGCACGCCCACCAACCCCAGCATCGCGCCCAGAAGCTGCGTCATCCCCTGCGAGAAGAACTGGTTGAGCGTGTCCACGTCGCTGAGCAGCCGGCTCATCAGGTCGCCGATGGGCCGCTTGTCGAAGTACGACAGCGGCAGCGCCTGGAGCTGCTCGAAGAGCCGGTTGCGCAGGGTGGAGAGCACCCGCTGGCCGGTCATGCCCACGCGCCGCGTCTGCGCCCACCCGGCCACCGCGCCCGTGCTGTAGACGACGAACAGCATCAGCATGGTGCGCAGCAGGCCCTCCACGTCCCTGTTCCCGATGTCGCGGTCGATGGCCCGGCTCACCAGGTACGGCCCGGCGGCTTGGGTCATCGCAACCACGAGGACGAACACCAGGGCCACGAGCAGCGTGCCCCGGTAGGGCCGCAGCTCGGCCGTCAGCCGGCGCGCCACCGCTCCCCGGTTGGCGGCATGCTGGACCTCCAGCTCCGCCATCGACTCGATTCCTCCTGGCCTCCTCATGCTGCCTCCACCTTCCCGGGCTGCAATTGCGAGCCAAGAATCTCGTTGTACAGCGGGCTCGAGCCGAGCAGTTGCTCATGCGTGCCCTGTGCCACCACCTTGCCCTCATCGATCACGAGGATGAGGTCCGCGTCGCGCACCGTGCTGATGCGCTGGGCGATGACGATGGCCGTGCGGTGCGAGCTGCGCATCAGTCTGTCGAGCGCATCCTGGATGGCGGCCTCCGTCTCGGCGTCCACCGCGGAGGTGCTGTCATCGAGGATGAGCAGCCGTGGGTCCGTGAGCAGGGCCCGGGCGATGGCCAGGCGCTGGCGCTGTCCACCCGAGAGCCCCACGCCCCGCTCGCCCACCACCGTGTCGTAGCCTTGCGGCAGCCCGGCGATGAACTCCGCCGCCTGCGCCGCTTCGGCCGCCGCTCGAATCTCCTCCAGCGTCGCGTCCGGGCGGCCGTAGGCGATGTTCTCTCGCACCGTCCCGGAGAAGAGCAGCGAGTCCTGCAGCACCACGCCAATCTGCGAGCGCAGGCTGGAGAGCGTCACCTCGCGCACGTCGTGCCCGTCCAGGAGCACCGCGCCTCCGGTCACGTCGTAGAAGCGGGGCAGCAGGTTGATGATGGTGCTCTTGCCGGAGCCTGTCGTCCCGAGGATGGCCACGAGCTGTCCCGGCTCGGCCGTGAAGCTCACCCCGCGCAGGATTTCGCGCTCGCTGCCCGCGTAGCGGAAGCGCACGTCCCGGAGCTCGACCCGTCCCTGGAGGGGCGGCAGCGGCGTGGCCCCGGGCTTGTCGGCCACCTCCACCTGGGTGTCGAGCAGCTCGAACACGCGCAGCGCGGACGCCCCGGCGCGGGAGATCTGCGCCGCGATGAAGCCCAGCGTGATGATGGGCATCATCAGGAAGCCCAGATAGGAATTGAACGCGAGCAGCTCGCCGATGGTCAGGCTGTTGCGGAAGATGAGCAGGCCGCCCAACCCCACCACCACGAGCGTGCCGAGAGCGGCGAAGTAGCCCACGAAGGGGAAGTTGGTGGAGATGGCCTCGATGACCAGGAGGTTGTGCCCCAGCAGCTCCTCATTGGCCTTCTGGTAGCGGGCGGCCTCGCGGGCCTCGCCGGAGAAGGCGCGCACCACGCGGACGCCGCGCAGGTCCTCCTGGAGGATGCCGTTGAGCTGGCCCAGCGTCATCTGCACCTTGCCGAACAGCGGGCCCATCTTCCCCATGAAGCTCCGGAACAACCAGAGGATGGGCGCGATGGTCGCCAGCGACGCCACGGCGAGCACGGGGTTGGTGCTCAAGAGCAGCGCCGCGCACCCCACCAGCATGGCGAGCGAGGCGGCGAGCTGCACCACGCCGGTGCCGACGAAGGTGCGCACCTGCTCGACGTCGTTGGTGAGCCGGGTGAGGAGCTGTCCCGTCTGCGCCTGATCGTAGTAGCTGAAGCTCAGCCGCTGGATGCGCGCGAAGAGCGCGTCGCGCAGGTCGAAGGCGACGCCCTGGGAGACGCGCTCGGCCAGGTAGCCCTGGAGGAAGTTGAAGAGTCCCCGCCCCAGCGCGATGGCCACCAGTCCGCCCACGGCCGCGAGCACCGTGGCGTTGTTGCCCTTGGCGATGCCGTTGTCGATGGCCACCCGCACCATCTGTGGTGCTGCGAGGTTGGTGGCCGACACCAACAGGAGCGACGCCAACGCGCCCGCAGTCTCCAGCCTGTACCGCCGCAGATACCCGAGCGCGCGCCACACGGCCTTTCCGCTCCCTGGCGGCGCCATCGGTCTTCGTCCTGGTTGCATGTACCGACAGACGTACCTAACCGGGCTCCGGGCCGCAACGTCGGGCTCCCGGGGGCAACCAGACGAGGGAGCCCCAGGGGCCTTGGGGCGGTGCGTCGAACCCGGAGAAATGGTATGGATCGTTTCTAGGCCAAGGAGCGGCCGGAGGGCGGCTCGAAGCCCCCTTGACGTGTGCGAGGGGGGAGGCATCTGCTGGACGCATGGTCAGCACTCCCCCGCCGGTGACCTCCGCCGTCATCGGTGCGCGCCCGGTCGACGCCAGCGAGCGGTTGATCCTCCTCGACATCCTGCGTGCCGTCGCGCTCTGCGGCGTCTTCGTCTCGAATGCCTACATGCACCTGAGCGGACGGGGCCTCCTGCCGAAGGAGAGCGCCGAGGCCTTGCTGTCGACGCGGGTGGATGTCGTCACCGACTTCCTCTTCACCCGCCTGGTGGCTGAGAAGGCCATGTCGATGTTCTCGTTCCTCTTCGGCCTCGGCTTCTCCATCCAGATGGGCCGGGCCGAGGCTCGGGGGGCCTCGGTCGTCTCCGTGTACTCCCGGCGGCTGGGGGTGCTCCTGCTCATCGGCCTCACGCACCTGTTCGCGCTCTGGTACGGCGACGTGCTCAACCTGTACGCGATGACGGGCTTCGTGCTCCTGCTGTTCCGGAAGCTGCCCGACAAGCGGCTGCTCGTCTGGAGCCTCGTGCTCATCATCGGCGCACCGCTCGTGGTCACCGCCGTCATGACCTATGTGCCGCTGCTCGCGAGCTCGCCGGAAGCCGTGCAGGAGGCGTCCAAGGCGAACATGGCGAACGTGGCGGCGATCCGGAGCGAGACACTGGCCGCCTTCCAGAGCGGCTCCTACCTCACCACGGCGCGGGCCAATGCCATCTTCTATTGGAAGATCTTCCTCAAGCCGATGACGTTCGCGCATGGGCTGATCTCCCTCGGCCGGTTCCTGCTCGGCCTGCTGGCCGGGCGGCGAAGGATCTTCCACGACGTGGAGGCGAACCGCCCCCTCTTCCGCCGGCTCATCGGGTGGGGGCTGGTGCTGGCCGTGTTGGGCAATGGCGTGGGTCTGCTCGTCGATCACCTGCTGAAAGCCGGGGTGTTCTCCCGGCCGGCGCTATGGTGGCGGCTCCTCTTCCAGTCGGTCTGGGAGGTGGGGGTGCTCGGCCTCACCGCGTTCTACGTGGCCGGCCTCTCGCTCCTCTTCCTGCGTCCCCGGGCGCGGCGGTTCCTCGCGGTGCTGGCCCCCGCCGGGCAGATGGCGCTGACGAACTATCTGAGCCAGACCGTCATCAGCCAGTTCATCTACTACGGCTATGGGTTCAACCTCATCGGCAAGCTGCGTCCCCTGCCGTGCCTGGCGCTCATGTTCGGCCTCTTCTGGGTCCAGGTCCTGGTGAGCCACCTCTGGCTGGCCCGCTTCCGCTTCGGCCCTGTCGAGTGGGTTTGGCGCTCGTTGACGTACGGAAAATCCCAACCCATGCGCAGGGCTCCCGCGCGCGAGCAGGACGTGGCGCCCGCCGCCTAGCAAATGCTTGACGCTGCGGGGGGCGGAGCGCTCGGATGCGCGCCCATATGACCGAGCTGCTCACCCGCGCTGAGTCTTCGAAGTACAAGGAAACTTCACGTCACTCCGATGTGCTCGCCTTCGTCGACGAGCTCTGCCGCCGCACGAAGCTGGTCCAGCGTGTGGACTTCGGCAAGAGCGGTGAGGGGCAGCCCCTGGTGGCCCTCATCGTGAGCGACCGCGGCTGCTTCACCCCCGAGCTCGCGCGCAAGCAGAAGAAGGCCATCGTGATGGTGGAGGCCAACATCCACGCCGGTGAGGTCGAGGGCAAGGAGTCCGTGCTCGCGCTCGCCCGGGACCTGACCCTCACGAAGCTCGGGGCGAAGCTGCTCGACAAGCTGTGCCTCGTGCTGGTGCCGAACTTCAACCCCGACGGCAACGACCGCATCAGCCCCAACAACCGCAAGCTCGACCTCAAGAACCTCGAGGGGCAGGTGAACCCCGAGGGCGGCGTGGGCATGCGCTACACGGGCGAGGGGTGGAACCTCAACCGCGACAGCATGAAGCAGGAGGCCCCCGAGACGCGTGCGCTCGCGAAGCTGTACCAGGAGTGGTGGCCCCACCTCTTCATCGACTGCCACACCACCGACGGCAGCATCCACGCCTTCGACCTCACCTACGACACGTCGCACTCGAACGAGCCGCTCTTCTCGGAGCTGCGCGCGTTCAACCGCGTGATGCTCGACCGCGTGGCCAAGGCGGTGAAGACGCGCCACGATTTCGACAGCTTCTGGTACGGCAACTACAAGAATGAGGGAGACCCCCGCTCGGGTTGGCACACCTATCCCGCGCTCCCGCGCTTCGGCAGCCATTACCGCGGGTTGCTCGGCCGGCTCGATGTGCTGCTCGAGACCTACAGCTACATCGACTTCCCGCGCCGCTGCGCGGTGATACGGGCGTGGTTGCTCGAGCTGTTCCGCGATGCCGCGAAGAACGCCTCCGCCTATCGCGCCATCACCGAGCTCGAGGCGGAGCACATCCAGGAGCGCGGCGATTCGCCCGATGTACAGGCGCTCGTGGGCATCAACTACGGCGTGGCCACGCGCGACGACAAGGGTGCGCTCGTGTTCGAGTACCCCGCCTATGCGAAGCCCGGCGACATGGCCCACATCCTGGCCTACGACGAGGCGAGCATCTCCGAGCGGCGTTACCCGGGAAAGCGCCGGAAGGCCTATGACGTCCCGCACCACCGGACGTTCGTCCCCACGCAGGCGGTGAGCACGCCCGCGGCGTATCTCGTGCCAGCGGAGCTCGCCTCGCGCCTCGAGGGGCATGGCATCCGCTTCGAGCGCCTGGAGGCTCCGCGGAGCTTCTCCGTCGACAGCTACCGGGTGGCGCGGCGCGAGGAGACGTTCAGCCCCGACGTGGCCGCGAACGTTCCCCCGCCCGGCGAGGCCGAGGTGCCGCTCAGCCAGAAGCCCAAGCCCGTGCGCTTCGAGACGGTGCTCACCGTGGCTCCCGAGCGCTCCACGCGCGAGTTCCCCGCGGGAACCCTGTACGTGCCCACGGCCCAGCGCACCGGCACCCTCGTCGTGTACCTGCTCGAGCCGCACTCGGATGACGGCTTCTGCCGCTGGCAGTTCCTCGATGGCCTCATCCAGGTGGGCGAGCTCTATCCGATTCATCGCGTGGTGGACGCCACCCGCGCGCCGAAGAAGGCCGAGTGACGCGTACCCGGCAGCGGGTTCCCTCACGTGGGGATTGACATGGCCATGCCAGGTGGCACTGGTTAATCAGCCGCGGCACATCTCCCACGTGAATGGAGGGATTCGCTCCCCATGAAGGCCTACGAGCTCCAGAAGACGGGTGACATCGACGGATGGGTGCAGGTGGACAGGCCCGAGCCGAAGCCCGGCCCGGGTCAGGCCCTGGTACGCATCCGCGCGGTGTCGCTGAACTATCGGGACCTGCTCATCCTGCGGAACACCTATCGGGCGCCCATCCGGCTTCCCCTCATTCCCGTGTCGGACGGGGCCGGCGAGGTGGTCGCGGTGGGCCAGGGCGTCACCCGCGTGAAGCCCGGCGACCGTGTGGCCCCGACCTTCTTCCAGACCTGGACGGACGGAGCGTTGCCACAGGATGCGGCGAGCAGGGCGCTCGGTGGGGGCGTCGATGGCGTGCTGGCGGAGTATGTCGCCCTGGACGCGGAGGGGCTCGTGCATCTGCCGGAGCACCTCTCCTTCGAGGAGGGTGCCACGCTGCCCTGCGCGGGCGTCACGGCCTGGAACGCCCTGGTGCCCCAGGGCCAACTCCAGGTGGGCCAGTCGGTGCTGGCTCTGGGCACGGGAGGGGTCTCCATCTTCGGGCTCCAGTTCGCCCGCCTGCTGAAGGCGCGCACCCTCATCACCTCCAGCAGTGACGAGAAGCTGCAACGGGCGCGGACGCTCGTCGCGGACGGCACCATCAACTACAAGCAGCATCCCAACTGGGACGAGAAGGTCCTTGAGCTGACCAGCGGACAGGGCGTGGACCATGTCCTCGAGGTGGCGGGTGCGGAGACGCTTCCGAAGTCCGTTCGCGCCACGCGGCCCGGTGGGCACATCGCCCTCATCGGTCTGCTCAGCGGCGGCCGTGGCAATCCCGACTCCGCCCTCGCCGAGCCGAAGAAGCTCCGCATCCAGAGCGTCTTCGTGGGCAGCCGCGTCATGTTCGAGGACATGAACCGGGTCATCACCCAGCATCGGGTGAAGCCCGTCATCGGCCGCGTCTTCCCCTTCGAGCAGGCCCGCGAGGCCCTGCGTTACCTCGAGTCCGGCGCCCACTTCGGCAAGGTGGTGATCTCCGTCTGAGACGGAGCAGGGTCACAGGGAAACGGGCTGCCCGGGGGTGAGCAGCCGCATCCTCGGGTCGCCCGCGAAGGCGGCGCGGACCTCGGCTTCCTCCGCGAGCGGCTCGAAGGTCCCGAAGTGCATCGGGATGATGAGGGTGGGCCGGAAGTACTTCCGCACCGCGAGCGCCGCGGTCTTCGGATCCAGGCCCCAGCGCCCCCCTCCCACGGTGAGCAGCAGGATGTCCGGGTGGTAGAGCTCCTGGATGAGCTCCATGTCTCCGAAGAGCCACGTGTCGCCCGTGTGGTAGAGCGAGCGCCCATCCGCGAAGGTGAGCACGTAGCCCAGGGGCCTTCCACCCGCCTCGCTCGAATGCATCGCGGGGACGACGTGCACGGTGACGTCTCCCAACTGGAAGGAGCCACCCACGTTGACGCTGTGCTGCTGCGCCTCGGGAATCTTCATGGCGCGCAGGTGCTCGCCCGTGGCGACCACGGGCGCACCGCTCGTCCAGGCGAGCGCGGGGACGTCCTCCGCGTGGTCCGCATGCGAGTGCGTCACGAGTATGGCGGTGGGCCGCTCGCGCCCGTAGCGCGCCACGTCCTTCCAGGCGGGCGGTGTCCGGGGGTTCTCCTTCAGCCACGGGTCGAGCAGCAGCCGGGTGCCTCCCGGTGAGACGACCTCGAACGCCGCGTGCCCGAGCCAGGTTACCTGCACGGAAGCGCGGGCTGGTGGCTTTGTCCCTGCGTCGGGAGCAGCGGCGGAGGCAGGGGCCGCCGTGAGGAGGGAGATGGCGAGCAGCAGGAGGCCATGGCGATGAGCGCCCATTCGATACACCTCGGAGGGGAAATGCCGCGCGGCCGGCGCGGAGGGAGTCCAGTGCCCCGGGGGAATAGGGCAACACGGGCCGTCCAGACTTGGGCGTTATTGACGGGCCCGGGCGTACTGGCCCGGCGTGAGGCCGACAATCCGCTTGAAGTGGCGGTTGAGCTGACTCTGGTCGTAGAGGCCCACATCCACGGCGACACGGCCGGCGGGGACTCCCTCCGCGAGCAACACGCGCGCTCGTGCCACGCGCAGATGCGTCAGGTATTCGTGCGGGGGCAGCCCGAACTCGGCCCGGAACAGGCGCAGCAGGCGGAACCGGTTGAGGCCCACCGCGTCCGCCAGGGACTCGAGCCCCACGTTCTCCGTGGAGAGCGCGTGGAGGTACTCGCGCGCACGCCGCACCGCCGGAGGGTGTCGCTCCCGGGAGTCAGGCTCCGGTGTGCCGCCGGCATACTCCACCAGCACCGCTTCGAGGGCCTCCGCCAGCAGTGACTCCCCTTCGAGCCGATGGGCGGTCCTCGCCGCGAGCGCCGCATGCAGCCGCAGGGCGGTGGCCTCCGTCCGTCCCGAGCCTCGCGTCAGCGCGTCGTTGAAGTGGGGTGTGCCGTGCAGGCCCAGCAGCCGTGCCGCCTCCTCGACGAGCGGTGCCTCGAAGGCGATCGTCTGGGCCGTCACCGGAGCATGTATGCGCACGTCCCGATGGACCTCACCGGGTTCCTTGAGCTTGAGGCGGCCGGGTCCCTGCGTCCAGACGCGCTTCCGGTACCAGAAGTCGAAGGCCCCGGAGTAGGTCACCGAGATGGCATAGCGGGTCGAGTGCCCGGACCAGAGCCGGGCATCGTTCTCCACCCGCGTCACCTCCACGCCCGGAAGCAGCGGCGGGCGCCAGGTGTGCACGGCGCTGGAGGGGAGCGGGGAGCGGCGCATGGCGGAGCGCGAGGAGGCTACCAGCTCCCGAAGTCCCGCGGGGTCGAGCGCTAGGCGAGCGTGGCGAGTGCTTCCTTCTTGAAGTCGGACAGCTCGTGGTCGCGGCCCTCGCGTACCTTCAGGGCCCACTGCGGATCCGCGAGGAGCGCGCGGCCGACCGCGACCAGGTCGAACTCCTCCCGCTCGAGGCGCTGCAACAGGTTGTCGAGGGACGCTGGCTTCGAGCTCTCGCCCCCGAAGGCCGCCACGAACTCGCCCGACAGTCCGACCGAGCCGACGGTGATGGTCGGCTTGCCGGTGAGCTTCTTGGCCCAGCCCGCGAAGTTGAGCTCCGAGCCCTCGAACTCCGGTTCCCAGAACCGGCGCTGCGAGCAGTGCAGGATGTCCGTCCCGGCGTCCACCAGCGGCGTGAGCCAGGTCTCCATCTCCTGGGGCGTCGAGGCGAGCTTGACGTTGTAGTCCTGCTGCTTCCACTGCGACAGCCGCAGGATGATGACGAAGTCCTCGCCCACCGCCGCGCGGATGGACTTCACCACCTCGGCGGCGAAGCGGGAGCGCTCGGCGAGCGTGGCGCCTCCGAAGGCGTCGGTCCGCTGGTTCGTCCCCGCCCAGAAGAACTGGTCGATCAGATAGCCGTGGGCGCCGTGAATCTCGAGCGCATCGAAGCCGAGTCGCTTGGCATCCGCCGCCGCCTTGCCGAACGCTGAAAGGGTGTCGGCGATGGCCTCGTCCGTCATGGGCTCGGTGAACTTCTTGTCCGGCCTGGACAGGCCCGAGGGGCTGTCCACGGGGGGTGGTGCCACCCAGGTCGCCTGGGGATTGCGCGCCGAGCCCACGTGCCAGAGTTGCGGGGCCATCCGCCCGCCCGCGGCATGCACCTCGTTGATGACGCGCTTCCATCCCGCCAGCGGCAGCTCGCCGTGGAAGTCGGGCACGTTGGGGTCATTCTTCGCCGAGGGCCGAGCCACCACGGTCCCCTCCGAGAGGATGAGGCCCACCTCCCCTTCGGCCCGGCGGCGGTAGTAGCTGGCGACCTCGGGTGTCGGCACCCCGTTGGGAGAGAAGGCTCGCGTCATGGGCGCCATGACGATGCGATTCTTCAGTTTCAGCGACTTGTAGGCGAAGGGGCGGAACAGCACTTCTGCGGGCATGAGGGGGCTCCCACGGGACGACGTTCAGAAGCGCCTAGCTAACCGGATCGCCTCCGCACCCCCACCAGAAAACCTGGACCCTCTCGCAAGGCCTGCTTATCGGCCGCTGGGTAGGGCGGGCCGAGCTCGCCTGCTCGGAGCGTGACGGCTACTTGCCCGGCTTGTGAGGGGGCAGCTCTTCCGGGAGCGGTATCCGGACCAGTTTCAGCCCCTTCGGACCGTGGTCGATGACCGTGAAGCCTTGGCCCGCGACCCTGACGAGCAGGCCATCCCGGGCCAGTCCACTCGCGAGCCATGCATCCGCCTCTTCTCTCGAGGCGAAGGAGTGGACGACCTTGATTCCCTCGATGGCCGGGGTCGTGATTTTGCGGAAGAACTCGCGGAGCTCCTCGAGTTTCCGCAGGTCGTCGCGAACGAAGAGCAACGCAGAAGCACATACCCGCAGCGCCTCGTCTTCGGGCGTCCCCTCGGGGTATTGCTTGCTCAAGGCTTCCACGGTCCGGAGGACTGTGTCGACATCGAAGTTGGGATTGTATTTCATTGGCATGCCGGGAAATGACAGACATCTAGAGGGCCAGCGGCGCCAGGAGCAGCGCACCGGTTCCGCCCGTGACGAGGATGAATGCCGTGCCCGCGACAATCACAACCGTTCCGAGCGCCAGTTCTGATTTGTGCTTCCGAATCCAGTCGCGGGCCGCGTCGAGACTCGAGAACTCGAGGGGCGGGCGCTTCTTCACCTTCTCCGCTTCCTCCTTCTCCTTCTCCTCAATGCAAGACATGTATTCCTTGCGGCACTCCCGGGTGCAGTATTCGTAGTACCACTCGTTGTGTTCGATATGGGGATAGGGTTGCCGCGAGGACTCCCAGCATTTGTTGAAACACTGGTTGAGCTCGTCATCGCAGTCGTAACCCGCGCCTCCGGTCCCGAGCGCACTGCCAACTCCACTCGCGTCCTCGTCGACGACATAGGGCTGGGCCTTGGCCTGCGCGGGCCTCGCGTGCTCGCAACCCGCGCAAGCCACCACCGCGGCACTCAGCAGTGCGAGCAGCCACATGCCTCCCCCCACCGTGGCGGCCGCGTCTCCTCCTCGCTCCGAGAGGTGCTTCCTGCCCATACCCCTCTCCCGTCAGAAAAACCTTAATGATTTCAGA